>NZ_CP178576.1:0-4751215 GCF_047300805.2 Erwinia sp. LJJL01 | reverse complement strand
TTTGTTTTATTTACTCGTTCGGTTGTCAGCCAGCCGATATTTAACCGATGTAGAGGGTACGGTTTGAGGCGTTTTCGCATTTATCGTGAAACGCTTTCGCGTTTTTCGTGCGCCGCTTCAACTCTAAAGATATAACTTTGCAAAGTTTTATCTTTAAAAATGGTTTCTACAGCATTACGTTTACTGACCCATGCTATATGTATTTTATGGGTAATTGTTTCGAGGACTCTTCAGGCTTATCGGAAATCAATAGCATATTAGAAATGCTTGTCCCTAAAACTAATATAAAAAACGTCTCAAGTGAGAAAGGTTTGCTTTTAAAAGGAATGGATAAGTTCTCTAATGATTCCATGTTTGATGTGGTGGAAAACATTCATAGTGGGGATGATTACATCTTTTGCGATGACTTAGGGAATGAATGGGCAGACCATATCACATTTAATAAAGCGGAGTCATGCATTTGTTTCATTCATTCAAAGCATGGTGACAAAAGCACATCAGCAAGTAAACTTCATGACGTTGTTGGTCAGGGTATAAAAAATCTTGGATATATGTATTTTAATACTGCTGATTTTACTGTTAAATTAAAGAGAAAATTCAATAAAAACTATACTGGAGTTTACAATAAAAAGTCAGTATCAACCAAGATAAAAAAGGTAAGAAAAGGTGACACTAAAAACATTAGGAAATACCTTGACGACCTTTTTAAGGATGTTAAATTGCATAGAAAATGCATTCTTAGCTGTTCATTTTTATCCAAAAAAGAGATAGAGCGCGAGTTCATTAATTTGCGAAGAAAAAAACCGGTTAAGCCTCATGTGATTCAACTGCTATGGATCTTGTCTTCTTTTTCTCATGCTGTAAAAGAGGCTAATGCTGTTCCAATTATTTATTGCGACAACTAGAACACATTTTGAGAGGGGTAATAAACCTCTCAAAACAGTACTGATGAATATTTCTAATTTATACTATCGATTGGAGATTTGGAATTTGTTTGAAAGGTGCATGTGACTTGACTTGATCTCCTCCCTGAAAACAGTGCCATCCTAAACTAAAGTATCCGGTCTTTCTTTCATCTCACTGAGAGGCATATCAACCATGAAAAAGACCCGTTATACCGAAGAACAGATAGCATTCGCCCTTAAACAGGCCGAAACAGGCACTCGGGTGGAGGAAGTGTGCAGAAAGATGGGTATTTCTGAAGCCACTTTTTATAACTGGAAGAAAAAATTTGGCGGTATGGGCGTAACAGAACTGCGCCGTTTGCGGCAGCTTGAGGACGAAAACCAACGGCTTAAGCGTCTGGTGGCGGACCTCAGTCTGGATAAGGAAATGCTCCAGGATGTCATTCGAAAAAAGTTCTGAGGCCCATTCAGAAGCGTGAAGCGGTGACTTACCTGCTGGACGCCTATCGTATCGGGCTGCGTCGTGGTTGCCGTTTAATGATGCAGAGTCGCACGGTATACCTCTATCGCAGTTGTCGTGATGACAGGGCCCTGACTCACCGGATAAGAGAAATTGCGGAGACACGGATCCGCTATGGTTGCCCGCACATTCATATTCTTTTGCGCAGGGAAGGCTGGTTAGTCAACCACAAGAAAACCCACCGAATTTACTGTCAGGAAGGACTGAATCTGCGAGCAAAACGACCACTCAGGCATGTTACAGCCAGGCACCGACACGCCCGTCCAGAAGTGACCGCATTAGATCAGTGCTGGAGCATGGATTTTGTTGCTGATAATCTGTTCAACGGGCGTCGGATACGTGCCCTAACTGTAGTGGATAATTTTAGTCGTGAATGCCTGGCGATCGAAGTTGGTCAGGGGCTGCGCGGAGAGGATGTGGTGGCTGTTATGGAGCGCCTGAAACAAATGCAGCACCGTATACCACACCGGTTGCAGACGGATAATGGCAGCGAATTTATCTCTAAAGCGCTTGACCGTTGGGCATACGAAAATAAGGTGACAATGGACTTCTCACGGCCCGGCAGACTGACAGATAATGCTCTGGTCGAGTCATTCAACGGGAGCCTGCGCGATGAGTGTTTGAATGTGCACTGGTTCCTGTCACTGGAAGATGCTCAGGAGAAGATCGAGCACTGGCGGCAGGAATATAACCAGTACCGGCCACATTCCTCATTAAATAACCAGACTCCGGAAGAATTTGTCCGAAGCCTGCAAACAGATCCGGATCTCTGATTTATCCTGGCATCAATATTGGGAAGGGATCAGCTTCGAACTGGTCACGTCACGCGATCGTAATGGGACGTTTGAACCGCAGTTGGTTAAAAAAACACCAGACCACGTTGTCTGACGAGATTGAGCAGAAGGTCATTCGCCTTTTCGAACTAGCGATGAGTTATCAGGTGACCTGATCTCCGGAAACCCATACACCTCTGTGGGCAGGTATAGCCGCTAAAATCAGAGGACGTGAGGTGGCGTATGCTCAATCAGAATGATGAGAAACAAGGAGTAACCTTTGAAATATTGTAGATTCGGTTTAAGATTACACCCTTGAGGCATCCATACATTATATAACTTTTTCGAGAAATAAAAATGGTTCCTGGCTCTAAATGGTATAAATTCGATATTCATACACACACACCATACTCATATGACTATGCAAAATTAGACGTTGATCTTAAAAATCGCATCCGCCCCACGGAATGGCTGTACCACTTCATCGAAAAAGGAATTCAATGTGTTGCAATAACTGACCATAATAGCGGAGCCGCCATCGATTTATACAAATCCGCCGCTGAAGATTTGCGAAATGAGGGAATAGATATAACAATCTTCCCTGGAGTTGAGATTTCAGTCCAAGGAGGAGTGCATATCCTTGCGATTTTCGACCCATCAAAAACATCTGCAGACATAGCGTCCTTACTGGGGGCCGTACAATACCACAGCGAGTACGGGAAAACGGACAGTGTCACAGAATGTTCGCCTCAGCAAGTCATCAAGATGATTCATAAGTATGATGGCGTGGCAATACCTGCACATATAGATATGGATGCAGGCTACTGCAAGGAGCTTACCGGTAAAACCCTAGAGCAAGCCCTCACAAGTGTAGACGCGGTCGAAGTTATCAATCCTGAATCTGAAACTCTTAAGTCTTACCGATCATACAATATAGATATTCCTGAGCTTCTCGGTTCAGACAGTCATCATCCGAGCAAGGTGGGCCGAAAATTCAGTTGGTTGAAGATGGACATCCCCGATATCAGTGGTCTGAAAAATGCCCTTATTGACGGTGCCAGTTCAGTCATACGCTCAGACATTGTTCTCCCGCATTCGCTGAACGAAGCACCTGCATGCGTAATAAATAATTTGCATGTGGAAAATACTAAATATCTTGGAACTAGAGAACCACTTGAAATTAATTTTAATCCTTGGCTCAATTCTATAATAGGAGGTAGAGGAACAGGGAAGTCGTCTCTCATAGAATTCATGCGTATTGCACTGGATCGAGAAACAGAACTCTCCCAACATCATGAAATAAATACAGCCTTTAGGAACGCAACACGAATCCCTGAAAAAAAAGACGCTCCGGGTCTATTTAAGAAAGACACTAAAATTAGTATAAATTACACCAAAAATGGTGAGGCCTACCGTATCACATGGACCCATCAAAAGACTGAAATCCACAAACAACAAGGTACAGACTGGATCGCTGAAGACGGCGTGATTGCGGAGCGATTTCCTATTAGGATTTTTAGCCAAAAGCAAATATTCGAGATATCAAAGAACACCAACACACTTCTAAATCTTATTGATAAATCGGAAGAAATTGATCTGGCTAACTGGATTATAAGTTTAAAGCGAGAATCGAATAACTACAAAAACTTAAAAAACACAATCTCACAACACTGCACAGAAATCGCCAACAAATCAAAATTTGAAGGTGAGCGTGCCGATATTCTCAGTCGAATCTCACAAATTAGTAAATTGTCTGACAATCCTGCACTTGCTCTCTATCGACGTCTTGACACCGTAAGAGGGTTTATTCGCGGCCACCACCCCAATGCCATTAGCACTATAACGAGCACGCTCAAATCCATCGAAGCTCTACGACCACTATACATTCCTGATTACATCAAAGGCAACTCTTCTGCTGAAAAAGAGATGCACAACCGACTGCTAAATATTGATAATATTCTGATAGATAGTAAAGAGCAAACCCGAAAAGTAATGGAAAACGCTTTAAATGCTTTATCAGAATTCTCTGAATGGATTGATAATTCAGCATTTATGCAAAAAATATACGATACTATACCCGATGTTCAGAAGTCCATCAATGTTGAAAACCAACTTGGTCAGCAACATTCACTGCAAACCAAACTAGAAAATATTGAAATTAACCTAGCGAAAATTAAGGAACTAGAAGACCAACGCTATACATTATCCTGTTTATTGAACGAATCAGAAGGCAATCTTATAAAGATTCGACAGCTTATAACAACCAGACGCCAATGTTTTATTTCAAAGTATTTTTCTGGTATCGAGTCAATATGCATAAGAATATTACCATTTGAAGATGTTTCTGCGTCCTTGGTGACATTTAGTCAAATTTTCGAAGAGAAAAAAAGACAAATAAATTTCAATGTAGACCACCACCCTTATATTAAGGATACTATTGAGCATCTGATTGAGATAATTAAAAAATCCAAAAATGATTCCGATAAAATTAAAGTAATCAAAGACTTTAAAAAAAACTTATTATCTGGAACAACCTTTGGAAAACCAATCCCAAGCCATATCCAAGACCGAATAAATTTTGTTAGAGGCGAAATCGAAGTCAACATTCTTAAATGGTTCCCAGAAGATAAGTTGGAGGTGTCATTCAAAGATCAAGGCGGAAAATTTAGGAGCATTGCAAATGCCTCTGCCGGTCAAAGAAGCGCTGCAATACTATCCCTTATCCTTTCACTCGGCTCTGAGCCATTAATACTTGATCAACCAGAGGATGATCTTGACAATAAGTTGATTGGAACGTTGATTGTCGACCGTTTGAAAATGCTAAAGACTCGTCGTCAAGTTATCATCGTAACTCATAACGCAAATATCGTGGTTAATGGAGACTCCGAACTCGTTATTGCATTAGTGAATATAAAAGGACAATCCTATATCAATGCCTTTGGTGGCCTTCAGGGCAATAACATCAAGAAGCACGTATGTGAAATCATGGAAGGCGGCAGAGAATTATTTGAAAAACGATACAAAAGGATTCTCAAAGCTTGAAGAACGTAGTACCGCATACACCCTGTTGAGTCCATGATACTTTTTCGGCTTACGCTGATCTTATCCACGTAATGAGGACATTATGCTAAGCGAGGGGCTGCTTTTCAAACTTTTCTTGGCTGAGGCCACTACAGGCTCCGTGGCGATGCCAGCAAGTGGAAGAAGTTTTCTGCACCAGCGTTGTCATAGTGCAAGTAGCCCTTTCCAAGTTTTATGTCCTTTTTGAGATTTTAGTCAATTTTTATCCTGTCCTAATATCGGTGCCAGGGTAAAACAGAGATCACACCCAAACCCATTTCACCGCTGCGGCCTAAGGGCCGCTACGCCCGGCTATACAGAGTCAGATTTTTTTCTCCCGCGTGACTTCCGTTCCCGTATCAGCTTCCGGTTAATCGTTTCCCAACACAACCCGTCCCGCAAGGTTATATGGCACGCATTCTGCGCCCTTGCGTGCCGGAACGATGCCGGGAAAGCGAACCGTCAGGCGATACGAAGACGAAAATCACACCACTGACGGAGAAAAAACATGACCATTTCCCTGCATACCCAGACTAGCGCCCCTAACACCGCAGCGGCGACCAGCGTATCCCCGCTGGAGCAGTCAGGCTCCTCAAAAACGAAATTTTCTAAAGCCAAAACAGATATTTATCAGACTGTCACCAACAATATCATTGCAGCGCTTGAAGCCAGTGTAAAACCGTGGTCTTGCCCGTGGAAACGAATGGCGGGCATGTCTGGGTTGCCCTCCAACTTCACAACCGGTATCGCGTATAGCGGAATGAATATTATGCTGTTGTGGTGCAGTGCGTCAGAACAGGGCTTCGGTGATTCACGCTGGATGACCTACAAACAAGCACAGGCAGTCGGCGGGCAGGTTCGTAAAGGCGAGCACGGCACGACAACCATTTTCTATATAACCTTGGAGAAAGAAAACGACGACGGTGAAATCGACCAGATCCCGATGCTGAAAACCTTCAATGTGTTCAATGTTGAACAAATTCATGGACTTCCACTGACAACTGAAACAGTCAGCCCAGAAGCAACCTTTGACCCGTTGCCGCAGGCTGAAAACCTCTTCAAGAAAAGCGGCGCAAACATCATCGAGAAAGGACAAAACGCCTTTTTCAGCCCATCAACCGATGAAGTCTGGTTACCGGAGCGCCATCTGTTTTCGGACGCGGCTAATTTCTATGCTACCGGCCTGCATGAGCTGGTTCACTGGACTGTGGGAAAAAAACGCCTGAATCGTGAAATGAAAGGCAAGTTTGGCAGTACGGATTATGCAGAGGAAGAACTGGTAGCGGAGCTGGGAAGTGCTTTTCTGATGGCGGATCTGGGGATCGATGGGGAGGTACAGCATGAAAGCTATATTGCTTCCTGGCTGAAAGCGCTGAAAAACGACAAACGCTATATTTTCAAAGCTGCTGGTGCGGCATCAAATGAATCGCCACGGATAATCTAGACACTTCCGAGCCGTTGATAATACTGGTTTTCATATTCTGTCGGTGACATCTGATCGCTAGAACCATGCCGACGCTTACTGTTATAAAACATTTCGATGTAATCAAAAATATCGCTGCGGGCTTCTTCCCGCGTTCCGTAGATCTTTTTCTTTATCCGTTCGCGTTTCAACAACTGGAAAAAGCTTTCTGCAACCGCATTATCATGGCAGTTACCGCGACGGCTCATGCTGCCCTCCAGGCCGTGTGATTTCAGGAACGACTGCCACTCATGGCTTGTGTACTGACTGCCCTGATCCGAATGAACCAGCACCTGTTTTTGGGGATTACGCCGCCATACAGCCATCAGCAGTGCGTTCAGGACAATATCCTTTGTCATCCGGGATTGCATGGACCAGCCGATAATTTTGCGTGAGAACAGATCAACAACCACGGCAAGATACAGCCAGCCTTCGTGGGTCCTGATGTAGGTTATGTCCGTTACCCAACGCTCATCCGGAGCATCCGGGCTGAACTGTCGCTGGAGCCTGTTGGGCGACACGATACTGGCCTCGCCTTTACGTGCCCGCGGGCTCCGGTATCCGACCTGAGCCTTTATCCCGACACGTTTCATCAGTCGCCAGACTCTGTTCACTCCGCACTGTTGCCCGCTGTCCCGCAGATCCAGATGGATTTTGCGATAACCATAGACGCATCCCGATTCCAGCCAGAACTGTTTAATCTGTCCTGTCAGTCTCAGGTCTGCCTGATGGCGTTGTGAATGCGGCTGCTGAAGCCAGGCGTAAAAACCACTGGGATGAACATCCAGCACCCGACAGAGCAGGCGAACAGGCCAGCAACAGGTGTTGTCACGGATAAAGGCGTACCTCAGTCGGACAGCTTTGCGAAGTACGCCGCGGCTTTTTTTAATATGTCCCGTTCGTCGGTAACCCGCTTCAGCTCTTTCTGGAGACGGCGGATCTCGGCCTGAGCATCTGACTCTTCTTTATTAGTGGAAGAATCCGGACCGTACTTCTTTATCCAGGCGTAAAGGCTGTGGGTGGTGATATCGAGACGTGTTGCAACGCTGGCAACAGAATAACCGCGATCAACAACCTGTTTGACTGCTTCAATTTTAAACTCTTCGGGATAACGCTTACCGCTCATGGGCACCTCTCTTTAAGCCATCTTAAATGACTCTGAGGTGTCTGTTAAACCCGTGGCGATTCAACTCCTTTTTTGGAATCAGCCCAAAAGATGTCATGGGGAAAAACGCTGAGGCATTGCTGAAAATTATCAATTATGACGAGAACAACCATGAACATTTTAAACATCTAGCTGATGCACTTGAGCTATTAGCCATAATTAAAAGCAGACAGGGAAAACTAGATCCGTTTCTGCGTATCCATGCAATGAAATTCTACAATCTAGCCATGGCCCCTGAATCTATGGTCCGGGTAGGACAGGACCTGGCGGATGATTTCGTCGAGTTTAAAGATTTCGAAGGTGCAAGAGAGGTCATGGAGCAGCATGTACTACCTGTGGTCAATAATGCCGGACTGATACATCGACTGGTTCAGGTCAGGAGCCAGTATGCTGTAATCTTGGCACTGGCAGGACAACATCGGCAAGCTCATGCCGAAATTCAACGTCTAACACCGTATATGAATGGTCTCACGGATGATCAGTGCTTTGAGGTTGCTAGACAGGCAGCTTACATTGAGCATCTCTATCAGCAAGAAAACGGGGCCAGAATGATTAATATTTTTGGCAAAGTTGGCCGAAATGACACCTGCCCATGTGGGTCAGGTAGAAAATATAAAAAATGTCATGGTGCTTGAGAGTAGAGCATTAAAACGCGATTTTTTGGGAAGATGCTCTGACCTACTCCCCATTGACTAGTACGCCCTTATGTTAGTTATTTCTGCTTCTGATACGAAGCTATGATAGGTAAGGCCCAAGGGCAGCTTTGAAAGAGGAGCAGACTTTACTCTTCTTCCCATAACTACAGCAAATTACTTAGACATAGATAATAATTCACTGTATCTCTCCGTTACTGCGTAATTCCCCTAGTATTATAAGATATTGATTTGATATCAATTCAAATGCATATTCCAATTTTAGGTATGGGAAATTAACTCGCTTCCCGAAAACGCTTTCCAACACCGTGCTAAGATTTTTTCCGTGAGTATCAAAACTAGATATACGATAAGTAAAATATAAGTAATTCAGGCGATCACCGTAATCATTTTTTATCTGCGCGAGCATACTATTAACATCTAGCCCACGAGAAATACTAGACCATGACGGATCAGCAGGCTCTAACCCAGGCTGATTATTTATCATTGGTTCATTCATGAGTTTATAATAATCTTTTCTAAAGGAGTCTAGTAGTGATTCATATCGAATTATCTTTTCATTTTTATCATCAAATATATAAAGAATCCAAAAAAAATTCTCAAGTAAAGAACGAGATAAAATGTGGCTAATGTATCGTTCTTCTACTAAAGATAAATTATTTAAGTCGAACTGATTTGATAGTGTTCCCGCAATAGAATAAAATCGCAAAACCTCTTGTGCGTAAAAAGAATTAACCCCAACTCCAATGGATAATTTTTTTATTGTGGGGATTTCATTTTCTAAATCTTTAATGTAAGTCATTTAAACTCCGTAACAAATAATTTATTTCAAAGGGTGTAAAATGGAATTATCATTAACTAACATTATGGGTTAATAAAGCTTCAATTTAATCATAGATTTGTGATTTTTAAGCATTTTTACCTCGACAAACTACCTATTTATAAGGTAATCACACAATCAATCAAAGTTTTTTTGCATGAAAACGCTAATGACATACTAAATTTTCACCCGTAATCTACCTGATGAATTAGTATAGTAACACAATTTTTGAGTCCTCAGTCCTCAGTCCTCAGTCCTCAGTCCTCAGTTCACGGTCTGCAGTCGGCACAGAGCTGCCTGTCAGATTAGATTATGGACCTGAGCCATAAAAATGTTAGCTCAAATCTGAACTAACACCCTTTTATGGGCATTCAGACTAATTTCAGTTATCAACGTGCCTTTCTGCATCGCCAGAACGAGCCATGGTGCTACGTGCTGCCGCAATACGCCTCAAGCGATTTCCACATAATCCGCTTCGCGCTCAATACCGATGAAAACAGAAACCTTCCATCGCAGCGGCTTTGCCGGTGCTTCCGCTGCCCATGAAGGGATCAAGTACAGTGCCTCTCGGGGGCGTAACTAGGCGGCAAAGGTAACGCATCAGTTCGGTGGGCTTTACACATGGATGATTATTACCCTCACCACGGTCCTTTCTGCTGGCTTTCGCACAATAAAAGAACCTACTTGCGCTACTAATTTTTAACTGTTGAGGGGTATCCCGGAACATAGCAAGTATTTCACCGCTGCCATCATGGATAAGATTGGCAGGCCATCGGCCATCGGGGTTTCCTTGCCTGGCGACACTCCCATCACCATTATTTCTGCCTCGCCACATGTGGTTAGGTTCGGAACCTCCCGGTCCATTTGGATAATTATAGGGGGATTCCCCCTCTGCCAGCGGGATCCTGCATTCGCTAATGTTCAGAGCGCCGGTGCCATGCGCGCACAGATTCGATTCTATAGACCTCCTGAATAGCTTACGGGCAAGGGTAATCGGCTCCAGTGCGGGCTTTAACGCGTGGTGAGATTTAGGAAAACCCGAACCGTATATCCAGCCCAGCATTCCGCCATTTCCAAATGCCGCATCCTCAATACGCGCTGCCATACGGTGTTGAGTGCGGGATCCCGCGAAGGACAGCAGATGACCACCGGGTTTGAGTACGCGCAGACATTCTTACCAGATGGCCGGTGAAGGGACATCGTAGTCCCATGTCTTCCCCATGAATTTAATACCATATGGCGGGTCGGTCACAATGCTGTCCACAGAGTTGTCCGGCATACTGCGCAGAACGTCAAAGCAGTCGCCATGGCTCAGAACGTCATGCATGATATTCCCTCCCGTCATCTCCATGAGCTGATGAAGAAAGAGCTTCCTGCTTATAACTGATACTCCCTTCCAGTTCATCAATTGTGCGGAACAGAAACATCTCGCGGTGCTTCGCATCAAACGGAACGGGAACACCGTTTCTAATCACCGTTCTGATGCTGCCAAACAGCCTGACCAGCGACTCCTTAGTTTTATCATCCGGCATCACATACATGGCATAGTGCCAGCGTCCGGCGTCGCTGGCTGCCAGATGACTGTTAATGATGCTGATGTAACGGACGCGGGTTTTCATCGACCGCTCTGTTTCCACTGCAACGATGGCACCGCTGCTTAAGGTAATAATGCCGTCCGGTCTGTGCCGGACGCCCGGGTATCGCGACATAAACTCTCCCCGGTCGCCGTTCAGCCAGCCTGTGCCACCTTTTTCCTCAAGGGCGATCCTTACCCACTGGTTTAACAGTCGATGTTCCAGCGTCGAGTTTTTGAGTTTGCCCGGCTCAAAATAGGCAGGGAAAACCTTGTCATTAGCGCTAACCACCATTGCCAGTCCCTGCATGGTGATCCCCCACAATGATTTTCTCCCGGTCAATACTGGGTATTCATGTTTAATCAGGAAGCCCATCGCAGCCACTTTATTGAGCAGTTTATACATCGCATGGTTATGTTTCCCTTTATAGCCGACAACTCTTTTTAAGGTCTGGAAATCAGAGAACGTTTCCTCCTTGAGAAAATACAGCAATGTCCGCATTCTCCGTTTTGCGGCTTCATTTCTTTTAGCAACGTTATGAATAAGCATTGATAGCCTCACAGGTTAATGGAGGGTTTGCGAATCGGATTTTCTTTTTCGGTATGCGGAGGTTTTTTATGCTCAAATGAGAGCAGGTCGATATATTGTTTTTTCGCTGGAATGTGGAAAAGTTTGGTTGCCTTCGCCAGATCATTCTGGGTAAAAACAAAACCGACAAATTTCGGCAAATTGAGCAGCATATTGCTGTCTATATAATAGCGTTCCGCCTGGCGGATCATCCTGTCCGTTTCCATCTTCTCCGTCAGGGATATATCTGTTTTCACTTTCCTCATTTCATCGTCAACCAGAATAGAGCCGGTCATCCTTGCCACCCAGTCGGCAGTGTCCGGATCGCGAAGGCGATAAACCAGCATAAACTTGCAGTTCTCAATCACCGAACCTGCAACGGCATCACCCTCCAGATCTGCCGGGCAGTCATATAAATCTTTTACCGACTGGTGGGCCATGATGATATGCACACCTTTATCCCGCGCTGCGCCAAGTCCCTCAAGCGCAGGGCGTGATAGGTGATACTTGAGTTCATCAAGGAAAATAGCGACCGGACGAGGTTTGCCTTTTATTCGATCACGCGTTTCAGCTACCTGTATCAGGCGAGTTAAAATCATTCGCTGAGCCGATATGATTTTCTGGTTACGCATCGAGCCGATGATGTAGCAGCATCCGCCTTCATCAAAAATGGTCTTTAAGGAAAATCCGTTACGCGCATTAATGGAATTCACTAAAGCTATTTCCTCAAGCTCGCCATAAAAAGCAGGCACATCTTCACTGAGGGATTTCACAAAGTCAGTGTTAAATAAGTCGCGTAACGTCATTCCCTTTTCGTAAATAGCTGCCGTATTTCTGGCTGCGCGACGGTCGGCGATACGGTAAAAGTCAGCACCTTCGCCTTTTTTACCCAGGCTGAAACCGGCATTAAACAGTTCCTCCAGGGCTTTGTTGAATAAATCGGATTTAGATAAATGCTCCCCTCGTCGCTGACTTTCTCAGGCAATCCTTACACTTTCTGGCATGCCTGCACGCGTCATTTTGTTTAATGCACGGATCATGGCCATAGCCTCCCCAACCTGAGCATCATAATCCCGCAACGTAAGATGCCCACCAAACAGCTGTTTGACACGATACATTGCAGTTTCAGCCACCGAACGTCGGTTGTAAGCCGTGTGCCATTTCCAGTACGCATTGCTTCCCGTGAGCCGTTGCCGGGCAACCGCCTGATTTCTTTCGGCATATTCAGCCGGCCAGTAACCCGCCCGGGTTCGCGGCGGGATAAGTGCTTTGATTTTCTTACGCCGCAGTTCGTCGTGGCACCGTTCTGGTGTCATAAGCCCCGTCGGCTGAAGCGACCCTGATTTTCCGGTGTGTCTGGTGGATAAGTCCCGGGAATGCTTCAGCATCAGTCACGTTGTTCAGGGACAGGTCAGCACAGATAACCTCATGCGTACCGGCGTCCACAGCCAGGTGCAGCTTCCGCCAGACACGGCGCTTTTCCTTACCGTGTTTTTTCACCTTCCACTCACCCTCACCGAAAACTTTTAAGCCGGTGGAGTCGATAACCAGGTGGGCAATTTCACCGCGTGTGGGGCTTTTGAAAGGGATGCTGACGGACTTAGCCCCCCTGCTGACGCAGGAATAATCCGGGCAACGGAGCGGGAGCTTCATCAGGATAAAAATGGAATCGATGAATCCCTGCACAGCGCGCAGCGTGAGGCGAAAGACGCGTTTGAGCATCAGAACGGTGGAAATGGCCAGCTCGGAATAATGTTGCGGACGACCACGTGAAGAGGTTTTGGGTTCGTCATACCAGGCCTGAATGGCCGACTCATCAAGCCAGAATGTCAGTGAGCCCCGATTGACGAGGGCTTTGTTGTAGACGTTCCAGTTGGTGATTTTGAACGTTTGTTTTGCCACGGGATACCGCTACAGGATCGAGAATGTGGTGATCTGATCCTGATTACGGCAAAAAGTTCGATTTATTCAACAAAGCCCGTGGATAGATCTAAATGATAAGCGGACCTCACACTTTCGATTCACGCAGGTCGATTCGGTTGAAGATGCTCATAAACGGCTTAACAATTTCTCCGAGTTGAAGCCAGAAAAATGCCGTACCAGTACAGACTGATACGGCTATTTCTGTGGTTTATTTTGTCAGAGGGGTTATCCCATTGCGCAACTGATTTCCTTCCCACAAATATAAGGTGGAGCATACGCTTTCCGGCACATATCCAGATAATCCGACCACCATTGCATCATCGCTTTACGGGCATCGAGATATTCTGCTTTATGGAGGTAAGCCGCTCGAACGCTGTTACGCTCCTGGTGACTCATCTGCCGTTCAACCGCATCCTGTGCCCATAGGCCAGACTCCATCAGGGCACTACAGGCCATTGCCCGGAATCCGTGGCCGCAGATTTCATCTTTCGTGTCATAACCCATCAGCCGCAGTGCCTTGTTGACCGTGTTTTCGCACATCGGTTTATACGGATTATGATCACCCGGAAATACCAGCTCCTGATGCCCGGATATTTCCCGTATTTGTTTCAGAATAGTGATGGACTGGCTGGAGAGAGGAACGATATGCGGTGTGCGCATTTTCGCTCCACGCCCGGAATAGCGGACACCGGGGATTGCCTCGCGAGTGGCAGGAATGGTCCAGATTCTGTTCCTGAAATCGATCTCAGACCAACGGGCGAAACGCAGTTCGCTGGAACGTATGAACAGGTGCAGGGTGAGTGATACTGCCAGGCGGGTTAGTTCTCGTCCTTGCTGATAGTCCTCTATGCGAGCCAACAGCTCCGATAGTCGTTCCAGTGGAAGGGCAGGGTAGTGGCGTTTAACGGGAGGGGTGATGATACCGTCCAGATTTGCCGCCGGATTGTTATCTATCAACTCCTGATGCACGGCATGGCGCATGATGTTGCACATATGCTGCCGGGAACGTGCCGCCACTTCCAGTAGGCCCTTTTTCTCAATCCCTTTCAGCAGGTCGATAAAATGACGTGGTTTTAGTTCAGAGATAGGTAGATGCCCAATGATCGGAAAAATATGGTTATTCATGCTGGCGAGCAGACGGACGGCATGATTCTCAGACCATGCTCTGTTGCTTTTATGCCAGCTCAGTGCAACAGACTTGAAGGTTTCTTCTGGCAACGCAGTGGTTCTTTCAGCGGAGCGTTGTTGTGCTGGATTGATATTCTGCACCAGTAGCTTACGGATACCGCCACGCTGTTGACGAGCATCAGCCAGAGAGACATCAGGATAAGCACCTAAGCCGAGGCGGGATTCTTTTCTATTGATGCGGTATTTGAGATACCAGAGACGTGAACCGCCTGGATTAACAAGCAGATATAGACCATGAGAATCGGAAACTTTGAAGGGTTTAGCGGATGATTTTAAGTTGCGGATTTTTGAGTCGTTAAGAGACATTTGGGGGTCACTCCGTCATCGAACCAACTTGACCCCAAATCTGACCACCAAATTCTCCCGATGCGGAGGGAAAACTGAAAATGCATCGGGAAGACTTTTCACGCTAACTCATTGAATCGGAATCACATAAGGATTCGCAAAGCGGCATGAAAACAAGAATTTGGCTCCTCTGACTGGACTCGAACCAGTGACATACGGATTAACAGTCCGCCGTTCTACCGACTGAACTACAGAGGAATCGTGTGAACGGGGCGCATGTTAACGGCGTGCCTGCGAAATGTCAAAGTACCAATCGACAACCTGAGTGCGTTTGCTGACAAAAGCAGCGTTCTGATACTTTCCCTTTATTTCTGCTCGTTCCTCAATCTCTGCGCCAGATCTCACTTTCCCGCCTTTCCCTTGCCGATGTTAGAGGTGTGTCAAATTTTTGTTATTTGCTGATTTTAAAACATGCGTTTCGATGCTTTCATAGTTAAAGTTTCAGTTGGTGTGATTATGAAACAAAAAAACTGTTTTGCGATGACGCCAGCGGGGATGCACAAAGAAGGTGGTGTGAGTTTTAACTAACCCGTTGTTTATATAAATAAAAGACAGACCCGATTAGCCGTACCCTGAAAGAGAGTATTACCCGAAATAGTCACCCCCTACATTTTAATAAAGCCGTCGGTGAAGTTGAGTGGATGTAAAAGAAATTTTTCATTCGCCGTATCAGCGAACCTTCGCATGCTAACGATAATAAGGGCTTTGCCATGAACGTGAAAAAAACAATTCTAGCGTCACTGTTAGTGTGTATGTTACCTGTCACCAGCTTTGCCAAAGATCTCCAGATTGGCGTCTCTATGGCACTGTTTGATGACAACTTTTTAACTATCGTGCGCAACTCAATCAACAATGAGATGAAGGCAGAGAATGTTAAAGGCCAGGTAGAAGACGCTAAAGGCGACGTCGCACAGCAGCTGCAACAGGTTCAAAACTTCATCGGCCAGGGCGTCGATGCCATCATCGTTAACCCGGTAGATACCAACGCCGTTAAACCCATTGTTGATCTCACCACTAAAGCCGGCATCCCGCTGGTGTTCGTCAACCGCAAACCCGCCACTACCCTGACCGGCAAAATGGCCTTCGTCGGTTCTGACTCCGAGCTGGCAGGCCGCCTGCAGATGGAAGCGCTGGCAAAACGCATGAACTACAAGGGTAACGTCGCCATTCTGTTAGGTGACCTCGCCAACGAAGCCACGCGCGAGCGTACCAAAGGCGTGGAAGCCATTGTGGCGAAATATCCTGGCCTGAAAGTGGTACAGAAACAAACCGCGAAATTCACCCGTAACGATGCGGTAGACGTCACCAGTAACTGGCTGACCGCGGGTGATGATATCCAGGCGATTGCGTCAAACAACGACGAAATGGCGATTGGTGCGCTGCAGGCATTAGGTAAAAACCCTAATAACATCCTGGTGGCGGGCGTCGATGGCACACCGGATGCGTTGCAGATGATTAAGAACGGCAAGATGGTTGCCAGCGTATTCCAGGACGCTAAAGGTCAGGGCGAAGGTGCCGTACAGACCGCTGTGAAGCTGGTGAAAGGTGAGAAAGTGCAGCCGATTGTTGATATTCCCTTCCAGCTGATCACCAAAGAGAACTACGAGAAGTTCACCAGTAAAAACCAGAAATAACGTTCTCTGAACCGGTTGTACGGAGGTAGTAAATGACCGCATATGCGCTAGAAGCCGAAGGCATCAGCAAATTTTTCCCGGGCGTTAAGGCGTTAAGTAACGTCTCGTTTCGAATCAAGCCGGGAACGGTGCATGCTCTGATGGGGGAGAATGGTGCGGGGAAATCCACCTTAATGAAGTGCCTCATTGGGATCTACCGTCCCGATGAGGGGCTGATCCGCATTAAGGGTGAACCCGTGCAGTTTACCGACACGCTGGATGCGCTGCGTTCGGGAATTTCCATGATCCACCAGGAGCTGAATCTGGTACCGCATATGACGGTCGCCGAAAATATCTGGCTGGGTCGCGAGCCGATGAAATTCGGCTTCGTTGACCACGGCAAGCTCAACCGCCTAACCAAAGATCTGCTGGTTAAGCTGAATATTCGCCTGCGTCCCGAGCAGATGGTGGGCGATCTCAGTATCGCCTCCCAGCAGATGGTGGAAATCGCCAAAGCGGTGTCGTGGAACTCAGACATCGTCATCATGGATGAACCGACATCGGCACTGACGGAAACCGAAGTGGCGCATCTGTTCACCATTATTCGTGACCTGCGTTCGCAGGGAAAAGCCATCATCTATATCAGCCACAAAATGGATGAAATTTTTGCCATTACCGATGAAGTCAGCGTGTTCCGTGACGGCGCATGGGTCGGCAGTAACGAGACGGCCAACTACACGCGTCAGTCGCTGATTACCCAGATGGTCGGGCGTGAGCTCACTCAGCTGTTCCCGAAAACTGACAGCAATATCGGTGAAGATGTGCTGACGGTGCGCAATCTGACGCGCAACGGCGTATTCCAGGACATCAGCTTCAGCGTGCGCCGCGGTGAGATCCTCGGCGTCGCCGGGCTGGTGGGTGCCGGCCGCAGTGAAGTGATGGAAAGCCTGTTTGGTATGACCTCGACAGACAGCGGCGAGATCCTGATCGACGGCGTACCGACCACCATCGATTCCCCGGCCAGCGCGATTGAAAAAGGCCTCGCCTTCCTGACGGAAGACCGTAAGAAGTCGGGCCTGTTCCTTGTGCTGTCGGTGATGGAGAACATGAGCATCGTCAAAATGACTGACTACAGCGCCAAAGGCGGCTTCGTCAATCATGGCAATATGGCGAAAGACTGCCTGGAACAGATTAAGCGCCTGAATATCAAGACGCCGACCATGGACCAGATTATTAACAACCTCAGCGGCGGTAATCAGCAGAAGGTGTTAATCGCCCGCTGGCTGCTGGCACAGCCGAAAATCCTTATCCTTGACGAACCTACCCGTGGCATTGACGTCGGTGCGAAGGCGGAGATCTATCGCCTGATCAGCGAACTGGCGAGCCGGGGCGTCGCCATCATTATGGTCTCCTCTGAACTGCCGGAAATCATCGGTATGAGTGACCGCGTGATGGTGATGCACGGTGGACGTATTACCGGCATCCTCGATAAAGAAGACGCCGACCAGGAAACCATTTTGTCATTGGCGTCCGAATAAGGGCGTGAGGTAAACAACATGAGTGAGATGAAAATGACAACGCAACAGTCGGCTGAAGCGCCATCGTTTTTTGATAATGTTAAAAGCAAGCTGCCCAAAGATACCGGTATTTTTGTGGTGATGGTGGGTATCGCGCTGATTTTTGAAGCCTTCGGCTGGTATGTACGCGATCAGTCATTTCTGATGAACCCGAACCGCCTGGTGCTGATTGTGCTGCAGGTAGCCATTATCGGGATTATCGCGGTGGGGGTAACGCAGGTCATTATTACTACCGGTATCGATTTATCCTCCGGCTCGGTCATTGCGCTGACGGCGGTGGTTGCGGCCAGCCTGGCACAAACCTCGGAAAGCCTCTCGCCCATGTTCCCGTCACTGGTGGATATGCCGGCGGTACTGCCGATAGGGGCGGGGATCGGGGTGGGCATTCTGTGCGGTATCGTTAACGGCGTGCTGATCACCAAAACCGGCATCCCGCCGTTTATCGCCACGCTGGGGATGATGGTTTCCGCTCGCGGTCTGGCACAGTATTACACTCAGGGTAACCCTATCAGCTTCCTCTCCGACGGCTTTACCTCCATCGGTCAGGGCGCAATGCCGGTGATTATCTTCCTGGTGGTCGCGGTTATCTTCCATATCGCGCTGAAACACACCCGCTACGGTAAATATGTCTACGCCATCGGCGGCAATATGGTTTCCGCCAAAGTTTCCGGGATTAACGTCAATAAGTATCTGATTATTGTCTACACCATCGCCGGTGGGCTGTCCGGCCTGGCCGGGGTGGTGCTGGCGGCGCGCGTCAGCAGCGGGCAGTCAAGTATGGGCCTGGGCTACGAGCTGGATGCCATCGCTGCGGCGGTGATTGGTGGCTCCAGCCTGATGGGTGGCGTCGGGCGCATTACCGGCACGCTGATCGGGGCGGTGATCCTCGGCCTGATCAAGAGCGGCTTTACCTTCGTCGGTGTCGATGCCTACGTGCAGGACATCATCAAAGGGATGATTATTGTCGCCGCGGTATCGATTGATATGTACCGCAACCGTAAAAAACGCTAACAGGTTACAAAATTGCAGGGGGACGACCGCTGAGGTATCCCCAGAAATAACTTCCATCGCTAAACATCCGCAAACCGGTCTGAGCTCAGCCTGAGCACGCCGGAACGGCAAAAGACGCTCCCTGCGGGCCTCGGCACGCGGCATCCCTGCCGCGTGACGTCCGACTTACCTCAGGCCAAGCTCATCCCCCACTCGCATCATGCTCGCTGTGGGTTTTAAACCGCAACGCTGCGGCTTTGGGTGCAATGAGGGAGGGCTGATTGCAGCAGGCCCACGGCCAGGGATGGCCGTGAGCCAGGCTACAGGGATGTATTCATGCCGGTGCAGTAAGCAGCCCTCCCTCCTGAAACCTGGCGCCTGACGTCCCGCAACAATATCCAAATCAATTTTTATGGGGATACCTCAGGGGTCGACCTTTTGTTCCGGTCGACCCTTAAGATGGAGACTCCCTCTCTACGCATACGCCAGAGACCTGCACATCCTCAACGCATTTTCTGCACCATCGGCGTGCAACCCCGTCAACTGCTCTGACCTGCCAGATATCAATCTCATTAATCTCTGCGCCAGCGGTAATCAGATTCTCTTATTTTACCGCCTGTTAGCGCCCCGTTAGCTGACCCGCAGGCCGTTAGGAAAATTCTGGCACGCCGCTTGCAATCCTGATTGGGTCAGAGTGAAAACTTATTATAAACCGCCAGCGCTGCTGGCATTCGGGGATACGCGACGGAGGCATTATGAACTTAAGACGACTGAAGTATTTCGTAAAAATCGTCGACATCGGCAGCCTGACTCAGGCTGCAGAAGTCCTGCATATTGCACAGCCTGCGCTGAGCCAGCAGGTGGCCACGCTGGAAAATGAACTGGACCAGCAGCTGCTGATCCGCACCAAGCGCGGCGTGACGCCTACCGAAGCGGGTAAAATCCTCTATTCCCACGCTCGCACGATTTTACGCCAGTGCGAGCAGGCACAGACTGCGGTAATTAATGCCGGGCAGGCGCTAAGCGGGCAGGTCTCGATTGGCCTCGCGCCGGGTACGGCCGCCTCCTCACTGACCATGCCGCTGCTGCAAACCGTGCGTGAACAGTTCCCGGACGTGCTGGTGTACTTACACGAAAACAGCGGGGCTTCACTAAACGAAAAAGTGATGAATGGGCAGCTTGACATGGCGGTGCTGTACGATCGTGCGCCGACGGCCGGCATCACCAGCATTGCGCTGATGAAAGAGGAATTATATCTGGTGGGCGCCAGCGCCTGTCCGGGGCAAAGCATCGATCTCGCCGACGTTGCCGAGATGAACCTGTTCCTGCCGCGTGACTACAGCGCCGTGCGCAAACGGGTTGATGAAGCGTTCTCCCTGCGCCGCCTCAGCGCGCGTATTATCGGTGAGATAGAGTCCATCGCCACGCTGACCTCGGCAGTTTCCAGCGGTATGGGGGCGACGGTATTGCCAGAGTCCGCGGCGCGCGCGCTGGTCAGCTCGACCAATGCCTGGATGGCGCGGATTACCAGCCCGACGCTGAACCTGCCGCTCTCTCTTAACGTCTCTGCCCGTGAACCCCTGTCGCCGTCGGCGCAGGCGGTGAAAAACATTCTGCTGTCGCTGCTTAATAAGCCGGTGGTGGAAGATCGCGAGCTGATGCTGGTCAGTTAACTCCCCTTTGTGCCGGGCGCGCAGTCGCGCGCCTCACCGCCCGCCTTATCGCTAAAAAGCATATAAAACCTCTTTTTATTATTTGTTGCTATCAATTTGCATCCTTAACATGATGTAAACCAGCAGATAACCGAGAGAGGAACGCACGTGAATTTTCAGCAACTTAAAATCATTAAGGAAGCGGCACGCTGCGAGTTTAATCTCACCGAAGTGGCTAATGCGCTGTTCACCTCCCAGTCTGGAGTCAGCCGCCATATACGTGATTTAGAAGATGAACTGGGCGTAGAGATTTTTATCCGGCGCGGCAAACGTCTGCTCGGCATGACCGAACCGGGTAAAGCGCTGCTAACCATTGCCGAACGCATTCTGGATGAAGCTGGAAAAGTGCGTCGCCTCGCCGATGTCTTTACTAACGAATCGAGCGGCGTCCTCACCATCGCCACCACCCACACCCAGGCACGTTATAGCCTGCCGAAAGTGATCAAGGCCTTCCGCGCGCTCTATCCGAATGTCCGTCTCGAACTCAACCAGGGTTCTCCGCAGGAGATCGTCTCAATGCTGGTGGCGGGGGAGGCGGATATCGGCATCGCCAGTGAGCAGGTGGTCAACAACCCGGCGCTGGCGGCTTTCCCGTGGTTCAGCTGGCATCACGCGCTGCTGGTGCCGAAAGGGCACGAGCTCGAGCAGCAGCAGCCGGTTTCCCTGGCGGCGCTCAGCCGTTATCCGCTGATCACCTATCGCCAGGGGATCACCGGGCGCTCGCGCGTGGATCGCGCCTTCCACAGTGCCAGCCTCAAGCCGGATATTGTGCTGAGCGCCCAGGACTCCGACGTGGTGAAAACCTATGTCGAGCTGGGATTAGGGGTGGGGATTCTGGCCGATCAGGCCTGCCAGCTGGATGAGCATTCGCAGCTCACCCGGCTGGAAGCGCGCCATCTGTTTGAGTCAAACACCGTGTGGCTGGGCCTGAAGCGCGGCCAGCTGCAGCGTAATTTTGTCTGGCAGTTCCTCGAGCTGTGCAACGCCAATCTGTCACTGGAAGAGATCAAGCGCCAGGCACTGTCGCTGAACGAAGAGGAAACGGTGATCGATTTCCAGATTTAACGGCAAATCGCAGAACAGCAGGGGCCAATACGCTTTTTCGATTGGCCGTTTCACACAGCGGGTTGACCGAAAAAGAGGGTCAACCCCTACAAAAATACGGTGCACAGACAGTAGGGGCCGATCTTCTTTTTCGATCGGCCCTTTCACACAGCGGGTTGACCGGAAAAGAAGGTCAACCCCTACAAAAATACGGTGCACAGACAGTAGGGGCCGATCCGCTTTTTCGATTGGCCCTTTCACACAGCGGGTTGACCGAAAAAGAAGGTCAACCCCTACAAAAATACGGTGCACAGACAGTAGGGGCCGATCTTCTTTTTCGATCGGCCCTTTCACACAGCGGGTTGACCGGAAAAGAAGGTCAACCCCTACAAAAATACGGTGCACAGACAGTAGGGGCCGATCCTCTTTTTCGATCGGCCCTTTCACACAGCGGGTTGACCGGAAAAGAAGGTCAACCCCTACAAAAATACGGTGCACAGACAGTAGGGGCCGATCCTCTTTTTCGGTCGGCCCTTTCACACAGCGGGTTGACCGGAAAAGAAGGTCAACCCCTACAAAAATACGGTGTTCACAGACAGTCCTTTCACACAGCGGGTTGACCGGAAAAGAAGGTCAACCCCTACAAAAAATACGGTGTTAACAGACAGTCCTTTCACACAGCGGGTTGACCGAAAAAGAAGGTCAACCCCTACAGGTCATGGCGATGACACCGGCCACGGCATAAAATTTCGTTTCCCCGGCGAAAACCCCTTTCCGCGCGCTCCCCACACTGTGATAACGCAGCATTGATTGCCGCGCCTCCGTTAAAGTGAAATGAACTTATTAAGGAGACGCTATGCTCGCACAACGTTTACATGACGCTACTCTGCTGCGCCAGCAGGCTTTTTTTAACGGTGAATGGCAGGGCGCGCTCAACGGCGAAACGCTGCCGGTCACCAACCCGTCAACCGGCGAAGTGCTCTGTACTATTCCGGCGCTCGGCGCTCAGGAAACCGAGCAGGCGATAGCCTTTGCCGATGCGGCACGTAAAAGCTGGGCGAAGACGCCGAACGCGCAGCGTGCGCTGCTGCTGGAGAAATGGCATCAGCTGATCCTCGACAATGCTGACGACCTGGCCACCATCATGACCGCCGAGCAGGGCAAACCGCTGGCGGAAGCCAGGGGCGAAGTGCTGTACGGCGCGGGTTTTGTGAAGTGGTTTGCCGAAGAAGCTCGCCGCATTTATGGCGACACCATTCCGGCACCGAGCGATGACCGCCGTATCCTGGTGCTGAAGCAGCCGGTTGGCGTCGCCGCCGCTATTACCCCGTGGAACTTCCCGATTGCGATGATCACCCGCAAGGTTGCCCCGGCGCTGGCCGCAGGCTGCCCGATCATCGTTAAGCCGTCGGAGCTGACCCCGCTGTCGGCGCTGGCGCTGATCGCACTGGCGCAGCGCGCAGGCATCCCGGCTGGGGTATTGCAGATTGTCACCGGCTTACCCAAAGAGATTGGCGAAACCCTGACCGGCAGCCGCACGGTGCGGAAAATCTCCTTCACCGGCTCGACGCGCATCGGCCAGCTGCTGATGCAGCAGAGCGCCGACAGCATTAAGCGCCTGAGCCTCGAACTGGGCGGTAACGCGCCGCTGATCGTCTTTGACGATGCCGACCTCGAGATTGCTATCAGCGGGGTGATGATGAGTAAATTCCGCAACGCCGGGCAAACCTGCGTCTGCGCCAACCGCATTCTGGTTCAGCGTACTATCTACCCGCGCTTTGCCGCCCGCCTGCTGGAAGAGGTGGCGAAGCTGAAAGTGGGCGATGGTTTTGCCGACGGCAGCACCATCGGCCCGCTGATCAACGCGGCGGCGGTAAGCAAAGTGAATGGCCATATTGAAGATGCGCTCAGCCACGGCGCCGAGCTGTTAACCGGCGGCATCAGCAACGGTAACGGCACCTTCGTGGCGCCGACGGTACTTGGCGGCGTTACCCGCGCCATGCGCATTGCCCATGAAGAGACCTTTGGCCCGGTCGCACCGCTGTTTATTTTTGACACAGAAGAAGAAGCGATAAATATGGCGAATGATACCCCTTACGGTCTTGGGGCTTATTTCTTCACCGAAGATATTCGCCGCGCATGGCGTGTAGGAGAGTCGCTGGAATTTGGTATGGTCGGTTTTAATACCGGCTCTGTTTCTTTAGAAGTGGCGCCGTTTGGTGGAATTAAACTCTCCGGCGTCGGGCGCGAAGGCTCGCGCTACGGCATTGAAGAATATCTCGAATCAAAAGCGTTTCATTTCGGCAGTCTTTAAAAGCTAAATAAAGTTTAAGCGTTAAAAAAGGCCTGCACCCCGAAAAGGTGCGGGCCTTTTTTATAAATAAACCCGTGGCTTAATGAAAGCCTGACAAAACGTCCGCGCTGAATTGGTGCAAGTTTAGTACCGGATTCACCGCGCTGGTGCATTCGTTTTGTGATGAAAATCATCTATTTAAATAGTCGGCTTAACTGGAAAAAAACCACCGTCATTACGGCACAAAATTTTTTTCACCCCGCTTTTACGCATTATTATTTTTTCCCAGGGCTGGCATACTTTCTGCATTGCTTAATACAAATGCAATATTACTTAGTACCAGAAAGCATTAGTTAGCAGGCTAAATAAGGAACACACCATGCTCAGTTTTAACCCGGATAACATTGCACTTCCCGCAGGACATTTCATTAATGGTCAGCATATTCGCGGGCAGGGTGAGCAGCTGGCGGTCAAGCGTCCTTCCGATGGCCTGCTGGCGGGGGAGCTGTACCAGGCGGATGCGGCGCTGGTTGATGAAGCGGTCAGCGTGGCGGATAGCGCCGCACGCGCCAGCGGCTGGGCCAGCTGCCCGCCGCGCCAGCGCGCTGCAGTACTGTCGCGCTGGGCGGACCTGATTGAGTCCGATCCGCTGCTGGCACAGCTGGAGTCGCTTGGCTCGACCCGCCCGATCCATGACGTGGTTAATCACGAGATCCCCTTTACTGCCGAAGCGATTCGCTTCTACGCCGAGTGTGCCGACAAATACAGCGGTGACGTGCTGCCGACGCGCGATGCCAGTCTTGGCATGCTGGTGCCGGAGCCTTACGGGGTGATTGGGGCGATTACGCCATGGAACTTCCCGCTGTCGATGGCCTCATGGAAATGCGGTCCGGCGCTGGCAGCAGGAAATGCCGTGGTGCTGAAACCTTCCGAGCTGACGCCGTTCTCCACCGTGCGCATGGCGGAGCTGGCGGTGCAGGCGGGCCTGCCTGCCGGGGTGCTGAATATTATCCAGGGCGGCGGGTCGGTTACCGGCAGCGCGCTGGTGGCGCATCCGCTGGTGCGCAAAGTCTCCTTTACCGGTTCAACCGCCACCGGTGCACGCATTATGAGCGACGCGGCGTTTAACGGGATGAAGCCGGTCACGCTGGAGCTGGGCGGCAAAAGCCCGCAGCTGGTGTTTGACGACTGCGGCGACATTGGCGAAGTGGCCGGGCGCATCCTGCGCGGCTTCACCGCCAACGGCGGCCAGGCCTGCGTGGCCGGCACCCGCCTGATTGTGCAGCGCGGCGTGCACGACGCGCTGATTAGCCAGCTGATTGCGCTGTGCCAGGACTTCCGCGCCGGGGTGACCTGGGACGAAAGCAGCCGCTATGCGCCGATGATTGACCAGCGCCAGGCGGCGAAGGTCGAATCGTTGGTCAGCAGTGCACGCCAGCAGGGTGCGGAAGTGCTGGTGGGCGGGCAGCGCTTTGCCGATACCGGAGAGGGCTATTTCTGGCAGCCGACGCTGCTGGCGGGGGTGACCAACGATAATCCGGCGGTGCAGGAGGAGATCTTCGGCCCGGTGCTCACCGTACAGATTTTCGATGAGGAAGCCGAAGGCCTTGCGCTGGCTTCCCACCCCACCTACGGCCTGTGCGCCGGGGTACACACCAAAAATATTGATCGTGCCCTGCGGGCGATGCGCGGCATTGCCGCTGGCACCGTGTGGATCAACCGTTACGGCCGCTCCGGCGACTTTATTATTCCGACCGGCGGCTTCCACGGCTCAGGCATCGGCAAGGATCTGGGCCGCCAGGCGTTCGAAGCTTGCCAGCGATATAAAAGCGTACTGATCGACTTCTAATCACTGATTTCATCCTTAAACCGAACTCTAAAGAGGTAGCGTAATGGCTGTGTTTAAACCGAAATACATCACCTTCGACTGTTATGGCACGTTGATCAACTTCGATATGGCCGGTGCCGCCGCTGCCGTGTTCGCCGATCGCGTCAGCCCGGACCGTATGGCGGCCTTCACCACCGACTTCTCAAACTACCGTCTGGACGAAGTGCTGGGGGCATTCAAACTCTATCCGCTGGTGGTGGCTAACGCGCTGTACCGCACCTGCAACAAATGGGGCGTGGAGTGTACTGACCAGGATTGTGCTGCAGTGATGACCGCCTGCGCAACCTGGGGACCGCATCCCGACGTTCCGGCTGGGCTGGCGGAGGTTGCCAAAGAGTTTCCGCTGGTGCTGCTGACCAACTCCACCGATGAGCTGATCAAAAACCATATACCGCGCCTCGGTGCCCCGATCCACATGACTATCACCGCCGAAGAAGTGGGCGCCTACAAGCCGCAGATGAAGGGCTTCGAGTACATGCTTAACAAGCTGAACTGCGGGCCGGAAGAGATCCTGCACGTCTCCAGCAGCCTGCGTTATGACCTGATGACCGCGTATGACCTCGGCATCAAAAATAAAGTCTATGTTAATCGCGGTCACGGCCCGGGCAACCCGGCCTACGAGTACACCGAGATTAAAGATATTGGCGGACTTCCTGGCGTCGTCGGGCTGTAAGCCTCAGAGGAGCGGAGCGATGAAACTGGAATCATTCTGGCAGGCAACGGCACCCGCATTCACCGGTGCAGCGACAGGCGACCTGCCTGCCACCGCCGATGTGGTGGTCATTGGCGGGGGGTTTACCGGCATCTCGGCGGCGCTGAACCTGGCGCGCAGCGGAGTGAACGTGGTGGTGCTGGAAGCGGGCGAGGTGATGAGCCAGGCATCCGGCCGCAACGGCGGCCACTGTAACACCGGGGTGGCGCAGAACTTTTCGGCGCTGGTGGAGAGCCAGGGCGTGGAGCAGGCGACGCGCTACTACCGGGCGTTTGCCGATGCGGTCGACTACGTGCAGAGCGTGGTGGCTGACGAGCAGATCGACTGCGACTTCCGCCGCTGCGGCAAACTGAAGCTGGCCAGCAAGGCCTCACACCTGCCGTCGCTGGTGGCGGCGTGCGAGATGATGAAACGCCACGTCGACCCGGATGTTGAAATCCTCAGTGCCGACGATGTGAAGCGGGAGATCGACTCGCCCGCCTTCCACGGCGGGCTGTTACAGCGCCACGGCGGGCAGATGCACATGGGCAAATTCGGCGTGGGGCTGGCCGAAGCCGCTGCCCGCGCCGGCGCCGCCATCTATCCGCAGCGTGCCGTTACCGGCCTGACGCGCCTCAACGGCTACCGTCACCGCGTCAGCACCGCGCAGGGCGATATCGTCGCTGAAAAAGTGCTGATGGCCACCGGCTGCTCCAACATCGGTCCGTTTGACTGGTTCCAGCGCCGGATTATTCCGGTCGGCAGCTTTGTCACCGTCACCGCACCGCTGCCCGACTCTTTATTACAGCAGATCCTGCCGGGTGACCGTACCTACGTCACGTCGCTCAATCTCGGCAACTATATCCGCACCACCGCCGATCGGCGTCTGGTGTTTGGCGGACGGGCGCGCTTCGCCGTCAGCAGCCCGACCTCCGACGCCAAAAGCGGCGATGTGCTGAAAGCCGGCATGCAGAAGATGTTCCCGGCGTTAGGTGATGTACCGATTGATTACTGCTGGGGCGGGCTGGTGGATATGACTGCCGACCGCCTGCCGCACGCGGGTGAGCACGAAGGGGTGTTCTATTCGCTCGGCTACAGCGGGCATGGTACCCAGATGTCAGTGTGGATGGGCCGGGTCATGGCGGACCTGGTTGCAGAAAAAGCCAATAACAATCCCTGGCAGCGCAGCACCTGGCCTGCGGTTCCCGGCTACTTTGGCAAACCGTGGTTCCTGCCTGTCGCGGGTCTCTACTATAAGGCGAAGGATCGCTTCTCTTAACGATTTCAACCATAACGATTTGAGGGTGTGCAGATGAGTAAATTTCGCAAAGAATTTAGCCGCGTTAACCCGAATTTGACCCAGGCGATAACGGATGTTGCCATTTCACGACGCGGCATGATGAAGCTGCTGTCCGCCGGCGCGGTGATGAGTACCGGCCTGATCGGCTTCCCGGAGTTCAGCTTCGCGGCGGAAACCCCGGTAATGGGCGGCAAGCTGCGTGCGGCGGTGGCGAATGCCTCAGCCAGCGATACCCTCGACCCGGCCAAAGGCAGCAACAGCGGCGACTACTGCCGCCAGTTTATGTTCTACAGCGGCCTGACCGAGCTGGATAAAAACCTCAAGGCGCAGCCCGCGCTGGCGGAATCTTTTGACAGCACCGACGGCATCAGCTGGAACATCAAACTGCGCCCGGGCGTCACCTTCCACGATGGCAAGGCCCTGACCGCCGCCGATGTGGTTTACTCGCTCAGCCGCCATAAAGATCCGGCGGTGGCCTCGACGGTGATCACCCTCGCCAGCCAGATGAAAGAGATTAAAGCGGTCAGCCCGACCGAGGTCTCGATCGTGCTGGAGCAGGCCAACGTTGACCTGCCGTCAATTCTCGCCACCAGCTCGTTCCTGATTGTGCAGGACGGCACCAAAGACTTCAGCAAAGCCATCGGCACCGGGCCGTTCGTCCTGAAGGCGTTCCAGCCGGGTGTGCGTACCCTGGGCACGAAGAACAAAAATTACTGGAAGCCGGGCCTGCCGCACCTTGACGAAGTGGAGCTGATGGGCGTCACCGATCCGGCGGCGCGCGTCAATGCGCTGATGTCCGGCGACCTGCATATCGTCTCTACGCTCTCCGCTAACGATGTGAAACGCCTGAAGCAGAACGGGCAGTTCACCATCATGGAGAGCAAGTCCGGCATGTACAGCGACCTGATTATTCGCACCGATAAAGCGCCGGGCAGCAACCCAGATTTCGTGCTGGCAATGAAGTATCTGCAGCCGCGTGAAATGATTGTGAAAACCGTGCTGCAGGGCTTTGGTACCGTCGGTAACGATACCCCGGTTCCGCCGTGGCACCCGATGTTCAATAAGGATATCCCGCAGCGCCCGCTGGATCTCGACAAAGCGAAATTCCACCTGAAAAAAGCCAATATGGTCGGCGCGAAGGTGGAAGTGATCACCACGCCAAATATTGAAGGGGCAGTGGAAGGGGGCCAGCTGCTGCAGCAGATTGCCCGCAATACAGGTCTCAACGTTGCGGTGCGCCGCGTACCGTATGACGGCTACTGGTCTGCGCACTGGATGAAAGATCCAATTGGCTACGGCTCAATTAACCCGCGCCCGACGCTGGATATGCTGTTCTCGCAGTTTTACCAGTCCTCGGCGCCCTGGAACGAATCCGGCTGGAAAAACGCCCAGTTCGATCAGCTGCTGAGCGCCGCCCGCGGTGAAAGCGACCAGGCGAAGCGCAAGCAGATGTATGGCGACATGCAGCAGCTGGTGTACGACAACTGCGGCACCCTGATCCCGGCCTTTATCAGCACCATGGATGGCTGTAGCAATAAGGTGAAAGGGGTGGAGGCCTGGCCATCGGGCATGATGATGGGTTACCGCTTCCATGAGTTCGCGTGGCTGTCGGCTTAATCTCTAAACACTGAGCAGGAGAACGGCGATGAACCGGTACATTCTCACACTGATACTCCGGCGAATAGGGTCGGGTTTACTTACGCTCTTTATCGTCTCAGCGCTGGTATTTTTCATTACCAGCATGCTGCCGGGCGATGCGGCGCAGATGATCCTTGGCCAGTCGGCGACCGCAGAAACGGTGGCGGCGCTGCGCCAGCAGCTCGGGCTCGACCAGCCGCTGCTGATGCGCTATTTCAGCTGGCTATTCGGAATGCTTCATGGTGATTTCGGTACATCGTTTGCCAGTAACCTGCCGGTGACCCAGCTGGTGGCGCAGCGTATTCCTGCCACCTTCCAGCTGGCGGCGACCACCACCCTGGTCTCGGTGCCGGTCGCACTGATCATCGGCATCACTGCCGCAATGAAGCGCGGCTCGCTGCTGGACCGGGCGCTGGTGGTCAGCACCATGGCGGTGGTCGCGGTGCCGGAGTTCCTGGTGGCGACCGTGGCGGTGATCATCTTCGCCGTTAAGCTGCACTGGGTGCCGGCGATGTCGCTCGGCTCCACGCATCAGGATTTTCTCGGCTTCCTGCGCACCTTCGCGCTGCCGGTGATGACCCTGTGCTGCGTGGTGGTGGCGCAGATGGCGCGCATGACGCGTGCCGCGATCGTCAACCAGATGGACAGCCCGTACCTGGAGATGACGTTGCTGAAAGGCGTCTCCCCACTGCGTGCCATGCTGCGCCATGCGCTGCCCAACGCGGTCGGACCGATTGCTAACGCCATCTCCCTCAGCCTCTCCTACCTGTTTGGCGGGGTGATAATTATCGAAAGTATTTTCAGTTATCCGGGGCTGGCCAGCCAGATGGTTGATGCGGTGAGTAACCGCGACCTGCCGGTGGTGCAGCTGTGCGTGATGTTCTTCGCCGTCTGCTACCTGGTACTGCTGATGATTGCTGACGTCCTGACTATTGCATTCAATCCTAAGTGGAGGGGCTGATGAACACACTCACGCTGCCGTGGCGCTTTTTTCAATCTCTCTCCGTCAGCGGGCGTATTGGCCTGCTGATCACCCTGTTCTGGATCGTGATGGCGGTATTCGGCACCGCGCTGGCGCCGCACAATCTTGAGGATATCGGCGGCGGTCCGCTGTTCGGCGACTTCAGCCGCGAGTTCTGGTTCGGCACCGATTACCTCGGGCGCGACATCTTCAGCCGTATTCTCTTCGGCGCGCGCTACTCTATCGGCCTGGCGCTCAGTGCCGCGCTGCTGGCGAGCCTGGTCGGTACGCTGCTGGCGCTGCTGGCGGCGGTCGCCGGGCGCTGGCTGGAGGAGGTGCTGGGGCGCATCAACGACGCGATGCTGGTGCTGCCGGGCAAAATTCTGGCGCTGATGATCGTTGCGGTGTTTGGCTCGTCGCTGCCGATGCTGATTATCACCGCGGTGTTTACCTACTGGCCGGGCGCCTACCGTATCGCCTATGCCATGGCCTCGAACCTGCGTTCAATGGACTACGTGCAGGCCTCGCGCCTGCGCGGTGAAAGCCGCCTGTACGTTGCTATCCACGACATCCTGCCGAATATGCTGCACCCGATGCTCACCGACTTCGGCCTGCGTTTCGTCTATATCGTGCTGCTGCTCAGCGGCCTGAGCTTCCTTGGCCTTGGGGTTCAGCCGCCTTATGCCGACTGGGGCACGCTGGTGCGCGAAAACCTGCAGGGGCTGTTTGACGGCTCCCCGGCGGTGCTGATGCCGGCGGTGGCGATTGCCAGCCTGACTATCGGCGCCAACCTGTTTATCGACAGCTTACAGTCCATGCGTTCATTAACCGTGGTCGCTAAGGGGGTTGCATGAATATTACGCCACACGCCTCCACGCCGATGGTGTCGGTCGAGAACCTGCGCGTCACCGCCAGCGCCGACGATGGTCATGAAATAAGCCTGGTTTCCGATATTCGTTTTACCGTACAGAAGGGTGAAGTGCTGGCGCTGATCGGCGAGTCCGGCTCGGGCAAAACCACTATTGCGCTGGCGCTGATGGGCTATGCCCGCCACGGCTGCAAAATTGCGGGCGGCACCGTGCACGTGGCCGGAACCGATGTCACCTCATTAACCCCCGCGCAGCTGTGCCAGTTTCGCGGCAACAAAGTGGCCTACATCGCCCAGAGTGCCGCCGCCTCGTTTAACCCGGCGATGAAGATCATGGACCAGGTGGTCGAGCCGGTGGTGACCCACGGGGTGATGAGCCGCGCCGCAGCCGAAACCAAAGCGATTGAGCTGTTCCGCGAACTGGCGCTGCCCAACCCGGAAACCATCGGTGACCGCTATCCGCATCAGGTCTCCGGCGGGCAGCTACAGCGCCTGATGACGGCGATGGCGCTGATTAGCGACCCGGAGGTGGTGATCCTCGATGAACCGACCACCGCGCTCGACGTGACAACCCAGGTGGAGGTGCTGAAGGCCTTCCGCCGCGTGGTGCGCCAGCGTGGCACCACCGCCATTTACGTCAGCCACGACCTGGCGGTAGTGGCGCAGATGGCGGATAAAATCCTGGTGCTGCTAAAGGGCAATATCGCCGAATACGGCACCACCGAGCAGCTGCTGCGCGCCCCGGTGGCGGAGTACAGCCATCTGCTGCTGGAGGCGGCGAAGCAGAAAACGCGCCCCAGCCCGTGGCAGGAGCAGGATGAGAACGTGCAGCCGCTGCTGCAGGTGCGCGACCTCAGCGCCGGGTACGGCCCGCTCGACGGTGAAGGGCAGCCGAAGATTAAGATCCTCGAAGAGATTAACTTCAAGCTCTATCGCGGCCAGGCGATTGGCATTATCGGCGAGTCCGGCTCCGGCAAAACCACGCTGGCGCACGCGATAGCCGGAATGAACAAGCCGAGCGGCGGCCATATTCTGTTTAACGGCCACTATATTGCCGGGGATATGCACCAGCGCCCGGAAAACGAGCTGCGCCGCATTCAGTACGTGTTCCAGATGGCGGATACCGCGCTCAACCCGGCGCACACTATCGAGACCATTCTCAAGCGCCCGCTGAAGCTGTTCCACGGGCTGCGCGGTGCAGCGCTGGAGCGGCGGATGTTCCAGCTGCTCGACCTGGTACGCCTGCCGCGCAACGTGCTGTGGCGCAAGCCGTGGTCGCTGTCCGGTGGGCAGAAGCAGCGCGTCAATCTGGCGCGCGCGCTGGCCGCCGAGCCGGACCTGATCCTCTGTGATGAGGTGACCTCGGCGCTGGATACCGTGGTAGCGGCGGCGGTGCTGGATCTGATTACCGAGCTGCGCCGCGAGCTGGGCCTGTCGGTGCTTTTTATCAGTCACGACCTGCACGCGGTGCGCTCGGTGTGCGACGAAATTATCGTGGTAAAAAATGGCCGCATGGTCACCCAGGTGGCGCGCGCCGATTACGACAAGCCGTCAAGCGAGCTGTACTATGAGCGCCTGAAGCGCGCGGTACCGGAGCTGCGCCAGGGCTGGCTCGACGAGCACCAGGAGAGCGATATCGCGTTGTAGACCCGGAGCGGGTCAGGCATGCCTGACCCCTACGCCACACTCTGTAGGGGCGAGGCATGCCTCGCCCGCAATAAAAAAATTTTCAGGTAAGGAACAACATGCCAGCACCGATTCGATACGTACAGGACAGCCCGCATTTCCCACCGGCAGCGGATGTGGTGGTGATTGGTGCCGGGATCGCCGGGGCGGCTGCGGCCTATGAACTGGCAAAAAAAGGCGTCAGCGTGGTGCTGATTGAAAAGGGCCTGGTCGGCGGTGAGCAGTCGAGCCGCAACTGGGGCTGGTGCCGCCAGCAGAACCGCGACGAGCGCGAACTGCCGCTGATCAAGTACGCCCTGCAGCGCTGGGCCGAACTGGGCGAAGAGACCGGCGAAGAGCTGGGCTTCCGCCGCAGCGGGCTGGTGTACGCCACCCAAAACCAGGCTGACATCAACGCCTGGGAAGCGTGGAACACCATGGCGAAAGGCTATGATTTTCACAGCGAAATCCTCACCGCCGCGCGCGCTAAAGAGATGACGCCGGGCAGCTCCAGCCGCTGGCTGGGCGGGGTGTCATCGCCAACCGATGGTCATGCCGAACCCTCACTGGCGGCACCGGGCCTGGCGATAGCGGCGCAGCGCCTTGGCGGGCTGGTGTTTCAGCAGTGCGCGGTGCGCGGTCTGGATATCACTAACGGTAAGGTTAGCGGCGTGGTGACCGAACGCGGCCTGATCAAAACCAGCAGCGTGATCTGCGCGGGCGGGGCGTGGACATCTATGTTCTGCCGTCGTCACGGTATCGATCTGCCGCTCGGCAACGTGATCGGCACCGCTTTTCGCACCGCGCCGATTGAACAAAAAATTGCCCTGCCGCTGTATACGCCGGGCTTTGCCTGCCGCCCGCAGCTCGACGGCAGTTATACCGTCTCTGTTTCCGGCCGTGGCCGCCTTGAGCCTGGCGCGCAGGGGCTGCGTTACGCCCGCCAGTTCTACCCGACCTTTAAGGCGCGGCGTAAAAACCTGACGATTAACTTCGGTATCAGCCCGTTTATCCGCGGCCCGGAAGCGCTGGCGCGCTGGCAGCTGGATGGCGTGTCGCCGTTCGAGAAAGTCCGCATCCTCGACCCGCATCCCGATATGGCGATGGTGGAGGAGGGGCTGGCGGCGATGCGCAGCGAGTTCCCGTCGATGGCGGGCGTGCGCCTTGAGCAGGCGTGGGGCGGGATGATCGACAGCACGCCGGACGCGGTGCCGGTGATCTCCCCCGTTGGCAAGCTGCCGGGCCTGATTATTTCGGCGGGTTACAGCGCGCACGGCTTTGGCATCGGTCCCGGTGCCGGGCGCCTTGCCGCCGATCTCGCCACCCACGATAGCCCGATTGTTGATGCGAAGCCGTTCCGCTATGAACGCCTGATTGACGGTTCCGGCCTTGATGCGCCGGGCATGATGTAAGGAACAGTGATGACTCTTGAAATCAAAGCAATGAACGAAACCCATCTGGATGCGGCTTATGCGCTTACTCAGCAGCTTAAGTGGCCGCACCGGCGCGCGGACTGGCAGCAGGCTCTGCTGCTGGGGGAAGGGCTGGCGGCGGAAGAGCACGGGACGCTGGTCGGTACCCTCCTGTTCTGGCGCTGGGGCAAGGATTACGCCACCCTTGGCCTGGTGATTGTCGATGATGCACAGCAGGGGCGCGGCATTGGCAAACAGCTGATGCAGGCGGCGCTGGCCAGGCTTGAAGGCAGCAACGTGCGCCTGCACGCCACCGCTGCCGGACAGCCGCTGTATGAAAAACTCGGATTTGTCGCCACCGGCCACGTTGAGCAGCACCAGTGTCGCGAACTGGCTCCGGTAGCGGCCATCGCCTGCGGGCCGCAGCAGCGGATGCGCAGCGCGGGCCTCCAGGATGCCGCGCTGCTGACCGCGCTCGACCGCCAGGCGCACGGCCAGCAGCGCCCGCTGTTGATCACTCACCTGCTTGAGCGCGCCGAACGCTTCCTGGTGCTGGAGGAGAACGGTACCGCTGCCGGGTTCGCCAGCCTGCGCCGCTTCGGCCACGGCTATGCCATCGGGCCGATTGTGGCGCGCAATCTCGCTAACGCTAAACTGCTGGTCAGCGAGCTGCTAAGCGGCGTAGCGGGGCAGTTTGTGCGCATTGATAGCGACCGTTCGGCCGGGCTTGGCCCGTGGCTGAATACGCTGGGGCTGGTAGAAGTGGATGCGCCAACCACCATGGTCAAAGGGCAACCCTGGCAGCCGGAGAGCGGTGGCATGCAGGCATTCGGGCTAATGAGCCAGGCGATGGCCTGATGAATATTGTCTACAAATCAGAGCCCGAGCGCGGGCAGAAGTGGGCCGCGCTGGTGGCGGAAATGGCCCCGGCGGCTAGCTTCCGGCTGTGGCCGGAGTTTGGCAACCCGCATGAGGTGGAGTACCTGGTCGCGTGGGTGCCGCCGGACAATATCATGCAGCAGTTTCCCAACCTGAAGGTGCTGTTTTCCGTAGGGGCGGGTGCAGACCAGTTCGATTACGCCAGCCTGCCGCCGCAGCTGCCGGTGGTGCGCATGATCGAGCCGGGCCTGACCAGCGGCATGGTGGAGTATGTGACCTTTGCCGTGCTTGGCCTGCATCGCGATATGCCGCGCTATTTGCAACAGCAGCGCGCGGGCATCTGGCAGACGCACCCGGTACAGACCGCCGGCAAGCGGCGCGTTGGCGTGATGGGCCTCGGCGCGCTGGGCGAGGCGGTGCTGAAACCGCTGGTGGCGCTCGGGTTTGACTGCGCAGGCTGGAGCCGCACCCCACGCGATCTGCCCGGCGTGCAGTGCTTTGCCGGTAACCAGCGGCTGGCTGAGTTTCTTGCGCGCAGCGATATCCTGATCTGCCTGCTGCCGCTCACCGCCAGCACCGAAGGGATGTTAAACGCCGACCTTTTCAGTCAGCTGCCGCCCGGCGCGGCGCTGGTGCAGGTCGGGCGCGGGGCGCAGCTCAATCATGACGACTTAGTGGCTGCCCTCGACCGTCAGCAGCTGAGCGCGGCGGTGGTTGATGTTACCGCCCCGGAACCGCTGCCCGCCGGGCACGCCTTCTGGCAGCATCCGGCCATCTGGCTGACGCCGCACATTGCCAGCCAGACCCAGCCGGAGAGCGCGGTAAAAGCGCTGCTGGACAATATTCGCCGCTATGAACGCGGTGAATCCATGGTCGGCGTGGTCGACCGCGAACAGGGATATTGAGATGGATATTGCGGCATTAGTGGCGCTGCGGCGCGATCTGCACCAGCACCCGGAGCTGGGCTATCAGGAGCACCGCACCAGCGGGCTGGTGGCGGAATTCCTGGCCCGGCTGGGGCTGGAAGTCTATCAGGGCATCGGTAAAACCGGTGTAGTCGGGGTGCTGAAGCGCGGCACCAGCCCGCGTGCCGTCGGCCTGCGCGCCGATATGGATGCGCTGCCGATGGCCGATAACGGCACCCAGCCGTGGAAAAGCCAGCAGCCGAACGTCTGCCACGCCTGCGGCCATGACGGCCACACGGTGATGCTGCTCGGCGCGGCGCAGGCGCTCGCCGCCGATGCGCAGTTCGACGGCACGGTGAATTTCATCTTCCAACCGGCAGAAGAGGGGCTGGCAGGCGCGCAGGCAATGATCGACGACGGCCTGTTCGAGCGCTTCCCCTGCGACGAGGTTTACGCCATTCACAACTGGCCGCAGCTGCCGCTCGGCGTGGTGCAGACGCGCCCGGGGCCTATCATGGGCGCGGGCGATGCGTTTTCTATCCGCGTTGAGGGCGGCGGCGGGCATGCCGCGCAGCCGCAGTTGACGCCGGACACGCTGCTGGCGACCAGCGAGCTGGTGGTGGCCCTGCACACCATCGTCAGCCGCGATCTCGACCCGTGCGACCCGGCGGTGCTGACGGTCACGCGCATCAACGGCGGCTTCTCGCACAATATGATCCCGGCGCAGGCCACGCTGAGCGGCACGGTGCGCAGCTTTGACAGCGCCGTGCAGGACCGCATTGAGCAGCGCATGCGCGAGCTGGCGCAGCACGTCACCGCCGCCCACGGCCTGACGGCTGCGGTGCAATATGACCGTTACTATCCGGCAACCATTAACGGCGCTGAACAGGCGGCCACCGCATTACGTGCGGCGGCGCGTGCCGGGCTGGCGCACGCCGAGGCGCCTAAACCGGCGCTGACCTCGGAAGATTTCTCGTTTATGTTGCAGGCAAAACCCGGTGCCTATCTGTGGCTGGGCAGTGCCGACAGCCGCCCGCTGCACCACTCCGAATATGATTTTAACGATGCGCTGATCCCGTTCGGCATCCGCTGGTATTGCGCGCTGGTGCAGGAAACGCTCGGGCCAGAAATTTAACCGAAAGATTAGCCCGAATTACGAAAGTTAATGCTGCTGCCGCTCCCGGAACGGCAGCTTAATGGTCCGGCTTATTGCGATACTTGGCAGATGCCCGCTGGGGCAATTCATCATTTTCACGTCAATGAGGCATACAATGCATAATTTACTGGCTGAGCAGCAGACATTTTCTGATAACGCCCTGTTACTGGACGCCCGTGCCGAAAACGTGCCGCGCGGCGTGGTCACCGCGCACCCGATTGTGATTGCCAAAGGCAAAGGTTCCGAAGTGTGGGATGTGGAAGGTAATCGCTATTTAGATTTCGTTGGCGGCATCGGCGTATTAAACGTCGGCCACAGCCATCCGGCAGTGATTAATGCCGTCACCCGGCAGCTGCAGTTGGTTTCCCACGCCTGTTTCCAGGTGGCTGCGTACCCGGGCTATATCGAGCTGGCAAAACGCCTGAATAAGCTGATTGGCGGCGGTGAAGAGTTCAAAAGCGTGTTCTTTACCAGCGGCGCGGAAGCGGTAGAGAACGCGGTGAAAATTGCCCGAGCGCACACCAATCGCCCCGGCATTATTGCCTTTGACGGTGCATTCCACGGCCGTACCTTATTGGGGGTGACCTTAACCGGCATGAGCCAGCCGTATAAGCAGAACTTCGGCCCGTTCCCCGGCGATATTTACCGCGTGCCGTTCCCGAACGCGTTCCACGGCGTTTCCGAAGCGGACTGCTTAAAAGCGCTGGATACCCTGTTTGCGGTGCAGATCCTGCCGGAGCGCGTAGCGGCAATCATCATCGAGCCGGTGCAGGGCGATGGCGGCTTCCTGCCGGCTTCCCCGGCGTTTATGCAGGCGCTGCGCGAGATCACCACCCGCCACGGCATTCTGCTGATCTGTGACGAAGTGCAGACCGGCTTTGGTCGTACCGGCAAGATGTTTGGCTTCCAGCACACCGGGATGGTGCCGGACCTGGTGACCGTGGCGAAAAGCCTCGGCGGCGGGCTGCCGATCTCCGGTGTGGTGGGTAAAGCGGCAATTATGGATGCGCCAACCCCTGGCGGCCTCGGCGGCACCTACGGCGGTAACGCGCTGGGCTGCGCGGCTGCGCTGGCGGTGCTCGATCTGTTTGAGCACGACAACCTGCTGGAGCGTGCGAACCAGCTCGGCGAGCAGATGAGTGCGCGCCTGCAGCAGCTGGCGGATAAATATGCCTGCATCGGCGAGGTGCGCGGCATTGGCTTTATGCAGGCGGTGGAGATTATCGACTTCGAAAGCAAGCAGCCCGATGCGGCGCTGACGCAGAAGATCCTCGACTGCGCCTGCCAGGAGGGGCTGCTGCTGATCAAGTGTGGCCTGCAGCGTAATACCGTGCGCTTCCTTGCCCCGCTGGTGACCAGCGACTCACAGCTGGAAGAGGCGCTGCATATCTTTGATATCGCTCTGGCACGCGCCACCGGACGCCTGGGTTGACCACTCTTCCTCATTGATATTATTGCTTTTATTGATAATTACGCCCGGATAGCACGCGATGTTAAATCACTGGCGTAGCAGTGATTAAGCGTGCTATACCATCTGGGTGACGTGAACCAATGAGGGGTTTTATGAACGGCTTAATGAAACTGGACCGTATCGACATCAACATTCTGGTACAGCTACAGAAAGATGGCCGTATCAGCAATGTCAATCTTGCCGACGCCGTCGGGCTTTCGCCCAGCCCCTGCCTGCAACGCGTGAAGCGTCTGGAAACTGCGGGCTTTATCACCGGTTATGAAGCGCATATTAATCTGACTAAAATCACCGATTCAGTCACGGTGTTCACCGAAGTGACGCTCTCCGGCCACCGACGCGAAGATTTCCTCAAGTTCGAAAATGCGATCCGCGAAGTGGACGAGCTGATGGAGTGCCATCTGATCACCGGCGGCTACGACTATCTGCTGCGCTTTATCACCCGCAGTATTGAGCACTATCAGGAAGTTATTGAAGGGCTGCTGGATGCCAAGGTCGGCATCGACAAGTACTTCAGCTATATCGTGATCAAGTCACCGATTATGAAAAGCAGCGTGCCGCTACGCTCGCTGATCGCTCGCCATACGCAGGTTGAATTTTAACAGCGGGTCGGGCATGCCCGACCTCTGCTATTGACCCCCTCAACGAGTGCAGGGGCGGGGCTTGCCGTGCCCGTTGATACCCTGACGAAGGTTTTTTAGCTCACTACTTTGACCGAAAATGATCACCCCCCTCTCTGTAAATCGGAAAAATCACCATAACCTACGTCATTTTATGTTAATCAATTTTATGGCATTGGTGAACTCTGCTCTTTTCTTCATTTTTTTAAAAAATAATTTTATTTATCATCGTTTTTTGAGATAAGTTGTTCGTGTGAAATTAGGCGTATTTATTGTTAATTTCTAAATATACTCCGGTAGCAATTCGAGAGTAAAAGTTTGTGTTTATTTAAATGGAGTTAATATGATTGGTTTTTCGGTATCGCCATATACTGAAACTTTCTGGAATGAATTCTTAATCAATCCAAAATCCTGTGAGTATAATTTAGTCGTCGACCAGGCGATAAATGGGCCATTAGATATCGCACGTCTGGAAAATGCGATTGCAAAGTTAGTCGAAGAAAATATTCTGTTTAGTCACGTGCTGAGTGATAGCGGCGACCAACTCCGTTGGGTGCCGGGTAATAAAAGTATCATACTTGAGCAGCTTGACCCGTCGAGCGATCTGTCCGCGCAAGTAAAGGCCCCCTTTGACCTGCGTAGTGGCCCACTCTGCCGCTTCTTGCTGGTAAGGCATGATGCGCATCACCATGATTTGATTGTCATCCTGCATCATACCCTCCTCGATGGCCTTTCGGGGCAGGAGTTCATTGACGCGTTATCTCACTATTATAATCACCGGGGCCAACAGCCGTTCGGCCGCAAAAACAGAGAAACCCTCGATGAACAGAATGCCCGTTTCAGGCAAGAGATATCACGCCTGCGCACTGAATTTAATTCAGTAGATTTTTGGCAAGAGATGCTGGCGGGTTGTCAAAAAGTTAATGATATTCCAAAAATCCATCAGAACCCCCTGCAAGGTCAGATACACTCGTCTGAGGTCCGTTTTCACATCTCTTATACTCAGTGGAATAGTCTTAAGTCCGGTGTGAAATACGCGAGCCATTTCCTGATTTTTAAAACATTATGGGCAACTCTTCTTGCCAGAATGTCAGAGGAAAAATCGGTCTGTATTGGCTATCCGGTGTCTATTGATGGCGGCAGTGAGATGTATTACGGTGCTCAGGTGAATATGGGGATTTTTCCTCTGAGCCTCTCTGCTGAGTCGACGTTTCGTGATATATATCAGCTAAGCATCAATTATATCCGAAAAATTAAAGCGTCGGGAAAATTGCGCCATACTCAGTTGCCGATTTATGAAGTTATCAGACAGACTGGCATTCAACATTTGAATGTTAACTTTTCCCAGGCTTATCTCAAGGATGCGCCTTTCTCATTGGAAGGTTGCCAGCTCAGCATCAACAATCGTTTTAATATTGATCTATCCGGTTCAGAGCTGCTTCTGGAGTATCAACCCGCTGATGATGGCTTCGATTTTCGCTTGAGATATCGTACAGATCTGTTCGATGAGCATCAGATGATTGAGATGTCGGAACAGTATTGCGATCTGCTGAACGCGGCTTTGCAGCAGCCGGACAGGCCGCTGTCCGATTTCCCTTTGATCACGGCCCAGCAGGAATCACGACTGCGCGACCAGTGGAGCAGCGAGCCCGAGGTGGTCATACAGAGCTCTACCACACTGCTATCCGGTTTTGAACTGCACGCCAGCCGCCATCCCGAGCGGATTGCCCTGCGCGACGAACAGGGTTCCCTTAGCTATGGCGAACTGTCACAGCGGGTTGACCGTCTGGCCAGCCAGCTGCACACCGCCTTCCGGCAGCTGACGGGGGAGCCGATGCTGTCGGAGACCCTGATCCCGCTGTTTATTGAGCGAACCAACGATGCGGTCATCGGTATGCTGGCGATCATGAAAGCAGGAGGAGCCTATGTGCCGCTTGATCCTCACACCCCGCAGCAGCGGCTGAGCTGGATCCTGCAGGATGTGGCTAGCCCAATCATCCTGACACAAACCAGCCTGCAGGACCGTGCTCGCACAGGGGCAGAAAACATACACTGCCTGCTGATAGATGCGCTGGCGCCGTGCAACGACGATGAGCCAGTGGTACACCTGCCGCGGATTGATAACCGACAGCTGGCTTATGTCATCTACACCTCCGGCACCACCGGGCGCCCCAAAGGGACCCTCTGTGAGCACCGTGGGGCGATCAATACCATTCTCGGCCACACCCGCCGCATTCTTGCGGATGAGCGCGGCGTGCTGAATTGCCTGCAGTTTGCCACCCTGGCTTTTGACGCGCATGTCTATGAAGTCTTTATCGCTTTGCATAACGGGCACAGCCTGCACATCGCCAGCGAACAGCAGCGCAAAGATTTACAGCAGCTGACGCAGCAAATGGCCGCCTGGCAGATTCATTTCTGCTTCCTGCCACCGGCCCTGCTCAGTACCTGCCCGGCGTTCCCTGAATCTGTGCGCTACATCGGTATGGGCGGCGAGTCGGTGGCGGAGGAGGTACTGAACCACTATCTGGCGCAGGGAATGCGCGTCTCAAATCTCTATGGCCCCACGGAAGCCTCGGTCAGCGTGAGTGTGAACCTCTATCAGCATAATGGCGCGCGTAATATTGGCTGCAGCATAGACAATATGCGCTGCTATGTCGTTAACGAACGGGGGCACATATTGCCGACTGGCGTGGTTGGCGATCTTTGCCTGTCGGGGATTGGGCTGGCCCGCGGTTATCTCAACCTACCGGAGCTGACGGCGAGCACCTTTACGGACAATCTGCTGGAGGAGGGTGAAAATTATCAACGTTTTTACCGTTCCGGCGATAAGGCGCGCCGCCTGCCTGACGGCAGTATGGAGTATTGCGGGCGTCAAGATCAGCAGGTAAAAATTCACGGTCATCGCATTGAACTGGGTGAGATCGAAAGTGTGATGCGCGCTATCCCAGGCGTGCAGGGGGCGGTCGCGGCCGTGCAGAGCGAACCTGTGCTCCAGCTGCGAGCCTGGTACGTGTTGTCGCCAGGCAGCACTCTCACGGCAGAAAAGATCTTACAGGTGCTTAAACTTCAGCTGCCGCTGTATATGATTCCTGGCGCAATGAGGGCGATTGCGGCGATCCCGCTGACGCTCAACAGCAAAGTGGACTATAAGGCGCTGCCCGAACCGCAGAGCGTTGACAGCTATACTCACTATCGGGCGCCTGCCAATGCCCTGGAAAGCCAGCTTCTGGCGCTGCTTAATCAGCTATTAAAATGCCAGGCGGGCACTGACGATCACTTCTTCGCTCTCGGAGGCGACTCCATTCTGGCGATCAGATACTGCCATGAGATTTACAAGCGGACTGGCCTGCATGTGTCGCCCTTAACCCTGAGTGAGTATCCTACCGTTGCCACGCTGAGCCATCAGCTGGCATTGAGCAACGAAACGGTGCCACAGGTCACTATTCCAGCCATGGGACGTGACAGCGGACCGCTCTCTTTCCAGCAGTCTCAGCTCTGGTTTATGGCGCAGCTGTCTGCGCAGGCAACACATTATCTGACGCCGCTGATGCTCCAGCTTGACCCGACAATTGACTGCGAACGGCTGGCTATCAGCCTGCAGGCGCTGGTTGCGCGACATCAGGTATTACGCAGCCTGATAGTGCAGGATGAGCAGGGCGAAGCGAGCCAGCAAGTTACCCAACAGACTCTGACAGTGGCGCAGAAACATCTGCCAACGGAAGACCATGTTACAGCCAGCGTCGAGCAGGCACTGCAGCAACCCTTTGATCTGAAACGTGAGATTCCGATACGGGCCACGATTTATCATTATCAGGATGTGTCGGGCACTGCACGTATCGCCTGCCTGCTGGTATTTCATCATATTGCCTTTGATGGCTGGTCGCTGAATGTGGTGATGCGGGAGCTCGACGATTTATATCAGCACTTCGCTAAGACAGCGTCAGCGGATCCCGTCGTACCTGAACGGCAATATCTGGATTACGCCCTGTGGCAGCAGCAGCAGGCGGCGAATCAGCAAAGCGCTTTGGACTTCTGGCTTCGGGCGCTTGACGGGCTTCAGCCACTTGATATCCCGATGGATTTTTCCCGGCCAGCCTTTGCCGATGTGCGGGGTGACAATGTTGAAGTGCTGCTGCCGGCGGCGCTTATCGAGGCGTTACGCGCGTTGGCCCGCAGGCAGGGCGTGACGCTGCATGCCGTGACCCTGGCCGGTTTTGTGCTGCTGTTATCCCGTTATACCGGGCAGGACGACGTGGTGGTGGGTTCGCCGCTGGCTAATCGCGGACAGGCGGAGCTGGAAAATCTTATCGGCTTTTTTGTGAATACCCTGCCGCTGCGCCACCAGCTGGACAATCAACTTTCTGTCGCTGAATTTATCCGTCAGGTGGCGGACAACACCCGTCAGGTGCAGCAGCATCAGGATATGTCCCTGAAGCAGCTGGTGGACCATCTTGCCATTGCGCGTGACTTTTCCCATCATCCGCTGTTTCAGGTGATGTTCAGCCTGGAAAGCGAGGAGCACTCTGACGCTGTGCCGCAGTGGCTGTCTTTGGTGGATCTGAGTGAGAAAGAGAGAACGGCGAAATTTGATCTGACTCTGACGCTCAAGCCTTGCCAGGAGGGGATGCGTGCGCGCTTCAACTTTGCCAGTGCACTCTTCAGAAAATCAACGATTTCCCGGCTCGCCCACTACTATCTGCAGATGCTGCAACAGCTGATAGAGCATGAGGAACGGCCGCTAGCGGCAGCCGGGTTGGGGGCGGGTATCGCCCTATCGCCGCCGAAAGCAGCATTTGACTATCACTTTGAACGTCCGCTACATCAGGACTTTATTCGTCATGCCCAGCAAAACCCGCAGGCAGCAGCGCTGTTCGATGATCGGGGCGAGATGAGCTACGGTGAGCTGTATCAGGCCGCACAAATGTTGGCGACCCAGTTACGATTACAGGGGGAAGTGACTGGAGAAGCTGTCGCTATCCTTGCGGATAAGGGGCGACAGCAGCCTGTTGCGATACTCGCGGTGCTGATGTGTGGTAAAGCCTTTTTGCCAATGGATAAGGCCTGGCCGCTGCAGCGCAGACTGGCGGTCATGGCGCAGGCCGGGATTAACACCGTTTTGAGCAGCGAAGCGTGGGCCACTGAAGCCGTCAAGGTCATTCTGCTGGACCGCAGGGGGCTGGCATCGGAACTGCCGCTGGCAGAGCAGCTACTGCCGCCGGTGGAGGTGGCCGCGAATGACCTGGCCTATATTATTTTCACTTCCGGCTCTGGCGGTACGCCGAAAGGGGTCGCGATTGAACATCGTAGCGCGGTGAATACCCTGGAAGGGGTACAGCGTCGCTTCAGCATTGATAAGCACGATCGCAGCCTGGCGCTCAGCGCAATGAGTTTTGACCTTGCCATTTGGGACATTTTTGCCCCGCTTTCCGTCGGTGGCGCCGTAGTGATGCCTGCCGAGCAACATCGCGCCAGTCCGCAGGCATGGTATCAGCTGATGATGTCGCATCGGGTGACCCTCTGGCTCAGTGCTCCGGCCTTGCTGGAGCTGTTGCTGGATTACGTTATTAATGCCGGATCCCTCGATCGCCCACGTCCGGCGTTGCGGCTGGTCATGGTGGGAGGGGACTGGATTGCCACATCCTTACCCGAGCGCTGTCGCCAGTGGGCACCTGACTGCCAGTTCTGCAGTGCAGGCGGCGCGACAGAAGCCGCCATTTTCTCAATTCTGTACGAAGTTCCACCTGAAAAGGTGCTGACGGTCAGTATCCCGTATGGTCGGGCGCTGCCCCATGAACAATTTTACGTCCTGGATCGCTGGCTGCGGCCCGTGCCCGAAGGGGTTAAAGGCGAGCTCTTTATTGCCGGAGAGGGATTAGCGCGCGGTTACTATCATGATGAAGAGCGAACCAACGCCAGTTTCTTCTGGCATCACCAGCTGCAGCAGCGCGTGTATCGTACTGGCGATTACGGGCGTTTCCTCAGCGATGGCAATATCGAATTCATGGGGCGCATTGACCAGCAAGTCAAAATCAATGGCTACCGGGTTGAACTGGGTGAAATTGAAAACGTGGTGCTGGCTTATCCGCGGATAACGGGCTGTTGCGTGATATTGACTTCCGCTCCCCAAAGGGTTCTGGTCGCCTATATCACTGCCAGTGAAGAGATTGATATTGTCTTATTGCTTCAGCAGTTACGCGCCCAGCTGCCGCAGTACATGGTGCCAAAAACCATTATGCAGCTTGAGCAGATCCCCCTGACGCTGAATGGCAAAGTCGCGCGCGATTTACTGCCGCCAGCAGTGCCTCAGGCGCAGGCTTTTGTGGAGGCAGCGAGTCATGAAGAGACGATTTGTTGCGATATCTGGCGCGAATTGCTTAACGTGGAGCCAATCGGCGTAGAGGACAACTTCTTTGCGCTGGGGGGCAATTCCCTGCTGGCTATCCAGGCCAGCTACCAGCTTAGCCGAAGGCTGAAAAAGCAGGTTACGCTGAGCGAAATAGGGCAGTACCCCACGATCAGATCGCTGTGCGCTTACCTGGCGCAGAGTGGGCCGCAGACAGCGGGTATTTCTATCCCGGCCCAGCAACGCGACCGCTGGCCCCTCTCTTACTCACAGATGCAGCTGTGGTTTATTGAAAATCTTAACGGTGGCAGCAATCTGTACCATGTTCCGATGCTGTTCCGGCTGGCGCCAGGCACAGATATTGACGCCTGTTGCCACAGTTTGCAGGCGATTGTTGCCCGTCATGAAGTGCTGCGCAGCGTGATCCATCAGCAGCAGGCGCAGCTAGCCGAGTCAGTGCGAACTGATGCAGCGCTCGAGGTGGCTCGCATGATGCTGGCTGCGGGTGAGTGGCCGCGGCAGCTGCAGCAGGATATCGACCGTCCATTTAATCTCAGCACAGAAATTCCGACCCGCGCCACGATTTACCAGGTGTATGAGGGGAATACGCTGGACGTTTACTGCCTGGTTGTTATCCATCACCTGGCTTTCGATGGCTGGTCGCAAGCGTTGTTTATCCGCGAGCTGGCCGAGCTGTATCCCGCTTGCTGTTTAGGCAGCACGCTGCCATTGTCCGCACCCGCGTTACAGTATGGTGACTATGCCTGCTGGCAGCGAGAGTATCTTGACTCCGGGCGGGCGCAGGCGCTGAAAAACTTTTGGCGGGATGAGCTGCACAACTGGCAACCTCTTGAGCTGCCGCTCGACTACCCCCGCCCGGCAAAGGTTGATCATCGGGGGGCCAATTATTGCATCAGGTTACCAACAGAACTGGGTGCTCAATGTGAGCATTTTGTTCAGCAGCATGGCGTAACGCCATTCGCGCTGTTTCTCGCCAGTTTTAACCTGCTGCTGAGCTACTTCAGCGGTCAGCAGGATATTTTGGTCGGTACGCCTGTCGCTAACCGCCCGACGGAGGAGGTGCATAATGTTATTGGCTTCTTTGTTAATACCTTGCCGCTACGCTCGCAGATCGATGATGACATCACGCTTGCCGCGTACATACAGGGTGTGTTCGACCAGGTGATGGAAATTCAGCAGTATCAGGGCCTGCCTCTGGACCAGCTGATCGATATGATGAAGGTGCCGCGCGACCTGGCTTCTCACCCTTTGTTCCAGGTGATGTTCCTGTTGGAAGATGAGGACGTTAATCCGTCATTCCCTGACTGGCTTATCCCACAAAGCCTGAACAAAAATTATCAGGTAGCCAAGTTTGATATGACCTTGAGCGTACAGAAAAAAACGGAGGGGACGCAGCTGATATTTAACTACGCCACGGCGTTGTTCAGTGCTGAAACCATTGAATACCTGGCGCGTTACTATCTGCGCATCCTGCAACAGCTGGTGAATCATAGCCGCCTGCAGATTAAAGAGATGCATCTGATCGACCCAGCCGACGTGTTGCGTCAGCGAGCAGAGTGGCAGTCCAGCCTGCCGCAGTATGACTTTGAGCGTGCCATTCATCATGACTTTATCCAGCATGCCCGGCGGCAGCCGCAGAGGGTGGCGCTGATAGACAGCGACGGGGCACTGAGCTACGGCGAACTGTATCAGGCGGCGCTGCATCTCTCTCTGCAACTACGGCAGTTTACCGATATGGAGGCGGAGACTATTGCAGTGATGGTGGATAAAGGGCGCGCGCAGATTATTGCCGTAATGGCTATCCTGATGGCCGGCCGGGCGTATCTGCCGCTTGATGGCTCCTGGCCGGAGCGCAGACGGCGCGCCATCATCAGCCAGTCACAAACACGGGTCATTATTAGCAGTGCCCCCTGGCAGTCCACCGACAATGCTCGCCTGCTGGCGATAGATAGTCACGGCTGCGTCGCGGAACTTCCGCAGCCGCAGCCGGGCGAACCGGTATTCGCGGCGTCGGGTGAACTGGCGTATGTCATCTTCACTTCCGGTTCTACTGGGGCACCCAAAGGGGTGGCAGTTGAGCATCGCGGCGCTGTGAACAGTATTGTTGATACGCTGCGGCAGCTGAGCATTGGCCCGCACGATCGAGGGCTGGCGCTGAGCGCGTTGAGCTTTGATATTTCTGCATTTGATATCTTTGGCATTCTGTCGGCTGGTGCAACGATGGTGATACCGTCGGAAGCCCAGCGTTATCAGCCAGATGCCTGGCATCGCCTGATGATTGAGCACGACGTGACGTTCTGGAACTCTGCCCCGTCAGTGATGACATTGCTGGTTGAGTATCTTGAGTCCGGCGTGCAGCCCGGCGCCAGCTGGCCCGCCTTGCGCAATGTGGTGCTGGTGGGGGAAGTGATCTCCCGACAGCTTCCCGCGCGTATTCGCCAGTGGCAGCCGCACTGTCGTATTAGCAGTACGGGGGGGGCCACCGAGAGTTCTATATGGTCGATCATCTATGAGATTCCTGACGGACCGATACTTGCTCCCAGCGTGCCTTACGGCAAAGCGATGGCGCACCAGCGCTTTTACGTGCTTGACCGCCATATGCGTATCCTACCGCCTTGTCTGCCGGGTGAGCAGTATATCGGTGGGGCAGGCGTGGCGCGCGAATATTACCGTAATCGCACCCTTACCGATGAGCGTTTTATCTGGCATCCGGTGCTGGGGGAGAGGCTTTACCGTACCGGGGATGCTGGGCGTTATCTGCCTGATGGCAACCTTGAATTTTTAGGCCGTATGGATTTTCAGGTGAAGCTGAATGGCTATCGCGTTGAGCTGGGGGAAGTCGAAGACTGCGCAATGGCATTCAGTCCCATCAAGTCCTGCTGCGCGATTGTCAGAAATGACGACAGCCAGCAACGGCTGGTCCTTTACTACGTCTGTGAGGAGCCGCTGGTGGAAGTTGAGCTGCTGGAATTCATGAGTCAGCAACTGCCGCTATATATGATCCCGACCGCGTTGGTAAGGCTGGATGCGTTGCCGCTTAGCTCCAGCGGTAAGCTGGATCGCAAAGCACTGCCTGCCCCGGCCAGCAGTAGCGAAACTGATTATGTTGCCCCGAAAAATGCGCTGGAGGCCCAGCTGTGTGCGCTGTGGCAGGAAACGCTGCACTGCGAACGCATCGGTATGACCGATGATTTTTTCCGCGCCGGGGGAACGTCAATTATCGCGATCTCTTTGTGCATCAGGCTTGCTGACATTCTGGGGTCACCGGTCCCGGTGGTGAAACTGTTCCAGTGCCGTACCCTGAAAAATCTGTTAGCCAGCCAGCACAACAGCCTGGTGATAGCGCTCAACACTCCTGCGCCCGGTGCATCTGCGTTATGGATGATCCATCCGGCACTGGTTGGCGCTGAAGCGTTTTATCCGTTTGCGCAGGCCTTCCAGGGCCGCATAAACTGCTTCGGTATCGACAACTACAATCTTTATCATCGGCCGCCGATTGATTCTCTGCCCACGCTTGCCGCTCGCTATCTTGATGAGATGACGGCACACGGGCTGTTAAGCGGAAGTTCGCCAGTACAGATTGTCGGATGGTCGTTGGGGGGACTGATCGCGTTGGAGGTTGCCGCGCTGCTGGAAGCAAGGGGCGTCGGCCAGGTGTCACTGTATCTGCTCGACAGTTTCTATCAGCAAGCCGTGGGAGAACAGCCATCATCCGATCTGCTGTCCGCCCTGGGCATTACTGCGGAGGCGGCACAGCGGGCAATGGCCATTGCAGGAACGGAACAGCGGCTTGCACAAGGTGTTATTTCGCGCAGGCTGATGACCACACGCGTGACATTGTTCAAAGCGACCCAGCCCAACCCACAGCTGCCGGATGACGTAATGCGAGAGCTTCTGGCAGTGCAGGATAATGGATTGCAGCAAGTTTGCGAAGATTTGACGGTGATCCCGCTGGCGTGCCACCACCATAATATTCTGCAATGTGCAGAGGAGATTGGCGAAGTGATTATCCGTAATAAAGAGGGCATAGCGTTGGATAAGGCTACAGAGTTGTTACAACGGGCCGACCGGTAACAGGTCGACCCGACAACGAACCCCTCAACTCTCGTCAGGGCGAGGCCTGCCTCGCCCTGATTATCCATCTCAACCCCGCTTAAAACGTTTCCCAATTCTCATGACTGACCAGCGCCGGGCGCGTGGCGGCTAACGCGGCGGGTTTGCTGCTGACGCTGCTGTTTTTCACCGCAGCAACCGCGCCACCACTCAGTTTAAATGCCGACACCGCCTGAGTCAGGCGCGCCGCCTGATCTTCCAGCGACGCTGCGGCAGATGAGGCTTCCTCCACCAGTGAAGCGTTCTGCTGGGTGACGTTGTCCATCTCGGTGACCGCATGGCTGACCTGCTGGATCCCTTTGCTTTGCTCGTCGGATGCGGCGGCAATCTCGGCCATGATATCGGTCACGCGGCGCACCGCATCGACGATTTCACCCATGGTATTGCCCGCGTGCCCCACCTGCGACGACCCCTTACCAATCAGGTCTACCGACTCGGCAATCAGCCCCTCAATCTCTTTCGCGGCTCCGGCGCTGCGCTGCGCCAGGTTGCGCACCTCGCTGGCGACCACGGCAAAGCCGCGCCCCTGTTCACCGGCTCGCGCGGCTTCCACCGCGGCATTCAGCGCCAGGATATTGGTCTGGAAGGCAATGCTATTGATCACCGTGGTGATCTCGGCAATTTTCTTCGAGCTGCTGGAGATGTTGTTCATGGTATTCACTACGCCGGTGACAATCTCTCCGCCCTGGCGCGCTTTACCCGACGCATCGGCAGCCAGCTGGCTGGCGTGATGGGCATTTTCGGCGTTCTGTTTCACGGTGGCGGTCAGCTGTTCCATGCTGGCAGCGGTCTGCTCCAGCGCGGAAGCCTGCTGTTCGGTGCGTGAGGAGAGGTCGGTATTGCCTGCGGAGATCTCGCTCGATCCCTGATAGATCGCCACCGCCCCCTCGCGCACGGTTCCTACGGTTTTAACCAGCGCCTGCTGCATCAGCTGCAGGTTATTCCCCAGGCTGCCGATCTCACTGCGTCCCCAGACCTGCGGCGGCGCGGTCAGATCGCCGTGGGAGATCTGCTCAATTCTTTCTACCGCCTGGCGCAGCGGCGTAATCACCACCCGGCGCAGGAAGATAAAGGTCGCCAGCGTCAGCAGCAGGGCGAGGCCGAATGCCGCCGCCATCATAATAAAGCCGAGGCGGGTTTGTGCAGCGGCCTGCTGATTGAGCCCGTCGGCACGCTCAGTACGCAGCTTGATCGCTTTAAACAGCACGTCGTTATAAGCGTCATCCAGTTTGCGGGTGTAATCCGTCTCCTGGGCGATAACCCCTTCAAAGCTGCCATCCCCCGCGCTTTTCAGCATCGGCTCAAGCCCCTGCTTAATATAAGCGTCGAAGCGTTTTTTCAGCTCCACATCCAGCGCTATCCCTGCCGGGGTTTTGACCGGGCGGTTGAGATAGATATTGAAATTGTCGCGTGCCGATGTGATGCGCTTTTCTGAACTGGTGAGATTGGCTTTGAATTCATCCATCTCACCGATACGTGCAGCGGCACCGGCATGGATCACCGTCAAACGCGCAGCGCGCAGATTATTAGAACTGTTTGAGATCGCCATGCGGATAGCAATTTCTTGCGTAATATCATTCAGCGACTTATTACTCTGGACTAAAAAATAACTGGCGAGGCCGATACACAGGGCAAACAACAGCAGAATTCCGCCAAGAATGGCGGCGAACAGGGGGACCAGGCGCAAATGTTGCCAAAAGCTGATGGTCGGCTGCTCGTGAGATTGTAATGGTGATTTCATATCCTTGCTCTCTGTCAGTAGGGACGAAGGAACGCTCCGGTCGTCTACAAACCATCGGCAAAGAAGTGAAAAGGATTAGGTCTTGAAGTGGGAGCAGGCTCACAGAATGAGCATTCTGCAAATGGAGAACGGGCAGGTCAGCGAAGGCGGACCTGCCCGGTGCGTTATCTTACGTTGACGTAAATACCGCTGGTGACATTATCAGTTAAACGAACCACATGATAAATAACCTGCTTATTATGCGTTTTAATTTTACGTTTTATATTGCCTTTATGCGATGAAACCGTTTTGGCTTTAATCTGCATTTTATCTGAGATTTGTATTGTATCGTGACCTGACATCCACATCTTAAGCATATTAGACTCAGTCTGGCTGAGCGTTAATGGATGGACGTCGAAGCCTGAATTGTAGCGGGGTGACATACTGACTTTCTTTTGAAAGTAGCTGCTAAGCAGCGTATCAAGAGTCGCCGGCTTTATCGATTTTGATGTAATAATCAAGTTCTTACGAACGTAGAGGTATTCCTCAAAATGGATATTGGAGATAGCCATGAAGATGAAGAACAGGGTATCAGGGTGCTGCATGATAATGTCTCTGATACGCTGACTTGCATCGGACTCATGAATGAAACAGTCTTCATTAATAAAAACCACGCCAGGTTGAAGCTGCTGGCATTTAATTTGCAATTGGTCCATGTCGTTAACGGAGGTTATATTTTTCTTTTTAACCCCTTTTACCGCCATATAATCGCTTAAGCCTAGTCGTGTGTAGTTACATGAATCCATAATAATCGTTGGCATAATAGCTACCCTCACCAAATTTGTTTTCCGTTTAAATCAACGATGAATTACGTGCTTGCGGTACGAGAGCAAAGAGTTCTTAATCACGATCTTGTTATTTTTACCCAGCCTGAATAAAGCTTTGCCATCTACGGCGAGAGTACTCATGCGTCCTTGCTGACTGCTAATTTGGCTTTTGACAGAGCGATGCTCTGACAAGTCACCCACTTCAGAGGGCTGGCAGCGAGACTGCTTAGACATCTGAGTTAGTACAGCACCTGACACAGTTTTCCGCTGACGTCGACACTATCGCGCAGAATCAGGAAAACTCTGATAGGACGAATCCTAAAAACATTCATTCCCCGAAAGTGTAGGCATGCGGGGAGTATTGACAATGCCGTAAAATGAATTTTAAAACAAGAAAAACCGAGAAAAATAAAATCTTCATTAAAAACAGACATTTGCCCATTTTTTAACCGTTAACTGTTTCGCAACAAATCACCGGTTTGAGGATTTAAAATACGCTAACTGGGTTTTAATAAGAATTATTTTCATCGTGCTAGCCCATTTATCAGAATTTCCTTAAGGTTATTCTGCAAATAATGGCGCGAAAAATGCTCTGATATATTTCGATGGCTTAACAATGCTTTTGTATAAGAGGGGGAATACTAAAGTTTACTTGCCGGGTAGTTCACTGAGTAATGTCGACAGTAAGTCGAACACTTCACTGAATAAATGCTCGCAGAAGGGCGCCAGCAGGGGCATCATCAGGCTCATGAACACCATACCTATCGATAAGGTGACCGGGAAGCCGATAGCGAAAACCGACAGCTGTGGTGAAACGCGGTTTAACAAACCCAGGGCCAGGTTTAAGGTGAGTAACAGGGTGATTAACGGTAGCGCTAATCTCATGCCGTTAAGGAAAATTAAATTGGCGGCTTTGGTCAGCGCCAGGAACGCATTGCTGTTCAGCGGCTCGCCACCAATAGGCAAAGTATGAAAACTGTCCGCAACCATCGAAATCAGCCACAGGTGACCGTTGAAGGAGAGAAACAGCAACATCGCCAGCATATCGAGAAAGCGCGCCAGAACCGGCATGTTCAGTCGGCTGGCCGGGTCAAAGAAGGTGGCAAAGGATAAGCCCATCTGCAAACCAATCACTTCCCCCGCGGTACGCACCGCCGCAAAGGCAAACTGCATGGTAAAACCAATCGCTACGCCAATCAGTATCTGCTGAATCAGCAACCAGAAGCCGCCAACCGAAAACAGCGTAACGTTGGTCGGGGGTAACGACGGGATCAATACCCAGGTAATCATCAGGCCCAGACCAATTTTCACCTTGCGGCTAATCGATTTTTCGCTCAGCAGCGGCGCCGTCATGATCAAAGCCAGCACGCGAGCAAGCGGCCAGAATAGCTGACTTATCCAGAATAAAAGTTGACTGCTGTCAAAAAGAATCATTATCCGATCAGATAAGGCAGGTTGGAGAACAGGGTACGCATATAGTCGAGGATCAGATTGAGCATCCACGGACCGGCCACAACGATGGTTGCCACCACGGAAAGGATCTTCGGAATAAAGGAGAGCGTTTGTTCGTTAATCTGGGTAGCCGCCTGCAGCAGGCTGATTAACAGGCCGCTTACCAGCGCTGCCAGCAGCAGCGGGGCGGCCAGCGCCAGCGCAATCTGCATCGCGTCGTGGCCCAAAACCATTACCGATTCAGGAGTCATTTTTGTGGCCTCGCTTAAGAGTAGAAACTTTGGGCCAGTGAGCCGATGAGCAGCTGCCAGCCATCCACCAGCACAAACAGCATCAGCTTAAAGGGCAGGGAGATGGTGGCGGGGGGCACCATCATCATCCCCAGCGCCATCAGCACGCTGGCGACCACCAGGTCGATAATCAGGAATGGAATAAATACCGTGAAGCCGATCTGGAAAGCCGTTTTCAGTTCACTGGTGACGTAAGCCGGCAGCAGAATACGCATCGGCACCGCTTCCGGCCCGGCAATCGGTGGCGTGTTAGCCAGGCGGGCAAACAGCGCAAGGTCCGCTTCACGCGTCTGGCGCAGCATAAACTCACGCAGCGGCTGCGCACCTTTATCAATGGCTTCCTGCATGCTGATCTTATCTTCGCTGAACGGCAGATAGGCATCAGTATAAATTTTGTCGAACACCGGGCCCATAATAAAGAAGGTCAGGAACAGCGACAGGCCAAGCAGCACCTGGTTAGGTGGCGCAGAGGGGGTACCCAGCGCGTTACGCAGCAGGCCGAAAACGATGATGATGCGCGTAAAGCTGGTCATCATCAGCAATATTGCCGGCAGGAAGGTCAGCGAGGTAATAAATACCAGCGTCTGCACCGGCAGCGACCAGCTCTGGCCGCCGTTAGCCATCGGCTTACTGATAAGCCCAGGCAGCTGCGCGTAGACGTTCGGAGTCAGCATCAGCAAAACCAGTGCTAACAGTGGAAGGAGACGTTTCATTTTTTCTTCCCGGAACCTTTCATTAACGACTGCAGAACCTGACGGAAATCTGCCGTCACAGCCGGTGCTTCCGGGAGTTCCTGCTGCGGTTTCGCCGGCAGGGTATGCAGATGGGTGATCTGCTGAGCGGTGACGCCCAGAACCAGACGCACATCATCCACATCAACCACGACCACGCGTTCACGCTGTCCCAGCTGGCAGCTGGCGCTGATATTCAGTTTCTCACTGCCGCTGCGCTTAGTGGCAAAGCCGAAGCGCTTTGCCACCCAGGCGCAGGCGAGGATCAGAATAATAATCGCCGCCAGTACCCCGCTCACCTGAGTCAGCATTGAACCGGTAGAAATGGCCGGCTGCCCGATGGCTGGCTGCTGCTGGGTGGTATTCATTTAGCGGCTCAGACGACGCATACGTTCGGTCGGGGTGATAATGTCGGTAATGCGCACGCCATATTTATCGGCGACCACCACCACTTCACCCTGGGCAATCAGATAGCCGTTGATCAGGATATCCAGCGGCTCCCCGGCTAAGCCGTCCAGCGCCACTACCGAACCCTGCGACAGGCGCAGCAGCTCTTTAATGGTCATTTTGGTACGGCCCAGCTCCACGGTGAGCTTCACCGGGATATCCATAATCATGTCGATATCCTGCGAACCAGCAGCAATATCGCCATTTTCCAGCGATTTAAACACGCCGCCGGTTGAAGAGGATTTTACCTGTTCGTTCATTGCGTCAGCCCACAGGTCGTCCGCAGAGATGTCGTCGTCGGACGGCTTATTGGTATCACTCATCGGGCTGTTCCTCATTCAGCGAATTCAAAATCGGGTTGATCAGGTGTTCCACGCGCAGTGCATACTGTTTATTCAGTGTTCCGTACTGGCTGGTCAACACCGGCACGCCATCGACATGGGCGATAATGCGGTCCGGTTTTTCAATCGGTAAGACGTCGCCGGGCTTTAACTCCAGCAGACGGGAAATTCTCATTGAGACATCGGCAAAATTCGCCACCAGCTCCAGCTCCGAGTGCTGAACCTGTTTCACCAGCGTGTCACGCCAGTTCTCATCTTCGGTACGCGAGTTCTCCAGCGGTGGGTTCACCAGCGTTTCACGCAGCGGCTCGATCATGCTGAATGGGATACAGATGTTGAACTCACCGGTCAGGTTACCAATCTCCACCTGGAACGGCGTGGTGACCACGATGTCATTCGGTGAGGTAGTAATGTTGGTGAACTTCACCTGCATTTCCGAACGCACGTACTCTACGTCCAGCGGATAGATCGGCTTCCACGCTTCGCTGTAGGCTTCCAGCGCCAGCTTTAACATACGGCGGATCACCCGCTGTTCGGTGTGGGTAAACTCGCGTCCTTCGACCTTGGTCGGAAAACGGCCGTCACCACCAAACAGGTTATCAACGGCGATAAACACCAGACTCGGCGAAAATACCACCAGCGCCGTGCCACGCAGCGGCTTGAGGTGGATAAGGTTAAGGTTGGTAGGTACCGGCAGATTGCGGGCAAACTCATGGTATGGCTGGATCTTTATCGCACCGACGGAAATATCCGGGCTGCGACGCAGCAGATTAAACAGCGCCATACGGTAAGAACGCGCAAAACGTTCGTTGATGATCTCCAGTGCCTGCAGACGCTCGCGTACCACGCGGCGCTGAGTATTGGGATCGTAAGGGCGAATATCGCTTTCGCCCCCGGTACTGACCTTATCTTCTGCCGCACTATCGCTGTCGCCATTGAGTAGTGCGTCAATTTCTGCCTGAGAAAGAATGTTATCGCCCATGTATATCCATCACCGCAGAATGAAGGCCGTAAACAGTACATCTGTCACGACCTGCTGTGGTTGTCCCTGCACCAGCGGAGGTGCCAGTACCTGTTTAATCTGTGTCACTAACTGCTGCTTGCCCTGCTCATTGGCGAGGCCCGTAGCATTCTGACGCGACAGCAGCAGCAGTAAACGGCTGCGTACTTCCGGCAGATAATCGTTCATGCGACGACGGGTCTCTTCATCCGGCAAGCGCAGGGTGAAGCCGACATAAAGCACGCGATCCGGGTCGTTGTCTGGGTTGATCAAGTTGACCGTAAACGTATCCAGAGCAAAAAAGACCGGGGCAGGTGGCGGCTCAGGCTTTGCAGCCGCAGCGGCATCTTTCGGCGCCTTCATCATGTGCCAGACTGTATATCCCGCCACGCTGCAAGCGACCAGAGTCACGATCAGTAACACGGGTATCAGGAGCTTACGTTTGCCGCTTTTGGCTTTAGCGTTATCAGTCATATTAGCTGTAACTTCCTGTGATTATTTTCGAGGGGCGGTGCCACGTCATATTTCTCACTGTCCCACGGCTTTATGAGCGAATTATCCCGCGTCTTGCGCCAAACAATAGGCAGAAAAGACGCGAGTTTTGCCATCAGCTTGCGCGTTTGTTGCCGTCAGGCGAAAATATCAACAGCATTGGAGCCAGCTGCACGCGCCTGCAGGGCGGCAGGTACGGCAATTTGCGTCACATCACTGTCATTTTCATTAGCAAGACTAAACGGGTTTCCGTTGTTATTACGCTGCTGTTCCTGCTGGCCATTAAAGGACTGACCCTGCTGGAATGCATCGCTACTGACATTACTTTGACCCAGGCTGATGCCGCTTTCAGCCAGTGAGGTACGCAGTTGAGGGATAGCGGCCTCAAGCGCGGCCCTGACCTGGCTATGGTTCGACACCATACTCAGCTGGGCCTGGTCATTATCCAGCTTCAAAGAGATCTGGATGCTGCCCAGGTCCTGCGGATGCAGATGCAACTCGGCGGTCTGCTGCCCGTTGCGGCTGAACATCAGGATCTGTTGTCCCAGTGCCTGCTGCCATTCCGGGCTGCCAAGCTGAGAATTCAGCAGTGGCGTTGCCGGCGCGCTGACCGCCGAGGTTGAAGTCGGGGTCTGCGCGGAAGAAGCGGCGCTGATCACATTATTGGTTATCGTCGCGTTGAGGGCAGAACTTGAATTTTCTTTGTCGTTATCTTTGCTGACGTGGCTCATAACCTGCTGAAAAGCTGAGTCAAGCGTCTGCGCACCCGGGTTAGCGCTGAATTTTGCCGCAGCAGTCGCGCTGTCGGAGTTGCCCGGCAGCAGTACGCCAGCGCTGCCGGTTTTCGTGGTGGCTGTGCCCGCGGCGTCAGCGTCGTCGCTGCTCACTTTACCCAACGCCGCGCTTAACGCGTTCAGCGTCGAGCCTTTGCTGCTCTTGCTCAGATCGCTGCTCAGCAGGTCACTGTTTTTGCTGCTGCTGTTACCGCTGGCGACGGGCACTGCGGCAGCGTTGGGCAGCATGGCGTACAGCGCCTGTAACGCCTGCAAATCGCTGCTGCTCAGCTCCACCGGCGCGGCTTTCTCCTCGCTGTCCGGGCTTTTTTCCGTGCTGGCTTTTTGCGGTTGCAGCAGCGCGGTCAGCGTCTCGGGCTTATCCAGCGCGGCCAGCAGATCGCTGATGCTGGTTTTTGCCGGTGCTTTCCCATCGGCGGTAACATTTTGCGCCGTGTCATCCTGAGGGGCGGCGCTGGCACCCTGCTGCGCCAGCGATAGCAGTCGGTTCCCCAGCAGAGTGAGAAACCCCTGCGGCAAATTTTCACCGCTGGCGGCGCTGTCGCCGCCGGGAGTCGCGTCCAGCGTGCTGTCAGGGGTGGTGGCAGCCGCACCGGTTTTGCTACTGGCGCTGGTGGTCGCCACTGCGGTTGGTAAGGTAATCATTCGCCTTTCCTCAATGATGCCCGTTGGGCAAATTCGTCCATCCGTTTCTGATCGAGACGGTTTTCCTGTAAGAGTGCGGTTGCCAGCGCCCGCGCCTGAAGCGTTTCATAGGCGTGCAGCCGCTGCTGTTTGTCGCGCCAGAAGCGCAGGGCATTTTCCACCCGGGTGTTCCAGTGCATCAGCTGGGCGCGATGCTGTTCAATCGCCTTTTCCAGCGTCTGAATAAACTGGTGGTAGTTGTACCAGCGCGTACTGGCAATCCCTTCGCTCATGGTGGTGTTGAGATTCCTGCGGTATTCGTCCTGGTAGTTGAGCAGCATTGTCAGCTGATCGTCTGCCTGCTTTTGCGCCCGGCGTACGTCGCCTAACTGAATGGCGGCTTTTTCCACATCTTTATGTGCCAGATCGCGCAGGGTATCGATCGGGGAAGCTGTCTTAGCCATAAGTTCTCCGCTGTTCAGACTTAACCAAAGATCGCCTGCAGATGCAGGCTGGCATCATCAAACGTACTGCGCTCAAACATCCCCTGCTGCAGGAAGGCCTCCAGCTCTGGGTAGAGTTTGATCGCTTTATCCAGCGTCGGGTCGGTCCCGGCGGCATACGCCCCCACGCTGACCAGATCGCGGTTGCGCTGGTAGCTGGAAAGCAGCTGTTTAAACTGGCGCACGCGGGCGTAGTGCGTCTCATCGATCAGGTGTGCCATGACGCGGCTGATCGAGGCTTCAATATCAATAGCCGGGTAGTGGCCGGATTCTGCCAGGCGGCGCGACAGCACAATGTGGCCATCGAGAATGGCGCGCGCGGAGTCGGCGATCGGGTCCTGCTGGTCGTCCCCTTCGGTCAGAACGGTATAGAAGGCGGTAATCGAACCGCCGCCGTCGATGCCGTTACCGGCGCGCTCGACCAGCGCGGGCAGCTTGGCAAACACGGAAGGCGGATAGCCTTTGGTGGCCGGCGGCTCCCCGATCGCCAGCGCTATTTCACGCTGGGCCATGGCGTAACGCGTCAGGGAATCCATGATCAGCAGCACGTGCTGGCCACGGTCGCGGAAGTCTTCGGCAATGCGCGTGGCGTAAGAAGCACCCTGCATACGTAATAAAGGAGAGACATCCGCCGGGGCGGCAATCACCACCGCCCGCGCACGCCCTTCGGTGCCGAGAATGTTTTCGATAAAGTCTTTGACTTCGCGGCCACGTTCGCCAATCAGCCCGACCACGATCACGTCTGCCTTGGTGTAGCGCGCCATCATGCCGAGCAGCACGCTTTTACCGACGCCGGAACCCGCGAACAGCCCCATACGCTGGCCGCGACCGACGGTAAGCAGAGCGTTAATCGCCCGCACGCCGGTATCCAGCACGTCGGTGATCGGCGTGCGCTGTAACGGGTTAAACGGCGGCGTGATCAGCGGGGCGCGATAGCCGGTTTCCGGTGCAGGCAGGCCGTCAAGCGGGCGACCGCTGCCGTCGAGCACGCGCCCCAGCAGTTCTGGCCCGAGCATCAACTGTTTGCCGCTGTGCTGGTTATCACCTGCCACGCGGGCATAAACGCGCGCGCCGGGAATGATGCCTTCTACTTCTTCCAGCGGCATCAGCAGCAGTTTCTGGCCGTTAAAGCCAACCACTTCACTCTCGACTTCGCCAATGCCCTGGCTGTCATGACGTTCAATCACGCAGGTCGCACCCAGCGGCAGCTGCAGGCCGGTCGCTTCCAGCACCAGCCCGGTGGCGCGCACCAGCCGGCCATAGCGACGTACCTCGGGCACCTGGGCCAGACGCTGTTCAAAGTTGTCGAGTGCGCCAAGCCAGCGCGACAGGCGAGTGGTCATTACAGTTCTCCCGGTGCGGCCAGACGGCAGAGTTCATGCCAGCGGGTGGCGATGCTGGCATCCAGGTCGCCATCCTCGGCGCTGACTTTGCAGCCGCCCGGGTGAATGGTGCTGTCGCCGAGCAGACGCCAGCCGTGCAGGCTCAGCGTAGCGCCGAGCGTGGTTTCCACCCGCGGCAGATCGTCCGGGTGGACGCGCAGCGTGGGTTTGCCGCTGAACATCGGCTCCTGCTGCAGCATCCCCTGGATCTGGCGCAGCAGGGCGGTGCCGTCAACGTGGGGTGCCTGGCCAATCACCTGGCGTGCGGCTTCCAGCGCCAGCTGCATCAGGCGCGAGGCGATGACGCTGTCGAGCGCTTCCAGCGTGTGGTGGAATTCGGAAACCAGCTGCTGCATGCGCGCCTGTAACGGTGCCTGCTGCTGCTGAGCTTCCGCCAGCCCCTGCTGAAAACCGGCGTCATAACCGCTTTTCTGGCCTTCGGCAAAGCCGCGCTGCTGACCTTCGGTATAGCCGAGGCCCTGTGCTTCATTGCGCACCTGAGCCTGAAGCTGCTCCAGCTGGAACTGCCGATCGTCGGCAGGCTCTTCCGTCACTTCCGGGATCGTCAGCTCTTCAATCAGCGGCCGATCGCGCTGTGCCAGATCGTTAGGCTGCCAGCGCTGCCACGGCAGGGAGGAATGATCAGACATAGGTTTCCTCGCCACCGCCAATCACCATCTCGCCGCTTTCGGCCAGACGACGAACAATCAACAGAATCGCTTTCTGTTCGGTCTCTACCGCAGACATACGCATTGGACCCCGGTTGGCGAGATCGTCGCGCAGAATATCGGCCGCACGCTGCGACATGTTTTTCAGGAACTTCTCGCGCAGCGGCTGTTCGGAACCCTTCAGCGCCACCAGCAGCGACTCGGACTCCACTTCCTGCAACAGGCGCTGGATACTGCGGTCGTCCACTTCGACGAGGTTTTCGAACAGGAACATCTCGTCGATGATTTTCTGTGCCAGTTCGCCGTCGAACTCGCGCACCGCTTCGATAACCGCTTCTTCCTGCTGAGTTTTCATCAGGTTGATAATCTCGGCCGCAGTACGCACACCGCCCATCTTCGCCCGCTTGAGGTTCTGACCATCCAGCAGGCCGTTGAGCACTTCGGTCAGCTCCGCCAGCGCTGCCGGCTGCACGCCGCCAAAGGTGGCGATACGCAGCATGACATCGTGACGCAGACGCTCGTCGAACTGAGCAAGGATATCGGCCGCCTGGCCGCGCTTCAGGTGCACCAGGATGGTGGCGATGATCTGCGGATGTTCGTCGCGGATCAGGTCGGCAGCCGCCTGCGGTTCCATAAAGTTCAGCGTATCCATGCCGCTGGTGGTCTCGCGGGTTTCGAGAATATCTTCCAGCAGGGTAGAGGCACGCTCTTCGCCCAGCGCTTTAATCAGCACGGAGCGCAGATAGTCGTTGGAGTTGAGGCTCAGCGCCGCATACTGTTCGGCATCGATCTCAAACTCGCGCAGCACGTCGGTCAGCTGCTTGTGCGACACCTGGCGCATATTCGAGATCGCCGAGCTCAGATGCTGCACTTCGCGGGTGTCGAGGTGCTTAAACACTTCGGCAGCGCGATCTTCGCCAATGGTCATCATCAGGATGGCGCTTTTTTCAGTACCGGTGAGACTCATAGTTCGTCCTTCATCCACTGGCGAATAACCAGAGCCACCACGCGTGGGTCATTTTCTGACATTTCGCGAATTCGCTGGCTCATGACCTCAGCACTCATGCGGTGCTGAGATTTACGTTCCTGATCAAGCTCATCTTTCGACAGCTTGACGGAGACCCCTTTATCATCATCCTGGGCACGGGTCTGGGCGGCAGCCACGGCGGCTTCGGCAGCGGCTTTCTCCTGCTCGGCCTTGCGGCGTAGCTGCGGGCGCACCAGCTTGCGGTACAGGATGAAGGCAACAATCAGCACCAGTAACCAGCGGCCTGCTTCAAACATCTGGTCAATAAAGCCTGGCTGTTTCCAGAATGGCAGCTCGGCACCGACATCATCGTTCTCGGTAAACGGTGAGTTGACGACGTTCAGGCTGTCACCACGCTGTTCCGAATAGCCCATCGCCTCTCGGGTCAGGTTTTCAATCTGCTTCAGCTGAGCATCATTCAATGCAATCGGTTTGCCTGCGGCATCGGCGCGGTAGTTCACCACCACGGCCACCGACAGGCGCTGCACTTCACCGACATTCATCTTGGTGTGCAGGATGGTGCGGTTGACTTCGTAGTTGGTGGTGTTGTCGCTGCGGGTGTTCGACGGCACCGCTTTCTGCGCAGTCGTGGTGGCGGCATTGGTCGCCGCATTGTTGGCCGCCTGGCCGTTCGCCCCGTTGGCACCGTTCGCCCCGTTGGCACCGTTCGCCCCGTTGGCATTGTTATTCGGCGTGGTGACCGGACCCGCGTTAGCCGGAGCGGGCTGGTTGGAGAGCGCGCCCGGCACGCCGCCAGGATACTGACCACCCAGCTGCTCGCTGTCGCTGGTCTGGCGAGAGCGGATAGCCTGCTGGTCAGGATTGCTGTTCGGTTTGTACTGCTCGTCGGTCTGCTCGCGACTGTTAAAGTCAATCTGCGCGGTGACCTGGGCATGGACATTGCCGTTGCCGACAATCGGGCCAAGGATGGCTTCAATGCGCTGCTGATAGCGGGCTTCAACATCGCTGGCATATTTCAGCTGGGTATCGTTGAGGTCACGGCCGGTCGGGTCGTTCTGCGTCAGCAGACGGCCAGCCTGATCGACAACGGTCACGTTGCCCGGCGGCATACCGGCGACGCTGCTGGAGACCATATGCACCACGGCATTGATCTGGCCTTCATCCAGCGCGCGGCCTGGCTGCAGTGCCAGCGTCACGGAGGCGGACGGGGCTTTCTGCTCGCGCACGAACAGCGTCGGTTTCGGCATGGCCAGATGCACGCGCGCGCCTTTCACCGGGCCGAGGGTTTCAATCGTGCGTGCCAGCTCGCCCTCCAGCGCACGCTGGTAGTTAACCTGCTCGCTAAACTGGCTGATGCCGAATTTCTCTTTATCCAGCAGTTCAAAGCCCACCGCGCCGCCTTTTGGCAGACCCTGTGAAGCGAGGCGCAGGCGCAGTTCATGCACCTGGGCTGCCGGAACCAGTAACGCGCCACCCTGATCGTCGAACTTATAGGGTACGTTCATCTGGGTCAGCTGCGTGACGATGGCGCCGCCATCCTCATTGCTGAGGTTGTTATAAAGAACGCGATAATCCGGCTGCTTCGCCCATAGCACCATCGCAATAATGACGGCCACAACGGCCGCCGCAGCCACAATAAGAGGGATGCGAGGATTAGCGCGTAGGCGAGCGAACAGGTCGTTCAGACCCTTCTTCTCTGGATTATCCTGCGTGACAGTTGCATTCATGACTTCTTCCTGCCTGACAGTTGACCGGACTGTTGCGTGTAGTGTCGTAACAAAACTGACTCCCTGATGCGCTGGCTTAAAAAATTTCCACCTTAATGGAGTGCCATTATTTTCTTAAATGGGAAATTCGATGGCCGGATAAGCTGTGTTTTTTACTTCTAATTAGAGGCTTTGTCTTATTGACATCGGTGTTAAGTTACTCGGCGTCGGTAGTCACTTCAGCATCCATTTGGGAGAAAACATGGCGATTCAGGGTATTGAAAGCGTGATGCAGGCCATGCAGACAGCAGCTCTGCAGGCAGGCGGTAAAAGCACAGACAGCACTTCTCAGGCAGATTTCGGTGCAGAGCTGAAGGCGGCGCTGAACAAGATCAGCGAAACGCAAACCACAGCGCGCAGCCAGGCGCAGGATTTTGCGCTGGGCAAAGAGGGGGTGTCGCTGAACGACGTGATGGTTGACCTGCAAAAATCCAGCGTCTCGATGCAGATGGGTATTCAGGTGCGTAACAAGCTGGTCAGCGCGTACAGCGATATTATGAATATGCAGGTTTAGATTAGTTAAGTAACTGAATAGTATAGATTATAAGGCTATCCAGTGTGAGTGTGGGGCAGTAGTGGGGCAAAGTCGTTCAGTTTTGAGTTCATCAGGCTCAATTGCGCGTCATCGTTTCAGCCATCCGGGCCCCATAGACCTGGTAGACCATCTTTTGGATCCCCCCCCAGAGAGCAGTGTTTGAAATGAGTTAACGGCAATCCTGATTAGTCCCTACTGGCCCCTTGCCCGGCGGGCAGTGGTCGGAACTGATTACAGGAAGATCAGGCACCCATGACCATTTAGTATTACAGCCAGTAAGTAGCAGAGCGCAGGCAAAAACCAAAGTCTTCATATTGACCCTAAGTGTCACTCGAAAAGCAGAGGATACCAAAAGTAATCGAAACAGAACACTAACCAGGCATTTTTTAGAAGCCTGAAAACGTAGTGGATGTCGGATAATGGATACGCTGATTTTAGCGAAGCCAGCGCAGCGATAACGAACTCAACAACAGTATATTACAGCCAGCGTAGACCCCATCAATATAATGGTGGCTTGACGCCGAATGAGTCAGAACGATTGTTGCGGAGAAACTCTAAAGTCGAGGCCAGTTTTTGTTGACCACATACATTATGTGGTGTTAGAGAGCCACCTTCACAATGGCTCTCCAGGTCTTATCAAAAGCAATGAAGCTTGGCGATATTTAGACGCATTTGAAAGTCAGGCGAGCCACGCCATTAACCAGCAAGTGTGTATCGATATCCGTTTTGACCTCTTTCATTGATTTGTTTTGAACCCGGCAAAAGTCAGAAGCTTTTTTATTTGCAGTGCCAACAGCACCTTGTATGCGGCCTGCAGCAGGAGCCGCTTCCACTTCCGTGAGGTAGTCTCCATTATCAAGCTTTTTGATATCTGACTGATAGGTTAACCCCAGGCCTTGAAACTGTGTTTTATCATTTTGCACAGAGCATCCGGTCAGAAAAGAACCGATTAAAATAGTGGTAGCAATGATTGAAGTTTTCATGTGACAAAATCCCTTATATGTTTTGTTGGCTGCTATATTACGATTTGGAATTAAACACTGCGTAAACTGGAAGCTTTAAGTCACTCGAAGCCTATCTATCACATTGGATTTTCAGCATTTAATTTTTAGTGGATTGAAGGGTTCTGAAATTATCAAACTGGCCTCGCCCAGGGAACACCTGCCAGATAACCTAATGATGATATGTCGATACCTGTCTAATGGACTGACCTCCCCACTGTAGTCAAATCCTGCCCTCCGTTTAAGCGAAAATGATATTCAGGTCTTATTTATAGAAATGAAACTTAACATTTTCAACGCGAAATAAGCCCCTTTTCTATTGTGACTTTACCGGTAACATTCTAGGGTTATATGGCGCGTTCACCCTGTAATTCATGAGGATTAATCGATGAGAAAGGCTAAAGTTGTACGGTTGATGGAAGTGTCATTGATTGTGGTGTTTGTGGCTCTACTGGCCTGGATGGTCGCGACCGGGGCCTGGTCAGCACTAGGATGGGACCCACACTGGCCTTACCCAACGCACTGAAAAAAATAATAAAGTAGTTGTTCGCAAAATAATCAAAAATTCGCCAGGGATCACCCTTTACTTCAACCCGTTCACCCTCCGGCACATAGCCGTCTCAATAACGTTCCTCATCACATCAGGGGCGCTTCACTGTCAGAGCTGAGGTGATGCCTCACCGTATTCCCCCGCCTTCAGCGCCAAAGTGCCTTTTGGGTCTGATGATGTGATCGTGTGACGAGTGCGCAAAAACTTTCCTGCACTTTTTTCCAGAACTGCCGATAAGTTGTTATAGCGAACAGTGCGTGCACTCTCTATGCACGCAGAGCACCTAATAAGCCAACAACAACGAATAATAACCTGAGGTAGAGATGGATAATTTTCAGAAAGAGATTGATGAGAGAGCGAATCTCGCATTATCGAACAAGTTCGAACTTTTGTTATTCCGTCTGGGGTCTGCTCATCAGGAAGATAAGCCTGAGTTATTCGGCATTAACGTGTTTAAGCTGCGCGAAATCGTGCCGATGACCAACATCACCAAAGCGGCGGGGATGAAGTCGCCGCTGCTGGGGATGGCCAACATTCGCGGTCAGCTGATCCCGGTTATCGATTTACCTGCCGTTGCGGGCTGCACCCCGGCAACCGGCCTTAATCTGCTGCTGGTCACTGAATATGCGCGCAGCACCCAGGCCTTCGCCGTCGAGTCGGTGGAAGATATCGTGCGCCTTGACTGGAGCCAGGTCCATGCGGCTGAGTCGGGCGTCAGCACCCGCAATATCACCAGTATTGCCTGCCTCGATAACAACAGCACCATGGCGATGGTGCTCGACGTGGAGCAGATCCTGCATGACGTGATCCCTTCGGTGCGCGAAGTTAAAGAGGGCGATATACAGATTAAATCCTTCAAGATGAAGCCGGGTGCGGTGGCTATCGTGGCGGAAGATTCGAAGGTGGCGCGTCAGATGCTGGAGCAGGGCCTGAAGGCGATGGGCATCCCGGCGCTGATGCACACTACCGGGCTGGAAGCGTGGAACAAGATTAAGCAGATGCACCAGGAAGCGCAGGCCGAAGGGCACTCGATTCACGATAAGATTGGACTGGTTCTCACCGATCTGGAAATGCCAGAAATGGATGGTTTTACCCTGACGCGCAATATCAAAAGCGATCTGAACCTGAAAAATATCCCGGTAGTGATCCACTCCTCTCTGTCCGGCAGCGCCAACGAAGACCATGTGCGCAAGGTCGGAGCCAATGGCTATGTGGCGAAATTCGAAATCAATCAGCTCTCGGCGGTGATCCACCAGGTGCTGGAAGACGCCGTCGAGTAAGCCTTCAGCGGCAGGACTCCGCGCCTGCCGCTCCCTCTGACGCCGCTGTCACCCTGGCGACGGCGCGCTATTCCCTGTGCGACAGCACACATCAGAATTATTCACTTATCACAAGCTGGAAAGATCCTAAAATGAAATCGTCATTAGCAGAATGAGGGGAGGCGAGCTGGGGTTGGTGAGGGTTTCGAACAAATGCCAGATGCAAAGCATGCCGTTTCGGGCTGGATTCGCTTGCTGGCCTGTGTTCATTGATAAGATATTATGGACAACGACGATAAAAAAACACCTGCTGAATTACCTGGCAGTGCAGAGTCCGGGGATGAAAAGGTGCCTGGAGCGCTGGATCACTGGGTGTTAACACCCGCACAACGGACGTTTATTGAATCTTTACTTGAAGATGACGATCGCACAGACGATTAACTGCCTGACAGGCCGCCCGGTGCGGCCTGTTTTCATTTCTCAGGCTAATTACCGCCGGCTTGCGGCTGACAGAATGAACAATATCGCGACTCCAGCTGGCGCGGCAGACCGCACTGCTGGCAGGCGCGCGCCGCAGAAAAAGCCTGACGCATTCCTCCACCGATCCCCATCCCCGCCTGCGGGTCCAGCAGCTGGCTAATTTTACGCAGCAGCAGCTTGTCGCGCCGGCGTTGCGCCACGGCCGCAGCGCGTCGTGCTTTGTAACGACTGCGGCAGGTTCCTGACGGCGCCGCACTTTTCCAGATAATTGTCGCCATGTTGACCTCCGCTGAGAAGAGTAAGAGCCATTGATAACTGAGCTCACCTGAAATCCTTAGCTTAAGGCTTCTGATGAATCCCGCCTCTAAAAACGATAGCCATAGTTATTATCAATATCAAATGTTATTGATTAAATAACTTAAGTTATCGAGTTATTTTGTTGAAATAGTTGATTTTTAATATTTTTATTGTCATTTTTTGAAAATTAAGACCCAAAGATTCCAAAAGCTTTACTAATCTATTCAGTTATATCGATTGTACAACACTGTCAGGGTCATGATGAGAGGGCGCTGATGGGTCACCGCGAGGAAAAACTGATGGTTTCTGTGTTATTCAGGGTGTCTGGCGGTCACTACGAAGAGACACTCCTGCCGGAGCAGGAGGTCAGCGACTACCGACGTAAGTCGCGGATAAGAAAGATAGCTACGCCAATTAACTGCACATCGTCCGACAGTTCAACGGCGGGTAAACGCGGGTCATCGACGGTTAAAAAACCGTTGGAGGGGCCTTCGAGAAAACGGTAAACCGAGATGCGTGAGTTCATCCTGGCCATAACGAGATCTCCAGATTCTGCTGGTACCTCGGTATCGATAATTACGATGCTACCTGCGCTGGCCTCCGCACAGCCGCTGTTGCGGTCGAGGATGTAAGCACGCCAGCTCTTGCGCGCCCTGGCGCCGCCAGGCGTACTGACCTGCTCGCTGGTTTTACCGTTGCTGTCCCACAGGGCAACCGTAGTGCCAGCTTTAACTTTATCAATCGGGCTGCCGGCGTGACCGCCGCGCATCTCGCCAGCACCACTTGCCAGCCACTCAACGCTGATATCAAGCGCTCTGGCGATGTCCACCAGCTTGCGCGAGCCTTCTGCTTCTCCCTTTGTCAGCCGCCAGATTGTTGGCTGTGAGACGCCCGATGCTTTTGCTAAAGCACCCTGTGTAATTCCCATCATGGTCATAGCCATGTTCAATCGCCAGGCGAGTGTATTCGGTTTCATATACCAGAATTTATAGCGATGCGTATTTTTCGTCAAACACGCTTTGCTATTAACTGTGGTAATACTATTTGCTATTAATGACGCTTTTGCTATAACCATAGTTATTGAATGCGCGTCGGTAACGGCTTTCTGAGCGCATAACCCAGCGTACCGCTGCCGTTGCCGAGTCTGGTTCGCTGTGGTGCTGAAGAGACGAGTTTATCGCCGACTTTCAGTACCAGTATAAACCAGAGTGCCTGCAGGGTGGTGCCGCCACGCCGTAGCGCACTGCCGGATGCATGCCGCTCAACGATTACCCGCTCTTTATCAATCAGGCCGTCCAGCCTAATCGCTGGCAAACTCCCTGGCAGCATCGTCTGCCACTCCTGCGTCACCGTGGCAGTCATCCTTCAGCCGCGCTGACGCCGTGTTAAATGAGTCTCTGCTGCCGGATGATGATATCTGGCGGCAGGTTGCAGCTGACAAAAGGGGCACATCATGCGCGATATGAAAAATTTACTGGAGCGTTGGGGGGGCTGGGCGGCAACGGGTGAACGCGGTCTGGGCTATTCGTCAGTGGCTGCCGGGTTCCGGGGATTGGTGCATTCCCGCCCGGGGCAACGCCCGAGCTGTAGCGACAATGACGGTATGATCCTCGACGCCTGCATCAGCCGTCTGAAAAAGAATCATCCCGAGCAGCACGACATTCTGGTTGCTCACTATCTTTGGCAGATCTCCCTGCGCGCCATCGCCCGCCGCCGCCGCTGCGCGGACGGCACTATCCGCAAACAGATTCAGACCGCCGAAGGGTTTATCGCTGGCGTATTAAGCGCGCTGGAGTGTGAATTAGAGTGCGAAGAGACGATCTGATTTCTTATATTTATTAATCATTAATCAGCAGGGAAATAGATTAATTTCACTTTCTGGATTGCGTACGCAATTTATGATCCAGACTGTTAATGTCGGATTGGCGGCATCAGGGGAAACGCCCGGCGCTATTGAAATGGTCGGGCCACGGTTGTGAAAGTGAAAAATCAGATTGAATAGTGAATAAGGTTGCTGAGGCGGCCTTTTTTTATTGGTTGGAAGCGAGGTGAACGATGAGCAATATTATTCAGATTTTGGTATTCGAAGAGGGATATAAAGAGCAGCCCTATCGCGATAGCGAGGGATATCCCACCGTTGGCTGCGGAATTAAACTCGGTCCGAAAGGGGCGGCGCTGGAAAATTACACCTTCACGCTGCCGCGCACCGTTGGCGATGTCTGGATGCAGCTGATGCTTAACAGCAAAATTGCTGAAATGAAGCAGCGCCCGGCGATGCTGGCCGCGCTGCGCCAGTGTAATCCTCCGCGCAGCGATGTGCTTTACAGCATGGCTTACCAGCTGGGGGTGGACGGGCTGGCGGCCTTTAAAAATACCCTGCTGATGATTGCCAACGGCAACTTCAGCGGAGCCGCAGAGGCGATGCTCGCCAGCCTGTGGGCGCGCCAGACGCCGAAGCGCGCGCAGCGGCAGGCAGAGATGATGCGCAGCGGCACTTATGCCAGTTATCAGGAGGTTCTATGAAATTCACCTTATTTATTCTGCTGGTAGCGATGCTGGCGCTGGCGGTGCTGCTGTTTGTGCATTGCGGCAAAGTTGTGGTGGTCAATCACGCCCGCCTGCTGTTTAAGACCTGGTCGGTGTGGCTGGCCTCGGCTGGCTCCGCGCTCAGTGCCTGGGTGCAGTCATTTCCTGACTCGGCGCTTAGCGCCTGGAGTACGCTGCCTGAGGATGTGAAATCGTGGCTGCCGCATAACTTCCTCGGCATGATCGGCGCATTTATGGTGGCGATGGCGGTGATGGCGCAGTTTATCCGCCAGAAAAACCTCTCTAAACAGCGTGATACCCTCGCAGGAGGCAAAGTATGAGCACACTAATTTCGCTGGTCAGCGGCGGCTGGAGTGGGCTGTTGGCCATTGGCGCCGTGGTGGCGGCCTTTGTTGCCGCATGGTTTGGCGGCAGGCAGGTCGGCAAGAGCCAGCAGCGCGCGACATCCGATATTGCCGCCGCGCAAAAGAGTGCGCAGCAAATCTCGGCCGTTGCTAAACAACAGGCCGCTAACAGTCAGGAGGCAAAACGTGTTCAAGCAGACAATGCTGCTGTTACTGACGGTGACGCTCGCCGCAGGATGCAGCAGTCGCCATTCCACGCCGACGATAAATAACGAAGTGATTTCCGACGCAAGCTGTACGTTATTTTCGCCGATATATACCCACAACCAGGATGCCCAGCTGATGGATATCAGAACCGTCAGGCAGATTAATACCCATAACGATCTGTGGGTTTCGCTTTGTGGTAATAAAAAATAGATCCGCGGATTTAATTATCTGCCAGGAGGTGACAGGAATTTAGTTATCTTTCTCTCCCCGCTCATTCTGCTAATTTACCCTTAATAAGGCGGTCTGCCCGTGCGCGCCGCCAGGAGGTTATTATGATTGAAGTTAACTCATTTGCTGAATTACGTACTACCGCGCCGGCTAAATCTGGCGATATTGCCCTGCTCAAACGGTATTACGATAAAGACTCCACCTTCCGCGGCGGCGGTAATTTTGTCGGATTTGTCACGACCACGCTTCCTGCGGATGATAGCGGAACGTTGGCGGTCGGCAGCGGCTTTTACTGGAAGCGTGTAATTAACGACTACGACGAGGTCAATATCCTGCACTTCGGCGCCAAAGGCGATGGCTATACCGATGACAGTGGGGCATTTAAGCTGATGATGAGCTGGGCGCAGACCTGTAGCAGCAGCTGTAAGGATCTTGGGGTCCGTTTTCCGGGCGGCAAGTTCCTGATCAATCCCATTGACCTTTCGGCCAGCGAACTGCCGTTCTTCTACCTGTACGGCGATAGCAATCCGCAGGGCGGCATTCCGCGCACGACGATTATCTCTGACAAATCGACCAGCCCGGTATTTAAAGTGCAGGCGCGGCGCACGGCCATCAAGGGGATCAGCTGGAACGGGCAGGCGAGTGCGGATGTCAGCGCCAATAAAAGCGTGATCACCTCCGCCATGTGTTCCAATCAGCAGCCGTTTTTTGAAAACACCACCGTGGCGGGGGAAATTGTTCTGATCAGCTGCTTCCGCGGCCAGAACAACGGTGGCACGATATTCAAACTGCTGGATACGCTCGACAGTAAGTTCGACCAAATCTACACCATTAACACCTACGGCCGGGTATTTGACGTCGGCTGGTCGGATACTGTGAAGGGCGTATGGGACCACTCAACGGCCATTGAACTGTCGAATGCCAATTTCCAGTACGGCTATGGCGACGCTACGCTGATGATGCCGCGCGTCACGCAGGGGGTACTGCGCAACGTATGGATTGAGCATACCCGCGCGCCGGGCGACCTTAATAACGGTCAGTGGCTGATAGATGCTCTGAGCCTTGAGGATTGCTCCAGCCCGCTGATCCTCGACCATGCCAGAGTGCAGCTGCGCCAGCTCAATCTGCAGGCTGGGGCATCGCTCAGTCAGGGTACCAGCACCACACGCTGGCTGTCCGGCTATGAGGCGGGATGGCGGCGCGAGGAGAGTTTCGGCACGCTGATGACCGGTTCGATGCGGGCCGGCTGGTATACCGGCTACAAAATTACCAATACCTCCAGCGCCGACAAATGGTACAAGCTCGGCAAGGTGTTTATGCCGAAAGAGAATCAGCAGTGGATTATTGAGATGATTGGCAAGGTCTCCAGCGATGCGGTAACCGGCACGGCGGGTAGCCCGGTCACGTCGGTCTCCTCCTGCTCCAGTTATCTCGGTATCTCACGCTGCGCCACGGCGATTTATGCGGATATTCGTCATCATGGCACCCCGGCAGTGCTGGATATCAAGTATAACCGCATCGGCGTGACCACCACGGAGATCTGGGTGAAGCTGAAGGCCGCCAGCGGCGATACCATGTTTAACCTGAAATCCACCGGGCCAACGCGCTTTGAGTCCGGCGAGTGCTCACTGTTTACCCCGGACTTAACGGAGACCACCGATATCACCACCATCGGCACCAACACGCCCGCGGCACGCATGAGCATGCACAACGGGCTGGCAGGCGTAGGGGCCAACGAGAAAGGGGTGCTGACGCTGGCAACCACCCCGGCGACGGCGCCTACCACCACCACCGCAGCCGGATATATCACCGTTAATATCAACGGCACGGATCGTAAAATTGCTTATTATTAATCAGAGAGTTAAGGCCGGGCTACCCGGCCTTTTTTTTGCTTTTTTTGGAGTTGATGGAAATTTGTTGTGAACTTTCTGGCACCGCTTCGGTCCGATTTATGTAGTCATCTTTTAACTATGAAAGGAAATATCCATGAGTGAGATCGAAAGCAAAACGCAGACTGAACACTTACGCGACGTGACTTCACAGCTAAAAGAGATGCGCCATTACGCGCAGACCAATACTGAGACGCTCTCCAGCCAGTGGCTGGCCTTTGATGAGGGCGAGTATAAAGATCCGTCAGCTGCGGAAAAGATTAACCAGCTGCTGAATCAGCAGGGGACTTTGCTGGAGGCGTTAGACGCCGCCATCCAGGACTTCGAAATCGAAGCTAACCGCATCGAAAACGAAGCCTGATGCAGCGGGTGAAACCGCGCTAAGTTATAGCGGGCCGGGCAAACCTGGCCCCTACAGAACAAACTCCGGGCGAACCTGATTTCGCCCGCTACTCTTCGCAAGATACAACTGTTCATCAGCCTGTTTGATTGACTCATCCAGGCTGTTGACGTTCTTCAGGTTGACCGTGCTAATCCCAATACTCACCGTCACGCTCAGATCGTTGCCGTTCAGCATAATGCTGTTTTGTTCAATGCTGTGGCGCAGGCGATTCGCCAGCAGAAACGCGCGCGGCTGAGAAATCCCTTCGATTAATACCAAAAACTCTTCACCGCCCATTCGGCTCACCAGCGCGGTCTGCTGCAGCGACTGGCGGATGCACTCGACGGTTTTCGCCAGCACAAAATCCCCGGCGGCGTGGCCGTAGGTGTCGTTGATATTTTTAAAGCGGTCGATATCGATCAAAAACGCCGCGCCGAAAAAGCCGTGCGGGCGATTGCGGGGCGTCACCAGCGTTTCAAGTTTTGAGGAGAGCCCGCTGCGCGTCAGTGCGCCGGTTAAAAAGTCATAGTCGGCGCGCTTAGTGATGCGCGCGACCAGCTTTTTATTGGAAGTGCTGCTCAGTGCCACAATCAGCGGGCTGATCAGCATGGCCGCCACGCCGAGGCGGGCAGAAGAGAGAGAATCGATGCGGAACAGATCGTCCTTGCCCTGAATATTAAGCACGTTGCCCGCCACCAGGATGATCTCGCTAATTCCGGTGATCATCGTCAGGAAGCAGGTGATAAACAGCGGGTAGCTGATGGCGCACCACAGCAGCGCGGGCAGGGGAAACAGCATGCTGCCGCCGCCGCCAACCCAGGTACCGGCCAGAGTGGTGGCAATCAGCGCAACCAGCGGCAGCACGGTGCATTCACGCAGGGCGCTGGCCAGCTGAGCCAGCTCATCGCGGCGCGGCAGGCTAATGACCAGCGGCAGCAGCAGGATGGAGGTCGACATCTGCTCGGAGAACCATGAGAACCAGGCCTTAAACAGCTCATCCTCAAAGTAGCGCTCGCTGACAATCGCACCGACCAGCGCACAGCCGGCGGCACCGAACAGTGAGGCCGGGAAAACGTGCAGCAGCGCCTGCAGGCGGCGGGGGTAACCGCGGGTAAAGTGGTTGGTCAGCAGTATCCAGCGCGCGCAGGCAATAAAGAGAATATTTGCCCCATCAAGGCCAACAGCAATGATCGGGGGCGTGCCGTACAGTATGTCCGCGCTGAGGATACCCAAAAAGAGCGTGAGCAGCGTGCTGCGTTTGTCCAGCGAAGGAAAGCGAATGAGCAGCCCAAGCAGTATCGCGTTGCCCGGCCAGAAAAGTGACAACGAACCGAGGTTACGCGCCTCAAGGCCGATAATCGACAGCAGCATAGCGAGGACAAAGAGGATGACTGCCCGATTAACATTATTTTTATACTTTGGCATCTTTAGGCTCAGGACGGTTAAAACGGATCGCTTATGGACGGTCGAATTTAAGGGCTGGCTTCAGGTTGACAACAGACTGCGATCTGAGGGCTGGCGTAATTTTATGCGCACACAACATACGCGACAACCCTGCTGAAAGCAATTTCTTAAGATTAATCCTGGTGCCTTTGGAGCCAGTGATATGCGCTGCGTGAGCGGCTAAAGTTAAGCTAAATGAATGCGCTGGATGGCTGGTTCCGTTAGGTGGTGCCACATATAACGCAATTAAACGGCGCGATCGAATAAAAAAGTCGGGCATCAGAAGGTTTGGGAGAATTCCTGGTACAGTGACCCACGGCGCTGAAATGTTTCAGTAATTGACAAAACAATGCGCGCAGTCAGAGGCTTAGTGGTTCCATAACGCCGGACTAACCTTTATTATCCCCAGCAATTGTTTCGGCCATTAAAAGACGGATGTCATGTATCAACCTGTCGCCTTATTTATCGGCCTGCGCTATATGCGCGGGCGCGCCTCAGACCGCTTCGGCCGGTTTGTCTCCTGGCTCTCTGCCATTGGCATTACGCTGGGCGTGATGGCGCTGGTTACCGTGCTTTCCGTAATGAACGGGCTTGAGCACGAGCTGGAAAAAAACACCCTCGGGCTGATGCCGCAGGCGTTAATTACCCGCGACAGCGGCTCCATCAACCCGCAGCAGACCCCTGCCAGCAGCCTGCATCTCTCCGGCGTCAGCCGCATTACGCCGCTTTCCACCGGGGAAGTGGTGATGCAGAGCGCCGCCAGCGTGGGCGTTGGCGTTATGCTGGGGATTAACCCCGATGAGCCGGACCCGCTGGCACCGTATCTCTATAACGTGCGTCAGCAGCAGCTGCAGTCGGGCCAGTACAATACCATCGTCGGCGAGCAGCTGGCGCATCAGCTGGGCGTGCAGCGCGGCGATAAAATCCGCCTGATGGTGCCATCCGCCAGCCAGTTCACCCCGATGGGCCGCATTCCCAGCCAGCGTCTGTTTACCGTGATCGGCACCTTTGCCGCTAACAGCGATGTCGATGGCTACCAGATTTTGGTCAACCAGCAGGATGCGTCGCGCCTGATGCGTTACCCGGCAGGCAATATCACCGGCTGGCGTCTGTGGCTGGATAAGCCGCTGCAGGTCGACACCATCAGCCAGCAGCCGCTGGCGAAAGGGCTGGTGTGGAAAGACTGGCGCGAGCGCAAGGGCGAACTGTTCCAGGCCGTGAAGATGGAGAAAAATATGATGGGGCTGCTGCTCAGCCTGATCGTCGCCGTTGCCGCTTTTAATATCGTCACCTCGCTTGGCCTGATGATTATGGAGAAGCAGGGTGAAGTGGCTATCCTGCAAACCCAGGGGCTGACGCGTCGCCAGATTGTCGCCGTGTTTATGGTGCAGGGTGCGACCGCCGGAGTGGTGGGCGCGGTGCTGGGCGCGCTGTTGGGCGTACTGCTGGCCAGCCAGCTAAATAATTTAATGCCGGTTATCGGTGCCTTCCTTGATGGCGCCGCGCTTCCGGTCGATATCTCTCTGACGCAGGTTGCCACCATCACCGTTACGGCGATTGTGGTGGCGCTGCTGTCCACGCTTTACCCTTCCTGGCGCGCGGCCGCCGTTCAACCCGCTGAGGCTTTACGTTATGAGTAACAACATCCTGTTGCAGTGCGACAACCTGTGTAAACGCTATCAGGAAGGCAGCGTGCAGACCGATGTCCTGCGCAACGTATCCTTCAGCGTGAAGCCGGGTGAAATGATGGCGATTGTCGGCAGCTCCGGCTCCGGTAAAAGTACCCTGATGCACCTGCTGGGCGGGCTGGATACCCCTACCTCCGGTGAGGTGGTGTTTGACGGCAAATCGCTGAACGCCATGTCGTCAGCGGCCAAGGCCGAGCTGCGCAACCGCGAACTTGGCTTTATCTACCAGTTCCACCACCTGCTGCCGGACTTTAGCGCGCTGGAAAACGTCGCGATGCCGCTGCTGATTGGCAAAACGGCGAAGGCCGGGGCGCAGGCGAAGGCGCTGGCGATGCTGAAAGCGGTTGGCCTGGATCATCGTGCTGCGCACCGCCCGGCAGAGCTCTCCGGCGGCGAGCGTCAGCGCGTGGCTATCGCCCGGGCGCTGGTCAACAGCCCGCGCCTGGTGCTGGCGGATGAACCGACCGGCAACCTCGATGCACGCAATGCCAATGCCATTTTTGAGCTGCTGGGTGAGCTGAACCAGACTCAGGGCACCGCTTTCCTGGTGGTGACGCACGACCTGAGCCTGGCGAAACGCATGCAGCGCCAGATGGAGATGCGCGACGGCGTGCTGAGCGACCAGGTGCAACTGGCAGGTAGCCTCTGATGGCCGGCTCTCTCTCTTTACTGCTCGGCCTGCGCTTTAGCCGCGGCCGTCGCCGCGGCGGCATGGTTTCGCTGATCTCGGTGATCTCCACCGTCGGTATCGCGCTCGGCGTGGCGGTACTGATTGTCGGGCTGAGTGCGATGAACGGCTTCGAGCGCGAGCTGAACAACCGTATTTTGGCGGTGGTGCCGCACGGCGAGATTGAACCGCAGGATCAGCCGTTTGCCGGCTGGCAGGCGATGTTGCCGAAGATCCGCCAGGTGCCGGGCGTGGCCGCCGCCGCACCCTATATCAATTTTACCGGTCTGATCGAGAGCGGCAGCAAGCTGGAAGCCGTGCAGGTGAAGGGCGTTGACCCTCAGCAGGAGAGCCAGCTCAGCGCGCTGCCCTCCTACGTGCAGAATAATGCCTGGGCCAGCTTCGCCGCAGGCAAGCAGCAGATCCTGCTGGGGCAGGGCGTTGCCGATAGCCTGAAGGTTAAGCAGGGCGACTGGCTGACGATCATGATCCCCAACAGCGACGCCGGGCATAAGCTGCTGCAGCCAAAGCGGGTGCGCCTGCAGGTGGCGGGTATCCTCAAGCTGAGCGGCATGCTCGACCACAGTCTGGCGCTGGTGCCGCTGGCCGACGCGCAGCAGCTGCTGAGCATGGGCGACAGCGTCACCGGGATTGCCCTGAAGGCCACCGATCCCTTTAGCGCGATGAGCGTGGTGCGGGCGGCGGGCGAAGTCACCCACGCTACCGTCTATATCCGCAGCTGGATTGGCACCTACGGCTATATGTACCGCGACATCCAGATGATCCGCGCCATTATGTACCTGGCGATGGTGCTGGTGATCGGCGTGGCCTGCTTCAACATTGTCTCCACGCTGGTGATGGCAGTGAAAGATAAGAGCGGCGACATTGCCGTGCTGCGCACCCTCGGGGCTAAAGATGGCTTAATTCGCGCCATCTTTGTCTGGTACGGCCTGCTGGCCGGGCTGGTGGGCAGCGTCAGCGGCGTGGTGGTGGGCGTGCTGGCCGCCCTGAATCTGACACCGATCATTCATGCGATTGAAGCGCTGACTGGCTATCATTTCCTTTCGGGGGATATTTACTTTATCGACTTCCTGCCTTCCGAGCTGCACTGGGGCGACGTTGGCATTGTGCTGGTGACCTCCCTGTTGCTGAGCCTGATCGCCAGCTGGTATCCGGCACGCCGCGCCAGCCGCATCGACCCGGCGCGCGTGCTAAGTGGTCAATAAGTACAGCGGTCAATAAGTACAGTGGACAGTAAGGCAGCGGTTAATCATCGCGGGGGCAGCATGTATTACGGCTTTGATATTGGCGGCAGCAAAATCGCCCTTGGAGTGTATGACGCTCAGCGCCAGCTGGTCTGGCAGCAGCGCGTTGCCACGCCGCAGAATGATTATCCGCAGCTGCTGGCGCTGCTGGAGCAGTTAACGCTTGAGGCCGATGCGTTTTGCGGGCTGCAGGGCAGCGTCGGGCTGGGCGTGCCGGGGCTGCCGGTGCCGGATGACGGCACGCTGTTCACCGCCAATATTCCGGCGGCACGCGGACGCACGCTGTGTGCCGATCTTAGCCAGCGCCTGAATCGTCAGGTACGCATTGATAACGATGCCAACTGTTTTGCGCTGTCGGAAGCCTGGGATGATGAATTTCAGCGCTACCCGGTGGTGCTGGGGATCATCCTCGGCACCGGCGTCGGCGGTGGGTTGATCGTTGACGGCAAACCGGTCACCGGGCGCAATTACGTGGTCGGGGAGCTGGGACATATGCGCCTGCCGGTCGATGCGCTGGAGGTGCTGGGCCGTGATATCCCCCTGCTGACCTGCGGCTGTGGAAAAAAAGGCTGTATTGAGGGCTATCTCTCAGGAACAGGATTTTCATGGCTGTGGCAGCACTTTTATCAGCAGACTCTCAGTGCGCCTGAGATAATCACCCGGTATTATCAGGGAGATACTTCCGCGCTGGCACACGTCGAACGTTATCGTGACCTGCTGGCAGTCTGTCTGGGCAACATCCTGACGCTGCTCGACCCCCAGCTGGTAGTGCTGGGCGGAGGTTTGTCCAATTTCGATGCGCTGTATGACGACCTTGCGCAGCGGGTAACGCCACACCTGTTACCGGTTGCCAGGCCCCCGCGCTTTGCAAAGGCACGTCATGGAGACGCAGGCGGAATGCGCGGTGCCGCATTCCTGCACATTAAGAACCTGTCCCAACAGGCGTAATTGTCGCAGACAATTTTGAGCACTGCTCAGGTTCAAAACGGCAAGTAAAATAGCCTGATGGGACAGGTTCTAAGGATTAGAGGATTTGGTTATGCGTACACCTCGTCGCCGCTTAAGGCTGGCACGCTACAAGAAGACCCGACGCCAGGTACATCAGCGTTTTCGTCAGCGCATTTTCGAACGCGACCGTAATATCGAAATAGCCCGTCATCCGCTGCCGCGCGTGGTGGTACTGACCGGGGCTGGCATCTCTGCCGAGTCCGGCATTCAGACCTTCCGCGCTGCCGATGGCCTGTGGGAAGAGCACAAGGTCGAAGATGTCGCCACGCCCGAAGGCTTCGCCCGCAACCCTGAACGGGTGCAGCAGTTCTATAATCTGCGTCGCCAGCAGCTGCAGCAGCCGGCGATCCAGCCTAACGCTGCGCATCTGGCGCTGGCCGAGCTGGAAGCCGCCCTTGGTGACCATTTCCTGCTGGTCACGCAGAACATCGACAACCTGCACGAGCGTGCCGGTAACCGCAACGTGATCCACATGCATGGCGAACTGCTGAAAGTGCGCTGTGTCAGCAGTGGGCAGGTCCTGCACTGGACTGAAGACGTTAAGCCGGACGATCGCTGCCACTGCTGCCAGTTCCCGTCGGTGCTGCGACCGCACGTGGTGTGGTTTGGCGAGATGCCGTTGCAGATGGATGAGATCTATCAGGCGCTGGCGCAGGCGGATTACTTTGTGGCTATCGGTACCTCCGGCCACGTCTATCCGGCGGCCGGTTTTGTCCATGAGGCCAGGCTGCAGGGCGCGCACACCGTTGAGCTCAACCTGGAGCCAAGCCAGGTTGGCAGCGAGTTTGAAGAGAAGCAGTATGGCCTGGCCAGCGAAGTGGTGCCGGAGTGGGTGCACGACCTGCTGGAAAATATCGCCAGGCCTGATGCGCGCAAAGGTCCCGATGCGCCGTCAGCGTTTGGCCTGCGTCAGGATCAGATGGGCGATAACTCCGCCGATTAATCCCCAGAACGCGGCGCCCACGCCCAGCAGCGTAACGCCGGAAGCGGTGATCAAAAAGGCGATCGCCGCTGCATCGAGCTGTTTCTCATCGCTGAGCGCCCGCTGCAGGCTGGCGGCAAGGGTCCCCAACAGCGCCAGCCCGGCGATGGTGTGGATCATCGCCTGCGGCAGCGCGGTAAATAACCCGCCAATCGCCCCACCAAATATCCCCGCCAGCAGATAAAACACCCCGGCCGCTGCCGCAGCCCAGTAGCGCCGCTGCGGGTCACTGTGCACCTCCGGCCCCATGCAGATTGCGGCAGTAATCGCGGCGATACAGACGGTGAAACCGCCAAAGGGCGCCAGCAGCAGGGCGGTCAGCCCGGTCCAGGCGATCAGCGGCGACACCGGCAGCGTATAGCCGTGCGCTTTCAGCGTGGCGATGCCGGGCGCATTCTGCGAAGCCATCGTCACCACAAAGAACGGAATACCGATGCCGAGCAGGCTGGAGAGGCTGAAGTATGGCGCAATAAACTGTGGCATAACCCTGCTTTGCCCCGGCATAACGTGGATATTGCCCTGAATGGCCGCCACCAGCAGCCCGGCCAGCAGCGTCAGGATGATGGCATAACGCGGCAGCAGCCTTCTTGCCAGCAGGTAGACCAGGCACATGCTGCCGCTGAGCGCGAAGTTAACCTGCAGAGCGCCAAAGGCATCCATGCCGAAGCGCAGCAAAATACCGGCCAGCATTGCCGCCGAGATCGCCTGCGGAATCGCGTTCATCACGCGCGCAAACAGCCCCGTTACGCCGCAGATCAGGATCAGCGCGGAGGCAAAAATAAATACCCCTATCGCTTCATTCAGCGGCGTGCCGGGCAGGCTGGTCACCAGCAGCGCAGCCCCGGGGGTTGACCAGGCGGTAAGCACCGGAGTGCGATACCACAGCGACAGCCCAAGCGATGTGGCGCCCATCCCCAGCCCGAGCATGGTCAGCCAGCCACCAATTTGCAGGGGGCTGGCCCCGGCGGCAGCGGCGGCCTGAAAGATAATGGCCGCGGAGCTGGTGTAGCCCACCAGTACGGCGACGAACCCGGCAACAATCGCGGGAAAGGTCAGATGGCTGAGCGTGAGTGGAGGGCGCATATACGGTTTCCGCAGGTTGTACGTTATAACGCACAAGGTAGCATCGTGCGTTATAACGTACAAGCGGCTATACTCGGCAAAAGATCGCGGGAGGAACATTGTGGACGCTCTGCAACATTATCTGGCCAACACGCTAAAGCAGCAGCGTACGCTGCGCGGCTGGAGTCTGAGCCATGCGGCTCAGATCACTGGGGTGAGTAAGGCGATGCTCGGGCAGATTGAACGCGCCGAGTCCAGCCCGACAATCGCCACGCTATGGAAAATCGCCACCGGTTTTAATCTGCCGTTCTCTCTGTTTATTGAACCGGTCGCCGCCGATGATGATCGCGCTCCGCGCCGTGAATCCCTTCTGCCGGGCTATTCACCGGCGGGGAACGGGATGCAGATCGTTTCACTGTTTCCTTTCGATGCTGAGCTACGCTTCGAAATGCTGGTGATTGAACTGGCACCCGGCGCGCTGAGTGAATCCGCCGCCCATGAGAAGGGCGTGATAGAACATGTTATTGTGCTGGAAGGGGCGCTGGAACTGGTGGTTGATGGTCAGGTTCAGCGGCTGGGCAGGGGGGAGGCGCTGCGCTTTCAGGCCGACTGCGTGCACAGCTACCATAATGTGGGTAATGAAAAAGTGCGTTTTCATGATCTGATTCATTATCCCCGGCGTTAGTCACGCGTTCACCGACGCAAAGTGATTTGAAACAATATTTGCCCTGGTACGGCTACCCATAATAAACGCTGGCATTCAGAGGGACGACAGATGAACAATTTACTCAATCGCTTCTTAAACTATGTATCCGTGGAGTCGCAATCAAAAGTTAACGTGCGTCAGATACCCAGCTCCGAGGGGCAGCTACGCCTGGCGCAGATACTGTGTGAAGAGCTGAGAGCGCTTGGCATGCAGGATATCCGCTGCAGCAAGCAGGGTATTGTCATGGCGACGCTGCCGTCCAACGTCAGCTGGCCGACGCCGGCGATCGGGTTTATCTCGCATATGGATACCTCGCCGGATTTTACCGCCAAAAACGTCAATCCGCAGGTGATTGAAAACTACCGCGGGGGCGATATCGCGCTCGGCGTTGGCGATGAGATCCTCTCCCCGGTGATGTTCCCGGTGCTGCACGAGCTGATCGGCCATACCTTGATCACCACCGATGGCAAAACCCTGCTCGGCGCTGATGATAAAGCCGGTATTGCCGAGATCATGACCGCGCTGGCGCACTTAACGCAGGGCGGCGTTGAGCATGGTGAAGTGCGCGTAGCGTTCACCCCTGATGAAGAGATTGGTAAAGGCATTCACAACTTTGACGTGGCGGCATTCGGCGCTGACTGGGCCTATACCGTTGACGGCGGTGGCATGGGCGAGTTCGAGTACGAGAACTTTAATGCGGCCTCGGTGACGGTAAAGATCACCGGCAATAATGTGCATCCCGGAACTGCAAAAGGGGTAATGGTTAACGCGCTGGACGTGGCGATGCGTTTCCACCGTGAGCTGCCGGAAGATGAGGTACCGGAGAAAACCGCCGGTTACGAAGGCTTCTACCATCTGCACGGGATCAAGGGCGCGGTCGATCGTGCCGAGCTGCACTACATTGTGCGTGACTTCTCGCGCAGCGGCTTCAGCCAGCGTAAGCAGCTGCTGGCGGAAATCGCCGCACGGCTGGAACAGACGCTGCCTGCCGCGGCGGGGATTGAGCTGCTGGTCGAGGACAGCTATTACAATATGCGTGAAAAGGTGGAAGCCTGCCCGCAGAGTATCGAGCTGGCGCTGCAGGCGATGCGCGACTGCGATATTACCCCGCAGGTGAAACCGATCCGCGGCGGCACCGATGGTGCGCAGCTGTCATTTATGGGCTTGCCATGCCCGAACCTGTTTACCGGCGGCTACAACTATCACGGCAGGCATGAATTTGCCTCGCTGGATAATATGGAGCGGGCCGTACAGGTGATTGTGCGCATTGCGGCGCTGGCGGCGGAACAGGCGAAAACGGCAGGGTCTGCGGGCTGACCGAAAAAGAGGGTCCGCCCCTACGACGGCAAGATTTCGTAGGGGGCGACCTATTGTTTCGGTCGCCCCGTGTCCACGGCGGGATCTGCGGGCGGACCGGAAAAGAGGGTCCGCCCCTACGACGGCAAGATTTCGTAGGGGGCGACCGCTGTTCTGGTCGCCCCGCAAAGGTTTACTCTTCTTCCGGGAAATACCAGTAGCCGCTGTTTACCAACGCGGCAAGCTGCGCAAGGAATGACGGATCGTCGAGCGCATCACCAAGCTGTTCCTGGCCAAGCGTCAGCTGGTTGGCCAGCGCAGTGAGGGCAGCACGGTGCGGGGATTCCACCTGCTCACCGTTGATAAACACTGCTTCACCGATCGACACCACGCGCAGACCGCCCAGGCGTGACAGCTGCTCGCCCTGCTGTAGCGCATCATAAATCTCATCCGGCTGATACGGCGGCTCCGGCGGCGCGATGTCCAGTTCGTGACGCGACTGGGAGATAAACTCGCCGAACCACTGATTAAAGTGCTGCGGCTGGTCAATCACTTCCAGCATCATGGCGCGAATGCCCGCCAGCTCCGCGGGCAGAATTTCGGCGTGATGCTCGCGTGGCTGCACGTCCGGGTCGCTGAAGCGGCGGCTGCCCAGTTCGCGGGCCAGCACGTAGTCGGCAAAGCCGCTGATCAGCTCACGCCCGCTTGGCGCACGGAATCCCACCGAGTAGTTAATCGCATTTTCCAGCGAATAGCCCTCATGCGGGAATCCTGGCGGAATATAGAGAATATCGCCCGGCTCCAGCTCTTCATCGATGATCGCCTCGAACGGCTCCACCTGCAGCAGGTCGGGATGCGGACAGTGCTGTTTCAGTTCGGTTTTTTCACCCACGCGCCAGCGACGACGGCCGGTGCCCTGAATGATAAATACGTCATACTGGTCGAAATGCGGCCCCACGCCGCCGCCCGGCACCGAGAAGGAGATCATCAGATCGTCCATACGCCAGTCGGGGATTGTGCGGAAGGGGTGCATCAGCGCGGCAGACGCTTCATGCCAGTGATCGACCGCCTGCACCAGCAGCGACCAGTTGTTCTCGCCAAGATGGTCATAGCTCTCGAACGGGCCGTGAGCGACCTGCCATTTTCCATCCTGGTGGCTGACCAGTCGGCTGTCGACTTCGTTTTCCATCGCCAGGCCGGCCAGTTCATCCGGGGAGATCGGGTCAACGAAGTTTTTGAAGCCGCGTTTCAGCACTACCGGGCGTTTCTGCCAGTAGCGCTGAATAAAGTCGGACCAGTTGAGATCGAGCTGATAATCCATGATGATTTCCTGAAACGCGAAAGTGAAACGATTATAACAGCGCGCGGCAGTTGCTGTGTACCACCACGCAGAAATCTGTTACTCGTGCTTGTGCAGCGGCTCCTGGCGCTCGAAGATCACCTCCATGCGGGCGCCACCCAACGGGCTGGCGCTGGCGATGATATCACCGGCGTACTGTTCCAGAATATCACGTGCCAGCGACAGGCCCAGCCCCTGGCCGGGGCGCAGGGTGTCGGCGCGCTGGCCGCGAATAAACACCAGATCGCGTTTATTTTCCGGGATGCCGGGGCCATCGTCCTCAACAATCAGGTGGAGTGAGTTGTCAGTCTGACGGGCGGTTATCTCCACAAACTCCAGGCAGTATTTACAGGCGTTATCCAGCACGTTGCCCATCACTTCCATAAAGTCGTTCTGTTCACCGACGAAAATCAGCTCGGGAGAGATATCCAGCGTCAGCACCACGCCTTTGCGCTGATAGACCTTGTTCAGCGCGGAGCAGAGGCTGTCGAGTAGGGCAGGGACGGAGTGCAGATCGCGTTTCAGCGCGTGGTGATCCGCCTGCATGCTGGCGCGGTGCAGATAATAGCCAATCTGCTGCGAGATACGGCTGATCTGCTCCAGCATAATTGGCTCAGCCTGCTCCACCGACAGGTTCTGCCCACCGCGCAGTGAACGCAGCGTGGTCTGCAATACCGCCAGCGGCGTTTTCAGGCTGTGGGTCAGGTCGCTCAGAGTCGTGCGATAGCGGGTATGGCGCTGACGTTCGTTATCCAGCAGCATATTCAGGTTGCGCACCAGCCCTTTCAGCTCCTGCGGCGGCGCGGGATCGAGCGTTTCACGGCTGCCGCTCTCCAGTTCGCGCACCTGGCCCGCCAGCGCGCCAATCGGGCGCAGGCTCCAGTGCGCCGCCAGCCACAGCAGCGGAATAATCAGCAGCAGGTTGGCCAGCAGGACATAGCTGAACCACGACCAGACTACGTCCGAGTGCTGAAGCTCCTGCGGGATTGAGTCGACCACCACAATGGTCAGTTCCGGCAGGCTAGCCGTGGCCTCATAGCGGTTGACCGCCACCGAGTGCGTAAAGGTGTCATCCCCGTCGTCATCATAGGCGGTCAGCTTATTCTGCGCATCACGGTCATTGCCGAGCACTTCGCGGCTGGTGTGGTTATTGGTATCGATTTCGTAAAAGTCAGATTTATTCAGCCATTCACGGCGGATTTTGCTGCGGATATCCGGCACGTCGCGCTGCTGCCACAGCAGGTTGCCGCGATCGTCATAGATAAACACCAGCGCCGGAAAATTGAGGCTCATCCGCTCCGGCTGCACGATACTGAGCTTATTGTCCTGCCACTGAGCAAGGGTAAAAAACAGGTTACTTTCGCTGCGCAGAACGCGGTAGGTATTCTTATCAAAGCTAACGACATAGCCCACCACGGCAACCATGCCGTAGGAGAGAGACATGGTTAACACTACTGCAGCGGTAGCAAGCAGGAAACGGACCCGCAGCGAGAGCGGTTTTCTTCGGCGCCAGCTAAAGCGCATTTACAGGTCGAAGCGGTAGCCCTGACCGCGCACCGTGGTGATCACTTCCAGCGGATGCTCCGCCTGCATTTTTTTGCGCAGGCGCCCCATCAGTACGTCGATGGTGTGGCTTTCGCGCAGTTCAGCATCGGGGTAGAGCTGCAGCATCAGCGAATCTTTACTCACCACTTTTCCGGCATTGCGGATCAGGGTTTCGATGATGGTGTACTCAAAGGCGGTCAGCTTAATGTGGTTGTCGTTGATGGTCAGCTCGCGGCGCGAGAGATCCACCTGGAAAGGGTGCAGGGTAATAATCTGTGAGGCCAGCCCGCTATTGCGGCGCATCAGCGCCTGCATGCGCGCCACCACTTCTTCGATATGGAACGGTTTAGTGACGTAGTCATCGGCACCGGCTTCCAGCGCTTCGACCTTTGCCTGCCAGCCGTCGCGCGCGGTCAGCACCAGAATCGGCTGACGCACTTCCTGGCTGCGCCAGCGGCGGATCATCGCCATGCCGTCTTCATCAGGCAGGCCGAGGTCGACCAGCGTGATATCCGGAGTGTGCTCATTGAGAAAATAGTCAGCTTCTTTCGCGCCCTCGGCGGCGTCCACCTGATGACCCATCTCACGCAGCTGTACCGCAAGATGATGACGCAGCAGTGGATTATCTTCCACAACTAACACACGCATAATCTAATCCTTAAACAAAGAACTGCCGGAGTCGACAGCATAAACTGCCTTGAGTATAGGAGGAAGCAGATAAACAGCAGCTTAACACGGGCTGACTAGCGCCAGCCCGCGTGGGGAGGGGTTACTTCAGGTCGTCAACCATCTGCACAGCACGGCCAATGTAGTTCGCTGGCGTCATCGCTTTCAGGCGGGTTTTCTCTTCTTCCGGCAGCGCCAGACCGTCGATAAACACCTTCATGCCTTCCGCATCGACACGCTTGCCGCGGGTCAGCTCTTTCAGCTTCTCATAAGGCTTCTCGATGCCGTAACGGCGCATGACGGTCTGGATTGGCTCGGCCAGTACTTCCCAGTTGTGGTCCAGCTCGTCCAGCAGGCGGTCGCGGTTCACTTCCAGCTTGGAGATGCCTTTCAGCGTTGCCTGGTATGCAATCAGCGCATAGCTCACGCCCACGCCAAGGTTGCGCAGCACGGTGGAGTCGGTCAGGTCGCGCTGCCAGCGGGATACCGGCAGTTTGCTTGCCAGGTGCTGCATCACCGCGTTCGCCAGGCCCAGGTTACCTTCTGAGTTTTCGAAGTCGATGGGGTTAACCTTGTGCGGCATGGTAGAAGAACCGATTTCACCGGCAATAGTTTTCTGCTTGAAGTGGTTCAGCGCAATGTAGCCCCAGACGTCGCGATCGAAATCGATCAGGATGGTGTTAAAGCGCGCCATGCAGTCAAACAGCTCGGCGATATAGTCATGCGGTTCGATCTGCGTGGTGTACGGGTTCCAGGTAATGCCCAGGGAAGTGACGAACTCTTCGCTCAGCTGATGCCAGTCCACTTCCGGATAGGCCGCAATGTGGGCGTTATAGTTACCGACAGCACCGTTAATTTTACCCAGCATTTCGATGCGTTCCAGCTGGCGCAGCTGGCGTTCGAAGCGGTAAGCGACGTTCGCCATCTCTTTGCCCAGCGTGGACGGGGTGGCTGGCTGGCCGTGGGTACGTGATAGCAGCGGGATATCCCGATACTGCACCGCCAGGTCTTTCACTGCAGCGATGATTTTGTTCCAGTAAGGCACAATCACCTCACGGCGAGCGGTTTCCAGCATCAGCGCGTGCGACAGGTTATTGATATCTTCAGAGGTACAGGCGAAGTGAATAAATTCAGATACCGCGTGCAGGGCAGGGACGGCTTCAACTTTCTCTTTCAGGAAGTATTCGACGGCTTTCACATCGTGATTGGTGGTACGCTCGATGGTTTTAATGCGCGCAGCATCAGCTTCGCTGAAATTGCTGACAATGGCATCAAGGAAAGCGTTTGCGTCGGCGTCAAATGCAGGAACTTCCTTGATCACAGCGGTTTCGGCCAGTTTCTGTAACCAGCGAACTTCAACCTCAACGCGGAATTTCAGCAGGCCAAATTCGCTGAAAATACTACGCAGTGGGCTGACTTTGTCGCCATAACGACCATCAACAGGTGAGACGGCGGTCAGAGAGGATAATTCCATTGTTGCTGCTCCAGATCGGTTTAATAAAATCAGGTTGCGGTCCCGTTGATGCGGGCCAGAATCGCTTTCGCCTCGTTGACTAAGCGGTTACGGGAGAACATCAGCTGCAGGCGGCCACCGCCGACCTGCTGCCACAGCACTGCTGCGCGGATACCCGCCAGCAGTGAGGCTCGAACTTTACTCTGCACCTGGGCATTTTGCAGAACCGCCGGAGAACCGGTGACCTGAATGCGCGGGCCGAGCGGGCTGATTACGTCGACATAAATTGCGGCCATGGCGCTCAGCAGGGTATCGGACTCCAGACCGTAGTGCGCCAGCTGACGATCGAGCTGGGCGATGCGGGTTGAAAGCTCATTCAGCGCGCTTTTACTGGCGTTGAGCTTACGCTCCAGCACCATCATGCTCAGGGTATAACGCGTCAGCTCGGCGCCCAGGCCCTGGCGGCTGTTGCTGTTCAGCACCGCAATCAGGGTTTCCAGGCCAAACTGCAAATTGGCTTCATTGTCACCGTACACCGCCAGCGTGGAGGACGGATTGAGGTCCAGCAGGCTGTTCAGCGTGATTTTCAGCGCGTCCGGCGGGCACTGGCCCTGATGCGCCAGCTGTTGCACCAGGTGAGCTGACTGGCAGATGCCCGCCAGCGCCAGAGTAATATCATAATAGTTCTTCGCCACGTTTACTCCTGTATGCGGACCGAATTACGCGTTTACCAGCGGCAGGCGCTGTTCGATAATGCCGCCACCAAGGCAAACTTCATCGAGATAAAATACCGCTGACTGACCCGGCGTCACTGCGGCAACCGGCTGGTCAAAACGCACTTCAATGCGGTCTGCATCGATCGGGGTTACGGTGCAGGGGATATCTTCCTGGCGATAGCGGGTTTTCACCATGCAGCGCAGCGGGGCGCTCAGCACTTCGCGGTCAACCCAGTGCAGCTGTTGGGCAATCAGGCCCACCGACATCAGGCGCGGGTGATCGTGGCCCTGCGCCACCACCAGCGTATTGCCGGCGACGTCTTTATCGACCACGTACCACGGCTCTTCATTGCCGTCTTTAGTGCCGCCGATGCCCAGCCCTTTACGCTGGCCGAGCGTATGATACATCAGCCCCTGATGCTGGCCTACGGTATCGCCCTCTGTGGAAACAATCGGCCCTGGCTGCGCGGGAAGATAGCGCCCGAGGAACTCGGTAAATTTGCGCTCGCCGATAAAGCAGATACCGGTTGAATCTTTCTTCTTCGCGGTCACCAGCTCCAGCTGCTCGGCAATGCGGCGCACTTCGGGTTTCTCTAATTCACCCACCGGGAACAGACTTTGTGCAATCTGCTCATGGCCGAGGGTGTAGAGGAAGTAACTCTGATCTTTGTTGCCGTCAAGACCGCGCAGCAGACGGCTTTTGCCGTCCACATCCGCGCGGCGCACGTAGTGACCGGTAGCGATATAGTCGGCACCCAGGTCTTCGGCGGCAAATTCGAGGAAGGCTTTAAACTTGATCTCTTTGTTGCAGAGAATATCCGGATTTGGCGTGCGGCCAGCTTTGTACTCCGCCAGGAAGTGCTCGAACACGTTGTCCCAGTATTCGGCGGCAAAGTTGACCGTGTGCAGATAAATCCCGAGTTTGTCACAGACTGCCTGCGCGTCGGCTAAATCTTCCGCCGCCGTGCAGTACTCTTCGCCATCGTCCTCCTCCCAGTTTTTCATAAACAGGCCTTCAACCTGATAGCCCTGCTGCATCAGCAGCCAGGCGGAAACGGAGGAGTCAACACCGCCGGACATCCCGACGATCACTTTTTTTTGGCTATTAGAGCTGTTTGACATGAATTACCCGACTTTAAGTTTTAAGGAGTCGTTAAAGGCGACTCTGATAAAATTGCGGCGCATTCTATCATGCGTCGGCGATCAGCGCACTCTCGCTAAACGGCCACTGGAAGGCGCTGAGGATCTCCAGCGGGTAGCGCGGGGCGCTCAGGTAAATCTGCAGGCTTTCCGCCACCAGCGGCGAACGCAGCTTGCGCGAAGTGATAATCTCCTCCGGCGGCAGCCACCAGCAGCGGTCGATATCGCGGTCCTGCGGATAAGTTTCCACAGCTTTTGGCAGGTCGAGTGCGAACAGGAAGCGTAAAAACGGGGTGTTATCCGGCGCTATCCACTGGTGCAGGCGTAAGAAAGCCTGCGGTACGGCATCAATACCGGTCTCCTCGGACAGTTCGCGAACGGCGGCCTGCAGCAGCGTTTCATCGGCTTCCAGATGCCCGGCAGGCTGATTCAGCGTGGCACGCCCGCGCACCCGCTCCTCCACCACCAGAAACAGCCCTTCGGCCTGGACCACGGTGGCTACGGTTACGTGCGGTTTAAACATGGTGCTCTCCATTAGGTTAAAGCGCATGGGTTGTCACACGCGAAGTCGTCAGATTTCACTGCTGATATCGCGCCATTCGCCGGGGGCCAGCCCGTTGAGTTGCAGTGCCCCCATTGAATAGCGGATCAGACGCAAAGTCGGGAAGCCAATATGTGCGGTCATCCTGCGTACCTGGCGATTGCGCCCTTCAAACAGGGTGATTTTCAGCCAGCAGGTCGGGATGGCCTTGCGTTCACGAATGGGCGGTTGACGATCCCACAACCACTCCGGAGCGGCCACTTTTTCTACCTGTGCAGGTTGAGTAGGGCCATCTTTCAGATTTACGCCAGTGCGCAGTGGCTGAATGTCGCTCTCCTGCGGGTCGCCTTCCACCTGAACATAATAAATTTTCCCGGTGCGTTTACCCGGCTGCGTAAGCTTCGCCTGCAGTGCGCCATCGTTGGTCAGCACCATCAGCCCCTCGCTGTCGCGGTCAAGACGCCCGGCGGCGTAGATACCCGGCAGCGGAACATAATCCTTCAGCGTGGCGCGCCCGGCTTCATCCGTGAACTGTGGCAGCACGTCAAAAGGCTTATTAAACAGCACCACGGTACGCGGGCCTTTGTCCACGATCGGTGCGGCTTTACGCTGGCTGAAACGTTTAAGGCGGTGATTCGTAACGGGAGTTTTTCGCATAGTCTTTGCACTTGGTAACAATAGGCGCATTATACCGCAAACCCGAGAAGATTGGCGCGGAGTCAATATTCAAGTAGTATTGACGCGCATCTTACAAATCATTAACAAAAAAGCGCTCGATAGGAGAGGTTAATGGAAAGCAAAGTAGTTGTTCCGGCGGAAGGTCAGAAAATCACCCTGGTCCAGGGAAAACTCAACGTACCAAACAATCCAATCATCCCGTTTATCGAAGGTGATGGCATTGGCGTTGACGTGTCTCCAGTGATGATTAAAGTTGTCGATGCCGCTGTGCAGAAGGCTTACAACGGTGAGCGTAAGATTTCCTGGATGGAAATTTATACCGGTGAGAAATCGGTAGAGCTTTATGGCCAGGATGTTTGGCTGCCAGAAGAAACTCTCGAACTGATTAAAGAATATCGCGTAGCCATCAAAGGCCCACTGACCACCCCGGTCGGCGGCGGTATTCGTTCCCTGAACGTTGCCCTGCGTCAGCAGCTGGATCTGTACATCTGCCTGCGTCCTGTCCGTTACTACACCGGCACACCAAGCCCGGTTAAACGCCCGGAAGAGACCGATATGGTCATTTTCCGCGAGAACTCCGAAGATATCTATGCAGGTATCGAATGGAAAGCGGGTAGCGCGGAAGCAGATAAAGTCATCAAGTTCCTGCGTGATGAGATGGGCGTGAAGAAAATTCGCTTCCCTGAGCAGTGTGGTATCGGCGTGAAGCCGTGCTCTGAAGCAGGCACCAAACGCCTGGTTCGTGCTGCCATCGAATACGCCATCACTAACGACCGTGATTCCGTTACGCTGGTTCACAAAGGCAACATCATGAAGTTCACCGAAGGCGCTTTCAAAGACTGGGGTTACCAGTTGGCGAAAGAAGAGTTCGGCGGCGAGCTGATCGATGGCGGCCCGTGGATGAAAATCAAGAACCCGAACACCGGCAAAGAGATCGTGGTTAAAGACGTGATTGCCGATGCGTTCCTGCAGCAGATCCTGCTGCGTCCGGCCGAGTATGACGTTATCGCCTGTATGAACCTGAACGGTGACTACATTTCTGACGCCCTGGCGGCGCAGGTTGGCGGTATCGGTATTGCTCCGGGTGCAAACATCGGTGACGAATGTGCCCTGTTCGAAGCCACCCACGGCACCGCACCTAAGTATGCAGGCCAGGATAAAGTGAACCCAGGTTCCGTTATCCTGTCCGCAGAGATGATGCTGCGCCATATGGAGTGGTTCGAAGCTGCAGACCTGATCGTTAAAGGCATGGAAGGCGCAATCGCTGCCAAAACCGTGACCTATGACTTTGAGCGCCTGATGGACGGCGCTAAGCTGCTGAAATCTTCAGAGTTTGGCGACGCGATGATCAAACACATGTAATGGTGTTTGTCGGCGGGGACCGCGTGTTCCCGCCATCGTTTCACCCCGAGAAAACTTTTCCTCTAAACGTCCCCACAACCCTTCCCCAAACTGTATAAAACTCAGCCTAATTACAGTTCTATATAATCTGGCTTTATTGAACGTGGTTGTGATGGAGCTCGCCATGCACAGCTTGCGACGTTGCATGCCCTAAATGAACTAAGTAGAGGCTCTGAACCGCTCGCGATTGATAGAGATAAATCTCTTACCAGGTAACAATTGCGCAGGTGATGCGCAAGTAAAACCAGTCTAATGTGGCACTAAAAAACATGCAAAAAATTGCCCGCAAAAGTTATGGCGGGCGAAAATCCTTGTTACGCAGAGCCATGGCTCTATGAGGTTGACACTATCTTGTGTCAATTTGAGTTTAGTAGTGCCAGTTATAATTGCAATTTTAGGCAAAAAAAAAACCGGCAAGCTGCCGGCGGTATAATCTGCACCCTAAATGGAACCAGCAATGGATCCTTTCTTTAAGGTAGTTCATTAATGCGCTATTAGATAGCGTGCTACTATGATTAATCTTCATCGTTCCGATTTTGCACCTCTCTCGCTCAAGTCGTTAGATGCAGATAAAAGCCTGCGTTACACAGGCATAAATTCGTGCAAGGGAAAGGTAATCCAAACACAGCCTAAGCTGCGTGAGCACTCTCCTCGCGTTAGGAAAAACTTTAATATAATTCGATGAGTACAGAGCAAGTATCAGGTAGAAGGGGAGGAAAGTCAGGCCAAAAAAACCGGTACTGCGCCCGCGTTTGATTTTACTTTTAGGTCTTTACCGGGAAAGACCAGCACTGATACCCATACTCATAAGTGTCGAAAATTCGGTGTTCTGAATCAGATGTCTTAGCTTTTGCACGAGCCTTGCGATAGCGGCACTGACATCAGCGAAATCTTGCTGGAAGTTCTGAAGTGGGAATTGACTTGAGAGTCATTATAACTACCCCTTCAATCATAAGCTGAGCTGAAGTAGTACAATAAGTGGACATTCAATCAGTATGTATGAATGAACAGACAGGCATCTGTCACTCTGGCGTGCGTTTTCGGAACTGCGCACCTGTGAAGATCGTTCGCCAGCAATGCTTTAGGCAACCGGAGCATTTTCCTTTTTCAGTTTGTGGTCTTGTTCCTGATTTGAAATGAGCGGAACATAGGATGACCTCAGTTGAACGCGGCTGCTTCTATGTTAATTAGTACTGAAAATCTACGTAGCAACAGTGCAGATACCAAACTTGCCTGCACGCTAGCTGCGGTTGCCGGAGCCCTGAACACAGCAGCCTTTGAAGTTGTGGGCTTTTTCTCTGCCAACATGACCGGTAACGTCTCTTCTCTATCGGATCACCTTGCTAAAGCCAACCTTGCACCCGGCATTTTCTTTTTCGAAATTGTCTGTATCTTCATCGCCGGCTCAGCAGTCTCTACCTTTATGATCAATGCGGGTCGCAGAAGAAACATGCGCGCGGTTTATGCCGTGAACATCATTTGTGAGGGGATTGGCCTTGTCGTACTGGGTATGGTTGAAATCTGGCTGAAACCTGTTTCAGCAGGCGTCATACTTATCCTGAGCCTGAGTTTTCTGATGGGATTACAGAACGCCGTGGTAACGCGAATATCCAACGCACGAGTCAGAACAACGCATATTTCAGGAACGTCTACGGATATAGGTATAGAGTTGGCCATGTTATTTGATGTGGTCAGACGCAAAGAATCCCCTAAAGATGCCCCGCTATATCTTGAAAGGCTCAGGCTGCACGCCTCGACGTTAGGGGCATTTCTTTTCGGTGGAGTGGCGGGTATCTGGCTGTTCCATCTGCTGGGATATGGGTTTCTGATATTTGTAGGGATATGTGTGATTATGCTGGCATTGCACAACATGCTGCATAAGAATAAGGATTGATGAAAAAAAGGAATAGCCCATGATCGTCAGAACCTGGCACGGCTGCGTGCCTCTCAAACATGCCGAAGGCTTCAGCGCACACCTGCAGAAAACCGGTATTGAACACTCTCAAAACACCCCCGGAAATCAGGGAGCATTTGTCCGGCGCGCAACTCAGGGCGAGTGGGAGCATTTCTTCCTCGCGACTTACTGGTTAGACCTCACGGCAGTAAAAGCATTCGCGGGTGAGGATTATCACGTGGCGGTGACCTACCCGGATGATGAGCAGTTCCAGCTGCTGTCAGACCCTTACGTTTTCCAGCATGAAGTCTCTGAAATGACAGCGCCAGAATGAGGCCAAGGCCAGTAAATGGGCTCTGTTGCAAAAATCTGTAGGTGATAGACTGATCGCCCCATTTGCTGATGGAGTAACACATGAACCTATTCAAAGGCCGGCATTTTCAGAGAGACATCATCCTATGGGCGGTTCGCCGGTACTGCACAGTTGACAGCATGGGCCGCACTGTCGATTTTTACCTCTCCCAGCGTCGTAACAGCAAGGCGGCATACCGGTTCTTGGGTAAAATCTTCAATAACGTGAAGAAGTGACAGTTCCCACGCTCCATTAACACGGATAAAGCGCCTAACTATGGACGTGCGCTGCGTTACTCAAATGCGAAGGTCGTTGCCCGCCTGGGCGAAATGCGTCTGATAAGCAGAATTTTTGAAATGTGAGGCCTATTAATAAGACAAAAGGCTACCTCATCGCGAACTTTGCAACAGTGCCAGGAAATGGCAGTGGCGTACTGCTCAGTGCATGACTGGCCTCCAGACGCATGAAAATCACGGTTGATAATCACTTAATCAGTCAGAAAACCAATACTGGAAAACGATAAAGGTCTGGTTGATCTTAGCTGGTCACTTGAAATCATCAATAATGACGCTTACAAAAAGTATGCTGACAATATTATTTTTTCATATCTTCTTAGGGGATAAAAAAACAATAAGAAAGCACATAACTGGAACAATAATCCATTGTTCCGCACCATGTACAAACCAAACATCCATAGGCATTCCTACAAGGAGATTCATGAAGTCCTGGCGTAATAATCCTCCGTCAGCAATAATCATTAGACAGGTGAAAACAAATCCTTTAGTTAAGAGTCTATTTCCAGGGAGTTTATCACGAACAAACAACCAGATAAAAACCTTTCCTATAGTAGGTATCAAAGAGGTCAACGCAGCGATAACTATAATATATAAGGGGTAAGGCTCTTGTAATACGCCGTCCATCTTGCCTGTTTTTATGGCATTATCCATGTATTCAGCAGCCACTCCTCTTCCATATAATACATGAAATGTAAATCCAAATGCTGCTGACAATAAAGTGGCAAGTGAAATACGAAACCAGAATATCATTAATATACCTCTATAAAATATTAACATCTTATCGAAGAGAAAGTTTTCAAATACTTTCAGCTAAAGAGAGGATAGTATCATGCGAGTTACATAATACTCTGGTTATCTAAATGAAAAGTAAATGAAATTATAAAATGCCAGCTTTCCTGTATGTCCTGGCCCTTCGCCGGTATCCATTTTGTCTTCTGGCTCCGGAAGAAGCATTCCATTACCCATTGGTTGGTCAGATCACTGAACAAAATTAAACGCAATGGTTGTTACCTCGATGAGCCGGTTGAGCTTCAACTGGCGCGTTCACTCCAGGCATCTGCCTGCAAAATACCGCGCTACCTGGTGAGGTGATGTTGAGTACGCACGACCTTACGGTCCTGCAAGTAAGCGAAGTACATAGCCGGCGGTCGTTGCGACCATGCGCAACGGTTATTAACCCGCCTAAACGAATGCGACAAAGCCAGTCGACCCCTGAGGTATCCCCACAAAATATTGTTCTGAATTTTATCGCGGGATGACAGGTGCCCGGTTTCAGGAAGGAGGGCTGCTTTCCGCACCGGCATGAATACATCCCTGTAGCCTGGCTCACGGCCATCCCTGGCCGTGGGCCTGCTGCAATCAGCCCTCCCTCCTTGCACCCAAAGCCTCAGCGTCGCGGTTTGAAAACCCACAGCGAGCACGATGATAGTGCGGGGATGAGCTCGGCCAGAGGTAAGCCGGACGTCACGCGGCAGGGATGCCGCGTGCCGAGGCCAGCAGGGAGCGTCTTTTGCGGTTCCGGCGTGCTCAGGCTGAGCTCAGACCGGTTTGCGGACGTTTAGCGATAGAAGTCATTTCTGGGGATACTTCAGCAGTCGACCACTACAGCGGCATTTCACGCGATAATGTCCATTAAAAATAGTGGGGACATTTAACCCGTCACAAGAGACAATCAGATAAATGGTTTAAATGAGAGGCTTACCTCTTAGTATTCGATAAGCTTCTCATTAAGCTTTGCTCCGGCTCTATGACGGTTTCCAAGCCACCCCAGTATAAAGTTGTCCGGGTTAAATGGTCAGATGGTCGGGGCTGGGAATATACCTGGTTTGTTATTTATCGAGTAAGGGTTAGATGCATATCCAGGCCCGTCAGACGAAAACCAGCTTGTTCATACAGGGATATAGCCCGCTGATTATGCGGCGCGACGCGAAGTTCAAGTTCATTGGCGCCTGCATCACGCAGTTCATTAATCAACGCCTGCATCATGTTCTTTCCAATCCCCTTTCCCTGGTGAGACGGCAGGAGCATCAGATCCAGTAAAAACGCTGAGCGCTCCTCAAGGCTGTACCAAAGGTAGCCTACAGCATGATGTTCGTGCTCATAAATGCGAATATGCTGCAGTGGAGTATTGAGCCCTAGAGGTAATGCTTTCTGTATTGCCTCAGCAGCTTCTTGCTCTGCTTTATTCCTTGGGTAGTCGAAACTTTTCATTAAATCGATAACATAATCGTCATGAGACAAAGCCTGCCATTGCTGAAGCTCTCTTTCATTGATAGGGCGCAAATATCCTGTAGTCATTTTCATCTATTCCTGAATGCCATTACCTGTTATGTGACGCAGATGCGACTTAACTATCATACTCGATTTCATAGTGATCGCGCATCACTGTTTTGACGAGTAATTTTTGAGTATACGGTAAAACTTATTCAGAAAATGTTCATTAACTATATTCGACCAGGCTGGGTAGGGGTTTTATTTGTCGACAGCTTGATTAATTGGCCAAAGAGACAGGTTGTTCATTTCGATGCTGATTATTTAGCATTCCACTATTGTTCTTACTGCGCAGCGCGCCAGTCACGGAATAGGTGACGGCAGCGGTGCGCGCAGGAGATATTGAAAGTTCAGTAATGGCTGGCGGCGAATCGACGCTTTTAAACGCGTCAACGCCGGTGCTATTGAAGGGGTATCTGAACCCGCTCTTAACCACAACTATTGGTAAGCTGACCCCCTGCAAGGTGCCAGAAAGCGATATTCCCGCCATTGAGTGGTTAATCCCTGGCAAGCGGCTCAGGGCAGCCGGTGACCTGCGGGTAATTGCGGCAGACCAGGCTGAGCGTGTTTTTCGGCTCAAAGCCTTTATCCAGCATGCAACGCTGAACTTCAGCGGCTTTGCGTAGCGTCGGCACGTAAGGCACCGAGCCTAAAGGCTGTGGATAGCCGCACTGATACATCACCGTCAGCGCCTGCCGGTCATTTTCAATTTCGTGAGAAAAATGCCGCGATGCCCCGGCCTGACGCCAGCTAATCAGCGAAGACGTGTCCACGCCGGACTCCGGCTTTATCGGATGAAACCCTCTGTCTGCGACAAAAGGCAGCGCCTCGAGCTGGCTTTGACTCAAGGGGTGCCCCTGCTCCTGACTGCGGCAGGCAGGCGTATCATGATAGACGCGAACGCTGCAAATTTTGAAACCGTCCTTGCGGGTAAAACCCATTTTCTCCATGCACTGATAATAGAGAACTGACTCATTGTCGGTTTTCGGGATATCGGGGCCGGGGAGGGGCACGCCGCATTGACCCATCGCAACGCGCACGCCGTCGATATCGGTATCTGGGCGCTGCCACTGAGTGAGGTCTGGTGCAGGCGGGCAGCCCGTTAGCAGCAATAGCGAGGTTGTCAGCAGAGGTAACGTTAGCAGTGGCGATCTTGGCGACATAAAATCCCTTTTCATTGATGTTTTACCGGGTGTCCATACTGCCTGAATTGTCGCTGTTCGAAAACAGCGTTCAGGCCATATCTCTACTTGAGCCGCAGGCCTCTGGTTAGGATAAGAAAGTTGCTTACGAAGCATCCGGCCAGCTGGCAACCGCGCCTGCTCACTGACGCTGATTCGGTCGTCGCCCCCAGAATTTCAGGGGGGTGCATCTGTGCTAACCTTAAGCTGTTGGCGCATTTCGAGATTTTCAAACAGTCGCGAAGCGGATTTGAAGGTTTCATCTGTGCCAATCATCACTTCGCAGATAACCGGCAAGACAACGGTTACTTATTTTGTTACTTATCTGACAGCCTGAGGTTGTTAGTTGGCTATAAGGGTAAAGGATGCAAATGATATTTGGTGAGTTATCTGGTGCGCCAACCTGGGTCCCTGCTGTATTGCTCGTCACGCTCTCACTCGTCCTGGGATTCCTCGCCCGGTTTATCCTGCTCAGGTTCATCCGCTACTGGCAGAGTCGTGACCGTAAGCTGTTTAAGTCGCTGGAAAAACATCTTCGCGGATCGCTGTTTCTTTTCATCCCGCTGATGATAATCAACGTCGGCATTCATTATATTGATATTCAGCCAGGCTCTCTGGGCTTTATTACCACCACGCTTAATATATTTATTATTCTATCATTTTGCTCTATTCTCATTCGCCTGACCAATGTTGCGCAAGATATGCTTTTTATACGCTATGACATTAATCTGTCGAATAATCTCCGCGCGCGTAAAATTCGCACTCAGATAATGTATGTCAAGAAAGTGGCTATTGTGCTGCTGGTGTCATTCTGCCTGACGCTGATCCTCCTCAGTTTTCCCAGCGTGCGTAAATTTGGCACGACGATTCTGGCCGGTGCTGGCGTGGCTGGGATCATCATCGGCTTTGCCCTGCAGAAGTCGCTTGTTAACCTGTTTGCCGGCATTCAGATAGCGTTTACGCAGCCGATAAAAATTGATGATGCCGTGGTGGTCGAAAATGAGTGGGGCTGGATTGAAGAGATCAACCTGACCTATGTGGTGGTGCGTATCTGGGATCTGCGTCGGCTGGTGCTTCCCATTACCTACTTTACCGAAAATCCCTTCCAGAACTGGACGCGTAATAACGCACAAATTTTAGGCTCTGTGTTTCTCTACCTCGATTATTCCATGCCGTTAGAGCCTCTGCGTAAGCATTTTGAACAGATCCTCAGCGAAACCAAATTGTGGGATAAGCAGACTCAGGTACTGCAGGTGACCGATACGAATGAAAAAACCATGACCATCAGGTTATTGATGACGGCGCAGAACTCGCCAACGGCCTTTGATTTGCGCTGCTACGTGCGCGAAAGAATGATTGAGTTCGTTCAGCAAAACTATCCTCAGAGCCTGCCTCATGTGAGGGCGACACTCACCGACTCTGTGTCAGGGGACACGCGCTCCGCCAGTTAATCATCAAATCCTCCCAGCGGCCTGGCCGGAAGCAGAGAGATCCGCGTTTAGATCAACATTATGTTGATCTAAACGCGTTTATCGCTATTATCGTCAACATAATGTTTAACAGAGATCTGCTATGAACCTCGCTGACTCTCGCTACCAGGACGATCTCCTGCTGATGCTGGCCGCCGCGGTGCGCGTTATCGGCAGCGTGATTGCTGCCAATACCGAAGTGGTGCTGCACGATCTGCGCTCGCCGGAGTTCTCCATTGCCGAAATCGCCAATCCGCACGTGACCGGGCGGCGCAGAGGGGACTCGGTGCTGACGGGGTTGCGCAGTGACAAAGCCTTTATCAGCGCGATGGATGCGAGCGCTGAGCCGGTCACCCTGATGCTGGATTACCCCACCTACAGCAGTAGCGGTGCGCCACTGCGCAGCAGCACCGCCTTTTATCGCACCCCGGGGAAAGCGCCTTTTGCCGCGCTCTGCATTAACGTCGATAACCAGAGCATTAGCGATGCGCTGACTATTTTGCAAAGCCTTACGCGCACCATTCCCCCGCAGGATGATGCGGCGCCGCGACAAAATACCATTGAGGCCGCGCATGAAAATATCGAAGATCTGATGCGCGACATCATCACCAGCGCCACGGAACTCAGCCCGGGCAGCAGCAGGGCCGACAGCAAAAAGGCCAGGCTGCTGGCGGTCAGGCAGATGCAGGAGAAGGGGATCTTCCTGATGAAAGGCGGCGTCGAGAAAGCCGCCGCAGCGCTCGGTATTACGCGTTACACCATCTATAACTATCTGGATGAACTTAAAAAATCGGGCAGCTGATCGTCCGGTTATCCCTTTCTGGAGTCGTGGTTATGTCCCTGAATATCGTTACCCCCCTGATTGAATCTCTGCCCCTCAGCCAGCTGGCAAACACGCGCATATGGCTGAAGATGGAAGCCTCACAGCCCAGCGGATCGTTCAAGATGCGCGGTATTGGCTATGTTTGTGAGCAGCACTATGCCAATGGTGCAAAGCGTTTCATCACCTCATCCGGCGGTAATGCCGGCCTGGCTGTGGCTTATGCCGGGCGCAGGCTTGGCGTGCCGACGGTGGTGGTGGTACCGGAAACCACCACCGAGCGCGCTAAACATCTGCTCTCCATAGAGGGTGCCGAGGTCATAGTGCATGGCAGCATGTGGTCAGAAGCCAACGAACGGGCGCAATCGCTGCGGGGGAATGACGATGTGTTTATCCATCCGTTTGATGACCCGCTACTGTGGCAGGGCCATGCCTCGATGATCGATGAGGTGATGGCCGAAGGTGTGCGCCCGGATGCGGTTGTCGTCGCGGTAGGTGGCGGCGGGCTGCTCGCCGGGGTGGATGAAGGGCTGCGGCGTAACGGGCTGCACGATGTGCCGATATATGCTGCCGAAACCCAGGGCATGGCTTCTTATTTTGCATCCCTGCAGGCGGGATGCCTGACCGAGCTTGCGCAACTGTCCGGAATAGCGACCTCGCTAGGGGCGCGTCAGGTGTGCCAGCGTGCTTTCGACGTGGCGGCAGAGAGGCCGGTCATCCCGCTGCGCGTCAGCGATCGTGAAGCCGTTGATGCCTGCCTGGCATTTCTTGACGATCACCGCACGCTGGTGGAGCCGGCCTGCGGCGCGGCGCTGGCCCTGCTGTACGGCAAAAAAATCCCCGCCGCCGGGCTGAACAATGTGCTGGTGATTGTCTGCGGCGGCTCCACCACCACCGTCGATGCGCTGAAGAATTTTGCAGGCTAGCAGATAAGGAAATATACGATGACTGAAAGACTCTACTATTACAGCGATGCACTGGAAGGGACCAGCAGCGTCATCGGCTGCAGCGCGCAGGAGGATGGGCGCTACCGCGTGATCCTCTCGTCCACCCTGTTTCATCCGAAGGGCGGCGGGCAGCCCTCGGATCGGGGCACGCTGGGCGCGGTCAACATGCTGCATGCGGTGCAGGAAGGGGACGAAGTCGCTCACTATACCGATGGGCCGGTAGCGCTGGGGGCGGTGGATCTGCGCGTCGACGCTGCGCTGCGCCAGCTGCATACCCGCTATCACTCCGCCGGGCATCTGATAGCGGCGGTGGGCGAGAAGTTTGGCTGGTACGGCAATAAGGGCGACCATCGGCCGGGGGAAGGGCGCGTGGTATTCGAGCCGCGCGAGCCGCTCAGCGCCGTCAGCGCTGAGGATTTCACCTCGGGCGTCGCGGCGCTGGTGGCGCAGGGGCTACGCCGCCAGCTGAGTGAAGAAGCCGGGCGGCGCAAGGTCACCTGGGGTGAACTGCCCGCCTATGCCTGCGGTGGCACCCATGTGGATTCCACTGCGCAGGTCGGCGAGGTCCGCATCCTCAAGGTGAAAGAGAAGAAAGGGCAGCTCTCGGTGCAGTATCAGCTGGCGTGAGGCTTACGGCAGACCAGCGCCAACTGCTTGTTGAGCAGGAACGGGCGCAGGTATGCCACGGTATTCGATAGCGGGATGACCTCATCGCTGAGATCGATACCCAGCGTGTTAATGGTGTAGTGGCGCCGGGCGCTGATGCGCTGCCAGAGATCGGGATAGTCGCGTTGGATCTGCGCCTGAAGCGCCCCGTCCGCCAGCGCGATGCACTCCTCGCAGCTGGTGCCGCTGTAGCCGGGTACGGAGGGGATAATATCAATCTGCACGATCATGCCGCTTTTCAGGGTTTCCGCCGAGTTGGCATACACGGGGGATGACATCCACTCCTCATCAGCGCCGAGGTGGCCCGGGTTCAGGTGCCAGCCATATTTTTTCTGCTCCAGCACCGTTTCAACAAGGTGATAAAGCTCGCCGCCGGGCATGCCGATGCGAATCGCTTCCAGCCAGCTGGCGACCGTTGCGAAGTAGGGTTTCACCACGCGGTCTAAATAGTCATGCTGATGTTGCGGCAGTTGGCTTTCATCGCTAATGACAAAGCCGCTGCGGCTGGAAAGCCCGCCCTTAAAGGCGGTGGTCATCGAGAGTGGCTGTCCCGCTTCGATTTGCTTATAGCTGGGGTAGAGGTTGGCTTTCTCGAAGCGCTGCCCGGCAGCGGCAATGGTCACCACCGTATGGTACTGGCCTTCGGCGGCCAGCAGCGCACCCAGTTCGCTCTCACGCAGGCCCGGTTCAACCGCGTTCATCGCCGCGAGGATGCAGCAGGACGCGAGGTTAGCGCCGTACTCATAATGCGCGATCTCGTTGGCATTATTCGTGGTTCTGGCGCCGTTCTCGCCGCTGATAAAAAGATCTGCGGCGTTCTCCAGCACGGCATTATCCGCCAGGCTGTTTTTTAGCGCCTCGACGATAAACCACGGCAGATCGAAGATCTTGCGGTTATCCGCCGTGGAGGAGGTAAACATCTTCCAGCCCACCACGCCAATCTTAGTTTTATCGCCAAGCTCTGCCGCGCTGAACAGGGCCTCAAGCGGCTGTTCCTGCGCCATCGGTTGATTCGGCAGCGAGAAAAACGCGCAGTGGTGCAGCGCAGCCGGGATGCGGCAGTGGTTAGCCATTTTCAGGTTTTCATTGCCGAGGATCAGGCTGGCTTGTCCACTGCGGTTGAGGATCAGCAGCCCCTCTTCAAAGCGCGGAATAAAACCGGTGAGATATTCAAAATTTGCACCGTGCTCCTTATCCGCATAAATCACCAGGGCGTCATAGCCCGCGTCACTCATCCGCGCCAGCAGTTTGTTTTTGCGCTCAAGAATAGTGGCATCGCTTAACGCAACGGGTGGGATACCGGAGAAAACCGCAGGCGGCGCAATGCTCTGCAGGTGGATATTGTTACAATTCATATGACCTCGCGTTTGGACACTTTACTGTCACTCCAGCTGCAATATGAGCTGTTTTCAGCCAGGGCGCAATGAACGCTCAGGCGAACTGGCGCGGTGCTCACTGCAGGTGCCTCGAGCGCGTCAATAAATCTGCGGTACTAAAAATTGCTGAAAATTTCTCTTTCCGGCTCACGCGTACGCAAAAAGCAGGTTAACTTTATAAAAATGCGCTTCCCCGCCAGCACGGTGAACGCTAAGCAGCCCCGACATTACGTTGGGGCTTTTTTTATCTCTGAATTCTGAGGGCAGAGCAACGGAGGCAATATGGCAGCATCAATATTAGCAGTCAGTCTGGGCGCTGCGGTGACGACGGGCGCTGGCCTGTTCGGCATGCCAGGCACCACCGACTATGGGGTACTCTTTGGCGCCTTTGCCGGTGCGGTGTTTTACGTTGCCACAGCGGCAGATATTCAGGTTATCCGCCGCGCTGCCTACTTTGTGGTTTCCTGGATTGTGGGCGTGTACGGCGCAGGTCTGGTTGGGGCGAAGCTGGCGCAGATCCTCGGCTATAGCGATAAACCGCTGGACGGCCTGGGCGCGGTGCTGCTCTCCGCACTGGCGATTAAAACGCTGACGTTTTTCAGCCAGCAGGATCCAGCAACCTGGCTGACACGCTGGAGAGGAGGTCATCATGGCAACAAGTGATCCAATCGTTATCACCAATGTGGTGGTGTGTTCGGCTATCGTGCTGAGGCTGATGTTTTTCTATAAGCCCGGGGCTAAACACCAGTGGTGGGCTTCCTGGCTGGCATACCTGATCATCCTCGCCTATGCCTCGGTACCGTTCCGCTTTCTTTTTGATGTTTACGTGCATACGCACTGGGCGGCGGTGGTGATCAATCTGATCTTCTGCGCGGCGGTTTATCGTGCCAAAGGCAATGTCGCCACGATATTTGCGGTACTGCGGCCTGGCGACCGTTAAAGCCTGATTCCATTGAAAACCCCTTCACATCGCCCGTCAGGGCATCCCCGACAGGTTTCGCCTGTCTCATCCCGGAGGTATTTATGATTGAAGTTAACTGCTTTGCCGATTTGCGTACCACTGCACCTGCTAAGGCCGGTGATATCGCCATGCTCAAACGTTACTACGATAAAGACTCCACCTTCCACGGCGGCGGCGACTTTGTCGGCTTCTCCGGCACCACCCCCCTGAGTGATGACGGCGGCACCGTAGCCAAAGGCAGCGGCTTTTTCTGGAAGCGCATCATCAATGACACTGAACAGGTCAATCTCTATCACTTTGGCGCGCGCGGTGACGGGATTACCGACGACAGTGATGCCTTCAAACGCATGTTCAGCTGGTCACAAAGCTACGATAGCAATGCCAAAAATCTTGGCGTACGTTTTCCCGCCGGCAAGTTCCTGATCAACCCGATTGACCTTACCGCCAGCGAAATTCCGTGCTTTGCCCTGTACGGTGATGACAGCCCTTATGGCGCTACGCCGCGCACGGTGATTGTCTCTGATAAATCGCCCAGCACCGTGTTCAAAGTGAACGCGCGCCGTACGGTGATCCGCGGCATCAGCTGGAACGGGCAGGCAACGGCGGACACCAGCGCAACAACGGGCGCGATTACCCCGGATATGCTCTCCAACGTGCAGCCGTTTTTCGAAAACATCACTATCGAAGGGGAGTTTGTGAATATCCGCTGCTTCCGCGTGCAGTACAATGGCGGCACGGCGATCAAACTGCTCGACACGCTCGATACCCGCTTTGACCAAATCTACTCCCAGTACACCTACGCGCGGGTATTTGAGGTGGGCTGGTCTAACTCCCCTAACGGCGTGTGGGATCATGCTACGGCCGTCGAGCTGACCAATGCCAATTTCCAGTATGGCTTCGCTGACGCCACGCTGATGATGCCGCGTATGACTCAGGGGATTATTCGCAACGTGTGGATTGAACATACGCGCTTCCCGGGTGACCTGACCAACGGGCAGTGGATTGTTGACGCCCTCAGCGTGGAGGACTGCGATAACCCGCTGAGTATGAACAACAGCCGCGCGCTGTTCCGCCAGCTTAATTTACAGGCGGGGGCGAAAGTCAGCCTGGACAACGCCAGCGGGCGCTGGCTGTCAGGATACGAAGGCGGCTGGCGCCGGGATGAGAATTTCGGCACCACCATGACCGGGTCGATGAAGGCAGGCTGGTACAGCGGCTACAAGCTGACCAACACGGCTGACAGCGATAAATGGTTCAAGGTGGGCAAGTTTGTCTTCCCCAGGGTGAATCAGCAGTGGACGATTGAGCTTATCGGCAAGATGTCCACTGCTAATCCCTCCGGAGTGGCGGGCAGCCCGACGCAGACGGTGGCCTCCGGCGCCACCTGGCTCAATTTTCAGCGCTGCGCCAGCGCAGTATGGGGTGATATGTACCACCGCGGGCAGCCTGCGGTGCTGGATGTCAAATACAAGCGCAGCTATGAAAATATTGTCGAGGTCTGGGTGAAGCTGAAGGCAGGCAGCGGTGACACCATGTTTAATCTGCGCTCTACCGGACCAACGCGTTTTGAGTCGGGGGAGTGTTCCTTGTATACCCCGGACCTGAACGAAGTCACGGATGAGACGCAGATTGGCACCGTTACCCCCAACGCACGCCTCAGCATGCATAACGGGCTGGCAGGTCTTGGCGCGAACGAAAATGGCGTGGTGACGCTGGCCACCGCGGTGGCCGCAGCCCCGGCCAGCACGGTGCCGGCCGGCTATGTCACGCTCAATATTAATGGTATTGACCGCAAGATGCCCTATTTCAGTTAGTTTGCCGCCTTAAGCCAAAATCGCCCTTAATCGGGCGATTTTTTTATTTGTCGAGGGGAAGGGACTGAATCAGGGTATAGGGTTGAGAATGCGCACGCGCATAGGGGATAAAAGGGGGTTTACCGTTAAGAATTGTCTGTCTTTTATCTGGCATTAGTCCGAAATAAGCGCGGAAAATGCAAATTTTAAGCAAATGTAGTGTAAAAATTAACCGTTAGCCGATTTCCATCAGGATGTGGGGTTGTGATAATGCCGCCTGGCTCCGTAAAATAGGTCCAAAATTTACAGCAGGAGAGAAACGTGTCTGAAAGTGCGGCAAGTGAAAAGGGTTCCGAACGGCTTATCGATGCCAAAAACATCGCGCTTGGCTGGCGTATTGTGGGGCAGATGCCGCCACAGACTCTTGAGGAGGCCATTCAGATGCTGCGTGACAGCTCGGCTTTTGCGGCAAAAGTGTGTGATTTATTGAGTGAAGAGCTGGCCGAACGCAACAGGCGCTGAAGCTTCCTGCGGCGGGGTGCGCTACCGGCAGGGGATGCGGGAAAAGTGACTAACTGGTTAAGCTGCCTTATCTTTCAGGCAAAAAAAAGCCCGCGAAGAGCTTTAATGCGGGCCAACACCAGGGAAATCTATTAATTAGCATGATAGGATGATTCTCAATTAATGCAAATGAAAAGCACCTTCAATCTTAATTAAAATCAATTTTTTTGGCTGACCTCGCAGTTACATCATCAAAATTCTTCAGACACCATCCACTGATCGGCTTCCTCAAACATCTCTTCAATAATGCGTAACAGCGTGGACTTATCGCTTTTACTGGCGTCACTTTTCACGCCGTTGGCCTGCATCGGTTTTACCTTGACCAGCGCATCGGGAAACACACGCTGCACGCGCTTTTCCAGCTCGGCCAGGATCAGCTGTTCGGCATTCGGCAGACCCGCAACGTTGCGCTTGTCATAAATCAGTTCAACAAACATCTCTGCTCCTTGTTATTTTTTGCTGTATAAAAATACAGGTAACCACGACAAGGTTCAATGACTATTTATCTGCACCCTTCTGCAGGGGTTTTCATCAGGCGCATATCAGCATTAAAATTGCCCAGGCTGATAAAAGGAAAAGACCATGGCGCAAAATATTTATGACGATCCGGCTTTTTTTGCCGGTTATGCCACATTAGATCGTTCGGTTAAGGGGCTGGATGGCGCACCGGAGTGGCCGAGCGTGCAGGCGTTGCTACCGGAGCTTGCCGGAAAAGAGGTGGTTGATCTCGGGTGCGGCTATGGCTGGTTTAGCCGCTATGCCTGCCAGCAGGGCGCGCACTCCGTGCTGGCGCTGGATGTCTCCGAAAAGATGCTGGAGAAAGCCATCAGCCTGGGCGATAACCCGGCAATTGCCTGGCAGCGAGCGGATCTCGAAACCCTGCAGCTGCCCGCACAGACCTTTGATGTCGCCTTCAGCGCGCTGGCGCTGCACTATGTCGAAGCACTACCGGCGATGCTGGCGGTGGTGTTTGCGGCACTGAAGCCCGGCGGCCAGTTTATCTTCACGGCCGAACACCCTATCTATACCGCGCCAGCCCGGCAGGGCTGGCATATTGATGACAACCAGCAGAAATCCTGGCCGGTCAGCGGCTATCAGCAGGAAGGCCAGCGCGTCACTAACTGGTTTGCTGATGGCGTGATCAAACAGCATCGCACGCTGGCGAGCTGGATTAATATGCTGATTGCCGCAGGGTTTGTTATCAGCGCGCTGGATGAGTGGGGGCCAACCGCAGAGCAGGTCGCTCTACAGCCGGCGCTGGCAGAAGAGCGCGAGCGGCCAATGATGTTTATTATGGCTGTACATAAGCCGCCAGCCTAATCAGTGATGGCCGGGCAGAAGGTGCTCGTGGTGGCGCAGATCCAGCGGATTATTCTCCGCCTCATCAAGCAGCGACAGCCACTGGCGCACGTCCACCTCCTGCCACGCCAGATGCCCGGCGGTGGTGCCCATCAGCACCACATCCGGGCGCAGCGCGCGGTAAAATTCAAGCGTCTGGCGCAGGTCTGCTTCATTACTCTCCTCGACCAGCACCGTTACCCAGCGATCGCGGGATAATGTGACAGTGTCACCGACAAACAGATAGGTTTTACCGTGCGGTGAGGCATACAGATAGCTGGTGCTGCCCGGCGTGTGTCCCGGGGTGGGCACGACGTGGAAGCTGCCGCAGTGAACTTCCGCAGCATTAAAGGTGGCATCGGCTTCCGCAAAGCGGCTCACCTGGCCCAGCGCCCGCGAGTGGCAGTAGAGGGCCGAGTTAAAACGCTGCTGTAACAGCCGCACGCCCGGGCCAGCCTCGTGCCAGTGGGTTAAGTAGTGGCGGATAATCCCGCCCCGATCGGCAATGACCTGGTGATCTTCCGGGTTCTCGACCCGTGAAATCAGCAAATTACCGCGCAGATGCTGCAACAAAAAGCCGTGCATCATCAATTCTGGTTCCTCTTCGCCTGCAGGAAACTCAGGCGTGGATATCCAGAGATCTTCATACAGCTGCTTCATGTCTGCGCTCCTAACGATCAGCGCAGCGTCGGGTAACCTGTCAGCGTCAGTGAGCCGGTGGTACCGCTGACGTTCAGCTGCCCGTGCGATCCCAGGGGCAGCGTGACGGTGTCGGCACTGTGGCCAAAGGCCAGACCGCTGACCACCGGAACACCGGTCAGGTCGCGGATCAGGTTCCAGACGCTGGCAAAATCATAGCCGTTGTCGTAGTCGGTCAAAGTGGTTCCGCTAAAGCTGCCGGTGACAATGGCACTCTGGCGGGCAAGGATCCCGCTGTAGTGCAGTTGCAACAGCATGCGTTCAATGCGGAAAGGGTGTTCGTTCACGTCTTCGATCACCAAAATGCCGCCGTCGAACTCTGGCAGCCAGGGGGTGCCAATCAGCGAGGCGATCATGGCCAGATTGCCGCCCCAAACCGTGCCTGATGCAGTAACGGCGGGAGAGGCTGTCTGCCATTCCAGTGTTAATTTAGGCGAAGTCAGGGCGCGCCAGAAGTGGTCGAGGGTGAATTCAGATAAAGTCTCAGCGCCGAAATTCCCGGCCAGCATCGGCGCGCTAAAGCTGACAACGCCACTTTTCGCCAGCAGCGCCAGCTGAATCGCCGTGAAGTCACTGTGCCCGCACAGCGCCAGCGGGGCATTGTTCAGGCGCTCGGCCAGCGCTGAATAGTGGATGTCGGGCAGCAGGCGGCTGGCTCCGTAGCCGCCACGCACCGCCAGCACGATGTCCGGCAGCGTTTCCAGCCGCGCCAAATCGTTGATATCGGCGAGTCGCTGGCTATCGCTGCCGGCAAAACGCTGCTCGCGCCGGGTAATCACGTCACCGTTGTCTACGCGATGGCCCTCGGCCCGCAGGTGGGCAACGCCGCGCTCGGCGGCTGCCGGATTATGGCAGAAGCCGGAAGGGGCAATCAGATGAATGTTGCGTGGGGTTATCGCCATAATCGTCACTTTGCTGGTTTTTTATGCGCCGTCGTGGATTTATTTCCTCCGGCGGCGGTCCAATTTCTCCGTATGGCCCAGATGATGACGAATCGCAGCGGCGAAGTCACTGGTAGCGCGCACAAATTAGGAGTTACGGCAATTCTCAGACCTGCGGTAACCCGTATGATAACGCCAGACTAAAGGCGCAAAGGATAAAATAAGCGTGAGAAAAAGCGTGCAGAAAAGCGTGAAAACGGTCGCGATAGCCGCGGCCTTAATGCTGGCAGGGTGCTCCAGCCAACCCGAGAGAAAAGTGGCTCATCAGCCGGATACCCCGCTGACGCAGGCACCGCCTTCCAAAGTGGCGAGTGCATGGTCAATGATGACCGAACAGGCGGCGCAGCGTAACGGCATCGACCAGAAGCTGATTGAAGCGATCATCACGGTTGAATCGGGCGGCAATCCAACGGTAGTCAGCAAGTCGAATGCCATTGGATTGATGCAGATTAAAGCCTCAACGGCAGGGCGGGAAGTGTATCGCGCTGCGGGTTTGCGCGGTCAGCCGAGCAAATCGGAACTGCGCGACCCGGTCAAAAATATTGATATCGGTGCCGCCTACCTGCGTATTTTGCAGGAGCAGCAGCTGGCGGGTATCCGCGATCCGAAAACCCTGCGTTACGCCACTATCGTCTCCTACGCCAACGGCGCCGGTGCGCTGCTGCGCACCTTCTCTCGCGACCGTGACCGCGCGATTGCGATGATCAACGCCATGAGCCCGGAAGAGTTTTACCACCACGTGCAGGAAAAACATCCGGCGGCACAGGCTCCGCGCTATCTGTGGAAAGTGACCACCGCTTACCGCACCATCTGACGCTTACTGGAAGCGGTTGGCCTTATCACGCGCCAGCCGCTCCAGCGAGAAGATCACCTGCTGCAGCACGCGCTCCTGCCCGGCATTGAGCGACAGGAAGCGTAAGCTGAGGCGCGGCGTGACGATGGTTTCGCTTTTGCTGCCGACCACGCTGCGTTTACCTATAGTTATCAGCTGAGCATCCACCTCAAATCGCCCATACTCTCCCATCTCCACGCGCAGCTTTTTGATACTGACGCCGGGCGCTAACCCTTCAGGCAGCGCATCGTCGGCCAGCACGCCAATGCCACCCAGCGACAGATCCTGCAAGCGCAGGCGACCCTCACCGGAGCCATCCGGCCACGGAATATAGCAGTAGAACACCGGACTGAGCGGGGCATTGACGCGGAAAAACTCGCGGCGCTGGATCATCCATAACAGTTCTGGCAGAGCGGCGCTAAACGCGGGTAGGCCTTCATGCTCGCTCAGGCTGAGCGCGGGCAGGGCAAATTCAACCTTAGCGCCGCGCATTTCGGCGGTGACGTGCAGCTCCCGGGCTTCTTTAGCCAGCTGGTTATCGTAGTCGTTGCTGCCGTAATCCAGCACCAGGCTCTCTTTGTCGGCATACAGCAGGCGGGTGATGAACTGACCGCGCGGGTGTGAAACCATCACCGGCGTCTGATGTTCCAGCAGATCGCGCAATACGGCGAGGACCGCCAGCGGCCCGCGTTTAAGATACTGCTCTTTATCGTCCTCTTTCACATCCAGCTCCAGTCCAGGTGCAAATCATGCGGTTAGCCACTCTGTTACGGTTATCGGCAAGCCTGCGTCGGGCTTTACGGATTTTTTACAAAAGTTTCTCTGAAACTCTGGATTTAAATCACAGACTTATAATCTTCGCCTATACTAAGGGCGTGTTAAACAGTGACGGTTAAATCACAAGATATTAAGGAGTTATCAATGGGTATTCTTTCATGGATCATTTTTGGTCTGATTGCCGGTATTATCGCCAAGTGGATCATGCCGGGTAAAGATGGTGGTGGTTTCATTATTACCATCGTACTGGGTGTGGTGGGTGCAGTGGTAGGTGGCTGGATCAGCACCTTCTTTGGCTTCGGCAAAGTTGACGGCTTCAACTTCGGCAGCTTTGTTGTCGCGGTGATCGGTGCGATTGTCGTGCTGTGGATCTACCGCAAAGTCCGCAGTTGACCGGCAGCATGAATTAAAAAAAGGGAGGCTGATGCCTCCCTTTTTGCTGCCTGCGGTTTAGAAATCGTAACCGACGGTAGCGATCACGCTGCGCTCGGCACCGAGGTAACAGTTGGTGGTGCTGTAGCAGGCGGCGATGTAATCGCGGTTAAACAGGTTGTTGGCGTTAACCTGCACATACGCACCCTTCAACTGGCTGTTCCAGCCGCCAAGATCGGCACGCACCGATGCATCGACCAGCGTCACCGACGGCACGCGCGCGGTGTTCTCGTCGTTGGCCCACTGCTTACCGATGTAACGCACCCCGGCCCCGGCACTGATGCCGTAATCAAACTGGTAATGCGCCCAGGCGGAAGCCATCTGGTTTGGCGTCAGCAGCGGGGTGTGGCCCGAATTGCCGTCCAGCGACTCTTTATAGCGCAGGCGGTTCAGGGTGTATCCGGCGATGGTGCTGAGGCGCGGCGTCAGCTGATTACGCGCTTCCAGCTCAATCCCCTGCGAATGCACTTTACCGGCCGGCACATAGCTGGCGCTGCCAATGTCATTGGCATCACGCGTGGCGACATCTTTCTGCGTCAGGTCATACAGCGCGGCGGTATACATGTCGTTGGTGCCCGGCGGCTGGAATTTCACCCCGGCTTCATACTGCTCAGAAGTCGACGGCTTCAGCGCATTGCCGTCCTTGTCATTCAGGCTGGCAGGCGTGATGGCCTGCGCGTAACTGACGTAAGGGGAGATCCCGCTGTCAAAGGCATACAGCAGGGAAGCGCGCCCGCTGATGTGATCGTCCTGGCGGCGTTTGCTGATGTCGGTGCTGTGGTTGTCCTGCTGCGAAACAATGCGGTCGTAGCGGCCGGAGACGTTGGCGTGCCACTTATCCCACTGCATCTCATCCTGCAGGTACAGCCCGCTCTGATAGTAATGGCGCGTGGTGTTATCCTGATAAGTTACCGCCACGCCGTGCGATGCGGTGGCACCGGTGAACGGATCGAGCGGGCTGGCAGTCCCGGCGCCAGTCCAGACGTCATTGGTAAAGCGATGATACTCCGCACCCACCACCACTTTGTGCTGCAGCTCGCCGGTAGCGAAATCCGCTTCCAGCTGGTTATCGGTCGACCAGCCGTCAAGCGAGCCGCGGGAGCCGCTGTAGCCGCGCGCCAGTTGGTTACTGTTGCCGATCCAGCCGGTCTGATACACCTGATCCAGCGCCACGCTGCTGTGGGTATAGCTGGCGTTGGAGCGCACCGACCAGATTTCATTAAAGCGGTGTGAGAATTCGTAGCTGTAGATCTGCTCGCGGCGCTTGTACTGCTGGACGGAGCTTTCACCTTCGTTGAAGCCATCCTTCAGCCACTGGCCATTGTGCTGGGTCAGCGTGCCGGAGAGCGGCGTGGAGCCGTGGTAGCCGCCGGCCGGATCTTTTTGCAGATAGGCGCGCAGCAGCAGCGAGGTATCTTCGCTCGGCTGCCACAGCAGAGCAGGGGCGATAGCGTAACGCTCTTCGCGCGAGTTGTCGTACTGGGTATCGCTGGTCTGCGTCATCCCCGTCAGGCGAAATGCCCACTGGTCGTTAATCGCATTGGTGTAGTCAAATGCCGCACCCCTGGTGTTCTGCGATCCACCCGTCAAGCGGAAGTGGCCCTCGGGGGCAAACTGCGGGCGCTTCATGGTGATATTCACCAGCCCGCCCGGCACCGTCTGGCCGTAGAGGGAGGATGACGGGCCTTTAATGATATCCAGCCGCTCAATGAACCACGGGTCGATCTGCATGATGTTATGGCTGCCGCCGTCGCTCATCAGACGCATGCCGTCAAGGAACAGGTTATCGACGTCGCCGCCGTGGAAGCCGCGCAGGGCGATGGTATCAAAACGCGTGGCGCCACCGCCGAAGTTGGAGAATACCCCCGGGGTATAGTTCAGCGCCTGGCTGACCGTGTTAGCCCCCTGGTCAACAAACTGCTGGCGCGTCACCACCGAGATTGACTGCCCGGTGGTGATCAAGGGTTCATCGGTTTTGGTCGCCCCGGTAGAGGTGGTCGCGGTGTAGCCCTGCGTCGGGCTATCGGCGGTTTGCGGCGGAGCGGCAGTGACCACCAGAGTTTCATTGGCGGCCAGGGTAATACCGGGAGCGGTCATGGCGATAGCGCACAACAAGACGGAACGCTTCAGGTTGTAAGTCATTGTTTTAATAGTCCATTGTGAGGTACAGGCGGCGCCCCGGGAAGAGTAATGGGGCCAGCGAAAAGCGCCACTCTCGGCTAAACACAAAACGATATGAGAATGACAATGAGAATTGTTAGTTTTTAGTAAAGAAATTTCAACCCTAAATTTTGTAGGTAAAGGGGCAATATCAGTCTGAAGGGAAGAGATCGGGTGAGGATTAAGTCAGGGCGATCGGTCGATCGCCCTGGTGAATAGCGCGTCAGATTAGTTGGCGGGTTTCGCTGCGCTGATATCGCCAACGTTATTACAGGTCACCCCTTGCGGGCAGTAGAGATCCATCAGCTTAAGCGTGACGCCGTTGGTCCAGCCGAAGCCGTCCTGCAGCGGGTATTCACCGCCGCCGCCGCCGCCCAGCCCTTTCCCTTCCACCACGTATTTCTCCACCAGCTTGTGTTCCTTGTCGTAGGTGGTCTGCACGTTTTGCAGGAAGCGCATGCCGATCTCTTTTGCCAGATCCTGCTGGCCGTAGTGATTCAGCCCTTCGACGGCTGCCCACTGCAGCGGCGCCCAGCCGTTCGGCGCGTCCCACTGCTGGCCATTATTAACGGTGGTGGTCACCAGCCCGCCCTCTTTTAGCAGTTGCGCCTTCACCGCCGCGGCGGTACGGCTGGCGTGCTCATCGGTGGCCGCCTGCAGATAGAGCGGGAACAGGGCGGCAGCGGTCAGCTGCGGGCGCACGCTGTTTTTCTTCCAGTTGTAGTCGGCGTACCAGCCCTGCTTGTCATCCCACAGATACTGGTTGATTGCCTGCTGACGCTTTTGCGCCAACGCGGCGAAGCGCTGGCTGGCCTCATCCTGTTTGGCGACTTTACTGGCTTTTGCCAGCGTCTGCTCAAGGTGGAACATCAGGGCGTTCAGATCCACCGGTACAATCTGCGTGGTGTGGATGGTCGACAGATCGCCGGGCTTATCAAACCAGCGCGAGCTGAAGTCCCAGCCGGAAGCGGCTCCGGCGCGCAGATCGCGGTACAGCTCCGGCTCGTCGCGGCCGCTGGCCTTCTGCGCGGTGGCGATATCATCCATATAAGATTCGGTTCGCGGCACGTCGCGTGCATCCCAGTAGCGATTGAGCAGGGTGCCATCTTTCAGCTTCACCACGCGCTTGCTGGCGTGGCCCGCTTTCAGCGCGTCGCTGTCGGCGTCCGCCATCCAGTAGTTGTACTCTTTTTGCAGCTGCGGCAGGTATTTGCTGTAGACCGCGTCGCCGTCGTGTTTCGCCAGCAGGTCGACCATCATGCTAAAGAACGGCGGCTGCGAGCGGCTGAGGTAGTAGCTGCGGTTACCGTTCGGGATGTGACCATATTTGTCCAGCTCGGTGGCGAAGTTATCGACCATGTCCTGCACGCGATCCCAGTGGCCGCTCTCCGCCAGCCCCAGCATGGTGAAGTAGCTGTCCCAGTAATAAACTTCGCGGAAGCGCCCGCCCGGCACCACGTAAGGCTTCGGCAGCGGCAGCAGGGAGTCCCACTGGCTTGCCTGGGTGGTGGAGCGCGTCAGCACCGGCCACAGGCCGTTGATATGCTCACGCAGGCTCTGGCCGGCTGGCGGCACGTACTTATCTCCTTCCGCCGGCAGGGTAAAGTTGGTGGCGACAAAGCGCTTGAGGTCGAAGTTGCGCTGGCTTTTCTGCATCTGCCAGTCGCTGAGGATCGATGTGGGATCGTTTTTTGGTACCGCATCGGCGAAGGTTTTCTGGTCGGGGTAGAGCTTGGCGGCCTGCACCGCGTGGAACAGCGGCCCAAGGCGCACATCCGGCGGCTGCGGCGTGCTGTTTAACATTCGCTGATTATCTTCTGCCTGAAGCGAGAAGCTGACGGCAAGGGCACCGGCCAGCAGTAGTGGGGTGAACAGGGGCATATTCCGTTGACGTTTTTCGGCTCTTCTCATCAGCAATTCTCCATGTCCAGATCGTAGGCGATCTGTAAGTTATTGAGCATACGAAAAACTTTAGACGACAATTGGCAAATATTCAGGAATTGATGCGGCAAAATGTGAGTCAGAAGGGATTTTTGGCTAGCGCCGCCCGTGGTGAGGCGGCGGATAAAGCGTCTACTGGCCGAGCAGCGCGCGTTGGAAAGAGAGAATATGCGCGCGCGTCGCCGCGATAGCCGCTTCACTGTCGCGGGCGGCTAATGCGTTGATAATCGCTTCATGCTCCGCCACCACTTCGTACATATGGCTCTCCCGCGACAGGGTGGTGGCCCAGAAGCGCTGCGCCTGCGCGTGGATTACGCTGAGGATATCCGCCAGACGGCCATTCGCGGCAATCGCGGCCAGCGTCTGGTGAAACTGCTGATCGAGCATCATCATTGCCGCGCGGTCACGCGTGTCGCAGGCGGCGGCGATCTGCTGATTCAGGTTACGCAGCGTGCTGAGCGCGGCTTCCGTTATATGCTGAGCGGCAAGGCGCACGCATAAACCTTCATTCGCCAGACGCACTTCGATCAGCTCCTGCGCATCGTCAATCGACAGCGGCGCCACCATCACCCCCTTACGCGGGATGACCTGCAGCAGCCCCTCTGCTGCCAGACGGTGCACCGCCTGGTTCACCGGGGTGCGCCCCATCTCCAGATCGGCCATGACCTGCGCGGTGTTGAGGTATTCGCCTGGGCGGTAGCGCAGGGTGATGAGCGCCTGCTTGAAACGCAGATAGGCCAGCTCATTCAGCGACAGGACGCGGGCTTTGGGGAGGGAATTCAGGGGATAGAGTTCTTCAGCCGACACGCTTTTCTCCAACAAATGTTGACCTGCTTTGCATTCTACACAAAAACATGGCACGAAAATCGCTTTGTTTAAAGTAGAGTGAAATTTCACAGTAATTTCAACTGGAGCCAGCGAACCATGAATCTCACCTTTAATCGCGCATCAGAAACAGAAAATGAAATTAATGTTGTTGTAAATCATCTAATTATAGCAGGGTGGACCGGCAGGGATGAAGCCGCTGTACTGCACCATATCCATGAGCTCGAGGCGCTGGGTGTGCCCCGTCCTGGTGCAGTGCCGCTGTTTTACCGCGTTACGGCGAACCAGCTTAGCCAGCATGCCCAGCTGGAAGTGGTGGGCGAGGCGACGTCAGGGGAGGCCGAACCGCTGATCTTTGCCCATCAGGGCAAGCTGTGGCTGTCGCTGGCCTCTGACCATACTGACCGTGAGTTCGAGGCGGTCAGCGTGGCGATGTCAAAGCAGCTGTGTATCAAACCGGTGGCGCACACGGCCTGGCCACTCGACAGCGTGATTGCCCGCTGGGATTCCCTGATCCTGCGCTCCTGGATCAAAGAGCAGGGGGAGTGGCAGCTTTACCAGCAGGGCACGCTGGCCGCCATGCGCACGCCGCAGGATCTGATGGACCGCTACGGCACGGCATTTCGCGACGGCATGGCGATGACCTGCGGGACGCTGGCGGCCATTGGCGGTATTCGCCCGGCGGCAGAGTTCCGCATGGCGCTGGTTGATGAAGAGGGGGGGCGCACGATTACTCACCAATACCACACGCACGCTCTGCCGGTGGTGGCATAAGCGGCCGTATCTGACTGAACCCGGAGACTGACCATGACCATTTCGGAAACTGAAGTAACCCTGCATCAGCGTGAACAGGCCGCTGGCAAGAACACCCCGCACACCGCCCGTCTCGCGGCGGCCAGTTCAGTCGGCACCGCGCTGGAGTGGTATGACTTCACGGTCTACAACATTATGGCGGCGCTGATATTCAACCATGTGTTCTTCCCGTCGTTCGACCCGCTGGTCGGCACCATTCTGGCGTTTTCAACCTATGCGGTAGGCTACGTTTCGCGCCCGATTGGCGGCATGGTCTTCGGGCATCTGGGTGACGTGCTTGGCCGGCGCTTTGTGCTGGTCACCACGCTGGTGATCATGGGCGTCACCACGGCGATGATGGGGCTGCTGCCCGGCTATGCCAGCTGGGGGATCTGGAGCCCGGTGCTGCTGGTGGCGCTGCGCTTTATTCAGGGCATTGCGCTCGGCGGTGAGTGGGCCGGGGCGGTACTGCTGTCGATGGAGCACGGTCAGCCGCACCAGCGCGGGCGCAACGCCTCGTTTGCACAGGTTGGTCCCTCTTGCGGCACGCTGATTGGCACTGGCTTTATCACTCTGGTGACCCTGCTGCTGCCCGCCGAGGCATTTCAGGAGTGGGGCTGGCGTATTCCGTTCCTGCTGAGCCTGCTGCTGGTGCTGTTTGGCCTGTGGGTGCGCCGCAGCGTGGGTGAAACTCCGGCGTTTTTACAGCTGGAGAAAGCGCATAACACTACCCAGACTCCGCTGAAAGAGGTATTTACCCAGCATCCGCGCGCGCTGCTGATCGCCGGTGGCTCGCGCATTGGCTCTGACGTGCTGTATGCGCTGGTGGTGGTGTTCACGCTGACCTATGTCACGACGGTGCTTAACCTGCCGCGTCCGCTGGCGCTAATGGCGACCATGCTCGGTGCGTTGGGCAATGCAGTGACCGTACCGCTGTTTGGCGCGCTTTCCGATCGCCTTGGCCGCCGCCCGGTGTATCTGATGGGTGCGCTGCTGGCGATGGTCTGGGCCTTTGTCTTCTTTACCCTGCTCGACAGCAGCCAACCGCTGTTAATTTGCCTCGCGGTGATTGGCGGCCTGCTGATCCACGCCATGATGTATGGCCCGCAGGCGGCATTTGTCACCGAGCAGTTCCCGACGCGGGTACGCTACGCCGGTTCATCACTGGCCTATACGCTGGCGGGCATTGTCGGCGGAGGCTTTGCGCCGCTGATCATCACTTCGCTGTATAAAGAGATGGGCAGCACGCTGGCGGTGTCGCTGTACGTCTGCGCAGCGCTGCTGATAACCGGGGTATCAGTATGGTTAGCCAAAGAGACCGCGCATAAACCGTTATAACGGCAGTGGCCGACCGCTTTTCTGGTCGGCCAGCGGCGGCTGGTGCAGAGACGGGCTGAGCGAAAAAGCGGGTCAACCCCTACGGATATGCGGTACGCGTCGTGGCCGAAACGGGTTGACCGAAAAAGCGGGTCAACCCCTACGGGTATGCGGTACCTGTAGTGGCCGACCGCTTTTCTGGTCGGCCAGCGGCGGCTGGGTGAGAAACGGGTTGACCGGAAAAGCGGGTCAACCCCTACGGGTACGCGTATTGGCCGACCGCTTTTCTGGTCGGCCAGCGGTGTCTGTGTCAGAAACGGGTTGACCGAAAAGAGGGTCAACCCCTACGGGGAATGCGGCACGCGTAGTGGCCGACCGCGTTTCTGGTCGGCCAGCGGTGGCTGGGGCAGAAACGGGTTGACCGAAAAGGATGGTCAACCCCTACGGGTATGCGGTACGCGTCGTGGCCGAAACGGGTTGCCCGAAAAAGCGGGTCAACCCCTGCGGGTATACGGTACCTGTAGTGGCCGACCGCTTTTCTGGTCGGCCAGCGGTGGCTTGGTCAGAAACGGGTTGACCGAAAAGGATGGTCAACCCCTACGGGTATGCGGTACGCGTCGTGGCCGACCGCTTTCCTACGGGGTATGCGGTATGCGTAGTGGCCGACCGCTTTTCTGGTCGGCCAGCGGCGGCGGGTGCAGAGACGGGCTGACCGAAAAAGAGGGTCAACCCCTACGGGGTAGGCGATATTCGTCGTGGTTGAGACGGTCAAGATGCCACTGCCGGGGATTATTTCTGATATAGGTGCGGATGTTATCTAACTCATCTTGATTACGAATAACCCGGTCGTAAAACCCCCGTTGCCAGATGGGATGCAGGCGGTTGGCTTCTTTACTGACGCTGCCTTTAAAAAGCGCCATCAGGGTGCTCAGCGAACAGGATTGACTCTGAGTCAGCCAGATAATGCCATGCAGGTGGTTGGGCATGATGATGAATTCATCCAGCTGAATGCCGGGAAAGCGCGGCGCCAATGCCTGCCAGTGGCGGTTAACGGCGTCAGACAGGTGATTCGCCAGCAAGTTCTCATTCTGCATTTCACCGAAGAGATGCTGCCTGCAGTGGGTCACCAGAGTGACGAAATAGGCGCCGGGGTGGTGATAGGGATAGTGGGGCAGACGCATCGATTTCCGTTTTAGCATGATTAATCCTCCTCAAACGGCACAGTAGACGCGGCAGGTCGTTGGGGTAAAGCGTTGTGCGGTTGTTTTCAGAGGCATTACGCGAAACGTCACGCGTTGACAGGTTTTCGTCGTGGACGATCGCTTTTTGGGTCGGACAAAAACGGGTTGACCGAAAAAGAGGGTCAACCCCTACGGGTATGTGGTACGCGTCGTGGCCGAAACGGGTTGACCGAAAAAGAAGGTCAACCCCTACAGGTATGCAGTACGCGTCGTGGTTGAATAAAAAATCACCACCCATTACAGATTCACGCAGGTCTCTTCGTTCAGGCCCAGCATAATATTCAGGTTCTGCACCGCGGCACCGGAGGCTCCTTTACCGAGGTTATCGAGGCGGGCCACCAGAATGCTCTGGCGCTGCTCTGCATGGCTGAAAACGAACAGCTCCATATTATTGGTATTGTTCAGCGCTTCCGGCAGCAGATACGGCGCACTGTCGGCATCCAGCTGGTTCAGCTCATGCACCTTGATAAATGGCTGAGCGGCATAGCACTGCGCCAGCGCCTGCTGCAGCGGTTCACCGTCAACGTCGTTCAGCGGGATAAACACCAGCATCCCCTGGGCATAATCACCTACCGCAGGCTGGAAGATCGGGCGGCTGTTCAGCCCGCTCCATGCCTGAATCTCTTTCAGATGCTTATGGTCAAAGCCCAGCCCGTAAGCCGCGTAGCCGGTTCCCGCCTGCTGGTACTTTTCAATCATCTGCTTGCCGCCGCCGCTGTAGCCGGAAACCGCATTGATCGCCAGCGGCCGATCGGCCTGCAGCACACCGGCCTGGGTCAGCGGGGCCAGCAGGGCGATAGCGCCGGTGGCATAGCAGCCAGGATTTGAGACGTGGCTGGCAGCACGAATTTTCTCACGCTGATCGGCAGCCAGTTCCGCCAGGCCGTAAACCCAACCGTCTGCCACGCGGTGCGCGGAGCTGGCATCCAGCACGCGCGCGCCGACGTCATCTGCCAGCGCTACCGCTTCACGCGCGGCGGCATCGGGCAGGCAAAGGATGGTGACATCGGCCTGTTTCATCAGTGCCTGGCGGGCGCGGGCATCTTTACGCTGCGCCTCATCAATGTTGAGCATGTCAATCTGCGGATGGTTCACCAGGCGCTGCTGAATCTGCAATCCGGTGGTGCCCGCCTGACCGTCAATAAACACGCGATATCTCTGACTCATTACCATCTTCGCCTTAAAAATTAGGATGTCGCCAGATTATGAAAGATTTGTCGCGACGCGACAATGTGAAATGACTGAATAATTGATAATTTTGCATAAAAAATCATAAATTACCGGGCTGAATGCAATAAAAAGGGCGGCCCCTGAGAGAGGGGCCGCCCGTGGGAAAGGCATAAAACAACGATTCAGACTTTCACTTTACGCATTTTGCACACTGGGTGTCGTGGATCTTCTGGAAGAAATCGTTGCCCTTATCATCGACCAGAATAAAGGCCGGGAAGTTTTCAACTTCGATTTTCCAGATCGCTTCCATACCCAGTTCCGGGTACTCCACGCACTCCAGGCTCTTGATGCTCTGCTGCGCCAGTACGGCCGCCGGGCCGCCGATGCTGCCGAGGTAGAAGCCGCCGTGCTTATGGCAGGCATCGGTCACCTGCTGGCTGCGGTTGCCTTTCGCCAGCATGATCATGCTGCCGCCGTTGGCCTGCAGCTGATCGACATAGGAGTCCATACGCCCTGCGGTGGTTGGGCCAAGTGAGCCTGACGCGTAGCCTTCCGGCGTTTTGGCCGGTCCTGCGTAGTAGATCGGGTGATCCTTCACGTACTGCGGCAGGCCTTCGCCGCTGGCAATACGCTCCTGCAGCTTGGCGTGGGCAATATCACGCGCCACGATGATGGTGCCGCTCAGCGACAAACGGGTCGAAACCGGGTACTGCGACAGCTGGGCGAGGATCTCTTTCATCGGACGGTTGAGGTCAACGTGGACCACTTCGCCTTCACCCTGCTGGCGCAGCTCGGCCGGAATATACTGGCCCGGATTGTGTTCCAGTTTCTCAATCCAGATACCGTCGCGGTTGATTTTCGCCTTCACGTTTCGGTCAGCCGAACAGGAAACCCCCATGCCTACCGGGCAGGAGGCGCCGTGGCGCGGCAGGCGGATCACGCGGATATCGTGGGCAAAGTATTTACCGCCGAACTGCGCCCCCAGGCCGAGATCCTGCGCGGCACGCAGCAGCTCCTGCTCCAGCGCCACGTCGCGGAACGCCTGACCGTGCTCGTTACCTTCGGTTGGCAGGCCGTCGTAATAGTGGGTCGACGCCAGCTTAACGGTTTTCAGCGTGCTTTCGGCCGACGTGCCGCCAATCACAAAGGCGATATGGTAAGGCGGGCAGGCTGCCGTGCCGAGGGTGCGCATCTTGTCGGTCAGGTAATCTTTCAGCTTACCCGGGGAGAGCAGCGCCTTGGTCTCCTGGTAGAGATAGGTTTTGTTCGCCGAGCCGCCGCCTTTGGCGATGCACAGGAACTTATATTCGTCACCGTCAACGCTGTACAGGTCGATCTGCGCAGGCAGGTTGGTGCCGGTATTGACCTCTTTATACATATCCAGCGCCGCATTCTGTGAATAGCGCAGGTTATCTTCGATGTAGGTGTTGTACACGCCCTGCGACAGCGCCGCTTCATCGCCGCCGCCGGTCCAGACGCGCTGGCCTTTTTTACCGGTGATGATCGCGGTGCCGGTATCCTGGCAGGTCGGCAGAATGCCTTTGGCCGCAATCTCGGAGTTACGCAGGAACTGCAGCGCCACGTATCTGTCGTTCTCGCTGGCTTCCGGGTCGGCCAGAATTGCCGCCACCTGGCGCTGGTGCGCCGGGCGCAGCATAAAGGAGGCGTCGTGGAACGCCTGCTGCGCCAGCAGCGTCAGCGCCTGCGGTTCCACTTTCAGGATCTGCTGGCCGTCAAACTCCGCCACGGAGACGTGCTGGTCGGTCAGCAGATAGTATTCGGTATCCTCTTTGGCAAGAGGGAAGGGATTTTGGTAGTAGAAAGGTTTATTCGACATTGTTTTCTCACTTAATGACCGGTTGCCGCCGGGCTCTGGCGCACAACATCACTGGCGATAATGCGTTGTTTTTATCCTGCCGGTCTCAGGAGCGAGACCGGCGGGTAGGGGAATGGTATTACATTGTTGCAACATCTGCATGGTTCATCGTGGCTCTGTGATGAAAATCATCAGAACATCATCACCATCCACGGATAGCCAATCAGCATCAGTGCGCAAAGGAAGATGGCGCCGAAGATGGTGCCAAGGCGCCAGTAGTCTTTGGTTGGCAGGTAACCGCTACCATAGTAAATCGGGCTTGGGCCGGTGCCGTAAGGGGTGATAATGCCCATTAAACCCAGTGAGGTACACATCATCAGGCAGAACACCGGCATGTTGATGCCCGGGATAGAGGCCGCGATGGTCAGCATGGCCGGTAACAGTGCGGTGGTATGCGCCGTGGTACTGGCAAACAGGTAGTGCAGCAGGAAGAAGGCAATCATCAGCGCCACCGCAGAAACCTGCGGGTCGTAACCCTGCAGCAGCTGGCCACCCTCTTTACCCAGCCAGGCGATAAAGCCAACGCGTGCCAGGCCGTCCGCCAGCGCCACCAGGGTAGCGAACCAGGCAAAGGTATTCCACGCCGGTTTGTTGCTGGTGATGTCGTTCCAGTTCAGCACGCCAGTCCACAGCATCAGCACCACCACCAGCAGGGCGGCCATCGCCGGCTCAATCCAGGCGGTAGCGAAAATCCACATCAGCAGGGCAGAGACCACGAACACCAGCAGCAGGATTTCGTTACGGGTCAGCTTACCGAGTTTTTCCAGTTCGCCGATCGCCCAGCGCGGCACTTCATCGTTGAACTTCACTTCCGGCGGGTAGAACCAGTATGCCAGCAGCGGCATGGTCAGCAGCAGCAGCAGGCCCAGCGGCAGGAAGGCGAGGAACCACATGCCCCAGGAGATATCAAACCCGATAATGCTTTTCACCAGCGCCAGCGCCAGCAGGTTAGGCGCCAACGCCGACAGGAACATTGAGCTGGTGATACAGGCGGCGGTGATGGCGACCCACATCAGGTAAGAACCGATTTTACGCGCGCTTGGGTCATTCGGTTTTGAACCGTACAGCGGCGGCAGGTTAGCAATAATCGGGTAGATAGTGCCGCCGCTGCGCGCGGTATTGGACGGGGTGAACGGGGCCAGCAGCAGGTCCGCGAAAGTGATGGCGTAGCCGAGCGTCAGGCTGCGGCGGCCAAGATACTTCACCAGAATCAGCGCCAGACGGCGCCCAAACTGCGTTTTGTCATAGCCAGCGGCGAACATAAAGGCACCAAAGATCAGCCAGACGGTGGAGTTACCAAATCCGCTAACCGCCCACTTAAACGCCTGCGTTGCCGTTTTAAATTTCGGATCGGCCAGCTCAGCCGGGCTGAACAGTAGCCACTGACTGAACAGCGCGATCACCACCACGCCGGTCAGCCCGATAACGGCCCCCGGCAGCGGTTCGAAGATCAAACCGACAATCACGCCGACGAAGATGGCGAAGAAGTGCCAGGCGTAAGGTTCCAGTCCTTGCGGAACCGGCACCAGTAACAGCAGCACCGCGACCAGCACAGGCAGGAAGAGCATGATCAGGTGTTTTTTTTGCCCCGAAGAGGCTGGAGCAGCCTTCGCGGGTTCACTCATCACTGTTGGTTTCATAGTTTTTATCTGCAAGTTAAGAAGAATGCGGTAGAAGATGTCCCGGTATCTCATTGATGATTTTTTTACTTACTTTTCTGTTTATATCGTTGTTTGACCGAAACGTCCAAAAATAATTTTTGCTGGCCCCGATAATTTCTGAGCTTATTTACTGGGTGGATAGGAATATAATGATACTTCTCTAAATATAGACTTTGATCGAGATCAATAAAAATAAATTTGTGATTTTATTTTTTAACAATCGCCGTTAATTAGACGATGGCAGGTTTGGGGATTGCGTCGATTAGGGTGGCATAACCTAAAGCCAGGTACAATAAAATGCCAGTATCATTTGCATAAGAATTTGAATTTAATGGTATTTATTATGATGTGAACGAAAGGTTGATTTTTGGAAACTATTGGTTAACAATTAGAATGACAATTACTCTCATCATTACGTGAATTATTGGCTGGATTTATTTAAAAGTTAAAAAACTAAATAAATAACTATTGTAGCTAAATTAATTGGTATATTAATCCCATGACATCGGACCACAGAATAATTATAAGAAATCGGTCAACAAAGAATTCAAAACTTTTAAATTTCGGAGTTCACTAAATGAATACCATCACCCCGATCCTTAACCCGCTGACACTGCCAAATGGCGCCGTACTTAAAAACCGTTTACTCATGGCGCCGATGACTACCTGTACCGGATTTTATGATGGTACGGTAACCAGCGAGCTGGTTGAGTACTATCGCGATCGCGCGGGCAGCATTGGTACTGTGATTGTGGAATGCTGCTTTATCGACCCGAAAGGCCCGGCGTTCCCGGGTGCCATTGCCATTGACAGCGACAACAAAATTTCCGGTTTAAGCAAAATTGCGGACGCGATCAAGTCAAAAGGTTCGAAAGCGATTCTGCAGATTTACCACGGCGGCCGCATGGTGGAGCCTGAGCTGATTGGCGGCAGAACCCCCGTGGCACCCAGCGCCATTGCCGCGCCGCGTGAAGGCGCCACCACCCCGCAGGCGCTGACGGCAGAAGAAGTGGAGGTGATGATCACCAAGTTCGGTGATGCGGTGAACCGCGCAATTAAAGCGGGCTTTGACGGCGTTGAGATCCACGGTGCCAACACCTATCTTATCCAGCAGTTCTACTCACCTAACTCCAACCAGCGTGATGACAAGTGGGGCGGTAGCCGCGATAACCGCGCGCGCTTCCCGCTGGAAGTGCTGGAGATCACCCATAAAATGGCGCAACGCTTTGCCGCGCCGTCCTTTATTATCGGCTATCGCTTCTCGCCGGAAGAGCTGGAAGTCCCGGGCATCCGCTGGGATGACACGCTGTACCTGTTAGAAAAACTGGCGGCGCGCGGTCTCGACTATGTCCACTTCTCCGTTGGCCAGCTGCTGCGCCCGTCGATTGTCGACCGCGAAGACCCAACGCCGTTAATCACTAAATACCTCGCGCAGCGCTCTGAAACCCTGGCCAAAGTGCCGGTGATTGGCGTCGGCGGCGTGGTGAATAAAGCCGATGCGGAAAGCGCGCTGGAGCACGGCTTCGATCTGGTTGCCGTGGGTAAAGCCTGTATTGCTTACCCGGACTGGGCCGACCGCATTATCAAAAATGATCACCTGGAGCTGTTTATCGACAGCACCCAGCGTGAAGCCCTTAACATCCCGGAACCGCTGTGGCGCTTCTCGCTGGTCGATGCAATGATCCGCGACGTCAGCACCGGCGGCCGTAAATACAAGGCCGGGGTTTATCAGGAAAAAGTGGAAGCCGAAGCGCTTAAGCTGCGCATCAACGTGGTGCTCGACACCGACCGTATCACCGATATCACCCTGGTGCCGGACGACACGCTGGACGTCGACTTCACCACCACCTTTGAAAGCCTGCGTAGCCGCATGCTGGTGGCTAACAGCCCGCACGTGGATGCGATCACCGGGGCGACGACCCAGAGTGAGGCGTTGAAAAAAGCGGTCTCCCGCGCACTGACCACCTCCAGCAAGGAGCATGTGATTGAAGAGGGCGGCAACCCGCAGGCACCGCAGAACTACGATGTGGTGGTGGTCGGCAGCGGCGGTGCAGGCCTGGCGGCGGCGATTCAGGCTTCGGAAGCCGGGGCGCACGTGGTGATTATCGAGAAGATGCCCACCATCGGCGGCAACACCATCAAAGCCTCGGTCGGGATGAACGCGGCGGAAACCCGTTTCCAGAAGCTGAAAGGCATTGAGGACAGCAAAGAGCTGTTCTACGAAGAGACGCTGAAAGGCGGCAAGTTTAAAAACAATCCTGCACTGCTGCGCGAGTTTGTCGACCTGGCCCCGGAAGCCATCGACTGGCTGGCAAACCACGGCATTGAACTCAACGACATCACCATTACCGGCGGCATGAGCATCGATCGTACCCACCGTCCGGCGGACCGTTCAGCGGTCGGCGGCTTCCTGATTAGCGGCCTGGTGAAAAACGTCAATCAGCGTGAAATTGAAGTGCTGCTGGAAACCTCGGTGGCCGAAATCCTGGTTGAAAACGGCGCGGTGAGCGGCGTGAAGGTGGTGGATGAGTACAACGACAGCCGCATTCTCAACGCTAAAAGCGTGATCGTCGCCACCGGCGGCTTCAGCGCCAACCGCGAAATGGTGGTGAAATACCGCCCTGAGCTGGACGGCTTTGTGACCACCAACCATAAAGGCGCCACCGGCAGCGGCATCGCACTGTTGCAACAGATTGGCGCTGATACCGTCGATATGGGCGAGATTCAGATCCACCCTACCGTTGAGCAGACCACTTCTTACCTGGTCTCCGAAGCGATTCGCGGCGGCGGGGCGATTCTGGTCAGCCAGGCCGGTCAGCGCTTCTATAACGAGATGGAGACGCGCGACAAAGTGTCGGCGGAGATCATCGCGCTGCCGGAAAAAAGCGCCTGGATTATCTTTGACGACCAGGTGCGTGCGGCTAACAAAGCCGCCGACGAATATATCGCCAAAGGGTTTGTGATTAGCGCCCCGACCCCGCACGAACTGGCGGTGAAGCTGAATATGGACCAGGAAGCGCTGCAAACCACGCTGGGGCGCTACAATGAATTTGTTGCGCAGCAGAAGGATGAGGATTTCGGGCGCACCACCGCGCTGCGTCACCCGCTGAACAAGGGGCCCTATTATGCTATCCGCATCGCCCCGGGGGTCCACCACACGATGGGCGGCGTCACCATCAACACCGATACCGCGGTGCTTGATGCGCAGAAGCAGGTGATCCACGGCGCGTGGGCGGCGGGTGAGGTGGTTGGCGGCATCCACGGTGCTAACCGCATCGGCGGTAACGCGGTCGCGGATATCATTATCTTCGGGATCCTGGCCGGGCGTAACGCGGCGAATTACGCAAAACAGTAATCAACGGCGGGTCGGGCATGCCCGACCCCTACGGTTCAACGCGCAACCATCCGTAGGGGCGAGGCATGCCCGACCCCTGAGGTTTAACGCGCAACAATCCGTAGGGGCGAGGCATGCCTCGCCCGTTTTGCCAGGAGGATGGCACCATGCCTGCAGGTTCTTACACCTATTCCGCCGTGATGATGGGCTCGCCCATCCTGCTCAAGCTGTTCGACCACGATGAAACCCTGGCGCGCAACGTCTTCCTGCTGATCAAGCAGCAGGAAAACAGCTTAACCGTTAACCGCAATGCGTCGGAAGTGATGGCGATTAACCACGCCGCCGGTCAGCATGCGGTGGTGGTCAGCCAGCCGGTGTTTGACCTCATTGCCCGCGCCAGAGCGGTCAGCGTTCTGCCGGGCAGCAGTTTTAACTTCACCATTGGCCCGCTGGTTAAGCGCTGGAAAATTGGCTTTCAGGGCAGCAGCGTGCCGCCCGCCGGCGAGCTGCGTGGCCTGCTGGCGCTCACCGATCCGCAGCAGGTGATCCTTGATGCCGGGGCGCGTTCGGTGTTTCTGCAGCAGGCCGGTATGGAAATTGACCTCGGCGCGATTGCCAAAGGCTACATTGCCGACGTGGTGCGTGACTATCTGCGCCAGCAGCAGGTGGCGCACGCGCTGATTAATCTCGGCGGCAATGTGCAGACGCTGGGTGACAGTGGCGGGCAGGCGTGGGGCATTGGTCTGAAACAGCCGTTTGGCCGCGATGATGAGCTGATCGGTGTGATAAACGTCACGGGAAAATCGGTGGTGACATCGGGGATCTACGAGCGCTACTTCGAGCTCGACGGGCGCTTATACCATCACATTCTCGACCCGCAGAGCGGCTACCCGCTGGATAACGAGCTGCTGAGCGTCACGATTGTTTCTGAAAACTCGATTGACGGTGATATCTGGACCACCCTGATGTACGGCATGGGCGTCGAAAAAGGCCTCGCCTACCTTGGCGACTATCCGCACATTGAGGCCATCTTCGTTACCCGCGATCGGCAGGTGATCTGCTCATCGCAGCGCCAGTTCCGCTTTACGCTGTCAGACGCCCGCTACCGTCTTACTGACAATACTGCTTAAGCAGCGCGCTGTGTTCCGCCTGCAGGCGATAGCGGTACACCGGGCGGCCGGTGGCGCCGTAGTGAATGCTGGTAAACAGAATATTGACCTGCGCCAGCCAGATCAGATATTTACGGCAGGAGACGCGAGAAATATTCACCGCCGCTGCCAGATCGTCAGTGGAAAACTCCTCCGTGGGGTGCGCATCAATCCACTGGCACAGGGTGCGTAACGTCTGCGGCGTTAACCCTTTCGGCAGGCGCTTGGGATCCTCCGCGGCGGCAGGATTGCCGTGGATCAACTGATCAACGTCGGCCTGCTCGTAGAACTGATGATTATCCATCAGCGTCTTCTTCTGCTTCCAGCCGGTCAGCGCCTCTTCGAAACGGGCAAACTGGAAAGGCTTAATCAGATAATCAACCACGCCGTAGTGCAGCGACTGCTTGATGGTGGCGGCATCGGCGGCGGAGGAGATAACAATCACATCGATGGCGCGGCCCGCTTCGCGTAGTACCGGCAGCAGGTCCAGCCCGTTATCCTGCTGCATATACACATCCAGCAAAATCAGATCGATGGCGAATTCCGGATCCAGCACCCGGTCCCGCGCGTGTTGCAGGGTTGAGGCCACATCACAGCAGTGAAAACCGGGTAATTGTGCGACATAGCAGCGGTTCAGCTCTGCCACCATCGCATCATCATCGACGACTAAAACATTGATCATGCGCTTTTACTCTCTATATCCCAGGGCAGTTGTACAAAAAATTGCGTATAAACGCCAGGTTCGGACTCTACAATAATTTTGCCGCCAAGGCTCTCGGTTTGTTGCCGGGCAAGGAACAGCCCGACGCCGCGCTGTTCACCTTTTGACGACACGCCGCGCGCGAAAATCGCCTCCAGCTGCTCCTCTGCAATGCCCGGGCCGTCGTCGCTGACCACGCAGGTCAGCCAGCCGTTCTGGCTGTGCAGCAGCACGCTGATTTCGCCTTCACCCTGATCGCCCGCCGCATCCAGCGCGTTCTCAATCAGGTTGCCGAGTACGGTGATCAGGGCCGCCACCTGCTGTTCATTGCCGCTGTCGGCCAGCAGGCTCTCATCGCTGATAATCAGCTGGTTGCCGGTATCGGAGGCGCGGCCCATCTTGCTTAACAGGAATCCGGCAATCACCGGAGACTTAATTTTCCCCAGCAGGGAGCCAATCTCCGTCTGGTAATTATTGGCGGTTTTCAGAATATAATCCTCCATCTTGCCATAACTTTTTAAGTGCAGCAGGCCGAGGATCACGTGCAGCTTATTCATAAATTCGTGCGAGCGCTCGCGCAGGGCATCGACATAGTTGACCAGGCCGTCCATGCGCTGCATCAGCTGGCTGACCTCGGTTTTGTCCCTGAAGGTGCAGATCGCCCCAATAATGGCGCCATTGCTGCGTACCGGCATGGTGTTGCACAGCAGCGGGTGACCCTTGAAATCAATCTCGGCATCGCGCTTCGGCCTGCCGGTTTGCAGTACCTCATGCAGGTTGGCGATCAGCGGGCCGGAGTCGGCCACCACCGCACTGATATCGCGCTCTGCGGCCTGCGCGCCGGTCTCGCGAAACAGCAGATGCGCTGCGTGGTTGATCAGCGTCACCTGCGAGCAATCGTCAATGGCAATCACCCCCTCTTTCATTGACTGCAGCATCGACTGCCGCTGCTCAAACAGGGTGGAGATTTCATAAGGCTCCAGCCCGAACAGAATGCTCTTGGCCGCCCGCACCAGCAGGAAGGTGCCCAGCGCGCCGGCCAGCATGCCGAACAGGGCGGTCCACAGGATATTCCAGCGGCTCTTATTCACCTGCTGTACCACTTCGCTCAGCGAGATACCTATCGCCACCACGCCAATCTGCTTATGCTGGCTGTCATACACCGGCGTAAAGACGCGCAGCGCTTCCGCCAGCTTGCCGTGGTTAATGGCGATATTCTCGCGGCCGGACAGGGCAGGGATGAGGTCGTTGCCGATAAAATGCTGACCGATCAGCTCTTTCTTAGGATGCGAGAAGCGCACGCCGTCCATATTGGTCACCACCACAAACAGCAGGTCATTGCTGCGCTGCGCCGCCATGGCCAGCGGCTGGATAATGTCGCTGTCTGGCGACTGTGTCAGCCCAAGCCGGATATCGGGCGAATCCGCCAGCGTGCGCGCCACCGCCAGCGCTTTATCTTTCACCGCATCGCGCGTTACGTCGCTGATCTGAAAAAAATAGAACAGATGGACGATCAGCAGCACCGTGGCGATCACCGCACTGACCATCAGGCTGACGGAGGTACTGAGTTTCATCGGGCGCTTGCGCAGCGCTTTCGCTTGCTGTGGGGCGTTCATGGGCACTCCGAAAAGAGCAGGGCGCACAGCGCGAGTGGGTAGCGAGACATCAGACATCCTCTTCAGCAGAGTTTTGCAAAGCGCAGCCAGTAATGTAAAGGGCAGGGGTGGTGAGAGCAAGGGGGCGGTAAGTGCCCTGAGGAGATCAAAAAAGCCCCTGGCGGGGCTTTAAGCGAGTTAGTTATCCAGTTCACTCATGTTCTTAACCTGATCGCGGTTAATCTGTTCGGTTTTACCCGTTTGCGCATTTTTATAAGAGACCAGACCGGTATCATTATCAATCTGCGGCTTACCGTCGGTGACAATGGTTCTGCCATCGGTGGTATTAAGCGTCTGGTTAGAGGAGCAACCCGCCAGCACAAATACGGAGAGTGCGGCAATCACAGTGGTTTTAAAGATGTTCTGTTTCATCGTTAATTTCCTTATAGGTGAATAAAGTCAACAACCTGTAAGTGTAGATGAAAACTGAAATTTTGCAGGCCGCCGGAATAAAAACGGCCTTGTTAACCCTGAGAGTTACGCGTCGTCCGGGGTCAGGCCAACCACCACTTCCAGCACCTGGCGGTAAACGTCTAGCTCAACCACGTCAGAAGTGGTTTCCAGCTTCTCAATCAGCTTCAGAATGATCGCCTTGTTATTAACCAGTTGACCCGTAGCGATCAGATCCCTGATCACGCCGCCGAGCGCCTGAGATTCCTGGGCGTACTTTTCTCCTCCCCCTTGAAACCAGGCGACGATTTCGGATTCTGTTGATTGCTGCTGCATAGAGGTAGCCTTCTTAATAGGAGAAATTCTCCGAGATGAAAACGCACTGACGAGAACGGCTGGGTTCGCGGGCGTCAGCAGGTAAAAAACTTAACCAAGTGTAGTTAACTCACAGAAAAGTCTTAATGTTTCTTTGCACCGTTAACCGGGCCTTCACTGGTAAAAAGATGGGTGACATTATCGCGGTCGCGGATCTCATGCGTCTGGCGGTTCTGCTCCTGGGCCTGAGATTGTCTGACTTCGGCGATAGCACGCCGACAGGCGCGCTGACGCAGCCCTTCTTTTTCTGCTGCCGCCATGTCCTGTAACTGTCTGATAAGTGCAGTTTTACTGATGGCAGCATCGTTTGAGAGCAGGACCATGACAGCCTCGCCCATCACAATATCGGCTAATTTCTCTTCTTCGTTTTTATACATACCAACGTCTCTGAATCAGTGAAGCGGGACATCGAAGATGCCCACAGAAACCTGTTATCCAGGTACCTGCATGCCGGTCATAAAACGCCTGCTCAAGTCAGGCGTCCGGGCCGGTCAGATTGTCGGACTGAGCTGTAACGTAACGCACACTAAAAAGTGGTAATTCAGCAAACATAGTGCTTAAAACTCAGTCCCCGCGACCAAACAGTAGCCCAATCAGTTCCTGATAGTGGCGTTCCTGCTCGTGCCCGGTCGCCAGTTCAAGGCGCGTTAGCAGCTTTGAACAGATGGCTTTGCGGTTAAGGTTACGTCCTGAGCGTAAAATCTCAACCACTATCTGGCCAAGAGTTTCCTGCTGGGAGGGCAGGATGGCTTCATTAAAGTAACGGCTGATGTCATTTTCAATCTTCGGGTTGGAGTTGTCCTGACGCATGTTAAATGCCCCTCAGTCGTAAAGTTCAAATTATGGTCAAATATTTCTGAATGCAAAGTTATACATCTTTTGACGCGTTGTACAGGAATAGTGAATATTTATGCTTTTCATTTTTGTGCAAAAAGTGCTAAGTGATAATTATCATAGGGTTATGTTGATGCTCTGGGTGTACAGGATAGCTGTACAGCGTCCGGAAACTATCGGTAATGCGGCGGGGATTATTGTAAACAAAAACTATTCCAAGACCAGTCTTGTGAAGGAATAAGCAAGCGGCGTTTAAACTATCGGAAAATTCTGGTCTTAGTGAGTGTAAATTATGCCGCCGCGTATCCAATCATCAGGGCGCAATGCTCCTTCTCCGACCGCTGCAACAGTGCAAAGAAAGATTTTAGCGGCAGTGGTATGGCTACGCCGCAGCACTCTCTATCTGCAGGCATTGTGACGACGCGAGAGGATTAAGAATACAAGCCGGGTCTTGGAAAAAATAAGGCAGAGTAAACAGAGGATTAGTGAGGGCGGGGCGCGTAAACGAAAACGGGGAGTGCCGCAAGGCACTCCCCGTTTCTCATATTACCTGCTCATCTGCTCAGGCTGCTGCCGTCATCGCGATTGTGAGCCGGGAATAATGAAAGGTTTACAGACCGACTACGTTAGCGGCTGATGGACCTTTAGCACCATTCTCGATGGTGAATTCAACTTTCTGGCCTTCATCGAGGGTTTTGTAATCAGTACCCTGGATTGCAGAGAAGTGTACGAACACATCTTTGCTGCCGTCTTCTGGAGAAATAAAGCCGAAGCCTTTATCAGCGTTGAACCATTTTACTAAACCAGTCATTTTGTTAGACATAAATATTTCCTTAATTTTGAGCCACGCAGTGTGGCAGAAGGCCTGTTTTCAGAGTTTTACTTATTGGGCACTTAGGAGGAGGCTCATGAGAAAGGATATCTATGGATAACACTTGAACTGAGGACTGCTTTACTAAAACTGCTTCATAAGGTCTGTATTCCAAACCGATGACGCTATAAAAACATGGCTGGTCTTCATTAGCAAGGTTTAATTATTTAAATTTTTTTGAGGCGTTTTGATTCACCAAATCCGGATTACTCCGAAAACAGGGTCATAAATCCGCGTGTTGTACGGATTGGTGGTGCTGAGAGCGCAGCGGTTTTGTCAAATGCTATACTGTCTGTACATCCAGTCACACAAGGGGTACACGTGCACGGCAAAGATCACCACTATCCAGCGGAAATTTATGCAGTAATAGGACGCGCAGTATCCGAGTTAATCGCCAGCGGTAAAGCGCTGGACAAAAAGAGCGTCCTGCTGACGCTGCACGCTCACAGTGAGCAAGCCTCAGAATCACGCCTTAAAGATATCTATCTGCAGGCGTTCCGCTATCTGCTGGAGAGCTTTCACTAACTGAAGCGTGCCCGATGTTCTCTGTTAACGTCATCCCTGACGTTAAGGTTGAAAGTGTCCGGCGGGTCAGCCGGTTACGATTCTATATTTTCACTATCGGAAAAACGATGCAGGCGGATATCAGCCTCGCGGTTGCCGGGGTCTGCATGCTCCGTCCCGGCGGTGAGCCAGTGCGGCTTTTTATAAGCGTCTGTGCTGCCCTGTTTGTGTTGCAACAGCCATTTCCGCGCCGCCCAAATCTTGAGTAGTCTGTCATCATCTTCCTCCAGTCGCGCCATGTGCTGTAGCTGGTTGATGAGCGAACCGGTACTCACTTCTTCCCTGCTGAAGATTAGGTTCATTGCGGCTTCGCCGATCATGACGTGGTGCAGTTCATCTTCATCAGAAATAGTCAAAAGACCTCCACTTGGTTGGTTACATATATTTACTACCAAAGGAAGTATAGGTGCTGTGCCGATATCTGTCGCCCGGCTAACCGGGCGAAAGATTATGGTATTAATAATGTGAAACGATTAATAAAATTTTTCAACAATAATGGTTAACAGTACTGTCTAATTTATCCCGATATTCATTTCATCGGTGATTATTTTATTTCTCATACTAACCATGACGTTGTCAGGAAGAGGCGGCGCGCTGAGCAAATCGCCACAGCCCCGGCCTGGCAAACATCACCAGGTTACCCAGCAGAATCAACACCAGCCCGATCGCTGCATTCAGGTGCCAGATGTAGCCCTCATACAGCGTTGAGAGGGTCAGGGCGACCAGCGGGAACAGCAGTGTGCTGTAGGCAGCCTGGCTGGCCCCAATGCGCCCCACCAGAGTAAAATAGGCACCGAAGGCGATCACGGAGCCAAATATCGCCAGATAAAACAGCGAGCCGAGGTAGCGCGCCGACAGCTCCGGCATAAAGCGGTCGCCGTGAAACAGGCTGATGCCCGCCATCACCATGGCGCCGTAAAACATCGCGTAACTATTGGTAGAGAGCGTCTCCAGCCCGCGCCGCTGGTGGCGGGTGCTGATCATATTGCCGAGCGAAAAACCGAACGTCCCCAGCGCGCTCAGGCCAACGCCGAGCAGCAGCTGCGGTGCCATCTGCGTGCTAACCAGATCGTTCCAGAACAGCGCGACGATACCGGTCATGCCGAGCAGGGCGGCGGGCAGCAGGTTAGGGTGCGGGCGCTGGCGGAAGAAGATCCAGCTGTTAACGGCGTTATACAGCACAGCCATCGAGAAAATCACCGACTCCAGCCCGCTGCTGATATAGGAAGCGGCATGATAGAAGCAGACAAAGTTAAAGCCGAACACGCAGCAGCCCTGTAACAGGCAGAATGCGTGGTCGCGCAGGGAGAGTTTGCGCAGGCGGCCCAGCACGCCCAGCACCAGCATCATTGCCGCGGCGGCCAGCAGAAAGCGCCAGAAAATCGACACGGTGATTGACACCACCCCCTGCTGCATCACTATCGCAATCCAGGTTGTTCCCCAAATCACCACCACTAAAAAATACAATAACGCGTTCATGGCTACCTCAATATCCTGGGATTTACGCGTAGTGTGGCCCGATTGCCCACCGCTGACTTGCAGCAGGCTGTGGTGACTTGCAAAATCTTGCGCTTTTTTTTGCCGGCGAATCGCTAACATCTGGTATCCGGCGGTCAGGCTCCTTAAACTGAACGCCTGTCAATTTGCGATCGGTTGCCATGAAAAACGTCTATCAGGCCTTTGAAAATCTCAGTCAGCATCGCGCGCGCCTGCAGGGCCACGTGCAGCTTGGCTGCGGGATCCAGCTGGCGGCCTGGCGCAATGATTTCGACTGCGTGACGCAAAAGAGCGACCACCATACGCTGAGCCTGTACGTTGAGGCGGGTTTTGACACCTGGCATAAAACCCGCTCCGGCTGGCAGAACGGCGGCGCGCCGGATCGCTTCTGCCTGATGCCGCAGGACAGCGAGTCAACGTGGGATATTCGCGGCGAGTTCTCTTTTGTCCACCTTTACTGCACCGACCAGCACCTGAAAAATCTGGCGCTGCAGATCTGGGACCGCAGCCCGGCCAGCATCGCGCTGGATGAAAAAGTGTTCCAGCAGGATGAGCGCATTACCCAGCTCTATCGCCACTTCCTGCTGAGCAGCGACTGGCGGCAGAACGCCAACCAGCTTACGCTCAGCTCCGCCTCAACGCTGCTGATGACCCACCTGTTACAGCACTACAGCGAAGTACAGTGGCAGCTGCCAACGGTGCGCGGCGGGCTGGCACCCATTGTGCTGCGTAACGTGCTGGCGTTTATTGATGCCAATCTGGGCAATGCCCTGACGCTGGGGGAGCTGGCTGCGGTCGCGGATCTGAGCGAGTTTCACTTTGCGCGCATGTTCAAACAGTCAACCCGGCTGGCCCCGCACCAGTATGTGATGCAGCGGCGTATGGCGCAGGCCGAACAGCTGGTGCGCCACAGCGCGCTGCCGCTGACCGAGATCGCGCTGCGCTGCGGCTTTAACTCTTCAAGTCATTTCAGCAATCGCTTTAAAAGCGTATACGGCATGACGCCTTCCGCCCTGCGCGGCTGATTCAATTTTCAACAGGATAGTGCATGATCTGGCTGATGCTTTTAACTCTGGTAGTGGTGTTTATTATTGGTTTTCGCGTGCTGAATTCGCGCCCGCGCCGTGCGGCGAAGGCGTTAACCCGGCGGCTCAATCTCGATCCGGTGTACGTCGAGTCGCTGATGAGCCTGATGGGGAAAAGCGCAGGCGAGGAGTTCGTTGACTATCTGATGGTGGAAAATGAGAGCCACCTCGCCAATGCCGCCAGCGTGCTGTTTATCTACCAGGTGTTTATTGTTGATGAGTCGGATGAGAGCATCGCCTTCTGGCGCGGGGTGCTGCGCAAAGCCTATCTGCCGACCGAGATCGCTGCCGAGCATGTGCGGCTGGCGCTGAATTTCTTGCGCGAGATTGAACCGGATGCGCAGGAGATGCATGACTTTCGCCTGCGCTATAACGCCAGGTTTCCCGCGACTGACGGTAACAATGTCGTACCGCTGTTCCCGACGCTGCACTGAGGCTGACGGGTCGACCGGAACAGAGGGTCGATCCCTGAGGTATCTCCATAAAAATTGATTTGAATAGTGTTGCGGGATGACAGGTGCCCGGTTTCAGGAGGGAGGGCTGCTTACCGCACCGGCATGAATACATCCCTGTAGCCTGGCTCACGGCCATCCCTGGCCGTGGGCCTGCTGCAATCAGCCCTCCCTCCTTGCACCCAAAGCCTCAGCGCCGCGGTTTAAAACCTACAGCGAGCACGATGCGAGTGGGGGATGAGCTTGGCCTGAGGTAAGCCGGACGTCACGCGGCAGGGATGCCGCGTGCCGAGGCCCGCAGGGAGCGTCTTTTGCCGTTCCGGCGTGCTCAGGCTGAGCTCAGACCGGTTTGCGGACGTTTAGCGATGGAAGTCATTTCTGGGGATCCCTCAGTGGTCGACCTCTACAACGAATGGACGGACCTTTTATTTCGGTCCGCCCGCAATTTATTACGCCAGAAATATCGCAAGCATGCCGTAACAAGTAATGACAAGCGATAATAATAGCTTCAATAGTTGTTGAATGGTGCTGAATCTTTCCAGTAATAATGGTTAATTGTGAGGTTTATCACTTTACCTGCGGAACGTTTTGATATTATTGCACCGCCCGCTGACAGGAGTTCAGCCATTAATCAACAAGAAAAGGATTTCACGCATGTTATTGACGCTATCCGGTAAACCTACGTTCCTGTTTTCTGCTGCGCTATTCACGCTGGCGCCGCTGCCACTCTGCGCCTTCGAAACTTCCTCCCTGCAGTTAACTGACTCATTAAGTCGTTTTATCACCGACAGTCACGCGGAAATCTCCTTCAGGAATCAATTTAAGAATCTGAATACTTCAGATTCTGGAGATAGCTCGGTGCAGACAGCCTGGGGGCAGGGAATATCGCTGGATTATACCTCCGGCTATTTTGCCGATATTATCGGGCTTGATGCCTCTTATTATCAGGTGTTCAAACTGGCGGCCAGCGATGACTTCGCCGGGCGCAGTGTGCTGTATAACCATAACGGCCACGCCAGGGGGTTCCATAAGTTGGGCCAGCTATTGGCTAAAGCGAAGCTGGAAGGCGACGACAGCTATTTAAAACTCTATTCCGGCTGGCAAATCGTCCATCAGTGGGGGGCGATAACTAACTCCAGCCGCACTATTCCCAGCACCTATCAGGGCTGGCGCATGGACAGCGGCGCGGGGCCGTGGGTACTGCGCGGCGCCTGGCTAACGCGCTACAGCGACAGAGGCGCGCCGCAGCAGATCCACTTCGCCACGGCGGACCGCAAAACAGAGATCGGCCACCTCTCTACCGGCGAGCTGCTGTACAAACAGCCGGGGTACAGTGCGCTCTACTTCTTTGGCGAAAGCCAGCAGTACCTGCAACGCCATGGGCTTGAACTGGGCTGGCATCCTGCGGCGCTGTCCGGCAATCAGGTCAATGTATTAGGTATGCTGTATTACAATCATGCGTTGAAAAACTGGAAAGCGATGAGTGCAGATTATCGGCCGTTCAACAATGATGCCTGGCATCCGTCCGTCTATGTTGAGTGGCGCGAGAAAAGCTGGAAACATAAGGTTGGCGCTTCTTATACCAAAGCGAAATCCAGCGATCGCCTTGGCTATTTTGAGCGCCATATGGCGAAAAACAGCCGTGGGCGGTTCTCTTCGATGGCCGATGCCTGGGGCAATGACTATGTCGTCAACAATGAGAAAATGGTGGCCTGGACCACCGAATATCTCGTGACGCCGGAAATCAAGCTGGGGCTGCAGAGCGCCTTCGGCTGGGGCATTAAGTATCGGGATCATGCTATCCGGCGCGGCGAAACTATTCTCTTCTCAAAATGGCAGCCGTCGGCGGTGAAAAAACTCAGTTTCCAGCTCTCTGGTGGGCCATCTTGGAATTATCAGAATCAAAAAAATCGCCCGATTCTCAGCGCAGAAGGGAAACCTAAACACGCGATAAATCATTCGATTGATTTCCAAATCGACTACGCTTTTAACCTGTTCTAACGCCACAATAAGGATGAGAGATGTCCCTGTTTTTACGTCATAAACCGGCCTTGCTGCTGCTGGCTTCACTCTTCTCAACTGCCCCGGCCTGGAGCGCTGCAGAGGTGCCAGAGGTGAAAGAGGCGGGTGCCACGCTACAACAGCTCAATCAGCAGTATGCGATTCATTGGATCACCACCGCTCAGATCGCCGAAGGGCTGCAGGGTAAAGCGCCGATTGATGTTGGCTTTGATATTGATGATACGGTGTTCTACTCAACACCTGCCTTCTATCACGGCCAGCAGATGTTTTCTCCCGGCAGCAATGACTTTCTCAAAAATGATGAGTTTTGGGAGCAGGTAAGCAACGGGTGGGATGCGTTTTCGGTGCCAAAAAAATCTGCGCAAGCGTTAATAAAACTGCATCTTGAGCGCGGCGATCGCATCTGGTTTATCACCGGGCGACCCAAGCCGAAGAGCGGCCATGAAACGATCAGCTCGCAGATTGCCAAAGACTTTGGGATTGCAGCCGATAAGATGAACCCGGTGATTTTCACCGCGCCAGGCAAAGGCGCGAAGGTGAATGATATTCGCAGCCACCATATTCAAATTTATTACGGTGATGCGGATAGCGACATTACCGATGCCCGCGCCGCTGGGGCAGAAGGGATCCGGGTGCTCAGAGCGTTGAACTCCTCCAACCTGCCGCTGCCGCGGAACGGTGCATATGGCGAAAGAGTGCTGATTAACTCTGATTATTAATTAAGATTTCGCTCGTGGCCACCATCACCAGGCGGGCTGGTCCCCGACTGGTGCTGGTGAAGGGTTACTGCTGGGCGTGACTATCTTTGATCCAGGCTTTCAACACCTCGTAAACATAGTCCTGGCAGACCAGGCCGGTTTTCGCATCGTATTTGCCATTATTGGTGATGTTGTTTGACAGCACCCGGATGCCGATAAACGGAATATTGAACAGGGAGGCGATCTGCGCGGCGGAGGCCGTTTCCATCTCTTCAACCGACGTCTGGTAATGCTCATGGAAGAAGCGAATGCGGTCCAGTTCACTGTTCCAGACGTCGGCAGAACCGATAACACCTTCGACGACTTTCCCGTTTTTATACTCTGGCATAGCCTGTTCTGCGGCTTTCAGCAGCAGCGGGTCGGCGGCAAACTGACGGATGCTGTGCGCATTCTTATCCTCGCCCGCGCTGCCTTTTGACGCCAGCAAATCCATTGGCTTCCAGTCAAGGGCATGGCTGCCCTGGCCTGCTGCCTGGGCTGGGGTTTTGAACGCGCCCAGGTTGACCGAGTATTTGCCGACCACAATATCGTAAACGTTGAGCGCAGGGTCGTGGCCGCCTGCAGTACCCTGATTGATAATCGCGACGGGCTTGAACTCCACGGCCGCCAGTGCGGTGGCAGCAGCAGCATTCGACATGCCTTTTAGGGTTTCGGAAACGATAACCGGGTAACCCTCAACGGTGCCTTTCCAGAAGCGCCACTCGCCGATTTGCTGTAGCCTGGCGTTGTCGAGCCTCGCCGCAAAATGCTCGGCTTCAATGGGCATTGCTCCCTGAATCACAATCGGTGCTGGCGCAATGTCATCAGCGGCGAAGGTGAGCAGCGGGGTTAACAGGGCACATCCAGCAAGGATTGCCGCAGAAACAGTAAATAATCGTGTTGACATGAAAAGATCCACCCGTTGTTAGAGAACGATTCCTGGCTGGCATTATACGCATTTGACTCTGCTTACTGAGGGTTTTAGCCGCAGGCTGGGATTCTTCTGAGCTGCTGGCCAGGCTTGTTCGCAACAAGGTTCAGGTGCTCGAATTTTTATCCGACGGGTGTTCACAGGCCAGGGCTATTGAGCGAGCCGTCATAAAATCCGCGACGGCTTTTACTGCCGCTTCAAGCACTTTTTTTAGCGGCTGATTCGCATCAATGTCGACAATCTGTGCCCCTTGAAATGTGAGCAGCGGCGTGGCAGCTATTTTCTTCGCGAGCGACTCTGGCTGATGGTCGGGCTTACGCGCGCAGGCCACTTCGAGGTCAACATGGAGTTTAATCACCAGATCCGGTTTTTGCTGTGCCATCCAGTGAAATGCGCGGCGCTCCTGCCGTGCCAGCCAGTTAACAGCGCAGCTACCCGACGCCGCGGCGGGGAAAACAGTGCCGTCATAGGTGTTTGGCAGCTGTACCTGCGGAAAACGGTCGGTGACCACGATCAATCCGCGGCGGCGACAGGCCAGCATATGCCTGAAGCGCCATAGCCGCCGTAACACAAAAAACATAATCACTGCCGCTGGCAATGTTCCTGGCAGCACTTTGGCGGTTTTGACTTTATTACGACGGATGGTTGTGGCCAGCATTTTTCCTAAAAGGGGAAGTTTAATCACGGCACGCTCCACATTGCCGGCCTGCTTGCCGAGATGAATTCTGACCGATGGCCCGTATTTATTTAAATGCTTAATCAGATGTTCGCACACGGTGGACTTCCCTGAACCATCACTGCCAATAACCGCGATAAGCGGGGGCATTTTGGATTGCATAAATTTATTCCTTAAATTGCACCTGGAAAAAATACGCGCTAATTGCTTTCGCTTCAAGCGAGCGCGGTGTAAATAGCGATAAAAATAAATAGTTCTGCTACCGCACTTATACGCAAATCGATGGGTGAAAAGATCACTTAGCATTGGGCAAATTTTTTGGATATTGGTTTTTATGTGAATCGTCAGACGCCTCATTTCAGCCGCCATGCTCCTGTAAGGGTTATTGCCATTACGGGCTGTGATGGTGCAGGAAAATCAACGCTAGCTGCAAGCCTGGTGAGTCATCTCTCGTTACAGGAACCAACAGGATTATTATATCTTGGGCAATCCTCCGGGCGTATTAGCGAATGGATTAGTCGAATTCCTATTATTGGCGCGTCATTGAGGCATTATCTGCAAATAAAAGCCAGCCAGGTTCACCATCGCCGTGCTCAGCCACCGGATGCAGTCACGGCATTGGTGATTTTTTTACTCTCCTGCTGGCGGGCTTACAAATTTCTGCGCATGCTTTCACGCTGTAAAAATGGCTGTTTATTGGTTACCGATCGTTATCCCCAGGCTGAAGTGGCGGGGTTTCGTTTTGACGGTCCGCAGCTGGACAAAACAGCGGGCGGAAGTTGGTGGGTGAGCGCACTGAGAAAGCGCGAGAAAAAGATCTATCAGTGGATGGCCTCCTATCCCCCTTTGCTGCTGATCCGTTTGAATGTGGATGCCGGGACTGCGCATGCGCGCAAGCCCGATCACGCGCTCTCTTCACTGCGCGAGAAGAGCGCGGTTATTCCGCATCTGACTTTCAACGGCGCGACGATTTGCGACTTAAATGGCCTTGAGGCAGCGGACAAGATCTTAGCTAAATCACTGCGCGTGATTAACGCGTCCCTGGCTTCGCCCGACATTCCACCTTTTGACGATCTCTGAGAGAAACCGATGGCGATAAATAGATCCACCGTCAATAAAGACGCCTCTGCCAGCTATATCGCCGGGTTAATTGCCGTGGTGGGGTGTGATGGCACCGGTAAATCAACGCTAACGGCCGATTTAGTCAAAAATATGCAAGCCCGTGGGATGAGCGAACGCCGTTATTTAGGTGTGCTGTCCGGTGAGGATGGCGATAAAATTAAGCGCCTGCCGATGATTGGTGTCTGGCTGGAGCGTCGGCTGGCAAAAAAATCCTCAGAAACTCAACGTATGAGCAGCAAGGCTCCTCCCTTGTGGGCCGCGCTGATTATGTATGCTTTTTCACTGCGCCGCATGGTGAATTTACGCAAAGTACAGCGCCTGACAAAGCGTGGGGTGTTGGTGATTAGCGATCGCTATCCGCAGGCGGAAGTTTCAGGGTTTTACTATGACGGGCCAGGGATTGGTATTGAAAGGGTGAGCAGCTGGTGGATGACACATCTTGCCGAGCGCGAACGCCGCCTATACCAGAAAATGGCGAACTACCGTCCTGAGCTGGTTATTCGCCTTGATATTGATATCGAGACGGCGTCTTCCCGCAAGCCAGACCATGATTATGAAGAGCTACGGGATAAAATCTCGGTGATGAACAAGATTCATTACAATCACGCCAGGGTTTTTGCGATTGACGCCCGTGCCCCCTATAACAGCGTGCTTAGCGAAGCGCTTAAGTTGGTCTCTTCTGTCGCTCAACAGACTCAAATTTAAAAGTCGCCCAGCGGCTGACTTCACAATCCGGCTGAATGGTTTTCAATGGTTGGTCTCATTCCATGAAACATTGGTTCTCTGATGGTGTTTTTCGTACCATTCTTCGCAATGCGGCTTATCTGGCTTCCAGTAATGCGCTGAGCGCTTTACTGGGCCTGGTTGCACTCTCCTGCGCGGGCAAAGGCATGTCGACGCAGATGTTTGGCGTGCTGGTGGTTATTCAGGCCTATGCGAAAGGCATTAGCGATTTTATTAAGTTCCAGACATGGCAGCTGGTGGTTAAATATGGCTCCCCCGCAGTCGCTAATAAAAATATTCAGCAGTTTCGCGATGTTATCTCTTTCTCCTTTGGCCTTGATATCGCCAGTGGGGCCATTGCCGTCGTGGCTGGCATGCTGCTGTTGCCGCTGCTGGCACACTCGCTAGGGCTTGACAGGCAGAGCTTGTGGCTGGCAATACTTTACTGCACGCTGATCCCTTCGCTGGCGGCATCGACGCCCACGGGAATTTTGCGCGCCGTTGACCGCTTTGATTTGATTGCGATCCAGCAGGCTGTCAGGCCGCTATTGCGCGCTGCTGGCAGCGTCATCTCTTACCTGGGGGATTTGGGCTTCGCCGGTTTCATTATCACCTGGTATGCCTCTAATCTGATCGGGGGAGTGCTCTACTGGTGGTTTGCCGCGCGCGAACTGCGGCGCAGAAACATTCATCACGCACTGCGCCCTCGCTTATTTGCCCCTGCCAGCAGGTTGGCAGGGGCCTGGAATTTTGTCTGGACCACCAACTTCGCCCACTCAATTTGGTCAGCGCGCAACTCCTGCAGTACGGTGTTAGTGGGGATGGTGTTAGGGCCCGCAGCGGCCGGATTGTTTAAAATTGCCACGACCTTTTTTGACGCGACAGGCTCCCCGGCTAAGCTAATGGAAAAGAGCTTCTACCCTGAAGTGATGCGCCTGGATCCGCGTGGCAGCCAGCCCTGGCTACTGGGGCTGAAATCTGCCTGCTTAGCCGGCGGCATTGGCATGTTGGTGGCGCTGCTGGTGATGGTGGTCGGTAAACCCGTTATCTCCTCCGTTTTTGGCGAGCAATATCTGCAGGCCTATCACTTAATTGAGATCATGCTCGGCGCGATCGTTGTCTCTATGCTGGGTTTTCCACAGGAGTCGCTGCTGTTTATGGCGGGTAAACAACGCGTTTTCCTCATGGCACAAACGCTCTCTTCAGCCAGTTACATTGCGTTGTTAATTGTTTTGTCCCATTTTTTTGGCGTGTCAGGTGCGGCTTACGCCTATCTTGCAGGGCAGTGTTTAGACGTGCTGCTGTCGTTCATTCCTACTCTGCGGGCCTGGCACTCTCGCCATTTATTACCCTTCACCAAGCCTAAAGAGAGTCATTAATGAGCGGTAACATTAAGTGGCGGAAATTTCCGCGGGAGACGCTGCAGCAGCTGCTGGCGGCAGTGGATGAGGATGATTTGGTTGATGAAAATATCAGCCTGCCCGATGTTATCGATTTACACGTCTCGCAGCAAAATATTCAGGATAATTACGCCTTGTGCCTGCAGTACTGGGAAGAGGGCTTTACGCGTGAGGAGCTACTCGACCTTATTAATAAGCTTCTGAATGAAGGTCACTTATCTGAAGCTGAGCGCTTAAAATATAAATTGATCCGTGCGCGCTATAAGCATTTGCGTTTTGCCCAGCGCCTTTATTGTCAACATCATGCCTCCAGTATGTGGTTCAGTAAAACGACGGTTTTTTTGGGTAAATTACAGGATGCCTTTCGCCATGATGACAAGAAGAACCTTAATTTTTACGCCCGCATCCTGCGATTTTATCTCAGCCCCCCGGTGTGGAAGATGGTCAATCATTCGCTGCGCCAGATACGATTAGACACAGAGCAGGAGTTTATTGTTTATTGCCAGGGTGAGATGCACGCATTAAAAGCATTTATCAGCAAACCTCTGCTAACCGGAAAGGAGTTTCATGCGGTACGTAAGATTATCAGTCAGCAGGTCTCCTGGTTTGACACGCTCAGAACCATTAACCCGCAAAACCTGCACGTCCGCCAGGTTTCCCGTTATTTAGCCGCCATTAATGGGCTAATGGGAGACCGACATGATGAGATGGTGAGGGATAGTCTGATCGGGCGCAATGCCTACGATTCACCGACACGATTAGATAACGATATTCGCCAGCGCCTGGCATTATGGCTTGAACGTTATCCATGGTGAAGATGAGTGCGCGGATTTTAGCGATAAGCGCAGCGTGATGACGTTAAGCAGATTGCTACTCTCATCGCTGTTGTTATGCCCACTGATGGCCTGCGCGCACAATTTTATTGTCGGTGAGCAGATGGCGCCGCTGACCATAAGCGAGCGGGGCGAGCTGATGTTCGATAATGATAATATCCGCTATCGCCCCTGGTCGAGTCAGCAGCTGGCGGGCAAAGTACGCGTGTTACAGTATATTGCTGGGCGCACCTCCGCCAAGGACAAAAATGCGTTACTGATTAAAGCGATTAAGCGCGCACAATTTCCACATAAACAGTTTCAACCGACAACCATCGTCAATACCGACGATGAAATTCCCGGCTCGGGTTTTTTTGTCGGCAGAAAAGTCGAGAAAAATAAAAGAAAGTACCCCTGGGCACAATTTATTATCGACAGCCAGGGGCTGGGGCGAAAAACCTGGCAACTTAAGCCAGCAAGCTCCACGATTCTGCTGCTGGATAAAGACGGGCATATCCAGTGGGCAAAAGATGGCGCGCTGACTGAGCAGGAGGTCTGCCAGCTGTTGCGCAGCGTGCATGACCTGCTGAACCCAGGTCGTGCTCAACCGGCGCCGCTGCCCGCTACTCCTTGAGGCGCGTAAACCATGCTGCTAATAGAACGCTATATCGTAAGTTTGACCCAGCGCTTAGTGCTGACTCTGGCAGGTTTTCTGATCTTTATTTTTGCCAGCTACTCCGCGCAACGCTACCTGACCGACGCGGCGAGCGGCACCCTGGCGCTGAAAGTGGTGTTCGATATCATCTGCTATAAGGTTCTGATTGCGCTGGAAATGCTGCTGCCGGTTGCGCTATATGTTGCCGTTGGCGTCACGCTAGGTCAGCTGTGGAATGACTCGGAAATCACGGCGATTTTTGCCGCAGGGGCCAGTCCACTGCGCCTCTACAAAGCCGTGATGATTTTTGCCATTCCGCTGGCAATGCTGGTGATGCTGCTCTCCCTGTTTGTCAGACCCTGGGCTTACGGGCAGATCTATCAGCTGGAGCAGCAGTCACAATCGCAGCTGGATGTTAACCACCTTATTGCCAATAAATTTAACGTCAATGATGATGGCCGGATGATCCTGGCAGGAGAGGTCGACTCGGCTAACAGCACGCTCGCCGATGTGCTGATTTACACCCCGTCCGCTAATAGCAGCCGCGTCTATCGGGCCCACACGGTGAGGGTGCTGAACCCGTCACCGAACGCACCTTCCGTGATGCTGCACGCGGGCACCTCTGACGTGTTGGAGCACCAGGGGGCGGGGGATAACCAGATGATTTACCGTCATATGAAGCTGCAGCTTAAGCCGCTGCGGCAAAACCCCGGCCTGAAGCGTAAATCCGCCCCGAGCCTGACGCTGTCAGGCTCCCGCGATCCTGCCGACCGGGCCGAGCTGCAGTGGCGCGAAAGTCGTGGCATTAACACGCTAATGATGGCGCTGCTGGCTATTCCACTCAGCCGCATTAAGCCGCGACAGGGGCGTTTTGCCACGCTGCTGCCGTTAACGGTGCTCTTCACCCTGATCTTCTACGGCGGTAATCTCAGCCGCACGCTGGTTGCCAACGGTACGTTTGCCCTGATACCCGGCGTCTGGATCCTCTCCGTTATGATGTTTCTCGGGCTGGTGCTGCTGATGGCGCGCGACTTTTCGCTCTGGCAGAGATACCGGCCATGACGCTGTTAACCCGCTATTTAATTCGCCATATCTTTATCGGATTCGCCGCCGCCGCAGGCATGTTAATGCCGTTGTTCACCACGTTTAACCTGATTAACGAGCTTGATGACGTCAGCCCGGGTGGCTACCGCTGGACCCAGGCGCTGCTGGTGGTGTTGATGACATCGCCGAGAAGCCTGATTGATTTAGGACCGTTTATCGCGCTGATCGGTGGCATTGTCGGGCTGGGGCAATTATCAAAAAGTCTGGAGCTCACCGCGATGCGGGTGGCGGGTTGGTCAATTTTCAAAATTTCTCTCGCCGCGCTGGCCGCTGGCATCCTGCTGACGGTGGCTTTGGCCGCGCTTGATGAGTGGGTGGCTTCACCGCTACAGCAGCGTGCTTTGCAGCTGAAAGCGGCGGCCGTGGCTGAAGATCCTGACAGCGCAGCGGTGAGAAACGCGCTGTGGGCGAGGAAAGATAATGAATTTGCCACAGTGAAAACCCTCGATGCCCGGCAGCAACCCGTGGGCGTGGAGATATTTTACTATCTTCCTGACCTGTCGCTGGCGAGCTATATTTTCGCCGCGAAAGCCACGGTACTAAAAGACGGCAGCTGGATCCTGCACGGCGTGAGGCTAAAGAGCTGGCAGAACGGCAAAGAGACCCTGTCATCGACAGAAAGTCTGCGCTGGCGCTCGATCTTTAGCAGGATGAGCCTGGCCGAACTCACGCTGCCGGGCGGTAGCTTTTCCATCCACCAGCTGCGCCAGTATATTCACTACCTGCATGATAGCGGTCAGCCCTCGGCAGAGTACCGCATGGCGCTCTGGCAAAAGCTGGGGCGCCCGCTGTTAACCCTCGCCATGATTTTACTCGCCGTTCCCTTTACGTTTAGCGCGCCGCGTTCGCCCGGGCTGGGCAGCCGATTAGCCTCGGGGGTAATAGTCGGGCTGCTCACCTACATCAGCTATCAGATAATCGTTAACCTCGGGCTGCTGCTGGCGCTGAATGCCCCGCTCACCACGCTGGCAGTACCAGGGCTGCTGATGCTGGGTGCTTTGCTGCTGATTTCTCGCTTTGATAAAGGCCACTGACTGCGATCAAACAGCTTATCTGCTCTCACTTTGACGGGAAAATTAGCGCTTCAGCTCGGCAAAGGCCTGAATGATGGTATCAATCTGTTGGTCGCTGTGGGCTGCATTCACGCTGCAGCGCAGCAGGGTGATATCTGCGGGGGCGGCAGGCGGTAACACCAGGTTGACATAGACACCGCGTGCAATCAGCCCGCGCCAGAAGCGTAAACCGTCCTCTTTCGAACCAATCATTACCGGCACCACCGGGCTGATGTGCGGCCCCATTTCATACCCCAGCCCGGCAAGACCGTGATAAAGGCGGTGGGCGTTACTCCACAGCGTTTGGCGCAGCTCGGGTTTTTGCGCAATAGTGCGTAATGAGGAGCGCACCGAGGCAATACTGGAGGGGGAGGGCGAGGCGGTGAAAATGTATGGGCGGCTGCTATAGCGCAGAACCTCCATGGCTGCGCCGCCGACGGCAAATCCCCCGATGGATGCCAGGCTTTTACTGAATGTCCCTACGATGATATCCACATCCCGTTCCACGCCGAGCTGTTCCGCCAGGCCGCGGCCGGTGGCGCCCATCACGCCGAAAGAGTGCGCTTCATCCACCATTAAGTAGCCGCCAAGGCGCCGCTTGATGTCGACAATTTCTGCCAGCGGGGCAACATCACCCAGCATGCTATAAATACCTTCAACAATAATAATGGCTTCACGCGCGCGCTCGCCAAGGCGTAGCATGCGGCGCTCCAGATCGCTGGCATCGTTATGGCGAAAGCGGATAATCGTGGCGCCACCCATGGCACAAGCATCATAGATACTGGCATGGCTATCGGCATCCAGCAGCACCACGGCGTCCGGGGTGGCCAGCGTGCTGATGATGCCCAGATTGGCGGTATAGCCAGTGGAGAATACGATGGCGCTGGGGCGGTCAAAAAATAGCGCCAGCTCCTGCTCCAGGGCAAGGTGCGCGCCATAGCTGCCGTTCGCCATGCGTGAACCGGTGGTGCCGGTCCCCTGAGCGGCGACTGCCGCCTGGCTCGCCGCTATTGCCTGCTGATTAAACGTCAGGCCAAGGTAGTTGTTGGTGCCTGCCAAAAGCACCTTATTATTGCCAATTCGCCCCTCGGTGGCGGAGTAGATTTCATCAATACAGGTGCCGAATGGGGTCAGTCCCGAATGATGGAACTGTTCGCGCTGGCGAGCGAGGCGAGCGAACTTATCATAGAGGCCCATAACTCTTCTCCAGCTGTGGCAACAGTGCATCGCGTAACTCTGCTGGCGTCCTGATATCCAGCAAGATATTTATCGGGATAGAGATATCAAACCGCTCTTCCAGCATCATCAACAGATCCATTACCTTGATGGACTCGAGGCCCAGTTCATCAATCAGATCGCTTTCCGGCTTTATTTCTACCTCACTGGCGACCATCCCGCCTAAACACGCGAGGATGTAATCCATCACCGCTTCTCGATTTATCATAGCGCTCGTCACTTCCCTTTATCAGATGTTTAAAACAAGTCTTCACGCAGTGCATGCTGCAAAGTGATTTTTGGAAACCAATCAATATCTTCAGATAAATTTTTGTTGCTTGCCGACCAGTCGTGATGGCTGAGCTCCTGGATTTTGCTCCGGGTCAGCATCGGTTCTTTACCTGCAATACGGCAGGCAAACACGTTAATATCCGCAAGCCATTTCAGTAGCGGTAACGGGACAGCGATTAAGCGCACCGGGCCGCGTCGCACCTGCGCGCCAATCAGGCGCAGGCTCTCCCAGCTATATCCCGTACTTAACCCGTCACAGAGTTCATAGGGTTGAGGTAAGGGGTTTGTGGCGCAGAGCCATTGGCCAACCGCTTCAGCCAAATCACTGACGTGAAGAAACGACAGTCTGGCGTCAGGCGCGCCCGTGCGCGGCAGTACGCCGCGTAGCAGCCAGCTAAGCACTGGCTTTAACTCTTTATCACCCGGCCCGTACACTGCCGTGGGGCGAAAAATTCCCAGCGCAACAGGTGACGCCTGGGCGCTTAACTGCTGTTCCGCGACAAATTTTGACTTCGCATACCAGGATAGGTCGGGATGGCGTGCGGCCAGAGAGGAGATAAATAAGAAGCGCTGGCAGCGGCCGCTCTCCTTTGCCGCCTGCAGCAGATTCAGGCTGCCGCCAACATTGCAGTGGGTGAAAACCGCTTCATTGTGTCCGCGCACCTGGCCCGCACAGTGAACGACACAGTCTGCGCCGCTCACCAGTTCTGCCAGAGATGCGGGCTGCTGCAAGTCTCCCTGAATCCACTGGAGATGGTTGATCGACTGGCGAGATGCCTGGCGCGTCAGTGCTCTGAGGGAAAAGCCGCGCGCCAGTAAGTTATCGGCAATATGCCTGCCGATAAAACCGGTCGCGCCGGTTATGGCCACGACTGCTCTCCTGTTCACTAACCTGCCAGCTCGGTTTGAGGGTTGATCGCTACGCCAAGGGCGCTGAGGTAACGCTTCTTCGCTTCGGCACGGGCGGGCTTGCCTGAAGAGGTGCGCGGGATGCTGTGCGGTGGCAGCAGTTCGATATCAACCGTCACGCTGAACTCGCTTTGAATATGGGCCATCAGTGAATGCACGATCTGCTGCCGGCGCTCTTGCGAACTCACTTTGCACTGGATCTGCAAGATAATGCGTGCCCCTTCATCCTGCCCGGCTGAGGTCACAAAGGCTATCGCATCACCTGAATGAATCTCAGGTTCCTGCTCAGCGACATACTCAATATCCTGTGGCCAGATATTGCGGCCGCGAATGATGATCAGGTCTTTTTTACGCCCGGTGACAAACAGGTCACCCAGGTGTAAATAGCCCAGGTCACCGGTATCCATCCATCCGCTCGCCTGGATTTTCTGCTGCGAAGCGGCATCCTGAAAATAACCGCTCATCAGGCTGGGACCGGATATACAGATATGCCCCACCTGACGTTCAGGCAGTGGCGTGCCGTCCTCGCTACGCACTTCAATACGGTGACCCGGCAACGCCTTGCCGCAGTTAACAAAGGTCGAGGTGGCTTTGGTGCTGCGCGTAGGCGCGACGGCCTGGCTGTGATATTCGAGAATTGCACGGTCGACACAATCGGTCAACGTCCCTGAGGCCGCTGGTGAGAAGCAGACGGCAAGGGTGTTTTCCGCCAAACCGTAGCAGGGCATAAAGGCGTTGCTATCGAAATTGGCCTGGCTAAAGTGCTGCGCAAAATGCGCCAGCTGTTCGGCAGAAATGCTTTCTGCGCCAACGCCCGCCACGCGCCAGCTGGAGAGATCGATGTCAGCCAGCGCGTGATCGTTACAGCGGCGCAGGCAGAGATCGTAACCGAACGGCGGAGCAACCGAGACGCTGCAGCGGTTTTTGCTAATCAGCTTCAGCCACTGCATCGGGCGCATGGCGAAGTCCTGCGTGCGCAGGTAATCCACCGATAGCTGGGTGGCTAACGGCGTCAGGAGAAAGCCAACCAGCCCCATATCGTGATAAAACGGCAGCCAGGAAACGCAGCGATCGCCGGCGCGCAGTTTTATCCCGTCGTGACTGATGGCCTGCAGATTGGCCATCACCGCGCGGTGGGTAATGATCACACCGCGCGGAAAACGCGTGCTGCCCGAGGTGTACTGCAGATAGGCAATATCGTCAGGCGATAAAGCGGGCATGTCAGCTGTCCCGGCGGGTAAGGCGTGCAAAGCCTGATGGCTAAGGATGTGCATACCCGGATTATTAACGCTGGCGGAGCGGATGATGGGTAACCACTCCTCACTCCCCACGATGACCGCAGGCTGGCAATTTGTCATTAAGCCCTGCAGCCTGGAGATATAAGCATCGCGCTGACCGATCCCCATTGGGATAGCGAGCGGTACTGCCACTAACCCCGCATACTGGCAGGCGAAGAATGCCTCGACAAACTCCGGGCAGGTTTCAGCGAGCAGGGCGACACGGTCACCTTTTTTTAGCTTAAGCGCTAATAACCGCTGAGCCATTGCCAGGGCACGCTGTTTCAACGTGCGGTACTCCAGCACGGCAGTGAGCTGATTGTGCCGATCGTAGAAATTCATTCCCGTGCTTCCGCTGGCAGCATAATTTAATGCTTCCGCTAAGGTGGGGAAATCAGCATAGCGCATAGGAAGAGAATGGATTGAACTCGTTTCAGACATTTGCAATAAAGCCATTGATTAAAAACCGCCAGATAACTCCGAGAAATACGCAGGGTAGAGGTTGTTTTTTGTTAAACGTCACGCGAAAAAATATCGGTGAGGGTGTTGGGTGAAAAATGGTTCATTTTTATTTTGATAAACGATTAGCATAAAAACCTCATGCCCGATGAAAAACATAGCGGGAGTTAGTATGACGCGCCATTTTTAAAAAGTGTATGATTTATTCCACATGGAGGATGTTAAACGCATCTAGTGGTAAAGATGAACAGATTCATTCCGCTAATTTCCGTCATCACTGGCTCAGAGCGTAGATGCTAATACTGCGCCAAATAAGTTAATTCTTAATTGCTTGCTGTGCTTTCATCAATTGAAATAAGTTAGGGTGGTTATGATCTGCATCGAGAAAGTCATTAATAAGCAGGGCCTTAAAAGTTTCATTGCGTTTCCCTCCACGTTATATCACGACGATCCAGGCTGGATAGCGCCATTATATATGGAGCGCATGGAGCATCTTTCTAAGAAAAACCCAGGCAATGAGCATATCGAATGGCAGGCATGGGTTGCCAGGAAAAACAATGTTATTGTTGGCCGGATAACGGCACAAATAGACACGCTTCATCGTGAACTTTATGGTGAGGATACCGGCCATTTTGGCATGATTGACGCGATTAAAGATCAGGAGGTATTTAGCGCGCTGTTTAGCGCAGCGGAAAGCTGGCTGAAGTCCAAAGGTGCCAGAAAAATAACCGGCCCCTTTGGGCTCAATATCAATCAGGAGAGTGGCTTGTTGATTAACGGCTTTAATACACCACCTTCGGCCATGATGACGCATGGTAAAACCTATTATGCCCGCGCGCTGGAGCAGCAGGGATATGGTAAAGGCATTGACCTGCTCGCCTACTGGATGCAGCGCAGCGATCTTCATTTTCCCCCTCCTTTACTGAAGCTGATGGACAGAGTGCGGAAAAAGGTGACCGTTCGCTGCATTAATCGCCAGCGCTTTGCTGAAGAGATGCAGATAATGCGGCAGATTTTCAACTCAGGCTGGCAGAATAACTGGGGGTTTGTGCCGTTCACCGAGCATGAATTTGCCGTGATGGGAGAGCAGCTAAAGCATCTGGTGCCAGACGATATGATCTATATTGCTGAAATAGACGCAAAACCCTGTGCCTTTATTGTCGGCTTACCGAACCTCAATGAGGCTATACGCGATCTCAACGGCCGCTTACTGCCTTTTGGCTGGGCGAAACTGTTATGGCGCCTGAAAGTGAGCGGGGTGCGCACCGCACGCGTGCCGTTAATGGGGGTGGTGCAGGAGTATCAATCCAGCCGCACCGGGCCGATTATTGCTCTGCTGCTGATTGAAGCGTTGCGCGATCCCTTTGCCAGACGAAAGATAGACGCGCTGGAGATGTCGTGGATCCTCGAATCCAACAGCGGGATGCGCCATATCCTCGAGCGTATCGGCGCGGTGGCCTATAAGCGCTATCGGCTGTATGAGAAGCAGCTGTGATAACGAGGCCGCCGGAGGCGGGCATGCAGGTGTTCACCGGACACAGGCGGGGGATCACCTCGCGGCCTCTACTATTTCAACATGACGCTAAATCCCGCTTTATGCGTCAAGGCAAACTGCTTCTCAGCGGAACCCCTGCAGCGCAGGAAAATCATCGATGACAATACTGTATTGGAGAGCAATTGATTAGTTTTAAATCAACCTGAGTTTTGTAAAACTGTGATGTGGCTCAAATTAGTTTAGAATCTTGTCAGGTTTTGCCTGCAAGGGTTTTAAGCCACTGAAATTTGAAACCTGTAAGGGGGAGTTTTGCAAAACCAGAATGTTTTGAGTGCCGCAGCGGCGCGCTGGGCTATCTTCGCGCTGGCGTTGGGTGGGTTCGGTATTGGCACCGGCGAATTTATCATCATGGGATTATTACCGGGCGTCGCCAGCTCTTTTCACATCACTGAACCGCAGGCCGGTAATGCGATTGCCAGCTATGCGCTTGGGGTGGTGGTGGGCGCACCGGTGATTGCGGTGATTGCGGCGCGGATGGTGAGAAAACACCTGCTGCTGGCATTAATGGCGCTGTTTTTTATTGGCAACGTTGGCAGTGCGCTGGTGGGAAGCTATCACGGCCTGATTATCGCCCGCTTCCTGACGGGCTTACCGCACGGTGCCTATTTTGGCGTAGCGTCGCTGGTGGCCGCTTCTCTGGTTCCGGCAGGAAAGCGCGGCAGGGCGCTCAGTGCCCTGATGCTGGGGTTAACCATCGCCACGCTGATTGGCGTCCCGCTGGGATCGTGGGTAGGGCAAGTCTTTAACTGGCATGTGGTATTCGGTTTTGTCGGGGTGATTGGCTTAGTCACCTGCATGCTGATATTGCGCTTTGTACCTGCCACTCCGGCAGACAGCGATGCTCATCCGTTGCGTGAACTGGGCGCGCTGAAAAACAGCCAGGTGCTGCTGACCCTACTGGTGGGGGCGATCGGCTTTGGGGGGATGTTTGCGGTGTTCAGCTACATTGCACCCACCCTGATGCACGTGGCGGGCATGTCTGCCCGGCTTATTCCGTGGGCCATGGCCGCGTTTGGCCTGGGGATGATTGTCGGGAATCTGGTGGGTGGCCGGCTGGCGGATAAAACCGTGCTGAAGGTGATCGGCTGGACGCTGCTGTGGAATATTTGCATTATGATCGTCTTCCCGCTGCTGGCAACGCAGGTCGCGGGTGGGATGCTGGCGACTTTCCTGATTGGTACCTCGTCGGTTTTACTGCCGTCACTGCAGATACGCCTGATGGACGTGGCGAAAGAGTCACAGACGTTAGCTGCCGCAATGAATCACTCCGCGCTGAATATTGCCAACGCGATGGGCGCCTATCTGGGCGGCATGGCGGTTTCTTTAGGCTACGGCTGGATCGCGACCGCCTATGTGGGCGTGATTCTGGGCGTTACCGGACTGGTGGTGTATGCCTGTACCGTTTGGCAGGCGGGAAGCGTGCAGCCATGCAGTGAGTGTTAAGCGACAGTAAGGAGGGCCTTACTGTTAATTGTTAGTGAGGTAAATGATGGATAGCAATACGGTTACCACAGCAGGAAAACCCACTCTGCACCTGCTGTGTGGAAAAATTGCATCAGGTAAATCCACGCTATCCGTGAAATTAGCTGCCTCGCCAGCCACCGTGCTCGTCAGTGAGGATCGGTGGCTGGCGGTGCTCTATGCCAATGAAATCCATTCAGTAGCCGATTATTTGCAGTGTTCCTCGAAGCTCCGCAGCGCCATCAAGCCCCACCTCGTATCGTTACTCAGAGCGGGTTTATCCGTCGTTCTGGATTTTCCGGCCAACACACCTACAAATCGTGAATGGATGATGAGTATCGTTAAGGAGTCAGGTGCCAGTCATCGTCTGCACTATCTGAAAGTCTCTGATGAGGTCTGTAAAGCCCGATTGCATGCCCGAAACGCAGAGGGTGTACACGACTTTAGCGCGACCGATCAACAATTCGAAATCATAACGCGCTATTTCTCCGCACCAACAGATGACGAAGGGTTTACTGTTATTGAGTACGGCTAAACACAATTACATCAGGGTTGCGGGCCAGGATCGGCTATGACCCACTGGGCGTTGTGTTCAATACTTGGACCGGTCATGGCAAGGCGAATTGGGTTGATTACGCCGATAAAAGGAAAGTAATGAAATATGCGAATGAGAGTCACCATCGCTTTGCGCAATCGTTGTGATAGGTTTTTTCAGCGATGTTAACGCTGAACTACGCCCGGTCATATAGCAGCTGTTTTAAATTAATAACCGATGATGCATCACTATTAAGATGGTCAAATTTAGTCTGCCGCAACAACTTTCCTTAAAACTCAACGCGTAAAAATAATATCGAGAAGACCTTATCATTCCGGAGTGCCTGATATATTGAGATATTAAAGGTGCGGCTGGGAATAATTTTCTGATTCAGACAGGGCAAGGAGTTATTACAAGTAGCCAACAATTATTTAACTATAGCGTCATGGTGTTTAACATAAACAGAGTGGCGTTAGGCGATATCATGTACTAGACTCACAGGGATAATAATAAACGCCATGCTTTTTTTTATTTCTTCCTAATCGAATTTACAGCCTGATGATTGGCAAGGCATAAAGTATTTCCATCAGTAATAACGTTATGAAACTAAAACAATATTCTTGTGCCCTTTTTTGTCCCCAAAAAAAAGAGTTTAAGATTTGTCTTAAGTGGGGTAGGATAAAAAACACCCGACCCTGTAAATTAATAAGATGGATCTCTTTATTCAATGATATGGATTGTAAAATTATTTAATAACAGCTTACAAAAAATCTGTATTTTAATTGTTTTCTTGACGTTCCCGTTTATCGCCAATGCCGTGGTGTCAGGGCACGCAGATCGGTGGGCCAATCCGCCATCGATGAAAAGTATGGCGTCGGTGGATCTGAAAACCGCTATTTTGCAGGCGTTTTCACGCAGTCCGTCGGTTACGCAACAGGCGTACCAAATGGGGATCGGCCAGGCGCAGATCCGCGAAGCGCAAAGTGCGTGGTTTCCGCAGGTCGGTCTGACCGCCAATACCGGCAATTCGACCCAGCAGGATACCTTCAACAATATGAATAATGCCGCTGCCTACGGCCTGACGCTGTCGCAGCTTGTCTACGACTTCGGTAAAACCAACGCCAGCATTAACCAGCAGAAATCTGCGCAGGAAAGTTATCGCTACAAATTGCTGGCGACACTGTCTGACGTCGCTGAGCAAACGGCGACGGCTTACCTGGATGTGCTGAAATATCAGGATCTGACCAAAGCGGTGGAGGATAACATTACGGCGCTGGAAGATGTCCGCCGCATGTCGTCATTACGCGCCGATGCCGGATTAAGCACTCGCTCAGATGTGCTGCAGGCGCAGTCGCGTATTTCCGGAATGCGCTCGACGCTTAAACAATATCAGGCCAGCCTGTCAGCGGCGAAAGCGCAACTCGCCTCGCTGACGGGTGTGCGAGCCAGCCATTATCAGTCCATTGCCGCGGTGAATCTCGATACTCCAGTGCTGCCGGATAATATCGATTATTCCAAAGTGCCCTCGGTACTGTACGCGCAGGCGCAACAGGAATCGGCGTCATTTGAAGTCAATAAGGCGAAGGCGGATTATTTGCCTACCCTGAGTTTACAGGCGAGTCGAACGCGTTACGAAACCACGAACAATCCGTACTGGAATAATCAGATTCAGTTACACGTGAATGCGCCGCTTTATCAGGGCGGTGCGGTGTCGGCTCGCGTCAGTCAGGCTGAAGGGCATAAAAATATTGCCGCCACTCTGGTCGATCAGGCCAAGCTCGATGTGATGCAAAAAGCTTCAGTGGCTTATGCCAACTGGGCTGGCGCTGAAGGGCAGGCGCAGGCCAGTGCTGAACAGCTACAGGATTCTGTCCGCTCGCGCGATGTGTACAAGAGCGAATATAAGCTCAATCAGCGCACGCTGAACGATCTGCTTAGCGTCGAGCAGGAGGTATTTCAGGCGCAGTTTTCGCAAATCAGTGCGAAATATGACAGCTGGTATTCAGTGATAAGTTACGCCACGGCTGTTAATGACTTATTAACTCAGCTTGGTGTTGATCAGAGTGTGAATCAGACACTGCCTGATTTGAAATAAAGTCAGTTATGCACGCAAATTCAATACCCTTTTTGCCGGTATTGTTATAACACCAGTCAGATATACAAGGAATGGACACGATATCATGAGCAGAACCATGGATATTATCTCTCGTAAAACGTCGCTTAAAAATACTTTCACTGCAGAAGGTAATACCGCTGTTGCGATGAATGAATCCGGCATTGTCGTTATTCACGACGCAGTGAAGAATGTCGCCAGCTACGAGCGCAGTGGCAACGATCTGATTATTCATATGCAGGATGGATCGGTCATTCGCTGCGTAGGATATTTCGAGAATATTGGTGAGAAAGACGAGAATAAACTGGTCTTTCAGGATGAAAACCAGCAGATGACGGAGGTGAATTTCACCGACGCCACTGCGCCTCATGATACCCCGGCGTTTGCGCTGACGGCGGTGGAAACCCCACTGCCGGGCATTGATCCGCTGCTGCTCAGCACCGCCGAAGTCACCGTGGAGTGGCCGTATCTGCTGGCCGGTGTGCTGGGCGCAGGCGCGGCCGGAGCCCTGCTCGGCCACGGCGGCGGCAGTGACGGAAAAACCGAAGTCATTGATAACACTCAGGCGGTGGAGGTCGCAAAACCGACTTTCCTCGTGACCGACACTCAGGGCGACAGTCAGGGTATTCTTGCTAATCAGGCCGTGACTGACGATACCCGACCCACCTTCAGCGGTACCGGCTATCCGGGCGCGGAGATTTCGATTGTCGATACCAGCGGCCATGTAATTGCCACAGCCATCGTCGGCACCAACGGCCAGTGGACAGCGCAGCTCGCCGCGCAGAGCGCCGGTGCGCACACCTGGGTCGTGGTGCAGGAGAGCAACGGCTCGACCACCAGCGCCGGGTCGATCACTCTGAACATTGTTACCGCGCAGGCTTCCCTTACCCTCGACACCGTGGCGGGGGACAACGTGCTGAACGCGGCCGAAGCCGGCGCGGACGTTGCCATTTCCGGCCAGAGCGCCAATCTGGCGGCGGGTACCACCGTCACCGTTTCCCTTAACGGTAAGGCCTGGCAGACCACCGTTGCGGCGGATGGCAGCTGGACAATCACTGTGCCTGCCGCAGACGCGCAGACGCTGGCGGACGGTGTCCACACCGTTCAGGTCAGCGGTGTAGACAGCGCTGGCAACACCATCACCTCCGCATCTACGCTGTCAGTGGATACGCAGGCACCTACGCTGACTATTGCCACGCTGGCGGGCGACGATATTCTGAATGCCGCCGAAGCGGGGCACGATCTGACCGTCAGCGGCACCTCAAATGCCGAAGCCGGGCAGGTAGTGACGCTGGTGCTCAACGGAGTGACCTATACCGCAAGCGTTGAGGCAAACGGTAACTGGTCAGTGAACGTTCCGGCTGCACAGGCGGGCGCGCTGGCAGACGGCACTGTCACGCTGAGCGCCTCCGTCAGCGATGCGGCGGGGAACCGCACATCTATCACGCACGATCTGCGCGTTGACACCACCGTGCCGGTCGTGACCATCGACACCATCGCCGGTGACAACATCCTTAACAGCCTCGAACAGGCTCAGGCGCAGATGGTCAGCGGAAGCAGCACCGGCGGCGAAGCGGGCGATACTGTCACGCTGAGCATCAACGGCCAGACTTACACCACGACGCTTGCCGCCGACGGCACATGGAGCATCGGTTTACCGGCATCCGTTTTCAGCGCGCTGGCCGACGGCAGCTATGATGTGAACGTCAGCATCACTGATAAAGCGGGTAACACCGGCAGTCAGAACGCGACCGTGGTGCTGTCGTCCGAACTGCCGCAACTGACGATTGATACCGTCGCCTTTGAGAACGTGGTTAACGCCGAAGCCAAAGGCCAGGCGCTGGAGGTGACCGGGACCAGCAACAGTGCTGAGGGTACGCAGATCGCTCTGACCCTTAACGGCGTGGAGTACACCACCACCGTCGTCGGCGGCGGCAACTGGTCGGTCAGCATTCCGGCCAGCGACGTCGCAAAGCTCGGCGAAGCCCATTACACCCTGACGGCAGTCAGCACAGACGCCGAGGGCAATACCGGCACTGCGACGCATCAGGTGCAGGTGGATTCCGTGCTGCCTGTCGTCACGGTTAACGTGACCGCAGGCGATGACATCATCAATGCCACTGAAATCACCGCTGACCAGGCTCTGAGCGGCAGAGTGACCCATGCGGCGGCGGGCGATACCGTGATCGTGACGCTGGGTGGCAACACCTACCAGGCCACCGTGCAGGACGACCTGAGCTGGAGCGTCAGCGTTCCGGCGGCTGATTTGCAGGCGCTAGGCGACGGCGATTTAACCGTCAGCGCGAGCGTCACCAATCAGCACGGCAACACCGGTCGCGGCGATCGCGAGATTATCATCGACGCCGGTTTGCCGGGCCTGCGCATCGATACCATTGCGGGCGACGACATTGTCAACAGCATCGAAATCAGTCAGAACCAGATCATCAGCGGCACCAGCTCTGATATCGCCGCAGGCAGCAGCGTCACCGTCAACGTAAACGGCATCGATTATCATGCTACGGTCGGCGCGAACGGCAGCTGGTCTGCGGCGATTCCGGCATCGGACGTCGCCAGCTGGCCTGCGGGCGCGCTAAGCGTTAGCGTCACCGGCTCCGACACGTCGGGCAACAGCGTCAGCATTGCCAATATTATTAACGTGGATCTGAGCAGCGTGGCGATTGCCATTGATAGCGTTGCGCTGGATAACGTGCTAAATGCGGCTGAAAAAGCGGCGGATGTCACACTTAGCGGTACCACGCAGGGCGTGGAGGCTGGCCAGAGCGTGACGATTAATTTCGCGAATGGCACTTATCACGCCAGCGTGCAGGCCGACGGCAGCTGGAGCGTCATCGTTCCGGCGGCAGATATCCGCAATCTGAAAGACGGCGACACCACGGTGAGTGTCAGCGTGACCAACGTGGCGGGCAACAACGCCAGCGCCGTGCAGGATGTCACCGTGGATACCGCTGCGCCAACGCTGACCATCAACACTATCGCCGGTGATAACGTGCTCAACGGCGCGGAAGCGGGGGCGGACGTGGCGATCGGCGGAACCTCCACCGCCGAAGCCGGCCAGCGGGTCACCCTGACGCTTAACGGCCAGACCTACACGGCGAGCGTGGCGGCGGACGGCACCTGGAGCACGGCGGTTCCGGCGGCAGATGCGGCAGGGCTGAGCGACGGCATCTATACCGTCAGCGCCAGCGTCAGCGATATCGCCGGTAACCGCACCGGCGTGACCAGCGCGTTACTGGTGGACTTTACTGCGCCAACGCTGGTCATCAACACCGTTTCTGCCGACGACATTATTAACGCGCATGAACACCAGCAGAACCTCATCATCAGCGGTTCATCTATTGGCGTTCCGGCGGGCGGCCTGGTCACCGTGGTCATCGACGGCAGCCGCTACACCGCTGCGGTGGATGCCAGCGGCAACTGGGGCGTCGGCGTGCCTGCCGCCGTGGTCAGCGGTCTGGCTGACAAAAGCTACACCATTACCGCCACTGGCGCCGATGCGGCGGGCAATCCGGGGTCAGCCTCGCACGTGGTGACCGTAGAGACCGCCGCGCCGGTGCTGACCATCAGTACCGTGGCGGCTGACGACGTGATCAACGCCATCGAGAAAGGCGAAGCCCTGACGGTGAGCGGCACCAGCAGCGGCGCGGACGGTTCCACCGTGACGCTAAACCTGAACGGCAAAGACTACTCTGCCAGCGTCAGCGGCGGCGCGTGGACGCTGAACGTTCCGGCGGCGGATGTGGCTCAGCTCGGCGAAGCGAATTACAGCCTGACCGCCTCCACCGTTGATGCCGCAGGCAACACCGGCAGCACGACGCACGGCGTACTGGTCGACAGCGCGCTGCCCTCGGTGTACATCAGCATGGTCGCGGGCGATGACATCATCAACGCAGCCGAAGTGGCGGCCGATCAGACCCTGAGCGGGCGCGTGAGCAACGCGGCGGCCGGGGACACCGTCACCGTTACGCTCGGCGGCCACACCTACCAGGCTAAAGTACAGGCGGATCTGAGCTGGAGCGTCAACGTTCCGGCGGCCGATTTGCAGGCGCTGGGCGACGGCGATTTAACCGTCAGCGCGAGCGTCACCAACCAGCACGGCAATACCGGCAGCGGCGATCGCCAGATCGTCATCGACGCCGGTTTACCGGGCCTGCGCATCAATACGGTTGCCGGTGACGATATCGTCAACAGCATCGAGATTAATCAAAACCAGATCATCAGCGGCACCAGCACTGATATCGCCGCGGGCAGCAGCGTCACCGTGACCGTTAACAGCACCGATTATGCTGCCACGGTCGGCGCCAACGGCAGCTGGTCGGCGGCGGTTCCGGCGGCAGACGTGGCGAAGTGGCCTGCGGGTCAGCTGGCGATCGTCGTCAGCGGCGCGGATGCCTCCGGTAACCCGGTGACCATCACGCAAAACATCACCGTCGATCTGAGCAGCGTAGCGGTCAGCGTCGATAGCATTGCCAGCGACGACATCATTAACGCGGCGGAGAAAGCGGCGGATCTGACCCTGAGCGGCACCACGCTGAATGTCGAAGCCGGTCGCGATGTGAGCGTAAACTTTGCCGGTCATCAGTACACCACCCGCGTGCAGGCCGACGGCAGCTGGAGCGTCACCGTTCCGGCAGCGGACATGGCGGCGCTGAAAGAGGGCGACGCAACGGTGTCCGTGAGCGTGAGCAACGCGGCGGGCAACGGCGCCACGGCGGCAAACACGGCGCAAGTGGATACCGCTGCGCCAACGCTGACCATCAATACCATCGCCGGTGATAACGTGCTTAACGGCGCGGAAGCGGGGGCGGACGTGGCGATCGGCGGAACCTCCACCGCCGAAGCCGGTCAGCAGGTCACCCTGACGCTTAACGGCCAGACCTACACGGCGAGCGTGGCGGCGGACGGCACCTGGAGCACGGCGGTTCCGGCGGCAGATGCGGCAGGGCTGACCGACGGAACCTATACCCTGAGCGCCAGCGTCAGCGATATCGCCGGTAACCGCACCGGCGTGACCAGCGCGTTACTGGTGGACGTGACCGCGCCAACGCTTGCCATCAACACCGTTTCTGCAGACGACATTGTCAACGCCCATGAACACCAGCAGAACCTTATCATCAGCGGTTCATCTACCGGCGTTCCGGCGGGCGGCCTGGTCACCGTGGTCATCGACGGCAGCCGCTACACCGCTGCGGTGGATGCCAGCGGCAACTGGAGCGTCGGCGTGCCTGCCGCCGTGGTCAGCGGTCTGGCTGACAAAAGCTACACCATTACCGCCACTGTCGCCGATGCGGCGGGCAATCCGGGCTCAGCCTCGCACGTGGTGACCGTAGACACCGCCGCGCCGGTGCTGACCATCAGTACCGTGGCGGCTGACGACGTGATCAACGCCATCGAGAAAGGCGAAGCCCTGACGGTGAGCGGCACCAGCAGCGGCGCGGACGGTTCCACCGTGACGCTGAACCTGAACGGCAAGGACTACTCTGCCAGCGTCAGCGGCGGCGCGTGGACGCTGAACGTTCCGGCGGCGGATGTGGCTCAGCTCGGCGAGGCGAATTACAGCCTGACCGCCTCCACCGTCGATGCCGCAGGCAACACCGGCAGCACGACGCACGGCGTACTGGTCGACAGCGCGCTGCCGTCGGTGACCCTCAGCATGATTGCGGGCGATGACATCATCAACGCAGCCGAAGTGGTGGCCGATCAGACCCTGAGCGGGCGCGTGAGCAACGCGGCGGCCGGGGACACCGTCACCGTTACGCTCGGCGGCCACACTTACGAAGCCAAAGTGCAGGCGGATCTGAGCTGGAGCGTCAGCGTTCCGGCGGCCGATTTGCAGGCGCTGGGCGACGGCGACCTGACCGTCAGCGCGAGCGTCACCAACCAGCACGGCAATACCGGCAGCGGCGATCGCCAGATCGTCATCGACGCCGGTTTGCCGGGCCTGCGCATCAATACCGTTGCCGGTGACGACATCGTCAACAGCATCGAGATTAATCAAAATCAGATCATCAGCGGCACCAGCACCGGCCTGACCGCGGGCAGCAGCGTCACCGTCACGGTTAACGGCGTTGAGTACCACGCGAGCGTGACCGCCAACGGCAGCTGGTCAGCGGCGGTTCCGGCAGCGGACGTTGCCAGCTGGCCTGCGGGCGCGCTGACGGTATCCGTTACCGGCACCAGTTCAGCCGGAAACAGCGTCACGATTTCAAACGATATCAACGTCGATCTCGCCAGTGTGGCAATCAGCGTCGATACCATCGCCAGCGACGGCATCATTAACGCGGCGGAGAAAGCGGCGGATCTGACCCTGAGCGGCACCACGCTGAATGTCGGAGCCGGTCGCGATGTGAGCGTTAACTTTGCCGGTCATCAGTACACCACCCGCGTGCAGGCCGACGGCAGCTGGAGCGTTACCGTCCCGGCAGCGGACATGGCGGCGCTGAAAGAGGGCGACGCAACGGTGTCCGTGAGCGTGAGCAACGCGGCGGGCAACGGCGCCACGGCGGCAAATACGGCGCTGGTGGATGCGACAGCGCCAACGCTGACCATCAACACCATCGCCGGTGACAACGTGCTTAACGGCGCGGAAGCGGGGGCGGACGTGGCGATCGGCGGAACGTCCACCGCCGAAGCCGGTCAGCAGGTCACCCTGACGCTTAACGGCCAGACCTACACGGCGAGCGTGGCGGCGGACGGGACGTGGAGCACCACGCTACCGGCGGCAGATGCGGCAGGGCTGGCTGACGGGACTTACACCGTGAGCGCCAGCGTCAGCGATATCGCCGGTAACAGCAGCCGCGCCAGCGGCTCATTGCAGGTTGACGCGACCGCGCCGGAAGTGACCATCAACACCATCGCCGGTGACGACGTCATTAACAGTACCGAACACGCGCAGGCGCTGGTGATCAGCGGCAGCAGCACGGGTACGGTGAGCGGTAACATCGTGAACGTGGTGATCGACGGCCATAGCTATAACACCGTGGTGGATGCCAGCGGCAACTGGAGCGTCGGCGTACCGGCCAGCATCATCAGCGGCCTCGCGGACGGCAGCTATAAGGTCACCGCCAGCGCGGCAGACACCGCCGGTAACGTCGGTTCGGCCGGGCAAAACGTGGTGGTCAATACTGCCGCGCCGGTCTTTACCATCAACGACATGGCAGGCGGCGACAACATTCTTAACGCCACCGAAGCGCTTTCAACGCTGACCATCACCGGCACTGTGACCGGTCTGATGGATGGCGTGACGGTTATCGTTACCCTTAACGGTCTGGAGTATCAGGGCACCGTGGCCGACGGCGCATGGAGCGCGGACATTCCGGCCAGCGATCTGGCGAATCTGGGCCAGGCGTTGTATCAGGTTAGCGTGCGCGGCACCGATGATGTCGGCAACAGCGGGTCAGTGAGCAAAGGGCTGCAAACTTCCTCCGACAGCCCGGCGGTGACCATCAACGTGGTGGCCGGTGATGACATCATCAACGCCACCGAAGTGAAGGCCGATCAGGCGATCGGCGGCACCGTTATCCATGCGGAAGCGGGACAGCAGGTGACCGTCACCGTGGGTGGAAAAACGTATTACGCCACCGTCGAAGATGATTTTACGTGGAGCCTGACGATCCCTGCCGCCGATCTCGCTGCCATGGGCGACGGCGCGCTGAAAGTCTCCGCAACGGTGACCAATATCAGCGGCAACACCGGATCCGGTGAGCGCGACATTGCTATTGACGCCGCGATCCCCGGCCTGCGCATCAATACCGTTGCCGGTGACGACATCGTCAACAGCATCGAGATCAATCAGAATCAGATCATCAGCGGCACTAGCACCGGCCTGACCGCAGGCAGCAGCGTCACCGTCACGGTTAACAGCGTTGAGTACCACGCGACCGTGACCGCCAACGGCAGCTGGTCAGCGGCGGTTCCGGCAGCGGACGTTGCCAGCTGGCCTGCGGGCGCGCTGACGGTATCCGTTACCGGCACCAGTTCAGCCGGTAACAGCGTCACGATTTCAAACGATATCACCGTGGATCTCACCAGTGTGGCGATTGCTATCGACACTGTCGCGGCCGATGACATCATTAACGCGGCGGAGAAAGCGGCGGACCTGACCCTGAGCGGCACCACGCTGAATGTCGAAGCCGGTCAGAAGGTCACGGTGATTTTCGCCGGTCATAGCTATACCGCGCAGGTAGAAACGGACGGCAGCTGGAGCGTCACCGTTCCGGCAGCGGACATGGCGGCGCTGAAAGACGGCGACGCAACGGTGTCCGTGAGCGTGACTAACGCGGCGGGCAACGGCGCCACGGCAGCGAATACCGTGGAAGTGGATACCGCTGCGCCAACCCTGACCATCAACACCATCGCCGGTGATAACGTGCTTAACGGCGCGGAAGCGGGGGCGGACGTGGCGATCGGCGGAACCTCCACCGCCGAAGCCGGTCAGCAGGTCACCCTGACGCTTAACGGCCAGACCTACACGGCGAGCGTGGCGGCGGACGGCACCTGGAGCACGGCGGTTCCGGCGGCAGATGCGGCAGGGCTGACCGACGGAACCTATACCCTGAGCGCCAGCGTCAGCGATATCGCCGGTAACCGCACCGGCGTGACCAGCGCGTTACTGGTGGACGTGACCGCGCCAACGCTTGCCATCAACACCGTTTCTGCAGACGACATTGTCAACGCCCATGAACACCAGCAGAACCTTATCATCAGCGGTTCATCTACCGGCGTTCCGGCGGGCGGCCTGGTCACCGTGGTCATCGACGGCAGCCGCTACACCGCTGCGGTGGATGCCAGCGGCAACTGGAGCGTCGGCGTGCCTGCCGCCGTGGTCAGCGGTCTGGCTGACAAAAGCTACACCATTACCGCCACTGTCGCCGATGCGGCGGGCAATCCGGGCTCAGCCTCGCACGTGGTGACCGTAGACACCGCCGCGCCGGTGCTGACCATCAGTACCGTGGCGGCTGACGACGTGATCAACGCCATCGAGAAAGGCGAAGCCCTGACGGTGAGCGGCACCAGCAGCGGCGCGGACGGTTCCACCGTGACGCTGAACCTGAACGGCAAGGACTACTCTGCCAGCGTCAGCGGCGGCGCGTGGACGCTGAACGTTCCGGCGGCGGATGTGGCTCAGCTCGGCGAGGCGAATTACAGCCTGACCGCCTCCACCGTCGATGCCGCAGGCAACACCGGCAGCACGACGCACGGCGTACTGGTCGACAGCGCGCTGCCGTCGGTGACCCTCAGCATGATTGCGGGCGATGACATCATCAACGCAGCCGAAGTGGTGGCCGATCAGACCCTGAGCGGGCGCGTGAGCAACGCGGCGGCCGGGGACACCGTCACCGTTACGCTCGGCGGCCACACTTACGAAGCCAAAGTGCAGGCGGATCTGAGCTGGAGCGTCAGCGTTCCGGCGGCCGATTTGCAGGCGCTGGGCGACGGCGACCTGACCGTCAGCGCGAGCGTCACCAACCAGCACGGCAATACCGGCAGCGGCGATCGCCAGATCGTCATCGACGCCGGTTTGCCGGGCCTGCGCATCAATACCGTTGCCGGTGACGACATCGTCAACAGCATCGAGATTAATCAAAATCAGATCATCAGCGGCACCAGCACCGGCCTGACCGCGGGCAGCAGCGTCACCGTCACGGTTAACGGCGTTGAGTACCACGCGAGCGTGACCGCCAACGGCAGCTGGTCAGCGGCGGTTCCGGCAGCGGACGTTGCCAGCTGGCCTGCGGGCGCGCTGACGGTATCCGTTACCGGCACCAGTTCAGCCGGAAACAGCGTCACGATTTCAAACGATATCAACGTCGATCTCGCCAGTGTGGCAATCAGCGTCGATACCATCGCCAGCGACGGCATCATTAACGCGGCGGAGAAAGCGGCGGATCTGACCCTGAGCGGCACCACGCTGAATGTCGGAGCCGGTCGCGATGTGAGCGTTAACTTTGCCGGTCATCAGTACACCACCCGCGTGCAGGCCGACGGCAGCTGGAGCGTTACCGTCCCGGCAGCGGACATGGCGGCGCTGAAAGAGGGCGACGCAACGGTGTCCGTGAGCGTGAGCAACGCGGCGGGCAACGGCGCCACGGCGGCAAATACGGCGCAAGTGGATACCGCTGCGCCAACGCTGACCATCAACACCATCGCCGGTGATAACGTGCTCAACGGCGCGGAAGCGGGGGCGGACGTGGCGATCGGCGGAACCTCCACCGCCGAAGCTGGTCAGCAGGTCACCCTGACGCTTAACGGTCAGACCTTCACGGCGAGCGTGGCGGCAGACGGGACGTGGAGCACCACGCTACCGGCGGCGAGTGCAGGCGCGCTGGCTGACGGAACCTATACCGTGAGCGCCAGCGTCAGCGATATCGCCGGTAACCGCACCGGGGTGACCAGCGCGTTGCTGGTTGACGCGACCGCGCCGGTGGTGACCATCAACACCATCGCCGGTGACGACGTCATTAACCGCACCGAACACGCGCAGGCGCAGGTGATCAGCGGCAGCAGTACGGGTACGGTCAGCGGTAACAGCGTGAGCGTGGTGATCGACGGCCATACCTATAACACCGTGGTGGATGCCAGCGGCAACTGGAGCGTCGGCGTACCGGCCAGCGCGATCGGCGGGATCTCTGACGGCACTTACACCGTGAGCGTCAGCATCACTGACAGCGCCGGTAATACCGGTTCGCAGACGCACAATGTGACCGTAGATACCGGCCTGCCGGGCATCAGCATTGACGCTATCGCGCAGGACAACGTACTCAACGCCGTTGAAAAAGGTGCAGATCTAACGATTTCCGGCACCGGCAGCAACCTGAGTGACGGCACTCAGGTCAGCGTCACGCTGAACGGCGTCACTTACAGCGCGCAAATTGCCGCGGGCGTCTGGAGCCTGACCGTTCCGGCCAGCGCACTGGCAGCGCTTGGGGAAGCCAACTACAGCGTAACAGCCAGCGCCAACAGCGATGTCGGCAACGCCATCACCGAAAGCGCTAACCTGCTGGTTGATACCTCGCTGCCTTCCGTCATCATTAATGCTGTGGCGGGTGATAACATCATCAACGCCGCCGAAGCGGCGGCAGACCAGACCCTGAGCGGGCGCGTGAGCAACGCGGCGGCCGGTGACACCGTCACCGTTACGCTCGGCGGTCACACCTACCAGGCCGAAGTGCAGGCGGATCTGAGCTGGAGCGTCAGCGTTCCGGCGGCCGATTTGCAGGCGCTGGGCGACGGCGACCTGACCGTCAGCGCGAGCGTCACCAACCAACACGGCAATACCGGCAGCGGCGATCGCCAGATCGGCATCGACGCCGGATTGCCGGGCCTGCGCATCAATACGGTTGCCGGTGACGATATCGTCAACAGCATCGAGATTAATCAAAACCAGATCATCAGCGGCACCAGCTCTGATATCGCCGCGGGCAGCAGCGTCACCGTGACCGTCAACGGCACCGATTATGCTGCCACGGTCGGCGCCAACGGCAGCTGGTCGGCGGCGGTCCCGGCGGCAGACGTGGCGAAGTGGCCTGCGGGTCAGCTGGCGATCGTCGTCAGCGGCGCGGATGCCTCCGGTAACCCGGTGACCATCACGCAAAACATCACCGTTGATCTGAGCAGCGTAGCGATCAGCGTCGCCACCATTGCCAGCGACGGCATCATTAACGCGGCGGAGAAAGCGGCGGATCTGACCCTGAGCGGCACCACGCAGAACGTCGAAGCCGGTCGCGATGTCAGCGTAAACTTTGCCGGCCATCAGTACACCACCCGCGTGCAGGCCGACGGCAGCTGGAGCGTCACCGTTGCGGCAGCGGACATGAAGGCGCTGAAAGACGGTGACGCAACGGTGTCCGTGAGCGTGAGCAACGCGGCGGGCAACGGCGCCACGGCGGCAAATACGGCGCAAGTGGATGCGACAGCGCCAACGCTGACCATCAATACCATCGCCGGTAATAACGTGCTTAACGGCGCGGAAGCGGGGGCGGACGTGGCGATCGGCGGTACCTCCACCGCCGAAGCCGGTCAGCAGGTCACCCTGACGCTTAACGGCCAGACCTACACGGCGAGCGTGGCGGCAGACGGGAGGTGGAGCACCACCCTACCGGCGGCCAGTGCAGGCGCGCTGGCTGACGGGACTTACACCGTGAGCGCCAGCGTCAGCGATATCGCCGGCAACAGCAGCCGCGCCACCGGCTCCTTGCTGGTTGACGTGACCGCGCCGGTGGTGACCATCAACACCGTCGCCGGTGACAATGTGCTGAATACCGCTGAACATGCGCAGGCGCAGGTGATCACCGGTGGCAGCACCGGCACGCAGGCAGGCAATCTGGTGACGCTGGTGATCGACGGCCATACCTACACCACCGTGGTTGACGCCCGTGGCAACTGGAGCATCGGCGTTCCGGCCAGCGCTATCAGCGCATTGGCTTCCGGTGACACGACATTTACGGTCAGCATCACCGATAACGCGGGCAACACCGGCAGCACCGACCATCTGATCACCGTCATGACTGATGCCCTCAGCCTGAGCATCGATACCATTGCGCAGGACGACATTATCAATGCGGCGGAACAGGGCAACAGCCTGACGCTGTCCGGCAGCAGCGAAAAACTGGTGTCCGGAACAGAGGTGGCCGTCGTGCTGAACGGCAAAACCTACACTGTGCAGGTGGATGTCAAAGGTGACTGGACGCTAAGCATACCGGCGACCGATGTGGCGAAACTCACTGACGGTTATTACACCGTAACAGCCAGCGCCAGCGATACGGCAGGCAACCCGGTCAGCGCCACGCATGACGTGACGGTTGATACCCGCGCACCGGCGCTGCTGATCAACCCGATCGCCGCGGACGGGATCCTGAATGCAGCGGAGCTGGGCCAGGCGTTAACCCTGAGCGGCACCACGACGGCGCAGGCGGGGCAAACGGTGCACGTGACGCTGAACGGCGTCACTTATACCACGCAGGTGAGCGCCGACGGCCTATGGTCGGTGCAGGTTCCGCAAAATGACGTTGCGGCCCTGCAGGACGGCACGCTGACGGTCACCGCCAGCACCAGCGACGTGGCCGGGAACCCGGCGTCGGCGAATGCGTCGGTGATTGTCGATACCCTCGCGCCGACCCTGACCATCAACACCATTGCCGGTGATGACATCATCAACTCCACCGAGCAGCATGCCGGTCAGGCGATCGGCGGGACAACCAGCGCGGAAGCCGGTCAGACGGTGACCGTCACGTTTAATCACCGTGAGTATCACGCTACGGTGGCTTCTGACGGCACCTGGAGTGTGACCGTTCCAGCGGCGGATTTCCTCGGCGCGGCGGACGGCAGCTATACCGTCAGCGCATCCGTCAGTGATGTGGCGGGCAACCCGGTGTCGGCAGCATCGTCCGTTACCCTGAGCGGTGAGAGGCCAACCATAAGCATCAACACCTTCGCGCAGGACGACGTGGTGAACGCCGCCGAGCACGGCACTTCGCTCGCTATCAGCGGCACCACCACCGCACCGGCGAACAGCCTCGTCACCGTGACGCTCAACGGGCAGACGTACACCACTTCGGTCGCGGCGGATCTGAGCTGGACGCTCAACCTCAGCGCCAACGCGGTGTCAGCGCTGGCGGATGGCAATAACTACGCAATCACCGCTTCCGTCACCAACAGCATCGGCAACACCGGCAGCGACATCCACGAGATTTCCGTGGATACCACGGCGCCGTCGATGACCATCACCATTGATTCGCTGAGTGAAGACACCGGGCGCAGCAATACGGACTTTGTCACCAGCGATAACACCATCACGCTGAAAGGCGCGCTGAGTGCGGCGCTGGGCAATGCCGAGTCGGCGCAAATCAGCCTCGACGGCGGCATCAGCTGGCAGACGCTCACCGTGGTGGGCACCACGTGGAGTTATGCCCCGGGCAGCGCGCTGGCGGACGGGTCATACACCTATAACGTCCGGGTGATTGATGCGGCGGGGAACGTCGGTTCGACGGCGACGAAAACGGTGGTTATTGACACCGTAGCGCCAACGGCCAGCCAGTCGATCACTATCGATGCGGTTTCGCAGGATACCGGCCTGAGCAGTACTGATTTCATCACCAGCGATAACACCATCAACCTGCGCGGCACGCTGGGCGCGGCGCTGAATGCGGATGAATATGCGCAGATCAGCATCGACGGCGGCACCACCTGGAAAGATGTCAATATCAGTGGCCTGACGTGGACCTACATCGACAGCCGTACGCTGGCCGATGGCGACTACAACTATCAGATGCGCGTGGTAGATCTGGCCGGTAACGTCGGCGCAACCGCCAGTCAGGTGGTGACCATCGACACCGTCGCCCCGGACAGCAGTAAAACCATCAGCATTGATGCTGTCAGCAACGACACCGGTCTGAGCAGCAGCGATTTCGTCACCAGCGACACTTCGCTGACCGTGAGCGGCACGCTCGGCGCGACGCTGGCGGCGGATGAATATGCGCAGATCAGCCTTGATGGGGGGGTGACGTGGCTCAATACGACCACCATCGGCACGCGCTGGAGGTACGTTGATGACCGCACGCTGACCGACGGGGATTACACCTACTATGTTCGCGTGGTAGATGCCGCCGGTAACGTGGGCAGCATCTCCAGTCAGGTTGTCACCGTGGATACCGTGGCGCCGGACAGCAGCAAAACTGTGACCATCGACAGCATCGCCACCGACACCGGTGTGTCTGCCAGCGATTTCATCACCAGTGATACCTCGCTGACCGTGACCGGTTCTATCGGACAGGCGCTGGGCGCGGGCGAAGTGGTGCAGATCAGTATTGATAACGGCGCGAGCTGGACGACCGTTGCGCTCTCCGGCCTGAAGTGGAGCTATAGCGATGGTCGCACGCTGACCGACGGGCAAACGCTGTATCAGGTACGCGTGGTCGATCAGGCCGGTAACGTCGGCCAAACCGCGCAGCAGGTGGTGACGATTGACACCACTGCGCCATCGCAAGCCATCACCATTGGCGCGATCAGCACCGATACCGGTGATAACAGCCATGATTTCATCACCAGCGATACCACGCTGACGTTCTCCGGCAACCTGAGTGCAACGCTTGCGAGCGATGAATGGGCGCAGATCAGCCTCGATGGCGGTCAGACATGGATTGACGTCGTCACCCGCGGACGCACCTGGAGCTATGACGCTACCGGTACCGTACTCGGCGATGGCGTTTACAACGTGCAGGTGCGGGTGATCGATCTGGCGGGTAACACCGGGGCGGTCGGTTCTCAGCGGGTGACGGTTGATACGCTGAACCCGGAAGCGCAGGCGACTATCGCCAGCTATTCCGACAATAAGGGGGACCGTCAGGGATCGTTCGGTTCCGGCACCCACACCGACGAAACCGCGCCGACGCTGAGCGGCACGCTGAGCAAAGCGCTGGCCGACGGCGAAGTGCTGAAGATCTACCGCAACGGGGTGTACGTTGGCGTCGCGACGGTGGTGGGCCTGGCGTGGACCTTCTCGGATTCCGCGCTGGCTGACGGGACCTATATTTACGTCGCGACCTCGCAGGATCTGGCGGGCAACGTCACGTCGTCGTCAGACTTCACCCTGACGGTCGATACCTCGATTCCGACCACGATTGCCACCGTGACCGGTGAATCGACCCAGGATACGACGCCGATCATCAGCGGTACGCTATCTGAAGCGTTGGGTGAGGGGATGTATGTACAGGTGGTGGTGAACGGCGTCACCTATACCTCTGAATCCGGCGGTGCGGTGGTGGTCGATCCGATCAACAACACCTGGTATTTGCAGCTGCCGGGTTCACTGGCGCTGGCGACGTATGACGTGACTGCACAGGTCAGAAGCAGCGCGGGCAACGGTAACGAGGCGGGGATCAGCCACGGTTCTCTGGTGGTTTATGCCGAAACGGCGGTGGACACCAGCTGGGCGAGCACCGCTGGGGCCACCACCACCAATGCGATGGCATTCAGCCTGAACAGCAGTGGCTTGTGGAACGTGGTCACCGGTATCTCTGATTACACCAGCTCGGGTCTGAACAGCTATAGCGGCACCACGCTGACCAACTCCCGCGGCAACATCGTGGTGAGTTATACGCTGGCGGATACCGACCGTAATGGCACCTCAGACATTTATGCGACGGAAACCAACTACGGCGGCAGTATCCAGGGCAAATGGACGGCGAACACTGATGGCACTTATACCTACGGTCAGCAGGCTATCGGCACAACCATCTGGTACGGCGGGATCATGGCTTATGACAAAACCGGTGATGGCTGGCTGGACATGGCATACGGCGATGCAGGCGGCGACTCCCGCAGCTATCTGGTCAATAACAACGGGGTGCTGTCGCCAGATGGTACATACGGAGCGGCCGGTCTTGCCGGGGTCACCTACCGGGAAATTTCCGGCGTGGACATTAACAATGACGGTACGGTCGACATTGTGCAGCATACCAACCGCAGCGGTGCCTATGCGCTGACGGTGATCAACAACAGTGGTACAGGCGCGCTGACGGAAACGCAGAACATCGCCAACGTCTTTGTGCCGAATGCCGCAAACACCACCACGGCCGTCTCAATGACCTGGGCGGATTTCAACGGCGACGGCCTGATGGATTTGTACATTTCTTCCGGTCTGAATCCTAACGCCAGCTACAACTATGGCGGTGCGATTTACTACAACAGCGGGCAGGGAACGTTGCTGACCACGCCAACCGCGGTCGAAACACCGACCACCAATACCGCGTCCGCCGGATATCTGTCAGCTGCCGTGGACTGGGACGGCGACGGTGACATGGACATCATCAAGTTCAGTACCTATTCGGCCAGCCAGACCGCCCAACTGTATGTTAACGACGGTACCGGCAGAGGCTGGAGCAGCAGTACGCTTGCTTCCTCACTGGTCAACGTAACGGGGATTGCGACCCTCGATTACGACTGGAACGGTACGCAGGATCTGCTGGTGTCGCAGGCAAACGGCAAAGTGGTGTACATCGCCAACAATGCCAGCATTGCGGACGGCACGGCTCTTCACCTGCGCATTCTCGACGGCGAAGGCATGAACGTGTTCTACGGCAATACCGTGCAGCTCTACAACTCCGCCGGTGAACTGGTGGCGTCGCAGATCATCAACGCCCAGTCGGGCGTAGGCGTCAACGACTCCTCAGCGCTGGTGAACTTCTACGGTCTGGATCCGAATGAAACGTATTCGGCGGTGCTGGTGCGCAACATCAACGGCGTGTCCACCAATGCCACCTGGACAGACCTGAGCGCAGGCGACGGCACCAGCAGCTATTCGCTCACCGCAGACGCGGCGAACGGCGGGACCAGCGGCACCCTCACCGGCACCGGCTATAACGACACGTTTATCGCTGAAAGCGGCACCTACGTTTACAACGGTGGCGGCGGCTGGAGCAGCTCGTCAGACCATGCGACATGGAGCGCCACCGGCGGTCAGGATATCGTCGATTTTAAAAACGCCACCAGCGGGGTCACGGTAGATCTCAGCAGCAGCAGCGCACAGAACACCGGATTCAACACGGCGACCTTCAAGGATATCGAGGGGATTGCCGGGTCGAATTACGACGATGTTATCACCGGCAGTGCAGGTAATAACGTGTTCGAAGGACGCGGTGGTAATGACACCTTCAACCTGGGTAAAGGTGGGCACGACACGCTGCTGTACAAGTTGCTGGACAGCAGCGATGCCACCGGCGGCAACGGTGTCGACACCATCAACGGCTTCAAGGTTGGGACCTGGGAAGGGACGGCGAATACCGACCGTCTTGATCTGAGTGACCTGTTGCAGTCGAGCGGGTACAGCGGTACGGCGGACGCCAGCTACGTTAACGGCGTCGCGACGCTGGGTTCAGGCGTTGGCAATCTGGCGAATTACCTGAGCGTGACCACCGAAGGTAACAACACGGTGATTAAGGTTGATCTGGATGGCAGCGGCACGGCGCAGTCGATGACGACCATCGCGACGCTGACCAACGTCCACACCGATCTGGCGACGCTGCTGGCAAACCATCAATTAGTGGTTGGCTAATTAACGGCAAATGGAAGGCGGCGGGGCAGAGGGCACAGTCTCTGCTCCGCTGCTCCCGCTCCATAATCATGTTCTGGAATGAACGTGAAGGAACAGTGAATTAGGGAACAATGCAGATGAATAAAGAGACCATGTCAGATAAAAGCAGTACCGCACCCGACGCAGCGGTCGTCGACGGTCGCGCCGCGCAGGCGGAGAAACAAAAGGGGTATGCGGCGTGGCTGAGCGCCATGCTGGATGTTGCCCGGCACTATCGTCTGGATTACTCAGAAGAGCATGTGAAAGCCACCCTCGCCTGGGAAATGGGCGCACCGCAGGAGAGCGTGCTCGATGAGATGGCGCAAAAGCTCGGACTGGCACGCGTGACCCGCGATTTTCATCCGGCGGATCTCGACCCGATGTCGGTGCCGTTTATCGTTGCGCTGGATAATGGCCGACTGGGCGTGGTGACGCATCTGGACGCCAGCGGCCAATGCGCCGTGCAATTTACCGAAGATCAGGGGCTGGAAACGCCGCTGACGGCTGAACAACTGTTGGCGCGGGTGCAGAGCATCACGCTGCTGCGACCGCTGCAAACCATTCCCGATGCGCGCGTTGATAACTACATCAAGCCCTACAAAAGAAACTGGTTCTGGGAGCTGGCGCTGAAAGACTGGCGCCGCTACAGCGACATCATGGTGGCAGCGATGATCGCCAACGTGCTGGCGCTCGCGGGCATGTTGTTCTCCATGCAGGTTTACGACCGCGTGGTGCCGTCGCAGTCCATCCCCACGCTGTGGGTGCTATTTGGCGGTGTGATGATCGCCATTGTTTTCGAATTCGTGATGCGCATGGTCCGCGTCCATATTTCTGATGTGGTAGGGAAACGCGCCGATCTGCGCATATCCGACCGGGTGTTTGGCCGCGCGCTGCGCATTAAAAACAGCGCCCGTTCCAAGTCCACCGGCTCCTTTATTTCGCAAATCCGTGAACTGGAATCGGTGCGCGAGTTAATCACCTCCACCACCATCAGCGTGATTTCCGATCTGCCGTTTTTCCTGCTGTTCACGGTCATTCTGTGGATGATTGGCGGTCCGCTGGTGTTTGTGGTGCTGCTGGCCATTCCGCTGTTGCTGATCCCCGGTCTGCTTATCCAAAAACCCCTGGCGAAGCTTGCCAGCGAAGGGATGCGCGAATCCGCGGTGCGAAACGCCTCGCTGGTGGAAGCGGTGGAATCCCTTGAAGACATCAAACTGATGCGCGCCGAACAGCGTTTCCAGAACCAGTGGAACCACTGCAACGAAGTCTCCGCCGATATCAGTATGCGTCAGCGTTTTCTCACCAGCCTGCTAATGACCTGGACGCAGGAAGTGCAGTCGATTGTGTATGCCATCGTGCTGCTGGTGGGGTGTTATCTGGTGATGAACGGCGACATGACCACCGGTGCGCTGGTCGGAACCACCATTCTGGCCTCGCGCACTATCGCGCCGCTGGCGCAGATCTCCGGCGTGCTTTCCCGCTGGCAGCAGGCCAAAGTTGCCCGTAAAGGGCTGGATGAACTGATGCAACGGCCTATCGATCGGGAAGATGGCCAGAAAATGGTCCACAAGGCACAAATCGCCGGTGAGTATCAGCTCAATGACGCGGTGTTCTATTACGACGAAGAAGAGAAAGTCGCCAATCTGGCCATCGCCCGCCTGAAAATCGCGCCGGGCGAGAAGATTGCCGTACTGGGCAAAAACGGCGCGGGGAAATCCACGCTGTTGCAGGTGCTGGCCGGGATGCAGCAGGTTCAGCAAGGGCAGGTGGTGCTGGATAACGTCAACATCAAACAGATCGATCCGGCAGATTTACGCCGCGACGTGGCGCTGCATAACCAGCACGCCCGGCTGTTCTTTGGCTCGGTGCGTGACAACATTACCATGGGCCGCCCGCAGGCTACCGATGAAGAGATCCATCAGGCGCTGATCATCAGCGGCGCGCTGCCCTTTGTGCAGCAAAAAGAGAACGGTCTGAACTTCCTTATCCACGAAGGCGGCGTCGGGCTTTCCGGCGGCCAGCGCCAGGCACTGCTGCTGGCGCGGCATATCATCATGCAGCCGCAGGTATTGCTGCTGGATGAACCCACCGCCTGGCTGGATGAGATCTCCGAGGCGAACCTGATACATCACCTGTCGGCATGGGGAAAAAAGAAAACGCTGGTGATCGCCACGCACCGTCTGGCGCTGTTGCAGCTGGTCGATCGCATCGTCGTGATGGATAACGGCCGTATCACGCTCGATGGCAGCAAAGATGAGATCCTGAATAAACATTTCAGGCCAAAAGGACAGCCCGCTCAGGCCGTTAAACCAGCGAATAGGGACATGGCATCATGATCGGACGCAAAAAACCGATAAACGGACAAAAACAACATCACCGGCCACTGGCGGAAAAATCCCTGCCGCGCTCGACCATTCTGGTCTGGAGCCTGGCGCTGATGTTGCTGAGTTTTGTGCTGTGGGCGAACTTTTATACGCTGGACGAAGTGACCACCGGCACTGGCAAAGTCATTCCCTCTTCGCACGAACAAATCGTGCAGTCGCTGGAGGGCGGGATTGTCCACAGCATCGACGTGCAGGAAGGCGAAGTGGTGGAGCGCGGCCAGCGTCTGGCGCAGCTGGACCGCACCAAAACCGAGTCCGGCGTGCAGGAGAGTCTGTCCCGTCTGCACGCGGCGCTGGCGACGGCGGCGCGTCTGACCGCTCAAATCAACAATACGCCGCTGGTGTTTCCACCTGAGCTCGACAACGAGCCGGATCTGGTGAAATCGGAAACTGAGCTGTACAACTCCAGCCGCAACAGCCTTGAGAAGCAGCTTTCTGGCCTGAAACAGGGGGTAGCACTGATCCGGCGCGAGCTTGCGATGACCAAACCGCTGGTCAAACAGGGCGCGGCGAGCGATGTCGAAGTGCTGCGGCTGCAACGGCAGATCAACGAAATGGAAAGCAAGGCGACCGATCTGGAAACGCAGTATCACGTCCGCGCGGGCGAGGAGCTGGCGAAAGCCAATGCGGAGGTCGAGACTCAGCGTTCGGTGATTTTAGGCCGCAAGGATTCCCTCAACCGACTGGACTTCTTCTCGCCGGTGAAAGGCATTGTCAAGAATATCGAGGTCAACACCGTCGGTGGCGTGATCCCGCCTAACGGCAAGCTGATGACGCTGGTGCCGATTGACGACCAGATGCTGGTGGAAGCGCAAATTTCCCCGCGCGACGTGGCGTTTATTCATCCGGGACAGAAAGCAAAAGTCAAAATCACCGCCTACGACTACTCCATCTACGGCAGTTTAGACGGCGAAGTGACGACGATTTCACCGGACACCATTCAGGATGATGTGCGCCGCGACGTCTACTACTACCGCGTAAAGATCAAAACCAGTGCAAATTACCTGGAAAATAAGCACCACGAGAAGTTTTATATTTTCCCCGGCATGATCGCCACGGTAGACATCAAAACCGGAAATAAAAGCATCCTCGATTACCTGCTTAAGCCGCTGAATAAAATGAACGAAGCATTGCGTGAGCGTTGAATAATAGAAGTAGGGTGAAAACTTCACTCCCGTAACCGCGGTTATGAGTGTGCAGTAGTGAAAGTAAATTGATGGCTGCACTTAGATGAGATGGGGTGAGACACTTTAAAACAAAAAATCCACGCAACTGCGTGGATTTATTAACGGTCCTTCTGCCCCGATCCTGATTGATATAATACTCATCAATCCCAGTAAACCAGATAAGCAAGTGCGGCAGCTGAACAGAAAGCATAGGGGCTTAAAAGCAAAATATCCGAATAAGGCGTTTCACATATCCTGATAACAGGCCATGCCAGTACAACCAGCCACATGAAGAGTGCAGAGCACACGATAAAAAAGCACCCCTTCAGGGCAGCGTCAGGATAAAATCTCTTTGAAATCATCGCTAATGGCATGCCGATTATCATTGATCCCATCGTAGTGCCAATAATACTCACCATAACGATGAAAAAATAATTAAATATGAAACCCACTACGGGTGTAATGCTTTTTCCCCAGGAAAGATAGGTTAAAACCAGTAATGAACCCACTAAACTACTAAATATTGCTGATAGCACAGATGCCCTAATCCATTTGTCGTTAATCATGTTCGGCATAATTTTCTCAATGTCTGAATAGCTAGATTGATGCAGCGTACCCGCTTAAATTTTCGGCGCGAGGCTTAATCGCAAAACAGGCTTCCGGCACAGCAACCTTTTGTCGACCTGTGACGGGCATCCGGGCAGTAAGGACATTAAGGCCGCCTGTCAGGGTATTTAGCGCCAGGCCAGTGAGCGTCTCGCATCCTCAAGGCTGAATCGCTTTACCCTGCTCATTAAGCAGATCCGTCAGGAGAGCCGTGCCATCGCTTCCCACCCGAAATGCCCCGTAACGTGCCTGCGCGAATCTGTCGGCATGACCTTCCTGAAAGAACCAGGCGTTAGTGCCTACGGTCAGCGAACCGTAATGTTGATGGTACTTCACCCGTAGCTGATTCGGCTGCAGAGGTTCACCCTGATCAAAGCGGGCCTGAGTCGCGTGACGCTGCGCATCGAGGTCAACAATCAGGGTTCCGCTGGTGGGCAGGCATGGCGCTGATAGGGTCGCGCCGCAGGACTCAGCCTGTTGATACAACGTCAGTTCCAGAGGACGGGTGAGGGCATAGTTCAGCGCCATGTAATCACCCTGCATCAGGGATCGCGGGTCAACCGGGGCAAGGGGTAAAATCATCACCGCGCCTTGCTTCAGCAACTGCTCTTTTTGCCAGATGCTGACATTAACGGCTATCAACGCCAGCGCTATCACCGCGCCAGCCAGCCATCGGCACGGTTTATACATTTTCACTGGCACCTCCGATTTGTACGGGTAATACTTTTTTGACTGCCCATGCCAGCCCCAGTAAAACCAGTCCGCTGACCAGCAGCAGCAGGGATTTCTGCAGCAAAATTACCTCCAAAAAGTAATACCAGCCAGTGACATACAGCACCATGAAACCGCCACTGACCACCAGTAACCCCAGACTTCCCTGATAACGTGCCATCAGAATTAACCACAATCCCAGCCCTATACCCGGCGCACAGAGGGCGGCAGCGCCACAGATAAGCGCAGCGGGCAGCGTAATGCTCGAAAACAGCGGCTGGCTGTGCCTTTTCTGACTGAGCGCACTCAGCACTAAGCCAGCCGCGATCCCTGGGCCTGTCGCAGACTGAAGCGTGGAAAATTGCGATGCTGACCAGATGAAATCCGTGAGATAAGCCGCGTTAATCCCAAGGAAACTCAGCAACACCAGACCACAAGGTATGCCATACAACAGGGGATGTACCGCTTCAGCACACTGCCCAGTCTGTAACCTCAACTGATGACTGACTGTCCACATCCACAAACATATGACCGCCGCCACCAGTACGGACACAGCAAGGCGTGCAGCCATCGGAGACAGGTAAAGCCGGGCCATAGAATGGCCCGCCAGCACCAGGAAAAAGGTCAGGGCAGTGATGGCCATAAACCGATAAGTGCGGTCGGGCATAGCCACCGCCATCGCGGCCAGGATCGGCAAGGCAGTCAGTGAACTCAGCATAAGAAAACTGGCGTCATTGCTCTGGATTTGCAGCAGAACGCCGATTATCAGTCCGCACGTTGCCGCAATCGCCCATGCCAGGCCGAGGTGATGTTTACCGTCACGCTGACTGCGTAACAGGCCACGCGCAATGGCGGCAAGCAGCAGCGAAGGAATAATAAGGGTGGCAGCATTCGGATCTTCGAGCAGTTCAGTGGCATAAAGCACCAGTATCATCAGTAACAGAATGATGATCGCCGCCACCCAGCCTCCGACGCTTAGCGCCAGCCTCAGATACCAGGGCAGGTCGGATGCGTGACCGCGTTGCTTAATTTCCTCAACCTGCGAGGCGCTCAGCAAACCCTGCTGACGCAAAGTGTCTGTCAGTAACGTCAGCCTGGCCGGAACCAGATCGATTGGCCCCTTTTCAACCAGTTTGCGTTGCCACTTCAGCAGAATTGCACCATTTACCGCTACCCAGAATGCCATCAGGGCGCCGGTCAAAAACAGATCACCCGTATCATAGCCTAAAAGAAATAACTGCATGATAAGCGCACAGCCGACAACGGTCAGGCTGGCGATGCCCAGTGTCAGCATGCAGAGATCCTGATAGCGGTAACGGTACAGGTAATAACCTGCCAGCAGGGTGATCACCCAACCGCCCGTGATATAAGGAAGGTGGTCACCGCCGCCCCAGTCAGAGAGGTTCCCGGCCACAATGGCGGTTAGCTGAAGCAGTAAAAATCCAGCCATGACTCGCGAGAACCAGCGGCTTGCCAGCCAGCTCTCGGGATGATGCGTTATCGCGCGCCAGGCCAGTGCTTCCCTGACAATCAGGCAGGCTGCCAGCAACGCCAGATATCCGTAGAGCACAGTGGTCGGGAGCCTGGTTAAACTGTCAGACGCGGCCAGATCCAGCAGTGACGACGGCAGGGTGTTGAAATAGAGCTGGAACGCCAGGTTAGCGACCAGCCAGCTGCAAAACCACAGGCTGTTTTGCCGGGCAATCAGCGCCAGCGGCAGAAGAACATATAACCAGGCCCGGAATAGCTCCCAGCTGTCAGCACCAGTCTGATAAATCTGTCCATACAGCGCAAACAGGGCACCGAAGCTTAACCCTGTCGCCAGTAATGCCTTGCGTGCCAGCGTGCTGTACCAGCGCCACCAGACAATCACCGCCAGCGCGACGATAAACAGCTCGGCCAGGGCAAATTTCGCCATTTTCGGCAGCCAGGCCCAGTTCCAGGCAATAAAGAACACCGCTCCGGCAACCAGTGACAGTAATCCCAGACAGGAAAGAACCGGGATAAGAAACTGACGCCACTGAGCATCTGACGGTCTGATTCCACAGAAAGCAAAGATACGCTCGCAGGTCTCAGGGGTCAGGCTTCCTCCTTTCAGCAGGCGTGCGATCTGGCGACAAAGATACTCTGCCGTCCGTGACGGCATCCCGGTGATGCCATCGGGTACAAGCTCCCTCATTCTTTCCCTGCCTCTGTTTGCGGTATGACTTTGATGATGAAGTTAAAGACTGTACTTACCTGCGATCAATCCGAGTCACGCTCTGATGAGCCTCAGACTCTGCGAATAATGTTCCTGAACGAATTTAATCATCATTTCGCGGAAATAACAGCGAAAAACAAAGGCGATTAACGCATTCTGCGCGATCATACGCATTCTGATGAACATGGTTTTCTCAGTGCCATCGGTGACCTGGAGCACCTGCGTTACTGATGCCAGAGTCTGGGCTTACTGCGTTACTTTTCACCATGCCAGCCATATCAGCTCTAAGCGTCGCGACTGCCAACTCGAAAACCGATGAAATGGTACGGCGGGCGTCAGCGGCAACAGTCGGTGCGCCGCGTTTAGCCGTTTACTGAAAAATTTTAAGAATGTGGTGCGGTGTGATTTCCCTGATAGGAAGTTTGCTGATGGCGGGGAAAACCACACGCTCAGGCATATCCAGTCGCCGCTTTTTGGTGATGTCGGCCCAGTCTTTCATCTGCAACCACCGTGTGGCGACGGGCTTAAAGGTTTGAGAAGTGACACTGGCCTTGCGGGTTTTTCTAACTGGCGAGCTAAAAAAAAATCCACGCAACTGCGTGGATTTATCGCGTTTCGAATCTTAGGAGATTCAATCAAACCTCATAAGACGACGGAAGGGTTTAGACGTTGAACAGGAAGTTCATTACATCGCCATCTTTCACGATGTAGTCTTTCCCTTCTGAACGCATCTTACCGGCTTCTTTCGCGCCTTGTTCACCCTTGCAGGCAATGTAGTCATCGAAAGCAATGGTCTGAGCGCGGATAAAGCCTTTCTCGAAGTCGGTGTGGATCTTACCTGCGGCCTGTGGTGCGGTCGCACCAACCGGGATAGTCCATGCACGCACTTCCTTCACGCCAGCGGTGAAGTAGGTCTGCAGGTTGAGCAGGGCGTAACCGGCGCGGATGACGCGGTTCAGGCCCGGCTCTTCAATGCCCAGCTCGGCCATAAACTCTTCGCGGTCGCCATCTTCCAGCTCGGCAATATCAGACTCAACGGCAGCGCACACCGGCACCACAACGGAACCCTCTTTCTCGGCAATCGCACGTACGATATCGAGGTACGGGTTATTTTCAAAACCGTCTTCGTTAACGTTGGCGATATACATGGTTGGCTTCAGCGTCAGGAAGCTCAGGTAGCGGATTGCCGCTTTATCTTCATCCGTCAGATCCAGCGCGCGCAGCATGCCGGCTTTTTCCAGATGCGGCAGGCATTTTTCCAGCGCCGCCTGTTCAGCTTTGGCGTCTTTGTCGCCGCCCTTGGCTTTCTTCTGCACGCGCTGCAGGGCACGTTCACAGGTATCCAGGTCAGAAAGCGCCAGCTCGGTATTGATCGTTTCAATATCGTCAGCCGGGTCAACTTTATTATTCACGTGGATAATGTTGTCGTTCTCAAAGCAGCGCACCACGTGGCCGATAGCCTCGGTTTCACGGATATTGGTCAGGAACTGGTTGCCCAGGCCTTCACCTTTCGAGGCGCCTTTTACCAGGCCAGCGATATCAACGAATTCCATGGTGGTCGGCAGAATGCGCTGCGGCTTAACGATGGCAGCCAGCTGATCAAGACGTGAATCAGGCATTGGCACCACGCCAGTATTCGGCTCAATGGTACAGAACGGGAAGTTAGCTGCTTCGATGCCCGCTTTGGTTAACGCATTGAACAGGGTGGATTTCCCGACGTTTGGCAGGCCCACAATACCGCATTTGAATCCCATGTTTGAATCACCTTAATTTCTTGATAATCAACGCACTTTTACATGCCCTGATAGTGTCACAAACGGTTGTCTTAAAAGTTTCCGCGCATTATACACGTAATTTTAGCCTGGAGGCGGTTGATTTCTGAGGCGGAGGTTAAGTTATCTCTTGAGATCGTGCTCACATTTTCCCATACTGACGTGTCTTTACAGAACCTGGAGAACTCCGCAGATGCATCGCTTGCTGCTTACGCCACCTTAAGACCCTCCCGCCTGCGCAACGCCCGTTGCCGCCACTCGTCACTCTGACGAGCCAGCTGTGCCCGATTAATGCGGCACGGAAGAACCAACACGTTTAAATTAACTGGAAATTTTATGTTTAACCTGAGCAATTTCAGGGCGAGTGACGTCAAAAATGACGTGCTGGCCGGTGCCGTGGTGTCCGTTGCGCTGATCCCGGAAGCGACGGCTTTTTCTCTGCTGGCCGGGCTGTCGCCGACCATTGGTCTGCACACCGCCTTTATTCTCGGGCTGGTCACCGCCTTCTTCGGCGGCAAGCCGGGGATGATCTCCGGCGCGGCCGGGTCGATTATTGTGGTGCTGATTAGCCTGATTACCCAGCACGGCTACGAGTACGTGCTGCTGGCGACCATCCTCGCGGGGCTGATTCAGCTGGCGATTGGCGTGCTGCGGCTCGGTAAGTTTATCCGCCTGGTGCCGCAACCGGCGATTTACGGCTTCGTTAACGGGCTGGCGATTGTGATTATGCTGGCGCAGTTCCCGATGATTAAAGGGCAGGGGCCGGTGATGTATGCGCTGGTGGCGCTGGCGATGCTGATCGTCTGGCTGTTCCCGAAGCTGACCAAAGCGATCCCCGGTTCGCTGGCGGCGCTGCTCGCCATCAGTGCGATTGCCATTGGTTTTGGCCTGGATACCAAACGCGTTGGCGACCTGGCGGATATCTCCGGCACGCTGCCGTCGTTCCATCTGCCGACCGCGCCGTTAAGCTGGGAAACACTGAAGATCGTGCTGCCGTATGCGGTGGTGATTGCGCTGGTCGGGCTGATTGAGTCGCTGCTGACGCTGGCGGTACTGGATGAGATGGGCAGTAAAAAAGGGGCGGGCAATCAGGAGTGCGTGGCGCAGGGTATCGGTAACACGATTTGCGGCTTCTTCGGCAGCTTTGCCGGTTGTGCGATGATCGGCCAGTCAATTATCAACTTCACCTCCGGCGGTCGCGGTCGCATCTCCAACCTGGTCGGGGCGCTACTGCTGATCCTGTTCGTGATTAGCCTGTCGGATTACATCGCGCTGCTGCCGGTGGCGGCGCTGGCGGGCATTATGTTTGTGGTGTGCATCAACACCTTTGAGTGGAGTTCCATCAGGCGCCTGAAGCGCATGCCGAAAGCCGATGCGGTGATTATGATTGCGGTGACGCTGGTCACGATTTTCACCGACCTGGCGATGGCGGTGATCTGCGGCGTGATTATCTCGGCGCTGGTCTTCGCCTGGCAGCATGCCCGCATCACCATTATTGAGCAGAGCGAGAAAGAGGGGGAGAAAACATACCGTCTGGAAGGGCCGCTGTTCTTTGGCTCCACCGCGAGTTTTCAGGAGCTGTTTAATCCGCAGCAGGATGCCGAGAGTGTGGTGATCGACTTCGCCCGCACCCGGGTGATGGACTCCAGCGGCGTGGAGGCGATCGATAAGCTGACGGCGCGCTATCTGGAAGCCGGTAAAAGTCTGCGCCTGCGCCATCTGAGCGAGGATTGCATCAGCCTGTTGCGTCAGGCAGGGCCATTCTGCAGCCATGAACTGGATGATCCGGATTATAAAGTTGCTAGCAATGACGCATAAACCATAAAGCTACTGCTGGACCTGCCGATAATCTAAAAATCGCCGTTTCACCCCGGCGATTACAGTATTTACTTCTATAGTTTAACTGTACGACGATTTATTTCACTGGCAGGATGCCCGTTAACTGGCCCGGCGGCATGAAAAACGATTTTTTTTGTACTCCTGTACATACCCTGAGCGGTGAGATGATCGCCATCGACCTGAGCTACCTTCCGCATGCTGCTGCGGTCGGTGGCCCGGTGGATGCTGTGCGGCAGCTGGCATCGCCTGAGGATCGGCTACTGCATCAGCTGCTGATCGTCGAAGAGTACGCCGATTACTTTCGCCAGCACGGCCTGCTGTGCAGCGTGGCCATCGACTTTCAGCTGGCGCGTGCCGTGACCGAGTCGTCTTTTATCCAGCAAATCCTCAGCCATCTGCCCTTTGTGCGCCTGAAGCTGTCGGAAGATTTTCCCAATCTGCACGACGGTATGGACAACCCGCTGCTGCGTAGCCTGATAGAACAGCTGAATATCTTATGGCTCGACGATCTGGGCGCCGGCGATGCCAATCTGCATGCGCTGCAGTCAAATATGTTTGAAGCGGTGAAGCTTGACCGCCAGTTCTATCTGGAAAACGTCAATAAGCCGTTCTTTTCGGTGCTGATCAACCATATCCGCCAGTATACCAACCGGGTGATCGTGGAAGGGGTGGCCGGAGACGGCCAGCTGGAGACGCTGCGCAACAGTAAAATCTGGGGCGTGCAGGGCTATTTTGCACAGCAGCTGACGCTGGATAGCCTGGAGTGTAGCGACGACGGGAAGCGGTGCGAGAAGGGGTAATCCCCTGAGGTATCCCCACAAAAATTGATTTGAATATTGTGGCGGGAAGACAGGTGCCCGGTTTCAGGAGGGAGGGCTGAGCTCAGACCGGTTTGCGGACGTTTAGCGATGGAAGTGATTTCTGGGGATACCTCAGGGGTAATCCCCGCTGCGGCTGCGGCCACAGCGGATGCGCAGGCCTAGCCCGCCTTAAAGCTGTGCAGGCGATTCATCGCTTTTAGGCGGTCTTCCTTCAGCCACACTTCCGTGCAGCGCGCCGCTTCATCGACCGCATCATCAATCAACTTCTGCTCTGCCGACTGCGGCTTGCCCAGTACAAAACCGACCACCTTGTTGCGATCGCCCGGGTGACCAATGCCGATGCGCAGGCGGTGGAAGTTCAGGTTGTTACCCAGCTTGCTGATAATATCTTTCAGGCCGTTATGTCCGCCGTGGCCGCCGCCCTGCTTAAACTTTGCCACGCCGGGCGGCAGGTCCAGCTCGTCATGGGCAACCAGGATCTCTTCCGGGGCAATGCGGTAGAACGTCGCCATCGCCGCCACGGCTTTGCCGCTGAGATTCATAAAGGTGGTCGGCACCAGCAAGCGTACATCCTCACCCCCGATGTTTAACCGGGCAGTGTAGCCGTAGAACTTGCTCTCTTCCTTTAATGACTGATTGTGGCGTTCAGCCAGCAAATCAACGTACCAGGCTCCGGCATTATGGCGCGTGGCGGCGTATTCAGCGCCGGGATTGGCCAGGCCAACAATCAGTTTGATGCTACTCACGTGTGGTGTTTCCTGAAGCGTACGGGGGAAAGCGGCTAGTTTACGCAAGCCGTTGCGAGAACACAAAGATCTGCGCAAAAAGGTGAGCCATGTCACGATAGTTGAGAGGCGTGATAATACATTTTCTATATAAAAACAGCTTGTTAGACGTAAAGTTTTGTCAAAGCACAAGCAATAAATGTGATCGCCAACTCATCAGAGCAGCTGTTGATTGCCTACACTAAGCGCATCTGGCAATGGAATTTGCCTTTTCAATACTGTCCGGAGGTGCGCAATGAAACGTAAACATTCACATGTGATGGGTAATGCCCTGATGGTACTCGGTTTAGTGGTGATGGTCGGCGGCGTGGGTTACTCAGTCCTTAACCAGCTGCCTCAGCTTAATCTGCCTGAGTATATGGTGCATGGGGCGATTTTCAGCATCTTTATCGGTGCGTTGCTGTGGCTGGTGGGGGCCAGAGTGAGCGGGCGGGAAAAAATCGCCGACCGCTATTACTGGGTGCGCCACTGCGGCGACAAGCGCTGCCGCCACGGCAGCAGCCAGCACAATAGCCAGTCTTAAATTTCCGCGCTGCTGTTACCCTCTTAGCGCAATCAACGCCCGCCAGTCGGGCGTTACCTTTTGCCCGCTCCCTCACTTCCTGTCCGGCGTCACCAGGCAGCGCCAGATGGCTGCCGCGCACAGCAGCGTGATCGCCATCAGGACCAGCAATAACTGCTGAAAAGCCCGCTCCGCCAGCCCCAACAGTCGTGGATCTGCCAGATGATAACTCGCCAGCTGCCCGGCGAGCGCTGCCGGCTGGTTATGCGCCGTGAGCTGCCAGCCGAGCAGCTGGCTGAACAGGCTGGCAACGCTTGCCAGCGCGACACTTTCTCCCGCCACGCGCACGGTGCTGAAGATGCCGGTCGCCATTCCGGCACGCTGCGGCGGTACCACGCTGACCGACAGATTATCCATCAGCCCCCAGGGCAGCCCGGTGCCGCAGCCAATCATCGCCATCGCCAGCAGCGTGACGGGCAGGGAAGCGGTGGGAGAAACCTGGCTCAGCAGGCCGATACCTGCGGCGGCCAGCAGCAGGCCCGCCGCGCTGACGGCGCCGGGATGGAAACGGCGCGTCAGCGCCACCGCCAGAGAAGGCACAATCAGCATCGGCAGCGACAGCGCCAGCATCAGCAGCCCGGTGGTCAGCGCGCTGTAGCCGTAGAATCCCATAAAACGCAGCGGCAGCAGCACCAGCAGCACTACAAAGCAGTAGCAGGTGGCCACCGGCAGCAGCTGCACCCCGACAAAACGGCCGTAGCGAAACAGGCTCAGATCGAGCATCGGCCGCGCGCTGCGCCGTTCAATCCCGACAAACAGCGCGCCCGCCAGCACGGAGGCCAGCAGCAGCCCGGCCGACAGGCGGTCGCCGCCGCTGTCGGCCAGCTGCAGCATGCCCCAGGTAAACAGCGTCAGGGTGGTGCTGAAGCTGATAATCCCCGGCCAGTCGAGCGTGCCGACATCCGGGTTGCGCGACTCCGGCAGCGTCAGCCCGCCGGTCACCAGCGCCACGACGCCAAACAGGGCGCAGCAGAGAAAAACGCTGTGCCAGCCGGCAATCTGCATCAGCATCCCGGCGATCACCGGTCCGGCGGCAAGGCCAACGCCAAAGCTGGTGCCGAGCAGGCTGAAGGCGCGGGCGCGCCGTTGTCCCTCAAAGGCATTGGCCAGCGCGGCGGCGCCCCCGGCCAGTGCCGCGGCGGCGGCGGCACCCTGAAGGGCGCGCACCACGTCCAGCCACACCACCGAAGGCACCCAGGCGGTGAGCAATGACAGCAGGGTAAAGGCGCTGACGCCGCTGATAAACAGCCGCTTGCGGCCAAAACGGTCCGCCAGCGTGCCTGCGGCCATCAGCAGGCTGCCGAAACTGAGCAGGAAGGCATTGGTAATCCAGCTCAGGGCCAGGGCAGACCCTCCGGGATGCTGGGCAATCGCCGGGGTGGCAATCACCCCGGCGGAGAAGCTGAGCGGTAACATCAGGGCGGCGCTGCAGACGGCAAAAACACTCCAGCGGCTGCCTGGTGCCGTGAGGATCAGGGAACTCATTGTGGACTCTCCGCTTTCAACAGGAAAGAAAGCAGGATAAATTGGCGTCATGCCACGATAAACAGGCCATAAGGCCGCAGATAAAGGACAAAAAGTCGCGAATGAGCAGCGTGGAGAGTTTAAGCGGGCTGAGCGCGTTTGTGAAAGCCGCGCAGCTGGGAAGCTTTGTCGCCGCCGCCGAAAGGCTGGGGGTTTCGGCCTCTGCTATCGGCAAAAGCGTGGCGCGGCTGGAAGCCAGCCTCGGCGTCAGCCTGTTTAACCGCAGCACGCGCAGCCTGAGCCTGACTGAAGAGGGCGCGCTGTTCTTTGAACGCAGCCAGCGCATAGTGATGGAGCTGGAAGAGGCGCAGCAGGAGCTTTCCCGCCTGATGGCGGCCCCGCGCGGGCGGCTGCGCCTGAGCTTTCCGGCCATTGGCTACCGCCTGCTGCTGCCGCTGCTGCCGGGGTTCACCGCCCGCTATCCCGAAATTGAACTGGACCTCGATTTCAATGACCGCCTGGTGGACGTGATTGGTGAGGGCTATGACGCGGTGCTGCGCAGCGGCGAGTTTGCCGACTCGCGCCTCAAGGCGCGGCGGCTGGGCGGCTTTCAGTTTCGTCTGGTTGGCTCGGCGGGCTATTTTCAGCAGCACGGCACGCCGCAGACGGTGGCGGATCTCAGCCAGCACGCCTGCCTGCTGTACCGTTTCTCCGGCAGCGGTCAGCTGCAGCCGTGGCAGTTTAACGGCGTCGATCCCCAGGCGCTGTCGCTTCATGGCCCGCTGGTGTTTAACAATCTGGAAGCGCAGATCTCCGCCACGCGCCGCGGTTTAGGGCTGATTTACGTCCCGGATTTTGCGGTGCAGGAGTATCTGGAGAGCGGTGAGCTGCAGAGCGTGCTGGAGGGGGAGATCGGCCATGGCGGGCAGTTTTCTCTTTTGTGGCCGGGCAATCGCCACCTGCTGCCCAAGCTGCGAGTATTGATTGACTACCTGGCGGAACACATTGCGTTGCGCAAATAAAAAGGGACAGATGAGCCTCTGTCCCTTTTTGTTCGGGTTGACCGCAAAAGAAGGTCAACCCCTACAGTAGGGGCCGACCGCTTTTCTGGTCGGCCCATCCGTAGCACGCCGGAATTAATGCTCAAACATCGCAGAGATAGACTCTTCGTTGCTGATACGGCGGATTGCCTCGGCCAGCATGCCTGACAGGGTCAGGGTACGGACGTTTGGCAGCGCTTTAATCTCTTCCGGCAGTGGAATGGTGTCGCACACAACCACTTCATCAATCACCGAGTTACGCAGGTTTTCGACCGCGTTACCGGAGAAGATAGGGTGGGTTGCGTAGGCGAACACGCGCTTCGCACCGCGCTCTTTCAGCGCTTCCGCTGCTTTACACAGGGTGCCACCGGTATCGATCATATCATCGACCAGCACGCAGTCACGGCCAGCCACATCACCGATGATATGCATCACCTGTGAGACGTTGGCGCGTGGGCGACGTTTATCGATGATGGCCATATCGGTGTCGTTCAGCAGTTTGGCAATCGCACGGGCACGAACCACGCCGCCGATGTCCGGGGAAACCACAATTGGGTTTTCCAGGCCAATCTGCAGCATATCTTCAAGCAGGATCGGGCTACCAAATACGTTATCAACCGGGACGTCAAAGAAGCCCTGAATCTGTTCAGCATGCAGATCCACAGTCAGAACGCGGTCAACGCCAACGCTGGAGAGGAAATCGGCAACAACTTTGGCAGTAATTGGCACACGAGCGGAACGCACGCGGCGGTCCTGACGTGCATAACCAAAGTAAGGGATCACCGCGGTAATACGACCAGCGGAAGCACGACGCAGGGCGTCAACCATCACAACCAGTTCCATCAGGTTGTCGTTGGTTGGGGCACAGGTGGACTGGATGATGAAAATATCACCACCGCGTACATTTTCGTTAATTTGTACGCTCACTTCACCATCACTGAAACGACCGACGGCGGCGTCGCCCAGGCTGGTGTAAAGGCGGTTGGCAATACGTTGTGCTAGTTCCGGGGTGGCGTTACCAGCAAAAAGCTTCATATCAGGCACGAGAAGAACCTCAGGCTTTGCGTCCAGAGAATGAAATACCATAAGCCGCACTGGGCGGTATACGACTTATGCTTTCATACGGGTGTTTTAACCCTACATTCTTGACGCCGTAGCGGCGTTGGCTGCGCGTCATCGCCCCGGTCACTTACCTGGGTAAGCTCCCGGGAACTCAAACACTTGCCGCCTTGCTACAACGCCAATTATTTGGGTTAAATAAGAGCAGTCGTGCAGCGTCTGGAACAGAGTGACACTGTCACATCAACTCAATTGCCCTGAAAGTCTGCGGTGTAGCGGCGAGATATTAACACCTCGCGCAACAAACCCCTGCAGATTTTTCGGGGCCAGCTCAAGCACCTGGCGGGCGGCGGACTCGGTGTCGAATTCTGCAAACACACAAGCACCCGTTCCAGTCAGGCGCGACGGCGCGTATTCTAGCAGCCAGGAAACAAGCTGTTCAACCTCGCGAAAACGATTTCTTACGACAGGTTCACAATCATTATGGAATTCGGTGCTTAATAACTGGCTGATTTCCCTTGCTGGCGTGTCGCGGGTCAGCTCCGGATCGTTGAAAACGAGCGGGGTGGCAATGCTCACCCCAGGGTGCATCACCAGATACCACTTCTCCGCCGGATTAACCGGGGTCAGCTGCTCACCCACACCTTCGGCAAAGGCAGCGAAGCCGTGAACAAACACCGGCACGTCGGCGCCAAGCTGAAGGCCAAGCTCTGCCAGCTGCCCCAGGCTCAGCCCGGTTTGCCACAGGTGGTTAAGCGCCACCAGCACCGTGGCGGCGTTTGAGGAACCGCCGCCCAAACCGCCACCCATCGGTAAGCGCTTCTCAATGGCAATTTTCGCCCCGGCAGCACCGGGCAGGGAGCCGAGAGCGGCCGCCCGCTCGCGCAGCAGCGCAGCGGCGCGCACAATCAGGTTCTGCGCATCCGGCACGCCCGCCACCGGCGTCAGCAGCGTAATCTCGCCGCTGTCGTCCACTTCAATGGTCAGCGTGTCGCCGTAGTCGAGAAACTGAAACAGCGTTTGCAGATTATGGTAGCCGTCGGCGCGGCGGCCAGTGATGTAGAGAAATAAATTCAGCTTTGCCGGGGCAGGCCAGGTTGTGATCATTTTACCGTCCAGCTGTCCATCTTCAGTTTGATGCGCTGGCTGCCTTCACGCAGTTCGAGATTGGATGGCAGCTGTGGGTTGAGCTTGCTGTCATAACCCTGGTAGGTCACGTGCCACTGCTTGCCGTCCTGGCTGTAGTTCAGTTCGCGCAGGCGGTACTGGTCGTCAAGCTGATAATCGGTGGCGTCGCCCGGCAGGCCGACCATCCACTGACGCAGGTTATCCAGCGGAATGCTCATACCGGTCAGCTGGGAGATCATCTTCGCGGCATCGTTACTGACGTAGCGCTTGCCCTTATTATCAACAATTTGTGCGGTCTGGCCCTGCTGGTCCAGCTGCAGCTCGGTGCTGCCGAGCGGATTGGTTAACAGCAGGCGATAGCGGTCTGGTGCGGTCTGCTGCCAGTTAAAGCGCGCATACACTTTTTGCCGATCGGAGAGGTAGGCGAACGCGCCACGAGTCTGATACTGGGTGATCTTTTCCACCGACTGCTGATGCTCACGCCACTGCGGCGTATCGGCGCTCTTGCCCGGCCCCTGTGGCTTGGTGGGCGTAACGCAGGCGGTTAACAGCAGGCTGGCAAGGGGGATAAGCCGCAGCAGGCGGCGGTTTGGCGATAGCATAATCAGGTCAGCTCCTCAGACGGGGTTCGGGCATACTTGCCGCAATCAACCGCTCACGCTAACCAGCTAACCGGGCCGCGTCAATGCTCAAATTGTCTCATTTGACCTGTTGTCGGTATAACTTGTTACAGGGATAGGTGAACCATCACTTTTATTGATCTCGCTCATCTTGTAGAATGCGCCTCACAAAACCCTGACAACTGTGGGATTAACCCAACCTCGCACCATGACGTTACTGGCACTCGGCATCAATCACAAAACGGCACCTGTGGCTCTGCGCGAACGCGTTACGTTCTCGCCGGACACGCTGGATCAGGCGCTTAACAGCCTGCTGGCACAGCCGCTGGTTCAGGGCGGCGTTGTGCTGTCTACCTGTAACCGTACCGAGTTGTACCTGAGCGTTGAGCAGCAGGAAAATCTGCAGGAGCAGCTGGTGTCGTGGCTGTGTGATTACCATCATCTGAGCGTTGAAGAGGTGCGTAAAAGCCTCTACTGGCACCAGGGTGACGAAGCGGTCAGTCATCTGATGCGCGTTGCCAGTGGCCTGGATTCGCTGGTGCTCGGTGAACCGCAGATTTTAGGCCAGGTGAAAAAAGCCTTTGCCGACTCCCAGCGCGGCCATTCGCTCTCCAGCGAACTGGAGCGCATGTTCCAGAAAACCTTCTCCGTCGCCAAACGCGTGCGCACCGAAACTGAAATCGGTGCCAGTGCGGTATCGGTCGCGTTTGCCGCCTGTACCCTGGCGCGCCAGATCTTCGAATCGCTGTCGACCGTCACCGTGCTGATGGTCGGGGCGGGCGAGACTATCGAGCTGGCCGCGCGCCATCTGCATCAGCACAAGGTGAAGAAGTTGATCATCGCTAACCGTACCCGCGAGCGTGCGCAGGTGCTGGCGGATGAAGTCGGGGCTGAGGTGATAGGCCTGGCGGAGATCGATTCACGGCTGGCAGAAGCCGACATTATCATCAGTTCAACCGCCAGCCCGCTGCCGATCATCGGCAAAGGGATGGTGGAGCGTGCGCTGAAGCAGCGCCGCAACCAGCCGATGCTGCTGGTGGATATTGCCGTACCGCGTGACGTGGAGCCGGAAGTGGGCAAGCTGCCGAACGCCTATCTGTACAGCGTGGATGACCTGCAGGCGATTATTGAAAGCAATATGGCTCAGCGCCAGGCGGCTGCGGTGCAGGCTGAAACCATCGTGGTACAGGAAAGCAGCGAGTTTATGTCCTGGCTGCGCGCGCAGAGCGCCGTTGAAACCATCCGCGACTACCGTTCGCAGGCAGAGCAGGTCAGGGAAGAGTTGCAGGCGCGGGCGCTTGCCGCACTGCAGCAGGGTGCAGACCCCGAAGCGGTGATGCGTGACCTGGCCCACAAACTGACCAACCGTCTGATCCACGCTCCAACCAAATCTCTTCAGCAGGCCGCCCGCGATGGCGATGGCGAACGCCTGCAAATTTTACGCGACAGCCTCGGGCTGGAATAGCGTTTAAACCTCTATTTTACAAGGTAAAACTACACGAATGAAGCCTTCTATTGTTGCCAAGCTGGAAGCCTTGCAGGAGCGCCACGAAGAAGTTGAGGCGATGCTGGGCGATGCTGGTGTGATTGCCGATCAGGAGCGTTTCCGCGCTTTATCCCGCGAATACGCCCAGCTGACCGACGTCAGTCAGTGCTTCCGTCAGTGGCAGCAAACCCAGGAAGACATTGAAACCGCCGAAATGATGCTGGATGACGCCGAAATGCGTGAGATGGCACAGGAAGAGCTAAAAGAGGCGCGTGCCGCCAGCGAAGCGCTGGAGCAGCAGCTGCAGGTGCTGCTGCTGCCGAAAGATCCGGATGATGAGCGTAACTGTTATCTGGAAATTCGTGCCGGAACCGGCGGTGACGAAGCGGCGATCTTTGCCGGCGATCTGTTCCGCATGTACAGCCGCTACGCTGAATCGCGCCGCTGGCGTGTCGAAGTGATGAGCGCCAACGAAGGCGAGCACGGCGGCTACAAAGAGGTGATTGCCAAAGTGATTGGCGAGGGTGCCTACGGGCGCCTGAAGTTTGAATCCGGCGGTCACCGCGTGCAGCGCGTGCCGGAAACCGAATCTCAGGGGCGTATCCACACCTCAGCCTGTACCGTGGCGGTGCTGCCGGAAGTACCGGAAGCGGAGCTGCCGGAGATTAATCCGTCCGACCTGAAAATTGATACCTTCCGTTCATCGGGCGCGGGTGGCCAGCACGTTAACACCACCGACTCGGCGATCCGTATTACCCACCTGCCAACCGGCATCGTGGTGGAGTGCCAGGACGAACGTTCCCAGCATAAAAACAAAGCCAAAGCGCTCGGCGTGCTCGGGTCCCGTATTCGCGCCGCCGAAATGGCGCGCCGGCAGGAGCAAGAGTCCTCGACCCGTCGCAACCTGCTCGGCAGCGGCGACCGTTCGGACCGTAACCGCACCTATAACTTCCCGCAGGGCCGCGTCACCGATCACCGTATCAACCTGACGATTTACCGTCTGGATGAAGCGATGGAAGGCAAGCTGGACGCGCTGATTGAGCCGATTGTGCAGGAATACCAGGCCGATCAGCTGGCTGCGCTTGCCGGGAACGAGTAGTGCAAATCCGTGTCTGGCTGCGAGCGGCGATAGCCCGTCTCAGCAGCAGCGAAAGCCCGAAACGCGACGCGGAGATCCTGCTGGCATGGGTGAGCGGTAAATCCCGCGCCTGGCTGATCGCTTTTGACGATGCGCAGTTGGATGACAGCCAGCTGGCCGCGCTGGAGATGCTGCTGGCGCGCCGCGCCGCCGGGGAGCCGGTGGCGTACCTTATCGGTGAACGTGAATTCTGGTCGCTGCCGCTCAGCGTGTCGCCCGACACCCTGATCCCGCGCCCGGACAGCGAAGTGCTGGTTGAGCAGGCGCTAAGCCGCCTGCCTGCAGACCCGTGCGCCATTCTTGACCTCGGCACCGGTACCGGCGCGATTGCGCTGGCGCTGGCCAGTGAACGCGCTGACTGCCAGGTGACCGGCGTTGACCGCATTGCGGCGGCAGTGGCGCTGGCAAAGCACAATGGCACGAAACTCAATCTGCCTAACGCCCGCTTCCTGCAAAGCGACTGGTTTTCAGCGCTGGACGCTCAGCGTTTCCAGCTGATCGTCAGTAACCCCCCCTATATCGATGCCGCCGACCACCATCTGTCGCAGGGCGATGTGCGCTTTGAGCCCGCCAGCGCGCTGGTGGCTGACGATCAGGGCCTGGCCGATATCAAAATTATTGCCTGCTGCGCCGGGAAGTATCTGGCGGATAACGGCTGGCTGCTGCTGGAACATGGCTGGCAGCAGGGTGAAGCGGTGCGGCAAATCCTGCGTGAGAACAGCTTCTGTCAGGTGGAAACCTGTCAGGATTATGGCGGCAACGACCGCGTAACGCTCGGGCAGATAACGCGTAATTAAGGAGCTTTTATGGCCGCATGGTACCTTCCACTTAAAAATTTTCATCTGTTGACCGTCGCCATCACCGCCGCGCTGTTTCTGCTGCGCTTTTACTGGTTGCAGACCGGTTCAGCCATGCTGCAGCGCCGCTGGGTGCGTATTGTGCCGCATCTCAACGACACGCTTTTGCTGCTCTCTGGCGTGCTGCTGGTCACTATTACCCACTTTTACCCGTTTACACCGCAGGGCAACTGGCTGACTGAGAAGCTGTTTGGCGTTATCATCTATATCGCGCTGGGCGCTATTGCCCTGGGACGACGTCCGCGCGCGCAAAAAGTACGCTGGATAGCGTTCATTGTGGCGTTAATCGCCCTTGTGGCCATCGTTCAGTTAGCCACCACTAAAATGCCATTGCTGGGGTTTGTATGACGTCCATCGCTGATTTTGATTTTACCGCCGCGCCGCTGAGTGAGGCGGTGATCGCTGCGTCGCTGGCGATACGCAGCGACTTTCCGGCTGAAGACGTCAGAAAGCAGTTGTCGGCACTGGTTGCCGAAGCACGCGCAGAGATCGCGCCCGAACTGGCCGCCGACTTACAGGTTGAGCAGCTGATCGCGCTGTTCTGGGGCCGCTGGGGTTTTGGTGGCGCAAGCGGCGTTTATCGCCTGTCGGATACGCTGTGGCTGGATAATGTTTTACGTACCCGCCAGGGCACCGCGGTGTCGCTGGGGGTGATTTTTCTGCATATTGCAGGCAAGCTCGATCTGCCGCTGTTCCCGGTGATCTTCCCGACGCAGCTGATCCTGCGCGCCGAGTGGATCGATCAGGATATGTGGCTGATCAACCCGTTTGATGGCGAAACCCTGGATGAGCACCAGCTGGAAGTGTGGCTGAAGGGCAACATCGGGCCGATTGCCGAACTGTATGATGACGATTTACAGGAAGCCGAGCCGCTGGCGGTCCTGCGCAAAATGCTCGACACGCTGAAATCCTCCCTGATGGATGAGAAGCAGATGGAAATGGCGCTGCACGTCAGCCAGGTGCTGGTGCAGATGGATCCGGAGGACCCGTATGAGATCCGCGACCGCGGGCTGATTTTCGCCCAGCTGGAGTGTGGACACGTGGCGTTGAACGATTTGACCTACTTTGTTGAGCAGTGCCCGGAAGATCCGGTCAGCGAAATGATTAAGGTGCAGATCCACTCTATCGAGCAAAAACAGATTACCCTTCACTAAACGCAGTGAACTCTATAAAGGCGAAGACATGAATCAGAAAGTGGTAAGCATTGGCGACATTAACGTCGCAAACGACCTGCCGTTCGTGCTGTTTGGCGGGATGAACGTGCTGGAATCGCGCGACCTGGCGATGCGTATCTGTGAGCATTACGTCACCGTAACCCAGAAGCTGGGTATTCCCTACGTGTTCAAAGCCTCGTTTGATAAAGCCAACCGCTCATCCATCCACTCTTACCGTGGCCCGGGCCTCGAAGAGGGGATGAAAATCTTCCAGGAAATTAAGCAGGCGTTCGGCGTGAAAATCATCACCGACGTGCACGAAGCCAGCCAGGCACAGACCGTGGCCGACGTGGTTGACGTGATCCAGCTGCCCGCCTTCCTTGCCCGCCAGACCGATCTGGTGGAAGCGATGGCGAAAACCGGCGCGGTAATCAACGTCAAGAAGCCGCAGTTTGTCAGCCCTGGCCAGATGGGTAACATCGTGGATAAGTTTGCTGAAGGCGGCAACGATAAAGTGATCCTGTGCGATCGCGGTGCCAACTTCGGTTATGACAACCTGGTGGTCGACATGCTGGGCTTCAACGTGATGAAGCAGGTATCGAACAACAGCCCGGTGATCTTCGACGTGACGCATGCGCTGCAGTGCCGTGACCCGATGGGTGCCGCGTCCAGCGGTCGTCGCGGTCAGGTTTCTGAACTGGCACGCGCCGGCATGGCCGTTGGCATTGCCGGCCTGTTTATCGAAGCGCACCCGGACCCGGCGAACGCCAAGTGCGATGGCCCGTCCGCGCTGCCGCTCGACAAGCTGGAGCCGTTCCTCAAGCAGATGAAAGCGATTGATGACCTGGTGAAAAGCTTCCCTGAACTCGATACCAGCAACTAAACTTCCTTTCTCCTGCGGGCCAGATATTCTGGCCCGCTCTTTATCCGCGCCCTGCGCCGTTATTTCCTGCTTACTCAGTTGTTAACATGGATTGCCAATCTAAGGAGTCATAATGAAAAAAGTCACTTTACTGTTACTGGGTGCTGTCGCGCTGAGCGGCTGCAGCCACAGCAACACCAGCCCGACGGATGCCAGCCAGCTGGCGAATCGTCAGTTTGTGCTCAGCGCGGTGGACGGCCAGGCTGTCGTGCCGCATGAGGGCATCCGGCCGGGGATCGGTTTTAGTGAAGGGCTGAAGGTGAGCGGGGTGATGTGCAACCGTTTCTTCGGTCAGGGCAAAGTAGAGCAGGGACGACTGAGCGTGCCGCAGCTGGCCTCCACGCGCATGCTGTGCAGCAATGCCGATCTGAACAAGTGGGAGCAGACGCTGACGCAGATGTTGATGAATGGCGCTGAGGTGAAGGTGGATGAGCAGTCGCTGACGCTGACCGGCAGCGGCCATACTTTGCAGTATCAGGCGCAATAAAATCAAAGGGCTGACCCGAAAAATGGTCAGCCCTTTTACTTGTAGGGGGCGACCATTTTTTCCGGTCGCCCCGTGCCGATGATTAGCACTAATCGTGATGAAGGCCATTTTTTCCGGTCGCCCCGTGCCGATGATTAGCACCCATCGTAATGAAGGCCATTTTTTCCGGTCGCCCGGTGCCGATTTTACAGCATCACCGTCATCAGATAAGCGATAAACAAGGCCAGATGCGCCGCGCCGTTTAGCACGTTGGTGCGCCCGGTAGAGAACGATATCTGGCACAGCAGCAGGGCGGAAATCATCACCACCATCTGCGGCGGCTCCAGCCCGAAGATCAGCTGCTGCCCGGTCAGCGTGGCGATAATCGTCACCGCCGGCACCGTCAGTGAGATGGTCGCCAGCACGGAGCCGAAGAACAGGTTCATCGCGCGCTGTACCTGATTGGCCAGCACCGCTTTAATCGCGCCCAACCCTTCAGGAGACAGGATCAACAGTGCCACCAGGAAGCCGGTAAACTGCTCCGGTGCGTTGAGCTCGGTCAGCAGTGACTCCAGCGTATTGGCATTCATTTTGGTCACGGCAATCACCGCCACCAGATGCACAATCAGCCATAGGGTGTGCCTGAGGCTGGAGTGCGCCGAGGGCTTACCGTGGTGCGGATCGTCACCGTCATCTTCGTGCTCATAGACAAACAGACTCTGGTGCGTTTTGGTCTGGATCAGCAGGAACACGCCGTACATCGCCGCAGAAATGGCCGAAACCAGCAGCGCCTGACCGATGGTAAAGTTGCCGCCGGGCAGGGCATTCGGCAGTACCAGCACGATCATCCCCAGCGGGAAAATCGCAATCAGATACTGTTTAACCCCCGCCAGATTGACATACTGGGTGGCAAACTTGTTGCCGCCGAGCAGCAGCGCAAAGCCCACCAGGCCGCAGGTAACAATCATAATGATCGAATAGAGCGTGTCGCGCATCAGCGCGGGCGCGGCGTCGCCGGTGGCCATCAGCGCGGAGATCAGGCTGACTTCAAGGATCACCACGGAGAGGCTGAGGATCAGGGAACCATAGGGCTCGCCCAGGCGGTGGGCTAATACGTCGGCATGACGTACCACGCTGAAGGCGCTGCTGAGGATGGCGATCAGCGCAATCAGGTTGATGCCAATGACCAGAGGAAATGATGCGGTGTTGCCCCAAAACCATAAAATGGTCAGTGCGGCGATGGGAAAGATGAGGGAATACTCGGTGTGACGGGTTTTACTGCTCTCGTGCGCACTCATAGGCAAACGCTCCTTAACCTTATCCTGTTGGCCTGAAATCGGCAAACCACACCGCAGGCCCATTAAACATAGTCTGACAATATGAAAGACAAGTGGCGAAAGTGTAACCTTTTTTCGCCGCTTTTGGCAGAAATTTACGCTATTTTACGGGGTTTTATGAATAACGGGCTATAACAGCTATTTATTGCACTTATGTAGCTATCTTAATGAAAAACTGGGGTCTTTATTGTCCGGAAGTAATTAATTAAGCCATAATGGACGGAAAATGATGGCGCTATGATGCAAAAACGCAGGCTGCAGATAAAAAGTCTGGGGAGTGGCTCTATTTTACAGCCATCCCCAAGGGCTACTTGGCTGTCGCACGGCGCCAGATTAACCGTGCGGGTAACCAGCGCTGAGTCTCTTCCGGTATCTGCTCATCGACAAGTCGGGTGACCATCTCGAAGCAGTTCCATGCCAGCAGGCGTTCATCCTGCTCAACGGTATCAATGCGTACGCAGAGCGCGTCATACAGATAGTGGTCGTCAAAGCTGCACAGGTGCATCGGCGTATTCAGCAGGCCGTGCTGGCTGAGGTAACGCAGGACACCTTCCTGCAGGCCACAGGCGGCGCAAAATAGCGCCTGCGGCACCCGCCCAAGCCGCGCGTAGAGCTCGGCAAACATTTCATAGCCGGAGCTGGCGTGATAGTGACCGTGCATGATCCACTGCGGATTTAGCGTTAACCCGGCACGCTCCAGCCCGAGACGGTAGCCCGCCAGACGATCGCGCGTCGGTGAAATTCGCGGCTGTCCGCCAAAGAAATAGAGTTCGTCATAGCCTTCGCGCGCCACGGCTTCGACCAGCGTGGCGGTGGGGCCGGTGGCATCGGTGATCACCAGAGGAAGGGTGGAGTCGCCAAGATGGCGGTCAAACAGCACCACGGGCAGCTGCTGATTAATCTTCTGATATTCAGCATCATTGAGCATGCTGGAAGCCACAATCAGCCCGTCAACCTGGCGCTGGATCAAATTATTCACCGCCAGCGTCTCCTGGCTGGCATTTTCCGCGGTGCAGGCGATAAGCAGCTGCAGGCCAGCATCGCGGCACAGCATTTCCAGTTCATGAGAGAAACGGGCAAAGCCGTGGTTGGTCATTTCTGGCACCACCAGCCCGAGGGTATGGCTGCGGCTGGAGTTTAATGCGCGGGCATGGATGCTTGGCTGGTAATGCTGCTGGCGGGCGATCTCCATCACCCGGCTGCGGGTTCCTTCCGCGACGCGCAGCTCCTTTCCCCGGCCATTAAGAACCAGGCTGGCAGTAGATTTGGACACGCCTGCCAGCCGGGCAATATCGTTAATCGTGATACGTTTGTTTTTATTCACAGTGGCTTAGGTGTGATGGCTCATCGCCTTATTCTATCACGCATTGCCGTAACCTCCAGTGATGCAGGGCGATCTGCGCGCCGCCGCTAAAATGCAGCCGCGGCTGCGGGCCGGGAAAGTAGCGAGCCGACATCACCGCTTCACCTTGGTTAATAAAGATCTCAACGCTGGAGCGGTCGCAAAGAATACGCAGACTGTGGACGCTGCCCAGCCACTGCCGCTGCTCCGCTTCACCGCTGCGCAGATTGTTGCGGTGCAGCCAGATGCCGCCTGGCTCAACCACCAGCTGCAGCGTATCGGCGAAGTTAGCCCTAAAGCTGCCGTTAAAGGTCAGTTCCAGCTCTGCGCTGTCGATCGCCAGCAGCGGAAGTTCGTCAGCGCGGGCGTTTAGCGTTACCTGCTGCTGGCGAAGCTGCTGCAGCTCGCGCGCTGGCTGCTGGTAAATGCGCTCAGATCGCAGCGTCAGTTCACGTGGGCAGGTCATGGTGTGCATCCAGCCGTAGGCTTTGGTCGGCTGGTAAAACTCATCCTCGTCGGGTATGCCCATCCAGCCGATCAGCAGGCGGCGTCCGTCGTCACTCAGGCAGGTTTGAGGGGCATAAAACTCAAAGCCCAGGTCCAGCTCATGAAACTCACCGTGGCTGAACTGATGATGGTCATAATCGAGCGTGCCGCAGAAATAGCCGCTCTGGAAGGTATTCAGATACCGCCCGTCTGCCGCCGGCAGCCCCTGCGGGCAGACCAGCAGTACGCTGTGCTCACCAAGTGTGAACAGGTCCGGGCACTCCCACATGTAGCCAAAATCACCAAGGCCGTTGAGCTGGCTACCGGCGATTTCACCCAGCAGCGTCCACTGATGCAGGTCCGGCGAGCGCAGCAGCAGTACCTTACCCTGTAGATTGAGGTCCTGAGCGCCGAGAACCATGTACCACTGCTCAGCATGCTGCCAGACTTTTGGGTCGCGCACGTGGCCGGTATAACCGGCTGGCAAAGCAACTACCGGCCCCAGCTTGGTATAGTCACCCGCTGCATTACGGGTAGCGAGACACTGCCAGGCCGTACGTTGACCGTCGTCAAACTTTACGTTGCCGGTATAGATCAGGGTCAGTTCGCCCTGATTGTCCACCGCGCTGCCAGAATAGCAGCCGTGACTTTCATACTCTTCCGACGGCGCCAGCGCCAGGGGTTCATGGCGCCAGTTGACCAGGTCAGCCGAGCTCCACTGGCCCCAGAACTTGGCCCCGTGCGCGCAGGCGAGTGGGTTCCACTGGTAGCAGAGCACATAGCGCTGGTTGAACTGAATAAACCCGTTGGGGTCATTCATCAGCCCCACCGGTGGCGCAAGATGCCAGGCAGGGCGGTGAGGGTCTTCAGCGACGCCAGGCTGTCCGCGCAGGACAGCCAGCAGGGCCTGTTTTACCCGCTGGGCTTCACTCATGCTTTTGCCTCGAATTTAATTTTGAACAGCAGTGAGAGCACAAACGCAGTGCCAAATGCGATAGCCATACCAATAAGATAATTGAGCATCGAGCTGGCCTGCACAATCGCCAGGCCTGGCAGGGCCGTCAGGCCGACGGCGGTCATATTGACGTGCATCGTCACCACCCAGGCGCCACCGATTGCACCGCCCACCAGCCCGGCGATAAAGGGTTTAATGTAGCGCAGATTTACGCCAAACAGAGCGGCTTCGGTGATCCCCAGCATGGCGGAAAACGCCGAGGGCAGCACCACGCTGCGCACCTTAACATCCCGGGTTTTAAACCAGACAGCCAGGCAGGCACCGCCCTGAGCAATATTGGCCATCGACCAGATTGGCAGCAGGAAGTTAACGCCAATTGCGGGGTTGCCCAACAGACCGGCTTCAACCGCGTGGAAACTGTGATGGATGCCGGTGATGACAATCACGGAATACAATCCGCCAAACAGCAGTCCGGCCAGCCAGCCGGCGTGGGCAATCAGCGTGCTGAGCACCAGCGAGATACCATCACCCAGCGCGCGTCCGGCGGGGCCGATAATCAACAGGGCGACAAAGCCAGAAATAATCACCGTCAGGAACGGGGTGAGGATAATATCCAACGCATCCGGGATCGCACGCCGCAGGCGTTTCTCGCAGTGGCTCATAAACCATACCGCCAGCAGCACCGGGAACACCGTTCCCTGATAGCCGATCATCGCAATCTCCAGACCGAAGAAATTCATGGTGTGGAAACCGCTGGCGACGCCCCAGGCATTGGTCAGCGCCGGGTGGGTGAGAATGCCACCCAGCGTGGCGCCAAGGTAAGGATTGCCACCAAATTCACGCGCGGCGGTAAAGCCGATCAGGATCGGCAGAATAATAAAGGCGGCAGAGCTGCACATATCCAGCATGATAAATAGCGCGCTGTCGGGATTCACCCAGCCGTAGGTCTTGACCATGCCGAGCAGGCCCATCAGCAGGCCGGATGCGACGATAGCCGGAATGATCGGCACGAAGATATTCGACAGTACCCGTGCAATGCGCTGCAGCGGATTGAGTTTTTTAGCGGCGATATCGGCCGCTTCGCTTTTGCTCGATTCGCTAATTCCTGCTTCACGGACGAAGGCGGCATGCACTTTATTAACCAGGCCGCTGCCGAAGATAATTTGCATCTGCCCGGCGTTGCGGAAGCAGCCTTTGACACCTTCCAGGGCTTCAATGTCCTCTTTCTGTACCTTATTGTCATCGACCATTACCAGACGCAGGCGTGTCGCGCAGTGGGCTGCGCTGGCAATATTTTCCCGTCCGCCAAGCAGCGGCAGGAGCGCCCTGGCTGTTTTATCAATATCCATTCTTTCACCTTTTGCTTATCGTTTTTTATGTGTATCAGAACCAGGTTTCCATCTGAACGCCGAAGTTCCACTCTCCGCCCGCGCTGAAGCCACTGCTGCCGAAGGTGTCATCGCTGGCGTAGCGATCGAGCGAGCTGTTCCAGTCCATCCAGCTGGCAAAGAAGCGGATCTCCGGCCGGGTGAAGAAATCGCCGATATCCGCCACTTTAAAGGTCGGGGCGACGGTCAGCTTCCAGAAGCTGCCGGAAACGGCCTGACGATCTCTGTACCCCTGCGCATCGAGGTCCATATACTGATAACTTCCCTCATACGCCAGGGCGAAATTCTGGTTTATCGCCTGGATCAGGCGGGCATTGAGCGTCGCCCAGCGGTAGTGGTCCCCGGCGGCATAGCGGTCGCTGCTGGTTTGTGCCAGCAGTGCCGGAGCAAAGCTCCATGTTTTGTTCAGCGGGGTGACGCCATAACTGGCCAGGCGCCAGGTTTCTGCCTGCTGCGTCAGGTTGCCATCGGAGCCAATCCCTTTCACTTCCGCACCCAGCCCATGACCATACAGCAGCGCAGTTTTAGCGCTGCCGCTGCGCAGGCCCCAGAAACTGTCATTGTGCAGAGCCAGCATCGCGTGGATGCCGCTGTCGCCTGCCCGATCGTTATCGCGACTGCGGTTAACCCGCTGGTCGTTATCTTTGGCGCGCAGGCCGCTGACCATCAGCTGGAACGGACCGGCAAAATGGTTGCTGGTGACAATGTAGTTTTGGATAGTGTTATCAATGGTTTCAATATCACCAAAGTTACGCCCGTAGAGTGAAAAGTTACTTTTTAGCCCCTCGTTCCACTGCACGTCATAGATCCCGCCGCCGGTCCCCGCGAGGAACACCACGTCAGAATCGAGCCAGTGGATATCAAAGTTGTCGCGGTCAAAGCGTTTTCCCGCCCACAGGGTACTGTTATCAAACACCCCGCTGAAGGTCGGTAGGTTGCCCAGCTCAACAAATGCCTGGCGGATGTTCAGTTCACTGGTGCTGCCGGTCCAGTCGTTGTAATCCCGCTGCCCGTCGGCCAGCATCGCTTTAAATCGCGTGGTAGCGCCGTTGGCCAACTGTTGCTTGTGCTCAAGATTCAGTTCGACGTAGGTGTTGTTTTCGTTGCCGAGACGGCCGACCGCGCCGCCCGTCTCACCGGCGGGCGTCAGGTAAGGGCCGCTCTGCGTACCCGCAGCTGAATCATTCATGATCAGGCCGGAGCGGGCGTAGCCATGAAACTCAAAACCTTCACTGAGCGCGGCGGCGCTGGCCGCCACGTTCGTTGCGGGTTGTTCAGCCGGGGTGGGCGCTGCAGCGCTGTCCGTCTGTCGGGCAGTGGCGAGCGGTGCCTGAGTACGGGCTTGCAGATGTGCAACCTGCTGTTCGGCAGCGGTGGCGCGTGTTTCAGCATCGGCGGCGCGGCTTTCAGCCTGCTGCAGGCGCTGCTCCATGGCCACCAGACGTGCTTCAAGGCTGTCGAGGGTCGGTGCGGCGTAGCCCAGTGTTGGAGTGGAAAGGGCGATGCCAATAGCGATCGCCAGAGTGCCAGGTTTAATCATGAATAAGATATCCCAGAGTGATTATTTTGTATTTTGCTAAACCGGTTCGATGCGAAGCGTAAGCGAAATGAATCAGGCTGTTCAATCAGATTTGCTAACCCGGTTTAGGAAGTGTGACCGGGTTGGCAATTTAACCTGCTAAGGTGGTGAAACGGAGAAGTTCGTCTGCGTAAGGCAGGGCGGTCATGGCACCTTTAGCCGTGGTGGCGGCGGCACCGCTATGCTGGGCCTGCTGAATGGCCTTCTCCAGCTGCTGGGGGGCCAGCGGATTGGCTTCACGCGCAAGCGCAGCCAGCAGTCCGGCGACAAAGGCATCGCCTGCGCCGGTGGTATCGACCACGCTGACGTGCGGCGCGGGATAGTGCTGCTGGCGCTGCGATTGCCAGACCGTGACTCCCTCGCTACCGCGCGTTACCAGCAGCAGCGCGGGCTGGTAATCGGCAGTAAACTGCTTAATGCCAGGCTCAATCTCGCGGCAGCCGGTCAGCGTAAATAACTCATCCTCGGACAGCTTGATGATATCCGCAAGAGCAAATGCCTGAGCCAGAAGGGCGTTCATCTCATTGGCGTCTGACCAGAGATCGCTGCGCAGGTTAGGGTCAAAACTGACCCAGCCTCCGGCCTGTTTCACCGCCTGCATCGCCCGTAAAGCGGCACTGCGCGACGGTTCGGCGCTCAGCGCAATGGAGCACAGGTGAAGACCTTCATGCGCCTGAAAGACGGGAAGCCGGTCGGGGGTCAGGAACAGATCGGCAGCGGGGCGCACCATAAAGGTGAAGTGGCGCTCACCCTCTGCATCCAGTGAAACCAGTACCGTTGATGTGCGCTGCCCGGCAGCGGGGTACATATATTGCGCATCCACCCCCTCCGCGCGCAGCGTCTGCTGCAGGAACGTGCCGAATGGGTCGTCTCCCACGCAGCCAATGAATGCGCTGTTGCCACCCAGACGGGCGATACCGACGGCAACATTCGCCGGTGCGCCGCCGGGGCACTGCAGCAGCCGTCCTTCCTCTTCCGGCAGCAGGTCAATGACCGCATCACCCAGAACCCAGACTCTTTTTTGCATGTTGATTATCCTTAAATGGTTTCGACTGAAAGCTAAACTGGTTTAGCAAAAAAATCAAAAGTTCTTTTTACTTCCCGTGCCGCTTTTTTTCCGCTCACCATAAATATTTCCGGCCTGCTGCCGATCGCTTAAGTGAAACTTTTTTTCTTTTGTGATTAGGTTCAAACTTGATTGCAGTCGCATAAATGCATAAGGTCGTTAAAAGCGTTCAGTTTTTTTGCTGAAAACGCGCATTTTCCAGGGATAGCAGTGATAACAGCGCGGATTCAGGGCAGTGGCGTGGGAGGTGGCAATGTTAACAAGAGATTTCTTATTAAAAGCAGACTGTAAAACCGCCTTTGGTGATATTGAGGAGTCGCTGCTGTGGACCAGTGAGCAGCGTGCCGCGTCCCTTGCGGCAACGCTGGCCTGTCGTCCCGATCACAGCCCGGTGTGGATTTTTGGCTACGGCTCGCTCATGTGGAACCCGGTGTTTGAAGCGGATGAAGTAGCTGCGGGCACGCTGCAGGGCTGGCACCGGGCGTTCTGCCTGCGCCTGACCGCCGGACGCGGGACAGCGGTTCAGCCGGGACGCATGCTGGCGCTGAAAGAGGGCGGCGAGACCACCGGGCTGGCTTTCTGCCTGCCCGAAGCCAAACTGCACGAGGAACTCGAGCTGCTGTGGAAGCGCGAGATGGTCACCGGCTGCTATCTGCCCACCTGGTGTGACCTGGCGCTGGACGATGGCCGCACCGTGACGGCGCTGGTGTTTGTTATGGATCCGCGCCACGCCCTGTACGAAGCCGACTCCTGCCCGAAGACTATCGCGCCGCTGATCGCGCAGGCCAAAGGACCGCTCGGCACCAATGCCCAGTATCTGTTCTCGCTTGAGCAGGAGCTGAAACGGCGCGGGATGTATGACGATTGTCTGACCGACCTGGTGCAGCGCGTGCGCGAGCTGCAGCAGTGCCATAACGGGATGGTGGGATAAATAGCGCATGACGGGTCGACCAGAAAAGCGGTCGACCCCGCTAAAGGCCGGAGCTGTCTTGTAGGGGCGGACCCTCTTTTTCGGTCCGCCCGGCAAACGACATTACTGGTCGGGATTGGCATGACGGGTCGACCAGAAACGCGGTCGACCCCTACAAAGGCTGGATGTCGGGTCGACCCCGACAAAGGCCGGAGTGATCGCGTAGGGGCGGACCCTCTTTTTCGGTCCGCCCGGCAAACGACATTACTGGCCGGGATTAATCAGCCAGGTTCCCGCGCGGTCAATCTTCAGCCGCTGGCTGTGCACGCTGCTGGCGCTGCGCACTTCCAGATGATAATCCCCGGCGGCGAGGTTGAGCGAGGCATAGCCGCTGTTATTCGGCTTCACTTCCATCACATTACCATTCAGCAGTAGCGACTCCCCGGCGTTGAGCTTGAGATACACCGTTGCCATCGCCGGTGCGCTGGCCGCTGCGTTGTTGGCTGGCGTGCTGACGGGCGGCTGGCTGCTGCTGGCTGCCGCTGCCGGCTGCTTTTGCGGGGTGCTATCGTTAGCGTTGAGGCCCCAGACCAGCGCCGCCACGGCCACCACGGCCAGTAAACTCAGCAGCATCAGCGGGCGCGACAGCCGCTTTGCCACGCGTGGCGTCATCACCGGCACCGCCGCTCCGGCAGTGGGGTTCACCGCCAGCACCACCGGTTCAGGCTCCGGCAGCGGTTCCTGCTCTTCCAGCGGCTGGGCGACGTTGTTGACCAGCTCCGCCACTTCACTCACCGGCAGGTCGATCAGCGCAGCGAGTTCATCAATCGACTGCGGGCGCTGCCGTGGGTCCATCGCCAGCGCACGGTCAATGGCATGCAGCAGCGGCAGTGAGAAACCTTCCGGTAACAGCGTGCTCAGCGGCTGGTAATGATCTTCAATACAGCGCACCACGCTCACCGGCGGCGGGCTGCCGGTCACCAGGGTATGCAGTACCGCGCCCAGCGCGTAGATATCCGTCCACGGCCCCTGGTCGCTGTCGCCCTCTTCGCTGTACTGCTCAATCGGCGCATAGCCGGGTTTGAGCATAATTTCGGTTTCATCGGAAAGATTACCAATCTCTTTACGCGCCGATCCGAAGTCCAGCAGCACCGGCAGCTGGTTCTCCTGGATCTGGATATTATCCAGTGAGATATCGCGGTGCAGGTAGCCAGCGCGATGAATGGTGTTGATTGCGCCAAACAGCGGCGGTAACAGCTGGCGGATCCACGCTTCGTTAACCGTCTGCGGGCTGGTCTGCTGCCACTCCTTCAGCGTCATGCCGCTGTAGAACAGCGTCCCCATATAGGCCGTCCCGTTCTCCTCCCAGAAGCGCAGCACGTGCAGCAGCCCAGGGTGGTTAAAGCGGGCCAGCAGTCGAGCTTCCTGAATAAAGCTGTTCAGCCCGGCGCTGAACAGCTTCTGGTAGCGTTCACCGCGCAGGGTAATGGCCAGCTGGTCGCTGCGGCTGGCCAGTGAGATCGGCATATACTCTTTGATGGCAATGGTGCGCTCCAGCAGGTGATCCCAGGCGCGATAGACAATGCCAAAACCCCCACCGCCAATCACTTCCTTAATTTCAAACTCGTTAAACCGGTAGCCAGCCGGAAGGGCATTGGGCACGTTTTTTTGCTGTTCGTTTGCCGACATCGTCGAGCTCTCCTGGCGCATATTGGGCTTAAGGTTAATTAACGGTACGCCAGGCGCCAATCGCCGGGTCGGCCAGGTCGGCGTGCAGGTCATCCACCAACAGCACATTGACTTTCACCCCGGTGTCGATCACGTCGGACCAGGTTTTACGCACGGCATCCACCCGTGCTTTCAGCGCGGCGCTGTCACCGGCCTGCGCTCTGTCCATTTTCACCAGCAGCGCACCGTCAAACGACCAGGCGTGCAGGGGGTTATTGAAAGGCAGCACCAGCCAGCTATCGGCGGCATCGGCACGCGTCACCACCAGGCGCTGGTTATTGACCGCCACGACATCTAAAGCGTCTGGTTTTGGGTGCAGATGCAGCAGCGGGTATCCCTGGTAGAAATTAACCTGCAGCGCCTCACTCTTACCGTCGCGTGCCAGCGTCAGGGTGCTGTGGCCCTCCAGCCAGCCTTCGGTGGAGCAGGTCATACTTTTCTCATCCGGGATAAACAGCGACTGGCCGTTATCATCCCACCAGGTGCGAAAATGGCAGCCGCCGGGCAGATCAAAATGCTGCAACGGCTCGCCATTTGCCGGCTGTGACAGGTCGAGCGGTGCGGCATTGCTGGCGGTGGCGGTGGCGGTCGAGTCGGCGGTGACAATCGGGCGCCAGCCCTGTTCTTTGGCCGCGGTGCCGGCGGCCAGCACCGTACCGTCGTTATTGGTCATCTGCCACGGCAGCTCCAGCAGCTTACCGCACTGGTTCTGCAGCAGGTTGCCCACGCGGGGCAGGAAGCTGGTCAGCACGCCGGATTCGGTGCTCTTGCCTGAGACGATACGCAGGTTGAGCGTCTCCTGACACCAGGCCGCAGGCGTGTTGCTGGCAACATTATCGATAAAGACTTCCAGCGCGAGGCTGGGGGAGTAGACCACCCGATAATCTGCCGCCTGGACATTGGCGGCTAACAACAGTGTCACAGCAGCTGGCAACCAAAATTTCATAGCATTCCTTGGTATTAATCGCGTGGCGGGAGAAAACGAGCCGAATCCGCCATCGAAAAGAGTAATGTGGTTTCCTGCGGCGAGCCAACCCAGACGGCGACGGCGCTCAGGTTATCGGTTTTTGCGCTGCGATCGATGGCTTTCTGCATCAGCGCCAGCCACTCCTGCGGTGAATTCACCATGCGCAGCGCCTGCTCCATTTCACCCGGCGTGAGGTTGCTCCAGAAACCGTCGGTGCAGACCAAAAATGCATCCCCATCTTCCAGCGGCAGCACTTCGCTGTAGCCGTGGGGATGTGAGACATCTGCGCCGAGCGCATTATAAAGTAAATTACTGTTAATTCCGGTATTTTCATAGCCAGCATCCTGCAGCTGCTGGGCCAGACTATGGTCACGGGTAACGGCATGGATCAGACCCCGGCGGAAGTGATAAACCCGGCTGTCACCGGCGTGTACCCACCAGGCCTGCAGCGCATCGCGGTCGATAAACAGCGCCGCCAGCGTGGTGCTCATCTGGCTGTAATTCAGATTATTCCGCTGCGCCGCGCGTATCGCCTGCTCGGTATTTTCGACCAGGGTGGCGGTATTTTGTGGCTGAAGCGGCGTGTCGCCGTCCAGCTGAGCCAGCAGCGTGTCGCGCGCGATGCGGGCCGCCAGCTCGCCGCCCGTGTTGCCCGCCACGCCATCACAGACCATAAAACAGGCATGGTGGTCGCCTAACAGGGCTCCCGTGGTGTCCTGATTGCTCACGCGCGCGCCGATCTGCGAGGTGCTGGAAAAATTGATATTCATACGTCTTCCGGTCGGGTTTGTGAGTCTTTGTACTGATTCACTTCCATGTCGTAGGCCTGCAGGAACGCTTCTCCAAACAGGGTGTGGAAATCATCCTCAATTTCGCCCGAGGTGTTTTGATAGTGGCGCATGAAGTAGTCCCACAGCTGGGCCTTCTTTGCGCTGCTGAGGGCGAAACGCGGCATCACGCCGTCGCGCCTGGCGTGCTCCTCCAGCCGCTGCGGATTAAACGACTGCAGCATGGCGGCGATGATGGCGCGGATCCCGGCAATCATCCCCAGCTGGTGGGCCTGCAGGTCGACCAGCGCATCGCGCACCGCCTGTTCCGGCTGCATAAAGCCGGGCATCTGGCTCTGGTAAATCTGCATCAGCACGGTTTTACCGGACGGCAGGATCTTAAACGGGTTATTGGCCTCGTTGAGGATCATGGTCATCTCCGCCTTCACCCCGCGTTTGAGGATCGAGCGGGAGGAGAGCAGCGCCACCGTGCCCTGGGAAAACAGGCTCAGCATCCGTCCGGTGGTGCGCATCTGATCTTCCGTCAGCGGGGTTTTATCCAGCGTGGTATCCAGCCCCATCCCCTCCAGCAGCGCGGCCATCAGGCGCTGCTCACGGTTGCCCTGCGCGGCTGCGCCTGACTCCACCGGCGGAGCGTCGTGTGCCACCGGGTCAATGCCGAGGCGACCCACGGCCTGACGCTGCGCGCGCAGCTCCTGCTCTTCGGCACTCAGTCCGTCCTGCACCGGCAGCGGGCTGCTGGCCAGCGGCTGCATCGCCAGCAGTTGGTCATTGCCCGCGCCATCATCCTCAAACAGCGACAGCGGGTCATCAAACGCCGGCGTAGCGTCCGGCTGAGCGGCGCGCAGCGGGTCGCTGACGCCAATCTGGTATGAGCCAATCGACAGCGTATCGCCGTGGTCGAGCATCACCTGGCTGCCGCGCGTCAGTTCGCTGCCGTTGTGGATCACGGCGATCACGCTGCCCTGATTGGTCAGGCGACAGTCGCCGTTGGCGGCAACATGGACCAGTGCCTGCAGGCGGGAAATCGCCCGATCGGGGTCGGGCAACACCAGGTCATTATCGACGCTGCGGCCAATGGTGCCGCCAGGTGGCACAAAATCACAGGTGGCTACCGGAGCCTCAGCCTGATTCTGCAAAATGGTCAATCGCATGCGCGTTTCCTGCACTGAGGCCCCAGGGCCAAATGACTCTATTCAAACATCGGTGGATAGAGCCCATGACGGCCCGGCTGCGCAGCGGCAGCCGGATGAAAGAGTTGTGAAAAGAGCTGTGCGGTCAGATTGCCGCTGTGTTTATGGCTGGCCAGAGGGTAGCCGTCGCTCTGATTGGTCCACCAGTAGCTGGTGTACTGTAACGGATCAAAGCGCGTTGCCACCTCGCGCCAGTCCAGCGTGCAGGGCAGATCCTGATAACCAATCACGTCCATAATATCGGAGCGCCCGGTGTCAGGCAGCGACAGCGGAGCAATGCCGCACAGCGCCTGCTCCAGCCACTCTGCAGTATGCCGCTGCTGCACCGCCTGAACCATGGTGGAGCCCACTTCCTGAAACCAGTCACCGGAGATCGCCAGCTGTGCCGGGTGCCAGTACTTCATCGGCACGCTTTGCAACACCAGCAGCGGCCAGGCGCGCCCGACGCGGTCGCGTGACGGCATCAGGCAGCCCAGCTGCACCCGCTGCACCCCAAGCGTGGCGGGCAGGGCAAAATTCCATACCGGCGCCTGGCTGAACAGATCGCTGGCACCATCGTGATGGTGATGCCAGTGGATCAGCCCGAGCTGAAACCAGTTGGACCAGCTGTTAATCACTGCTTCCGGCATCCGGTGCTGCAAAAAATCGCCAGCAGTCGGCAATTTGCCATACCATCCCAGGTCATTATTGGCTGCCATAGTGATGACCTTATTTGTGCAATGCGGCAGTTTGGCCGCTAACGGGCTTCAGCACCGCCAGCGGCTCGTCAGCATCACCCTGATGCCCGGCATTCTCCAGATTAAGCGACAGCTTCTTCATCATCAGCGCATTGTCGCGCAGATAAGGAGAACTGAGGATCTGGCGGTCAAGCAGCTGGCTGAGGTGCCAGTCCAGCTGCTGCAGCTGGCGCGTGGTGACGCTGGGCGGCAGGCTGCGCTGTAAATTCTGCATCACCCAGCCGCGTAAAAACTTACCGTCATAGCTGCGCGGCTGGTAGAGCATTTGATAAGCGCGCAGGGCATTACGGCTGAACTCGGCATCTTCGCCGTTGTCGCTGCGCAGCGTCTGGGTAATCGTCTGGGCGACACGCGGTAACAGCAGCGACTTCAGCGCGCCCTGATACAGTCCCCATGCGGCATCGCTAATCTGGTCGCCGCGATACAGCCCACCGCGCAGGGTGAGCGGCGGCTTATCCAGCGCGAACGCCTGACTCTGCGGCAGGGAGACCAGGCTGTTTAAGAAGGGTAGCAGATCCAGCATATCCCCGTGATTATCCTGCGTCAGCCGCGTGGCCGCTTGGTTGACGGCAGGCAGGCGGGTGGCGACTTCCTGCAAATAGTGCTGGTTCTTATAGTAGCTGGTCAGCCAGAGCGCCGAAGCGGCCAGCAGCGCAACCGCCAGCGTGCTGTAGCCGGTCCAGTGCAGCAGGCGGTTGCGGTGCTCCCAGCGGCGGTCGCTGCCGGCCAGGCGGCTCTCTTTAAATACCACATCGCTAAGCAGCCCGCGGATAAAGAAGCTCTGACCCTTGTTGGCCGGGATCGGCGCGCTGCGGTTGACGCTGTCCCAGCTGGCAATCGACTGGCCCTGAGCCTGCGGCAGCTGCAGCTTGCGCGACAGTTCGCCCATCACGCGGTCGAACGGCAAGCCTTCCTGGGTTCCGCTGGTAAAGAACAGTCCGCGCGCCGACCAGGGAACCTCGTCATTGTCCGGGGTAAAGACGATATCGAGATATTCGGCCAGCAGCGGGCGCAGGGCGCGAAACTCCTGCGGGAACTGGAAGCATTCGGCGCGCAGCGTCAGGTCACCTTCCTGCGCCATTTTGCCGCTCAGGTCGCTCATCAGCCGCGCATTGAGCTGGCTGAACTGCTGTTCGAAAAGCGCATTCAGGCGGTGCTCGCTCTGGCGGCTGGCCTCCCACGGGAAGGTAAAGCCCCAGATGCGATCGCGCTGGCTCTTCTCCAGCCGCGCAAAGTAGCTCATAAAGCCTTTCAGCAGGTCGGTTTTGGTCACCATGATATACACCGGGAAGTGGATCCCGGTTTGCTGATGCAGCTCCGCCATACGCTTGCGCAGGGCGCTGGCCTGGGCGTGACGCACCTCTGCCGAGTCGCTCAACAGGTCGGCGACGCTGATGGTCATGATTACGCCGTTGATCGGCTGGCGCGGCCGGTAGCGCTTCAGCAGGGTGATAAAGGTCTGCCACTCGCTGGCATCGCGCACGCGCTGGCTCTCCTGCAGGGTGTAGCGCCCGGCGGTGTCCAGCAGCACGGCGCGGTCGGTAAACCACCAGTCGCAGTGGCGCGTGCCGCCCACGCCGCGCAGCGCGGTTTTACCCAGCGCGTCGCTGAGGGGAAACTCCAGCCCGGAGTTGATCAGCGCGGTGGTCTTACCGGCACCGGGTGCGCCGACAATCAGATACCACGGGAGCTGATAAAGGTACTGGGCGCTGAAGCGCTGGAACCCTTTATCGCGCTTGCCGAACTGGGTTTTCTTCAGCAGCAGCGCGGCTTCGCTAAAGCGGTTATCAAGCATTTCGCCCGTGGCCTGCAGCTCCGCATGGTCGCTGTTGCTGAGCTGCAGGCGGGTCAGCAGCTTGCTGTTGAACCAGGCGCGGTAGAGCTGTGGGATCAGCTGGAACAGCACCCAAAGGAAATAGCACAGGCCAATCAGCAGCTGGCGATTCAGCGGGCTTTCCAGCGCCTGGAAGCGGGTAAAGGTCAGCAGCGGGCCGACCATCCAGATCAGGGCAGAAAGCGCGGTAATCCCCAGCAGGCCCCATAGCAGGCGGCTGGAAAGCCATGAGAAAAAGGTTTTCAACTTAGTTTTTCCCCGTAGTTGGGCTGCTGTCATCGCTATCCGGAGCAGCAAACAGGGTGATTTCGACACGGCGGTTCTGCGCCCGATTTTCCGGGCTGTCGTTAGGCAGCAGCGCACCGCTGTCCCCGCGCCCCTGAGCACGTATGCTGATCCCCTGCTGGGCGATCATCTGCGCCATCATGGTGCTGATGGCGCGAGCCTGGGCGGTAGAGTATTCGTAGTTTGAGGGGAAGCGGCTGGAGCGAATATGCCGATCGTCGGTGAACACGCTGACGACAATCGTGCCTTTACCTGACTCCATCGCCGTGGCGACGCGGGCCACCAGCGCCCGGCCTTCCGGCGACAGGACGGTAGCAGGCGAGCTAAACAGGCGATCGGCGGCGATAATCACTTTGCTGCCGTTGGCGCTGTCGGTGACGTCGAGCTGGCGATCGGCAATCAGATCGCTCAGGCGCTGGCGCAGGTCAATCAGCGCCTGCGGAGCGGCACCGCGCTGACCGGCCACCACTTTTGGCAGCGGTACCTGCCAGATAGCGCGCAGCAGCGGCTCGGCGGCGTTACCCAGCCGCCAGTTAAGACCGGAGAAGATCAGGCAGGCGATAAACGCCGCAATGGTGGTGCAGGCCCACAGCGGCACCGGCGGGCGCCACAGCGCATTGTGCTGCGCGCCCTCAGCCACCTGCAGCGGTGGCAGCGGGGCGGTGCCGCGCACGTCGGCGATCAGCTGCGCCAGCCGGGTGCGAACGGCATCACGCTGCAGGCGACCATTATCCATGCCGCGATAGCGCCCCTCGTATCCCAGCAGTAAGCAGTAGTGGATCAATTCAAGCAGCCAGAGATGCTGCGCCGGGTTTTGCGAAATCCGCGCCAGCAGCTGGAAAACTTTCTCGCCGCCCCAGCTCTCATTATGGAAAGTGACCAGCAGGCCGCTGCCGGACCAGACGCCACGGCTGCCCCAGGGCGTTTGCGCCGCGGCTTCATCCAGCACCGCACACAGGCAGTAGCGGGCGCCGATGATCATCTCGAACGGCATGGCTGCCTGCTTGCAGCGGCTCTCGAACTGGCGCATTTCGTCGATCAGCTGATGGCGCAGACCGGCGGGGTCGTCATGCGTGGCCGCCAGGCGGATTTGCACGATGGCATTCAGCAGCGGTGACGCTGCTGTAATCAGGGGATTGTCTGTGCTGACCGGAGTGGCTGGGTCAGCGGGAAGTTCCAACGTCATCAGAATTTGTTAGTCTCGGCTGTGTGCCAGCTGGCAAAAAAAGGGGCTTCACCAGAGGGTGGATGGGACTGTTGCTGCCCTCCCTGGCAGCAGGCTGTAGCGCGCCGGGCGACTATTCCAGGATCCAGGTCGCCGTATCATTATTGCGACAGGCTTTACTCTGTCCGCCCACGTCAACGCAGACTTTTTTATTATTTTTGCTGCGCGGGCGCGGACGATCGCTGCGCAGAGTGGCGTCATACAGCTCACTCTTAACCCCGGCTTTTAGCGGCACGTAGCCAATCAGCTGCGGCAGTGTTTCTTCAGCGGCAGCTGCAGCTGGTGCGGCAGGGGCTTTGGCATCGGCCACGGCATCAGGTTGCGCTTCGGCCTCAGCTTCCGCCTTTGCTTCGGCTTTCTCTGGCACATCGGCAATCGCCAGCCAGCGGTTTTCCACCTCGCCGAGTACGATAAATGGCTTCCCGTTTTCCAGATAACGCACCACTTTGCCGCTGTAATCCGGGCTGGTCATCACGGAAGCATTATAAAGCGCGCGATACTCAGCGTTCACCGGGGTAAATGATTTCGGCGGCAGCACCGCATGACGGTGGCTGAGCTTCACGCCGTCAACTTCACTGGTGACAATCGTATCATCGCCAACAGGCGGCGGAGGTGTTTTGCATCCCGCTAAGGTGAGCACGGCTAACAGGGTAAACGCGATGCTAATTTTCACATTGGTCCTCGTGAATATCATCAAAATATCTGGTTCTTTTCAGGCGCAAAGCTGCGGCGCTGAGCCACCCTAATCGCGTTGGACGGGCTAAAAAAGTCCGGTCAGCGTCAGGTAAAAAATTGCTCGGGTTTACATAAAGATAAATCTGCAATCAGTCTACCTGACGCTTTTGGGAATGGAAACCATTGCGGGGGCGCGGTGAACATGTTACTGCGAACTTTAAGCGTGACAGAGTTTGCCTGAAAGGTGACAAAACGGCAATTTGATTAATGGCAATAACGGATTTATCACCCCTTGAGAGTGCAGGTGCTGGTCTGGCAAGCGCGTTGCTAAACTCTTAAGCTTCAAAGAGTTAAAAGTACTAATTATTTTCCAGCGCAATCAACTGGCGCGCTGGCTTAAAATTTTCAGCAAAATGCCAGAAAGATCTGCTGCCGTGGATAACAGGCTGCACAAAAAACGTGCACTTGTGCCTCAGTGAGGGGCAAAAAGGGCAGGATCGCCCCGGCTTTAAACTGTTTAGTGGCTGAAAAGCGCCAGAAAAGTATCCTGTCGGGGAACTGGCACAGCAGTTGCAACGTCAGAAGTGGGAAGTGGTAAACCCTTACGCATTTGTTTCGCGCAACGTGAAGCGAGTGCTTTGGATTAAGGCGTCCGGCCAGCAGCTGACTCAGCATGGCGGACGCCTTTTTTTATGCTGTTGCCACCAGCACCTTGACGCCCAGCGCTTCGAAAGCCTGCACCGCCTCCGGAGTAATGCCGCTGTCGGTGATCAGGTAGTGGATCTTGCTCCACTCACACGGCAGGGCAAACATCGACACCTTGTCGATTTTACTCGAGTCGGCTACCACATAGATGGTACTGGCGCAGTTGATCATCGCCGTTTTCACCTTGATATCGGTCTCGCTGGGGAAGCTTAAACCGAGGCGCGGTGAAATACAGGCAGTGGCAAGAAACAGCTTCTCGGCCAGCACGTTCTCAAAAAAGCTGGCGGCTTTATCGCCAGAGGTGGAGAGCGTGGGGAATTTAAACGTGCCGCCGGTCAGCAGGATATTGATGCCCGGCTCGCCGCCCAGCTTCAGCGCAATATTCACCGCCGTGGTCACCACCGACAGCCGCCGAATATGGTTCATATGATTGGCAATGGCGGTGGTGGTGGTGCCGGAATCGAAAATCACCGTATCGCCGTTTTCGATATGCTGCGCCGCCAGGCGGCCAATGGCATCTTTGGCATCCAGATGCGTCTGGCGCTCCAGCAGCAGCGCGCCGGTATTCTGCTTACCGGTCATCAGCGTGGCACCGCCGTGATAACGCTGCACATATCCCTCTTTCTGCAACATGCGCAGGTCTGTGCGGATTGTCGCTTCGGTCAAGCCGAAGGTCTCCGTCAGCATTTTCACCGTGACCGTACCGTCCTCACGGATCATTTCGAGGATTTTCTCTCGTCGTTGCTGCATATCAGCCAATTGTTCATTTTTGCTTTTCAAGTGAAACACTCCATTTGCCTGATTACTGGCCTTTTATGCGTGCCAGCCCGACTCTGCGTCAAATAGTAACCCCCGGATGCGCCAATTGCGAGCAGAGCGAAAACCACTATCTATTTTCGAATGAAAGTCCAATCAAGGTCATGCAATTGATTTACTTCACTTTTTATCCATATTGTTTAGCAGTAACACCCATATCAGCAATCTAACCTTAACAAATACAACGGGTTAATAATTTGCGCGGCTTTTGTTTGAATTATGATCTACCCCACAATATGATTACAAACGATAGCGTATATTTTTATTCGAAAACGAGTTTGCCGCAGTTGACTGTCGTATCAGCATGCTATTCAGCGCGGCGCCATTGATGAAGAGGTAATGATGGACTTTCAGGCAATCAAACAGACTGCGCGTCAGGCCCGGCGCTATGTACTGCAAATGAATCATCGGGCAGGTAAAGGTCACACCGGTGCCGATCTCTCTGAGGTGGACATCATCTGTACGCTGTTTATGGCGGTGATGGACCGTAGCAGCGCCCGTCCAGATCAGGACCGCTTCATCCTCTCCAAGGGGCACGGTGCGGGCGGCTTGTACTGCAGCGCTGCGGCGATGGGCCTGCTGGACCCGGCGATCCTCGACCAGTTTATGGGCGACGACACGCTGCTGGCCGGCCACCCTATTCACCAGAAGCTGCCTGAACTGGTGGAAATTAACTCCGGCGGCCTGGGCCACGGCCTGTCTATTGGCGTAGGCCTGGCGCTGGGTAACAAACTTTCTGGCCGTGCCCATCGCCGCGCCTTCGTGCTGCTGGGCGATGGCGAACTGGCGGAAGGATCAAACTGGGAAGCGGCAATGTCAGCCAGCAAGTTCAAGCTGGAAAACCTGATTGCCATCGTTGACCGCAACCGCCTGCAGCTGGCGGGTAAGACCGAAGAGATCATGCCGCTGGAGCCGCTGGCGGACAAATGGCTGGCGTTTGGCTTTGAAGTGCTGGAGTGCGATGGCCACGATCCCCAGGCGATTGCCGCCGCGGTCAATCAGCCGGGCATCGGCAAACCGCGCGTTATTTTGGCCAACACTGAGAAAGGGCACGGCATCTCCTTTATGGCCAACGTCCCCGCCTGGCATCACGCCGTCCCGAACGATGAGCAGCTGGCCCTAGGGTTAGCCGAGCTGGAGGAGTAATCATGCAAGACTTACGCGATGCAGTTATTAATACGCTGGTGGAAGAGCAGAACCGCGGCGCCGATCTCAGCGTGATGGTGGCTGACTCCACCTCAACGTCCAAAATCGCCCCGTTCGAAAAAGCGTTTCCGGACCGGGTGATCAACGTCGGCATTGCCGAGCAGAACATGGTCGGCATGGCCGCCGGTGTGGCGTTGAGTGGCCGCACGGTATTTACCGCCAACGCGGCACCTTTCCTGTTTGCCCGCTCTAACGAGCAGCTGAAAAATGACGTTTGCTACTCCGAAACCAACGTCAAAATGCTCGGCCTGAATGCCGGTTTCGCCTATGGCCCGCTGGGCGCGACGCACCACTGTACTAACGATATCGCCATCGCCCGCTCGATGGGTAATCTGCAAATTTTTGCCCCGGCCGATGCGATTCAGGCCAGCGCGATTGCGCGCCATGCCATCAGCCATAAGGGCCCGGTTTATATCCGCATGGACAGCGACAAAGTGCCGCTGCTGCACGATGAAAGTTACCAGTTTGTTCCCGGTAAGCCGGAAGTGCTCCAGCAGGGCAAAGAGACCGTGGTGTTTTGCATGGGCACGCTGGCACATGAAGCGCTGGCGGCAAAAGATGACAGCATCACCATCGTTTCCCTGCCGTCACTGTGGCCACTGGATACGCATGCCGTGGTTAAGCTGATTGCTGCGCATTCGCAGGTGATCACTATGGAAGAGCACGTGCTGAGCGGCGGCCTGAGCAGCATTATCGGCGAACTGCTGCACCAACACGGCCTGCGTCAGCGCTTTATCCCGCTGGGTATTCCGCCGTATGAATTTACCCACAGCAGCAGCCGCGCTGCGCTGCGCCGCCAGTTCCGCATTGATGCCGACGGGCTGCGCGCCACCTTAGAACAACTTGTCGCCGCCGCATAAGGGAGAAGCAGGAAAATGAGCAACGAATATGACGTGAACCTGCGCTACGGCGTGGACACCAAAGGCGATCTGACCGGTAAAGTGGCGGTGGTGACCGGCGGTCTGGGCGGCATCGCGATGGCCAGTAATCAGATGCTGCTGGAGAAGGGCGCCAGCCTGGCGCTGCTTTATCCGGCCTTTGAGCAGAGTAAAGTCGCCGATATCGCCGGGCAGTTCGCATCGGACCGCGTGCAGTTTGTGCAGTGCGACGTCACCGACCCGCATTCGGTAGAACAGGCGATTGCGCAAGTGGAAGCCCACTACGGCAAGATCGATATTCTGGTGAACTGCGCAGGTTACGTGATGCTGCAACCGGTGCTGGAAACGGACTTCGACGAGTGGCAGAAGCAGGTGGCGGTTAACCTGACCGGGCCGTTCCTCTGCTCGCAGGCGGTGGCAAAACGCATGGTTAAGGCCGGTAACGGCGGCAAGATTATCAATATTGCTTCACAGGCGGCGTCGATCGCTATTGATAACCATGTGGCCTACACCTCGGCAAAAGCCGGTCTGCTCGGCATGACTAAAGTGATGGCGAAAGAGTTCGCGCCTCACAAAATCAACGTGAATACCCTGTCGCCAACCGTGGTGCTGACGCCGATGGGCGAAAAAGCCTGGCGCGGCGAAAAAGGGGAAGCGATGAAGAAACTGATTCCAATGGGACGCTTTGCCTACACGGATGAAATCGCCGCTGCCGTGCTGTTCTTTGCCAGCAACGGTAGCGACATGATCACCGGCGCCGATCTGATGATCGATGGCGGTTTTACAATTTGGTAACACTTAGTCAGTGCTTCGCCCAGACCAGAGAACGTGAGTAAAGATGCTGTACCTACACATAACATTATAAGAGAACATCAATATGAAAATGCGTTTAACTCTGCTTGCCCTTGCAACTGCCTGCGCCTTCTCCCACGCGGCTTCTGCCGCTGAGAAAGGCACTATCATGATCCTCGTTAACTCACTGGATAACCCGTATTACGCCTCGGAAGCCAAGGGTGCCAACCTGAAAGCTCAGGAGCTGGGGTACAAAACCTCGGTGCTGTCGCACGGGGAAGATGTGAAGAAGCAAAGCGAGCTGATTGATGCCGCTATCGGTAAAAAAGTGCAGGGCATTATCCTCGACAACGCCGACTCGACGGCCAGCGTAGCCGCTATCCAGAAAGCCAAGGACGCCGGTATTCCGGTGGTGCTGATTAACCGTGAAATCCCGGTCGACAACGTGGCGCTGGAGCAGATCACCCACAACAACTTCCAGGCGGGTTCTGACGTTGCCAACGTATTCGTGGAGAAAATGGGAGAGAAGGGCAAATATGCCGAGCTGACCTGTAACCTCGCCGACAACAACTGCGTGACCCGTTCCAAATCGTTCCATGAAGTGCTGGATCAGTACCCTGATCTGAAGAGCGTGGCGAAACAGGATGCCAAAGGCACCCTGATCGACGGCAAGCGCATCATGGACAGTATTCTGCAGGCGCACCCGGATGTGAAAGGGGTGATTTGCGGTAACGGTCCGGTGGCGCTGGGGGCGATTGCCGCGCTGAAAGCCGCTGGCCGTAGCGACGTAATTGTTGTCGGCATCGACGGCAGCAACGACGAACGCGAAGCCGTCAAAGCCGGTACGCTGCAGGCCACCGTGATGCTGCAGGCTCAGGCCATTGCGGCCCAGGGCGTGACCGACATCGATAATTTCCTGCAGAAAGGCACCAAACCCGAGAAACAGCGCGTGATGTTCCGCGGCATCCTGATCAACAAGGACAACGCGAACAAAGTGCAGGACTTTAATTTCAAATCCTGAGTTAACGTTTTCATCGAAGTTGCTGCGCCCCTGCGGGGGCGCAAAGGAGAAGAGTTATGTCCAGGCGAGTCTGGCTGGCAATGGCCGCTTTAGCCCTCGGGGGCTGTCGTATTGTGTCGCAGCAGGAGTTGGCCGATTTAAAAAATCCGCCCAACCCGGCAATGGCCAACGTCACCGCGACTTATCAGCAAAAAATTGTGCCGCAGGTACTGAGTGAAGCGAAACCTCTTGGTGAGCTGATGAGCTCGCTGGCGGCGGCGAAAGATTTTGACACGGCGTGTAAAACCCTGGGTTACCGCAGCCAGGATGAGAACCCGTGCATCTTTACGGTAAAAGTGCAGGGCACCGTCAGTAAAGTGAATACCACCTCGCGCAGCGGAAAAATGACGGTGAAAGACCTGAGCGGTCAGGATGTGGTGGTGCAGATTGGCCCGATTATTCGCGGCACCGCACTGCGCGATGTCTATAAAGGCTCCAGCTATCAGGACTTCAACGATCAGGTGCTGTTTGGCGATTACGGTCGCGCCATCAATAACCTCGCCTCTGAAGAGGTGAAAAAACTGCAGCCGAAAGTGGGCGATAAGGTGGAAGTGGACGGCGTCTTCAGCAGCTGGGATGTGCCACAGACCCCACCGGACGTGACACCGGCCCGCGTGGTTCGTCAGTAGAGGAGGTCATGATGGCTGAACATCAGATTGACGTGCTGCCGCACGCGGAACAGCAGTCAGAAGTGATTATTGAAACGCGCAACGTCTCGCGCATCTATCCCGGCGTTACCGCGCTGGACCAGGTCAACTATCGCGTCTATCGCAACAAGGTCAACGTGCTGATCGGCGAGAACGGCGCGGGCAAGTCAACGATGATGAAAATGCTTGCCGGGGTGGAAGTACCCTCCTCCGGCCAGATTTTCCTCGACGGTGAAGCCGTCTCGCTGCACTCGACGCAGCAGGCCGAAAAGCACGGTATCAGCATTATTTTTCAGGAACTGAATCTGTTCCCGAATATGAACGTGATGGACAACATCTTTATCGGTAATGAATTTTTCCAGCGTGGCCGGATTAACGAAAAATATCAGTACCAGCTGGCGAAAGCCCTGCTGGAACGGCTGGAGCTGGATGTCGATCCTTACGCGCCGCTCGGAGAACTGGGCATCGGGCACCAGCAGCTGGTGGAGATTGCGCGTGCGCTGTCGAAAGACACCCGGGTACTGATTATGGACGAGCCGACCTCGGCGCTCAGCCAGTCAGAAGTGAAAGTGCTGTTCAACGTGATTGCCGCTCTCAAGCGGCGCGGCGTCACCATTATCTACATCTCTCACCGCCTGGAAGAGCTGATGGAGATTGGCGATCACATCACTATTTTTCGCGACGGCCGCTTTATAAGCGAGCGTGAAGTGCGCGACGCCAGCGTGCCGTGGATTATCGCCCAGATGGTCGGCGATAAGAAAAAACAGTTTGATTACTCGGCGGCGCAGCAGGGTGAGGTGGTACTGGAGGTGGACGGGCTGACCGCGCTGCGCCAGGACGGCGGCTACAAGCTGAACGAAGTCTCCTTTAATTTGCGCAAGGGTGAAGTGGTGGGCATTTACGGCCTGCTGGGCGCCGGGCGCACCGAGCTGTTTAAAGGGCTGATTGGCCTGATGGGCTGCGAGCACGGCAGTATCAACCTCAACGGCGAGTGCCTCGACAAGCGCGACTTCCAGTACCGCCTGAAAAAAGGCATTGCGCTGGTGCCGGAGGATCGCAAAGGTGAGGGGATGATCGGCATGATGTCGATCAAAACCAATATGACGCTGAGCGACCTCAGCCTGCGCGGTTTTCGCCGGGCGTTGGGCCTGCTGCGCCCGCAGCAGGAGAGCGAAAAAGTGGACGATATGGTGCAGCGCCTGGCGATCAAAGTCAGCGATACCGACCTGCCGATCACCTCGCTGAGCGGTGGCAATCAGCAGAAAGTGGTGCTGGGTAAGGCGCTGATGACCGGCCCGCAGGTGGTGCTGCTGGATGAGCCAACGCGCGGTATCGATGTCGGCGCCAAAACTGACGTCTATCAACTGATTGGCAAAATGGCGCATCAAGGGCTGGCGGTGATGTTCTCCTCGTCCGAACTGGATGAAGTGATGGCGCTGGCCGACCGCATTCTGGTGATGGCCGATGGCCGTATTGCTGCCGACCTGCTGCGTGCTGACGCTACGCGCGAAGGGTTAATTACTGCGTCGACACCGCATGAATAAGCTGGCTTGAGGAAGACAAAATGAATCAGAAATATTTGCTCTATATGTACCTGCTGAAGGCCAGAACCTTTATTGCGTTGCTGATTGTCGTCGGCTTTTTCAGCGTGATGGTGCCGAACTTTCTCACTACGTCTAACCTGCTGATCATGACCCAGCACGTGGCGATCACCGGGCTGCTGGCGATTGGCATGACGCTGGTGATCCTCACCGGCGGGATTGACCTGTCGGTCGGCGCGGTGGCGGGGATCTGCGGCATGGTGGCCGGTGCGCTGCTGACCAACGGCGTGCCGATCTGGGGCGGGCAGGTGCTGTTCCTCAACGTGCCGGAAGTGATCCTTGCGGTGGCCATTTTTGGCATCCTGCTGGGCTTTATTAACGGCGCGGTGATCACCCGTCTCGGCGTGGCGCCGTTTATCTGTACCCTCGGCATGATGTATGTGGCGCGCGGTGCAGCCCTGCTGTTCAACGACGGCAGCACCTACGCGAACCTGGTCGGCGTGCCGCAGCTCGGCAACACCGGCTTCTCGCTGCTCGGGTCCGGCAGCTTCCTTGGGGTCTACTTCCCGATCTGGCTGATGGTCGGTTTCCTGCTGCTCGGTCTGTATATCACGCGTAAAACCCCGCTCGGCCGCTACATCTATGCGGCCGGTGGTAACGAATCGGCGGCGCGCCTGGCGGGTGTGCCGATCGTGAAAGTCAAAGTGTTTGTCTATGCCTTTTCCGGGCTGTGCGCCGCGCTGGTCGGGCTGGTGGTGGCGTCGCAGCTGCAAACCGCGCACCCGATGACCGGCAACATGTTTGAGATGGATGCTATCGGTGCCACGGTGCTGGGTGGAACGGCGCTGGCGGGCGGGCGCGGGCGGGTTTCCGGTTCAATCATCGGCGCGTTCGTTATCGTCTTCCTCGCCGATGGCATGGTGATGATGGGCGTGAGCGACTTCTGGCAGATGGTGATTAAAGGGCTGGTTATCGTGACCGCCGTGGTCATCGACCAGTTCCAGCAGAAGCTGCAAAGCAAAGTGGTGCTGATGCGTCGCCATGAAAAAAAGCAGGCGGCCGCGCCGCTCTCTGAGGTTAGCCATGGCTAGAGCGTTGATTATTGCGCTGGACGAAGGCACCAGCAATGTCAAAGCGGTGGCGATTGATGCCCGCGGCCAGGTGGTGGCGAAAGCCTCGCGCCCGCTGACGGTGGCGACGCCGCAGCCGGGCTGGGTGGAGCAGGACGGCCTCACGCTGCTTAATGCCTCGCTGACGGTGCTGCGCGAAGTGCTGAGTACGGTAGGCCAGGAGAACGTGGCGGCGCTGGCGATCAGCAACCAGCGCGAAACCGCCATCGGCTGGGAGCGCCACAGCGGTAAACCGATTGGCCCGGCGCTGACCTGGCAGTGCTCGCGTTCGGCGGCATTTTGCGAACAGCTGCGTCACGATCGCCAGGAAGTGCTGATCCGCTCCGTCACCGGGCTGCCGGTGGCGCCGCTGTTCTCCGCCTCAAAGATGCGCTGGCTGCTGGATAACGTCAGCGATGGCCATGCCCGTGCGGCGAATGGCGAGCTGTGCCTCGGCACTATTGATGCCTGGCTGCTGTGGAACCTCAGCGGCGGCCGGCAGTTCCGCTGTGATACCTCCAATGCGGCGCGCACCCAGCTGCTGAATCTGCACAGCGGCCATTGGGATGGGGCGATGCTGGCCCTGTTTGGCATTCCGGCGGCGGCGCTGCCGGAGATCTGCCCGTCCGGCAGCCTGTTTGGCGTCACGCACGGGCTGGAAGGGATTGCCGATGGCCTGCCGATTATGGCGATGGTGGGCGATTCTCATGCCGCGCTTTACGGTCACGGCCTGGGCGACCCGGGCGGGGTAAAAGCCACTTACGGCACCGGATCCTCGGTGATGGCGCCGCTCAACACCCCGGACACCAGCATCACCAGCCTGGCGACCACGGTGGCGTGGCACGACGGCGAGCGCCTGGTTTACGGCCTTGAGGGCAATATTCCGCATACCGGCGACGGCGTGGCGTGGATGGCACAGGCCACCGGGTTAACCGACGGTAAGGGGCAGGTGCTGGCGCGGGCGCTGCACGAACTGCCGGCCAGCATCGATTCCACGCTGGGCGTCTATTTCGTCCCGGCGCTGACCGGTACCGGTGCGCCGTGGTGGGATGACCAGGCGCGCGGCATGATCTGCGGTTTAAGCCGTGGCGTGACGCCAGCGCACCTGATCCGCGCCGCGCTGGAGGCGATCGCCTATCAGATTGCCGATGTGATTGCGGCGATGCGTCAGCACCCGGGTTTCCGCCTGGAGCGACTGATGGTTGACGGCGGGCCGACGCAAAACCCGTGGCTGATGCAGTTTCAGGCCGACCTGCTGGGCTGCCCGGTGGCGCGCAGCAGCACGCCCGAGCTGTCGGCGCTGGGTGCCGGGCTGCTGGCACGGCGCACGCTCGGTCAGCTCAACGACAGTCAGCTGCGCGAAATGATGCCGCAGCATGACCTGTGGCAGCCCGACGCCGAACGGCATCAGCGCTGCCAGCAGAGCTGGCTGGGCTGGCAGGATGCGGTGAAACGCACGCTGTGGCAGCCGGGCAATAACCGGAATTAATTGCCAATACCCGTAGGGGTCGGGCATGCCCGACCCGCCTGGCCGCGACGAATACCACCGGGCGAAGCATGCCTCGCCCCTACAAAAATACGAGCACATTGCCAAATTCCGGGTGGGGCAAGCATGCCTCGCCCCTACAAAAATACGTGCACATTGCCAATACCCGTAGGGGGCGGGCATGCCCGACCCGCCGGTCAACGACGAATATTGCAACAGGAGCAGCAGATGAAGCGAGATTTTAGTGGAAAAACCGTGGTGATTACCGGGGCCTGTCGTGGTATCGGTGCCGGCATTGCGGAACGTTTTGCCCGTGATGGCGCGAACCTGGTGATGGTATCTAACGCCGAACGCGTATTTGCCACCGCCGAAAAATTGAAAGCGGCGCACAGCAGCGAGATTCTGGCACTGCAGGTCGATGTGACCGATGAAGAGCAGGTGCAGGGGCTTTACCGCCAGGCCAACGAACGTTTTGGCAGCATCGACGTCTCGATTCAAAATGCCGGGGTGATTACTATCGACACCTTCGACAAAATGCCGAAAAGTGACTTCGATAAAATTCTGGCGGTTAACACCACCGGCGTCTGGCTGTGCTGCCGTGAAGCGGCAAAATACATGGTTAAACAGCAGTCGGGCAGCCTGATCAACACCTCCTCAGGACAGGGCCGCCAGGGGTTTATCTATACGCCGCACTACGCCGCCAGCAAAATGGGAGTGATCGGTATCACCCAGAGCCTCTCGCAGGAGCTGGCACGTTACAACGTCACGGTTAATGCCTTCTGTCCGGGAATTATTGAGAGTGAAATGTGGGACTACAACGATCGCGTGTGGGGTGAGATCCTCAGCAGCGACAGTAAAAAATACGGCAAGGGTGAGCTGATGGCTGAATGGGTGGAAGGCATTCCGCTGAAGCGCGCCGGGCAGCCACAGGACGTCGCGGGGCTGGTGGCATTCCTCGCTTCTGACGATGCGCGTTACATTACCGGGCAGACCATTAACGTTGACGGTGGCCTGATTATGTCCTGAGGTAGACCCTTGACGTTTTTTACCGCGGGCGCGACGGTTTAAGCTCCGGGCGTGCCCGATAATCCGACCTTCCCGCGAATATGTGTTAAGGTTAGTTTTATTGATTTGTGAATCAGATCTCACTTTTTATAAAACTACACTGCTTCGAGGTTATGACCAGATTTAAACACCCATTCCCCCTTTCAGCGCTGTTCATCACCCTTGCGGTCAGCGGTTTGCCGCTGTGCCCGGCGTATGCCTTTGACGCTTCTGACCGCGTTGCCGATGCCCCGTTTGACGATCCCGCCCGCTTTAGCCAGCTCCAGCAGCAATTGCCTGAGTTGGGCAGTACCGACAGCAGTGGCGAGCTGGCGAAAAAAATCGCCACGGCAGCGAAAACGATTGGCGAAGCCAGTATGAACAGCGACAGCGATAAGTCGCTGCGTGAACAGGCGGGGATCTGGGCGTTCAACCGCTTCCGCGATGCGGCCAGCGAGCGCGTCGCCAGCGAGGGCGAACAGCTGCTGTCCCCCTACGGGCGCGCCACGGTATCGCTTAACGTTGATGCGGAAGGGAGCTTTAACGGCACCTCGGCGCAGCTGCTGACGCCGTGGCAGGATAACTACCAGTATCTCACCTTTAGCCAGCTGGGCGTTGAGCAGACGGAATATGGCACGGTGGGCAATGCCGGTCTCGGTCAGCGCTGGATCGCCGGCAGCTGGCGACTTGGCTATAACGCCTTTGTCGACGATCTCATCGACTCCAGCCAGCAGCGCGGTTCGCTGGGGGCCGAGGCCTGGGGCGAGTATTTACGCTTCTCCGCCAACTACTACCAGCCGCTCTCCGGCTGGCGCAACCGCAGCAGTACCAGCCAGATGCGCATGGCGCGCGGTTACGATATTACTACCCGCGGCTACCTGCCGTTTTACCGCCAGCTGGGCGTCTCGCTCAGCTATGAGCAGTACCTTGGCCAGAACGTTGACCTGTTTAACAGCGGCACCCAGATGACCAATCCTGCGGCGGTCTCGTTCGGCGTCAATTACACCCCGGTGCCGCTGTTCACCCTCAGCGCGCAGCATAAAGAGGGCGACGGCGGCGAGTCGCAGGATCAGTTCGCCCTGAAGATGAACTACCGCATCGGCGTGGCGCTGAGTAAACAGCTATCGGCAGATAACGTCGCGGCGGCGCAGTCGCTGAGCGGCAGCCGCTATGACAGCGTCGATCGCAATAATTCCCCGGTGATGGCCTTCCGCCAGCGTAAAACCCTGTCGGTGTTCCTTGCCACGCCGCCGTGGCAGGTGCAGCCGGGCGAAACCCTGCCGCTCAAGCTGCAGGTGCGCAACAGCAATGCGATTAAAGCGGTCAGCTGGCAGGGGGATACCCAGGCCCTGAGCCTGACGCCACCGGCCAGCAATGCCAGTACCCAGGGCTGGAGCATCATTATTCCCGCGTGGGATAGCAGCGAAGGGGCCAGCAATGAATATCATCTGTCGGTGACGCTGGAGGACAGCAGGCAACAGCGCGTTACCTCGAACTGGATCACCCTCAAGCTGGCACCTCCCGTGACGCTACAGGCTCCGGATAACGGCGATTTCAACCTGATGGCACCCTGAAAACAGGGGAATGTTCTGGCCGCTGAGAGGGTGATTTTTGTCAATATGCGGCCAGCAAATATATGTGATTAAACTCACAAAATATCACTTCTCAGGCGCGAGATTTTTCCGCACAATCGCGAAAAATCCCACTCATCCTCACATCATGATCATCCGCCCAACAAATAGTCACTGGTTTGTCCGCCTGTTCGCCTGGCACGGTTCGGTATTACCTGGCATCTGGTTCCGCCTGTCGCTGAATCTGCTGATGTCGATCATCGCGATTTACTGTCTCGACTGGTATGAAACCCTGGGGATTAAGCTGACGCTGGCCCCGTTCAGCCTGCTCGGGGTGTCGATTGCGGTGTTTCTTGGCTTTCGCAACAGCGTCTGCTTTGGTCGCTTTATCGAGGCGCGCATGTTCTGGGGCAACTTACTGATTGCCTGCCGCACGCTGCAGCGGCTGGCGCAGGCCATTTCCCCCGCAGAAGCGCCGCGCGTGATGGCGCTGCTGCTGGCATTTTGCTACAGCCTGAAGCACCAGCTGCGCCGCACCGATGCCCATGCGGACCTGCGCCGCTATCTGGGTGATGAAGCCGATGAAATCTTAACGCGCCGCGCGCCGACTAACTTTATTGAGCTGCAGCTGTCGAACTGGCTGGCGGAACAGCGACGTCGTGGCAATATTTCCGATATTCTCTACCAGCATATGGACAGCAATATTAACCAGCTGTCGCAGGTGCTGGGCGGCTGCGAGCGGCTGGCGAGCATGCCGGTGCCCTTTGCCTACGGCCTGCTGCTGCACCGCACGGTCTACCTGTTCTGTACGCTGCTGCCGTTCGCGCTGGTGCCGGACCTGCATTACATGACGCCGCTGGTGTCGGTGTTTATCTCCTATACCTTCCTGTCGCTGGACACGCTGGCAGAGGAGCTGGAGATGCCGTTTGGACTTGCCAAAAACCATCTGCCGCTGGATGCCATGTGTATCAATATTGAGATCAACCTGCGCGAGATGAGTCTGGAAACCGAACTGCCCGATACCCCGGTGCCGGATAAACACTATCGCCTGACGTAATGATTGTTTAATGCTGAATAGCCCTTTAGCGACTGCGACGTTGACTGTCTGTTGATGATTGCGGTCGTTAAATCATCGGGTGTAGATATTTAGCATTTTTACGATAGGTTCACGCTATCTGAATGCGACACGATGAAAAAATTAACTCAACTTATTGGGGAGGTAATGATGTCTGCATCAGATCTGTTAAAACTGAAGTTTCACAGCGACAGGCAGCTTGCGCTTTATTCGGAAGCCGGGCTTAAAAACGTTATCCGTTCTGCCCAGGGCGTGGTTTCTAATGTTTACTCTGGAGTGGAGCGCGCTTCCTGGTACACCTCCTGCCTGACTGAAAGGTATGCAGATGTCTGCCAGGAATTGAAAACCGAAGATTATCGGATGTATCTCTCAATAAAATCACTCTATAGATATCGTGATGCGATCCAGTTGATGATTATGATGTACATTTCAATGGTTGTAGATGATGCAACAGGAAAAAATGAGAAAGGTACTGTCCGTAATTTAGTGCGGGTGTTTACAGAGGCTCAGGGCAATAGGTTTGTAGGTAAAACAACACGCCTTGCACTTATCTATCCTTTGGCAAAAAGTATGGCTGAGTCAAAGATATTAACTGAAAGTGTTACTGAAATAGTTTCTAAAAACATGCCTTACCTGGTGCAGGTGGCTCAAGTCTATGGCATTGAGCAGAAGGCAGCGATGGCAGCAAGAAAGCTTAAGGCTATCGAGCCTAATTATTACTGGGCTCTTTATGAGTTGCAATTAGAAATGCTCTATATTTTTGTTGACCCCATACTTAATTTTGCTGTGCAGCAGATTAGAAATAAATTACACGAGGGCGTTAGTGTTGAAGAGGCCGTAAAAATCATGGGAGATATCTTTGATGTTTAAAAGCCTGATATCAATGATTTTGTCAGAATACTTATTCCCGCTAGCCATGGTGGCTGTAGCAATGTTCTTTGGGTATTTCTTTCCAAAATACTGGCTTGTTCTTACCGCTGTAGGCTGGCTTGGCCTTGTTGTGATTTTTACCAAAATCTCAGCGCCGTTTGATAAGTTAAAGTGAACGCGTAACCAATACCCCGAAATATAGGTTGCAGAGCAGCACCCGACTTTATGGATATTTTTAACTAAGAAGGAGTTTAGCATGTCAAATCCTGCCTATTTATGGTTAGAAGATGAAGGTGGCGCGCCTATCGTCGGTGGCTCGCTGGTTAACGGGCGAGTTGGCGCGATTGAGTTAAAATCGCTAAGCCATAATCTTAATATTCCTATTGATGGCAATACCGGTCGCCTGACCGGAACCCGAGTGCACGCGCCGATTATGGTGCAAAAGGAGTTCGATAAAACCACCCCGCTGCTCTACCGGGCATTGGTGAGCGGAGCAAAGCTGAAAAGCGGGATCATTAAGCTGTATGAGATCTCTGAGGCCGGTCGGGAAATGGAATATTTCAATATCCTCCTCGATAACCTCAAAATCGTTTCAATCACGCCGGATCTCTATCCCGGAGCCTCAACGGGCACGCATTTAGAAACCATTATGCTGCGCTACGAAATCATTACGTGGAAGCACTGTAACGGAAACATTGTATTCAAAGACTCATGGAACGAGCGCATGACGGCCTGAGCGGGTAATTGACCGTTTTACAGGGTGGCAGCCTGCCACCCGTGTTGAGTTTTAACCATTCTTAACCCTCCCTCTTTTGGTGCAACTGGTTCATTTTGGTGCGCTAACTGCCTCTTTTTAAAACCTAATTCTGGCTTCGATCACATAATCGATATTTTATTTTAGCAATGCATAATTCTGCTTTTTATTGTGCGGTTAAGCCGGGCGGATCGGAATCTTATTCACTTTTTATGCATTAAGTGTGAATAGCAATTTGACGTAAGTGATTGATATACGGTTGTTCAAAATGGTTTATGCATTTTTACCGCTAGCTGGCACGCAGCGTGCAATCTACAGTAGAGCTGCAATGAATCATCTCATTAACATTTTTTAAACTTTTAATTCACCCTGCATGCAGCAGGGGATAATGAAATACGAGGCCGCTATGCAACCGTCAGTCACCCGTCAAAACTTTGATCAATGGATTGTTCCTACCTACGCACCTGCCAGCTTTGTGCCGGTCAGGGCTGAAGGGTCGACCTTATGGGATCAGGAGGGCAAGTCGTATATCGACTTTGCCGGTGGCATTGCGGTTAATGCCCTGGGCCATGCACACCCGGATCTGCAGCTGGCCCTGCAGCAGCAGGCTGCACTGCTGTGGCACACCGGCAACGGCTATACCAATGAGCCCATCCTGCGCCTGGCGAAGCAGCTGGTGGATGCCACCTTTGCCGACCGGGCGTTTTTCTGTAACTCGGGTGCGGAAGCCAACGAAGCGGCGCTGAAGCTGGCGCGTAAAGTGGCCCATGATAATGGTGCTGAAAAGAAAAATGGCATCGTGGCGTTTAACAACGCGTTTCACGGCCGCACGCTGTTCACCGTTTCTGCCGGTGGGCAGCCCGCCTACTCGAAAGATTTTGCCCCGCTGCCGGGCGGTATTCAGCACGCGGTATATAACGACCTCGCCTCCGCTGCCGCGCTGATCAGCGACAGCACCTGCGCGGTGATCGTTGAACCGATCCAGGGCGAAGGCGGTGTGGTTCCGGCGCAGCCGGCATTCCTGCGTGGCCTGCGTGAGCTGTGCGACCAGCATGGCGCGCTGCTGATTTTTGACGAAGTGCAGAGCGGCGTGGGCCGCACCGGTTCGCTGTATGCCTATATGCATTACGGCGTCACGCCGGACGTGCTGACCACCGCCAAAGCGCTGGGCGGCGGCTTCCCGATTGGTGCGATGCTGACCACCGAAACGCTGGCGGCGCACCTCAACGTTGGCAGCCACGGCACCACCTACGGCGGCAACCCGCTGGCAGGGGCGGTGGGTGGAAAAGTGATGGAGCTGATCAATCGTCCGGAGGTGATGGCCGGCGTGAAAGAGCGTCACCAGTGGTTTGTTGACGGCCTCAACGAGATTAACCAGCGCCTGCATCTGTTCACTGAGGTGCGTGGCCTCGGCCTGCTGATCGGCTGCGTGCTCAACCAGGATTACCAGGGTAAGGCTAAGCAGATCAATCAGGCGGCGGCCAGCGAAGGGCTGATGGTACTGATTGCCGGAGCCAACGTGGTGCGTTTTGCGCCGTCGCTGATTATCACCCGCGAGGAAGTGACCGAAGGGCTGGCACGCTTTGAACGCGCCTGCCGTACGCTCACTGAAGGAGCCGGCCTATGATGTTTATTCGTCCCGTTGAACGAGACGATCTGGCGCAGCTGATGCACCTCGCCGGCAAAACCGGCGGGGGACTGACCTCACTGCCTGCCGACAGCGACACGCTGTCGGCGCGTATCGAACGTTCGATTTTGACCTGGCAGGGTAAACTGCCGCGTGCAGAACAGGGATACGTTTTTGTGCTGGCCGACAGTGAGAGCCAGAAAGCCGTCGGGATCTGCGCGATTGAAGTGGCGGTTGGCCTGCAGGACCCGTGGTACAACTTTCGCGTCGGCACCCAGGTGCACGCCTCGAAAGAGCTGAACGTCTACAACATGCTGCCGACGCTGTCGCTCAGCAACGACCATACCGGCAGCAGCGAACTCTGTACGCTGTTCCTCGACCCGGACTACCGCAACGGTAAAAACGGTTACCTGTTATCTAAATCGCGCTTTCTGTTTATGGCCGGCTTTCGCCAGCATTTTATGCAAAAAGTGGTTGCGGAGATGCGCGGCTGGATTGATGACGCAGGGGTTTCACCGTTCTGGGACAGCGTCGGCAGCCGCTTCTTCTCCATGTCCTTTGCCGATGCCGACTATCTGTGCGGCACCGGGCAGAAGGCGTTTATCGCCGAACTGATGCCGAAGCATCCGCTTTATATCGACTACCTGACGGAAGAAGCGCGTGAGGTGATCGGCAAGGTTCACCCGCAAACGGCTCCGGCGCGTGCCGTGCTGGAAGCCGAGGGTTTTCAGTTCCAGAACTACGTCGACATTTTCGACGGCGGCCCGACGCTGGAGTGCGACATTGACCGCGTACGGGCGATTCGTAAAAGCCACCACATGACGGCGCGCATCGACCAGCAGCAGGACGAACAGCTGCCGCTGTGCCTGGTATCGAATGAAAACTATCAGCAGTTTCGCGCGATCCTGCTGCCTGCCGATGCAGAGGCAGAGAGCATCAGCATTACGCCAGAACAGGCAGACATTTTGCTGTGCCAGCCGGGCGATAAGCTGCGGGTGGTGACACTTTTTCGTGAGGAGAAAAAAGCATGACGCACTGTATTAACGGCCAGTGGCTGATCGGCGGCGGCGACAACATCACTAAAACCGATCCGGTACACGGCGAGCTGCTGTGGCAGGGTAAAGCCGCCAGCGCCGGGCAGGTGACCGACGCCTGTGCCGCGGCCCGGGCTGCGTTTCCAGCGTGGGCGCGCCGCCCGTTCTCCGAGCGTCAGGCAATTGCCGAGAAATTTGCCGTTTTGCTGGAAAAAAGCAAAGTGGAGCTGAGCGAGGCGATCTCGCGCGAAACCGGCAAGCCGCGCTGGGAAACCCAGACCGAAGTTCAGGCGATGATCAATAAAGTGGCGATCTCCGTGCGCGCCTATCATCAGCGCACCGGCGAGCAGAATGGCGCCGACAGCTCACTGCGCCACCGTCCGCACGGGGTGATGGCGGTATTCGGCCCGTATAACTTCCCCGGACATCTGCCGAATGGGCATATCGTGCCAGCGCTGCTGGCGGGCAACTGCGTGGTGTTCAAACCGAGCGAGCTGACGCCGCTGACGGCGGAGATCACCGTGCGGCTGTGGCTGAGTGCCGGGCTGCCGGGTGGCGTGCTGAATATGGTACAGGGCGGGCGCGAAACCGGCCAGGCGCTGTCGCAGGAGCCGCAGGTGGACGGCGTGCTGTTTACCGGCAGTGCGGCAACCGGCTATCAGCTGCACCGTCAGCTGGCGGGGCAGCCTGCTAAAATGCTGGCGCTGGAGATGGGCGGCAACAATCCGCTGATCGTCGAAGATCCTGATGATATCGACGGCGCGGTGCATATCGCCATTCAGTCGGCGTTTATCAGCGCCGGGCAGCGCTGCACCTGTGCGCGCCGTCTGCTGGTGAAGCGCGGCGCGGCGGGGGATGCCTTCCTGCAACGCCTGGTTGAAGTGGCGGCAAAAATTCGCAGCGGAAGCTGGAATGCCGAGCCGCAGCCCTTTATGGGCAGCGTGATCTCGCTGCAGGCCGCTGAGAAGATCTACAGCGAATGGCAGGCACGCATCGATAGCGGCGGCAAAGTGCTGCTGGCGATGCAGTGGCCGCAGCGCGACAGCGCGATCCTGACGCCGGGCATTATTGACGTGACCGATGTTGCCAGCCTGCCGGATGAAGAGGTGTTCGGGCCGCTGCTGACGGTGATCCGCTATGACGATTTCGACCAGGCGATCCGCATTGCTAATAACACCCGCTACGGCCTGGCCTGCGGGCTGATCTCCCCACAGCGTGAGAAGTTTGAGCGGCTGCTGATTGAAGCGCGCGCCGGGATCGTGAACTGGAATAAACCGCTGACCGGGGCAGCCAGTACCGCGCCATTCGGCGGCATCGGCGCTTCCGGCAACCACCGCGCCAGCGCCTGGTACGCCGCAGACTACTGCGCCTGGCCGATGGCCTCGCTGGAGTCCAGCGATCTGTCGCTGCCTGCCACTCTGTCACCGGGCCTCGATTTTAGCGATGCGGGAGGTGCCCGATGAGCGCACGTGAAGTCAACTTTGACGGCCTGCCGGGGCTGACCCACCACTATGCCGGGCTGTCGTTTGGCAATGAAGCCTCAACCCGCAACCAGCACCAGCTCTCTAACCCGAAGCTGGCGGCGCTGCAGGGCTTGATGAAGATGAAAGCGCTGGCGGATATGGGCTTTGCCCAGGGGGTGATCCCGCCGCACGAGCGGCCAAATATTGCAGCCCTGCGCCAGATTGGTTTCAGCGGCAGCGATGCGCAGGTGCTGGCGCAGGCGGCAAAACAGGCGCCGCAGCTGCTTTCTGCCGCCAGCTCGGCGTCGGCGATGTGGGTCGCCAATGCCGCGACCGTATCCCCTTCAGCGGACAGCGCCGACGGTCGCGTGCATCTCACCGTGGCCAACCTGAACAATAAGTTTCATCGCGCGATAGAAGCCCCTACCACGGCGGCGCTGCTGCGCGCCATTTTCCGCGATCGTGACCACTTCAGCGTGCACGATGCGCTGCCGCAGGTGGCGATGTTTGGTGACGAGGGCGCGGCCAACCACAACCGCTTTGGCAACGGCTACGGCGAGCCGGGCGTGCAGCTGTTTGTCTACGGGCGCGCAGAGCGCAGTGGCGAGGTGGCTCCCGTGCGTTACCCGGCGCGCCAGACGCTGGAGGCCAGTGAAGCCGTGGCGCGGCTGCATCAGCTTGATGCGGCCCGCACCGTGTTTGCTCAGCAAAATCCGGCGGTGATCGACCAGGGGGTGTTCCACAATGATGTGATTGCCGTCAGCAACCAGCAGGCGCTGTTTTGCCATCAGCAGGCCTTTGTGAATCAGCCGCAGCTGCTGGCGGAGCTGGGAGCGAAAGTGCCGGGCTTCAGCGCCATCGAAGTTCCTGCCAGCCGGGTTAGCGTGGCCGATGCGGTGGCAACGTACCTGTTTAACAGCCAGCTGTTGAGCAAGCCGGACGGCAAAATGCTGCTGGTGCTGCCGGAAGAGGCGCGCCGCCATGCGGGCGTCTGGGCGTATCTCAGCGAGCTGGTCACCAGCGGCGGCTTGATTGATGAACTGAAAGTATTCGACCTGCGCGAAAGTATGTGCAACGGCGGCGGCCCGGCCTGTCTGCGCCTGCGCGTGGTGCTGAACGAGCGGCAGCAGGCGGCGGTCAATCCGGCGGTGATGATGAACGACCAGCTGTTCGCCACGCTCAACGGCTGGGTAGAGCGCCACTACCGCGATCGGCTGTCGCAGGCTGACCTCGCCGACCCGCAATTGCTGCGCGAAGGACGTGAAGCTCTCGATGAGCTGACGAAGCTGCTAAACTTAGGCAATGTTTACCGTTTTCAGCAGTAACGCGATGATCGCAGGGCCGGAGATCAGCTCCGGCCTGTCAGGGCTGAACGGCGATTGATTCTAAGGAGTATCGATGCAGGACTTCCTCACCACCACGCTAAACGGGCAAACCCCCTCCGCGCCTGAGGGGCGTAATGAGCATCTCAGCTGGCGCTGGATCGATGAGGGGATTGTTGAACTGACCCCGACCCAACCGGCGACCATGGCACTGGTGGTCTCAGCCGGGATCCACGGCAACGAAACGGCACCGGTGGAAATTGTTGAGCCGCTGCTGGACGCTCTGCTACGCGGCGAGCGGCCGCTGCAGACGCGTCTGCTGGTGATTTATGGTAATCCGGCAGCGCTGCGGCGCAATAAGCGCTATCTGCACGGCGATATGAACCGGATGTTTGGCGGCCGCTGGCAGCAGTATGAAGACTGTCCGGAAGCGCGCCGCGCCTGGCGACTGGAGCAGGCGATGGAGAACTTCTGGCAGGCCGGCGAGTACGAAGAGGTGCGCTGGCATATTGATATGCACACCGCAATCCGCGGCTCATGGCATACGCGCTTTGGCGTGCTGCCGCTGCGCGACACGCCGTGGCCGGACGATTTTATGGCATGGCTGGGCGTTGCCGGACTGGAGGCGCTGGTGTTCCACCGCGCGCCGGGCGGCACCTTTACCCACTACAGCAGCCAGCATTTTCAGGCTGCCAGCTGCACGCTGGAGCTGGGTAAAGCACTGCCGTTTGGCCAGAACGACCTCAGCCAGTTCAGCGCCGCCCGCGAGGCGCTGAGCGCGCTGATTTGCGGGGGTGAACTGCCTGCCGTCGCTGAGGCGCCGCGCCGCTATCGGGTCTCCCAGCAGATCACCCGTTTGTCGGAGAGCTTTGTGCTGCATATGAGCGATGACACGCTGAACTTCACCGTTTTCCCACAGGGCACGCTGCTGGCGGAAGATGGCGAGAAGCGTTATTTTGTCCAGCAGGCGCGGGAGTATGTGCTGTTCCCTAATCCCAACGTCGCGGTCGGCCTGCGAGCCGGGCTGATGCTGGTCGAAGATAATGCGCATAATGAGGCGCTGGGCTCGACGCCGTAAGCGGAAGGTGAGCCGCCCCGTGGCGGCTCTGGCAGGCAATTGCCAGTCGCCGCAAATGGGTTAACTTTTTCCTTTCGCTATCCTGCCGCACGGATTACACTCCTCCATAATTTCTGCATAAACCTGTGCAAATTCATATTCTTTTGCAATTCCTCACCGTAATCTTCGCATTCTCTTCATGATTGACGTGAAATTGTCTTTTATGCTTTCAGGGCTTTACTGACGCTCTGACTACTTGACGTTCAGCGCCGTAAACTTGCTTCCGACATCACGACAATCGCGTCGTCATTGAACTGAAAAGTAAGGACTATATTATGCGTAAATTAACCTCTGTTTTTGTTGCCGCTTCACTGGCTCTGGGTGCTGCAAATATCGTTCATGCAGCCGCTGATACTCTGACGCCACCGCCGGCGGGTGCCGACAAGCCGATGACGCATAAGCCGCCGCGTCACGGTGGTATGCAACACGAGATGTTTAAAGGACTGAATCTGACGGACGCGCAGAAACAACAGATGCGCACCATCATGAAAGAGTCACACAAAGAGATGAAGCGCCCGTCGCTGGAAGAGCGCCGCGCAGCACATAACATTATCGCCTCCGACAGCTTCGACAAGGCGAAGGCAGAAGCGCAGGCTGAACAGATGTCTGCCAACGGCAAAGCGCGGGCAATGTCGATGCTGGAGACGCAGAACAAGCTGTATAACGTGCTGACTCCTGAGCAGAAAAAACAGTTTAATCAGAACTTTGAGAAACGTCTGACTGAAAAGCCGCACCATGAAGGTAAAATGGCGCCTGCAGAAGAGTAAATCCGCTAGTTTCAACGGGGTGAGGGATGCCTGCCCCGTTTGAGCCGGGATGGCTGCAAAAAATCTGAGACCGCCGACGTTGCCCACACCGCCTGAATGGCCGTGGTCACCGTCGGCGGTTTTGTTTTGTTCAGGCGCCGGGTAGAGGGATGATCGGCAGGCTGCCTTTCAGCAGCGGCTTGCAGAGGATCTTATAACCATCGCTGTCAAATCCGGGCGGGGTGGTGCACAGGGCGGCGGCATCCGCCAGATCGCTGACTGAACCGAGGTAGAGCCAGTTATTGATCACATGTATCTGCTGCTGGCTGACGCCCTTTTCCACCACGGCCACGGCACCCGGCCATGGCCAGCACTGCAGGCGCACGGCGTCCAGCGCCGCCAGCAGGCGCTGCTGGTGCGCCTCCAGTGACTCTTCCCCACAGCAGGCTCCGGCGCAGCGTTTCAGGCTGTAGCGGAAGCAGGCGCGACCTTTCGTCAGCGTTTCCAGCCCCAGCAGGCCGTAACAGAGCCGCTGCTCGTCGGCAATTTTTTGCAGGGTGTCCAGCGCGGCGCGGCGGCTGGCATACAGGCCGAACAGATCCGGCGTGTGCGAGAAGTCGACCTCTTTGGCATACACCACCTGCGGGCGCCCGGCGCGGATCTGCAGCGCGCACAGCTGGCGGTTTTTACGCAGGCGTTTATTGAACAGCGGCTGCTGCAGTTTGATCATCTGCGCTTCCAGCAGCAGGGCGCCCAGCTCACCGGCGGTAGGGATAAAACTGATGCGCGTCGCCTGGCGCAGCATGCGTGCCTCATCAGGGGTGCGCAGATGCGACAGCACCCGGCTGCGGATATTGACGCTTTTACCGATATACAGCGGCAGGGTTTCGCTTTCACCATGAAAAATATAGACGCCGGGCAGGGTGGGCAGGGATTCCAGCCACGGACGCAGCTGTTCCGGATACTGGTAGATTGCGGCGGGTTCAAACTCAAGGCGATGACTGGCTATTCTTCTGGCCACTAAAAACTCCGGCTACTGTGTATGCGCACAGTATAGCAGGAGTTTTCGCGTAAGGAATAACCGGTGAAAAGGCCGAAGGTGTTAACGTTTCCAGAAATCGTCAAACACCGTGATCGGCGGGCGGCGTTTATGTTCGGTTTTCAGATACCAGTTCTCGATGGTTTTCGCTGCCGCCGGGTCGATAGTTTGCCCTTCCAGATAGCGGTCGATCATCTCATAGGTCACGCCCAGCGCCACTTCATCCTGCAGGCCCGGACGATCGTCTTCAAGGTCGGCGGTGGGGTGCTTCAGATAGAGGTGCTCCGGGCAGCCCAGCGCTTTCAGCAGCTGCTTACCCTGGCCTTTGTGCAGGCGGAAGATCGGATTGATATCGGTGCCGCCATCGCCGTATTTGGTAAAGAAGCCAGTGACGGCTTCCGCCGCGTGGTCGGTGCCGACCACCACGCCGGAGGTCATACCGGCAATGTTGTACTGGGTTTTCATGCGCTCGCGCGCTTTATCGTTGCCGCGAATAAAATCGGAAAGCGTGATTCCGGCATCGCGCAGCGCCTGCTCGCTGGCCTGCACCGCTGCCTTGATGTTCACCGTCAGCACGCGGTCGGGCTGGATAAACGCAATGGCGTCCTGGCAGTCCTGCTCGTCGGCCTGTACGCCGTGCGGCAGGCGCACCGCGATAAACTGGTAGCTGCCGTCGCCGGTTTCAGCCCGCAGTTCGTTAATGGCGATCTGGCACAGCTTACCCGTCAGGGTAGAGTCCTGACCGCCGCTGATGCCCAGCACCAGCGACTTCAGGAACGGATACGTTTTCAGATAGGATTTAAGAAATTCAACGCTGGTGCGAATTTCTGCCTGAGCATCAATAGTGGGCTTGACGCCCAGCGCCGCGATAATGTCCTGTTGCAGAGCCATTTACCTCTCCTCATTTTCAGCGCCGACTGGCGGCGACGGTGTGCAATTTATCTGTTTAAGCTAACGTGCCCGGCGCGAAACCACAACAATCAATACGTTACTCTCTGCACCGGGTCTGATTGGGTCAGGCTGTTTTCGCTTTCTGTGCCAGCAGATTGAACATCAGAATCGCCAGCATATAACAGCCAAAGATGGTGGCGCTCATGGTCAGTACCGAGGTGCCACCGATACCGGTAACCGGAACGCTGATGCCACCCAGGGTAAACATGGTGACGCCAATTACGGCCGAGGCGCTGCCGGCACGGTGCCCCTGGCTCTGCATCGCCAGCGAGGCGGCGGTAACGGAGATCACGCCGTTGCTTGCCACGCTGAAGAACAGCGCCACCAGTACCAGCGGCAGGCTCGCACTGCTTAGCCCCGCCACCAGCAGGCTGCCGGAAGAGATGAACGCCAGCACCAGGCCGCCTTTCAGCACGCGGTACTCGCCCCACAGTGGGCTGAGGCGGGCACTTACCTGTGATGCAATAATCAGGCCGACCCCATTGGCGGCGAAGCAGAAGCTGAATGCCTGAGGGGAAAGCTGGTAGATCTGCTGCAGGACGAACGGCGATGCGCCGATATAGGCGAACATGCCCGACATCATAAAGCCCTGCGTCAGGCAGAAGCCCATAAATGGGCGATGGGTGACCACCTGGCCGAGGGCCGCCCACGCCGAGAACAGACTGCCCTGGCTGCGGCGCGCAGCGGGCAGGGTCTCATGCAGCTTGAGGCGTGCCAGCACAAACAGCAGCACGGCAATCGCCGCCAGCACCATAAACAGCCCGCGCCAGTCGAGAAACGCCATCAGCGCGCCGCCCAGCACTGGTGCAGCAATCGGCGCCAGGCCGTTGACCAGCATCAGTAGCGCAAAGAATTTGGTCAGCTCATGGCCGCTGTACATATCGCGGGCAATGGCGCGCGACAGCACCGCACCGCCAGCCCCGGACAGCCCTTCAAACAGCCGCGCCAGCAGCAGCTGATGGATATCCTGCGCCAGCGCACAGCCAATGGAGGCCACCAGCAATAGCACCAGCGACAGCAGCAGCGGGCGGATACGGCCATATTTATCGCTCAGCGGGCCGAAAAACAGCTGGCCTAAGCCGAGGCCGAGCAGGCCGGCGGTCAGGCTCAGCTGTGCCGTGGCGGTCGGGGTGTGCAGGTCTTTAGCCAGTTCCGGCAGCGCGGGCAGGTAGAGATCGATGCAGAGCGGGCCAAGCGCCGCCAGCAGGCCGAGCGTGATGGCATAGCCAAGACGTTTGGGATGAGCAGGTGTCATGATTCCTCTGATTTGAAAAGAAGGTCGTTAATTTGCTGATAAAGGGTATAGAGACGTTGTGCCGACGCTTTCTGCGGCGTGATGCGGCGGTAAGAGGTGCCTTCCACCATCACGGCGAGGATCTCAACCGAGGCGCGAACCCGCTCGGGGCTGAACTCAGGATGTTCAGCCGCCACTTTGCAGCAGGCCTGGGTGAACATGCGCTGATCGGCATCGGCCATCATCTGTGCCACTCGCGGGTTGCGCGTGGCTTCGGCGGCAACCTCGATCATCAGGGCTTCATCCTCTTCATTCAGCACCCTGCGCCACGCCAGCAGCTCGGGCAGGTGGACGTTGCCGCTGGTGGAGATCATCTCCTGCAGGCGGTGGTCGATAATGCGGCGGATGATCTCTTCGATAATCGCATCTTTATTGATGAAGTAGCGATAGATTTGCCCCACGCTGAGCCGCGCTTCCAGCGCCAGCTGCGACATGCTGGCGGCATGAAAACCATGCTGGCGAAAACAGCGGCGGGCAGCGGAGATAATCTCGTCCTGGCGCAGACGGTGGCGCGCCTCGCGTGCTTCTACTTGTGAGCTCATCGGCCCTCCGCCTGGGGGTGAGTGACCCATAACAGCCAGTAAGCTTCAGCCGTTACAGGAATGCGAATGTTCATTCTCAAGGGCTGCATTATAGGCGTGGAGCAGAGAGATCGATATTAATTTGACGCCATAAAGTTGATAAATCTGCATTTATATTCCAGGCTTAGAGCTACATGGACAATAAATGAGGAAGAATAAATGCGTAAGTTGACGGGATTGATTGGTGCTGCTGTTGCCCTGGCCGTGTTGTCTGGCTGTACTGCCTACGACCGGGCGGAAAGTTATGTCACCAAACCTGTAGTGCAGGACGTGAAAAAAGGGATGACCCGCCAGCAGGTGCGTGACATCGCCGGCCCACCTTCTACCGAAATTACCATGGTCCACGCTCGCGGCACCTGCCAGACGTATGTGCTGGGCGAACGTGACGGTAAACAGCAGACTTACTTTGTCAGCTATAGCGACACCGGCCGTGTGATGAACTACGGCTTCCAGAGCTGCAAAGATTACGATACCGACCCGCAGGCTACCACCAAGTAACTGTTGGTTACGTAAAAAAAACGGTCACCGCGGTGACCGTTTTTTTTTGTCATTTTTAGCAAGTTACAGACCCGGCGGCCGTGGAACTTCCAGATATTCACCGTTGATGCTGCGGCGGTAGTAATGGCCGTCCTGCACGTAAAATCGCTCACCGTTGTAATCCAGCGCGCGCATGTCGTCGTAACTGTCACGGTAATGTTCCACCGGGCGGTCAACCACCACATAGGTGTTATCGTTCTGGCGCTGGTAGTAGTTGCCGTTAAGCACATAGTAAGTCAGGCCGCCAATCAGCACCGCAGCGGCAGCACCGGGCAGAAACGATAAGCGCCCGGGTCCGTGGCCGCCGTGCCAGCCGCCGTCGCCATGATGCCAGCCCGGACCGGGGCCGGGACCCCAGCCGCCGGGATGGGCCGATGCCAGCGCCGGGGTAAGCAGCGATAAGGCGAAAAGTGTGGTTATCACCTTTTTCATAAGCATTCTCCTGGTTCATACCGGGTTCAGCATCTTCCTTACCCGGGATAAATACAAGCGCCAACCCCTCGCCATTTGCCGCTGCTTACAGCGCTTAACGTTTCCTTTACCTGACCGCCACGATTGCCCTCAGATTGTGATGAGCAGGGCGCTTACGCCGGGACGCTGAGCGCTTTCTGGCTGCGTGACCAGATACGGTGAGCAGCCAGCGCGGCCAGGAATTCGCTCATCAACACCCCCTCAGTTTTACTGTCGCAGATGATGCCCTCTTCTTCATCTTCGTCAGCCAGCCCGAACTGTGCCTTAAAGCGCCGTGCGTTGCCGCTCAGCCCGATCACTTTCAGGTGCTTGTAGGCTTCCAGCAGGAAATAACAGGCATCGCCGCGCAGCAGCAGGGCATCGATGTTGCCATCGGGCACCAGCACCGCGTCAAACGTCAGCGAAGGCAGGCCGCTGAAGGTAGCATCCACGGTCAGCGTCGAGCCGTCATCCGCGTGAACCTCGCCCATGTGCGCCGCCAGCAATTTGGCATGCACCCCGTGATTTTTCAGCTCCTGCAGCGCAGCCAGCGTATCGGCCGCGTTGAAACCATTGCTCAGCAGCAGCGCCACCTTGCGGCCTTTAATGCTGCCGCTTGGCACCGCATACAGGCTGAGGCTGGCATCTTTTTTCAGGCCATTGACGTCCTTTGGTGGTGCCGTCTGCAGCTGCTGTTCGGAAAGGGTCAGGCCAAGGTTCTCCGCCACGCTGTTCGCCAGCGAAATATCGATATGCACCAGCTGGTCCACCACGCGCTCGCGAATGTAGGCGCGGCCAACTTTGCTTAGCTCGAAGGAGAAAGCATCGACGATATGCTGCTGTTCCACCGGCGTCTGACTCTGCCAGAACAGGCGCGGCTGCGAGTAGTGCTCCTCAAAAGAGGGGCTGCGCTCGCGCACTTTATGCCCTTCAATACGCTCCTGATAGCTCTCAAAACCGCCGCGCTGTGGCGCGGGTGGCGTTTCGCGCGGCCAGTTGTCGTTGATCGAGTTGGGTTCGTAGTTGGCCGGGTTAGTATCGATCTCCATACGGTGCATGCCCTGGCGCTGGAAGTTGTGGTACGGGCAGACCGGGCGGTTAATCGGAATTTCATGGAAGTTCGGGCCGCCAAGACGGCTGATCTGGGTATCGGTGTAGGAGAACAGGCGCCCCTGCAGCAGCGGGTCGTTGCTGAAATCCATTCCCGGTACGATATGACCCGGGTGGAAGGCCACCTGCTCGGTTTCGGCGAAAAAGTTATCCGGGTTGCGGTTGAGCACCATTTTGCCAATCAGCTGCACCGGCACCAGCTCTTCAGGGATCAGCTTGGTGGCATCCAGCAGGTCAAAATCGAAGTTGAATTCGTCAGCCTCGGGAATAAGCTGCACGCCCAGCTCATATTCCGGGAAGTCTCCCGCTTCGATCGCTTCCCACAGGTCGCGGCGGTGGAAGTCGGGATCGCGGCCGGTCAGCTTTTGTGACTCGTCCCACAGCAGCGAGGCTTTACCCGCCACCGGCTTCCAGTGGAAGCGCACAAACGTCCCTTTCCCTTCGGCGTTGATAAAGCGGAAGGTGTGAATGCCAAAACCTTCCATGGTGCGGTAGCTGCGCGGAATGCCGCGATCGGACATCGCCCAGATGACGTTGTGCAGGGTTTCTGGCTGCAGGGAAACATAATCCCAGAAGGTGTCGTGGGCGCTTTGCCCCTGCGGCATCTCATTGTTCGGCTCTGGTTTTACCGCGTGGACAAAATCAGGGAACTTATGCGCATCCTGGATAAAGAACACCGGGGTATTGTTGCCCACCAGGTCGAAAACGCCTTCCTCCGTATAGAACTTGGTGGCCCAGCCGCGGATGTCACGCACGGTATCGGCGGAACCCGCGCCGCCCTGCACCGTGGAGAAGCGGACAAATACTGGCGTGACGCTTTCCGGGGAGCGCAGAAAGTCCGCTTTGGTAACCTCGCTCATGTCGCGATAGGTTTGAAAGTAGCCGTGTGCCGCAGAGCCGCGCGCATGGACAATACGCTCCGGGATGCGCTCGTGGTCAAAGTGGGTGATCTTCTCACGCATGATGAAGTCTTCCAGCAGCGTCGGTCCGCGCGTTCCGGCACGCAGTGAGTTCTGGTCATCGGCGATGCGAGTACCCTGATTGGTGGTCAGTGGTTGTTCCATTCCATTTTTGCGAAAGGGTTCCAGCGCAGCCACTTTGGCGTTGTCAGGGGCGGTAGTGGGCTTCTGCTGCTGCGGTTTGTGTTCTTTCGGCATGACTCATCTACTCCAGTTGCTGTCGTTTTAGGGCAACAGTAACTATAGAACAGTGAGGGATATACGCCCGTTAAATGCAGGGATATGACGAAATGAGGCGGGCCGGCAAGTGCCGACCCGCAGGAGGATTAACGATGTGCCAGTTCGGCTTCGCTGTCTGAGTCGGTGTTCATAATCGCTTTATCAGTCTGCTTCAGCCACTGGCTGGTCAGCGTACCGGCAGTCATGGAACCGTTGACGTTGAGCGCGGTGCGGCCCATATCAATCAGCGGCTCGATGGAGATCAGCAGGGCCACCAGCGTGACCGGCAGGCCCATCGCAGGCAGAACGATCAGCGCAGCGAAGGTCGCGCCACCGCCGACGCCGGCAACGCCCGCAGAGCTGAGGGTCACGATGCCGATCAGCGTGGCAATCCACATCGGGTCAAACGGGTTGATGCCCACGGTTGGCGCCACCATTACCGCCAGCATGGTCGGGTAAAGACCGGCACAGCCGTTCTGACCAATGGTGGCACCAAAGGATGCCGCAAAGCTGGCAATCGACTCTGGAATACCCAGACGACGAGTTTGCGCTTCCACGCTCAGCGGAATAGTCGCGGCGCTGGAGCGGCTGGTGAAGGCAAAGGTGATAACCGGCCACACTTTACGGAAGAAGCGCAGCGGATTCACGCCGTTGACCGACAGCAGCAGGGCATGCACGGCAAACATAATCGCCAGGCCGAGGTAGGAGGCCAGCACGAAGCTGCCAAGCTTGATGATGTCGCTCAGGTTAGAGGTTGCCACCACTTTGGTCATCAGCGCCAGCACGCCGTAAGGCGTCAGCTTCATGATCAGGCGCACCAGCTTCATCACCCAGGACTGCAGCGTATCGATGGCTTTCAGCACGCGCTGGCCCTTTTCGACATCATCCTTCAGCAGCTGCAGAGCCGCCACGCCCAGGAAGGCGGAGAAGATCACTACGCTGATGATCGAAGTAGGGTTGGCACCGGTCAGGTCGGCAAACGGGTTTTTCGGTACAAAGGAGAGCAGCAGCTGCGGCGCGCTGAGATCGGCGACCTTGCCGACATAGCTGCTCTGAATGGCCGCAAGGCGTGCGCTTTCCTGCGCGCCCTGCACCAGGCCACCGGCGTTGAGGCCGAACAGCCAGGTGACGAATACGCCAACCGCGGCGGCAATGGCGGTGGTGAACAGCAGCACGCCAATGGTCAGTACGCTGATTTTACCCAGCGATGAGGCGTTATGCAGACGGGCTACGGCGCTGAGAATCGATGCGAACACCAGCGGCATCACAATCATCTGCAGCAGCTGAACGTAACCGCCGCCGACCAGGTTAAACCAGCTGACAGACTCTTTGATAACCGGGCTGTTTTCGCCGTAAATGGTGTGCAGCGCGAGGCCAAACAGTACGCCGACCACCAGGCCGAACAGCACTTTCTTCGACAGGCTCCAGCCGGTGCGGCCGGTTTTTGCTACCAGCAGCAGCAGCGCCACGAACGCTACCAGGTTAATAATTAGCGGAAAATTCATTTCCCATTTCTCCCAAAAATAGTCGGCAAAAGTGCCATAACTGACTTCAGTTAATTTCTGACGCGCAGTAACCAGCACAAGGGCGAAATGGTAGCAGCTAGTGATGGTGCAGGCTTATATCCAAAAGGAATGATTTATAACTTTTGCTGCGTTATTGCCTGATTAATGTCCGTTTTGCGGATTTATTACCCGGCTAAAGCCATTTTGTACCGAATTGACCACCTGACTGGTCCAGCCGGTCGCACCAAACGGTGGCATTCCCGGCGGAAACCAGATGGCATAACCGACCAGCGCGAGGCACAGCGCACGCTCCAGCTGGTTACCTTTCTGGCTTCTCAGCAGCGGCAGGCGGAAGCGCCAGCGGCACGGCCACAGCAGGGGGACCCCGGCGGGCGTCAGCATATCGGCAACAATGTGGCTGAGGTAGCCCAGCACCATGCCCTGGAAGGCATCGGCAGGGATCAGCCAGCCAGCGGGCAGCTTCAGCTGTAGCAGCGCGACGCCGCCCGCCAACGCCAGCAGGCTGTGGGTAAATCCGCGATGACCAAAGGCGCGCGCAATAGGGTGCGACAGCCACTTCAGGCGCTGACCGAGAAAAGATTTGGGATGGTCAATGTCCGGCAGCAGGCAGGTGAGCAGGGTAGCCGGAATAATATGCCACCAGTCTGCGCTGGCCAGCACCGGCGTCAGTTCCGCACGCTTGGCGAAAATGGCGCTGGCAATGGCAAATATGAGGTGGCCTTCGGCCGTCATGGGAACACCTGGTGCATAACTGTCAATGCATCCAGTATAGGGAATATATACAGTAGAATAAATATGTGACGCTGTAACGAAAGATAAATATTTTTACATCAGTGAAATGTTGAGCGGGTCGCGCAGAAACTGACCCGCATTTGGCTTACCGCGCCAGCCAGCCGCCGTCGACGGCCAGCGTATAGCCATTGACGTAGTCCGCCGCGCTGGAGGCAAGAAACACCACCGGCCCCATCATATCGCGGCTCTCGCCCCAGCGACCGCTCGGGATGCGCTCGAGGATCTGCTGACTGCGCTCTTCGTCATCACGCAGCTGCTCGGTGTTGTTGGTGGCCATATAGCCCGGGGCGATGGCATTAACGTTGATGCCGTACTGCGCCCATTCGTTGGCCATCAGGCGCGTCAGCCCCATTACCGCGCTTTTCGAGGCGGTATACGAAGGTACGCGGATGCCGCCCTGGTAAGAGAGCATTGAGGCGATATTAATGATTTTGCCGCCGTGCCCCTGCTGAACGAACTGGCGCGCCACCGCCTGCGCAAGAAAGAACAGCGTCTTGCTGTTGATGTTCATGACGTCATCCCAGTCCTGCTCACTGAAATTCAGCGCCTCTGCGCGGCGAATAATCCCGGCATTGTTGACCAGGATATCGAGCCGCGGGCAGGCTGCCAGCGCCTGCTCCATCACCTTTGGCACGCAGTGGCTGTCCGACAGGTCGGCGGTGATGCTGATAAAGCGGCGTCCGAGCGCGCTCACCTGCTTTGCCGTTGCGCAGGCAGCGGAGCGGTTGACGCCAATAATGTCACATCCGGCCTGCGCCAGACCGACGGCCATACCCTGACCCAGCCCGGTGTTGCATCCGGTGATCAGTGCGACTTTCCCTTCGAGGTTAAAAGCATTGAGGATCATAGCGGCTTCCTGATTAATGAGGTTATCAGGGAGCATAGGCGCAGGAAGAGGGTAATTCAATAAAAATGAAACATTGTTTTATTTTTATTGAGAGGTGCTGCACAGGCAGCACCTTTTCAGGGTTTAACCACCGCGCAGATGAGCAGGGGTGAGCTGCTGCAGGCTGCTCAGCTTGACCTCCGCCAGCGCCCAGCGTGCATCTTCAGCGTAGCTGGCGTCAGGCACCACTATAGAGCGCATACGTGCGGCTTTAGTGGCGATCATGCCGTTAAAGGAGTCTTCCAGCGTGACGCAGTTCAGTGGGTCGACGCCAAGCCGGGCGGCGGCATCAAGGTAAACCTGCGGGTGCGGTTTGCTGTAGGGCAGAGATTCTGCCGAGGCCAGCACTTCAAAATAGTCGCGCAGGTCAAACATCTCCAGCACGCGCTCCAGCATAAACAGCGGGGAGGCGGAGGCGAGGCCAATCTTCAGCCCTTCGGCCTGGCACAGCTTTAACGCATGCTCAACGCCCGGCAGCAGCGGGCGGCGCTCCTCTACCAGGCTCAGCGCGCGGGCAATCACGCGCTGCGTCACTTCCGCCTGGGAAGGGCCGCTCCACGGCAGGGTTTCGTACCACATGCGCACCACCTGATCGATGCGCAGGCCGAGCGCGTCGGGCAGCGCTTTACGGCGGCTGAGGTCAACATCAAGGGTATTGAAGATGTCCAGCTCGGCCTGGTGCCATAGCGGTTCTGAATCGATCAGCAGGCCATCCATATCAAAGATGGCGGCGAGTACAGGGCGTTGATAAGACATGCTGCGGCTCCATTTGACAGTTTGTGCCACCTTAGCATGAAGGCGCTGCTGAAAAAATTATCATCGCAGCGGCGTTTAGCCGGGATCCTGCGCTGGTGACCGCATTTTACAGGCGCTTTTTGCCGACTCAATGTAGACTGACACGCAGACATCGTATGGACAGGAGAAGGCATGACTTATCAACAGGCTGGCAGAGTGGCGGTGATCAAGCGGGTCGCGGGCTGGGTTATCTTTATTCCCGCGCTGATCTCAACGCTGATTTCCCTGCTGGGTTTTCTGGAAAAAAGCCGGGAAAAGCGCGAGGGCATTAATGCGGTGATGCAGGATTTTGCCCATGTGATGATTGAGATGATCCGTTTTAACACCGGTTTTCTTTCCAGCTTCTGGAATAACTCACCGGTACCGGATTTTAATCACGGCAGCAACGTGCTGTTCTGGGTTATCTACGTGCTGATTTTTGTCGGCCTTGCTCTGCAGGCTTCCGGCGCGCGAATGTGGCGCCAGTCGCGCTTTCTGCGTGAAGGGATTGAGGATCAGCTGATTCTGGAGAACGCGCGCGGTACAGAAGGGCACACGCGTGCGCAGCTGGAAGAGAGGATTGTGGTGCCGCGCCACACCATTTTCCTGCAAATATTCCCGCTGTACGTCCTGCCGATTATCATCGCCGTAGCGGGCTACTTCGTGCTGAAGCTGGCCGGGTTTATCTACTGAGGATGGCGGGCGGGGGAAGGTGCCCCGCCCGGGCTTATCTCAGGCCGGACGCGCGTGCTGTTTAGCCAAATCGTCCACATCTAACAGGGTGCCTACCGCACGCTGTGCCTCCCCAAGCCAGCTGCCGCCGAAGACATTGGCGCGGTTCAGCAGATAGTAGAGCTGATAAATCGGCTGACGCTGTGAGAAGCCGCAAGGTAGCGGCCACACCGACTGATAACCCTCGAAAATCTGCCCCGGCAGCTGACTGAACCACGGTAGCATGGCCAGGTCACACTCACGATCGCCCCAGTAGCAGGCTGGATCAAATAGCCAGGGACCACTGTCACTCCCCGCGCAGTTCGCCGGCCACAGATCGCCGTGCAGTAGCGACGGCTGCGGGTGATGGGCGTCGAGGGCCGTCTGCGCGCAGTGCACAATCAGCTCGATATCCCCATACTGAATACCCTTTTCAGCGGCGAGCTGCAGCTGCCAGCCGATGCGCTGTTCAGCAAAGAACACCGACCAGCGTTTCAGCCAGCTGTTGGGCTGAGGAGAGGTGGTAATATTATTGTCGAAGTCCAGCCCAAACTGCGGCTGTTCACTCCACTGGTGAAGATGGGCCAGCTGTACGCCAAGCTGGAAAGCAGAATCGGCATTGAGCGGCGTCGGCTTGATGTATTCCAGCAGCAGAAAGCTGGTCTCGCGGTCGCTGCCAACGCCGTACACTTCCGGCACGCGCACCGTATGGGTACGCGCCAGCAGCTGGAGCTGATCCGCTTCCCAGCTGAAGAGATCGAGCATCTCGCGCTGGTTACACTTCACAAACACCTGGTGCTCACCGTATTGCAGCAGCCAGGCAGCATGGACCTCACCGCCCGGCAACTCGCTGCGTCCGCTAATTTCTGCCGGACCCAGTTGCTCACTCAACAGACGACCGATGGCTGACCACATAGGACACTCCTCTTTTTCGCTGTGATTCGACGATGATAACGCTTAAAGAATAACCAAAATACCCACTGGCGCACGGCATTGCATCATATTTACAGAAAGTTAGCGTTTAAGCTGCTGCTGGAACTCCTCCCAGCGCTGCACGTCCACCTCCGGTGCATCACCGAGCACCAATTCTCCCGCGCTGCGCGCCTGCTGCGCAATCTCTTCCGGCTCCATCGCGCTGGTGATGCCGAAGCTGTTGGTGCCTAATTCGTGTGGATGGCCCTCGCTGTCGTTGAGCGTGGTGCTGAACCCGGCACTGAGCAGGGCGCTATTTAACTCCAGCAGGTCAGAGAGCCCTTTTTCCTGGTAGCGGAAGGTGACAACAAACTGTTCAACTGATTGGCTATTCATGATTTACCTCAATGTGATAAAGCGCCCCTCAATCGTAGTTCACTGTCGCAGTCGGTGCGGTGAATTCACGCAAGGGCGCTAGCAAAGCCGAGGGCGGATCTCTTTTCTGCGCGTTTTACGTTAAGAAGACGTAAAGCCGCTGGTTGCGCAGCGGATGGGCGAATGCTGGTATTAATATTTACTTACATATACTGGCTGCAGGGCGATAAATTCGTCCTTTGCTAGAGCTAAATCTTATTGACAGCCAGGTGTTTTTTCATCATTTACCCATTATAATGCGCGCCGTTAATGGGAATGTTCCTATTCGAAGGGTAGTTTGGTCATGATGCTTTGGAAAAAGAGCGGATTAACAATTTCTTACGATTATTACCGTAAATTGCGTTGATCGTCCTTCAAAACGCTTCAGACTCCCTCTTTTTAAAACTGTCGTACGGGTCACATTTAAATGAAAGCGCTTAATAAGCTGTCTGTAGTTCTTCTGCTCTCCGGGGGAGCACTGTGTCAACAAGCCCTGGCGGATAACAACGTCTTCACGGTTATGGATGACCCTTCTACAGCGAAGAAAGATTTTGAAGGTAACGCGGCTGCGGGCTATATGGCTCAGTCCGGTAACACCACCAGTTCTTCCGCAACGGCGAACACCAACCTGACATGGTATACCCCAAGTTTTGCTTACAGCCTGTGGGGCAACGCCAGCAATACCTCGTCTAATGATGAGCGTTCATCCGAGACCTATCAGGTCGGTGGCCGTACGCGTTATAACATCAACAGCGCTGACTACCTGTTCGGCCAGGCGAGCTGGTTAAGCGACCGCTTCAACGGTTACGACGGTCGTTCTATTCTTGCTGCCGGTTACGGTCGCCAGCTGCTGAACGGCCCGGTGCACTCGCTGCGTGTGGAAGCCGGTCCTGGTGTGCGTTATGACGACTACCATGAAGGTGGCCATGAGACCCAGGCTCTGGCCTATGGCGCACTGAGCTATCAGTGGCAGCTGACGGACACCACCAAGTTCGTTCAGGGTGTTTCCGTACTGGGTAGCGACGATACTACCGTCAACTCCGAAACCGGTCTGCAGGTAGCGATTAACGAACATTTCGCCCTGAAGATGGCTTACAACGTGACCTGGAACCAGAATCCACCTGAGTCAGCGCCCGATCATACCGATACCAAAACCACCATCACGCTCTCTTACGCGATGTAATTGCTTTGCGGGCTGCCTGCGGGCGGCCCGTCATTCCTGCCTTATTCTGCCAGCATCTCCCTGCGCGGTTTCTCTCTGATCCTAAAGATGTTATTATGCTTGCCTTGCTGTGTATTGCGCAGCTATCAAGGGCGGCGGCAATCCGACAATGTGGGTCAGACAGCCTGCCAGCCCGGAACTCTCAAACTATGTTTGCATGTAATCTTACGTGTGGGTTACCACTGCAATTAAGGATGTTTCATGCCTGTAATTACTCTTCCTGATGGAAGCCAGCGCTCTTTTGACCACGCCGTCAGCGTGATGGATATTGCCCTCGACATCGGTCCTGGCCTGGCGAAAGCCTGTATTGCTGGCCGTGTGAATGGTGAACTGGTGGATGCGGTTGACCCGATCACCGAAGACGCCAATGTTGCAATCATCACCGCTAAAGACGAAGCCGGTCTGGAAATTATTCGTCACTCCTGTGCGCACCTGTTAGGGCACGCGATTAAACAGCTGTGGCCGGATACCAAAATGGCTATCGGCCCGGTTATCGACAACGGTTTTTACTACGACGTTGACCTTGACCGCACGCTGACCCAGGAAGATATCGACCTGCTGGAAAAGCGTATGCACCAGCTGGCAGAGACCAATTACGACGTTGTTAAGCAGAAAGTCAGCTGGCAGGAAGCGCGTGACGCTTTCGCTGCGCGCGACGAAACTTACAAAATGACCATCCTTGATGAAAATATCAGCCGTGACGACCGTCCTGGCCTGTATCATCACGAAGAGTATGTCGACATGTGCCGGGGTCCGCACGTGCCGAATATGCGTTTCTGCCACCACTTCAAGCTACAGAAAATTTCTGGCGCTTACTGGCGTGGCGACAGCAACAATAAAATGTTGCAGCGTATTTACGGCACCGCCTGGGCCGACAAAAAGCAGCTGGCGGCCTATCTGCTGCGTCTGGAAGAAGCGGCGAAGCGCGATCACCGTAAAATCGGTAAGCAGCTCGACCTGTATCATATGCAGGAAGAGGCGCCTGGCATGGTGTTCTGGCACAACGACGGCTGGACTATCTTCCGCGAGCTGGAAGTGTTTGTCCGCACCAAGCTGAAAGAGTATGACTACCAGGAAGTAAAAGGTCCGTTCATGATGGACCGCGTGCTGTGGGAAAAAACCGGCCACTGGGAAAACTACAAAGAGGCGATGTTTACCACCTCTTCAGAAAACCGTGAATACTGCATTAAGCCGATGAACTGCCCGGGCCACGTGCAGATTTTCAATCAGGGTCTAAAATCATACCGTGATTTACCCCTGCGTATGGCAGAGTTTGGTAGCTGTCACCGTAATGAGCCGTCGGGCGCACTGCACGGCCTGATGCGCGTACGCGGCTTTACTCAGGATGATGCCCATATCTTCTGTACTGAAGAGCAGGTGCGCGACGAGGTCAACAGCTGCATTAAGATGGTGTACGACATGTACAGCACCTTCGGCTTTGAAAAGATCGTGGTGAAACTCTCTACGCGTCCAGAGAAGCGTATCGGCACCGACGACCTGTGGGACCGCTCAGAAGCGGACCTGGCGGCCGCGCTGAAAGAGAACAACATTCCGTTCGAATATCAGCCGGGCGAGGGCGCTTTCTACGGTCCTAAAATTGAGTTTACCCTGCATGACTGTCTCGACCGTGCATGGCAGTGTGGTACTGTGCAGCTGGACTTCTCGCTGCCGGGCCGCCTGAGCGCCTCGTATGTGGGTGAAAGTAATGAACGTCAGGTTCCGGTGATGATTCACCGCGCAATCCTGGGGTCCATGGAGCGCTTTATCGGGATTTTAACCGAAGAATATGCCGGTTTCTTCCCGACCTGGCTTGCTCCACTACAAGTTGTGGTGATGAATATCACCGATGGCCAGTCCGAATATGTTGCAGAATTGACCCGAAAATTGCAGAATGCGGGCATTCGTGCAAAAGCGGACTTGAGAAACGAGAAGATTGGCTTTAAAATCCGCGAGCATACTTTACGTCGTGTCCCTTACATGTTGGTCTGTGGTGATAAAGAGGTGGAAGCTGGCAAAGTGGCCGTTCGCACCCGCCGCGGTAAAGACCTGGGAAGCATGGACGTAAACGAAGTGATCGCGAAGCTGCAGGATGAAATCCGCAGTCGCAATCTTCATCAATTGGAGGAATAAAGTATTAAAGGCGGAAAACGAGTTCAACCGGCGCGTCCTAATCGCATTAACAGAGAAATTCGCGCCACTGAGGTTCGTCTGACAGGCGTCGATGGCGAACAGATTGGTATTGTCAGTCTGGATGAAGCTTTAGAAAAAGCTGCAGAAGCAGGTGTTGATCTTGTCGAGATCAGCCCTAACGCCGAACCGCCCGTTTGTCGTGTTATGGACTACGGCAAGTTCCTTTATGAAAAAAGCAAATCTTCTAAGGAACAGAAGAAAAAGCAAAAAGTTATCCAGGTTAAGGAAATTAAATTCCGTCCTGGTACCGATGATGGCGACTATCAGGTAAAACTACGCAACCTGATTCGCTTTCTGGAAGATGGCGATAAAGCCAAGATCACACTGCGTTTCCGCGGTCGTGAGATGGCGCACCAGCAGATCGGTATGGAAGTGCTTAACCGCGTCCGTAAAGATCTGTGTGAAGATATTGATCTGGCAGTGGTCGAATCGTTCCCTACAAGGATCGAAGGTCGTCAGATGATTATGGTGCTCGCTCCCAAGAAGAGGCAGTAGGCCCTAAAGTAATCCTGCCGCGCGCTTCGGTGCGCGGTGAGATTCGCCTGTCTGGTTCATTTTATTAACAATGCGAAGTGGATATTTTTTCAAATGCCAAAGATTAAAACTGTACGTGGCGCGGCCAAGCGCTTCAAGAAGACCGCCGGTGGCGGCTTCAAGCGTAAACACGCTAACCTGCGTCATATTCTGACTAAAAAATCTACTAAGCGTAAACGCCACCTGCGTCCGAAAGGCATGGTGTCTAAAGGCGATCTGGGTCTGGTTATTGCCTGCCTGCCGTACGCATAAGTAAATTTTTTTTTAACAGAATATTAAACAGGAGAGCTAAATGGCTCGTGTAAAACGTGGTGTAGTTGCTCGCGCACGTCACAAGAAAATCTTAAAACAAGCTAAAGGCTATTACGGTGCACGTTCACGTGTTTACCGCGTTGCCTTCCAGGCTGTAATTAAAGCTGGTCAGTATGCTTACCGTGACCGTCGTCAGCGTAAGCGTCAGTTCCGTCAGCTGTGGATTGCGCGTATCAACGCAGCAGCTCGCACTAACGGTATGTCTTACAGCCGTTTCATCAATGGCCTGAAAAAGGCTTCGATCGAAATCGACCGTAAGATTCTGGCTGACATCGCCGTATTCGACAAAGCAGTATTTGCTGCTCTGGTAGAAAAAGCGAAATCAGCTCTGGCGTAAGCCAGTTGGAAGAGGGAGCTTGTCTCCCTCTTTTTTATTGTCTGAAAAGATTGACTTTTCTGCCTGTTAAGATTTCAATAGAGCCGTCTTAACCGCAACAAGGTAACGCCACCATGAATGCTATTTTCCGTTTCTTTTTTTACTTTAGCGCCTGACTATCGGGGGCTTTTGCGCAAAGAAAAGAAACGAAAAATCGCGCTGAAAGCCTCCCTCGTGGAGGCTTTTTTCGTTTTAGCGCTCGAAACACATCGACTATTGGGCGGCTACTCGTCCTGACAAATAACAGACCGGCCACGGTGGCTGGAAGAAGAGGAAAGCATGTCACATCTCGCAGACCTGGTGGCGAGCGCGAAAGCCGCTATCAATGATGCTCAGGATGTCGCCGCGTTAGATAACGTTCGCGTCGAATACCTGGGTAAAAAAGGGCATCTAACGCTCCAGATGACAACCCTGCGTGAACTGCCAGCGGAAGACCGTCCGGCGGCGGGTGCAGTGATTAACGAAGCAAAGCAGCAGGTTCAGGAGGCGCTTAACGCGCAGAAGAATTCGCTGGAGTCCGCCGTGATGAATGCCCGCCTGGCGCAGGAGACGATTGATGTCTCGCTGCCGGGCCGCCGCATTGAGAACGGCGGTCTGCATCCGGTAACGCGCACCATTGACCGCATCGAGACCTTCTTCGGTGAGCTGGGCTTCTCCGTGGCAACCGGTCCGGAAATTGAAGATGACTATCACAACTTCGATGCGCTGAATATTCCCGGGCACCACCCGGCGCGTGCGGATCACGATACCTTCTGGTTTGATGCCACCCGCCTGCTGCGTACCCAGACTTCTGGCGTGCAGATCCGCACCATGAAAGATCAGCAGCCGCCGATCCGCATTATTGCCCCGGGCCGCGTCTATCGTAACGATTACGATCAGACTCACACCCCAATGTTCCACCAGATGGAAGGATTGATTGTCGATAAGGGCATCAGCTTCACCAATCTGAAGGGCACGCTGCACGACTTCCTGAACAACTTCTTTGAAGCAGACCTGCAGGTACGCTTCCGTCCGTCCTACTTCCCGTTCACCGAACCGTCCGCCGAAGTGGATGTGATGGGTAAAAACGGCAAGTGGCTGGAAGTGCTGGGCTGTGGCATGGTGCACCCGAACGTACTGCGCAATGTTGGCATTGACCCGGAAGTGTACTCAGGCTTCGCCTTTGGTATGGGGATGGAACGTCTGACCATGCTGCGCTATGGCGTGACCGACCTGCGCGCCTTCTTCGAAAATGATTTACGTTTCCTCAAACAGTTTAAATAAGGGCGGGTAAAACCAATGAAATTCAGTGAACTCTGGTTACGTGAATGGGTCAACCCGGCCATTGACAGTGCAGCCCTGTCCGATCAAATCACTATGGCAGGCCTGGAAGTAGACGGCGTTGAAGCCGTTGCCGGTGCTTTTCACGGTGTAGTCGTGGGCGAAGTGGTCGAGTGCGGTCAGCACCCGAATGCCGACAAGCTGCGCGTGACCAAAATTAACGTCGGCGGCGATCGCCTGCTGGATATCGTCTGTGGCGCACCCAACTGCCGTCAGGGTCTGAAAGTGGCCGTGGCGACCGTCGGCGCAGTGCTGCCGGGTGATTTCAAAATCAAAGCGGCTAAGCTGCGCGGTGAGCCTTCTGAAGGTATGCTGTGCTCGTTCTCCGAGCTGGGTATTTCCGACGATCATGAGGGCATCATTGAGCTGCCGCTGGATGCCACCGTTGGCACCGACATCCGCGAATATCTGCAGCTGGATGACAACACGATTGAGATCAGCGTCACGCCAAACCGTGCCGACTGCCTGGGCATTATCGGCGTGGCGCGTGACGTGGCCGTGCTCAACAAGCTGCCGTTGAACGCTCCCGACATCGCACCGGTTGCAGCCACGCTGGCGGATACTTTGCCAATTCGTGTTGATGCGCCAGAAGCCTGCCCGCGCTACCTCGGTCGTGTGGTGAAAGGTATTAACGTCAAAGCCGCTACCCCGCTGTGGATGAAAGAAAAACTGCGCCGCTGCGGCATCCGCTCGATCGATCCGGTGGTGGATATCACCAACTATGTTTTACTTGAGCTCGGCCAGCCGATGCACGCCTTCGACCTTGACCGCATTGACGGTGGCATCGTGGTACGCCTGGCGGAAGAGGGTGAGAAGCTGACCCTGCTGGACGGCAACGAAGCTACCCTGAAAAGCGACACGCTGGTGATTGCTGATCACAGCAAAGCGCTGGCCATGGGCGGGATTTTCGGCGGCGAACACTCTGGCGTAAATGAAGAGACGCAGAACGTGCTGTTCGAGTGTGCCTTCTTCAGCCCGCTCTCCATTACCGGCCGCGCACGCCGTCACGGCCTGCATACCGATGCGTCTCACCGCTATGAGCGTGGCGTGGATCCGGCTCTGCAGCATAAAGCTATCGAACGCGCCACCGCGCTGCTGCTGGAAATTTGCGGCGGTGAAGCTGGCCCGGTCATTGATGTGACGACCGAGTCAGCCTTGCCACAGCGTGCGACCATTACGCTGCGTCGTGAAAAGTTGGACCGCCTGATTGGCCACGTGATTGCCGATGAGGAAGTGAGTGATATTCTGCGTCGCCTCGGTTGCGAAGTGACGGAAGGAAACGGTCAGTGGCAGGCGGTTGCGCCAGGCTGGCGTTTCGATCTCGCTATTGAAGAAGATCTGGTGGAAGAAGTGGCCCGCGTATACGGCTACGACAACATTCCTGACGTGCCGGTACAGGCGGGTCTGGTGATGACCAAACACCGTGAAGCTAACCTCTCCCTGAAGCGTGTTAAGGCGCTGCTGGTGGATAAAGGCTATCAGGAAGCCATCACTTACAGCTTCGTTGACCCCAAAATTCAGGCGCTGCTGCACCCGGGTGAAGAGAACCTGGTGCTGCCTAGCCCAATCTCGGTAGAGATGTCTGCAATGCGTCTGTCGCTGTGGAGTGGTCTGCTGGGTGCGGTGGCGTATAACCAGAATCGTCAGCAGTCACGCGTACGTCTGTTTGAGAGCGGGCTGCGCTTTGTCCCTGATACTCAGGCAAACCTCGGCATCCGTCAGGATGTTATGCTGGCGGGTGTTATCAGCGGGCATCGCAATGAAGAGCACTGGGATCTGGCGCGTAACGCAGTAGACTTCTATGATTTGAAAGGTGATTTGGAATCGGTACTGGAGTTAACGGGCAAGCTGGACGAGATTCAGTTTGTGGCAGCGGCTAATCCAGCACTGCATCCAGGGCAGAGCGCACAAATTATTTTACGCGGCGAACACATCGGATTCATCGGTGTGGTGCACCCGGAACTTGAACGTAAACTGGATCTTAACGGCCGTACGGTGGTGTTCGAACTGCTGTGGGACAAGGTTGCAGACCGCGTCCTGCCTGATGCCAGCAGCATTTCACGCTTCCCGGCGAACCGCCGAGATATCGCCGTGGTGGTGGCAGAAAACGTGCCAGCAGCAGATATCATCGCAGAGTGTAAGAAAGTTGGCGTAAATCAGGTAGTTGGCGTAAACTTGTTTGACGTGTACCGTGGTAAGGGCGTAAATGATGGTTTTAAGAGCCTCGCTATCAGCCTGATTTTGCAAGATACCAGCCGGACACTCGAAGAAGAGGAGATTGCCGCTACCGTTGCAAAATGCGTAGAGGCACTGAAAGAGCGATTCCAAGCATCCTTGAGGGATTGAACCTATGGCGCTTACAAAAGCTGAAATGTCTGAATACCTGTTTGAGAAGCTCGGGCTTAGCAAGCGGGATGCCAAAGAGCTGGTAGAACTGTTTTTTGAAGAAGTGCGTCGTGCTTTGGAGAACGGTGAACAGGTCAAACTGTCAGGATTTGGCAACTTCGACCTTCGCGACAAAAATCAACGTCCGGGACGTAACCCCAAAACGGGTGAAGATATTCCCATTACGGCTCGCCGGGTTGTGACGTTTCGACCGGGACAGAAACTTAAAAGCCGGGTTGAGAACGCCTCGCCGAAAGAAGACTGATTTCCGCCATTCAAAAGGCCGCGCAAGCGGCCTTTTTCCTTACTGTCTGTTTTAGCCGATTAGGGCAAAACCCCTGATTATACCCTTCACAATCCCTCCATACTGTTAAGCCTGCGTAAGTTATTAGAAAGTAAACGGTAAATCATCCCGGGCTGATAGTGATCTTCATAAGCAATTGCTATAACACTGCCATGACATGACGGGAGGTCAGCCTGATGAAAAAAATCGTATTGTTACTGTGCCTGCTGGCAGGCGCGCCGCTGATGGCCGAAGCTGCCGTTGGCATTGATATCCGCTCGCCGGGCGTCAGCATTCATTTAGGGGACCGCGATACGCGCGGTTACTACTGGGACGGATATGACTGGCGAGCGCCGCGCTGGTGGCACGACCACCAGAACCGCCACTGGGGCGAGCGAGGTCCGCGTGGTGACTACTGGAATGGTCGCGGCTGGCAGCGTCATCCCCCCGTGCGCAGGCCGCCACCGCCGCCGCGGCCGGCGTATCACCACGCCCCCCCGCGACCGCCGCAGCATCGTCCGCAGCCACACCACAGTGCGCCGCCGCACCACAATGGCAGACCGCAGGGCGAAGATCGCGCTCATCACCCGCGGCCGCCACAGCAGGGTGACCGTCACTGATCATCAAGAGCCAGCCAAGCTGGCTCTTTCTTTTTGCTGATTTACCTCTACAATCAAACCCCTGTTTTCCCTATAAAACGTCGGCTATGACTCTGCTCTCTCAACAGATATCGGCTGCGCAACGCCGGGCAACAGTCTGGCTGAGCGGACTGCTGCTGTTCTGTCTGATCCTGCTTATTATCAGCCTGTGTGCGGGCGAACGCTGGATAGCGCCAACGCAGTGGTTAACGCCTGATGGTCAGCTGTTTGTCTGGCAGCTGCGCCTGCCGCGCTCGCTGGCGGTCATGCTGGTTGGTGCCGCACTGGCGGTGGCCGGCGCAGCCATGCAGGCGCTGTTTACTAATCCGCTGGCAGAGCCGGGCCTGCTCGGCGTGTCCGGTGGTGCCGGCGTCGGGCTGGTGCTGTGCATTTTCACCGGCAGCAACAGTCCGTGGATGATGAGCCTGGCCGCCATCTGCGGTGCATTGCTGGTAACCCTCATCCTGCTGCGCCTGGCAAGACGCCAGCTGTCGACCAGCCGACTGCTGCTGGCCGGCGTGGCGCTGGGGATAATCTGTAGTGCCCTGATGACCTGGGCCGTCTATTTCAGCAGTAATCTCGATCTGCGCCAGCTGATGTACTGGATGATGGGGGGATTTAGCGGCGTTGACTGGCGCTATGGCTGGCTGATGCTGGCATTCATGCCGGTGCTGCTGTGGTTAAGCGGCCGGGCGCGGGTATTGAACCTGCTGGCGCTGGGGGAGGTTTCTGCCCGCCAGCTCGGGCTGCCGCTGGTGCTGTGGCGTAACCTGCTGGTAATGGCTATCGGCTGGCTGGTCGGTGTCAGCGTGGCGCTGGCAGGCGCGATAGGCTTTGTCGGCCTGGTGATCCCGCATATTCTGCGGCTCAATGGGCTGAGCGATCATCGTATTCTGCTGCCCGGCTGTGCGCTGGCCGGAGCTGGCGTGCTGCTGGCGGCGGATATTATTGCGCGCGTAGCGCTCACTTCGGCCGAGCTGCCGATTGGCGTTGTCACCGCCACGCTGGGCGCGCCGGTATTTATCTGGCTATTATTGAGCAACCGTTAACAGCCATACGGCTGTTGTCTCCTCATTGAAACAGGAAAAACGCTATGAGCATCTTTGATACAGAACTGGTCACGCTCGACGGTGAAAAAACCACGCTGGCCCAGTGGCAGGGTGATGTGCTGCTGGTGGTGAACGTTGCTTCAAAATGCGGCCTGACGCCGCACTACGAGCAGCTGGAGAATCTGCAAAAGACGCTGCATGCCAGGGGACTGACCGTGCTGGGCTTCCCCTGCAATGCGTTTCTGGAGCAGGAGCCGGGCAGTGAGGAGGAGATCAAAACCTTCTGCAGTACCACTTATGGCGTCACCTTCCCGATGTTCAGCAAGATCGAGGTCAATGGCCCGCAGCGCCACCCGCTTTACAGTCAGCTGGTGGCCGCACAGCCGGTGGCGCAACGCCCTGAAGGCAGTGGTTTCCTCGAGCGTATGGAGAGCAAAGGCCGCGCGCCGAAGCAGGTCGGTGATATTCTGTGGAATTTTGAAAAATTCCTGATTGGCCGCGATGGTCAGGTTATTGCGCGTTTCTCACCGGATATGGAGCCGAACGATCCGACGTTGACTGCCGCCATTAACCAGGCTCTGACAAAATAGATGCTGCTGGAGATTTCAGGCGCTGCGCTTGCCGGGCGCCTGACCCCATTTAGCGCGCAGGTAGCGGCAGGACAGGTGATTCACCTGGTTGGCCCCAACGGTGCCGGAAAAAGCTCTCTGCTGGCTGCCCTGGCCGGGCTGCTCAGCACGGCGGGCGAGATCCGCTTTGCCGGGCAGCGGCTAAGCGACTGGCACGGCGCTGCGCTGGCACGCCAGCGGGCTTACCTGGCGCAGCAACAGCCGCCGCCGGGGGAGATGCCGGTCTGGCACTATCTGCGCATACACGCGCAGCAAACTCTGGAACAGAGCAGCAGCGTGCTACTGGCGCTGGCAGAGAAGCTCCAGCTGGCCGACAAACTTCAGCGCGCGCTGCATCAGCTCTCCGGCGGAGAGTGGCAGCGCGTGCGGCTGGCCGCCGTACTGCTGCAGCTCAGCCAGTCTGAAGGCAAGCTGCTGCTGCTCGATGAGCCGCTGACCGGACTGGATATCGCTCAGCAGGCGGCATTCGATGACCTCATTTCTGCCATTAGCGCGCGCGGTGTCGCGGTGGTGATGAGCAGCCACGACCTCAACCATTCGCTGCATTTTGCCGACCGGGTGTGGCTATTGCGCCCGGGGCAGAGCGCACTGGTCGGCCGCGCGCAGGAGGTGCTGACAGCGGCTAATCTCAGCGCCCTGTACCAGGTTCCGTTTCGCCTGCTTGAAGTGGAAGGGCGGCAGATGTTGACCACGCTGCGCTGACGACAGGGCATAAGTTGCCAGCGAGGGTATTTTACCGCTACATTAAACTGGTTTGCAGGGAAGGGGATCCGTGATGCGCTACTGGCTAGTTCTAATTGTTGTTATTCTGGCAGGCTGCAGCAGTCATGCCCCTGTGCCCAACAGCCGTCTTTCGGACTCCATCACCGTGATTGCGCAGCTCAACGATCAGCTTGGCAAATGGCGCGGTGCGCCTTACCGCTATGGCGGGATGAGCCCACGTGGCGTTGACTGTTCCGGCTTTGTTTATCTGACCTTCCGCGAGCGCTTTAATCTGCAATTACCCCGCACCACCGCTGCCCAGACCGATATCGGCACCCGTATCTCTAAAGATGACCTGCTGCCCGGCGACCTGGTGTTTTTTAAAACTGGCAGCGGCGAGAACGGTTTGCATGTTGGTATCTATGATACCGATAACCAGTTTATTCACGCCTCTACCAGTCAGGGGGTAACCCGCTCGTCGCTGGATAACGTTTACTGGCGTAAGGTGTTCTGGCAGGCGCGTCGTATTTAATTATTGCTGGCCTTTTTTTCATCGTGCTGCTTTATGCAGCATTTGATTTAGGCTGCCATAATTAATGCCAGGGCGATTAAAAAATATCCCTCCGATCAATTTACCTTAAGTCTTTATCGCGCTGACACTTAACCAATATTTTAGTAAAGCCTGGGTAAACAAAAACAGCAGAGGATATTAACTATCAGCAGACTAATGATTCTGACTAGATGAATTATGTCAGTTTTGTGTTAGCGTAACGATCTGGATTAGAGGCATAAGCACACCACAGCTGAATTTCTGTATGGAAACTGACTCAGAGCTCAATGGCCTGGCCTGATTGGTTGATCTCGGATGCGGTGAGTGTCGCTTAATAATGGCGAATAAAATGAAAATCCATCTGGAAGCGGATTATAAAACTTTTACAGCATTCTGCCCGGTTTACCGGCCCGGCGGGCAGCTGGCTGCTGTTGAAATGTTGACACACTTTGCTCATGCGCAGGCCAACGTGGTCATCCCGCAGGAGATTTTGATACCACAGTTAAATGAACATCAACGCGTCCTGCTATTGCAGGATCAGATTAATATTATTGAGAAGCATTACGCTTTCTTTAGTAGCCATAATATAAATGTGGCTATAAATATTGATGAGCGACTGGCAGAAACCATCCTCGCAAGTGACTTTCTGATTAAAAAAATGAACCAGCTGGATTGTATTGAATTGGAAATTAGTGAAAGTTTTCCAGATATCGCTGGGGGTAAAAACAATCCCTGCCTGCAGGGCTTGAGTCAACATTTTCACTTAAGTCTGAATAATTATGGTGCTGGAAAAGCCACGTCAAAAGCCGTTTTTGACAATCTTTTCTATCGCATTAAGCTGGACCGGGGATTTATTCAGCACAATATTAAACGCGGCTCTTTTCCGCCCTTTATCAGCGCAATTCTCGACCATATCAAACCGCACTGTCACGCCGTGGTGGTGCAGGGCGTTGACGATATCAGCGGCTTGCAAAGCATTCGCCACTTTGCCTTCGACGGTATCCAGAGCGCGCTGTTCCCCCCGGTAGATGAAGAGGGGTTGAGCCATTTGGTGGACCCGCCATACTTACTGCAGCAGCCCGTGCTGCAATAACCCTGCTAATCCTCTGTGTTTAGCCGCCGCCGCGCGCTTTACACTGACAGCGTTGTCGGGGATCTTCCTGGCCGCGCTTCGGAGGCGTCATGCATTTCAATAACACCTGGTTTCACGAGCTGAGCGGTTGCTACACCGCATTAACCCCCACGCCGTTAAAAAATCCCCGCCTGCTGTACCACAGCGCGCAGCTGGCGCAGGAGCTGGGGCTGGAGGCAGCGCTGTTTACCCCAGATAACCCAGGTTTATGGAGCGGTGAAAAGCTGATGCCCGGAATGCAGCCGCTGGCACAGGTCTATAGCGGCCATCAGTTCGGCGTCTGGGCAGGGCAGCTCGGCGATGGGCGTGGGCTGCTGCTGGGTGAGCAGCAGCTGGATGACGGACGCAAATTCGACTGGCATCTGAAAGGGGCGGGGCTGACGCCCTATTCGCGCATGGGCGATGGCCGTGCGGTGCTGCGCTCCACTCTGCGCGAGTTTCTCGCTTCTGAGGCGATGCACCACCTGGGTATTCCGACTTCGCGCGCGTTAACGGTGGTGACCAGCGATGAACCGGTCTATCGCGAAACCACCGAACCCGGAGCCATGCTGCTGCGCGTGGCGGAAAGCCACCTGCGCTTTGGCCATTTCGAACACTTTTACTACCTTGGGCAGCAGGAAAAAGTCACCCAGCTCGCCGACTACGCAATCCGCCATCACTGGCCGCATCTGCAGCAGGAAGCCGATAAATATCTGCTGTGGTTTAGCGATGTGGTGCAGCGCACCGCGCGCCTGATTGCTGGCTGGCAGAGCGTGGGCTTTGCCCACGGGGTGATGAATACCGACAATATGTCGATCCTCGGCCTGACGCTGGATTATGGGCCGTATGGCTTCCTCGATGACTATCAGCCGGAGTTTATCTGTAATCATTCGGACCACCAGGGGCGCTACAGCTTTGAGAATCAGCCGATGGTAGGGCTGTGGAACCTGAATCGCCTGGCGCACGCGCTCTCCGGCCTGATGAGCGCCGGGCAGCTGAAACAGGCGCTGGCGGGCTATGAACCGGAGCTGATGCGCGCCTGGGGTGAAAAAATGCGTGCGAAGCTTGGGCTGCTAACGCGCAGCAAAGAGGATAACAATATTCTTACCGGGCTGCTGTCGCTGATGACCAAAGAGGGCAGCGACTATACGCGCACTTTCCGTCTGTTGAGCAGCAGCGAACAGCAGCAGTCACGCTCCCCGCTGCGCGATGAATTTATCGATCGTGAGGCGTTCGACAGCTGGTACAACGTCTGGCGTCAGCGTCTGTTACAGGAAGAGTGCAGCGATGAGCAGCGCCAGCAGGCGATGAAGCAGGCTAATCCGGCGATTGTGCTGCGCAACTATCTGGCGCAGCAGGCGATAGAACAGGCGGAGCAGGACGATATCAGCGTACTGGCACGCCTGCATCGGGCGCTGTCGCAGCCGTTTGACGACGCGCCAGAGTTTGCTGACCTGGCGCGCCGCCCACCTGACTGGGGCAAAAAACTGGAAGTGAGCTGCTCCAGCTAACGGCGCAGCGACACCTGGGGCACCCCTTCGCTCAGATGCGGGTGCACCATCACATCGGCCTGATACCAGCGCGTCAGCGTCGCTTCCTCCAGCACCTCTTCCGGCGTGCCCTGCGCCACCAGACGTCCCTCCGCCAGCAGCAGCACGCGATCCGACCACAGTGACGCCAGGTTGAGATCGTGCAGCACGCAGCAGACGCTGAGCGGATGCTGGCGCGTGAGCTGGTAGAGCAGGCGCAGCAGGTGCTGCTGATGGTAGAGATCCAGTGCCGAGGTGGGTTCATCGAGGAACAACCAGCCGCGCGGGCCGTTATGCTGCCACAGCTGCGCCAGCGCCCGGGCCAGCTGTACCCGCTGCTGTTCTCCGCCGGAAAGCTGCTGATAGTCGCGCTGCGCCAGGCCGTCGCAGCCGGTCAGCGCCATCACCTGCTCCACCACTGCCTGCAGCGGTTTGCCCGGCCACGGCGCGCGCCCCATCGCGACCACCTCCTTCACGCTGAGCGGAAAGGCCATGCTGCTCTGCTGGCGCATCACCGCCCGCTGCTGCGACAGCCGGGCCGCAGACCAGTGTGCCAGCGGCTCACCCATTAGCGTGCAAATGCCCTGCTGCGGCGTCAGGAAGCCGGTGAGCAGCCGCAGCAGCGTCGATTTCCCCGCGCCGTTGGGGCCGATAAGGGAGACCAGCTCGCCCGGATGCAGCGTCAGCGACACCTCTTCAATCAGCCAGCGCTGCCCGAGCTGATAGCTCAGCGCCTCCGCGGTCAATGCTTCAGCCATTGAGCCCTCCTCGGCGGCGCAGGATCAGCCACAGAAACCACGGGCCACCGATCAGGCTGGTCAGCAGCCCGACCGGCATTTCCGCCGGGGCCACCAGCGTGCGCGCCAGCGTATCTGCCAGCAGCAGCAGGATAGCCCCGCTTAGCAGGGAGGAGGGCAGCAGCCAGCGATGATCGCCGCCCAGGCAGTAACGCATCAGGTGCGGCATCACCAGGCCAATAAAGCCAATCACCCCGCTGACCGCCACGGCGGCCGCCACCAGCAGTGCGCTGAGCACCAGCAGATAGCGCTGAGTGCGCGGCACGTCAACGCCCAGATAGTGCGCCTCTTCTTCACCCAGCTGCAGCAGATTAAGGCGCCGTGCGAGGCGCTGAACCAGCACCATGCACGGCAGCACTACCGAGGCACAAACCAGCACCGTGGGCCACTGCGCCTGCCCCAGGCTGCCCATACCCCACAGAGACAGCTGGCGCAGCTGCTGGTCATTGCTCATCCATGAGAGCACCCCGACCGCCGCGCCGCACAGCGCATTGATTGCAATCCCCACCAGCAGCAGGCGACTTAACCCGCTGACGCCCTGGCGGCTGAGTAGAAAAATGATCAGCGTCACTGCCATGCTGCCGATAAAGGCCGCCAGCAGCGGCAGATAGAGCGTCAGCACGCCGGGCAGGGAAAATGACATCACAATAGAGAGCGCAACCGCCAGCGCCGCGCCGCTGCTAATCCCCAGCAGGCCGGGATCGGCCAGCGGATTACGGAACAGACCCTGCATCACGCAGCCGGAGAGCGCCAGCGCGCCGCCGACGATAACCGCCAGCAGCACGCGCGGCAGACGGATGCTGAACCAGATCTGCCACAGGCTGCTGTCGCTGCCCGCATGCCACAGCATCGGCAGCGACAGATGCATCGCGCCGATGTTAGCGGCGCCGATGCCGAGCAGCATCAGCGACAGCAGCAATACGCCGAGCCAGCGCAGGTGGCGCACTGACATCATTGCACGGCTTCCGCAGCCTGACGCAGTTTGAGGATCGCCGCCGGGGTATCAATGCCAAAGCCGAGCAGGGCCATGTCGTCGACGACCAGCAGCTGTCGGTTTTTCGCGGCCGGCGTCAGCGCGATACCGGGCAGCTTCCACAGATTTTCCTCGCCGCCAAGGGTACGGATACCGTCGACGGTAACGACGATCAGCTGCGGTGCGCTGGCAACGACCCCCTCCTGCGACAGCGGCTGATAGCGCTGGATGCTGGCCATGGCGTTTTGCAGCCCGGCGGCACGGATTGCGCCGTCAGCCGATGTCCCGCTGCCTGCAGCCATTGCTCCCATGCCCTGATGGGCCAGAATAAACAGCACCTTAACCGGAAGTTGTTGCGCAGGTACTTTTGCCAGCTGGCTGCGCACTCTCTTTTGCAACAGCGCTCCCTGCTCCTCGCGGTGCAGCGCGGCGGCAATGGTCTGGATTTTCTCGTTGATGGCGGAGATCTCATTTTTGCCGGTCACATCCACCACTTTGACGCCGTTCTGTTCCACCTGCTGCAGTGCCAGCGCCGGTTTAGCCAGTTCGCTGGCGATCACCAGCGTCGGCTTCAGCGCCAGGATCCCTTCGGCGTTCAGCATGCGCATATATCCGACATCAGGCAGCTTCGTGGCGACCGCCGGATGCAGGCTGGTGCTGTCGCGAGCCACCAGCTCCTGTTGGGCATCGAGCGCGTAGATAATCTGCGTAACATCACCGCCGATACTGACGATACGCTGCGCGGCGGCGGCAGAAAAGGCCAGCGGCAGGGCCAGCAGGGCAATCAGTCGGAATTTCATACGGTGGCGTCCTCAGCGCTGAGGGTAGCCAGCTGTTCCCGCCAGCGCATTTGCTCCGGCTGACCTTCGCTGCGCTGGCCGTAGAGTTGGGCAATCTGCGTGCCGTCAGCGGCAAACAGTTCAAGGCTGGTGACGATGCCATCGGCGGTAGGTTTACGGGTAATCCAGCTTTCGGCAATCAGCTGTTCCTGCAAGTGCAGGGTAAAGGCCGGATTGAAGATGTTCAGCCAGTTGTGCATCGGCATCAGCTTCTCAATTCTGCCGGTAAAGATCTGCGTGCAGGCGCGGTTGCTGACAAAAATCATGATCTCGTTAGCATCCTGACGCACCGTTTCCAACAGCGCGGCCAGCGAGCTATTGCTGACCTGCTGCGCCAAATCGTGGCTTACCGCGCGGAACGCCTGTTGACGCGTGACACTGTGTTTTTTCAGCAGGCGGAAGAACTGGTGGACGTCGGTCATCGCGCGCCATTCGCTCTCCAGCAGCTCAGCATCAAATTCACTGGCGCTGGCCGCAGCCACAGCCGGTTCTACGCTGAACGCTGAGGTCGGTTCGCTGTGATAATCCTTCAGCAGCTGCTGCCAGGCGCCCATATCGGTGTTATCGGTGGCGTAAACTTTCAGCACTGCGTCACCCTGCCGATCGAAGAACTGGATGCTCTGTCGTTCGCCATGCCCGGTCATCTCCTGCAGGTGAAAGACGCTGGCCCACTGGTTGACGAACACGCGCAGGTCGAGCGCACGCGGGTTGAGCACAATACCGGCGTGGGCACCGATCTGAATATTGCTGAACGTACCCAGCTGCTCGTGCACCGCATACTCATTGCGCGTAATGCATTTGGTTTCCCCCACGGCCGCCAGCGCGTGCAGCAGTTGCGCCATCGCCGGGCGCAGCGGCTGCGCCTGATGGCCGACGCGAGCGGCTGTCAGTTCCGCTTCACTGATATCCATCATGGCGGCCAGATCGCGCGCATATTTCTTCGGGTGCTGCTGTTTTAGCTGGAGGTAACGGGGATAGTGCGCGGTCATGTGCTGTGTCCTTATCAGGGGGGTAAACGTCAAGGGCATTTTTTATCAGAATGATAATCATTATCAATAAATGGCAGCGGCGCGCAAGCAGAAAATGAGCGTGATGTATGACGGCGGCACAAAAGAAAAAGGCTGCCCCCGTGGGAGCAGCCCTGTTGGCTATTCAGCCGCTCAGAAGCGGCTGTCGACCGCGTCAGCCAGCAGCTGCAGAACCTCAGCGCTGTCGTCCCAGCCAAGGCAGGGGTCGGTAATAGACTGGCCATACACCAGCGCTGCGTTCGGCGTGACTTTTTGCGTGCCTTCCTGCAGGAAGCTTTCAATCATCACGCCAGCCACGGCGCGCGAGCCGCTGCGGATCTGCTGCGCAACGTCGGCGGCGACCTCCTTCTGGCGGCGATGCTGCTTCAGGCAGTTGCCGTGGCTGAAGTCGATCACCAGCTGTTCAGGCAGGTTGAATTCACGCAGGCTGGCCGCCGCGTCTGCGATATCCGCAGCGTGATAGTTCGGCACCTTTCCGCCGCGCATGATGACGTGACCGGAGGGGTTACCGCTGGTCTGATAGATGGTCATCTGGCCGCGTTTGTCCGGCGAGAGGAACATGTGGCTGACGCGGGCGGCACGAATGGCGTCCACCGCAATGCGCGTATTGCCGTCGGTGCCGTTCTTGAAGCCAACCGGGCAGGAGAGCGCCGAGGCCATTTCGCGGTGGATCTGGCTTTCGGTGGTGCGCGCGCCGATAGCCCCCCAGCTGATCAGGTCGGCAATATACTGGCCGATCACCATATCGAGGAATTCCGTTGCGGTCGGCATGCCCAGCGCGTTGATATCCAGCAGCAGCTTACGCGCCACCGCCAGGCCGTGGTTGATACGGAAGCTGCCGTCAAGGTCGGGATCGGAGATCAGGCCTTTCCAGCCCACCACGGTACGCGGTTTCTCAAAGTAGGCGCGCATAACAATCTCAAGGCGCGAGTGATGCTTCTCGCGCAGCGCGTTGAGGCGCCCGGCATACTCCAGCGCCGCACGCGGGTCGTGCAGCGAGCAGGGGCCGATCACCACCAGCAGGCGCGGGTCTTCACCATTCAAAATGCGCGCAATACGTTTACGTGACGCCGTCACGTTGTCGGCAATCGCCGCGGTGATCGGCAGGTTTTCCTGCAGATCGGCAGGCGTAACCAGGCTATCGATGCGCGCGGTTCGCAGTTCATCTGTTCTGTTCATCAACGTTCTCTGAAATCTTTGTCTTCACAACGGCAGGAATGCCGGGAAGTAATGGCGTCCACCTTAAACCAAACCGTGATGATTTCAACCGTAAAACAGCAGGGGAAGAGTGAAATTCAGCCCCTGCCCGCTGCGTCAGAACTGCAAAAATCAGTACATGCGCCGCGTTAATCCCATGATATCGAGGATCTTAGTCGCAATCTCTTCCACCGAATAGTTGGTGCTGTTGAGGTAGCGGATCTGATGGGTGCGGAACAGGGCTTCCACCTCGCCGACTTCCAGCCGGCACTGGCGCATAGAGGCATAGCGGGTATTTTCGGCGCGCTCCTGGCGGATTGCGGCAAGGCGTTCCGGGTCGATGGTCAGGCCAAACAGCTTATTTTGAAAAGGCTTCAGCGCCGGGGGCAGCTTGAGGTTATCCATATCGTCGGCGATAAACGGATAGTTAGCGGCGCGCACGCCAAACTGCATCGCCAGATAGAGGCTGGTGGGCGTTTTCCCGCAGCGCGAGACGCCGAGCAGGATCACCTGCGCATCTTCCAGCCCGCGCAGTGAAATACCATCATCGTGCGCCAGGGTGTAATCAATGGCGGCGATACGGGCATCGTATTTACCGAGGTTGTTGGCGGTCAGACCGTGGGTGCGGTTGGCGACCGGGGCGGGATCCACTCCCAGCTCCTGCTGCAGCGGGGCCACCAGCGACTGCACAATGTCCTGACAAAAGCCGTCACTTTGCAAAATAATCTCGCGGATGGCGGGCGTGACAATTGAGATAAACACCAGCGGGCGCACGCCGCTTTGCTGGTAAATGGCATTGATTTGGGCTTTCACTGCCTGAGCGCGCTGCACGGTCTCAACAAAGGGCAGGGTAACGCTATTAGCGATCACCGGGAACTGTGACAGTACCGCGTGGCCCAGCACTTCGGCAGTGATTGCCGTGCCGTCTGAAATATAAAAAACACTGCGTTCGGCGTTCACGTCCATTTTCTCTCCGCGTTCGGGGGGTTAAGCAGACTAAATTAATCTGCCTGAATAATGCAAATCGTGATAAAGCTCGCGAAATAAAATAAAAAATCCATTTCATGATGATTTGAACTTTTTATTTTTATAAAATCAGACCATTCGCCTCTTTTAGCCTAAAATGAAATATCGTTTCTATCCATTATGCGTTTTTACCGCCCTTTTTATTAGAATCATTCTAATAAGGAATCGTTTTCTGTTGCGCAAAGAATTTTTCCCCCTGCATGCATTAAAAATACATAACGCACTGAAAAATAATGTTTATTATTATTTTATCCGTTGCGCAACGCTGTTTTCTCACGCGGAGTATTCTTAAAAAGATTTTTTTCAGCTGCTTGAACGATTCAACACTTTATCAATCCGGCTTAACTGTGCCAGTCTCATGAAGCAATGCTGTGTCCCTAATATTCCTAATTAAATCTTACAAGGATTGCTTCAATGTCCAATAAAGGCGAATTGCCGCTTGTGCTCTGGTATAACCAGCTTGGCATGAACGATGTGGATCGGGTGGGAGGCAAAAATGCCTCTCTGGGTGAAATGATTACTAATTTGTCGTCATTAGGCGTGTCCGTGCCTAACGGCTTTGCGACAACCTCAGAAGCGTTCAACCTGTTTCTCGATCAGAGCGGCGTCAATCAGCGTATCTACGATCTGCTGGATAAGACCAATATTGATGACGTTGATGAGCTGGCTAAAGCGGGTAAACAGATCCGTCAGTGGATAGTTGAAACGCCATTTACGCCGCAGCTTGAGCAGGCGATTCACGAAGCGTACAACCAGCTCTCTGCCGATGACGCCGAAGCGTCATTCGCCGTGCGCTCTTCGGCCACGGCGGAAGATATGCCCGATGCCTCGTTCGCGGGTCAGCAGGAAACCTTCCTCAACGTACAGGGTTACGATGCGGTGCTGGTGGCGGTGAAGCATGTTTATGCCTCCCTGTTTAACGACCGCGCCATCTCTTACCGTGTGCATCAGGGTTACGACCATCGCGGCGTGGCGCTCTCGGCGGGCGTGCAGCGCATGGTGCGTTCTGACCTCGCATCCTCTGGCGTGATGTTCACCATTGACACTGAATCCGGCTTTGACCAGGTGGTGTTTATCACCTCTGCGCTGGGCCTGGGTGAGATAGTGGTGCAGGGCGCGGTTAACCCGGACGAATTCTACGTGCACAAACCCACGCTGGCCGCCGGCCGCCCGGCGATTGTGCGCCGTAATATGGGGTCGAAAAAGATCCGCATGGTTTACGCCGACTCACAGGAGCACGGTGAGCAGGTGAGAATCGAGGACGTGCCGGAAGCGGAGCGTGACCGCTTCTCGCTGACGGATAGCGAAGTCGAAGCGCTGGCGGCGCAGGCGGTGCAGATTGAGAAGCACTACCAGCGCCCGATGGATATTGAGTGGGCGAAGGATGGCCACACCGGCAAGCTGTTTATCGTACAGGCGCGCCCGGAAACCGTGCGTTCCAATGGCTCGGTGATGGAACGCTACACCCTGCAGGGTAAAGGCAACGTGGTGGTTGAAGGCCGTGCTATCGGTCACCGCATTGGTGCCGGTGAAGTCAAAGTGATCTACGACATCAGCGAAATGAACCGCATTGAGAAAGGCGATGTGCTGGTGACGGACATGACCGACCCGGACTGGGAGCCGATCATGAAGAAGGCGTCAGCGATTGTCACTAACCGCGGCGGCCGAACCTGCCACGCGGCGATTATCGCCCGCGAGCTGGGTATCCCGGCGGTGGTTGGCTGCGGTAACGCCACTGATATTCTTAAAGATGGTAATAAAGTGACCGTCTCCTGTGCGGAAGGCGATACCGGCTACGTGTACAACGATCTGCTGGACTTTGAAGTGAAGAGCTCGCAGGTTGACGAGATGCCGTCGCTGCCGCTGAAGATCATGATGAACGTCGGTAACCCTGACCGGGCATTTGACTTCGCCTGCCTGCCGAACGAAGGCGTGGGTTTAGCGCGCCTGGAGTTCATCATCAACCGGATGATCGGCGTGCACCCGAAAGCACTGCTGGAGTTCGACCAGCAGACGCCGGAGCTGCAGCAGCAGATCCGCGCGCTGATGAAAGGGTTCGATGACCCGGTGGAGTTCTACATCGCCCGCCTGACGGAAGGGATTGCCACGCTGGGTGCCGCTTTTGCGCCGAAGCGCGTGATTGTGCGCCTGTCGGACTTCAAAACCAACGAGTATGCCAACCTGGTGGGCGGCGAGCGCTACGAGCCGGAAGAAGAGAACCCGATGCTTGGCTTCCGCGGTGCCGGGCGCTATGTGGCCGACAGCTTCCGTGACTGTTTCGCACTGGAGTGCGCGGCGATGAAGCGCGTGCGCAATGATATGGGGCTGACCAATGTCGAAGTGATGGTGCCGTTTGTCCGTACCGTGGCGCAGGCGAAAGCGGTGGTGGAAGAGCTGGAGCGTCAGGGTCTGAAGCGCGGGGAGAACGGGCTGAAGATTATCATGATGTGTGAAATCCCGTCGAATGCGCTGCTGGCCGACGAGTTCCTGCAATATTTTGACGGCTTCTCAATCGGCTCTAACGATATGACGCAGCTGGCGCTGGGGCTGGATCGCGACTCTGGCGTAGTATCCGAGCTGTTTGACGAGCGTAACGATGCGGTGAAAGCGCTGCTCTCGATGGCGATCCGCGCCGCGAAGAAGCAGGGAAAATACGTCGGCATCTGCGGTCAGGGGCCTTCAGACCACGAAGACTTCGCGGCGTGGCTGATGGAAGAGGGTATCGACAGCCTGTCACTGAACCCGGACACCGTGGTGCAGACCTGGCTGAGCCTGGCCGAGTTGAAGAAGTAATCACCGCCTTCATCAGTCGCGGCTGACCCACTTTTGCGGTCAGCGCGCTGCAATAATCACTCGCTGGTCGACCAAAAAACGGTCGACCACGACATAAGTTGTGCGAACACCTTACGGCTGACCACTCTCTGGTCAGCCTTTTTTTATCTCAAATTTTAGCCAAAAAAAAGCCCATCACAGGGGATGGGCAAAGACTACACACAGCAATTCTGTACTTCACTCAGGGGGAAATGCTTTGTTTAAAAATCAGTGGGTTGATCTCAAACTTGTTATCCATACTATGCAACCGCGTTCCTGGAGTCTTTAAGAATCCTCTTATTAGTTTAAAAGTGATAATCTTTTAACTCGGATTGCCCATCATAGCGCTGAAAAAGATGGGCAAAATATGAGCAATATAGGTTAAGTCGTGTTTAAAAGGCTAAAAAAGGGGGTTTAGAGATAAATATCGTTAATGGAATTCTTAATTCACGGCAGGTAAGTATTCTGATCGCTAATGATTGCGGCCGGGACTACCGACCGCAGAATTGACAAAATTATGGTTTTGACTGGTGCGTCTCGGCTTCCATTTCGGCCAGCTCTTCCACCACGGCCAGCGCGTCCTCTTCTGGAGGGGGCGACTCATGCACCCAGACGGATACCAGGCGGTATGAGACCGCCAGCACCACTGGCCCGATGAATAATCCTATCATGCCAAACGCCACCAGCCCGCCAATAACCCCCGAGAGTATCAGGATCATCGGCAAATCGGCCCCCATGCGGATCAGCATCGGGCGCAGAACATTGTCCAGTGTTCCTACCACGCAGCTCCAGATCAGCAGCACGGTGCCCCAGGTGGTATCGCCACTCCAGTAAAGCCAGACGATCGCCGGGACCAGCACAATCAAGGGACCGAGCTGTACCAGGCAGGAGAGAATCATCAGCACCGTCAAAATGGCCGCATAAGGAATTCCGGAGATCGCCAGCCCAATGCCGCCCAGCACGCCCTGCACCAGCGCGGTCACCACCACACCGAGCGCGACGGCGCGGATCGCCTGACCGGCCAGCAGCACCGCCGCATCGCCGCGACGTGACGCCAGGCGGAAAGCGAAGTGGCGAATGCCGTGACCGACCTGTTCACCACGCCAGTAAAGCAGCACGCTAAACAGCAGCATCAGACCGATGTGCAGCATAAAGCGACCAAAATGCCCGGCCTGGGCAAAGAAAAAGCCGGTAGTGCGGCCAATATAAGGCTGAACCTGAGTGATAATGGCGCTGCCGCCACCGGCCACCAGCTTGTGCCAGGCGGAATAGAGCTTTCTGCCGACCAGTGGGATCTCACGCAGCCAGTGTAAATCGGGCATTTGCAGCTTGCCGGAGGTCAGCCACGCCAGCAGGGGGCCGCCGTTCTCTACCAGGCTGTTAACCAACATGGCGATGGGAATAATAAACACCAGGATAAGCAGAATGGTCATGGCTAACACGGCCAGCGCGCGGCGGCCCCACAGCAGGCCCTGAATTTTGATCATCAGGGGCCAGGTGGCGATCACCACCATGCTGGCCCAGGCAAAGCCGAGAATAAATGGCTGTACGACCCAAAAGCACGCGACGATCATGATGCTGATAAACAGCAACGAGAAAATGATCTGCGGTAAATCCCAGCCTGTTTGCGCGTTTTTCATTGACGAAAAGTGACCTCAAGTAAAAAGAACAATGATGCGATATCTCTCTAAAATCAGTGCCAGCAAAGCGGTTACGCTGAGCCTGACTGCTTAAGCATGATGTATTAAATGATTTTGTGACAGAGACAACAGGTTATTCTTTTGCCTCATTTTTTGAAATAACGGCAGGTGATAAAAAAATGTGATAAAACGGATAACTGCGCCATTTGAGCAACGCAAACGATTCACACAACTTTTTGGTCACCCGATAATGATCCCACAGATTTCCCAGGCACCCGGCCTCGTTCAAACGGTGCTGAATTTTTTGGATGCGTTAAAGCAGCACGGATTTACCGGCGATACGGCCACCAGCTATGCCGATCGGCTGATTATGTCCACCGACAACAGCATCTATCAGCTGCTGCCTGATGCTGTCCTCTTTCCCCGCTCCAGCGCCGATGTGGCCTTGATTGCCCGCCTGGCAGCTGATGAGAAATACCGTACCCTGAGCTTTACCCCGCGCGGTGGCGGCACTGGCACCAACGGGCAGTCGTTAAATCAGGGTATCGTGGTCGACATGTCGCGGCATATGAAGAATATTCTCGAGATCAATGTCGAACAGGGCTGGGTAAGAGTTGAAGCTGGCGTGATAAAAGATCAGCTCAATGCCTACCTTAAACCGTTTGGCTATTTCTTCTCCCCTGAGCTGTCGACCAGCAACCGCGCCACGCTGGGCGGTATGATTAACACCGATGCCTCCGGGCAAGGTTCGCTGGTTTACGGTAAAACCTCAGACCATGTGCTGGGGCTGAAAGCCGTGCTGCTGGGCGGTGAGGTGCTGGACACCCGCGCGATGCCGGTGAGCGAGGCTGAAGTGCTGGCGCAGCAGCCGGGTGCCGAGGGTAATATTTACCGCGTGGTGCTGGATCGCTGCCGTCAGCAGCGCCAGCTGATTATCGATAAATTTCCCAAGCTGAACCGCTTCCTGACGGGTTACGATCTGCGCCACGTGCTGAGCGACGATCTGCAAAACATCGATCTGACGCGCATTCTGTGCGGTGCGGAAGGGACGCTGGCCTTTATTACCGAAGCGAAGCTCGATATCACCCCGATCCCGAAAGTGCGGCGGCTGGTCAATATTAAGTATGACTCCTTCGACTCCGCGCTGCGCAATGCCCCCTTTATGGTGGAAGCGAAAGCGCTGTCGGTAGAAACCGTCGACTCGAAAGTCCTGAATCTGGCGCGTGAAGATATCGTCTGGCACTCGGTTAGCGAATTGATTACCGACGTCCCGGATAAAGAGATGCTCGGACTGAATATGGTCGAGTTCGCAGGGAATGATAAGCCGCTGATTGATGGCCAGGTTGAGGCGCTGTGCGCCCGGCTTGATACGCTGATGGCGACGCGTGAGGGCGGCGTGATTGGCTATCAGCTGTGTGATGACGTCTCCGGCATTGAGCGCATCTACGGCATGCGTAAAAAGGCGGTCGGGCTATTGGGTAACGCCAAAGGCCGCGCCAAGCCAATCCCGTTTGTTGAAGATACCTGCGTGCCGCCGCACAACCTGGCGGACTATATTGTGGAGTTCCGGGCGCTGCTCGATGGGCACAATCTCAGCTATGGCATGTTTGGCCATGTCGATGCCGGGGTGCTGCACGTGCGCCCGGCGCTGGATATGTGTGACCCGCAGCAGGAGATGCTGATGAAGCAGATCTCCGACGAAGTGGTGGCGTTGACGGCTCGCTATGGCGGCCTGCTGTGGGGGGAGCATGGGAAAGGCTTCCGTGCGGAGTACAGCCCCTCCTTCTTCGGCCCGCAGCTGTATGAAGAGCTGCGCCGTATTAAAGCGGCGTTCGATCCCGCTAATCGTCTCAATCCGGGTAAAATCTGTGCGCCGCTGGGGGTGGATGATCCAATGCTGAAGGTCGATGCCGTGAAGCGGGGTACTTACGATCGCCAGATCCCGATTAACGTGCGCAGCGACTGGCGCGGCGCGATGGAGTGTAATGGCAACGGACTGTGCTTTAACTTCGACGTGACAAGCCCGATGTGCCCGTCGATGAAGATCACCGCCAACCGTATGCACTCGCCGAAGGGGCGCGCGACGCTGACGCGTGAATGGCTGCGCCTGCTGGCGGAGCAGGGTGTGGATCCGCTGCTGCTGGAGAAACAGCTGCCGGAGCAGGGCGTCAGCCTGCGCGGGATGATCCAGCGCACGCGCAATAGCTGGCAGGCAAAACGCGGGCAGTATGACTTTTCGCACGAGGTGAAAGAGGCGATGTCAGGCTGCCTGGCGTGTAAAGCCTGCTCGACTCAGTGCCCGATCAAAATCGACGTGCCGGGCTTCCGCTCGCGCTTTCTGCAGCTCTACCACACTCGCTACCTGCGTCCGGCCAGTGACTATCTGGTGGCCACGGTAGAAAGCTATGCGCCGCTGATGGCGAAAGCGCCTAAAACCTTTAACTTCTTCCTGCGTCAGCCGTGGGTGAAATCGCTGAGCAAGCGTCATATCGGTATGGTCGATCTTCCGCTGCTCTCTTCGCCGACGCTCAAGCAGCAGCTGGCCGGGCACCGTGCGCTGAGCACCACGCTGGAAAGCCTGGAGCAGATGAGCCCGGCGCAGCGCGCGCAGCAGGTACTGGTGGTACAGGATCCCTTTACCAGTTACTACGAAGCGCAGCTGGTGGCTGATTTTGTCCAGCTGATTGAAAAGCTCGGCTACCGCGCCGTGGTGCTGCCGTTCTCACCCAACGGTAAAGCGCAGCATATCAAAGGCTTCCTGCAGCAGTTTGCGCGCACCGCAGAGAAAACCGCAGACTTCCTGAATCGGGTGGCACGCCTTGAGTTGCCAATGGTGGGTGTCGATCCGGCACTGGTGCTGTGCTATCGCGATGAGTACCACCAGGTGCTGGGCGATAAGCGCGGCGAGTTCCAGGTTCAGCTGGTGCATGAGTGGCTACATAACGCGCTGCCTGAAGTGAACAGCACGGTGCAAGCGGCGCAGGGTGAAGCGTGGTATCTGTTTGGCCACTGCACCGAAGTGACCGCCTTGCCGGGATCGGTAAAGCAGTGGGAAAACATCTTCGCCCGCTTTGGTGCCCGGCTGGAAAATGTCAGCGTCGGCTGCTGCGGTATGGCCGGAACCTACGGCCACGAATCGAAAAATCTGCAGAACTCGCTGGGGATTTATGAGCTATCCTGGCAGCAGGCGATGCAAAAACTGCCGCGCCAGCGCTGTCTGGCGACCGGCTACTCGTGCCGCAGCCAGGTTAAGCGCATTGAAGGTAGCGGTGTGCGCCACCCTCTGCAGGCTTTACTGGAGATCATCTGATGGCAATCTGGAAACGCGCAGCCACGCTTGAGCAGCTTAATCAGCGCAGCCAGGGAACAATGGTGGCGCATATCGGCATCTGTTTCACCGCGCTGAATGAAGAGAGTATCGAGGCGCTGATGCCGGTGGATAGTCGAACCCGTCAGCCGTTCGGGCTGTTGCACGGCGGTGCTTCGGTGGTGCTGGCGGAGACGCTAGGCTCAATGGCGGGCTATCTGTGTACTGAAGGTGAGCAACAGGTGGTTGGCCTGGAGGTCAACGCTAACCACCTGCGCTCCGCACGTGACGGTGAGGTGCGCGGAATTTGTCGAGCGGTGCATATTGGTCGCCGCCATCAGGTCTGGCAAATCGAGATTTTCGACGTTAGCGACAGATTATGCTGTACTTCTCGCTTAACCACGGCAGTAATCACGCCATAACCCCGCTTTTTGCGGGGTTTTTCCTATCGGCTGCACACGGTATACTGGTTTACAGAATCACATAATCCATGAAGCGTGCTTGACGAATTCGCTTTGCAGCAGGGTTGCTTTATCCCATTCGCCGTTCAGCGCCAGCTGATGACACAGGCGGCTCAGGGAGTGACGCGCCAGCTGCCAGGCCTGCATCCGATAGAGCCGTTCGCGTGTCGTGTCGCTTAATTCAATAACCAGCCGTTGATGAAGTTTGCCCATTGCGTGCAGATAACTTTGATCGTCGCCGTTGAGTTGACAGAGTTCGGCCATGTCCAGACAGGTATCGTTGAACTTGCGCAGCTGTTCTATGGTGCACTCCGGGCGGTTTAATTTAGCCTGCGCCATGTAGAAATCGACGGTGATATCACGTACGGAAAATTTGTACTGATCAATTTTATGTTGCAGCCATGCACTCATCGACAGATTCATTGCTGGTTCCAGTCGCGCTAATGATAATCATTATCATATTATAACTGCGACATTATTCAATCACTGTGAGCGAATTTTTATCGATTAATGCCGCCTCTCAGAAAAATCGGTGATAACGATAAGCGGGGCGTTCAAAAGGGTTAAAATAGTTCTTATTAAGAACCAACAGGTGATAACAAAATATAAACATCTTATTTTCAATCGCTTATCTTTCGCAGGGTTCGGCTCGTGAGGTAGATCGCATTCTGTTTTTCAGGGTCTAAACTTATAAAACAGCCTCTAAAAAGCATCTTTGGCCTTTATCCCTGCAAAACAAGAGGTTGAAGTGATTCAGGTTATCACTAACATAGGGGCACTAGCCCGAAGGGCTATCGTATCGCGAGGTAAATTATGCAATCAGCAAATCCTGCCACTTTTTCTCCAGATGACTTTATCTGGAAAGGACTGACGCTAACAGACAGCGCAGCCAAACAAATCATTAACCTGACTGCCGGTGACCCTGAAATCAAGGGACTGAAGCTGGGTGTGAAGACCTCGGGCTGTGCCGGTTTCGGCTACACCATGGATATGGTGAAAGAGTCAGCGGCGGATGATCTGGTGTTCAGCCATAACGGCGCGGCGTTGATCGTGCCCCTGCAGGCGATGCCCTATATCGACGGCACGGAAGTTGATTTCGTGCGCGAAGGCCTGAACCAGATTTTCAAATTTAATAACCCTAAAGCTCAACACGCCTGCGGCTGTGGTGAGAGCTTTGGCGTTGAGTGAATACTATGTCTCGTAATACTGACGCATCTGATGATGTACAGGTTTGGGAAGGCGGCCAGCAGAAGTACAAAGAGGGCTTCTTTACCCAACTGCAAACCGAAGAGTTCGAGCACGGCATCAATGAAGATGTGGTGCGCGCCATCTCGGCCAAACGTAATGAACCTGAGTGGATGCTGGAATTCCGCCTGAAGGCATTTGCTGCCTGGCTGGAGATGGAAGAGCCACACTGGCTGAAAGCCAACTACAAAAAGCTGGATTATCAGGATTACAGCTATTACTCCGCGCCGTCCTGCGGCAACTGCGATGATAGCTGCGCCTCTGAGCCAGGGGCTACCCAGGCCTCACCCGGTGATGCGCCCAATTATCTGACGCAGGAAGTGGAAGACGCCTTTAAGCAGCTCGGTGTGCCGGTGCGTGAAGGGCAGGAAGTGGCGGTTGATGCCATCTTCGACTCCGTTTCTGTCTCGACCACCTACCGCGACAAGCTGGCGAAAGAGGGGATTATCTTCTGCTCGTTCGGCGAAGCGATTCACGATCATCCTGAACTGGTGCAGCAGTACCTCGGCACCGTGGTTCCGGCCAATGACAACTTCTTTGCCGCGCTGAACTCGGCGGTCGCCTCTGACGGCACCTTCGTTTATATCCCGAAAGGCGTGCGCTGCCCGATGGAACTGTCGACCTATTTCCGCATCAATGCGGCGAAAACCGGCCAGTTCGAACGTACCATTCTGATTGCCGATGAAGGTAGCTATGTCAGCTATATCGAAGGCTGTTCCGCACCGGTGCGCGACACCTATCAGCTGCATGCCGCAGTGGTAGAGGTCATTATCCATAAAGATGCTGAAGTGAAATATTCCACCGTGCAGAACTGGTTTTCCGGCGGCGATTCTGAAGGCGGTATCCTCAACTTTGTGACCAAGCGTGCGCTGTGTGAAGGCGAAAACAGCAAAATGTCCTGGACGCAGTCGGAAACCGGTTCAGCCATCACCTGGAAATACCCGAGCGTGATCCTGCGCGGTGATAACTCTATCGGTGAGTTCTTCTCCGTGGCGCTGACCAGCGGCCGCCAGCAGGCGGATACCGGCACCAAAATGATCCACATCGGTAAAAATACTAAATCGACCATCATCTCGAAAGGGATCTCGGCTGGAACCAGCCAGAATACCTATCGCGGCCTGGTGAAGATCATGCCGACGGCGACCAACGCCCGTAACTTCACCCAGTGCGACTCAATGCTGATTGGCGCTGAATGCGGAGCGCATACCTTCCCTTATGTGGAGGTGCGCAATAACACCGCGCAGCTGGAGCATGAAGCGACGACTTCACGCATCGGCGAAGACCAGCTGTTCTACTGCCTGCAGCGCGGGATCAGCGAAGACGATGCGATTTCGATGATTGTTAACGGCTTCTGCAAGGATGTCTTCTCGGAGCTGCCGCTGGAGTTTGCGGTGGAAGCGCAGAAACTGTTGGCGATCAGCCTGGAACACAGCGTGGGCTAACCCTGCGCGCACAAGAACTCTACCCTAAATTATTGGAGTTGCAGCAAGGCGGCCAGTGCGTGAATCTCCGGGAGCTTACTGATGTAAGTGACCGGGGTGAGCACACGCAGCCAACGCCGATGCAGCTTCAAGAATGAAGGGTATATCAACAGTGCTGGAAAGCACTGTGAAGGAAACCTTATGTTAAGCATCAAAGATTTACAGGTCAGCGTTGAAGACAAAGCTATCCTGCGTGGGTTGAATCTTGAAATCAAACCTGGGGAAGTGCACGCCATCATGGGGCCGAACGGCTCAGGGAAAAGCACGCTTTCTGCCACGCTGGCAGGACGTGAAGATTATGAAGTGACCGGCGGTTCCGTCGAGTTCAAAGGCAAAGACCTGCTGGAGCTAGACCCGGAAGAGCGCGCCGGTGAAGGCATCTTTATGGCCTTCCAGTACCCGGTTGAAATTCCAGGCGTCAGCAACCAGTTCTTCCTGCAAACCTCGGTAAACGCGGTGCGTAAATACCGCGAGCAGGAAGCGCTGGACCGTTTTGACTTCCAGGACTTTATCGAAGAGAAAATCCACCTGCTGAAAATGCCTGAAGATCTGCTGACCCGTTCGGTCAATGTGGGCTTCTCCGGCGGTGAGAAAAAGCGCAACGACATTCTGCAGATGGCGGCGCTGGAGCCGGATCTGTGCATTCTGGATGAAACTGACTCCGGTCTGGACATCGATGCTCTGAAAATTGTCTCCAACGGCGTCAACAGCCTGCGCGACGGCAAGCGCTCATTTATTATCGTCACCCACTACCAGCGTATTCTTGACTACATTAAGCCTGATTTCGTCCACGTGCTGTACCAGGGCAAGATCGTTAAATCAGGGGATTTCTCACTGGTGAAACAGTTGGAGGAGCAAGGCTATGGCTGGCTTACCGACGAAGAGTGAAAACGCGCTGCAACAGTGGCATCACCTGTTTGAAACGCGCGGTGAAAACCGCTCAATGCAGGCACAACAGCACTGGCAGCAGCTGCTGCGCCTAGGCCTGCCAACGCGTAAGCAGGAAAACTGGAAATACACGCCGCTGGATCAACTGCTGGACCACCACTTCGTGCTGCCAAAACCCGCCGTGCTGACTGCGGATGTGGTCGACGCTCAGGCGCTGGCGATTGATGCCGTGCGCCTGGTGTTTGTCGATGGCCGCTTCGCCCCTGAGCTGAGTGATGCCGAGTTTGATCTGTTTGATATTCAGGTGACTCAGGCTGCGGAGCGTCGTGAACTCGACGCACCTATCCAGCCTGAAGTGTTCCTGCATCTGACCGAGAGCCTGGCTGAAGAGGTGACCACCATTCATCTGGCGCGTGGCAAAGCTGCTGCCCGTCCGCTCTACCTGCTGCATATCAGCAGCGGCAGCGCGCAAGGTGAGATGAACACTTCGCACTATCGCCACCATTTGCAGCTGGATGAAGCGGCTGAAGCGACGGTGATTGAGCACTACCTCAGCCTGAACGCCAGCACCCACTTCACCGGGGCGCGTTTTACCGCCAACGTGGGCAATAACGCGGCGCTGACGCACTACAATCTGTGCTTTGAAGATCAGAGCAGCTACCACTTCTCACACAACGATCTGACCCTGGGTCGTGATGTGCGCGTGCAGAGCCACAGCTTCCTGTTGGGTGCCGGTCTGACCCGTCACAACACCAGCAGCAAACTGGAAGGCGAGGGCAGCGATCTGGTAATTAACAGCCTGATGCTGCCGCTGGATAAAGAAGTGTGCGACAGCCGCACCTATCTTGAGCACAACAAAGGGTATTGTCAGAGCCGTCAGCTGCACAAAACTATCGTGCGTGACCGTGCGCGTGCCGTATTCAACGGTCATATCAAAGTAGCGAAGTACGCGCTGAAGACCGACGGGCAGATGAGCAACAATAACCTGCTGTTAGGTCGTCTGGCGGAAGTGGACACCAAACCGCAGCTGGAAATCTACGCGGATGACGTGAAGTGCGGCCACGGCGCGACCATTGGTCGTATCGACGAAGAGCAGATGTTCTATCTGCGCTCGCGCGGTATCGACGAAGCCGCAGCGCAGCGCATGATCATTTACGCCTTTGCCGCTGAGCTGACCGAAGCCATCAATGATGAAACGCTGAAAGAGGCTGTGATGCAGCGCATTGCACAGCGTTTTCCTGGAGGCCTGCAATGAGTTTTGACCTGGCCCGTGTGCGGGCGGCATTCCCGTTACTGACGCGCGAGGTCAACGGGCAACCGCTGGCCTATCTCGACAGTGCCGCCAGCGCGCAGAAGCCGCAGGTCGTCATTGACGCCGAAAGTCGTTTCTACGAGCACGGCTATGCCGCTGTGCATCGTGGTATCCATACGCTGAGCGCGGAAGCGACCACCGAGATGGAAAACGTGCGCGTACAGGCAGCACAGTTTCTCAACGCTGCCTCAGCGGAAGAGATTGTGTTTGTTAAAGGCACCACCGAAGCGATTAATCTGGTCGCCAGCAGCTGGGGCGGCAGTCAGCTGCAGCCAGGCGACAACATCATCATCACGGAGATGGAGCATCACGCCAACATCGTACCGTGGCAGATGGTGGCTGAGCGTACCGGCGCGGAAGTGCGTTTTATCCCGCTGACCGCCAATGGCGAGCTGGACGTTGCGCAGCTGCCTGCGCTGATGGACAGCCGTACGCGCATGCTGGCCGTGACTCACGTCTCCAACGTGTTGGGCACTGAAAACCCGGTAAAAGCGCTGGTGGCTCAGGCCAGGGCGGCGGGTGTTGCGACTCTGATCGACGGCGCACAGGCGGTTATGCATCAGCAGGTCGACGTGCAGGATCTGGACTGTGATTTCTATGTCTTCTCCGGGCATAAAATTTACGGCCCGACCGGTATTGGTATTCTGTATGGCCGCAAAGCCCTGCTGGACCAGATGCCACCGTGGGAAGGGGGCGGATCGATGATCGCCACCGTCAGCCTGACGAAAGGCACCACTTATGCCGCCGCGCCGTGGCGCTTCGAAGCTGGCTCACCGAACACCGGCGCTATCATTGGTCTGGGTGCTGCGCTGAAGTGGGTGAGTGAACTGGGGCTGGAGGTCATTGCCGAGCGCGAGCAGCAGCTGATGCACTATGCCCTGGAAAAACTGGCCACGGTGCCGGATCTGGTGATCTATGGTCCACGGCAGCGTTCCGGCGTCATTGCCTTTAACCTCGGCAAGCATCACGCTTTTGACGTTGGCAGCTTCCTCGATCAGTACGGCATCGCTATTCGTACCGGCCACCACTGCGCCATGCCGCTGATGCAACACTATCAGGTGCCGGCAATGTGTCGCGCCTCGTTTGTGCTGTATAATAGCGAAGATGAGGTCGACCGTCTGGTCGCAGGTTTAATACGTATTCACCGTTTGCTGGGTTAAGTTTCAACCCGCACCGACCCGCAGGGGCGAGGCATGCCTCGCCCCTGCGTTTTTAAGTGAGGAAGCAATGGCAACTCTGCCAGATAAAGACAAGCTGGTGCGCAACTTTAACCGCTGCGCCAACCAGGAAGAAAAGTATCTCTACATCATTGAATTAGGCGCACGCCTGCCAGAATCGTCTGATTCCCTGCAGCAGCCGGAAAATATCGTGCCCGGCTGTCAGAGCCAGGTGTGGATAGTGGTTGATACCGATGCAAGTGGCTGTGTGCGCCTGCAGGGCGACAGCGATGCCGCGCTGGTTAAGGGCCTCATTGCTATCGTTTTTGCTCTCTATCAGAAGATGACGCCGCAGGAGATTGTCGACTTCGACGTGCGCCCGTGGTTCGCCGATCTCTCCCTGACGCAGCAGCTCACCCCATCCCGCTCGCAGGGGCTGGAAGCCATGATTCGTGCCATACGTCAGAAAGCGCTGATTTTAACTCAGGGCTGAGTTGCTACACTACCCGGTAAGCACCCCACGAACGGGGTGCTCTCTCCACCTATAACCGGGAAACGCGCATGAAACCTCTGTCTCGCTTTGCTGCAGCTTTTACGCTCACCTTTCTTGCCGGGGCGCACAACGCCAGCGCAACTGAATACCCTTTACCCCCTGCCGACAGCCGCCTGATTGGTGAGAACACCACTTACGTCGTCCCCAACGACGGCCAGCCGCTGGAAGCCGTGGCGGCGAAATATAAAATCGGGCTGCTCGGCATGCTGGAAGCCAACCCGGGTACCGACCCGTGGCTACCCAAAGCGGGCAGCGAACTGACCATCCCTACCCAGATGCTGCTGCCGGACACTAAGCGTGAAGGCATTGTGGTAAACGTCGCGGAACTGCGCCTCTACTATTACCCGAAAGATGAAAACCGCGTGATCGTCTATCCGATCGGTATCGGTCAGCTGGGGGCGAACACGCCGGCGATGGTCACCAGCATCAGCCAGAAAATCCCCAATCCGACCTGGACACCCACGCCAAACATCCGTAAGCGCTACGCGGCCGAAGGCAAGAGCCTGCCGGTGACCGTGCCTGCCGGGCCGGATAATCCAATGGGGCTGTATGCGCTGCGTCTGGCCTACGGCCAGCAGCACTACCTGATCCACGGCACCAACGCTGATTTTGGCATCGGGATGCGCGTCAGCTCCGGCTGCATCCGCCTGCGGCCAGACGATATTGAGGCGCTGTTTAATAGCGTCCCGAAAGGTACGCGCGTGCAGATTATCAACCAGCCGGTGAAATATGCGGTGGAACCGGACGGCAAACGCTATCTGGAGGTGCATCAGCCGTTGTCGCACAGCGAAAAAGACGATCCGCAAACCATGCCGATTGCGCTAACCGCAGCGGCGAAGAAGTTCATGCAGGATCCTGACGGTGACAGGGCAATGATCAAAGCTGCCATGACGCGTCGCTCAGGTATGCCGGTGCTGGTCAACAAAGGGGAGAAAGCCGGAACGGAGGATACTGTGCCTGCTGTAGCGCAGCAGACGCCTTCTGCTACGTCCTCCAGTGCACCTGCGACTGTGTCTCAGGTCGGGGAATAAAGCGCTCAGCGTGGCTGAGATTGCGTTTAGCAGCAGGGGCTGGAAGCAAGCCGTGGAAGGCCCCGAAACGCAGGCAAAAAAAATGGCGCACTAAGTGCGCCATTTTTAAACCAGAACTCTTACTTACGGTAAGAGTGAGCCTGGTTGTCCAGACGCTGGTTAGCGCGTGCTGCGTCATCTTTAGCAGCCTGAACGTCAGAACGGATTGCGTTCACGTCGTTGCTCAGCTGGTCAACTTTAGCGTTCAGAGTCTGAACGTCGGTAGACAGCTGGTCGATTTTAGCGTTGCTTGAGCAACCAGCCAGCAGAGTTGAACCCAGGATTACCGCGCCCAGTACCAGTTTAGTACGATTCATTATTAATACCCTCTAGATTAAGTTAATCTCCATGTAGCGTTACAAGTATTACACAAAGTATTTTCTAATGAGAATAATTTTTTGATGAGAACGTGCTTAAATTTGATCGTTCGCTCAAAGAAGCATCTTCTTTTGGCGTTTTGGCAAAAAACGCCGCGAAAACAGGCAATTTTAATCGGACTGCTCTTAGATTTAGCGGTGATTAAATCGTTAATTTCGATTGGAGACTTTGTGAAATTAGCCTACGCAAGTTGTAAAAAAAGCGCCACTCAGGGCGCTTTTTTAATGCAAGTCGTAAATTTATATTACAGAACGTGCACGGACGCAGTGTTAGTGGTTCCGCTTGGCACCAGGGCACCAGAAACCATGACCACCACTTCGCCTTTCAGCGCATAGCCGCTGGCGATAGCGGCTTCTTTCCCGAGGCGGTAGAAATCGTCTGTTGAGGCAATTTCGTTCACCACAGAAGTGACAATGCCTTTGCTCAGCAGCAGCTGACGGGCAGTCTGAGGGTTAGTCGTCAGCGCCAGGATAGTCGCATTCGGGAAGTATTTACGAATGGATTTCGCTGACTTGCCGCCTTCTGTCGCCACGACAATCAGCGGTGACTCGAGTTTCTCTGCGGTTTCAACGGCACCACGGCAAACCGCTTCAGTGATGCGCATTTTGCGGTTGTCGTGCTGAGAGTCGATACGGCTCTTCATCACGCGGTCAGTACGCTCGCAGATGGTCGCCATGATAGTGACGGACTCCAGCGGGTATTTCCCTTTGGCGCTCTCACCAGACAGCATTACGGCGTCAGTGCCGTCGAGAATGGCGTTCGCCACGTCGCCCGCTTCAGCGCGGGTAGGGCGTGGGTTCTTGATCATCGAATCGAGCATCTGGGTCGCGGTGATCACCACTTTACGAGCACGATTACATTTTTTGATCATCATCTTCTGCGCGAAGATCACTTCTTCAACCGGGATCTCAACGCCGAGGTCACCGCGGGCCACCATGATGCCGTCAGAAGCATCAAGGATCTCGTCGAAGTTGTTCAGGCCTTCCTGGTTTTCGATTTTGGAGATGATCTGAATGTGCTCGCCGCCGTGGGCTTTCAGGTGCTCACGGATTTCGATCACGTCTGAACGCTTACGGATAAAGGAGGCAGCGACGAAGTCGACACCCTGCTCGCAGCCGAAGATCAGGTCACGCTTATCTTTTTCAGCCAGCGCTGGCAGCTGAATTGAAACGCCCGGCAGGTTAACGCCTTTGTTTTCGCCCAGGTCGCCATTGTTCAGCACTTTACACACGACGGTGCTTTCGGTGACTTCTGTCACTTCCATACCGATCAGACCATCGTCCACCAGCACGGTGTTACCGATTTTCAGGTCGGCAGCAAAGCCCGGATAGGTTACTGCAACGGTATTGGTGTTACCAATAACAGACTGGTCGGTGGTGAAGGTGAAGGTCTGGCCCGCTTTCAGGGAAGCGTCATTGCCGCCTTCCAGTTTCATGGTGCGGATTTCAGGGCCCTTGGTGTCTAACAGAATAGCGGCCTGATGACCGCTTTTGCTCATAACATTACGCAGGTTGGTAATGCGCTGACCATGCTCTTCATAATTCCCGTGGGAAAAGTTCAGACGCATCACGTTCATGCCGGCATCAAGCAGATTAGTCAGCATCTCTTCAGATTCGGTTTTTGGACCGATAGTACAAACGATCTTAGTCTTTTTCATGACGATTTATCTATTAAGTTGTGATGGATGATAAAGAGGGATCCCGGCGGTGTTTCCACCGGAAGAGAAATTTGGCGCTTCAGGCGAACGGCAATACTGAGTAAGGATAGGTGACAGAATTAAAGCGTGCAGGGTAAGTTGAGACGCGGTTTCGGCGCAGGCGCAGCAGGACGTTGCGCAACAGGTACTTGTTATAAAATGAGGGGCAACCATACGCTGAAACCATTCAAGTGAAACAACGTTCCGTATTATAGTCGCTAAGTGTGCGAAAACCAATTAAAAAGCGTTAAATCCGCTGACAGGATGATACGCATCAATTTCGTTGCGCAAACGGTCACTGGTCAGGAATTTGGTGGTTGTTTTGCAGGTGTACTAAAGAGGGGAGGAGAAATTGGTGCGTTCTAGAGGACTCGAACCTCCGACCCCCACCATGTCAAGGTGGTGCTCTAACCAACTGAGCTAAGAACGCAAATCGCTTCATCTTTCGCACTATAGCTTTGTTAGCTGCCTTTGCTCACCGCAGTCACATACTGGAGTATGCTCCTGTGGATTCGCGCAGTTGCTGCCGCGCTCTAGTACGAAATATTCGCCCTTTGAGGCAAATATTAAAGATAGTGGTGCGTCTGAATGGACTCGAACCATCGACCCCCACCATGTCAAGGTGGTGCTCTAACCAACTGAGCTACAGACGCACTGTGCTGTCTGGGTGACAGCGGGGACGAATATTAACGGCACTGCGCACGCCTGGCAAGGAGAAAAAAGGTTTTTTCCTGCTGATTGCTGCGCATCTGTGCGAAGCGCAGCAATTTTAACCATTCAGGCGCGAAATATGCCTAAAAATTAGCGCGCTGCGCGTCGCAGAATGCGCTCAGCAGGTTGACTCTGCATACGCAAGATGCGCCAAATCATCAGCACCGCCGAGGAGGTCAGACCGATAATAAAGCCGGTCCAGAATCCGGCAGGACCCATCGCGGGCACCACCAGGTCGGTCATCGCCAGAATGTAACCACTCGGCAGGCCGAGGATCCAATAAGCGGTGAAGGTGATAAAGAAGATAGCGCGTGTATCTTTATATCCGCGCAGAATACCGCTACCGATCACCTGAATAGAGTCCGAGAACTGATACACCGCGGCGAGGAACATCAGCTGCGCCGCCAGCGTGACCACTTCCGGGTTATCGGTATATAGCAGGGCGATCTGTTCGCGGAAGGTGACGGTAAACAGCGCGGTCAGGCAGGCCATGCCAATTCCCACCGCCTGGCCGGTCCAGGCTGCCACGCGCGCCTGCTCTACAGAGCCCTGACCCAGTTTGAAACCAATACGGATGGTGGTTGCTGCGGCCAGCGACAGCGGCAGTACAAACATCAGGGAACTGAAGTTCAGCGCGATCTGGTGCCCGGCGACTTTAACAATCCCCATCGGCGAGACCAGCAGGGCGACCACGGCGAACAGGGTGACCTCAAAGAACAGCGCCAGCGCCACGGGCAGGCCAAGGCCAGCCAGGCGGCGGAGCACTTTCCAGTCGGGGCCGGTGTGGCTGACAGGCTTGCGAATATCACGCATTGACTTAGCGCGGTTCACCCACGCCTTCATGGCAATAAACATCACCCAGTAAACGGAAGCCGTGGCAACGCCGCAGCCGACGCCGCCCAGGGCGGGCATGCCGAAATGACCATAGATAAAGATGTAGTTAACCGGAATGTTCACCAGCAGGCCGAGGAAGCCCATCACCATACCCGGCTTGGTTTTGGACAGACCTTCACACTGATTACGCGCGACCTGGAAAAACAGATAGCCGGGAGCGCCCCACAATAAAGCATGCAGGTAACCAATCGCCTTTTCGGCGAGCACAGGATCAACGTTGTGCATCGCACCAATCAAATAACCGGCGTTATACAGCACCAGCATGATCAGCACCGACACCATCCCGGCCAGCCAGTAGCCCTGGCGCACCTGATGGCCAATACGATCGCGGCGGCCAGAGCCATTCAGCTGTGCGATAACCGGCGTTAGCGACAGCAGCAGGCCGTGACCAAAGAGTATTGAGGGTAACCAGATTGAGGTTCCCACGGCAACGGCGGCCATATCCGTGGCGCTGACGGCACCGGCCATTACTGTATCAACGAAGCCCATGGCGGTTTGCGCAACCTGCGCAAGGATCACCGGAATAGCCAGGGCCAATAACTGACGCGCCTCTGAGAGGTACTTCTGCACGCATACACCTTTTATATTATCGGGAGGGGAGCCACTGCTGATGAAAAAGTCGACACATTTTTGCAATGTCAGTAGAGCAGGTGGTCCAGTTTAATGTTGATAGTAGAAATAGCCAATCTTATGCATAAAAAATAGCTCTTTGTGTCACGCAATTGTGCGGGAGTTTATTTGGCTTTGCTACGATGCCAGGGCAAACTAAGCGCAGAGAAAACACATTGATTGAGGCAACAGTTATGTTTACCGGTATTGTGCAGGGCACCGCAGAGGTGCTGGCAATTGAAGAGAAACCCAATTTTCGTACCCATGTGATTAAAATGCCGGAGGCATTGTTGCCGGGGCTGGAGCTGGGTGCATCGGTTTCCCATAACGGCTGCTGCCTGACGGTGACCGACGTTGATGGCGATCGTGTTAGCTTTGATCTGGTCAAAGAAACCCTGCGCATCACTAACCTCGGCGATCTGCAGGTGGGTGATACGGTGAACGTTGAGCGCGCGGCGAAATTCAGCGATGAAATCGGCGGTCATCTGATGTCGGGCCATATTATGACGACGGCGGAAATCAGTAAAATTCTCATCTCAGAGAATAATCGTGAAATCTGGTTTAAACCGCAGGATGCCAGCCAGATGAAATACATTCTGCATAAAGGCTTTATTGGCATTGACGGTATTAGTCTGACCGTGGGCGAAGTCACGCGCACCAAATTCTGCGTGCATCTTATCCCGGAAACGCTGGCGCGCACCACGCTGGGCAACAAGCGTCTGGGCCATAAGGTCAATATTGAGATCGACCCCCATACGCAGGCGATTGTTGAAACCGTAGAACGTGTTCTGGCACAGCGCGAGGCCGCGCTGCTGGCTGCGGCAGTAGCTGAACAGCAGGAAGAGATTTAAAACCATTATAAAGGGCGACTGATTGTCGCCCTTAGACACTTTTAGCGTGCTACGCGTAATCCGCCTTCCGCTCCGTGGGTAAATACCACCTGCCAAAGCTGAATATCCCTGGCGCGAAACGCTCCGGCACAGCAGTTAAGGTAGTAGGTAAACATCCGTTTAAAGCGCTCACCGTATTTTTCCGCCAGTTCCGGCCATGCTGCGAGGAATCGCTGATACCACGCCATCAGCGTAAGATCGTAATCCGCCCCGATATTATGCCAGTCTTCCATAACGAAGTGAGGCTCGCTGGCTTGTGCAATATGCAGCACCGACGGCAGGCACCCGTTGGGGAAGATATATTTATTGATCCAGGCATCGACATTGTCGTTGGTGCGATTTGCACCGATGGTATGCAGCAGGAACAAACCGTCAGGTTTTAAATTACGATCCACGACTTCAAAATAGGTGGCGTAATTTTTGGGGCCAACGTGTTCAAACATCCCTACCGAAACAATGCGGTCAAACTGTTGGTTCAGATCGCGATAATCCTGCAGCAAAATAGTGACGTCCAGCCCCTCACAGCGCTGTTGAGCCAGCTTCTGCTGCTCGGCTGAAATCGTCACGCCGAACACCTTTACCCCAAAGTTGCGCGCGGCGTATTCAGCCAGGCCTCCCCAGCCACAGCCGATGTCCAGCAGCGACATACCCGGTTCGAGCTGGAGCTTTTCGCAAATCATCTGCAGCTTAGCCTGCTGTGCCTGTTCCAGCGTTTCCGCTTCTTTCCAGTAACCGCAGGAGTATTGCATGAAGGGGTCCAGCATGCGGGTGAACAGATCGTTCCCCAAATCATAATGCTCTTTACCCACTATCCATGCCCGCTTACGCGATTGCAGATTGGTCAGACGTGCGGCGGCGACACGCAAAGTATCGCGAAAATGATGAGGAAGTTGTTGATCGAGGTGAGCTTTCAAAACGCGCTGGAAAAAGATATCCAGCCTTTCACATTCCCACCAGCCATCCATGTAGCTTTCGCCCAGCCCCAGCGATCCTTCCTGCATCACGCGCTTGAAGAACTCAGGGTTGAGGACCCGGATGTCCCAGGGATGGGAACCGTTAATTTGAATGTCTGCTTTGCTTAACATTTCCTGGACGATTCGATACCACTGGTTGTCCCCCAGGCTCACTTCTTCTATACACGATGAACTCATAGCTTCTCCATCACCCTGTGTGATTGAAACCTGAGAAATAGAATAGTCAATTTCTACAGATCTGTGAGAGAACGCACGGCAAAAACCGTGGCCTGATATCCGACGTAAAAAAAGAGGATTGATTTGAAACCTGTAGAGGCCGTAACGAATGTCACGCGGAAGAACATCATGACAGCCTTGTCAGGATCTCAATAGCAGGAAAGCGCCGTAGGCGTTCCCCGCTTAAAATGTTGTTAACTTATTATTTTATGGTGCCTCACGGAGTATATGCTCACGTGAGGCAATATTCAATTCATTATTGTTAGGGTGCTAACTAAATGATTTGCTACCACTTAGCCCTGTTGGGAGGCATTTTCCCACTGGCGTTTTTTATCAGCGGAGCGTTGTAAAATATAGCCGAAAATTGCCAGTAAAATAGTCAGCAACATCACTAACGCGGTGGTGTGAAGTGCCGTCTCAATCCAGGTCGATACCGCCAGGCTAGCAAGGAAGCACAAACCCAGCTGCAACATATTCTGTAATGCTGCTGCTTTGCCGGTTGCCTGCGGGAAGGGCAGCAGGGCATTAGAGACAACAATCGGATAAATCGCACCGTTAGCCATCGCCATGCCGCAGAACGGCAGCAGCAGCGCAAACAGAGAAGGTTCGGCCTGCTGAGCAACTAGATAAAGCCCGGCAATACTCAGACTGTAAAACGCCAGCAGCCAGGGCAACAGCTGACGGCCGGCAAAGTGATTCAGCAGTGAACGACAGCTAAACCCACCGATCAGGAAGGCGGCAGTTTGCGGCACATAGCTCAGACCGATATCCGCGGGTGACAGGCCTAATTTTCCCAGAATAAACGGTGAGCCGGTCAGCCACGCAAAAAAACTCGCTGAACAGGCGGCATAAATCGCCACATTGCCGCTGTAAATGGGCGACTTCAGCAGAGTGAAGAAGCCCGGAGTGACGGTTTTAGGTGCGCGATGGTCGGTTACAGGGCGTGCAGGCAGGCGCAGGGTGGGGATGATCAAACCGATGCTAATCACCAGCAGCGCAACGAAGATCGATCGCCAGGAAAAGTGCTGCAGCAGCCACGCCCCCAGCAGCGGCGCCAGCGCGGGCGAAAGAGCAACCAGCGGCATGATAGTGGCAAAAACGCGATTGGCACGCGCTCCACTGTAGCGGTCTACCACCAGTGCCTGCCAGCTTACCGCCGCAGCACAGACGCCAACGGCCTGAACAAAGCGCATCGCCAGCAGCCATGGGGCAGAGTTCACCCACAGCATTGCCGCGCAGCCAATGGCAAACAGGCTCAGGCCCATCAGCAGCACGGGTTTACGGCCGATGCGATCGGAGAGTGGCCCCCAGATAAGCTGTGCGCAGGCGAAACCGGCGAGAAATATACTCAAGCTGGCGCTGATGGCACCCGCTTCACTGCCCAGGTCTTGCTGCATCACGCCAAATGCGGGCAGGTACATATCGGTAGCAAGGAAACCCAGCATGCTGAGCAGTGCCAGGTAAATCATAAAGCCTTTGGATCGCATTGTTTTAACTCTTATCAGACAAATTTTCACCGACGCAGTGTAATAGAGTGCCGACTGGCTTGTGAAACGCTAATATTCGTCAGGCGCATTGAAAAAAATTGAAGGCAAAGCTATGTGGTCTGAACATTCTCTGGAAGTTATTGATGCGGTTGCCAGAACCGGCAGTTTTACCGCTGCTGCGGCAGAACTGCATCGCGTGCCCTCTGCCGTCAGCTATACCGTACGTCAGATGGAGGAGTGGCTAGCCGTTAGCCTGTTTGAGCGGCGGCACCGCGACGTGGTGCTGACCGAAGCCGGGCGCGTATTCAGCGAAGAGGGCAGAGTTGTCATCAAAAAAATGCTCGCCACCCGTCGGCGCTGTCAACAGGTGGCTAACGGCTGGCGTGGGCAGATTAATATCGCGGTCGATCGTATTGTCCGTCCGGCGCGTACCCGGCAGCTGGTGGTGGATTTTTACCGCCACTTCCCGGATATGGAGCTGCATATTACGCCAGAGGTTTTCAACGGCGTTTGGGATGCGCTGGCGGACGGGCGCGTCGACGTGGCGATTGGCGCAACGCAGGCTATTCCTGTCGGCGGGCGTTTTGCTTTTCGCGATATGGGAAGTTTGAACTGGCGCTGTGTCGTGCTGGCCGGGCATCCGCTGCTTGGCCACAGCAGCCCGTTGAATGAAGAGTTGATACGCGAGTGGCCATCGCTGGTGCTGGAGGATACCTCCAGAGCCTTGCCAAAGCGCACTACCTGGACGCTGAATAACCAGCGGCGGCTGGTGGTGCCGGACTGGGATAGCGCGTTTGACTGCCTGCGCGCCGGATTATGCGTGGGTATGGTACCAGGGCACTTTGCTCAGCCGTGGCTGGAGCAGGGGGTGTTGTGCGAGCTGCCGCTTGCCGCCCCTTTTCCCGATAGCCCGTGCTGCCTGAGTTGGTCAGAGCAGAGCGTCTCCCCGGCGTTAAGCTGGCTGCTGGAACATCTGGGCAGTACCGAAACGCTTAACGCCGAGTGGCTAAGTGAAACCGTACCAGGGTGACGTTGCGCAACATCACCCTGAGGATTAACGACGGTAATCGCGGAATGGGCCATCGGCCACTGAACGGCGCTCAATCAGCGAAGGGTGCACCTCAATGGTCTGAGGCTCTTCACGCTTGCTGGTAATTCTGTCGAGCAGCATATCAAAGGCAGTTTCACCCAGACGCTCTTTTGGCTGGTGGACGGTGGTGAGCGCCGGCGTGAAGTAGCGCGCGTTGCGCACGTTGTCATAACCGATCACCGAAATATCCTGTGGCACACGCAGGCCCATCTCATCAGCGGCACAGATAGCCCCCATTGCCATGATATCGCCACCGCAGAAGATCGCCGTCGGGCGCTGCTTCTGTGACAAAATCTGCTGCATGGCGCGGTAGCCGGATTCCGGTTCGAAGTCACCCTGCACCAGCCACTCATCGCGCAGGCTGATGCCGGCTTCGTTAAGAGCCTTGATAAAGCCAGCATGGCGGCCGCCGCCGGTGTTGCGCTCCAGCTGCCCCGGGATCGCGCCAATATCACGATGCCCACGTTCAATCAGATAGCGCCCGGCAAGGTAGCCACCTTCGAAAGCGTTATCCAGTACGGTATCAGTGAAGTCGCCGCGCGATTCACCCCAGTCCATTACCACCATGGGGATATTACGATTGTCTTCCAGCATGGAAATCAGCTCATCGGGGTATTCTGAGCACATCACCAGCAGGCCATCAACGCGCTTTTGCGCCATCATCGACAGATAAGCCTGCTGCTTCTGGATGTCGTTGTGCGCATTGCCGAGGATCAGCGTATAACCTTTAGCAAAGCAACGGTTTTCAATGGCTTCGATAATCTCGGCAAAATAGGGGGCTTCGCTGGACGTTGCCAGCAGGCCAATAGTTTTGGTGTGGTTAACCTTCAGACTACGTGCAACGGCGCTGGGAGAATAGTGCAATTCTTTGATTGCCGTCCATACCGCTTCACGCGTCTCTTCAGCTACAAAGCGCGTTTTATTGATTACATGGGAAACGGTGGTGGTGGAAACACCGGCGCGCTTTGCCACATCCTTAATTGTTGCCATTAAACTCGTACTCCTGGCGTTATCGTAACACTCTGATAACTAATTGGTTAAACGTTTGCCTAAACACCGCCATTTCTGGCCGCCCAGAATAATGATGGATGCTGTCTCAAAGGGTCAGGATGGGGTTAAATCGTCCGTAGAGTGACATGCGGTGCTGAGTAAAATCACTTCCGTGCTTGTTGCGCAACGGAAAAGAGGAATTCTAGCAAGGCTGCGCAAAGAAAACGAGATTTTTACGGGCTACTGTGGGAAAATCTATTGGCTTACTTTAAACAGGGTTATTAAGGGGGGGGAAATGAATACCGATATGAAAATGACACTGCTGACGGTTGTGGGTTCACTGCTGATGATTATTGCGTTTAGCATCACGGCAGTAATGCACTAAGTTTCACCGGGAGGAGGTCGCTCCTCCCGTTCTCTTTAGCGTTTAACGAATGGTTTTCGGTGTCATCATGCGCCGGGCACCAATGTAGTGCTCCTGCCAGTAGTCTTCCGTCAGCGCGCTCACCTGGATATCTTTGCCGGTGCGTGGTGACTGGATAAATTTCCCACCGCCCAGATAGACGCCCACATGGTCGGCAGTGCCGCGACCATTAATGCGGAAAAATACCAAATCGCCTTTTTCCAACTCATCGCGTTTGATCGAGGCCGCGTCACGCAGGTGATACATTTCATTCGCGGTACGTGGGATCTTAAACTTCACTAAATCTTTATAGGCATACCAAACCAGCCCACTGCAGTCGAAGCCGGTTTTTGGCGAGGTTCCGCCCCACTGGTAGGGTTTCCCTAGCTGACCCATCAGTTTATTCATCGCTGTCTCACGAGCTTTCTGATAGCGCGCGCGGTGAGCTTTACTCAGCTTGAGCGGCGCATCGGTACTCTCTGCTACGCGCGATTCGAGTTTTTTATCTGCACGCTGGCGACCGTAGCGTTTTTTACCTTCGTTCTTAGCCAGCTTTTTAGCCGTGGTTTTGGTTTTTGCGACGTTAATCTTTTTTACCGGCTCAGCAGCGGGTTTCTTTTTCAGCTTAAGTTTTTGCGCAACGGTTGTACGCGTGGTTTTGGCTGGTTGTTTGCTCTTTTTGCTGAGGGGTTCTTTGACTTTTTTGGTTGAGGCGGCTTTAACCGGGCGGCGTTTACGCCGGTCATCCTTACTGGCAGCGCTGCTATCAACTTTATGTTGATTTGCATTAATAGGAGCATGTGGCGATGCGTGCGCCAGGTTCAAAAATAGCTGAGCAAAGGCCAGCAGAATGAGTGTGATGAGTGAACGCATTGTTCTCATTAACAGTTTGTGCGCTGCAAAACACTGCAACACAGCCAGAAAAAGTGATTTCTGCGCTAAAGCAGAAGGTTGGACCGATTCTAATCTAACTTCTTAACAAAAGGTAAGGTCTTTTTTGTTTCAATAATACAGATCAAGTAAACGCTTTGAAATTGAGCACAATCAGGTGGTTAAGTCAGCGGTTACTGCACTTTCGCGCATGACAGAGGGAGAATTGATGATAAGAAAATGTTATTTTGTCACCATCACCTGTTCCACGACAGCGCACAGGCTGACGCTGTTGCTGAAAATGTCATTTTCATCGCCTGGACAGAATCGCTACAATAACTAAACACGAAGTATCGTATTGAGGAAGGCATTTATGAGTACTGTTGAAAAAATTCAGCGCCAGATTGCAGAAAACCCGATCCTGCTGTATATGAAAGGCTCCCCGAAACTGCCAAGCTGCGGCTTCTCCGCGCAGGCTGTTCAGGCGCTTTCAGCCTGCGGCGAGCGTTTCGCCTATGTTGATATTCTGCTGAACCCGGACATCCGTGCTGAAATGCCGAAGTATGCCAACTGGCCGACCTTCCCACAGCTGTGGGTTGACGGTGAGCTGGTCGGCGGCTGCGATATCATCATTGAAATGTACCAGCGCGGCGAACTGCAGAGTCTGATTAAAGAAACTGCGGCAAAGTATCCGAGCGAAGCGTCTGAATAAGCGTTAAAGCTTGAGAGTGCACCCAAAATAAAAACCGGAGCCAAATGGCTCCGGTTTTTTTTTATCTTTCAATCAGCGCGTTTAAGCCTGCTGTTGATCATCGGCGCTGGCGGGCAACGGCCAGCCGCCCAGACGTTTCCAGCGATTAACCAGTTCACAGAACAGATCCGCGGTCTGCAGCGTGTCATACAGTGCGGAGTGTGCCTGGGTATTATCAAAAGCGATGCCGGCAGTGGTGCAGGCTTTAGCCAGAACGGTTTGCCCCAGCACCAGACCACTCAATGCCGCCGTATCAAAGGTGACAAACGGATGGAAAGGGTTGCGCTTCAGGCTGGCGCGCTCGGCGGCGGCGTTCATAAAGTTCAGGTCGAAAGTTGCGTTGTGTGCCACCATGATCGCCCGGTTACAGCCCTGATCCTTCACGCCTTTACGCACCAGTTTGAAAATCGCATGCAGCGCTTCGTACTCGCTCACTGCGCCGCGCAAAGGGTTGTTCGGGTCGATGCCGTTGAACGCCAGCGCTTCGGGTTGCAGAACTGAGCCGACAAAGGGTTCGACATGGAAGTGCAGCGTCTCATCTTTTTCCAGCCAGCCATTGTCGTCCATCTTAAGCGTGACCGCAGCGATTTCCAGTAAAGCGTTAGTTTTGGCATCAAAACCGGCGGTTTCAACGTCAATCACCACTGGATAAAAACCGCGAAAACGGCTGCTCAGGGTGTTCAGTTCATTCGATTCAGACATCGGCATCTCATAGGCGGAAAAAAGGCAGCGCACATTATGGCAAATTTCACTGCAGGATGCAGCAAACAGGAAGGGAGAGGGTGCCAAAAAGGCACCCTAAACAATTAATTGCCCAGACCGTGACCAGCATGTTTGTTTTCGATCAGTTCGATTTTATAACCGTCCGGATCTTCAACAAAAGCAATAATGGTACTGCCGCCTTTTACCGGGCCGGCTTCACGGGTGACATTGCCACCATCATTACGAATGCGGTCGCAGGTGGCGGCACAATCGTCCACGCCCAGTGCGATATGACCATAAGCATTGCCGAGGTCATACTTATCTACGCCCCAGTTATAGGTCAGCTCGATAACGGCACCTTCACTCTCTTCGGTATAGCCGACAAACGCGAGGGTGTACTTATATTCGGTGTTTTCACTGGTGCGCAGCAGCTTCATGCCCAGCACCTTAGTGTAAAAATCAACGGAGCGTTGCAGATCGCCAACGCGCAGCATGGTGTGAAGTAAACGCATAACATCCTCATTTATCGGCGCCATCGGTGGATGACGTAAAAAATCCAGTATAGCGGTTATAGCAACCGCTGCGAACCCTTAGCCCAGAACCGGGTAATCGGTATAGCCTTTTGCGCCGCCACCGTAGAAGGTTTCCGGCTGTGGTTCATTCAGTTCAGCATTCTTTTTCAGGCGCTCGACCAGGTCCGGGTTGGCAATGTAGCTGCGGCCAAAAGCAACGGCGTCGATCAGGCCCTGTTCAATCAGCGTTTCCGCTTTTTCTGCGGTGTAACCACCGGCTCCGACAATCACGCCAGGGTAAACGGCACGGATAGCCTTACGGAAGCTCTCGCTGTATGGCTTCCCGCCCGCCCAGTCTGGTTCAGAAATATGCAGATAGGCAAGTTGGCGTTTTGCCAGCTCAGCAATGTAATACAGTGCGGCTTCTTCCTGATCTTCACCATTGTCCAGGCCATTAAACGGGCCCAGAGGTGAAATACGGATAGCGATGCGGTCTGCGCTCCAGGCGGCGATCGCGGCATCAACCACTTCCAGCGCGAAACGCGTGCGATTTTCGATGCTGCCGCCGTACTGGTCGTCACGCTGGTTTGAGGCAGGGGACAGGAACTGATGGATCAGGTAACCGTGAGCGCTGTGCAGCTCCACCAGGTCAAAATCGGCTTCGCGAGCGTTGCTGACTGCCTGACGGAAATCATTGACCACACCGGCCACTTCTTCGGTTGTCAGGGCGCGTGGCGTCGAGGTGGCTTCGCGCACGGCGTTACCCGCGTCATCACGCAGTGAAGTGCGCGTTTCAGCATTAATGGCGGAAGCCGATACCGGCGCCGCGCCCTCAGGCTGCACGCTGGTGTGCGAGATACGTCCGGTGTGCCACAGCTGAACGGCACTGTGACCGCCATCCTGATGAATACCTTCATTGATGGCTTTCCACATGCCGATCTGTTCAGCCGAATGTAAGCCTGGCGCACCGGCATAGCCTTTCGCCTGCGCACTGATCTGTGTGGCTTCGGTAATAATTAATCCTGCGCTGGCGCGCTGACGGTAATATTCGCCCATCAGCGGAGTCGGGATATCACCGGGTTCAATACTGCGCAGACGCGTCAGCGGTGCCATAAAAATGCGGTTCGGCACGGTGATTGCGCCGGTTTTGAGAGGGGTGAACAGTTTTTTCAGTTCCATAACTTACTCCTGGTAGACCGGTCGACTAGAAAAGGTGGTTTTTTTTACGCTTCGCGTAGAATGCGTGTCATTTCCTGCCATGCGTTGAGCAACGGCGCATTGTCACGGCAGATTTTACTTTGCAGGCTGGCTCCCAGCCACAAAGTGTATAACGTTACTGCGCACTGAGTGCAGTTGATTTCGGCTGACAGCGTACCCTGCTGCTGCGCTTTCATCAGCGCCTTGACCAGCGTGGCCATCAATGCTTCAGATCCGGCATGCAGCGCGCTGCGCATCGCTTCAGAGAGATCGCAGACTTCGGCCGACAGCTTAACCGACAGGCACCCGGCGAAGCTGCTCTCCTGGCAGAAGGAAAGCGACTGCTGATAGTAATCCAGTACGCGCTGACGATAGCTTATCTGATGATCATTAAGATAATCAGACAGGCGCTGATGATAGCGGGCGAAGTAGCGCTCAAGCATCGCCACGCCGAACGCTTCCTTAGAAGGAAAATAGTGATAGAACGACCCTTTAGGCACTTCTGCCTGTTTCAGCAGCGCGATCAGGCCCATACCGTTGAAGCCGCACTGCAGGCAGAGCTGTTCGCCGGTATTGAGCAGATGCTCTCTTGTGTCAAAGCGGGTCGTTTTATTCATCGCAGCAGGGTACTAGACCGAACGGTCGCATTCAACCCTTTATGCCCCTTGCCGGCACGAACGGATCATGTCCAGCTTCGGCTGATACTCTTTAGTTTCTATATTAAGCATCCCCAGCAGGGTATGAAAAATATTGTCCTGCGAGACATCATCCTGCTCAGCCTGCTGTTGCAGACACTGCTGATTAATGCCAAACGTGCTGGCATAGTCCGGCGACATCCACAGCAGCAAGGGAATATGCGTTTGCTGACTGGGCGCAAAGAGGTACGGCGCGCCGTGCAGATACATGCCACGCTCGCCAAGTGATTCACCATGATCGGAAAGATAGACCATCGCTACGTTGAATTTAGCGCTGTATGACTTTAGCAGGCTTATGGTGCTGTCCAGCATCGAGTCGGTATAGAGGATCGAGTTGTCATAGGTGTTGACCAGTGCCTGATGGTCGCAATCCTGAATCTGATTGCTGTCGCAGGTTGGCGTGAACTGGCGCATTTCAGCGGGATAACGCAGATAGTACGCCGGGCCGTGGCTGCCCATCTGATGCAGGACAATGACTGCGTCATCCTTCACGCTGTCAATGTAGTTATTCAGTCGGTGCAGCAGAACATCATCAAGGCAGTAATCGCTTTTACACAGTGCGGTGACGTTCCATTTGGTCATATCGGTATGCGGTACGCGATTGCAGGCGCCTTTGCAGCCGCCATCATTTTCACGCCACATTACGGTAACGCCCGCATGGGCCATCACATCGAGCAGGCCTTCCTGATGGCGCGCGAGGCTGGCATCATAATTTTCACGCGGCATATTAGAAAACATGCAGGGTACGGAGATGGCAGTTTCCGTGCCGCACGAGGTGGCATGCTGATAATAGATGACATTATCACGCTTGAGTTTTGGATTCGTCTCGCGGGCATAGCCGCCAAGTGAGAAGTTTTCTGCCCGCGCAGTTTCACCCAGCACGAAGATAACCAGGGTCTTTTTCTTTGCCCCGAGAATAACCGGACCTTTTTTGGCATCTTCGCCAATTTTGACCAGCGTCTGGTCGCCAGCAAACCAGCGATTATCCACATAGTGGCCGATGCCGCTGACCACATTCGCCGGGGTGACCATTTTTACCAGCCCTTTGTTATTGCGGATCATTGAGGCGTAGTCTTTATAGAAGAGCGCCGCGGCCAACAGTATTAGCACCACGGCAGCAAGAGAGGTTACGGCGCGCCATGCAATGGCCATCCACCACGGACGATTGTTCTCAATTTTTGTCAGGCAGAGCAGGGCAACAGGTAAAGCGCCAAGCAGCAGCATCCACACCAGATAGCGCAGGTTGAACAGTGCGGTCGCTTCCTGCACATCCGTTTCAAATACGTTCTGGATCATATTGGTATCGATCACGGTACCGAAACTGTAGATAAAATAGTTGGCCGCTGCGCCCGCCAGAATCAGCACAGCCAGTAGCGGTTTACGCAGCCACGGTAAAGCCAGCACGCTAAAAATCAGGGTGAACGCGCAGAACAGCACCAGTGGGATAGAGGCGGCAAACAGGTAGTCACGAAAATGGAGGTAAGGGATGGTTTCCCAGGCCCGGACAATAAAGACACTGTTTAAAACCAGGGTAAAGAAAAGCGCAGCGATAAGATTAAACGTAATTTCGTTACAACGTAACTTAGTAAACAAGGGTTTCATGGCATTCCAAATGCAGAATAATCTTAGCGTATCATAGCCAGAAAACCTTAGGTAAACCTTAACCTTTTTACCATGGTGTGATTAGCCCACCGCAGTGGGCTGGGTAGATTAGTAAGCAACGGTAAATTGCTGGCGGATATGCTGTGGCTTTTCGATCTCATCAAGGATTGCCACCGCCAGGTCGGCGACGCTGATTGAAGCGGGCTTATCACCCTTCATCAGTAGCGAGGTGTTGCCAACCCGGAATTGTGCGGTGCGCGGCCCGGGTTCAAGAAATGCCGCAGGCGAGAGATAGGTCCAGTCCAGCTGGCCCTCTTCTGCCTGTAGCTGATTACGTAATGCCCGCGCTCCCAGCGCACCGGGCTTGATATTCGCCGGGAATGCCTCAGTATCGACCAGTTCAACCCCCGGAGCGACCTCAAGACTGCCCGCACCGCCAACCACCAGCAAACGCTGCACGCCACTGCTTTTCACCGCTGTCAGAATCTGATTGCTGCCGCGCGTGAATTTTTCAAACAGGTCGCTCTCTGCCCAGCCGGGATTATAGGCGCTGATAACTGCATCCTGACCGTTAAGTACGCCGCTTAACCACTCGCTGTCGTGGATATCACCCAGTGCCTGAGTCAGATGGCTATCCACAGGCAAATTTTTGCCGGAGCGGGAAACGGCGACCACCTGGTGGCCGCGTGCCAGTGCTTCTTTAACGATGTCCGGCCCGACAAAACCGCTTGCGCCAATGATGGTAATTTTCATAGCAATGCTCCTCTGTAAGTGTGTATTGCACTCTACAGCTTAACAAGCAGAGCGATAAGTGGCATATTTGTGCTTTTATAATGAAGTAATACTTACGAATCATGGAAAAACTCAATCGTATGGCGGTGTTTGCCACCGTGGTCAGAGAAGGTTCTCTTGCGGCAGCAGCACGCTGCCTGGCTATGTCACCCTCTGCAGTCAGTCAGCACTTGCGCGCGCTTGAGCAGGCGGTCGGCGTGCCGTTGCTGCACCGTTCGACCCGTAAGCTGACGCTATCTGAGGCCGGTGCAGCATTCTATCCGGGCTGTGAGGCGATGCTTAAAAATGCCCAAGAGGCGGAGCAAAGGCTGGCTGAGATGCGTGATACGTTGACCGGGGAGCTGCGCATCAGTTCTACGCCGGGGATCGGTGGCCAGCCACTGTGCAGTGCGCTATCACCGTTACTGCAGCAGCATCCCGGCCTTCGCCTGCGTATTATTGCCACCGATAACGTGCTGGATATGATTGAACATCGCATTGATATTGCGCTGCGTTTTAGCCGCCAGTTAAGCGATGCCAACATCATTGCTCACCCGCTGGCTGAGTGGCCGATGGTGATCTGTGCGGCACCAGCTTACCTTACCCGGTATGGCGTACCGGAGACGCCGCAGGCACTGTCAGCGCATCGCTGGATCCACGGACACCGCTCTCATCGCCACATCGACTTCCATCATCCGCGTGAAGGCGAGCTGACCCTGCGCCTTGCCGAAGGGCAGGTGGTTAGCGACAGTATGCACGTGATGCGCGCTTTTACCGTGGCGGGAATGGGGCTATCGCTTCAGCCGCTGCAGGAAATTCAGGAAGAGCTGCGTAGTGGTCAACTAATGCTGCTGTTACCGGAGTGGCGTGCGGCGCCGCTAAAATTAACGGCGCTGACGCTCGAACGGGTTTTACCGGAAAAAAGCCGCCAGGCAATACGCGCATTGCGCGATTATTTCAGTAAAAACCACCGCGTCACGCTTGCAGACATCGACTGAGCCGTCTTCAATAAATATCAGGTAGAGCAATCAGGAGTTAGGGTGGCTGAACAACTTGAGTTTTTCCCGGTACCCAGTCCCTGCCGCGGGATCTGCCAGGCGGACGATCGCGGATACTGCCGGGGCTGTCTGCGCAGCCGCGACGAGCGGTTTAACTGGATGAAATTCAGTGATGCGCAAAAGCGCGAGGTACTACGCCTGTGTCGCCAGCGCTTTCTGCGGCTGCAGAGGGTGGGCGCGGCAGCTGCACCTGACGAACCGGAACAGCCAACGCTGTTTTGACGGTAAGCTTGACGGCAACGTGCTTCCGGTGCGGAGTGATGGTGTATCATGCGTTTAGTCATTTCGCTAACGGAGAGTACAGATGTTACAACGCGTGCAGATCGCCCCACAGGGCCCGGTTTTTTCCCGCATGGTGATGGGCTACTGGCGGCTGATGGAGTGGGAAATGAGCTCGCAGCAGCTGGTCAGTTTTATCGAACAGCACCTTGAGTGCGGCATAACTACTGTCGATCATGCCGATATCTATGGCGGCTATCTGTGTGAAGCTGAATTCGGTAAAGCGCTACGTTTGCAGCCTCAGCTGCGGGAGCGTCTGGAGCTGGTGACCAAATGCGGTATTGCCACTACGGCGAACCCAGACCACAAGCTTGGCCACTACATCACCGATGCTGCGCATATTATTCAGAGCGCCGACAACTCCCTGCGTCACTTTAATACTGATTATCTCGATCTGTTGTTGATCCACCGCCCCGATCCGCTGATGGATGCGGACGAGGTGGCCAGTGCCTTCCTGCAGTTGCATCAAAGCGGCAAGGTTAAGCACTTTGGCGTCTCTAACTTTACTCCCACGCAGTTTTCCCTGCTGCAGTCGCGACTACCGTTTACGCTGGTCACCAATCAGGTGGAGATTTCCCCGGTTTATCAGCACCTTCTGTTGGACGGTACTCTCGACCAGTGTCAGCAGCTGCGCATTAAACCCATGGCGTGGTCATGTCTGGCGGGTGGTAAAATGTTTACCGGCGCGGAATATCAGCCGTTGCGCGATGAGCTCAAACTCATTCAGCAGGAAACCGGAGCCGAAACGATCGAGCAGCTGATTTATGCGTGGATACTGCAACTTCCTTCGCAACCATTACCGATTATCGGCAGTGGGAAAATTGAGCGCGTGCGCAGTTCAGCTGCTTCAGCACAGATAACGCTGAACCGCCAGCAGTGGTTCCGCATCCGTAAAGCTGCACTGGGATACGACGTACCTTAAACTCTTATATCCAGTGAAATGCCTTCGCCAGCAGGCCTGTCATGCCAATGGCAAGGGTAATTAACGCTCCGAACAGCAGCCTGAAATCGGCACGCGCATCGTTTCTTAGGATGCCGATTTCTGCTTTAAGTTCGGTGCGCATACTGCGCATTTCACAACGCACCAGGCGAAACTCTTCCTGAGTTTCCGCACGCAGTTCTTCCAGCTCCTGGCGTTTAGCCAGCCCCGAAATGTCTTTCACCAGCCCCAACTGGCCCTGCTGCAGCGCGCGAATATCGAGTTTCATTTCCTGCTGCGACTGCTTCATTTCCTGCTGTGAAACATCCATCTTCTGAAATGAGATTTTCAGCTCCTGCACCGAAAAATCAGTCGCCTGCTGCGCCTGTTTCAGTTCGTGCAGTGATGACGCCATCACCTGCTGCGCCTGTTTCAGCTCGTGCAGTGATGATGCCATCGCCTGTTGCGTTTGCTTCACGTCCTGCAGCGATAAATCAGAGGCCTGCTGCGCCTGTTTCAGCTCATGAAGAGATGACGCCATCACCTGTTGAGATCGCTGCATTTCTTGCTGTGAAAGCCTGATAACCGTTAAATCATCGTGCGAGTGTCTGTTTTTCATCCCAGTATGCATCTCATCCTCCCTGAACACGGTGTCGTTCTCCGTCGGCTATTTTATGCTCACTGGCGAGGAGATTAAACCTGTCTGCGTAAAAATAATACCGCCTGTTATTAATTTTCAGAGCGACTGCGCAAAAACTGGGTTTAGCCCTGTCTGAGCTGTGACAACGAACAGAGTAAGCGCCAGATAATGCCCGCCAGTTCCGTTTCCTGTTCTTCCTGAGCACGGCTTAACATATCAATGCGCTGCTGCAGCGTGTTGAGCGTGTCATTGAGTGAAACGTGATGAACACCGCGCTCGCTGATGATGGTTTGCAGATCCTTCAGAACCGCATCGCGGATTTGCGCCAGTTCAGGCGTTCGAGGGCGCCATTCGCGCAGCTGCCAGGCAATATGCGAACAGTTCAGTAGTACCACTCCCCAGCGCAACAGCCACAAACGGGCCTGATCGTCACGGCTGTTATTGAGCTGGTCAATGCGGTGGTAGATCAGTGACTCAAAACTGTCCTGATTGAGCCGTGGGTGCCTGCCTAACTGGTCAACGAACTCCCGGCGTAGCGAACGGATGTGGCGCCGACTGCGGCGGTTGTCCGAGCTGGGGCGAAGAATATGAAAGGCTATCCAAACCAGCATCACGCCGCAGACTTTGGCCAGGTTATCATTGATAAAGCTTTGATAATCATAGGTGGGTGGATTAGTTACGGCGAGGAAAGATCCCATAAAGACGATCAGCTGACCCCAGAGTGCCGCCCGTTTTTTTTGCTGAAGTTTGAACAGTTGTAAAGTTAGCAGCAGTGGAAATAGCACAATAAGGAATTGCCACAGAACGTTAACCTGCACCATCAGGCCAAACTTCATGACAAAGCTGAATATCGACAGCAGGCCAAGGGTTTTTAACAACAGCGAAACGCTGCTGGTAGGGGAAGGGGATGATGAGTAAAGCACGCAGCTAATGGCTGCCAGCGTCAGGGCTGACGGTCCCGACTCCCACTGAGTGGCGATAGAAAAACTACATCCCAGTAAAATAACGCAGAAAGTGCGTAAGGCATTCCACCCCGCTTCGGCGCCATCGGCCTGGCGCGCCAGTGGCGGTGAGGGGGGAGGCGAAAGCCAGGCCTGGCTATCTGCGCGTTCAAACTGTCGTAACCAGCGCGAGATATTCAGATACAGCCAGCAGAAATAGCGTAAACGATTCCAGAAAGCACGATGCCGATAATCCGTGCGGTCCTGCGGAGCCGCAGAGCGCAGAATTTGTGCCAGCCGGTATTTGTCAGCATCCCCGCGGGCTAACTCGGCCAGCATCTGATGCATGGCGCTAAACAGCACCGCGGGCGGATTTTCCCACAGTAGCAGCATGCGCCGCAGGCTGGAGATGACGCTGGTCAGGCGCAGCTGCTGGTGGAGGATATAGTTGAGTACATTGTTTTGCCGCCGAAAACGATAATGGCTCCAGAATGCCTGAATACGTAACAGGTTCATCGTCAGGATCTGGCCGATAACGTTCTCATGGGCTTGGCGGATATTGTCGGTGCTTTCACGCTGCAACAGCAGGGTAGCGTGATCCAGCAGCTTGCCGTGCATCTCTTTCAGCGAGCGAATCAGGGCATCACCATCTGAGGTGCTGGGCAATATCATCATCATCAGGCCGCCGCAGAGGATCCCGGAGATAACCTCGCAGACGCGCGCCTGAGCGATAGTCCAGATATCATCGATTTCAACCACGTTGACGCTGGTAAACGCGATAATTGCTGCAGTATAACCCGCCAAAGAAAAGGCATAAGCGACGTTATTTTGATAATGATTCGACACCCAGGTGCAGAGCGCCAGCCAGCCGGCAATGGCCACAGCAAAAAGCCATGGGTCGTTCAGGGTATGCCCGGCAATAATCAGCGCGGCAGCGGCCCCTAGCATGCTGCCGACAATACGGCCAAGGCTTTTACTGATTACGCCGCCCAGGGTAGGGAAACTGACTACGGCAGCGGAGGTCATTGCCCAGTAGGGTTCATCCAGCTGTAACCCGTAAGCGATGCTGAGCGCCAGACACATGGCAATCGCGTTGCGCAGGGCATAGCGCCATTGGCCACTCGTGGCTTTGATCCACGGAAGTTGCTGCCATTCCAGCCAGCTAAAATTCATCAGGGCCTCAGTGCTGGATCGAAATGGTACAGGTTGTTCCGGCAACCAGCGATGCGTCCGGAGGGACGTTCGCAAGCTTTATTCGCACGGGAACACGCTGTGCCAGCCTGACCCAGGGAACATTCGGTTTGATATCCGGCGTCAGCCCGCTGTCAGTTTCTACGCTTTGATCGTAGATAGCCCGGCCAATACTTTGCACGGTTCCTGCGAGTTGACGGTCGTCGCTGTAGAGACGGATATTGGCCTGCGCACCGGGTTTGATGTGGCGCAGCTTGGTCTCTTCAAAATAGCCGACAACATAGAAAGAGTGGCTATCGACCAGCACAAACAGGGGCGTTCCGGTGGTGGCGTAATCGCCGATACGCGTAGCCAGATTATTAATCCAGCCATCGGTGGGCGCATAAACCACCGTTTGTGACAGATTCCACTTAGCCTGATCCAGCTCCGCCTGCGCAGCTTTCGCGGCTGAATCCATCGATTTTGCCTGCAGGTTGGCCGCATCGAGATCTTCTGCGGAAATCACATTACGCGGCAGGTTCTGGCGGCGGCGGGCTTCATGCTCTGCTTTGACGAGGTCAGACTGCGCCTGCGCCAGCTTTGCCTCTGCATTGAGCACGGCAATCCGGAAAGGTTCATCATCCAGCGTGAACAGCCGCTCCCCTTTGTGAACAAACTGGTTGTCCTCAACGTCCAGCTTCTCAATTCGTCCGGAAACCTGCGGCGTGATGCTCACCAGTTCAGCACGCACCTTGCCATCGCGCGTCCACGGCGACTGCATGTAGTAGTTCCACATCCACCAGCCCGCCGCGATCGCAGCAGTGAAAAAAATCAGGGTTGAAAAGTATTTCAGTGAACTCAGTTTCATAGTCTTACCCGGTGATTAATAGCCACAGCGAAGCTGCTACGCAGAGAATGAACAGCGAGAGATCCAGCAGCGTGGGGTGCCAGATTTCACCTGAATACATCCAGTCTCGCAGCAGGGGGTGAAGCAGCAGCCAGATGAAAAAACCGAGTAAAACGGCTTTAAACAGCGGTGGAAAATAGAGCGAAGCACCCAACACCAGGTCGGTGAAGGGACTTGCTGAGGGCAAAAGTGATGTTATCAAACGCTGAATCCTTCTTCCCGGTGCGTTGCAGGCGACCGACAACTTAATACGACATCTCTAAGGATGGATTTGTATTTTGTCCTGTAAACTCGCAGAATAGTCTAGAATGAGGCGTGATAGCTAGCAAGCTAATTATAAGGAGTTGAAATTGGATACCCCCTTGGGAACCGACCTTGCAAGATTAGTACGCATCTGGCGTGCTCTGATCGATCAGCGACTCAAGCCGTTGGAGCTGACGCAAACCCACTGGGTTACGTTGCATAATATCCATCAGCTTCCGCCTGAGCAGTCGCAGATTCAGTTAGCAAAAGCCATTGGTATCGAACAGCCTTCTCTGGTACGCACGCTGGACCAGCTTGAAGAGAAAGGTTTGATTACGCGCAGCACCTGCGCCAGTGACCGCCGGGCGAAACGCATCAAGCTGACACAACAGGCCGAGCCGATTATCACTCAGGTTGAGCACGTTATTGACGCCACTCGCGATGATATCCTCGCGGGTATTTCGCAGGCGGAGATCGACAAGATGGTGACGCTGATCGCCAGGTTGGAAAAAAATATCCTTGAACTTCAGGGAAAAGACGAATAAAAAAACCGGCTTTCAGGCCGGTTTTTTTTTATCATACGAGCGGATTGCGGATTAGCGTGGGGAAACGGTGACCTGGCTGCCGTTTGACGCCATTGAAACACGCTGGCCAACGGCATAACGGCTGGCTGCCTGTTTCTGTACCACCATGATGGTGTTGCCATCATCCTGACGGATTTCCAGCTCTACACCCTGGCTCTTGTTCAGAGAGCCCTGCACGCCCTGGCCTGCTACACCACCCGCCACGGCACCGGCTGCCGTGGCAAGGCTGCGCCCGGTACCGCCACCGACGGTGTTACCCAGGAAACCACCCAGCACTGCACCACCAATCGCCCCGATAATATTGCTATCATCGCCACCCTGGATCTGTACCGGACGCACAGAAACCAGCGTACCATAGGTCACTCTCTGCACCTGTTTCGCTTCAGAGGCACTGTAAACATCACCGGAAAGGGTGTTGTCATTCACACAGCCAGCTAGCGTCATCCCGGCAAGCGCCACCACGACTAAACGCTTCATCATAATAGAACTCCTATCTGTTACAGGTGCTGCCAACCATAGCAGCGGTCAATAGCATTATTATATGGCACAACCGGCACGTTACTCACTAATAGTTTGTAAAAGCACCGCAGAAACATAATGCAACGCGATTAAACGTCGCTTCAATCACAACATAAAATGCCAGATAAATTTCATCGCCAATTAAAGATGCCTAAATCATAGAATTGCGGCGTTAATTTTGCCAGGCTGGGAGCATGAAACTCACACCCGGGTAGGGGTAAAGCATGAAATCAGGGCGCTACATTGGCGTGATGTCCGGTACCAGTCTTGATGGTATTGATGTGGTACTGGCCGCCATTGATGGTCAGATGGTGGCACAGCAGGCAAGCTACAGTCATCCTATCCCTCAGGAACTGCGCTTGCAGATCCTTGCGATATGTCAGGGACAGTCGCTGACGCTTTCACAATTAGGCCAGTTGGATACCCGCCTGGGACGGCTGTTCGCCGAGGCCGTGCAGGCGTTGCTGAAACAGCAGGGGATCGCCAGCGAGGAGATTGTCGCCATAGGTTGCCACGGGCAGACGGTGTGGCATGAGCCGCTGGGGGATGCGCCAAACACTCTGCAGATCGGCGACAACAATCAGATTGCTGCCGCGACGGGGATTACGGTAGTGGGCGATTTCCGCCGCCGCGATATGGCCCTTGGCGGGCAGGGTGCGCCGCTGGTCCCGGCGTTTCATCACGCAGTGCTCAGCCATCCCACCGAGCGGCGAATGGTGCTGAATATCGGTGGCATCGCCAATCTTTCCCTGTTACTGCCGGGCAAAACGCTGCGCGGTTTTGACACCGGTCCCGGCAATATGCTGATGGACGCCTGGGTCTGGCGTCAGCAGGGGCTGCCATACGATAAGGATGGCGCATGGGGGGCATCGGGCAGCGTAGTCTGGCCGCTGTTGCAGCAGATGCTGAGCGACCCGTACTTCGCCCTGGCCGCACCGAAAAGCACCGGACGAGAATACTTCAACCTCAGCTGGCTGGAACAGCAACTCTCCACCTTCCCGGGGCTGGCAGCGCAGGATGTGCAGGCGACGCTGGTGGAACTGACCGCCACCACGATTTGCGAGCAGGTATTGCTGAGCGGCGGTTGCGACCGTCTGCTGGTGTGTGGCGGCGGCGGGCGTAATCCACTGCTGATAGCGCGCATTGCGGCGCAGCTGGCGGGAACCGAAGTCAGCAGCACGGACGAGGCAGGGATCGGCGGAGACGATATGGAGGCGCTGGCATTTGCCTGGCTAGCCTGGCGCACGCTGAGCGGCCTGCCGGGCAATCTGCCCTCCGTTACCGGCGCGCGCGAAGCCTCTGTTATCGGGGCAATATTCCCGGCAAATCGTCCAATTCGCTGATTGCATCGTCTGAAACGGCACTCTACCCTGAGTGCAGAGTGGAGAACTAACAAGGAGTGAATGATGAAAAAGTGGTATCTCGCAGGCTTACTGGTTGCCCTGTCCGGCTGCAGCTATTTCCAGCCTGAGGATCAAGAGCAGGTGCAAACACTGCATTATACCTGTGGCACCCTGCCGCTGACGGTGAAGCTGGATAACAGCAAAGAGGAAGTGAGCCTGATTCTGGACGGTGAACAGCTGGTTCTGAAGCAGCAGGTTGCGGCTTCCGGCACCCGCTACAGTGACGGTCATTATACCTTCTGGTCAAAGGGCGACAGTGCCTTTGTTGAGCGCAACGACCGAATAATTATTAACGACTGTCAACAGGTTCCAGCCCGTTAACTGATTGAAATATTGCAGGGTGCGGCGCACAATGCCGTATCCCTCACTACTCAGAAGCCGCAATGATGACCGACAGCGATCACCTGCAACAAATAGCCCATCTGCGCCGTGAATATACGCGCGGTGGCCTGCGCCGCAAGGATCTTCCTGAAGACCCGTTGAGCCTGTTTGAACACTGGCTTAACCAGGCGGTTGAGGCCCAGCTGCCGGATCCGACGGCCATGAGCGTCGCGACCGTAGACGAGCAGGGCCAGCCCTATCAACGTATCGTGCTGCTTAAGCATTTCGATGCTCAGGGTATGGTGTTTTATACCAATCTGGGGAGCCGCAAAGCGAAGCAGCTGGAAACCAATCCGCGCATCAGCCTGCTGTTCCCATGGCATATGCTGGAGCGCCAGGTGATGGTGCTGGGCAGGGTGGAACGCCTGTCGACGCTGGAAGTGGTGAAGTATTTCCACAGCCGCCCGCGCGACAGCCAGCTCGGTGCCTGGGTGTCAAAGCAGTCGAGCCGCATTTCGGCGCGTGGCGTGCTGGAAGGCAAGTTCCTGGAGCTGAAGCAGAAGTTTCAGCAGGGCGAGATCCCCTTGCCGAGTTTCTGGGGTGGCTACCGCATCAAAATCGACTCAATGGAGTTCTGGCAGGGGGGGGCTCACCGCCTGCATGACAGATTTTTCTACCAGCGCGAAGGCGATGCGTGGAAAATTGACCGCCTGGCACCGTAAACACGAAATAATGCCGCTAAGCGCTGGACCAGCCCGATCCCGCGCTTTATTCTATACCCCTTATTTTTTCTCCGCGTTTCAGCGGAAAGCTGTGTACCAGCCCAGGTGCAGACTTTTTTTACATGGAGTCTTAGATGGCCAGCAGTAACCTGATCAAACAATTGCAAGAGCGGGGCCTTGTTGCCCAGGTAACGGACGAGGAAGCGTTAGCAGAACGACTGGCACAGGGGCCAATCGCTCTCTATTGCGGTTTCGATCCGACTGCCGACAGCTTGCATTTGGGACATCTGGTGCCGTTGCTCTGCCTGAAGCGTTTTCAGGATGCCGGACACAAGCCTGTGGCACTGGTCGGTGGGGCCACCGGTCTGATCGGTGACCCGAGTTTTAAAGCGGCCGAGCGCAAGTTGAACACCAGCGATACCGTGAATGAGTGGGTGGAAAAAATCCGCCACCAGGTAGCACCGTTCCTCGATTTTAACTGCGGTGACAACAGCGCCATTGCGGCCAATAACTATGACTGGTTTGGCGGCATGAACGTGCTGACCTTCCTGCGTGATATCGGCAAGCATTTCTCTGTGAATCAGATGATCAACAAGGAAGCCGTTAAGCAGCGCCTGAACCGCGATGACCAGGGGATCTCCTTCACCGAATTCTCTTACAACCTGCTGCAGGGCTATGACTTTGCCTGCCTGAACGAGCGTCACGGCGTGGCGCTGCAGATTGGGGGTTCCGACCAGTGGGGCAACATTACTTCCGGCATCGACCTGACGCGCCGCCTGCATCAGAATCAGGTCTTTGGCCTGACCGTTCCGCTGATCACCAAGTCAGACGGCACCAAATTTGGCAAGACCGAAGGTGGCGCAGTGTGGCTGGACGCGAAGAAAACCAGCCCGTATAAGTTCTATCAGTTCTGGATCAACACCGCTGACGCTGACGTTTATCGCTTCCTGAAGTTCTTCACCTTTATGAGCATTGACGAGATCAATGCGCTGGAAGAAGAAGACAAAAACAGCGGCAAAGCACCCCGCGCCCAGTATGTCCTGGCCGAGCAGGTCACCAGACTGGTGCACGGCGAAGAGGGCCTGGTGGCGGCTAAACGCATCACCCAAAGCCTGTTCTCCGGCGCACTGAGCGAGCTGACAGAGCAGGATCTGGCGCAGCTGGCGCAGGACGGTATGCCGGGCGTGGAGCTGGAGTCCGGTCAGGATCTGCAGCAGGCGCTGGTTGATTCTGAACTGGCCCCCTCCCGCGGGCAGGCGCGCAAACTGATTGATGCCAAATCCGTCAGCATTAACGGCACGCTGCAGACTAACGCCGAGTATGCGTTTAGCGCTGATGACCGCCTGTTCGATAAGTACACGCTGCTGCGCCGCGGTAAAAAGAACTACAGCTTAATCAGCTGGAAATAATAAAATCGGTCGGGGTTTTGCTCCGTCCCTAAGCCGGTTAACGCCGGCTTTTTTAATGGCAAGAAAGGTCAGGTTAGCGCGATGAAAAACATTCTCTCCATCCAGTCTCATACGGTCTTTGGTCATGCGGGTAACAGCGCAGCAGAATTCCCCATGCGTCGCCTTGGCGCAAACGTTTGGCCGCTGAATACCGTACAGTTCTCCAACCATACTCAGTACGGCCACTGGACCGGTTCCGTGATGCCGGCCAGCCACCTGACGGACATCGCGCGCGGGATTGGTGATATTGACCGCCTGAAAACCTGCAATGCCGTGCTTAGCGGCTATCTTGGTTCCGCCGAGCAGGGCGAAGCTATCCTTGAGATCGTGCGCATGGTGAAAGCCGCCAATCCGGACGCCTGGTATTTCTGTGACCCGGTGATGGGGCATCCGGAGAAAGGCTGTATTGTGGCGCCGGGCGTGGCGGAGTTTCATACTCATGCCTCACTGCCAGCCAGCGACATCATTGCGCCAAACCTGCTGGAGCTGGAAATGCTCAGCGGCCGTCAGGTGGCGGACGTGGCAGAAGCGGTAGCAGCTGCACGCGAACTCATTGCCCGTGGGCCAAAAGTCGTGCTAATCAAGCATCTGGCGCGAGCCGGCTATCGCAGCGATCGCTTTGAAATGCTGCTGGTGACGGTCGATGAAGCCTGGCACATTGCCCGCCCGCTGATCGATTTCGGCGTGCGCCAGCCGGTTGGCGTGGGCGACCTCACCAGCGGGCTGCTGCTGGTCGATCTGCTGCACGGCCTGTCTCTCCAGCAGGCGCTGGAGCACGTGACGGCAGCGGTGTATGAGGTGATGCTGAAAACGCATCAGATGGGCGAGTATGAACTGCAGCTGGTCGCGGCGCAGCAGGCGATTGCCGAGCCGCAGCAGCACTTTGCCGCGGTAAAACTGTAAGAGAAACGGGCAGGGCAGAAATGCGCCTGCCCGTTTTGTTAATTCAAGCCTTCCGCTTTCAGGGCCGCCGCCACCGCAGGCCGCGCCGCAACCCGTTCAAACCACTCGTTAAGTGCAGATAACCCGCTCAGATCCAGCTTGATGGCATGAGCCCAGCGCGTCACGGTAAACAGATAGGCATCGGCGACGGTGAAACGCAGCCCCAACAGCCACTGCTTCTCCTTCAGCTCATTATTCACGTACTGGAATTTCTGCATCAGCTGTTCCCGCGCCAGGTTTTTTACCTCTTCGGGCGTGGTGGGGCGAAACAGCGGGCTGAAGCCTTTATGCAGCTCGGTCGCGATAAAGTTGAGCCACTCCAGGGTGTGGTAACGGGTCAGGCTGCCTGCCGGTGCCAGCAGCTGGCGGTCGGATTTCAGGTCCGCCAGATACTGCACAATCGCCACGCCCTCGGTCAGTACCGACCCGTCATTCAGCTCCAGCGCCGGGACCTGACCCTTCGGGTTGATCAGCAGGTAATCTTCCCCCTGCTCGGTGGTTTTAGCCTTCAGATCGATATTCACCAGCGTAAAATCCAGCCCGGTTTCACGCAGTACAATGTGAGGTGACAGCGAACAGGCTCCGGATTTGCAGTACAGTTTCATTACTTGCTCCTTATCGTCAGTGGCGCAGATCCCTTCAGCTTAACCCTGGCTGGTCAAAAAGCCAGCACAACCTTGAGTGGCCAGGTAAATTAATTGCTGATTATTTAACCCAGTGCAAGCTCTCAATCTCCGGTAGCCTGGTGCGGGCCAGATCCCAGAATGCGCGCACCCGCGCCGGCATATATTTCACATTTTGCGCCACCAGCTGGACCGGAACCGCCGGCGGGCGATATTGCGCCAGCACCTCGCTCAGTACACCCGTTTGCAGGTCGTCATAAACCTGGTAGGAGAACAGACGCGCAATGCCTTTACCTGCGCGGCAAGCGACAAGCTGGGTTTCCACGTCGTTGACCGTCACCCTGGGGGTGATGCGCACGCGTTCCTGCTGGGCCTCGGCGCGAAAACGCCACTCTCTTTGCTGAGCAGGGATCGTCCCTGCAATAAGCGGGTGATCTGCCAGCTGTCCGGGTATTTCAGGCGCACCGTGGGTCGCAATATAGTGCGGGCTGGCGACCAGCACGCGCTGCACGTGGCCGACCTCAGTCGCCACCAGCGAGGAGTCGCGCAGCTGTCCAATTCTGACGGCCATATCCAGCCCCTGCTCAATCAAGTCCTGGTAACTGTCACTCAGCATCAGCTCAATCTGGATATCGGGATAGATCGCCATAAAATCCAGCAGCAGCGGCGCAATATGCTTACGGCCAAACATCACGGGCGCGGTTAAACGCAGCTTACCGCTCAGCTGATTGCGGGTGGTGCTTTCTAAGACCTGCTGATAATCCTCCAGCAGCACGGTTGCACGCTCATACAGGGCTATCCCGGCTGGAGTCGGCGACAGACGCCGGGTGGAGCGTTCAATCAGGCTGAGGGCAAAACGGCTCTCCAGCGCCGCCAGCGTGCGCGTAATCGCCGGAGCAGAGCGCTGTAATTTGCGTGCGGCGGCGGCCAGGCTGCCCTGCTGCACCACGGCAACAAACACCGCCAGCTCGTCCAGTTTATCCATCACTGTTCCACTTTTCGTAATTATGAATTGTTATTTTTGCCCGTTTACGCCGATTTCAGCAAGAGTAAGCTTAATCAATTCAAACTGAGGAGATGACAATGACAGGCTTAACTTTATATGGCAGCGAACTATCCGGGCACGTTCATCGCGTCAAACTGCTGCTGAGTATGCTGAACCTCTCTGCGGACTGGGTAGAAGCCGATGCTGGCTACAGGCAAAGCGCGCAGTTCATCGCGCTTAACCCGCTGGGCCAGATCCCGGTGCTGGTGGAGGGTGAGACGGTGATTACCGACAGTAATGCCATTATGATCTGGCTGGTAAAACGCTATGCCCCCGCAAGCGGCTGGCTGCCGCAGGAGTTGTCGCAGGAGGTGGCGGTGCATCAGTGGCTGGCAAAAGCGGCTGGCGAGATCCGCTACGGCGTGGCGTCGGCTCGCCTGATTAAGCAGTTTGGCGTGGCGGAAAACTACGACTCAGCGCGGGCGGTGGCGGCAAAATTCTTACCCCAGCTGGAAGCGCACCTGAGCAGCAGGCAATGGCTGGTCGCTGAGCGTGCAACCATTGCCGATCTCGCCTGCTATGCCTATATCGCCCGTGCGCCAGAAGGGGGCATTTCGCTGCGTCACTATCCCGCAATCCAGCGCTGGCTTCAGCGTATTGAAGCGCTGCCGGGCTTTATCGCACTCCCGGCACTGCCGCTGCCGGCGGAGGAGTGAATATGTTCCATCGGGGGGAGCAGCAGGCGCAGGAAAAGGCCGGGTATCAGCGGGTGAAAGCGGCGATCTACCCGACGATGCCGGAGCAACATCGCCTGTTTTATCAGGGGCTGCAGACCTTTTACCTCACCTTTGCGGGTGCTGACGGTTATCCGGTTGCCGCGCTGATTCAGGGGGCTCCGGGGTTTATTGCCACCCCGGATGAACAGCATTTGGATATTTCGCGCAGCGCGCTGCATAACTGGCCGTATCTGCCCGCTATCCAGCCCGGCATGCCGTTTGGCGGGCTGGGCATCGACCTGTCTAACCGGCGGCGAAATCGCGTCAACGGGGTGGTTGAGCGTATTGACCAGCACAGCATGCGCATTCGCGTGCAGGAGAGCTTTGGTAACTGTCCGCAGTATATTCAGCGACGGGTGCTGCCACCCCCTGACAGCAGGCGTCAGCCAGGGGTGGAGCCTCTTGCCGCGCTGGATGCCGATGCACGCTATCTGATCGCCGCTGCCGACACCTTTTTTGTCGCCAGCCACGTCAGGCGCGCAGGTGGGGTGGGCGGCGCGGATATTTCCCATCGTGGAGGAGTGCCGGGATTCATAACCCTCAGCGGAGGTAAGCTGCTGATCCCGGACTACAGCGGCAATCGCTATATGAATACGCTGGGTAACATACTGCTGGAGCCGCGCGTGGCGCTACTGGTTATGGACTTTCAGCAGGGAGCGGCGCTGCATATACAGGGGCGGGCGGAAGTGTTGTGGCAGCGGCCGGGGGAGGGGCGGGTAGAACGCTTCTGGACGCTGGCACCGCAGCGCATCCTGCGCCTGCGTCAGCTGCTGCCCGCGGCAGGGTTGAGCGTGGAATATGCGGATTCTTCGCTTGCAGCGGGCGACGAGCAATAAAAAAGGGCGACATTGCTGCCGCCCCGATCATTACCGCGTCAGCCGTCAGGCTTTCACTTTCTGAGGAACCGGCTGTTCATCCTGCGTCATACGATTCAGCAGCGGAGCAACCAGAATCATCAGTACGGCAATCACGCCGGTGGTGATACCAATTTTCAGGAACACATCGCCATAGACGTGCAGCGACAGCAGCGGGTCGGTAATGTTTTCCGGCACCGCCATCAGGTTTGCCACTTTACCGGCCACCATCGCTGCGCCCGCGGTGGTCAGGAACCATGAGCCCATGATGAAGCCCATCAGGCGCTGCGGCACCAGCTGTGCCACCATTGCCAGGCCGAGACCCGAAATCATCAGCTCGCCCACGCTCTGCAGGGCATAGCTGAGGATCAGCCAGTTAACCGACACGATGCCCAACTGGTTAGCGAATGACGCGCCCAGCGGCAGCACCAGGAAGGCGGCAGAGCAAAGCACCATACCCAGCGCAAACTTGTGCGGCATCGGCAGGCGGTCACCCATTTTGTTATAGATTGCGGCCAGCAGCGGGCTGAAAATCATAATCCAGAACGGGTTCAGCGCCTGGAACTGCTCCGGCTGGAAAGTAATACCCAGAATGCTGTGCTCAACGTTGCGAATCGCAAAGAAGTTCAGCGAGGTTGGCATCTGCATATACAGCACGAAGAAGACAATCGCCTGCACCATAAGTAGGAAAGCAACAATCATCTTACGGCGCGCGGCACCCTGCAGAGCAAAGGCCTCTTTAGCGAACACCAGTACGATACCAACCGCAATCACCGCCAGCACCAGGCGGGCAATCTCCTGGTTGTGCAGCAGCCAGGTAGCCACGGCGATCATGACGGCAATACCGACCAGCGTCGCCAGCAGTTTACCGACGTTCAGCGGGGCAAAGTCTGCTTTGGAGCCGTAGTTTTTCACCCACTTACGGAAGAACATAAAGTTCACCAGGGTGATCAGCATCCCGACAAATGACAGCGCGAAGGCGGTGCTCCAGCCATATTTATCGGCCAGCCACGGCGTAGCCAGCATAGAGAAGAAGGAACCGATGTTGATCGCCATATAGTACATGGTGAAAGCGCCATCGAGACGCGGGTCATCTTTTTCGTAGCAGGTCGAGAGCAGTGAAGAGGGGTTAGCTTTAAACAGGCCGTTACCGACGGCGATAGTCGCCATCCCGATGTACACCATCGCCTCGTCATGGCCCGACCACGCGACCAGCGCATAGCCCAGCGCCAGTACCAGCGTACCCAGTACGATAACGCGCTTGGTCCCCAGCACTTTATCACCCAGCCAGCCGCCCACGGCCACCAGGCCATAGACCAGCGCACTGAAGGAAGCGAACAGGGTGATCGACTGTGCTTCGGACATGCCCAGCTGTTTCACCAGGTAGACCGCCATAATCCCCTGTAGTCCGTAATAGCCGAAACGTTCCCATAATTCGATAGAGAAGATCAGATAAAACGCTTTAGGTTGTTTGAAAGCGTTGAGGCTTGGTGCCTCGGGTTGTTTGTTTGCAGTTGACACTTGTACCTCTGAATTCTTGACCTGTTTTGTGGCAGGAATTAAGTCGACGCAACGCGGGACGTACGCTCGTCTTATAGTTATAGAAGTTGAAAAACGCCGGATAATTTCGCCGATCGAACCCACAGAGGCAAGTTTTTTTTCATCACCGTCATCGCGCATTTTTATAGCGATAACTGAGTGGTTTTTGTTATTCAATAGTTAAATATGCTGTTTTACAACAAGTAACCAACCTAAGTGAGGGTGAGTGGCGTGAAATTTGTTCATTATGCAGATAATTTCGCTAGCGCCTTCGTGTATGGCGACATCTGCTGCACAAAGGTTTATCGATGGGTATTTATGCTAACTGAAGATCTAAAAACAGTGGTTATTCATAGTGCTAGCAAGATGAAGCAGGCGGAATTCATGCTAAACCCACTTTGAGTGATGTAGGTCACAAAAATAGCGATAATTTTTGATCTAAAAAAACGCCTCAACCACATTAAAGGTTTTTATTGATTGAACGTTCAATATAAAACGTCTACAATTACTCTCATTCAATAGCCAAAACCGATGAAGCCGATGCCAAAAATAGGAATGAAGGCGATCCGTCAGGCGCAGTTAATCAATGCCACTCTGACAGTGATAGACCGGGTTGGGCTGGCAGATGCCAGCCTGGCGCTAATAGCGAAAGAGGCTGGGGTATCAACCGGCATTGTCAGCCACTACTTTGGTGACAAAAACGGTCTGTTATATGCCTGTATGCGCCAGATAATGTCAGACCTGTACAAGGCGCTTGAGCGCCACCGGGCTGATGCACAGGCGGACCCTCAGGCGCAAATTACGGCTATCATCAACGGCAATTTTGACGTAGCAGATATCACCTCGCCGGTGCTGAAAACCTGGCTGGTGTTCTGGACTAACAGTTTACATCAGCCCAATCTGCATCGTCTGCAGCGCATTAACGACCGCCGTCTTTATTCCAACCTGACGGCACATTTCAGTCGCGTGCTGCCGAAAGAGCAGGCGCGTGCCGCCGGAGCCAGCATGGCCGCACTTATTGACGGTACATGGTTACGGATGACGCTGACTTCTCAGCCGATGGAACAGGGCCTGGAGCAGGCTCGTTCACTCTGCTATCAAAATTTAGCGCTGTGGTTAACCAGCGCACCCACCCCTTAAAAGGAGGAGACATGGCCGAGTTGCAACGCCGTGGTTTATACATCAACGGACGCGAAGTGTCCGGAACGGGCGAAACATTCACCACCATCAATCCTGCCAACGGTGAAGTGCTGGCAGAAATTTCAGGCGCCAGCCAGCAGGATATCGATGCTGCCGTTGCCTCTGCGCACGCAGGGCAAAAAATCTGGCGCAGCTACACTCCGGTGGAACGCAGCCGCGTGCTGCTGAAAGCGGTTGAAATCCTGCGCGAGCGCAATCAGTCGCTGGCCGAGCTGGAAACCGCCGATACCGGCAAGCCAATCAGCGAAACGGCCGCGGTCGACATCGTTACCGGGGCAGACGTGCTGGAGTATTACGCCGGGCTGGCGGTGGCCGTTGAAGGCCAGTCAATCCCGCTGCGTGACACTGCACTGGTTTACACCCGCCGCGAACCCCTCGGCGTCTGCGCCGGTATCGGCGCGTGGAACTACCCGATTCAAATTGCCATGTGGAAAAGCGCCCCGGCGCTCGCCACCGGTAACGCAATGGTATTCAAACCCAGCGAAGTGACCCCGCTGAGCGCACTGGAACTGGCAAAAATCTTCACCGAAGCCGGTCTGCCGGATGGCGTGTTCAACGTGGTGCAGGGTGCGGGAACCGTCGGTCAGGGTCTGAGCCAGCATCCGCAGATCGCCAAAGTCTCTTTCACCGGGGAAGTCAATACCGGCAAGCGCGTGATGGCCGATGCGGCCTTAGCCAACCTGAAATCCGTCACTATGGAGCTGGGCGGCAAGTCACCGCTGGTGGTGTTTGACGATGCCGATCTGGAACGTGCCGTTGACGGTGCGATGATGGCCAACTTCTACAGCAGCGGCCAGGTGTGCACTAACGGCACCCGCGTTTTCGTGCAGCGCTCACTGCTGCCAGCGTTCGAGCAGCGCCTCAAAGAGAAAATGGCCGGAATTCACTGCGGCGATCCAACCGATCCGGCGGTGAACTTCGGTCCACTGGTCAGCGAAGAACACTGCCAGAAAGTGGTCTCCTACCTTGAGATTGGTAAGCAAGAGGGCGCACGCCTGCTGGCGGGCGGCTCGCGTATCAGCGAAGGCCCACTGGCGAAAGGGTGCTACGTGCAGCCAACGGTGTTTACCGACTGTAGCGATGAGATGCGTATTGTGCGTGAAGAGATCTTCGGGCCGGTAATGAGCATTCTTGCCTTCGACAGCGAAGACGAAGTTATCGCCCGCGCCAACAATACCGAGTACGGTCTGGCCGCAGGGGTGTTTACCACCTCACTGAATCGGGCACACCGCGTGATCCACCAGCTGGAAGCCGGCATCTGCTGGGTAAACAGCTGGGGTGAATCACCTGCGCCGATGCCGGTGGGGGGTTACAAGCAGTCGGGCGTCGGGCGTGAGAACGGCCTGGAAACGCTGCACCACTACACGCGTACTAAATCGATTCTGATTGAGATGGGCGACTATCCATCCGCATTCTGATTTTTCGCCGCGGCGTACGCGTCGCGGCACTCTTACCGGAGGTTTAATGCAGAAATTTGACTATATCATTATTGGTGCAGGTTCAGCGGGCAACGTGCTGGCAACGCGACTGACTGAGGATGCTGACGTATCGGTACTGTTACTGGAAGCAGGCGGCAAAGACCACCGCTGGGACTTCCGTACCCAAATGCCAGCCGCTTTGGCTTACCCGCTGCAGGGTAAACGCTATAACTGGGCGTTCGAGACCGATCCCGAGCCGCATATGGGCAACCGCCGCATGGAGTGTGGCCGCGGCAAAGGCCTGGGCGGCTCATCCCTGATCAACGGCATGTGCTACATTCGCGGCAATGCGATGGACTATGACAACTGGGCGAGCAAGCCCGGGCTGGAAAACTGGTCCTATCTCAACTGTCTGCCCTATTTCCGCCGCGCTGAGAAGCGCGACATTGGTGAAAATGACTGGCACGGTGGTGAAGGCTACCTCAGCGTCACCACGCCGAAAAAGGGCAATAACCCGCTGTTCCGCGCCTTTATTGATGCCGCGCAGCAGGCAGGGCACGCTGAGACCGATGACCTTAACGGCTACCGTCAGGACGGCTTTGGCCCGATGGATCGTACCGTCACGCCGCAGGGCCGCCGCTCCAGCACCGCGCGCGGCTACCTCGATGTCGCGAAACAGCGCCCGAACCTGACCATCATTACCCATGCACAGACCGACCGCATTCTGTTTAGTGGTAAAACCGCCACTGGCGTCACCTGGTTGCGTAACGGTAAACAGGAACAGGCCGAAGCGGCGCGTGAAGTGCTGCTGTGCGCCGGGGCGATTAACTCACCGCAGATCCTGCAGCGCTCCGGCGTTGGCCCGGAAGAGTGGCTGCGCGAGCTGGATATTGATGTGGTGCATGCCCTGCCGGGCGTAGGTCGCAACCTGCAGGACCACCTGGAAGTCTATATGCAGTACAGCTGCAAAAAGCCGGTCAGCCTCTATCCGGCGCTGCAGTGGTGGAACCAGCCGGCTATCGGCGCAGAGTGGCTGTTTAACGGCACCGGCACCGGCGCCAGCAACCAGTTTGAAGCGGGTGGATTTATCCGCAGCGATGACCAGCCTGACTGGCCGGATCTGCAGTATCACTTCCTGCCGGTGGCGATCAATTACAACGGCAGCAGCCCGGTGAAGCAGCACGGTTTCCAGGCGCACGTCGGCCCAATGCGCTCCATGAGCCGTGGTCGCATCAAGCTGACCTCTAAGCACCCCTATGCCGCACCGTCGATCTTCTTCAACTATATGTCCGAAGAGCGCGACTGGGTGGAGTTCCGCAATGCGGTTCGCCTGACGCGGGAAATCATGCGCCAGCCAGCGCTGGCAGAATACTGCGGTGAAGAGCTACAGCCGGGTATTAACGTGCAGAGCGACGAAGAAATTGATGCATTTATCCGCGAACATGCGGAAACGGCCTACCACCCTTGCGGAAGTTGCGCGATGGGTAACGACGAGATGGCGGTGGTGGATGCAGAAGGGCGCGTACACGGTATGAACCAGCTGCGCGTGGTGGATGCGTCAATTATGCCGCAGATTACCACCGGCAACCTGAATGCGCCGACGGTGATGATTGCCGAGAAAATCTCCGATGCCATTCGCGGCAAAGCACCACTGCCGCTGTCAACGGCGGAGTATTATAAGCTGACTCGCTAGCCTTACTGTAGGGGCCGATCATCTTTTTCGATCGGCCCGCGCAATCGTAAAAAAAGGGCGGACCAAAAAGCGGTCCGCCACTACGTCTACAGGGCCGATCGGCCCTGTTCGCGTTTACTCGAAACAGACGCCCGGGTTTTCCGACAACAACACAAACTTCTTGCTGTCTTTATCCAGCGCGCGGATCACACCGCTCTCAATGTCATACACCCAGCCATGCAGGCGCAGTGCATTATTACGCAGGCCCACCGCCACGGAAGGGTGCGTTTTCATATTGTTCAGCTGCGCAATCACGTTCTCCTGCACCATGGCATTCAATTTTTCTTCTTCGCTGCTGTAACTCTTTTTCTCAACCACCGCTTTTGCTGCATCAGCGTATCGCAACCAGTGCGCGACCGCAGGCATCGGGTCCAGACACTGGCAGGAAGCGATAGCCTTCATGGCGCCGCAGTTAGAGTGGCCACAGATCACAATATCCGTTACGCCCAGTGCAACGACCGCGTACTCGATAGTCGCGGAAACCCCGCCTGGCTCTGGGCCAAATGACGGAACGATATTTCCGGCATTACGGATCACGAAGAGCTGTCCTGGGTCCTGCTGAGTGACCAGTTCCGGTACCGAGACGGCTATCGGAGCAGGAAATAAACAACGCTTTGGGATTCTGGCTGGAGGCAAGAGTGCGAAATAACTCTTTCTGCTGCGGGAAAACCTCTTTCTGGAAGTTTAAAAAACCTTCAATGATGTGCTGCATAGCGAACTCTCTATTCTGGATCATGGCCGGATAGCAGGTGAAGCCGGTCGCATAATGAGGATAAAAGACAGGTCTAAAGCAAGGAATACCGGGCGGTTAGCCCGACATCCATTTTAGCATCAGACGGCCTAAGTGTAATCCTGGATCTGCTGACGTCACGCGGCAGGTTTCCTACAGATTTTTCATCCATTTCCAGCGGTAGAAATACGGCCGAGGGGTTAGTGAGATATCTAACAGTTTTTTATTGGAACAGTTAATAAAAGCGAATCATTTTGAGGTGGGGTAAAAAGGGGGGTATAAGCTTTTTTCATGTTTTTCTGAGTTTTCATTAGGAATGCTCTGAATTGTCATTCACGATTTCAATCAGTGACTTAACTAAAATAACAAGAAAATTCCTATATAAATCAGATCACAAAAACAGGGTTAGCATATTGCCCTTTCTCAGATGAGTGCTATATAGTCGCTTTTGTTCACACATGGAAAGTGTGCTTACCTGCGCTTTCCACGGCATGTTTAAAGGAACTAATATGAGCAACTCTTATCAGAACGAAATCCCTAAAGCGCGTGTAAATATCAAGCTTGACCTGCACACGGGTAATGCCAGTAAGAAAATGGAGCTGCCGCTGAAGCTGCTGGTCACCGGCGACTTCAGCAACGGTCAGGAGCAGCGCGTGCTGTCCGAGCGTGAGAAAGTCAACGTTAACAAAAACAACTTCGATAGCGTGCTGGCGGAGTTCTCCCCATCGTTAAACATCTCGGTTGAAAACACCCTGGCCGGTGACGGCAGCGAAGAGAACGTCAAACTGACCTTCAGCAACATGAAGGACTTCACGCCGGAGCAGGTCGCCCGTCAGATCCCTCAGCTTAAAGCCATGCTGGCAATGCGCAACCTGCTGCGCGACCTCAAAGCCAACCTGCTGGATAACGTCACCTTCCGCAAAGAGCTGGAAACCATCCTGAAAAACCCGGCACTCAGTGATGAGCTGCGTAGCGAACTGTCCGCTCTGGCGCCTGAAAAAGCCTGATCCCCCTTCACGGAACGATATAGAGAGAATGCTGATGTCTGTGCAAAATGAAATTTCCTCTGCCGGTGCAAGCACCGTGCTGGATCGCCCGGCTGCGGGCGGCGTTTACGCTTCACTGTTTGAAAAAATCAACCTCAGCCCGGTGTCGCACCTCAGCGAGCTGGATATCTGGCAGGACAGCCAGGCGATGTCCGACGCCAGCGTCGACGAGCGCGTGACCGCGGCGATGAAGGTGCTGGTCGAGTGTCTGAACCAGTCCGGTTCGAAAGTGGAGAAGCTGGATAAAACCCTGCTGGACCACCATATCGCGCAGCTGGACGAGCAGATCAGCCGTCAGCTCGACGCGGTGATGCACCACGATGCTTTCCAGCAGGTGGAATCCCTGTGGCGCGGCCTGAAGTCGCTGGTGGACAAAACCGACTTCCGCCAGAACGTGAAAATCGAAGTGCTGGACCTGTCGAAAGAGGATCTGCGCCAGGACTTCGAAGACTCGCCGGAAATCATTCAGAGCGGCCTGTACGCGCACACCTACATCGCCGAATACGACACTCCGGGCGGCGAGCCGATTGGCGCGCTGATCTCCTCTTATGAGTTCGACGCCTCGGCGCAGGACGTGGCGCTGCTGCGCAACATCTCCAAAGTGGCGGCCTCAGCGCATATGCCGTTTATCGGCTCAGCCGGCCCGCAGTTCTTCCTGAAGGACAACATGGAAGAGGTGGCGGCAATCAAAGATATCGGCAACTACTTCGACCGCGCCGAGTACATCAAGTGGAAGTCATTCCGCGAAACCGACGATTCGCGCTATATCGGCCTGGTGATGCCGCGCGTGCTCGGCCGTCTGCCGTACGGCCCGGATACCGTGCCGGTGCGCAGCTTCAACTACGTTGAAGAGGTGAAAGGCCCGGACCACGACAAATACCTGTGGACCAACGCCTCGTTTGCCTTCGCTGCCAACATGGTGAAAAGCTTTATCAACAACGGCTGGTGCGTGCAAATCCGCGGCCCGCAGGCCGGCGGTGCAGTGCAGGATCTGCCAATTCACCTTTACGACCTCGGCACCGGCAACCAGGTGAAGATCCCGTTTGAGGTGATGATCCCGGAGACCCGCGAATTTGAGTTCGCCAACCTCGGCTTTATCCCGCTGTCGTACTATAAAAACCGCGATTACTCGTGCTTCTTCTCCGCCAACTCGACGCAGAAGCCGGCGCTGTACGACACCGCCGATGCAACGGCGAATAGCCGCATCAACTCGCGCCTGCCTTACATCTTCCTGCTGTCGCGCATTGCGCACTACCTGAAGCTTATCCAGCGTGAAAATATCGGCACCACCAAGGACCGCCGCCTGCTGGAGCTGGAGCTGAATACCTGGGTGCGCGGCCTGGTCACGGAAATGACCGATCCGGGCGACGAGCTGCAGGCTTCGCACCCGCTGCGCGATGCCAAAGTGATTGTCGAAGATATCGAAGACAACCCGGGCTTCTTCCGCGTCAGGCTGTTCGCTATCCCGCACTTCCAGGTGGAAGGGATGGACGTCAACCTCTCTCTGGTTTCCCAGATGCCGAAAGCGAAAGCATAAGGCGGAGGCTGGATGAAAACGGAACAACCGCTGTGGGGGCGGGGCGTGATGGTCTCGCCACAGCACTTCCAGCAGCAGGCCGCGTATGCGGCCTGGTCAACGGAATGCATTGCACAAATGGGGCTGAATCATCCCTGGGGCGTGATCCGTGCCGAGTTCGAAGCGGATGCCCTGAAGCTGGGGCGTTTGCAGGCGCGTCATCTGCACGTGCGCTTTCAGGACGGCACGCTGATCGACACCAACAACGGTGACGATCTGCCGCCGGTGATGATGCCTGAAGGGCAAGACGTAGTGGTGGTGCTGGCACTGCCGCTGCTGAGGGCCAACGGCGGCAACTGCTTGCAGCCGGACGACATTGCCGAGCGCCCGGTGCGCTATCGCCAGCGCTGGCGCGACATCCGCAACCAGTTTGGTGACGACACGCGCCAGATTGCGGTGATCAAACCCGAGCTGACGCTGCGTTTTTCCCATCAGAACAATGGCGACTACCTGGTATGCCCGGTGGCGCGTCTCAGGCAGGACAGTCAGGGTAGCTGGACGCAGGATGAAACTTTTCTGCCGCCATTGCTGAGCGTGCAGAGCAGCCAGTGGCTGCTGACCCAGCTTGAACAGCTGATGACGCAGCTGCGCGCGCGCCTCAGCCGCCTGATGGCGATGCGGCGCGAGAGCAACGAACGCATGGCCGATTTTGCCGTGGCGGATGTGTCGTTGTTCTGGCTGCTCAATGCGCTGAACAGCGCGGAGCCGGTACTGGGCCAGTTCCTGCGATTTCCGCAAAGTGCGCCGGAGCGGTTATATCCGGAGCTTGCCCGTCTGGCTGGCAGCCTGCTGACCTTCTCCCTGGAGCATCAGGTCAGCGCGATCCCTGCGTATCAGCATGCTGAACTTAACCATGTATTCCCGGCGCTGTTCGATCTGCTCAGCGATCTGCTGGAAGCCAGCCTGCCATCACGCGTGGTGTCGATAGCACTTGAGCACGACAAGCGCCTGCATCAGTGGCTGGCTCGTCTGCAGGAGCCGCGCCTGCGCGAGGATGCCGATTTCTACCTTTCGGTCCGCTCCCCGCTGCCGGTGGTACAGCTGCAGGAGCAATTCCCGCGCCAGTGCAAAGTCGGCAGCCCGGATTACGTCACGGGCCTGGTGAATTCGTCGCAGCAGGGGATACCGCTGAAGTCGCTACGCCACGTACCCGCCGCGATCCCGCTGCGGCTGGAAAATCAGTATTTTGCCCTCGACCTGTCGCATCCGGCGGCCCGCGAGATGCTGGAATCCGGCAGCTGCATGTTTTACGTACCGGGCATGCTCGGTGAACCTGAACTTGAACTGTTTGCGGTGCTGAGAACATGAGCCAGAAAAACGAGTGTGATATTGACGCGCTGCTGCAAAACAGCTGGCTGCAGGTTATCAGCCTGCGCCACGGCGCAAAGATCAAGGATGGAGAAGGTCAGCAGTTATGGCAGCGCTGCGTCGCAGAAGTGGAGAAGGTTCAGCAGGCGCTTAAAGACGCGGGCTACGATGCCCAACAGAGTAAGGATGTTCTCTATGCCCAGTGCGCGCTGATCGATGAAGTGGTTAAGGGGCGCGGCGAGCAGGATGACGCTTACGTCCAGTGGCTTCACCTGCCTCTGCAGGGGCATTTCCTCGGCACCGTTGATGCCGGTGACATGCTCTGCGAGCGCATGCGTGAGGTGCTGCGCGAGCCAGCGCCGGAACCGCTCGTTGTGACCTGCTTCCAGCGGGTGATGTTGCTGGGCTTCCTCGGCGGCTATCGTTCAGTCAACGATCCGCAGCGGGAAAAGCTGGTCGCCGCGTTAAATGCGCAGGTTTCACCCTTCAGCGGGCCGCAGGCGCAGGCCGTACTGGCCGAAAACAACGCGGGATTGGGCTTCAGCGGCTGGCTATCCAGCTGGCCGTTGCGAATCGGCTTCTCCGTGCTGTTACTTGCCGCCGTCTGGTGGGGGCTGAATCACTGGTTGAGCAGCCTGGTGGCTTCGCTGCTGCCGGGAGTGGTTCAGTGAGCCCTGCGTTACAGCGCGCGCTGGCGCTGTGGGTTGTCCTGCTGGTCGCCGTGCTGCTGCTGCCGCTGCCTCATTTAGCTACCGTGCTCATACTGCTGGCCGCTCTGGTGCTGCTGGCCGGGGTGATGGCCGTTACCCGCCGTCCCGCCGGGCCTCAAGCCGGGCTGTGTGCGGATGACCTGCCGGATGTCGCTTACCGTCAGCCGGTGGTGCTGGTCTGCGGCGACAGCGCGCATGCCTGGCCGGAAGGATCGGCGGTACTGACCGTGCCGCACGGCTGCTGGGTGCGGGTGGCCGATCATCAGGCGCTGGACGTGGTAGCGCGCCAGCTGCTGTCGCTGCGCCGGGAGTGGGGACATCAGCTGTCGGTGATGATCAGCGTCTGTCCTCAGCAGCATCAGGACAGTGACACGCTGGCCAGCCGCCTGCTGGCACTGCGCTGGCAGATTGGCCAGCTGCGGCGTGAAACCGGCTATTCACTGCCGCTGGTACTGAATGCTCAGGTGGGCAGTGCGCTGGTCAGCGAGTCTCTCTGGCAGGTGCGGCTGGCCGGTGAACCCGTCAGCGTATGGTCCGATAGCGCAAAACCCACCCCTCCTGAGTGCTGGCTGGCCGCGGGCGGCGGCATCGCATTACAGCAGCAGGTGCTGATCAACAGCCTGACGGAGTGGTTTCAGCAGGAAGTGATTCGCGTGTTAACCGACAGTCACCCGGATATGCCTGCCGCCACCCCCGCAGGCATGGTCTGGGGGCTGAGTGCTTCACTTGACGGGGCATTAGCCACTTCTCTCTGGACGCGCTGGCTGCAGCAGCACACGGCGCTGGTACAGGTAGCAGGATGGTTTGCGCCAGAGGTTGCGGAGTCTCCGCTGCCGTCAATGCTGCCGGAGTTTGTTCTGCAACTGCTGCCCGCAGGGCATGGCCTGACCCCGCGCCAGCGCACCTGGCGTGGTGCGCTATGGCTGGCGTTGACGGTTGGAATTGTCGCACTGTGCTGCAGCGCCTGGAATAACCATCGGCTGCTTCAGCGGGTCTCCTTTGATATTGCCCATTACGCGCGTATCGCCATGAATGATTACGCCATGAAAGCGGCAGCGGTCAATGTACTGCGTCGCGATGCCCGCGAGCTGGATGAGCATGCCCGCAACGGCGCACCTCTGCGGCTGGGTTTAGGCCTGTATCAGGGGGGGCATCTGCGCCTGCCGCTGCTGGATGCGATTCGTTCGTATATTCCGCCCCCGCCGCCCCCGCCAGAGGTGGTGAAGGAAGCGCCAAAAACCGTGCGCCTCGACAGCCTGTCGCTGTTTGCCTCCGGCAAGTCCGTGCTCAAACCCGGCTCGCTAAAGATGCTGGTTAACGCGCTGGTGGATATTAAGGCCCGGCCGGGCTGGCTGATAGTGGTCGCCGGCCACACCGACAGCACCGGCAATGCGCAGGCCAATCAGCAGCTGTCGCTGAAGCGCGCTGAAGCGCTGCGCGACTGGATGCTTTCAACCAGCGACGTCTCGCCGACCTGCTTTGCGGTGCAGGGCTTTGGCGCAAGCCGCCCGATGGCGACTAACGATACCCCGGAAGGTCGTGCGTTAAACCGCCGGGTCGAAATCAGTCTGGTGCCGCAGGCGGATGCCTGTCTGGCAGCAGCAACCCGAACGTCATCACAGGATGATGACACAACAGTAAGCCCTAAATAATTCCTGTTGCATCGCGGCGGCAACTGAGGGAATCCCCGGGAGCATAGTTCACTATGTGACCGGGGTGAACGAAGGCAGCCAACAAAGAGGCAGCGCGAATTATGACGGGATTAAAAGGAGAAGTAACACATGGCAATACCAGTATATCTGTGGCTGAAGGACGACGGCGGTGCGGACATCAAAGGTTCCGTGGATGTGAAAGATCGTGAAGGCAGCATCGAAGTGGTGGCGCAGGAACATAACCTGTACATCCCGACCGATAACAACACCGGCAAGCTGACCGGTACCCGCGTGCACACGCCGTTCATGTTTACCAAGGAGATCGACTCCTCCAGCCCGTATCTCTACAAGGCGGTGACCACCGGTCAGACCCTGAAATCTGCCGAGTTCAAGTGGTACAAAATTAACGACGCCGGTCAGGAGGTGGAGTACTTCAACACCAAACTTGAGAACGTCAAGCTGGTGAAGGTCGCGCCGAAAATGCACGACATCAAGGACCCGTCCAAAGAGAAGCACAACCATCTGGAAGAGATTGAGCTGCGCTACGAAAAGATCACCTGGACCTACAAAGACGGCAACATCATTCATTCCGATTCATGGAATGAACGCACCACCGCTTGATAACTCACGGCAGGCGGTTCGCCGCCTGCCGTTTTGTTTGCTGAGCCGCTACCCGCGTGGCGGCTCAGCAAACAACCCGACAACCTGCTGCCTTTTGACCTGATGCGCTTCGGGTTCCTGACTGAAAGGAACAGCGACGGGCGGTAGCGTGTCCGAACCTGATTAACTACGGAAGAGAGAACCCGATATGGAAAACCAGTCAGCCGTCCTGCTACGTCGCTTAAACCCGTTCTGCGCCCGCGCGCTGGAGGCCGCCGCCTCGCTGTGCCTGACCCGCGCCCACAGTGAAATCCGCATTGAGCACTGGCTACTCAAGCTGCTGGAGCAGGGCGAGGGCGACATCACCGTGCTGGCGCGCCGCTACGAGTGGGACATGGACGGCATCTGGCAGGCGTTGCTGTGTTGGCTGGACAACGTGCCGCGCTCGGTGCGCACCCGCCCGCAGCTCGCCGACTCCCTGCTGGCGCTGATTAAGCAGGCCTGGCTGATTGCCTCGCTGGAGGATGACGATGCCCACATCCGCAGCCATCACCTGCTGGCGGCACTGACCGACAAGCCGTCGCTGGTCGGCTGCGAAGGGCTGTGGCCACTGCTGAGCCTGACGCGCCCCCAGCTGGAGCGCCTGCGCCCGCTGCTGGACGCGCAGTCCGACGAGCGCCCGGAAGTGCAGCAGCAGGAGAGCCTGAGCCAGGCTCCATCAACCCTGGGCGAGGTGGATACGCAGGTCACCCCGGCCGACGGCAGCGCGCTGAGCGAGGCGCTGCAGGCCGCGCTGGATAAATTCACCCTCGACGTCACCGCCAAAGCCAGAGCGGGAAGCATCGACCCGGTGTTTGGCCGCGACAGCGAAATCCGCCAGATGGTCGATATCCTCTCGCGCCGCCGCAAGAACAACCCCATTCTGGTCGGCGAACCGGGCGTCGGTAAAACCGCGCTGGTCGAGGGGCTGGCGCTGCGCATTGTGCAGGGCAACGTGCCGGACAGCCTGAAAACCGTTTCGCTACGCACCCTCGACCTCGGTCTTTTGCAGGCCGGGGCGGGCGTGAAGGGCGAATTTGAGCAGCGCCTGAAAAACGTGATTGAGGCGGTGCAGCAGTCGCCGACCCCGGTGCTGCTGTTTATCGACGAGGCGCACACCATTATCGGCGCGGGCAACCAGGCTGGCGGGGCCGACGCCGCCAACCTGCTGAAACCGGCGCTGGCGCGCGGCGAACTGCGCACCATCGCCGCCACCACCTGGAGCGAGTACAAGCAGTACTTCGAGAAGGACGCCGCGCTGGAGCGCCGCTTCCAGATGGTGAAAGTCGACGAGCCGGACGATGAGACTGCCTGCCTGATGCTGCGCGGCCTGAAGTCGCGCTACGCGCAGCACCACGGCGTACACATCAGCGACGACGCCGTAAAAGCGGCGGTGACCCTGTCGCGCCGCTACCTGACGGGCCGCCAGCTGCCGGATAAGGCGGTCGACCTGCTGGACACCGCCGCCGCGCGCGTGCGCATGAGCCTCGACACCGTGCCGGAGGCCATCACCCTGCTGAACGCGCGCGTTACCGCGCTGACGCTGGAGGAGCAGGCCCTGCGCGATGACATGGCCGCGGGCAGCGATAAGCACGACGAGCGCCTCGCCGCCATCGCCACTATCTGCAGCGAGCTGGAAGGCCAGCGCGCGCAGCAGGAAGCGCATTTTGCCGCGCAGCAGGAAGTGGCGCAGCAGCTGATAAGCAGCCGCCAGAACCAGCAGCCGCAGGCGCAGATTGCCGCCGTTCAGCAGCAGCTTGCGGCGCTGCAGCAGCAGGACGCGCTGATTCAGGTCGACGTCGATGCCCGCACCGTTGCCAACGTGATTGCCGACTGGACCGGGGTGCCGCTCTCCTCACTGATGAAGGACGAGCAGAGCGAGCTGCTGAGCCTTGAGGAGGAAATCGGCAGGCGCGTGGTCGGCCAGGACGCCGCGCTCAGCGCCATCGCCCGGCGCCTGCGCGCCGCCAAAACCGGCCTGACCGCTGAGAACGGGCCGCAGGGGGTGTTCCTGCTGGTCGGCCCGAGCGGCACCGGCAAAACCGAGAGCGCGCTGGCACTGGCGGACGTGCTGTACGGCGGTGAGAGGTCGCTGATAACCATTAACCTCTCCGAATACCAGGAGGCGCACACCGTCTCGCAGCTGAAGGGCTCGCCGCCGGGCTACGTCGGCTACGGGCAGGGCGGCATCCTCACCGAGGCGGTGCGCAAGCGCCCTTACAGCGTGGTGCTGCTCGACGAGGTCGAGAAGGCGCACCGCGACGTGCTGAACCTGTTCTACCAGGTGTTTGACCGCGGTTTTATGCGCGACGGCGAGGGGCGCGAAATCGATTTTCGCAACACCCTGATCCTGATGACCTCCAACCTCGGCAGCGACGCCATCATGCAGCTGCTGGAGCAGCAGCCGCAAGCCACGGAAGCGGACCTGCAGGAGTTGCTGCGCCCGACGCTGCGCGACCACTTCCAGCCCGCGCTGCTGGCGCGCTTTCAGACGGTGATTTACCGCCCGCTGACCGAAGAAGCGATGCGCACCATCGTTGGCATGAAGCTCAACCAGGTGAGCCAGCGCCTGGCGCGCCACTACGGCCTGAAAACCACCGTGGGCGACGGCCTGTCAGCGGCGCTGACCGCCGCCTGCCTGCTGCCGGACACCGGGGCGCGCAACGTCGACAGCCTGCTGAACCAGCAGATCCTGCCGGTGCTGAGCCAGCAGCTGCTGCTGCAGATGGCGGCAAAACAGAAGCCGCAGCAGCTGACGCTCGACTGGCACGACGAGGAAGGCATCGTGCTGGAATTTGCTAACACAGAGGAAAGTGAATCATGAGCAAAAATCCGATCTCTTTTTTCAGCCATAGTCACCACCTGCTGGCGGTGCGTGACTGTCAGTCCCGGCCCGACGTGCTGGCGTTTAAGGGGGAGGAGCGCCTGAGCGAGCCGTTCCGCTGGCGCATTGAGTTCACCAGCGCCGACCATGCCATCACCCGCGAGGCGATGCTGATGAAAGCGGCCTCGCTGACCCTGCAGGCCCCGGTTGACCAGGGCTGGGGCATTAAGATCCAGCAGCCGGTGCGCGTGGTGCAGGGCGTGGTGACCGGCTTTGAGCGCCTCAGCACCAGCGCCGACCAGACCCACTACGCCGTCACCCTGCAGCCCCGCCTGGCGCTGCTGTCGCGCAGCCGTCAGAACGCCATCTACCAGGATATGTCGGTGCCGCAGATTGTGGAAAAAATCCTGCGCGAGCGCCACGGGATGCGCGGGCAGGACTTTGTTTTCACCCTCAACAACGCGTACCCGCGCCGCGAGCAGGTGATGCAGTACGGCGAGGACGACCTGGCGTTTATTACCCGCCTGCTGGGCGAGGTCGGCATCTGGTTCCGCTTCACCACCGACACCCGCCTGCACATCGACGTGGTGGAGTTTTACGACGGCAGGCAGGGCCATGTGCAGGGGCTGACGCTGCCCGCCGTGCCGCCTTCCGGCATGCACGACGCGGCCAGCGACTCGGTGTGGGACCTCGCCAGCCGCTTTGCGGTGGTGGAGAAAAGCGTCAGCGGGCGCGACTACAACTACCGCAACGCCCTCGAAGATATGAACGTGCAGGCCGACGTCACCGGCGGCGACGACACCACCTACGGTGAGTCCTATCGCTGGGCGGACAACTACCTGACGCCGGGCGACGGCTACAGCCATAACCCGGCCCCGGAGAGCGGCGCGTTCTATGCCCGCCTGCGCCACGAACGCTACCTGAACGGCCAGACGCGGGTGGCGGCAGTGACCAGCTGCCCGGCGCTGGCCCCCGGCAGTGAGCTGAAGGTCAGCGGCGGGGAGGATGTCAGTGAGGTATTCCAGAGCGGCGTGCTGGTCACCGCCATCGTCAGCACCGCGCGGCGCGACCGCAGCTTTGAAACCGCCTTTGACGGCATCCCGCTCAACAGCCGCTACGGCTTCCGCCCGGTGCCGCTGCCGCACCCGGTGATGGCGGGAACCCTGCCGGCGCGCGTCACCAGTACCACGGTGAACGATGCCTACGGCCATATTGACCGCGACGGGCGCTATCGCGTCAACATGCTGTTTGACCGCGCGGGCTGGGAAACCGGCTTTGAAAGCCTGTGGGTACGCCAGGCGCGCCCCTATGCGGGCGACACCTACGGCCTGCACCTGCCGCTGCTGGCTGGGACTGAGGTGGCGATAGCCTTTGAGCACGGCAACCCGGACCGCCCGTACATTGCCGGGGTGCTGCACGACTCGGCGCACGGCGACCACGTCACCATCCGCAACTACAAGCGCAACGTGCTGCGCACGCCGAAGAACAATAAGCTGCGCCTCGACGATACGGCGGGCCAGGAGCATATCAAGCTCAGCACCGAGTACGGCGGCAAAAGCCAGCTGAATCTCGGCCACCTGGTGGACAGCGAGAAGCAGAAGCGCGGCGAAGGGTTCGAGCTGCGCAGCGACAGCTGGGGCAGCCTCCGTGCGGAGAAAGGACTGTTTATCACCGCCGACGGCCAGCAGAAGGCACAGGGGCAGCAGCTGGAGATGCAGGCTGCGCTTGGTCAGTTACAGCAGGCGCTGTCGCAGGCAGAAGCATTAAGCAGCGCGGTGGAAACGGCCAAGGCTGAACTGGCAGATATCCAGTCACAGAAAGCCCTGCTGGCAGAGAGCCTGACCGAGTTGAAGAAATCGGCACTGTTGCTGAGCGCCCCGGCGGGTATTGCTCAGGCCACCCCGGCCAGTCTGCAGCTCGCGGCGGGGGAAAATATCATCAGCACCAGCGGTAAAAACACTGATTTTAGCGTAGTCAAGAAATTCACCGTGGCGGCGGGGGATGCGATCAGTCTGTTTGCCAACAAGCTGGGGATAAAACTCTTTGCCAGCCGGGGGAAAATAGAAATCCAGGCTCAGAGTGATGAGATGACGCTGGATGCGCTGAAGGATATTCGTATTTCCAGCAGCGAAGGAAAACTGTTTATCAGTGCCAAACAGGAAATCATTTTAAGCAGCGGTGGCGGATATATTCGCATCGCGGGTGGCTCTATAGAGTGCGGTGCACCCGATAACATCATTCAGCGTGCAGCGGTGTGGCAAAAGTTCGGCGGGCAAAGTATCAACGTGGCGGCTCAGCAGTGGAGCACCAGTGATTTTGCAGTAACGCCCAGGGTGCTGCGCCTGTCAGACCGCTCTCCCGTGGCGGGCCAGCAGTTAACGTTTAAAAATGGCGACGGCATACAGCAAACCCTGGCAACCTCAGGCTTGGGCGAAACGGCAACGCAGAATAATGTCGACATTGACTCACACAGCGCGACTTTGCCGAAAAAAAGCTAAAGGGAAGGCGCCAGTGAACGTAACGATTAAGTCAGCACCTGAACAAAAAGGATGGAACGAATGGCGGAACAAAAACCAGCGGGAAGCGGTGACGGTCAGCATGTGACCTACATACTGCCGGAGTGGGATCAGCACGGGCTCGTCAACTGGCACGGTATCCAGAACCAGAAAAAATCATTGAATGCCAGGGCGGTGCTGCTGCAGCCACCGATTAAGGTTATCCCGGTTATTTTTCTCCCTGGCGTGATGGGGACGAATCTGATGTCGAGCCAGGGTGATCAGCCAGAGGCTATCTGGCGCGGCGACAGTCAGGTGGGGGTGTATTGGGAATGGGCATCGAAAAATGGAGATAATCGACGAGAGTTGCTCAACCCGGATACTACAAAGGTGGATAACCGTGGCGATATCGACCAAAGTTTCTCTTCACCGTTATCCGATGACGGAAAAATGTTTCCAACCCGCAGCGAACGCGGCTGGGGCGAGATTTTATCCTTCAGCTACGGCAAGTTTTTAAGCGTCTTCCAAGGGGCACTGCTGGATGACTGGCAGCAGGACCTGGTGAATTACGCCACGCCCGCCCGGGGGAAAGGCGGCGTGTTAAGCCAGCTGGTGGGCAGGCCGCTGTCGCAGGATAAAGTAGACGAGATTAGTGGCGAATCCGTAATGACTCAGCAGGAGCTTGATCACTTCCGAAATTTTTTATTGCCGCTCCATGTCTACGGCTATAACTGGCTGCAGGATAATAAAACCTCGGCCGAAGGGCTGGTTAACTATATCGACGAGGTGATTGACCTCTACAAACATGAGCACTCTCACGGCATGGCGTTTCCCGCCGGGCAGGAGAAAGTCATCATCGTCACCCATTCGATGGGGGGGCTGGTAGCGCGCTATGCCTCGCAGATTTCAGGGGCTAAGGATAAAATCCTTGGCATTGTGCACGGCGTTATCCCTGACCTCGGTTCCCCGGCGGCGTACCGCCGTATGAAAGTCGGCGCGGGGCAGGAGGGGATGGCGGGAACGGTGCTGGGCAAAACGGCGCAGGAGCTGATGCCAGTGTTAGCCCGTGCCCCGGCACCGCTGCAGCTGCTGCCCTCTGCTAAATACCTCGGTGGCGCGCCATGGTTGACGGTGGAGGGGGGCAGTGAGGATGGCAGCGATCTCAAACTGCCAAAGGCCCGGGACCCGTTTGGCGAAATCTACCTCAATGAAACCCTGTGGTACCGACTGTATGAGGCCGATATTATCGATAAGAATGCGGCGGTGATTAAACGCAACTGGAATGCCTATCGCGAATTGGTAGATGACAGTGTTCGTCAGTTTATTACCCAGTTGGATAAATGGGGATATCACCCTAATACCTATGCATTTTATGGTCATAAAATTGACTCCGACGGAAAGCTAAGCTGGAAAAAAACATCCCGAACTTTCCCGAAAAACATGCATGAGAGTGACAGGAAACTGCCAAACAACTACCGTGAGGTTCCGCTGCCGTTTCATCGCTCTCAGCTTTATCACGTCGTGTCATCCAACACCCCGGGCGACGGTACGGTGCCGGTGGAGTCACTGAACACTATACTTCATAGCAGCAGTATCAAAAGCGTGCTGGCAACCAATGTTGACCATCAGAAAGCCTATGACGTCAGCAGCCTGAAAGATATCTCTAAACGACCGGCCCTGCAATTTACCCTGCGGGCGATTGTGAAAATGGTGCAGGAGGTCCCGGTTCCATGAAATCTGTCCAGAAATTTACTTTGTTAGCGCTGCTGGCCAGCAGCATGCTGCTTGCTACCCCGACCCTGGCCGCTACATTACCGCCTATCACGCAGAAGGAGAGTGCTGTGATCAACACCCTGTTTGCCGAAACCAAACCGCAGTGCATCGGGCGCTATATCATTGATGTGCCGCAGTCATTTAACAACCAGCTGCACGATATGATTTTTATCGATGACTTTAAAATCAGCAGCAAGTGGGTCTATCCGCCAGCCTTTCAGCAGCGGGTAAGGCTTAGGGAGCAGGAATTACGAGATTCGATTAATAAGCCCGGGAACGATCCGCAAAACGGCCCGTTTATAAAAGAGAAAATCCTGCTTCCTGAAGGTAAAGGTGTGATATTTGATAGCAACAGACCAGGCTCAGATGACCTTTATCGAAGGCTGGAAGCTCATGTTTACGTTAACATGGTTGCATTTATAATTACGGCAGATATTCGAGATTTTTCGGCACCGAAATACAAGGAAAGGAAAGCTGAATATCTTAAAACTACAACGGAAGATCAAACAAACACCAAACCCGCCAAGCTGGCCGCACTGCAGTCGTTGATCTCACGCTTAAGTGGCCGAAAGGATGAGGAAATTCCGAGGGGGAAAGGGGTGTGTATTCCGAACGGGTTTATCAGGGATGATGGCGCTAAGCACATAGAAAAAATCACCTTCCGATATGTCAATGAGGATTTGAGTTTTGGTCTTTATACAAATAGTGAATATTTGGGGTCGGATGACACACTGTTTAATCGCAGCGCGCAAATCAATGAAGCGCTCAAAACATCAAATAAATATAGCATAAAGAAAATGACGCTTACTCCTGGCGGTATTCCTTCCGAGGTATGGCTGTTCGGTGGAAATCAGACGATTACAGATCCAGTGACCAATGAAGATGAAAAGAATACCTTTTATAGATTTATGCTTAATGCAAATGAACGGGATGCCACACCTGAGAAACCCAGCATCAATATTAGTCTTAGCAGTGAGTACCTGAAAACGCAATACAGCGAAGCACAGATGATTGAAATCTGGGGCCGGCTGGTTAATTCACTTCGTTACAAATAACGAATTGAGTCGCTTATGGCTCTTCGGTTTTCCTGGGAGCCACTGTTTGAAACGGTGCAAGGATGCTTATCATGAAAATTTTCCATTACTGCGTTGCGCTATCGCTGGCCTGCCTCATATCTTTTACTCAAGCTATAGCCGTCCCGTCACCGATTAACGACAGTGCGGTGATCAACACCCTGTTTGCCGAAACCAAACCCCAGTGCATCGGGCGTTATATCATTGATGTGCCGCAGTCATTTAACAACCAGCTGCGCGATATGATTTTTATCGATGACTTCAAAATTAGCAGCAAATGGATCTACCCACCGGCCTTCCAGCAGCGGATAAGGCTGAGAGAGCAGGAACTGCGGGACGCGATTAATAAACCGGAAAACGAACCGGAAGACGCCCCGTATTTAAAGGAAGTCATTACCTTACCTGATGGTCGGGGTGTGATTTATGATCATAATGAATCGGATACTCCTGATATTTACCGCCAGCTTGAGGCTCATGTTTATGTCAACTATGTGGCCTTTGTGATAACTGCGGAATTTCGTGATTTTTCAGGTGAAAAAAATAAAGAAAAGAAAGCCAGATATATAGCCAGGGGGTTTACCGAGGCCGATGCAAACACTAAGCCCGCTAAGCTGGCTGCGCTGCAATCGTTGATTTCGCGCTTAAGTGGCCGAAAGGATGAGGAAATTCCGAGGGGAAAAGGGGTGTGTATTCCTAACGGGTTTATCAGGGATGATAGCGCTAAGCACATTGAAAAAATCACCTTCCGATATGTCAATGAGGACTTGAGTTTTGGTCTTTATACAAATAGCGAATTCATGGGTTCAGATGACACTCTGTTTAACCGCAGTGCGCAAATTAATGAAGCGCTGAAAACCTCTAATGAGTACAGCATTAAAAAAGAGGCGCGGACCATTAATGGTATTGCCACTGAAATGTGGCTGTTTGGTGGTACTCAAAATCTCAGGAATTCGGTAAGCAACGAAGTTGAAAAGAACACTTTCTATGATTTTGATCTTTATGCTAATGAGCGGGATGCCACTCCTGAAAAACCCAACCTTAATATTGGCCTCAGCAGCGAGTATCTAAGAACGCAATACAGCGAAGCGCAGATGATTGAAATCTGGAACCGGCTGGTCAATTCACTGCGCTACAAATAACTAATTGAGTTGCTTATGGCTCTCCGGTTTTCCTGGGAGCCACTGTTTAAAAGCAATGCAAGGATGCTTATCATGAAAATTTTCCATTACTGCGTTGCGCTATCGCTGGCCTGCCTAATGTCTGTTGCCCAAGCTATAGCCGTCCGGTCACCGATGAATGACAGTGCGGTGATCAACACCCTGTTTGCCGAGACCAAACCGCAGTGCATCGGGCGCTATATCATTGATGTGCCGCAGTCATTTAACAACCAGCTGCACGATATGGTTTTTATCGATGACTTTAAAATCAGCAGCAAGTGGATCTACCCGCCGGCCTTTCAGCAGCGGATACGGCTGAGGGAACAGGAATTACGAGGTTCCATTAATAAGCCCGGAAATGACCCGCAAAACACCCCGTTTATAAAAGAGAAAATCCTGCTTCCTGAAGGTAAAGGTGTTATTTTTGACAGGAATATTTCAGGAGAGGACGATCTTGGTAGAGTCTTAGAGGCCCACATATATGTTAATATGACGGCTTTTACCATCACGACTGAAATACTTGATTTGTCAGATCCTAAGTATGTGGAAAGAAAAAAAACATATGTTAAGGCAGGTTTTACTGAGTCACAGATGAATGAAAAACCCGCTAAGCTGGCAGCGTTGCAATCGTTGATTTCGCGCTTAAGTGGCCGAAAGGATGAGGAAATTCCGAGGGGGAAAGGGGTATGCATTCCGAATGGGTTTATCAGGGATGATGGTCTATATCATAAGGAAAAAGTAACATTCAGTTATAAGAATGATGATTTTGTATTCGGTGTATTCACAAATAATACTTATAAAGGTTCAAGTGACACCCTCTTTAATCGCAGCGCTGAAATTGAAAAATATCTCAATTTAGACAGTCAATACACGATAAAAAAATACAAACTCTCACCGGGTGGCATATCCTCCCAGGCATGGTTGTCTGCCGGCAAGCAAAATATTATTGATACAGAGACAAAAGGGAAGGTTGTTTTCCCGAACTATGAATTTGATCTATATGCTAACGAAGCCGATGCTAGCCCAGACAAACCGTGGCTAACCATAGGTATAGCCAACGAAAGCTTGAAAACGCAATACAGCGAAGCACAGATGATTGAAATCTGGGACCGGCTGGTCAATTCACTGCGCTATAAATGACCGCTTATAACCCATCTGTTCTCGTAAGTAGTCCGTTATTTTTATAAGGCTATGAAGTATTTAATGGCAAAGACTTTAAGTATGCATGGTATTGCCATGCTAATTTCACTTGTTAAAGTAAGGAAGCATAATGAGCGGAGGGTATTTTTTGAGAATAGGTGATGCCACCACCTGTGGCGGCAAGGTTTTAACGGGTGACTCCACTTTTTTATGGGATGGTATCGCTACAGCAAGGGCAGGAGATATGGTCTCATGCGGCAACCACGCCGGTACATATAAAATATTAGGCGGCGTAGATGGCTCGTTTGACGAGGGAGTAACACTGGCTGGTACACTTGAGAGTTATAGTTCCTGTCCTTGCCGCGCGCGAATTATTCCATCGATTCTGGACTGCTATTCTAAATGAGTATTTAATCTACCTGGTATTTTTGTTTTTTTAATCTGATAAATAACAATGCGTGATGAAAAACAACGCCACTGGCTTTGTGTTTTTCATTGTAATGGTAATACATTAAAATGGAATGATTTAATATGGCATGGCCAATACCTGATATTCCAGAAAAGCAAGCGCTGTCAAGACCGAAACTTAGGTTGTGGGTGCTCGCATTAATTATTATGCTGGCAGCAGGCTTTCTCTTGAGTATCTGGATGCTGAAAATAACGGATTATATTAACGCTTTGCTGTATGGCATTCTTCCTGCGTTTTTACTTTGGCTATGTACGTTCGGTGTTGTGTTTAATCGCTATGAGCAGTCAGTGGCTGCCAGCCTCAGTTGGAATGTCGAGAAAGAGCGGACTAAGGACGAATGGCGAAATTGGAGTCGTCGGCAGCTTGCAGTTGTGGGAAACGTTCTGTTTTCTCCTGAAGAGAAAGGCATGAAAGCGCTGCTGGCAGACTTCAAAGATGTTCCTGCCTGTCCCCAAAGAGCACGTCCACTATTCGACCCCTTGTATGATTATCCCTCGCTAATGAAAAAGTTAGATCTACAACTTGAAAAGCAATGTCCTCACTATCGTTATTTATTGCATTCTATTTATGTTATGCAAGATGCAGGGAAGTTAGTTAAAAAGAGCAAGGAGGCTATTTTTAAACAGTGGGACTTGGTTCCTGAAATAACAGACTCTATCGCACCAATCCACTCTTTCTATGATTCTAATGAAACTGACGGTTTTATTTTGATGCTCTGCCTGCAGGACTGGCCGGCACTTGCTCCTGGGCAGGCGAGTGAGTTTATTTCAGCCCAGTTGATCGCTTCTCCTGACTTTGCCCGCCAGCAGGCTTTTCCGGTTATTGCTGCTTTGAATCGCATAATGCCGCTGGAACCTGGGGGATTCACTGGCGATCTAAACATGTTTTTTGAATATAGCGGTGCTGATAAACAGAGTCTTGAATACATCTGGCTCTCTGGTAACCCAGTAAAAACAACTGCAGATATTATGCAATATGCAACAGATAACAACTGGTCATTACCTGAAGACAGGCCGCTACACTCAATTGACTTTTCATTTGGCCCCCCGGGAGAGATGGCCATTCCACTCTCTTTGGCAATGATGGTTGAAGCTGCAAATGAAACTGACAAAGACCAGCTACTTATTTACCAAACACCACAACAAACAGGAGCGCTCTGTCTGATTACCCGGGAGCTTTATACATGATGGAACAAAAAAATCAGTCAGTCGCACGTTATGGCTCATGGGGATATTTCCTTTTAATTGTTGGGCTTGCGGGGATCAGTGCATTACTGCTTTATATCAATCGGGATGTGTTAGCGAGTGCAGGGATGTCACCTCATACGGTGTGGGCAGTTTGGGCCACGATATTTGCTATTTTACTCTTTGGTCTGATTGGCTCCCCGCTGTGGTGGCGCTGGAAGCAAAGGAAAAACCAGCAGATTTACAAACCCCATTTAGTCAGGAAAGCTACAAAATCATCTTTATTGAATACTTTCGGCACGGGTATAGATTTATCCCGTCTAAAAAAACACCTCCATTCCCGCTACCACCTGCTCTGGCGCTACAAGGTGCGCCTGCTTTTGGTGGTCGGCGACGATGCCGCGCGCGCCGCGCTGGTCCCCGGGCTGCAGGAGCAGCAGTGGCTGGAAGGGCAGCGCACCGTGCTGATTGACGGCGGCAGCCTGAGCGCACCGCCGGACGACGACAAATTAGCCGCGCTGCGCCAGCTGCGCCGCGGCCGCCCGCTGGACGGCATTGTCTGGGTGCTGGCAGACGGCCAGCTGCTGACCCCGCAGATGCAGGATAACGGCCTGCGCAGCCTGGAGAACATCTCGCAGGCCCTGCGCTGGCAGCCCCCGGTGTGGCTGTGGCAGCTGCGCGGCAGCGAGTGGCCGCAGGATGGGCGCGAGCAGCAGACGGTCGGCGCGCTGTTTTCCGCGCGCGCGCGGCCGGAAGAGGTCAGCCAGCAGCTCGACAGCCTGGTTCCGCAGCTGCGTGAGCAGGGCATGGCGCAGATTGCGCAAAACCTCTCCCATGACTTCCTGCTGCGGCTGGGCAGCGAGCTGGAGCAGGGCGCAAGCCTGCAGTGGCAGCAGCGCCTGAGCCGCTGGCTGACCACCCGGCAGGCGCGCATTCCGCTGCGCGGCCTGATGTTCAGCCTGCCCTGCGGCGCTCAGGTCTCCGCCAGCCACGACCATGCGCTGACCCTCTCCAGCAGCTGGGACGGCATCGTGGCTGCCTGCCGCCGTTTGTCCGGCCGCCGCGTCGGCATGCCGTGGCAGCAGACGCTGGCCTGGGCGCTGATGGCGCTTATCGGCCTGTGGGGCGCGGGGCTGCTGCTCTCCTTCGCGCTTAACCGCAGCCAGATTGTCAGCGTGGCGCAGAAGGCGCGCGCGCTGGTGCAGGCTCCGGCGGTGTCCGACCGCCAGCTTACCGAGCTGCACGCGCTGCGCAACGACGCCGGGCTGCTTAAACACCGCCATCAGGACGGCTCGCCGTGGTACCAGCGCTTCGGCCTTGACCACAATACGCCGCTGCTGGAGGCGATGATGCCGTGGTACGGCGTGGCGAATAACCGCCTGCTGCGCGACCCGGCCAGCGCCGCGCTGCAGCAGCAGCTGAGCGCGCTGGCCGACCTGCCGCCCAACAGCCCGCAGCGTGCAGAGCGCGCCAGGCCGGGCTATGACCAGCTGAAGGCGTGGCTGATGATGGCGCGCACGGATAAGGTCGACAGCGCATTTTACGCGCAGGTGATGAAGACGGTGCAGCCGACACGGGGCGGCATCTCGCCCGGCCTGTGGCAGAGCCTGGCGCCGGACCTTTGGGCGTTTTACATCAGCGAGCTGCCGCACCAGCCGCAGTGGAAGATCACCCCGGACCCGCAGCTGGTCAGCCAGAGCCGCCAGGTGCTGCTGCAGCAGATAGGCCGCCGCAACGCCGAAAGTACCCTGTATGAGAACATGCTGAAATCGGTGCGCCGCAACTTTGCCGACGTCACGCTGGAGGATATGACCGGTGGCACCGACGCGCGCCGCCTGTTCACCACCGATGAGATCGTGCCGGGCATGTTTACCCGCCAGGCGTGGGAGGGCGGCGTGCAGCAGGCGATAGAGACCGCGGCCAAATCGCGCCGCGATGAGATTGACTGGGTGCTGAGCGACAGCCGCCGCAGCGTCTCGGCCGACCTGTCGCCGGAAGCGCTCAGGGAGCGCCTGACGCAGCGCTACTTTACCGACTTTGCCGGCAGCTGGCTCAACTTCCTCAACGGCCTGCGCCTCAACCCGGCGGCCAACATCGCCAACGTCACCGACCAGCTGACGCTGATGAGCGACGTGCGCCAGTCGCCGCTGATTGCGCTGATGAACACCCTGGCGTGGCAGGGGCAGGCGGGTCAGAAGAGCGAGGCGCTGTCGGACTCGCTGATTAAATCGGCGCAGGAGCTGGTGGGCAGCAGCAAAAAGCCGGTGATTGACCAGGGCGCCGCCGGTCCGCAGGGGCCGCTCGACGAGACCTTCGGCCCGCTGCTGACGCTGATGGGCCGCAACAAAGCCGCCAGCGCACTGTCCGGCGACGACAGCCTGAGCCTGCAGACGTACCTGACGCGCATCACCCGCGTGCGCCTGCGCCTGCAGCAGGTGGCGGGCAGCTCGGATCCGCGGGAGATGATGCAGACGCTGGCGCAAACCGTGTTCCAGGGCAAAAGCGTTGACCTGACCGACACCCGCCAGTACGGCAGCCTGATTGCCGCCAGCCTTGGCGAGGAGTGGAGCGGCTTCGGCCAGACGATGTTCGTGCAGCCGCTGACCCAGGCGTGGGAGACGGTGCTGCAGCCGTCCGCCGCCAGCCTGAATGACAAATGGGCGCGCTCGGTGGTGGCGCTGTGGCACGGCGCGTTTGACGGGCGCTACCCGTTTGCCGCCAGTAATAACGACGCCTCGCTGCCGATGCTGGCCGAGTTCCTGCGCAGGGACAGCGGGCGCATCGAGCGCTTCCTCAGCGCGGAGCTGGGCGGCGTGCTGCATAAGGAGGGCAGCCAGTGGGTGCCAGACCGCACCAACAGCCAGGGGCTGACCTTTAACCCGGCGTTTATCAAAGCGCTTAACCAGCTGAGCCAGCTGTCGGACGTGCTGTTCACCGACGGCAGTCAGGGCATCAGCTTTGAGCTGCAGGCGCGCCCGGCGCCGGGGGTGGTGCAGACGCAGCTGACCATTGACGGCCAGCAGCAGAAGTACTTCAACCAGATGGCGGAGTGGCAGACCTTCCGCTGGCCGGGCGACACCTTTAAGCCGGGTACCATGCTGACCTGGAGCACCGCCAGCGCGGGAGCCAGGCTGTTTGGCGACTACAGCGGCACCTGGGGTCTTATCCGCTGGCTGGAGCAGGGCAAGCGTCACCAGCTTGACCGCAGCCAGTGGATGATGAGCTTTAGCGCGCCGGACGGCAGCGTGCTGCAGTGGGTACTGCGCTCCCAACTGGGTAGCGGCCCGCTCCAGCTGCTGCAGCTGCGTAATTTTACGCTGCCGGCAGAGATATTCAGCGTCGATGCCGAAATGGCGGCGCAGGCGCTCTCGGGGAATGATGAGTTACCCGTCACGGAAGGAGGTTCCGAATGACCACGCTGCAAAACTTAGTCACCGCCTGTCACGCAGAAGAAGGCACGTTGATTTCACTGGCGCAGGCGCGGGCGGATGACTGGCGCTCCTGGCTGCTGCCGCTGAGTGACGCGCAGCCGACGGGCGATGAACCCGGCTATGACGATGACTTTCAGCGCATGCGCGAAGAGGTCAACAAGCTCTCAGGCATTGATACCGCGCTGATCTGCCAGCTGGCGGAAAAGCTGCTGACCACGGCCAGCAAGGATCTGCGCGTGGTGACCTTCTACATCTGGGCGCGTCTGCATCAGGACGGCGAGGCCGGGCTGGCGGAAGGGCTGGAGCTGCTGGCCGCGATGCTGCAGCGCTTCGGCATGCAGCTGCACCCACAGCGCGAGCGCAGCCGCACGTCCGCTCTGGAGTGGCTCGGCAGCGGGCGCGTGCTCGACAGCCTGTCGCTCTACCCGGAGGTGGATATGGCCGCCATGCAGCGTATCACCGGCGCGCTGCTGCTGGCGCAGCAGGCGATGCAGCCGTTTGCCGAAGAACACCGTCCGCAGCTCACCGGCCTGTGCGTGGCGCTGGAAAACCGCCTGGCGCAGAGCGGCGGGGCAGACAGCATGGTGCCGCAGACCAGCCGCGATGACGCTGCGCCCGTGGCTGCACCCTCTGCCGCCGCCCCGCTGATGACCGCCGTAAGTTCCGGCCGCGATCTGCTCGACCAGGCGAAAATGCTGGCGGGCTACCTGCGCGACCAGCCCGGCGGCTGGCTGGCCGGGCATCACCTGATGAAAAGCATTCGTTGGGATACGCTGACCGAGCTGCCGCCGCTTGATGCCAGCGGACGCACCCGCCTCGCACCGCCGAAGCCGGATCACCGTGCTCACCTCAAGCGCCTTTACCTGCAGCAGAGCTGGATGGAGCTGCTGGAGCAGGCCGACAGCCTGTATGCCCAGGGCGTCAACCACCTGTGGCTGGACTTACAGTGGTACACCTGGCAGGCGCTGGCGAAGCTGGATGCCGACAGCGCGCGTGCCGATATTCTCTGCCGCGATGTGCAAGGGCTGCTGTCGCGGCTACCGGGTCTGGAGGCGCTGGCGTTTAACGACGGTACGCCATTTGCTGATGAAGTGACGCTGAACTGGATCAATCAGCAGGTGATGGATAACCCGGGCGGCTGGGGGGCGGAGGCGGTGACAGCGGCATCGCAAAGTGATGAAGAGGTGCTGCTGCTGGAGCCGGAGCTGCTGGCGCTGGCCGACAGCGACGGCATTGAAGCCGCGTTTGGCTGGTTACAGTCGCGCCCGGGCATGACTTCGCTGCGCGACCAGTGGCTGATGCGCCTGCTGATGGCGCGGGTGGCGGAGCAGTACGCCCGTCACGATCTGGCGTTCCACCTGCTCGGTGAACTGGACAGCAACGCGCAGGCCCTGACGCTGCAGCACTGGTCGCCAGCCCTGCTGTTTGAGGTGCGGGCGCGGCGGTTAAAGCTGCTGCGCATCAAAGCCTCGCGCAGCGAAACGGACAAAACCCGCATTCAGCCGGAAATGGACGCGCTGCTGAGTGGCTTAATCAGCCTTGACCCGGCGCGTGCGGCGGTACTTTGCAGTTAATGACTTCCTCCGATACACCCCTTATTCAGGTTTTATTATGGACGACTTAACCCTGCGTTATTACGACGCTGAAATGCGCTACCTGCTTGAAGCCGGTGAAGAGTTTGCCCGCGCCCACCCGGACCGGGCGGCGCTGCTGAACCTGGACAAATCCGGCGCGCGCGACCCTTACGTTGAGCGCCTGTTCGAAGGCTTCGCCTTTATGATGGGCCGCCTGCGCGAGAAGCTGGACGACGATCTTCCGGAGCTAACGGAAGGGCTGGTCACGCTGCTGTGGCCGCACTACCTGCGCACCATTCCGTCGATGTCGGTGGTGGAGTTCAGCCCCGACTGGCGCGAGATGAAAGAAAAAATGGCCATCGCGAAGGGCTTTGAGGTGCTGTCACGGCCAATCGGCGAGAAAGCGACCCGCTGCCGCTACACCACCACCCGTGAAATCAGCCTGCAGCCGCTGGCGCTGGAGCTGGCCGCGCTTTCCACCGACCCGGACGGTCGCTCGGTGGTGCGCCTGCGCTTTGCCTGCAGCAGCCTGGCTGACTGGAGCAGGGCTGACCTCAGCCTGATCCCGATATATCTCAATGCCGATGCGCCGCTGGCCTGCGCAATGCATGAAGCCTTTACCCTGAATAGCGCCAGCATCTGGCTACGCCTGCCGGGTGACCCGGAGCGCCGCCCGCTCGATGCGCGCTTCACCGCGCTGGGATTTGGTGAAGATGACCGGCTGTGGCCAAAGGGCAACAGCAGCTTCAGCGGCTATCAGCTGCTGCTGGAGTACTTCACCTTCCGCGAGAAGTTTATGTTCACCTGCCTGCGTGGGCTGGAGCATATCGCCCTGCCTGCTGAGCTGCCCTGGTTCGAAATCGACGTGGTGCTGGCGCAGCGCTGGGAGCATGATTTTACCTTCAGCGAGAAGCACCTGCGGCTGCACTGTGCGCCGGTGATTAACCTCTTCCCGCTGGAGTCCGACCCGCTGACGCTCAACTCGCTGCAAACCGAATACCTGCTGCGCCCGATGCGCGTGCAGGACGGGCATACCGAAATTTATTCCGTCGACTCGGTGATGTCTTCCGGCCAACACACCTACGTGCCGTTCTCCAGCTTCCGCCACAAGGGCGGGATGATGCGCCACGAAGCGCCGGAGTATTACTACCACTCCCGCGTGCGGCGCGGTGCTTCCGGGCTGCACAACACCTGGCTTATCCTCGGCGGTGAAGCCTTTGATAACCACAGCGTGCCCGGTGACGAAAGCCTGTCATTAACCCTGACCGGTACCAATGGCCAGCTGCCGCGCCGCGCCCTGCAGAGCACGGTGCTGGATACCGCTATCATCACCAGCTCGACCCGCGTCGAGGTGCGCAACCTCTGTGCGCCAACGCTGCCCTGTTATCCGCCGGACCGCGACCGCTTCCACTGGCGCGTGCTCAGCCACCTCGGCAGCAACTTCCTGTCGATGATGGACAATGCCGAAGTGCTGCGCGGCACGCTGGCGCTGTACGAGTGGACCGGCAGCGAGATGAACCGCCGCCGCCTGGAGGCGATCCTCGACGTTAGCCATAGCGAAACCGAGCGCTTCGAGCAGGGCTACCTGCTGCGCGGCGTGCAGATTGACGTGACGCTCGACAGCAACGGTTTTGCCGGGCACGGCGACATCTGCCTGTTCGGCGAGATGCTCAGCCACTTTTTCGCGCTGTACACCGACATTTATCTGTTTAACCGCCTGGTTATTATCCTGCAACCCACCGGAGAGCGCCTGGAATGGCAAGAGAAACACAACCGCCGCATTCCCGGCTGAGCCCGCGTATGGAAGCTGACCTGACGCGGATGAACTTTTACCGCTTCTGTCAGCTGCTGGAAAAACAGCATCCGGACAGGCCGCCGCTCGGCAGCACCGCCTGTCCTCAGGATGATGCGGTGCGCTTCAGCCCGTGGCCGGGCATGGGCTTTCCCGCCAGCGAGCTGAAAAGCGTTGAATACAGTGAAGATGACGCGGCGGCACCCAAAGTGCGCACCACCTTTATGGGCGTCTACGGCGTAGACTCCCCGCTGCCGACAACCTACCTTGATGACATCAGCCAGCGGCGCGAAGGGCACGAGGCGCTGCAGGATTTCCTGGATATCTTCAGCCACCGCATCCTGACGCAGTTCTACCGCATCTGGCGCAAATACTCCTATCCCGCCACCTTCGAGCGCGGCGGGACGGACACGATTTCTCAGTCGCTGCTGGGCCTGGTGGGCTTAGGCATTCCCGGTACCGCCAGCCATATCGCCACCCCGGTTTCGCGCTTTCTGGCGCTGCTCGGCGTGCTGCGCCAGCCGGCAAAAACCCAGGAGGGCGTGCAGGCGCTGGTACAGCTGCTGGCGCCGGAGACGCAGGCGCGGGTCAGCCCGTACTGCCTGCGCCCGATTGAAATCAACCAGCCGCTCGGCTTTTACGGCGAGCAGGATTTTTTGCTGGACGGCAACGCGCCGCTGGGCGATGAAGTGATGGACACCAGCAGCCAGCTGCTGATCGAGCTGTTCACCGACAGCGAGAGCGAAGCGCAGGGCTGGAAGCCGGACGGACAGCTGTATCAGGATTTCCTGGTGATGCTGCGCGTCTATCTCGGCTGGCGCTTTAAGGCGAAGATTCGCCTGACCGTCAGCACCGCGCTGCTGCCGGTGATGCCGCTTGGCGAGGCGCCGTTCTGGCTCGGCATGAGCGGCGTGCTGGGCGTTGAGGCGGGGAATATTCCCGACGACGTCCCGCAAACTTTTACCACCGAACTGGGCAGCTATCGCGGCCTGCAACCGACCCTGCACGTACAAGGAAATAAGCGTGTTAATTACCAGTTTGACTAAATCTACCCGCTGGCTGGTGCCGGTACTGGCCATCAGCCTGAGCGGCTGCGGACTGACGCAGAGCGTCTCAGACGGCACCCGCTCGGCGGTATCGTCCATCTTCTATAAAAAGATTAGGGTGCTGCACCTCGATTTTATCGCGCGTGAGGCACTGAATACCGACACGCGCGAAAACCATAGCAGTCCGCAGTCGGTGGTGATCCGCGTTTATCAGCTGAAAGATCGTAAAGCCTTCGACAAGCTGGTCTACCAGCAGTTAGCGACCGATGGCGACACGCTGCTGGGTGCCGATCTCCTCGCCAGCCGCGACCTGGTGCTGAGCCCTGGCGGCGCGGTTAACCTTAATATGCCGATGGAGCCGGAAGCGCAGTTTGTCGCGGTCGTCGGCCTGTTCCGTCAGCCGGACCTGGCGAAGAGTGGCTGGCAGCAGGTGCTGGAGCGCGAAGCGCTGGACCCGGATAATGCGCGCGTGCTGGAAGCGAGCGAAAACAGCCTGAGCCTGCTGCCTGTTAAGGACAACTAATGCCGCACTCACACAACTCCCCCTCGCTGTATGAAATGCTGTACGGCAACTTTGCCGGCGGGCTGGATCTGCACAACGTCAGTGAAGAGAACCAGGTGATCCTCTCGGTGCTCGACAACATGCAGCGCATCCTCAACTGCCGCGCCGGGACGCTGGCGCATCTGCCCGATTACGGCCTGCCGGATATGACCAAAATATTGCAGGGCATGCCCGGCACCGCGCACCAGCTGATGACCACGCTGTCCGGCGTGCTGCTGCGCTACGAGCCGCGCCTCAGCAGTATTAAGGTCGATATGCTGCTGCAGAGCATTCCCGGCGAGCTGCGCTACGCCATTGATGCCGAGCTGAAAGGTATCGGTCTGGTGCGCTACGGCACCGAATTTATGCCGGAAGGCAAAGTGCTGATCCGCCATATGAAACAGCAGCAGTACCTCGACGCCCGCGCCTCGCTGTAGTCAGCGGCGCCCCTCTCTGATAATTATCGAAACTTTTTATGAATATATCTGAACGTTACCTGAAAACCGGCGGCGACCCACGCACGCTGCCGGACTACGCGGCGCTGCGCGACGAGCTGGGCAAGCTGTCCCACCCGGCGCGCCCGGACGTGAACTGGCACTACGTGGAAAAACTCAGCCTCTCGCTGTTTGAGCAGAATGGCGTTGAGCTGCAAACGGCGGCCTGGTATACGCTGGCGCGCACCCAGCTGGGCGGCCTTGCTGGCCTGAACGAAGGTCTGGCTATCCTCGAAGCGTTAATCAGCCACCAGTGGGGCAACCTGTGGCCGCAGCAGGTGCATGCGCGCGTGGAGATCCTCAGCGGCCTCAGCCGCCGCGTGCAGCAGATGATGCGCACGCTGCCGATCGGCTACAGCGATCTCAGCCAGCTTTACCGCGCCGAGCAGCAGCTCACCCGGCTGAACGAGGTGTTACAGCGCCTGGAGCTGCGCCATCTCAGCCAGTTTGACGCGCTGGCGGCACTGATGCACAGCAGCGCGCTGCGGCTGGAGAACAGCGAGGCGGCGGCGGGAAACAGTTGCGCAGCGCAGCAGAATGTGGTGCTGCCCGCCAGCGCCCGGCGTGCAGCCGACCCGGCTGTGGAGATGACGCCTTCGGCCGTAAAATGGGTCTATATCGCCCAGCCCCAGCCCGAGGCGAACATTGAGGTCATGACGCCGCCGCCGCCCAGCCGCTGGAAGCCGTTTGCCGCCGGAGTAGTGACCATGCTGGTGCTGGGCGCTGCGGGAATAGGGGGATGGCAGCTTGTGCAACGCCCCGATCCGCTGATAGATCATCTTGCCGCCACGCTTTCACCCCTGGCAATGCCGCTTACCGGGGAGCAGGTCGACAGCCTGAAGCGGCAAAACTATCAGCCGGAAAAAATCCGCGAGCACACCGAACAGCAGCTGGCGTGGCTTATAACGCTGTCACCGGACTGGTCATTTGATTACGGGCAGCGGCTGGTGCGCCAGGCCCAGGCGTTTAAACCGCAGGATGCTGCGGTCGGCAAAATGGCCGCCGAGTGGCAGCAGCAGCTTAAAGCCACGGCGCTTCCGGAGGAGGCAATGGGCGGCTGGCAGCAGGGGATGGAGCATCTGCAGCAGCTGACGTCCAGGCTGAATGCCCTTGACGGGCAGCGCGGTAAATATATCACCGTCAGCGAGCTGAAATCGGTGGTGTACAACGCCACCCAGGCATTTAGCCGTTCAACCCCGGCAGAAGAGCAGCTGCGTCTTTATTCGGTTAACCCGTCGGATATTCAGCGCCGCCAGGCCGAGATGGCGCTGGAGCAGTTAGAGAAGCGCTATTTTTTGCTAAAGCAGCAGCAGGAGTGAAGCAGAAACAAAAAACCCGCCAGTTGGCGGGTTTTTTTATACTTCCGTTTTCTCGCGGAACTCGCATAAATCTTCAATCAGGCAGGAGCCGCAGCGCGGTTTACGCGCAATGCAGGTGTAGCGACCGTGCAGGATAAACCAGTGGTGGCAGTCGAACTTAAACTCCTTCGGCACCACCTTCAGCAGCTTCTCTTCCACCTGTTCCACGTTGTTACCCGGCGCAAAGCGCGTGCGGTTGCAGACGCGGAAAATATGGGTATCGACGGCGATGGTTGGCCAGCCAAAGGCGGTGTTCAGCACCACGTTAGCGGTTTTGCGCCCGACGCCCGGCAGCGCTTCCAGCGCCTCGCGGCTCTCCGGCACTTCTCCGCCGTGCTGCTCGACCAGAATGCGGCAGGTTTTGATCACGTTCTCGGCCTTGCTGTTAAACAGGCCGATGGTTTTGATGTACTCCTTCACCCCGTCTACGCCAAGTGCCAGAATCGCCGCAGGCGTATTAGCTACCGGGTAGAGTTTGGCCATCGCTTTGTTTACGCTGACGTCGGTGGCCTGCGCGGAGAGCAGCACCGCAATCAGTAGTTCAAACGGGGAAGTGAAGTTCAGTTCGGTGGTGGGGTGCGGGTTATTGTCCCGCAGCCGCACCAGAATCTCGTGACGCTTATCCTTGTTCACTGCGCAGTTTTTCCTTCCGGCATAGCAGCACTCTCCTGTTCTGCTTTCAGCGCGGCGCGCTGCTTCATTTTATTGTCGATGAGATATTTTGCCGCCAGCAGCATGCCGAGGCCGATAAACGCGCCCGGCGGCAGCATCGCCAGCAGCATTGGTGAGTCGAAATGCACCACTTCAATGCGCATCGCCTTTGCCCACGGGCCAAGCAGCTGGTCTGCGCCGTTAAAGATGGTGCCGTTACCGATAATTTCACGGATAGAGCCCAGCACCACCATCACGCTGGTGGCGCCGAGGCCAATCGCCATCCCGTCCAGCGCAGCCAGCCCGACGCGGCTTTTGGACGCCACCGCTTCGGCGCGGCCGACCACAATACAGTTGGTGACGATCAGCGGGATAAAAATCCCCAACGACTGATACAGGCCGTAGGCATAAGCATTGATCAGCATCTGCACGCAGCTCACCACCGCCGCGATAATCATCACGTAAATCGGAATACGGATTTCAGAAGGCACCCAGCGGCGCGACAGAGAAATCGCGCTATTGGTACAGGTCAGCACCAGGGTAGTAGCCAGGCCAAGGCCGAGGGCGTTGGTAGCGGTCGAAGTCACGGCCAGCAGCGGGCAGAGGCCCAGCAGCTGCACCAGCGCGGAGTTATTCTTCCACAGCCCGCCGACCAGCAGGGTTTTTGCTTCACTCATTGGCGTCTCCACAGGATGGCAACGAGGACAGTTGCCCCGGTAAGGTTTCAATATACAACGTTGTGCGCTTCACCGCATTGACCACCGCACGCGGCGTAATCGTTGCGCCGGTAAACTGGTCGAAGTCGCCACCGTCTTTCTTCACCGCGAAATGGCTGTCATCCGCGCCGGTCACTTTTTTGCCGTTAAAGCTCATGATCCAGTCAGAAATTCGCAGCTCGATTTTGTCGCCAAGACCCGGTGTTTCATGATGTTCCACCACGCGGGTGCCGTACACCGTGCCATCAAAGCTGGCGCCGACAATCAGCTGAATATTGCCAGAGTAGCCGTCAGGCGCGGTAGTTTCCACCGCCGCTGCCACGGGTTTATCACCCTTGCGCGCCAGATAGAGGTGGTGCGGGCTGCCGTTGCCCAGTGCCGGATCAGTGACAACGTAACACTCCTGCTGAATTTTATTATCATACAGCTCGGGCGGCACCACCTGGTCCAGCAGGATCTTCTGCTGGACGGCGGTCTGATGTTCAATAGTCGGCTTGGTTACCGCATTAATCACCGCCGTCAGGCCGGTGGTGATAGCGGCAAACACCGCCAGCGTTACGCCGTTTTTACGAATCGCGTCCAGCATCATTTACCCTTACGGTGTCCGTATACGCGCGGCTGCGTGTAGTAGTCAATCAGCGGCACGCAGATATTCGCCAGCAGCACGGCAAATGCCACGCCGTCCGGATAGCCGCCAAAGCTGCGGATCAGCCATACCAGCAGGCCAATCAGCACGCCGTACAGCAGGCGGCCTTTATTGGTGGTGGAGGCGGTCACCGGGTCGGTGGCGATAAAGAATGCGCCCAGCATGGTGGCCCCGGAGAACAGATGCACCAGCGGAGATACCAGGCTGTCCGGTGACAGCAGCCAGCCGAGCGTGGCGCAGAACGCCAGCGAGGCAATAAAGCTCACCGGAATATGCCAGCGGATGCTGCGCGTCCACAGCAGGAAAATGCCCCCGGCCAGGAACGCCACGTTGACCCACTGCCAGCCCAGGCCGGCCAGCACGCCGCCGTATATCGGCATTGCGCGCACTTCTTCCGCCGAATGGCCGGCGCGCAGCCCGGTTTTAAAGGTGTCGAGCGGCGTCGCCTGGCTGATGCCGTCGATCCCCACCTGCAGCTGCTGCATGCTGTGGCCGTCAAGCGTGTGGAAATGGAAGATCATACTCAGGGTGTCGCCAAAGGTCGGGCTGATGCCCTGCAGCACGTCCGGCGGCAGCCAGCTGGTCATCTGCACCGGGAAGGAGATCAGCAGCACCACGTAGCCGACCATCGCCGGGTTAAACGGGTTCTGGCCGAGGCCGCCGTAAAGATGCTTGGAGATAATCACCGCAAACAGCGTGCCGATAACAATCAGCCACCACGGCGCCAGCGGCGGGATGCTAATGCCGAGCAGCAGGGCGGTCAGCAGCGCGGAGTTATCCTTCAGCGTCTCCGCCAGCGGCAGCTTGCGTAACCGCAGAATAGCCGCTTCAGCCGTAATAGCGGCAGCCGCGCCGATCAGCACCTGGATCAGGTTACCCCAGCCAAAGTACCAGCACTGCACGGCCATGCCGGGTACGGCGGCCAGCAGTACCAGCAGCATAATGGTGCTGGTGCTGCGGCGGTTATGAGTGTAGGGCGAGCTTGCAATACGAAATGCCATTTAATCCTCTTGCGTCGACGGCTGCTGCGATTTACGCGCTTTCACGCGTGCAATGGCCGCTGCCACCGCCGCTTTACGTGCATCCTCAGGGGAGGCGGCGGGCGCCTCTTCCTGACGGGGTTCGGGTTGTTCAGGGGTGACTTCTGGCAGAGCTTCGGCGGCCTGCGCGGCTTTTTTCGCTTTGGCACGGGCGATAGCGGCCTCAATTGCCGCCTTGCGCGGGTCGGCGGCGGGTGCCGGTTGTTCGGCCACGGCCGGTTGCGGTTCAGCAACGGCGGCCTGCGCGGCTTTCTTCGCCTTGGCGCGGGCGATAGCGGCTTCGATGGCCGCCTTGCGCGGGTCAGCGGCAGGTGCCGGTTGTTCTGCCGCAGCCGGTTGCGGTTCAGCAACGGCGGCCTGCGCGGCTTTCTTCGCTTTGGCACGGGCGATAGCCGCTTCCACCGCCGTTTTACGCGGGTCAGCGGCTGGCGGCGTATCGGCGGTCGCCGGCGGCTCAGCGACGGCCGTGCTGGCTTCGGCTTTCTTCGCTTTGGCGCGGGCAATCGCGGCTTCAACGGCGGCTTTGCGCGGGTCGGCGGCCTGGCGCGTGACCGGTTCGCTGCTGGCCTGTTGCTCAGCCTGGCGCGCGCGGGCTTCCGCCTGGCGGGCTGTACGCTGCGCCGCCGCCGCCGCATCGTCATCGACCGCTGTGGCAGCGGCGGCCTGCTTCGCCTTCACGCGTTCGCGCGCGGCGTTAAGCGCATCGGCGTCGGTGATAGCCACGCTGCGTTTGGCCTGCTGGTGCTTCGCTTCACGCGCCGCTTTTTCCCGCTCCAGGCGCTGTTGACGCGCTTCAAAACGCGCCTTGGCCAGGGCAGTACGCTCGGCTTCCAGATCGATAGCCTGAATCTCGGCCTTCTCCTGGCGGTAATACTGCACCAGCGGGATATTACTCGGGCAGACATAAGCACAGGCGCCGCACTCAATGCAGTCTGCGATATTATGCTCGCGCGCTTTATCGTGATCGCCGCCGCGGCTGTACCAGTAAAGCTGCTGCGGCAGCAGGGCGGCCGGGCAGGCGTCGGCGCAGGCGCTGCAGCGGATGCAGCCCTGCTCCGGCTCGTTGTGGCCCATCTCAGAGGCGGCGGGTGCGAGAATACAGTTGGTGATTTTCACCACCGGCACATCCAGCGTCGGCAGGGTGAAGCCCATCAGCGGGCCACCCATCACCACCATCTGTTCGGCACCCGGCGCGAAATCGGCGTGATGCAGCAGATGGCTGATCGGCGTGCCGAGGCGGCCCCAGACGTTGCCAGGCTGGCGCACCGACTCACCGGTCAGGGTAATAACGCGTTCAGTAAGCGGCTCGCCGTCAATAATCGCGCGCTTAACGGCATAGGCGGTGCCGACGTTCTGCATCAGCACGCCGATATCGGTAGAGCGCCCGCCGTGCGGCACCTCTTTACCGGTGAGAATTTTAGTCAGCTGTTTGGCACCACCGGAAGGATATTTGGTGGGGATGACGCGGATCTCCATATCGCGCGCGCTGCCCAGGGCGGCTTTCAGCGCGGCAATCGCTTCCGGTTTGTTATCTTCAATGCCGATCAGGGTGCGCTCCGCCTGCAGCGTCCACGCCAGAATGCGGCAGCCTTCCAGCACTTCTGCGGCGCAGTCCTGCATCAGGCGATCGTCGGCGGTGATATAAGGCTCGCACTCGGCGCCATTGATAATCAGGGTATTGACCCCGCGCAGCCCGCCCTTCAGCTTGGTGGCGGTGGGGAAGCCCGCGCCGCCCAGCCCGGCAACGCCAGCCTGATGCACGCGGCGCACCACCTCCTGGCGGTCAAGGCTGCGATAGTCGCTCAGCGTCTGCTTATCAATCCAGCGGTCTTCGCCGTCCGGGGTGATAAAGATGCACATCTCCGCCAGCGCGGACGGATGCGCAGTCATATGCGGGGCGATTTTGCTCACGGTGCCGGAGCTTGGCGCGTGGATTGGCAGCATACGGCCATTGCCAAAGGTCAGCGCCTGGCCGCGCAGGACAGCGTCGCCGGGGCGCACGCAGATCTCGCCTTCGTTACCGATATGCTGTTTCAGCGGCAGAATAAACTGGGCGGGCAGCGGCAGCTGGCGCAGCGGCGTGCCGTTTGACTGGGTCTTCATCTCCGGTGGATGAATGCCACCTTCAAAGTCCCAAAGCCGATCTTTTTTAAAGTAGTTGAGCAGATTAAGCATGACTTTCTACAGTGATCACCCGCACCGGAATGGTTTGCAGATCCCATTTCCAGTTGGCAGTAGTGGTAGCAACCGGACGCATTTCAATGCAGTCGGTCGGGCAGGGAGCAACGCACAGGTCGCAGCCGGTACAGACATCGCTCAGCACGGTGTGCATCGCGCGGGTGGCGCCGACAATTGCATCCACCGGGCAGGCCTGAATGCACTTGGTGCAGCCGATGCAGTTGGCTTCGTCAATCCACGCCACTTTGCGCTCTGGCTCCAATGCGGCCTCTTCACCCAGCGGCTGCGGGTCGACGTTCAGCAGCGCTGCCAGTTTCAGCATGGTCTGCTCGCCGCCGGGGGCGCATTTGTTAATCAGCTCACCGTTATTACCCACCGCGTCGGCATACGGACGGCAGCCGGGGTAGCCGCACTGGCCGCACTGGCTCTGCGGCAAAATAGCGTCTATCTGCTCGACAATCGGGTCTTCTTCCACTTCGAAGCGGCGCGAGGCGTAGCCCAGCAGACCGCCCAACACCAGGCTAAGTGCGCTGAGTACCAAAACAGCAATCCAAATCGCACTCATCAGAACTTCACCAGTCCGGTAAAGCCCATAAACGCCAGCGCCATCAGGCCGGCGGTCACCAGTGCAATAGACGAGCCTTTAAACGGTGCGGGCACATCGGCCAGCACCAGGCGCTCGCGGATCCCGGCGAACAGCACCATCAACAGCGAAAAGCCGATAGAGGCGCTGAAGCCGAACAGTGCGGCCTGCAGGAAAGTGTGATTCAGGTTGACGCTGAGCAGCGGCACGCCGAGCACCGCACAGTTGGTGGTGATCAGCGGCAGGAAAATACCCAGCAGGCGGTAGAGGTCAGGGCTGGTTTTACGCACCACCATTTCGGTGAACTGCACGACCACGGCAATCACCAGGATATAGGCCATGGTACGCAGATAGACCAGATCGAGCGGCAGCAGGATCAGGTGGTTGACCAGCCAGGCACAGATAGAGGCCAGGGTAATAACAAAGGTGGTGGCGAGTCCCATGCCAATTGCCGTTTCCAGTTTTTTGGAAACGCCCATGAAGGGACAGAGGCCGAGAAACTTCACCAGGACGAAGTTATTCACCAGTACTGTGCCAATAAAGAGAAGCAGGTATTCGGTCATTATTACGCCTGAAGAAAAGTCAAAAGCAGCACATTATCGGATATTGGCTACGCCATCACAACCGTTGCGCGGCGGGTGTCCGACGCCAGCGCACTCAGGATTAAATTCTTGACGTTTATTTCACCATCACGGCTCGATGAACGTGCTCTTAACGCGTTGAGAACGCTTGAAATAAGGCACCAGTATCGCTGCCGCCAGCAGGGCGATCAGTAAAGTCCGAATTGCCGCACCATCGGCCACCGGAGAGAAGGCAAAAGTCTTCACCGCCAGCAGCACGGTGAGTAGCAGCCACAAAATGTAGTGGCGCGGCAGCCGACGCGAGCGTTGACAGAAAATCCACGTCACCCAGGCACTGTAGCACCAGACTACGGTAGAGGTCAGCAGCGAGGCTCCCCACTGCCATAATGCGTTGCTTTCATGGCTGAACAGCGCGTTACGCATCGCCGGGTCGAGCAGGGCGCTTAAATACATTGCCATCACCAGCGCGCTGGTCAGCAAGGTCATGATCAGCCATGCCAGCGGCACCAGCAGCCAGCCTGCCAGGCGCGGTTTAGTATCAACAGCCACTTATTCATCCTTATCCAGTCAGCAAACTCTGCCATCAAGGCAAAAGGTGCACCGTCAGGATACACCTCATATCAGAAAAGGATTATACGGAACTTCATGCGCCAGGTCATTAACCAGAGCGAACTGGAACCTTAAACGACGTAGCGCCAGACGGTTTTTGGCACGCGTCCAAGGTCAAACAGGCGACCGCCGGAAACCAGCTCTGCGCGACGGTGATCGGCAGCGCGGTACATCTGAATAATTTCACCATCATCGTTAAGGGAATAGTTGAGATGGTCGAAGAGTTTTTCCAGAGTTTCCAGGGAATTAACTTTGCGAAATTTTAACAAATAGTCTTGAGCGGTCATATTGGCCATTTGCGAACGGAATAGTGAGTGATAAGTATATTATTTGGTAAAAAAGAGTCCAGAAAGTTCGCGATGAAATAGGTAAATTCAGACTAATGATGAAGATATTCGGGGCTGAAATAGATTTTTTAAGAGTTTTCTAGGAATTTTTATACCGCTTATTGATTTAGTGGTATTTAGGTTCATTTTATTGCGCGCCGCTATCCACTTCCTGTCACCGACTCACATCGCCCGGCTGCAAGCCAGCGTTTTGCCGGAATTTAGCAAACTGTGTAACAGCTCACAAATCCACACTTTACCCGACGTCGCAACCGCGCCGCACGGCGGCGACAGAACTGCACGCGGTATTGTAATCGCTTCCAAATGATTGCGGCGCAAACGCTTCTGTTTATTACAGTTATTTAACCTCAATTTGGCGCCCACTGCGTGATTTTTCCATATCGGCCCGCTAAGGCCTGGGGCGCGGGGTTGGCGTAAGCCATTTGTTTTGTTGCGTTTTGTGAGCATTGTCGAAAATGTTTTTTGGTGAATAGTACAGGCTTAAGTGGCTCTTAACCCTATTTGATAAAATCCCATCAGAGGAAAAATGATCATGTGGAAGCGTTTACTCTTATCCACCCTCATCAGTGCCAGCCTGGCGGCTCCAGCGCTGGCTGAATCCATGACTGTTGGTTTCTCTCAGGTTGGCTCGGAATCGGGCTGGCGAGCCGCAGAGACCAGCGTGGCGAAAAGTGAAGCGCAAAAGCGCGGTATCACGCTGAAAATCGCCGACGGGCAGCAAAAACAGGAGAACCAGATCAAGGCAGTGCGTTCGTTTATCGCCCAGGGCGTGGATGCCATCTTCATTGCTCCGGTAGTCCAGACCGGCTGGGAGCCGGTGCTTGAAGAAGCGAAAGATGCCAAAATCCCGGTATTCCTGCTGGACCGCGCTATCGTGGTCAAAGATAAATCGCTGTATCAGGCGGTCGTCACCGCCGACAACGTCTATGAAGGTAAGCTAATCGGTGACTGGCTGGTGAAACAGCAGGCGGGCAAGCCGTGTAACGTGGTTGAGCTTCAGGGTACCGTCGGCGCCAGCGTGGCGATTGACCGTAAGAAGGGCTTCGCTGAAGCGATTGCCAACACGCCAAATATTAAAGTGATCCGTTCGCAGTCCGGCGATTTTACCCGCAGCAAGGGTAAAGAGGTGATGGAGAGTTTCATCAAGGCAGAGAACAACGGTAAAAACATCTGCATGGTTTACGCCCATAACGATGATATGGCTATCGGTGCCATTCAGGCGATTAAAGAGGCCGGTCTGAAACCGGGTAAAGATATTCTCACCGGCTCCATTGACGGCGTGCCGGATATTTATAAAGCGATGCTGGCAGGTGAAGCCAATGCCAACGTCGAGCTGACGCCAAATATGGCCGGCCCGGCTTTCGACGCGCTGGAAAAACTTAAAAAAGACGGCACCATGCCGCCGAAGATCATCAAAACCGAATCGAAACTTTTCCTTCCTGCTGATGCCCAGGCCCAGCTGGATAAGAAAAAAGGTATGGGTTACTGATCCCCGGGCCGCCCTTGAGGGCGGCTTTTTTCATGGCGTGAGGCACGCGTATGACCATCGACTCCTCTCCACCGCCGCTGCTTGCCATTAGCGGCGTCAGTAAGTCCTTTCCCGGCGTGCGGGCGCTGGATAATGTCTCTTTCGACCTGCGTCCCGGTGAAATCATGGCGCTGCTGGGGGAAAACGGGGCCGGGAAATCGACCCTGATTAAAGTGTTGACCGGCGTTTATCAGCGCGATGCTGGCACCATTACCCTCTCCGGCAACCCGATCAATCCGCGCAATACCGCCGAGGCACAGCAGCTGGGCATCGGCACGGTGTATCAGGAAGTGAACCTGCTGCCGAATATGTCGGTTGCCGATAATCTGTTTATCGGGCGTGAACCGAAACGTTTTGGCCTGATAGACCGTAAAACGCTAAACCAGCGCGCGGTGAAATTACTTAACGACTACGGCTTCGAGCTGGATGTCACCCGCCCGCTGGGCCAGTACTCGGTGGCAATGCAGCAGATCATTGCTATCTGCCGCGCCGTGGATCTCTCCGCTCAGGTGCTGATCCTCGATGAACCCACCGCCAGCCTGGACGCCAGCGAAGTCGAGATGCTGTTCACGCTGATGAGACAGCTGAAGGCAAAGGGGATGAGCCTGGTGTTTGTCACCCACTTTCTCGACCAGGTTTACCGCGTCACCGACCGTATTACGGTGCTGCGCAACGGGCAGTTTATTGCCACGCGCGATACCCATTCCCTGCCGCAGATTGAGCTGATCAAACTGATGCTCGGCCGTGAGCTGCTGGAAACCGCGCTGCAGCGCGCGGGCAGCACGCTGAAAAGCAATCAGCCGGTGGTGGAATTTAAAAATTACGGCAAGAAAGGCACCATCGAGCCGTTCAGCCTGAGCGTGCGACCGGGCGAAGCGGTCGGGCTGGCTGGCCTGCTGGGTTCCGGGCGTACCGAAACCGCCGAGCTGCTGTTCGGCATTAAGCGTGCCGACAGCGGCAGCGCCTTTATCAAGGGTAAAGCCAAAACCATTCGCTCCCCGGCGCAGGCGTCTCGCCTCGGCATGGGCTTCTGCCCGGAAGACCGCAAAACCGACGGTATTATCGGTGCCGCTTCGGTGCGGGAAAATATCATTCTGGCTCTGCAGGCGCAGCGCGGCTGGCTGCGGCCCATCCCACGCCGCGAACAGCAGCAGGTGGCCGACCGCTATATCAAGAGCCTTGGCATTCGCACTCCGGACGCCGATCAGCCGGTTGAGCTGCTCTCCGGCGGCAATCAGCAGAAAGTACTGCTGTCGCGCTGGCTGGTGACCAAACCGCAGTTTCTGATCCTTGATGAACCGACGCGCGGCATTGATGTTGGCGCCCACGCCGAAATCATCCGCCTGATTGAGACCCTGTGTGCCGACGGCCTGGCGCTGCTGGTGATCTCCTCCGAGCTGGAAGAGCTGGTGGGCTACGCCGACCGCGTGCTGATCCTGCGCGATCGCCAGCAGGTGGCGGAGATTCCGCTGGAGCAGCTCTCCGTTGCCTCCATTGTTAACGCCATTGCGGCGGGAGGGGAGCAACATGCCTGATTCCCACTTATTGACGGGGAAACCGCCGATGCTGAAACGTAAACTGCCGCCGGGCCTGCCGCAGATTGGCGCGCTGCTGCTGGTGCTGCTGATCGACAGCCTGGTGGCCAATAACTTCTTTGCTATTCACGTGCAGGATGGTCGGCTGTTCGGCAGCCCGATAGATATCCTTAACCGCGCTGCGCCGGTGGCGATTCTGGCGATAGGGATGACGCTGGTGATCGCCACCGGCGGGATAGATCTGTCGGTCGGGGCGGTGATGGCGATAGCCGGAGCCACGGCGGCGACGCTGACCGTGGCCGGGCACAGCCTGCCGGTGATTATTCTGGTGACGCTGGGCAGCGGCCTGCTGTGCGGCCTGTGGAACGGCGTGCTGGTGGCGCTGCTGAAGATCCAGCCGTTTGTCGCCACGCTGATCCTGATGGTGGCGGGGCGCGGCATCGCGCAGCTGATCACCCAGGGGCAGATAGTCACTTTTAACAGCGACTCGCTGGCGCAGCTTGGCAGCGGCACGCTGCTGCTGTTTCCGGTGCCGATGTGGATCACCCTGGCGCTGGCGCTGCTGGTCTGGCTGCTGACGCGCAAAACCGCGCTGGGGATGTTTATCGAGGCCGTCGGCATCAACCTGCGCGCCGCGCGCAATGCCGGGGTGAACGGCTGGCTGGTCGTGATGAGTACCTATCTGCTGAGCGGCCTGTGCGCGGCAGTGGCCGGGCTGATCGTCGCGGCGGATATTCGCGGTGCCGATGCCAACAACGCCGGGCTGTGGCTGGAGCTGGATGCGATTCTGGCGGTGGTGATTGGCGGGGCGTCGCTGATGGGCGGCCGCTTTAATCTGCTGCTGTCGCTGATTGGCGCGCTGATTATACAGGCGATGAACACCGGGATTTTGCTCTCCGGCTTCCCGCCGGAGCTGAACCAGGTGGTCAAAGCGGTGGTGGTGATGGTGGTGCTGCTGCTGCAGTCGCCGCGCTTTATTCAACTGTTTAAACGAGGGCGCCGCCGTGATTAAACGTCATCTGCCGTTAATGATTACCCTGCTGGTATTTGTAGCGGGCTACCTGTTCTGCCTCAGTCAGTTTCCCGGCTTCGCCTCAACGCGGGTAATCGCCAATATCCTTACCGATAACGCCTTCCTCGGCATTATTGCGGTTGGGATGACTTTTGTGATCCTCTCCGGCGGTATCGATCTGTCGGTCGGCGCGGTGATCGCCTTTACCGGGGTGTTTCTCGCCCGCGCGATTGGTGATTTCCACCTCGATCCGTGGCTGGCGTTTGCGCTGGTGATGGTGATGGGCTCGGCGTTTGGCGCTTTTATGGGCTGGCTGATCGACGCGCTGAAAATCCCGGCGTTTATTATCACCCTGGCGGGGATGTTCTTCCTGCGCGGCAGCAGCTATCTGGTGGCGGAAAGCTCGCTGCCGATCGACCATCCGCTGTATGCCACGCTGTCGTCGATGGCGTGGAAAATTCCCGGCGGCGGGCGGCTCAGCCTGCTGGCGGTGATCATGCTGGTGGTGGTGGCCTTTGGCATCCTGCTGGCGCACCGCAGCCGCTTCGGTAATCAGGTGTATGCCATTGGCGGCAACGCCACCTCGGCGCAGCTGATGGGCATTTCGACGCGCAGCACCACGGTACGCATTTATATGCTCTCATCCGGCCTGGCGACGCTGGCGGGCATCGTCTTTTCAATCTACACCTCGGCGGGCTATGCGCTGGCGGGGATGGGCGTGGAGCTGGATGCCATTGCCTCGGTGGTGATTGGCGGCACGCTGCTCTCCGGCGGCGTTGGCACCGTGCTGGGGACGCTGTTCGGCGTGCTGATTCAGGGGCTGATCCAGACATGGATTAACTTCGACGGTACGCTCAGCTCGTGGTGGACCAAGATCGCCATCGGCGTCCTGCTGTTCGCCTTTATTGCCCTGCAACGCCTGCTGACCGTGATGTGGGATCGCCAGCAGAATGCGCCAGTGAAGCGGTTGATATCGTGAGAAAAAAAGGGTCGACCGAAAAAGAGGGTCGACCCCTACAGACCCTGTAGCGGCTGACCCACCCGGACATTGTAGCGGCTGACCTACCCGGACCCTGTAGCGGCTGACCCTCTTTTCCGGTCAGCCGGAAGGTGCAAAATAAAAGGGCGGACCTGTTTATGGGGCCGCCCTTGTTGTTTCCTGCCTGCAGGATTACCGCTGATTCAGACGGTAATACGCCTCGTTCCAGCGCAGTGCATCGCGGAAGCCGTGCAGCGTGGTCTCTTCGTCAATCACCAGCGCCTCGATGCCATTCAGCTCGGCATACAGGCGCATATCCTCCACCGTCAGCGCCTGGCTGAACACCGTGTGGTGCGCGCCGCCGCCGAGGATCCACGCCTCTGACGCGGTAGCCAGCGACGGCTGCGCACGCCACAGCGCACGCGCCACCGGCAGCTTAGGCAGCGCCTGCGGCTGTTCAATGGTATCCACCACGTTGACCAGCAGGCGGAAGCGGTCGCCCATATCAATCACGCTGGCATTTACCGCACGCCCGGCAGGTGCCGAGAAGATCAGGCGCGCCGGGTCAGCCTTGCCGCCGATGCCCAGCGGCTGCACGTCGAGCAGCGGTTTAGCTTCATGCGCGATGGTCGGGCACACTTCCAGCATATGTGAACCGAGCACCAGGTCGTTACCCGGCGCGAAGTGGTAGGTGTAATCCTCCATAAAGGACGTCCCGCCCGGCTGGCTGCCCGCCATGACTTTGAAGATGTGCAGCAGGGCGGCGGTTTTCCAGTCGCCTTCTCCGGCGAAGCCGTAGCCCTGCTGCATCAGGCGCTGCACCGCCAGCCCCGGCAGCTGCGTCATGCCGTGCAGCGTCTGGAAGTTAGTGGTGAAGGCGCGGCAGCCCTCGGCATCAAGGAAGCGTTTAATCCCCAGCTCTATCCGCGCCGCATCAAGCACGTTCTGCCGCTTATCGCCGCCGATCGCCGCCGCAGCGGAAAATTCATACTGGCTCTCGTATTCGTCAATCAGCGTGCTGACGTCGCCATCGCTCACCTGGTTGATCACCTCGACCAAATCGCCAACGCCCCAGCCATTCACCGCGTAGCCAAACTGGATCTGCGCCGCGACTTTATCACCCTCGGTCACCGCCACTTCGCGCATATTGTCGCCAAAGCGCGCCACCTTCAGCTGCTGGCTGGCCTGCAGCGCGGCGGCACCGCGCATCCACTGGCCGATACGCTGCTGGGTGGTTCGATCCTGCCAGTGGCCGGTCACCACCTGATGCGGCAGGCGCATGCGCGCGCCGATAAAACCGAACTCGCGGCCGCCGTGCGCGGTCTGGTTCAGGTTCATAAAGTCCATATCCATGCTGTCCCACGGAATTTCCGCGTTGAACTGGGTATGCAGCTGCAGCAGTGGCTTGTTCAGCACGCTCAGCCCGCCAATCCACATCTTGGCCGGGGAGAAGGTGTGCAGCCAGGTAACGATCCCTAAGCAGCCAAGATCGTGATTGGCCTCGCGGCACAGGGCCAGCGCTTCATCGGGGGTTTTTACCAGCGGCTTGAGCTGGAGTGTAAAGGGCAGAATCCCGGCACGATTCAGGCCCTCGACCACCTGCTGGCCGTGCTGCTCCACCTGGCGCAGGGTTTCCGCACCGTACAGATGCTGCGTACCAATCACAAACCATACGCTCTGGGCGTTTAACTGTGTCATAAAACGGTTCCTTAACTAGCTGACGAAGAGGTTGATGGGGCAAACTGCGGCTCAGCGCATTCACACCACTGAAGGTAACGCTGATAAAGCTGCTGGAAACGGGCCACGCGCTGCGGATCGGGCTGCAGGGTCTGCGCCAGCGGGCTGGCCATCTGGGCCTGCGCGCTCGGAATGTCGGGATAAACGCCGGCGGCGACGGCGGCAAAAATCGCCGCGCCGAGCGCACAGCACTCGTCGGAGGCGACGATATCCAGCGGGCGGTTCATCACATCGCAGCACACCTGCATGATGACCGGCGATTTGCGCGCAATGCCGCCCAGTGCCAGCACCTGCTGCACCGGGATATCCTGCTGTTCAAAGCACTCCATAATGGCGCGGGCGCCAAAGGCGGTGGCGGCGATAAACCCGCCGAACAGCGTGGGCGCATCGGTGCCGAGATTCAGGTCGGTAATCACCCCTTTCAGGCGCTGGTTGGCGAACGGCGTGCGGCGGCCGTTAAACCAGTCAAGCACCACCGGCAGATGGTCAAGCTGCGGGTCGGCGGCCCAGGCCGCGGTGAGCTGCTGCAGCAGATCGTTTTGCATCGCTTCCAGCTGCGGTCTGAGTTCAGGCTGTTGCTGAGCGGCCTGCACCAGCGGCCAGCTCAACAGGCGGCTGAACCAGGCATACATATCGCCAAACGCCGACTGTCCGGCCTCCAGCCCGATCATTCCCGGCATCACGCTGCCGTCGACCTGGCCGCAGATGCCTTTGATTGCCCGGTCGGCGACGCGCTCAGCATCGGCGATCAGGATGTCGCAGGTCGAGGTGCCGATCACTTTCACCAGCGTGTAGGGCTGTGCCCCGGCCCCAACCGCGCCCATATGGCAGTCAAACGCACCGCCGGAAATAGTGACACTGCCAGGCAGGCCGAGCCGTTCGGCCCATTCTGCGCTCAGCACGCCCACGGGGAGCTCGGCAGTGAAGGTATCGTGAAACAGCGGGTGATCGAGGTCGCGGGTCAGCAGCGGGTCGAGCGCGTTAAGAAACTGCGCGTCCGGTAAACCCTGCCAAAGCGGGTGCCACAGCGATTTATGCCCGGCGGCGCAGCGCCCGCGCTTCAGCTCTGCCGGGGCAGTGGTGCCGCTCAGCAGCGCCGGTACCCAGTCGCACAGCTCCACCCAGGAGACTGCCGCCTCACGCACTGCCGCATCGCTGCGGCTGACGTGCAGGATTTTGGCCCAGAACCATTCAGAGGAGTAAATGCCGCCGATAAAGCGTGAATAGTCCTGATATTCGCCGCTGTGGCACAGCCGGGTAATCGCCTCGGCCTCTTCAATGGCGGTGTGGTCCTTCCACAGCACGAACATGGCGTTAGGGTTATCAGCAAACTCCGGGCGCAGCGCCAGCACCCGGCCTTCGCGATCGATTGGCGCAGGGGTGGAGCCGGTAGAATCGACGCCGATGCCCACCACACTCTGGCGCTGCTCGGGCGTCATCTGCGTGACAACGTCACGTATAGCCTGCTCCAGCGCGTCAATATAGTCCTGTGGGTGATGGCGGAACTGGTTGTGCGCCGGCATACAGTAGTGCCCGGCCTTCCAGCGTGGGTAGGCCACGACCTGCTTAAACAGCTCGCGTCCGCTGGCGCACTCCACTGCCAGTGCCCGCACCGAATCGCTGCCAAAATCCAGACCGAGGGTAATCGCACCCTTATGCATAGTTGTTCTCCGTTATTTTCAGAACAGGCTTTTTTCATGTCCCTCTATCCTGGAAAGCTCGCGGCAATCACGTTAGGTGCGGCTGGCTGCAAATATGCACTTTTCTGCCATCAGCGGGGGTTATGTGATGAGCTTCAAATGTTGCGTGACGGTTAAACTGGCTGAATAGATGGACAAAACGACTGTAATTTCAGGGTGTGATAGCGCTCTACAAATTTTCCCTTGCATGCGGGTAAAACTAGCGCACTACCGTCACTGTTACGCCGTCAGTGCTCAGGTAAGGTATTGAATAGCAGCTTTTAAATTTATGAACATCCGATTGTTACCGTTTACACAAACCCGCGTAAAGCGGGCACTGAGCCGGAGAGCCTCATGCACAAATTCACTCAAGCGCTGGCCGCGATTGGCCTCGCCGCCGTTATGTCACAATCCGCTATGGCGGAGACCATGAAACTCGGTTTTCTGGTGAAGCAGCCGGAAGAGCCGTGGTTCCAGACCGAATGGAAATTCGCCGATAAGGCCGGTAAAGAGATGGGCTTTGAGGTGATTAAAATCGCCGTGCCGGACGGTGAGAAAACCCTGAACGCCATCGACAGCCTGGCCGCCAGCGGCGCGAAAGGGTTCGTTATCTGTACGCCGGACCCAAAACTGGGCTCCGCCATTGTCGCGAAAGCGCGCAGCTATGACCTGAAGGTGATCGCCGTTGATGACCAGTTCGTCACCGCCAAAGGTAAACCGATGGATAGCGTGCCGCTGGTGATGATGGCCGCAACCAAAATCGGCGAGCGCCAGGGGCAGGAGCTGTACAAAGAGATGCAGAAACGCGGCTGGGATGCGAAAGAGACTGCGGTAATGGCGATCACCGCCAACGAGCTGGATACCGCCCGTCGCCGCACCGGCGGGTCGATGGATGCGCTGAAGGCTGCTGGATTCCCGGAAAAACAGATTTATCAGATCCCAACCAAATCCAACGATATTCCCGGCGCGTTTGATGCCGGTAACTCCCTGCTGGTGCAGCATCCGGAGGTGAAACACTGGCTGATCGTTGGTATGAACGACAACACCGTGCTGGGCGGCGTGCGCGCCACCGAAGGTCAGGGCTTTAAGGCGGCCGACGTCATTGGCATCGGGATTAACGGCGTGGATGCGGTAAGCGAACTGTCGAAAGGTGCCGCGACCGGCTTCTACGGCTCTCTGCTGCCAAGCCCGGACGTGCACGGCTACCGCAGTATCAAGATGCTGCATGACTGGGTGACCAACGGCACCGAGCCTGCCAAGTTCACCGAAGTGACCGACGTGGTACTGATAACCCGCGATAACTTCAAAGCCGAACTGGCGAAGAAAGGGCTGATGTAATCAGTGACACCGGGTCGGGCATGCCCGACCCCTACGGTTCATCCAGGGTGATGGGGCGAACCGCGGGCCGATCGAAACCAAAAGTTCGGCTTCAGCGGCTCAGAATGCTGTAGGGGCGGACCCTCTTTTTCGGTCCGCCCGCTGCAAACGCTCAACGTGCAGGAGGAGACACTATGACCACGCAACCCGCTTATCTGAGCTTTCACGGCATAGGCAAAACCTTTCCCGGCGTAAAAGCGCTGCAGGATATCAGTTTTGACTGCTATGCCGGGGAAGTGCATGCCCTGATGGGCGAGAACGGCGCGGGCAAATCGACGCTGTTGAAGATCCTCAGCGGCAGCTATCAGGCCAGCAGTGGAGAGATCCGCATTCAAGGCCAGCCGGCTAACTTCCAGCACACCACCGATGCGCTGAATGCCGGGGTAGCGATTATCTATCAGGAACTGCATCTGGTGCCGGAAATGTCGGTGGCAGAAAACATCTTCTTAGGCCAGCTGCCGCAGCGCGGCGGGTTGGTTAACCGCGCGAAGCTGCGTGCCGAAGCCGCGCGCCAGCTAAAAACTCTCGGCATGGATATCGACCCGGATCTGCCGCTGAAATACCTGTCGCTCGGCCAGTGGCAGATGGTGGAAATTGCCAAAGCGCTGGCGCGCAACGCCAAAGTGATCGCCTTTGACGAACCGACCAGCTCACTGTCGGCGCGGGAAATCGACCAGCTGTTCCGCGTTATCCGCCAGCTGCGCGCCGATGGCAAAGTGGTGCTGTATGTCTCGCACCGCATGGAGGAGATTTTCGCCCTTAGTGATGCAATCACCGTATTTAAAGATGGCCGCTACGTGCGCACCTTCACCGATATGCAAACCACCACCAACGACCTGCTGGTGCAGGCGATGGTCGGGCGTGAAATCGGCGATATCTACGGCTACCGCCCGCGTGCGCACGGTGCAGTGCGCCTGCAGCTCGACAATGTTCAGGCCAAAGGCGTGCGCAGCGCGGTGTCGTTCAGCGTGCGAGCCGGGGAGATCGTCGGGCTGTTCGGCCTGGTCGGCGCCGGGCGCAGCGAACTGATGAAAGGGCTGTTCGGCGCCACGCGTCTAATCAGCGGCGAGCTGCGGCTCGATGGCGAGGTGCTCAATCTGCGTGAGCCGATTGAGGCCATTCGTGCCGGGATCATGCTCTGCCCGGAAGACCGCAAGGCCGACGGCATCATCCCGGTGCATTCGGTGCGCGACAACATCAACATCAGCGCCCGGCGCAACAACCTTACCGCCGGCTGCCTGATCAACAAAGGTTGGGAAGCGAAAAACGCCGGGGCGCATATTCGCTCACTGAATATCAAAACCCCGTCGGCTGACCAGCTGATTATGAACCTGTCGGGAGGCAATCAGCAGAAGGCCATCCTTGGCCGCTGGCTGTCGGAAGAGATGAAAGTGATCCTGCTCGACGAGCCAACGCGCGGCATTGATGTCGGAGCAAAAAATGAGATCTATCAGCTGATTTACGCGCTGGCCGGGCAGGGGATTGCGGTGCTGTTTGCCTCCAGCGATCTGCCGGAAGTGATGGGGCTGGCCGACCGGATCCTGGTGATGCGCGAAGGCGAAATCGCCGGGGAGCTGGACCACAACGACGCAACGGAAGCGCTGACCTTAAGTCTGGCGATGCCAAAAACCGCTAAACCTGCCACCCAGGTGGCCTGAAATGCAGGAGAAACCGATGTCTACGACAACCTCAACCGGGACGCCAGCCGCCCCATCACGCTTCAGCCTTTGGCGCATCTGGGACAACTTCGGCATGCTGGTGGTGTTTGCCGCGCTGTTTATCGCCTGCACGGTGTTTGTGCCGAACTTCGGCAGCCTGATCAACATGAAAGGCCTCGGCCTGGCAATGTCGATGTCCGGTATGGTGGCCTGCGGCATGCTGTTCTGCCTCGCGTCCGGTGATTTTGACCTGTCGGTCGCCTCAGTGATTGCCTGTGCCGGGGTGGTGTGCGCGGTGGTGATCAATATGACCGAAAGCCTGTGGATCGGCGTGGCGGCGGGGCTACTGCTCGGCGTCGCCTGCGGCCTGATCAACGGCTTTGTCATTGCTAAACTGAAAATTAACGCCCTGATCACCACGCTGGCGACCATGCAGATTGTGCGCGGGCTGGCGTATATCTTCTCCGACGGTAAGGCGGTCGGTATCGAAGACGAGCGCTTCTTCGCGCTCGGCTACGCCAGCTGGCTGGGCATTCCTGCGCCGGTGTGGCTGACGATAGTTACTCTGGTGCTGTTCGGTTTCCTGCTGAACAAAACCACCTTTGGCCGCAATACGCTGGCGATTGGCGGTAATGAAGAAGCGGCAAGGCTGGCCGGGGTGCCGGTGGTGCGCACGCGCATTATCATCTTTATCCTCTCCGGGCTGGTGTCGGCGGCGGCGGGCATTATCCTCGCCTCGCGCATGACCAGCGGCCAGCCAATGACCTCGCTCGGCTATGAGCTGATTGTGATTTCTGCCTGCGTGCTCGGTGGCGTGTCGCTGAAGGGGGGGATTGGTAAGATTTCCTATGTGGTTGCCGGGGTGTTAATCCTCGGAACGGTTGAGAATGCGATGAATTTACTCAATATCTCGCCTTTCTCACAGTACGTGGTGCGCGGTCTGATATTGTTAGCGGCGGTGATTTTTGACCGTTACAAACAAAAAGCCAAAGCGGCCTGACAGGAGGGGTTATGTATCATCGTCTGGCGCCGGTGGCGCAATCCAACCCGCTGCTTCCGGGGTATCCGTTTAGCGCCTGGCTGGTGGCCGGGCTGACCCCCATCAACGCCGACGGGCCGCTCGATTTCTTTATCGATCGCCCGCACGGCATGAAGGGCTACATTCTCAACCTGACGATTAAAGGGCGTGGCCGGGTGTGTGACGGCGAGGCGGCGTTTGACTGCGAACCGGGCGACCTGCTGCTGTTTCAGCCGAAAACCCCGCACTATTACGGCCGTTCGCCTGACAGCGACAGCTGGTATCACCGCTGGGTCTATTTCCGCCCGCGCGCCTACTGGAGCGACTGGCTGGAGTGGCAGGATGAAGCGCAGGGCGTGGGGCGCCTGCGCCTGCCGGAGTCGCTGCGCGGCGAGTTTGACCGCCTGTTCGCCAATATCGAACACACCCACAACTCCGGGCGGCGCTTTGCCGAGGAGCTGGCGATGAATCTGCTGGAGCGCCTGCTGCTGCGGGCGGTGCAGGAAGATCCGCGCAGCCATCAGCAGATCCGCGATGCGCGCGTGGTCGAAGCCTGCCAGTACGTCACCAACAACCTGGCGGCGGAGGTGAAAATTGAAGAGGTGGCGAAGCATGTCTGCCTGTCACCGTCGCGGCTGGCGCACCTGTTCCGCGAGCAGATGGGGGTCAACCTGCTGCGCTGGCGTGAAGACCAGCGGGTGATCCGCGCCAAGCTGCTGCTGCAAACCACCCAGGAGCCGATCGCCAGCATTGGGCGTGAAGTGGGCTATGACGATCAGCTCTACTTCTCCCGCGTGTTCCGCAAGCGGGCGGGCGTCAGCCCCAGCGATTTCCGCCGCCGCAGTCTGGATGCGCACGATGCGCTGGTCGCCCAGGAGACCTGGCATTTACCGCGCCGTGCCAATGAATAGCTTTTCGGGCAATTCCTTCTTGTGGTTGCCCCGTCGATCGACTTAAATCAACGGGGTAACTACGAGAGGGATAATAATGAGTGATAAAATTCGTGTTGGTCTGGTGGGCTACGGCTTCGCCAGCAAAACCTTCCATGCACCCCTAATCTCTGGCACCGCTGAGATGGAGCTGGCCGCCGTTTCCAGCAGCGATGCCGGCAAAGTTCATGCGGACTGGCCGTCGGTGCAGGTGGTGTCCGACCCTCAGGCACTGTTCGACGACCCAACCCTGCAGCTGATTGTCATTCCCACCCCAAACGATACCCACTTCCCGCTGGCGAAAGCTGCGCTGAACGCCGGGAAACATGTGGTGGTCGACAAACCGTTTACCGTGACACTGTCACAGGCACGCGAGCTGGATGCGCTGGCAAAAGCCAAAGGGCTGCTGCTTTCCGTGTTCCATAACCGCCGCTGGGACAGTGATTTCCTCACCGTGAAAGCGCTGCTGGCCGACGGCACGCTGGGCGATGTACGCTACTTTGAGTCCCACTTTGACCGCTTCCGCCCGACCGTGCAGCAGCGCTGGCGCGAGCAGAAAGGTGCGGGCAGCGGCATCTGGTACGATTTGGGACCGCACGTGATTGACCAGGCGCTGCAGCTGTTTGGCTCCCCGGTGGCGATTACTCTCGATGCCGCCGAGCTGCGCCCGGGTGCGCAAACTACCGACTACTTCCACTGCACGCTGACCTATCCACAGCGCCGCGTAGTGCTGCATGCCAGCATGCTGGTGGCCGCCGAATCGGCGCGCTATCAGGTACACGGTACCAAAGGCAGCTTTGTGAAGTTTGGCCTGGATCCGCAGGAGGATGCGCTGAAGGCCGGGGCGCGCCCGCCGCAGGAAGACTGGGGCTACGATATGCGCGACGGCGTACTGACGCTGGCCGAAGGCGATGCAATGGTCGAGAAGAGCCTGCTGACTATTCCTGGCAACTATCCGGCTTACTATGCGGGCATTCGCGATGCGATTAACGGCGTGGGTGAAAACCCGGTGCAGGCGGAAGAGGCGATTCAGGTGATGGAGCTGATCGAGCTGGGCTTACAGTCTGCCGAGAAGCGCCAGACCCTGTCGTTGAAATAGTATTCCGCTGTGAAAAGGGCCGACCGAAAAACAAGGTCGGCCCCTACCGTAGGGGTCGACCATTTTTTCCGGTCGACCCGTGTTAAGGATTTGCACGGGCCGTAATTGAGACCATTTTTTCCGGTCGACCCGTGTTGGGGATTTGCACCGGCCGTGATACAGACGTCGACCCGCGTCATTAATTACGCTGCGGCACGCGCCCGCACTGCGGCTTTCTCGGCATCGCTGAGGAACGCAATCTTCAGGCCATTCTCCTGCGCCACGCGCATCTGCTCACGGCTCAAACCTGCTGCCGGGGCGGCAATTTCGTATTCGTGACCGATCTCAATCCCCTGAACCGCCGGATCGTCGGTATTGATGGTGGCGAGGATGCCGTGGTCGAGGAAGGCCTTCAGCGGATGCTGTGCCAGCGAGGCCACGGTGCTGGTCTGGATATTGGAGGTCAGGCACGACTCAATGCCAATCCCGTGCTGCGCGAGGAACTCCATCAGCGCCGGGTCCTGCACCGCTTTTACTCCGTGACCAATACGCTCTGCGCCCAGCTCGCGGATCGCCTGCCAGATGCTTTCCGGTCCGGCGGCTTCACCGGCATGCACGGTAATGCGCAGCCCGGCGTCACGCGCGCGGTTAAAGTGGCTGAGGAACTGGCTGCCCGGGAAGCCCAGCTCATCACCCGCCAGGTCGAGCGCGGTAATGCTGTCGCGGTGCGCCAGCAGGCCGTCAAGCTCGCGCAGGCAGGCTTCTTCACCGAAGGTGCGGCTCATAATGCCAATCAGGCGCACGTCGATGTTGTGCTTGCCGCAGCCCGCCTTGATGCCGTCGATCACCGCTTCCACCACGCCCGCCACCGGCAGGTTGTGGGTCATCGCCATATAGCCCGGCGAGAAGCGCAGCTCGGCATAGTGGATCCCGGCGCGCGCCGCGTCCTCGACGTTTTCCAGCGCCACGCGGCGGCAGGCATCGAGCGAGCCCAGCACCTTTACGCCCCAGTCGAGCTTGTTGAGGAAGCTCACCAGGTCCGGCTCCGCTTCAATCACCTGCACGTGCGGGCGCAGCAGCTCCAGAGTGGTGGCAGGGAGAGTAAGATTAAACTCGCGGCCTAAATCGAGAATGGTTTGGGCGCGAATATTGCCGTCAAGATGGCGATGGATATCGGTGAGGGGAAGCTGGGAATCGATCATGTCGGCACTCTCTGTTGTTATCGTAAAGTGCAGAGCATTATAAAAACTCTTTGCGCAACAACGCCAGCAAAATGCGCAACGGCGCTGCTGGTCGTTGCTTATCTGCGCAAAGAGGGCGGCTAAGCGCGCTGTTTCAGGCAGTTGTGCAGGGCGGCGATCAGGCGATCCAGCCCGTCATCGACCTTGCTACGCGGGCAGCCAACGTTAAAGCGCAGCCAGCCGCGCCCGCTTTCACCGTAGGTACTGCCCGGCATGATCGCCACCTTCTGCTGCTCAATCAGCTCGCGCTGCAGTTCGCCATCATCAATGCCCAGCGGATTGAGGTCAATCCATGCCAGGTAGGTCGCCTGCGGTGGCTGCCAGTGAAGCGCGGGAAACGCCGCGTTGAGACGCTGGGCAACATGCTGCAGGTTGGCACGCAGGTAGGCGCGCAGCGCATCCAGCCACGCCGCGCCGTGCTGATAGGCGGCGATATGGGCGGCCACCGCCAGGATAGCGGGGAAGAGAGGCCATCGGCATTTTTTAATGCCTGGAACCACGCTGCGCGATCTTTTTCATCGCTGATAAAACCGTAGGCACCGGTTAACGCCGGAATATTGAAGCTTTTTGACGCCGAGGTGAACAGCGCCCACTGTCCGCGCCCGACGCAGCTCCAGGGAATATGGCAGCTGTCATCCATCACCATATCCATATGGATCTCGTCGCTGATAACGCGCACCTGATAGCGCTCACACAGCGCGGCCATCTGCTGCAGCTCCGCACGGCGCCACACTTTTCCGGTGGGATTGTGCGGGCTGCACAGCAGCAGGATTTTGCACTGCGGATTGGCCAGCATCTGTTCCAGCGCCGCCATATCGCACTGCCAGTCCTCGTCATGCTGGCTGAGCGGCAGCGCCATCACCCGGCGCTGGTTACCCTCGATTACTTTATAAAAGGCATCGTAGGCGGGCGTGTGGATCACCACGCCGTCACCGGGCTGTGACCAGCGGCGCAGCATCTGCGCCACCATATAGATCACCGACGGGCCATAAACAATCTGCTGGCGATCCACGCTGACCTCAAAACGCTGCTGATACCAGCGGCTGATGGCACCGAGAAAATCGTCATGCTGCCAGCGGCTGTAGCCGAGCACGCCGTGCGACACGCGCTGCTGCAACGCCTCGATCACCGCCGGCGCGGTGGGGATATCCATATCGGAGATGGTGAAGGGCAGTAAATCGTCGTGGCCGAAGCGGTCGGCGACAAAATCCCACTGGGTACACCAGCTGCCGTGACGATCGACTATCCGGTCAAAATTGAACTGTTGAGTGTCTGACATAGCGGCCTCAATAACCCAGGTGCAAAAAAGGAGGGGTGCCAGGCACCCCGTTATCAAGTCAGGCTGAGGTTTGCGGCATCAGCGTGGCGATCTCATCTTTTACCGACTGTACCTGCGGGCCTATCACCACCTGCAAATTATGCTGATTGAGGTGCACCACGCCAATCACCCGGTTGGCCTTCAGCGCCGCGTCATCCACCAGGCTCATATCCTTTACCGACAGGCGCAGGCGCGTCAGGCAGTTATCCAGCGAGGTGATATTGTCGATGCCCCCCAGCGCGGCAAGGATGGCCGGGGTGTTGTAGCCCGATTTGCCCACCGGACCGCGGCTCATTTTCTCGCCGAGTGTGGTGTCGATCTCACGGCCCGGGGTCTTGATATTGAAGCGGGTAATGGCGAAGCGGAAGATCAGATAGTAACCCGCAAACCAAACCGCAGCCACCACCGGCACCCAGTACCATTTTGTTGACAGCCCGTGCAGAATGCCGAACACCACAAAGTCGATCACGTTGCCGTCGGTATTACCGATGGTGACGCCCAGTACCGCCATTACGGTGAAGCCCAGCCCGGTCAGCACGGCGTGGATCAGATAGAGGAAAGGTGCGACGAACAGGAACAGGAACTCCAGCGGTTCGGTGGTGCCGCCTACCACGCAGGCCACCACGCCGGAGATCAGCAGGCCTTTAATTTTGTGACGATTTTCCGGGCGGGCGCAGTGGTACATCGCCAGCGCCGCGCCGGGCAGGCCGCCAAGGAATGCCGGCATTTTACCCTGCGACAGGAAGCGGGTGGCGCTTTCGGAGAAGCCGCCGGAAGTCGGGCAGGAGAGCTGCGCCTGGAAGATGGTCAGCGCGCCGCTGACGCTGTGACCGCAGACGTCCATGGTGCCGCCCGCATCGGTAAAGCGAATAATCGCCACCAGGATGTGCTGCAGGCCGAACGGCAGCAGCAGGCGCTCCCCGGTACCAAATATCATCGGTCCAAAGTCACCGGCGCTGTTGATCACCCAGCCCAGCCCGGCAATCGCTTTCGCGAACCACGGCCAGATCAGCGGGATCGCCAGACCGGCCAGCCCCATCACCAGCGTGGTGATAATCGGGACAAAGCGCGTGCCGCCGAAGAATGCCAGCGCATCCGGCAGGCGGATGGTGTGGAAGCGTTCATGCAGATAAAACACGATAATCCCGACGATCACCGCCCCGAGGATACCGGTATCGATCGACTGAATGCCGAGAATGCTCTGGATATTATTGGCCTTCAGCACGGCAGCATCGCTGGTGGGTAGAATACCTTTGGCGGTCAGCCAAAAGTTAACCGCCAGGTTCATGACCGCGAAGCCGACAAAGCCGGAGAAAGCCGCAACGCCTTTATTTTCACGCGCCATGCCCAGCGGGATGGCGATGGCGAACATCACCGGCAGGAAGCTGAAGGCGAACGATCCCACCTTGCTCATCCAGATAAACACCAGCTGCAGCAGGGGATTACCGAGGAACGGGATCAGGGTGATCACGTCGTGACTGCTTAATGAGCTACCTATCCCCAGCATGATCCCGCAGAATGACAGCAGGGCGACGGGCAGCATAAAGGTTTTTCCCAGACTCTGGAAAAACTCCCACAGAGTAATTTTTTGTTTAACGGACGACATGCGCTCTCCTGGCGAATTCGAACTCAGCCGCTGCTGAGGTAAAATAAGATAAAACGTTTTACCTAATATTAATGCGTTGCCGATCACACAGTTCTCGCTCGGTGTGGTTTTCTCTGCCACAATCCGGGTGTAACGTTTAACCTATGCTTTATCGCGATTTTTCAACGGGGTGCAAACCCGGCAGTCAGGAACGCTATGTCGCAGAAAAAAATTACCATTCATGATGTCGCCGCCGAGGCTGGGGTGTCGGTCACCACGGTTTCGCTGGTACTGTCAGGGAAAGGTCGCATTTCGTCCGCGACGATTGAGCGAGTCAACCGGGCTTCGGAAGCGCTGGGCTTTGTGCGTAACCGCTCGGCGACAATGCTGCGCGGCGGCAGCAGTGGAGTGGTCGGGCTGATCGTGCGCGACATCTGCCAGCCGTTTTACGCCGAGATGACCGGCGGACTGAGCGAAGCGCTGGAGCAGCAGGGCAAAGTGTTGTTTCTCACCCAGAGCGGCGCGCAGGGGCAGCACGTAGAGCGCTGCTTCGACTCGCTGGTGGAGCAGGGCGTGGAGGGGATTGTCTTAGGCGGCGGCATTGAGAATGCAGCCGGGCTGCTGCAAAAAGCGCAGGAGCTGAATATCACGCTGATCTGCGCCTCGCGCGCCAGCAATCTTGATCACATCGACTCCGTGCGCCCGGATAATCAGCAGGCGGCCAAAATCGCCACCGACTATCTTATCAAGCGCGGCCACCGCTGCATTGCCTGGCTTGGCGGTTCCGGCTCCTCCTTAACGCGCGCCGAACGTATCGGCGGCTACTGCTCGACGCTGATGCAGTACGGCCTGCCGTTTCGCAGCGAATGGATTATCGAGTGCGGCGCGCAGCAGCGTGATGTCGCCGCGCTGACGCAACAGCTGATCCAGCAGTATCCCACCCTTAGCGCAATTCTCTGCCATAACGCCTCGGTGGCGCTCGGCTGCTATTTCGGCATCCAGCGCAGCGGGCGCACCATTGGCAGCGGCGGGGTCAACAGCTTTTACGGCCAGCAGATGGCGCTGGTAGGTTTTGGTGACGTGCCGGAAGCGCAGCTGACCGATCCTCCGCTGAGCTTTGTCTCCAGCTCGGCACGGGAAATCGGCCGCAGCGCGGCACAGCGCCTGCTGCAAAAGATGGCCGACCCAACCAGTGCAGTCCAGCATATCATCCTGCCGCCGCTGCTGATTGAGCGCGGATCGGCATAAGAGTACCGTATCCTGATATTGGCGGTACTGTTAGGCGTGTGTATTCCATTAGCAAAAAAATTACATCCACCACTAATTCTGAATAGTGTAAGCGCCGGATAAATGGCTAATGATTAGCGCATGCTCTACAACGCTTCTTTTCCAAGAATTTGTCTTTCATTTTTGTCACCCATTTCAGATCCTTAGGTTAAATAACAAGAAAATTCTTATATAAATCATAATCTAATGGTTATCTATGATGTTGCTTGCCCCCAGCTAGCTGCTATATATTGCTCTTTGGGCATATGAAACTAAATGCAGGTTTCCCCCACTTTTAGCCAAGTTTTAAGGCCATTTCACATGACAATTTTTCACCATATTTGCGTCATATATCTTGCTTTGCAAGTCTCGTAAGCTATCCACACTTCAATGATTTTGAACACTAAAACGGAAGCCATAATTAAAGGAAGAGCGTAATGAGATTAAGAATATCCAGCGTGCTGTGCGGCATATTGCTGCTGGCGGGATGTGGCCAGCAGAGTGCCCAGGCGGAATATCAGGGCGGCGGTGGTGGCACCATTGAGGCTATCAATCACACCAAATGGGCGATCAGTTGGTTCAGGGTTAACGGGCAGTCCGGCCTTGATATTATCGGCCCTTACCAGGGGGGGGGGGAGGTTGCTGCTTCGGCGTGCCGAAACAGTGGCAGCCGGGAATGACGGTTAGGGTGGACTGGAAAACCTCAGTTGCCTTCGCCAGTGATGTCCCGGAAATACCCGAACCCAAACGCCCCAATCTGGATAACTTGGATGCGAAGACCGCTGATTTAAGAGCTCGGAAATATAATGATGAATATCTAGCATGGCGGCAGAAAGTAAAAACACTGAGCCAAGAGCATTCACTGACGGTTCCACTGCCTGACTACACCGGCCAGAAAACCTGCGGGATTACCGTGCATTTTCTTCCCTGTGATCAGGTGAAGGTGACTACCAGCTGCGCCGACTATGTTAATCCGCGCCACCCGATTAAAGAGCCTTTAAGGATGAAGGATCCGAAAGTATGTCCGAAATAATAACCGACCTGGCTGGTACCCACCAGAGTTTCCCGGCCTGGGAAGAATGCCGACGCAGGCTGCGCTGGTGGGTGAAAACTGCCGTAAGCAGGACAGCGAGGAGCAGAAGTACCACGATGAACTGTGCCTTGCCGCCAACCGCATTGTTGAACCGCCGTGCTGCAAGACCCTGCATATCAGCCTGTTCTTTGACGGCGCTAGCAATAACCTCAATGCCGAAACCTATTGGATTAAATCATCATTAAATATACAGCCGGAACATTCAGTCATTCTTCTTTTCATCAAGGAAAATAAAAATTATTCAGCCATGTCCACCGCAGGTGGGCAGGGTTAAATGATTTCAGGCAGTAAAATCGGAAGCCTAAACAAAAGGAAGAGCGTAATGAGATTAAGAATATCCAGCGTGCTGTGCGGCATATTGCTACTGGCAGGATGTGGCCAGCAGAGTGCCCAGGCGGAATACCAGGGTGGCGGTGGCGGCACCATTGAGGCCATAAATCATACCAAATGGGCTATTGAATTTAGTGTTAATGGCCGGTCCGGGCTTGACAATATTGGCCCTTACCAGGGGGGAGGGGGAGGTTGCTGTTTCGGTGTGCCGAAGCAGTGGCAGCCGGGAATGACGGTCAGGGTGGATTGGGAAACATCGGTCGCCTATGCCAGCGATGTCCCGGAAATACCGGAGCCTAAAGATCCCAATTTGGATAATCTGGATGCGAAGACCGCCTCTTTGAGAGCCAGGAAATATAATGATGAGTATCGCGCCTGGCGACAAAAAGTTAAAGCCCTGAGCAGGGAACACTCTCTGACGGTTCCACTGCCTGACTACACCGGCCAGAAAACCTGTGGGATTACCGTGCATTTTCTTGCCTGTGATCAGGTAAAGGTTACCACCAGCTGCGCTGATTATGGTAATCCGCGTCACCCGATTAAAGAGCCTTTAAGGATGAAGGAGCCTAAGGTATGTCCGAAATAATCACCGACCTGGCTTGGTACCCGCCGCAGTTTCCTGACAAAGGAAGGCTTCCATCGCAGGCAGCGATGGTTGGGGACAACTGCCGTAAACAGGATAGCAAGGAGCAGAAGTACCACGATGAACTTTGCCTTACCGCCAACCGCATTGTTGAACCGCCGTGCTGTAAGACCCTGCATATCAGCCTGTTCTTTGACGGCACCGGCAATAATCTCAATCACGACCTGTACGATGCCGATCCGAAACATCCGACCAATATTGCCCGACTGTTCCGCGCCACTATCGGCCAGGGCTATGCCGGCGGCCTGGGCAGCAAAAATCTGGAGCTGACGGATATGCCGGAAAGCGCCGGGAATAAGTACTACAAGTACTATATTCCCGGCGTCGGCACCCCCTTCCCGGAAGTGCTTGACCTTGACTTCAGCCTGGGCGGGCTGGCGACCGCCAGCAAAGGTGAGGAGCGGATTAACTGGGGGCTGCTGCGCATTATCGATGCCCTGCGCCGTACCAGCGGAATGGACAGGCTGGATGATGCCGCCTGCTGGAAATCTGTACAGGCGATGGGCACGTCGATGGCGAGCTTCGGCCTGACCGGCAGCAGCAACCGCTATGAGGAGTTCCAGCGTCTGCTGCAGGAAGCGGATCTGGCGAAATCCCTGCGCACCGCCCTTAACCCGGCGGAGCCGGGCAAGGTCAGGCTGCTGGATATTAAGCTGTACGTGTATGGCTTTTCGCGCGGGGCGGCGGCGGCACGCGCCTTTGTTAACTGGCTATGCGGACTATTGCCGAAACCTGAGGGCGAGAACAAAACGCCGGAGCAGTGCCTGGCGGCCGGCGGCCTGAAGATCCCCATCAGCGTTGAGTTCCTTGGCCTGCTGGACACGGTGGCCTCGGTCGGCGTGCCGCATATGGCGCCGATTGCCGAGGGGCATATGGGCTGGGCGGACGGCACACAGGAGCTGCCGGACGAGAAGGTCTACGGCGGGCTGATTAAGCGCTGCGTGCACCTGGTCTCCGCCCACGAGCAGCGCCTGTGCTTCCCGCTCGACTCCATCCGCCGCACCGACGGTCGCTATCCGGCTAACAGTGAAGAGGTGGTTTACCCCGGTATGCACTCGGACCTTGGCGGCGGCTACCCGCCGGGTGACCAGGGTAAGGCCAATGGACCGGATGATGGCCTGCTGCTGTCGCAGATTGCCCTGCATGAAATGTATGCGGCGGCTTTTGCTAATGGTGCACCGCTCAAGGTGACTCAAGCTGCACTGCCCGAAGCCCTTAAAACAGACCAGTGGCGCATTCTTCAAGATAAAGTCAGAGATGAATTTTTCATTGATTCTGATTTGATCGATCGCTTTAACGCGTGGCGCTCCCTGACCCTAAACCTTCCATCTTCAGCAATTAGCATCAGTGCTGAAGATGCAGTGAGGTACACCCCAGTTCGCGCCAGCGTCAGCCTGGAAAAAGCTGTCGACGAGCAGATAGCCTGGATCACCGCATGGCGCATTGGCCGCTACGCGACTGGCAGCTATAAAACCCAGCGCTTTTATGTCGATTCTGCCGCCAACGGCCTGGATAGACACAGCGACCCGCTCCTGAGAAAAGCCGATAAAGATAAGCGCGATGCGGATCAAAAAGCGGTTGAAGAGGAGCGCAGGCTCGTCGAAGAAAGAAATAAAAAAAACCACACGTCCGAGCTGTTACCCCAGGGGCCCAAGGATTTTGATGCTGCGCTCGGGCAAACCCAGCTGCGTGAGGCCGCCGAAGAGTTTCGCGAAGATTACCAGGGGATTTCGCGCACCGCTAATAATGAAGAGTGGTACGCCAAGCCCGTCTATGGTCTGACAGACACCCTTTACCTGTTCAATACCGACAATGAGTACGGCGAGTGGCTGAAGATGAAAACCGCCGGCGAAACCCATCTCAAAGTGCTGTTCCCGGACGGCGGTGAAGCCAGCAACGTCGGGCAGCCAGCGGGGCTGGTGAGGGCGCTGTTTGATGACCAGGTACACGATTCCCGCGCCTGGTTTATGCACAATGCCTTCGGCGCGCGCGAACCCTGGGGCGGCTACTTCCGCTATCGCATGGTCTACTTCGGCAAGAAAAGTAACAAGCCGCTGTCGCCGCTGATGATAGCCGGGGCGGTGGTGGGCGCGGCCACGGTCGTCGGCGGCGTGGCGTTTATCATCAGGCAGAAAAAGGTCGCGGGCATGGCGGTGGGCGTGGCCGGGATGCTGGGTGCGCTCTCGCTGGAAACTCAGGCCGTCGATATTCTCTCCGGCAAGCCAATCCCGATGCTGCCGGGCGCAGAGCTGCTGAAGGCATTCACCACCGAGCCGGGTGAAGTAGTGGCGCAGCAAAAAGTGGCGATCGCCGAGCAGCGGCTGGAGTTGGCGAAATCCGCCATTCAGTCCGGCTGGCTGGAAAAAGCGCAGTCGGCGGTCACGAACTGATAAGGAGTAAACTGTTACCAACGGCAGTGATTAGATGTTGGTATCAAAATAGCCGATCCCACTCTGCGGTGCAGCATATCATCCTGCCGCCGCTGCTGATTGAGCGCGGATCGGCTTAAATTTCCTCCATCGCTGTGACGGACTTTGCAAATAGAGGGGATGGCGGGGTGCGCAGGGGAATGCTGGTTATAATCACACTATCTGTGTAACGGGAAAGGTGATTTATGATCTGGCTGGAACAGGGTTTGTATTTGAGAGTCAAAGAGCTGGAGAATGGCCCGCGCCCACTGCCGCTGCTCAGCGGTTTCAGCATGGACACCGCGTATCGCGCATTAGGGTGTTACAACCCCTCCGAAACGTCTGATGCCTACTACCTGCTGTCAAATAATCGCGATGAGATCTGGTTTATCTGTAATCGACACTTACGCACCGTCTGCCTTGAGCGCGACGCCACGGCATTCAGGATCCCACTGACCAGCGGGCAGCAGCTGCTGGGGGAAGCGGCTGATATCAGGATCCAGCACAGCTAGTCGGGCAAAAAAAAACCACCTTCGTAAAGGTGGTTTCAGTTTCAAACGCAGGCGTTACTGCGGCATACCTTCCGGTGCGACCATGCCAGCGCCACCCAGCATATAGCGGGACAGGAACTGCTCCAGCGGCATCTTCTCACCGTTCATGGTGATCTGACCGGTGCCGTACTGCAGGCTGGTGGTAATGTTGTTATCTTTCTGCGTGGTCAGCTTGAACATCTGGCCCATCGCGGCCACGCCTTTCACCTGCTGGTCCGCCAGTTTTACCGCTTCTTCCTGGCTGTAGCCTTCTGCCATCGCCACATGCGTCATCATCTCGGTCGCCATATCCATCGAGATAGTCAGTTTGGTATCCAGAGTTTTCAGTACGTTATCTACCTGCTGGCCCAGATTCTGCGCCGGAGCGGTGGCGGTGGCCGGGTCCTTGAACTGGGCGTTGAGGTTAAAGCTGCTCTCGCCCTTATCATTTTTCCAGCTAAATGGCGCGATGCTAACTGACGGATCGCCTTTCAGCAGCAGCGGCAGGTTACTGGTGAGGATTTCACTGGTGCGCTGCTGATATAGCTCAGGGTTAGCCTGTACAGCCGGATCGCTGTTCAACGCCTGCATCTGGCGGTTGTAGCTTTCAGAGAAGGCTTTCATCGCCTTGCCATCAAAGCCAGCCAGCTTAACTGCCAGCTTGCCCTGGCCGAAGTTCTGGCCCTGCAGCTTCAGGCTGTCAAGGGTGTAGTCGATCTGGCCGGACACGCTGCCCTTGTCGGAATCGAAGGTCGATTTACCGTTCAGGCCTTCGGCGATCAGCGCCTCTTTGCCATCCACTGCCGCACTCAGTTTTTTTAGCGCGATAGTCTGGTCGCCAATGCGCATCCCTTCCGGGCTAAGTTTGGTATTAGCATCCAGCTTCAGGCCGTTAACGGTGAACAGCACCGGCATCCCCAGCTCGTTTTTGCTGGTCAGCACCAGGCTGTCGATATCGCCGTTAAACGCCACTTTATCGCCTTTATCATCCGCACTGACTTTCAGCGTGCCGCCGTTGAAGGCAAAACGTTCACCGGTCTGGGCATTGCTGTAGTCGGCAGGTAACAGTTTGATGTCTGAGTCGGTACTGCCGCCGTAGCCCACGCGGGTTTCCGCCTGCACAATCGACTTGCCTTTGGTGATTTCAAACAGCTTTTTCACCGCGTCGGTGTTTTCCAGCTCGCTGTGTACCGAAGCCATGCTTGGGATCAGGTTGAATTTTTTCAGCTGTGCCAGCGGGAAAGGACCATGATCGATAGTCTCTTTAAACACGATGCTCTGGCCTGGCTTCAGCATGGCGTTATCTTCCGTCTGCGAGCTGCTCTGCAGCACGAAACGTGCGCTGCTGCTAAATACGCCGCGCTGGAAATCCTGATAGCTCAGCTGCAGACGGCTTTCCGGAGCGCTATTCTGGATCTGGGCGTTAGCCTGCTGTACCAGCCGATCCATATTTTTTTCCAGCTGCTTGCCGGTAAACCAGGCGCCAGCAGTCCAGACTACGCCAAGGGCAACCACTACACCCACAGCAATCTTGGTTTTATTCATCAGTTGTGTCGTCCTTTTTCCGTTCGCGAATGCCGGTTAGCCCGTGCAGATCCTGCGGGTAACCCTCTGGCGATAAAAAACGCCAATGCGGCGTTTTTGTTTAATACACTAAATAGCTTAGCAATTATGACCGCTGGCGTCAGCCGCATTTAAGATGTTGATTAAAAACCCTGGCAACGCGGCCATTGCCGCAGAGCGACAGCGTCGGCTCGCTGGCGGCAATAAAAGCAGATTCACCTGCATTAAGTGACAATGACTGACCGCCACAGTTCAGTTCGGCGTGGCCTTCAATGCAGAAAACAATCGCGGCGCTCTCCTGATCCACCGCGAGCGGCTGGCTGCTCAGCGCGTGTATGGCAAAGGCAAAGTCATCCACCGGGATGGGAAAATCGAGCGTTGCGCCATGCTGTTGCGGTGTGGTCAGCAGGGTATCGGCCGCGCGCGAGGTGAACTTCAGGTTGGCCAGCAGCTCAGGGACATCAATGTATTTGGGCGTCAGCCCGGCGCGCAGCACGTTATCGGAGTTCGCCATGACCTCCAGCGCCACGCCGTGGAGGTAGGCGTGCGGGGTTTCCGCAAACAGGAACATCGCTTCGCCCGGCTGCAGGGTAACCACGTTCAGCAGCAGGGGGGAGAACAGGCCGCAGTCGTCCGGGTAAACCTCGGCAATTTCAGCAATGGTCTGCCACGGCTCACCGTGCTGGCCAGGCAGCGCCGTGCGCAGAATGTCCAGCGCCAGCGACTTCTCCTCTTCTTTCATCGACAGCAGGCTGGCAAACAGCTGGGCCAGGCGGGTTTCATCGGCGGCATTGAGGAAATGGGCAATGGCCGGGTGCGCGCCCGCCACCGGCTGCAGCAGGGACTGGATTTCGCGCAGCGGGCGGAAGCCGTTAATCGCCTTGAACGGCGTCAGCGCATAGACCAGCTCTGGCTTATGGTTAGCATCTTTATAGTTACGCTCGGCGGCGTCGATCGGCACGCCAGCGGCATTTTCACGCGCATAGCCCGCTTCGGCAGCCGGTTTGCTCGGGTGAACCTGAATCGACAGCGGCTGTTCTGCGCACAGCACTTTAAACAGGAACGGCAGCTCGCCAAAACGCTGCGCGACGGCGGGGCCAAGCAGGGAAGCTTTATCGGCATCAATTAGCGCGCGCAGCGACTGCGGCTCGCCGTTGACCAGCACTTTTGACGGGCTTTTCGGATGCGCGCCCATCCACAGTTCCGCCATCGGCTGCTGGGAAGGGTTGGCAATACCATATAAATCAGTGAGGGCGTGCTTGCTGCCCCATGCATAATTTTGCAGCGAATTGATTAACTTTTGCATCATTTCTCCCTGGTCATTCACTGGTTACTGGCGCTATTAAAGCAGAAAAATGGCGCAGAGAGATAATCAACGTGCGATAAACGCGAATGAGTCGCATACTCGTAAACTATACTGTGTCAGACTTATCACTCATGTGCGCGTTTTTGACTTATCGCAAAGTTAAAAGCGCCAAAAAAAGTTGTGCTAAAGGAGAGAGGAATGGCTGCCAACCGCGTTGAAAAAGACTCAATGGGACCGATCGATGTCCCTGCCGATAAACTCTGGGGCGCGCAAACACAGCGCTCGCTGGAGCACTTCCGCATTTCGACAGAAAAAATGCCGACCGAGCTGGTGTATGCGCTGGCGCTGACCAAGCGTGCTGCAGCCAAAGTGAACAGCGACCTGAAGCTGTTACCGGATGAGCGTGCCGAGGCGATCATCAAAGCGGCGGACGAAGTGCTGGCGGACAAGCATCACGGGGAGTTCCCGCTGGCTATCTGGCAAACCGGCTCCGGCACGCAAACCAATATGAATATGAACGAGGTGCTGGCAAACCGCGCCAGCGAGATCCTCGGCGGCGAGCGCGGCATGTCGCGCCTGGTTCACCCCAATGATGATGTTAATAAGAGCCAGAGCTCTAACGACGTGTTCCCAACTGCCATGCACGTCGCGGCGGTGGTAGCGGTGCAGCAGCACCTGATCCCCCAGCTGAAAGTGTTGCAGAAAACGCTGAGCGAGAAGGCAGAAGCGTTTAAAGACATCGTCAAAATTGGCCGTACCCATTTACAGGATGCGACGCCGCTGACGCTCGGCCAGGAGATCTCCGGCTGGGTGGCGATGCTGAGCCACAACCTCAAGCATATTGAACAGAGCATTCCGCATGTGGCGGAGCTGGCGCTGGGCGGCACGGCGGTGGGCACCGGGCTGAACACCCACCCGGAATACGCGGTACGCGTGGCCAAAGAGCTGGCGGAGCTGACTCAGCAGCCGTTTGTTACCGCACCGAATAAATTTGAAGCGCTGGCGACCTGCGATGCGCTGGTGCACGCGCACGGTTCGCTAAAGGGGCTGGCGGCTTCGCTGATGAAAATTGCCAACGACGTGCGCTGGCTGTCGTCCGGCCCGCGCTGCGGCATCGGCGAACTTTCCATCCCGGAAAACGAGCCGGGCAGTTCAATTATGCCGGGTAAGGTCAACCCGACGCAGTGTGAAGCGATGACCATGCTGTGCTGCCAGGTGATGGGCAATGATGTGGCGGTGAATATGGGCGGCGCGTCCGGTAACTTCGAGCTGAACGTTTATCGCCCGATGGTGATCCACAACTTCCTGCAGTCGGTGCGCCTGCTGGCCGACGGAATGGACAGCTTTAACCACCACTGCGCCGTGGGCATCGAGCCAAATCGTGACCGCATCACCCAGCTGCTGAACGAATCGCTGATGCTGGTGACCGCGCTCAATACCCATATCGGCTACGATAAAGCGGCAGAAATTGCGAAAAAAGCGCATAAAGAGGGGCTGACGCTGAAAGGCTCAGCGCTGAAGCTGGGTTACCTGACCGAAGAAGAGTTCGACGCCTGGGTGCGCCCGGAAGAGATGGTCGGCAGCATGAAGGTGTAACGCCAGCAGCAAACTCATACTCGCCAGTAGGAATCAGGATTTTGTAGGGGTCGACCTTTTTTCCGGTCGACCCGCCGCAACCAACACTCATACCAACCGATCGCTATACAAATGCAGCCGCGGGATCAGCAGATACAGCGGTTGCGCCTCCGGCTTATAGCGATGCGTGACTTTCCCGGCATCATAATTCAGCAGCTCACCCAGCTTCGGCACGCTGTTCGCGTCCGGGCACATCACCAGCAGCGGTGAAGGGCAGGCCAGCTGCGTCTGCTTCTGCTGTTGGCTATCCCACACGCGCGCAATGGGCTGCACTTTCACCGGGCGTTTAATCTTCAGCGCGGCATGAGCCGGCAGCGACTTAATCGCTTCAATCTCATCCGCCACGCGTTCTGCCCACTGCTCACGCGTCCACGGGGCCACCGCGCGCCCGGCCTGCAGGCTTTTATTCAGCTTCTCAAGCATCTCTTCACGGCTGACGTTCTTGATAATGTGCTTATTTGCCCAGCCAAAGCGCACTGAATCCGGCGCGTCGAGCAGGGCGATCGAACGGTAGGCATTCAGCGTGATCAGGCCGCGCAGGTGGGTATGCACAAACTCGAAGCGCTCCTCGGGCGGCAGGCCCGACTCTACGGTGATAATCTGCTCCAGCTGCTGTTTGAGCTGATTGATAGTGGCGACCTGCTGTTGTAACAGGGCACTCTGCTCAGCGTCCGTTTCCACGCAGATAGCGCCCGGCAGGCGTACCGCGGCCTTGGTGCTGATTTTTTCTGACTGATGCTGCATAAACAGACGGCAGAAGTGGCTGAGGGCCCGCTGCAGGGCGGGCTGACCGACCAGCTGCTCCACCGCAATCTCAGTCAGCGGATCGTGCTCCTTGCCTTTTTCCACGGCGGGCAGTTCAAAAACCCTGGCCGCCAGCAGGCGCAAATCCAGCAGTTGATGCTGCAAGGTATCCAGCTCCTGCTCCAGCTGCGCGACACAGCGGTGTAGCCTGTCGACGGCATCATAACGGCTCATAACTCTCTCCATTAGTTACAACATACCTTTGGAATATAGCAGACAATAACGGAGATGAACATCGGCAAAGGTGCCAATGTCGTCTGTAGGGTCGGGCATGCCCGACCCCTACGCTCATGGCGAGTAGGGGCGATGGCATGCCTCGCCCGCCGGATGTTGTCGTAGGGGCGACGGCGTGCCTCGCCCGCCGGATGTTGTCGTAGGGGCGACGGCGTGCCTCGCCCGCCAGATATTGTCGTAGGGGCGACGGCATGCCTCGCCCGCCAGATATTGTCGTAGGGGCGACGGCATGCCTCGCCCGCCGGATGTTGTCGTAGGGGCGATGGCATGCCTCGCCCGTCAGATGTTGTCGTAGGGGCGATGGCATGCCTCGCCCGCCGGATGTTGTCGTAGGGGCGATGGCATGCCTCGCCCGTCAGATGTTGTCGTAGGGGCGACGGCGTGCCTCGCCCGCCATCAAACCGCTACAGCCGCTTCCCGTGCAGCCGTGTTCCTACCAGTAGCGCCATCACCAGCAGCGCAGCGATAAATGCGGTAATCCCGTGCCAGCCGAAGTTATGCCAGAACACGCCGCCGAGCGTACCCGCTACGCTGGAGCCAAGGTAATAACTGAACAAATACAGCGAAGAAGCCTGGCCCTTAGCGCGGCGGGCGCGTGGTCCAATCCAGCCGCTGGCTACCGAGTGTGCAGCAAAGAATCCGGCGGTGAAGAGCATCATCCCGGCCAGAATCAGCCAGATATTGTTGGTCAGGGTAATCAGTAACCCGATCAGCATAATGGCGGTGGAGAAGAGCAGCACCGGGGCGCGACCATACTTTGCCGTCATTGCACCCGCCTTCGGCGAACTCCACGACCCGGTCAGGTACACCACCGACAGCAGCCCGACAACCGCCTGACTGAGCGAAAAAGGTGCAGAGAGCAGGCGGTAGCCAATATAGTTAAACAGAGTAACGAACGCCCCCATCAGCAGGAAGCCTTCGGCGAACAGCAGCGGCAGGCCGCTATCTCGCCAGTGCAGGCGGAAGTTGATCAGCAGGCTGCGCGGCTTAAGTGAAGCCGGGCGGAAATGGCGCGAGGCCGGCAGGATCTTCCAGAACATCAGCGCCGAAGCCAGGGCAAAACAGCCGATAACCATTACCGCCACACGCCAGCTGCTGAAGTCGGTAATCACCCCGCTCAGCAGGCGACCGCTCATCCCGCCGATGGAGTTACCGCTGATATACAACCCCATGGAGAACGCCACCATGCTCGGATGGATTTCCTCGCTAAGGTAGGTCATTCCGACCGCTGCCACACCGCTCAGCGACAGGCCAATTAGCGCCCGCATCAGCAAAATACCGTGCCAGCTGGTCATGGTAGCGGAAAGCAGCGTACAGATCGCCGCCAGCATCAGGGCGGTAACCATCACCGGCTTGCGGCCAATCGCATCAGACAGCGGGCCGGTAATCAGCAGGCCGAGCGCCAGCAGCCCGGTGGAGATCGACAGGGAGATACTGCTGGCCGCAGGAGAAACACCAAACTCCTGCGACAGAACGGGCAGGATTGGCTGCACGCAGTACAGCAGAGCAAAAGTTGCCAAACCGGCAGAGAACAGCGCCATCGTCACGCGCATAAACTGCGGCGTACCGCGTTTGATATACAGCTCTTTGCTGGCTTTGCCCTGGACATCAGCGGGGGAGGAGGCTCGTTCAGCGCGGTCTGGCGCCGCAACGGCAGAGGGTGAGCGGTTCACTTCTATTCCTTTTTTTATTTTGAGTAGTCAATTTGAGGTATCACGTTGTCAAGGGTAAGAAATGCGGATTATGATGTCTAATATATTAATAATATAAAATGATATGTTTAAAATATGAATATCGAACTCCGTCATCTGCGCTACTTTATTGCCGTTGCTGAAGAGCTGCACTTTGGCCGCGCAGCCACGCGCCTGAATATCTCGCAGCCGCCGCTTAGCCAGCAGATCCAACTGCTGGAGCAGGAGATCGGCGCGCGCCTGTTGGCGCGCACCAATCGCAGCGTGCAGCTGACCGCCGCCGGGCAGCAGTTTCTGCTCGATGCGCGCCAGATTATGCTCAACGTGACCAAGGCCGCGGAAAAAGCCGCCAGGCTGCATCGCGGGGACGAAGGCGAACTACGCATTGGTTTTACCTCCTCCGCGCCGTTTATTACCGCCGTTTCCGATGCGCTGTTCAACTTCCGCCAGCGCTTTCCCGCCGTGCATGTGCAGATGCAGGAGATCAACACCCGCCAGCAGCTGGCGCCGCTCAGCGACGGACGGCTGGATCTGGGCGTGATGCGTAATACCGATCTGCCGGACAATCTCAACCATCAGCTGTTGCTGCGTGAGCCGATGTACGCGCTGGTTCACCGCGCTCACCGTCTGGCAACACGGCAGAAAATTGCGCTTAGCGATCTGGCGCAGGAAGCGTTTGTCTTTTTTGACCCCAGCGTCGGCACGGCACTCTATAGCGAGGTGCTGGAGCTGCTGCGCCGCTATCAGATCCAGCCAAACATTGCCCAGGAGGTGGGGGAAGCCATGACGATCATCGGTCTGGTCTCTACCGGGCTGGGCGTCTCTATTTTACCCGCCTCGTTTCACCGCGTGCGGCTGAGCGATGTGGTGTGGATCCCACTGGAGGAGCAGGACGCGCAGTCTGAAGTGTGGTTGGTGTGGTCGAAGCAGCGGGAAATTCCGGCGGTGACGGCGGCGATGATGTCACTGCTCCTGCGCCAGGAACGCTCTTTTTCGCAGAAAACATGAGCGCATGGTGCTGGTTTATGTGCTGTAAATCACATATCGAATCAAATATTTGACGCCATCTGATAAGTGTTTCACCATGCAGAGATGGCTTTATTTTGAAGCGTGAAAATAAGTGCTTCTTTCGGTCGCATTTCGGCTGTGACGGGCAGGTAATAATCAGGAGTGGGGTGTGATTGCGGATAGTCAGCCTGGTCATATCGATCAGATAAAACAGACTAATGCCGGAGCGGTGTACCGACTGATCGACAGGTTTGGGCCCATCTCGCGGATTGAGCTGTCCAAAAAAGCTCAGCTGGCCCCGGCCAGTATTACCAAAATTGTGCGCGAAATGCTGGAAGCTCATCTGGTACAGGAAACCGAGTTTCAGGAGCCGGGCAGCCGTGGGCGTCCGGCGGTTGGCCTGGTGCTGGACACCCAGGCCTGGCACTATCTCTCTGCCCGTATTGGCAACGGCGAAATCACGCTCGCGCTGCGCGATCTGAGCAGCAAAATGGTGGTGGAGCAGCAATTTCCGCTGCCTGCCGAGGCTGACCAGGCGCTGCTGATGCGCATCATCCAGCTCATCGATCGGTTCTTTATCGATCACCAGCACAAGCTGGAACGCCTTACCGCTATCGCCATTACGCTGCCCGGGATTATGAACAGCCAGTCCGGTATTGTGCACCGCATGCCGTTTTATCAGGTTGATGATATGCCGCTGGGGCCAGAACTGGCGAAGCGCACCGGGCTGCCGGTCTATATCCAGCACGACATCTGCGCCTGGACCATGGCGGAGTCGCTGTTTGGCGCCTCGCGCGATGCCAGCGATGTCCTGCAGGTGGTGATTGACCATCATGTTGGCGCCGGTGTGATTACCGGTGGCCGGTTGCTGCACGGTGGCAGCAGTACGCTGGTGGAAATTGGCCACACGCAGGTCGATCCGTGGGGCAAGCGCTGCTACTGCGGCAATCACGGCTGCCTGGAAACCGTGGCCAGTATCGACAGCATGCTGGAGCTGGCCGCGCAGCGCATGCAGGCGTCGATGAGCTCAACGCTGCATAATCAGCCTTTGACAATTGATGCGCTGTGCGACGCGGCGCTGGCTGGCGATCAGCTGGCCTGCGATGTCATCGCCGGGGTCGGTAGCAGCGTGGGGCGCATTGTGGCCATCATGGTTAATCTGTTCCATCCTCAAAAAATTCTTATCGGTTCCCCACTTAATCGTGCCCAGAGCGTGCTGTTCCCCGCTATCGCCACCTGCATTCGCCAGCAGGCGCTACCCCGCTACAGCGCTGACTTACAGGTTGAGCCAACCGAGTTTGTTAATCTCGGCACCATGCCGGGCGCCGCGCTGGTCAAAGATGCCCTGTATAACGGTTCGTTATTAATCAAGCTGCTACAGGGCTGATAAATCCACTAAATCTTGCGCTAACGCAATCTCCGGCGGGCGGTACTGCCCTACAATTTTCGCTCACTTGTAAAGTACGAAAATGATTACCCTGGACAGACAGGGCCTGCCGGAGCCATTCATGTTGAAACGTCTATTTGTTACCGGAACCGATACAGAAGTCGGCAAAACGGTGGTGTCCCGCGCGCTGCTACAGAAGCTGGCAGCGCAGGGTAAACAGGCCGTAGGCTATAAACCTGTGGCTAAAAGCAGCCAGCAAACGGAAGAGGGGCCGCGCAATAAAGATGCGCTGGTTCTGCAGGCTTCATCATCGATTCTACTGCCGTACCAGGCGATCAACCCGGTCACCCTGCTGGAAGATGAAATCAGCACCAGCCGCACGCCGATTGATTACGCCACGCTCAGCCATGGGCTGAGGGCACTGGACGGGCAGGCGGATTACACCGTGGTGGAAGGGACGGGCGGCTGGCGCAGCCTGATGAACGATTTGCGGCCGTTATCGGAATGGGCGGTGCAGGAACAGCTGCCGGTGGTACTGGTGGTGGGGATCAAGCTGGGCTGCATCAGCCATGCGCTGCTGACGGCGCAGGCGGTGGTGAATGATGGATTGCCGCTGCTGGGCTGGGTTGCCAACCGGATAAATCCGGGGCTGGCGCACTATGCGCAAATTATCGACGTGCTGAGGGATAAGATCCCGGCGCCGCTGCTGGGGGAGCTGCCGTATCTGCCGCGAGCCGAAACGCGCGAGCTGGCGCACTATCTCGATTTAAGCGCGCTAACGCTATGAGCCTGTTAAGGGCCGATCGAAAAAGAAGATCGGCCCCTACGGCTAAGTCTGTTAACCGGCATTCAGTACGCGGCGGGTACGGCCTGAACTGAGATAATCCGCAATATAATCCTGCGAAATCTCCCCGCTGTAGCGGCCGTCTTCATCGACGATCGGCATCCAGACCAGATTGTGCTCGTACAGCTTTGACAGCACCACGCGCAGGTTCTCTTCCGCTTTGCCGGTGACGGTAAACTTGTGCAGCATATCGGCACAGACGCCGCTGGCAGCGCGCGCCTCGCGACGTTTCACAAAGCCCAGCGGTTTGCCGTCGTTATCCACCACGGTGATTGAACGCAAATCGTTGTCATCCATCATGCCAAAGGCTTCTGCCAGCGGCGTGGATTTCTGCACGGTATGCGTCGGCTGCCGATCGGTAACATCGCCCGCCTGCACCAGCAGCAGGCGCTTCAGCGTGCGGTCCTGGCCAACAAACGATCCGATAAACTCGTTAGCCGGTTTTGCCAAAAGCTCGTCCGGGCTGGCGCACTGCACGATTTTCCCCTGGCCGAACACGGCAATACGGTCGCCGAGCTTCAACGCTTCGTCGATATCGTGGCTGACCAGCATTACGGTTTTCTTCAGCTGGCGCTGCATCTCGAGGAACTCATTCTGGATCACTTCGCGGTTAATCGGGTCGACCGCACCGAACGGTTCATCCATCAGCAGCACCGGTGGATCCGCCGCCAGCGCGCGAATCACCCCAATGCGCTGCTGCTGGCCGCCGGACATTTCACGCGGGTAGCGGTGAAGAAATTTGTTGGCATCCAGCGCCATCATGCTCATCAGCTCGCGGGCGCGCTCTTTGCAGCGCTGCTTGTCCCAGCCCAGCATACGCGGCACCACGGTAATGTTCTCTTCGATAGTCATATTCGGGAACAGCCCGATCTGCTGGATCACATAGCCAATATTGCGGCGCAGCGTGACGGTGTCTAACCCGCTGGTATCCTCGCCGTTAATCAGAATTTTGCCGCTGCTGGAGGGGATCAGGCGGTTAATCATCTTCAGCGTGGTGGTTTTGCCGCAGCCGGAAGGGCCGAGCAGCACGCACATTTCGCCTTCCGGCACGTTCAGGCTGACATTATCAACGGCGTTAAAGCTGTTACCGTTTTTCTGCTTAAAGGTTTTGGTGAGGTTTTCCAGTTTTATCATTATCGAATCCCCTTAGGTGTCAGCGCCAGCTGCAGGCGGTGCAGCAGCCAGTCAAGAATAATAGCCAGTAAACAGATCATTAATGCGCCCGCAATCAGCATGCGGATATCACTGCCGCTGATGCCGTCCAGCAGCAGCAGGCCAAGGCCACCCGCGCCGATAATTGCGGCAATTGCCATCACGCCAACGTTCATCACCACCGCGGTGCGGATGCCGCCGAAAATGACCGGCAGCGCCATCGGGATCTCCACCCAGCGCAGGCGCTGCCAGAAGGTCATGCCGATGCCGCGCCCGGCTTCCCGCAGCCCGTCCGGCAGGTTTTCCAGCGCGGTGTGGGTGTTGCGTACAATCGGCAGCAGCGAGTAAAGGAACACCGCCGTTACTGCGGGCAGTACGCCGATGCCCTGACCGATCATCGAGAACAGCGGGATCATCAGGCCAAACAGCGCAATCGACGGAATGGTCAGCACGATGGTGGCCAGCCCTAATATCGGCGTTGCCAGCCACTTAAAGCGCACAATCAGAATGCCGAGCGGCACGCCAATCACAATGGCGAAGCCCACCGCCAGCGCCACCAGCCATAAATGCTGGAAGGTGAGGGAAGCGAGGTAGCTCCAGTTATCAATAATGTAGTGAAGGGTATCCATAACTGTCTCCTCAGAGCATGCCGTGAGATTTCAGGAAATCGCGGGCCACCTGCTGCGGCGACTGATGATCAATATCCACGCGTTTATTCATTTCGGTGATCGCCTCATCGGTGATCAGCGGCGACAGCTTATTCAGTGCTTTATCCAGCCCCGGATGCTCTTTCAGCGCCTGCCCGGTCACCACCGGCGTTACCGCATAGCTTGGGAAGAAGCCTTTATCATCCTTCAGCACTTTCAAATCGAAGCCTTTGACGCGCCCGTCGGTGGTGTACACCAGACCGGCATCAACAAAGCCATCACGAATGGCGTTGTAAACCAGCCCCGGGTCCATCTGGCGGATCTGCGGGCGGTCCAGCTCCATGCTGTAGGCTTTCTGCAACGGCTTCAGGCCATCGGAGCGCCCGGCAAACTCAAGATCAAGGCCCAGCATCCAGTTATGGTCGGGGTCGTTCTTGCGCACCTGCTCCAGCTTTGCCACCATTTGTGACATCGTATCAATATGCTCGGCGTCGGCGCGATCGCGCTGCATGGCGAAGGCGTAGGTGTTGTTCATCGGCGCGGGGTTGAGCCACACCAGGCCCAGCTTTGCATCCAGCTTTTTCACCGTCTGATACGCCTCATCGGGCTGCATAGGCTTCGAGATATGGTTAAAAATAATCAGCGAGGTGCCGGTATATTCCCAGGTCATATCGACCTGCTTGTTGATCATTGCGTTACGGGCGATGGTGGTGGCAATGTTGGTTTTGGGTTCCACTTCAAAGCCCTGTTTGCGCAGGTACTGGGTGGTCAGCGCCGACAGAATGTGCTGTTCGGTAAAACTCTTCGTCGTCATCACCAGCGGTGCCGCGGCAGCCGCGCCGCTCAGCGCGAGAGAGGCGGTCAGCGCCAGCGCGCCGTGACGCAGCCAGCGGGGTAACAGGTAATCAGCCATTTTCAGCTCCTTTTTATTGTTATGCCGCAGTGTGCGGGCTGAGCAGGCGGCCAAGACCGGCCAGCAGCATATCCAGCACCAACGCAAACAGCGCCGTGGCGGCAGCGCCGAGGATCAGCGTCGGGAAATCATTCAGGTAAATTCCCGGGAAAATCAGCTCGCCGTAGCTGCTGGCACCAATCAGAAACGCCAGCGGGGCAGTACCGACGTTAATTGCCGTCGCCACGCGAATACCGGAAAGCATCACCGGCCACGCATTGGGCAGCTCAACCTGGCGCAGGCGCTGGCCTTTGGTCATGCCGATGCCGTCAGCGGCCTCCAGCAGTGAAGCGGGCACCGAGCACAGGCCGGCGTAGGTGTTGCGCACAATCGGCAGCAGCGACGCCAGAAACAGTGCGATAATCGCCGGGCGATCGCCAATGCCGATCACCACCATCGCCAGCGCCAGTACCGCCAGCGGCGGCAGGGTATTGCCGACGTTAAAGATCTGCATCACGTATTCCGCCCAGCGGCGGGCAAAAGGGCGGCTAAGAAGAATGCCGCTCGGAATGCCAATCAGCAGCGCAAACAGCAGTGACCAGAACACCAGCTTCATATGTTGCTGACCGAGGTAAATCAGATCAACGCGGCGAGCCTGGATAGTCTCTACGCCAAGCCCCCAGACCAGCAGGCCAACGATAGCGGCGATAAACAGCACCGCCAGTAAGGCACGCTGCAACAGCGTGGAATTTTGCATATCATGGTTCTCCCTGGATGCAGATAAGCACTAAAAGTGATGATTAAATGTGTTACTAGCGTTTTACCCGGTAAGTTCGCCTAAAAATCTATAGCAGCGAAGCGGGAGAAGTGCCAAATTTTAGGCCGAAAATCAGGGGGATAGTTTTAAGCTAAATCACGCTTAAGCCTTTGCCAGCGCTGGAAAAGCCATCAATGAAAAAAATTTATCGTCAACAGGTGACAATGTCACTAATTCAGATAAGCACATTTCGGAAACTGTTTGCTCTAAAATGCTCCACACTAAAGGGATGAACAAAGGACGGGGAAACTATGTCGGAAAATATTGCTAATCCAGTGGCGCAGCGCCACTGGATCCTGATCGCCTCGATGCTGGCGATGTTTATGGCGGCGATCGAAGTCACCATTGTTGCTACGGCTATGCCCACGATTATCGCCGAGCTGGGAGGCTTCTCACAGTTTGGCTGGGTGTTCTCTATTTATCTGCTGACCCAGGCAGTCAGCGTGCCGATTTACGGGCGGCTGGCAGATCTATGGGGCAGAAAGCGCATGTTCTTTATTGGTACAGGCCTGTTTTTATGCGGTTCGGTGCTGTGCGGCTTCGCCACCAATATGGGCTGGCTGATCCTGTTCCGCGCCCTACAGGGGCTGGGGGCCGGGGCCATCATGCCGCTCACCTCCACTATTATTGCCGATGTCTATCCGCCGAAAGAGCGGGCGGGGATCCAGGGCTGGCTGTCCAGCGTCTGGGGCGTGGCGGCGATCGTTGGCCCGTTAACCGGGGCGTGGCTGGTGCAGCACTTTAACTGGGCGCTGATTTTCTGGGTCAATGTGCCGATCGGCATTATTTCGATGCTGCTGCTGGCGCGCTTCTTCCCGGAATCGAAGGAGAAAAGTCCGCACCGCCTGAACCTGACGGGCAGCGCCTTGCTGATGCTGACGGTCAGCGCGCTGCTGGTGGCGTTACTGCAGGCGGAATCACTGGGGCTGCCATTGGTCGCCGGGCTGGTCATTGTGGCATGCATCGCCGGCTACGCCTTACTGCACCACGAGCGTAACGCCAACCAACCGCTGTTCCCGATGGCCATCTGGCGCAGCCGCACGCTGCTGGCGGGGAATGCCGGAAATCTGCTGATCGGTGCGGCGATGATGGGCATCAGCGCCTTTCTGCCCACCTGGATCCAGGGGGTTAATGGCGGCACGCCGCTGCAGGCGGGCAGTGCGCTGGCGATGATGTCAATCGGCTGGCCGCTTGCCAGTACGCTGAGCGGGCGCCTGATGCAGCGCACCTCGTACCGCTTTACCGCGCTGCTCGGCTCGCTGCTGTTAATTGCCGGAACTGCGCTGCTGCTCACCCTGCATCGTGAAAGCCCGGTGTGGCACGCCGGCTTTTTCGCCTTTGTGATTGGCACCGGGATGGGCATGACCAGCACCACCTTCCTGATTGCCGTGCAAAATACCGCCGACTTCGCCATTCGCGGCATCTGTACCGCATCAATCATGTTTAGCCGCATGCTTGGCTCGGCGCTGGGAACGGCGGTGATGGGCGCGGTGCTGAATTATAATCTGCTGCTGCGCCTGCCGGATAGCAACGACCCGGTACAGCAGGTGATGTCCCACAGCCAGCGCGCGGCGATCGAGGCGGACAGCCTGCAGCATATGCTGAGTGAAATTGCGCTGTCGCTACACTGGGTATTTGCGGTATCGCTGGGGGTGGCGGTGATGAGCCTGCTGGTGTCACGGATGATCCCGGCGCTGAAACCGCATTAATTTTTGAGGCGGGCCAGGCATGCCTGGCCAGCGGAGAGGTTACTGCGCGGAAGTATCCTGCGAGGTACCGGCAGCAGCAGGGACGCTGCTGTCATCGTTATTGCCGCTGCGCTTGTAAACAATCTTCTGCGTGTCGTTTTCGCAGTGGCCCACGACCTGGCCACCCGCCTGATCGGCCTGGTCATTCGGCACGATATCCAGCGTAAAGCCGGAGGCCGGAACCCCGTTGTTGATGATTTTCTGGTTAATATCGGCCTTGACCGTTTCGCAAGATGCCTGAACGGCCAGAGGAGTGGCAACGACGAGGGCGGTTAATATCCACTTGAAACTCTTCATCTTATCATCCTTAAAGTAGCAGTAATAACAGTGCCGGAGTGGTTAAGGCGTGACCGGACGACCGGTGCGACGGTCGAGGCAGCGCAGGGTTTTCGGCTCCCAGTAGGCATTCAGATTGAGGCTTTTTTCACAGGCTTCGCTGGTATCAAAAGCGCGGTCAACGCGGTCGAACTCTTTCTCGGTGCGGGAATTAACCTTATGGCGCAGATTGCGGGTGTCATCCCACTGCTCTTTCTGCTGGCGCGCTTCTTCTTTAGTCAGTGAGTTATCGCCATCCTCAATCACCAGGCGGTCGGTGCGTGCCAGCGCGCTGTGCTGGACGGAGAAAAGGGCTGCCAGCATTAATAACGGCAGTGTCGCCTGCTTCAGACGTTGTTGTACTGTTTTCATCATAGTTTCCTTTCAATGGGCAGCCCGCTGTCGCGACTGCGCGGACGATGTTTGTTAGTATATCACCAGCTTTCAGGCAGCGACCAGTCACCCGGTTGCGCCGTTGAACTTTGAGTGAGAATTTACCTTTGCTGACCACCATTTTACTTTTCTTTGCCACCGCACTGGCCGAAATCGTCGGCTGTTTCCTGCCGTATCTGTGGCTGAAAAAGAACGGTTCGCCATGGCTGCTGCTGCCGGCAGCAGTCAGCCTGATGCTGTTTGTCTGGCTGTTGACGCTGCACCCGGCCGCCAGTGGGCGCGTCTACGCCGCCTATGGGGGCGTTTATGTGGTCACGGCGCTGCTGTGGTTGCGCTTTATTGAGGGTGTTCGGCTTAGCACTTTCGACTGGCTTGGGGCGCTGGTGGCGTTTTGCGGAGTGTTGATTATCGTTGCCGGATGGGGGCGGGCCTGAGTCGCCCGCCGCAGGTTCATTACCCTTTGTGCACGCGCAGGCCAGCCTGACTCTGGCCGACTGGCATCATCTCCAGCGCGTTAATATTGACGTGTTTCGGCAGGGTAGCCACCCACCAGACCGCTTCGGTCACATCCTCCGGCGTCAACGGTTCGGTGCCGTCATACACGCTACCCGCTTTGGCATCATCGCCCTTAAAGCGCACATTGGAGAACTCGGTGCCGCCGACCAGGCCCGGTTCGATATCGGTAACGCGCAGCGCGGTGCCGTGCAGGTCGGTACGCAGGTTAAAGCTGAACTGACGTACAAACGCTTTGGTCGCGCCGTAGACGTTACCGCCCGGGTACGGCCAGCTGCCGGCAATCGAACCGATATTAATGATATGGCCGACGTTGCGCTCCACCATGGCGGGCAGAATGGCGCGCGTCATATACACCAGGCCCTTGTTATTGGTGTCGATCATCTCTTCCCAATCTTCCAGGCTGGCACGCTGTGCCGGTTCAATGCCCAGCGCCAGGCCAGCATTATTCACCAGCACGTCAATGTTGCGCCACTCCGCCGGCAGGCTGTTTACCGCCGCATCAATCCCGGCGCGATCGCGCACGTCAAGAACCAACGTATAAACGCTGTCGCCCAGCTCCTGCTGTAACGCATCCAGGCGCTCCTGGCGGCGGCCGGTGGCAATGACTTTATGTCCCTGAGCGACAAAGCGACGGGTAATACTCTGACCAAAACCGGCGGTCGCACCGGTAACAAATACGATCATCTCACTGTTCCTCAACACATTTTGGATTTTTCTTACCTTAACATTATGCCGCGCCGCCGATAAAGCAGCGTTTTGTTATGGGTTAATACCAAAAGCTGCACGCTGCTGGTGCACCTCAAGGTAGAAATGCGCCAAAAAAGGGCGCAGGCCCGGCCAAATAAAATGTCATCCCAATAATTAAGCGCAATGTTGCCCATTAGCAATCGGTTGCATTATTAGCAACCGATTGCGCAATCGTTTATTAAGCCTGAATAACAGAGTTTATTAAGAGTAATTTTAACTGATTGTAATTTAAAGAAAAATTATTTTTTCCCGGCTGGCACAACAATTGCAAAACTACACTGATAAGAAAGTTATTTGATTACGGGTAAAAACCTCACTGCTGGTAAATACTGAACAGGGTGAGGCCGCCTCAATAAAGGAAATGTTATGTCAGTGACCTATACCCAGGCGATACGCGCCAGCTTTTTTGATATCACCCGCACGGTGGAAAATCCTCAGCAGCTGCCGGACGCCGCACGCCATATTGAAGACGGACTGCTGCTGCTGAACGCGGGCGAAATCGTCGGCCTGTATGAGTGGCAGCAGGGGCAGCACCTGCTGCAGCCGGGGAATGGGGCACTCGACTATCGCGGCCGCCTGATCGTGCCTGGCTTTGTCGACACCCATATTCACTACCCGCAAACCGAAATGATTGGCGCGTTTGGTGAGCAGCTGCTGGAGTGGCTCAATCAGTACACCTTCCCGGTGGAAAGCCAGTATCACTGCCCGCAGCACTCGGCGCGCATGTCGGCATTTTTCCTCCAGCAGCTGCTGAGCAACGGCACCACCACCGCGCTGGTATTTGGCACCGTGCATCCTGAATCGGTCGATGCACTGTTTACCGCGGCCGCGGCGCTGGAGATGCGGCTGATTGCCGGCAAGGTGATGATGGACCGCAACGCACCGGAGAGCCTGACCGAAACCCCGCAGCAGAGCTACCAGCAGACCAAAGCGCTGATCGAACGCTGGCACAATCACGGCCGCCTGAGCTACGCGCTGACCCCGCGCTTTGCCCCGACCTCCTCCCCGCAGTTACTGAGCAAGGTACAGCAGCTGCGCGCCGAATATCCGGACACCTGGCTGCATACTCACCTGAGCGAGAACCCGCAGGAGGTCGAATGGGTGAAGGAGCTGTTCCCGCAACACAACGGCTATCTCGACGTGTATCACCAGTACCAGCTGACCGGCAAGCGCAGCCTGTTTGCCCACTGCCTGCATCTTGACGACGGCGAGTGGGACTGCCTGCACGCCACCGATTCCGCGGTGGCCTTCTGCCCGACCTCAAACCTGTTCCTCGGCAGCGGGCTGTTTAATCTGCAAACCTGCTGGCATAAAGGGGTGAAGATGGGGATCGGCACCGACGTCGGCGCGGGCACCACCTTTAATATGCTGCAAACGCTGGGCGAGGCCTACAAGGTTGGCCAGCTGCAGCACTACAGGCTCTCCGCCTGTGAAGCTTTTTACCACGCCACGCTGGGCGGTGCGAAAGCGCTGGATCTCGACCAGAAGATTGGCAATTTCATGCCGGGCAAAGAGGCCGATTTTGTGGTGCTCGACCCGGCCGTTTCCCCGCTGCAGCAGATGCGCCACACCAACAGTCGCGATATCTGGGAAAAGCTGTTCGTGCTGATGACGCTGGGTGACGACCGCAATATCGCCGCCACCTGGGTTAACGGCCGCTGCGTCTGGCAGAGCGATAAAATGGAGCGTGCAGCATGATCCAGTTCTTACTCAATCAGCGCCTGGTCAGCGAGCAGGAGATCGACCCGAACCTGACGGTGCTCAACTATCTGCGCCAGAACCAGCGGCGCTGCGGCACCAAAGAGGGCTGCGCCTCCGGCGACTGCGGTGCCTGCACCGTCACCCTTGGCCGCGTAGAAAACGGAAAAATGCACTACGAGACGGTCAACAGCTGCCTGACTTTTGTCAGCAGCCTGCAGGGAAAACAGCTGATTAGCGTTGAAGATCTGCGCCAGCCGGAGGGGTTACACCCGGTGCAGCAGGCGATGGTTGACTGCCACGCGTCGCAGTGCGGCTTCTGTACGCCGGGCTTTGTGATGTCGCTGTTCACGCTGCAAAAGCAGGGCAGCGCAAACCATCAGCAGATTGAGCAGGCGCTGGCGGGCAACCTGTGCCGCTGTACCGGCTATCGGCCAATTGTTGCGGCGGCGCAGCAGGCCTGTGCCACGCCGGTCAGCGACAGTTTTCAGCAGCAGGAAGCCGCGACGGTAGAACGTCTGCTGGCGCTGCAAAACAGCGAGATGCAGGAGATCGCGCGGCAGGGCAACCATTGCCTGCTGCCAAAAACTATCGGTCAGCTCAGCGCGGTGCTGTTGGCCAATCCGCAGGCGCGGCTGCTGGCGGGCGGCACCGACCTGGCATTGCAGGTGACGCAGCAGCATCAGGCGCTGCCGCTGATGATTGCTCTCGGCCACGTCGATGAACTGAAACAGTGTGAAATTGGCAGCGAGGAGATTGTGCTGGGGGCCGGGGCCTCTTTACATCACTGCTGGCAGCTGCTGAGCGCGGAAATCCCGGCGTTCAGCCAGCTGCTGGAGCGCTTTGCCTCACTGCAGATCCGCCATCAGGGCACGCTGGGCGGCAACATCGCTAACGCTTCGCCGATTGGCGATACGCCGCCGATGCTGCTGGCGCTGGACGCGGAGCTGCTGCTGCAGCGCGGTGATGAAGTGCGCCGCCTGGCAATCAGTGAGTTCTTCCTCGGCTACCGTAAAACCGCGCTGCGCGCTGGCGAGTTTATCCGCGCTATCGTGATAGCCAAAACGGCGACAGGACGAAATTTCCGCGCCTGGAAGGTCTCCAAACGGCTGGAGGATGATATCTCCGCCGTATTTGCCGCCTTCACGCTGCAAACCGATGCGCAAAACTGCGTGTCGCACGTGCGCATTGCCTTTGGCGGCATGGCGGCGATCCCGCAGCGCGCTTCGCGCTGTGAACAGCTGCTGCTTGGCCAGCCGCTGACGCTCTGCGCCATCGAACAAGCCTGCAAAGCTCTGGAGCAGGAGTTCCAGCCGCTGAGCGACTTCCGCGCCAGCGCGGCTTATCGCCTGCAGCTGGCGAAAAATCTGCTGCGCCGCTACTACGCCGATCTCAACGGTGAACTGACCATTACGGAGGTTGCCCGCTATGTCTCATAATCGCCCGCAGGTCAGTGAAGAGGTGATTGCCCACCAGTTTAAGCAGGGCATTCAGAACGGCGTTGGCAAGAGCAACAAGCATGAGAGCGCGGCGCTGCACGTTAGCGGCGCAGCGCAATATATTGACGATCGCCTCGAGCTGCCTGGGATGCTGCATCTCTGCCCGCGCCTCAGCGAACATGCCCATGCGCGCATTATCAGCATTGATGTCGCAGCCTGCTACGCGGTGCCCGGGGTAGTGAGCGTGCTGACCTGGCGCGACGTGCCGGGTGAGGTGGATATCGGGCCGCTGGAGCCTGGTGACCCGCTGCTGGCGCAGGACGTGGTGGAGTATGCCGGACAGATGGTGCTGGTGGTGGCAGCCGAAAGCGAGCAGGCGGCGCGTCAGGCGGCGATGCTGGCAAAAATAGAGTACCAGCCGCTCACCCCGCTGCTGGACGTGAAGCAGGCGCTGGAGCAGCAAAGCTTTGTCCAGCAGCCGCACATCCACCAGCGCGGCGATGCGCAAGCGGCGCTGGCGCGTGCGGCCCACCGCCTGCAGGGCGAATTTCACATTGGCGGTCAGGAGCACTTCTATCTGGAAACTCAGGTGGCGCTGGTGGTGCCCGGCGAAGATCGTGCGCTGCAGGTTTACTCATCAACCCAGAACCCGACCGAAGTGCAGAAGCTGGTGGCCTCGGTAATGGGCGTGACGATGAATAAAGTGACCATCGACATGCGCCGTATGGGCGGCGGCTTCGGCGGTAAAGAGACGCAGGCCGCGGGCGTTGCCTGCCTGTGCGCGGTAGCGGCAGGCAAAAGCGGCAGGCCGGTCAAAATGCGCCTGTCGCGCCGCGACGATATGCGCACCACCGGCAAACGCCATCCGTTCTTTGTGCGCTATGACGTCGGGGTGGATGATGAAGGGCGCTTCTGCGGGGTAAAAATCGATCTGGCGGGCAACTGCGGCTATTCGCTCGATCTCTCGGGTTCTATCGTCGATCGTGCGATGTTCCACGCTGACAATGCCTATTACCTTGGCGATGCTCTGATTACCGGCTACCGCTGCCGCACCAATACCGCGTCCAATACCGCCTATCGCGGCTTTGGCGGGCCGCAGGGCATGGTCGCCATTGAGCAGATTATGGACCATATCGCCCGCGAGCTGGGCCTCGACCCGCTGGAAGTGCGCAAGCGTAACTACTACGGCAAAGAGACGCGCAACGTCACCCACTATTATCAGACGGTGGAAGATAACCTGCTGGAGGAGATGACCGCCCAGCTGGAAGAGAGTGCAGGCTACGCCGCCCGCCGTGCCGAAATCTCGGCGTTTAATGCCGCTAACAGCGTAATGAAGCGCGGCCTGGCGCTGACGCCGGTTAAATTCGGCATCTCGTTTACCTCCAGCTTCCTCAACCAGGCCGGGGCGCTGATTCTGATCTACACCGACGGCACGGTCCAGCTGAATCACGGCGGCACCGAGATGGGCCAGGGGCTAAACACCAAAGTGGCGCAGATCGTCGCTGAAGTGCTGCAAATCGACGTCGATCGCATCCAGATCACCGCGACCGATACCGGCAAAGTACCCAATACTTCACCGACGGCGGCCTCCAGCGGCACCGATCTCAACGGCAAGGCGGCGCAGAATGCGGCGGAGATCCTGCGCGACCGGCTGATCGCCATGCTGTGCAAAGTACATCACTGCTCTGAGGAGCAGGTGCGCTTCAGCAACGGCATCGTCAAAGTTGGCGACAAGCATTTTACCTTCGCCGAAGTGGCGCAGCAGGCGTGGCTCAATCAGGTGCCGCTCTCCGCCGCCGGCTATTACCGCGTGCCGGGCATCCACTACGATCGCCTGGCGGGACGCGGGCAACCATTCTATTACTACGCCTACGGCGCGGCCTGCGCGGAAGTGATGGTGGATACCCTGACCGGCGAATACCGCCTGCTGCGTGCCGATATCCTGCACGATGTGGGCGCTTCGCTTAACCCGGCGATTGATATCGGCCAGGTTGAAGGCGGTTTTGTGCAGGGCATGGGCTGGCTGACCACCGAGGAGCTGGTGTGGAATGCCGAAGGGCGGCTGATGACCGATGGCCCGGCCAGTTACAAAATTCCGGCGATTGGCGATGTGCCGCACGACCTGCGCGTGACGCTGGTCGAAAATCGCAAAAATCCAAAAAAGACCGTGTTCCATTCCAAAGCGGTCGGCGAGCCGCCGTTTATGCTGGGTATTGCGGTGTGGTGCGCGCTGCAGGACGCGGTTGCCAGCGTAGGCGGCTATCGCCAGCATCCGCTGCTGGATGCCCCGGCTACCCCGGAGCGAGTGTTCTGGGGGGCGGAAAAAATGCGTGCGGGAGGGGATAATGCGTAGCGATGACTGGATCACTATTCTGGCGAATCTGCGTGCGCGCGCTGAGGCCTGCGTGCTGCTGACGGTGCTCGATGATAAAGGCTCAGTGCCGCGCGATCGCGGCAGCAAGATGATCGTCAGCCAGGATAACACCTGGCTGACCATTGGCGGCGGCCATCTGGAGTTTCAGGCCATTGCTATCGCCCGCGAGATGCTGCAAACCCCGGGTGTGCAGGCGCGGCATGAGCAATTCAACCTTGGTGCACGCCTCGGGCAGTGCTGCGGCGGCGTCACCAGCATTCTTTTCGAGCCGCTGGTACAGCCGCAGCCGCAGATCGCCGTTTTTGGCGCCGGGCACGTCGGTCAGGCGCTGGTGAACCTGCTATCAACGTTACCCTGTCACGTATTTTGGATTGATGAACGGCCACAGCAGTTCACGGCGGTGCCGCCAGGGGTGACGGCGTGCTGTCTGGAAGACCCCATCGATCAGGTCAAGCTGATGCCCGCCAACAGCTATTACGTGGTGATGACCCACCATCACCCGCGCGATTTACAGCTGTGTGAAGCGATCCTGCGGCGCGGCGATGCGCGCTATTTTGGTGTGATTGGCTCTGAAACCAAGCGCCAGCGCTTTGATTACCGGCTGGAGGGCAAAGGCTTCAGCCGCGAGCAGCTGGCTGGGATGCGCTGCCCGATAGGGCTACCGGACGTGAAAGGCAAGCTGCCCGCCGAGATTGCCGTGGCGGTGGCGGGGGAGATCATCGCCTGTTATCAGCGCCAGCAATGACTTTGCAACCCGGCGCATCTGCGCCTAAGCTGGTGATTCGTCAACAGGGATGAGGGTAAAGTTATGAGGATTGCACCGTTAGTCTGGGCCATCAGTATGGCAGTCACCGCCAGCGTGCAGGCGGCAGAATCGCAAAAGGAACATCAGCAGATGCAGAGACAGCAAGATAACCCGTTCAGCAAGGCCAGTACATTGCCGTTCCAGGCACCGCCCTTCGACAAGATCCACAGTGCCGATTATCGCCCGGCACTGGAAGCGGCGATAGCGGAAAAGCGCGCCGAAATCGCCCGCATCGCCGACAACCCGGCCGCACCGACCTTTGAAAATACTTACCTGGCGCTGGAGCAGAGCGGTCAGAGCCTGGCACGCGTGTATAACGTTTTCAGCGCGATGACCTCCGGCAATACCAGTGATGAACTGCAGGCGCTGGATGAGGAGATGTCGCCAAAACTGGCGGCGCTCGACGACGATATTCACCTCAACGGCAAGCTGTTCGCCAGGCTGGACGCGGTGTATCAGCAGCGCCAGCAGCTGAAGCTGGATGCGGAGTCGCTGCGGCTGACAGAGGTCACCTGGCAGGCGTTTGAACTGGCCGGAGCGCAGCTTTCCGACGCGGATAAAACTCAGCTCAAAGCGCTGAATCAGGAGTCTGCCACGCTCAGCACCCGCTTCACCAACCGCCTGCTGGCCGCCACCAAAGCGGGTGGCGTCCTGTTCAGCAGCGAGCAGCCGCTGGCCGGGCTGAGCGCCGGAGAAATTGCCGCAGCGGCCGATGCTGCCCAGGCGCGCGGGCTGAGCAACCAGTGGCTCCTGACCCTGCAAAACACCACCCAGCAGCCGGACCTGCAAACCCTGAGCGCGCGCGCGACGCGTGAAAAACTGTATCAGGCCAGCTGGACGCGCGCCGAAAAAGGCGACGCCAACGACACGCGCGAGCTGATTGCCCGGCTGGCGCAGGTGCGGGCGCAGCAGGCCAAACTGCTGGGCTTCGACAGCTATGCCGCCTGGAAGCTGCAGGATCAGATGGCGAAAACCCCGCAGGCCGCGCTCGATTTTATGCGCCAGATTGTCCCGGCAGCCACCGCGCGCGCCGGGCGTGAAGCGGCAGATATCCAGGCGGTCATCGACCAGCAGCAGGGCGGTTTTACCCTGGCGCCGTGGGACTGGCTGTTCTACGCAGAGCAGGTGCGCCGCGCCAAATATGACCTCGACGAGGCGCAGATCAAACCTTACTTCGAGCTGAACAACGTGCTGGAGAACGGCGTGTTCTATGCCGCGACTCAGCTGTACGGCATTACCTTTAAGCCACGCCCCGATCTGCCGGTCTATCACCCGGATGTCAAAGTGTATGAAGTGCTGGATAAAGACGGCACGCCGCTGGCGCTGTTTTACGCCGACTGGTTCAAGCGTGATAACAAAGGCGGCGGCGCGTGGATGGGCAACTTTGTCGAGCAGTCGACGCTGCTGGGCAGTAAACCGGTGATTTACAACGTGGCGAACTTCAGCAAGCCGTCGCCCGGCCAGCCTGCGCTGCTGTCGTGGGATGATGTGATTACGATGTTCCACGAGTTTGGTCATGCGCTGCACGGCATGTTCGCCAACCAGCGCTACGCCAGCCTGTCCGGCACGGAGACGCCGCGTGATTTTGTTGAGTTCCCGTCGCAGTTTAACGAGCACTGGGCCAGCAACCAGCAGGTGTTCAGCCACTTCGCCCGCCACTACCAGAGCGGGGAGCCGATGCCAGCGGCGCTGCGCGATAAGATGCTGCGCGCCAGCACCTTCAACAAAGGCTATGACATGAGCGAGCTGCTGGCCGCCGCGCTGCTCGATCAGCACTGGCACGGGCTGCATGCCGACCAGCCAGTGCAGAAAACCGATGAGTTTGAACAGCACGCGCTGAGCGAGGAGAAAATCAACCTGGCCGCCGTGCCGCCGCGCTATCGCTCCAGCTACTTCCAGCATATCTGGGGTAACGGCTACGCCGCCGGTTATTACGCCTATCTGTGGACCGAAATGCTGGCGGATGATGGCTTTGCGTGGTTTGAAGAGCACGGCGGCCTGACGCGGGAAAATGGTCAGCGCTTCCGTGACAAAGTGCTGTCACGCGGCAACAGCGAAGATCTGAAGCAGCTCTACCACGACTGGCGCGGGCGTGACCCGGAGATCGAACCGATGCTGCGCAACCGGGGTTTGCAAGAATAACGCCCAGGGGCCGATCTTCTGTTTCGATCGGCCCTGCTTACAGGGGCAAATCGCGGGCTAGGCCAGCGGACCGCCCTGGATGGTTTCGCACATGCCGTTCAGGATGCGCTCGCCAGTCTCCTCGCGCAGCCCCGCGTACCACTCTGCGGTCACCGCTGGCTCTTTGGCGTGGGTGACATCACAGCGCTTACGCGCCTTCAGCACCAGGTCCTTTACCCGCCCGGCGCGCTTGTCCTGATAGCGCAGCAGCGCATCTTCAATGCCCAGCGAATTGCTGTGCAGCATCATCGCCAGCACTACCGCATCCTCCATCGCCGCACAGCCGCCCTGGCCGATATCCGGCGTGGTGCTGTGTGCCGCATCGCCCAGCAGCGCTACCCGGCCTTTAACCAGCTGCGCAAAAGGTTCGATATCGTGGATCTCCACGCGGTTAGTGGTTTCCGGGTTCAGCCGTTCGATCAGCTGCTGCACCGGCGCGGCCCAGCCGGAGAAATACCCCTTCAGATCGCCGCGCAGGGTGCTGCGGTCTTGCGCCAGCCCTTTTGGCAGCGGCACGTCGAAGAAGAAATAGAAGCGGTTGCCCGCTACCGGCATCAGCGAAACGCGCTTGCCTTCACCGACAAAGGTGGTCCACTGGTCGCCCGGAGCCAGTGATTCATCAATCTCCACCAGGCCGTTCCAGTTTACGTAGCCCGCGTAACGGCGCTCGGTGGCATAACCCAGCACGTGCTGGCGGATCGCCGAGTGGGTGCCGTCGCAGGCGATCAGCAGGTCGCCGTGTGCTTCAGAGCCATCGTCGAAGTAAGCAGTGACACCGTCACTTTTTTCTTCCACGCTGACCACCCGTTTGCCGAACTGAACAGAGTCGCGCCCCCAGGTATCCAACAGCATCGCCTGAAGCTCGGCACGCGCTACCGGATACGGGCGCTCGCCGGAATCCTTAACCAGCGGGTCAAGGCTGAAGCGGGTCAGCGTTTCCGCGCTGTACCCATCTTTGTAGGCCATCATCTGCATCGGACCGCCAATGGCGCGCAGGGCTTCTCTCATCCCCAGATAGTTGAGGCATTTCACTCCGTTTGGCCACACTGAGATCGCCGCACCTACCGGTTTGATCTCTTTCACCGCCTCGAACACCTCGCACTCAATGCCGCCGCGCCGCAGCGCAATCGCCGCACACATACCGCCAATACCGGCACCTATGATAATTGCTTTCATCTGTCTCTCCTTTGCGTCATGAGTAAATAAAAGCAATTTCCATACCAGTTTCTTATGAGACAAAAAGTGCCGCCAGCAGGCGAACAATGCGGTTGTTGAAACAAAGGTTGCAGGATAGTGGCGAACAAATACGGTGCAGTGCACCACGGCGGTGCTTATCGGGTGAAACATTCGTTCTCAGAGAGGCCCTTTTTACTGGCATTTTTTGTGATATTTGCCACAGTAGCATTTCAACGTTAAAGGAGATGCGGCCATGACCATCATTGCCTGCCTGCACGCGGCCAGAAGTAATATAGAAGTGTTCGAGCAGGCGCTCGGCGCGCTCGGCTATGAAGACGTCCAGCTGCTGCACCGGGTGGAGAGTGAACTTTTTGAACAAGCCATTGAGCAGCAGCAGGTCACCCCGGAGATCGCAGCCGCCACGCGCCAGGCCATTGAAGAGCTGTGTCAGCAGGCGGATGCGGTGATTGTCACCTGCACCACGCTTGGGGTGGCAGCATACGAGATCGCGTTCAGCAAACCGGTGGTGCGCATTGATGCCACGCTGGCGAAAATCGCCTCGCGCTATCACGGCACGATACTGGTGCTCTGCACCGCCAGCTCGACGCTGGCCTCCACCACCCAGCTATTTAGCGCCTTTATTCCCGGTGAACGGCTGGTGATCGAACTGATCCCGCGCGCGTGGGCCTGGTTCAATCAGGGCGACATTGACGGCTATCATCAGGAAATTGCGCACTATATTCAGCAACGTCCGGAATGCACCCTGGGCTGTATCGTGCTGGCGCAGGCGTCGATGAGCGGGGCGGAGCGCTTTATTAACAGTACGCTGGCGGTGCTGAGTGGTCCGCAGGTCAGCCTGCAGGCCGCGATTGATGCCAGCCACTGATTGCCTGAAGCGGGCGCGGGCCACGCCGGCGGCGTAAAGGAAAAAAAAGGGTGAGTTGCTGAAAAAATTCTTTATGCTGTGCTCACCACTTTGTTGCGAAACTGTTATCAGGTAAAAAATGTTCGATTTGACCCTCGCTATTCTGCTGTTCCTTGCCGCCCTGAGCTACTTCAGCCACAACCTCACCGTCACCATTGCGCTGCTGGTGCTGGTTGCCATTCGCATGACGCCGCTGCAGCAAACCTTCCCGTGGATTGAGAAGCAGGGCGTCACGGTGGGGATCATCATCCTGACCATTGGCGTGATGGCGCCGATTGCCAGCGGTTCGCTGCCATCCACCACGCTGATGCACTCTTTCCTGAACTGGAAATCGCTGCTGGCAATCGCGGTGGGCATTTTTGTTTCCTGGGTTGGCGGGCGCGGCGTGCAGCTGATGAGCAGCCAGCCTACCGTCGTTGGTGGGCTGCTGATCGGCACCATTATCGGCGTCTCGCTGTTTCGCGGCGTGCCGGTCGGGCCGCTGATTGCCGCCGGGCTGGTGTCGCTGATGATCGGGAAATCCTGACCAGATATGTTATCCTGCCGCCCAATTTTTTACTGACAGAGAAAAGCCGTGAGCACCAAACAGGACAAACGTAATAAACGCGCCAAACTGAAAGCCAAACAGGCCAATAAGGCCCGCGCCCACGGACGCCAGCTGGATGCCGTTGGCCGCCAGAACTACGTCGCCACCCCGGAGATGCTGGAACTGTTCGCCACCTTACCGTCCCTCGATGAAAGTGGTGATATGCCCTTTGTCGGCGATATTTACCGCTGGTCGCGGGCCGAATATCAGTTTGACGGCAGCAATGAAGAGGGCGAGCAGCTGCAGGTTGCGGCTCTGTGCGTGATGTACATTCACTGGGCCACCAGCGACGGTGCCGATACGCTGGTGCAGAATGAACTGATCGAGGCGGCATTGCGCCTGGTCGAAGAGAACGAGGCATTTAAGCAGCGTTACCAGCAGGCCGAAGCGGACGCCCGGGCGGAAAAGATCTAAAAAAAGGCAGGTTCCTAAAGGAGCCTGCCATTCTTCGAGCCAACCCTACATCAATACGGTTTTTGAGGGGCTATATTGCGCTTAACCCGGATAGATCCCGCGATCCTTACGTGCCATCAGGATGCGCTCGCACGCCACGATATAGGCTGCGGTGCGCAGGCTGCACGTCTTCTCACGCGCTTTATCCCAGACGTGGACCATCGCTTCGGTCATAAGCTTATCCATGCGCTCATTAATTTCGTCCTCGCTCCAGAAGAAGCTGGCCATATCCTGCACCCACTCAAAGTAGCTGACGGTTACGCCCCCGGCGTTACACACGACGTCCGGCACGACGGTAATACCGCGTGAGGCCAGCACGTCATCGGCTTCCGGGAAGGTTGGGCCGTTTGCGCCTTCCAGCACGATGCGGCAGTGCAGTTTTTCCGCGCGCTGACGGGTGATCTGACCTTCCAGCGCGGCAGGGATCAGAATCTCCATTTCCACGTCCCAGAATGCCTCATCGCTGATAACGTCTGCGCCGCTGAATCCGGCAATCTTTTTATTGGCTGCCTGCCACTCGCTCAGCGCGACCAGGTCGATGCCTGCCGCGTTGAACAGCGTGGCGCTGTGGTCCTGAATCGCTACCACGCGCGCCCCGGCATCGTTAAACAGGCGCGCTGCTTCGCTACCGACGTTACCAAAGCCCTGCACGGCAACTCGCGCACCTTCAATTTCAATGCCGCTGCGGCGTGCCACTTCACGGCCGGTAATAAATACGCCGCGCCCGGTGGCTTTTTCGCGCCCCAGTGAACCACCAAGGTGGATAGGCTTACCGGTCACCACGCCCGTGATGGTGGTGCCGTGATTCATTGAATAGGTGTCCATCATCCACGCCATCACTTTGGCGTTGGTGCCAACGTCCGGCGCAGGAATATCTTTTTGCGGGCCGATGATCAGGCCAATTTCGCTGGTGTAGCGGCGCGTCAGGCGCTCGAGCTCGCCTTCCGACAGCGCAAAGGGGTCAACGCGGATCCCGCCCTTGGCGCCGCCATACGGCAGGTTAACCGCCGCACATTTGATCGTCATCCACGCAGAAAGCGCCATGACTTCATTAAGATCCACATTAGGATGGTAACGAATACCGCCTTTACCCGGGCCGCGCGACAGGTTGTGCTGCACGCGGAAGCCTTCGAAGTGGCGGATGCTGCCGTCGTCCATTTGCAGCGGAATGTCTACAATCAGTGCACGTTTCGGATGACGCAGGGTATCCACCCAGCGCGACAGGTCGCCGAGATACGGCGCGACGCGATCGATCTGCTGCAGATAGGTTGACCAGGCCGTCTTGCTGCCTTCAGAAACGTAAGAGAGCTTTTCCATAACAAACCTTCATATGTGTAGAGCCTGTCCGTCAGGGGCAAATGCCGTGCGGGGAGCTCTTAGTTATAAATACTGTCATACCGTGGATGACTCAGTGAATCTCACTAAGTCGCCGCTAATTTAACATCAAAAAAAGGTTTCAAAGTTTTTAAATAAATGTGAAATCCTGTGTTTTAAGCACAATCCAGCATGACTAACTGCATAGTTAGCGGGTAAACCTGCGCTGACTTTACAGACCGACAGTTGGCAGGCGGTAGTTATGCAGATAAACTGCATATCTGGTTTTTTCTTTATATTTTTCAGAAATTTGAATGCGATCAAACTTTGGCGGTAATGACTGTTTTTCCCATTGTTTAAGCATAAATCGGCCATCACCCCACCACCACAGGAGAAGTCACCATGTTAATGGATGCAGAACAGGTCAGGCAGAATTTTCCACTGGTTAATCAGCTGTGTGCCTTACAACCGGTTACCTGGTTCAACCCTAAAGCCACGACGCTGGCACAGGGCTATGCGCACGTCGGCCTGACGCGTGAACAGGTGGTGGACGCCAGCGCCCGGCTGGCGCGTTTTGCCCCTTACCTGATGCAGGTATTCCCGGAAACGCGCGCCAGCAACGGCATCATTGAGTCGGAAATTTGCCCGCTGACCCGCTTACAACCGGTGCTTGATGCACGCTATCAGCACGCGCTGCCCGGCAGTTTGTGGTTAAAGAAAGATAGCCACCTGCCGGTATCGGGCTCGATTAAGGCCCGCGGCGGCATCTATGAAGTGCTGGCGCATGCGGAAAAGCTGGCAATCAATGCCGGGCTGCTGAAGGAGACGGATAACTATGCCTGCCTTGCCTCCGCGCCGCTGCGCCAGTTTTTCAGCCAGCGGCGTATTGCCGTCGGCTCGACCGGAAATCTTGGCCTGTCGATCGGGATTATGAGTGCCAGCCTCGGTTTTGATGTCACGGTCCACATGTCGGCGGATGCGCGCGCGTGGAAAAAGCAGAAGCTGCGCGAGCACGGCGTAAAGGTGGTGGAGTATCAGCAGGATTACGGCGTGGCGGTGGCGGAAGGGCGCCGTCAGGCCGAGTCCGACCCGCACTGTTTCTTTATCGACGACGAGAATTCCCACAACCTGTTTCTTGGCTATGCGGTGGCCGGGGAGCGGCTGAAGCAGCAGTTTGCTGCGGAAAATATCCGGGTTGATGCACAGCATCCGCTGCTGGTCTATCTGCCGTGCGGCGTCGGCGGTGGCCCCGGCGGCGTGGCGTTTGGCCTTAAGCTGGCCTTTGGCGACAGCGTTCACTGCATCTTTGCCGAGCCGACGCACTCTCCGTGCATGCTGCTGGGCGTACACACTGGCCTGCATGATGAGATCGCGGTACAGGATCTGGGAATCGACAACCGTACCGCAGCGGACGGTCTGGCGGTCGGGCGCGCCTCCGGTTTTGTCGGCCGCGCAATGGAGCGATTGCTGAGCGCCTTTTATACTCTCAGTGATGAAGAAATGTACGCGCTGCTCGGGCTGCTGTATCAGCATGAACAGCTGGCGCTGGAACCGTCGGCGCTGGCGGGAATGGCAGGGCCGTGGCGTATCAGCGCGCAGCCTGAAAAGCTGGCTCAGCAGGGCATCAGTGCAGCGGCGCTGGCCGGTGCGACGCACTTAGTCTGGGCGACCGGCGGCGGCATGGTGCCGCCTGCGGAGATGGCGCAGTATCAGGCCAGTGCACTAAAAGCGCTTAATCCGTAAGCAACTGGCGCTTACAGAGTAAGCCGAAGCGGCAGATCGGCGCTTCCGCACTTTGCCTGAACCGCTTTACGCGCTATTCTGACGCCCTTATTTCATGAGAAAGTTAATGAAAAAGTTAATGAAAAAGTTTCATAAACTGAGGTCAATATGATTATTAAACCACGCATCCGTGGCTTCATCTGTATTACTGCCCATCCGGCGGGTTGCAAAGCTAACGTCAAAAAACAGATCGAATACGTCACCCAACAGGGCGAGATCGCTTCCGGCCCGAAAAAAGTTCTGGTGATTGGCGCCTCGACGGGTTACGGCCTGGCGGCGCGTATCTCTGCGGCGTTTGGCTGCGGTGCAGATACGCTGGGCGTGTTCTTTGAACGTGCCGGCGAAGAGAATAAAACCGCCACCGCAGGCTGGTACAACTCTGCGGCGTTCGAAGAGTTTGCCGAGGAGAAAGGCCTGTATGCCAAAAGCATCAACGGTGACGCCTACTCCGACGCGGTGAAACAGAAAACCATTGAGATGATTAAGCAGGATCTGGGTCAGGTTGACCTGGTGGTTTACAGCCTGGCCGCGCCACGCCGTACCCACCCAACCACCGGTGAAGTGTTTAACTCTACCCTGAAGCCAATCGGCAAGCCGTTGGTGACCCGTGGGCTGAACACCGATAAAGAAACCATCACCGACGTCTCCCTGGAACCGGCTTCTCAGGAAGAGATCGAAGGCACCGTCGCGGTTATGGGTGGTGAAGACTGGCAGATGTGGATCGACGCGCTGATGGAAGCGGGTGTGCTGGCCGACGGCGCTAAAACTACTGCCTTCACCTATCTGGGCGAGCAGATCACCCATGATATCTACTGGAACGGCTCAATTGGTGAAGCGAAGAAAGATCTCGATAAACGCGTTCTTTCCATTCGCGACAAGCTGGCCGCGCACGGTAAGGGCGACGCACGCGTTTCCGTACTGAAAGCGGTAGTGACCCAGGCCAGTTCGGCTATCCCGGTAATGCCGCTTTATCTTTCACTGCTGTTCAAAGTGATGAAAGAGAAAGGCACCCACGAAGGCTGCATCGAGCAGGTCTACGGCCTGTTTAAAGACAGCCTGTATAGTGCTTCGCCGATCCTCGATGACACCGGCCGCCTGCGTGCCGATTATAAAGAGCTGCAGCCTGAAGTTCAGGACGAGGTTTCCGCACTGTGGCCAACCGTCACTGACGAAAACCTGAACCAGCTGACTGACTTCATCGGTTACAAAACCGAGTTCATGCATCTGTTCGGCTTTGGTCTGGACGGCGTGGATTACGAAGCGGATGTTAATCCGGACGTAAAAATTAAGAACCTGGTGCAGATGTAATTCTGACCACGTTAAGCCCGGCGGCGCAGGGTATCGCGCCGCCAGCTATTGACCAGCCCTCAGCATCCAACCCGGTAAAACAGCGCTCCCAGCTGATATTGCCCTGCTATACCGCCAAAAACCCTTCCTTCCCTGAAATTCCCCACCAAAGATCGGCTTTTCAATTCAGTCATTTACAGAAAAATACGCGCAGGCAAAATAGCGCTTATTTTCACTCTTTGCGTGAACCATGTCCGACGAAGCGCTCCACCAGCAAATCCACAACCTGAAAAAACACAATGCGCGCCTGAAGCGTATTGCCCATGACGCCCGCCATAAGCTGAATGCGGCGCTGGACGGCACCGGGCTGTGTCTGTGGCAGCTGGATATCCCCAGCGGCAAGCTGGTGATCTTCAACCGCCGCTGGGGGTCAATGCTGGGCTTCCAGCCGAAGGAGCTGAGTGCGCAATTTGCCGTGTGGCGCGAACATCTGCACCCGGAGGATGCGCAGGAAGTGCTGAAGGCGTTTTATGACCATATCGAGGGGCGCGCACCCTATTATGAGGCGCTGCACCGGATGATCGCCAAGAACGGTAAGATCACCTGGGTGCTGGACCGCGGGCGCGTCAGCGAATGGGACGAGCAGGGTAACGCGCTGAAGGTGACCGGTACTCATATTGATATGACCAAAGAGAAGCAGTACGAAGCCCAGCTCTCGGCGCTGGCGCATCACGATCCGCTAACCGGCCTTACCAACCGCCACGCGCTGCAACACCATTTCAGCCAGATGAAAACGCAGGGTCCGCTGTGCCTTGCCTATATCGACCTCGACAACTTTAAGCACGTTAATGACACGCTCGGCCACCGCAGCGGTGATGAGGTGCTGATCCAGCTCAGCCAGCGTATGCGTGACGCGGTGCCGCCCGCCGTGGTGATTAGCCGGATCGGCGGCGATGAGTTTGTGCTGCTGCTGCCTTACCTGATCGGTTATCCCAAAGTACGCATTGCGGCGCAGGCCGTGCTGGATGCGGCGCTGACGCCGTTCGAGCTCGATAACGGCCTGGCGCAGATTGGCGCATCGGTCGGTATTGCTGAGGTGAAGGAATCTGATGATTTTGGCGCGGCGCTGATGCGCGCCGATGAAGCGATGTACAACGTAAAGCGTAATGGCAAGCAGGGCTTTGGTTTGGCTGCAATAGAGTGACTGGCCAAATATCCTTATTAATCATTATCGTTTTCGGCAGTTAAGGAACTTTCTCATGGCAGGGGGCTTGAGCGGCTCACTATACTGAAAGCCAATTCAGAAGAAGGATGCTCGAATGAAATCTATTAAATTATCTAAATTAGCAGGTTCATTATCTCTGGTGCTGGCCCTCTCTGGTACGGCGACAGCGGCAGGCGCAGCGGAAGTCACTACTCCTGCGGCAGCGGCACCCGCCACGCAGAAAGTCTCGCTGTTGAACGGCGACTTAACTTTTGACCTGAAAGGTTATCAGCAGCAGCCAATGCCGGGTGGCGCACCGGGCAAGATGTACGTCAGCCAGGCGGAAAAGCGCGTGATTATCCTCGGTGAGGACAATGTCCCCGTTGTGGCGCGAGGCGGCACCGATGCGGACTTCCTCAACGGTATGAAGTCGATTAAGGATAAACAGAAGCAGGCATCGCCGGATTATAAGGTGATCAGCGAGAAGACCGAGAAGGTCAAAGGGCTGGACGTTTATCACATTGAAGCCACTGACAAGATGGATGGCAAAGGCGTGCAGCAGGCGACGCTGCTCTCCACCGCCGATAACAAGTTTGTGGTTATCCAGGTGCTTTCCGGCGCCAGCGACAAAACCGGCCATGCCGCCGCGGTGAACAGCATTCTCGGGAAGTAAGGATGATTTCAGGGCTCGCCGTCGTTAGATCCCTTTAGGCTGGAGCCCTCCCAGCGGGTCGGGCATGCCCGACCCCTACATCGGCCGGGTAATCCGGCTAGTCCTGATTGCCAGCATCCGTTAGTGCCTCTAAAAATCCAACGTCATCGCGCTGCCGACAAGCGTAGCCCGTCACGCGTAGTGGCCGACCTTCTTTTCCGGTCGGCCTTTTTACAGGCGGGTGAGAGCATATACGTAATCAGCCTGACCCCTGGCACACTTGTGCAGCTAACGCTTTTCTTGATGAGCACTGAGAAATCGATCGGGTCGACCAAACCGCGGTCGGCCCTAAACTGCTATCGCAACAGCAATTCAATCACATCAAATTATATCGCGCGTCCGGCAGCAGCTTCTCCGGCAGCGGGTGCTGGTTATCCATCTCGCACAGGGTGCGTTCGATGTGGTTACAGATGGCATTCAGCGGCAGGTCGTTAGCGGAGGTGCCAAAGGGGTCTTCCAGCTCTTCCGCCAGCGATTCCAGCGACAAAAAGGTATAAGAGATAAACACCGAGACCAGCGGCGTCATGTAGTGCAGGTCTGCCACCAGCGCGAACGGCAGCAGGGTGCAGAACAGGTACACCGTGCGATGCACAATCAGGCTGTAGGCAAACGGGATCGGCGTGGTGCTGATGCGCTCGCAGCCGCCAAGAATATGCGACAGCTCATTCAGATTATTATCCATGCCGTTATACAGCAGGTCGCTAATCAGCCCTTTTTCGCGCTGGTCCGCCAGCCACGCGCCCATGCACAACAGCAGGCGGCCGGTCCTGAACGGGCTGGCCAGCACCTCTTCCCGCCACTTTTCCGGGGCCAGGCGGCGGATATCATCGCTGGCATCGGTGCTGCGCAGCTGATGCTTCAGGCTCCAGCTAAAGGCCTTCAGCAGCGCGCTGAATTCGCTCACTGCCGCCGGGTCGCTGCGCAGCGCGCCTTTCGCCTGGCGCAGCAGCGAACGCTGGGTAATCAGCAGCGCCCCCCAGAGGGTTCGCGCCTCAACAAAGCGCGCATAGCTGGCGCTATTGCGAAAGCCAAGAAAGATAGCAATCGCCACCCCCAGCAGGCTGAACGGCGCGGTGGTCAGCTTCACCCCCAGCGTTTCATACCACTGAAAGCAGATCACCGCGAATATCGCCATCATCAGATTGAGGCTCAGGCGAAACAGAATTTTTTGCAGCACCGCGCCGTGCCATGAGAACAGGCGCGGAAACCAGTGCTGATGCGGGCGAACAATCATGGCGGCAGGATCCTGAAGTCAGCAAAAGAGAACATCATATTAACCAAAGCGCGACATCATACTCCGCTGCTGGTGCGGGTAAAACCCTCACCGCCCGGCAGTTTGCCGTAATGCGGCATTACAAAGGGGATATTGATATTTAATTCCGTCGCGGATTTATGAAAATCTGGCGTCATATCTTATGACGAGGGAGTAGTAAAATGAGCCAGAATCCACAACGGATCAAACTTGGTCTGATGCTGCAGGGCGCCGGTGGTTTTATGAATGCGTGGCGCCATCATCGTGTCCCGGCCGATGCCAGCGTCAACGTTAGCTGGTATCACCAGCTGGCACGCCAGGCGGAGGATGCCGGGCTGGACTTCCTGTTTGTCGCCGACGGGCTGCACATCAATGAAAAATCGCTGCCGCACTTCCTTAACCGTTTCGAGCCGGTGGCGCTGCTCTCCTCCCTGGCCTCGGTCACCGAACGCATCGGGCTGGCCGGGACCATCTCCACCTCCTACAGCGATCCGTTTACCGTCGCACGCCAGCTGGCAACGCTCGACCTGCTCAGCCACGGGCGCGCAGGCTGGAACGTGGTGACCTCGCCGCTGGAAGGCTCGGCGCGCAACTTTGGTAAAACACACCCGGAGCACGGCCAGCGTTACCAGATAGCGCGTGAATATATTGAGGTGGTGCAGGGGCTGTGGAACAGCTGGGAAGAGGATGCATTTATCCGTGACAAGCAGAGCGGCGAGTTTTTTGACGCCAGCAAGCTGCACAAGCTGAATCATCAGGGCGACCACTTCTCGGTTGAAGGGCCGCTTAATATTCAGCGCTCCCCGCAGGGGCAGCCGGTGATCTTCCAGGCGGGCGCCTCTGAGTCCGGTATTCGCCTGGCGGCGGCGACGGCTGACGCGGTGTTTACCAACGCGCGCACGCTGGAGGAAGCCGAAGGTTACGCCGCCAGCCTGCGTGAACAGGTGGCGCAGCAGGGGCGTGACGCGGTGGGAATTTTTCCCGGCATCAGCCCGATTATTGGCGCCACGGAACAGGAAGCCGAGGAGAAATATCAGTATCTGCTCTCCCTGCTGACGCTGGAGCAGGCGCTGAACTACCTTGGGCGCTTCTTTGACCATCACGACTTCAGCCAGTATGATCCGGATGCGCCTTTCCCGCAGCTGGGTAGCCTGGGCGAGAACAGCTTCCGTTCCACCACCGATCAGATCAAACGACTGGCGGCAGAAGAAAAGTTAACGCTGCGCGAGGTTGCGCTGCGCACCACGCTGCCAAAAGGCGAGTTTTTTGGCACGCCAGAGCAGGTGGCCGACACCTTTATCCGCTGGGTTGAGCAGGGTGGCGCCAGCGGATTTATCATCTGCGGCCCGGTGCTGAACGAAGCGCTGGAAGACGTGGTGCGCTACGTGCTGCCGATCCTCGAAGCCCGCGGTTACTGGCATCAGGACGACAGCCGCACGCTGCGCGAAAGGCTGGGCATCGCCAGGCGCGACCACCACAATCGTCAGACTCATCACGCTGCGTGACGCATAGCGGCATAAGCTTTCCCTTCATTCACCCGCGCTTAGCGGTTATGCTAAGCGTTATCCACGCCCTAACCTCAGAGAAATACAATGAATATCGTTATCCGCCGCGCCGAACGCCCGGACGCTAAACTGATCCTCGCGATGATCGCCGAGCTGGCCGAATATGAGAAAGCGCTACATGAAGTGGTCGCCAGCCAGCAGGACATCGAAGAGTCGCTGTTCGCTGCGGAGAGCAAATCAGAAGCGCTAATCTGCGAAATCGACGGTGAGGCGGCGGGCTACGCGGTGTTCTTTACCAGCTACTCTACCTGGCTGGGCAAAAACGGTATTTATCTTGAAGATCTCTACGTCTCCCCGCGTTTTCGCGGCCATAAAGCCGGTAAAACCCTGCTGCGCCATATCGCCCAGCTGGCGGTCGCGCGCAATTGCGGTCGCCTGGAGTGGAGCGTGCTCGACTGGAACCAGCCTGCCATCGACTTCTACAAAAGCCTCGGCGCGGTTCCGCAGAATGAGTGGGTGCGCTACCGCATGGAAGGCAAGGTGCTGACGGATTTCGCTGAATCCTGAGAGGACGGAGTCACGTCTAAGCCGCTGCGCCGCAAGGAACAGCGGTTTTTTTATGCCATGAGGGCGGCTTTAGCAGAAAGTTCCGCAGGTTAATGTAAATTATTCAATTAGTGTATTGATAATTATTATCGTCTGTATATGATGTCGCAAATTATAAAAGAACGACTTGCCCCGCGCATCGCATTTTCGGGGCCATTAACCTGTTTCATCGGAAAGCACTGTTGAGCAAATACCAATAATTAAATCAGGTATTTATCATGCTCAAATTTTCGTCCCGCCAGGGGCTACTGCAGACATCGCTCGTCATGGGAACTTTACTCACCGCCACCGTCAGCAGCGCTGCGGAGCAGGGTGACGAGACCGCACAAACAGCACCGAACGCCAGCAGCCAGAAACCGTCCGATGCCGCCAGGCCGAAAGATGATGCGGTGATGACCGTGTTGTCGCCGGCGGTGAAAAACGTCGCCGGCAGCAAAATCACGCTCAGCGCGGCGGAGATGCAGCAGCGCGGCGGCAACGACTTTGGCACCATCATGCGTTATGAAACGCTGATCGGTGCGGTCGGCAGCAGCGGTGGCTCCACCAGCGGTAAAAGCGGCTTTGACCGCAGCGGCTACACCGGCTACAACATCCGTGGTCTGGAAGGCAACCGCATCGCGATGGACGTTGACGGCATCCCGCAGCCGGACGCGACCGGGCGCAGCTACGCCAGCCGTGCCGGGGTAAATACCTTCGGTATCGGTCGCGACTACGTGGATCCTTATCTTTACGGCCAGGTCGACATCGAAGTCGGCGCAACCTCTACGGCGCGCAGCAATAACGCACTCGGTGGCTCCGTCTCCTTCCTGCCGAAATCTGCCGATGACTACCTGGCGCCGTCAAAACCGACCTACTTTGGCTACCAGAGCGATTACGACTCCTCCAACCGCAGCTGGCACAACGGCATTACCGCGGCGATGGGCGATGAAACCCTGCGCGGACTGGTGGCTTACAGCCGCCGCGACGGGCAGGAGACGCGCAACAACAGCGGCGAGCGGGATGCTTACCCGGCTAACTGGCACTCCGATGCGTTTCTCGCCTCCGGCATCTGGCAGCCCAGCGACGAGCACAAGCTGATAGCTACCGTCGATCTCTACAACAAGGTGAACCACACCCGTTACGACAGCTGGAACACCGCCGGCACAGCGGTACTGGGCGATGCCAATCAGCAGAGCAATACCCGCCGCTGGGGCATCAGCCTGAAAGATGAGTGGACGCCGGCAAACGCGTGGATCGACAGCCTGAGCAATAAGGTCTACTACCAGAAAACCGAAGCGCACGACAACACCCTGATGCCGCTGGATGCGTCATCCATGCAGCGCGTCTATTCTGACTACAACGTTGAAACGGTGGGCTACGAAGCCCAGCTGGCGAAAAGCATTGGCCGTCACGATCTGCTCGCCGGGGTCAATGCCCGTCTGGCCGATGCGGAGCGTCCATTCAGCCAGTCCCCGGCGCAGACCTCGTTCAATAAGATCACCAAACCCCAGGGCGACAGCCGCACCGTGGTTCTGGGTGGTTTCGTGCAGGACACCATTCAGTTCGATCTCGACGGTCACGGCTTTGCGGTAGTGCCCGGCGTGCGCGTGGCACATCAGGAAACCAAACCGCAGAACCTCGATAACCTCGCCGCCGGCACCGACGTGCTGACCGGGGCCGATGCCGAAGCGCTGTACGGTAAAACCAACAGCGACACGCAGGTGCTGCCGTCCATCAGCTTCAACTACGACATCACGCCAAAGCTGATGACCTATGTGCAGTACAAGCGCGGGGCGCAGTTCCCGAATGCCAGCCAGCTGTACGGCTCGTGGAACCTCGGCTCCAACTACCTGGCCGGCCGCCAGTACGCGCTGATCGGCAACACCGATCTCGATACCGAAACCAGCAACAACGTTGAGTGGGGCGTAAAGGGCGAAGCCACGCCAGGGGTCACCTTCAGCGGCGCGATGTTCTATAACAGCTATAAAAACTTTATTGCCTATACCCGCTACAGCCGCGCCACCAACCCGGAGAAATTCGCCAACGTGCCGTCGAATATCGCCACCACTTATCAGGCGGAAAACCGCGATAAAGCCTATATCTGGGGCGGCAACATCAGTAGCAAAATCAACTACGGCACCTGGTTTGAAGCGGTTAATGGTCTGAACAGCACCTTCGCGCTGGGGTACAGCAAAGGGCAGTCGAAGTCCAGCTATGCGGGCGACAAGTATGTTGACCTCGACAGCGTGGCACCGATGAAAGCCGTGGTCGGCGTCGGCTGGGACGACCCGGCGCAGCGCTTTGGTGCCAATGTCACCGCAACCTTTGTGAAGGGCAAGCAGGCGGAAAACACCAATCGCAACAGCTTCAACAACAGTGGCTCGGCGCTGACCGATGCCACTTCCGAATACCAGCGCGTGCCGGGCTACGGCATGGTGGATCTCTCCGCGTGGGTGAAGGTGACGAAGAACGTCAGGTTGAGCGGCGGTATCTATAACCTGACCGATCGCAAATACTGGGACTACCTCAGCAGCCGCGACCTGACCGGGGAGACCCCGATGGATATCAACGACCGCTCACTGGCCGTCATGCCGGGGCGTAATTTCCAGCTGGGTGTGAACGTCGATTTCTGATGTAAGGCTCAGGATTAACCATAAGGTCGGGCTTGCCCGGCCTTTTTTGTGCCTGTCAGAGCAATTGTCTGTTTTGTGATCTGGATTGTAGTACAACTTTATCCATTAGTACTACAATCCGCTCATCCACTGCCGCCGCTGACCTGCAGCTCACCGAATGGAAAATCATGACGCAAGAACAGCTAAGTAAAACCGAACGCATCATCCTGACCCTGGGCGAGGAGATCGTTTCGGGCAAATATGTTCCCGGCGGCGCGCTGCCTGCCGAAGCCGAGCTGTGCGAACGCTTTACCACCTCGCGCAATATTATTCGCGAGGTGTTTCGCTCGCTGATGGCGAAACGCCTGATGGAGATGAAGCGCTATCGCGGCGCGTTCGTCACCCTGCGCAACCAGTGGAACTACCTCGACAGCGACGTGCTGCGCTGGTCGCTGGCGCATGACGACGACCCGCGCCTGATCGCCGCCATGAACGAAGTGCGCGTGCTGGTAGAGCCGCAAATTGCGCGCTGGTCGGCGGAGCGCGCCACCTCCAGCGATCTGGCGAATATCGAGATGGCCTGGAACGAGATGGTGGCGAACCGCCGCGATCGCGATGCCTTTAACCAGGCGGATATTCGCTACCACGAAGCGGTGATGGCCTCGGTGCATAACCCGGTGCTGCAACAGCTTAACGTTGCGATTGGCGAGCTGCAAAAAGCGGTGTTTGACCGCACCTTTATGCCGGACGAAGCCAATATGCCGCGTACGCTGGAGGAGCATAAAGCTCTGCTGGATGCTATTCGCCATCAGGATGCCGATGCCGCTGAGCAGGCGGCGAAAACCATGATTGCCAGCTCAACGGGGCGCCTTAAGGAGATAATGTGAACAGCTATATCGCCATCGACTGGGGATCCACCAATTTACGCGCCTGGCACTATCAGCAGGGCGCATGTGTTGAACAGCGCCGCTCAGAGGCGGGCGTCACGCGCCTGAACGGTCGCCGCTGCGCCGAGGTGTTTGCTGAAGTGACCGCCGGCTGGCCGGTGGATGACGTGCCGGTGGTCATGGCCGGGATGGTCGGCAGCAACGCGGGCTGGCAGCCGGTGCCGTACCTTAGTTGCCCGGTGCGCTTGAGCGACATTGCCGCTCGCCTGACCCGCGTCGATAACCGTGCCTGGGTGGTGCCCGGGCTGAGCGTGCAGCGGGAGGATAACGCCAATGTCATGCGCGGTGAAGAGACGCAGCTGCTGGGCGCACTTCAGCTCGCCCCGGCGGACGTTTACGTGATGCCCGGCACCCATGCCAAGTGGGTGCAGGCCGAAGCGGACAAAATTATCGATTTTCGTACCGTCATGACCGGTGAGCTGCACCACCTGCTGTTAACGCAGTCGCTGGTGGGGGCGGGGCTGCCTGAGCAGCGTGAGGATCGCGCCGCTTTTCGCGACGGGCTGGCGATAGGCAGCAGCGACCGCTCCATTCTCTCCCGGCTGTTTGAAGTGCGTGCGGCACACGTGCTGGGGGGGCGTGACCGGGCGACGATTAGCGATTTTCTCTCCGGCCTGTTAATTGGCCACGAAGCGGCGCTGATGGCCGGGCAGTACGCGGTGAAGGCCGGGCGTCCGGTGACGATTATAGCCGGGGAGGCGCTGGCGCAACGCTATCAGCAGGCGCTGCGTTTTGTCGGCCTTAATACACAAACGCTGGCGGGCGATAGCGCCTTCCAGCATGGGATAAGGAGCATAGCCAATGAGCTGGCAGACTAAATTACCGTTAATCGCCATTTTACGCGGCATCCGCCCGCAGGAAGCGCAGGAGCATATTGCCGCGCTGATCGCCGCAGGGTTCGACGCCATCGAGATCCCACTTAACTCCCCGGAGTGGGCGGTCAGCATTAGCGAAGCCGTGCAGAACTTCAGCGATAAAGCCCTGATCGGTGCTGGAACGGTACTGAAAGTGGAGCAGGTTGAGCAGCTGGCGCAGATCAAAAGCCAGCTGGTGGTGACGCCAAATACCAACGCCGCGGTGATCCGCCGGGCGGTCGATTGCGGGATGGTGGTGGCCGCCGGGTGCGCGACCGCGACCGAAGCGTTTACCGCGCTGGAAGCCGGTGCGCAAACCCTGAAAATTTTCCCATCTTCCGCCTTTGGCCCTGACTATATCAAAGCCCTGAAGGCGGTGCTGCCTGCCGACGTTCCGGTGTTTGCCGTCGGCGGCGTGACTCCGGAAAACTTAAAAGATTTTATGGCGGCGGGCTGCATTGGCGCCGGGCTGGGCAGCGATCTCTACCGCGCCGGGCAGCCGCTGGCGCGCACCGTTGAACAGGCTCAGGCATTTATTCACGCATATAAGGACGCGTTACGATGAAAATTACCAAACTGACGACTTACCGCCTACCGCCGCGCTGGATGTTCCTCAAAATTGAAACTGACGAAGGCGTATTCGGTTGGGGCGAGCCGGTAATAGAAGGGGGCGCACGCAGCGTGGAAGCGGCGGTGCACGAGATGTCACACTATCTGATCGGCCAGGATCCGGCGCGCATCAACGATCTCTGGCAGGTCATGTATCGCGGCGGCTTCTATCGCGGTGGCCCAACCCTGATGAGCGCCATTGCGGGCATCGACCAGGCGCTGTGGGATATTAAGGGCAAAGTGCTCGGCGTCCCGGTCTATCAGCTGCTGGGCGGGCTGGTGCGCGACAGCATCAAAGCCTACAGCTGGGTCGGCGGCGACCGCCCGGCAGATGCCATCGCAGGGATCAAAAAGCTGCGCACCATCGGCTTCGACACCTTTAAGCTGAACGGCTGTGAAGAGATGGGCATTATCGATAACTCGCGTAAGATCGATACCGCCGTTAATACCGTGGCGCAGATCCGTGAAGCGTTTGGCAGTGAGATTGAGTTCGGTCTCGACTTCCACGGCCGCGTCAGTGCGCCAATGGCGAAAGTGCTGATCAAAGAGCTGGAGCCGTATCGTCCGCTGTTTATCGAAGAGCCGGTGCTGGCAGAGCAGGCGGAGTACTATCCGAAACTGGCGGCACAAACCCATATTCCGATTGCCGCCGGTGAGCGCATGTTCTCGCGCTTCGAGTTTAAACGCGTGCTGGAAGCGGGCGGTCTCGCTATTCTGCAACCCGATCTCTCCCACGCGGGCGGCATTACCGAGTGCTATAAAATTGCCGCGATGGCTGAATCTTACGATGTGGCGCTGGCGCCGCACTGCCCGCTGGGACCGATTGCGCTGGCAGCCTGCCTGCACGTCGATTTTGTCTCGCGCAATGCGGTATTCCAGGAGCAGAGTATGGGTATCCATTACAATAAGGGCGCCGAACTTCTCGACTACGTAATTAATAAAGACGACTTTAAAATGGATGGCGGTCATTTCTATCCGTTAAATAAACCCGGCCTTGGCGTAGAAATAAACGAAGAGCTGGTGATTGAGCGCAGTAAAAATGCCCCGGACTGGCGTAATCCATTATGGCGTTTCGCGGATGGTTCCGTGGCGGAATGGTAAATATCCTTCATTCTTCGAGCCGCAGATGCGTTGGCTTCACCCGCTCACCGCAGTCACATAGCTTACTATGCTGCTGGAGACTCACGGGCTTGCCGCCTTCCTGCTGCTCGAATTATTTTGGATATTAATTAAGAGTGCACAGCCATTAACGATATTAGTGGCAAAGTGTACTATTCCATTTATCCGGCAAAATTTTTTATCAAATTATTAGAAAGATAAACCTCTCACCGGGCGGGTAAATCTCGCCCTGAAACCCTACGGAGCCCTATTATGGACATCTCTGACGTTAATACCAGGCCTACGCGTCGGCGCTATTTAACCCTGCTGATGATTTTTATTACCGTGGTGATTTGCTATGTCGACCGCGCCAACCTGGCGGTGGCCTCGGCACATATTCAGGAAGAGTTTGGCATCAGCAAAGCGCAGATGGGCTACGTCTTCTCGGCCTTTGCATGGCTGTATACCCTGTGCCAGATTCCCGGCGGCTGGTTCCTTGACCGCGTCGGTTCGCGCCTGACCTATTTCATCGCCATCTTCGGCTGGTCGGTGGCGACGCTGCTGCAAGGCTTTGCCAGCGGATTAATGTCGCTGATTGGCCTGCGCGCGATTACCGGTATCTTTGAAGCGCCGGCGTTCCCGACCAATAATCGCCTGGTGACCAGCTGGTTCCCGGAGCAGGAGCGTGCTTCAGCCGTGGGTTTTTACACTTCAGGGCAGTTTGTCGGCCTGGCATTTCTGACGCCGCTGCTGATCTGGATCCAGGAGATACTGAGCTGGCACTGGGTGTTTATCATTACCGGCGGCATCGGCATTATCTGGTCATTTGTCTGGATCAAAGTCTACCAGGCTCCGCGCAAAAGCCAGGGTATCAACCAGGCCGAGCTGGAGTACATTCGCGACGGCGGGGCGATGATCGACGGCGATGCCCCCTCAGAGAAGAAAAACCGCGTTAAAATGACGGCGGCTGACTGGAAGCTGGTGTTCCACCGCAAGCTGTGCGGCGTTTACCTCGGGCAGTTTGCCGTGACCTCGACGCTGTGGTTTTTCCTCACCTGGTTCCCTAACTATTTGACCCAGGAGAAACATATTGCGGCACTTACCGCTGGCTTTATGACGACCGTGCCGTTCCTCGCTGCCTTTTTCGGGGTGATCCTCTCCGGCATTGTCGCCGACCGTCTGGTGCGCAGCGGCCGCTCGTTGGGCTTTGCGCGTAAAACGCCGATCATCTGCGGGCTGCTGATCTCCACCTGCATTATGGGCGCCAACTACACCAACGATCCGGTTTGGATCATGGTACTGATGGCGGTGGCGTTCTTCGGCAACGGCTTTGCTTCAATCACCTGGTCGCTGGTCTCTTCGCTGGCGCCGGTGCGTCTGATTGGTTTAACCGGTGGGGTATTCAACTTTATTGGCGGGCTGGGTGGCATCACCGTGCCGCTGGTGGTGGGCTATCTGGCGCAGGATTATGGCTTCTCCCCGGCGCTGATCTATATCTCGGTGGTGGCGCTGATTGGTGCGCTCTCCTACATCCTGCTGGTCGGTGACGTGAAGCGCGTCGGTTAATTGCGATACGGTAAACAACGGGTCGGGCGTGCCCGTCCCCTACGGTTGTAGCATCACGGAAAACAACGGGTCGGGCGTGCCCGATCCCTACGGTTGCAGCATCACGGAAAACAGCGGGTCGGGGATGCCTGACGCCTGTCGATAGCAGCATCACGTAAAACAACGGGTTGGGCGTGCCCGCCCCCCATGGTAGCAGCATCCGGGTTCAGGTAGGGGTCAGGCATGCCTGACCCGCTGTGGTGTTATTCGGCCGGTTTCACGTGCTGGTCAATATGGCCAAGGTCGCGCTCGGGGAAGCAAACGGCGCGCAGGCGGCGTTTGATCTCGGCGGCATCGGGAAAACCGTTATCAGTTTTGCGGTCCCAGATTATCTGGTCGTGGATGGCAATCTGGTAAACACCTCCGGTGCCGGGTATCAGCGTAACCGAGCCAAGGTCGGTGCTAAAGGTGTGCAGCAGCTCCTGCGCCATCCAGCTGGCGCGCAGCATCCAGTTGCACTGGGAGCAGTAGGTGATAGTGACAGCAGGCAGAGTCTTCATTATTCATCTCCTCACATTAGGGGCGGCACTACTTTCCTGCGCCAGCCATAAACATTCTTACCGCACAGGCGGTCATCTCGCTGACCCGCTTCACGCTTAGCGGCGGCGCGTTGCGCTGGTAAATGCGGATCTCAATTTCTGCAGTCAGCAGGGCGAGGAACTGCAGCGCACGGATCTGCGGGTCGCCCATGCGCAGCACGCCGCTGTCCATCGCGCTGGAGAACAGTCGCGCCAGCCGTTCAATGCTCTCACGCGGCCCTGATTCGTAAAACAGCATTCCCATCTCCGAATGACCGGCTTCAGCCACCACCATGCGGTATACCGCCAGCGCGGTGTTGTTGGTGGTCATCACCTGCAGCATCTGCTCACCGAACAGCTGCAGCTTCTCGGTCAGCGACAGGCCTTTGCTGACGGAGGTATCCAGCGCACAGGCGGCGTCGGTCAGGTGCTGCGTCGCATAGGTGCGGATCACCGCGCTAAACAGCTCCTCTTTCGAGGGGAAATAGTTATACAGCGTGGTTTTCGAGCCACCCAGCCGCTTCGCCAGCTCATTCATTGAGGCGCGTTCATACCCCATTTCCTGGAAGAGCTGAGCGGCAGCTTCCACAATCGCCTCACGGCGGGCTTCCGTTTTGACTTTCATCGCACCTCCCGCGAAAAATAAACCCGAGTGTACATTTTATTGACAAAAAAATCCTGCCAAGGCATAAATAAACCGTACAGTACGGTACATTTATGAGGTTTAATGATGATTAACCAGCACCGGGGATTTCGCACCACACTGATTCTGCTCTCACTGGCGTTAGCCGGCTGTGCAGGCACCCAGCCGTCGCGCTATGCGGGGCTAGCTTCCGCTGAGCAACTGCAGGCAAACAGCGGCGATGATGGTTATCGCCAGCCCTGGCGCACCGCGCGTCAGGTCGACTGGAGCAAATATACCGAGGTGACGATCGATCCTGTCATCGTTTATCAGGGGGCCGACAACCAGTTTGGCGATATGGACAGTGCCGACCGTCAGGAGCTGGCCAGCTACTTGCAGCAAAGGGTGCAGCAGGCGCTGAAAGGGCGCTTTAGCTTTACGCAGCAGCCTTCGCCGCGGGCAATACGCATCCGGCTGACGCTAACCGGAGCCGAAACGACTACGCCGGTGCTGGGCACCTTCACCAAGTTTGATCTGGCGGGCGGGCCTTACAATATCGTCCAGGCCGTACGCGGCCGCGAAGGGCTGATGAACGGGTCCGCCAGCTACGCGGTGGAGATTTATCAGGCGGATAATCAGCAGCTGCTGGCGGCGTACGTCACTAAGCAGTATCCGAACGCGATGAACGTCGGGGCAAGTTTTGGTTCACTCTCTGCGGCAAAAACCGGCATTGATAAGGGGGCAGACCAGCTGCTGGCGATGTTGAAATAACCCCGCGCCCACACCAGGAAAAGACAAGGCGGCCACAGAGCCGCCAGTTTTCCAAATGCTCATTCCTGCACACCTTTCCCCGATTTCTTCTTTGTCCTTACGATACGGCTTTGATATTGCTGTGGTTTAACTCTGACACAGCATAGGTTAGCCGCAATGGAAATTTACTGGTATCTCACCGCCCCTGATGGCCCTCAGCCGTGGAACGCCGCCGGCAGCTATAACATCGATTATGCCTGGTTCCAGCGGGTGGCGCGCGGTATTGACCGTCTGGGTTTTCACGGTGCGCTGCTGGCGACGGGGGCGCACGATCCGTGGATTATCGGTGCATCGCTGATCTCTGCCACCGAGCGCATGAAGTTTCTGATTGCCATCCAGCCAGGGCTGATCTCCCCGACGCTGCTGGCGAAAATGGCAGTAACCTTTAACCAGTTCTCGAAAGGGAGGGTGCTGCTGAACGTGGTGAGCGGTGATAAAAATACCCTTGGCGCCTACGGTATGCACCTGGAACACGACCAGCGTTATGCGCTGAGCGATGAGTTTCTTACCGTGCTGAAACCGCTGCTGGCCGGGCAGTCGGTGGATTTCCATGGCGACCATCTTGATATCGACAAGGCGAAGCTGGCGTTGGGCAACGGCGGCTATCCGCCTCCGGCACTGTGGTTTGGCGGCTCATCTGAAGCGGCGCAGGACGTCGCGGCTAAGCATATTGATACCTATCTCTCCTGGGGAGAAACCCCGCCGCAGGCCGCAGAGAAAATCGCGACGGTGAAGCAGCGGGCAGCAGCTTACCAGCGCACGCTACGCTTTGGCATTCGCCTGTATGTCATCGTGCGCGACAGCGACGAGGCCGCATGGCAGGCGGTAGACGAGCTGTATCAGTCGATGGATGAGCAGGCGATCGCTGCCCGCCGGGCGCTGGCGGCGGGGTCGGACTCCATCGGCCAGGCACGCATGAGCGTGCTGCACAATGACGCCCGCCCCGACGACCCGCGCGAGCTGGAGATCTACCCCGGGCTGTGGGCGGGCATCGGTCTGGTGCGTCCGGGTCCGGGCACGGCGATTGTCGGCAGCCCGCAAACGGTGGAACGCACGCTGAAAGCTTATCAGCAGGCTGGCGTCGAGGTGTTTATTCTCTCCGGCTTCCCGCTGCTGGAGGAGGCCGAGCGCTTCAGCGAGCTGGTGCTGCCGCGCCTGCAGCTGGACGACAATGCGGTCACGGCAGCGGCGGACGACGCGGGCAATACCTTTACCTGGAGCAATCTGTGGGACCGCCCGATTAGCCAGACGGAGGAGCGCTGATGAGCTTACGTATCGGCAGCCATCCCAATAACCTCTCGCTGTTTATTCTGCGCCAGCGCGGCGTGCTGGAAGCGGCGATAAGCGGCGTGCGCTGGGTGGACTATCTGCACGGCGGCGACAGCGCGGCGATGCTGACCGACCGGCGGCTGGACGTGGCGGGGACCGGCTCAACGCCGCCGATCTACGCTCAGGGTAACGGTCTGGATGTGGCCTATCTCGCCGCCTCTCCCGATCGTGCCGCCAACTGTGCGCTGTTGGCGATGAAGGAGGGCGCCAGGCAAAGCGTGCGCGACCTGCGCGGCGCGCGCATTGCCTGTATGAAAGGCTCGTTTACCGACCATTTTCTCGCCCGCCTGCTGCTCCGGCAGCAGCTGACGCTGGGTGACGTCACGCTGGTGGACCTCAACGGCAGCGATGCCGCGCGTGCGCTGCGCGAAGGGCGGGTGGATCTGTGGGCCGCTATCGATCCCTGGCTAACTGCCGCCCGGGATGCTAAAAAGGTGCGCTGTCTCGCTCAGGTCGGCGAGGTGATCCGCAATCGTTCGCTGTTCTGGTGCTGCGCCAGCTGGCTCAGCCAGCATCCGCAGCAGGCAACGCAGCTGCTGGAAGTGCTCAGCGATAATGACCGCTGGATTGCTGAAAACAGCCTGCAGGCGGCCAGACTGCTGCATCAGCATCTGCCGGGTGCGCTGAGCGAAAGCCACTGGCTGGCAACCCTACGCGCCCGCCCGTGGGGCATTCAGCGCGTTGCACCAGCCCTGCTGGCGGAGCAGCAGCAGCAGGCCGACGATCTGCTGGCCGCCGGATTTATCACCCAGCCGTTGACGATTGGCGTTGCGGCAGAATACGGAGTACAGGCATGAAGAAGGGAGTGCTGCGCGTGCTGGTTGCCGCGTCGTTAGGCATCACGCTGGCGGCTCAGGCTGCCGACCCGGTCACGCTGCGGATTGGCTTTTTACGTGCGCCGACCGACCTGGCGCTGGCGCGGGAAAACGGCAGCCTGGAAAAGGCGCTGGCCGCGCATAACGTTAAATTGCAGTGGTCGGGGACGTTCTCCTCAGCCGCGCCCGCCTATGAAGCGATGAACGCCGGGTCGATCGATATCACCACCGGCAGCTCAACCGCGTTTGTCACCGCCATCGCTGCCGGGCTGCCGCTGGTGTTCTTCGGCTATCAGGCGATGTCGCCCGATGGCGAAGGTATTGTGGTCCGTAAAGAGTCGCCGCTGAAAACGCTGGCCGACCTGCGCGGGAAAAAGGTGGCGGTGAATAAGGGCGGCACCGGGGAGTATCTGCTGTCGCGCGCGCTGCAAAGCGCCGGGATGAAAGAGAGCGACGTGCAGAAAGAGTACCTGACGCCGACCGACAGCGGCAGCGCCTTTGTCGGCGGCCATGTTGATGCATGGGCCGTATGGGACCCGTTCCTGTCGCTGGCGCGCCAGAGCTACGATGGCCGCCTGCTGACCAACGGCAAACAGCTTGGCTCGGAAAATGCGGTGGGCTATTTTGTCACCACCTCGTTTTATCAGCAGCACCCGGAAGTGGTGAAGATATTCTGGGAGGTGATGAAGCAGCAGAATGCCTGGGCGAAGCAGCACCCGCATGAGGCCGGGAAAATCTGGGCGCAGCAGATGGGGCGCCTCGGGGACGGGCTGGGCGACCAGCTGGGCGCAGTGAATACCGTGCCGCTCTCCCCGGTCGGCGCAGCGCAGCGCCAGCATATTCAGCACGTTGCCGAGTGGTATCTGCAGCAGGGGCTGATCAAAGCCATCCCGGATATCAACGCCCATTCCGTAGAGCTGTAAAGCGAAGCGACCGGAAAAAATGGTCGCGACCAGGGTTTTATGGCAATGTAGGGGCGGACCATTTGTTGCGGTCCGCCCTTAAATAATCTGCTGTATCAACCGTACGGAGCCTGGCGCATGACACGTATGACGGCAAAAGATTTCCCCCCCGAACTACTCGAGTATTTCGATTTCTACGTCCACGGCAAAATCAGCAAGCGCGAATTCCTTGATATCGCGGCGAAATTTGTCGTTGGTGGTCTGTCGGCCGCCGCGCTCGGCACATTGCTGACGCCCAATTATGCTTATGCTCAGCAGGTGGAGTTCACCGATCCTGACATTCTCGCGGAATATATTCACTATCCGTCACCGCAGGGGCACGGCAGCGTAAAAGGCTACCTGGTGCGCCCGGCCAACGCCAGTGGCAAGGTGCCGGGCGTGGTGGTGGTGCATGAAAACCGTGGCCTGAATCCGTATATCGAAGATGTGGCGCGCCGCGTGGCCAAGGCCGGATTTATCGCGCTGGCCCCGGACGGGCTAAGTTCGGTCGGCGGCTATCCCGGTAATGACGAGAAGGGGCGCGAGCTGCAGCAGCAGATCGACCCGACTAAGTTGATGAACGACTTTTTCGCCGCGATTGAATTTCTGATGCAGCATCAACCCGGCACCGGCAAAGTGGGCATTACCGGCTTCTGCTACGGCGGCGGGGTGGCCAATGCTGCAGCTGTCGCCTATCCCGAGCTGGCGGCGGCCGTGCCGTTTTATGGCCGTCAGCCTAAAACGGAAGACGTGGCGAAGATTAAAGCGCCGCTGCTGCTGCACTATGCCGAGCTGGATACGCGCATCACCGAAGGCTGGCCGCCTTACGAAGCGGCGCTGAAAGAGCATCACAAGATTTACGAGGGCTACGTGTACAAAGGGGTCAACCACGGCTTCCATAACGACTCAACTCCGCGTTATGACAAAGCCGCCGCTGATCTGGCGTGGGAAAGAACCCTGGCGTGGTTTAACAAGTACCTGGTTTAAGGTTTGCGGGTCGGCCCCTGCGCCAGCTTCGACCACCGTTCCTGTGGGGGCCGACCCTCTTTTTCGGTCGGCCCGTCAGGGCAGAGGGGGATAACGCAACGCATCAATCATACGGGCAAACGCCGAGGTGTGCTGTTTGCGGCTCGGGTAATAGAGGTAATAACCGGGAAACGGTTCGCTCCAGTCGGTGAGCACGCGCTCCAGCTCCCCACGGGCGATCTGTTCGCTGACCCAGTCTTCCGGTACGAACGCCAGCCCCATCCCCTCAACCGCTGCTTCAATACGCGGCTCCAGGTTATTAAATATCAGCTGGCCCTCCACGCGCACGCGTATCTCCCGATCGCCTTTTTTAAACTCCCAGGCATATAAACCGCCCATAGTCGGCAGGCGCATATTAATACAGCTGTGCTGCTGCAGATCCTGTGGAACCTGCGGCCGACCGTGGCGGGCGAAATAGTCCGGCGAGCCGACCACCGCCATGCTCCAGTCCGGGCCGATGCGCACCGCAATCATATCCTTCGCCACGGATTCCCCCAGCCTGACACCAGCGTCAAAGCGCCCGCTCACGATATCGGTCAGCGTATTGTCGACAATAATCTCCACTTTGACGTCCGGGTACTGTTTGATAAACGGCTTCAGTGACGGCCAGATCGCCGATTTCACCGCATGTTCCCCGGCGGTGAGGCGAATATTGCCGGCCGGTTTATCACGCATTTCGGTAATGGCGATCAGCTCGGATTCAATTTCCGTCAGGCGCGGGCCGATAGCGTTGATCAGCTGTTCGCCCGCTTCGGTCGGGGCCACACTGCGCGTGGTACGGGTTAACAAGCGCAGCGCCAGCCGCTCCTCCAGCGCGCGGATTGAGTGGCTGAGTGCCGACTGGGAAACGCCAAGCTTGGCCGCAGCCTTGGTAAAGCTGCGTTCCCGCGCCACCACCATCAGAGAGATGAGATCGTTGAAATTGTCTTTTAACACGCTGGCCTCACAGGTTTTCGCATTAATTAAAGCTCCCTTCTGCGCCAAACCGGGCAGGGGCCGACCTTCTTTTTAGGTTGGCCCGCCAGGGTGAAATATTAGCCCTGATACTGCTCGTCGCTGACATGTTCGAGCCAGTCTACCACTTTGCCATCTTCGGCTTCGGCGATGGCGATATGGGTCATCGCGCTGTCGGCGCTGGCGCCGTGCCAGTGTTTTACCCCGGGCCGGATCCACACGTTGTCGCCAGCAGAGATCGCCTGTGCTTCTTTACCCCACTCCTGCACCCAACCCTGGCCCGCCGTCACCAGCAGCGTCTGCCCCAGTGGATGCGTATGCCATGCGGTGCGTGCGCCCGGGGTAAAGGTCACGGTTGCGCCGCTCAGACGCGCCGGTTCAGTGGTGGCAAACGGGGAAGCAACGGTAACCGCCCCGGTGAAATAGTCCGCCGGTCCGGCAACGGCCGGTTTGCTGTCTTTTTTTGTAATCTCGATCATCAGTTTGATTCCTTCAGTGTTGAACACCCCTTCATCATAGGCTATTGCACACGGCGGATTGAGTGCGTCTGGCTTATAGAAGTGGTGAGCTGAACTCATTAATGGCGCGTGCTCTGGCGAGTAGTATGCGCCAGTCCCCGGTGATTAATGAGCTGAACTGATAAGCGCATGCGCCTGAGCACTATAGTGTGTTGGCGCGGGCGTGACTACCATCAGGACTCGTTCATATCAGGAGAACCACATGCAAAAGCGACAACTCGGTAACAGCGGACTGGAGGTTTCAGCACTCGGCTTAGGCTGTATGGGTCTGAGTTTTGGCTATGGCCCAGCGACCGATAAGCAGCAGGCTATAAAGCTGATCCGTTCGGCGGTGGAGCAGGGGGTCACCTTCTTTGATACTGCCGAAGTGTACGGCCCGTTCACCAATGAAACGCTGCTCGGCGAGGCGCTGGCCCCGATGCGTGACCAGGTAACGATCGCCACCAAGTTCGGCTTTGATCTGCCCCAGCCGGATAACAGCCAGGTACTCAACAGCCAGCCGCAGCATATCCGCCAAGCGGTGGAAGGATCGCTAAAGCGTCTCAATATTGAATGCATCGACCTGCTGTATCAGCACCGCACCGACCCTAACGTGCCGATTGAAGAGGTGGCCGGTACGGTTAAGCAGCTGATCGCCGAAGGGAAAGTAAAACATTTTGGCCTGTCCGAAGCCGGGGCACAGACCATCCGCCGTGCGCACGCGGTGCAGCCGGTGACTGCGCTGCAAAGTGAATACTCAATGTGGTGGCGCCAGCCGGAGAAAGAGATCCTGCCGCTGCTGGCCGAGCTGGGTATCGGCTTTGTGCCGTTCAGTCCGCTGGGTAAAGGCTTCCTCACCGGGGCGATCAACGACAGCACCACCTTTGCCAGCGATGACTTCCGTAATAAGGTGCCGCGTTTTGCTGCCGAAGCACGCAAAGCCAATCAGAAACTGGTCGACAGGCTGGGGCAGATTGCCACTGAGAAGGGCGTTACTCCGGCACAGATTGCGCTGGCGTGGCTGCTGGCGCAGCAGCCGTGGATTGTACCCATCCCCGGCACGACCAAACTGCAGCGGCTGGAGGAGAACCTCAATGCGGCAAAAGTGACGCTCGATCCCGCCGATCTGGCGGCGATCAACAGCGCGCTGGTTGAGATCGAAGTCACCGGAGATCGTTACCCCGCCGATCTGATGAAGCGCGTCGGCAACTAAACCCGTCCGCGGAACTCGCTGCGGTAGCGGGCCGGGGAGGTATTAAACTGCGCTTTAAAATGGCGGCGCAGAGCAATGGCGGATGGAAATCCGCTGTGCTGCGCCACCAGCTCAATCGGCTGGTCGGTTTTTTCCAGAAAACGCTGCGCTACCGCCAGCCGCTGATTCAGCAGCCAGACATTAAAGCTGGTGCCGCTGGTCTGCTGAAAACGGCGGGTAAAGCTGCGGCGGCTCATGCAGGCGTGGTCCGCCAGCATATCCAGCGTTAATGGCTGCTGCAGGTTCTCGGTTGCCCAGCTGAGTGACGATAAAAAGTTATCCCCGCCTTTGGTGTTATACACCGGCTGCTCAACGTACTGCGCCTGCCCACCCTGACGGTGAGGGGGGACCACCAGCAGGCGCGCCACGCTGTTAGCGCTATCCGCCCCACAATGTTTACGCACCAGGTGCAGGCAGCAGTCGATGCTGGCTGCGGTGCCCGCCGAAGTGACAATATCCTCTTCATCGATATAGAGTACGTCGCGGTCAATATCGACCTGCGGATAGCGGCTGAGAAAGTCATCCATCCAGCGCCAGTGCGTGGTGGCGCGACGGCCATTCAGCAGGCCCGCAGCTGCCAGCACAAAGGCCCCGAGGCACAGCCCGACGACGGTAGCTCCACGCTGATGTGCCTTGCGCAGCGCCGCCAGCAGGACTTCAGGGGGGAGCTCGTCCGGTTTACTCCAGCTGGGCACCACCACAATATCCGCTGAATCCAGCGCGTCTAATCCCCGCTCCGCAACAATGGAAAACCCTGCATTGGTGCGCAGCACGCCCGGCGTGGTGGCGCACACGGTTAGCTGAAAAACAGGGCTGCCATCCGGCTGTAGCGCCTTCTCAAATACCGCGCAGGGCACGGAGAGATGGAAAGGAATGATGTCGTCAAACACCACAATCCCTATGTTAATCGCCATGAACCTTCTCCTGTAATCAACCTGGCCCAAAACGATCGTTTTTGGGTATCCGCGCCTCTCTTCAACATGCCGTTTCAGGAGGATACTTGCCGCCATCACTTGATGAGTGAAAAGCAAACTAACCTGAAAATGAGAGAAAGGAAATAACATGAAAACATTATTCACCTCCGCTGCCCTGGTATTAGCCATGATGGCTTCCGGCGCTGCTGTTGCCGCTGACACCATAAACGCCAGCAAGGCTCCGACTATCCGTACCATGAGCGGCGCGACATCCATCAAGCAGCTGACTGCCAAACAGACCGCGCTGGTGGTTATCGACATTCAGAATGAATACTTTGACGGTAAAATGCCGATCCCCGACGGCATGAAAGCCCTGAAGCAGTCACGCAAACTGGTCGATTTTGCGCATAAAAAAGGGATGCTGGTGATCTTCGTGCGTCATGAAGGCCCGGCGGACGGCCCGCTGTTTGCCAAAGGCAGCCACTTTGCAGAGTTCCATAAAGACCTGCAGCCGGGCAAAGGTGACATTGTGATCACCAAAGCCACTCCCAGCTCATTTGTTGGCACCGACCTTGATGCGCAGCTGAAAAAACTGGGCATCAAAGATTTGATTGTCACCGGACTGATGACCCATATGTGTGTCTCTTCCACCGCCCGCGATGCTGTGCCATTAGGTTATCAGGTGATTATTCCGGAAGATGCAACTGCCACTCGTAGCCTGGCGACCTGGGATAATAGCGTCGTCGACAGCAAGGATCTGCAGCGTGCCGCGCTGGCAGGCGTTGCGGACGTATTCGCCGAGATCAAAACCACCCAGCAGGTTCTCGATATGCGGGTAATTAACTAATCCCCTTTGTGAGCCTGTCTATAATCAGACAGGCCACTAATTGAACACGCTTACAGGAAAATAACATGACCACATTATCTGCTACTGCAAGCCAGGCACCCAGCATCCGCACCATGAGCGGCGCCACGGCTATTAACCAACTGACGGCCAACGAGACTGCGCTGATCGTTATCGATATCCAGAATGAATATTTTGACGGCAAAATGCCGATCGCCGACGGCATGAAAGTCTTAACGCAGTCGCGCAAGCTGGTTGATTTCGCCCATGCCCACGCGATGCCGGTATTTTTCGTTCGCCACGAAGGCCCGGCGGACGGCCCACTGTTTGCTAAAGACCACTTTTTGTCTGAGTTTCACCCGGAGTTGCTGCCGGTTGAGGGCGATATCACGATTACCAAACCGACCCCAAGTTCGTTCGTCGGCACCGATCTGGATGCGCAGCTGAAAGCGAAAGGAATTAAAACGCTGATCGTATGCGGCCTGATGACCCACATGTGCGTCTCATCTACCGCGCGTGACGCCGTGCCGCTGGGCTATGAGGTCATTATCCCGCAAGATGCTACCGCCACGCGCAGCCTGGCGACCTGGGATAACAACGTTGTCGACAGCAAGGATCTGCAGCGTGCTGCCCTGGCCGCCGTCGCAGACGTGTTCGCCGAGATCAAAACTACCCAGCAGGTGCTTGATCTGCCCGTCAGCCGTTAACGGTGGGCGCAGGCCTGCAGACAGCGCTGAAGTGTACTGCTACAGCCGCTGCGACTGTCACGGTCGCAGCGACTGTTTTCGATATAGCACTGTTGCTGGCAGCCGCTGCTGTCGGCAGTCGCGACCCGCAGCGGCAGCAGCGCGCTGAGCAGTACCAGGATTAGCAGTGGCATGATGATTCCCCGATGAGATACCCTTGATATGATCGTAATGCAAAAAATCCATCAGGGTGGAAATCAATGAACAATATTGTCCCGGTTGAACTGGAAAAGGCCTACCGCCTGATTAATCACGGCCCGACCATCCTTGTTTCAGCGCGCGCAGGCGGCACGGAAGATGTGATGGCAGCGGCCTGGGCCTGCGGGCTGGATTTCTCGCCGTCAAAGCTGACGGTAGTGATCGACAAAATCGCCAAAACCCGGCAGCTGGTAGAGGAGAGCGGGCTGTTTGTGATTCAGGTTCCGACCGTCGCACAGATCAATCTTACCCATGCGGTTGGCACGCGCAGCCTGTTTAACGAACCCGATAAGCTGGCCAACTGCGGCGTGGAGCTGTTCAGCTTCGACGGCTACGACCTGCCGTTTGTACGCGGCTGTTCCGCGTGGCTGGCCTGCCGGCTGATCCCCGAACCTCATATTCAGAACACTTATGATCTGTTTATCGCTGAAGTGGTGGGCGCATGGGCCGACAGCCGGGTATTCAGCGAAGGTCACTGGCATTTTGACCAGGCCGACCCCGCACTGCGCAGCCTGCACTACGTGGCAGGCGGGCAGTTCTATGCCACGGGCGAGTCGTTGAACGTGCTGGAAGGTTGAATCAGCGCGGGGGATCGCGGGTCAGGCAGGCCTGACCCCTACGTTAACCCCTGGCTGTTGCGCCTGCATCCGCAATCCCGTAGTGGCGAGGCATGCCTCGCCATAACGTTAGCCGAATACGACCTGCACCTTGGCCGCACGGCTCTTATCGCTGGCCATTTCCAGCGCCGCCACGATAGCCTGCTGCGGGAACTCGGCGGAAAGCAGCGGCAGGGGGTTTATCCGCCCGCTCTCCAGCCAGCGCACTGCCAGCTGGAACTCGCTGATAAAGCGGAAGGATCCTGCCAGCACAATCTCCTTAACCAGTAGAGGCCCAAGGGGGAATTCCAGCGCGGCCGCGCCCATCCCCAGCTGCACAATGCGCCCTGCCGGGCGGGTAAAACCGACGGTGGAGGCGATAGCCGCTGCTGCCCCCGAGGCTTCAAAGCACAGGTCGAAATAGCCACCGTCTTCCAGCCAGTGGGCGGTGAGGCTCTCATCGCTAGGATCGATCGCCTGCGTGGCCCCCATTTCCAGCGCCAGCTGGCGGCAGCGCGGACTCATATCGGTTGCGACGATCTCAGCGGCCCCGCCCGCTAAGGCGGCCGCGATCACCAGGCAGCCAATCGGACCGGAACCGGTCACCAGCACCTTCTTGCCGAAAATTTCCCCCGCCTGGTGAATGGCATGCAGTGCCACTGCCAGCGGCTCGGCAAAGGCAATAATCTTGCTGTCCACATCCTCGGCGAATGGCACGCACTGCGCCGGGCTAACCGCGACAAAGCTGGCAAACCCACCGTTGATATGAGGGAAGAACTGCGCGCTGCCCATAAACTTCATGGTGCGGCAGAGGTTCTGTTTGCCCTTCAGGCACAGCTCGCACTGATTACAGGGTTGCGAAGGATTGACCGCCACGCGCTGACCGGCCCGCAAGCCGCTTTCTGGCGGAGCTTGTTCAATGCGGCCGACAAATTCATGCCCCAGTATAAGCGGCTGCTTTAGTATCGACATCCCGGCACGGCCGTGCTGATAGTAATGCAGATCGGAGCCGCAGATCCCGCCGCGCTCGACCTTCACCAGCACCTGGCTGTCGCTCCACGCCAGGCTGCGCGTTTCATTACTGACCTGATGCGCACCGCTGACCACGCTGGCAACGATTTCTTTAATGTGCTGCATTGTTTTCCCTCAGTTTTTTTAATGGTTCATCCGCTTCAGGTTTTTCATCCGGCAGGGCTATCACCTCTATTTTGCCAACCAGCAGCAGATAGGCGAAGAAGCCCGCCAGCGCTACGGCGGCGATATACCACATGGCATACTGGAAGTTATGGGTGCGTTCGAGGATCACGCCAATCACGATAGGGCTGATGATGCCGGACAGGTTGCCGAAGATATTCAGGAAGCCGCCGATGGTGCCGATCAGATGGCGTGGAATAACATCGCTGCACACCACCCAGCCGAGGTTAGAAAAGGCATTGGCAAAGAAGGCGACTGACAGAATCGCGATGGCAATTGTCGGGCTGTGCTGGAAAAAGTTGACCAGCGCAATGGAGGTGGTGACCAACAGGCCGCTCATCACCGGTAGCTTGCGGGCAAACGTGCGTGAATGCCCTTTTTTCAGCAGCATATCGCTCAACGTACCGCCGCACAGCACGCCCGCCATCGCCATCAGGTAGGGGAACATCGCCCCGATCCCCGCTTTGGCAATCGACAGCCCCAGCCCTTTTTCCAGATAGACAATAAACCACGTCAGGAAGAAATAGAGGGTCGATGAAGCGGCGAACTGGGCAATAAATAGCCCCCACACGGTACGCTGGCGCAGGATATGCTTGACGCTGGCCCAGTTCACTTTGCCACTGCTACCTTTCTGATTACTGGAACCATAGCCGCCACCGGCGCGAATATACTCCAGCTCTGCCTGATTGACCGTTTTGCTGTGCTGCGGGTCGCGATAGGCGATCAGCCAGTAAATGCCAAACGCAATGCCAATCCCGCCGGAGAGATAAAACGACATCTCCCAGCCGTATTCCGCCACGATCCAGGAGAGCAGCGGCGTCAGCAGCGCCAGGCCAATATATTGCGCGCTGGAGTAAAAGGCGGTGGCGCGCGCGCGTTCGTGGTCCGGGAACCAGCTGGCAATGATCTTGGTGTTAGAAGGGAAAGAGGGCGCCTCCGCCACGCCAATCAGCGCGCGGCAGGCCAGCAGCATGGCGAACGATGCGCTGGCGGTAGCGAAAAGATGGTGCGAGGCAAAGCCCATCACAAAGGTAAAGATACTCCACAGCACGATGGCGCTGCCGTACAGCACCCGCGAACCCACCCGGTCCAGAATATAGCCGACCGGGATCTGGCTCATGGCATAAAACCAGGTGAACATTGAAAACAGCAGGCCAAGCTGGGTCGGTGACAGGGCAAACTCGCCCTGAATGTGCGACCCCGCCACCGACAGATTGGCGCGGTCCATATAATTGATGGCCGTCACCACAAACAGCATCAGCAGAATGGTCAAGCGTGAACGCGTGGGTTTCATCGTCGTCATCATTGCCCCCTTAGCCGGCCACAGTGGCTTGCGCCGTGGAGGAGTGGCTGCTGAAGGTGGTCAGCGCGGCGAGCAGCACCGCCAACACCAGCGAACCGCCCATAAAGATGTAGGACGCGTCGGGGCTACCGGTCAGGCCGTTAAGATAGCCTACGATCCACGCACCAATAAAGGATCCCAGTGCGCCAAAACAGACCACGAACGACATCGCCCCAGCCACGACGTTACGTGGGATCATTTCAGGGATCGCCGCAAAGAACGGGCCGTAAGGGGTATACATTGCACCACCGGCAATCACCAGTAGCACCCACGAGAGCCAGAAGTGAGCAGGCCCGATGGAGAAGGAGGCGATAAAGCAGATCGCGCCGAGTCCGAGGAACAACAGGACAATAGCCTTACGCTGCTGGTATTTGTCAGAAAACCACGAAGCTGCCAGCATTAGCGGTACCGCCAGCAGATAAGGTGCGGCGGAGAGCCAGCCTGTCGCCACAATCCCCATGCCCGAGGCACTTTTCAGCATCGACGGCAGCCACATAATGAAACCGTACATGCCGATGTTCCAGAAGAAGTGGATAAATGCCAGCGCCAGCACTTTCGGTGAGCGAAACGCTTCACGGTAGTTTTTAACCGGTTTGATCGCCTGCTGCTCCGCAGCCAGCGCACTCTCAATCGCCCGTTTTTCCGCCTCGCTCAGCCATTTGGCGTCGCGCGGGCGGTCTGCATACACCAGCCACCAGATCCCCGCCCAGAGAATTGCCGGAACCCCTTCGATAATAAACATGCCGCGCCAGCCGAAGGCATTGACCAGATAACCGGAAAGGATCGACATCCAGAGCACGGTGATCGGGTTACCGAGGAACAGGAACGTATTGGCTTTTGAACGCTCAGCGCGGGTAAACCAGTGGCTGAGGAAAATCAGCATGGCGGGCATCACCACGCTTTCGGCCACGCCGAGCAGAAAGCGGATCGCGGCCAGCAGGACCACGTTGTGCACCATTCCGGTGGCCGCCGCCAGCGCGCCCCACAGCACCAGGCTCCAGAAAATCAGCCGCTTAGCCGAATGCTTTTCCGCATAAATCCCGCCGGGCACCTGAAAGCAGAAGTAGCCGAGAAAGAACAGCGCGCCGAGAAGGGACGAAATAGCGGGCGTAATATTCAGATCTTCAGCCAGCCCCGCTGCGGCACCAAAGCCATAATTGGCGCGGTCAAGATAGGCGAGACTGTAGGTAATGAAAGCGATGGGGATCAGTTTCCCCCAGCGACTGGCGGGCAGTGCCGCCGCGATTGTCTGATTCATGGTGCTGACCTCGGTATCATGGAAGGGCAGAGTCTTAGCGCTCTGCTCCGGTAGGGTATGCGCTGTTACAGGGTGGCGAGCCAGCCGCCGTCAACGTAGATCATCTGGCCGTTCACGTAGTTGGACGCTGACGAGGCCAGATAGACAGCGGTGCCGATCAGCTCATCGGGGTGGCCCCAGCGCCCGGAAGGGTTACTGCTGCGCACCCACTGATCAAACTCCTGGTTATCCACCAGCGCCTGGTTCATATCGGTCAGGATGTAGCCCGGGCCGATTCCGTTGCTCTGAATGTTGTACTGTGCCCACTCTGCCGCCATCGACTTGGTGAGCAGCTTGATACCGCCTTTAGCCGCGGTATAGGGGGCAACGGTGGCCCGCGCCGCTTCGCTGGTGAGGGAGCCAATATTGATGATCTTGCCGCCGCTGTTGCGCGCCACCATGCGCGTCGCGGCGGCACGCGAGACGATAAATGCGCTGGTGAGATTGATATCCAGCACGCGCTGCCAGTCGCTGAGCGCCAGTTCGAGCATCGGTTTGCGAAATTGGATCCCGGCGTTATTAATCACAATATCGACATTGACCTGTTCTTCATCAAGCTGACGGAACACGGCCTCAACCGCTGATTCATCGGCGACGTTAAACAGAAACCCGCGTGCGCTGGCGCCCTGAGCGTCGAGGGTGGCCAGGGCAGAGTGCAGGTGCTGCTGCTGCGTACCGTTGATAATCACCGCTGCGCCAGCCGCCGCCAGCCCCTGAGCATAGGCCAGGCCAAGGCCGCGGGTGGAGCCGGTAATCAGCGCGGTTTTACCAGCAAGGGAGAACAGAGAAGACATAGTAACTCCGGTTAATGTATATGTAACATGACTAACAAGTTGTGGCTTAATATCTACGTGATGCGTGTTAAATCGGCAATCCGGGGATAATAAAAATGCAGGCAATATCACATTTTAATTGCTGCAATGCAGCTTAGCGTATGAAAATCATAGGGTTAACTATTTATCATCAAAGCCTTGCTAATGACACCACGACAATGCTAAAAATAAACCCAGCTTGTAGGACAGGTTAAGAGAGGACGGCAGTGACCCTGGAAAGCGTACAAAAGCACAACGTGGTGAATCTGATCTATCAGCAGATGAAGCAAAACATTCAGGACGGCGTGTGGGAGCCGGGCTGTAAGCTGCCTTCGGAAGCTGAACTGACGGCAACCTTTAACGTTAGCCGGGTCAGCGTGCGCAGTGCGGTGCAGAAACTGCGCGACCTCGGCGTGGTGGTGACCCATCAGGGCAAGGGCACCTTTGTTACGCGTGAAGTGTCGCGCTACGGCGCTTTCAGCGACAGCCAGCCGATACTGCACCTCTCACAGGAAGAGTTTGACGATATGCGCGTGTTCCGCCAGACGGTAGAGTTCCGCTGCATGGGCCTGGCCGTGGAGAATGCCACTGATGAAGACATCGTGCGGCTGGAGCAGGCGCTGAACCGCATGCTGGTCAGCAAAGACGACTACAAAAAGTACTCCTTAGCCGACTACGATTTTCACCTGGCGATTGTTAAAGCCTCGCATAACAAGGTGTTTATCCACGTGATGGAGTCGCTGAAGAATATCTATATCCATTATCTGGAAGAGCTTAACCGGGTGCTGGGCGTCACGCTGGAAAGCGTCGAGGCGCATATTAAGGTGTTTATGGCGCTGAAAAACCGTGATGCGGCCACCGCCAGCGAAACCCTGAACAGCGCGATGGCGCACAACGTCAGCGCGATTGAAGAAGTGAAATTGGGCGAAAAGTAGTCGCGCAAAAAGCCTCAGTGCGAGGCTTTTTTTAAAACCTTATCTTGTAGGACATCATACATCATTGCGGTGATACGGAGACAGTTATGGAAACGTTGAAAATAACGAATGTCAGAACCCTGCTGACGGCACCCGGCGGCATCGATCTGGTGGTTGTTAAAGTCGAAACCAATCAGCCGGGGCTGTACGGTTTGGGCTGCGCCACTTTTACCCAGCGCATTTTCGCCGTGGAAGCCGCGATTGAAAATTACATGCGTCCATTTTTGCTGGGGAAAGATCCGCTGCGCATAGAGGATATCTGGCAGTCGGCGGCGGTCAGCGGCTACTGGCGCAGCGGCCCGATCATGAACAACGCGCTGTCCGGCATTGATATGGCGCTGTGGGATATTAAGGGCAAGGTTGCCGGACTGCCGGTCTATCAGCTGCTGGGCGGCAAATGCCGCGACGGTATTCCGCTCTATCGCCACTGCGACGGTGCCGATGAAGTAGAAGTGGAGGACAACATCCGCGCGCGCATGGAAGAGGGCTATCAGTATGTGCGCTGTCAGATGGGGATGTACGGCGGCGCCGGCACCGAAGATCTGCGCCTGATTGCCGGCAAGCTGGCGAAAGCCCGCAACATCAAAGCGAAAATTTCGCCGCGCAGCCAGACGGCAGGGATCTATTTTGACCCGGATGCTTATGCCCGTGCGGTACCGCGCCTGTTTGACCACCTGCGCGACAAATTAGGCTTTGGCGTTGAGTTTATTCACGACGTTCATGAGCGCATCGCACCGGTTGCGGCGGTACAGCTGGCGAAAAACCTTGAGCCATACCAGCTGTTCTTCCTTGAAGATCCGGTTGCGCCAGAGAACCTCGACTGGCTGAAAATGATCCGCGCCCAGAGCAGCACCCCGATCTCGATGGGGGAGCTGTTTACCCACGTCAACGAATGGAAGCCGCTGATCCAGCAGCAGCTGATCGATTTTATCCGCTGCCACGTCAGCACCATCGGTGGGATTACCCCCGCGAAGAAGCTGGCGACCTATGCCGAGATCCACGGCGTGCGAACCGCGTGGCACGGCCCGGGGGATATTTCCCCTGTCGGCGTCGCCGCCAATATGCATCTGGATCTCAGCGTGACCAACTTTGGCATTCAGGAGTATACCCCGGTCAATGAGGCGCTGATGGAGGTGTTCCCAGGCTGCCCGGAAATCGACCGCGGCTATGCTTACCTCAGTGACCGTCCGGGACTGGGGGTGGATATTGATGAGGAGAAAGCGAAACGCTTCCCGGTGAGCGGGGGTCTGCCGGACTGGACCAACGCCCGCCTGCCGGACGGCAGCGCGGCACGACCATAATCACTGGTGGCCCCCGGTCAGGCAGGCCTGACCCGAACCAGGAAAATGGCCCGATCGCCGCGCGGGCGAGGTTTGCCTCGCCCGTTAACTCTCTGTTGGCGCACCGCACGCATTGCTCCTAATACTTCCCCCCTCGTTGCCGATAACCCCCAGCGTAAAACCTAACGACACACGGAAGCGCATCTCTTATTTTTTTCACCAGCAGGTGCCAGATTTCAACCCAGAACGGCACCGGGCGCTTAGTCAATAAGTAGGCAATAAATGAGTCACACTTCTTTCTGGAACACTGCCGCGCGGCTGAAAACGCGCGGCAGCGTACCTCGTGCCGGTGTTTTCAACGCCAGCCACCCTCCTGCAGGCATGAACGAGCTAGGGCTGAGCCGCAACAGCGCCGGTCTGCTGCTAAGTTTTGTGCCGCCGCATGCCGATTTCAGCCGTGTCAGTCCGCCGTGGCAGAAGCTGAACGCGGCGCGGCGCAGCGTGCTGACGCTCTCCTCCAATGGCGCACTGTGCAGCGGGCGGGGGCAGAGCACCTACTGTGACGGTGACGGGCAGCAGGGAAGCTGGCTTTGGCTGCCGGAGAGTCTGATTGCCGCACACGAAGTGCATGAGGTTGATCTGCACGTACAGGATACTTCGGATGCCTCGCAGCGTGTCAGCGCTATTCAGCGCGAGCTTGAGCATCTGGCGCTAAAAATGCCACTCTCGGCAGAACGGACCTTTGCGCTGATCTTCTGTGATGGCCTGTCAGCATCCGAAGGATTCCTGATGCAGGCGTGGTATGCCTCCGGTCGCTTCCCGTGTCTGGCGATTGGCGGGTCCGCAGGCGGCACGCTGGATTTTGACGGCACCTGGATCGCCAACGGCGGGCGTATTTTGCAGGGCAAGGCGGTGATCGTCTTCTGCCAGATGGCCGCCGGTAAATCCTTTGCGCCGTTTAAAAGCCAGAACTTTGTCCCGACAGCGCACAGCTGGCTGGTCGCGGAAGCGGACCCGGTGGCACGCACCGTCACCTCGCTGTTTGATGCCCAGGGGCGCCAGCACAACGTTATCGATGCGCTGTGCGCGCAGTTAAATTGCACGCCGGCTAACCTGCAACAAAGCCTGCAGGGGCTGACCTTTGCGGTAAAAGTCGAAGAGGAGTTCTTCATTCGTTCCATCGCCAAAATTTTGCCGGACCGCATTCAGTTCTTCTGCGATCTGGAGTTTGGCGATCGCCTGCATTTGCTGCAGGAGACCGACTTTGCTGCGGCCACGCGCGAAGACTGGCAGAAGTTTACCGCGCAGTATGGCGAGCCAGCGGCGCTGCTGCTGAATGACTGCGTACTGCGCCGGGCCGGTAACCTGGCGCGCCTGCCGCAGTCCCACTTCTTCACCGGCATCCCGGCGGCGGGCTTTTCCAGCTTTGGCGAAATCCTTGGTGTGCCGATCAATCAGACGCTGTCGGCGCTGGCATTCTTCCATCGTCCATTGGATGCGATGCGCAACTTCCCGGTACAGTATGCCGGTTATGCCAGCCACTATGCGCAGCGCGCCCTGCGCCGCTGGGAGGCGCTGAACGCGCTGCAAAGCAAAATTGTGAATCAGGTGGTGGACTATCAGCAGCAGCTCGACCCGCTGATGAAATCGCTGCCGGCGCTGGAAAACGCCACGCGCAGCCAGAGCGAAGCGCTGAGCGCGGCAGAAAGCAATATCCGTTCGATCAGCGATGCCGCGCTGCACAGCCAGCAGGCGCAGCATCAGCTCAGCAGCGGCCTTGATCAGCTGGAAACCCTCTCCGCCGGGATTACCACTATCAATAGCGGCATCAGTAATATTGCGTTTCAAACCAATATTCTGGCGCTGAATGCCGCGGTGGAAGCAGCACGCGCCGGGGAGGCAGGGCGAGGTTTTGCCGTGGTCGCCAGCGAAGTGCGCCGCCTGGCGCACTCCTCGAAAGAGCAGGCGGATGCCACCTCGCGCAGCATTACCGACTCGGTGAGTACCATTCTGCATATCCGTAAAGTGGCGGAGACTACCGTCGAGCGTGCGAAACAGATGGCCGAGCAGAGCATCGATGCCGCCAACGCCATCGCGGCAATGAGCAGCCAGACGGCCAGCGAACGTAAGAGCATTAGTGATAACCTCGATAAGCTTAACGAAATGACTTCCGGGATTGATGCAATGCAGGAAGCGGTTGCACAGCTCAAAGTATTGCAAAAGCTGGTGCAAAGCCGGTAAACGCACGGGCAGGGCGGCGGCCGCTGGCTGCGGCCCTGAACTTTACTGACAGTGCCAGGTTAAACCGGACTGTCCCCTCCACATTTCCTGTTACCGATAACCCTGCAGCAGTTGATCGCCCTCACACTTATCCATTTACACAGTGTGGAAAGGCGATCGCCCTCACTCTTTTTTGTTAAAAAAATGAAGAAATTTAGTTACTAATTATTATCAGGAAATAGCGCTCGTCATGTAAAACAATAGGTTAATCATGAGCGCGCTAATTGTTTCATCAGTTTTTTTATCACTACGTGACCAATTTATCACCTTTCATACCGCTTAAAGAGGGGAGTTACCTTGCTGACCATATTGGGTTTTTCGATGGTTGTCTGTTTCATGTACCTGATCATGACCAAGCGCATGTCGGCACTGATTGCACTGATCCTGATCCCGACCCTGTTTGCGCTGGCAGGCGGTTTTTACCATGGCCTGGGCGCCATGATGCTCGATGGGGTGAAGACGCTGGCACCCACCGGCGTGATGCTGACCTTTTCCATTCTCTACTTTGGCCTGATGATTGATGCCGGGCTGTTCGACCCGCTGGTGCGCTTTATTCTCAGGCTGGTGCGCGGGGATCCGCTGAAGGTGCTGGTCGGCACGGCTATCCTGACGCTGCTGGTCTCACTGGACGGCGACAGCTCGACAACCTATATGATCGCCATCGCGGCGTTTTTACCGCTGTACCGCAAGCTGGGAATGAACGTGCTGGCGATGACCTGCCTGGTCAACCTCGCCAGCGGTATTATGAACCTCTCGCCGTGGGGCGGCCCTACCGCCCGTGCCGCGGCGGCGCTACGCATTGATGCGCTGGACATCTTCATCCCGATGCTGCCTGCGATGTTTATCGCCTGCGTGACGCTGGTCGGCATGGCGGTGCTGTTTGGCCTGCAGGAGCGTAAACGCCTCGGGGTAATGAAAATCAGCGACCATCATCTGGAAAATATTGAGCTGGGGCTGGGGGATGCCGAAGAGTGCGCCGCCAACCGCCGCCCGAAAATGTTCTGGCCCAACCTGATCCTGACCACGGTGCTGCTGGTACTGCTGGTGGTGGGCCTGCTGCCGATTCAGATCCTGTTTATGCTGGCCTTCGCCGTGGCGGTGATGCTCAACTACCCGACGCTGGAGCAGCAGAAAGCGCGCATCAGCGCCCATGCGGGTAACGTGCTGGCGGTAACCTCGCTGATTTTCGCCGCCGGGATATTTACCGGCATCCTCTCCGGCACCGGAATGGTCGATGCGATGGCGAAGAGCCTGCTGGCGGTGATCCCACACAGCTTCGGCCCTTATCTGGCGGTGTTTACCGCGCTGGTCAGCCTGCCGTTTACCTTCTTTATGTCGAACGATGCTTTCTATTTCGGCATCCTGCCGGTGATCGCCCAGACGGCAGCCAGCTATGGCATCTCCGCTGAGGAAATTGCACGCGCATCGATTGTCGGCCAGCCGTTCCATCTGCTCAGCCCGCTGGTGCCATCAGTCTACCTGCTGGTAGGGCTGGCGAAGGTGGATATTGGTGACCACCAGCGCTTTGCGATTAAGTGGGGGATCCTGGTCAGCCTGATGCTGATGGTCGGCGGACTGATCACCGGTGCGTTCCCGTTCTTCCATCAGGCGGGGTGATCTTTAACAAAAGTTACAAATATTCATAACACTAACTAAACTTTGCAGTGTCGCGGGCGGCGGATGGTTTTGCCGCCCGCCTTATTTCTCTGGAGGGTTTGTTATGTCCGAAACTGGCACCTTACGGCAGTCAACGCTGGCACTGGCGCTGTATCAGCTGCTGAATCCCATTCCACTCGGCTGTTTCGTTGCGGCCTGGATCTTCGACATCATCTACGTTTACAGCTTTGAACAGTTCTGGACCCAGGGCGCCAGCTGGCTGATCGTCTTTGGCCTGCTGATTGCCGTGGTTCCGCGACTGATTAATTTATTTCAAGTCTGGGTCGGGCGGGCACCGCTGCGTGCGGGGGCTTACCGCACGGACTTCTGGCTTAACCTGCTGGCGGTGGTGCTGGCGATCTTCAATGCCTTTATTCACAGCCGTGACGGCTACGCGGTGGTGCCGCTTGGGGCGATCCTCTCGACCCTGACCGTCCTGCTGCTGCTGATTGGCAATGTTCAGCTTGCTCTGCGCCTGCGCGCGCGACACTGAGGAGAAAAAGATGAAAAATCAACACGTTTTCCCTCTGCTGGCGCTGTCGGCAGCGCTGATGCTCGCCGGATGCGATGGCGCTTCAACAATGGACCCGAATCAGCAGGTGGGCGCCGATCCGGTGCTGCCGGAGGCGCAGAACTTCCTGATGCCGCCGATGCGCGTGCCGCAGGGCGTCGGCTGGAAGGGCGATGAGAAGCCGCAGGTGGCACAGGGGCTGCAAATTGCCAAAATTGCCAGCGGTCTGCAGCATCCGCGCCAGCTGTACGTGCTGCCGAATAACGATATTCTGGTGGTGGAGGCTAACGGCCCGGCGAAACCCACCAGCCGACCGAAGCAGCTGATTATGGGCATTGTGCAGCAGTCTTCCGGTAAGGGGGGAGCAGGTGGCAACCGTATTACCCTGCTGCGTAACAGCAGCGGCGACGGTAAAACCTGGGAGAAGCATGTTTTCCTTGAGGGGCTGCACTCGCCGTTTGGCGTGCAGCTGGTCGGTAATACGCTGTATGTGGCGAACGCCGACAGCCTGATGAAGTATCCGTACCAGAGCGGACAAACGCGCATTGAGGCGCCGGGAACCGAGCTGACCGAGCTACCGGGCGGCCCGATCAATCACCACTGGACCAAATCGCTGCTCGCCAGCCCGGACGGCAGCAAGCTTTATGTCGGCGTGGGTTCTAACAGTAATATCACCGAAAACGGCATCGGGGCCGAGTATCGGCGGGCGGCAGTGCTGGAAGTGGATGCGGCCAGCGGCGCCAGCCGTATTTATGCCAGCGGGCTACGCAATCCGACCGGATTACAGTGGGAGCCACAAACCGGAAAATTGTGGGCGGTGGTCAACGAGCGCGATGAAATTGGCGCAGACCTGGTGCCAGATTATCTGACCTCGGTGAATGAAGGGGCGTTCTACGGCTGGCCATACAGCTATTTTGGTCAGCATGTTGATAAGCGTGCACAGCCGCCGCGCCCGGATCTGGTAGCGAAAGCCGTGAAGCCGGATTATGCGCTCAGCTCGCACGTCGCGCCGCTTGGCCTGTGGTTCTACACCGGCAACAGTCTGCCTGCGCAGTATCACGGCGGGGCGTTTATCAGCGAACACGGAAGCTGGGACCGCGACCCGCTCAACGGCTATCGCGTGGCGTACGTCGCCTTTGAGAACGGCAAGCCGGTTGGCCTGCCGCAGCCGGTGGTGACCGGGTTCCTCAGCGACGATCATAAGCAGGTGCACGGCCTGCCGGTTGGGCTGGCGATGGACCAGCAGGGGGCACTGCTGATCGCCGACGATGCCGGAGACACCGTCTGGCGCGTCACCGCCGCGCAGTAAAGCGTGCAGTCAGGGCGAGTGCGCTGGTGATTATTCTCATCGCCGCACCGTGCTGATTGGGCTATTTTATTGTCAACATTACAAAACCTGACAATAAGATTCGGAATCGCTATGAGTTCACCTGCACCAGCAGCGGATGGTTCGCTGCTGCATCAACGCGCCTTTGTCGCTTTCTGGCTGGCGCGCACCTTCTCTTCCTTCGGTTTTCAGATGTTCTCCGTGGCGGTCAGCTGGCAGATCTACGCTATCACCCACAGTGCAATGGCGCTGGGGATGATTGGCCTGATGCAGTTTCTGCCGTCGGTGCTGCTGGCGCTGCCGGCCGGGCATATGGCCGACCAGTACGATCGCCGCCGTATTGTGCTGTGCGGGCAGCTCATGGAGTGGGGCGCGCTGCTGGCGCTGGTGCTGCTGACCTTTAATCACTGGTCGACTCAGCACGCGCTGTGGGGACTGGTGTTTCTTATCTCGATGGCGAAGGCGATTGAAGGCCCGGCAATGCAGTCGATGCTGCCCTCGCTGGTGCCGCCTGCGATGCTGGCGCGCGCCACGGCAGCGGGGGCGGTGAGCGGGCAAAGCGCGGTGATCCTCGGCCCGACTCTCGGCGGGCTGCTGTATGTTGCCGGACCAGAGGTGGTGTATACGGTGGCCGCGGCGTTTTACCTGCTGTCGATTATTATGGTCAGCCGCATCCGCTTTATCCGCGCCGCGCAGCCGCGTCTGCCCGCGAATATCAAAACGCTGTTTGCCGGGGTGAAGTTCATCCGCGAGCGCCGCGACGTGCTGGGCGTGATCTCGCTCGACCTGTTTGCCGTGCTGCTGGGCGGCGCCACTGCGCTGCTGCCAATTTTTGCCAAAGATATTCTGCATACCGGGCCGTGGGGGCTGGGGATGCTGCGCGGCGCACCGTCGGTTGGCGCGCTGCTGGTGGGCGTCTGGCTCAGCCGTAACAAGCTGGAGAAGAATGTCGGCATGATTATGTTTGGTTCCGTAGCCGGGTTCGGCGTTGCTACGCTGGTGTTTGCGCTCTCCAGCCAGCTGTGGCTCTCGCTGCTGGCGCTGGCCGCGCTCGGCGGTTTTGATATGGTCAGCATGGTGATCCGCGGGGCGCTGGTGCAGCTCGACACCCCGGATGATATGCGCGGGCGCGCCAATGCGGTCAACAGTATCTTTATTAATACCTCAAACCAGCTCGGGGAGTTTGAATCCGGCCTGCTGGCAGCAATGATGGGCGCGGTGCCTGCTGCGGTGCTCGGTGGCGTCGGCACCCTGGTGGTGGTCGCGGTGTGGATGACGCTGTTCCCGCATTTGAGGCGGCGGCAGAAGCTGGAGAATTCATAAGCCTTCGGGTCGGGCATGCCCGACCCCTACCAGGACCTGCCCCTGAGAGCCTTCGCAGTGGTCTAACCTAATGGCTGCGGCTAACCTGCATTAACTGTCGCCACACGCGGTTATGCAGTGCAAACAGCAGCATTTGATAAAATGCGGTCGAACGGATACAGCCGGCGCTAATTAACCACATTACGCCCCCGGTAATGGCTGCCGCCACGCTGGAACCAGCCCAATAACTGCTGGTCACTGCCGCGACAAGAGAACAGATTAAATACGCACTGGCCAGCATCAGGCTAATGGCGGAGAGTGCCAGGTGCATTTTGACCGCTGTAATACTGCCTTTGCCGATCGTAAACATCGTCACTGCATTGGCAGCAGCAAAGATCAACGAAGTTAACACTACCCAGATAAACACCTGCTGCGGGGGGAGATTTAACCCCGTCATTACGATATAGCCCAGCCACAGCTGGGGGATAGCGAAACTCAGAATGATTCCCAAAGTGCTGATAGCCGCAGGTAAACCCATTGTGTGCCATCCAACAGGTTTTCCCATCTGTTCTGAAAGCTGCTCTTTTAACTGCTGCAACTCTGTGTGGCTGGCATGCCCAATACGCGCACTCACCTGATTGCAATGCTGCAGGCGCTGGAGAAGTTGCTGAAACATACTATTATCCCGCAGGTTAATTTGGCGTAAAGGATTGAATGATACCCACAACATAGCGCCCAGTCTGAGATAAATTATGCGGATTACGAATGGTTCCGGTTAATGAACTCCCGGCGAATGCAGAAGCATTAGTTACCGCATTGATCAGTTCATTCTGTAACGATTTTTGCAGCGACTCGCTGGGGAAACGTTTGGGATAGACACCAGCGCGAATCGCTGCCTTTACTCCCGAACTCGATATGCCGGGGTTTTGTGCTTTTATAATTTCTTCAGTAATGCGTTTTCTTTCCGCCCGACTCAAATTTTTAAACCACTCAACAGCCTTACCAGATGAGGCCGCTTTCATTAATCGGTAGGTTTCCAGGGTTCCCTTCAATGCTACCCCAGCAGCAGCAAGAGATATCACATCAAGAATTGTACTGGTGGCAACGTACCAGTCCTGACTGTCCAGCCAGGCGACATCTGTACCATGATTAGTGCCCATTGCAAGCAGTCTACCCGCACCAATCATGCATTGCGCGCCAGTGGCCAGTGCACCAGCCATACTGATCGCCGCGATAATGCCGGTACCACCAGCAGTAAAAGGAACGGCTGCACCAGCACCAAAGGCCATAACCAGCGTAACTAACATTGCACCACAGGCGAAGCCAGTAGACGTAATTTCCGTTGCCAGTGAAGGGGTTGAAAGCGTATTAACAACCGCTTTTTGGGCATGCGACTGTGACATGTCTGGGACTTTGCTGATTACTACATGGCTGACCGTGCTCTGATTAACATCAGCAATGCGTTTTGAGGGGCGGACTAACCATCGCTGGCGGCCATCATCAAAAATAATTCCGACATGGTAAAAGTTGCGGGTGCAGTCGAGTTTATCGGCAAGCTTCTTAAAGTCGAAATCTGCACCGGCCTGATGACCAAGCCGGCGAGCCAAATCATAACCAGGCAAACTTGAATCTGGGGATTGCTGACCAGGATAAAACATAGCTTTACTCCATCATTCCATGAGGTTTAAGAACATCAGGCAAACTCGTTATCAGCGAATATGAATCCGTCAGGGTATCATATTGGTAAGTTTTATTAATGCAATTGGCGCTTTTTATCATGGCAGCGTTAAAAAATGCAATGTAAAAAAATTGGTGATGCCTCCCAGGCAGTGGCTACCGCAGTGCAATCCCGCCTTATTTTTGTGCAACTCCTGTTCTGACTCACGCGCTGAGTATTCCAACTTGTATCCCGCAACCTATCCCGGCGCCTCTTCAGCAACGATTTCCCTGATCTACCCATATCTGGCCCGCTTTATGCAGTGATAGCCTAAGTGCTAGCAATCAGGGTGGGGTGAAATATGTTTGACGATTTACTGGATGGCGATGCGACCAATCTGGCGGCGCATATTCGCCACGGCGAAGTCTCAGCGCTGGAGATTACCCGCGCTGCGCTTGAGCGCATGGAGAGCCGCGACGGGCAGATTCACGCGTTCTGTACGCCGACGCCTGAGCGGGCAATGGCGCAGGCCGCGGCGGTAGATGCCCGGCGTGCGCGTGGTGAAACGCTGCCGCCGCTGGCCGGGGTGCCGCTGGCGGTAAAAGACCTGATCTCCACCGCCGGGGTAAAAACCACTTCCGGCTCGGCTATCTATCGCGATTTCGTGCCGGATGAAGATGATATCTGCGTTGAGCGCCTGATGGCCGCCGGAGCGGTAATGCTGGGGAAAACCACCGCGCCGGAGTTCGGCTACAGCGGCGTGGGGGACAACCTGCTGTTTCCCGCGCCGCGCAATCCGTGGGATCTCAGCAAGACGCCCGGCGGCTCCAGCGCCGGGTCCGGGGCGGCGCTGGCTGCAAGACTGTGCCCGCTGGCGCTCGGCAGCGACGGCGGCGGGTCGGTACGTATCCCGGCGGCGCACTGCGGGGTTTACGGTTTTAAACCGTCGATGGGGCGCGTGCCGCTGTGGCCCGGCTGCCGCGACGATCGCTATCCCGGGGTCTCAAGCTGGGAGTCGCTGGAGCACATTGGCCCGATGACGCGCAGCGTGCGCGATGCGGCGCTGATGATGTCGGTGATGGCGGGACCGGATATGCGCGATCGCCACTCGATTCCCTGCAGCGACGTGGAGTGGCTCGGTTCGTTACGCCATCCAGTGCGCGGGCTACGCGTAGCCTTCAGCGCGGACTTTGGTTTTGTGGCGCTCGACCCGCAGGTCAGAGCGCTGGTCAGCCGCGCCGCCCAGCGCTTTGCCGATGACCTCGGCTGCACGGTGGAGCTCGTCGACCCGCCATTTGGCGACCAGGTTGAGTCATTTCGCGCCATAGTCGCGCTGGAAACCGACCTGAGCGGCATGCGCGCGCAGCTGCCTGAGTTTGGCGGGCAGATGGCCGCGCATCTGGTTGCCATGCTGCAACGACCGTGGCAGGCCGCCGAATTTACCGATGCCATGACGGCGCGCAAGAGGCTGGTGAATACGCTGTGGCGCTTTATGCAGGGCTACGACCTGCTGATTACCCCCACGCTGGCCACACCGCCATTCCCGCTGGGGATGCAGGGGCCGGAAGAGATTAACGGCCGCCGGGTGAGCAGCGATCACTGGCTGTCATTCTGCTTCCCGTTCAACTTCAGCGGCCAGCCTGCTGCCTCGGTGCCGTGCGGATTTACCGCCGAAGGGCTGCCGGTCGGGCTGCAGATCGTTGGCCGCCATCTCGACGATGCCCGCGTGCTGGCCGCCAGCGCCGCGTTTGAACGTCTCCAGCCGTGGAAACACCACCAACCTGCGCGGTTCGCGCCTGAACTCTGAGGAACACCCGTGAAAAAATCATCAGACAGTCTGCATCAGGAATTTGAGCACCAGCCGGTTCCGCTCAGCCATCGTCACTCTACGCGCTCCGTCTCGGCGGTGTGGTTTGGCTTCCCGATGATCCTCACCAACGCGCTGTTCGGCGGCATCATTACCTGGCACCTCGGTTTCTGGCCGGCAATTATCGCTATCCTGCTCGGCAACCTGGTGCTGTTTGCCTATGTCGGTGCGCTGAGCTGGTTTGCCGGCAATAGCGGAATGAACTTTGCGCTGCAGGCAAAACGGACTTTCGGTACCCATGGCTATATTCTGGTGTCCGGGTTTCTCTCCATCGTGGTGATCGGCTGGTACGCCTTCCAGACCGGGCTGACCGGGCTGGTGATCAACCAGACCTTTGGCTGGAATGCGCTGGCAGTAACGGCGTTTGCCATGGTGCTTTATACCGCCATCACTTTCCTCGGCGTGCGCGCGCTGTCGGTGCTGGGAATGATCGCGGCGCCGCTGTATGTGGTGCTCGGGCTGGTGGCACTGTGGCTGGTGTCAGAAAATCATGACTTCAGCACTGTCACTGAGTTTAAAGGCAGCGCCAGCGTAGCGGGCGGCATGACGCTGGGTACCGCCGTGACGATGGTTGTGGCCGGTTTTGCCGACTCCGGCACCATGACGGCAGACTTTACCCGCTGGTCGAAAAACGGCAGATCCGCCGTATTTGCCGCGTTCTCCGCGTTTCCACTGGCCAATGGCATCTCCTACCTGTTTGGCGTGGTGATTGTGGCGCTGGGCGCAGCGGTGGATCCGCTCAACAACGGCGGCAACTTCCTGCCGCTGCTGATGGGGCACGGCGTGCTGCTCAGCACCGTGGCCTGCCTGTTTGTCTTTATCAACCTTGGCTCGGTGTGTACCCACTGCCTGTACAACGGCGCGGTGGCCTTTAGCCATATCTTCAGCAGCAAAATGCGCATCTGGACCCTGATCCTCGGTGCGGCGGGCGGTGCGCTGGCGCTGGCCGGAGTGTGGCACTACTTCCTGGAGTGGCTCAGTCTGCTCGGCGTGGTGGTGCCGCCGTTTGGTGCGGTGATGATTGTTGACCTGATCCTTATGTCGCGCCTCAGCGGCCAGCGTAAAAATCAGCGTATTCGCGGCAGCGCCTTTGCCGGCTGGGCGTTCGGCAGCCTGTGTGCGGTGGCTGCGCATATCTGGTTTCCGCAGTTTGGCGAAGCGACGATCGGGCTGGTGGCGGGTGCGGTCGGCTATCTGGTGTTGATGAAGATCGGAATGGCGCGCACGGCGGATAACAAGGTCGCAATCCAGGCATAGCGGCAGGGGCCGAGTTTTTTTGCCCGGCCCTTTATTGACATAACTTACTCACTCTCATAACGTGGATTTCCAATAAAAAACATCGCAGGGAATACTTAATGAGCACGCGTTACGCCGACAGAATGGAGCTGGTCAAGCCTTCAGCAATCAGACAGTTATTACAGTTAGGGGCAGACCCTTCCATTATTTCCTTTGGCGGCGGTTACCCGGACTCCAGCCTGTTCCCGGCGCAGGCGTTGCAGGATATCTACGCCGAGCTGCTCTCCGGACCTGGCGAAGTCTCTTTGCAGTACACTCACTCGACCGGCATGCCAAAGCTGCGCGAGCAGATCGCCAGCCGCATGGCACGCGAAGGCCTCGCCTGCAGCGACGACAATGTGCTGATCTTACAGGGCAGCCAGCAGGGGCTGGACCTGGCGGCGCGCCTGCTGCTGAACCCGGGCGATATCGTTGCCACCGAAGCGCCGACCTTCCTGGGTGCGCTGCTGGCCTTCAACACTTGCCAGCCTGAGTATCTGGCCGTGCCGATGGACGAGCAGGGCATGATGACCGAGGTGCTGGAAGCCGAGCTGCAGGCCGGAAAGCGTATCAAATTCATTTATACCGTACCGGATTTCCATAATCCGACCGGTATCACGCTGTCGCTGGCGCGCCGCCGCCATCTGATCGCGCTCGCTAATCAGTACGACTTCATTATCCTCGAAGATTCACCGTACCGTGAAGTGCGCTATCAGGGCGAGAAAGTCGCCACGCTGAAAAGCATGGATAGTGAAGGGCGGGTGATCTATTTCGGCAGCTTCTCGAAAATTCTGGCACCGGGCCTGCGCCTGGGCTGGTCGGTGGCATCGAAAGAGATCACCGAGAAGCTCGGCCTGCTGAAGCTGGCCGCCGACACGCAGTGCAGCACGCTGAATATGGCGGCGGTGTCGCTGTATCTGGAGCGTCATGACATCGACGAGCATATCCAGACCATCAAAGCACGCTATCTGCGTAAGAAAGAGACCATGCTGGCGGCGATCAAGGCGCACTTTCCGCAGACCATCAGCTTCACCAACCCCGACGGTGGCCTGTTTACCTGGCTGGAGTTCCCGCAAGGGATCGATACCGCGCAGTTTATGCTGCACCATGCGATACCCGAGGCGAAAGTCGCCTATGTGCCGGGCGGGAGTTTCTTCCCCACGCTGCAGCGCCATAACTTCGCCCGCTTCAGCTACTCGACGCACAGCGACGAGAACATAGTTAAAGGGATTGCGACCCTCGGAAAGGTGCTGAAACAGCATCTTTAACCACTACCGGAGAGGGGGGTTTTTAGGAGGCGAGCGGGTCGGGCATGCCCGCCCCCTACGACGCCGGCACCTGTTTACCGGGGTAAGGCATGCCTGACCCGCTGGCGATTACTCCAGCGAACGCAGATGATCGTCGCGCCGCAGGCTCATCAGCGCCAGAATGCTGATGGCCGCAGTCACAATCACATAGTAAGCCGGGATATCGTTGTTGCCGGTCTGCTTAATCAGCCCGCTGATAATCAGGCCTGCACAGCCGGAAAACAGCGCATTGGAGAGGGAGTAAGCCAGCCCCAGCCCGGTATAGCGTACGTGGGTGGGGAACATTTCCGCCAGCATGGCAGGCCCGGGACCGGCAAGCATGCCGACCATCGCCCCGGCAAACAGCACGATCAGGCATTTCACCAGCAGGCCAATATCCGGCATCTGCAATACCTTCAGCAGCGGCCACGCGCACACCAGCAGCAGCACGCTGGCCGCAATCATCACCGGTTTGCGGCCGATGCGGTCGCTGAGTATGCCGGCAGGCAGGATGGTGAGGGCGAAGCCGATATTCGACAGCACCGCGATAACCAGCGCCTGATTCAGCCCGGTATGCAGCACCGACTGCAGGTAGGTGGGCATCACCACCAGGTAGGTATAACCCGCCGCCGACCACACCATAACGCGGCCGATACCCAGCAGAATGACGCTCAGCACCAGCCCGCTGCGCGCTGCCGTGGGTGGGTTGGCTGCACGCTGCGTATTGCTAAAGGTCGGCGTCTCTTCCAGCTGCATACGCAGCCAGAGTGCGACCAGCCCCATCGGCAGCGCGCTGATAAAGGGGATGCGCCAGCCCCAGGCATGCAGTGACTCCGGGCTCATCACGGCCGAGAGCGTGGCGACCACCCCCGCACCCGCCAGCAGGCCAAACGCCACGGTCAGGGATTGCCAGGCGCCATACAGCCCGCGCTTGCCCTTGGGGGCAAACTCCGTCATCAGGGAGACGGCGCCGCCGTACTCGCCGCCGGCGAACAGCCCCTGAAGGATGCGTAACAGGGTCAGCAGCAGCGGGGCGGCGACGCCAATCGAGGCATAAACCGGCACGAAACCGATCGCGGCGGTCGCCAGCGTCATCAGGATCAACACCGCAACCAGCGTCGGCTTGCGGCCGATTCTGTCGCCGATGCGGCCAAAGATAATCGCCCCGAGCGGACGGAAGAAGAAGGCAACGGCAAAAGAAGCCCAGGTCAGGATGATACCCGTCATCGCCGATTCGCCCTGAAGCGTAAAGAAGTTCTGCGCAATCACCGTGGCCAGAAAGCCGTACACGGCAAACTCATACCACTCAATAAAGTTACCCACCGCGCTCGCCACCAGCGCTTTCTTTCTTAACTGCTCAGGCTTTGTCATTGTTATTTTTACCTTCCGGGAAAACAGAGTAGATCAAGGGTAGTTACCCGCTTCCCGTCGGGCAAGCGAGTTTTGGTAGGGGACGGGCATGGCCGTCCCTGAAGCCTGCACCGCGCTGATGCAGCCTGCCAGAAAATGATGCCCCAAAGCGGAACGCGTAAAACCTGCGAAAACGCCAGTTCATTGATTACTGGCACTTTAAAAGCTGGCACAACTCTTGCTCAGTTAATGGCAGCAGCAGCGTTACACAGATAACTGAACACAATAGCAGGCTAGGGTTCCGGTCCACGCAGGTGGATGACTGGTCCGAGAGCTGGCGACCTCGGTTGGGGTTACACGGCGGGAGAAAAGCCCGGGAGACAGCAACACCACAGGTGTCGCGCTGCCCCTTTTTCCGTCAAACCGAGGTTACAATGAAACTTTCTCACATCCTCAGCATTTGCCTTCTCAGCGTCACCGCGCTGGCCAGCATTCCCTCACAGGCGGCCGCCAAAAAAGAGTTCAACGTCTGCTGGACCATTTACGCCGGCTGGATGCCGTGGGGCCAGATCGCCACCTCCGGCATCATCGACAAGTGGGCGGCTAAATATGGCATTAAAATCCACGTCACCCAGCTTAACGACTATATCGAATCCATTAACCAGTACACCGCCGGGCAGTTTGATGGCTGCACCATGACCAACATGGATGCGCTGACCATTCCTGCCGCCGGGGGCGTTGACAGTACCGCGCTGATCCTCGGTAGCTACTCTGAGGGCAATGACGGCATCGTGCTGAAAGGCAAGGGCAAGACCCTCAACGATCTGAAAGGGATGAAGGTCTACCTGCCGGAACTGTCGGTATCACACTATCTGCTGGTGCGCGGGCTGGAGAAAGCGGGCCTGGCCGAGAAAGATGTCACGGTGGTAAACACCTCTGATGCTGATATCGTCTCGGCGTTTGCCACCAGCAGCGTGCAGGCGGCCGTGGCCTGGAACCCTCAGCTCTCCGCTATCAAAGCCACGCCGGATACCACGGAAGTATTTGAGTCCTCGCAGGTGCCGGGCGAGCTGATCGATATGATGGTAGTCAACAGTGACGTGCTGAAGGATAACCCGGCGCTTGGCAAAGCCCTGACCGGGGCCTGGTACGAGATGATGAGCAAAATGAAAGCGGGCGATACCGATGCCCTGAATGCAATGGCAGCCGCTTCCGGCACTGATCTGAAAGGCTACCAGGCGCAGCTGAAAACCACCCACCTGTTTTACACCCCCGCCGACAACCTGAAATTCATTAGCGATGCCGAACTGGCGAAAACCATGCAGCGCGTGGCCCGCTTCTCATTTGAGAAAGGGCTGCTTGGCGACGGCGCGCAGAGTGCTGACTTTATCGGCATGCGCTTCCCCGGCAACGTCACCCAGGGCGACAGCAGCAACGTCAAACTGCGCTTCGACGACAGCTACCTGAAGATGGCCGCCGACGGCAAGCTATAACCCCACACAGAGGAGCCAACGCCATGCGGCAAATGAATCGTCATCCCGACAGAGGCATGCATCTGATGCTGGTGCTGCTGCCGTTTATTCTGGCGATCGCCGCCTATTTCATCGGCTCCGCCGTGCGGCTGGATGCCAACCCGCACGACAAACTGCTGCCAGGACTCGGGCAGATGATCGACGCGGTGCAGCGCATGGCGTTCACCCCGGACAAGCGCAGCGGCGACTATCTGCTGTGGATGGATACCGCCGTCAGTCTTGGCCGCCTGCTGCTGGGGCTGGGCATCGCCTCGCTGCTAGGACTGGCCTTCGGCATTGCCGCCGGAGTGTTTCCAATGTGGCGCTCGCCGCTGTCGTCGTTTATGACCGTGCTATCGATGGTGCCTCCGCTGGCTATCCTGCCGGTGCTGTTTATCGTCTTCGGACTCGATGAGCTGTCGAAAATCATGCTGATCGTCATTGGCATTACGCCGATGCTGGCGCGCGACCTTGAACAGCGGGCGCGGGAGATCCCGCAGGAGATCCTGATTAAAGCGCAGACGCTGGGGGCCAATAGCTGGACGGTGGTGCTGCGCGTGGTGCTGCGCGTGGTGCTGCCACAGCTGCTGACCCGGCTCCTGACCTCGCTGCGCCTGCTGCTGGGTTCCGCGTGGCTGTTCCTGATCTCCGCGGAGGCGATCTCCTCAACTGCCGGGCTGGGCTACCGCATTTTCCTCGTGCGCCGCTATATGGCGATGGATGTGATCCTGCCTTATGTGTTCTGGATCACGCTGCTGGCCTGGCTGATGGATCTTGGCCTGCGCCGCCTTAACCGCTGGTGCTTCCCGTGGGCCCAGGGAGAGAAATCATGAGCTTTATCAACATCAACAACATCTGGCAGGAGTATGGCAACCACGTGGTGCTGGAGAACCTCAACCTGAGCATCAACGAAGGGGAGTTCTGCACCATGGTCGGTGCCTCCGGCTGCGGTAAATCAACCTTCCTGCGCCTGCTGCTGGGCCAGGAGAAGCCAAGCCGCGGCAGCATCACGCTACAGGGCGAAACCCTGCCTGCGGAACCGGACGCCAGCCGCGGCGTGGTGTTTCAGCGCTATTCGGTCTTTCCACACCTTAACGTGCTGGATAACGTTGCCATCGGGCTGGAGCTGCCCGCTGCGCGCATCTGTGGCCGGCTGTTCGGCAGGCGTAAGCAGGCGGCGCGCCAGCAGGCGGCCGCGATGCTGGAGCGCGTGGGGCTGGGGCATGCGTTAAAGAAATATCCGGCGCAGCTCTCCGGCGGCATGCAGCAGCGGCTGGCGATCGCCCAGGCGTTCATCATGCAGCCGCGCATTCTGCTGCTCGATGAGCCTTTCGGCGCGCTCGATCCCGGCATCCGTAAGGATATGCACAGCCTGCTGCTGGAGCTGTGGCAGGAAACCGCGCTGACGGTGTTTATGGTGACGCACGACCTGTCGGAGGGCTTTAACCTCGGCACGCGCCTGCTGGTGTTCGACAAAGTGCGCATTGACCCGCACGAACCCAACGCCTGGGGCGCACGCATTACTTATGACCTGCCGCTGAACGAAACCCGACTGCGGCAGCGCCGTCAGCCCGCTGAAGTGCTGATGCACCCAACGGCTTTCGCCCACCCATCCACTCAGGAGATTTCCCATGACGCACCTCTATGAAGAGACCTTACCCGGCGGCGGCCACACCTCACTGGTGATAAAAAAGGGCCAGCTACTGCGCCTTACCGATCTTGAAGGCGGCGCCAACGTCAGCCTGATGCTGCTGAATGCCGATGAGAAAAGTGAACGCCTGAACCTGCCGGATACGCTGAAAGGGCAGCACACCGCCAGACTGACCGCCGGGCACTGCCTCTACTCAGATATGGGGCGCGTGCTGGCGGCCATCGTGACCGATACCTGCGGCTGGCACGACAGCTTTGGCGGCGTGCTGAATGCGGCAGAAGTGGCAGAGAAATACGGCGACGGCCGCTATCAGGAGCTGCGCAACGGCTTCTACCGCAACGGCAGCGATAATCTGCTGGTGGAGCTGGGCAAGTGGGACCTGCGGCTGGAAGACCTGCTGATGGTGCTTAACCTGTTCAGTAAGGTGAGCGTTGATGAAGCGGGCAGCTTCCGGTTTCATCAGAACCACTCCGCGCCGGGCAGTGTGGTTGAGCTGTACGCCCCGATGAATACGCTGGTGGTGCTCACCGCGCTGCAGCACCCGATGGACCCGAACCCGCACTATGCGCCGCGCCCGGTGCAGCTGGCACTGCGAGATGCCCAAGATGAACAGATGCTGGAAGGGTGTAAAACCTTGCGCCCGGAGAATCTGCGCGCCTTGCAGAATATTGAACGCTTTAACGTGACAGGAGCCGTTCTGATGACCTTAATCACCAGCGCTAAGCAGGCCAGCGATGCCGTATTGCGCCACACCATTCCGGCGGGTGAACCCTATCTGTTTGAAGTGAAGAAGGGGCAGACCGTGCGCCTGCACGATCTGGAGGGCAATCAGGCCGTTGATACGCTGTTTTACAGCACTGCCAACCCGCGCGAGCGCTATGACGCCCAGCGCACGCTGCGCCGCCAGAATAACGCCTACCTGACCAGCGGCAGCGTGCTTTACTCCAACCTTGGCAACCCGCTGCTGACCATTGTTGCCGACACCTGCGGGCGCCACGACACCCTTGGCGGTGCCTGCGCCCAGGAGAGCAATACCGTACGCTATCACGCCGATAAGCGCTACATGCACAGCTGCCGCGATAACTTCCTCTGCGCCTGCATCCACGATGGCCGCCTGCACAAGCGCGACATCGCCGCCAACATCAACTTCTTTATGAACGTGCCGGTGACGCCGGAGGGCGGGCTGACCTTTGCAGACGGCATCTCCGCCGCCGGGAAATATGTCGAGCTGCGCGCCGAATGCGACGTGATTGTGCTGATCTCCAACTGTCCGCAGCTTAACAACCCGTGCAACGGCTGGAACCCGACCGCCGCCGAAGTGCTGGTGTGGAACTGAGCCGCCGAAAATCCTGAGATTTCCCCCGGGGACGACCCCGGGCGGCCTGAAGACTGGCGGGACGGCCCGCCCTGGTGTGAGTCTGCCCTATGTTTAAAAAATTGCTGATTGCTAACCGTGGCGCGATTGCGTGCCGAATTCTACGCTCGCTGCGCGCAATGAACGTCAGCGGCGTGGCGGTGTTTGCCGAAGCCGATGCCAGCAGCCTGCACATACGCGAGGCCGATGAAGCGGTCAGCCTTGGCGATGGCCCGGCGGCCAACACCTATCTGGTGGTGGAGAAGATCCTCGCGGCGGCACGCGCCAGCGGCGCAGAGGCCATCCATCCCGGCTACGGTTTTCTCTCGGAAAACGCCGCCTTCGCCGAAGCCTGTGAATCCGCCGGCATCGCCTTTATCGGCCCGACGCCACAGCAGCTGCGCCTCTTCGGCCTGAAGCACACCGCACGTGCGCTGGCGAAACAGCATCAGGTGCCGCTGCTGGAGGGGACGGAGCTGCTGGAGAGTATTGCCGCTGCGCTGATGGCCGCCGAACGGGTCGGCTACCCGGTGATGCTGAAAAGCACCGCGGGCGGGGGGGGCATCGGCATGCGCGTCTGCTACAGCGCGGCTGAACTGAGCGAAGCGTTTGAGGCGGTAAAGCGCCTCGGGCAGAACAACTTTAGCGATGAGGGCGTGTTTATCGAGAAGTATATCGAGCGCGCCCGCCACCTTGAGGTGCAGATTTTCGGTGACGGCGAGGGTGAGGTGATTGCGCTCGGCGTGCGCGACTGCTCGGTGCAGCGCCGCAATCAGAAGGTGATTGAAGAGACGCCGGCACCCAATCTTCCACAGGGCATGGCCGATGCGCTCTGTGCCGCCGCCATCAAGCTGGCGAAGGCGGTCAGCTACCGCAGCGCCGGAACCGTTGAGTTTGTCTACGACAGCGCCGCCGAACAGTTTTACTTCCTCGAGGTCAATACCCGTCTTCAGGTAGAGCACGGCGTTACCGAGCAGGTGTGGGGCGTGGATCTGGTGCGCTGGATGATCGCTCTTGCGGCCGGGGATCTACCGCCGCTGGCAGAACTTGGCGTGACACTGTCACCGCAGGGCCATGCGATTCAGGCGCGCGTCTACGCCGAAGACCCTGGCCGCCAGTTCCAGCCTTCGCCCGGTTTGCTGACCGAGGTGTTTTTCCCACCAGCCGACGGTAAACAGCTGCGCATTGACCGCTGGGTAGAGTCCGGCTGTGAGATCCCGCCATTCTTCGACCCGCTGCTGGCGAAGGTTATCGCCTTTGCCCCCAGCCGCGAACAGGCGACAGCAGCGCTCAGCCAGGCTCTGGGAGAAACCCGCCTGTACGGCGTTGAGACTAACCGCCAGTACCTGCAGCAGATCCTCGCGTCGCAGCCGTTCACCAGCGGCTCGCCGTGGACGCGCTGCCTTGAGCAGCTGCACTACCGCGCCACCACCGTTGAGGTGCTGAGCGCCGGAACGCAAACCACCGTGCAGGACTTCCCGGGCCGCCTTGGCTACTGGGCGGTGGGCGTGCCGCCGTCCGGCCCGATGGACGACCGCGCTTTACGCCTGGGCAACCGCCTGCTGGATAACGACCCGACGGCGGCCGCGCTGGAGATCACCATGAGCGGCCCAACGCTGCGCTTCAATACGGCCAGCGTGGCGGTGGTGACGGGGGCGGCGATCCCGCTCACGCTTGACGGCCAGCCGCTGGCGATGAATCAGACCTTCGCGATCGCGGCGGGCAGCACCTTAACTCTCGGCACCATCGCTGGCCGCGGCGTGCGCAGCTATCTCTGCCTGCGCGGCGGGATCGCCGTGCCGGAGTACCTCGGCAGTAAAAGCACCTTTACCCTCGGGCAGTTCGGCGGCCATGCGGGGCGCGCGCTGCTTACGGGTGACGTGCTGCATCTGAGCGAACTGCGCGATGCGCGCGCCGGAGAGGCACTGCCTGACGCGCTGTGCAGCGATCTGCCCGCGCTGCGCGAGCTGCGGGTTATCTACGGCCCGCACGCTGCGCCAGAGTATTTCACTGTCGGCTACATTGAGACGTTTTTCGCCACCGAGTGGCAGGTGCATTTCAACTCCAGCCGCACCGGGGTGCGGCTGATTGGGCCAAAACCGCAGTGGGTGCGCGACAGCGGCGGCGAGGCCGGGCTGCACCCCTCGAATATCCACGATAATCCGTATGCGGTCGGCGCGGTGGATTTCACCGGGGATATGCCGGTGATCCTCGGGCGCGACGGCCCGAGCCTTGGCGGATTTGTCTGCCCGGTGACGGTGATTGAGGCCGATCTCTGGCAGGTCGGGCAGCTGAAAGCGGGCGATCGCCTGAAGTTTGTCGCGGTGGATGTGGCGACCGCCCGCCAGCTGGCCGCAGAGCGTGAGGCGGAGCTGCAGGCGCTGGCGCCGGTGGATTGCGTCTGGCAGCCTGCGCCGCTGAATTCCCCGGTGGTGCTGGAGTGCGGCACGGGTGATACGCAGCTGGTCGCGCGGCTGTGCGGTGATACCCATCTACTGCTGGAGATTGGCGCACCGGAGCTGGACCTGGTGCTGCGTTTTCGCGCTCATGCTCTGATGCAGGCGCTGGAGGCCATTAACCATCCGGCAGTGATCGACCTGACGCCCGGCATCCGCTCGCTGCAGGTTCACTATCGCCCTGAAGCGCTGCCGCTGAGCGAGCTGCTGGCAACGGTCGGGCGGCTGTGGCAAACGGTGTGTGCGCAGCAGGATCTGCGCGTGCCGTCACGCGTGGTTTACCTGCCGCTGTCGTGGGATGACCCCGCCTGCCAGCTGGCGATTGATAAATATATGACCACCGTGCGCCGCGATGCACCCTGGTGCCCGAGTAACCTTGAGTTTATTCGCCGCATCAACGACCTGGCGGATATTGATGAGGTCTACAAAACGGTGTTTGCCGCCAGCTATCTGGTCATGGGGCTGGGCGATGTCTACCTTGGCGCTCCGGTCGCCACGCCGCTCGATCCGCGCCACCGGCTGGTTACCACCAAGTATAATCCGGCGCGCACCTGGACGGCGGAGAACTCGGTGGGGATCGGCGGGGCGTATCTGTGCGTCTACGGCATGGAGGGGCCGGGCGGCTACCAGTTCGTGGGCCGCACGCTGCAGATGTGGAACCGCTACCGTGAGGTCGCCGATTTCGACGGTAAACCGTGGCTGCTACGCTTTTTTGACCAGATTAAGTTCTACCCGGTTTCCGCCGACGAGCTGCAGGTTATCCGTCGTGATTTCCCACTGGGGCGCTATCCGCTGCGTATTGAGCACACCGAGCTGGCGCTGGCCGACTATCAGCAGTTTTTACAGCGCGAAAGCACGGGCATTGACGTCTTCCGCACCCACCAGCAGTCGGCATTTAACGCCGAACGCGAACGCTGGATCGCCAGCGGTCAGGCCCATTTCGATAGCCAGGAGGAGGCTAGCGCCGCGCCGGATGACGAGCCGCTGCAGGCCGGGCAGCAGGCGGTGGAGAGCGCAATTGCCGGCAATCTGTGGCAGGTGAAGTTCCAGCCGGGCGACGCGGTGAAGCAGGGCGACGTGCTGGTGATTATCGAGGCAATGAAGATGGAGATCCCGCTGCTGGCACCGTGCGACGGCATTATCAGCGAGGTGCGCGTCCAGCCCGGCTCCGCGGTGCGCGCCGGGCAGTGCGTGGTGGTGCTGGAAAGTTAACATTATCCAGCAAGGGGCGACCGGAAAAAGGTCGCCCCCTACAGCAGCAATCACCTGTAGGGGCGGACCTTCTTTTTTGGTCCGCCCGGTTTATCTAACGCTGCTGACCAGCCACGCCTGCAGCTGTGCCAACTCTGTCTGCTGGTCGGGAAACGCCGCTGTCAGCAACGCCACCTGCTGGCCGAGCGCCTGCGGGCGATACTCCACGCCATTTAACGCCTGCTCCAGCTGCTCTAACGGCGCCGGGTTCAGGCTGTCGCTAAATATCTGGCAGCGGCTAATCTTTCCACGCTCAACGTCAAAGTGGACCTCCACGCCGCCCCAGCTAAAACGCGTATCCAGCAGATGCTGGAAGTGCGGAGCCTGACCAAAATTCCACTGCCAGCTGCTCTGTTTAGCAAACTGCTCTGCAAAGCCCGGCAGGTCGGGCAGTGCGCTCGGTGAAATCATCTCCGGCTGGCACTGTTCGGCAAAGTGGCTAAAGAATGCCTCCGTCACCGCGCCACAGATCTGCTCAAAGCTAATTCCGGGCACCAGCTCTTCCAGGTTCGCCACGCGCGAGCGCACCGAGGTAATGCCCTTGGCCTGCAGTTTTTTCACATCCGGGTTGAGGTAGTCTGCCAGCCGCGACAGGTCAGCGTTAAGCAGGATGGTGCCGTGGTGGAAGCCGCGATCGTGGGTCTCATGATAGGCAGAGCCGGAAATTTTACGCAGCCCGTCGGCGGTATTCACCACCAGGTCATTACGTCCTGATGCTTCCGCCGGGATACCCAGCGCGTTAAGCGCGTTGAGGATAATCGCCGTGGATACGCTTTTATCGTACTCCGGCTTGCCGGCCATAAAGGTAAAGCAGCAGTTGCCGAGGTCATGAAACACCGCGCCGCCGCCGCTGCTGCGCCGCGCCAGGCGAATATTGTCCTCTTCCATTCTGCGCGTGTTGCACTCTTTCCACGGGTTCTGCGAGCGGCCAATCACCACCGTTTCGGCATTGCGCCACAGGAACAGCACGCGCTGGGTGGCGGGCATCTGGCGAAAAATGCACTCCTCAACGGCCAGGTTAAACCAGGGATCGTAAGAATCGGATAACAGCAAACGCAGTGTGGACATTAATGACTCCATGGAGTGTTCAGCGGCGCAGGCATCATACCACCATGAAGCTTAAGAAAAAAAAGAGCATCATTATGATGCTCTTAGTGATTCAGATGGGGTTACAGGCCGCGCTGTTCCATCAGCAGCGCAAGATCCACCAGGCGATTAGAGAAGCCCCATTCGTTGTCGTACCAGGCGAGGATTTTCACCATGTTGCCCCCAATCACCAGCGTTGAGAGGGCGTCAATTACCGAGGAACGCGCGTCGCCGCGATAGTCGCTGGAGACCAGCGGCTCCTCGCTGTAGCCGAGAATATCTTTGAGCGGGCCGGACTCCGCCGCCTGGCGGAATGCGGTATTGACTTCCTCCACCGTCACGTCACGATCCAGATTCACCGTCAGGTCAACGATCGACACCACCGGCACCGGGACGCGCAGCGAGTAGCCGGTCATGCGGCCATCAAGTTCCGGGATCACCTTGCCAATCGCCTTCGCCGCGCCGCTGGAATAGGGGACGATGGACTCGGCGGCGGCACGCGCGCCGCGCAAATCTTTCTCAGGCTGGTCGTGCAGGGCCTGGCTATTCGTGTAGGCGTGCGTGGTGTTCATCAGTCCGTGCTTAATGCCGAAGTGCTGATGCAGTACCTGCGCCGCCGGAGCCAGCCCATTGGTGGTACAGCTGCCGTTACTGACCACTTTATGCAGCGCCGGGTGGTACTGCTGGTGGTTAACGCCCATTACGATGGTGAGGTCGTCGCCTTTTGCCGGGGCAGAGATGATCACCCGTTTGGCGCCGCCGTGGGTGATATGTACTTCGGCCTGCGCTTTATCGGTGAAGAAACCGGTGGCCTCGATCACGATATCCACTGCGGCGCTGCTCCACGGAATGGTCGCCGGGTCGCGCTGGGAAAAGACCTGAATACGTTGGCCGTCAACCCACAGTTCGCCGTCGCCCGCTTCCACAGGGACGGGCAGCGTGCCGGAGAGCGAGTCATATTTCAGCAGGTGGGCAAGGGTTTTACTGTCGGTGAGGTCGTTGATCGCCACTACCTGAAAATCACTGCGCCCAAGCGCGGCGCGCAGCACGTTACGTCCGATTCTGCCGAAGCCGTTAATACCGACGTTTACCATGGTGAACTCCTTATTATGAGTAATGAGTTCAGTCTGGACTGGGTTCTGAATGGCGTAAATGACAAATATAGATCAATTTACGCCATTGTGCGCATGGCGAAGCGCTGACGGTATTCACCCGGCGTGACGTGCAGATTGCGCTCCATCACCCGGCGTAGATTGAGCGCGCTGCCAAAGCCACACAGGCAGGCAATCTGTTCAACGCCGTCGCGGGTCTGCTCCAGCCGCTGCCGTGCCGCGCTTAAACGCAGCTCCTCAACATACTTTGCCGGGCTGATGGCGGTTTCACGGGTAAATACCCGGGTGAAGTTGCGCGGGCTCATTGCCACCCGTTCTGCCAGGCTCTGCACCGACAGATCTGCGCTCAGGTTAGCCGCCATCCAGCTTTGCAGCCCGGCAATCGGGCCATCGGCGGCCTGGTTCAGCAGGTAGCGGCTGAACTGGGCCTGGCCGCCGGGGCGGCGCAGATACATCACCAGGTCCTGCGCTACGCAGCGCGCCAGGTCAAATCCGAGGTCGTCTTCCACCAGCGCCAGCGTGAGGTCAAAACCGGAGCTGACCCCGCCGGAGGTCCAGACCGTGCCATCCTGCACGTACAGCGGGCCATTTTGCACGCTGACGTTCGGGAAGCGGGTTTGCAGGGCCTCCATCAGCCGCCAGTGGGTGGTGGCACGCCGTCCTTCCAGCAGGCCCGCCTGCGCCAGCAGCATCGCGCCGCCGCACACGGATGTCACGCGCCCGGCGTGCGGTGCCGCCAGGCGCAGCCAGTCAGCTACCCCGGCATTTTCCTCCTCGGTTAATCCGCGCCCGGTCACCATTATGGTATCGCGCTGCTCACCCGGGTCGAGATCGAGCAGGCGCTGGTCGGCCAGCAGGTTCAGCCCGGACTGGCCGTGGATCACCCGGTGCGGCTGCGTGGTGGCCACGGTGATGTGATAAAAAGCGTCGGCGCGCGCGCAGGCGGTTAGCCTGCATCAGAATGTCGGCGACCCCTGCGGATTCAAACAGCATGCCCCCATCGGGGACGATGATCAGGAAAGTGTGCATGGCGGTAAATGTACGATGTATACAGATTAAGTCAATGGGGCGGTAGGGGAAATTAAGGGCCGACCAGAACAGCGGTCGGCCCCTACGGTTGATGTGCCCGATGATAATTACCCGTAGGGGCTGACCCTCTTTTTCGGTCAGCCCGTTTACATAAGGGCCGACCAGAACAGCGGTCGGCCCCACGGTTGATGTGCCCGATGATAATTACCCGTAGGGGCTGACCCTCTTTTTCGGTCAGCCCGTTTACATAAGGGCCGACCAGAGCAGCGGTCGGCCCCACGGTTGATGTGCCCGATGATAATTACCCGTAGGGGCTGACCCTCTTTTTCGGTCAGCCCGTTTACATAAGGGCCGACCAGAACAGCGGTCGGCCCCTACGGTTGATGTGCCCGATGATAATTACCCGTAGGGGCTGACCCTCTTTTTCGGTCAGCCCGATACAGTGAGTTCCCTTAGCTGAATATCAGCAATCAAACGCCATATTTGTCATAACTGTGGCGCTTTACTAATTATTATCGCTCTGATTATATTAATTAAATTCGACAAATCCTGTTGCTGATGGCCTGTGCCATCCGGCACCGCTTTGCCTGTTAATTAAGGGAAATCATGAGCCAGTCAGCGCAACAAACTGCGGCATTTACACGCCCAGAAAATCCTCCGGCCAGGGTGATCCTCAGCGATGAGCTGGCGCTCTGCGCCGCGCGTGCGGTGGCCGATCTGGCGCTGCGCGATGCCGCCACTCGTGACCGCGAACGCATCTACCCGCTGGAGGCGCTGGAGCTGTTCAGCCGCTCCGGCCTCGGCAGTATCTCCGTGCCGCGCGAATTCGGCGGCGGCGGGCTCTCTTACCGCACCGTGGCGGAAGTATTCCGCATTATTTCGGCCGCCGACCCGTCCCTCGGGCAGATCCCGCAGAACCACTTCGGACTGATACAGTTCCTGCGCGATGAGGGTACCTTCGCACAGCAGCAGCGCCTGTTTTCTGCCGTAGTGCAGGGGCAGCGTTTAGGCAACGGCGGCCCGGAGAAGAACACCCGACACACCCGGGACGTGCAGGCGCGGCTGCGGCAGCGTGAAGGCGGGCTGCGGCTCTCCGGCAGTAAGTTCTACTCCACCGGTGCGCTGTTCGCCGACATCATTGTTACCACCGCTATCGACGACAGCGGCCAGCCGGTGATGGCGTTTATGCCCCGCGATTCCGCCGGGCTGGAGATCGTTGATGACTGGTCCGGCATCGGGCAGCGCACCACCGCCAGCGGCACTATCCATCTGGATGAGGTGGCGGTGGAGGCTGCGCTGGTGATCCCCACGCCCGCCAGCGATAAACCGTCGCTGCGCGGCCCGGTATCGCAGCTGATCCAGGCGGCTATCGACGGCGGAATTGCCCGCGGCGCCTTTGATGAGGCCTGCGCCTTTGTGCGCCAGCATTCCCGGCCGTGGGTGGATGCCGGAGTGGAGCGCAACAGCGACGACCCGCACCTGCAGGCCGACGTCGGGCGCGTGTGGGTCGAGATTGCTGCGGCGGATGCGCTGCTGCGCCGGGCGGCACGCTTTCTCGATGAGGTCGACCCTGCCAGCCTGGATGCGGCCACGGCGGCGCGCGCCTCCATCGTGGTGGCGGAGGCCAAAGTGCTGACGACCCAGGCGGCGCTGAAGGCCAGTGAGAAGCTGCTGGAGTGGGGCGGCAGCCGCGCCACGCTCGCTGAGCATAACCTTGACCGCCACTGGCGCAATGCGCGCACCCATACGCTGCACGACCCGATCCGCTGGAAGTTTCACGCCATCGGCAACTACTACCTTAACGGTGTCTTTCCGGTGCGCCATGCCTGGATATAAGGAGAACGTCATGCCGACCAGTCAGGTTCAGGCCAAAAATCCCGCCAGCCGCATTCACAGTGCTGAGCAGGCTATCGAGGTTGCTCAGCAGCTGGCGCAGGAGTTTCGCAGCGGATCTTCACGCAGAGACCGCGAGCGCGAACTGCCGCACGCGCAGTTGCAGGCGCTGTTTGCCTCCGGGCTGGGCGCGATTACCGTACCGGCCGAATTCGGCGGCGCGGCGCTCTCTTCGGCGGTGCTGGCGCAGGCGATCGCCATTCTGAGTGAGGCCGATGCCGCGATCGGTCAGGTGCCGCAGAACCACTTTTATGCGCTGGAGGTACTGCGCGTCAACGGCAGCCCGGCGCAGCAGCAGCGTTTTTATCAGGAGGTGCTGGACGGCGTGCATCTCGGCAACGCGCTGGCGGAGTTCAGCTCGGCGGCGGCCCATCAGCGCAGTACGGCGGTGTTGCCGCACGGTGCGGATTTGCTGCTTAACGGCCAGAAGTTTTACGCCACCGGCGCGCTGTATGCTGACCGCATTCCCACTGCGGCGCGTGATGCCAGCGGCAGGGAACAGCTGGTATTTGTCCCGCGCTTTCAGCCTGGCGTCAGCGTGATCGACGACTGGTCCGGATTCGGGCAGCGTACCACCGGCAGCGGCACGGTCACCTTTGATCACGTCAGGGTCGACCCGCAGGATATCGTGCCGTTTCAGAGCGCCTTTGAGCGCCCGACCACCGTGGGGCCATTCGCGCAGATCATGCATGCCGCCATCGAACAGGGCATCGCCCGCGCCGCATTTAACGACATGCTGAACTTTATCAACAGCCGTGCGCGCCCGTGGCCCGATGCCGGGGTGGATCACGCCGCGCAGGATACGCTGACCATCGATCGCGTGGGCCAGATTGCGCCACGCCTGCAGGCCGGTGACGCCCTCCTGCAGGAGGCGGGTGAAGCGGTAGACGCCGCGCAGCGTAACCCGGATGCCGACAGCGTGGCGGCGGCCTCGATTGCCGTTGCCATCGTGCGCGCCTGGACCACCGAGCTGGCGCTGGAGGCATCCAACCTGCTGTTTGAGCTTTCCGGCACCCGCTCTGCGCTTCGCGAGCATAACCTTGACCGCCACTGGCGCAATGCCCGCACCCATACGCTGCACGACCCGGTGCGCTGGAAGTATCCGGCGATCGGCAACTATCTGTTAAACGGTGCGTTACCGGCACGCAGGGGGACGCTGTGAGCAAAAAAATCCTGCTTAACGCCTTCAATATGAACTGCGTCGGGCATATCCATCACGGCATGTGGACCCATCCGCTTGACCGCTCCACCGAGTTTAACGACTTACGCTACTGGCTGGACCTGGCGCGTACCCTGGAGCGCGGCCTGTTTGACGGGCTGTTTATTGCCGATATTCTCGGCGTGTATGACGTCTATCAGCAGGGGATTGCGCTGACCGCCAGCGAGTCGGTGCAGCTGCCGGTTAACGATCCGCTGATGCTGGTGTCGGCGATGGCCAGCGTCACCGAGCACCTCGGCTTCGGGCTGACCGCCAACCTGAGCTACGAGGCGCCATACCCGTTTGCCCGCCGTTTTTCCACCCTCGACCATCTCACTAATGGCCGCGTGGGCTGGAACATTGTTACCGGTTATCTCGACAGCGCCGCGCGGGCGATGGGGCAGCCGCAGCTGCTTGGCCACGACGAGCGCTACGACCAGGCGGACGAGTTTCTCGACGTCAGCTACCAGCTGTGGGAGGGCAGCTGGCAAGAGGGTGCAGTGCTCGCCGACCGCCAGCAGCGCCGCTACGCCGATGCGGCAAAAATTCATCCGGTGCGCCATCACGGTAAGTATTACCAGCTGGAGGGGTACCATCTCAGCTCCCCGTCACCGCAGCGCACGCCGCTGCTGTTTCAGGCCGGGAGTTCGGCACGCGGCGTGCAGTTTGCCGCCCGCCACGCGGAGTGTAGCTTTGTTAACGGCAGCACTCCGCAGGCGATGCGCACCCAGGTGGACACGCTGCGCCGCGCGGCGCGCGATGCCGGGCGTGAACCGGGTGATTTGAAGGTGTTTATGGGCGTGTCGGTGATTGTCGCGCCCACGGAAAAGGAGGCGCAGGAGAAGCATCAGGAGTACCTGCGCTATGCCAGCCCGGAAGCGGGGATTGCCCACTTCTCCAGCTCTATCGGCATCGATCTCGCCCGCTTCGGGCTGGATGAACCGATCGACAGCGGCTCCGGGCGCGCCATCGAGTCGGTCAGCAAAACCTTCAGCGGCTGGACACGGCGGCGGCTGCTGGAGCAGCACGCCCTCGGTGGCCGCTATCCGCTGATTGTTGGCAGCCCGTCGCAGGTGGCCGACCAGCTTATTCACTGGCTGGATGAGGCAGATATCGACGGCTTTAACCTGACGCGCATCGTCAATCCGCAGAGCTATATCGATTTCATCGAACTGGTTATACCGGAACTTCAGCAGCGCGGGCGTTATAAAACCGCCTATCAGCCCGGCACGCTGCGCCACAAACTCTTCAACCACGACCGCCTGCCGCTGCGCCATTCGGCCGCCCGCTGGCGTCGCGATCTTTGAACATCTGGGACATAAAAAAAGGGGGCATCATGAAAATAATTAAAACACTGTTACTGACCGCGCTGCTCAGCGGAAATGCGCTGGCGGCCGATTACAGCGGGCCGCTCAAAGTCGGCACCACCTCGGCCTTCGCACCGCCACTGGAAACCGCCGTGGCAGAGGCAAAGAAACAGGGGCTGGCGGTGGAACTGATTGAGTTCAGCGACTGGACGGCGCCTAACGTCAGCGTCGAAAACGGCGATATCGACGTTAACCTGTTCCAGCATCAGCCGTTTCTTGATAACGCCAATCAGCAGGGCGGCTTTCATCTGGTGAAGTACGCCCCGGCGATTATTAATAATGTCGGCCTGTACTCGAAAAAGCACAGCAGCCTCGATCAGATCCCCGACGGCGGCACGGTGGCGATTGCCAATGACCCCATCAACGGCGGGCGCGGCCTGCTGCTGCTGCAAAAGGCGAAGCTGATAACCCTTAAGCCCGGCGCGGGGCTGAAGTCTACCGTTGACGATATTGTGGCTAACCCGAAGCACCTGAAGATTATTGAAGTGGAAGCGGTGCAGCTGTCGCGCTCGCTGGAGGAGGTTGACCTCGCACAGGGCTATCCGCACTATCTGCGCGCCTCCGGCGTGATTGACCCGAATAACGCGCTGTTGTTTGACGGGCTGGAGCACCCGGAATATGTGATTCAGTTTGTCATCCGCGACGGGCACCAGGACGATCCGCGCCTGAAGAAGTTTGTTGATATCTATCAGCACTCCCCGGTGGTGCGCGCCAGCCTCGATAAGTTTTACGGCAAGCTCTATCAGCCTGGCTGGCAGCAGTAAGTATGGCGACGATGACGTGGGATGAGCTTACAGAAGCTGATGCTGTAAGCCCGGATGGCTCGACGCATGTGGCGATTCAGGGGCTGGTAAAACGCTATTCCGGCCAGCAGCTGGATGCGCTGCACGATATCAACTTGACGATTCCGCGCGGGGCTATCTACGGTATTATCGGGCGCAGCGGCGCGGGCAAGTCCTCGCTGATCCGCTGTCTTAACCGGCTGGAAACGCCCACGGCGGGGCGCGTGGTGGTGGATGGTGTCGATATTAACCGCCTGACTCAGCGTGAGCTGGTTGAATGGCGGCGCGGCACCGGCATGATATTCCAGCACTTCAACCTGCTGTCGGCGAAAAGCGTGCGTGAGAACATCGAGCTACCGCTGAAGGTGGCGGGCGTTTCTCCACCGCTGCGCAAAAAGCGGGTTGATGAGCTGCTGGCGCTGGTCGGGCTGGAAGAACGCCAGCACGCCTGGCCAGCGCAGCTTTCCGGCGGGCAGAAGCAGCGGGTAGGGATTGCCCGGGCGCTGGTGCATCAGCCGCAGCTGCTGCTGTGCGATGAAGCCACCTCGGCACTTGACCCGGAGACTACCGCCTCGATTCTGGCGTTGCTGCGCGAGATTAATCAGCGGCAGGGCATCACCATCGTGCTTATTACCCATGAGATGAATGTGATCCACGATCTGTGCGACCAGGTGGCGGTACTGGAGCAGGGCAAGGTGATAGAGCAGGGCCCGGTGTGGGCGGTGTATGGCGATCCGCAACAGCCGACCACCCGCATCCTGCTCAATCCTCAGCATAGCGGTCTGCCGGAAGCGCTGCTGGCGCACCTGCATCGCGCTCCCCAGACGCAGAGTGACCAGCCGCTGCTGCGCCTGAGCTATACCGGTCAGGGGGCGGTGCCGCAGCTCGGGCTACTGGGTGAGGAGGTTATCCTGATACAGAGTTCGCTGGAGTGGGTGCAGGGCCGACAGATTGGCCATATCGTATTGCAGGCGGCCAGACAGCCGCTGCCGTTTAATCCTGCCAGCATTCCGCAGACGCTGGCTAACCGCGTGGAGGTGCTGGGCTATGTCACTCCAGCTTGAACGTTTATGGCAGGGGCTGCTCGATACGCTGATGATGGTCGGAGCCTCCTCGTTGGCCGCGCTGCTGTTGGGATTGCCGCTGGCGGTGATATTAGTGATTACCGATCGCAATAATCTCTTCGCCAATCCGCTGATTAATCGCCTGTTGGGCTGGGTCGTCAACCTGTTCCGCTCGGTGCCATTTCTGATCCTGATGGTTGCGCTGATCCCCTTTACCCGACTGGTGGTGGGTACCTCCTATGGCGTGTGGGCAGCCGTGGTCCCACTGACGCTGGCTGCAACGCCGTTCTTTGCGCGTATTGCCGAGGTGAGCCTGCGCGAGGTGGATAAAGGGTTGGTGGAGGCGGCGCAGGCGATGGGCTTCCATCGGCGGCATATCATCTGGCATGTGCTGCTGGCAGAGGCGCGCCCGGGGATTGTCAGCGGATTTACCATTACGCTGGTCACCATGATTAATGCTTCGGCAATGGCGGGCGCGATTGGTGCGGGCGGGCTGGGGGATATTGCTTACCGCTACGGCTATCAGCGTTTTGACTCGCAGGTGATGCTCACGGTGATAGTCGTGCTGGTGGCGCTGGTCACGGTATTACAGCTGTGCGGCGATCGGCTGTCGCGGCATTTAAATCATCGATAATGTGGTACTTTAGTTACAACGTACGGATATAACTATCAGAATGTCATCTGTGACTACCGCGCTATCATTAAAGCTGCAGGCCTGCCAGGAGGAGATTTTTAACGGTGCTACGTCAATCTTCCTGTATCACAGTACTGCAAAAACATCAGAATTCACGTAGCGCGATCTGAGTTATATTTTAATTTATATTCAATAGGATAGGAAGTGACAGAGTGTCGATGATCCTCTTTTGCTTCAAATAGATAAGGAGTGGGGAATAGTGCATAGTCAGACATTTAAGCTGAGGTCGTACCAATATTCTGACCTCGGAGGGGTTATTATGGTGTTTGAACGCGCTGTGCGCGAGACAGCCTCACACGATTATAATCCTGCACAGATTGCAGCCTGGGCACAGGCCGATCGTGATTCCTGGCAAAAGCGGCTGCTCAACAGTCACTGCTGGGTTGCCAGCATCGAGGATAAGTTAGTGGGTTTTGGCAACGTGGAGTTTGATGGTCATCTCGATCTGATGTTCACCCATCCGGAGTATCTGCGCACCGGCGTGGCCAGCGCGCTGTTGGAAAAACTGGAGCACGCCGTTATTGCCATGGCGTTGCCGGTGATATTTACCGAGGCCAGCATCACGGCTAAGCCATTTTTTAGCAGGCGAGGGTACCAGCTGCTCGCAGCACAACAGGTGCAGGTGCGCGGCCAGAACTTTATCAACTACCGCATGAGTAAATCACTGCTTTAGCCGGTCGATGACGACAGGCGCGCGGTGATAACTTCCATGCCGATCTGCTGGCCATATGACAGCTCCAGCGTATTGCCATCAGGATCCGCAAAAAAGGCCCAGTAGCCAACCGGTGCAGCAGATTGCTGCGCTGCACGGCGCAAAACGCCTTCCTGCTCAGCCAGTTTGACCTTGGCATCAATCTCCTCGCGGCTACCGCAGGCCACGCCAATATGACCGAAGGGTCCCAGCGGTGTGTCATTACTGATTTCTGACTGCACCAGCACCAGCGCGAACGGCCGCGTCAGGTCAGACAGCCACGCCACTTTTTGTGCTTCAGCAAGCCCGGGTTCACGCTGATGAATAATCTGCATGCCCGCGTAACGTTGATAAAATTCGACGCTTTTCGACAGGTCTTTAACCTGTAAAGCCAGATGGCTAAATCCAACATCATTGTCTGACATGAGCCGTTCCTGTGGGTGATGAGTGACTGCATCATGACACAGGCAAAAGGTGGCAGTTGTTCGTGAGTGCGTTTTACAGGCAACGCTACGTAAATTCTGGCGTGGGAGAGCCCACACAATTTTGTAGAATTCACGTAGCGCTGCCTGAATTGACATTGGTAAGAGCAGGGCAATGAGGCTGGTCAGGAAGCCCTGACGGATTGACTACCTGATATCTTATTTAACATAATATACATTATGCGCACCGATGGTGTAGTGGCTAAATTAAGATGTCCGCCTCTGGCTATATTGAGATGTCCGCTTTATCGTCCTTTTCCAGGGTTTCTCGGCTGAGGACGCAACTAATGACGGCTTACGGTTCGGAGTGCTTTACGATGAATGAAGTTAACCGCCTCAAGATCCTGCAGGATGTCATTGATGGCAGGCTCACTACTTCGCTTGCATCACAACGACTTGGCCTGACGGATCGTCACTGCCGGCGTCTGCTTGCGCGTTATCGCGAGTCCGGGCCACTGGCACTGGTGAACCGCCGCCGTGGATTGCGTAGTAATCGCCAGCTTCTGCCTGGCCTTGCTGAACTTGCTCTGGGCATCATCCGCGATAACTACGCCGACTTTGGTCCGACGCTCGCCTGCGAGAAGCTGGCCGAACTCCATGACGTTGTGCTGGCTAAAGAGACCGTGCGTCAGCTGATGGTACGAGCCGGACTCTGGATCCCCCGGAAAATGCGTGCGCCGAGGATCCAGCAGCCGCGGTATCGTCGCGCCTGCGTTGGCGAGCTGATACAGATCGACGGCTGCGATCACCGCTGGTTTGAGGAACGCGGACCGGCCTGCACGCTGCTGGTCTACGTTGATGACGCGACCAGTCGCCTGATGCAGCTCCACTTCGTAAAGTCTGAGTCCACGTTCACCTATTTTGACGCCACGCGCGGCTATCTGGAGCAGCACGGTAAGCCGCTGGCATTCTACAGCGACAAAGCCAGCATTTTTCGTATTAACAACAAAAGTTTGACGCAGTCGCGTGCCGCTAAACTCCTGAACATCAGCGAAAGCTACAGCGATTTCGGCCCTACATTAGCCGCGAGAAGCTTCTGGAACGCCATAGCCTCAAGAAATTTAAGGGATCGTTCTGAACGATCTAGGCGGCTGTTTATGGTTGAATGGCGAAACGGAAATCAGTTTTAACTGCATCAGAAGGAAGCGTTATGCGTACTCGCCAATCATCCCGGTTAATTATTCTTTCACCTGAAAAAAATGTTTTGCTGTTTAATTTTTCCCATAAAAATGACGCATTAAGCGGCATGTCCTACTGGGCGACGCCTGGCGGTGGGCTTGAACATAATGAATCCTTCGAAGAGGCAGCGCTAAGGGAGTTGCAGGAAGAGACCGGATTAAAAAGAGATTCCGTCGGCGCGGTGGTAGCATCCCGAACTTTCCCTATGCAGCTGCCTGATGGGGAGACCGTTCTTGCGGAAGAGAGTTTTTTTATAATCCATGCTGAAAAGCGTGATATGGACGACTCAGGATGGAGTGAAAATGAAAAGCAAGTCATTAAAAAGCATCACTGGTGGACATTAGAAGAGCTTAAAGATACTAACGAAACTATCTTTCCCCGCGATTTAATCATCGACATACTCAGCAAAGATTTATTCAGTCCTGCTAAATTCAGTGCATTGAAAGAGGCTTAATTACCGTAAAACATTAAATTCCGCTCCTGGCACAGAGCGGACATTTTAACTTTGCCCTAACCCGGACATCTGAACTTAGCTTTGACAGATGGTGTGCTTGCCCGCTTAAAACGCGGCAAACCGGGAAATTCATTCAAATCGACGGCTCTCACCATGACTGGTTTGAAGGTCGTTATTGACGTTGTGATGATGCTTCACCATTCGGGCTGACTGAACGTCAGGTGCAGAGACTAAATGACTCGCGAGACAACCAGGGACTATCCACCAGTACCCTCGCCTTGCTGTCATCACCGTTAATAATATGCAACGTACTAAGTCGACCAATTTCGTAATGCGGTAACTGTACCGTAGATAACGGCGGTAAAAAAAGGTTGCCAATACCTACATGATTATCGTAACCAATAACCCCGATATCCTGCGGGATACGAATTCCTTTAGCCAAAAGCGTCTGATACACCATGAATGCAATGCGGTCATTCCCGCAAATAACTGAATCAAACTGAGGTATCCCCTGATAAATGTGAGCCAGAAGAACGTCGGGAATGTCACGGTAGTGCTCATCGCCAGGTTGCATATAGCAATGATCCAGCGTATCGGGATCGATGCCTGCCTCAAGACAGGCGCGCTCCATTCCCTTTTGGCGACGGGACGTCGCCAGGTGGTTGGCGGGTAAATGCAGACAGATAGGCCGACGATATCCTGCCGCCAACAAGGCTCTAACTGCAGTGTACTGGCCCTTCTCGTCATCGGGTATGTAACAGGCAACGGGCTCGTCTTTATTTTCGCAATTTGCCAGAACACAGGGATGTGTCAGCAGCTTGGGCGGTATACGTACTTCACGCAGTCCCATGGTAGTGAAAATGATGCCACCGGGCCGATGAGCAAGCAGCAGATCGACAATTTCGTCCGGATTATCATCAGAGAACATGTTAACCACGAAGCTTTTCCAGCCGTGTGCGCGCGCGGTCTCCTCGATTGACAGCGTGATTTCGACGGAAAAAGGTGTGGTTACCGTATCCAACGCCAGTACGCCGATCGTCTTGTTTTTAGTCCCCACACTGCGGATCTGTTTTGCCGACAAGTCGGGTACGTAGTTCAAATGCAGAATCGCTTCCTGCACGCGTGCAAGCGTCTCGGGCTTCACGCGTTCAGGGTAATTAAGCGCCCGCGAAACTGTCATTAACGATACATTGGCCATTCTGGCCACATCTTTCAAAGACGCCATAATCTTCCATTTTGCGAAAACCCGGATACATCATCGCGCTGCAAGCGAACAGCCGCTATCAAGTTATCCATAGAGTTGAACCCACTATTCTAAGCTTTGAGCCTGATATTTTGGGAATTTGGCAAAGAAATTTGATACAGATCTCACAACGCCAATGTTAACGTTAACTTTTGTGATTAACATCGGATATTGCCATAAAACTCGGTGTCTGCGTATAATGTTAACGTTACCATGTGCGCATATAAATCGCTATGAGATTGCTCAGATGAAAAAAAAGCCTTCCCGCAGCTATATGCTGCTCAGCGCCCTGCTGTTCTTTTTCTTTGTCACATGGTCTTCGTCCAGCTCCCTTCTTTCTATCTGGCTCCACCAGGAAGTGGGGTTAAAAGCCTCCGAGACGGGTATTATCTTTTCCGTCTTATCCGTGTCAGCCCTTTTCGCTCAGGTCTTTTACGGCTTCATTCAGGATCGTCTTGGTCTGCGCAAAAATCTGCTGTGGTTTATGGCCGCACTGCTGATCCTCTCCGGCCCTGCGTATCTCTTCTTTAGCTATTTGCTCAATCTCAATATTCTGCTGGGAAGTGTTTTTGGTGGCCTGTTTGTTGGTCTGACGTTTAATGGTGGTATAGGCGTGCTGGAATCCTATACCGAGCGCGTTGCGCGTCAGAGTACTTTTGAATTTGGACGGGCCCGCATGTGGGGCTCTCTTGGTTGGGCCGTTGCCACGTTTTTCGCCGGACTGCTGTTTAACATTAACCCCAATCTTAATTTCCTGGTGGCGTCATGCTCTGGCCTGGTTTTCTTCTTCATGTTGGCCCGATTAAAAATTGCGGCACCGGCGAGCATGGAAAAGCTGGAGATTGGGGCTAAAAAGGTTTCTCTGGAAGATGCTATCCGGCTGCTAACGCTACCGCGTTTCTGGGCACTTATTTTCTTTGTGATTGGAACCTGTATTTACGGTGTATACGACCAGCAATTCCCGGTTTATTTTTCCTCACAGTTTCCTACCTTGCGGGAAGGGAACGCTATGTTTGGTTATTTAAATTCATTTCAGGTATTTCTGGAAGCGGCAGGCATGTTCTGCGCACCGTGGCTGGTTAACAAAATTGGCGCCAAAAATGGTCTGATATTCGCCGGTATGGTGATGGCTCTGCGTATGATCGCCTCCGGCCTGGTTGAGGGGCCTCTGCTCATTTCGATTACCAAACTGCTACATGCCCTGGAATTGCCGATACTGTTGGTTGCCATTTTCAAATATAACAGCCTCAACTTCGACAAGCGTTTGTCTTCCACGATTTATCTGGTGGGTTTTGCCTGTACCAGTTCAGTTATTGGCACCGTGTTATCGCCGCTGGCGGGTTTCAGCTACGAAAAATTTGGATTCGCTCAATCCTATCTGATAATGGGCATTATGGTGTTCTGCACCACGTTTATTTCCATCTTCCTTTTGCGCCCAAATAAACCCACAACTGAACACCCCTTTTTACAGCAAGATGCTGTGTAATTTTCGGGAGAAAGCATAATGACATCTTTATTAAAACAGGCTGAAGAGACGCTTGAAGAAGCACAAGCCGGAATTAACCGCCGCTGGTATCCACGCTATCACCTTGCCGCACGAGCCGGCTGGATGAACGATCCTAACGGGCTGGTCTGGTTCGACGGCTGGTATCATGCCTTTTATCAACATCACCCCTATTCAACGAAATGGGGCCCCATGCACTGGGGGCATGCCCGCAGTAAAGATTTGGTTCACTGGGAACATCTGCCTGTGGCACTGGCACCGGAAGGGCCGGCAGATAAAGACGGCTGTTTTTCCGGTTCCGCAGTGGTGGACGGAGATACGCTGGCACTGATTTACACCGGTCATAAATTTCACGGTTCGCCTGAAAGTGATGACAATTTGTATCAGGTGCAATGTCTGGCAACCAGTCGTGACGGAATTCATTTCGAGCGTCAAGGAATGGTGATTGATACCCCTCCAGGACTGCATCATTTCCGCGACCCGAAAGTATGGCGTGAGGGTGAATACTGGTACATGGTTGTCGGTTCACGCGTGGCGGAAACCGGCCAGGTTCGCCTGTACCGTTCCACGGACCTTCATAAATGGCATGACGAAGGTATTCTGGCCGAATCTGAAGATGGGATAGGCTATATGTGGGAATGCCCTGATTTCTTTACTCTGAACGGCCAGCGTGTGCTGATGTTCTCTCCACAAGGAATGGTGGCACAAGGCTATCAAAACCGTAACCTCTTCCAGAGTGGATATTTACTGGGAGAGTGGCAGCCAGGTCAGGCGTTCAGCCACGACGGGCAATTTATTGAAATGGACAACGGTCACGATTTTTATGCCCCGCAAACGTTTCTCAGTCCGGATGGGCGCAGAATCGTTATTGGCTGGCTGGATATGTGGGAATCACCGATGCCGGAGCAGCAGGATGGTTGGGCTGGTATGCTCTCCCTGCCGCGCGAACTGAGTTTAGGTGATAATAATCGCATTATGATGAAACCCATCGAAGAAGTGACCGCCTTGCGAGGCAGTTATTTTCCTGTTCCTGCTCATTACCTGAGCAATCAGAGAATGTTTGTCGCGGGCGATGCGGAAGCCGTGGAGTTATTACTGGAGTGGGAGCGTAGCAGGTCGCAGGCAGAACAATATGGCATGATGCTGGGAGTTGGGCTGCGTATTTACGTTGATAATCAGGCCCAGCGCTTAGTGTTAGAACGAAGCTACCCTGATTTCTCGCTTGTGGGAACGCGCAGCATTCCCGTGCCAGAGGATGATATCCTTTCGCTGCGAATATTCATTGATCGTTCATCCGTGGAACTCTTTGTCAATGAAGGCGAAGCCTGTTTAAGCAGCCGAATTTATCCGCAGCCAGGAGAGCGTGAAATAGTGCTGTTTGCAAATAATGGAACCGCTGCCTTAAAAGAAGCCGGATACTGGCCGCTGGATAAATAATTCCACCGGATATAATCGCACAGTTGTATTTTTTACATTTATTTTCGCCAGTCTCAGACTGGCATTATTTTTTCTGAAATATGGCCGCGTAATTTTATTCGCAGATCTCTTCTCAGCTGAATTCATCCTTCAGCAGCCCAAATATCCAGTCATCCTGCCAGCGGTCGTGCAAAATAGCGATAAGACAGCCTGGCTGAGGCGATTTGCTTGATGTTATTCACCAACGTGCATCTCATACACCACGCACTGCGTATCGTAGTGCTGCTCAATGCCTTTGTATGTCATGCCGAGGCGCTGCATCACCCGATGTGAGGCACTGTTATCCGGATGCGCCACCGCAACCAGATAGCGCGCGCCGACCTGCTCAACCGCGAATTTCACAATCGCCTGCGCCGCTTCCGTCGCGTACCCTTTGCCATGATAACTGGCGTTAAGGCGCCAGCCGAGCTCCAGCGGTGCGTCGTCCTCATTGGCTAAATGCTGGAGACAGGCGGCACCGACCAGCGCCCCTGACTCCTTCTCCATGAGTGCCCACCACGAGAAGCCACGCTGTTGCCAGCGCAGCATCACCCGTTCGATGCTTTCACGCGTTTCTTCCGCTGTCCTCACCTCGCCAGGACTAATATAGCGCATCATTTCCGGATCTTTTTCCATCTCGCGCAGGCCATCAAAATGAGCGTGTTGGTATGGCTCCAGACGCAGCCTTGCAGTTTCCAATTCCATCTTTCCTCCAGACAACGTGATTTATCATGACGACAGCGCGAGCTGTACCACCGCCCCGCACCAACGTGAATAGATAACAATATCACGCACTTTCAGCCCGACAGAATTAAAATCCATCGCGGCGTCTTAATTGAGGTGCACAATGTTGTGCCCTTAGGTCAGTACATCGCGGCTTTTAATCAAATTTTGTGCTGATTTACCCGACTGGACAATTCCTGATGGCTCTCTTTCCTTTCGCTGTAGCGGTCGGCAAGGTAAGGGGTATGCGACTTAAGAATTAAGGTGATCTTGAACAGCTCTTCGGCTACATCGACAATCCGGTCGTACCACGCTGAGGGTTTCATCCGCCCTTCTTCATCGAATTCCTGCCATGCCTTGGGCACCGATGACTGGTTTGGGATGGTGAACATCCGCATCCAGCGGCCCAGTATCCGCATCTGATTAACCGTGTTGAAGGACTGTGACCCGCCGCTCACCTGCATCACCGCCAGGGTTTTCCCCTGCGAAGGACGAACTGCACCTTCACTGAGTGGGATCCAGTCTATCTGCGCCTTCATCACTGAACTCATCGCCCCGTGTCTTTCGGGCGAGCTCCAGACCATGCCATCACACCACCTTACCAGCGCGCGTAGTTCCAGCACTTTTGGATGCGTATCGGGCGCATCATCGGGCAGTGGCAGTCCAGAGGGATTAAAAATTTTCACTTCTGCGCCCATTTGCTCTAACAGGCGCCCTGCCTCTTCGGCGGCATAACGACTGTAGGAACGCTGCCGCGTGGAACCATACAGGATAAGAATGCGCGGTGGGATTTGCCCTTCGCTAAGTAGTTTGCGGGAAATCGCATCATCAAAACATGCCTGTTCGACTGCGGGTAAGTGCTGCATAAGGACTCCTTGAAAGAAACGGCGCTTTGCAATTTATCATATATGAATTAGCATATGTATTGTCAAATGCTATCGAGGTTAGCCATGCTGCACCCGCTACAACTTTTTAAACTGCTTGCTGATGAAACACGCTCGACGGTGGTGATGCTGCTGCGCGAGTCCGGCGAGCTTTGCGTCTGCGATATCTGTGCCGTAACCGCAGAGTCGCAGCCGAAAATATCGCGCCATATGGCGCTATTGCGTGAGGCGGAGCTGGTAACCGATCGCCGTGAAGGCAAATGGGTGCACTACCGTTTGTCGCCGCACATGCCCGCCTGGGCGGCAGCCATTATCGATTCTGCGTGGAATTGCGAACGCGAGCACATACGAGAAAAACTCAGACAGGCGGCGGAAGCCTCCTGTTGAGCATGCAGCATACATACATTTAAATGAATGTGAGTGGGAATTATGATGTTACTGGCAAGTGCAATATTTTTACTGACGCTAACCCTGGTTATCTGGCAACCCAGAGGGCTGGGTATTGGCTGGAGCGCCATGCTGGGTGCAGGCCTGGCGCTGGTCACAGGGGTTGTTCATCTCGCTGATATTGCGGTGGTCTGGCACATCGTCTGGAATGCGACGGCCACCTTTATTGCGGTGATCATCATCAGCCTGCTGCTGGATGAGTCGGGTTTCTTTGAATGGGCCGCCCTGCACGTTGCCCGCTGGGGCAAAGGCCGTGGCCGCCAGTTGTTTAGCTGGATTATTCTGCTGGGTGCGATGGTGGCCGCGCTGTTCGCCAATGATGGTGCTGCACTGATCCTGACGCCCATCGTGATTGCCATGCTGCTGGCGCTGGGTTTCAGCCCGGCAGCAACCCTGGCTTTTGTGATGGCCGCCGGTTTTATTGCCGATACCGCCAGCCTGCCGTTGATCGTCTCGAACCTGGTTAACATTGTCTCGGCAGACTTCTTCAAGCTTGGATTTACCCAGTACGCCGCCGTGATGGTGCCGGTTAACCTGGCTGCTATCGTGGCTACGCTGCTCATGCTGCACCTGTTTTTCCGTAAAGAGATCCCAGCGGTTTACGATATTTCGCTGCTAAAGGCGCCAAAAGAGGCCATTCGCGATAGCAGCACGTTTAAAGCAGGCTGGCTGGTTCTGGTTCTGCTGCTGGCCGGCTTCTTCGCACTGGAGCCACTTGGCGTTCCGGTCAGTCTGGTGGCCGCTGCTGGCGCACTGATCCTGTTTGCCGTGGCAAAAAAAGGCCATGCGATCAATACCGCTAAGGTACTGCGCGGCGCGCCCTGGCAGATCGTTATCTTCTCACTGGGCATGTACCTGGTGGTTTATGGCCTGCGCAACGCCGGGCTGACCCTGTATCTCTCCTCCCTGCTGAATCAGCTGGCTGAACATGGAGTGTGGGCCGCAACCCTCGGAACCGGCTTCCTGACGGCGTTCCTCTCCTCCGTGATGAACAATATGCCGACCGTGCTGGTTGGCGCGCTGTCGATAGAAAGCAACCAGGCCACGGGAGTGATTAAACAAGCGATGATTTATGCCAATGTAATCGGCAGTGATTTAGGGCCAAAAATCACCCCGATTGGCAGCCTTGCCACGCTGCTGTGGCTACATGTTTTAGCGCAGAAAAACATCACAGTCAGCTGGGGATACTACTTCCGTGCCGGCATCGTGATGACGATTCCGGTGCTGTTTGTCACGCTGTGCGCTCTGGCGCTGCGGCTGTCCATCGTTTAACCCCGGCCCCGGAATAGCCATTCCGGGGTTTTAATAATAGAGAAATGAGAGTGACAAAATGAGCCATGTAACTATTTATCATAATCCCGACTGCGGGACGTCGCGCAATACCCTTGAAATGATCCGCAACAGCGGCACGGAGCCGACGGTGATCCTCTATCTGGAAACACCGCCCACCCGCGCCGAGCTGGTTAAGCTAATTGCTGATATGGGAATTTCCGTGCGCGACCTGCTGCGCAAAAACACGGAGCCTTATCAGCAGCTGGATCTGGAGAACGCCGCTTTCACTGATGATGAGCTTATCAGCGCAATACTGGCACATCCGATCCTGATGAACCGCCCTGTCGTTGTCACTGCGCTCGGAACCCGGCTGTGCCGCCCTTCAGAGAAAGTTTTAGACATTTTGCCAGCGGCTCAGCGCGGCGAATTCAGTAAAGAAGACGGGGAAAAAGTTGTCGATAAAAACGGGCGCAGGCTGAGCTAAAAGGCACATTCAGGCCAGTATCTGGGGTGTTTCGCGGCGCATTTTCTCCGTATGATAATCTGCTTGATTAAAGCTTTATCCATTTTCATCTTGCTACTGCGCTAACAATCGCCGCGTTTAACAGGGAAAATCGCCATGTTTCACCTTATTTTCAGCATACCGAGTTGGTATGTTATTGCCCGTTTTATCATTCCACTCTCCATGCCACTGGCGTTAAAAATCACTCTTTCTCTGCTGGCGCTGCTTGCCTCACAGTATCTGCTGATAGGCCGCTTCACTTCTGGCAGCATCTTTTCTGCGGAGATGCCAAGATTAGTCATAATCCTGTTCAACTGGGTTTACAGCGCGGTGCTGTTCCTCGCCCTCGCCCAGATCCTGATTGATGTGGTTGCGCTGGTCGCGATGCTGTTGCGCCACCCGTTGGAGATTGCTCCCGGCGTGCGCTACCTGGCTGCCCTGCTGGCATTCGGCCTGGCCAGCTGGGGCGTGCAGCAGGCAATACGCGTTCCCCCTCTCAAGGATGTGACGATTCAGGTTGCTGATTTACCGCAGGAGTTTGAGGGTTACCAAATGCTCCAGCTAACCGATATGCACATCACCCCGCTTTTTAACGCCAGCTGGAGTGCCGCGTTAGTCAGGCGTGCGCTGGAGCTGAATGTTGACCTGATTGTGGTTACCGGGGATGTGATTGACGGCACGTTGAAAAATCGCATTAAGGACGTGGAGCCGCTGCGCAATCTGCATGCGCCCGATGGCGTGTTGGCGATTACCGGCAATCACGAATATTTCTTCGAGCAGCAGGCCTGGACCGGGCATCTGGCGTCTTTAGGATTGAAGCCCCTGCTAAACAGTCATTCTGTCATTTCTCGCGGCAACGCCAGCCTGGTGATTGCCGGGTTGCCCGATACTTCTGCACCGGGCCGGGGCGCTAACGGCCCCAATCTGGCAAAAGCACTGGCTGATGCCCCTGACAACGCGCCGGTGGTGTTGCTCGACCACCAGCCAAAAAACGCCCGTGAAAATGCGAAACACGGGGTCGATATTCAGCTGTCAGGCCATACTCACGGTGGTTTAATCGTCGGCTTAGACCGCCTGTTTGCCAAACCCAACGGCGGCTTTGTCTCCGGGCTTTACGATGTTGATGGCATGCAGCTGTATGTAAATAACGGCACGGCGCTGTGGCCGGGAATGGCGGTACGCGTGGGCCGCCCGTCGGAGCTGACGCGCATCACGCTGACGCGGAAAAAATAATCCCCCCTGATAATTAAGGAAGTGAAATGGATCTTCTGGCAAGCCTGAAGGAAAAATATCCCGGCGCTATTGCCTGGGCATTTGGCAACTCGTGCGAGATGGCGGATGAACTGGCAGCCCTGGTTGTGCAAGGAGTTAAAACCGCGTCCTGTGGCTCACTCTCATCTTTTATCAATGAAGATGACGCACCGACGATTGGCGGCTACAGCATCATCCTTAACGGCAAGGGTGAGCCGGTGTGCGTCATCAGGACGGTCGCTATGCGCATCTTGCGCTTCTGCGATGTCACTGAAGAGTTTGCGAGAAAAGAGGGCGAAGGAGACTTAAGCCTTAAATATTGGCAGGAAGTTCACAAAGCATTTTTTGAGCATGAGGGTTGCTACTCTGCAGAAATGGAACTGGTGGCAGAAGAGTTTCAACTGATTGAGCGCCATGCCGCGCAAGACGTATAAATGTCAGGGGGGATATTCCCCCTGGTTATTAAACACCCGCTTCACCGCGTCGTAGACAAACCGGGTTATTTCAATTCAGGCCATGCAACAGGGGGGATGCCTTTCAGCAGCGGTTTAGCAAACAGGAACCCCTGGAACTGACAGATGCCTGCTGCTTCCAGCCACATCCACTCTTCTGGTTTTTCCACGCCTTCGGCAATAACGGCTATTTCCAGCGAAGAACAGCATTTAATTATGGCCTGAACGATTGCCTGTTTAGGGCCGCTTTTGTGCACATCACTGATAATATTACGATCAATCTTGATTCTCTCCGGCTGCACGCGTGAAAGCAGCAGCAGACCGGCGGAGCCGGCACCAAAGTCATCTATTGCCAGACTGATACCCGCCGCTTTCAGATGTTTCAACGCGCTGGAGAATGCTTCGATATTCGAAATCACCTCAGTTTCAGTCACCTCTACCACGATCTGCTGAGGCACCAGTCCGTGTCGGGCAATCTCACCCAGTAAGTAATCCACGGCATTCGGGATCTCAACCAGCGTCATCGGCAGCAGGTTAATCGAGAAGGTGATGTCATCAATTTGCAGCTCTTTTGCCAGAGCCAGGGCCTGGCTCTTGGATTCCAGGTCGCGGCGGTAAAGCTCCTCACGCGGCAAACTGGCAAAATAATCCAGCGGTGAAAGCCCCTGTGCGCTGCGCAACAGGGCTTCAAGGGAGACGATGGTTCCGGCCAGCGGGTCGATAATTGGCTGGAAGGCAAAGCTAATATCCTCGCCCGGTGCAAAGTCTGCATCGGCTAAGGGTAGATCGTCCGTGGCGATAAATTCCCACTGACCGGCAGGTGGGATTTCGAAATAGTTTTCTTTCTCCCAGGATTCGACAAAGGTGCGCAGAAACTGAAGCGCGCGGTCATCCCAGGTCAGCAGAAATTCCGATGTGCCTTTATCCAGTACTGCCTGCAGCACCGAGGCTTTATCAAACTCATGAAGCGAGAACAGCTCCATGCCGACATTACCAAATCGCCGGAACGGCGCGTAGTCGCGCATCAGTTCCACGACATTATGATGACGGGGATCGCGACAGATATGTTCATAAAGCTTACTGACTGCTTGTTCAGGGCCTTCCAGCACCTGGAAGAAATGCGTGCCGTTAAACAGCAAAATGCCGGTAACGCCAATTAACTGGTTGTTTTTATTTGCCTTTTGTACAATTTTGTCCAGCGAGCTTAGCGGAACATTATCGGAAAGATGGCTGCGATAGATGAGGGTAGATAACATAAAAATTCCGCAATACTGGTCTTTTAAAGGCTTACATTAACAGAATCCCTTGCGGTGTTGTCCAGTGCTATCTGTTATTCCATTAAATCTGCCAGGCGTTTTTTATATAAGCTGTCGTTTAATCTGGAATTTTTTAGTAGAGTAGCGGGTCTGGTTGTTAAATATTTGATGGAATAACGTTGCTCAAATGAAAGGAATGCCGCCAATTATCCTCGCCCTGCTCGCCGGCTCACTGGTGCTGACCATCGGGCGCGGCGTCACCCTGCCGTTTCTCACTATCTACCTGACCGAGCATTACCACCTGCTGCCGAAAAGCGTCGGCATTATTATGGGCGCCAGCCTGGCTATCGGTATTTTCAGCAGCCTTTACGGCGGCTATCTGGTCGACAAATTTAACCACCGAACTTTAATCACCCTCTCTATCAGCCTGTTCGCGCTGAGCTTTTTTCTGCTGCCAATCCTGCCGCAGGTCAGTAGCGTGGTGATGGTGATTGCCCTGCTTAACGCTTCCTATGCACTTTTGAGCATTACCATTAAAGCCTGCATTGCCGCCTGGCTGCCTGTAGAGAAGCGGGTAAAAGCGTTTTCGATGAACTACACGCTCATTAATGTCGGCTGGGCCATTGGTTCATCACTGGGCGTGTGGCTGGCGGGCTTTGATCCTAAGCTACCGTTTATGATATCCGGTAGCCTGGCGCTGGGCACGGTCATTGCTCTGGCGGTAGGATTACGCAACATCCCCAACAGCCCGGCGCGCAACGATGTTGAGCTGAAACCGCTGGAAAAACCTGACCTGCGCCAGACCTTAGCCATCCTGATGCGCGACCGTTGCCTGGTCTATTTCACCCTCGGCAGCACCTTTGGTGCGATTGTGTTTGGCCAGTTCACCGGCTATCTGTCGCAGTATCTGATCATTATCTCGGACGCCGCACAGGCTTATAAGATCATCGGCGCCATCATGATCACCAACGCGATAATTGTTATCGCTTTCCAGTACGTGATGAGCAGTGGGATGAAGCAGAATAACCTGCTGAAGTGGCTGTTTTTCGGCACGCTGTTTTTCATCCTCGGGCTGGCCGGCTTTATGCTGGCCGGTACCTCGGTACTGCTGTGGATGATCGCGATGACCATCTTCAGCTTTGGCGAGCTGATTGTGATCCCGGTGGAGTACATGTTTATCGACTTTATTGCGCCGGACCATATGAAAGGCAGCTACTACGGCATGCAGAACCTGAGCAATATCGGCGGTGCCATTAACCCGGTGCTGTGCGGTTTCCTGCTGAGCTACACGGCACCGCCGGTGATGTTTTGCGCGCTAATCGCCTTCTCCGCCGCTGGCCTGCTGTTCTTCCGCATGGGGCACCGGATGGCGATGAAGAGAACCTCAGGAGAAGTTCTCCAGCATTGAGATAAACGAATGCCGATCGCCGTGGCCTTCCGTCAGGCGTACCCGCCGTTCAATATCGGCCAGATGGTGGTCCATCAGCTGACGGGCTTTGGTCAGATCTTTGGCTTTCAGGGCGCTGACAATCTGGCGGTGGTGATCGGCGCCGCAGTCATCCTTGCGCTCCTCTTCGTACAAAGACATCACCAGCGACAGGCGGGCGACGATCTTCGCCAGCATCTCGGTCAGCACCGGGTTGCCCGCCAGCTCGGCCAGCACGATATGGAACTTACCGGAAAGCACCGTTTTGGATTTCTCGTCGCCGTGATGATGGATCTGCTCCTCTTCGTCGGCCAGACGGGCCAGCGCATCCAGCTGTTCAGCGCTGGCTCGCGCCACCACGAACTCCAGCAGCCCCCCTTCCAGCTGGCGGCGTGCTTCAAACAGGTGCCTGGCCTGCTCGATGCTCGGCTCTGCCACGAAGGTGCCACGATTTCGCTTTCTCTCCAGCAGATGGTCGCTTTCCAGCACGCCCAGCGCGCCACGCACCACGGTACGACTGACGCCGAAATGCTCGGCGATGGCCTCTTCCAGTATTTTGCTACCGGGTTTTAGCGCCCCTTCACCGATAGCGGCCGCCAGCGTGGCGCGGATCCGTTCAGACACATCCTCACTGTGATCGGCGCTGCTGCCCTCTGTTCTGGCTACAGGCGTCGCTCTGGCGCGCGCTTTTTTCATGGCTGTCTCCCTGTCCTCTGTTTCATTTCTGGTGGGTGTTGATGCTTGCCGGATAATTTACCGCAACAGCAATCTGCGGTGTGGTTTATCTTTGTCAGAAACTTGCTACGCAACCGTCAGGATAAAGTGATGCCCTGCTGGGCGCAAATGGCGCGAATGTGGCTGGCCGACTGCTGGATAAAGGCGATCGCCTCATCAAAGCCATAGTTCTGCTGCTGATAGGTCGGGTAGCCGTAGCGTGAGCTTTCATAGCTTTCCCAGTCTTCGACTTCTCCTGCTGCCACGCGCTGCGCATAGCTGTCCACCAGCGTAAAATAGGCTTCCAGTTCCCCGGCCGTCAGGTCTGGATGCCCCGCACGCCAGATCGGGTCATCAATCTGAATGCACTGGCGCGGGTTGGCGCGGCGGCGGTTGTCATCGGTCGATTGCGCAATCTCCAGCGACAGCGTCATCTCGGGGTTGACCTTCGCCAGCATCGGCAGAATGGCGGCAAAGTCGACCACGCCGCTTCCGCACGGGCGCGGCTGGAAATCAATGCCGCCCGGCGCGCGCCCGATATAGGCATCTTTGATATGCGTCTGGCGCACCCACGGCGCCAGGCGCTGCGCGGCCAGCACCGGATGTTCGCCGCGCTGCACCATGTTGGCGGTGTCCAGGACCACGCCCACGCAATCTTCCCCTACCGCTTCAATCATGCGCAGGATCTCGAACGAGGTGATCTCATCGTGGGTTTCGACGTTCATATGCACCCCGTGGGCGCGTGCCACCGGGGCCATTTTGTGCAGCACCTTTTCCATTGCCAGCAGCTGCTCTTCCCACGTGACGTCGGTACGGAAACGGTCCACCGCCAGGCGCCCCGGATACTGCGCTTTGAAGTTGCCCGGTGAAACCCACATCTCGCGGCAGTCGATAGCAGCGCTGGCCTCAATCATGCGCGTCAGCCCGGCAATCATGTCGCCGTTGCCGATGGCGCGCAGCTCCGGCGCTTCGGCACTGCAGTAAGGGTTGATTTTGCCAAGGCCACTTTCCAGATACAGCCCCAGATCGTCAGCTTTGGCGCGGATGTCGCGCAGCTCGCCGCAGTCCAGCGTCGGGCTCATATCCAGCACGGTGCTGAAGAAGATCCCCTGCAGACCCAGCGCCTTGACGTGATCGAGGCTGGCCAGCGGGCCGCGTTTCTTAACTTCGGGCAGCTTTAACCCATCAATGCCTAGTTTCATAACCTGTTCCTTAATAACGATCTGATTTTACCGTATGAGCACCAGCCGCTGTTGCAAGCCGCATGCCAGACGCAACATTTAGTGCAGCAACTCCACCATATCACTATGATTATTATCGAGAATATTTTAATCACTAGATTGTCGAATATATTTGCGAATCATTATGCTAATCGATTATCCCTTTGGTGTCATAGCAAACGGCTTAAGCAGCGAATTTTCCCAAAAGCCCGTCCCGTCAGGAACTGGCCAGGCTTATTACGGGTAAATTACGTGCTTCACGGCATCAGAACATTCGCTGTGACAGGATTTTTCGTCGCTTTTTTGCACCAAAATGACGATAGTGTTGCACCAAATGGGGGTGCTTAAATGGTAACTTTCTTTTCGAATAGTAAGGATAACTTTTATTCGCAAAAACTTGCGAATGTTATTAAATTTTAATTATTACATTACATTCAATGCCTTGTGATCATTAACCCTCTGCAGTTATGAACCTGGCATGCGGCTTGCAAAATGCTTCCCAAGCACCAAAACGTCTTGTGACCGCTACTCAGAACCAGGGAAGCATTTTATGCCAGATATGCACAACACCGCTGAAAGTAAGCGCCTCAGCGTTCAGGGCCTGACCCACAGCTACGGCAGCAGTAACGCCATCAGCGATGTCTCCTTTAACATTGAACCGGGCGAAATTGTCGCGCTGCTCGGCCCGAGCGGCTGCGGTAAATCCACCGTGCTGCGTGCCATTGCCGGATTGATCCAGCCGAAGGCGGGAAAAATCGTACTCGGTAATCAGGATCTCGCCGGGGTGTCGGCCAGAGGGCGCGGTATCGGCATGGTGTTCCAGAACTATGCATTATTCCCGCACCTGACCGTGGCCGAAAACATCGCTTACCCGCTGGCGTGCCAGCAGGTTTCCCGCGCTGAGCGCAAGCAGCGCGTCGCCGAAATGCTGAACCTGGTGCAGCTGAACGAATACGGTAACCGCCTGCCGCGCGAGCTTTCCGGTGGTCAGCAGCAGCGCGTTGCCGTGGCGCGTGCCATTGCCGGCCGCCCTTCTCTGCTGCTGCTCGATGAGCCATTTGGCGCACTGGATCGGGCGCTGCGTTTCGACCTGCAGGTGGAACTGCTGCATCTGCAAAAAACGCTGGGTATCACCACGCTGATCGTCACCCACGATCAGGAAGAGGCGCAGAGCCTGGCGAACCGCCTGGTGCTGATGAATAAAGGTAATGTTGAGCAGATCGACACGCCGATGGCGGTGTATGACCGGCCAAAAACGCTGTTTGTAAACACCTTTATCGGGCAGACCAACCAGCTGCACGGCACCGTGCTGCGTTTTGATAACGACACCACGCTGATTGGGTTATCGGATGAGCGCACGCTGCGCCTGCCGCGCCGTCTCAACTTTACCACCGGCTCGAAGGTCACGGTCACCTTCCGCCCTGAAGAGGTGCGGCTGGCAAAGCAGGCGGGGGAAAACACCCAGCCGGTGCGGATGACCGTTTCGCTGCCGCTCGGCCCAACGCTGGTCCATGACCTGGCGATGGAGGATGGCACCACGCTACGCGCCTCCGAAGTGCGCGGACCGTCAACCTTCATCCCGCAGCCTGGAGCGCAACTTTACGCTGAGATTGATACTGCACGCTGTCACGCCTTCCCGGCTGAACCGCAACCTATGAATGAATAAGCAGAGGTGAACACCATGAAAGATTTTGAAATCAGTCGTCGTCGGTTTGGTCAGATCGTGGCAGGCGTTGCGGCTTCCGCCATGCTGCCACTCTCGCTGCGCGCAGTTGCGGCCAGCGGCGGCACGGCGGTCGCGGCGACCTTCCCCGGTAACTGGGAAGATGCTTACCGCACTGTATTGGGCGATATTCTCAAGAAGCAGGGTTTTGGACTGACCGTCTCCCCGGCTATGGCGCAGGACCAGCTGGCAAAAGTGATGGCCAGCCCGGGCAACCCGCCGTACGACACGCTGCTCATGTCGCCAGGCCAGATGACGGTGGCGGTGGATAAAGGTCTGATCCAGAAGATCGACCCTTCCCGCCTGAAAAACTGGAACCTGCTCGACCCGGCGTTCCAGGGCGAGTACGGCCCGACCGTGACGGTGGAAGTGAACGGCATTGCCTACAACCCGGAGCTGGTGCCGCGCCCGAAAGGCTATGCCGACCTGTTTGAGAACCCGGCCTATAAAGGCCTGGTGTCATGGACCGGGTTTGGCTCTAACACCGCGGTGATGGCCTATACCGAAATTGCCAAAATCTACGGTAAAGGCCCGGACGATATGCAGGCGGTGTTTGACCTGTTCAGAAAGCATCCGGAGCAGATGGCCAGTATTGTCGACAGCACCAACAGTCAGATGACGCAGTTCCAGCAGGGCAATATCGCCGTATTTATGTGCAGCACCAACAACGTGGCGCGCCTGAAAAGCCTGGGAATGAAGGCCGAGTTTGTCCATCCGGAAACCGGCTCACCTGCCGCCCCGGTCAATATCCATCTGACCAAAGGCAGCAAAAATCTGGATGCCGCCTACGCCTATATGGACGCCGCGATTTCACAGTTTGCGCAAACCAAACTGGAGCAGCCGCCGACCGAAATGTTCCCGACTAACAAAAATGTTGAGCTGACCCCGGCGATTGCGGCGTACATCACCCGCGAGCAGGTCAAATCACTGGTCTATCCGGACTGGAACATCATCAATAAAAATCGTGACACCTGGATCCGTCAGTTTGATGCGCTGGTAGCAGGTTGAGGTAAGAGATGAAACAGAGCGGCTTCCCGTATGTTATCCCCATGCTGTTGCTTTCCGTGGTGTTCTTCGCGACGCCGCTCGCGGTTCTGATCGCTTTCAGTTTCACCAAAGATGGCGGCGTGACGTTACAGCACTACGCCAACTTCTTCGGCGACGCGTTTAACTTCCGCGTGCTGGTTAACACCGCACGGCTGGGGATTGAAACCGTGATCGGCACCACCCTGTTGGGGGTGCCGATCGCCCTGCTTTACTGGCACGGCGGGCGCACGCTGCGCCAGGTGCTGATTTTTCTGACGCTGATCCCGATGCTGACCAGCAACGTGGTACGCACCTTTGCCTGGATCGTCATTCTCGGACGCCAGGGACCGATCAGCGAAGCGCTGATGTTCCTTGGTGTGACCGACATGTCGACCAGCCTGATGTTTACCGAAACCGGTCTGCTGCTGGCGATGTGCCAGATAGACCTGCCGCTGATTATCCTGCCGCTGATTGCCATTCTGTCACGCACGCCGTACCAGCTGACCGAAGCGGCACAGATTTCCGGTGCCGGGCCGTGGCGCGTGCTGGTGACAGTGCTGTTGCCGCTGATGCTGCCGGGTCTGCTGGCGGGTTGGATCCTGGTCTTCGCCAGTACCAGCAGCTCGTTCGTCACCCAGGCGGTGATTGGCGGCGCGCGCAACGTCTATGTTCCACAGCTGATCTATCGCGAGGTTGGCACGCTGTTTGACTGGCCGATGGCCTCGGCTATCGCCGTGGTGCTGCTGGTCTCCACCGGCTGCCTGCTGGTTGCCCTTACCATGATTTCACGCCACCGGAGGCTGAATGGCCATGTCTAATCATCGTGAAAACCCGATTCCAGGCCTGCTGTACAAGCTGTTCGTTTATGGCTTCGGCACGCTGTGTGTGATCTACCTGGTGGCGCCGATCGTCATCGCGGTGATGATGTCGTTCACCTCCGGACAGACGCTGAAATATCCGCCGCAGGGCTTCTCGCTGCGCTGGTATGAGGCGCTGCTCGACCCGGTGCGCTCGGCGACCGAGCATATTGCCGCCTGGAACTCGTTCAAAATCGCCGCGCTGGCGGTACTGGGCGCCCTGCTGTTTGCCGTGCCTGCCACCATCGGTATGACGCGCATGAAGCGCCGCAGCGTCAGCACCATCGAGCCGCTGCTGCTGGCCCCGCTGGTGCTGCCGAGCCTGGTTTATGGCCTGGCGGCGCTGATTGTCGCCAACTTTATCGGCTTTCCGCCTTCGCTGTGGCTGAACGTGATCGGCCACGTGGTGGTGTTTGGCCCGCTGATGTACCGCGCCGCGTCGGTGGTGGCGCAGGGCATTAATCCGTCGCTGGCAGAAGCCTCAACCACGATGGGGGCCAGCTGGTTTATGACCCTGCGCCGCGTCACGCTGCCGCTGCTGATGCCCGGCATTATGGCGGGGGCGTTCCTGGTGTTTATCCAGTCACTGGATAACGTCACCGTTTCTCTGTTCCTCGCTGATGCCAGCACCACGGTTCTGCCGCTACGCATGTTCGCGATGATCGAGGAGTCCCTTGACGTACGCGTCGCGGCTATCTCCGGCATTTTGATTGCGATAACCCTGCTCGGCATGCTGGTCGCCCGGCGTGTTCTGGCCCCGCGCCCGCAGGCATCTTAACTTTATCAAAAGAAACACAAGGAATGACTATGAAGACTCATGCGACTCAGGCGCCAGGCTATCGTATCGGCGCCCTGCTGGCGGACTTTAAACCGGATTTCGACTTCTCGGCTCCGCTGCCGCTGCCGCTTGAAGAGTTTGAAGAGCGGCTGCGCAAAATCCGCCGCCAGGCGGTGGAAGCCGGGCATGATGCGATTATCGTTCATGCCGGCAGCGTGGGCTGGTTCCACGCCTCGAATCACTATCTGCGCTATATCTGTGACTGGATGCGCGAAGGCGTGCTGATTATCCCGACCGATGCTGACAAAGCGCTGGTGCTGCTCTCCTTCTTCACTCAGTCGGTGCTGCTGCCTCCGGGCGGCGAGCCGCTGCTGGTTGACGAGATTTGGCAGATTGGGCCGATTGGCCGTGAATACGCCGACCGCCCGGGTGACTCGGTGATGAAAACTGCCGAGAAGTGCGCGCAGCTGCTGAGCGATCTTGGTCTGGCAAAAGCGCAGATCGGAAAAATCGGCGACCGCACTTCATTGACCTTCTGGGCTGCCGTGGAGTCGATGCTGCCGGGCAGCAAATTTATTGCCGATAACGCCATCCTCGATCGCCTGCAGAAGGTGCGCTCCCCGCGCGAAATTGAGATGTTCCGCGCCGCCGCGCAGCTGATCGGTATCGGCACACAGGCCGCCTGGCACGTGGCCAAACCGGGCGTTACCGATTACGAAATCTTTGCTGCTTTCACCGCGGCGCAGATGGCGTTTGGCGGCGAAACCGGCGACGGCTACCAGATTGGCATTAACCAGTTTGGCACTCACTGCGGCAAACCTTACGGCCACGTGGTGCGCCCGGGCGACCTGATCAACCTGTATATCTCCAACGTCACCTGGCGGGGTTATACTGCGCAGACCGCACGCATGATCGCCGTCGGCGAGATCACCGGGCGCCAGCAGTTGGTGCTGGATGCCTGTACTGCAGGGGTGAAAAATGCTGAGAAGCTGATTAAGCCCGGCGCGCTGATGCGCGATATCAATAACGCCGCTTTTGCGCCAATGATTGAAGCCGGGTTGCTGGCCTCCCCGGAGGCGCGCACCATGCCGTACAACTGGTCGCCAATGCCTGACGGTTCGGCCAGGCTGATCCCGCAGCAGTACGTGCCGGATGCGGACTACGAAGCGCAGGGCCGTAAGCTGATGCACGTCTACCCGGCCACGCACGGGCCACATAACCCGAACCTCGGCCATTCCGTTGGCATGGCGGGCGGTCAGAACAGCTTTAACATCTCCTCGCACAACTACGATCGTCTGGAGGAAGGCATGGTCTTTGTGATGCATACCCAGTGGCTGGAGCCGCTGTCGGCGGGCTGCAATATTGGCGATATGTACGTGGTGACGCAGGATGGCTTTGAAAACCTCAGCCGCCACACCCCGCTGGAAACTCACCGCATTGCCGCCGGAGCCTGAGATGAAAACGATGCCAGGGCATACCTATTTTGACTTTGCCGAGCTGGGGGAGCGCGACCGCTACAAGCTACTGATCGGCACTGTGATCCCGCGCCCTATCGCGCTGGTCACCACGCTGAGCAAGGAAGGCCAGCCCAACGCCGGCCCATTCAGCTTTTTTAACGTGCTGACCCACGATCCGGCGATTGTGGCGATTGGTGTGGAAAACTACGCCGATATGCGCTTTAAGGATACCGCGCGTAATATCCGCGAAACCGGGGAGTTTACCGTGCATATCGTTGACGATGCGCTGGTTGAGCAGATGGAGGTCTGCGCGATTAAATTCGGCCCGGAAGTGGATGAAATGAGCCTCGCCGGGCTAGAAACCACTGCGGGCAAGAGGGTGCGCAGCCCGCGTATTCTCTCGGCCCCTGCCGCCCTGGAGTGCCGCCGCCACACTACGTTACAGGTTGGCCCGGCGCGCGAAATCATCCTTGGCGAAGTGCTTGGTGTCTACGTGCGTAGTGACGCGGTCAACCTGGAGAACCTGCACATCGACCAGCAGTTGATGGACGCCGTGGGCCGCATGGGCGGGCACACCTACACCCGCACCCGCGATCAGTTTGATATCAAAACCCTCACGCCTGACGAGTGGGAAGCGCGCGAACGTCACGATTAAACGCTATTTACCCGTAGGGGTCGGGCATGCCCGACCCGCAACAGCTTTGCGCTGGCGATATTTTTCATTTTCACTTCGCACATAATATCGAAATCGCGAAACGACAATGCCCAGTCGTTCAGGGTGTCGTTAAAGTAGTAGTCTGAATGCGCCCGCAGCTTCATTTTTGACAGCCCCAGCGACTCCTGATCGGGGAACCCCTGCTCGGGAATCAATCCCTCCTGAGAAATCGAGTAGTGCAGCACCGGCCGTACCCCGCGCCAGGACTCTTTGACCAGTGCGATGCGCGCATCGTTGGGCTGTATAAACTGATTCTCCTTCACCCAGTGATGGTGGATATCTAACACGATCGGGCAGAGATCTCTGGCCTGCAAAACATCATCCAGCGAGCAGGAAACCTCATCATTTTCCACCGTCAGCATCAGCCTGGCTTCCGGGCTGAGCCGCTCAAAGGCGGCTTTGAACCCGGCAAAACCGGCGCGCCCGTTCATATGGATATTGATCTTGAAATCCTGAAACTCACGGCCATAACCCAGCAATCTGGCGCACAGCGCATGATACTCAATGTCCACCAGCGCCCTGTCCACCACCTCCGGCGTTTCCGAAGCCAGAACCGTATACTGGCCCGGATGAAACGACAGCCTGATATCCGCTTTTTTTGCCAGCGCACCGGCGTGCGCGAACAGAGGCAATAAGTCAGGCAGCAGGCTTTGGTACGGCTCCTGCGCTTCGGGAACGGTAAACAGCGGCAGCAGATCGCTGCCGATACGCATCATTCTTAACTGATGCGGCAGTTGCGCCAGCTCGCTAAATATGTGCGCCAGCTGCGACAGGTTGTGGCTGGCACACGTCAGCAGCAGCTCACGGCGCTTGTCCTGATCCAGGCTAAGAAAACGCTTGCGCGTGGGTGATTTAAAAGGGTACGGCTGCTGTAAGTCAGCATTAAGGTATTTGCAGGCAAAGCCTAATTTCATTATTCCTCCCGGTTCGTTTCCTGTAAGTGTATCAACCGATTAGAATTTTGCACGGCAGCCAGGTTATGGCCTCGCAGTTGTGCTGAATCCGCAGCTTTAGCATGGTTAAAACGAGGTAATGACAGAATCTACCTCGTCTGCAGAGGTTATTAGTAAACTGGTGACCCCACGCAGGACAGTGTCAATGGTTAGGTATATAGTCGCTATGCACAATAAATAACCTTTCCCGTGCCTTTCTTAATATCGACATAATTAACGGTGGCTTATGGAAAAGAAACATTTTTTCTCGCAGTTAGCACAATGGCCATTGATTAATTTCGACCACGCTAAGATTGTCGTCGATGGGAAAAAAGGGATGGTGGATTCATGGGCCAACCTTTATGTCTACGATCGCAATGAGAGCGAGGCAAGACTGTTTATTCGCCATGTGGCGGCAGGGACCGATCTGGAGTCGCTAACTGAAATTTATAACGGCTGGACTAAAGAGTATAGAAAGTCATTAAAGAGCATTCTGAACATCAGAAAATAAAGGCGACGATAAACGCGACGGAGGAACAATTCCATGTCTTTTTTAGATGATGCGTTGAAACGCATAAATAAAGCCACGACCACCACAGCGATTTGTCCCATTTGCGGGCATAAGTCGTCCCATGCGGCGAGTAAAATCAGGCAGAATCAGACCTTACTCTGCCCCTCCTGTAAATCGCTTTTTGTCGTACCCCATTAATTCTTAACGACTCCTCTCGCTGCGGCAGCTGCTGAAACTATAACGTCGTCCCATTTCAAAAAACGTTTCTCTACCTCTTTCACCACTGCTCCCCTGCGTCTGTTTCGCCTGAAGAGCAAAATTATGAAAATAAATTTTAAATCGTGGCTGACAAACGTGTTTGCGAACCTAGCCAGCAGATCAAATAACCCCTTGCAGGCAGACGTCTCCCCTGCCAATGACCCTCCCCTGAAGGCGGAAATTTTTTCTGCGCTGCAAATGGAGCTTTACGGGCAAAAGCTCGCCCGCTCACACCGATTGTCGCCAAAAACTCAGCCGTACTATTTGCTCAAACGACTGGGCAATAACGAGGCGGTGATTACCCACAACTGCTTTTTACTCAATGACGCAGAGAAGGCCAGCATGGCCCCGGCGGGCGAATGGCTGCTGGATAACTACTATCTGATTGAGGAGCAGATCCGCATGGTGCGCCACCATTTACCCAAGAATTTTGGTAAAGGGTTGCCCGTGCTCTCAGCTCCGCACTCCTGCCCCAGGATCTATGATATCGCCGCCGAAGCGATTGCTCACGGTGACGGGCGCTGGGATGTCGGCAGCTTAACCGGCTATATTATGGCCTATCAGCGGGTTACGCCGCTGACGCTGGGCGAGCTGTGGGCGCTACCCGGCATGCTGCGCCTGGCGCTGATTGAGAACCTGCGCCGCATCAGCAGCGAGGTCGCTCAGGCACAAAAAGAACGCAATCTGGCAGACTCGTGGGTGAATAAATTGATTGCCTGCGCCGAGGCCACCCCCGCTGACCTGGTGCTGGTGATCGCCGACATGGCCCGCTCGCGCCCGCCGTTGAGCAGTGCTTTCGTCGCCGAGCTGGTGCGCAGGCTGCAGGGGCGCGGCAGTTTACTGGCGCTGCCGCTGACCTGGGCCGAGCAGAGCCTGGCCGAAAGTGGCATGACGACCGATGTCATGATCAACCGCTTCAACCAGCAGCTGGCCACCAGCCAGCTTTCGGTCAGCAACAGCATTGCCGGTTTGCGCCTGCTGAGCGAAACCGACTGGGCAGATTTTTGCGAGTCTGCCAGCCTGGTGGAGCAGCTGCTCAGGCAGGATCCCGCCGCGATTTATCCCCAGATGCATTTTGATACCCGCGACCATTACCGCCATGTGATTGAGCGGCTGGCGCGCAACAGTCGTTTCAGCGAGCTGGACGTCACGCGTCAGGTGCTGGCGCTGTCGCAGGCGGCCAGCGGCGCTTCGGCACCGCAGCATATTGGTCACTATCTGATAGGCGATGAACGCCAGGTGCTGGAAAAAGTGCTGACGGCCAATACCAGCGGAGTCACCCAGCTGCGCCATCGGTTCAATCAGGTACCGCTGCTCTCCTGGCTCGGTAGCCTCAGCCTGCTGACCATGGCCGTTAGCGCCGCGGTGCTGCAGCGCACTGCGCAGCACGGAATGAGCTGGACGCTATGGCTGCTGGCTCTGCCGCTGGCGCTGGTTATCAGCCAGCTGGTGCTGCAGCTGCTGGGCGAAATGACCACGCGTTTTCGCACCCCGATGCCACTGCCGCGCATGGACTATGCCAGCGGCATCCCGCCTGCCGCCAGTACGCTGATAGCCATTCCCTGCCTGCTGAGCAGCCGTCAATCGATTGACGCGCTGCTCAGCAGCCTTGAGGTCTGCTATCTCGGTAATCCCAGCGCCAACCTCTATTTTGCGCTGCTCAGCGATTTTCACGATTCCCCGTTTGAAAGTACGCCGGAGAACGACGCTTTGCTGAAGTGGGCTAGCGCACAACTACAAAATCTAAACCGCCGCTACGCGCGTGAAACGCCCCTTTTCTACCTGCTGCACCGCTCCCCCACGTGGAACCCCCAGCAGGGCGTCTGGATGGGCTATGAACGCAAACGCGGCAAGCTGGCGATGCTCAACAGCTGGCTGCGGCAGCCCGGCACGCAGTTCGCCTCTATTACCGGCAATGAAAAAGCGCTACCCGCGCCGATCAAATATGTCATCACGCTGGACAGCGATACGGTGCTGCCGCGCGACACCGCACACAAGCTGGTCGCGACCATGGCCCACCCGCTCAACCACCCGGTTTACGATGCGCAGCAACGCCGGGTGGTGAAAGGCTATGGCATTTTACAGCCGGGGCTGGCGGAAGAGATGCCGCGCCACGGTCAGGGGCGCTACGCGGCGATCTGCAGCAGCGTACCGGGCAACGATCCCTACTCGATGATGTCCTCGGATATTTATCAGGATCTGTTTGGCGAAGGGACGTTTGTCGGTAAAGGGATCTATGATGTGGATGTTTTCGCGCAGGCAACCTGCAACATTGGCCCGGAAAATCTGGTGTTGAGCCATGACCTGCTGGAGGGGTGCTACGCCCGCTCCGGCTTGCTGAGCGAGGTGCTGCTGTATGAGCAGTACCCGGTCAACTACCTGACGGATGTCGCCAGGCGCACGCGCTGGATCCGCGGCGACTGGCAGCTCCTCAACTGGCTGAAGCTGCGCGTGACCCGGGCCGATGGTTCGCGCGAGCCTAACCCTCTCACCACCCTGTCACGCTGGAAGTTATTCGATAATCTACGCCGCAGCCTGGCAGCTCCGGCATTTCTTACGCTGCTGTTTTGCGCTTTCCTGCTGGTACCTAACCCCCTGTACTGGCTTGCGGTGCTGGCTATCGTGCTGCTGTTGCCCACTGTGCTGGCCGTGGTGCTGGACCTGGTGATGAGCAACCGCCCTCTGCTGAGCCGCGTGTCGGCTGTCCTGAAGGGGACCTGGCTACGGCTGCTGCGCATCGGGCTGAACTTCATCACGCTACCGCATGAGGCAGGCTACTCCCTGCATGCCATTGCGCTCACCCTCTGGCGGCTGGCGATTACCCGGCGCAACCTCAATCAGTGGGTCAGCGCCGACCATTCGGCCGTCGGTAACCCGGCTTCCCCCCTGGCGTTTTACCGCAGCATGTGGCTGAACGTGATGACTGGCCTGCTATTGATTCTGTTAAGCGCATTGCAGGCGCCCGCCCTGCTGAGCCTCGCCCTGCCCGTCGGATTACTGTGGTGCCTGGCCCCGCTGCTGCTCTGCTGGCTAAGCCGCCCTGCGGAACTTTCTGCCCCCGCGCTGAGCAGCGACCATCAAATGCTGCTGCGCCAGAGCAGCCGCGAAATATGGGCCTTTTTCGAAACATTTACCTGCGCAGACGACAACTGGCTGCCGCCGGACAATTATCAGGAGCAGCCCCACGCCATGATTGCCCACCGCACCTCGCCGACCAATATCGGCCTGTCGCTGATGGCTAATCTGACCGCGATGGATTTCGGCTATATCCCCGGCACCGAAGTGCTGCGGCGCGTCACCCTGACGCTGGACACCCTGGATAAAATGGAGCACTACCGCGGTCACCTGTTCAACTGGTACGACACCCTGACGCTGCTGCCGCTTAACCCGCGCTATGTCTCCAGCGTCGACAGCGGCAATATGGCCGGTCACCTGTTAACGCTCAGCGCGGGCTTAGGTCAGCTGCGCCATCAGCCGATCATCGATATCGGCCAGATGCTGGCGGGGCTTAAAGATACCCTGGCTATTCTGGAAACCTGCTGGGGGGCTCATGCCCCCACCACGCTGCGGCTGCTGCAAAAGCATCTTGTTGACGCCGCGCAGCTCTCCCCGGCGCTGTTACAGGATGAGCTGAAGACGATGCGCAAACTGAGCGCTCGCCTTGAGGGAATGAGCCAGCAGGAGAACAGTGAGGTTAGCCGCTGGACGCGGCTGCTGCACGCGCAGCTGACGCGCTTCTGCCAGGTTTGGTCATCGCTGCTCGGCTGGCTGCCGCCCGACTGGCGTGCGGCCGGGCTGCCTTCGCTGGCGTGGCTTTCCCAGGCTGATACATTGCAGCCCGATTCTCCCCCCTTTCGGCCATTGTCCAGGCCCGCATGCAGCTCGCCATCATCAGCGAGCTGGAACTGCGGCTGAACGCGCACGCCAGAATGGACTTTGTGTTCCTGTACAGTGACGTTAACCATCAGCTGAGCGTGGGCTATCACTGCGATAACAGCACGCTGGACCACAGCCATTACGACCTGTTTCCCTCTGAGATCCGCCTGACAACCTTCCTGACGATTGCCACTAACCAGCTGCCGTTGAAAAGCTGGTATGCGCTGGGCCGCCTGTTCACCACTATCGATAACAATACCGCGCTGATGTCCTGGAGCGGGTCGATGTTTGAATATCTGATGCCCAATCTGGTGATGCCAATCTACCCCGGCAGCCTGCTGGCCGCCATGAGCCTGTCGGCGGTGAACGGACAGATAGACTGGGGCAAAAAGCGCGGGGTGCCCTGGGGGATCTCTGAGTCGGGATATTATGCCTTTGACGTGGCGCAAAACTATCAGTATCACGCCTTTGGCGTGCCCGGTTTGGGGCTGAAGCGCGGGCTGGCGGAGGATATGGTTATCGCCCCGTATGCCACCTTCCTGGCACTGATGGTGTCACCGCAAAAAGCCTGTGAGAATCTGGCGCTGCTGGCTAAAAGCGGCGCGCGCGGCGAATACGGCTTCTATGAGGCGCTGGATTTCACCCCTTCGCGCCAGGCCAGCGGCCAGCGCTTTGCCGTGGTGCGTTCATGGATGGCGCATCACCAGGGGATGGCTTTTCAGGCGATCTCCCACCTGCTACACAACGCGCCCATGACCGATCGCTTTATGTCGGTTGCCGCATTCCAGTCCGGCCGCCTGCTGCTGCAGGAACGGGTGCCGGATGCTGTTGAGCTGTACAGCCCGCGCCGTCATTTCGAGGCCCAGGCAGGAGCATTACTGCCGGTTCACTATCTGCCGCGAGAATTCAATGATGTTAACAGCCCGCTGCCGGAGGTCCAGCTGCTGTCGAATGCTCACTATCACCTGATGCTGACGCATGCCGGCGGTGGCTACAGCCGCTGGCGCGATCTGGCGCTGACCCGCTGGCACAGCGACAGCACCTGCGATAATTCGGGCCCGTGCTGCTATATTCGCGATGTGGAGAGCGGTGAGCGGTGGAACACCACCTGGCAGCCGCTGGGCGCGCCAGCCGATCGCTACCGGGCATCGTTTACCGACGCGGGTGTGGTCTTCACCCGTACTCAGGGCACGCTGGAGATCAAAACCCAGATCGTGGTTTCGCCGGAAGACGATATCGAACTGCGCCGCGTCACGCTGCTCAACCGCGGCCGCAAGGCGCGCAGCGTGGAGCTGACCACCTATGCAGAAGTGGTGCTGGCCCCGGCCGCCAGCGATCGGGCACATCCGGCCTTCAGTAACCTTTTTGTGCAGACGGAACTGCTCACGGAGGATGAAGCCATTCTCTGCCAGCGCCGGCCGAGATCCCCGGATGAAGTCACCCCCTGTCTGTTTCATATGATGGTGGTGCATGGCAGAACGCAGCAAACCGCCTCCTTCGAAACTGACCGCGCCATCTTCCTTGGCCGCGGCAACGATACCGGCAATGCGGCAATGTCCCGTTATAGCGGGCCGCTCAGCAACTCGGCGGGCGCGGTGCTCGACCCGATCATGGCGGTGCGCCAGCCTCTTACCCTGCTGCCGGGCCAGTCGGTAACGGTAGACATTGTTTATGGGGTGACGGAAAGCCGCGCCCTCAGTATTCAACTGCTGGAAAAGTACCGCGACCAGCCGATTGCCGATCGGGTCTTTGAACTGGCCTGGTCGCACAGCCAGATTGCGCTGCGGCAGATCAACGCCAACGAAGATGACGCCAAACTGTTTAACCGCCTCGCCAGTGCCGTGCTGTTCCCCAGCCCCGAGCTACGCGCCGGTGGGGAGATCCTCAGCCGCAACCGTCGTGGGCAAAGCGGTCTGTGGGGCTGGGCAATTTCGGGCGATCTGCCGATTGTGATCCTGAGCGTCACCCGCGCGGAAAACACGCCGCTGATTACTACCTTTGTGCAGGCGCATCAATATCTGCGCATGAAAGGTCTGTCGATGGATTTGGTGATCCTCAATGACGGCCCCGGCGGCTATCAGCAGCTGTTGCAAAACCAGATAATGAGCCTGGTGGCCGCGGGCGCCGAAGCCAGCCTGATTGATAAGTCAGGGGGCATTTTTGTGCGCGACGGCCAGCATCTCTCCCCTGAGGACCGCCTGCTGCTGCTCAGCGTGGCGCGGGTCGTCATCGACGATCGCGCCGGTGGGCTGAAAGAACAGCTTAAATTGCGCATGCAGCCCGTGACGGCGGCCGCGCAGCCGCTGGTTATCCAGACGGATCTGCCTGCTAATCAGCACCTGCAGTGGCAACCTGAAACGGATGACTTGCTGTTCTTCAACGGGCGCGGAGGCTTCTCCCCTGATGGCCGTGAATACCAGATATTGCTTGATGAGCAGGACCCGACCCCTGCGCCATGGTCCAACGTGATCGCCAATGACACTTTCGGCTCGGTAATTTCAGAGGCCGGGCAGGCCTACAGCTGGTTCGAGAACGCACACGAATATCGCCTGACGCCGTGGGAAAATGACCCGGTCAGCGACCGTTCAGGTGAAGCCTTCTATCTGCGTGATGAAGAGAGCGGCCACTTCTGGTCACCCACGGCGCTACCCGCCAGGGGCCAGGGGCTGTACCTGAGCCGCCACGGTTTCGGCTACAGCGTATTTCACCACCGCGAAACCGGGCTGGACAGCGAGCTGACCGTACTGGTCGCCGTTGATGCGCCGGTCAAGCTGGCGATCCTCACGGTGAGCAATAACTCAGGGCGGATCCGCAAAATTTCCGCCACCGGCTACGTAGAGTGGACGCTGGGCGAGACGCGCAGCAAATCGGCGATGCATATCATGACGCAGCCCGCTGGCGTTGCCGCCGGGTGCGGCGTGCTGGCAACCAACTTCTACGGCAGTAACGGCTCGGAGCGCACGTCCTTCTTTGCCGTCAGCGGCGTCCACTGCTCCCTGACCGGCGACCGGCGTGCCTTTCTTGGCCGTAATGGCACGCAGCGTGCCCCGGCGGCGCTGACCCAGCACATGCTGTCGGGCACCACCGGCGTGGGGTTAGATCCCTGCGCGGCCGTGCAGTCAGCGACCACGCTGATTGATGGCGACCAGCGCACCTTTATTTTTGTTCTCGGCACCGGGCAAACCCCGGCAGAGGCCGAAGGGCTGATTGCGCGCTTTATCAGTGAAGGCGCGGCACGGCACGAGCTGGAAATCGTCCATCAGCACTGGCACCGCCTGCTCGACAAAATCACCGTGACCACCCCCGACCCGTCGGTGGATCTGCTGGTCAACGGCTGGCTGCTGTACCAAACCCTCTCCAGCCGCATCATGGCGCGCAGCGGCTACTACCAGTCGGGCGGCGCTTACGGCTTCCGCGACCAGCTGCAGGACACGCTGGCGCTGGCGCATGCGGCGCCGGAGCGGCTGCGCCAGCAGATCGTGCTGTGCGCCTCACGCCAGTATCTGGCGGGCGATGTGCAGCACTGGTGGCACCCGCCGCTGGGCAACGGGGTGCGTACCCGCTGCTCCGATGATTATCTCTGGCTGCCGCTGGCCATGTGCCACTACGTGAGCGTGACGGGCGACAGCGCGCTGCTGCAACAGCCCGTCAGCTATATCGAATCGCGCCCGCTGCGGCCGGAAGAGGAGTCAGTTTACCAGCAGCCGACCATCACCCCGCTGGAGGAGACGCTGTGGCAGCACGGCGTGAAGGCAATTCGCCACGGGCTGCGCTTCGGTCCGCACGGCCTGCCGCTGATGGGCGCGGGCGACTGGAATGACGGCATGAATCTGGTCGGTATTGAGGGCAAAGGCGAAAGCGTCTGGCTCGGCTTCTTCCTGTTCACGGTGCTACAGCGCTTCGCCGCGCTGGCGGATCGGATACAGCAGCCCGACGTGGCGCTGCTGTGCCGCGAGCAGGCCGACCTGCTGCAAAAAAATCTCCACGCGTCGGGCTGGGATGGCAAATGGTATCGCCGCGGCTATTTTGATAACGGTGCGCCGCTCGGCTCCCAGCTCTCTCCCGCCTGCCAGATTGATGCTATAGCCCAGAGCTGGGCGGTGCTGTCGGGCGCAGGCAGCGCGGATCGCTGTGCTCAGGCGATGCGCTCGCTGGATGAGCTGCTGGTCGATGGCGATAACGGCTTAATCAAACTGCTCACTCCGCCGTTCGACGGTCTCGGCCCTAACCCCGGCTATATTCAGGGCTACGTCCCGGGGGTGCGGGAAAATGGTGGGCAGTATACGCACGGCGCTATCTGGGCGGTGATGGCCTTTGCGCAGATGGGCAACAGCGAGCGCGCCTGGCAGCTGTGGTCGATGATCAACCCGGTAAATCACAGCCTGAATGCTGACGCAGTCGCGCGCTATAAGGTCGAGCCTTACGTGATGGCCGCCGACGTCTACAGCGTGGCGCCGCACAACGGGCGCGGCGGCTGGAGCTGGTACACCGGTTCGGCGGGCTGGGCGTACCGCCTGCTGACCGAATCGCTGCTGGGGATAACCCGTGAGGGCGATAAGTTGAGCATCAGGCCGCTGCTGCCCGCCGCCTGGCCTGAAGTGATGATCGCCTATCAGCACGGCAGCAGCCACTACCGCATCACCGTGCGGCGCTGCGACGGAGAGTCTTCACTGAGCCTGGACGGCACGCCGCAGCCGTACGGCGATATTGAGCTGATCGATGACGGGCGCGAACACCGCGTGGATATTCAGTCAGGCGCGCAGCCATCGGCAGAAGGCTGATAGCTCAGCGTTCCCGCCACGCCGCCTTTGCCGCCATCTTTCGGATGATGTATACCATCCGTAACGTTCAGCGGCGAGAAATCAAACGGCGAGATGCCGTCGATGCAGGCCACGTTGACGGCACGCTGCTGCGGATTAGAGCGGGGCTGATGAAAGGTGTAAATCCCGCAGACGGAGCAGAAATAGTGTGCCACCGATTTGCTGTTGAAGCGGTACTCGGTCAGCTTATCCTCGCCCTGGGTGATGTTAATTTCACTGGCAAACGCCACCACCGCGCCGCGCATGCGGCAAAAAGAACAGTTGCAGCGGCGCACGGTGTTGAAGCCGTCCAGCAGCGTGACGTTAAAGGTGACCGCCCCACAGTGGCACTGGGCAGACTTAATCTCTGGCATAGCTCTCTCCTGATAAAATTGCCGCATGATTTGCTGAGTTCATGATCCTCAACAAGACTATAGGACACCCGTGTTCACGACAAGAAGGTCAAAGTTATGATGATTTCATTAAAAAATCAGGTTGCGCTGGTGACGGGCGCCAGTTCAGGAATTGGCTATGCCTGCGCAGAGGCGCTGGCGGAAGCCGGGGCCAGCGTGGTGATCAATTACAACAGCCAGGCGCAGCCCGCTGAAGAGCTGGCGGCAAAAATTTGTCAGCAAGGCGGCAAAGCCATTGCCGTCGGCGGCGATGTGTCAAAAGAGGACGACGTCGACAACCTGTTTGCCCGCACCATCGACGCTTTTGGCGCACTGGATATTCTGGTGGCGAACTCCGGGCTGCAAAAAGACGCGCCGATTGGCGAGATGTCGCTGGCCGACTGGAACAAAGTGCTGGATGTCAACCTGACCGGGCAGTTCCTCTGCGCCCGTGCGGCGCTGCGCCAGTTTCGCCAGCAGGGTGCGCGGCCGGAGGTCAGCCGCGCGCTGGGGAAAATTATCCATATGAGCTCGGTACACCAGGTGATCCCGTGGGCCGGGCATGTGAACTATGCGGCCTCCAAAGGCGGTGTCGACCTGCTGATGCGCTCGCTTGCCCAGGAGATTGGCGCCGAGCGTATACGCGTCAATTCCATCGCGCCCGGCGCCATCGCCACCGCGATCAACAAAGAGAGCACCGAGGGTGACGCGGGGCGCAAGCTGCTGGAGCTGATCCCCTATGGCCGCATTGGCGAAGCGCGGGATATTGGCAACGCGGTCGTCTGGCTGGCCAGCGATCTGTCCGATTATGTGCACGGCACCACGCTGTTTGTCGATGGCGGCATGACGCTTTATCCGGGTTTTCAGGATAACGGATGATGGATTCCGGGCCGACCGAAAAAAAGGGTCGGCCCCTACAGGAAGAACCGGGGCATCATCAGGAGTGAATGGCGCATCATCAAGGGGCTTCGGGCCGACCGAAAAAAAGGGTCGGCCCCTACAGGAAGAATCGGGGCATCATCAGGAATGAATGGCGCATCATCAAGGGGCTTCGGGCCGACCGAAAAAAGGGTCGGCCCCTGCAGGAAGAACCGGGGCATCATCAGGAATGAATGGCGCATCATCTGTTGTAGGGGCCGACCGCTTTTCTGGTCGGCCCGGGATGGCCGGGCGCACCCGCTTCCCCCAGCAGCCATTCAGCAAAATCACGCATCCCCGCGCTTTCCGGGCGCGACTGCAGCCGCGTCAGCCAGTAACCCCCTAAGCTGATACTGGCGGCAAATGGCTGCACGATCTTACCACTTTGCAGCAGATGGCTGAACATCACCGGCGGCGCCAGCGCAATGCCCGCCCCGGCCTGTGCCGCCTCCAGCATATTCACCGACGAATCAAACACCATAATATGCTGCGCGGGCGAAGGCGCCGGCTCCCCCACTGCCGCAAACCACGTTGTCCACTCATCGCGGCGGAAGGATCGCAGCAGCGTAAAGTTGTTCAGATCGGCAGGCTGCTGGATCTGCTGCGCCAGCTCCGGCGTGCACAGCGGCGCCAGCGGGGCATCGCACAGAAACTGTGACTCCGTACCGTGCCAGGCGCCGTTGCCGTAGCGAATGGCGTAATCCAGCCCCTCGGCCACGCTGTCGACGCGATTATTGTGGGTGGAGAGCAGCAGATCGATATGCGGATAGCGCAGGCGAAATGCCGCCAGCCGCGGCAGCAGATAACCGGTGGCAAAGGTTCCGACCACGCCAACTTTCACCTTCTCCCTGACGCGGCCAGCAGAAAAACGGTCCAGCGAATCGGCGATGCGATCGAAGGCGTCACTCAGCGTGGGCAGCAGGATCTCCCCTTCTGGCGTCAGCACCAGCCCCCGCGAGATGCGGATAAATAGCTGGCAGTTCAGATGCTGCTCCAGCGCTTTAACCTGCTGGCTGATGGCGGCATGGGTCACATTGAGTTCGATAGCAGCCTTAGTAAAACTTAACTGTCTGGCCGCGGCTTCAAAGGCACGCAGCGAATTTAACGGCAGATAACTGCGGCTCATGGTGCTCTCGTGTAAGATTTTCTATTGTCAGATGCTAAATATAATCGTTTGTCAGATCCGTGCAATCTCTTCAGACTATTCCAGGTCAAAAGGAGCAACACTGTTTGCATCAATCAGCCTATGGAACTATTAAGCATGAAAAAAAACCTTCTCCCGATCTTGATTGCTGGCACCCTTTCCAGCTTTTCGCTGTTAGCGGCCCCGCTGAATAACGCGCAGCTCGACCAGATCGTCAATGACACCATCAAACCCTTAATGGCCCAGCAGGCGATCCCCGGCATGGCCGTCGCCGTGGTGTATCAGGGCAAAAGCCATCTCTACAGCTACGGCGAAGCCGACATCGAGGCTAAGCGCCCGGTCACGGCGGACACCCTGTTCGAGCTGGGTTCCGTCAGCAAGACCTTTACCGGTATCGCCGCAGGCGCAGCGATTAACAGCGGTCTGGTGAAGCTCACCGACCCGGCGGTGAAGTATGCGCCGCAGCTCAACACGCCGCAGTGGCAGCACATCACTATGCTAAACCTCGCCACCTACACCGCGGGCGGGCTGCCGCTGCAGGTGCCGGATGCGGTGAGCGACCAGCAGGCGCTGTGGCACTACTATCAGCAGTGGCAGCCTGAATGGCAGCCCGGCACGATGCGCAGCTACTCCAATGCCAGCATCGGGCTGTTTGGTTTACTGGCGGTGAAAAACAGCGGGCTGAGCTTTACCGACTATCTGCACAACAAGGTGCTGCAACCGCTAATGATGACGCACACCTATATTGATGTGCCTGCGGCGCAGCAGAAAAATTACGCGTGGGGATATCGCGACGGTAAGCCGGTGCGCGTTTCAGCGGGCATGCTGGATGCAGAAGCCTACGGAGTGAAAACCAGCGTGCAGGATATGGCGAAATATCTGCAGGCGAATATCGACCCGAACAGCACGCCCGCCGTGAAGCAGGCAATCCTCACCAGCCAGGCGCGCTATCTGCGCGTGGGCAACGGGTATCAGGGCTTAGGGTGGGAAATCTATCACTGGCCGGTGGATGCCAAAGAAGTGATTGCTGCCAGCGACAATGGGGTGGCGCTCAAGCCGCACGCCGTCGAGGTGTTAACGCCAGCCGGAAAGGCTGAAGCGCAATCCTGGGTGCATAAAACCGGCAGCACCAACGGCTTTGGCAGCTATATTGCCTTTGTTCCGCAGCAGAAAGTTGGGATTGTGATGCTGGCAAATAAAAGTTATCCGAACCCGGCAAGAGTGGAAGCGGCGAATAAGATCATAACAGCGCTGACTCAACACTAATAAAAAACGGGTCGACCGGAAAAAAGGTCGACCCCTACGTGACCCATTATTTTTTCTTGTAAGCGACCGCAGTCGCGCGCACTTTTTTATCGATCTCACCTGAGGTCACGACGTAAATATCGGCACCCAGCTTATCCGCTTCTGCCTTAAGCGCTTCTCGCGCATCCATGGGTGCAGACTCATCCGAAACAGAGATATCACCCACTTTTTCATACTGAAGAGAAACTTTGTCGAAGTCGACTTTCGACATCAGCTCCGCTGAATACGCATTAAGCGAGAATAATAAAACAGCAGCAGTGGCCAGCTTAGTCTTAAGCATCATGGTTAAATCCTCAGAGTTATCGAATATTATGTTTTTAATTAGTCGGCTAACAAGCGCAGCCGTGTCCTACCTGAAAAGCGTAGTTCACGGCAGGCGGAAAGCAATAAGGTTGGCATTATCCTGGGATTGCTACCCACGCTACGCGTCGGGTCAGGCATGCCTGACCGCTACGAGAGACTCTGCCGCAGCTGCCCTGCCCGCTGCTGCATCTGCTGCGTCGGGCTGCGGCCTATCAGGACATACTGGTAACCCCGGGCATGCCACCAGGCGAGACTCATACCGTGGCGCTTTTCACCCTGCACCGGGGTTAGATTTTGATGCTGCTCGCGGGAAATACACAGCGCCATCGGACCCTCGCTGGCGCGATCCCAGACGATCTGCGCGATTGAAGCGTCGTCATAGCGCAGCAGGCGTATGCTTTTTAGCTCAGCATCGGGTAACGCCAGCTGCTGTGCGCTGAGCCGCAGGCCCATCTCGCGGGCGGTTCTCTCCAGCGAGCGCGCAATCACCGGCGGCGAATTATCGACATCCGCCAGCGTCTGAGTGCTGTACAAGGACATATATTGCGCTTCGAGGTCGCGGATCCTGCCGCTTTCGCGGCGCGAGGCGCTTTCCGGACGGGCGAAATAACCGATACCGGAACCGATAAACAGAAAGCTGAGTGAGGCGGCGATCAGCCCGCGGCGGCTGACCTGTCCCCTGTGCTGCGCACGCGCGGGCGGCGCCCGCACGCAGGTGGACTGCACCAGCTCCTCGGCGACGTCGCGATTGCGCGACAGCACCATGCCGTAACGCCACAGGCGCGACAGATGGGCGGCCAGCTGTTGCCTTACTTCACTGTGGGTAATTTTCACGCCCTCCGGGCAGCTTGAGGCAGCATACGGCGCAGCACGTTATCGCGCAGTAAATAGTGGTGAAACAGCGCCGCTATCGCATGGGCCAACGCCAAAACAATCAGCGCCCAGGCGACATTATTGTGCAGCCCCGCAAGAGTAGGGCGCAGCGCGGGATCGACGGTAATCCAGCCCGGAATATCAAACAGGCCGAAGAAACTAACAGGAAGATCACGCAGGCAGCGGTCAGCCAGTGCAGCGTCAGGGTGAAAGCATCATAGCGCTGACGCGCGCGGGAAGTGGCAATGGCAGACATACAGTAGGTTTCCGTTTGTGGATGTTGATCGGTTAACGCGCCATCGCCACTTTTTATTCGTAAATTTTTAAAAAAAATTTCGCTGTTTCTGCGCTTAACCCTGACCCAGTGAAATTTATCGTGAGTCACGCTACTGAGTTAACTCAAATTATAAACACCTTCGGCATCAAACGGCGGCGGGAAAATCGCGACACCGGGTCTGGCCGGAGGAAATTAAATGCCGAGATATGGCACTTAATGATAATTATGCTGACTGAAGCGATTTTCTCAAGCGGGTAATTAGTCGACCAATTAATGGCTTAGTTATAAAAGTGGCGTGGTTTATTAATTATAGTCAGCGTTATGTAATTAGAGTAACCATCCATTCAGCTAAAGCCTGCAGATGGCAATAACGATAGCATGCCTATTTAAAATCGAGACATGTCATTGATAATTGACGCTTTTTTAAAATTTAACTAAATAATTTAATTGTTAAATTTAACCCTATTAATCGTGTTTAAACTAAAAGCTGCAAATAATTCTTAACTTTTCATCTAAGTTCGTTAAAATATCGCCTCAATTTTGAAACCTATATAGATATCTCTCACTGCTATGTCTAAATTTAGAAAAACAATTCCCCTGCTTTCTCTGTCTGCTCTGCTGGTATCTACTGCACTGCATGCTGAAACCCCTGCTCCACAGAAAACCGACGTGCTGTTGATTGGCGGCGGTATCATGAGCGCTTCCTTAGGAACCTGGTTACAGGAACTTCAGCCAGGCTGGAAACAGCTGATGGTAGAGAAGCTGGATGGTGTCGCACTCGAATCATCGAACGGCTGGAACAACGCCGGGACCGGCCACTCTGCGAACATGGAGCTGAACTACACGCCGGAACGTGCTGATGGTTCAATTGATGTCAGCAAAGCGCTGGATATCAACGAACAGTTTATGATCTCGCGCCAGTTCTGGACCGCTCAGGTGAAACGCGGCGTGCTCAACGACCCGCACTCTTTCATCAACTCGACGCCGCATATGAGCTTCGTCTGGGGTGATAAGAACGTGGAGTACCTGACCAAGCGCTACCAGGCACTGCAGCAGACTACCCTGTTCCAGGGCATGAAGTTCTCTACTGACCAGAACCAGATCAAGCAGTGGGCACCGCTGGTGATTGCCGGTCGCGACCCACAGCAGAAAGTGGCCGCCACCTGGACCCCGGTGGGTACCGATGTCAACTATGGCGAGATCACCCGTCAGCTGATCGGCAGCCTGAAGAAAGATAAAAACTTCACCCTTGAAACCTCGACCGAGGCTACCGAATTTAAGCGCAATGCCGATAACTCCTGGCATGTGACGGTTAAAGACGTTAACAGCGGTGAAGAGCACAGCATCGATGCGAAATATGTGTTTATCGGTGCCGGCGGCGGCGCGCTGAAGCTGCTGCAGAAAACCGGTATTCCGGAAGCGGATAACTATGCAGGCTTCCCGGTGGGCGGCTCCTTCCTGGTCACTGAAAACCCGGAAATTACTAAACAGCATCAGGAAAAAGTATACGGTCAGGCTTCAGTGGGCGCACCACCGATGTCCGTTCCACACCTGGATGCCCGCTACCTTGACGGTAAGCGCGTGGTGCTGTTCGGGCCATTTGCCACCTTCTCTACCAAGTTCCTGAAAAATGGTTCGATCTTCGATCTGCTGGGCACCACCACCACCAGCAACTTCATGCCAATGACGCACGTCGGCCTGGATAACTTTGACCTGGTGAAATACCTGATTGGTCAGGTGATGCTGAATGACGACGACCGCTTCGCCGCGCTGAAAGAGTACTACCCGGACGCGCGTAAAGAGGACTGGAAACTGATCCAGGCAGGTCAGCGCGTGCAGATCATCAAGAAGGATGCCGATAAAGGTGGCGTGCTGAAGCTGGGTACGGAAATTGTGACCGATCAGCAGAAAACCGTCGCGGCCCTGCTGGGCGCTTCACCGGGCGCGTCTACTGCGGCCCCTATCGCGCTCAACGTGATCAAAAAGCTGTTCCCGGAGCAGTTCAACTCTCCTGAGTGGCAGAGCAAAATCCGCACTATCGTGCCGAGCTATGGCCAGCAGCTGAACGGCAACACGCCGCTGACCCAGCAAGTGTGGGATGACACCGCAGCCACCCTGCAGCTGGTGAAGCCGCCGGTGATCAACATGAACGGCGAGCAGAACGCCCCTGCTGCTCCCGCTGAGAAACGCGCAGAGAGCCCGCAGCACGATATGGCGCTGTAAGTTCCCCGCCAACCAAAAAGGCCGATCCTGAGGATCGGCCTTTTTTTTTGCTGTTCACTCCGCTGAGAGTAATATCAGCCTGGGGTTTTGGTGGTGTCTGGCGCTTCAGCAAATGCAGGCTTGGTTCGGGTAACCGAGTAGGCCACATGTTTCACTTTGCCCGGTACCGTGGTGATCTCCACCGCCGGAATGGTTACGCGCCCTAAGCCGAACAGCGTCTGGACGTAGCCGCCCACCTTGTGTTTGCCCGGCTCGACAAACAGCGCACGCTTTTCGCCGCGCTTAAGAATGCCCGCTTCAGTACCGTCGATGGTCAGCGTGATGGAGGAGCCATCATCCGCGCGGGTGACGATATGCGAAACATCAATCTGCGTTGGGCCGCTGCTGAACGGTGCTACTGCTGCTGTCCCCTGCGCCGCCGTGACCTTTTCTTCTTTAGCCGGTTCGGCAGGTGCAGCAGGCGTGGCCGTTTCGGCCGGGGCCGGAGCGCTGGCCGTTTCTACTTGCGCGTCAGGTGCGGTCGCTGCCGGAGCGGTTGCTGCCTCAGCTGTCGTCGCCTCAGGGCTGCCTTCGGTGACGGCACCGGGCGCAGTGATAGGCGTAGTCTGCACCGGCTGTTCGGCTGGCGCGGTTTGCTCTGTTTGCTCTGTTTGCACCGGCTGTTCGGGCTGGGCTGTTGCAGCGGGGGCATCAGCAGTCTGCGTCGCCTGGCTAACGGGCGCCACGGCAGTATTTGATTTAAAGGCAGCGCAACCTGTCAATGTGGTGGCGGCAACAACCGCTGCCAGCGTAAAACGATAAAACATTATGGCGAATTCTCCTCTGCCGAATTTGGCGCGCTGCTATCATAGCGTCACTGCCCGTTTGAATACAGCGTGAGGCGCTTCGGTTTCCTCTGAATTACACTCTCTTTACGCTACTGCTTCAGGAGGATATATGCACGGACCCGACCCCAGCGAGAAACATCCACTCCCTGGCTTTCCCCAGGTCTGCTTTATCAAAAATTGCGTGACCAACCCCAATATCATTATCGGCGACTATACCTACTACGACGATCCTGATGATGCGGAGAACTTCGAGCGCAACGTCCTTTATCACTATCCGTTTATCGGCGATAAGCTGGTTATTGGCAAATTCTGTGCGTTGGCTCGCGGCGTGAAGTTCATTATGAACGGCGCTAACCATAAGACCTCTGGCATGTCGACCTTTCCCTTTTTTATTTTCGGCAACGGCTGGGAAAGCGCAGCTCCGCAACCCGGCGACCTGCCTTATAAAGGCGATACCTGCATCGGCAACGATGTCTGGATTGGCTATGACTGCCTGATTATGCCGGGCGTGAGCATCGGCAACGGCGCGATCGTCTCTTCACGCTCCGTAGTGGTTTCCGATGTCCCGGCGTACAGCATAGTGGGCGGTAACCCGGCGCAAGTCATCCGCAAACGCTTTAGTGATGAGGTGATTGCCGAACTGGAAGCGCTAGCCTGGTGGGACTGGCCAGTGGAGAAAATAACTGCCCATCTTGCTGGAATTACGGCGGGTGATATTGCAGCGCTTAAAGGTTAGGCTCAGGCCTGCCTGACCCATTAGCAATTATCTGATGTGACACTGTCACTACCCGTGTCACATTTCGCCATTTCATTCTCCCGGATATCAAGCTCCTGCCCGGCTATAGCCTGAGTACTGTTGCGTTTCACCGCTTATTTGCGCATTTGATTTAAGTCGCAAAGCGTTAAAATATTCTGATTACACACGCTTTTTTCTTCCGAACTCTGACTATAAGGTCTTTTGCGTGGCAAAAATCTTCTTACGCAGTGGCAATCTTGATGCTGTGCTCGCTCTGGGGGAGAACGGGCAACCGGTCTATCTCTCCGCTCTGCAACTGCGCGAAACCCTGCGCCTGAGAAAACAGTCTGCGCTGGCCGACTGCCTGGCGATCCCGCAGCCTAACGACGCGGGCGACCGCCTGGACTGGTACTCGCCGGTGAATGGCAAAGTCAGTTCGTGGGCCGCCGCCAGCAACAGCGCACGCAAGGCAGCGCTGAATGACCTGCTCGCCTGCCAGAGCACGCTGGCAGAGATTAGCGACCGCGCCCAGCAGTCCGATAAGCCGAGCCAGAAGCTGTTCGGCGCCCTGCTGAGCAAGGCGTTACAGTTCCCCGACCAGAACTATGTCTACCTGGTGGGCGGCAAACCGGTGATCACCTTCTGGGGCTTTGTCAGCCTGGATAAAAAATCCCGCCAGGACGCGTTCGACTGCCTGCGCGCAGTTGAAGATGATGAGCCGCAGCTCGGCCTGTCGCGCCTTGCACCGGTCGCGGCAGCCCCTGCACCCGCTGCGGCTACGGTATCGCCGGTTATTGCTCCGCTGATTACCCCTGAACCCGCCGCCGCGCCGCGAGTGATGCCCACTATTCCGCCGTTGGAAATTATTGACGAGCCGGAGGCAATCGCACCTGAGCCAGCCCCGGCGGTCCCCGCTACGCCTGCGGCAAAACCACCGATGAAAGCCTGGCTGCGCTACAGCTGGGTTGTTCCGGCCGTGGTGCTGCTGATTGCCTTTGGCGTGCAGCTGAAAAGCTGTAGCGATAAAGCGCCTGAAGAGGTGAAAGCGCCTGAACCCGCCGCACAGCCCGAGCCTGCCGCACCGCAAGCTGCGAATGCGCCAGCCGCACCGGTCGCTCCGGCTGCTGCACCTACTCTGCCACTGGCACCGGCGATTATCGCCCCGGCTGCCGTTACACCCGCTGCGGCCCCGGCAGCAGCGACCGCGGCTGAACCGGCGGTGGAAGCTGTCGCAGACGCGCGCCCGGTGGCGAAAGACGATCTGGTGCTGCCTGCCGATGCGGTCAAAATTGGCTCGACCAAATTCCTTAACGGTAACTGGCGCGTACTGGTGCAGAAAAATCTGCCGACCGGCACCCCGCCGATGCTGAAATATCAGCTGAAAAATGGCAAAGGGACGGCGCGGATCACCCAGGGCGACGGCGTTAGCTGTAAGGTCGAGGTATTCGCCGGGCTGATGTCCTCCGGCAACCTGGTGATTAACAGCCGCACGAAAGCGCGATGCAGCGATGGTTCGCGCTATCAGATGCCGGAACTGGTGTGTAAACAGGGCCTGAGCGGGCCTGCCGAGTGCAGCGGCAGCTACAATGCCGACACGGTGCTGCCGATGACCATGAAGCGTGAGAGTAAATAATGATGCTGGCGACGATTGCTGATTTCAAACCCAATATGACGCTGGTCCAGAACAGTGGTATCCAGTTCCTCGACTTTGCGCTGACGCCGGACCTGAACAACGACTGGCCGGGTAAATTTGTCCGCCAGACCGCGAATGGCCCGCTGCTGCGCCTGAACTATCACGCGCCCAGCGCCAAGTACCTGCTGCCGCAGGCGGCGGGCACCCCAGCCGAAGTGGTCAAGCCGGAGTTCAGTTTCCCGCTGGCGCAGTCGCTCAGCCTGCTGTGCGGCCAGTGGCTGCCGCTGCCGTTCTTCCGCTTCAACCCGCCGCGCACCTTTATCGGCGGCCCGGATAACTGGGCGCGCGTCCAGGTTGTGGCGCTGGATAAACCGGATGCCAGCGGCCATACCCACCGCATCGTGCTGGCGTTTGACACCAAAGTCTGGGCCGATGGCGAAGATGAGTCGCTGGCGCTGAATGAAAATGATGTGAAGAACGGCGTCAATTTCGCGCTGGCCCACCGCAGCGACGAGCTGGGCGAGTTCCTTGACCACACCTGGATTGACGGCTGGCTGCGCGAAGTATTTAGCGACAGCGCCTCCACCCTTGAACAGCGCCCGCAGGTCAATATTAAAGCCGCCCTGCGCGAGTTTGAGTATCAGGCGCACTATCTCAACGTCCTGCATATGCTCGGCGAGCAGCTGTCAGTGCCGGAGCTGAAAATCAGCGCGGCGACGCTGCAGGAGCCGGCTATTGCCGTGGATCTGATCCTCGACGTCGGTAACTCTCACACCTGCGGCATTATGGTGGAAGATCACGTTGACGATCACCAGGGCCTGAAGCACACCTACGAACTACAGATGCGTAATCTCAGCCATCCCCATGCGCTGTATAACGAACTGTTTGAAAGCCGCGTCGAGTTCGCCCAGGCCAGCTTCGGCAAGCAGAATTTCTCGCTGGAAAGCGGCCGCGATGAGGCGTTTACCTGGCCTTCGATCGTCCGCGTCGGGCGCGAAGCCGGCAATCTGGCGCTGCAGCGCCTCGGCACCGAGGGTGCTACCGGGCTCTCCAGCCCGCGCCGCTACCTGTGGGATGAAGAGAGCTACACGCCGGGCTGGCGCTTCAGCCGTACCCCGGGCAATCAGCAGCAGGAACCGCTGGCGACCGCGCTGCCGCTGACCTACCTGATTAATGATGAAGGCCAGCCGCTGTACAGCATACCGCTGGATGAGCGCCTGCCGGTGTTCTCCCCGCACTACAGCCGCAGCTCGGTGATGAGCCTGATGCTGTCCGAGCTTCTGGCGCAGGCGCTGTTGCAGATGAACAGCCCGATGCAGCGCCAGAAAATGCTGCACAGCAGCGCCCCGCGCCAGCTGCGTAATATCATTCTCACCCTGCCTTCCGCCATGCCGAAGCCGGAGCGTGAGATCTTCCGCCGCCGCATGCTGGAGGCCATTGCGCTGGTGTGGAAAGCCATGGGCTGGCACCCGGCGGATGACGATTTCACCCGCGCCGAGGATAAAGCCAAAAGCAGCGTGCCGGTGCCGGAGGTGCAGATGGAGTGGGATGAAGCCACCTGCGGCCAGATGGTTTATCTCTATAACGAAACCCAGGTCAACTTTGGTGGCCGTGCTGAAGCCTTCTTCGCCAGCATGGTACGCCCCGACCGCGCCCGTGCTGCCGATGAACCGGCGGGCAAGACGCTGCGCATCGCCTCCATCGACATTGGCGGCGGCACCACCGACCTGGCAATTACTCAATATCGCCTCGATGACGGCGTAGGTAATAACGTAAAAATTATGCCGCGCCTGCTGTTCCGCGAGGGCTTTAAGCTGGCGGGCGACGATATCCTGCTCGACGTCATTCAGCTGTACGTACTGCCCGCGCTGCAGGCGGCCTTTAAGCAGGCTGGCATGGTCAACCCTGAAGCGGTCATGACGCGCCTGTTCGGTCATGAAGGCCGCCTTGACGGGCACTCAACCCTGCGCCAGCAGGTGACGCTGCAGCTGTTTATCCCGCTGGGCCAGGCGGTGCTGGAAGCCTATGAAACCTTCGACCCGCTTGACCTGACGGCAGAGATTGACGCCCGCTTTGGTGAGCTGCTGGCGCAGGCGCCGACCAGCAAACTGCTGGACTATATTAACCGCGAGATCCAGCGCGAGCTGCCGGGCGATGCGGCTGCCTTCGATATTCTCGATGTGGCGCTGATTGTGCGCCTCAGCAAGCTGCACGCTGAGTTCCTCTCGCCGCGCATGAACATTACCCACAGCCTGCGTTCAATGTCGGAAGTGGTGGCGGTATACGACTGCGATGTGCTGCTGCTGACCGGCCGCCCTTCACGCTTCCCCGGCGTGCAGGCGCTGTTTCGCCACCTGCAACCGCTGCCGGTGAGCCGCATTGTTTCACTGGACGGCTATCACACCAATGACTGGTATCCGTTCAACAAGCAGGGAAAAATCGAGAACCCGAAATCTACCGCCGCGGTCGGCGCGATGCTGTGCCTGCTGTCGCTGGACCTGCGCCTGGCGAACTTCTGGTTCAAGGCCGGGGACTTCCAGCCGTACTCGACCATTCGCTATCTCGGGATGCTCGACGGCACCGGCGCGCTGACGGCGGATAACGTCTGGTACAGCGATATTGACCTCGACCAGCAGAACTTTAATCTGGAAGTGCGTAGCCGATTCCAGGTGCGCGGCGCGTTAACCTTAGGGTTCCGCCAGCTGGACAATGACCGCTGGCCTGCGTCACCGCTGTATACCCTGACGATTGTCGATTCGCAGCTGGCGCGCAGCGTAGCCGGGGATAAAGTGCTGCGCATTAAGCTGGCGGTCAGCCGCCCGTTTGGCGAGTTCGGACCGGAGCGTTTTGATATTGCCGATGCGACGCTTGATGACGGCAGCCAGGTGCCGCTTGAACATCTGCGTCTGCGCCTCAACACCCTTGCCAGCAGCGGATCGGGCATGGCGCATTACTGGATTGACAGCGGGAGCGTCTACAAGAAATGAAATCGTTAAATAAGATCCTCACCGCCCAGGCGAACAAAAAACGTGATGCTCTGACGCAGGGTATTGAGCAGGCGCTGGAGTGGCTGGAGGATAACCGCCAGCAGGCGCCGCGCCTGAATATGGAAGCAGATCGCCTGGCGGTCAAACTGCTGCGCCAGCACAACAAGGCCAGCGTACTGGCCCGCAACACGCCGATCAACCCGGCAATAGGCCTGTTCGGTCTGGCGCAGGCGGGCAAGTCTTATCTGATTGGCGCCCTGGCTGCCAGCGACAAGGGCCGCCTGGAGTGCGCATTTGGCAATAGCGTGCTGGATTATGCCGGCCAGCTTAACCCGCAGCAGCACACCAGTAATCTGGTATTACGCTTCAGCGGTCAGCAGCAGAGCAGCGACAGCAGCTGGCCGGTGCAGCTCACTCTGCTCAGTGAAAGCGAGCTGGTTGCGGTGCTGGCGCTCCAGTATGCGCAGCGCGTGGGTGACACTGTCACCTTTGATGAATCGCAGCTTGGCGAGAAAATGCAGAACGTGGCGATGTACCGCCAGCCGGAAGCGGTTGACGGCATCAACCGTCATCAGATGGTGGCACTGTGGGATGCCCTGCATTTCAGCCTGGCGCGCAACAGCGCGCTGGAGAGCCATTTCTGGCCGCAGGCGGTGGAGCAGGCTCCGTTCCTCGGCGTGGACGACCGCGCCCGCCTGTTCTCCCTGTTGTGGGGCGAGGATCGCCAGCTGACGGCACTGTATCGCCAGCTGGCGCACGTGCTGCACCACCTCTCCTGCGTGGGCGACGTTCTGGCCCCGCTCAGCGTGCTGGACGAACCCTCGTACAGCCTGCTTAACAGCTCCGGCGTCAGCCAGTTTAATGCCACCGTCGATTTGACGCTGCAGGTGGTACCGCGCCACGGTGGCCGTTCTCTGGCCCCGGTCAGCGTGGCGCTGGCAGAACTGACGCTGCTAAGCCGCGAAGTACTGCTGCCGCTCTACAGCGCGCCGCGCGAGGAGCTGTTTAGCGAAGTCGACCTGCTCGATTACCCTGGTTTTGTCAGCCTGCCGGTGCTGCCGGACGACGATCAGCATGCGCTGGCGCTGAGCTTCCTGCAGGCGCGGCGCCCATTCCTGCTGCAGCGTGCGGCGGTACAGCAGGATGTCACTCATCTGCTGGTGTGCAGCGCGTCGGCACACCGTAATGAAACGCGCCACGTTGGCCGCCTGCTCGACTTCTGGGTGAAGCAAACTCAGGGCGAAACCAGCGTGCAGCGCAGCGGCCGCAAGCCTGGGCTGATCTGGGCGATGACGCCGTTTGATCAACGCATTACCCACGGCCACAACCACGATGCGGCAGTGCAGCGCTACGTGGGCAATCCGGGCGATGCCTGGGGTGCCATGCTGGCGATGGATGAAAAAGGCGTGCAGCGTATGGCCGGGTACCTGGTCAATGAAGTGCGTCGTGACAGCAAGCTGGAGCGCATTGCCGCCTGCCGCGCCGAGATCCAGCGCGAGCTGAGTGAAAACCTGCTCGGGCGCTGGTATCAGGCGGCGGAAGGTGAAGATCCGGCCGAGCGCCTGCGCACCGCCGAAACGCTGCTGAAAGCGCTTCAGACCCGCACCGGCGTGCACGGCGAACTGCTGGAGCGCCTGGTGCCGGTGCGCGATACCCTGCGTCACCTGTTCCTGCAGCGCCAGTATCAGCGCAGTGAGCGAACTGCCGCTGACGAGTACAGCATCTCCGAGGACGATCCGTTTGGCATTGGTATGACTATCGATCTGCTGAGCGATGAGCCGCTGACGGCGGTACAGACCAGCTATCACAGCGCGCCGGTGGTGGATCAGGAAGCCGAATTTGCCCAGAACGTCTATCGCCACTGGATCAATCAGCTACGCCTGCTGCCGGATAACGGCCCGCTGCTGGAGCTGCTTGGCGTGACCAAACCGACGCTGGAGATGCTGACCGAAGAGCTGATCACCGCCAGCGTACGCCAGGAGATTGAAGCGGCGCTGCTGCGCATTCTGGCCGACAGCGATGCGGCGGGCCTGCCCGCTGAGCAGATCGCCGATCGTCAGGTGTCGCGTGCGCTGAGCGTGCTGGGTGATTTCGTCGCCTGGCTGGGGTTCCAGCAGTTGCCGGAAGCGCAGCGCCCGGACAGCCGCATCAATCGCGGGCAGAAGATTTTCGCCAAGCCGGAAGCACAGACGGTTAATTTGGGGCCCGGTCAGCGCCTGACGCGTCTGGCGCTGAAGCCAAATAACCACGCCGCGTTTTATATCTACGACTGGCTGGTGGGGCTGAATGAGATGATAGTGCAGAATGCCGGGTATGCGGCATCGCGCGAAATCAGCGGCGAAGAGCGTGAAAGGCTGGCGAAGATTTTGAGCGTGATCCGCCGATAATGATTTCGCGTAGGGGTCGACCTTTTTTTTCGGTCGACCCGGAGAAGCTCAATAAACCCGTACGCTAAATGCGCCGCCCGTTTCCTGTTCGGCTTCCTGCATCACCTCAATGATGCCCTGCAGTTCCGCCTGCTGAGGATGCCTGTGCAGATGCCGCAGAGTGATCCTCAACGGCAGCGCCACGCCAGCGGTCAGCACATCCCATAAGGCATCGAGATTACTGCCGAACTCGCTCAACGCAAATCGGGCGGCGAACTGACGATAAAAGTCGGCGCGATCTTCCACCTGCTGTAAGTCAAAACTCACTAGTTGCATATTAATTTACCTGCTGAAAATGGCGGTAATGGTCGCTCGTCACGTAAATCAGGCCATCGCTCGAGTAGAGCATGCGATCGCTGCCGCGCCGCCCGCACTGATAATTGACGTCGGCTTCGAACCAGCGGCGCCCTGCTTTATCTGGCAGCCCCCCTTCGCGGTTGCTGAAGCGATCGCCACCGATGGCCCGCCCCGGCAGCACGTTGCACAGGTTACCTTTTGACGGGTCCCAGCCCAGTTTACGCGCCTCACCTTTGCGCAGGTAGTAGTCCGGCAGCCGCTGATGCTGTTGCAGATAGTCCGCCACTCGCTGCTGAGCGGTAAGCGTACTGATATCGTTGGCACCCTGACGCGCAGTCGGAGTGGATTGTGTTGATGAAGTCGGCGGTTTCGCCGGATGATGCAGCCCGGCCGCCGCGGCGGCAATCGCGAAGATCGCGGCAATAAGAAGTTTTTTGTTCATGGGCGTAGTTTAGCAAAGCCAGGATGTGGGGCGTAGAGAAAAGCGTGGCGAGAAAGCCAGCAGCTGCGCTATTCCCGCCAGATTTTGCCGTTATGGCTATTTATTCTCGTACTGCTTCATGTTTTCCGGCGTCACCAGCTCGAAGGGGATCCAGTGGTAAGAATCCAGCTTTTCGCCTTTGATCATACGCTGGGCGACATCTACCGAGGCTTTGCCCTGGCCAACAGCGTCCTGAAATACGGTGACCTGCATCTTGCCGCTGGCCAGCGCTTTCAGACCATCCGGCGTGGCATCAATGCCGCCAACCAGCACTTTATTCTGTTTAATGCCTGACTGCTGCAGCGCCATCGCAGCGCCAATCGCCATTTCATCATTGTTGGCGGCGACGATATCAATCTCTTCGCCGTTGCTCAGCCAGCTGAGCATCAGGTCCATGCCCTCGCTACGTGAATAGTTCGCCGTCTGCTTCTGCACAACTTTCATTTTCGGGTACTTTGCGACCACCTGCTCAACGTCTTTGGTGCGCTGCAGTGCCCCGGCATCGGTCAGGTTACCGATCATAATGCCAACTTTGCCCTGATAGTTGGCGAGTTTTGCCAGCTGTTCCATCTGCAAAGTACCCGACTGCTTCTCATCGGAGCCGACAAACACCACGCCCGGTGGCAGTTTCGGGTCGCCCGGCGTACGGTTAACATAGACCAGCGGGATTTTAGCCTGGGTAACCAGCCGGGTCATAACGGGAGTTCCGGCTGAATTGACCGGATCAACAATGATCGCATCCACCCCGGCGCTGATAAAACTCTGCACCTGGTCGGTCTGGCGCCCGACATCGCCGCGCGCGTCCTCAAACTGCACCTTGATGCCGCGCTCTTTGGCCTCTTTATCAATCGCCTGGCGGATAATGGTAAGAAAGTTCTGGTCGAAATAGGCCATCGACACGCCAATGGTTTCGGCCAGTGAGGAAGCGGAGCAGCTTAACGCGGCCACCAGCAGCAGTTTTTTAAAATGTTTCATTATTATTCTCCAGAGGCAAAGGTGACTGCGGTGGATAAAATGAAACATCACAACCGCATTTGGAGGTTAATGAAATGAACGGTTTGAATGCAATCTGATTTTAACGATTCCGTAACATCCATCACGCTTTGCCGTGATAGGCCAGCTCCATCAACAGCATAAACAGCGGCGTGGTCAGCGCGGAAAACAGCGTGGTGAGCAGCATGCTGGTAGCCGCCGGGCCGGTCAGCGCGTTGAACTGCTGCGACATCAGGTAGACATTGACCCCGACCGACATCGAAGCCAGCAGCACCACCACTTTGCTCTCCAGCGGCGGCAGCCCGATCGCCCATGCCAGCCCCCAGACTACCAGCGGCTGGACAATCAGCTTGATGGTGCTTAGCGCGTAGCTGATGGCCAGCCCTTCTTTGATGCGGTAGCCGGCCAGGCTCATCCCCAGCGCGACCAGCGCCAGCGGCACGGCGATCTGGCCGAGCATGGTGACAGGCTGGTCAACCATTTGCGGCAGCGGCAGCCCGCTCAGGCTAAACGCGGTGCCGGAAAGGATGCCGATAATCAGCGGATTTTTAAGCACGCTTTTCGCGGTATTACCAAAGCCTTTGAGATTCAGCGCGCCGTGCTTAAACCACTCTACCGAAACCGTTGCCAGCGTCCACAGGATCAGGCCGTTGAACACCAGCACCAGCGCAACCGATGGGATAGCCGCATCCCCCAGCATGACGCGGGCAATGGGCAAGCCGAGCAGCACATTATTGGAAAAAATTCCGCCCAGCGCGAATACTGAACCGGCAATGCCATCAAGCTTAAACAGGCGTGAAGCAACTACCCTACCCAGTGCGAACACCAGCAGGCAGCCGCCGAAAAAGGCAATCAGCAGGCGGCCATCAACCGGCGGGCCCTTACTGAAGTCGCACATCAGGCGGAACAGCATCGCCGGAAGCGCGACGCGAAACACCAGGCGGTTAATTGCTTCGGTAATGCTTTCCGGCCAGTGACGCCAGCGCACCAGCAGCCAGCCCAGTGCAATCAGGACAAACAGCGGCATGGCAATCAGTATCTGGTGCAGCAGCGTGGCTATCAGCGGCATGAAAACTCCGTCTCGCGGCCGGAAGCATCCGGCCGAAATGGTTCAGGATTAAATCAGATGAGCGATACGCAGTTCAGCTTTCAGATAGGCGTAATAAACCGGCGCAGCCACCACGCCAGCCAGCCCAAAAGCGGATTCAAACACCAGCATCGCCAGCAGGATCTCCCAGGTCTTGGCGCTGATGCGGCTGCCAAAGATGCGCGCATTAATGAAGTATTCCAGCTTGTGGATCAGGATCAGGTAAATCAGGGCGATCAGCGCCGCTTCCAGCGAAATCGAGAGACCGATCAGCACAATCACCGTATTGGAAATCAGGTTACCAATAATCGGCAGCAGCCCGGCGATAAAGGTCAGCACTACCACGGTTTTGGCAAACGGGAAATGCAGCCCGAACAGCGGCAGGATGCCAAACAGGAAACCGCAGGTCAGCACGGTATTCACCAGCGAGACTTTGATCTGCGCAAACACCACGTTGTGGAAGGCGGCAGCCAGCGTAGTCAGGCGGTCAAGCATCGCCTGCTTCAGCGGCGCTTCCGGGCGCTGGCCGCTACTGTTACGCAGCGAGATAATCGCCCCCAGCAGCATGCCGATCAGCATGGTGGCAAAGGTATGCGCCGCCGTGCGGCCAAAGGTTTGCACCACCACCAGATGCTCACGCAGCCAGGTGACGACCTGATTTTGCAGCTCGTCGATGTCCGAGGGCAGATAGCGCACGATCACCGGGGACAGCGTGCGCTGGGCATCTTCAAGCAGCTTGGTGGCGGTAGCGTGGAAAGCGGCGGGGTTCTGGAAATCGTGCAGCAGGAAGCCAATCAGTTTGGTGATGCCGGTCACCAGCGCGAGGATAACCACCACGCTGAGGAACAGGATGCTGATCCAGCGGGCTATCTGCCCTTTCACTAGCCGCTCAACCAGCGGAGTCAGGGCCAGGATAGTTTCATAGACGATAAACCCGGCGAGAAAACAGGGCAGTAAACGCAGGGGGAAGATGGCGAACAGCGCGATAAAAATCAGGCCATAACTGGCGGCCTGACAGAGCTGCGACCGATTAACATTCCGTATTTCCATGACAAGTCCTGTCTTAAAGGAAAAAAATGAAGCGAATTCAGACAGTATACTATGCCCTGCTAAGGTTGGGCTGAATAAACGGGAGTTAAAGCGAAGAGGAATTGTGGCAACAAAAACACAGGGCCGAAGGGGTTTTCCCACGGCCCAATCTGTCAGGCATGTGCAGCAATCTGCACCTGGCGGCGCCATGCGCCCGGCGACTGGCCGAACTGGCGCTTGAAGCTGCGGTTAAAGGACTGCTGGGAGTCAAAACCAAAACTGATCGCCACATCCAGAATCGGCTCACCGCCCCGTGCGAGGCGTTCAGCGGATTTTTTCAGACGGCGTTCACGGATATATTCACCAAGGGCATAGCCAGTATGCTGTTTGAACATGCGCTGCAGGTGCCATTTCGAGTAGCCGGCGCGCGTGGCCACGGTGTCTAAATCCATCTTCCCTTCAATGTGAGTGTCGATCCACTTAACCAGATCGCTAATAAAATCATCATGGCTCATCGGTGTTCCCCTGATTCTGTTTTTTGACGCGGTTTTTTTATCGATCTTTGCGTTGCCTTGACCTGTCTCACTGTCAGGTGTAAAAGGTAACTTTGACGAATGCACTTAATAAAGTTAAGACAGGAACGGCTATAATGCAAGTTTTATTGTTGCATTAAATTTAGGAATAAGTGCGATCTGGCAGAACTCAGGGGCGACCAGTAAACGGGTCACCCCAACAGGATTCGGGAAGGATGAGTCAGGGAGTTAAATCAGGAGGCGCAGCGCTGCGGTTCTGGTTCGCTCACTTCGCTGCGTTGCAGAATGTCATGCAGAGCATCGGCTACGGTGCGTTTAGCCAGCACGTCCAGCGAGGCCTGTTCAGCCTCTTTCGCCAGCTGTTTAAAGTACCAGCAGGCATTGGCGCTCACCACACAGCATGGCTCCACTTCCGGGCGCCCCGCCATCAGCGGCTTATCTTCAATCACCGAAGTGTAGATATCACACAGGGTGATCTCTTCTGCCGGGCGGCCCAGCCGCGTGGTGCCACAGCGCCCCAGCGTAGAGACAATAATACCGTCGCGGGTCAGCGGCACCATCATTTTGCGCACAAAACTCGGGTTGGCCTTAAGACCATCAGCCAGAATTTTGCTGGTGCAGCGAAGCCCTTCGCGATCCGCCTTGGCAATGCATAACACCATCTGCAGGGCGGTAGGAAAACGAATATCAAGCATGATGTGATCCTTGCTTTTTGCTGTTCATCTGCGGATGAATAACGGTAATAAAAGCATTAAAAATCAGTCAAATATAAAAACACTATTTCGATAATATAACAAACATTGTTGCATTTTTGAAGCCACCCACTAAGCGATATGGGCTATTGGCGATATCATGATGATTTACGGGGCTTTATTAACAGGCACCCGCAAGTGCCTTAAGTCTGCTCAGGCTTTTTTAGCGCCGTCCTGCAAATAGCGATACACCACCGACAGGTCTTTATCCCCGTAACCGGCATCCACCGCGCCCTGCCACTGGGTGGCAATCGCCTTGAGGCCCGGCAGCGGCTGGTTTCCAGCAGCATCAAGCGCCAGGCGAGCATCCTTTAACGCCCACGTCAGCTGCATTTGCGCCGGGTACTCCCCTTCTGCAATCATCGCCAGCTTGCCCTTAACGTAGGGCGCAGCCAGCGGGCCGCCATCCAGCACCTGCCAGAAATCGTCCGGCGAGAAACCTAACTGCTCGGCCAGACGCGTACTTTCTGCCAGCCCCTGCACCATAGACACCAGCCAGGCGTTAGCCACCAGCTTCATTCTGGAACCGGCTCCTGCTTCACCCAGCCATTTCGCCCCTTTCGAAATGGCAGCAAACACCGGTTCAACTGCGGCAGCACGCCCACGATCGCCGCTGGCGAGTACCAGAATTTTTCCCTGCTCTGCCGGAGCTTTAGTCCCGGAAACCGGGGCATCGACCGGGACCACATCCGGACGCTGCGCCTGGATGTTTTGCAGCAGCTGTTCAGTTGCCTCAATGCCGATAGTGCCCATCTGACACAGCACCGCGCCATTTTTCAGCGCCGGCAGGATAAGTTTGCAGGCCGCCAGCGTAGTGGCGCCGTCGGACAGCATCACCAGCACCACGTCCGCATTGGCCACCGCTTCCTGCGGGCTGTCGCACAGTGTTAGCCCGGCGGATTCGAGATCTTCTCCGCGCGAGCGCGTGCGGTTCCAGGCACTGACGCTGAAAGAATTTTTTAACAGGTTGGCAGCGAAGGCATGGCCCATCGCACCCAGACCGAGTACCGCAACCGTTGGCAGTTGATTCATAGCGTGATCCCTTGTTTTTTAACGATTCAGATAGATTCAGGCACGCCTGAGCCCGACAAGTTCAATCGGTAATGCGCTTTAGGGCCGCAGCGCTCTGTTCATCATCAGGGATATACACCAGCAGGCGATCCCCGTTGCGCGGTGCGGACCACCAGTTATTCTGGCGCAGGGTGATGATGCCGACTTCAGGGTGATAGAAGCGTTTAACGTGGTTGTCGATGGCGCGGATCTCGTAACGCTGCCACATGGCGCGAAACTCATCTGACTCCGACAATAACCGTTCCAGCAGCTCCTGCCAGCGCGGATCGTCAAGATGCTCTCCCATCTGGGTGCGAAACAGCGCCACCATATGCGGCATCAGCTGTTCCTGATCGGCCACCGCCTGCCGCCATTGCGGATGGGTGAATGCCAGCAGAATACAGTTGCGATCCTCCGCGGGAATAGTCTCCAGGTCGACATTCATCAGGCGGCACCACGCCGGGTTATATCCGAGAATATCGAAGCGCGGCGTCTGGATAATAGCCGGCAGCGGGTTAAGGCTGTCGAGCAGGATCTGCCCGTGCGCCGACACTTTGGCACAGGCTTTGGCCGCTGCCATCACCGGGGTGGGATGGCCCGCCAGCCGAAACAGGTGCTGCGTTTCCGCTTCGTTACACTGTAACGCTGTCGCAATCGAAGCCAGCGTTTTTGGCGACGCTTTAATCTCGCGCCCCTGCTCCAGCCAGGTGTACCAGGTCACGCCAACATCCGCCAGCTGAGCCACCTCTTCCCGCCGCAAACCCGGCGTGCGCCGCGAGCGGTGATGCGGCATGCCCAGTCGCGACGGATCAATGCTCTCACGGCGGCTGCGTAAAAATGTCGCCAGCAGCTGGCGGTTTTTTTCGCTGATGCTCAGCGGCAGCGGCGTCTCGCTCATCGGGGGTGACTCCAGTCAGGCAGGTAGTGCGGGTACCAGTATAATCAAGAACTGGTACCCGTTTCGGATTTCACTGATGCTATGCCCGGTTACGGTTAAACACAAGGGTTACACACCATGAAAAGCGGTTATGATTGCACCACTCTCGGCCGCAGCGGTCTGACAGTGCTGTTAGCGGGTCAGCTGTTGCCGATGATTGATTTTTCTATCGTGAATGTGGCTTTGGATGCCATGTCCGCCACCTTACATGCAACCCCGATCCAGCTGGAGCTGATTGTCGCCATTTACGGTATCGCCTTCGCCGTCAGCCTGGCGATGGGCAGCCGCCTGGGGGATAACTTCGGCCGCCGCCGCATTTTCAGCATCGGCGTGCTGCTGTTTGGCATTGCCTCCCTGCTGTGCGGTATCACCCCCGGCGTCTGGACGCTGCTGCTGGCGCGTGCCTTACAGGGCGTTGGCGCGGCGCTGGTGGTGCCACAGATCCTCGCCACGCTGCATGTCTCGCTACACGGTCGTGAACATTCGCGGGCGCTGGGCCTGTACGGTGGTATCGGTGGAATGGCGTTTATTATCGGCCAGGTACTGGGCGGTTTCCTGATTAATGCTAATCCCGGCGGCTACGGCTGGCGCAGCGTGTTCCTGATTAATATCCCGCTCTGCCTGCTGGTCCTGCTGCTGGCGCCGCGCACCATTCCGGAAACGAAAAAGCAGCAGCGCGTCCCCATCGACTGGGCAGGAACCTTTTATCTCGCCGGAGCCATTGGCTGCCTGCTGGTTGCACTGGCGTTAGGGCCGCTGTTCCACTGGTCGTGGCCGTGCATCGCCCTGCTCGCCGCCTTTCCACTGCTGCTTAAGCGCCTGTGGCAGGTGGAAAAACGCATCGAGCAACAGGGCGGTGCCCCTCTATTACCGCCCTCGCTGATGCAGCTGCACGGCGTGCGCTTCGGTCTGTCGATCGCCGTGCTGTTCTTCTCCTGCTGGAGTGGCTTTATGTTTGTCGTGGCGCTGACGCTGCAGTCGGGCCTCGGCATGAGCGCCTTCCAGTCGGGCAATACTTTTATTGCGCTGGGCGTGGCCTACTTTATCGGCTCGCTGCTGTCCGCCCGCGTGGTGGAACGCATAGGTAAACTGCCGACGCTGCTGACCGGCTGCGCGATCCAGATGGCCGGGCTGATCGGGCTGATGATCACCTTCAACAGCAGCTGGCAGCAGATGGGCATACTGAGCCTGGCGCCGGCTACGGCGCTGATTGGCTTTGGGCAGTCGTTTATCGTCAGCTGCTTCTTCCGTATTGGTCTGGCGGAAGTGCCGAAAGACCACGCTGGCTCAGGCAGTGCGATGCTCTCCACGGTACAGCAGGCGGCATTGGGCCTGGGTCCGATGGTGCTGGGAACGGTGTTCAGCCAGGTGCTGCAACCTCACGGCAACTACCAGCATGCGGTACTGGCTGCGCTGGGTGCCGAGTGGCTGATTATGCTGGCTCTGGTGGTACGGGCGCTGATGTCCCGGCGCAGGATGGCGGTTCAGGCGGGGTAATTTGCCCGCGCTAAAGGGTCAGGCGCGCCTGACCCATCATCTTTACAACAGTTTCCGAATATCCTGGCGAAGATGCACCGTCACCGACGGCTGGCTAAGCACGCAAAACACCGTCACTAACAGCATCACCAGCGTGGCGATCAACAGCAGGCGAACGTTTAGCATAGGATGACCTGGGCCTCGACGCGCTGAGTGGGTGTAAAGCGCAGGCGGTTGCCGCTCATGGTCCAGACTTCAATAAGTTGTGGAGATGTGCGGATCATTGCCAGTTTGACCAACCCGCCAAACTGACGCAGCTGATGGTTAAGGGTTAACTGTTTTGCCTGAATAGTCATGATTTACCCTCGGTGGGTTAGGTATCACTGCGTGAAATGTAAATTTAATTTTCTACGCGAAATATTACCAGGTGGTGTACTGACAGGGAATGACGTGGATCAATAATTAGTTGCGGTGATTGATTGATGGGGCGTTCTGGCAGGCCAGTAAACTGACCTGCCGTGTGACTGAAAGTCAGAAAATTGAGCGACCGATGCGCTCGGAGAGTAATTCCAGCATCGCCGTACCGGCCAGCGAGTTGCCCTGGTTGTCCAGCTCTGGCGACCAGACGGCGATGCTCATTTCGCCCGGCACTATCGCGATAATCCCACCGCCGACGCCCGATTTCCCCGGCATTCCGACGCGCCAGGCAAACTCCCCCGCTCCGTCATACATCCCGCTGGTCACCATCAGCGCATTGATCTGGCGGGTCTGTTTCGGCGTGAGCAGCGCCTCCCCCTGCCCCAATCCGCGCCCGTGATTGGCCAGATAGAGGAAGCAGCGCGCCAGCTCAACGCAGCTCAGGGTCATGGAGCAGTAGTGGAAATAGGTTTGCAGCACGGTGGGTACGTCGTTGGCAAAATTATTAAACGACTTCATCAGCCAGGCAATGGCCGCGTTGCGCGCCGAATGCTCATATTCAGAGCGTGCCACATGGCGGTCATAGCTGATTTCCGCTTCCTGCGTCAGGCTGCGCACCACTTCCAGCATGCGCTGACGCGGGGCGGTCAGGCGCGTTTCCAGCATATCGCACACCACCAACGCCCCGGCATTGATAAACGGGTTGCGCGGTTTGCCCTGCTCCAGCTCCAGCTGCAGCAGCGAATTAAACGGCTGGCCGGAGGGTTCTTTGCCCACGCGCTGCCAGATTTCGCTGTCCTGATAGCGCGTCAGGGCCAGCGTCAGCGACAGAACTTTAGAGATCGACTGGATGGAGAAACGCTCCTGCGCGTCACCGGCCTGATAAACCGTGCCGTCCAGCATGCAGACGGCAATGCCAAGCCGGTCGGCGGGCACCTCTGCCAGTGCAGGGATATAGCTGGCGACCTTGCCCTGGCCAATTAACGGCCGCACCTGCTGCACAATGTCTGCCAGTAACTCATTATTCAGAACGCTTTCCACTACCCTTCCCCTGCTGTCGCTATTACGGGCTGAATTATCGCGCGATTTTGCCGCCTGACAGCACGCAGGTCAAATATCCGCAGGCGAAAAAAAATTGCTTCTGGATCACATTGTTTGAATAATCTGCTTTACAATTATTTTGAGTTTTCTATTTCATCTGACGACTAAATAAAAGACAATATCCCGACTTGTTCTGTGGCCCGGCGTAACGGGTAATCTTTCCTCAACCACAGCGTTAATCTCAATGCAATCAACTACTGTTTCCCGCAAGACCGCATGGCTGCGCGTGGTGATGCTCGCCATTGCTGCGTTTATTTTTAACACTACTGAATTTGTGCCGGTGGGGCTGCTGTCGGACATTGGCGCCAGTTTTTCCATGCAAACGGCGCAGGTCGGGCTGATGCTGACCATCTACGCCTGGGTGGTCGCCCTGATGTCGCTGCCAATGATGCTGCTGACGCGTAATGTCGAGCGCCGCCTGCTGTTGATTGTGATTTTTGTGCTGTTTGTTGCCAGCCACGGGCTCTCTTCCGTTGCCTGGGATTTCAATACGCTGGTGATCTCACGTATCGGCATCGCCTTCTCGCACGCCATTTTCTGGTCGATTACCGCGTCGCTGGCGATCCGCGTAGCGCCGCCGGGCAAGAAAACTCAGGCGCTGAGCATGCTGGCAACCGGCACCGCGCTGGCGATGGTGCTCGGCCTGCCCATTGGCCGCATGATTGGTCAGCTGCTGGGCTGGCGCATTACCTTTGCGGTGATTGGTGCGGTGGCGCTGGTTACCATGCTGCTCCTGATGAAGCTGCTGCCTAAGCTGCCAAGTGAACATACCGGGTCGCTGAAAAGCGTGCCGATGCTGTTCCGCCGCCCGGCGCTGGTTTCGCTGTATATCCTGATTGCGGTCACGGTGACGGCGCACTACACCGCTTACAGCTATATCGAACCGTTTATTCAGGGCGTCGCCGCGCTGAGCGCCGGGTTTACCACCTTCCTGCTGCTGATTTTTGGCGCGGCGGGCATTGTCGGCAGCGTGCTGTTCAGCATGTTTGGCAATAAATATCCGGCGACTTTCCTGCTGGGTGCCATCGCGTTAATCACGCTGTGCATGCTGTCGCTCTACCTTGCGGCGACGCATATGCTGGCAATCTCCACCCTGTGTATTATCTGGGGCATGGCGATGATGATTATCGGGCTGGCGGTGCAGGTACGCGTGCTGGCGCTGGCACCGGATGCTACCGACGTGGCGATGTCGCTGCTGTCAGGGATTTACAATATCGGTATCGGCGGCGGTGCGCTGCTGGGTAACCAGGTGAGTCTGCATCTGAATATGGCCAGCGTAGGCTATGTGGGTGGCGCCATTGGCCTGGTATCACTGCTGTGGTGTGCATGGAGTATGAAGCGTTATCCGCAGCTGCGGTTGAATGGGTAAAGCCGGGCGTAATAAATAAAAAAGGGGCGACCGGAAAAAAAGGTCTTCATCACGTTCAGTGGAAATCATTGGCACGGGGCGACCGGAAAAAAAGGTCTTCATTACGTTCAGTGGAAATCATTGGCACGGGGCGACCGGAAAAAAAGGTCGCCCCCTACAGGTTCAATCGAGATAAAACACGGATTTTAACTCTGCACTCACGGGGCTGTGGTCGGCATTGGACGGCATCAGTTCACTCATCGACTGCCACCAGCGCTGGCACACCTCGGTTTGTGCCACCGCGTTCCAGCGCTCCTCCGACTCTATCTCCACCGTGGCAAACAGCAGGTTGCGCGGTGCATCCAGAAAAATACTGTAGTGATGCGCCCCGTGCGCCTTCAGCGTCTGCGCCAGCTCTGGCCAGATGGGATTATGCCGCTGCTGATACTCCCGGTGCTTATCCGGGTGTACCTGCATGACAAAGGCTTTACGCAACATGGTTATGCTTCGCTTCCAGCGCTGCGCGCCAGGGTTTCACACCAAAGCGTTCGCCCAGTGCCACCAGTTCTTCAGTGGTAATACTCTGCTTCATCCCGCCCATCGACAGCACTTTAACCACCACTTCGGATGACTTCTCGGCGGTATCGATCAGGCCAAAGGTCTCATCAAGGGTTGGCCCCGCGCCGAAAATGCCGTGGAAAGGCCACATCACCAGCGTATGTGACTCCATCTTGTTGGCGGTAGCCGTGCCGATACCGTCGGTGCCCGGCACCATCCACGGCACGATGCCGACGCCGTCCGGGAACACCACCAGACATTCGGTACTGCCTTCCCACAGCAGACGGGTAAAGCTGGCGGAGTCGAGATCGACGACGTAGCTCAGCGCCATAAAGTGAGTCGCGTGACAGTGCATTATCACGCGGTCGGCGCCGTGAGTGACGGTTTTGCGCACGCTGTGCGACTGGAAGTGGGAAGCCAGCTCAGAGGTCGGCACGCCACCGTTGCTCAGGCCCCAGTGAATGGTAAAGGCCCGACCGTCGGCGCTGACGCGCAGCAGCACCAGGCAGTCGGCCGGGTCAAGCTGCACATTGCGGAAAAACTTGCCGGAGCCGGTGACGAGGAACCAGTCATTCGCCAGCTGAGGCGCGGGCTGGCTCAGTTCCAGGGTGCGTGGCTCGCGGTAGAAATCAGCGGCAAAGGGCTGCACTTCTTCATCCAGCAGGCGCAGCGACACGTTGCCGCCGTTGCGTTCATCCCAGCCCTTCAGCCACATATCGGTGGTGGCTTTCACCATGCCCTGGACAAACCAGGAGTTGAGAATCTGTTGCATCTGATTACCCTTAACGTTGGCTGAGAATCTGTTGTTCGTAATGGCGCACATCGCCTAACCAGCTGGCCCCGGCGGGCACATCGTGACGCAGGCACCACGCTTCCCATACCGCCTGCCACGGCAGGGATTTCTGCTCCTCCAGCAGCGCCAGGCGTGCCGTGTAGTCCCCGCTGTTTTCCAGCTTTTTCAGCGTTTCTACCGGCTCCAGCAGCGCGCGCAGCAGCGCTTTTTTCGCATTACGCGTGCCGATGACCCAGGCGGCAATACGGTTGATGGAAGCATCAAAGAAGTCGAGACCGATATGCACCTTATCGAACAGCTGCTGACGCACGATTTCGCTGGCGATTGCCTGAGTTTCATCATCCAGCAGTACCACATGGTCGCTGTCCCAGCGCACCGGGCGGCTGACGTGCAGCAGCAGGCGCGGCACGTACAGCATGGCGGTAGAAATTTTGTCAGAGATCACTTCGGTCGGATGGAAGTGCCCGGCGTCGAGCGTCAGCGCGGTCTGACGGCTGGCGGCATAGCCGAGGCAGAATTCGTTGGAACCGACGGTGTAGCTCTCCGCCCCGATGCCGAACAGCTTGCTTTCCACGGCGTCAATATGGTGCGCCGGGTCGAGCTTCTCGCTGATGATGGCATCCAGCGAATTCATCAGGCGCTGGCGCGGTGCCAGGCGGTCCACGGTGAGATCTTTCATGCCGTCCGGCACCCAGATGTTCATCACCGACGGCGTGCCCAGCTGCGCACCGAAATAGGCCGAGACTTTGCGGCTGGCCTGGCAGTGTTCGATCCAGAACTGGCGGATCTCTGCGTTACCGTGTGCCAGGGTAAACCCCTCGGCGCTCAGCTCGTGCGAGAAGCAGCTCGGGTTAAAATCCAGCCCTAAACCGCGCTGCTTCGCCCAGTCGACCCAGCCGGCAAAGTGCTGCGGCTTAATTTCATTGCGTGCCACCGGCTGCTCGCTTTCCAGATAAATAGCATGCAGGTTGAGGCGTTTCGGGCCAGGGATCAGCGCCATCGCCCGGTCGAGGTCCGAACGCAGCTCTTCGACATTGCGCGCCCGCCCCGGATAGTTACCGGTTGCCTGGATACCGCCGGTCAACGCGCCCTGCGGGTTTTCGAAGCCGCGCACGTCATCCCCCTGCCAGCAGTGCATGGAAACCGGCAGCCGATCAAGCTGCTTCAGTGCGGCTTCCACATCGACGCCGATATCGGCAAAACGCTGTTTTGCCAGGGCATAGGCCTGTTCGATAGCCTGAGTCATATACAAAGCTCCTTCGCTGTTTGGGTCAGTAACTGAAAGCGCGCCAGACTGCGGCGAAACGCGTCACTGCCGTGAGAGTCAAAACGGATAAGTGGGAAGTGCTGGGCGATCTGCTGGCGGAAGTGGGTCACATCTTTTACCGCGCCAGCGGCGATCAGCTGGCAGCCGATATTGCCGAGCGTGGAGGCTTCCACCGGTCCGGCATACACCGGAATACCGCAGGCATCGGCGCACAGCTGGTTTAAAAACTGGTTCTGGCAGCCGCCGCCCACAATATGCAGCTGGCTGAAGGGCTTACCGCGCAGCTGCTCCAGCTCCTGCAGCACCTGGCGGTAGTAGAGCGCCAGGCTGTCAAAGATGCAGCGCGCCAGCTCGGCCGGGCTGCCGGGCACCGGGGCATTCTGTTCAGCGCAGGCGTCCTGAATTTCGCGCACCATGCTGGCGGGATTAATAAAGCGCTCATCGTTGGGATTGATCAGCCACGCCGCCGCCTTCTGCTGCTGTGCGTCGGCAATCAGCTGACAGAGATCCTGAATCGCCAGCTCATCGCACACGCGCTGCAGCAGCCATAAGCCCATGATGTTTTTCAGCACGCGAAAACGCCCTTCGGCCCCACCTTCATTGGTGATGTTGGCCTGCTGCGCCGCACTGCTGGTAAACGGCTGGCGGCTCTCAAAGCCCATCAGCGACCAGGTGCCGGAACTGAGGTAGGCGGCGTTATCGCCGTGAAGTGGCGTGGCCAGCACCGCGCTGGCGGTATCGTGGGTGGCGACGGCCACCACCGCAATCGACTGACCCGATGGCGCCGTCCAACTCCCTACGCGCTTACCCGGCTGCGACGGTGCGCCAAACCAGGCGGGATCGGCACCGCTCCAGCGCAGCAGTTCGCTATCCCACTCACCGCTGGCAATATTGAGCAGCTGGGTGGTGGTGGCGTTGGTGTACTCCCAGTTCAGCCCCCCGGTCAGCCGATAGTGCAGATAGTCCGGGATCAGCAGCGCATGGGCCACCTGGTCCAGTTCGGGCTGATTGTCGCGGCACAGAGCGCGCAGCTGGTAGAGGGTGTTAAAGGGTAAAAACTGGATGCCGGTACGCTGATAAATCCCCTCGCGCCCCAGCTCACGGCAGGCGGCAGCCATCACGCCGTCGGTGCGATGGTCACGATAGGCCACCGGCAACCCGACGCGCTCGCCCTGCGCATTCAGCAGCACGTAGTCCACGCCCCAGGTGTCGATACCGATGCTCTGCGGCACGATGCCGCGCCGATCGATCTTCTCTAAGGCGGCAATAATAAAGGCTTCCAGCGCGTCGAGATCCCAGCACTGACGATGGTTAATCGTCACCAGTTGATTCACGCAGCGGCTGACTTCTTCCAGCGTTATCGCCCCGGTGTGCGGATGATGGCTGGCCAGCATCACGCGGCCGCTGGAGGCACCGAGATCGACGGCGACATAATGACGTTGGCTCATGAAATAGCTTCCTGATGATTCAATGTCACCAGTGTAAAAGAGCCTGATTCCGCTACCTTCTCGCCACTGCCAGCGAAATTAGCGCGCTGGCAGCAAGGCAAAGATGAACGTGAAGCAGCTCACAGTTCGGCAGCTTGCGGGTTTATTCACGCGATGTGACCCTGCCCGCAAATCTCACCGTTAGTCGCACATTTCTTAAAAAAATCACCGGGGTAGTGATATTCCGCTGTCGAAAATTCAAGGTGGCACAGCGCGGCGCTGGGTAGACTCTGTTACCAATATGTAAATGAAGAGTGGGGTTATCATGACCGTGTTACACAGCGTTGATTTCTTCTCGAGCGGGCATTTCCCGGTAGCAATCGAACCGCGTGCGCCGCAGGGCGCCTTCCCCGAGCATTATCATGACGATTTTCATGAGATCGTGATTGTTGAACAGGGTTCCGGTATCCACGTATTTAACGGCCAGTCGCAGCCGCTGTGCAGTGGCTGTGTCTGCTTCGTACGCGATCACGACCGCCATATGTATGAGCAGACCGATAATCTCTGCCTGACCAACGTGCTGTACCGCGGGCCGGAGTCATTCCGTTTTCTCTCCGGCTTACAGCATCTGCTGCCGCAGGAGCAGGATGGCCACTATCCGTCGCACTGGCGCATCGGTAATAAAGTGCTGGCGCAGGCGCGGCAGCTTATCGGCCAGCTGGAGCAGCGCCCCGCCAACGATTCTCTGGCAAGCCAGGCGGAGCAGGAGATGCACTTTATGCAGCTGCTGGTGCTGCTGCGCCAGGGGTGCAGCGCGGCGCAGAGTGACGATCAGGACAGCCGTCTGCGCGCCCTGCTCGACTGGCTGGCCGACCACTATAGTGAAGATGTTGACTGGGAAGGTTTAGCCGACCGCTTCTCCTTATCGCTGCGCACTCTGCACCGCCAGCTGAAACAGCAAACCGGCAGCACGCCGCAGCGCTATCTCAACCGCCTGCGCCTGCTGGAGGCGCGTCATCTGCTGCGCCACAGCGAAATGCGCGTGACGGATATCGCTTTTCAGTGCGGATTTGGTGACAGCAATCACTTTTCTACCCTGTTCAAGCGGGAATTTGGCTGCTCGCCGCGTACACTGCGACAAAATAACTGATGAGGTGAACCATGACCGCTCCCCTGCGCCTGGCAAAAGCTGACTATTTCCCGTCTGAACAGATGCCCGTGGCGGTGGCCGAGCGCAGCTCGCAACCCTCCTTCCCGCCGCACGTGCACGAGTTCAATGAGATCGTGCTGGTGTGGCGCGGCAACGGCCTGCACGTGATGAATGACCGGCCGTGGCTGGTGACCTGCGGTGACCTCTTTTACGTCAGCGCCGACGACTGTCACAGCTATGAGTCGGTACACGATCTGGCGCTCGACAACATTATCTACTGCCCGGAACGTTTTCAGCTGGCGCTGGACTGGCAACAGCTGCTGCCCTCGCAGGATGCGGGATCGTGGCGCTTAACCACGCGCGGCATGGCGCTGGCGCGCGGGGTGATCCAGCAGCTGGAGCAGGAGAGCCGCAAAAGCGACCTGCTGTCACGCCAGCTAACCGAAGCGCTGTTCCTGCAGCTGGCGCTGATCCTGCAACGCCACCGCTACGCCTCGGATCGCGCTTATCAGCAGCCTGAAGGGGAGCAGCTCGACCTGCTGATGGCCGCTATTCAGGGGCAGATTGCCACCTCCTTCGATCTGGCGCTGTTCTGCCATCAACACCAGCTGTCTGAACGGGCGCTGAAGCAGCTGTTTCGCCAGCAGACCGGCATGACCATTAGCCACTACGTGCGCCAGCTCCAGCTGTGCCGTGCCAAGTATCTGCTGCGTACCAGCGAGTGCCTGATTAGTGAAGTGGCCGCCCGCTGCGGTTTTGATGACAGCAACTATTTTTCCGTGGTGTTTACCCGCGATACCGGCCTGACGCCCAGCGCGTGGCGCCAGCGCTTTATTCCCCGCGGCCCGATTGCTGCCCCGACGGTAAAAGTATAAAGGGCTGACCACGGGTCAGCCCTTTTACCCTGCGCAGAAGTGCTAGGACACCATCCCCATCCCCACGATATTTGCCGCGAGGATAATCACAAAGCAACCGACGCTGAGTACGCGCACCGGCGTGCGCCCTACGTTATTCCACTCTTTCAATATCAGACCGACCAGGCCGCCGCACAGCACGTAGAAGCTCATGTGCAGCATCCAGCTGATAAAGTCGTACTGTGCCGGAATGCGCGCGTGGCCCCAGGCGTAGAAGAAGAACTGCAGATACCACATGGTGCCGCCCAGCAGCGAGAGGCCAATATTGGCAATCAGCATCGGCTTGACCACCGAGAAGTCCGCTTTCACCGACAGGTTCGACTTTGTCGCCAGGCGGAAGAAGCAGAAGCCAAGGTTAACCAGCGCCCCGCCCCCCATGATCACCACATAGCTGGGCAGCGCCACGTACAGCGGGTCGATGCCCAGCGCGGCGGCGGCTTCATGCATCGGTTTGGCGGCGTCCATCGCAAACGACATGCCGGCGGAGAAGATGCCGCACATCACCGCCAGCACCAGCCCTTTCTTCAGGTTGAACTCTTCGGCGGTAATGCCCATGGCGCGCTCTTTTAACAGACCCGCACGTGAAACAATAGCCACGCCAATCAGGGCCACCAGCACGCCCAGCAGCGTCATCCGGCCACCGGCGGAGCTGAACAGCTCAACAAAACGCCCCTGGATCAGCGGCGTCATCAGCGTACCGACCACCAGCGTGATGCCGATCGCGATGCCGATACCCATCGACATCCCGAGGTAGCGCATGGTCAGGCCATAGTTAATGTTGCCCACGCCCCACATCGCGCCGAACAGGAACACCGGCAGCAGCTGGGAGAGCGAAAATGAACTGTAGTAAGCCCAGAAATGCGGCAGCAGCACCGCGCTCACCGCCCACGGCAGCACGATCCACGACATCATGCCGCCGACCGACCACATGGTTTCCCATGACCAGTGACGCACTTTTTTAAACGGAGCATAGAAGCAGGCGGCGCTGGCGGCACCGACCAGATGCCAGAGAATGCCTGAGAGGATGGCTTCACTCATTGTTATTTACCTTGGTTGTTGTTTGCCCTGTGTGGTTTGAGTCTACGGACAAGCCATCCGGTTCAACCTTACGCTGGCTGCCGGGCCTGGCAGCAATCTGGCAAAATTCAGCGCCTTTGCCTTTGCAGGATCACAAATCATACATCTCGACGATCCCACAGGGTGAAAAGCCTGGTCTTTACTAAGCCACTCATATTCTTCACTAAATCGCGAAAATGCCAGCGCCAGCAGCGGCTTCTTGCGATTTTTGCCAGCCTGCTCTCATGGGTGGCAATCAGATCAAGGTGATTCAACGCGCGCTGATGCACCGTCAAGGGCCTGTAACAGCAAACCCGCTGTTGGTTAACAATCCCCTATCAAATGTGTCACGGAGAAGCGTCCATGAAGCCTGAACAGCAACAAATGTATATCAACGGCGAGTTTGTCGAGAATCGCGCTGACCGCTGGATCGAGGTGATCAATCCGGCAACTGAGGCGCTGCTGTCGCGTATTCCTGAAGGCAGCGTGGAAGACGCGCAGCGCGCGATTGATGCGGCAGAGGCCGCGCAGCCGGGCTGGGAAGCCTTACCCGCGGTGGAGCGTGGGGCCTGGCTGCATAAGATTGCCGCCGGCGTGCGCAGCCGGGCGGCAGAGTTAACCGCGACGATAGTGGCCGAAGGCGGCAAAACTCAGGAGCTGGCAGAAACCGAGGTGCTGTTCACCGCAGACTACCTCGACTATATGGCCGAGTGGGCGCGCCGCTACGAGGGCGAAATTGTGCAGAGCGACCGCCCGCAGGAGAACATTCTGGTGTTCAAGAAAGCCATTGGCGTGACCACCGGCATCCTGCCGTGGAACTTCCCGTTCTTTCTGATTGCGCGTAAAGCCGCCCCGGCACTGCTGACCGGCAACACCATTGTGGTGAAACCGAGCGAGCTGACGCCAAACAATGCGATTATCTTTGCCCAAATCGTGCATGAGATCGGCCTGCCTGCGGGCGTGTTTAATCTGGTCACCGGCTATGGCCCGGTGATTGGCCAGGAGCTGGCCGCCAACCCGAAAGTGGGCATGGTAAGCCTGACCGGCAGCGTCGGCGCCGGGATTGCCACGATGCAGGCAGCGGCGAAAAACGTCACCAAAGTGTCACTGGAGCTGGGCGGCAAAGCCCCGGCTATCGTAATGAATGATGCCGACCTCGATCTGGCGGTAAAAGCGATTGTCGCCTCGCGCATGATCAACAGCGGGCAGGTGTGTAACTGCGCGGAGCGCCTCTACGTGCAGGAAGGGGTTTACGACCAGGTGGTGGAGCGCCTGAGCGCCGCATTTAACCAGGTTACCTTCGGCGACCCGGCGACGCAGAAAGGGCTGGATATGGGGCCGCTGATCACCGCTGCGGCGCTGCAGCGCGTTGAGCAGAAGGTGGCGGATGCGGTTGCCGCCGGGGCGAAAGTGGTTACCGGCGGCAACCGCGCGGGCAGCACCGGCTTCTTCTTCGAACCGACTCTGCTGACTAACGTTGAGCAGAAAATGAATATCATGCAGGAGGAGACCTTTGGCCCGGTGCTGCCGGTGATGAAGTTCAGTACGCTGGATGAGGCGATCGCGCTGGCCAACGACAGCGAATATGGCCTGACCTCGTCGATCTTCACGCAGAATATCAACACCGCGATGCTGGCGCTGAAGAAGCTGAAGTTCGGCGAAACCTATATTAACCGCGAGAACTTTGAAGCGATGCAGGGCTTCCATGCGGGCTGGCGTAAATCCGGCATCGGCGGCGCGGACGGTCGTCACGGGCTGGAAGAGTATCTGCAAACGCACGTTGCCTATCTGCAATATCAGTAGGCGGATATAGATAAATGGCTGACCGGAACAGAGGGTCAGCCACTACGAGGGCCGAACTGAACTCATGGCTGACCGGAACAGAAGGTCAGCCACAGCGCTGAGGCGTTATCCATTCTGTGCATATCGTTATCAGATCAACTCGTTAAGCCCCCTTCTGCCATTTTGTTATGTTTTTCCCAGCGGATTAATTACCAGGGGATATAACATGAAAAAAACGCTATTCAGCGCACTGCTGGGCGCAATGACCATCGGCAGCACCTTTGCTGGCAATGCCGCCGAAAACACACCGAAAACCGTCAATATCGGCTATCAGAAAGCCAATATTTTTGCGCTGCTGAAGTATCGCGGCACGCTGGATGAGCAGTTCAAAAAGCAGGGTATCGCCGTGCGCTGGGTCGAGTTTCCCGCCGGGCCACAAATGCTGGAAGGGCTGAACGTCGGCAGTATCGACCTGGCGGCAACGGGCGATGCGCCACCGACTTTCGCCCAGGCGGCGCAGGCCGATCTGGTCTACCTGGCCCACTCTCCGGCTAACCCAAAAACCGAAGCCATTGTGGTGCCTGAAAATTCCACCATCAAAACCGTCGCCGATCTGAAAGGCAAGCGCGTCGCGCTGAACAAAGGCTCTGACGTGAACTATCTGCTGGTCAGCGCGCTGGAGAATGCCGGGCTGAGCTACAAAGACATTACGCCGGTTTACCTGCCGCCCGCCGATGCGCGAGCCGCCTTCCAGCGCGGTGCGGTCGATGCATGGGTGATATGGGACCCGTACTACGCGGAAGTGGAAACCAACGCCAAAGCGCGGCTGGTGAAAAATGCCGAAGGGCTGGTGCCGCACTACACCTTCTATCTCGCCAGCCGCAAGTTTGCTGATACCTACCCGCAGACGGCGAAGCAGGTCGTGGATGAGCTGGGAACGTTGAGCGACTGGGCGAATAAACATCCTGAGGATGCGGCGAAAATTCTCGCTACTTCGACCGGCCTGCCGCAGCCTATCTGGCAGCGGGCGCTGGCGAGAATGCCTTATGGCGCCGAGCGAATGACCCCGGCGGTGTTTAAAGAGCAGCAGGCACTGGCGGATAAATTCAGCCAAATCGGCCTGCTGCCGGTCAAAGTGAACGTCAGCTCCGCGACCTGGTCGCTGGATAAATAGTGTAAATCTGGGCCGTTCAAAACGGTAGGGGTCGATCATCTTCTTCGATCGACCCTTAATCCATACCTTGTTATTCCCCGTTACCAATCTGCCAGATAAACGTCGGCTCTTTGCCGTTGACTTCCCAGTCCCCGACATTGCGGATCTTATAAATCACCGGATTATGTGAGGCTACCGTGCGGGCATTGCGCCAGTGGCGATCCAGCGCCTTGCTGACGCGGGTATCCGATGCGCCGAGCGCATTAAACAACTCGCTGGCAGCACGCGGCACCAGCTCGCTCGCCACCACCTGCGCCTGCGCCGATTCCAGCTCGGCCAGGACGTTCGCCTGCTGAATGCGCGCTTCATCCCCGCTGTTGTGCAGCTCATAAGCCAGCTGCAGCGAGTGGGCGGCGCGCTGTACCGTGGCTTCCACCGCCCACGCCCAGCTGGATATCTGCCCCACCACCTGCAACACCTGCGCATCATTTTTGACCCGTCCGGCATTGCCGTGGCTGTAGGTGCGCGTGCGGTTTGCCACTCCCGCCGCGGCATCACGCTTCACCGCCCTGCCGATACCGGCCAGCGTTGCCAGTAACACGTGCTGGTAGAACGCGGTCTGATAGCGGAAGCGCTCGCTGAAATCAAATACGTGCGCCTGCTCCACCCGCGCCTGACGGAAGCGCGTGCTGCCGCTGCCGGTCAGACGCTGCCCGAAGCCATCCCAGTCATCATCACGCTCCACTCCCGCCTGATGGGTATTCACCAGCGCAATCACATCACGGCCGTTATCGCTGCGCTGAGCGTAGACATCGATCCAGTCGGCATACAGTGATCCGGTGCTGTAGAACTTCTCCCCGTCGAGCTGCCAGCCGTTTTCCACTGGGCTGACTTTGGTGATCACCTCGCCCAGCTTAACAGTGCCGATTTCAGTCCAGCCGCTGCCCACCAGTTCGCCATCGGCAAAACGGCGGAACCAGCTCTGCCGCTGCGCGCTATCTGGCTGATTCAGGCGGTCTTCGACAAAGGCAAAATGCGCGCGCAGCGCCTGCGGCAGATTTGAGTCGGCTTCGGCCAGCTCCGTCAGCAGCTGGAACAGCTGCGGCAGCGTGGCGCCGAATCCGCCCTGCTGTTGCGGAATGCGCAGGGTGCCAAATCCGGCCTCTTTCAGCCAGCGGATCGGTTCCGTGGGCAGCGTGCGCGTGGTTTCACGCTCTACGGCGCCCTCGGCAATACGCGCGAAAATGGGGCGAAAGGCTGCCGCCAGCGCGGCATAGTCAGGGTGAATATCAGACATGGGATCCTCCGGTTTCAGATTGGTCGTCAATATCCTGCCGGGTCGGTTCAAAGCGGATAATCAGCAGGAAAATAATCGGGATAATCGCGGCCAGCGAGACGATCCAGAACATATTGGTGCCGTAGGCAGCCTGCAAAATTGGCAGGATAAACAGCGCCAGCGCGCTGCCAACCCCCGACAGCGAGCGGCCAAAACCGACGCCGGTTGCACGAATATGAGTGGGATAAGAGAGCGCCGGGTAGATCATCATCTGCGCGCCGGGACCGAAGCCTTCGGCAAACAGCCACAGACCGAGCATCAGAATGGCAAACACCACGCCAGGCGTGGCGGTTGGGTGGCCAATCAGCGCCAGCGAGATTAGCGCAATAAACTGCAGCGCGAACCCGGCAATCGCCACGTGGCGCGACGGGAATTTCCATGCCAGGCGCATCCCCAGCAGTCCACCGGTAAAGGCGAACAGCGCATTAAGCCCCAGCGAAGCGGAGATAGTTTCAAATACGCCAGCGCCGAGGAACTGCGCGAGGATCGACGGCAGGAAGAAGGCGATGGCGGTGTATTCGAAGGAGATACAGATATTCATCACCGCCGTGACAATAGTACGTTCACGATACGGCTTATGAAAAAGCACGCGGAAGCTGACTTTCGGCGGCGCTTTTTTTACCGGCTCGCGTTCGTGGGCTTCCGCCGCGTGGGCGCTGATACCGTAAGAGTCGCGCAGGATACGTGCCGCCCCTTCCAGATCGCCCTGGTTCGCCGCCCACAGCGGGGACTCATTCATAAATTTGCTGCGCACCGCAATAATCAGCAGGGCTGGCACCGCGCCAAATAGCAGCGAGGCACGCCACAGCCAGTCGGCGTGCTCTTTCGGCAGCAGGAAATACAGCGCGAAAATAATAAAGAAGCAGGCCGACGACGCCGCGTACCACATCGGGCACCACGCGGCTAAACGTGCGGCTTTATTGCCCTTGCCGGTAAATTTGGAGAACTCAGCCAGATAAGCCATCGCCACCGGCAGGTCGATCCCCACGCCGATCCCCATCAGGAAACGCGCACCGATCAGCACCCAGACGTTTGGCGCCAGTCCGGCGGCGAGCGCCGAGACCACAAAGAACAGCATATCGGCCATAAATACCGAATAGCGGCCATATTTATCGGTCAGCCAGCCGCCCAGCAGGTTGCCAACGATGGTGCCGATCATAATCGATGAGGTGACCAGCCCGGTGATTGCCGGGGTTAAGCCGAACTCTTTAACCACATCATCAATACCGTATGAGAGTGTGGTGAGATCGTAGGCATCTAAAAACACCCCGCCGAGTGCCAGAAAGACAATCCAGCGGGCGTAACTGTTTTTGCTGGTACTGGTGTTAATTAACTGCGCCACATCACTGACGGAACGCACCGGTGTTGAGGACGAGGGGGGTGAAATAACACCATCGTCAATATTTAATGTACTCATAGTATCCTCATATTATTTTATTAGCAGGTAACACTGCATTTATAAAGAGGAAGCGCTGTAATAACAAACAAGGAAAAATGATTTTATTATGCTTTAAAATCAATTGGATATATTTTGCCAACGCAAAAAGCCGGGCAATATGCCCGGCCTGTTGATGCGTGTTAATTTAATCTGCCGATACCGGCACTAATACGCCCTGCACCTGCGGATCCTGAGTCTCTTTAAGCCACTTCTGCACGCGTGGATCGGCAAATGCTTTTTTTAACTTGATAATATTCTCATCATTTAAATAGGGAGTACCAATGACTAACTGTGAGGCGAAGGTACGCGGCGCGGGTGGGAATAATATGCCTTTATCACGCCCGACTTTACCGGCATCAAACTGTGAAACATAACCGATTGCGGCATCGACAGAATTTAAGGCACGCGGCATGGTTAATAAATCCAGCTCTTTAAAATTAAAGTTATGTGGGTTTTTCACAATATCTTTAATTTTGGCGGTGCGCGGCTCAACGTTAGGATCGAGGCCAATCAGACCAATGCGCTGCAGCAGCCACAGCGCCTGCCCCTGGTTCGCCCCGTCGTTTGGCACCACGATTTCTGCGCCGTTGGGCAGATCGGCAATCGCCTTATAGCGGTCCGAGTAGATACCAAACGCCCACTGGAACAGCGGCAGCGTGGAGCTGAGTTCGAATTTATTGGCATCCACCACCTGCTTTAGCCACCACTGGTGTTGATACACCGTGGCCGCATATTGCCCCTCCGCCACGGCGCGGTCGGCCTGCACCGGATCCTGCAACCCCACCGCTTCCAGCTGAATACCGTAGTCCGGGGCAATATGCTGCGCCACGTACTCGATCAGCTTCTGTTCACCCGCCATGGCCGGCTCGAAGTGCACCTTCAGCGTGGTGCCAAAGGTCACGCTATGTTGCTGCTGGCGGCTGAAGTGCCAGCCGAGTAGCGCAATCAGCGCAATCAGCACCACGGCCACCAGCCACGGCCAGGTTTTCTTCTTTTTCAGTTCAAAAGTTTGCTGCGTCATGATGTGTGCGTTCCCTGAGAGTGTTGAAGTCTGGCAACCACGCGGTCGCCAATCAGTTGAATCAGTTGAATAGTGGCGATCAGCACGACAATGGTGGCGATCATGATGTGATTATCAAAACGCTGATAGCCATACACCACCGCCAGATAACCAATGCCGCCCGCGCCGATGGTGCCGGCGATAGCCGAATATTCGATCATTGAAATCAGGTTCAGCGTGATGGCGGCTACAATCGCCGGCAGTGCCTCACTGAGCTGCGCGCCGCAGATGATTTGCCAGCGCGAACCGCCGGACACCAGCCCGACCGCCGTCACTTCCGCCGGCAGCTCGCGCAGCGCGTTCTCCACCAGCCGGGCAAAAAATGGCGTTCCGGCGACGATCATCGGGATCACCGCCGCCGGAATACCAATGGTGGTGCCGGTCAGCCAGAAGGTGAAGGGGATAATCGCCGCCATCAGCACCAGAAACGGCAGCGAGCGCCCAATGTTCACCAGCCAGCTCAGGCTGCGATGGGCCGCCGGGTGGGAAAACAGCCCGCGCGCTGAGGTATTAAACAGCACCACGCCGAGCAGCCCGCCGAGCGACACCACAAACAGCATCACAATACCGACCATCAGCCAGGTTTCACCGTAAGCAGGCAGCATCAGCCGGTGTATCTGGCTCCATGGCGTGTCCTGGCTTATCACATCCTGCGCTTTCATCCGGCCTCCTGCAGGCGCGGACGCGCCTCAATCAGCTGGGCAATAATTCCCAGCTCGGCCATTTGCGCGATCAGCGCCCTGGCTTCCAGCGGGCGCTGATTGAAACGCACGCCAATCTGCATACGCCCGGCCAGCTGCCCGCCAACCTCTTCCACATGCGCGGCCAGCAGATCAATCTGGCAGTGACACTGCTGGCCGATCCGCCCGATCCAGTCAGTGGCCAGCGGCGTGGCGTAGGTCAGCTGCAGCAGCAGGTCGGCTGACGCTGAAAGTGGGCGCAGTGGAAACAGCTGCTCTCCCAGCGCCGAGCCTGGCGTGCTGAGCAAGTCGCGCAGCGTGCCCTGCTGTACCAGCTGACCGTCGCGGATCTCTGCCACCGCATCCGCCGTGCTGCGCACCACGTCCATCTCATGGGTGATCAGGACAATCGCCAGGCCAAACTGCTGCCGTAGCTGTTGCAACAGCAGCAGGATGGAGGCCGTCGCCTGCGGGTCCAGCCCGGAGGTGGCTTCGTCCGCCAGCAGCACCGAGGGCTTCAGCGCCAGCGCCCGGGCAATCCCGACGCGCTGGCGCTGACCGCCGGAGAGCTGCGCCGGGTAATAGCCCGCTTTGTCGCTCAGGCCAACGCTGTCGAGCAGCTGGTCAACGTGCTGCTTAACCTGCCCCGGCACCACGCCCAGCCACTGCAGCGGTAGCGCGATATTTTCCCAGGCGGTTTTACGCGCCAGCAGCGCCGAAGACTGAAAGACCGTGCCGATTGCGCGTCGCTCACGGCGCAGTGCCTCTCCCGACAGGCGCGACAGATCTTCCCCGTTAACGCGGATGCTGCCGGAGCTGGGGCGTTCCAGCAGGCTGATGCATTTCGCCAGCGTCGATTTCCCGGCACCGCTTGGCCCCACTACGGCGGTAATCGACTCTGCGGGCACGGTGAGAGAGAGGCCTTTCAGCACCTCCACCGTCTTTCCGCCCGCCGTCGGGTAGTGTTTACGCAGGCTGTCAATTTCAATCATGGCGTGACCTCATCGGCATGGGGCACCCCAGCGGTGGCCGCGCGGCGGTATCCGGCCCCCGGATGCGGATACTGCAGGCGCGGCCCCTGCTTAAACAGCTTCTCGCGCAGCGTACCCGCCTGATAATCCTGTTTGTAGACCCCGCGCTTTTGCAGCTCCGGGACCAGGTGCTCCACCACGTCGCTAAAGGTTTCATGCGTTACCGCGTAGGCGAGGTTGAAGCCGTCAACATCCGTCTCTTCGACCCAGCTTTGCAGCTCGTCTGCAACGGTCTGCGCACTGCCGACCAGCAGCGGTCCAAAGCCGCCAATCCCCACCCAGTCCGCCAGCCCCTGCACCGTCCACTGACGATTTGGATCGGCGGTGGAGAAAGTTTCCACCGCTGACTGGATAGCGTTGGTGTGCAGATGTTTCAGCACCTGGTCCGGCTGATACTGGCCGAAGTCGATGCCGGTCCAGCCGGAGATCAGCGCCAGCGCGCCTTCGTAGCTGACGTAGCTTTTGTACTCCTGCCATTTCGCCTGCGCCGCTTTATCGGTTTCGTCAACGATTACCGTTTGCAGGTTGAAGATCAGAATGCTGCGCGGATCGCGCCCGGCCTCTGCGGCGCGGCGGCGGATATCGGCGACCGTCTTCTTCAGCAGCACTTTCGACGGCGCGGCCACAAATACGCACTCGGCGTGCTCGGCGGCGAACTGCTTGCCGCGGCTGGATGCTCCAGCCTGATACAGCACCGGCGTGCGCTGCGGCGACGGTTCACACAGGTGAATGCCCGGCACCTGGAAGAAGGTGCCCTGGTGATTGATCGGATGGATTTTCGTTGGGTCGCTGAAGATGCGGCGCTGGCGATCGCGCAGGATGGCTCCCTCCTCCCAGCTGCCTTCCAGCAGTTTGTACACCACCTGCAAATATTCATCGGCGTAGTCGTAGCGTGCATCGTGATCGGTCTGCGCCTGGTGGCCGATATTGCGCGCACCGCTCTCCAGATAGGAGGTGACAATATTCCAGCCGATGCGCCCTTTGGTCAGATGATCCAGGGTGGAGATGCGGCGGGCAAACGGGTAAGGATGCTCAAACGACAGCGATGCGGTAAGGCCAAAGCCGAGATGCTCGGTCACCAGCGCCATCGGGGTGATCAGCGCCAGCGGATCGTTAACCGGCACCTGGGTAGCGTTGCGGATGGCGGCGGCATTATCGCCGTTCAGCACGTCGTAGACGCCAAGGACATCGGCAATAAACAGGCCGTCGAACTTGCCGCGCTCCAGCAGACGTGCCAGCTCGGTCCAGTAGCTCAGATCCTTATACTGCCAGGAGCGGTCGCGCGGATGCGCCCACAGGCCCGGAGACTGGTGGCCCACGCAGTTCATATCAAAGGCGTTAAGACGAATTTCACGTTGTGAAGACATAGCACACTCCGAATTTTACACGGCCGGATCCAGCCCGCCCGCTGCAGGTGATAGTTTTTAAGGGTGAATCAACGGTGAGTTACGGCGTCAGGCGGGACATCGCTCCGCATCGAGGCCGAGCAGCTGGCGCGCCACGCTTTCGGCATGCTCCGCCACCTGCGGCAGCCCCATAAGTTCGCCAAAGCGGCCACGGGCAGCCGGCCCGGCGACATACAGATGCGGGTTGGCTTGCCCGCTGCGGTTAAGGGTCTGCGACAGGGCATTCACCGCAATACCCAGCGCCAGCGGATCGGGCTGGATGATGCCAGCGATAGTTAACTGATGCAGCAGCGCGTCGCTGCTCAACAGGCTGCCGTGCGCCGGGCCGGTGGTAATAATTACGCGGTCAACGGTAAGTTGCCGCGCCGGCGCTCTGCGCGGCTGGAGCGTCAACTCAATCTGCTGCCCGGCGGCCCGCACCGCGCCCAGCCTGGCGGCACTCACCGTCAGCTGCCCGCTAGTCAGCCACTGCTCCAGCACCTGGCTGACCTGAGGAGCGATGCGGTAGCGGTGCACATCCCACCACGGGCGCAGATGGCGCAGGAAGCGGCGCTGTTCGTCAAGAGACAGCTGCTGCCAGATGCGCTGGCCGTTCAGGCGAATATCGTCGAGCACCAGCTGCCACGGCAGCCCGCTGGCCGCAATCTCGCGGCGAATACGCCGCAGCCACGCCAGCACCGTGCTGGCCTGCGGCTGCTGGTAATCCAGCGGCGTGGGTTGATAAGCACCGCTGAGATTTGGGCGTGGCAGCAGGCCACGGCGTGAAAAGGCGCTGACCGGGCCGCGATGCCCGTGACGGTGTAACGTTGCCACGACATCCGACATGCTCAGCCCGCTGCCGATAATCGCGATGCGCTCATCCGCCGCAATAGCGCTCAGCGCCCCCTCACGCCACGGGTTAGCAATCAGGCCGGGGTGCCCCTCCAGCGCTGCGGCAATCTGGCGCGGCAGCGCGGGCGGTGGATGGCTGATCGCCAGCACCACGTCATCGGCGGCCACGCGCTGCCCCGCGTCCGTCACAATGCTTCCCGCTTCCAGCGCCACCGCCCGGCCGCAAATATGGCGTAATGTCACCGCCGAGCTCTGCTGTGCCTGGGTGAACTGCTCAGCAACCCAGGCGGCAAACTGCCCGCGCTGCGGGTAAACTTTACCGTCGTGCCACTGCGCATCGGCATCCTGCGCAAACGCTTGCGAGGCGCGGAACCAGCGGTCAAAATCGCCCTGTTGCGCCGCCGAGAGCTGCATGCGGTCGGCCGGAACGTTGATGCGGTGTGCAGGGTCGCGCGTGCCGTAAGCCACTCCGCAGGCCAGCTGCGGCCGTGGCTCAATCACCGTTACCGTCAGCCCGGCGTCACCGAGCCCGGCCAGATGGATGGCCGTGGCGGTGCCGGTAAACCCGCCGCCGACGATAACGATATGACGCTCAGCCATGACTCAACTCCAGCTGTTGTTGCCGCTCCAGCTCGCGCACCCGCGGGATCACTTCACGGCCAAAGAATTCGACCTCTTCCTGGAAATGCAGGAAGCCCAGCAGCATCAGGCTCACTCCGGCCTGTTTTAGCGCCATAATACGTTCGGCAATCTGCTGCGGAGTACCGATCAGGTTAGTTTTAAAACCATCATTGTACTGCACCAGATCCTCGAGCGTGGATTTTGCCCAGTTACCTTCCCCTTCCGGCGAGGCGCTGCCGGCATTTTTAACCTCATGCTGGAAGCCTTTTACCGCATCAGGGTTGGCGTGGTCGAGGATCTGCTGTAGCACCTGTTGCGCTTCCTGCTCGCTGTCACGCGCGATAACAAAACCGTTAACGCCAATTTTTACCTGATGCTGATTGGCTGCTGCTTTGTGACGGATATCTTCAACCTGCTGGCGAATACCTTCCACGGTATTGCCATTGGTGAAGTACCAGTCGGAGACGCGTGCGGCCATATCACGCGCTGCACGCGAGCTGCCGCCCTGGAAAATCTCCGGCTGTGGGTCCAGTGGCTTTGGCTTCAGCGAGTAGTCGCGGTAGCGGTAGAAATCGCCGGCAAAGTTAAAGGTCGGTTCGCGCCAGATGCCCTTCAGGCAGCGAATAAACTCTTCGGATCGCAGATAGCGCTCTTCATGATCGAGCCACGGCTCGCCAATCGCTTTGAACTCGCCGCGAAACCATCCACTGACGATATTCACCGCGATGCGCGCATTCGACAGGTGGCTGATGGTGGCGATCTGTTTCGCCGCCAGCGTTGGATTCCAGGGGCCTGGCAGCAGCGCGGCGATCACCTTCAGCTTCTCGGTGGCCCCCAACAGGCCCTGGGAAAAACTGACCGACTCATGCTGATTATCAGCGCCGTATCCGGCGGTAAAGCGGATCTGCGTCAGCGCATACTCGAAACCAGCCTGCTCGGCAATCTGCGCGAGCTTGCGGTTATAGTCAAAATCCCAGCTGGTGCGCTGTGCGATATGACTGATGACCAGGCCACCTGAAACATTCGGTACCCAGTAGGCAAATTTAATCGGCGTTGACTGACTCATGGAAAATCCCCCTTTAACTTGCGCTGGTTTGCTTTTGCGCTTTCGGGCGCAGATCGCCACCGATGGTTTCGCCAAACGGCCCGGTGTTTACCGTGCGCTGTTTTTTATCGCCATTGCTCGCCAGCGGTAGCAGCGGCATCACCAGCTCGGCAAAGCGGTGCGCCTCTTCCAGATGCGGGTAGCCGGACAGGATAAAGTTCTGGATGCCCAGCTCCTGATATTCGCGAATGCGGTCCGCCACCTGCTGCGGGCTGCCAACCAGCGCGGTGCCCGCGCCCCCGCGCACCAGCCCGACACCGGCCCACAGGTTTGGCCCGATGCGCAGCCCGTCGCGTGAACCGCTGTGCAGCGCGCTCATCCGCGCCTGGCCTGCGGAATCCATGCGCGAGAAAATCTTCTGTGCGGCGGCGATAGTGTCATCGTCAACGTGGGCGATCAGGCGGTCGGCGGCGGCCCAGGCTTCCTCTTCGGTTTCGCGCACGATGACATGCAGGCGAATACCGTAGTCGAGCGTGCGCCCGCGCGCCGCGGCGCGTTCACGCACTACCGCCAGTTTTTCCGCGACCTGAGCCACCGGCTCACCCCAGGTGAGATAGGTATCGACCTGATTGGCGGCCACGTCTATCGCCTCATCGGATGAACCGCCAAAATAGAGCGGTGGGCCGTTTTCCTGCACCGGAGGGAACAGAATTTCTGCCCCCTCAACGTGAATATGTTCACCGTGAAAATCGACCTTATCCCCCGCCAGCAGGCGTGAATAGACTTCGAGAAACTCACGGGTCACCTGATAGCGCTCGGCGTGGCTGAGGAAAATACCGTCGCCTTTGTTCTCCACCGGGTCGCCACCGGTCACCACATTGATCAGCAGTCGCCCTTCTGACAAACGGTCAAGCGTGGCGGCCATGCGCGCCGCAAGGCTTGGCGGCTGCAGTCCGGGGCGCACCGCCACCAGGTAGCGCAGGCGTTTGGTGATCGGTGCCAGCGCCGCAGCCACCAGCCAGGAGTCCTCGCAGCTTTTACCCGTCGGGATCAGCACCCCGTAATAGCCGAGGTTATCAGCGGCCAGCGCGACCTGCTGTAGATACGGCAGGTCGACGGCGCGCCCGCCCTCGGTGGTGCCAAGATAGCGCCCGTCGCCGTGGGTCGGGAGAAACCAGAATACGTTGATATTTTTCTGCGCTGAGTCGCTCATTATTCGTTTCCTATATAACTATATCTGAATTTATTCGATAGAAAGTTACGCTTTGGTTATAAACCAGTTAGCAGGAAACGTGCCAGAGTGTAATTCTGTTAAAAACCTTATTTTTCATGACGTTGAAAAGTAATGCCAGCCGCTTTTTCTGCTGCATTTGCAGCAGTCACTGACCACAGGCTGCTTCATTTGCAGCAAAGCGGCTCCCCAGCGGGTCGTTAGCTGGCGTACGCCAGGGTAATCTGCCTGCTCTGAGTATAAGGAGCACACTATGCAGCATTCCGGCCCGTTACTGATTGACCCTGCCTCCCTCGCTTTTCAGAGCGTGCTGGACCGCCTTGCGCCAACCGATGCTACCGTGCTGATTGTCGGTGAGACCGGCACCGGCAAAGAGGTGGTGGCGCGCTATCTGCATCATCACAGCCCGCGCCGGACGCAGCCCTTTGTTGCGGTGAACTGCGGTGCGCTAACCGAAAGCCTGGCGGAATCCGAGCTGTTCGGCCATGAGAAAGGCGCGTTTACCGGCGCGGGTGAACGCCATCAGGGCTGGTTTGAAGCGGCGGAGGGCGGCACGCTGCTGCTGGATGAGATCGGCGAGCTGAGCCTGCCGCTGCAGGTTAAGCTGCTGCGCGTGCTGCAGGAGCGCGAAGTGACGCGAGTCGGGTCGCGCCGCCCGGTAAAGGTCAACGTACGAGTGATCGCTGCCACCCACGTGGATCTCGCGGTGGCAATCCGTGAACGCCGCTTTCGCGAAGATCTGTTTTATCGCCTCAATGTGGCGGCGGTCACCCTGCCGCCGCTGCGCCAGCGCCGCGAAGATATCCCGCTGCTAGCCGAGCATTTTCTCACGCTGTACGCCCGCCGCCTGGGGCGCCCGCAGCTGCGTTTAACCGACGACAGCCTTGCGGCGCTGATGGAGTATGCGTGGCCGGGCAACGTGCGTGAGCTGGAAAATACCCTGCACAATGCGGTGCTGCTGAGCCGCGAGCCGCTGATCGCTCCGCAGCAGCTGCGCCTCAACCCGGTCGCGCCAGGGCCAGCTTTCGCGGCGGGTGAGCAGGCGCTGGACCAGTTTCTGCGCCAGCAGCTGCAGCAGGAGAGCGGACCAATCTACCAGCGGGTGATCGACGCTTTAGTGCGCAATGCTTTTGAGCTGAGCGGTGAAAATCAGCTCCAGGCCGCCACGCTGCTGGGCGTCAGCCGCAATACGCTGCGCACTCATCTTGGCCATCTTGGACTGATCAAGGCGCGCCGCAGTCTGGCGAGCGGCGATGCGCGCCAGACTGCCCAGCGCCCTGCGGGCGATCGCGAACTGCGCATTGGCTACCAGAAATTTGGCAACCTCGGCATTCTTAAAGCGCGGCAGAGCCTGGAGGCGAGCTTTGCCGGAACGGGCATCAGCGTGCTGTGGAGCGAGTTCCCCGCCGGACCACAGCTGCTGCACGCACTCAGCAGCCGTGAGATTGATTTCGGCACCACCGGGGAAGTGCCGCCGGTCTTTGCCCAGGCCGAGAACAATCCCCTGCTGTACGTTGCCTGGGAACCCGCCGCGCCTCAGAGCGTGGCGCTGCTGGTGGCGCAGGACAGCCCGATTCAAACGCTTGCCGACCTGCGCGGCAAACGTATCGCAGTGAATAAGGGATCTAACGTGCACTATCTGCTGGTGCAGATGCTGGATGAAGCCGGAATGACGCTGAACGACGTGCGCGTGCTCTATGCACCGCCAAAATATCCGCTGACGCCCAGCGATTATCACGCGGTCGATGCCTGGATGATGTGGGACCCGCTGCTGAGCGACGCCGAGCAGAGCGGTTGCTTAAGAGTGATTGCTGACGGGTGCGGCCGGGTGAGCAATCATCAGTTTTACCTCGCGCATCGTGACTTTGCCGCACACTCGGCGGACCTGCTGCACAGCGTGATACGGGCGCTGGAGCAGACCGGGCGCTTCATTGATGCTAACCACGCAGAGGCCACCGCCCTGCTGGCCGCCGAACTGGGGCTGGGACCTGAGGCGCTATCGCACGCTCTGCTGCGCCGCAGCCACCAGACGCAGCGCATGGACCTGAGCGTGATCCGTGCGCAGCAAACCATTGCCGACCGCTTCTATGCGCTGGGATTACTGCCGCGCGCTATCAATGTGCGTGATGCCGTGTGGCAGGATTAATGTAACCTTTACGTTTGCTGACGCTTTGCTGACATTTCTGCAACTGCCACTCCTGCCGCGCTAATCAAATTTTCATGCCGCTAAATGAAGAGACCACAGATTACCTGGCGTAAACGCCGGTTAGCGCTTTATCGTTTATTAAGTTTAACTGAACATCGCGTCAGCTACGCTAATGTTATTATTTTTACAAAAAAAGGAAATTCCTAAAGATGAGGAATTGATTAATTTATGTTAGGTGTTTACCTCAATATTGGGTAATGTTTCATCGTCGCAAGACACTACACAACAGCACGCTAACTGTCGTACGAGCGATTACAACACCAGGGAAATTATTTCCTTATAAGACCTGAAATATTAATACCCTTTCGATTTTCTTCTTTATTTTTCTATCGTTACTTTAATCCCCCTTGCATCATTTATGCAGGGGGGATTAAATCCCAAGGGGGAATGGCTGTGAAAACTAATATCCTGTCGATTACTTATCTACGGGCCGTGGCCTGTATGCTGGTGGTCGTCTGTCATGCAGAAAGCTTTGCGGCCAAATTAAGTCCGGGCTATTTTTCCGGGCTGTTTGGCTATGGCGGCGCGGTAGGCAAGCTTGGCGTACTGCTGTTCTTTATGATCAGCGGCTACCTGATGGCGTGCGTGCACTGGGAGGACTTTGGCCGCGGTAAGATGGCGCTGTTTGTCAAGAAAAGGCTGGTGCGTATTCTGCCGATGTATTATCTGTTTACCCTGCTGACGATTATCGCATGGGTAATTAACCCCGGCTGGTTCCCATCAACTGTATTAACGCCGCTGGATGATATTCTTTCTCTGTTATTTATTCCTTCGGTTTACATTAAAGAACTCGATACGCTCACGCCGGTATTATCCGTTGGCTGGACGCTGTGCTACGAAATGCTGTTTTATCTGGTGTTTGCCATCGGGCTATTATTCCGCCGCAGTACCGGCCTGATCTTTATTTTTGTCTCCATTGCTTTATTGATGCTGATGGGATATTTGGGCAGTTCTCAACAGAGCTACTTCCTGTTTTATACCAACGATATCATGCTCTATTTCCTGAGCGGGATTGTATGCTTTATGCTGCAAAAGCGTATGCCGGAGCGTTATGCCCATAGCGCACTGTCGCTGGTGCTGATTGTCGCCCTGCTGACTTTCTCTACGTTGTGGCTGCAGGGCGTGCTTCAGCTGCTGGTGCTGACGCTGAGCTTCTTCCTGCTGACCGGACTGGAGTTTAATACGGTTCGCCAAACCACCATGACCAAAGTGGTGAGTGCCGTGGGTCTGGCTTCGTACTCTATCTATCTGTGCCACCGTCTGTTTATGGGGGCGCTGGAGAAGGTACTGCATGTGTTTATGCCCGCGGCCAGCACCGCCACGATGTATCTGGCGATGGTGATCCTCAGCGTGGCCTCAGCGGTGGTCGGTTATATGATCTACTGGCTGATTGAGAAGCGTGCCACCATGGTGTTCAGAGTGAAAACCTCTTAGGTATCTGCACTGTGGGTTGACCGAAAAAAAGGGTCACCCCCTACAGGTTTAGGGTTTGTGACAGGGGCGAGCATTTCAGTCGCCCCTGCTGTTTTAGCGCCCTACCCGGCGCTGGCTGTTGACCAGCGCCACCGCGCTGAATAACGCCAGCAGGATCAGATAGTAGCTCGGCGCCAGGCTGCTGCCGGTTGCGCTGATCAACAGCGTACAGATTAGCGGCGCAAAACCTCCGAACACCGTGACCGCCACGTTATAGCTGATTGCCATGCCGCTGGCGCGGGTGGTAATCGGGAACAGATCGGCCATCATCGACGGCACGGTAGAGAAGTAGACCGATTTCAGCAGCGCCATCCAACCAACCAGCAGGATCAAGGTGGTCGGCGTGGTGTTATTCACCACCATGCGGAAAGCCGGATAGATGGTCAGCGCCAGCAGGATTAATGACCCCCACATCAGCGGTACGCGCCCGACTTTCTCCGCCCACAGCCCCATCAGCGGGGTCACCACCGTCAGAATAATTCCGGCAACCAGCGTTGCGGTAAAGGCCGCAGAACCCGGCAGATGCAGCGTTTTGGTGGCATACGTCGGCACATAGTTGAGCATATAGTTGACCCCGGTGGAGATCACCATCAGCCCCATTGCCAGCAGCAGCAGCGTTTTCTGGCGGCTCATCAGGTCTTTCAGCGGCGCGTGGGACTTCTCCTGCGCGACAAAGCTGGCCGGCTCATGCACGTGGCGGCGAATATACAGGCCAACCGGGCCGATAATCAGGCCGAAAGCAAACGGAATGCGCCACCCCCAGTCCTGAATCTGCGTTTCAGTCAGCCACGAGGTCAGCCCTAAGCCAAACGCCGAGGCCATCAGCGTACTTGCCCCCTGGGTAGCAAACTGCCAGCTGGCGATAAAGGCGCGACGCTTGGGAAAGTGCTCCACCAGAAAGGCGGTAGAGCTGCCGAATTCGCCGCCCGCCGAGAAGCCCTGAATCAGGCGCGCCAGCAAAATCATCAGCGGTGCCAGCAGGCCAATGCTCTGATAAGACGGCATCACAGTGATGATTAACCCACCGACCATCATCAACATGATCGACATCAGCAGCGCTTTTTTACGCCCGACGCGGTCTGCATAGGCACCGAGAACAATTGCCCCCAGCGGACGGATCAGAAACGATACGCCAAAGCTGCCGAAAGTCAGCAGCATGGAGACTGACGGATCCTCAGTAGGGAAAAACGCGTGGGCGATATAGCTGGCGAAAAAGCCGTACACCGCAATATCAAACCACTCCAGCGCATTGCCGACGCAGGTCGCGAACAGCGTTTTATACAGGTTCGGCTGCGCCGCCGCCTGAGGCTGAATTAAGCTGCTCACTGGCCTGCCCCCTGTGCACGGTGCGCACGATGGCGCGCCAGCAGATCGCTGCCCTGCTCGCCTAAATCCCAGAATAAGCGCGTCATCATCTGTAACCCCTCGCGGGCGATCGATTTCAGCATATGTTCATCCACCGCGTGCTGACCGCAGGCGGGATAAGAGTGCGGCACCCACAGCGTCGGCAGGCCGAGCGTCTGCGCAAAGACATCATTCGGCAGTGAACCACCGAGGTTGGGCAGCAGCGCCGGTTTTTTACCGCTGGTCTGCGCCATCACTCCGAGCGCCCAGCCCACCAGCGGATCGGTCGGGTCAAGGCGCGTGGCCGGAGAGCCGCGCAGCACCTCGACCTCAACCTGCTGGAAGCCGTGCGCATCCAGATGTGTGCGCAGGTGGCTGGCGATATTTTCCCAGTCGGTATCGACGACAAAACGCAGCTGGCAGACCGCCGTCGCGCTGCCGGGAATGGCGTTCATCGGCCGCGCCGGATTGCCGGTGAGGAAAGAGAGCACTTCAAGCGTGTTCCAGCCGTACAGGCGCTCGGTTGGCGTCAGGCCGCATTCGCCCCAGCGGGGATCGATGGCCGGGCCGTCGCCTTCGCCGACATCAATATCGCTGAGGATCGCTTTTACTGCGGCGCTAATCGCCGGCGGCTTCAGGGCGGCAACCTGCAGCTGGCCGTGCTGATTGACCAGGCAGGCCAGCGCGTTGGCCAGTTGGGTACCCGGGTTGCTCAACAGACCGCCCCAGTTGCCGGAGTGATAATCACGATCGCGCGCGTGGATGCTGAGGCGGAAGTTCACCGCACCGCGCGAACCGAGGAATAGCGTTGGCCGCTCCGCGCTGAGGCGCGGGCCATCGGAGGCGATAAAGATATCGGCTTTCATCAGATCGGCATGGCGCTGACACACTTCCTTCAGGCCCGGGGAGCTGATCTCTTCCCCCATCTCAAACAGAAACTTGCAGTTAAAGCCAAGACGACCGCCGCGCGCGGCTACTACCTGCTCCAGCGCGGCAATGTTCACCGAGTGTTGCCCTTTGTTGTCGGCGCTGCCGCGCCCGTACCAGCGGTCGCCCTCTTCCAGCAGCTGCCACGGGTTCAGCCCACTGCGCCAGTTTTCATCGTCACCAAACACCACATCGCCGTGGCCGTAGCACAGCAGCGTGGGGAGCTGCGGGTCTTCAACGCGGGTCGCCAGCAGGAAGGGGCGCTGCGGCGCCTGCGGGTTCGCCAGCTGCTGCGTGCTGAAGCCCAGCGCCTGCATGGCGGGGACCATCTCATCATCAAGATAGCTCTGGATCAGCGCATCACGGTCGTCGCGCTGGCTTTCAGTGCGCAGCGCCACGCGCCGTGCCAGCACCGTTTTAAATTCCCCACTGTCAAAATACGCCGTAGCCTGCGCGACTGCCTGTTCACCTGTCATGATAGTTGTCCGTTTTATCTGTTTATTTTTTGTGTTTGCCGTTTAGTTTTAAGCGACAATCGGGCTTTGCTACAATCATCAAAATATCAAACGGGCTTTGCTTTTAAAGCAACGATGCGCTGCACCTTAAAAGCACATGCACCAGCAGGAGGCACTACCATGCACAGCAGTGAAATCCGCTATTTTCTGGCGGTGGTGAACTGCGGCTCACTCAGCGCCGCCAGCCAGCAGCTGTTTGTGGCGGTATCGGCGATCAGCCGCCAGATCCAGCGGCTGGAAGAGCGCGTTGGCGCCCCGCTGTTTGAGCGCCACGCGCGCGGCATGGTGCTGAACGATGCCGGGCAGATTTTTGAAAACCACGTGCGAAAAAGCATGATGGATATGGAGCACGCGATTGCAGAGATTAAAGGGCTAAAAGCCGTCAGGCGCACTGCGCTGCGGGTAGCCTGCACCGACGGAATGGCTTTCAGCCTGCTGCCAATGCTGTTTACCCAGTTTCGCCTGCTGCACCCCGGGGTCAGTTTCCAACTCACGGTAGCCAGCTCGCTGGAAGTGGCGGAGATCCTGCGGCGCGGCGAGTGTGATGTGGCGTTCCAGTTCAGCCTGCACCCGGAGCGCGGTGTGGAGGTGGCGGCATCCTGGCCTGCTCCGGTTCTGCTGGTGCTGCATAGCAGCCACCCGCTGGCGCAGCAGGAGATGAAGCTGAGTGACCTGCTGGCGTACCCGCTGGCGCTGCCCAATGCCAACTTCACCGTGCGCCAGCTGTTCGACCTCTCCTGCCGTATGAGCGGCACCTTTATCGAGCCGGTACTGACCTGCAATAACTTCAGCTCGCTTTACACCTTCCTGCTACATACACCGCAGGCGATCACCATCAGTAGCCACTTCACCGTGATGTATCAGGCGCTGGAGCACGGGCTGGTGCTGAAATCGGTGGGACCGGACCAGTTGAGCCAGCGTTCGCTGCAGATGCAGACGGCAATTGGGCGCCAGCCGTCGGCAGCGCTGTCGCTGTTTGTGGATTTTGTGCGAATGGAGTTAAAGCAGCAGGATATGGAGATCAGAGCGCAGTTTGGTCTGTGATATGGCTGCGTGCCGTTGGTGGGGCGACCGAAAAAGAAGGTCGCCCCCTACGACATTCAAGCCGCTGTTTTATTTCATCTCTACCTGATAAAAAATATGCTTACCGAAGGGATCGACTTCGTAACCGCTCACCTCTTTGCGCACCGGTTCGAAAATGGTTGAGTGCGCAATCATCACCGCTGGGGCCTGGTCGTGCATGATCTGCTGCGCCTCCCGGTACATCGCCACGCGCTTGTCGTGATCCTGCTCGGCGCGCGCTTTGGTAATCAGCTGGTCAAAGGGCTGGTAGCACCACTTCGACGAGTTTGACCCACCGTTGGCCGAAGTACAGCTGAATAGCGGACCGAAGAAGTTATCCGGATCCCCGGTTGCGGTGGTCCAGCCCATCAGCGCGGCCTGGTGTTCGCCGTTTTTCACCCGTTTGAGGTACTCCCCCCATTCGAAGCTGACGATATTCGCTTTGATGCCCACTTTCGCCCAGTCAGCCTGGATCATTTCGGCCATGCGTCGCGCGTTTGGGTTATAAGGGCGCTGCACCGGCATCGCCCACAGGTCAATGCTGGTGCCAGGGGCTATTCCGGCTTCTTTCAGCAATGCCTTGGCTTTTTCTACGTCGTAATCGTAATCCTTCAGGTCCTGGTCAGCGCTCCACACCCCCGGCGGCAGCAGATTTTTCGCTGCGGTGCCGGTGCCCTGGAATACCGCTTCGATAATCGCCGGTTTGTTGATCGCCATACTCAGCGCCTGGCGCACTTTGACGTTATCCAGCGGGGCTTTCTGGGTGTTAAACGCGAGGAAACCGGTGTTGAGCCCGGCCTTCTGCATCAGGGTGATATTTTTGTCTTCGCCCAGGCGCTTAAGGTCGGCAGGGTTTGGGAATGGCATCACCTGGCATTCGTTTTTCTCCAGCTTGGCAGCACGTACCGAGGCATCAGGGGTGATGCTGAATACCAGACGATCCAGTTTCGCTTTGCCCTGCCAGTAGTCCGGGAAGGCACGGTACAGAATGCGCGCGTCCTTCTGGTACTGCACCAGCTCAAATGGCCCGGTGCCGATAGGGTCGCGGTCCACTTTCTCCGGCGTGCCGGCCTTTAGCATCGCATCGGCATATTCGGCGGAGAGGATCGATGCAAAATACCAGCCGAGATCGGCGAGGAATGGCGCCTCGGCATGGGCCAGCGTAAAGCGCACGGTGTGGTCGTCCACCTTCTCAATTTTTTGCAGCAGCGTGCCAAACTCCAGGCTTTCAAAGTTGGTGTAGCTGCCGTTAGAGACGTTGTGATACGGGTTAGCCGGATCTTTCTGCCGCATAAACGAGAAGATAACGTCGTCGGCGTTGAAATCGCGCGTCGGCTTATAGCTTTTACTGCTGTGGAACTTAACGCCTTTGCGCAGGTGGAAGGTATAAACCTTGCCGTCCGGGCTGATATCCCAGCTCTCGGCGAGGCTCGGGATCAGGTCGGTGGTACCCGGTGTGAAATCCACCAGGCGGTTATAAATCGGCACCGCGCTGGCATCCACGCTGGTGCCGGAGGTGTACAGCTGAGGGTTAAAGTTTTCCGGCGACCCTTCCGAACAGAACACCAGCGTTTTTGCGGCTGCCCCAGAGGCCACGGTGAGCGCCAGAGCCGCCAGTACCGTGCGTAATACCACTTTCTTCATCTCCATCCTCGCTTTTTATTTGACTTTGTCAGGGGGTGATGCGTAAAACAAAAAGATATCTGTTTAATAAATAACACGATTGGCAACTCTACAGAACCTTTATAGTTCGCGACAAATAAGGAAACGTTATGACCGACAACCTGGCGAGCCAGCTGACTCAGCGTTTTTATCGTTATCTGGCCGTTACCAGCCAGAGTGATGCCGCAGCAACCGTGCTGCCGAGCACGCCGGAACAGCATCAGATGGCGCAAATGCTGGCTGACGAGCTGCGCCAGCTCGGGCTGGAAAAGGTGGTGATTGATGAGTTTGCTACCGTTACCGCCGTTAAGCCCGGCAACCGCCCTGATGCGCCGCGCATTGGCTTTATCACCCATATCGATACCGTCGACGTCGGGCTGTCACCGCATATTCATCCGCAGACGCTGCGCTATGAGGGTGAGGATCTGTGCCTGAACCAAACGCAGGATATCTGGCTGCGCAGCGCGGAACACCCGGAGATCCGCGCCTATCACGGCCAGGAAATCATCTTCAGCGACGGCACCAGCGTGCTCGGCGCCGACAATAAAGCGGCGGTCACAGTGGTGATGACGCTGATGGAAAACCTGAATGCGCAGCACGCCCACGGCGATATCGTGGTGGCGTTTGTGCCGGATGAAGAGATCGGCCTGCGCGGTGCGAAGGCGCTGGATTTAAAAGCCCGTTTTGACGTCGATTTTGCCTACACTATCGACTGCTGCGAGCTGGGCGAAGTGGTTTATGAGAACTTTAACGCCGCTGCCGCTGAAATCCGCCTGACCGGTGTAACAGCACACCCGATGTCGGGCAAAGGGGTGCTGGTCAATCCGCTGCTGATGGCGTGGGACTTTATCAGCCACTTCGACCGTCAGCAGACGCCGGAGCATACCGAGGGGCGCGAAGGCTACACCTGGTTTAACGACATGCAGGCCAACGCCAGCGAGACGCGTCTGAAGGCTTCAATTCGTGATTTTGACCTCGTCAGTTTTGCCGCACGCAAACAGCAGATGCATGACGTGGCGGAGAAAATCCGTCAGGCCTACCCAACCGGAAAAGTTGAAGTCAGCATCAGCGATACCTACAGCAATATCAGCAATGCTATTGGCGACGATCGCCGCCCGATCGAACTGATCTTTGAGGCGATGAAGCAGTTAGAGATTGAACCGAAGGTGATCCCAATGCGCGGCGGCACCGATGGCGCAGCACTGTCGGCCAAGGGTCTGTTAACGCCGAACTTCTTTACCGGGGCGCATAACTTCCACTCGAAATTTGAGTTCCTGCCGATCCCGTCGTTTGTGAAATCTTACCTGCTGGCAGAGAAAATTTGCCTGCTGGCAGCGGAGTGATAGTCGGCGGAAAGAAATACGGTCGAGGCATGCCTCGACCCTACGATCTCCAGCAACATTTTCGTCGGGGATCGGGCATGCCCGACCCATGGGACATTGGAAGAAAGGAAAGTAATAGAATGAGGCGGATAGGTTCATAAAAAAGTCATATTGTTCCAGTTCCACCGTCAGAACACCAGACTTGTCCGGAACTGTAACTATTTTCAGTCGAGGCCATTGTCACATAAAGCGATGCAATTTCTGCTGGTTGTCCAGGTCTCCCTAGCGGCGTAGAAGCGCCAAAAGTACTTACCTTATTCGTTGGCTGTCCACCGCTAGGTTGCAAAGCGGTCCAGTATGGCCCAGGTGCAACTGCATTGACTCGAATACCTTCTTTGGCCAACTGCTTTGCCAGTGATTTGGTAAAGGCAACAATACAAGCTTTAGTTTGAGCATAGTCAAGCAGGATCTCGTTAGGATCAAACGCCTGAATTGAACTGGTATTAATAATTGAAGCCCCTCTGGGAAGGTGATTTACAGCTTCTTTAGTTATCCAAAACATCGCATAAACGTTTATTTTGAACGTTGCATCAAAATCTTCAGTCTTTAAATTCCGAATAGATTCATTGTATTGCTGACGCCCTGCATTGTTAACTAAAATATCAATACCTCCAAGTCTGGAGGCGGCTTCTTTGACTAACCTTTTGCAGAACGCTTCATCGCAAATATCTCCTGGAAGAGCGACAGCTACCCTTCCCTCCGCTTCAATCAGGCGGATCACTTCAACAGCATCAGATTCTTCTTCAGGAAGATAATTGATTGCCACATCAGCTCCCTCGCGAGCATAAGCGATGGCGACCGCACGACCGATACCGGAGTCCCCTCCTGTAATCAGAGCTTTACGGCCAACTAAACGCCCACTACCCTTATAGCTTAATTCACCATGATCAGGTAAAGGTATCATTTTGTTGGCCAGCCCTGGAGCTAGCTGAGTCTGTTCAGGAAAAGGTGGGAATGGATATTCAACAGAATCAAGATCGTTAGTTTTATTAACGGACATTATATCTCCTTAACAAATAATCAGAAAGAAACTAAGTAATTAAAAAACATCATTGATTAGTTAAACTAATCTCAAGTTAGTCAAACTGTTTTCAACCGAATAATCTGGAGTTTAAAGTCATTTAAGCATAATAGATAAGTTAAATCTCTAAAAATTAAATTTCTCTTGCAATATTTATAACATTAACTATAGATGTAAGATCACTAAAATCAACATCGTCATTATCAGATAAAACAACCAATTCACAATGACATATACACCTTACTCTTGAGATATTAGATAGAAGTTCAGTTTTTGTTTCGTAAGGCAGCACACATGGTATCACTCCACGTTCATATACATTTTTTATATAGTTAATAACGAGTGCCATATCAAGATTCATACAAAAAAACATAAATAAAAAATCATTTTCAGACAATGCTAGAGAGTTTTGTGATTCTTTTTTCCTGCTGCTCATTCGAGAGATAGTCTGTTCTATATAGAACCTAGTTTTCTCAGACACGAGCTGAGGCTTACTTACAGCCCTCGATACAGTCATAGGTGATAAACCGGCTTCATTAGCAATATCGCAAATTTTTATATTTTCCGACTTCAAACCACATTGCACATAATTTAAATCGGAAATTGCCCTCTCAATTTTTTCTCTTGTTTCTTCCGAAACCAGATTTGGACAATTTAAAAATCTAGATACAGTCATAGATGAAACGCCTATTTTTTTAGCTACATCTTGAAGTATTACATTCTTTTTATTTTTCCTCATTAATATCACCTGAGAATTAAAATGAACAAAACAACTACTAACTAATTAATTTCATTAAATTTAATCGAAATTATAAACACGACTCGTTGAATTAAGTAGTCTTCACTTTAAAGCCAGAGAGTATTTTTTTAAGTTTCCCTACAACTTGTTGAAAAGAAACACCCTCCATGCAAATGGGACTTTGATGAATGCATAGGTTATTATTGAAGTGATTATCAAATACAGCTGAACATCCTCTATAATAACCATGCATACCGCATGGCTGAGCTTCGCATGAACTGGATGAATAGCAAAGCGATTGACCCGGATAGGTCACAACTTGGGGTCTTGAACTTCCCAAAATCGTTATCACATTTTGTGCACCTACCGCTGCAGAACCATGTATTAAAAAACTATCAAGGCAAATCCCAGCATAACATTGTGTTGTTACAGCAAGATACTCTCGCAGAGAATATTCTGCCTTTGAGAGATCAATAAATATGCATTTTGATTTGAAAAATTCAGTTAGTTGAGACCAATTTTCAGCTGGCCAATTTCGGTTGAAACTTTTTGATATGGTTTGTAACCAAACAACAGGCTTTGTGTATCGCGCCACTTTCTCACGTGCAATTTTAATTTCCTCTGGCTGGATAATTATCTTAGGATTACAGATAGGGAGTGTACATTTGAGTTGTTCCTCGGCCATCTCTAGCATATGATAAAAACTTGGTCGATAAGGGAAGGAATTGTGGGGGCGCCGTTCAGTATACTTACGCAAGTCGACGTCAAAGAAATCATCGAGTTCTGTTACTGCAGTTACAACATCGATACCTTCAATGCCAGATAAAAGGCTAGGAAACTTTGTATAAACGGAGATATTCTCGCCTTTAAATTTTTCATAAATACTATGAACAACAGCCGTTCCTGCTACAGAACAGCCTAAAGAATTCGCCAACCTTATAGATATATCCATTTATTTTATCCTTCCATGTTTTTAAAAATCGAAACTGACTTTAACGAACACTAAAACCAACAGGGACAAAACAATAATACTGAATATTTTTATTTAGAAATGTGCTGGAGATCATGCTTTGATGGTTAATAGCATTGGCATTTAAATTTTCATATAAATTACAAAGAGTGAGCAAAAAAAATAAATTTTTTAGATTTAATAGAAAACGGAGAAATATAATATACTTGAATCGGAAGTGTAGTTCCATTCGTGCGTTTTCTGAGTTTTTTTGAAAAAGTCTTGCCCAGCGAATTTTTACTTAATAAACACATTAAGGCTTAAATTTCTAACGGGATAATTAGATTGAAAATATTGAGGAGAAGTCAGTGGCGAAGCGACATCTTGCCGTCGCTTCGCTGTACCGGGAAAGTATTATTTTACTGACACATCAATGCCGGGGAAGAACTTGGCAGCCAGCTTGGTGACGGTGCCGTCAGCCTGTACTTTAGCAATCGCCGCATCGAGATCCTGCTTCAGCTTAGCGTCGTCTTTACGCAGGCCAAAACCGATTCCCACGCCCAGCACCTGCTCATCCTCTACCGCTTTACCGGCGAAGCTGTAACCCTTGCCCTGCGGCTTGTCGAGGAAGCCGGACTGACCGGCAGCAGACATCACCAGCGTACCGTCGAGGCGGCCAGCATCCATGTCGTTGTACACCTGGTTCTGGTCCTGATAGGAGGTTACGGTCACCCCCTGCGGCTCCCAGTGCTTCTTAGCGAAGGTTTCCTGTACGGACCCTTGCAGCACGCCCACGCTCTTACCTTTCAGGCTCTCCACGGTTGGCTGCAGGCCAGAACCGGTTTTCACGATTAGCATGCTGGGAATACGGTAAATAGGCTTGGTGAAGCCGATGCTTTTCATGCGTGCTTCGGTGATGTTCATCGCCGAGTTAATGGCATCAAACTTCTTCGCCGCCAGTGCCGGGATTAAGGCGTCAAAGCTGCTCTCAACCCAGCTGCACTTGAAGTTACCCGCCTGGCAAATGGCTTTGCCCAGCTCAATATCAAACCCTTCCAGCTCCCCGGAGGCATTGCGGCTTTCAAAAGGTGGATACTGCGATTCCAGCCCGTAGCGCAGCGTCTCCTGCGCCAGCGCGGACAAAGAACTCAACAGGCCTACCGCCACCAACAACGCGTTCAGCTTCTTCATGTACTTCCCCTCAAGTGTGATTAAGTTAGCGAGGCTTGACCTGGCAGAGTGCGCGTGCGCCCGCCTGCAAAGTGGCTTCGTCTTTTGCGAAAGAGAGACGGATTAATTTATTGTCGGTGCCATCGGTATAAAATGCCGACAGCGGAATGGTCGCCACACCATGATCAACAATCAGACGTTTTACCATTTCGCTGTCCGTCTCGTCACTGAAATCAGCATAGCTGGCCAACATAAAGAACGATCCCGCAGATGGCAGCAGCCTGAACGGCGAATCCTGCAGCAGCGCGGCTAAGGTGTCGCGCTTGCGCTGATAGAATTCGCCCAGTGCCAGATAGTTAGCTGGCTGGCGCAGATAGTCGGCAAACGCTACCTGCATGGGGGTATCGGCGGAGAACATCATAAACTGATGCACTTTAACCACCTCCTCCATCAGCTGCGCCGGGGCTAACAGATAGCCGACGCGCCAGCCGGTCACGTGGAAAGTTTTACCGAAGGACGAGACAATCACGCTGCGCTGCGCCAGCTCCGGGTGGGTTGCCATGCCGTGATGCTTGCGGCCGTCAAACAGGATGTGCTCATACACTTCATCGGACAGCACCACGATATCGGTGTTGCGCGTCAGCGCTGCCAGCCGGTCGAGATCTTCGCGGCTCAGCACCTGTGAACTGGGGTTGTGCGGTGTGTTGATGATGATCATCCGCGTGCGCGAGGTGATCGCGGCGCTGACTTCCTCCCAGTTAATCGCAAACTCCGGCACCTGTAACTTCAGGCCAATGGCTTTCGCCCCCTGCAGGCGCACAATCGGCGCATAGCTGTCGAACGCGGGTTCAAAGAAGATCACCTCATCGCCCGCATGCACCAGCCCGGCAATCGCTGAGTAAAGTGCCTCGCTGGCGCTGGCGGTGATCAGCACTTCACTGCCCGCGTCATACTGCTGGCCGTAAAGCGTGTGGACTTTTTCCGCCAGCACGTCTCTCAGCGCGCCCAACCCCGTCATCGGTGCATACTGGTTATGCCCCTGCTGCATGGCGCGGGTGACACCATCAACCAGCAGCGGGTCGCAAGGGAAGTTTGGTGCGCCCTGCGACAGGTTTATCGCGTTATGCTGCGCGGAGAGCTGGCCAATCACCGAGAAAATGGTGGTGCCAACATCGGGGAGTTTTGAGCGCTGCTGCACCGCTGAGGTGATGGTCATAGAAGCTCCAGTCGGAAGAAAAGTAATGATGCCAGTTCTACCTGGCGGCACTTGAGGCGACAAGCGAATTGTTGTCATAATAGCCATGACTTTTTAACATAGCTCAGAGAGCCTCTATGCCCCAGCGTCCGCTGCCGTTAAATGCCATTCATGCTTTTATCGTTGCTGCCCGTCACCTTAACCTGACGCGTGCGGCCAGCGAGCTGTGCATTACTCAGGGTGCGGTGAGCCGTAAAATTGCGGCGCTGGAAGCGTGGCTTGGCTTTACCCTGTTTGATCGCCACGCGCGCGGCCTGCATCTGACCCCGCAGGGGGCGAGCCTGTTGCCCGCGCTACAAAGCGGCTATCAGCAGATGCACGACGCTGCACAGCAGGCGAGCCGTCAGCACGCGGTGATCCGCCTGAAAGCCCCAACCTGTGCGATGCGCTGGCTGGTGCCAAAACTGGTGGCGCTGGAGAAGCAGCGCCCGGAGCTGCATGTCTCCCTCACCACCACCGTTGAGCACAGCGGCCAGCTGGAAAATTTTGATGCCGCCATTGTTTACGGCAGCATGCCGCGCCACGGCGTGCTGCTGTTTGAAGAGGCATTGACCCCGGTGATGGCCGCCGCGCTGCTGCCCGAACCGGCCGTCACGCCCGCGTCGCTTGCCGCGATGACTTTTCTGCATCCCACCGCCGACAGCCGTGACTGGCAGCTCTGGCTCCAGGCCAACCGCCAGCCGCCGATCATGAAGCGTAACCAGCACTTTGCCACCATGGATCTGGCGATCAGTGCGGCCATTCAGGGGTTTGGCGTGACGGTGGCGGATGTGACGCTGATTGCGGAAGATCTGGCGATGCAGCGCCTGGTGGCGCCGTTTAGCGGCAGTGTGAAAACGGGGGCGGTTTACAGCCTGCTCCGCCGCCCGCCTGAGGAAGCGCCACCGCTGCTGGATGAGCTGGTGGCGTGGTTATCAGCGGGGAATTAGAACGCTACCCAGTCATCAGCGCCAGCCGCCGGGCTTTTTGCCAGGAGAGGCGAAGGTGATGCGGCGCGCGCTGGCGATTTCAGCGCCGCACTTTTCACCGCAGGCTCGGTCGCCGACAGGCGGAATTTAGCCACCGACAGCGTCAGCTCTTCCGTCTGACGCTCCAGCGCGCTGGCAGCGGCGGAGACCTGTTCAACCAGCGAGGCGTTCTGCTGGGTCACGCTGTCCATCTCGGAAATGGCGGTGCCGACCTGCGCAATGCCCTTACTCTGCTCTTCCGATGCCGAGGCGATCTGCTTCATGATCTCGGTCACTTCGCCTACCGAGTGCAGAATATCGTTCATGGTGCTGCCCGCCGCGTTCACCAGCTTCGACCCATCGTCAACGCGGCTGACCGAGTCGGCAATCAGCGTTTCAATCTCTTTCGCCGCGTTAGCACTGCGCTGCGCCAGGTTGCGCACTTCACTGGCTACCACGGCAAAACCGCGCCCCTGCTCACCGGCGCGTGCGGCTTCGACCGCTGCGTTAAGTGCCAGAATGTTGGTCTGAAAAGCAATGCTGTTAATCACCGTGGTAATTTCGGCAATCTTCTTCGAACTGCCGGCGATGCCTTCCATGGTGCTGACCACCTGACCCACCAGCTTGCCGCCTTTACCCGCGGTCGCTGAGGCGGTATCCGCCAGATCGCTGGCCTGACGCGCGTTATCGGCGTTGAACTTCACCGTAGCCGTGAGCTGCTCCATGCTGGCGGCAGTTTGCTCCAGCGCGGAGGCCTGCTCTTCGGTACGCGAAGAGAGATCGTTGTTACCCGAGGAGATCTCCGCTGCGCCGCGATAGATATTTTCGGTGCCGCTGCGAATTGAGCTGACCGCTTCGCGCAGGCTGTCCTGCATCGCGCGCAGTAAAGGCACCAGCTTGCCGACGCAGTTACGGCCAAAGTCATTCACCGGCTGGCTAAGGTCACCTTCGGCAATGACGCGGAAGTGTTCGCGGATGGTGTCGAGCGGGCGCACCAGCATCACCACCAGATAGCGGTCGGTGAACAGTAAAATCAGCAGCCCGGCAATCACCGCCATCACCAGCACGCTTTTGGTGACGTTGGTCAGGTGATCAACGGTGATGCGCGTGTCATCCAGCTTGGCACCCGCCGCGCTGTTGAACTTTTCCACGCTGGCGCCAAATGCGCGGCTCAGCGCAGGCGTTACGCTACTGGCCTGGCGGCGGAAATCATCAAGGCTGCCCTGCTTTGCCAGGTTCACCTGCGGAGAAACGCCCTCATCCAGCAGCTTCTGCCAGCTATCAATGGCGCCCGCCGCATACTGGGCATCAAGCGGGCCGGGAGACTGTTTTTTAAAATCGGCCAGCAGCGTGGTCATGTTATCCAGCGCTTTCTGCACGGAGGCCATATCTTCTGGCTTTTTAGATTCGATGGCCCGCGACAGACGAGTAATCACCCGAAAATACTGGTCGTTACCCTTACTCAGCGTGGTCATCTGGCTTACCAGGTGACGGTCAACGTCGTTACCCTTTGCCAGCTGGTTCAGAGAATAGACGCTGTAGCCGCCAACGCCTCCCCAAAGCAGGCAAAACAGGCCGAGGATCCACAGCATAATGGCGCGGATCGTGTAGTTCTTTAATAAGTTCATAGGGACTCCGTAACCTGGTGATACCGAATAAAAGTGATGACATAAGTGGGCTATCAAGAGAGTTATCGGCAAATTACGAAGAAACAGTTAAGAAAAATACACGATTAATATTGTTGATTCCGCCGCCTGATTTTAGTGCTGATGTAATATAAGTGATTGCTATGAAGCGATATTTAACTTTTTTAAGTTATTTAAAACACAGCAGTAATCATTAACTATTACCGCTGCGTGATTATTGTTTAGTGTTTAAGATGGACAAGGGCCTTCATCAGCAGGCGGAAAACCTGCATGCGGCGGCGCATAAAACGTTTTTCAATATGGATATCGGCCAACCCGTCCTGACCGAAGCGCAGGGTAACATCCTGTGAAGGATGCCAGGCAGGCCAGCTCACCTCACCGCCGATCTGATGGGAAAACTCGGTGATATCGCGGGCAAAGCTTAGCCAGTATTCACTGACGCGCCGGGCGAACTGGTGGTCACCTGCGGTAAAGGCGCGATCGGCTTCGCCCGGCGGCATCTGCCCCAGCGTATTGAGAACGTACGGCACTTCATTGCCGTGCCAGGTGCCGTGCGGGTAGATATCGCGGGCATTTTCGGAAACATAATCGAAGTAGTAGCGCCAGCCCGGAATGCCAATGCGGTGCTGTGCCAGAGCCATAACATAGCCCAGGGTGGTGAAACTCATATCGCGCGCGACCTGGCGGCCCAGCTCAATGTCATCCCAGACGCCGGGATATAACAGCTTAATCAAGCGCAGCGTCAGGGGCTGTTTGGCGCGCAGCCTGGCGATCACCTTCGCGGCATCGACACCAAAATAGTTCAGCACGCTGGCTTCATCACTGTTACTGCCAATCATCAGCGGCAGACGCTGCTGTTTGCCAGCATTGAATACGTTAAGCATTGGCTGAGGCAATACGCAGTCACCGCTGATGGCGACTGGCCCGGTTCCCAGCGAACTGTCCAGCGACCAGAAGGCTTCGGCGGGCAGCGCGCGCAGCTGTTCTGCCGTCGCTTCGCCAAGTGCAAAATGGCTGGCCAGCGCCTCGCCCTTCTTTAACGCTTCGGCACGGGGGACGTCAGGTAAAGAGTAAGCGCTCTGCGCAATGCCTTTGTGGAATAGACCCTGCGCCAGCGGCGAAGCAAACAGTGACAGGACGCTGCGGGCACCCGAGGATTCGCCCATCAGCGTGACATTGTGCGGGTTGCCGCCAAAGGCATGAATGTTACGTTGCACCCACTGCAGGGCGCTGATCTGGTCGAGCAAGGCGAAATTATTTATCACTTCACCTTTGGCGTACTCGCGGTCCAGCGCCGGATGGGCGAAGAAGCCCAGATGACCCAGGCGATAGTTGATCGTCACCACTACCGCGCCGCGCTGTGCCAGCGGTGCGCCAATGTACGGCGTCAGCCCACCTGAACCGACGGCGTAGCCCCCACCGTGGATCCACACCATCACCGGCAGCGGTGAAGATGGCTCGACATCGGGTGTCCAGACGTTGAGATATAAGCAATCTTCGCTGAATGTGCCAGGGTCGCCTCCGCCAACGGCGAGGCAGTATTCGCGGCTTTGCCAGCTGGCAAAGCCCCATGCGCTGGCATCCTTTTCCCCTTCCCAAGGCGGGAGCGGTTTCGGCGCTCTCCAGCGCAGCGGGCCGACGGGCGGAGCGGCGTAAGGGATCCCTTTAAAAACAAATACACCCTCTTCCACATTTCCTCGCAGACAGCCTTCTGCGGTATTAATCCGTAATAAACGATCGTTTCTCATTAGTTCATCCAAAACTGGCCTGCATTAATTATTTGCATCCGCAGGCAGAAAGTCCATAACGCCAGCTTATTTGCAGATTATGCTGATAGGTGATGAGTTTTTTGCAATGCGATGATCCGCGACTGCGATGCAGGATTATTTGCCATAACGTTGAGGACCACTTTATGTTTTCCGCTATCAATAATGGATTTTCCCGCCTCGGCGACCATCCCGATTTGGGCAAGCTGGTGTTACGCGTTTCACTCGGGGCGCTGCTGCTGTTTCATGGGGTATTTAAGATCCAGCACGGCGTAGGCTGGATTGCACGCCTGCTGCACGCGCACGGCATCCCGGGGTTTGTCGCCTATGGCGCCTATTTCGGCGAGGTCGTTGCACCAGTGATGATTATCGTTGGCCTGCTGACCCGCCCGGCAGCGTTTGTTATCGCAGTCAATCTGGTGGTGGCAACGCTGCTGGTAAAAACCGGTGCGGTATGGGACAGAACCAGCGTTGGCGCATGGGCACTGGAAGGTGAAGCGCTCTATTTCTTCGGCGCGCTGGCGGTGATGTTTTTAGGGGCCGGCCGTTTTACCTTAGTGAAGAACAGCAGTTTGCAGTGATGTGAGGCGGGCTGACCCAAAAAGAGGGTCAGCCCCACCGATTTATTGTGTCGCCCCAGGGTTAATCTGACCGCTGATAGCCATACAGATATTTCGCCACCAGCATCAGCGTGGTGAGCACCGCCGGAATGGCGAGGAATGAGAAGACATCGGTGATATTCCAGCCCATCGACAGCATCTGTGCCCCGGCAAAAGCGCTGAGGATAGCCCCGATACGACCAACGCCGTGCATCCAGCTGGAACCGGTCGCACGGGCATGGGTCGGATAGTAGCTGGCGGATAATGCATTCATCCCGGTATTGGCACCGTTCAGGCAGAAACCGCTGCAGAAAGCGATGGCGCTCAGCACCCATGCGTCCGGCGGAGCGTAGCCGATACAGACCGTGGCAATTGCACCGGTAAAATAGATAGCCGCCAGCGCCAGGTTGGCGTTAAAACGGTCCATCATCCAGCCCGCAAACAGTGACCCGACGGTACCCCCCGCCTGGTACATCGCCGTAACCAGCGCTGCCTGCGTCACCGTCATTCCCACATCCTTCACCAGCGAGGGTAGCCAGGAGCCGATCAGATAGACGAGGAACAGCCCCATAAAGTAACTGCCCCACAGCATCATGCTGCCAAAAGCGTAGCGGCGCGATAACACCACTTTTATCGCCCCTTCACTGGCGACACTTTCACTGCGCGTAAAGCGGCTCTCATCGCTCACGCAGCCAGGATGCATCTTCTGCACAATGGCGCGGATCTCAGCGGCGGGTGCGTTGCGCGTCATCATAAAGCGCACCGATTCCGGCAGCCCGCGTAGCAGCAGAGGCACCAGCAACAGCGGCAGAACCCCACCCAGCACCAGCACCGCGTGCCAGCCAAAATTCGGGATCAGCCACGAGGCGGCAAACCCGCCGGTCGCCGCACCAAAGGTAAAACCGCAGAACACCACGGTGATCAGGAAGGCGCGTTTGCGCTCCGGGGAGTATTCGGCCACCAGGGTACCGACATTGGGCATCGCTGCGCCCAGCCCAAGCCCGGTCAGGAAGCGAAACAGCATAATCTGGTCGAGGTTTTGCGAAAACGCGGTCGCCAGCGTCCACAGGCCAAAGAAGAAGACGCTGCTGATGATGATGACCCGGCGGCCAAAACGGTCTGCCAGCGGCCCGGCAAACATTGCCCCCAGCGCCAGGCCGATCAGCGCAGCGCTGATCACCGCGCCAAGCTGGTGATTGGTCACGCCCCAGGCAGTTTTCAGCGCAGGAGCGATAAAGCCCATCAGCGCAATATCCATACCATCCATGGCAACCACGGCAAAACTCAGGGCGATAATCCGTTTCTGATAGCGACTCAACGCCCCCTGATTAATCAACGCACGGATATCGATCGCTGCGCTACTGTCCACATCGCACTCCATAGCTGGCCTGGGTCAACCCCGGCCAGATGATGTCGACTCGCTGAGGTTTGATTTAAAAAAGTGGCGGCTATCATAACGGATTGTTATGGAATTCTCCTGCCAGTTTTGTTCGTTTTTTCACGGTAATACGAACAAAAAGCCTGGTTAACCGCAAAAAGGCAGTTCGCCTGTTTTTTCTGCGGTTTTATAATCTGCCGATATAACCCCCAGGGCTTATCCGCATAAAAAGTGATGAATACGGCCATATAGCCGGTAAATGTTAATTAAAATTTGCAATAAGGTTAACAAAACGCTCAGATAGATCTTGCCAGTTTATCGCCGCCCTCATTACTCTGCGTTATGGACAAAAAATATCAGTTTAATCAGCGCATTCGTCTGCGCCATCTGCATACTTTCGTCGCTGTTGCTCAACAGGGGACGCTGGGCCGTGCCGCCGAAACCCTGTCCCTCAGCCAGCCTGCGCTGTCAAAGACGCTCAATGAGCTTGAGGAGCTGGCGGGCGTGCGTCTGTTCGAACGCGGGCGTCTCGGAGCCCAGCTCACCACCATGGGGGAACAGTTTCTGACCCATGCGGTGCGCGTGCTCGATGCGCTCAATCATGCCGGGCAGTCATTTAATCTCCCGGTGAAGCAAGACCCCGAAGTGTTACGCGTTGGCGTTTTGACCACCGTGGCGCTGGGCATGCTACCGTCAATTCTCGATCGTTTTCACCAGCAGCAGCCGCAGGCTATCGTCCAGGTGGCAACGCTGCACAATAATGTGCTGATTGCGGCAATTAAGGCGGGAGAGTTTGATGTCGGCATTGGCCGCATGGCCGATCCGGATTTGATGACCGGGTTAACCTATGAACTGCTGTTCCTGGAGTCGATGCGGCTGGTTGTGCGTCCCGATCACCCGCTCTTAAGTGACAACGTCACCTTGTCGAAGGCACTGTCGTGGCCGGTGGTCATCTCTCCGGAGGGCACAGCACCACGGCGCGTGGCGGAAGCAATGTTGAAGGAGCAAGGCTGCCAGCTGCCCGGCTCGCTGGTCGAAACCTCTTCGACCTCCCTCGCCCGCCAGCTGGCGCTGCGCTACAACTATGTTTGGTTTGTGCCATCCGGCGCCATCAAAGAGGATCTGCTGCACAACTCGCTGGCCGCACTGCCCATTGCCCCACATGGCCCGGGGGAGCCGGTCGGCATTATGACCCGCTCCGGCAGCAGTCTGACGCTGTGTGCAGAGATTATGCTGGCGACCATCCGTAAATCCCACTCCGGCTAACGGCTGCGTTTGGCGTGACGCTCGCGGTTTTCCAGCCGCGCCTGCTCGCTTTTACGCAATCCGACATAGCAGGCTCCCTCGCCGCCATCATGAGTGCGCGCACAGCAAAAGGCCTGTACCTGCTCCAGCTGCGGTAGCCAGCGCATCAGATAGCTGCGAATAATATTGGCGTGCGAACGATCGTCACGCCCTTTGCCGTGAACGATCAGCAGATTACGCAGCCCGTGATGCTCCGCCTGCAGAATAAACAGATACAGCGCCTGGCGGCACTGTTCAACGCTCTGACGAATCAGATTGAGATTGGCCTGCGGCGGGTATTTGCCGAGGTAGAGTTTATCCAGCACCCCCTGCTGGATGCCTTCCGCCTTATATTCCAGCGGCACGGTAAGCGGAACAATATCCAGCAGCCCGCTGGTCAGGGGGTTGTCTAACTGCAGATCCTGCTTGCGCGGTGCGGTGGGCTTAGGGCTCTTCATCCACACGACGTTGCTGCACTCTTTCAGCGGTTTGACGTCTTCCATCGCGTTTTTAAACAGATCCAGCTCATCAAGGTTGATGGTCATACTCACCCCCGGTCATTATCAAGTCGTGACCCTATTCGGCCAGAGCTGTGAGTTTAGCAAAAATCCGCCCGCGGTCACCTCTGTTGTTCAGGGGATAAAATGATGCAAAAGGGCATAAGGGCGAGAGAATTGGCGATAATACCCCCTTTAACTACGGGTATTTTACACCGCGTTCACATTGATATTCCTTGACAATAACATCCCCATTTTTATTGTGCCTAAAACTGCTCAGATGAGTTTCATTCTGTAAGCGAAAAATGGTAAATTGATGTCAGTCAATTATCATCGAGCGTACATCATGATTCAGGAAAAGCGAATTGTTACCCGACGCATTCAATCAGGTGGTTGTGCTATTCACTGCCAGGATTGCAGCATCAGTCAGCTATGCATTCCCTTCACGCTTAACGAGCACGAACTGGATCAGCTCGATAATATCATCGAGCGAAAAAAACCGATTCAGAAAGGCCAGACGCTGTTTAAAGCCGGTGATGAACTGAAATCACTCTATGCGATCCGTTCAGGAACCATTAAGAGTTACACCATCACCGAACAGGGTGATGAGCAGATTACCGGTTTTCACCTTGCCGGTGACCTGGTTGGATTTGACGCCATTAGCGCCAGTTCTCACCCCAGCTTTGCCCAGGCGTTAGAAACCGCCATGGTGTGTGAAATCCCCTTTGAAACCCTGGACGACCTATCCGGTAAAATGCCCAGCCTGCGCCAACAGATGATGCGCCTGATGAGCGGTGAGATTAAAGGTGACCAGGAAATGATCCTGCTGCTGTCAAAGAAAAATGCCGAAGAGCGCCTGGCTGCGTTTATTTATGGCCTGTCACGTCGCTTTGGCCAGCGCGGCTTCTCGCAGCGTGAATTCCGCCTGACCATGACCCGTGGCGATATTGGTAATTACCTCGGTTTGACGGTTGAAACCATCAGCCGCCTGCTCGGTCGCTTCCAGAAAAGCGGCATGCTGGCAGTGAAAGGCAAATACATCACCATTGAAAATCATCAAATCCTCTCGGAGCTTGCGGGCCAGAGCCACACGGTTGCCTGATAATTGCCGGGTCAATATTTGTTATTTTATTGATCCGGCAACAACTTTTCCTCTTTTTCCTTTGCCGCGATTGGGCTATCTTTAAACTGACACGCTCAGTGTAAGGAGAAATCGTTATGGCTCAGTATCAAAACATTCTTGTGGCTATCGACCCACAGCAGGACGATCAGCCTGCACTTCGCCGTGCTGTCTATTTGAATCAGCGCCTTGGCGGTAAAATTACCTGTTTTCTTCCTATTTACGACTTCTCCTACGAGATGACTACCCTGCTCTCCCCTGATGAACGCATCACCATGCGTAAAGGGGTGATCAGCCAGCGCACTGAGTGGATCCGCGAGCAGTCGCAGGCCTACCTCGCGGCCGGAGTGCAGATTGATATCAAAGTGATCTGGCATAACCGCCCGTACGAAGCCATTATCCAGGAGGTGCTGAACAACCAGCACGACCTGGTGATTAAGATGGCCCACCAGCACGACCGCCTGCAGGCGGTGGTCTTCACCCCGACTGACTGGCACCTGCTGCGCAAGTGCCCCTGCCCGGTTTGGATGGTCAAAGACCAGGCCTGGCCGGAAGGCGGTAAAGCGGTGGTAGCGGTTAACCTTGCCAGTGAAGAACCTCATCACGATCCGCTGAATACCAAGCTGGTGAAAGAGACGCTGGAACTGGCGGAACGCGTCAACCATACCGAAGTGCATCTGGTTGGCGCATACCCCGTCACGCCAATTAACATCGCGATTGAACTGCCGGACTTCGATCCCAGCGTGTATAACGATGCGATTCGCGGTCAGCATTTAGTGGCGATGAAAGCGCTGCGCCAGTCCTTTAGCATTGATGAAAAATTTACTCATGTTGAAAAAGGCCTGCCGGAGGAAGTCATCCCTGACCTGGCGGAACATCTGGATGCGGGTGTGGTGGTGCTGGGAACGATTGGCCGCACCGGGCTGTCCGCGGCCTTCCTTGGCAATACCGCCGAACAGGTGATTGACCACCTGCGCTGCGATCTGCTGGCGATCAAACCCGACGGCTTCACCTCACCGGTTGAACTGGATGACGACGAAGACGATTAAGCTTGCTTAAAGGGTTCAGGCGGCCCCGCAGGCCGCCTTTTTTATGCCGTTTCCGGCAGCTCTTTTTTCAGCAATCCCAGGATCAGCGCCGTCAGCAGCGATCCCGCCGCAATCGCCAGCAGATAGGCAGCGAGGTTGGCGATGACATTGGGAATAAACATCACAAATATCCCCCCGTGCGGCGCGCGTGAGGCACAGCCAAACGCCATCGAGAGTGCCCCGGCCAGCCCGGAGCCCGCCACGATAGCCGGGATCACGCGTAACGGATCGGAGACCGCATAAGGGATCGCCCCTTCGGTGATAAACGACAGCCCCAGAATCCAGGTCACTTTACCCGTTTCCCGCTCGCTGCGGCTGAACTTACGGCGGAACAGCAGCGTCGCCAGGGCAATACCGAGTGGGGGTACCATTCCCGCCGCCATGCAGGCCGCGATAGGCCCGTAGATGCCGCTCGACATCAGCCCGATGGCGAACATACAAACGGTTTTATTCAGCGGACCGCCCATATCAAAAGCCACCATCATGCCAAACAGTAAGCCGAGTATCGCGGAGTTGGTGTGCCCGAGCGCATTCAGGAAGTCGGTCAGCCAGCCCAGCAGCAGCTTAATGGGTTCGCCAATTAGCCACACCATCAACGCACCGGTGATCAGCACGCTCAGCAGCGGGACAATCAGGATCGGCTTCAGCCCGGCTATCGCCTGCGGCAGTTTAATATGGCGCACAATCAGCAGCGTCACGTAGCCGGCGATAAACCCGGCAATCAGCGCCCCAAGAAAGCCGGAGCCGGTGTGAATAGCCATCATGCCGCCCACTGCGCCGGAGACAATGCCCATTTTTCCACTGATTGACTGACTAATGCCCAGCGCGAGTATCGGCAACATCAGGGCAAACGCCGAGCCGCCCCCAATATCCGCCAGCATTTTCGCCAGCGGGCTAAAACTGGCGTCCCCCGGCGTGGCTGCAGTAATGCCAAAAGAGAAGCTGAGCGCGATCAGTATCCCTCCTGCCACCACAAACGGGATCATCAGGTTCACCCCGGTAATCAAATGGACATAGACTGAGGAGAGCAGCGAACTGCTGCCTGCTGCGGCCTTCCCCGGCTCTTCGCTCAGGGTTTCAAGGCGATGCGGCACCAGTTCGCCACCGGTTATCGCATTCAGTAGTCCTTCAGCATCTCTGGCCGCACGCGCCACCGGAACCTCGATAATGTTTTTATGCTGAAAGCGCCCCATTTCGACTCTCTTATCTGCGGCGATCAGCACAATGTCGGCGGCCGCGATATCCTCCGCGCTAAGGATGTATTGACTCTCAATGGCACCCTGTGTTTCCACGCGCAGGGACAGGCCCAGTTTTCTCGCCGCTTTTTTCAGATTGCTTTCGGCCAGATAGGTATGGGCCACACCGGTAGGACAGGCGGTGATGGCAATGATATTCATGGATGTTCTCCGGTAATTATTGGTGTAGGGTCCGGCCGGAGTCTTATCTAAGCAGAGGCAAAACTGGAAAACACTACCAAATAGTGTCCCGGGCGCTGGACAACACCTGTACTCTCACAAAAAAACCGCGGGAGACCTTTATTTGCCTTAAATTAATAATGATTAATTCAAGTTCGCATTAACATTGCCAAATAAAGTCGCTAAACTATCGCCTTTCATTCACTCTGCAGGGATTGCCAGATTGGTTTCATTCTATCGCCTGTCACAGCGCCGCTTGCCCGCTCTGATCGCTATTCTGGCGGTACTGCTGCTGTTTATTGCGCCGGATGTTTCCAAAACGCTGGAGAGTTATCGCACCTCCGCCGGCAGCGAAATGAGTGCGCATCACCCTGTAGAGATGATGATGGATGGTATGTCCATGCCCGCGATGTCCAGCCACGCTGCGATGATGATGCACGCCGGTTCTGATGAAGCCATGCATCATGATATGGGCAGCGAGATGGGTATGATGGGCGAATTTGCCTGCGGTTACTGCCAGCTTCTGGTCCATATGCCGCTGCTGCTCTGCCTGTTTATCGCCTTTTTCTGGCTGATATGCCTGATTGCCTGCACCCCGCCCGCGTTAATTCTTCCCGCTTTTCACGTCACTTTCTTCCCCAGTATTTGCCAGCCTCGCGCCCCGCCGCTGCTTTAATTCCTTTCGCTGATTAATACAATTATTTTACTGCGGATAACTCCGTCGGAAAGCGTTGTCCTTTTTATATGTGCCCTGCACAGGACCACGCACGCCTGAATATTATTCCGGGCATCCAGACGAGTTATTTAGACAGAATTACCGTTTAAAAAGGAATTAAGCATGAAAGTCATTTACCTGCCGCTGTCGCTGTTAAGCGTGGCAATTATTGCTGCCTGCCCACATCTGGCCGCGGCGCATGATGTCGTGCCGGATGAGACGGGCGTGATGACCGTCACCGCGCCGCTGACCTCCCCGCTGGAGATTGTCACTTCGCCAAAAACCCCGCGCCAGCCGGTACCCGCCAGCGACGGCTCCGACTATTTGAAAACCATTCCGGGCTTTGCGCAGATTCGTAACGGTGGGACCAACGGTGACCCGGTGTTTCGCGGCATGTTCGGCTCGCGCATGCGCATCATGACCGACGGCGGTGAAATGCCCGGTGCCTGCCCGGCGCGCATGGATGCCCCCAGTTCATATATCTCCCCGGAGAGTTACGACCTGTTGAGCATCACCAAAGGCCCGCAAACCGTACTTTGGGGGCCGGGCAACTCGGCGGGCACCGTGCGCTTTGACCGTGAGCCGCCCCGCTTCGACCAGCCCGGCATTCAGGGCAACGCCAGCCTGCTGGGCGCGTCGAACAATCGCTGGGATCAGAGTGCTGACCTCAGCGTGGGCAGCGAACAGGGTTATCTGCGGGTGATTGGCAACCACTCTATTTCGCAGGACTACAAGGACGGCAACGGTGACCGCGTGCCGTCGCGCTGGAACAAATGGAACAGCGACGTCGCGCTGGGCTGGACGCCGGATAAAGATACGCTGGTTGAGCTGACTGCGGGGCGCGGCAACGGCGAAGCGCGCTACGCCGGGCGCAGCATGGATGGCTCCCAGTTTAAGCGTGAGAGCCTCGGCATGCGGGTGGAGAAATCGAACATCGGCGAGGTACTCGACAAATTTGAAGCACAGATGTACTACAACTATGCCAATCACATCATGGATAATTACAGCCTGCGCAGCCCGGGCAGCATGCCGGGAATGTCCAGCCATATGGATATGAGCATGCCGATGGCGATGCAGCTCGATCGCCGCACCGTTGGTGGCCGCTTTATGGGTACCTGGTTATGGTCTGACTTTGAACTGAAAAGCGGGATGGATATGCAAACCAGCACCCATCGTAACCGCAGGAATAACGACTGGCGCAAAGATGCCCGCTTTCACGATATTGGCGCCTTTGGTGAACTGAGCTGGAGCATTGACCCGCGCAATAAGCTGGTGAGCGGTGCGCGACTCGACCGCAGCTGGGTGGACAATTTTAGCGCTTCCGGCGAGGGTGCAAGGAGCGATACAATGCCCGCCGGGTTTATGCGGCTGGAACATACGCTGGATAGCCTGCCGCTGATGATGTATGCCGGGGTGGGCTATACGGAGCGTTTCCCGGATTACTGGGAGCTGTTCTCACCCAGCTACGGCGCAGACGGGCACAGCGCGGCGTTTGACACAGTGAAAGCGGAGAAGACCACCCAGCTGGATATCGGCGCCAAATATTCCGGCAAGCGCATGGATGGCTGGGTTTCGGCTTACCTGGGCCACGTCAGAGACTTTATTCTCTTCAGCTACGATCCGAACAACGCTTATGTCAGCCGCGCCGATAATGTCAACGCCACAATTATGGGCGGTGAAGCGGGCCTGAGTTATAAATTAACGGAGAGCCTGACTGCAGACGGCAGCCTGGCATATTCATGGGGGCAGAACGGCTCTGATCGTCGCCCGCTGCCGCAGATGCCGCCGCTGGAGAGCCGACTGGGTCTGACCTGGAAACAGGGAAGCTGGAGCACGACCGGCCTGCTGCGTATGGTGGGGCCACAAAATCGTATCGCGTTAAATGAAGGCAACGTGGTCGGCAAAGATTTCGAGCGCAGCGCCGGGTTCAGCATCTTTTCCGCCAATGCCGCGTATGAAGTGACGAAAAACGTCAAGATTAGCAGCGGCGTCGACAATATTTTCAATAAAGCGTACAGCGAGCACCTGAATCTGGCAGGCAACAGCGTATTTGGCTATTCCGCCAGTACCCCAGTGAATGAGCCAGGCCGCACCTGGTGGGCAAAAGTTAACGTTAAATTCTGAATCACCGTACAGGAGTACATAACATGTCACTATTTCCACCGGGCAAGAAACGCCGCCAGTTCTTTACCGCTCAGGCCTGCGTGCTGGTTTGCGCCATCATTGTGATGACCAAGGCGATGATTGGCGGAGCGATCAACGAGTACAATATGCCGTTTTCCACCTGGCCCGTTGAGCTGTATGTTTCAGAGTTCTTTATGATTACCATCTATAGCGTGGTCTTCACCCTGCTGCTTTCAGTGCCGCTGTGGTACTGGTTTATTGGCGAGCAGGATCCGTCCGCTAAATGATAAAAAAGGGCTGACCCAGCTAGCGGTCAGCCCTTACAGAACACATCCGGGCGGGGCATGCCCCGCCCCTACGATCTGTGTAGGGGTCAGGCATGTCATCGCCCAGACGCATATCGTAGGAGTCAGGCATGTCATTCCCCAAACACAGATCGTAGGGGTCAGGCATGCCTGACCCTGTTGTTACAGCGCTTTCAGAATTGCCTCGACGCTCTCTTTCGCATCGCCAAACAGCATCTGCGTGTTCTCTTTAAAGAACAGCGGGTTCTGCACCCCGGCATAACCGGTATTCATCGAGCGTTTAAACACCACTACGTTTTGCGCTTTCCACACTTCCAGTACTGGCATGCCCGCGATTGGGCTGCGCGGATCTTCCTGCGCTGCCGGATTAACGGTGTCATTGGCGCCGATAACCAGCACGGTGTCAGTGTCGGTGAAATCATCGTTGATCTCATCCATCTCCAGCACGATGTCATACGGCACTTTAGCTTCCGCCAGCAGCACGTTCATATGACCGGGCAGACGACCGGCAACCGGGTGAATACCGAAACGCACCTTGATACCGCGCTCGCGCAGTTTGGCGGTGATATCCGCCACCGGATACTGAGCCTGCGCTACCGCCATGCCGTAGCCAGGCGTGATGATCACCGAGGTGGAGTTTTTCAGCAGTTCTGCGGTGCCTGCGGCGTCGATTTCGCGGTATTCGCCCATCTCTTCACCTTCACCCGTTGAGCTGCTGTCGGTGCCGAAGCCCCCGGCGATCACGCTGATAAAGGAACGGTTCATCGCCTTACACATAATGTAAGAGAGGATCGCACCGCTTGAACCCACCAGCGCACCGGTCACAATCAGCAGATCGTTGCTGAGCATAAAGCCCGCTGCCGCCGCTGCCCAGCCCGAATAGGAGTTCAGCATGGAAACCACCACCGGCATATCCGCCCCGCCGATTGATGCTACCAGGTGCCAGCCAAATGCCAGCGCGATCAGCAGCATGACCACCAGCGCAAAGGTCTGAGCGCCAACGCTGTCGCTGCGCACGAAGATAATCAGCAGCGCCAGTGACACCACCAGCGCCAGCAGATTCAGCTTGTGGCGATGCGGCAGGGCCAGCGGTTTAGAGGAGATCTTGCCGCACAGCTTGCCAAATGCCACGATGGAACCCGTGAAGGTCACTGCACCGATAAAGATACCGATGAAGATCTCAGTCAGGTGAATGTTTTCCATCACCGGCAGCAGGCCCGGGCCGTGGTCCAGGTAGCTGTTAAAGCCAACCAGCACCGCCGCCAGGCCAACAAAGCTGTGCAGCATCGCCACCAGTTCTGGCATTTCAGTCATCTCGACTCTCTTCGCCAAACGGATGCCGATGGCGCCGCCAATCACCATCGCCAGCAGGATCCAGGCAACGTTGCCAGAGTCCGGGCCAAAGATGGTGACCACCAGCGCCAGCGCCATCCCGCTGATGCCAAAAATATTCCCCTGCTTAGAGGTTTCATGTTTAGACAGCCCGGCAAGGCTGCAAATAAACAGGATTGCAGCAACGATATATGCTGCAGTCACTAATCCGGAAGACATGGACTACCCCTTAGTTTTTACGGAACATTTTCAGCATGCGCTGGGTGACGGTGAAGCCACCAAAGATATTGATGCTGGCAATCAGCACCGCGACGAAGGACAGGAAGCTGACCCAGCCGCCGTGACCGATTTGCAGCACCGCGCCGACCACAATAATGCCGGAAATGGCATTAGTGACCGACATCAGCGGCGTATGCAGCGCGTGGCTGACGTTCCACACCACGTAATAGCCGACCACGCAGGAGAGCGCGAACACGGTAAAGTGGGAGAGGAATTCCGGCGGAGCAACGTTTGCCAGCCAGCCAAACAGCACGATAGCCAGCACGATCAGACCGTACTTGCGCATCGGTGATACGGGTTTAGCTGTGGGTTTCTCCACCTGAACCTGGGCCGCTGCGGCTTTCGGCGCGGCAGAAACCTGAATCGGTGGCGCAGGCCAGGTGACTTCACCCTCGCGGATCACCGTCACGCCACGCACCACCACATCGTCGAAATCAATGACGATGTTGCCATCTTTCTCTTTGCACAGCAGCTTCATCAGGTTCACCAGGTTGGTGCCGTAAAGCTGGGAAGACTGCGTTGGCAGGCGGCTTGGCAGATCGGTATAGCCAATAATTTTCACCCCGTTCGGGCTGGTGGTCACGGTATCCGCTACGGTCAGCTCACAGTTCCCGCCGTTTTGCGCGGCGAGATCGACAATCACGCTGCCCGGTTTCATTGAGGCGACCATTTCAGCCGTGATCAGCTTCGGCGCCGGTTTACCTGGAATCAGTGCGGTGGTGACAATAATGTCCACTTCTTCAGCCTGAGCGGCAAACAGCGCCATTTCAGCTTTAATAAAAGCTTCAGACATCACTTTGGCATAGCCGTCACCGCTGCCCGCTTCCTCTGCGAAATCCAGCTCAAGGAACTCGGCGCCCATACTTTGCACCTGCTCTTTGACTTCCGGACGCGTATCGAAGGCGCGCACAATAGCACCCAGGCTGCGTGCCGCGCCGATAGCGGCCAGGCCAGCAACGCCGGCGCCAATCACCATCACTTTGGCTGGCTGAACTTTACCGGCGGCGGTGATCTGCCCGGTGAAGAAACGGCCAAACTCGTGAGCGGCTTCAACAATGGCACGATAGCCGGCAATGTTAGCCATTGAGCTGAGGGCATCCAGCGACTGCGCGCGTGAAATACGCGGCACCGAGTCCATTGCCATCACGGTGACGTTGCGCGCTGCCAGCTTCTGTAGCAGCTCAGGGTTCTGCGCTGGCCAGATAAAGCTGACCAGCGTACTACCCGCGCGCGTTAAGGCGATCTCTTCATCAGTTGGTGCGTTAACTTTCAACACGATATCGGACTGCCAGACAGTGACGGAGTCGGTAATGGTTGCCCCTACCGCCTCAAAGGCTGCATCTTCGAAACTGGCGAGTTTACCGGCGCCGCTTTCAACCGCAACGCTGAAACCCAGTTTGAGCAGCTGTTCAACCGTCTTCGGCGTTGCTGCTGCGCGGGCTTCATTGGCCAACCGCTCTTTGGTAATACCAATAAGCATATTCTTCCCTTTCTTCAGAGAGTACGATGGTTTGTTCTCAAGATCCCGATCGATATGACCGAAACGCTAACTGTTGCAAACTGCTTATAACCTACTGAAAATATTTATTTCGATCCAGCCACCATCAGGCTTTTCGTAGACTAACCTATAAAAATTCAGTTTATAGTCCAATAAGCACTATTTTGGACCTGAATCACAGCCAATCAAACGCATAATGTGCTACGATATTTTTTAACAATTAGAGTAAATATGTAGCAAAAAAGTATTGTTTAACAATGCATTAACGGGTTAAGTGGTCATTATTACCACCGTAAGTGGTTAACCGTCTGCAAATGACACGATTCAGCCAGCTTTCCTGGTTATTCTGAAATAAAGAATTATCGCTGGTCTTCCTGCACACAAAATCGCTGAGACAGCGCGCATTATTACATGTAATAATCGGGCGCTAATCTGTTACACATCAAGAGTCCAGCACGTTTTCGTACTCAATTTTTGCGTAAGGCGAAGGATTAATTTTTATGAAGCTGAAGAACACCATTCTGGCCTCAGCCCTGTTGTCGATGACGGCATTGAGCGCCCACGCGGCCCAGGAACTGACCCCGGAGAAAGCGGCGGCGTTGAAGCCATTCGACCGCATCACCATCAATGGCCGTTTCAATTCCATTGGCGATGCCAACGATGCCGTGTCTAAACGTGCTGATTCAATGGGCGCTGCTTCCTATTATGTGCAGGGCATCAATGATACCAACGGCAACGGAGGTAACTGGAGCGTGACGGCGGATGTTTATCATGCCGATGCACCCGCAGCGCCAAAAAATAAAGACCGTATTATTAACGGCGTACGCGAACTGACTAAATCAGAAGCTTACTCTCTTGAGCCTTACGACACCGTCAGCGCCAGCGGTTTCTTCCGCAGCCAGCCTGATGTCAATGATGCCATCACCAAAGCCGCCAAAGAAAAAGGCGCGGCGTCATTCTTTATCGTGCGTCAGATTGATACCAACAGCGGCGGTAATCAGATCATTACCGCCTACGTGTATAAAGCCGATGCGCCACAGCGCAAAGTTCAGTCCCCTGACCTGATCCCTGCGGATTCTGCTGCCGGTAAAGCCGCGCTGGCCGCTGGTGGCACCGCCGCGAAGCAGGTCGAGATCCCGGGCGTGGCTTCAGCTGAAACGCCAAGCAATAAAGTGGGACGTTTCTTTGAAACGCAAAGCTCAACCGGTCAGCGTTACACTGTAACCACCCCGAACGGTAAAAGCGTGCAGGAAGTGAATGCCATCACCGCCGCACAGATGCAGCCGTATGACAGCATCACCTTTACCGGGCACTTCAGCACCCCGACTGAGATTTCTCAGGAAGTGGGCCGCCGGGCGATTGATAAAGGCGCCAAGTACTATCATGTTACCCGCCAATGGTCTAACCAGAGCGGCGGTAACCTGACCGTCTCGGCTGACCTGTTCAAATAAGTTTTGCTGCGGGGTAGCGCTCAGCTGCCCCGCCTCTTTGAATAATTCCCTTCTCTGTTTGCATAAGTAACGCTGAGTAAGCATTGCATCCTGCCCGATCACTCCGTAAAATCGCCCGCCTTTCAGGGGTTCGTTTCCTCTTACACCCTGACAACCAGTATTAACTCTAACGCTGACGATCAAACTGGCATTTTATTCTGCAAGTGGAGTATTTTTTGGACAAAAAGTTAGGTCTTACCGCGCTGACCGCGCTGGTACTCAGCTCCATGCTCGGTGCGGGCGTCTTCAGCCTGCCGCAAAATATGGCGGCGGTGGCCAGCCCGGCCGCGCTGCTGATCGGCTGGGCAGTGACCGGGGTTGGCATCATCTTTCTCGCACTGGCGATGCTGCTGCTCAGCCGCCTGAAGCCGGAGCTGGATGGCGGTATCTTTACCTACGCCCGGGCGGGATTTGGTGAGCTGACCGGATTCTGTTCTGCCTGGGGATACTGGCTCTGTGCGGTGATTGCCAACGTTTCCTACCTGGTGATTGTCTTCTCTGCCATGAGCTTTTTCACCGACTCACCGGGCCACGCGATCTTCGGCGACGGCAATACCTGGCAGGCGATGCTCGGCGCCTCGGCGCTGCTGTGGCTGGTGCATGCCCTGGTGCTGCGCGGCGTGCAAACCGCCGCCAGCATTAACATGGTCGCAACGCTGGGTAAGCTGCTGCCGCTCGGGCTGTTTGTGCTGCTGGCGATTGCAGCGTTCAATTACGACCGCTTCAGGATTGATTTTACCGGCATCGCGCTGGGTAAACCGGTGTGGCAGCAGGTGAAGGATACAATGCTGATCACCCTGTGGGTGTTTATCGGCGTGGAAGGTGCCGTGGTGGTCTCCTCACGCGCCCGGGATAAAAAAGATGTGGGGCGCGCCACGCTGCTGGCGGTGGTCGCCGCGCTGGTGGTTTATCTGCTGGTGACGCTGCTGTCGCTCGGCATCGTGCCCAGAGACCAGCTGGCGGAAATGCGCAACCCCTCGATGGCCGGGCTGATGACTGCCCTGCTGGGCTCCTGGGGCAATCTGGTGATCGTGGTCGGGTTAATCGTTTCGGTATGCGGTGCCTATCTGAGCTGGACCATTATGGCCGCCGAAGTCCCGCTGGTGGCGGCGCAGCATGGTGCATTTCCGCGCCTGCTCAGCCAGCAGAACGCTCGCGGTGCGCCTGCCGCCTCGCTGTGGCTAACCAACGGCTGCGTACAGCTTTGTCTGATCCTGATTTGGCTGACCGGCTCCGACTACAACACCCTGCTGACTATTGCCTCAGAGATGATTCTGGTGCCTTACCTGCTGGTGGGTATCTATCTGTTTAAGGTGGCGCGTGAGCGTAAGCACGCGCCTGCCAGCGTGGTCGCCATCGGTGCCAGCGCCTACGGCGTGTGGCTACTGTACGCTTCAGGTCCACTGCATCTGCTGCTGTCGGTGGTGCTGTATGCACCGGGCATCGCGCTGTTTTTGTTTGCCCGCCGCGGTGGGCGTGCCACGCAGTCGTTAAACCGGGCGGAAAAATCGATGATGGTGGCGCTGGTGCTGGCGGCGCTGCCCGCCGCATGGATGCTGGCGCGCTGAGGATTAGTGCGGTACGACCGGAATGATCACGTTCAGCCGGTCGTCATACTGTGCGAGTTGCAGCGGCCGGGCGTACTCCTGGCGGATAGTCACCATCTGCTGTTCGGAAAGCGGATAAGGCAGCAGGATATCGAAATGATCGATCTGCTGCTGCTGGGCCAGGGTGATCAGGCGGGCAATATTGATTTCATCACTGACCTGGGTGGAGATAATTTGCAGCGCCAGATCTTTCAAACGCTCCGGCGATGAGGCACGCGGCAGATCGGCCGGTTTGCGGGTAATCATGCCAAAAAACGGAATGACCCCGTAGATGGCGTCGACAAAACTCCAGCGCTTTTTGCATGATGCGGAGAGAAAATCAATGTAGTTGAGGCAGATGGGGTTACTGTGCTCTGCTGCGACCCGCTTTGTTTCTGGCACTCTTCTCTCCTTATCCATTTCTCAACCACTGACCTGACGCTGATGCACCTTCAATTTAGAGGGGTATCATGACATATTCGGCCGGGATTATACTACATAAGCCCAATATTTGGCGTTGATAAATGGTCGGATAAGGATAAGCTACGTTTCTCTCTCGCGATGAACCGGCACTATGAACAAAATTGTATTCGTTGAAGATGATAAAGATGTGGGCGAACTGATCGCCGCCTATCTCGGGCGTCACGATATCGAGGTCATTGTCGAATCACGCGGCGATCGGGCAGAAGAGACCATTTCCGCCGCCTGCCCTGACCTGGTGATGCTCGACATTATGCTGCCGGGTAAAGACGGCATGACGCTGTGCCGCGATCTGCGCAACAGCAGCAGCTGGTCGGGCCCCATCGTGCTGCTGACCTCGCTCGACAGTGATATGAACCATATTTTGTCGCTGGAAATGGGGGCCAATGACTACATTCTTAAAACGACGCCGCCTGCGGTGCTGCTGGCCCGACTCAGGCTACACCTGCGCCAGGCTGGCGTTAGCAGTCCGCACGAGGAGATTGCGCCCAGCGTGGCCGGGCAGAAGATGCTGCGCTTCGGCACGCTGAGCATCGACCCGGTTAACCGCCAGGTCACGCTATCGGATGAGATTGTCGCTCTGTCGACCGCCGATTTCGACCTGCTGTGGGAGCTGGCAACCCATGCCGGAACCATTCTCAACCGTGACGCGCTGCTGAAAACCCTGCGCGGCGTCAGCTATGACGGCATGGATCGCAGCATTGATGTCGCGATCTCGCGCCTGCGCAAAAAGCTGCTGGACAGTGCGACCGAACCCTACCGCATTAAAACCATCCGTAATAAAGGCTATCTGTTTGCTCCACACGCGTGGGATGCGCAATAAATGAAGAAGCTGTTTATTCAGTTTTATCTGCTGCTATTTGTCTGCTTTCTGGTGATGGCGATGCTGGTCGGTCTGGTGTACAAATTCACCGCCGAGCGTGCCGGGCGCGAGTCGATGGATGACCTGATGAAAAGTTCGCTCTACCTGATGCGTAGCGAACTGCGCGAGATCCCGCCACGCGACTGGAACAAGACCATCGATAACCTCGACCTTAACCTGTCGTTTAAGCTACATATTGAACCGATGAGCAAATATCAGCTCGACCCGGTCACCATGCACCGCCTGCGCGCAGGGGAAATTGTCGCGCTGGATGAGGAGTACACCTTCTTACAGCACATTCCGCGCAGCCACTACGTGCTGGCCGTTGGCCCCATCCCGTACCTGTTCTTCCTGCACGAAATGCGCATACTCGATATCGCCCTGCTGGCCTTTATCGGTATCTCCCTGGCGCTGCCGGTGTTTATCTGGATGCGCCCGCACTGGAAGGACATGCTGAAGCTGGAGTACGCGGCTCAGCGTTTAGGCCAGGGGCATCTGGACGAACGCATCCATTTCGACAGCGCCTCCAGCCTGCTGCGCCTTGGCGTGGCGTTTAACCAGATGGCCGATAACATCAACACGCTGGTCGCCAGCAAAAAGCAGCTGATCGACGGTATTGCCCATGAGCTGCGTACCCCGCTGGTGCGCCTGCGCTATCGGCTGGAGATGAGTGATAACCTCACCGATGCTGAATCGGCGGCGCTTAACCGCGACATTGGCCAGCTGGAAGCGTTAATTGAGGAGCTGCTGACCTATGCGCGCCTCGATCGCCCGAAGGTCGACCTCAATCTGCAAAGTCTGGATCTCGCCGCCTGGCTGCACGAACGGCTGGAGGATATCCGCTCGGTGCATCCGGAATTTACCCTCGAACTGAATACGCCGCAGCGCGAAAATATTGGCGTGGCCGATGCGCGCCTGATGGAGCGCGTGCTGGATAATCTGGTGAATAACGCGCTGCGCTATGCCGATCATCACCTGCGCGTTGGACTGTGGTTTGATGGTAACCTCGCCTGCTTACAGGTTGAGGATGACGGCCCCGGTATTCCACTCGATGAACGCCAGCGGGTGTTTGAACCTTTTGTCCGTCTCGATCCCAGCCGTGACCGTGCCACTGGCGGCTGCGGGCTTGGGCTGGCGATTGTGCACTCCGTCTCGCAGGCTTTTGGCGGCTATGTGACCATCGACAGCAGCCCGCTCGGCGGCGCCAGCGTGCGCTTTTGCTGGCCGATCGATCACCCGTTACGCGCTACCTGACTCAACTGATAAGGAACTTTATGTCTTCTGCTTACGCTAATCTGACCCGTACTTTCCAGCGTCTGTCACGCTTTGGCCACCTGTCGGCAATTGCCGGCTGGGATATGATGACCATGATGCCCGCAGGCGGCAGCAGCGCACGCGGTGCGGCGCTGGCGGAACTGAGCGTGCTGCGCCATGAAATCCTGACGGCCAAACAGGTTGGCGAGTGGCTGCAGCAGGCGCAGCAGGAAGATCTGGATGATGTGGCGCAGGCCAACCTGTTTGAGATGCAGCGCGCCTGGCAGCAGGCGTCCCTGCTGCCCGCTTCTCTGGTTGAAGCCAAATCGATTGTTGGTTCACGCTGTGAACACGCATGGCGCAGCCAGCGCCCGAACAACGACTGGCAGGGTTTCTCCGCCAACCTGAAAGAGGTGGTGAAGCTGAGCCGCCAGGAGGCGGAAATCCGCGCTCAGGCCAACGGCTGCTCGCGCTATGATGCCCTGCTGGATGTTTTTGAACCTGGGATGACCAGTGCAAAGCTCGATCTTACCTTCGCTGACCTCAAACAGTGGCTGCCGGATTTACTGCAAAAAATCGTCGCGCAGCAGTCGCAGGAGAACGTTGCCGTTCCCGCTGGCCCGTTCCCCCAGGCGCAGCAGCAGCAGCTGGGGCTGGCGATTATGCAGCAGCTCGGCTTTGATTTTAATGGCGGACGTCTGGATATCAGCGCGCACCCGTTCTGCGGCGGCGTGCCGCAGGATGTGCGCATCACGACCCGTTACAACGAAGCCGAATTTATCAGCGCGATGATGGGGGTGATCCACGAAACCGGCCACGCCCGCTATGAGCAGAACCTGCCGCAGCAGTGGGCTGACCAGCCGGTGGCGCTGGCGCGCTCGACCGCCATCCACGAGTCGCAGAGCCTGTTCTTTGAGAAGCAGCTGGGCCGCAGCCCGGAGTTCCTCAGCCTGGTTCAGCCGCTGGCCGTGCGCCTGCTGGGCGATCAGCCTGCAATGGCCGCAGACAACTTTATTGCCTTAAATCAGCGGGTCAAACCCGGTCTGATCCGCGTTGATGCTGATGAAGTCAGCTATCCGGCGCACGTCATTCTGCGTTACGAAATTGAAAAAGCGCTGATTGCCGGGGAGATTGAAGTTGAGGATATCCCGGCGCTGTGGGATGAGAAAATGCAGCAGTGGCTGGGCCTGGATACCCGGGGCAACTATCGCGATGGCTGTATGCAGGATATCCACTGGACCGACGGCGCGTTTGGCTACTTCCCGACGTATACGCTGGGTGCAATGTATGCGGCACAGCTGTTCCAGGCAGTTAAACGGGCAATCCCACAGGTCAGCGAGCAGATCCGCGCGGGCGACCTGCAGCCGGTGTTTGACTGGCTCCAGCAGAACATCTGGCAGCACGGCTGCCGCTTCAGCACGCGCCAGCTGATTGAAAATGCTACCGGCGAAGACCTCAATCCGCGCTATTTCCGCCAGCATCTGGAAAACCGTTACCTTAAATAACGGTTAAGGGTCGGGCATAGTGGGTCGGGCATGGTGGGTCGGGCATGCCCGACCCCTACGTTGCGTTACCTTGAAAACGGCTAAGGGTCGGGCATGCCAACCCTGCATTGATTCGGTAGGGTCGAGGCATGCCTCGACCGGTTATCACGTCGCCCCCCCTGTTTGTACAATCGGTTACACGCCGATACCAATCACTCACGGAAGCCCGCCTCGCATTCCCTTATAGTCTCTTCACCGGCCCCGCAGTGGGCTGATACATGAACTAAACACTTTGAGGGTTTCACAATGAAAAAATTATTCGCTCTGGTTGTCGCCGCTGCAATGGGTCTGTCTTCAGTTGCTTTCGCTGCTGAAACCAGCGCTGCTCCAGCAACAACTGCTGCTCCAGCTGCTACCACCACCACTGCTGCACCGGCTCCAGCTAAAGCCTCTGTTAAGCACGTGAAAAAACATCATAAAGCTGTAGCTCAGAAAGCTCAGGCTGCTAAGAAGCACCACAAAGCTAAAAAAGCTGCCGCTCAGAAAGCGCAGGCGGCTAAAAAGCACCACAAAGCTAAGAAAGCTGCCGCTCAGAAAGCGCAGGCCGCTAAAAAGCACCACAAAGCAGCTAAAAAACCTGTAGCCCAGAAAGCGCAGGCGGCTAAAAAGCATCACAAAGCGGCTAAAAAACCTGTAGCTCAGAAAGCGCAGGCTGCTAAAAAACACCACAAAGCTAAGAAAGTCGCTCCTAAGGCTTAACTCTTCAGCCGAGCTCCGCCCTCGGGCGGAGCCAAAAAGCGGTCCACTCCTTGAGACATTGTAGGGGTTGGCCCATAAACTCAAACACCCGGTTTTACCGGGTGTTTTTTTAAGGAGTTTCGGATGATGGTGCGTCGCTATTTATTCGAAATCATTCTGGTTGTGATGATCGTCTGTGGCGTTGTTGCCGCCAGCTTCTATCTTTAAATGCAGTCTCTGTAGCGTGCTGATATTCCAAATTAAACTCCCTTTTCTGGCACTATCCGTCTATAGTTACTGCATTAGCGTAACCACAAATTACAATGCTTCTCCAGCCTGAGAAAAATATGCGCCTGACTGCTGTGTTATTAATGGGTTGCTTAGCCTTTTCGTTCTATTCTTACGCCGATGATGACGGCCCGAGTGAAGCCGACGTAAAAACGCTATTTTTTGGCAAGGACGATCGCCTGCCGGTCAGCCAGACCGCTACGCCACCGTGGGAAGCCATCGGTCAGCTGGAAACAGAGAGCGGTAACCTTTGCAGTGCTACCCTGATTGCCCCAAACCTGGCGTTAACCGCCGGACACTGCCTGCTTAATCCCCCGGGAAAACTGGATAAAGCCGTGGCGCTGCGTTTTATCGCCAATGGTAAAGGCGGCTGGCGCTATGAGATCCATGATATTGAAGCGCGGGTTGATCCGGCTCTGGGCAGGAAGCTAAAAGCGGATGGCGATGGCTGGATCGTACCGGCCTCCGCCGCACCTTATGATTTTGGTTTGATTGTGCTGCGTAATCCCCCTTCCGGAATTGTTCCGGTGCCGCTGTTTGCCGGTTCGCGTTCAGAACTGACCGCCGCACTGAAGCAGACTGGCCGTCGGGTTACCCAGGCGGGCTATCCTGAAGACCATCTTGAAACGCTTTACTCCCACAGCGACTGCCTGATTACCGGCTGGGCGCAGAAAACCGTGCTGTCGCACCAGTGCGATACCCTGCCCGGCGACAGTGGCTCCCCGCTGATGTTGAAAGTGAACGGCGACTGGCAGCTGATCGCGGTGCAGAGTTCTGCTCCGGCGGCGAAAGACCGCTACCTGGCAGACAACCGCGCTATCGCTGTGACTGCCTTCCGCGACAGCCTGGAAGCGTTAGCGCAGTAGCATCTATCGTCAATCTGATAGCCGTTTTAACGATGTTCCACCGGGGTGAATTAAATAATACTGTCAGCGCCTGTATTAATTCACTTCACGGACGGAAATCATGAATAAAACCCTAACGGCGATCCTCGCCATAGCATTGACCGGATGTTCAACCGGTAACCTCGTTTCACGGCCAGGTTACCAGGTCAATACTCAGCACCCTTCGCAAAGTCAGAATGAACGCGTTCGTTTTCTCATCCTTCACTACACCGCAGAAGACGATGCCGCATCCATGGCGTCATTAACCCGGGGTTCAGTGAGCGCACATTACCTTGTTCCCTCGGCCGCCGATCCGGCATTAAGTAAAAAAATGGTCTACCAGCTGGTCCCTGAGGATAAGCGTGCCTGGCATGCCGGCCTCAGCAACTGGCATGGCCGCAGCAATCTCAATGACAGCTCTATCGGCGTGGAGATTGTCAACCTGGGTTACCGTCAGGACGCGCTGGACAGATACTGGTATCCCTGGGATGCGCAGCAAATCAGGCTGGTGGCCAGCCTGGCGAAAGATATCATCCAGCGTTATGGCATTACCCCTTATAACGTTCTCGGACACAGTGATGTTGCGCCAACGCGCAAGGTTGACCCCGGCCCACTGTTTCCCTGGCAACAGCTGGCTGAACAGGGAATCGGTGCCTGGCCCGACAAACAGACCGTGCAGCACTACCTTGCCGGTCGCTCATTTGCCACCGCGGGTTCGGTCAGTAAAATTCAGGCCGATCTCGCCAGCTACGGTTACACCATTCCACAAACTGGCGTGAACGACGCCGCAACCAGGCAGGCTATCAGCGTATTCCAGATGCATTTCCGCCCCTCGAACTACACTGGGGTTGCGGATGCCGAGACTGAAGCGATTGCCGCAGCACTGGTGGCAAAATATCGTCCGGCGAGCCGCAGCCTTCTCACGGAGGAGTATGGGGATTAAACAACCGATGGCGATCCGCTGCGGTTCGCCATCAACCCCGACCACTGTCAGACAGTAATCTGCTCCATCGCCTGTAAAATACGCTTTTCGGAGATGGGGTAAGGTGTCCCCAGCTGCTGCGCGAAGAAACTGACGCGCAGCTCCTCAATCATCCAGCGGATATCCTGAACTTCCTCATCATCCCTGCGCTCAAGCGGCAGCTTGTTGAACCACGTACTCCATGCCTGTTTCACCGTTTCGACCTTCATCATGCGCGCACGGTCGCTGTGCGGATCAACCGCCAGTTTCTCCATGCGCCGCTCAATGGCGTGCAGGTAGCGCAGAGTATCGCCGAGGCGTTTCCAGCCGTTGCCGGTGACAAATCCGCGATACACCAGGCCACCCATCTGCGCTTTGATATCCGATAGCGCCAGCGCCATCGTCATATCAACGCGCCCTTTCAGCCGCTTATTGATATTGAACACCGAGGTGAGGATCTGTTCGACCTTCTTCGCAATCTCGACCACCGTGTCGTTCAGTTCGGCGCGGACTTTGTCATGCAGCTGCATGTAGCCCTGCTCCTGCCAGCTTGGGCCACCGTGTTCGGCAATCAGCTTATCCACGCCGCAGGCGATGCAGTCGTCGATCAGATCCAGCACTTTGCCATAAGGGTTGAAGTACAGCCCCAGCTTGGCCTTGTTTGGCAGCTTTTCGTGCAGATACTTAATCGGCGACGGGATATTCAGCAGCAGCAGGCGGCGCTGGCCGCGCCACATCGCTTTTTGCTGCTCGTGCTGCGAGTCAAACAGGCGGATCGCCACGCTCTCTTTTTCGTCTACCAGCGCAGGCCAGGCTTTCACGCTGTAGCTACCGCGCTTCTGCTCGAAGTGATCCGGCAGATCGCCAAAGCTCCAGATATGCAGCCCGCTCTGCTCGAGACCGTCATCAGCCACTTTCGACAGGGTTTCCTGAACTTTGCCTTTTAACTGAAGTTTTAACGCCGTCAGATCTTTGCCTTCCGCCAGCTTGCGGTTGTTTTCGTCAACGATGCGGAAGGTCATTTTCAGATGATCGGGCACCTGATCCCACTGCCAGGCTTCGCGTTCCAGCGTCACGCCCGACATGCGGCGGAATTCGCGCTCCAGCGACTCCAGCAGCGGCAGCTCAAGCGGCGTCGCGCGGCCAAGGAATGCATCGGCGTAGTTCGGCGCGGGAACGAAGTTACGGCGTAACGGCTTAGGCAGTGATTTGATCAGCGCAATCACCAGCTCGCGGCGAATACCAGGGATCTGCCACTCAAAACCCCGCTCTTCCACCTGGTTGAGCAGCGGCAGCGGTACGTGCACCGTCACGCCATCGGCATCTGCCCCTGGCTCAAACTGATAGCTCAGGCGCAGTTTCAGATTGCCCTGATGCCAGAAGTTCGGATAGTCGAGCTTGCTAACGTTTTCCGCGCCCTGCTTGATCAGCATCTCTTTGGCGAAGTTAAGGCGATCCGGCTCTTCGCGACTGACGGTTTTCCACCAGCTGTCGAAATGGCGCGCGGAAACCACCTCGTGGGCAATACGCTGGTCGTAGAACGCAAACAGCGTTTCATCATCCACCAGGATGTCGCGGCGGCGCGACTTGTGCTCCAGCTCTTCAACTTCGGCACGCAGCTTAAGGTTCGCCTTAAAGAAGGCGTGGCGCGTCTGCCAGTCGCCCTCCACCAGGGCGTGACGGATAAACAGCTCGCGCGATAGCACCGGGTCAATCGTGCCGTAATTCACCTTACGGGCAGCGACGATCGGCAGACCGTACAGCGTTACTTTCTCGCTGGCCATCACCGCGCCCTGACCTTTTTCCCAGTGCGGCTCGCTATAACTGCGCTTCAGCAGGTGCTGCGCCACCGGTTCGATCCACTCCGGCTCAATGCGCGCCGCAATGCGCCCCCACAGGCGGCTGGTTTCCACCAGTTCGGCGACCATGGTCCACTTCGGTGGCTTTTTGAATAAACCGGAGCCGGGGAAGATGGCGAAACGGGCGTTGCGCGCTCCGGTAAATTCCTGTTTGTCCGCATCCTTCTGACCGATATGCGACAGTAGCCCGGTGAGTAAGGCGGTGTGAATTTCACGCATTTCGGCCGGTGCGCTGTTCACCGGCAGCCCGAGTTCGCGCACTACCTGGCGCAGCTGGGTATAGATGTCCTGCCACTCGCGCACGCGCAGGTAGTTCAGGTATTCGGTTTTGCACTGGCGGCGGAACTGGCTGGAGGAGAGCGCTTTTTGCTGCTCCTGCAGGTAGTTCCACAGGTTTACAAAGGCGAGGAAATCAGACTCTTTATCAGCAAAGCGCTGGTGCTTCTCATCGGATGCCTGTTTCTTCTCCGCCGGGCGCTCGCGCGGATCCTGGATCGACAGCGCGGCGGTGATAATCATCACCTCGCGCACGCAGCCATATTTCTGCGCCTCCAGCACCATTTTCGCCAGGCGTGGGTCGACCGGCAGCTGCGCCAGTGCACGGCCTGATGGGGTGAGCTGATAGCGCTGATGGTCGGCGAGCGTGATGGCACCCAGCTCCTCCAGCAGACGTACCCCGTCCTGGATATTGCGCTGGTCCGGTGCCTGCACAAACGGGAACGCGGCGATATCGCCGAGGCCGAGCGCCGTCATTTGCAGGATCACCGATGCCAGGTTGGTGCGCAGGATCTCCGGGTCGGTAAACGCCGGGCGGCTGAGGAAATCCTCTTCCGCGTATAAACGGATGCAGATCCCCTCCGAGACGCGTCCGCAGCGCCCTTTACGCTGGTTGGCGGAGGCCTGAGAAATCGGCTCGATCGGCAGGCGCTGCACCTTGGTACGGAAGCTGTAGCGGCTGATGCGTGCCGTGCCCGGATCGATGACGTATTTGATGCCCGGTACGGTCAGCGAGGTTTCCGCCACGTTGGTCGCCAGCACGATGCGGCGCCCGGCATGGGACTGGAACACGCGGTTCTGCTCGGCGTTCGACAGGCGCGCATATAGCGGCAGCACTTCAGTATGCGGCAGGTCGCGCTTCATCAACGCATCGGCGGTGTCACGAATTTCACGTTCACCGCTCATAAAGATCAGGATGTCGCCACGGCTCTCACGCCCCAGCTCATCCACCGCGTCGAAAATGGCCTGCAGCTGGTCGCGGTCAGTATCATCAGCATCTTCCACTACCGGACGGTAGCGAACTTCCACCGGATAAGTGCGGCCGGAGACTTCAATCACCGGTGCGTTGTGGAAATGGCGTGAGAAACGCTGCGGATCAATGGTCGCCGAGGTGATGATCACCTTCAGGTCCGGGCGCTTAGGCAGCAGCTCGCGCAGATAGCCCAGCAGGAAGTCGATGTTCAGGCTGCGCTCGTGCGCTTCATCGATAATGATGGTGTCGTACTGCATCAGCAGCCGGTCCTGCTGGATCTCCGCCAGCAGAATACCGTCGGTCATCAGTTTGACCTGGGTGGTTTCACCGACCTGATCGTTAAAGCGCACCTTGTAGCCGACACAGCCGCCGAGTGAGGTTTCCAGCTCCGCGGCAATACGGTCAGCGACGGTGCGGGCCGCCAGGCGGCGTGGCTGCGTGTGGCCAATCAGCCCGTGAATGCCGCGCCCCAGCTCCATGCAGATTTTCGGCAGCTGCGTGGTTTTACCCGAACCGGTTTCCCCGGCGACGATCACCACCTGGTGATCGCGGATTGCATCGGCAATATCCTGCTTCTTCTGGCTGACCGGCAGATTTTCCGGGTAGCGGAGGGTTGGCGTCACGGCACGGCGTGCGGTCACGCGCTGCTCGGCCTGAGCGATTTCCGCACTCAGCTCGTCGATCAGCGCCTGGAGCGCCGCCGGATTTTTGATTTTTTTCGCGCCCTGCAGGCGGCGCTGAAAGCGCTGGCGGTCGCGCAGCATGAGCAAATCCAGCCGTGAATAGAGCGGCGCCAGGGCAGATTGTGGTGATTCAGACATGGTGAAAGCTCGCTTTGTCGCACCTGATGCGGGCAACATGGATTTATCAGGGATTAAAATTTTTGCGTATTCTAGCACAGACAGCGACTTAGCGATTAATTTGCCCGCGAGCAGTTATTCAATAATTTCGAACATTGATATCGAAAACTCGCACTTACACTCGTCGTCATTTATCCGTAAAGTGTTATCCATTGAGCGGATAGCCTTCCGCATGACAAAACAGGAAAAAAACCATGAGCAAAGTATTAGTACTGAAATCAAGCATCCTTGCCGGTTATTCTCAGTCTGGTCAGCTGGCCGATCACCTGGTTTCCGAGTGGAAAGCGGCCCATCCGGCTGATGAAGTGACCGAACGTGACCTGGCCGCTAACCCGATTCCGGTACTGGACGGCGAACTGGTTGGCGCACTGCGTCCTTCTGATGCCGCGCTGACCCCGCGTCAGCAGGAAGCGCTGGACCTGTCCAACGAACTGATTGCTGAGCTGCAGGCACACGACACCATCGTGATCACTGCGCCAATGTACAACTTCAACATCCCAACCCAGCTGAAAAACTATTTTGACCTGGTGGCGCGTGCCGGTATCACTTTCCGCTACACCGAGCAGGGTCCTGAAGGCCTGATCAAAGGCAAAAAAGTGGTGGTGCTGTCCAGCCGTGGCGGTGTTCATAAAGACACCCCAAGCGACCTGCTGACCCCGTACCTGACCCTGTTCCTCGGCTTCCTCGGTATGAGCGACGTGCAGTTCGTGTTTGCTGAAGGTATCGGTTACGGTCCTGAAGTAGCAGCGAAAGCCGCCAGCGATGCGAAAGAAGTGATTTCTCAGATCGTCACTGCCTGATAACAGGTTTGCCGGATTGAGCGCCCTCCTCAATCCGCCTGCTGCGGCACTGTGTCGGTGCCGCAGCTACTTCCTAATCCACTGCCCGTTTATCCCCCGCACGAACTCTCCCGGCTTTGCCCGCTCTACCAGCTTCTGCCCAGCGATATTCGCCACGTCACGCGTGGTCAAATTGTTCTGCTGCGCCAGTATCTGATACTGATTCATGCGCCCGGCATTGATCTCTTTCACCAGCGCCGCTGTCTCTGCATCCTGCTGCACCGCGGCAATGTAGCCGTTAAGCGTTTCGCCTACGCGCCCCTGCTGCCGTGCCTCATCAAGCGTCAGCGCCATCACCTGTGGCGACAACAGCAGGCAGCCCAGCAGTAATCCGCTGCACAGTCGTTTCATTGCTTGCTCCTCAGAACAGACCGCTCTGGTTTTTTAACAGGGCTTCCACGTCTTTATCGACCTTGATATGGATCTCATGCTCAATTTTGACGTTCATATTGATGGTGATCGGCTCTTTTGGCGCGGCAACCTCAATGCGGGGGATACAGCCGCTAAGCAGCAATAGACAGCCTGCCATCAGCAGACTAATTCGGGCTTTCATCACTCGTTTCCTTTTGCGACGGCAGGGTGGCATTCTGCTCCACCCAGGATTGCAGGTTATCGCCAAAGCGCAGACTGCGCCAGAGTTGAAACAGGTTTTCCTGCTGGGTATAGTTCAGCGTGACGCGCTGGTCACGGTTGCTGAAGCGGCTGGTGCCATCAACCTTGGCGGTCATTTTCATCCAGCCAAGATTGTCGAGGTCGAGGGTGGCCCAGCTGCGCGAAATTTCCATATAGCGCAGCCAGTCCATCGCCGCACCGGCGGCAAAATTATTGCTGCTGATGGCATCGGCCATATCTTTATCCATGCGCACGGTTAATGGCCCACTGTTGGCTATCCAGCCCTCTTTCACCAGCCAGCGTGAATCATTCAGCCACAGCGGCAGCGCGCCGTTAATGTGGCCCGACATGGCAATCTGTTTAAGCTTCATCGCCGTCACCAGTTCGGAAACGCTCAGATGCTGAATAGTAATCGTGGCCGCCTGCGTCTGCGGCATCTTCAGGCTGGCCATACTCAGCTGGCCGCCTAACAGGTCGAGGCTGACGTTGCTCAGCTCCAGCGGCTGCCTGGCACTCCACGGATACCAGCCCTGCAGATCCGCCGTGACGTTTTGCATGGCAAACTGGTTTTTAATCTCTTTGATGCGCAGCGAGACCGGGCCGTGGGTGCCGAAGTACCAGCGGTGCTCGCGCAGGCGGAACGGCAGCGAGAAATCGATGCCGTTAAATTCGTTATCCGGCAGCAGCGCACTGCCATCCTTCACCAGGAAGTGGCCGCCCGCTTCCAGCCCCTGATCGCTGGCGGCGGAAAACGCCACCTGAGCCTTGAGCGTACCGTCCTGAATCGCCAGCTTGAGGTCCGGGCTGAGCAGCGGCTGGAAGACGCGCAGCGACTGCTGAGGCCACCACATCTGCCCACGCAGGCGCTCGCCGTCCCAACGACCGCGCACCTGCACCGGACCAATGCGCTGCGCCTGCAGGCTGCCACTGTAGAGGAACCACGCCGGGTCACGCCCTTTCACCTTCAGCGTCAGAAGCGAAGGCGGCAGATAGCCCCCGGCGCTGAAGCGCGTGTCCTGCGCGTTGAGCTTCAGCTCGCCGCTGAACGCAGGCTGCTGCGCGTCGCGCTGCCAGCGCACCGCCTTGTTGAGCGTCAGGCGCGGGGCGTCCACCGTGACGCTGCCATAGGTGAGATGGTCAAACCCGGTCGACAGCGACTGCAGCTCAATCAGCGTGTCCTGCCAGCGCCCGTTGCCGTTCATATCCCACTTCGCCGCCAGCGGAGCCAGATAGCCGTCGCCCCAGTAGCGCCATAACCACTGCCCTTTATCGGGCCAGAAGTCGGTTGCGCGGCCATCCAGATGCAGGCGAAAACGGCCCATTTCGGCGTCGTGGGCGCTGAGGATCGCCTGCAGTCGGCCATCAATTCCGGCTGATGAAACCGCGACGCCTGCCAGCGGCCAGCGGGCTTCATCCACTTCCAGCGTCGACAGCAGCCGCCCTTTCATCCGCAGTAGCGCGCCGGGCTGCAGGTGCAACTGCGGGTCGAGCAGCGGTCCGCGCAGCTCACCGGGAAGCCCGGCGAAAAACTGCAGGCTGGCCAGCTTGCTCTCACCCGTCAGACGAAACGGCAGCTGGCTGTCACTCCAGTCAAGATGACCAGGGCCGAGCGTCAGCACCACATTCCCTTTCCCCCCGCGCCCCTGGGTCAGCAGATTAAGACGCCCGCTAATCTCGCTGGCGGGCAGGCCCTGCTGCCAGTTTTTGGCACTGAGGGCGATCCCTCCTGACAGCGGCTGCCCGGCGTAAGGCCAGCTCCACTGCCCCTGGGTAATGTCAATCTGCTGCGGGCTGATGTGCCATGGCAGCGTCAGCAGCGGCGTACTCTGGTGTTCAGCGATGGCGGTCAGGGTGCCGCTCTGCTGCCGCCAGTCAAGCGTGATCTGCAGCGAATCAGGGATCCCTGCCAGCGCCAGCTGCCCCCGTAGCGCGCCCTGTTCCGGCAGGCCATCGGGTAGGTGTGGCAACGTCAGCGTACCGCTGACCGTGACGGGCCGTGCCACGCCGGGCGCCTGAACCGTCAGTGCGTCGATCGCCAGCTGTTGTCCGCTCAGTTGTGCTGCCAGCGTCAGATTTTTGCTCTGATAGCTGACCTGCTGGCGCTGGGAATCGAAGGTGAGCTGCAGAGCTCCAGCCCACTGCTGCCAGGGAGAAACGCTGAGCTGGCGGATATTGACGCGGGCGTTGGGCAGCATTTGCTGCCATTCGGCGAGGCTGCGCGGTGCGGAAGGGTTATCTGATGTGGGAAGTTTAGCCAGGCAGGCGCTGTCAATCGCCACGCTGTCCGCCGCCAGCTGCCACTGTTTTTGCTGGTAGCCGAGGGAAACATTCACCACTTTCGCCAGCTGACAGTCGCCCGCACGGTAGCGGATGCCGGGCAGAAACAGTGCGCCATTGTGCCAGCGCGGATTGCCGTCCAGTGCGATGGTAGTATCCGCAGGCAGCCAGATGCCAGCCACCCTTGGCAGCCACTGGGTAACCGTAAGAAGAAGTCCTGTTAGCAGCAGGATCACCGCCAGCAGCGCCGCAAGCGCCCTTTTCCAGCCCCGTTTCATGGCAGTAAAACCCTGTTCGCTCCGTGATTATCCCTGAATGATGGCACGGAATATCACTCTGGTGAAGTTTTTCACCAGTAATCAACTCATTCGCTGCTTTTTAGCTCAGCTGAGCGGGATGCCTCGCCCGCGGTTCACAATAGTTGTTACACTGCATTATTATTTAAGCGCGGGTACAGGAGTAACACGATGAAACTTGCGGTGTATAGCACCAAGCAGTATGACCGGAAATACCTTGAACAGGTCAATGAAGACTACGGCTTTGAACTGGAGTTTTTTGACTTCCTTTTGAGTGAGAGCACGGCGAAAAATGCCGTCGGCTGTGATGCGGTCTGTATCTTCGTTAACGATGACGGCAGCCGCACGGTATTGGAAGAGCTGGCGGAGCTGGGCGTGAAGTTTATTGCGCTGCGCTGTGCCGGCTTTAACAACGTGGATCTTGATGCCGCTAAGGAGCTGGGTCTGCAGGTGGTGCGCGTGCCGGCTTACTCCCCGGAAGCGGTCGCCGAGCATGCGGTTGGTTTAATGATGACGCTGAATCGCCGCATCCACCGTGCTTATCAGCGCACCCGCGATGCCAACTTCTCCCTTGAAGGGCTGATCGGTTTTAATATGCATGGCCGCACGGCGGGGGTGGTCGGTACCGGTAAAATCGGCATTGCTACCCTGCGTATTTTGAAAGGCTTCGGCATGAAGCTGCTGGCGTTTGACCCCTATACTAATCCGCAGGCGCTGGAGCTGGGCGCAGAATATGTTGATATCGATACGCTGTTTGCGCAGTCTGACGTTATCACCCTGCACTGCCCGCTGACGGAGGAAAACTATCATCTGCTGAATGCGCAAGCCTTTGCACAGATGAAGGATGGCGTGATGGTGATCAACACCAGCCGCGGCGCATTAATTGATTCACAGGCGGCGATTGATGCGCTGAAGCAGCAGAAGATTGGCGCGCTGGGAATGGACGTGTATGAGAACGAGCGCGATCTGTTCTTTGAAGATAAATCAAACGACGTAATCCAGGATGATGTGTTCCGCCGGCTCTCCGCCTGCCACAACGTGCTGTTCACCGGCCATCAGGCGTTTCTGACTGATGAAGCCCTGACCAGCATTTCCCAGACCACGCTGCATAACCTGCGTCAGCTGGAAAAAGGCGCCGAGTGCGATAATGTGCTGACGGTGTAATTCGCGGCACGGGGCGACCGGAAAAAATGGTCTGCATTAAGGCCGGTGCAAACTCGCGGCACGGGGCGACCGGAAAAATGGTCGCCCCCTACATTTCGGTCAGCCCGTTAACGGGCGCAGGTGCCGCTCATTAAGGCACTTTCACCACAGCGGCGACCGTTCGCCAGCTGGCACATCCCCACTGAGCTACCATCTAACTGACGAGACAACGCCAGGGTACCACCGGCACTGGCGCAGTTGCTGGCTGCCAAATCGCCCATCACGACACGCGCTGGCGCATGGGCGGCCGTAGCCTGTTGAGGTGGCTCATTATCACTGTCGCTGCTGCAGGCGGACAGTAGTAACGCTGCCGTTACCAGCAAAAAACTCGCTGCTTTCATCGGGTAAACTCCGGGTGGATTTGCGCTGAGATGCGTTTGCCAGCATAAGCTACGATTCACACCAGGTCGATAGCTGTCATGCATTCTTACAAAATCAAAATAACAGAAATATCAATAGCCCCGGTTCTTAATTTATAACTACCCGTTCAGATAATGATATCTCTATGTAAAATCAAAAGGATAAGTGATGACCGCTGATATGTTACTGCGCATCGCCATGGCGGGGGTGCTGGGGGGCCTGATTGGGCTTGAGCGCCAGTTGCGTGCGAAAGAAGCAGGTCTGCGCACCCACGTTCTGGTCGGGATCGGCAGCGCGATGTTTATGATCGTCTCAAAATATGGTTTCGACGATATTCTCGCGCACAACCACATTGCGCTAGACCCCAGCCGCGTGGCGGCCCAGGTGGTGAGCGGCATGGGTTTTCTCGGTGCCGGGACCATTATTATTCAAAAGCAGATCGTAAAAGGGTTAACCACCGCCGCCGGGCTGTGGGTGACCGCGGCAATCGGGCTGGTTATCGGCAGCGGCCTGTATGAAATTGGCATTTATGGCACGGTACTGGCGCTGGTGGTGCTGGAGACCTTCAGCCGCATCAGCCGCCTGCTGATCGGTCGACACCACACCCTGACCTTCCATCTCAAGGCCAAGAGCGTACCGCAGGTGCTGGTGACGCTGCAGCAGCTGAATGTCCGCACGGGCAATGTCTCAGTGGTTAACCGTGATGCTGAGAACAGCCTGTGTGAAATGATGGTTGAGGTGACGTTGTCACGCAGAATACAACCGCATCAGCTATATGAAGATCTGCTACAAATCAAAGGGGTGCAGTCGGTCGAAATTCAGTGAGGCCTAAAAAGATCATGGCAAACAGCCGCAGGCACGTTAGTCTTACAGCACCAAACTACACGCCGCAGGGGTATTTCGCCGCTGACGACGTCATTTTGCCACTTATTAGGAGATACAGATGTCTGATAAATCCATTCTGATTGTTGCCACTTTCACGGCAAAAGCCGGTAAAGGCGATGAGCTGTTTGCGGTGTTAAACCGCTGCGTGGCGCCAAGCCGTCTTGAGGAAGGGAACCTGCATTACGATCTGTACCGCAGCGTAGAGAACAGCGACAGCTTCCTGTTCCATGAAACCTGGAAAAGCGCCGCCGCGATTGAACTGCACGAGAGCCAGCCACACTTCCAGGCTCTGCTGGCGGGGGTTGAATCGCTGCTGGCAGCACCACCGGTGATTACCAAGATTTAAATGGCAGGGCCGTTCTTGAAAAGAGCGGCTCAGCGGGCCGATCCTAACAAAAGATCGGCTCAGCGGGCCGATCGCAACAAAAGATCGGCCCCTACAGGAATAGGTTCGATTATTTCAGCAGGCGTGCGCGGCAAGATTTGCCTTTAATCTTCACGTCCTTCAACTGCCCCATCACCTGGCGCGCCTGGTCACGACGAATGGCCACATAGGCGTGAGTCGGGCCAACATCAATCTTGCCAACCTGATCGCCCTTCAGCCCGCCGTCACCGGTCAGCGCACCGAGGATATCGCCCGGGCGAATTTTTGCCTTGCGCCCACCGTCGAGGCACACGGTAACCATTTCCGCCGGCAGCGGCTTGGCGGCAACTGACTTCAGCTCCGCCACGCTGCGCCAGTTAAGCTTCTGCTGCAGGAAATCTTCCAGCGCGTGCGCACGCACCATCTCATCCGGCGCCACCAGACTGACGGCACAGCCCTCCTGCCCCGCGCGCGCGGTACGACCAATGCGGTGCACGTGGACTTCCGGGTCAAACGACAGCTGATAATTCACCACCATCGCCAGCGCTTTGATGTCCAGCCCGCGCGCAGCCACATCGGTCGCCACCAGCACGCGGCAGCTGCCGTTAGCAAAGCGAATCAAAACCTGGTCACGATCGCGCTGTTCCAGGTCGCCATGCAGCGCCTGCGCGCTGATCTGGGCAGACTCCAGCGCCTGGGCGATATCATCGCATTCGCGCTTGGTGTTGCAGAACACCACGCAGGAAGATGGCTGGCGGTCGCTAAGCAGGCCAATCAGCGCGCTCAGCTTTTCACGCGGCCCGGCTTCATAGAATGACTGTTCGATTTTCGGCAGGTCGGAGACATCGCCGGTTTCTACCGTCAGCGGGTCGCGCTGGATATTCTGGCTGATCTGCGCAATCACCTGCGGCCAGGTCGCGGAGAACAGCAGCGTCTGGCGCTGTGGCGGGCAGTAGCCAATAATGGTGTCGATATCGTCACGGAAACCCATCTCCAGCATGCGGTCGGCTTCATCCAGCACCAGCATATTCACGCCGTCCAGCTTCAGGGTTTCACGCTGCAGGTGATCCATAATGCGCCCCGGCGTTCCTACTACAATATGTGGAGCATGCAGCAGTGAATCACGCTGCGCGGCAAACGGCTGACCGCCGCACAGAGTGAGAATCTTAATATTCGCGGTAAAGCGGGCCAGACGACGCAGCTCTTTCGTTACCTGGTCTGCCAGCTCACGCGTCGGACACAGCACCAGCGCCTGGGTCACATACTGGCTGGCGTCCACCCGGTGCATCACACCCAGCCCAAATGCGGCGGTTTTGCCACTGCCTGTTTTCGCCTGTGCACGCACGTCGCGCCCGGCAAGGATGGCTGGCAGAGATTCCGCCTGAACCGGGGTCATGGCGAGGTAACCCAGCTCGTTGAGGTTCTCAATCTGGCTGGCGGGAAGTTGTGTCAGGGTAGTAAAAGCAGTCACGGGAAAGTTCTCTGATAAAACGGCAAAATAATTGGCGCAGAGTGTAACAGAAAGCAGAGCCTGGAGGGAGAAAAGCGCTGGCGGCAGTGCCGCACAGCGCGTGGAGTGCGTAGTCAGACTAAGATAAAACCAACGCGATCAGCAGCCAGAAGATCAGGCATCCCGCCACCATCGCAATCCAGGTATTTCTTCGATTCCATTTCATGCGTTTTGCTTCTCCCGAACTTTCGTTCTGATTCAGCTATTTGATCGCTAAATAACTGTATAAGACGGAAGTCTTCAGGCGGATTATAGACAAGGCTGGTATTAAATGTCGCGTTTTTAAGGTGCGAAAACGCAAATATTTTCAGATTAATCTCAGCATCTCGCAGGAGAAACTACGGCAGAAAGGGGGGATTAGCAAGGTTCACAGGGTGCAAACCTTGCAGGGTTAAGATGATTTAAGCGCGGCTTACTTCTTAGCCGGATCTTTGTAAGGATCCTTTTTATCGTCCTGGCTCCCGTCACGCGTGCGCGGTATTTCACCGTGTTCGCTGGGGTTATCCTTCGCCGGATGCGGCTTGCTCTCTTCTTTATGACTCTCTTTCGACATGACAACCTCCATCTGTGCAGTGCATTAAGCATAGTAGATGGAGGGTTAAATGTTTACAGATTCGCCACGTCGATATACAGCGATTTGTCGATGTTGGTGGAAGAGACGGTGGCTTCGGTAAACGAGTACTCAGCGCGGTCACCGCTGCGGTCAAGCGGCAGCTGTTCAAAGTCAAACAGTTCACGGTCCGCCAGCTGGCTTGGGCTGACGTTTTGCAGCGATTTAAATACGCTCTCCACGCGGCCCGGAGTCTTCTTATCCCACTCGGTCAGCATCGCCTTGATAGCCTGACGCTGTAAGTTCTCCTGCGAGCCGCAGAGATTACACGGGATAATCGGGAAATCTTTCTGCTCAGCGTAGGCGATCAGGTCTTTCTCGCGGCAGTAGGTCAGCGGACGGATCACGACGTTACGACCATCGTCAGAGCGCAGTTTAGGCGGCATAGCCTTCATGCGCGCGCCGTGGAACATGTTAAGGAACAGCGTCTCAACGATGTCATCCATATGGTGGCCCAGCGCGATTTTGGTGGCACCAATTTTCTCGGCGAAGGAGTAAAGCGTACCGCGACGCAGGCGGGAGCAGAGACCGCAGGTGGTTTTGCCTTCCGGTATCTTCTCTTTCACCACCGAGTAGGTGTCTTTGTCGACGATGTAATACGGGATATTCAGACTATCGAGATAGGCTGGCAGGATATGCTCAGGAAAACCGGGCTGCTTCTGGTCCAGGTTAACGGCGATCACCTCAAATTTGATCGGGGCCACTTTTTGCAGGCCAATCAAAATATCCAGCATGGCAAACGAATCTTTGCCGCCGCTCATGCAGGCCATCACCACGTCGTTCTCTTCGATCATGTTGTAATCAGTGATAGCGTTGCCAACATTTCTGCGGATACGCTTCTGGAGCTTATTAAACTCAAGGGTTTCTTTTCTTACATCGACTTGATTCATAACCACTTTATTTTGACCCTGATAGTCTGAGAACGACTTGCTTTAAGTAACAATTTTAAGGCGGGCATTATACGTAAGTTTTGCCAGGCAGGAAACATCCGTTGTCCGGCAGGCCGTCTCTCGCGACACGACCTGCGCTGCTTTAACGATGTGGCGGTGGGTCAATAATCGGATACGGGTCGGGATTGTCGGGCGGCGGATCGGGCAGCGGTTGCGGAACAGGGATGGGATCGGGAATGGGAACCGGGTCACCCAGCGGTTCCGAGCTGCGGATCGCTTTTGTGCTGTCAGTGAACATGCCTTCCTCCTCAGGTGTTGCATGAACCTTAAGCGTAGGACATCTCAGCCTGCTGGCAAACGGGCAAAAAAAAGCCGGCTATATGCCGGCGTCGTACGAATTAAATGTGCTATGCATTAATTCAAAAAAGGAAGTAAGACAATATGGAGCGCAACGCCCATCGCTTGACGTTGCATTCACCTGCGGGAGTGATATTGCTCCGATTGCGCACCACGTTTATTGACGTCGATCAGCTTTACTTCCCTTTTCTACGGCAATTTCTCGACTCAATGTGCTTTTTCACAACCATTTACGTTTTTTTAACCACCAGGCAACGCCCAGTACCAGCACCACCAGCAGCAGGCAGAATGCGCCAAATCCATAACGCCACCCCCCGCCCGGAATGCCGCCAAGGTTGACCCCGAACAGGCCGGTCAGGAAGGTCGTTGGCAGAAACACCATCGCCATCAGCGACATCGTATAGGTGCGGCGGTTCATCGCTTCCGCCATGACGGTGCTGATTTCGTCCGACAGCACGCCGGTACGCGCCACGCTGGCATCCAGATCATCCAGACCGCGGCCCAGCCGGTCGGAGATATCCTGCATGCGGCGGCGATCGTCGTCGCTCATCCACGTCAGCCGCTCGCTGGCGATGCGCGAAAAGACATCACGCTGCGGCGCCATGTAGCGGCGCATGATAATCAGCTGCTTGCGGATCAGGGAGAGCTCACCGCGCGGCGGAATTTGCTGGTCCACCACCGCATCCTCCAGCTCAATGATTTTGTCATGCAGATCTTCGATAAATTCGCTGGCGTGATCGGTCAGGGCATCACAAACGTCCACCAGCCAGCTGCCGCCATCGGTGGGACCGTTGCCATTTTTTAAGTCGGTCAGCACTTCATCGATGGCAAAAACTTTGCGGCGGCGGGTTGAGACAATCAGCCTGTCGTTGATAAATACGCGGATCACCACCAGCTGGTCCGGGCGTGAGTCCGTGTTCAGATTCACGCTGCGCAGCGTGATCATTGTGCCATCGCTGAGGCGATTGACGCGCGGGCGCATGCTGTCGCCGCCGAGCGCGTCGCGCACGCTGTCCGGGATCAGCGGGGTCGACATCAGCCAGTCGGCGCTATCACGGTGGGTATAGTTGAGGTGCAGCCAGCATGGGCGGTCACAGTCGAGCACCTCGCTGTCATTAATCGGGATCAGCCCGCCCTTACCATCTAACTGACATGAAATAATGGCATCCGATACCTGTAGTGCTTTACCTGCAATAACGTCCACGCTCACCCCGGTTTCAACATAATCAATGCGATACAGTCTAGCCTGTACTGGCACCTAAGCAAAATCTGACAATTAGCGACTGCGGTTAAAAATGGTGACAATTTCCAAACCTGCTCCGGGCGCTAAAAGGCGATCGGCCTCACGAAATTAAGTTATTCCCGCCCTCTCCCCTTGCTAACAGCCAGCCGCTGGGGAAATATCAGCGCAGCAAAACAGGATTGTTACTGAATCTCAGGCAAAACCTAAACCGCTTCTTTCGCCCCTACGGCGTTAACGAAGCGGTTTAGGTTTTTTTTTGGCCTGAATTCGGCAACGGCCCTCAGACAAGATGTCAAAACCAGGAGCACACCATGAAGTACCAGGTTTTATCAGAAGAAATTTTGCAGGGCGTCGGCGGCAAAGAGAATATCCGTTCGGTGATGCACTGCGCGACCCGCCTGCGCTTCAAGCTGAAAGACAGCCGCCGGGCAGACACCGCCGCGCTGAAGCAGAATGCCGGCGTGATTATGGTGGTGGAGAGCGGCGGGCAGTATCAGGTGGTGATTGGTAACCACGTCGGCGAGGTCTATCAGGCGTTAATCGCTGCCGCCGGACTGGGCGAGGAGAGCCGCAGTGATGATAGCAGCGCAGAGAAAAGCGCCCTGTTTGCCCGCTTCATTGATATCGTTTCCGGCATCTTTACCCCGTTCGTCGGCGTAATGGCAGCGTGCGGTATCCTTAAGGGGCTGCTCTCTCTGGCACTGGCGTTTGGCCTGACCCGCGAGGCGACCGGGACTTACAAAACCCTGTTCGCCGCCAGCGATGCCGTGTTCTATTTCCTGCCGATTCTGCTGGGGTATACCGCCGGTAAAAAGTTTGGCGGCAATGCCTTCACCACCATGATCATCGGCGCTGCCCTGGTCCATCCGCAGATGCTGGCCGCTTTCACCGCCGCACAAAGCGGCGCGGCGCCGCTGCACTTCTTCGGCATTCCGATGATCCTGATTAACTACAGTTCGTCGGTGATCCCGATTATCTTCGCCGCCTGGTTCTCCTGCCAGATTGAGCGCCTGGTGCACGATCGCCTGCCTGGGGCGGTGCGTAACTTCACCACCCCGCTTCTCTGCCTGGCGATTGTTGTGCCGGTGACCTTTATGCTGATTGGCCCGGCGGCAACCTGGCTGAGCAAGATGCTGGCAGCGGGGTATCTGCACGCTTACAGCTTCAGCCCGACGTTTGCCGGTGCGTTTATGGGGGCGTTCTGGCAGGTGTGCGTTATTTTCGGCCTGCACTGGGGCCTGGTGCCGATTATGCTCAATAACCTTGCGGTACAGGGTGCCGATACGCTGCTGCCGCTGCTGATGCCGGCCATACTCGGCCAAGCCGGAGCTACCCTTGGCGTACTGCTGCGCACGCGTGATGCCAGAATGAAAGGGATTGCCGCTTCCGCCTTCAGCGCCAGCCTGTTTGGTATTACCGAGCCGGCGGTGTATGGCGTCACACTGCCCAAGCGCCGGCCGTTTATCTTCGGCTGTGTCGGAGGCTCAATGGGCGCTGCCGTGCTCGGTTTCTACCACACCACCAGTTTCTCATTTGGCCTGCCCTCGATATTTACCTTCAGCCAGGTCGTTCCCAATAGCGGTTTTGATGCCAGCGTGGTGGCGGCCGTGGTCGGCGCGCTGATCGCCTTCAGCTTTGCCACCGTCGCCACCCTGCTGTTTGGTGTGCCTGAAGAAGCGCTAGCTGAACCTGCCAGCAAGGCGGTCCCGGTGGCGCCTGCCACTCCTGAGCTGCTGCACAAATCCCTGTTGGTCAGCCCGATAAGCGGCAGCGTAATCGCACTGGAAAAGGTGCCGGACGCCACCTTCGCCAGCGGCCTGCTGGGCAAGGGCATCGGCATCCAGCCCACCGTGGGGCGCGTACTTTCGCCGGTTAACGGCACCGTTGCTTCGCTGTTTCGCACTCACCATGCCATTGGGCTGGAAGCAGACGACGGGTCTGAAGTGCTGATCCACGTAGGTATCGACACGGTCAAACTCGCTGGTCTGCACTTTAGCGCGCACGTCAGTCAGGGCGATGCGGTGCGCGTCGGCGACCTGCTGCTGGAGTTTGATATTGCCGCAATTCGTGCGGCCGGATATGACCTGACCACGCCGGTGCTGATTAGCAATAGCGATGACTATATCGATGTGCTGGCCGCCAGCCAGCAAAGTGAAGTCGCAGCCGGCGAACCCCTGCTGACGCTGATTAAATAATCTTTCATAAGGAGATCAACATGACACAACGTTTCCCACAACATTTCCTCTGGGGCGGCGCAGTCGCTGCAAACCAGGTCGAAGGCGCATGGCAGACCGACGGCAAAGGCATCTCCACCTCAGATTTGCAGCCGCAGGGTATCTTTGGTCAGCGCGTGGAGCGCAAGGACGGTGATTTTGGCATTAAGGATCTCGCTATTGATTTCTATCACCGCTATCCGGAAGACATCAAGCTGTTCGCTGAGATGGGCTTTACCGTGCTGCGCACGTCCATCGCCTGGACGCGCATTTTTCCGCAGGGGGATGAAACCCAGCCAAACGAAGCGGGCCTGGCGTTTTACGATCGCCTGTTTGATGAGATGGCCAAATACAACATCACTCCGCTGGTGACGCTCTCCCACTATGAGATGCCGTTCGGGCTGATTCAAAAATATGGCGGCTGGGGCAGTCGTCAGACCATTGATTTCTTCGTCAACTATGCCAAAACCGTGTTTGCGCGCTATAAGCATAAGGTGAAACACTGGCTGACTTTTAACGAGATCAATATGTCGCTGCACGCGCCGTTTACCGGGGTGGGTCTGCCGGAAGAGAGCGGCAAACCGGCGGTGTATCAGGCCATCCACCATCAGCTGGTTGCCAGCGCCCGTGCGGTGAAAGCCTGCCACGACATGGTGCCTGACGGTAAAATCGGCAATATGCTGCTGGGGGCGATGCTCTACCCGCTGACCCCTGACCCGGCGGACGTGATGGAAACCCTGCAGCAGAATCGCGACTGGCTGTTCTTTGGCGACGTGCAGACGCGCGGTTACTACCCGGCTTATATGCAGCGTTTCTTTAAACAACAGGGCATCACGCTAGAGATTACCGAGCAGGACCGCCTGGACCTGCGCGCCGAGATCGACTTTATCTCCTTCAGCTATTACATGACCGGCTGCGTCACCACCGACGAAGAGCAAAACCAGAAGGAGCGCGCCAATATTCTCAATATGGTGCCGAACCCGCACCTGGCGAGTTCGGAATGGGGCTGGCAGATCGACCCGGAAGGTCTGCGCTATCTGATGAATGTGCTGTATGACCGCTATCAGAAACCGCTGTTTATCGTTGAAAACGGTCTCGGCGCGCGCGACACCGTGGAGGCCGACGGCTCGATCAATGATGACTACCGCATCGCTTATCTCAACGACCATCTGGTGCAGGTGCGTGAAGCGATTGAGGATGGCGTGGAGGTGCTGGGCTACACCTGCTGGGGACCGATTGACCTGGTGAGCGCCTCTAAAGCTGAGTTCTCCAAGCGCTACGGCTTTATTTACGTTGACCGCGACGACCAGGGTAACGGCACGCTGGCGCGCACCCGCAAGAAAAGCTTCTACTGGTATCAGAACGTGATTAAAACTCACGGCGAATCACTAAAGTGATGCTGTGCCGGGCACCTCTGCCCGGCCTTTTTACGCTTCGTCCGGCTCTTCCTTCAGCGACAGCGTCTCTTTCCTGACGCGCTCAATATGGATGGTCAAAAACATCCGCTCTTCGCTGCCCAGCGTGTACTGATAGTTTTTCATAATGTGCCGGTCAATCTTCTCAACGCACTTGTAGGCGGCGGGATAACGGTCGCGCACCACGTCGTGCAGTGATTCATCGTCGCTGTAGACACCGCGTTTACCCAGCATGCGCTGGGAAAAGAACTTCAGATGGGTGACAAACCGGTTGTAGCTCAGCGCCTCGGTCTGATAATCGAGCTGCAGCTGATATTTGACGATATGCAGGATCTCCTGCATAAATTTGGTGATATGCATCACCGCGGGCATCTCACTGCCCAGCTGGGCGTTGACCAGGTGCAGCGCGATAAAACCGGCTTCATCATCCGGCAGGCGAACCTGCAGGCGCTGTTCGATGATATCCAGCGCCGCCAGCCCCAGCGCGTACTCCTGCGGATAGAGGCTGCGGATCTCCCACTGCAGGACGTTGCGCATCGGCAAGTTTTGCTGATGGCGCAGCAGTGCAAAATTCACGTGATCGGTCAGCGCAATCGCCAGGCTCTCATGCAGCGGGGCCTTCAGCTGCTGGCGGGCCTGGGCGATAATGCACTCGCTGGCGATCACCACCTCCAGCGGAATTTCGGACAGCAGTTCGCTAAGCCGCCCGCTCAGCTGCTGGCTTTTCAGGGCAAAGGTCTTCTCGACTAGCGCGGGATCGAGATCGTCGCCGCTGCGTTTTTTAAACGCCAGCCCGCGCCCCATCACCACCTGTTCGTGGCCCTGTGCATCGTGGACGATCACCACATTATTATTCAGTACTTTCGCTATTTTCATTTCCCGGCCTGAAAACAAAAAAACCTGACGGCCGGAGCAGTTCCAGCGGTCAGGTTTTGCCTGCTTAAATGCAGTAACAATCCAGTGTTCACACGATAATCCATAATCCCGCCGCCTCAAGCGCGGCGCGGCGGAACTGTGATACAGCTCTCGTGATTTATTTCGGTTTATTTTCAGCTCGCCGCGTGGCACCTGGCCTGTGCCAGCTGCTGCAGCTGCTGCGCCCGCAGGGTAGCGGCTTTCTGCGCCCGGCTTTTGGCAATGCCGTTACCGATGCCGAAGTCGAGCGCCGCCCCCACCACCGTCAGGCCGTCAAACTCAGCGGTTTTATCGATTTTCTGCTGCACCTGCTGCTGCGCGGCGATCTGCTGCTGAATGCCGCTGCAGTCGAGCTGGTCGGCCTGCACCGCACTGACCGGCGGCGACGCGGGATAGCGTTTTACGGCACAGCCGCTGAGTAACAGAGCGAGGGATAGCAGGCAGATCAGTTTCATCGTGGATACCGGGTTGTTCGCGATAAGGCAATTATGCGGGTGATACCCGTAAACCAATGGGATAAGCAGCAGCGTGAACTGCTGCTTTTTCCGGCGGTCAGTGCTTCAGGATATACAGGGTGCGGCTATACGCCACGTCTTCGGGGTTAGTCATCGGGTAGCCCTGCACATAAGGCTTGATCAGGCGGCCGTTGGTGTACTGATAGATCGGGGCTATCGGCGCCTGGTCGGCGATCATCTGCTCGGCGCGGTTGTAATCATCGTTGCGGACGCTGTCATCCGTTTCCCGGCTGGCCTGCGCCATCAGCGCGTCGTACTCGCTGCTTTTGAAGCGGGCAATGTTGCCGCTGTGCGTGGACGTCAGCAGGCTGAGGAAGGTAGACGGCTCATTATAGTCCCCAACCCAGGAAGCGCGGATCACATCGAAATTGCCGCTGTTACGGCTGTCGATATAGGTTTTCCACTCCTGGTTCTGCAGCTTGACGTTGACGCCCAGGTTTTTCTTCCACATCGAGGCCACGGCAATGGCAATCTTCTGGTGCGTTTCGGAAGAGTTATACAGCAGGGTCAGGTTGAGGGGATGCGTCGGGCCATAGCCCGCCGCTGCCAGCAGCGCCTTAGCCTGGGCATTCAGCTCTTCCTGACTGTGCTGCTGAATAAAGCTGGCTTTCGGCTTGAACCCGGCCGTCACGTCCGGCGTGAAGTGCCAGGCGGGCTTCTCCCCGGTTCCCACCACTTTGCCGGCGATGATTTTACGATCGATGCTCCAGCTCAGCGCCTGACGCACGCGCACGTCGGCCGTCGGGCCTTTCTGGGTGTTGAAAGCATAGTAATAGGTGCCGAGCTGATCCGGGGTGTAAACCTCATGCGGGATCTGCTTTTTCAGCAGGCCGTACAGCTCTTTTGGGAAGGATTCGGTGATATCAATATCTCCGGCGCGGTAGCGTTTGGTAGCGCTGGACTCTTCGCTAATCGGCAGGAAGGTGACTTTAGTCAGCACCGTATGGGCGTTGTCCCAGTAGTGCGGGTTGCGAACCAGTTCCAGCTTCTCGTTAACCACGCGGTTTTGCAGCTGATAGGCCCCGTTGCCAACCAGATTTCCGGCTTTGGTCCACTGGTCACCGTACTGCGTGACCACTTTTTGCGGCACCGGGAACAGGCTAAAGTTGGCGGTCAGGCTGGCAAAATAGGGAACCGGCTTGTCGAGCGTCACTTTAAGATGGGTGGCATCCATCGCGCTGACGCCGAGCTTATCCGGGCTCATCTGCCCTTTAATAATCGCCCCGGCATTCTCGATACCCGCCAGTTCCGCGAACCAGGCAAAGGTGGAGCTGTTTTTTGGGTCAACCAGACGTTGCCAGCTGTAAACGAAGTCGGCGGCGGTGACAGTGTCACCGTTTGACCAGCGGGCATCTTTGCGCAGCGTGAAAATCCACGTCTTGTTATCGTTGGTCTGCCAGCCGGTGGCGACGCCGGGAATGATTTTCCCATTGGCATCCTGATTTGTCAGACCTTCAAACAGATCGCGGATCACCGGGATTTCCGGCAGCCCGACCGCTTTTACCGGGTCGAGAGAAGCCGGTTCATCTTTAATGTGGCGGACAATTTCCTGGCGCGTGGCCAGCTGGGTTCCCGCCGGAACATCGGCAGCATGCGTAACAGAACTGATAACCAGCGCTAAAGCAGCCAGCGCAAAGGGTGACGATTTCCTCATAACGGTATCCTTGCAAGCAACGTAACGTGATGTGCGGCCGGGTTATTTTCACGGCTGACTGTAACGCAGATTGTTACAGCGTAAATAGTATTTTATTCATTGTGTGAGCGATGAACGCTGGCGGGCAATGTGCTAGCTTAATCACTGGCTAAATAACTGGAGCACTGTAGATGTCGTTACTTCACCCGAGACCGCTGCGCGGTCGTCTTGATGCCGTGGCGCAACCTTATGGACAGTCGGTACTGGGTGCTCCGCTGCTGTGGTTCCCGGCGCCCATGGCGGATGAAGAGAGTGGCCTGATCCTCGCCGGTACGCACGGCGATGAGAACGCCGCCGTGGTCACCCTCTCATGCGCCATGCGCACGCTGCAGGACAGCCACCGCCGTCACCACGTGGTGCTGGCGGTAAATCCGGATGGCTGCCAGCTTGGCTTACGCGCCAATGCTAACGGGGTTGACCTGAATCGTAATTTTCCTGCCGCCAACTGGCAGCCCGGTGACACGGTTTACCGCTGGAATAGTGCGGCCGACGAGCGCGATGTCCAGCTGTCGACCGGGGATTTCGCCGCGTCTGAACCGGAAACCAAAGCGCTGTGCCAGCTGATCCATCAGATTGCCCCGGCGTGGATTGTCAGCTTCCACGAGCCGCTGGCCTGCATTGAAGACCCGGACAGCAGCCCGCTCGGGCACTGGCTGGCGAGCAAAACCGGCCTGCCGCTGGTTACCAGCGTGGGCTATGCCACCCCGGGTTCGTTTGGCAGCTGGTGCGCCGATCTGGATGTGCCCTGCATCACGGCAGAGTTCCCGCCGATTTCCGCCGATGCCGCCACCGAGCACTATCTCGGCGCCCTGGTGGATTTACTCAGCTGGCAGCCGTGACAGCTCAATGCGCCCGCAGCTGAAGGGCAATACTGGTTCGGCATCCACCGCCAGCCAGGTCGGGCCGTCGAGGTCGACAAAGCGCGCCTGAGGCACCAGCGGCAGCGCGGCGCGGATCGCACGTGAGGTGCACAGCATGCAGCCGAGCATAATGGCGAATCCCTGCGCCTGCGCGGCGGCGGCCAGCGCCAGTGCGGCGGTCAGGCCGCCGGTTTTATCCAGTTTGATATTCACCATCTCATAGCGCCCGCGCAGTGCGGGCAGGCTGTCGACGGTATGACAGCTCTCATCAGCGCAGATCGGCAGGGGATGAATAAAGTTTTCCAGCGCCGCATCATCGCCCGCAGGCAGCGGCTGCTCCAGCATCGCCACCCCGAGGTCGGCCAGCAGCTGGCAGCGCGCGGCCAGCCCTTCGCCGTGCCAGGATTCGTTAGCGTCGACAATCAGCGTCGCCTGCGGCACCGCGCTGCGGATCGCCACCAGGCGCTCGGTGATCAGATGATCGTCGAGTTTGATTTTTAGCAGCCTGGCGCCGTTCTCCCACAGCGCCAGCGCGCTGCTGGCCATCATTTCCGGCCCGTCGATGCTGACGGTCTGCGCCATGTCAATCACCGCGGGCTGCGCGCTGGCGGTCAACTGCCAGAGGCTGCGCTGCGTGCGCTGCACTTCCAGGTTCCACAGCGCGCTGTCGAGGGCATTGCGTGCCGCCCCGGCGGGCAGGCTGTGCTGCAGCTGGGCGCGATCCATCCCCTGTTGCAGCGCGGGCAGCAGCTGAGTAATTTGCGCCAGTACGGAGGCTTCACTTTCACCATAGCGGGGATAAGGGGTGCATTCACCGACGCCTTTTATGCCATCCTCTTCCAGCTCCACGACCACCACGCCCGCCTCACTGCGCGCGCCGCGGGCAATAACAAACGGGCTATGCAACGGCCAGCTTTCCGGATAGACCTTGACTGCTCTCATACTCAGCTCCCTGATTTCATTCTAATTGGACAGCATGAAGGATTTTAAACTGTCGCACACCTCAAGCATGGCATACACTGGACCAGGTTAAACACCATTAACATTAAAAGGATAGATTATGTCTCAGACCGTACACTTTCAGGGCAATCCGGTTTCCGTTGACGGCCAGCTGCCAACGCCGGGCCAGAGCGCAAAACCGTTTACCCTGGTGGCCAAAGACCTTTCCGAAGTTTCTCTGTCAAACTACGCGGGTAAGCGCAAAGTTCTGAATATCTTCCCGAGCATTGATACCGGCGTATGCGCCGCTTCGGTGCGTAAATTCAACCAGCTGGCGGGTGAAGTCGACAATGCCGTGGTGTTATGCATTTCAGCCGATCTGCCGTTCGCCCAGTCGCGCTTCTGCGGCTCCGATGGCCTGAGCAACGTGGTGACCCTCTCCACGCTGCGCGGCAACGAATTCCTGCAGGATTATGGCGTGGCGATTGCCGATAGCCCGCTGAAAGGCCTGGCGGCGCGCGCCGTTGTGGTGCTGGATGAAAAAGATAACGTTATTTACAGCCAGCTGGTGAACGAAATCACCACCGAGCCGGATTACGATGCCGCCCTGGCATCGCTCAATTAAAAATGTAGGGGCCGATCTTCTTTTTCGATCGGCCCGTTTATTCGACAATAACCCGCTATTCCGCTTCGCTCTTCTTCTGGCTCAGGCCATATTCCCGCAGCTTATTGGCAATCGCCGTATGTGAAACCCCGAGGCGTTTCGCCAGCTTGCGCGTGCTCGGATAGGAGAGATATAAGCGCGTCAGCACTGAACGTTCAAAGCGGCTGGTGATCTCATCCAGCGATCCTTCAATCGCATCATCCCCCAGCGGCAGCTCCATCGCGTATTCCGGCAGCACGATATCCTGCGGGCGCAGTTCGTAACCTTCCAGCTGAGTTAATGCGCGATAGAGCGCGTTCTTCAGCTGACGCACATTGCCAGGCCAGGTGTAGCGGGTCAGGAAGGCATTGAGCTGGGCAGAGAGTTTCGGTCTTGCCACCCCCTGCTCGTCGGCAAAGCGCGCCACAAACATTTCGGTCAGCGGCAGGATATCCTGCGGGCGCTCGCGCAGCGGCGGCAGATTAAGGGTTAACACGTTGAGGCGATAGAACAGATCCTCGCGGAATTCGCCGCGCTGCACCATTTCCATCAGGTTTTTTTGCGTCGCGCAGATCACCCGCACATCCACATGCACTTCATGCTCTTCCCCAACGCGGCGGAAGGTGCCGTCATTGAGGAAGCGCAGCAGCTTGGTTTGCATGCGCGGCGACATTTCACCAATCTCATCCAGCAGCACCGAGCCGCCGCTGGCCTGCTCGAAGAAGCCCTTTTTACCTTGCAGCGCGTTCGGGTAAGCCCCGGCAGCGTGACCAAACAGTTCACTTTCCGCCACGTCGTCCGGCAGCGAAGCGCAGTTCAGCGCGAGGAACGGCTTTTTGCCGCGCGCGCTGCGCAGGTGGCAGGCGCGCGCCAGCATATCCTTTCCGGTGCCGGTATCGCCGACGATCAGCAGCGGCGCATCGAGCATCGCCAGCTTGCGCGCCTGGTCGATAACCTGACGCATTTTGCTGCTGACGGCGACAATATGCTGAAACTCGCTGTCGTCGTTAACCGCCAGGTTCTGCAGCTGCTGGCCCATGCGCGCGGTGGACTTCAGCATCACCACGCCGCCAACCGGACTCGGGGAGCACGCCTCTTCATCCTGAGCATGGATCGGGGTGATCTCCATCAGGAAGTCGCGCCCCTGCAGCACCACGTGATGCGCCTGCGCCTCGATGCGCTCGCTCTCCAGCCAGCGCTGGAAGTTGAAGCCGCTAATCAGCGAACCGGCGCTGTAGTTACGCATCTTCTCTTCATTCAGTGCGAACAGCGTCTGCGCCGCCGGGTTCGCCAGCTCAACTTTACCTTTCAGATCGATGGAAAAGACCGGCTCCGGCAGCGCCACCAGCAGTGCACTCAGAGCGCGATGTTCACGTTCGGATGGCAGGTAAGAGACGGTACGCACGTCGGTCACGCCGGGTATGCGGCGAATTTCTGCCATCAGCTGGCTGAACTGATCGAAGCTGACGCTGGAAAAATTCAGATAGATGCGGCCAATGGCGGCGATTTCGATGCCGCGCAGGTCGATGCTGCGCTCGACCAGCAGATCCAGCAGTTCGCGGGTCAGACCGATTCGGTCCTGGCAAAAGACTTCAAGACGCATGCGTATTAACCTTTAGTGTGATCATAACAATTCGCGCGTTATCAAGCTTATCGGGCCAGGCATGCCTGGCCCCTACGCCATCATTAGTAGGGGCGAGGCATGCCTCGCCCGATGCAGCCGATAAATGATTGCGAAATAATACGCTATCCTTTGCAGGTCCAGAAGTAATCTGTCAGGAAAAGTTGACAGTCGCTGTAATCCTGAGCTTATTTGTCACTTTTCCCGCTATTCTGCATGCTCTCTTTCAGCTGGCCGATCAAATCGCGGCGGAAGTCACCCAGCCGCGGTTTCTCCCCCTCCAGCCACGGCAGCGGGCGGCACAGCTCCATCGCTTTGATGCCGAGGCGCGCCGTCAGTAACCCGGCGCCAATTCCCTGCGCCGCCCGGGCTGAAAGACGCGCGGCAATGTCCTGCGACATCCAGTCCATGCCGACTTCGCGCACCAGTTCAGATGCCCCGGCGAAGGCGATATTCAGCAGCACCAGACGGAACAGGCGGATACGGCTGAAATAGCCGAGATCGATGCCGTAAAGCGCGGCAATGCGATTCACCAGCCGCAGATTGCGCCAGGCGATAAACGCCATATCCACTAGCGCCAGCGGGCTGACGGCAATCATCAGCGTCGACTCGGCGGCATAGCGGCTGATTTCACGCCGCGCCTGGCGGTCGAGCACCGGCTGCACCAGCTGCGCATATAGCGCGACGATTTCGCGATCGTTATGGGTTTCATGCAGCGAAGCCTGCCAGCGCTGCAGCGCCGGATGCCCGGCATCCAGTCCGGCCTGGCTGGCCAGCTTCTCACAGAATGCGCGCCCTTTACCGATGCCGTGGCTGGCCAGCAGCTCGCGTGCCTCATCGCGCTCTTCCGCACGTTCACGCAGGCGATAGAGCCGCCGCCATTCGCTTATCAGCGATCCGGCCCCGGCCGCCACGATCAGCGCGCCCGCCGCACCGCCGCCCAGCGCAATCCAGTCCTGAGTCACCCAGGCCTGATGCATCCACTGTCCGCCCTGCGCCACCACGCTGACGCCAAACAGCCCCAGCCCGGTCATCACCATTTTGCGCCACAGGCTGCGCTTCGGCCGCAGTGCGGCTTCGACGGCCTGCTCGCCTGCCCCCTCTTCTTCGGCTTCGCGCTCAGGATCGACGACAACGAAATTATCCTGCTGCGCGGCAAATTCCCGGGGCGGGCGCAGCGGCGCGGCGGCCTCCTCTTTTAACGGCGCGGCAAAATCAATGCGCGGTTTAATCGGTGTGTTCATCGCAGTTTATCTCCCAGTAAAAATTCCAGCGCCGCATCCATGCGGATGTGCGGCAGTGGACGATCAACATCCAGATCCTGCGGACGGAACTGTTCAAAGTGGAACCCCTGCTGCTGCCAGAATGCGTTGCCAGGCAGGCGCGGCGGCACTTCACCCGGATAGACCGTCAGCGGCTCATTGTCCGCCAGCCGATGACCGCGCAGTGCCGGGATGCTCTCGCCCTGATGATCGACGCGCCCACTCTGGGTGGCCTGCACCGATGCCAGCCCCACGCAGTCCATGGTGATGCCTTCAAAGGCAGCATTCTGCCAGGCATCCTGTACCAGCTGTTGCAGCAGCGAGACCAGATTGGCGTGCTGGTCGGCGGTGACGTGATCGGATTTGGTGGCGGCGAACAGCAGCTTGTCGATCACCGGGGAAAACATGCGGCGAAACAGCGTGCGCTGCCCGTAGGAGAAGCTCTGCATCAGCTGGGTCAGCGCCAGGCGCATGTCGTTAAACGCCTGCGGCCCGCTGTTGAGCGGTTGCAGGCAGTCCACCAGCACGATCTGGCGATCGAAGCGCAGAAAGTGATTCTTATAGAAGTCCTTCACCACGTGCTGACAGTAGTACTGGTAGCGCGCGCGCAGCATGCCGATATTGGTGGAGGCATCGGCCTGCATCAGGCGCGTATCACCGCCCTCGTCCACCGCCGGCCATGGGAAAAATTGCAGTGCCGGGGCGCCCGCCATCTCACCCGGCAGCACAAAGCGCCCCGGTTGGATAAAGTGCAGCCCCTCCTGCTTGCAGCGCTGCAGATATTCGGTCCAGGCCGCGGCGATCTCTGCCAGACGGTTTTCATCGGCGGGCGCTAACGGGTCGAGATCGACGCACAGCTGCTGCCAGCGCTGGGACCAGGCTGCGCGGTCGCCCTGCAGCAGGCCCGTCATCTGACGCGACCAGCTCAGGTAATCCTGCGCCAGCATCGGCAGGTCGAGCAACCATTCACCGGGATAGTCGACAATCTCCAGGTACAGGGTTGAAGCGTCTTTAAAATGGCGCAGCAGGGAATCGCGCGAGCGATAGCGCAGCGCAAGACGCATTTCACTGACTCCGCGCGTCGGCGTGGGCCAGTTTGGCGGCGTACCATACAGCTGCGCCAGCCCCTCATCGTAGGTGAAGCGCGGCATGCCGAGATCGCGCTGCGGCACGCGCTTCACGCCCAGCAGACGCTGTTCGCGCACGGCGGAAAACATCGGCAGGCGCGCACCGGCGTTAACGTTGAGAAGTTGATTAACCAGAGAGGTGATAAAAGCGGTTTTTCCGCTGCGGCTCAGGCCGGTAACCGCAAGGCGCAGATGGCGATCCACGCCGCGATTGACCAGAGAAAGTAATTCATTTTGCAGTCTTTTCATCTGTGGGGTTGCCATCCTTATTGCGAGTTATTCCATTATCGTAACATCAGGCCAGCACCGCACAATCCTTTAACGGGTCGGTTTGACCCAGCGAGCGGTCGCGCGCTTCATCACGCGCCGCACCAGCGGCTCCAGCGCCCAGGCCAGCAGGATTTTCAGCGGCCTGCGGGCCACGGATTTGACCGCCCAGCCGCTCAGGCCTGCCGGGCCATAGGTGACCGCATTAATCAGAATAAACTTACCGGCCTTTTTCAGGGCCGGGGCATGTCGTTGCCATTGGCGCATCGTATTTCTCCGTTAAAGACCGGTTAATCGTATTACAGCTGACGGAAGCGGCTGCGCACGCTGAAGGTTTCAGAGGTGACATAACGCTCAACCTCACGCAGCTGCTGCTCTCCGCCGTTCAGTTCTGCACTCAGCTCATCGAGCAGCTGATGGGCGCTCAGCGGCTTATCCTGCCCCTGCACGCTGAGCGGCATTTCGTCGAGCACCGCCGCCAGCGCGAAGTAGGCAATCAGGGTAAAGATAAACAGCCCGCAGAACATCGACAGCACCACAATCACGCGTACCAGCAGCACCGGAATACCGAGGTAGTCGGCAATCCCGGCACAGACGCCTTTCAGTTTACCCTGCTGCGGAATGCGGTACAGTTTGTTCTTGCTCATGGCTGCCTCCAGTTCGGATGCTCAGCGTCGAGAATCGCTTCCAGCGACTGAATACGCTCGCGCATTTTGCGGGCGTCCTGGGTCAACTGCTGCAGGCGCTGCAGTTCATTTTGCGACAGCTCAGCGCTGCCGCTGCGACGATTGCTGTAGTGCAGCCAGAGCCAGATCGGTGCCACGAACAGCACGAAGATCGTCAGGGGGATGGCTAGAAATAACGCGCTCATTCACTCTCCTTGCGGGTTAAGCATAGGTTATCCGGCCACTTTCGTGGCCCGTTACATTATTCGCTGCGGTTCATTTTTGCTTTCAGCGCGGCCAGCTGCTCGCTGATTTCGTCATCGGCCTGCAGTTCAGCAAACTGCTGATCGAGCGTTTTCTTCTTGCCGAAGCTGTGGCTCTCGGCCTCTGCTTCCATATGATCGATGCGGCGCTCAAACGACTCAAAGCGCGCCATCGCTTCATCAATTTTACCGCTGTCCAGCTGACGGCGCACATCGCGTGAGGAAGAGGCCGCCTGATGGCGCAGCGTCAATGCCTGCTGGCGAGCGCGGGTTTCGCTCAGTTTGCTTTCCAGCTCACCAATCTCACCTTTCATGCGCGCCAGGCTCTCTTCTACCTGGGTGGCTTCCTGCTGCAGTGTGGCAATCAAATCGGTTAGCTTCTGTTTTTCCATCAGCGCAGCGCGCGCCAGATCGTCTTTCTCTTTGCGCAGTGCCAGTTCAGCTTTTTCCTGCCATTCCGCCTGCTGGCTTTCAGCCTGGTCGATGCGGCGCAGCAGCTGTTTTTTCTCAGCCAGCGCGCGGGCAGAAGTGGAACGCACTTCCACCAGCGTATCTTCCATTTCCTGAATCATCAGGCGCACCAGCTTCTGCGGATCTTCTGCTTTTTCCAGCAGCGAGTTAATGTTGGCGTTCACGATGTCGGCGAAGCGAGAAAAAATACCCATTATCGAAATCCTCTTCAGTCAGTTATCGGCACAAATGATATTGCGCTGTGAGTTATTACTATTCAAATAGCGTGCCAGTTTTTATGTTGCTGATTTTACTGGGCCGGGCGGCTTTACACCTGCGGCCACAGCGGCTAAAGTGGTTTTTATCACTAACACCTGGTGAAATTAATGATGAGCGAAAATCCTGATACCCTGCTCGGTGAATCAAACAACTTTCTTGAAGTGCTGGAGCAGGTTTCCCGCCTCGCGCCGCTGAATAAGCCGGTGCTGGTCATTGGCGAGCGCGGCACCGGCAAAGAGCTGATCGCCAGCCGTCTGCACTATTTATCCGACCGCTGGCAGGGGCCGTTTATTTCGCTCAACTGCGCCGCGCTGAATGAAAACCTGCTGGATTCGGAGCTGTTCGGCCATGAGGCCGGCGCTTTTACCGGCGCGCAGAAACGCCATCTTGGCCGCTTTGAACGCGCTGACGGCGGGACGCTGTTTCTCGACGAGCTGGCAACCGCGCCGATGCTGGTGCAGGAGAAGCTGCTGAGGGTGATTGAATATGGTCATCTGGAGCGCGTCGGCGGCAGCCAGCCGCTGCAGGTCAGCGTGCGGCTGGTGTGCGCCACCAATGACGACCTGCCGAAGCTGGCGCAGGAGGGGAGATTCCGTGCCGACCTGCTCGACCGCCTGGCGTTCGATGTGGTGCAGCTTCCGCCGCTGCGCGAAAGGCGCAGCGATATTCTGGTGATGGCGCAGCACTTCGCCATTCAGATGTGCCGCGAGCTGGGGCTGGCGCTGTTTCCCGGTTTTTCCCCGGCGGCCGAACAGCGGCTGCTGGATTACGGCTGGCCGGGCAACGTGCGCGAGCTGAAAAACGTGGTGGAGCGCTCGGTTTATCGCCACGCCAGCATTGAAGAGCCGCTGGACAACATCATTATCAACCCGTTCGAGCGCACTGCGCCTATCCCGCTGGAGGAGCCCGCCGCGGACGCCCTGCCCGCGCTGCCGCTGGATCTGCGCCGCTGGCAGCATGAACAGGAGAAAGCGCTGCTGGAGAAAAGCCTTGCGCAGGCGCGCTTTAATCAGAAACGCGCCGCCGGGCTGCTGGGCGTGACCTATCATCAGCTGCGCGCCATGCTGAAGAAACACGATTTGAATCCGTCATAATTAACGGCGGGCGAGGCATGCCGTCGCCCCTACGGTATCACGCCGCACCCTCGTAGGGGTCGGGAATGCCGTCGCACCACGGTGTTGCGCCGCACCCTCGTAGGGGTCGGGCATGCCATCACCCCTGCAGCATTGCACCGCACCCTCGCAGGGGTCGGGCATGCCCGACCCTGGTTTCAGGCAAAAAAAAACCCACGCAGGGTGGGCTAAAAATACTGGAAGCAATGTGAGCAATGTCGTGCTCTTCAGCGGCAGAGCCACCGGTGAAGCGCAGGGGAATAATAATCATTCTCAGTCTTGCTTGTAAAGCATTTTGTTGAGAATCTTTCTCATTTCCATAACAACTTTGTGCGTATTTTCAACACCCTTGCATTAATGTGCTTATTAAAGTCGCGGAATCATCCCGCCACAGCGCAGCAAACTTTGGGTGCAGCCTGAGAGTGCGGTACACTGTGTTTATTGCCTGAATTTTCAGAAGAGTTATGCGCAAACTAATATCCACTCTGCTCCTGAGCCTGAGCGTGCTAAGCGCTCCGGTCTGGTCTGCAACGCCCGGTGATATTCGCCAGAGCGGCTTCGTGTATTGCGTTAACGGCGTAATGAATACCTTTAATCCGCAGATGGCCAGCGGCGGGCTGGTGGTAGATACCCTCGCCGCCCAGCTGTATGACCGCCTGCTTGACGTCGATCCCTATACCTATCGCCTGATCCCCGAGCTGGCAGAGAGCTGGGAAGTGCTGGATAACGGCGCCACCTATCGCTTCCACCTGCGCCACAACGTCGCCTTCCAGCACACCGCATGGTTCAAACCCAGCCGCCCGATGAATGCGGATGACGTGGTGTTCAGCTTCGAGCGCGTGTTTAACCGCAAGCACCCCTGGCACAACGTCAACGGCGGCAGCTACCCCTACTTTGACAGCCTGCAATTTTCCGATGCGGTGCAGAGCGTGAAGAAGCTGGATAAGGATACGGTAGAAATCCGCCTCAACAGCCCGGATGCGTCCTTCCTCTGGCACCTTGCCACCCATTACGCGCCGGTGCTGTCAGCCGAGTATGCCGATCGGCTGAGCAAAATTGATCGCCAGGAACAGCTCGATCGCGAGCCCGTGGGCACCGGTCCGTTTATGCTGAATGATTACCGCAGCGGGCAGTATATTCGCCTGCAGCGCAATGACGCTTACTGGAAAGGCCAGCCGCGCATGTCGCAGGTGGTGGTTGATATGGCAGCGGGCGGCACCGGGCGCTTGTCCAAGCTGCTGACCGGCGAGTGCGACGTGCTGGCCTATCCTGCCGCCAGCCAGCTCTCTATCCTGCGTGACGACCCGCGCCTGCGCCTGACCCTGCGCCCCGGCATGAACATCGCCTATCTGGCGTTTAATACCCGCAAGGCACCGCTCGATCGCCCACAGGTGCGCCAGGCGCTGGCGCTGGCAATCAACAATGAACGGCTGATGGAGTCGATCTATTACGGCACCGCCGAGACCGCAGCCTCGATCCTGCCGCGCGCCTCATGGGCCTATGATACCGATGCGCGCGTCACGCCCTATAATCCGCAGAAAGCGCGTGAAGAGCTGAAGGCGCTGGGAATTGAGAACCTGCACCTTAATCTGTGGGTGCCTTCCGCCTCACAGGCCTGGAACCCCAGCCCGCTGAAAACTGCCGAGCTGATTCAGGCCGATCTGGCGCAGATTGGCGTTAAAGTGACCATCGTGCAGGTAGAAGGCCGCTTCCAGGAGGCCAGGCTGATGGAGAATAATCACGACCTGACGCTGACCGGCTGGGCAACCGACAGTAACGATCCGGACAGTTTTTTTCGCCCGCTGCTGAGCTGCGCGGCCATCGCTTCACAGACCAACTTTGCCCACTGGTGTAATTCAGCGTTTGATGAGCTGCTGCATAAGGCCCTGCTGTCTCAGCAGCTTGCTAACCGCATCGACTATTACGATCGGGCCCAGACGCTGCTGTCGCAGGAGCTTCCGGTGCTGCCGCTGGCCTATTCGCTGCGCCTGCAGGCCTACCGCCACGATATTAAAGGCCTGGTGCTGAGCCCGTTTGGTAATGCTTCCTTTGCGGGTGTCCACCGCGAAAGTGGTGAGGAGAAATCGCCGTGATTATCTATACGCTGCGCCGCCTGGTGCTGTTTATCGTCACGATGTTTATGCTGACGCTGGTTGGCTTCAGCCTGAGCTATTTCACGCCGCACGCGCCGCTGCAGGGCGCATCGCTGTGGGATGCCCTGCTGTTCTGGCTCAGAGGCATCGTGCAGCTCGATTTCGGCGTATCCAGCATTAACGGCCAGCCGATTAATCTGCAGCTGCGTGAAGTGTTTCCCGCCACGCTGGAGCTGTGCTTTATGGCCTTCAGCCTGGCCCTGCTGGTTGGTATCCCGCTGGGCATTGCCGCGGGCGTAATGCGTAACAAATGGCAGGATAAAGCCATCAGCGCCGTCGCCCTGCTCGGCTTTTCCCTGCCGGTGTTCTGGCTGGCGCTGCTGCTGACGCTGTTTTTCTCGCTTAATCTCGGCTGGCTGCCGGTATCCGGGCGCTTCGACCTGCTCTACCCGGTAAAGCACGTCACCGGGTTTGCGCTGATTGATGCCTGGCTGACGGACTCGCCGTGGCGCCATGAGATGATCATCAGCGCGCTGAAGCATATGATCCTGCCGGTTACCGCGCTGGCCGTGGCACCCACCACTGAGGTGATCCGCCTGCTGCGCATCAGCACCCGCGATGTGATGGAGCAGAACTATGTGAAAGCCGCCGCCACGCGCGGGCTGTCGCGCTTCACCATTATTCGCCGCCACGTGCTGCATAACGCCCTGCCGCCGGTGATCCCGCGTCTCGGGCTGCAATTCTCCACCATGCTGACGCTGGCGATGATCACTGAAATGGTGTTCAGCTGGCCGGGCCTTGGCCGCTGGCTGATTAACGCCATTCGCCAGCAGGATTATGCGGCGATTTCCGCCGGCGTGATGGTGGTTGGCGCTCTGGTGATCGCCGTGAACGTGCTCTCCGATATTCTGGGTGCTATGACAAACCCGCTGAAGCATAAGGAATGGTATGCCCTCAGATAATATCTACTCCGAGAAGCGGCCGCCCAGCCCGCTGCGCCACACGTGGGGGCTGTTCTATCGCGATACCACGGCGATGATCGGGTTCTATGGCTTTATCGCGCTGCTGCTGCTGTGCATTTTTGGCGGGCTGATGGCGCCTTACGGCCTCGACCAGCAGTTTCTCGGCTTCCAGCTGCTGCCGCCTTCGTGGTCACGCTATGGCGATGTTTCGTTCTTCCTCGGCACTGACGATCTGGGGCGCGATCTGCTCAGTCGCCTGCTGAGCGGCGCGGCGCCGACCGTCGGCTCCGCAATTGTGGTCACGCTGGCGGCGGCGCTGTGTGCGATGGTGCTGGGCGTTTTTGCCGGCCTGACGCACGGCCTGCGCTCGGCGGTGATGAATCACGTGCTCGACACGCTGCTGTCGATCCCCTCTCTGCTGCTGGCTATCATCGTGGTGGCCTTTATGGGGCCACGGCTGGAACATGCGATGCTGGCGGTGTTCCTGGCCATTCTGCCGCGCCTGGTGCGCGCCATTTACAGCGCGGTGCATGATGAGCTGGAAAAAGAGTACGTGGTGGCCGCACGTCTGGACGGTGCCAGCAGCCTGGATATTCTCTGGTATGCCATTTTGCCTAACATTCTGGCGCTGCTGGTGACCGAATTTACCCGCGCGCTGTCGATGGCGATCCTCGATATTGCCGCACTCGGCTTCCTCGATCTCGGCGCGCAGCTCCCTTCCCCGGAGTGGGGCGCGATGCTGGGTGATTCGCTGGAGCTGATTTATGTTGCTCCCTGGACCGTGATGTTACCGGGCGCAGCGATTATGCTTAGTGTACTGATTGTTAACCTGTTGGGTGACGGCGCACGCCGGGCCATCGTTGCGGGAGTTGAATAATGCCGCTGCTCGATATTCGTAACCTGACGATAGAATTTATGACCGCCGAAGGGCCGGTAAAAGCGGTCGACCGGGTCAGCATCACGCTGAGCGAAGGCGAAGTGCGCGGGCTGGTGGGAGAATCCGGTTCGGGCAAGAGCCTGATCGCCAAGGCGATCTGCGGTGTCACCAAGGATAACTGGCGCATCACCGCTGACCGCATGCGCTTTAACGACATCGACCTGCTGCACCTGACGCCGCGTGAACGGCGTAAAATTGTCGGTCATAACGTGTCGATGATTTTCCAGGAGCCGCAGTCGTGCCTCGACCCGTCGGAAAGTATCGGCACCCAGATCAAGCAGGCGATCCCCGGCTGGACGTGGAAAGGCCGCTGGTATCAGCGCTTTGGCTGGCGTCATCGCCGCGCCATTGAGCTGCTGCACCGCGTTGGCATCAAAGATCATAAAGATATTATGAGCAGCTTCCCGTATGAGCTGACCGACGGCGAGTGCCAGAAGGTGATGATCGCTATTGCCCTGGCGAATCAGCCGCGCCTGCTGATTGCCGATGAGCCAACCAACGCCATGGAACCGACTACCCAGGCGCAGATTTTCCGCCTGCTCTCCCGGCTCAACCAAAACAACAACACCACGATTCTGCTGATCAGCCACGATCTGCAGATGCTGAGCCAGTGGGCGGATAAAATTAACGTGATGTACTGCGGGCAGACGGTGGAAACCGCGCTCAGCGAAGAGCTGATCGCTGCTCCGCATCACCCTTATACTCAGGCGCTGATCCGCGCAATGCCGGACTTTGGCCGTTCGCTGCCGCATAAAAGCCGCCTCAATACGCTGCCGGGTGCTATCCCCTCGCTTGAACACCTGCCGATTGGCTGTCGCCTGGGCCCACGCTGCCCTTATGCTCAGAAAACCTGTATTGAGACCCCGCGCTTAACCGGGTCGAAGAGTCATATGTTTGCCTGCCACTTCCCGCTGAATATGGAGAGTCAGTAATGGTTGAAACGCTGCTGGAAGTGCGCAACCTGAGTAAAACCTATCGCTACCGCACCGGGCTGTTCCGCCGCCAGCATGTTGAGGCGGTGAAGGATGTCAGCTTCACCCTGCGCGAGCGCCAGACGCTGGCGATTATCGGTGAAAACGGCTCGGGCAAATCGACGCTGGCGAAAATGCTGAGCGGGATGATTGCCCCCTCATCCGGCGAAATAGTGATTGACGATCGTCCGCTGGAGTATGGCGATTACGGCTATCGCAGTCAGCGCATTCGTATGATATTCCAGGATCCGTCGACCTCCCTGAATCCGCGCCAGCGCATCAGCCAGATCCTCGATTTCCCGCTACGCCTCAACACCGAGCTGAATGCAGATGAGCGCGAGAAACGTATTATCGCCACGCTGCGCCAGGTCGGGCTGCTGCGCGACCACGCTTCCTACTATCCGCACATGCTGGCCCCGGGTCAGAAGCAGCGCATCGGCCTGGCGCGCGCGCTGATTTTACAGCCGAAGGTGATTGTGGCGGATGAAGCGCTGGCTGCGCTGGATATGTCGATGCGCTCGCAGCTGATCAATCTGATGCTGGAGCTGCAGGACAAGCACGGTATTGCCTATATCTACGTCACGCAGCATCTGGGTATGATGAAACATATCAGCGACAAGCTGCTGGTGATGCATCAGGGCGAAGTGGTGGAGCGCGGCAGCACCGCCGACGTGCTGGCCTGCCCGCTGCACGATCTTACCAAACGCCTGATCTCCAGCCACTTCGGTGAAGCGCTGACCGCCGACGCGTGGCGTAAAGACCGCTAACCCCCACCCCGTAGGGGTCAGGCATGCCTGACCCGGCAACTGCCTGACCAGGGTGAGGCATGCCTCGCCCCTACGACGGCACTGCCTGACCCGGCATCTGCCTGACCAGGGTGAGGCATGCCTCGCCCCTACGACGGCACCGCTTATGCCATCCAGCTATTTGATAGCACCGAACATTATTTCTTTCGCTTTAGCGCTTACGCCAGGATACCCGTGCCGTAATTGAAAAGGAATGATCATGGAACAGCGCCGCTTTACCGGCAACAACCACTGGTATCATGAAACCCAGACCAGCCTGCCCGCGCAGCGCGCGCCGCTGGTGCCCGAAGCTGCCACTATTGAAGACCGTTTCCTGCTTGGTCTGGCGCAGCAGGTCGAGGGCGACCTGATCCCCACTTTGCAGCAGGTGCAGCCCGCACTGCTGGCCTCCCGCGATCTCTATCAGATCCTGTTCCCCAACGAATTAACCACCACCCTGACCCACACGCTTACGCTGTATGACCGACTGAGCAGCGCGCTGACGGTGGCGCAGGTTACCGGCGTTCAGCGCCTGTGTAATCACTATGCGGCGCGGCTTAACCCGCTGCCTGGGCCGGATTCATCGCGTGAGAGCAATCGCCGCCTGACGCAAATCACCGAGTATGCCCGCCAGCTTGCCAGCCAGCCAACGCTGATTGACGCCGCTGCCGTACAGCATCTGGATGATGTGGGGCTCAGTGCGTCGGATATTGTCACGCTCAGCCAGATTATTGGCTTTGTCAGCTACCAGGCCCGCGTGGTGGCTGGAATTCATGCCCTGCTGGCGCTGCCCGTGCGCTGGATGCCGGGCGTAACGGTGCCCGCAGACGCGGAACCCGAGCTGTTCAGCACCGCGGCAGAGTGGCAGCCCAGCCTGCCGCCGCTCGAAATGCGTTACGCCGCAACCGATCAGTTAGAGGCCCTGACTTTCTGTCAGCCGATAGCCGAGCTGGAAGCCGGTGCCTGGCTGTTCGCGCACGACGGCAAAACCCTGTACGGCTGGGCGAGCCTGCTGCAGGCACTGTCTGAAATCCGTCATTCGCCGCAGGCCACGCTGGCGGCGGCAGTGACCGCAAGGATTAACGGCAGTGCTGCCTGCTTTGGCCGCTTAGCGCTGGGCGAATTGCGTGATGCACTGCAGGCGAGTGTCGATCAAGCGCTGGCGCTGGCTGACCGGCAGCAGCAGGCGGTGATCCAGCTGGCAGCCCAGCTAACGCGCTCGCCCGAGCGGGTTAACGCGGCGCACGTGCAACCGCTGAAAGAGGCCGGGCTGAGTACCGCGCAAGTGTTTGCGATAATCCTTAGCGTGGCTAACGCCAGCTGGGGCAACCGCCTGATGCAGGGCCTCGGCAGCACGGCAGCGCGTTAGCTCAGCCCATCAGCCAGCGCCGTACTTCATCGAAGAAATGCTGTGCCAGCGGAGTGGCGCGACCAGGCTCGGCGATCACCACCGCAGCCTGGCGTGACATCGGCGGCATCGCCACCGCGCGGCGGCTCAGCTCACCGCTCATCCCCGCGATCAGATGCCCGACGGGAGAAATCAGGCAGCCCAGGCCCACCTGCGCGCCCTGCAGCAGCTGAAATACCGAGGTGGTCTCCAGCACCACGCGCAGCTCCAGCCCGGCTTCGCGAAAATGCCCGTCAACATAGCGGCGAAAATAGCGGGTTTGATCGGCCAGACAGAGCGGCAGCGCGGCGATCTCTGGCAGCGTCAGCGGCTCTGTGCCGTTCAACTGCGGAAAATGCTGCGGATGAAACAGCAGCTCCACGCCATTATCCACCAGCGTTTCTGCCTGAAAATGCAGTTCACGCAGCGTCGACAGCTCAAAGAAGCCAATGCCGACATCCACCGTATGGCTATTCAGCGCTTCCAGCAGCTGATCGGCGCTCAGCACCGCCACGCGGTAATCCAGCTGCGGATAGCGCTCGCTAATCGCCTTCAGCATCACCGGCAGCGAGATGCTGCACTGGGGCACCACGCCGATGCGTAGCGTGCCGTTAACCCCGTGCTTCAGCGACTCAACTTCCAGCTTTAAGCCCTGATAGACCGAGACGATCTCCCGCGCCCACGAGAGCACACGCTCCCCTTCCGGGGTGAAGCCGTCGAAGTTATTGCTGCGGTTAATCAGCGACAGCCCCAGCTCAATTTCCAGATTTTTCAGGCGCATCGAAAGCGTGGGCTGACTGACAAAGCTGGCTTCTGCGGCACGGCCAAAGTGGCGCTCGCGCTCGAGGTTGCACAGGTAGATGAGCTGCTTGATATCCATAATGGTTATTTTATTGGTAAATTTTTGCTAATAGTAACAGCCTGAGAGCCAGAAACGCGACTTCATGCCACGCCCAGCGCACTTTTCACCTCGCTGGCTATTTTCTCTACCTGCGGCCCGTAAATCACCTGCACATCACGATCGCTGACGCGGTTTACGCCATTGGCACCGGTGCTCATCAGCGTCTGGTCCACTACCTCGTTCATCTGCTTAACGCGCACGCGCAGACGGGTGAAGCAGCAATCGACGTCCTCTATATTGGCCTTTCCGCCCAGCCCGCTGATAATCACGCGGGTGCGCTCGTCGGCGGCAACGGTCTCCTGCTGCGGTTCCTGCCCGGATTCTCGCCCCGGGGTTTCCACCCGCATACGCAGGATGATGAATTTAAAGCCGTAGTAGTAGATCGGCACGTAGATTAGCCCGAGCACCACGCTCCACCACCAGGCCGTTTTGCTGCCGCCCAGAATGCCGAACACCACCAGGTCAATTGCACCGCCCTGAATGTTGCCAATCATCAGGTGCATCAGCGACATCAGCATAAACGACAGCCCGCTCAGCAGGGCGTGCAGGATGTAGAGCACCGGCGAGACAAAGATAAAGCAGAACTCCAGCGGCTCGGTGATCCCGGTGGTAAACGAGGTGAGCGCCCCGGCCATTACCAGCGCCTTCACCCGCTGTTTATGTTCCGGTCGCGCACAGTGATACATCGCCAGCGCGGCGGCGGGCAGGCCAAACATCATCACCGGGATTTTACCCTGGGCGAGGAAACGCGTGGCCTCCTGCACCGTGGCATCCGCCACCGAGCCGGGATGCGTCAGTGAGGTGTTAAAGATGTTCAGCGCGCCGACAATCGTCTGCCCGTCTACCGTGGCAATACCACCAATCGGCGTAAAGCGCACGGTTTCATTGAGGATGTGATGTAACCCGGTTGGGATCAGCAGGCGTTCACTGGTACCGTAGAGCAAGGCGCCGTACTGGCCGCTTTTGCCAATCAGCTCCCCGACCCAGGCAATACCTGCGCCAATCGTCGGCCAGATTAACGCCAGCAGCACGCCCACCAGCGGCAGCACCAGCACGGTGACAATCGGCACAAAGCGCCGCCCGCCGAAAAAGCTGATAGCGGTCGGCAGTTGAGTGGTGTAGCAGCGGTTATGGATCGCCACCGTCAGCAGCCCGGCAATCACCCCGCCCAGCACGCTCATGTTGTAGGTAAAGATACCGAGCATCGGGATATATTCCGCCGAGGTCATCATCGCTGTTGTCTGGTCCATGCCCTGCTGCTGGAGCGCGGCGGGTGTGGTGGTGGCAGCGGTCAGACCCTTGGCGGCTAGCGTGGCGCTCACGCCCACGTGCATAGCGATGAAACCGATCACCGCGGCAAAGGCGGCCGTCGGTTTCTCCGCTTTTGCCAGGCCAATGGCGCTGGCAACGGCAAAGAACAGCGGCAGGTTAGCAAACAGCGCCCCGGCGACCTTACGGATAAAGCCAATGATCAGCTGGGGCGTCTGCATGCGGGCGAAGGCCTCCCCGGTAATCGCCGGATTTTGCAACGCCGCCGCCACACCAAGGAAAATGCCGGCGGCGGCAATCACCGAAATCGGCATCATCAGCGCTTTGCCGAAGGCGTGGATCTTGCTGGCAAACTCTTTCATCTGACCTCTCCCGCTCTGACTGCAAAGAGCTAAGTATTAGTCGCGTGCTTGATTAAGATCGTCTTCAGCGACAATTTTAACGGTTAATTTTTGAGCGCAATCACACTTCTGCGCCTGCCATGATAAACAGCGCCTATCGCACCATTTCCTCAATCAATTAGACAAATTCCCCTGCCACTCGCAGAATTGCCATAAAGAAGACATATACTCATAACAATTATTCAACATAAGCCTGCGAGATAATGAAATTTAAAGAAGCCATCAAACCTTACCAGGCCGCTGCGGGCGGTTGGGGTTCACTGGAAGCCACGACCCGCTTCGTTTTTGACAGCAAGCAAGTGATCAAAAATCTGCGCAATCTGATGCGCATGAACAAAGCGAAAGGCTTTGACTGCCCGGGCTGTGCCTGGGGTGATGATAATAAAAGTACCTTCAGCTTCTGCGAGAACGGTGCGAAAGCGGTGACCTGGGAAGCCACCCACCGCAATATCGGTGCCGATTTCTTTGCACAGCATAGCGTCTCGGCACTGTATCAGCAGAGCGATTACTTCCTCGAATATCAGGGGCGCCTGACCGAACCGCTGCGCTATAACCGCGCCACCGACCGCTACGAGCCTATTAGCTGGGACGATGCCTTCCAGCTTATCGCTTCCCATATCAAGGCGATGGACAATCCTGACCAGATGGAGCTGTACACCTCCGGGCGCGCCAGTAATGAAGCCTCCTGGCTGTATCAGCTGTTTGGCCGGATGAACGGCAGCAATAACTTCCCCGACTGCTCTAACATGTGCCACGAAGCCAGCGGCACCGGTTTGAAACGCAGCATCGGCGTCGGCAAAGGCACCATCCGCCTGGACGATTTTGACCATGCTGATGCGATTTTCGTGTTCGGTCAGAACCCCGGCACCAACCATCCGCGTATGCTGCACAGCCTGCGCCACGCCGCCGATCGCGGGGCGAAAATCGTCACGTTCAATACCCTGCGCGAGCGCGGGCTGGAGCGTTTTGCCGACCCGCAGAAACCGCTGGAAGTGGTGACCAGCATGGCCGGTAAAATCAGCTCGACCTACTATCAGCCGAATCTCGGCGGGGATATGGCGGCGGTGCGCGGCATGGTGAAAGTGCTGGCAGAAAACCATCGTGCGCGAGTGGCGCAGGGTGAAAAGGGCCTGTTTGATGAAGTGTTTATCAATGCCAAAACTGAAGGGATGGAGGCTTACCTGGCCGAAGTTGACGCCACTGAATGGTCACACATTGTCAGCCAGTCCGGCCTGAGTGAACAGCAAATTCGCGAAGCCGCCGCCATCTATCAACACTCCGAGCGGGTGATCTGTACCTGGGCGATGGGCATTACCCAGCACAAGCACTCGGTGGATACCGTGCGTGAAATCGTCAACCTGCAGCTGCTGTTTGGTCAACTGGGTAAAAAAGGTGCCGGACTTTGCCCGGTGCGCGGCCACAGTAACGTGCAGGGCAACCGCACTATGGGCATTGATGAGAAACCGTCTAAAGCGTTTCTCGACAGCCTGGGTCAGCATTTCGGCTTTGAGCCGCCGCGTGAAATCGGCCATAACACCGTTGAAGCCCTGGAAGCGATGCTGCGCGACGAGGTTAAAGTGCTGATCGCCCTCGGTGGCAATCTCGCGGCAGCCGCCCCGGACAGCCCTCGCACCGAAGAAGCCTTAAGACGCTGCGGCCTGACCGTGCAAATCAGCACCAAGCTTAACCGCAGCCATCTCTGCCCGGGGGCGATCGATGCGCTGATCCTGCCAACGCTTGGCCGTACCGAGCAGGATGTGCAGGCCAGCGGTGCGCAGTTTATTACCGTCGAAGACTCTTTCAGCATGGTGCATGCCTCCGAGGGCGTCGGCAAACCTCTCGCCGATACCCAGCGCTCAGAAACCTGGATTGTCGCGGGGATCGCCAATGCCGTGCTGGGCAGCGATAAAGTTGACTGGTTATCGCTTGCCGGTGACTACAACAAAATCCGTGACCATATTGCCGCGACGATTCCGGGCTTTAGCGATTTCAACGCCAAATGCGATCTGAAAGGCGGTTTCTACCTGGGTAATGCTGCCGCCGAGCTGCGCTTTACTACCCTGAATGAGAAAGCCCAGTTCAGCGCCGCTGCCCTGCCCACTTCGCTGTTCCCGCAGCTGGATGAGGAAGTGCCGTTTACGCTGCAGACCCTGCGTTCTCACGATCAGTACAACACCACCATTTACGGCCTTGATGACCGTTACCGTGGCGTATATGGCCAGCGCGAGGTGCTGTTCATCAATCCGCAGGATATGGAAAGCATGGGCTACGCCGCCGGCGACAACGTGGATATTGAAACCCTGTGGAACGATGGAATTACCCGCAAAGTGAGCGGCTTCAAGCTGGTGCCTTACGCCATCCCACGCGGTAATCTCGCGGCCTATTATCCGGAAACTAACCCGCTGGTTCCGCTTTCCAGTTTTGGTGACGGCAGCGGTACCCCGACCTCCAAGTCCGTGCCGGTAAAAATTACGCTCTCACCGGTGACGCCGGGCCTGCGCATTGCCTGATGCGTGCTTAACAGTACGGGGACATAACGGGTCTACCGGAAAAAAGGGTCGACCCCTACAGCCCCCGGAAACGGGGTTTTTTCTTGCCGTAGCGCGGTTAATCGCGTAAAACTGTCTGCCGCTCTTAGGCCACGAAAACGTTGAAATTATGTTCCAGGATAACCCGCTGCTCGCGCAGCTTAAAGAGAAACTCCACTCCCAGACACCGCGTGTTGAGGGTGTGGTAAAAGGCACGGAAAAAGGTTTTGGCTTCCTGGAAGTCGACCCGCAGAAAAGCTACTTTATTCCGCCACCGTTCATGAAAAAAGTGATGCACGGTGACCGCGTGAGCGCAGTGATTCAGACCGACAAAGATCGCGAAGTTGCCGATCCTGAAACGCTGATTGAACCTTTCCTGACGCGTTTTGTAGGCCGGGTACAGAGAAAAGATGACCGCCTGTCGATCGTTCCCGACCATCCCCTGCTGAAAGATGCGATCCAGTGCCGCGCAGAGCGCAGTGTGAAGCATGACTTCCAGGCCGGAGACTGGGCGGTGGCAGAGATGCGCCGCCATCCGCTGAAGGGCGACCGCACCTTCTATGCTGAACTGACCGAATTTATTACCACTGCGGATGACCATCTGGCTCCCTGGTGGGTAACGCTGTCGCGCCATAATCTGGAGCGTGAAGCCCCGGACGTGGCTGCGCCGGAAGAGATGCTGGATGAAGGACTGGAGCGTGAAGACCTCACTGCCCTGAACTTCGTCACCATCGATAGCGCCAGCACCGAAGATATGGATGATGCGCTCTATGTGGAAGAAGCCGCCGACGGCGCGCTGAGTCTGACCATCGCCATCGCTGACCCGACGGCTTACGTGCCAGTGGGCAGCAAGCTGGATGCGGTTGCCGCTGAACGCTCATTCACCAACTATCTGCCGGGCTTTAATATCCCGATGCTGCCGCGCCAGCTGTCTGATGACACCTGTTCACTGCGCGCCGGCGAGCGCCGTCCGGTGCTGGCCTGCCGCGTGACCGTGGCTGCGGATGGCACCCTGGGTGAGGATATCCACTTCTTCGCCGCCTGGATTGAGTCAAAATCCAAGCTGGTCTACGACAACGTGTCTGACTGGCTGGAAAATAGCGGCGAATGGCAGCCGGAAAGCGAAGCGATTGCTGAGCAGATCCGCCTGCTGCACCGCTTGTGCCTGGCACGCAGCGCGTGGCGCCAGGCGCATGCGCTGGTGTTTAAAGATCGCCCTGATTTCCGCTTCCTGCTGGGTGAGAAAGGCGAAGTGCTGGATATCGTCGCCGAACACCGCCGCATTGCTAACCGCATCGTGGAAGAGTCGATGATCCTTGCCAATATCTGCGCTGCCACCGTGCTGCGCGATAAGCTGGGCTTTGGCGTGTATAACGTGCACCTCGGCTTTGATGCAGCTAACGCGGAGCTGGCTGCTGGCGTGCTGGCCAACCACGGCGTCACCGCCGATCCGCTGGCGATTGCCACGCTGGACGGTTTCCGTAACCTGCGCCGTGAGCTGGATGCGCTACCCACCCAGTTCCTTGACAGCCGCATTCGCCGCTTCCAGTCTTTTGCTGAGGTGAGCATCACTCCTGGCCCGCACTTCGGTCTTGGCCTTGAGGCGTACGCCACCTGGACTTCCCCTATTCGTAAGTACGGCGACATGGTTAACCACCGCCTGCTGAAAGCGATGATCAAAGGTGAAGCCGCTGAGCGCCCTGCCGATGAGCTGACGGTGAAAATGGCCGAGCGCCGCCGTCAAAACCGCATGGCGGAGCGCGATGTCGGTGACTGGCTCTACTCGCGATTCCTTGAGAAAGCGGTCGGCACCGATCGGCGCTTTAGCGCCGAGGTTATCGACGTCTCGCGCGGGGGCATGCGTGTTCGTCTGCAGGATAACGGCGCTGTCGCCTTTATCCCGGCACCGTTTATTCATGCGGTACGCGATGAGCTGGTGCTGAGCAATGAAAACGGCACGGTGCAGATCAAAGGTGAGGTGGTCTATCGCGTCACCGACCTGATTGAGGTGACCATCGCCGAAGTGCGCATGGAAACCCGCAGCATCGTGGCTCGTCCGGTCGCCTGACCGTGAAAGCGGCGGGATAACTTAGCTTATCCCGCCCTCTTTTCCTCCCCCCCACCCCTAGTAGTATCTTTCCTACAAATAAAAGTCATTTACCCTACAGAACCGTCAGTCGCGTCCGATATTGTCATAACCCGCCATCTGCCAAACTAGCCTCAGATTCGGGACAGGAACCCCTCCGCCGACAATATCAACGAGACTACGATGAAAAACATGATTAACTCAATTGAAGATGCTGGCATGCTGCGTTCGTTTAGCTGGATTACTCTGTTAAGTTTCTCTTCAGTCTGCTGGGCGGCAGCCATTGCTGTCACCCTGTTCTGGTAACACGACCGAACCCTTTACCAACCGCTGTTGATTGCCTGTTTTCCCTACTTTGAGGCGTAACTTATTTAGCGCTTTGAAAAAATATTGCCCTTATGTGTTGTGATTCTCTTGTTTGCCGAATACTGTTGCTAAAATAAGAAGATACCATCTGTAAAGAAGCACTGAGGGAGACAAAAAATGACCGATGAACAGGGCCAGACGCTGTTGTATGCGTACTTTGGTACCAGCAGCCCTCATTGGCGTTTATCTGCTGATAGTGATGCGATTCAATTTGCTGAAGATGAAGACGGTGAAACCAATATCGCCGTTCCTCTGACCACGCCTCAGGCTAATATGATCCGCGCGATGACGGTGATCACCTCCAGCGTTAATCTGACGATTACCCTGTACGGTAACTCCCTGTCGATGCATCTGGTTGGCAGGAAAGTCTCCCAGGTGGCGTGGGCCGGTACGGCTTCAGCCTGGGGCGATACTTCCTCAGTGGCGCGCGATCTGGTACTGGGCCTCTCCTTTGCTGAACAGGTGGTTTCCGAGGCTAACTCGGTGATTGTGATTGTCGATCAGCAGGGCCATATCCAGCGTTTTAATCGCCTGTGCGAAGAGTACACCGGCCTGAAAGAGCAGGAAGTTATCGGCCGCAACGTCTTCCAGCTGTTTATGTCGCGCCAGGAAGCGGCAGCCTCGCGACGCAATATCAGCAGCTTTTTCCGTGAAGGCAGTTCGTATGAGGTTGAGCGCTGGATCAAAACCAAAAAGGGCCAGCGGCTGTTTCTGTTCCGCAACAAATTCGTGCACAGCGGCAGCGGCAAAAATGAAATCTTCCTGATCTGTTCCGGCACCGATATTACCGAAGAGCGCCGCGCGCAGGAGCGCCTGCGCGTGCTGGCCAACACCGATAACATCACCGGGCTGCCTAACCGCAACGCCATCAATCATGAAATTACCGAAGCGCTGGAAAAACGCACCAGTGAGCAGATTGGTGTGGTCTATCTTGACCTCGATAACTTTAAAAAAGTGAACGATGCCTACGGGCATATGTTTGGCGATCAGCTGCTGCAGGCGGTTTCACTGGCTATTCTCAGCTGCCTGGACAAGGACCAGACGCTGGCGCGCCTCGGCGGTGATGAGTTTATCGTGCTGGCGGAGAACACCAGCCAGGCCGTGTTAGAAGCGATGTCATCGCGGATCCTTGAACGCCTGAAGCAGCCTTTCCGTATCGGCCTGATCGAAGTTTATACCGGCTGCTCCATTGGTATCGCCCTCGCCCCTCAGCATGGTGAGGATCGTGAAAGCCTGATCCGCAATGCCGATACCGCAATGTACACCGCCAAAGAGAATGGCCGCGGTAAGTTTTGCCTGTTCTGCGCTGAGATGAACCAGCGGGTATTTGAGTATTTGTGGCTGGATACCAATCTGCGTAAAGCGCTGGAGCAACACCAGCTGGTGCTGCACTATCAGCCGAAGATTGATGCGGATGGCGGCGTGACCAGCGTTGAGGCTCTGGTGCGCTGGCTGTCGCCAGAGCGCGGGCTGGTGCGCCCTGACAGCTTTATCTCTTATGCCGAAGAGTCTGGCCTGATTATCCCTCTGGGGCGCTGGGTGATGCTGAGCGCGCTGCAGCAGGTGCTCAACTGGCGCAAGCAGGGGATCAATCTGCGCGTGGCGGTTAACGTCTCCGCCCGGCAGCTGATTGACCAGAGTATTTATACCGATTTAAAACTGGCACTCGATGAGGCCGGGCTGGACAGCAGCCCGATTGATATTGAACTGACCGAGAGCTGCCTGATTGAAAATGAGCAGCTGGCGCTGGCGCTGATGGGGCAATTTCAGGCGCTGGGGGCGGCGGTACATCTGGATGACTTCGGTACCGGCTACTCCTCGCTGTCTCAGCTGGCGCGGGTGCCTATCGATGCTATCAAACTTGACCAGAGTTTTGTGCGCGGGGTGAATCATCAGGAAGTGTCGCAGTCGCTGGTGCGGGCGATCGTCGCCGTAGCGAAAGCGCTGAATCTGCAAGTGATTGCGGAAGGAATCGAAACCGAAGAGGAAGCGCGCTTTGTCATGGCGAACGGCGTTGATATTCGTCAGGGTTATCTGTACGCAAAGCCAATGCCCGCTGAACAGCTCGAGCACTGGCTCACGCAGCATCATGCCGGGATCACATCCTGAGGGGGGTTAACAGTTAGCCCGCTTTCAGCAGCTGTGCGCTGTGGCGGTTTTGTAGCTGGACCAGTCGCTCCATGTAGGCAATATCCTTCGGCTCAATCGTGAAGGCGAAATCCACCCAGTCCTCGGTGATATCCATCAGTTCAGCCCGAGTGAGTTGCAGCACGCGCTGACGCGCTTTCAGCATCGCTCTCACGCCGTTTAGCTTCGGCTGCAGGGTATCAATGAAGGTACGCGTGCAGCGGTAACCCTCTCCCGGCTGGAACAGTTTATCGACCAGGCCGCGAGTTTCGAACCACTCTGCGGTGTGCGACTCCCCTTCGCAGATCAGCTCTTCCGCCAGCCTCATCCCCGAACGGCGCGCCACCAGAGAGTAGCCTCCCATCCCCGGGAACAGATTAAAGGCAATCTCCGGAAAGCCCATGCGCGCGCTGTTTTGCGCCAGAATAAAGTGATGCGCCAGGGCGGCTTCAAACCCGCCGCCTAACGCACTGCCTTCAACCATCGCAATGGTCACCGCACCGGTATCAAAGCCGCGCGCGGCGGCATGAATGCAGTCAACGCAGGCGCGGGCATACGATCGCAATGCTTCACGACGCCCGTTTTTAATCGATTCGACAAAGAAACGCAGATCGCCACCGGCGTTGAACATGCTCGGCACCAGCGAACCGGTGACCCAGAAATCGATCTTCAGCCCGGATCGTTGTGCGGCGTAGCTGAGGTTCATAATCTCCTCAATCAGCTGATGATTGAAGCTCGGTCGCGGCTGTGCACGAAGCATCATCCACATCGTCCGACGCTCTTCTTCGTAGTAGGCGGAGAGCTGAGTCATTTGTCCAGCTTCGCTAAAGAGCCTGCAGGTAGTCTGATTTACAACGGTCATATTATTATCCTCTGATTAGTTATGCGTTAAACGCAGCTCCAGCCTAATCCAGAGTGTGACCCTGCTAAAAGGGCGTTTGATTTTTAAGGTAAATTAACAGATAAACGCCAGATGAAATTGAGTTAAGTATGCAATAGCGTTAAATAATTGATTAAAAATAAAACGATATGATGGGGTGACAACTGCAGCGTATAGTGAAATATTTCGCCACTGATAAGCCGGATTTTAGCCACGCTGATGCCGCCCGAGAGTGGCAACCGGGCGGAGATACGGGCTAACTACTCTTGTCCGTAGTACGCGTTTTTTCCATGTTTTCGCAGGTAGTGTTTATCCAGTAATACCTGCTGTACCGCAGGCAACTCCGGCGTAAGTTGCTGGCTGAAGATCCCCATGTAGGCGACTTCTTCCAGTACTACGGCGCTGTGTACCGCAGCTTCAGCGCTGTTCCCCCAGGTAAACGGGCCATGCGAGTTGACCAGCACAGCAGGGATCGCCAGAGGATCGATATTGCGCTGCTGCAGCGTTTCAATAATGACCTGCCCGGTTTGCCACTCATAGCGCTCGGCGATCTCTTCGGCGCGCATCTGGCGCGTACAAGGGATGGCGCCGTAAAAATCATCGGCGTGAGTCGTCCCCCATGCGGGGAGATCTCTCCCCGCCTGCGCCCAGATAGTGGCGTGACGCGAATGGGTGTGAACGATACCGCCAATCTGCGGCCAGGCAAGATAGAGGGCACGGTGGGTGTCAGTATCTGACGACGGGCGCTTACTCCCTTCGATCGCTTCGCCGCTGGCCACATCAACCACCACCATATCGTCACGCTGCATCGCCTCGTAGCTCACCCCGGAAGGCTTAATCACCATTAAGCCCTGCGTGCGGTCAATCGCGCTCACGTTGCCCCAGGTAAAGGTCACCAGACCATAACGCGGCAGCGCCAGATTTGCCTCGAGTACCTGCTGCTTTAGTTGTTCCAGCATGCTGTTATCTCCGTGTTGATATCTGACTTATTGTCAGCGGCAGGAGGCAAAGCGGGTATGGAAGCATTCGCTGGATAAGTGGCAGATTCCGGCTGTTCACTGCGATTTGCGGCAGCAATAACAGCCAGGTCTGGTAGGAATTAAGATTTTTTACCTGTAAATATATTCAGCAATATCTAGAATTAGCTTATCTGTTCTGGCCGCAGGTGATAGTTAGAGACCTAAAGGTCTGATTCATCTTCATCTGCCGGGTGGATGGCACAATAAATTGTTCTATTTTTAAGCGCTATTTACCTGAACAGTGACATAAATCACCAGTAAAAGCGCCTTGTGTACCAACCCTCTTCTATACTTGAGAGGTATTTCTGACGCTGTAACTAAGGAGTAGTCATAATGTCAATCAATGCAAAACGCATCACCGCCGCCGTACTGGCAGCAACGTTAGTTCTTTCCCTGAGCGCCTGTTCAAACTGGTCGAAACGCGATCGTAATACGGCCATCGGTGCAGGTGCCGGTGCAATTGGTGGGTCAATTTTGACCAACGGTAGTGGTCTCGGCACCGTAGGCGGCGCTGCCGTTGGTGGGATTATCGGCCATCAGGTCGACTAACTATAAGAAATTGGCTCCGCACGCACATCTACATGCAGAAGGCCGCGATTTATCGCGGCCTTCTTTTCTTTTCAGCGCAGCGAACGATTAACCGCCAGCCAGCTTGACCTTAAAACCTTTGCCTTCCAGCAGGGTTTTCAACAGATCGCGCTTATCCCCCTGGATCTCAATAATGCCATCCTTTAGCGCACCGCCGCAGCCGCATCTCTTTTTCAGCTCGGCAGCCAGCTTTGTCAGCTCCGCATCATCAAGGTCAATTCCGCTGATCAGACAGACGCCTTTGCCCTTACGGCCGCTGGTCTGACGCTGGATGCGCACAATGCCGTCGCCTTTTGGCCGCTGCACCACCGCTTTCGGCTCATCGATGCGCCCGCTCTCCGTGGAGTAAACCAGGCGGCTGTTATCATCGACCATTATGCCCCCTGCAGTTCGCTGAGAATGTTACGCAGCGTTGCTGCCGGGTCGCTGGACTGGGTAATCGGGCGACCGATCACCATATAGTCGACGCCAGCCTGCACCGCCTGCTGGGGCGTCATGATACGGCGCTGATCGCCAGCATCGCTGCCTGCCGGGCGAATGCCAGGCGTCACCAGACGGAACTGCTGTCCGATAGCCTGCTTGAAGTGGCTGGCTTCCTGAGCCGAACAGACCACGCCGTCCAGACCACACTGGTGGGTCAGGCGCGCCAGACGCTCAGCCTGCTCTGCCGGTGACAGCTCAATGCCCAGGCCGCGCAGGTCATCAGCATCCATGCTGGTCAATACGGTTACGGCAATCAGCAGCGGCGCATCTTTCCCCATTGGCAGCAGCGCTTCACGCGCGGCGTTCATCATCCGCGCCCCGCCGCTGGCATGCACGTTTACCATCCATACGCCGAGATCGGCTGCGGCGGCAACGGCATGCGCGGTAGTGTTGGGGATATCGTGGAATTTGAGGTCGAGAAACACCTCGAACCCGCGCTGCTGGAGATCGCGCACCAGCTGCGGACCAAACAGGGTAAACATCTCTTTGCCGACTTTTAAGCGGCAGCTGCCGGGCTCAATCTGGTCAACAAACGCCATTGCGCGATTGAGATCGGCATAATCTAACGCGACCACAATCGGTGAGCCGGTAACCTGAGGTGAAAGCATGGATATACCCTCTTTAATTGGTGCACCGCACGGCGCAAACGATAAACGGGGAGCATTCTACCTATAGCGCAGGGAAATTCACAGTTTACGCTGACAATTATCCTTCCCTGTTAAGCACAGGAGAGTACGGGTGCGGCTGGAACCGCTATTAAACTAAACGCGTTAGTATGTTGTAACTAATAAGGCTTAGAATCTTTTTACGGGCTGACCGGAAAAGAAGGTCAGCCCCTACAATAAAAAGGGTGATAGCTAATAAAAACAGAAGGTTATTGGCCGTCGAGGCCGCGGATAGGTTTGACCGATGACCAGGCGCGGCAGGATGGGCAGTGCCAGTAAAGCGCATGGGCGGTAAACCCGCATTTATGGCAGCGATAGCGTGGCTTGGTGCGGATCTGTTCGCCCACCATCTCACGCAGGACCATCAGGCTCTCTTTCGCGCGGCCATCTTCGGCCTCCTGCAAATTAAAGTCCATCAGGCGATGGAACACCCGCATGGTCGGATGGCGCTGAAGCTGACGGGTGATGTAGGTCTGCGCGGCTTCCGCGCCCTCTTCCCGATCGAGGATGCCAGCAAGGTAAAGCTCGGCTGACGCGCCGGTATTCTCTTCGACGCAGCGACGCAGGTAGTCGGCCCACGCCTGCGGTTGTTCCAGGTGTTGGTAGCAGCTTTCGAGCATTTCCAGCGTCTCGCTGACCAGCTCTTTATCCTGCTCGATAACACGCTGCAGGTGCGCTACCGCTTTGGCATACTCGCCTTTCGCCATATGAATGCGCCCCATCATGATCGAGACGCGGGCGCTGTTGCGGTCGGCAGAGTCCCCTTTTTTCAGCAGGTTCATCGCACGGTCAAGGTCATCACTCCCCATTGCCTGTAGCGCAAGCTCACAGTAGAAATGGGCGATTTCCATCCGCAGGCGATCCTTACCCAACTTCACCAGCCGCTCAGCGACCTCGATCGCATTAGGCCAGTCGCTGGTTGCCTGATGGATCACCAGCAGCTGCTGCAGTGCGCTCACGCGAAAATCAGTTTCATCGATCAGCTGACCAAACATCTGCTCCGCCCGGTCGTAAAAACCGGCAGCCATATAGTCACGGCCCAACTGTTGAATCGCCAGCAGGCGCTGATCGTAGGTCAGAGAAGCACTTTCCATCAGTGCCTGGTGGATGCGAATGGCGCGGTCGACTTCGCCACGCGAACGGAAAAGGTTACCGAGGGTCAGGTGTGCTTCAACCGTGCCGCTGTCCTCTTTTAGCATATCGAGGAACAGGTCAACGGCCTTGTCCTGCTGGTTAGAAAGCAGGAAGTTCACCCCAGTGACATAATCACGTGACAGGCGGCTGGCCTCCTGTTGCTTATCCTGTTGCACGCTTCTGCGCCCCATGTACCAGCCATAAGCGGCGGCGATGGGAAGTAACAGAAAGAGCAGCTCTAACATAAAGTGTTATTCCTTGACGGCAGGATGCTGTGACGAGGTCACGTTGCTTTCAGCCGTACTGAGCTGCTGCTGAATTCGTTTGAGTTTACGCTGAGCATGCGCCAGCGAAACCCGCACGCGCAGCCAGAACAGCCCACAGATCGCCCAGCCCAGCAGAAAACCGACCGCAAACAGCGATGCCAGCAGCGTTGAAATGCGGAATTCGCCCTGTGCCAGCAGGTAGTTAAAGTTCACCACCTGATTGTTGTGGGTGCCAAGAGTGACCGAAATGACGAAAATCGCCAGAACCACTAAAAAAATGAGCAAATATTTCACAGTTCGTCCCATATGCCGGAGTTAAGCAGATGAATTATGCCAAAAAAATCGTCCTGATGCTTGCATTGATGAGTGCAAACCGCGGCAGAACATGAAACAGCGCCCTGACTCTCCTTCGCCACGGCGCCGGCGAAAAGTAAGATATGGGGTCAAATGCCCTCTTTACAATCCATCCGCTTCGGTTTCACGCGCGCTTATTTCCTGCTGCTCCTGCGGCGGCACGGTGAGCGGGCCGCAGAAACGCTGGGCCAGCCAGGTTGCCAGAGTGATAAACAGCCAGCTAATCAGCGTGGCGGTGATGAGATCGATTGGCCAGTGCATTCCGAGCAGCAGGCGGCTGCCCATCACCGTCACCGCCCACCCCATCAGGATAACAATCGTCACGGTGCGGCGACGCGGCCATAGCAGCCCGACGCCAAGCAGCGCCCAGCTGGCGGCGAACATGCTGTGACCCGAAGGGAACGCAAATCCGGTTTCAAACGCCCAGTGCTTTTTCAGCCATTCGGGCAGCTGGGGATCGTTCGCCACCGCACTGCGCACCATCTCACTGCGCTGCTTACGCTTCTGCTCATAGAACTGCCGTTCATTGATGCCGTGGGTCTTTTCCAGCCACAGCACATAAGGGCGCGGCTCCTGCACCCCCTCTTTAATCACGCTTTTGGTGTACTGACCAGCCAGCAGCGTGCCAATGATTATCGCTAATAAAAATATGGCAGGTTTAAGGCGGAAACGCAGGCACCAGAGAAACCAAATGCACAAAACCGCGCTGGTCAGCGTGCCCCACGGGCTGGTGACCGTTTCGGTGAACCAAAACAGAACCAGATGGCCTATTCCCATTTCGCCCGGCTGCCACTGCCAGCCAGATAGCATCACGCCAAGCGGCATAATCAGTAACAGCAGTGCGCCGAGGGTGGTGCGTTTAACGATATCAGCCATTCTTGTTCCTTTTACGCATCTCTGATTGACAACAATGTAATAAGATTATCTTAAAAAATAATAACATAAGGATAGTACTTATGATATTTGTGCTGTATTACAACAATCGCTCTAACGTGTTAACCGCCCCGGCCTGTGTTGTGGCAAAATAGAGGGATTGTTTGCGTCAGGCGACTGACAAAGCGCTATCTGATGATAGCGTACTACCTGAAGTTTCTGGAGAGTCACATGCAGCTTAAACGGGTGGCAGAAGCCAATCTGCCCACGCCATGGGGAGATTTCCTCATGGTCGGTTTTGAAGAACTGGCAACCGGTCATGACCACGTTGCCCTGGTTTATGGCGATATATCTGATAACAAACCGGTGCTGGCCCGCGTTCATTCTGAATGCCTGACTGGCGATGCCCTGTTCAGCCTGCGCTGTGACTGTGGTTTCCAGCTGGAAGCCGCGATGGCGCAGATTGCCGAACTTGGCCGCGGCATTCTGCTTTACCACCGTCAGGAAGGCCGCAATATCGGCTTGCTGAACAAGATCCGCGCATATGCGCTACAGGATAAAGGCTACGACACGGTTGAAGCTAACCACCAGCTCGGTTTTGCCGCTGATGAGCGTGACTTCACCCCGTGCGCCGATATGTTTAAGCTGCTGGGCGTGGAAGAAGTTCGCCTGTTGACCAACAATCCGCGCAAGGTGGAGATCCTCAGCGAAGCCGGGATCAACATCGTCGAGCGCGTTCCGCTGATCGTCGGGCGCAACCCGAAAAATGCCCACTATCTGGATACCAAAGCCGCCAAAATGGGCCATTTGTTATCCAAATAAGTGCAAAAAAAAGCGGGCCTGTCCTGGCCCGCTCTCTCTTCTGACTCGCGCTAATCCAGCATATTCCTGATCACATAGTGCAGAATGCCGTCATTCTGGTAATAGGTCAGCTCATTACCGGTATCAATACGACAGCGCATCTCCAGCACTTCCTTAGCCCCATCCACGCCGGTTAAGGTCACTTTGACGCTCCCTCCCGGCTGCAGTTGGTTGAGGTCGTGGACATCGATCAGTTCATCCCCGGTCAACTTCAGCGTCTTGCGGGTTACGCCCTGCGGGAACTCCAGCGGTAGAATACCCATACCAATCAGATTCGAGCGGTGGATACGTTCGAACGACTCAGCAATGACGACGCGCACGCCCTGCAAACGCGGGCCTTTCGCTGCCCAGTCGCGGCTGGAACCGGAGCCGTACTCTTTACCCGCAATCACCGCCAGTGGCGTACCCTGCTGCTGATAGCGCATAGCGGCATCATAAATCGCCATCTGCTCATTACCCGGGATAAAGCGGGTCATGCCCCCTTCCACGCCCGGCACCATTTCATTGCGGATGCGAATATTGGCGAAGGTTCCGCGCATCATGACTTCGTGATTACCACGGCGCGAACCGTAGGAGTTAAAGTCCGTGCGCTCCACGCCATGCTCCAGCAGGTAGCGCCCGGCAGGGCTGTCCGCCTTGATGCTGCCCGCAGGCGAAATATGGTCAGTGGTCACCGAGTCTCCCAGCATTGCCAGTACGCGCGCGCCGTGAATATCCTGCACCTGCTTCGGCTCTTTGCCCATGTCATCAAAGAACGGCGAGAGACGAATATAAGTAGAGCCCTCATCCCAGTCATAGGTCGCCGCCTCACTGACTTTGATCTGCTGCCACTCCGGCGTGCCTTCAAAGACTTCGGCATACTCCTTAAGGAACATATCGGTCGATACCATCTGTACCGCCTCAGCAATCTCTTCCGGCGACGGCCAGATATCTTTCAGGTAAACGGGTTTGCCGGTGGTATCTTCGCCGATAGGATCGCTGTGCAGATTCAGGGTCATATTGCCCGCCAGCGCATAGGCGACAACCAGCGGTGGTGATGCCAGCCAGTTGGTTTTCACAAACGGATGAATGCGCCCTTCAAAATTACGGTTGCCGGACAGCACGGCGCCCACGGTGAGATCGCCCTGCTTAATCGCGCTCTCAATCTCTGCAGGTAGCGGACCCGAGTTACCGATGCAGGTGGTACAGCCATAGCCGACAAGGTTAAAGCCAAGCTTATCGAGATAGGGCGTCAGCCCCGCGCTGGCCAGATAGTCAGACACCACTTTGGAGCCAGGTGCCAGTGAACCCTTAACCCACGGTTTTGGTTTCAGCCCAAGCGACACGGCTTTTTTCGCCAGCAGGCCGGCGGCCATCAGCACGCTAGGGTTTGACGTATTGGTACAGGAAGTGATAGCGGCGATGACCACCGCACCGTCTTCCAGTTGATATTCTTGCCCGCTGTGGCTGTCGCGGTAAGTAATGGCTTTATGATCTTTCTGCGCGCGATTCACTTCCAGTTCATTACTGGCGCGGAAGGCAGCAGGCACATCGCCAAGGGCCACACGGTCCTGCGGGCGCTTCGGTCCGGCGAGGCTGGACTCAACCACGCCCATATCCAGCGCCAGGCTGCTGGTGAACACCGGTTCGTCCCCGGTGTTACGCCAGAGCCCCTGCGCTTTCGCGTAGGCCTCGACCAGCGCAATCTGCTGGCTGCTGCGCCCGGTCAACGTCATATAACTGAGGGTGATGTCATCGACCGGGAAGAAGCCGCAGGTTGCGCCATATTCTGGCGCCATATTGGCAATGGTCGCACGGTCGGCCAGCGGCAGGTCATCCAGCCCGTCGCCATAGAACTCCACGAACTTACCAACCACCCCGTGCTTGCGCAGCATCTGCGTAACGGTTAACACCAGGTCGGTGGCGGTGATCCCCGCTTTCAGCTTGCCGGTCAATTTGAAGCCCACTACATCCGGGATCAGCATCGACACCGGCTGACCGAGCATCGCCGCCTCGGCTTCAATGCCGCCAACGCCCCAGCCCAGTACGCCGAGCGCATTGATCATCGTGGTGTGCGAATCAGTGCCGACCAGCGTGTCGGGGTAAGCGACCTGGCGGCCATTTTGTTCTTCGTGCCAGACGGCCTGGCCGAGATACTCAAGGTTTACCTGGTGACAAATACCGGTGCCGGGCGGCACCACGCTGAAGCGGTTAAAGGCTTTCTGCCCCCAGCGCAGGAACACGTAGCGCTCGTGGTTGCGCTCCATCTCCAGGCGCACGTTCTCTTCAAACGCGTCGTCGTCGCCAAAGTGGTCCACGGTGACGGAGTGGTCGATGACCAGATCGACGGGCGACAGTGGATTGACTTTGGCAACATCACCGCCGAGACGCTTAACCGCCTCGCGCATGGCCGCAAGATCGACCACCGCCGGCACTCCAGTAAAGTCCTGCATTAAAACTCGTGCCGGGCGATAGGCTATTTCCCGGTCGGCATGGGCGTCTTTAAGCCAGCCGGCAAGTGCGCTGATGTCCTCCGCCGTGACGGAATCGCCATCCTGATAGCGCAGCAAGTTCTCCAGCAGGACTTTCATTGATTTGGGTAAGCGGCTGATGTCGCCCAGCTCTGATTGTGCTTTCGTGAGGTTGTAGAAATGGTAGCGCTGATCGTTGACTTCCAGCGTGTCCTGACTGATTTGGCTTAATGTCGACATTGCTCCTCCATTCGTGCGCTCGAATAATCATAACCTTAGTGATTGCAAGGTTTGATTAAACATAGCACAACTCGGCAGCAACGTTTTGATAACAACACTAATTGACAACAGCTGAAACAAAATGAAAATTAAAAAACAAAACGCCCCGCTGTACAGGTCAGCAGGGCGTTATTGTTTATTACGCTAAGCTTTTAATTAAAGGCGCGATTAGCGCATCACCATTGCAAGCCATAACGCGCTAGTCCAGAACAGGGCTGAAAATGTCCAGGTACTGAACCAGGTAATTTGGGTTAAATTCATCATATTCTCTCTCAGGCCACTGCTGACCAAAACGTACCGCATTAAATCCTCGGCATCTACCACAAGGATTTCACCGTTAAATGATGGCGTTACCATCAGAATTGGGCGTCAAGAAGCCCTGACCAGTGGTTCGGTCTTAAGATTAAATGAATCTGTTTTAATAATAATGCCCGGCAAGGTTGCCTGGGAAATAGTCACGTCGTGACTTATTTTGCTTTCTTGTCTTCGAACATTGACTCAATAAAATTACGCTGCAGTTCATTCAGATTCCATGATGCTGGAATCGAATCCTGAGTGTCATTTTTGCCTTTGCAAAAACGCTCGGTTTTACGTACCTGCTGTGCTTTACGATCGTGCAGTCCAAGTTGCATTGTTACCCCCAAATACGCCAGACAGATAAAGCAACCACAACCCAGAACAATGAGGAAGCAGCGAATACCGTGAGCCAGGCTTTGCGTTTCAGATTGCTGTTACGCTCAACCTTGATGGTTTTGTCCCCGAAGTCGGGTTGTACAGATAATCTAGTAGCCATAGTTTTTGATAATCACTCTCATTAAAACGATTGTTTGAACCAATCAGAAATTAGGATGAATCCTAAACATTCTGTGTTGCAAAATCCAGTAATTTTTATTGAACAAAACGATTAACAGGATTTATCAAGCATCAAAAAGATTAATTAAAAACGCTAAGTTAACTTAAGGGGAATAATTACTCCTTAACCCAAACTGGTTGCATTGGCCCCTCTATTAGGTCCAGCCTAAATTAGAGATAAATTTAGCACGCCTCAGGCCACAGGCGATCTCCACTCCTTTTAACTAGAGTATGAGAATCATCCTATCCTGGCGCAAAGAGCGACAATGAAAAGTGTGTACTGTTTCTCATTTAAGAAATAACAATGAAGGAACATGTGATACATGTTTCATTTACGAAAAAATAATGAAATGGGGTTAACGTTTGCAGTAATCGGTGGCACCAATCATAAAAAAAGTGGGCCGCAAGCGGCCCACTTATATCATCAATAATATTGTGGGTTACTACTTTGCCGGCAGCTTGATGTCTTTGAACATCGCTTCAATATCTTCATTCGAGCGTAAACCTACAGCAGTATCAACAACATCACGCGTCAGATGCGGCGCAAAGCGCTGGATGAAGTCATACATATAGCTGCGCAGGAAGGTGCTGCGGCGGAAGCCAATTTTGGTGGTGCTGTAGCTAAAGACGTCGGTCGCTTCAATTCTCACCAGGTCAGGATCGGATACGGGGTCCACCGCCATACTGGCAATTACCCCTACCCCCAGTCCCAGCCGGACATAGGTTTTTATCACGTCAGCATCGGTTGCAGTAAAGACAATCCGTGGGGTCAGCCCGGCACGGTTAAACGCCGTGTCCAGTTCTGAACGGCCCGTAAAACCGAAGGTGTAGGTGACTAATGGATATTCTGCAAGTTCTTCAATCGACACTTTGCTCTTCGCCGCCAGCGGATGGTCAGGCGTGACGACAATGGCACGGTTCCAGTGATAGCACGGCAGCATGATCAAATCGTCGTAAAGATGCAGAGCTTCAGTGGCAATGGCAAAGTCGGCATTTCCCTTCGACACGGCCTCAGCAATCTGCGTTGGCGAGCCCTGATGCATATGCAGCGAGACGCGCGGATAGCGTTCGATAAAGCCTTTAATCACGTTTGGCAGTGCATAGCGCGCCTGCGTATGCGTGGTCGCCACGTACAGTGAGCCTTTATCAGGCCAGGTATGTTCACCCGCCACGGATTTGATTGCATCAACCTTTGACAGGACTTCACGCGCGATGCGGATAATCTCCTGCCCGGCGGGCGTGACCTGAGTCAGGTGCTTACCGCTGCGGGCGAAAATCTGGATGCCCAGCTCATCTTCCAGCATGCGCACCTGCTTACTGATGCCGGGCTGTGAAGTATACAGGCCCTCGGCCGTTGAAGAGACGTTGAGGTTATGGTTCACCACTTCAACGATGTAACGCAGCTGCTGCAATTTCATTTTTCATTCCATCCAGGGTTTGAAGCAACGCGCCGAATCCCCGGCAGCATAAGGAAACTGCGTCAGGTTAACGGTCTATAACCAAAATAATTGGAGGTGTGGCAAGGCGGCAAGTGTATTAGTCCCTGGGAGCTTACTGTAGTAAGTGACCAGGGCGTATACACGCAGCTAACGAAGTCACAGCTTCAAGAATGAAGGTTATAATGCGAATTAATAATAAGAAAGGTGCTATCTATAACAACTATATCAAAAAAGTGGGATATGTATAGCATCGGAAGGGGAAAGCGTGAGGAAGATGAAGCGTGAGCGAACCGCACGAGGCGGCTCGCTCACTGGGGGAAGCAAGAAATTATTTCTTCGCGCTCACTTCCCACTTACCGTCAACATAGAAGGCGGACCAGCCGGTGGCTTTGCCGTCTTTCTCGGTGCTGACATACTGCTGTTTTGTTTTACGGCTGAAGCGTACCACGGCTTTGTTGCCATCGGCATCCGTTGCCGGAGCATCGGCCAGGTAACGCAGCTTTTCGGGCAGCCGGTCACGGAAGCGTTGCAGCTCTTCAACCTGCGGCGCGCGGGTTTCACGCGATTTAGGGAAGGTATTCGCCGCAAGGAATACGCCCGCCGCGCCGTCACGCAGCACGAAGTAAGCGTCTGACTTCTCACACGGTAGCTCAGGTAACGGCACCGGATCTTCTTTCGGTGGCGCCACTTCGCCGTTGCGCAGAATTTTACGCGTGTTTTTACAGTCGTCGTTGGTGCAGGCCATGTACTTGCCGAAGCGCCCCATTTTCAGGTGCATTTCAGAGCCGCATTTTTCACACTCAACGATTGGCCCGTCGTACCCCTTAATGCGGAACTCGCCCTGCTCGATCTCGTAACCGTCACATTCCGGGTTGTTACCACAGACGTGCAGCTTGCGCGAGGGGTCGATCAGGTAGCTGTCCATCGCGGTGCCACACTTCTGGCAGCGGCGGCGGGCGCGCAGCGCGTTAGTTTCCGCATCATCCCCTTCGAGAATATTCAGTACTTCATTCTCTGGGATCAGGTTAATGGTCTGCTTACAGCGCTCTTTCGGCGGTAGCGCGTAGCCGGAACAGCCGAGGAACACCCCGGTACTGGCGGTACGGATACCCATCTGACGGCTACAGGTCGGGCAGTCAATAGAGGTCAACACCATCTGGTTCGGCTGCATGCCGCCCTCTTCCGGGTCTTTCTCTGCCTGCTCAAGCTGCTGGCTGAATTCGCCAAAGAACTTGTCCAGCACGGCTTTCCACTGCGCTTCGTTGTTCGCTACTTTATCGAGATTGTCTTCCATGTGCGCGGTGAAGTCGTAATTCATCAGCTCACGGAAGTTCTCTTCCAGACGGTCAGTGACGATCTCGCCCATTTTCTCAGCGTAGAAGCGGCGGCTTTCCACTTTCACATAGCCACGATCCTGAATCGTTGAGATGATCGAAGCATAAGTAGAAGGACGACCAATACCGCGTTTTTCCAGCTCACGCACCAGCGAAGCTTCGCTGAAACGCGCCGGTGGCTTAGTGAAGTGCTGGCTGGGTACCAACTGCTGCAGGCTCAGCTCGCTGCCTACTTCAACCGGTGGCAGTACGCGATCTTCATCACCTTTACGCAGCGCCGGCATTACCCGCGTCCAGCCGTCAAAGCGCAGCGTGCGCCCTTTGGCCTTCAGTTTGAAATCGCCTGCTTCTACGGTAAGTGTTGTAGAGTCGTACTGCGCTGGCATCATTTGACAGGCCACGAACTGGCGCCAGATCAGCTGATACAGCTTCTGCGCGTCCGTTTCCATATCTTTTAGCTGCTCAGACTGCACTTTGACATCCGAAGGACGGATGGCCTCGTGCGCTTCCTGAGAGTTCTCTTTACTGCTGTAAACATTGGCGGCTTTCGGCAGGTATTTCGCGCCAAATTCATCCTCAATGTAGCCACGCACCATGCCCACCGCATCCTGGCTCAGGTTGGTAGAGTCAGTACGCATATAGGTGATATGACCCGCTTCATACAGACGCTGCGCCATCATCATGGTTTTCTTCACGCCGAAGCCAAGGCGGGTACTTGCCGCCTGCTGCAACGTAGAGGTAATAAAGGGTGCGCCTGGCTTACTGCTGGTTGGCTTGTCTTCGCGGTCGGCCACCACGTAGCGGGCTTTTTCCAGCAGGCTAACGGCAGCATAAGTCTGCTCACGATTAACCGGGCGGAACGGTTTGTCGGCCTGATGAGTCACCTGCATTGGCAGGTCAACGCCTTTCGGCGTAGTCAGGTCGGCATTCAGATCCCAGTACTCTTCCGGGACGAATGCTTTGATCTCACGTTCACGCTCAACCACCAGGCGAACGGCGACTGACTGCACGCGCCCCGCAGAAAGGCCGCGTGCGACTTTTTTCCACAGCAGCGGGGAGACCATATAACCGACCACACGGTCCATGAAGCGGCGTGCCTGCTGAGCATTGACGCGGTCAATATTCAGCTCACCCGGCTTTTCAAATGCCTGCTGGATAGCGTTTTTGGTAATTTCGTTAAACACCACGCGGCTGTAGCGTGATTCATCGCCACCGATCACTTCCCGCAGGTGCCATGCAATGGCCTCCCCTTCGCGGTCAAGGTCCGTTGCGAGATAGATGTGGTCAGCTTTTTCGGCCAGTGCTTTCAGTTCAGCAACGACCTTTTCCTTACCTGGCAGGATTTGATAATTCGCATCCCAGCCGTGATAAGGATCGACGCCCATACGGTTAACGAGGGCAGTCTTTTCGTCTTTTTTGACCTTCTTGCCGGTTTTACTGGTTGTAGAGTCAGCGCTCTTTTTAACTGTTGATCCACTTGTCGGCAAATCACGGATGTGACCCACGCTGGATTTCACCACGTAGTCATTACCGAGATATTTATTGATCGTTTTGGCTTTTGCCGGGGACTCAACTATTACGAGAGCTTTTCCCATAGTTACCTTTACCTGATTAAAACGTCCGAGAGTAAGTTGTGCCGTCTTCCTGAAGCTACGCAGCGCACTAAGGATAGGGTTATTGGGGAAAATGAATTCAACCCGAACAACTTTTTCATCAATTCCAGTGCGAAATCTGACGTTACAACACGTTGATTAACGGTACTTTTTACTACCTGTTAAGCGAATCTCTAACAAGGCGTAAAGTCTGTTTTACGCCCGGAACCCGAAACGCCCACACTCTACCTGATAAAATCTGTTACGCAACTTAATTAGCATCCATGCCCCATTTACGCCAGAAAACTAAGAAAAAAGAGTCACTTTTGTATATCACCACAAAGATTGCGGATTTAAGGGGCTGGCGTACAATAGCGGCCAGAAAATGACTATATAAAGAAGGAAAAGGACCATGTCACAACAGCAAGCCGTCAATCGTGAACATCTGCTGGCGCTGGCCCGGGAAATGATCGTCAACCATCCAGACTATTTCACAGGCCTGAGCGTTGATGATGTCGAGCAGAAGGGAGACGTCCTGGTATTTCGCGGCAACTACTATCTTGATGACCAGGGCCTGGCGACGGCAAAGAGCACCACGGTGTTTAACGTCTATAAAGCGCTGGCGGTGAATCTCTCGGCGCGCTACCGGCTGGAAAAATAACGCCCGCGGGTGCGGGCGTTAAGCAGGGTAAACCGTGGCAGTTACAGCAGCGGTTTTTCACCGCGCTGCCAGATACGCAGCAGCAGGCGTTCAACGCTCAGCGTGGCGCTGTTGGTAAAGCGGTCCATCATGCTTTTGCGCCGCGCATAGCGCACGCCGATCACCTGATGTTTCTCTATCCGATCGATGATCAGATCGTCACTGGTGCCAATCGCATCCACCAGTCCCTTCTCCAGCGCCTGGGTGCCGTACCAGTGTTCCCCGGTCGCCACGCTGTCGATATCCAGCGTTGGGCGCATCTGATGCACGAACTGTTTAAACAGCAGGTGGGTTTCATTAAGATCTTCGCGGAATTTTTCACGCCCTTCTTCGGTGTTTTCACCAAACAGCGTCAGGGTACGCTTGAACTCGCCGGCGGTGTGCAGCTCAACGTCAATTTCATTGCGCTTGAGCAGGCGGTTGAAGTTAGGGATCTGCGCCACCACGCCGATGGAACCGATAATGGAAAATGGTGCGGCGACGATACGGTCCGCCACGCAGGCCATCATATACCCGCCGCTGGCGGCGACTTTGTCCACGGCTACCGTCAGCGGAATACCCTTATCACGCAAGCGCTGCAGCTGTGAAGCAGCCAGTCCATAACCGTGAACTACGCCGCCGGGGCTTTCAAGACGCAGCAGGACTTCGTCACCCGGTGCTGCCACCGCCATCACCGCAGAAACCTCTTCACGCAGCGAAGAGACTTCGCCGGCATCCATGCTGCCCTTAAAATCGAGCACGTACAGCGTGGATTTGGCTTTCTCTTCCGGGCGGCCCAGCTTCGCCTGCTGTTTGGCCGTTTTCGCCGTCAGCTTCTCTTTTTTCTTCTGCTCTTTGTGCCACTGTTTTTGCTGATGCGGCTTCATCTTCGCCAGGCGCATATCGTCCTGCATATCACTGTACTTCTCGCCCAGCTGAGTAAGCTTGAGCTGGCCATTCTGCGCGCGTTTGCGCAGCGCAAGGTTGGCGATCACCACCGCAATTGCCACGATAGCAATCACCACGGTGACGGTTTTTGCCAGGAAGAGTCCATAATAAGAGAGTAGATCCACTCAATCCGCCTTAATTTACATTATGTTATAGATAGCTCTAGTGTAGCGGAGTCCCCGCGTTGAGTCGCCTGTAACCCGGTAACAGCACATGAATATGCTAAAGCGCTGATTGAACTCACCCACTTTTTCAGGCATAAATCACTTTATTCAGTCCGCGCAAGGGTTTACAACAGGCGATACTATCAGCCGCCCTGCGGAAATCCCCCCATCGCCAGAGGAATTCTTTGTGCACTATCAACCGAAAAGCGATCTGCTCAATAACCGTATTATTCTTGTCACCGGGGCCAGCGACGGCATTGGCCGCGAAGCCGCGCTGACCTATGCCCGCTATGGCGCTCAGCTGGTTCTGCTGGGGCGCAATGCGGAAAAACTGCAACAGGTTTGTGACGAGGTTAACCAGCGCAGTCAGGCTCCGGCACTGTGGTTTACCCTCGATCTGGAAACCGCCACGGCGCAAAGCTGCCAGCAGCTGGCAGAAGCTATTGCCGAAAAGCTGCCGCGACTTGATGGCGTGCTGCACAACGCCGGAGTGCTCGGTGAGGTGGTGCCGATGGATAAGCAGGATCCCGCTATCTGGCAGCAGGTGATGCGCGTCAACATTGACGGCACCTTCTTCCTGACGCAGGCGCTGCTGCCCCTGCTGTTAAAAGCTGAGGGGGCTTCACTGGTCTTCACCACTTCCAGCGTGGGCCGCCAGGGCCGCGCCGGCTGGGGGGCGTACTCAGTGTCCAAATTCGCCACCGAAGGCATGATGCAGGTGCTGGCAGAAGAGTATGACCCACGCCAGCTTCGCGTTAACTGCATTAATCCCGGCGGCACGCGCACCAAAATGCGTGCCAGTGCCTTCCCGCAGGAAGATGCCAATAAGCTGAAAACTCCCGCCGACATTATGCCACTCTATCTGTGGCTGATGGGTGATGACAGCAAACGTAAAACCGGCACCAGCTTTGATGCCCAGCCGGGGCGCAAGCCCGGGGCGGCAGAATAATGGCCGAAGATCGCCACCAGCAGCGGCAGCAAAAACTGAAGGATCAGGTTGATGCGCGCATCGCTGCGGCTACCGAAGTGCGCGGCATTCTGATGGTATTTACCGGCAACGGCAAAGGGAAAACCACGGCGGCATTCGGCACCGCCAGCCGGGCGGTTGGCCACCAGAAGCGCGTCGGGGTGATTCAGTTTATCAAGGGCGAATGGCCAAACGGCGAGCGCAATCTGCTGGAACCGCACGGCGTCGAGTTTCAGGTGATGGCGACCGGCTTTACCTGGGATACGCAGAATCGTGCAACGGACACCGCCGCCTGCCTGGCCGTCTGGCAGCACGGCAAACGCATGTTGCAGGATCCGACTCTCGACCTGGTGGTGCTGGATGAGCTGACCTACATGGTGAGTTTTGACTACCTGCCGCTGGAAGAAGTGATTGCCGCCCTGCAGCAGCGCCCTGCTCATCAGAGCGTCATCATTACCGGTCGCGGATGTCATCGGGAGATTTTGGCGCTGGCGGACACGGTCAGTGAAATGCGCCCGGTTAAGCATGCGTTTGATGCCGGGATCCAGGCACAGCAGGGAATTGACTGGTAGGAAAAAAAAGGGGCCGGGCATGATGCCCGGCCCCCTGTCAGTCGTTTAGCCCTGCTGCTGGCGCTTGGACGACTTCGTCGGGCGGCGATTGCTGCCTGGCTTGCTGGCTTTCGCCGTCGTAGTATGGCGCTTAACGGCGCGACGGATCTGATTCGCCTTGGTGCGACGACGATCTTTCTCCACCGCGACCTTGCTGACGGTTTCTGCATCCAGACCCACCAGCTCACGCAGGTAGTTTGTCGGCCCCAGCTCAAGCTCGGTCCAGCCACCGCGCGGCAGGCCTTTTGGCAGATCGATATCGCCGTAACGCACGCGGATCAGACGGCTGACCTGCACGCCAACCGCTTCCCACAGGCGGCGCACTTCGCGGTTACGCCCTTCGGTCAGCGTAACGTTGTACCACTGGTTGATCCCTTCACCACCGGTAAACTTCAGCGTTTTAAACGCGGCCGGGCCATCTTCCAGCTGCACACCACGGCTCAGCTGTTTGATCTTATCGTCGTCGACAGCGCCGAATACGCGCACGGCGTATTCGCGCTCAACTTCGCGGCTCGGGTGCATCAGGCGGTTAGCCAGCTCACCGTCGGTGGTGAACAGCAGCAGACCGCAGGTGTTAACGTCCAGACGACCAACGGCAATCCAGCGCGCGCCGCGCAGTTTTGGCAGACGGTCAAATACCGTCGGGCGCCCTTCCGGGTCATTGCGCGTGCAGAGTTCGCCTTCCGGCTTATAATAAGCCAGTACGCGGCAGACTTCAGTGATGGATTCGCTGACCGGCACAACGTGACCGTCGATGCGGATTTTCATAGATGCGCTTGGCTCAACGCGGTCACCCAGCGTGGCCAGCTTGCCGTCAACGCTGACGCGCCCGGCGGAGATCATGGTTTCGATTTCACGACGGGAACCGTGCCCGGCGCGTGCTAATACTTTCTGTAACTTTTCGCTCTTGTCGCTCATGGAGCTACCTCTGTGTCGCCTTCCCAGGCGTCATTAATTGGTAAGATGGTGCCATCAAAGTGGAGATTCGCACGAATATCAGCCTGCTACCCCAGGCAGCCATGCTGTTTCGCGACCCGCTTTTTCAGGGAAGCGCATTCTACACTATCTGCCTTGCCAATCATAACGCTATAGCCGGAGTTTGCTGATTTGGTGTAGCGCAGTCTGGCACCGGCATGAATACATCCCTGTCGCGAGGCGCACAGGCAGCATCTTTTGCCGTTACGGCATGCTGAGACCGGTTTGCGCACGTTTACGGTTGAAATCATTTCATTTTGCATTGATAAGATTTAACAGTGGCTTATCGTTTTAAGACGTTAAATGCTAATCAGTTCAGGCATGATACTTCATTCTCATTCTGCTGAAATTAGCGTAAATACAGCGACTTGCCCGGGCATATTTCTGTATGGCTAACAGCGCTACAGGCCGCCCCAGCGTTAGGCTGCCAGCAAATACTCCAGCATCGCTGAACGAATCCAGATTGCTAACCTGCATTTATGCAGTTTCATGGTCTTAAGCACCATTTTATTTTTACAGCACAGTTTTTTATGCTGCAAAGCAGAGTTAGTGTAAAAGATACATTAGCTTCAACATCAAATAGTCAGTTTATAAATATCGTGGATTGAGTTAACGCTGGATGATTTAGACTTTTACCTTTTTTGACCTTTAATTAATTTGCCTGGCTAATAAGTTTGTGTAGAATTCACTCAGGCAGAAGAGCGCCATATAAATAGATTGTTAAATTTATATTATAAATACACGTTCATCGTGTAACACAAATTCTTTGATTTATTTTCTTCGTTGGCACGAATCGGGAGCGTAAGTTCCCATTAAAATACGCTGATAAATAGTCAGCATCGGCATTACACGTCATTACTCCTCACCAGGGATCTTACTGACGTGTCCGACAAGAATGTGACAATTATGAAAATTAAAATGACCCTGCCGGTATTGGCTATGCTAATACTGAGCGGCTGCTCTGTAGGCAAATATGACTACAGCAGCGAAGCTATGAAACGTGTAGATATGAATTTTACCGGCATTCCGACCGTCCTCGGTATCGGTTCGCTCGGCACCAGCATTCCTATCACTCCTGAGTACAGCCTGACTGCGGCGCACGTGGCCAAGCTCTCCGTGCAGAAGGTAAAGGCCTACCACCCTTACTGCGACCTCGCGATTATCTACCACAAGAACGACATTAAAACCCTGCCGAAATTCCGCGATGGCGCAATCGGCGAGTCGGTTAAAATGTACGGTTACAGCTTTATTTCCGCCATGCCGGTTGAATCATCCGGCGTTAATCTCACGCTGACCGGGATACGTAATGAGTGGAATAAGCGCCCGTGCGTGGCAATGGCATCGAATGCCGGCGTGGTGAAAGGGATGTCCGGCGGCGCCGTTTATAACAGCGATGATACCATCGGCGGCGTCATTATTGGCTTTACGAATGAGTTAAAACGACCGAAGAAATCTCCAGTTCCGCTTAAGGATGTCTCGCTGTATATTCCGTATCAGGATTTTAAAGAGTGGCTGGAAAAATCTACATCGTGATAACACTAAACGATAAATAATAACAGGCTCACGCTTCAGAGCCTGTTAATTGTACTTAAAGGAAGGGTTGAATATCGCCCACGCCTTCACGGATCACTTCCGGCGTATTTTCCGTTAAATCGATAACGGTCGTCGGCTGCTGCCCAAGATAACCGCCGTGTATAATCAGGTCGACAATTTTGCCGATCTCATCCTGAATAGCTTCCGGATCCGACTCGGTGAAGTCATTGCCGGGCAGCATCAGCGACGTCGACATCATCGGCTCATTCAGCGCTTCCAGCAGCGCCAGCGCAATGGGGTTAGACGGCACGCGCAGGCCGATGGTTTTACGCTTTTCGCTCATCAGACGACGCGGCACTTCTTTGGTCGCCTTGAGTATAAAAGTGTAGTTGCCCGGCGTGTTGTTTTTGATCAGGCGAAATGCCGTGTTGTCTACGTGAGCATAGGTAGACAGCTCAGACAGATCGCGGCACATCAGGGTAAAGTTGTGGTTACCATCCAGCTGACGGATGCGGCAGATACGCTCCATCGCGTTCTTATCTTCCAGCTTGCAGCCCAGCGCATAACCGGAATCGGTGGGATACACGATGACGCTGCCTTTGTTCAACATCTCCACCGCCTGCTTGATCAGGCGCGGCTGGGGATTATCCGGGTGAATATAGAAAAATTGACTCATAACTAACCTCTCACCTGCGCTTTCTGCGCGGGTTCATTGTGCGATTTCAGGAAATCTTAGCCACACGGCTTCAACACCGCCAGGTAGCCATAATTTTTTCCCCAGCTCAATCCAGGGACAGGGCTGATGGAAGTCAGACCCCTGCGACGCCGCCAGCTGATAATCCTGTGCATAGCGCGCCAGCTGGCTGCGCTCGTTCGGAGCCTGCTGGCACTGCGCCACTTCCATCGCTTCGCCACCCTGCTCGCTGAAATGCGCCAGCAGGCGCTTCAGCCACTTAGCCGACAGCCCGTAACGCGCCGGATGGGCAAGCACGCTACGGCCGCCAGAATGATGAATAGCATCAATAGCTTGTTTAATTGTACACCACTGTGGCGGCGCATAGCCGGTTTTGCCACGCGCCAGGTAGTTTTTGAATACCTGCTGCATGTTGTCTGCTTTGCCCTGCGCGATAAGAAAACGGGCGAAGTGACCACGGGTAATCGCCCCGCCTTCGGCCAGCGCCAGCGCCCCCTCAAGCGCGCCGGGAATATGCGCCTTCTCCAGCCGCTCAGCAATCAGCTGCGCCCGCGCCAGGCGCCGCTCGGCCTGCTGCGCCAGAAACGCCACCATCACCGGGTGATCGATATCAATTCCCAAGCCAACAATATGGATTTCGTGGTTTTCCCACAGGGTGGAGATTTCCACACCGTTAATCAGCTGGAGTGGCAATTGATGCTGAGCAATCGCCTCACGCGCGGCTGAAATACCTGCGGTGGTGTCATGGTCGGTAATGGCCAGCACGCCCACACGGTGCTCTACTGCCCGCAATACCAGCTGCTCCGGGGTCAAAAGACCATCGGAAGCGCGAGTGTGGCTGTGGAGATCGTAAATAGGGAAAGAACTGACTGAGGTGGCGACTGCTGTCAAAACGGCTCCGGAAAACGCGGGGAAGTATCGCAGCATGATACCGACATTTGCCACTGAGGGAAAAAGAGTATTGACTTTTTTGCCGCGAACCAGTTAACTAGTACGCAAGTTCACAAGCAAAGGTGTCTGTATCATGACGTATTCATTCTCTCTGATGACTGGTTGGTGGCACACTTCACCCTGAACGGGCGAAGCTGTCATGCACGGTTAATACGCAGTGCAGATACTTAAGCCCGCCTACCGCGGGCTTTTTTTTGAGCAAAAAACAGAGAACATCACATGCAAAATGCCAAACCTACAGTGAAGTTGATTACCGGCAACGCACCTTATCGTGAAGATCCCGCTGCGGTCTTTCATCAGCTTTGCGCGGCGCGCACTGAAACCCTGCTGCTGGAATCAGCCGACGTCGACAGCAAATGCAACCTGAAAAGCCTGCTGATTGTTGACAGCGCCCTGCGTCTCAGCGCGCTGGATAATCGCGTGCAGGTGCAGGCGCTGTCGGAAAATGGCCGTGCTCTGCTACCGCTGCTGGATGCTGCCCTGCCCGCCAGCGTTGAGAACCACGTGCGTCCGGACGGGCGTGAGCTGGTATTTCCCGTTAATGCTGAAATCCAGGATGAAGATTCCAACCTGCGCGCTTTGTCGGTATTTGACGCGCTGCGCCTGATCCCACAGTTGGTGAATGCACCGGCAGAAGAGCGCGAAGCGGTGCTGCTGGGCGGCCTGTTCGCTTACGACCTGGTTGCCGGTTTCGAAGCGCTGCCGGCGCTGAAAAACGAACAGCGCTGCCCGGATTACTGTTTTTACCTCGCTGAAACCCTGCTGGTAATCGACCATCAGACGCAGAGCGCACGCCTGCAGGCCAGCCTGTTCACGCACCAGCCGTCCGAGTTTATGCGCCTGCAAAGCCGCATCGAACAGCTGCACAGTCAGATGCAGCAGGCTGCCACGCCGCTGCCCGTGCAGAAAGTGGAAAGCATGAGCCTGAGCATCAGCCAGAGTGATGAAGACTACTGCGCGGTGGTGCGCGAAATGCAGGAAGCGATCCGCGTCGGCGAGATCTTCCAGGTGGTGCCGTCGCGCCGCTTCTCCCTGCCGTGCCCGTCGCCGCTGGCCGCCTATGACACGCTGAAGAACAGCAATCCCAGCCCGTATATGTTCTTTATGCAGGATCGCCACTTCAGCCTGTTCGGTGCCTCACCGGAAAGCTCGCTGAAATATGACGCGCGCAGCAACCAGATTGAAATCTATCCGATTGCCGGAACCCGCCCGCGCGGACGTCATGCGGATGGTTCGCTGGACCGTGATCTCGACAGCCGTATCGAGCTTGAGATGCGTACCGATCATAAAGAGATGGCTGAACACCTGATGCTGGTTGACCTGGCGCGCAACGACCTGGCGCGTATCTGCCAGCCGGGCACCCGCTATGTCGCGGATTTAACCAAAGTGGACCGCTACACCTTCGTGATGCACCTTGTCTCACGCGTGGTCGGCCAGCTGCGTAACGATATCGACGTGCTGCACGCCTACCGCGCCTGTATGAATATGGGCACCCTGAGCGGCGCGCCGAAAGTACGCGCCATGCAGCTGATTGCCAAAGCCGAGGGGACGCGACGCGGCAGTTACGGCGGCGCCGTGGGCTACTTTACCGCCAGCGGGGATCTGGATACCTGCATCGTAATCCGCTCCGCCTATGTTGAAGATGGCGTGGCAACCGTACAGGCCGGTGCCGGCGTGGTTCTTGACTCCAATCCGCAGGCGGAAGCGGATGAAAGCCGCAACAAAGCGCGTGCGGTTCTGCGCGCCATTGCCACTGCTCATCACTGCAAGGAGATTTTCTGATGGCCGATATTCTGCTGCTCGATAACTTCGACTCTTTTACCTATAACCTCGTCGACCAGTTACGCACCTTCGGCCATAACGTGATGGTCTACCGTAACAATGTTCCGGCGCAGACGCTGATTGAGCGCCTGCAACAGATGGAAAATCCGGTACTGATGCTGTCGCCAGGCCCGGGCGCGCCGTCAGAAGCCGGCTGTATGCCGGAGCTGCTGCTCGCGTTACGCGGCCGCCTGCCGATTATCGGCATCTGCCTGGGCCACCAGGCCATCGTGGAAGCCTACGGTGGTCACGTCGGTCAGGCCGGCGAAATCCTGCACGGTAAAGCGTCTGCGATAACCCATGACGATCAGGGCATGTTCGCCGGTCTGAGCAACCCGCTGCCGGTAGCCCGCTACCACTCGCTGGTAGGCAGCAACATTCCTGCCGGGCTGACGGTGAACGCCACCTTTAACGGCATGGTGATGGCCGTGCGCGACGACGCCAACCGCGTCTGCGGTTACCAGTTCCATCCGGAATCGATTCTTACCACCCAGGGGGCACGCCTGCTGGAACAAACCCTCGCCTGGGCGCTGGCGTAATCAAGGAGTTACAAGATGCACACTATTCTGGAAAAACTCTTTCAGGCTGAGATCCTGACGCAGGCTGAGAGCCACCAGCTGTTTTCGGCGATTATCACCGGGCAGCTGGAACCTACCCAGCTGGCAGGTGCACTGATTGCGATGAAAGTACGCGGTGAGCAGCCGCAGGAGATTGCCGGGGCCGCGACCGCCCTGCTGGAAGATGCCAAACCCTTTCCGCGCCCCGACTACGCATTTGCCGATATCGTCGGTACCGGCGGTGACGGCAGCAACAGCATTAACATCTCGACCGCCAGCGCGTTTGTCGCCTCGGCCTGCGGCCTGAAGGTTGCCAAGCACGGCAACCGCAGCGTTTCGAGTAAATCCGGTTCTTCAGATTTGCTGGCAGCCTTTGGCATCAGCCTGGATCTTCCGGCGGAGAAAGCACGCCAGGCGCTGGACGATCTTAATGTCTGCTTCCTGTTTGCGCCGCAGTACCACAGCGGATTCCGCCATGCGATGCCGGTACGTAAAGAGCTGAAAACCCGCACTATCTTTAACGTGCTCGGCCCGCTGATCAACCCGGCGCGTCCGCCGCTGGCGGTGATTGGCGTTTACAGCCCGGAGCTGGTGCTGCCGGTAGCGCAAACGCTAAAAGTGCTGGGCTATCAGCGCGCTGCCGTAGTGCACGGTGGCGGCATGGATGAAGTGGCGCTGCACAGCGCAACCCACGTGGCGGAGCTGCGCGACGGTGACATCACCAGCTACCAGCTGACGGCGGAGGACTTTGGTCTGAGCAGCCATCCGCAGGAGGCGCTGGCCGGGGGCACGCCGGAAGAAAATCGTGACATTCTGGCGCGTTTACTCCAGGGTAATGGCGAGCTGGCTCATGAAGAAGCCGTGGCGGCCAACGTCGCCCTGTTGCTGAAAATTTTTGGCCATGAAGATTTGCGACAAAATGCTCAGCAGGCGCTGGAAACCATCCGCAGCGGCCGTGCTTACGAGCAGGTTGTCGCCCTGGCAGCAAGGAGATAATCATGCAGGAAACCGTACTGAATAAAATCGTCCAGGATAAAGCTATCTGGCTGGCAGAGCGCCAGCAGCAGCAGCCCCTGGCCACCTTCCAGAATGAGATCGTCCCCTCAACGCGCGGCTTTTATCATGCGCTACAGGGCGCCCGCACCGTGTTTATTCTGGAGTGCAAAAAAGCCTCCCCGTCGAAGGGTCTGATCCGTGAAGACTTTGACCCGGCGGTTATCGCTGGCGTCTACCAGCATTATGCCTCGGCGATTTCAGTGCTGACTGACGAGAAGTACTTCCAGGGAAGCTTTGATTTTCTGCCGATTGTCAGCAAAGCCGTGACCCAGCCGGTGCTGTGCAAAGACTTTATTATCGACCCTTATCAGATCTATCTGGCGCGCTATCACCAGGCCGATGCCATTTTGCTGATGCTGTCGGTGCTCGACGACGAGCAGTATCGCCAGCTCTCTGCCGTGGCGCATAGCCTGCAGATGGGCGTGCTGACCGAAGTGATCAGTAATGAAGAGCTGGAACGCGCCACCGCGCTGGGCGCGAAGGTGGTCGGCATTAATAACCGCGACCTGCGCGATCTCTCTATCGATCTGGACCGCACCCGCCGCCTGGCGCCGAAAGTGGCGCACGGGGTGACGGTGATCAGCGAGTCCGGCATTAACAGTTACGCGCAGGTACGCGAGCTTAGCCACTTCGCCAACGGTTTCCTGATTGGCTCTGCCCTGATGTCAGAAGAGGACCTCACCGCCGCCGTGCGCCGGGTGATCCTTGGTGACAATAAGGTGTGCGGACTGACGCGCGCCGAAGACGCCCGCTGCGCGCTGGAGTCCGGCGCGAATTATGGCGGGCTGATCTTTGCAGAAGGTTCACCGCGTAAAATCGACAGCGCTCAGGCCGCGGCCGTGATGGCGGGCGGCGCGCTAAAATATGTTGGCGTATTCCGTAATAACAGCATCAGTGACATTGTCACTAAAGCGCAGCAGCTGAAGCTGTTTGCCGTACAGCTGCACGGTGAGGAAGATCGCGAATTTGTTAGTCAGCTGCGCGCAGAACTTCCGGACAGCGTAAAGATCTGGAAAGCCTTCAGCATAGGTTCCAGCCTGCCCGTCCGCGACTGGCCACACGTTGACCGCTATGTGTTTGATAACGGCAATGGCGGCAGCGGCCAGCAGTTTAACTGGCAGCTGTTGCAGGGTGAGAAACTCGATAACGTGCTGCTGGCCGGTGGTCTCGGGGCGGATAACTGCGTTCAGGCCGCACAGCTCGGCTGTGCAGGCCTCGACTTTAATTCCGGCGTGGAGAGTGCCCCCGGAATTAAGGATGCCGGTAAAATTGCTTCAGTGTTTCAGACGCTGAAAGCCTACTGATATAAGAGAAGCGATCATGACTAAGTTAAATCCCTATTTTGGTGAGTTTGGTGGCATGTACGTGCCGCAGATCCTGATGCCGGCTCTGGAACAGCTGGAAGACGCCTTTATCAGCGCCCAAAGCGACCCGGAATTCCAGGCTGAATTTACCGACCTGCTGAAGAACTATGCGGGGCGCCCAACGGCGCTGACGCTGTGTAAGAATCTCACCAAAGGCACCCAAACTCGCCTGTACCTGAAGCGAGAAGATCTGCTGCACGGCGGCGCGCACAAAACTAACCAGGTACTCGGTCAGGCGCTGCTGGCAAAACGCATGGGTAAAAACGAAATCATTGCTGAAACCGGGGCTGGTCAGCACGGGGTTGCCTCGGCCCTCGCCAGCGCCCTGCTGGGCCTGAAGTGCCGCATTTACATGGGTGCGAAAGATATTGAGCGCCAGTCGCCAAACGTGTTCCGTATGAAGCTGATGGGCGCGGAAGTGATCCCGGTGCACAGCGGCTCTGCCACGCTGAAAGATGCCTGTAACGAAGCGCTGCGCGACTGGTCAGGCAGCTATGAAACCGCGCACTATATGCTCGGTACTGCCGCTGGTCCACACCCGTTCCCGACCATTGTGCGCGAGTTCCAGCGCATGATCGGCGAAGAAACGAAAGCGCAGATCCTGGAGAAAGAGGGCCGCCTGCCGGATGCCGTCATCGCCTGCGTCGGCGGCGGGTCGAACGCCATCGGCATGTTTGCCGACTTTATTGATGAGAGCAGCGTCGGCCTGATCGGCGTCGAGCCTGCTGGCCACGGTATTGAAAGCGGTGAACACGGTGCGCCACTCAAGCATGGCCGCGTCGGCATCTACTTCGGTATGAAGTCGCCAATGATGCAGACCGCAGACGGTCAGATTGAAGAGTCTTATTCCATCTCCGCCGGTCTGGATTTCCCCTCCGTCGGACCGCAGCACGCTTATCTGAACAGCATTGGCCGCGCTGAATACGTCTCGATCACCGACGACGAAGCGATGGATGCGTTCAAAACGCTGTGCCGCAGCGAAGGGATTATCCCGGCGCTGGAATCTTCCCACGCGCTGGCTCATGCCCTGAAGATGATGAAAGCCGACCCTGAGAAAGAGCAGCTGCTGGTGGTCAACCTCTCCGGCCGTGGCGATAAAGATATTTTCACCGTGCATGACATTCTGACCGCGAAGGGAGAAATCTGATGGAACGTTACGATAGCTGTTTCAAACGTCTGGCAGAGCGTAAAGAAGGTGCTTTTGTCCCCTTCGTCACCCTGGGCGACCCAACGCCGGAACTCTCGCTGCAGATTATCGATGCGCTGGTGGCCGGTGGTGCCGATGCGCTTGAACTCGGCATTCCCTTCTCCGATCCGCTGGCGGACGGTCCAACTATCCAGAATGCTAACCTGCGTGCCTTTGCGGCTGGCGTGACGCCGTCACAATGTTTCGAGATGCTGGCCGCCATCCGCCAGAAATACCCGGAGCTGCCCATCGGCCTGCTGATGTACGCGAACCTGGTATTTTCCAACGGTATCGACAACTTCTATGCCCGCTGCCAGCAGGTTGGCGTCGATTCGGTGCTGGTTGCCGACGTGCCGCTTGAAGAGTCTGCCCCGTTCCGTCAGGCTGCGCTGCGTCACAACGTCGCGCCAATCTTTATTTGCCCGCCGAACGCCAGTGACGAGCTGCTGCGAGAAATTGCCTCCCACGGCCGTGGTTACACCTATCTGCTGTCGCGTGCCGGCGTGACCGGTTCGGAAACGCGCGCCAATCTGCCGCTTAAGCATCTGGTCGACAAACTGCGCGAGTACCACGCTGCCCCGGCGCTGCAGGGCTTTGGTATTTCTGAAGCGTCGCAGGTACAGGAAGCGGTGGGTTCCGGCGCAGCCGGCGCTATCTCTGGCTCTGCCATCGTGAAAATCATCGAGAAAAACCTGGCACAGCCGCAAGTGATGCTCGCTGAGCTGACCGCTTTCGTCAGCAAACTGAAAGCCGCAACGCGCTAAGCATAACCCATGCCTTATCTCCCGGATAAGGCATTATTTTCTTTCAATTTCCCCGGCATATCTATTTGCATTTCTTGCGATCCTCGCTAAAAATCTATGCATACCGATGATGATGTCGGTTACAGCCTTTTGATGATGACAGGGAGATTACATAGTGAAATGGTTCAAAGTCTTATCAGGTGTGGTTATTGCAGCCGTGGTGGCTCTGTCAGTGAGTGCCTGTGCGCCAACGGCAACCAAAGAGGGAACCGGGGGTTATATTGACGATACCGTCATTACGACCAAGGTAAAATCAACCCTGCTGGCCGATGACTCGCTGAAGTCGACAGAAATTAACGTTGAGACCTTCAAAGGACGCGTGCAGCTGAGTGGGTTTGTTAGCTCACCGCAGATGGCTAACCGTGCCGTCGGCATTACCCGCGGTGTGGCGGGTGTCAAATCTGTTGTGAATAATATGCAGATTAAATAACCGTTCTGAATGGCTTAAAAGGCGCGAATTTCGCGCCTTTTTGCATTTTAACCGATCAGAAAGTGTAGCCCGCGCCGAAGAAGAACACCCACGGATTAATATGCGTATCAATACTCTGGCGGCCTGCTGCCGCAGAGTCGAAGCGCACTTTGGTGTTGATATCCATGTACCACAGCGAGGCGTTAATCAGCCAGTCAGGCGTCAGCTGATAATCCAGACCTACCTGCCCCGCTAAACCCCAGGAGTTTTTCACGCTGAGATTGCTTAATCCCGCATCACGCCCGGTCTGGTTAAAGTCGGTGTTATAAAACATTGTGTAGTTGACCCCGACGCCCGCATAAGGCTGCCACTTACTGCTGTTACCCATTGGGTACCACTGTGCCATCAGCGTTGGCGGCAACTGGTGAACCGTTGCCAGCGTGCCGGTCGCCTGCAGGCCAACATGGTGTTTAAACGGTGTCGCACCCAGCAGCTCCACGCCAATGTAATCGGTGGCCATATAGGTGAAGGTCAGGCCCATCTGGGTGTTGTTGTCAATGTTGAACTCACCCAGACCCATAACGTCATCCGACCCTCCGGTCGGGCGCACGGTCGCAGAACCGACACGCATAAAGAAATCCCCAGCCTGGTGGGCTGATGCCACGACGGGCAGTAAGCTCATGACGGCGAGTACCAGCGCTTTTAATTTCATAACCACTCCTTTTTTTCTGCAAATTATTGTAAGCATGCGACCTGCTTTGAGGCCTTGATGCGTTTTTAGCCGACCTATATTTACCCTGATTTACCTGCGAGATCATGCAAATCAATTAACAAAAAGTTGATATAAAACATAGAGTTGATTTGGATCAATTTTCACGGGCTTTGGCGGTGAAGAGAGTCAGGTAAAAACAGCGCAACCAGCGTGGCTGAAGTCAACAAGCGCGGAATGCCGCTAATACCTTCTTTAATCGAAAGTTATGTCAATCTGGGTGCCAGCACCCTGCCAGACCATGTACAATCGCCGGGTCTATAACACCGGCCTTTCAAGGAGAGTACATGTCTATCACGGCGGGTTCGCTATACCGTGACACGGGGAATTTCTTCCGCCATCAGTCGGTCACTATTGTGCTGATGGCGCTGTTAACTTCGTTTATTACTATGCTTATCGGCAAGGCATTCACGCCAGGCGCCGATGAGATGCAGATCCTCGGTGAAGGCGCTGCGGGTTCCGCCAGCAGCCTGATGGAGATGATCCGTAATATGTCCCCCGAACAGCAGCAGGTGCTGCTGCACGCTTCCGCTGCCGGTACTTTTGCTTCACTGGTAGGTAATGTCCTGCTGCTGGGCGGCATGCTGAGCCTGATCCCGCTGGCGTCATCCGGCCAGCGCATCAGCGCGCTGCGTGCTATTGGCGCATCCGCTCCGCGCTTACCGGCACTGCTGCTGCTCACCATCCTGATGACCGTGCTTATCCAGCTCGGCTTTATGGTGCTGGTGGTTCCCGGCGTGCTGCTGGCCGTTACCCTGGCACTCTCCCCGATCATCCTGATGACCGAGAAAGTGGGAGTGATCGCCTCTATGCGTGCCAGCATGCGTCTCGGCTGGAGCCAGATGAAACTGATCGCCCCGGCGGTGATATTATGGATTGTGGCGAAACTGGTGGTGCTGCTGCTGGCCTCCTCGCTGCTGGTGCTGCCGCCGGACGTCGCTTCTGTGGTGCTCAACGCGCTCAGCAACCTGGTTTCAGCCATACTGATTATCTATTTGTCGCGCCTGTATATGCTGTTACGTTAATTAACCCGGAATGCCTCGACAGAGGCATCCTGCTGGATAATGATATTTCGCATTCGTCTGTTATTTGGAAGCCGCTATGAAGCAGTTACTCGACTTTCTTCCCCTCGTGGTGTTTTTTGTTTTCTACAAGCTTTACGACATCTATGTGGCCTCCGGCGCACTGATTGCCGCCTCCGCGCTGGCACTGGCGGCGGGCTGGCTGCTTTATCGTAAAGTTGAAAAGATGTCGCTGGTGACCTTTGCGCTGGTTGCGGTGTTTGGCACGCTGACTATTGCGCTGCACAACCCGGACTTTATTAAGTGGAAAGTCACTATCATCTATGGCCTGTTTACCCTTGCGCTGCTGTTCAGTCAATGGTTTATGAAACAGCCGCTAATCCAGAAGATGCTGGGGAAAGAGCTTCAGCTGCCTGAATTCGCCTGGCGCCGCCTGAATATTGCCTGGGCACTGTTCTTCCTCGCCTGCGGACTGGCGAATATTTATGTCGCCTTCTGGCTGTCGCAGGATATCTGGATTAACTTTAAAGTCTTTGGCCTGAGCGCCCTGACGCTACTGTTTACGCTACTGAGCGGTGTCTACATTTATCGTCTGATGCCGCAACAAGAAGAAAAATAACCCATCATTGCCCGGAGGTTTAAGCCGGGCGAATTGAATGACCGGTAGCAAGCAATTCGAGAGCACACAATGAGCGAACAACAACGATTACCGCAGGGCGAAATGGTGCTGCGTACGCTGGCGATGCCTGCAGACACCAACGCTAACGGCGATATCTTCGGCGGCTGGCTGATGTCACAGATGGATATGGGCGGCGCGATTCTGGCAAAAGAGATAGCGGAAGGTCGCGTGGTCACCGTGCGTGCCGACGGCATGACCTTTCTGAAACCGGTCGCGGTAGGTGATGTCGTCACCTGTCATGCGCGCTGTATCAAAACCGGTACCAGCTCCATCACCATCAACATCGAGGTGTGGATTAAGAAGGTGTCGTCTGAACCCATTGGTCAGCGCTACTGCACCACCGAAGCGGTGTTTATCTATGTTGCCGTCGACCCGGAAGGCAAACCGCGGCCGCTACCCGCCGGTAAGAGCCACTTTGAGCTCGAACCGCAGGCATAAAAAAAGGGCTATCGCCCTTTTTTCTTATTCGATGGATGTCCCGCCGCTCATCCTGAATACGATATTCATCGTCAGGTCTTTGCCCGGCTTACCGGCCTCATAGCGCCATTTGCGCATCGCCTGTTTCACTTCACGCTCAAACATGTTGCGCGGTTCGGCCGACAGGATACGGACATTATCTACCCTGCCGGCGCTATCGACGTCAAACTGCACCCGCACACGCCCTTCCACACGCAGGGCAAAAGCACGCGCCGGATAGTCTGGCTTGCCGACGGTTAACGCCCGCGGCCCGGTCGAGATGGCGGTAGACGGCGCCTGTGAGGTCTTGGGCGCGGTGGACGGCTTACTCTGCTCAACGGGTTTAGTCTCCTGCGGCGCGGCTGCCGGGCGTGGTTTCACCTCTTTCTTCGGCTTAACCACCTCTTTCTTCACCGGCTTCGGTTTTGGCTTCGGCTCAGGTTTCGGGATCGGTACCGGCTCTGGCTTAGGCGGTTCAGGCGCCGGTTCCGGTTCTGGCTCAGGTTGCGGCGCCACTTCAGGCGGCGCAGGTTGGGGTTCCGGCTGCACTTCAGGGGCCACTATCGACACGCTGATAGGCTGAGACGCTTGAGGCATTTCGACCACCTGATGAAATGAGGCATACAGCAGTGCCCCGATCGCTGAACCATGCAGTACGACCGAAAGCAGCAGTGGTAAAGGTGAGCGGCGAGGTAGTTCAGTTGTCAGCGTCGTCATAATCTTTCTGGTCAAAATGTGAAGCGTTGATTTTAAATGCAAATAGCAATCAATTTCAATAAGCACGCACGCTGAATCGTCGATTTCGCCTTTTAAACGCCGCAGGCTGACCTTTATCAAGGCCAGAGACGCTTTAGTTTGCACAAATGTTAACGATCACTTAACGTGATGCCGAATCTCATCCCAGACAGGAGTTTTGAAGGTGCTCTACGTAATTTACGCTGAAGATAATAGTGACTCACTGGAAAAACGCACCGCCGTGCGCCCTGCTCACCTTGCCCGCCTGCAGCTGCTGCGTGATGAAGGTCGTCTGATTATTGCCGGCCCGATGCCCGCGGTGGACAGTAACGAACCTGGCGTTGCCGGTTTCAGCGGTTCAACCATTATTGCCGAGTTCCCTTCGCTGGAAGCCGCGCAATCATGGGCGCAGGATGATCCCTATATTGCAGCCGGGGTATATAAGCAGGTTGCTATCAAGCCGTTTAAACGCGCTTTCTGATTTAACAGCCCGGCGATATCAGTATCGCCGGGCCTGTTACCCGCCTCAGGGAATCTGGGTAATAAACAGAATAGAACGGCGTTGCTGCTGGCTCACCTGATGGCGGAAAGAGTGCATACGTCCGTAGCGACGAGACTGCCCCTCCAACCAACGCGACCGACGCCGCTGAACCTGGCGCAACATGCGCCAGCGCGCCACCTCATTTCTACTTCGTCTCATTACACCCTCTGATTGCCCCAGGAAAAACTCGCGACGCAGTATAGACCTTTATCAAACCTCACCAGGTCCGATCTCTTTATCCGTTAAAGTGTGGTTAAAGGTTTCCTGTACTGTCATCTGCACGTAAACTCCCTTTAATTGCCGCGTGAACAGGATTTTCACTTCATGACCACCTTTTATACCGTAATGAGCTGGCTGCTGGTTTTTGGTTATTGGTTACTCATTGCCAGTGTCACCCTGCGTATCCTGATGAAGCGGCGCGCAGTGCCCTCCGCCATGGCCTGGCTGTTAATTATCTATATTATTCCGCTGGTTGGCATCATTGCCTATCTCTCATTCGGTGAGCTGCACCTTGGTAAACGGCGTGCGGAGCGGGCGCGCACCATGTGGCCCTCTACCGCCCGCTGGCTAACCGATCTCAAAGCCAGTCACCATATTTTTGCCGAAGATAACAGCGATGTGGCCCGTTCACTGTTTCAGCTATGTGAAAACCGTCAGGGGATTGCCGGGGTTAAAGGTAATCAGCTCCAGCTGCTCACCAGCACCGATGACACCCTGCGCGCGCTGGTACGTGATATTCAGCTGGCACGTCATAATATCGAGATGGTGTTCTATATCTGGCAGCCCGGTGGGCAGGCGGATGAAGTGGCTGAAGCGCTAATGGCGGCGGCGCGGCGCGGCGTTCACTGCCGCCTGATGCTGGACTCGGCGGGCAGCGTCGAATTCTTCCGTAGCCCGTGGGCAGCGATGATGCGCAGCGCGGGTATCGATTTAGTCGAGGCGCTAAAAGTGAGCCTGCTGCGCGTTTTCCTGCGCCGTATGGATCTGCGCCAGCACCGCAAAGTGGTGCTGATCGACAACTATATCGCCTATACCGGCAGCATGAACCTTGTTGACCCACGCTACTTTAAGCAGAACGCTGGCGTCGGCCAGTGGGTTGACCTGATGGCGCGTATGGAAGGCCCGGTCGCCACCACACTGGGCATTATTTACTCTTGCGACTGGGAAATTGAGACCGGCAAGCGCATTTTGCCGCCTCCGCCAGATGACAATGTGATGCCGTTTGAGCAGGAGAGTGGCCATACCATTCAGGCGATCGCTTCCGGCCCTGGCTTCCCGGAGGATATGATCCATCAGGCGCTGTTAACCGCCGTCTATTCAGCGCGCGAACAGCTGATTATGACGACCCCCTACTTTGTTCCGAGCGACGACCTGCTGCACGCTATCTGCACCGCGGCTTATCGTGGCGTTGATGTCAGTATTATCGTGCCGCGCCGCAACGACTCCCTGCTGGTGGGCTGGGCCAGCCGCGCCTTCTTTGGCGAGCTGCTGGACGCCGGGGTGAAGATCTATCAGTTTGAAGGCGGTCTGCTGCACACCAAGAGTATTCTGGTAGATGGTCAGCTCAGCCTGGTGGGCACCGTGAATCTCGATATGCGCAGCCTGTGGCTCAACTTTGAAATTACGCTGGTAATTGATGACGATGGTTTTGGTAGCGATCTGGCCCGGGTGCAGGAGGATTATATCGCACGATCCAGACTGGTTGATGGTCAACGCTGGTCGCGCCGCGCATACTGGCAGCGGATCGTAGAACGACTGTTTTACTTCTTCAGTCCATTGCTGTAAAACGAGCGAAAATGCACAGCGCCCAAGGGGCAACACAGGAATTTTTATGGACCTAAATAACCGCCTTACCGAAGATGAAACCCTGGAACAGGCCTACGACATCTTTCTTGAGCTGGCCGTCGATAACCTCGACCCGGCGGACGTGATTCTGTTTAATCTGCAGTTTGAGGAGCGCGGTGGTGCAGAGCTGTATGACCCGGCAGAGGACTGGGCTGAACACGTTGATTTCGACCTTAACCCGGACTTTTTCGCTGAAGTGGTGATTGGCCTGGGCGAAGAGGATGGCGAACCGATTACCGATGTCTTTGCCCGCGTACTGCTGTGCCGCGAGAAGGACCACAAGCTGTGCCACATCCTTTGGAAGGAATAAATCCTCGTCATATTTTCCCCTGATCCTGCGTTGGCTGCCTCGGTTCACCCCGGTCACTGACTTCAGTAAGCTCCCGGGGATTCACCTTGTTGCCGCCTTGTCTCAGCGCAAAATATTTAGAGGATTGGGTGTGTCATATTTTCCCCCGATCCTGCGTTGGCTGCCTCGGTTCACCCCGGTCACTGACTTCAGTAAGCTCCCGGGGATTCACCTTGTTGCCGCCTTGTCTCAGCGCAAAATATTTAGAAGATGGGGTATGTTATTAAAGCGGGTCCACTTTCAGGCAGGAGACCGCATGGCGGAAACTGCCCTCCAGCAGCGGACGCGTTTTGGCGCATTCCGGCCCGGCAATCGGGCAGCGGGTGCGGAACACGCAGCCTGAAGGCGGATTGATCGGCGACGGCAGTTCACCTTCCAGCAGCTGTATCGTCTTGTTGCGCTCAAGGTCCGGGTCCGGGATTGGCACCGCTGACATTAATGCACGCGTGTAAGGGTGCTGCGGGTTCTGATACACCTCATCGTAAGTTCCCAGCTCTACAGCATGCCCCAGATACATCACCAGCACGCGGTCAGAAATATGCTTCACCACCGCCAGATCGTGGGCGATGAAGATCAGCGATAGCCCCATTTCACGCTGCAGCTGTTGCAGCAGGTTTACCACCTGCGCCTGAATCGACACATCGAGTGCGGACACCGGCTCATCGCAGATAATCAGCTTCGGCTCCAGGATCAGCGCGCGCGCAATGCCTATACGCTGGCACTGGCCGCCGGAGAACTCGTGCGGATAGCGGTTGATCAGGTTGGGCAGTAACCCCACCTTCATCATCATCGCCTTCACGCGCTCTTTCACTTCCTGGCGCGGCATCTTCGGATGATAGGTGCGCAGCGGTTCGGCGATAATCTCGCCGATGTTCATACGCGGGTTCAGTGAGGCCAGCGGATCCTGGAAAATCATCTGAATATCGCTGCGTGCAGCGCGCCATTCGTCTGCGCTCTGCCCCAGCAGGTCGCGCCCCAGCCAGGCAACGCGCCCTTCTGTCGCTTTCACCAGGCCGATAATCGCCCGCGCCAGCGTGGATTTCCCGCAGCCGGACTCACCGACCACGCCGAGGGTTTCCCCCTCATACAGACGCAGGCTGACGCCGTCGACCGCCTTCAGCGTTTTTGGCGGCTGCCAGAACCACTGCCGACCATCTTTGATGTCGAAATGCACTTTGAGATCGGCAATTTCCAGCAGAACTTTCTTCTCAGCAACCGTTGTCATACCAACTCCTCCACGGGCTTAAAGCAGGCGCGCAGTCGGCCTTCGCCGAACGCTTCCAGCGGCGGTGCGCTGGCGCAGATATCCATCGCGTGCGGGCAGCGCGGCTGGAACGGACAGCCCTTTGGCAGACGCGACAGGTTCGGCGGGTTGCCCGGGATCGTCAGCAGCGAGTCGCCCTCGTCGGCATCCAGACGCGGCACGGCATTGAGCAGGCCGATGGAGTACGGGTGTGAAGGCCGATAGAAGACATCGCGCGCTTTACCATATTCCATGGTGCGCCCGGCATACATCACCAGCACCTGATCGCAGATCCCGGCCACCACGCCGAGGTCGTGGGTGATCATAATAATCGCGGTATTGAACTCGCGCTTCAGCTCGTTCAGCAGCGTCATAATTTGCGCCTGCACCGTCACGTCGAGCGCGGTGGTCGGCTCATCGGCAATCAGCAGCTTAGGACGGCACAGTAGCGCCATGGCGATCATCACGCGCTGACGCATCCCGCCGGAAAATTCATGGGGGAACATTTTCATGCGCTTGCGCGCTTCCGGCATTTTCACCGCGTCGAGCATGCGCACAGACTCTTCAAACGCCTGCGCGCTGTTCATCCCCTTATGCAGCTGCAGCACTTCCATCAGCTGCTCACCGACGCGCATGTACGGGTTCAGCGAGGTCATCGGGTCCTGGAAGATCATCGCGATCTGCTCGGCGCGCAGCTTATTCAGCTTGTTCTCCGGCAGGTTGAGGATCTCGCTGCCGTTAAAGCGGGCCGAGCCGCCAATGCGCCCGTTGCTGGCCAACAGGCCCATCAGGGCAAACGCGGTCTGCGATTTTCCGGACCCGGATTCGCCGACGATCCCTAAGGTTTCCCCGGCGCTGAGGCTGAAGTTAAGGTCGTTAACCGCCGTGACATCCCCATCCGGGGTGCTAAAGGTCACGCGCAGGTCTTTAACATCCAGCAGACGTTGGCTTTCCCTGGTTTTGGCCATCGCTGGCTGTAATTCAATCGTGCTCATCGGGAACTCCTTAACGATCTTTCGGGTCGAGGGCATCACGCAGGCCATCGCCAATAAAGTTGAAACAGAACAGGGTGACGACCAGGAAGCCGGCCGGATAAAGCAGCAGCCACGGCGACACTTCCATCGAGTTAGCGCCGTCGCTCAGCAAAGCGCCCCAGCTGCTGAGCGGCTCCTGAGTACCGAGCCCCAGGAAGCTTAAGAAGGACTCGAACAGGATCATGCTGGGCACCAGCAGTGAGGCATACACCACCACCACGCCGAGCACGTTCGGGACGATATGGCGCAGTACGATATTCATCGTCGATACCCCGCCCACTTCTGCCGCTTCAATAAACTCTTTGCGCTTCAGGCTCAGGGTCTGGCCGCGCACGATACGCGCCATATCCAGCCATGACACCATGCCAATGGCGACGAAAATCAGCAGGATATTCTGACCAAACAGCGTCACCAGCAGGATAACGAAGAACATAAACGGGAAGGAGTTGAGGATCTCCAGCAGGCGCATCATCACCGAGTCGGTTTTGCCGCCCAGATAACCCGCCAGCGTGCCGTACAGCGTGCCGAGCACCACAGCAACCAGCGCCGCAGCAATCCCCACCATCAGCGAGATACGTCCGCCAATCGCCACACGCACCAGCAGGTCGCGCCCGGAGGAGTCGGTGCCCATATAGTGACCGGAGGTCAGGTCCGGCGCGGCCGACATCATCGCCCAGTCGGTGTCATCGTAGGTAAACTGCGACAGCATCGGTGCAAAGGTGACAAACAGAGCCACCAGCAGCAGCACAAACAGGCTGGCAACCGCCGCACGGTTATGGATAAAGCGGCGGCGCGCATCCTGCCAAAGGCTGCGCCCTTCCACTTCGAGTTTTTCAGTGAAGTTATCCAGAGCTTCGCTGTTTTTTTTACTTAAAATCATTGCCAGCTCCCGGATTAATAACGAATCTTTGGATCGATAACGGCATACAGCACGTCAACAATCGCGTTAAACAGAATGGTTAACGCCCCAACCAGAATAGTCAGGCTTAACACCAGCGAATAGTCACGGTTCAGCGCGCCATTGACAAACAGCTGACCGATACCCGGCAGACCATAAATCGTCTCGATAACCATTGAACCGGTAATAATACCGACAAAGGCCGGGCCGAGATAAGAGAGAACCGGCAGCAGCGCGGGCTTCAGCGCGTGGCGCAGTACGATGCGGTGCATCGGCAGCCCTTTCGCGCGCGCGGTGCGGATAAAGTTGGAGTGCAAGACTTCGATCATCGAACCTCGGGTGATGCGCGCAATGCTGGCAATATAGGCCAGGGAGAGCGCCACCATCGGCAGGATCATATATTTCAGCGCCCCGCCGTTCCAGCCGCCGCCCGGCAGCCATTTCAAGGTGATCGAGAACAGCAGCACCAGCAGTGGCGCCACAACAAAGCTCGGAATAACGATGCCGGTCATGGCGACCCCCATCACCGCATAGTCCCATTTGCTGTTCTGCTTGAGGGCGGCGATAACGCCAGCCGTCACGCCAAACACCAGAGCAAACAGAAAGGCCGCAGCGCCCAGCTTGGCGGATACGGGGAATGAACCCGCCACCAGGTCATTGACCGAATAGTCTTTGTATTTAAACGACGGTCCAAAGTCCCCATGCGCCAACTGCTGGAGATAGTTGAGATACTGTTTCCACATCGGATCGTTTAAATGATATTTGGCTTCGATATTAGCCATCACTTCCGGGGTCAACGTACGTTCACCGGTAAACGGGCTGCCGGGTGCCATACGCATCATGAAAAAGGAGATGGTGATCAGAATAAAGAGCGTCGGAATCGCTTCGAGAAAACGACGCAGTATAAATTTTAACATTGCCCGTACCTGCTGGCTTTACACCGCAGGGGCGAACCCCTGCGGTGACATTGCTTTAAAAGAGCAGCATCGCCGCCCGAATTGTTAGTGCTTGATAATGTACAGATCTTTATCGTGACTGTTATCCAGTGGATCTTTACCGGTATAACCACCAACGTAAGGCTTCACTAAACGCAGGTTTTTGTAGTAGTAGACCGGCACGATGGCGGAATCTTTATCGAGCTGCTTCTCCGCCTCGGCGTAAACTTCCGCACGTTTCGCTTCATCACTCGCGCTCAGTGCCGTTGACATAATTTTGTCAAATGCCGGGCTCTTATAGTGCGAGGTGTTGTTGCTGCTGTCTGACAGCATGATGTTCAGGAAGCTGGTCGGTTCGTTGTAGTCAGCACACCAGGCCGCACGCGCCACATCGAAGTTACCCTGATGGCGAGTATCGAGGAAGGTTTTCCACTCCTGGTTCTGCAGCTTAACGTTTACACCGAGGTTTTTCTTCCAGATGGAGGCTGCGGCAATCGCCAGTTTTTTATGCAGATCGGAGGTGTTATACAGCAGGTCAAACGTCAGCGGTTTGTCGGCGGTGTAACCGGCTTCCGCCAGCAGTTTTTTCGCCTCTTCGTTACGTTTTTCCTGGGTCCAGCTCATCCACTCTGGCTTATCCAGCTTGATGCCGTCGGTGAATGGCGGTGTGAAGCTGTAGGCGGGATCTTCATCCTGCGCTTTCACTTTATTGACGATGATATCGCGGTCCAGGCCCAGCTTGAGCGCGGTACGCACGCGCGCATCGTTGAAAGGCGCCTTCTGGTTGTTGATCTCATAGTAGTAAGTACAGAGATACGGATCGGCGTGGATCTCTTTCGGGATCTCTTTTTTCAGCTTCTGGTAAAGCTCGATTGGCAGGTAGTTGTAGGTAATATCGCTGCCGCCGCTGCGGTAGCGGTTGGTGTCGGTGACTTCAAACGGGATCGGCAGGAAAGTGACCTGATTCAGGATGGTGTGCGCGTTATCCCAGTACTCAGGGTTACGCTCAACCACGATGCGCTCGTTCACCACCCACTCTTTCAGTTTGAAGGCACCGTTGCCAACGAAGTTTGCAGGCTGGGTCCACTTCTCGCCAAATTTCTCTACCGCTGGCTTGTACACCGGCGACATAGATGGATGGATCAGCAGCTTATAGAAATAGGGAACTGCATCGCTCAGCGTCACTTCCAGGGTGTGAGCGTCCAGTGCTTTAACGCCGAGGGTATCAGGCGTTTTTTTACCGGCAATGATGTCATCCACATTCAGCAGATGGCCGTACTGCAGATAGCTGGCGTAAGGGGACGCTGTTTTCGGGTCGGCCAGGCGCTGCCAGCTGTAAACGAAATCCTGCGCGGTCACCGGCTCGCCGTTTGACCACTTGGCGGTGTTACGCAGGTGGAATATCCAGACTTTACCGCCATCTTTGTTTTCCCATGATTCCGCAACGCCAGGGATGATTTTCCCGTCCGCATCGTTAATCACCAGGCCTTCAAGCACATCACGGTTAACGTTAGATTCCGGGACGCCTTCAATTTTGTGCGGGTCAAGCGACTGCAGCTCAGCACCGTTACCTCTGACCAGCTCCTGCTTATCTGCCAGCTGAACGCCCGCCGGTACATTGGCGGCATAGGCCATATTGCCAGTCAGCGCGGCCATAACGCCTGCGGCGATCAAAGTTTTCTTCGTGATGTTGATCATCTTATTACCTACTCCAGTTTTTATTAATGCCAACGTGTGCCGGGCACCGTGGCTACCCCCGTTTGCGGGAAAACTTCACCGGGTAGAGGAACGATTCCACCCGGCTTGTCTTTTTTTATTTCATCGGTACTGCTTTGCTATCACCCTTTACCGCCCGGCAGGGCCGCACGGTTTAGTGACTGGTTATATAAAAGTATTTAACATCGGTAAGGTCCTGCGGATCTTTACCGGTAAAGCCCCCTACCCACGGCTTCACCAGCCGCGCACTCACCCGGTAGTAGACCGGCACAATGGCAGAATCCTTATCCAGCTGCTGCTCCGCTTGCTGATAGACGGTTGCCCGCTCGGCGTCATCACTCATGTTGAGCGACTGCGTCATCAGCTGGTCAAACGCCGGGCTGCGGTAAAAAGCCGTATTGGTTGAGGAGTCGCTCAGCAACATAGTGAGGAAGGTAGAGGGTTCATTATAGTCGGAACACCAGGTGGCGCGGGCCACGTCATAATTGCCCTGATGACGAGTATCAAGCATGGTTTTCCACTCCTGATTCTGTAACGTCACGTCGGCACCGAGATTCTTTTTCCACATCGATGCGGCCGCAATGGCCTGCTTTTTATTGACGTCAGAGGTGTTATACAGCAGTGAGAAACGCAGCGGTTTTGACGCGCTGTAGCCCGCCTGCGCGAGCAACGCTTTGGCCTGCTGGTTCCGTTCATCCTGCGTCAGGTGGAACCACTGCGGTGCGCTGAACTGCGCGCCGTCAGTAAACGGCGGCGTCAGGCTCCATGCCGGGATCTGCCCCTGGCCCATCACTTTCCCGGTAATGATGTCGCGGTCGAGGGTCAGCTTCACCGCGGTGCGCACCCGCGCATCGTCAAACGGCGGACGGCGGTTATTCAGTTCATAGTAGAAGGTGCAGAGATAAGGACTGACTCTGACCTGCGGGCCAAGCTCTTTTTTCAGCTGCTGAAAACGCTCGGGCGGCAAGGCGCTGTTGGTGATATCGATTTCGCCGCTGCGATAGCGGTTAACATCGCTGGTTTCGGAGACGATCGGTAAGAATGTCACCTGCTCAATCACCGTCTTACCGTTGTTCCAGTAGTGCGGATTGCGCTTGAGCACAATTTTTTCATTGATCACCCAGTCGCTCAGGGTATAAGCCCCATTCCCCACGTAATGCGCAGGCAAAGTCCACTTCTCCCCCCAGCGTTCAATCGCAGCCCGGTTGACCGGTTTCAACGCGGTGTGTGCCGCCATAGCAAGGAAATAAGGGACCGGCTGACTGAGCGTGACCTGGAAGTGGCTATCGTCGAGCGCTTTCACCCCGAGATCGCTGGCCGGGCGTTTACCCGCCAGGATCTCATCAACGTTAGCCACGTGAGCGGCCTGCAGATAGCTGGCATAAGGCGATGCGGTTTTAGCGTCCACCAGCCGCTGCCAGCTGTAGACGAAATCGCTGGCCGTGACGGGTTCGCCGTCGCTCCACTTTGCATCTGGCCGCAGGGTAAAGGTCCAGACTTTACCCTGCTCGCTGCTCCAGCTTTGTGCCACGCCGGGCACCAGGTGGCCGATGTTGTCGGTGCTGACCAATCCTTCCAGCAGATTGAGGATCACATCGGTCTCGGGCACCCCTTCTGTTTTTTGCGGGTCGAGAGATGAAACTTCAGTGCCATTGTTGATCACCAGATTTTGCTGCTTGCTCAGGCTGACCCCGTCCGGAACGTCAGCTGCCACGGCGTTGAGAGTGATAAGGCCCAGCAGTAACCCTGTTCCGCTCGCGATGTGGCGTAATGATGTAAAACATTTCATTCAGCTAAAACCCTGTGTGGTGATACCAACGACTACCGTCAGAACAGCCGGGACGGATGAGGTTAACGTTTTGCACATCTGGTGCCAGTTTTTATCAACTGGCAGAAAAATTATCAGAAGGGGGACATTTGCGCTAAAGCAAAATAACAAAAATGTTAACCAATTCTCTTTTATCATGAGAAAAAGCAGGGGCAAAGTGTTATTTAGCATTGTGAAATAACGGCTAAGCTTATGAAAGAAAATGAATTTAATGACTAAAACCTGACTTTCGAACATAAATAAAGCGATTTCAAAGCAAAAAATAAGCAAATTTTGCCGAAAACACTAAATTCGTCACAAAAATTCCGGGTTTTGCCGGGCGACTAGCATTAAATTTTGATAAATCCGTCTCTCACCGCCAGATTGAAATGTAATAAATCTCACAAACGGTGGTAACTAAGCGATTGAACCGGCAGTTGCAGTAATTACATTAATAATCAGCGCCCTCAATTAAGCGCCATGAATAATTGCACCATAATGATGCAGCTGCACGGTAAGTTGACCTGATATAGTGCACCACAAGAATGCATAGATAAAAAAAGCGCAGAATATGCGCTTTAATATGATTATTTCAGAATTAAAACAGGCTAGTTGACCAGCCCCGGGAACAACGCTTTTATCCCGGTCACCACAAACTCTATCCCTAACGCCATCAATAGCAATCCCATAATACGGGTCACCACGTTAATTCCAGTCTGCCCCAACACTCTGACCATTAACGGTGCAGCGCGAAAGCAGAGCCAGCAGCAGAAGGCAAACAGCGCGATCGCCACGCTAAAGCCCAGCAGGTTTTGCCAGCTGTGGTAGCGCGTACTCCAGACAATCGTCGAACTGATCGCCCCCGGTCCCGCCATCAACGGCAGCGCCAGCGGTACGACCCCGATGCTCTCCCGGTTAGCCGTTTCTGACTTCTCCTGTTTATTCTGCTTATCTTCGCCCAGTTTGCCGCTGATCATCGACATCGCAATGGTGACGACCAGAATGCCGCCCGCAATACGAAATGAGTCGATAGAGATCCCGAAGATGTGCAGGATGCCGTCGCCGAGGAATAGCGCCGTCCAGAGGATAATCGCCACGGACAGGTTGGCAGTCAGGTTGGTTTTATTGCGCGCTGCCGGAACCTGATAGCTGGTCATGCTGATAAAAACAGGAATGATCCCCACCGGGTTGACCAGGGCGAACAGGCCAACGAAAAATTTAATATATCCAGAGAGGTCTAAAAGTGCAGGATTCACACCATGCTCCTGTTGGGCTGATTGATGGGCGCTAATGTAATTCAAATCCGTGATAATGACTATCCCCCGCCCCCTGGAATATCACGCCATTATGCTGCGCCGCAGGCAGTGGATATCGCCATTACGACGCTGAAGATTAGCAGATGAAACTTATTCTCAACTTTCGACGCCAGGTTTGCGATAGTTTGAAACTGGTCATCTTCTAATCACAGGCTGAAAGGTGTCAGCCACCAGTAAACATGATCCAAATCATTATTTGCCCCCAGTACAAGCGCTATGCTCAGTGTTACCAAAAGGAGTTAGTAACTTACCGAAAGTGACCCACAGCGCGTGCAGAGCGCAGACTCTTTCAGTAAACCCGGAAGAACCTGTTTAGCAGGTTGGCCCGCCCTAATACGGCCCGATAACCAGCCATGACTATACTTACTCGTTCTCACTTGTTTACTAATAGAGTTTAACTTTCCAGGAGAGCATTATGGCCGTTACTAATGTCGCTGAACTTAACGCACTTGTTGAACGTGTTAAAACAGCCCAGCGTGAATACGCCAACTTTACTCAAGAACAAGTAGACAAAATCTTCCGGGCTGCGGCATTAGCAGCTGCTGATGCCCGTATCCCACTGGCTAAAATGGCCGTTGCCGAATCTGGCATGGGTATCGTCGAAGATAAAGTGATCAAAAACCACTTTGCTTCTGAATACATCTACAACGCCTACAAAGACGAAAAAACCTGCGGTATTCTTGAAACCGATGACACTTTCGGCACCATCACTATCGCGGAACCCACCGGCATCATCTGCGGGATTGTCCCGACAACCAACCCAACATCTACCGCTATCTTTAAAGCGCTGATCAGCCTGAAAACCCGTAACGGGATTATCTTCTCGCCGCATCCTCGTGCGAAAGATGCCACCAACAAAGCGGCCGATATCGTACTGCAGGCCGCCATTGCGGCCGGGGCACCCAAAGACATTATCGGCTGGATCGATGTGCCCTCCGTTGAACTGTCTAACCAGCTGATGCACCACCCTGATATTAACCTTATCCTCGCCACGGGCGGCCCGGGTATGGTGAAAGCCGCCTATAGCTCCGGCAAACCGGCTATCGGCGTGGGCGCAGGTAATACCCCGGTAGTGATTGACGAAACGGCGGACATCAAACGTGCCGTGGCTTCTATCCTGATGTCGAAAACCTTCGATAACGGCGTAATCTGTGCTTCTGAGCAGTCAGTTATTGTAGTCGACAGCGCTTATGAGGCGGTGCGCGAGCGCTTTGCCAGCCACGGTGGCTACATGCTGCAGGGCAGCGAGCTGAAAGCGGTTCAGGATATCATTCTGAAGAATGGCGCGCTGAATGCCGCTATCGTCGGTCAGCCTGCGGTGAAAATTGCTGAAATGGCCGGCCTCAGCGTCCCGGGCAACACTAAAATCCTGATTGGTGAAGTGAAACTGGTCGATGAGTCGGAACCTTTTGCTCATGAAAAACTGTCACCGACTCTGGCGATGTATCGCGCCAAAGATTTTGCTGACGCGGTAAGTAAAGCTGAGAAGCTGGTGGCGATGGGCGGTATCGGTCATACCTCTTGCCTGTACACTGACCAGGATAATCAGCGTGAACGCGTTAACTTCTTCGGCGACAAAATGAAGACAGCGCGCATCCTGATCAACACTCCGGCCTCTCAGGGGGGGATCGGCGACCTGTACAACTTTAAACTCGCACCGTCACTGACGCTGGGCTGCGGCTCGTGGGGTGGCAACTCGATTTCTGAAAACGTCGGACCCAAACATCTGATTAACAAGAAAACCGTGGCCAAGCGAGCTGAGAATATGTTGTGGCATAAACTTCCTAAGTCTATCTACTTCCGCCGTGGTTCACTGCCCATTGCCCTTGATGAAGTGGCCACCGACGGAGCCAAACGCGCCTTTATCGTCACCGACCGCTTCCTGTTTAACAACGGCTACGCTGACCAGATCATCAACGTGCTGAAAGCGCGCGGGGTGGAAACTGAAGTCTTCTTCGAAGTGGAAGCTGACCCAACGCTGAGCATCGTGCGTAAAGGTGCTGAACAGATGCACTCCTTCAAGCCGGACGTGATTATCGCCCTGGGCGGGGGTTCGCCGATGGATGCGGCGAAAATTATGTGGGTGATGTACGAACATCCGGAAACGCATTTCGAAGAGCTGGCACTGCGCTTCATGGATATCCGTAAACGTATCTATAAATTCCCGAAAATGGGCGTGAAGGCGAAGATGATTGCCGTCACCACCACTTCAGGTACAGGTTCAGAAGTTACGCCATTTGCGGTCGTGACCGACGACGCCACCGGTCAGAAATATCCACTGGCTGACTATGCCCTCACCCCGGATATGGCGATTGTGGATGCCAACCTGGTGATGGATATGCCGAAGTCACTGTGCGCCTTTGGTGGTCTGGATGCCGTAACCCACGCGCTGGAAGCGTACGTCTCGGTGCTGGCTAACGAATACTCCGACGGTCAGGCGCTGCAGGCGCTAAAACTGCTGCAGGAAAACCTGCCGGCCAGCTACCGTGAAGGGGCGAAAAACCCGGTGGCGCGTGAGCGTGTACACAATGCCGCGACTATCGCCGGTATCGCGTTTGCTAACGCCTTCCTTGGGGTCTGTCACTCGATGGCGCATAAGCTGGGTTCAGAGTTCCACATTCCACACGGTCTGGCGAACTCGCTGCTTATCTGTAACGTGATTCGCTACAACGCCAACGATAACCCAACCAAGCAGACGGCCTTCAGCCAGTATGACCGCCCGCAGGCGCGCCGCCGCTACGCTGAAATCGCCGATCACCTGCGCCTCAGTGCACCGGGCGACCGTACCGCACAGAAAATTGAGAAGCTGCTGAGCTGGCTGGACGGGATGAAAGCGGAACTGGGTATTCCTAAGTCCATCCGCGAAGCAGGCGTGCAGGAAGCGGACTTCCTCGCGAAAGTCGATAAGCTGGCTGATGATGCTTTCGATGACCAGTGTACCGGCGCTAACCCACGCTACCCGCTGATTGCTGAACTGAAACAGATCATGCTGGATAGCTTCTACGGCCGCGATTATGTTGAACCTTTCGCTAACATTGCCGAAGCCGTGGCCGCTGCGCCCGTCGAAGCCAGGAAAGTTGAAAAGAAAGTGAAACGTTAAGCCCGAGTGTGAGAATAAAAACCCGCCAGCTTGAACTGACCCCATAAAGCTGGCGGGTTTTTTTATCAGGAAATATTAAGAGACGCTTATAGAGTTGTGAAATATCGACGGCACATTTCTTTGCGTTAACCGCCGCGGCAGATCACTATTACTCCGGCCCCTTGCTGCCATAAATGGCGTGCAGTGAACCACTCTCCAACGCTTCGTAGTAATGCTTACGGCAGACGGATACATAGCGCTCATTACCGCCAATTTGCACCTGCTCCCCTTCTTTAAAGGGCTTACCGTCCTGATCGAGCCTTAATACCATGCTGGCTTTTCTGCCGCAGTGGCAGATGGTTTTTAATTCAACCAGTTTATCTGACCAGGCTAAAAGGTATTGGCTACCGATAAATAACTCGCCGCGAAAATCTGTACGTAAGCCATAACAAAGTACAGGTATATCTAAAACATCCACCACTTCGGATAATGTTTTAACCTGTTCACGCGTCAGAAACTGGCTTTCATCCACCAGCACGCAGTGAACGGTTTCCCGCTGGTGCTCAGCACTTATCTCAGCAAACAACGACGTGTCTTTATTATACAATTTTGCTGGGGAAGAGAGGCCGATACGCGAACTCACTTTACCCGCGCCGAAGCGATTATCGATCTCTGCGGTATACACCAGAGTGCGCATGCCGCGCTCACGATAATTATAAGAAGATTGCAACAAAGCCGTCGATTTTCCAGCATTCATCGCGGAATAATAGAAATATAGCTGAGCCATCAGCCCCTACTCCGAATCACCAAGATGGCGGCAGTGTACCATAAACCGCCGCAGCGAGAGCCTTCACGCCTGCAATAACCCGAAGAAATAGTGGTTGAACAGGTGGCTTCAGCACAACTTAACAGGATTTTTCAATTTTCTGATGATATGGAATTCACTGTTTCCATACCATCACCCTTCTTTTCACAGCAGGATATTTAGCCAGTGAATCATATTTTATCGCCTTTTATCATGTCAGAGATTCCTGACTATTAGCACTTCTACTTTTCTTACAAAATTAACTATTGCAGTTCTTATAGCCGGACACTATTATTATCGAGCATTAGTAACCCATCAATATAATTTAGAGAATTGGACAATGAGCGAAGCACTTAAAATCCTGAACAATATCCGCACGCTGCGTGCTCAGGCGAGAGAATGTAGCCTGGAAACGCTGGAAGAAATGCTGGAAAAACTGGAAGTAGTGGTTAACGAACGCCGCGAAGAAGAGAGCCAGGCACAGGCTGAAGTTGAAGAACGCAGCCGTAAACTGCAGCAGTATCGCGATATGCTGATTGCAGACGGTATTGACCCGAATGAATTACTGTCTACTCTGGCTGCGGCTAAAGCCCCTGGTAAAGCTAAGCGTGCAGCGCGCCCGGCAAAATATTCTTATGTCGATGAGAATGGCGAAAGCAAAACCTGGACCGGCCAGGGCCGTACACCTGCCGTAATCAAAAAAGCCATTGAAGAGCAAGGCAAGAAGCTGGAAGACTTTCTGCTGTAATTTCGCTCAACCTCCGGTTCTTTAGACTTAAATTTAATGGGGCGTTTCGTCCCATTTTGTTACAGCCACCAGGCAAAGAAAAAAAGGAAGCCATCACGGCTTCCTTTTTCTTTGGGCTGGTGGGCTTATACGCGGTAGAAATCTTTATACCACGCCACAAAGCGCGCCACCCCCTCTTCGACTGACGTCTGCGGCTTGAAGCCGATCACCTTATATAATGCGCTGGTATCGGCGCTGGTTTCCATCACGTCACCCGGCTGCATAGGCAGCATATTTTTCTGCGCAGTCTGCCCCAGCGCACTCTCCAGCGCTTCGATATACGACATCAGCGTAACGGGCTGGCTGTTGCCGATATTGTATACGCGGTAAGGCGCAGAGCTGGTTGCCGGGCTGCCGCTTTCAACCGTCCAGCTAATATCCGCCTGTGGGATAACATCCTGTAAGCGCAGAATAGCTTCGGCAATATCGTCAATATAGGTGAAATCGCGACGCATCTGGCCGTGGTTATAGACGTCGATTTTTTCACCCGCAATCATCGCACGGGTAAATTTAAACAGCGCCATATCCGGACGCCCCCACGGACCATAAACGGTGAAGAAGCGCAGGCCAGTGGTAGGAATACCATATAAATGTGAATAGGTATGGGACATCAGCTCATTGGCTTTTTTGGTCGCGGCATACAGCGATACCGGGTGGTCAACCGAGTCGTCGGTTGAGAATGGCATCTTACGATTTAATCCATACACCGAGCTGGATGATGCATATAACAGATGCTCAACCTGGTTATGGCGGCACCCTTCCAGAATATTGAGATGGCCAATTAAATTGGCGTCGGCATAAGCCAGTGGGTTCTCTAATGAATAACGCACGCCCGCCTGCGCGGCGAGGTGAATGACACGCTGGAAGCGCTGAGCGCGGAACAGTTCGGCAATGCCTTCACGATCGGCGAGATCGCCTTTCACAAAGGTGAATTCGGGGTGGTTTTTAATCAGGTCAAGACGGGCTGTCTTAAGATTAACGTCGTAATAGTCATTCAGGTTGTCGAGACCGACAACCTGGTGACCGGCAGCCAACAGACGTTGGGTGACATGAAAGCCAATAAAGCCTGCTGCGCCGGTAACCAGATATTTCATACTACCCTCATTTATTATGCAGTTTGAAGAGATGCTCCGCGGCCGATTGCATAATAAACAAAACCGCGCTTGCTGATTCTTTCTGGATCATACAGGTTACGACCATCAAAAATCACGGGTTCTTTTAGAGCATTTTTAATCACGTCAAAATCAGGTGCGCGGAAGTTCTGCCATTCGGTACAGATCACCAGGCCATCTGCGCCCTGCAGGGCAGCTTCTTTGGTTCCCATCAGCTTGAGATCGCTGCGGTGACCGTAGATACGCTGCGCTTCATCCATCGCTTCCGGATCGAAAGCCTGCACGGTTGCGCCCGCCTGCCACAGTGACTCCATCAGCACGCGGCTGGAAGCTTCACGCATATCGTCGGTGTTTGGCTTAAATGACAGCCCCCACAGCGCAAAGGTTTTGCCCTGCAAATTCTCACCGAAATGACGCTTGATAAACGTCGGCAGTTTGGTCTTCTGCGAATCGTTGACGTCTTCAACCGCCTGCAGCAGACGTGGCTTGTAGCCGATCTGCTCTGCGGTACGGATTAGCGCCTGAACATCTTTCGGGAAGCAGGAGCCGCCGTAGCCACAGCCGGGATAAATGAATGAGTAGCCGATGCGTGAATCGGAGCCAATGCCCTGACGCACTTTTTCGACATCTGCACCCAGGCGTTCAGCCAGGTTAGAGATTTCATTCATAAAGCTGATTTTGGTCGCCAGCATGCAGTTGGCTGCATACTTGGTTAACTCAGCACTACGAATATCCATCAGGATCATGCGATCGTGATTGCGGTTAAACGGCTCATACAGCTCGCGCAGCAGTTCAACCACTTCGTCGTTATCCGTACCGATAACAATACGCTCAGGACGCATACAGTCGCTGACTGCTGCCCCTTCTTTCAGGAACTCAGGGTTGGAGACCACGTCAAAGGTCAGCTCTACGCCTCGCCCTTTCAACGTCTCTTCCATTACCTGACGCACGCGGTCAGCCGTACCCACTGGCACAGTCGACTTGTCGAGCACCACTTTATGCTCTTGCATATGCTGAGCAATGGTACGCGCCACGGCGGTAACATATTTCAGGTCCGCTGAACCGTCTTCATCAGGCGGCGTACCCACCGCGATAAACTGCATAACCCCGTGGTTAACGCCAGCTGCTGCGTCAGTGGAGAACTTCAGGCGTCCGGCCTCATAGTTCTGCATAACCAGCGGCGTCAAGCCCGGTTCAAAAATAGGAATGATCCCTTTCTTCAGATTCTCGACTTTATTTTCGTCGACATCGATGCAAAGAACGTCATGTCCGACTTCGGCCAAAACCGCAGCCTGAACCAGACCAACATAGCCGATACCAAATACGGTGACTTTCATTGAATTGTCCCGGTTAGAAATTAAACTTACTTTTTATTGCCTACGGTGCTTTCCAGCCACGCTTTAAAATCGCTGCCCAGCGTGTTGTGACGCACACCGTATTCAACGAAGGCCTGCATATAGCCCAGCTTGTTGCCGCAGTCATGGCTCACACCTTTCAGGTGATAAGCTTCTACGGTCTCTTTTTCCATCAGCATGGCGATGGAGTCAGTCAGCTGGATCTCATCACCGGCGCCCGGAGGGGTTTTCGCCAGCAGTGGCCAGATGTCCGCAGAGAGAATGTAGCGACCAACAACCGCAAGGTTAGACGGCGCTTTGTCCGCTTTTGGCTTCTCAACCACACCCACCATTGGTGCGCTGTCGCCAGGCTTCAGCTCTGCACCCTGGCAGTCGACTACGCCGTAAGCAGTCACGTCAGCGACTGGCTCAACCATGATCTGGCTGTGACCGGTTTCGTCGAAGCGCTTCATCATTTCAGCCAGGTTATCTTTCGACAGGTCTGACTCATATTCGTCGAGAATAACGTCCGGCAGGATCACCGCAACGGGCTCATTGCCAATCACTGGCCATGCGCACATAACCGCGTGACCCAGGCCTTTCGCCAGACCCTGACGAACCTGCATGATGGTGACGTGCGGTGGGCAGATAGACTGAATCTCTTCCAGCAGCTGGCGCTTAACGCGTTTTTCCAGCATCGCTTCCAGCTCGAAACTGGTATCGAAGTGGTTTTCAATCGAGTTTTTAGAAGAGTGCGTAACCAGCACAATCTCGTTGATCCCAGCAGCGATACACTCGTTAACGACATACTGAATTAACGGCTTATCAACCAGCGGCAGCATTTCTTTTGGAATAGCTTTGGTGGCTGGCAGCATACGCGTTCCCAAACCAGCAACAGGGATAACCGCTTTTTTTACTTTGGACTTATAGGCAGACATCTAAGTACCTCTCTTTAGGCCGTTCAAGTTATTACTTGATATGTCGAGTTAAAAACGAGTTGAGTATACCAGTTGAACCCACGCGGATTTATCCTGGATAAACCTTTTCAGTGCAAATTAAGACTATTACCCAAGTGTAAAGCTTATCTCTGGCCCTGTCTTCCAGGGCCAGATGAAAATAGTGAAGCAGCGGTTAATCCGTAGACAACATCAGGCGCAGTCGGCCTCCGGCGCCCCAAACCTGACACTGCCAGGCATCACACCGCTGGCTGATTTGATTAAGATGTGTGCTGCCCATGGTGCCAAGAGGGACACCATTGCTCAGCTGGATCTGGTGGGTATGAATGTTGAGAGTGGCGTTTAAACCAGCAGAAACGAGGATCAGATTCTTTAACCCCTGATGGTAGTAGCCCACCAACAGTGGAAATTGACCTTTCAGATTGGCCTGGCGCAGCAGCAAATTGACCTGCTTTAACAGGCCGCCCAGCTCGGGCAGGCGCTGCCCCTGACCGGAAAGCTGCTCCTGCAGCAGTCCATTGAACAGAGCGCGTAGCAGTAGTGCGGCCAGCACGCCGTTATCACCGGCACGGGTGACATCGAGACAATAGAAAGCGAGATCGCGTTCCGATAATGCCGCCACGTCAAGCACCAGTCCCGGCTGCTCTGCCATCGTCAGCTGGCGATAGTTGATGCGACAGTTAGCGATTGTCTGCTGCACCGGCGGTTGCAGCTGCTTGAGAAGCTTGGCGGCAGCCTGCGGGTCACTGACCAGCGCGTCCCAGTCCTGAAACAGCTGTTCGTCCTCTTCCACTTTAGACGTAAACATTGAGGGATAGAGGCACTCGAACACCGCTTCACGCAGGCGAGCAAGATCTTTAACCGGCTTGAGCAGCACATCCTGCACGCCCAGACGCAGCACGTGGGCGATATCCGACATATTTCCCGTGGCAGAGATAACCAGGATGGGCAATGTGTTTCCCTTGCTGCGCAGATGCTCCACCAGTTTGATACCGTCCATACGTGGCATGGCAAGGTCGCAGATCATCAAGTCCGGCAGAGTACGGCTCAGGGATTCAAGTGCGTGTATACCGTCATCAGCCAACGTGACCACCGCACCGAGCGCAGTGAGGAAATTATCCAGCAGGGAACGGAAAACGACTTCGTCCTCAACGATGAGAATATGTTTTCCACTTAATGGTTTTTCCATTGCTTCCCCCTGCATAACAGATACCTCAATAGTGGTCTATAAACGCTCTTTGCGCCTCTCAGAATTGGCTGAAGTCGTCGCTTTTTGACCACGCTATTGTTGCCTGTCGCGAACCAGAGGTAACAATTCATCCATTTTTTTCTCAACGGACAGTCTCCCCGCTTCAATGGCCTCTTCAGCCCGGTGGAAGTCCAGGGTAGAAATTTGTGGGCAGAAGGGTTGTAACAACACATCTGGTGGGTCACCCGCCATACGATTGCGCTTCAACCGATTTTCCAGCACCTGGATAGAGGTAGACATAATCTCCATGGCGCCGGGTGTGTGATTTACTCTACGTAGCTTAAGGTTGCTAATGCGCTGACGCAGGCGGCCGCTCCAGCTGTCAGGCTGCGGTTGAGGATGCTCATCGCCGGATTCTGGCGTCACTGACAGCAAATCCTGCTGCATCAGGTGCGCATCGTGCTGCAAATCCACGGCAATCACAATATCAGCGCCCAGCGCACGCGTCAGGGAAATAGGCACCGGGTTGACCACCGCGCCATCCACCAGCCAGTAACCGTTCCAGCTCACAGGTGCCAGTAAACCGGGCATGCTGCAGGATGCGCGCACGGCCTGATGCAGGTCGCCTTCCGTCAGCCACAGCTCACGGCCGGTACTAAGGTTAGTCGCCACAGCGCCGAAAGGTAAACCGCATTGTTCGATATTATTTTTGCCGATCAGCTCACGCACGTGGCTGAACACGCGCTCACCGCGCAGCAGCCCACCACGTTGCCATGAAAAATCCATCAGGCGTATCACCTGCCAGTAGCTGAATGAGCGCACCCAGCGCTCCATCAGCGTCAGTCGCTGCGTGGCATATGCGGCCCCGACCAGGGCACCTACGGAGCATCCGGCCACGACGTCGATACGGATGCCAGCGCGTTCAAGAGCGTTTATCACCCCGATATGTGCCCATCCCTTTGCGGCACCCGACCCCAGCGCTAGCCCGATTTTAACCTGTCTCATTCCACCCTCTGGCATGAAATTCACTAACAAAATGGCATCACCGATGCTGCCCGGTTATCATGATGCCTAAAATTTTAACCCTGTTATTAGCTAATCGGAGTTTACGTGTCTGAACTTTGTCCGTGCGGTAGCGGATCGCAGTATAGCCTATGTTGCCAGCCGTTTCTAAGCGGTGCGGCGCAACCTTCTCATCCAGAAGCATTAATGCGCTCGCGCTACTGTGCTTATGTCAAACAGGATGTGGGTTACCTGGTTGCAACCTGGCACCCGTCATGTCAAGCCTCTGCTTTTGCAGCCAGTATAGAAGAGAGTTTTGCCCACACCGAATGGCTCGGGTTGAATGTATTAAGCAGCGAAGTTATCGCGGATGGCCAACAGGGTTATGTGACTTTTTTTGCCAGGTTCTCTGAAAATCAGCGCGAACGCTCTATTCATGAACGTTCACGCTTTCTTCGCGAGGAGCAACGCTGGTACTATATCGACGGAACCTTCCCGCCAATCGGGCGCAACGATCGGTGCCCATGTGGCTCCGGCAAGAAATACAAGAAATGCTGCGGTCACTCTTGACCCCTGATTTCCCAATTGTATCGACAGGATTACCATCGCAATGCAAGCGCAAACACTGCAACGAAAAGTTTTACGGACCATCTGCCCGGATGCAAAAGGGCTGATCGCCAAAATCACCAATATTTGCTACAAGCACGAACTGAACATTGTACAGAATAATGAGTTTGTTGATCACCGCACCGGGCGCTTCTTCATGCGCACCGAGCTGGAAGGCATTTTCAACGACACCACGCTGCTGGCCGACCTTGACAGCGCGCTGCCGGCTGGTTCAGTGCGCGAGCTGCAGCCAGCGGGCCGCCGCCGTATTGTTATTCTGGTGACCAAAGAGGCGCACTGCCTTGGCGATCTGCTGATGAAAAGCGCCTACGGTGGTCTGGATGTTGAAATTGCGGCGGTGATCGGTAATCACGAAACGCTGCGTACGCTGGTTGAGCGTTTCGATGTGCCGTTTGTCCTGGTCAGTCACGAAGGCTTAACCCGCGAAGAGCACGACAATAACATGGCGGCGGAAATTGACCGCTATCAGCCAGACTATGTGGTACTGGCAAAATACATGCGCGTGCTGACCCCGGCCTTTGTGCAGCGTTATCCGAACCAGATCATCAATATTCACCACTCCTTCCTGCCTGCCTTTATTGGTGCTCGTCCCTACCACCAGGCGTATGAACGCGGCGTGAAGATCATCGGTGCGACAGCGCACTACGTGAATGACAATCTGGATGAAGGCCCAATCATCATGCAGGATGTTATCCACGTCGATCATACCTATACCGCAGAAGATATGATGCGTGCCGGGCGTGACGTAGAGAAGAATGCGCTGAGCCGCGCACTTTACCAGGTGCTGGCGCAGCGGGTATTTGTTTACGGCAACCGCACCATCATCCTGTAAGCCGGATGCTGCTGTTTTGTATGACAAAACAGCAGCGCGGGCAAAAAAACGGCAATCGCAACGCTTTCTCTTAAACGGGGCTTTACAGCGTCAGTTCATCTGATATGATGCGCCCCGCTTAACAAGCACAGCAGTAAGGCCAGTGGTGGGGTTCCCGAGCGGCCAAAGGGAGCAGACTGTAAATCTGCCGTCATCGACTTCGAAGGTTCGAATCCTTCCCCCACCACCATTTTTAGATAGTTTTCATATTTAAAAATGAGTTTCACGCTTTCATATTCCCCACGGGGAAGGATGAGGAGCTTCGACATCGGAGGTTCGAGTCGAACGCAGTGAGACAACGCCACTTGTGGCGGCCCGGAGGGCAAGGAGCGCAGCGACGCAGTAATCCTTCCACGGCTGAGAATTTGCACTTGTTAACACGCTTCCCCTGGTGGGGTTCCCGAGCGGCCAAAGGGAGCAGACTGTAAATCTGCCGTCATCGACTTCGAAGGTTCGAATCCTTCCCCCACCACCATTTCGACATCTCCTCCCCCTTCGTACACCTACTGATTGCATCATCTATCGCAGCAATATTTCTTTCTCGCCCCGACTTCTGCTACCATTCCGCCATCTTTTCCGACGCTAAATGGCCTGCGCTATGAAATTTGTTTCTTTTAATATCAATGGGCTGCGTGCTCGCCCTCATCAACTTGCCGCTATTGTCGAACAGCATCAGCCAGATGTGATTGGCCTGCAGGAAACCAAAGTTCACGATGACATGTTCCCGCTCGAGGACGTGGCGAAACTCGGCTATAACGTGTTTTATCACGGTCAGAAAGGGCATTACGGCGTGGCACTGCTGACGAAAGAGCCGCCGATCGCCGTGCGTCGCGGTTTCGAGGGTGATGACGAAGACGCCCAGCGCCGTATCATTATGGCGGACATTCAAACGCCAGCCGGCCCGCTCACCGTGATTAACGGCTATTTTCCACAAGGGGAAAGCCGCGACCATCCGACCAAATTCCCGGCGAAAGAGAAGTTCTATCGCGACCTGCAAAGCTACCTTGAGCAGCAGCAGAAAGTGGAAAATCAGGTACTGATTATGGGCGACATGAATATCAGCAGCACCGACCTGGATATCGGCATTGGCGAGGATAACCGCAAGCGCTGGCTGCGCACCGGTAAGTGCTCATTCCTGCCGGAAGAGCGCGAATGGATGGACCGCCTGATGAACTGGGGCCTGGTCGATACCTGGCGCGCGCAGAACAGCGAAGTTAACGACCGCTTCTCATGGTTCGACTACCGCTCAAAAGGCTTTGACGATAACCGCGGCCTGCGCATTGACCTGGTGCTGGCCAGCAAGCCGCTGGCGGAGCGCTGCATAGCAACCGGGATTGATTACGATATTCGCGCGATGGAAAAGCCCTCCGATCACGCACCGATCTGGGCCCAGTTTAGCTACTGATTGTTCTAATCCCCATTAGATTTCGCGCTGCAGGAAGGCGGCAACTGAATAAATCCCCGGGAGCTTACCTGAGTCAGTGACCTGGGGAATAGAGGCAGCCAACACACCTGCAGCGTGAAAGAGGAAGGGAGTTTATTTGACGATGCGCCAGATAAGATTATTAGTGCCCAGCGACTGCGGGTCGCGCGCGCACTGCAACAGTACCCCTTCACTCTTCAGCACCGCCCCTTCCGTATAGTTGCGGTTTTCATAGATGCAGCAGCGGTTACAGGGCTGGCTGTTGTTTTGCCCCTGCGTCCAGACTTCTGGCGGCATATCGACTACCACGTCCGCATTAGCGCCGCCGTTACCGTTATTGCCGCCGCTGTTGCCATGCCCTTGCCCGCTGCTGATATAGCGCTCGGCCATTGCCGATGAGCTAACGGCCAGCAGCAGTGTCAGTGCCAGATGCATTTTCATTACTCGCTTTCCTTTTCCTTCGCCGCTTTACGTCGCGGTTTTTTCTTGGCGACCGTTGCCGGAGCCGTAACGCCGCGAAACGCATGTGCGGCGGGCTGCTGACGGGCCTGGGAGATCAAACTGTGCAGCGTTTCCACCAGAGGGTGCATAAAGTCCTGGTAGCGACACTGCTTCTCACTGATTTTAGTCAACGTTGACTCCCATTGCGCGGTCATATCTGGCCGCGCGGCCATCTCCGGCAGTGAATGGATCAGCGCGCGTCCGGCCGGGCTGGAGTGAATATAGCGCCCCTTCTTAAACAGGAAGGTGCGTCTGAACAGCAGCTCGATAATCCCGGCGCGCGTTGCCTCCGTACCTAAACCATCGGTCGCACGCAGCACTTTCTTTAAATTTTTATCCTGTACGAAGCGGGCAATACCGGTCATCGCCGATAATAGCGTAGCGTCAGTGAACGGGCGCGGCGGCTGGGTCTGCTTCTCGACCACTTCGCCACGCTCGCACAGCAGCTCATCCCCCCTGGCCACCACCGGCAGCGGCGTACCGTCATTCTCCTCATCCCGCTCCTTGCTGCCGAGTAAGGCACGCCAGCCAGCCTCAGCCAGGAAACGCGCTTTGGCGATAAACTTGCCTCCGGCGATATCCAGCTCGATCACGCATTTGCGGTACACCGCATCCGGGCAGAACTGCATCAGGTATTGGGTGGCAATCAAACGGTAGATTTGCTGCTCGTTATCCGACAGGTTGACCTTGCTGCTGCGCGCAGTCGGGATAATCGCATGGTGCGCGTCGACTTTTTTGTCGTCCCAGCAGCGATTTTTTTGATCGCTATTGAAATCAGCGGGAGGCGTCAGGTCCGGCTGATGAACATTGATTGCATTCAAAACCGCATGACGCCCGGCGAAATGCTCGTCAGGGAGATAGCGGCTGTCGGAACGTGGATAGGTAATCAGCTTGTGGGTCTCATACAGGCGCTGGCAGGTATCCAGCACCGCCTGCGCGCTGAGGCCAAAGCGCTTGCCGGCCTCAATCTGCAGCGCCGAAAGCGAGAACGGCAGCGGCGCAGTGTCATTTTCACGCTTGTCGTTATAGCTGGTCACCAGCGCGGGCTGGCCGTCGATACGCGCCACCACATGCTCGGCCAGCGGGCGATGCAGCAGGCGGCCCTCCTCATCCTGATAAGGCTCGCAGGAGTCACTCGGCTGCCACAGCGCCACGAAGCGTTCATCCAGCGGGGTGACGATATGCGCTTTGACCTCGAAGAAGTCTTTGGCGACAAAGTTCTCAATCTCTTCATCACGCCGTACCACCAGCCCCAGCACCGGGGTCTGAACGCGCCCAACGGAGAGCACACCGTCATAGCCCGCGTTGCGCCCCAGTAAGGTGTAGGCGCGGGTCATGTTGATACCGTAAAGCCAGTCTGCACGCGAGCGCGCCAGCGCGGAGACGCACAGGGGAATAAACTCGCGGTTTTCACGCAGGCGGCCAATGGCGCGTTCAACCGCCTGCGGGTTGAGATCGTTAATCAGGCAGCGCTGCACTTTCGCCCGCTTTTCTGCCGGCAGGGTCAGGTAGTCGAGCACCTCATCCACCAGCAGTTGACCTTCACGATCCGGGTCACCGGCATGGACCACTTCACTGGCCTGCTCCAGCAGACCTTTAATCACGTTGAGCTGCTTTGCCACCGACGGACGCGGCTGCAGCTGCCACTTTTCCGGCACAATCGGTAAATCGGCCAGCGACCAGCGGGCAAAGCGGCTGTTGTAGCTGTCAGGCTGCGCCTGTTCCAGCAGGTGGCCTACGCACCAGGTCACCATTTGATCCTGCCCACAGGCGATAAAGCCGTCGCCACGACGGTGCGGCTTAGGCAGAACGTCCGCTATCGCGCGGGCAAGGCTGGGTTTTTCGGCAATAAACAAACGCATGCTGGGGTGAGTTCCTGCTCAGGGTTTGACTTCAATAACGGCCCTTCCGGCCTGAGCCGTCAGGAGTTCACCAATCGGGGTGAGTGTAATTTGCTGCGCGGCGGCAATCGCCTGCACCGCAGCCTCTGCTTCCGGCAGTACTGCCAGCAGCAGCCCGCCCGATGTCTGCGGGTCGCAGAGAAGCTGGCGCTGCGCGGGCGTCATGGCGCCGATAAGCTGCCCGTAGCTGGCGAAATTTCTTTCGGTACCGCCCGGCACGCAGCCTGCGGCGATATATTCATCCACTCCGGGCAAACGCGGGATGGCACTGTACCACAGGTCGGCATGCAGGCCGGCACCCTGGCACATCTCACTGAGGTGGCCGAGCAGACCAAAGCCGGTGACATCGGTCATCGCGCTGACGCCCGCTTCACCGGCATACTCGGCCCCAATCTGATTGAGCTGGCACATGGTGGCCGTCGCCAGCCCCTGATGCTCCGGCTTGAGCTGAGATCTCTTTTCGGCAGTAGTGAGAACGCCAATGCCCAGTGGCTTAGTGAGGAAAAGGCGGCATCCTGCCCGTGCTTCACTGTTGCGCTTCACCTGATCGGTGGCCACGACGCCGGTGACCGCCAGGCCGAAGATCGGCTCCGGGGCATCGATAGAGTGCCCGCCCGCCAGGGTAATCCCCGCCTGCTCGCAGACGCTGCGCCCGCCTTCGATCACCTTACGGGCAACCTCCGGCGGCAGCTGGTTAACCGGCCAGCCGAGGATGGCGATCGCCATAATCGGTCTGCCCCCCATCGCCCAGATATCGCTAATGGCGTTGGTCGCGGCGATGCGCCCAAAATCAAAAGGGTCATCCACGATCGGCATAAAGAAGTCGGTGGTGCTGACCACTGCGGTGCCATTGCCGAGATCGTATACGGCCGCGTCGTCACGGGTTTCGTTACCCACCAGCAGATGCGGGTCCTTACGTAACGGGTGGTCGCTGTGCAGAATGGTATCCAGCACCGCAGGCGAGATTTTACAACCGCAGCCTGCGCCGTGGCTGTACTGAGTCAGACGGACATTATCTAAGTTCATGAAGATCTGTTCCCTGTTAGCTTCACCGGAAGTCATGGTAGCGTTTTCGCCAGAGAGTGATAAGACTAACCGACGATTCTGCCCGTTGTTTGCTCATTATCCCGGCGAATTGCAGGGCCGCTCACAACCCTGCCTGCTAACAGCGAAAATGTCATTCAGAAATAACTGACAAACGGGGCGCTGTCGGGCGCTAACACGGTGGTGGATGATTTCAGCTGCGGGGTTCCCAGGTACAGGAAGCCGACGATGGCGTCCTGAGGGCGACAGTTAAACGCGCTGCGCACCGCTTCATCTTCGGTCCACGCCCCGCTGCGCCAGATACCGTTAAAGCCCTGTGCGGCAGCGGCCATCTGCATCGCCATCACGGCACATCCTGCCGACACCACCTGCTCCCAGCGCGGCACTTTCGGGTGCTCTTCACAACGCGCGACCACCGTAATAATCATCGGCGCGCGGTAGGGTGCATTTTTTGCCTTATCGATAGCTTTCTCTTCCAGCTGCGCATCTCGCGATACCTTCTCCAGCAGCGCGCTCAGGCGATCGCGCCCTTCATTCTCGACAATAGTGAAGTGCCACGGCTGCAAAGTGCCGTGATCCGGCGCGCGCATACCTGCGCGCAGAATGTTCTCCAGCGCTTCACCTGTCGGCGCAGGTTCTGCCAGCCGTGATGCGGAACGACGATTAACCAGTAAATCCAGAGCGTCCATGATGTCCTCCTGTGATAGTGATTCTCATCCCGCAAAAACTAGCACAGGATGATGTTTTGTTACAGCATTGCGCTTTTTCATGCTGACAATTGCCCCCTTGCTAATTAGGATGTGTGCTATTCCTGCCCGGACCTCTGCTTCTGGCATTTCATTGCGACCCTGGAGTATCTATGCGCGTGTTATGGCGAATGATCGCTGGCATTTTTAAGTGGACATGGCGAGTCCTGAATTTTGTTCGCGAATTTATCCTTAATCTCTTCCTTATTCTGCTGATCGTGGTTGGCGTGGGTATCTGGCTGCACGTCAGCAGCGCCAATGCACCGGCTGAAGTGCAGAAAGGCGCACTGATCTTCGATCTCAGCGGCGTGGTGGTAGATAAACCTTCCGTCAGCAACAAGCTGAGTAAGATTGGCCGACAGCTGTTAGGCGCCAGCAGCGATCGTCTGAAAGAGAACTCACTGTTCGACGTGGTGGATGCCATTCGCCAGGCGAAAGACGACGATAAAATTACCGGCATGGTGCTCGACCTGCACAACTTTGCGGGCGCTGACCAGCCGTCGCTGCAGTATATTGGTAAAGCGCTGCGTGAGTTCCGCGACAGCGGCAAGCCAATCTATGCCAGCGGCGACAGCTACAGCCAGGCACAGTACTACCTCGCCAGCTTCGCCAACAAGATCACCCTCTCGCCGCAGGGCACCGTCGATCTGCACGGCTTTGCCACCAACAGCCTCTATTACAAAACCCTGCTGGACAAGCTGAAAGTCAGCTCGCACGTGTTCCGCGTCGGTACCTACAAATCGGCGGTAGAGCCGTTCCTGCGTGATGATATGTCCCCTGCCGCGCGCGATGCCGACAGCCGCTGGGTTGGCGAGCTGTGGCAGAACTATGTCAATACGCTGGCGGCAAACCGTCAGATCACTGCCAATCAGGTATTCCCTGGCGCTCAGGGCGTGCTCGATGGTCTGAACAAAGTGGGCGGCGACAGCGCGCAGTACGCCAAAGACAGTAAGCTGGTGGATGAGCTGGCCTCACCTTCAGTGGTCGACCAGCAGCTGGTGAAAACCTTTGGCTGGGATAAAGAGGCGAAGGATTACAACGGCACCAGCATCTATGACTATCCGCTGAAAAACACCCCAACCACCGACGGCAATATCGCGGTGATCGTGGCGAACGGGGCGATTATGGACGGCGAAGAGACCCCGGGCAGCGTCGGGGGTGATACCACCGCGCTGGAAATTCGTGAAGCGCGCCTCGATCCGAAGATCAAAGCCATTCTGTTCCGCGTCAACAGCCCTGGCGGCAGCGTGACCGCTTCTGAAACTATCCGTGAAGAGCTGGCGGCGGCAAAAGCCGCGGGTAAACCGGTGGTGGTTTCCATGGGCGGCATGGCGGCATCTGGCGGCTACTGGGTTTCCACTCCGGCTAACTATATTATTGCCAGCCCGAATACGCTGACCGGCTCTATTGGTATCTTCGGCGTGATCAACACCGTGGAGAACTCACTGGATGCTATCGGCGTGCATACCGACGGCGTGGCAACGTCTCCGCTGGCGGATGTCGCCAGTACCAAAGCCCTGCCGCCGGAAGTTCAGCAGCTGATGCAGCTGACCATCGAAAACGGCTATAAAAACTTCCTTGGTCTGGTGGCAAAATCACGCAACAAAACGCCAGAACAGATCGATCAGATTGCACAGGGTCACGTCTGGACCGGCAGCGATGCCAAAGCGAACGGTCTGGTGGATGCGCTGGGTGATTTCGACGACGCGGTGGCGAAAGCTGCCGAGCTGGCGAAGATCCAGCAGCCACAGCTGAACTGGTATCAGGATGAACCGAGCATGATCGACGTGCTGTTCAGCCAGGTTGATGCTTCTGCACAGGCAGCACTGCCTGCGGCGCTGCGCGCTTATCTGCCTGCCCCGATGCTCGACGTCATGGCCGCGATGAAGAAGCAGCCAGGCCTGCTGGATAATCTCAACGATCCGCAAAATCGCTATGCATTCTGCCTGACCTGTGGCGATGTAAAGTAGTGAGTTAACGCACTAAACGGCCCGGCCATCTCTGGTCGGGCTGGTTTTCCTGACAATTCCCCTTATACTGCGCCTTTTCGGCAAGCCCTGAGTTAACCAATGCAAAAGAAATCGATTTATGTCGCCTACACCGGCGGTACCATCGGCATGCAGCGTTCCGAACACGGCTTTATCCCTGTTTCCGGCCACCTGCAAAATCAGCTGGCAAATATGCCAGAATTCCATCGCCCGGAAATGCCAGATTTCACCATCCACGAATACGCCCCGCTGATTGACTCCTCGGACATGACGCCGCAGGACTGGCAATCGATTGCGGATGATATTCGCCAGAACTATGATAACTACGATGGTTTCGTGATCCTGCATGGCACCGACACCATGGCGTTCACCGCCTCTGCGCTCTCCTTTATGCTGGAGAATCTGGCGAAGCCGGTCATCGTGACAGGGTCACAGATCCCGCTGGAGCAGCTGCGCTCTGACGGGCAGCAGAACCTGCTTAACTCGCTGTTTGTCGCAGCAAACTACCCGATCAATGAAGTGACGCTGTTCTTCAACAACACCCTGTTCCGCGGTAATCGCACCACTAAGGCGCACGCCGATGGCTTTAACGCCTTCGCTTCGCCCAACCTGGCCCCGCTGCTGGAAGCTGGTATCCATATTCGCCGCCTCAATACGCCAGCGGCCCCGACCGGCAACGGTGAGCTGATCGTTCATCCCATTACGCCGCAGCCGATTGGCGTGGTGACGATTTACCCGGGGATTTCGTCAGAAGTGGTGAGTAACTTCCTGCAGCAGCCGGTGAAAGCGCTGATCCTGCGCTCCTACGGCGTCGGTAACGCGCCGCAGAATAAAGAGTTCCTGCGCGAACTTCAGGAAGCGTCTGACCGTGGTATCGTGGTGGTTAATCTGACCCAGTGCATGTCCGGCAAAGTGAACATGGGCGGTTACGCCACCGGCAATGCCCTGGCACACGCCGGTGTGATCAGCGGAGCTGACCTGACCGTGGAAGCCACGCTGACCAAGCTGCACTTCCTGCTGAGCCAGGATCTGAGCAGTGAAGAGATCCGCCAGCTTATGACGCAGAACCTGCGCGGTGAATTAACTCAGGATTAACCCGGGGAGAGTGGTATGAGCGCACGTCAGGCACTGTTACTCATCGACTTACAGAATGATTTCTGTCCGGGCGGCGCGCTGGCGGTGGCCGATGGCGACCAGACTATCGCGGTGGCTAATCGGCTGGCGGCTGAGTTCTGCGCGCGCGGTGAGCCGGTCATCGCCACGCTCGACTGGCACCCTGCCGGGCACGGTAGTTTTGCCTCCACGGCGGGTAATATCCCCGGCACCGTGGGTGAACTGCATGGTTTACCCCAGGTGTGGTGGCCGGATCACGCTATCCAGCACAGCCCAGGCGCCGAGCTGCATCCTGAGCTGGACCGCTCGCTGATTAGCACGCAGATCTGTAAAGGCGAAAATCCGCAGATTGACAGCTACAGCGCGTTTTTTGACAACGGGCAGCGTCAGCAGACGCATCTGCACGCGTGGTTGCAGCAGCACGCAGTCACCTCACTGACGGTAATGGGGCTGGCAACGGACTACTGCGTGAAATACAGCGTGCTGGATGCGCTGGCACTCGGTTATCAGGTGACGCTGGTGTCCGCAGGCTGCCGTGGTGTCAACCTTAGGCCGGATGACAGCCAGAAAGCGCTGCAAGAGATGGCCAACGCCGGAGCGGTGATCCTCTGAAGGGATAAAAAAATCGCCGGGCAGTCAGCAGACCGGGCCGGCGATTCTTTGTACGAATTATTCCTGCAGGAATAATTTACTGCAGCGTGATTTGCGTGACGTCGTCATCGCCAATGCCAAACTCTTCTTTCAGCTGTTTCTTACTCTTGGTCACGATCTCCCCGCCCTTCGCCACGCTCATATGCTGCGGGTTATCGTTGTGACGCGCCTGCCATAGCAACACCAGCTGCAGGCTGTTCTCTTTCTGCTCTGCGGTTAATGCCACGCCGTCAGCCCACTTGCCGGTTTCTACCGCCGTCGCCAGACGCTGATACACTTCCGGCGTCATGCTGGCAATCATTTCATCCAGTTCCATTATGCCTTACCCCCGAGTGCTGTTGCCGTCTTCGTCGGTGAAGCTCAGCGAGGCAGAGTTCACGCAGAAGCGCTCTCCGGTCGGCTGCGGGCCGTCCGGGAACACATGCCCCAGGTGGGCATCGCAGCTGCCGCAGCGGATCTCAACGCGCTGCATACCGTGGGAATCGTCTTCCAGATAGCGAATAGCTTCATCACTGTAGGGTTCATAGAAGCTCGGCCAGCCGCAGCCGGAATCATATTTACTGCCCGACAGGAACAGCGGAGCTTTGCACACCAGACAGTGGTATATGCCCTGGTCTTTGTTATGCAACAGTTTACCGGAGTACGGAGGTTCGGTGCCGCGCTGCTGGGTGACGTAGCGCTGCATATCGTTCAACTCATTTTCGGGTGAGAAAGGTGTATTTTCATTAGCCATGCTAGACTCTCTGGCAGTGTTGTTCTGAAAAGATCGCTGAGTATTCTAACAAATACTTAACAAGATCAGGTGAATTTTTCGCGTCCGGGCGCTGAGAGAATTCTGTCATATCTCAAACTGTGATGCAGATCACCATTCGGATCGACCATCCCTTTATATTCGGGCACAGTATCCCAATATCAATGTAGTTCGCGGGTCAAGAAATAGGTTTTGTGTCGAATAATTCCTGCTCGACAGTTTGATTTGTCGCAACAATTGACACGATTCCGCTTGACGCCTGGTAAGGTTTTTGTAATTTTACAGCCAACCTTTTATTCACTATCAACAAGCTGGTGGAATATATGACTATCAAAGTAGGTATCAACGGTTTTGGCCGTATCGGTCGCATTGTTTTCCGTGCTGCTCAGGAACGTTCTGATGTAGAAATCGTTGCCATCAACGATCTGCTGGACGCCGAGTACATGGCTTACATGCTGAAATATGACTCTACTCACGGCCGCTTCAACGGCACCGTGGAAGTCAAAGACGGCCACCTGGTTGTTAACGGCAAAACCATCCGTGTTACCGCTGAGCGCGATCCGGCTAACCTGAAGTGGGATGAAGTCGGTGTGGATGTGGTTGCAGAAGCGACCGGTATCTTCCTGACCGACGAAACTGCCCGTAAACACATCGAAGCTGGCGCTAAGAAAGTTGTTCTGACTGGCCCATCTAAAGATGACACCCCAATGTTCGTTATGGGCGTGAACCACAAGTCATACGCTGGCCAGGATATCGTTTCTAACGCATCTTGCACCACCAACTGCCTGGCACCACTGGCTAAAGTGATCAACGACAAGTTCGGTATCGTTGAAGCCCTGATGACCACTGTGCATGCAACCACCGCGACTCAGAAAACTGTTGATGGCCCGTCTCACAAAGACTGGCGCGGCGGCCGCGGCGCATCCCAGAACATCATCCCTTCTTCTACCGGTGCTGCTAAGGCCGTAGGTAAAGTGATCCCTGAGCTGAACGGCAAACTGACTGGTATGGCGTTCCGCGTTCCTACCCCTAACGTTTCCGTTGTTGACCTGACTGCACGTCTGGCTAAGCCTGCATCTTACAAAGAAATTTGTGCTGCAATCAAAGCTGCTGCCGAAGGCGAAATGAAAGGCGTTCTGGGCTACACCGAAGACGAAGTTGTTTCTACCGATTTCAACGGCGAAACGCTGACTTCAATCTTCGATGCGAAAGCCGGTATCGCACTGAGCGACACTTTCGTTAAGCTGGTTTCCTGGTACGATAACGAAACTGGTTACTCCAACAAGGTCCTGGACCTGGTTGCTCACATCGCTAAATAAGCGACGCGAGAGAATCTGAGGGCGACGTGAGTCGCCCTTTTTTTATGGTTAAATTTCAGAAGGCTGACTCATGAACGAGAAACTTTTTTCACTGCCGGTCATTAACCAAATTAGCCCCTACATCACCCAGCGCCAGATAGGTGAACTGCCGACAATCGTCGTCACCCATCCTAAAGTCCGCGCTGCCGTCACCCTGCAGGGCGCCCAGCTGATTGCCTGGCAGCCTTCAGGCGAGAAGCCGGTCATCTGGCTCAGCGACAAAACCGCGTGGAACAGCGGGAAAGCCATTCGCGGCGGCGTCCCGATCTGCTGGCCATGGTTCGGCCCTGCCGGTGAACCTGCGCATGGATTCGCCCGTAACCTGCCGTGGAAACTCTCCGCCCACGATGAGAATGCTGACAGCGTGGTGCTGACGCTGGTGCTGGAAAGCAACGAACAGACTAAGAAGCTGTGGCCGCATGATTTCACCCTGTTTGCCCGTTTCCGCTTCAGCGACCGCTGCGAAATTGAGCTGGAAGCCCACGGTGACTTTGAGGCGACTGCGGCCCTGCACAGCTATTTTGCAGTCGCGGATATTCAGGGCGTAGAGGTGAGCGGGCTTGGCAACCGCTTTATCGATAAGGTTAATAACGGCGTTGAGGGGCATTCAGACGACGGTAAGCAGACCTATCCGCAGCGCATTGACCGCATCTATACCGCGCCAGCGGATTGCAGCGTCATTAACGACAAGGCGGGTCAGCGCGTTGTTGAGGTCTACCACCATCATCATAGTGACGTTGTCACGTGGAACCCGGGGGCTGAACTCTCATGCAGCATGGGGGATATGGCGAATGACGGCTATCAAACCATGGTCTGCGTCGAAACCGCCCACGTCAGCAGCGCGATGAAAAGTGCCGGAGAAAACCCGGCGCGGCTGGCAACCACCTTCCGGGTGCGTAGCAAAGTTTAATCGCTCAGGGGCGGCTAACGCCGCTCCTTACACCACATCCAGCGGCATTTTGCTGACCGGGGGCGGGTAAGCCTGGTTAATCAGCGCCAGCTCCGCACTGGATAAGGTCACCTCAAGTGCAGCCGCATTCTCCTGCACATGGGCAATAGTGCTGGCTTTAGGAATGGCCAGTACCCCTTCTTTGCGGATTGCCCATGCCAGCAGCAGCTGAGCGACGCTGATGCCCTTTTGTTGTGCAATATCGCGTAGCGTCGGGTGTTGCATCAGCTCGCTGCGCAATTTTCCGGCCTGTGCCAGCGGGCAGTAGGCCATCACCGGCATTGCCCGCTGCTGACATTCCGGCAGCAGATCATACTCAATACCGCGTGAGGCCAGATGGTACAGCACCTGATTAGTTGCGCAATGCTCTCCGCCCTCTTCAGCCAGCAGCTCCTGCATATCCTCGACGTCAAAATTGGATACGCCCCAGCGGCGAATTTTGCCCTGGCTCTGCAGCTGCTCCATTGCCCGTAGCGTCTCCTCCAGCGGGATATTGCCGCGCCAGTGCAGCAAGTAGAGATCGAGATAATCCGTTTGCAGACGTTGTAGGCTGCGCTCGCAGGCTTCAATCGCCTCCAACTGCCCGGCGTGCCAGGGGTAAACTTTTGACACGACGAACGCCTGGTCACGGCGCTGTTTCAGCGCCACGCCAACCACTTCTTCCGCCCTGCCGTCAGCATACATTTCAGCCGTATCAATCAGCGTTAACCCGCAATCCAGTCCGGCCTGTAATGCGCTCACTTCCTGGCGTTGCAAATCCGGGCTCTCCCCCATATACCAGGTCCCCTGTCCAATCGCAGGCAAGGGGGTTCCATCAGCAAAGGTAACAATTCGGCTCATCGCAATCTCCATGCACTTTATTGGTGCGCTACAGATGTGCAAAAGGGCGCAGAGCGCCCTTTATCAGTGCATACCTGCAGCGTCAGAAGGTATAGCTGACTCCGGTCCATAGCAGAACCTGAGAATCCTGGTCCACCATCGGGCTATCCTTGATATCACTGCCCAGACGGGTGTAGCGGCCTGAAAGCGTGGCATTCCAGCTGTCGGCAATTTTCCAGCCGGCGGTCACTTCCAGATAGGGGCTCCAGCTGCTGTCAGGATCGTAACTGTCCAGACCGCTGCGGCGAGATTCAGCAGAGGAAATCCCGTAATAGTAGTCGTTCTGATTCGAGCTGTTCCACAGCGCACCGATGCCCGGCGTCAGGCTGAAACGGCCAAATTCGAAGCGGTACAGATAGGTCAGATCCCAGATTATTCCGTTACTGTTATCGAGCATATCGCCAACCAACGTGGTACGCACGATACCCCAGTCGGCACTATGACGATAAGCCACACCGCCCATCAGAGTCATATGACGCTTATTCAGCGACTTCATATCACCATCATCCACATCATCCGGGTCGAAGTTCTGCGGGGAACCCAGCACGGTTAATGACAGCTGATCCTGGCTGTCTTTCCACAGGTAATAACCCGCCTGCAGGCTGCGAATGTAGAAACTGTCGCCCTCATAATTGACGATGGGAACAGGGTAATAACGGTCCTGGCCGCTCTTATATGGGCTCTGGCTATAAAGCAGTGAAGCGCCCAGCGTCAGTGGGTTCGCCTGTGCGAAGGGTGCCGCAAAACAGAGAGGTAAAAAGGCAGCAAGCGCGGTAACTTTGAAATGGTTCACAATTTATCCGTTCCATAAATATAACAATCAGCGTAATAGTTTAAACAGTAAGTGGATTGTTAGTCAGATATTTACACAACTGGTAGCACTTAGAATCAATTGAACTGTTAAAAATTGACCATTGTTCTGACGAAAACCGCCTCAGCCCGCATCAGTTAAGGCCAGCGCTTAGTGACAAAATGACTTTGTTATTGAAATTTCATTGAAAATGTCGAGCGGTTCAGGAAATTTCCTAAATGCGATCTACGCTTAATTGTAAGACGCTAAATTTTGACGAGCAGAGTAACCAAAAAAAATTGTGTTTTCCGCTAAAACAGTCAGGTTGGCATAAGGGTTGCTGTACTCATTAACAAGTTCCTTCAGGGGCTGACCCCAATTAGGCTCCTGGTACCTGTGCTAAAAACGAAAGGACGGGCATCGCCATGAATATATTCGATCACTATCGTCAGCGTTATGAAGCTGCCAAGGACGAAGAGTTCACACTGCAGGAGTTCCTTGCGGTTTGCCGGCAGGATCGCAGTGCATACGCCAACGCGGCGGAACGACTGTTAATGGCTATCGGTGAGCCAGTAATGGTGGACACCGCCCTGGAGCCACGCCTTTCCCGACTGTTCTCTAACCGTGTGGTCGCACGCTACCCGGCGTTCGAAGAGTTTTATGGTATGGAGGATGCGATTGAACAGATCGTCTCCTACCTGAAGCACGCGGCGCAGGGGCTGGAAGAGAAGAAACAAATTCTCTATCTGCTCGGCCCGGTCGGTGGCGGTAAATCCTCACTGGCTGAGCGGCTAAAATCTTTAATGCAGCGCGTACCCATTTACGTGCTGACCGCTGACGGCGAGCGCAGCCCGGTTAATGACCATCCGCTGTGCCTGTTTAACCCGCAGGAAGATGCCCATATTCTGGATAAAGAGTATGGCGTCCCGCGCCGTTATCTTGGCACCATCATGTCGCCGTGGGCGGCTAAACGCCTGCATGAATTTGGCGGTGACATCACCCGCTTCAAAGTGGTGAAAGTCTGGCCGTCAATTCTGGAACAGGTGGCGATTGCCAAAACTGAACCGGGCGATGAAAACAACCAGGATATCTCCGCACTGGTGGGTAAAGTCGACATCCGTAAACTGGAAAACCACGCCCAGAACGATCCGGATGCTTACGGTTATTCAGGCGCGTTATGCCGTGCTAACCAGGGGATTATGGAATTCGTCGAGATGTTTAAAGCACCGATTAAAGTGCTGCATCCGCTGCTGACCGCCACCCAGGAAGGGAACTATAACGGGACGGAAGGTATCTCCGCCCTGCCATTTAACGGGATTATCCTTGCGCACTCGAACGAATCTGAGTGGGTAACGTTCCGTAATAACAAGAACAACGAAGCGTTCTTAGACCGTGTCTACATCGTCAAAGTGCCTTATTGCCTGCGCGTTTCTGAAGAGATAAAAATCTACGAGAAACTGCTGGTCAACAGTGAGCTGACCCATGCACCTTGCGCGCCCGGCACGCTGGAAACCCTGGCACGCTTCTCTATCCTGTCGCGCCTGAAAGAGCCGGAAAACTCCAGCACCTACTCAAAAATGCGCGTGTATGATGGTGAAAGCCTGAAAGACACCGACCCTAAGTCGAAGTCTTACCAGGAGTATCGTGATTACGCTGGCGTCGATGAGGGAATGAACGGGTTATCTACCCGCTTTGCCTTCAAAATTTTGTCGCGCGTGTTTAACTTTGACCATGTCGAAGTAGCAGCTAACCCGGTGCATCTGTTTTACGTGCTGGAACAGCAGATTGACCGTGAGCAGTTCCCACAGGAGCAGGCAGAGAAATATCTCGAGCATCTGAAAGGCTATCTGATCCCGAAATACGCCGAGTTCATTGGCAAAGAGATCCAGACTGCCTATCTGGAGTCCTACTCCGAATATGGCCAGAACATTTTTGATCGCTATGTCACCTACGCTGACTTCTGGATTCAGGATCAGGAGTACCGCGATCCGGACACCGGCCAGCTGTTTGACCGTGAATCCCTGAATGCCGAACTGGAGAAAATTGAGAAGCCAGCCGGGATCAGTAACCCGAAAGACTTCCGTAATGAGATCGTCAACTTCGTGCTGCGCGCCCGGGCGCATAACAATGGTCGTAATCCGAACTGGACCAGCTACGAGAAGCTGCGCACCGTGATCGAGAAGAAAATGTTCTCGAATACTGAGGAGCTGCTGCCGGTCATTTCATTTAACGCCAAAACGTCGACCGACGAACAGAAGAAACACGACGATTTCGTCGACCGTATGATGGAAAAAGGGTACACCCGCAAACAGGTACGTCTGCTGTGCGAATGGTATCTGCGCGTGAGAAAATCGTCGTAACCAGAAAGTCGCATCCAATCGGGTCAGGGCCGGTCCCTGACCCGGATTGCAACGTTGTTTGGGGGAGCTATGGCCTATTTTATCGATCGGCGTCTTAACGGCAAAAACAAGAGCGCGGTGAACCGCCAGCGCTTCTTGCGCCGCTATAAGTCGCAAATCAAACAGTCGATCTCCGAGGCCATTAATAAGCGTTCGGTTACCGACGTTGAAAGCGGCGAATCCGTCTCTATTCCTGTTGAAGATATCAATGAACCGAGTTTCCACCAGGGGCGCGGCGGCCAGCGTCATCGCGTTCATCCAGGTAATGACCACTTTGTCCAAAACGACCGCGTTGAGCGCCCGCAGGGCGGCGGCGGTGGCGGCGGTAGCGGTCAGGGAAATGCCGGACAGGATGGTGAGGGACAGGATGAATTTGTCTTCAACATCTCGAAAGATGAGTATCTCGACCTGCTGTTTGAAGATCTGGCACTGCCTAACCTGAAGAAAAATCAGCACCGGCAGATGAATGAATATAAAACCCACCGCGCCGGCTACACCGCTAACGGCGTTCCAGCCAACATCAGCGTGGTGCGGTCACTGCAAAACTCTCTGGCGCGGCGCACCGCCATGACCGCCGGCAAGCGGCGCGAGCTGGGCGAACTGGAAGCCACCCTGCTGAAAGTGGAGAACAGCGAACCGGCTCAGCTGCTCGAAGAAGAGCGGCTGCGTAAAGAGATTGCCGAACTGCGCGCGCGCATTAAACGCGTGCCGTTTATTGACACCTTTGACTTACGTTATAAGAACTTCGAGAAGCGCCCGGAGCCCTCCAGCCAGGCGGTGATGTTCTGCCTGATGGACGTTTCGGGTTCCATGGATCAGGCTACCAAGGATATGGCGAAGCGCTTTTATATCCTGCTGTATCTGTTCCTCAGCCGCACTTACAAGAACGTGGATGTGGTGTATATCCGTCATCACACTCAGGCGAAAGAAGTGGATGAACAGGAGTTCTTCTACTCGCAGGAGACCGGCGGCACTATCGTCTCCAGCGCGTTAAAACTGATGGATGAAGTGGTTAAAGAGCGCTATGACCCGGCGCAGTGGAATATCTATGCCGCACAGGCCTCCGATGGCGACAACTGGGCCGATGACTCGCCGCTGTGTCATGAGATCCTGGCAAAAAACATCCTGCCGGTGGTGCGTTACTACAGCTATATAGAAATCACCCGGCGTGCTCATCAAACCCTGTGGCGTGAGTATGAACATCTGCAGTCGACGTTTGATAACTTCGCCATTCAGCACATTCGTGAGCCGGAAGATATCTACCCGGTATTCCGCGAGCTGTTTCACAAGCAGGCCGAAGAGAATTATTAAACCAGCGGGTTGACCGGTCGCCTGGTCAACCCTTTTCCCGTAGAATCACCTGGTGCCAGGGTGACGACGCCGCTTTAAGCGGCAGATTTCCCCTCACTACCCGCCTTTCGCTTCAATCCACGAAATAAAGCGACCTTTTATCGCACTCATCAGCATTTGTTTCATGACTTTATGCGATATTTTATTCTGGCTAAAATAGTACCCTCAGAATGCCAATCAGTGACCTTCGGGTTTTGACTTTATACCGGCTGTTACAACACACTGTAAAAACAGGTTTTAATCTTCACAGGAGAAATGCCCATTGGAAGCCAGCGCGATCTACAGTCTTTTCATCATTGGTTCAGTGCTGGTAGCTTCGAGCATTCTGCTCAGCTCTTTCTCATCTAAGCTGGGCATCCCGATATTAGTTATCTTTCTCGCCCTCGGTATGCTTGCCGGGATTGACGGCATCGGCGGCATTGCCTTTGACAACTATCCGGCAGCCTATCTGATCAGTAACCTTGCGCTGGCCATCATCCTGCTGGACGGCGGCATGCGTACTCAGGCCAGCTCCTTTAAGGTGGCGCTCGGACCGGCGCTGTCGCTGGCAACGGTGGGAGTACTGATCACCGCCGGGCTGACCGGTCTGGCTGCCGCCTGGCTGTTCGACCTTAATCTGATGAACGGTTTTCTCGTCGGGGCAATTATCGGCTCTACCGATGCTGCAGCCGTGTTCTCCCTGCTGGGCGGCAAAGGTCTCAACGAGCGCGTCAGCGCCACGCTGGAGATTGAGTCCGGCAGCAACGACCCGATGGCGGTGTTCCTGACCATCACCCTGATTGAGATGATCCAGCAGGGGCAAAGCGGGCTGAGCTGGATGTTTGTGGTGCATCTGGTGCAGCAGTTTGGCCTTGGGATCGTGCTTGGGCTGGGCGGCGGCTGGGCGCTGCTGCAAATGATTAACCGCGTCTCTCTCGCGGGCGGCCTCTACCCTCTGCTGGCGGTCAGCGGTGGGATTCTGGTCTTTGCGCTGACGACCGTGCTGGAAGGCAGCGGTATCCTCGCCGTCTACCTGTGCGGCTTTGTACTGGGCAACCGCCCAATTCGCAATCGCCACGGCATCCTGCAGACCTTCGACGGTATGGCCTGGCTTAGCCAGATTGGCATGTTCCTGGTGCTGGGACTGCTGGTAAACCCGACCGACCTGTGGCACATCGCGCTGCCTGCCACTTTGCTGTCGCTGTGCCTGATCCTGGTAGCTCGCCCGCTGTCAATCATCATCGGGCTGCTGCCGTTTCGCGGCTTTAATATTCGCGAGCGCATATTTATCAGCTGGGTGGGGCTGCGCGGCGCAGTACCGATTATCCTGGCGGTGTTTCCGATGATGGCCGGATTGCCTCACGCCCCGCTGTTCTTCAATATCGCCTTCTTCGTGGTGCTGGTGTCGCTGATGGTTCAGGGCACCTCGCTGGGCTGGGCGGCGCGCAAAGCCAGGGTGATTGTGCCCCCCATGGCTTCGCCAATCTCCCGCGTCGGCCTCGACATCCATCCGGAGAATCCGTGGGAGCAGTTCGTCTATCAGCTAAGCGCCGACAAATGGTGCGTAGGTGCGGCGCTGCGCGACCTGAAGATGCCGCGTGAAACGCGCATCGCCGCGCTGTTTCGCGATAACCTGCTGCTGCACCCCACCGGCAGCACGCGACTGCGTGAGAACGATGTACTGTGCGTGATTGGCCGCGAGCGCGACCTGCCTGCGCTCGGTAAGCTGTTCAGCCAGTCGCCGCCTGTCGCCCTCGACCAGCGCTTCTTTGGTGACTTTATTCTGCAGGCTGATGCGCGTTTGCACGACGTGTCAGAGATCTATGGCATCGACCTGGATGAAGAGGCCAACAGCCAGCAGACGCTGGGCCAGCTGGTATCCGGCATCATCGGCGGCGCGCCGGTGGTCGGGGACCAGGTTGAATGGAAAAATATGATCTGGACCGTGGCAGAAAAAGAAGCCAATGAGATCGTCAAGATTGGCGTAAGGGTTCAGGAAGAGAAGGAGTAACGTCATTTCTCGCTTGCCGCTGAGATAGGGATAATCCGAAAACCGCCATAATTGCCGCTGGCGGTTTTCATTTTCATCAAACGGGGGCTTTATTGTTATCTTATTGTCATAACCACATTTTTTAAGTTTTAAATTACCGCTGCGCTTATTTTACCTTTCAGAATTATCCTGTTCGATTTTTCATCGTCTTTTAGGATTTTCCCGTATTAACTAAGCCAAATAACTCCTGCATACTCATCTCTTCAATTATGACGGAATTGCGTGGTGGCCTTTTTCATCACCGCTCCGCTGCCCTGATTTTGTCACACAACAGAAACATTAAAGTCAGTCCGGATAACCGTGAAGGTTTGATGTAGCGACGCCTTGACGCGTGCTTTATTCCCGTCAGGTTACTGATTCCTCATGAAAAGAGAGCAGGCATTATGGCAAGTACTCTGGTACTGAATGACCGTCGCCGCACGTTTAGCGGCACAAGAAAAAACGTCATCGCGAAAGTCGCATTAAGCTTTTCAGATTTACTTTCGATTAACCTGGCACTGTTCCTTTCTGCTGCCACCCTGCAGGGTATTTGGGGTAATCTGGATATATTTATTCCACCGCAGGAAGTTGAAGTGCGCTTTATTGCCCAGTCCGTCATGTCAGTATTGTGTACCGCCTGGTTCTGGATGCGACTGCGCCACTATACTTATCGCAAGCCATTCTGGTTTGAATTAAAAGAGATTATCAAAACTCTGGTGATTTTCTCGCTGCTGGATCTGGCCCTGATTGCGTTTTCTAAATGGGATTTCTCCCGCATGCTGTGGAGTTTTACCTGGATCTACGCGCTGATTCTGGTTCCGCTACTGCGCTCATGCGTGAAGAATGCCATTCTGAAAGCAGGTCAGTGGCAGAAGCACACCATCATTATCGGCTCGGGCAGAAATGCCCGGGAAGCTTATGCCGCATTACAGAGCGAAGAGCTGCTGGGCTATGATGTGAAAGCGTTCGTCGCACCGGCCGGTGAAAGCGGTCCTGAAAGCTTTAACGGCATTCCGGTTATCACCCATAAAGATATCGTCTGGGATACCGTCGACCTCGATAACACCCAGTTTATCGTGGCGATGGAGAACGACCAGCGTGCAATCCGCGATAAGTGGCTCAAGCTGCTGTCGAAGAAAAAATGCCGTTCGGTCTCAGTGGTACCTACCCTGCGTGGCGTGCCGCTGTATGGTACAGACATGTCCTTTATCTTCAGTCATGAAGTGATGCTGCTGCGCGTCAGCAACAATCTGGCAAAGCGCTCTTCCCGCTTCCTCAAGCGCATGTTTGACATCGTAGTGGCCTCAATGCTGCTGCTGCTGCTCGCCCCGGCCTTTGGCCTGATTTGCTGGATGGTCAGCCGTGACGGCGGCAGCCCAATCTACGGTCACGAGCGCGTGGGCCAGGACGGCAAGAAATTTAAATGCCTGAAGTTCCGTTCAATGGTAATGAACTCCAAAGAAGTGCTGGAGAAGCTGCTGGCGACCAGCGAAGAAGCCCGCGCCGAGTGGGATAAAGACTTCAAGCTGAAAAACGACCCGCGCGTGACCAAAATCGGTTCGTTTATGCGTAAAACCAGCCTTGATGAGCTGCCGCAGCTGTGGAATGTGATCCGCGGCGAAATGAGTCTGGTCGGTCCGCGCCCGGTTATTGAAGCCGAGCTGGAGCGTTATGCCGGTGACGTTGACTACTACCTGATGGCTAAACCGGGGATGACCGGTTTGTGGCAGGTCAGCGGTCGTAACGATATCGACTATGACACCCGCGTCTACTTCGACTCCTGGTATGTTAAAAACTGGGCGCTGTGGACCGACATTGCCATTCTGTTCAAAACCGCAGGCGTGGTATTACGTCGTGACGGTGCTTATTAATCCTCAGTAACGCCCGTCTGCGATAGTCATGCCGTGCCGCCGGGCATGACTATCGCCACCTCAATTCCCCTTTTTGCCATTTTCTGCTTTTCTTTTCCCGGCGTTATCTCTACCCTGTCCGGCTTGCTTTACTTCGGACCTCTCCATTCCATGCAAAAATTCACGCTGCTACTGCTCAGCCTGGTGCTCCTTGCCCCGCTGGGTATTGACCTCTATTTACCTACGCTGCCGGATATCGCCGCCGGACTGGCAACGCCTGTCACCACCATTCAGACCACTATCCCGCTGTTTCTGCTGGTTATGGGGTTAGGGCAGATCATTGCCGGACCGCTGGTGGACAATCTGGGTCGTAAGCCTATCGCGCTGATCGGTCTGCTGCTGTATGTCGGCGGCAGCGTGCTGGCCGCGACCGCCACGGGCTGGCCGCAGTTTCTTAGCGCCCGTATTATTCAGGGCTGTGCCGTCTGCTGCACCGCCGTGGTGGCATTCAGCGGCGTGCGCGACCGTCTTGATGGCGATGAAGCGGCGCGCGCTTACGGCTTCCTGAATGGCGCACTGAACATTGTCCCGGCGCTGGCACCGATGCTCGGCGGATTTCTGGCTGAAGCTTTCGGCTGGCGCGCCAATTTCTGGTTCCTGACCGGCTATGCGCTGTTTATTGGCCTGCTGGTGATCTTCTTCCTGCCGGAAACCCGACCGGCCGACACGCAAAAAGTCAAAGGAGTGCCGCTGCGCCAGTACTGGCAGATCCTCCGCCAGCCGCGTTTCCTCGCCTTTGCTTTTGCCAATGCGGGCGCGCTCGGTATGGTACTGACCTACGTTTCTCTCGCCCCGCACGTGTTAATGACCGAAGGCCAGCTCAGTGCCCTGCAGTTCTCGATTGCCTTTGGCGCGAACGGATTCTGGATCATGCTGGTGAGCGTGCTGGTCAATAAGATGATCCGCAAGCTGGGCCGCCCGATCTGCCTGGCGAGCGGCGCGCTGGCCATGACGCTGGGCGCGCTGATGCTGATGGCTGGCGTGATGCTGTTCCCCGAAAGTATGCAGAGCCACTGGGCGCTGTATATGCTCCCGGTTGCGGTTTCCGTTGCGGGTCTGGCCTTTACCGTCGGTCCGGCCACCAGCTATGCGCTGGAGCCTTATCAGCAGCAGGCAGGCGTGGCTTCCGCGCTGGCTGGGTTTATTCAGATGGCCGGGGGTTCTTCTGCGGGACTGCTGGTGATGGCGCTGCCGCTGGCGGAGAAATCCGCACTGGCGCTGATGATGGTGGCCGGAGCACTGCTGGCATTTACCGCATGGCGGATGAGCCGTAAAGTGCGCGGTACGCTGACCGCGCTCTAAGTTTACTCCACGACGACCGGCACCCGACGGGCGAGCGCGCACATCAGCTCGTAACCTACGGTGCCGGAAGCGGCCGCCACGTCATCAATCTTCACGTTATTGCCCCACAGCTCAACCTTGCTGCCGATACCGGCCTGCGGGCACGGCGTTAAATCTACCGTGATCATATCCATTGAGATGGCCCCTACGGTGCGTGTTAACGTGCCGTCGACCACGATCGGCGTGCCGGTCGGCGCGTGGCGCGGGTAGCCATCCGCGTAGCCGCAGGCCACCACACCGATACGCTGTTCGCCAGCGGCACGATAGCGCGCGCCATAACCGACTGCGGCACCGGCAGCCAGCTGCTGAATGCCGATTATTTCCGTGTTTAAACTCATCACCGGCTGCAGCCCACTCCCGGCGATATCCTGCCACTGTCCGCTTGGGGAAGCGCCATAAAGAATAATGCCGGGCCGCACCCAGTTATGATGGGTCTCTGGGTGCCACAGCGTGGCGGCGGAGTTAGCCAGCGAACGCGCACAGTCCAGTCCCTCCGCGGCCTGGTTGATACGCCGCATCGGCTCGACGATGCCTTCTGCGCTCTCTGCTTCGGCAAAGTGCGCCATCAGCGTCATCTCGCCAACGTTAGCTAACGAACGCAGTTTTTGCCAGACGTTGTGCACCTGCTCTGGCTGAAAGCCGAGTCGATTCATCCCGCTGTTCATTTTCAGGTAGATATCCAGCGGCGCAGAGAGTTTCGCCTCTGCCAGCGCTTTGATCTGCCAGTTGCTGTGCACGCTGGTGGTCAGGCGGTAGCGATCAAGCAGTTCGATATCGCTGGGATGGAAGAAGCCTTCCAGCAGCAGTATCGGCTTTCTCCAGCCGCGATCGCGTAGCAGGATCGCCTCTTCGAGGTCGAGCAGCGCAAAACCATCGGTCTCTGCCAGACTTTCCCAGACGCGTTCAATACCGTGTCCGTAGGCGTTGGCTTTCACCACGGACCACAGGCGCGAATTCCGGGCGGCCTGGCGCGCCACTGCCAGGTTTTGCCGCAACGCGGCGCGATTAATCGTTGCGACAATCGGACGTGACATACCCTCTCCTCTCCTTGAATAACTTATAACCTTGGGCTGCATTAACGAATATTGGCACCGTGCAGCGTGGTCGCTGCGGCCGGAGCATATCCCGGCAGATAGCGCATGACGGACAGATCGTCAGCCGCAATCGCCGGCGTGCGGCCGGAAATAATGTCGGCCAGCAGCTGACCAGAACCGCATGCCATGGTCCAGCCAAGAGTACCATGACCGGTATTAAGGAACAGGTTTTTCAATGGGGTACGGCCGACAATCGGCGTTCCGTCCGGGGTCATCGGGCGCAGCCCGCTCCAGAACGTCGCCTGCTCAATATGCCCACCCTGCGGATAGAGATCGCGCACCACCATCTCCAGCGTGCCGCGACGCGCAGGCAGTAGTTTGGTGTTGTAGCCGACAATTTCCGCCATGCCGCCCACGCGGATGCGGTCGTCAAATCGGGTGATTGCCACCTTGTAGGTTTCATCGAGCACCGTTGAGACCGGCGCGGCATCTGCATCTTTAATTGGAATGGTCAGCGAGTAACCTTTTAGCGGATAGACAGGCACTTTGACGATCTCATCCAGCAGTGCCGTTGAATACGATCCGAACGCAACGACGTAAGCCTCAGCCGTCACCCGCTCATCGCCACACTGCACGCCGGTAATCTTATTCCCTTCCTGGAGTAACCCGTCAACCGGGGTATTGAAACGGAACTCTACCCCAGCGTCAGCAGCCATTTTAGCCAGCCGCTGGGTAAACAGCTGGCAGTCACCGGTTTCATCATTAGGTAACCGCAGCCCGCCGGTCAGCTTGTGCTGCGTGGCGGCCAGCGCCGGTTCTGCCTGCGCCAGCTGCGCGGCTTCCAGCAGCTCGTAAGGCACGCCGGCCTCCTTCAGCACGGCGATATCTTTGGCCGCGCTTTCGTACTGCTGGGCGGTGCGGAACAGTTGCAGCGTGCCGCCCTGGCGCCCTTCATAGGCAATGCCTGTTTGCTGGCGCAGCGCCTTCAGGCAGTCCCGGCTGTATTCGGCAATGCGCACCATGCGGCTTTTATTTTGTTGATAGTGGCGCATATCGCAGTTACGCAGCATCTGCCACATCCACTCGAGCTGGAAACGGCTTCCGTCCAGACGAATCGCCAGCGGAGCATGGCGCTGAAACATCCATTTAATGGCTTTTAGCGGCACGCCTGGCGCAGCCCAGGGGGCAGCATAGCCCGGCGAGATCTGCCCGGCATTACCCGCGCTGGTTTCAAGTGCCGGGCCGGGCTGCCGGTCGATAACCGTCACCTGATGCCCGGCCTGTGCCAGATACCAGGCGCTCGCCACGCCAACCACTCCACTGCCCAGAATGACAACACGCATAACCACCTCGCCGAGAATTAGAAAAGAACAATGCACTGGATTTTTAGTTATCAACTGGATGAAAAAACCAGAGAGCACTTCATCCTTCCACTGATAAATTTCACATATTTTTTACCTGATGCCGAAATAAAAACAAGATGCCGCCATCATTTCAGTTGAAAACTCTAACAAAGACACTTTTTAAGCAGGTAATAATCAATAAATAGCATAATTGCGCAAACATCAGCACAAACGATCCCCGTCATAACTTTTCACGATAAACAGTATATTATTCTAAAAAAACAGCCTTATTCTGCATTTAACCTCAGGTAAAAACCTTTTTTAACCCAACGCTGTATTTTGTATCGAAAATTTCAATTGTTTTCGCAAGAGGGATAAGAGACAGTGAACTATCATTGAGATATTGGTTTTAATTCCAGGCTTATCATCACGGCACGGCTGCGGGTGAAGCTGACATGAAAACGGACATTTTGCCGCTACGGATGTATCGCCAGAAACCGGTTTTATAAAAAGGGGTGCGCTATGACCACGATCTTTGACGTTCCGATTAAGGACAGCAAACGACTCGATGATGGACCAGACTGGACCTTTGACCTGCTTGATGTGTATCTCAAGGAGATTGACCGCGTCGCCAAATCTTACCGCCTTGATACCTACCCGCACCAAATCGAGGTCATTACCTCGGAACAGATGATGGACGCATACTCCAGCGTCGGCATGCCAATTAACTACGCCCACTGGTCATTCGGTAAGAAATTTATTGAGACCGAGCAGCGTTACAAGCATGGGCAGCAGGGGCTGGCGTATGAGATCGTCATTAACTCCAATCCCTGCATCGCCTATCTGATGGAAGAAAACACCATGACGATGCAGGCGCTGGTTATGGCGCATGCCTGTTATGGGCACAACTCCTTCTTCAAAAATAACTACCTGTTCCGCAGCTGGACCGATGCCAGCTCGATTGTCGACTATCTGATTTTTGCCCGTAACTATATTACCCAGTGTGAAGAGCGTTATGGTGTGGAACAGGTCGAGCGGCTGTTGGACTCCTGTCATGCGTTGATGAACTACGGTGTTGACCGCTACAAACGCCCACAGAAGATCTCGCTGCAGGAGGAGAAAGCCCGCCAGAAGAGCCGCGAGGAGTATCTGCAAAGCCAGGTTAACATGCTGTGGCGCACCCTGCCGCGCCGCGAGCGTGAGGAGACCCACTTCGCCAATACCCGCTATCCGGCGGAGCCGCAGGAGAACATTCTCTACTTTATGGAGAAGAATGCTCCGCTGCTCGAACCGTGGCAGCGTGAGTGCCTGCGTATCGTGCGTAAAGTAAGCCAGTATTTCTATCCGCAAAAGCAGACTCAGGTTATGAACGAGGGCTGGGCGACCTTCTGGCACTACACCATCCTTAATCACCTGTACGATGAAGGCAAAGTATCCGAGCGCTTTATGCTGGAGTTCCTGCACAGCCATACCAACGTGGTGTTCCAGCCGCCGTATAACAGCCAGTGGTACAACGGCATCAACCCCTATGCGCTGGGCTTTGCCATGTTCCAGGATATCAAACGTATTTGTGAAGAGCCGACGGAGGAGGATCGTTACTGGTTCCCGGATATCGCCGGTTCGAACTGGCTGGATACCCTGCACTTCGCGATGCGCGAATTTAAGGATGAGAGCTTTATCAGCCAGTTCCTGTCACCGAAAGTGATGCGTGACTTCCGCCTGTTTACCGTGATGGATGATGACCGCAATAATTTCCTTGAGATTGCGGCTATCCACGATGAAGCCGGATATCGGGCTATTCGCCAGCAGCTGTCCGCTCAATATAACTTGAGCAATCTGGAGCCGAATATTCAGGTTTATGACGTTGATTTACGTGGGGATCGCTCACTGACGTTACGCTATGTGCCGCATAACCGGGCACCGCTCGACAAGAGCCGTCGTGAAGTGTTGAAACACGTACACCGCCTGTGGGGCTTTGATGTCAATCTCGAGCAGCAGAACGATGACGGCAGCGTTGAAATTTTAGACCGCTGTCCGCCGCGTGCCGGAACAGCTATCTGAGGACAATTGTAGGGGACGACCGCTTTTTTGGTCGTCCCTTTTAATTTCAGCGACGCGCCGGCGGCAGGTCGGTCGGCATGCTGATCTGCATGGCGTGCCAGATTTCGCCGCTGCGGCGGCCGTAGTCACGCACGCTGTCGACAATCAGCTCATAGTTTTTAGTCTGCAGGATTTCCAGCAGCTGCTGATAGAACGCCTGCGCCAGACGGCGCGCTTCCGGATTAGAGAAGTAGTGGCGGCCAACGCGGGTATACAGCCCTTTCAATCCATTAAGAATCAGACCGTAAATCGGGTTGCCTGAAGCAAAGGCCAGCCCGCGGAAAATATTGTAGTCAAGGTTGGTATACGCCTCGGCCTGGTCCTCAACCTGATTGGCCGTTTCCAGCACTTCGCGGGCTTTTTCCGGATAGGTGCGGATAGCGCGGCGGATAAAGATTGAAGAGATATTGGTGCGCACGGAGAGCAGATTGTCGATCAGCTGCGGCACGCTGTCATGGTCAAGCCGGGCCAGGGTTTCCAGAATACTCAGCCCCGAAGTTTCCCAAAAATTGTTCACCTTAGTCGGTTTACCATGCTGAATGGTCAGCCAGCCATCGCGCGCCAGGCGCTGAAGCACTTCGCGCAACGTGGTGCGGGTAACGCCAATCAGTTCGGAGAGCTCACGCTCTGCAGGCAGGATAGAACCCGGAGCAAAACGATTATTCCAGATACTTTCAATAATATACTCTTCAGCGAAACCCGCAGGGCTCTGCGCTTTAATGACCATAGCGTTCTAATTCCGTTGCGTTCAGGACTGCAAAATTTCAGCTCATCATACCAGACGCCCCAGGCTTCACCTAGCCTGGCTACCGGGGAAAAAGCGATCATCTGCAAAAATCAGAGATTCTTTTCCGGTAACGGATGGCGCTTTATCGGCTTCTTTTTCCGTGTCGGCTTCGAAAGCTGAAAACTTCACTTTTTTACTAACGGGTTTATTTTAAGTCATTTTCCCGCTTAAATTTTTCTCACGCAGGCTGGCATGCTGGCGCTTTTCGTTTACACTGCCGTTTCAACGCCTACTACACGGACAGACTTATGTTGAGATACCTGAATCGCTGCTCTTATGGCCGGGGTGCCTGGCTTTTAATGGCGCTAACGGCTTTTGCCCTGGAGATGACAGCGCTCTATTTTCAGCACGTGATGCTGCTGAAACCCTGCGTAATGTGCATTTATGAACGTTGCGCGCTGTTTGGCATTATGGGTGCAGGGATTGTCGGTGCCATCGCACCAAAAACACCGCTGCGCTGGGTGGCAATCGTCATCTGGCTGTACAGTGCCTGGGAAGGGGTGCGTCTGGCGTGGGAACACACGATGATCCAGCTGCATCCGTCACCGTTTGTCACCTGTGATTTTGCTGCTCGCTTCCCGACGTGGCTGCCGCTGGATAAATGGCTGCCGTCGGTATTTGTCGCCTCAGGTGACTGCGCGGAGAAATCCTGGTCGTTTCTGACGCTGGGGATGCCGCAGTGGCTGGTGGGGATCTTTGCGGCTTACCTGCTGGTTGGCGTGCTGGTGCTGATTGCCCAGGCGTTTAAACCGAAAAGACGCGATCTGTTCTCACGTTAAGCTTGCCAGAGCCAGCGTCCGCTGGCTCTGCTCCTCCGCCTTCTGTACTACTTGCCGTACCAGCGCGGACGGTTAATGATGTGCTCTTCCCAGTCTACGACTTCGCTCTCATGCACGGCGATGTGGCGCACCGAAATACGCGCGGCATGCATGGCGGCACGTGAACCGCTGCGCAGCGGATGCCACGGCGGCAGAGTTTTGCCTTCAGCCAGCACGCGATAGGCGCAGCTCGGCGGCAGCCACTGGAAGGTGGGCAAATTATCGCGCGTCAGCTTGATGCAGTCCTCCTCCAGTTCGAAACGGGTTTCATAGTTACGGCACTGGCAGGTTTTGATGTTCAGCTGATTACAGGCGACGTTGGTGAAGTAGATTTCATCGGTATCGGCATCCTGCAACTTATTCAGGCAGCACTGACCGCAGCCATCACATAAGGATTCCCATTCCTCGTCGCTCATTTGTTCCAGCGTTTTACGCTGCCAGAAAGGGGTCTCAGTCATGTTGGCGTCCAGTAAAAGTAAAAGCCCGAACCTTATAAGGGGTTTGGGCTTCAGTTGCAAGTGTTCTCGCCTTGGCGGGTGATTACAGGACGCGCGTGGCAACCCCTCTTCCGCCCAGGGAGACTTGCAGCTTATCGCCAGAAACCATCGGGCCGACCCCTTCTGGCGTGCCGGTCAGGATCACGTCGCCCGCACGCAGGGTGAAGAACTGGCTCATGTAGGCAATCAGCGGCACAATTTTATGGATCATGTCCGCGGTGCTGCCCTGCTGGCGCACTTCGCCGTTGACCACCAGCTTCAGTTCCACGTCCTGAGGATCTTCGTTAAACTCACTGACCGGAATAAAACCGGAGAGCGGGCAGGAGTTATCAAAGCCTTTGGCTTTTTCCCAAGGTTGACCGGCTTTCTTGCACCCGGCCTGCACGTCACGCAGGGTTAAATCCAGCGCAACGCCGTAGCCGGCAATCGCCTTTGCCACATGCTCAACGCTTGCATGCTTCAGCGTCGCGCCAATCAGCACTGCCAGCTCAACTTCGTGATGCACCGCGCCTAACCCCTGCGGAATCGATAGCGGCTGGCGCATATCGCACAGCGCAGTTTCCGGCTTGATGAACAGTACCGGCTCAGTCGGCGTAGCGCTGCCCATCTCTTTAATATGTTTAGCGTAGTTACTGCCCACGCACACGACCTTACTTGCCGGAAAATCTAACAGTGCGCCCTGCCAGTTGTGATGCTGATACATACTCTTCCCCTGCCTGGTTGGTGAGCGGCGCCGACATCGTGCCAGCGCACGTCGTGATGAGTTTAGTGCTTACTGTGCCGCAAGTGCATCGGCCATGGTGCCAATACTGATAGCGAAATAATAGGATCGATTCCAGTGCATCAGAGTGCGGAAATTGTCATAAACCATGAATGAACGGCCGTCGCCATCTTCCGGGGTCACAATCCATGCCCGCTGTGCGCCGTTGCTGGCCGCATCGGGATTATTGGCCTGCACGCCCAGCTGCTGCCACTGCGCCACGGTTTTCGCCTGCGGCGTTTTCAGCCCGGCCAGCTGCGCATCAAAGTTGCCCGGCAGCGTCACTTCCACGCCCCAGCGCTGGCCCGCCTGCCAGCCTTCACGCTGCAGATAATTAGCGGTGGAAGCAAAGACATCATCAAGGTTGTTCCAGATATCGATTTTGCCATCGCCATCGCCGTCTTTACCATAAGTCAGGAAAGAGCTTGGCATAAACTGGCTCTGCCCCATCGCACCGGCCCACGAGCCCTTTAGATCGGCAGCGGACATCTGCTGCTGCTGAATGATTTTTAGCGCCGCCATCAGCTCTTTGGTAAAGAACGCCTCGCGGCGGCCCTCAAATGCCAGCGTTGAAAGTGCGGAGACCACTTCCTCTTTGCCCTGGATGCTGCCGAACTGACTTTCCATAGCCCACAGCGCCACAATGTAATTGGCCTGCACGCCAGAAGCGGCAGCAATCGGCTGCAGCTGATTCTGATACTGCTGCAGATTCTCGCGCCCTTTATCGATCTTCGCCTGGGTGATCACCCGGCTAAGGTAGTCGTTAAGGGTGATTTTTTTCTCGAGCTGCCCGCGGTCGGATTTGATCACCCGATCAACAAAATGCACGCCGGTGAATGCCGTATCGATAGTAGCCTGGTCGATTCCCTGCTGGCGGGCCTGCGCTTTAAGCTGCTCCACGTAGGCCGGGAACTCTGCGGGATCGCGCCCCTGTTGCGCCAGGGTGCTACTGCTCGGGGTTGGCTTCAGGAAGCCACCGGAAGGTGTGGGGCTGGCTGCAGGTTTAGCTGCAGGTTCTGAGGTTTCGGGGGCCGGAGCGGCGTGGTTACTGGCGGCACAGCCAGCCAGGGCGACGGTGAACAGTAAAGTGTGCAGGGCTGACAGCTTCATGCGGCATCCTTTTTTTTACGCTCTCCACCGTCGAATTAAAACATCCAGGGGGGGTTCTGAACGGTGGAGATATATTTGCAGATGAATCCTAATTAAACTTTTTTATCATTTTCCAGGTGCATCTTAAGCAGACTTTCTACCGGCGGCGGCATCTGTAAATAAAAGCCTTCATCACGCAGCGCCGCTTTGACTTTCTCGATATCCGCACCCACCAGCTTCTTACTGCCGTCAAGCGGCAGCAGCATTGCCAGCTGCGGTTTGCCGAACCCTTTCAGTAAGGCTTCGGGAACGCGGGAGAAATCGTCTTTTTTTTCGACATAAAGATAAGTCTGGTCACGCTGGGGACTTCTGTAGATCACACAAAACATATTTTTTACTCGAATTAACCGGGATGGTGGCTTGCCTGAATATTACAGTAACTATAACATGCTTGCAGAACTTCGGAATATTCACGGCTTTGATTAATCACCGTCTTGTGGGGTTGATTTAGCCGGGTAAGAAATAACAGGACTGAGCGGGACAGATGTCACAATCGCCAATCGAGTTAAAGGGCAGTAGTTTTACGCTGTCGGTCGTTCATTTGCACCACACCGATCCTGATACCGTGCGTCGGGCACTGGAGGAGAAGGTCAGCCAGGCTCCGGCCTTTCTGAAGAATGCCCCCGTGGTCGTCAATGTGTCGTCGCTCTCGCGCGAAGTTAACTGGCGGCTGATGCAGCAGGCTATCGTGGCGACAGGTTTACATATTGTTGGCATCAGCGGCTGCAAGGATGAGCAGTTAAAACGCATGATTGCGCGCTCGGGCCTGCCCGTGTTGAGCGAAGGCAAAGAGCAGAAGAAAAATGCTGAGGCAGCGGCACTGCCAGTGCCGGTTGCCCCGACCGAGCTACCTGCCACCAAAACCCGGATTATCTCCACACCGGTTCGTTCCGGGCAGCAAATCTATGCCAAAAACAGCGATCTTATCGTTACTAACAGCGTCAGCGCCGGTGCTGAACTGATCGCCGATGGCAATATCCATATTTACGGCATGATGCGTGGGCGTGCGCTGGCTGGCGCCTCCGGCGATAAAAATTGCCAGATTTTTTGTACCAGTTTATCAGCTGAACTGGTCTCCATAGCCGGTAACTACTGGATTATGGACCAGATCCCCGCTGAATTTTTCGGAAAAGCGTCGCGTCTTTGTCTCAAAGATGGCGCCCTGACTATACAAACATTGAACTGAGCCAGGCTCACGAGCCCTTTCTTTTCTTAAGGAAATTACTATATGGCACGCATTATTGTTGTTACATCGGGTAAGGGAGGCGTTGGTAAAACCACGTCCAGCGCGGCCATCGCTACCGGTTTGGCGCAGAAAGGTAAAAAAACTGTCGTTATCGATTTCGATATCGGTCTGCGTAACCTCGATTTGATTATGGGCTGTGAACGCCGTGTGGTTTATGACTTTGTGAACGTGATTCAGGGTGATGCCACGCTGAACCAGGCGTTAATCAAAGATAAACGCACCGAAAACCTGTTTATTCTGCCAGCGTCGCAAACCCGTGATAAAGATGCACTGACCCGCGAAGGCGTGGAAAAAGTGCTGAATGACCTCGGCAACATGGAGTTCGATTTCGTGGTGTGTGACTCCCCGGCGGGGATTGAAACCGGTGCCCTGATGGCGCTTTATTTCGCCGACGAAGCGATCATCACCACCAACCCGGAAGTGTCGTCAGTGCGCGACTCCGACCGTATTCTCGGTATCCTGTCCTCCAAATCACGTCGTGCGGAGAACGGCCAGGACCCGATTAAAGAGCATCTGTTACTGACCCGTTATAACCCGGGCCGCGTAAACCGCGGTGACATGCTGAGCATGGAAGACGTACTGGAAATTCTGCGTATTCCACTGGCCGGCGTGATTCCGGAGGACCAGTCCGTGCTGCGCGCCTCAAACCAGGGTGAGCCAGTGATCCTGGACGCTGAATCAGACGCAGGTAAAGCTTATGCCGATACCGTTGACCGTCTGCTCGGTGAAGAACGTCCCTTCCGCTTCATTGAAGAAGAGAAGAAGGGTTTCCTGAAACGCCTGTTTGGGGGATAAACCATGGCCTTACTCGATTTCTTTTTATCCCGTAAAAAGAGCACAGCCAATATAGCCAAGGAGCGGCTGCAGATTATTGTGGCGGAACGCAGAAGGGGCGACAGTGAGCCCCACTATCTGCCACAGCTGAAAAGGGACATTTTGGAAGTGATCTGCAAATACGTGAAAATTGATCCAGAGATGCTGAGCGTCAAGCTGGATCAAAAGGATGATGACATCTCTATTCTTGAGTTGAACGTCACCCTGCCAGAGACAGAAGCGGAAGCGGAAGACACACCGAAATGATCCCCAACCGTTCCTGATTTTCCCCTGCTATCGCAGCAGGGGAAAATTTCTTCGCGCGTTTAGTACGCCGCGAGCAGTTCGTTGATACCCTTTTCCAGCAGTTTCCCACGCCAGCCATCCACCAGCTCCGGCTTAGTCGTTTGTGGTTTCAATTTCCAGTACCAGCTCAGCAGCTGATTGATCTGACGGCGCGATGCCAGCAGTTCCTGACTGACGCCATGCTGTTCCGCCGCCTCCGCCACCAGGGCTTTTAACCCTTTGAAAACCTGCTTGTAGTTCGGATAGTCAACCAGATTCGGCAACGGCTGCGGTAGCTCTGCTTCGCTCAGTGTATTGGCCTGCGCCACCATCGCTACCAGCGCTTTGCCGTGGAAACGGATCTCCTGCCCGGCCAGCCCCAGATGGTCCAGCTCGCCCAGCGAACCCGGCATAAAGCGGGCGACCTTCCACAGGTTCTCTTCGCGTACCACAAAGTTAACCGCCATATCTTTCTCCCGTGCCAGCTCAAGCCGCCAGGCAGCCAACAGGCGCAGCGCGGCCAGCTGACGTGGGCGCAGCTGCCAGGCATTGGTGATTTCACGCCAGGCATCCTGCGGGTCAAGCAGCGTAGTGCGGCGCTTGCACAGCAGCTGGCACTCATCCAGCGCCGCGTCCATCTGCCCTGCTGCTTCGGTCTCTGCCATCAGCTTATGCGCAATCGGCAGCAGATAGAACACGTCAGCAGCGGCGTACTGGCACTGTTTTTCGGTTAGCGGGCGCGCTATCCAGTCAGTACGTGACTCGCTTTTATCCAGCGCAATGCCGGTAAAGGACTCAACGATCGTCGCGAAGCCGCACGACAGCGGGCGGCCGCTAAAGGCAGCGAGGATCTGCGTATCGATCATCGGCTGCGGCAGCACGCCAAACTCGTGATGGAATACTTCGAGGTCTTCACTCCCGGCATGCAGGAATTTGATGCACTGTGCATCGACCAACAGATCGCGGAACGGTGTCCAGTCGGTGATCGGCAGCGGGTCGATCAGTGAAATAGTCTCTCCGTCGAACAGCTGGATTAAACCGAGACGCGGGTAGTAAGTACGGGTACGGACGAATTCAGTATCCAGCGCCAGCGCAGGAACCTGACGGGCGCGCAGGCAGACCTCGGCCAGCGCCTCATTGGTGGTGATCATGGTGTAATTCAAATTTGTATTCTCTCGCCACAGGGGCCATTGCCCTGTAGTCAGCTGGCGTTAACAATAAAAATGCCGGGCAACCCGGCATTGTACGTTAGCAGGAAAAGCCATTGGCGATCAGCCTGTGGGCTGGGCCGTCTTGATGGCTTCCTCGCGCAGTTCGCGACGCAGTATTTTGCCGACGTTGGTCTTCGGCAGCTCATCACGGAACTCAACAATTTTAGGAATTTTATATCCTGTCAGATGCTTCTTGCAGTGAGCCAGCAGTTCATCTTTCGTCAGTGACGGATCCTTCTTCACCACGCAGATTTTCACCATCTCACCCGCGACATCATTCGGCACGCCAATGGCGGCTGCTTCGCGCACTTTTGGGTGCAGCATCAGCACATCCTCGATCTCATTAGGATAAACGTTGAAACCGGAAACCAGAATCATATCTTTTTTACGATCGACAATACGCAGGAAACCTTCGTGGTCAACGGTAACAATATCACCGCTGCGAAGCCATCCATTTTTTAAAACTTCATCGGTTGCATCAGGGCGCTGCCAGTATCCCAGCATCACCTGCGGGCCTTTAATACAGAGTTCGCCCGGTTCACCTTCCGGCACTTCATTCCCGGCTTCGTCCACCAGCATGATATCGGTAGAGGGCACCGGTAAACCAATGCTGCCGTTATGGCAGGTAATGTCATACGGGTTGACCGACACCAGCGGGGAGCATTCTGTCAGGCCGTAACCTTCCAGCAGATAATGGCCGGTCAGCTTCTCCCAGCGCTCGGCCACCGCCTTCTGCACCGCCATGCCGCCACCGGCGGATAAACTCAGCGTTGAGAAATCGAGCTGGTTGAACGCGGCATCGTTAAGCAACGCGTTAAATAGCGTGTTAACGCCGGTGATCGCGGTAAAGGGATATTTCGCTAGCTCTTTTACCAGGCCCGGAATATCACGTGGGTTGGTGATCAGCAGGTTAGCGCCGCCCAGCTCGATAAACAGCAGGCAGTTCACCGTCAGCGCGAAAATATGGTACAGCGGTAGCGCGGTGACCACGGTATGTTCACCCGCCTTAAGCAACGAGCCATAAGTCGCTTTGGTCTGCTCAAGGTTAGCCTGCATGTTGCGGTGCGTCAGCATGGCGCCCTTAGCGACACCGGTAGTGCCGCCGGTATATTGCAGGAAAGCGAGATCGTCATTGATAATCTCCGGCTTAACATACTCCAGCTGTGCCCCGCTGTGCAGCGCCTGACGGAACGAAATCGCTCCGGGGAGATAATATTTCGGCACCATTTTTTTGATGTATTTGACGACGAAATTGACCAGCGTACCCTTGGCCGGGGAGAGCTGGTCGCCAAGGCGCGTCAGGATCACGTGCTTAACCTGGGTTTTCGCCACCACTTTTTCCAGCGTGTGGGCAAAGTTGGAGACAATCACAATCGCACTGGCACCGCTGTCATTCAGCTGATGTTCCAGCTCTCGTGGGGTATACAGCGGGTTAACGTTCACCACAATCATGCCGGCACGCAGGATGCCGAACAGGGCAATCGGGTACTGCAGCAGGTTTGGCATCATCAGCGCTACGCGGTCGCCCTTTTTCAGCCCCAACCCCTGTTGCAGATAGGCGGCAAATGCGCGGCTGCGCGCATCCAGCTGACGGAAGGACATGCTCTGCCCCATATTGATAAATGCCGTTTGCTCAGCGTAACGCAGCGCCGCGTGCTCAAACAGTTCGATCAGCGACCGGTAGCGATCGGGGTTAATATCAGCAGGTACATCAGCGGGGTAGCGGTTTAGCCAAACCTTATGCAAGGAATCACCTCGAAAATTATTATTTGTTGTCATCGCAGCCTCGACCGATCGGCATCTGTTAACATTATTTTAACTCAGCGTACCAGTTTGCTCAGGTCTCTGTTTTGAGGTTGCGAAGCCCATCACTAAATTTCTCTCATCCGGAGAGAATCAATAAAAAACGGCATATCGCCAGCGGCTGGCAGATATGCCGTCGTCAATGTTTACGCGCTGTGGCTACTCGGTGAGAATGGTCTGCACCTGCGCCGGGCCGGTGTTGTAGTAACCCCACGGGGCCGGGCCCCAGTAACCTCCGCGATGGCGGCCGTTGCCGGGGCCATACCAGATCCACGGGTCGATAGGCTGCGGCGGCGTAACGATCTGCTGGCTCATATGCCAGCGCTGATAGCCGGTCACACTCACCACCACGAAGCTATACTGCGCCTCGCCAATCTTGCCTTTCTCAGTGCCCTTGATCGGCCCGACCACGGTGACCATCTGGTTATTGAAATCCACCGGATCGAGGAAACCGTTCACGTCAGCAAAGATACGGCCAATAGAGGCGCTGCCAAGAATTGGGCGCGCCCCGTCATCAAGGCGCATGGCGGCAATCTCCAGCCGCGTCATACCATTGCGGTTGTCGACTTTGATGACTTTCCCGCCAAAGCGCGACTCCTGACCAACAAACAGTTCTGGCGCACTTAACACCCGCACCAGATCCTGCTGGGGCGTGGGCGAGGAGCCTTTAACTGAATCCGGCACGGTGACACAGCCGCTGAGCAACAGCGACACCAATAACAAACCACTTAACTGCCAGATACTCGGTTTACGCATTAAGATTCTCCCTGGTTTATGCTACTTCGACTGCATCCCATTTAAATAGTTGCCGACGGCTACTCGCGACCCGGTAATTTTTTCCACGCCACTTCATTACGCAGGTAAGTCGGCTCTGCGTGTTCCGGGGCCACGGTCTGCCCGGCGGCCAGCGCCTGCCCGGCCAGCGGCAACATATCTTCTGCGCGCGGTAGCGTCACATCAGTAACGGTTAAGCTCAGCGGGCTGTTTTCTGCCAGCTGCGGCCAGGCCTGCCAGCCGGTACCCACGCAGGCCCATTCACCACTCAGCTTTGCCATACGTGCCGCGGCGGCTTCCGGTTTCAGCACCGCTTCGCTCTGCTCACCGTGCCAGACGCCCTGCTCATCGCGCTGATATTCTGCCCAGTAAACTTCGCCCATGCGTGCATCAATCGCGGCCAGCACGCGGGAAGCCCCATGCAGACGCCATGCGCTCTGCGCCATGGTTTGCAAGGTGGAAACGCCAATCAGCGGCAGGCTGGCACCCAGCGATAATCCCTGAGCGATGCCAATGCCAATGCGCACGCCCGTAAAGCTGCCGGGGCCACGCCCGAATGCCAGCGCATCCAGTTCGCTTAATGCCACCCCGCTCTCGCGCAGGATCTGCTGCACCAGCGGCAGAATGCGTTGCGTATGTTCACGCGCGCAGAGTTCAAAATGGGCTAACGTCTGACCGTGGTTCAGCAACGCAACCGAACAGGCTTCTGTCGCCGTATCAATAGCTAAAATTCGCGTGGACATCACAACCTCAGGGGGAGAAAAATTTTCGGCGCGCATCATAGCATACTGCCGCCGGATCCATTACTGCTTGTCGCTGGCTTAAGAAACGCCACGGCCTTGTCTAAATCTCGGGTACGCGGCGTCGGCGGCAAACTGTTAACGAAAACCGCGCCGTAGGGGCGCATCACCAGGCGGTTATCACAAATAACCAGCACGCCGCGATCGTCAACATCGCGGATCAGACGGCCAACCCCCTGTTTAAGGGTGATCACCGCATCCGGCAGCTGCACTTCATCAAACGGATCGCCGCCGCGCACCTTGCAGTCTTCCATACGCGCTTTTAGCAGCGGATCGTCCGGCGAGGTAAACGGCAGCTTGTCGATAATCACCAGCGACAGGGCATCACCGCGCACATCCACCCCTTCCCAGAAGCTGCTGGTTGCCACCAGCAGGGCATTACCCGCCGCGACAAACTGCTTAAGCAGCTGGCCTTTGCTGGTTTCGCCCTGCAGCAGCACGGGTAAGGTCAGCATGGCGCGAAACTCTTCCGCCAGCTCGCGCATCACCTTGTGCGAGGTACACAGGAAGAAGCAGCGCCCGTTGTTGGCTTCAATCAGTGGGCGCAGCATGCGTGCCAGCTGGCGCGTCCCGCCGGGTTGATTTGGTGAGGGCAGATTACGCGGCACGCACAGCAGCGCCTGGCTGGCGAAATCAAACGGACTGTTGAGGATCAGCGTCTCTGCCTGGCCGACGCCTAGGCGGTCGACAAAGTGGGTCATCTGCTCATTCACCGCCAGCGTTGCCGAGGTAAAGATCCAGCTGGCCGGACGCTCATCCATCACTTCGCGGAAGCGATCGGACACCGAGAGCGGCGTCAGCGCCAGCACAAAGTGGCGCGAGTTGCACTCATACCAGTAGCTGAATCCCGGCTGCGAAACATCTTTCAGGCGCTTTAAACGCCCGCGGTAGAGCGCGGCGCGCTCAAAGGCGGCATCCAGCAGTGCAGAGCGCCCCAGCGAGAGCTTCGCCACGTCGTAACAGAGTTCCAGCGCGTCATCGAGCAGCAGCAGCGCGCGCTGAATCTGCTGATTGCTCAGTAAATCGCGCAGGTTGCCGCGAAAACCGGGGTCGCCCAGCGCGATGCGGAAATCCTGGGCGCACTGCGCCAGCCTGTCGGCGGATTTTTGCAGCTGCTGGACGTCACGGATCTCGGTACGGTAGGCAATATTGATGTCTTTCGCCAGGTCAAGCAGCTGGCGGCTGGAGAGCTGCTGACCAAAGTACTGACTGGCGATATCCGGCACCTGATGCGCTTCGTCGAAGATCATCACGTCAGCATCCGGGATCAGCTCCGCAAAGCCCCCCTCTTTCACCACCATATCGGCGAGAAACAGATGATGGTTGACCACCACCACATCGGCATCCATCGCTTTACGGCGGGCTTTAACCACGAAGCAATCTTTATACTGCGGGCAGTCGCTGCCAAGGCAGTTATCGTTGGTACTGGTGACCAGCGGCCAGATAGTGCTGTCTTCCGCCACGCCACCGCAGGTGCTGATATCGCCATCGACGGTTTCGTTTGACCAGCCGCGCAGGTGAACGAGATCGCTCATCGCCTGCACCGCCAGTTCACCACCGGCCATCGACTGCTGTTCCATGCGTTCCAGACACAGATAGTTGGAGCGCCCCTTCAGCAGGGCCACGCTGCCTTTGAACTTCAGCGCTTTGGCGACCGTCGGCAGGTCGCGGCTGTAAAGCTGGTCCTGCAGGGCTTTTGAACCGGTCGAGACGATCACTTTCTTCCCGGAGCGCAGTGCCGGGGCAAGATAGGCATAGGTTTTACCGGTGCCGGTACCGGCCTCGACCACCAGTTCGCTCTTGCCCTCAATCGCCCGGGCCACGGCGGCGGCCATCTCCCGCTGTGGTTCACGCGGCCTGAAGCCGGGTATAGCCTGCGCCAGGGCGCCGTCTGCTGCAAAATCGTCTGCCACACATCCTCACTGCCGGAAAAAAACACCTGTAATTATGTCAGTATCCACCGGTCTGAGCCACCCTTAAGGTGACAAGCCGCCTGAATCTGTGCCAGTCTGTCTGCGTTTAAAAGTATCAGTAATAAAGGAATGCACATGACCATCGAACGTATTGACCCAGAGCACCGCATGTCGGAAGCCGTGATCCATAACGACACGGTGTATTACACCAGCGTGCCGGAGAATCTGGATGAGGATGCCGAAGCGCAGACCGCCAACGCCCTCGCGGTAATTGATAAGCTGCTGACGCGCGTCGGCTCAGATAAAAGTAAGATTCTGGATGCCACCATTTTTCTGGTGCACAAAGAAGATTTTGCCGCGATGAATCGCGCGTGGGATGCCTGGGTCTCGCCGGGTAATGCGCCCGTGCGCTGCACCGTACAGGCCAATTTGATGAACCCGAAATATCTGGTCGAAATTAAAGTGGTTGCCGCGAAGTAACCTCTTTCCCCTGCTAGCAGCGGGCAGGGGTAAACCACTTACTCTTCTTCGTCTTCTTCTTCGTCGTGGTTGTTATCGCCCATGTAGTCTTCTTCATCTTCGTCAAACATTACCGGGACATGTCCGCCCGTGTGATTCTCACGAATTTCAGCCGCCACCATGCCAATGGCCTCGCCACTGCTCATGCCATTTGCCATCAGTTCCTGAATGCGTTCTACGGCCTGTTGCTGCTCTTCGTACGACAGCGCGGGTAATCCTGTAAACATAGTGACTCCTGGGTGGATTTGCTGCGGGATTATTCCACGGGCGACAAAGAGATGCCAGCGGCTTAAAAATATGTCAGGCTTGCGCACCTGTGTACCTTTATCTGCTGAAGAACCATGTCGCCTGTCTATCATCCTCTGAAGTATACGCCAGATGCGCTGGCCGATCGGTTTGCCACCCTTTCCCATCAGCCATGGGCAATGCTGCTGCACTCCGGCTTTGCCGACCACAGCGATAACCGCTTTGATATCCTGGTGGCTCAGCCGTGTATCACTCTCACCACGCGCGGCGCAGAGACGGTAATCGAGCATGCAGCCGGGACGATAGTCAGTGAGGATGACCCACTCGCGCTGCTGCAGCAGCAGCTGGAAAACTGCGGCCTGCGTGCTGAGCATCATGACAGCCTGCCGTTTCAGGGCGGTGCGCTTGGCCTGTTTGGCTACGACCTCGGCCGGCGCTTTGAAAAACTGCCCGCTACAGCACAGCAGCAGCTGACCACGCCGGATATGGCGGTAGGCATTTACGACTGGGCGCTGATTGCCGATCACCACCAGCAAAAACTGACGCTGGTGGTTCATGGCGACGTGCAGGCGCGGCTGGACTGGCTGGACGATCAGCAGGCGGCAGCTCAGCCCGCCTTCCGCCTGACCAGCAGCTGGCAGGCGAATATGTCGCGTCAAGAATACGGTGACAAGTTCCGTCAAGTGCAGCAGTGGCTGCTCTCCGGCGACTGCTATCAGGTAAATCTCGCCCAACGCTTCAACGCCAGCTACGCGGGCGATGAATGGCAGGCATTCCGCCAGCTGTGTGCCGCCAACCGCGCACCGTTCAGCGCTTTTCTGCGCCTGCCGGACAGCGCAATCCTCAGCCAGTCGCCAGAAAGGTTTATCAAGCTGCAGCGTCAGCAGATTGAAACGCGCCCGATTAAAGGCACGCTGCCGCGCCTGGCCGATCCCGTGGCCGACCGCCTGCAGGGAGAGAAGCTGGCGCAGTCGCCAAAGGATCGCAGCGAGAATCTGATGATCGTCGACCTGCTGCGTAACGATATCGGGCGCGTTGCCACCCCGGGCAGCGTCAAAGTGCCCGAGCTGTTCGTGGTTGAGCCATTCCCGGCGGTGCATCATCTGGTCAGCACTATCACTGCCGAGCTAAAGCCTGCGCTTTCCGCCTGCGATCTGCTGCGCGCCTGCTTCCCGGGCGGGTCGATTACCGGTGCGCCAAAAGTGCGGGCGATGGAAATTATTGAAGAGCTGGAGCCACAGCGGCGCAATGCCTGGTGCGGCAGTATCGGCTATCTCAGCGTTTGCGGGCGCATGGACACCAGCATTACCATCCGCACGCTGATTGCCGAACGCGGCACCCTCTACTGTGCTGCCGGAGGCGGGATTGTTGCCGACAGCGAAGAAGCGGCGGAATATCAGGAAACCTTCGATAAAGTGAACCGCATTTTACCCTGCCTGGAGCAGCTGACTGATGACGCATGACAACCCGGTGCTGGAGCGCTTTCTGGCGCGTTTTATTCTGCAACCGCCCGCTGCCGGGCAGCAGAATTTACCGCGTCGGCAGGCCGCCGTGCTGGTGCCGATCGTCGCTCATGCCAGCCCAACCTTACTGCTGACCCGCCGTGCCGCCACGCTGCGTAAACATGCCGGGCAGGTGGCGTTTCCCGGCGGCACGATGGACAGCAGCGATGCCTCCCTGGTGGCCACCGCCCTGCGTGAAGCCGCTGAAGAGGTCGCGATCCCGCCGGCGGCGGTCAGCGTGGTCGGCATTCTGCCTGCGGTCACCAGCAGCACCGGGTTCCAGGTTACGCCGGTCGTCGGCCTGCTGCCGCCGGGTCTGGAGTGGCAGGCCAACGAGGGCGAAGTGGAATCGGTGTTTGAGATGCCGCTGGAAGAAGCGCTGCGTCTGAGCCGCTACTCCGCGCTGGATGTGCACCGTGGCGGGCAGTCACACCGCGTCTGGCTATCGTGGTTTGATGACTACTTTATCTGGGGAATGACCGCCGGGATTATTCGTCAGCTTAGCCTTCAGGTAGCTAAACCGGCCTGAATCGGTTAAAATCCAGCCATTAGTTGCAGATAAAACCACCTTCACATTATTTATCACCAGAAAATCGCAGCGTGGCGATCCAAATCACTGCAATTCGGCAGTTTTTCATTTATATTTCTCGCCATTCGTGGGCAACCACCGTGAGCAATGCCCACCGCGAGCAATAATCCTGACAGGAGCGTGTAACGTGATTAGCGTTTTCGACATGTTTAAGATCGGCATTGGCCCGTCCAGTTCTCATACTGTCGGCCCGATGAAAGCCGGCAAACTGTTTGTCGACGATCTGGTAAATAACCGCCAGCTCTCTTCCGTGACGCGCATCGCCGTCGATGTGTATGGCTCCCTGTCGCTGACCGGCAAAGGGCACCACACTGATATCGCCATCATTATGGGGCTATCCGGGGCTTCCCCTGAAACGGTCGACATTGATGCTATTCCCGGCTTCATCCGCGACGTGGAGCAGCGCCAACGCCTACTGCTGGCTAACGGCGCACACGAAGTCGACTTCCCGCGTGAGGGCGGCATGGTGTTCCGCAGTGATAATCTGTCGCTGCATGAGAACGGCATGAGCATTCACGCCTTTGCTGGCGACCTGAAAATTTACAGCAAAACCTACTACTCCGTCGGCGGTGGTTTTATTGTCGATGAAGAGAGTTTCGGTAAAACCGTGCTGAACGAAGTGTCGGTCCCCTACCCGTTCAACTCCGCGAAAGAGATGCTGGAGCACTGCCATCAGACCGGCCTCTCCCTGTCCGGCATGATCATGAAGAACGAACTGGCCGTGCACAGCCGTGCCGACATTGAGCGTTACTTTGCCGATATCTGGCAGACCATGCGTGACTGTATCGATCGCGGCCTGAATACCGAAGGCGTACTGCCAGGCCCGCTGCGCGTTCCGCGCCGTGCTTCCGCGCTGCGCCGGCTGCTGACCTCTTCCGATAAGCTGTCCAGCGACCCGATGAACGTTATCGACTGGGTCAACATGTTCGCGCTGGCGGTGAATGAAGAGAATGCTGCCGGTGGCCGCGTCGTGACAGCGCCAACCAACGGCGCCTGCGGCATCGTGCCTGCGGTGCTGGCGTATTACGATCGCTTTATCGAATCGGTTAGCCCTGACATCTTTATCCGCTACTTTATGGCCTCCGGCGCTATCGGCATCCTGTATAAAATGAATGCGTCAATCTCTGGCGCTGAAGTGGGTTGCCAGGGCGAAGTTGGCGTCGCCTGCTCAATGGCCGCAGCGGGTCTCGCCGAGCTACTGGGTGCCAGCCCGGAACAGGTCTGCGTTGCTGCCGAAATCGGTATGGAGCATAACCTTGGACTGACCTGCGACCCGGTGGCAGGTCAGGTGCAGGTGCCGTGCATTGAGCGTAATGCCATTGCTTCGGTGAAAGCGATCAACTCGGCGCGCATGGCGATGCGCCGTACCAGCGAAGCGCGCGTCTCGCTGGATAAAGTGATTGAAACTATGTACGAGACCGGCAAAGACATGAATGCCAAATATCGTGAAACATCACGCGGCGGGCTGGCGATAAAAGTCCAGTGTGATTAATCACAGCGTAACGCCACCTCTGCGGTGGCGTTTTTTTTGTGTCTTAACGTAAAAATAATTTTCTTCTCCTGCTATCTCCGCAACCTGGAAACCGCTAGAGTGTTTTCGGCGTATCTACGCGAGTAACTTCCTGTTTTTGAGCGCTTCAGCTTTTATCTTCAGCACGACTAAACTTAATGCCCCTGTTGCCGATAATTGGTATTCGGTCTCTATTTATACGCGTCTTGATCTAAGGGTGGTTACTGATGCACATGTCCCAGGAAGTTTTAGGACAGTTTCGCCGCAAGCGGTTACTGATCGCTGTGGTGGTTGCCGCGTTGGTGCTCATTCTCACGTTAACCTTCCGTTTTCTGGAAGAGAAAGGCCGAATAGAGCAGCAGTCGCGAAGTTTCGCAGACAACGCTATCCAGCGTTTTGACCGAATGTTCTCGCCGCTTGACGTCGCGGCAAACAATACCCTTGGCCTGGTGGGCCTGACCTGTGGTGAAGTGCGTTTTCCGCTGATTGAAAAACTGGCTTCTTTGCAGACGGTCAGGTCTATTTTACTGGTGGACAGAGACCGCGTTTACTGCTCCAGCATCTATGGCTCCACGGATGTTGGCTTTGCCGACAACTATCCAGAACTGGCAGTCAATAACCAGCGCATGATGCTGTCGGTTGATGAGCATTTGATCAAGGGATCGCCGGTGCTGCTGCTCTGGACGCCACGCTCCCTCGACAACCGTTCCGGGATCATTCAGATCATCAATATTGAGCTGATGACCAACTATCTGCTGGAGCCGACCCTGCCGTGGGTTGAGCGCGCCATTTTTAACGTGGGTGGTAAGAGCCTGGAGTTTGGTAATCCGATGATTGAACCGGCGGTGCCTTCAGAGGATGAAGTGACCTATGAAGAGTCGTCACTGCGCTACCCGTTCTCGATCACACTATTTGGGCCATCCCCGGCGCGGCTGGCTTTGGTGACGGTGCCTTCGCAGCTGCCGCTGGCCCTGCTGCTGAGCCTGCTGATGGGCTATATCGTCTGGCTGGCAACCGCCAACCGTATGAGCCTGTCGTGGCAGATTAGCTATGGCATCACCGCCCGTGAATTTATGGTGTACTGCCAGCCGCTGATCAACGCACGCAGCGGGGGTTGTGAAGGTATTGAACTGCTGCTGCGCTGGCATAACCCGCGCCAGGGCTGGATCCCGCCGGATGTATTTATCCCGCTGGCCGAACGGCAGAATCTGATAGCTCCGCTGACCCGCTTTGTCATCAGTGAAGTGGTGCGCCATTTGCCGCAGCTGCCGGCCTGTCAATCGTTCCATATTGCGATCAATGTGGCGGCCAGCCATTTCCACGAGCGCGCCATTATCGACGATTTACAGCAACTGTGGTGGCCGGCTAATCCCAGGCCACAGCTGATTGTCGAACTGACCGAGCGGGATTCGCTGCCGGTGGTCGATCAGCGCGTGGTGTCGCATCTGCATAAGATTGGGGTGAAGCTGGCGATCGATGATTTTGGTACTGGCCACAGCTCCCTTTCGTACCTGAAGACCCTGAGCCCGGACGTGTTGAAGATTGATAAAGTCTTTACCGCCGCTATCGGCACCGATGCGATCAATGCGACCGTGACCGATATGGTGATTTCACTGGCGCAGCGTCTGAACATTAGCCTGGTGGCTGAAGGAGTAGAAACGGCGGAACAGGCTGAGTATCTGCGTGAGAGAGGCGTTGATACGCTTCAGGGCTACTTCTTTGCCCGCCCGATGCCGCTGGGGGATTTCCCAGAATGGCTGATGAATCATCAGGAGACGCTGAGCGCGTGATGGGTTGACCTGTAGCGGCCAGGCATGCCTTTTAACTATCTTCAGACATCGCTCCCAGCGCTAACGTCCTCTGACCGGTCTGAGCTCATCCCCCACTCGCCTCGTGCTCGCTGTGGGTTTTAAACTGCGACGATGAGGCTTCAGATGTTGGGAGGCGTGCCTGGCCGCTGTTAATCCAGGTCAGGCACGCCGGATATTTACTCTTCTTCGTCTTCCTGACGCTCTTTGGTCACGCGCACCAGATCGATACGGTAGTCGGTGGCTTCAATAATCTGGAAGCGTAGCGGCAGCATCTCAATCACCTCACCGGCTTTTGGCAGCTGACCTTTCTGGTCAATCAGCAGCCCTGCCAGCGAAGCATGATCGTCTTCCGGCTTAACCAGCTCCTGAGTATCCAGCAGCTGCTGGAGCGAGTGCAGATCGGTTCCGCCCTTCACCAGCCAGCCATCACCATCCGCAATGATATCCGGGGTTTCATCTTCATCCGGGAACTCACCGGCAATCGCTTCCAGCACGTCCAGCGGGGTAATCAGCCCCTGCACCACGCCAAACTCGTTGGTGACAACGACAAAGCTGCCTTTCGCCCGGCGCAGCACGCCCAGCAGGTTCAGCGGGTCGAGCGTTTCCGGTACGATGATCGGCGGAGTATTGCTGGCAAAGGTTGCCACATCAATCCCATGATCCAAGGCCACCAGCAGCTCTTTCGCGCGCACGACGCCAATGATTTCGTCCAGCTCGCCCCGGCAAACCGGGAACAGGCTGTGCGGCGTATCCAGCAGCTGCAGGCGAACTTCATCCAGCGGACGCGTGGCGTCAACCCAGGAGATCTCACCACGCGGCGTCATGATGCTGCGCACTGAACGGGATGCCAGCGTCAGTACCCCATTGATCATGTAGCGCTCTTCATCTTTAAACGCTTCCTGCGGCATGATCGCGGCAACTTCACTGCTTTCACTGTTCTGCACTTCGCTCTGACGACGCCCGCCCATCAGGCGCTGGATTGCCTCTGCGGTGCGTTCACGCATCGGGCGTCTTTCCTGATGGCGCATAAAGTTATGGCGCGCAATCTGGTTAAACAGCTCAATAAGAATCGAGAAGCCAATCGCTGCGTACAGGTAACCTTTTGGAATATGGAAGCCGAAACCTTCCGCCACCAGGCTGAGACCAATCATCAGCAGGAAGCTCAGGCACAGCACCACCACGGTCGGATGCGCGTTGACAAAGTTGGTCAGCGGTTTGGATGCCAGCAGCATCACGCCCATCGCAATCACCACGGCGGTCATCATAATCGCCAGATTGTTAACCATCCCGACAGCGGTGATTACCGCATCGAGGGAGAATACCGCATCAAGAATAACGATCTGCACCACCACGGCCCAGAAACTGGCATATCCTTTATTGCCGCCGTCATTCATCTCACGGTTTTCCAGCCGTTCATGCAGCTCCATTGTGGCTTTGAACAGCAGGAACAGCCCCCCCACCAGCAGGATCAGGTCACGGCCAGAGAAGCTGAATTCGCCAACGCTAAACAGCGGACGGGTCAGGGTCACCATCCATGAGATAAGCGACAGCAGGCCAAGACGCATAATCAGCGCCAGTGACAGGCCAATCAGACGGGCTTTATCACGCTGCTTTGGCGGGAGTTTATCGGCCAGAATAGCGATAAACACCAGGTTATCGATGCCCAGCACGATCTCAAGAACAATGAGCGTAAAGAGACCGGCCCAGATTGAGGGGTCTAAAAGAAATTCCATGAAAGACTCCGGAAAAAGGAACGGGAAATCGCAGCAGGCGTTCGGCTGAACGTGCGGCAGAGATAACGACAGGTGGAAAACATGATGACGTCAAATGACGTTAAAAACGATACCGGATAGCCCGGCGGCATGATTAAGCGACTTCGGTGACAGTCCATAGGGAGGGCTGAGGCCCGTTACTCCTGTATGAAAAAAGGATCACTACTTTATCAGTTGCCACAGGGACGTCAAAATATTTTCTTACACTCAGGGTGCATAATCCTTCACAGACATGTTGTTTCAACATTCAGCCGACAAATGTGGATCGGCGTCTAAATTACTGAGCACGGTCACATAATTTATTTTTTCGCGTACTAAAATAAATGCCGTCAATGTGGTGTGTGTTCAGTACCGCTGATAAGTAACTCAACAGATAAAAGTGGGACCTCAATCATGCTGAACGCAATTAACTCAGCTGAACCTCAAACGACGTTTACTCCAAAGCGTCGTTTTAACTGGATAAGGAGGTAGCAAGTGACTATTGCTATTATGATTGGCACGCACGGCTGGGCAGCAGAACAACTGCTGAAAACTGCCGAAATGCTGTTAGGGGAACAGGAAAATGTCGGTTGGATTGACTTTGTCCCCGGAGAAAACGCCGAAACCCTGATCGAGAAATATCAGGCACGGTTAGCCAATATGGACAGTACGCAGGGAGTGCTTTTTCTGGTCGATACCTGGGGGGGCAGCCCGTTTAACGCCGCCAGCCGCCTTGTGGTAGATAAACCCGATTATGAAGTCGTCGCCGGGGTCAATATTCCGATGCTGGTCGAAGTACTGATGGCACGAGACGATAACCCAACCTTTGATGAACTGGTCGCGCTGGCCGTGGAAACTGGCCGTGAAGGGGTAAAAGCCCTGAAAGCGAAAGCACCAGAAGCCCCTGCCCCCGCCGCTGCGGTGAAAGCTCCGGCTGCACCACAGGCCCCGATGGCACCCGGCGATCACATGAAAATCGGTCTGGCACGTATCGATGACCGTTTAATCCATGGCCAGGTCGCCACCCGCTGGACCAAAGAAACCAACGTAACCCGCATTATTGTCGTCAGCGATGAAGTTGCTGCCGATAACGTGCGTAAAACGTTGCTGACTCAGGTTGCCCCGCCGGGCGTTACCGCGCATGTGGTGGACGTAGCGAAAATGATCCGCGTGTGGAACAACCCGAAATATGGCCACGATAAAGTGATGCTGCTGTTTACCAATCCTACCGATGTGGTGCGACTGGTGGAAGAAGGCGTCAATATCACGTCGGTCAACATCGGGGGGATGGCGTTCCGTCAGGGGAAAACTCAGGTCAACAATGCGGTATCGGTGGATGCTAAAGATATTGAGGCGTTCAAAAAGTTGAATGAGCGCGGAATCGAACTGGAAGTGCGTAAAGTATCGAGCGACCAGAGACTGAAAATGATGGATCTGATCGCCAAAATGCATCAGTAGCCCGTGGCCTGAAATTTCAGGTTGAACTCCGTTCTGGCATTTAATAGGAGAAGTGTAATGGAGATTACCACGCTGCAAATTGTTCTGATATTTATCGTTGCCTGTATTGCGGGCATGGGCTCGATCCTCGATGAATTTCAGTTCCACCGGCCACTCGTGGCCTGTACGTTAGTCGGCATGATCCTCGGTGATATGAAAACCGGGATTATTATCGGCGGTACGCTGGAAATGATCGCACTAGGGTGGATGAACATTGGCGCCGCCGTGGCGCCGGATGCTGCACTCGCTTCGATCATCTCGACCATTCTGGTTATTGCCGGTGGGCAGAGCGTGGGTGCCGGTATCGCACTGGCTATCCCGCTGGCAGCAGCCGGTCAGGTTCTGACCATTATTGTCCGTACCATCACCGTTGCGTTCCAGCACGCTGCCGATAAAGCAGCTGAAAAGGGCAACCTGACTGCAATTTCCTGGATCCACGTCTCTGCGCTGGTGCTGCAGGCAATGCGTATCGCGATCCCTGCCGTGATTGTTGCCGTTTCTGTCGGTACCAGCGTGGTTCAGGAACTGCTGAACTCTATCCCGGAAGTGGTCACCAACGGTCTGAATATCGCCGGTGGCATGATCGTGGTGGTCGGTTACGCCATGGTTATTAACATGATGCGTGCAGGCTACCTGATGCCGTTCTTCTACCTTGGTTTCGTGACCGCTGCCTTCACCAACTTCAACCTGGTGGCTCTGGGCGTCATCGGCGTAGTGATGGCCATGCTGTATATCCAGCTGGCGCCAAAATATAACCGTGTTGCCGGTGCGCAGGCAGCAGGTCCGGCTAATAACGACCTTGATAACGAACTCGATTAAGGAAAGGTGAGAGAAATGGTTGACACAACAACTACCACTACGCAGAAGAAATTAACGCCAGGCGATGTGCGCGGTGTGTTCTTACGCTCAAACCTGTTCCAGGGTTCGTGGAACTTCGAACGTATGCAGGCGCTGGGTTTCTGTTATTCGATGGTACCGGTAATCCGCCGTTTGTACCCGGAAAATAACGACGACCGCAAACAGGCGATCAAACGTCACCTGGAGTTCTTCAACACCCATCCGTATGTGGCTGCTCCGGTACTCGGCGTGACCATGGCCATGGAAGAACAGCGCGCCAACGGAGCGCCGATCGACGATGCTGCCATAAACGGCATTAAAGTCGGCCTGATGGGGCCGCTGGCCGGCGTGGGTGACCCGATCTTCTGGGGTACCGTGCGCCCGGTATTTGCGGCCCTGGGCGCAGGTATCGCGATGAGCGGCAGCCTGATGGGCCCCCTGCTGTTCTTTGTCCTGTTTAACCTGGTGCGTCTGCTGGTGCGCTACTACGGCGTGGCTTATGGCTATCGTAAAGGTGTCGATATCGTTAGCGATATGGGCGGCGGCTTCCTGCAAAAACTGACTGAGGGGGCGTCGATTCTCGGCCTGTTTGTCATGGGGGCACTGGTCAACAAGTGGACGCACGTGAACGTGCCGCTGGTGGTTTCTGAGATTACCGACCAGACCGGTAAAACCACGGTCACCACCGTACAGTCGATTCTTGACCAGCTGATGCCGGGCTTAATCCCGCTGCTGCTCACCTTTGGCTGTATGTGGCTGCTGCGCCGTAAGGTGAATGCCCTGTGGATTATTATGGGCTTCTTCGTTATCGGTATCTTCGGTTACTGGATTGGCCTGCTGGGCGTATAATCCTGCGTTACGAATAATCTTTACCCCGGGGCCAGCCAGTCTGGCCCCTTTTTATGGACGCCGATATGTCTCTGACTGACTACCTGATACTCCTTTTTATCGTACTCATTCTGCTGTATGCGATCTATGACGAGCTGATTATGGATCGTCTGCATGGCCCCACCCGCCTGAAAATCCTGCTGCAGCGCCGCAACAAGCTCGACAGCCTGATCTTTATCGGCCTGCTGGCTATCCTGCTGTATAAGAACCTTGCCGCACAGGGGCCCCAGCTGACCACTATGCTGCTGCTGGCACTGGGAGGCCTCTCCGTCTGGCTGTTCTGGATCCGCGCGCCGAAAATGCTGTTTAAGGAGAAGGGATTTTTCTACGCGAACGTCTTTATTGAGTACGCGCGTATCAGCGCCATCAACCTGTCAGAAGATGGCGTACTGGTGATTAATCTGGAGAAACGGCGCCTGCTGGTTCATGTACGCAATCTGGACGATCTGGAAACCATCTATCAGTTTATGCTGGAGAGTCGCTGACATCCTGCACGATTTCGTCGTCACGCTGCCAAAGGCGCAGCGTGAAGTCAGTTTCACACTCAAACTGCTCGGTGGTGGCCAGAATCCCCCACACTTCAGGGCGCGCACGCCAGGCAAACGGCGTCATCTGCAGCAGCGCCGCGGACTCTTCACTGTTAAGCGTCATCGGGTAGGAGAGCTGCTGCTGCTCAACCAGCGTGAAGCCGGGCATCTGCTCAGGCGTGGTGTCGTGTAGCTGCACATCCTGGTAAATCAGCGCTTTAAACTGCATTAAATGGCGCGGACCTGGCGTGACGGTAAGTACGTAGCCCTGCGGCTTGACGACGCGCGCCAACTCTTCAGCCTTGCAGGGCGCGTAGATGCGCAGTACCGCGTCAAACTGCCGATCGCTGAACGGCAGGCGGTGGCTGGATGCGACGCAAAACTCCACGTTACGATAGCGCTTAGCGCCATAGCGCACGGCAATTTTAGCCACATCAAGACCGTGCACTTCAGCCTGACCTCTGGCCTGCAGGCGGCTGGCAACTTCATGGGTGTAATAGCCTTCCCCACAGCCGATATCCAGCACGCTGACGTCATCTGCCGGCAGCACACGCTCAAGCAAATCACCGACCTGCAGCCGCAGTGGCTGGTAGTGACCGGCATCAAGGAAATTGCGCCGTGCCTGCATCATATCCGCACTGTCGCCCGGCTGCTTAGAGCGCTTATGCTGTACCGGCAGCAGGTTGACATAGCCCTCTTTCGCCTGGTCAAACTGGTGCTGATTTTCACAACGCCAGGTGCGCTGGTCAAACGTCAGCGGCTGCTGGCAAAGAGGACACTGGTACGACATAGCAAGACTCCATCAATTTAAGACGCGGCAGTGTACTGCAAAGCCCGTGGAAAATCCCGCGCACCACGAAAATCGGATATAAAAAAGCCCCGTCAACAATGACAGGGCTTCAGTATTCAGATTTCAGCCTGGATTACACGCCGGGCGGCAATGTCAGGCTCAGATCGAAAATTAGATAGCGGTGACGTTCACAGCAGCAGGGCCTTTCTGGCCATCCTGAATTTCGAACTCAACGTTCTGGCCTTCAGCCAGAGTTTTGAAGCCATTACCCTGGATTGCAGAGAAGTGTACGAACACATCTTTGCTGCCGTCAGCAGGAGTGATGAAACCAAAACCTTTAGACTCGTTGAACCACTTAACCTGACCTTTAATCTTTGCCATTTTGCAAATTTCCTTAGAGTGTTTATTCGCCCGTGGGCTTAACGTACAGAAAAACCAGAGACATTACTGCATGAGGCACTAAATTAAAGCTCGGCAAGGAAGCGGTATTCAACGTTAGTCTTTTACTCAGAACTTCTTTACTGAAGATGCCACACATAAACAGAACTGTACCTCGTTTTACCCGAATGTTTTATCACATATCCACAAATTAATGGCAAGTCATTTTTAAACAGGGATAGAGATGTCGCACACATTTAAAACGATAGCTGGCACAGAATGCACATTGATGCATCACGACGTTCATGACTGAACAGAATTCACTCCGCAGAGCCTTTAAGCACCTGACCAACACAGGGTTTATAACAGACGGCCGAAGGTGTCAAGTCCGTCCTGCTGCGGGCTGTAGCGGCTAATGTCAACGCCAATGATGGCATAAATATGGCAAAGCTTTGTCAAAAGAGTTCATTAAACTCAGGCCCATTTATCAATCCTGCTCAGGTGTTACAACTGTACAACAACCACGGATTAGTACAGTTTATAAATTAAATTGCACCAAAAACAGGAAACTATCTGGCACGCTGCCCCATTTAAATGCATTGATCTGCACCAGTTTATTAACGTTATTACGCTCAATCTATTTGCGTATTTAGACTGGGTTCTCTTAATAGGTGGCCTGATATAATGAAATGGCTTTAGGATTATTCCTGGGTGGTATTATCTGTTCGCACCCGACGCGGAGTAACCTCGCCTGGGCGGCTATCAGGCGCGGTCACGCATGAACCATTTTGGTGCACGGCGATCGGGCTGCAGGGGTTGAGGATAAACTGGCCCATTTCGCGGGCACTATCAGGAAAAAATTTACCCGTCGCCCTGCAACTTCACGACAAAAAATTAGCGCTCCGGGATCAGCCGGGTAAAATCTTTGCTATCAGCGTTATCTTTCGCTGCAGCACCCTGCTCTTTGCCGGCAACCGCATCGGTAAGGCGGCGCAGCATCGCGTTCTGACGCTTCTGCTCTTCCAGCAGTGCTTCCAGCAGTTGGACCTGCTGACTGGCCTTCACGCTGGCGCGGTTAACGAAAAACCATACCACCAGCCCGATTATCACCAGCAACGCCACGATGCCAACAGAGACCATATCCATCGCACCATTGTTTATTTCATTCATACTTGCCTCAATACAGAAAAAGAGCTGCCTCTATGCGGCAGTACCGCGCAGATGATTTTACCTGTAAGCCCGGCAAATGATAGCCAGATCCCGAAAAAGTCGGCATCTAACTCTCAGAAAGGTGCAAAGGTTTCAGCATCCTCTTATCGATTTGTGTGGTACTAAGCGACAAGCTGTTATGCTGCTGCGGGCAGTGAGGACACCGCCTGAAAACAATAAGGGGATTACCATGAAATTTTTGCTACGTATTGTCGCGCTGCTGGTCATTATCTGGCTGGCTATGCTGCTGACTGGCTATGGCATTCTGACGGGCAGCACTAAAAACGTTGCGGGAATGGGCTTACAGTGTCAGTACCTGACCGCACGCGGCATGGTGATTGCACAGTATCTGCACACCGACAGCGGCATTATTGGAGTGACGGATTGCCCGCTGCTGAAGAAAAGCAGCGAAGTCGTGGATAATTGATTGACCGGCGGGCCGGTCAACGCCGGCCCGCTGATGTCAGAAGGGATAGTGGTGGTAACCCATCTGTTGTGAGATATTTTTTGCCGCCAGATGCAGCATCGCCACCACCTCTTTTTTATTCTCTTCCGCGAAACGGATGGTCGGGAAAGAGATGCTCAGTCCGGCAATCACCATGCCAAAGCGGTCAAACACCGGCACCGCAATACAGCGTAACCCCTCTTCCTGCTCTTCATTATCTTCGCCAAATCCCTGGCTACGCACCTGCTCCAGCACGGGCAACAGCGCGTCCTTAGTGGTAATGGTGCGTGCCGTGCTGCGGGTAAACTCAACATTAGCCAGAATTGCATCCACTTCGCCACGCTCGCGCCACGCTAAAAGCACTTTACCAATTGCGGTACTGTGCAGCGGGTTACGGCGACCAATGCGCGAATACATGCGCAGGTTGTACAGGGAGTCGATTTTATGGATATAGACAATGCTGTCTTCTTCCAGGGCGCCAAGGTGAATAGTCTCTTTCGTCTGGCGCGAGATCTCACGCATCTGAATATCGGCACTGCGGATCAGATCGACGTTTTGCAGGGCTTTAGCCCCCAGCTCGAACAGTTTTAGCGTCAGCGCATATTTCTCTGACTCCCCTTCCTGTGAGACGTAGCCGAGCGTTTTCATGGTTTGGAGAAAACGGTATACGGTGCTTTTCGACATCATCACGCGCTGCGACAGCTCGGTGATGCCGTTTTCACGCTCTTCGCCCAGCGCCTGTAAAATGCCAAATACTTTCATCACTGAAGAGACGGAATCGGGCTGTTTATCTGGATCGGCACTCGCCATGACTTACCTTTTGTGTTTTATAAAAAATGGAACGCTATTTCCAGTATACGTAGCCCCTCCGCCGGGCGCAATGAAAGCCACAACGGCGTGGACACATCTGCTGATAGTTTTCAGCAATTTACATACTGGCATAATTCGTAAAAACCATTAGCATGAGACTCTTCTCCCACGTAACTATTTCAACGCTATGCACTCAACTTCAGCCAACGACGGATTGCCGCTACCCCAGCGCTACGGGGCCATACTGGCTATTGCACTCGGCATCACGGTGGCCGTGCTGGATGGCGCGATTGCCAATGTGGCGCTGCCGACGATTGCCCGCGAGCTGAATGCCAGCCCGGCAGAGTCAATCTGGATTGTTAACGCCTACCAGCTGGCCATTATTATTTCGCTGCTGACCCTCTCTTTTCTTGGCGATATGCTCGGCTACCGCCGTATCTATCAGTGGGGGCTGGTGCTGTTCAGCTGTACGTCTCTGTTCTGTGCGCTGTCGGACTCGCTCGGCATGTTGACCTTTGCCCGCGTGCTGCAGGGCTTCGGCGGTGCCGCGCTGATGAGCGTTAACACCGCTCTGATACGCATTATCTACCCGCAACGCCATCTTGGTCGCGGCATGGGAATTAACTCGCTGATTGTGGCGGTATCCAGCGCTGCCGGGCCGACCGTTGCCGCCGCCATTCTCTCGGTGGCGTCCTGGCAATGGCTGTTCCTGATTAACGTCCCTGTCGGCATCGCCGCGCTGGTGCTGGCCCTGCGCTATTTACCGGATAATCCGCAGAAAGCCAGCGGGCAGCGATTTGATCTGCTGAGCAGCGTGATGAATGCGTTAACCTTTGGCCTGCTTATCTCGCTGCTGAGTGGTTTTGCCCAGGGCCAGAACGGAAAACTGCTGCTGGCTGAACTGGTGGCGCTGCTGCTGGTCGGAACCCTGTTCATCCGGCGCCAGCTGCGGCTGGAGTTCCCGCTGCTGCCGGTTGACCTGTTCCGTATTCCTATTTTCGCCATGTCGATTGGCACCTCCGTGTGCTCGTTCTGCGCGCAAATGTTGGCCATGGTCTCTCTGCCCTTCTTCCTGCAAAGCGTGCTGGGACGCAGCGAGGCGGCAACCGGCCTGCTGCTGACGCCGTGGCCGCTGGCGACGATGGTGATGGCACCCATTGCCGGGCGGCTGATTGAGCGCTTCCACGCCGGCCTGCTCGGCGCGATTGGCCTGGCAATGTTTGCCGCCGGGCTGTTTGCGCTCGCCCTGCTACCCGCCAGCCCATCAGACGCCGATATTATCTGGCGCATGATGCTGTGCGGTGCCGGATTTGGTCTGTTCCAGTCCCCGAATAATCACACGATTATCTCTTCGGCCCCGCGTCACCGCAGCGGAGGAGCCAGTGGCATGCTCGGTACCGCCCGCCTGCTCGGTCAGACCAGCGGCGCGGCCCTTGTCGCCCTGATGTTCAACCTGTTTGCTAACCAGGGCACCCATCTCTCACTGTTGCTGGCGGGCAGCTTCGCCGCTATCGCCGCGCTGGTCAGCGCCCTGCGCATTACACAGCCGGGCAATCAACGGGCATAAAAAAACCGGGCTCATGCCCGGTTTGCTGATGATTTTGCCCTGAACGGGCGCGGCATGCCGCGCCCCTACTTCAGGTATTCGCCGCTGCGCAGCGCTTCAATGCGTTTATCCAGCGGTGGGTGCGACATAAACAGCTCGCTCAACGACTTGGATTTACCATTGATACAGAAGGCCATCATGCTGCTGGCTTCCTGCGGCTCGTAGCTGGTTTTCAGACGTTGCAGTGCGGCAATCATCTTCTCACGCCCGGCCAGGCGAGCAGCACCCGCATCCGCATGGAATTCACGGTGGCGTGAGAACCACATGGTAATAATGCTGGCGACAATACCAAATACAAGCTCCAGCACCATTGATACTGCAAAGTACACCATCGGGTTGCCGTTGCTGCTGCCTTCCTCGTCGCGGTTACCGGACATAAAGCCCGCTGCCAGCTGTGCCAGAATGCGCGAGATGAAGATCACGAAGGTATTCACAATCCCCTGAATCAGGGTCATGGTCACCATGTCACCGTTGGCGATATGGCTGATTTCGTGAGCCAGCACCGCTTCCGCTTCATCACGGCTCATGTTCTGCAACAGACCGGTTGATACCGCCACCAGCGAGGCGTCACGACGCGCACCGGTAGCAAAGGCGTTAATGTCGGGCGCATGGTAAACAGCCACCTGCGGCATGGCAATGCCGGCCTGCTGAGCCTGACGGCCCACGGTTTCCATCAGCCAGCGTTCGGTTTCGTTACGCGGCTGTTCAATCACTTCACCACCAACGGAGCGCAGTGCCATCCACTTCGACATCAGCAGTGAAACAAACGCACCGCCGAAGCCAAACAGACCCGCCATGATCATCAGGCCCATTACACTGCTTGACTGGATCCCTGTCAGGCTGAGGATCAGCCCGAAAACCACCATAACCCCGAGGTTGGTCAACAGGAAAAGAGCAATACGCATCATAAAATTAGACTTCCTCAGTTATTCCGCTTTTCGCGTACCACCATCGTAAGGTCAATACGCCGCTTTTCAAGCACTCTTAATCTTTAAGTGTTTAAAAAGACATAACTTTACACTTTGTGTTACTTTTCGCGCACAGCGCCAGGCAGGACGGACAGAATAAAAAAAGGCACAGCGATTGCTGTGCCTGTTGGGCTTATTTTGCCGCTGCCGGTGTCACTGGCGGCTGCTGTTTTTCCAGCTGCGCCAGGTCGTTGGCAATGTTCACCGTCTCATCCAGATACGGGTCCGGCTCTTTGTAATCTTTAGGCAGATCTTCCAGCTTGGTCAGCGGTTTCTTACCGTTTGCTTTCAGGCGAGCATTAATGCGTTCCAGCCGCAATGCATCATCTTCTTTGTTCTCTTTCTCGCGCTCGGCAAGATTCAGAGAGATAATATTGCGCTTGTCCTTGTTGGCATTAAAGCGGGCGATATCCTTAATGATGTACTGGAACTCAGCATCTTTAGCGATGCGATCCTGATGATCTTTAATCAGCTGTGCTTCCAGCGGCTTGAGGTCTTCGGTTTTGGTATAGGTAGCAGCAGGAACGCTATCCCACGGCAACGCATTGTCCTCAAACTTCTCACCAGTTTCTATCGCTTCTACGCCGGTAGGCATCAGCAGGTCAGGCGTCACACCCTTGCGCTGCGTGCTGCCGCCGTTGATGCGGTAAAACTTCTGAATGGTGTACTGCACGGAACCCAGCGCCGGCCATTCAGGGCGCAGCATCTGATCGTAAATGCGGTTAAGCGAGCGATACTGCTGTACCGTACCTTTACCGAAGGTCGGTTCACCAACAATCAGCGCGCGGCCATAATCCTGCATGGCAGCGGCAAAGATTTCAGAAGCCGAAGCACTGAAGCGGTCAACCAGCACCACCAGCGGACCCTTGTAGTAAGTAATGCCGTCGTTGTCGCTGTCCTGGCGGATTTTGCCGTTGTTATCGCGAACCTGAACCACCGGGCCACTTGGGATAAACAGACCAGAGAGAGAAACCGCCTCGGTCAGTGCCCCACCGCCGTTGGTGCGCAGATCGATAACAATGCTATCGACGTTCTGCTTCTGCAATTTCTGCAGCTGCACCTTCACATCGTCAGTCAGGCCAACGTAGAAACCTGGGATATCCAGCACGCCGACTTTCTGTTTGCCGACGTTATGGACCGACATTTTAACCGCGCGATCTTCCAGGCGGATCTTTTCACGCGTCAGGGTTACCGTACGGGTTTTGGTACCTTTGCCGGCAGGCAGGATTTCCAGGCGCACTTTACTGCCCTTAGGTCCTTTGATCTGCGCAACGACATCATCCAGACGCCAGCCGATCACATCGACCATCGGTTTGCCCGGCTGACCAACGCCAACAATACGGTCGCCCACGGTAATGGTTTTGCTTTTCGCCGCCGGACCACCGGCAACCATTGAATTGATCACCGTGTAATCATCATCCATCTGCAGCACCGCACCAATACCTTCCAGCGACAGGCTCATTTCGGTATTGAACTGTTCGGTGTTACGCGGGGAGAGATAATTGGTGTGCGGGTCGATTTCATGCGCGAACGCGGTCATCGCCAGCTGGAACACATCTTCGCTGTTGCTCTGCGCCAGGCGACGTTCAGCGAACTGATAGCGCTTGGTGAGGACTTCGCGGATCTCTTTCTCATCTTTACCGGCCAGTTTCAGGCTCAGCTCATCATATTTCACCTTGGCGTCCCACAGGGCATTCAGCTCTGCGGTACTTTTGGGCCAGGGGGACTTGCTGCGGTCGATATCAATGGTGTCGTTGCCGGTAAAGTTCATCGGCTTATTCAGCACGGAAAGCGCGTACTGATAACGTTCAAAACGGCGTTTCTGCGTCAGATTATACAGATCGTAAAACGCCGAAAGCTGGCCGCTTTTTAACTCATCGCCCAGCGTGGTTTTCTTGTCCGCATATTGCGCAATGTCAGACTCCAGCAGCACATTGTGGCTGTAGTCGAGCAGGTTCAGATAACGCTCGAAAATTTTGACCGAAAAGTCTTTATTGAGGTCAAACTGGCGGTAATGGGAACGGGTAAAGCGGGAAGTGACGCGCTCGCTGACGGTGGCGTGCTGTGCTTCCTGGTGCAGCTGCGGGATCTGGTCTGCACGGGTGATGTTATCGGCCGCGAAGGCATTGCCTGCAATCAGCAGGCCCGCAATGATGGTGCGTTTAAAAAGAGTGTTCATGCCCTGATTAGCCTCCGTATCAGAACTGCAAGTGTTCTGCGCGTACTATCATTGCCAGACCGTTAGCCAGCTGTACCCGGACGCCATCTTTAGAGATTTCAAGAATGGTGGCATCCATCGCACTTTTGCCTGCGGTAACTTTAATGCTCTGGCCCACTTGCAACGCTGAGGTGTCGGTAACCGGTTTGCTACTCGACGTCTGAGTCTCTTCTCTTGCTGAGGAAGAGTTGCGTTCAGCCTGCGGACGCTCTGGCTTGCTGCGCACTTTACGTGGCTGCTCACCTTCGGCCGCAGGTTTACGAACAGGTTTACGCGGACGACGCGGTGCGGTGTCTTCACCGGCTTCACGCTTTTTCGCCTGCTGCTGTTCGCGCTGTGCCTGCACGCGCGCTTTGGCTTCTTCAAGCTGTTTGCGCGCATGTTCAACGTGCTGTTCATCCAGCAGGCCACACGCATTGCCATCAAGGTCAACGCGAGTCGCACCGACTTTGATGCCGTACAGATAGCGCCAGCTGGAAGTATATAAACGCAGTGCTGAACGAAGCTGAGTTTTACTCAGGTTCATTTCACCCTGCACGCGGTCGACTAAATCCTGAAAGATTCCGATCTTCAGTGGTCGTGCTTCGCCTTCGGCGCTAAAGCATTGTGGGAAACGCTCGGCCAGAAAGGCGATGACTTCTTTGGTGCTATTCAACTTAGGTTGATTTTCCATGAAATTTCCTGATTACAACGGGTTTGCCAATCAGCGCAGGCATGAACAGGCGACATTATAATGACCCCATCAGCAATTGCTACGTGATCCAGCGCTTTAGGTGCGTTTCATGTGAATAAATTTTTCCACATCCGATCCGGCAAGCACCTCGCAAAGCCCGTCAGTCAACGCTTTCAGCCCCGCCTCATCCTCACTGTCAAAGCGGTTATATTCAACGCTGTCGATATCTAACACGCCAATAATCTGACCATTTACCACTAACGGCAGCACAATTTCCGCGTTGCTGGCAGCATCACAGGCAATGTGGCCCGGGAATTCATGCACATCATCAACACGCTGAACGCTGTTTTCTGCCACCGCTGTACCGCAAACGCCGCGCCCGACAGGAATTCGCACGCAGGCGATTTTGCCCTGGAACGGGCCGAGTACCAGCGTGTTCTCTTCGGTCAGCAGATAAAAACCCGCCCAGTTAACCCCATCAAGACGTTCGTATAAAAGCGCGCTACAATTGCCCATCACCGCCAGGAAGCTGGTTTCGCCGCTGAGAAGTGCGCGCATGTCGCGATTGAGGTCGGTATAAAATTCTGCTTTTGTCATTGTTTAACCATTGTAGAAACTGAGACCAGGCCGGTAGCCACTGAGTCCGATAAAATTAAGCATTAAAAGTACAGCGGGACAAGGTGATTCATTCCGTTAGTTAATATAACCTTGGATTTATCCGAATACTGAAGCACGGCTATACTGAGTCCTGCTCTCATGGCGTTAATCAGCCTAACCTGCCCTGCACCTGCGCTGTTGGGCCAAAGCACGATCGGGAATATGAAAATACACGCCATAAGTCATGCTCTGCCACAGGCACGTTATCAGCGATGTCCCCAATGCGATACCCTTTTTTCCTTACCAGATGTTAAATCAAGCCAGTCTGCGCACTGCCCGCGCTGCAATGCGCGCATCCTGAATGGCCGGGACTGGTCGATGACGCGACTGACCGCCATGGCGGTGACGATGCTGCTGCTGATGCCTTTCGCTTTCAATGAGCCGCTGATGTCAATCCGGCTGCTCGGCACCAACATTTACGCCAGCCTGCTGGGCGGCATCATGCAGATGACCAGGGAAGGTGACGTCATTGCCGCTTCAATGGTGGCATTTTGCACGATTGGCGCCCCGCTGACGCTGGTCGTCTCTATTGGCTACCTCTATTTCGGTGACAAGCTGGGCATGAACCTGCGGCCGGTGCTGCTGATGCTTGACCGCCTGAAAGAGTGGGTGATGCTTGATATCTACCTGGTCGGCGTTGCCGTTGCCTCAATAAAGGTGCAGGACTATGCCGCCATTACGCCGGGCCTTGGGCTGGTGGCATTTATCTCTCTGACGCTTCTCAGCCTGCTGACGCTGATTCACCTTAACGTTGAACAGCTGTGGCACCGTTTCTATCCGCAGCCTCATCCAAATGTGCCGATTGCCCAGCTGCAGGTTTGCCTGAGCTGCCACCATACCGGCGTGGCCGATGAGCGTGGCCGCTGCCCGCGCTGCCACACGCGGCTCTATTTCCGCCGTCATTTCAGCCTGCAGAAGTCCTGGGCGGCGCTGATCGCCTCAATTATTTTTCTGATCCCGGCTAATCTGCTGCCGATTTCAGTCATCTATCTCAACGGCTCTCGCCAGGATGACACCATTCTTTCTGGTATTCTCTCGCTCGCCTCTGGCAATATCCCGGTGGCTATCGTGGTGTTCGTCGCCAGTATTCTGGTGCCGTTTACCAAAGTTATCGTCCTGGTGACCCTGCTGCTCAGTATTCACTTCAAATGTGAGCAAGGGCTGAAAACCCGCATCCGCCTGCTGCGCGTGGTGCAGTGGGTGGGGCGCTGGTCGATGCTCGACCTGTTCGTCATTTCACTAACGATGTCGCTGGTTAATCGCGACCAGCTTTTAGCTTTTACTATGGGACCGGCTGCCTTCTATTTCGGTTCAGCGGTCATACTCACTATTCTTGCCGTTGAGTGGCTGGATAGCCGTTTACTTTGGGATGCTCATGCAACAGGAAACGCCGACTACACCGACTAATGCACGCGTCAAAAATCGGCGAAAAATATCGCCATTCTGGCTGCTGCCCTTTATTGCCCTGCTGATTGCCGGCTGGCTTATCTGGTCAAATTACCAGGAGCGCGGCACCACGGTGACCATTGATTTCGCCACCGCGGACGGCATTGTGCCGGGCCGCACGCCGGTACGCTATCAGGGCGTCGAAGTCGGGCTGGTGCAGGGCATCAGCATGACCGACGACCTGCGTACCATTAAGATCAAGGCCAGCATTAAAAGCGATATGAAAGGCGCACTGCGTGAGGATACGCAGTTCTGGCTGGTAACGCCGAAAGCCTCGCTGGCCGGCGTTTCGGGTCTGGATGCGCTGGTAGGCGGCAACTACATCGGCATGATGCCGGGCAAGAAGGGGGAACCGCGTGAAAACTTTACCGCGCTCGATACCCAGCCCAAATACCGCTTAAATACCGGCGAAATGATGATCCACCTTCACGCCCCTGACCTCGGCGCGCTGAATAGCGGTTCACTGGTTTACTTCCGCAAAATCCCGGTTGGCCGCGTGTATGACTACAGCATCAACTCCGGTAATCAAGGGGTCACGATTGACGTGCTGATTGAGCGTCGCTTTACCAATCTGGTGAAAAAAGAGAGTCGATTCTGGAATGTCTCCGGCGTTAAGGCCGATGTGGGTCTGAGTGGGGCTAAAGTGCAGCTGGAGAGCCTTGCCGCGCTGGTCAATGGCGCAGTGGCTTTCGATTCACCGCAGGCATCGCAGCCGGCGAAGAGCGAGGACAACTATAACCTCTACCCTGACCTGGCGCAGAGCCAGCGCGGCGTGAAAATTTTGCTCGACCTGCCGGACGGTAAAAACCTGAAGGAAGGCAGCACCCCGCTGATGTATCAGGGTCTTGAAGTGGGTTCACTGACCAAAATGACGCTGCAGGACAACGGCAAAGTCAGCGGTGAGCTGACGCTGGATCCTTCCGTCACCGGCCTGATGCGCAGCGGAACGCGCATTGAGATGCGCAGCCCGAAAATCAGCCTGACTGACAGCAGCCTGAGCAGCCTGCTGACCGGCAATACCCTTGAACTGATCCCCGGCGACGGCGCGCCGCAGGACCATTTCGTGGTGCTGCCAAGCAATGAGTCGCTGCTGCAGCAGCCGAATGCGCTGGAGATCACCCTCACCGCCCCGGAAAGCTACGGCATTGACGCCGGGCAGCCCCTGATGCTGCACGGCATGCGCATCGGCCAGGTGATTAAGCGCACGCTGAATGAAAAAGGCGTCACCTTTAACGTGGCGGTGGCCGCGGACTATCGCGACCTCGTCCACGGCGACAGCAAGTTCATCATTAACAGCCGTCTCGACGTCAAGCTCGGTATTGATGGCATGGAAGTGCTGGGTGCCAGCGCCCGTGAGTGGGTGGACGGCGGTATTCGCCTTGATCCCGGCAGCAAAGGCGAAGTGAAAAAAACTTACCCACTGTATGCTAATGCGGAAAAAGCCGCTGAAGGGGTGGTCGGCGATCGCTTGCCAACTACCCTCACCCTGACGGCCACCAGCCTGCCGGATATCCAGGCCGGTTCCGTGGTGCTTTACCGTAAATTCCAGGTCGGTGAAATCGTCAGCGTTACGCCGCGTGCCGATGCCTTCGACGTTAATGTGCATATCAAGCCGGAATATCGCCGGCTGCTGACCCAAAGTAGCGTGTTCTGGGCTGAAGGCGGGGCGCGCGTGCAGCTTAACGGCAGCGGTCTGACGGTGCAGGCTTCGCCGCTTAACCGCGCGCTGAAAGGGGCGATCAGCTTCGAAAATCTTACCGGCGCCGGAGTGGGCCTGACCCGCCAGGACAAACGCACGCTGTATGATTCCGAAACCGCCGCGCGTGCGGTGGGTAGCCAGATCACCCTGCGCACTTACGACGCCAGCAAACTTTCGCCGGGTTTGCCGATCCGCTACCTTGGCATCACTATTGGTCAGCTGGAATCGCTGGCGCTCGGCGAAGGTAATAATCAGGTGATCGCCAAAGCGGTGCTCTACCCTGAATACGTCAAAGATTTTGCCCGTCTCGGCTCGCGCTTCTCGGTCGTTTCACCGCAGATCTCGGCGGCGGGGGTCAACCATCTGGAGACGCTGCTGCAGCCGTACATTAACGTTGACCCAGGTAAAGGGCGCCCTCAGCGCAGCTTCGAACTGCAGGAATCAACCATTACCGACGCACGCTACCTTGATGGCCTGAATGTGGTGATGGATGCGCCGGAGGGAGGTTCTCTGACGGTCGGAACCCCGGTGCTGTTCCGCGGTATCGAAGTGGGTACCGTGACCGGAACGTCTCTCGGCTCGATGGCCGACCGCGTGCAGATCACTCTGCGCATCAGCAAGAAATATCAACATCTGGTACGGAACAACTCGGTGTTCTGGCTGGCTTCCGGCTACAACCTCAAGTTTGGCCTGATTGGCGGCGTGGTGAAAACCGGCACCTTCCAGCAGTTTATCCAGGGTGGCATTGCCTTTGCCACGCCGCCAACGGTGCCGCTGGCGCCGCAGGCGAATTCGGGTAAACACTTCCTGTTGGAAGATGAAGAGCCGAAGGACTGGCGCAAGTGGGGAACCGCCCTGCCGCAGTAACCTCCTATTGGGCAGCCTTCGCTGCCCAATTTTTTTACCTGCCCCCCTGTGCTAAACTGCGCGCACATTTTTTCCTGTGGATCCTGCCTGTGCCTCACTCTTCCCGCGTGTTTTTCCCGCAGCCTTTTCTCGATCGGATGCAGCAACTGCTGCCGGATGCGAACGACTTCGATCGCTTTATTGCTATCAGCCAGCAGCCGCTGCGCCGCAGCCTGCGCGTTAATACGCTGAAAATCAGCGTTGATGACTTCCTGGCGCTGGTTGCGCCCTGGCAGTGGGCGCTCACGCCGATCCCGTGGTGCGAAGAGGGTTTCTGGATCAGCCGCGACGATGCGGATGCGCTGCCGCTGGGCAGTACGGCAGAGCACCTTGCCGGGCTGTTTTACATCCAGGAGGCCAGCTCAATGCTGCCGGTAAGCGCGCTGTTTGCCAACGGTAGCCAGCCGGAACGCGTGATGGACGTCGCTGCCGCACCGGGCTCTAAAACCACCCAGATTGCGGCGCGCATGGCGAACAAAGGCACCATCCTCGCCAACGAATACTCCGCCAGCCGGGTGAAAGTGCTGCACGCTAACCTCAGCCGCTGCGGCGTCAGCAACAGCGCCATGACCCACTTTGACGGCCGGGTATTTGGCCCTGCATTGCCCGAGTGTTTCGATGCGGTGCTGCTGGATGCCCCCTGTTCCGGTGAAGGGGTTGTCCGCAAAGATCCCGATGCGCTGCGCAACTGGTCGGAAGCCAGCACTGCCGACATCGCCGCCACCCAGCGGGAGCTGATCAACAGCGCGTTTCACGCGCTGAAACCTGGCGGTATCCTGGTTTACTCCACCTGCACGTTAAACCGCAGTGAGAATCAGCAGGTCATTGAGTGGCTGCTCGCCGAGTATCCCGGTGCCGTTGAAATCGAGCCGCTCGACCAGCTGTTTAGCGGCGCGCAGCAGGCCGCCACCGCGGAAGGGTTTCTGCACGTCTTCCCGCATATTTTTGACAGCGAAGGCTTCTTCGTCGCCCGCCTGCGCAAGCTGGAAAGCGTGCCGCGCCTGCCCGCTCCAGGCTATAAAGTGGGCAAGCCGCCCTTTAGCCCGCTTAACCGCAAGCAGCAGCAGGACGTGGCAGATGCCGCAGCAAAAGCCGGGTTGAACTGGAGCGATGAACTGTCGCTGTGGCAGCGTGATAAGGAGCTGTGGCTGTTCCCGCGTGCGATGGAGCCGTGGCTTGGGCGCGTCCGTTTCTCACGTATCGGCCTGAAGCTGGCGGAAACATTCCCGAAAGGCTGGCGCTGGCAGCATGAAGCCGCGATTGCGCTGGCGGATCCTCACGCGGCAAACGCGTTCGAACTGACCAGCAGCGAAGCGGAAGAGTGGTATCGCGGGCGCGATATCTATCCTGAACGCGACCTGCCTGCTGACGAGGTGATTGTCTGCTATCAGCAGCAGGCGATTGGCATTGCCAAAAAGGTGGGCAGCCGGATTAAAAACAACTACCCGCGCGATTTGGTGCGCGACGGCAAACTGTTCAGCGTGTAACAGCCTGCGGCCTGTCATCAGGCCGCATCATTACTGCACCTGGACCAGCGTCAGGTTATTACCAAACACTGCGCCGGTATCGATGTAGTGTTGGTTCCAGGCATTCAGCGGCGCCGGGAGCGGCGTGTGACCAAAGTAGAAATCATCGGCACCGCGGATTCTTGCCCCTTTACCGCGCTGCGCTGCTGCAACGCGCTCGCGCCCCCACAGCACAGCCTCCGTATCGATCTCCTTGCCCCAGGCATACTCTTCCGCCGGATAGTCAGCGTGCGCGATAACCGCGACGCGCTCTGCCAGCTGCAGGTGAAGAATCAGTGGCAATTCGTGACAACGTAACAAATTGCGTTTCACTTCCAGCACCGGTAAACCCTTCATGGAGTAAAACCAGTCGCCGCCGTTGCGGCGCCACATCTGACTGCCCGCCCCGCTCAGCGCATCCAGCGCCATCTGTTCATGATTGCCGCGCACGCAGCGAAACCACGGCTGATGCAGCAGCGCGAGGCAACCTGCACTGTTGGGACCTCTGTCGATCAAGTCACCTACGCCGATGACCAGATCCCGCTGTTGATCGAAATGAAGAGCAGCTAACTGCTGCTGCAACATGTCACGACAGCCGTGCAGATCGCCAACGATGAAAATATGCCGCCAGTTTTCCCCGTTTAAATAGTGGTAAAGCATCGCTTAAACCTTTCTTATCGGCACATATTGACGCCTGGTTTAGTGAATTTGCGATAAAGTATAGCCTTTCAGCCAGACAGGGACTCCAGCGTCATGAATAACCGTAAGCAGTTTTATTTCACGCTGGTGCTAATTACGATTGGCAGTTTGCTGATTATTGAAGTGTTGGCGCGGATGGTACATCTGATTGTGGTCGGGTGACTGACTCAGGCAGGATCATGGTGACAAGGGCCTTTGCGGCCCGAGATTCAATTATTTTAACGCACGCGGATTCTTACGCAGCGATGCAGTCCAGTTAAACTCTTTTACTTCACTCTCTTTCGCCGCGGAGGGCTTACGCGGTTTCTTCGCCAGCACAACTTTGCTGCTCTCGCGCATCACGCGCTCTTTCATTACCAGGCGTTTCGCCTCTTTGAGGATCTCTTTTTCCTCTTTCTTACTGGCAACATGACTTAATTTGTCCGTCAATGTTTTCACCCGCTGCTCCACCAACCCTTTCTCTTCTTCGGTAAACTGATCGATGGATATCTCTTTCTCGCTTTTCATGCAACAGGCTCCCGGCCAGTATTCAGCGCTGCGGGTATCCGCGGCGCCGGGCCACCTGACATCGTAAAGTGCTGCGTGACGATCTACAAGCAGTGATGTCATTTGTAGTGCGAATTTGACTAAGGTTGCCCATTTACCCGCAAAAATGTGAAGATGTGGCGGCATAATCAGGAAAGATGTGCATTTAAGGAGTGATTAAAATGTCAGATGCCCAACTCTATAACTCATCCCCGCTGTTTCGCATTCGTGGAGAGCTGGTCGCCAGCGTTGAAGATGAGCAGGGAGAAGTTTCGGTGATCGATAATAAGATTTATCGACTGATGAGCTTTGACCGGGTCTTTGAGCAAAGCAAGATGCAGAAGAGCCGCCCTGAGCTGCCGGTGCATAAATACATCAGCGCGATGCTGATGGCGGCAGCGCTCACGCCGCTGGATAAGGTTCTGCTGCTCGGGCTGGGCGGCGGCTGTCTGGTGCGCGCGCTGCATGCGCACAATCCCGCCATTGCTATCGATGTGGTCGAGCTGCGCCAGGCCGTGGTTGACGTGGCGAAGCGCTACTTCTGTTTGCCGCTGAGCAACGATATTCGCTATCAGGTAGACGACGCTGCACGGTTCATCGCCAACGCGCTGAAAGGCCACTACTCGCTCATCTGTTCCGATCTCTACTCCGCCAGCGCAGCGGTTCCCCTGCAGTCGACGCGCGCCTTTTTGCGCCACTGCGCCCAGGCCCTGCAGCCGGGGGGTTGGCTGGTGCTTAATCACCAAACGGCCCCCGATGAGGATTCTGCCTTTTCCGATGCGCTAACCTCCCTGTTCAGCACCGTACTGTACTGCTCGACTCCGAGCGGGAATGTGGTGATTTATGCCAGCCGTGAGCACTGTCCTTCACCCTTGTCTGAGCTGCGCGACCGGATGAAGAAAAGTGGTGCGCTGTTTCAGAGTGACTTTTCCCTGCTGGCGCAAAAGGTCTACCGCTGGCCAGGCTCCCGGCCGTAACGACTCTTTTCGTTTTATGTTGCGCACGTTATTGCCGTAAACCCGCCGCTGGTCTACTTTTAGCGCGTAACCAGATAGCATTTTAATAACAGAGACCAATCAATGATCATTAAGGGCTTAAGTAAGGGATTTTTCATCTTCATACTGGCGATCACCACGTTCGCTTTTTTACACATCCTGGGACCCTATTTCTCCGCCATTCTGTGGGCCGCCATCCTGGCGATTATCTTCCACCCGCTGAAAACGAAAATCAGGAAGCATTTGGGTGACCGTAACGGCCTCGCTTCACTGATTTCATTGGTAATTATCTGCCTGATTGTATTCATTCCGCTGGCCATCGTCGCCTCATCGCTGGCGCTGGAATTCAATGCGTTATACAACCGCATCCAAAATAACCAGAGTGAACTGACCTCTGCCGCGGCCGGGGTGATCAACCATCTTCCCGACTGGCTGCGTCACTTCCTTGCCGAAAACAATCTGAACGATGCCAGTGCTATTCAGGAAAAACTCTCCGGCGTGGCGATGAAGGGCGGGCAGTTCTTTGCGGGTAGCCTGATGATGATCGGTAAAAGCACCTTCAGCTTTACCGTTGGCTTCGGCATCATGTTGTACCTGCTGTTCTTCCTGCTGAAGGATGGCGCTTACCTGGTTAGCCTGGCGCTGGACGCGATCCCACTTTCACAATATGTGAAGCAGCATCTGTTTGTGAAGTTTGCCGCGGTATCTCGCGCCACGGTAAAAGGTACGGTGGTGGTTGCCGCCGTACAGGGTGCGCTCGGCGGTATCGCCTTCTTCTTTGCCGGGATTCAGGGCAGTATTTTGTGGGGCTCGCTAATGGCGTTCCTGTCGATTATTCCGGCGGTGGGTTCCGCGATTATCTGGCTGCCGGTAGTGCTGTACTTCTTCTTTACCGGGGCAATCGTTAAAGGGGTGATCCTGACCTTCTTCTTTGTGGTGGTGATTGGCCTTATTGATAATATCCTGCGCCCGCTGCTGGTCGGCAAAGATACCAAGATGCCGGACTACCTGATCCTGATCACCACGCTGGGTGGTATGGAGATTTATGGTATTAACGGCTTTGTTATCGGACCGCTGATCGCCGCGCTGTTTATCTCCTGCTGGAATCTGCTTTCAGGCCGCGACCATCGAGGTAATACCGACGAAATCGATCGCGACTTTATGGAAGAGGGTCAAAACCATCCGGAAAAAGAGATCGAGTAATAAGTCACGGGGCTGAATAAGGCCCCGTTTTTTATTTGGCTTTTCGCTGTCGGTTTATGAGCCGCTACGTAATTTCTGTTTTTAAATTAGGGCTATTAGCACTTAAGCCACCTTCTTTGCTGCCCAGTTTGAATAGAGCATCACGGCGGCCCCCACCAGCAGCATGACTATAGCCGTTGGGAACATCTTCTCATTCGTCCCCCCCAATCCGCCTGCCCCCAGAAAGTACACTGCCGCGAGGAGCGCTTTAACGGCTTTCAATACATTATTTTGCTGCTTCATACAGATGCTGCGAACCGCCCATGCACCCAAAATTAACCCCATAAAACCTAACACTGTTCCCATTGCATGAACCTTATAAGGTTAATTAAATAACCTGTTTACGTTAATTTTACAGGTAATATTACCTGCCATATTTACGAGGCGCTACGCAAATTTGTTTGATGAATGAGATTAATTAGCCAGACGGGAGTATTTTATCGGCGGGTGCTTGAGGCTTTCTGCCTTAAGCATGTTGCAGACGGCAGAAAGAGAAAAGCCCCACTTTGACTCTTAATCAAAATGAGGCCATCTCTAATGCTCCACAACATTAGGTTAGCTTCTTGCGTGCCGAAAGGCAAGGAGACGCAACCATGAAGCAGCAATGGGTGATTACGGTCACCGCTCTGATTATCATCGCGGCTATTGCGGTCGTGCTGGTCAGCAGGAAAGACCTCTGTGAGGTACGCATCCGAACCGACCATACGGAGGTTGCCGTCTTTATGGCTTACGAATCCAAATCGTGATGGCAACCGGCGGGGAGCAATCCCCGCCACTTTGTTGTTGGGCTGTTAGCGCTTAAGCACCCTTCTCATTCCAGGATCGTTTTGAGGTCTAAAATTAAAGTCATATCTGGACACTCTGTTATCAGAGTGGAAGCCAAAAAATAGTTTGGACGGCAAATTGACATCATAGCCCCTGGGCTATACATTAACTCTATAGCCTTTAGGCTATAAGGAGCACAGGATGTGGGAAGTTAATACTTCGGACCTATTTGATAAGTGGTTTGATAGTCAGACGGAAGAACTACAGGAAGATATACTGGCGGGGTTGGGGCTGATTGAGGCCGGAGGGCCAAATCTTGGACGTCCTTTTGTTGACACTGTACGTGACTCTATATTTAAGAATATGAAAGAGTTGCGAGTACAACACAAAGGCGACCCCATCAGAGCATTTTTTGCATTTGACCCTGAACGAAATGCTATAGCGTTGTGTGCTGGTGATAAGAGTGGGGTCAACGAGGCTAAGTTTTATGCTGATATGATAAAACTAGCCGATAGAGAGTACCAAAAACATTTAGATAGCCTGGAGAAATGAGATGGCAAATTTAAAAGAACTGATGGCTAAACGCTCTCCAGAAGGCCAGCAGCGCATCAAAGAGAAAACAAACGAGCTATTGATAGTTACAAGACTCGACCAACTGAGAGAGGCGGCAGAAGCGTCTCAAACCGGCGTAGGTAAAGCTATGGGTATCGCACAGCCGACAGTGGCGGCGATGGAACAGCGTGGCGCAGAGATTAAAGTTTCGACCCTGAAGCGATATGTTGAAGCTATCGGTGGGACTCTCAATGTTTCTATTGATCTCCCTAACGGAAAACACCTTGAATTAACTATGTAAGGCACCAAAAGTCTATTGCTGGCGCGCCTGCGCCAGCAATCAACTTGTGACGTGATTACAGCATGCCACTACACAAATCTGCCTCAACATTCACGTAACCCGCTATTACCTTATTTTTTAGCTGACCAAAATACGCGTCCGCCAAAATCTTCTGCATAAGAGGTACTAACCCGCCAGTCCATCGAACTAAATGCGAACCCCAAGACGTCCCTACCCTCAAAATCAGGCAGTGGTCGCGCCGTTGGGCAAAGCAAAGCTCATTTTAGCACTCCTGTGGTAATATAAGGTTAGTAATCATTAAAAGAGGTAGTTTTATGTCAAACTTTGATTTTTTTACTCAGACAGATATATGCTCATCAATTATCAGAGCTGAGGATTTATTAAACACTGGGATTTTTGAAGAAACTAATCGTGGAAATCCACTCTTCCGCTCTGCATTCATCGAATTACTAATCCTGGTCAACGATTTAATGCATAAATGCAAAGGCATTAATCATAAAATTTGTTTTTCGGAGGACATAACTCCCTTCACTCACCCGACATCCGCGAGGAAAAATGTTTCGGACGTATTTGATGCTATTAAACACTGTCGTGATGCGATGTGTCATATCGATGCTGATCAACACATGCTTACAGCAGAGGGTGTAAAAGCAACTTTCAATACTTGTTACGGCAAAGGCATTATACTTCAAGTAAACAGCACACGATTGGAGTCGAAATATGATGATGACATAGCATTTCAAATTGGACCACAAGTATTATATATGAATCGTCATATTCAACGAGCATTTACCGACTGCAAGGCCATTTTAACTCCATTACTTGCGCCCATGCATCAATTACGATTGTCGATGCGATAATTCATGCTGACGGGGATTGTGAATCTGGTTGTCGTGGGAACGCCCGCATACTGCGCGGGTTCCCCGATCATGTAACAGACGAAGCCCTCCCCCTCCATTTCCGTGCCATTCTCTAACAGCGCTTCAATACCTGCGGCAATTTCCTTTCCCTCAGCTCTGCTCTGAGCTGCCGGGATAACCACTTTCACCTGATAAACGCCTTAGTTCACCTTGTACTTTAGCAAGATTAACCGTAGAGGGTGTGGCGGGCTTTACAACAAGCAAAGTGGTGAAGAATTCGCACAAAAGTTACTCGGGCATAGGAATGTTGAACAAACAGATGAGTACATCGACGGGCGCGGTCGAGAGTACACTATCATTTAGACCGGGAAATGTGTTTTCGTGGATTTTTCGTGTAATTTCGTTTTTCACGAGAAAATATCTATACTATTCTAATGGTTAAAAAAAGACCGAAGACGATTCCTGTCTTCGGTCCAGGGAAATGGCTCTTTTCAGAGCCGTGCGCTAAAAGTTGGCATTTATGCAGGCGGTTACGCCTTGCACTTTAAAAGGTAGACCAGAAGTGGGGGATTTCCAGCCAGTTGTCAACAGCCCGGCAACTGATTGTTAGCGCTGTGATCCCGGCTGCATATAACCAGAGGGTTTTGCTGCGCGGCACGAGTTAACCGCTCAGAAATCCAGGCTGGCGAACCGCGACAGATGCGCCAGCGCTGAGGATCAGCGACAGAGTTTTTCGGCGCGGGCGATGATAGGCGCCAGGCTTTTCTTCTCGCCGGGATGAGTGGGATCGTCTGCCAGAATCTTGTCGATAGGGAAGCCTTTTGACTGGCCGGATTTCACCTTCGCCTCGGCCTCGGCGTTGAGCGGATACTGCACCAGCGTGCCGTCATTGATGGCAAACAGCACGTTGCCCTTTTCGCAGCTCAGCATGATCTCTTCGCGGGTAAACGGCCAGTTGTCTTTGCCCATCTCAAAGCGGCTGACGGTTTCAATTCCGGCCATTGCGCTGCTGCTAACGCCCAGTGCTACCAATAACAGTGCCAACTTTTTCATCTCTATACCTCAAACAATAAAACTTAATCTGCCATGTGAATAATCATCGGGCTTATGACGGTTCCAGCGTGGCAAACACGCTGACCGTCAGCACGACCGCCGCCGCCAGCGCTATCTCAGCCAGCGTGGTGGTCATAAAATGTTGCTGCGCCCCTTCTCCGCTGCGCTGAAAGCGCGGCACCAGCCAGTAGCGGTTAAACAGGGCGATGGCTATCATCGCCGCCACCAGCAGGGTTTTTAACAGCAGCAGCTGACTGTAGAGGCGGAAACTGCCGGGCGGCCAGCCAAGGATCAGCAGCGCGTTGACCATGCCGCTTATCAGCACCAGCGCAACCGCCAGATGGCCATAGCGCGAGAAGCGCATCATGGTACAAATCGCTTCATACTGCGGCTTATCCTGGCGTGCTAAGCGCATCAGCAGCACCACCGGCACCAGTCCTCCCGCCCAGAATGCGGCAGCAATCAGATGCACCATCTGGTTAGTGCGCTGCAGCACGCCCATCCAGCCCTCAAGCATTGCCGCGTGCCCGACAAATGCCAGGCCGGCGAGCTGTGTCAGCGCCATGAGCAACAGGGCCGTTCTGGCGCGCACTGCCGCGCAGCCAAAGTGCGAGGCAGCCCAGCAGCGCGCAGGCTAACTGGCCCTGCCAGACCAGGCCGAACCGGGTTTGCAGCACGGCAAGCCAGGTTTCCCCATCGAGAATATCCTGCCAGCCATCGCCCATTAGCCCGGTCTGCGCGGCCAGCAGTAGCAGCGCGCTCAGGAACGTCAGCCAGCTGGCAGCGCGCATCAGCGGCATCAGCCGCTGGCTGAGTGGCTGGCGATAGTGCTCCGGGGCCAGCATAACCGTCATGGCACCCGCCCCCGCCAGCGACATCAGCGCGCTGAAGTGCACAAAACGGCACAGGATGTAGACGCCTGCCAGTGAGATCATTACGGCACGCTAAAGGTGTAGTTCCCTTTTGTCTTATGACCATCTACTGACAATACGTGCCAGCTGACCTTATACTCCTCACCCCTTTTCAGCGGCTGCTTGAACTGCACGCGCAGCGTGTCGCGCTGGCCTGGAACGCGTTTCGCCTTTAGCTGCGGCAACGGCGAGTTATCCATATGGGTCACGACGATGCCGCTAAACGCCGGCTCGACATTTTCAGTAAACTGGATGGTCAGCGCATTGGGATATTGACTGCCCGCCGGATTTAACGAGGTGTATTCACTTTTAAGATGTGCATGAGCAGAAGCCTGCTGGGCAAAAAGAGCGGCAGTAAGTAAGCCGGAGATCTTGAAGAAGTTACGCATGAATCGCAATTATCCTTAACAATGCGCAGCACCTTGCTGCCTGAGGCCGAAAGAATACTCCGCTTAAAAACCAGTGTCGAGGTGATAGCAGCTATCAATCCACGCTGAAACTTGCTAATCCGTGCCTTCTGCATTACTTTCTGCCACAAACCATCGGGAGGACATTATGAGTTACAATCTGGCCACGCTGCCGCAGGATGAGAAAGATAAGGTTAACGTTGATCTGGCCGCCGCAGGCGTGGCGTTTAAAGAGCGTTATAACATGCCGGTCATCGCCGAAATGGTTGAGCGCGAGCAGCCAGAAGCGCTGCGTGACTGGTTTCGCCAGCGTCTGATGCATTATCGTCAGGCCTCACTTTCACTCTCCCGCCTGCCCTGGGAACCCAAGCAAAAATAGCGACTTGCGTTTTGCTCCCGCTTCGGTTGAGATAAGACACCTACTTTCTCGTCTCGGGGGAGCACCTATGTCCAGTTGGACTATCGCTGCAGCACAGTCAGGTTCACGTCCAGGGGATATTGCCTGGAACCTTCAGCACCACCTCGAATTTGTCCGCTACGCCGCTGTACACCATGTTGATCTGCTGATGTTTCCTGAACTTTCCCTGACGGGGTATGAGCTGCCGCTGATGGCGAAACTGGCGATGAGCACTGACGATCCGCGTCTGCAAGCCTTCGCCGATGCCGCGCAGGAGCATCAGATGGGGATTAGCATCGGCCTGCCGCTGCAAAGTGGTAAAAACGTGCGCCTTTCGGCACTGACCTTCCTGCCGGACGGCACCCGTCTCGCCTACAGTAAACGCAATCTCTTTGGCCCGGAGCAGCAGATATTCACCCGGGGCGAAGCCCTGCCGCTGTTTGGCTATCAGCATCACCATGTCGCCATCGCCATCTGCGCCGATATCAGCGTGGAGGAGTATGCCCGTGATGCCGCTCACCGCGGTGCCGATCTCTATGCTACCAGCGTGCTGGTGTCAGAGAACGGCTACGAGACCGATTGCGAGTACCTTGCCCACTGGTCGCGCGAGTATAAAATGGCGATCGTTATGGCCAACCATGCGTGGCCGAGCGGGGGTTATATCTGCGCCGGAAAAAGCGCTTTCTGGGATCAGAGCGGTCGCCAGGTAGTGCGCGGCGGCGAGGGTGAGCAGCTGATTGTTGCCCGGCGCAACGCCAGCCATTGGCAGGGAGAGGCACATCCGTTACCCTGCCCGTCAAATCTGTAAACGGGAGAAGTTATGTTACGCGTGATAGACACGGAAACCTGCGGGCTGCAGGGTGGCATCGTCGAAGTGGCATCAGTCGATGTGGTGGACGGGCAGATCGTCAATCCGATGAGCGACCTGATCTCCCCCGACCGCCCTATCAGCCACCAGGCGATGGCGATCCACAGAATTACCCCAGCGATGGTGCACGGTAAACCGACCATCGAAGAGGCTATCGGTCGCTATCACGGCAGCAGCCATTACGTGGCGCATAACGCCAGCTTTGACCGCCGCATGCTGCCGGAGATGCACGGTGAGTGGATCTGCACCATGACGCTGTCTCGCCGCCTGTGGCCCGGCCTCAAATACAGTAACCAGGCGCTGCGCGAGACGCTGCAGCTGGACGTCGAGCCCCCTGCCGATCTGCACGCCCACCGCGCGCTGTACGACTGCTACGTCACGGCCGCTTTACTGATCCGCATTATGTCGTTTAGCGGCTGGGATGCCGCCGAGATGGTGCGCCGTATGCAGGTGCAGGGCTCGGTAAATACCTTCCCGTTCGGCAAATATCGTGGGCAGAAAGTGGATGAAGTGGCGAAGAAAGATCCGGGATATTTAAAATGGATGCTAAAAAATATCACGGATCTGAAGCCCGACTTACGCAGTGCTATGCAGCGGGCGCTGAGCGCGGTTGATTAAGCGTTCTGACCGGGCAGCAGTCCGGTCGCCAGCGCGATAAGAAACGCATATTCCAGCGCCACGCCTTCATACGCTTTAAAACGTCCTGATTTACCGCCGTGGCCGGAATCCATATCGGTGTCCAGCAATAGCAGGTTGTCATCGGTCTTCAGCTCGCGCAGTTTTGCCACCCATTTTGCCGGTTCCCAGTACTGCACCTGGGAGTCATGCAGCCCGGTCGTCACCAGCAGGTGCGGATAGGCCTGGGCGCTGACGTTGTCATACGGGCTGTACTGTTTGATGTAGTGGTAATACTTTTCGTCGTTGGGGTTACCCCACTCATCATACTCACCGGTGGTCAGCGGGATCGTCTCATCCAGCATGGTGGTGACAACGTCAACAAACGGTACCTGCGCGACGATGCCGTGGAAGCGCTCTGGCGCCATATTCATTACGCTTCCCATCAGCAGGCCACCGGCGCTACCGCCCATGGCATACAGTTTTGCCGGATCGCCGTAACTTTTTTCCACCAGCGCATGGGTGATGTCGATAAAGTCGTGAAAAGTGTTGAGCTTATTCAGCAGACGCCCATCGTCGTACCACTGCTGGCCCATCTCACCCCCGCCGCGAATATGTGTCAGGGCAAAGACAAAACCACGGTCAAGCAGGCTGAGACGGCTGGCGCTGAAGTCGGCATCCATGCTGCTGCCGTAGGAACCATAGCCATAAACCAACAGTGGATTGCTGCCCGGCGTAAAGCTGTCCTTGCGGTAAACCAGCGATACCGGCACTTCAACACCATCACGCACGCTGATCCACAGACGCTCGCTGAGGTACTTACCGGCATCAAACCCCTTCACTTCGGTCTGCTTCAGCACTTCGCGCTCGCCGCTGTCGAGATCCAGCTCAAACAGCGTATCGGGTGTGGTCATTGAGGAGTAGCCATAGCGCAGCTTGCTGCTGTCCGGGCTGGGGTTGTAGCCGATCCAGGTGACATAGGCCGGGTCATCGAAAGCAATGGCGCTGCTCTCCCCGCTCTGCCAGTTGATCTGCCGCAGGCTGGTCAACCCACGCTCGCGCTCCTCCACCACCAGCCAGTCGCGAAACAGCGCATAACCCTCCAGCACGATGTTGTTACGCGGGGCAATCAACGTCTGCCAGTGCTGCTCCTCGAAACGCTCACTGCGGTATAAGCCGAAATTTTTGCCTTCGCGGTTGGAACGTATATAGAACTGTTGCTGGTAGTGATCCACGCTGTATTCGTGATCCTTGCGGCGCGGGCTGAAAACCTGCGGCTGCGCATCCGGCTGCTCAGCATCCAGCAGCAGGATCTCACTGGTGGTGCTGCTACCAAGCGCAATAGCCACAAACTGCTCAGAGGTGGTCTTATAAACGCTGACGTAGAACGTATCGTCCAGCTCCTCATACACCAGCTGGTCCTGCGACTGCGGCGTCCCAAGCGTATGGCGCCAGACCTGATAAGGCAGCAGCGTCTTTTTGTCTTTCAACACATAGTAGAGCGTGCGCGAGTCGGCCGCCCAGGTCATGCTGGAAGCCACGCCTTCCAGCACCTCCGGATACCACTCCCCGCTGCGTATATTGCGCAGGCGGATGCCATACACCCGGCGCGAGAGGAAATCTTCCGCCACCGCCATCACTTGGTTATCCGGGCTGATCGCCACGCCGCCTAAGGTATAGAACTCGCTGTCAGCGGCACGCTCGTTGCCGTCCAGCAGCGTATCCCAGACGTCCGGGGTTGTGGTCTCAGCAGGCTGGCGGGTATAGAGGGTGTACTCATTGCCCTCTTCATAGCGGCTCTGATAGCGGTAGCCTTTTTTCACATAGGGCACTGAATGGTCACGCTGGGGGATGCGCTCGACAATTTCCTTCAGCAGCTGTGCCTGTAGCGCCTGCTGCGGCAGTAATGCCGCTTTGCAGTAATCATTTTCAGCGCGCAGATGCGCCAGCACCTGCGGGTTTTCACGCTCATCGTCGCGCAGCCAGTAGTAGTTATCGGTGCGCGTATCGCCGTGCAGCGACATCACATGAGGGATTTTTTGTGCTTTAGGAGGTGTCATATTATCTTCGCGGTTGCTGTGTCTGTCTGTAAGGTTGGCAGCAACCAGGCTGATTGCCAAGGGGTTATGGCGAACAATCTGGCAATCAGCACGGGGGATGAGCTGAAAGGCGATAACTTCACCGCCTTCAGGTTCAGGCAGGAAGTTTTTGTTTTTCGGCGCGGATATCCGTTTCAATCGACTGCCGCACGTCGGCGGGGATTTTCAACGCATCGCCCAGCGCCTGCAGGTAGCTGCGCTCCATAAAGTGGTCGACGTCGATCACCAGATTGCTGAGGAAATAGACTTCCAGCGCTTCCTCTTCATTTTTCACATCCGCAGCCAGCGTATTCGGGTCCAGTGGCCGGTCGATGGCGCGCTGAACAATCTGCTCGGCCTGCGTGCCCAATCCCGACTGGTGAATATGCTGATCGATGGCTTTGCGCTCTTCTGCATCAATATGCCCGTCGCTTTTTGCCGCGAACACCAGCGCTTCAATCAGTCGTTCAGCGCGGCGATCGACAGGCGTGCTCTGCTGGCCGAACTGCGGCTCATCCTGATGCGTTTCGCTGACGCGCTGCTTATATTTATTCCACAGCACGGCACCTGCGGCGGCGCTGCCGCCAATGATTAGCGCATTTTTACCGTATTTAGCCAGCAATCCACGCGATGACTTACTGGCAATCAGTAATCCAGCCAGCCCGCCGAGTGCCCCGGGCGCCAGCATCTTGCTCAGGCCTTCACCACCGGACGATTTACCCGCTTTGCCTAATACCGTCTGAATCTGTTGCAGCCAGTTGCTCATACTCACTCCTTCATTGCCAGAAAACACCACAATAGGTGACCCCGCGTCAGGAAACGTCAAAGCATGAAAAGGCGCTAAAATTTTCACTGTTTGTTACCGTTCCCCTGCTGGTGGAGACGGTAATTTGTTCCTATTTTAAAAGGCCAGGGGAAAACAGCTTAAGGAGCCACATGAGATTTTCAACCAATCCACTCTTTATCAATACCGTACTGTTAGGGGGCAACCCGCAGGAAAAGCTTGCAGCCGCTGCCCAGGCAGGTTTCGCTCAGGTTGAATTGTGGCAGCAGGATGTTGAGGCAGCAGAAGGTGGCGTGGAAAGTCTGACGGCGTTATGCCGTTCGCGCTCGCTTGGTCTGACCGATTATCAGGTTCTGCTGGACTTTGACGGCGCGCCGGACGATCTGCGCGACAGCAAGCGCCAAGAAGCCCTGCGGATGATGACCACGGCACAGCAGCTGGGGGCATCTACCGTACTGGTTCCCGCCTCAACCCATGCGCGCTGCCAGGCTGAACGGGTGGAAGACGATCTGCGCTGGCTGGTGGCGCAGGCCGCCGGGCGGGGATTACGCGTGGCGTATGAAGCGATGGCCTGGAGCCAGCAGATCAATAACACCGCCGCCGCCTGGCAGCTGGTGAAGCGCATCGATGCGCCCAATCTGGGGCTGGTCGTTGATGCCTTTCATATATTTGTGCGCCAGCGCAGCGTTGAAGATTTGGTGGGTATTCCGGCAGACAAAATTTATCTGGTGCAGCTCTCCGACCTCGACAAGCAGCCGGAAGATGGCAGTCTGGTTGATGTCGCCCGTCATCAGCGCCTGCTGCCGGGAGAGGGCCATTATCCGCTGGAGGATTTACTGGGCCATTTGCAGAAGATTGACTACCGCGGGCCAATAGGACTGGAGGTGTTTAACGATCGGCGTAAGGCGGCCGATCCGTTTGCTACGGCAGCAGCGGCAATGAATGCCCTGCGTGGTGTACTGTAGGGTTGAAGCATGCGTCCCCAGGGGTCAGGGTCAGGGTCAGGCATGCCTGACCCCTACAGAGCAGGTTAAACCGCGCGCAGTTTGCCTTCGGCGACGTCTTCGCTGCCGTCGGCCGCGCTGCTCTCTTCCGGCAGCTTGCCGGTGCGCAGGATCTGCTGCAGCGCGTCTTTATTCTCGGCCAGGTAGAGGCCAAGCGCCTCGCCCTGCTGCTCGTCTATCTCCAGCGGGCTGGCGCTCAGCCAGTCAGAGAACACTTCCGCCATGTCGAGCATCTTGTCGTAGGCATCGGCTTCTTTCTTGCTGGCAAATGTCATCTTTTCCTCACCTTTTCTGACGACAACGTATTTGATCTCAACAGCCATGATTTTCGTCCCGTTTAACTGTATTTTTATACAGTATAGCAGCGGCGCTTTTTTGACTCAAGTGCAAACTGCCGGATGAATACGCAAACGTTTTCGTTTATACTGCGCGCGTTTTTTTAATCCATTCAGGTAGAGATTATGACGACTCTTGGAACCGCGCTGCGCCCTGCAGCAACCCGCGTAATGCTGTTAGGATCTGGTGAACTGGGCAAAGAGGTGGCGCTGGAGTGCCAGCGTCTGGGCGTGGAAGTTATCGCCGTTGACCGATACGCAGATGCCCCGGCAATGCACGTTGCGCACCGCAGTCATGTTATCAACATGCTGGATGGCGCCGCGCTGGCTGCGCTGGTCGCCCAGGAGAAACCGGACTTTGTGGTGCCGGAGATCGAAGCGATTGCCACCGATATGCTAATCGAGCTGGAAAAACAGGGCCAGCACGTGGTGCCCACCGCCCGCGCGGCGAAGCTGACCATGAATCGCGAAGGTATCCGCCGCCTGGCGGCAGAAGAGCTGGCGCTGCCTACCTCAACCTACCAGTTCGCCGACAGCCGTGAAGCCTTTCTCGCAGCGGCTGATGAGATTGGCTTCCCGTGCATCGTCAAGCCCGTCATGAGCTCATCCGGCAAGGGTCAAAGCTTTATTCGCACAGCTTCGCAGCTGGATGCCGCCTGGGAATATGCCCAGCAGGGTGGCCGTGCCGGCGCGGGCCGCGTCATCGTTGAAGGCGTGGTGAAGTTTGATTTTGAAATTACGCTGCTGACCATTAATGCGGTTGACGGTATCCACTTCTGTGCGCCCATCGGCCACCGTCAGGAAGATGGCGACTACCGCGAATCCTGGCAGCCGCAGCAGATGAGCGAACTGGCTCTGCAGCGCGCGCAGGATATTGCGAAGAAAGTGGTTACCGCCCTTGGCGGTCGCGGCCTGTTTGGCGTGGAGCTGTTTGTCTGTGGTGATGAGGTGGTGTTTAGCGAAGTCTCCCCGCGCCCGCACGATACCGGGATGGTCACGCTGATTTCGCAGGATGTTTCCGAGTTCGCGCTGCACGTGCGTGGCTTCCTTGGCCTGCCCGTTGGCGGCATTCGTCAGTACGGCCCGGCGGCATCGGCAGTGATCCTGCCAGAACTGGACAGCACTAACGTGCAGTTTGGCAATCTGTCAGCAGCACTCGGGGCGGGTTTACAGCTGCGCCTGTTTGGCAAGCCGGAAATTCAGGGTAAGCGTCGGCTGGGCGTGGCGCTGGCCACCGGTCATGATATTGATGATGCGGTACAGCGTGCCGTCGCAGCGGCTGCTCAGGTTAAAGTCAGCGGGTAATTGGCAGGCGGTAAAACTCAGGGCGCTGATATCAGCGCCCTTTTTTCATCTCTGCTCGCTTAACGTGCGCCCGCCACCGCTTCGCGCGCCAGCTGGGTAATACGCTCATAATCCCCTGCTTCCAGCGCGTCGGCGGGCACCAGCCAGGAACCACCGATGCAGAGCACGCTTTTCAGCGCCAGATAGTCGCGATAGTTTGCCGGAGAGATCCCGCCCGTCGGGCAGAAACGCACCTGCGGGAACGGGCCGCCAATGGCCTGCAGGGCTTTCACGCCGCCGTTAGCTTCCGCCGGGAAGAACTTAAATTCGCGCAGGCCATAATCAAGACCGGTCATCAGCTCAGACACGGTACTGATACCGGGGATCAGCGGCACAGAGCCGGCAACGGCCGCCTTCAGCAGCGGTTCAGTCAGCCCCGGGCTGATAATAAACTGCGCGCCAGCATCGGTCACTTCCTGCAGCTGCTGAGCGTTTAACACCGTCCCTGCACCGACAATCGCCTCCGGCACTTCACGCACCATCGCTTTCAGGGCATCCATCGCACAGGGAGTACGCAGCGTCACTTCCAGCACGCGCACGCCGCCCGCCACCAGCGCTTTCGCCATCGGTACCGCGTGCTCCAGCTTGTTGACTACGATAACCGGAACGACCGGGCCGGTGGTGAGGATCTGTTCTGCGCTTGTTTTCCAGTGACTCATCTGTGACCTTCTCCTGTCGGGCCTGCCTCCCGTCCTGGCGGATCGTTGCAGGCAAAAGTGACGCCTACAGCGTCAGGAATATGATTGCGTGCTCTACCATACAGGAGAAAGCCCGCAGGCGTCTATGCCACCTGGTTATTTTTAAAATGGAGGTTCATTTTTAATGAATCTGAATTTTGACCATAAAAAAACCCGCCGCAGCGGGTTTTACTGTTCAGGCATGAACTACTCGAATTCATTCCATGAGCGACCATCGCGGGTGATCATCGCGACGGAAGCCACCGGCCCCCAGGTGCCCGCCTGATAAGGCTTAGGCGCTTCTTTATCGGCAGCCCAGGCATCCATAATCGAGTCGACCCACTTCCACGCCTCTTCCACTTCATCACGGCGCACGAACAGTGCCTGAATACCGCGCATGGTTTCCAGCAGCAGGCGCTCATAGGCATCTGCCAGGTGCGACTGGTTGAAGGTTTCTGAGAAGCTCAGATCCAGCTTGGTAGTCTGCAGGTTGTGCTTGTGGTCCAGGCCAGGCACTTTATTCAGGATCTGAATATCCATGCCTTCATCCGGCTGCAGGCGAATGGTCAGTTTGTTCTGCGGCAGCTCCTGCCAGGTATCTTTGAACAGGTTCAGCGCCGGATTCTTGAAGTAGACCACCACTTCAGAACATTTGGTCGGCAGACGCTTACCGGTACGCAGGTAGAACGGCACGCCCGCCCAGCGCCAGTCGTCGATATCCACGCGGATAGAGACGAAGCTTTCCGTGGTGCTGGTTTTGTTCGCTCCCTCTTCTTCCAGGTAGCCAGGCACTTTTTTGCCCTGCACGAAGCCGGACGTGTATTGGCCACGCACGGTTTTTTCACGCACGTTGGTGTGGTCAATACGGCGCAGGGAGCGCAGCACTTTCACCTTTTCGTCGCGGATACGGTCGGCAGAGAGGTCCGCCGGCGGTGACATCGCCACCATGGTCAGAACCTGCAGCAGGTGGTTCTGGATCATATCGCGCATCTGGCCAGCCTGGTCAAAGTAACCCCAGCGGCCTTCGATTCCCACTTCTTCGGCCACGGTAATCTGCACGTGGTCGATGGTGCGGTTATCCCAGTTGGAAGCAAACAGCGAGTTAGCAAAACGCAGCGCCAGCAGGTTAAGCACCGTCTCTTTACCGAGGTAGTGGTCGATACGGAAAACCTGGCTCTCGTCGAAGTACTCACCGACCTGATCGTTAATTTCCTGCGAGGTCGCCAGCGAAGTGCCCAACGGTTTTTCCATCACTACGCGCGCCGGGTGCGCATTCAGCTTGGCAGTGCCCAGCCCCTTACAGATCGCGCCGAAAGTGCTTGGTGGCATCGCGAAATAGTTGATAGTGACGCGTTTTTTCTGGTCCAGCATCTTACCGAGGCGGGGGAAATGACTGCTGTCGTTCACATCCAGGTTGCAGAAATCGAGGCGGTTGCTGAGCTTATCCCACAGCGCTTCGTCGATTTTCTCCTTCATGAAGGTTTCCAGCGCTTCACGCACCACCTTGGTATAGGCTGCTTTATCCCACTCAGCGCGGCCAACGCCGATGATGCGGGAGTCCTCATGGATCTGACCGGCTTTTTCTAATTGGTACAGTGAGGGCAACAGTTTCCGGCGTGCAAGGTCGCCTTTGGCACCGAAAATGACCAGATCGCATGCCTGGGCTGTTTGTGTAACCGCCATTTCATTCTCCTCGTTGCAGGATTAGCCTGTCCCTAAAATTGCGTAGTCAGACAGACTCTTATTGTAATTTTGTTTCAATACAATGTACTGCTTTTGCCCGGTCCGCGTAAACCAGCCGGACGCACTCAGGCACAATGTATTCAACCAATGCCTAATTTAGTGACAAACCTCAGGGGGTGGCACTCAGTTTGTGCGTAATTTTTCGACATTTTTGTTACTGTTATTACAGTTGTGAAAATCAGACACAGCTCAAACTCTGGCAAAAAATGTAAAGTATTGTCGTTATGCTACTGCCACCGGGCCTGTAGCGCATTGTATATTCTCTACAAAATGACATCGATTTCTCCTTTGATTGAAATCGTCAGAATGTATGAGCGGGTAGCAATATGAATATGCTGGAAAAAATTCAGTTACAACTGGAAAATTTGAGCAAATCCGAACGCAAGGTGGCAGAAGTGATCCTCGCCTCCCCGGCCACCGCGATGCACTCCAGCATTGCGCTGCTGGCACGTGCTGCCGGCGTCAGCGAACCGACGGTTAATCGCTTCTGCCACCGTCTGGATGCCAACGGTTTTCCAGATTTTAAACTCCAGCTGGCTCAAAGCCTGGCAAACGGCACGCCCTATGTCAGCCGTAATGTTGAACAGGATGACAGCGTCGAGTCCTATTCCGGCAAAATTTTCGAATCGGCGATGGCCGGTCTCGACCGGGTGAAACAGAGTCTGGACGTTAATGCCGTCAATCGCGCGGTCGACCTGCTCACCCAGTCGAAGAAAATCGCCTTTTTTGGCCTGGGCGCATCCGCCGCTGTCGCGCACGATGCGATGAATAAATTTTTTCGCTTCAATGTCCCCGTCATCTATTCAGATGATATTGTGATGCAGCGCATGAGCTGTATGAACAGCGGTGAAGGCGATGTGATGGTGCTGATCTCCCATACCGGGCGCACCAAAAGTATGGTCGAACTGGCAATGCTGGCCCGTGAAAATGATGCCACCGTGCTGGCTATCACCTCTCCCGGCTCGCCACTTGCCCGCGAGGCCACACTGGCTCTGACGCTGGACGTTCCCGAAGACACCGATATCTATATGCCAATGGTTTCCAGACTGGCGCAGCTCACCCTGATTGACGTTCTGGCCACCGGTTTCACCCTGCGGCGCGGGGCGAAATTTCGCGATAACCTGAAGCGGGTGAAAGAAGCCCTCAAGGATTCACGCTTCGAGAAAGAGAGCCTGATTTCTGCTCTGACGCGCCAGTAATTAACCGTTTTTTAATCAGTAACGACGGTAAAGGGTCGAATTCATCTGGCCCATATCATATAACTAGAGATACAGCCTAAGTAGTGCTTGCTCCCGCAACACCACACTCAAAGTCAACGGAGTTATACATGTCAAGACGTCTCAGAAGAACCAAGATCGTAACCACTTTGGGGCCCGCCACCGATCGCGATAACAACCTTGAAAAAGTCATCGCGGCGGGCGCCAATGTCGTTCGTCTGAACTTCTCACATGGCACAGCAGAAGATCACCAGATGCGTGCAGATAAAGTGCGTGAAATTGCGGCTAAGCTGGGGCGGCATGTGGCGATTCTGGGTGACCTTCAGGGCCCTAAAATTCGTGTTTCAACCTTCAAAGAGGGCAAAGTGTTCCTGAATATCGGCGAACGCTTCCTGCTGGATGCCAGCCTCGGTAAAGGTGAAGGCGACCGTGAAAAAGTCGGTATTGACTATAAAGGCCTGCCGGCTGACGTTGTCCCGGGGGATATTCTGCTGCTGGATGATGGTCGCGTGCAGCTGAAAGTGCTGGAAGTCCAGGGCATGAAGGTGTTTACCGAAGTGACCGTTGGCGGCCCGCTATCTAATAATAAAGGCATCAACAAGCTCGGCGGCGGCCTGTCTGCTGAAGCGCTGACGGAAAAAGATAAGGCTGACATTCTGACCGCAGCCAAAATCGGCGTTGATTACCTTGCCGTCTCCTTCCCGCGCTGCGGAGAAGACCTGAACTATGCGCGCCGCCTGGCGCGTGAAGCGGGCTGCGAAGCGAAAATCGTCTCCAAAGTTGAGCGTGCCGAAGCCGTTGCCAGCCAGGAAGCGATGGATGACATCATTCTCGCCTCTGATGTGGTCATGGTCGCCAGGGGGGATCTGGGGGTTGAAATCGGCGATCCGGAACTGGTCGGTATTCAGAAAGCGCTGATCCGTCGTGCGCGCCAGCTCAACCGCTCCGTGATCACCGCGACCCAGATGATGGAATCGATGATCACTAACCCAATGCCTACCCGTGCAGAGGTGATGGACGTGGCGAACGCCGTACTGGACGGCACCGATGCCGTGATGCTGTCGGCCGAAACCGCAGCGGGACAGTATCCGGCGGAAACCGTTTCAGCAATGGCGAAAGTGTGCCTGGGCGCGGAGAAAATCCCCAGCATTAACGTCTCCAAGCACCGCCTCGACGTGCAGTTCGACAACATCGAAGAAGCGATTGCCATGTCGGCGATGTATGCCGCCAACCATCTGCAGGGCGTTACCGCGATTATCACCATGACCGAATCCGGTCGTACCGCACTGATGACCTCGCGTATCACCTCCGGCCTGCCGATCTTCGCCATGTCGCGCCACGAGCGCACTCTGAACCTGACCGCGCTCTATCGCGGCGTGACGCCAGTGTTCTTTGACAGCAACAATGATGGCGTAGCGGCAGCGCACGACGCCATTAACCTGCTGCGTGAAAAAGGTTTCCTGATGTCGGGCGATCTGGTGATCGTCACTCAGGGTGATGTGATGAGCACCACCGGCACCACCAATACCAGCCGCGTACTGCGCGTCGAGTAATCCGCCATCCGATTGGGCCGCTCAGGCCCAATCTTTCTCATTTTCTCCAGGCAGTCGTGCCGCCATCCTGACTCTTTATCTCCCCGCACAAAATATTTTTCACCTATAAAACACTTTTTTTGTGACGCAGATCACACTCATGATATTAGGTTTGCTTATGCAACCTTTGTCACATTAAATCTGTTGAATGATAATAATTACTATTTATAATCTCATTCACATTACTATTACGACATTAAAAGCGGTTTAAACCCCACAAAAAGGAGTTTTATTATCCCATATCGCTAAAGCCCACGCTTTAACCTATTGACCGGAAAAACGCTACCGGCAAAAAACATTAAACATACTGAACTGACGCAGCGCGTCAGGCGGATCGTGCTGTCAGAAAAATATGACGGCTGGACTTCTTTACGCAAAAAAAGGTGACCGGTATGGTCTTTCGTTCGCAAACCGCACAGTCAGAGGCATCTTCTCTGCCGCCGGAAAAATTTATTTTCAATGATGCGCAGCTGCAAGCGTACTCACGCCAGACCGAGCGGGCAGTCGCGCTGATTGCCAGTACCTTGCACAATGTGGAAAAACCCTTTAGCGGCATCCTGCCGCATGAGCTGGCTCCGGCGTTCGCCAGCGTCGACCTCGACCGGCCACTGGGTGACGAGGAGTCCGCGCTGGCTGAACTGCAGCAGCTGTGGCTGAAGGATGCCGTGTGGTTCCACCATCCCAAATACATTGCCCACCTCAACTGTCCGGTGGTGCTCCCTTCCCTGCTGGCCGAACAGCTGATGGCCGCCGTGAACAGCTCGGTAGATACCTGGGATCAGAGCGCTGGCGCCACGCTGATTGAACAGAAGGTGATCGACTGGACGCTGAAGCGCTGTGGCCTGCCCGCCAGCGCCGACGGCATCTTCACCAGCGGCGGCACGCAGTCAAACCTGATGGCGATGCTGCTGGCGCGTGACAGCGGGTACGAGCGCAGCCACCCCGGGCGCACCATCAAGCAGAACGGGCTACCTGCCGACGCCAGTAAATGGCGCATTTTCACTTCCGGCCTCAGCCACTTCAGCATTCAAAAATCCGCAGCGCTGCTGGGATTAGGCTACGACGCGGTGATCCCGGTGGCGCACGATGACAAGTTCCGTATGGATGCCGGGGAGCTGCAGCGCGAGATTGAAGCCTGTCTGCAGCAGGGATTAATCCCGATTGCCGTGGTCGCCACCAGTGGCACCACCGATTTTGGCAGTATCGATCCCCTGCCCGCCATTGCCGCACTCAGCCGCCGCTACGGGCTATGGATGCACGTCGACGCCGCCTACGGCTGCGGGCTGCTGGTGTCAAACCTGCACCGCGAGCGGCTGGAGGGCATTGAACTGGCGGACTCGGTGACGGTGGATTATCACAAATCCTTCTTCCAGACCGTCAGCTGCGGCGCCTTCATGGTGCGCGATAAACGCCATCTGCGCCACGTCACGCATCACGCCGACTACCTGAACCCGCTCAGCGCGCAGCAGGAAGGCACGCCAAATCTGGTGAATAAAAGCATTCAAACCACCCGCCGCTTCGACGCGCTGAAAATGTGGCTGACGCTGCGCATTATGGGCGCAGAAACGCTCGGCAGCGCATTTGACGGCCTGCTGGAGCGCTGTCAGCAGGCGCACCAGCTGCTGCGCGATCACCCGGTGATGGAGGTGCTGCACGCCCCCGAACTGACCACTCAGGTGTTTCGTCTGGTGCCGAAAGCAGGCTACAGCGATGCGCAGCTCGATGAGCTGAATACCGGGGTGCGCAAGGCGCTGTTCCGCTCTGGCAATGCCGTAGTCGCCGGAACCAAAGTGGATGGCCGTCAGTATCTGAAAATCACCCTGCTCAACCCCAATACCACCCTCGCTGACCTGCAGGATACCCTCGCGCTTATCGTTCATTACGGGCGCGAGCTGCTCAGCCAGCCGCGCACAGGAGGCCAGCATCATGAGTAAAATTTACGATTTTATCGGCATTGGCATCGGACCGTTCAACCTCAGCCTTGCCTGCCTGACCGAGCCGCTGGAGGATCTCGATGGCATCTTCCTCGATCAGAATCCCGGCTTCGACTGGCACACCGGCATGATGCTGGAGAGCGCGCATCTGCAGACGCCGTTTATGGCCGACCTGGTAACGCTGGCTGACCCCACCAGCCGCTTCAGCCTGCTCAACTACATGAAGCAGCAGGGCAAGATTTACTCATTTTACATCCGCGAAGATTTCTTCCTGATGCGCAAAGAGTACAACCTGTACTGCCAGTGGGCCGCCGCTCAGCTGACTAATCTGCGCTGGAACAGCCGGGTTGATGACGTCAGCTGGGATGAGCCGCTGCAGTGCTACCGCGTGCGCAGCCACGACAGCCGCAGCGGGGAGCGCCAGCAGTGGCTGACGCGCCGCCTGGTGTTGGGCACCGGCCCGCAGGCCTGGCTACCGGAGTGCAGCAAGCCGCATCAGCAGCGCCTGACGCACTCCAGCCAGTACCTGGTGAACAAAGCCCAGCTGCAGCAGAAGCGTTCGATTACCGTACTCGGCAGCGGCCAGAGCGCGGCGGAGATCTACTATGACCTGCTGGGCGACATCGATAAATTTGGCTACCAGCTCAACTGGGTGACCCGCGCCCCGCGCTTCTACCCGCTGGAGTACAGCAAGCTGACGCTGGAGATGACCTCGCCGGAGTGGGTGGATTACTTCCACCAGCTGCCTGCGGAGAAGCGCGATAGCCTCAACGCCCAGCATAAGAACCTCTATAAAGGCATCAACAGCGAGCTGATTAACGCGATTTATGACCTGATGTACGTTAAGCAGCTGGACGGTACGCTTGACGTCAATCTGTTTACCCACTCGGCCCTCACCGCTCTGCGCTGGTTGCCGCAGGGCGAATTTGAGCTAACGCTGCATCAGCAGGAGCAGGACCGCAGCTACACGCGCCGCAGCGAAGGCATCGTCATGGCGACCGGCTATCACTATCAGCCGCCGCAGTTTATTGAGGGGATCGCCCAGCGGCTGCGCTGGGATGATAAAGGCCGCTACGACGTGCAGCGTAACTACAGTATCGACCGCAACAATCAGGTGTTTGTGCAGAACGCAGAGCTGCATACCCACGGCTTCGTCACCCCGGACCTCGGCATGGCGTGCTACCGCAACTCGGTGCTGATCCGCGAACTGACCGGGCGGGAAGTCTATCCCGTTGAGCGCCGCATCGCCTTCCAGACCTTCCCCGCCTGCGAGGAGCAGTAATATGTTGTCATCCGCTATTTTCACCACCTCACGTCCGGCGGGAGCGTTCTCGCTGCGCCCGCTGCAGCCTGAAGATGCCGCCGTAATCCACAGCTGGGTAACGCGCGACTACGCCCGCTTCTGGGGCATGCAGCAGGACACGCTGGAGCAGGTCAGCCAGTTTTATCAGCAGCTGACCGCCAGCGATCCGCACGCAGCGCTGGTTGGCTGCTGCGACGGCGAACCGGTGTTTCTCATCGAGTGCTATCAGGCGCAGCGCGATGAAGTCGGTAAGTATTATCCGGCGCGCGACGGCGACTACGGGATGCACATCCTCATCGCCCCCGCTACTCAGCCGCGTCCGCAGTTCAGCTGGCAGGTGTTTACCGTGGTGATGGACTTTATGTTCAGTCGCCCTGAGGTCCAGCGCGTGGTGGTCGAACCGGATGTCAATAACGCCAGGATCCACCCGCTCAATAAGCGTGCCGGCTTCCAGTACCAGCACCAGATTGATATGGGACACAAAACCGCGTGGCTGGCGTTTTGCCAGCGCGAAGATTACCAACAGGCACTGCAACAGGAGACGCTGACCATGACCACCCCTTCCCCGCTGCTGAGCGGCAGCCATCTGCCAGGCCCCCACTGGGAACAGGCTAACCGCCTGCTGCTGCGCAAAGCCATTGCCGAGTTCTCACACGAGCTGATTATCACGCCGCAGGCGCTGGGCGATGACCGCTATCGCCTGCCCGTTCCGGCCAGCGAGTGCGAATATCAGTTCCGCGCCCGGCGCATGGCGCTCGATCACTGGGCAATCGACGAGCAGTCGCTGCAAAAGCTGAACAACGGCGCGCCGCTGCCGCTGGATGCGCTGCAGTTTATCGTCGAGTTCAATCAGCAGATCGGTATTCCGCCTAGCCTGCTGGCGACCTACATGGAGGAGATCACCAGCACGCTGTGCAGCTCGGTCTTCAAGCTGCAAAAAAACAGCCTCAGCAGCGCCGAACTGGTTCGCGCCGATTTCCAGACGGTGGAAGCCGCCATGAGCGAAGGCCATCCCTGCTTTGTCGCCAACAATGGCCGCATCGGTTTTGATGCCCGGGATTACCTGGCCTATGCACCGGAAGCTGCCGCGCCGATCAATCTGATCTGGGTCGCGGTGCATCGCCGCAATGCGCACTTTGCCAGCCTGGATGAGCTGGAGTACCAGCAGCTGATGCGCGATGAGCTGGGCGATGCCACCCTGGCGGCGTTTCATCAGCAGCTTGACCAGGCGGGCGTGGCGCAGCAGGACTATCTGCTGATGCCGGTCCATCCGTGGCAGTGGTACAACAAGCTGCTGACGGTGTTTGCCGCCGATATTGCCGCCCGCGATATTATCTGGCTTGGCAGCGGGGATGATGTGTATCAGGCGCAGCAGTCGATCCGCACCTTCTTCAACCGCAGCCAGCCGACGAAACGCTACGTTAAAACCGCGCTGTCGGTGCTGAATATGGGCTTTATGCGCGGCCTGTCGCCGTACTACATGGCGACCACCCCGGCGATCAATCACTGGCTGGCAGAGCTGGTGAAAAATGACCGCTGGCTGCAGCAGTGCGATTTCCGCATCCTGCGCGAAGTGGCGGCTATCGGCTATCACAACCGCTATTACGAGCAGGCCATCAGCGGCGACTCGGCCTACAAGAAGATGTTTGCCGCCCTGTGGCGCGATAACCCGATGGCACAGCTGCAGCCCGGCCAGCGGCTGATGACCATGGCATCATTCCTGCACCTTGATGCCAACCAGCAGCCGCTGCTGCCTGCGCTGATTGCCGATTCAGGCCTCGACGCGGCCGACTGGGTCGCGCGTTATCTGCGCTGCTACCTCAGTCCGCTACTGCACTGCTTCTATCAGCACGACCTGGTATTTATGCCACACGGCGAGAACCTGATCCTGCTGCTGCAGAACAATATTCCGGTCAGCGCCTATATGAAAGATATCGGCGAAGAGATTGCGGTGATGAACCCGGATGCCGAGCTGCCGGATAACGTGCAGCGCCTGGCGGTGGACGTGCCGGAGCCGCTAAAGCTGCTGTCGATCTTCACCGACGTCTTCGACTGCATCTTCCGCTTTGTCAGCGCCATTCTCGACCAATCCGGCACGCTACCCGAAGCGCGTTTCTGGCAGGCCGTGGCTCACTGCGTGCAGGAGTATCAGCAGGCGCATCCACAGTTTGCCCGCAAGTTTGCGCGCTACGATCTGTTTGCCGATACGTTCCAGCGCTCCTGCCTTAACCGCCTGCAGCTGGCGAACAATCAGCAGATGATCAATCTGGCCGATCCGGCAGAGAACCTGAAGTTTTCCGGCGTATTGCACAATCCGATTGCCCGTTTTAGATAATTCATAATTGTGCAGTGTTATCAGGTAAAAATGCGGTATGTTAGCGCGGTCGCTCAGGCGGCCGCGCTTTTTTTACTTTTCATTAATTCCAGGAGGGAGCCGGAATGGCGTCATTTATCCCCATAGCAAACCTTACCCGGCGACATCTGATTTTCCCGCTGTCACTGGTGCTGTTTGAGTTTGCCACCTATATCGCCCACGATATGATCCAGCCCGGCATGCTGCTGGTGACCAGCGAGTTTAAGGTCGGCCCGGAGTGGGTATCTGCCTCGCTGACCGCCTATCTGATTGGCGGCATTGTGCTGCAGTGGCTGCTCGGGCCGCTGTCCGACAAGCTCGGCCGCCGCCCGGTGATGCTCTCAGGCGTCGCCTTCTTTATGCTGACCTGTATGGCGACCCACTGGGTGCAGAGCATTGAGCAGTTTGTCCTGCTGCGTTTCCTGCAGGGCATCAGCCTGTGCTTTATCGGCGCCGTCGGTTATGCCGCCATACAGGAAGCATTCGACGAGGCCCTGAGCGTGCGCATTATGGCGCTGATGGCGAACGTTGCCCTGCTGGCGCCGTTAGCGGGCCCGCTGGCGGGTGCGGCATTCCTTGAGTTCAGCGACTGGCGCACCATGTTCTGGCTGTTTGGCGTGGTGACCGCCGTGGCGCTGGTTGGACTGTGGCGTACCATGCCGGAAACCGCAGGCGACAGGCAGATGTCGCTGTCGCTGAAATCACTCGGCAAAGGCTACCTGGCACTGGTGAAGGACCGTCAGGTGATGAGCGGTTCGCTGGCGATCGGCCTGGTCACCATTCCCTGCCTGGCCTGGGTGGCGCTGTCGCCGGTGATCCTGATCCACGACGAGGGGCTGTCGCGCATGGACTATGCGCTGCTGCAGCTGCCGGTGTTTGTCGCGATGATTGCCGGTAACCTGACGCTGGGTAAGCTGGCCTCCCGCGTGCCGATCGACTTCCCGCTGCGTTTGGGTGCCTGGCCAATCCTTCTGGGGCTGGGGATTGCCGCCATTGCCGCGCTGATCGACGGCCACAGCTATCTGTGGCTGACTGCCGGGCTGAGCATCTATGGCTTCGGCACCGGGCTGGTCAATGCCGGGCTGTATCGTCTGACGCTGTTTTCCAGCAGCGCAGGCAAAGGCAGCGTGGCCGCGATGCTCGGTATGGTGAGTATTCTGGTGTTCGCGCTGGGGATTGAGCTGGCGAAGTTTGCTTACTTCAGCGACGGCACGCGTGCTTTCAGCCTGGCAAATCTGGCCTGTGGCCTGCTCTGGTGCTGGCTGGTGCGTGCATTCCTGCGCGAGAGAAAGCGCCGGTCGGCGTTGGATTGATAATCAGAAGGTGATGTGATGTTGTGTAGGGGCGGACCCTCTTTTTCGGTCCGCCCTTGAAGTCGTTGCGGGTCGACCAGAACAGCGGTCGACCCCTACGCGCAAACTGCTTATTTCTTCGGGTAGAGCTCTTTACGATCGTAAGGCTCCACTTCACCCGGACGACGCGTTTTGATCAGCTTGAGGATCCAGGTGTACTGCTCCGGGTTAGGACGCACAAAGATTTCGACCTCTTCATTCATCCGCCGCGCCAGTGTCTGATCGTTCACATCCACCAGATCATCCATCGGCGGGCGCAGCCAGATATCCAGCATATGCGTTTTGCTGTCGTACACCGGGAACAGCGGCACCACTCTGGCGCGGCACACTTTCATCATGCGGCCCAGCGCGGGTAGCGTGGCTTTATAGGTGCCGAAGAAATCGACAAACTCGCTGTGCTCGGCACCGTGGTCCTGATCGGGCAGATAGTAGCCCCAGTAACCCTGACGGATAGAGCTGATAAACGGTTTGATACCATCATTACGGGCGTGCATACGGCCACCAAAACGGCGACGTACGCTGTTCCAGACATAGTCCATCACCGGATCGCTCTGGTTATGGAACATCGCCGCCATCGGCTGCCCTTCGGAAGCCAGCACCATTGCCGGAATATCGACCGCCCAGCCGTGCGGCACAAGGAAGATCACATTCTGACCCGCTGCGCGCATCGGTTCGATAATCTCACGGCCGTGCCAGCGAATGCGTTTGATTGCGCTCTGCGGGCGGATAGCCAGCTCGCCCATCATCGCCATCGACTGCGGTGCCGTGGCAAACATCTCATCGACAATCTGCTCGCGCTCGGCTTCGGTCTTCTCAGGCATGCAGTACAGCAGGTTAATCTGCGCACGACGTCGCGCGCTGCGCGCCAGCTTGCCGGCAAAACGCCCCAGCGCACCCAGCAGCGGGTCGCGCAGGCGCGGGGAAACCAGCGCCAGACCAGCAAAGGCACCTACCGCCAGCCAGCTCCCCCAGTAACGCGGTAAAAGAAAGGATTTCTGAAAGGTGGGTATAAACTCAACGTTACTTTTTTTTCTGTTTTCCATGCACTGGCCTCGAACAATAACGGGCTTATGATAGTGCTGACGGGCAAATTTGCAATGTTATTGGTCATTTAGCCTCTGCCTGCCTAAAAAAAAAGCCGACGGCAACACCCATCGGCTCAGTTTTCATGCAGCTGAATTATTCAAATCGCAGCTTAGGCACCACTTCACGCACCTGCGCAAGGTAGTCGCGACGCTCTTTACCGGCCAGCCCTTCCATACGCGGCAGCTTGGCCGTTAATGGGTTGACTGCCTGATTGTTAATCCAGATTTCGTAATGCACGTGAGGCCCGGTGGAGCGCCCGGTATTGCCGGACAGCGCAATACGGTCACCGCGTTTCACCTTCTGACCTGGCTTCACCAGCAGCTTTTTCAGGTGCATATAGCGCGTCATATACTGGCGACCGTGGCGGATAGCCACATAGTTGCCCGCAGCGCCGCTGCGCTTGGAGACGATCACTTCACCATCACCCACCGCCAGCACCGGGGTACCGACCGGCACGGCAAAGTCGACGCCTTTGTGCGGCGCGATACGCCCGGTGACCGGGTTGACGCGGCGCGGATTAAAGTTAGAGGAGACGCGGTACTGTTTCACCGTGGGGAAACGCATAAAGCCGCGCGCCAGACCGGAGCCACTGCGGTCATAGAACTTGCCGTCTTCAGCGCGGATAGCGTAGTAATCTTTGCCACCGCTGCTCATACGTACGCCCTGCAGTTCGCTCTGCTCGCTTTTACCGTCCATCATTTCACGCGACATCAGCACCGCGAAGCGATCGCCTTTGCGCAGCTTGCGGAAATCCATCTGCCACTGCAGTGATTTGATCACCGCGCTGATTTCGCCGCCGGTCAGGCCTGCCGCACGGGCGCTGCTGACGAAGCTGCCGTTAACCACGCCGCTCAGTACCTTGTTCTGCCACTCACCCTGCTGCATCGCCGCGGAGGATTTAAAGCCATCGCCGGAGCGATCGTAAGTACGGGTTTCACGGCGGGAGACTTCCCAACTGAGGCGCTGAAGCTGACCATCATCGGTGAGCGTCCACGACAGCTGCTGGCCGATTTGCAGATTACGCAGATCTTTATCCGCCTTTACCAGCTGGCTGATATCAGACATATCAATGCCATACTGATTCAGTACGCTGCTGAGCGTGTCGCCGGTAGAAACGACATAGTCGTGCGTGCCGCTTTCGTCAGGCACATCCTCATCGATTTCATCTTTGGGCAGATCATCAGCAGGGGACGGCGTATCTTGATCGATAGGTTCACTGGCTTCCGGGAGCAGCGTGCGCAGCTCACTCTTTTCCAGCTCGACCGTTTTCACAATCGGGCTTTCACTGCCAGGATGATAAACGTAAGGCCGCCAGACGGTGACGGCCAGAGTAACGACGGTGAGCGACCCCAGCATGATGCGGTGAGGTCGGGGTAAATTATTGAACGCTATGGCGACAGCGCGGGCAATCTGCTGCACTTAAGTTTCCTCTATTCTCCATTCAGGCAGCTGGCATATTGGCTGGACAGCTGTGAGAGGAATGTCACATAGCTATCTTTACCTGGGGTGATGTTCGTCCCGAGTGGATCCAGCGTGCCCGAACGCACTTTGGTCCCTCTGGCAACGGCTTCAATCACGGCCGGCCTGAATTGTGGCTCAGCAAAGACGCATGCGGCCTTCTGCTCAACCAACTGTGTTCGTATTTGATGTAAACGCTGCGCGCCAGGTTGGATCTCAGGATTCACGGTAAAATGACCTAATGGGGTCAGACCGTAGTGTTTTTCAAAGTATGTGTAAGCATCATGAAAAACGAAATATCCTTTACCTTTAACCGGGGCCAGCTGATTACCGATTTTCGCATCGGCAGACGACAGTTCTGCTTCAAAGTGCTGCAGGTTAGCGTCTAGTTTGTCCTTGCTTTGCGGCATAAGTTCCAATAATTTTGCATGGATTGCAACCGCAGTTTTCTTAGCGATTTCAGGAGACATCCACAGGTGCATATTATATTCACCGTGGTGGTGGTGCTCATGCTCTTCAGCACCGCCGTGAGCATGGCCTTCATGCTCTTCCTCTTCGTCTTCTCCGCCCTTCAGCAGCAGCGCTTTTACACCCGGCAGGGTGTCCATTTCAACGCTTTTTTGTGCGGGAAGTGAAGCGGCCGACTTGGTCATAAAAGCTTCCATTTCTGGCCCAACCCAGACCACTAAATCCGCGTCCTGCAAGCGTTTAATGTCTGATGGGCGCAGCGCGTAATCATGCTCAGAGGCACCGTCGGGCAGCAGGATTTCGACCGGGGTTACGCCATCGGCAATGGCTGCGGCGATGAAGCCCACCGGCTTAACGGAGGCGACCACGGCGGCCTGGGCAGGAAGTGCAAGCGAAGCGGCGACACTCAGGCCAGCCAGCATTGAAAAGGCACGCGTTTTTTTATGTAACATAATGATTCAATCCATCGTGATTAGCTGATGGGTTGTGATATTATAACATCCGTAAACTTCTGCAACCAGTAATCGATATGTCCCCTTTGATAGCCCTTGATAAAATATCTGTGAGTTTTGGTCAGCGCCGCGTGCTGTCTGATGTTTCACTGACGCTGCAGCCTGGCCGCATTCTGACCCTGCTCGGGCCAAACGGTGCCGGTAAATCTACGCTGGTGCGCGTGGTGCTGGGGCTGATTGCCCCTACCGCCGGTACGCTGACGCGCCCTGCCCAGCTGCGAATTGGCTACGTGCCGCAAAAAATTCATCTGGATGTCACCCTGCCGCTCACCGTCGATCGCTTTATGCGTCTGCGCCCCGGCGTGAAGCGCGCCGATATCCTGCCGGCGCTGAAGCGCGTGCAGGCCGCGCAGCTGCTGGAGTATCCGCTGCAGAAATTATCCGGCGGTGAGATGCAGCGCGTGCTGCTGGCGCGGGCACTGCTCAATCAGCCACAGCTGCTGGTGCTGGATGAGCCGACTCAGGGCGTCGATGTTAATGGCCAGGTCGCACTGTACGATCTGATTGACCAGCTGCGTCGCGAGCTGAACTGCGGCGTGCTGATGGTCTCCCACGATCTGCATCTGGTGATGGCGAAAACCGACGAGGTGCTGTGCCTCAATCACCATATCTGCTGCTCCGGAACGCCGGAGGCAGTGTCGCAACATCCGGAATTTATCTCGATGTTTGGCCCACGCGGTGCCGAGCAGCTGGCCATTTATCGCCATCATCACAACCATCGTCACGATCTTCAGGGACGCATTGTTTTACGTAGAGGGACCGGACGCAATGATTGAGCTGTTATTACCCGGCTGGCTGGCCGGCATTTTACTGGCGCTGGCGGCCGGTCCACTGGGGTCATTTGTGGTCTGGCGCCGCATGTCCTACTTCGGCGACACCCTGGCGCACGCTTCTCTGCTCGGCGTGGCATTTGGTCTGCTGCTCAACGTCAGCCCGTTTTATGCGGTGATCGCGGTGACCCTGCTGCTGTCGCTGGTGTTAGTGTGGCTGGAGCGCAGGCCGCATCTGGCCATTGATACCCTGCTCGGGATTATGGCGCACAGCGCGCTGTCGCTGGGGATGGTGGTGGTCAGCCTGATGTCAGACGTGCGCGTTGACCTGATGGCCTATCTGTTTGGCGACCTGCTGGCCGTCACGCCGCAGGATCTGTGGACGATTGCGGCGGGCGTGACGGTGGTGATGCTGCTGCTGGGCTGGCAGTGGCGCGCGCTGCTGTCGATGACCATCAGCCCGGAGCTGGCGCAGGTGGATGGGGTGAACATTCAGCGTACCAAAATGATTCTGATGCTGATCACCGCGCTGACCATTGGCGTGGCCATGAAGTTTGTCGGGGCGCTGATCATCACCTCCCTGCTGATTATTCCTGCCGCCACCGCGCGCCGCTTTGCCCGTTCCCCGGAACAGATGGCGCTGCTGGCTATTGTGGTTGGCATGCTGGCCGTCACTGCCGGTCTGACCTTCTCGGCGTTTTATGACACGCCGGCAGGCCCATCCGTGGTGCTGGGCGCTGCCGTGCTGTTTATGCTGAGTATGGTGAAAAAACCGGCAGTTTAGCATCCCTCGCAGGGGTCAGGCATGCCTGACCCTGGCTTGCTGGCAGCGGGCGAGGCATGCCTCGCCCCTACGGAGAAGCCGGGCGATCGATACCAAAATGCTTGTACGCATGCCCGGTGGCAATACGCCCGCGCGGCGTGCGCTGAATAAAGCCCTGCTGGATTAAGAATGGCTCCAGCACATCCTCAATGGTTTCGCGCTCTTCGCCAATCGCCGCCGCCAGGTTATCCAGCCCGACCGGGCCACCCATAAACTTATCAATAATCGCCAGCAGCAGTTTACGGTCCATATAGTCGAAACCTTCGGTATCGACGCTCAGCATATCCAGCGCTTTCGCGGCGACATCGCCACTCATCTCCCCGGCGGCACGCACTTCCGCAAAGTCACGCACGCGCCTGAGCAGGCGGTTGGCGATACGTGGCGTACCGCGGGCGCGGCGGGCGATCTCCAGCGCGCCATCATCGGTCAGCGGCAAACCGAGGCAGGCTGCGCTGCGCCCGACGATATGCTGCAGATCTTCCACGCGATAAAACTCCAGGCGCTGCACGATGCCAAAGCGGTCGCGCAGCGGCGAGGTGAGCGACCCGGCGCGCGTGGTAGCACCAATCAGGGTAAACGGCGGCAGGTCCAGCTTGATCGAGCGGGCACCCGCCCCTTCACCGATCATAATATCCAGCTGATAATCTTCCATCGCCGGATACAGTACCTCCTCCACGATCGGTGAAAGGCGGTGGATCTCATCAATAAACAGCACGTCGTGAGGCTCAAGGTTGGTCAGCATAGCAGCCAGATCGCCCGCCTTCTCCAGAATCGGCCCGGAGGTGGTGCGCAGATTGACGCCCATCTCATTGGCGACAATGTTGGCCAGCGTGGTTTTACCGAGGCCCGGAGGACCGAATATCAGCAGATGGTCGAGCGCATCACCGCGCATTTTGGCGGCTTTGATGAAGATCTCCATCTGCTCGCGCACCACAGGCTGGCCGACGTACTCGTCCAGCATCTTCGGCCGAATCGCGCGGTCAATCACCTCTTCTTCTGTAATAACCCCGGCAGAGACGAGGCGATCGGCTTCAATCATGCTTTACCTCTAAATGGCTGCGCGCAGGGCTTCGCGAATTAACGTTTCGCAGTCGGCATCAGGTTTGCCCACTTTACTGATCATCCGGCTGGCTTCTGGCGGTTTATACCCCAGGGCGACCAGCGCAGCAACGGCTTCACTCTCGGCATCGTTACCCGTTTCCACCGGCATTTCGCTGGTCAGGGCAAACGGTGCATCGCTGGCGAACAGATCGCCGTGCATGCCTTTAAAGCGGTCTTTCATTTCGACCACCAGGCGCTCGGCGGTTTTCTTGCCCACGCCCGGCAGTTTCACTAGCACGGCGATCTCTTCACGCTCGACGGCAGTCACAAACTGCTGGGCCGACATCCCGGAGAGGATCGCCAGCGCCAGCTTCGGCCCGACGCCATTCACTTTCACCAGCTCGCGAAACAGCGCACGCTCGGGCTTACTGTTAAAGCCGAACAGCAGCTGGGCATCTTCACGCACCACGAACTGGGTAAAGATGATCGCTTCTTGATTGAGTTCGGGAAGCTCATAAAAACAGGTCATCGGCATTTGCACCTCATAACCCACGCCGCTGGCCTCAATTAACACCACTGGCGGCTGTTTTTCCAGGATAATGCCTCTCAGACGACCTATCACATTCGCTTCCTTCCGATAACTTTAAGTGGGGAGTTTATAGCATAAAAAAGGCTGGATGAATATCCAGCCTGCCGGGAATTTCGGGATGAAAGCTAACTCAGGCGGCCGCGTGCAAGGGTCAGTTTGCCTTCGCCAATACGCGTGACGTTCTGGCTCAGATGGCAGTGGGTGATGGCAATGGCCAGCGCATCCGCCGCATCCGCCTGCGGGTTAGCAGGAAGTTTAAGCAAGGTGCGCACCATGTGCTGCACCTGGCTCTTTTCCGCACCGCCCGTGCCTGCCACGGTCAGCTTGACCTGACGCGCCGCGTATTCGAACACCGGCAGGTCCTGATTAACCGCCGCGACGATCGCCGCCCCGCGTGCCTGGCCGAGCTTCAGCGCCGAGTCCGCGTTCTTGGCCATAAATACCTGCTCGATAGCAAAATATTCTGGCTGGAACTGCGTGATAATTTCACTGACGCCCGCATAGATCAGCTTCAGGCGGGTCGGCAGATCGGCCACGCTGGTGCGGATACAGCCGCTGCCCAGATAGGTTAACTGCCGCCCGACCTGGCGGATCACTCCGTAGCCGGTAATGCGCGAACCCGGGTCAATACCAAGAATGATCGCCATTACGCGCTCCTGCGGTGCGATGGAGCCGCTATCAAAGCGTTTCCGCCACCTCGTCAGAAATTTCACCGTTATGGTAAACTTCCTGCACGTCGTCACAATCTTCCAGCATGTCGATCAGACGCAGCAGTTTTGGCGCGGTTTCCGCATCCATATCTGCTTTGGTCGATGGGATCATGGTGACTTCCGCGCTTTCCGCTGGCAGACCTGCCGCTTCCAGAGCATCCTTCACCGCGCCCATGTTTTCCCACGGGGTGAACACGTCAATCGCGCCATCGTCATAGGTCACCACGTCATCAGCGCCGGCTTCCAGCGCCGCATCCATCACCGTATCTTCATCCAGGCCAGGTGCGTAAGAGATCACCCCTTTTTTAGTGAACAGATAGGCAACCGACCCGTCAGTCCCGAGGTTACCGCCGGTTTTGGTGAAGGCATGACGCACTTCAGACACGGTACGGTTACGGTTATCAGACAGGCACTCGATCATCACGGCGGTGCCGCCCGGGCCGTAGCCTTCATAAATGATGGTTTCCATATTGGTATCATCATCGCCGCCCACGCCGCGTGCAATCGCACGGTTCATGGTGTCACGTGTCATGTTGTTGGACAGCGCTTTATCCATCGCCGCACGCAGGCGCGGGTTAGAGCTGGCATCACCGCCGCCCAGTTTGGCAGCCGTCACCAACTCACGGATGATTTTGGTAAAGATTTTACCGCGCTTGGAATCCTGTGCAGCCTTGCGGTGCTTGGTATTTGCCCATTTACTGTGTCCCGCCATTTCCTATTAGTCTCCAAATTGGCACCGGACAGGCTATCTTGCTGGCGATGACGCCTGACCGTTTGGCTAAGTTCAAAAGATTAAACCAAAGTTAAACTACGAATTCTTCAATTGCCTGGCGATTACTCCAGGACTTGGTGAGCGCGGCGGCGGCCGGGGCGTCCAGCCACTGATAGGCCAGATGCTCGCTCAGCGTTATGTCGCACTCCGCCGTCAGCGCCAGGGTAAACCAGTGTTCCCGGTTGTGGGTGGTGCCCGGCGCATAGCGGTGGAGGAAGTGCGGAAAGATTTCGAATTCTATATGACGCTGGCAGTCCACTAATGTGAGCTGCTCCGCGCAAATATCAATTCCCGTCTCTTCCAGCACCTCGCGCTGCGCGGTCCGTGCAGGGCTCTCCCCTGCTTCCTGACTGCCGGTGACCGACTGCCAGAAATCCACATCATCGCGCCGCTGCAACATCAGCACCCGCCCCGTATTGGCGGCGTAAATCACCACCAGCACTGATACCGGATGCTTGAAGGCCATTATTCGTTCTCTGATGGCTGGTCTTTGACCTTTTTAATCACCTCAATACCCAACTCAGCCAGGGAAGCCGGGTTAGCGAAACTTGGCGCTTCGGTCATCAGACAGGCCGCAGCGGTGGTTTTCGGGAAGGCGATAACATCACGGATGTTTTCCGTGCCGGTCAGCAGCATCACCAGGCGGTCAAGGCCAAAGGCCAGGCCAGCGTGCGGCGGCGTACCGAACTTCAGGGCATCCAGCAGGAAGCCAAACTTCTCGCGCTGCTCGTGCTCAGCAATACCCAGAATGCCGAATACGGTCTGCTGCATCTGGCCATTGTGGATACGCACAGAACCGCCGCCCACTTCATAACCGTTGATCACCATATCGTAGGCATTGGCAATCGCCGTTTCCGGCGCGCTGTTCAGCTCGGCTGGTGACATATCTTTCGGCGCGGTGAACGGGTGGTGCATCGCCGTCAGGCCGCCTTCGCCATTGTCTTCAAACATCGGGAAGTCGATCACCCACAGCGGCTTCCATGCGGCTTCGTCGGTGATTTTCAGGTCACGTCCCAGCTTCAGGCGCAGTGCACCCAGCGCATCGGCCACCACTTTGGCACTGTCAGCGCCGAAGAAGATCATATCGCCATCGGCGGCAGCGGTGCGCGACAGAATAGCGTCGACAATTTCCGCGCTCAGGAATTTAGCCACCGGGCTGGTGATCCCTTCCAGGCCTTTCGCACGCTCGTTCACCTTGATATACGCCAGGCCACGGGCACCGTAGATTTCAATGAATTTGCCGTAATCGTCAATCTGCTTGCGGCTAAGCTGCGCGCCACCCGGCACGCGCAGTGCGGCAACGCGTCCTTTAGCATCGTTCGCCGGTCCGGAGAAGACTTTAAACTCTACGTCTTTCAGCAGGTCAGCAACGTCCACCAGCTCCATCGGGTTACGCAGGTCCGGCTTATCAGAGCCGTAACGGCGCATCGCCTCGGCAAAGGTCATCTGCGGGAAGTCGCCGAGATCGACAGACTTCACGTCGAGCCACAGCTCGCGCACCAGACGTTCCATGATTTCACGCACCTGTGGCGCCGTCATAAACGAGGTTTCAACATCGATCTGGGTAAATTCTGGCTGGCGATCGGCGCGCAGGTCTTCATCACGGAAGCATTTGACGATCTGATAGTAGCGGTCAAACCCGGACATCATCAGCAGCTGTTTGAACAGCTGTGGCGACTGCGGCAGCGCATAGAATTTGCCTTTGTGCACGCGGCTTGGCACCAGGTAATCACGGGCACCTTCCGGCGTGGCCTTGGTCAGCATCGGGGTTTCGATATCGAGGAAACCGTGCTCATCCATAAAGCGGCGCACAAAGCTGGTGATTTTGGCACGCGCTTTCAGGCGGTTGGCCATATCCGGGCGGCGCAGGTCGAGGTAGCGATATTTCAGACGCGCTTCTTCGCTGTTCGCCATGTTGGAGTCCAACGGCAGCGGCTCGGAGCGGTTGATGATGGTCAGGTCGGTGGCAAACACCTCGATCTCACCGGTCGCCATGTCACCGTTTTTGTTTTTCTCATCACGCGCACGCACGGTGCCGGTGATCTGAATGCAGAACTCGTTACGCAGCTCAGAAGCCAGCTTGAAAGCTTCCTGACGGTCCGGGTCAAAGAACACCTGCACGATGCCTTCACGGTCGCGCATATCAATAAAGATCAGGCTGCCGAGGTCGCGGCGGCGATTAACCCAACCGCACAGTGTTACCTGCTGGCCTACATGAGACAGGTTGATCTGTCCACAATACTCAGTACGCATAACGATATCCTTTTAACTACAGCGCTGCGGGTGCAGCATTTTTAATCAATACCCTGCTCTGAGAAGCGCTGCTGCCGCGAAAAATGGCGGCCATTATAATGGAAAACGCCTCACAGGATAAGTGCTGTCATCAGTGCAACAGCGCAGAAAAAACGCGAGCAGCTTTCCAGTCCCTTCAAGCGGTCAATAAAGCAACTGGCGGCGTGGCTCTGCCAGCGCTAGTGTCGCTGCTCAGTACCCGGAAATGAACGCAGCACAGGGAACGTATGATGAGAATACAAGGCAGCAAAATGACACCTACGCCGCGGTGTCGGCATCACTATTTACTTAACGTCCACAAGAGTGACTGGCTCAGAAGTGAATACCACGTTGAGTTCCTAGCCGACTACGGGCTGATGCTGGCTGACTGGTACAGCCCTGAGCAGCTCCGCACCGCCTGGATGGTTAATTTTTTTGACCGGCAGGCGCTGTATGCCCTGCATCCACGCGCGCGCTATGACACTTATAGCGCGATGCACTACAGCCGGGAAGAGCTTGAAGCCCTGTTCATCCAGGGGATTGGCTCTGTGATGCGCAATTTTGCGCAACGCGGGCAGTGCAGCATCCTTTTCTGGCTGTCCGCCCGCCCCGCTCTGGGCCGTTATTACAATTACCTGTTGAAAAAACAATCAGTGGAGTTAGACTACCGCTACCGCATGGATATTCAAAGGGAGGCAGGAATCTATGTTATTGAAACAGGAAAGTACCACAGAGCGCAGGAGCCTGAGCAAAGCCGAACAGGCCGAGCGAAATCGCCGTATTTATCAGGAGCGGTGGCAATCCTTACGCGAAGAGCTCCAGCGTTACGGCACGCTGAGTGAGCCGCAGGAAACCCTTTTTGACATCGAAGTTTAGCCCGCAAATACCTGAGTCTCTGTCATGGGGAACAATGGTTCCCCATGTAGCTATTCGCAGGCTAAGAAATACCCGCTAACAAATCTCCCCCGCTTTATCGCCATAAATTGTCGCACAAATAGTCGGTTCCTTTGTATTCTCGCTGTTTTTCACCTGCTGAACCGGAGAAAGTCATGTTTAAACTGAACCCAAAAACCACTGCCCTGGTATTGATCGACCTGCAGGAAGGCATCCTGCCTTTCGGTAATGCCCCGCACGCTGCCAGCGATGTGGTCGCGCGTTCTGCCAAACTGGCCGCAAAATTCCGTGCCGTCAATGCACCGGTAGTGCTGGTGCGCGTGGGCTGGTCGGCTGATTTCGCCGAAGCGCTGAAGCAGCCGGTGGACGCTGAGCATGCGGGCGGCGCGCTGCCGGAAAACTGGTGGAGTTACCCACAGGCGCTTAACGTGCAGGCCAGCGATCTGGAAGTGACCAAACGCCAGTGGGGCGCATTTTACGGCACCGACCTGGAGCTTCAGCTGCGTCGCCGCGGCATCGACACGATTGTTCTGGGCGGCATTGCCACCAACATCGGTGTGGAATCTACCGCGCGTAACGCCTGGGAGCTGGGCTTCAACCTGGTGATTGCGGAAGATATCTGCAGCACGGCGACGGCAGAGCAGCACCAGGCCAGCTTCGAGTGGATTTTCCCGCGCATTGCCCGCGTTCGCCAGTCTGAAGAGGTGATCGCCGCACTGTAATCCGCATGGCGCGGACCGGAGGGAACCGGTCCTTTTCTCCCTTGCACACCGTTATCCCCCCGCGTTACAGTCGCCCGCAGTCAACACTCACAGGAAACGTGATGAAGCCGTTTTATCTCGGCCTGCCGCAGTGGCAGCACCCGCAATGGAAGAAACTGGGGATGAGCACCCTGGAGGATTATGCCCGCTACTTTAACTGCGTTGAGGGCAACACCACGCTCTATGCCCTGCCGCGCCCGGAAGTGGTGCAGCGCTGGCGGGCGATGACCCATGATGATTTCCGCTTCTGTTTTAAATTCCCGGCCACCATCAGCCACCAGGCGGCGCTGCGCCAGTGCAGCGATCTGTGTAACGAGTTTTTCTCGCTGCTGGCGCCGCTGGCCGATCGTCTTGGGCAATATTGGCTGCAGCTCCCTTCCGCCTTTTCCCCGGCCGACCTGCCCGTGCTCTGGAGCTTTCTCGATAGCCTGCCCGCGCAGTTTCGCTACGGGGTTGAAGTGCGCCACCCGGAGTTTTTTGCCAAAGGGGAAGCGGAGCGCGCCCTGAACCGCGGCCTGCACCAGCGCCGGGTTAACCGGGTCATTCTGGATACGCGAGGCGTACACAGCGCCGTGCCTTCTACTGCCGAAATTATCGAAGCCCAGCGCAAGAAGCCAAAGCTACCGGTCCATGCGCTGATGACGGCAGATGCCCCGATGATTCGCTTTATCGGCGGGGACGACCCGGCTGCTAATCTCGGCTGGTTTAACGCCTGGCTGGAACGCCTGCCGCAGTGGTACGATGCGGGCCAGCCGTGGCTGTTTATTCATACCCCGGACGTGGGCTTTGCCCCGGAACTGGTGCGTTATCTGTGGCCTGCTCTCCAGCAGGCATTGCCGCAGGTAGGGGATGCTCCCGACTGGCCACGGCAGGAGTTACTGTTCTGATAGCGACAGAGAGCGGTTTGTCCGCTACCCTGTCGCACAAGAAATTTCTTACAACATGGAGTGAGAGATGGTCAGTGCTCTCTACGTAGTGCTTGGCGCGATTTTTATTATTAAATTTTCTCTGGATGTGGTGAAGCTGCGGCGTCAGTACCGGGTCTCCATTGGCGATGGCGGCGTCTCTGATCTACAGCTTGCCATTCGGGTGCACGGCAATGCGGTAGAAAATATTCCGATTGCCGTGATGCTGCTGGTGATGATGGAGATGAACGGCGCTGACATGGTCCTGCTGCATCTGCTCGGCGTGCTGTTTTTCCTCGGTCGCCTGATGCACTTTCACGGCTTACGCAGCCGGACCCTGCTGTGGCGCCGCAATGGCATGATCCTCACGCTGCTCTCCCTGTTTGGCATGGTTGTCACCAATCTGGTGTTCCTGCCGTGGGACCTGGTTTTCACCCTGCATTAATCCTCAGACTGGCAGAAAAGGTGCAGCCCGCGCCGCTTTCTGCCAGAATATGCCCTTTCCGTTAGCCTCTCCGGACTTACCATTATGTCTAACCGCGATACGCTGTTTTCCGCGCCAATTGCCAAACTTGGCGACTGGACGTTTGACGAGCGCGTGGCTGAAGTCTTTCCCGATATGATTCAGCGCTCCGTGCCCGGCTATTCCAACATTATTTCGATGATTGGCATGTTAGCCGAGCGTTTTGTACAGCCGGACTCAACCGTCTATGACCTTGGCTGTTCACTGGGCGCCGCTACCCTGTCGGTACGCCGCAACATCAAAGCCGCAGGCTGCAATATTATCGCCGTGGATAACTCCCCCGCGATGGTCGAGCGCTGCCGCCGCCATATTGACGCCTTCCGTGCCGACACGCCGGTAGAGGTCATTGAAGCCGATATCCGCCAGATCCCGATTAAAAATGCTTCGATGGTGGTGCTCAACTTCACGCTGCAGTTTCTTGAACCGCAGGAGCGCCAGCAGCTGCTGAATACCATTTATCAGGGCCTGAAGCCCGGTGGCGCGCTGGTGCTGTCTGAGAAATTCAGCTTTGCCGATGCCGATGTGGGTGAACTGCTGTTTAACATGCACCACGACTTCAAACGCGCTAACGGCTATAGCGAGCTGGAGATCAGCCAGAAGCGCAGCATGCTGGAAAACGTGATGCTGACCGACAGCGTGGAAACCCACAAATCGCGCCTGCACAGCGCCGGTTTCGAACATGCCGAACTGTGGTTCCAGTGCTTTAACTTTGGATCTTTAATTGCTTTAAAAGCGGGTCACGCCTGATGGATTTCGGAAACTTTTACCAACTAATTGCCAAAAGCCCGTTGTCGCACTGGCTGGAAACGCTGCCAGGGCAGATCGCCGCCTGGCAGCGCGAGTCGCTGCACGGCCACTTCAAGAACTGGGACCGCTCCGTCGAACACCTGCCGGATCTCACCCCGGAAACCCTCGACCTGCTTCACGGCGTCAGTGCCGATAGTCCCCATCTGACCGCCCGCCAGCGTGACGGTATTGAGAAATTGCTGCGCAATCTGATGCCGTGGCGCAAAGGCCCGTTCTCGCTGTATGGCGTCAATATCGATACCGAATGGCGCTCCGACTGGAAGTGGGAGCGCGTGCTGCCGCATATCTCTTCCCTCGCCGGGCGCACCGTGCTGGATGTCGGCTGCGGCAGCGGCTACCACATGTGGCGCATGCTGGGCGCAGGAGCCAGGCTGGTGGTGGGCATCGACCCGATGCAGCTGTTCCTGTGCCAGTTCGAAGCCGTGCGCAAGCTGCTGGGTAACGATCAGCGCGCCCACCTGCTGCCGCTCGGCATTGAGCAACTGCCGGAGCTGAAGGCGTTCGACACGGTGTTTTCCATGGGCGTGCTCTACCATCGCCGCTCACCGCTGGATCACCTGTTCCAGTTGAAAAACCAGCTGGTTTCCGGCGGAGAACTGGTGCTGGAGACGTTAGTAGTGGAAGGCGACGATCAGCAGGTGCTGGTGCCGGGCGAACGCTATGCACAGATGCGCAACGTCTACTTTATCCCCTCTACCGGGGCGCTGAAGAACTGGCTGGAAAAGTGTGGTTTCGTCGATGTGAAGATTGTGGACTACTCCGTGACCAGCACCGGGGAACAGCGCCGGACCGACTGGATGACCAGCGAATCCCTCGCCGAGTTCCTCGACCCGAACGATCCGGGCAAAACGATAGAAGGCTATCCGGCCCCGCTGCGTGCGGTGCTGGTCGCCACTAAGCCCTGAACCAGGGGAATACGTGGCGCGAGCCTGGCATCTGCGTAGGGGATGGGCATGCCCGTCCCCTTTTCATTCCCAAAGTGGCGCGAGCCTGGCATCTGCGTAGGGGACGGGCATGCCCGTCCCCTTTTCATTCCCAATACTCAAATCGGTAGGCAGCGGTAATATTGCGCCGCACTATTCCACTGGGAAAAACTTCCATCTCGCGCGAGTAGCTCAGGGTACAGTTACCGCGATCGTCCCACAGCTGGCACTCGTCGACGCTGGTCATACTGCTGAGCGGATTGTCGGTTTTGGTCGTCAGGCTCAGCTCGCGCTCCTGCTTATCGTAACGCCACTGCATGGTGCTACGTTCCGATTTTGAAGAGAGCAGCTGATTGTTATTATTCCAGCGGTAGTCGAAAGCCCCGTTGCTATTTTGGTCTGAGCCGCGCGACACGCTGCGCACCAGGCGCTGTTTCTCATCGAAGCGATTAGTGGTTTCCGTAAAACCTTCCTCACCCTGCAGCAAAAATTTATCGGTTGAACTGGTGATGCTGCCGCGCTTACCGGTGTGATAGTCGATGGTGCCCTGCTTATGGTTGACCTCAACCGGCTGGCCGTCCTTTAGCTGAAACACCACCAGATCATAGCCCGAGCGCCAGCCCTGCCCGACGCGCTCGATATTCTGTACCAGCTTGATCTGCATATTCCCTTCCTGCTTCTCATAGCTGATATCGGCGCGCAGCAGTGCTCCGCAGCGGTCAAACTGGCCGAGCATGCGCTTTTGCTGGTCGACATCTTTGCCAAACTCCCCCACCACAAACTGTTTGATGGGGCCTTTTGCCGTGCCGCCCAGCATCATCAGGCTGTTGTTATTGTTCACCTGCTGAGAGCCGGGTGCGCAGGCTGCTGCGGCATATCCCGCCGGGGCCACCAGTAAAGTCATCAGCGCCGTTAACGTACAAGCGAAAATCTTCATCAAGGCTCTCATCACGGGTTAGGGATAGAGTGAGTGTAAAAGTTTTTTGCGTCATCCGGCATCATCTGCGTGCGTTGAGAACAAAAAAAACCCCAACAAAGGGGTTGGGGTCTGGTACTTGCAAACATCACGTCAGAGTGCGGCGTGCTGCGCGGCAAAATCGGCTGCTGTCTCAGGCCACTCTTTCGGGAGCGCCAAACGACATGACGCTTTTCATTGCCGCCACCACGTCGCCATCAACGCAGCTGCGGCTGAATTCATCTATTTCCGTTTCGGAACACATCGACACGCCGGCTTTGCGGTAGCGCATCGGGGAAGAGACTCGCTGACTGGCCGAGCTGTGAAGCTCAGTCAGACCGGCATCAATAAATTTTTGCAGATTGCTCAGGCGCACGCCGGCACCCGCCATAATAATCGGACCGCAGGTCATGCGGCTAAGTTCCCTTAACAGCGGTAATCCGCTTTCTGCACTCTGCTGCTGGCCTGAAGTCAGAATGCGCGCCACGCCGAGATCCGTCAACTGTTCCAGCGCGCTGCGTGGGTTGTGGCACAGGTCGAACGCCCGATGAAAGGTCACGCTCATGCCCTCACACAGCCGCATGACCTGCTGCATGCGCGCCAGATCGATATGTCCGTCTTCATCCAGCAGGCCGATCACCAGCCCGGGGAAGCCGCGCTCGCGGATAAAAGCGATGTCCGACTTCATCAACTCAAATTCAATCTCGCTGTAGCAGAAGTCGCCGCCGCGCGGGCGTACGATCGGGTGAACCGGAATCGATACGCGCTGGCGCGCGGCAATCAGTGCGCCTGCTGACGGAGTCAGTCCCCCTTCGCCGGGGGCTGCGCACAGCTCAATCCGGTCGGCTCCCGCCCGTTCTGCCGTCACTGCGCACTCCACCCCGTAGCAGCATATTTCCAGTTTTCGCATCCTATCCTCCGGTTAATCACTGCTGGCTGTTTGTTTATGTATACTCTGATGATTAGTCTGAACTTATCTTGCACTGGTACTTATTTTAACGGGAAACATGATCATGGCATTCAGTTTTGACCAACGGATAGACCGCCGTCACAGCGATAGCCTGAAATGGCGAAAATATGGTGACCGGGATATCCTTCCGCTGTGGGTAGCGGATACGGATTTTCGCTCTGCCGACTGCATTATCGACGCGTTACAGCAGCGGGTGGCTCACGGAATATTCGGTTATGGCTTCCCGCAGGAAGAGCTGATTGACGTGATTATCGCGCGTATGAGCAGCCGCTATGGCTGGCAAATCCAGCCGGAATGGTTAGTGTTTCTTCCCGGCGTAGTAACCGGGCTTAATCTATGCGTGCGTGCCTTTACCGAAGCCCATCAGGGCACCGTGGCCCCCACCCCAATCTATCCGCCGTTTCGTTCCGCGGCTTCGCTCGCCGCCAGAGATCAGATCAATGCCCCGCTGGTGCTGCAAGAGCAGCGCTGGGTAGTGGATTTTGACGCGCTGGACGCGCAGCTGACCGGCAACGAGAAGCTGCTGATGCTGTGCAACCCACAAAACCCCGGCGGCACCGTCTATCGCCGCGCTGAGCTGGAAGCCCAGCTGCGGTTTGCCCAGCGCCACGACCTGCTGGTCTGTTCGGATGAAATCCACTGTGACCTGCTGCTGGAACCGGGGGTAGAGCATATTCCGTTCGCCAGCCTGAGCGAAGACGCCGCGCAGCGCTCAGTAACCCTGCTGTCGCCGTCAAAAAGCTTCAATATCGCCGGGCTGGGCGCATCGCTGGCCATTATCCCCAACCGTGAACTGCGTGAACGTTTTAACCAGCAGCGTAAAGGCATTGTGCCGGACGTCGACGTGCTGGCGCTGGTCGCGGCCACCGCGGCCTGGCGCGACGGTCAGCCGTGGCTGGAGGCGCAGCTGGCGTATCTGCGCAGCAACCGCGATGCGCTGGTGCAGCACGTTAACACACTGCCGGGCATGAGCATGGTCGCGCCGGAAGGCAGTTACCTCGGCTGGATTGACGCCAGCCAGCTCAACGTAGCCAGCCCGGCGCTGTTCTTTGAAAAACACGGGCTGGGTTTCTCGGCCGGGCGCGACTTCGGCGATGACAAGTTTGTGCGCTTCAACTTTGGCTGTCAGCGCGACCTGTTAAACGAGGCCCTGCGCCGCATGACGCTGGCGCTGGCTATCGGTCGCTAAGCTTCGCGTTCGCTCTCCACAATCTCCTTCAGGCTCCACGGATGGAACTTGATGGTCACCTGGCCGTCAGTCACCGCCAGCGTCGGGTTGGGCAGCCGCTCACCTTCCCCATGCGGCGCGCTGCTTTTCACTGAAATGCCCTGTTGGATCAAGCCTTCATCGGCCATCAGCGCCAGCGCACGCGTCCCCAGCGTGTCGGCATCGCCGCGCAGCACCACTTCGATATGCTCCCACCCCTCGTGGCGATAGAGCCGCTGACCGGGCCACGGTAGTTCAATGATGCTTATCGGCCACGGCCCCACCTGTAACGGTTGCGTTAATTCGAATAATGCAATTGGCCTGCCCGCAATCTGCTTCTCGGAAAACAGCGTACCCAGACGTAAAAGGCCCGCTTTCCAACGCTCTGCGGTGGTGTTCTGATTGCACCTCAGCGCTATGTGGTCAACTTCCAGCGCGGCGAGATCGAGCCCCAGACGCTGCGCCAGATGGTAAAGAGAGTGTAAAAAACGGGGTAAATCATTAGCCAGATCGTTTAATTCTGCTGCTTCAAAGCGCTCAGACATCACTGTTTCCTTCATTTACTGTAGCCAGGCTTACCTTTCATACTTAAGGCAACCTGAATTGCGTACCATCTCAATCAATAGAAATTTATCGCTTTAAGGCAATTATTCCTACAATTCGACTGTTTATCCGGCTTTTCATCCAGCTTCAGCTGGTTTAGTACCAGCTTTTCTTTTAGAAAATAGCCTTTAACTTTCTGTTTTAGTTTAGTTAAATTTATACAATGCGACAATTCCTAAATCAAAAGGGGTGGATTGTAGGCTATTCTGCTTTCTTATAGATTTGTCCCGACCATCACACAAGGAAAAGCTCTATGCTTATGTTATTGCTTGTCGCCGTGCTGATCGCGATGATGGGGTTTGCTCTGGTACGCCACTGGAAGGTACAGAACGGAAAAAATACTGTCGCTAGCCCGCACCGCCCCCATCGCCGTCGTTAATATCTCTTTTTTGTGGATGACAGCCTCACAGCACTGTTATCCCCACCTGCTCTGCACAAGTTATCCAGGAACGCAGGTTCCTGGATAACTTGTTATCAAATGCAGTATACTTTTCCCCTTCTTTTTTAGCGCTGCCATTCCCGGTCATTTTCCCGGCGGGCGGCGTCGTGACAACGGCCAGCGCGCAAGCGTTGACCTTTCAGCAAATTAAGGTAACTCGGTGAATATTCAGGCCCTTCTCTCAGATAAAGTCAGTCAGGCGATGATCGCAGTGGGTGCTCCGGCTAATTGTGAGCCTCAGGTGCGCCAGTCGGCTAAAGCACAGTTTGGTGATTACCAGGCCAACGGCATGATGGCCGTGGCTAAATCGCTGGGCATGCCGCCGCGACAGCTGGCAGAAAAGGTTCTGGAGCAGCTGGACCTCACCGGAATTGCGCAGAAAGTGGAGATTGCCGGTCCGGGCTTCATTAATATCTTCCTTGACCCGGCATGGGTTGCCAGCCAGATCGACAACGTGCTGGCGGCACCGAAGCTCGGCGTGGCGGATGTCACTCCGCAGACCGTGGTGATCGACTACTCAGCCCCTAACGTCGCTAAAGAGATGCACGTGGGTCACGTTCGCTCCACCATCATTGGTGACGCCGCCGCGCGCACGCTGGAGTTTCTCGGCCATAACGTGATCCGCGCCAACCACGTCGGCGACTGGGGCACCCAGTTCGGCATGCTGATCGCCTTCCTCGAAAAGCAGCAGAACGAGAACCACGAAGAGATCGCGCTGGCCGACCTCGAAGTGTTCTACCGCGAAGCCAAGCGCACCTACGATGAAGACCAGGCCTTTGCCGAGCGCGCGCGTAGCTACGTGGTAAAACTGCAGGGCGGTGACGAATACTGCCGCAAGATGTGGAAACGCCTGGTTGACATCACCATGTCGCAGAACCAGAAAATTTATGACCGCATGAACGTCACCCTGACGCGCAACGACGTAATGGGTGAGAGCCTGTACAACGACATGCTGCCAGGCATTGTCGCCGATCTGAAGGCCAAAGGGCTGGCGGTCGAGAGCGAAGGCGCCACCGTGGTGTTCCTCGACGAGTACAAGAATAAAGATGGCGAGCCGATGGGGGTGATCATCCAGAAAAAGGATGGCGGCTATCTGTACACCACCACCGATATCGCCTGCGCCAAATATCGTTACGAGACGCTGAAAGCGGATCGCGTGCTCTATTACATCGACTCACGCCAGCACCAGCATCTGATGCAGGCGTGGACCATCGTGCGTAAAGCCGGTTATATCCCGGATTCACTGCCGCTGGAGCACCACATGTTCGGCATGATGCTGGGCAAAGACGGTAAGCCATTCAAAACCCGCGCGGGCGGTACCATTAAGCTCTCTGACCTGCTGGATGAAGCGGTTGACCGCGCCACCAGGCTGATTGGTGAGAAGAACCCGGATATGCCAGCGGATGAACTGCAGCAGCTGGCGGAGATCGTCGGCATCGGCGCGGTGAAATACGCAGACCTGTCAAAAAGCCGTACCACCGACTACATCTTCGACTGGGACAATATGCTGGCGTTTGAAGGCAACACCGCGCCGTATATGCAGTATGCCTATACCCGCGTGCTGTCGGTGTTCCGTAAAGCCGGGATTGATGAACACGGCATCAGCGGCGAAACGCGCATCAGCGAAGAGCGCGAAGCGGCGCTGGCCGTGCGTTTGCTGCAGTTTGAAGAGGTGATTACTCAGGTCGCGCGCGACGGGATGCCGCATGTGATGTGTGCCTACCTGTACGATTTGGCGGGCCTGTTCTCCGGTTTCTACGAGCACTGCCCGATCCTGAATGCCGAAGATGACGCCACAAAACAGAGCCGTCTGCGCCTGGCGCTGTTGACCGCCAAAACCCTGAAGCGGGGTCTGGATACCCTGGGCATTCAAACGGTAGAACGGATGTAAACGCGGCGGGCGAGGCATGCCTCGCCCCTACGAAAATCGGGATTCAACCGTAGGGGTCGACCCTTTTTTTTGGTCGACCCGTGCCCACATTCCGGGTCGACCGGAAAAGAAGGTCGCCCCCTACTGGTAATTCACCATCACTTCATTACTCACCACGCGCACTATCGGAAATACCCGCCCTTTCCCTTCTACGTGATAAATAAAGCGCAATGTTTCACCCGCCGCCACGTTGCTTAAGCCGCGCGTTGACCCGCTGCCGCCCTCAATCGGCACGCAGCGATTTTCCGCACAGAGCCTGACCTGCAAACCCGCCGGAGCCGGCGTGCTCAGCACGTAGCGCCAGGCGACCTCGGTGATCGCGCCGCTCACCGCTTCAGACGGTGCCAGCGGGCGCGACGACGCCTGCACGCCGCGATTCTGCAGGCCCGGGCCGGTGGCGCTGGCATGCCAGGCACCGCCCGCCGCCAGGCTGATGCCCGGCAGCAGCAGTAACAGCCATAACGCCTTCATTAATGACCCCCGATGGTGGAAGTCATGCGGATATTGCGGTTGTCGGTGAGCTCCATATTGGAGATCACCATCAGCTGCGGCAGCGTGCGGCGCAGGAAGCGGGCCAGCAGCGCACGCAGCGGATGATTGACCAGCAGCACCGGCGGCGCCCCCAGCCCTTCCTGATGCTGCAGCGCGCTCTGCGCCTGCGCCAGCAGGCGGTCAGCCAGACCCGGCTCCAGCCCACCGCCGCCCTGCAACGCCTGTAACAGCAGACGTTCCAGCGTTGAGTCCAGCCCGATAACCTGCACTTCGCCATTGCCCGGGAACCACTGCTGGGTGATGGCGCGGCCCAGCGCCACGCGCACCACCGAAGTCAGCTCCTGCGGATCGGTCTGCACCGCAGCGTGTTCCGCCAGGGTTTCAATAATGGTGCGCATATCGCGGATCGACACGCGCTCGGCCAGCAGGTTCTGCAGCACTTTATGCAGCGTAGTCAGGGTGATCACGCCCGGGATTAGATCCTCAGTCAGCTTCGGCATCTCCTGGGTAACGCGGTCCAGCAGCTGCTGCGCCTCCTGGCGGCCAAACAGTTCGCTGGCGTACTGGCCAATCAGATGGTTGAGGTGAGTCGCCACCACGGTGCTGGCCTCCACCACGGTAAAGCCCTGAATCTGCGCCTGCTCTTTCAGCGCGCTGTCAATCCAGATCGCCGCCAAGCCAAAGGCCGGGTCGACGGTAGCTTCACCCGGCAAAGTTCCGGCAGCGGTGCCGGGGTTAATTGCCATCCAGCGGCCGGGATACGCATCCCCGCTGCCAATTTCCACGCCCTTCATCAGAATGCGGTAGCGCGCCGGCGTCAGATCCATGTTGTCACGGATATGCACCACCGGCGGCAGGAAGCCCATCTCCTGGGCGAATTTCTTACGGATACTGCGGATGCGTCCGAGCAGCTCGCCGTCCTGCGCGCTGTCGACCATCGGGATCAGGCGGTAGCCCACTTCCATCCCCAGCGAATCTTCCAGCTGCACGTCGCCCCAGGTGGCTTCGACCGAGGCCGCGCTCTCCTGCGGGGCTTTGGCCATCTGCGGCGTCGCGGCGGCTTTAGGCTGCATCTCTTTACCGCGGATCCACCAGGCCAGCCCCAGCAGCGCGGCGGTAAACAGCAGGAACACCAGGTTTGGCATGCCCGGCACCAGGCCAAGCAGGCCGAGTACCCCGGCGCTCAGCATCATGACGCGCGGGTTGTTGAACAGCTGGCCAACCATCTGCTCGCCCACGTCCTGATCGGTGCCCACGCGCGTCACAATCACACCGGCCGCAGTGGAGATCACCAGCGCCGGGATCTGTGCGACCAGGCCGTCACCGATGGTCAGCAGGGTATAGGTTTCCGCCGCATGTCCGGCGTCCATCCCGTGCTGCACCACCCCGACCAGCAGGCCGCCGATCACGTTGATCACCATAATCATGATCCCCGCCACCGCATCGCCGCGCACGAACTTACTGGCACCGTCCATCGAACCGTAAAAATCGGCTTCCTGCGTCACATCGGAACGACGCTTTTTCGCCTCCTCTTCACCGATCAGCCCGGCATTGAGGTCGGCGTCAATCGCCATCTGCTTACCCGGCATCCCGTCGAGCACAAAGCGCGCGCCCACTTCGGCAATACGCCCGGCACCCTTGGTAATCACCATAAAGTTGATGATGACCAGGATGATAAACACCACGATACCGATGGCGAAGTTACCGCCCACCAGGAAGTGACCAAAGGCTTCCACCACCTGTCCGGCAGCCGCCGCCCCGGTGTGGCCTTCCATCAGGATAATACGCGTGGAGGCCACGTTGAGCGCCAGGCGTAATAAGGTGGAGAACAGCAGAATGGTCGGGAAAGCGGCGAACTCCAGCGTTTTCTGGGTGAACATCGCCACCAGCAACACCATAATCGACAGCGCGATGTTGAAGGTAAACAGCAGGTCAAGGATGAACGGCGGCAGCGGCAGCACCATCATCGACAGGATAAGCAGGATCAGTATTGGCCCGGCCAACACCTTCCACTGCGTATCTTTCATGTTGGCAGGTAACCGTAATTTAGCGGCCAGATTAGACATCAGGTTTTTCTTCTCCAGCAAAGTCCAGCGCTTCCGGCACCGGTAATTTAACAGGTCGTTTTGGGATCAGCCCCCCTTCCACTTTCCAGCGGCGGAGTTGCCATACCCAGGCGAGAACTTCTGCCACGGCGGCGTACAGCTGCCCCGGGATATGCTGGCCAATTTCACTGTGGCGATACAGCGCACGCGCCAGCGGCGGGGCTTCGAGGATCGGGATACGATTCTCTTTCGCCAGCTCACGAATGCGCAGAGCAATATCCCCTGCGCCCTTCGCCAGCACCTTTGGCGCACTCATTTTCTTCTCGTCGTACTGCAACGCGACCGAATAGTGGGTCGGGTTAGTCACAATCACGTCCGCCTTGGGCACATCGGCCATCATGCGGCGGCGGGCGGCGGCACGCATTTGCTGGCGGATACGCCCCTTCACGTGCGGGTCACCTTCCTGCTGCTTGTACTCATCGCGAATATCCTGACGCGACATGCGTAAATTCTTGAAGTAGCTGTACAGCTGGAAGAACACGTCGAAACCCACCATCGGCGACAGCCCGAGCACCACCAGAATGCTGCACATCGCAATCATGTTCAGCGCCCCGGCCAGCGCGGTCACCGGCGACTCACTCACCAGGCGCAGCATCTCCGCCCAGTGGTGCCAGATATATAGCCCGGTAACGATGCCAACCAGCGTGGCCTTAAGCACTGCTTTCAGCAGCTCCGCTGCCGACTGGGCGGAGACCAGCTTCGCCAGCCCTTTGATCGGGTTCATCTTGCCGGGGTCGAACTTAATTGATTTTCCGCTGAAGACCAGGCCACCGAGCAGCATCGGCGCGGCGATTGCCACCACCACCAGGCCAAACATCATCGGCAAGATAGCCATCACCGCCTGCATCAGCAGGTTGGCAATCTGGCGCAGCATCTGGCTGGTATCACTGACCACCGAGTGGTTAAATACCAGACCATCCGCCACCAAAGCACCGAGTTTGCGCCCCATCCATTCGCCGCCAGCCCAGAGAATACTTAGCCCGGCCACCAGCATCAGGATCGACGTCAGCTCACGCGATCGCGGAATCTGCCCATCTTCTCGGGCTTTTTCCAATCGGTGAGCCGTAGCGGACTCTGTTTTTTCCTCATCGCTATCCTGAGACACAGCGGCGAACCTTCAGTACGGATTGACTGAGGCTAGAATGCCAAATTCGCGCAGGGGTAATGCCACGAGTAAACGTGTAATTAGGGGGTTATTTACGGAATGGGAAAAACAGTCAATAGAGGGGCGGTAGGGTACCGCCCCTGGATATCAGAAGCCGAGGCTGTCCAGCAGGTCATCGACCTGGTCCTGGCTGGCTACCACGTTTGGTGCCGCAGCATTAATCTGCGGACCATTGAGCAGGCTGTCGGTATCTTTTTTCGCCCGCATACTCTGGTCTGGAATGTTCTCCATCAGGACCGTCAGCAGCTGACGTTCAATCTCCTGGATCACATCCATCATACGTTTTATCACCTGCCCGGTCAGATCCTGGAAATCCTGAGCCATCATGATTTCCATCAGCTGGGCGTTGGTGAAGCTGGTATGCTGCGGCACTTCGTCGAGATAACCACGAGTATCCGAAACCAGCGAGCGGGCATCTGCCAGTTCGATAGGATTTTCAAACCACTCATCCCAGCGCCCTTTCAGCGTTTTCGCTCCATCTTCCAACACCGTCTGACGCGGCTGTGCAGCCTCCACGCAGTTAAGCGCGCGCTCTGCCGCCTGCGCGGTCATCTGTACCACATAATCAAGGCGATCGCGGGCATCTGGGATCGCTTCTGCCGCTTCGGCAATAGCATGATCCAGACCCAGCTCTCGCAGACTGTCGCGCAGCATCCGCGTCAGTGAACCAATTTTGGAGATAATGTCCTGTGCCGAAGCAGCATCAACATTTGGTTTCGGAATTGCGTTCATGTTGGCTCCTTACATACCCAGTTTTTCGAAGATCTTGCCTAATTTCTCTTCCAGGGTAGCCGCAGTGAAGGGTTTAACCACGTAGCCGCTGGCGCCCGCCTGAGCCGCAGCAATGATGTTCTCTTTCTTCGCTTCCGCCGTCACCATCAGGACCGGCAGTTTGCTCATCGTGGCGTCCGCACGAATGGTTTGCAGCAGCTGCAGACCGTCCATATTGGGCATGTTCCAGTCAGAGACCACGAAGTCAAAACCCCCGGCGCGCAGCTTATTCAGCGCATCAACGCCGTCTTCTGCTTCTTCAACGTTGTTGAAACCCAGCTCTTTTAACAGGTTACGGACGATACGACGCATCGTGTTGAAGTCGTCTACCACCAGAAACCGCATATTTTTATCGACCATACTTACTCCCGTTTTTTGTCGCTCGCGAGGACCGCGTTGTTAGATACGCAACGCCTGTCCGGCGCTAATTTTTGCCAGCATGTGCTGACTGATTTGGTGAAGATCCACCACTTCACTGGCTCCCCCGAGGGCGATTGCCTCTCGCGGCATACCAAATACCACACAGCTCGCTTCGTTCTGGGCGATGGTCCAGGCACCGGCTTTATTCATCGCCAGCAGCCCGGCAGCCCCATCGTTACCCATTCCGGTCAGGATCACGCCAACGGCATTCCGACCGGCGTACTGCGCCACTGAGTTAAACAGCACATCGACCGACGGCTTGTGACGATTCACCGGCGGGCCTTCATTCAGTTTGACCTGGTAGTTTGCGCCACTGCGCGCCAGCTCCAGGTGCATCGCGCCCGGGGCAATATAGGCATGGCCGGGCAGAATACGTTCGCCATCTTCCGCCTCTTTCACCGTGATCTGACACAGCTTGTTCAGACGTTCGGCAAACGAGCGGGTGAAGCCTGGCGGCATATGCTGGGTGATCAGCAGCGCCGGGCTGGTGGCCGGTAACGGCTGCAGCACGTGGCGGATCGCCTCGGTACCGCCGGTCGACGCGCCAATCGCAATCAGCTTTTCACTACTCAGCAGCGGGCCCGCTTTCAGCATCACCGGCGCGGGCGTTGGGCCACGGGTGTGCAGACGTGCGCGGGAAGCGGCACGCACCTTATCGGCAATCATCTGGCTGTAGGCCAGCATCCCTTCGCGGATCCCCAGCGACGGTTTAGTAACAAAATCCACCGCCCCCAGCTCCAGCGCGCGCAGCGTGATCTCAGAGCCTTTCCCGGTCAGGGAGGAGACCATCACCACCGGCATCGGACGCAGGCGCATCAGTTTTTCAAGAAAATCGAGGCCATCCATCCGCGGCATCTCAACATCCAGCGTTAACACATCCGGGTTGAACTGCTTGATTAAATCCCGCGCCACTAACGGGTCCGGCGCGGATGCCACCATCTCCATATCGGCATGGCTGTTGATAATCTCGGTCATCAGCTGACGCATCAGGGCAGAATCATCAACGCACAACACTCTGATTTTACTCATTATCTTTCCTTAGTCAGTCCATAGACCGTCTGGCCACGCAGATAGAACTCTTTACTGATCTGGCTGAAGTTTTCTGAGTGTCCGGCAAACAGCAGGCCGCCTGGTTTCAGTAACGGAACAAAACGCCGTAAAATTTTCTCCTGCGTCTCTTTATCAAAGTAGATCATCACGTTACGGCAAAAAATCACATCAAACGGGCCGGAGAGCGCCCAGTCGTTAGCCAGCAGGTTAAGCTGGGCAAAGCTCACCATATTTGCCAGCTCCGGACGCGCGCGCACCATGCCCTCATGCGGGCCGGTGCCGCGCAGGAAGAAGCGCTGCATCTGCTGCGGTGACAGCGTGCGCAGCTCTTCCTGGCGGTAGACGCCGGACTGCGCCTTCTCCAGCACCTGAGTGTCGATATCCGTGGCATGGATCTGGAATTTACCCGGACCGGTGCCCAGCGTTTCGGCCAGCGTCATGGCGATGGAGTAAGGCTCCTCACCGGTGGAGGCCGCCGCACACCAGACGTTGTAACTGCCGGGGCGACGCTTCGCGTGCTCCGCCAGGATAGGGAAGTGGTGCGCCTCGCGGAAAAAGGCCGTCAGGTTGGTGGTCAGGGCATTGATAAATGCCTGCCACTCCGCGCTGTTCGGGTCAGTTTCCAGTAGCGCCATATAGCGACCAAAATCGTCGATATTTAACGTACGTAACCGGCGCACGAGGCGGTTATAAACCATCTCCCGCTTGTGGTCGGCGAGGACGATGCCAGCTCGCTGATAAATCAACTGACTGATACGCTTAAAGTGCGTATCGGATAACGGCAGACGCTGCACCATCTGTGACAGCAGCGTTGCGGTTTCCGGTGGAGCTAACAACGTCGTTTTCTTCATGTAGCCATCCTGCCAACTTCAACCCAACGTTTCTGCGTGGGCGGACCACAACAGCGCTCCGCCCCTACTGTAGGGGTCGACCCTCTTTTTCGGTCGCCCCGTTAACTGGCAGACCGGCTATTTCGGCCGACCGACCTTATTGTGACGTATTAAAATGTTTCCCAATGCTCGTCTGAACTGGCTGCCGGTAACGCTTTACGCGCCGCCGCGGGTGCTGCCAGCACCGGGGAAACGTTGCCCCTGTTGTTATTAACGGCCGCGATGACATTTTCTTTACGAATTCGGAACACGGCGACCGCCTGAGTCAGTCGGCTGGCCTGATCTTCGAGCGAGGCCGCCGCCGAAGCGGACTCTTCCACCAGCGAGGCGTTCTGCTGCGTAACGCGGTCCATCTCGGTGACGGCGGTGCCGACCTGGTCGATGCCCTTGCTCTGCTCGTCAGAGGCAGAGGCGATTTCGCCCATGATGTCGGTGACGCGGGTCACCGCATTGACGATATCGGTCATCGTCTCTCCGGCGCTCTCCACCAGCACCGAGCCGGTGTTGACGCGGGATACCGAGTCTTCAATCAGCCCTTTGATCTCCTTCGCCGCCTGCGCGCTGCGCTGGGCGAGGTTACGCACTTCGCCCGCCACCACGGCAAAGCCACGCCCCTGCTCCCCGGCACGCGCCGCTTCTACCGCGGCATTGAGGGCCAGAATGTTGGTCTGGAAGGCGATGCCGTCGATGACGCTGGTGATATCGGCAATTTTCTTCGAACTGCCGGCGATGTCGTTCATGGTTTTCACCACGCCATCCACCACTTTGCCGCCCTTCTGTGCGGTTTCAGAGGCGCTCAACGCCAGCTGTGACGCCTGGCGGGCGTTCTCGGCGTTCTGCTTCACCGTCGCGGTCAGCTGCTCCATGCTGGCAGCGGTCTGCTCCAGCGAGGCGGCCTGCTCTTCGGTACGTGCAGAGAGGTCGTTGTTGCCGGCGGCGATTTCGCTGGCGCCGGTAAAGATGGCATCGGAACCATCGCGCACGTCGCTAACGGTTTTTACCAGCTCCTGCTGCATGTGATGCAGGCTGGAGGCCAGCTGCGCCATCTCGTTGCGCCCTGTCACCTCAATACTCTGCGTCAGGTCGCCGCTGGCGATACAGCGGATATGCTCGATGCTTTGCTTCAGCGGACGCAGCAGAATGTGGTGGATACCGGTCCACACCAGCGCGATGGTGGCGACGGAGACCAGCAGAATAATCAGCAGCACCCAGATAGCCTGGTGATATGCGCGCTCGTTCTGCTCGGCACCCGCCGACAGCAGGGCATCGGTATTCTTCAGCCAGTTGTCATAGGCCGCTTCAAAACCGTTCTGGAAACCGGTAGTAGGCTGGTCGACAAACCCTTTGAAGTCACCTTTGGCCAGCATGTCGCTCAGCTCAACCAGCGCGTCATGCAGGATTTTGTAGTGCTCGCTCACGGCCTGAACGTGCGGCAGTGCCACGACATCCGGCGGTAACTCTTTGGTGTACTCCGCAAACTGCGTTTCCGCGGTGGTCAGCTGGCTTTTCGCCAGCGCCACCAGTTCCGGAATGGTGGCGCCGCTGCCGTTATTGCTGGCATCCAGCTGATAGCGGATCCCGGCGCGGTTAAGCGTATTACGTGTCTGAACCAGTGCTATCCATGCGGCGGTAAGATTGGCCTGCTCCAGGCGAATCTGCTGAGTCAGCGCGAAGTTTTCCTTATCTCCTTTCAGAGACTGGAAAAACAGCCCGCCCGAAATCAACTGTAAAGCACCAAATAAAACCAAAACCAGCACCAGGCTGGTTACCACTTTCATACTCTTGAACATACCTTTCCCCAGTTGGATAGCTACTGCTGTGTTTTATCGGCAATCGCGGGGGGATCTTTATGGCGCTCGGATGGATTAAGGTCGAGGCATGCCTCGACCCTACATAGACCCTACATATTTCGTGTAGGGGTCGGGCATGCCCGACCCTACGTATTACGTGCAGAGGTCGGGCATGCCCGACCCGTTTGGGATACGGAATTAAAACGTTTCCCAATGACCGTCGTTGCTCACCGGGTTAGCGGACTCAACGCTGGGCTTATTCAGCAGCGGGCGCTTTAGCACGGCAGCAGGGGCCGCCTGCTGGCGCGCAATGCGGAACACGGCGACCGCCTGGGTCAGTCGGCTGGCCTGCTCTTCGAGCGAGGCGGCCGCCGAGGCGGACTCTTCCACCAGCGAGGCATTCTGCTGCGTGACGCGGTCCATCTCGGTGACGGCGGTGCCGACCTGGTCGATGCCGCGGCTCTGCTCGTCAGAAGCCGAAGCGATTTCGCCCATGATATCGGTGACGCGGGTCACCGCATTGACGATATCGCTCATGGTTCCACCGGCGCTCTCCACCAGCACCGAGCCGGTGTTGACGCGGGATACCGAGTCTTCGATCAGTCCTTTGATCTCCTTCGCCGCCTGCGCGCTGCGCTGGGCGAGGTTACGTACTTCGCCCGCGACCACGGCAAAGCCGCGCCCCTGCTCCCCGGCACGCGCCGCTTCTACCGCGGCATTGAGGGCCAGAATATTGGTCTGGAAGGCGATGCTATCGATGACGCTGGTGATATCGGCAATTTTCTTCGAACTGCCGGCGATGTCGTTCATGGTTTTCACCACGCCATCCACCACTTTGCCGCCCTTCTGTGCGGTTTCAGAGGCGCTCAACGCCAGCTGTGAGGCCTGGCGGGCGTTCTCGGCGTTCTGCTTCACCGTGGCGGTCAGCTGCTCCATGCTGGCCGCGGTCTGCTCCAGCGAGGCGGCCTGCTGTTCGGTACGCGCAGAGAGGTCGTTATTGCCGGCGGCGATTTCGCTGGCGCCGGTAAAGATGGCATCAGAGCCGTCGCGCACCACGCTGACGGTGCGCACCAGCTCTTGCTGCATATGCTGCAGGCTGGCGGCCAGCTGCGCCATCTCGTTACGCCCCTCTACGGTAATGGGCTGCGTCAGATCGCCGCTGGCAATACGCCGGATATGACCGATGCTGCTCTGCAGCGGCAGCAGCAGGATATGACGGATGCCGCTCCACACCCCGCCAATTGCCAGCAGTGACACCACCAGCACGATAACCAGCACCCAGATCGCCTGATTGAAGGCATGCAGATTCTGGTCCGCACCGGCCTGCGCCTGCGCATCGTTTTTGCTCAGCCAGCTGTTATAGGCATGGCTGAAACCATCCTGATAACGCTGGGTTGGCTGATCGAAGAATTCGCTAATCTTGCCGTCGTTCATCAGTTGGATCAGCTGCGCCAGCGCGTCGTGCAGGATGCGGTAGTTTTCCTGAATAGCGCGCACGTTTTCGGCGCTTTTGCCCTGTTGCGACAGGTGAGAGTCCCAGGTGGCGTAGCTTTTCTCTGCGATATTGAGCTGTTCCTGCGCCGCCGCCAGCAGCTGTTTAACGCTGTCGCCGCTGCCCATATGATTAGCATCCAGCATGTAGCGGATCCCGGAACGGTTGAGGGTATTACGTGCCTGAATCAGAGCGATCCAGGACTGGTTGAGGGCGGACTGCTGCAGCCGCAGCTGCTGGGAGACGGCGAAATTATCTTTGTCGCCTTTCAGCGCCTGGAAGAACAGGCCGCCGGTGATTAACTGTAATGAACCAAAAAATGCCAGCACCACTATCAGGCTGGTAACGACCTTCATACGCTTAAACATAATGTTCCTTATTAATCGGTTAAGGCTGCTGTTATCGGCAATCGCGGGGGGATCTTTATGGCGCTGGGATGGATTAAGGTCGAGGCATGCCTCGACCCTACGTATTACGTGTAGAGGTCGGGCATGCCTCGGCCCTACATATTACGTGTAGAGGTCGGGCATGCCTCGGCCCTACATATTACGTGTAGGGGGCGGGCATGCCTCGACCCTACGTATTACGTGTAGGGGTCGGGCATGCCCGACCCGTTTGGGATACGGAATTAAAACGTTTCCCAATGACCGTCGTTGCTCACCGGGTTAGCGGGCTTAGCGCTGGGCTTATTCAGCAGCGGGCGCTTTAGCACGGCAACCGGGGCCGCCTGCTGGCGCGCAATGCGGAACACCGCCACCGCCTGGGTCAAACGGCTGGCCTGATCTTCGAGCGAGGCGGCCGCCGAGGCGGACTCTTCCACCAGCGAGGCATTCTGCTGCGTCACGCGGTCCATCTCGGTGACGGCGGTGCCGACCTGGTCGATGCCGCGGCTCTGCTCATCAGAAGCCGAAGCGATTTCGCCCATAATATCGGTGACGCGGGTCACCGCATTGACGATATCGGTCATGGTTTCACCCGCGCTGCCGACCAGCTGTGAGCCGGTATCGACGCGCGCTACCGAGTCTTCGATCAATCCTTTGATCTCCTTCGCCGCCTGGGCGCTGCGCTGGGCGAGGTTACGCACTTCGCCCGCCACCACCGCAAAGCCACGCCCCTGCTCCCCGGCACGGGCCGCTTCCACCGCGGCATTCAGCGCCAGGATATTGGTCTGGAAAGCGATACCGTCAATAACGCTGATAATATCGGCAATTTTCTTCGAGCTCCCGGCAATATCGTTCATGGTCTTCACCACGCCATCGACCACCCGGCCACCCTTCTGTGCCGTTTCGGAGGCATTCAGCGCCAGCTGTGACGCCTGGCGGGCGTTCTCAGCATTCTGCTTCACCGTCGCGGTCAGCTGCTCCATGCTGGCAGCGGTCTGCTCCAGCGAGGCAGCCTGCTCTTCAGTGCGCGCTGACAGGTCATTATTACCCGCAGAGATTTCGCTGGCGCCGGTGTAAATCGCGTCTGAACCATCGCGCACGACGCTGACGGTCTTCACCAGCGCCTGCTGCATCTCATGCAGGCTGTTCGCCAGCTGCGCCATTTCGTTGCGCCCGACCGCAACGATATTTTGCGTCAGGTCACCCTCTGCAATACTCCTGATGTGCGCAATGCTGCTTTGCAGCGGGCGGATCAAGATGTTACGCAGGCCATACCAGCACAGCACGATCAGCGCCACCACCAGAATCATAACGCCAGAGATCAGCCACAGCATCTGCTCGTAGGCTTTCTCGTTCTGCGCCGCGCCCTGCTTGCTCAACGTTGCCTGCTGGTCACGCCACTGGACATAGGTGCTCTGCATCACTTTCTGCTTCGCTTCGATATTCATTTTGAACATCGCATCCAGCTGTTTGTCATCCATCAGCTGGATCATCTGCGTCAGCGTCTGCACGTAAACGTCATAGCTCTGCTCCAGGCGCTCAACCAGCTGACTGTTCATGCCCGGCGTTTCCGGCAGGGCCTGATAAGCGGCGTAAGTTTTAGCCGCCAGCGCAAGCTGCTGTTTGGCCTGGTCACTGAGCATCTTCAGGGAGGCGCTGCTGCCCGAGTTGGCCGCTTCGCTCTGCAGGCGCAGCATGCCGCGGTTGAGCGTAATGCGCGTCTGGTTCAGCGTGACCCAGGCGTCGGTAAACAGCGCCACGTTATCGCTGGCGGCCTGAGATACCGCAAAGCTGTTTTTATCGTGAGTCAGCGCATTGATAAACAAGCCGCCAGAAGCTAACTGTAACGTGCCGAAAATCACCAGAACCATAATCAGGCTGGTGACGACTTTAATCCGCGTGAACATAAGAAACCCTTGGTATGTATGATGAATAGAATAACGTCTAATGGTATCGGTTCCCCGGCGGAGAACTTTATGCTGCGCAAAGTTAAGTAACTAAAAGATCTTAGCCCTCTCCTCCCGGCACTTAAGGCAAAGCAATGTGGGGTATCACTGCAAAAAAAAGGGGTGACCCAAAATACGGCCACCCCTTACGCAATCGTTATTGCTGAATATTATGCGCTGCGCAGCGTATCCATCAGCGCCATCTCTTCGCTGCTCAGCAGCTTCTCGATGTCGACCAGAATCAGCATACGCTCACCGAGCGCGCCCAGACCGGTCAGATACTCGGTAGACATGGTGACGGCAAATTCCGGGGAAGGACGGATCTGATCCTGCGTCAGCGACAGCACATCAGACACGCCGTCCACCACGATGCCCACCACGCGCTGCTCCAGATTCAGCACGATCACCACGGTGTTGTCGTTATAGTCGACGTCCGGCTGGGCAAACTTAATACGCAAGTCGATAATCGGTACGATTACGCCACGCAGGTTGGTTACACCCTTGATAAACGCCGGGGTGTTGGCGATGCGCGTGACCTGATCGTAACCGCGGATCTCCTGCACCTTGAGGATATCAATCCCGTACTCTTCATCACCCAGCGTAAACACCAGGAACTCCTGACCCACGGTTTCGCCGGCGAGTTTAGTGACAGTGGCCATTCCAGTCATAATGCTACCCTTAATCAGTTATTGTCAGGCTGCGGCTCCCGCCACACGCTTTTCACGGTTCAGAGACTGCAGTGCAGAGACGTCTACAATCAGCGCCACGCTGCCATCGCCAAGGATGGTGGCGGCGGAGATACCCGGCACTTTGCGATAGTTGCTTTCCAGGTTTTTCACGACCACCTGGTGCTGGCCAATCAGCTGATCAACCAGCAGCGCGTAGCGTTTACCGGCGCTCTGCAGGATCACCACAATGCCCTGCGTCGCTTCGGTTTTCGCACCCTGCACTTCAAAGACGTTCCACAGCTCAACCAGCGGCAGATATTCGCCGCGCACTTCCAGCACGCGTTCACCGCCCGCCAGCGCTTTCAGGTCATCCGCCAGCGGCTGCAGGGATTCCATCACCGCATTCAGCGGCAGGATAAACACTTCGTTGGCCACGCGCACCGACATGCCATCCAGAATTGCCAGCGTCAGCGGCAGCAGGATACGGATCGTTGTGCCCTTGCCCTGCTTCGAGGAGATCTCAACGTGGCCGCCCATCTCCTGGATATTACGTTTCACCACGTCCATGCCCACGCCACGACCGGAGACGTCAGTCACCTGCTCGGCGGTGGAGAAGCCCGGGGCGAAGATCAGCATGCCAACCTCTTCGTCGCTCATCGACTCGCTGACCGGCAGGCCGGAAGAGAGCGCTTTGGCGAGAATACGTTCGCGGTTCAGACCGGCACCGTCATCGGTCACTTCGATGCAGATGTTGCCGCCCTGGTGTTCCGCTGACAGCGTCAGGTTGCCCACCGCGTGCTTGCCGACTGCCTGGCGTTTTTCCGGCGTTTCAATCCCGTGATCCAGGCTGTTACGCACCAGGTGCGTTAACGGGTCAATAATGCGTTCGATCAGGCTCTTATCCAGCTCGGTCGAGCTGCCCATCAGCGTCAGTTCGACTTCTTTGCCCAGCTTGCTGGCAAGGTCGCGCACCAGACGCGGGAAGCGGCTGAAAACATACTCCATCGGCATCATACGAATCGACATCACCGACTCCTGCAGGTCGCGCGCATTGCGCTCCAGCTGGCCCATGCTGTTCAGCAGGTCGCCATGATTGACCGGGTCCAGCTCGCCGGAGCGCTGCGCCAGCATTGACTGGGTAATGACCAGTTCGCCAACCAGGTTGATCAGCTGATCGACCTTCTCAACCGCTACGCGAATACTGGTTGATTCATTCACCTTCGGGGCAGCAGGCTTTTTCGCCGCTTCGCGCTTCAGCGGAGCAATCTCGCTCACGCTGGCCAGTTCCGCTTCGGCGCTGGTAACCGCAGCCACTGGTTCAGCCACCGGCTGAGCAGCAGCCGCAGCGCTGATATCCACCACCTCGGCCTGCGGGAAGCTGATTTGCGATTCGTCGATAACGAAGCACAGCACCGCGACGATATCGTCTTTACCCACTGAGGAATCCAGTGAGGCTTCGAGCGTGTTCTCGCCCTTAACGGCTGCGGAAACCGTACCCAGATTGCCCAGTTCTTCCAGCATCAGGTCGGCTTCGCCCGCTTTCAGGCCGGTCAGTTTGATCCGCAGACCGCTGGCAGCAACCGCCACAGCCGGAGCAGCGTCAGTCGCCACCGCAGGGGCCGGAACCTCACCTTTCGCTTCCAGCGCCAGCTGACGCAGCGCCTGACAGATATAGGCAAACGTCGCCGAATCGGGTTCCGAGGCAGTCTTATACGCATCCAGCTGTTCTTGCATAATATCTTTGGTTTCCAAAAACAGGTTGATGATATCGGTGCTCAGCTGCATTTCGCCGCGTCGCGCACCGTCGAGAATGTTTTCCAGAATATGCGTGGTTTCCTGTAATACAGTAAAACCAAAGGTACCCGCTCCGCCTTTAATCGAATGGGCCGCACGGAAGATAGCGTTAAGCTGTTCCGAATCTGGTTCCTGCGGGTCAAGACCCAACAGGTGTTGTTCCATGTCCGCCAACAATTCGTCGGCTTCATCAAAGAACGTCTGGTAAAAATCGCTGATATCCATGCTCACGGTATCACCTCGGCTGTGAGTCGCGATCGGTCTGGGCCGCCGGTGCGGGTGCCGCAGGTAACGACGTTACCGGAGCATTCGCGCTGACAGGCTCAGCCTGTGAGTGTTGAGGGTCTTGGTTTTTGCTGGCATCAGAAGGAACTTCCGGTGCCGCTATCGTTTTAAGGCTACTTGCATCACTAATCTGTACCGCATCACTTTCGGCATTTTCACGCTCGATCTGCGCTTCCGTGTCATGGTTTAACACCAGCAGGCTGATGCGGCGGTTAACCGCATCGTTGCCACCACGGTTCTTCAATTTCATGGTGTCAGCCATGCCCACCACACGCAGCATCTTGCCGCTGTCCAGTCCTCCCAGCATCAGCTCGCGTCGGGACGCGTTGGCACGGTCGGCAGAGAGTTCCCAGTTACTGTAACCCCGCTCCCCCCCGGCATAGGGGAAGTCGTCGGTATGTCCCGCCAGGCTAATCCGGTTGGGGATATCATTCAGAATCGGGGCAATCGCACGCAGGATATCGCGCATGTACGACTCCACTTCGGCGCTGCCGGTTTTAAACATCGGGCGGTTCTGGCTGTCAATAATCTGGATACGCAGCCCCTCTTCCACCATGTTAATAATCAGATGCGGACGCAGCGCACGCAGGCGCGGGTCAGCCTCTATCAGCTGGTCGAGCTTTTCCCGCAGGCGGTTAAGACGAATTTCATCCAGCTTGCGCTTCTGTGCATCCATATCGACCACTTTATGCACTTCACCCTGCTTCTCGACCGGATCTTTACCGCCGCCGGGGATCGGGCTGGAGCTGTCGCTGCTGCGCTGGCCGCCGGTCAGCGCCACTTTCAGCGGCGTTTTAAAGTAATCGGCAATCTGAATCAATTGTTGAGGACTTGAGATAGAAATCAGCCACATCACCATAAAAAAGGCCATCATTGCCGTCATAAAGTCGGCATAGGCGATTTTCCACGAGCCGTGCGAGCCGGCATGCTTATTCGACTTTTTTCGCTTTACCAGCACAATGGGGTGATTGTTATGCTTCATGCGTCTTGATCCGAAGTCTGCTTATTGGATTTCGCATTACGAACGTGCTCTTCCAGCTCGCTGAACGACGGTCGATCCGTTGAGTACAACGTCTTACGACCAAACTCCACCGCGATCTGCGGGGCATAACCGTTCAGGCTGGAGAGCAGCGTCACCTTAATGCACTGCATCATCTTGGTGGTCTCGGCACACTTCTGGCGTAACACCCCGGAGAGCGGGGAGATAAAACCGTAAGCCAGCAAAATACCGAGGAAGGTGCCGACCATCGCGTTGGCGATCAGCGCACCGAGCTCAGCCGCCGGGCGATCCGCAGAGGCCAGGGTGTGAATCACCCCCATTACCGCGGCCACGATACCAAACGCCGGCAGTGAGTCGCCCATCGTTCCGAGCGCCGTTGCCGGCACATCGCACTCGTGCTCGTAGGTCTCAATCTCTTCATCCATCAACGCTTCAATCTCAAAGGCATTCATATTGCCGCTGACCATCAGGCGTAAATAGTCGGTAATAAAGTCCACTAATCTTTTATCGGCAAGAATGCGCGGGTAATTAGCAAAAATCTCACTTTCCTGCGGATTTTCGATATCGCGCTCCAGCGACAGCATCCCCTGCTGGCGCGATTTGGCCATCAGGCGATAGAGCAGCGCCATCAGATCCATATACACCGACTTGTTATATTTCGAGCCGCGCATCAGCAGCGGCAGCGACTTAAGCGTCGCTTTAATCGCCTTGCCGTTGTTGCCGACAATAAATGCGCCAATGCCGGAGCCGACAATAATCAGCACCTCCGACGGTTGATAGAGTGCGCCAAGGTGGCCGCCGACCATTGCGAAGCCGCCCAACACCGATCCGAGGACAAGGATATAACCCAATATAATCAGCACGAAAAATCCTTACGCTGTAAACGTGTGGGTGGAAGTTAAGCCAGAATTCGGCAGGCGCATCGCCAGGCGTGGGGCAAAAAAAAAGCAGCGGTCAAAGACCGCTGCTGGATTCACTCCACGTGGCGAACACTATTAAACGGCTTGTTTAACCTGTTCATCCAGCAGTTGTGAATTGTTATCGGCAGATTCTGCGATAAGTTTACGTCTTTTTACCGCTCGGGACGGCGGCTGGCAAAGGCTGCAGGTGAAGCTGCCAACAGGCTGATGTGCGTGGTTAATAAAGCTGCCACCGCAGCATTTGCAGCCGGCTAATTCCAGCATACCGCTTTCAACAAACCGGACCAGGGTCCAGGCGCGCGTCAGCGCCAACAGCGGGCCCTCGTCCTGTTGCGGACACTGCTCGAGGTATAAACGGTAGGCTTTAATCACCGCTTCAACGCCGGTGCATAATCCGCTTTTGATCAGGAACTGCCAGGCGTTACAGAACATCGAAGCATGGATATTCTGCTCCCACGTCATAAACCAGTCAGTCGAGAACGGCAGCATGCCTTTTGGTGGTGGGCTTCCACGCAGCTCTTTATATAACTTAATTAAGCGGCCGCGGCTCAGCTGTGTTTCACTCTCTAACATTTGCAGGCGCGCACCCAGCGTAATTAATTCCATCGCCAGCTGAATGTCACGCGCTTCCTGAACAATACTTTTTTCGCTCATTAGCTCGCCGCCCTTCTTTTCGGTGTCTCGTCATCTTTTGAGACATCACGTAATAAACGACTGGATAACAGGATACCGGTATGGATCTGCTGTAAATCATCCACACGAGATTCACGAGTCAAACGGCTAATCGAATTGTGATCGGTGAAACGGAACTGACAAACCAGCTGATTGGTTTCCGCCAGCTTGACCATTTCAGGCAATGTCAAACCTGCCAGAGCATCGGCCATTGATTCATCGATGCCCAGCCGAAACATGGCCGAAGCTTTTTCCTGGTTAATTAAACGTTGTGCAAGCAATAAATAAGACAAATTGATGTCGTAAATATGTTTGAGTAATTCTGATGTACCCATTTTTTTCCATCCTGACTGACACTACTTTTAACGTGTGCGGTCAATGCCGCTACCATGGTTGCTGGTTGGTAAATCTAAAGATGGCAAAAATTTAGTGGCAGAAGCCAAATGCTTGCTAAGGCTGTCTTGTTTTTCGCAGAAACCAAGCCAGGAAATAATCATGAACTCATTTTGCCAGTGGCCATTCCTGAGCCCTCTCTATCCCAGACTTCATCCGTGATTTTTTGTTACATTCTATTAAGACTATTCCGAAAACAAGGCAACTCTATCCCCTCTGATTTCGACATACAACGAGAGCCTACCCAAATTTTAGATAAAGTGTGATCTAGATCACACTTTTAAGGCAAATAATTCCGAAAAAACCATCAGCAACCCTGTTGATTAGCTCACTAACTAATCATTTCGGTCAGTTTTTGTAAATTCCGCACTGTAAGTAACCATCTTCGAACGAAAATGAACGCGCGTGGAATTATAAACGCAAGGAGAGCAGCGAAGCGGCACATGGCAGCATAAAATTCATAAATAAGACTATTTATAAGACTTTTATACTTTAAATAAGGTGTTTTACACCACCTTCAGGTAGTTACTTACGGTGAATATACGAAAGCTATTCGAAGGTAAAAATGTGACAAAGGTCAGGTTTTTGCAATGGAGTGATAGCGATTTGTAAGCAGGCGGCGCCTGATGTTCAGCTAATGCCTGTAGATGTAAATAGGCATTACATAAGAAGTGTGAATGTTTTTCGGATTTTTCGGGTAATTACTTATTTTAGTATCGGCAGACTGGCGCCAACCTTTAGGGAAAAGTAGCTTTCTTATGTTTTTTCTGAAGTAAGTGGGCGTTTTTTCTCCAAACTGCGTCAGAGAAGCGTTAAGCAGCGTGAGGATTGGTTAAAGCGGGATAAGGAAAATCAGGGGCCGCAGCCCCTGTTGGTCAAACATCTTGTTTACACTGGACCGATGTTTCAGGCCAGTTTTGGCAAGGAAGTCACGTTACTCTGCTGGCTCTTTACCCGGCCATCCTGCGGCAGCGCCTGCAAATCACGCAGGTAGCTCTCACGCCAGTGGGTAATGTCATTGCTGCGCAGCACCGCCATCATGTCGTTGTAGCGCGAAATCCTTTCCGTGCGTGACATGGTCATGGCCTGGTTGAGCGCCGCCGCCACATCATCGCGGTCATAAGGATTGACGATCAGCGCCGAGGTCAGCTCGTTAGCGGCACCGGCAAAGCGCGACAGCACCAGCACGCCCGGATCATCCGGATCCTGCGCGGCGACATACTCTTTCGCCACCAGATTCATACCGTCACGCAGCGGCGTCACCAGCCCGATATCCGTCAGGCGGAAGATTTTCATCAGCAGGCGGCGGTCAAAGTGCTGGTTGAGGTAGTAAAGCGGCGTCCAGCCCAGCGTGCCGTATTTACCGTTGATGCGCCCCGCTTCGGTTTCCAGCGTATGGCGGATATCCTGGTAAGCCTGCACGTCGCCGCGCGAGGTGGGCGCAATCTGCGAGTAGCGGATTTTGCCATGATGCTGCGGATAGTTCTCCAGCAGCGCCTCATAGGCGAGAAAGCGCTCCGGCAGCCCTTTCGAATAGTCGAGGCGCTCGCAGGCGATAATATTTTGCGCATCGCCCAGATCTTTCTTCATCGCCACCATTTTTGGCGGTAGCGGCCCTTCAGCCATCTCTTTGATGCTGTCAGGTTCAATACCGATCGGGTAAACCTCGGTGGTGAAGCGGTTGCCGAAGGCGCGGTGCTGTTTGCCTTCGCTCTGCATCTGGGTCAGCAGTGAAACGCTCTCGAGGAACGCCAGGCGGTCACTTTCCGTCTGGAAGCCCAGCAGATCGTATTCGCACATCATCTCCAGCAGGTCAGCGTGCGGCGGCAGCGCGTTGAAGATCTCCGGGGTCGGGAACGGGATATGCAGGAAGAAGCCGATGCGGTTATTCACGCCCAGCTTGCGCAGCTCGGCGGCAAACGGCAGCAGATGGTAATCGTGGATCCACAGAATATCATCATCTTTCAGCAGCGGCTGCAGGCGCTGTGCCAGCTGCTTGTTGACGCGGCAGTAACCGTCCCAGGCTTCACGCTGGAAATTCACCAGGTCGAGACGGTAGTGGAAAGCAGGCCATAGCACCGCGTTGGAAAACTGCAGATAGTAGAGATCGTAATCGTTCTGATCGAGGCCGAAGGAGGCATAAGTGATGCCGTCCTGCTCCAGCATATTCAGCTGCTCTTCATCTTCTCCAATTTCATTGATCTCACCGTTCCAGCCAAACCACATGCCTCCGGTGGTCTTCAGGGCATCAACAATGCCAACCGTCAACCCCCCGGCACTGGCCTTACTGCCATCAGGAATGGCAATACGGTTAGATACGACTACTAAGCGACTCATAACTTTGACTCCTCACCGACGTTGTTGCGTCTTGATCTAGTTTTATTCGGGTCTGTTCCAGCCAGCGGTAAACGGCATCAACATCAGCCAGACGTCCGCGCGCGGCGGTGGCTCCAGAGCCGACTTTAATTGAGATACCGTCCATGGCATTGACCACGTCAAAACCTGCTTCGTCAGTCAAATCATCCCCGATAAACACCGGGATACGGCCGGCAAACGGAGGCAGTTGCATAAAATCGTTAATCGCGGCGCCTTTGTTCACGCCCCGCGGCTTCAGTTCGACCACGCATTTTCCCGGCTGTTGTACCAGCTCGGGGAAACGCGCCACCAGCGAGTCGGCCAGCGTTTCAATCGCCTGCTGATACTGCGGTGCCTGGCGATAATGCAGGGCAAACGCCATACCTTTACTCTCCAGCCCGGTGCCCGGCAGAGCGGCTATCGCCTGCTCCAGTTCACGGCTGAGGATCGTCACAGTGCCCGGGTCAAGGGCAATGCACGTTGTTTCATTCTGGAGATTGCGCCGCTCAGCACCATGCACGCCGGCCAGCGGAAAACGCGCCGGAGCGACCAGGGCATCCAGTTCGCTTATCGGGCGGCCGGAAACCAGCGCCAGCGCAGCATCACAGCTTTGCGCCAGGTGCTGAAGGTCAGCCACCACCGCAGCAGGGACGGAAACCTCATCCGGGCGCGGTTTAATCGCCGCCAGTGTGCCATCCACGTCAAAGAAGAAGGCGTAGCGCGCTTCTGCCTTAATTGGGGGAACGAAATCTGCTTGTTTAGTCACACATTCCTCCTGATTAATGGTTCAGAAAGATGCTGTGCAATGAGGGTAACTGCGTGGTCTGACGGGGACGGCGTAGAGCAGTTGCCTGTCGTCTGACGTCGAGAGGGATCGTGGTTTTCCTACCGCGCCGACCCTCAGTGCGGACAACATCAGCATTAAGTATAGAAGGGTTTCCAAATCCTGCCAGAAAATCAGGCAGTAACCGCTTTCTGCCACAGTGCGTTGACGTCTATCCCCGGCCAGTGTCCGGCTTCTTCCGGCCCGACAATGCTTTCCGAGGCGTGCTGGCTGGCGAGATCGACCTCATACGGCATCAGCCGTTTGCCGCTGTTTAACGACCAGAAAATGCACACCTTCGGCTGCAGCAGCGAGTGTTCACCCGGCTCGGTCACCACGCCAAGCAGCCCGTTGGAGAGCCTTACCAGTGAGCCAACCGGATAGATACCGACCGCTTTGACAAATGAGTGCAGCAGCTTACGATCAAAATGCCCGTGCCAGTTAGCCATTTGGTGCATTGCACTGGCCGGGTTCCAGCCCGCTTTGTAGGGACGGTCGGAGGTGACGGCATCATAGACATCACATATTGAAGCCATACGGGCGAGCAGAGAAATCGCATTGCCGCGCAGCCCGTGCGGATATCCCGTGCCATTGATCTTTTCGTGATGATGCAGTGCCACATCCTGTAAATCTGCATCGGCACCGCTGATACGCAGGATCTCCGCGCCGGCCACCGGATGGATCTTCATCTCCTCAAACTCTTCCACCGTCAGCCTGGCAGGCTTGTTGAGGATTGCCAGCGGCACCGCCGCTTTGCCTACGTCGTGCAGCAGCCCCGCCATCCCGGCACGTTTGGTCTGATGCTGATCCAGCTTCAGCTGTGCCGCCAGAGAAAGCATCAGCGCACAGACCGCCACCGAGTGCAGGTAAGTGTAATCATCGTGCGATTTTAGGCGCACCACGCTCAGCAAAGCGGCTGGATGGCGGCTGAGCGAGCCGGCAATATCATTGACCAGCGGCAGCGTGCTGTTTGCATCGATAGTTTTGCCCATGCGCGCATCGCTGAACATGTCCATCACTGGCCCTTTCGCCGCCAGGCAGATTTTCTGCGCCTGCGCCATCTCACCGCGTAGGGTGACGGGCTGGCCGCTATCAACTTCCGGCGACTGATAGCCAGACGGTGCGTCAGCCTCAGGCAGCACCACGTTTTCGACTATCCCGGTCTTCACCTCAACGCCGCGCCCGCGCGACAGGTCGATCCACACTTCACGCACGCCGCTGTTCTGGATGACCTTTATCTGCGTCTCATCCGTCAGCAGCATTTCATTGCCGACCAGCGGGTGTTTCAGCCAGAACACATCAAGCTTATAAAGGTACATACCCAGCCGCAGTTCGTTCACCGCAATACCGACGATCATCCCGCCTCCTCAAGTCTGTGAGCATCCCTTCCTGATAAGTATCGGCAGCGAGAATGAAAACCTGTGGGCCCAGGATGAAGTTAATTTGCTGCTCCGACCTGCTTAGATTTATACAGCCAGGGGAATAATTAGCGATAATAGATAGGATATTTCCAGAAACATCCAAATATATTGATAATGAAGTTAAGATGATGACGCCAATTCAAGCGACGCGATAAAAGGCAAGAATGAAAAAAATAGTGTGGCTATTTCTGACACTGGCCTGCATCTGCTGCCAGACCCTCGCCGGGCAGCAAACGGTCACTTTACTCAGCCGTGCCAGCTCGCAGGATTCCAGCTATCACCCGCTTTGGGATGAGAGTGACGCACGATGGCTGAAAGCGAAGCAGCATCTGCGACTGGGTATCACCCCGGAGGACTCTGCGCCGTATGGGCAGGTCAACAATCGTAATGAGTATGAAGGGATCACTGCCGACTTCACCTCGCTAATCGCCAGTGCGCTCGGGTTGCAGGTTGATGTGCATTGGTACCCCACTCAGCAAAGCGCGGTGGCGGCGCTGAAACAGGGCGAAATAGATATTCTCGGCACCTTTCGTTCCACCCAGCTTCAGTCGGGCATTCATCTGAGTGAACCCTACGCCATTGAGCAGCCAGTGCTGGCAACGAACAGTGACTCTGAAAAAAATTTCAGCGCCGATCTCGCCGGGCTGACCATCGCCGTGCCGCGCAATATCATGCCGGCTGAGAGGGTGCAGCGTTACTATCCGCAGGCAAAGATCCGGCTTTTCAACGACGGCCATGCCGCGATTAACGCCACCGCTTTTGGCGATGCCGACGTGTTCCTCGGTAACGCATGGCCCATCTCACGCAACTACCTTAATAACCTGCATATCATAAAGTATGCAGGCGTACCGTCGATTCCGCTCACCTACGCCCTGGCCGATAATGCCACACATCTGACCAGCTTGATCAACCGGGTCATCAATGAGCTGCCGGCGGACGTGCGCCTGCGCGTCAGCGATCGCTGGCTAAGCAGTGACAGCGCATCACACGATAACTCCGCCCACATCAATCTCAATGCGGCAGAGAAGCGGTGGATAGCGCAAAACCCACAGGTCAGGGTGGTCGAGTTTGCCAACTACTCGCCGATCGCCTTCGTGGGTGAAGACGGAAAAATGCGCGGTATCGCGCCGGATGTGCTGGCGAGCATCTCTTCACTCACTGGCCTGAGCTTCCACTATATGCCCACCGCCTCCCTGACGGCTTCGCTCCAGAAGGTCGCCAGCGGCGAAGGCGATATGATCGCCGCGCTGACTATTAGTGAGGAGCGGCGCAAAGATTTGCTGTTTACTCGCCCCTATCTGAGTAATGCTTTTGTGCTGATTGGCGCTCAGCAGCGAAAGGACATTCGCTCGATAGCTGACCTGCCGGGGAAGCGGCTGGCGGCGGTTCGCGGGACTCGCCTTGCGGAATCGCTGGCACAGCAATATCCGTCCATCCGCGTGGTGTATGCCGGTAGCGCTGAACAGGTGCTGCGCCTGGTCGCCGATGGCCAGGCCGACGCCGCCATCAATACGCTGGCTAACAGCGAATATCAGATCTATTTCAACTATCGCAACGTTCTGCGCATCATCAATGTTATCCCGCAGAGCCCGGCTTATATTTCCTTCGCGATATCCAGGGATAATCCAATGCTGCAAAGCATTATTGATAAGGCCCTGTTGTCGATTGCCCCTGACGAGCTGGACGCCATAGCTAACCGCTGGCGGCCGTCTAATATGGTGGTCGGCAATAGCTTCTGGCTGAAAAATAGAAATGTCATTCTGACGGCCGCGGGCTTCTCACTGTTGATGATGGTGATACTGGTCGCCTGGATAGTGAACAGTCAGCGCCTGCTGCGCCGCACACAAAAGGCGCAACGCGCGCTGGGCGACCAGTATCAGCTGATGACCGATATGCTCGATGGTACCCCATTCCCTATCTACATTCGCAATCTCGACGGGCGTCTGACCACCTGTAACGCCGCCTACCTGCGCGAAACAGAAGCCCGCCGGGAAGAGATCATCGGCACCCTGATCTATGATGAGAAGCTGGCGCGTGATACCGATCAGGCTGACGAATTCGCCCAGGCCTATCAGCGAGTAATGGCGTCCGATCGGCCCGAATTCCAGGACTTTGACCTGTGGTTGAAGCATGAAAATCGCGTGCTACACGTGTTCCACTGGACTCTGCCCTATCATGACACACACGGAAATATCAGCGGCGTGATTGGCGGCTGGCAGGATATCAGCGAACGCAAACGACTGATGCACCATCTGCAGGATGCCAGGGAACAGGCCGAAAGTGCCAACCGCGCGAAAAGTACCTTCCTCTCTACCATGAGCCACGAGATCCGCACGCCGCTCAATGCCATCAGCGGCATGCTGGAGGTTGCGCTGCGCAGCGCCGATCGGAATATCATTGACCGCACTGCGCTGGAAACTGCGCAGAGCGCCTCCGCCACCCTGAGCGCGCTGATCGGCGATATTCTCGACATTGCCTACATTGAGTCGGGCAGTATCAAGCTGGTTGCGCAGCCCGCTTCAGTTGCCGCCCTTAGCGCCTCGGTGATCACCATGCTGCAAGGTATGGCGAGGCAAAAAGGCCTCCAGCTGCACTGGCAGCCGGAGCAGCTGGCGACACCGCAGGTGCTGATTGATCCGCTACGTTATAAGCAAATGGTTATTAACGTGCTGGGTAACGCGATTAAATTTACCGATCGTGGTGGTATCGTCGTTACGCTGCAGGAGGAGTACGACGACATCGCGCAGAGGGTAGAGAGTACCCTGACCATTCTTGATACCGGGATTGGCATGGATACCGCAACCTGTGAAAGGATCTTCCAGCCATTCACCCAGGCCGACCATCAGCGGCCTGGCACCGGGCTGGGTTTGTCGATCAGTAAAACCCTGAGTGAAATAATGGGCGGTACGTTAACGATCAACAGCACACCCGGTGAAGGGACCGAGGTGTTTATCCGCCTTTCACTTCCCGTGGCTGCAGAGCTGCCCAGCGACGACAGCGCGCAATCGGCACCGGCGGGCAGCTTAACCACGCCGCTATCGATACTGATTGTTGATGATTACCCCGCCAACCTGCTGCTGCTGGAGAAGCAGCTTTCGCTGCTTGGACATCGCGTTGTCGGGGCCAGTAACGGCGCGCAGGCCATGTCACGCTGGCAGGAGGCACCTTTCGATGTGGTGATCACCGACTGTAATATGCCGCTGATGTCGGGCTACCAGCTGGCGCAGGCGATCCGCGCGGCGGAACAGACGCAGGGGCGGCAAACCTGCTACCTGCTCGGCTATACCTCCAACGCCACCCCGGATGAGTTAGCCCGCTGCCAGCAGGCTGGCATGGACAGCTGCCTGTTTAAACCCTGTAATCTGGCCAACCTGCAACAGGCGCTGGCAGCCTGTCAGCCGGGCCAGGGCCATCCGTCCGCGCCGGCTCTCAGCCTTGATCACATTATCCAGGGCGATACCGCGCTGCGCGATGGCCTGATTGATAAACTGCTTATCAGCAACCGCGACGATCGCGCCGCGCTGCTGCGGCTCAGCCCGCTGAATGATCGCCAGGCCATTGCCGACCTCTGCCACAGGATTAAAGGCGGCGCTAATCTGGTTTATGCCCACAAGCTCGCTACAGCCTGTGAAAATCTGGAAAGCATGGCTCGCCAGCCACAGCTACAACCGCATGAACTGATAACCGCAATTGAGGCACTCAGCGCTGAGATGGCCCTATTTGCCGGGGAGCTTACGTCCCTGCAACGCCAGGCAGGCGGGGATTAATCGACGAGGTGATTACGCTGAGCAAGGCCAATCAGGTCAACCAGAGTGCTGGCTTCCAGCTTGAGCAGCAGTCGGGTTTTGTAGGTGCTGATGGTTTTATTACTCAGCGTCAGTGCTTCAGCAATCTGGATATTGCTGTAACCCTTTGCCAGATAGATCAGCACCATCATTTCACGCTCCGACAGCGAGGCCAGTCTGGCCGCTTCATCATAAACGCCTTCCTGCGTTGGCAGCGCCAGCGGTGCAGACTCGGCAGGAAAGAAGGTATAACCGGAACGGATCGCGCGGATAGCCACCAGCAGGTTTTCAAAATCTCCCCCCTTGCTGATATAACCTGATGCTCCCGCCTGCCGACAGCGGCGGGCAAACGAGTCAGCGTTCTGCGAGGTGAAAATCAGTACCTTCGCGCGCAACCCCATGGTTCTGATGCGCTGGACCACTTCCAGGCCGTTAATCACCGGGATAGCGATATCCAGGATAATCAGGTCTGGATCCAGCGTTTTCGCCAGCTTTACCGCCTCAGCACCGTCCCCGGTCTTACCCGCAACCTGTATATTGTCGCGCTGCAGGAAAATCTCCAGGGCATGGAGAATAACCGGATGATCGTCAACGAGCAGCGCCCGGTATTGCATGGTATTTTGCATAGTTGTGTCATTCATTGCCTGATGTCATCCTTTGAATATAGACCGACCTCATTAATTAAAACGAAAAAAACACGGGCCGTTGCCGACCCGTGCTGGATTATTTTCCGTGCTATCAGAAGTTGTATTTTACGCCCAGCGTTGCGCTGGTGTCGCTGAAGTGGTTGCTGCCGGCTTGCTGGCCGATGCTACCCCACAGGTTAAGCTTGTTATTCAGCGCGCTGTTGACGCCAACACGCACTTCCGCCACGTTTTTGCCCGCCGCGCTGCTTACCGCGACATCGTCCATCGTACTGCCGACAGTTTTGCTGTTGTTGAGCCAGTTGGCCTCAATAAACGGACTGAATGTGGCCTGGTCCTTCTGCGCGGCGCTCTCCAGCGAGAAGCGTACGCCAAGACGCGATTGCAGATTGCCTGCCCCCTGGCTACTGACCCGGGTGCCGTTGGACTCCGTTACCTCATCTGCCTTGATGTTCATGCTGGTCAGCTGCGCATTAGGCTCAATGAAATAGCTGTTTTTGAAACGGTCTGCACCCAGCTTCCAGCGATAGCCGCCCTCAATCGAAGCGGTGATCCCTCGCGACTTATAGTGCTCGGCATCCAGCTGCTCGCCGCTCACTGAGTTATCAAACCAGCTGTACTGCATCCAGCTGTCAACATAGGCGCCGGTACGGGTTTCTGGCTGCTGGTACCAGGTGCCGTAAAGGCCCAGGCTGTAGCCGTTAATATGACCTTCAGAACGATAACCCGTCACCGATGAGTCACTTTTGCTGCGCGCGTTACCGTAACCGGCCATCGCACCAAGGTGCAGACTATCGGTACCGGTGAAGCTTCCCTGGGCCAGATCGCCCCCCAGCTGCATAACGTAGCGATTGCTCTCGGTGTTTAACTGCCCACTGTTGTCACGCGATTGCTGATGAGCACCGACGCTTCGCAGCCACATGCTGGTGGCTTTCTTCTCGCCGGTCAGCGCATCAACGTACAGCGTTTCACCGCCGCGATCCTGCAGGCGCAGGTTAAACATCGAATTCGCCGCACGCATGTTGGCCATATAGCTGCCCGCTTCTGGCCGCAGGATCATTTCATGCTGTGGCTCAGGCTGTGGCTGTGGTTCAGGCTGTGGCTGCCCGGTATCCCCCGGATCGGTGACATCGTCTGGCGGCGTGATCGTGCTGTCATCGGGTGGAATAGAGTCAGTCGGCGGTATTTCACTGCTCAGATACCAGTTACCGCTGTTGCTACCCTTGCCGCGCAGCAGATTATAGTCATAAGCACCGGCGACAATACGCCCCTGCTGGCGGAACTCGCCTGCCGAGAGACCATTGACCTCGATAAGCTCAATGCCGTTCAGGGTTTGCGCACCGTTACCACCCGCCTTATTAACTACAACGTTAGTCGTGCCGCTGGTATTGCCATTGACCACCAGGCGGTCGTGCGCCGAGCTATCGTCATCCAGCACGCTGTTAAAGACCAGCGTACCATTGCTGCCGCTGTAATTACCGTCCACGGTCAGGGTTTTAAAGCTGCTGTCCGGGGCAAAAGCGAGGGTACTGTCGTTCAGATTCAGTGCACCGACGTTAGAGTCACCGGTCATATTCCAGCGGCTGCCGCCGTTAAGCTGCAGGCGCTGCAATCCCGCAGAGGCACCGGACCAGACCGAAGCCGTATCGAGATTAACCGCACTGTCAACTGTATAGGCGCGGTCAATGCTGACGTCACCCAATAACTGTGAACCGTTGCTGGCGTTAATGGTGGCATTCTGCGCCTGCAGGTTGCCAGTGTTCGCCTGCCCCCCCTGCAACAGTACCTTGCTGAGAATGGCAGAGTTATCGAGGTTTAGCGCCAGGTCTGCACCTGCGGTGACGTTAACCCCAATATTGTCGGTGATCATCTGGGTATTTTTCAGCGCGACCGTCTGGCCGCTACCCTCGACAGCGTTAATCGCTTGGGCGGCAGCTCCATTAATAATAAACCGTGAGTCCTCGACGTTGACGGTTACATTACCTGCACCATCATGTACCCGTATCCCTGATGCTTCCATCGCAGAGTGCGTAGTGACGACGGCGTCAATATTCTTAGCATTCAGAATACCACCGCTGCGCGCCAGCAGTACGTTACCGCCGTTGTCGCTGGATACGCTCACACTGTCCAGATTCACCAGGCTTCCCTGGTTGGCATACACGGCATCAGAGATGACGACTCCATCACCTTCGAGTTTAATGTCGCTGTTGGTGACGTTGACATTACTGTTGTCCGCAGCCCAGATCGCAACGGATTGTTTACCCGGTTTGCTGATGAGTGTCAGATTGTTACCGTTAAAGGTTGCATCTTCGACCCAGAACCCCAGCTGTGACATTTTCATATTCACTGAATCGGCCGTCACCTGCGCCCCACTATCAACGATGAAGGAGCTGTAGGTAATCCCATCGATATTGATATTCTTTATATCCATACGCGCATTCTGTTGAACACGCACCGGATTACCCATCGTCTGAATATTGCCACCATCAAGATTAACCTGCGTGTTTGCTCCAATGGCATACACCCCGTGTGATCCAATACCGTTAGTAGTGATATCAATATTATTGCCGTTTACCACCCCGCCATCAGCAAATATGCCGTAGCTGTTTGCGTTACTGGTGCTGATAGTGACGTTGTTGAGGGTAATATCACTGCTGCCGGAGCCATATACGCCATGGCCATTATCAGAGATGGTTTTAACCGCGAGGCCATCAATATCAACGCGTGAGTCAATGGCTCGTAAACCGATGCCACTGCTGTTTAAGGTAACGTTGCTACCGTTCACTACGCTGTTCTCTTTCACCTGCAGTGCCGTTGAGCCGCTGTTCAGCGTTGCCAGCTGCGAATCAGAAATATTTAAGGTCGAGCCCCCCTGGATCACAGCAGCAATAGTGTCATTCATCAGAGTTGCAGCATCGCTGTTCAGCAGGGTGAGCACCGCGCCGTTCTGGACATTAATCGCGGAGGCGTCATTGCCGGAAGCGCTGATATAGCTGTCATCAGCAGTTGCATTACCCTTCTCTCCTTGTACCGTCAAGGCATCCTGACCGGAGCCGAGGCTGGTAATTTTCTCATTGATAAACGTCGCGGTGGTATCATCTACCAGCGCCGGTGCTGCATTTGCAGGAGGTGCCAGCGTAATAGCCATGACTGAAAGCAAAGCCGCTGTGGTCACAACCATCCCGGTCATGGAGTTGGTGTTTTTTCCTTTACCCTTGGCTAATTCAGAGGTCACGACAAAACACTGCTGAACGTTATTCCAGACGATACGATAAATTTTATTCATTTACTGTCACTCAACACAGAGAAAAAAGGGTCTCTCCTTATTCACTAAGAAGAGCGGGATATTTCCTGTGGAGAACAATACGCAGGCGGGCCGATCGACAATGCCGGACGCATCCGGTCGTGATGTAGGAAATTTCCTATCGTCCGGGATAAGTGAGCAAGTGTTACCCTGAGCCGCGTTAAACAACGCTTTACGGGTTCAGTGCGTGGCTGCCCAGATGCCTGGCAGAAGTGCTGTCGCCAGTTCTGCAACAGGATGTCAGAGACCTGAATATTCGATAGCAATCGAATATTCGCTGAAAATACGACTTTCCTTTACCCAACTTTTAATAAAAACAGCTAACAATAGTTTCTTTATTTACGAAAGATCGGATAACTCTAATTACCCTCTACCCATTAGCTTTACTCACCTCAAACACACTACACTTGGACCTGACCGTTACGGCAGAATCGGAGGTAGCCATGCTCAACATGATGATCAAGCGCAAGCGCGCCCGCTCGCACACCGAGGACCGCTGTCTGGCGCTGGTGCTGGCCACCAGCGCCGGGCTGCTCAACGCCATGGCGCTGGGTGCCTTTGGCTTTTTCCCGTCGCACATGAGCGGTAATACGTCACAGCTGTCGGCAGAAGTATCCAGTTTTAATGTGAAAGACCTGATACTTCTGATATCGGTGATTGGCGCGTTCGTGCTCGGCTGTATTACCTGTCGGCTGATTGTTATTGGCGGAATTAAACACAACATCCGCACTATCTTCAGCATGGTGCTGCTGATAGAAGGGGCACTATTAATTGCCATCGCCTCCTTTGAGATGCTGTTTTACTCCCCGTTTAATAACCGGGAGGTGATCGTGCTGCTCGGCTTCCTGATGGGCATTCACAACGCCAACTCCACCCAGCTCTCTAACGGTCGTGTGCGATCCACGCATATCACCGGCACGCTAACCGATGCCGGGATTGCGCTGGGTTCGGTGATTGCCACGCTGGCGCGCCGCGACGTTTCCAAACAGGTGACGACTCAGCGCAAGCAGTTCCTCACCCACCTGATCACCATCGTCTCCTTCCTCACCGGAGGGATTGCCGGGCTGCTGCTGTTTAAGCTGTTCGGCTTTAGCGCGATGATGGCGGTCGGCGCGGGCCTGATGCTGGTGGCGCTGGGCTCGATTCTCATCACGCTGTGGCTGACCCGCCGCGTAAGCCTGGCCTGAGACGCACGGGATAAAGCGTAGTAACGCGGCCCTTCAGCGCCAGCTTAACCGCTGCTGAAACAGACGCGCATCGCCATGCGGTGATGCGCGCGTCAACCTGCCGCTTACTCCAGCCCGGTATTCACGCGTTTGCCAATATCCTTCAGCTGAGAATATTTCTCCAGCAGCTGCGGGCCATCGTCGAGGCTCATGGCGAACATCCACATATAGGTCATCACCGAGTAGATGTGGCCCGCATCCGCCCCGCCCTTCAGCGTCATATACAGAATGGTCAGTGCAAACAGCAGCGCTGCGGCGCTACCAATTGCCAGATAGCCCCAGGCTTCGCGGTCCGACAGGCGGATGCGCAGCCCGGCCAGCACGCGGTAATGGCGCGTCAGCGCAGGCGTTTCGGCGTGGGTGACAAAGCGCACCTCTTTCTCCAGCCGGTCATTGAGGCGGCCAAACAGCCGCTCATTTTTGCGCGTGTAGCCGCGCAGAAACAGGCTGAAAAACGCCAGAATCACCAGACAGGCAATGCCGGTCCAGAACTCAATCGCCAGCAGCATCACCGCCGCGCCGGTAATCGACGCCACCGAGGTGATCAGCACCGGCAGGTGTTGCTCGAAGAAGTCGACAAACTCGCGCGACAGCGCCACGCGCGCGGCCACGGTCGACGGCGGATGGTTTTGCTGGCGCTGGGTGAGGATCACCGGCACCGCCAGCCCGGCATAGATGCGGGCAAAGGTGCGCGTATCCACGCTGCGGCGTGCGGCACCAATCGCCCACATGGTAAACACCATCGCCGCATACAGCACCGCATGCAGCGCCTGGCCGCTGAGAATGGCGTTAATGGCAAATCCGGCCGCCAGCGGATAGAGCAGATAGGTGACGTTTTCGGCAATCACCAGCAGCAGCGTGAGGATCAATTTTTTGCTGTGGCGGCGGCCAAGCAGTTTCAGCGTGGCGATCGCGCTGGCGGAAGTCGGTACGATTTCCGCAGTGGTACAGGTTTTCATCGGATTATTTTCTGGTAGGATTAGGCTTGAGCGGTTGCTCAAAAACCAGATGCAGTCTATTTGAGCAGTTGCTCAAAGTCAACGTGGAGCCGTGGGAAGCAACAATGAAAGAGACCGCTGAAGTATTACGCGCCCGTATTCTTGATGGCGCAATTACGCTGTTTAGCGAAAAAGGCATTGAGCGCGTGACCACCCGCGAGCTGACCGAACAGCTCGGCATCTCGCGCAGCCACATCTATCACTACTTCCGCGACTGGGAAACATTGTGCAAAGAGGCGATGACGCTATTTATGCAGCGCGACCGCGTAGAGTTTGCTGATGAGATTGGCGCGCTCGAAGCGCGCTCACAGCTCAGCGCGTTTGTGCAAAACTACCTGCCCGCCGCACCGGACGCCAGCTGGTCGCTGTACAGCTCGCTTTGGCAGCTGGCGATCCGCGATGAGGAGTGGGCGCAGCTGGCGGAGGCGATGATGGCGCAGTGGCAGGCGCTGCTGGCTGACATTATCGACCGCGGTATCACGGCCGGTCACTTTCGCCATCGTGATGCGCAGCGGGTGACGCGCCAGCTGTGGGCGATGCTCAACGGCTATGCCGACCAGCTGATTATCTCCCCTTCCCCCGCTGCACAGCAGGCTGCAACGGTAGATATCAACGCGTTTATCACCGTTATCCTGGTCGCGCCCCCCAAACCCGTCGGCAAAGGGGCTTAGCCGAACTGCTGTTGATGTTTTTTGCGCCGCGCCAGGTAGTCTTTATCCTGGCGAATGCTGTCCCAGTGGGCTTTAAAAATGGCGGCGGCGGCGGCCTTCTCTTCATTCAGCTGATACGGCAATATCTCGCCCTGCGCATCATATTTACGCCCGCCTTTATGGTTGGCGTAGCGCCTGGCGCGCGTATAGCCCATCTGAATAAACTTGCGTGCCATATCCATGCCGACGAAGTCATCGCTGCGGCGATACGCTTCAAACAGCGCCATGATGGCGTTAGCAGAGATCTCCGCCACTTCGGGCGTTTTAAAACGCCAGTGCGGCAGGATCTCACTTTTATACGGCTCAACCATCAGCACGCCCTGCTCGCCGCGCCCGACCTGATACTGCTCCGGATGTTTCCTGAAATCGATCTGGCTAAAGTCGCGCTGGTAATCAAATTCCTTCATGGCTTCTCCTGATAATGAATGGCGTCCGTCAGCAGAGAGCATAGCCGCTGGCGGATACCCCTGCCATTGAGCGGCAATTGCCGCTATGATTTTGATAAATTTTACTGAACCCAAGAATCATGGATAAGAATCTTAACCGACTGCTTGCACTGCTCAGCCTGCTGCCTGTCGCGCTGTTTGTCTGTACCCTCCCCGACCTGACCCGTGGTGAAGCGCTGTTCAATGCCCCCAACCGCTGGCTGATTGTCGGCTGCCTGCTGCTCAGCATTGCCGCCACGATCTTCGCTGCCACGGTCACCAAACGCCGCCCCGCTATGCTGGTGCAGGCTTTCATTATTTTCCAGGGCACTATTTATGCAGTGGAGGCGCTGGCACTCAGCTCCGGCATACATCACGGCCCGGTGCCGACCATGCCGTTTTATGTACAGGGCTGCTACAGCCTTGCGCTGGCGCTGATGAATGGCTTCATTCATCCGGCGAATCGCCCGACCGCCAGGCCCCCGCGCAGCGGCTCAACCCGCACGGTGCAGATTGACCCGGTGACCGGCGCCACGCTGCTCGTCACCAGCGAGACAACTTACAGCGACAGCAACGACGATCGCCACAGGCATCATCATCACCATCACCATCACCATCACAGCGGTGCAGACAGCCATCACAGCCACAGCGGGCACAGCGACAGTGGCAGCAGCGGCGATAGCGGCGGCGGAGACAGTGGGGGTGATAGCGGCGGGAGTAGTGATTAGCCTTTACAGGACAAACGGCCATAACAAACTAAATTCCCCGCCTCTTCAGAGGCTTTCCAGAACCTGCGCGAAAGACGCTTGATCGATGGCGGCATTCAGTAATACTGTATATAAACACAGTAACATTGAGATTCAGACTATGCCGTTCATCCGCCCAGCCATCATCACCCCGGCTCTGCCGCTCCCGCTGTTTATCGAACGGGTGCCGTGCGGCTTTCCCAGCCCGGCGCAGGACTATGTTGAGGAGACGCTCGACCTCAACAAGCTGGCGATTAAACATCCGAGCGCCACCTACTTTATTAAGGTCAGCGGTGATTCGATGATTGGTGCGGGGATTGGCGATGGCGACCTGCTGATCGTTGACCGCTCGCTCGATGCCGTGCACGGCAACATCGTGGTGGCCGCCGTGGCGGGCGAGTTCACGGTGAAAGAGCTGCGCACCCGCCCCGTTTTGCAGCTGTTCGCCCACAACAGCCAGTACGCGCCGATCACCTTCCATAACGAGGAAGAGCTGGAAATCTTCGGCGTGGTGACCTTTACCCTGAAAGCGCATCAGTAGCCATGTTCGCCCTCGTTGACGTCAACAGCTTCTACACCTCGTGCGAGACGGTGTTTCGCCCGGATCTGCGCGGGCAGCCGGTGGTGGTGGTGTCGAATAACGACGGCTGCGTGATCTCGCGCTCGGCCGAGGCCAAAATGCTGGGGATCAAGATGGGCGCGCCCTACTTCAAGCTGAAAAACGAGCTGCACCGCCAGAAGGTGCACGTCTTTAGCTCCAACTACGCGCTGTATGCCGACCTCAGCAGTCGGGTAATGAATACCCTGACGGAGATCGGCCCGGCCATTGAGATCTACTCCATCGATGAGGCCTTTGTCGACGTCAGCGGCGTGAATAACTGTATGCCGCTGGACACCTTCGGCCACCAGATGCGCAACCAGGTGCTGAAAAACACCGGGCTGACCGTTGGCGTGGGGATCGGGCCGACCAAAACGCTGGCGAAACTCGCCAATCATGCGGCGAAAACGTGGAAAAAGACCGGCGGCGTGGTCGATCTGTCGAACGTCGACCGTCAGCGTAAGCTGCTGGCGCTGGTGCCGGTAGAGGAAGTGTGGGGCGTGGGGCGGCGCATCAGCAAAAAGCTTAATCTGATGGGTATTGAGAGCGCGCTGCAGCTGGCCGACTGCTCCAGCTGGGTGGTGCGCAAGCACTTCAACGTGGTGCTGGAGCGCACCGCCCGCGAGCTGCGCGGCGAACCGTGCCTCGGCATGGAGGAGTTCTCCCCCACCAAGCAGCAGATTATCTGCAGCCGCTCGTTCGGCCACCGCATCACCGCCTATGAAGAGATGCACCAGGCCGTCTGCGCCTATGCCGAACGCGCCGCCGAAAAGCTGCGCCAGGAAAAGCAGTTCTGCCGCTTTATCAGCGTCTTTCTGCGCACCAGCCCGCACGCGCAGGATGAGGTGTTTTACGGTAACCAGGCCGCCAGCAAGCTGCTGACGCCGTCGAACGACACGCGCGATATTATTCAGGCCGCCACCGACGCGCTGGACCGCATCTGGCGCGACGGCCACCGCTATATGAAGGCGGGCGTGATGCTGGCGGATTTTTTCAGCAGCGGCGTGGCGCAGCTGAACCTGTTTGACGACTGTCAGCCCAGGCCTGACAGCGCGGCACTGATGGCGGCGATCGACACGCTGAACCGCTCGGGGAAAGGCAAAGTGTGGTTTGCCGGCCAGGGGATTGAGAAAGCCTGGGCGATGAAGCGCGAGATGCTGTCGCCCGCGTATACCACGCGCTACGCCGATTTTCCGGTGGCGAAATAGGCGGATTCAGGGTGCAGGTTGCCGGGTGTAAGTTGCAGTGGAAAAATTCAGATATCCCCCCTATTGTCATCTCTCACCTTATTGCGTGTTCTTGCTTCACCCGGGGTTATGTATGAAATTACGTTCACTGCAAGTGCTCTGTTTGCTCAACTTTTTTATTGCCGACGTTCGCGACGGGCTGGGGCCATTCCTCGGGATATTTCTGGTCTCTCACCACTGGCAGGCGGATGATATTGGCCTGGTGATGACCGCCGGTAGCCTGGCGGGATTGCTGGCCACCTTCCCCTCTGGGATGATCGTCGACGCCACGCGTCACAAGCGCCTGTTACTTATCGTCTCGTCCCTGCTCATCACCCTGAGCACGCTGGCGCTCTGGTATTTTCCGACGCCCACCATCGTGATTGCATCGCAGATCGTCACCGGCTTAGCGGCCGCTATCGTCGCACCCGCGATTGCCGGTATCACCCTGGGGATCGGCGGCCAGCAGGCTTTCGTGCATCAAATGGGGCGCAATGAAGCCTTCAACCATGCTGGCAATATGACGATAGCCATCGTGGCCGCGTTCACCTGCTGGATTTGGGGCACCGGGTCCGTTTTCTTACTGATGACGGCGATGGCGGTATGCACCCTGATTTGTACCTCGGCCATCAACAAAGATGATATCGACCATAATGTGGCAAGGGGGAGTAACCAACAGGCAGGTGCGGCCGTTTCTCCCTCTTTGTTAGCATTGTTAAAACGGCCAGAATTGCTGGTTACAGGTTCCACGTTACTGCTCTTCCATCTGGCTAATGCGGCCCAGCTGCCGATGTTGAGCATGCAGATCGCCTCCTCTGGTGCTAAAGCGATGTTCACGCCAGGCACCTATGCCGCATTAACGGTGGCGATCTCGCAGGTGGTGATGATCCCCGCCGCACTGCTGACCGCGCGCTATGCCGCCCAGTGCGGTTACGCGCGACTCCTCCTGATTGCCCTCCTGGTGTTGCCAGTGCGCGCCGCGATTGCCGCCTTCTGGGGGAATGAGTGGGTGTTATTTCCCGTACAGGTGCTGGACGGTGTCGCTGCGGGAATTCTGGGGGTTGCCGTGCCCGGACTGATTGCCTGGTTGTTCAACGGCTCAGGGCATATTAACGCCGCGCTGGGTTTGGTGATGCTATTTCAGGGGCTGGGCGCCTCACTCAGCCCGGCACTGGCCGGCGCCATCGTCAGCCATTCAACGTGGAGCCATGCCTATATGACGCTGGGCGGAATAGCCCTCTGCGCGCTGTTACTCTGGCTGATTTTTAGCAAACGGGTCTTATAAACAGGTCTTCGGTCAAACGCTCAGCCAAGCGCTCAATGCGCTAACCCGCTGCGCCCGCCCCTGGTTATACTCCTTCTCTTAGCCATCCTCTTCAAAAGGAATCTAGTGTGATCAAATTCAGCGTACTTTACCCGCGTAAGCCCGATGCCCATTTCGACCACGACTATTACCGCGATGTACATCTGCCGCTGCTCAAAGCGCGCATGGGCGATAAGTGTGTCGCCTATGAAATTGATACGCCGCTGGACAGCAGCGCGCCGTTTATTGCCGCCTGCCATGTTTACTGCAACAGCATTGAAGAGTTCCAGCAGGTGATTGACGCGCATGGTGCGGAGTTTGTCGCGGATGTGAAAAACTTTACTAACGTCGAGTCGCAGAAGATGGTGTCTGAGGTATTGCGCGTCGGATAAAACCCCGTGGGCGCGGTACTTCCCACGCCCACAAACTTACGCTACGGCTCCTTGTCTATTTGCCCATGCTTCCCTTCTGTTACAGTCCAGCCGTGGAACGGATGGCTCATGTTCTCTTTGTCGTTGTACATAAATGAATGCCATTCCAGAATGCGTGACCTGAAACATTACCCCTGACGTAAATATTAAACGCTAAAGAATATTAAACTGAACACGCTAATCCCCAAGTTGTTGGTTGAGCCAGAGTGATAAAGCGTGATCGATGCCACGCATAGGACTTCAATTATGATAAAAAAACAGCATTTAACTCCATCAATCTGTCGCTCTTTTTGTAAATGCGCTGAAGGATTCACCCGAAGCCAACCGATAAGATAATAATTACGCCAGAAAAAACAGGAAACTAAAAAACTCAAAAAAAAATAAAAAAAACCAATAAAAATCTTGAACAACCCATCAGATTAGAAAAATTAAAATTTCAATTGACATAAAAATAATGCACAGTAGTGTTGAGTACTGGCTAGCAAGTATGCACAGGATTTATTAGAAATAATAAGGATGTTTATGAATAAGAATATTTCAGGAATAAATTATTTCGGCTCAACCCTAAGCAGCCTCACTTCCAACTTGATCATGTACTGTTCTCGAGAAAAAACCCCGACAGGGGTAGTATGGTATACTAAAGTGCTCAGCCCCGATTTGTTTTTGCACATGGATAACTCATCCCCCATTAATATTAATAATAAACTGTACTCACAGGGAGAGGGTTTTCACGAAAGAGAAAGTATAATGGTGCCGTTCCCATAAGGATAAAGAGATGAAAATAGTTAAAATGGCAAGTATTTTTCTTAAAGAGCAAATGCGCACCCCTTTAAGTGTAATCTGGAGCGTAATATCACCAACAGTACTTTTTTTCTTCTTGCATTTTGATGACATTGATAAAAAATCCGGAGATACCAAATGGCTTAGGGAGCAGCTTGGATGGTTCATTGGATACATATCATTATCAGTTATTCTCTTTAGCTATTGCCTTTATCTTATTGGTCGCCGAGAGAGTGGTTTTATAGCTACTTTCATATACAGCCGAACGAGCAAGATGGTTTTTATTTTCTCTCAAATGCTGGCATCACTGGTAATGTTATTTCTTTACCTTTCTTTTTTTCTCATAATCGTGTGTACTGGCTTTCAAGTTCTACCTGGAGTGGACTTTATTTTTCTTATCACTTCAAGCATGGCTATCTCAATGCTGATGATGTCTGCTTTTACATGGCTTGCGGGCATTCCGGTTACTTTCCCCACTGCCAATATTATTTTTTCAGTGCTTTTGACGATTTTTATGATTTTTATGATTTTTGGCGTCATAGCTATGAAAACGGAGATGACTTTCATTTCATTTACTAATAGCATCAATCCAATATTAATCTACTCTAAGTGCCTTTCGCTTAGAGGAGCATCTTTAATTTCAATAGGCACTGAATTATTTTATTTCCTGATGATGATACTGAGTCTAATAACTGTTTATCGTTTCAGAACAGAACCCGTGTGGAGCGCTCAATGACATCAGACATTTTTTCCGCCAACAACCTTTCATTTTCATATATTGATGACAATCCAGTACTAAACAAGTTAACGTTTAATATTGGCAGCGGGCAACTATTAGGCCTTCTAGGTGAAAATGGAGCTGGAAAGTCAACGCTCTTTAATATAATTAAAGGGATCCACACTGATTATGAGGGAACGCTATGCCGGAATTTTTCTCCATCAGAGCTAATCGCATTACCTCAAACGATTAACTTGTCAGGAACACTAAAAAACCATGAAGTATTCGATCTAATATGCTGCTTCAATAATCTTAAGACTTCTCAAGCCAAGGAAATACTCAAATCGCGCTGGAGCGAGGAGTTTTTTTATCGTTTCGAAAAAATAAAATCAAAAAGAACGTATGCTGTGAGTTATGGTGAAAAAAGATGGTTGCTCATTTCGCTTATGCTTGGGCTTTGCGATCGTGCAAAGTTTATCATACTCGATGAGCCCACAGTGGGTATAGACATACAGTATAGAATACTTATATGGGAACTTATTGATAAAGTAGTCAAGGAGGGGCGTACAGTTTTCTTTTCCACTCATATTTTCGATGAACTTACCCGTAGAGATATTCCATTTTTAATGTTATCCCAGGCAGGTATTAAACTGCATTCAAATGTTCATGCCTTCATGGTAGCTGGGCACGCCCAGACTCCTGAGGAAGCATTTATTAATGAGATAATGCCCAGGAGAAAAAATGATTGAGTACATACATCAAACCTACGCAGGGCTGCAGGTCAGGGACGTAGCTCAAGAAAACTGTACTTTCATTGACTGTGATTTCATCGGGTGCAGCTTTGAAAAAGTTCGTTTGCGTCAGTTTGAGTTCGAAAACTGCAGGTTTACAGATAGTTCAATCGGGCTGATAACTCAGTCATTTATGAGAATGAACGATGTCATTTTCCGCAATTGTTTTATTCAAGGGGTTTCGCTTAATGGTTTGACCATTCCGCACTCACTCTCCTTCTACGATTGCCGACTCAGCTTAGTCGATTTTATTAATCTGGCGTTGCAAAACAGTGCTTTCAGCAGCTGCTCCTTTAAGGAGTGTTCCTTTGAGGATTGCAATCTTAAGAAAAGCTGCTTTACGAATTCTGCCTTTTCATACTGCGAGTTTCGCCGAACAGATCTTTCCGACTGTGACTTTTCGGATACGGAAGGGCTCGATATTAATCATGAGATAAATATTATTAATAATATAAAGCTGCCTCAAACTGCAGGGAATAAAATCCTTAAGAGAATGGGTATTTCCATTTCATAACCCTGAACTAAAGGCATCTCTATTACAACAGCATCGAAGCATTCGGGTAAGTGGTAACGCGGACGGCACAGCATGAAGCCATCCGCGTTCGATCAATCACTGACTCATGGCATCCTTTTTCATGCCATCTTTGCTCATTGAATCTTTGCCCATGCTGTCTTTCTTCATCGCATCCTTCGACATGGCATCCTTCGACATTGCGTCTTTCTTCATGCCGTCTTTTTTCATACAGTCATGGCCCATCTTATCTTTGCCCATTGAATCCTTGCCCATACAGTCGTGGGACATATGGCTCATGCTCTCTTTCTTCATGCTGTCCGCTGCGTGTGCCGCCCCGCTCAGACCCATCATCATCACGCCAGAGATCATCACTGCATTGATTAACTTTTTCATGGTATTTCCTTAATAGTAAGAGTGCACAGAGTGTGCAGATATAGCATTGTTATTCGCGGCGTTAGCTGCCGCCAAACCAGTTGTAGCCCTGATCTTCCCAGTAACCGCCCGGGAAGGTATTAGTCACTTCGATAACCTGAATATGCTTAGGATTTTTATACCCGAGCTTGGTGGGCATCCTCAGCTTCATGGGATAACCGTACTTTGGTGGCAGGATCTGCCCGTCATAAGTCAGCGCCAGCAGCGTTTGCGGGTGTAGCGCCGTTTTCATATCGATGCTGGTGTAGTAGTCGTCGGCACATTTGAAGCTGATGTACTGTGCGCTAAGGTCAGCGCCGATCAGCCGCAGGAAGTCGGCAAACGGCACCCCGCCCCATTTACCAATCGCACTCCAGCCCTCAACGCAGATATGGCGCGTCACCTGGCTGACCTGCGCCATGTTGTACAGCTCGGGCAGCGACCAGCTGCGTTTATCCAGCACCTTTCCGGCAATGTTCAGGCGGTAATCGTCGCCGCTGATCTGCGGAATATCCTCTTCGCCATAAAAGGCGTTAAACGGAAACGGGCGCGTGATGGCGGATTCGGCATATTCCGGTGCCAGGCGCTCGCTACCGAACAGCCAGTGCTGCACGCGGTCGTTGAAGCCGGAAACCGAATTCAGCGCCTTCTCGACTCCGGCGTTGTCGCTGATGTCACAGCCGGTCAGCATCGCCATGCCGCCGAGGGTTAACCCCTGGCGCAGAAAGCGGCGGCGTGAAGAGGACTCAAGCTGGCGGGCAATCAGCCGCTGCGCTTCTTTCACCACGTCCTGCGTCTCTGCAGGGCTGAATATCGTGCTTATGATCTTTTTCATCGTCTCTCCTTAACGTCCGCGCAGCATCGCCAGCAGCGTTTTCGGCACCACCGCGACCATCACCACGTGCAGCAGCACAAATCCCAGCAGCGAGGCCATCGCCAGAAAGTGCACGTAGCGCGCCGTGTCGTAGCCGCCCAGCAGCTCGCGCAGCAGCGGAAACTGCACCGACTTCCACAGCACCAGCCCGGAAAGCACCAGGATCACGCCGTCAAACATCACAAACAGATAGGCCAGCCGCTGCACCATGTTGTAGTGGCGCGGATCGCTGTGCTGCAATTTACCGCGCAGCGCGGCGCCGAGGTCCGCCAGCAGCCCGCGCAGATTAAGCGGCCAAAATTTTCGCTTTATCCGCCCGCTGGCCACGTTCATCACCAGGTAAAACAGGCCGTTGAACCCAAACAGCCACATGGCGGCAAAGTGCCACTGCAGCGCGCCGCCGAGCCAGCCGCCAAGGGTGATTTCAGCGGGAAAGTTGAAATCAAACAGCGGTGAGGCGTTGTAAATGCGCCAGCCGCTGGTGACCATCATCAGCACCGCCAGCAGGTTGAGCCAGTGCGTCAGCCGTAGCCACAGTGGATGGATAATCTCAGGCCGGCTGCCTGCTTCCCCGGTTGACACGTTCATGATGTTTGACCTCAGCGACTCCGTTGCGATGAGGCAGTATTGCCCGGATAAGTTCCCGAAGACCTCACGCAGAGTTAAACAAAATGTGATAACTCCGCGGCAGGCGGGTGTGTAAACTGAGCGATATTAAGGCTGACATTGGCGGGCAGAATGGAAAACGGCAAACGTATTTTAATCGTGGAGGATGATGGCGATATCGCCGAGCTGCTGGGGCTGCATCTGCGCGACGAGGGCTACGAAATCACCCACGCTGCCGACGGGGATCGGGGGGCGGCACTGCTGGAAAAAGGCGGCTGGGATGCGCTGATCCTTGACCTGATGCTGCCGGGCGTCGACGGGCTGGAGATCTGCCGCCGGGCGCGCAATATGACGCGCTATACGCCAATCATCATCATCAGCGCCCGCTCCAGCGAAGTGCATCGCGTGCTCGGGCTGGAGCTGGGCGCGGACGATTATCTCGCCAAGCCGTTTTCGATGCTGGAACTGGTGGCCCGGGTTAAGGCGCTGTTTCGCCGCCAGGAGGCGATGAGCCGTAATCTGAAGATGGATGCCGGGACGCTGAGCTTCTCCGGGCTGCTGATTGATCCGATCTCGCGCGAGGTGATGCTAAATCAGCAGCCCATCGAGCTGACCCCACGCGAGTTCGACCTGCTCTATTTCTTTGCCAAAAGCCCCGGCAAAGTATTTTCGCGCCTCAACCTGCTGAATCAGGTATGGGGCTACGAGCACGAAGGCTACGAGCATACGGTGAATACGCACATCAACCGGCTGCGCATCAAAATCGAAGCTAACCCCGCCGAGCCGCAGCGCATTCTTACCGTCTGGGGCAAGGGCTATAAATTTGTCGCTGAGGCGCACGACGCCCGGGAAAACCTATGAAACGACTTACGCTCTCGCAGCGCCTGATGCTGGTGTTTATCGTGCTGCTGATCGCCTGCTGCGCCATCTCCGGCTGGCTGCAGGTGCGTTCCGCCAGTCAGTATAGCCAGGCCGTGACGCAGCGGCTGTCGGTTAACCTCGCCAGCCAGATCGTCAGTAACAACCCGCTGCTCAGCGCGCAGGGGCTGGATCGGGGCGCGGTCCACAAGCTGTTTGACCAGCTGATGGCGGTTAACCCGAGCGTGGAAGTGTATCTGCTGGACAGCAGCGGCAAGATCATTGCCAATGCTGCCCCAGCGGGAAAACTGCTGCGCCAGCAGGTTGATCTGGCTCCGGTGCACCAGCTGCAGGCCGGTGCGGCGATGCCGATCTACGGCGATAACCCGCGCGATCCCGCACGGCCGCAGGTGTTCAGCGCCGCGCCGTTGAAAATGGGCGACAGCGTGCAGGGCTACGTCTATATCATACTGCAGGGCGAGGAGTATTCGCTGCTGGCCAGCGCCGCGCAGCGCCACTCGGCGGTGCTGATGGCGCTGCGATCGATGGGGCTGGTACTGCTACTGGGTGGCATTGCCGGGTTCTTCGCCTTCCGCTGGGTCACGCGCCCGGTGCGCAGGCTGACTCAGCAGGTGGCCGGGCTGGATGACGACGGCATTGATGCCATCCGCGCCCTGGCTCATACCCCCCTGCCGCCGGGCAAACCGCAGGATGAGGTCGCGCAGCTGCAGCAGGCGTTTGTCCAGCTGGCGCAGCGTATTGACCAGCAGTGGCAGAGCCTGACGCAGCAGGATCGGCTACGGCGTGAGTTTGTCGCCAATATTTCCCACGATCTGCGCACCCCGCTCACTTCGCTGCACGGCTATCTGGAAACGCTGTCGGTGAAGGCCGATACGCTCAGCGTGGAGGATCGCCAGCGCTACCTTGGCATCGCGCTGGCGCAGAGTAAGAAAGTGGGCCGTCTGGCGCAGGAGCTGTTCGAACTGGCGCGGCTGGAATATGGCGTGGTGAAACCGCAAAAGGAGACGTTCTGCCTGAGTGAGCTGGTGCAGGACGTGATGCAAAAATTTGAGCTGACGGCTGAATCCCGCCACCAGCAAATCCGGGTAACTGCCGCGCCGGGCATTCCGCTGGTCACGGCCGATCTCGGCATGATGGAGCGGGTGCTGACCAACCTGCTGGACAACGCCTTGCGCCATACGCCAGAGCATGGGCTGATTGAGATTGAGATGACGCAGCAGGCTGGCAAAGTACAGGTTCAGGTCAATGACAGCGGGCCGGGGATAGCCGCTGAACTGCGCGAAGATCTGTTTGTGCGCCCTTCGCTGCTGAATGCGCGCAGGCATCGCGCTGGCGGGCTGGGATTGATGATCGTGCGGCGTATTTTGCAGCTGCATGACAGCGATATTAAGCTGGTCGATCGCCAGCAGCGCGGCGCCTGTTTCCAGTTTTTTGTGCCGGTGTGAAAGAGGGGTCAGGTAAGGCGGGCTGACCGAAAAAGAGGGTCAGCCCCTACAAAGGTGGCCGTAGGGGTCGACCGCTTTTCTGGTCGACCCGATTTGTACCCGATCGATCAGGAAAGGATTTTCTTCTCGGCAAGATCGAGCGCGAAGTAGCTGAAAATAATATCGGCACCGGCGCGTTTAATCGCCCCCAGGCTTTCCAGCGCCACGTCGATCTCGCTGATGGCCCCCGCCTGCGCGCCGAACTTAATCATCGCGTACTCACCGCTTACCTGATACGCCGCCAGCGGCAGCCGGGTATGTTCACGCACGTCGCGCAGGATATCCAGATAGGCACCCGCCGGTTTCACCATCAGCGCATCCGCACCTTCCGCTTCGTCGATCAGCGATTCGCGGATCGCTTCACGGCGGTTCATCGGGTTCATCTGGTAGGTTTTACGGTCACCTTTCAGCGAAGTTCCTGCCGCCTCACGGAACGGGCCGTAGAAGGATGAGGCAAACTTGGTGGAGTAGGACATGATGGCAGTATCGGTAAAGCCTGCCGCATCCAGCGCCTGGCGGATCGCGCCCACCTGGCCGTCCATTGCTGCAGAAGGAGCAATAAAGTCCGCTCCGGCTGCTGCCGCGACTACCGCCTGCTTGCCGAGGTTAATCAGCGTCGCGTCATTATCCACGCCATGATCGTGCAGCACGCCGCAGTGGCCGTGGCTGGTGTATTCGCAGAAGCAGGTATCGGACATCACGATCATTTCCGGCACGGTCTCTTTACAGATGCGCGACATACGCGCCACCAGCCCGTTTTCATTCCAGGCATCGCTGCCGTCAGCATCGGTATGGTGAGAGATACCAAAGGTCATGATCGACCGCACGCCCGCTTTGGCAATGCGCTCAATCTCATACGCCAGGCGTTTTTCAGGAATACGCATCACGCCCGGCATCGCCATAATCGGCTTATAGTCGTCAATCTCTTCCTCAACGAAGATCGGCAGCGCCAGATCGTTCAGGCTAAGGGTATTTTCCTGGAACAGGGAGCGAAGAGAAGCGGTTTGACGAAGGCGTCTTGGGCGCTGAGCGGGAGAGTAAGTGGACACAACAACCTCAGTTTTAGCGGATCATCCAGCGGATAAGCGATATCCGTGGAGAGAAAGATGAATAGTGTGCTAACAGTATACTTCCGGGCGCCGGATGACAATCTTTGCGGGCTTTTCTGGACCTCGTAACGGCACAGAATGCGCATAAGTATTTACAGATATTTCATAATAGTGCTTGTAATATTAACGGGTTAGCGCTTTTATTGAGCAACCTACCGTCAATATAGGGAAACCACCATGAGTCAGAACGCTCCCCTGAAGTTTGTTACTTTGCTCGGCAGCCTGCGGGCCGCATCACTGAATGCCGTTGTCGCTAACAGCCTGCCGCAGCTGGCTCCGGCCGGGGTAGAGATCAGCCCGCTGGGGTCGATTGCCGACTTCCCCCACTATGACGCCGATATCCAGGCGGAAGGTTTCCCTGAAGCCGTGCTGGCGATGGGGGCCGCCATTGCGGCGGCTGACGGCGTGGTCATTGTGATGCCGGAATATAACTATTCGGTGCCGGGCGCGCTGAAAAATGCCATTGACTGGCTGTCGCGCCTGCCGGATAACCCGCTGGCAGGGAAACCGGTGGCGATCCAGACCGCGTCGCCGGGGGCCATTGGCGGTGCGCGTGCCCAGTATCATCTGCGTCAATCCATGGTGTTTCTTAACGCTCAGGTGCTGAATAAGCCGGAAATCATGATTGGCCAGGCCGCCACGCGTATTGATGTGGAAAACGGCACCGTGACTGACGAAAGCACCCGTCATCACCTCAGCGCACAGCTGGAAGCGCTCGCCCTGCTGGCACGTCGCAACGACTGACTGCGCACAAATGCGGCAGTCGTTTGTGCCGCTTCGCCATATCCCGTCCATACTGAATAGATTGCAAAATCGATTCAGGAGTAGTGATGGGATTTCTTGGCTGGACCGCTGCCACCGGCGGTCTGTTATTACTGATGTCGCTGGCATCGGGCTGGATTACGCGCGGCCCGGTGACGGCGTTTGCTCTCTATTTGATTGCCGGTATCCTCTGCGGCCCGTGGGTGCTGGACCTGCTGCGTGTGGATATTGCTGCCCACGCCACGCTGGCCAAAAACCTGACTGAGATTGCCATGGCCGCCTCGCTGTTTATCACCGGGCTGAAGCTCCGGCTGCCGATCAAAAGCCCCGGCTGGCATATGGGGCTGCGTCTGGCGTTTCCAGGCATGCTGCTGACGGTGGCGGGCGTGACGCTGGCCGCACACTGGCTGGCCGGATTCTCCTGGCCGCTGGCGCTGGCATTTGGCGCTATCGTCGCCCCCACTGACCCGGTGCTCGCCAGCCTGATTTCAGTCAACGACGCACGCGATAACGATAATCTGCGCGTCTCGCTCTCCAGCGAGGCCGGAATGAATGACGGCACCGCCCTGCCATTGCTGATGCTGGCGGTGGCGCTGCTGACCGGCAGCGGAGAAATGTCCTGGGGGTATCTCAGCCACTGGGCACTGGTCGACGTGCTGTGGGCGGTGGTCGGCGGGAGCGCTATCGGCTTTGTGCTCGGCAAGCTGATTGGGCAGTATGCCGCGCACCTGCGCCACACGCATCAGGATGTTGCCCCGAATGATTTCCTGGCGCTGGCGCTGATTGCCCTGAGCTACAGCGCAGCGCAGGCGCTGGATGCTTCCGGCTTTCTCGCCGCTTTCGCCGCCGGGGTTGGGCTGCGCCGCGCCGAAATGCGCGTGGTGCGCCATTTCCCGACCGAAGAGTTCCAGGATAGCGACTGTCATCCACCGGCTGAAGAGCTGATTAACCCCAACGCCCGCCATATGATTGAGGGCACCAATCCGGCCAGCTCTGCCGGGCTGGTGGTGAGCGATGCGCTCTCCTTCGGCGATACCATCGAACGGCTGTTTGCCGCGGTGATCATTATCGTGCTTGGGGTGACGCTGGCGCAGCACTGGAACGTGGACGGGCTGCTGCTGGCCGCGCTGCTGTTCCTGATTATTCGCCCGCTGTCGGTTTGGATTGCCACGCTGGGCATGCACACACCGCGCCTGCAGCGCGCCACGATTGGCTGGCTGGGCATTCGCGGAATTGGCAGCATTAACTATATTGCCTGGGCCTATACCCACGGGCTGTCGGGGGAGGAAGTGACGCGCATGGCGGATATGGCGTTTACGCTGATCGTCGCCAGCGTGGTGGTACACGGCATCTCGGTAACGCCGTGGTTGAACTGGCGTCAGTCACAAATCGATCGCCACTGACGCCAGTAACTCAGCCTGCGTGCTCGTTACCAGGCTGTTTAAAAACCGCTGGCCGGGCGAGATAGGTCTTCAGGATATCGTGTTTCACCAGCAGATAGATAATGCCGATAAAGATCAGGATTTCTGAAAACACCAGCGCGCAGGCCGCACCCAACGCACCAAACTTCCACGCAAGCAGGCAGCAGGCCGGGATATTAATCCCGCCAACGATAAACATCAGGTACATGCGCTGCTTGGTCAGGCCGTGCGGAATGAGGATCTGCAGGCCAGCCGGGTAGCTGATATTACCGAAGATAAAGCCACACACCGCCACCCGCAGCACGTCTGCCGACTCATGGAAGGCTGGCCCGAGCAGGATGCGCACCACAATATCGGCGAAGAAATAAGTGAAAATCACGATAAACAGGCTGAGCAGGAACGATAGCGTGATGCTCTTACGCGTGGCCGCGATTGCCGCTGCGCGGTCTTTGTTAAACAGATGGCTGACGCGGGGGAAGAAGGCGTTCCCGATCTGCTCCGGCACCGAGTTCGCGGCTTTTTTCAGGCGGTCTGCCCCGTTATACAGCCCGACCATATAGGTGCTGGTCATCGACGCTAAGATCAGCACGTTGATGTTGTTAAACATATTGGCGCCGAAAATTGACAGGAACACGTGCAGGCTGTCTTTCATGCGCTGCAAAATTTCCCGGGGCTGGAAGCGGTAGAAGCCGATGATATCCATCTTCACGACAATCGACAGCGTGATAATTGCGGTAACGAAAGCGACAACGCCCGGGATCAGCGCTGCCAGCCAGGTATCATCCGGGGTTTTTACCAGCAGGAAAGTCAGCGGGATAGAGGTCAGCTGACCAATCGTCGAGATAATCGCCGTCTTGCCCAGCTTCTCAAAGCCCTGCATAAGCCAGCCAAACGACAGCAGCTGACCGTACAACACCGTAGCGTTAGCCAGCACGATGTAGAACAGGTTATGCCAGGCCGGATTGAACCAGGTGACCATCAGCAGTACCGCCAGTGAGGCTGTGCCGAGCAGCAGCTTGGCGTTGAACGTCGACCAGAACAGCTCGGTGACTTTCAGCTTATTATCACGATGCTCTGCGATATCTTTGGTGGTGTAAACGTTGAATCCCCAGTCGGAGATGGTACTGCAGTACATCACGCAGGCCAGGCCCAGCGCCAGTAACCCCATATGTTCAACGCCCAGGATGCGTGCCAGGTAAGGCAACGTCACCAGTGGGATGATGAAAGAAGCGCCACGGTAGGCCAGCAGTGAGAGAACATTTATTAACAAGCCTTTATCAATTACTTTTGCCATGAGTCTCTAACCTTGCGCCTTGCGAAGTCCTCGCTTTAATTTAATCAGATTAGAGTACAGTTCGGGTTGTTTTAACAATAGCCAGTTGCCTGTACCGCCCGGTTTCAGATTTTTCCCGAAATAATTAATCGCATTTTTAACGTAATCCGGCACCGGATTGTTGCTGGCGAGCGAAAGATTAATCATTAATTTGAAGGAGTGGATCAGATAAAGTCGACGCAATTCATGACGTTCTTCCATTCCGCTTGTCAACTTCATCAGCTTTTCATAGCAGGAGATAAAGGCATCATAACGCTGACGGAAGAAACTTTCCGCTTTGGCGCTATTGGTCAGTGAGCCCTGGCGAACGCGCTGACGATAATAAATATTGGTACTGACAAAGGCAATTCGACTGCAGAGGAATGCCCCCAGCGTGTAGCAATGGTCTTCATGCACCCGATGGATATATTTCAAATTGTGTTTCTCAATAACTTCCCTTTTAAGCACGTAGTTCCAGCTCGCCGAGGTATATCCACCATGGCTTAACAAATTGCGGAAAACCGTCGCCGGGCGCAGCAGACCAAACTGCTGATGCTGCACTTTTGGCCAGCTGCGTTCAGGGGCATTATCGGCAAACATTGAGGAGTTGAAGCAGAACAGTTCCAGCTCAGGATACTGGCTGTATGTCGCCTGTAACTCTGCGAAAAAGCCATTGGTAACAACATCATCTGGGTCGCAGCAAAAGACGAATGTTCCCTGTGCGAGGCTGATGCCGTAGTCACGGGCCTGGCCCGCGCCGCCATTGGACAGGGTGACAATTTTCACTCGTTCATCATTGCCGTAGGCCTGCTCGACGCGGGCCAGGGTGTCGTCGGTCGAACCGTCATTGACGATAATAATTTCATTGGGTGCCGCTAACTGCACCAGCAATGAATCAACGCACTCGACAATATAGTTAGCCACGTTATACGCAGGGATGATCACTGACAGCAATTTTTGAGTCATCACGTAAATCTCTTAATCTCGAAGTTAATTTAATTAACACCAGATAAAATAAAATATCAACGCCACTTTAATTCCTGCATGGGGTTTCGGATAAAGCCGATCTTTTTTAAGAAATCGCATAAGAATCAGATAAGAAACCCTAAAACATCCTCAGCAAAATCATTAGCGAGAAAACAAATAAACAGAGATTAAACGGCCCACGGATAATTACATCCATTTATTTAAAACGTAATTTATCGCTAATGATTACATTAAGGTTAACTTAAGGAAAAAATGGACGCGTTTTCTACTATTAACGTCCAGTAAACGAAAAGCGCCACCAGGAATATTCTTAGCTTGAATTTATTGCCAATGGTAAGCATGTAGTGAGGATATTCTTATTTCACGCGTTAAGGAGCAAAAGGTAAAAAAACAGGTTTCCTGAAAAATCTGTAGCTTAGCTCCTCTGACTGCTTCTCTCTCCTCCTGCCCGCTCTTAGTTCATCCCGGTGTAATATTTACACTCTTTTCAGCATCAAGCAGAGAACGTCAACCCGCTGCGCTTGTAAACGCGGGTGATTCAGCACCGTTTAAAACAGATAATTCTCATAGATCTGACTTTTTTTAAGCAAAAAAAGCATCAGCCAGCGTGATGATAATCACACTTTCACCGCAAAGTGGCTCGGTCGTCAGATACAAACTCACACCCGGTTACCGTTTGCCGCCGCAAACTCTCATTAGTAAAACCAGCTGATAAAGCGATCTCCCAGCGTCCGGGAGACAAAATCCCTGCTAATGATAAAATCCTTTAATAAGTTAATCCCAGGTTAACAAATTCATCATCGGGAAATCGCTACCCGCTGACTATCAACCGGCTTCAAAGGCCCGTCATTGCCGGGTTATGCTGACCTGTGCACGGACAGTCGCTGGCCGCCCTGCTGGCTTTAGGCGATGGGATCGGTGGTGAAGTGGCTCATGCGGTGGGGCTGGAGGTGACCGCTGAAGGAGTGGAAATCAGCGGTCAGTGAGTGTGCTGGCAAGGCGGGAGGCAGTCAGAGCCATGCCAGCCGGGTGAGACGGCGTTTAGTGGCTGACGTTGGCATCAGCCGGTGGCGGCGACAGCTTTTGCGGCTGCGCTTCCCGGCTCTTGCGCGTCAGGTCTTTATGCAGGCTGACCATATACAGCAGGATCACCACGGAGAACGGCACGCCGCAAATGACTACCGCCGTCTGCATCGCATTGAAGTTCCCGGCATACAGCAGCCCGGCGCAGACCAGAGTGGTCACCGCCGCCCAGAAGATACGTAACCAGGCCGGCGCATCATCGCTGGAGGTTCCCCCCTTGCTGGAGAGGTTGGCGATCATCAGCGTGCCGGAATCGACCGGCGTCAGGAACAGCAGGAAGCTGATCACCACGGTGAAGCCAGACACAATGTGGGTGAACGGCAGATACTCAAACAGTTTGAATATCGACATCGGCGGGTCGGTCAGCGCCACCTTTCCTAAAATAGCATCACCATGTTCCAGCACCAGACTGATGGCGGTATTGCCGAAAATGGAGAGCCACGCCAGGGTAAAACCGAGCGGGATCAGCAGCACGCCGAGGATCAGTTCACGAATGGTACGGCCTTTTGAGATACGGGCAATAAACAGCCCGACAAACGGCGCCCAAGCCACCCACCACGCCCAGTAAAACAGCGTCCACGCGCCCTGCCACTTCTCCGCCTTGCCATACAGATAAACATCAAAGCTGCGGCTGACAATGGTGGAGAGATAATCACCCACGTTTTGCAGCATGCCGTTCAGCAGGCTGAGCGTCGGCCCACTCAGGAAGACAAACAGCAGCAGCAGGCAGAGGAAGCCGACGTTAATGTTCGATAGCATGGCGATGCCCTTCTCCACGCCGCTGACCGCGGCAAAGGTTGCCACGATCATCATCACCACGATCAACCCCAGCAGCACGCCCGGCGTTTGCGGCACGCCAAACAGATAGTTAAGGCCGGAGTTAACCAGCAGCGCGCCAATCCCGAGGTTGGTAACCATCGAAATCACCGTGACGAGGATGCCGAAACTGTCCACCAGATGTCCGGGCCAGCCGTGGGTGCGCTCACCAAACAGCGGATAGAGTGCGGAGCGCAGTGCCAGCGGCTGACCGCGGCAGTAGGCGAAATAGGCCAGCGCCACGCCAATCAGCGCATACAGCGCCCAGCCGTGTAGCCCCCAGTGCAGAAAGGTGATCGCCATCGCCTGTCGCGCCGCTTCCACGGTGCCGCCTGCCCCTTCCGGGGGCTGCAGGAAATGGTCGAGTGGTTCATAAGCGCCGTAGTACACCAGCGCGATACCGATGCCCGAAGAGAACAGCATCGCCACCCATGACGGGTAGCTGAACTGCGGGGCTTCGCCCTCTTTACCGAGCCGGATGTTACCGTGGCGTGAACAGGCCAGCCAGAAAACAAACCCCATGCACAGCACCATCAGCAGCATGTAGTACCAGCCGAACACATCGGTTATCCACAATTGAGCGTGGCTCAGCCACTGCTCGCTGCCTGCCGGGAACAGCACCAGCAGGATGCCGAGCACTAAAATCACCAGCGATGAACTGATAAAAACCGGCCGATTGAGGCTCACCGATTCATCTTGATGCGTATTGCGATTTTCCACTGTCATCCATCATTCCTTGTTCATCTCACAAACCATTGCTGCAACATCTCATTATCAATTGAACATCATCTCATTGACATTGGGTGAGCCTATAGTATTTTAATTGAACGTTCAATCAATAATAAAACAGCCGATTCTTTCCCGTAATCTGCATCACAGATCGGGAGCACCGGGCAGCACGCAAGCCCCAACTTAAGGACAAGTCATATGGCTCAACTTCCCATTCAAAAACTGTATATCGATGGCCGCCTGACGGATGCCAGCGGCACAGAGACCTTCGAAACCATCAATCCCGCCACGGGGGAAAGCCTGGCGCAGGTGCAAATCGCCACTGCCGCCGACGTTGAACGTGCGGTGGAGAGCGCCGAACGCGGCCAGCGTATCTGGGCCGCCATGACCGGCACTGAGCGCGGGCGTATTCTGCTCAACGCCGTGGCGCTGTTGCGCGAGCGCAATGCCGAACTTGCTCTGCTTGAAAGCCTGGACACCGGCAAACCGCTGTCGGAGACCACGGCCGTGGACATTGTTACCGGGGCAGACGTGCTGGAGTATTACGCCGGTCTGGCGGCCGCCATTGAAGGCGAGCAGTATCCGCTGCGCAGCGGCAGCTTCTTCTATACCCGCCGCGAACCGCTGGGCGTTACGGCCGGGATCGGCGCGTGGAACTACCCCATTCAGATCGCGCTGTGGAAGTCGGCCCCGGCGCTGGCTGCGGGAAACGCGATGATCTTCAAACCGAGTGAGATTACCCCGCTCAGCGCGCTGAAGCTGGCGGCGATTTACAGCGAAGCGGGCGTGCCGGACGGGGTATTCAACGTATTGCAGGGTAGCGGCAGCACCGGACAGGCGCTGACCGTTCATCCGCGCATTGAAAAAATCTCCTTCACCGGCGGCGTGCCTACCGGCAAGAAAGTGATGGCCGCTGCTGCGGAGTCCTCACTGAAAGAGGTCACCATGGAGCTGGGCGGTAAATCGCCGCTGATTATCCTCGCCGATGCCGATATCGAACTGGCCGCCGACATCGCGATGATGGCGAACTTCTACAGCTCGGGCCAGGTATGTACCAACGGCACCCGCGTATTTGTCCCGCGCGCGCGCAAAGCAGAGCTGGAAGCGGCGCTGCTTGAACGGGTGCAGCGTATTCGCCCGGGGGATCCGCTGGAAATGGACACCAACTTCGGCCCGCTGGCCAGCTTCGCGCATCGTGACAAGGTGCTCGGCTATATCGCTTCCGGACTGCGTGAAGGCGCGCGCCTGCTGAGCGGCGGCGCGGCGATAAGCGGCGGGATGTTCGATACCGGTGCCTGGGTGCAGCCGACCATTTTTACCGACTGTGAAGATCATCACACCATCGTGCGCGAAGAGATCTTTGGCCCGGTGATGAGCCTGCTCAGCTATGACAGCGAGCAGGAAGCGATTCAGCGTGCCAACGATACCGTTTATGGCCTGGCTGCTGGGGTGGTAACGCCTGACCTGGCGAAAGCTCACCAGATTATCCACCAGCTGGAGGCGGGAATTTGCTGGATCAACAGCTGGGGAGAATCCCCCGCACAGATGCCGGTAGGTGGCTATAAGCAGTCTGGCGTCGGCCGCGAGAACGGCTTAACCGCTCTCCACCATTACACCCGCATCAAGTCGGTGCAGGTGTCGATGGAACGTTATCAGTCAATTTTTTAATGAGTAAAGGGAAGTGACCATGAGCAATCGCAGGGAATATGACTACATCATTATTGGCGCAGGTTCTGCCGGCAACGTACTGGCCACCCGCCTGACCGAAGATCCCGACGTGACGGTGCTGCTGCTGGAAGCTGGCGGCCCCGACTACCGCCAGGATTTCCGCACCCAGATGCCTGCGGCGCTGGCTTACCCGCTACAGGGCCGGCGCTATAACTGGGCATATCTGACCGACCCGGAACCGCATATGAACAATCGCCGCATGGAGTGCGGGCGCGGCAAAGGGCTGGGCGGCTCATCGCTGATCAACGGCATGTGCTACATCCGCGGCAACGCGATGGATTACGATAACTGGGCGCAGCAGGAGGGGCTGGAGAACTGGCGCTACCTCGACTGCCTGCCCTACTTCAAGATTGCCGAGCGGCGCGATATCGGCGGCAATGATTATCACGGCGATGCCGGGCCGGTCAGCGTCACCACGCCGAAAAGCGATAACAATATTCTGTTCCATGCCATGGTTGAGGCGGGCGTGCAGGCGGGTTATCCGCGCACCGAGGATCTGAACGGCTATCAGCAGGAGGGCTTTGGTCCGATGGACCGCACCGTGACGCCAAAAGGACGACGCGCCAGCACCGCACGCGGCTACCTCGATCAGGCGCGTCCGCGCAGCAACCTGACGATTGAAGTCCATGCGCTGACCGACCGCATTCTGTTCGAGCAGCAGCGCGCCGTCGGGGTGCTGTGGCAGCAGAAGGACCAGCCGCAGCAGGCGTATGCGAGACGCGAAGTGCTGCTGTGCGCCGGGGCGATTGCCTCCCCGCAGATCCTGCAACGCTCCGGCGTCGGCCCCGGCGCGCTGCTCTCTTCGCTGGACATCCCGCTGGTGCTTGACCTGCCCGGCGTGGGTGCCAATCTGCAGGACCACCTGGAGATGTATCTGCAGTACGAATGTACGCAGCCGGTCTCGCTGTCGCCCGCGCTGAAGCTGCACAATCAGCCGCTGATCGGCGCTGAATGGCTGCTGAACGGCACGGGAATTGGCGCCAGCAACCACTTTGAAGCGGGCGGCTTTATCCGCAGCCACGAAGAGTTTAGCTGGCCAAATATTCAGTATCACTTCCTGCCGGTGGCGGTGAACTATAACGGTTCGAACCCGATCCGCACCCACAGCTTCCAGGCACACGTTGGCTCAATGCGCTCCCCGAGCCGTGGCCGCGTCCAGGTGGTATCGAAGGATCCCAAAGCGCATCCGAGCATTCTGTTCAACTATATGTCGCACGAACAGGACTGGCGCGAGTTCCGGGCGGGGATCCGCATCACGCGCGAGATTATGCAGCAGCGCGCGCTGGATCCGTTCCGTGGCAAAGAGATTTCTCCGGGCGCAGAGTGCGTCAGCGATGCGCAGCTGGATGACTTCGTGCGCCATCATGCCGAAACTGCCTACCACCCTTCCTGCTCGAACGCCATGGGCTATCACAATATGGCGGTAGTGGGTAACGATGGCAAAGTTCACGGCATTGAGGGGCTGCGCGTGGTGGATGCATCGATTATGCCGCAGATCACCACCGGCAACCTGAATGCGCCAACGATTATGATTGCCGAGAAGATGGCTGATGTGATCCGTGGCCGTGCCCCGCTGCCAGCGGTGGAGGTGCCGTACTATCAGGCCAACGGCGCACCGGTTCGGCAGCCTCGATAAACACTGAGGGCGAGATTTCTCTCGCCCTTTTCTTTAGTCAGGCAGCACCGTCGCCGACAGGTGCGGCTGGTTGCGCAGCTTATTAATTACCAGCCAGCACAACGCGGTAAATACCCAGCCGATCAGCCACGAAATATCATTGCCGTCAAACCAGCTCACTAACGCCCCCTGATAAAAGCCATTGGCGACAAACGGCAGCTGCACCAGCACGCCCAGCGCATAGGTAAAAATGCCTGTCCAGTTCCAGCGCCCATAGCGGCCATCCGGATCGCTCAGCGCCGCAATATCCACCTTTCCGTGGGTAATAAAGTAGTAGTCGGTCAGGTTCATTGCGCTCCACGGCACGAAGAAGGCCAGCAGGAACAGCAGGAACTGGGTGAATGACTTAAGGAAAGAAGGTTCGCTAAGTATGGCAATACCGCAGGAGACCAGCATCATAGCGATGATAAACAGCATGCGCGCCCGCTCGCTAATCGCTGCACTTTTGCGGAAGCCGCAGACGATCGTCGCCAGCGACATAAAGCTGCCGTAGGCATTCAGGGTGGTAAAGGTGATTTTGCCAAAGCAGATGGTGAAATAGAGCACCAGCGCCATCGTGCCGCTCGATCCCAGCCCGACGATGTAACCCACCTCATTACCCGAGAAGGCACTGCCCGCCAGCGCTGCGGCAATCACCCCGAGCGTCATTGAGGCCTGGGTACCAAGCACCGTGCCGCTGAACACCGCCCAAAAGGTGCTGCGCGCTGAAACGCTGCGCGGCAGATAGCGCGAGTAGTCGGAAACATAGGGGCAAAAGGCGATCTGCCACGATGAGGAGAGCGACACCGCCAACAGGAACATCGGCAGAGAAAAATGGCGGTTCGCCAGCAGGCTGCTGACGTCATTTTCCATAAACAGGCGCAGGAAAAGATAGCAGAATGCCAGGATGCCAACCACGCTGGCGACTTTACCTAAGCCATGGATAAGACGGTAACCCAACGTCGCTACCACCATGATAATCACGGCAAACAGCATCATGCCGCTGCGGTCACCTACGCCGGCAAGATGCGCCAGCGCCTGCCCGGCCAGCACGGTGCCACTGGCGGAAAAGCCCACGTACATCATGCAGACCAGCAGCAGCGGGATCACCGCGCCATAAACGCCAAACTGGGTGCGGCAGGTAATCATCTGCGGCAGCCCAAGGCGTGGCCCCTGCACCGCATGCAGCGCCATCACTGCGGCCCCAATTACCTGTCCTGCCAGCAGCCCCACCAGCGACCAGACGACATCGCCGCCCAGGACTACGGTGAGCGCGCCGGTAATAATCGCGGTAATTTGCAGATTACCGCCGAACCACAGGGTGAACTGGCTGAACACCCGGCCATGGCGCTCGGCGTCGGGAATATAATCAATACTGCGGGTTTCGATAAGACGGCGTGGTTGAGGCTGCGCGCGCGATGATGTGACGGACATATCCAAACTCCTTGCCTGAAGTGATCTCACCACCGCGGGAACGGCGCGGCGACAGCGTCATGTTGAAAAATGGTTGTGCATTCTTGTCTATACAACCTTAAAAACACCGTGCCATATTTGGCTTTAGTCAGCAATCGTCTGGGTCATATTAAAAAGTTATGGAAGGATAATTACCCTTCTCAGTGGTGCAACAGACGACACTAATTGCACCATTCCACACTGTTAGATAATTATTTTTCTTTACGAAACAATGGGAAATTTACGCGGTGTAATCGCTTCCACCAAAAGTGTGATCTACGTCAAATCCCGCCATCCAGTGCGGCGTAATATCAGCCTCGCCGAGGGAGGGTATGCTGCCTGTCACTCACATTTATCAGTGGGCTTTTAATCTTTTTTTAACGCGCTGGTCGGAAGGTTTTGGCTACTTGTTTACCTTCAAAAAAAAAGATGGCAAGTAAAAATGTCGATTTTTTATCGATACTTACAAGGTAGAGAATCCAGGGAGAGGCCCGATGAAACGCAAATTTTTTTATAGTGAAGATTTATGAAAACTTCAATTAAGGTCATCGCTGTTGTAATCGCTTCCACACTGGCTTTTTCTGCCTCCGCCTTTGAGCCACTTCATCAGATCGTAGACAGTGTTCGCCAGGCTGCCTCAGAACCTCTGGGAATGAACATTTCTGCTATTAAGGATATTGCCGCACGGCGCGCAGGTATGACTTTAACCGATATGCAGGCACAAACTTTTGGCCAGTTGGCAAAAGGGTACAACATTTCAGTTTCCGATCTGGATAGCACTATCGCTAACAGAATCGGATATTCAGGTGAACCTGCCAGGACTGGCCTGACGCCCCTGACAGCACCAGTACCAACGGCAACGGCAACAACACCTGATAAACCCGCTGTCAGCAGCCAGACTGTAAACAGTATTAAAAACAGCTCGATGACTGCCAGCATCCTGGCTGGGCAACAGGCTGCCGCAGCCGCGCGCACTGCACTGCAAGGCGCACAGCTTACCGCCGCCAATCAGGTACGCACCGCGCAGCAAACTGCCGCGCTGCAAGGCGCACAGCTCACCGCCGCCAATCGGGCGCGCACCGCGCAGCAAACTGGCGCGCTGCAAGGCGCACAGCTCACCGCCGCCAATCAGGCACGCACCGCGCAGCAAACTGCCGCACTGCTAGGCGCTCAGCTCACCGCCGCCAATCAGGCGCGCACCGCGCAGCAAACTGCCGCGCTGCAAGGCGCACAGCTCACCGCCGCCAATCAGGCGCGCACCGCGCAGCAAACTGCCGCACTGCTAGGCGCTCAGCTCACCGCCGCCAATCAGGCGCGCACCGCGCAGCAAACTGCCGCGCTGCAAGGCGCTCAGTTGACCGCCGCCAATCAGGCGCGCACGCAAATGCAGATCAACGCGTTACTCGGTGCGCAGCTTACCCAGATGAATATTGATCGGGTTAAAACGCAGGTTGTCGGCCGCCCGACCTTTACCGAGACTGTACCCGCTGTTGTTTTGAATAAACCGGTCGTCAAAAACAGTGCCCCATTCCAGACAGCAAAAGGAACGGGAGGGAGCAGTAAAGGTCAGCGTTCTCAGCATGCGGGTGGCTCGGGTCATGGTGAAAATAATGCCGGATGGCACGCTTTTGGCGGCCACGGATACGGAGCAAACAACACCGGTTCGGAAGGATTTGGTGGCGGTTCTCAGTTCCACTAAGGGGGAGCGCAGTGGGATTCACAGGCCGGAAAACCCCGGCCTGTAGGCTATTTACTCAGAAGAAACCCAGTGGCTGCACGCTGTAGCTGACCAGCAAATTTTTGGTCTGCTGGTAGTGATCGAGCATCATTTTGTGCGTTTCGCGGCCAATACCGGATTTTTTGTAACCGCCAAACGCCGCATGTGCCGGATAGAGGTGGTAACAGTTGGTCCAGACGCGCCCGGCTTTAATAGCCCGTCCAACGCGATAAGCACGGTTGATATCGCGCGTCCACACGCCGGCACCCAGGCCATAAATGGAATCATTGGCTATGGCAATCGCCTCGGCTTCATCCTTAAAGGTGGTAATGCCGACCACCGGCCCGAAGATCTCCTCCTGGAACACGCGCATGCTATTGGTACCTTTCAGCAGCGTTGGCTGAATGTAGTAACCGCTCGAGAGATCGCCCTCCAGTTTTTCCACCCCGCCGCCGGTGAGAATTTCAGCCCCCTCCTGCTGCGCAATTTCAAGGTAAGAAAGGATTTTATCAAACTGCTGCTGCGAAGCCTGCGCGCCCACCATGGTGTCGGTGTCCATCGGGTCGCCGCGCTTAATGGTTTTCACGCGCGCCATCACCGCCGCCATAAATGGCTCGTAGATCGATTCCTGTACCAGCGCACGCGACGGACAGGTACAGACCTCCCCCTGATTCAGGAAGCCCAGCACCACCCCCTCTGCCGCTTTCTCAATAAAGGATGGCTCGGCCTGCATGATATCTTCGAAGAAAATATTGGGCGATTTGCCGCCCAGCTCGACGGTCGATGGGATCAGGTTTTTCGCCGCCAGCTCCAGAATATGTCCACCGGTCGCGGTCGACCCGGTAAAGGCCACTTTGGCGATGCGCGGGTTCGAGGCCAGCGCTTCACCCGCTTCCTTACCGAAACCGTGGATCACGTTCAGTACCCCTTTCGGCAGCAGGTCACCAATCAGCTCCACAAACAGCGTAATCGACAGCGGCGTCTGCTCGGCGGGCTTTAGCAGCACGCAGTTACCGGCGGCCAGCGCAGGCGCCAGCTTCCAGGCTGCCATTAATAGCGGGAAGTTCCAAGGAATAATCTGCGCGACCACGCCTAGCGGTTCATGGAAGTGGTAGGCGGCGGTAAACTCATCTATCTCCGCCGCCGTACCCTCCTGCGCACGCAGGCAGCCAGCGAAGTAGCGGAAGTGATCGACCGCCAGCGGCATATCCGCCGCCATGGTTTCACGCACCGGCTTACCGTTGTCCCAGGTTTCATTGACCGCCAGCGTTTCCAGATGCTGCTCCAGCCGATCGGCAATTTTCAACAGCGTCAGGGAGCGCGCCTGCACGGAGGTTTTCCCCCAGTCTTCCGCAGCGGCGTGGGCGGCATCCAGCGCCTTTTCAACGTCATCTTTATCAGAGCGCGGGAACTTGCCGATAACCGAACCGTTTACCGGCGAGGTATTGGTAAAATAGTTACCGTTGACCGGAGCGACAAACTCGCCGTTGATGTAGTTGCCATACTCCTGCTTCAGGGTAATCAGTGAATCTGTGGTGCCCGGGTATGCATAGCGCATCATCGTACTCCTGTTGAGGTCATCGCCGTGGCGAATAATTAACACTGTGATAACTGAATGTTAACACTTGTCGACATTCGGCAGGATGCCAGATCGTAGAGGCTGAAACTGTGATGAGGACGTCAGTAAAACGGGAATTTCGCGGGGTGATGTGAGGTGGCGCACAGGCGGTTAATGCGCGGAGCTGCCCGCTGCAGGCAGCCCCCAATATCAGGCGCTTTTCGCCTGCTGCGGCTGCGCCTGTTGGAAAAAATCACGCAGCAGCTGGCGCGGCCAGTGCGGTTCGGGCTGTTGCGTCAGCAGCTTCTGCACTTCCCCCGGCGCGAGGCTGTTATGCAGGCAGGCGGCCATAATTTCAGGGGTGAATTCCGGGTGAAACTGCAGCGACAGCGCGCTGGCAGAGTAGCGAATTATCTGGCAGCCATCCTGCGCGGAGGCGGCCAGCACCTGCGCACCCGGCGGCGGCGTCAGCACCGACTGACGGTGTGATAGCCACGCGGTGAAGCGCTCAGGCACAGAGGCCAGCAGCGGATCCTGACGCTGCGCGCGGGTGGTTTGCAGCAGCTTTACGCCGCGCTCCCAGCCTTTGGGATTATCCCCCACCTCGCCACCCAGCGCGTAAGCCATCAGCTGATGACCGTAGCAGACGCCCAGCAGCGGCAGCTGTTCGGCCACCGCATGGCGCACCCAGGCGGCGGTGCGCTCGCTCCACTCTGCGTGGTCGGTGACCATCGCCCACGAACCGCTGAGCACGGCGCAGGCAATCTGCTGCACGTCCGGTAGCGCTTCGCCAAGATCGGGGCGCACCACGATATAGTCATCATCGGCCAGCTCCAGCGCCTCAATAAACCACTGCTTCTGCTCCCCAACCTGGCGGCTAACCGCCTGCGGCGGGCTTTCAAGCTGGATAATCGCTAACGGCAATTTCACTGTTATCTCGCTCCTTATCGGCAATGTTATTGAGGCCGGACAGCCCGCAGATCATCATCGCAGTTTGTCACCAGCCTGTCTCATAACATTTTCAGGTAATCTTTATACAAAGCATCGGCTTAGTCGGAGCTACCGGCTGCTGAAAAAATGACGGCCAGCCGCGCCTCATCTGGCGCATTTCGTGCCATGATGAAAGGGACTCAATCACTCAACTAAGGATTTTTTGGTGGCTCTGCGTCATTTTTTTCTGATTCTGATGGTGGTGTCCATCTGGGCATTTAATAACATCGCCATTAAATGGGGGCTGCACGACCTTCCCCCGCTGCTGATGACCACCCTGCGCTTTGTGGTGGTGGCGCTGATTCTGGTGCCGTTTACCCGCGTCTCGCGCCAGCAGCTGCGCTATCTGGTGCCGCTTGCCTTCACGTTTGGCTTTATGCACTTTTCGCTGCTGTTTGTCAGCCTGAACCATACCGATGCCGGTACTGCGGCGGTGATCGTACAGCTCGGCACGCCTATCGCCATGCTGCTGGCGATGCTGATCCTTAAAGAGAAGCTGCGCCTGGTGCAGCTGCTGGGCATTACGATTTCGCTGAGCGGCGTGGTGGTGCTGGCGGGTAGCCCGACGATCCCGAACTGGTGGGTGCTGGTTCTGCTGCTGCTGAGCGCGTTCGGCTGGGCGGTCAGCAATATGATTGTGAAAAAATCACCGCCCATCAGCCCGCTGACCATGACCGGCTGGCTCTCTTTTCTGGCTATCCCGATCGTCGGCTGCGCCTCCTGGCTAACGGAATCCAACCAGCTTAACCTGCTGCTACACTCTTCATGGCGCGGCTGGTTTGGCATCCTGTTCAGCGCAATCGGCTCCTCGATTGTGGCTTATTCGCTGTGGTACAGCCTGCTGAAAAACTACAACGTTAACCTGATCATGCCCTACTCGCTGCTGACTCCGGTGCTGGCGGTGATTATGGGGGTGGTGGTGCTGGGCGACAGCATGAACAGCTTTAAAGTCACTGGCGGCCTGCTGGTGATGATTGGCACGGCAATCGCGGTGATTAACCTGCGCAACCTGAAAATGCACGCCCGCCTGTCGCGTTTTCGCCTTGTGCGCCGCCGTTCGGATCGCCCCTGATTAACTGAAGGAGAGTTGAATGGATAACCGCCTGAGCGCTGCGCTGTGGCAACAGCTGTGGCAGGGACTTCGCAACAGCAGCACGCCGCTGCCCGAGCTGAAAATCAACGGTGAGCAGGCGCTGGTTTCCGCTTATCCCGTCAGCGAACTGGCGGCCACCAGCATCGGGCTGGCGGCGCAGGCGACGGCCAGCCTGATCGGTAGCGCGCAGCCGGTAGAGGTGGATGCGGCTTTGTGCGCGCGCTGGTTCCAGCACGCGCTGCGCCCGGTTAACCGCCCGCTGCCCTCGCTGTGGGATCCGCTTGCCGGGGATTACGCCACCGCGGATGGCTGGCTGCGTCTGCACACCAATGCACCACATCATCGTGCGGCGATGGAACAGGTGCTTGGCCAGCAGGGAAATCGTCAGCAAGTGGCGGCCGCCGTCGCCCGCTGGCAGAAAGCGGAGCTTGAGCAGGCCGTGGTGGACGCCGGAGGCTGTGCCGCCGCGCTGCGCAGCCACAGCGAGTGGCAGCAGCATCCGCAGGGGCAGAGCGTCAGCCGTGAAGCGCTGATTGAGCAGACGCTACAAGCCTGCGGCCCGGCGCCCACCTGGCGACTGTTTGCGGCGCGCCCGCTGCTGGGCGTGCGCGTGCTCGACCTGACGCGCATTATCGCCGGACCGGTCGCCACGCGTTTCCTCGCCGGGCTGGGTGCTGAGGTGCTGCGCCTTGACCCGCCGGACTGGCAGGAACCTGCGCTGGAGGAGGAGGTCACGCTGGGTAAACGCTGCGCGCGGCTAAATCTGAAATCGACGGAGGGACGCAAACTTTTTGAGCAGCTCCTCAGCCAGTGTGACGTGCTGGTGCACGGCTATCGCGCCGATGCGCTCAGCAATCTGGGCTATGATGCAGAGGCGCTACAGGCGCTGAAACCGGGGCTGGTCGATGTCAGCCTCAACGCATGGGGATGGACCGGGCCGTGGCGCAACCGCCGCGGCTTTGACAGTCTGGTTCAGATGGCCAGCGGGATTGCCGAGCGCGGCCGCCTGTGGCAGCACAGCGATGCGCCCGTTCCGCTGCCGGTGCAGGCGCTCGATCACGCCACGGGTTATATGATGGCGGCGGCGGTACTGGAAGGATTGCGCCAGCGCCTGCTGCACAATACCGGCTTCACCGCCCGACTGTCGCTGGCGCGCACCGCCTGCCTGCTGACGGACGCCCCCTATTCGCAGGAAGCACAGCCCTCAGGTTTGGGTGCGCGCCTGCCGCCAGATGAAGATGCTGAAGCGCTGATATCGTCGTTTGGCCTCAGCCAGCGGCTGCGCTCGCCGTTCTGGCTGCCCGGCACGCCGCTAAACTGGTCGCGCGCGCCATCGAAGTTAGGTTCAGCGGTGGCGGAATGGCAGGATTAATGGTCCGGTGATGAACGGGTCAGGCTTGCCTGACACCCTACGCGATATCGTCTTCCAGCTCGTCGCGCATCGCCTGAATCGCTTCACGGCTGATGACGGCCAGCGTGCGGTAAAAGGCGGTGGTCGCATGGGCTTCCACTTTCCCCAGGAACGCCCCCACCCACGGCAGCAGATACTCATCAAACAGGGTAATCTGCGCCGAGATTTCATCCGCCTCGGACTGATCCTCCAGCCATGATGCCGCCAGCAGCAGTGCGCCAATATGGTCGGCAGGTGCATCGCTCAGCGGCATGCCGCGGCTGGTAAGAAAAGCACGCACCTCCGCTTCCTGCGGGCCATTCTCCCACTGCGAACCGAAAGGCGACACTCGGCATTCGCTGCCAACAAACAGGGCGTTATAGTCGGTTGCCAGCGTCTGTGGGTCACAGTTCTGCTGCAAACGGGTCAGCAGCTCATCCTGCTCCAGCGGCCAGTGCTGTTGCAGTTTACCTTCACGCAGCATCTGGAACAGCGGCACCAGCAAAGGGTCCTGCGGCTGGCGGTTGTAAAGCGAGCCTAAAATGCGGCAGATGATGGAAAACTCATTCATGTCTTTCAATTCCGTAAGAAGTTATGCGTGACACTGTCACAAATCGGCGAATTCAGCTATTTCCTTACCGGTACGCTGCTGCAGGAAGTCCAGCAGGCGGCGCGGCGTGACATTTAACACGCGATCTTCAGGAAAATCCACCTCGCGCAGGATACGCAGACAGTGCTCAAAATTACCGAGGGTAAAGGCGGTGTGAGAATCAGAGCCTAATGCCAGGCGGCCCCCCGCATCGCGCACCGCTTGCGCGACTTTACGGCAGTTGGGTTCACTGCCCTTGCGCGAGGTGGTAAATGAGGAGTTATTCAGCTCCAGCGCCACATCATACTTCGCCGCTGCTTCAGCGACCGCATGAATATCGATCGGGTAATTTGGGTTGCCGGGATGGCTGATAATATGCACCAGCCCGCTGGCCATCGCGGCGATCATCGCCTGGGTATGGGTCGCTTCATCCTGCGGAGGAAATACCGGCTCGTGGAACCCGGCAACGATAATATCAATCGAACCCAGCATCGGGCCGCTGCAGTCGATCTCGCCCTGCACATTTTTGATATTGGCTTCGATGCCGCGCAGCACGCCCACGCCGTCAATCACCCGCGGCCAGACTTTCATATTCACAAAATGCCAGTAGTGCGGAGCATCGGCCATATCCGGGCCGTGATCGGTGATCGCCAGCAGCTTAACGCCGCAGGTCTGCGCCTGTAATACGTAGTCGCGCAGCGTGCTGTAGGCATGGGTGCTGGCAACGGTATGCATGTGAAGGTCAACTGGATACATCTGTTCTCTCCTGATTAGTAACCCCGTTCGATATCGACGCGCCCTTCCGGCATTTCACCGCTCTCGCGCCGGGTAATCGACCGTGCAATGTAGTCCATAGCTTCATCTGGCAAGGTTACAGCGGCATTATGTGGGGTGATGGCGATATCCGGGTGCGACCAGAACGCGTGTTCGGCGGGCAGCGGTTCGTGATTAAACACGTCGAGCGCCGCCGCTTTCACTTCGCCCGCTTCCAGCGCGGCCAGCAGATCGGCTTCCACCAGGTGCGCACCGCGTGCGAGGTTAAGCAGAAATGCGCCGGGCTTCAGCTGGCTGAGCAGCTGGCGGTTGATGATACCGTGGGTTTGCGGGGTATTGGGCAACAGGTTAATTAACACCTGGCTCCCGGCAAGAAACTCGCCGAGCTGCGCTTCACCATGGAAGCTGGTGACGCCCTCAATCTGCTTCGGCGAGCGGCTCCAGCAGCTGACCGGGAAATCCCACGCCAGCAGGCTGTTGGCGACGCTGCTGCCCAGCACGCCCGCACCAAGAATACCAATGGTGAAGTCGCGGCGCGCGTAGTTGCGCAGATGGTGCCACAGGGTTTCGGTTTTCTGTTTCTGATATTCCGGGAAGCGGCGGAACCAGCCGAGGACGTGATAAACCGCATACTCCTGCATCTGGCGGCCCATGCCGGTATCTTCCAGGCGGAACAGCGGCACCCCGGGTGCCAGCATATCCGGATGCTCGCGCAGCTGGCCGAGGATATCATCCACGCCGGCGCCGAGCGCAAAGACGCCCTTCAGCGCCCGCCCTTTTAACATCTCTACCGGCGGCTGACGTACCAGCGCATAATCGGCCGGCCGATCGTCGCCGGGCTGCCACTGACGAATGCGTGCATGGGGTAATCGCTGCTGTAACCCGGTGATCCAGGTCTCTGCCTTAAAAGACGGGTGATAAAAAAGGATGTCCACGTTTTCTCTCCTGGTTTTTGTTTAGGCTCAGGGAAAACGCGGCGGCTGGCAAGTGAAAATTTGGGGCAGAGAACTGCCCCGAAAAGAATTAGGGCCGGTCGACCTGCTGGATCAGTCGGCGCAGCAGCGGGATCAGGCAGATCAGCACTAAACCGACCGCCGCGCTGCCCCAGCCGAGCAGGCTGAAGATATGGCTGTAGCCGGGGTTAGTCAGCAGCGGCGTGCTGCCGCTGTTTTCCGGCATCAGCGCGGAAACGTAGCCGGACAGCACCGACGCCACGCCGGTCACCATCATCCAGCAGCCCATCATGACTCCCTGATAGCGCGCCGGAGCCAGCTTGCCGATCATCGCATAGCCAATCGGCGAGAGCAGCAGTTCGGCGATGCTCTGCAATACGTAGCTGATGACAATCCATTTGAACGCCACAATGCCGTCACCGCCCGCCAGCGCAATGCCCAGCGGCAGCACCAGCATGCCCAGCCCGATCATAAACAGCGAGGCGGAGAACTGCAGCGGGATATCGATGCGCCAGCCGCGCTCGCGCAGGTTGCGGAACCAGATAGCCAGTAGTGGCCCGCCGAAAACAATCACCAGGGTGTTGATATTCTGCACCCACTGCGGGGCCACCTGAATGCCGTACACGCGGAGGTTAATATTGTGCTCGGTGAACAGCATCAGGCCCATCGGCGCCAGCTGGTACAGCGTCCAGAACACCAGCGCACCCAGCGCGAGGATCAGGTAAGCACACATGCGGCGCTGCTCATCACGCGGGCGATGGCGCAGCGTGGTAAAGCACAGCAGCAGGAAGATCGCTGCGCCCAGCGCCAGCACAAACGCCCCGGTAAACCCGGCGTGATTGAGCATCAGGCGGATCAGCGGCACCAGCGCCACCAGAATCACCAGCCCGGCCAGCATGCGCCAGCGGAACTGGCGCGGGTTTGCCTGCAGCAGCGGAGTACTGATATCGGCCAGCACTTTCCAGCGTAGCAGCGAGATAACAATGGCCACCGCGTTACCGATAGTGGCGAACAGGAACAGCGCTTCATAGTGCTCGCTGAGCTGGAAGTAGCCCGCGCCGGTAAAGCCGAGGAAGAATCCGAGGTTCATCCCGGCGTAGTTCCACAGGAAGGCGCTCTCACGGCGGTTATCTTCCGGGGCAAAGCGCTGGGTCAGCATCATATTAATGCAGGTGACATTGAGGCCGCTGCCGGTCAGGAACATCGCCAGCCCCCAGTAAAGGCCTTCCGCGCTCTGTCCGGAGAGCGTCCAGCAGCCAGCAACCTGCAGCACCATTCCCAGCACGAAAAGATTACGGTTGCTGAGGAAGCGACCGCCAAGGTAGCCACCGAACAGGTGCAGACCGTAGTTAAAGGCGCCGAACACGCCCATCATGGTGTTGGCCTGCCCTTCGCTGAAGCCGAGTTTTTTGGTGGCGTACAGCACCAGGCTGGAGTAAAGCACCGCGAAGCCCATGGTGGCAAAAATTTGAATAAAGAACAGCGCGCCGGTTCCCCCCGGCACCTGCTGTTGGGGGATACGGTTGGTGTGGTCCACAACTAACCTCTGTTTTTCCTGCCAAAATAAGTCGGTTATTATGCACCTTTTGCGCCTGGCGATGCGCGCCGATTTGGCTTTAGCGGCCTAATCTGAACCTGGCTGGCGTTTAAACCAGCAAAGTGCGTTAAAACTGACTAAACGCACTCAAAATAGTCGAAAGGCAGTTGACCGCAACCGCACTTTTCCCTACATTAGCGCCCGTCAGCAACCTGGTTGCGGCAACAATATGGTGAGGTGTCCGAGTGGCTGAAGGAGCACGCCTGGAAAGTGTGTATACGGCAACGTATCGAGGGTTCGAACCCCTCTCTCACCACCATATTTAAAGAGAAAGTCTGAACTCACGTTCAGACTTTTTTTATGCATTTTGCGTAGGGGTCGGGCGTGCCCGACCCGCATTAACGGAGGGCGAGGCATGCCTCGCCCCTACACCTGCGCGACCAACGGGATGCTATTTAATATCCAGCGCCGCTTTAAAGGTACAGGGCGAGCGCCAGGGATGGTGCGAGTGATCCCCCTCTCTCACCACCCTATTTAAAGAGAAATGCCTCAGCGAAAGTTCAGGCATTTTTTGCATTTGTGGGGCGACCAGAAAAGCGGTCGCCCCCTACATCTTCCTGTGTGCTGTAGGGGCCGATCCTTTTTTTCAATCGGCCCGTAAAATGCGTGATTATTTAATATCCAGCGCCGCTTTAATGGTATAGAACAGATCGGTCTGATCGGTCAGGCCGACGACATTGGCCGCGTGCGGGCCAAAGGCGGCGATGCGCAGCTGGGTGCCGGTGTGGCCCTGCGAATCCTCTTCTGAATTACCGTAGCTGATGGTCATCGGGCTGCCATCTTTGGTGATCAGCGTCTGCGTCAGGCCCGGGGCTTTGCTGTCGTTGGCGATAATCTGGCTGGAGTGCGCATGATCGGCAGTGACAATCACCAGGGTATTGCCCTCTTTGCGCGCAAACTCCAGCGCCTTCTGCACCGCTTCGTCCAGATCGACGGTTTCACCAATCTGCCCGCACGGATTGGCCGCGTGATCCTGCTTATCAATAGAAGCGCCTTCCACCTGCAGGAAGAAGCCCTCCGGTTTACTGCTCAGCAGCGCAATAGCCTTATCGGTCATCTGCGCCAGCGTCGGGGTGGATGCCGGGCGCTCCGCGTTGACTTCGCAGGTAATCGGTTTGCCATCAAGATTACCGTGGTAAGTGGCCTTGGGGCCTTTCCAGCGCACCGGCATATTCCCGGCAGCGAACAGCCCCAGCACCGGCTGCGCGTCGCTGGCAGAGGTCAGCGCATTCATGCCGTCGAGATCGTTCACCAGCTGATAGCCGCGTAGCTTCGCCTGCTCTTCCAGCGTTTTGCCCTGCCACTCGCCGGCTTTTGCCGTTTCGCTGAAGGTCTTCCCGCCGCCGCCAAAGGTGACGTCGGCGCGCGCATTTAGCAACTGCTCAGCAATCGAGCCTTTACCGCCCTGCTCCAGCGCATTGCTGGCGCACAGCTCGCTGGTTTTGACCGGGCCGTAGCACTTACGCGAGGTGACGTGGGCAATCTGCGCCGCCGGGGTGGCATCTTCCAGCTCTGCGGTTGACACATTGCCGGTCGCTTTACCGGCGGCTTTCGCCAGCTCCAGCAGCGAGGGGTGATCTTTACCCGTCACATCAACGCCAATCGCCCCATTATAGGACTTCACGCCGGTTGCCCAGGCGGTGGCGGATGCTGCGGAGTCAGTCACATAGTCAGGCTTGTGGGTTTTCTTATCCAGCGCATAGTGGGTGTACTGTCCGGTGAGCGGCAGCGCATCAATCCCTTTAAAGAAGCCGCCCGCCCCTTGCGCATAGTTTCGCGCCGCCGTAATTTCGGAGTCGCCCATGCCGTCGCCGATCAGCAGAATAACGTTTTTCGCCGTGCTGTTGCTTAACGACGCTTTAATCGCCTCGGTCTGGTCACCGCTCAGGCGACGTGCTCCGCCCGGCTGAGTCATGTCACCCTGCGCGGCCCGCTGGTACGTGGCGATATCGGCGACGGCAGAGGAGCAGATCAGTGAGGTCAGCAGGGAAAGTGCGAAAGCTTGATGTTTCATTTAACGGCGATCTCCATGAATAAGTTTTGCTAAAGATTTCAGGGAGTCAGTCTGCGATACAACTATTTCAGCTTTGCGACTTATTTGTGACAGATTAATGTCAATTTACCTTATGGCTGGCCGATCGCTTCACAGGGTTTAGCTGCTGATATCAGCCCGGCTTAAAGCCCGGCCTGCCGTTCTAACGGCATAAAAGGCGAGCTTCGCCGTTTATGGCGAATTGCGCACTGGCTGCACCAGATTATCCTTGGTTGCTCATCACTTAAGCGAATAGAAGCACAGGGAAAAATACTGCTTGACCCATTACCCGCGACTGCCTATAGTAGCGCCCCGTTACCCCCTGCGGGTAGCGGCAGTAAAATATGGTGAGGTGTCCGAGTGGCTGAAGGAGCACGCCTGGAAAGTGTGTATACGGCAACGTATCGAGGGTTCGAACCCCTCTCTCACCACCATATTCAAAAAGAAATGCCTGAGCGAAAGTTCAGGCATTTTTTTTGCGTTTTGCGTAGGGGTCGGGCATGCCCGACCCGCATTCGCGGAGGGCGAGGCATGCCCCGCCCCTACACCTGCGCGACCAACGCGATGTTATTTAATATCCAGCGCCGCTTTAAAGGTATAGTCCCCCTCTCTCACCACCCTATTCAAAGAGAATTGCCTGAGCGAAAGTTTTGGCTTTTTTTTTTGCGTTTTGCGTAGGGGTCGGGCATGCCCGACCCGCATTCGCGGAGGGCGAGGCATGCCCCGCCCCTACACCTGCGCGACCAACGCGATGTTATTTAATATCCAGCGCCGCTTTGAAGGTTTTGCGGGGCGACCAGAGAAGCGGTCGCCCCCTACAGCAAAAAATGTGATCTGCCGCACAAAATGCGTAGCCGTTACCCCTGGATCTTCACTACCTTCACACTCTACATATTCAGAACACCAGGTATCACATGAACGAAATCACTCAACTGCTGAAAAGCCACCGCAGCGATCGCAGCTATCTTGACACCCCCATTGCCGACACGATTATTGATGACATTGTCGAAACGGCCTGGCGTGCGCCAACTTCGGTAAATTCCCAGCAGGTATCGCTGGTGGTGGTGCGTGATGCTGCCACCCGCGCAAAAATCGCGGAAATTGCCGGTGGACAGCCGTGGATCGCGAAAGCCCCGGTGTTTATCACCTTTGTGCTGGATATGCACAAAAGCCAGCTGGCAATTGAGGCGGAAGGCAAACAGCAGATCGCGCATGAGAGCCTGGAAAGCCTGATCTCCGGTGCGACCGATATTGGAATCGCGCTGGCGACCGTGATGACCGCTGCCCGCTCTCACGGGCTGGGCGTGGTGCCAATTGGCGGGATCCGCCGCGAGCCGCAGGCGATGATTGAGCTGCTTAACCTGCCTGAGCTGACCTTCCCGGTAGCGGGGGTGGTGCTGGGGTATGTTGATCAACCTGCCGTTCAGAAACCGCGTATGTCGCTGGCGGGCTTCCGCCACGAGGAGCGCTATAACAGCGCGATGCTGCCTGAGGTGATCAAAGCGTATAACGAGGTGCTGGTCGCGCACTGGCAGCAGACCGGGCGAACCGATGGCGATAACTGGGGTAACAATACCGCCAGCTATTACGACCATATTTATTTCCCGCAGGTGCAGCCAGCCGTGCTGAAACAGGGCTTTGGCACTGACGAGTAGCCATAAAAAAGCCCGGCCAACTGGCCGGGCTTTCATCAGGGCTTAAGCGATTAACCGTAAGCCAGCAGCGTGCGCTGACAGAGCTGAGAACGCACGCAGTCCTCTTTTCCGAAACGGACCACGCTCACCATCTCGTCGTCCTGGAAGCGCGACAGCGCGTCGGCCAGGCCGGACTGAACATGGGACGGTAAATCACACTGGGTGATATCGCCGTTAACAATGACGGTCACGTTTTCCCCAAGGCGCGTCAGGAACATCTTCATTTGGGCGGCGGTGACGTTCTGCGCCTCATCCAGAATCACCACGGCGTTTTCAAACGTGCGGCCTCGCATATAGGCAAACGGCGCAATTTCCACTTTGCCAATTTCGGGACGCAGGCAGTACTGCATAAAGGAAGAGCCAAGACGTTTAACCAGAACGTCATATACCGGCCGGAAATACGGGGCGAATTTTTCTGAGATATCCCCTGGAAGGAATCCCAAATCCTCATCCGCCTGAAGTACCGGGCGAGTCACTATAATCCTGTCAACATCCTTATGAATCAGGGCCTCGGCCGCTTTTGCGGCGCTGATCCAGGTTTTACCACAACCTGCTTCGCCCGTAGCGAAGATCAGTTGCTTGGTTTCTATGGCGTTGAGATAGTGCGCCTGAGCTTCATTTCTGGCTTCAATCGGTGAATGGTCGCGGCTATCGCGTGCCATGCCAATCGAATCCAGCCCACCCATCTGCACCAGCGAGGTGACCGATTCTTCTTCACGCTGACGGTGACTGCGTGAATCGCTACGAAGCACACGTTTTGCTTCACGACGAGCTTTGATCACTGCTTTCTGTCTTCCCATAGTGGCACCTTACAGTTGGTTTCATTTCCCGCATCCCTATTATCGATGCGATTACGTGAACGCTTTAGAGGTCATGGCTTCCTTTTAAGCCTGGTCTAGCCGTTGGTAAAAATGCATAGCGATACGCTTGCAGGCTATGCACCAAAAAAGGTTTAAAGGAGTGTTGGAACAGCAGTTGGATTGTAAAAGAAGAGAAAGCTACCGAGGAAATGAGCTCCTCGCGAATCAAGGCGATGTATGACTTTTTCACTTGTGGTCCGTTAAAGGACTTCAGCATTCGCTATCTCCGTAGTGGGAAACTATATGCGAAAATCAACAGCAATTTCATATTCAGCAGTTTACCAAAAAAATGCAACACTTTTTTTACGAGTATAATGACACTTTCGATAATACTCTATTAATCATCAGGTTATAAATATCACTTTATTAACAATGGCGTCAGTAAAAACAGCGACTGGGTGTTTTATAATCAGTTAAGATTGTCTGATGTCATTTTAAGGGAGCGTAAGTTAAAAGGAAAATTAGCGGACTTAAGTCAAATCCGCTAATTAGGTCAGGCTTCCAGCAATCCCTGTGCCAGATAGTGTTCCGCATCCGGTACGCCCGGCAGGACAAAGTAATAGCCCCCGCCGATCGGTTTTATATACTCTTCCAGCGCTTCGCCATTTAATCGTTTCTGCACGGTCAAAAATCCTTTTTCCAGATCGTGCTGATAACAAACAAATAGCAGCCCCATTTCCAGCTGGCCGGAACGGGAAACGCCCAGCGAATAACTGTAACCACGGCGCAGCATCAGGTTGTTTTGCGTTTCCGGCGTGCGCGGGTTGGCCAGGCGAATATGCGCATCCAGCGGGATAATGTCGCCATCCGGATCCTGGCTGTAGTCCGGCACATCATGCTCGTTGTGCATACCCAGCGGTGCGCCGCTGTGCTTTTCACGGCCGAAGATGGTCTGCTGTTCACGCAGCGGCGTGCGGTCCCAGAACTCCACGCGGAACTGAATAATGCGTGCCGCCTGATAACTGCCGCCCAGCGTCCATGCCGGTTCACCCTGCCCTTTGCCCACCCACAGAATCGAATCCATCAGGCTGGTATCTGCCGTATCAGGGTTCGCCGTGCCATCCTTAAAGCCCAGCAGGTTAATCGGCGTCTCTTTACCTTTGCTGCGCGCGGCGTGGTCGGAGATAAACCCCTCGCGCCGCCAGCGTACGCTGAGCAAGTCCGGGGTGTACTTGATGATATCGCGCAGCGCGTGGATCACCGTGTCATTGGTATTGGCGCAGATCTGTAATAGCAGGTCGCCGTGACACAGGCTGGCATCCAGCGCGTCGTTGGGGAACCGGGTCATACGCTGCAGCTTAAGCGGAGTCAGCGCCTGCAGCCCAAAGCGCTCATCGAACAGCGAATGCCCCACGGAAACGGTAATCGTCAGGTTATCCGGGTAGATCTCCTCACCGAGAATGCCGGAGTCCATCGGCGGCAGCTGCGGGTTGGTCACCCGCGGCGCTTTCCCGCCGCGGGTGAGAAACGCGATGCGCGCCGTCAGCAGCTTGAACAGCTGCTGCAGGCTCGTCTTATCCGTCGCCAGCACGTCGAAGGCCACCAGCATCATCGACGCCTGCTGCGGGGTGACGATCCCGGCCTGATGCCTGCCGTAAAACGGCTGGCTTTCCTGACGGGCATTTGGCGATAACGCCCCCGGTGAGAAAGAGTCCCCCTCAGCGGCGGCATGAACCGGGCAACCGCCCGCCACGGCCAGGGCACCGCTGAGGATGCCCATTCCTTTCAGTAAACGACGGCGTGACGTCAGCGCCACGTCGTCAACGGATTTTGCCATTTCTGATTAGTCCAGGCCAAGCGTGCCACGCAGCAGAGAAAGGTCTTCGGCCAGCGCCGTGATTGGGCCTTTCAGTGCGTTACGGTCCGCATCGGTCAATTTGTCGTAAGATTCATAGCCGTCTTTGGTGCGGTACCTGGCGAGAATGGTATCCACCTTGTTAAAGTTACCGTCCACCTTTGCCAGCAGCTGCGGGTTCTGTTTCTGCACCAGCGGGCGCAGCAGGTTAACAATTTTCTGCGCGCCATCAACGTTGGCCTGGAAATCCCACAGGTCGGTACGGCTGTAGCGGTCTTCTTCACCCGAAATCTTGCTGGACGCGACTTCCTCAATCAGACCGGCAGCCCCGCCCACCACTTTACCCGGCGGGAAGGCCAGTTCGTTGATGCGGGTCTGCAGATCCAGCACATTTGTGTACAGCTGGTCGGCAAATTTATCCATCCCTTTGGTGGTGTTATCAGCAAATAACACTTTCTCCAGGCGGTGGAAACCGGTGAAATTCGGGTCCTCCGCTTTCTTCTCGAAGTCATCTTCACGGGCGTCAATGGCACCGTCGAGGTCGGAGAACAGTTCGGCGATCGGCTCGATGCGCTCGTAGTGCTGGCGGGTTGGCGCAAACAGGGCTTTGGCTTTTTCCAGATCTCCGGCTTTCACCGCATCGGTAAAGGCTTTGGTACTGGCAACCAGCTGCTCGACTTCTTTGGTCACGTACACTTTGTACTCGGCAATCGGTCCGACCAGCTGCAGCACGTCCGGCTTGCCATCATTGGCTTTGCTGCCGCTGGCTTTGACAATCAGCTTACCTTTCGGGTTGCTCAGCAGGCCACAGGTAATATCGTACTCCCCGGCTTCCAGGTTGGCGGTCAGCTTCTGGGTAAAGGACGGCGCGATGTTTTCACGCTCTTCCACCACCATCCCCCCTTTCAGGATCTCCCACTCCAGCGCTTTCTGGCTGTCGTTCTTGATGATGAACTGGGTTTTACCCGCGTCCACCGTCAGCGTCATCGGGGTACACTGCTTGTCATTTACGCTGACCTTAACCTGGGGAATATCAGCCGCCAGCGCCGCGCCGGATGTCGTCAAAGTAGCCAGCAGCGCGGCGTTCAGCGCATGACGGCGAAAATGCATGGTCATAGAGGTAATCCCTGTCAAAGTATTATCATCGGCGGGCCAGGCCCGTCCGGCGGAATCAGCGCACGCCAGGCGCTGTGGAGGTTGCAACACGTCCCGGCATAATAAACAGCAGCAGAGCCGGAATAAGGTAGATAAACCACATCGCCACTTCGCTGACGCTCGGCGCTTCCTGGTAGCCCAGCAGGCCTTCCAGCAGAGTGCCAAACACGCTGTGCGTCGTGAGGGTATGACTGAAATCAAATGCCACGTCCTGGAAGTGATTCCATAAACCGGCTTCATGAAAGGCGCGGATCGCCCCCGCCGCCAGGCCAGCCGCGACGAAAATGATAAACAGGCTGGTCCATTTGAAGAAACTGCCCAGGTTAAGGCGCACGCCGCCCCAGTAGATCAGCATGCCGAGCACCACGGCGGTGCCGAGGCCAAGCATCGCGCCGAGCGGGGGCGCGTAGCCCACGTCCTGCTGAAAGGCGGCCAGCAGGAAGAATACCGACTCCAGCCCTTCACGCGCCACGGCAAGAAAGACCATCAACACCAATGCCCAGCCGCTGCTGTTGCCCTTCTGCAGGGCGCTGTCGACGGCGTCTTCCAGCTGTGCCTTTACGTTGCGTGACACTTTACGCATCCAGAACACCATCCAGGTGAGCACCACCACCGCGACCACGGCGACGATACCCTCAAACAGCTCCTGCTGTTTCTGCGGAAATTCACCGGTGGTTTCATTGATAAACCAGCCAAGGGCAAGGCAGAGCGCGGCAGCGGCAAACACCCCAATCCACATGGCGGGGAACCACTGACTGCGCTGAGTACGCTTCAGATAGCTGGCGATCAGGCTGACAATCAGCGCCGCCTCGAGCCCTTCGCGTAACATGATGAGAAACGGGACAAACATGCCATAACCCTCTAACTGTTAACTTCAGTCAAATCCAGTAAAGATAAGTAAAATACGAACGATATCGATTATCATTATCGAAGGAAGAAATACAAGCCGGGCAAGGGATATTTTCGAGTTTTGTGAGGGGAAAAAACATTAAGCAGATGTAACGGTGGGGGTGGGCGTAAATGAAAAGGGCCAGAATGGGCTGGCCCTTGAGCGTTAGTCTGCCTGATACTCCGCTTCCGCAGCATCAAAGCGCTGCTGCGCCGCCGCCGACGGGCCTTTGCCCAGCAGGCTGAACAGCACAATCGCGATGCAGGCGAACAGGAAGCCCGGAATAATTTCGTAGAGGCCAAACCAGGCGTACTGCTTCCAGATAAGCACGGTTGCCGCACCCACGATCATCCCCGCCAGCGCGCCGTTACGCGTCATGCGTTTCCAGATCAGCGACAGCAGCACCACCGGGCCAAAGGCAGCACCAAAGCCCGCCCAGGCATAGCTCACCAGGCCCAGCACGCGGTTGTTCGGGTCAGACGCCAGGGCAATAGCAATCACCGCCACCAGCAGCACCATCAGGCGCCCTACCCACACCAGCTCGCGCTGAGTGGCATTTTTGCGCAGGAAGTTTTTATACAGATCTTCCGTCAGCGCGCTGGAACAGACCAGCAGCTGGCAGCTCAGCGTCGACATCACCGCCGCCAGAATGGCCGACAGCAGGATCCCGGCAATCCACGGGTTGAACAGAATACGCGTCAGTTCGATAAAGATACGCTCACCATTTTCAGATACGCCGGAAGCCTGATCCGGATGGTTCTGGAAGTAAGCAATACCGAAGAAGCCCACCGCCACGGCACCGCCGAGGCACAGGATCATCCAGGTCATGCCGATACGACGTGCGCTACGAATCGAGCGGTGGGAGTCAGCAGCCATGAAGCGCGCCAGGATGTGCGGCTGGCCAAAATAGCCCAGGCCCCAGCCCAGCAGGGAGACGATAGCGATAAAGTTAAGGTTCTTCAGCATGTCGAGGTTCTCAACGCTTTTCGCGCGGATCACCTCCAGTGAATCACCCAGGCCACCGACTGCCAGAATAACCATGACCGGCGTCAGGATCAGCGCGAAAATCATCAGGCTGGCCTGCACGGTGTCGGTCCAGCTCACCGCGAGGAAGCCGCCAACAAAGGTGTAAACGATAGTCGCTGCGGCACCGGCCCACAGGGCCGTTTCATAGCTCATACCGAAAGTGCTTTCGAACAGACGCGCACCAGCCACCACGCCAGAGGCACAATAGATGGTGAAGAACACCAGAATGATCAGGGCGGAAATCACCCGCAGAACTTTGCTCTTATCCTCGAAGCGGCTGGAGAAGTAGTCCGGCAGCGTCAGGGCATTGTCATGGTGCTCGGTCTGCACGCGCAGACGGCCAGCAACAATCTTCCAGTTTAGGTAAGCGCCGATCGTCAAACCTATGGCGATCCAGCTTTCAGAAATGCCTGAGAGGAAAATGGCCCCCGGCAGGCCCATCAGCAGCCAGCCGCTCATGTCGGATGCCCCGGCTGACAGCGCGGTGACCAGACTGCCCAGGCTGCGGCCACCCAGAATATAGTCGTCAAAGTTTTTCGTTGAGCGGTAAGCAATAAAACCGATCAACACCATGCCGAGAATATAAATACAGAATGTCACCATCATCGGTGTACTTAAAGTCATTCAGGTTCTCCACTTATTATCAGTATCCTCAGGCGAAAGACGCGCCGTGAAGCGGCCGGAACGGGGCACGTTTCACAGGGGGCTCTCTGCCGGGGGCGGTATCCTGCCGTAATCGGCGTTGACGCACAAACGATTTAACACATCATCCACAGCCATTTCACCTGCTAGTTACGTTCAAATGTCAGCAGGTTGCACTGCGTCACATTTAACCGGGTTGCACCTCGGTAACAACCCGAAAAAAAACCAGGTAATACGTCACATTTCATAACTGGCCGGATTCTTGCAGCAATATCCATGCCGCTTTTTGCTCGTTAACAAAATGGCGGTTTTCAGGAATGAGGGCGAGGTCACATTTAACCGGGTTGCACAAAGTTGCAACATCAGTGATATTGCACCTCATCGAATATTGATTACTGATTCAGGAGCTGTAAGGCATGGGCACAACCACTATGGGCGTGAAGCTGGACGACGCAACGCGCGAGCGCATTAAACTGGCAGCGCAGCAGATTGACCGCACGCCCCACTGGCTGATCAAGCAGGCGATATTTAACTATCTGCAGCAGGTGGAACAGGGCAGCGCGCTGCCGGAGATCCCGACAAACGGCCAGCAAGTAGAGGGCGATGAGCGCCCGCCGGAGGAGTCGCAGCATCAGCCGTTCCTCGACTTCGCCGAGCAGATCCTGCCGCAGTCCGTAGCCCGTGCCGCTATCACTTCCGCCTGGCGCCGCCCGGAGACCGAAGCGGTGCCGATGCTGCTGGAGCAGGCGCGTTTACCAAAGCCGCTGGCGGAAGCCACGCATCGCCTCGCTTACCAGCTGGCCGACAAGCTGCGTCACCAAAAAGGTGCAACGGGGCGCGCCGGAATGGTGCAAAGCCTGCTGCAGGAGTTCTCTTTATCCTCTCAGGAAGGCGTGGCGCTGATGTGCCTCGCGGAAGCGCTGCTGCGTATTCCCGACAAGCCAACGCGCGATGCCCTGATCCGCGACAAAATCAGCAACGGTAACTGGCACTCCCACCTTGGCCGCAGCCCGTCAATGTTCGTAAACGCCGCCACCTGGGGCCTGCTGTTCACCGGCCGCCTGGTCTCTACCCACAACGAAGCGAACCTGTCGCGTTCACTGAACCGCATTATCGGCAAGAGCGGCGAACCGCTAATCCGCAAAGGCGTGGATATGGCGATGCGCCTGATGGGCGAACAGTTCGTCACCGGAGAGACCATTGCCGAGGCGCTGGCTAACGCACGCAAGCTGGAAGAGAAAGGCTTCCGCTACTCCTACGATATGCTGGGCGAAGCGGCGCTGACGGCGCAGGATGCGAAAGCCTACCTGCTCTCCTACCAGCAGGCGATCAACGCGATTGGTAAAGCCTCTAACGGGCGCGGCATATATGAGGGTCCGGGCATTTCAATCAAGCTTTCCGCACTGCACCCGCGCTACAGCCGTGCCCAGTACGAGCGCGTGATGGAGGAGCTGTACCCAATCCTTAAATCGCTGACGCTGCTGGCACGCTCCTACGACATCGGCATTAATATCGATGCTGAAGAGGCCGACCGCCTTGAGCTGTCGCTCGATCTGCTGGAAAAACTGTGCTTCGAACCGGAGCTGGAAGGCTGGAACGGTATCGGCTTCGTGATTCAGGCGTATCAAAAACGCTGCCCGATGGTGATCGACTACCTGACCGACCTCGCCCAGCGCAGCCGTCGCCGCCTGATGATCCGTCTGGTGAAAGGCGCCTACTGGGACAGCGAAATCAAACGCGCCCAAATGGACGGCCTGGAAGGCTACCCGGTCTACACCCGCAAGGTCTACACCGACATCTCTTACCTGGCCTGCGCACGCAAGCTGCTGGCGGTGCCAAACCTGATCTATCCGCAGTTCGCCACCCATAATGCCCACACGCTGGCAGCCATCTACCAGCTGGCGGGCAACAACTACTATCCTGGCCAGTATGAGTTCCAGTGCCTGCACGGCATGGGTGAACCGCTGTACGAGCAGGTGGTCGGTAAAGTGGCGGACGGCAAACTCAACCGCCCTTGCCGCATCTATGCTCCGGTCGGCACGCATGAAACCCTGCTGGCCTACCTGGTGCGCCGCCTGCTGGAAAACGGCGCTAACACCTCGTTCGTTAACCGTATCGCCGACGCCACGCTGCCGCTTGACGAGCTGGTCGCCGATCCGGTGGAAGCGGTCGAGAAGCTGGCGCACGCTGAAGGCGCTCTGGGCCTGCCGCATCCGAAAATCCCGCTGCCGCGCGATCTGTACGGTGAGAAACGTCAGAACTCCGCCGGTCTGGATCTCGCTAACGAGCATCGCCTTGCCTCGCTCTCCAGCGCGTTGCTGAACAGCGCCAGCCAGAGCTGGCAGGTAGAGCCGCTGATTGATGCCGAACTGGAAAGCGGTGAAAGCGTGGCGGTGGTTAACCCCGCCGAGCCGAAAGATGTGGTGGGCTATGTGCGCAGCGCCACCCGCGCAGAAGTCTCCGCCGCGCTCAATGCCGCCGTCAGCGAAGGAGCGATTTGGTTTGCCACCCCGCCGCAGGAGCGCGCCGCGATACTCGAACGCGCCGCAGTAATGATGGAAGGCCAGATGCAGCAACTGATCGGCATCCTGGTGCGTGAAGCCGGTAAAACCTTCAGCAATGCCATCTCCGAAGTACGTGAAGCCGTAGACTTCCTGCACTACTATGCGGGCCAGGTGCGCGACGATTTTGATAACGAAACCCACCGTCCGCTAGGCCCGGTGGTCTGCATCAGCCCGTGGAACTTCCCGCTGGCGATCTTCAGCGGCCAGGTGGCTGCCGCGCTGGCGGCGGGTAACAGCGTGCTGGCGAAGCCGGCCGAGCAGACCCCGCTGATCGCCGCGCAGGCCGTGGCCATTATGCATGAGGCTGGCGTGCCGGTTGGCGCGTTACAACTGCTGCCGGGCGCCGGCGAAACCGTTGGCGCCCAGCTGGTACAGGACGAGCGCGTGCGCGGCGTGATGTTTACCGGCTCTACCGCCGTTGCCACCCTGCTGCAGCGTAACCTTGCCGGGCGCCTCGATCCGCAGGGCCGCCCGACTCCGCTGATCGCAGAGACCGGCGGCATGAACGCGATGATCGTCGACTCCTCGGCGCTGACCGAGCAGGTGGTGACGGATATCGTCGCTTCGGCGTTCGACAGCGCAGGCCAGCGCTGCTCGGCGCTGCGCCTGCTGTGTATTCAGGATGACGTGGCGGAGCACACGCTGCAGATGCTGCGCGGTGCCATGGCCGAGTGCCGCATGGGCAACCCGGAGCGCTTCTCAACCGATATCGGCCCGGTGATTGATGCCGAGGCCAAAACCAATATTGATGAGCATATCCAGACCATGCGCAGCAAGGGCTTTAGCGTGTTCCAGGCCGCACAGCCGCAGGCAGCAGATCGCCACGAATGGCAGACCGGTACCTTTGTGATGCCAACGCTGATTGAGCTGAACAGCGTGACGGACCTGACCAAAGAGGTGTTTGGCCCGGTACTGCACGTGGTGCGCTATGCGCGTAACGCGCTGCCGCAGATTATCGAGCATATTAATGCCTCCGGTTACGGTCTGACGCTCGGCGTGCACACGCGTATTGATGAGACCATTGCTCAGGTGACGCAGAAAGCCCACGTTGGCAACCTGTACGTTAACCGCAACATGGTCGGTGCCGTGGTCGGGGTGCAGCCGTTTGGCGGCGAGGGTCTCTCCGGTACCGGTCCGAAGGCCGGTGGCCCGCTCTATCTTTACCGCCTGCTGTCGCACCGCCCGGACGGCGCACTGCGCGTGACGCTCGATCGTCAGGATAAAGAGCGCCCGGTCGATGCCGTTCTGCGCCCTGCTCTGCTGGCGCCGCATCAGGCGCTAAGCGAATGGGCGAAAGATCGTCCGGAACTCGCCGCCTGCTGTGCGCGCTACGAGGTACTGGGCCAGGGTGGAACCGTGCGCCTGCTGCCTGGCCCAACCGGCGAGCGCAACACCTTTGCCCTGCTGCCGCGCGAACAGGTGCTGTGCCTGGCGGATAACGAGCAGGACGCGCTGGTGCAGCTGGCGGCCGTGACGGCAGTCGGTAGTCAGGCGCTGTGGGCGGACGACGATCTGCATCGCACTCTGCGCCAGCAGCTCCCTGCGATTGTGCAGCAGCGCATTTCGCTGGCCGCAAAGCCGCTGGAGAGCACCACCTTTGATGCGGTGATCTATCATGGCGATGCCGATCAGCTGCGCAGCCTGTGTGAAGCCGTAGCAGCCCGCGACGGCGCAATTGTTTCGGTGCAGGGCTTTGCCCGCGGCGAAACCAATCTGCTGCTGGAGCGCCTGCTGCTGGAGCGTTCGCTGAGCGTCAATACCGCTGCGGCGGGGGGAAATGCCAGTCTGATGACGATTGGTTAATCAGGACATCGTCCGTCCGGGTCGACCGGTTACTGCGGTCGCCCCGTCTCATCTAGCCCTGCGCATGTCGGCGTTCAACGACCGAGTCAGGCACGGCAGCGCGTTCCTGATAGAGCGTGAAGTCGAAGTCGATTGAGGTGAAGGGTTTACTCAGATTTTTACTGGCTATCTGTTCTGGCGAGTTCACTTTATGGACTTCAGGCACCAGGCCTTCGCGGCTGGCAAAAGCAAAGTCGTCCCACAGGTATTCGTCACCATCAATGTTGATCTGGGTGGTTAACTTACGGTAGCCGGCGGCAGTCACGAAAAAGTGAATATGTGCCGGACGCCGACCGTGCCGCCCCAGCTGATTGAGCAGATGCTGCACCGGCCCGTCAGGGGGCAGCCGTACCCTGACGGCACGACGCTGCGGAACTGATAGCGCCCCTGTTCATCGGTAATGATGGTACGACGCAGGTTAAACGCACTCTGACTTTTATCGAAGAACGAGTAATTACCGAGGGTATTGGCGTGCCAGACCTCAACGCTGGCGCCGGGAAGCGGTTGACCCTCTTCGTTCCATACCGTGCCCTGCATCAACAGCACTTCGCCCTGGTTATCTTCAGAACCATCGTCCAGCCGCGCCCAGGCCTGACAGACTGGCGCCCCGGCCACATAGAGAGGACCTTCGATGGTGCGCGGTGTCCCACCGTGCAGCCCCGCCCTCGCTTCAGCCTCATCCGCCCGGATATCCATAAAACGCTCCAGTCCGGTTCCCGCAGCCAGCAGCCCCATCTCCTGAGCGATACCGGTATCGGCCAGATATTCCAGCCCTTTCCAGATCTCAGTTTGCTGCAGGCCCAGATCCTCAATCGCTTTAAACAGATCGCTCAGGAGACGAACGGTGACCTGCTGAATACGTGGGTTCACCGTGCCTTTCGCGGTTTTGACGATAAAGCAGTTAACCAGGTTGTCGATCTCTTTGCTGTTCATATTGACGCTCCATTTCAGGTACAGCTCAGGATGAGAAAGTATTTAACGATCGTCCACACGCACCGCCGAAGGGTGGCGGCACAGCGGCACTATCTGCATCGTCATAAAGGGATAAAGCGGCAGCTCACTCAGCAGCTGGTGCAACTCCTCAACGCTATCGACGTCAAATACGCTGACGTTGGCGTAATGCCCGGCAATGCGCCAGATGTGTCGCCACTTGCCGCGACGCTGAAGCGCCTGCGAGTAGGCTTTTTCCCGTGCCTTAAGTTCGCTGGCGACATTTTCCGCCATCGTCTGCGGCAGATTCACATCCATAGTTACGTGAAATAGCATGGTGAAATTTCCTCCTGTTAACGGCGGCGCAGCGCCGCGATCCTGTCGCGATCGAGGGCAATGCCCAGCCCGGGCCCGGTCGGGACCTGCAGCATAAAATCACGATAAACTAGCGGTTCACTGAGAATATCTTCGGTCAGCAGCAGCGGGCCAAACAGCTCAGTGCCGAAACTCAAATCGTTGAAGGTGGCGCAGAGATGCGCCGTGGCGGCCGTGCCTACGGCGCCTTCCAGCATGGTGCCCCCGTAAAGCGCGATATCTGCCAGCTGGGCAATATCGGCAACCCGGCGCGCCTGCGTCAGCCCGCCGGACTGGGTAATTTTTATCGAGAACACGTCGGCGGCAGCGTGGCGGGCCAGCTCGAAAGCATCGCGCGGCCCTTTCAGCGCTTCGTCCGCGATCACTGGCAGGCTGAAACGGCGGGTCAGTCGCGCCAGTCCGGCACGATTTTCTGCCGCAATCGGCTGCTCAACGGCATCAATGCCGCCGGCTTCCAGTGCTGCCATTCCGCGCTCGGCCTGGCGCTCGCTCCAGGCCTGGTTGACGTCGACGCGCACGCTGACCTCATCCCCCAACGCCTGCCTGATGGCCAGCGCGTGCGCCACGTCCGCATCAACATCGCGCAGGCCGATTTTGAGTTTAAAAATACGATGACGGCGCAGGGCTAACATCTGCCGGGCTTCGGCAATATCTTTATCGGTGCTGCCGCTGGCCAACGTCCAGGCCACCGGTAGCGCATCGCGCACCCGTCCTCCCAGCAGTTCACTGAGCGCAATATTCAGACGCCGTGCCTGAGCGTCCAGCAAGGCGGTTTCAATTGCGCATTTAGCAAAGCGGTTGCCCTGCACTGATTTATTCAGGCGCGCCATCAGCTGGGCGATGCGGCGCGCATCCTGACCGATCAGTAACGGCGTCATCCAGCGGTCAATATTGACTTTGACGCTCTCGGGGCTTTCGTCGCCGTAGCTCAGGCCACCAATGGTGGTGGCTTCTCCCCAGCCCTCAAACCCGTCCTCACACACCAGATGGACCAGCACCAGCGTTTGCACCTGAAGCGTGGCCATTGCCAGGCGATGTGGACGGATAGCAGGAACATCAATAAGCAGCGTTTCAATAGTTTTGATCATCGCTTTACGCTATAGAATCCCGCCGATCGGGGATAGCCAAATCCTGCTGAAAATGATTGACCCGCTGTATGAGAATGCGCAGATCGCGCCTGTTCGCCCCAGCTCACATAACTTGCGATAAAAACGTCTTTTAGTGCCAATGACACTTTTAGGTTATTTTTTCGCCGGTGAAGTCAGCACCCTGATGACTCAAACTCAGGAGGAGCGAGATGATCGACAAAAGTCTGTTTTTGGCCGATGAAGCCGTGGCTGACATTCACGATGGTGCCACGCTGATGATTGGCGGATTTGGCCCGGCAGGACAGCCCTATGCGCTGCTGGACGCACTGATTCGGCGGCGGCCACAGAACCTCACGCTGGTCAGCAACAACGCTGGCAACGCTGATTCGGGTCTGGCGCTACTGCTCAAAGCGGGGTGCGTGCGCAAGATGATCTGTTCCTTTCCGCGCCAGAGTGACTCATGGGTATTTGACGACCTCTACCGCCGCGGAGAGATTGAGCTGGAGCTGGTGCCGCAGGGCAATCTTGTGGCGCGTATTCAGGCAGGTGGCAGCGGGCTGGGGGCCATTTTTACCCCAACGGGTTTCGGTACTGAACTGGCTGCGGGCAAAGAGACGCGCGAAATTGAGGGGCGGCAGTACGTGCTGGAACTGGCGCTGAAGGCAGACTTTGCCCTGATCAAAGCACAGTGCGGTGATCGCTGGGGTAACCTGGTCTATAGCAAAGCGGCACGCAACTTCAACCCGATTATGGCGATGGCTGCCCGCTGCACCATCGCTGAAGTCTCCCGCCACGTCGCGCTGGGCAAGCTGGACCCGGAGGCGGTGGTGACTCCCGGTATTTTTGTGCAGCGCGTGGTCTGTTCAGCCAATCTCAGCCCCGCAACGATCGCCTCAGGAGCGTGACACAATGCAACTCATCCGCCTCACGCATAACCAGCTGGCGCAGCGCATCGCCCGCGATATCCCGGACGGAGCCTACGTCAATCTTGGCATCGGCCTGCCAACGCAAATCGCCAACTATCTTCCCGCCAATAAAGATATTTTCCTGCACAGCGAGAACGGCATCCTTGGCATGGGCCCGGCACCTGCCAGTGGCAATGAGGACCCAGAGCTGATCAACGCGGGTAAGCAGCCCGTCACGCTGCTGCCAGGCGGCTGTTATTTTCATCACGGGGATTCGTTTGCCATGATGCGCGGGGGGCACCTCGACATTTGCGTGCTTGGCGCTTACCAGGTGTCGCAATATGGCGATCTGGCCAACTGGAGCACCGGTAAACCCGGCGCGATTCCGGCGGTCGGCGGCGCGATGGATCTGGCCAGCGGGGCGCGTCAGGTATTTGTAATGACTGAACATCTGACGAAAAAAGGGCAGTGCAAAATCGTGGCGCAGTGCAGCTATCCGCTGACCGGCATTGGCTGCATCAGCCGGATTTACAGCGATCTGGCCGTGATGGATGTCAGCCCGCAGGGACTGAAGGTGCGGGAGATATTAACCGATATCACCCCGCAGCAGCTGCAGGCAATTACCCCGGTGGCGCTGACGTTTGCCCCAGGAGGACCTGATGAATAGTGCATGGCTGTGTGATGCCGTTCGTACCCCGTTCGGCAAGCTCAACGGCAGCCTGGCAACGGTTCGCACCGACGATCTTGCTGCTCTGCCGCTGAAGGCCCTGTTCGAACGCTACCCGCGTCTGGACTGGCAGGCGCTGGACGATGTGATTTACGGCTGTGCGAATCAGGCCGGGGAAGATAACCGCAATGTCGCACGCATGGCGCTGCTGCTGGCCGGGCTACCCGCTTCTGTCCCCGGCTGCACCATTAATCGCTTATGCGGCTCCAGCCTTGATGCGGTCGCCATCGCCGCGCGGGCGATCAAAAGCGGCGAAGCCTCACTGGCGATCGCCGGCGGGGTGGAAAGCATGTCACGCGCCCCTTTTGTGATGGGCAAAGCAGAGCACCCCTTCAGCCGCAGTATGAAGCTGGAAGACACCACCATGGGCTGGCGCTTGATCAATCCGCAAATGCACGCCCTTTACGGTGTCGAATCGATGCCGCAAACGGCAGAAAATGTCGCGCTGAAGTTTACTATCAGCCGCGCCGATCAGGATGCTTACGCCCTGCGTAGCCAGCAGCGCACCGTCGATGCTCAGGAGAGCGGATTTTATCAACCGCAGCTGATGGACGTCACCCTTCCTCAGCGCAAAGGGGCCGCCCTGCACATGGTGCGCGATGAGCATCCGCGTCACACCACGCTGGAAATGCTGGCAAGGCTCAAACCGGTGGTACATCCGCAGGGCAGCATCACCGCCGGAAATGCTTCGGGTCTGAATGACGGCGCCTGCGCCCTGCTGCTGGCCAGCGAGCGCGCCGCGTTGCAGCATCAGCTGCAGCCGCTGGCGCGGATTGTTTCCAGCGCGGTGAGCGGCATTGAACCCGCGCTGATGGGCTTTGGCCCAGCCGGAGCCATTCGCAAGGTCCTGAGCCAGGCAAAACTGAAGCTGGAGCAGATGGATGTGATCGAACTGAATGAAGCCTTTGCCGCCCAGGTGCTGGCGGTGATGCGCGACCTTGGCTTGCCTGATGACGCTGCGCACGTCAATCCAAACGGAGGAGCCATCGCCCTCGGCCACCCGCTGGGCGCATCCGGCGCCCGGCTGGTGATGAATGCCGCCTGGCAACTACAAAAAAGCGGCGCACGCTTTGGACTTTGCGCAATGTGCATTGGCGTTGGCCAGGGCATTGCGCTGATTATTGAAAGGAGTTGAGATGAATATTGAATATCGCCTGGATGGCCCGAAAGAAGCTCCGGTGCTGGTGCTGGCCAACTCATTAGGCACCACCTGGGATATGTGGCAGCCGCAAATGGCGGCCCTCACCCGTGACTTTAACGTGCTGCGCTATAACCCACGCGGGCACGGCAGCACACCGCTGCCCGCCTGTGAGCTGAATCTGGAGATCCTCGGGCGCGACGTTATCGCCCTGCTCGATCATCTCGACGTGGAAAATGCCTGCTACTGCGGTATCTCAATGGGGGGATTAAGCGGATTATGGCTGGCGCGACATTACCCTGCGCGTTTCCGAAAAATGGTGGTGGCCAATACGGCCGCACGTATCGGCAGTGAGGAGGCCTGGCTGCAGCGGGCGCGCCAGGTACGCGAACAGGGCTTGTCAGCGGTGGCTGCCGGCTCTTCCGCACGCTGGTTTACCCCAGAATTTATCCGCCATGCGCATCCTCAAGTCAGCCGGCTGGTGATGCAGCTGTCACACGGCAGTGCCGTCGGCTATGCCGCGTGCTGCGATGTGCTGGCTCAGGCTGACCTGCATGCTGAAGCCGGGCGGATTAACCTGCCGCTGCTGGTTATCGCCGGAGAATTTGACACCATTACCCCGCTGGCCGAGGCCCAATGGCTGCATCAAAATATCCCCAGGGCTCAGCTGGGGGTGCTACCCGCGGCGCATCTGTCCAACATCGCCTGCCCTCAGAAATTTAACGAGAGCGTAATCAGTTTCCTGCATACCTGACGAGCGGGCCGCAGAGGTCGGGCATGCCCGACCCTGTTCAGGCATGCTCCATTCGCGACTTAGCTATCGAACTTCATGCGCAGCAGCTTCGGGTAGATAAACAGCGATTTACCCCAGCCGCGGTTCAGCAGCGTCCAGATCCCCACCGAACAGGCGACGCACAGCCCCACCATCACCAGCGGGAAAGCGATTGCCCACAGCATGGAAAAGGCTTGACTGGCAAACAGCTGATGGCTGACGGCAAACAGGATCGCCGACATACCAAAGAACTCAATAAAGATGCGGTGCAGCACGTAGATTTGCAGCGTGTTTTTCCCCACCCAGTTGAGCCATTTCATGCTGAAGTGCTGATTGAGGATGCGGCAGGCCGCGATGCAGCCGAGAATTGCCAGCACGCACAGGAACAGGCTCTTATCCAGCCCCAGCCAGATGTGCGCCAGCGACAGCGCCAGCAGCACCATCCACGGCAGCACGTTATCCCGCCGCCATTCGCTCCAGCGGATCAGGATCGCACTGTAAAATGAGCCGAACAGGAAGAAGATAAAGTATTGCGACAGGCTTTCCGGGCCCCAGCCAGGGATCACTTTGGTAACTGCCGCATAGTTCAGCAGCACCGCCGCCAGCATCACCAGCGTTTTTTGCTGGCGGAACAGCTTGGCAGCCAGGAAGAACAGCCCCAGCGCATACAGATACCAGGAGGAGCTCATCGCCAGCAGCATCAGCTTGAGAAACTGCCAGGGGGTTTCGGCCCAGGCGGCGTTGATATTATCCGACAGATGATCGCCCATGATATTGTTGGATACGCCATTAATCATCAGCCACTGGATCACGCCCCAGAGAAAATAGAGATAAAAAAGATTGGTGACGCGTGAAGTGAACACCTGTTTCCAGGGCCGGTTAGAAATAGCATTTGCCGCCAGCAGGCCGGAGACAAAGAAAAATGCCGGCATTCGTAACGGAGATAGAGTGTTATTAAAGGCTACCCATAATTTAGCCGGTAACAGCCCGGCAGTAAGATGAGAAACCATTTCGGCATAACCGGGTAAAACGACGTGGTAAAGCACAACAAGCAAAATACAACCGCCTTTCAGGGTATTTACCCAGGCGATCTCTTTCTTCTGAGGTGTATTCATTAAATACTCCAGCTGTAGTGGTCCGATGTTGGTAAAGGGTTCTGGTACATCCTCCGTCATGCCAGAATGGATACTGATTAATTATTTTTATATTTATTTAATGGTAAAAAAATGGCCGAATAAATCGGCCAGAGAGAACAGTGTCAGCCATTGCTGGCAATTTTTTCCGCCGCCTGCGGTTTACGCAACAGGCGCGGATAGATAAACAGCGCCTTGCCAGGACCACGATTAAGTAGCGTCCAGGCGACCAGCGAAATGCAGGTTGTGATACTCACGGCAAACACTGGCAGTACCAGCGCCCACGCCAGTGAGAAGGCCTGGTTGTCGAACAAGCTGTACTTCACTGCCAGCGTCAGCATGGTCAAACCCAGCAGTTCAATAAAGATACGGTGCAGCACGTAGATCTGCAGCGTATTACGGCCAATCCAGTTCAGCCACCCCATATTGAAGCGGTTGTTCAGCGCCCGGCACAGCACGATGCCAAACACAATTGCGACCATGCAGTAGAACGGGTTCTTCATCATGCCGGCGGCATGGTGCGCCACGCCAATCACCAGCATCCCGGCCAGCAGCGCCAGATGACGGCGCGACAGCTGACTGATCTCAATTAGGGTATGGCTAAAGAAGGCGCCCAGCAGGAAGTAGACAAAGTTCTGCGCCACGCTGTTCGGCCCCCAGCCAGGAACCAGATTAAACTGAGTGGCGTAGTTCACTAAAATTGCCACCACCAGCAGTGCCACTTTCTGGCTGTGGAACAGTTTCGCCACGAGGAAATAACCCGCCAGCGCGTACAGATACCACAGGCTGGTCATCGACAGCGTCAGTAATTTAATAAATTCCAGTGGCGATCCTGCATAGGCGGCATTGACCGAAGAGGAGAGCTTCTGACCAATTAAATTGGTTGAGATATTATAAATACTGACCCACTGGATAATGCCCCACAGAATGTAAAGATAAATGATGTTGGTGAATTTTTTAGTAAATACCTCGCTCCAGCTCTTTTTGCTGATGGCGCTAGCCGCCAGCAAGCCTGAAACAAAAAAGAACGCTGGCATACGCAGCGGCGAGAGATATTTATTAAACACTACCCACATATCAGCCGGTAACAGCCCCGCCGTTAAATACTGCAATGATGGAATAAACGTCGTGATGATGGTGTGATGTAAAACCACCAGCAGTATACAGCCACCTTTTAATGTATTAATCCATAATACTTCTTGCTTGCCAGAGACAGACATAATCAAAATCCAGTAAAATTATTTTAACTGGATAAGTATCTCTCGTTAGCCTGCTAATCACTATGAGGATCGTCCTAATTGACCGTTATCCCAGCCGTTGCGGGAACAAGCCACGGTTATTCCGGGTGTTTGCTGTGGGCTTTTAAGAATAACCTTAATGACTTTCAGTGGGCGATCCCTGAAATATCCCAGAAATGTCTTCTATCGCTAAACGTCCGTTAACCGGTCTGAGCTCAGCCTGAGCACGCCGGAACGGCAAAAGACGCTCCCTGCGGGCCTCGGCACGCGGCATCCCTGCCGCGTGACGTCCGGCTTACCTCAGGCCGAGCTCATCCCCCAGTATCATCGTGCTCGCTGTGGGTTTTAAACCGCGACGCTGCGGCTTTGGGTGCAAGGAGGGAGGGCTGATTGCAGCAGGCCCACGGCCAGGGATGGCCGTGAGCCAGGCTACAGGGATGTATTCATGCCGGTGCGGAAGCAGCCCTCCCTCCTGAAACCTGACGCTTGTCATACCGCGATAATATTCGGATCAATTTTTATGGGAATACCTCAGGGGTCGACCTTCTTTTCTGGTCGACCCGCTGAAGACTTAATGATTGAGGAATTTATCGAGGAACTGGCGCGTGCGCGGCTGCTGCGGATTAGAGAACAACTCGCGGGCGGCACCCTGCTCCACAATTTTACCCTGGTCCATAAAGATGGCGCGGTCGGCCACATCGCGGGCGAAGCTCATCTCATGAGTGACGATCACCATGGTGCGCCTCTCCTGCGCCAGCGAACGGATGGTGTTCAGCACTTCACCCACCAGCTCCGGATCCAGCGCCGAGGTCGGCTCATCAAACAGGATCACCTCCGGGCGCATCGCCAGCGCACGGGCAATCGCCACGCGCTGCTGCTGGCCGCCGGAAAGCTTGCGCGGATAGCTCTCTTCCTTGCCCTGCAACCCCACCCGTTCGAGCAGCTGACGGGCGCGCGCTATCGCTTCTGCCTTTGGCTCCCCTTTAACAATGGTTGGCCCTTCAATGATATTCTCCAGCACCGTACGGTGCGGAAACAGATTGAAGTTCTGGAAGACAAACCCGACCTGCTGGCGCAGCTGGCGCACGCGCTCTTTCTGCTTTGACATCGACTGTGCGGCGTCCACGCGGATCGCCCCGACCTGAATGGTGCCGCTATCCGGCACTTCCAGCAGGTTAATACTGCGCAGCAGCGTGGTTTTCCCGGAGCCGCTTGGCCCGATAATCGCCACCACTTCCCCGGCATTTACCGTCAGATCGATGCCGTGCAGCACCGTCTGGCCGTTAAATTTCTTTACCAGCTGACTGACTTCAATGGTACTCATTTTGACTCCCGATCCTGGCGGTTGACACGATCTTCCAGCCGGCTTTGCAGGAAGGAGAGGAGCGTCGCCATCACCCAGTAAATCAGCGATGCCGCCAGATACATGGTGAACACCTCCAGCGTGCGCGAGGTGACCAGCTGCGCCTGACGGAACAGCTCCGGCACCTGAATGGTGGCCGCCAGCGAGGTATCTTTAACCAGGCTGATAAAGCTGTTGCCGAGCGGCGGCAGCGCGGTGCGTGCCGCCTGCGGCAGGATCACCCGCTTCATAGTCTGCCAGCGCGACATGCCGATACTGGCCGCCGCTTCCCACTGCCCGCGCTCGATGGCGGCAATCGCCCCGCGCAGGGATTCAGAGGCATACGCCGCCGTATTCAGCGACAGGCCAATCATCGCCGACGGGATCGGGTCCAGCTCAATGCCGAACTGCGGCAGGCCGTAGTAGATCATAAACAGTTGGGCGATCAGCGGCGTGCCGCGAAAAATTGAAACGTAAAAACGCGACAGCCAGGCAATCGGCCAGAAATGGGAAAGGCGCATCATCGCCAGCAAAAAGCCGAGCAGCAGGCCGAAGAACATCCCACCAATACTCAGCTGCAGCGTGAACAGTGCGCCCTTAAGTAAAAATGGTGCTGAATCCAGCACCAGTTGCAGACTTTCTTGCATTATTTAGTTACGTCCGTACCAAACCATTTTTCAGAAATCTTCTTCATGGTGCCGTCTTTCTGCATGTCAGCAATCGCCTTGTTGATAGCCTCCAGCAGCTGAGCGTTACCTTTACGCAGCGCCACGCCTGATTCCTGACGGGAGAATGCCGGGCCAGCTGCCGCCATGGTATCGCCGGTTTTCTTCACCAGATCCAGCGCCGCCAGGCGATCGACCAGAATGGCATCGGTACGGCCTACGCGCAGATCCTGGTATTTGGTTGGGTCATCATCGTAGGTACGGATGTCGACGCCCTTGACGTTCTCGCGCAGCCACTGCTCGTAGTTCGAGCCAAGACCCACGCCGACTTTCTTGCCGCTCAGATCTTCCGGCTTGGTGATGCTGCCCGCGTTGGCTTTTTTGGTCAGCGCCTGGATACCGGAAATGGTGTAAGGCGTGGAGAAGTCATACTTCTTCTTGCGCTCGTCGGAGATAGTGACCTGGTTGATCACCACATCGATGCGCTTAGAGTCGAGAGAGGCTAGCATGCCGTCCCACTTGGTCGGCTTCAGGCTGGCCTTAACGCCCAGATGCTGCGCCAGCGCCTCGGCGAAGTCGACTTCGAAGCCGGCCAGCTTGCCATTCTCATCCTGGAAGCTGAACGGCGGATAGGTGCCTTCCAGCCCCACCTGCAGCGAACCGCGCTCCTTCACTTTTGCCAGCAGGTTTTCATCCGCTGCCTGTGCCTGCATAGTCATACCGCCGACCAGCGCCAGCGCCATGGTTCCCATCACCAACTGGCGACGAACTTTCGAAAATTTCATAGCAACCCCATTATTATTGATGATATGCAAACAACGCCGGTGAACCACCGGTATGAACAAACACAATCGGCCCTTCACGACGGAAGCGATTTTGCGCAATCCCGTCGATCAGCCCGGCCATCGCCTTGCCGGTGTAGACCGGATCAAGGAAGATACCTTCCAGCCGCGCCAGCAGTTTAATCGCTTCCGTGCCCTCTTCATTCGGCTCGCCGTAGCGCGGCGCAAAATAGTCATCCCACAGCGTAATCGGCGCGCTGCTGGTCACGGCTAATGAGCGCGCCAGCTCGGCGCGGATCTTCTCCACTTTTGGCAGCTGATCCGCCACGTTGCGCGACACGGTGACGCCCACCAGTTCGGTGTCCGGCAGCAGCAGCTCCAGCCCCACCGCCAGCCCGGCGTGCGTCCCGGCACTGCCGGAGGCAACCACCACGGCGGCAAAATCGACCACGCCTTCGCTCTGATGGGCGATCTCCTGCGCGCACTCGACGTAGCCCAGCGCGCCCAGCGCGTTCGACCCGCCGACCGGCACCACATACGGGCGAAAGCCCTGGGCTTCCAGCAGCGTGGCCTGCTCTTCTAACTGCGCATCCGGCGCGTGCAGCGCATCGACCATAATGATCTCAGTGCCCATCAGCTCCAGCAGCAGGCGGTTACCGTTGCTGAGATAGTTGGCAGAGTGGGTTCCAATCGGGTTTTCCAGCAGCGCCACGCACTTCAGGCCAAGCTTCGCCGCCACCGCCGCCGTCTGGCGCACGTGGTTAGACTGGATCGCCCCTGCCGTCAGCAGCACGTCGGCACCGTTACGCAGGGCATCCGCCGCGAGGAATTCAAGCTTACGCAGCTTGTTGCCGCCCAGGGCAACCGGCGTGACATCGTCACGTTTGATAAAGATATCGCGGCCCAGATATTCGGACAGGCGGGGAAGATGCTCTAACGGCGTGGGCGCACCCAGTAGTTCGAGACGGGGGAAATTATTGATATTTAGTAAGGACAACGCAGCCTCCGCAGCAGGCGTTTAATATTATCCCTACAGTGTTACAGAAGATGACCGGTTGGTCATCTTCCTTTTAGTGATAACTAATTACGCTGCCAGCCGAGAAACTGATCGTATTTCCGCAGGGCAATACGGTAGTTATTGTTGCCGGCATCCGGCAGGTCATTTTCCAGGCACTCATGCCAGCTCGGGCCTTTGAGTTTTTCCGCCGGAAAATTACGCGCTGACAGCATATCGTCGAGGCGACGCAGGCGAACAACGTATTCGCGAATGGTGCTGTGGCTCATTTCGGTCTGCTCAAACAGGTACTGCTTGAACGCCATGATGTCAAAGTAAGTCGGATGCGTGTTGCAAAAGATATCGCTACAAAAACGGCACAGTGCCGTAAGCTCATTCTGTAATTTTAACCAGACCTGATCGTCGATCAGCTGATCCATCCGGGCGATGGCCTCTTTGTTAATGATCTGACCACGAAAAACCAGCGCCATTCTGTCCAGTACCTTACCGCAGTGGGAACAGTTACTCTGGCTGTGTTTGTAGTCTTTCAAATAACGGCTCAACGGCCTCATTTTAATTTTGGATCCCATGCGAGATTCCCCGGTTGGTGTTGAGAGTGCAAAACTGACTTTGTCAGCGCGCTCCCGATAACCGGGCGCGCAGGCGTTTGATCGCCTGACTGTGCAGCTGGCTGACGCGGGATTCCCCCACTTCCAGCACGGCGCCAATCTCTTTCAAATTCAGTTCTTCCTGGTAATAGAGCGTCAGCACCATTTTTTCGCGATCGGGTAACGCTTCGATCGCTTCAATGACGCGTTCGCGCAGATTCCCTTCCATCAACTGGTGCAGCGGATTAGCCTCTTCGTGGCCGTCCGTCACCAGCTCGGCGCTGTCACCGTGCTCCTCACGATATTCGTCGTAAGAGAACAGCTGGCTGTTATTGGTATCCAGCAGGATCTGCCGGTACTCCTCCAGCGACACATCAAGCTGCGAAGCCACTTCCTGCTCGGATGCCGTGCGCCCCAGCGCCTGTTCAACCCGATGCATGGCACCTGCCACCTCGCGCGCATTGCGGCGCACGCTGCGTGGTGCCCAGTCGCGGCTGCGTAATTCGTCGAGCATCGCACCACGAATGCGTTGAACGGCGTAGGTGGTAAATGCGGTGCCCTGAAGGGCGTCGTAGCGCTCTACGGCATTCAGCAGCCCGATACCCCCAGCCTGAAGCAGATCGTCCAGCTCCACGCTGGCCGGCAGACGGACCTGCAGGCGCAACGCTTCATGGCGAACCAGCGGTATGTATCGCTGCCACAGCGAATGTTTGTCCATCACGCCATCGGCGGTATATAGATCGTTCACTCTGACCTACCCTGCGTTAATTAAGTTATCGGCACGATTATCTGTTTCTGTAGGGCATTTTGATTGGGGGAATAGCGGTAAAAAAGGCGGGTTATTTCATTTTTGTCGCCCTGAAAGATCCCCGGCGTCACAAAAAGAGGACGCGGGGATCCCGGTAATCAGGCTTTCAGTGATAAACGTTGGCGCGTGCTCTCCGGCACCTGTGACCACAGGGCGCAGACTTTCCCTTCCAGCTGCTGATAAAACGGCAGCAGGGTGTTATCTTCCTGTAACGTGCGGCGAAAATGCACCGAACCACTCAACGGGTCAATCGACAGCCGTTTACTGGCAAACAGCCGTTGCAGGTCGCTGCGCAGAAACAGGCCGTTATCCGCGCTGTTATCCAGCAGGAAGCCCTGCTCATTTTCCCGCGTATCGATGTGGCAGGCTTCCACCCACGGCCACGCCTGCTCGTCGGTTAGCAGCGTGCCGGTGATGACGCAGGCGCCGTAGCGCGCGCGTACCGCATTGCTGAACTCATGATGACTGGCACGATGCCACAGCCGGGCTTTTACACGGCGCCCGACCTGCGTCCCCTGGATCACCCCGGCAGGCGGCGGCAGCAGCGGCGAGGTCAGCACCACAATAAACTGCAGCTGGCGCGAGTATTCGAAGCACGGCTGCGACTGGCGGTCGTACAGCTGCCAGTACTCATCCTCTTCATCACTGCGCAGCAGCGTTAAGGTATAGCCACGCTGTTGCAGCAGGCTTTGCGCCATAATGGATGCCGGATCCAGCATTGCCAGCACCCTGCTCTCACCCATCACCTTCCAGCTGTTCCACGGCGCGGGTTCCAGCGGACGACGGAAATAGAGGAAGCTCTCCTGGCGCTGCAAATAGTGTTCGAAGCGCTGCAGGTAGTTTTTGCGTTCGTTATCGTTGCTGATAAACAGCAGGTCTTCCAGCGGAATATGGCTATCTTTGCTGGCGAATATCGCGCGGATAGTCCAGTTCTTGCTGGAGGTCGACGGGCTAAGCAACCCCCGGGTAGTCAACGATTTATCGTCAGGGTACTTTTTGCTGTAGCGGTCGTTTATCTCCTCAAACGGCAGCAGTTCCCCAGGTAACAAGTCATAATTGAAGCGCATAGTACACTCCAGAGAAAAAAAACCCCGCAAAAGCGGGGTTTTAAAGAGTTCAATAATGGCGTTAAGTCGCCGATTAGCCCTGCAGCAGAGACAGAACCTGCTGTGGAACCTGGTTAGCTTTAGCCAACACGGAGTTACCCGCCTGCTGAACGATCTGCGCTTTAGACAGGTTAGACACTTCCACGGCGTAGTCAGCGTCCTGGATACGGGACTGTGCTGAAGACAGGTTGGTAGTGGTGTTGTTCAGGTTGGTTACCGCAGAGCCCAGACGGTTCTGGATAGCACCCAGGCTTGAACGGAACTGGTCGATTGAAGCAATCGCTTTATCCAGTGCAGCCAGTGGATCTGTAGTAGCTGAACCTTTACTGGTCGCGTCAGTGGTGATTTTACCAGCGGCAGTCACGTTTACAGCTGCACCGATTGTAGGTGAATACTTCTTATCAGGGTCAGTTGCTGAGGTGTATCCAGATACGGTTACTGCTCCGGTATCTTTATTTACCGCATAAGAGGTGGTGTAAGACGCAGTATTAGTGATATCACCCTTGTCATCAACATAGGTGCCAGTTGCTTTACCGGTGTTATCAAAAGTAACATCTTTAGTCAGAACGCCAGAGTTGTAGGTAATGGTAGAAGCAGCAGCTTTACTCTCAGACAGAACAACATCAGAACTTACTGTCGCGCTATAAGTGATATCAGCCTGAGCGGCAGCGGTACCGCCAGTTGCTACAGTGTAATCAGTACCTTTGAAGCTCAGTGTTGCGCCATCAGCATTCTCTGAAGCCAGTTTCAGCAATGAAGTCATGGTCGCAGCAACGGTGCCAGTACCGCCATTGTTAGTTGTTAAGTTACCGCCTGCATCTACAAATGCTGCTGCACCACCTATAGTAATGTTGCCTGATGAATCAGTATCGAAGCTAACTGAACCTGAGTTTTTAGTAACGTAGGTGCCGCTAGCAGTAGTACCAGCATCAGCCTTCAAGGTCGCGGCTAGTGCATTACGGTTAGCAGTCTGAGTAGCTTCTGTAGCATCTGCGGTGGTTTTGGTAGTCGTGAAGTTGCCTGCAGTTGCATTGTAGGTATATGTGCTGCCAGCAGTGATGGCTACTTTGTCGCCGGTCTGCAGCTTGGTAAGAGCAACATCGGTAGTCAGTGCTGTGTTCGTCGTGGTCAGGTTGTAAATGCCCGAACCTGTAGCAGTTTCAGTTGCACCAGCAGCAGTCAGGTTGCTAACAGTAGCTGCTTTGTTAGTAAGAGTACCCGAACCGTTAACGTTGAAGCCGTTAAGACCCAGAGTAGAGGAGTCGATTTTTTTCAGGTCGATAGAGATAGTCTGGCCATCATTCGCGCCAACCTGAATTTTCATTGAGCCGTCTTTTGCCAGCACGTTCACGCCGTTAAACTGGGTCTGACCCGATACGCGGTCAATTTCGTCCAGACGGGATTTGATTTCGTCCTGAATTGAATCGAGGTCAGAGCTTGAGTTGGTGCCGGTAGAAGCCTGAACACTCAGTTCACGAACGCGCTGTAAGTTGTTGTTGATCTCTGACAGTGCGCCTTCAGTGGTCTGCGCGACTGAGATACCGTCGTTAGCGTTACGCGCAGCCTGAGTCAGACCTTTAATGTTAGAGGTGAAGCGGTTAGCAATCGCCTGGCCCGCAGCGTCGTCTTTCGCGCTGTTGATACGCAGGCCGGAAGACAGGCGCTCCATAGAGGTAGACAGAGCAGACTGGTTCTTGTTGATGTTGTTCTGAGTGATCAGCGAGAGGCTGTTGGTATTGATTACTTGTGCCATGATAAAGTTTCCTGTTAAATCATTTCGGGTTAAGTGGTTGGGCTTGTTTGCCCCCCGGCTTCATCGCCGTCAAAGTTGTTATCGTCTGCCCCACAGTAACCTTTAGAATTTTTTTAGTTCCGCGCCGATTTTTTTCACCTCCCCCTACTCGCTGAAATACCCCTCTTTATTACCGCTATTCGTTTTATTGCTGCTGCGCAAATAATCGTAAACTTTATCTATCAATCGCCGATAACCTCGGTATTCATACTCCGTCCTGATTAAATAAAGGAAACATCATGGCTAGTATCTCTACTTTAGGTATCGGCTCCGGGCTTCAGTTAGCTGACATTCTTGACAGCATGCAGACTGCTGAGAAGGCGGCATTAGCGCCTATTACCAAACAGCAGAGTGCTTACTCTGCCAAGCTCAGTGCATACAGCACTATGAGCAGTGCAATAGAGACCTTTCAAACTGCCAATACCAAACTGAACAATGCCGATCTGTTCAGCGCATTCAAGACTGTAAGTTCTTCAGCCGCTTTTAGCGCCACTGGTACCTCCGGTGCCGTCGCCGGTAAATACAGCATCAACGTCAGTGCTCTTGCTAAAGCGCAGACGCTGACAACCACTGAAAAAAACAGTAATACCGCCGCGCTGGCGACCAGCGACAGCACCCTGACCATTCAGGCTAGCGCCGAAGGAAGTAAGCCGGTTGAGGTGAAGATCTCAGCAGCGGACTCCTCGCTGACCGGTATTAGAGATGCGATCAATAAAGCCTCTGCTGGTGTGACCGCTAGCGTAATTAAAACCGGTGATGGCAGCTATCGCCTGTCGCTAACTGCGGATAAAACCGGTGCTGATAATGCTGTAACGCTGAGCGTTGATGGCGATAATCTGATGAAAGACTTGCTGAACTACGGCGGTACCGGAGCCAGCAACGTAACGCAAAGCGTAACTGCACAAAATGCGGTGCTGACGGTAAACAATGTCAAAATCGAAAATAGCAGCAATACAATCAGCGATGCGCTCGAAGGCATTACGCTTAATCTGAACGATGTGACCACTGGCGAGCAGTCGCTGACCATTACCAAAGATACCAGTAATGCTTCCACGGTCCTGACTGACTGGGTTGCCGCATACAATACCCTGCAGGATGCTTTCGCCAGCCTGACCAAGTACACCGCGGTGGAAACCAATGCCGATGCACAAGATACCAGCAACGGTGCGCTGATCGGTGATACTGCATTGCGCACCATCCAGCAGAAGATGAAATCTCTGTTGACCAACACCGCCAGCAGTTCAACCTTTAAAACACTATCACAGATTGGTATCACCACTGACCCAACCACCGGGCAGTTGGAAACCGATAAAACTAAGCTGGATGCGGCGCTGGCGAAAGATCCGGAGGGCATTAAAGCCATGGTTATCGGCGATGGAAAAACCACCGGAATTGCCACGACGATGGCGAGTAATTTAACAGACTGGCTCTCCAGTAAAGGAATTATTCAGTCAGCGAAAGATGGTGTCAGCAAAACACTGAATAATCTTACCGAGCAATATAATGCGGCCAATACGCGAATCAACGACACTATCGCACGCTTAAAAACCCAGTTTACGGCACTGGATTTAATGGTCAGTAAACTGAACAGCACCAGTGACTATCTGACTTCACAGTTTGAGACGACCAAAAACACTAATTCATAATTCAGGAGCCATCATGTATAGCGCAAGCGGTACCCAGGCCTATGCAAAAGTCGGCGTGGAAAGTGCAGTGATGAGTGCCAGCAATGACCAGCTGATCACTCTGCTGTTCGACGGGGCGCTCAGCGCCCTGGTTCGCGCACGCCTGTTTTTGCAGGACGGCAATACGGTTAAAAAAGGGGAGTCGCTCTCCAAAGCCATTAACATTATCGACAACGGTCTGAAGCAGGGTCTGGATGAGTCCTCTGAAGACGAGTTAACGCAAAATCTGCTGGGGCTGTACCGCTATATGGTGCACCGCCTGCTGCGCGCGAATATCGATAACGATGCCGACGGAATTGAAGAAGTTGAAGCGCTGTTGCGCAATATCGCCGATGCCTGGAAAGAGGTTTCCGGCACAACCGCTCTGGTTTAGGACTCTGTATAAATGAACATTGCCCCACATCTGCTCGCGATATATCAGGAAATTTTGACCCACAGCCAGTCGATGCTGCGTCTTGCGGGTGAAGGCCAGTGGGACGACCTGATCGATATGGAAGTTGACTACCTCAGCGCCGTGGAAAAGCTGGCTAAGGCTACGCAGAATGAGCCGGTTCCGGCTCGTACTCAGGAGCAGCTGCGCCCGATACTGCGCCACATTCTTGATAATGAAGCCGAAGTCAAAAAGCTGCTGAAGTCACGCCAGGATGAAATCTCCTTGCTGATCCAGCAGGCCGGCCGCCAGAAGTCCGTCAATCGTGCCTATACCAATGTCGCCGGCGTGGTGCTGTTCCCTACCGGATCGAACGGATAAACCTCACGTTTACTCAGTATGACTTTATACAACACCTTTCCGGGGCCAGCGCGGAATAATTAATTTCGTCCTGGCCCACCCTTTCGCTGCGCTTACTCCATACTTCATTTTCCCGTCTGGCGAAAAATGGAGCACGGATATGCACAACCCCACGCTGTTGCAGTTCTTTCACTGGTACTACCCCACAGGCGGCAAACTGTGGCCGGAAGCGGCCGAACGTGCCGCATGGCTGGCTGAAATCGGCATCAGCGACGTCTGGCTACCGCCGGTTTATAAGGGTGAATCCGGCGGCTATTCGGTCGGTTACGACAGCTATGACCTGTTTGACCTTGGGGAATTTGAGCAGAAAGGCTCACGCGCCACCAAATACGGCGATAAGCAGCAGCTGCTGGCAGCAGTGGAGGCGCTAAAGGCTAACGGCGTTGGCGTGATCCTTGACGTGGTGCTCAACCACAAAATGGGTGCCGACGAGAAAGAGCGCATTCAGGTTAACCGCGTCAACCCGGATAACCGCGAGGAGATCGACGAGGAAGTGATTGAGGTTGAAGCCTGGACCCGCTTCACCTTCCCGGTGCGCGCCGGGCAGTATTCGCAGTTTATCTGGGACCACAAGTGCTTCAGCGGCGTCGACCACATTGAAAATCCCGATGAGAACGGCGTGTTCAAAATCGTTAACGACTACACCGGCGAAGGCTGGAACGATCAGGTCGATAACGAGCTGGGTAATTTCGACTATCTGATGGGCGCCAATATCGACTTCCGCAACCGCGCGGTAACCGAAGAGCTGAAATACTGGGCGCGCTGGGTGATGGAGGAAGTGCACTGCAGCGGCTTTCGCCTCGATGCGGTTAAGCATATTCCCGCCTGGTTCTATAAAGAGTGGATCGAACACGTGCAGGAGGTGGCGGAGCAGCCGCTGTTTATCGTCGCCGAATACTGGTCGCATGAGGTTGATAAACTCCAGCAGTATATCCAGCAGGTGGACGGTAAAACCATGCTGTTTGACGCCCCACTGCAGATGAACTTCCATAATGCGTCGAAACAGGGCGCTGACTACGACCTTAGCCAGATCTTCAACGACACGCTGGTCACCACCGATCCGTGGCACGCGGTGACCATTGTCGCCAACCACGACACCCAGCCGCTGCAGGCGCTGGAAGCCCCGGTGGACCCCTGGTTCAAACCACTGGCGTATGCGCTGATCCTGCTGCGTGAAAACGGTGTGCCGGCGGTGTTCTACCCGGACCTGTTCGGCGCCAGCTATGAGGATGAGGGTGACGACGGCGGGCAGTATCAGATAGAGATGCCGGCGATCCCCGAACTGGAAGCGCTGATCCGCGCACGCCAGCTGTATGCCCATGGGGTGCAGACCGAATGGTTCGATCACCCTAACTGCATCGCCTTTGCGCGCAGCGGCACCGACCAGCACTCCGGCTGCGTGGTGATCATGTCGAACGGTGAAGCGGGTGAGAAAACTCTGGCGCTGGGGGAAAACTACGGCGGGAAACACTGGCGCGACCTGCTGGGCCATATAGAAGAGACGGTGAGCAGCGACGAGCAGGGTAATGCCTCGTTCCGCTGTGCGCCAGGATCGGTTAGCGTGTGGATTATTAGCTAGATATCAGGTCGTGGCCGGGCGGCCACGACCTGGGAATTACGGCTGAGGCGCGGTAAAGGTGGTGTTAGCTGCTGGCACGCTTGACGGCTGCGGCTGCGGGGTGGCATCAGGCTGCGCCTGCTTATCCAGCGCCTGCTGGCACTCGACGGTCGGTTTATCCACTTTACGCATCTTCAGCTTGTCGTAATGCAGCTCGTTACCTTCCAGATCCAGCGTCATCACGCGCATCTGCTGATTCACGTTAACCCACTCGTCATCGAAAAAGGTGACTTTGCCCGGCTTGGCAATAACGCGCTGCCACTGACGGCAGTCCAGGGTATCCCCTTCTTTTGTGATAATCAGGCTGGCCATCGCCTGGTCACTCACCAGCCCACTCTGCGGGCCAACCGTCTGCCAGTTACCAACCAGCGCTGCCGGAGGGGCGGTTTTGACCGCCGCGTCATAATTCGGTAGCTGCGCACAGCCGCTGAGCGTAACGGCCGTCACTGCCGCCATCATCCACTTGTTCATTTTTTCATCCTGAGCTAATCAATTACGCGCTACGTTATAATTTTTACCCGCCCCGCCGCAAGCACCAGGCGCAGCCTGCAGCTAAAATGATAGCTTAAACGAGGAGATAAGCAGCCACCGGCCCGCATCTCACCCGGCTTTCACCCGCACCGCACCTTGTGTACACTAGCCGCCATTATCCAGACCGTCACCCCGCAGGACCGTTATGAAAACCGTTGAAGAGTATTACGCTATCGCCAAGGATCTGTTTCTTGAGGCGCACCCGGATTTGAAAGCCGGCATTGAAAATCTGACCGCTGAGCAGGCGTCCACCATGGGCATGAGCGTTGAGCAGCTGCGCGAGTTGCAGAAAGAGCGGGCTTATGCGGCATATGTGCGCGAGAAGAAACTGGACGGCGTGCTGTTTGCTATTCAGCTGGCAGAGCCGGATAAAGCGGTGATGGTCGATGCGATTGAAGCCTATCTGCATCGCCACGCCGAAGCGCTGGGCATGAGCTGGGAAGAGTTTTGTATTAAGAACGAGCTGTAAAATAAACGCTGCGGGCCGATCGAAAAAGAAGATCGGCCGCCAGACATCAAGGGCCGACCGGAAAAAAGGGTCGGCCCCTACGGGATCTGGCATGCACCGACAAAACTAACCCGCCAAAGGCGTTGCATCAGCCAGAACGCAAAGCTCTTGCTCACTAAACGCTTCACGCCGCACGCTAAAACCGTCATACCAGCGGCACTCCACCATTCCACTGGCGACACCTGTGACAATCATTGCAGGCCCACCGTCCTTATGCTGCACTTCATCACTGATTATAAAGCTCATAAAGCACCTCCCTATCCGGTTAAAATCACCCAATAGTTATAGCATCTGAGCCTTAGCACCGCTGTTAACGGCAGGTAAAACATTTGTTAAATACAAATAAGCAGTTAAAAACGCTGGATATAAAAAAAGCGAGTAAAATTATTACTCGCTTTTTATGTGAAATCCGTCGCAGTTTGCGCTTAGATTTTACAGCCTTCGCAGTCGGCTTCGTCACCTAAATCAGCCGGAACTTCGGCCGCTTTTTTCTCGGCGTTCGCTTCTGCCTGCTCTAACTGCGCATCAATATCGAATTCAAAAATATCGTCTTTCATCATTACTCCCGTTTTACTCACTGACTTCAGGCGTCTTTATACTGATTTTTGACGCATTTTGGCAACCCCATTGACCACCAACAGCACAATCGACCCCACGATGAACCCGACCACCAGGTTGGCCAGATTGCTGACAACGCTGCTCATCAGGCCGCTCATCTCGCTGCTGTATTCCGTCACCAGATGATGCAGCTGCGGAATGCCGTGCACGATAATGCCGCCCCCCACCAGGAACATTGCAATGGTGCCGACCAGGGTCAGGATCTTCATCAGCCATGGCGCGGCCGCCACCAGCACATTACCCAGCCCTTTAGCCAACGCCGAGGTTTTCTTCTGCAGCCAGAAGCCGAGATCGTCAATTTTGACGATGCCCGCCACAATGCCGTACACGCCAATCGTCACCAGAATGGCAATCCCGGAGAGGATCAGTACCTGATTCAGCAGCGGGGATTCAGAGACGATGCCGAGGGTAATCGCCACAATTTCGGCCGACAGGATAAAGTCGGTGCGCACCGCCCCTTTTACCTTCTTCTTCTCAAACGCGCTGGCATCCTGCTGCGCCGCCTTCAGCAGGCGCTTTTCGCGCGCTTCCGGCGTCTCCTCACTTTTGTTTTTATGCAGGCTGTGCAGCACCTTCTCCACGCCTTCATAGCTCAGGTAAGCCCCGCCCACCATCAGCAGCGGGGTAATCGCCCAGGGCGCAAACGCACTGATCAGCAGCGCCAGCGGCACCAGGATCAGCTTGTTGAGGAAGGAGCCTTTTGCCACGCTCCACACCACCGGCAGTTCACGATTGGCTTTTACCCCGCTGACCTGCTGAGCGTTCAGTGACAGATCGTCGCCTAACACCCCGGCGGTTTTTTTCGCTGCCACTTTGCCCATCACGGCTATATCATCAAGCAGTGTCGCAATATCATCCAGTAAGGTTAGTAAGCTGGTTCCTGCCAAAGTCGTATTCCTTATTCATGTTCGTCATGTTGACAACAGGGGCACAGCTCCATTTCGGCCACCGCCATATCGGCAATGCCATCACAGTCCCACTCAACGCGCACCGGCTGGCCCTGCGGCTCAGCGTGGTGCAGATATTTACTCACCGGGCTTTCGGTCATCCCGCTAATCTCTTCCGTGGCGATCAGGCGATCGCCGACAAAAATACGCGCCGTTGCCTGGGTATTGACCATGCGTTCGCCGCTAAGTTTATACAACCGTCTTACCGTCAGTTTGACACTGGCCATGGCCCACCTGGCTTTGCTGTATTTAAGAGGAGGATGATCTAAACAATTATGCGCAAAGAGTGCAAATTTTGTAAAAAAAATCCTTCCGACCGTGATAATTAGTGGCAGAATTAGCCACTTATAACATTTTAATAACTTGATATAACCAGGACGACTTTAACATGACGTTACGCCGTGCCCCCGCCCTGCTGCCGCTGCTGGCCGCGCTGTTCTGCCTCTATTTTATCTGGGGCTCCACCTATCTGGTGATCCGCATTGGCGTCGAGAGCTGGCCGCCAATGATGCTGGCCGGGCTGCGCTTTTTGCTGGCTGGCGTGGTGCTGCTGACTTTTCTGCTGCTAAGAGGTGAAAAGCTGCCGTCGCTGCGCGCGGCCGGTAATGCCGCGCTGGTTGGCATTATGCTGCTGGCGCTCGGCAACGGCGCTGTCACCGTGGCGGAGCATCAGCAGGTGCCGTCCGGGCTGGCAGCGGTGATGGTAGCGACCGTGCCGCTGTTTGCCATGTGTTTCAGCCGCCTGTTTGGCATTGCTACGCGCTGGATCGAGTGGCTGGGCATCGCCGTTGGGCTGGTGGGGATTATCCTGCTCAACAGCGGCGGCCATCTGGCGGGCAACCCGTGGGGTGCGCTGATGATCCTCGGCGGCTCTCTGAGCTGGGCCTTTGGTTCGGTATGGGGGTCACGCATTACGCTGCCCAACGGCATGATGGCGGGCGCAGTGGAGATGCTGGCAGCAGGCGCAGTATTGCTGATTGCCAGCACGCTGAGCGGCGAACACCTGGTGCAGAAACCCTCGTTGGCGGGCTTCTTCTCGCTCGGCTATCTCAGCCTGTTTGGATCGGTGATTGCGATTAACGCCTATATGTTCCTGATCCGCAACGTCACCCCGGCTATCGCCACCAGCTACGCCTACGTCAATCCGGTGGTGGCGGTGCTGCTGGGTATAGCCTTCGCAGGGGAGAGCCTGTCAGCCCGCGAATGGCTGGCGCTGGCGATTATCGTGCTGGCGGTGATTCTGGTGACGTTGGGGAAATATCTGTTCCCGGCAAAGCCGATCGTAAAATCCTGCGAGCCTTAATCGGGGGTGCGGGCCGATCGAAAAGAGGATCGGCCCCTACAGCTGGCGAATACCGTTCTCGTCAATTTCCGCGTTTCTTTCGGCAGCGCACACCCACTCTTCCAGACGCGCGCTTAACTCCTGCTCCTGCAGGCGCGTTTTACCGCGCAGTGCGCACTCCCACACCAGCAAAACGCGCCAGCCGCTGGCCGTCAGCTCCTCAACGTAGCGCTTATCGCGCGCCACATTGCTGTCGATTTTACCCATCCAGAACGCGGTGCGCGTGGCGGGCAGCTTAAACAGGTGGCAGTGATGGCGGTGCCAGAAACAGCCGTGAACGAAAATAATGGCCTGATGATCGGGCAGCACAAAGTCGGGGCGCCCGGGCAGGGATTTATCCTGTACCCGGTAGCTCAGGCCAAGCTCAACCAACAGCTCGGCCAGCCGCTTTTCAATCGCGGTATCGCGGGTGCGGATGGCGCGCATATTCTTACTGCGCACCTCGGAGGTGTGAACGTCGGCCATGGTGATATTCCTTTCATCAAGACCTTAAGTTTAGCTAAATCTGGCGCTGACGCACCGCCTGCTCGATCCACGGCAGCAGCAGCCGTGCCACGGCGGCAAACGCCGGTACCACCACCGAGTTGCCAAACTGGCGATAGGCCTGAGTATCCGAAACCGGTATGCGAAAATCAGCGCTGCCCGGCTGCTCAAAGCCCATCAGGCGCGCACACTCGCGCGGCGTCAGGCGGCGCGGCCGGTTGTTCTGGTTACTGGCATTATCGAAATCCTGCTCACCCAGCGCTTTATCCCAGCCGCGATCGATAAGGATCTCCGAGCCGTCCTTGTAGTAGCGCGCCGACAGCGTGCGCACCACGCCCTGTTCGCGCTCCGGGTCCACCAGCCCATAGCCAAAGCCATTGCCGCGTGCCTGGTGCTTTTTCGCATACTGATACAGGTATTTCCACAGCGTCGGGGTCAGGATATATTTCGCCTCTACCACCGGGTCGAGCAGCGCTTTTAGCGGCGTGCGTTTAGGCGGGTAGAGAGAAGAGAGATGACTCAGGCTGAAGGTCGGCAGCTTCAGGTCACGGCGCAGGCCGACCAGCACAATACGCTCGCGGTGCTGCGGCAGGAAGTGCTGACCATCTACAATCTTCGGGTCCTGCGGGCCGGAAGTATCGGCATCGGCAACGTCATAGCCCAGCTCGTCGAGGGTCTGCATGATGATGCGGAAGGTATTGCCCTTATCGTGGCTTTTTAAGTTTTTAACGTTTTCCAGCACGAATATCGCCGGCTTTTTGGCGGTGATAATCCGCGCCACGTCAAAAAACAGCGTGCCCTGGGCTTCGCACTCAAAACCGTGCGCGCGCCCGAGCGCATTTTTCTTCGATACGCCCGCCAGCGAAAACGGCTGACAGGGGAAACCGGCCAGCAGCACATCGTGGTCCGGCACCTGCTGGCTGATGTGCTGATAGGCCTGCTGTTCGTTAATCTCCGGCTTGCCGCTCAGCGTCACATCGCGGATATCCTGATTAAAGCGATGCTGCTGTTCATCGCAGTACCAGTTAGCTTTGTAAGTGCGCACCGCGTGCTTATTCCATTCGCTGGTAAACACGCACTGGCCGCCTATCGCTTCAAAGCCGCTGCGGATGCCGCCAATCCCGGCAAACAGATCGACAAAGCGAAACGCATAGTGAGGATGATGGGCGGGTGGCGCGGGCAACATGCCGTGCAGCATGCTGACTTCGGCTTCGCTCAGCATTTTACGGCTGTTGCCTTTCACCCAGCGATTCACCGACTCGCGCGTCCACTCCTGCTGGCTGACCTTACGCAGCGTTGCCGCAACGGTTTTCTGATCGTAAATTTCCAGCACGCGCAGCAGCAGCTGACGGTCCTGGTCCTCTTTCTGCTGCGCCTGTGCGCGTGCCTGTTCGGCCAGTTCAGCTGCCACGCGGTCAAAATCGCTCATAATCACTCAATAAAAGGGATAAACGGGTGCCAGTCTATCACCTCATTGACCCAGCGCCAGGCGCAAATCGTTAACACTGCATGGGGATGTACAAAACTCGCTCAGGGCAGTATCGCGCCAGCAGTTTTTACTGGTACTAATTTGCCTTTGTCACGCACAGCTTTCTGTTTGCCGCCGCGGTGGGTGCGCTGTAACACGGGTGACATAAAAGCGGCGAATACTCCGTTTTATTTTACGGGACCCACTATGTCACTGCTGACCGTTCTACCGCTGCGCCTGTTACGTCGCCCTCGTTTTTGCTTTACCGCGCCACCCGGCTGGCTGAAAAGCCTGCGCGGTAGCTTTATCCTGTTTTTAATCATTTTTTCGCTGCTGCAGTGCGCTGGCGTGCTGCTGCTGACCCGGCTGGTGAGCAGCACTGGCGATAACGTGGCGGCAACCCACGCCCTCTCCAACCGCCAGGCGCTGCTGGACAAAGCGCGCATGGAACTGCTGACCGCCAGTGATAACAGCCACCGGGCCGGCATCTATCTGATGCAGGATAACCAGACCGGATCGGTCGACAGCTGGAAAAGCCTGGCAGAGACCGCCCAGGCTTCGCTGGATGAGGCGCGTAAGCTGTTCGGGCAGTACCCCGCCAGCAAAGAGAGCCCGCTGCGGCAGAATTTCACTTTGCTGGCCGACGGGCTGCAGGAGCAGCTGAAAGGGCTGAATGCCAGAGATATCGATACCTTCTTTATGGTACCGATGCAGGCGTTTCAGCAGCAGTTCAATGACGCTTACTATCAGGTGCTGACGCAGGAAAACCAGCGGTCCGGCGAACTGAATCAGTCCACGCTCTCCTCCCTGACCAATAGCCGCAACCTGTCGCTGGCAATCTCCGCACTGCTGGGCGGGCTGCTGCTGCTCGGCGGTGGCCTGCTGCTGCGCGGGGTGATCCAACCGTTAGACCGCGTATCCAGCTGGCTGGCGCAGATCGCCACCGGGGACATCTCCCGACAGCCGCAGCTCAGCGCTTTTCAGTCGGCAGAGATACGCCAGCTGACCGATAGCATCAGCGCGATGCAGCACGGCTTGCAGCATATCGTTGGTGAGATCAATGCCATCTCCAGCGCGGTGCGCGACAGCGCTGACCGCATGGCGCAGCAGAGCGACGAGTTTAGCGCCCACAATCAGCAGCAGACGGCTGCGTTTGATCATATCAGCCAGCGCCTCAACCGCGTGGCGGAAGAGGTCGGCCACAGCGTAGCGTTCACCCGCCACGCCACGCAGCAGGTCCAGGCTACCGACAGCCTGACCCAGCGCTGTGGCGAAGTGGTGATTGCCGTCGAGTCGCAGATGCGCCAGATCGTCGATGCCTCCGGCGAGATTGCCGGGATCGTGACGCTGCTGGAGGGGATATCCCTGCAAACCAAACTGGTGGCGCTCAATGCCGCCATCGAATCGGCTCATGCGGGCGTGTATGGCCGCAGCTTCTCTATCGTGGCGAAGGAGATCGGCCTGCTGTCGGAGAAAAGCAGCGCCTCCACCCGCACCATCGACGGGCTGATCGGTAGCACCCACCAGCACATCGACAGCGGCTTCAATCAGGTGCAGGCGCTGGACGGCCTGTATCAGGAGATCGCCTCTGCCGTCTCCGGCGTGGTGACGCTGCTGAGCGAGCTGCAGCACAACGCCGACGCGCAGAGTAAGCGTGTTAACAGCATCGCCATGGAGATTGGTCGCCTGAATCAGCAGGTAAAAGAGAGCGAGCAGCTGACGCGCCGCAGTGCTGACACCTCAGAAGCGCTGGTCGATCATGCGCAACGGCTGTCGCATAGCGTCAGTCAGTTTGTGTTGTAGAGGATTAAATGGCGTCCCTGAAATAAGGGACGCTGAGAAGCGGTTTATTTTTTCTTTTTCGATTTCTTCAGCAGGCTGCGGATCTGCTTGAGTTCTGCAGCGCTGAGCTGTTCAGTGACGGCTTCTTCAGTATCGAGACTGTCAACAGCCGCCGGCTGCGCAGAGAGGCTTTTCACCAGGTGAGTCGTCACAACTTCACTCAACGAAAGCTGGTTTTCCAGAGCAACGGCTTTGATCGTTTCCTTAAGGGAAGGATCGATCTTGATAGTTAAACTGACTTTGTCGGTCATACCTGATTCTCCTGAGAATTGTCTCAACAAGCTAACCCGTAATGTGCGACTTAACCATACTGTCACAAAAATTTAATATTTCTCTGCTAGCGGGCTGAACTCCTCCAGCACGCTTTGATCGAGGGCACAGAAATCCCCTTTTAATTCAGCGCATAGCTTCGCCATATAGGTTACCAGGAAGCTGGCGTTAAATTCGGCCACTCTTTTTCCTTCAGCGGTCTGCATGGTTTCAGGCAGCTTCAACAATTTTTTCTGGAAATGGTCCAGCGCCCATTCGGCATCATCCAGCGAACGGTCGCGCCCCAGCGGGTCATTACTGTCAAATAGCGAACGCCCCAGCGCGCCCGAAACGTAGAACACGCGCGCCAGGCCAATCGCCCCCAGCGATTCAAGGCGGTCAGCATCCTGCACAATTTTCGCCTCCAGCGTTTCTGCCGTCACGCCAGCGCTGAAGCTGTGGGCGTGCACCGCATGCGCCACCGCCTCGATTTTGTCTGCGGGAAAATCAGGAAACACCTCACGCAAAATGCGCCGGGTTTCATCTGCGGCCTGTTTCGAGGCCAGATGACGCTCGGGATGGTTTTTTGGCAGGTTTACGATGTCGTGGAAGTAGCAACCGGTGAGCACCACCAGTTCGTCAGCCTCTGTCCCCTGCATGATGCGCTGCGCGCTTTGCCAGACGCGCTTAAGGTGCGCGATATCATGGGCTTTATCGCCATGCTGCCAGGTTTCGAAAAGAAAAGCGTCAAAGCGGGATTGCCAATGGGTCAGGTTCATAGACTTCTCCTTATTTTTTGGACTTTTTGAGATGTCAGTGGTGGTTGCCCACTGTAACGGGACGGCCATATCAGCATAAATGAGATCCACATCAAACTTATAGCGGTTGTTTTAACCTTCTCACAACATTTTTTGCATTTTCAGCTTTTTACCAATGCGTTAGCGTGTGACTAATTTTCGATCAAAAGATAAATAAATGTTATGATCCGAAGTCATGCGCTGCGCAATAAATTATACGCTGGCACGGTTTAAACGACTTTTGACCCGCCAGTGAAGTGAACTGATACCCATTATCAATGGCCGCGATCGTACAAGCTTTAGTCGCAGTAACATATTGTATTATGGTAAAATGTCATTTGTGTTACCGCACGACAGCCAGGTTTAAGCCACACCGCAAAGACGGAAGGCGGCACACTTTCCCGGTGCAAATTTTTCGCGCCATTTTTTTTATAAGACTTGCTGATGATTAGTGAAAATACCCACCTGTTTGTTTTTTTAAGCTAAAGTTAGGAATTGTCTGTATTGTATTTTTACTTTGCTTATGAGCCAGGCACTGGTCAAGAAAGTCATATTAGAGGTCAAGCCATGAAAGAACGCCCGATTTTATTTAGCGATCAACGGGTGCGCGCCCTGCTCTCCGGTCAGCAACGGCAGACAAGGCGCATCATGAAGTCCCAGCTGTTTGGGTCGGTTCAGGATAACCACGAAGGCTGCTACGGCATTGATGTATTAAGCAATAACCTGCAGGGAAACCGCGTACTGGGAATGGAAAATCTCAGCTACCACTGCCCGTATGGTCAACCCGGCGACCGTCTGTGGGTGCGAGAAACCTGGCGTGGGCCGGTCGTGCCCCCGCAGGAAATGGCTCAGTACCAGCACTCCCCATTACAGTTCAAAAATATCGATTACTGCCAGTACCGCGCTGACTCCAGCATTTACAGTACCGATGAAGAGGACGACCAGTTCGGTTGGCAGGCAGGGATTCATATGCCGCGCTGGGCCAGCCGTATTAACCTGCTTGTCACCGGCGTGCGCGTGGAGAGAATCCAGGATATCAGCGACGACGACGTTATGGCCGAAGGGGTGCAGGTTGATTCGCACTTCCTTAATAATTTTTTCACCATGCACAGCGAAGCCGTTTCGGCGAAAGATGCCTACCGCAAGCAGTGGGCTATTCAGTACGGCGGCACCAGTTGGGAAGTGAATCCCTGGGTGTGGGTAATCGATTTCGACCGCATCTGAGGCCAGCAGGTACCTTCGCAGCGCTGATTTTTTTCGGCGCTGTTTGCGTTCAGTCACAGACAGACTTCCCGATAACTGATTGAATATTCCCTTTATTTACTTTTGTGGAGTGTCAACTGCATGATCAAGTGGCCATGGAAAAGCGATGACGACGCGATAAATAGCGGGCTTCCCTGGCAACAGGCGCTGGACATTCCATTACTGTCTGCGCTGAGCAGTGACGAACGCAAAACCCTGATCCAGCTTGCCGACCGCTTTCTGCGCCAGAAGCGGCTGGTGGCGTTACAGGGCTTTGAGCTGGATGAGCTGAAAAGCTGCCGCATTGCGCTGCTGTTCTGCCTGCCGGTGCTGAGCCTGGGCTATGACTGGCTGGACGGCTTTCATGAGGTGCTGCTCTACCCTTCTCCGTTTACGGTGGACGACGAGTGGCAGGATGAATTTGGCCTGGTGCATCGTGAACGCATGGTCCACGCCGGGCAGAGCTGGCAACAGGGGCCGATTGTGCTGAACTGGCTGGATATTCAGGACTCCTTTGACTGCTCCGGCTACAACCTGGTGATCCATGAAGTGGCGCACAAGCTGGACGCACGCGGCAGCGGCGAAGCGAACGGCGTACCGGCCATGGCCATGCGCGACGTCGCAAGCTGGGAACGCGAGCTGATGGCGGCAATGAACCACATTCAGGATGAGATTGACCTGGTGGGTGAAAACGCCGCCAGTATTGATGCCTATGCTGCCAGCGAACCGGCCGAGTGCTTCGCCGTGCTGTCGGAGTATTTCTTCAGCGCGCCGGAGCTACTGATTGCCCGCTTCCCGTCACTCTACCAGCGATTTCGCCAGTTCTATCGTCAGGATCCTAATCAGCGACTGGAGCAGCAGCAGTTACACCACAATCCCGGCGGAACTGTACACTAATCGCCCGGGTTGATTTAAACGCAGCCAGTTGAAAGCTAAACTTTTTTTTGCAGTTGACAGCCACGGGGCGGACCGCTAATATTCGCCTCGTTCACACGATTCCTCTGTAGTTCAGTCGGTAGAACGGCGGACTGTTAATCCGTATGTCACTGGTTCGAGTCCAGTCAGAGGAGCCATATTTATGTTTTCATGCATCTTCACGAATCTTTAGGCGTTTTAGATTCAACGAGTTAGCGTGAAAAATCTTCCCGATGCATTTTTAGTTTTCCCTCTGCATCGGGAGAATTTGGTGGTCAGATTTGGGGTCATGTTGGTTCGATGACGGAGTGACCCCCAAATGTCTCTTAACGACACAAAAATCCGCAGCTTAAAACCATCCGCAAAACCCTTCAAAGTTTCCGATTCTCATGGACTGTACCTGTTGGTCAATCCCGGCGGTTCACGTCTCTGGTATCTCAAATATCGTATCAACAGAAAAGAATCACGCCTCGGCTTAGGTGCCTACCCTGAAGTGTCTTTGGCTGATGCCCGCCAACAACGTGACGGCATCCGTAAACTGCTGGCGCAGAATATCAATCCAGCACAACAGCGCTCTGCTGAAAGAGCCACTTCCTCGCCAGAAAAAACCTTCAAGTATGTGGCACTGGACTGGCATAAAAGCAACCGAACGTGGTCAGAGAACCACGCCTCCCGTCTGCTTGCCAGCATGAACAATCATTTATTTCCTGTGATTGGACACGTGCCGGTAGCTGAACTGAAACCTCGTCACTTTATCGACCTGCTGAAAGGCATTGAGCAAAAAGGTCTGCTGGAAGTCGCAGCACGTACCCGGCAGCATATATGCAACATCATGCGCCATGCCGTACATCAGGAGTTAATAGAGCACAATCCGGCTGCAAATCTGGACGGTATCATCGCTCCTCCCGTTAAACGCCACTACCCTGCCCTTCCGCTGGAGCGACAGCCGGAGCTGTTGATTCGTATTGAGGACTACCAGCAAGGACGAGAACTAACCCGCCTGGCAGTATCACTCACCCTTCACCTATTCATCCGTTCCAGCGAACTGCGTTTCGCCCGTTGGTTTGAGATCGATTTCAAAAATAGAATCTGGACCATTCCTGCCACTCGCGAGTCCATCCCCGGCGTCCGCTACTCTGGGCGTGGTGCAAAAATGCGTACTCCACATATCGTTCCACTTTCCTGTCAGGCTATTGCTATTCTGAAACAGATACGGGAAATATCCGGGCATCAGGTGTTGATATTCCCCGGCGATCACAATCCGTATAAACCGATGTGTGAAAACACGGTCAACAAGGCGCTACGTCTGATGGGTTATGACACAAAAGATGAAATCTGCGGCCACGGGTTTCGGGCAATGGCCTGTAGTGCCCTGATGGAGTCTGGCCTATGGGCACAGGATGCGGTTGAACGGCAGATGAGTCACCAGGAGCGTAACAGCGTTCGAGCGGCTTACCTCCATAAAGCAGAATATCTCGATGCCCGTAAAGCGATGTTGCAATGGTGGTCGGATTATCTGGATATGTGCCGGAAAGCGTATGCTCCACCTTATATTTGTGGGAAGGAAATCAGTTGCGCAATGGGATAACCCCTCTGACCAAATAAACCACAGAGATAGCCGTATCAGTCTGTACTGGTACGGCATTTTTCTGGCTTCAACTCGGAGAAATTGTTAAGCCGTTTATGAGCATCTTCAACCGAATTGACCTGCGTGAATCGAAAGTGTGAGGTTCGCTTATCATTTAGATCTATCCACGGAAACGGATTGGGTCAGTTATGAGCGAGGAACGGACATTGCATCCCCGATAAAGCCAAGGATCAGGGTTGTCCCATTATCTGTTCCAATATGGTGATTTTTCAGGCAGCATACTTTATTCTGGTTAAACTCCCTTTGCAGGATATAACCATGATAACAGTAGAGAAATCAGATCCATTTTCTTCAGAATCCCATCGCTTAATCGAAATGCTGTCAGCTGAACTTGCCGCTATTACTGGCGAGAATGGCAAAACCAACTTCACCGTTGAAACTATGAACAATGACAAAGCATTATGGGTATTGGCAAAAAATGCACATGGCGACGCGATAGGATGCGGTGCAATCCGCCCATTAACACAAAACATAGCTGAGCTTAAAAGAATGTTTTCGGACCGAAGCGAGCCAGGCGTGGGTAGTGCATTACTTACTTTTCTGGAAACCTCTGCAAAGCAAATGGGATATCGAGAACTTAAGCTGGAAACCCGACATATCAACCTTCGGGCTGTCAATTTTTACGAGAAAAATGGATATGTTCGTATTGATAATTATGGCCCATACATAGGCAGAGAAGAAGCCGTCTGTTTCTCAAAGTCATTGTACTGATTGCATTTATCGGATCTAACTGCCGCTCCTGGCGCACAGTCAGCTATTCGGGATACTTAATACTTTAAATGCAAAGGGACTACTCATGAATATTCTTATCGAGAGCATTACCCCGGATAACAAAGGCTTTTTTGCGTTAAAAGCAGAGAGCATGGCTGCTGGATTTAACATGCTACACAGACTGGAAGAAAACTGGCTGAACGGGCAAAACCGCTTTGATAAGGCAGGTGAGGACCTGTTAGGTTTTTATGCCGACGGGCTACTCATTGGCGTGTGTGGATTAAACCAAGACCCCTACACGCCTTCAGTTCGGACTGGACGACTCCGTCATCTCTATGTAGGAATTGAATGGAGAAGAAGGCAAGTTGCCATTGCTTTGCTCAGGGCGATACTGGAGGGTTCTGGCCGCTGGTTTGATTTTATCAACACTAACGCGCCTCAATCAGCGTTCATCTTCTATGAACGTGCTGGCTTTATTCCGCTAGTAGATGTCGATAAAGTTACCCACCGTCTGTATCTTACAGATATATAAAGTTAATAACTGTCAATTGATTGATGGGCAATGATGTGACCAACGTCTGCTCTTGGTACACAGCAGACAAACACGTGACGCGCTGAAGGTCCGCTGTGAGCGAAGTATAGTCATTCGCACCCTGAGAATTACACTTTTAAGTGATTCAGGGTATGCGCTTACTGGTTACGAATATTGAGCGAGAATCACGTGATGATCGCTGCTTTTCTTTCGAGCCAGTAGGTGCTCCACGTTCGCTAACGAATACTCAGGGCATGCAGATAAACTGCTGGCTATATTTCTTTCGAAAAGCGTGGAATGCATACCAATCCCCGATAAAAAGGAGTTGGTGATGACTGTGACTAATCAGTTTGCTGCGCACGTTGGTCTGGACTGGGCAGATAAAAAACACGATGTCTGTGTTCAGTTTAAAAACGGCGAACGCGTATTCCATGTGATTGAACATACAGCAGAAGCGCTTGATGCCTGGCTTACTGAGTTACACCAGAAGGTAAAAGGTAGAATCGCCATAGCTCTCGAGCTGAAGAAGGGCCCCGTGGTATATGCTCTTCAAAAATATCCCTTTATCACCGTTTTCCCCGTCCACGCTTTGTCACTGGCTCGTTACCGGCAAGCCTTCTCGCCCAGCGGCGCTAAAGATGACCCGCAGGATGCCGAGCTCGCATTAGAGTTAATGCTGCGTTATCCCCAAAAGATAAAAGCTATTGAACCCGACAATGCGGATATCCGGTTACTCCAGCAACTGGTTGAGCAGCGTCGTCAGTTGGTTGAAGATAAACGCCGTTTTGTGAACCGGATAATCAACACGCTTAAACAGTATTATCCTCAACCCCTGGAGTGGTTCTCACATCGGGGTAGCTTACTGTTTTGTGAACTGATTATACGATGGCCCAGTCTGCAACAACTTAAACGAGCCAGGCGCGAGACGATCCGCAACTTTCTGAATGCCAAAGGCGGTCGCGCAATGGCCCTTACCGAGCAGCGTGTTGTAAGTATTGATAACGCGATCCCATTGACGACAGACTCGAGTGTTATAGAGGCTAATGCTTTGATGGCAACAGCACTGGCGACACAAATTAAAGTCGTGAGTGAAATCATAAAAACCTATGACGAACGAATCGAAGCGCTGTTTGACACATTGCCAGATGCGGGGCTGTTCAAATCACTTCCAGGCATGGGGCCGTGTATGGGCCCAAGAATGCTTGCTGCACTTGGTGATAACCGTGACAGGTTTAATAGCGCTGAAGAAATTCAAAACTACGCAGGTATTGCACCGGTGACAGAAAGAAGTGGCCAGAAATGCTGGGTTCACTGGAGATGGCAGTGTGCCAAGTTCGTCGGGCAGACCTTCGTTGAATGGGCTGCCAAAACGGTTAACTCATCATACTGGGCCAGACTTTATTATCAGGGACTGCGAGAAAAAGGAAAATCTCACCAGTCTGCAATCCGGGCTCTGGCATTCAAATGGATAAGGATCATTTACCGCTGCTGGAAGACCAGAACCCACTACGATGAAGCGAAGTATTTGCTGGCTCTCGAAGCGCGACACTCGCCCTTACTGAAGCCATAAAAAGCTTGTCGAATGTCTCAGGGCGTGAAGCGGACATTGGTTTAATGTCAGAAATGACGTTTTGTGATTGAGCTTCGCCATTGTGAAGTATGTAAAAAGCAAGAATAAAAACTCCGCTGGCGGTAAATCGTATTCGGTTAAATCCGCCCTCACAGGAGTTTTACCGAATGGCGCAGCAGTGAAACCGGCGCGTTCTGCCATGGTGTTGGCCGTCCGGCTCCCCGCGTCCACTATATGTAATATCGGCAGCAACTGAGAAAACCACAACATATTGTGTCTGCGGCAGCAGCGGCGCGCAATTCGGTAGAATACGGGTTTTACCGAATCGTGACGCCCCCCATCCTGCTTCGGAGCGCCAGATATCCCCCTACGTGAGCATACGGTATAAGATTTCAATCATCAGTGATTAGCTCAGTTAGGAATTCATGTGGAAAAGGAAACATGGGCATTAGTTGGAGCAGCAGCAGCCATCGCAGGACCGCTGATTTTTAACACAGTAAAAGAAGCATTCTGGGAGAGGAAAAAAAGAAAAAGAGAAGAACGACACATAGTAATACAGCTTATTTTCTTGCTGGACAAATATATATCTCAGTGTCAATTTTTGTCTTATAACGACGGTATTTATGATCCTGAAAAAGAATACAAGGTAACAGCCTATGTTAAACCTGAATCGCCACGGATAATCTAGACACTTCCGAGCCGTTGATAATACTGGTTTTCATATTCTGTCGGTGACATCTGATCGCTAGAACCATGCCGACGCTTACTGTTATAAAACATTTCGATGTAATCAAAAATATCGCTGCGGGCTTCTTCCCGCGTTCCGTAGATCTTTTTCTTTATCCGTTCGCGTTTCAACAACTGGAAAAAGCTTTCTGCAACCGCATTATCATGGCAGTTACCGCGACGGCTCATGCTGCCCTCCAGGCCGTGTGATTTCAGGAACGACTGCCACTCATGGCTTGTGTACTGACTGCCCTGATCCGAATGAACCAGCACCTGTTTTTGGGGATTACGCCGCCATACAGCCATCAGCAGTGCGTTCAGGACAATATCCTTTGTCATCCGGGATTGCATGGACCAGCCGATAATTTTGCGTGAGAACAGATCAACAACCACGGCAAGATACAGCCAGCCTTCGTGGGTCCTGATGTAGGTTATGTCCGTTACCCAACGCTCATCCGGAGCATCCGGGCTGAACTGTCGCTGGAGCCTGTTGGGCGACACGATACTGGCCTCGCCTTTACGTGCCCGCGGGCTCCGGTATCCGACCTGAGCCTTTATCCCGACACGTTTCATCAGTCGCCAGACTCTGTTCACTCCGCACTGTTGCCCGCTGTCCCGCAGATCCAGATGGATTTTGCGATAACCATAGACGCATCCCGATTCCAGCCAGAACTGTTTAATCTGTCCTGTCAGTCTCAGGTCTGCCTGATGGCGTTGTGAATGCGGCTGCTGAAGCCAGGCGTAAAAACCACTGGGATGAACATCCAGCACCCGACAGAGCAGGCGAACAGGCCAGCAACAGGTGTTGTCACGGATAAAGGCGTACCTCAGTCGGACAGCTTTGCGAAGTACGCCGCGGCTTTTTTTAATATGTCCCGTTCGTCGGTAACCCGCTTCAGCTCTTTCTGGAGACGGCGGATCTCGGCCTGAGCATCTGACTCTTCTTTATTAGTGGAAGAATCCGGACCGTACTTCTTTATCCAGGCGTAAAGGCTGTGGGTGGTGATATCGAGACGTGTTGCAACGCTGGCAACAGAATAACCGCGATCAACAACCTGTTTGACTGCTTCAATTTTAAACTCTTCGGGATAACGCTTACCGCTCATGGGCACCTCTCTTTAAGCCATCTTAAATGACTCTGAGGTGTCTGTTAAACCCGTGGCGATTCAATATAACGATCAAAGTGCCCCCCTACATTAAACGTATCTCAATGAGACTAATAGGTAAATCATTAAGTAGGCCTTAGATGATAAACTGCACTGGCTTACAATAGATTTGTATGATCAAGATGGATGGCATGTATAGCATAAGGTGGTCATTCTGCTGGTCTTGACAGACAGTGGATTCAATTTTAGCCTATTTATCAGCCAATTACTGGCAAAGGCGATCCCAGTCAGAGGAGCCATATTTAAGAAGCCCGCTCAGGGAAACCTGAGCGGGCTTTTTGCTTTATTCGGCGCTTACTGGACCGCTGGTCTCTGAATCACTGTTTTTCCAGCTGTTGTTGCCTTTGTTATTTAAATAGAGGGTATAGACGGTGTCATCCTGCTGAAAGGTCAGCACATCGCCGACATGGTTTACATCGGCAACTTCTTTGCCGTCGACATAGACGCTATCCCCCTCAATATGAATCTCAGCGACTTTCCCACCATTTTTTTGGCTGGCAATATAGTTCCCGGCAAAAGCAGTTAACCCGTTTGCTGCGCCCTGCATGGTTTTGTCAGAAAACCCCGCGCGGGCGTTCTGCTGCTTAGATTTGTGTATATCACACCCCTGCAGCTCCGACTGCTGAGTACAGCCGGAACGCTCGAGCTGCTGACGGTACTTTTCAGAAATTGCGTGCGCAGGAGACTGAATAAATACCGTTATTGCTAACGCTGCCAAAACTGCTTTCTTAATCATATCATCACCATTATCTGTTTTTTTGCACAGCCTGTTGAGCAGCGGGTCGATTCACCGCACTCGCGTTTATAGTCACATCTTAACTCAGTTCACTTCTGGCTCTGGATCAACAATAGTTGATGAAAACCCTCAGAGTCGTGAATATTGAATTGTCATCCCCTGTAAAAATGATTCACCCTGCGATATAGCCTGTGCTATACCTTATAGCAACAGCTAACTATGCCGATTTTTTATACTCTATGGGGGTTGTAATGCCTGAACGGCTTTGGATTAAACGCGGGCTGTGCGCCCTGCTGGTTGCTCTGTTACCGCTGGCCCCTGCCAGCGCCGCAGAAAAATTCAAGGTGATCACCACCTTCACCGTGATCGCCGATATGGCGAAAAACGTCGCCGGGGATGCCGCCGATGTCGCCTCGATCACCAAACCGGGGGCGGAGATCCATGAATATCAGCCGACGCCGGGCGATATCAAGCGCGCTCGGGGGGCGCAGCTGATCTTAGCCAACGGCCTCAATCTGGAACTGTGGTTCCAGCGCTTTTACCGCCATCTCTCCGGGGTGCCGGAGGTGGTGGTCTCTGACGGGATCGCGCCGATGGGCATCAGCGAAGGGCCGTACAGCGGCAAACCGAATCCACACGCGTGGATGTCGCCGAAAAATGCGCTGATCTACGTCGATAATATCCGCGATGCGCTGGTGAAGTATGACCCGGACAACGCGGCAACCTATCGCCAGAATGCTGAAGCCTACAAAGCCAAAATCAATGCGGCCGTTGCCCCGGTCGAGCAGGCGCTGGCGCAGATCCCCGCCGACAAGCGCTGGCTGGTGACCAGCGAGGGCGCATTCTCCTACCTGACGCGCGACTTCGGCCTGAAGGAGCTTTACCTGTGGCCGATTAACGCCGACCAGCAGGGCACGCCGCAGCAGGTGCGTAAAGTGATCGACACGGTGAAGCAGCAGCAGATCCCGGCGGTGTTCAGCGAGAGCACCGTGTCCGATAAAGCGGCGCGTCAGGTGGCGCGGGAAACCGGCAGCCACTATGGCGGCGTGCTGTACGTCGACTCGCTGAGTGCGGCAAACGGCCCGGTGCCGACTTATCTCGATCTGCTGCGCGTCACCAGCGAAACCGTGGTCAACGGCATCAACGAGGGGTTAGCAAAATGAACCAGCAGCCCGGTATCGACGTCAGCCAGCTGACGGTCACTTACCGTAACGGGCACACGGCCCTGCGCGACGCGACCTTACAGATCCCGGCCGGCAGCATTGCTGCGCTGCTCGGCATCAACGGCTCCGGCAAGTCGACGCTGTTTAAGGCGATTATGGGCTTTGTGCCGCTCTCCAGCGGCTCGATCACCCTGCTCGGCATGAGCGAAAAACGCGCCCTGAAAAGTAACCTGGTCGCCTACGTACCGCAGTCCGAAGACGTCGACTGGTCGTTCCCGGTGCTGGTGGAGGATGTGGTAATGATGGGCCGCTACGGGCACATGGGGATGCTGCGCATCGCGCGGGCGGAAGACAAACGGCTGGTGACTGAGGCGCTGGAGCGCGTCGGCATGGCTGATTTCCGCCAGCGCCAGATTGGTGAACTCTCCGGCGGGCAGAAAAAACGCGTGTTCCTCGCCCGCGCCATTGCTCAGCGCGGGCAGGTGATCCTGCTGGATGAACCCTTTACCGGGGTGGACGTTAACACCGAAAGGCAAATTATCAGCCTGCTGCATGAGCTGCGCGCCGAGGGCCGCACCATGCTGGTCTCTACCCATAATCTCGCCACCGTCAGCGACTACTGCGATCATACCGCCATCGTCAAAGGCACGGTGCTGGCCTGCGGGCCAACGGCCACCACCTTCACGCGTGAGAATCTGGAAAATGCCTTCAGCGGCGCGCTGCGCGGCGTCGAGTTTAGCGATGCGCTGCCGCAGCCGGGCCTGACGGTGGTTGGGGGGCAGCGCTGATGGCGTGGCTGGCGGAACCCTTTCACTACCAGTATATGCTGAACGCCATGTGGGTTTCGGCGCTGGTTGGCGGCGTGTGCGCGTTTCTCTCCTGCTATCTGATGCTTAAGGGCTGGTCGCTGATGGGTGATGCGCTGTCGCACTCGATTGTGCCCGGCGTGGCGGGAGCCTATATGCTGGGCCTGCCGTTCGCGCTGGGTGCCTTTCTCTCCGGCGGGCTGGCGGCGGGCAGCATGCTGTTTCTCAATCAGCGTACCCGGCTGAAGGAGGATGCGATTATCGGGCTGATCTTCTCCTCCTTCTTCGGCCTCGGGCTGTTTATGGTGTCGCTTAACCCCACCTCGGTAAATATTCAGACCATCGTACTGGGCAATATTCTGGCGATTGCCCCGGAAGATATCCTGCAGCTGGCGATTATCGGCTTCACCTCGCTGCTGATTTTGCTGGTGAAGTGGAAAGACCTGATGGTGACCTTCTTCGACGAGAACCACGCGCGCTCGGTCGGCCTCAACCCCACCCGCCTGAAGCTGCTGTTCTTCACCCTGCTGGCGGCCTGCACCATCGCCGCGCTGCAAACCGTCGGCGCCTTTCTGGTGATCTGCCTGGTGGTCACGCCGGGGGCGACGGCGTATCTGCTGACCGACCGCTTCCAGCGGCTGCTGCTGATTGCGGTGGTGATTGGCAGCGTCACCAGCTTCTTTGGCGCCTGGGTGAGCTACTATCTCGACGGCGCGACCGGCGGCATTATCGTGGTGGCGCAGACGCTGGTGTTTCTTATCGCCTTTGTCTTCGCCCCGAAACACGGGCTGCTTGCGCGCCGCCGCCGCGTCAGCCAGGGAGAGGAGGTACTATGAACCTGACAGAGCTGCTGCTCAGCCCGTTTGAGTTTGATTTCATGCATGCCGCGCTGACTATCTCGGTGATTGTCGCTATTCCCTGCGCCCTGCTCTCCAGCTTTATGGTGATCAAGGGCTGGTCGCTGATGGGCGATGCGATGAGCCACGCGGTATTTCCCGGCGTGGTGATTGCGTGGATCGTCGGCATCCCGCTGGCTATTGGCGCATTCTGCGCCGGGCTGTTCTGCGCGCTGGCGACCGGCTACCTGAAGGAGAACAGCCGCATCAAGCAGGATACGGTGATGGGGATCGTCTTCTCGGGGATGTTTGCCGTCGGCCTGATTATCTATATCTCCGTCAAGTCAGAGGTGCACCTCGACCACATCCTGTTTGGCGACATGCTCGGCATCTCGCCTGCGGATATCTGGCAGAGCGGCGCAATTGCCGGTGTGATTGCCATGATTATCGGCACCAAGTGGCGCGATCTGGTCCTGCACGCGTTTGACGCGCAGCAGGCCAAAGCCTGCGGGCTGAATACCGCGCTGCTGCACTACGGGCTGCTAAGTATGATTGCCCTGACTATCGTTGCCACGCTAAAGGCGGTCGGCATTGTGCTGTCAATTGCACTGCTGATCGCGCCCGGGGCCATTGCCATTCTGCTGATGCGCCGCTTCTCTTCGGTGATGATCTGCTCGGTGCTGCTGTCGGTGGTGGTCTGTTTTAGCGGCACTTACCTGTCATTCTTCCTCGACAGCGCGCCCGGCCCGACCATTGTGCTGCTGTTCGCGGTGCTGTTTATCGCTGCGTTTATCTTCTCGGCCAGGCGCGATCGCCACGCTATCACTGCCCGCTGATAATAAAAAAAAAGCCCGCACCGGTTTCCCGGGCGGGCTGGTTGCAGACTCAGGCTAGTTTCAGATATCGAAACGGTCGAGGTTCATCACTTTGGTCCACGCGGCAACGAAGTCTTTGACAAACTTCTGCTTAGCATCGCTGCTGGCGTAAACCTCGGCTGACGCGCGTAAAATCGCGTTGGAACCAAACACCAGGTCGGCACGGGTCGCGCTGAAGCGCACCTGGCCGCTCAGACGGTCGCGCCCTTCAAAGCGTTCGCCGCTGGCATCGGTGGCTTTCCACTCGGTACGCATATCCAGCAGGTTGCTGAAGAAGTCGGTGTTGAGTTCGCCAACTTTATCGCTGAACACCCCGTGCTGGCTGCCGTCGAAGTTGGCCCCCAGCGCACGCAGGCCACCTACCAGCACCGTCAACTCCGGCACGGTCAGCGTCAGCTGCTGCGCCTTGTCGATCAGCAGATTCTCGGTCGAGGTGCGGCCCGGTGCGGCGCGATAGTTACGGAAACCATCCGCTCTCGGCTTCAGCAGCTCAAACGACTCAATATCCGTCTGATCCTGACGCGCATCCACGCGGCCCGGGGTGAAAGGCACTTCAATGTCGACGTTAACCGCTTTCGCCGCCTGTTCAACTCCGACGACACCGGCCAGCACAATAATATCCGCCAGCGACGCCTTCTGTTCGCTCTTCTGAATCGCTTCCAGCACCGGCAGCACGCGTGCAGCTACGGCATTCACTTCCCATTCGCGCTGCGGCAGCAGCGCCAGGCGGGCACCGTTGGCCCCTCCGCGCTTGTCACCGCCGCGGAAGGTTGAGGCAGAAGCCCAGGCGACCGAGGTCAGCTCCGCCACCGACAGGCCCGACGCGGCAATTTTCTCTTTCAGCAGCGCGATGTCATAGGCGGTTGGATGATAGCTCGGCTGCGGCAGCGGATCCTGCCAGATCAGGTCTTCTTTCGGCACTTCCGGCCCGATATAGCGTGCTTTTGGCCCCATATCGCGGTGGGTCAGCTTGTACCAGGCCCGGGCAAACGCTTCGTTAAACGCCTGCGGGTCGTTCAGGAAGCGGCGCGAGATCTTCTCGAACTCCGGGTCGAAGCGCAGCGTCAGGTCGGTGACCAGCATGGTCGGCTTATGCTTCTTCGCACTGTCAAAGGCATCGGGAATAATCTCCTCTGCATTCGAAGCTTCAAACTGAATCGCCCCTGCCGGGCTGCGCGTCTGCACCCACTCGTACTTAAACAGGTTCTCGAAGAAGTAGTGGCTCCACTGGGTTGGCGTCTGCGACCAGATCACTTCCAGACCGGAAGTAATGGCATCGGCGCCGACGCCGCTGCCGTGACTGCTGGCCCAGCCCAGGCCCTGCGCTTCAATCGGGGCGGTTTCCGGGTCGACGCCGACATGTTTGGCATCGGCGGCACCGTGAGTTTTACCCAGGGTATGGCCACCGGCGATCAGCGCTACGATCTCTTCGTCGTTCATGCCCATATTGCCAAAGGTGGCGCGAATAGCCGGGGCAGCAGAAGCCGGGTCACCGCTGTGTTCCGGGCCTTCCGGGTTGACGTAAATCAGCCCCATTTCGGTGGCGCCGAGCGGTGAATTAGCCAGCGATTCCGGATGGCGATGCTCCAGCCAGGTGGTCTCATCACCCCAGTTAACGTCAAGGTCCGGTTCCCAAACGTCTTCACGCCCGGCACCAAAGCCAAAGGTGCGGAAGCCGGAGTTTTCCAGCGCGACGTTGCCCGCCAGAATATAGAGGTCGGCCCAGGATATTTTCTGACCGTACTTTTGCTTCACCGGCCACAGCAGGCGACGGGCTTTGTCCAGGCTGACGTTATCCGGCCAGGAGTTAAGCGGAGCAAAACGTTGCTGACCACGGCCGGAACCGCCGCGCCCGTCAACAGAGCGATAAGTCCCGGCGCTGTGCCACGCCATACGGATAAACAGACCAATATAGCTGCCCCAGTCGGCGGGCCACCAGGCCTGTGATTCAGTCAGCAGCGCGCGCAGATCGCCTTTCAGTGCGGAATAATCAAGCTTGGCGAACTCCTGGCGGTAGTCAAAGGATTCTCCCAGCGGGTTAGAACGGTTGGAGTGCTGGTTCAGCAGATCGACTCGCAGCTGCTGCGGCCACCATTCGCGGTTGCTGGTGCCACCGCCAGAGACTTCATTTGACTTGCCCGCATGGAATGGACACTTACCGGCAGAAGCTTCCCTGTCCGCTTCAACAATGGGCTCGGCACTATTCGCTTCGTTATCAACAGAATTGCTCACGGTCTTTCTCCTTTTCGCTTGATTACAGACACTCTATACGCGGAACTCACCCGCACAAACCTGTCTCACCCTATGCATTTGATAGGCTTTCTCTTCGGGAACTGCAGTCGGCACGCCCGCTTGTGTGGAGCCAGAGATTACTGAGTATAGAGTAGCCAGCCAAAGCGTAGGGGTTTATCTGCTTAATAAAAAACGGCCCGGCGCCGTATAAAACGCCATGAAATGCTGAACAAATCATCAGGTTGTTGCAAACATCAGCAAGCGAACCGCAGAGGATGATTTTTAGCATTGACACATCGCCAGGGCATGTTTATTATCCGCCCCGTTCACACGATTCCTCTGTAGTTCAGTCGGTAGAACGGCGGACTGTTAATCCGTATGTCACTGGTTCGAGTCCAGTCAGAGGAGCCATATTTAGAGAAGCCCGCTCGGGGAAACCCGAGCGGGCTTTTTGCGTTTAGTGGTCAGATGACAGAGACACTTAGCTTACAAGTGCAGCAAGGATGCAGTTCATCACTCATTTTCATATCTCAGGCCACCCTTATTCATCAGCTTGCCGGGTTTGATTGGGATAGCTTCTTTATAAGTGGTCATTTCTGCCGTCTGCTCGATGTATTTTTTAAAATGAGGTGTCATGCGATGGGCCTGATAAGCCTCTTCGCTGGCGTATATTTCATAGAAATACCAGCGGTCAGGATTGGCTTTATCGATAACGGCATACATGGCCAGAACGCCCTCTTCCAGCTCAATGGACTGTGTCATTTCGGGCAACACGATATGGCGAAAATCTGAACCGAACTCTGGTTTAACATCAACGATGACAAAGTTATTTATCGTGTTATCACTTTGCAAAATCGGTTTATCTGCCAGGAGTTGCGGGTTCACCTCAATTCTACGCGTTTGGTTCGCCACCAGAATATCAGGTGAATTGCGCAAAAATTCTTTATAGCTCAATGAATTCAGGTGTTTTTCATAGGCATCGCTATCAGCGTAGATTTCAAAGACATAAACAGCTGACGGGTTTAACTTTTGTCTGGCTGAATAGATCGCCAGGGTGCCAGATTCGCCGGTTACCGAAGCAGTAATATTCTTTTCAGCCAGGCTGTCGTATGCATTATCTTTATTTTGCTGGATGACGAATTCAAACATATTGAACACCGGTGGAACAGTTCCTTTTTGTTCCTGAGCAGCAGCGGAACAGCCCAGAGTCAACAAAAGTGATAAAGAAATCCCGGCTTTCATAAATGTCCCTCTTTTCGGATGCATTAAATTTTGTGCCACTATTATTGATAAGGCGTATTAACCGCGCCAGCATCATAATCCATTTTCATTGCGCTCAACTCCCTGGTGGCTTCGCAAGGGTGAGAGCCGTGGCGCTTGTTCAGACAGCGGCGGTACGATGCCATCAACAACATGAGGTACGTAGGGTGCCTCCAGCGCTGCGATCTCTTCTGGCGACAATGTCAGCGTCAGCGCGTCAACTGCAGTTGCAAGATGTTCGGCTTTTGTCGCACCGATGATAGGGGCAGTAATCACAGATTTAGACAGCAGCCATGCAAGCGCAACATGTGCGCGAGGCACACCCTGCTCAGCGGCAATCTGCGCCACAACCTCAACCACTTTCCGGTCCTGCTGTGCGGCATTTTGATACATTTTCAGCGCAAAGGCGTCGTTCTGCGTTCTGGGAGTGGTTTCATTCCAGTCGCGTGTCAGTCTGCCGCGCGCCATCGGGCTCCAGGGGATAACCCCCACCCCCTGATCTTCACATTGCGGCAGCATCTCCCGCTCTTCTTCCCGATACAGTAAATTGTATTGCGGTTGCATAGAGACAAAGCGCGTCCAGCCGTAACGCTCAGCCACATGCTGCATCTTGGCAAAACGCCAGGCTTCCATTGAGGATGCACCGATATAGCGAACTTTCCCGGCTTTCACCAAATCGTGAAGCGCTTCCATGGTTTCTTCAACGGGTGTGCCGTGATCAAAACGGTGGATCTGATACAGATCCACATAATCCATACCCAACCGGGTAAGGCTGTCATCGATGGCCTGAAACAGCGATTTTCGCGAGAGAAAACCTGTGTTTGGCGAGTTACGCCATGGGAAAAAAGCCTTGGTGGCGACGACGATTTCATCCCGATACGCCATATCGCGTAGCGCCCGACCGACAATTTCTTCTGAGCTTCCACCTGAATAAATATTAGCCGTATCAAAAAAATTAATTCCCGACTCAAGTGCCTGACGAATCAGCGGCCGCGAAGCGCGTTCATCAAGCGACCACGGCTGAGGAAGACGTTCTGGTTCGCCGTAACTCATGCATCCCAGACACAATCGCGATACTTTCAGGCCACTTCGCCCCAGGTTTACATACTGCATAATCATCTCCTCACCACGTTAATTTGGTCATCAGGACACAGAATTTGGCTTCCCTAACGGTGGATTGTTAAACGGGAAGTGAGTATAAACCACCCTGATTCTGTTTTTTAGAGCAGCAATAGCTCATACACTCTTAGCCAACAGCTAACAATCTGATTGTGTTTACTCTTCAGGATGACGCCATGAACAATGTCATTTACAACCAAATCCGTATTTTCCAGAGCATCGCCGGTGAAGGCAGCATTACTGCTGCGGCCAGGAAACTTGAGATAACGCCACCTTCCGTGAGCAAAGCGCTAAAACTGCTTGAGCAACATATTGGCCACCCGCTTTTTGTGCGCACCACGCGGCGCATTGAGCTAACGGACGCCGGAGAACAGTTGTTGCAACAGACATCCCGGGCGGTGGCCTCACTGGAAAGCGCGGTGGAAAGCATTAAAGACCTGAATCAGGACCCCTCCGGGCTGGTCAGAATTACGCTGTCACGCTTTGCTTACCTGCTTATTCTGAAGCCCTTGATGGCGGAGTTCTGCCAAAGCTACCCCGGAATACAGCTTGAGATATCCGTGTATGACGGAACCGTGAACATGATCGATGAGCGCTTTGATTTGGGCATACGTTTTGGCGATATCCTGGAAGAGAGTGTTGTGGCTCGCCAGTTGATGAAACCGTTTCGTGAGGGTCTGTATGCTTCAGCGGCCTATCTTGCAAAGTACGGTACGCCAGAACTGCCGACGGACCTGCACCAGCATCAGCTCATTGGCTACCGCTTTATCACCAATAACCGCATCCTGCCTCTGATGCTGGAGGATAACGGTGAGCAATTAACCGTTGAGATGCCAGGGCAAATCATCAGCAATGATATTGATGTCATGGCAGATGGAATACGCAGCGGTCTTGGAATTGGCAGATTGTTTGAGCCGGTGTATGAATTGCAGCCCGATAAAGCGCAATTTATCCCGGTAATGATGCCTTACTGGAAAACCTACCCACCGGTTTATCTCTACTACTTAAAGAGCACCGGTCATGCAAAGCGAGTGAAAGCACTGATTGATTTTTTAATCATGAAAACCACAAAATAGTTATCGTCATAACCTGTTATACGAACAGATCAATGAGTAGGACGATCTCTGGAAGTAGAGGGGTTGAATGACAGGGACTCTTAGCTTTCCAGAGCAGCTACGATGGCGGCTTCTATTTTCTCCGGCGTAGAGATCGGTGCAAAACGCTTGAGCGGTTTGCCGTCCCGTCCAATCAGGAACTTAGTGAAGTTCCATTTGATGCGCCCGCCCAGCACGCCTGGCAACTCATCCTTCAGATAACGAAACAGCGGATGGGCGGCAGCGCCGTTAACCGCCACTTTTTCGAACATCGGGAAGCTCACGCCGTAGTTGATATGACAGGTCTGCATAATGTCGTCAGTACCGCCGGGTTCCTGCTTACCAAACTGGTTGCAGGGGAAACCCAGCACCACCAGCCCCTGGGCGGCGTATTTCCTGTATAGCGCTTCAAGGCCTGCGTATTGTGGCGTGAATCCACAATGGCTGGCGGTATTGACCACCAGCACCAGCTTGCCCGCGTAGTCGGCCATCGGGATGAGCTGGCCGCCCAGGCTAATGGCACTATGTTGATAAAAGGTTGTCATCTTACGGATCCCAGCACGTTGTTAATCTCAGCAATCAGCTGCATCGTTGCCTCCTCTATCGTTCCTTCATTGCGGCATAAAACCCAGCCGCGATCGGCAATTTCCCGCTCGAACGCCTCGGTACAGGAGACATGCTCTGCCAGCTTAGAAATCACCGTACTGCTCAACCCACGCGCCCGGGCCGCGGCTCTCGCCCATGAAATTTCTGGCGCGGTAACCACGCCGACATGCAGGTCTGGCGCGCGTACGTTTCGCTCAAGATTAAGCTTCAGAATGTCGTCGAATGGCATCATGCGGCGAAACGCGGCATCAGAGGGGTACCAGCGATCCATCAGGATAATGCAGTCCGCTGGCTGTTTCGTCAGTACATGCCGGGAAATCCATGCCCGGCTGTCCGCAAGTCGCTGACAAACCTCTCGTTCCAAATCCAGGCTGGGATTTCTGGCCAGCTTGTTGACCAGAGCCATGGTTTCCCCTCTCCAGGGATCGCTTTTTTTCTCGCAAAGCCGGATCACCTTCTTGTTGTCCGCCCTGAGTACGGTGGTCATGGCTTCCAACAAGGTGGTTTTACCCGCGCCCTTGGGGCCATCCAGAGAGACAAACAGCTGACGGCTCATCGCTGAAACAACGGTTGGCATACTGTTTTGGTAAAACTCCACTCTGACAAAAGCATTTTTACTTCCCTGGTATTAACGGCTAACCACCCTGTGCGGTGTAGTTTAAGGGATCCGTCTGTAAAATCACACCAGGTCTGTTTTTAAGCAGATAAGCGCTGAGAGGCAGCTTTGAGCCAGGAGCGGACGCTGGCGTTCTTGATAAAAATTCGGTTTGTGTTGTTTTGCATTAGTTTAGAGACGAAAAATATTGCGTCGGTGATTTACCCAGCGCTTTTCTGAACATCGTAATAAACGCGCTGACCGAATCATATCCCAGCGTTCCGGCTACGCGCTGCACGGACTGACCTTCAGCCAGATGGCTCAGGGCAATCATCAAATGCAGTTGCTGACGCCAGCGACCAAAGCTCATTCCAGTCGCCTCTTTTATCAGCCTGGCCAGCGATCGTTCGCTGGTGACCAGATGTGCAGCCCACTGCTTTAACGTTCGCCGATCATCAGGCTCATTAAAAAGTGCCTCCGCCATATTCCGGATTTTAGGATGATCGGATACGGGAAGATGGAGCGCTTCAACCGGCACATCCGGAATATGCTCCAGCAGCACCGCGGCGAGCCTGGCAGTTTTACTGTCAGGAGAATAAGCCTGTCCCTGCTCTGCCAGATACAGAACAAGCTCGCGGACCAGAGAAGTCATCGCCAGCGTACAGCAGATTTCCGGCATCGCTGCCGCGCCGGGTTCGATAAACAGAAAGCAGGTATCTGCATTCTTCGTGACCCGGCAACTGTGGGGGATTTCACCCGGAACCCAGACAGCATGTCCCGGTGGAACAAGCCACAGCGCATCCTCAACCTCACAGCTCACTGCACCGCGTAAAGAGATAATAAGTTGTCCCTTACGGTGAGCGTGCGGACTCTGACCTGCATACTCGCCTGACGATGACACATGCAGCGCGATAGCAGCCTGACTGAAAGCATCGGCATTAAACTCATCCGGTGAGGTCACCGGTTTTTTATTAACTGGCATGATTTAGTTATATGTTGTCAGGTTATCTATATTCTGTAACTCATGAGTACTTTAAAGTCTTTCTTTTTACCAGAGAAAGCAAAATTTATGTCCCACACTACGAACAAGTGGTCTTCAATCATACTTGTGACCGGCATCCTTTTTATAGCTATCAACCTGCGTGTTCCTTTTACCGCTATCGCACCCGTTTTAGAGTCTATTCGCCATGATTTTGGGCTAAGTATTACTGCCGTTGGGTTACTTAACTCGCTGCCTTTGCTGGCCTTTGCCGCCTTTTCACCGCTGAGCGCATCCATCTCACACAAGTACGGTCTTGAACGCACTCTTTTTGGTGCCCTGACCGTTATTTCAGCGGGCATCCTGCTTCGCTCTACAGGCAGTGTCTGGGCGCTTTATGGCGGAACCCTATTGATAGGTATCGGGATTGCCCTCGGCAATGTCCTGCTCCCTGGCCTTATCAAACGTGACTTTTCTGGCAACGTGGCTTCCGTGACGGGGGCATATTCCATCACCATGGGCGCGGCTGGTGCTATTGGTTCAGCCATTGTCATTCCTCTGACGCAGAGCTGGGGCTGGAACATCGCGTTAGCCATGCTGGTTATTGCACCGCTGCTTGCGTTGATTTTATGGCTGCCCCGGTTAAAGATGAAGCATCAGTTGCCAGGAGAGGGTGAGAAAAAAGCTGCGACCGTCGCGGTCTGGCGCTCGCCTCTGGCATGGCAGGTCACCTTGTTTATGGGCCTGAATGCGATGCCGTTTTATGTTGCTGTCGGCTGGCTGCCCGCCATTCTAACCAACAGTGGACTCTCCTCAGCCCAGGCCGGTGAAGTACACGGCATTCTTCAGCTGACCACCGCCATTCCCGGCCTGATTCTGGCGGCCACGCTGCGTCGCCTCAACGATCAGAAAGCAGCCGCTGCCGGCGTCAGCCTGTTAACCGCTGCGTCCTTTATCGGCATCCTGTACCTGCCGAATCTGGCGATGCTGTGGGCTGCTCTTCTCGGCTTCGGCTCGGGTGCCAGTATGATGCTGGGCCTGACCTTCATCGGGCTACGTACCGAAAATGCCGGTGACGCCGCCGCGCTGTCAGGCATGGCGCAGAGCGTCGGTTATCTGATGGCGGCGATGGGTCCGCTGCTGCTGGGCAAAGTACAGGAGTTGTCCGGAGGCTGGACGGTGCCATTACTGATGACCGCAGCAATCGCTGTCGCTGGTGCCTGCACCGGAATGGCTGCCGGACGAAATGCGCATCTGGAATCTGCACCCCAGCCGGGCTGAATTGGCTGGCACAACAGGGGAACGATCGGTTCATCTGCTGTGGATGCTGCCCATTATCGTTCCGATAAATATCCCTGCTACTTAAGGCGACCTTTTACAGAGAAGACCGTTTTTGACCTGCGCCATCGTTAAAAAGCCCGGCGACCCAGTCAGCAAAAGCACGCACTGCGGGAGAGAGAAAACGCTGATGCGGATAGAGCATCGTCACCGGCACTGAAGGTGGCTGCCAGTCCGCCAGAACCTCGACCAGCTTGCCTTGCTGCAGATTCTCCGAAATGACATTCTCAGCAAGCTGCGCCAGCCCAAAACCCTCAAGACACAGTCTGATATAGAGTCCCGTTTCGTTAACGGCTGCTTCTCCTTCTACCGGAACGGAAAGCATCTCAGTGCCACGCGTAAAACGTAGTTCATTGGTCCGTCTTCCCGAACCGGAAAAGTAATGAATTGCCCGATGCTGCGACAACGCTTCCGGCGTCTCAGGGATACCGTACTCCCTGAGATAGTCCGGCGAGGCACAGGTCACCCAGCGAAACCGGCCAAGGGGACGGGCAACCAGCGTGGAGTCGGTTAATTCTCCGGTTCGGATCACGCAATCCACACCTTCCTGAACAAGATCAACCTGCCGGTCGCTGACGCCAATCATCAGATAAATATCCGGATAGAGCCGGTAAAAATCTTTCAGATTCGGCATGACGATAAAATGGGCGATCCCACCGGGCATATCTATCCGCAGTCGCCCCTGGGGCCGCCTGACGGAATCGGTCAGGCTGGATTCCGTGTGTTCAATCAGTGAAAGGATTTCCCGGCACTGCGCAAGATACTGCAGGCCTTCAGGAGTGAGTCTGACCCGCCTCGTCGTCCGGTTAAGCAGACGCACCTGCAGGTATTTCTCCAGATTTTTAATCGTGCTGGTGACGGTGGAAGCTGGCAGAGACAGTGTCTCTGCCGCGCGCACAAAGCTTCCGGCTTCAGCAACCCTTATAAAAACCTGCATAGCCTGAATCCGATCCATCGTCCTGCTCCTGGATAAAAGTGAGCCTGATTATTCGCGAATTATGAATTATGAAAACGCTTTATGCATCTTTTTCAGGCTAATGACGTGGCGTATCGTTTCCCCATTAATCACAAAAGAGGCAGGTTTAATGACCGACTACATCCGAAATATTGTTAACAATCAGAATGTCACTTCACTGGCTACGTTGATTCGTGGCGCGACGATACTGAGTATGGACGGGAACGTCGGTAACATTGAGCGCGGCGATATTCTCATCAACGGCTCAACGATTACCGCCGTCGGCCAGAACCTTGATGTGCCGGATGCGCATGTCATTGATGCCACCAACATGATCGCCATGCCGGGAATGGTCGATTCTCATCGTCACGCATGGGAAGGACAGCTGCGCCGAATTAACCCAAACGCCACCTGCCTGGACGACTACAGCAACGCCACGCACTTCTCCTTCGCTAAATATTACCGTCCTGCCGATATCTATGTTGGCAACCTGCTGACGGCGCTGGGCGCTATTGACGCGGGCATCACCACGATGATCGATAACTCGCACAACAGCCGAACTGCAGCGCATTCCGATGCCGCCGTCGAGGCCTTACTTGATACCGGCATTCGCGCCATTCATGCTTCCGGCGCACCGGTAGCTGGCGAATGGGATAAAGCGCACTGGCCGGGAAACTGGCAGCGTCTGCAGGATAAGTATTTCACCGACACCCCTGAAAGCCTGGTCTCTCTCGCCGTCATGGCCCAGCTGGAGCCGGAGTTGTGGACCGAGGCCCGCAGGCTGGGACTGTCGATTGTCACTGAGTTCTTTGGCGCTGAGATGGGGTCTGAACTTGAGTCGCTGCATCAGCAGGGGCTGCTGGGTCCGGACAATATTTTCAATCACTGCACGGCGCTGCCGGACCGGGGATGGAAAATTCTGCGGGAGGCCGGTGTCAGGGTGAACGTCTGCCCACGCTCAGATTCGCACTATGGCATCGAAAGCGGGATGTTCGCCATTGAGGCCGCGCAGCGTCATGGCATCAACCCTGGCCTGAGCGTAGACAATGAAACGTCGTACAGCACCGATATGTTTATGGAGATGCGCGTCGCCTTTTACCTGCAGCGCGTGATGGGCATGCATCAGCAGCAGTGCTGCGATTCAGAACATGCGCTGAAAACGCTTCCGGCGGCGCAACTCCTTAAAGCCGCGACTCTTGATGGCGCTGTCTGTGCGGGGCTGCAGAACAAAGTGGGCAGCCTGACGCCAGGCAAACAAGCCGACCTGGTGCTGATTAGCGTCAGTGATCTCAATCTTTACCCTTCCGGCAATGCCTTTGGCACGGTGGTTCATGCCGCCGAGCGCAGCAACATCGACACCGTCATGATCGGCGGACGCATCGTTAAACAGAACGGTAAGGTGCTGGGCGTAGACAGCGCGCGACTACGTGCGGCGATTGATGAGTCGCGTGAGCACCTTTTTGCAGCCTCTGGTTACCAGCCTGACATTTTTGCTGACACCTTCCTACCGCTGGTGCAGGCCGACTGACCAGGATGAAAAGCATGGGCATGATCTATTACGTAATCGCTTTTGCCGCAGGTCTGGGGATCACCCTGCAGACGACCCTGAACAGCCAGCTGGCAAAGGGACTGGGCGGCGATCCGGTCACTGCGGCGCTGTTTTCATTTACGGCAGGCGCGTTCAGCCTGGGGATTTACGCGCTGCTGCGGGGTGGGTTGATGACATCGCTAGCGGCGATCCCGTCGCAACCCCTCTGGAGTCTGGCGGGCGGAATGATAGGCGCATGTGCACTGTTCAGCTACGTCGTGCTTGCGCCGAAAATTGGGTTTTCAGCGCTGCTCGGGCTGGCGATTGTCGGACAGTTACTTTCCTCGCAGATGATTGACCATTTTGGCTTGCTGGGCGCTGTGCGGCGTCCGGTTTCGTTACTCAGGCTGGGGGGAATGGTTGTCATGCTGATCGGACTTGCCGTCATGCTTTTCGGCGATAGGCTCTCTGCACGTTTTCTGCAGTAGCTGCGTTATCCACTTTTGCCATCGTGCAGTACGACCTTTTATCTCCGGAGGATTATCATGTTTTCAATTGCAGCTGAGGTCAGGAATACGCTCGGAGAGTGCCCGCTGTGGTGTGAAAGAACCCGCAGGCTCTACTGGACTGACATTGAAGCCAGTGAACTGCTCGCAATAGAAGAAGGCAATGATGCTGTGATGCGCTGGTCGCTGCCGGAACGCCTTGGCTCCTTTGCACTGACTGAAAAAAGTCACATTCTGCTGATGGGATTCGCGTCAAGACTGGCTTTCTATGATCTCAACAGCGGGTTAATTACCCCAGTGGCCGCTTCACCGGGAGGCACCAATACCCGCATAGGTGATGGACGATGTGACCGTGCCGGTAATTTTGTCTTCGGGACGATGGATGATGGTTATCCCGTTAAAGTCATCGGTAAGTTTCATCGACTCAACGCGGCAACGCTGACTGTTGAGACGCTTGCACTGCCCGATGTCGCTATACCGAACAGCATCTGTTTCAGCCCCGATGATGGCACGCTCTATTACTGTGACTCGATGCAGGGTCGGATAATGTGCTGTGATTACCCCTCGCTGCAGAACCAGCGCGTGTTCGCCGAAAGCGAAGGCAGCGGCGCGCCTGACGGCTCCTGCGTGGATGAGATGGGCTATCTATGGAATGCTGAATGGGGGGGGAACCGTGTTGTCCGTTACCGCCCGGATGGGACCACAGACGCTATTCTGACGTCACCTGGAATCCAGAGCACCTGTCCGACACTGGCCGGTGAGGGTTTTACCCATCTCTATTGCACCACGGCTACAGTGGGACTCACTGCGCTGTCTGAATATGACGGTGCATTGCTCAAAGCTAAATCTGATCTCAGTCCCGGATTACCTGAAAACCGCTTTGCGGCACACACAGTTTAATGGTTTTGATACTGATAGAAATTTGGCAGTTCAGGCTCAAAGAAAACGTCCGCTTCTGGCACAGGCTGTGTATAAACCCGGTTTTTGCAGTATCCGAGGACTAACACTAGCCAGGGATGCAAGATATTCCTGATATGGACTGTATTCGCAGTGATTTGTATGTAGAGGCAAAACGAGGCTATGTACTGAATATTGAGTGCTAATGACCTGTTATTAGGGGGGAAAAGCGGCCACTGCCGCTAGTTGCATCGTTCTCGCAGCTTAATGGCCAATCCTTCGGTACCCCAGAATGGACATCATCCTTTTCAGGTTATAAGCCAGTACATGCAGACTGATTTCTGTGCTGACGTTTTTAAACCGTTGCGTCAGGAAGTGAGTCGCTCCCATCCACATTTTAATTGTCCCGAACGGATGCTCTACCGTTTGCTTTCGCACGACAGCTGTTTGTGGCGATGCATTAAGCCTGGCTTGCATGTCTTCCATTTCTGCTTCATGAACCCAACGCCTTATACGTCTTGGATCGCGTTTTGATGTGGTGCACCTTGACCGCTGACTGCAATCGCGACAGGCAATATTGTTAAAGTACATTTGCTGTTCTAAACCATCCTCAACCATCGTAAATCGGTTCTGAAGCTCGTTACCCATCGGGCAAATATAAATATCTTTTTCCTGGTCATATTTGAACAATGAACGATTGAAAAGACCTTTACGGTCAGCGCCAGAGGTATCGCCTTTTGGTACTAAGGCTACGGCACCTAAGTCCTGCGTTGCTTTAATATCTCCCCGGCTGTAATAACCTTTATCAGCCAGTACGGTAATATCCGCTTTGCCAACAGCGTTCTGCGCTAATTTGGTCACCGCTGTTAGCTGCCCACGGTCTGGAGTATTCGTTACTTCATGCGCAATAATCAGGTGATATTTAGCATCAACGGCAGTCTGAACGTTATAGCTCACCTGGCGGTTAACATTGTTTATCTTCATTAGCCGGGCATCAGGATCTGTCAGTGACAGCTGCTTATCTGGGTGCTGCGCAACAGCCTGCTGGATTTTCCTGAGTTCTTTCAGACGCTTTTGCAGCCATGCCACTTTCGCAGTTGTTAAACATGCATTTTTTTCGGGCTCCGCAGCCTTGTCAGCTTCTTCGAGCTTATTCAGGTAAAGAGAGATACTTTGCTCAACCCTTTCAATGTGGCCTTTTGTTTTCTGGGGCGTGAAATTGTTCGATTTGCTGTTTACCGCCTTGAACTTACTACCGTCAATGGCAACCACCACATCGGTGAATATCTGCATCTGCCGACATAGATCAATGAAAGCGCGGCAAGCGTTTTTGATGCCTTTACCATTGTTTTTTCTGAAGTCTGCAATGGTTTTAAAATCAGGCGTTAATCGCTCAAGTAACCACATCAATTCAACGTTACGATGGGCTTCTTTCTCTACCGGCGGGATGACTGGATGCGGTTCAGGTACCCATAAATGTACAGCTTCAGCATGGTTGCGGGGTGATATCCAGGCCGCCCGGTTTGTTTTGCATTAACGCGCTCAAAGCCAAGTGCATCAAGATGTAGTCCATCAACAAAGACGTCAATAACCCTGACAGGGTTGTCTTCTGTGACAAAATCATCCAGCACTTCAGGGAGCAACGTCACCTGATGTCTGCCTTGACCTTTAATATGGTGAGTCATACCTGCAACCGCTTTATCTAATCGTATGATTATAATTTTATTAAATAAAGTAGATTTCCGCATGGGTTTATCAAGAATGGTTGATCATATAAAGCCACTACTTAGACCAAAAAGTGATCAGTAGTTTTCACACAGCCTGGGCACGAAGCGGACAGCTAAGTTGAACACCGCCTGCAATCAACAACGGCAGATATCCTGCTGCACTTAGAATCTTTGATTGCACGTGAGCATCATTTGATTTAGATTTTACTAAATTTAGAAAAAACTAAAATAAGAATGAAAGAAACGAGTCTACTTCACATACAAGAGGGGGCCTTGCGGGCAACCACGCTGCTTAAGTCGATGAGTAACAGCAGTCGTCTGTTAATCCTCTGTATTCTCATTGATAAACCCGGCACCTCTTCGGGTGAACTGGGGCAACTGACCGGCTTAACACCTTCTGCAACCTCTCAACACCTTGCGAAAATGAAAGACGAGGGTTTGATTGAGTCAAAAAGGGTCGCGCAAAAAGTCAACTATTTCATCAAAAACGATGCGGTGAAAAAAGTTATATCCACCTTAAAAGACATTTACTGTCCTGAGGATTGTTAAAATGACACCAGAATCAGTCTCACCGCAAGAAGCCCAAAAGCTTATTGAAGCAGGCGCTGTGCTCATTGATATCCGGGAACGCGCTGAATACTTGCGTGAGCATATACCCCATGCGAACTCGCTTCCGCTCACTGAGATTACGGCAGGTAAAACGGTGGAAAATGCGGCGCGACAGCCTGTCATTTTCCACTGCCAGGCAGGAATGCGCACGGTTCAAAATGCTAACGCGCTGACCCATGCCGCAAGCCCTGCGTCGGTTTTACTGATGTCAGGTGGCATTAACGCGTGGAAGCGCGTCGGCCTTCCGACAATCGAAGACAAAAAGCAACCACTGCCTGTTATGAGGCAAGTCCAGATTGCTGCGGGCACGCTTGTTCTTACCGGTGTTGTTTTGGGATACGCCGTTGACAGCAGGCTGTTTCTTTTATCAGGCTTTGTCGGTGCAGGACTACTTTTTGCCGGCTTAACGGGGTTTTGTGGAATGGCAAACATTTTGTTAAAAATGCCATGGAGCAGGAATTCCTGAGAGGGCTTCTGAGGCTGTGGCTGGAGGGCCGAGTATAACCCGCGCACTTTGCGGCATTAATTTTGCAAAAGTCACTTCCTGTTTCTGGTTCTGCACCATTGTGGGATATATTGGCAGCACTATCGTAAATGAACATTAGATGCAGGTAACCTCAGCAATGGCTCTGATCCCCAACAACTATGCGCGGCTGGAACCCGGCTATCGTGAAAAAGCCCTGAAAATCTATCCCTGGGTTTGTGGACGCTGCGCGCGCGAGTTTGTTTATTCAAACCTGCGTGAATTAACGGTTCACCATATCGACCACGATCATACCAACAATCCGGAAGACGGCAGTAACTGGGAGTTGCTGTGCCTCTATTGCCACGACCACGAACATGAGAAATATACGGAAGCCGACCAGTACGGCACCCGCGTGGTCGCCGGGGAAGATGCGCAGAATGATGTAGGCGCAGCCACCTATAATCCGTTTGCCGATTTAAAGTCGCGGCTGGATAAGAAGAAGTAATCGCTGCGATACCCGCTTCTGGCGCAGATCCTGTGCCAGATGTTATCATAATAACAATAAATTCATACAGTTACCTCATGCGCCTTCTGCCCTTCGTGCGATCATGAAGATGGCTCATGCAGCAATGAAATTAAATCACTTTTCCTCAATCAGTGACTCTGGCATAAAGTACCTACTGCTATTTTATTTAGACCATCTGAATAATAAAACCAGAAAAGAAAATTTGAAAGCACTGAATAAATAATTCAGGTTTTATATCAGAAATCAGGATACTTCATCGCCATGAATAATAAATTAAAATTTACGCTTAAAAGCCTCACTTTCGATGAGAATTATAACCCCTCTGAGAATACTCGTATTACCACCAACTTCGCTAATTTAGCGCGCGGTGAGATGCGTCAGGAAAACTTGCGTAATGCCCTGACGATGATTGACGATCGTTTTAATAGCCTAGCGCGCGAGGATAATCCCAACGGCGATCGTTACGCCGTGGAGCTTGAGATCGTCTCTGTTGAGATGGATGTGGAAGGCAAAGGCGTTCCCTTCCCGGTGATTGAAATATTGAAAACCCATATCGTCGATCGTAAAAACAATCAGCGCATTGAGGGGATTGTCGGCAATAATTTCTCTTCTTACGTGCGTGATTATGACTTCAGCGTGGTGCTGTTAGAGCATAACAAAAAACGGTCCAGCTTCAGCACGCCGGATAATTTTGGTGCGCTGCACGGGAATCTGTTTAAAACTTTCGTTAACTCAAGCACCTACAAAGAAAACTTCAAGAAGCAGCCGGTTATCTGCCTGAGCGTGTCCAGCAAAAATACCTATCACCGCACCGACTATCAGCATCCGGTACTGGGCGTTGAATATCGGCAGAATGCGCTGTCCATGACCGATCACTATTTCAAGAAAATGGGTTTGGAGGCGCGCTACTTTATGCCGCCAAATGCAGTCGCGCCTCTGGCCTTCTATTTCTCCGGTGACTTAATTAACGACTATACGGATCTTGAGCTGATCAGCACCATCAGTACGATGGAAACGTTCCAGAGAATTTACCGTCCTGAAATTTACAACGCGAATTCAGTCGCGGGACAAGAGTATCAGCCAAGCCTGAACAGTCAGGACTATGCATTAACTAAAATTGTTTACGATCGCGAAGAACGCAGCCAGCTGGCCGTTGAGCAGGGCAAATTGACTGAAGAGAAATTCATTAAGCCTTACCAGAATGTTCTTAAGCAATGGTCTGCAGATACCGTTCTTTGATTCAGAAATTACAAGGTCACCTATTATGAAAAAGTTATTACCCACTTCCTCTGCTGGCAGCTTGCCTAAACCCTCCTGGCTGGCACAGCCTGAAGTTTTATGGTCGCCGTGGAAATTGCAGGATCAGGAACTGATTGACGGCAAGAAAGACGCTCTGCGTCTCTGCCTGGAAGACCAGCAGCAGGCGGGCATTGATATTGTCAGCGATGGCGAACAGACACGCCAACATTTCGTCACCACCTTTATTGAGCATCTCGAAGGCGTGGATTTCGCGCAGCGTGAAATCGTTAAGATTCGCGACCGTTACGACGCCAGCGTGCCGACCGTCGTGGGTCCGGTAAGCCGCAAAAAGTCGGTCTTTGTCGAGGACGCTAAGTTCCTGCGTCAGCAGACTGACAAGCCAATTAAGTGGGCCCTGCCGGGTCCGATGACGATGATCGATACCCTGTATGATAATCACTATAAAAGCCGTGAAAAACTGGCGTGGGAATTCGCTAAGATCCTGAATGAAGAAGCGAAAGAGCTGGAAGCGGTGGGTGTGGATATTATCCAGTTCGATGAGCCAGCGTTTAACGTCTTCTTTGATGAGGTGAATGACTGGGGTATCGCCACTCTGGAAAGGGCCATCGAAGGGCTGAAGTGCGAAACGGCTGTGCATATTTGCTACGGCTACGGCATCAAAGCGAATACCGACTGGAAAAAGACGCTGGGTTCCGAGTGGCGCCAGTACGAAGAGATTTTTCCGAAGCTGCAAAAATCGAATATCGACATTATTTCACTCGAATGTCAGAACTCGCATGTTCCTATGGAGCTGCTGGAGCTGATCCGCGGGAAAAAAGTGATGGTGGGCGCCATTGACGTGGCAACTAACAATATTGAAACCCCCGAAGAGGTCGCCGCGACGCTGCGCAAAGCGCTGCAGTTCGTCGATGCCGACAAGCTCTACCCTTGCACCAACTGCGGCATGATCCCGCTGCCGCGTGGCGTGGCAAGAGGCAAGCTCGATGCCTTGAGCGCGGGTGCCGAGATCATCCGTAAAGAGCTACTGGCTAAATAACGCTGCCTGATTAAAAGTCCGTGAAGGGGATCCTGAGCGGACTTTATAATTCAACGCGACCTTCCCCTGGTTGTTCTACAGTTAGTCATTCTGTGCACGATGACGTAGGGTTTGCGGCGACTCCCCGGAGGTACGCAAAAATGCCTTGCGCATCCTCTCTGCCGATATAAAACCAACACTTGCTGCAATATTGTCAAAATTATCGTGCCCCTGCTCTATTCGAGCGCTGGCAACTTCAAGGCGTAACTGTTCCACTGCTTTCGCCGGTGTTATACCCGTTTCCCTGCGGAAGGCTCGGGAAAAGTTTCTGGGGCTCATCGCCATACGGTCGGCAAGACACTCAACCACCAGGACTTCATCAAGATGTTCCCGAACCCAGCCCATCAGTTCGCTAAATAATCCAGCACTGGGTGCGATCTCCAGCAAGACGGACTTTTGTGAATAACGACCAGGGCGGCGATAATATACCACCAGCTGTCTGGCGACCTGAGTAGCCACCGAACGTCCCAGATCCTCTGCAATTAATGCCAGTGCCAGGTCAATGCCAGCGGTAATTCCCGCCGATGTCCAAATCTTTCCATCACAGACATAGATACTGTCAAATTCCACCCTGACTTTAGGATAATCTCTGGCCAGTTGCTCCGCCCGACACCAGTGAGTTGTCGCCCGGTGTCCATTAAGGACACCGGAGGAGGCAAGCAGAAACGCACCTGAGCATACGCTTGCCAGACGGCGAACTTTCGCCGCAGCTTTGCGGATATATTGTTGAAGTGGCACATTCTCCACCATAGTCGAGATACCGGGTCCACCCACAATCATTAACGTATCATAATCAAGGGGATGACAAGAATTAGCTACCGTTCCAACCCCACCAGAACTCGATATTATCCCCTGCTGATGAGAAATAACACTCAACTCATAACTTCCAGGAATAACCTGGCTGGCGACCTCAAAGGCGGTTGCAGGCCCTGACATATCAAGCAGTTGAAATCCTTCAAAAACATACAGTCCTATCTTACGTGTCATGGCAGTAATACCCCGATATTAGTCATTGCTCTCAGTAGACATCACCGTTATTTTAAAACATGTTAAGTGCATCATTTATAATTTTATGAATCATTGATGCCAAATTAGATCATTCACACTTGAGGTAAAAAAAAGAAAGTAATTTATCTTTTAACACCCTAATGAAAATACTATGAATCTGGAACTAAGCATCTAATACAAAAACATCTCTGTTGAGGAAGATCAGATGAAAGGGAAACTTTTATCACTGTCCTATGCTCCTTCCGAAGCGACGCCTGAACATGAAACATTTATTAATCAGGGTAGAGAGATATTTAGAGAGCACCAGAAAGGGAGGCATGTGCAGTTCGATATCACCACTCGCCTCTGAGGTATCCCCACAAAAATTGATTGAATATTGTTGCGGGATGACAGGTGCCCGGTTTCAGGAGGGAGGGCTGCTTTCCGCACCGGCATGAATACATCCCTGTAGCCTGGCTCACGGCCATCCCTGGCCGTGGGCCTGCTGCAATCAGCCCTCCCCCCTTGCACCCAAAGCCGCAGCGTCGCGGTTTGAAAGCCACAGCGAGCACGATGATAGCGGGGGATGGGCTCAGCCTGAGGTAAGCCGGACGTCACGCGGCAGGGATGCCGCATGCCGAGGCCCGCAGGGAGCGTCTTTTGCCGTTCCGGCGTGCTCAGGCTGAGCTCAGACCGGTTAGCGGACGTTTAGCGATTGAAGTCATTTCTGGGGATTCCTCAGCCACTCACCTCTTCACTGGCAATCTCTGACAACGGAGTATCGGATATGATCAATAAGCCTTTGCAAGTCGGTCTGTTACTTTTCCCGCAGGTAACTCAACTCGACCTCACCGGGCCGGCAGAAGTATTTGCAGCCAGCAGCCGCTGCGACGTTCATCTGATTTGGAAAACGCTCCTTCCCGTAAAGACCGGTTCAGGATGGTCAATTCTACCCACCCAAACATTTGCAACATCACCGGTGCTGGATGTGATCTGCATCCCCGGTGGTAGTGGTCAGATAGCCCTGATGGATGATGAACTGACCCTGGATTTTATCCGCCGTCAGGCTGCGAGTGCTTCAGTTATCGCTTCTGTCTGTACCGGTTCTCTGGTGCTGGGCGCTGCTGGTCTTCTCGAAGGTTTCCGTGCAACCAGCCACTGGATGTCGCTGCTGCAGCTGGAATACCTCAGAGCAATTCCGGTTAAACAGCGGGTAGTCGTAGATGGTAACCGCATCACCGGTGCCGGGATTTCTGCTGGAATCGATCTCGCCTTGACGGTGATGGAGCGACTGCTGGGAACTGAGACGGTAAAGGATATCCAGTTAGGAATTGAATACGGTCCTGAACCACTTTATACGCTTACAGAACTGGAAACTCCTGAGCGCGTTGAGCGCCTGCAACACCATGCCGAACAGCGTCAGCTGCTCCGGCTGGCTGCAACCCTAAGGGCAGCAGCACGTCTGGAGGTAAGATGACCTCCATGCCAAAAGAAGTCTGGATCCTGACTCTTTGCCAGGTGCTGTTTACTGCAGCTATTTCAATAGACCTTACCATTACCAGTCTGGCTGGACAGTCTTTAACACTGCATCCTGAACTAGCAACCATTCCTTTTGCCTTACTGACCGTGGGTGGTGCGTTAATCATGCCCATTTTGGGATGGCAGATTCGTTATCATGGTAGACGTAACGCACTGTTAACAGGGTGCTGTATCGGTGTGGCTGGAGCACTCATCTCAACGATATCGACATTAATACCTCACTTCTGGGGGTTGTGCCTGGGTTGCTTACTGGTTGGCGCTTTTCAGGCCTCAGCACAGTTTTACCGGCTGGCAGCAGGTGATCTGGTGAGACAGGAATTGAAACAGTTTGCAGTATCGCTGGTGCTGGCAGGGGGAGTGATTGCTGCCTTTCTCGGGCCGGGCCTGGCGGTATGGAGCGCATCTCTCTACCCCTCTTCACTTTTTACCGGTTCCTATCTGACTGTGAGTATTCTGATACTGGTCTCAGCACTACTGTTAGTCTGTTTTTATAAGACAGATGGTAAGCCTGCACTTGCAGAAGCCTCAAAGGCTGAGTGGGCTGGCAATTATGCTGCCCTCAAGAAACCCGTTTATCTGGTTGCCACAATAAATGGTGTGCTGATTACCAGCGTCATGATGTTAATGATGAGTTCTGCACCTCTGGCAATTGTAAAGGCCGGCCTAACGATGAAGGAGGGTGCTGCCGTCATGCAATGGCATTTAGTCGGCATGTATGCCCCCTCTCTAGTGGCGGGTTATACTTTCCGCAAATTGGGTGCCGGCATGAGCCTTATGATTGGGATCAGTTTGACAGTACTTGCTGCTTTGGTTGGCATGCAAGGGACTCAGCTGGCTACATTCTACTGGTCACTTGCCCTGCTCGGAGTGGGTTGGAATCTGAGTTTCGTCACCAGCTCCATTCTTCTTTCGCTAGGAAATGATTCCAGCATGCGCAAAGCAGCCCAAACGGCCAGTGAAACATTACGTTATCTCTTCTCGTCAGCTGCTTCGCTGCTGTCCGCTGCAGCTCTGGAGTACTTTGGATGGCATCAACTCAATATCATTATGCTGCCATTTTTACTGGTAGGTCTCTGTGTCACTGGATGTTGGATAATCTTTTCCAGAACAACCCCTCACGCCGGATGAATATCTTATCGGGCGCAGGGGATTGAAGAGACCTGGCATCTTTATCCGTTCTGACTATTTTCGCCAGCCCAGCCCTGGAGCAACGTGCTTCAGTATCGCCTCGATGGTGTGCGCGCAGTAATCCACGCCCAGCTGATTCGGAACGGTCAGCAGCAGCGTGTCGGCTTCGGCAATCGCTTCATCCTCTGCCAGCTGTTTAATCAGCACATCCGGCTCGGCGGCGTAGCTGCGGCCAAAAATGGCGCGGGTTTTCTCGTCGAGGTAGCCGACCTGATCCGCGTCCTTACCGCTGTTGCCGAAGTACATACGGTCCTGCTGATTCACCAGCGCGAAAATACTGCGGCTAACGGAGACGCGCGGCGTGCGGGCGTGTCCGGCCGCTTTCCAGGCTTCACGGTAGGCGCGGATCTGCTTCGCCTGCTGAATATGGAACGGCTCGCCGGTTTCATCATCCTTCAGCGTTGAGCTTTGCAGGTTCATTCCCAGCTTCGCCGCCCACACCGCCGTGGCATTGGAGCCTGCGCCCCACCAGATACGCTCGCGCAGCCCTTCCGAGTAAGGCTCCACGCGCAGCATGCCCGGTGGATTAGGGAACATCGGCTGCGGGTTCGGCTTAGCGAAGCCTTCGCCGCGCAGCACGTCGAGCAGCACTTCGGTGTGATGACGCGCCATATCCGACTCGTTCTCACCTTCGGCGGGCTGATAGCCGAAATAGCGCCAGCCGTCGATCACCTGCTCCGGCGAACCGCGGCTGATGCCGAGCTGCAGGCGCCCGCCGGAGATCAGATCGGCGGAACCGGCATCTTCAGCCATGTACAGCGGGTTCTCATAGCGCATATCGATGACGCCCGTGCCGATCTCAATACGGCGGGTTTTGGCGCCCACGGCGGCCAGCAGCGGGAACGGAGAGCTGAGCTGGCGGGCGAAGTGATGCACGCGAAAGTAAGCGCCGTCCGCGCCCAGCTCTTCGGCCGCGACCGCCAGATCGATGGATTGCAACAGCGCGTCGGCAGCAGAACGCGTGCCGGACTGCGGCGAAGGTGTCCAGTGACCAAACGACAGAAATCCAATACTTTTCATAAGGTTTTCCTGAGTGGAAATTGCGTGGAGATAATACTATTCCTAACTCGCCGTGCCTGACTAAGCAAGGATTGTAATCAAAAATGAAATATCGTATAACAGGCTGCTCCGAGGGGTGTCCTGTAATGGGCTGAGATGGCGTAAGCCGAACCCTTTGAACCTGATCTGGGTCATGCCAGCGAAGGGACGGGTTGGCATCGATCATGTGCCTGTTCATACCTCTGCGTGCCCGGATCTCCACTGAATTTATGGAGGTCCCGTGTCTCACCCCGTTTCCCACATCGATTTCAGCCAGGGTTTGTACGGCCGTTTACGCCAGCAGGCGGGCCCTGAATGGCACCACTACGTCGATCACCCGTTTTTGCAGCAGCTGGCTGACGCTACCCTGCCCGACGTTGCGTTTCGTCGTTACCTGACCCAGGACTATCTGTTCCTGATCCACTTTGCCCGCGCCTATGCCCTGCTGGTTTCCAAGCTGCGTACCCTGCCGGAAATGCGCGCCGCCACCGCCTCACTCAACGCTATCGTCAATGAACTGCCGCTGCACGTTGGCTACTGCGCAAGCTGGGGGCTGAGTGAAGCACAGATGGCAGCCGAGCCGGAAGCGGCGGAGACCATGAACTACACCCGCTACGTGCTGGATATCGGCCACTCCGGCGATGCGCTGGAGCTGCTGGCCGCTCTGCTACCCTGCGTGGCGGGCTATGCCGAAATCGGCCTGCGCCTGCTCAACGACCCGCAAACCCGGCTCGACGGCAGCCCGTATGCCTCGTGGATCCGTAACTACGGCGATGCCGATTATCTTTGCGGCGTGCAGGCGGCGATTGGGCTGCTGGAAACGGTGGGTCAGCAGCGCGCAGCAGAGAGCCGCATCGCCAGCCTCAGCGAGATCTTCACCACCGCCACCCGGCTGGAAGCGGCCTTCTGGCAGATGGGGCTGAATGCGGTGCCCGCACCATGATGCCCCCTGGTATTGCCGTGCGCGACCTCAGCCTGAGTTTTGGCCGGCGCACTATCTTTCAACACCTCAATTTTGACATCAAAGGCGGCAGCTTTGCGGCGCTGCTGGGCGCCAGCGGCTGTGGCAAAACCAGCCTGCTGAAGGTCATCGCCGGTCTGGCTACCGCCGATGCGGGCCAGGTGTGCGGCAGCGATGGCCTGCCGCTGGCGGGGCGCATTGCGTATATGGGCCAGAAGGATCTGCTGCTTCCGTGGCTGTCGGTGATAGACAACATCACGCTCGGCGCGCGCCTGCGCGGCGAAAAAGCCGACCTGCCCTGGGCGCAGCATCTGCTGGAGCGGGTCGGGCTGGCTGAGCAGGCAACCGAGCGTCCGGCGGCGCTCTCCGGCGGCATGCGCCAGCGCGCGGCGATTGCCCGCACGCTGTACGAGCGGCGCCCGGTAGTGCTGATGGATGAACCGTTTTCAGCGCTGGACACCCTGACGCGTGCCAGGATCCAGACGCTGGCCGCCGACCTGCTCAGCGACCATACCGTACTGCTGATCACTCACGACCCGATGGAAGCCTGTCGCCTCAGCCACCAGCTGCTGGTCCTCTCCGGCTACCCGGCGGGAATTGATGACGGCCACGCCATCGGTGGGCAGCCACCGCGCGCGCCGGACGATCCTGACCTGCTGAAAAGCCAGGGTGAACTGCTGCAACAGCTGCTGAGGGCGGCAGGATGATGATGCACTGCACAGGAAAACGCGCCCGCAGCCTGCGCGGGCTGGCGATCTTCGCCGGGCTGATGGTGCTGTGGTGGCTGGCGACGCTGACCGATATCCCGGCCTTTCTGCTGCCGTCGCCGGTTGCGGTGGCGAGGGCGCTGTGGGATGACCGGGCGTTTCTGGCCTGGCACAGCCTGATCACCGCGTCGGAAGTGCTCAGCGGGCTGGCGATCGGCGTACTACTCGGTTCACTGCTGGCGCTGGCGATGACCTTCTCGCCGCGTTTACAGCGCTGGATGATGCCGCTGGTGCTGACCAGCCAGGCAATCCCGGTCTTTGCGCTTGCTCCGCTGCTGGTGCTGTGGTTCGGCTTCGGCATCAGCGCCAAGGTGGCGATGGCGGTACTGGTGATCTTCTTCCCGGTCACCTCTGCATTTTATGACGGGCTGCGGCGCGTTAACCGTGACTGGCTCGACCTGGCCCGCACCATGGGCGCTTCACGCTGGGCGCAGCTGCGCCACATCCGCCTGATGGCCGCGCTGCCCGCGTTCGCTTCCGGCCTGCGCATGGCCGCGGCGGTAGCCCCTATCGGTGCCATTATCGGTGAGTGGGTCGGTTCCGCCGAAGGACTGGGCTACGTGATGCTGAATGCCAATGCCCGCATGCAGACCGCTCAGTGCTTTGCCGCGCTGTTTATCCTGGTCCTGATGACGGTTCTGCTGTGGCTGGCGGTCGATGCGCTGCTGCAGCGCCTGGTTAACTGGGCACCTGAAAACCACTAACACACTATAAAAGGTCATAACCATGTTCAAAAAAACCCTCTGTGCACTGCTGCTGGGCGCCGCGTGCAGCGCCCAGGCTACTGAAAAGCTGACGCTGATCCTCGACTGGTACATTAACCCCGATCACGCGCCGATTATGGTGGCCGAACAGATTGGCGCATTTAAAGCGGAGGGGCTGGACGTGAAGATCGTCCCGCCTTCGGATCCGTCACTGCCGCCGCGCCTGGTGGCGGCTAAACAGGCCGATCTCGCCATCACCTATCAGCCGCAATTACACTTCTTTGCCGATGAAGGCCTGCCGCTGGTGCGCGTCGGCACGCTGATCGACTCACCGCTGAACACGGTGATGACACTGGATAAAAGCATCACCTCGCCCGCCGGGCTGAAAGGCAAGAAGATCGGCTACTCGGTCAGCGGCATAGAGCAGGCAACGCTAGGTACTATGCTGAAGCATGAAAACGTTAATCCGCAGGACATTAAGCTGATTAATGTCAACTTCCAGCTGACCAGCGCGCTGCTGGCAGGCCAGGTGGATGCGGTGATTGGCGGCTACCGCAATATTGAAGCGCAGGAGCTGAGGCTACAGGGGAAAAATCCGGTGGTGTTTAACGTTGAGGATTATGGCGTTCCGGCCTATGACGAGCTGGTGATTGTTGCCAATCGCGACGCGGTGAATGCGCCGAAGGTGAAGAAATTCCTCGCCGCGCTGCAGAAAGGCACCGACTACCTGCTGGCGCATCCGGAAGAGAGCTGGCAGGCGTTTGCCAAAGCGCATCCCGAACTGAACACCGAGCTGAACCACGTTGCATGGCAGAAAACGCTGCCGCTGTTTGCCAAAAATCCGGCGCAGCTCGACGACCAGCGCTATCAGGCCTACGAGCAGTTCCTGTTTGATAACCAGCTAATCAAGAAGATCACCCCGGTGGAAAAGTACGCGGTCGAGGTGCATTAATTCCTCCCGCGCTGGCGCAAACGGTCAGATAATGATAATTATTATCATCTGTTTTTTTGGCGCGAGGTTTTCATGCACTCTTTGGCACCTGAACGATTAACCACCGACTGCTGCATCGTCGGCGGCGGCCCGGCCGGGTTGATGCTCGGCTATCTGCTGGCGCGTGCCGGTGTGCAGGTGGTAGTGATTGAGAAGCACGCGGATTTTTTGCGTGATTTTCGCGGTGACACTATCCACCCCTCCACGCTGCAAATCATGCACCACCTTGGCCTGCTGGACCAGCTGCTGAGCCTGCCGCACCAGCGCGTGCCGCGCCTGCAGGCGGAGCTGGGCGGCGAAGAGGTCACGCTGGCGAATTTCACCCGCCTGCCGGTGAAGTGCCGTTTTATGGCGTTTATGCCGCAGTGGGACTTTCTGAATTTTCTTGCCGGCAAAGCTTCTGCCCTGCCCGGCTTCCAGCTGCGCCAGTCGACCGCCCTTGAGGAATTAATCACTGAGGACGGCGTCGTGCGCGGCGTCACGGCCAGCGGACCTGACGGCAAGCTGGAAATTCGCGCGCAGCTGGTGGTGGGCTGTGACGGGCGGCACTCTGCGGTGCGGCAGCAGGCTGGCCTGAGCGGACGATCGTTCGGCTCACCGCGCGACGTGCTGTGGTTCCAGCTTGATAAACGTGAGGACGATCCGGAGTGGAATACCGGCCACAAGGGGCCGCGACAGAACTTTATCATGCTCGATCGCGGCAGCTTCTGGCAGTGCGGCTACTCGATTACCAAAGGGCAATTTGCTGCCATCCGGGAGAACGGTCTGGAGCCGTTTAAGCAGCAGATTGCCGACGTCGCGCCCTTCCCCATCACGCGAATGTCCGATCTGACCGACTGGCAGCAGTTCAGGCTGCTCGACATTCGCATTGACCGGCTGGACAGCTGGGCCAAACCGGGCCTGCTGTGCATCGGCGACGCCGCCCATGCGATGTCGCCAATCGGTGGGGTCGGCGTCAACCTGGCGATTCAGGACGCGGTCGCCAGCGCCAGGCTGCTTACCGCCAGCCTGCTAAAAGGCAGCGTCAGCCTGCGCCAGCTCAATAAGGTGCAAAAACGCCGTCAGTTCCCAACCAGCGCCACGCAGTTTATCCAGATAAAAATGAGCGGCAAGCAGCGCCCGGCGGGGCAAACCAGTCCGCTGCCGCGCATCATTAGACGCTACCCGTTTCTGCCCTACGTGTTTGGCTGGATCATCGGGCTGGGGTTCCGCCGTGAAAAACCGCGCCGCTTCAGGGCTGCCCCATAAAGGTTTCCAGCGGCACGCGGAAGAATCTTGCCAGTGCTTTGATCTGCTCAACGGTGAGAGATCGTTTGCCGTGGATCACCTCTGAAATAACGCTCTGCGTGGCAATCTGGCGCAGGTCAGCCTGGCGGATTTTGCGTGCTTTCATCAGCATTGAGAGCGCTTCGCCGGGCGTAACATTGGGAACCTGCAGCTGCTTCATCTCATACTCGTACACCCGGTCGCTGACCCGTTCGGCGCACTGAGCGGCAAAGTGCTCTACGTCACTGGCGTGCGAGTACAGTTCATCAATCAGCGCCATCCGCCCCTGTAAATCCGCTTCGTTCTCAACCGGCAGCGTGCAGGCGCGTAAGAGTACCGACAGCGGCTCCAGCTGTGCGGCAGCGGTTTGCAGCAGCAGCGGCAGGCTGGCGATCAGGCCATCAAGCTGGCTGGCGTTTAACGTCATTGTTCTCATGATTTACCTCTTTGAGCGGGTCTGGTCGCGCGCAGCTGAAGTAAAGACTCGAAGCGTAAGGAAGGGGTGTTGAACACATCCAGCCAGAGCTTCAGACCTGCCTTCCACTGCCCATACTTTTTCATTGCCTCAACGATGGCTCGTGCCGTGATCACTCTCATTGCTGCCTCCTGATATTATCGCAAATTGCGATATTCACAATCCCTGAAATTTCGTTAAGCACGCGTTGCTAAACCCACGTTCCAGGCCTGATTGCCTGAGATGCGGATAAGGGTAATTGAGCTGGATTTTAAAATCAGATTGTTGGGGCGATTTTGGAAAGCGGCACGCAACTCAGAAACCAATTGTGAAACCCGGTAACAGAATATTGTTGATGCCTCGAAACGCCTTGAACTTTGGTTTAAGATGCGCTGAATAAAAATGATAACGATTATCATCTCATTTCATACGGGACCGTATCACCATGAAAATCCGCTCCAAGATAGGCGCTGTACCTGCCCTGCTACTCTGCACCCTGCCCTCGCTGGCTTTTGCTACGACTTACCCGCTGACCGTCACCGATATGGACGGGCAGAAAGTGGTCATTAAGCAGGAGCCAAAGCGCGTCATTTTGCAGGATGGCCGTGAGATCCTCAGCCTGGCGCTGCTGGACCGTGATAATCCGTTCCAGCGCGTGGTGGCGTGGAACAACCTGATGAAAAAGCAGGATACCGGCAGCTGGAATATGCTGAAGCAGAAGTGGCCGCAGGCGCAGGAGATCCTCGACATGGGCTTCTCTGACCAGGGCGAAGTGAATCTTGAAACGGTGATCGCTAAGCAGCCGGACCTGATGATTGCCCAGCTGCGCGCCAAACCCGCCCTGAAGCAGACCGGCGTGCTGGCCCAGCTCAGCGCCCTGAACATCCCGGTGCTATTCGTGGATGATGAACTGCACCCGGTTGAGCACACTGCCGCCAGCGTCACTCTGCTCGGCCAGGTGCTGAACAAGGAAGCCAACGCCAAAGCCTACACCGACTGGTATCAGCACAAGCTGAGCGCCATGCAGGCCGCGGTGAAAGATGTTACCCCTAAGCCGACCGTGTTCGTTGAGCCCATCGCTGGCGTGGGCGGCGGCGGCGAGTCCTGCTGCTTTACTCACGGTCACAACGGCTGGGGCGGCCTGATTGAGGCAACCGGCGCGAAAAACATCGGTTCTGAGCTGCTGCCCGGCACCAGCGGCACGGTAGCCGTTGAGAAGGTGATCAGCATGAACCCCGATTACTACGTGATGAGCGGCTCAAAGCGCGGCGGCAAAGGTAACGCGGTGATCCCACTGGGCTACAACACCGACGTCAGCGAGATCAAAGCCAGCTTTGACCACCTGCGCAATCGCACCGGCGTGAAGGATATTCCGGCGGTGAAAGCGGGCAAGGTCGCGGCGGTCTATCACCACTTCTACAACCATCCGTACAATATTATCGGCATGGAAATGCTGGCGAAGGACTTCTATCCGCAGCAGTTTAAGGACGTCAATCCCACGGCGGATTATCACACCATAATCCGCAACTTCACCAAACTGCCGGATGAGCCGATCAATCTCGAATATCACCCTGAGCAGTAAACGGACCGGCCAGGTAAATACCTGGCCCTTTTTAATGGTGACCTCCTCTCTACCCCAGCCGTATGCGGCGGTGGCTGATATGCTCAATCAGCGCCTCGTCGTGGCTGACCACCAGCAGCGCGCAGTTCTGTTCCGTTGCGACCTCCACCAGCAGTTCAATGGTCTGCTGCTGGGTGAGCAGATCGAGGCGTGAAGTCGGCTCATCGGCGAACAAAAATACCGGTTCAGGCAGCAGCGCGCGCAGCAGGGCAAAACGCTGCAGCTCCCCGCCTGAGATCTCCCCGGGATAGCGGTGCAGCAGCGCCGGGCGCAGCTTTAGCCGCTGCATCAGCGGCGCAATCCGCCCTTCATCCAGCCCGTGGAGTTTCACCACATCCATCAGCGCCTGGCGCAGCGTCACGCGCGGCGCAAAAGCGGATGGCGGATCCTGAAAGATTTTCTGATACTTCACCGCAGCCAGCGTGGCATCGCGCAGCACCTCTCCACTGTCGGCGCTCAGCAGGTCAAGCAGGATATCGCCGAAGCTGCTTTTGCCGCAGCCGCTGGGCCCGGTGATGCCGATAACCTCTCCGGCGTGGATGCACAGCGACTGGCCGCTGAACAGCTGACGCCCGGCGCGGCTTTTGCTGAGATTGCGCGCCTCCAGCACCACTTTGCCCAGATGCTCAGCGCTCTGCCGTGGCGCCCAGCGTGACGGGTCCGCCGCCAGCAGTGCCTGCGTATAAGGGTGCTGTGGCGCGCTCAGCACCTGCTGTGCGCTGCCGCGCTCGACGATCTCGCCTTTAAGCATTACCGCCACGTCGCCACCGATTTGCCGCGCCAGTTCGATATCGTGCGTCACCGTCAACAGGGCGCCGCCCGCGTTAACCTCCGCCAGCAGCAGCGCAATCACCTCATCGCGCCGCGCCACGTCGAGCCCTTTGGTCGGCTCATCGGCGACGATAATCTTTGCGCCCCCGGCACGGGCAGCGGCAAAGGCTACCCGCTGGGCCATGCCTCCGGACAGCGCCTGCGGCAGGCGGTCGGCCGCATGCGCCACACCCAGCGCCGCCAAATCCGCCTGTGCCGCCTGGCGCGCCCGTGTTTTGCTCATGGCGCGCACCAGGCGATAGCTCTCCGCCACCTGCTCACCGGCGCGCATGGTCGGGTCGAGCGCCAGCCACGGCTCCTGCGGCAGAATGCCGAGCGTATGCCCCCACAGCGCGCGCGCCGGGCGGCTGGCGAGCGGCAGCTGCTGACCCTCAAAATGCAGCGTTCCGCTGGCGGTGAACTCGCGCGGCAGCAGGCCGGTCACCGCCTGCGCCAGCAGGCTCTTGCCCGACCCGGTCTCCCCCAGCAGCGTGAACGGCTGCCCGGCGGCCAGGCTGAACGAGACAGGCAGCACGGCGAGATCGCCGCCGCTGACCGCGGCCTGTTTTACTTCCATCAGCATCATGCTTTCTCCTTCCCTGCCAGCAGCAGCAGGCTTAACACCAGCAGGAACACCACCATTACCGGCTGCAGCAGCGCATAGGGGGCTTCCTGGTAATATGGCAACAGTTCGGTCATCATCAGCCCGAGTTCAGGCGTGGGAGGACGCACGCCGACGCTGACAAAACCCAGCGCGGCAATAGCCATCACCGCGCTGGCCGCGCCAAAAGCGGCGACGGTCAGCACCACCGGGGCCATCTCCGGCCACAGGTGACGACGGAAAATCAGCCAGGGACCAAAACCCAGCAGGCGGGAGGCCTGTACCGCCGGAGAGCTCAACAGCGGGCGGGCAATGGCGCGGCTGATGCGGAAATACTCCACCCACAGCAGCAGCGAAATGCCGACGTACAGCATCACCGCGGAGTCCGGCACCACGGCCGTCAGCAGCAGCACCAGCAGCAGCCCCGGCAGCGCCAGAAAGGCATCGGCCAGCAGCGACACGCTGCGCTCGACGATGCCGCCGCGCCAGGCGGCCAGCACCCCCAGCAGCACGCCGGGGAGCATCGCACTCAGCACGCTCACCAGCGCCAGCCCGAGCGACAGGCGGATCGCCGCCGTCAGGCGGGCAAACAGCGAACGGCCCAGATGGTCATATCCGAGCGGTGCGTCAAAAGTCGGCCACTGCAGGGCCAGCGTCAGCTTCTGGCGTAGCGGGTCCTGCGGCCAGAGCAGCGGCAGTACAAAGGCGAAAATAAGCAGCAGTGCCAGCAGTCCGGCCCCGGTGCGCTGTGCGCCCGAAGTGCGGCGTAACAGCTTCATCATGCGGTTTTCCTCCGTGGGTCGAGCCACCAGCACAGCGCGTCGCTGGCCGCGTTAAGCAGGACAAACAGCAGCCCCATCACCAGCGCGCTGCCCTGGATCATTGGCACATCGCGGGCAAAAATGGCATGCACCAGTGCATGACCAATCCCCGGCCAGGCAAACAGGGTTTCCACCACAATCACGCCCTCAATCAGATAGATAAACTGCACGCTGAGATAAGTCACCAGCGGCACGCTGACGTTGCGCAGGCCGTGACGCCAGAACAGCATGCCCTCCTTCAGCCCTTTGGTGCGGCCAAAGCTGTACCAGGCCGAGCCAGCGACCTGACGCATGGCGTTGCGCGCCACGCGGCTCGACACCGCCGCCAGCCCAAGCGCCAGCGTTAAAGCGGGCAGCAGCACATGCTGCACGTCACCGTATCCGGCAGCGGGCAGCAGCCCGAGCGTCAGGGCAAAAATCAGCACCAGAATCAGCCCCAGCACGAAGTGCGGCAGCGCGCGCAGGATGGTGGAGAGCGCCAGCAGCAGACGATCCAGCCTGCCCCCCGGATTGAGTGCGGCAAAGATACCAAGCGGCGGCCCGAGCAGCAGCGACATCACCAGCGCCACGGCCGCCAGCAGCAGGGTCTGCCCCAGCTGATGACCAATCTCGGCCATCACCGGCTCGCCGGAGACCAGCGAATTGCCGGGATTAAAATGCAGCAGCTGGATAAACCAGTCGACCAGTGCCTGCCAGGCAGGGCGATCCAGCCCCAGCTCCTGCTGCACCGCGCGGGCAGCGGCGGCATCAACGCGGTCGTAGCCGTAGCGCCCGGCGGCGATGCGGTAAGCCATATCACCCGGCAGCGAGCGCATCAGCACAAACGTCAGGCCGCCCACCAGCAGGGCAACAAAGCCGGCCTGTAACAGGCGATAGCCCAGCATACGCATCATTCAGCCCACCTCATTTTCTCCAGCCCGAAGCTGCGCTCGAACGGATCCAGCGCCGCGCCGCTCAGGCGGGTGGAGACCGCGGCGGTCTGCTGATACCACGCCACCGGAATGGTCGGCAGCTCGCTGTGCAGAATGCGCGTCAGCTGCTGGCGTTCGGCCGCTGCCCGTGCCGGGTCACGCCCCTGTACCAGATCGGCCAGCGTCTGATTAAAGGTGGCGTTGCTCCAGTTCATCGCGCCCCAGTCGCCGCCCTGCGGCGGGTAGTCCTGCAGCAGCGTGCCGAGCGGATCGGGGGTCAGCGCAAAGTTGCGCGCCACCAGCGCCAGTTCCAGCGAGCCGTCATGGTGCTTCGCCGCGATCTCCCCGGAGTTGGTGGCGTTGATCGCCACCTGTAGACCGATTTCTCGCAGCTGCTGCTGAATCGCGGCGGCGATCAGCGGCAGCTCCGGGCGGTCGGGATAGGTCGTGAGCGTCAGCGTGAACGGTTTGCCGTCGCGCTGCAGCACGCCATCGGCTCCCGGCTGCCAGCCCAGCTGGCTTAACAGCGCCTGGGCCCGCGCGGGATCGCACGCCAGCGGCATCAGGCTGGCGTTGTGCCACTGCGTGACAGACGGCGGGAACAGCTGCCCGGCGGCGGCCGGGTAGCGCAGGATGGCACGGGCAATCGCGGCACGGTCAATGGCGAGGCTCAGCGCCTGCCGCACGCGCACCTCGCTCAGCAGCGGGTTGCCGGCATTCACCTTCAGCAGCACGCTGCGGGGGATCGACACCGCCAGCAGCTGAATTTTGGCACTGTTTTTCAGGCGGCTGCGGCTGGCCGGATCGAGATTCAGCACCATATCGGCACTGCCGCTCTCCGCCAGCAGCGCGCGCGTTTCTGCCCGCCCCACCGCCATATAGCTGGCTTCAGCAATGGCAGGCTGCGCCCCCCAGTAGCCGCTAAAGCGCGCCACGCTGAGTTTCTGCGGCGCCTGCAGAGAGGTCAGGCGGTACGGCCCGCTGCCGATTACCTGCACAACTTTGTGCTGTGCATCATAGGAAGCCGGCGCGAGGATCTGCGCGCGGTTTTCCGCCAGCATGCTCAGCAGCGGGGTAAATGGCTGGCTCAGGGCAATCACGACCTGCTCGCCCTCGGCGCGGATCGCCGTAATCGGCGCTTTATCCAGCAGGCCCGGCTTGCTGCGCGCCACCTCCAGCGCATTCACCACGCTGGCGGCGGTCAGCGGGCTGCCGTCGTGAAACTTCACCCCCGGCCGTAGGGTAAAGCGCCACAGCAGGCCATCGTCGGCAACCGTCCAGCGGGTTGCCAGGCCGGGCAGTGGCTGCCCGGCAGAGTCAGCATTGACCAGGGTTTCAACAATCGACATTTTTAAGAAGATATCGCCGGAGAGCGTCGGGTCAGTGCCTTTGATTTCGAACGGTGCGACCAGCGAGGCCACGCGCTCAGGTGCGGCGATGGCGGCGGCACTCAGCATTAGCGCCAGCAGCGGGGAGAAAACAGAAATGCGCATCAGGTATCAGTCCTTTATCCAGAAAATGGAACAGCGCAGGCTTACGCCCGCGCTGCGGATGATAACTGTTACTTTATAACATTACAATTAGCAATCAGCGCTTACATTTCCGCTTATTTAATGCGGATACCGCTTCAGGAGCCGCGCGGGTCGGCGGCCTGACGTACGCTGAACTGCGGTTCGCTTTCCGGCAGCGGCATCGGCGCGACCTTGCTCCTCTCCCCCGCTTGAGGATGATATTTCAGCTGCAGCGCGCGCTGCATCTGATGAAGGATCTCACCGTCCAGCTTGTAGTGACGCAGGTAGATCCACAGGGTGAGAACGAAGAACAGCAGCGGCAGGCCAACCATAATGCCCTGCATGCCCATAATGGTGCTGGCGGACTGCTGCACGCCGGGCACATAGCCCACCAGGCCCAGCATCACGCCAATCAGCAGCCCGGCAAAGGCCGCCCCGGCTTTCACCACCATGGTCTGCACCGAGAAGGCGATACTCTCAATGCGCACGCCGAGCGCGTAATCGCCATAATCCACGGTGTCCGCCACCATGATCACCAGCATCACCCAGAAGAAGCCACTGCCAATATTCACCAGGATCCCCGATAGCGAGATCAGCGTGGCGCTCTGCGGCGCATACAGCCCGACAAACAGCAGCAGCACGCAGCTGAGCACCGGCAGCACTGATGCGCTGATCCAGATAGCCCGCCGTGAGAAGCGTGCCACCAGCTTCGGGAAGCAGAGAATGGTGATCAGGCTAGCTATCCCGGCGTACATCATGTACCACGGGAACAGCTCGGCCTTGCCCACCACATAGGTAAAGTAATAGATGGCAAACGCGGTGATGATGTTGTGCGCGAGATTCCACGCCAGCGCCATCAGCAGCAGGGCAAACAGCGGGCGGTTGCGGAAAATCATGCCAAGCACCGCTTTGATGGTGGTCTGCTCCGGCGCATTTGGCAGCGCCGAGGAGGAGTATTTCTCTTCGATATTGCGCAGCGTAATGATGGCCGAGAGGATAAAGAACACCACGAGGATCAGCGAGAACAGCATAAACCCCTCACCTTTATTGCCGTTCCCCAGATAGTTCACCAGCGGCAGGCCAATCACCCCGGTGGTGTACCCGGCGAGGCTGGCAAAGAAGCGCGGCCACGGGATCAGCGCCTCGCGCTCGCGCTTGTCGAGGGTAATGCAGGGCACCAGCGACCAGAACGGTACGTCCATCAGGGTGTAAGTGAAGCCCCACAGCAGATAGGTGGCCCAGATCCAGGCAATCAGCGCCCCGCCCTCAAAATGGTGCGCGCAGAATACCGATACCAGCACCACCGAGTTACTCAGCGTGCCAATCAAAATCCACGGTTTGAACTTGCCCCAGCGCGTGCGGGTGCGCTCGACAATCCAGCCCATGACCGGGTCAAAAAAAGCATCGAGGATGCGCGCCACCAGAAACAGCGAAGCCACCATGCTGACCGAGACACCCACCACGTCGGTGTAGTAGTACATCAGGTACATATAGATAATGCCGATGGCAAAGTCTTTTCCGAAGGCACCCAGTCCGTAACTGACTTTGGTTTTAAGCGAAACACTCATCGTTTGCGGCCCGTATCAATAGTGCAGTTAAGAGCAGCCCCCTTACCGGGCCGCTCCGGCGATTAACGGTAGGCTGGCAGCCAGGCGCCATGGGCGGCGATCAGCTCGTCGCACAGGCGTACCGTGTCATCAATCGACAGCTCGGCAGAGGTGTGCGGGTCAAGCAGCGCGGCGTGATAGATATGCTCTTTTTTGCCGCTAATCGCCGCTTCAATGGTTAACAGCTGGGTGTTGATGTTGGTGCGGTTTAGCGCCGCCAGCTGCGGCGGCAGGTCGCCGATGTAGCACGGAGTAATCCCCTGCCCGTCCACCAGGCAAGGCACCTCCACGCAGGCTTCACGCGGCAGGTTAGTAATTAGCCCGTGGTTCATCACGTTGCCACCGATTTTATACGGCGCGTTGGTTTCCATCGCTTCAATCATCCATGAGGCATATTCATGGCTGCGCGCGTGGCTGAGATTTTCATTTTGCGTCAGCCTGTCGCGCTGCTGATGCCAGCGGTCGATCTGCTCAATGCAGCGGCGCGGGTATTCGTCGAGAGGAATGTTAAAACGTTCGATCAGTTCGGGGTAATGACGCTTGATCCAGTACGGCATATATTCCGCATTGTGCTCGGAGGATTCGGTAACGTAATAGCCGAACACCCGCATAATTTCATGGCGCACCATATCGTCGTGCTTGTGGGTGAGCGCGGCGGCGCGGCGCTTAATTTCCGGGTAGAGGTCTTCGCCATCGCGGGTAATATTCAGCAGCCAGGCCATATGGTTGATCCCGGCAATTTGCCACTGCACCCCCTCGGTGCTGATATCCACCGACTTCAGCAGCGTCTCCGCACAGACCTGCACGCTGTGGCACAGCCCGACGGTCTTAATGCCGGTATGTTGCAGCATTGCACCGGTCAGCGATGCCATCGGGTTGGTGTAGTTGAACAGCCAGGCGTCAGGGCACACCTCCTCCATTTCACGGGCAAACTCCAGCATCACCGGAATGGTGCGCAGCGCGCGAAAAATGCCGCCAATGCCCAGCGTATCGGCGATGGTCTGACGCAGCCCATATTTCTTCGCTACTTCAAAATCAGTGATGGTACAAGGATCGTAGCCGCCCACCTGAATGGCATTGATCACATAGCGCGCCCCGTCCAGCGCCCGGCGCCGTTGCTCAGCACCGACAAATTTTTCAATGCGCGCTTTCCCCTGGCAGAGATTGGCGTTGAGGTTATTCAGCATCTGCCACGAATCCTCCAGCCGCCCGGCATCAATGTCGTACAGCGCAATATCAACCTGCTGTAGCGCCGGGGTCGCCAGAATATCGCCAAGCACATTCTTGGCAAACACCGTACTGCCCGCACCGAGAAACGTAATTTTCATTGCTGTATTCCTGTCAGTTGTGAGGTGAAGTGAACCCACTTTAGGCAGGTACGGCAAAGCTTGATATGTCATTTTTTGACATTGATATGGTGAAAAATGACCGCGAAATTGAACTGTGATCTGGCTCGCTAATTAGCGTTATACGGCCAGGTAAAACAGACAGGTGGTCACAATAACTGATACGTGGCGAAACGATGAGAACGGAAACATGCTGTACTCAGCTGAAATTCAATGAGAAAAAAAGATGCAAAAAGATATCCACCCCGATGATATCGCCCAGTTCGGCCTGAATATCTATCAGTACGGTCACGAAGTCTGCGCACGTCAGCACAGCTATGGCCCGGCGGTACGCCAGCACTACCTTTTACATTATGTGATAGCAGGCAGCGGCACGTTGTACAGCGGCGAACAGAGCTGGCCGGTCGGAAAAGGAGAAGCGTTTCTGATTCATCCGCATGAAATCACTACCTACACCGCCGACAAAAAGCAGCCGTGGGAGTATATGTGGATTGAGCTTGACGGGTTGATCGCCCAACGCAGCCTGGAGAAATGCGGATTACGGCGGGACATGCCGCTCTGGCGGCCGAAAGAGGCACGTTTTCCCAGCGTGGAGGGGCAGTATTTGCAGCAGCTGGTGGCGCTCGATCCGGTACACTCGCTGCGTATTGCCGGGATGACCTGCCTGTTTCTCGATGCGCTCATCGCCAATGCACGTATTACGGCCAGCGAAGAGGTCAGCAGCGGCAACCGTCATCTGGATAATGCCATCCAGTTTATTGAGCGCCACCACCATCATCACTTCACCATTGGCGCGGTAGCTGATTATTGTAATATTGACCGCAGCTATCTTAGCCGCCTGTTTCAGCAACAGTTTGGCTATGGTCCGAAACAGTATCTGCTGCTACTGCGCATGAATGCGGCAACCTCGCTGCTGATGGATCGCAGCCTGCCGATTAAAATCATCGCTTATTCATTGGGTTATGCCAGCCAGATGCAGTTTGCCAAAGTGTTCCAGCAGCACTTTCACTGCTCGCCCACCGAGTGGCGCCGCGACAATGCGCATGCAAACTGAACTGCGGGTGATAATCTGCCATACTCTGTGGCACTCTCCGGCATCGGCCGGGCTACCTGACAGCGCGAGGCTCACCATGAATACAGTGCTCAGCCCCTCTCCGGCTTATAGTCAACTGCACGCCTCCCTGCTGGCACAGCGCTCCAGCGTGCAGTCGGAACAGGTGATCCACGCCGTAAACCGCGCGCTGCTGGCGGGTGAAATGGTGAGCGCCGCCTTTTACGATCTCACCCTGCTGAAGCTGTTGCAGCAGCGCAAAACGCTACCCAAGCTGTCGCCGGACGCACAGGCGGAGATCGAGGCGTTCATTGACCAGCTCACGCCGCTGATGCCAGAAAAGCCGATCGATGAAGGCCAGTTCGACAAGCTTCAGCACAAGGTGGCAAAGCTGAGTAAGCGCTTTGACTGGCAGCACGCCAGCCCGGCGCTGGTGAAAAACGCCCTGTTCCTGCGCACCTATCAGCGCTGGCAGCAAACGCTGGAAGCCCTGTTCAGCGCCCAGGATACTCAGCTGGCGTTTACCCGCGTGAAGCAGGTGTTGAAGAAATCCAGCGGCCGCGTGGCGCTGCTGGGGGAGACGCATGAACTTTACTGCGTGCTGCAGGAACTGCTGGCCAACTGTCGGGAAAAAGCGGCAGCCAGCCGCGATAATCCGGATCGGCTCACCGATTATATCGCGGCGGCTGATATTGCCACCCGCGGCATTATCACCTTTGGCGCCACGGCGGAAACCGTGCTGCGCGGCCACGATCTGCCCGACAGCGCCAAGCTGGCGAAACGCATCAGGCAGCATCAGACCAGCGTGATTGAGCGCACCCACCCGTGGTTTTCTGCGATGTAACCCGGCGCGATTTGTAAATCGCGCGCGCTGACGTTAATCTGGCGGTGGTTTCCACTGAAATTAAATGGATATTTAGCCGTTATGCCAGCCCCCGCCAAACGCAAGAACGATCCCGAAGGGTTAAAAAAACGTATCCTCGCCAGCGCGCTGGCCACCTTTGCCGAATTTGGCCTGCAGGGGGCACGTATGGAGCAGATCGCCGAAAACGCGCAAACCACCAAGCGCATGGTGGTGTATCACTTCAGCAATAAAGAGCAGCTGTACGTTGATGTCCTGCACCATGTCTACCGGGAAATTCGCCAGCATGAAACCGGGCTTAATCTGGCCGAGATGACGCCCTCGCTGGCGATAGCGCGCCTCGCGGAAGCCAGCTTCGACTACCACATCAGCCACCCGGATTTTATGCGCTTAATCTGCAGCGAAAACCTGATGCGCGGCCGCTATATTAGCCAGTCGGCCACCATCATTACGCTGAACCAGAGCGCGCTGGCGGTACTGGACAGCGTGCTACAGCGCGGCAAGCAGAGCGGCGAGTTTGACCCGCACGTCACCACGGTGGACGTTCACCGCCTGATTAGCAGCATCAGCTTTCACAACGTTGCCAACCACTACACGTTTAAAACCCTGTTCGGCGGTAACGAAAGTGAGGAGCAGAGCCTCACCCGCAACCGCAAGCTGGTGGTTGATGCCACGCTGCGCTACCTGCGTCCCGCCAGCTAAATCTGTACAACAATAAAATTAACGTACAATTTTTTCGCCCCGCTATGCAGCAATAACGGGGCTTTTCGTCTACGCTTAATCTCAGTAAGTATCCTCGCCATTTTATCACCACACCGTGATTGTCCTGAACAGGAGCCGTCAATGACACGTGAATCCGCTGGTTATCCACGCCGGCAGCCGCAGATATCGCCGCAGGAAAGCAAACTGTGGAACTGGGCGCAAAATGCCACCCTTGCCGACACCAGCAGCGTGGCCACCCCCGCCAGTGAAAGTGAGCTGCAGGCGATGCTGGCCAAATCTACCGGCAAAGTGCGCGTAATGGGCAGCCGTATGTCGCCCGGGCGCATGCTGGAGCTGCAGCAGCGCGGCGACCGCCTGATTGATACCTCCGCCCTGCGCGGGCTGATTAGCAGCGATGCCGACAGCGCCACCTTTGCCGGCGGTACGCCGCTGCATGAGGTCTATGAACTGCTGTCTGCGATGGGCCGTATGCTGCCCGCCTCCCCCGGCGTGATCGCTGCGCAGACCCTGGCCGGTGCGCTGGCTACCGGCACCCACGGCCAGGGGCTACAGCAGAGCTCCATCGGCGATGAAGCGCTGAGTATTCGCATGGTGCTGGCCGACGGCAGCGTGCAGACTTTCGATCGTCAGCACCCGTGGTTCCCGGCGGTGCAGCTGGGTCTGGGCAGCCTGGGCGTGGTCACGGCGGTCACGCTGCGTACCTGCCCCAGTGAGATTTACACCTGTTTTAAAAATGCCGTCAGTGCCGACACGCTGGAACAAGACCTGCTGACGTGGAACAACGACTACGCGCTGAGTAAAGCCTGGTGGTTCCCCGGTGAGAATCAGGTTCATGTCTGGGCCGCCCGCAGCGCCACCAATGAAGAGCGTGCGCAGTACCGTGAGAATCATGGCGACCTGGTGAAGCAGGAAGAGACCAGCGACGCGATGAATCAGACCATTGACCAGACGCTGGAACATATGCGCAACGACACGCAGATCGTTGATGATAACGGCAAACCGTTCCGCACCGTCACGCGCTTCAAGGACTTCTCCGACGTGACCGGCGATGTTTATCAGGTGTTCTGTCGCGGCATCGCCACGCCGCAGATTAACGTGGAGATCGCCATTCCGCTGGCGCGCACGGCGGCTGTGATTGCCCGCATCAAGCAGTGGCACAGCGACACCAATCCCCATATGCACTACCCGGTGATCCTGCGCTGTACCGGCGCCTCGCAGAGCTGGCTCAGCCCCGCCTGGCAGCAGCCCAGCTGCTACTTTGGCTTTGTGGTCTATTACGCGGAAGATGGCTCGCTCTCTGCCGACGGCGTGGCTTTCCTGCGTGAAGTTGAAAAACTGCTGGCGGAAGAAGGCGGCAGGCCGCACTGGGGCAAATACTTCGATGCATCACTGTATCACTGGGATGAGATTTACCCGCAGATGGCCGCATTCCGCGAAGTGCGTGAAGCGCTGGACCCGCAGCACAAATTCAGTAATGCATTCAGCCAGCAGCTGCTGGATCAGGGAGATTCACTATGATGGCATGGGTTACCCTGCTGACGCAGCCGGGCTATGTGGTTGGCGTAGAGGCGCTGCAGAAATCGTTGCGCGCCGTGGAGAGCCGCTATCCGCTGGTGGTGATGGTGACGGAAAATATTGATGCCGCCGCCCGTCAGGTGCTGGAACAGCAAGGCTGCCTGCTGCGTGATGTCGCCCCGCTTAGCCCCAATCCCTCACTCGCCAACAGCTATGCCAACGCGCGTTTCGCCGAGGTGTGGACCAAGCTGGCGGCGTGGACGCTGACGGAGTTTGAGCGCGTGGCGTTTCTGGATGCGGATATGCTGGTGACGCAGAACATGGATGAGCTGTTCACCCAGCCGCTGGCGCCCGACACTATCGCGGCGTGCCACGCCTGCCGCTGCAATCCCAACCGTATTGCCAGCTATCCGGCCGACTGGGTGCCGGAAAACTGCTTCTACAGCTGGTGTGAAGGCGTGGACCATGTTGAGCAGCTGGACAAGGTGGATAACTATCTGAATGGCGGTTTCCTGCTGCTGAAGCCGGACCGCGCGGTATTTGACGAGATGCTGGCCCAGCTGGCGGCGCTGGACGACCTGTCCGGTTTTCTGTTTGCCGAGCAGGACTTCCTCAATCAGTTTTATCACGGCCGCTGGCAGCCGCTGCCTTACCTTTACAACGCGCTGAAAACGTTGCCGCACCAGCACCCGAAAATCTGGGATCTGGCGCGGGTGAAGAATATCCATTACATCATCGATAAACCCTGGGATAAACAGCCCGAGCCGGGCGACCGTTATTACGAGCTGCATCAGCTATGGTGGGACCGGGTGCGCGATTGATGCCGGGCGGACCGAAAAAGAGGGTCCGCCCCTACAAAACCCAGGCTGCCTTACACGTAGGGGTCGACCTTTTTTTTCGGTCGACCCGTTGAAACGTTATTCCTGGCCAAACAATGGTACTGCCTGGCCGCGGATATAGCGCTTACGCAGCTTCGCGGACAGGTGGTCCATCGCCATCACAATCACCACCATAATCAGGGTGATAAACATCACCACATCCCAGTTCCACAGTCGCATATTCTCGGCATACACCAGCCCCACTCCACCCGCGCCGACAAAGCCGAGCACTGCCGCTGAGCGGGTGTTTGACTCAATCTGATACAGGCTGAGCGCCAGAAACGCCGGAAACGACTGGGTAAAGATACCGTAACGGTGTTTTTGCAGGCTGTTGGCGCCCACCGCCGTCAGCCCGCGCCCCGGTGAGCGCTCCACCGCTTCGTGCCCCTCCGCGTACAGCTTCCCCAGCAGGCCCACGTCCTGCATGATAATTGCCAGTACCCCGGCCAGCGGCCCCATGCCCACTGCCCGCACGAAAATCAACCCCCAGATCGCCATATCAATCCCGCGCAGAATATCCAGCAGCCGCCGCATCAGCAGCGCCACCGGGCGCAGCACGGGCGAATGCATCACGTTACGCGCCGCCAGGAACGACAGCGGAAGCGCAATCACCGTCGCGGTGATGGTGCCGGCAAACACAATGGCAATGGTGATAAAGATCTGGCCGAAGTAGTAGGCAAACGGCCAGTTTGCCACGTCATGCCAGACAAACATGCGCAGGAAATAGTGCCCCAGCTGCCCCATGCCAACAGTCAGCTGCTGCCAGCTGATACCGAACGCAGCAAAAAAGAAAACGTAATAGAGCAAAATGGCGGCGGCAATCAGCGCGGTTTTGCGCAGGTAGCGCTTCTGTACGGCAAACAGCGCCTGATGCTGCTGCTTCATGCCGTCCAGCTGTTCATTACCAATCAGTCCAATCATGCGTTTTTCCCCTCTACCACGCGCTGGCGGATCTTGCCGGAGAAAGTATCCAGCAGCGACACCACCACGATAATCAGCAGCAGCGTCATGCTCACCTGGTCGTAGCGGTCGAGTTTAATATTGGTCATCAGCTCCTGGCCGATCCCCCCCGCGCCCACCAGCCCGAGAATGGTTGACTGACGGAAGTTGACCTCCAGGCGCATAAATCCGTAGGAGAGAAATACCGGTTTCACCTGCGGCCACAGGGCAAAACGCATGCGCTGCAGCGACGAGGCACCGCAGGCGGCCAGCCCGCGTACCGGCTTATCGGAAGCGCTTTCTATCGCCTCATAGAACAGCTTGGTCAGGCTGCCAATGGTGTGCAGCGCCAGCGCCAGGAAGCCGGGGATTACCCCAATACCAAACGCCATCACAAACATTACCGCCCACGCCAGCTCGGGCATGGTGCGCAGAAAAGCCACGCTGCTGCGGATGGCAAAGCTCAATCCGCGCGGAGTCTGGGTATTGCTGGCGGCAAGGAAGGCCAGCATCCCGGCGATAAGCACCGAGACCAGCGTCGCCGCCAGCGCCAGCTGCAGGGTTTCCCAAATCAGCGGCAGCTGGATGTGCAGACGGTAACCCCAGTAAGCGAACGACCCTTCGGTATGGCTGTCGGCAAACAGCTTGTCCGGGTGCAGCACCGGTATGGTTTCGCCGAGGTAATCAAAGAAGTGCGGCATCGACACCCATACGGTGTGCAGATTAAATTCCGCCATATTGCCGGAGGCCAGATAGAGCGCGGCCAGCGTCAGCGACCACAGCAGGGTGTCGCGCTTTTGCCTGCCGCGGATCTGCTGATAGTAACGTTCAAAGTCGGGATTGGTCATGCGGATACCTGAGTGAAGGGCCGGCGAAACCGGCCCTCAGATGCGGAAAATGGCGGGCAATTAGCGGGCTTTGGTCAGCTCGCGTTTCATATCGATAATCGCCTGGTAGTCAGCCACGGTCGCCGGACCAATGTGCTGTGCGCCGCCCACGGCCTTCACGAAGCAGCTGTGCTGCTCTTTATCCAGTTTTTTGATGGCGGTAATCAGCTTCGCTTTAAAATCAGCCGGCAGCTTGTTGCTGACCAGAATCGGGCCGTTCGGGATCAGCGGCGATTGCCAGATAATACGAATTTTCTTCATCAGGTCAGGCTGACCGGCACGGATCATGCGGGTGAATGCGCCGCTGGTGTAGCCGGTGTTGTAGTCGCCGATCATTGAAGCCCAGGTTACCGCGCCGTCAAACTGGCCGTTCAGCACGCCGAGCACATCCTGCTCGTGGCCGCCGGAGAAGGTGACGCTGGAGAAGTGGCCGTTATATTTGTCATCCACCGAGCCGCCAAAATCTTTCTTAAAGCTCTGGTTGGGGGTCAGGAAGCCGGAGGTCGAGTCCGGGTCTGCCATGCCAAAAGATTTCCCTTTCAGATCGGCCAGCGTTTTGTACGGGCTGTCCGCTTTCACCACCACCACCGAATGGTAACCGCGTGATTTGTCGGCGTCGTCAACCACGATGCCCACCACGTCGACCGCTTTCGGATCGTTGATGTACACCGAGGCATAAGACGAGGGTGACATGCTCAACACCATATCCACTTTGCCACCCAGCAGCCCCTGAATCACCCCAGAGTAGTCTGAAGAGTTGCGCAGTTTGGTATCCACGTTCAGCTCTTTATCGAAGAACGCCTTCACGCACTGGTTATCACCAATCTGCTGCGTGGCGTTCTGGCCGCCGAGGATGCCTAAATTCAGTTCCTTTGGTGCATCGGCAGCTGAAACATTAGCGGCAAAAACTGTCGCAATCGCTGCGGTAAGAATGATTTTTTTCATTGCTGAGTTCCGTATCCCAAAGTGAAGGTTAATTACGTTGCTGGTTGTCGTCGCCATACAGGGTATAGAGCAGATCGTCGGTCAAATCGCCCGGATGCCCGTCAAACACAATGCGCCCCTTAGCAATGCCAATGGCGCGCGTACAGTACTCTTTCACCAGCTCAACCGAGTGCAGGTTGACCATCACGCTGATGCCGTTGTCGCTTACCTGGCGCAGCACGTCCATAATGCGGCGGGTATTTTTCGGGTCGAGCGAGGCGACCGGCTCATCGGCCAGCAGAATTTTAGGGTTCTGCATCAGCGCCCGGCAGATCGCCACGCGCTGCATCTGCCCACCGGAAAGATTTTCGGCGCGCTGCAGCGCCTGCGGCAGCATATTCAGCCACTCCAGCAGGCCAATCGCACGAGCGCGATCGGCATCGGGAAACACCTTAAAGAATGATTTCAGCGTCGAGGTCTGGCTCAGGCGGCCCAGCAGGACATTGGTCAGCACATCCAGGCGCGGCACCAGGCAGAAGTCCTGGAAGATCATGCCGCAGTCGCTGCGCCACTGGCGCATCTGACGGGAGTTCAGCTCAACGATGTTCTGCTGCTGTCCATTATTGCGGAAGTTAATGATCTCCCCTTCGCTGGCCGGAATAGTGCCGTTCAGCACGTGTAGCAGCGTGGACTTCCCGGCACCGGAACGCCCAATTACCGCCACCAGCTCACCGCCATACAGGTCGAAATTGATATCGTGCAGGACAGGATTCTGCGTGCCGTAGGACTTGCCAAGGCCACTCACCGCCAGCACTTTCGGGCGGAGCGCCGTTTGCGGAACCGTATGCTGCGTGGGGGCAATTTTTAACAGTGCCTGTGCCATATTTTTTACCGTATCGGGTTAGCGCTTTTGCTTGTGCGCCCTATTAACCATGTGGCGGATGAAGGTTTAATGACGCGGGAGTGATGAAAACATGACAGGGCCAAAAAAGGCCTGCAAAGCGCACGCATTGACTGAATCTTTAACGCGTCGCGCCGATAATCCTGACGAGACCCAATCTAATAATAAGGTTCACCATGTTTTCTACTATTGCATCAGGAATCACGTCACGCCTTGCGTGGCAGAAACGCTCACACTCTTCTGCCACGCTCGACTCGTTAAACGACTCTATCGCCATGATTGAATTCATGGCCGATGGCACCATTATCACCGCAAATGCCCTGTTTCTGGAGAAGATGGGTTATAAATCAGATGAGATAGTTGGCCAGCATCACAGCATGTTCTGTACGCCGGATCTGCTGCGGTCGCGCCAGTATCAGCAGTTCTGGATGCGCCTGAATCGGGGGGAAAGCTTCAGCGATAAGTTTCTGCGCGTGGCGAAAGACAATCGACCGGTGTGGCTCGAAGCCAACTATGTTCCGGTGCGGGATCGTCACGGTCGCGTGTTCAAAATCGTCAAGCTCGCTACCGACATTACCTCACGCATTATCGACGCCCAGGAGCAGCGGGCAATGACCAATGCGATTGAACGCTCGATGGCGGTGATTGCCTTTAACCTGAAGGGTGAAGTGCTGAAAGCCAACGACAACTTTCTCAAAACCATGGGATATCGCGCCAGCGAAGTTATCGGCACGCACCACAGCCAGTTCTGCTCTGCCGAGCTGCGCAGCAGCCCGGATTACACACTGTTCTGGCAGAAGCTTAACCGCGGTGAGTTTATTTCCGGCCAGTTCCAGCGTGTGAATAAGCAAGGTGCCACTATCTGGCTGCGCGCCACCTATAACCCGGTGTTCGATGACAGCGGTGAGCTGTATAAAGTGGTGAAATTCGCCACCGACGTCACCGCCCAGGTGGAGAAAAACCAGCTGGAGCGCGATGCCGCCCAGCAGGCTTATCAAACCGCCCTGCAAACCAGCGAGAGCAGCATGCGCGGCGCCAGCGTCATTGCCAACAGCGTGCAGACCATGAACGAGCTGGCGGGTGAACTGCACGGCATTTCCGGTGATATCACCGGGCTGGGCGACTCCTCGGACAGTATCGGGCAGATTGTCAGCAGCATTCGCCGCATCGCCGACCAGACCAACCTGCTGGCACTCAATGCGGCGGTAGAGGCCGCGCGCGCAGGCACGCACGGCCGCAGCTTTGCCGTGGTCGCCAATGAAGTGCGCACGCTGGCGCAAAACATCAATCGCGCCACCAGCGAAATCGAACAGAGGGTGCAGCAGAATCACCTGCTGGCGAGCAAGGCGCAGAAAGGCATCACCTCAAATCTGCAGCGTGCCGACCGCGGCCTGGCGCTGGTGCAGGAAGCCGGCGGCGTGATTGCCGATATCCGCGACAGCTCCGACGACGTCGTTCGCGCCATTGGCCACGTCACCGAAGCGTTAAAAAGCGATTAGGCGTAAGCCGCGTCGAAAAATGCCAGCTCCAGCGTGACTGCGCGCTGGAAAAACGCCTCGCACTGCGCACGCTGGGCTGGCCCGACGCGATCGAGTTCACGCCGCAGGAAAGCCACGAATTCGCGGAAGTCGGGGTTATCGTGCAGCGTAATCCACTCGGCATGAACAAAACTCGTTGGCAGCGGCTGTGGTGCCTGCGCGGCCCAGTCAAGGTAGAGCCATTCGGCGACGTTAAGCACGGTGAGGATCGCCGCATAGCTGCGGGTTTCCGCCGCTTCCAGCATCAGTGCCTTAAACCCGGCGGTGGGTGCGCTATCGGGCGTGTTGTGACGCTGCGCCGCGCTGACGTCCAGCGCGTCGAAAGCGCGCAGGAAATAGGTATTCTCCTCGGAGGAGACCATTCCAGCGCAGCGGCCAAAGCGCAGCCGCGCGTCAACGCTGTCGGCGCTGGCAATAGCGGCACCGACTAAGGTGAGAAAGCTGTCGAGAAAACGGTGATCCTGAACCAGGTAGGTGATCATCACCTGGCGGTCGACGGTGCCATGATACAGCTCGTGCACAAAGCGATGCGAGACGGCCTGTGACCAGCGTGGCTGGCTTAAACTGCGCAGTGTTTCGGTAAAACGTTCGGTCATCGGGTAGTCCTTGAGGAAAGACTACCGGCAAAAGTCAGGTAAATTGCCCCATCCCTTCGCCGGCATTATCCGGATCAGGTGTTAAGGGTCATCGCGCCGCTTGCGCTTGCGATTTCTCAGCCCGTTGCCGGGCTCCCCCTGGAGCCTGAACTAATACAACAATTCTTCCGGCGAGTCACGAAAATAGCACAATCGTACATTTTCCAGGCACATTGTGGCTAACCCGACGGCGCAACAGCGAATAATCTTTACGGGCAAAAAACAGCGGCCTACTCCGCCTCATCTGGTAGCCAGGTTTGTCATTATTAAGGAAGATTATGTGCAGAAAAAACAGGATGTTGACTGCCGGTCGCCGAGAATTAGTCAGTCAGGGCCGCTGGTATAAAATGGGTTGGAAAGAGATCGCGATTGCGCTGCCATTGACGCTGATCGTTATTGCCTGGGGTATCACCCTTGTCATTCCGCCCCCCCAAACTGCTGCAGTAAAGCAGTCCATCAGCGCAACGCCTGAACTGATCCAGCGCGGTGCTTATCTGGCTCGCGTGGGTGACTGTGTAGCCTGCCATAGCCAGCCAGGTAAGCCCCCTTTCAGCGGTGGCGCGCCTATCCCCTCACCGATTGGCGGCATGGTGCCGCCAAATATCACCCCGGATAAACAGTTTGGCATCGGCACCCTGAGCTATGCTGATTTTGACAACGCCGTCAGACAGGGTATTCGCAAGGATGGCACCACACTCTACCCGGCGATGCCCTGGCCTTCTTACCGTCGTATTTCCCACCACGATATGCAGGCGCTCTACGCTTATTTCATCCACGGCATTGACGCTGTGCCTTGCGCCAGCGCGAAAAATAGCATCCCCTGGCCATTATCGTTGCGCTGGCCAGTGACATGGTGGCGCTGGCTGTTTGCGCCAAAAACGGGGCCAGTCCCACAGAATGCGCCAGAAGATCCGGTAAAACTGGGTGCCTATTATGTTGAGGGATTAGGACATTGCGGAGCCTGCCATACACCACGGGCAGCCACCTTACAGGAAGTCGCTTATGACGACAGCGATCGCCATTACCTGTCCGGTGCGCAGGTTATTGACGGCTATGCGGCCCCTTCGTTACGTGCAGAGCTGCGCAGCGGGCTGGGAAACTGGCAGCGGGATGAACTGGTTGAGCTGTTAAAGACCGGCGTTACGGACAACGCGGCAACCTTTGGCCCGATGTCTGATGTGGTGAGCCACTCAACCCAATATATGACTCAGCCGGATCTTCAGGCGATGGCTGACTATCTGCGCTCATTGTCCCCCGCGATTCAACAACCTCAACTTTTCTATAGTACCCGCACTTTTACGGCATTTAGCCGTGGGGATCTGTCAAAAGCGGGTGCGGAAGTCTATTTAAAAAACTGCTCAGGGTGTCATTTAACTAACGGCCTTGGCTACCGTAAAAAATTCCCCGCACTGGCTGTTAATTCTGCGGTTAACTCGGCAGATCCGGCAGGGTTAATCAGCATTGTTCTGAACGGCGCGACTCAGCCTGCAAGCGCATCGCCCGGCCCTTATTATTCGATGCCGGGTTTTGCCGGCAGATTAAACGACCGACAGATTGCCGACGTACTGAGCTTTATTCGTTCATCCTGGGGCAATCAGTCGGCAGCGGTCCCAGAAACGGCCGTATCCGTATTGCGTAAACAACTCCCCGCTGCGCAACCCTGAATCAGGATTATCGCGAAAAAGGAACTTTTATGAGAGTCAGAATAACCCGCCAGCTTAACTGCCTGCTGTTTGCCGCCCTTACCGCCGCCACTTTATCCGCAGAAGCCCACCTGACTGACAGTGATATGACTTACCCCGCCGGGACGATTGAACAGCTGGCCAAAGCCAGTGGTTGCATGAGCTGCCATGGACCCGGCGGTATCAGTCAGTCGCCGCAATGGCCAAATCTGGCCGGCCAAAAGGCACCTTATCTGGAGAGTCAACTCCAGGCATTTCGCGCCGGCCGCCGTAAAAACGGAATGATGGAAAACATTAGCCAAAATCTGACTGCGGAAGATATGAAACGGCTGGCGAACTATTTCAGCAAGTTGCCTGTTAATAATCACTGATGGTTAAGCTGAGGATGGTATGAACAATCATTCACTTTTGCGCCGCCGCCTGATTAAAGCGTTAACGGCATTGAGCGTGATATTGCCGGGATGGATCCGCCCCGCAGCGGGCTTTGCCAGAGAGAGCAAAACGCTGCTGCTGCAGTCATTCAAAGGCGTGTTGGTATGGCAGACCGATCCAGAGTGGTTACGCTGGTTCTGGGCAATGACCTGGTACAGTAAAAAGCCGCAGCGTTTCCCCGCGCTTATCGCCCAGCCGCAGGACAGTGACGATCTTAAGCTGCTGCTGGGCTGGGCAGCTCAGTCCGGGCATCAGGTTGCACTGCGCAGTTCCGGCCACAACATCACTCTGGCACCGTTACGCCATAATGCCGTCACCGTCGATTTATCATTATTCAGCGCTATCGCCATTGATGCCGGGGCCAAAACGGCCTGGGCAGGTCCGGGCGTGTTCAGCCAGCAGCTTAATCAGGCTACCTTCCAGTACGGGCTGGTTTTCCCCGGCGCGCACACGGGTTTTGTCGCGCTGGGTGGCTTCCTGTTGGGGGGCGGAATGGGCTGGAACATGCCGGCTTATGGTATGGGCTGTGCCTCCGTGCTGGCGGCAGAGCTGATGCTGGCAGACGGCCGTATCGTCACCACCTCTGCGACAGAAAATCCCGATTTATACTGGGCGATGCGCGGCGTGGGGCCCGGTTTTTTTGCCGTGGTGCTGCGCTATAAGCTGCAGCTACACCCGGCACCGGCCGCCGTGATGAACACCTTCTATTTTCCACTGGAAAAGCTGCGTCCGGCGCTGGAAGAGATTCTGAGGCTGTTACCCGCAAATAACCAGCGTTCAGAAATTCTTGGTGCTCTGGGCAAGTTTTCCCCTGCTGGTACTCCCCCGGCAGAACAGCGCTGGCACTATGTTCTGAACGTTGTCTCCTTTGGCGAGAACCTCAGTTCCGCCACTGAGGTGGCTGAAATTTTTAACCACAGCAGATTGCCCCAGATCTGCTCATTACAAAGTACTCACAACCGCACCCTTAACTACCTGGAGCTGTTCGACGCGCTGGGTGCCACTGACGCTTACAGCACCAGCCGCACCAGTGAAAGCGCATTTTTTACTGAGCATCCTGAGGAAGTGCTGCCGGTTATCGCGCAGCTGCTGGAACAGGAGGCGCCCGACTCACGCTCGTTCGGATTTTCAGTCATTGATACCAACCCTACCGTGCCAGAACCCTGCAGTTTTACCTGGTGGGCCCCCCACTACGTTTCATGGTATCTGATTGGTGAAAACCAGCAGGAGATCGCCGCTAACCAGCGGCTGATGAAAAAAATGAATGCCGCGGTTAAGCCCTGGGTCAGCGGCTACTACATCAACGAAACAGACCTCTCGCTGGCACCGGAACTGGCACAGCTCTGCTTTTCCGAACAAAAGTGGCAGCGGCTCAATGAACTGAGAGCCGCCTGGGATCCGCATAATCTGTTTTTCGGCTACGTCAGCGACGATCCAGAGCGCTGATGGCCAGGGTTATCACCATCCAGCAGGCATAACAGCCCCTGCAATGTCCTGCCCGGCTCACCGTCGTTGTTCAGCGTCAGGCAGCCTGCGCCAACCGGCTCCGCGGCCCGGCGCAGGCGCTGCGCGATCTCCGCTTCATCTTCGCGCCCGCGCAGCCGCAGGCGCGCCGCCAGCACGTCGGGCGACACCTGCAAACAGACCGCCAGCAGCCGCTCGCCGTAGCGCTGCTGCGCGGCGGCCAGATGCAGCCGCGAACCGTTAACCACCACGTCCAGCCCGCTTGCCAGCCACTGGTCGATCTCGATACCCAGCGCGTAGTAAAACTGGTGCGCCTGCCAGTCGAGGGCAAACAGACCATACTCGCGCCGCCGCATAAACTCATGCTCGCTGAGGGCGACGTGATTCTCGCCCCCTGCCGTCGCGCTGCGGGTAATATAGCGATGCGCCACGACCACCTGCGGCGGCGCACACTCGCGCAGCGCCAGCAGCAGGCTGTCCTTGCCGGATCCGGATGGCCCCATCAGCCAGATCAGCCGCCCCATCAGAACACCGTCCGCCCCTGCGCCCAAACGCTTTTCACATACACCTGCTCGCGATGCTGGCGCACCAGCACCATATCCGCACGCTTGCCTTCGGCGATGACTCCGCGATCGTGCAGGCCAATGGACTGGGCCGGATTGCGCGTGACCAGCGCAACGGCCGCAGGCAGCGCAATGCCGTTCTGCTCATCGCGGGCAATGCGGAACGCGGCATCCAGCAGGCTGCCGGGGTAATAGTCGGAGGAGAGAATATCCAGCAGCCCGAGGGAAGCCAGTTCCGCCGCCGAGACGTTGCCGGAGTGCGAGCCGCCGCGCACGATGTTCGGCGCGCCCATCAGCACCTGCAAACCCATCTCATGGGAAGCGCGTGCCGCTTCGACCGTGGTCGGGAATTCGGCGATGGTACTGCCCACCCCTTTCGACTCCACCACGTGTTGGTCAGTCGCGTCGTCGTGGCTGGCCAGCGGAATATGGTACTGGCGGCACCATGCGGCGATCGCTTCACGGTTCGGCTGCGACCAGCGGGCGGCCAGGCGCAGCTGATCGGCCTGATATTGATCCAGCTGCGCATCGCTGAGCTGGTACTTGCCGCCAAAGTAGGTGCGCCAGGCGTCGAGTGACACATACTGACGCTGGCCCGGCGAATGGTCCATCAGCGACACCAGCGACAGCGCCGGGTTACACATCAGCTGCTCGAACAGCGGCAGCGTGGAGTCGTGAGGCAGCTCGCAGCGCAGGTGCAGGCGGTGCTCGGCGCGGTTCAGGCCATGCTTCTGGCTGTGCCGTATCGCATCGATCATTTTGTTAAGATTTTCCATACGGTGGCCGCCGTCGCGCACGTCGCCCACGCCAATCGCATCCAGCACCGTGGTAATGCCGCTGGCAATAATCAGCGCGTCGTGGCCGCTCATCGCCGAGTGCGCCGGCCAGTCAACCTTGGGGCGCGGGGTAAAAAACTTGTCGAGATTATCCGTATGCAGCTCGACCATGCCCGGCATCAGCCAGCCGCCCTCGCCGTCAATCGCGCAGGGCAGCTGGCTTGGCGTATCGGAGAAGGCGGAGATGATGCCGTTCTCGCAGGCCAGCGATCCTGCCACGACTTCATTTTCCAGAATTAGCTTAACGTTGTTGATAATCATACGGCGTGCTCCACAGCAGCGGGTTGCATCACATGCAGACGGTCAGCGATGCGATCGCGCACCGCGTTATCATGAAAAATTCCGACGATGGCGGCACCGCGCTGGCGCGCCTGTTCAATCAGCCCGACCACCGCCGCACTGTTAACGCTGTCGAGCGAGGCGGTCGGCTCATCCAGCAGCAGGATCGGCGACTCGGCAATAAAGCCGCGCGCAATGTTAACGCGCTGCTGCTCACCGCCGGAGAAGGTTGACGGCGCCAGCGCCCACAGGCGTTGCGGTACGTTGAGGCGCCCCAGCAGATCGCTCGCGCGCGCGGCGCTCTCGGCACGATCCACGCCGCGCTCCAGCAGCGGCTGCATCACCACTTCCAGCGTGGAGATACGCGGGATGACGCGCAGAAACTGGCTGACCCAGCCCAGCGTATCGCGGCGGATGCTGAGGATCTGGCGCGCCGGGGCGCTGACCAGATCAACCCACTGCTGCTGATGATCCACCCAGATATGGCCGCTATCCGGCAGGTAGTTGGCATACAGCGAGCGCAGCAGGGTTGATTTGCCGCTGCCGGAATGGCCGTGCAGCACCACGCACTCCCCCGCCGCCACCTGCAGTGAGGCGTTGCGTAACACCGGCAGTTCCGCGCCGTGCTGGTTATGCATCACAAATGTTTTCGACAGATTTTCGACGCGCAGTTTCAGGTTCATAGTGATTCCCGTGCCTCCTGCCGGGGCGACCGGAAAAGAAGGTCGCCCCCTACAGGATGAATTATAAAATGGATGACACCAGCAGCTGGGTATACGGATGATGCGGATCGTCCAGCACCCGGTCGGTCAGGCCGCTCTCGACCACCGCGCCCTGCTTCATCACCAGCAGGCGATGCGCCAGCAGGCGGGCCACGCCGAGGTCGTGCGTGACAATCACCACCGCGAGATTCAAATCACGCACCAGGCTGCGCAGCAAATCGAGCAGGCGCGCCTGCACCGAAACATCCAGCCCACCGGTTGGCTCGTCCATAAACACCAGTTTAGGATGGGTCACCAGGTTGCGCGCAATCTGCAAACGCTGCTGCATACCGCCGGAGAAGGTGCCCGGCAGGTCATCAATACGCGCCAGTGGGATCTCCACGTCCTGCAGCCATTTGCCTGCGGTGTGGCGGATCTCACCATAATGACGCTGCCCCACCGCCATCAGGCGCTCGCCGATATTGCCCCCGGCAGAGACCTGCGCGCGCAGGCCGTCCATCGGGTATTGATGCACCACGCCCCACTCGGTGCGCAGCAGACGGCGGCGCTCGCTCTCGCTCATCGCGTAGAGATCCTGGCCCTGGTAGATAATCTCGCCCTGCTGCGGCGTCAGCCGCGCCGAGATGGCCTTCAGCAGCGTGGTTTTACCGGAGCCGGACTCGCCGACGATGCCTAATACTTCCCCCGGATAGAGCTCAAACGACACGTCGCTAAAGCCTTTGCCCGGCGCATAAAGATGGGTTAACTGATTGACCGCCAGCAGCGGAGATTCACGGTTCATGGCTGATTCTCTTGTTGCTGATGGCAGTAATCGGTATCCGAACAGACAAACATGCGCGTGCCGGCATCATCCATCACCACTTCATCCAGATAGCTGTCGCGCGAGCCGCACAGCGCGCAGGGTTCAGACCACTGCTGCACGCTGAACGGATGGTCGTCGAAATCGAGGCTCTCCACTTTGGTATACGGCGGCAGCGCGTAGATACGCTTTTCGCGCCCGGCGCCGAACAGCTGGAGCGCAGGCATCATATCCATCTTCGGGTTGTCGAATTTCGGGATTGGCGACGGGTCCATCACGTAGCGATCGTTGACCTTCACCGGGTAGGCGTAGGTGGTGGCGATATGGCCGTAGCGGGCGATATCTTCATACAGCTTCACCTGCATGATGCCGTACTCCTCCAGCGCGTGCATGGTGCGGGTTTCCGTCTCACGCGGTTCAATAAAGCGCAGCGGTTCCGGGATCGGCACCTGATAAATCAGGATTTGATCCTCGACCAGCGGCGTTTCCGGGATGCGGTGACGCGTCTGGATCAGCGTGGCATCCACGGTGCGCTCCGTGGTGGCTGCCCCGCTGACGCGCTGGAAGAAGCGGCGGATTGACACGGCGTTGGTGGTGTCGTCCGCGCCCTGGTCGATCACCTTCAGCACGTCATTTTCGCCAATCACGCTGGCGGTCAGCTGGATCCCGCCGGTGCCCCAGCCGTAAGGCATCGGCATTTCACGCCCGCCAAACGGCACCTGATAGCCGGGGATCGCCACCGCCTTGAGGATGGCGCGCCGGATGGTGCGCTTGCTCTGCTCATCAAGGTAGCCGGGGTTGTAACCGCTGAGTTCAGTCACGGTGTTTCTCCTGGTATTCAGCACGCAGGCGCTTGAGCAGTTCAAGCTCGGCCTGGAAATCAACGTAGTGGGGAAGTTTCAGGTGCGAGACAAAACCCGCTGCCTCGACGTTATCGGCGTGCGACAGCACAAACTCTTCGTCCTGCGCCGGGCTGGTAATGCGCTCGCCGTGCTCATCGGTTTGTAGCGCACGGTCCACCAGCGCCATCGCCATCGCCTTGCGCTCGGCGCGGCCAAACACCAGCCCGTAACCCCGGGTGAAGTGCGGCGCCCGATCTGCCGGGGTGGTAAAGCCGTTGACCATCTCGCACTCGGTCAGCAGCACTTCGCCAATTTCCAGCGGGAAGCCCAGCTCTTCCGGGCAGATCTCCACCGTGACATAGCCGGTACGGATCTCCCCGGCAAACGGGTGGGTACGCCCGTAGCCGCGCTGGGTGGAGTAGCCGAGCGCCAGCAGGAAACCTTCGTCACCGCGCACCAGCTGCTGCAGGCGCGCCGAGCGCGGCATCGGGTAGGATGGCGCATCCTGGGTGATATCGACAGGTTCACTGCCGTCATCTTCCTCACGCAGCGCCAGCCCTTCGCGCGTCATCAGGTCAAACATATGCGGGCACTCTGCCTGTAGCGGCTGTTCGGCACGCGGCGTGGGCGGCGTTTTGCCCTCTGCCAGCAGGGTGAAATCGAGCAGGCGATGGGTGTAGTCGTAGGTCGGCCCGAGCAGCTGCCCCCCAGGCAGATCCTTATACACCGCCGAGATGCGGCGCTCGACGCGCATCGCCGCACTGTCGAGCGGCAGGCTGTCCGCCAGGCGCGGCAGCGTGGTGCGGTAGGCACGCAGCAGGAAGATGGCTTCCACCAGATCGCCGCTCGCCTGTTTGATCGCCAGCGCCGCCAGTTGGCGGTCGTGAATGCCGCCTTCGGTCATCACGCGATCCACGGCCAGACCCAGCTGCTGATCAATCTGTTCACAGCGGATTTCAGCCCGGTTCGCATCGCCACGGCGCAGGCTCTCCTGCAGCTGATGGGCGGCGGCTATCGCCTTCTCGCCCCCTTTAACGGCAACGTACATCAGCACACCTCCACAACGGTGCTGCGCGGCAGCGCCATCATGTTTTCACCGCAGGTAAAGATCAGGTCGATGCCCTGCGGGAAGTGATGCGCGCGGTTACGCAGGTAGCTGAGCACGCTTTCCGGCAGCTGCGGCGCAATGGCGCGGCGCTCCATCAGGCCCGGCCCGCGCAGGCGTAACGTCAGTCCGCCGCTCAGGGCAGGCACGTCGATAATCAGCGTGGTGCTTTTCTCCGGCGCGACGTTATCCCCCGCAGAGAACTGGCTTATCTCCGTGCCGTCAGCGGCGTGCAGCAGGGCAAAGGGGGCGTCGGTACGCGCGGTGACCGGCGCCCCGGTATGGAAACGCAGGTTGCTGAGCAGCGCATCATCGTTCAGCGCCTGGTCGATCCACAGCGGCGTTTCGCGGTCGACCAGCGTCATTAATACCGCCGTGGCGGCCGGAGAAGCACGCCCCCAGGCCGGCAGCGCGGGCAACGACACCATTACGCCCGGCTCGCTCATCGCTTTCAGAATGCGGCGAAAGGCGCGCTGGGCATCAGCAACAGGATGGCTAAAGCTGGCAAGTAAGGTCATCAGTTATCTCCCCGGACAAGGGTAAAGAAGTCAACGCGGCTGCTGGCCACTTCGCGTGAGCGCAGCGTCTGCTGCTCCTGACGCAGGGCCGCCAGCGGCGCAATAATGTGCTGATGCAGATGCTGCATACCGTCGCTTTGCAGCAGGGCATCCAGCAGCGCACAGCGTTCGGCATGATCTTTATCGCGGCCAAGAATGTAGCTGTATCCGCACAGCCCGTTTGCCAGCCGCACCACGGCACGGGTCACGGTGGTATCGCCCAGAATAAAGCGTTTACCGGTGCCACCCATGCGCGCCTGCAGGCGAGTCAGGCCGGTTTCTGCCGGGCGCAGCAGCTGATAATCCGCCTTCAGATCCTGCGGCCAGTGCGCCAGCAACTCTGCAGGCTGGCTGTGAGCCAGCACGGAGAGCCAGTGCTGACGTGCCTTGTTTGCTTCCATTTAGTGCTCCAGCGTCAGTTCGATCATATCGGCACGCGTCAGGCTGACGGAGTATTCCGCCATGCTGCCGCTGTCGGTACAGGTGTTCAGGGTGCGCACGCACAGCAGCGGCGCGTGCAGGGCCACTTCCAGCAGGCCACTCTCTTTTGCCTGGGCGCGGCGGGCAGTGATGCGCGTCTGCTTGCGCGTCAGCCCGGCGGTGAGGTGCTGCTGAATGAAATCGTGCAGTGAGCCGCTGTTAAACTGCTGTAGCTGCGGCCACCAGCTCAGATCGGGCAGGTAGTGATTAATCACGCAGACCGGCACGCCGTTGACCCGGCGCAGCGTGCGCAGGTGGACAACCGTGTCGCCCTCTTTGCACGCCAGAGCGCTGGCGACTTCCGCATTGCACGGGCGCAGTACCGCCAGCAGACGCTCGCTGGTCGGGTGGCTACCCTGCTCCAGCAGGTTCTGGCTGAAGCGCGCCTGGGCATGCAGCGGGTAGTTATACGGGCGCATCAGCACCAGAATACCCACGCCCTGGCGGCGCTGAACCAGCCCTTTATCCACCAGCTCATCCACCGCACGGCGCAGGGTGTGGCGATTGACGGCATAGTTTGCGGCCAGCTGTTTTTCGGAGGGCAGATACTCCCCGCAGCGATAGCGGTTGCGCAGCTCCTCCTCCAGCTGGGCGGCGATGGCCTGATACAAAGTGGTCGGATGTCTGGATAAGTTGAGCATGTAAAAAATCTCCGCGAAGCCGTCCGTTCAGCGGGGGTAGCAATTTGCCTTAACGCTCCCCACCAGGTTGCACACTAAGATGGCCGGGTTGTGTGACAGTGCGGTTAAGGAGTGATGAAGGTTTTTAAAAAGCGCCGCGAGTGGGTGAGCATGGTGCGCTAACTAGCAAACACAGAACAACGTCTACACTTTGCCTCTTTGCTTCTTCTTCTCTGGGAAACGTTATGTCTGCAACTTCCACTTCTCTGCCTGCGGCCGTGTATACGCTGGGATTCGGCGTTTTTGCCATGGTAACCAGCGAATTCCAGGTGGCGGCGATGATGAATATCATGACGGCCGACCTGAACATCAGCCTGCCGATGGCGGGCTATTTGATCACCGTGTATGCGCTGGCGATGGCGCTCGGCGGCCCGCTGCTGACCCTGCTGCTGCTGAAGCAGCCGCCGCGCCGCGGGCTGTTTATTCTCCTCGGGCTGTTTATTACCAGCCAGGCGCTCGGTGCCATTGCCAGCAACTACCCGCTGCTGATGGCGGCGCGCATTATGACCGGGGCGGTTGCCGGGGCATTCATTGGCTGCGCGGTGAGTACTGGCGTCAGGCTGGTGAAGCCGGAGCTGATCTCACGCGCGATCACCGTGGTGCTGGGTGGGCTGATGATCGGCACCGTTATCGGTCTGCCGCTGGCGAGCTTTATTGGTAACCTCGCGGGCTGGCGCGTCAGTTTCTGGTCGGTGGTGGGGATTACGCTGCTGGCGCTGTGGCTGACGCGGCTGACGTTGCCAAAATCGTTGCAAGCGGAAGATATCAGTCTGGGCGACGAGCTGCGGGCGCTGAAAAACCCGCTGCTGTGGCGCACCTACAGTACCAGCATGATGATCATCGGCGCGACCTTTGCTGGCTTCAGCTACTTCACGCCGATCCTGAGCAACGAGACTGGCTTTAGCGCCGGGAGCATTACCTGGCTACTGGTGATTTACGGCGCCGCTACGGTACTGGGCAATGCGGTGGTCGGCAGGCTGGCACAGCGCTTTGCGCTGCCGGTGATTATCTTTGGCCTGCTGTGCCTGATGCTGTTTATGACGCTGTTTGCGCTTTACATTGCGCAGCCGGTGATTGCCGTGGCGGCGGTGGTCGGCGTCGGCTTGACCGGGGTAACGATGAACCCGGCGATGGTGACGCGGGTGATGGGCGCGGCCGGCAACCGTCAGCTGGTGAATACGCTGCACGCTTCGATGATCACCCTCGGCCTGATGCTGGGGTCGCTGCTCGGCGGGCTGGGCATTGAGTACGGCTTTGGCCTGAGCGCCCCGCTGTGGATTGGCGTTGGCATGGCGTTCTGCGGGCTGTTAACCCTTATCCCCGATGCGCGATCGCCGCAGCAGGAAACCTGCCGCAACTGATATCGCTAACTGAAGGCCGACCCGCAATTTGTTGCCAGGGTGACGGCGTAGGGGTTGACCCTCTTTTTCGGTCAACCCGCACTATTTTGCTGAAGGCCGACCGGAAAAGAAGGTCGGCCACTACAGTAGACCTGCATACATCAAAAATATCCCCCTGCTGTGGCATCTCGCCCGCCTCAACCCATCTATAATTAGCGATTTACCATTCAGCAGGGACAAACGATGAATCAACAACGCTGGGCGCAGGTCGACGACTATCTGGTGGAGCAGCTGGTGGTGCAGGATGAGGCACTGCTTGCGGCGCTGGAGGCGAACCAGGCGGCGGGTTTACCGGCAATTGATGTCGCCCCCAACCAGGGCAAGCTGCTGCAGCTGTTCGCCAGAATGGTCGGGGCAAAACGCATTCTGGAGATTGGCACGCTGGGCGGCTACAGCACCATCTGGCTGGCTCGTGCGCTGCCGGAGGATGGCAAAGTGATCACCCTGGAATATGAAGCGCATCATGCCGAAATTGCGGCGAAAAACATTCGTCATGCCGGGCTGGAGAGTAAGGTAACTATCCGCGTCGGCGCAGCGCTGGATACCCTGCCCACTCTCGCCGGGTCCGCGCCGTTCGATATGATTTTCATCGATGCCGACAAGCGTAATAACCCGGCTTACCTTGAATGGGCGATTACCTATTCCCGTTCCGGAACGTTAATTATTGGCGATAACGTGATCCGCAACGGGCGCGTGGCCGACGGCGACACCAGCGACTGGAACCTGCAGGGCGTGCGTGATTTTTTGTCGATGATGGGCAGCCATCCGCGCCTTGACGCCACCGCGATTCAAACCGTGGGCGCCAAAGGCTGGGATGGCTTTTCGCTGGCGCTGGTCAAATAAAGCAGGGCCCTACATCAGCGTTACATTGATTGCGGGACGTTCAGCGCCGGGAAGCGTTGCAATAAGCGCGCAAATAGCTGAGACATCTGCTGATCGAGCGCTAATTCACGGCCTTCACCTGCCTGCACCGCCGCAAACACCTGGTGCTTGAGGAAGTGACGCCACACGACCGGGCGCTGCGCGAGGAAGTTGGTGAGCAGCTGATAGCGCTGCGGCGTCCACAGGCTTTCAAACTCGCGTCGGGCGCTGCCCACGTCAAAGTGTTCCCCGCTGGCATCCGCCATCGCGCTGCGCAGACGGGCGCTGCCGACCTCGTCAATCTCTCCGTTCTGCAGCGCCACGCCGTACTGCTCGCGCGCCGCCTGTTCGCTGACAAAACCGCACTGCACATCCTGCAATACCGCCTGCGGGCTGCGGTTCTTCGCCAGCCCGTAGCCGCCCGCGCCCGGCCCTTTGATCGCCACCACATCCCCCGGCCCGCAGTGGATCACATCGGTATTGCCGTGTTCAGTGACGCGCCCGTCGGCGTGTTCGGTGCGGAACCACGAAGTGCTGCCCGCCCGGCCACCGGCGGCGCCCGCCGAAGAGAACACCGAGCGGTTACGGTTTCGCGCCGTAATGGTGGTATTGGGTGCGAACACCTCAAACGCCATCTCCGTTGCCAGCCCGCCGCGAAACTCCCCGGCCCCGGCGCTGTCGGCGGCCAAACCGTAGCGATGAAAGCGTACCGGCACCTCCGCTTCGTTAATCTCGATGGGAGTATTTTTCAGGAACGCCGAGAGGCCGCCCGAACCGTCCGGGCCATCGTGCCTGGGCGTGCCACCCGCGCCGCCGCCTACCGGGCCGAGCGAGGCCACCACGCTGCGGTTCTGCCCGTCAACGGTGCGAATATTAATAATGGAATTGCCGCCCGGCGAATTGGCCGGCAGGCGCTCCGGCATCGCCAGCGAGAAAGCCCCCACGGTGGCGATCTGCGACATCGCGCAGGTCAGTGAGCGCATTCCCACCGCCGCTGGCGCTTCGCAGTTCATAATGGTGCCAGGCGGCAGAATAGCCCGCGTCGGGCGCAGCGTTCCGGCATTGAGCAGCAGCGAACGGTCAAGGGTAGAGAGCACATAGGTGACGCCGACCAGCGCCAGCGGATGACGCTCGCGCCCGCCGGTGGGCATATTCAGCGACGACATCAGCTGCGGATCGCTGCCGGTATAATCCAGCTCCAGCCGCTCGCCCGTTACCCGCAGCGTGACGGCGATGCGGCACGGATAGCCGCCCTCACCGTCTTCATCGGCATAGTCGGCGTAAAAATAGTCGCCGTCGGGAATGGTGCTGATTATGCTGCGTGCCTGCTGCTCGGCATAGTCGAGAATCCCCTCAATACCGCTGAGGAAATCGTCAATGCCGAAGCGGGCGATAATCTCCTGCACCTTGCGTTCGCCGATGTTGACCGAGGCGATCTGCGCGTTGAAGTCGCCCCAGTTCTGATCCGGCGCACGGACGTTGAGGCGCATTATGCGCGCCACCTCTTCGTTCAGCACCCCAGCGCTGATGATTTTTAGCGGCGGAATGCGGATCCCCTCCTGCACAATTTCACTCAGCGAGCGCGACAGCGAGGCCGGAACAGCGCCGCCGACGTCGGTATTGTGGATATGCCCGACCACAAAGCACGCGACCTCACCTTGATAAAACACCGGCTTCCAGATATGGATATCCGGCGAATGGGTGGCCACATTGCCCGCGTAGGCGTCGTTAGTGATGCAGATGTCCCCTTCCCGGTAGCCGTCGATCAGTTCCAGTACCGGGCCGTAGTCGATACCGCTGTACCACGGCGCGCCGAAGCTGCGCGGTGAGGCAAACGCCATTCCGCTGCGGCTGACGATCTGGCAGGAGAAGTCCTCCGTCTCTTTAACAAAGGTCGAGTGGGCGGTGCGCATCAGGGTAAACGCCATCGCATCGGCGGCGGCCGCGCAGTAGTTAGCGAGGATTTGCAGGTTACGACCATCAATTGCCATGATGCGCTCCGGTTTGCGGGGTAATAATCAGGTTGCCAAAGCGGTCGACGTCGACCTGCATCTGCGGTGGAACACAGGTGGTACAGTCGTCCTGGGTGATAATCACCGGGCCATCCAGCTGGTGCCCGGCCAATAGCGCGCTGCGGGCGACCACGCCAACCTGCCACCACTGGCCGTCGATCCACGCCTCCACTTCACGCACTACGGCCACCGGGTCAGTGGCCTGCGCCAGCGTACTAAGGCGAGGTTTCGGCGTCGGTGAGGAGAGCACCAGCCGCAGGTTGATCAGCTGTACCGCCGCGTGCTGGTCGTGGTGACCGAACAGGCGCGTGTGGTGGGCATCAAATGCCGCACGCACGGCGGCGAGATCGCCCGCCAGTAGCCAGGCTTCCTGCAGCGCCACGTCAATTTCAAACGACTGCCCGCGGTAGCGCATATCGGCGGAGAAGCTCAGCTGATACGGCAGATCGGCACCGTATTCCCGCGTCAGCCAGCCTTCAGCGTCGCGACGGAGTTCGCTCGCGTTGACCTGCAAGTCGTCCGTAACCGCCAGCGTCAGCTCGCAGTACAGCGTGCGGATAAAGTCATTTTTTATGTCGGCCACCAGCCCGCCAAGCGCCGACAGCACCCCAGGCGTAGGGGGAACCACGACGCCTTTCAGCTTCAGCTTACGCGCCAGGAAGCAGCCCATCATCGGCCCGGCGCCGCCGAAGGCGAGGAAGTAGAACTCACGGGGATCGAGGCCGAAGCGTGAAATCAGCCCACTGGTGTCGCTGTACATGCTGGAGATCGCCAGCGCGATAATATTTTCCGCCGTCTCCTCAATAGTGATACCGAGCGGTGCCGCCAGTTTTGCCACCGCCGCGCGCGCCCCGGCCACGTCGACCTGCACCGCGTTATAGCCGAGGTCGCCGTGACCAATGAGCCCGCAGGCGGCAAAGGCATCGGTGGCGGTGGCTTCGCTGCCGCCGCGCCGGAAGCAGACTGGCCCCGGCAGCGAACCGGCGCTGTCCGGCCCGACCTGCAGGACGCCGAGACTGTCGATCCAGGCGATCGACCCGCCGCCCTGACCCACCGAGGTGACCGACACTGACGGAATGTAGATGGGGAAATCCCCGATAATTTCGCCACTGCCGTACTCCGGGCGGCCATCGATAATCACCGCCACATCGGCGCTGGTGCCGCCGATATCGAGGCTGAGCAGGCGGTCAAAGCCGCAGCTTTCGGCAATATAGCTGGCACCCATCACGCCGGAAGCGGTGCCGGATAGCACCATCTGTACGCACTCGGCTTTGGCCTGCGCCAGCGCCATCACTCCGCCGTTGGATTTGGTGATGCGCGGCGGCACCGGCACGCCCATCTCTTTCAGGGCGCGTTCGAACGCGTCAAGGTAGTGGATCACTTTTGGCTGTACATAGGCGTTGATCACCGCAGTGATGGTGCGTTCGTATTCACGGATAATCGGCCAGATCTCGGCCGAGCAGGAGGTCAGCAGATCGGGTGCAATTTCGGCGACGATCGCGCGCACCTGCGCTTCGTTACTGCCGTTGCGATAGCTATGCAGCAGCGAGACGACTATCCCCTGGCACCCCGCAGCGCGCGCCCTGTCTACCGCGTCTACCACGCTCTGGCGCTCGACCGGCTGCAGCACGTTGCCGTCGCGGTCGCTGCGCTCTTTGATGGCGAAGACGCGGTCGCGGGCGATCAGCGGGGCCGGGCGGCGTGAGAACAGGTCGTGGATATGAGGGATTTTCAGGCGGGCCAGCTCCAGCACGTCGCAGAACCCCTCGGTGGCGAACAGCGCCAGCTTGACGCCTTTGCGCTGGATCACCGCATTCACGCCAACGGTGGTGCCGTGGGTGAAGTAGTGGATATCAGCCGGATTGATGCCATCGCGCTGCTGAAACGCCGCCAGCCCGGTGGTAATTTCACTGCCGGGGCTGTCGGGCCGCGACAAGACTTTCAGGGTACGGATGCTGTTATCACGCTCGTCAAGCAGCGCAAAGTCAGTAAACGAGCCGCCGATATCGACGCCAACGCGGTAGGTCATGGAGTGCGATCCTCTGGTGGGGTAGGAATAAATTCCATCAAGCGTTGCGGCTGTGCCACCGGCTTCCAGCCCGCCCGACGGTATACGTCGTGCGCGTCATCGGTCGCCAGCATCCAGCGTTTGATGGTTTTCAGTTCAGGGTGATGGACAATAGCGGCGGCAAACCAGCGCCCTAAGCCTTTACCACGGTGCGCTTCGTCGATCATCACGTCGCTGAGATAGGCAAAGCGGCTGTAGTCGGTGATCAGGCGGCCAAAACCTACCTGCTGCTGCTGGTAATAGATGCCGAAGGGCATTGAGGCCGCGAGGGAGCGCTCGGTCATTTCCAGCGTTTGCCCCTGCGCCCAGTAGCTGTGTTCGGAGATGTGGTGGTGGACCCAGGCGATATCGATTTTTTGCGGGTCGCTGCTTAACAGGTAGTCATCGCGCTGCCATTCGGCAACGGCAGGCACAAGCGGCATTAGCATAGGGATCCCTGACTGTTTTCGGCGGTTAAAAACAGTGTAAGGCCAATGCTGGCGAGAGTTTTTGGGTTGATAAGGGTCGGTACGGCGTTTTGTGGGGAATTGCGGGCGGGCGAGGAAATTTTGTGCCGGCGCATTCAGGGCTGGCCTGAAGCGGGCGAGGCGTGCCTCGCCACGACGTGACAGCGATGACTGTCCCCTCTTTGGTTACGGGTGCGGTTCGACGAAAATGCCGTCTTCGTGGCCAGATTCATTAAAGAACCAGATCCCCAGTGGATAATCCTCCAGCGCCACCAGGAACATGGTGCCTTCGCTAAACTCTTCCACTGCCAGAACCGTCCCCGGACGGCGTGGTCCGCCGTCAGTTTTTACCGTTACGCGCTCATTAACTTTCATGGTCTCTCCCAAGCCTGATTTGCTTCAGTTTAACCGAGTATTTTATGGCGCGCAGCAGTCTGGTCAGTTAGCGACGTGCAATCACCCACACCGCGTGGATGATACCGGGGATGTAGCCGCACAGCGTCAGCAGGATATTCAGCCAGAATGCTCCGCCAAAACCAACCTGCATAAACACGCCCAGTGGGGGTAAAAGAATCGCAATCACAATGCGTAAAAAGTCCATACACTCTCCGTTTTCTGTTTTTGTCAGGGGTTAACCCGTTGATCAGTATAGCTAGCCAAAAAAATCATCGCGTCGTTAGCGCGTAAAGCTGCGTAAAGTCTTCTGTTGTCTCACTTTTTCGCTTTCTTTACGTTTCGCGGTGAGACTCCTGACAGGGGTTAATCTTAGAATCTGCTCACTGCACCAACCCCAAAGGCGCAGAAAGGCTGTCTCCACCCCTGGATGTTAGCGTGAGTGGAGACCGCCTACCAAAAGTAACAAGGATTTTGCCCGCGCAGCGCGGGCTTTTTTTTTGCCTGCGATTTCTGCCTGAGCAAAAAAAATCCCAGCCAGTGACTGGCCGGGATAAAGTATTCTCACAGGAAATGAATTCGTTACTTGGGTAATTCATTGACGTCATCAGAGTAACGCATTGTCTGACTAAGACAACTCCTAACTTCCGTTTAATTTGTACAAAAATCCACAGCCTGTACAAGCTTCTCGGCTACAGCCTGCGCCACTGCTGATCTTTCGCACCGCCCGCGACTGTCACTCGCGTCACTTTTCTTACTCGCTTTTAAGATAATTCCTGGAGTTGTCGAACCGCTATCGAGCGCTTTACGCCCTCCCTGCGCCTGTGAAACTCTGGACTATACTCAATGCTCACCGTCACTTATGAGGTATTGCCAATGCCGACGTTGCAGGACCCGGTGATGATTATCACCGATCTCGACGGTTCGCTACTGGACCATCATACCTATAGCTGGCAACCCGCCGAACCCTGGCTGGCACGCCTGCATGCGCAGCACATCCCGCTGGTTATCTGCTCCAGTAAGACTGCAGCAGAGATCGTCCCGCTGCAAGATCAGCTGGGGATCGCCGGTGCGCCGTTTATAGCTGAAAATGGCGCGCTGGTGCAGTGGGATGACGGCAGCGGCGCTGGCCCTTTCAGGGAGTCGGGCGGCACCGATTACGCCACGCTGTGCCGCACGCTGCAGCGCCTGAAACAGCAGCACGGCTTCAGGTTCATCGGCTTTGCCGAAGTCAGTGAAAAGGAGGTCTCCGACTGGACCGGGCTGGCCCCGCATCAGGCGGCTTTAGCACGCCAGCGCGAGGCCTCGGAAAGCCTTATCTGGCGCGACAGCGAGGAGCGTTTCACCGAGTTCCGCCAGCATCTGGCGCAGCAGGATCTCACCCTGATCCAGGGCGGGCGCTTCTGGTCCGTGGTGCGCAGTGGATGTGGTAAAGGCGCGGCGCTGCGCTGGTTGCTCCAGCACTACCCTCACCCGGCGGGGCCACCGCTCACCATTGGCCTGGGGGACGGCCCTAACGATGCGGAGATGCTGGACGCCGTTGATTATGCGGTAGTGATTAACGGCTACAGTAAAAATCCGGTCATTTTGCAGCGTCAGGATAAGCACCATATCTATCACACCGAACATTTTGGCCCGCAAGGCTGGTGCGAAGGGCTTGAGCATTTTATCACTCAGTAAGCTGAGGTCACCTTTACGAGGTAAGCGATGAGCGATTTTTACCAGAACGGCGTCATTACTAACTTTCATAACCTGACGGGGCGCAGCGTGGAGGAGCTGGAAAAAGAGCTTACGCGCTTCTCACGCAAGCGCAAAATGGGGCTGATCCTCCCTTCCCTTTATTCGGAACTGGAAGGTCCGGCCCTCAGCCATATCGTCGATGAGCTGGCGAAAGTCCCTTACCTGGCCGAGATCGTGATTGGGCTGGATCGCGCCGACCGCGATCAGTTCCTGCATGCCCGCGAGTTCTTTTCGCGCCTGCCTCAGCGCCATCGTATTTTGTGGAACGACGGCCCGCGCCTGAAAGCGCTGGATGCCGAACTGGATAAAGAGGGGCTTTCCCCTGCGCAGCCGGGTAAAGGGCGTAACGTCTGGTTCTGCACCGGCTACACCCTTGCTTCCGATAAAACCGCCTGCGTGGCGCTGCACGATTGCGATATCGTCACCTATGAGCGCGGCATGCTGGCCCGCCTGCTCTACCCGCTGGCGAACCCCAGCTTCCAGTATGAGTTCTGCAAAGGGTTCTATGCCCGCGTCGCGGATGGCAAGCTGAATGGCCGCGTTGGCCGCCTGCTGGTTGGCCCACTGCTGCGCTCGCTGCAAAAGGTGTACGGCCATTCGGAGTATCTCGACTATCTCTCCAGCTTCCGCTACCCGCTCTCCGGCGAGTTCGCCATGCGCACCCATGTACTGAACGGCATTAAAATTCCCGGCGACTGGGGGTTGGAGATTGGCGTGCTGTCCGAGATCTATCGCAACTACACCACGCGGCAGAGTTGCCAGGTGGAGATTGCCGATAACTACGACCATAAGCATCAGCCGCTGGCCGAAGAGGATGGCACCGGGGGACTGAAGCGCATGAGTAACGACATTGTGCAGTCGCTGCTGCGTAAAATGGCCACCATGGGCGTTAATATCACCAGCGACTCCTTCCGCGTGCTGAAAGCCACCTACTATCGTAACGCGCTGGATATGATGGAGATCTATAACCATGAAGCGACGATGAATGGCCTGAAGTTCGACCAGCATGCGGAGGAAGCCGCCGTGGAGATGTTTACTCAGGCCATTCTCGACGCCGGGCAGTCGTTTATTGAACGCCCGAATGAGAAACCCTTTATCCCCAGCTGGAGCCGCGTGCAGTCAGCCTTCCCGGATATCCTGCAGCGTATCTATCAGGCCGTTGAGGATGATAATACCGGTGACGTCTGAACAAAATTAAGGGGTTAATTGTCGGTTTTTTGATCTCAATGACAATGATCGACGGTTAACCCTGCGACTATGATGGCATCCATTACTGGCGGTATCTGCGGGGGTTAACGATGTCCAGATATCCACAAGGCAGTATCGTGCGCCATAAAACCGGACAGATTAAAGGCGTGGTGCTGAATGTTTTCGAACAGGGTGACCAGCCCGCCGGTTACTACGTCAAGTGGGACGATGGCAACCATAGCTATCATGGTGAGAATGAGCTGATCTGGGCGAATATTGACCGCCCGCGCATGCACTATACGCAGCAATCACCAAAATAGGCCGGGATGCCCAACTGCCGCTAAAATCAAGGTATACTCCGCGTAGCTGAATCGGGACCGCCCGGCACCACAGCGGTTTTCCGATCTCCCCTTTGCCAAGAGACCGTCTAACTGATTATGCCAGAACTCTACCGCTACGACCTGCCGACCAGAGCAGGCGACCAGCGCCAGCTGGGGCAATTAACCGGTGCAGCCTGTGCCGTTGAATGTGCCGAAATGGTTGAACGTCATCAAGGCCCGGTGGTATTGATTGCACCGGATATGCAGAATGCACTGCGCCTGCAGGATGAAATTAAACAGTTTACCGATCAGCCGGTGATGGCGCTGGCGGACTGGGAAACGCTGCCTTTTGACAGTTTTTCGCCGCATCAGGAAATTATCTCCTCGCGACTCTCCACCCTGTATCAACTGCCGACGCTTGAGCGCGGCGTGCTGATCCTGCCGGTTAACACGCTGATGCAGCGTGTCTGCCCGCACAGCTTCCTGCACGGCCATGCGCTGGTGATGCAAAAAGGGCAAAAGCTGTCGCGCGACAAGCTGCGCGCCCAGCTGGAACAGGCGGGCTATCGCAGCGTGGATCAGGTGATGGAACACGGTGAGTTTGCCACCCGTGGCGCACTGCTTGACCTTTACCCGATGGGCAGCGACCGCCCCTACCGCATTGACTTTTTCGATGATGACATCGACAGCCTGCGGCTGTTTGACGTCGACAGCCAGCGCACTCAGGAAGAGGTCGCGGCGATTAATCTGCTGCCCGCGCATGAGTTCCCGACCGATAAAGCCGCGATTGAGCTGTTCCGCACCCAGTGGCGCGAACATTTTGACGTGCGTCGTGAAGCCGAGCATATCTATCAGCAGGTGAGCAAAGGCACCCTGCCCGCCGGGATCGAATACTGGCAGCCGCTGTTCTTCGAGCAGCCGCTGCAGCCGTTATTCAGCTATCTGCCGGCCAATACGCTGCTGATCATTTCCGGCGACCTGGAAGCCAGCGCCGAACGTTTCTGGCAGGATGTTAACGCCCGCTATGAGAACCGCCGCGTCGACCCGATGCGTCCACTGCTGCCGCCGCCAACCCTGTGGCTGCGCAGTGATGAGCTGTTTGGCGAACTGAAGCAGTGGCCGCGCGTGCAGCTGAAAACCGAACTGTTGGCCGATAAAGCCGCCAATACCAATCTGCATTATGAAACGCTGCCGGATCTGGCGGTGCAGGCCCAGGCCAAAGCACCGCTTGATGCCCTGCGCCGTTTTCTGGAGAGTTTCAGCGGCCCGGTGGTGTTCTCGGTAGAGAGCGAAGGCCGCCGCGAAGCATTGCAGGAGCTGCTGGCGCGCATCAAGCTGAAGCCGACGGCGATCCACTCGCTGCCGGATGCGCAGGCGCCAGGCCACTATCTGCTGATCGGCGCCAGCGAACACGGTTTTATCGACGGCCTGCGTAACCGCGCGCTGATCTGCGAAAGCGATCTGCTGGGCGAGCGCGTTAGCCGTCGTCGCCAGGACAGCCGCCGCACCATCAACCCGGACGTGCTGATCCGCAACCTCGCGGAACTGCATCCGGGCCAGCCGGTGGTGCATCTGGAGCACGGCGTCGGGCGCTATATCGGCCTGACCACGCTGGAAACCGGCGGTATCCAGGCGGAGTATCTGATGCTGGCGTATGCCGGCGATGCCAAGCTGTATGTACCGGTGTCGTCTCTGCATCTGATCAGCCGCTACGCGGGCGGTGCCGAAGAGAACGCGCCGCTGCACAAGCTGGGCAGCGATGCCTGGTCGCGCGCGCGCCAGAAAGCGGCAGAAAAAGTGCGCGATGTGGCCGCCGAACTGCTGGATATCTATGCCCAGCGTGCCGCCAAAACCGGCTTTGCCTTTAAGCATGACCGGGAACAGTATCAGCTGTTTTGCGAGAGCTTCCCGTTCGAAACCACCCCTGACCAGTCCGCTGCTATTAATGCCGTGCTGAGCGATATGTGCCAGCCGCTGGCGATGGACCGCCTGGTGTGTGGCGACGTGGGCTTTGGTAAAACCGAAGTGGCAATGCGTGCCGCCTTCCTCGCGGTGGAAAACCACAAGCAGGTGGCGGTGCTGGTGCCGACCACCCTGCTGGCCCAGCAGCATTACGATAACTTCCGCGACCGCTTCGCCAACTGGCCGGTGCGCATTGAGATGCTGTCCCGCTTCCGTACCGCCAAAGAGCAGGTGCAGGTGCTGAGCGAGGCGCAGGAAGGCAAGGTTGATATTCTGATCGGCACACACAAGCTGTTGCAGAGTGAGATCAAATGGCGCGATCTCGGCCTGCTGATCGTCGATGAAGAGCACCGCTTCGGCGTACGGCATAAAGAGCGCATCAAAGCGATGCGTGCCGATGTGGATATTCTGACGCTGACCGCCACGCCGATCCCACGCACGCTGAATATGGCGATGAGTGGGATGCGCGATCTGTCGATTATTGCCACGCCACCGGCCCGCCGCCTGGCGGTAAAAACCTTTGTGCGCCAGTACGATGAGCTGGTGGTGCGCGAGGCGATCCTGCGTGAAGTGCTGCGCGGCGGCCAGGTTTATTACCTCTACAACGACGTCGAAAATATCGAGAAGGCCGCACAGCGTCTCTCCGAACTGGTGCCTGAAGCGCGTGTCGCTATCGGCCATGGTCAGATGCGCGAGCGCGAGCTGGAACGGGTGATGAACGATTTCCACCACCAGCGGTTTAACGTGCTGGTGTGTACCACCATCATCGAAACCGGCATCGATATCCCGACCGCGAATACCATTATTATCGAACGTGCCGATCACTTTGGTCTGGCGCAGCTTCACCAGCTGCGTGGCCGCGTGGGCCGTTCTCACCACCAGGCCTACGCCTGGCTGTTGACGCCACACCCGAAAGCGATGACCACCGACGCGCACAAACGCCTGGAGGCTCTGGCTTCGCTGGAAGATTTGGGCGCGGGCTTCGCGCTGGCAACGCACGATCTGGAAATCCGTGGTGCCGGTGAGCTGCTGGGAGAAGGTCAGAGCGGCCAGATGGAGACGATCGGCTTCTCGCTGTATATGGAGCTGCTGGAAAATGCCGTGGATGCGCTGAAGGAGGGCCGTGAACCCTCGCTGGAGGATCTCACCAACAGCCAGACGGAGATCGAGCTGCGCATGCCTGCGCTGCTGCCGGATGACTTTATCCCGGATGTTAATACCCGCCTCTCCTTCTATAAGCGGATTGCCAGCGCGCAGGAGTCCGGCGAGCTGGATGACCTCAAGGTTGAGCTGATCGACCGCTTTGGCCTGCTGCCGGATGCAGCGCGTAACCTGCTGGATATCGCCGGGCTGCGTCTGGTGGCGAAGAAGCTGGGCGTGCGTAAGGTGGAAGCCAGCGAGAAAGGCGGCTTCGTTGAGTTCGCCGAGAAAAATAAGGTCGACCCGGCCTGGCTGATTGGCCTGTTGCAGAAAGATCCGCAGCAGTGGCGGCTGGACGGCCCGACGCGCATTAAGTTTATGCGCGACCTCGGCGAGCGCAAAGTGCGTATGGGCTGGGTGCGGGAGTTCATGGATAAGATGCTGGAGAACGCGGCAGCGTAACTCATAACGCAAACAACAAGGGCGGACCGAAAAAAAGGGTCCGCCCCTACAGGTGATGCCGATAACCTGAATATTGTAGGGGCCGACCGCTTTTCGGGTCGGCCCAAATATTAGGGGCGGACCGTAAAAGAAGGTCCGCCCCTACAAAACATCGCGCCAGGATGCTATTACGCTTTGTCGCTCAGCACCAGCTGACCGTTATTATCGAGCGGGATGCGCGTGCCTGGGTCGTTTTCCATGCGGATTTTACCCTGCTGGTCACCAATTTTATAGGTGACGTCATAGCCCAGCATCTTTTCCTGCTTGTCGTAAACGGTTTTGCAACGCTGCTCGGAAGTGGTGTAAGTATCGCGATCCTGCAGGGCGCCCTGCACCTGATTACCACCGTAGCCGCCGGCCAGCGCACCCGCTACCGTTGCCACATCGCGACCACGACCGCCACCAAACTGGTGACCCAGTACCCCGCCCGCTACCGCGCCCAGCACTGAACCGGCAATGCGATTTTCATCCTGCACGGCGCGACGATGCGTCAGCGTAACGTTGCGGCACTCCTGACGAGGGTTCTTCAGCGTCTCTTTGATTGGCGTTGCAGAGAGCACCTGCGCGTACTGCGGTCCGCGATCGAACACGTTCATACTTGCCACAGCGGCCACACCCAGGGCGGCTGCTACACCGATGCCAATACCCGCTAACATTGATTTATTCACAGGAAAACCTCCTGAAATTGTTACCGCGCATGATTGCCTGCTGAGACGTCCTGTAACAGCTACGGCATTCCCGGCGTGCGCGACGCGCCGTGGTAATGAGTCTTGAGTTTGCGTTGTGTGAGCGAATGTGACAATAAGAATACTGGAAGAAAAAGGGCCAGCGCATGATAAGAGAAAGCTTTTAAGAGAGTTCTTAACGGGGGGTTCAGACGGCGCTATCAGAACAACGGCTTATAGCTAGTGGCACTATAAGCCGTTTATTTTACAGAAAGCGGCGGGATTAATGCAGCTTCATTCGTGGACGGATCACACGGTTAATACTGCCCACCAGCATCATCAGACCGGTTTTAAAGTAGCCGTGCAGCGCCACCTGGTGCATACGATACAGTGAGATGTAAACGAAACGCGCAATGCGCCCTTCGACCATCATTGAACCGCGCATCAGGTTACCCATCAGGCTGCCCACGGTGCTGAAACGGGACAGGGAGACCAGCGAGCCATGATCTTTATAGACGTAGGGCTTCTGCGGCTGCCCTTTCATCTCTGCCAGAATGTTGGCCAGCACGCGGGAAGCCATCTGGTGCGCGGACTGCGCACGCGGCGGTACAAAACCCCCGGACGGCAGCGCGCAGGAAGCGCAGTCGCCAATCGCGTAGATATTCGGGTCGCGCGTGGTTTGCAGCGTTGGCTCAACCACCAGCTGGTTGATGCGGTTGGTTTCCAGACCGCCCAGATCTTTCATAAAGTCCGGTGCTTTGATGCCTGCAGCCCAGACCATCAGATCAGCTTCGATAAATTCGCCGGACTTGGTGTTCAGGCCTTTCTTGTCTGCGCTGGTCACCATGGTTTGCGTCAGAACGCGCACGCCGATTTTGCTCAGCTCCTGGTGGGCGGCGCTGGAGATACGCGGCGGCAGCGCAGGCAGAATGCGCTCACCGGCTTCCACCAGCGTGACGTTCAGCGCCTGGTTATCCAGACCTTTATAGCCATAGCTGTGCAGCTGCTTAACCGCGTTGTGCAGCTCGGCTGACAGCTCTACGCCGGTGGCACCGCCGCCAACGATAGCGATATTGACCTTCTCCTGCGTGCCTTCGCTGGCAGAGAACTTCAGGAACAGGTTCAGCATTTCGTTGTGGAAACGGCGCGCCTGGTGCGGGTTATCGAGGAAGATACAGTTATCCTTCACGCCCGGCGTACCGAAGTCGTTGGAGGTACTGCCCAGCGCCATCACCAGCGTGTCGTAGGCCAGCTCGCGTTCCGGTACCAGCACTTCACCCTGCGCATCGCGGATTTCCGCCAGCTGCAGGCGGCTATTTTCGCGGTCGAGGTTGGTCAAGGTGCCAAGCTGGAAGCTGAAGCCATGCTTGTGGGCATGAGCCAGATAGCTCAGACCGTCGATGCCTTCATCCAGCGATCCGGTGGCGACTTCATGCAGCAACGGCTTCCATAAATGGCTATGGTTGCGGTCGACCAGGGTAATCTGGGCTTTCTTCTTGCGGCCCAGCTTATGGCCGAGCTGAGTAGCCAGTTCAAGTCCCCCGGCACCTCCGCCGATAATCACAATTTTCTTCATAGGTGTTGTCAAACGACCCCCTGTAAAAGTGAACCAATCGTTAATTAAAAGTTAAATAAATAACCTTAATTAACATAGGGTTGGCGATATTAATTCGCGAGCTGGGGTCAGAATAACACGGAGGAAATCATCTGCTATAAGAAAATTGATCCTGGTCAATGTTATTAGCAAAACTAAGAATAGTACGAATAAAGACCACAAAATCAGCCCGCACTTTAGCGGGCTTCAGCGGCTGGATGTGACGCCGGGTGCGGCGGTTTAACCGAGTGTTTTGAAGGCGTTAATGCGCGGCAGATGGTGGGAGATGTTACGGAACTTGTGGCCCTCAACTTCATCCCACACCACTTCGTAATAGTGGTGTAAGGCCTGCGCGCTGCGGGTGCTGTCGAGCGCATCGTCATGGCGGGAGAGAAACACCAGCCCGCGCTGACGATTCTGTTCGCGAAAGTGGTTGACGCACTTGGTGTCAATATCCAGGTACTCTTCCGGACGATCAATCTTGCCGTCCATCACTTCATTCGGCCACAGATTGGGGTTAAACATCACCTGGCGCACATTGCAGAGAAAGCCAATACGCTCGGCCCAATAACCGCCCAGCCCCACGCCGCAAATCAGCGGGCGATCGTCATCGCTCTGACGCAGCATCTTGTCGGTTTCTTTGAGCAGATGCTGCATATCATGTTTAGGATGGCGGGTGCTGTAGCTGAGCAGGCGCACGTCCGGGTCGATGAACTGAAGCTGCAACACTTTTTCGTGATTGCCCGGGCTGTTTGAATCAAAACCATGCAGATAGATAATCATCGTCATCCTCATTGTGATTCGCCACGGGCAGCCTGTTGTCAGATGCCCGCAGCCGCTTTATGGGCCAGCCAGCGCTCCTGCAGCGTATTTAACGCGTTGCTCGTCTCCTTCCAGCGCGACGATTCCTGCAGTTGCTGACGGGTAAAGGTTCCCCGATGGTAGAGCTGAGCGACCCTTTCTGCATTGATCGGCGACAGGTTATCCAGCACGCTGACCGCGCCTGCGCGGTTATTACACACCAGGATCATATCGCAACCGGCATCCAGCGCCGCCTGGCCACGCTCTGCGTAGCTGCCCATAATCGCCGCGCCTTCCATCGACAAATCGTCAGAGAAGATCACCCCGTTAAAGCCCAGCTCCTTACGCAGTACCGTTTTCAGCCAGTGTGATGAGCCGCTGGCCGGGCGCGGATCGACTTCAGTATAGATAACATGGGCAGGCATAATAGCGTCCAGCGCCTGCTCGGCGATCAGCTGCTGAAAGATCGGCATATCATGATGGCGGATCTCCGCCTCGCTGCGCGTATCTCGCGGTGTCTCTTTATGCGAGTCCGCACTGACGGCACCATGTCCGGGAAAATGTTTTCCGGTGGTCTTCATGCCGGCATCATGCATGCCGCGAATAAAACAGCGCGCCATTTGCAGGGCAATTGCCGGGTCTTCGTGGAAAGAGCGCTCGCCAATCGCCGCGCTACCGTGGCCGATATCCAGCACCGGGGCAAAACTGATGTCGATGTCCATGGCGATCATCTCCGAGGCCATCAGCCAGCCTGCCTGCTGCGCCAGCTGTTCCGCGCTGGCCGCATCATTCAGCGCAGCAAACGCCTGCATCGCCGGCAGACGGGTAAAGCCGTCGCGGAAACGCTGCACGCGGCCGCCTTCCTGGTCCACTGCCACCACCAGCCGGTTGCGCGAAGCGCTGCGGATCTGCCGTACCAGCTCACGCAGCTGCGCCGGGTCATGATAGTTGCGGCTAAACAGGATCAGCCCCCCTACCAGCGGATGCTGTAAAATCTCACGCTCTTCCGCATCCAGCTCGCAGCCGAGCACATCTAACATTACCGGTCCCACACTTCACCTCTTGTTCTGTCGTTGCTGCCAGCCTTCTGCTGCCAGCGTATAAAAATGTTGTTCACCGCTCTGCTGCGCCCGCAGCTCGTACCAGCTGGTCGCCAGCAGAGACAGCCACGGCTGCCAGCGCTGGATCTGGCCGCTCAGCGCGTCAATGTTCAGCTGCTGACGCTTGGCATAACGGGTAATAAGCCGCTGTTGCTGCGCGCCGTCCAGCCCATTGGCGCTGATGATGGCGGCCAGCTCCAGCGCCACATCGCCATCCGCTGCGTACTCCCAGTCAATAAAGCGCAGCCGGCTGCCTTCGGCGACCAGATTTCCGCAGTGGAGATCCATATGCAGCACCGCCAGCCGCAGCGGATGCGGTTGACCCTGACGCTGCAGCTGCCGCAGCGCGCGCAGCCACTGAACGGTGCGGCGCTGCGGCTGGCTGCGCTGCCAGTAATCCATCAGCAGCGGCATCAGCTGCAGGCGATAACCGCTCAGCGGCTGGTGATGTAAGCTGACAACCTCATCCACCAGCCCCTCCAGCCAGCTGTCCAGCTGCCCGGCGCTCAGTACGTCGCCTGGCTGCCACCCCAGCAGCAGCCAGTCGCTATTCCTGCCGTGTACGCCAGGCGTCAGGCCACTGGCGGCCAGCTTACGCAGCAGACGATATTCGCGCTGGCGGTCAACCCCCGGCATGGTCTGCCCGCTGGCTGCCCGCCGTGCCAGAAATTTGCGATCGCCCAGCGAGACCTGCACGCTGTAGCCGCTCAATCCGCTGAGCGCAGAAAAGGAACCGGCGGCACTCGCCGCCGGAAACTGTTGCCCGATCAGCCTGTCGAGCGCGGGATCAGTGCTGGACGGCACCGCTGCCTGACCAGATGATTTCGCCGGTCTGCACCAGCATCAGCTGCATCTGCAGCGTCGGTGACTTCACGTCACCTTCGGCATTGCTGTACAGCACGTACTGGGCGCCGACATAGCGCGCCAGGCCAATCGCTTTGCTGCGCGACACCAGACTGTCCTCTGCGGAGAGCCCCAGCGTCTGTTTCGCTACCGCCAGCTGCTGTGAGGTGACGAGGGTAAACTGCGCGTTGTTCGCCAGCGAGCTTTGCAGCGCCGCGGTCGCTTTCGCGCTCTGCAGGCTGCCGTTAGTGCTGTTCTTCACGTTATCCACCAGCAGTACGCTGCCCGCCGTGACGCCGTCTGCTTTCAGCATCTGCGCCACCAGCGGTGATACGCTGGCAGGCCAGTTGATGGTCTGCATTTTTGGCGGCTGCGGTACGTTCTGGCCCGGTTCCGGTTTTGGCTGCTCCGGCACGGTGACCGGCGGCTGCACGGGCTCAACCTTGGCGGGTTGCTCAGGCTGCTGCTGCTGTTGATTATTGATACAGCCGCTCAGAATCAGCGCCAGTAGCAGCACGCCTGAGAGCTTAAAGATATTCCTGTTCACACTTAACTCCTTACAGATACAGGTAGAGACGAACTTTGCTCGCCGTCAAATTACCGGTTTGGGATGAGATGTCGGCTTTACCATGCGCGGGGACTGTCACCGTGCGCGGGCGCTCAAAAGGTAAGATCTCTAACCCTTTATCATCATACCAGTAGAAGCGATAAGTGACCTGAACCGGCTTTTCCTGCTGATTAAACAGCACGGTGGTGGCGCGCTGCTGCCCTTCCCTTTCGCCAATATTCGGTTCATCGGTGGTAATGCCCGCCGACAGCACGGCCGACTCCATCACTAACGACTGTGAGGTATTGATGGTGGTGCGCTCGCTGCTGCATCCGGCTAACGCTACCAGTAACGTGAGTGCCGTTACGCTTGCCCGCATAGATTTGTGTCCGTAGTCGTTGGCGTTCAGGACGCCAGCATTGGGCCTAAAGGACGGCCGCCGAGCAGGTGCAGGTGGATGTGATACACCTCCTGACCCCCGTGCTTATTGCAGTTCATGATCAGGCGATAGCCATCATCGGCGATGCCCTGATCTTTAGCGATTTTCGCCGCAACCGTCATCATGCGCCCCAGCGCAGCTTCATGCGCGGCGCCAACATCATTGGCGGTAGGGATTAAGATATTCGGCACAATCAGAATATGCGTCGGTGCCTGCGGGGAGATATCGCGAAATGCGGTAACCAGCTCATCCTGAAAAATGATGTCGGCCGGGATCTCACGGCGGATGATTTTACTGAAAATGGTTTCTTCAGCCATGCTGCATGTCCTTGAGCGTAATATAAGTTACCGCAGTATGAGCGAGAGAATCCTTTTCTTTCAACCTGCAACTGACTTTTCTTTCGCTAATCGCACGGCTTTACGACGTTATGCCCCCGCCCGCCCGTCAAAAAATTATTTTTGCGTGACGCTTCGCAGAATGAACTGCCATTTTCGATAAAAACGAAACACTGTTTTATAAATTTAGAGATCCCGCAAGGTAATCACGGTGATTTTGCCACTCTACTCAATTTGCTGGCAAAAACGACAAGGTTGAATGGTTGGGAACACTCTACTTTTCCACCATCCGTTCTGAGTTGTCCGGAATACGTGGTTGAAGCCACCCTACAGCAAAGGAGCTTTCCTGATGCACACTCGCAAGATCGGACTGGTGAATTACCTTGCCTACGGCTCCGGGGATTTCCTCGGTGCCGGGACCACGGCGCTGACTGCCGCCTGGCTGCTCTATTTCTATACCACCTTCTGCGGCATGACGCCGATTGAAGCGACTTTTATCTTTGCCCTTGCCCGCGTGCTGGATGCGGCGATCAGTCCGTTAATGGGGTTTCTCACCGACAACTTCGGTACCACCCGGCTGGGAAAACGCTTTGGCCGCCGTAAATTCTTCATCCTGCTCGGTATTCCCGGCGTATTCAGCTACAGCCTGATGTGGGTCGGAGAGATGAGCTATCTGTGGTATCTGCTGACCTACCTGGCGTTTGATATCGTCTACACCATGGTGCTGGTGCCGTATGAAACCCTGGTACCGGAAATGACCGACGATTTTAAGCAGAAAACCCGCTTTTCCGGCGCGCGCATCGCACTGGCCCAGCTCTCAACCATCCTCGCCGCGTTTCTGCCCGGCATTCTGCTGGGGATTTTTGGCAAGGACAATGCGGTGTCATTTTTCTATGCCAGCCTGGTGTTCTCCACCCTGTGCGCCATCGTGCTGATGCTGGTGTGGGCGTTCACCTGGGAGCGCCCGGCAGATGCCCTGTCGGCCGAGTCGCAGCGCGCCATGGCGGAGAAACAGCAGCTTAACCTGCGTCAGAGCCTGCAACGGCTGTATGTGGAGCTGGCTTCCGCGCTGCGCATTCGTATCTTCCGCCAGCATCTGGGGATGTATCTCGGCGGCTATATTGCGCAGGACGTGTTTAACGCGGTGTTTACCTGGTACGTGGTGTTTGTGCTGATGCAGGGTGCGCAGCTGGCTGCCAATCTGATGGGCACCATGGCGGTTCTGCAGTTTATTGCGGTGATCGGCATGATCCCGCTGTGCATTCGTATCGGCCCGGCCCCGGCTTACCGCCTGGTGGTGGCGCTATTCGCCGCCAGCTCCCTCTCCTATGCGCTGCTGTGGTATGCCGGGATGAGCAACAGCCTGGCGCTGCTGGTGCTGATCTCTGCAGTGGCCGGGCTGGGTCGCGGCGGCATTAATTACATCCCGTGGAACATTTACACCTACATTGCCGATGTCGATGAGGCGATTACCGGCCAGCGCCGCGAGGGGATTTTTGCCGGCATCATGACGCTGACGCGCAAAGCCTCGCAGGCAGGTGCCGTGATGGTGGTGGGCATCGTGCTGCAGCTTTCCGGCTTTGTCTCCGGCAGGTCAGAGCAGCTGCCGCAGGTCAGCCATACGATTATCTTTATCCTCAGCGTCGGCACGCTGGCAATACTGACCTGCGGCTTTGTTATCTCACTGCGCTTTAAGCTCAACCTGCACACGCACCGCACGCTGCGCGAAGAGACGCTGAAGATGCGCGCGGCTGATGGGCCGGTACCTCAGCAGTTAAGCGCGCAGGCACGCGCCACCGTCGAGACGCTGACCGGCATGGCCTATGAAAATCTGTGGGGTAATAACAATATTGGCTACCTCAACCGTAATAAACCTGCGGCAGCTATGCTGCCGCAGGCGCCCACCTTCCCTGCTATCCGACCTCAGGAGCACCATGATGACAGTCTACCCGGTTAAGTACAGCGCGCTGCTGCGCCAGCCCGAATTCCTGCTGCCTAAGCCCGAACTGAGCAAACTGATTGCCCGCGTCAGCGACAATCTGGTGAGCATTACCGACGAAAGCGGCGAGTTTCTGCTGCGCCTTGACGATGGCCGGGTGATTGACACCAAAGGCTGGGCGGGCTGGGAGTGGACGCATGGCATCGGGCTGTACGGCATGTATCACTATTACCAGCAGACCGGGGACCCGCTGACGCTGCAACGTATTGACGACTGGTTCCGCGCCCGGCTGGCAGAAGGCACGCCGACCAAAAACGTCAACACCGCCTGCCCGTTTCTGACGCTGGCCTGCCGCTATGAGGAGACGCGCGACCCGACGCTGCTGCCGGTGCTGGAGCGCTGGGCGGAGTGGGTGATGTATGAGATGCCGCGCACCGAACATCACGGTATTCAGCACCTGGTTTATAACAATGAGAACCACCAGCAGATGTGGGATGACACGCTGATGATGAGCGTGATGCCGCTGGCAAAGATCGGCCAGCTGCTGAACCGCCCCGAATTCGTCGAGGAAGCCACCTATCAGTTCCTGCTGCACACCCAGTATCTGATGGATCGTAAGAGCGGCCTGTGGTTCCACGGCTGGACCTTCGACGGCCAGCACAATTTTGCCGAAGCGCGCTGGGCGCGTGGCAATAGCTGGCTGACGATTGCCATCCCCGATTTTATCGAGCTGATGAACTGGCCGGAACAGCACGCCACGCGCCGCTATCTGTTGCAGGTGCTGGAGACTCAGGTCAGGGCGCTGGCGCAGTGCCAGCATGAAAGCGGGCTGTGGCATACGCTGCTCGACGACAGCGACTCGTATCTGGAAGCCTCCGCTACCGCCGGGTTTGCCTACGGGATACTGAAAGCGATACGCAAACGCTATATCAGCCGCGACTATACGCCGGTGGCGGAACGGGCGTTACAGGGAGTGATTGAGCGCATTAATGATGCAGGCGAGCTGACGCAGGTCTCATTCGGCACCGCGATGGGCAATGACCTCGACTACTATCGCCAGGTACCGCTGACCTCGATGCCTTACGGCCAGGCGATGGCGCTGCTGTGCCTGACGGAGTATCTGCGGGTCTATTTGTAGTCGCTTCATCGAGCTGTAGATAAAAAAAAGGGACGGGCATTGCCCGTCCCCGACTCACGTCATGAATTACATGTTACGGATGTAGTCATCCATTTCGGTTTTCAGGTTATCGGACTTTGTGCCGAAAATTGCCTGAACGCCGGAGCCTGCCACAACCACCCCTGCAGCGCCCAGTTTCTTCAGGCCAGCCTGGTCAACTTTTGCCACGTCGGCAACGCTCACGCGCAGACGGGTGATGCAGGCATCGAGGTTGGTGATGTTCTCTTTGCCACCAAATGCCGCCACCAGGTTACCGGCCATTTCGCTGGCTGAACTGGTGCTCTGCTCGCTGGCGGTATCTTCACGGCCAGGGGTTTTCAGGTTCAGTTTGACAATCAGCACGCGGAACACGGTGTAGTAAACCAGCGCGTAAACCACCCCGACAATAGGGAACAGCCAGATGCGGCTGCTGTTGCCGCTCAGCACGATAAAGTCGATCAGACCGTGTGAGAAGCTGGTGCCGTCACGCATGCCTAACAGGATAGCGATTGGGAAGGCCAGGCCCGCCAGGATAGCGTGGATGGCATACAGGATTGGCGCAACGAACATGAACGAGAACTCGATCGGTTCGGTAATCCCGGTCAGGAACGAGGTCAGCGCAGCGGAGATCATGATGCCGCCCACTTTTGCGCGGTTCTCAGGCTTCGCTGAGTGCCAGATGGCGATTGCCGCCGCTGGCAGACCATACATTTTGAACAGGAAGCCGCCGGACAGCATGCCCGCAGTCGGGTCACCCGCCATGTAGCGAGGGATATCGCCATGGAACACCTGGCCCGCGGCGTTGGTGTATTCACCGATCTGCATCTGGAAAGGTACGTTCCAGATATGATGCAGACCAAACGGCACCAGCGAGCGCTCAACCACCCCATAGATACCAAAGGCCACAACCGGGTTCTGATAAGCCGCCCACTGTGAGAACGTCTGGATGGCGGTACCGACCGGTGGCCAGATAAAGGAGAGGATCACGCCGAGGAAGATGGCGGTGAAACCGGAGATAATCGGCACAAAGCGTTTACCGGCGAAGAAGCCCAGATACTCAGGCAGCTTGATGCGGTAGAAGCGGTTAAACATATACGCGGCGATGGAACCGGCAATAATACCGCCCAGTACCCCGGTGTCCGCCAGGTGTTTCGCCGCAATTTCTTCGGCTGGCAGATGTAATACCAGCGGGGCGACCACGGCCATGGTTTTCACCATAATACCGTAGGCCACTACGGCCGCCAGTGCTGAAACGCCGTCGTTATTGGTGAAGCCCAGCGCCACACCAATAGCAAAAATCAGCGGCATGTTGGCGAACACCGAACCACCGGCTTCCGCCATAACGTGTGAAACTACCAGAGGCAGCCAGCTGAAGTTGGCAGAACCAACGCCCAGCAGAATACCCGCGATCGGCAGAACCGATACGGGCAACATCAGCGATTTACCGACCTTTTGCAGGTTCGCAAATGCATTTTTGAACATAGTGTAAAGCTCCTGAGTATGAGTGCTTTTTTTATCGCAGGCTGAGAGATCGGCCTGCGTTGCAGAGGGGGGAGGACCCGCTGCGGGTGGAGCGCTTTGCGCTCTCGGTATTTATTACGAAGAGTAAAATAAATCCGTTAAAATTTGTTTGATGGCTATCACGTTTCGTTGAACGTGGGCCATTTCTTTAGAAGATTCCGGCAAAAAAGGGCCGTTTTCCGGCACAAAAAAAGTGCAGCAGCCTTTAATGGCGCTGCACTTTACGACTTCTGCCTATTAATTACGAGCTATAAAAGAAATAGCTGCTCAATCATTAATCGGCGAGGCGCGACATCGGGACGTGGAACAGGCGTGAGAAGTTTTCCGTAGTGGCCTGGGCCATCTCTTCAATACTCACCCCTTTGACCACCGCCATATATTCCGCCACATCGCGCGTGTAAGCCGGCTGGTTTTCTTTACCACGATGCGGCACCGGGGCCAGATAAGGCGAGTCGGTTTCGACCAGCATGCGGTCGAGCGGAACGTAGCGCGCCGCGTCACGGATCTGCTCCGCGTTACGGAAAGTGGCAATGCCGGAGAACGAGATGTAAAAGCCCATATCCAACAGCTTTTCGGCCGTCTCACGATCTTCGGTAAAGCAGTGCAGCACGCCACCGCACTCGTCGGCCTTCTCTTCCTGCAGGATCGCCAGCGTGTCTTCACGCGCATCGCGGGTGTGGACGATCACCGGTTTGTTCAGATCGCGCCCTACGCGGATATGCTCGCGGAAGGAGGCCTGCTGACGCGCTTTGGTCTCTTTCTGGTAAAAGTAGTCCAGCCCAGTTTCTCCCATCGCCACCACGCGCGGATGGGCTGCCAGGGCGCGCAGCTCGGCGAAGTCGTACTCCTCTTCCTGATTCAGCGGATGCACACCGCAGGAGTAGGCCACGTTTGGCCGCTCGCCAATCAGGTCAACCATGGCCTTGTACCCCGGCAGCGTGGTCGCCACTGCCAGCATAAATTTCACATCGCGCGCGGCGGCCTTGGCCAGCACGTCGGACACGTCCTGATGCAGGGTTTCATAATTCAGGCCATCAAGATGGCAGTGGGAATCGACTAAAAACATCGCATTACTCTCTAATTCGGTGAAGCGGCCGCAGCCGGTTTAACAATAGCTTCCCAGCTCAGCAGCTGTTCGGTTAGCAGCAGCTCGCGGTTAACCGCGACCACATTGAGCAGACGATCGCGGCACTGCATCCACTGGCGCAGGCTGGCATCGATCGCCGCCGAGGGCAGCAGGCTGGCAAGGTGAATCACTTCAGCCTGGCGGTCAACATTGCTGATATATTGCCCGCCGCCCTGTTGCCACTTGACGGCATCCACCAGCAGCGAACAGAGCCAGCCGATGCGCCGTGCAGCGTCATCATGGTTGAGTGCAGGCAGCAGGCCCAGCGTATCGCCCTGCAGGGCGGCAGGCAACGCCTGACAAACCTGCTGGCGCTGCTGCCAGGTTTTTTCTTGCAGCAGTTCAAGCGCGGCCGCCGGTGCCCCGGAGGCAAGGCGCAGCGCAGCGGTGCGCTCATTCAGCCCGGCGGCACACTGCTTATGCAGCCACTGCAGGCTTTGTGCTTCATCCGGCGGCGCGAGGTGCCACAACAGGCAGCGGCTGCGCAGCGTTGGCAGCAGGCGCGACGGTTCACGGCTGCTGAGAAGAAACCAGGTATTCTTCGGCGGCTCCTCCAGCGTTTTCAGTAAAGCATTGGCCGCCGCTTCGGTCAGCTGCCCGGCATCCGGTAGCCAGACGACTTTTGCCCCGCCCTGCTGCGCGTGGTGCCAGAGCTTCTCGGTCACGTTACGTACCGCATCAATGCCGAGCGAACTTTTGCCCTTCTCCGCTTCCAGCCGATACCAGTCCGGATGCGTCCCCGCCTGCATTAGCTGGCAGGGGTGGCACTCGCCGCAGCTTTTCAGTCCGTCCGGCTGTTTGCACATCAGCCAGCGGCTGATGCCCCAGGCCAGCGCATCGTCCCCCATACCGGGCAGCGCCTGAATCAGCAGGGCATGATGCCCGCGCTGTGCCTGGTGCTGGCTGAGGATCTGGCGATAGCTGTGGTTCAGCCACGGATACCAGTTCATTGCTGTTCCTGTAGCCACTGGTTGAGCGTGGCCTTCAGCGCGGCGCTGACCTGTTCCAGCGGCTGGGTGGCATCCACGCTGCGGATACGGCTATCGGCGGCGGCCAGGGCAAGATAGCGCTCACGCGTGCGGGTAAAGAAGTTCAGCGACTCCTGTTCGATACGGTCGAGCTCACCGCGCGCGCGCGCGCGCTGCAGGCCAATCTCCGGGGTCACGTCAAGGTACAGGGTCAAATCCGGTGCGAAATCGCCCAGCACGGCCTGCTTCAGGCTGCTCATCAGGTTGCTGTCCATACCGCGCCCGCCCCCTTGGTAGGCTTGAGAAGAGAGATCGTGACGATCGCCCACCACCCATGCACCGCGTGCCAGCGCAGGTTTAATCACGTTTTCCACCAGCTGCACGCGTGCGGCGTAGAGCATCAGCAGCTCGGCCTGGTCAGTAACCTGCTCCCCCTCAATGCCCTGTTTGATTAAATCGCGCAGTTTCTCGGCCAGCGGCGTGCCGCCCGGTTCGCGGGTGAAAACAATATCGTTAATGCCGTGGCGCTGCAGTTCACTGACTATCGCATCGCGTGCCGTGGTTTTTCCTGCGCCTTCCAGCCCTTCGATAACGATAAATTTACTGTTCATTTTTTTCCTTCAGCGCGAGGCGATACACCTGCACGGCTTTGTTATGGCTCGCCAGGTTGGTAGTAAAGGTGTGCCCCCCTTTCCCATCGGCGACAAAATAGAGGAAGTTGGTCTTTTCAGGGTGGGCTGCTGCTTCCAGGGAGGCCTTACCCGGCATCGCAATCGGGCCTGGCGGCAGGCCGCTGATGGTGTAAGTATTATAGGCGGTCGGCGTTTCCAGATCTTTACGCGTCAGGGTGCCTTTATAGCTGTCGCCCATCCCGTAGATCACGGTTGGGTCGGTTTGCAGACGCATACCAAGGCGCAGGCGGTTAATAAACACCGAGGCCACTTTACTGCGTTCTTCACTCACCGCCGTCTCTTTCTCAACAATTGAGGCCATGGTCAGCATATCATTTTTGCTTTTATACGGCAGATCATCCATTTTGCCCTGCCAGACGCTATCCACCAGTTTTTCCATGCGCTCATGGGCGCGGTTCAGCAGCGCCACATCGGTGGTGTTTGCGGTATACAGGTAAGTATCCGGATAGAACCAGCCTTCCACGCCCTGCTGCTCGCCCTCTAACTTGAGCGCAGCGGCCACCGTCGCCAGCTTATCGTCGCTCAGCGTGTGCTTGATGTAGGGCGCGCTGCGTAGCTGGCTCAGCCACTCCTGCATGCGCGTACCTTCAACAAAACGCAGCGGGAACTGCGCTTCTTTACCGCTGGCCAGCAGTTGCAGCATCTCACGCACGGTCATTTCTGGCGTAAAGCGGTAGGTCCCGGCTTTGAATTTCGACAGCTCCGGTTCCAGCTTCAACAACATCCCAAACCACGGCGTGCTGCTGATAATGTGTTTTGATTCCAGCTGCGCTTCCAGTACCACTCGCCCGGAACCGGCCGGCAGCGTAAAGAGAGTTTCACTGTCAATAGTCAGGGCGGAATCGGCAAACTGACGCGTTTTCCAGTAGCTGAATGCGGCAGCCAGCACGGCGATAGCCAGCAGCGCGACGAGTATCTTTCGGATTTTAGTCATGAAGTTTCCACATCATTCATTATCAGGGTTGAGCTGGCTGAACAGGTCGCGTGACGTATAGCGCCACGCCTCAATCTGGCTGACCGGCAATATCGGCATCAGCGCGTTGGTAATCAGCACTTCTTCCGCATCGGCCAACACCTCATAGCCCTGGCGCACTTCGCTCAGGGTATAACCAAGTGCGATGACCTGTTGCATCACCTGCTGGCGCTGGATGCCGTTCACCCCGGAGGCGCTGAGATCGGGGGTAAATACCTGTTTTCCCACGCGCCAGAATAAATTTGCCGCACAGCATTCCACCAGCATGCCGTCACTGTCAAGCACCAGCGCCTCATCCGCGGCGGTCTGCTCAAGCTCTGTGCGGATCATCACCTGCTCAAGGCGGTTGAGGTGTTTTATCCCGGCCAGTAGCGGATTTTTCCCCAACCTGACCGTGCTGAGCGCCAGACGCACCCCGGTCTGGCGCAACCTGAGATAGTGCACGGGCCAGGCGGAGAGTGAAATAATTCGAGCAGGCTGCTGGCAGCCGCTGGCGCTGTAGCCACGCCCGCCGCTACCGCGCGTAATAATCACTTTCAGCACGCCATCATCTATCGTGCTGGCGATAGCCGTGATTTCCTGCGCAAGGAGCTGCCAGTCAACCCCCGCGATCCTCAGGCGCTCGCAGGCCTGTTGCAACCGCTGGAGGTGGGCTTGCGGTCGTAGCATACTGCCGTGCAGAACACGGGCGGTCGTAAAGCAGCCGTCACCAAACTGCACGGCACGGTCGCGTGCGTCAATGCTCTCCTGCGCCAGGCCATTCACCCACATCATGCTTGCTCTCCGTAATTTTTACCCGAACAGATTACCTGTCCGGCGCGCCAGAATCATCTGATTCCAGGTAATGAAGCGTATAGAACCGGCCCGCAACGGCCACAAATAAAAAAGGCCCGCTGGGTGCGGGCCTTAGATAAGTACGTGCAGGATCAGATTTTACGGAAGATCAGCGAGCCGTTAGTTCCGCCAAAGCCGAAGGAGTTACACAGGCTGTACTCCATACCTTTCACCTGACGTGCGGTATGCGGGACAAAATCCAGGTCACAACCCTCATCCGGATTATCCAGATTGATGGTGGGTGGGATAACCTGATCGCGCAGCGCAAGGATAGTGAAAATAGACTCCACCGCCCCCGCCGCGCCGAGCAGATGCCCGGTCATGGATTTGGTCGAGCTGACCATAACGCTGTGCGCTGAAGCACCAAACACGGATTTCACCGCCTGAGCTTCGGCTTTATCACCGGCCGGCGTCGAAGTACCGTGCGCGTTGATATAACCAATCTGCTCCGCAGACAGCTGTGCATCTTTCAATGCATTAACCATCGCCAGTGCGGCACCGGCACCATTTTCTGGTGGCGAAGTCATATGATAAGCATCGCTGCTCATGCCGAAACCAACGACTTCTGCATAGATTTTCGCACCGCGTTTTTTCGCGTGCTCATACTCTTCCAGCACCACTAACCCTGCTCCGTCACCGAGGACGAAACCGTCACGGTCTTTATCCCACGGACGGCTTGCCGCCTGCGGGTTTTCGTTGCGGGTTGAGAGCGCACGTGCCGCCCCGAATCCACCGACGCCGAGTGGGGTACTGGCTTTCTCAGCACCGCCTGCCAGCATCACATCCGCGTCGTTATACGCGATGATACGGGCAGCGTGACCGATGTTATGCACACCGGAAGTACAGGCGGTAGCGATAGAGATGCTAGGACCTTTCATACCGAACATGATGGTCAGATGACCCGCAATCATGTTCACAATGGTCGAAGGCACAAAGAACGGGCTGATTTTACGCGGGCCACCATTCACCAGAGAGGCATGGTTTTCTTCAATCAGACCTAACCCGCCAATACCGGAACCAATAGCGGCACCAATACGGTCGGCGTTCTCTTCGGTGATCTCCAGGCCGGAATCGTGCATGGCCTGAATGCCAGCGACGACGCCATATTGGATGAAAGCATCCATCTTGCGCTGATCTTTGCGCGAGATAAATTCATCACAATTGAAATCTTTTACTAAGCCAGCAAAACGCGTTGCGTAGGCACTAGTATCAAAATGGTCGATAAGGCTGATGCCACTCTGACCGGCAACAAGAGCATTCCAGGTGGACTCTACGGTATTGCCGACAGGAGATAACATGCCAAGACCAGTCACAACTACACGACGCTTAGACACGTTCGTCCTCCAGGGAGGGAAAAGTTGACACTGTGTGGGAAGTTCAGATAAAACTCAGGCGGTCGAATGACCGCCTGGAGATGTTCACTTATGCCTGAGCTGAATTGATATAATCAATGGCAGCCTGAACGGTAGTGATTTTCTCAGCTTCTTCGTCCGGAATCTCGGTATCGAACTCTTCTTCCAGAGCCATTACCAGCTCAACGGTATCAAGAGAATCAGCACCCAGATCATCTACAAAAGAGGCAGTATTAACAACTTCTTCCTGTTTAACGCCCAGCTGCTCGCCAATGATTTTCTTAACGCGTTCTTCGATAGTGCTCATACTATTAAATTTCCTATCAAAACTCGCTTTCGCGATGGTTTTCGTAGTGTATAAAATGTTGAAAAAGATGCAACTAAATCCCGGCTGGTATGACCACGATTTACGCTATTTTGCGGCTTTTACCCCAAATAACGCAAATACTTTCGTGATGATCAGACCATATACATTCCGCCGTTGACGTGCAGCGTTTCACCAGTGATGTACGCAGCCTCGTCAGAGGCTAAAAATGCAACGGCATTGGCGATTTCCTGCGCGCCGCCGAGGCGACCTGCAGGCACTTCCGCCAGAATGCCCGCACGCTGATCTTCGCTCAGCGCACGCGTCATGTCGGTTTCAATGAAACCGGGTGCCACGACGTTAACGGTAATGCCACGTGACGCGATTTCACGCGCCAGTGACTTGCTAAAGCCAATCAAACCCGCTTTTGCTGCCGCGTAGTTTGCCTGGCCCGCATTACCCATTGTTCCAACTACGGAGCCAATGGTAATAATTCGGCCCGCGCGTTTTTTCATCATGGCACGCATTACCGCTTTCGACAGGCGGAATACGGAAGTCAGATTGGTGTCCAGAATATCCTGCCACTCATCGTCCTTCATGCGCATCAGAAGATTATCACGCGTGATGCCTGCATTATTGACTAAAATGTCAACTTCGCCAAATTCGGCACGAATATTTTCCAACACGCTCTCAATCGAGGCTGAGTCGGTAACGTTCAGGAGCAGGCCTTTACCGTTATCACCCAGATAGGCGCTGATAGCATCGGCACCGCTTTGGCTGGTTGCAGTACCCACAACTTTGGCACCGCGAGCTACCAGAGTTTCTGCAATAGCACGGCCAATTCCACGGCTTGCACCGGTGACCAGCGCGATTTTACCTTCGAAGTTCATGTTCATCCTCGTTTATTGTTCAAGCGCCGCTGACAGGCTGGCCTGGTCGTTTACCGCCGCCGCCGTCAGAGTGTCAACAATACGTTTAGTCAGCCCGGTCAAAACCTTACCCGGGCCCACTTCCAGCAGCGAAGTGACGCCCTGCTGAGCCATAAATTCTACACATTCTGTCCAGCGTACCGGACTGTACAGCTGGCGAACCAGCGCACTGCGAATCGCTTCGCCTGATGTCTCGCACTTCACATCAACGTTATTCACCACCGGGAAGGCGGGGGCGTTAAAGGTAAGTTGCTCCAGCGCTACCGCCAGCTTATCCGCAGCGGGCTTCATCAGCGCGCAGTGCGACGGAACGCTCACTGGCAGTGGCAACGCGCGTTTAGCGCCGGCGGCCTTACAGGCAGCACCCGCACGCTCAACGGCTTCTTTGTTGCCGGCAATCACGACCTGGCCAGGGGAGTTAAAGTTTACCGGAGAAACAACCTGCCCCTGCGCAGCGTCTTCACAGGCTTTGGCGATAGACGCATCGTCCAGACCAATAATGGCCTGCATCGCGCCCGTTCCTTCAGGAACGGCTTCCTGCATCAGTCTGCCACGCAGCTCAACCAGCTTGATCGCATCGGCAAAAGCAATGACACCTGCACAAACCAGCGCACTGTACTCACCCAGGCTGTGGCCTGCAAGCATTGACGGCGCTTTTCCGCCTTTTTCCTGCCAAACGCGGAAAATGGCAACAGATGCAGCCAGTAAAGCAGGCTGAGTTTGCCAGGTTTTGTTCAACTCTTCAGCAGGTCCCTGTTGAACCAGCTGCCAGAGGTCATAACCGAGCACAGCAGAGGCTTCACTAAAGGTTTCTTCCACAAGCTTGTTTTCGCTCGCCAAATCGGCCAGCATGCCCAGCGCCTGAGATCCCTGTCCAGGGAAAACCATTGCAAATTGCGTCATTGTGATTTCCTGTTAGTCGCGATGACTTATTAATAAAATTCTTATTAATCAAAAAAGATAATCAGAAGCGCACCAGCGCCGAACCCCAGGTGAACCCGCCGCCAAAGGCTTCCAGCAGGATTAACTGGCCGCGTTGAATACGACCATCGCGCACCGCTTCATCCAGCGCCGTCGGCACCGAGGCCGCCGAGGTGTTGCCATGACGATCGAGCGTCACCACCACTTTATCCATATCCATACCCAGCTTGCGGGCGGTGGCGCTGATGATACGCAGGTTAGCCTGATGCGGCACCAGCCAGTCGATGGCGCTGCGGTCAAGATTATTGGCCTGAAGGGTTTCGTCAACGATATGTGCCAGCTCGGTCACGGCGACTTTAAAGACTTCGTTACCCGCCATGGTCACATAGGATGGTTGATCCTGATGCTCACGATCCTGATTTGACAGGGTCAGCAGCTGGCCATAGCGGCCATCGGCATGCAGGTGAGTCGAGATAATACCCGGCTCTTCGCTGGCACCCAGTACCACTGCGCCTGCGCCATCACCAAACAGAATGATCGTGCTGCGATCCTCAGGGTCAAGCATGCGCGCCAGCACATCAGCGCCGATCACCAGGGCATGTTTTACTGCGCCGTTTTTGATGTACTGGTCGGCCACGCTAAGCGCATAGGTGAAACCCGCGCAGGCGGCAGCCAGATCGAAAGATGCCGCATCATCAATCTCCAGCATTTGCTGGATCATGCAGGCGGAACTTGGGAATGCGTGACTTGAGGAGGTGGTCGCAACCACGATCAGGCCAATGTCGTTCTTATCAATTCCGGCCATGGACAGCGCACGTTCTGCAGCGTGGAAACCCATGGTTGCCACGGTTTCATCCGGGCTGGCGATACGACGTTCACGGATACCGGTACGAGTGACAATCCACTCGTCTGACGTATCCACCATTTTTTCCAGATCGGCGTTAGTCCGCACCTGTTCGGGCAAATAGCTGCCCGTACCGATAATTTTCGTATGCATGTACGCTCAGTCACTCTTAGGTAATACAGCTTGAAGGCGGGCAGCAATCCGCTCGGGTACTTGCCGCCGCACCGCCTGCTCTGCCTGTTGGATAGCCACCGCAAATGCGCGTTCATTCGCGGCACCGTGACTCTTAATCACGGTGCCGCGTAATCCTAACAGACAGGCGCCATTGTACTGGTCGGGGTTGAGATGGCCGAATTTCTTCGCCAGGCGCTTTTGTAGAACGCGCCCCAGCACTCGCAACCACCAGACCGTCTTTTTACCTTCGCCCTGTGATTTCAACAGCGAAAGGAACATTCTTACCACGCCTTCCATCGTTTTCAGCGTGACATTGCCCACGAAACCGTCGCAGACAAGCACGTCTGTCTTACCGGTAAGAAGATCGTTGCCTTCGAGGTATCCAATATAGTTAATTTCTGGCGTTTCACGCAGCCTGGCTGACGCATCGCGAATCGAAATCAACCCTTTGGTCTCTTCCTGACCAATATTAAGTAGTGCCACTCTTGGGCGCGTAATGGCTAACACTTCTTCCGCCATTACCGCACCCATAACAGCAAACTGCACCAGCATAGCACTGTCAGAATCGACGTTAGCGCCTAAATCCAGAACCACGGTCTTGCCGTGCTGCTGATGCGGTAACACGGTCACCAACGCCGGGCGGTCAATGCCGTCCAGCGGTTTTAATAATAGTTTGGCCAGCCCCATCAGCGCCCCGGTATTGCCCGCGCTAATGCAGGCCTGAGCCTGCCCTTCTTTCACCTGCTCCAGCGCCATTCGCATGGATGACCCGCGGCTGGCGCGAATCGCCTTTGAAGGGCTGTCATCACTGGCAATAACCGATTCGGCAGCAATAATCTGCAGACGCGCCCTGAGGGCAGAATCAGCTGTGGTAAGTAATGACGTGATTTTGTCGGGATCGCCGACTAATAGAAGATGCAGATGTGGGTTAGATGCCAGTGCCTGCAGTGATGCAGGCACTGTCACGCAGGGACCGAAGTCCCCGCCCATGGCATCTATCGCCAGGGTCAATCGTGTCAAAATAGCTCCGCTAGCCGCGGAATTACTTAACGATGACCTTGCGACCGCGGTAGTAACCATCCGCAGTGATGTGGTGACGCAGATGAGTTTCGCCAGAAACTTTGTCTACGGAAAGAGCTGCAGTGGTCAGGGCATCGTGTGAACGACGCATGCCACGCTTGGAACGGGTTGGTTTATTCTGTTGTACGGCCATGGACCTTACTCCTATTACTTACGCTTTAAACTGGCTAATACGGCAAATGGGTTTGGTTTTTCTGCCTCTGCAGGCAACTTGCCAAAGACCATGTCCGCCTCGGACACTTCACAGTGTTCAGAATCATGCACCGGAACGACAGGCAGGGCGAGAATGATTTCATCCTCAACCAATGCCAGCAGATCGGTTTCGCCAAACTCGTTGACGTTGATCGGCTCGTACGCTTCCGGCAATGCTTCGGCCTGTTCGTCAGTGACGACCGGGCTGAAACAGTACGATACGTGGACATGATGCGGGAATGTCTGATTGCAGCGTTGGCAGCACAGCGTCACAGAAACTTCAGCCGTACCTTTCAGTACCGCCAGGCGCTGTTCGTCAATCGCAAACGACATCACACATTCAACATCACTGTCCACGCTAACCACCGAGTCGGCGATACGCTCAACCTGTTCAGGGGTGTAAACACCCTGGTAGTCCAGGCGTTTTTGAGCGGTTCGGACCGCATCGAGAGTCAGGGGTAATTTTACCTTTTGCATAGGGCGCGCATATTAACTTTGTAACGACATAGAGTCAAAGAAAAAGGCCGTAAAACGGCATCTTTCAGCCATGATTCGCATCCTGTGCGGCGCATAGTTTAAAATGCCTGCCACCGATTCGCTATATATTCTGGAAAAAATTATGCGCCAACTGGTTTTAGCCTCTACGTCCACCTACCGAAAGGCGCTGCTCACCAAGCTTCAGCTGCCGTTTGTCACTGCGGCACCGCAGGTTGATGAAACCCCGCTAGCCGGGGAGTCCGCGACAGATTTGGTGGCCCGCCTTGCGGCAGCGAAAGCTCAGGCACTGGCGGCTGCCTACCCCGATCACCTGATTATCGGCTCAGATCAGGTCTGCGTGGTCGCGGGCAAAATTTGCGGCAAACCGCATACCGAGGAGAATGCCCACGCCCAGCTGCGTGCCGCCAGCGGGCACAGCGTGGTGTTTTACACCGGCCTGGCACTGCATGACAGCCGTGAAGGGACAACGCAACTTATCTGTGAGCCATTCAGCGTTGATTTCCGTGAATTAAGCGACAGTGAAATTGCGGCCTATGTTGCCAAAGAACAGCCGCTAAACTGCGCAGGCAGTTTTAAAAGTGAGGGGCTGGGCATCACGCTATTTGACCGTTTATCGGGGCGCGACCCCAATACGCTGGTCGGGCTGCCGCTGATAGCGCTGTGTGAGATGTTAAGAAAGGCAGGGGTTAATCCGCTAGGATGATAGCGCGACGGTGATGCGGGTCAGGCATGCCTGACCCGGTTAAATAACACGTTACGTTGCCGGGAACTGCTTCCGCAGGATATCCAGGCAGCGCTTGAGCTGGTCGTCCAGTGGTGCTTCCACGCGCATCACTTCGCCGCTCGCTGGATGGGTGAAGCGCAGCGCGGCAGCATGCAGAAACAGACGTTTAAGCCCGGTGCCGCTCAGCTGCGTGTCAAACTCGGCCTCACCATAGCGATCGTCAAACGCAATCGGATGCCCGGCATGGAGCGTATGCACACGGATCTGATGAGTACGCCCGGTAACCGGGCTGGCTTTCACCAGCGTTGCTATTGCGTAGCGCTCTTCCACTTTGAACAGCGTCTCGGAGGGCTTACCTTCGCTGTTCACTTTGACGATGCGCTCGCCGCTTTGCAGAATATTTTTCATCAATGGCGCACGCACCGCCTTCACGTGCGAAGGCCACTGCCCGCGCACCAGCGCCAGATAATCTTTCTGCATGCCCTTTTCCCGCAGCTGCTCGTGCAGCGAGCGCAGCGCCGAGCGCTTCTTCGCCACCAGCAGAATGCCGGACGTATCGCGGTCCAGGCGGTGCACCAATTCGAGGAAGCGGGCATCCGGGCGCAGCGCGCGCAGGCCTTCAATCACGCCAAAGCTCAGACCGCTGCCGCCGTGAACCGCGGTGCCGGAAGGCTTATTCATCACCAGAATATGGTCATCTTCGTAGACAATCGCGCCTTCCAGCGCAGCCACTTTGCTCAACTTCGGCGAAACGTTCTCTTCTTCACGTTCAGCCACGCGCACTGGCGGAATACGCACCTCATCCCCGGCCTCAAGCTTATATTCAGGCTTGATGCGCTTTTTGTTCACCCGCACTTCGCCCTTACGCAAAATGCGATAAATCATGCTCTTCGGCACCCCTTTTAATTGGGTGCGCAAAAAGTTATCGATGCGCTGTCCTGCCTCATCGGCAGAAATAGCAATAAAATGTACGGCTGGAGTATTGGTTTTCATGGTTGGCGATTCTAAATAGTGCGCTGTGATAGCGCCACCTCTTTTTCTGTGCTTAACTGAGTTGGACGGTTTCGCAGGAGGTTATGATCGGTTTTTAGACGATCTGCTGAAAAGCACTGCAATTCGCTCTAAAAGCTGAGAGAAACTTCTCAACGCGGAGAAAGTCATCTTGCGATCACCCGCTTAGCAATGGAATAATGTTTCCGTTTTGACGCTAAGACTTGTGAATGCAAGAAAAAAGCGTTTACCCGATAGCTTTCAGCCTTCCTTATATATGGCAGTTGAAAGATAAGGGTGTAATACGAAATTTTGCCGGATAGCCCATACACGCAGCAATGGCGTAAGACGTATTGTGCAATCAGGCATTTAGCGGGCTGCGGGTTGCAGCCTGGACGAAAACGGGATTGGTTCACCTGGTATTATACTGGCGGTTCTCCCTATCAAAGCGCTGTTTTTCCATATGTAAAACAGGCTACCGAGTATTTGCGCCCCAAGAGCAGCCGACATCCGTGAGGTTGACGGCTTTGCGATGAGACACGGGGTCATCGGTCTTTCACGTCCAGCGTTACTTTGCCCGCAGCTTTGTCACTAATGTAAGAATAATGAGTAAGTTACGATGAAAAGAATGCTGATAAACGCAACTCAGCAGGAAGAGTTGCGTGTTGCCCTCGTGGACGGACAACGTCTGTACGATCTGGATATTGAAAGCCCTGGACACGAACAGAAAAAAGCCAACATCTATAAAGGCAAGATCACCCGCATTGAACCCAGTCTGGAAGCCGCATTTGTTGACTACGGCGCTGAAAGACACGGTTTCCTACCTCTGAAAGAAATCTCCCGCGAATACTTCCCTGCTAACTACAACGCACACGGCCGCCCAAATATTAAGGACGTACTGCGTGAAGGCCAGGAAGTCATCGTACAGATTGATAAAGAAGAACGTGGTAACAAGGGTGCTGCCCTGACCACCTTTATCAGCCTGGCAGGCAGCTATCTGGTCCTGATGCCGAATAACCCACGTGCAGGCGGGATTTCACGCCGCATCGAGGGTGACGACCGTACCGAACTGAAAGAAGCCCTTTCGGCTCTTGAGTTGCCAGACGGCATGGGCCTGATCGTGCGCACTGCGGGCGTTGGCAAACAGGCCGATGCGCTGCAGTGGGACCTCAGTTTCCGCCTGAAGCACTGGGACGCCATTAAGAAAGCCGCCGACAGCCGCCCTGCTCCGTTCCTGATCCACCAGGAGAGCAACGTGATTGTGCGTGCTTTCCGTGACTATCTGCGCCAGGACATCGGCGAAATCCTGATCGACAACCCGAAAGTGCTCGAACTGGCGCGCCAGCATATCGCCGCGCTGGGCCGCCCGGATTTCAGCAGCAAAATTAAACTGTACACCGGTGAAATCCCGCTGTTCAGCCACTATCAGATTGAGTCGCAGATCGAGTCCGCTTTCCAGCGTGAAGTGCGTCTGCCTTCCGGCGGCTCGATTGTTATCGACACCACCGAAGCCCTGACCGCTATCGATATCAACTCCGCGCGCGCAACCCGCGGCGGCGACATCGAAGAGACCGCATTCAACACCAACCTGGAAGCGGCTGACGAAATCGCCCGCCAGCTGCGCCTGCGTGACCTCGGCGGCCTGATCGTCATCGACTTTATCGATATGACCCCGGTACGCCACCAGCGTGCGGTAGAAAACCGCCTGCGTGAAGCGGTTCGCCAGGATCGTGCGCGTATTCAGATCAGCCATATTTCACGCTTCGGCCTGCTGGAAATGTCGCGTCAGCGTCTCAGCCCGTCACTGGGTGAATCCAGCCATCACGTGTGCCCACGCTGTAGCGGTACCGGCACCATCCGTGATAACGAATCGCTGGCGCTCTCTATCCTGCGTCTGATTGAAGAAGAAGCGCTGAAAGAGAACACCAAAGAAGTTCACGCGATTGTTCCAGTCCAGGTAGCGTCATACCTGCTGAACGAGAAGCGCGAAGCGGTCAGTGCCATCGAGAAGCGCCAGGGTGGCGTCAAAGCCATCATCGTGCCAAACGATCAGATGCAGACTCCGCACTACTCCGTGCTGCGCGTGCGTAACGGCGAAGAGACTCAAACCCTGAGCTACCACCTGCCGAAGCTGCACGAAGCCGAAATGGCCCTGCCGTCTGAGGAAGAGCATTCCGAGCGTAAGCGCCCTGAACAGCCCGCTCTGGCCGCCTTCGTGATGACAGATGCACCACCGTCACCGGTAGAAGAAGTGACCGCAGCAGCTGCTCCTGCCGCCCTTGCGAAACCGGAAGCGAAAGCCCCTGCGGCCCCAACTCAGCCGGGCCTGATGAGCCGCTTCTTAACCGGGCTGAAGAAGATGTTTGCCGCGGAAGAGAAACCGCCGGCGCAGCCAGTACAGCCGGTGGTAGAAGAGAAAGCACCAGAAGCAGCCGCACCGCGTGGTGAACGCCGCAACAACCGCCGCCAGAATAACCGTCGCGACCGTAATGGTGACCGCAACGGCGAGCGCAATGAGCGTTACGGTGACCGCAACGAACGTAGCGGTGAGCGTAACGAGCGTGGTGGTGAGCGTAATAACGACCGCAACGATCGTAACGCGGAGCGCAACGATCGTAATGCCGATCGCAACGGCGAGCGTACTGAACGTAACGATCGCGCCCCGCGCGAGCGTAACAATGAAGCGCGTGAAGGCCGTGATAACAATCGCCGCAACAATAACAACAAGCGCAACTCGCAGCAGAACGATCCACGCAGCGAGCGCATGGTGCCGGACGAGTTCGAGCGCAGCGAGCCTTCGCAGCCGCAGCCGCGTCAGGAACGTCAGCGCCGTCGCCCAGGGCAGAACCAGGAAGAAAAACGCCCGGTTGTGCAGGAAGAAGCGATTGTTGAACCGATCGTCGCCGCTGTTGATGACAATCAGGATGCGCAGGAAGAGAACGTACAGGTGATGCCGCGCCGTAAACCGCGCCAGCTGAATCAGAAAGTGCGTATCGAAACCGCCGAGCAGACTGCCGCGCGCTCATTCGAACCGCAAGCCGCTGCACCATCAGCTGCTGTGAATGAACCAGCCGCAGCAGAAACCGATGACAGCGAAGATCGCGAAAGCAACAACATGCCGCGCCGTTCACGCCGTTCGCCGCGCCACCTGCGCGTCAGCGGTCAGCGTCGTCGCCGTTACCGTGATGAGCGTTACCCAACACAGTCACCAATGCCGCTGGCTAACGCTGCTGCATCGCCAGAGATGGCATCCGGGAAAGTGTGGGTCTCCTATCCGGTTGCTCAGGTTAATGACCACGAAACGCATGCTGAGCATCAGTCAGTGGTTCCCGCTTACGGTCACGCCGATGTGGCAGAACCTGCCGCCGTGGAAACCGCTGCCGCCGTTGCCGCTGTTGAAACCGTTGCTGCTATCGAAGCCCCTGCTGCGGTTGAAGCACCTGCTGCGGTTGAGGCCCCTGCTGAAGTAGCGGCTCCGACGGAAGTGACTGCACCGGCAGCCGTGGCAGAGGCCCCGGTTGCGCAGACGCCAGCGGTGCCAGCACCCGAAGCTGAACCTGTGCACATCGCAGAACCCCAGCCGGAAATGCAGCCGGAGATTGCTCCGGTGGACGCGGCGGACACTTCAGCTATCGATGCTGCGGTGAACGAAGAGCCGGCTGTGATCTCCAGCGCTGACGAAGTTGTTGCACAGGAAACGGCAGCCGAAGCGGTTCCGGCGCAGCCTGCACCAGCTTTCGAAGCGGTGGATGCCGTGGCAGAAATGGTGGAAGCAGCCCAGCAAACTGAACAGCCTCAGGTGACTGAAGCGGCCAGCGAACTGGCGCATGAAACTGCCGCTGACGTCAGCCCGGAAGTTGAACAGCAGGTTGCCGAAGTGCTGCATGCACCAGAAGCTGCCGCTGAGCAGCCAGCGAACATCAGCGAGCCACAGGCTCCGGTTCCGGCACGTGACGAGCCGGCCACTGCTGCCGTTGCCGCGCCAGCCCAGAGCAGCTTCAAGCACCATGCAACCGCGCCAATGACTAAAGCGCCGGCTCCGGCTTACCAGCCAGAACCTGCTCGCCAAAGCGACTGGGTGCGCCCTGACTTCAACTTTGAAGGTAAAGGCTCCGCAGGCGGTCATGCTGCAACTCATCAGGCGACGGCACCGGCAACGCGTCCGTAACTGTCCCGCTGAGTAAAAAGCCCCGGTCTGATGACCGGGGCTTTTTTTATGCCTGAACGGCCAGTGAATCCCACACCCGCATCCTGTCGTCTATGCCTGCTCGCACACGGCCAGACTCTTACCGTCTCTGGCCTGTATCGATAATCCCTGCACCACGCCACGGCCTGCATCCAGCTGCCAACGGGCCGATCACCGGAGTTACCCCCGGCTCAACGCAGGTCACAAACCCTGCCCCGTTGTGCACGCAAGCTTTACTCGGGGAAGTCACCGCCACAAAAGTGGAATAGCAGGCAAAAAAAATCCCGCTGTCAGCAGGTAAATACCGACAGCGGGGGAAACTGAGCACACCCGGTTTAAGCATGCTCAAAATTTAAAAGGGGATCAGGAATTTAGCTTGAACAGCGACAGCTTGGACATCTGCTGGAACACGGTGTAGGAAGCCTGCAAAGCGGCCTGCTGCATGGTGTAGCTGGAGATAGTTTCGGTAGTATCGGCATCTACCAGCCCGCTTAGCTGAGTTTTCAGGTTCAGGGTAGTGTCATCCCCTTTGGAGTCGAGGTTGGTCAGCTCCTGCAGGTTAGTCCCCACCTCCGCGCGCACGGTAGAGACATTATTCAGCGCGTTCTTAAGGCCACGGATCGATTTTTCCATATCGGCGGAGGCGGAATCGACAGTGGTCTGATCGGCATCAGCCAGCGGTGTCTTCAGCGCTTTAATCGCAGTATCCAGCATGGTGAAGATATTGCTCTCCCCGCTGGAACCGTCCGGCTCTTTCGTCGCGTTACTGGTCAGTGAATCGAAAATCTGTGCACCGGTATGGTTGGTCGTCAGCGTACGGCTGGCGTCTACCTTCTGGGTAATCGGCGTGGTACCGCCGGCATAGGTCGTTTCACCGGTGGTGGCGTCGGTCACAAACGGCGCAGTGTCGCTTTTGTAGCCAGCAAACACATAGCGGCCATTACCGTCAGTGCTGTTAGCCAGGTTCAGCAACTGAGCACGAAGGCCCTCCAGCTGAGTGGCATAAGAGGCGCGGTCATCATCAGACAGCGTCCCGTTCGACGCGGCGACCAGGGTAGTCTGGGCGCCGATCACCACATCGGCAACCTGCTTCAGCGTAGTGTCTTCGGTTGACTGGTTTTGCGTAGCAAACACGCGCGCGGTTGAGAACTGCGCAGTCTGGGCCTGAGCCTGGGAAACCACCACCGCCTGCGCGGCTGCCACTGGGTCATCCGACGGATTGACGACGCGTTTACCGGTAGAGAGCTGCTCACCGACTTTCAACCAGCTCTGCTGCGAGTTGGCAATGCCGCGCGCCTGCTGGTCATAGATCATGCTGGTACTAAGACGCATGGTTTAATTCCTCTGCAATAATCAGCTGACTGCGGACATCAGCGACTGGAAAAGGGTGGAAGCGGTCTGCAGTACCTGGGCATTCGCCATATAGTACTGCTGATAACGCGTCAGGTTGGCATACTCTTCATCAAGGTTGACGCCGGAAACAGACTGCTGCTGATTGGTCAGCTGCGTCACCACCGCTGTCTGCGTGGTACTGGTGGTTTTCAGCGTGCTGGTTTTGTTTCCCACATCCGCCACCAGGCTGGCATAGGCCTGAGTCAGGGTACTTTTGCCGTTAATCACACCGGCGGTCTGGATATTCAGCAGCTTCTGCGCATTCTCGTTGTTACTTGCGCCACCGACAGCACTGGCGGCAGCCAGTTTGCCTTCATCGGAGATCAGCACGCTCATTCCGGTAATGGTGTCGGCAACCGGCTTGACCGTGAAGCTGTCTTTGGCAGCAGGCAGCTTATCGTAGCTGAGCGTCAGACCATCAAAAGAGAGCGTCTGCGCGGTGCTGTCAACGGTGATAGCGGCTTTGCTGTTGTCGGAAAGGCGTGTTGCCGTCCAGTTAGTGCCGTCATAGCTGACGGTGTAGTTGGAGGCCTGTACCTTCGTGGTGTCCGCCCAGGTGGCGCTTAACGATGCCCCACCGCTGTTTTTGGTGTTCGAGACCACCGCCGGGCTGCCGAGGCTGAACAGCGCGCCGCCCGCATCGCCGTTGGCATCCACACCTTCCTGGTGCTGGGTGTTCAGGCTGGTGCCGAGCGCCATTGCCAGCTGGCCAATCTGGTTACGCACACCGTCGAGCTCTTTACGGAACGCCAGCAGGCCCCCGAGTGAACCGCTGGTCACCTGTGATTCAGGCAGTTCGCTTTTTGCGCCGGTGGTGGCATCCACGGTAGCGATAGTGGTACGCGACGGATCGGCGCTGGACGGCACGGCCGCCAGCTGGCTGTAGCTGCTGCCCTGCACCAGCGAGACGCCGCTGCCGATGGAGATGTTGTAACTGCCGCCATCCTGCTGATTGACGGTAACACCCACCAGCTTATTCAACTCGCTCACCAGCTGATCGCGCTGATCCAGCAGGTCATTCGGTTCGCTGCCCGCTCCTGCACCCTTCAGCTTGCCGATCTGCTGGTTAACGTTCGCGATCTGCTTAGCGTAGTTATTGATCTGATCAACGGTCGAGGTGACAGAGGTATTGACGCTGCTGTCCAGATTGGACAGATAGGTATCGGTGACCTTGAACTGGTTTACCAGCCCTTCCGCTTTACCCAGCACGGCAGTACGCGACGAGGAGTCGCTGGCATTGCTGACCAGACTCTGCAGCGAGCTGAAGAAGTCCTGGATGTTGCTCGACAGGGTATTGGTGGTGCTGGACAGCATATCGTCGATATTCGACATCTGGCTGTACTGCGTGCTAATGCTGCTAGCCTGAGTGCTGGCGGCACGCAGCTGATTGGTGATGAACTGGTCATATTCGCGATACACCGCCGAGACGCTGGCCCCGTTGCCGTAATAGTTGTTGCCGCTCAGGGTGCTGGCGGTCTGGGCAAGGACCGTGGTCTGGCGTGAATAACCGCTAACGGCATAGTTAGTGATGTTATTACTGGTGGTATTCAGCGCGGCGGAGGCGGCGCTCAATCCGCTCATCGCGGTATTAATTAAGTTTGCCATTTCGGGTCCTTGTTAACCGGCAACTGCAGAGCCAGCATTGACGAATCGTTTGCCGGTAAGTTGGGTTAACTCAAATCCGGCCTGAAAAGGTTATCGGTACAACCGGGGTAAACTTGAGACCAAAAGCCAAAAAAATCAGAATAACGTGGAGATATCTTTTATATCCTGACCATAGGCTTTCACCACTTTTTCACCCATGTTTTTGAACTGCTGGATCATCCCCACCAGCTTCTGTGCATATTTCGGATCGGTCGCGTAACCCGCCGCCTGCAAGGCCTGGGCGCCCTGCTCCGGTGACGCTGCCGTGGTGACGGCGGCGTAGCGCGGGTTGTTGCTCAGCAGTTTGACGTAGTCGGTCAGCGCGTCGAAGTAGGAGTCATAAACGCGGAACTTCTGCTTCACCTTCTTCGCTTCGCCGTTCTCATATTCGGTGGTCATTACGTCGGTGGTTTTGCCCTGCCAGCTGCCCGTAGCTTTGATGCCAAAGACGTTATAGCTCGGCTTACCGTCACGCGTCAGGATCTGGCGCTGCCCCCAGCCGGATTCCAGCGCCGCCTGGGCGAGGATCAGGTGATGCGGAATTCCGCTCTGCTCGCTGGCGGCTTTTGCCGGCTGCGACAGCTGGGCGATAAAGTCGCTGTTATCGCCGGAAAGCGGCATTTCGCTGGCGTTGAAGCGCGGAACCGCTTTACGCACCATCTGTTCCATCGCCAGCGGCGGCAGCGTGTTGATAAAAGCTTTATCCAACGGCATAGGCACCGTTCCGGCTTTTTCGTCCGGGGCTTTCTGCGTTTCCATCTGCTTGACGATCATATCGGCCAGCCCTAACCCCTTCGAGGCGATCTGCTGGCCGATCTGCTGGTCATACATTGAGGTGTACAGCCGCGTCTGTTCGGTGCTCAGCATGCCGTCCTGCGGCAGCGCCTGACGCATGCTTTTCAGCATCATCTGCACGAACATCCCTTCCACCTGCTTAGCAACCTGCAGCGCATGCGCTTTCGGATCGCTGCTGGCAAGGCGCTTCAGGTTGTTGAGCGAGCGGCTGTCATACGCCGCGCCCATCATCGACTGGCTGGTGTCACTCATCAGATAATTTCCAGTTTGGCGTGCAGGCAACCGGCGCTCTGCATCGACTGTAGAATGGACATAAGATCGATTGGCGTTGCACCCAGCGCATTCAGGGCGCGCACCACGCTGTTGAGATTGGCGCTGGCATTCACGCTCTGCAACGCTCCGCCGCTCTGGCGCAGATCGATCTGCGTCTGTGGCGTCACCACCGTCTGACCGCCGCCAAACGGCGTGTTCGGCTGGCTGACGTTCTGAGTCTGATTCACCGTCACCGACAGGTTGCCCTGCGCCACTGCACACTGGCTCAGCATCACTTCCCGGTTCATCACCACCGAGCCGGTGCGCGAGTTGATGATCACTTTGGCATCCTGAATCGGCACGGAGACGTCGATATTCTGAATATCGGCCAGCTGGCGCACCTGCGAGGTGCTGTTAGCGCTGCTGCGGATCTGAATGGTGCGGCCATCCAGCGCCTGCGCCATGCCATAGCCGCCGCGGCTGTTGATGGCGTCGCTGATGCGCTGCGCCATGCTGAAATCTTCCTGATTAAGGAACAGGTTAATCACGTTGCTGCTGCCGAAGTTGTTTGGCAGCTCACGTTCAATGGTGGCGCCACCGGTAATGCGCCCGCCGTTCACCTGGTTGACCTGCACGCTGCTGCCACCGGCGGCGGCACTGGCTCCGCCGATCAGCACGTTACCCTGCGCCAGCGCATATACCTGGTTATCCACGCCTTTCAGCGGAGTCATCAGCAACGTACCGCCGCGCAGGCTTTTGGCGTTACCCATAGAGGAAACCACCACGTCCACCACCTGCCCCTGGCGACCAAAGGCCGGCAGCTTGGCGGTAACCATCACCGCCGCGACGTTTTTCAGCTGCATATTGGTGCCGGCGGGGACGGTGATCCCCAACTGCGACAGCATGTTGCTCAGGCTCTGAGTGGTAAACGGAGTCTGGGTAGTCTGGTCACCGGTGCCGTCCAGCCCCACCACCAGGCCGTAGCCGATCAGGGAGTTATCGCGCACTCCGCCAACGGTAGTGAGATCGCGAATACGATCGGCCTGCGCCAGGGCGCTGATCCCCACCGTCAGCAGCAAAGCAAATCGAATCAGTACATTACGCATGAAAACCTCTTACATCGGTGATATGTTCAGGAAGAACCGCTGCAGCCAGCCCATGGTTTGTGCTTCATTGATGTAGCCGTTACCGACGTACTCAATGCGCGCATCCGCCACCTGGGTTGATACTACGCTGTTGCTGGCGCTAATCGTGCGTGGGTTAACCACCCCGGAGAAGCGGATAAATTCAGTTCCCTGATTAATCTCAATCTGTTTCTCACCGACCACGCTCAGGTTGCCGTTTGGCAGTACCTGATTGACGGTAACGGTAATCGTACCGGTAAAGGTGTTATTGGCCGTTGCGCCCCCCTTACCGGCGAAATCATTTTTACCGGCCCCGGCGAAGGTGGTTTTATCACCGCCCAGCAGGCCAGCCAGCGCGTTCGGCGTGGCGGTCAGCCCGAAGCTGCTGCTGCCGTCACGTCCGGCATTGGCAGAAGAACTCTTACTCGCGCTGACGTTTTCCTGCAGCGTGATGGTTAATGTGTCGCCAATATTACGCGGGCGTCGATCCTCAAACAGCGGCTGGTAGCCGTAGTTCATTGGCATCACACCCTGAAAAATAGAGCCGTTGACCACCGGCGGAGAAGCAGGCAGCGGCTGAGCCGTTGTCGAACCTTCTACCAGAGGCTTACGGGGAACTAACGCACAACCGTTAAGCGTCAGCAGCATCGCGGCTACTAACAAACGTCCAGGCAATGAGATCTGCTGCGCCATGGAAATGAACCTTTCATTACGTGAATATTTTATTAACGGGCCGGGCAGTAAAGCCCGGCACCTGCGACGGTCAAGCTCTCCGTCGTATTACAGCTGGGTCAGCTTCGCCAGCATCTGGTCGGAAGTACTGACGGCCTTACTGTTAATTTCGTAGGCGCGCTGGGTCTGGATCATGCTGACCAGCTCTTCTGCGACGTTAACGTTTGAGGTTTCAACGTAGCCCTGATACAGCGTACCGGCCCCGTTGTTGCCCGGGTTACTTTCGGTTGGCGCACCGGAGGCCTGAGTTTCCTGATACAGGTTCTCACCCATACTTTCCAGGCCGGCATCGTTGACAAAGGTGCTCAGGGTCAGCTGACCGACCTGCACCGGGTTCGTCTGGCCCTGCTGCGTGACGCTCACTACGCCGTCACGGCTGACGGTCATGCTCAGCGAGTTAGCCGGGATGGTGATGGCTGGCTGCACCGGGAATCCGGCGTTGGTCACCAGCTGGCCATTCTGGTCAGTCTGGAAAGAGCCATCGCGGGTATACGCCGTGGTGCCGTCCGGCATCAGGACCGAGAAGAAGCCCTGACCGTTAATCGCCACGTCTTTAGACGAGTCGGTCTGCGACAGGTTGCCCTGATTGTGCAGGCGCTCGGTGGCAACCGGACGCGTACCGGTACCAATCTGCAAGCCGGAAGGCAGCGTGGTCTGATCGGATGACTGCGCACCCGGCTGACGCATGGTCTGGTACATCAGGTCTTCAAAGACCGCACGCTGACGTTTGAAACCGTTGGTACTGACGTTGGCCAGGTTGTTGGCGATAACGTCCATATTGGTCTGCTGAGCGTCAAGGCCGGTCTTGGCAATCCATAAAGAACGGATCATCTGTTTATTCCTCTGATCAGCCCATTGACAGCAGCTGGTTGGCTTTTTGTTCGTTCTCGTCAACGCTTGAGATCACTTTCATCTGCATCTCAAAGCGACGGGCGTTGGCGATCATATCGACCATGGTCTGGGTGGTGCTGACGTTGCTACCTTCCAGCACGCCAGGCATCACTTTCATCGTCGCGTCCAGCGGCAGCGTTGCGCCGCGGGTAGTCTGGGCAGCGGCAGTGAGACGGAACATGCCGTCATCACCGCGCTGAAGTTCGCTACCGCTGGCTTTCACCAGCTTCAACTTGCCCAGCTGTACCGTGGCATTTGGTGCATCGCCCGGATTCAGCGCGGTAATGGTACCGTCAGCCGCGATGGTGATTTCCGAACCCTGCGGCACCGCAATCGGCCCGCCGTCGCCCATCACCACGTTGCCCTGCACGGTAAGCTGCCCGGCCGGGCTGACTTCCATATTGCCGTTGCGGGTGTAGGCTTCAGTGCCGTCAGCGGTCTGCACCGCCAGCCAGCCGTCACCCTGCATCGCCACATCCAGCGGGCGCTCGGTATAATCCAGCGCGCCCTGGCTCATATCCGATCCCGGCGTTGAAGCCGTGACCAGCGTACGGGTAGGCAGAGATAAGCCTTCCACCGGCACCGCGCGCGCGGCATTTAGCTGTGCGCGAAAGCCCGGCGTAGAGGCGTTGGCGAGGTTGGCCGCCGTCACTGCCTGCTGATCGAGGGTCTGACTGGCAGCCCCCATTGCGGTATATATCGCGTGATCCATTGAACTCCCCTGTTAACCGTATTAACGCAGGTTGACCAGCGTGTTGAGGATCTGGTCCTGAGTTTTGATGGTCTGCGCGTTCGACTGGTAGTTACGCTGCGCCACGATCATGTTCACCAGCTCTTTACTCAGGTCGACGTTGGAGGACTCCAGCGCACCCGCCGTCAGCGTACCGAGGTTACCGGTACCGGCGATACCGGTCAGCGCCTGGCCAGAGGAAGCACTGGCAGACCAGACGTTGTCGCCTTCCGACTTCAGCCCTTCCGGGTTAGCAAAGTTCGCCAGCACGATCTGACCCAGTACCTGGGTTTTTTCGTTCGAGTAGTTACCGACCAGCGTACCGTCGTCATTGATCTGGTAGCTGGTCAGGTCACCCGGGGCATAACCATTCTGCGTTGGGTTACCAAAAGTGGACCCACCGTTGTTCTGCTGCAGGCTGCCGGTGATATCCACACTGAACGGGCTGGCGGTGACGCTGCCACCTTTGTTGTCCATGGTCACGCTAATCGCTTTGGCGCTGGCGGTGGTCAGGGCGCCGCTGGTATCGAACACCAGGTTAGTGGTGGTGTCGGTGGTGGACGGGTCAGTAGCAGAGGCATCCTGCGCGTGAACGGTCCAGCTGTTGTCCGCAGTTTTGACGAAGTACATGTTGATGGTGTGCTCGTTGCCCTGCGAGTCATACGCGGTCAGCGAGGTTTTTTTGTCATAGGTCGACGTGTCGGAGGCGTTAAACGCACCGGTGGTCGCGGCAGAGGAAGAGTTCAGCGTGGCAGTCAGTGACGCGGTGCTGGTCATCTTGGCCGGCATGGACGCTTCAGGAATGGTCAGCGCCACCGGGTTAGCACCGGTCTGCACGGTGGCCGGGTTGCCGGATGCCGGGTAGCCGGTCAGCTTCAGGCCCTGCATGTTCACGATGTTGCGATCCGCGTCCAGCGTGAACTGGCCGTTACGGCTGTAATAGACCGCGCCGCTGGTGTCGGCCATACGGAAGAAGCCTGCAGAGCTGATCGCCACGTCAAGACCGCGGCTGGTGGTGGTGGTGGTACCGTCACCAAAGTCCTGCACCACAGCAGCCACTTTGGTGCCGAGGCCGACTTTAGAACCGGCAAACATATCGGCAAACGCGATAGTGCTGGATTTAAAGCCCGCGGTGGCGGAGTTGGAGATATTGTTACCAATAACGTCGAGGTTGCTGGACGCAGCGTTTAAGCCACTGACCGCCTGTGAAAAGCCCATGTTGTCACTCCTGAAGCAAAATTAGTGGATTAAACGATCTGACGAACGTTAGCCAGGGTTGTCGTGCCCATGGTGCCGAGGTCGAGCACCGCACCGGTAGAATTTGTGGTTACGCCGCTGACGTAGGCGTAGTTCAACGGCTGTGCGACCAGCTGGCCGGTGGCGTTGCTGGCAGCGATAGACACGGTATATTTGCCGTCTGCCGCGGTGGTGCCATCTGCCGCTTTGCCATCCCACTGGAAGGTATGAACCCCTGCAGTCTGTGCGCCAAGGTCAATGGTCTGAACCACTGCGCCGCTGGCATCTTTAATGGTGGCGGTGGTGCTGGTTGAGGCCTGAGTCAGTTCCACCCCAAACGGCGTGGTGGTGCTGCTGCCGACCAGGATCTGCGAACCGTCTACCATCACACCGTGGCCAATCAGGGTCGATGCCTGCAGCGACTGGCCGCTGGTGATCTGCCCGGAAATGGAACCCAGCGTGGTGTTCAGCTTCTCAATCCCGCTCAGGGTATTGATCTGCGCCAGCTGAGAGGTCAGCTGACTGTTATCCATTGGATTGGTCGGATCCTGGTTCTGCAGCTGGGTGACCAGCAGCGTCAGGAAGTTACTCTGGAGATCCGCTGCTGAGGTATCAGAGCTGGATGAAGAGTTCGTTAACGTGGTGGTCGCCTGTTTTTCGTTTACGCCTACAGCAATACTCATTGGGAAGCTCCTTATTGGCCCAGCGTTAAGGTTTTCATCATCATCTGTTTAACGGTGTTTAAAACCTCAACGTTGGCCTGGTAGCTGCGCGAAGCTGACATGGTGTTCACCGTTTCCCCTACGACATCCACGTTCGGCATCTTCACGTAGCCTTTGGCATCCGCCATCGGGTTACCCGGCTCGTACACCAGGCGCGCGGGCGCCGGGTCGTCGATCACCTGAGCGACCTTCACGCCACCGGTCGGTGAACCCGGCATCGCGTTAGTCTGGAAAACCACCTGCTTCGCGACGTAGGGCTGACCATCCGGCCCGGTGACGCTGTCGGCGTTGGCCAGGTTACTGGCGCTGACGTTCAGACGCTGTGACTGTGCAGCCATTGCCGAACCGGCAATATCAAAAATGTTCAAAAGTGCCATAACTTATTGCCCCTGTAGCACGGACATCATGCCTTTGATCTGACTGCTGATCATGGTGAGATCGGTCTGATATTTCAGGCTGTTATCTGCAAACTCGGTACGCTCCCGGTCCATGTCAACCGTGTTTCCGTCCAGTGCAGGCTGGTCAGGAATGCGGTACATCAAATCCATGGATGGGGGTTGAAGCGTTTCTGCAGGAATATGGCGTGCCGACGTGACCGCAAGCTGTAGCCCGGAACCCTGCGCCCGCCCCTGTTCCATCACCTTGTTCATCTGGCTGGCGAAATCGATATCGCGCGCCTGATAGCCTGGCGTGTCTGCGTTCGCGATGTTGGATGCCAGGATCTCCTGCCGCTGTGCGCGCAGGTTCAGAGCTTCGGTGTTAAACCGTAGTGCTGCGTCCAGTTTGTCGAGCATGCGTCCTCCGCAAGTGAGAATTTAGAGCTGACAGCATAATCTCGGGGTGGGAAGGCCTATCGTTTGAATAGCGCTAAAAATGGTCGCTAATTTGCGCCTTGACATCGCACCCGCGAGGGTAGAATCGCTGCCATGTTGATAAAAAAGAGGGGGCGCCATGCGTGGAGCCACACTGCTGTTAAGCGCGCTGCTGAGCCTGGCGAGCGTCACCGCCACTGCTGGCGATCTCAACGCACAGCTCAACCAGTTTTTTAAAAACCGCTATGGGGAAAACGGCCAGGGTGCCGATAACCTGAGCGTGGTGGTGAAGACACCGCAGAATATGTGGCCCGCCTGTGATGCGCCGCAGTTCTCCCTGCCGGGCAACAGCCGCATGTGGGGCAATATCAGCGTCGCGGCCAACTGCGATCAGAACCGCCGCTATATTCAGGTGCAGGTGCAGGTCAGCGGCAGTTATCTGGTGGCCACCCGCCAGGTGCCGCGCGGAACCGCTATCGCCGCTGGCGATCTGCGTATGCAGCAGGGCCGCTTAGATACTCTGCCCGCCCGCACGCTGATGAAAGCTGAAGATGCGGTAGGTGCCATCACCCTGCGCGATATCAATCCCGGCCAGCCGGTAACCCAGATGATGATGCGCCAGCCGTGGCGCGTAAAAGCCGGGCAGATGGTCACCGTGACCGCCAGCGGCGACGGCTTCAATATCAGCAGCGAAGGCAAAGCAATGAACAACGCAACGGCCCTGCAGTCGGTCAGGGTACGCATGAGCTCCGGCCAGATTGTGATGGGCAAAGTCGACTCGGATGGGAATATTCTGATATCGCTATAAACCACTAAAGAAGGCATCAGTTCTGCCGATAGTGTTAATAACAGCCGTAGTACTATTAGAATATTGAGCATCAGGCGTAGTCACACCTGAGTTAACAGGAGCCAGATATGAGCATCGACAGAACCCAGCCACTGAACCCGGCCAGCACCGTTCAACAACGCGATACTAATGATGTTGCCCAGCCGAAGGCTCGCGCAGCAGAAAGCAAAACTACTGAAACTGCCGGCACCCAGGTGGTACTGAGTGGCGCACAGTCACAGCTGACCAAGGCCAGCTCACAGGACATTAATACTGCCCGCGTGGAAGAGCTGAAAACCGCTATTCGTAACGGCGAACTGAAGATGGACAGCGGCAAAATCGCCGACGCACTGATTCAGGAAGCTAAAGACTCACTGCAAGGTAATTAACTCAATGGATAAGCTGCTCAACACGCTTGATAAAATGCTGGAAGTTCTTTCGTCGCTGGCCGATGTGATGAATGCGGAGCAAGAACAGCTCTCGGCGGGTCAGGTCAACAGCAGCTTATTGCAGCGAATTACCGAGGATAAAAGCTCGCTGCTTGCGACCCTGGACTTCCTGGAAAAAATGCGCCGCGATGAAGAAAAAGCGGCCGGGCTGCACGTGCCCTACAGCCGCCACGCGGAACTGGCGAGACGCTGGTCATCGATTCAGGATCACACGGTAAAATTACGCGATACCAATCTACACAACGGTATGCTGCTCAATCATCAAATCAGTCATAACGAGCATGCGTTGCAGGTACTGAAGCCTTATCAGTCACAAAAATTTTATGGCCCCGACGGCCAGGCGATCCACAGCGCGCCCGTCAGCCGTAAAGCGTAATTATTGTCAGACTTTACCCCGCCGCGCCTGCGCTGCGGGGTTTTTCTGTTTATGCCACGGTGCGGCGGGCAAAATCACGCGGGCGGAAACCTAACAGGCCCAGCACGGCAAAGTAGACGCCGCCACCCACCGCACAGACCGCTGCCAGACGGATTAACCGCCACAGCATGTTGCCGGTAGCCCAGTCGGGCATCAGATAGAGCACGCCGACCAGCGCGGCCGCCATCGCCACAACGGCGAAGAACAGACGCACCAGGAAACTCGCCCAGCCCGGCTGCGGCTGGAAAATATCCTGCTTGCGCAGCTGCCAGTAAAGCAGCGCGGCATTCAGGCAGGCCGCCAGACCGATCGACAGCGACAGTCCGGCATGCTTCAGTGGACCAATAAATGCCAGATTCATCGCCTGGGTTGCCAGCAGCGTGAAGAGAGCAATCTTCACCGGCGTTTTGATGTTCTGCCGCGAGTAGAAGCCCGGAGCCAGCACCTTCACCACGATCAGCCCCATCAAACCGACCGAATAGGCCACCAGCGCACGCTGGGTCATTGCGGCATCAAAGGCGGTAAATTTGCCGTACTGAAATAGCGCAACGGTCAGCGGTTTTGCCAGAATCCCTAACGCCACGGCGCTCGGCAGCGCCAGCAGGAAACAGAGGCGCAGGCCCCAGTCCATCAGGCGCGAATACTCTGCCTGGTCGCCGCTGGCAAAACTCTTCGCCAGCGACGGCAGCAAAATAGTGCCCAGCGCCACGCCCAGCACCCCGGAGGGAAACTCCATCAGGCGGTCAGCGTAGTACATCCACGACACCGAGCCGGAAACAAGGAACGAGGCGAAAATGGTATTAATGATCAGCGAGATCTGGCTGACCGACACGCCAAGGATCGCCGGCCCCATCTGGCGCATCACGCGCCACACGCCCGCATCCTTCAGGTTAAGGCGCGGCAGCACCAGCATGCCGATTTTTTTCAGATGCGGCAGCTGATAGCCAAGCTGTAATACGCCGCCGGCGACGACCGCCCAGGCCAGCGCCATCACCGGCGGGTGGAAGTGCGGTGCGGCAAACAGCGCAAAACCAATCATGCTGACGTTGAGCAGCGTCGGGGCAAACGCCGGGACCGAAAAACGGTTCCACGTGTTGAGGATCGCCCCGGCCAGCGAAGCCAGTGAAATCAGCATGATATACGGGAAGGTCACGCGCAGCAGCGATGAGGTCAGTGCGAACTTATCGGCGGTATCTGCAAAGCCGGGGGCAGTGACGAGGATCACCCACGGGGCAGCAAACATCCCCAAAATCGTGACAATCGCCAGCGCCAGCGTCAGCAAGCCGGAAACATAAGCCACAAAGACGCGCGTGGCTTCTTCACCCTGTTTACTTTTGTATTCGGCGAGAATAGGAACAAACGCCTGGGAGAACGCCCCTTCGGCAAAGATGCGTCGCAGCAGGTTAGGCAGCTTAAACGCGACGAAAAAGGCATCGGTTGCCATCCCGGCGCCAAATACGCGCGCGACAATCGCGTCGCGGGCAAATCCCAGCACGCGTGAAAACAGGGTCATTGAGCTGACCGCTGCCAGTGATTTCAACAGGTTCATGTCTTTCCTGGTTCTGGATAACGGACCGGGGAACCCCGATCGTTTTTTGATGCGGATAGTCTACTGAAGTAAAAGGAAATAACCATAGCGGTTTGTTACCGGGTATATCCCCGATGAACGCGGGGCGACCCAAAAAGCGGTCGCCCCCTACAGGATGTTGTAGGGGCGGACCCTCTTTTTCGGTCCGCCCTCCGCCCCTGTACCCTATTCCCGCTCGGCTTCACGCCATAATTTCTCCACCAGCCGCTGCGCCATCAGCGCCTGCTCGCCGCTGGTTTGCGGCATTGTCTGATTTTCTGCGCAGCGGATGAAATGGTGCGCCGCGCCGACAAATCCGCGCTGCTCCAGCGTGGTTTGCCAGCCGGGGATCGGGTCGATGGTCACGACGCCCGCCTGCTCCTGCTGCCAGTCACGCATCTCGCTCAGCTGGTAGACTGCGCCATCATCGACCGCCATCACTCGCTCCATCTGGCTTCCGGCGCGGCGATGCATACAGGTGGTCACCTGCGTCCCCCCCACGCTAAAATGGTGTTCGGCGTAGAGCATCTGCCCGCTGTCGTTAGTCTGGATCGTGCCGCTTTGCAGCTTACCCTCCCCGCCGCACAGCCACAGCGCGCTATCCACCACGTGCAGATAATCATCCAGCAGGGTAAACAGCAGATCGTTGGGCCCGACGCTGTCGCTGCGATGTTTATCCATGCGCAGTGACGCAGGCTGTTGCAGTGCCGCCTGCAGCTGCAGATAACGCGGGGCAAAGCGGCGGTTAAACGCCACCATCAGCTTGCGCCCGCGCTTTTCCGCCAGCGCCACCAGCCGCTCGGCCTCGCTTAGCGTAGCGGCGAGCGGCTTATCAACGCAGACATCGATGCCCGCGCGCAGCAGGCGATTAACGATCTCATAGTGGCTGGCGGTGCTGCTGTGGACAAACACCGCATCGCTGGCGGCGGCGAGATCGTCCAGCGATGCGTGCAGCGGAATGCGGTAGCTGTCGCAGACCGGGCGCGCTTTTTGCTGATTGGGCGAAAATGCCCCGGCAATCTGCCAGCCGTCGGTGCGGGTCACCACCGGCAGCCAGGCTTTCTGCGCAATGCCGCCCAGCCCGACGATGCCCACTTTCAAGCCGCTCATGTGCCCTCCCCCTCTGCCAGCAGCGCGGATAGCTGCTGTTGCAGCGTGGCGACCTGCTGCTCCAGCAGCTGTACCCGCGCTTCCAGCCCGCTGTCCGTTTCCGGCTGCGGGCTGGCGGCCAGGCTCTCATCCACCTCTCCGCTGAACAGGTGCATATAGCGGCTTTCACGCTTGCCCGGCTCGCGCGCCAGCCGCACGACCAGCGCACCGTCTTCGCGCTGCGTCAGTCGCTCCAGCGTCTGCTCCACTTCGTTCATATCGGCAAAGTCATGCATGCGCGAACTGCGCGTGCGCAGCTCGCCCGGCGTCTGGGCGCCGCGCAGCAGCAGCGTGGCGATCACCGCCACCTCTGCAGGAGTGAACTTCAGCTGACCAAACTCCGAGTTGCAGAAACGCTGCTCATATTTCACCACCCGGCTACCAAAGCCGTTTAGCGCGGTGAGCTGATGTTTTTTTACCAGCAGGTCGAGTGTGTTTTGCACCTCGCTGTCGCTCAGCGACATTACCGGCTCGCGGTTAGACTTCTGGTTACAGGCGGTCACTACGCCGTTCAGCGACATGGGATACTGGTCCGGGGTGGTGACCTGCTTTTCCAGCAGGCAGCCGATCACCCGCGCTTCAACGGCGGTAAAAGGGGATTTGATCATGTGAAATTACACTCCGCGCCGGTCCGGCGTCCATTCGTGGGAGGTCAGTGCCGTCAGGACATGATCCTGCCAGCGTCCATCGATCAGCAGGTACTCTTTGGCATAACCCTCTTTTTCGAAACCGAGGCGCGCCAGTAAATTGCCGCTGCGCTGATTATGCGGCATATAGTTAGCCATAATGCGGTGCATGCGCTGCTGCCGCTGCATATAGCGAATTGCGCTTTGCAGCGCTTCGAACATCATCCCCTGCCCCTGCCACTTCTCCCCCAGCGAATAGCCGAGGTAGCAGGCGTGAAACGAACCGCGCAGCACGTTGCTAAAGTTCGCTACGCCGCGCACTTCATTCTCGTCCGAGTCCATCACCGCAAAGTAGAAGGCACTGCCCTGCTTCTGCATCTCAGCAATCAGCCCCAGCCGCGCCTGCCAGCCGGAGGGATAGCAGTGGCTCTCATCGCGCACCGGTTCCCACGGTTTAAGAAAAGCACGGTTTTCAGCATAGTAATCAGCCAGCCGCCAGGCATCACGTTCGTTGACCAGACGAATCACCAAACGATCGGTAGTCAGGCGCACTTTAGGTGCAGCAGTACGATAGCCAAACATCATTTCTCCTGAAACACGTGTCTGGAAAGCATTGTGAGTTGGGGAGTGAGACCGCGCACCACGGCGCGTCACTCTACTCGTTTCACTATAACCGCCATCCCGTTTGCCGGTAATACGCTGCCGCATAAAAAATGGCATAATCCACGAAATTAAGCTTAAAACCTCGCCATACCCGCCCCTGCGGTTGCCCTTCTGCGGGTTCTCTTCCATACTTTCATAATACATTCAGATAATTGATGTTAATTCATCGATATCGCAAAAGAAGGAATTGATAGTGAAACTCTATATCTATGAACACTGCCCGTTCTGTGTAAAAGCCCGCATGATCTTCGGCCTGAAAAACCTTCCGGTTGAGCTGGTGGTGATGTTGAACGATGACGAAGCGACGCCCACCCGCCTGATTGGTCAGAAAATGGCGCCGATTCTGATGAAGGAAGACGGCAGCTGCATGCCGGAAAGTCTGGATATCGTGCACTATATCGATCGTATCGATCGCGAGCCGCTGCTGACCGGAAAAACCAATCCGGCCATCACCGACTGGCTGCGCCATATCAACAGCTATGTTAACAAGCTGCTGATCCCGCGCGTGGCGGAAGCGCCGTTTGCCGAGTTCGCCACGCCGGAAGCGCGCGACTACTTCAAAAACAAAAAGCAGGGCACTTATGGTGATTTTTCCGAGCTGCGCGAACACTCGGCGGGCTGGATTAAAAACGTCAATGATGACCTGCGCAAGCTGGATAAGCTGATCGTTAAGCCGAATGCCGTCAGCGGCGAGCTGTCGCTGGACGACATCCATCTGTTCCCACTGCTGCGTTCGCTGTCGCTGGTAGCCGGTATTGAGTACCCTTCCCGCGTGGCGGATTACCGCGATAACATGGCTAAACAGACGCAAATCAACCTGTTATCCTCTGTCGCTTCCTGATATTGCCGGGCCAGTTTTTGCTGGCCCGACACATTCCGTTGTGCTTTCCCCCTGCCGGTTAAGCGTTGTCCTGGTGACGAATGCCGCCCGGTGGTGCATGCTATTCGCTGCCCGGTAGGGTCGACCGGTGAATAAAACAGAGGAATAACATGAAGAAGACATTTTTTGGTCTTGGTGCGCTGCTGTTAGCAGGCTTAGTCACCGGCTGTAATCAGATTGCCCAATACAGCATCAGCGAGCAGGAAATTAATCAGGCGCTGGCGAAACACAACAATTATGAGAAGCAGATTGGCGTGGCCGGGCTGGCCGATGCCCATATCACCCTGACGGACCTCAGCAGCCAGATTGGCCGCGAGGAGCCGAATAAAGTCACGCTGATCGGCAATGCCAAAGTGAATATCACTTCCCTGTTTGGCCCGCAAAAAGCGGATATGAAGCTGACAATGAAAGCACAGCCGGTGTTTAACCAGCAGGAAGGGGCTATCTATCTGAAAGATATGGAGCTGGTGGATGTGCAAGTGCAGCCGGAAAAAATGCAGGGCGTGCTGAAAACCCTGACGCCGTATCTTAATGAGTCGCTGAAAAGTTACTTCAACCAGAAACCCGCTTACGTGCTGAGTACCGACCGCAGTAAGGCCGAGTCGCTGGCCAAACGGTTCGCCAAAGGGCTGGAAGTGAAGCCGGGCGAGCTGATTATCCCATTTACTGACTGATCGTCTGATAACGCTGCGGCTTGCGCGCAGCGTTTTTTTCCCCGCTGCGTATAAAGCAGGTGCATTCACCGCGCTTTATCATTAATCTTTATACCCGGCTAAAAACAGCTATTCCACCCCTTTGCCGGAGCAGATCGCATGACCGCACAACCTCAAGAATTGATTATTCGCCGCCCTGATGACTGGCATATCCATCTGCGCGATGGTGAGATGCTGGAGGCCGTGGTGCCGTTTACCAGTGAGGTCTGTGGCCGCGCCATTGTGATGCCTAACCTCGTTCCGCCGGTGACCAGCGTTGCCACTGCCCGCGCCTACCGCGAGCGCATCATGGCTGCCGTTCCGGCCGCGCACGCCTTTACGCCGCTGATGACCTGCTACCTGACCGACGGCCTGGATCCGAACGAAATCGAAACGGGCTTTCATGAAGGGGTGTTTACCGCGGCGAAACTCTACCCGGCGCATGCCACTACCAACTCCGCGCATGGCGTTACCAGCATCGCGGCGATTGCTCCGGTGCTGGAACGCATGCAGAAGATCGGTATGCCGCTGCTGATCCACGGCGAGGTGACCGATGCCCATATCGATATCTTTGACCGTGAGGCGCGTTTCATTGAAAGCGTGCTTGACCCGCTACGCCAGCAGTTTCCGGAGCTGAAGGTGGTGTGCGAGCACATCACCACCAAAGAAGCCGCTGCTTATGTGCTGGAAGGCAATCGTTTTCTTGCGGCCACTATTACCCCTCAGCACCTGATGTTTAACCGCAACCACATGCTGGTTGGCGGCATTCGCCCGCATCTTTACTGCCTGCCAATCCTTAAGCGCAACATCCATCAGCAGGCGCTGCGCGATGCGGTTGCCAGCGGGCACTCACGCTTTTTCCTCGGTACGGATACCGCACCTCATACCCGCGACCGTAAAGAGACCAGCTGTGGCTGTGCCGGCGTGTTCAACGCCCCGTCTATGCTGAGCGCTTATGCCACGGTGTTTGAAGAGATCGACGCGCTGGCGCATTTTGCCGCCTTCTGCTCCGAAAATGGCCCTAACTTCTACGGGCTGCCGCTGAATGAAGGCACCCTCAAGCTGGTGCGCCAGCCGTGGACCGTGCCGGAAAGCGTACAGGTCGGTAACGATGGCCATACGCTGGTGCCGTTCCTGGCCGGCGAGACGCTGAACTGGCGCGTCGAGAGTTAACCTGTCCAGCGGGACGACCAGAAAAGCAGTCGTCCTCTGGGGATCCCCTGAAATGACTGCTATCGCTAATCGTCCGCTAACCGGTCTGAGCTCAACCTGAGCACGCCGGAACGGCAAAAGACGCTCCCTGCGGGCCTCGGCACGCGGCATCCCTGCCGCGTGACGTCCGGCTTACCTCAGGCCAAGCTCATCCCCCACTATCATCGTGCTCGCTGTGGGTTCTAAACCGCGACGCTGAGGCTTTGGGTGGCAGGAGGGAGGGCTGATTGCAGCAGGCCTACGGCCAGGGATGGCCGTGAGCCAGGCTACAGGGATGTATTCATGCCGGTGCGGAAAGCAGCCCTCCCTCATGAAACCTGACGCCTGTCATCCCGCGATGATATTCAGATCGATGTTTATGGCGATCCCTCAGCGGGCGTCCCCGGCATTTCACTGCTCCAGTAATAATGTTTGCTTACGCTGGTATTACTGTATATATTTACAGTAATTCAACCGGAGGCTATCATGCGTATTGAAGTCACTGTAGCAAAAACCACATCCCTGCCCGCGGGCGCGATTGACGCGCTGACGCAGGAGCTTAGCAAACGAATCGATCAGCATTTTCCGGATGGCAGCAATACCATTTCGGTACGCTACGCCAGCGCTAATAACCTGACGGTGATGGGCGGTGGTAAAGAAGCCAAAGATCGCATCACCGATATATTGCAGGAAACCTGGGAAAGCGCCGACGACTGGTTTATTACCGATTAAGCGCTGCGCTTTCGACCGCTTGTGCCGTTTTTGCCGGATACGCTATCCGGCTTTTTTATGCCCAATTATTACCCCGCAACACCGATAGACGGCGCAGGCAGAATAACCTATTCTGAGGCGGTGATTAATTACTGAGGTTTTTTTCATGGCTGCCGATAATCCAGAAGAGGCAATGACATTTGGTGAGCTGCTGGCAATGATCGCCGAGCAACAGCGCCGCCTGACCGTATTAGAAAACGCGTTTTCTACGCTGTCATTTTGCCTTGATGACAAAGCTAACCAGCTGTTAATCCACAGCTTACGCCTTGAAGGGCAAAACCAGAATCGTGATGAACAGCTACAGCAGCATTTCATTCGGCTGGCGCAGGAGCTGGAAAAACGTTTGGGTTCACCATCAGTACAATCTGATAGTCAGCCCTGAATAATCCTTCTTTTACTCTTAACGTTGATTATTTCCCAGGCTCCCGGCTTAATAAGCGTGCCAATAACACCCGATATTAACCCAGGCTAAAATTTAATCCTGCGAAAGAGAGAATTGCTGTTATAATGACAGTGCTCCATGGAAAAAAAGCCGCATTGAACCTCGAAAAATCACTTGGTTACCCTAAATAATTCGAGTTGCAGTAAGGCGGAAAATGAGCAAATCCCGATGAGCCTGCATCAGTCAGTGATTCGGGTGAGCCAGAGAAGCCAAGGCACCTGCAGCTTGAAGTATGACCGGTATCGTCATTATTCACGAGTTATAGGGGGTTTTAATGGACAGAAGCAAAGAAGTCATCCAGACACATCCCCTCATCGGATGGGATATCAGTACTGTAGACAGCTATGATGCCATGATGATCCGTCTGCATTCGCTCTCTTCTAATCAGCAGCAAGCCGAAGATGCCGATGTAGGCCAGACTTACTGGCTGACCACTGATGTTGCCAGACAATTTATCTCCATTCTCGAAGCTGGCATTGCCAAGATTGAAGCGACCGATTACCAGGATCGTGATTACAAGAAGCACTAATTCGCTCAACGTTTCGCCTAAGGGCACCCACAACAGGGTGCCTTTTTCATGCCCGCAATAATTTGCTATTCTGCTGCCCTCTCCTGAAAAAAAAGAGTGCTGCAAATGGTTTACGATTTAATTGTGGTCGGCAGTGGTTCCGTAGGGGCTGCCGCCGGATGGTATGCCACCCAGGCCGGCCTGAAGGTACTGATGATCGACGGTCACCATCCGCCGCACCGCGAAGGCAGCCATCATGGTGAAAGCCGCTTAATTCGTCACGCTTACGGTGAAGGTGCGCGCTACGTACCGATGGTGCTGCGTGCCCAGCAGCTGTGGGATGAGCTGGAGCAGCAGAGCGGTGAACGCATCATGCAGCGCAGCGGCGTGCTCAACTTCGCGCCGCAGGAGTCCGAATTTATTCAGAACGTGATGCAAAGCGCGCAGCAGTACCAGCTTGAAGTGCAGATCCTCAACAGCGACGAGATCGTGCAGCGCTGGCCGCAAATCAGCGTGCCGCAGGGCTATATCGGCGTTTTTGAACCCGGCTCCGGCTATCTGAAATCCGAAGTGGCGATTAAAAGCTGGATCCGTCTGGCGAAAGAAGCCGGCTGCGCGCAGCTGTTTAACTGCCCGGTCAGCCAGATCGACACGCTGGACGGCCTGCAAACCGTCACCACGGCAGACGGGATTTACCAGGGGCGCAAGCTGCTGCTGAGTGCCGGCACCTGGGTGAAAACGCTCTACCCTGCTCTGCCGGTCGCGCCGGTGCGCAAGGTCTTTGCCTGGCATCAGGCTGACGGCCGCTACAGCGAGAACAACACATTTCCGGCATTTACCGCGCAGATGCCGGACGGCACCCACTATTACGGCTTCCCGGCGGATAATAACGCCATTAAAATCGGAAAGCATGAAGGCGGACAGCCGATCGACTCCCCGGCAGGCCGCAAGCCGTTTGGTAGCGTGGCGGCGGACGGCAACGAACTGTTTGGCTTCCTGCGTCAGTTCTTACCCGGGGTCGGCGTCTGCCTGCGCGGTGAAGCCTGTACCTACGATAACTCACCGGATGAAGACTTTATTATCGACCGCTTCCCTGGTGAAACCGATCGCATGATCATTACCGGCCTGAGCGGGCACGGGTTTAAATTCGCCAGCGTGCTGGGTGAGATCGCCGCACAGTTTGCTCAGGGTAAAAGCAGCGAGTTCGACTTAACCCCGTTCTCTTTATCGCGCTTCGCCTGACGTTCGTCAGCAATATTAAACGATAAAAAAAGGCTCACAGTTCAACTGTGAGCCTTTTTAAATGGCAGTCAGTGGCCGTTATTTGTTGGTCAGCGTTTCGGCTTTGGCGGCATCGTCTTCTTTCTTACGACGCAGACGCAGCTTATTGACCAGGCGGTGTGCTTCGGCACGGCTACCGACCGAGGGTGCAGAGCCGCGCAGCGGCTTACGCGCCGTTTCACGCAGCGTGAACACCGTAATCACCCCGATAACGCCCGCCCCCATCAGATAATAAGCCGGCATCAGCAGATTGCCGGTGCTCTCCACCAGCCAGGTGGTCACCAGCGGCGTGGTGCCGCCGAACAGTGAAACCGACAGGTTAAAGCCGATTGCCAGCGCGCTGTAGCGAATATCGGTGGCAAACAGCGCCGGTAATGTCGCCGGCATTGAGCCGCTGAAGCAGGTGTGGATCACCCCGAGAATAATCAGCCCCAGGAACACCAGCCACAGGTTGCCCGTACCAATCAGCATCATACACGGCACTGCCATAACGATCAGGCCGATGGCACCGGCCCAGATCACCGGACGACGGCCCAAACGGTCATTCCAGTGGCCCCAGAACAGGGTCAGCGGCATCATGACAAACATCACCACCAGAATCAGCAGCAGGCTGCTCAGCTCGCTCAGACCCAGGATCCCGGTCAGGTAGCTTGGCATATACGAGGTGAGCATATAGTTGGAGACGTTAAACAGCAGCACCAGACCAATACATTTCAGCATTGAGGCACGGTACTTCTTCAGCATCTGCCACAACCCAAGGCGCGGTTTGCTGTGCTCCAGCGCTTCCTGCTTTTCCATATGCTTCTGGAATGCCGGCGTCTCTTCCAGCTTCAGTCGAATATAGAGGCCAAACAGGCCGAGCGGCGCCGCGATAAAGAACGGAATACGCCAGCCCCAGTCAAGCAGGACCTGTTCCGGCATCGCCGCCGTCAGGCCCGTTACCAGCCCCGCCCCCAGCAGATAGCCGCCGAGCGTGCCGAACTCCAGCCAGCTGCCCATAAAGCCGCGGCGCTCATCGGTTGAATACTCAGCAATAAACGTGGCTGCACCGCCGTATTCACCGCCGGTGGAGAACCCCTGCAGCAGACGCGCTGCCAGCAGCAGCACGGGCGCCATAATCCCGATGGAGTGATAGCCAGGAATAATCCCGATACAGAAGGTGCCGATCGACATCATAATCATGGTAATCGCCAGCACCTTCTGGCGTCCGATGCGGTCGCCAAGCGGGCCAAACACCAGTCCACCCACCGGGCGAACCAGGAAGGCGGCGGCAAATGCCCCAAAGGTCGCCAGCAGCTGCGCTGCCGGGCTGCCACCGGGGAAGAAGACTTTACCGATAGTCACAGCCAGGTAGCTGTAAACCCCGAAGTCGAACCACTCCATGGCGTTACCCAGCGCGGCCGCGCCGACCGCACGCTTGAGCATGTCTTTATCGACGATAGTAATATCATCGACGCTCAGCTCCTTCTTCGCGCTTTTGTTCTTGTTCCAGAAATGCTTCTTCTGCGGCTGTTGCCCTTCAGATGTATTGCTCATAGCAGCTCCCTTTAGTAGTGAGTGAGCAGCCTTATAGCTTTCGTCGCCTGAAAAATAGTGGGGAATAACAGAGGGGAAGAAAGCTATAACGCAGCGAAAATGCGGATGGTAATGAACGGTAAATCTTAGACTGCCGCTGCTTACACAAATTTAATCTATACAAGATTCGGTGATTTTTCAAGTTAACCATACTAATCGCTGCCATTGGCGAGCAAACCTGCCGTATTCGCCACCCTCTCCGCCCTGGTTAATAGAGTCCACTGGCAGGCGGCCCCCGGCGGCTATCACGCCCGCCCTATTCATTAAGCAAAATAACTATTACACCGCAGGTATTATTGACATAACGTGACATAAAAATGACATTTATTGAAATTAAAGACAAAAATACAGAACATGATCCTGCCCTCACCATGGCAAATCTTCTCGACAAAATCGAGCACAGAGCCATATCAGGCCACCCGCTTTCTGATTTACTGGTGATAAGCCATTATTTTATTCAAAATATTTCATGATGAGATTTAATTTAGTAATCAGTTAATTTATTTGTTGATTTTCACCCTTGTCGCCGTCAGTCTGACTTAAAATTCTTATTGGCGGAACCCAGGATGCCGTTAAAAAATAGCGCTGCAAAATATGGCTCACTGAGCATCACCCTGCACTGGCTGGTCGCGGCTGCGGTCTACGGAATGTTTGCCCTCGGACTGTGGATGGTCACCCTCGGTTATTATGATACCTGGTATCACAAAGCTCCCGAACTGCACAAAAGCATCGGCATCACGCTGTTCGCGGTCATGATTGTACGCGTGGTGTGGCGCTTTGTTTCGCCGCCGCCGAAACCGCTCAGCAGCTATTCCCCGCTAGTACGCTATAGCGCCATCACCGCGCATCTGCTGCTGTACGGCGTGCTGTTCGCCATTCTGATTACCGGTTATCTGATCTCTACCGCAGAGGGCAAACCGATCAATGTCTTCGGTATCCTGCCGGTTCCTGCGCTGTTTTCCGGGCTGGGCGAGCAGGCGGATCTGGCGGGGGAAGTCCATCTTTGGCTGGCGTGGAGCGTGGTGATCCTCTCCGGGCTGCACGCCCTGGCCGCGCTAAAACACCACTTTATCGATCGTGATATTACCTTGAAAAGGATGCTGGGCCGCCGCATCCATTAACCTCTGGAATGGAGAACACCATGTTGAAGAAAAGTATTCTGGCCATCACTACCGCCGCCCTGCTGATGACGGCGGGGACAGCCGCCGCAGCCGACTACAAAATTGATAAAGAGGGGCAGCATGCTTTCGTGCAGTTCCGCATCAAGCACCTGGGCTACAGCTGGCTTTACGGCACGTTTAAAGATTTCGACGGCAGCTTTACCTTTGACCAGGCCGACCCTGGCAAAGACAAAGTTAACGTGACTATCAATACCGGCAGCGTCGACACTAACCACGCCGAGCGTGACAAGCACCTGCGCAGCGCTGATTTCCTCAATGCCGGGAAGTTCCCCCAGGCAACGTTTGTTTCCACCAAGGTCAGCAAACAGGGCGATGGTCTGATCGTAGACGGTGACCTGACGCTGAACGGCGTGACTAAACCGGTAAAACTGGCGGCAAAACTGACCGGGGAAGGTAAAGATCCGTGGGGTGGCTACCGTGCTGGCTTTGAAGCAACGGGAACTATCGCGCTGAAAGAGTTCAACATTGATAAGGATTTGGGCCCGGCATCGCAGCAAGTGGAGCTGATGATCTCGGTGGAAGGCGTGCGCCAGTAGCCATCACACTCACCGGGCCTGAGCCCGGTGAGTTCAGCCTGTTACTCTTCAGGAATATGCATGGTGGTGCTCAGCAGGCCGCGCGACTTGTTGAAAATCTTATTGCCGTTTTCACGGCCCGCACGACGCGCACGCTGCTCTTCCGGCGGCAGTGCCAGCTCTTCCATACAGAGCGGGCTGCAGCAGTTATGAAACTTCTCGGCGCAGCTTGGGCACTGGATGAACAGCAGATGGCAGCCGTCATTCAGGCAGTTTACATGGGTGTCACAGGGCGCTCCGCACTGGTGGCAGTTGGCAATCACATCGTCTGAAATCCGCTCGCCCATTCGCTCATCGAAGACAAAGTTTTTGCCTTTAAAGCGCACCGGTAAGCCCTGCTCGCGCGCGCGGCGGGCATACTCAATAATTCCGCCTTCGATGTGGTAGACATTCTCATAACCGTTATGACGCATCCAGGCGCTGGCTTTCTCACAGCGGATCCCCCCGGTGCAGTACATGACGATTTTTTTGTCTTTATCCTGCTGCAGCATATCAACTGCCATCGGCAGCTGGTCGCGGAAAGTATCCGCCGGGATCTCCAGCGCGTTTTCAAAATGGCCCACTTCATACTCATAGTGGTTACGCATATCGACAAACACCGCTTGCGGATCGTCCAGCATGGCGTTCACTTCCGCCGCTTTCAGATAGGCGCCGACATCGCTGGCATCAAAGCTGTCGTCGGTAATACCGTCAGCCACAATGCGCTCACGTACTTTCAGACGCAGTACCCAGAAAGATTTACCGTCATCATCCAGCGCGATGTTCATGCGCAGGTTATTCAGCGCCGGGTGGAAAGCGTACAGCGCGGCTTTCATCTGCTCGTACTGGCTGGCGGGAACGCTGACCTGCGCGTTAATTCCCTCGGCGGCGACGTAGACGCGGCCAAACACGTTTAGTTTGGTGAGGGTAACGTAGAGCGCGTCGCGAAACGCACGCGGATCGTCAATAGTGAAGTATTTATAAAAAGAGACTGTGGTACGCGGCTCGGTTTCGGCCAGCATGCGTGCCTTCAGCTCTTCATTGGAAACAAGGTTATGTAACACTGGCATGGTGTACGTTCCTGAATTCTAAAGAGAGGGAAAATTTTGCGGCGCTATCATACCTGAGAGACCCGGGGTTTGTCGTGCATGAACGCTGTAAATAGCAGCAGTCGGCGCAAAAAGCGATGCGCAATATGCGCATTATGACTATGCTATTAGCAGCACACCTGACCTACCTGCCCGTGAAAACCTAATCTGAACAGGCGCTTATTTCATCTGATGCGAATAAAATGGCACAATAGGCCATAACTCATTTTAAACGGGCACTATAATGTTCCCCCTTTTTTTGCGATCTGGAAAATCATGACTCAGCTGCCTCAATTTCGTCGCGCATTGCTGCATCCCCGTTATTGGTTTACCTGGTTGGGTATTGCCCTGCTTTACCTGTTGGTGATGCTGCCCTACCCCCTGCTCCGCTACATTGGTTGCGGGCTGGGTCGGCTGTCAATGCACTTTCTGAAGCGCCGTGTGGAGGTTGCCCGGCGCAACCTGGAAGTCTGTTTCCCGCAGATGCCTGCCGCCGAGCGTGAAGCTCTGGTAACACGCAACTTCGAATCGCTCGGCATGGGCCTGATAGAAACCGGCATGGCATGGTTCTGGCCTGACTGGCGCATCAAAAAATGGTTCAGCGTCAGCGGCCTGGAGCACATCAGCAAAGCAGCTGCCGACGGTAAAGGCGTATTGCTGATTGGCATGCACTTTTTAACCCTGGAACTGGGCGCGCGTATTTTCGGCATCCACAACCCGGGTATTGGCGTTTACCGCCCCAACGACAACGCGCTGATTGACTGGCTGCAAACCTGGGGCCGTATGCGTTCCAATAAAAGCATGCTGGACCGCAAGGATCTGAAAGGCATGATCCGCGCCCTGAAAAACGGCGATATTATCTGGTACGCTCCGGACCACGACTACGGTCCGCGCAGCAGCGTATTTGTACCGTTTTTCGGCGTTGACCAGGCGGCAACCACTAAAGGCAGCTACCTGCTGATCCGCAGCGGCAATCCGGCAGTGATCCCTTTTGTGCCACGCCGCCTGCCGTCGGGTAAAGGCTATGAGATGGTGATCCTGCCGGAAGTTCAGGATATCCCACTGGACAATGAAGTCGCCACAGCCGCCGCGATGAACCGCGTGGTCGAGCACGGCGTACTGATGGCGCCAGATCAGTATATGTGGCTGCATCGCCGCTTTAAGACCCGCCCGGAAGGTCAACCTTCCCTTTACTGATCCCTCTCCACAGGCCGGTTATCCGGCCTGTTCCACTATTTGAAACCGTTTTTCATTTATTTCTGCAGTGGCTAGGCAGTGAGCATTTAAAGGCGCATACTTAGCCAGCTAATGGTTAATTTGCGACGTTAACTTCTAAGGTTACTGCACACGCTATGTCTACGGCCGATACGCCCTCAACTATCATCAACTGGCAGAGAAATCTCTTTGTCGCCTGGGTGGGATGTTTCCTCACCGGCGCCGGTTTCAGCCTGGTTATGCCCTTTCTGCCACTGTATGTCGAGCAGCTGGGCATTACCGATCCCCAGGCGCTGAACATCTGGTCCGGGCTGGTTTTTAGCATCACTTTCCTGTTCTCTGCTATTGCATCCCCTTTCTGGGGCGGACTTGCCGACCGTAAAGGCCGCAAAATCATGCTGCTGCGCTCCGCCCTGGGCATGGCAATTGTGATGATGCTGATGGGTATGGCCACTTCCGTCTGGCAGTTTCTGGCGCTGCGTGCACTGCTCGGCCTGCTCGGGGGGTTTGTGCCCAACGCCAACGCGCTGATCGCCACCCAGGTGCCGCGTAATAAAACCGGCTGGGCGATGGGCTGGCTGTCAACCGGGGCGGTCAGCGGCGCGCTGATCGGCCCGCTAATCGGCGGCCTGCTGGCCGACAGCTTTGGCCTGCGCCCGGTGTTCTATATTACTGCGGCGGTGCTGTTCTCCTGCTTCCTGATGACCCTGTTCTGCATCCGTGAGAGCTTCACCCCGGTGCAGAAAAAAGATCTGCTGCACGCCCGCCAGGTGTTCTCCTCGCTGAAAAATCCCCGGCTGGTGCTGGCACTGTTCGTCACCACGCTGATAATCCAGGTCGCTACCGGTTCGATTGCCCCCATTCTGACGCTGTACGTGCGCGAGCTGGCGGGCAACGTGGCGAATCTGGCCTTTATTAGCGGCATGATTGCCTCGGTGCCTGGCGTGGCGGCGCTGATGAGTGCGCCACGCCTTGGCAGGCTGGGGGATCGCATCGGCCCGGAGCGAATCCTCGTTGCCATGCTGCTGATTTCAGTCGTGCTACTGATCCCGATGGCTTTTGTGCAGAGTGCGTGGCAGCTGGGGATCCTGCGCTTTCTGCTCGGCGCCGCCGACGGTGCATTACTGCCAGCGGTGCAGTCGCTGCTGATCTACAACGCCAGCAATCAGGTCGCCGGGCGCATCTTCAGCTATAACCAGTCTTTCCGCGACATCGGCAACGTCAGTGGCCCGTTGATGGGCGCCGCGGTGTCGGCCCATTACGGTTTCCGTGCGGTGTTTCTGGTCACCGCCTGCATCGTGCTGTTCAACGTGGGGTACACCTGGTACACGCTGAGAAAACGAACCGAAAGAATGGTGGTGCGGGAAGAAGAACAGCGCCCGCTATCGGAAGCAGAGTAAAGGGAATTGCGGTGGCGGCTCATCTCAAGTAATCTCAAATAATAGCCTTTTTGAGATTGTCTGAGATGAGAATCAAAACGCCGCCCTCAGTGGCTGAGGCTGAACTTAGCGCTGAGGAGCTTATTGCACTACTGGCGCAGCATAGCGCCAGCGACAGTAAATATCTTCATGCTGGATAAAACCGCGCAGGATATTCTGGCACTCGCGCTAAACGCTCCCGGCTCTCTGCTGAGCGCCGCCGGCGTCAGCCAGCGTCTGTCACTCTCGGATAACACCGCCAGAAGTCGCCTGAAGACACTGGCCGCTCGCGGTTTATTGCGTTCGCTCAAAGATGGGCGTGGATTGGTTTATCAGGCCCCTGCCTCGGTGGCCAAGCTGAAGCAGTGGATGGGGGTTCAGGGATAAACCCTGACAATACCCGTGCAATAAATCACCACGAAAATATTTCTCCTCCCCCGCCTTGCATCTTTGCCCATAGCGACAACAATTACTCTTTAGTCATTTTTGACCTGAGGAGATGCCATGAGCATGTATGCCACGCTGGAAGAAGCGATTGAGATGGCACGTGAAGAGTACCTTGCCGATAACCCGGAGCTGGACGAGGGTGAAGCCTCTGTTAACCAGTTCAATCTGCAGAAGTTTGTGATGCAGGATGGGGATATCATGTGGCAGGCGGAGTTTCTCACCGATGACAGTGATGAAGGAGAGCTACTGGCCTTCCGCAGTGGAGATGCGGCGCAGGCCATCTTTGAAGATGATTTCGATGAGGTTGAACTGCGTCAGGAGTGGCTGCCGGAGAAGACGCTGTACGAGTGGGATGAGGGCGAATTCCAGCTGGAACCGCCTGCCGGCAGCGAAGAGGCCGACGCGGCAGCGGGAGAGTGGGAAGACGATAACACCGACGCCGACAATAATTACTCGTAAGGCCCGTGGCTGGCATCAACCGGCAGCAGTAATGTGTCCACCACCAGCGACAGCGGCAGGTCAATAATGGCGAGAAAACGCCACGGCTTGTCGCGAATATCCCACTGTACGCCGGGGTAGTATTGATTGCCGTGCCCCTGTCCGGGCACGGCTCTGCTGATAATACTGCCGCAGCCGCTCAGCACCAGCACGCACAGCCCCACCGCTAATCCCCGCACTATCATTGCCACCATCGCTGCCCCAGAGTAAAAAACGCACTATTCTACAGTCTGGTCCAGTTTTGACCAGAGCGGCAACTGCAAATTAAACGTAAAAAAAAAGCCGGAACCTGAGTTCCGGCTTATCGCGTCGTCGGGGGCGGCATGCCCGCCCCGCAAACTAGTTGGCGTTATTCAGCGCCTTCGGGTTCAGTTCCAGCGAATGGTAATAATCTAACCAGTCGTGGTACTTATCCGCATTCTGCCACAGGCGGTAGTGCATACGCGCCAGCGTCACCGGGTCACTGAACAGCGCCAGGCGCTGATCGCGATCCAGTTTAGAGGGTGACTCGCTGAGCGCCTGCTCAATGCGGCGGTCGCGGGCATAGTCGAGAATATCGCTGTTAAGGTGACGCGAGGTCGCCATTGCGCTGGCCAGTGCGTTGAACGACGGATGGAACATGGCGTGCATAAAGCCATTTTCCAGCGCACGTTCACGATTCAGCTCAACGTAACGGTCGGTATCCAGCAGCTCCTTCGGCGGATCGTACTCTTCCGGGATCAGGAACAGTTTGCCGCGTTTCGAAGCCTGACCCAGCGTGCGACGGCTTGACCACACCGAGACAAACGGCGACAGGATCAGCGAGAACACGATTGGCGACAGCCACCACAGGAAGTTCAGGTCCAGCCAGCCCATACCGCCCGCCCACACCAGGCCCAGCAGCATCTGCGAGCCGTGGCGTTTGAACGCTTCGCTCCACGGTGTGGCATCATCATCACGCTGTGGCGAGTTCCACACCACTTCCCAGCCAAGAAACGCGCTGACCACGAATACGGTGTGGAACAGCATGCGCACCGGCGCCAGCAGCACCGAGAACAGCATCTCCAGGAACAGGGAGGCCAGCACGCGCAGCGCTCCGCCGTAAGGCTTCGCCCCTTTGCACCACACCAGCACGATGCTCAGCAGCTTCGGCAGGAACAGCAGCACTAAGGTGGTTGAGAACAGCGCTATCGCCAGTTCAGGGCGCCACTGCGGCCACACCGGGAACAATTGGCGCGGCTGCAGGAAGTACTGCGGCTCCATCAGCGTATGCACCACCTGCAGCGCGGTCGACAGCGCCAGGAACATAAACCACAGCGGAGCAGACAGGTAAGACATCACGCCGGTCAGGAACACCGCACGGTGCACCGGGTGCATGCCTTTTACCAGGAACAGACGGAAGTTCATCAGGTTACCGTGGCACCAGCGACGGTCACGCTTCAGTTCATCCAGCAGGTTTGGCGGCAGCTCTTCATAAGAACCCGGCAGATCGTAAGCGATCCACACGCCCCAGCCCGCACGACGCATCAGTGCAGCTTCCACAAAGTCATGCGACAGGATTGAACCGGCGAATGAGCCTTCACCTGGCAGCGGTGCCAGCGCACAGTGCTCAATGAACGGCTTAACGCGGATAATGGCGTTATGGCCCCAGTAGTGCGACTCGCCCAGCTGCCAGAAGTGCAGACCAGCGGTAAACAGCGGGCCGTAAACGCGGGTAGCAAACTGCTGGCAGCGCGCATACAGCGTATCCATCCCGGATGCTTTCGGCGAAGACTGAATGATACCCGCTTTCGGGTTCGCTTCCATCATACGCACCAGCCCGTTGAGACACTCGCCGCTCATTACGCTATCCGCATCCAGCACCACCATGTAGCTGTACTGGCTACCCCAGCGGCGGCAGAAGTCATCGATGTTACCGGATTTACGTTTTACGCGACGGCGGCGGCGGCGGTAGAAAATGCGCCCTTCCCCGCCGACATCACGTACCAGCTCCATCCACGCCTTTTGCTCGGCCATGCAGATATCAGGGTTGTAACTGTCGCTAAGGATGTAGACGTCATAATTGTCCTGCTCGCCGGTACGCACCACGGATTCCCAGGTCGCACGCAGGCCGGCGAACACGCGCTCAACGTCTTCATTACAGATCGGCATGATCAGCGCGGTTCGGTGATCCGGGTTGATCGGCTCGTCACCGTTGGTCAGGTAGGAGATGCTGTACTTATCCTTACCGATCAACAGCTGCAGGAAGCCCATCAGCGCAGTCCAGAAACCGGCGGAGACCCACAGGAACAGCACGGCAAACAGGAACAGGATCCCGGTCTGCAGCACGTAAGGCAGGATCTGCAGCACCGACTGCTGCCAGTTCTGGTTGATCATCTCCATTGGGTCGATCAGCGCCCAGCCCTGGTAAGGCAGAATGGTCTTCATATACCAGGTGGCGACAACCGTCTGGAAAACAGAGAGGAACAGCAGAATATAACGACGGATGGAGCCGACATGGCGCCACTTATCTTCACTTTTCTGCTCTTCGCGGCTGGCAAAACGCGGGGTGGTTTTACGGCCACGCACGGAATCCCACGCGCGCGCCACCGGGTTGGTACGCCACTCTTCCGGGTACATGGAAGAGCGGGTATGCTTCGGCATCGCTTTCAGCGTGGTGCGGTCCAGCGCATCTTTATCGAACTGCTTGCCGTCATCAACGGAATCCGGCCAGCTCTGTTCGACGCGTGTTTTTACCGACTCCTGCGGTGCGTCATCGGCACGCGTTTCAACCGGACCCTCTTCGGCCAGCAGGTGATGCAGCTGGCCAAAGGCGTCGTCAGATTCAGGCGGCAGTGCCGAGCGCAGCTCCCCTTTCCGCTCAGCGGAGAGGGGCAGCGCGTCGATATACTCATCGGGTATTACGGTAGACTTATTCATTGGCAGGCAGCTGATTGCTCCAGGTTTCAGTCAGCGTTTTGTCACCGTTAACCAGTGCAGCACGCATTTCCGTCGGCTGTTTGTTGTCTTTTACGCGCACGCGCAGCACCAGACGCCAGCCTTTGGTGACCGGGTTATAGCGCACGCTGTTTTCCACCAGCTCACCGTTGTTACCGATGCTGACCTGAGGGGTCACTGGGGTGTTTTGCGGCAGCTTGCTCATTTCCGGGCCAACGAAGTCGACGATAAATGCCACGGTGCCATCAGGCTGACGCACCAGGTTCGACTGCTTCACATCACCGGTTGAACGCAGGGTGCTTTTCACATACGCCGTTTCCGGTGAATGCAGCGCGCTTTCGTCACGCGTGAAGTGCAGGCGGTAGGAGAAGTTCATCACTTTTCCTGGCTCTGGCAGACTTTCCGGGGTCCAGAAGGCCACGATGTTATCGTTGGTCTCGTCGGACGTTGGGATCTCAACCAGCTCTACGCGGCCTTTGCCCCAGTCGCCTTTCGGCTCAATCCAGCCGCTTGGACGCATATCGTAGCGATCGTCGAGATCCTGATATTTATCGAAATCGCGCCCCCGCTGCAGCAGACCGAAACCACGTGGGTTTTCCACGGTGAAGGTGCTGACAGCCAGGTGTTTTGGATTGTTCAGCGGACGCCAGATCCACTCACCGTTTCCGGCGTGAATCGACAGACCGTTAGAATCATGCAGCGCCGGACGATAGTTTGGCACTGGCGATGGCTGGTTGGCGCCAAACAGGTACATGCTGGTCAGTGGGGCCACGCCCAGCTTGCCCACTTTGTCACGCAGGTAAACTTTAGACTGCACGTCGACCGTGCTGTCTTTACCCGGGGTGATCAGGAAACGGTAAGCACCGGTCGCACGTGGTGAATCCAGCAGCGCATAAATGACCAGATGTTTATCCTGGGGTTTAGGGCGTTCAATCCAGAACTGCTTAAAGCGCGGGAACTCTTCCCCGGACGGCAGCGCAGTATCAATGGCCAGGCCGCGGGCAGAGAGACCGTAAACCTGTCCGGCACCGATAACGCGGAAGTAGCTCGCGCCGAGGAAGCTGGTGATTTCGTCTTTCTTATCTTTACTGTTCAGCGGGTAAAGCACCTTGAAGCCAGCAAACCCGAGGTTTTTGACGGTATCAGGGTCGTGCTTAACGTTGCCGAAGTTGAAATAGTCCGGGGAGTACTTGATCTCACGCACGCTGGTCGCCGTGACTTCATTGAGTTTCACCGGGGTATCGAAATACATTCCCTGATGGTAGAACTCAAGTTTGAAAGGGGTCTTAAGATTGCTCCAGTACGCTTTATCGTGATTGAACTGGATCTGCTGATAGTCAGCATATTTCATATCACGCAGCTGTGATGGCAGGTTACTCTTAGGCGCTTCGAAGCCTTTCCCGGCTAACTCCTGCGCCTGTTTTGCCACATCATCAATGTTAAACGCCCAACTGGTGTTGGCATACATTGAAAGCAAAACTGCTGCGCCAAGCCAGCGCAATTTCATCAGTTCTGGTTTATTGTTCATTTTATTCCGCACTTCCCCCCCTTTCGGGTGCTTAAATCAATTGCATCCATCTTAAAGGATAATCCAGCATTCCGACAGCCTGACCACGTTTTTGTTCCATGAATCCGATCGTGTTAAGCGCCCTATTCTCAAGCGGTTAACGGAAACAGATTTGGCTGATAGTATACCCGGGTTTCAACTATTAAAGTAAGCGCTAAACTTTAGTCTGGTTCAGGGTGAATCAAGACATTAACATGTTGAATATCGGACATTTATGACTAAAAAAACGCAGCCAAGAGAATATTTTCTCGACTCTATTCGCGCCTATCTGATGTTATTAGGCGTGCCATTCCATGTTTCGCTCATTTATTCCACTCAGACGTGGTCAGTAAACAGCCTGCACCCTTCTGAATGGCTCACCCTGTTTAATGATTTTATCCATGCGTTTCGCATGCAGGTGTTCTTCGTCATTTCAGGCTATTTCTCCTACATGCTATTCCTGCGCTACCGCCCGTCAGACTGGCTGAAGGTGCGCCTGGAGCGGGTTGGCATCCCAATGCTGACCGCGATCCCGCTCATCACCCTGCCGCAGTTTTTCCTGCTGAAGGAGTGGACCAGTAAGATTGGCGACTGGAGCAAATTAACGCCCTATCAAAAGTACAACGCGCTGGTTTGGGATCTGATTTCACACCTGTGGTTTCTGCTGGTTCTGGTAATACTGACTGTGGCGGGCTATTGGCTGTTCCGTATTTTGCGCGATAGCCAGCGGGAAAAAACAGACTATTCCGAGCTAACCTGGGGGAAATTAACGCTGTGGATCCTGCTTTGCGGCCTCGCCTGGGGTATTTTCCGCCGCCTGATGTTTATCTTTGCGCCGCAGATCCTGGGTGATGCCCTGTTCAATATGGCCGTGATGCAAACCCTGGTTTACCTGCCGTTCTTTATGCTGGGTGGGATGGCCTTTAAGTACCCGGCGATTAAAGCGCTGTTTGTGCGCCCGGTGCCCTGGACCTTTGTCGGTTCGGCACTGGCCTTCGCTGCCTATGTTGCTAACCAAACCTGGAACAAGGGTGAAGGCTGGCTGTATGAGATTGATACCCTGGTATCGATGCTGATGGGGCTGTGGATGGTTAACGTGGTGTTCTCCCTTGGGCATCGCCTGCTGAACTCCCACTCGCCGCGCGTCACCTACCTGGTGAATGCATCGCTGTTTATTTATCTGGTCCACCATCCGTTAACCATTATCTACGGCATCCTTTTTGTGCCGGTGATTGGCAGTAACACGCTGGGCTTTTTCGCCGGGCTGCTATTTGTCTTCGGGATTTCTTTCCTGCTGTATGAGATCCACCTGCGCATTCCGCTGCTGCGCTTCCTGTTTTCTGGCAAGCCACAGCGCACATAGCAAACTGAGCCATCGGGTGTGGTCGGGCCGATGGCCCGGCTCGCCCCGGATTGGGCCTGACCGGCCCCTACAGCAGCCACTCAATCGGTAAACGCCACACCAGCCGCACCAGGATCCGCTGCATCAGCCGGGTGCGCGGCTCGTGCTTGTGTACCACCTCATTCGCCCCCTCCCCCGGGTATTCCACCCAGTTTACCCGCCCCCACTTATCCAGACGCAGCGTCCAGGCCCGTTCGCGCATGCTGCTGATAAAGCGCTGATGAATTCGCGTTGCCAGGCCCTCATTCTCAATCACCAGCCCCATTTCGGTGTTCAGCACGGCGGAGCGCGGGTCGAAGTTAAACGATCCGATAAAGACTTTTTGATTATCGACGCTGAACGTTTTGGCGTGCAGGCTGGAACCGGAATTCCCCGTCAGGCCACGGTCGTGGCTCGGTTCACGTGCAGCCATGTGCGGCTTCAGCTCATACAGGTGAATGCCGTGGCGCAGCAGCTTCTTGCGCCATTTAGCATAGCCCGCGTGCACGATAGAGACATCGTTCGCCGCCAGCGAGTTGGTCAAAATCGAGATTTTGACGCCTTTGCGCACCAGCCGCAGCAGCTGCGCCACCCCTGCCCGGGTCGGTACAAAATAGGCCGAGATGATATCGAACTGCTGCTGCGGCTGGCCAATAACCTCCAGCAAGCGCTGAGGCAGCAGCGTACTGCTGCGGGCACGGCCCAGCCCTTTGCGCGGGTCATCACTCAGCAGGCGGGTATCAGCCCAGGTAAACGGCAGGCTGCGGCTCTCCAGCTGGCTAACGAAGCTGGAGGCTTCCACCCGATCGAGATAGCGCACCACCTGCTCGCTGGCGCGCCACTCCTCGGGCAGCACCACGGCTGAAGGGCTGCTCTGCTCATCCTCCACCACGCTGTTAAGGGGAGCCACGGCGCGGCTCTGCCAGTAGCGGTCGAAATCCAGCGCCACATCATGCACGACCGGGCCGACGGCCAGCACGTCGAGATCGGAGAACAGCGGTTCGTCACCGGCACCGAAATATTCGTCGCCGACATTGCGCCCGCCCACAATAGTCGCCATGCCATCCACGGTAAAACTCTTGTTGTGCATGCGGCGATTAAGGCGGGCAAAATCGGTCAGATAGCCGAGCATGCGCAGGCTGCGAAATGAGAACGGGTTAAACAGACGCACTTCAATATTCTCATGGCGATTCAGCTCGCTCAGCGTCTTATCCAGCCCCATGGTGTTGTTGTCGTCCAGCAGCAGGCGCACTTTTACCCCGCGTGCGGCCGCCTCCAGCAGGGCGCTGAACAGCAGCCGGCCTGACATATCGTTCTGCCAGATGTAGTACTGGATATCCAGCGTGCACTCCGCCAGAGAAATCAGCAGATAGCGTGCTGCAAAGGCATCCAGCCCCTCCGCCAGCGGATAGACCCCGCTGTGCTCAGGATGTTGTTCAACCAGAGGCGTAATGGCATGAGCCAGTCGCGTGCCGGCCAGGCTCTCTTCCTGCGGCGAGTGAAGCGTGTCGGTCATCAACTATCCTTAACAGGTTTACGGTTGTTCATCCGGTATCTTCCGACGATCTCTCCCCGTCTGACCAGACATATAGTCTAGACTTAGCCCATCGCCCTGCGACAGTCCCAGTGACCAGGAGAGCATCATGCATGTTGGCAGCCAGCACAATCAGAAACGCCACCAGGCCAGCCTGTTTAACAGCTTTTATCAGGGCAGTTTTGCCTGCTCCACCGCCTGCCGCACCCCGGGGAAACGTGCGGATCTGATGCTCAGCAGCGGACATGATACCCTGCTGGAGAAAGATTATGCCCTGTTACAGCAGCATCAGCTACTGACAGCGCGCGATGGCGCACGCTGGTATCTGGTTGAAAAACAGGCAGGTGAATATAACTGGCAAAGTTTCTTGCCGCAGCTGGAAGCAGCCGAAAAATACCATATCGAAATGATCTGGGAGCTGGCGCACTTTGGCTGGCCGGACTGGCTGGATATCTGGCAGCCAGAATTTGTTGAGCGCTTTGCCGCCTTCGCCCGCGCTTTTGCCTGCCTGCTGCGCGCGCGAGGACAGGCCGCCCCCTTTATCAGCCCGATGAATCAAATCTCTTTCTGGTCGTGGGCAGGCGCCGATATTGCCTGGTTTAACCCCTTTGTTACCGGGCGCCGTATTGAACTGAAGCGTCAGCTGGTCGCAGCCAGTATCGCCGCCATGCGCGCAATGCGTGAAGAGCTGCCCGGAGTGCGTTTCGTCATTACCGACCCGCTGGTCCATGTTGCGGCTTCCGGTTACTCCAGCAGCGCAAAGCAGCAGGCACTGCAGCAGCATCAGGCACAGTTTGAAGTCTGGGACTGGATCAGTGGACGCAGCGCGGCGGAGTTGGGAGGTTCAGAGGAGTTACTGGATATTATCGGATTCACCTGGTACCCGGACAATGAGTGGTTCCACAATGGTGACCCGCTGGAACCCCATCACCCCGACTACCTGCCGCTGCATCATCTTTTACAGCAAGTTTGGCAACGTTATCAACGCCCATTGCTGATAGCTGAAACCGGGGCAGAGATCGGTAAATGTCCGGACTGGTTTAATCGGGTCAGTCAGGAGGCTGCGCTGGCACTGGAGGCCGGGGTAGCGCTGGAGGGGGTATCGATCTATCCGCTGGTCGACTATCCCGCCTGGGACGATGACCGCCGTTCACCCGCCGGGCTGTTTGGCCTGCCGGATGCCAACGGCAACCGCACCGTTAATGAGCCGTTTGCCCTGGCGTTACGCAGCCAGCAGATCAAACTGAAGCAGGAGCCTGTCAGGACATCCACAGCGTGATAGTCAGCACGAAAATGATCAGGGTAAAAGAGGTGATTGCCAGCACGACAATCGCAAACTGTGCATCATCTAATGGGACCCGGCTCTCTTTTTCAGGGTCGGGTTTAGAACGGTTTTTCATTATCAGCCACAGCATACCGGCAAAACGTTCCTGTAAAGGCGCCAGTAAAAATATGAAAGACATCCATTTCATGAATAAAAATAAGGAATACTAACGAAAACTCAGCTTGTCGCAGGCACAAGGGTGACCTTGCCAGCAGAAAGAAACTGTCTGATTATCGCGCTAAAGAGTAGCACAATGGCGCAGTTGTTTAACGTAATAAATTGATTTCAGGCTGCTGAAAAGGGAATAAGATATAGCGTATTGGTATGCAGAATCAGGCAAAACAGTGCTTTAGCCCGTGAACAGTCAGAGCAAATGATTATCAACTTTCACTTATACTTCCCCCGGTAAATCCTAAGTAATAGCAGCTCTCATTGACCAGCAAACGCGCGGCGCAAGCTCACGGGCAAGCTAAAGCTGTTGGTTATCAGAGGCGGGTAAAGCGGGTCGGGCATGCCCGACCCGGCAATCATTCAGGCTGCCAGCCGCCGCCCAGTGCGCGATACAGATCGATCTGCGCCAGCAGCAGGTTGTTTTTTGCCTGCACCACGCTGAGCTGGGTACTGAACAGCGTGCGCTGTGCGTCCAGCTCATCAAGATAGGAAGCGTAACCATTCTGGTAGCGGTTGCTGGCAATGCGCAGTGCTTCCTGCACCACCTTCTCCTGCGCCTGCAGTTCGCCAAGCTGCTCGCGGTAACGGGCGATGGCATCCAGATCGTCATTCACTTCGCTAAACGCGCTACGCACCACTTTCTCATAGCTGTACAGCGCCTGATTGCGCGTTGCCATCGAAACATCGACCTGCGCCGTCAGCGCTTCGCGATTGAGTATCGGGGCCAGCACGCTGCCGCCAATACTCCACAGGCGGAACGGATCGCTGACCAGATCGTGCAGGATGGAACTCTGCAGGGTGCCGCTCGCCGTCAGGTTAAGCGATGGCAGCAGCGCGGCGCGCGAGGATTGCAGTGAGGCATCGGCGGCCAGCAGCTGGCGCTCGGCCTGCACAATATCCGGGCGGCGCTGCAGCAGCTGCGATGGCATCACCGACGGCAGCGTCTGCGGCGCCAGGTGCTCGAAGTGGTTCTGCCGCGCGATCTGGCGCGGGTTCATGCCAACGAGGATGCTGAGCGCATTCTCCTGCTGGGCGATCTGATGCTGCAGTAGCGGGATCTGCGCTTTCGCCGTCTGGTATTCAGACTGCGACTGCACCCACTCTAGTTTAGAGGTATAGCCGGTTTCATACTGGCGCTGCGCCAGCTTCAGCGAGTTGGCACGCGTGGCCAGCGTCGCCTCGGTCACGCGCAGCTGCTCATCCAGCGACACCAGCGTCATATAGCCGGATGCCACCGAGCTGGCAATCGTCAGCTCTGCGGCGCTGGCCGCTGCCTGCTGTGCCGCCAGCGAGGCTTTCGCCGCATCGACGCTGCTGCTGCGCTCACCCCACAAATCGACATTGTAGTTAGCCTGCAGCAGCCCCTGGAATACCGAATATTGATAAGGCTGACCGGTCACCGCTGAGATAGCACGCGCGCGCGTCGCCGCCACGCCAGCATCCAGCGTCGGGAAGTCATCCCCCTCTGCTCCGCGCAGCTGGGCGCGGTACTGATCGACACGCGAGCGGGCGGTGAGAATATCCGGGTTGTTGCGCAGCGCCTGCTCAACCAGCTGATTGAGAGAGGGATCGTTAAACGCCCGCCACCAGCTGGCTTCCACCGCTGCACCCGGCCCGACCTGGCTGCGCCACTGCGCGGGAATGGGCAACGAGGAAGGCGCTTTTTCCACCTGGGTGGCGCACCCGGCCAGGGCTGCCGTCATCATGACCACCAGCAGCGTTTGTCTGGCCGCCATCATTGCTGCTCCCCGTCGCGTGGTTTGGCTGCGGTATCGATATTCACCTCCACCGACATGCCCGGTCGCAGGTGGGTCGCGTTATCGCTGGTGATTTTGATACGCACCGGAATACGCTGGGCTATTTTGACAAAGTTACCGGTAGCGTTATCCGGTGAGATCGCGCTGAATTCGGAACCTGCCGCCGGTGAGATAAACTCAACCTCGCCGCTGAAGCGCTCGCCATCGAGAGCATCAACGGTAAACACCACCGGCAGGCCCGGTTTAACCCGCGCCATCTGCGTCTCTTTCATATTGGCGATCACCCACATCTGCTGCGGAACCAGCGACGTCAGGCGCGTCCCGGCGGAGACATATGCGCCCTCGCGCACGGCAATCTGCCCCAGCTGCCCGTCGCGTGGGGCAATAATTTTGGTGTTGTCCAGGTCGATCTGCGCCAGTTCCAGCGCCGCCTGGGCGCTGGCGACGTCCGCCTCCAGCGAGGCGCGGTTAACAATCACCGTTTGCAGATCCTGCTTCGACACTTCCAGCGTAGCCTGCGCCTGCTGCACATCGGCCAGCGTCTGGCTGTTGCTGGCGCGCGATGCATCACGCTCGCGCAGCGACAGCGAACCATCCGCCACCAGGTTCTCTACCCGCTTAAGATCCAGCCCGCCTTTCACCGCCTGAGCTTTGGCATTGATCAGTGCCGCTTCATTGCGTTTGATCACCGCTTCAGCACTGCGACGCTGCTGCAGGTTGTTGGCCAGCGCGGCCTTTTTCATCTCCAGCTGGGCGAGAGACTGATGCACATGCTGCTTATAGATGCGGTCATCAATGGTCATCAGCACGTCACCGCGATGTACCGGCTGGAAGTCCAGCACGTCCACCGAGGTGATATAGCCGCTCACCTGCGGACTGATAAAGGTCACCTGGCCGCGCACGTAGGCGTTTTCCGTTGACTGCGTCTCACTGGTGAAAGGCGGCAATTGCCAGGCATAAAGGATCACCAGCACCCCGACCAGCGCAATGCCGGAGCCAAGGGCGATGGAGACAATACGCAGCTTGTTATTTCGTTGGCGCTCCTGGAGCTGCTGGTCCTGTTGACTCATTAGTTACCTACGTTCGCAATATTAGTATTTTGCATAGCTCGCTGTTCCGCTTCCGCTTCGCGCTTAGCCTGCTGCCAGTTGAGGTAGCGCAGGCGCGACAGCCGCCATAACACCCAGAGTAAAGTGACCCCTGCCATCACAGCGGTCAGAATATAAACATCGTTATAGGCCAGCACGTTGGCCTGCAGGGTGGCAACGGTTTGCAGCTGCAAGGTGCCTTCTGCACTGCGCAGCGTGCTGTCACCCAGCAGGCTGGAGAACAGATTGCTGTACTGCGCCAGCCGATCGGTGACATTCGGATCGAGCAGGGAGAGCTGATCGCCCAGCAGGCTGGAGTGATATTTTTCACGCCACGTCTGGAAGGTGCCTAACAGCGCCGACCCCATCAGGCCCCCCAGGTTCTGACTCATGCCGAACAGCACCACAAAACTGACTAAATTTTTCGGCTGCGTCACCACGCTACCCACGCCCAGCAGCATCGCCGGAGCAATAAAGAATGAGGTGCTGAAACCCAGCAGAAACTGGCTGAAGTACATATTATTGGCACGGGTCAGCGGGCTGGACTGCGCATCCATCAACGAGGCGACCATCACAATAATTAGCGACATGACAATCGGCCAGCTAAGATGCTGCGGATTGATGGTCAGCGCGCTGCAGACAATCCCGGCGGCGACACCGGCGAGGATCGCCAGCGCCAGCCCCTGCATCTGGTCATTCTGGATCCCCAGCTGCTGCAGATAGCCAATCGCCCCGGTGTTCTGTTCAGCCAGCATGATACGCAGCAGGATCATCACAATGCCGAGACGGAATATCGCCCCGCTGCCCAGCCAGCGCGTATTAATAAGCGGGTTGCTGCGGTTGTGCTCCACCAGCACCGCGGCGGTGACCAGCACCAGCCCCAGCGCCAGACAGATCCCCAGCCACGGCGTGCTGGTCCACCATTCGATACGCCCGAGTGACAGCACGCCGCAGAACAGTGCCATACCGGGTGCCATCAGGAAGAAAGTGAGAAAATCTTTTTTCTCAAAAACTTTAGTCCGCTCACCGGGCGGTAGCTTAAGGATTAATACCGCGCCCAGCGCCATCAGTGCCAGGCCAAGCTCAAACAGGTAGAGTCCGCGCCACTCGTCAAGCTGCAGCAGCTCGGTGGAGAACAGGCGCGCCAGGGGGATCGCCAGTTGGGATGCGCCCAGGCCAATCGCCAGCGCTTTCAGCCGGTGCTTTGCGGGCCATGCCTGCACCTGATAGTAAATTCCCAGCGAGCTGAGCGCCGCGCCCACCATGCCGTGCGCGGCACGCACGATAATTGCCGAGCTGAGATCGTTGACCAGCAGATGGAAAAACGCCACCAGCACATACAGGACAAGGAAGGCTTCGGTAAACACGCGCAGGCCGAACTGCTGGCGAAACTTGACCAGTAGCAGGTTGATCGAAATATTGCCCATCACATAGACGGCGGGAAGCCAGGCAATTTCGTTGTTATAAGCACCGAATACGCCCTGTAAATTGGTCAGATTCGCCGTTACCAGCGCATTACTCAACGCCCCGGTGATACAGATCAGCAGGCCAACAATACCAAAAGCAATACGTTTATGCGTGGGATGAACTGGCGTGGAGGGGGAGCCAGGCAGCATCGGTTTTTCACCGGGCGCCCACTCAACCGGTGCATAAGGATTGGATTTATTGCGACGCACCCTACTTCACCTCAGTTGCCGCCAGCAGTTGTTGCAGTACGCGCTGGGTGACCGCCAGCTCGGCGGGATTAACCCCTGACAGCAGTTCATTACGCAGCGCGTCGGCTTGTGTTTTTAAACGCTGATAGAGCAGCTCCCCTTTCGGGGTGACGTGCAGCAGCCGCTTACGCCGATCTTCCGCAGGCTGAACGCGCTCAACCAGCTGCTGCTTCACCAGCCGATCGATCAGCGGGACTACGCTGGCATCTTCCAGCCCCAGCGCCTGCGCCAGCTCTTTTTGACTCATGGGTTGATCCTGAATAGCAATGGTGGCAACGGCCATCCAGCTACTCATGCTCAACCCATTGTCTTTCATACGACGGTCGATCGCCTGACGCCAGGCATGAGCCGTCAGATGCAGTAAACGGGAAAAGTTTAGTTCCTGAGAGTTCAATGTATCGATGCCTGATGATTAGAGGTCTAACTAAAATTATCCGGCAATTATAAGCACGCTCAGATAAAGAATGGAAGCTACTGCCAGAGAGTTTAGATAATTCTTAGCCACTGCGCCAGTCGCCCGTTATTAACGTGGGCAAAGCAGAAATAGTGGGGAAGAGGAATTTCAGGCATAAAAAAACCGCCTTTCAGGGGCGGTTACGACATTGCTTACAGCTTGTTTTTATTCGTTTTAATCGGTAGTTCGAAGATGGTGCCCGGGGTGGGACTTGAACCCACACAGCCATAAGCCGAGGGATTTTAAATCCCTTGTGTCTACCGATTTCACCACCCGGGCTTGGGTGTAAAGTGGAGGCGCGTCCCGGAGTCGAACCGAGGTAGACGGATTTGCAATCCGTAGCATGGCCACTCTGCCAACGCGCCTTTTATTCTTTTCTGTCATCAGAGCTTCACCTCTGCTGACTAAATTTGGAGCGGGAAACGAGACTCGAACTCGCGACCCCGACCTTGGCAAGGTCGTGCTCTACCAACTGAGCTATTCCCGCTTAGCAATCAAAAAGTTAAGTTAACTCTCTGACTTACTTTATCTTCTGGCAGACCATGCTGCCTTTCGATGCGTTGCATTCTACTGTTCTCACCAGGCGAGTCAATAAAATTATCCTCACAAAGCATCTGTTTGCTGCTTTTTGAACCGCTTCGATCACCGTTCGAGCAGATCGCCGCGCGCCGCACTGAGATACTGGAACATTGACCAGAAAGTGAGCACCGCTGCGATATATAAAGCGGCGACGCCGACGCCTTCAATCACATCATTTGGATGCCATAACAGAGCAAACAGCGCCAGCATCTGCGCCGTGGTTTTCACTTTACCGATCCAGGATACGGCCACGCTATTGCGTTTACCGATTTCAGCCATCCACTCGCGCAGAGCAGAAATGATAATCTCGCGGGCAATCATGGTGGCGGCAGGCAGCGTAATCCACCAGGCATGGAAATATTCCGCCACCAGCACCAGCGCCATTGCCACCATCACTTTATCCGCTACCGGGTCGAGGAAGGCGCCGAACTGCGTGGTCTGTTTCCAGCGGCGCGCCAGATAACCGTCGAACCAGTCAGTCACCGCAGCGAAAATGAAAATCAGCGCACAGGCGAGCGGAGCCCATTGAAATGGCAGATAAAACGCCAGCACAAAGAATGGGATTAACACTACACGAAACAGGGTAAGTAAGGTCGGAATATTAAATGGCATAATTACGCTAACTGTCTGGACAGAGTAGAATTTGTCCCTATGTTGCTACATTGCCCCGGGTGTTGCAATGCTTAGTGTTTCAGCGCATGGAAGATTTTTTCCGCCAGCGCGTGCGATATTCCCGGCACGCTGGCAATCTCCTCAACCGAGGCATTAATCAGCGGTTGCAGGCCCCCCATGTACTTAAGCAGCGACTGGCGGCGTTTCGGGCCGATGCCTTCGATGGTTTCCAGTGCACTGGTGTTCTTCACTTTTGCCCGTTTATTACGATGACCCGTAATTGCGTGATTGTGAGAGTCATCACGAATATGCTGGATAACATGCAGCGCCGGGGAGTCCGCCGGCAGAGCAAAGCCCTCACCTTCCGGCTCGAGGAACAGCGTTTCCAGCCCTGCCCGACGATCGCTCCCTTTCGCGACGCCGAGAAGCAGCGGGCGATTTTTATCCCAGGGAACATCCAGCTCGGCAAACACTGTTTTCGCCTGAGCCAGCTGGCCTTTTCCGCCATCGATCAGGATCACATCAGGGATTTTGCTCTCTTCAATCGCTTTGCCATAGCGGCGGCGCAGCACCTGATTCATTGCCGCGTAGTCATCACCCGGGGTAATTCCCGTAATATTGTAACGACGATACTCACTGCGCAGCGGCCCGTTAGCATCGAACACCACACAGGAAGCAACGGTCTGCTCGCCCATGGTATGGCTGATATCGAAACACTCCATACGCCGGATTGGCGGCAGCTCCAGCGTTTGCGCCAGCGCAGCCAGCCGTTGATGGATGGTCGAGTGCTGCGCCAGACGCGTCACCAGCGCAGTGGCCGCATTGGTGCGGGCCAGCTTCAGGTAGCGGGCACGATCGCCGCGCGGTTTGCTCTGAATCGACACGCGCCGCCCCGCCAGCTCGGTCAGCGACTCCGCCAGCAGATCTTTTTCCGGCAGCGTAAAGTCCAGCAGAATATCTCCCGGCAGCGTGCGCGCCTGGCTCCCCTGCAGGTAGAATTGACCGACAAAGGTTTGCACCACTTCTGACAGATCGGTGCCACCCGGCACTTTTGGGAAATAGCTGCGGCTGCCCAGCACTTTCCCCTGGCGGATAAACAGCACATGCAGACAGGCCATGCCCGAGTCAAAGGCCACGCCAATCACATCAAGGTCATCGCCCTGGTTTGAGACAAACTGCTTCTCGGTTACCCGGCGCACGGCCTGAATTTGATCGCGCAGCCTGGCCGCTTCTTCAAAGCGCAGATCGCGGCTGGCGTTTTCCATCCGTCCCACCAGCTGGTTAAGCACCTGATCATCTTTACCGGACAGGAACAGCCGGACGTAATCAATTTGCTGCGCATACTCCTCTTCCGAAACCAGTCCTGCGACGCAGGGCCCAAGGCAGCGACCAATCTGATACTGCAGGCAGGGACGCGTGCGATTGCGGTATACGCTGTTTTCGCACTGGCGAACCGGAAAGACTTTTTGCAACAGCGACAGGGTTTCACGCACCGCATAGCCATTGGGAAAAGGGCCAAAGTACTCCCCTTTCGCATGCTTGGCGCCGCGGTGGCTGGCAAGGCGTGGATGGGTATCCGCACTCAGAAAGATATAGGGATAGGATTTATCGTCACGCAGCAGCACGTTATAGCGCGGCTGGTAGAGCTTGATGTAGTTGTGCTCAAGCAGTAACGCTTCGGTTTCCGTGTGCGTTACCGTCACATCAATTTGCTGAATTTGTGCCACCAGCGCTTCGGTTTTCCGGCTGGCGAGATTGCCGCGAAAATAGCTGGTCAGGCGCTTTTTGAGATCCTTCGCTTTACCGACATAGATGACTGTGCCGCCGGCATCATACATCCGGTAGACGCCAGGCTGACTGGTGACGGTTTTCAGGAAAGATTTAGCATCAAACAGATCACTCACTACTGATTAACGGCTCCGCATTGAACAGGCCATGACGAATGGCCAGGTGCGTTAACTCTACATCACCACTAATGTTAAGCTTGCTGAACATGCGGTAGCGATAGCTGTTAACGGTTTTCGGGCTCAGGTTAAGCTGTTCGGAAATTTCCGTCACTTTCTGGCCTTTGGTAATCATCAGCATAATCTGCAATTCGCGTTCCGACAAACAGCTGAAAGGGGATTCCGCTTTTTGCGGTTCAAGCTGGCTTAACGCCATCTGTTGAGCAATATCTGAAGCAATGTAGCGCTGCCCGGCGTTAACGGAGCGTATCGCGCTGACCACTTCCTGCGGCGCGGCACCTTTGCTCAGATAGCCGGAAGCCCCAGCCTGCATGACTTTCGCCGGCAGCGGGTTCTCCGTATAGATGGTCAGCATGATGATTTTGCTGTCCGGGGCGTAGCGCACAATCTTACGCGTGGCCTCAAGGCCGCCAATGCCGGGCATGTTCATATCCATCAGCACCACGTCGGCACTGTTGCTACGGCACCACTTTACCGCATCCTCACCGCAGTTGGCTTCGCCGACGACCTGGATACCTTTGATATCTTCCAGGATGCGACGAATACCTGCACGTACCAGTTCGTGGTCATCAACAAGAAATACGCTTATCAAAAGAGGCTCCCTAGATGGCTGAGGCGGGTGACAGTAGAGACATTGGCAGGGCCGTTATGTTACTACTTTTCCAGCAGTGTTAGAACAGAAATAATGATACATAGCGCAGAAAAAATAATTATCCAGCGCATTTTATTCGCGTGAAAATCCAACAACATTGCCACTGTATTAGCACAACTATCAGGGCCAGATAACTCGCGCCATCAATAACAGATTCAAATCATAGTAAATTATCACATATATTACAAATAGATAGATTTACCCGGCAATAGTTTAAATTTTGAAAAAATAATAGCTCACTCTTTTTATGCGGCAGCCGATTCGCCATCCTATTCTGCCATCAATGTTAATCGCCGCTGCCTGAGTGATGAGTTCAGTTTAATCTTAAGCGCCCCGCGCAGGGGATTCCTTCATACCATTATGTGATATACTTTTAACAACTTTTAGTGCCTGGTCCACCTGCCAGGTGCACTGTTTTCAATGACTATTGGGAGAGATCATGAGTCAGATTGACTTTACAACCAGCGAAGAAGTGCAGGCACTCGCCAACGAAGTGACCTGTATGAAGGCACTGGTTACGCTGATGCTGAAGGGAATGGGTCAGGCCGATGCCGGGAAAGTGATTATCAAGATGGAACGCTACATCGCCGATCTCGAAGATCGGCAGCAGGCGGAAGTATTTAGCAACACCGTTAAGCAAATTAAGTTCGCGTTCCGCCAGTAATCCCCTTGCGCTGGCGCACGCTGGCTCATAAAAGGTCCATTGCTTTTTCAGTGATTTTGTCACATCTTAAGGTTTTCGCTGACTGAATAAAGCAATGGCCTTACTTTTCAAAGCATTACTCGGCGCTTTCGTTGTGGTGTTAATTGGCATTCTGTCCAAAACCCGCAATTACTATCTTGCCGGTCTGATCCCGCTGTTTCCCACATTCGCCCTGCTGGCTCACTATATTGTTGCCAGTGAACGCGGTGTTGAAGCACTGCGCACCACCATTCTTTTTGGGATGTGGGCGATTATTCCCTATTTTGTCTATCTGCTGTCGCTATGGTATTTGATCAATTTGATGCGGCTGCCGTGGGCGCTACTGGCAGCCGTAGTGTGCTGGTGTGCGGCAGCGTGGTTATTAATCACGCTGTGGTCAAAGTGGCAGGGTCACTGAGCGACTAACGCCCGCGCGCTCCCCAGCTAACCGAAACGCCCAGCGTGGGCAGCACTTCCTCAGGACGAAAACGCCGCGCGCCGTGGAATTTTTCCGCCAGATTGGGCTGCTGCACCGGGATTTTCACCGCAAACAGATTATCCTCTGACTGGATAATCCCCGGCGTGAGGGGTTCATAATTCACCTGATGCTGTTCAAACATCTGTTCCAGCATTGGCGTTGCCGCGCTGTAAAGGTATTTCACGCCGGACTGCGCCGCCAGCTGTACCGCATGCCATAAAATATTGAGTGGCAGTTCGGCGTCAATCTCAAGCCGGGCGGAAAAGCGCGACATTTCCCAGACAATTTCGCTGTCGTCAGACTCACTCTCACCGATCATCTCCGACGAATTATTATCGGGGTTGTGCCACGCCATCAGGCGTACGCAGCCGCAAATACCATGCTGCGCTTTCCAGGCGATCAACCAGATCACATCAGATCGGTCATAGCGGTCGTACTCCTGTCCCGGAGTGCTCAGGCGTGAAGGAATTGACCAGCCCTCACCGCGGGCAAAAACGCTATACCGATAACTTCCTAATTCTGCCAGCAACGACGATGGCATGTCCTTCAATCTGGTCTGGATAATCTTCATATAATCCCCTGTCGCATTCCCTCGTGAGCGCCGCTCCTGACGGCACGGGCAGGGTTGTCACCCTGGGCGCAGGGTAGACAACCGGTTAGCAATACGAAACTACCAAAATTAGTAGTTGCATCCTCTTTCAGATTAAACCGATTGCTGCAGCGTAAGAGGCGATTTGCGTTTTGTTTGGTGCATTAAATCGTTTTTGCATGTTTTTTTGGTGAAAGTTCACCGTATTTTTTGAAATTGAGAGTATTAAGGATATTTCTGCAGAAGTTTTTCCCTCCGCTGTCCATTTTAGTATCTCCAATTCTCGTTCACTTAATTCCAGTTTAGCGGCCGTCATCGAGATATCATCCATCTCGATCAGCGCAGCAAGGCTCAGTTCGGCCAGGTTCTGAAGTTGAAGCTCCAGGTTCCTGGTGGTTTATTTAATTTCGTTGATGAGGTGGTGGTTAATGGATGCTGATGATGTTTCATCATCTGCTGCCAATCCTTCAGAACGACCAAGCAGTTGCTTTAAAGCAGTGAGAGTCTCTGTGCTGGCCTCCTCCCAAATAATTTGTTTCAACAGCATCTGCCTGGTGCTGCAACAGAAGCCTGCCATGCCACCACCATGCCACCACACAACAACATCAAAAAAAATTCCATTCAGACAGTGATAAATTAAAACAATCACCAAATAAACATTACTTGCCTGGTGACCTGCCATGCCATGGTGGTGCCTGGCCATGTTTTTCTCTGGTTGGTGAGTAACATCATCATCCTCATCATCATCTGAACAGAGAAGATGCCATTTCAGTACCTCCAGCCTCCAACAGCAGCCATCATCAGCAGCATCATCATCATCATCGCCACAACAACACACAAAAATTAACCATTATGCCTGTATTTTTTTTTTTTTTTTTTTTTTTTTTTTTTTTTTTTTTTTTTTTTTTTTTTTTTTTTTTTTTTTTTTTTTTTTTTTTGATTTGGTCTCTTTGGTAGTTCTCAATTTGTAGCCATTGCCAGCCATGCCATGCCATTTCTGTTGCCATTATAATTTCTCCAGCCATGCCATTTTTTTTTTTTTTTTTTTTTTCTGCCATGCCATGCCATGATTTCTGCCATGATTTCTGCCATGCCATGAATTTAATTAGCCATTTTTTTTTTTTTTTTTTTTTTTTTTTTCTGCCATGATCATAAAAAAAAAAAAAATTTAAAATTATAGCCATTTCCTCTGGTTAATTTTTTTTTTTTTTTTTTTTAGTACAGTCTCTGTTCATTTCAAGCATCAATTCCACCACCACCATCAGAATAATTTCAGTAACATCACATTTTTTTTTAAAATAATTTTTTTTTTCATCATCATTTAATTAGGAGAGAGAGAGAGAGAGAAGAAAATATAATTTAATTTTTTTTTTTTTTTTTTTTTTTTTTTTTTTTTTTAATTTTCTCTCTGCCATGCCACCATGCCATGCCAGCAGTCTTTTTTTTTTTTCTCATTCTAGTCTCATCTCACAGTGACAGAGTGAGCCACACACACACCTGCTGCCTCTGCCTCCCTATTTTTCTCTCTCCTAGCCTCCTTTCCCTGTTTCAGTAACTAATTATTTCTCTCTCTCTGCCATGCTGATTTAGTTTAATTAGTCATATATATATATATGTGTGTGTGTGTGTGTGTGTGTGTGTATCATCAGAAGGCACATCATCCTCATCATAATTTATTTCTAATTTTTCATTCATCTCATCATCATCACCTACAGAGATTAGTGGGCAAGCTTGAGCCCAGCCTGCCAAATAAAATGAGGAATTCCAGCATCACATTCTGTTGGCCATTGAACAACCATTCAACAGCCAGCAAGCCTGATGATTTCCTCCATCAGCCACCTGATCTGCCAGCCTCTTTGAGCAATGGGCCTGAAGGCATCACCACTTCCAGCCTGCCTGGCTGAGCCACCTTGGCCAAGCAAAATGAAGTGAATTCCTCTGTCACACATAAGGCTCAAAATGGGATCCGACAAGCCTGAGGCTGAGCTGGGCAGGGCTGGAGGCTGGAGCAGCACACACCCTGCTTGCCACCATCACCAGCTGGCGAGAAAGCTTGAGCTGAGTTTGACCTCGCCAAAGCCTGTGATACGCACCGGGTCGACCAGCGGGCATTGCCCCTGCAGGTTGCCGGGGCGCGTATAGCTGATATAGCCCGCACTCTCGGCCTGCTGCAGCACCGCCAGGCAGCCAGCGCCGTCACTCGCCAGCCGCTTCAGCTTGTAGCGCGTCACCAGCGTGGGCGGGTCGGTCACCGCCAGCGGGGTAGCGGGATTCCATTCGGCGGGCAGTTTTTTTAGCAGGGTGGGCAACGCCAGCCAGCCAAGCAAAGCCAGTAGTGCAAATGCGATTAATTGCTTCATTTCCCTCCCCTTTTATTGTGTGGGTGAGATCAACGCCGGGTTTTTAAGCAGGCGATGCGTGCTTCTCGCAGTTTAGCCGCAATTTCTGCTTTATCCTCCGGTCTTTTGCGTTAAGCTCTTGACCGCACTAACCTCGACATCATCGATTTATTAAAAGCCATCAGAGCTTAAACATCATCACCACAGGACAGGAAACCCAATATGGTTGATCAATCAAAAGAGGCAATCGTCTCGGAGGAAGGACCGGATACACTCCGGCGTAACCTGCATAATCGTCATATTCAGCTGATTGCTATCGGCGGTGCGATCGGTACCGGTCTGTTTATGGGGTCGGGTAAAACTATCAGCCTGGCCGGGCCGTCAATCATCTTCGTCTATATGATCATCGGCTTTATGCTGTTCTTTGTCATGCGCGCCATGGGCGAGCTGCTGCTCTCCAATCTGGAGTACAAATCCTTTAGCGATTTCGCCGCCGACCTGCTCGGTCCCTGGGCGGGGTATTTTACCGGCTGGACCTACTGGTTCTGCTGGGTGGTAACCGGCATTGCTGATGTGGTGGCTATTGCCTCCTACTTCCAGCTGTGGTTCCCCGACTTCTCGGTCTGGATGAGCGCCCTGCTGTGCATCGCGATATTTTTAACGCTGAATATCGCCACGGTAAAACTGTTTGGCGAAATGGAGTTCTGGTTTGCGATTATTAAAATCGTCGCCATCGTTGCGCTGATCGCCACCGGTATCGTGCTGGTCGCCATGCACTACCCTTCTCCGGGCGGCGGCACCGCTTCCCTGAGCAATATCTGGGATCACGGCGGAATGTTCCCGCAAGGGCTGAGCGGCTTCTTTGCCGGGTTCCAGATCGCGGTCTTTGCCTTTGTGGGTATTGAGCTGGTCGGCACCGCTGCCGCTGAAACGCACGATCCAAAAACCGTGCTGCCGCGTGCAATTAACGCCATTCCGCTGCGTATCATTATGTTCTACGTGCTGGCGCTGATGGTGATTATGGCGGTAACACCGTGGGATCAGGTGGTCGCGGACCGCAGCCCGTTCGTGGAGATGTTTGTGCTGATCGGCCTGCCGGCGGCGGCAAGCATCGTTAACTTTGTGGTACTGACCTCGGCAGCCTCCTCGGCGAACAGCGGTATCTTCTCGACCAGCCGCATGCTGTACGGTCTGGCGCAACAGGGCGTGGCCCATCGTCGTTTCGGCATGCTGTCAAGCCGCGCCGTGCCGACCACCGGGCTGTTCTTCTCCTGCCTGTGCCTGCTGGGCGGGGTTGCGCTGATTTATCTGATCCCGAACGTGATGACGGTGTTTACCCTGGTCACCACGGTATCCGCGATTCTGTTTATGTTTGTCTGGACCATTATTCTGTGCTCATACCTGGCGTACCGTAAGAAGTACCCGCAGCGGCACGCTGAATCGAGCTACAAGATGCCGCTGGGCAAATTCATGTGCTGGATCTGCATCGCCTTCTTCGCTTTCGTCATTGTGCTGCTGACGCTGGAAACCGATACGCGCCAGGCGCTGATGGTAACGCCGCTGTGGTTCCTGATGCTGGCGGTGGGTTGGTTCCTGCGCAAGCGTAAGGCGGGGTAACTCTGTCGCCCGTGCCGGGCATGATGCCCGGCACGGTAGGTTTAGAAGCGTGACCACAGTTTATGCAGTGCCTGCCCGAGCGGTGGGCGCTGTACCGCCAGACGCGATGGCTTATAAGGCCCCTCTTTAAGCGGCAGCGGACCGAGATCAAAGGTAAAGGTGTAGTCCGGCTCCTCCCCCATCCGCAAATCGGTGATGGTGATATAGCCATTGACCTGCTTCATGGCAAAGAAGCCGCGGCTAAACCAGGCCACGCGCTGCACGTACCAGTTCGACGCCAGCTGCTGATACAGCGCCGTACCGCGATCGTGGGTGGTTAATGCCAGCGGTGTGTGCGGGCTGAGCAGTGAATAGAACCCCTCCTGATAGCTGTCCTCCCTCATGACCACCACGCGCCACTGCAGGGTATTTAAGGCTGTCGGCGTGACCAGCAGTTGCTCAACGTCATCGCGGTCTGCCGCCAGCTGCTGCTTCACCTCATGCGTCACCCACGCCTGCGCGACCATGCTCCACAGCAGATAAACACAGCTGAGGCTCAGCCCGATGCGATTCCAGCGTCGCCCGCGCTCCCCGCGCCACGCCAGCGCGGCAACCATTCCCACCAGCAGCGGCAGCGTATAGAGCGGATCGACAATAAACATGCTGCCGATGGCAAACGGCCGATCGGTAAATGGCAGCGCCAGCTGGGTGCCGTAGACCGTGGTCAAATCCAGCAGCGGGTGAGTGATCAGCGCCAGCCACACCGCCACCCACCAGCGGGCGAAGTGCTGCTGCTGGCGGCAAAGGCGGGCAAACAGCGCGGCCAGCAGCGGCGAAACCAGGGTCAACCACAGCAGCGCATGGCTTTCAGTACGGTGAAGGGTCATATTGCGGATAGCATCGCCGTGGTCGATAAATACATCAAGGTCCGGCAGCGTGCCGCACGCCGCGCCCACGGCCGCAGCCTGCCATACCGGTGCTTTGCGCCCCATCACGGCAACGGCTACCGCAGCGCCCAACACAAATTGTGAAACGGAATCCATAAACCTGTCCTGTTCAGCCTGCGGTTAGCGTACGCGAATACCCTCAATCACCATGCGCTGCACGTTCTCTACCGTCTGGTTAAAGAACTGCTCATCCTGCAGCGTTTGCCCGGTTATCGCCTCTACCTGCGTGGAGAAATCGGCATAGTGCTGCGTGGTGGCCCACAGCATAAAGATCAGATGGTGCGGCTGGACCGCCGCCAGCTTGCCCTGCACCACCCATGCCTCAATCACCGCCGCTTTATCTTCCACCAGGTGACGGAGATCGCCCGCCAGTTCGGCCTTCAGCAGCGGCGCCCCCTGCAGCATCTCCAGACAGAACAGACGTGAGGCCTGCGGATGATCGCGTGACACTTCCAGCTTAAGGCGGATGTAGTCGCGTATCGCCTCCAGCGGATGCTGATCGGCACGCAGCGCACGCAGCGGCGCCAGCCACACGTCCAGCAGATCTTTCAGCACCGCGATATACAGCTCTTCTTTCGACGGGAAATAGTAAAGCAGATTGGTTTTGGAAACGTCAGCGCGTTCAGCCACTTTATCCAGGCTGGTGCCGTGGATGCCAAACTGGGAAAAAAACTCCAGCGCTGCCGCCAGAATAGCGTTGCGCTTGGCGGCTACCGCGCGGGAACGGCGGGTTGAGGCTTTTGCCGCAGGCTTATCAGTCGAATTCACCGTGACTCCATGATCCATGTGGGTTGCGGGGATAATATCAAATCGCCCGAAGCATACCTAATCAGAGGGATGCACTTATATTGACCACGCCTGCCTGCTTTTTGTGCAGATAGTTTTGACCAAATGGTCTGATTTGGACCATCCACTCCAGTACAATTTCACAACCTTTAAGCAACACGCTGTTTTTAATGACTTTTCTGATTATGGCACAGCCTTTGCAATATTCCTGCACAGCGTATCGCAGTCAATCTTTCGCTTAATCAGAGGATTTCACATGAAAATTGGTGTCTTTATCCCTATCGGTAACAACGGCTGGCTGATCTCCAACAACGCGCCGCAGTACATGCCCACGTTCGAACTGAACAAAGCCATTGTGCAGAAAGCCGAGCACTATCACTTTGATTTCGCCCTGTCGATGATCAAGCTGCGCGGCTTCGGTGGCCAGACCGAATTCTGGGACCACAACCTGGAGTCCTTTACCCTGATGGCCGGACTGGCCGCCGTCACCTCACGCATTGAAATATACGCCACCGCCGCCACTCTGACACTGCCTCCGGCTATCGTGGCGCGCATGGCCTCAACGATTGACTCCATTTCCGGCGGACGCTTCGGCGTTAACCTGGTGACCGGCTGGCAGAAGCCGGAATATGACCAGATGGGCCTGTGGCCGGGCGATGAGTACTTCTCGCGCCGCTACGACTATCTGACCGAATACGTCAGCGTGCTGCGCGATCTGTGGGGCACGGGTAAGTCAGATCTCAAAGGTGAGTTCTTTACCATGAACGATTGCCGCCTCAGCCCGCAGCCGCAGAAGCCGATGAAGGTGATCTGCGCCGGACAGAGCGATGCGGGCATGGCCTTCTCCGCGAAGCACGCCGATTACAACTTCTGCTTCGGTAAAGGGGTGAATACGCCGACCGCATTCGCCCCGACCGCTGCGCGGATGAAAACGGCGGCCGATGCCGCAGGGCGCGATGTCGGCTCCTATGTGCTGTTTATGATCATCGCCGATGAAACCGACGAGGCGGCGCGGGCGAAATGGGAGCACTACAAAGAGGGGGCAGACGAACAAGCGCTGGCGTGGCTGACCACGCAGAGCCAGCAGGATAAGAAATCCGGCAGCGATACCAACGTGCGCCAGATGGCTGACCCGACTTCTGCGGTGAATATCAATATGGGCACGTTGGTCGGCTCTTACGCCAGCGTCGCGCGCATGCTGGATGAGGTAGCAACGGTTGAAGGCACTCACGGCGTGCTACTGACCTTTGATGATTTCCTACAGGGCATTGAGAACTTCGGCGAGCGCATCCAGCCGCTGATGCAGTGCCGCCTTGATGTGATTGATGCTACTCAGGAGGTCGCGTAATGAAGAGCAAACCCGCCGTGGTCTGTACCACCGCCTCAAGCCAGAATGCCATTACCCTGCCCGCTCGCCCGGAAGCGATTGTCTTTCCGCCGGAGCAGACCGCGCTGATTGTGGTAGATATGCAGAATGCCTACGCCACCACCGGCGGCTATCTCGATCTCGCCGGCTTTGATGTCTCCGCCACCCGCCCGGTGATCGACCAGATCAACGTGGCGGTTAAAGCGGCGCGCAACGCCGGGATCCAGATTATCTGGTTCCAGAACGGCTGGGACGATCAGTACGTGGAAGCGGGTGGCCCCGGCTCACCGAACTGGCATAAATCCAACGCGCTGAAAACCATGCGCCAGAAGCCGGAGCTGCAGGGCACCCTGCTGGCGAAGGGCGGCTGGGATTATCAGCTGGTCGACGAACTGACGCCGCAGCCGGGCGATATTGTGCTGCCAAAACCGCGCTACAGCGGCTTCTTCAACACTGCGCTCGACAGCATGCTGCGCAGCCGCGGAATTCGCCACCTGGTGTTTACCGGCATTGCGACCAACGTCTGCGTGGAGTCGACGCTGCGCGACGGCTTCTTCCTTGAATACTTTGGCATCGTGCTGGAAGACGCGACCTATCAGGCCGGGCCGCTGTTTGCCCAGCAGGCGGCGATTTTCAATATCGAAACCTTCTTTGGCTGGGTCTCTGACGTCGGCAGCTTCTGTCGCGCATTACAGCATGAACCTACCGCCGCACAACAAACGGCATAAAAACTGCATTTCTGAGACGGAGTCAAGAGCATGCCAAAAACGATTATCACCCCACCGGGCACCAGCGTGCCGATTGCGCCTTTTGTGCCGGGAACGCTGGCCGACGGCGTGGTGTATGTCTCCGGGACATTGCCATTCGATAAGGACAACAACGTGGTGCATGTCGGTGATGCTGCCGCGCAGACGCGTCACGTGCTGGAAACGATCAAAAGCGTGATTGAGACGGCGGGCGGCACGATGGACGACGTGACCTTTAACTCGATCTTTATCACCGACTGGAGCCACTACGCGGCGGTTAACGCGGTGTATGCCGAGTTCTTCCCCGGCGAAAAACCGGCGCGCTTCTGTATTCAGTGCGGGCTGGTGAAACCCGATGCGCTGATTGAGATCGCCAGCGTCGCGCATATCGGTCAATAAGGAGTGACGCATGCATATTGAGCTTTCAGGCCGCGACGATGCCGGCGCCGCGACCGTGGTACTTTCCGCCGGGCTGGGCGGGCTGGGCAGTTTCTGGCTACCGCAGATGAATGCTCTGCGTGCCGCGTATCGCGTGGTGGTGTATGACCAGCGCGGCACCGGCCGCAGCCCGGACACCCTGCCTGAGGGCTACAGCATGCAGGATATGGCCAGTGAACTGGCGCAGGCGCTCAGCGCGCAGGGCATCGAACGCTACGACATCATCGGTCACGCGCTGGGTGGCATGGTGGCGCTGCAGCTGGCGCTCGACTACCCCGAACGCGTGCAGCGCCTGGTGCTGGTTAACGGCTGGCTACAGCTGGATGCCCACACCCGTCGCTGCTTCCGCGTGCGTCAGGATCTGCTGATCAACGTGGGCGTTGAAGCCTGGGTACGGGCTCAGCCGCTGTTCCTCTATCCGGCTGACTGGCTGTCGCAGCATCAGGAGCGCATTGAAGCTGAAGACACGCTGCACGCGGCGCATTTTCAGGGGCGTGAGAACCTGCTGAAACGTTTGCATGCGCTGATGGCCTGTGATTACAGCGCGCAAGCGCAGCGTATCCACCAGCCGGTGCTGCTGCTGTGCGCGCGTGACGATCTGCTGGTGCCCTGGACCTGCTCCGAACAGCTGCTGGCCGCGCTACCTGACGCCACGCTACAGCGCATGAACTGGGGTGGCCATGCCATGAGCGTCACCGACAGTACTACTTTTAATCACCTGCTGATGAGCTGGCTGCAAGATGAGAGCCTGGCCGCCAATACCGCCGAAAGGGAGCCGTTATGTCTGAAGCCCTGAAAATTCCCGTCCCCGATACGCTGGTGGACAAACAGCAGTTTCGCAATGCGATGGCCCGCCTCGGCGCGGCGGTCAATATTATCACCACCGACGGGGCTGGCGGCCGTGCCGGATTTACCGCTTCGGCAGTGTGCAGCGTCACCGATTCGCCGCCAACCCTGCTGGTATGCCTGAACCGTTCCGCCTCGGTATATGACGCTTTCCGCCAGAACCGCCAGCTGTGCGTCAATACGCTGGCCGCCGGGCATGAGGCGTTGTCCAACCTGTTCGGCGGTAAAACGCCAATGGCCGAGCGCTTTGTTGCCGCCGACTGGACGACGGGCGTCACCGGATCGCCGATCCTCAGCGGCGCGCTGATCTCGTTTGACTGCCTCGTCACGCAGACGATGAGCGTCGGCACCCATGACATTCTGGTATGCGAGGCGCAGGCGCTGGTCATCAACGACAGCAGCCATGGCCTGATCTGGTTCGATCGCGGCTATCACCCACTACCCCCACGCAGTTTCTGATTTTTCACGCAGTGCTCACACTCTGGAGATAACGATGGCAGCTTCCTGGTTTCCCAAATGGTCGAAAACAACGGCATCCTCCACGGGTATCGTTGCACCGGATGAAGCCCTGCCCTTAGGGCAGACGGTGATTATGGGTCTGCAGCACGCGGTGGCGATGTTTGGTGCGACGGTATTGATGCCGCTGCTGATGGGGCTGGATCCCAACCTGTCTATTCTGATGTCCGGGGTAGGTACGCTGCTGTTCTTCCTGGTAACGGGCGGCCGCGTGCCGAGCTATCTCGGCTCCAGCGCCGCTTTTGTGGGGGTGGTGATTGCCGTTACCGGATTCAATGGCCAGGGGCTGAACCCCAATCTCAGCGTTGCGCTGGGCGGGATTATCGCCTGCGGCCTGCTCTACACCCTGATTGGAGTCGTGGTGATGAAAGCCGGCACGCGCTGGATTGAGAAGATGATGCCGCCGGTGGTTACTGGCGCAGTGGTGATGGCGATTGGCCTCAACCTGGCGCCGATTGCCGTGCGCGGCGTGTCGGCCTCGATGTTTGACAGCTGGATGGCGGTGATGACGGTGCTGTGCATCGGCGTGGTGGCAGTATTTACCCGCGGCATGGTGCAGCGCCTGCTGATCCTTGTCGGGCTTATCGTTGCCTGGGCGATATATGCGGTGCTGACCAACGGCTTTGGCTTTGGCAAACCGGTCGACTTCAGCCTGCTGGCCCACGCACCGTGGTTCGGCCTGCCGCTGGTCACCTCTCCCACCTTCAGCAGCCAGGCGATGGTGATGATTGCACCCGTGGCGGTAATTTTGGTGGCGGAAAACCTCGGACACCTTAAAGCCGTGGCGGGCATGACCGGGCGCAATCTTGACCCGTATATGGGGCGTGCCTTTGTCGGCGACGGTCTGGCAACCATGCTGTCCGGCGGCGTCGGCGGCAGCGGCGTAACGACCTACGCAGAGAATATCGGGGTGATGGCGGTGACCAAAGTCTATTCGACGCTGGTATTTGTTGCGGCGGCGATGATTGCGATGGTGCTTGGCTTCTCGCCGAAATTCGGCGCGCTGATCCATACCATTCCCGGCCCGGTGATCGGTGGAGCATCGATTGTGGTATTTGGTCTGATTGCCGTGGCGGGCGCACGTATCTGGGTGCAGAACAGGGTCGATCTGAGCCAGAATGGCAACCTGATTATGGTGGCGGTGACGCTGGTGCTGGGCGCCGGGGATTTCGCGTTGAAAATTGGCAGCTTCACGCTGGGTGGGATCGGTACGGCAACCTTTGGCGCTATCCTGCTGAACGCCATTCTGAGCCATAAGCGCGCTGCGGCCTTAAGCGGTAGCAGCGTGGTACGTCAGGACGTTTAATCCCATCGGCTGCGGGTCGGGCATGCCCGATCCCTACGATAGCGCCGATTTATTGCGTTTTTTCAGCTTCAATTCGCTGATTAATACGCCCAACACAATCAGCGCCCCGCCCAGCAGCGCAACGGCGGGCAGGCGCTCCCCGGCAATACGCCCAACAATCCCTGCCCACACCGGTTCACCGGCATAAATCACCGTGGCACGCGTTGGCGATACGCTGCGCTGCGCCCAGTTCATCGTGACCTGAATCAACGCGCTGGCGACCCCCAACCCGACCGCGCTGTACAGCAGGTACGGGCTGAACGGCGGCAGCGACTCTCCGTTGGGCACCATCATCAGAAAGCCAAACAGCGACGCGGCAGCCAGCTGGATCACCGTGACGCGCTGAACGTTCACCTTGCCGGCACTGGCGCTGATCAAAATGATTTCGGCGGCGATGGCCAGCGTGCTGAGCAGCGTGGCAATCTCCCCCGCATTAAACGCCAGTTCGCCGCCGTCCGGCCCGGCCAGCAGCAGCAGGCCGCTAAACGCCAGGACGATGCCCACCCACGACATCAGCCCCGGCATTCTGCCGAGAAACATCCACTGCAGTAGCGGAACCAGCGGCACATACAGCGCGGTAATAAACGCCGATTTACTGCTGGAGATGGTCTGCATGCCGTAGGTTTGCAGGCCGTAGCCGCAGCCAATCGCCAGGCCTATCAGCGCACCGGCTTTGATCTCATACCAGGTCACCCCGCGCAGCACGCGCCAGCAGATCGCCCCCAGCAGCAGCGCGGCCGTTGCAAAGCGTACGCCAATAAAAAAGAACGGCCCGCTGACGGTCATTGCATGATGCACGGCAAGAAAGGTCCCGCCCCAAATCATGGTAATGAGGATCAGCACCCCTTCCTGCGGGTTGACGGCGAATTTATAACGAGAGAGAAAAGCAGACATGGTGCGCCCAGCTGAAAATTTGGCGTCAGTGTGCGGGGTTCGCTTTACGGAATCAAGTGCCGTTATTGTCTACGTAAGGATGAGCCGCCGGGCGAGCCCGGCGGCGGGCTGCGGGTGGGATAGATCAGTGCTCTTCCGTTTTGCTTCTGCTGCCGCGACTGTTGCGGCCACCTTTTTCCCCTGCAAGGGAGGCGCGCTGCGGGTCATTTTTGAAGTTGCCCCCGCTCACTTTTCCGCCCTTCCGCCCTGCTTCTGATGCTCTTTCACGGTTCTCAGCGAAATTTCCAGATCCACCACGATGTTCGGCCATTTCTTACCTCCGAATAGTTAAGACATCATACTGAATTGCCCCGACCGCTGATGCTGCCGCCGGCTGTTTCGCGCACAGGCCACGATGCCCGCCGCGCTGTTAAGCATAGTGTATTAAGCGGAACGTCGTGATAAACGTGGTTCTGATGACGCCCCGATTGCCGCGAACAGCCTGATTTACCCTTTAATTTTCATTAATGAATAATGCGAAATAATAAGCTAAACGGGCGGTGGGTGAGCAAATATTGTTCAGACGGCGGGCATAAGACAGGGCATCTTCTATACTGACAAATCGGACAAACGATCACTTCTCAGCGTTAATCTGGGAGTAGCAAAATGGCAAAGATTTTAGTCACCTTACTTATCTAAACGACACAATAAAATCTAATTGATTTTAAAGATAAAATTTAGGTAGATTGAAGAAAAGTTTTTCATCTATGGAGAGAGATCATGTCTTGGGTGTGTTCACACTGTAATCATGCGTCCGTTATCAGAGAAGGTGATACTAAAGATGCTCATTTCGACTTTTCAACCAGCGATGGTTTTAAACGTTATACTGTTGAGGGTGTAAAATGTCCCAATCCAGATTGTTTAAGAGCGACCGTATCACTCAAGATCAACTCGCTTTATAATTTTTCTGGTGTAATATCAACTACTAATGAAGTACCCACTCATATCCCTATCATCCCTTCTAATCTGGTACCAAACATAAAGAATTACCCTGACTATATACCCTCCGTGATCAGGCAGGACTATCAAGAAGCGTGCTCCATAGTCGAATTATCACCGAAGTCCTCAGCTACTTTAGCAAGACGCGCATTGCAGGGTATGATCAGAGACTTTTGGCAGCTTAAAGAAGAAAATTTAAGCAAAGCAATAAAGGCTCTTGAAGGTAAAGTAGACAGTAATATTTGGGACGCAATCGATGGTGTCAGGAAGGTTGGTAACATCGGCGCTCACATGGAGAGAGACATCAACACTATTGTTGAAGTGAGTCCCGATGAGGCAATGTTACTTATTGAAATGATAGAGATGCTTTTGGATGAGTGGTATATAGCAAGACACGATAGAGATCAGCGGGCTGACAAGATGAAAAAGTTAGCAGATGAAAAGCAAGCAGCCAGAAAACCGCAGAATCCATAAAACAAAAAAACCCAAAGGATATTTTCCTGCGGGGTTATTACAATAGCTTTGCGTTAAAAGTTTAAGCCGCAGCTTCTTGTTTTGATTCGCGGTATGCTTTAGCTTCTTGAATCCACATCATTTTGGCTTCTGCGTTATCCCAATTGGCGTGAGCACCATTATCAATGAAATCAACAACATAATAGTAACGCACTTCTCTGAAAACGAAATAAGAGTAGATTAAGTAGCTATCACTTGTGCATTCCCATTGAACAAGTCGATCACCATCTTCGTCCTCCCACTCACTATCTTCCTGCTTAGTGTGTAGATGACTAAGAGATTCTTGTCTCTGGTAATAGGGATGTTCTTCATCAACATTTGCACGATCTCTACCAAACAATTCAGAGACAGATTCATACTCTTGTTGTTCTTTAGTGGTAGGACGAGAGTGGGTATCGCTTTTCAGTTTGTAAGCTTCAAACTCAGCATAGAAAGGTTTAAACTGCCCATCAGCAGCAAGTTTAGGGCAGCATTCAATATTAATTGCAAGCGGCATGAACTTTATTGTACTCGGCTAAGCGTGAATCTGTTTCACGAGAACTACGACGAGCAACCGCTCTGGTAGTCTTCACGAGTGCATTGAGCTGTTCCCTACTCATACCAGTAGATACAGTTCTTGCTTTAGCTTTTGCCATTTTCGTATCTCCGAATGAAAGGTAGGTGATATCCGTTTTCGGATACCATTAGGATAGTAAGCTATTACTGACGAATACGTCAACCGTATATTTGAGTGAAAGATGAGCGTTTTTATACGCTCACTTTGGTGAGAAAACCTGTCAGGATGCGCTTTCAAGAACTGTACTGTCACTTTGACCGCATTATTGATGAAGGTGTAAATCCTGCATTGTTGCCAGTCCCCTGCCAAGATCCCTGAAGTCCCTGAGCAGACATCATCTAAACTTCGTGCTGCTGCTGAACCTGCTGCTGAACGATTGGTGTAATCATCTGGCTGTAGGTGTCACCGTTTGGTAGTGGGATATCAATTCTGAACGGAGCAATCTGGATAGGGTCTTGCTTAACAGTCAGATATTGCTTAGCTGGTGGTAGGTATGAGGACTGACCGCTGTTTAAGGGTGGATAACCAGATGTAGGTATACCAGAAGTAGCAGCCATAGCATTATCGTGTAGGAAGGTTAGAGCCTTATCTACCCAAGAATCCTTAATCACATTGCCACCGTGAGTCGTTTCTGTCCCGTCTTTACCGCCCCATCCGAACTGCTCATGAGCATATTTCTGGAACTGTGGAATTGTAAGTATCCCAGCTTAAGTTCCACACACTTTTTGAGATTTCCGGTTTCTCAGCCATCAGCCGGTATTCTTCCGGTGTCAGGTTATTCAGGGATTCATGGGGCCGCTCACTGTTGTATTCATTTAGCCAGCGCTCTGTGATTCCCCGTGCTTCGTTCAGCGTTCTGAATAGGTAAAAATCCAGTATTTCTGTCCGGTACGTCCTGTTAAACTTCTCAATAAACGCGTTCTGTGTCGGCTTACCCGGCTTGATAAATTCCAGCATCACACCATGTTCTTCAGCCTATTGCGCCAGAGCCAGTGATATCAGTTCCGGGCCGTTATCCATCCGCATCTTCAGCGGATATCCGCGATTCGCCACTATCCTGTCCAGAACCCGCACCATTCGTTGCGCAGGAATATTCAGATCGATTTCTATCGCAAGGGCATCGAGGTTAAAATCATCCACCACGTTGCAGGTCCGAAAACGCCGACCACAGACCAGCGTGTCTTGCAAAAAATCGATAGACCAGCTCTGATTTAGCGCTTCCGGCGTTGCCAGCGGAGCCGGATTGCGCACCGGAAGACGTTGCTTACCTTGCGTCGAAAATTCAGTTTCAGCAGACAGTAAATCCGGTGTACGCGCTGTGGTTCCAGACGTGCCCCTGCCTGCGCAGCACCTGAAAAAGCTTCTTAAAGCCGTAGCGGGGATAGCGCTCTGCCAACCCGGTCAGCACCTGGATCACCGCTTCATCACGCCGGGTATCGGGCTGGTAAAAATACACCGTCCTTCTCAGCGATAACGTCCTGCATGCCTGGCGTATGCTCATCGTAAACTGCGCGGTCAGATAGTTGACGAGCTCACGCTTTATCGCTGATTTTAAAGCTTTTTTTCGATGACATCTTTCAGCGCCCGGCATTCAAGACTGAGATCGGCAAACATTTGTTTGAGACGGCGATTTTCGTCCTCAAGATCCTTCATCTTTTTGATATCAGAGGCTTCCATCCCGCCGTACTTTGCTTTCCAGTTGTAGTACTAGGCCTCAGATATTCCTGCTTCGCGGCAGACATCTTTGACGGTGCGTCCGGCTTCGACGGATTTCAGAACGGCGATGATTTAGTGTTCAGTGTATCGGGCTTTTCGCATGGTGATCTCCTCGAAGGACATAATCAGTATGTCGGAAGATCTCTAAAAGTGAATGGTCCGGTTAAGCGGGATACTTACACGATGGCAAAAGATCTTAGCCATGCCTATGTAGAGAATACCGTCAGGGCCACTATCCAGCACTCTGGGGACAGTTACTGACTCACCTGCCCTGTCGAAGCTTCTGAGCATGTAAACGCCACCAGATGTCAGGTAGGAAGGATTTACCGTAGAGATGAACTGTTGTCCAGTTAGAAGGAGATCTGAAAGGTGCTGACTAAAGCTGTAACTCTGGAAATCCATATTCTTCTATTTTTGTATAGGTAGGTTGCAGGTATGCTCAGTTAAGGAACATAGTAGCAACTGGCTTACCGCCTGTACGTTGCTGGATCGCTCACCAGTTTGCTTGTCTGTTCAGACTACTGTAAAGAATACTGTTAAGGGGTAACTGTTAACTCAAACCCAATTGGATAGTTTCAGATGGTGTCAAGTATGTGTCAAAATTTATAAGTATTTTTAATGAAAACCTGAAATTACACCCTTACCTAATAATCACGGTGGTGACCAATGGGACATCTCAGCCCGTATAGTAAAGCAGAATTACGCCTACAAGGCGGTTGTGGCAAACCAATGGGTGGTTTCATCACAGCCAAATGTGGTGACACTCAACCTGATATGGAAGTACATATGTGCAGTGACTGCCATAAGCTTTGGGAAGAGGCTGTTAAGAGAATGCATGAGCAGCAACAGGGCTAACCAGAGGGGCATAGAAGCCCCTTTGACGTTAAACTTGAGAGTTTGTACTGGTTAATGTGCAGGCTGCTTAGAATTGACAATAATTAAGGTCATACGAACTGGTTAACTTATATAGTGCCTATTACCCTGCTTGAAATAGAACTTTCTACCCTTCTCATCTGTGTAAAGAGTTTCTGGGCCTTTAGGTTCCAAATCCCGTTGAACACTGGATAGTTGCTCACGTCTCAACGCCTCATTTCGTGGTTGCGGATTCATCATGTTTTCGTAAGCTTCATAATCGTCATTCATTTTTATCACCTTGTGCATTTGGATAGTCTGGCTCATCAGCTTCAGGCCATTCTATAAAATCAGGATTACCCCTTCCCTTAAATTCTTCAGCAGGAAACACTTTGGGCAACTCTTTCCCCATTACTGCAATGAAATCCTGATCAGGTGTGTCGTCAGTTGCTTGTTCAAAGGTCAGGGTAAGGTTACGCTCACCTTCCAGTGAAAACCCTTTGATCACATTCCCATTGTGCAGATATACATCTACCAACTTTTCACGCCCATCAACGGTGATTCTCTTAACCAGCTTCTTGATGATGACATGAGCTTCTGCCCTGCCCTGCCCTGCCCTGCCCTGCCCTGCCCTGCCCTGCCCTCCCCTGCCCTGCACATTCTCAAGGTTAAGCTTTGATAAATCCAAGTCTGTGACCGATGCAATGCGCATGGTTTCACGCCTCAGCTCAGACTGAATAGACTCTTTATCACGTTGTTTATCTGCAAGCGCATCACGTATCTGGGTGATATTGGGGAGTTGTAGCAGGGTCTCTGTGAGAGTCTGTAGTTCTCGGTCAACCATATGAAGCCTGCGTTTCAGATCGTTTATCTGTGACTGGTCTGTGTTGCTGTCATAGAGCTGGCTAAGCTTGCTGAACAGTCTGGTACAGAGTACTGTATCAAGCTTTTTACGGGACACTGAACCATATTTACAGCGTCCTTCATGCATACCATTGCATCTGTATGTACCCTGGTAAACAGGTTTACGGATACCTGAAGGTGTCATCGTCAGGCCACATCTGCAACTTAACAATGTCCTGAAGATATTAACGTATTGCCAGTGTTCACCTGCTGCCAGCCTCCCCTTCCCTCCCTGTTCAAGAAGCGTTTGAACAGCACTGAACGTTTGATCGTCAATAATCTTGGGGTAATAGTCGGGTATCTCATCACGCAGGATTATCTTTCTATCCAGTGTGCTGAACTTGGCGGGAAGGTAACCGATAACGCTGCGCGAAGTCAGTATGTGCTTAACAGATATGGCTGACCAGTTTCCGCAAGCAGGCTTGATCGTTTTTGAGATACGGACTTTACGATCATTAATCGTGGGATAGTTGTTTTCGTTAAGATATTTGCAGATGGCAAACATGCTGTGACCCGCTAAACGCATCTGAAATATGATTCTGACAATGGCTGCTTTGTCTTCAATCACGGTGAATGATTGCCTGTCTGAGCTTATTTCTATCCAGCCTGGTGTCTGTTTCCCCATAGGTAAGCCTGACATGACTGCTTTATCAGTTTTGGCTTTCCAGACAGCAACAGTTCGGGCCTGTTTGACTACAGACTCTTGGTGCGCCCTTTCAGCAATAAGGATGTGTTTGATTAGACGGATAGGGTCACTAAGTGACGATTTGTCGTAACGTTCATTGTCACCCAAGGTCAGAATTTCAACATCCTTTCTAAGAATCTGCCTGATATCATCACTGGCGCTATCAATATCCGCACGACTGGAACGATCAAAGTTTTCCAGTACGATAAGACTACCCGCTGGTATCACCCACTCAGAACATTGTCTAACATGCGCTTGAAATCCCCCCCTTCAGCCTTGTGCTGCTGGTGGAATCCAGACTTACCTTTGTCAACGTAACGATGGGTTACAGACATGAAATATTCCTGGCTGTTCTTACGATAAAAAGCATCGATCATATCGTTCTGCCTACGTAGGCTATCACCAGAGTCTTGGGCCTTGGTGCTCCATCGCACGTAAGATACAAGCAATTTCATGTGCTACGCTTTCCGTTGGGTTCATTCGCTAAGGGCATATTATCATGCAAGACGAAGAACGTGTTAAGGCAAGAATACTGGTGCTCTATTACTCAATGTACGGCCACATTGAGACCATGGCTCAGGCCGTCGCCGAAGGCGCAAAACGCGTTTCCGGCGCCGAAGTCACTATCAAGCGCGTACCGGAGACCATGGATGCCACCCGCTTCGCCGAGGTGGGCGGCAAAACCGGGCAGGCTGCCGCAGAAGCCACCCCGGATGAACTGGCGCAGTATGATGCCATTCTGCTTGGCACCCCTACCCGCTTCGGCAATATGGCCGGGCAGATGCGCAGCTTCCTTGACCGAACCGGCGGGCTGTGGGCATCGGGCGCGCTGTACGGCAAGCTTGCCAGCGTGTTTGCCTCCACCGGCACCGGCGGCGGTCAGGAACAGACCATCACTTCAACCTGGACGACCCTTGCCCACCACGGCATGGTGATTGTCCCCATCGGATACGGTACCAAAGAGCTGTTTGATATTTCGCAGGTGCGCGGAGGAACGCCCTACGGTGCTACCACCATTGCCGGAGGCGATGGTTCACGTCAACCCAGTGCCGAAGAGCTGAATATTGCCCGCTATCAGGGTGAGTACGTTGCCGGGCTGGCGGTAAAACTTAACGGATAATCTCAACCACAGGAGAGCAATATGCTAACGCAGAAATCGAAAGAACATCACGTCGGGGAATTTGCATCCGTCCGTAATACCTCTAAGGAGATTGCTGAGGCTATTTTCGAAGTGGCAAATTACGATGAAAAGCTCGCTGAGCAGATCTGGGAGCAGCAGGGTAGCGACGAAGTCCTTATTCGCGCCTTCGAAAAAACGGATCAGGACGTTCTGACCTGGGACAGCAAAGTGGTTGAGCGCAGGAACGTTTAACGATATCAGGGCGGGTCTAACCCGCCCTTTCACGCGTAGGACTCATCCGATAACTGAACATCCCCTGTTTTCTCTACTACGCTTGATCCCACGTTTCACTGACAGCCAGAATCCGGCTGCTTACTGACAGAGGAAAGTTTCTATGTCCTATCAGACAATCAATCCTGCAAGTAACGAGCTCATTAAATCCTGGCCTTCCCACAGCGACAGCGACGTCGAAAAAGCGCTGGCGACTGCGGACCAGCTCTATCATTCAGCATGGTCAAAAGGTCCGATCCAGCCGCGTTTGCAGGTGCTAAAAAAGCTGGCTGACCTGATCGACAGCCGCGTCGACGAACTGGCTAAGACCGCCAGCATTGAAATGGGCAAACTGATCGCCCAGAGCAAAGGCGAGGTTGAACTCTGCGCGCAGATCGCCCGTTATTATGCCGAGAATGCCGAGCGCTTTCTCGCCCCCACCCGCTACCCGAGTGAACTGGGTGAAGCCTGGGTAGAAAATCATCCGATCGGTGTTCTGGTGGCGGTTGAGCCGTGGAACTTCCCGTTCTACCAGCTGATGCGCGTACTGGCCCCTAACCTGGCAGCGGGTAACCCGGTGCTGGCGAAGCATGCCCCTAACGTGCCGCACTGCGCCACGCTGTTTGAGGAGCTGGTAACAGAAGCCGGCGCGCCCGCCGGGGCCTGGACCAACCTGTTTGCCAGCAACGATCAGATTGCCACACTGATTGCCGACGATCGCGTGCAGGGTGCCGCGCTGACCGGTTCTGAACGTGCCGGTAGCGCCGTGGCGCAGCAGGCCGGTAAATATCTGAAGAAAACCACCCTTGAACTGGGCGGTAATGACGTCTTCGTGGTGCTTGACGACTGCGATCTGGACAAAGCGGTGAAGGCCGGGGTTGGCGCGCGTCTCAGCAACTGTGGCCAGGTCTGTACCGCTGCTAAACGCTTCCTGGTGCATGAAAAAGTGGCCGATAGCTTTATCGAGAAGCTAAGCGCGGCGTTTAAGGATGTAAAAATCGGCGATCCGCTTGACGCCAGCACCACCCTCGGCCCGCTCTCATCAGCCGATGCCCGCGATCGCTTGCAGAAGCAGGTTGAACAGGCGAAAGCTAAAGGTGCCACGGTGCTGCTGGGTGGCGCACCGGTAGCGGGTGAAGGCTGCTTCTACCAGCCGACCATTCTGACCGGCATTACGCGTGACAACCCGGCCTACTTCGAAGAGTTCTTTGGCCCGGTGGCGCAGGTCTACGTGGTGAAAGATGACGATGAAGTGGTGAAGCTGGCCAATGATTCCCACTACGGTCTGGGCGGTGCGGTATTTAGCCGCGATATCCCGCGTGCCAGGGCGCTGGCCTCGCGCATCGAGACCGGCATGGTTTATATCAACTCGGCAAGTAACACTGCAGCCGAGCTGCCATTTGGTGGCGTTAAGCGTTCCGGCTATGGCCGCGAGCTCTCCGACCTTGGCATTAAAGAGTTTGTGAATCAGAAACTGGTGGTGATCAGTAACGACGAATAACCTCTCCTCACCAGTAAACGTAAAGCCGACATAATGTCGGCTTTTTTTTTACCTCGGTCAGGCCTGAGAAATGGGCCGGCCCTGTTTGGCCCGCTGCAACAGCAGTGCTGCGGGACGCCAGAAGTGGGGATCTTCCTCCGCAAATCGGGTTAAATCACGCACTACCCGGTCCAGCCCAAGGGTGTCGGCGTAAAACAGCGGGCCGCCCCGATAGCGGGGGAAGCCAAAGCCCGCGACCATGACCACATCCACATCTCCCGGACAGCGGGCGATGCCCTCTTCCACCACTTTTGCCCCCTCATTGATCATTGCCAGCAGGTAGCGTCGAACAATCTCAGGCGGGCTGAAGCTGCGCGGCACAATATTTGCCCGGCGGCGCTCGGCATCAACCACGGCCAGCACTTCAGGGTCAGGTAGCCCGTTTTTCTCGCCCGCAGCGTAGCGATACCATCCACGCCCGGTTTTTTGCCCCAGCCATCCCTGTTCGCACAGGCGGTCGGCAATGCTGACATAGCGCTCGCGCGCATCGCGGGTCGCCGCGCGCCGCCTGCGCGTGGCCCAGCCGATGTCACCACCGGCCAGATCGCTGGTTTCAAACGGCCCCATAGCAAAGCCAAAGCCGCGCAGCGCGCTGTCAATCTCATACGGTGAGGCCCCGTCCACCAGCATGGCCTCGGCAGCCCGGCGAGTCACAGACATAATACGGTTGCCGATAAAGCCATCGCAGATGCCGCTGCGCACCGCTATTTTGCCCAGCCGCCGTGCCAGACTGAACGCACTGGCAACAATACGCTGCGGGACGCTCTCCGGGGCGATCACCTCCAGCAGCCGCATGACCGGCGCGGGAGAAAAGAAATGCAGCCCCAGGCTGTGGCTGGCGCAGGCGGTTCCCGCCGCTATCTGGGTAATAGAGAGGTAGGAGCTATTGCTGGCCAACAGCGCATCGGCGCGGCAGTGAACGGCTAACTGGCGAAACAGCGCCTGTTTAACGGCCAGATCTTCCGTCACCGCTTCGACAACCAGATCGGCAGGTTGCAACGCGCTCAGCTCAAGCGTCCCCTGCAGTCGCGCCAGCCGGCTCTGCACTTCGCCTGGCGTCAGCCGCATTTTCGCGATCTGGCGCTGGAAATAGCCCCTGATGCGCGCCAGCCCGCCCTCCAGGCTCAGCGCGTCACGCTCAATCAGAGTGACCTGCAGACCGGCGTTCAGCATCACCACCGCGATACCCGCCCCCATCGTTCCCCCGCCAATTACCCCCGCAGCGCTGAAGCTTGCTGGCGTAACCCCCGGCGGCAGAGGAAATTTTGCTGCTCTTTTCTCCGCCAGAAAAATGTGCACCAGCGCGCGGTGCTGAGGGCTGAAGAGGCAGCGCTGAAACTGTGCCGCTTCGAAGCGACAGCCCGCGGCAAATGTACTGCAGCTGGCCGCCTCCACGCAGTCAATAATCAGCGCGGGAGAGAACAGCCCCCTGAACTGTAGCGCCAGCTGCGCACGCGCGGCGCTGAGCGCTGCCTGCACCGACTCGCGGCTCTCTGCTCTGGCGCTTGTCGTCGCGCTGCGGCGCACTTCCCCGCCTGCCGCCAGCAGTTCGCGGATCCATGTCAGGCCATCTTCGCGCGCATTATGCCCCTGGCGATCTACCAGCCCGATCGCCAGCGCCTGTTCACCCGAGAGCAGATCACCGCCGAGCATCATGTCGAGCGCCGCCTTTACGCCTGTCAGCCGCACGCTGCGCTGGCTGCCCCCGGCGCCCGGCAGCAGGCCGAGCCTGATTTCCGGCAGCCCCAGACGCGCGTCGGGCAGTGCCAGCCGATAGTGGGCCGCCATCGCCAGCTCCAGCCCGCCGCCAAGTGCGTTGCCGGAAATTGCCGCCACCACCAGCTTATCGCTGGCTTCCAGCTGGTCGCAGAGATCGCGCAGTGCGGGCGGCGGGCGGGCCTGACTAAATTCCCGAATATCGGCTCCTGCCGAAAAGTGGCCACCGCGACCCAGCAGCAGCAGTGCCGCAATCTCATCATCGTGACTCAGCTGCAGCAGTAGCGCCTGAAGCGCAGTGCGCACCGCTGCGCTGATGGCGTTGACCGGTGGATTATCAAGGGTGGCGATCAAAATCGTCCCCTGACGCGCCAGCGCTATTCCCCCACGCCCGCGTAGCTGCTGACGGTTGTTTTTCATGGTCGCTTACCTCCCGTTATCATTAGCTTACGACTTTATCGGCGGCGCCAGGCGATAGCTGGCCGGGGTGCGGCTGAGCTTAATCGGCGAGGCGACGCCACAATAGCCGTCACCGATACGGATGATCATCTTACGGTGGAGGGTGTGCGGATGTGACAGGGCGGCATCAACCGTGAGCAGCGGCGCGCTGGGCACCCCCGCCCTTAGCAGCCGCTCTGAAAATTCGGCTCCGTCATAGCCAGCCAGCTGCGCAATCAGTAAAGTGCGCAGCTGTCGCCGGTTTACCGAGCGCGCGGCAGGGGTAGCAAAGCGCTCATCGCCTGCCAGCTCGGGCGCCTGCAGGCATTCACACAGCGTGTGAAACTGCCTGTCGTTGCCTGCGCCAATAAATACCGCCACGCCACCCATTGGGAAAACGTCATAGGGATAGACGCTGATATGGGCATTGCCGCTGCGCTGCGGCGGCTGCTGGCTGGTGAGCCAGTTAGTCGAATAGGGATGCAGCATCGAGAGCGCGGTATCATACAGGCTGGCTTCAATAAACTGCCCCAGCCCGCTGCGGGTGCGCTCAAACAGCGCCAGCAGAATACCGATGGCCGCATTCATCCCGGCAGACTGGTCGACTATCGGTATCCCGACGCGTACGCCACCGCTGTCTGCTTCGCCGTTGACGCTCATTATGCCGCTCATCGCCTGTAGCGCGGCGTCATAGCCGACTAATCCGCCGAGCGGACCATCGCCACCAAAACCCGACACGCGGCAGTGGATCAGGCGCGGAAAGCGCCTTGCCAGGCTCTCATAGCCTATTCCCCACCTCTCCATCGTGCCGGTCTTGAAGTTTTCAATCAGCACATCCGCATCGGCCAGCAGCTCAAACAGCGTTTCGCGCCCGCTCTGCTGCGATAAATCCAGAGATGGACCGCGGCGTTTATTGCGGTTAAGACCCAGGTAGTACGCCGCCACCCCCTGTTTGAAAGGCGGCCCCCAGCGGCGGGTTTCATCGCCCTGCGGCGGCTCGACTTTTATCACGTCGGCACCGTGATCGCCCAGCAGCTGGCCGCACCAGGGCCCCCCCAGCACGCGCGAGAGATCGATAACGCGGATCCCCGCCAGTGAACCTGTGGTTAACGCCGTCATGGCTATTGCTCCCGCCCGGCATCGCCGACGTCGGCCAGCAGCTGCGCTTCAACCTCAGGCGCCATCGCTGCATCACGGCCCAGCGGGTTATGCGGCAGCAGCTTATGAATAAGGATTAGCTGGGCCAGCAGGCGTCTGGCCGGCAGCCCGGCCTGCTGGCTCTCCCACGCCATGATGACCGCACTGATGAAATGATAGAGTCCGCTGGCTGCGGCACGGGCCAGCGCCGTGCCCTCGGGTTGAGCGCTCGCTGCGGCCAGCGCCCACACCTGTTCCTGCGCCGCGGCAAACTGCTGCTGCAGCTCGCTGCCCAGCTTTGCCTCAGCCAGGTAGTGCGCCAGCCAGGGCGCCAGCGCCTCCAGCGACTGCTCCCGCAGAATGGCGCGCCGCACGTCCAGCGCCACAATGTTGCTGGTCCCTTCCCAGATCGAGCCAAGCTGCGCGTCCCTGAACAGGCGTGGGTCGCCCCACTCTTCGATATAACCGCAGCCGCCGCGCACCTCCATGGCATCTGCGGTGACCTTACGCGCATCGCGGCAGGCGCGAAACTTAATCAGCGGCGTCAGTATACGCAGCAGCGCGTAAGCCTGTTTATCACCGCTGTCAGCCCGGCGCAGTATCTCTGCGCTCTGCAGCACCATGCTGCGCGCCTGCTCACAAGGCAGTAAAATTTTTAACAGCTGGCGCCGCATCAGCGGCTGCTCAATCAGCGTTTTGCCGAAGGCACGCCGCTGCCGGGCGATGTAGAACGCTTCGCTGACCGCCCGCTGCATCAGCCCGGCGGAGCGCACGCCGTTTGACAGGCGCGAGTTGTTAATCATATCCGCCATCTGTACAAAGCCACGACCTGCCTCACCCACCAGCCAGGCCTGGGCACCTTCCAGCCGGATCTCTCCGCTGGCCATTGAGCGCGTGCCCAACTTATCTTTCAGCCGCAGAATTCGGTAGGCGTTGGCGGCTCCCCCCTCCAGCGTGCGCGGCAGCAGAAACAGCGACACCCCTTTTATCCCCTCGGGAGCGCCCTCAATACGTGCCAGCACCATCGCCAGCCCGGCGTCAGGGTTCGAGCAGAACCACTTTTCGCCATACAGCAGATAGTGGTCTTGCGCTGGCACCGCCAGCGCGGTGGTGGCGGCAATATCAGAGCCTGCGTCCTGCTCGGTCATAAACATCGCTCCCTGCAGACGCGTTGCGGCATCCAGGGAGGTCAGGCGCGGCAAATAACGCTGCGTCAGCATCGGCGAGCCAAACTTTTTCAGCGTGCGCGCCAGCGAGTCGGTCATCGAAACCGGGCACATCAGACCAAATTCGGCCTGCACGAACAGATAGGTAAACAGGTATTTCACCAGCGGCGGGCAGGGCCCCGGCCAGCCGGGAAGATCGGTGCGGTGTGAGAGCGCCGCCATGGCAAAGTCACCAAAAGCAAGCTGTTCCATTTCGCTATACGCCGGGTGCTTGATGATGCTCTGCTGGTCGCTGCCGGTGCGGCTGCGCATCTTCAGCTGCGGTGGATTTTTATCGGCGCTCTCGGCAAGTGCATTCAGCCGCCCCCCGGCCAGTGCCCCCAGGGTTTGCAGCCGGGCATGCAGCTGTTTGCGCAGTGCGTCAGAGAGATAAAGCGGCAGGAGAGCCTGAAGCGTGGTGTCGCTGGTAAACAGATTGACGTCGTGACGATCCGGAATGTTTTCCGCTTGAGAATTGAAGAGAGACATGTGACCTCCATTGCGTTGTCTGAGGACCACTGTTGGCAAATGGCGCAGCTTTGTCCAATACCGACGCTGTATCGGCTGATACTGTATTCAGATGATGTCGCCACCGGAGGAGTGAACTGCCGCTTATGGATACTCGTCGTTTACACTATTTTCTGGTGCTGGCCGAGGAGCTGCATTTTGGCCGTGCCGCCCTGCGTCTGGCTATTTCACAGCCGCCGCTGAGCGTCAGCATTCGCCAGCTGGAGGAGTCGATCGGGGCAAAATTGTTTGAACGCAGCCACCAGCAGGTGCGGCTGACTGCCGCAGGTAAGGCGCTGATCCCTGCGGCCCAGGCGCTGCTGGACCGGATGGAAAGCATGCTTCTTGAGGTGCAAAACGTGGCGCACGGGGTGACCGGCCATCTGCGTATCGGTTATGTCGGCGCGCTGCTCTATCAGGGACTGCCCGAGCTGATGCAGCAGTTTCAGCAGCGCCACGCGGGGGTGCAGCTGAGTATGCGCGAGCTCAATACCTGCAACCAGCTAAGCGAGCTGGCTCACGGCAGCCTGGACGTGGGGTTTATTCATACTTCCCCCCTGCCCGCAGGCCTCTCCTCACTGCGTTTTTCCCACGACAGGCTGGCACTCTGCTTACCGGTGCAGCATCCGCTGGCAGCTGCCGGTGAGCTGGCGCTCAACCAGCTCAAAGAGGAGCCGTTTATTCTCTTCGCGCGCCGATTTTCCCCGCGTTATTACGACCGCATTCAGTCAGTATTGCTGGCCGCAGATATTGAGCCCGACACGCGCTGGGAGGCACGCCACTGGCTGGGCGTCGTGTCGCTGGTGGCGCGCGGTTGCGGTATCGCACTGGTTCCCGCCAGCCTGCGTTTTACCGCGATGGCCGGCGTCAGCTATTGCCCGCTGCCGCAGAGTTCGCTGCTGTTGCCCTCGCTCTGCGTCTGGAACAGCGCTGAACAACGGCCGCTGCTCTCCGCACTGATCGCGATGCTGCGGCTACCCCACCAGCGCCTTAATCCGGCTGACGATATGCTCGCCGATCGGCAGGGCTGAGGTGGCAGCAGGCGACGGCGCGTTGCAGACGTGAAGGGTGCGGGCAGTGCTGACGAACAGAAAGTCGTCGATAAGCTCCCCTTCACGCGTGACTGCCTGGGCGCGCACGCCCGCCGGATGCGGCAGCAGGTCCTGCTTTTGTAGAGTGGGACAATAGCGCTGCACCAGCCGCAAATAGCCACTTTTGTAGAGTGAATTTTTCATCTCCTGCACGCCCGCCTGAAAGTGCCTGCGCAGCATTTTGCGCATTCCCGGATAGGCCGCCATTTGCCGGAGATCGCGCCAGCTGAAATCAAGTTTGTGATAGCCTTCCCGCTGCATGGCCAGCACCGCATTGGGGCCGACGGTGACGCTACCCTCAATCGTCCGCGTCAGGTGAACGCCGAGAAACGGCACCGCAGGGTCGGGCACCGGATAGATAAGATGGTTAACAATCTGGTTGTGCTGGCTGGCAAGACGGAAATATTCGCCGCGGAACGGACAGATGATAAAGCCCGCATCGATCCCCAGCATAGCCACCAGCCGATCGGCCATCAGCCCTGAGCAGGCGATCAGATAGCGTGAGCTGAACTCGCTGCGCGCCGTGGCGATCGCCACGCTTTGGCTCTCCTCATGCAGCGCCGTGACCTCAGCCTGATAGATAATTTCACCGCCCCGGCGGGTGAATATCTCAGCCATCGTGACCGTGACCTGACGGTAGTCAACAATACTGCTGGCGGGCACCAGAATGCCGCCGAGGCCAACAATATTTGGCTCCCTCTCTTGCAGCTGTTCTGCATTCAGCCACTCCCGCTGCAGCCCGTTTGCCGCCGAACGCTTCCACAGGGTAGCCATGCGATCCATCTCAAGCGGCGTTGTGGCGACAACTATTTTTCCACACGCCTGCCAGGGAATTTGATGGCGTGAGCAGAATTTCCTGGTCGCCTGATTGCCGGCCAGGCAGAAGCGCGCCTTCAGGCTGCCCGGCGTGTAATAGACCCCCGCGTGGATCACGCCACTGTTGTGACCGGTCTGGTGCTGGGCTGGCCCGGTCTCCTTCTCCAGCACCGCTATCCTCGCATCCGGATAGGCGGTCATCAGCTGCATAGCCGTCGACATCCCGATAATGCCCCCGCCAACAATCACGAAATCATACATTGTGCGCAGCCCTCCCTGCCCGACGATTACAGCACCGGTGTGAAGTAACCGCGCTGGCGCAGCAGCTCGCGCCGTAACGCCGGATGCGGCAGAAATTTATCGCGCCCGTGCAGCCAGAAGTGATTGTTGATCAACAGCATGCTGCCCACCGGCACCGGAACGTAGATTTTACCTCCGCTGTTTTCCAGCGAGTCCGACAGCGCGGTCAGCCAGTTGCCCTCGGTAAAATCTTTTGGCTGAACAAACTGGTCAATGTAGCGCATCACCGGCCGGCCGCGTTCGTCCACGCCAAATACCGGGTGGTAAACGCTGTGCGGCGTATTTTTACTGGGCGGTGCCGACCAGCGCATCGTACGCCGCGCCAGCGGATGGCTGAACCAGCTGTCGAGCTGCGCCCAGTCATCAAGGTGCAGCAGAATCGACTCACCGCCCTGCATATTTTGCTCGTCGATTTTCATCATCAGCACAAAATCCGTCGGTTCATCCACGTAGGTGCCGTCATTATGCAGCTCCAGCGGCTTGTGCGGCTGACGCAGGTAGCTGTCGGAATCGTCGCTGTTTTTCACCACAAAGCGTGCGTAGTACTGTCCGCTCATCGAGTCGAAATTTGCGCGGCCAATCAGATGCGCGATCGCCGTGGCCAGACGGACCATATCCTCTGCCCGGTCAACGCTGATCAACCCCTGCGCATTGATTAACAGTGCCCCCTGCTGGCGCGACTGCAGGGTGCGGCTCAGCAGCGACCGCAGCTGATTGCCGCAGAGGTCGTCCAGCAGTTTGCCAAGGTGAAAGCGCAACATCGATTTGTACTCCAGCGCCTGAACCGGCAAGGTGCGCGCTGCCTGTAGAAAAGCCTGAGTGATCTCTTCGTTGAAGGTGAGGAGAAGTAAGCGGGAAGAGTAGGGAGAGTCAGAGAGCATTACGCCGGGAATAAGCGTTTTATGCTCGCTACGCTGAATCTCACCATAGCGGGTTGAACGGGTCATTGAATGCGTCTCCTGATTCGTTAAGTCGGGTGCCAAAGCACCTGATGAACAACAAAATCAGGGTATATCGCTGCTTACACTGAGGAGAGACGTTAAATGCCTAACCGCTGGCGGCAGCATTTGCCCAGCGGAGAAAAAAAAAGGCCAGCATCAGCTGCTGGCCTGTTGTCACACTCTCGGCTACATCAGTTGGCCGCAGGGGCCGCCGCCGGGGCGGGTTTAGTCTCTGCCGCGCCAGGGGAGGGTTTCTCTGCCGTGGCTTTGTCACTGGCGGCTTTATCCGCCGTTGCCTTGTCGGCAGCAGCTTTGTCGGCAGTGGCTTTGCCGGCGTCTGCGGCAGCTTTGTCGGCTGCGGCCTTCTCTTTCGCGGCCTTTTCCGCAGCGGCTTTGTCTGCCGCTGCTTTTTCAGCTGATGCTTTCGCCTGCGCTGCCTTTTCCGCTGCGGCCTTATCCGCGGCCGCTTTATCGGCCAGGGCTTTGTTTACTACGGCTTTCTCGTCGGCCGGTTTGGCATCGGCAGCAGGCGCAGCAGCAGCGGGAGCCGGGGTAGCCACCTGCAGCGGCGTGCCCTGCAGTGCCGTGTTCAGCACTTCGGTAAACTTATCCCACGAGCAGAAGCCGTTGGCATCGGTCGGGCATCCGGCCATCTGCAGCGTGACGCGCTTCGGTGGATTGTCCAGCGACAGCGGCTCTGCATCACGCAGCTGGCCGGATGTCTGGTAGACGTACTCCACTTTGACCAGCTCCTTGTCATTTTTCTTGTCGTGCCAGCGCTGGAACTGCACCATGCCACCGATTGGCGTCTGCTCATTCTGGCCCGGCAGGTCATACGGTTTGAAATCCAAAGCGGTCAGCAGTGAAGCAATGTTGGAGTCGTGCCCCACCATCAGCGTCACTTTAGGCGCGCTGGCTTTATCCTGGTCGACCAGCATGCTGCGAATGTAGTCCACCAGCGGCGCGGCGACTTCGTGCGCGACGGCCGGGGAGGTGAACAGCGCATCCTGATAACCATTTTTAATCGCGGCCAGCTCCTGCCACTGCTCAGGCGTTTTGATCTGCCCCCAGGCCACCTGCTCCATTGGGAAACCTTCGTAATACTGTAGCGTGAAGGCATCCACCAGCGAGTTACCCACCTTCAGCGGGCCGGAAACATTTGGCTCTTTGCCATTATCAGCGCTGAACTGGTTCTGATTGGTGCTGGAAAGGTCGCACTGCTTCTTACCGTTGCAAGCCGCGGAGTTTTTGTAATCGATGATTTTTTCCAGACGCTGGAAGGCCGGCTTCAGGGCCAGCTTTTCGCCTTCGGCATTGATTGCCGCCAGCGCCTGCTTGTTGAACTCTTCACTGTCGTTGGTGATCACCGGATTAAATACCGGGTCCATGCTGCCCATCTCATCCTGATGCGAAACCGGAATATCACAGCCTGGGAAAGCGCCGGTAATAAAGAACTGCGCGGTGGCAACGGTGCGCTGCAGGCTGTTGGCATAGGCGTAAATGTCGTCAGAAGATGGGCATTCGCCCTCTTTCACCAGCCCCTGCTGCGCCAGCCATTCGCGGGTATAGCGCCCCATGTAAACTTCGAGCACCCCACCCTTGGTGGTCAGCTGGCCGCCCGGAACTTCCCATTTCGGCCAGGCTTTTTTAGTGGCCTGCGCCAGTACGCTGCCGTTATCTGCCAGCGGGGCGCGCAGGTTATGGCGGCTCATCATCAGCACCTGTTCCAGCTGATAATCGCCGTCGGCAGCCCAGGCAGAAGCACCGGAGAATGCGGAGTAAACCGCTAACGCGCAGAGACTGAACTTGTTAATCATCTATTTATTCCATTGATTCAAAGGGTGAACTTACCGGCCGGCAAAAACCTGCAGCGCAGAAAGAAGAGCAGCGCGCTGCGCTGACTCACCACCACCGCTCTCAAGATAAGGCCAGAGACTGGGTTTAGTCATTGATATTGAGAATATAGCAGACTCTGACCCCGGCGGTTTAGTGGCTTCAGGGGATTGAAAAGAAACAGGATGTTTTTAGGAATGCTCTAATCATCACCACCTCGCAAGAAAATAGCAGGATGTCGGGCAAAACAGAAGACGTTAAGCACGGTGATAAGCGCTTTTATTCAGCTTCAGTTGTACTCAATCAGGAATAATACCTGGGCCTGAAAATTCCCCGTATCGATGGTGGCCTCGCGCCCTTTCACTGCCGCAGAAAAAACCAGCTTATTATCGCCATCATTAATGCGCTGCCAGGCAACCGGCTGGTTATTTAATACCGATTGCCCATTACGGTCGCGCAGCACCAGTCCAATCGATTCGTTGCCGCTGCCGACTGCAAACAGGCCGTCTGAATAGGCGGTCCCCTGAAAAGTGACGCGCACCTGATTTTTCAGCATGCTGGAACAGCGTTGCAAAATGAGCACGAACTCTTCGGATTGAGATTCGCGCCCGTTACGCAGCGCGGCGCTGCTTAGCTGGCCGAAGTCCACTTCCAGGCTGGCCGACTCCGGTGCAAGCGAACAGGGCGCATCGATCACCACCCCGCGCATATTAATTTTACCGAACCCATTACTGTTATCCGCCGCCACGGCGCCGCTCGCCGCCAGCATGATGGCCCACAGCCACTGCCTGTATCCGCTCATGATTTGCATCCTTATGAATAAAGTAACCAGTGATACAGCTCCAGATTCTTCTGCATCCCCAGCTTGTGCATTACCGACCGTTTATAGGTGCTGACCGTTTTCGGATGCAGCGCCATACACCTCGCTATCTGGTGCGGTGTCGCATTAACGCGCAGCAATTCGATCAGCGTTTTTTCCCGCGGCGTCAGCTTCTCTTCACTGTGCGCACGCGGGTCGACTATCATGATAAGCCGGGTATCGGGCGGCATAACCCGGCGCAAAAGCGCTGCCAGCTGGGCCTCCGACTGGCGACGATGCAACAGCCACTGCGGGCAGGCCTGCAGCAGCGGCGGTAACGACTGCCAGCGCTGTTGCGCGGTATCGGTGATGGTGATCAGCTGGCCGTGCGGCGACATGCTTGCGGCGAAATGCTGCGCGGCACAGAGCGAAACCGCGTCACACCCGGCGATCAGCAGATCGACGTTGCCCTGAAGTTGTGCGCTGTGCCTGACCACCGTGTGCGGCAGCTGATTCTTCAGCACCTGCACTACGCCCTCCTGAAAATAGCGGTCACTGTCCAACATCATGACGGTAATATAAGCACGGTCGGTCATAGTGCATCCTTGTTCCAGCGTTCCGGCCCCTACTGCAGGCTCATCACTAATATCGCGGTGGCGTTAAACTCGCCGGTCGCCACCTGAGCATTGCCCGACCTCACCAGAGCAAAGGTGAAATCGTCGCTGCCGATACCGTTTACGATACGGCTGTTGATGCTGTCGAAAGGCTTGATCAGCTGGCCGTCGTGGTACAGCTCTACCCCCAAATCGGGGTTGGTGGTTTTGATTGCCTGCGAGGAGAAGCTGCTGGCATCCGCCGACAGCGTCAGCTTCACCGCCCAGTTACTGGTGTCTTTACACCGATAGGGAATATTCACCTGCTGCCTGAACGGACTGAGACTGGCGCTTTGCGTCAGCTGATTGCGGGCGACAAAGCCAAAATCGATATTAATGTCCTGGCTGTTGTTGATCTCGCAGGTGCCGGCGGTGTAATAGGCATCGTTGGCGGCAAGAATGCGCCAGTTGGCGGTAAACACCCCGCCCGCTGGCGCACTCCATTTGTACATCTGCATGCTGGCGACCACCGTCCCGGCCTTGATAAACACGCCGCGCCCCGGGCTGTTCTTTAACTGGTAAAAGGCTTTTACCTGCAGATCGTGCCAGTTGCCGTCGCGCAGCTCGAATACGGTAATCGGCGAGTTGATCGGATTAAGATAGCGGGTGCCGTTAACCTCCAGTCCGCTGCTGAATGACTCATCCAGCGAAGTTTGATAGGTCCCCGAGTTAAGGCGCATATAGTCGACATAGACTCTGGGGTTAGTATTGCGGCAGGTGAAAGTGTCCGAGAGGTCAAACACCACCACGTCGCCAATAATAATCTCTGGTGACAGATTGACGGTGACGTCAATATTGCGCTGCCCCACCGCATCAAACGGTTTGCCATCGCGCTTGTCGATACACTCAAATGCCAGCGCGTGCAGCGGCAGCAGCAGCACCAGCAGCAGAACCAGTGCCCGCCTCATGATTTAGCCACCGCCCTGCAGCTGCCCGCCTGACAACGGAAGTGCAGCGCGACGCGTCCGCCAAAATCATTAACGTACTGCAGCACCGGGGCATCTCCCAGCGCTGCCGCGCTGCCGCCCAGCATCACATTCTGCCGCGGGCCGACCATCAGCGGCGCAAACCCGCGGACCGACTCTTCCCCCTCATGGCGGCTGGCTCCGACGAAGGTGATGTAGTATCCCGTCGGGTTTTCAATACGGTAATCATCGCCAACGCGCGTCAGTCTGACCTGCAGCTGTACCGGATTGGCATAGGCACCTGGTGACAGCTGCAGCGATGCCGGGCGGTAAAACAGCTTTATTTTGGTTTGCAGCGCCACTTGCAAAGTATTCGGCTTATCGGCGCGCGGTGGGATCTCGCGCAGATTGAAATAAAAAAGTGTCTCTTTATCCTGCGCCAGTAAATTAGCGCTGGGAAGCGACTGGATTTTAACCTGGCTTTTTTCGCCCGGCTCAATGCGCTGAACCGGTGGCAAGACAGTTAAGGGCGTGGTTATTTTCTCTCCATGCTCGTTTTCCAGCCACCCCTGTGCCAGATAGGGTAAACGCTGGCTCTCATTGGTGACAGTCAGGCTGACGGAGGGATTATCGGCATCCATAATAATGCGCGTACGGTCCAGTGCGATAGCGCCCCATGAGAATGAGGAGATAAACAGAGTGGTGGCCGCGATGGTTTTTAGCGCAGCCGGCTTGATTAATGATTTCATTTACTGTTCCTTTATTTTGCAGCCTGCGAAAGTTCGGTGTTTTTTGCTACGGCTTTGAAGCAAGGCAGCAGCAGGTTCGCCAGCGATGCTGAATCCAGCTGCGGTAGCGTCAGCGTGCACTGCGTTTTTCCATCCCAGTGCACTGACATCTGTTGCCCGGACTGCAGCCCGCTGAGGTACACACTGCCACCATCAGCGACCAGCCCCACTTCCTGCTGGCGCGCGTTAAATACCTGGGCACCAAAAGGCGGGAAGCTCCCATCAGCCAGGCGGATAACCGCCATAGCCTTCTGCCCTGCCAGCACGGAAAAGTGCCGGTAGCCGATGGCCCCCTCGGTCAGGGTTACCCGCACCATTGAGGAGGTGACTTCGGCATTTTCAGGTAATCGGTTAATATCAATGCCTACCTGGTTGCGGTAATAACTGCTGACATCGGATATCACCATTTTGCCAAAGCGATTACTACGGGCCGTGCCTGAAGTTGATTTCACCGGAATATCCGCCACGCCGTCGGTATCCAGTAATAAGCGCGTGCCGCCAGGACTATTCTGGCGGTGTAGCGCCATGCCCTCAGTTGTGGCACTTATGCCCCCTTTCATCGTGGCGCCAAACGCCTGATAATTACCCGGCTGAATATTGGCACTGGCGGTCATCTGGCCGGCATTACCTTCATGAATGTAATATCCCGCCATCGCAGCACTGTTATTACTGCTGCCGGCGCTCAGGCTATAGCTGTCGCTATTATTCAGCCGCTGATAATAATTGACCTGCTGAGTGTTGTTATCACGCCCGGTTGAACCGCTGTAGCTGATGGTCTTATTGTCGCCAAAAGGTAGCGAGAGCGATAAATAGAGCCCTTTGTCACTGCTCTGATTATCCCGGTTGCGCCAGGCGGAGAGCGAAAGGCTGAGATTGCGCCACTCCATCAGATCAAAATAGCGTGACATGGCCAGGCTAAAACGTTCCGTATCGGGCTTGTCCCACCAGGTTTGCCGGTTATAGCTCAGCTGCACGCTGGCGGCCAGCGGGCGGATATCCTGTGCCAGCGTTACCATATACATCTCGCGGCTGTTGCTGGTGCGGTCCCGCTGCGATTGCGCATCCAGGAACTCGTCCATGGTCATAAACTGGCTTTCAGAGAAGCGATAACCGGCAAAGGTCACCTGGCTGCCGTAATCATCAAAACGCTTTGAGTAGCTCAGGCGATAGGAATTTCCCGCGCGCGACTCCCCCGTCGCCAGCTGCGCCATTGAGTGCGTGACGTCAAACGACATCGCGCCAAATGCCAGCAGATCGCGACCGATACCGCCGGCCAGCGCCTGATATTTATCGCTGCCAATTGCGCCGCCGTACAGCGACCAGCCGTTGTTGACTCCCCACGAGAACTCCGCGCTGGCAAATTCCGGTCCGTTGGCCGCGTGCTGCCAGTTTACCGGTCGGCCCAGCGCCATTTTGTAGCGTACCTGTCCCGGGCGCGTCAGATAAGGCACCGTGGCGGTATTGAGCGTGAAGGTCTGCACCGTGCCGTCTTCTTCCTCCACCCGCACATCCAGTTCGCCAATCACTGAATCATCAATATCCTGAATGCGAAATGGCCCGGCAGCGACCTGGGACTGATAAAGCACGCGGCCCTGATGCATCACCACCACGCGGGCATTGGTACGGGCGACGCCCGTCACTTCCGGTGCATAACCGCGCAGGTTGGGCGGCAGCATATTGCTGTCGGTGACCACGCTGGCGCCAGCAAAGCGAAAGCTGTCAAAAATATCGGAGACCAGATAATCCTCGCCCAGCGTCAGCTTGGCCCCCAGCTGCGGCAGCGCGCGGTAGGCGTAATAGCGCGTCCAGTCAAAGCTGCTGCGCGTTTCACCACGCTGGCTGTCGCGCCGCCCCTGCCAGTCAGCACGCAGACGCCAGGGGCCGGCATTGGCACCCGCGACACCGGAGCCGCTCAGGCTGCGCTGGTCGCCGGAGTGGGCGTTAAAGCGCGCCTGGGTATTGAGGTTGTAGTCAAACAGCAGCCCGGGAATGCCGTTATCCCAGCGCGAGGGCGGGTCCCAGTTGGCGGACTGATACTGCAAAAACTCCTGCGGCATACTGATCGACAGCGTCGAGTTAGCCAGCTCGCCGCGCACCAGCGTTCCTGCCAGGCTGCTGGTTGCCAGACATTCGCCGCCGTGCCACCATTTAAGGGCATCGGTCGCCGCCGATTTCAGACCCAGTTCATCCACCAGCTGCGGTGTCAGGCAGGGAAGGCTCTCATCGGGATGCTCTTTGGGGGTGTAAAAATCCACGCTGCGGTCGCCCAGTGCGTCACCGTTCAGCCGGACATTAAGGGTATAGCGGCCAGGCATAATGTAGCCTTTGCGCGCAAAATTAGTGACGTCAATATTATTACGATCGTCGACGTCTAAAAGATCGGTGTTAAACTGAATATCTTCAGCATGAACCCTATTCAAAGTTGAACTTAGCGCCAGAAAAATGGAAATAACCAGGAATGCTGGCGATTTGATTGTAAAGGTCATTTTTCCCATGGTCCCACAAATCGTCACTGGTTGATGCTCAACGGGCGATAAATAGCGCCTGCTATTGCAGGCGCTCTGTTATTTATCTGGCGGAGGTGAATTACTGATAGGCCAGTGTAAAGTTAGTAACTGCTGTAAATGCACCGGTGCCAATCTCAACTGGCGCATCTTTGGTGCCATCACCCTTCAGGGCGGCGGTAAACTGCAGCGTGTTCGCGTTACCGTTTAACGTCTGCGCGGTGGTTGGCGTGCCCAGCTCGATTTTCTTACCGCTGCCGTCGCGCAGTAAAATACTGGCGCCTTTCGCTTCCCCGGTAATACCGAGACGGCCATCAACGCCCGCCATACCGGTGAAGGTCGCGGTTACCGTGTGCTTAGTTGCATCGTCACAGTTCTGTAGATCGATGGTGAAGTCGACGGCTTTCTGCTCGCCACCGTTCGCCAGGTCCGAATTAGAGACCTGACCCAATGGAATTTTTTGATCGTCCACACCTGGTGCGATTGAGCAGGGAGCATTGACGATTGAACCGTAAAAGGTGACTTTACCGTTGCCCTGATCGGCTGCATGAGCGACGCCAGTAGTGGCCAAAGCGAACAGTGCAACAGCGGTGATTTTTTTGATTTCCATTTAATTGTCCTTGACTGATATTTAACTGAAAGAATGAGCCTCGTCATGAAAGTGCCGTCGGTTATTAATTACAATAATCGACCACCTCATCCCCGGTATTCCTTTAAAAGCGAGGCAATACTAATCAGTCCACTACCCAAGTCACTGTCCATTTTTGTTGTTAATTTAAATCAGATCAAAAACAATATGTTACGAAGGCTTAAGATTACCCAGCCAGAAATATTTGCAATTAAGAAAGATCTTACGCAACTTAAGTGCATGTAATACAAATGTTTTACGGCTACTATTAACACTTAGTCATGTTAAAATAAGTAAAAAAACCCCGCTTCGGTTGACAGAGTCGAAATAGCAAAATAAGATAATTCTTACACCACGGAAGATAATATAACTAAGAAAGTGATATATGCCTTTTATAAGCAAAAAGAAGCCAGAATTAGAAAAAAAGCTAAAATGCAAAGCTGAAGAGTACAAAGCACGAGGGGAACTCAATGACGCGATCCAGTGTCATTATGAGCTTTTACTTAAGCTGTACTTAACTAATCCGCTTTACTTCAAAACGCTATTTAAAGCGAATCGATTTATTGTCGGATCGGCAATACTCGGCATCTACTACATTCGTAAAAGCAGCACCTTTAAAGATGTAAAACGCTTTTGTATCAGTAACGATCTTTTCAGCAGTAACTCTCTGGATTCATTCCTGCTTTTTCTGCGGGTTGGCGGAAGACTGGAGGTTTATCGCGACAGTGAAGATAAGCGCAAACTGAATTATAAGCCGACGCCGAAAGCGCTGACTGAAACGCAGAGTATGATCAACACCATGATTATCCCCTGCGCGATGCTGACCGACTCTTTTGACCTTGAATTTTATCAGCAGCACAAAAATTTCGTGCCTGAGTTTTTCCGCACCTACGCGGAAATCACGCTTAACCGTTTGTTTATCCACGATATGGTGCCGGGCAGCGCTGAATTTCTCAGCCGCGACGGCGGTCACATGATGATGTTTAATCTTTATCTGGAAACCATTAAGCAGCAGAGCCTGACCATCAAGTTCAATATTCTGAAATCGGCATTCTGCTGCGGCGTTTCCCGTTCACATATTCGCCGCTGCCTGCAGGCCGCTGAAGATATTGGCATGCTGAAGATCGAAGAGGGTGCCAATGACCTGACGCTGTCACCGGCGTTTATCGAGATGGTCAAAGATTACTTCTGTATCTATCTGGCCACCGTGGAGCACGGCCTGGCGGGAATGCGCTAAAACAAAAAACCCCGGACTGTTAAGCCCGGGGTTCTGAATTTGATGGTGGAAGCGTAGAGATTCGAACTCTAGAACGGTTTCCCGTCGCCGGTTTTCAAGACCGGTGCCTTCAGCCACTCGGCCACGCTTCCACACGTACCAGCTGTTGAGACGTGTCTCGCTAACTGATGGGGCGCAGTATAGGGGGTGTTTGCGCATTTGCCAAGACTATTTTTATCTACTTTGTTGATTTTGTGAGCATTTGTGTTCGTTTGCCGGAAAAACCAGCAACGCGTAGCAAAATGGATAAGAAAGCAGCAGAGAGAGGCGTGGGTCGGTCTGTTTATTGCGCGCATAGCAAAACGGGCTAGCTTTCGCTAACCCGTTTGAATTTGGTGGTGGAAGCGTAGAGATTCGAACTCTAGAACGGTTTCCCGTCGCCGGTTTTCAAGACCGGTGCCTTCAGCCACTCGGCCACGCTTCCACAATGGGGCGCACTATAAACATCCCCGTAGAGCTTGTAAAGTGGCTTTTGTTTCAATCGCGTGAAAAAACGTCAATCGACAGCTGTTTGTTGAATTTATCACCAGCCTGCTCACGGAATCAGCGTTTTAGCGCGTAAAGAAGGGTAAAACGCCTTTCCCCGCTGCGCTGTGCTCCTTATTCTCGCTGCTATATTACCATCGCTATTTTTTAGTGACCCAGAAGAGGTGTTTTATGGATCGCATCGTTTCAAGCACACGTGAAAGCTCGCTGCTCAGCACGCACAAAGTTCTGCGCAACACCTATTTCCTGCTCGGCCTGACGCTGGCATTTTCCGCGCTCACCGCCACGCTGAGCACCGTATATGCCCTACCGGCACCGGGACTGATCCTGATGCTGGTCGGTTTTTACGGCCTGATGTTCCTGACCTACCGTCTGGCTAACAGCCCGGCCGGCATCCTGGCGGCGTTTGCCTTCACTGGCTTCCTCGGTTATAGCCTTGGCCCGATTCTTAACAGCTTCCTGTCTGCCGGTATGGGCGATGTGATCGGCCTGGCACTGGGCGGCACCGCGCTGGTGTTCTTCTGCTGTTCTGCCTATGTGCTGACCACGCGCAAGGATATGTCATTCCTTTCCGGCATGATGATGGCCGGCTTTGTGGTGCTGCTGGTGGCTGTTGTCGCCAACCTGTTCCTCAACATCCCTGCTCTGCACCTGGCGATCAGCGTGCTGTTTGTTCTGTTCTCTGCCGGCGCGATCCTGTGGGAGACCAGCAACATCATTCACGGCGGCGAAACCAACTATATTCGCGCCACCGTGAGCCTGTATGTGTCGCTGTATAACATCTTCGTCAGCCTGCTGAGCCTGCTCGGCATGTCGCGTAATAACTAAGCCGCGACCGGTTGGCATCAAGCCCCGCAGCGCGGGGCTTTTTTTTTGCCGCTAAAAGTTTGCTAAACTGGGCGCCGGTTAAATAGCGTGGGGCAAGAGAGTGCAGTTTGAAGGTAAAGAGATTGAGCGCGATGCGCAGGGCTATCTGAAATCAGTTGCGGACTGGAATGAGACGCTGGCGCTGGCGCTGGCGGCAGAAGAGTCCATCGAACTGAGCGAGGCCCACTGGGAAGTGGTGCGCTTCGTGCGGGCATTTTATCTGGAGTTTAATACCTCCCCGGCGGTGCGCATGCTGGTAAAAGCGATGGCGCAGAAGTACGGCGAGGAGAAAGGCAACAGCCGTTATCTCTTCCGCCTGTTCCCGAAAGGTCCGGCAAAGCAGGCCACCAAAATTGCCGGTTTACCCAAACCGGCTAAGTGCCTGTAAAGCTAAGCGGTGCTGAAACCCTGCGGAAAATGCGTGGGGTGGTGAGGTTCAGTCAGCACCTTATCCACCCTGGCGCTGCGTGGTCCTCCGGCTTTCAACCAGGCCAACAGGGCTTCCACTCCAGACTGTTCACCGCACGCCAGCACCTCCACACTGCCGTCATCCAGGTTTTTAGCATAGCCGCTCAGCCCGTGCTGCTTCGCTTCGCGCTGGGTGCTGTAGCGAAATCCTACCCCCTGCACCCTGCCATGAACCCATACGCGCACACAGATCGTTGCCATTTCTCCTCCTCTACCTATCACCGATTGCTTTTTGACGGTCGGCACCGGACAATATCGCCTGATTCTCTGAAAGTAAGCATAGCAAAACATGACCGTACGATTAATTCTTGCCAAGGGACGTGAAAAGTCCTTACTTCGCCGCCATCCATGGGTTTTCTCTGGCGCGGTTGCCCGGATGGAGGGCAAAGCCTCCTCCGGTGAAACGATTGATGTCTGCGACAGCAGCGGTAAATGGCTGGCGCGCGCCGCCTGGTCGCCTGAATCACAGATCCGCGCCCGCGTCTGGAGCTGGCAGCAGGATGAATCGATTGATATCGACTTCTTCGTGCGCCGCCTGAAAGCCGCTCAGCAGCTGCGCGACTGGCTGGCACAGCGTGATAATCTCGACAGCTACCGTATTATCGCCGGTGAGTCTGATGGGTTGCCAGGGGTGACCATCGACCGCTTCGGCAACTTCCTCGTGCTGCAGCTACTGTCCGCCGGTGCAGAGTATCAGCGTGCCGCGCTGATCGCTGCGCTGCAGACCTGCTATCCGGGCTGCGCCATTTATGACCGATCCGACGTCAGCGTGCGCAAGAAAGAGGGTCTGGAGCTGACCCAGGGCTTAGTGCTGGGGGAGATGCCACCGGAACTGCTGCCGATTACTGAACACGGCATGAAGCTGCTGGTCGATATCCAGACCGGGCACAAAACCGGTTACTACCTTGACCAGCGCGACAGCCGCCTGGCCACGCGCCGCTATGCCGAAGGCCGCCGCGTGCTGAACTGCTTCTCATATACCGGGGGCTTTGCCGTGTCCGCACTGATGGGTAACTGCGCTGAAGCGATCAGCGTAGATACGTCGCAGGCGGCGCTGGACGTGGCGCGTCAGAACGTTGAGCTGAACGGCCTGGACCTCTCTAAGGCCCAGTTCCTGCGCGATGACGTGTTCAAGCTGCTGCGTCGCTACCGTGATGAAGGCGAGAAGTTTGATCTGATCATCATGGACCCGCCAAAATTCGTTGAGAATAAAAATCAGCTGATGGGCGCGTGCCGTGGCTACAAAGATATCAATATGCTGGCCATGCAGCTGCTTAACCCTAACGGGATGCTGATGACCTTCTCCTGCTCCGGCCTGATGTCCACCGATCTGTTCCAGAAGCTTATCGCGGATGCTGCCGTGGATGCGGGGCGTGACGTGCAGTTTATTGAGCAATTCCGCCAGGCCGCCGATCACCCGGTGATTACCAGCTATCCTGAAGGGATGTATTTGAAAGGTTTTGCCTGCCGCGTATTGTGACTTGAAAACGTTGCTCGCGCCCCCATTTCAGGTAAGAGCAATATTTCTCAGGAGGTAATAATGATTGCCAGCAAATTTGGTATCGGACAACAGGTACGCCATCAGCTGCTCGGTTTTCTCGGTGTAGTGGTGGATGTCGACCCGGAATATTCACTGGAAGAACCCGCCATTGATGACGTCGTGGATAGCGATGCTATGCGTTCAGCCCCCTGGTATCACGTGGTGATGGAAGATGATGATGGCCAGACGGTGCAAACCTATCTGGCTGAAGCGCAGCTGTCGTGGGAACTGCCCGGTGAACACCCGGATAACGCCTCGCTGGACGAGCTTGCGGCATCCATCCGCCAGCAGTTGACCGCTCCCCGCCTGAGAAACTGATAAAACCCCGCTGGCGCGGGGTTTTTTATGCCTGCTTCGTCAGGCCGAGGCGCGGGATCTCTATTTTCGGGCAGCGATCCATTACCACCTGCAAACCCGCCTCTTTCGCCAGCACGGCCGCCTGCTCGTTGATAACGCCAATCTGCAACCACAGTGACTTCGCACCGATGGCTATCGCCTCCTGCGCCACGCCCCATGCTGCCTGTGCATTGCGAAACACATCGACCATATCCACCGGATGCGGAATATCTGCCAGCGTGGCATACACCTTTTGCCCCTGCAGCGTCTGCCCTGCCAGCTTCGGGCTGACCGGCGTAACCTGATAACCTTGCGCCAGTAAATAGCCCATCACGCCATAGCTGGGGCGCGAGGGATCGTCACTGGCCCCGACCAGCGCAATGGTTCTGGTGGTTTTCAGCACTTGTGCAATCGTCTCATCACTCATTGTTGCCTCCCTTAACCTGGTTAACCTGCCTGCCGCTAATTGTGGCCTGGTCAGCGCATGGAAAATAGCATCTGCTGCGTTTCATGATTTATAGCACGAATAAGTATGTTAAAATGTTACTATACTGTCATACTGAAAGACTTTGATACATTCAACGACCAGCCATCACTCACCATGCCGGAGAAACAATGAAGCTACGCGGGGTCATCATCGGACTGATAACAGTGCTGTTCGCTGCCCATGTGCAGGCGACCACGCTGAAGTTATCGCCGGATATTGATCTGCTGGTACTGGATGGACATAAGATTTCCGGCTCGCTACTGAAGGGCGCGGATGGCCTGGAACTGGAGCGCGGGGAACATCAGCTGCTGTTCCGCATTGAGCGCACGCTGGAAAATCAAACGCCTATGGCAACCCACTGGGTTTCTGCTCCTCAAATCGTCACTTTCACCACTCAGGCGCAGTCGGTCACTATCACCCTTCCCGCCCTGCAGACGCTGCGCGACGGCAGGCACTTTGATAAAAGCCCGCGCTTTGTCCTGCTCGATGAGCATGGCGCCGAGGTCGCGAGCAAGCGCGATCGCCTGCAGAGTGAGGCGCAGGGTGATTTAGAACAGGCGATGGTGCTGTATAACCTCGATGACAAAATTGCCTCGGTTCCGCGCTTTGCCCAGCCGCTGCGCCGGACTGCCATGGCAACCGGGCAAATGCCGGAGATCGCTTTCAGCCAGCATCCGGCCGAGCGCATGCTACGCCTGTGGTATCAGCAGGTTGACTCCGCCACCCGCCAGCGCTTTGTGCTGCTGATGAAAGCCCTGCATACCAGTTGATCGCAGATTATTCTCAGCGCTACACTCAGCCCTCTGTTGACCCGATTTTGCCCGTCCCACCCGACCAGGATACCTGAATGGATCAGACAACCCGTACTATCCAGCCGCAAAAACATATTGCGCTGGTGGCTCATGACCACTGTAAAAATTCCCTGATGCAGTGGGTGGAAACCCATAAAGAGCAGCTGCAGCACCATACGCTGTACGCCACCGGAACCACCGGCAATCTGGTGCAGCGCGCGACCGGCCTGCCGGTCACGGCGATGCTGAGCGGCCCGATGGGCGGCGACCAGCAGGTCGGGGCGCTGATTTCTGAAGGGAAGATTGATGTACTGATCTTCTTCTGGGACCCGCTCAATGCGGTGCCGCACGATCCTGATGTGAAAGCGCTGCTGCGCCTGGCAACCGTGTGGAATATCCCGGTCGCCACTAACCGTGCTACTGCTGATTTTATTATCCACTCGCCGCTTTTCGCCCAGCCGGTGGAGATCCTGATCCCGGATTACGAACGTTATCTGCAGCAGCGCCTGAAATAGCTCCGGCGCGGCTATTTGGTCAGGGCTTGCGCAGTAACGGCACGCCCTGACGGCTCAGCTCAGCCACAAACACCGACGGATTTTCCCGATCGTACAGCAGCCAGACCTGCTGTTTTGCCCGTGTCATCGCCACATAGGCCAGCCTGCGCTCCTCCGCATCGGGAAAGTCTTCCTCAGCGGGCAGCAGCGCGTCTTCCATGACTGATTCTCTGGCCGCGGCCGGGAAGCCCTCTTTACCTTCTTCCAGCCCCAGCAGAATGACATAATCTGCCTGCTGACCTTTGCTGGCGTGAATAGTCATAAAATCGATGTTGAGTTTCGGCCAGCGGGTGCGCGCTTTTTCCAGCTCTTCCGGGCGCAAATAGTGATAACGCGCCAGCACCAGAATGCGCTCATCCGCTTTGGCATAGCCGCTCATTTTGTTCAGCAGCGCTTCCAGCTGCGTTTGCGGCAGCAGCGAGACGGCTTTTTTATTGCCTTTGCTCAGGCTGTTGAGCGGTTTCTTCAGCTGGTGCGGGTTGCTCTGGATAAAGCCATTGGCGATTTCACCGATGCGCTCATTAAAGCGGTAGGTGGTATCCAGCACGCAGCGGTCGCCTTCGCCGAAGTGGTGGTGGAAGGCGGTGGTCAGGGTCATCTCCGCCCCGCTGAAACGATAAATTGCCTGCCAGTCATCCCCGACGGCAAATAGCGTGGTCTGCTTATTCTGCCGGCGCAGGGCTGCCAGCAGTGCCGCTCGCTGGGGGGAGATATCCTGGAATTCGTCGACCAGAATATGCTTCCACGGGCTGATAAAACGCCCTTTATCGAGAATATTGACCGCCTGATGGATCAGCCCGGCGAAATCGACCGCCCCTTCCTCTTTTAACGCGCTTTTCCACGCCTTCATCAGCGGCGCCATTAATTTCACCCGCTTGCTGAACAGCTCCCGCACCTCTTCCGGGGCACTGTCGATCATCGCCGCCTGCGCCCCGCCGTGCATGCGCATCAGCCCCAGCCAGCGTTCAAGGCGGCTTGCCAGCCGTTTCGCCAGGCGGTCATCCTGCCAGAAACTGCCCTCTTCCAGCTCCCACTCCAGCTCTTCGGTCAGCCATTGCCGCCAGCCGTTGGCATGGGCTTTTTTCTCGCTGCACTGCTGACGCCAGACGTCAATTAACAGCGACTGCCGCGTGGCATTATCGGTTTCCAGTTTGCTGATGGTCGGCGCTTTGTTGCTGCCCTGCTGGATAATATTCAGCGCCAGCGAATGGAAGGTGCGCGCCTGAATCTCTTCGCTGTGCAGACGGGCGCGAATGCGGTCGTTCATCTCCTCGGCGGCCTTGCGGCCAAACGCCAGCAGCAGGATTTGACCCGCGCTGGCCTGCTTACGCATCATCAGCCAGCCGGCCCGAGCCACCAGCACGGAGGTTTTACCGCTGCCGGCCCCCGCCAGTACCAGCACTGCCTCTTCGCCATTGACCACGGAGCGGGCCTGCGAAGGGTTGAGCGGAGAGGTTTCCACCTGGTTGAAAAAATCAGCATGCTGCACCAGCATACGCTCGGTCCACTGATTATTACGCTGCACGCGCTGCCCATCGTTATCGCTCAGCCACTGGCGACAGTAGCGATACGCTTCCCGGCAGTTATCAAACTCGTCAAGCCGCTCAACGGGCAGAGGCACCGCCGCAAAAGCTTTGTGAATCGCCTGCTGCCACGCGGCGATATCGCTGCGCTTCAGCCATTTGTCCTGCTGTTCTGCCTGACGGATCTGCTGTTCCTGCGCGCTAAGCACCTCGGCGCAGACCTCGCTCATTTCGCTGCTCCACTGCTGCCAGGCCTGATTGAGATAGTGATAAAAGCGCTGGGTTTCACTCCATTCCGTACCGTGCAGGCGCACCACTTTGTTATCCGGCAGCGTGAATTCCAGCTCGCCCCATACCAGGCCGCGTTTGCATTTGATCGACAGTAGCTGGTTAAACGGGATCAGGTATTCATGCTTTTCACCGCTGACCTCAACGCCTGCGCTCAGCAGCCGCACGCGATTATAAGGATGTTGTGCCAGATGTTTGCCCAGCGATGTTGCTTTCAGTTCCATTCCGGTGACCCTGGCTGCGGTTATTTTCTACATCTGACAGTTTAACTGTCCGTGCTGTACCGCTCCAGCGCTAAAACGCGTTACAATCAAGGAATTGTCCATTGATGATTGCTATCGCAAGAGGGAAACCCGTTTATGCGCACCGTATTAAATATCCTGAATTTTGTGCTGGGAGGTTTCTTTACTACCCTCGCCTGGCTGGTCGCGACGCTGGTCAGCATTATTTTCATCTTCACGCTGCCGTTGACCCGCTCATGTTGGGAGATCACCAAACTGTCGCTGGTGCCTTTTGGCAACGAGGCGATGCACGTTGATGAGTTAAACCCGGGCGGTAAGAATGCGCTGCTGAATACCGGTGGAACGCTGCTGAACGTGGTCTGGTTGGTCTTTTTCGGCTGGTGGCTGTGTATCTCACATATCTGCATCGGTATCGCCCAGTGCATTACGCTGATCGGCATTCCGGTCGGTATTGCCAACTTCAAAATTGCCGCCATTGCCCTGTGGCCGGTCGGGCGCCGGGTGGTCTCAGTGGAAGTCGCTCAGGCCGCGCGTGAAGCCAATGCGCGCGCACGCTTTCAATAACCGCTTCGATGAAGAGATCCCTGTTCAGTAGCCTGCGGCGTCAGGCTTTTAACAGCAGCTGGCTCTACAATATCCGCATCACGCTGGCACTGGCGGGAACGGCGGCCGTTCCCTGGTGGCTGCATCAGATCGCCTGGACGATTCCGCTGACGCTGGGCGTGGTCGCCGCCGCACTCGCTGACCTCGACGATCGCCTGAGCGGACGCCTGCGCAACCTGCTGATCACGCTGATCTGTTTCTGTATCGCCTCGGTTTCCGTTGAGCTGCTGTTTCCTCATCCATGGCTGTTTATCGTCGGGCTGGCAGTATCTAGCTGGGGCTTTATCCTGCTGGGCGCACTGGGGCCACGCTATGCCACCATCGCCTTCGGTGCACTGCTGATCGCCATCTATACCATGCTGGGGATCAACCTGTTTGCCCAGTGGTATCTGCAGCCTGCCCTGCTGCTGCTGGGGGCTGTTTGGTATAACCTGCTGACGCTGGCCGGGCATCTGCTGTTCCCCATCCGCCCGCTGCAGGAGAGTATATCGCGCTGCTATGCCCAGCTGGCGCGCTATCTTGAAGCCAAGGCGAACCTGTTCGACCCGGATATTGAAGACGACGATCGCCAGACGCTGGTCGGCGTTGCCATGGCCAACAGCCAACTGGTGACGCTGCTGAATCAGGCAAAGGCCTCTATACAGTCACGTCTGCGCGGCGACCGTGGCCAGCGCGGCACCCGGCGCACCCTGCACTACTATTTTGTCGCTCAGGATATTCACGAGCGGGCCAGTTCGTCACACGTGCAGTATCACGCTCTGCGCAAAGCCTGGGGCTCCAGCGATATTCTGTTTCGCTTCCAGCGCCTGCTGACGCTGCAGGCGCAGGCCTGTCAGACACTTTCCAGTGCGATTCTGCTGCGGGAAAAGTATCTGCACGCTGCCCACTTTGAGCGAGTGTTTACCAATCTCAACAGCGCGCTGCAGCGCCTGGAGATACAGCAGCCCGCCAGCGCAGAGGTGAAAGCAATGCACTATCTGCTGAATAACCTGAAGGCAATTGATGCGCAGCTGGCGACCATTGAATCGGAACAGGCGCTGGCAGAGAGCGGGCCACAGCATGACCAGACGCTCTCCAGTGAGGGGCTGACCGGCTGGAGCGATATCCGCCTGCGGCTTAGCCGCCATATGAGCCCGGAGTCTCCGCTTTTTCGTCACGCGGTGCGCCTGTCCCTGCTGCTGTGTACCGGGTATGCCTTTATCCAGCTGACCGGTTTACAACACGGCTACTGGATTTTGCTGACCAGCCTGTTTGTCTGCCAGCCCAATTACAACGCTACCCGCCGCCGCCTCGCGCTGCGCATTATCGGCACCCTTGCGGGCATTGTTCTGGGGCTGCCGCTGCTGTGGCTGGTACCGTCAGTTGAGGGGCAGCTGATTCTGATGGTGGTCACCGGCGTGCTATTCTTTGCCTTCCGCAACGTGCAGTACGCCCACGCCACGATGTTTATCACCCTGCTGGTTCTGCTCTGTTTCAATCTGCTGGGTGAAGGGTTTGAAGTGGCGATCCCGCGTATTGTCGATACCCTGATTGGCTGTGGCATTGCCTGGCTGGCCGTGGCATTTATCTGGCCTGACTGGCGCTTCCGGCGGCTTCCTGCCGTGGCAGAGCGCACCCTGAACGCCAACTGCCGATATCTGGATGCGATTCTCGTGCAGTACCATCAGGGCAAGGACAATCGGCTGGAGTATCGCGTTGCCCGTCGTGATGCCCACAATGGTGATGCGGAGCTGGCTTCGGTGGTGTCTAATCTTTCGGTCGAAAACAAAGCCGACCGCACGCTGCGTGAAGCGGCTTTTCGCCTGCTCTGCCTGAATCACTCTTTCCTCAGCTATATATCAGCGCTCGGTGCGCACCGTGAAAAGCTGGAGAGTGACGAGATGCTGCAGCTGATGGATGACGCCGTCTGTTACGTCGATGATGTGCTGCACATTGAGGTTGTGGAAGAGGATAAGGCTCAGCGGATGATGGATAGTCTGGCGCAGCGCATTCAGCATAGTGAAGCCGATACGACAACGAAAGAGCCACTGGTTCTTCAGCAGGTTGGCCTGCTGGTGGCTCTTTTACCAGAAATTGCCCGGCTGAAAAAACAGATCGCGCAGCGCGGCTAACGTAACCCCTGGTTGCGTTCGCGCGCTCTTTTCGCTTCCCGCTGCGCATTGCGATGGAACCACATGCGCAGCTCTTCTTTCATCTCCTGCGGCAGAGCTTCGTAATGGCGACCAACAATCGCCCCCTGCAACGCGTAGAGCACGGTTAAACCGAGGTTGCTGTTGCAGGTCCGTAGCAGCAGCCAGCTCCGCTTCGCGCCCTTCTGTTTTAGCGTCTCGATGTTGTTAATTCCCACCTGGTGCAGCAGCATCTCCATTCGAACCCCCAAATTGGGCAGGTCCTTAAGCCGCCGCTTTTTCTGCTTTTCTAACTGCTGCGTCCTGGCCCCCAGCAGGCAAAGGCGGGAAAGCGCCACCAGCTGATCGCTGTCTGACCATAAATCACTGTCAACGCGATAATAGTGAAGGGCCACCGGCACGCCGCGCTTTTTCAGGTTTAGCGGCTCCATTTTGCGTTCGACAATATAGGGCCGCACTTGCTCACAGGCTCGCAGATAAAGCTCGCCGTCAGCGACGACCGCAAAAACGGTTTTCTCCACCGTCAGGCAATATCCGCCAAACTGAGTGCGCGATTCAACTTCCCCCAGCAGCTGCAGACGCTGTTTTGCCTCTTCAATTTTACGTTTTGAGCTAGTCATGATCTCTCCCTGTACATTTAAGATTTTTCTAACTATCGTCCTTAAATCAACGCATTAGAAAGTATTCAATCTCAATTACGTGTTCAATGAATAAATTCAGTTCCCACGTTTTACCTAAAGGATTTGCGAGACGTAACGAAAAAATAAAAAACCAGGAGAGGTCGATTTGCTGCGGGGAGGCAATCCCTGAGGTATCCCCACAAATGACTTCTATCGCTAAACGTCCGCAAACCGGTCTGAGCTCAGCCTGAGCACGCCGGAACGGCAAAAGACGCTCCCTGCGGGCCTCGGCACGCGGCAAGGGATGGCCGTGCTGGGCGACGCGCTTTCAGAATCGCCCCCGGCTTTAGGGATTAGCCGATGGTTAAAAAAAACCGGATCAAGGCGTGGCAGCAGAAATTACCCTCTTAATTTTCGCATAACTATTTCCTGCTGTTTCCCGTGGTGGAGTATTGCAGTAGAAACACGCCTGCGCCGCCCTGCACCCGTAACAGCCGAATAGATTCCAAACAGCTCAGGGATAAGATTTAATCTACTATGACAAATCATGACAAAAGAGCAGGCAAAGTAGCGCCAGAATAAGTTCCGAGAAAGTTTGGAGAATAACAGATGAAAATAAGCGCGCCTTTAGTAGCCGGTTTTTTCCTGCTGGTTTCCGCTACCGCCATCGCACAGGGAGGGGATTTCAAAACGGCCAGTGCCGATGTTATGCATCACAAGCTGCTGAATACCCATGTTTCTATAGCAGACACGGCGGAGATGCCGGATGAACGCCGCGAGGAGCCTTTCCATAAAAATCACCATGTCAGTTATTGATCGCAGCACAATAACATTAAATTATTATCAATTAACTCAATCCCACTAACTTTTGATATCCAGGAACAGAGTGTCAATAAAATTTATTTTTACCTAACCGGCCAAGCCAGGCGTTAACAGGCAGAATAATAATTTCGCTTTATTAAACCCCGCAGCTTGCAGCTGAATTTAATAACATGTCAGCAGATAAATTAGCGCAGTAGTATTCTGCAGCCTGTGTATGTTCAGGCGCAGAGTGAGGCGGGCGGGGAAGATCTTTTCTCTGCGGGATTGGCGCGGGTAAACAGTTCGTACGGGTTACGGCGTTTGCTCATGCGGGTGATGGCTACTTCCATCATGACAAGCGCTGTTGCACACGCAAGATTAAGGTTGATCTTTGCTCACTGTGGATATACTGTATATCCATACAGTCACCTGTGAGCGAAGACACCATGCGTACTCATTCCCTGAAATCTCAATCTGTTACTCGTGCCCTGCACGTTCCTTCATCCGCAGCTGCCTGCGGTAATGGTCTGATCAGCGAACTGACTTACAGTGAGAATCAACCTGGTATGACTCAGCGACTGCTGCTGCCGTTGTTGCAACAGTTAGGTACGCAGTCGCGCTGGCAGCTGTGGCTCACGCCGCAGCAAAAACTGAGCCGCGACTGGCTTCAGCGCTCCGGGTTACCGCTGGATAAAGTGATGCAGTCCCCTCACTCCACCACCATCACCACCGTTGAAGCGATGATCAAAGCGTTGAGCACGGGAAATTACAGCGTGGTTTTGGGCTGGCTGGAAGAGGAAGTATCAGAAACGGATCGTCTACGTTTGCAGCAAGCAGCGGATTCTGGACAAGCTCTCGGACTGATTATGCGCCCGGAAGAGACCTCTTATCTTCCATCCAGACCGTTAAATGGAATAAAAATTCACTCTAGTTTGTATCATTAAGTAAAATTGAGATTTTTCTCAGGTTTTTTCTTTCCCTGCCCCGCTTTAACCCGCTGATTATGTTATGACGCGGCTAGACAATGGTTTAGCTGCGTTCACAGACCCTTTTTTCAGCAAAGAATTCACCCTCAAATGTTAAAAAATGTGTATGAAACCCTGTTTTTTTGCTGAGCACCGTCACATCATACTTGTAAGTTTGCTGGTACGTTGTAGACTTTAGCTCGCCAGGGTGCTCAATAACCTCCTTTTTTTGGAAGAGTCATAATCGAGCTACACAACCCGGCGAAGGATTAAACCAAAGAGCTAACTTAAAGCTCATTGCCTATTTGGATGATAACGAGGCGCAAAAATGAAAAAGACAGCTATCGCAATTGCAGTGGCACTGGCTGGCTTCGCTACCGTAGCGCAGGCCGCCCCTAAAGATGACACCTGGTACACCGGTGCTAAACTGGGCTGGTCTCAGTACCATGACAAAGGTTACTACGGTAACGGTTACCAAGATAACGACGGCCCATCTCATGAAAGCCAGCTTGGTGCTGGTGCATTCATGGGTTATCAGGCGAACCCATACCTGGGCTTCGAGCTGGGTTATGACTGGTTAGGCCGTATGCCTAACAAAGGCGACCAGGTTAACGGCGCATTCAAAGCACAGGGCGTTCAGCTGGCAGCTAAATTAAGCTACCCAGTAATGGACGATCTGGACGTGTACACCCGTCTGGGTGGCATGGTATGGCGTGCTGACTCCACTCAGCAGGTTGTTGGCGGCGATCGCATCAGCGACCACGACACCGGTGTTTCTCCACTGGCCGCGGTTGGTGTTGAATACGCAGTGACCAAAAACTGGGCAACCCGTCTGGACTACCAGTGGGTTAACAACATCGGTGACGCAGGTACCGTTGGTGCGCGTCCTGATAACTCCATGCTGAGCGTTGGCGTTTCATACCGCTTCGGTCAGGATGAAGCAGCAGCTCCAGTTGTTGCTCCAGCACCAGCTCCAGCTCCAGTTGTTGAAACCAAGCGTTTCACTCTGAAGTCTGACGTGCTGTTCAACTTCAACAAAAACACCCTGAAGCCAGAAGGCCAGCAGGCTCTGGATCAGCTGTACACCCAGCTGAGCAATCTGGATCCTAAAGATGGTTCTGTTGTTGTTCTGGGCTACACTGACCGTATCGGTTCAGAGCAGTACAACCAGAAGCTGTCTGAGAAGCGTGCACAGTCTGTTGTTGACTACCTCGTTTCTAAAGGCATCCCTGCTAACAAGATCTCTGCACGTGGCGAGGGTAAATCTAACCCAGTCACCGGCAGCACCTGTGACAGCGTGAAAGGCCGTAATGCCCTGATCGACTGCCTGGCGCCAGACCGTCGCGTAGAAATCGAAGTTAAAGGCATCAAAGACGTTGTGACTCAGCCACAGGCTTAAGTCCATCAGTCATAAAAAAACCCCGCCTCGGCGGGGTTTTTTATTGCCGGTCTCTTTTCCGGCAGAGCTAACAGAATCGCGCTTATTCCGGCTTGCCCAGAATGGCTTTCAGATCCTGCTTGAGCGACGACATCTGGCTGGCGTACTGCTCTTTTCTTTCCGCATCTTCAATCAGCTGCACAATCGTTTCCGATAGTGTGCTATTACGGCGCTGTGCCAGACCCGCCAGGCGCTGCCACACCAGATACTCCAGATCGATAGATTTTTTACGCGTGTGTTGATGCTCGGCGTTGAAATGACGTTTGCGTCGGGCGCGAATCGTCTGTTTCATGCGGTTTTCGAGCGTCGGATTAATATGCAGGCTAATCCACTGCAACACTTCAACCGGCCGGTTTTCCATGACCAGCAGTTCATCCACGGCTGCCTGCGCGGCGCTTAATTCGATATAGCGCGTGATCGATTCACCTTCGCGGTGTTTTTTGACCAGATACTTCCACTTCCAACCGCTTTCCAGATTTTCCAGTTGTTGATATTTCATCGGAATCTCATGCTGACCACATAACGGGTTAAGAATAACAGCTTTTTTTGATCAGGCTGTAAAGAAAACAGGACCAGCGGGGGGAATGTGAGATCGCCCTGGTTTCAGGCGCATGTCTACGGTGCTTAACAGGCTGAAATCTTGTATAATGCCGCTTTTATTCATTTCAGAAAAATACGATAACTTTGACCAACAATCGATTAGAGTGGCGCGCCCTACAGCCCGATACCGAACGCTTCCAGCATCTCCTCTCGCAGGCAGTTGCTGCCGACGCAGAGTGCTTTGCTACCGTACAGGCTCGCCTGTTTAATGGCCTCAGCTTATTGCTGCAAACCCCGGCAAAAGTGCCGCTGATGCTGGTCAAAAGTCCTGAAAGCGCTGAATACCTCACGCTGTTGCAGGATATCCTTACCTCAATGGCGGCTGACGATGGCGATGAATCTGCCCTTTACGGTGGCCACTATACGCTAAGTGGGAACTCCGTCAGCTGGCGCCCGGCCGAAAGGGCAGAGGATAACTTCGCCAGCGTGGGCGGCGTACATCAGGCTGAGTGGATTGAAACGGAACAGCTTTTTGGCTGCGTACGTCTGCATCAATCTGCCATCACTCTGACCCCAGGCCTGGTACATCGTGCCAACGGTGGCGTACTGATCCTCTCCTTGCGAACCTTGCTGGCTCAGCCGCTGATGTGGCTGCGCCTCAAGCAAATTATGGTGAATCAGCGCTTTGACTGGTACTCCCAGGATGAAACCCGCCCTCTGCCGCTCGATATCCTTGCGATGCCAATGCAGTTCCGTCTGGTACTGATTGGTGAGCGTGATGCGCTGGCTGACTTCCAGGAGATGGAACCCGACCTGGCTTCCCTGTCGCTCTACAGCGAGTTTGAGGACAATATCCAGCTGGTTGATGATGAAGACTTCAGCCACTGGATGCAGTGGGTGCTGAATATTGCTCAGAATCTGGGTTATGACGCGCCGGCGGCTGATTTCTGGCCAGTGCTGATCCGTGAAGCGGCCCGCTATACCGGCGATCAGGACACGCTGCCTCTTGACCCAATGTGGCTGAGCCGTCAGCTGCAGGATGCCGTTCAGTACAGTGATAACCTCAGCGTCAGCGCCGAAAATATGCAGGATGCGCTCAGCACGCGCGAATGGCGTGAAGGTTTCCTGGCTGAACGTATTCGTGACGAAATCCTGCTCGATCAGATCCTGATCGAGACCGAAGGCGAAATGATTGGCCAGATTAACGCCCTGTCGGTGATTGAATTCCCGGGGCATCCACGCGCCTTTGGTGAGCCGTCGCGTATCAGCTGCGTGGTGCACATTGGTGACGGTGAGTTCAATGACGTTGAGCGTAAAGCCGAACTGGGCGGCAATATTCATGCTAAGGGCATGATGATCATGCAGGCCTGGCTGATTGCTGAGCTGGAGCTGGAACAGCAGCTGCCCTTCTCCGCCTCGCTGGTCTTTGAGCAGTCTTACTCTGAAGTGGATGGTGACAGCGCCTCGCTGGCGGAGCTGTGCGCGCTGATTAGCTCCCTGGCTTCTCAGCCGATTAACCAGCAGCTGGCGGTGACCGGATCTGTCGATCAGTTTGGTCGCGTGCAGCCGGTGGGTGGACTGAACGAAAAAATTGAGGGCTTCTTCCACATCTGTAACCAGCGCACGCTGAGCGGCACTCAGGGGGTCATCATCCCGGCCGCTAACGTCCGTCATCTGTCGTTACAGCAGGAAGTGGTCGATGCCGTGCGTGACGGCAAATTCCACCTGTGGGCTGTCTCCAGCGTGGAAGAAGCGCTGCCGTTACTCACCGGCGTTGAATGGGATAAAGAGCAAGGCCCCTGCCTGCTTGGCACCATTCAGGAACGTATTGCCCAATTTAACCAGCAGGATATGCGCCATCGTCCATGGCCGCTGCGCTGGCTAAACTTGTTTAACCGTAGCTGATCGGACTTGTTCGGCGTACACGTGTAAGCTAGACTCCGTGATTCACTAAAATAAGGCTTATTGAGAATATGGTAGATAAACGCGATTCCTATACAAAAGAAGATTTGATTGCCTCCGGTCGCGGTGAACTGTTTGGCGCAGAAGGCCCGCCATTGCCTTCAGGCAACATGCTGATGATGGACCGCGTCGTTAAGATGAGCGAAGACGGCGGTAACTACGGTAAAGGTTTCGTTGAAGCTGAACTGGATATCAATCCGGACCTGTGGTTCTTCAGCTGTCATTTTATCGGCGACCCGGTAATGCCTGGCTGCCTCGGCCTGGATGCGATGTGGCAGCTGGTTGGCTTCTATCTCGGCTGGTTGGGCGCTGAAGGTAAGGGCCGCGCGTTGGGCGTGGGCGAAGTGAAATTCACCGGCCAGGTACTGCCGAGCGCGAAGAAAGTTTCCTACCGTATTCATTTCAAGCGCGTCATCAACCGTAAACTGGTGATGGGCGTGGCAGATGGTGAAGTGCTGGTTGATGGTCACGTAATCTATACCGCGACCGACCTGAAAGTGGGCCTGTTTAAAGACACCACGGCGTTCTAAAACGAAGACCTCCGCAGCAGCGGAGGTCTTTTCCCTATCGATAACAGGCGTTACGCGGTAACCGTCCTGTCCTCCATGGCTTGTCGCCAGCCTCCCAACCAGTGAGATCGAGCATCCAGCATCTGATACGGACACATCTCTTTAGAGCGTCCTGTGATGCCTGCGTGGTAACCTCGCGATTCTGCTCGTTCAAGGCGATCTCGTTTCTGTCTCTTCATGCCGCGTTTCCCTCATTCTAGTCTGATGGATTCTGGTGGAAAGAAAACAGTGGTCACAGTTTGCGCAACCACACATAAGTTCTACCGCGACTTTAAATAAAGATCAACGCGCAAATTTCACGCCAGTGTCATCATTTTGAATCAGACCGCGCGTGCTGTCTCGGTTAATCTGCCGCCCCGAGCGCCTCCAGCCTTTTGATTAACAATAAAAAAGCCCTTGATTGTGCAAAATTCTGAATCTGCAACAATCAAAGGCTTAGGCGGTTAGTAAATTTTTGCTTAAGGTTGGTGAATTACTGCATTAGCCACCTGCCCCGCCACCTGCTGCCATCCTTTAGCTAATGTTCTTACTAACGCATCGTAACCATCTTCGTTCTGCGCGAGGTCGAAGGCAAAAGGCTGCCTGGTCAGTTTGCCGTCGTGCTCCAGCGTCCATGCACCGCTCACCACCACGTGCCCATCATAGCGTCCGTGGAAACCCGTCACGCTGACATTCAGCGTATCGTGCTGCTCACCCATCGGCGTGGATGACACCAGCGCGCCAGGCAGGGCAGCACTCAGGTTACTGACCAGCGTTTGCTGCAGCTGCTGATCCAGCGGGCTGGCCCACTGATTGTTGGCGGCAATAACGAACTGCACATCGTTGCTTTGATATACCACACCGTTGCCCGCCAGATAATCGGGCACCGAAACATGTTCCACCCACACCGGGCGGGACACATTCTGACTGCTGGCCGCCACGGAACTGCCCGCTGCGGGCAGCTGGTAGTAGACGGTTTTCGGCGTGCCGCTACAGGCGCTCAGTGCCAGCGCCAGGGCTACGGGGATCCATTTCATCATTATTTCGCCCTCTTCGGCTGTGGGTCCTGGCCGGGTTTTGCTTCAAAGACCAGTGCATTACTCTTGCTGTTTAAGGTTTTCAGTACCGGCTGCAGCTCGCGCAGCACCTGGTCGAGACGCTGCATATCGCCGACCATCTTGCTGTAGGCTGGGGAACCCGGCTGGAAGCCTTTCATACTACGATTCAGCTCACGCAGCGTTTTCTGCATGTCTGCCGGCAGCTCCTGCATAGACTGGCTGGCGGTAATCTTGTTCAGATTATCCAGGGTTTTCTGCAGCTCTTTCAGCGTGCGCTGGCTCTCTTTCAGCGTACCGGTCGCTTCATTCAGCATCGGGTTCAGCGGCAGATTATTGATCTTATCCAGTGACTCCATCAGCTTCTGCTGGATCTGCGCCAGGCCACCGCTCACCGTTGGGATCAGCTCATAATCAGCAAAGCTTTTCGGTCCGGCATAAGGTTTAGCGTTGCTGTAGAAGTCGAGATCGATATACAGCGAGCCGGTCAGCAGGTTGGCTGATTTCAGGGAAGCACGCAGACCACGCCCAATGCCATCTTTCAGATGCTGCTCAAAGTTGAAATCGTTGCCCAGCTGTTTCTGGAAGCGATCGGGTTCAATGCGGATCAGCACCGGAATGCGATAATCATTGTTCAGACGCTGTGCAATGCCAGGCATGGTGAACGGAACTTCTGCCACGGTACCGAGACGAATGCCGCGGAACTCAACAGGCGCCCCCGGCTGCAGACCGCGGATGGAATCGCTGAAGAACAGCAGGAAGTCTTTGTGCGCGGTATACAGGGAATCCTGAATGCTGCGCTGGTCGTTGAACAGGCGATATTCCGCCTTATTCTCGGCCGGTTTACCCAGCTCCCAGCCGTCCGGGACGTCAAAGCTGACGCCGCCGCTAAATAGCGTGGTCAGCGAGCCCATTTCAACGCGCATGCCGGAAGCCGACATGTCCACCGCAATGCCACTGTCTTTCCAGAAGCGCACATTGCTGGTCACCAGACGATCGTAAGGCGCAGAGATAAACAGCTGATAGGTCATCATGCGCTTATCCGCGTCAAAGGCGCTGGTTTCCACCGTGCCCACCTGGTAGCCACGGAACAGCACCGGATCGCCCGCATTGAGCTGCCCGGCTTTTTCACTGTCGAGCGTAATACGAATGCCTTTGGCATCCAGCGGCGCCAGAGGCGGTGCGTCCAGCAGCTTATATTGCTCCGTTTTTTCCCCTTTTGAACCGGGTTGCAGCTCGATATAGGCTCCGGACAACAGCGTACCTAATCCTGTTACGCCTTCACGGCCAATGGCTGGCTTTACCACCCAAAATGCGCTGTCTTCGCGCAGCAGTTTTTCCATGCCGGAATTAAGGCGTGCTTTGATCTCCACGTGGTGAAGATCGTCAGTCAGCACGGCGCTTTCGACGATCCCGACGTTAACGCTGCGGCTTTTGATGGTGGTTTTACCGCCCTCAATCCCCTCGGCATTGGTGGTAATCAGCGTCACCTCCGGTCCCTGATGACTAAAGTGATAAAACAGGATCCACGCCCCAATCAGCACGGTAACAATGGGGATGATCCACACCGGTGACCAGCGCTTAATCTGCTCCACCTTGGCGGTATTGTAATTATTGTCCGTCACTTGCAGGCTCCTCAGTACTCTTTTCTCTTACCCGATCCCAGGTGAGACGGGGATCAAACGTCAAGGCGGCAAACATCGTCAGGATCACCACCAGCGCGAACAGCAGTGCGCCAATCGCGGGGTAGATACTCATTAACCTTCCCATGCGCACCAGCGCTGACAGCACGGCGATAACAAATACGTCAATCATCGACCAGCGCCCGACAAACTCCACCACTTCATAAATCTTGTGCATTCTTTCGCTGTCCTGCCGGTTGCTGCCGCGCCCGTTGGCATCCCAGCACAGCCAGCCGATAGCGATCATCTTCAGCGAAGGCACCATAATACTGGCAATAAAAATCACCAGCGCAATCGGCCAGGAGCCATCACTCCACAACAGCACCACCCCGGCCATGATCGTTGAGGTCATTTTGCTGCCGAGCGCCTCGGTCACCATAATCGGCATCAGATTAGCGGGGATATAGAGCAGGATGGAGGTAAACAGCAGCGCCAGCGTCCACTGCAGGCTGTCCTTGCGGCGGGCGTGCCCCTTACTGCCGCAGCGCGGGCAGATCAGCGTATCGCTGCTCAGCACCGCGGTGCAGCAGCGGCAGGAGCGCAGCCCCTGACGCAGGCCGCTGACGCCCGCCAGCGGCTTAGCTGGCAGTGCAGGAAGCGGAGCCACGCGCGCCCACAGCGTGCGGCGATCGGTACACTGGAAAGCGCGCAGCTGCAGCAGACAGAACAGGCACCACGGCACAAAGCTGGTGCCGATGCCAATATCGCCATAGGCCATCAGCTTGACGAAACTGACCAATACGCCCGCGAGGAAAATCTCCGCCATGCCCCAGGTTTTTAACTGGAACAGCACGCGTGCCATCAGCTGCTTAAGCGGCGACGGCATGCGCACCCGGTTGACCAGCAGCAGGATCACCACCATACAAATGGCAGGTACGCCCTGCACAAACAGCAGAAACAACGTCGCAAGGCTGCTGTAGTCGTCAGAAACCATCACGCTGGGTATTTGCGGTAGCGTAATCTCGCTGCTCAGCCCGGCAACCTGCATATTGATAAAGGGAAACAAATTTGCCAGCAGCAGCATCAGCAGCGCCGCCAGCGCATAGGCGGTGGGCCGCTTGCGCGGCTCATCCCAGTTAGACTGAAGCGTGGTGTGACAACGTGGGCAGCTTGCCTTGCTGCCCGGCCCGATAGCGGGCAACTGCGTCATCAGGTCACACTGCGGACAAAGCATCCAGTGATGCGCGTGGTGCGACGAACACATACTTCACCCTCTGTGGTGGGGAAAAACGGCCGTATCAGCCGCCGTTTTGTAACGATTCCAGATATTCCCAGCGCTCGAACGCCACTTCCAGCTCCTGCTCCGCCTGAGCCAGCGCGTCCAGAACCGGCTGAGTCACCTCACGCGGCTGGGTGAAGAAGTCGCCGTCGGCAACCTGCGCCTGGTACGCCTCGAGACGGGCTTCCAGCGCTTCCATTTGTTTCGGCAGCTGTTCCAGCTCTCGTTGCAAATTGTAGCTCAGCTTAGCGGCAGGTCTTTTTGCTGCTTCACTTTTTGCGCTCTCCTGACGTGGCTGCGCGCTGGCAGGTTTGGCGCTGGCGCGATTCTGCTTAAACGCTTTGCGCTGCAGTTGCGCATCGTGATAGCCGCCCACAAAGGCGCCGATTTCGCCGTTGCCTTCAAAGATCCAGCACTCGGTCACGGTGTTGTCGACGAACTGACGATCGTGGCTGACCAGCAGAACCGTGCCCTGATAACCGTCAACCAGCTCTTCCAGCAGCTCAAGCGTTTCCACATCAAGGTCGTTGGTCGGTTCATCGAGGATCAGCAGGTTGCTTGGCTTGAGGAACAGGCGCGCCAGCAGCAGGCGGTTACGCTCACCGCCGGACAGCGCACGCACCGGGGTCATCGCACGTTTTGGATGGAACAGGAACTCCTGCAGGTAGCCCAGCACGTGGCGTGGCTTACCGTTAACCATCACTTCCTGCTTACCTTCGGCGAGGTTGTCCATCACCGTGCGGTCCGGGTCCAGCTCGGCGCGGTGCTGGTCGAAGTAGGCGACTTCCAGCTTAGTCCCGATATGAACGCGGCCGCTGTCCGCTTTCAGCTGGTCGAGCATCAGTTTCAGCAGCGTGGTTTTACCGCAGCCGTTAGAGCCGATCAGCGCGATTTTATCGCCGCGCTGAACCTGGCGGGAGAAGTCACGCACCAGCTGTTTGCCGGCAACGGAATAGTTGACGTTTTCCAGCTCAAAGACAATCTTGCCGGAGCGCGAAGCCTCTTCCACCTGCATGTTGGCTTTGCCCATCACTTCACGGCGGTCGGAACGCTCGCGGCGCAGGGCTTTTAGCGCACGAACGCGCCCTTCATTGCGCGTGCGGCGGGCTTTGATGCCCTGACGGATCCACACCTCTTCCTGTGCAAGCTTGCGGTCGAATTCGGCGTTCTGCATCTCTTCGACGCGCAGCGCTTCCTCTTTGCTGGTGAGGTAGAGGTCGTAGTCGCCCGGCCAGGAGACCAGCTTGCCACGGTCAAGGTCGACAATGCGCGTTGCCATATTGCGGATAAAGGAGCGGTCGTGCGAGATAAAGATAATGCTGCCCTGGAAGGTTTTCAGGAAGCCTTCCAGCCAGTCAATGGTCTCAATATCAAGGTGGTTGGTTGGCTCATCGAGCATCAGCACTTTCGGATTGCTGACCAGCGCACGGCCCAGCGCGGCTTTACGCAGCCAACCGCCGGAGAGTGAAGAGAGCTGCGCTTCGCCGTCCAGACCGATCTGCTGCAGCACATCGTGAATGCGGCTTTCCAGCTGCCACAGGTTCTGGTGATCCAGAATCCCCTGCAGGCGCGCCATCTCATTGAGATTTTTATCGCTCGGATCTTCCATCACTTTGTGCGAGATCGCGTGATAGGCCTTCAGATGTTCTGCCTGCTCTTCCACGCCTTCGGCGACGAAGTCATACACAGAACCCTGCACGTTGCGCGGCGGATCCTGCTGCAGGCGCGCCACCACCAGGTCCTGCTCATAGATAATACGCCCGTCATCCAGCGGCTGTTCGCGGTTGATGATCTTCATCAGGGTCGATTTACCCGCCCCGTTACGGCCAACCAGACAGACACGCTCGTTTTCTTCGATGTGCAGTTCAGTGTTATCCAACAACGGCGCGTCGCTGAATGAGAGGTAAGCGCCATGAATACTGATTAGTGACATAAAAACTTATTCCTTACCGGCGTGAGTAATCAGCCAGCAGTTGTGAATTTGACGGTTACGGGCGAAATCCTGAGACTGGGTTTTCGCAGTGATTTCGGTTGCAGCCAGACCCAGTGCTTCGAGTCCGGCGAGATCCATTTTGAAACCGCGCTTATTGTTCGAGAACATCACGGTGCCACCTTTGCGCAGAATACGCTTCAGATCTTTCATCAGATCGAGGTGATCGCGCTGCACATCGAAGCTCTCTTCCATACGTTTGGAGTTGGAGAACGTGGGTGGATCGATAAAGATCAGGTCGAACTGTTCATCGGCATCGCGCAGCCAGCTCAGGCAGTCTGCCTGCATCAGGCGATGCTGACGGCCGGAAAGCCCGTTCAGGCGCATGTTGCGCTCCGCCCACTCCAGATAAGTGCGGGACATATCAATGGTCGTGGTGCTGCGTGCGCCGCCCAGACCGGCGTGCACGCTGGCGCTGCCGGTGTAGGCGAAGAGGTTCAGGAAGTCTTTGCCCTTGCTCATCTGGCCCAGCATTTTACGCGCAATACGGTGATCGAGGAACAGGCCGGTATCGAGATAATCCGTCAGATTAACCCAAAGTTTGGCGTTAAATTCGCCCACTTCGAAGAAATCGCCCTTTTCGCCCAGCTTCTGGTACTGGCTTTTCCCTTTCTGCTTCTCGCGGGTTTTCAGCACCAGCCGGTTGGCCGGCAGTTCCATCACGCTGAGCGTGGCAGAAATCACATCGAACAGACGCTGACGCGCTTTGCCCGGATCGATGGTTTTTGGCGGTGCGTACTCCTGCACCACCACCCAGTCGCCGTAGCGGTCGACAGCGACATTATAGTCTGGCAGATCGGCATCATAAACGCGGTAGCACTCGATCCCTTCCTGGCGCGCCCACTTATCGAGCTTCTTGAGGTTTTTGCGCAGGCGGTTGGCGTAATCATCCGCCAGCTGCCCGGCCGCAGCACCCGTCGGGTTCTCTGCCAGCTGGTAGTTTTTCTGCACGCAGTCCAGCGGACCGTTTTTCGCTTTGAACTGGCGATCGGCACGCAGCTGCAGGCAGCTCAGCAGTTCCGGCGAGGCGCTGAACAGCGACAGGTTCCAGCCGCCAAAGTGCGTCTTCATCAGGCGCCCGAGCTGGCCGTGCAGGGCAATCAGCGCCGGTTCGCTGTCCAGCCGTTCACCGTAAGGGGGGTTACTCAGCACGGTGCCGGTGCTGCCCTGTCCCAGCGGATTGGTCAGCTTCAGCACATCCTGGGTAGTAAACTCGATCAGCTCCGAAAGCCCGGCGTTACGGGCGTTGGCACGCGCACGTTCGATCACGCGCGAATCGTTGTCGTAACCGTAAAAGCGTGACGTGGTGGCCTGCACGCCTTTGGCCGCGCGCTCGTGGGCATCGCGCGTCACATCGCTCCACAGCGGCTGGTTAAACTGACTCCAGCCGGTAAAGCCCCAGTGCTTACGCTGTAATCCCGGCGCACGATCGCAGGCGATCATCGCCGCTTCAATCAGCAACGTGCCGGAACCGCACATCGGGTCAACCATCGCCGTACCCGCCTGCCAGCCGGAACGCACCACGATAGCCGCTGCCAGGCTCTCTTTCAGCGGTGCCTGGCCGGTCTGCTGGCGATAGCCGCGCTGATGCAGGCCCTCACCGCTAAGATCCAGCGCAATGCTGGCGGTGTCTTTATTCAGCCAGACGTTGACGCGGATGTCCGGCTGCTCGCGATCGACATTCGGGCGCGGCAGATTTTTACGCGTAAAGCTGTCGACGATGGCGTCTTTTACTTTTAGCGCGCCGTACTGGCTGTTGCGGATCACCTCGTTCAGGCCGCTGAAGTGCACGGCGAAGGTTTTATCGCTGCCGAACATCGCCGGCCAGTCAATGGCCTGCACGCCGAGGTAGAGATCCAGGTCGCTGTAAACGCCGCATTCGGTTAATGGCAGCAGAATACGCGAAGCCAGAACGGCTCCACATCAGACTCTGGTACATCAGACGATCGTCGCCCTGGTAATGTACGCCGCCCTGGACTACCTGGCAGCTTTGCGCTCCCAGGGCTTCCAGTTCACTTTTTAACAGCTCTTCGAGCCCACGCGCCGTACTGGCAAACAGAGAATTCATAGCGTCACTTATCGTCATCAGAAAATTGCTGCGCATTATAGCTAATCATGGCGGCATGTCATAAAGTTAGCTTCTTTTGCGGCAGAAACCCTGCAAATAGCAGGGAGGGTCGGCCCGGCGCGAGGGAGAATCGCCATGATCAGTTTGTCACGTCTGTTTGTTCATCCGGTTAAATCAATGCGCGGCATGCAGGTTTCCCACGCTCAGGCACTGGCCTCCGGGCTGGCATTTGACCGTATTTTTATGATCACCGATACGGATGGCACCTTTATTACTGCCCGCCAGTATCCGGAGATGGTGCTGTTTACTCCGGCACTTATCGTTGACGGCCTGCATCTCAGCGCCGCGGATGGCAGCAGCGCCAGCGTGCGTTTTGCTGATTTCCATAACGATCCGCAAGCTACCGAAGTCTGGGGCAATCAGTTTACCGCGTTAATTGCTCCGGACAGCATCAATCAGTGGCTGAGCGGCTTTTTTCCGCGCCCGGTGCAGCTGCGCTGGGTCGGTCCGGAGATGACGCGCCGGGTGAAACGCTTTGAGCGGGTCCCGCTCGGTTTTGCCGATGGTTTTCCTTTTTTGCTGGTGAATGAAGCCTCGCTGCACGATCTGCAGCAGCGCTGCCCGGCAGGGGTAAGAATGGAGCAGTTTCGCCCAAATCTGGTGGTCAGCGGCGCCAGCGCATGGGCGGAAGACGGCTGGGCATCGCTAAAAATCGGCGAGATTATCTTTGATGTGCCCAAGCCGTGCAGCCGCTGCGTGTTCACCACCGTCAGCCCACAGCACGGGCGTAAACATCCAACCGGACAGCCACTGGCCACCCTGCAAACCTTCCGCAGCGCGCTGGACGGTAGCGGTGACATCGATTTTGGCCTCAACCTGATTGCCCGCAACAGCGGCGTCATGCGCGCGGGCGATGCCGTGGAAATTTTAAGCACGCATACCCCGCGAGCCTACGGTGCGGGTGACGTCACCGAAACCCTGGATGTTGCCCGCAAGGCTGCGCAGCCGGTGGCGATCAGCTGGCAGGGTCAGCATTTTACCGGCAATAATCAGCAGGTGTTACTGGAACAGCTGGAAATGCAGGGGATCAAAGTGCCTTATTCCTGTCGTGCCGGGATCTGCGGCAGCTGCCGGGTCACGCTGGTCAGTGGAGAAGTTCAGGCAATGAAGCAGGGCGCGGAGCGCAAAGAGGACGGGACGGTGCTGAGCTGTAGCTGCATCCCATCCGGCGATCTGGTCTTGCGTTAGATGAGATTAACCTGCGCGGGGAGTTATACCGCGCGGGCGAAATTGATATCGTCGTTGTTAACCTGAGGCAGCAAGCGGTCATGCATGATTTTAATCGCATCACCCAGCACCATACCACGACCGGCTACCGTCAGCTGCGGCTGTGCCACCAGGCATAGTGCGGCACTGTCACCCGACTCGACCACCAGCAAACTGCCCTGCTCACCGCTTTCAGACACCTTCACGCACACCAGTTCACCCTCTGCCGGGCGCCAGCTTCCCTGAGGATGAGTATCAAAATGCCAGCTTTTCGGCATCAAAGGCTTAAGGAAACGCGTGGCGACCAGCGCGTTTAGCACCAGCTCAGCGCGCTGATCGGCATTCAGCCCACAGTGGCGGCAGCGTTCATCAAAGGTGAAAAACAGCGCGGCATCGTCAACACAAAAACCAGAAACATCAAAGGCATCAGGCGTTAACATCTTGCGTGGGAAACGCGAACGGAACAGCATACCATCAGCCAGATCGAGCATCATCCGGTCATGTTCTGCGTCAAAAAACCAACGCCAGTTATCGTCTGGTTTTATCCTCATGATGGTTCCTGTATTAATACTTAGTAACATACGGCCGGGGCGTTTAATAACACTTCCGGAAATCAGAACGCGCTTTTAAGCACCCTGCGCACTCTGCTAAAAACTGAATAATCAGTGAACAGAACAAAATATAAACGAGCCTGCGGCGAAAATAAAGCCCCAGGCTTATTAATGGGCAGAAATGTCTTAGATATTGCTCACAATTTCCTTTATCAAAGGCGGACCTTTGTAAATAAAGCCGGAATATATTTGCACCAGTGAGGCGCCTGCCGCCATTTTTTCCCGCGCCGAGACCAGTGAATCAATACCTCCCACGCCAATAATCGGGATGCGCCCCTGCAGCTCACTGGCAAGGCGGCGGATAATTTCCGTGCTGCGCGACTGTACCGGACGGCCGCTTAAGCCCCCAGCTTCATCCGCGTGCTTCAGCCCTTTTACCAGCTCGCGATCGAGCGTGGTATTGGTGGCAATCACGCCGTCAATATTGTGACGCAGTAAACTCTCCGCCACCTGGATCAATTCCTCTTCAGAAAGATCCGGTGCGATCTTTACCGCCACGGGAACATATTTATGGTGGATCTGCTGAAGATCATTCTGACGGGTTTTAATCGCCGCCAGCAAATCATCCAGCGCTTCGCCATATTGTAAAGATCGCAGTCCCGGGGTGTTAGGGGAGGAAATATTGATGGCGATATAACCGGCGTATGGATAGATTTTATCCATGCAGATTAAATAATCCTCTTTGCCCTGCTCGACCGGGGTGTCTTTATTTTTGCCAATATTAATGCCGAGGATGCCGTCAAAGTGGGCCTTTTTGACATTTTCCACCAGGTTATCAACGCCCAGATTATTAAAGCCCATGCGGTTAATGATCCCCTCCGCTTCAACCACGCGGAACATACGCGGCTTGTCATTACCCGGCTGCGGGCGCGGCGTTACCGTACCGATCTCAATGAAGCCAAATCCCATGGCACCAAAGGCATCAATGCATTCGCCGTTCTTATCCAGCCCTGCGGCCAGGCCCAGCGGGTTCTTAAATGTCAGCCCCATACAGGTAACGGGCTTAAAGGGAAGAGACTGGCGGATCAGGCCGGTAAAAGGGGTGCCGGAAAGGCGGATCAGCTGCTGCAAGGTCAGGTCATGCGCACGCTCAGGATCGAGCTGAAACAGCGCCTTACGAACGAAAGGGTAATACATGGTCACTCCTGAGGTCCCGATGGAAAATCGGGGTCGTATTATCCGGGTTTAGCGGCGTAAAGGGAAATGACCTGGCGCAAAAGCCGCTAAATAAATGACGATTATTTTAGCGCGTGCTCATCCCTGCCACCGCTATATGTCAAAAACAGCATAAATTTGCCGGATAAATCATTTAAGCCACATAGCGCGCTCTGTCAGGATGAGCCTATCGGTTCTTGAATTTGGTTAATCAATAACTTTTGGTTATAAGGAGAGGTTATGCGCGTTATTACTCTGGCTGGTAGTCCCCGTTTTCCTTCACGCTCCACCGCACTGCTGACCCTCTGCCAGCAGGCATTGGAAAAACGCGGCGTCGAGGTTATTCCGTGGAATCTGCATAATTTCCATCCTGAAGATCTGCTTTACGCACGCTTTGACTCCCCTGCCCTGCTGGCATTAAAGGAAGACCTGGAGTCTGCGGATGGATTTATTGTCGCCACGCCGGTGTATAAGGCGTCATTCTCCGGCGCGCTGAAAACGCTGCTCGACCTGTTACCGGAGCGCGCGCTGGAACATAAAGTTGTGCTGCCACTGGCAACTGGCGGTACCGTCGCCCATCTGCTGGCGGTCGACTACGCGCTGAAACCGGTGCTGAACGCGCTAAAAGCGCAGGAAGTGCTGCACGGCGTGTTCGCGGATGACACCCAGATTACCCATTATGACCGCCAGCCTGAGCTGTCGCCGCTGCTGGCGGAGCGCCTTGCCGAAGCGGTGGATACCTTCTGGCATGCGCTGGCCCGACGCCATCAGCCGCTGGCCGCTGCGGTTTAATCAGGGAGAGAAAGATGACGCTGTTTTCACGGATACTCGCCACCGTTATCGCCGCCGGGCTGATCTCATCCAGCGCGCTGGCGGCGGAAAGCAAGGATGCCCCTGCACAGGTGCGCATCGGCTATCAGAAAGGGTCAGTCAGTATGGTGCTGGCAAAGTCCCACCAGCTGCTGGAAAAGCGTTTTCCACATACGCAAATAAAGTGGGTTGAGTTCCCTGCCGGGCCGCAGATGCTGGAAGCATTAAACGTCAACAGCATCGACCTCGGTAGCACCGGTGATATTCCGCCAATTTTTGCCCAGGCTGCCGGGGCGGATCTGCTGTACGTCGGTTCCGAACCGCCAAAGCCGAAATCTGAAGTGATTCTGGTACGCGAAAACAGCCCGCTAAACACCGTTGCCGACCTGAAGGGGCATAAAGTTGCCTTCCAGAAAGGTTCCAGCTCACACAATTTGCTGCTGCGCGCACTGAAAGAAGCAGGGCTTGGATTTAACGATATCCAGCCTGCCTTTCTGACGCCTGCCGATGCACGTGCTGCGTTCCAGCAGGGGGATGTTGATGCCTGGGCTATCTGGGACCCCTACTATTCAGCAGCGATCCAGCAGGGCGGCGTGCGCGTGCTGAAAGATGGCAGCACGCTGAATCTTACCGGTTCGTTCTATTTAGCTACCCGTCCGTTTACCGAGAAAAACGGCGCATTTCTGCAACAGGTGCTCGACACCTTTAGCCAGGCCGATGCGCTGACCCGCAGCCAGCGCGAGCAGAGCGTGGCGCTGCTGGCAACGGCGATGGGCCTGCCAAAGACGGTTATCGCCACCTATTTTGACCATCGCCCACCTACCGCGATCGGTCTGGTGAGTGACAAAACCGCCGCTGCCCAGCAGGCGACCGCCGACCTGTTTTACAGCAGCCATTTAATGCCGGTTAAAGTCGATATTTCCAGCCGCATCTGGCATGGCCCGACAGCCCACTGATTGAGGAGCAACGCAATGAGCCTTTCCGTTTTCTGGTTTCTTCCCACTCATGGTGATGGGAAATATTTAGGCACCGACGAAGGTGCGCGCCCGGTGGATCACGCCTATCTGCAGCAGATCGCTCAGGCTGCCGACCGCCTGGGTTTTGGCGGGGTGCTGATCCCGACCGGCCGCAGCTGTGAAGATGCCTGGCTGGTTGCCGCTTCGCTGATCCCGGTGACGCAGCGTCTGCGTTTCCTCGTGGCGCTGCGCCCTGGCGTCATCTCACCCACTCAGGCCGCCCGCCAGGCCGCTACGCTGGATCGTCTCTCCAACGGCCGTGCGCTGTTTAATCTGGTCACCGGCGGCGATGCCGAAGAGCTGGCGGGCGACGGCGTGTTTCTTGACCACCGCGAGCGCTATGAAGAGTCCGCCGAGTTTACCCGCGTCTGGCGCCGGGTACTGGAAGGTGAAACGGTCGATTACGAAGGAAAACATGTACATGTGCGCGGGGCGCGGCTAATGTTTAAGCCGGTTCAGCAGCCGCGACCGCCGCTGTGGTTTGGCGGTTCGTCAGAGGTGGCGCAGGATCTGGCCGCCGAGCAGGTTGATGTCTACCTCACCTGGGGTGAACCCCCTGCGCAGGTCAAAGAAAAAATTGAGCAGGTGCGCGCCAAAGCTGCGGCGCAGGGGCGCAAAGTGCGCTTCGGCATCCGTCTGCATGTGATTGTGCGTGAAAGCAACGAAGAGGCGTGGCAGGCAGCGGACCGTCTGATCTCTCATCTGGATGATGCCACCATTGCCAAAGCCCAGGCGGCGCTGGCGAAAACGGATTCGGTCGGCCAGCAGCGCATGGCGGCCCTGCACGGCGGTAAGCGCGATCGGCTGGAAATCAGCCCCAACCTGTGGGCAGGCGTTGGCCTGGTGCGCGGCGGTGCAGGTACGGCGCTGGTCGGTGACGGCCCGACCGTTGCGGCCAGGATGCAGGAGTATGCCGACCTCGGCATTGAAACCTTTATACTTTCCGGCTATCCGCATCTGGAAGAAGCGTATCGCGTTGGCGAACTGCTGTTCCCGCACCTCGATCTTGAGGTGCCAGAGGTACCGCAGCCGCGCGTGATTAAGGCGCACGGTGAAGCCGTTGCCCATGATTTCGCCCCGCAAAAAGTCTCACAGAGTTAGAGGTGGTGTATGAGTAGAGCGGTAAAACGTATTGGCAATGGCCTGCTGCCTTGGGCGCTGCCGATCCTGCTGGTGGTGGTGTGGCAGATTGCATCGACGGTCGGCTGGCTGTCGACGCGTATCCTGCCGTCGCCGGAATCGATCGTGGTCACTTTCTGGAATTTATCCGCCAGCGGTGAGCTGTGGCAGCATCTGGCGATAAGCAGCTGGCGTGCGGCGATTGGCTTCAGCATCGGCGGCTCAATCGGCCTGGTGCTGGGATTGATCACCGGCATGTCGAAGCTGGGTGAGCGCCTGCTGGATACCTCGGTGCAGATGCTGCGAAACGTGCCGCACCTGGCGCTGATCCCACTGGTGATTTTGTGGTTCGGCATTGATGAGTCCGCCAAAATCTTCCTGGTGGCATTAGGGACTCTGTTTCCCATCTACCTCAACACCTATCACGGCATTCGTAATATTGACCGCGGGCTGGTGGAAATGGCGCGCAGCTACGGCCTTTCCGGCTGGAGCCTGTTTATTCAGGTGGTGCTGCCCGGTGCCCTGCCCTCCATTATGGTCGGCGTGCGCTTTGCGCTGGGTCTGATGTGGCTGACGCTGATCGTGGCAGAAACCATTTCGGCCAACTCTGGCATTGGCTACCTGGCGATGAACGCTCGCGAGTTCCTGCAAACGGATGTGGTGGTGGTAGCGATTATTCTTTACGCCCTGTTGGGTAAACTGGCGGACGTCAGCGCGCAGCTGCTGGAACGTATCTGGCTGCGCTGGCACCCGGCGTATCAACTGAAAGAGGAAAACGCATGAGCGAGTTAACGCCGTCTCCGGCGCGTCTCAATGCCGGTACGCCGCTGGTGATCAACGGCGTCAGCAAGCAGTACAACAATCGTACGGTGCTGAATAATATCGACCTGCACATCCCGTCCGGCCAGTTTGTGGCGGTGGTGGGCCGCAGCGGCTGCGGCAAAAGCACCCTGCTGCGGCTGCTGGCCGGGCTGGAAAAAAGCAGCAGCGGCGAACTGCTGGCGGGCAGCGCACCGCTTAATGAAGCGCGCGAAGATATCCGCCTGATGTTCCAGGATGACCGCCTGCTGCCGTGGAAAAGCGTGATTGATAACGTTGGCCTGGGTTTGAAAGGCAAAGCCTGGAAGGAGCAGGCGCTGGCCGCACTGGATGCGGTTGGCCTGGCTGACCGGGCGAAAGAGTGGCCTGCGGCGTTATCCGGCGGCCAGAAACAGCGCGTGGCGCTGGCGCGTGCGCTGATCCACCGCCCCGGCCTGCTGCTGCTGGATGAACCTCTCGGCGCGCTGGATGCCTTAACCCGTATTGAAATGCAGGATCTGATTGAGTCACTGTGGCAGCAGCATCACTTTACCGTGCTGCTGGTGACGCATGACGTCAGTGAAGCGGTAGCGATGGCCGACCGCGTGCTGCTGATTGAAGAAGGCAATATCGGGCTGGACCTGCTGGTTGACCTGCCGCGCCCGCGCCGTAAAGGTTCGGTCAGGCTGGCAGAGCTGGAAGCGGAAGTGCTGGACCGGGTGATGAAGCGCAAGCCGCTGGCGGAAGCCGAAAAGCAGTATGCCCAGCGCTGATAACGCGCTGGCAGAGTGAAAACGGGTTCTCATCTTGAGAACCCGTTTTTGTTCAGGGCTCGGTCAGCGTTACCAGCCTGCCTTCCTTCGCGCTTAACAGCGCCGCATCCAGCACTTCCAGGGTGCGGATCGCCTGTTCACTGGTCACCGGCGGCTCGGTGCCATCGCGCACTGCGGCGGCAAAAGCTTCGTAGTAAGCGTGATAGCGCCCCTGCTCTGACGGTACCCGCTCCTCACCTTTATCGGTGCGCAATGTCCCCCACAGTGCTTCAGGCTCATAGCCCCAGCCGGCCAGGTCGTCTGCTGGTTTCTTGCCGGCGAAAATTGCCGTTGCCTGCACGTCAGAACTGTTCGCCAGATAGCTGCCCTTGTCACCATATAACCGCAGTTCGCGGCTGGCGAGGTGGTTCAGCTTGCTGGAGGAGATGTGGGAATGCACGCCGCTGGTGTGCATCAGGGTAATCACAAAGCTGGCATCCGTTGGCCCCTCCGGGCGCTGGATGATGTCGGTCTGGGCGAATACCGACTTCACCGGCCCGAGCAGCCACACCGCCTGATCGACCAGGTGGCTCCCCATGTCGCGCAGCAGGCCGCCCATTTCACCGCCGTCCAGCGTTAACGGGTCATCAAGATCCATACGGTTGTGCAGCCGCCACGGCTTGCCGACGCGCTGCTGCTCCATCACCTTGCGCAGGGTCACGATATCCGCATCGAAGCGACGGTTGTGGTAGATGCCCAGCACCACGCCTTTTGCTTGCGCGGCGGCGGCCAGTTCACGCCCGGTTTGCGCATCAGGTGCAAAGGGCTTATCGGCAATCACCGCCACCCCCGCGTCGATAGCTTGCAGAACCAGTTCACGACGGGTTTCAGGCGGGGTGGTAATGGTGACAATGTCGACTCCGGCGGCGAGCATCGCCGTCAGGCTGGGGTAAACCGGCACCTCGGGGAAGTCCGCTTTGACGCGCGCGACAGTTGCCGGTGCGCGCGCCACAATGCCCGCCAGCTCAACTCCCTGCGCGGCGCAAATATAGGGGGCATGGAAGTACTGGCCGCCCGTAGCATATCCGACCAATCCAATTTTCATCTGTCATCCTCGTTGTTGAGTGCGCAAGCAACATTCGTCAGCATGTTACGATTATGTTGCTCTTTGCTACCGTTGGCAAATGTTGCATTTGAGGCAATAACATCCAGAAAATAGTAAAAAAAACCGGGCAACTGCCCGGTTTGGTTTTCGCTGAGGATGAAACTTAAGTTCAGGCGTTGAGCGCCTTGGTGATCTTCTCGAACAGATCGCCGGAGAGTTTATCCAGCCCTTTTAACTGCTCCAGCGCGTTGCGCATCAGCTGCTGGCGGGTGCTGTCGTAACGCTTCAGGCGGATCAACGGTTCGATCATGCGTGCCGCAACCTGCGGGTTGCGGGTATTAAGATCGGTGAGGATCTCCACCAGGAACTGATAGCCGCTGCCGTCAATGGCATGGAAAGCGGACGGGTTAAGCTGGGCAAATGCCCCGACCAGTGAGCGAATACGGTTCGGGTTGCTGAGGGTGAACGAACGGTGGTTCAGCAGCGCACGTACCTGCGTCAGCACATCGGCCGCCGGGCTGGTAGCCTGCAGCGCAAACCATTTGTCCATCACCAGGCCATCCTGATGCCAGCGCTCGTCAAAGGCCGCCAGCAGATCCGCACGGCACGGCAGCTGCGCACTCACGGCCGCAGCCATCGCGGCCACGCTGTCGGTCATATTATTGGCTTTTTCGAACTGGGCTTTCACCAGCTTATTGGCCAGCTGCGCATCACCAAACGCCAGGTAGCTCAGGCAGACATTTTTCAGCGCGCGCTTGCCCATATCTGCGTGCTCAACGCGATATTCCGCCGTCTGGTTGGCGTAGTAGACCGCCAGCAGCTCATCGGCCAGCTCGGTTGCCAGCGTGCGCACCAGCGATTCACGTACGACCGCATTGGCGGCCGGGTCGATCACCTCAAACAGCTCGGCAATCTCATTTTCTGATGGCAACGTCAGGATTAACGCCATCAGGGCAGGATCGGTATTCTCCTCCAGCAGCACGGCACGGAAGGCATCCGCCACGTGCAGCGGCAGTGACAGCGGCTGTCCCTGCTGCTGGCGGGCAACGTTGATTTTGATGTGGTTAGCCATCAGGCTCTGCGCCGCATCCCAACGGGCAAAGTCATTACGTGCATGGCGCATCAGGAAGGTCAGCTGCGCATCGCTCCAGTTGTAATCGAGTTTTACCGGCGCTGAGAATTCACGCAGCAGTGACGGCACCGGCTGGAAATGGACGTTATCAAACACAAAGGTCTGGAACGATTCGGTGACGTTCAGCACATGATGGACCGGGTGGCCATTGTGCTGTAGCGGGATCACCTTGCCTTCACCATCGTACAGTTCGATATCCAGCGGAATATGCAGCGGCAGCTTCTCTTTCTGGTCAGCGGTCGGCGGGGTCATCTGAGTGACGTGCAGGCTGTACTGTTCCAGCTCCGGGTTGTAGTCGTCACGAATCGACAGCACCGGCGTACCGGACTGACTGTACCAGCGGCGGAACTGCGAGAGATCAACGTTGGAGGCATCCTCCATCGCCTGCACGAAGTCATCACAGGTGGCGGCGCTGCCATCATGGCGTTCAAAGTAGAGCTGAATACCTTTCTGGAAGTTTTCCTCGCCCAGCAAGGTATGCATCATGCGGATAACTTCTGAACCCTTCTCATACACTGTCAGAGTGTAGAAGTTGTTCATCTCGATCACCTGTTCCGGGCGGATCGGGTGCGCCATCGGGCTGGCATCTTCGGCAAACTGTGAACCGCGCATCACGCGCACATTATCAATGCGGTTAACCGCGCGCGAACCCAGGTCAGAGCTGAACTCCTGATCGCGGAACACCGTCAGCCCCTCTTTCAGGCTGAGCTGGAACCAGTCACGGCAGGTGACGCGGTTGCCGGTCCAGTTATGGAAGTATTCATGGCCGATCACCGCCTCAATGCCGAGGTAATCTTTGTCGGTCGCGGTTTCAGCCTTAGCCAGCACGTATTTGGAGTTAAAGACGTTCAGGCCTTTGTTCTCCATCGCGCCCATATTAAAGAAGTCGACGGCAACGATCATAAAGATGTCGAGGTCGTACTCCAGTCCGAAGCGCTCTTCATCCCACTTCATGCTGTTTTTCAGCGAGGTCATCGCCCAGTCAGCGCGGTCGAGATTGCCGCGATCGACGAAGATCTCCAGCGCCACATCGCGGCCGGAACGGGTTTTGAAGCTGTCGCGCAGCACGTCAAAATCACCCGCCACAACCGCAAACAGATAGCAGGGTTTCGGGAACGGGTCGTGCCACTTCATCCAGTGACGGCCATCTCCCATCTGACCACCGTCCACGCGGTTGCCGTTGGAGAGCAGATAAGGGTAGAGCGCCTGATCGGCAATAATCGTGGTGGTAAAGCGCGCCAGCACGTCCGGGCGGTCCAGATACCAGGTGATGTGGCGGAAGCCTTCGGCTTCACACTGGGTACACAGCGCTTCGCCGGACTTGTACAGCCCTTCCAGCGCGGTGTTTTTATCCGGGTGGGTCTCATTGACGATTTTCAGAGTGAAAGCATCAGGCAGCTGGGTTAACACCAGCGCGCCCTCTTCCAGACGGTAGTGCTGCCACGGCTGCTCGTCGACATGCAGCGACACCAGCTTCAGGTCTTCACCGCCGTCAAGACGCAGCTCCGCCGTGCTGGCACCCAGACGTTTAATCTGGCTGATAGCGGTGACCTGCGTGGTGCTGGCATCAAGGTTAAAAGTCAGATCGATATCGGTAATGGTGTAATCCGGGGCACGATAATCATGGCGATTTTTGGCTTGCGGCAGTTGCGTCATAAGTCCTTCTCACGTCGTAATTAGTTAACCTTTTCAAGTCTATTCCTGTTATGCCCTGGTTGCCACGTAGAATCGACGACAATTGGCGCCATTGCCTGAAAATGGTACATCTCATTAACAAACGCCGCGCTCTTCCTCATCCCGACTAGCCGAATTGTGCTGTGATCGGCTTCACTAAATGAGTATTCGGGTTATACTCCTGCGACTTTTCTTTTATTTGAACCAGGGATAACGCTCTTCGCCAGAGGATGCTGAAACGCACCATGACACGACACGCTTCCCCGATTTTGACCACGCTTTTAGATACCGATGCTTATAAACTCCACATGCAGCAGGCTGTGTTTCATCGCTATTACGATGTCACCGTCGCCGCCGAGTTTCGTTGCCGTGGTGACGACATGCTCGGCATCTATGCTGATGAGATTAACGAGCAAATCGCGTCGATGGCTTCGCTGGTACTGAGCGACGACGAGTTTGCGTATCTCTCTGGCCTGCCCTTCTTCAAGGCGGACTACCTGAGCTGGCTGCGCACCTTCCGCTACGATCCGCGCCAGGTGAGCGTGCGCAACCATCACGGCAAGCTGGATATCCGTATCAGCGGGCCGTGGCGTGAAGTCATCATGTGGGAAGTGCCGCTGCTGGCGCTGATCAGTGAAGTGGTGCATCGTCACCGCTCACCTCTGGTGACGCCACAGATGGCGGTCGACAAGCTGAAGAGCAAGCTGGTGCAGTTTGCCGACCTGACGGCGGATCTCGATATGTCGCGCTTCCGTCTGATGGACTTCGGCACCCGCCGCCGCTTCTCTCACGATGTGCAGCTGGCGATTGTCAGCACGCTCAAGCAGGATTTTCCGTGGCTGGTCGGGTCGAGTAACTATGAAGTTGCGCGTCAGCTGGGTATTGCCCCGGTCGGCACTCAGGCGCACGAATGGTTCCAGGCGCATCAGCAGATCAGCCCAGTGCTGGCTAACAGCCAGCGCGCTGCACTGCAGGCCTGGCTGGAGGAGTATCCGGACCAGCTGGGCATTGCGCTGACCGACTGCATCACTATGGATGCTTTCCTGCGCGACTTCGGTCGTGGGTTTGCCACCGCTTACCAGGGGCTGCGCCATGATTCTGGAGACCCGTTTGAATGGGGCGAGAAAGCCATTGCCCACTATCAGCAGCTGGAATTAGACCCGCAGAGCAAAACGCTGGTGTTCTCCGATAATCTTGACCTGGATAAAGCCGTGGCGTTATATCGCCAGTTTGGTCAGCGTATAAATGTCATTTTCGGCATCGGTACGCGCCTGACCTGCGATATTCCCGAGGTAAAACCGCTTAATATTGTCATCAAGCTGGTGGAGTGCAACGGTAAGCCGGTCGCTAAACTTTCCGACAGCCCGGGTAAAACTATCTGTCAGGATAAAGCCTTTGTCCGCGCCCTGCGCAAAGCTTTCGATCTTCCGCTGGTCAAGAAAGCCAGCTAACAGTTTCCAGGGGCCAGACCCGTGCTGGCCCCTGATAGCCCCATCCTGTTAATAAATCTCTCCCGCTTCCGGGAATTTCTCTTGTTTCTCCTCGTCTGGCAAGTAACATAGCAAGACCCTAATTTCGGGGTTATTCAGATTAATAGTGAGAGACTTATATGAGCGTTGTGCCTGTAGCGGATGTACTGCACGGCCGGGTCGCGGTTGACAGCGAAGTCACCGTACGTGGCTGGGTGCGTACACGAAGAGATTCAAAAGCCGGTATTTCCTTTATCGCCGTTTACGACGGTTCCTGCTTTAATCCCGTTCAGGCTGTGGTCAATAATTCTCTGAATAATTATCAGGATGAAGTATTGCGCCTGACCACCGGCTGCTCGGTTGTGATTACCGGCAAAGTGGTGGAATCCCCGGGTGAAGGCCAGAGTTTTGAAATTCAGGCCACGGCGGTCGAAGTGGTTGGCTGGGTTGATGACCCTGATACCTACCCGATGGCGGCAAAACGCCACAGCATTGAATATCTGCGTGAGGTTGCACACCTGCGCCCGCGTACCAACCTGATTGGTGCCGTCGCCCGCGTGCGTCATACGCTGGCCCAGGCATTACACCGCTTCTTCGACGAGCAGGGTTTCTTCTGGGTCTCTACCCCGCTGATTACCGCTTCCGATACGGAAGGTGCCGGTGAAATGTTCCGCGTTTCGACGCTGGATATGGAAAACCTGCCGCGCACGCCGGAAGGCAAAGTCAATTACGACGAAGACTTCTTTGGTAAAGAAGCGTTCCTGACCGTTTCCGGCCAGCTGAACGGCGAAACCTATGCCAGTGCGATTTCTAAGATCTACACCTTCGGTCCAACCTTCCGTGCGGAAAACTCCAACACCAGCCGCCACCTGGCGGAATTCTGGATGCTGGAACCGGAAGTGGCGTTTGCCGATCTGGAAGATAACGCCGCGCTGGCGGAAGCGATGCTCAAGTATGTCTTCAAAGCGGTACTGGAAGAACGCGCCGACGATATGGCCTTCTTCGCTGAGCGTGTAGACAAAGAAGCGATTTCGCGCCTGGAGAAATTTGTGACTACCGATTTTGCGCAGGTAGATTACACCGAGGCCGTCGAGATCCTGCTGGCATCTGGCCAGACCTTCGAAAATGCCGTTTCCTGGGGTATTGACCTCTCTTCCGAACATGAACGCTATCTGGCCGAGAAACACTTTAAGGCGCCGGTAGTGGTGAAGAACTACCCGAAAGACATCAAAGCTTTCTATATGCGTCTCAACGACGACGGCAAAACCGTGGCTGCGATGGATGTTCTGGCTCCGGGCATCGGTGAAATCATCGGCGGTTCACAGCGTGAAGAGCGTCTGGACGTGCTGGATGCTCGCCTCGCCGAGATGGGTCTGAATAAAGAAGATTACTGGTGGTATCGCGATCTGCGTCGCTACGGCACCGTGCCACATTCAGGTTTCGGTTTAGGTTTCGAACGATTAATCGCCTATGTCACCGGCGTACAAAATGTAAGAGATGTTATCGCCTTCCCGCGTACTCCGCGCAACGCCACCTTCTGATTTCTGCATTAAATATAAGAAATTCATATATATACTAAGGCCAGCCTCGCTGGCCTTTTTTTATTTTTGTAAATTTAGAGTTCCCTCACAAAGTTCCGTATTTTTTACATTTTGTCATACATATTTTCCTATTGTAACCAGAATAGGAGATTGGTAGCATTTTCGCGCTAGATTAACCAGGCTGCGAATGGAAAGATGCGTGCAGACACAGGAAGACACCAAACTCTCATCGTAGTTCTGTAAAGAATTATTGACGGCAGTGGCAGGTGTCCAAATAACTCCAATGAGGGTAATAAAAAATGATGAAGCGCAACATTCTTGCAGTAGTGATCCCAGCTCTGTTGGCTGCTGGTGCCGCGAACGCTGCAGAAATCTATAACAAAGATGGCAACAAACTGGACCTGTACGGTAAAGTTGATGCGCGCCACAACTTCTCTGACGACGCTGGTTCTGACGGCGACCAGACTTATGTTCGTTTTGGTTTCAAAGGTGAAACCCAGATCAACGATCAAATCACCGGCTACGGCCAGTGGGAATACAACGTTCAGGCGAACGTTGCTGAATCTCAGGGTACTACAGGTTCTAAAACTCGTCTGGGCTTCGCCGGTCTGAAATTCGGTGATGCAGGCTCATTCGACTACGGTCGTAACTACGGCGTGATCTACGACGCAATGTCTTACACCGACCAGCTGCCAATCTTCGGCGATGACACCATGTACCAGGAAAACGACAACTTCATGGTTGGTCGTTCAAACGGTCTGGCTACCTACCGTAACAGCAACTTCTTCGGTCTGGTTGAAGGCCTGAGCTTCGCTGTACAGTACCAGGGCAAAAACGAAGGCCGTGACGTACTGCACGACAACGGCGACGGCTGGGGCTCATCTGTTGCTTACGACACCGGTATGGGCGTGAGCGTAGTAGGCGCATATGCCTCTTCTGACCGTACTAACCTGCAGGCAGCTGACGGTAAAGGTGACAAAGCTGATCAGTGGGGCACCGGCCTGAAGTACGATGCTAACAACGTTTACCTGGCAGCATTCTACGGTGAAGCACGTAACACCACTGCATACGGCGACACCGCGCGTCAGACTGCTAACAAAACTCAGAACTTCGAAGTGGTTGCACAGTACCAGTTCGACTTCGGCCTGCGCCCATCCATCGCTTACCTGCAGTCTAAAGGCAAGCAGCTGGATGCAGTCGGTACCTTCAACGGTGGCGATGCAGACCTGGTTAAATATATCGAAGTGGGTACCTACTACTACTTCAATAAAAACATGTCTACCTATGTTGACTACAAAATCAACCTGCTGGATGACAACGATTACACCCGTTCTCAGGGCGTAGCGACCGACGACGTTGTTGGTGTTGGCCTGCAGTACCAGTTCTAATTGCCATTTAACTGCGGCTGCGGTCGCGGTTATCAGAGCATCAAAACGGGGCTTCGGCCCCGTTTGTGCTTTACGCAAACTATTGTTTAAGCTGTGTTTTTTTATGAAAGCTGACCACATACTGACTTCGCTTGGTTCCAGATGACAACTTTTTAAAAATATCCCCACAGCAAAAAACGTGACATTTAATCCAACTCGTTAAACCATGTAAAACAATCGCAGCATGCATAATATTCTAATTTATAAAATTTTAAATAAAGCCCGCATTTCGCACTTAATATGTGTTTACATCGGGGTTTTAATTCCTATTGCTGTAGATGTATATCTTCTCCAACCAATAATACCAGCATCTGTAACAGCCATGACATCTTCAATAACTTTACTTCTTGCGTTAATTGCTCTGGCAAAAGTTAATAAATGGTTGTCGGAAAAAATGTCAAACAAAGCCTTTGAACAAACAGAGAACTTTTTAACGCACTTCACAGAGGTAAGAAAATATTCAAATCTATTGTCTAAATCCCTTACCAATGTTCGCTCCGTACGTCCTTCTGATGATAAAAAATTCAATGCCGCACTTGAAGCCACAAGCGAGACTTACGAAAAAATGTATGAGGCCTCTTTCAACATGGTTTTAGTAGCGGAGTCGCTAAGAATTTGGAGTGTTAAATTAATCCCCGACATGGCCTTTAAGAAATTTTTGCACAGATATACTGCCTTTGGCTCGGCTGCGCATAAAGCCCTTCTTATACTGGAGATAAATGATAAAAATGTTCGGGAAAAAGAATGGCTACTCCATAGAGAAAATATACTTATCACGTGGAATAGCCTAAGTTACATTCAAGATGGCATAAGCAAAATGCATTACAAAAAATTATTTGCCCATAAAAAACAAAAATAGATGTCAAAAAAGTTGTGAATTTTTTACAACAACCTCCGCATTGCGGGGGTTCTGTTTTCTTCAGAGTGATAAGGCTAACTGGTCATCCCCATAATGGGAGCCGGGAAAAATATCCTTTGGCACGCTGTGCGCGGCCACCGGGCTAACTTGGTTCAGAAAATGCTCTACGGAATCCAGAGTAGTGAAAGCAGCACCGCAGGCAAGATTATTGCACTGGTGGTAACTGCGGCGAGTCATCTCGCTGATTCTTACGCTGGTACGGGTTTTGGCGCTGGCATTGCATTTCGGGCAGGTGAACATAAAACCTCACCAATCTGATTAAACTCGCCATCATTTTAGGATAACTCCGAAAATTAATCTATTCCGTTTCGCTTGTTTCTTCAGCATCTTCCCAGCCGGTGATCCGCACCTCCAGCTCCAGCCCGGTAATATACCCGTTATCGTCAATGGTATGCGTCACACTGTTAATCACCCAGTCAGCAGCATCGATCAGCGGCTTGAATCCGGTCACATTAGCGTGCAGTTCCGGGTAAAGGTCTTCGCGGCCCCGCGCCAGGGTAATGCTGAACTCAGCAGCACCGCGCTGTAACTCCGCCCACTTTGCCGCTGCCGCACGTCGGGCAGCTCGCTCGGTTTTAAACGTCTTGCGCATGACAAAGACATTGCCCTCAGCGCCTTCCACGTAGTCCCCTTCTTTTTTTGAGGATGCAGGCGTGACGCTTACCGGCTTCTTTTTTTTCCGGCGTTTAATCGCCGTGGGCTTTTTCTTGCCGAAGTTGAGATCAAGCCAGTATGCCTGGACTCCGGTGTAAGCGTCACGGTCAGCAATCCGGAATGAGTGACCGTCACCACTGGCGCGGGTAATCATGACGGAGGGCAGCACACGCCCGCTTTGGGATACCCCCATGCCCGGAACGATAAACAGCAGGCGGCCATTTTTTATCGTGGCGACCGCGCCAATCATTTCCGCCATCCGCGTCAGGAAGCTGATATCGGATTCATTCGTCTGGTCAGCGTGGTCAATTTCCACATCCTTCAGCGACGCGCTGGCGGCGGGGATCAGGTTATAGCGCCCGGCTATGGCGGAAACCACCGAGCCGACCGTCACATCATGCCAGCTGTATTCGCGCTTAACGTTGAAGTCTTCACGAAAGTCCGCGCTGCGGGCGGTGATAACCAGCCGGTCAGGCGGCCCCTGGTGGGTTATTTCATCCACGGTGTACACGCCTTTATCAACCAGCGGGCGGTTAGTCCATCCGATAGCAACCGAGATCTCAGCGCCCCGCGACGGCATTACAACCATCCCGTCAGTATCATCAATCGTCAGCTCCAGCCGGTCAGCTTCAAAGCCCCGGTTATCAGTCAACGTCAGCGACATCAGCCGGTCATCCAGACTCGTCAGCACCACGCCTTTTATCGTCAGCCTGTAAGCGGGCTGCGGTGATAAATCATCATCAAAAATAGTCAGCATATATCCCCCTGCCTGCATCCTCGCCCGCGTGAGGGCCGCCGTCAGCTGGCGCAGGTTGTCAGCCGCCAGCGACAATCGCCACCGCGTGAAAAGGGGGACACGCTTCACGATGATGTATTGCACGCATCAACCAGAGGCAACAAAGCATGAGTGAAAATTACCATCACGGCGTCCGGGTCAAAGAAACAACCGACCTCAGCACCATGATCCGCGATATCGACACAGCCGTTATTGGCGTGGTCTGTACCGCTGACGACGCCGACGCAGTGACCTTCCCGCTCAACACGCCAGTATTACTAACGCGTGTCCGGGATTATCTCGGCAAAGCCGGGAAAAGCGGCACGCTCTACACCACCCTGAAAGCTATTTCTGACCAAGCCAGCCCGAAAACGGTAGTGGTCCGCGTTGCGGATGCCTCGAAGATTACTCCGGCTGAGGGTGAAACCGCCCCCACGCAGGATCAGCTGGTTATTGGCGGCGTTGGTGCCGATGGCCGTTACACCGGCATGTTTGCACTGCTGACCGCCGAGCCACGCGTCGGTGAACATCCCCGCGTGCTGGCCGTACCGGGTCTTGAGACGAAAGTGGTGGCGCTTCAGCTGGCGGTGATCGCCGAGAAGCTACGGGCTTTCGCCTACGTCGGCGCCAACGGCTGTAAAACCATTGCCGAAGCCAAAGCCTGGCGCGAAGACTTCAGCGAGCGCGAAATCATGGTGATTTATCCTGACTTCATCGCTTACAACAGCCTGACCGCCGCTAACGAAACCGTCCCGGCAGCGGCTTACGCCATCGGCCTACGGGCGAAAATCGACGCAGAACAGGGCTGGCACAAAGTGCTGTCGAACGTGCCTGTATCAAACGTGCTGGGCATTTCGGCAGACGTTTACTGGACGCTTCAGGGCGAAGATACGGATGCCGACGACCTTAACAGCAAAGGCATCACCACGCTGATTAAGCGCGATGGCTTCCGCTTCTGGGGTTCCCGCACCTGCGATGAAGAAACCTACTTTTTCGAGAGCTACACCCGCACCGCGCAAATCCTCGCTGACACCATCGCCGAGGCGCATTTTCCCTACGTCGATAAACCACTCACGCCGTCGCTGATTAAGGACATTGTGGACGGCATCAACCGTAAGGGCGCGGCGCTGGTCACCGCTAATCGCCTGTTGGGGTTCAGTTGCTGGTTTGATTTTGCCGGGGACAACACCACCGAAGCGCTGCGCGATGGCAAGGCCACCATTCGCTACAAGTACACCCCCGTTCCGCCGCTTGAAGACCTGACGCTGATTCAGGAATTCACGGACGAATACTTCGCTACGTTCGCGACGGTGTAAGGAGAAGATCATGGGATTACCAAGCAAACTTTTTTCTTTCAACACCTATGTTAACGGCGACAGCTTCCTCGGCATCACTGAAGAACTGACAACGCCAAAGCTGGGCCGTAAAACCGAAGACTATCAGGGCGCAGGCATGCCGATGGGGGTTTCTGTTCACCTCGGCTTTGAAACCGGCGCGGCGGATATGGAGATCACGCTGGGCGGTCTGGATGCCCGCCTGCTGAATACCTACGGCAGCACCATCGACGGCGTGCAGCTGCGTTTTGCCGGGTCATACCTGGACGACTCGACCGGCAATGCTATCCCCTGCGAGATCCAGACTCGCGGACGCGTGCAGGAAATGGACTGGGGCAGCGTGAAGCAGGGTGATAACACCTCGCATAAATACACGCTGAAAAATACCTACGTGAAGATCACACTCAACGGAACAGAAGCCTTTGAGCTGGACGCGCTCAACATGGTCTGGAAGGTGAACGGCGTAGATATGATGGATCAGCACCGTAAAAACATCGGCCTGTAACCGGCCACCACCTTTAACCCGCCGGGAGCAATGACGCGCCCGGCCATATAGAGAGAATTATCATGGCTAAAACTATCTCACTTTTTGGCGCAATCACTCGCGGCAAGACCGTTATCAAAGAAGTCACTATCACCGATGCTATGGCGCAAACCGGGTCACTGCGTGGCCTGAAGCTGTATGACGTGATGGTGAGCGATGTTGACTCACTGATTAAGCTGCTGCCCCGCGTCACCAGCCCGGCGCTGACCGAACTGGAAGTAACCGCCCTGCACCCGTCCGACCTGGCTCAGCTGGCAACCGGCATTGCTGATTTTTTAGCACCGCCATCGGCGTTGAACGAGACAGCAGCGGCAGAAGCTTAATCCGCTGTCCGGCGGTTGATACTGACGAACTGATCGCCGATATCGCCGTTATTTTCCACTGGCAGCCGTCAACCTACGACACGATGCCAGTGGAAGAATTTCTTACCTGGCATAAGCGTGCGTTGGCCCGTAATGGACAGGAAGAATGACAGATCGCAATCTGAGTATTCGGGTAGCCTTCAGCGCTATCAACAACCTCACCCGCCCGGTGAGCGCGGCGCAGAAAAGCGCCGCCTCACTGGCGTCACAAATTAAATCCACGCAAACCAGCCTTAAAGGGCTTGAACGTCAGGCAGGCAGCTTTGACCGCCTGTCGAAAGCATCAGAAAACACCGCCCGGCAGCTGGCAGAAGCCCGCAAAAAAGCCGACGAACTCCGCGCCTCATTCGGCCCGGCCAAACAGCGCACCAACGAACAAACGGCGGCGCTCAAAAGCCAGTCAGATGCCGTGCGCCAGCTTTCCCGCGCCCACAATGAAGAGCGGGCCAAACTCAGCAGCCTGCGATCATCACTTATGCAGCACGGCGTATTGCTGAAGGGCGGCAGCACGGCCACCGAGCAGGTCACTCGCCGCACCGCCGCCTATAACCGCCAGTTGGCCGAGCAGCAGCGCCGGCTGACGGCAGTCACGCGGGCGCAGCAGCAGTACCAGCATGCCAAAGAAACCCGCGAGAAGCTGGAAGGCGGCGGGATGCGTGCCGTTGCCACCGGGGCGGCCATTGCTGCGCCGGTGATTGGCCTCGTTAGCAGCTACGCCACCTTTGAAAACTCCATGAAAGGCGTCGCCAAGCAGGTCAACGGCCTGCGCGAGAATGACGGCACCCGTACCGCGCAGTTCTACGAGATGCAGAAGGCCATTAAGGCGGCCAGCGAAAATCTGCCGATGGAAAATGGCGCGGTGGACTATGCCGCACTGGTGGAAGGCGGCGCACGAATGGGCGTGGCCAACGGCGACGATCCGTGGGCAAAGCAGAAAGCTGACCTGCTGTCGTTTGCGAACACTGCCGCGATGGCCTCAACCGCGTTCGAACTCCCGGCTAATGAGCTGTCGGAAAGCCTCGGTAAAATTGCCGGACTATATAAAATCCCGACGCAGCAGATTGAAGGGCTGGGCGACGTCCTGAACTACCTGGACGACAACGCCAAATCGAAAGGCTCGGATATTATCGACGTCCTTCAGCGCATCGGTGGTGACGCTGACAAGCTCGATTTCCGCAAAGCGGCCGCAATGGCTTCCACCTTCCTGACGCTCGGCGCCGCGCCGGAAATCGCAGCCAGCTCAACGCATGCAATGGTGCGCGAACTGTCGATCGCCACGCAGCAGAGCGATAAGTTTATGGAAGGCCTGGACGTCATTGGCCTCAGCGCCGAGAAGATTCAGAAGCGCATGCCAACCGATGCGATGGGCACCATTCTTACCGTGCTTGAACAGGTTAAAAAGCTGCCTGATTATCAGCAGTCATCCGTGCTGACGCAGATTTTCGGTAAAGAGTTTGGCGGCTCGGCGCAAAAGCTCGCGAACAACCTGCCGGAACTTTACCGCCAGCTGGCGCTGGTCAACGGTGAAGCGTCGAAAGGCTCCATGAAGCGCGAGTCAGACATCAACCTCGACTCGGTAGACGCACGCTGGATGACCACAAAGGTCAGCCTGCAAAACTCCTTCAGCAGCCTGGGTGAAACCCTGCGCGGGCCAGTGCTGGAGGTCATGGGTTACGCCACCCGTATGATCCAGCGCTTCCGGGCATGGGCAGAGGCTAACCCCGCGCTGGTCAGCGCACTGCTGAAAGTCGCGGTTGCCGTTGGCGTGGCAATTGCCGCATTGGGTGCGCTGGCGCTGGCCGTTGCCAGCATCCTGCTGCCGATGGCTGCCGTAAGGCTCAGCCTGTCACTACTGACCGGCGGGCGTGGTTTCGGTGGCCTGTTACCATCAGTAGGGGGCATGACCTCAAGACTGAAAAAACTCGGCCCGCTGCTCAGCAGCACCGGACGCAGCGTAAAAGACTGGATCCCCATCTTCCGATCCGCAGGCGCAGCAGCTGGCAACCTCGGCAAAAACATCCTGACCACCGGCAGGAATGGCATTGGCATGGTATCGCGCATGGGTAGCGCCACCGGCTCAGCGCTAACCACCCTCTTCACCTCCCCGCGCACCGCCCTGACAGCACTCGGTAATGGCCTGCGCTCGGTGGCAACCGGCGGCTTCGGCACCCTGCTGAGCGTCGGGCGCACCGTGTTAACCGTGCTTGGCGGCGGCCTGTCCGTTCTGCTCAGCCCGGTGGGCCTGCTGGTCGCAGCAATGGCCGGTGCCGCGCTGATGATCTGGCGCTACTGGGAGCCGATAAAATCCTTCTTCAGCGGCTTCTGGTCCGGGCTTGTCAGCGCCATCGCGCCGGTTAAGCAGGCGTTCGCGCCGCTGGCACCCATCTTCGACGGCATCGGCAATGCCATTGGCCGGGTGTGGAACTGGTTTAAGCAGCTGTTTGAGCCGGTCAACGCATCAGCGGAAACGCTGCGCGAATGTACCGAAGCAGGCCGCGTCTTTGGCGAGATTGTCGGCAAGGCGATATCCGGCGTGGTCAGCGTCATTCTGAAGGTGGCCGAAGGGATTGGCTGGCTGCTGAAAAAGCTGGGCGCCATTCCCGAAGCAGCCAACGCCGCCAAAGAAGTCGCAGGCACGATGGATGCCGTTGCCCCGCAGGCTAAAACGCCGGTGATGTACGTCTGGGACAGTAAACAGAAAAAGATGATAGCGCAGGAGTGGAAGCCCGCCGCGCCCGCCGTCAAAGCCGCCGCCGCCAGTGCGCCCAAGCCCGCAGCGACCCCACCGGCAGCCCCGGCAGTTGCACCGGTTCCGGTTTCGGAGCTGGGCGGGAAAAACACGGTCAGCAAAGGCCGGAAATCAGGTTCCGGCAGCGCGGTAGCCGATGCAGCAACCTCGCCAGCGGCTGACAAGCTCGGGGAAATCGTCTTCAAAAAACATCCTGCCGTTATGCCCGTGGCGGGTACTTACATGGAACCCCGGATCACAGCCGCCAACAGTCAGGCGCAATCGCTGACGGGGAGAATCGGCAGCGCGGTATCCGGCTTTACCAGCAGCGTGATGAACTGGCCGGCACGGTCAAACCTGCCCGGAATCCCGGTTCCCGTCACACCTGCAGGACGGTCAAAACCGACCGTACTCGATGCAGGCATCGGCGATATCAACCTGACCATTAATTTTAACGGCGCGGAAAGACACGACGCTAAAGAGATAGCCCGGATGGTACGGGACGAACTGAAAAGGGTGATGCGCGAAGCTGAAGCCCGCCGACGCTCACAACTCAGAGACAGGGAGTAACACACGATGATGATGGCTTACGGCATGTTTGTTTTTATGCTCGATACCGCCGCCTATCAGGCGCTCCAGCAGGAAACCTCCTGGCGGCACGTAAAGAACGACAGGATCGGCAAATCGGCAAAGTGGCAGTATATCGGGACCGGGGAGGACAACATCACGCTGACCGGCACCCTGTACCCCGAAGTCACCGGCGGCGATGTGTCGCTGGCAACCCTGCGCACGATTGCCTACGGCGGGCGACCGTGGCCGCTGGTTGAAGGCACCGGCTCAATTTATGGGATGTTTGTCATTGCAGGGATCACGGAGAACCGCACCGAATTTATGAAAGATGGCAAGGCGCAGAAAATTGAGTTTACCCTCACGCTGAAAAAGGTCAGTGAGGATATCAGGGAGAAGCTTGCAGGAATTACGGCAGATGATATTTTGTCGCTGATTTAAACAATAAAGGGAGCCGCATGGCTCCCTTTATTTATTCCGGTATTTCCGGCCACTGAATATCATCCGGGCTGGATGTATCCACCCGGTTAAGCAGCACGCGGTATTTCCGCCAGGCTGAATAGCTGGCAGCCTCATCACTGGTCGCCATATCTAAATCAACCGCATCCTGTAACGGTGCTATCATCGCATCGGCCCTACTCCTAAGACTGTCCTTCTCCAGTTCCGCCGCCTGTATCAGCTCGTTATGAGTGGGCGGGAGAGCATCCCCCCATGCAGGCAAGCCTTCAACATCTGAAATTAGGCGTTTACCCGCAGGAGCTGCACCAGAAAACTCCTGATAAACAGCCTCATTCACCGGAATAACATCCCCGGGCCAACTCCCAGCGCGGTCATAATCTGATTTCAGGGCATCCAGATAAAATGCTAAATCTTTAGGGCTAAAGTTAATCGCCATGATTAATATCCTATCGCTGCATAAATAATAGAATTCGTCGTTGGCGTCGAATACACAAGCCTTACTTTTGTGCGGTCGGTTCCTCCCGAGTCGTAACTCACAAATCGGTTTGTAGGATCCTGGGTTGGCATAATCGGTATTAAAATCTTCGCCGCACTTGGAAATGGCACGGCAAAATTCACATCAACGGTTTTAACCGCAGAACCTGAACTATCAACATTCACCACTCCATATTGAATGAAATGCCCGCCGGGTAATCTGAAATACCCGCTATTGCCTTTTCCATTCACGAAAAATGACATATCGGGCACTTGACCAGCCCCCTCGCCTATCACGGCCTTTGCAGCACTTCCCAGCCCAAGATTAGCCAGAAAAGCCGCCACGTTAGCGATATCCGCGCCGTTAGCCGACTTATCCATTTTCCCGGCCAGCGCATTGGTCATCGTGGTGGCAAAGTTCGGATCGTTACCCAGCGCCGTAGCCAGTTCTTTCAGCGTATCCAGCGCCGCCGGAGAGGAGTCAACCAGTCCGGCCAGTGCGGCTTTAACATAGGCCGTCGTCGCGACCTGCGTATTGTTTACCGTCTGCGCGGCGGTCGGGGCGGTTGGAGCACCGGTCAGCGCAGGGCTGGCAAGCGGAGCCTTCAGCGCCAGGGCATTCGTCAGCGCGGTGTTAAGCGCAGAAACCAGCAGCTGAGCAAATGCCGTGGTGGCAATCTGCGTGCCGTTGTTTGACTGCGCGGGCGTTGGTGCCGTGGGCGTCCCCGTCAGCGCAGGGCTGGCAAGTGGCGCGTAATCTGCAACCACTGTTTTAACGTGCGCCGTGGTTGCCAGCTGCGTGCTGTTGTCGGTTTTGGCGGCGGTAGGTGCCGTGGGCTTTCCAGTCAGGGCCGGGCTGGCCTTTGGCGCGTATTGCGGATGTGGATCAGCAGCAAGCAGATGCTGCGACATCAGCGAATCGGCATAGGCTTTCACTTCAATCACAGCGTCATCCACGTATTTTCGCGTCGCCAGCACTACAGATGGGTCAATCTTCAGCGTCACCGCGTCGGTGCTGTTAACGATCAAGATCATACGCACGGTCTGCGTGCGGCCACTGCCTTCCTGCAACAGCGGCTTATACGTTTCCGCGCAGTTCGCTACGGCAATCAGCACGCCTTCAGCATCAAACAGGCCGATCTCACGAATCCACCAACCGCCCTCATTTTCCGGGATAACCTGCTCCGCAATGATCTGGCTGGCGTTGGCGCTGTCGATGCTGAGGGAGTTAAGCTGCGCACGACGCTTTTCCCCAATTAGCGCCGTCTGGCTGGCGTTCGGCGTTGGCAGCACGCCGCCACCGTCGCCCAGCGCCATATGTGTAATCTGTAATTGTGTCCCCAGCGCGGCGGCGTTTGCCAGCTTACCCGCGCCGAGATTGGTCAAAATTGCATAGTATTTAGCTGTCATGCGTTCACTCTCACGCTGTCAATAATATGGACCGCGCTGGCACCGTACCCGATGCCGCTCACGGAAATAATTTCTGGTGTGTAGGGGTAAACCGTCAGTTCATCCCCGGAATAACAGGCCGCAGCTACCGGCAGGCTGCCGCTGGTCTGCAAATTAATCGACATGCCGATCAGATGGCGGCTGACGGGCTTTGCATCGCTGATAAGCCGCTCAAGCTCCTGATAGGTTTCCTCACTGATGCCCTGATCCTGCACGCCAATATCCAGGCGAAACGTGCCGGGCGCGTCGCCGTTTTTCCACCACTCTGAGATGCGCAGCAGGAAGCCGAAAGGCTCCACCACCCGGCGGATAGCCGTGGTCGTCCCCTTATGCTGATGGATATAAAACGCGTCTTTCACCACCTTGCGCTTTACGCTCTCCGTCCAGCCTTCATCCCAGCGATCAACCGACCAGGCCCATGCCAGATACGGCAGCAGGCGCACGGGGCAGACGTCAGGGTTAAGCAGATCCCGCAGCGGCACGCTAAGATTCGCCATATCGCTACAGGCGGCGGCCAGGCGGCGCTCAAGGTCCGAGGCTGACGGCGGCAGCAGGCTATTCATCCGTTCCCCCAATGGTTACCACTGCGTCAGTGCAGTAAGCCGCCTGCGTGTTATCCAGCACTACGTTCGCGACTGGTGTTACCAGCTCAACGCGCTGCACGCCCTCAACGTGTAGCGCCGCATAAATCGCTGACATGTTGATATCGCGCCCGATGCGGGACTGTCGCTGCGCATACGCGGTAAGATTTGCGCTGGCAGCGGCCAGCACCGGCTCAGCTTCCGGGCCGGGCAGCAGGTAGATTTTTGCCTCTATCGCATAATTGACGATCTCAGCAGGGCTAACGGTCACGCGGTCCGCCACTGGCCGCACGCTTTCATCATTGAGCGCGGCAGCCACAACGGCGATCAGGTCAGCAGCGGCGGTGCCGTTACCCTCCCTGCTCAGCACGGTGACCACCACTTCCGCCGGTGACGGGCTGATAGCGCGTGCATCGGCAACGCGCCCGTCCGCGCTTTTGGCGTGATACTCATAGGCCGCCGTCGGCCCGGCTACGGATAACCCTTCGAAGGCCGCCGGGATGCGGCTGCGCAAATCCTCATCGCTCTCCATCACGGCGGCGACCGGTGGAATAGCCTCGGTATCCGCCGCGGTCACCGTCAGGCGCGTCACGCCGTTATTCGCTGCCAGCTGGTCAAGGTCGGCGCCGCCCGAGTAAGCAACCATCACAGCCAGTCCCGCCTCATTGATGCGCTGACGCAGCAGCATTTCGCGGTAAGCACTTTCCTGTAAGTGCTTAACCATCGGCTCAGATTCCAGCTCAAGCGTTTGTGCGATAGCCGCCTGTTCTTCAGCCGGATACAGCGCAATCAGCGCCGCCTTGCGGGCGGCCAGAATCACCTCATAATCCAGCGACTCGACGATCTCCGGCGCGGGCAGCTGTGAAAGGTCAATGACGCCACTCATATCGTGATATCCGTTGTAATGGCGCTCAGCGAATCGCTGCGCTGTGCGCTGATTGTCATTTTCCTGGCACCCTGCGCCGCACTCTCAAATGTGATCTGCGTCGGGGTGATACGCGGCTCCCACTTCCACAGCGCGATAACCGCAGCAGAGATCAGACGCAACCGCGTTACATCGTTATCAGGCTGGTCCAGCAGTGAAAAGAGCGCGGAACCGTATTCCCGGCGCATCAGTCGACTGCCGACCGGCGTCAGGAGAATGTCTGCAATCGACTGTTTCAGATGCGCTTCACCTTCCACCGCTGCGCCGCTGGCGCTGCTCATTCCTTTCCATTCGCTACTCACTGCGGGCCTCCCGTTTTGCTTCCGCCAGACTGCACGCCGCCGTGTACGTGGGCATGCACCACCACACCGTTAGAAGACATACTGCCGCCGCCCTGCGTCACCTCACCGTTAATCACCACCTCGGGGGCATTAATCACCAGCCGGGCCAGATTCAGCGTCATGGTGCCGCTGGCATCAACCAGCGTGTTTTTAATTCCGGTCAGGCGCTTCTGGCCGCTGGCAGGGTCATAGCCTTCCTTTGCCCCGTCCGGGTAGCGCGTGATATTAGAGGTCTGACTGGTATCCGGCGGCAGCGCATCAGTGCCGTACAGGCTGAAGGCGATGAAGGCATTTTCCAGATCGCCGCCCGGGGAAAGGATCACAACCTGCTCCCCTACTGATGGCGCCCACCACGTCTGCGCATCCCCGGCACGCTGCGCACCCCAGCGCACCCAGTCGGTGGTGTTACCGCCCGTTTTTACCCTGGCGACGTACTCCACATAATCCACCTGCTGAACGGTGCCAACGCGGATCAGGTTTTGCAGCAGGCGTGCCGCTTCCGCTTCTCTCATTGCCCTGCTCCTTCCATTGCGCCGATGATCGCATCGGCGATGCCGTCGATTTCTGTCGATGTCAGCCCCAGCAGCTGGCGCGCCGGATACTTCGCACTGGCACGGTGGGCCACCTTATCGGTAAGGCCGTACTGGTGAACCCGCGCTATCCTCGCGGCATTGCCCTGGAAACCAACAACCGCCGCGTCCGGATACGCCGTCGCCTTCAGGAAGCGGGCGGCACGCAGCCGCCGGAACATCGGGTTTTTAGCCGCTTTCGTTTCGGTTTTGCGGGACAGGTCAATACTCAGATAGCGCTCAATATCGGCGCGGATGAACGAGCGGATGCCGCCCTTGTCTTCATCAAACCCGGTGATCATGCGGTCGCCGTAACGCCCCTTGCTGTTGCGCCAGTTACGCAACCGGCGCACCTGGCCGCCATGCAAGAAGCTCACACCGCCCTGAGTTCGCAGCTTCTTCTGCTTGCGTGCCGGGTATGCGCTGCCATCGGGGTTTTTCTGCTGGCCGATGCGCTTCTGCTGGCTGCGGCGCAAGTCGGCTGCCACACGTCGGGCCATACTGCGGCGGGTCGTGGGCTTAGTGACGCCCAGCACATCAGCGAGAATGGCACCCAGCTCGTGAAAAAGAAGGTTATCCGCCATTACTCACCGCCCCGAAGCGTTTGCGATGCGCCGGTGTTATCATTGACGGCCAGCAGGGTCAGCCACTTACCGATCACATCATCCTGCATCTTAGGTTCGATGCGGTGCGTGACAACCGGTCGCCCATCCGGACCTGTCGCGATAACGACGTTTTCAGTGGCGTTGATCACGAAGAGAATATCCGCCGTGCCATCGTTAAGAATCTGCGCATCGAAGCCGATCCCGCTTTCCCGACGAGCCGGGTTAAAAAGCAGCTCAGTCTGGTTTTCAGCAGCCCATGCGAGGATCGGAATCGCCAGGTCATCCAGTTCGCCTGGGTAATCCATCGCAAGGACGTTCAGCTCGTACTTATAGGCAAAAGACGGTGACGGGGTGCCGGATGCAACGATGTTGCCTTTTGTCACGTACACTTCCAGGCGGTCTGGCTCCCGCGTAAAAAACGGGTTATGCGCCACGATAGCCGCCCGCATCAGTTCACTTTTCAACATCACCGGCCTCCTCGCGCTGCTGCTCAATCTTCAGCAATGCAGCTTTGTCTTTGTTGGCGCTGTCCAGCGCATCAATCAGTAAATCGGTCCACTCCAGCGCCTCGCCGTACAGCATGCGCTTACCGCTGAGGTGTGGGTAAGGCACTGGCGTTGGCTGGAGCAGCTCCGGCGGCATCCGCAGGCACTGTGCCGGGACGTATACTGGCCGCACGGTTGAGCAACCGGCGTTCAGCAGCAGAAGGCACAGGCTCAAAGGCACAGCGATCGCCTTGCAGATCAGCGCGGAGTGCTGCGCGGCGCTTTTCTCCTTCCTGCCTGTCTCGCTCTTTTTCATGGACCCTTTCCGCTGTTATCACACTGAAGATTTTCATGGTGAGCTGAACGTTACCGATCACCGTATTGGCGCCGTTGAGCTGGCCGGTCACCCGTTCAAGGTCAGCCCTTGCTAATGAGGCCGCCCGTTTGAAGTACGTACCGCCGAGAATGGCCAGCACGGTCAGAACTGACGCCACCGCATAAAACAGCCGGGAAACGTTCATCACTCCTCCGGGGCCAGACAGATCAGCCGCTCAGCTTCCCGGCGCTTGACCAGCCCGGGTAGCTTGCGCCCTGCGGCGTTCACAAAGTCCGGCAGCCTGTTGCACATATCCGCCCAGCGCCTGGCCTGCGCATGACGCCAGATGGTGGTGCGCTGCTTAACGCCCTGACGGTCGGTGAACCACATCAGGTTGAGGCAACCCATATTGAACGCGGCTGAGGTCATCGCATCAAACTGGCCCTGATTGAGCAGGCTACCGTTAAAATTGCGGTCAATGCAGCGCTCGGCACGTCGAATATCCTCAACCCACATCGCGGCAATCTCTTCGTCGCTGTAGGTGTGGCCCGCCCGGATATCCGTGGTTGAACCAATCCCCGCAGTGAGTTTGTCAGCGGGGCAGATGTAAGGATCACGACGGCATCCCTCAGCATCTCCAATCAGCTCCAGCCCCTGCGGGCTGGTTCTGACCTGCCCGGAATACTCAACCCCGACAATGCCGATAATCACCGTAACGAAACACACCACCGCCTTTTTTCGAATACTCATAGCGCACGCCCTCTTTTTTCCGTGCGGGCCATCTCCTGAAACGCGCCAACGACTTCATTCAGGTTATGGCTGCCTGCCTTCTCAGCAAGGCTGAACATAATCGCGGTGCGCTTCTCCTCCTCCAGCTCCACCCGACGCTTATGCCGTTTGTTGAGCCGGTAGGTCAGGATCCCCAGCACGATGCCGATCAGCGTCGCCCACTGCGTCAGGGAGAACAGCCCCAGCGTAGTCAGGAAAGCTGAAGGCAGGTACGAGAGAAACGAAACCACCCTGTCAAAATTCAGTCCCATAGCTGCACCATCTCCGCCTGTGCTGCCGGTGCAATGTCCGGCAATGTGACTTCCTGCCCTGCGGCCATAAACGGGCTGCTTTCACACAATCCGGGGTTAGCTTTCAGTACCGTTTCGGTGATGCCGCGTGTGCTGCCGTAATGGCGCTGGCAGAGCTGATCCAGCGTGTCGCCCTGTAGTGCTTTGACGATCATCAGACCAGCTCCGCCAGCCCGCGGCTGATTCCGATAATGTCCCGAATCGCAAAGTTGGAATCGCGCCAGAGCGTGTCAATTTGCGACGTCAGTGCCGCCGCGTGTTTCTCCCCCTGCCCGGTGGTGTCCACATCGCGATAGCCCTCAGTCAGCAGCGCTTTCGCTGCGCAATACACGGCACGCTGGTACAGGAAAACGTATTCGGTCGTGTCGTTAATTTCTTCAGACGGCACAGCCTCAAGCGACTGATAGCCCTCCGCCTGCTGACCGACACGCCACTCAGCAAGCTGGCGGTTTACACTCAGCACCGACTCAGTGGCCGCATGCTTCAGCCGGTCAGTGGTAACCAGCCCATTCAGACGCATATCGCGGCGCACATCCGACAGGCGGATTTCAGGCCAGAAAGTCCCGCTTTTTACGCTGGCCCCGCCGTCGTTGATATCCGTTGCTTCCCCCTCAACGGGGTTTATCTCTTTGCTGGCTACCAGACTCATGCTCTTACTCTCAAAAGGTCAGGCGGTGGACGGCGGGAAGTGAAACAGCCACGCTGATAACTTCCGCCGTGCCGCCTGGTGCGCGGGGGCACATTCTTTACTCAGCAGCAGCGGGCTTCTTCTTCGCTACTACCTTCTTAGCCTTGGCCGCAGCTGGCTTTTTAACCCCAGCCGGGCGACCGCGTTTTACCGCCGGTTGCGCGGGCGGTGCCGCTGCGGCCACCTGTTCGGCATCCGTTGATGCGACCAGCAGGCCAGCGGCTTCAGTTGGTTCAGTTGGCTCAACTGGATCAGGATCAATCACCGTCACCGCTGTAACGGCGGACGTCGGAATAGCCTGCTGATCAATGCCAGGGGTTTCGCCGCCAGCAGCTGCGGCATCAGACAGGGCGGATTTCTTCAGCAGGCGCTCAAGCTGCTCAATCTCACGCTTCACGCCGATTTCGCTGAATTCAGTAATGGCTTTTTGCAGGTACTCCAGCGCTTCTGGTAGCGTTTCCGGCACAGTGCGCAGCGTATAGCCGATGGCTTTCCAGAGCTTGGCGCGGACCGCTTCGGGCACATCCTGCCCGGTGGTTAACCCGTCCAGCGCCTTTAATAAATCCACGCACAGCGGGGCCACGTTCGGCGATGCCTTGAATGCCGCCAGTACCGGATCGCAGATTTCATCAATCAGCGTCACCGCTGCGGTGCGGTTGAACCTGTCAGGCATTGAAAGCTGATGGCGGATTACGTACTCGCCGATGCGCAGCGCTTCCGCAATATTCCCGGCATCGATATGCCACAGCATGACGCGTGTCAGCACGTCATCCGCCTGGCCGCTGTCAGCCGCAAGCGTGCCATCAATCCAGCCCTGATAGTCGGGCAGCAGCTTCTGCTTTTCTTCCGCCTTAGTCTTATTCGACTGGATACCCTTAAGGCGATTCATATCGATGCGCAGGCGATGCAAAATCTGTTCATACGCCGTCATATCGGCAAACGTTGCCACCCCGTTGCCACGGTTCTGCGCCATGACGTTCTCAAAATGTCGTCTTGCCGGTGTCAGCATGATTCCCCCTGTCAGCCGGGACGGATGCCCCGGCATCGTGTGTAAGTTACTCGCCCGCTGCTTCTGCGAAGGTGATGCCTTCAATCAGGCAGCCGAAGCCATAATCTTCAATGACGTAAGCGTCATTTGAGGATTCATAGGTAGCCACGCGGTTGTATTCCGGCTCATCTTTCAGCAGGCGGCGCTGCTTCTCCTCCATCCAGTAAATGGACAGGTTGGAGAGAGACGTAATGAAAAGCGTGCCGTCAGGGAATGACGGGGCGATAAGCGACGGGATATTCCCGATAGTTTTACGTGAGGCGATAAGCTGGCCCGCCAGCGCTTCGCTGTTAGGATTGCTCTCGCTGATGCCGTTGATTAGCGGGAACTCACGGGCGGTAACGATGTTACGGCCACACAAAACAACCAGTTCGTCTGACGACTTAAACCATTCATCTAGTAGTGAGCTGGTCGCATCGAATACCAGTGAGTCCAGGCTACCGTAATCACCCTTCGCAATAACTTTGTTCGAGTCATCACGGCTGGTTAACCTGGCTCCTTTCATCACTCGCTCAGGGGCGTTGGCGCGATATTTCTGCATCCAGCCGATATTTACATCCTGAAGCAGCGGATTAGCAGCAAGGTCCGATTTACCAGCACGGCTAGTGCCATTGAAGCCAATCATGATGCGGTCAAGCGCACGGCGCTTAATGATCTGGTTGGTAATGCGCTGCTGGAAGTCCGGGAATTTCGCCCACATGTCCAGCTGCGGATAGCTGATAAACGTATCGTAGTTGGTCTGCTCACAGCGATATTTATCGTCATCAAGGGTATGGACCGATCGAGGCGTGCGACGGTCGGTGCTTGAGGTATTGGAACTGGCAATCGGGCCACTGATGCCAAGGCCCAGCTTTTCACCTTCCTGCTCAGAGACCGGCACCACGTTGATTTTTTTCAGCAGCTCACTGGAGTCCTGAATCTTGTCCTCCAGCTTCTGCGCCACTGATGGTGTGATGCTGAAATGCTTTGAGTTAGCAACATGCTCCGGCTTCGCGCCGTTGAGCTGGGCCTGTCGCAGGTTGTAGGCATCCCACAGCAAACGTGTTTCATGTTTCATGTACTTTTCCTTTAATCGGGTATGAGTTATCAGCAGTCAGCCAGGTTTGCCTGATCGATGCCGTTTCCGCCTGGTGCGGTCGGGCGCTGGTTAAAGTTGCCGTCCTGCTTCTCCAGCTTCGCCGTCAGCGCCGCCAAATCATCACGGACCTTGCTCAGCTCGGTACTGTCAGCAAAATTTCGCTGCTGCTGGCTGAATCTCTCAACTTTGTCCAGGGTATCCGCCTGCGATTTCGCGACCAGTTCAACCGCGTCGCTGATCTCAGAAGCTTCAGCAGAAAACTGGCGCTGACCTTTTGTCAGCAGGGTTTTGATGGTGCTGAAAAATTTATTGCCGGCTTCCGCTGCGGGCGCGTCAGCTTCGAACTCAATAACCGTTTCCATCGCTTCACTGAACAGACAGGCAGGATTACTTTTGCGGGTCGCCAGAGGATTTACCGGGCTGTTCGCGCAGAACTGAAGCATTTCAGTACCCAGGCTGGCAGGCGAGTCTGTGAAGGCCAGCCCCATCAAATAGGCTTTGCCGGTATCAGCAAAGCTGGGGTTAATCTCAACACTGCTGTAAACCTTCTGACGCTTCTTATTCAGCTCAACCATTTCGTCAGTCGCATCGATCAGCGCATAAAGCGCCAACTTACCCTTTAACGGGCCATCCGCGATCTCTTCGGCTTTCGCTGCTTCGACGTCGCCATACATGCGGAAAGTGCTGTCAGGCGAAAGGCTCTTCAGATGCTCCAGATTGCAGCGCGCCCCATACAGCTGAGGGCTATAGCTTTCCGCCATCTCCTGAATCTGCTGGCGCGTCACATCGCGGCCGTCGCAGGTTGCCCCCTCGACCACGACGCGGAAATACTTCGACTTTGGCATTGTTCAAACTCCGGTTAATTAGTAGTGGTATCACCCTGTACCCCTATCTTCTTTCCCGCAGCCAAACCGCGCCACACATGGGAATTGTGAGCGGCCAGCGACAATCTCGGCTGATATTCCGGGCCTCGCGGGCGCGATAGCCTGTACGCATGAAAACAGTCACCGATCCCCGAGACGAGGCCAAAAGCCTTTACTGGCAGGCCTACAGCATTCCCCAAATCGCGCGGCGCCTTGGGCTGAGTGCTAACACCATTTATTCCTGGCGCCGTCGTGACGCATGGGACGCAACCACGCCTATCCAGAGGGCGCTGGAGCGTACCGACGTGCGTTATTTGCGACTGATGGCAAAAGAAGACCTGAGCGCTCATGACTTCAAAACGCTTGACGTGCTTGGCCGCCAGCTGGCGCGACTGGCGCGAGACGAGCGCAAAGAGAAGGATCAGGAGAAGAAAGAGAAGACGCCGAAAAACCATTTCAGCGACGAGCAGATCGCCGAGCTGCGTGCCCTGGTGCTGGAATCGCTGTTTGAACACCAGAAGCGCTGGTACAAACAGCGCGAACGCCGTAACCGCTTCATTCTGAAATCGCGTCAGATTGGTGCCAGCTGGTACTTTGCCCGCGAAGCGCTGCTGAGGGCGCTGGAAACCGGGACGAACCAGATATTTCTTTCGGCCTCCCGCGCTCAGGCCTTCCAGTTTAAGAAATTCATTATCTTCCTTGCGCGAAGCATCGGCGTGGAGCTGAAGGGCGGTGACGAAATTATCCTGTCGAACGGGGCAACGCTTTACTTCCTCGGCACGTCAGCGGCAACCGCGCAGTCATATACCGGCGATCTCTATTTTGATGAAGCCTTTTGGGTCGCTAACTTCCTCAACCTGCGCAAAGTGGCCGCCGGGATGGCGACGCACGTTGGCCTGCGCCGTACCTATTTTTCAACGCCATCCAGTGAAGAGCATGAAGCCTTCGAATTCTGGAGCGGGAACCTGTTCAACAATGGCCGGGGCAAGAAAGAGCGGGCAGATCTGGACCTGAGCCATAAGGCGTTAAAAGACGGCCAGCTGTGCGCTGACAATATCTGGCGGCAGATTGTGACGGTGCAAGACGTTATCGATCAGGGCTTCCCGTTCATCGACCTGGAAGAGATCCAGTGTGAGAACAGCCCGGATGAATTCGACAACCTGTATCGCTGCATCTTCGTTAAGCAGGGTGAACGGGCGTTTAACTATAACGCCCTGATTAACTGCGGCGTGGACGGTTATAGCGGCATCTGGCCGGACTGGAACCCCTACGCCCCGCGCCCGCTGGGTAATCGAAAAGTCTGGATTGGCTATGACCCCAACGGCAACAGCGATAAAGGCGACAGCGCCGGGCTGGTTGTGCTGGCCCCGCCACTGGTGCCGGGCGGTAAGTTCCGCGTGGTTGAGCGTCACCAGCTGCGCGGCATGGAATTTGAAGAGCAGGCCGAATTTATCAAACGCCTGATAAAAATATATGACGTGCAGCACATCGATATTGACGGCACCGGCATCGGCGCGGCAGTTCATCAACTGGTAGTGAAGTTCTTCCCGGCGGCACAGATGCACGTCTACACCCCGTCAGTGAAGCGCCAACTTGTGCTGAAAGCGCAGATGGTGATACGTGCCGGCCGCTTCGAATATGACGCCGGAATGATGGATATCGTCAGCAGCTTTATGACGGTAAGGAAATTCATTACTCAGGGCGGGCACACCTCTTACGCATCCGACCGCAAGCGCGGCAGCAGCCACGGCGACCTGGCCTGGGCAACCATGCACGCATTACAAAATGAACCGCTCGGCAATGATGCTGGCAGCGGTAGTGACAGCTTCGTAGAGGAATTCTAAAAAATGAGCCGCAGCCGTAAAAATAACAACACACTCAGCAGTGCGACGACCACTGAATCACTGCCAGCTGGCGACTCACTTCAGCAACCAATTGAAGAAATTCAGTCATTCAGCTTCGGGGAACCGACGGCAATCATGGATCAGCGCGATTTACAGGACTGCATGGAGTGTGCAAAAAACGGGCGCTGGTACGAACCACCGATCAGCACCTATGGACTGGCCCGTATGGTTGAGGGCGCCGTTCACCACCAGTCGCCGCTAATTTTCAAACGCAATGTGATTATGTCCTGCTTCAAACCGCACCCGCTGCTGTCCCGGCAGGATGCCAGTGCCTTCATCATGGATTACCTGGTATTTGGAAATGCTTATCTTGAGCTGAGGGAAAACATGCTCGGCCAGCCGTTAAAGCTCAAGCACAGCCTGGCGAAGTACACCAGGCGCGGGGAAGATCTCGATCAGTATTGGTTTGTCACCTATTACGGTGAGGATTACGCCTTCCCCCCCGGCAAGGTGTACCACCTGCGCAGCCCGAGCATTCACCAGGAGATTTACGGCACACCTGAATATATGTCAGCAATGCAGTCAATCCTGCTGAATGGAGAGGCCACGCTGTTCCGCCGCAATTACTACATCAACGGCAGCCATGCGGGGGTAATTGTTTATCTAACCGATCCGGTTGCAAACAGCGGGGACGTGGAAAAGCTGAAGAAGTCACTGAAGGATGCCAGGGGCGGCGGCGCGTTTAAAAATCTGTTCGTTTACGCGGCGGGCGGGAAGAAGGACGGCCTGCAAATCCTGCCATTCAGCCAGATCGCGGCAAAGGATGAATTCACCGGCATCAAGGACGCGACCCGTGATGACATGCTGGCGATTCACCGGGTACCGCCGCAGCTGATGGGTGTGCTGCCTAACAACACTGGCGGCCTGGGTGACATTGAGAAGGCGGCGAAGGTTTTCGCCATCAATGAACTGTATCCGATTCAGTCAGTGCTAAAGGATCTTAACGACTGGTTAGGCATTGAGGTATTCGACTTCACACCTTACGCGCTGACGGAGACCGCGGCCCGCAGCTGACACGGCCACTTCTACCCGATTATCACACCTCCAATCTAAGCCCCTCAGCGCCACGCTGCGGGGCTTTTTCTTTACGCACCCAACGACACACCCCCACCTCTGATAGGCGAGCCATGCGCCAAATTTCGGCCAATTTTGCCATTTAAATAAATACCCCCACCTTACCCCCTCAGCGCGCGACTGCTCCCCCGCCTCGCCCGCGCATAAAAAGGGTGCCTTTTTTTGCACTATTTCAAGCATGGTTATCCCAGTACAGATGCTGCTTGACCCACAATAGTTCAGAATGATAAATCTGTGCATAGATGCTTATTTTTGTGCATCAAAAATATCTAACCTACGAGACACTCATGCAAAGGGCTTTTTAATGGGAAATTCTGCAGACAACCAATTTGAAGAAGGATTTACAGCTGAAAATGACTTATTTGGGAGGAAAGAGCTTTATACTCAAATGATGCGAGTCATGAATCATTCCGGGGAAAGCAACCTTGTAGTTGCGCTTGATGATGAGTGGGGAAACGGAAAGACTTCATTTATAAAAATGCTTGAGAATGAAGTAAACAAAAACAACAATGAATTCCGAGCTATATATTTTGATGCTTTTAATAATGACTATCAGAGCGATGCATTCCTAGCACTCACTTCACACATCTACAAATTATTAGAACATGAAACCTCACTACCAAAAAATTTAAAAGACAAGTTCATTAGATACTCAACTAAGGTTGGAGCATCAATATTAACCAGCAGCTCCAAATATCTAATAGGTGTTGCAACTGGAGGAGTTCTCAGTGGATCAGCCATTGAGTCCGCTAGTGATAAAATATCAGAAGCATTATCCTCCCCTTTAGAAGAAGTTATATCTGAAAAAATAAAATCCTTAGAAGAAGAAAAAAATACATTAATACACTTCAAAGAAACTTTAACCGACATTTACAAAAAAACCAACAAAAAGCATATTTTTATAATTGATGAACTTGACAGGGCGCGGCCTGATTTCTCTCTTGCTTTACTGGAGAAAGTCAAGCATATTTTTTCAACCGAGGGATGGATCTTCATTCTTGTATTAAGCCGCACTCAATTTCAAAAATCAATTGAACAGCAATATGGATATATTAACTCGAAAGTTTATCTTAATAAATTCATTCACTACTGGTTTTCACTACCTAAAAGAAGCGAATTTGAAAGGGAAGTCCAGCAAGGATATACAACATCAACCATCAGTAAATATCTTACCCGCCTTGACTCAAATAAAAAAATCCTTTCACAAGGTGGATACTTGATTCAAACATTAGCCTTATTATTAGAAGCTAATTCCTGCTCTCTCCGCGAGACTGAAAGATGCTACTCTCTTCTTGCTATATTAACAAATATCGAGAAAGCAAATAGTTACATTCCAGTTTATCAGGTTGCCACTTCGCTATGCGCTTTCTTAAAAGTACACAACAATGAATTACTTAACAAAATACACCTTAGAAGCATAGATATGACAAGTATAATTACTGAACTAAAAATACCCAAACAGTATAACTCTCATGAAATATACCCTTATCTATTAGAAATGATAAATTTCCACCTACTCAGTCAAGAAGAGAGAAGAGCCGAGATAGATAAAGGAAACTATCCCAACTACACAAATTACGGTAGAATTTCATTACCACTAGAATCGTTACCGAAAGAAATATCAATGCTTCACCTCAATTTTAATTGAATACCCTAAAGCATTCCAAAGTAACTTACTCCACTCAAGCCATATTAACATTGGCTTGAGCTTCCAACTTAATATCAAAATAAATACCCAGGTTAGAACCAAAAACTTTTACCCCCAAAAGTACGAGCCATATCAGACAGCGGCTCTTTAACTTTTATAAGCACAGTATCATCAGCATCGGTGCTTACGACCGCAGAAATTATCTTCAGGGTGATCACGTCTCGGACCACGCCTTGATATGTGCAGCTGATGCGAAGATGGTCACCGCGAACGGGTTTAGAGAAGCCGGTGTATGTGAGATACATCTCTTTGATTAGCCCCATACGGATGCGGCCAAAAGTATCAGGGGGATAATTGGTATCGTAAACTTTCATCGGGGGACCGCTCCGGGCGGGTTAGACTCGTTTTCTGTATATCTGCGAACGGGGTACAGGTCAAGAAAACGACAGACGAGGCGGCAAAGCACCGCCATTTTCAGAATTATCTGTTTAGTTCCACCTTCCGCCCAGAACGGTCATTTCTGCACGGGCTATTGCCGACTTGCGTGCGAAAGCTGGTAAACCCGGCTCATAAGCGCGCTTTTAATCTCTTCATCGCCGCGCCCGGCGTCGCAGATCGCACCATCAGCCTGCGCACGCCAGCGTTTTCCGCCCAACGTCACAACCTCACCCGCTGCCAGCGCCTGCGCTTCTAGCTCTGTCAGCCTCATGCCGCAACTTTCTGCAAAATCGGTAATATACGCAGCCCGGTCCGGCTTAATATCATTGGCACTTACAACAACTGACCGAGGCTTTTCACACTGGCTAGCCAAGTGCTGATTGAAAGCCCTGCGCTGTTTACGCGTCATTTTCTCAAATCCAACCCCCTCCCAAATTTTCTCGTCAGTAACTGACGCTTTCGGTACCGCATGGTCAGCCTTGACCGTGCTCGATACAGCGGCTTTTTTTGACTTTCGCGGCTCCCGCGTACAGTTATTGACAGAACTCCGAGGGGCGGCGGGGCCGCCTGATAAAGCAAGGTCAACACCCACGGCAACACCCAGTTCGGCGCTTTCTTCCACCTTGCGGACGATCTGGTAACTGGTGGTGCGGGTATAGATAACCGATGATGCAGGCTCAAACGGCGAGTAAACGCCAGTGATGTGACTCACGTCATCGCCGTAATCATTGCCGTTTTCGGTGATTTCATACTTCAGACGCACGCGCAGAAGATCGCGGGGAACCAGTGGACCACCCTGAGCCGTGACATATCCCGCCCAGTCATATTCGCCAGCAGCAACCTGCGCTGGAACGATTTCAGGGAACAACCAGAGATCTCGATCGCGCAGGCGGCCCAGCTCACGATAAACAGTGACTGGTGCGCCGCCAATTTGTTGGAACTGTCGGATGTTCCAGCGCGAGGCCCACGCGCTAACGCGTGCAGACATCTCCGTTAACAGCTCACCGGTTTCATCATCCTTCTCGCCATCCATGCCGTGCGCGTCGATGTTTTTGGAAATGTACTTAGCGATGTATCCAGTTGCCGATCCGAACTGTTCATCGATAGGAACGTGCATAAACCGGTTTTCCTGCGCCCCTTTCTCATTACCATCAACTTTCAGCGCATATTTTCGGAAAATAGCACGCGCAAAATCCACATCTTCCGGGCGGAAGAAAAGCAGCGCATGCCAGTGTGGCGTACCATCGTGATGCGGTTCAGTAACCCGGAAACCGAACGTGCGGATACCTTCGCGCTTCCACTTAGCGCGCACCTTCGCCCACACGTTGCAGAGATAACGCTGGGTTTCACGCGGGCTTGAACCGTTATATTTGTTATTGCGCTTGCCGCTGTGCTGCATGGCGTGAAACTTTGACGGCGCGGTCAGAGTGTAAAACTCACCCACTAACCCCTCAGCTTTAGCCAGATCCTCAAATCCACGCATGCGAGCCATCAGCTCAGCGCGGCGTATGTTCTTATTCGCCACGCTGCCATTAACTTTGTCAGCCAGGGAAATGCGCTCACCGGTTTCCTTATCTTCCAGCTCATGAGCATTGATATATTCGCGGTTAGCTTTTTTCTGTGCGGCCCATTCCTTGAGGCACGGCTCGCTGCAATAGGGCTTCGCTTTTTTTGAGACGTAACCAGCCGCCACCATAAGATGCTCACGCCACTGGTCATGTAGCCGACGCAGGCGGCGCAACCACCATGAAGGTGACTCTATGCGGGCAGCGCCGCGCAGTGCATCTTCAGCGGAAAGTTCTTCTTTGCAGTAAGCCTGCCAGCCCGGTGCCGTCATGTTCAGGTGGGTAATCAGCCAGCCAGCGCGACCAAAGCCGGAAATGATTGCGAACTCATAATCGCCGTGACGTTCGACCTGGTGATCTACTTCGCGCATTAGCTCGACGGTAAGCCGATCAGCAAGCCGATAAGCCAGCTTTTTCAGCTCACGCTTACCTGCCCACGGTATGCGGTTGAAGTCATCACGCAGATCAAACAGCGGCCCGGGCAACACCACCGGCGGGAGATATTTGCTATTAACATCGTCAATGCGGGGAAGAACAAAGCGCCCAAAGCTGTTTTTCAGCCACTGCGACGCTTTCTTATTACCCTGATTCTGTTCGATGTTGGTTAATCGCAGCTCGTAATAACGGCGGATATACTGCGGCAGCGCCTGCAACCGGCGGCGCAGCAATCGCGGTTCTGAGTCACCTGCCGTTTTCTGACCGCAGTAATCGAACACTGAGATGCTGCGCTCTTCACCATCAAGATTGCGATAGCGGATGACTGAAGGCGAGCGGTCCAGTTCGTCAAATGCAGGTTCGCGCCGTGCGTTCCACGCAAAAGCCCCGGCAGGCTCGGGCGGCATGCCGGGGTATGGTGGAGTTGGTGACGGGGCTACGCGACCACGCTGATGCTCAGCCATTCTCAGCCGGTGCGTTTAAGTGCGCTTGATACTCTTCTACTGACTGCCCTGTCATACGACTTCTAAGCCAGTGCTTTAAATGCTCTTGCTCTGCGATACGCCCGTAAAGCTCAATTATGAGTTTTTCGGCTTCTGCTGAGATATAGGCAAAGCGTTTAGCTAATTCAAACTGGATAGCCTCCGGCGTTTCGCAGCAACCCGGTTGCCCCAACGCAGCACAAAAATCAGCAATCTCACTGTCGATTAGCTCCCTGATTGTTGGCTTACGCATGCACCACCCCTGCACCACGGCTGACAGCCACAATCTCAGCAGCCTTTTTGCCCTTACCAGCTGCAACGCCAACGCTGCGGAATGTCGTAATGCTGTTCACGCTGAAACCGGCATAAGCCTCGCGGGTAAACTCCGTATCACTGTTAGAAGCCACAACCGGATAGCCCTCGCTGCGCAGCTGCTGAAGGCAAGCGGCCAGCTCAATTTGCTCCGGGCGGCCAAAGCCTTCCGTGTGGTACTGGCTGAAAGTGCCGTCATATGGCGAATCGCTATAGATAACGTCACCGGGCTGAACCATCGCGAGAGTCTCCGCAAAACCTGCGCATACGAAGGTTGCGAGGTGCGCCTTAGCAGCGAAGGCGCGGATCTCTTTCTCAGGGAAATATGGCTTGGCTATTTTCTCGAAAGGCACGTTAAACCCGCCGCTCAGGTTGTAGCGGCAGACACCCCGATAGCCGTGGCGATTCATGTACAGGAAGTACACAGCGCGATGCAACAGAGGTAGGGCAGGCTCGTTATTGAATTCAGCGCGGATAGCCAAGTAACACTCACGCGTTTTATTCTGCGCGAAGACCTTAGCCGCCAGCGCGAGAAATGCGTTTTCATGCTCCCTGATCTGTACGTAGAGATTAATCAGATCAGAGTTGATATCCGCGACCAGATACGCCCGATAGTCCGTATTCATCATCACGGCACAGGAACCGGCAAACGGCTCGACAAGTCGATCACCGGCCGGCAGATGTTTTTTCAGTTCGGTCATCACTTTGGACTTACTGCCGACCCATTTTAATACGGTGCTATTCATTGAATGCCGCCCTTAGTGTGGGCTGCGCGGCGCTCTATCAGCGACTGGCAGAAAACGCAGGTTGTAACGCCGAAAATGGCAGCGCGACGAACTTCAGGGATCGGCTCGTCACACTCCTGGCAGAAAAATGCGCTGGGCTGCTTTGGCAGCTGGCGAGCATTGTTGATTTGACGCGCCAGCGTTTCCGCCTGGCGCTCTTGTTCTAAATCCATTGCGTCAGCCATCAGTGGACCTCCTCCGCCTCACACTCATACCGCAGAGCTTCTTTTACGAGAAGCGCAGCGGCTTCAGCCGCAGGGAGTTTCATTTGCTGGATGTGAATAGCGAGGGCGTTGAGGCGGATGGATACACAAAGCGATTTAGCTTTCTGGCCGTCAGAATTGGCCTTCATCAGCATGGTATGTAAAACGACTTCAGCATTAGCTTCTATCAGTCGGGTTTCGAGATTTTTCACGTGTAGTCTCCTGAAAATGGACAATAAGAATCCCGGCGCAAATAAAGCGCCTGTTTTCATAGCTGTGGTTTAAATCAGAATCCGGCAGCACTTGTTACATGGCTGCTCGGTATTTCGGCATCATCGGCGTGATAGTCTTCCAATGATGCTGGCGCTATCTTCCGGGGATTTTTTAAGGCTTCCTCTTCGCCCGGCGGGCTGTAAGGAATTTTATTAGCCAGTTTCTTTATCCCTTTCATTCCGCGAATAACGGTCAGCTTTTCTTTTTCATTCAGCTGCTCGTAATTTAAAGAAACGTGCTTTTCGCTTAACTTGTCCATATGCAACGGTGACAGGGTGGCGAGAGAATTACCCAGCACAAAAACAACCTTTCTCTCAGCCATATTCAGCTTATTGAATGCCAGTGCCATCTTGCTCCCGCCCCGCATTGCGTCCACTTGCTCATGAAACCTTTCAAGGTAAGGCTGGGCTATTGCGGCATAAGGGTTAACCGCCCCACGTCCTCCCGCAATAATCCGCATAATCACCACCTCTAATCGCTGCTTATCAGGCGCATCACTCGTAAATGATGCCTCGGATAAGTGCCGGTTTTTATCCATGTCCGGCGCATGGTGTGTTATCTTCGCTTCGTTCGCCAACACGACCAAGAGCAGCGAACAAAACAGACCAACACAAGGATTTTTTCATGAGCAGATCATTTACAACTAATAACCGTGATACAGAAGACTTCCACGTACTTCACAAACCAGCCCCAGCTCCACAACCTTCAGACAAAGGGGGCGAAGACTCAGAGGACTAATCAAATGAACGATAAACCAGACCACACTGAAATTTTCCAACTTCACTACAGCTACTATCTGGAACACATGACAGAAGGGTTCAACCGTCGTGTATTTAATTTCGTGTCCTTCGTTCAGGTAGTTATGGGCGGAACGATCATGGCTGACTTCACCAAAGGCCTTATTCCGGGTTTGGTAATTACGCTCCTTTCTGCTTTCATGTTCGTTTACAAGCCTGGAGAAATTGCCAGCAAGGCTAAACAGCAATCTAAACGCTACGAAAGGCTGATCAACAGATTGCCTTCTATCACTAGAGATGAACTGGTAAATAGTCTTTCTGACAGCTCTGAGTTTGATTCTTCCGTACCTGGAAGCCTCACTAAACCAGCGTATATCCGAGCCGCCATTTCCACGGGAAGCGATCCGGATACAATCGATAAAGAGATAATGAGCCTCGGAAAGCTCGAGCGTGTTTATACTTTTATCTCCGGAGGTATTCCACATTAGCAATTTCTCTATGAATCCCATCAGACATACCACTCGTAAATAGCATTTCGGATAGGCCCGGCGCTTAGCGCCGGATTGTTACCAGCTACCCGGAATCGGATAGTGACCACAGCTGACCTTTGAAATAAGGCGTTCGATTTCCTCATAGGCTTCATCATCACAAGCGGCTTTCGCCACCGTCTGCAAACCCTCAAGACCGACGCTCAGGCGGAAAGCATGATCGGCGGTTGAATTAGCGCGGACCTCAGCAGCAATTGCGGTTGCCGCTTTCAAATTCATGACCTTCGTGTGGTAAGCATGCAGGAGGTTATTTGCCAGAGTCGAATATTGTTCACGCATGGTTTTATGCCCGTTCTGAATTATTTTGCTGTGCGTTTAGATTTTACCCGCTCTACGTAGTCACGGATCATTAACTGAATACCTTCAATCAATCCGTAAGCGACTGCGCACAGGGAAACAAAAAAAATAATGTCGTCACTCGTTAATGTTGCTGGCATGAGTAATTTCCGATGTTGGAATATATCCGGTTAACTTATTCAGCCATTCATCCTGATCCGCACACAGCTTGTCGATAATTTTTACCGCTTCAGCCTGCGCAAAATCCTGCCCGAAATAGTTGCCATCCTTTGTCACGATGTAGCGGTGACGCGGGAAAAGTGGTGACCGGGGCGCTCGGGATATAGAGAAACCTCGATATACCGATAAATGAGAATTTACGGGTACGATCTGATGCATGCTAAGCCCCCTCATAAGTCAGACTTAATCCCCTGTTCAAAAAGTGGTTTCTTTGTCAAGATGGCTGAACCCGTCCAGATACATACGAGCGTAGTAAGCCACCATGTTCACTTGAAGCAGCTCCCTCCGGTTAGGATTGGTCCGTGGAGCCAATGGCAGATAAGCACGCTCGGCATCGCTTTGAACCTGCCGCAAGTCCATCTGATACAGATCAGCAAACTCTTTTAAGGTCAGCCGGGGCTTGATGCTCTGCTCGGTAAGATGTGCGAGTGCTAAATCCATTGCCTCACGTTCCTGGGTACTCGCTACCCCCGGATAACTAACGGTACGGCGCATGGGGTTTTTTCTTGCAACACGCTGAGGCGCATCACTTCTTTGTTTTCCCGTCATGAGCTATTCTCTTTGGTTGGTTTAGATTGGCTTGATTGGGTCCTATATGTAGCCCATCGCCATTAAAGATCCTATATAGGGCCTCTGTCAAATGAAATTGAGTGAAAAAATTAAAGCTATCAGGGAAGCTGAGGGCCTTAGTCAAAATAAATTCTGTGAAATCATAGGGTTGTCGATAAGCACTTTAAAAAAGTATGAGCAAGGAAAGTTTGAGCCTGGTGGGGATGCGTTAACAAAAATCACCCAGCATGAAAGATTTGAGAAATATACGTTGTGGCTAATGACAGGGAAAACGTCAGCAGGCATCGGTCAGATTTCGCCTGCTCTCTCCCCTGATGGGCAAAGCGAAATATCGAAAATCCAGACCAACACAAAAGCTGGTTAGTCATTGAAAAGATTATGAATAACTGGGGTTCGGGTGGTATCTGTACGATTAAAGTCCCTTTTTATGAAGACATAGCTTAAGTTAAGAAAATTTTATGCTTTGATACCCATCAAATTTAAGTTAATTCAGGCTCACGGCCTGCGCTGAGTAAGCATCACAGGAGCAGTTGAAACAATGACGGTTAAATCACTGGGCGCAGAAGGCTGGCAAGTTGACGTGCGCCCTCGGGGTCGCGATGGAAGGCGTATCAGGAAGAAGTTTCCAACGAAAGCGGAAGCGGTGCAGTTTGAGCGCTGGGCTATAGCGACAGGCCATAACAAAGAATGGCTGGATAAGCCCAAAGATAAGCGCCCCCTTTCAGAACTGATTGACCTCTGGTGGAAACACAAAGGCCAGCTGCTTAGGGCTGGCGAGGATACCCATCGCAGGCTGATACTGATTAACGAGAAAATGGGGCATCCCAGCGCGGACAAAATCAACCCCGCGACTTTTTCAGATTACCGGGCTATGCGGATTTCAGCTGGCAGAAGTCCTAAGACGCTTAACCTTGAACAGGAATATCTCAGCAGTCTGTTTTCTACCCTGATAGAACTGGGCCATTTCGGCGATCCGAATCCGTTGGCCGGTATGAAGAAAATCACGCTGGTTAAAAATGAGATGGGCTTTCTTAACAGGGAAGAGATAACCGAACTGCTGGAAGTACTGGAAGGTGATAACCGACTGGTTACGAAATTATGTCTGGCTACCGGTGCGCGATGGGATGAAGCCGCGTCGCTCACATCGGAACGGGTTATTCATAACCGAGTTACCTACACGAAAACAAAGAACGGCAGCAATCGAACGGTCCCGATTTCCCCGGCCTTGTCTAAAGAATTACTGGAGGGTAAAAAAAGGCTGCTATTCCCAGCTGTAAAGTATCTGGAAGTTAGGGAAGCCATAAAGACACTGGCACCACATCTACCAGATGGCCAGGCGACACACGTACTTCGTCACACGTTCGCCAGTCACTTCATGATGAACGGCGGCAATATTTTGGCACTGCAAAAAATTCTAGGTCATAGCCGGATTGAACAAACGATGGTTTACGCCCATTTTGCCCCTGACTATTTAAACGACGCAGTGAAATTTAACCCGCTAAATAACTTTACTCTTCACAAATAAATTATTGTCAATTAAAGAAACCACTAAGAGCGAGATATATAATGACAGAACCAACCTTCAAGGAAATTGAATTTAATGACGCAAAATCATTTTTAAATTACTTAACACCATGGAATTCTGATATCGACATACAAAAATATGTCTTCCGCGGACATTCAGATGATAATTATAAATTAATTCCTACAGCAATGAGGCGTGGTGGAAATCAGCCTGACATATATAATATTGCAAGAAGAGCATTCCGTGAAAATGCCGCTAATTATGAGTCAATAAAAAAAGTTATTGAAAACAACAAGATATTAATATTACATCAAATCGATGTTGAATATAAAGTTTTAAGGACATTTTATAAAAATGCTAATGCTCATGGATTATATGTCCCAAAGTCAAAAATTCTCGCACATTCAATGGAAAAGGAATTTGTTCACGGTTTAGCCGTATTACGCCTTTACCAAAGTGACGCATGGATGAGCAAAGAGATAGCAGAAGTAGCTACAATAGCCCAGCATTACGGCCTACCGACACGCCTTCTAGACTGGAGTTATAGCCCGCATGTCGCAGCTTTTTTTGCCTCTAACAGCACAGTAAAGAATAAATCTAAGGATAGCTACATATCGGTGTGGATGCTTAACATTGGAGCCCTTTCTGAGATACTTGATACCAATAAGTCTACTGTTAAATTTTACAACCCGCACTACCAGTGGAACGAAAATGCATTATCTCAGAGAGGATTATTCACTTACATAGAAAACGATATAGGCTCTGAACACAGGAAAAAGCATAATAAGTTTCTAAAGGACTTATCGAATGATCCGTCTATAATTAACGACCCAACTTATGAAGATATTTTCACAGAAAGAAATGAGGGGCTGGAAAAAACGATACTCTCCGAAGTGAGTAATTATAACAAAATCAAAGATGAAAAATCCAAACTAACAGATAAAGCACTTAACGAACTGATAATTAAAATAAAAATAAACTCCAAGCATGCAACAGAGATTAATAGTTTACTTAGGAAAATGAATATTACTGAAGCTACAATATTTCCAGGATACTCTGGAGTAGTTGAAGAAATGAATTTTATGTCGAAAAGAGTAAAACCGAAAACGTTACAAGGCAAAAAATACGTCATGATACAGTAAATACATAACACGTCCACATTTTGACCCAATCGCCTTGTTTTTGCTTACTTTAGATTGGGTTCCTTAACTGCATAACTCATTGTTTTATGTGCAAGTTGCTGTTTTAATTGAACATATAATCGGGGCTTCGGCCCCGTTTTTGTTTTCTGCCCTTCCCCTTTCTCTTTCTACTGCAATTTTCACGCAAACGGTTGGCAATTTACCCTTCCAGGCGGTACCCTGAGTCCTCACTTCGCTTTAGATTAAGCTAACGGACTTCGACTATGTTTGAACGTATTGCAGCTGCACCCGCCGACCCTATTCTTGGTTTAGCCGATCTGTTCCGCGCCGACGATCGCCAGAATAAAATCAACCTCGGTATTGGCGTGTATAAAGATGAAACCGGCAACACGCCGGTACTGACCAGCGTGAAGAAAGCTGAGCAGTATCTGCTGGAAAACGAAACCACCAAAAACTATCTGAGCATTGATGGTATTGCTGATTTTGGTCGCTGCACCCAGGAACTGCTGTTCGGTGCTGACAGCGCCCTGATTGGCCATCATCGTGCCCGCACCGCCCAAACCCCTGGCGGTACCGGTGCTCTGCGCGTGGCGGCGGACTTTATCGCCACGCAGACCCCAGCCAAACGCATCTGGGTGAGTAACCCAAGCTGGCCGAACCACAAAAATGTGTTTGAAGCCGCCGGTCTGGAAGTGTGTGAATACAAATATTACGATGCGGCGAATCACTCGCTGGACTTCGATGGCCTGCTAAACAGCCTGAATGCCGCTGAAGCCGGTGACGTAGTGCTGTTCCACGGCTGCTGCCACAACCCAACCGGGATTGACCCAACGGCTGAACAGTGGTCACAGCTGGCTGAGCTGTCGCTGGCGAAAGGCTGGCTGCCGCTGTTTGACTTCGCCTATCAGGGCTTCGCTCGCGGTCTGGAAGAGGATGCAGAAGGCCTGCGCGCCTTTGCTGCCACCCACCAGGAACTGATCGTTTGCAGCTCTTACTCGAAAAACTTTGGCCTGTATAACGAACGCGTGGGTGCCTTCACGCTGGTCGCCGCTAATGCGGCGGTGGTAGATACCGCCTTCAGTCAGGTGAAAGCCACCATTCGCGCCAACTACTCTAACCCACCGGCACACGGTGCGGCTGTGGTTGCGACTATCCTCAGCAACAGCGCCCTGCGCGTGCTGTGGGAGCAGGAACTGAGCGCGATGCGCGAGCGCATTCAGCGTATGCGTCAGCTGTTTGTCAATACGCTGCAGGAGAAAGGGGCGAAAGGCGACTTTAGCTTTATCATCGATCAGAACGGCATGTTCTCGTTCAGCGGCCTGACCAAAGATCAGGTGGTTCGCCTGCGCGATGAGTTTGGCGTGTATGCAGTGAACTCCGGGCGCGTTAACGTTGCGGGCATGACCCCGGACAATATGGCACCGCTGTGTGAGGCGATTGTCGCGGTACTGTAAATGAGAGAGGGCTGACCGGCACTAAGGGTCAGCCTTTACATTGAAGGGGGCGACCGTTTTTGCGGTCGCCCCCTTTTTTCAATGCGGCTATTGCAGGAACGGGTTGCTGATACGTTCACGCCCGAGCGTCGACATCGGGCCGTGACCTGCGATAAAGGTCACATCGTCACCCAGCGGCAGGAGTTTGTGGTGAATGGAGGCGATCAGGTCGCTGTGGCTGCCCTGAGGGAAGTCTGAACGCCCGACCCCGCCGTTGAAAATCACATCGCCAGAAACCAGCAGGCGGCCTGCGCGGTCAAAGAAGACGATATGCCCCGGCGTATGGCCAGGGCACAACAGGATTTCAAGCGGGGTATTGCCCAAGGTTACCGTCTCCCCCTCTTCCAGCCAGCGATCCGGCGTCAGCGGTGGGCAAGTGGCAAAGCCAAACATTTCACTCTGCGTCGGCAGCGCGTCCAGCCAGAATTTATCGGCGATATGTGGGCCAATAATGGGCAGCTGATAATGCTCTGCCAGCTCGGCGGCGGCACCAACATGGTCAAGATGGCCGTGCGTCAACAGGATTTGGGTGAGCTTAACGCCCAAATCAGCGACTTCTCGTTTGATTTTCTCCGCGTCACCGCCCGGGTCCACCAGCGCGGCTTCGCGAGTTTCCGCACACCAAATCACCGAACAGTTCTGAGCGAACGCGGTGACCGGGATAATGTGATAGTCCATAACTCTCCGTTACCGGCCACCACAGGTGCCCGGAATTTCGTTTTTACCAGTTCCGTACCGGACCGGTATCAATATGCACAAAGTTACTGCTCGGGTAGTATCCTACACCGCCTGCACGTAGCGAAAGCGCAGCTTTGCGAATATTGCTTAACGAAATTCCTTCAATGTGAAAATCCATTGCCTGACCCAGGGTGTGGTAGCTGTGCTTTGCCACGCCTTTGCTGTGCGAACGCAGCGAGTTGTTGGTCGCCAGCGAACGGTAACCGGAGATTAACTGCACGGGTTTGCGCGTATCAAGCATGGTCTGCAGGCGGTAAAGCTGATCGAACAGGTGGGGATCGATGTTCTTACTTTTGTTGGCCCGGTAGTCACGGAAAAAGTGATTCAGGCGCGCTAATTCATCCTTGTCGTAACTTTTTCCATTGAAAAACTCAGTTTTGAGGCTTTCACCGGTGTTGAGGTTGCTGAGGGTCAGCACACGAGGACGAGCAGTAGAGAGCGAGGCAAAAGCCTGTCCGGGAAGAAGTGCCACACCGAGTGCAGCGCCGCCCAGTGCTAACCACTTACGACGATTTGAGTCAAATTTATCCATGAATCTGTATTACCTGGCTGAAGTATTCGGAACGATGCATTTACTGCACCGTCCGAACCTTACCGGGGGAGAAAACATCCGTCAACCCGGCGCAGCGGAGTGTGACGCAGAGATCGCCCTCAACGCCGCTGCGCCAGCCAACTGAGCGGAGAACTCCCCGCGGGCGGAACTGCTGGATAATCAACAATTAGAGCAATAATTGACCAGCCTGCGTCAGCACCTGAGTGCCTGAGCGCGCCGTCATATCATAATTGTAAATATCTGTACGAAACTGCGGCTGACCGTCATCTGCTACCCAGGCGGTCAGGTAATAGAGATTAACCGGAATGCGGTGGCGGATTGAAACAAAGCGCGTTTCGCCCTGTTTCAGGGTGCTGCTGATGCGCGAGCCATCCCAGCCCACATCCTGCAACAGCAGGTTAGCGAGGTCCGAGGCGCGGTTCACGCGCACACAGCCTGAGCTGAGCGCGCGAATATCTTTCTGAAACAGGCCGTGATTAGGCGTGTCGTGCAGATAGATGGCGTCCGAGCTTGGCATATTAAACTTGTAGCGCCCTAACGAGTTGGTGGCCCCCGGAGCCTGGCGAATGCGATACGGGAACGAGGCGGCCGAAACCATACTCCAGTCAATCATTGATGGGTCGATCACCTGCGCATCGCTGCTCCAGCCTGACAGCAGCGTATAACCGTGTTTATACAGGTACATCGGATCCTGCTTCACCTTCGGCACAATATCTTTGCGCACCAGCGTGGTCGGCACATTCCACGGCGGGTTGAGTACCACATTATTCAGCGCGCTGCGCATCAACGGCGTTTTACGGTCCGGGCGGCCAACAATCACCCGCGAGGATAAAATCTCGCTGCCGTTAACGTAGTAAGCCAGCGAGTAGTTCGGGATATTCACCATGATGCCGTTGTGCATATCATCGGGTAGCAGACGCAAACGCTGAATGTTCAGCGCCAGCAGCGAAGCACGCTGCTGCGGCGAGACGTTTAACCACTCGCGGGTGCGCGTGCCAATTGCGCCATCCGCTTCCAACCCCTGCCAGCGCTGGAAGCGTTTCAGCGCCTCAACCAGCTGTGGCGTGTAGATATTGTCAGCATTGACCGGGATAGCCTCGCCCTGCACGTTACCGACGTTATTCGGCACTGCAGGTGGGGGAATATCCGTGGTGGCAGTGGCAGACGGGCTGACAACCGCGTTGGTATCTCGCTGCTGCGGCACGACAGCATCCGGCTGTGCGTTATCATCGTCATGCACCAGCGGGGCATCCACGGCTCCGACCACTTCGGCAGTCGGTTTCGGCGGTTCATTGGCGGCAGACATCATGCCGGTGCGCTGTAAAATGTCGCGCAGCGCCGGAACATCATCACTCACCTGCCCCGGTTTTAACGTTTGTTTATCCCGCAGCTGCGGCCACGGGCGCGCATCCGCCAGCAGGGTTTTCAGCGCCTGATGCATCAGGGCATATTGCGGGTGCTGCGGGGCCAGGGACTGCACAAAGCCGCTAAGATTGCCCTGCGCCAATGCGCGCTGCCACTGATTGATCGCCGCCATTGACGGCGCTTCCATCTTGTAAGGGGCATTGCTATACAGCCAGACTTCACCCTTGCTCGGCACATTGGAGGTGAATTGCAGATAGCCCAACATGGCGTCAGACAGCACCACATCACGCGCCAGCCCGCTAATTTGCGGATCGGTCAGCTGTTTGACCCAGCGGGTAAATTGCGGCTGCACGCCGGAAAGCGCAACCTCAGCCAGCTGCTGCTGGAACTGCTGCACGGCCTGTTGATCCTGCCACATCAGACGCATACCGTTTGCGGCATACAGTGGGGTGAGATTCTTCAAATAAAACGGCGTGCTCCCATGAGGGAAAGCCGCACTGATTTGTGCCTGGCTTTGAACCACGCTAACGGTCGATGACGCAGGTGCGGAAACAGGTGGAATACCTGCCGCTGCGGGGGACATGTATGTCAGTCCGAACATCAAACAGTAGCCAAGCGCAACGGCCTGAGCGGATAACGATTTCTTCAGCAACATCCCTTGCCCCCTGTGTAAGCCAGCTGAATCAAAGAACAGCAGCAGTTAGTCATTGTTATAAGTATAGAAACAGAAAACGGCATCTGCCTCTTCCGTTGCAAATGCCGTTATCCAGAGTAATCTGGCAGCAGAGATTTTACCACTGCACGCCATCATTTTTTATATTTTTAGTCCAGGATTATGCCTCAGCTTCGGCGCCATTGCTGGTCACCGTCGGCTCGGCAGCGAAGCCGCGCAGACCCACCACATGAACATGCTCAGTATTATTAAACACCTTACGCACCAGCTTATAGGTCGTCCCCTTTTCCGGGCTGATGTTTTCAGGCGCCGCGATGATCAGCTGCATTTCCAGACGGTCACACAGTTCGAACAGCGTAGCGATGGATTTGGCATCCAGACGCGCCGCTTCGTCGAGGAACAGCAGTCGGCAAGGCGAGATATCTTTTCCGCGCAGGCGGCGTGACTCCTCTTCCCAGCTCTGCACCACCATGACCAGAATGGACATCCCGGTACCGATAGCTTCACCGGTCGACAGTGCACCACTCTCTGCGCGCAGCCAGCCGTCGGAACCACGGTTAACTTCAACTTCCATTTCCAGATAGTTACGGTAATCGAGCAGCTCCTCACCGATGGTTTGCGGCGTGCGCTGCCCCATATCGATCTGCGGGTTCAGGCGCTGATAGAGTTTCGCCAGCGCTTCCGAGAAGGTCAGGCGATTGCTTTTAAACAGATCCTGATGCTGCTCATGCTGTTCTGACAAAACGTCAAGCAGGGTGGAGTGGGCTTCACGCACGTTGACGTTCAGACGCACACTTTTCACCTGGCCAAAGCTGACGGCCTGCAAGCCCTGGTTCAGCTGGCGAATACGATTCTGCTCGCGCTGAATGGTTTTACGAATAATGTTCGCTACGCTGCGCGAGCTGATCGCCAGCATCTGCTCGCGTGCGGTTAACTCTTCGGTCAGACGATTCAGTTCGATCTCCATCTGCTCGATGGCTTCGACCGGGTCATCCGTGCGGATGATATCCTGACGGATACGCTCGCGCAGGTGCTGATATACGGCGATAAAGAACTGAATTTTACGCTCAGGACGTTTAGGATCTTCCGACAGGCGCAGTACATCGCGCAGATGTTCGTTATCCGCTACCGCCAGACGCAGCGCACCCAGCGCCTTATCCGACATTGAACGCAGCTCGTCCCCGCCAAGATACGCCAGCTCACGGCGATGCAGTCGACGCTCGACTCCGTTGTCTTTCACCAGGCGCAGTACCGCCACCCAGCCCGCTTTAGCACTGACGACCTGCTCGCGGCCCACCTGGTATTCACGTTCCAGGCGGCGCAGTTTTTTCTGCAGCGCATCCATTTCGGCTTCACAGAAGGTCAGCTGTTTTTCCAGCTGATTACGGCGGGCACGATTATTGCTCAGGGCGCTATACAGTTCATCACGGCGCATACGCGCACGCTCTTCGGCACTGGAGTCCGCCTGTACGCCAATGTCCTGCATCTCCTGCTGCAGCTCTTTCAGAATGTCGCGCTTGGCGTCATAGGAGCTTTTCAGCGTGGCCAGCAGCTGAGAATACTGCGTCAGCTGGGCCTGATGCTGGCGCAGCTGGTCGCGGGCACGCGCACGTTCAGCCTCGGCATGCTCCAGGCGCTGACGCAGCTTCTCGTTGAGATCGCTGTTGCCGTCAAGCATGCCTGCGGAGTCGGTATAACCAAAGTGCGCGCGGCGCTGTACCACTTCCGTCAGGGCAAACGCCTGCTGACGGGCATCGCGCTGCTGCTGCTGCGCCTGCTGATAATCCAGCTTCAGCTGTTCATGCTGTTCCGGGTCGCTCTGCAATACGGAGAGGATCGGCTCCAGCTTCGCCAGCTGAGCGCCGTGCTGCTGGATAAAGCGTGCGGCTTCCTGCGCTTCATCCAGCTTTTCCAGAATCTCTTCGTAACGGTCGCGCAGGGAATCATCCAGCAGCAGGCTGACGCGCGGCATCAGGCGGTTAAGCTGAGCTACGCCCTCTTTCGCCTGGTCAAACTGCTGGCGCTGCTGCTGGTTTTCGCTTTCATGGCTGCTCAGCGCGCGCTCAACTTCCGTGCGGCGATTGTTCAGCAGGCGCATTTCCGCTTCCGGATCGGACTCAAAGGCCACGGCGAGGTGGCTGCCGATAAAGCGGCTGAAGGACTGGTGCAGACGCTGGGTTTTCTGCACGTCAAACGACAGCGTGGCGTAGCGCTCGGCCAGGCCTTCCCGCTCGGTTTGCAGCAGCTCCAGCTGATTCTCACGCGCCGCACGGCCAAACAGCGGCACTTTCGGGAAGCGTGAATAGCGCCACTGGCGATCGCTGGCCTTGACCACCACCGCTTTTTCCAGCTCTTCAACGTTGAATACGCTGTCATCAAACGACTGCGGGTCCCCTTCAATCAGATAGAGATCTTCCGGGCAGTCATCCATGCCGTCGAGCAACTCACGTACCCGTGACAGGTCCGGGACGACAATTCCATGGCGCGCCGGGCCGTACAGCGCGGAGAAGTACGGCGCATCGTCGATGGTGACATCGTCATAAATTTCGGACAGCAGCACGCCGCCAAAGCGCTCAGCGAGGTTGTTAAGACGGGGATCTTCGGCTCCGCCAGGCTGGCTGAGGCGCTCGATCTGCTGCTCAATTTCACGCTTGCGGGCAGAGACTTCATCACGCTCAACCGTGGTTTCGCGCTCGCGCTCCAGCAGCTGCTGCATAAATTCGGTAACCTGCTGGCTGTTTTCCAGCACCTGCCCGGTCTGCTCGCTGAGCTGGGAAAGGATCTCCTGTGCGGCCAGCCACTGCGGCGCCTGTTTGGTCAGGCGGGCAATACGTTCGCGCAGCTGTTCCAGCTCCTGGCGCATGTTCATGCGGCGCTCACCGGCGTCGGACACGCTGTCGCTCAGCTGCTCAATCTGCGCTTCCAGCTCATACTGCAGGGCTTCCAGCTCTTCAGCATCGACCTGCTTACCGTGGCGCTTGCAGAACTCGCTCAGCAGGCGCTCGGCATCCTGCTGTTCGCGCAGGCGCTGCTCAAGTTCGTTAATGCGGCTACGCAGCGGCTGCAGCTGTTCAGCGTGATAGCGCTGGTTGCCCGCATCGCGCAGCAGATCGCGACCGACCTGCCAGGCTTCGCTGCGGCTGACCGGCCCGGCAATTTTGGTTACCAGCTCGAAAGCCTGTTCAAACTGGCTGTGCGCGGCCTGCGCCACGCTCATTTTCTGCTCCAGCATCAGTAGCTTACTGGTCGCTTCCTGCTCTTTCGCCTGGAAAGTTTCCTGCCACTCTTCAGCGTTATCAACGCTAAGGTCGCTCAGCTGGCAGATCTCTTTCGCCCGCTGCAACGCGGTCAATGCCTGCTGGTACTGGATAGCGCGGGTCTGCTGCACGTCCAGCGCCTGCTGATAGTCAGCCAGCTGGCTTTTCAGCTCGTCGACTTCCAGCTCGGCCGCTTCGCTGCGCGCTTCGTGTTCTTCCTGCAGCTCACGCGCTTCAGCCACCACTTCGTTCTGCTCTTCCAGGCGGAAGGTCAGCTCTTCGAGATCGGCATCATAGCGGTCAATTTTTTCCTGCTGACGCAGCGCGGTTTGCACCAGGTTGAGGTGATCGCTGGCGGCCTGATAATCGGTTTCCAGATCGCTCTCTGCGCCGTTATGTTCGGCCAGCTCACGCGCCATCTCGACCGAACGATACTGCTCCGCGGCCAGCTGCTTACGGCTGGTGAACAGGTCGTTACGCACCACCATCGCAGCATCGAGGTGAATGCGGCGCTCGTTAGCATGGCGCATATAGTCTGCGGCCACGTAGCTGGTCGCTTCGGAAATCAGGTGCTTAAACAAGTCGCGGTCGGACTGGGTGACGCGGATCGCTTCCAGCGTCATGCGGTTTTCACGCAGCGCCGCTTCCATATCCTGGAAGGCTTTACGCACCCCGCTGTTTTCCGGCAGCAGGTAGTCACGCAGCGAGCGGGTAATTGCGCTGGAGATCCCGCCGTACAGCGAGGCCTCAATCAGGCGGTAATATTTGCTGCGGTCGGCGGCAGAGCGCAGGCGGCGCGCCACGATACCGAGATCGAACATCACCGAGTGGTAGTCAGTAATCGAGTTGTACTGTTTGAACTGTACGCTCTCGCTACTTTCGAATTTGTCCTTCAGCTCGCTGAGCGGCAGCACCCGTGCCTGGCGCGCATTCACCGTTTCGGTGAGAATTTCAGTCGGGTTAATCGACGTCGGCAGGCCATGGATGCTGAACGGTTTAATGTCCACTTTGCGGTCGCGGCCGGCAACCTGCTGCAGGCGCACGCCGACAATCACGCGCTCGTGACGTGAGTTCATCACGTCCAGCGCGGCGTAGCACACGCCGGGGCGCAGCTTACCGTGCAGGCCTTTATCACGAGAACCCGATGTGGCGCCCGCTTCGGTGGTGTTACGGAAGTGCAGCAGCGTCAGGTCGGGGATCAGCGCGGTGATAAAGGCCGCCATGGTGGTCGACTTCCCGGCTCCGTTACCACCCGACAGCGTAGTCACCAGCTCGTCGAGGTCAAAGGTACGGGCAAAGAAACCGTTCCAGTTAATCAGCGTCAGTGAGCGAAACTTTCCACGTTCAATCATTTATTCTTCCTCTCCGCCGTCCGGCTGGTTGCGTTCTGCCGTACTTTCGCCGTCGTCGGTTTCATCTGCCAGCGCCAGCCCGCCGTCAAGCTGCATCGCTTCACCGTCACGGATCAGGCGCAGCTGCGCTTCACGGGCATCATCCCCGCTGCGCACGTCGGCACCGAAGCGAAACACGGATTCAGTGATGCGGAATTTGCTGCTGTCGTTGCCCATAAACCACACCATACCGAGGCGGCGCAGGCGGTTTAATGAGGCGCGCATTTTTTCCTGCAGCTTCTGGCGGTCAAGGTCAGAGCCGGTCGAGCGCTGGTTAACCAGCTTCAGCAGCCTGCCTTCATCGGCCAGCGACATCAGCTCATCATGCAGCTCCTGCTGGCTGAAGATCCCTTCATTGGCCAGACGTTCCGGGCTGAGGTAGAGATAGCAGAGAATTTTGCCGACCATCATATCCAGCTCGGACAGCACCGAACGCGGGATAAGGGTGGTGGAGCGCGGGCGCAGGTAGAAGAAACCTTCCGGGGCGCGGATTAGCTCCACGTTGTAGCGCGCGTAAAACTCTTCGAGAAATTCCTGATAATCCATCAGGAAGGCGTGCTGATCTAACTCATCGATGCCGATATGACGGCCTGCACGTAACTGGCTGTCCAGCGCCGGAAAAATCGGGTTAGCCAGGGCCTGGGCCAGCTTTACCGGCATCACTTGTTCAATATTTGTCGATGACATGTGCCTGCACCTTGGCTCCGTAATCATTAATGGTCTGCCACTCAGCGGACAAACCGGAGAAATCTGCTTCGGCCACGCCTAAGCGCACGGCCTGATCGACGACAATTCTCGCCACGTCGAAGTGACGCACGCGCGGGTATTGTGTCAGGTATTCGCGCATCACGGCGCCGAGATCCAGCGGCTTCTGCTGCGCTTTGTAGATCGCCAGCGCCTCTTCAATCATTGCCGCCAGCTGTTCGCGGATCTCATTAAACTCTTCGTACTCCAGCTCTGACGGCAGTTCACCGGTGACTTCTTCATTACGCAGTGCCAGCTCTTCATCGCGCATATCGTACAGGCGCTCGGCATTGGCATAGGTGAGCGCCCACGGCATCTCAAAATAGTTCTGCACCGAGACGCGCAGCCGCTGGGCGAAGACGCGGTTTTTATCCATATCGATGGCGGTACGGATAAATTTATGGACGTGGCGATCGTAGCCAATCCACAGATCGATAGCCTGCTGGCCCCAGCTGATAATACGGTCGAGCTTGTTTTGCAGGTCAAAAACCAGCTTGTCGACAAACCCCAGATCCGGGCTGTTCATCGTCGCATCCTGGATGCGCAGCAGATTGGCCTGCAGCTTATCGCCCGCGGCCTCGAGCGTATCCTGCAATTCGCGCAGCGTGCCGGAAGTTTCGTTCAGCAGCAGCTCACAGCTGGAGATCGCCGCGCGCCAGTCTTTGTTCAGCAGCTGCGCGATATCGTCTTTTACCGCCTGCTGCTGCTCATCCATGATGCGCTGCGTAATGTCGATACTGTCGAAAATTTCCGCCACGGAGTATTTCAGCGGCGCGAATACGTTGCGGTGCCAGTGGAACTCATCGCCATCTTCATCGGCGGCGTCGGCGGCGCGCTTCAGCTCACCGGCGACGATCGACAGCTGCATCGACAGGCGCAGCGTGGAGAACTCGCGCTGGCGGATGTAGTAATCGGTAATGCCGATCCCCAACGGCGTCAGGCGATAGATAGCATTCCCTTCGGAGTGTTCGCTGGTAAAGCGGTTGATCAGGCGCTGGCGTACCATATCGTTGATGGCATTGTTGGCGCGAACCAGCACCGTTTCGCTGGTCTGCTCAAAGCCATCGCTGACGTGGCGGAAGGCATCAATCAGCTCGCCTTCACTCATTTCGCCATCCATGCGCTCCCCGTTGAGGGTGGCAATCGCCAGCAAAAAAGCCAGACGTTCGGTCGGCAACGTGACGGAAAAATCATTTTTTCGCGCCCAGGCCACCAGTTCCGGTACAGTCTGGGAAAAATCACTCATAGTTCGTCCTTCTGAATGGGTTTCCGCGCTGTGACGTGGATGTAACGCCCTAAACTTAAAAACGGCTCCTGGCGGCAATACTGCTTTTCCAGCGCCAGAACTTCATCAAACCGCTCACTCTGCTTGGTTTTATCCCGCAGATAGTCGTGGAAAACCCGGATGCCGGTTTTCGTTTCAATGGTAAAGCCGCATGCCTCAAGCCAGGCATAAACCTGCTGCGGATCGCGCGGGTAGTCCGGGGACAGGGTTTTCTTTTTGCGTTTGCTTAAGCCTGCCTGCAGATAGCCGAAATTGCCCAGCACCATGGTCTGCATCAGCAGGCCGTTGACGTTATAAAACATCAGCGACAGCACGCCTCCGGGCTTCAGCGCATCATACAAAGCGGCCAGCACCTGTTGCGGTTCGGCTACCCATTCCAGCACAGCGTGAAACAATACCAGATCAACCGGCTTATCCAAATGTTGCACGACCTGCTGAGCGCTAATTTGTTTAAATTGCATGTTGCCGCTCACACCTTTTTCCAGCGCTAAGCGGCTGGCGCGGCCGATCATCTCCTCTGATACGTCGCACAGCAGCACCTGATGACCACGCTCTGCCATGCCGCAGCCGGTCTGCCCTTCCCCGCCGCCCGCATCAAGCACCGCAAGCGGCCCGGCAGGAAAGGTACTCAGCAGCGCGTCGAGATCCTGCCAGAGGATCGCCTGGCGAATGCGGCCTTTGGTGGTACCGTATATATTTTGTGAAAACTTTTCTGCGATATCATCAAAGTTGCGATCCTGCATACAGGCAGCTCCAGCGTTCAGGCGTGATTCAGTCGGGTATTTTGGCATACACTGGCAATAAATGAACCTCTCAGTCATCGCTTCGTTTCCGGGTGGCGTTTTTTCGGACAAAAGGAGTCCTTTTTCATGCTTTTCGCGCTGAAAAAAGTGTTCGGCGGCCTGCTGCTGCCCCTGCCCATGCTGCTGTTAATCATGGCGCTGGGTATTTTCTTGATCTGGTTCAGTCGCTGGCAAAAGAGCGGCAAAATTTTGATCTCCGCCAGCTGGATCTTGTTGCTGCTGCTCAGCCTGCAGCCGGTCGCCGATCGTCTGCTGGCGCCGATCGAAGATCGTTATCCCACCTGGCACAATCAGCAGCCGCTCGCTTATATCGTGGTGCTTGGTGGGGGTTATACCTGGAATGACGCGTGGGCACCCAGCTCTAACATGCTCAACAACAGCCTGCCGCGCCTGACGGAAGGCATCCGCATCTGGCGTGCCAACCCGGGAGCCAGGCTGATTTTTACCGGTGGTAGAGCGCAGAACAATCCGCTGAGCTCTGCTGAGGTGACGTCGCGCGTGGCGCAGTCGCTGGGCGTACCTGCCGAAGCGATTATCACCCTGGATAAGCCGCATGATACCGAGCAGGAAGCCAGTGAAGTGGCGAAAATTGTCGGCGAGCAGCCGTTTGCACTGGTGACGTCAGCTAACCATCTGCCCAGAGCGATGATCTTTTTCCAGCGCCAGGGGTTACACCCCTGGCCGGCGCCTGCGAATCAGCTGGCGGTCACTTCTCCACTCAATCTGTGGGAAAGGGCGATGCCGAACTCATTCTGGCTGGGACACAGTGAGCGGGCGTGGTATGAGAGCCTGGGCCGCTTGTGGCAATGGCTGAAGCCGCAAAGCGCTAGCTGAGCCACGGCAGCAGGGAGCGTGCGGCCAGCTTGAAACGCGGCGGGTCAAATTGTGTGGTGTGGATCAGTCGCGCCACCTCCTCCCACAGGATATAGAGCCAGCGGCGGGCAACAAAGCCCTCCGCCACCGGCGCGCGCTGCAGATATGCGCTGAGAATCGCCTCCCCGGCAACGGACTCGCACAGCGGGTAAAGGTCAAACTCACGCGGTGCCCACAGCACCGTACCGGGATTGATTATCGCCTGCAGCCGGTCGCCCCAGGCTTCTTTCACAATGCTGCTCAGCGCGAGGTTGCCATGAACCAGCACGCACGGGTCGTCAAAACCGGCAAACAGGGCACTGAGGCAGGCACGGCTGCGAAACAGTATCTGGCGGTCGTCGATATCCAGCGCTGACGGCTGCAGATAATTTAGCGTCGCCCACAGCACCTCAATGCGCTGCGTATACCATGCAGGCCAGCGATTTTGCTGAGTGCTGTCCACCGTGCCGACCAGGCCATGGCTGTCAATACGATGCCAGGAGAGCATGCCCTCGACGATTTGCTCCTGCAGCTGCTGCCAGCGATCGGGGGTGCGGGTCGGCGCTTCAACCGAGACGCCGCCGATCCGCTCGATCAGCAGCACTTCGTGCTGCGGGGGCTGCTGGCTGATCACCAGCCCGTAAACGGCGGGCACGCGCACTTTCCCCTCACGCGCCAGCATCGACAGCTTGTGGGCTTCCTGAGCGGCAATACCCTTCATTGAGAAGTATTTCGCGACCAGCGGCAGTGAATAGCCGCTGTCATCATAGAGGGTGTAGAGGCTGGCATAGGGTTGCTGGCTGATGCATTCAACCCGGCTGACAGTTTCACCCAGTACCAGTTCGAGTTCAGATCGCAGTTGTTCCATCCGCCCTCCTTTCAGGCAGGCACGCTTAACATGGCGCTGAAAGTGGTGATTTGCTCAGCATGGGATCAAATTTGCAGGCAGTAGATCGGGGCTGCGAATGCACCCCCGATTAAACTCAACGCATGGCCGCACGGACGCGCAGCAGATCTTCCGGAGTATCGACCCCCACGCTGGGAATGGCTTTCGCCACGTCAACGTGGATCTTCTCGCCGTACCACAGCACGCGCAGCTGCTCCAGCAGCTCTATCTGCTCCAGCGGGCTCGCTTCCCAACCTACATAGCGGCGGATAAAACCGGCACGGTAGCCGTAAATCCCGATATGACGCAGGAAGTGGTCGCCAATGGTGTCGCGTGAGGCTGAAAAACGCTCGCGATCCCAGGGGATTGTGGCGCGCGAGAAGTAGAGCGCATAGCCGTTAGCATCGCGCACCACTTTTACCGCATTCGGGTTGAAGGCCTCTTCCGCAGAGTCGATCGGCACCGCCAGCGTCGCCATACCGGCACTGCTTTTAGCCAGATTATCTGCCACCTGACGGATAATCACCGGGGGTATCATTGGCTCATCACCCTGCACGTTGACAATCACCGTGTCATCGGCGAACTGGTAGTGCTCAATCACTTCCGCCAGGCGCTCGGTGCCTGACTGGTGATCGGGGCGGGTCATGCAGACCTCACCCCCGGCTGCCGTGACGGCACGCGCCACATCCTGGTTATCGGTAGCAACGATCACACGTTCAGCACCGGACTCCAGTGCGCGCTCCATGACGTGGACGACCATCGGTTTGCCGTGAATATCCACCAGCGGTTTACCCGGCAGGCGGGTAGAGGCAAAACGCGCCGGAATAATCGCCACAAAACTCATGGATGGCTCTCTTCCAGGGTCAGCGTACGCGCTTCAACTTCCAGCAGTACAGGAATTCCATCACGCACCGGATAGGCCAGCCCGTCTGGTTTGCACACCAGCTCCTGCAGATCTTTGTTGTAATACAGTTTGCCATGACATACCGGGCAGGCAACAATTTCAAGTAAACGATGATCCATGGTTCCTCCGCAATGAACCCAGTTTTGCAAGCCTCAAGAATACCATAGCTGCACCAGAGCAGTTACCCGCCGGCCACGAAAAAACCGCTCCCGCACGCTATTTTCCAGCGCGCGGGCCAGGCCGTTGCCATCGATGCCGGAAGTTTATTGACCTCGATCATTTCAGCGCCCTGCCAGCGGGCAAACTTTGTCAGCGCGCGCTGCAGATCGCCCAGCAGTTGCTGCGTGACGCGCACCTCTGGCTCAAGCCACAGCGTTTTGACCTGCAATATTTTTTCCTTGCGCAGCATGCGCGCATCCAGGCGGCCTTTCAGCGCGCCACGATGCAGGATCGGCAGAACAAAATAGCCGTATTGCCGCTTCGCCTCCGGCGTGTAGCACTCCAGGCGGTAGTCAAAGTTGAACAGCTCCAGCGCTCGCTTACGGTCCCATACCAGCGGATCGAACGGTGAGAGGATGGCGGTGTGCGTGGCGGCCTGTGGAGCGTCAAGCTGGGCGAACAGCGTCTGGTGCACGTACAGCGTTCCAAGGCTTTCGACCTGTACTGAGCGCACCGTGCCCTGCTCCAGCCAGCGGGTGATTGCCTGAGTGACGGGCGCCCGCTTCAGGCGGTAATAGTCCGCCAGCCAGGAGGGACGAAAAATACCCAGGCTGGCCGCGCTGTTCTCCAGCATGCGCTCAGTGGCATCCTTTTCCGTCAATGCATGCAGGGCATCATCCCATTCAGGCAGTACCCGCTGCCGCAGATCGTAGACGCGCTGGAAGTTACGGCGCTCACTGACCATTAGCTCGCCTGCGCTAAACAGGTTTTCCAGATGACGCTTGTGCGGCTTCCACGCCCACCAGCCCGGTTTCTGCCCTGCCGGAGCAGCAAAATCTGCCGATCGCACCGCGCCATTCTCACCAATATGCGCCAGCAGATCGGCGATCTCCTGCTGATGCTGATCCATCCATGGCTGATTGTACTTCCAGCCTAAAGCCGTCGGATTGAGCATACGGTGGCGCAGCAGTGGGTAATCTTCAATCGGGATAAAGCAGGCTTCATGCGCCCAGTATTCAAACAGTTTACCGCAGGCCAGCGCCAGTTCTAACCAGCTAACCGGGTAGTCTCCCAGGCGGCTGAACAGCACCAGATAAGGGCTGCGCGCCACGACGTGGATGGTGTCAATTTGCAGCAGCGACATGCGCCTTATCGCGGCCAGCAGATCGTCAAAACGCGCTTTATGAGAAGGTGGCCGCAGTAAACCCTGTGCCGCAAGGTGCAGCTGGCGAGCCTGAACCAGTGAGAGAGTGACTGCCGTCATAATGCCATCCATAAAATTCAGATGGCTTCAGTGTAGCGTTTAGTCGGTAATGACGGAGAATTTAGCGAGGAATTAATGCACTGATTTTGTTCAGTAACGCCGCGGACTCAGACTGTGGTAACCGTGCATCCACCGGCAAATACCACCAGTCAGCGGCGGCGAAGGCGCGCGCTTTCACCGCGTCTTTCTCGGTCATCAGGAGCGTTTGCCCGGGGCCGATCAACGCATTCAGCGCGTCGGGGCTGTAGTTTTGATGGTCGGCAAAAGCCACTTCTTTCTCCAGCGTTACCCCCTGCTGGCGCAGGGTGTTGAAGAAGCGCGGTGGATGCCCAATGCCGGCCATTGCCACCACGTTCTTCAGTTCAGCCACCGGGCGCTGCTCACCGGATTGCAGATTGACCGCCATACCCGGCACCAACTGCATCGCCAGCTCGCCAGGCTGCGCTGTGCCGCCATTAGCGATAATCGCACTGACGCTGTTCAGGCGGCTGCTGCGCTCGCGCATTGGCCCGGCAGGTAACCACCAGCCATTACCAAAACGCCGCTGACCGTCGATCACCACAATTTCGATATCCCGTGCCAGCGCGTAGTGCTGCAGGCCATCGTCGGTAACGATAATATCCACCTGCCCGCCGTTGACCAGCGCTTCAACCGCCTGACGACGTACCGGAGCCACCGCAACCTGCGCAGAGGTACGCTGGTAAATCAGCACCGGCTCATCGCCCGCTTCGGCGGTAGTCGTCTGCGCCCCCAGCACCAGCGGATAGTTGTCGGCTTTGCCACCGTAGCCGCGCGACACCACGCCGACGCGCAACCCGCGCTGTTGCAGCGCCTGCACCAGCCAGATGACCACCGGCGTCTTGCCATTCCCCCCGGCGGTCAAATTGCCTACCACCACCACCGGGACCGGGGCGCGCCACGCCTTACGCCATCCCCAGCGGTAGCTGAGGCGCAGCAGATTGCTAATCAGCCCGTACAACAGGCTGAAAGGCAACAGCAGCAGGTAAAGCGCGGAGCGTCCGCTCCAGATGCGTTCGATCATTGACCAAATTGCATCTTATGAAGCTGGGCATACACGCCGCGTTCCGCCAGCAGCACTTCGTGGCTACCACGCTCGACAATCAGGCCATCTTCGACCACCACGATCTCATCGGCTTTCTCGATTGTGGACAGGCGGTGAGCAATCACCAGCGAAGTACGGTTTTTCTGTAGTTCATCCAGTGCGGCCTGAATAGCACGCTCGGACTCGGTATCCAGCGCGGAGGTTGCTTCATCCAGGATCAGGATTGGGCAGTCGCGCAGCAGCGCACGGGCAATGGCAATACGCTGACGCTGGCCGCCGGAGAGCAGCACGCCATTCTCACCAATCACCGTATCCAGTCCCTTATCCATCTTGCCGATAAAGTCCATGGCGTGCGCCATGGTGGCCGCTTTTTCGATATCGGCACGGCTGTACTGCTCGTGACGCGCATAGGCGATGTTATTGGCAATGGTGTCATTAAACAGGTGGACGTTTTGTGATACCAGCGCCACCTGGTTACGCAGTGATGCCAGGGTGTATTCGCGCAGGTCGTGACCGTCCATCAGGATTTCACCCTGCTGAATATCATAGAAGCGCGTCAGCAGGCTGGCCATGGTGGATTTACCGGAGCCTGAGCGGCCAACCAGCGCCACAGTTTTACCTGCGGGAATGCTCAGATTAATGTCGCGCAGTGCGGGAATATCGCGCCCCGGATAGCTAAAGGTCACATTGCGGAATTCAATATCGCCTTTAGCACGCTCGATAGTGCGCTTACCGGTATCCACTTCCTGCTCGCTGTCGAGGATCGAGAACAGGGTCTGGCAGGCAGCCATGCCGCGCTGGAACTGTGCGTTGACGTTTGTCAGCGATTTCAACGGGCGCATCAAAGCGATCATGGAGGAGAACACCACGGTAATGGTACCGGCGGTCAGCGTTTCCATTACGCTTGGGAAGCTGGCGGCATACAGTACAAAGGCCAGAGCCAGCGAGGCAATCAGCTGAATAATCGGGTCAGAGATTGATGAAGCGGAAACCAGCTTCATACCCTGCTGACGCATGCGATTGCTGACGGTATCAAAGCGCTGGCTTTCAATTTCCTGGCCGCCAAAGATCAGCACTTCTTTATGCCCTTTCAGCATCTGCTCAGCGCTGGTGGTGACCTGCCCCATGGTGTTCTGCATATTTTTACTGATGTTGCGGAAGCGCTTGGAGACCATGCGAATCGCAAACGAAACGATCGGAGCCAGAACAATCAGGATCAGCGACAGCTGCCAGCTGTAGTAAAACATCATGATAAACAGGCCGATGATCGAAGCCCCTTCGCGCACCACGGTAACCAGCGCGCTGGAGGAGGATGAGGCAACCTGCTCAGAATCATAGGTGATGCGTGACAGCAGAGTCCCGGTTGACTGCTGGTCGAAAAAGGCGACCGGCATGCCCATCATGTGGCTGAACAGGCGACGCCGCATGCCCATTACTACGTTACCGGATACCCAGGAGATACAGTAGCTGGAAGCATAGCTGGTAATGCCACGGATCAGCATCAGGCCAATCACAGCCAGCGGCATCCATAGCAGTACGGAACTGTCCGCTTTGCCAAAACCATCATCGAGTAAAGGTTTCAGCAGTGACAGCATCAGCGTATCGCCTGCCGCGTTGAGGACCAGCGCGATGGCTGCCACAATCAACCCGGTTTTGTATGGCACAATCATTGGCCAGAGACGACGGAATGTCTGCCAGGTGGAGAGATCTTTATCCAGATGCATTATTTAACCAGCTTTAGATGAAATAGCCGCTTATTCTAGCCGGAATCGCGGAGTACGCCAAACCACTGATGGTACCAACGGTTCATTATTTGTTCTCTTAATCCTAATACTTGCCAGTAATCTCCGTAAAAACGCGCGCTCAGCTGTCCGGAAAGGGCGGTATCACGCCATTCGACGTGATTTTTGCCATAGCGCTGAATAATTTGTACCGCAGGTAAACGCCAGGCGCTATAGCGGGCAGCGGACGCCACCGCCACGCGGGGATTGACCGCGCGCAGAAAAGGCGGCGAGGAGGATGTCCTGCTGCCGTGATGCGGCACCAGCAGGAGATCGGCAGCCAGATGTGGCCGCTGTGTCGCCGTCAGTTTGAGCTCAGCAGGGGCTTCAATATCACCCGTTAGCAGTACTCGCCATTTGCCATCGGTGATGGCAATGACGCAGGACTGATTATTGCCCTCGCCCCTTTCCCCGGCTGGCGGCCACAGAGCGCTAAACTGCAGCCCCTGCCACTGCCAGCGCTCGCCCGTGCGGCAGGTTAAGTGACCGGCACGCCCCAGCGCACTGCGCACGCGGGCTGTCGGGAAGGCCGCCTGCACGCTCTCCAGGCCGCCAATATGGTCAAGATGTGCATGGCTGATAATAATATTTGTCACGGTAAGCCCCTGCCAGGCTAGCCACGGCAGGATCTGACTCTGCGCCATATCGCCCGTTGGCCAGCGGTTGCCGGTATCGTACAGCGTGGCCTCTCCGTGGCGGGAAATCACCACGGCCAGCCCGTGACCGACATCCAGCGTATCCACCCGCCAGGCAGGCTTCTCACTAAAATAGCGCCAGCTGCTCAGCAACAACGCTGCGCTCAACAGCGTAAGCGGAGAGGAACGCCACCAGCTAAACCTTATGCTGAGAAACAGCAGCCAGCACAGCAGGCTGGCAGCGGTCAGTGTCTGATCTAAAGTGAGCCAGCCGTGCGGGAGGCTCCCGAGCGGCAGAAATACCAGTGCCAGCGAACGATCGACCCCCTGCCAAAGCCAGAGATTGATACCGGGCAACCGATTAGCCATCAACGCGATCAACATCAGTGGCACGGTTACCAGCGAGATCAGTGGAACGGCCCAGAGATTCGCCAGCAGCGCACTCAGGCTGACCCCGTGAAACAGCACTGCCTGTAGCGGCATCATCAGCAATAGCATGCCCACCTGCAGATGCAGCAGCCGTAGAAGAAACCAGCGTTTTTTTCGTGCAAACTTCGGCGGCAGCGGAAAAAAGTGATACCACAGCAGGAGCCCGCCCACGGCCAGCGCCGACAGCCACAGGCTGTCCGAAAGCACGCTGAGCGGATCAACGAACAGGATCGCGGCAATGCACACACTCCATACCTGCCAGCCATGGCAGCTGATCGCCCGCAGGCGCAGCAGGTTCCAGCTTATCAGTGCCAGCATCGCACGCATCGCCGGGGCATTTCCGCCGGAAAGCCAGCAGTAGAGCAGCCCAACCAGCAAACTGCAGAGCAGCGGAAAACGGTAACCAATAGCCCCGGCAGGCAACAGGTATTGAACGCCACGGGCCAGCAGCCAGCCGAACGTGGCGGCGAGAGCAATATGCATTCCCGATATCGCCATCAGGTGGGCCGTCCCAGTCTCCCGCAGCAGTTGATTCGTTGCGCGATCCACTTCTGCTCTTTCGCCAAACGCCAATGCAGAAATCAGCGCCTGCCAGGGCAGGCCGCCATAGTTCTGTTGCGCGGCACGGATTACCCTGGCGCGCCAGCTGCAGGTGTTATCAGTGACCTGTGCCGCCATCACCCTGCCGGTCATGGGTGTCGCATTGGCAAGAGCAAAGCGCTGCCGGTCAAAGCTGCCTTCGTTCAATAGCGCATGCACCGATCTCAGCGCCAGCTGCATCTGCCAGCGCTGCCCCGCGCAAAAAGCGATAGGCTGCGGGCTGACTTTGACCACGGCGTACAGCGGGGGAAAAAGCATGTGTTGCTGATAGCGCCAGACTCTGATTTTAATGCGCTCGCCATCAGGCAACACATTCTCGATGATTACCTCTGCCTGCAAAGGCTTACGTGTTAATTGCTGAATGTTTTCCAGCAGCGTATTACCACTTCCTGCTGACCAGACAAACAGCAGCAGCACTAAACCCATTTTTGCGGCCATAGCCCAGCGCAGCTGTGCAAGCAACAGCGCCAGGCAAAGCAGCGCGGTGCTGGCCCATCGACCAGGCAGCTGCGATAAAAAATTCAGCGGTACCGTCGCGGCGATAACACTCCACGCCAGCTGGTTTACGGTTAACAACATTGCGGCTCCCTGCGTATCCTTTACCCAGTTTCCCGCAGCAAAGATTCGCGGTCAGCCAGAGGCTGTCTGATGCTGGGGGCGTCTCGCAAACAATCGTTTTAAGTTGCCGCGTTTGCCGGCGATTTTGCGTATCGGCTTCCACTTGCGCTGAATTTCAGGCAAAAAAAAACGACACCGAAGTGTCGTTTTTTATGCATAACTGCTTTTAGTCGCCGTAGATATTGGCACGGTCGCGCAGCTCTTTCCCTGGCTTGAAGTGTGGAACGTATTTACCTTCCAACTCCACTTTGTCACCCGTTTTCGGGTTACGGCCAGTGCGAGGTGCACGATAGTGCAAAGAAAAGCTGCCAAATCCCCGGATTTCGATGCGTTCGCCCTGTGACAACGTCGTTGCCATGTGCTCCAGCATCTCTTTTACCGCATCCTCAACAACTTTCGCCGGAATATGAGAGTGCTGGCCAGCAAGTCTTTCAATCAGTTCTGACTTGGTCATAAAACCTCCGGTTAATCCCTTTAGGGGAAAGTTTTGACAGTTAACGACGCTACAGGGCAGCTTGCGCTGCCCTTAAAGCAATTACTCGCCTTTAGCTGCTTTGAATGCTTCAGCCATAGCGTTAGAGAAGTTGCCTTCTTCCGGTTTGTTAGTGTTAACCGTATTGATAGCTTCTTTCTCATCAGCCTGGTCTTTCGCACGAACAGACAGGCTAACAACGCGGTTCTTACGATCAACACCGGTGAATTTAGCTTCAACATCGTCGCCAACATTCAGAACCAGAGTTGCGTCTTCTACGCGGTCCAGCGATGCTTCAGAAGCACGCAGGTAACCTTCAACGCCGTCAGCTAATTCAACTGTAGCACCTTTAGCGTCAACTGCAGTCACTTTACCGTTAACAATTGCACCTTTCTTGTTCAGAGAGATGTAGTTGTTGAACGGATCTTCTGCCAGCTGCTTAACGCCCAGGGAGATACGCTCGCGCTCTGCGTCAACCTGCAGAACCACAGCTGCGATTTCGTCGCCTTTCTTGTATTCACGTACTGCTTCTTCTCCGGTAGCGTTCCAGGAGATGTCAGACAGGTGAACCAGGCCGTCGATGCCGCCGTCCAGGCCGATGAAGATACCGAAGTCAGTGATTGACTTGATTTTACCTTCAACACGGTCGCCCTTGTTGTGGGTTTCTGCAAACTGCTGCCATGGGTTGTTTTTGCACTGCTTCAGACCCAGGGAGATACGACGACGTTCTTCGTCGATGTCCAGAACCATAACTTCAACAACATCACCAACGTTAACAACTTTAGATGGGTGAATGTTCTTGTTGGTCCAGTCCATTTCAGAAACGTGTACCAGGCCTTCAACGCCTTCTTCGATTTCAACGAAGCAGCCGTAGTCGGTCAGGTTAGTTACACGACCAGTCAGCTTGGTGCCTTCTGGGTAACGTTTCGCGATAGCAACCCATGGATCTTCGCCCAGCTGCTTCAGACCCAGAGAAACACGGGTACGCTCGCGGTCGAACTTCAGCACTTTAACCGTGATTTCGTCGCCAACATTCACGATTTCGCTTGGATGCTTAACGCGTTTCCATGCCATATCAGTGATGTGCAGCAGGCCGTCAACGCCGCCCAGATCAACGAATGCACCGTAGTCAGTCAGGTTCTTAACGATACCTTTAACTTCCATGCCTTCCTGCAGGTTTTCCAGCAGCTGATCGCGCTCTGCGCTGTTTTCGGATTCGATTACCGCACGACGTGAAACAACAACGTTGTTACGCTTCTGATCCAGCTTGATGACTTTGAACTCAAGCTCTTTGCCTTCCAGGTGCAGCGTGTCGCGCACTGGACGTACATCTACCAGTGAACCTGGCAGGAACGCACGAATACCGTTCAGCTCTACAGTGAAGCCGCCTTTAACTTTACCGTTGATAACACCGGTAACAGTCTCAGCTTCTTCGTAGGCTTTTTCCAGCGTGATCCATGCTTCGTGACGTTTAGCTTTTTCACGAGACAGCAGGGTTTCACCGAAGCCGTCTTCTACTGCATCCAGAGCAACGTCTACTTCGTCGCCAACCTGAATTTCCAGTTCGCCGGCTGCGTTCTTGAACTGCTCTGCAGGAATTGCAGACTCAGATTTCAGACCCGCATCAACCAGAACGACGTCTTTGTCGATAGAGACAACAACGCCACGAACGATGGAACCCGGACGGGTTTCGATTGTTTTTAAGGATTCTTCAAATAGTTCAGCAAAAGATTCAGTCATATTGATAATCTTCAGGATTCTTCAATTTAACGTCCACCTGACATCCTGACGGGTGGGGTTGTTTCACATGCCCCATGACGTCCATATCACAGGGTTAGATAAATCATTCTGCGAGCAAGGGCTCAGACAGAGGTCATTAAGCGTAGCTGATTTTTACGCCAGTGCGAGTTTTTCGCGCGCATATTCTAGCGCAATCTCTATCACTTGCTCAATCGACATTGTAGTCGAATCAAGCACTAAGGCGTCATCGGCCGGCACCAGGGGTGCAATAGCACGATTACGGTCACGCTCGTCACGCTCTTTTATCTCAGATAAAAGGCGCTCAAAGTTAACACTAAAGCCTTTCTCCTGCAACTGCAGCATACGGCGGTTAGCGCGTTCTTCGGAGCTGGCATCGAGGAAGATTTTCACCGGCGCATCAGGGAAAACGACGGTACCCATGTCACGCCCGTCGGCAATCAGGCCCGGCAGCTCGCGGAAACCGCGCTGGCGGCGTAACAGCGCTTCACGTACGCGCGGGAAGGCAGCGACTTTGGAGGCAGTATTGCTGACATCCTGAGTCCGGATCTCCGAGGAGACATCTTCCCCTTCGAGGATCACTTCCATTTCGCCGCCGTTAGAGACAAAACGCACGTCGAGATGGGCAGCGATAGGCACCAGCGCTTCTTCTGAGGTGATATCGACCTGATGATGTAATGCAGCCAGGGCCAGCACACGATAAATTGCGCCGGAATCCAACAGGTGCCACTGCAATGCCTCGGCCATTGCTTTACACAACGTTCCTTTCCCGGCACCGCTAGGGCCATCAATGGTGATCACTGGGGCTATTGCCGTCATGTCGTTCTCCTGTCGGTGGGATACCGGGGCAACCTGTACCCCGGTAAATATCGACGCGCATTATACCCTGCAAAGCTGAAGCTGCAACCGCGTCAGCAGAGCCCTTATGCCAGCTGGCTAATGCGGGCTAGCTGCTCAAAGTAGTCAGGGAAGGTTTTGGCGGTGCATTTTGGATCGAGAATGGTGACCGGGGTGGCCGAAAGCGCCACCAGCGAGAAGCACATTGCCATACGGTGATCGTTATAGGTGCCGATTTCAGCAAACTGAATCTGGGCGGGAGGGGTAATGCGAATGTAGTCATTGCCCTCTTCCACTTCTGCGCCAACTTTGCGCAGTTCAGTGGCCATCGCCGCCAGGCGATCGGTCTCTTTGACGCGCCAGTTGTAAATATTGCGCATCACGGTGGTGCCTTTAGCGAACAGTGCCGCCGTTGCAATGGTCATCGCCGCGTCAGGAATATGATTCATATCGAGATCGATAGCGTTGAGATCGCCACGGGTACAGGCAATAAAGTCATCGCCCCACTCAATGCGGGCACCCATTTTTTCCAGCACGTCAGCAAAGCGAATATCTCCCTGCATGCTGTTGCGACCAATACCGGTCACTTTCACCGTTCCACCTTTAATCGCTGCCGCAGCAAGGAAATAAGAGGCAGAGGAAGCATCGCCTTCGACCAGGTAATCTCCCGGTGCCTGATACTGCTGCTGACCCCGCACGGTGAATGAACGGTAGTTGTCGTTCTCTACTTCAACGCCAAAGGTCTTCATCAGATTCAGAGTGATATCGATGTAAGGTTTAGAAACCAGCTCACCCTTAATCGCAATGCGGGTGTCGTTTGCCGCCAGCGGAGCTGTCATCAGCAACGCGGTCAGGAACTGGCTGGAAACGCTGCCATCGACGGCTACCTCCCCCCCGCTGAATCCGCCTTTCAGGCGCAGCGGCGGATAATTTTCCTGCTCAAGATATTCAATGTCTGCGCCACCCTGGCGCAGTGCATCTACCAGGTGACCAATCGGGCGCTCTTTCATGCGCGGCTCACCGGTCAGGACGATATCGTTACTGCCCAGGCACAGCGCGGCAGCCAGCGGGCGCATCGCCGTTCCGGCATTGCCGAGGAAAAGTTCCAGGGCGCCCTCAGCTTTCAGCGCACCACCCTGACCCACTACCCGGCACACGGTGCGATCGGCAGACAGTGTGAACTGCACGCCCAGGGCCTGCAGCGCGGTCAGCATATGGCGCACATCATCACTGTCGAGCAGATTGGTCAGGCGGGTAGTACCGTTTGCCAGCGCAGCCAGTAACAGCGCGCGGTTAGACACGCTTTTAGAACCGGGAAGGTTAACGGTGCCGTCGACCAGGGCGATAGGTTGTAACGTCAGGGAATCCTGCATGTGAAACGTATTCTCCAAAATAATTGCAATGAAACCCCGCAGGGCTGCGAGGTTTCAGATTTAAAACTCACTGCGAATGCAGGGGCACCTTAGCCGTGGCGACGCTCGAAGTCGACCATAAAGTCAGTCAGCGCTTTCACGCCTTCCAGCGGCATCGCATTGTAAATCGACGCGCGCATTCCACCGACAACGCGGTGCCCTTTCAGTGCATGCAGGCCGGCTGCAAACGATTCGTCAATAAACAGCTTGTCCAAGGCAGAGTCCGCCAGCTGGAATGGCACGTTCATGCGCGAACGGTTCGCTACGGCCACATCGTTGCGGTAAAAATCGCTGCTGTCGATAGTGCCGTACAGCAGATCGGCTTTGGCCTGATTACGCTTGTCCAGCTCGTGCACACCGCCCTGCTCTTTCAGCCATTTAAATACCAGGCCAGAGAGATACCAGGCGAAAGTTGGCGGAGTGTTAAACATCGACTCATTTTCCGCCAGCACTTTGTAATCGAGGATCGAAGGCAGCTCTTTACGCGCCTGACCCAGTAGATCTTCACGCACCACCACCAGGGTTAAGCCCGCCGGGCCGATATTTTTCTGCGCACCGGCGTAGATCACACCATAGCGGCTGACATCCAGCGGCGTAGAGAGGATGGTCGAAGAGAGATCGGCTACGACCACTTTATCGCCAAAATCTGGCGTTTCATGGATGGCGATACCATCGATAGTTTCGTTCGGGCAGAAGTGCACATAGGCCGAGTTATCGGACAGCGCCCACTCGCTCATAGGCTTAATGCCACGCAAACCGGCCACGGTAGTTTTGGCATCGATGACATTAGGGGTGCAGTATTTCTGCGCCTCTTTCACCGCACTGGCAGCCCAATAGCCGCCGTCGATATAATCGGCTGTCGAATGCTGCCCCAGCAAATTCATTGGCACAGCAGCAAACTGCGCACGCGCACCGCCGTGGCAGAATAATACTTTGTAGTTGGAGGGGATTTTCAGCAGATCGCGAAAATCTTTTTCTGCCTCTTCAGCAACCTGAATAAATTCCTTACTGCGGTGGCTGATCTCCATCACGGAGGTCCCTAAGCCCTGCCAGTTGCAGAGTTCCTGCTCAGCCCGACGGAGCACTTCTACCGGCAACATAGCCGGACCAGAGCTAAAATTGAAAACCTGACTCATTTCCCCTCACCACTTTCAGATCGATCGGTTTTGATTCCTCTATCGGTTTTATCATTGCCACCCCATTGCTGCAATAATTTATCCGGTCAGCCGACCAGTTTCCCGAGGCGCGCCGCAACAGCTTGTAGGGCGTATGAAAGCAGAAACGATATTTTGTGAGGCATTTTCCTGTTTCATAAACAGACCGGTTAACTTTTCACTGTAAAATGGCACTCTTCCGACAATGAAATTAACGTTGTCAGATAGCGATTGCCGAGGAAAACCCGTATCATTGCGCGCTTTCCGCACAATCTCCGCACAATTCAAAACGAGTGGGCAAAATGACTCAAACTTATATCCCAGGCAAAGACGCCGCGTTGGAAGTCTCCATCGCACGCTTTCAGCAAAAACTACAGGATCTGGGCTTCAACATTGAAGAAGCATCCTGGCTGAATCCGGTGCCAAATGTCTGGTCAGTTCATATTCGCGACCGCGACTGCCCGCTGTGTTTTACCAATGGTAAAGGTGCCAGTGAGAAAGCGGCGCTCGCCTCAGCTTTGGGCGAGTATTTTGAACGCCTGTCGACCAACTATTTCTTCGCTGACTTCTGGTTAGGCGAGCAGATCGCCAACGGCGATTTTGTTCATTATCCTAACGAGAAATGGTTCCCGCTGCCGGATGATGACCAGCTGCCTGAGGGCATTCTGGATGCCCGTCTGCGTAAATTCTACGACCCGGAAAATGAAGTCAGCGCCAGCGACCTGATCGATCTGCAGTCAGGCAATGCCGCGCGCGGGATCTGCAGCCTGCCGTTCACCCGTCAGTCTGACCAGCAGACCGTTTACATTCCGATGAACATCATCGGCAACCTGTATGTGTCGAACGGGATGTCGGCCGGTAACACCGCTAATGAAGCCCGCGTTCAGGGTCTGTCTGAGGTGTTTGAGCGCCATATTAAAAATCGTATTATTGCGGAATCCATCAGCCTGCCGCTGATCCCGCAGGATGTTCTGGACCGCTATCCGGGCGTGGTGGAAGCGATTGCCACGTTGGAAGCAGAAGGCTTCCCTATCTTCTCTTACGATGCCTCACTGGGCGGCAAATACCCGGTGATCTGCGTGGTGCTGTTCAACCCGGCTAACGGCACCTGCTTCGCCTCATTCGGCGCGCACCCGGACTTCGGCGTGGCGCTCGAGCGTACCGTGACCGAGCTACTGCAGGGCCGCGGGCTGAAGGATTTGGATGTCTTCACCCCACCTACCTTCGATGATGAAGAAGTAGCGGAACACGCCAACCTGGAAACTCACTTTATTGACTCCAGCGGCCTGATCTCCTGGGATATGTTCAAAGATGATGCTGACTACCCGTTCGCGGACTGGAGCTTCAAAGGCACAACTGAGGAAGAGTTCGCGACGCTGATGGCGATCTTCAAGGCCGAAGATCAGGAAGTATACATCGCCGATTACGAGCATCTGGATGTTTACGCCTGCCGCATTATCGTGCCTGGCATGTCAGATATTTACCCGGCGGAAGATCTCCTTCTGGCCAATAACAGCATGGGCGCTTATCTGCGTGATACGCTGCTCGCCCTGCCGGAAAGCAGCTGGGAGAAAGCGGACTACCTTGCACTGCTGGAGCAGCTGGATGAAGACGGCCACGACGACTTTACCCGCGTGCGTGAACTGCTGGGCCTGGCTACCGGTAAAGACAACGGCTGGTACACGCTGCGCATTGGCGAACTGAAGGCTATGCTGGCGCTGGCCGGTGGCGATCTGGAGCAGGCGCTGATCTGGACAGAGTGGACCATGGAATTCAACCAGTCCATTTTCAGCCCGGAGCGCGCTAACTACTATCGCTGCCTGCAGACGCTACTGCTGCTGAGCCAGGAAGATGAGCGCGATCCGCTGCAGTACCATACGGCATTTGTTCGCATGTACGGTCAGGATGCGGTTGACGCCGCTTCTGCTGCGCTTAGCGGTGAAGCTCCGTTCTACGGCCTGCAGAGTGTTGATAGCGAGCTGAAAGCCTTCCCGGCACACCAGGCGCTGTTAGGGGCCTATGAAAAGCTACAGGCTGCCAAACGCCGTTACTGGAAATAAGGCCATTTAAAACGGCGTAAAAATTCAAAATAAATTTCTTCCGCCGTTTTATTTTTCTGGCGCGAGTTCAGCGCCAGGTTAATAAAAGGTAACGGCTCAGGCTGTTACCTTTTTTATTGTCACAATATAGCTAAATTTACTACCAGTATTTTACCCACGTCGGGCCAGCTTCCCATTAAGACTCAAATATATTTTTAATAATTAAAAAAGTTTTATTCGATACAAAACAACAAGATAAACCGATTAACCCTTTTAACATCAGGGCTTTACAGGCGCAATTGCTCGCGCAATATGATCCATATCAACTTCTCTCCTATACTCCTTTGTTAGACTTTCCTCGCTGACTACTTTTGGGAGAACGTTAGTGTGAAAGCTGGCAACCCCTTTGATCTATTATTACCGTCCGAAATGGCGAAAGTTGCCGAAGACGCTGGCGTCTATAAAGCAACGAAACACCCCTTCACGACTTTTTTTCTGGCAATTACTGCCGGTGTATTCATCTCTATCGCATTTGCTTTCTATATCACGGCCACCACCGGGACAGGCACGGTTCCCTGGGGATTGGCGAAGCTGGTTGGCGGCATCTGCTTCTCACTCGGACTGATGCTGGTGGTGGTCTGCGGTGCTGACCTGTTCACCTCGACCGTCTTAACGGTGGTGGCGAAAGCCAGCGGACGCATTAGCTGGCTGGAACTGGCACGTAACTGGATCATCGTCTATTTCGGAAACTTTCTTGGCGCTATCTTCTTTGTTGCGCTGATTTGGTTTGCCGGACAGTACATGGCTGCGAACGGCGCGTGGGGGCTGAATGTGCTGCAGACCGCCGATCACAAGATGCACCATACCTTTGTTGAGGCCGTCTGCCTCGGCATTCTCGCCAACCTGATGGTGTGCATGGCGGTATGGATGAGCTACTCCGGCCGCAGCCTGCTGGACAAGATGTTTGCCATGGTACTGCCGGTAGCGATGTTCGTTGCCAGCGGCTTTGAGCACAGCATCGCCAACATGTTCCTTATCCCGATGGCGATTGTGATTAGAGATTTTGCTTCACCTGAATTCTGGCAGGCCACCGGCGCGACAGCGGAACAGTTTTCGCATCTCACCGTTAGCCACTTTATTACCGACAACCTGATTCCGGTCACGCTGGGCAATATCATCGGCGGTGGTTTGCTGGTCGGGTTGACCTACTGGGTAATTTATCTGCGTGATGGCGACCATCACTGATTATCCCAGCTCAAGAATCTTGCAACCGTCGGCGTGACACTACCCGGCGGGAACGTACAACGAACTTCACGTTATAAGGTAGGTATCAAATGACCGAGCTTAATCAAAAAATGGCATCAGCCTGGGAAAGCTTTGCACAAGGTGAATGGCAGACCAGCGTCAACGTCCGTGACTTCATTCAGAAAAACTACACTCCGTATGAAGGCGATGAAACGTTCCTGGCCGGTGCCACTAAGGCCACCACCGCACTGTGGGACCAGGTGATGGAAGGCATCAAGCTGGAAAACCGCACCCACGCCCCGGTCGATTTTGATACCGATCTGGTCTCAACCGTCACTTCCCATGACGCGGGTTACATCAACAAAAGCCTGGAAAAAATTGTTGGATTACAAACTGAAGCTCCACTGAAACGTGCCCTGATCCCCTTCGGCGGCATCAAAATGGTGGAAGGTTCGTGTAAGGTTTACGGTCGCGAACTTGATCCGTCAGTGAAAAAAATCTTCTCGGAATATCGTAAGACGCACAACCAGGGCGTATTCGACGTTTACACCCCGGATATCCTGCGCTGCCGCAAATCTGGCGTACTGACCGGCCTGCCTGACGCCTATGGCCGTGGCCGTATCATTGGTGACTATCGCCGCGTAGCGCTGTACGGCATCGATGCCCTGATGAAAGACAAGTTTGCCCAGTTCACTTCACTGCAAAGCGACCTGGAAAATGGCGTAAACCTCGAAGCCACTATCCGCCTGCGTGAAGAGATTGCTGACCAGCACCATGCGCTGCAGCAGATTAAAGAGATGGCGGCAAAATACGGCTGCGACATCTCTGGCCCGGCAACCAGCGCCAAAGAAGCCGTCCAGTGGACCTACTTCGGCTATCTGGCCGCAGTGAAATCGCAGAATGGCGCAGCCATGTCATTCGGCCGCGTCTCTACCTTCCTCGATATCTATTTTGAACGCGACCTGAAAGCAGGCGTCATCAACGAGGAGGAAGCCCAGGAGCTGATCGACCACCTGGTGATGAAACTGCGTATGGTTCGCTTCCTGCGCACCCCGGAATACGATGAGCTGTTCTCCGGCGACCCAATCTGGGCAACTGAATCACTGGCAGGTATGGGCGTTGACGGCCGTACTATGGTGACAAAAAACACCTTCCGTTTCCTGAATACGCTCTACACCATGGGCCCTTCGCCGGAACCTAATATGACCATCCTGTGGTCAGAAAAGCTGCCGCTGAACTTTAAGAAATTCGCCGCGAAAGTCTCCATCGATACCTCTTCACTGCAGTATGAGAACGATGACCTGATGCGCCCGGACTTCAATAACGATGACTATGCGATTGCCTGCTGCGTCAGCCCGATGATCGTCGGTAAACAGATGCAGTTCTTCGGCGCCCGTGCCAACCTGGCAAAAACCATGCTGTACGCGATTAACGGCGGCGTGGATGAAAAAATGAAAATGCAGGTTGGCCCGAAAGAAGCGCCAATGATGGATGAAGTGCTGGACTACGATAAAGTGATGAACCGCATGGATCACTTTATGGACTGGCTGGCAAAACAGTATGTCACTGCCCTGAACGTCATCCACTACATGCATGACAAATACAGCTACGAAGCGTCGCTGATGGCGCTGCATGACCGTGATGTTTACCGCACCATGGCCTGCGGCATCGCCGGTCTGTCGGTAGCGGCTGATTCCCTGTCAGCGATTAAATACGCCAAAGTTTCAACCATACGTGATGAAGATGGCCTGGCCGTGGACTTCAAAATCGAGGGTGAGTATCCACAGTTCGGTAACAACGACTCGCGCGTTGATGATATTGCCTGTGACCTGGTTGAACGTTTCATGAAGAAAATTCTGAAACTGCAGACCTACCGCAATGCGGTGCCAACTCAGTCGGTCCTCACCATTACTTCTAACGTGGTGTATGGTAAGAAAACCGGGAATACTCCGGACGGCCGTCGCGCAGGCGCGCCATTTGGTCCAGGCGCCAACCCAATGCACGGTCGTGACCAGAAAGGTGCTGTAGCCTCACTGACTTCGGTAGCGAAACTGCCGTTTGCCTACGCCAAAGACGGTATCTCTTATACCTTCTCTATCGTGCCAAACGCGCTGGGTAAAAACGACGACGTGCGCAAAACCAACCTTGCCGGTCTGATGGATGGCTATTTCCATCATGAAGCCAGCATTGAAGGGGGTCAGCACCTCAACGTCAACGTAATGAACCGTGAAATGCTGCTGGAAGCGATGGAAGACCCGGAAAAATATCCGCAGTTAACCATTCGCGTGTCGGGCTATGCGGTACGTTTCAACTCGCTGACTAAAGAACAGCAGCAGGATGTGATCACCCGTACCTTCACTCAGAGCATGTAACAAGCACCGCTGGCCCCTGCAAAGGGGCCAGATCAACACTCAGCCCGTTTTGTCAGTCGCCCACACGGACTACTGCCAAAACAGACTTAAAACACAGCTAAAGACTGTGTCACCGTGGAGAACTCATCGCAATGTCAGTTACCGGCCGTATTCACTCATTTGAATCCTGCGGGACCGTCGACGGCCCCGGCATCCGATTTATCACCTTCTTCCAGGGCTGCCTGATGCGCTGCCTGTACTGTCACAACCGCGACACCTGGGACACGCACGGTGGCAAAGAGATTACCGTCGAAGAGTTGATGAAGGATGTGGTTTCCTATCGTCACTTTATGAATGCTTCCGGCGGCGGCGTCACCGCTTCCGGCGGCGAGGCGATATTACAGGCTGAGTTCGTGCGCGACTGGTTCCGCGCCTGCCATGCCGAAGGTATTCATACCTGCCTCGACACTAACGGTTTTGTGCGCCGCTACGACCCGGTGATTGATGAACTGCTGGACGTAACCGATCTGGTGATGCTTGACCTCAAGCAGATGAATGACGACGTGCATCAGGTGCTGGTCGGCGTGTCTAACCACCGCACGCTGGATTTTGCCCGCTACCTGGCAAAGCGTAAAATTCGCACCTGGATCCGCTATGTGGTGGTGCCTGGCTATTCAGATGATGATGATTCTGCGCATCGACTGGGTGAATTTACCCGCGATATGGGTAACGTTGAGAAGATTGAGCTGCTGCCCTACCACGAACTCGGCAAGCATAAATGGATAGCGATGGGGGAGGAGTACAAGCTGGATGGCGTTCACCCACCGAAAGCCGAAACCATGGATCGGGTGAAGGGTATTCTGGAAGGTTACGGCCACTACGTGATGTATTAAAGGGTGGGCCGCAAAAGAAGACCCGCCCCTGCAAAAAATTTCGAACGAACTCTGTAGAGGTCGACCCTTTGTTCCGGTCGACCTTTTTTTATGCGTGCGCCACCGGCGTCGCATGATGATCGGCTTTACGCAGCAGCATCACCAGATAAACCAGCGCTACCGCCGCAATCATCACAAACAGCACGCGGTCAGAGTAGCTCTGCATCAGCATTGACGTCATCGTCGGACCGGCAAGGCTACCCACCGTATAGCTCAGCAGCAGCGCCTGGTTCATTGCCACCAGTTCGTGGTGCCCAACCTTTACACAAGCCCAGGACATCGCCACCGGATACAGCGTAAAACCGGCGCAGCCAAGGATAAACAGGGCGGGAGCCATCGCCGCATTACCGAGCATCGCCAGCGCACCGAGGATCACCACAAACACCTGAACGCGCAGCACCAGCAGGCGGCCAAAGCGGTCAGCCAGGCGGCCAATCGGCCACTGGCCAATGATCCCCGCACTGACCAGCAGCGCCATCCAGTAACCAATCGTCGAGTCGCTCATTCCCTGATGGGAAAGGTAGAGCGGCATCAGGCCATACAGCGAGCCCAGAACGATACCGGAGATAATGCAGCCGTTGATCCCCAGGCGCGCGCTGCGGCGGCGCAACATCGGCCACAGTCGGCCTGGCGTGGCCTCTTCTTCCATCTGGTTTGCCGTCACGCGGCAGAATACCAACGGCAGGATAGCGGCCAGCACCACGCCGGTTACCCACGGCAGCACGTGCAGCAGTTCGGTAGAGACCTTACTCACCAGCAGCTGTCCAAGGACGGTGCCGATATAGTACATAATCATATAAGCAGCCAGCAGGCGGCCACGGTTGCGCAACGTACCGTTGCATAATAGCGCACTCTCAACCACCACCCAGATCAACGCACAGCCGACCCCGGCAATAAAGCGCCAGAGCGCCCAGGACCAGAATCCAGTGCCCAGCCCCAAAGCCACGGTTGCCAGGGCGAACAGCAGGGAAGCAAAATAATAGCTGCGGTTGAAACCGTAATTTTTGATCGTCCAACCGGCAATCAGCGTGCCCAGCAGGTTGCCGCAATAATAAGAGGAACTGACCATGCCCACTTGCCACGTTGGCAACGCATCATGGGTCAGCCACAGTGGCACCAGCGTATTGAGCACAGCAATTGAGACCGTCATCAGCAGCAAGCCGCAAAGCAGCACGATAACAGGGCGTGACCAGGTGGACATAGTAGTGAAGAACCGCAGCGAGAGAGGATTTTGCGCGCATAATGCCACCATGCAAGCAATTGTAAAAGCGGAATAAATCAGTCACAGCACGATTTGTAGTACAGCGATTTAATTTTCTTATCTACAACGAGTGGGAGATCTGAGTCACAACTTTTCGCCACGAATTATCTCATTGAATTCTCTTTAAATTGGCTTAGGGCGAACCAAACTCTCAATCATTTATTTTGCTCGATCGCCGGCATAAAAAAACCCGCCAGCGGCGGGTTTTGAACATTGCAATCGGCGAGGTGATTAGCCGATAAACTCAAGTCCTTTCATGTACGGGCGCAGCACTTCCGGCACTTCAATACGGCCATCAGCCTGCTGGTAGTTTTCCAGCACCGCCACCAGTGTACGCCCTACTGCCAGGCCGGAGCCATTCAGGGTATGCACCAGGCGGGTGGCTTTTTCGCCACGCGCACGGCAGCGTGCTTTCATGCGGCGCGCCTGGAAATCACCCATATTTGAGCAGGAAGAGATTTCACGGTAAGTATCCTGCGCAGGCAGCCAGACTTCCAAATCGTAAGTTTTGTGCGAACCAAAGCCCATGTCGCCGGTACACAACAGCACTTTACGATAGGGCAGATTCAGCAGCTGCAGCACTTTCTCAGCGTGGCCGACCAGCTCTTCCAGCGCGTCCATCGAATCTTCCGGACGGGTGATGTGCACCATCTCCACTTTATCGAACTGGTGCATGCGGATCAGACCACGCGTATCGCGGCCATAAGCCCCCGCTTCAGAGCGGAAGCACGGCGTGTGCGCGGTCATTTTGATCGGCAGTGACTCTTCTTCAAGGATCTCGTCGCGCACCAGATTGGTGAGTGGCACTTCCGAAGTCGGGATCAGCGCATAGTTGCTGCTTGATGCCTCTTCTTCCAGCGGACGAGTATGGAACAGGTCCTCGCCAAACTTTGGCAGCTGGCCGGTACCGTACAGGCTGGCATGGTTGACCAGGTAAGGAACATAGGTTTCCTGGTAGCCGTGCTGCTCGGTGTGCAGGTCGAGCATAAACTGGCTCAGCGCACGGTGCATCAGGGCAATCTGACCGCGCATCACGATAAAGCGTGAACCGGTCAGCTTAACCGCGGCAGCGAAGTCCAGTCCGGCAGCCATTTCGCCGAGTTCGACGTGATCGCGCACGGCAAAATCGAACTTACGCGGTTCACCCCAGCGGCTGATTTCCTGGTTTTCACTGTCGTCTTTACCCAGTGGCACCACATCCGCAGGAATATTAGGGATAGCCATCGCGAAGTCGTTAATGCTGGTCAGTAGTGTTTCCAGCTCGGCTTTCGCGGCATCCAGACGTTCACCCAGTGCGCTCACTTCCTGGCGCAACGGCTCGATATCTTCCCCACGTGCTTTGGCCTGCCCGATGGATTTGGATCGCGAGTTACGTTCAGCCTGCAGATTTTCAGTTTCTACCTGCAGTACTTTGCGACGCTCTTCGTGCGCGCGCAGCGTATCAACGTCCAGCTTATAGCCCCGGCGTGCCAGTTTTTCAGCGACTGCGTCTGGCTCATTACGCAGCAGATTGGGATCGAGCATGCTTGTCCTGTGCTTATTGTTTGAGTGTCAAAGGAAGGGACGTACTCTTATGCAGAATACGTTGAATTCATTGCTAACCTTACCGCAACGTCACTGTCAGCGGTAGCGTTTTGTCGGGCTATTTTGATCCTGTTCAGCAAGCCAGGCGAGCTTTTCGCCGATTTTGCCTTCCAGCCCGCGTGTGGTTGGCTGATAATAACGGGTCTGCGCCATTTGCGCCGGGAAGTACTCTTCACCGGCGGCATAGGCGTTCGGTTCATTGTGGGCATAGCGATATTCTGCCCCCAGCCCCATCTCCTTCATCAGCTTCGTTGGCGCATTACGCAGATGTTCCGGCACATCGTAATCCGGGCTTTCACGCGCATCGCGCATCGCTGACTTGAACGCGCTGTAAACGGCATTGCTTTTGGGTGCGCAGGCGAGGTAAACAATCGCCTGAGCAATGGCGCGCTCGCCTTCCGCCGGGCCAACGCGGGTAAAGCAGTCCCAGGCAGCAATCGCCACCTGCATTCCGCGTGGGTCGGCATTGCCAACATCCTCGGATGCAATCGCCAGCAGGCGGCGCGCCACATACAGCGGGTCGCCCCCGGCGGTAATAATGCGCGCATACCAGTAAAGCGCCGCGTCGGGGGCAGACCCGCGCACGGACTTATGCAGCGCGGAGATCAGATCGTAAAAGCGGTCACCTTTGTTATCAAAACGCGCACTGCGCTCGCCTGACACTTCATTGAGCAACTGCGGCGTCAATTCGCGCTGGCCTTGTGCGTTGACCTCCGCCATATCCGCCATCATCTCCAGCGTGTTAAGCGCCCGGCGCGCATCGCCGTTAACCAACTCGGCAATCATGTTGCGGGTATTTTCCGGCAGCACGATGTTCTCTTTGCCGTAACCGCGTTCGCTGTCGTCCATCGCCTGCTCGAGCACCGCTGAGATATCCTCAACGGTCAAAGATTTCAGCAGATAGACGCGGGCACGAGATAACAGCGCGGAGTTCAGTTCAAAAGAGGGGTTTTCAGTGGTGGCACCGATAAAGGTAATGGTGCCGTCTTCAATATGCGGCAGAAAAGCATCCTGCTGACTTTTATTGAAGCGGTGCACCTCATCGACAAACAGGATGGTGCGGCGCCCGGCATTGCGATTCTGTCTGGCGCGTTCGATTGCCTCACGGATCTCTTTCACCCCTGAGGTCACGGCTGAGATGCGCTCCACGTCGGCCTGGCCATAGTGGCCGATAATTTCTGCCAGCGTGGTTTTCCCTGTCCCTGGTGGTCCCCATAAGATCATCGAATGCAAATGACCTGCCTCAATCGCGCGCGGCAGCGGTTTGCCTGCCGCCAGCAGATGCTGCTGACCGATATATTCGGCCAGCGTGCGTGGCCGCATACGGGCGGCCAGAGGCTGAAATTCATTACGGGAAAAATCGAGGGACATATTACTCACGCAAACCTCACTGACGCTGGTCGTCCACGGTCACACCCTGCGGCGGCGTAAACTTAAACTTATCAGCGCTGACGGAGCCGTTTTGCTGGCTTTTCAACGCGTAGCTGCTGCGCTGGCCATCCTGCTCAATCGCGCTGAACTGGTTGATCGTACCGTTCGGCGAAACGTTAATGGTGAACTGCTTCAGGTTGCCATCCGCCGCTTTCGGCGTCAGCGAGAAGTCATTGCCTTTTTGCGCCACGTTGTACTGCTTCCAGTCACTCGACTGGTTGCGGGCAATCAGCATAAACGGCGTATTGCTGGTGGCGTCTTTCAGCCAGCTGGCGCTGACCTGCTCAACAAACGGGTTATAAAACCACAGGGTTTTGCCATCAGAGATCAGGATGCTTTCATCCGGCGCGGTCATGTGCCAGTTAAACAGATTCGGGCGCTGTACCCACATCTCACCTTCACCATCCTGCACGGACTGGCCGCTGCCGTCGGTCACTTTTTGATTAAAGGTCGCATGGAAGCTTTTCACTTTATCCAGGCGCTGCTGCAAATCACTGGCAGCATCTGCCAGTACGCTTGCAGAAGTAAAGGCCGCCAGCAAACAGCAGGAAATCATTAATTTTTTCATTACGGCATCCTTATTAAAACTTTTGTATCCCGTTGCGGGTTAAGCGTGACGTGGATAACTTTAGCCAGGCGCTGGCAGGAACGACAGAAGAATAAACTGAATTCCCCGGCGGCACTGAGCAGATATGGGGACTGCTGGCAAAAAATCAACGGGCCAGCCAACGTGGCCGGCCCGGAGTGATTGTTACATTTCGTGCGGCGGTGGTGCCAGCACCTCGCGGTTACCATTATGGCCCGGAGAGGAGACAATTCCCTGCGCTTCCATCTGTTCGATAATGCGCGCCGCACGGTTGTAGCCGATGCGGAACTGACGCTGGACGCCGGAGATCGACGCGCGACGCTTATCAACGACGAACTGCACCGCCTGGTCAAACAGCTGGTCCAGCTCTTCATCACCGTCGATACCGCCGCCGCCGGCCTCGCTATCCTCACCACCGCTGAGAATGCCCTCTTTATACTGAGGACGTTCGCGCGCCTTCCAGTCAGCCACTACGGCGTGGACTTCCTGGTCGCGCACAAACGCGCCGTGAACACGCACCGGAATCGATGAGTTTGGCGCCAGATAAAGCATGTCACCCATTCCCAGCAGAGATTCGGCACCGCCCTGATCGAGGATGGTACGTGAGTCAATTTTGCTGGAGACGGTAAAGGCGATACGCGTCGGGATGTTAGCTTTAATCAGGCCGGTAATGACATCGACTGACGGACGCTGCGTTGCCAGCACCAGGTGAATACCCGCTGCACGCGCTTTCTGCGCCAGGCGAGCGATCAGCTCTTCCACCTTTTTCCCGACGGTCATGATCAGGTCGGCAAATTCGTCGACCATCACCACGATGTACGGCTCTTTCTCCAGCACTGGCGGCGTCATATCCATGCTGTCGGTCGGTTTCCAGAACGGGTCGGGAATTGGGCGGCCCATGGCATCAGCCATATCCACTTTTTCGTTGTAGCCCGCAATATTACGCACGCCAAGTGCCGACATCAGCTTGTAGCGGCGCTCCATCTCCACCACACACCAGCGCAGTGCATTGGCTGCATCCTTCATGTCCGTAACGACGTCAGTTAACAGATGCGGAATACCTTCATAAACCGACAGCTCAAGCATTTTCGGGTCGATCATGATAAAGCGCACCTCTTTCGGCGTGGCTTTATACAGGATGCTGAGGATCATGGCGTTCACGCCGACCGACTTACCGGAACCGGTCGTACCGGCAACCAGCAGGTGCGGCATTTTGCCAAGATCGGCCACCACCGGATCGCCGGAAATATCTTTACCCAGTACGATAGATAGCGGCGACGGATTATCACGGAACGCCGGGCAGTCCAGCACTTCACGCAGGTAAACCGTCTGACGATGCAGGTTTGGCAACTCAAGGCCAACGTAAGGGCGGCCAGGGATCACTTCCACCACACGCACCGCAACGGCTGAGAGGGAACGGGCCAGGTCGCGCGACAGGTTGGAAATACGCGCCGCTTTGACACCCGGTGCCAGATCCAGCTCGAAACGGGTGATCACCGGGCCAGGTGAAGAACCCACGACTTCCGCTTTAACGCGGTAGTCAGCCAGACGTGCCTCAATCAGGCGCGAGGTCTGTTCCAGGGCAAACTGATCGACCGGCTCGGTTTCCGCCGGAGGCGACGAGAGCAGATCGAGCGTAGGCAGTGGCGTCGTCGGTTTATACGTCGGCTGTTCATGGCGCATCAGGAACGGGTGGATCAGGCTGTCCATATCCGGCTCCTGCGGCTTAGGTGCTTCAGCGGCAACCGGCTGCGGCGCTGCAGGCGCACTGGCCTTCCATGAAGGGGCAACCGGCTGTTGAGCGGCCGGGGCCTGAGCAGGCTGCTGCCAGGCGGCAGGTTGCTGCGGCGCGCTTTCCGGCTGCTGCCATTGTGCTGGCTGCGGGGCTACAGGCTCCACTTCCGGCGCGGCAGCGATCGTGAACAGCGGCTCAGCTGGGCCGTCATCAACCAGATCGTCCATTGGTGAGAAATCAAACGCACCGGCAGTATTAAGGTTAAAGGTTGGCGCGCTGTTCTGCGGCTCGGCGGCATAACGCTGCTGTTGCTGGTCGGCAAACTGGCGAGCCAGTGCAGCCTGCTCCAGAGCTTCCTCATCTTCAGCGGCAAACTCTTCGCCGTAGCGCTGCTGCTGCTGAGCGAAGAACGCTTCGCGCAGCTGTGCCTGTTCCGCTGCATCCTGCTCGTCGTCGACTTCAGCGTGATAAGAGGCCTGAGGCTGAGCCTGACTCTGCTCCTGCTGTTTAGCTTTCTCTTCCGCCATGCGCTGCGAAGGCAGCTTAATGCCGTAGGAAGCCAGCTCGCGACGGGTTGGCAGTTTCACCGGGTTCGGGCGCGGCAGTTCAGGACCAATGCCCTGCTTCACCTGCGGATTAAGTTCATCACCGCTGGTGGCGGTGAAGCCCGGCATAAACGGCGTATTGGAGGTGGCAGACTGCGCCACGGCGCCAATGGCCACACCGGTTGCCGCCGCAGCGACGGAAGCGGGGTGAGAGGCATGCTGCGTCGAGAAATCAAACGGCGAGGAGGTTGGCGTATCGCGCCAGTTGCCCATCTGCGGACCGTCGTCATCTTCCATCGGCTGAACCGGAACAGAAGGTGCCGGGGTCTCAGCTGCGGCAGGCACTTCAAAGCGATATAACGGCGGCTGAGCGGGTTCAACCGAAGTTGAAACCTGAACGGGTGCCGCTGGCGCTGCGGCAGGAGCTTCAACCTGCGCCGCGGAGATTTGTGGAGCGGCAGGCTGCGCCGCAGCCACTTCGCTGGCCGCCGCAGCACCGGCAGCAGCAGCAGCGGGTTTCGCCAACAGCGGATCGTGCTGCTCGTCATCCTCAACATCAGCATAAATTGGCTGCGGTTTTGCCAGCAGCACATCGTCTGCATCGTCCGCCTGCGCGCTGCGTTTCATTATTGGCGCGGTGGACTCTCGCGCAGGACGATCGTCTTCCTGATAGGCTTCGTCATCCTCTTCATGCCATTTTTCATCGGCGCGCGAGCGGTTGCTGGCGAAGGTTAAGACACCCATCACTACCCCGCCAATTTTCTCGGCAATCGTCAGCCAGGACCAGCCCGTGTAGAGCGTCAGGCCCGCCGCCCAGATGCACAGCAGCGTCAACGTGCCGCCGGGACCGCTGAACCAGGCGGCCATCGCGTTACTCAGCAGGCTGCCGATCACGCCGCCAGAGGCAAAGTACCAAATATCATCGGCATTCAGCGCGGCCAGGCCACAGGAGGTCACTACCAGCGCCAGCACGCCGATCAGACGTAGTGCTACCGCGAAGTAGTCGATGTAATCCTGAGAATGACGCTGACGGAAGGTGATCCAGCACAGGCCTAAAATCACCGGAGGAAGGGCGTACGCCATCACGCCGAAAATAAAGAACAGCGTGTCAGCAAGCCAGGCCCCTACCCCCCCACCTAAATTGTGGATGGGTTCATGCCAGGCGGTTTGCGACCAGCTGGGATCGGAAGGGTTGAAGCTCATCAACGCCACCATCAGATAAACGGCGAAAAGAGCAACAATAATCAGTAACGCTTCCAGCAGGCGACGCCCACTGCTCAGCGGTTGTAACGAAACTTCTTTATCTTCTGTGTATTCCTGGCTCAAGAGTACTCTCCAGGTGCCTGTAAACTATGAAGGCAACAGCGCCGGGCATGCCCGACGCTGAACCTGTATGAATTCACAGGAGTGTACCGAAAACTACCAGGTTTTGCACCTGCCCTGTGTTACCGCGTTTTAATCACTAACCGGTTACTTTGTTTCACTTCTTCCATGACCACATAGGTACGGGTATCGTTCACGCCCGGCAGACGCAGCAAGGTTTCGCCGAGCAGTTTACGATATGCAGACATGTCTGGCACGCGGGTTTTCAACAGGTAGTCGAAATCACCGGAAACCAGGTGACACTCTTGAGTTTCCTCAAGTTTTTGCACGGCGGCGTTAAATTGCTCAAACACATCCGGCGCACCACGATTCAGAGTAATCTCAACGAATACCAGCAGAGAAGCATCCAGGTAGTGCGGGTTTAACTGTGCGGTATAACCGAGAATGAAGCCCTGACGCTCCAGGCGGCGCACGCGCTCCAGACATGGCGTTGGGGATAACCCTACGCGTTTGGAAAGCTCGACGTTAGAAATACGACCGTCCTTCTGCAGCTCATTCAGGATATTGCGGTCGATTCTGTCGAGGTCTTTACCAGGTCGTTTTTTATTGTCTACCATTATTATTGTCTCTCTTAAAATCCTTCCCTACCTGCCATACCCTGAACGCCATTAATGTAACAGGGTTGATCTAAGTGAAGACAGTGAGCCTGTTGCGGGATTAATCGCTTTATCTACCTGACGCATGTTGTCTGTCCACACCATGAGTCATTGCACATAACAGGCTGAGTTTATCCGGCCATAAATAGAAAATCCGGGATGAAATCCTGGAAGACCGGGCCGAATTCCCTCTGCTTCTCATAATGTTTTCGCAAAAGCTCAGCCGATTGTCAAAGCAAAACAAATAAAATCAGTACAACATGCCATAGCAGTGGCTGTCTCTCTGTTTTTCAATGACTATTTTTGACTTAAAATGGCATAGTCCGGGCCATATAGTCTGTTTTGCAGACAGCGCAGTCGTTTGCCTGGCCCACGATTGGTTAAACCTTTTTCATTAATTGTTAACAAAATTGCAGAACGCTTTTTTTGCCCCGGCAAATTCCCTACAATCGCTGCATCTGTTTGCCAGTTAAATAATGAGGGTCTCATGAGTACGGCGAAACACAGTAAATTACTGATTCTGGGTTCCGGCCCGGCGGGCTACACCGCAGCGGTGTATGCTGCACGCGCCAACCTCAACCCGGTGCTGATCACCGGGCTGGAAAAAGGCGGCCAGCTGACCACCACCACCGACGTGGAAAACTGGCCGGGTGATGCTAACGAACTGACCGGCCCCCTGCTGATGGAGCGTATGCATGAGCACGCGGTGAAATTCAATACCGAGATCATCTTCGACCATATCCACAGCGTCGACCTGCAGAACCGCCCTTTCCGTCTGACCGGCGACGAAGGTGAGTACACGGCGGATGCCCTGATCATCGCTACCGGTGCCTCGGCTCGCTACCTCGGCCTGCCGTCAGAAGAGGCGTTTAAAGGCCGCGGCGTCTCCGCCTGTGCAACCTGTGATGGTTTCTTTTATCGCAATCAGAAAGTCGCTGTGATTGGCGGCGGTAATACCGCAGTGGAAGAAGCGCTCTATCTGGCGAATATCGCGGCTGAGGTGCACCTGATTCACCGTCGCGACAGCTTCCGTGCAGAAAAAATCCTCATCGACCGCCTGAATGAGAAGGTCAGAAACGGCAATATCGTGCTGCATACCGATCATACTCTGGACGAAGTGCTGGGCGACCAGATGGGCGTCAGCTCCCTGCGCTTGCGTTCGACCAAAGATGACCAGACTAAGACACTGGACGTTGCCGGACTGTTTGTCGCGATCGGCCACAGCCCGAACACTGCAATCTTTAACGGTCAGCTGGAGTTGGAAAACGGCTACATCAAGGTGCAGTCCGGCATCCATGGCAACGCAACTCAGACCAGCATCCCGGGCGTGTTTGCCGCCGGAGATGTCATGGACCATATCTATCGTCAGGCGATTACTTCCGCCGGTACCGGCTGTATGGCCGCGCTGGATGCCGAGCGTTATCTTGACGGTTTGGTTAAAAATAATCAGTAAGTTGTTAAAACCCTGAGCTAATCTTGCCCAAGGCGACGAGCAATTGTCGCCTTTTCACCCTCCCCATTGTAACATTGCCGCGCTTGACACCGATCTTCCTGGGGCTTTGCCTCACTACTGTTTACGTCAGGGCAACACGGCAACAGATGAATAAAACACGGCAACAACAACTCACCCGCTGGTTGAAAAGTCAGAGTGTCCACGGCCATCGCTGGCTGCGTCTCTCCTACATGCTGGGCACGTTAAGTGCGCTCCTGATCCTCGCGCAGGCCTGGTTCCTCGCCTCGCTGCTGCAGGCGCTGCTGGTTGATCATCAACCGCGCGATACGCAACTGCTGCATTTTATTCTGCTGCTGGCCTGCTTTGTGGCGCGCGCCTGGCTGGCGTGGCTGCGGGAAAAGGTCGGCTTCAAAACGGGTCAGGCGATCCGCCAGGTGCTGCGCCAGCAGGTGCTTAACCGCCTCTCCGATCTCGGCCCCGCCTGGGTTCAGGGCAAACCTGCCGGCAGCTGGGCGACCCTGCTGCTGGAGCAGATCGAAGAGATGCAGGATTACTACGCGCGCTATCTGCCGCAGATGATGCTGGCGGGGATTATCCCGCTGCTGGTGCTTATCCTACTATTCCCGGTTAACTGGGCGGCTTCGCTGATCCTGCTCGCCACCGCGCCGCTGATCCCGCTGTTTATGGCGATGGTCGGTATGGGCGCCGCAGATGCCAACCGCCGCAACTTCCAGGCACTGGCGCGCCTGAGCGGGCAGTTTCTTGACCGCCTGCGCGGGCTGGAAACGCTGCGCCTGTTTCACCGTGCCGAGGCTGAAACGGCAAATATTGCCGAGGCTTCCGAGCAATTCCGCCAGCGCACCATGGAAGTGCTGCGCATGGCCTTCCTCTCCTCGGCGGTGCTGGAGTTCTTTGCCTCTATCTCAATTGCTCTGATCGCTGTCTATTTCGGTTTCTCCTATCTTGGCGTGTTCGACTTCGGCCACTACAGCGGTGCGGTGACGATGTTTGCCGGATTCCTGGTGCTGATCCTGGCGCCTGAGTTTTACCAGCCGCTGCGCGATCTGGGGGCGTTCTATCATGCCAAGGCGCAGGCTGTGGGTGCCGCCGATGCACTACAAACCTTTATTGAAGAGAGTGAAGGCGCGGCGCTCCAGCGTGGTGAACTCACGCCTGAATTACACCATGGCTTAAGCCTGGTCGCGACCGATCTGACGATCGTCACCGCTGACGGCAGTCAGCTCGCCGGCCCACTTAGCTTCACCCTGCAGCCAGGGCAGCGCGTGGCGCTGGTCGGGCAAAGCGGCGCCGGGAAAACCTCGCTGATGAACGTGCTGCTCGGCTATCTGCCCTATCAGGGATCGTTACAGGTTAACGGCGTCGAATTACGCGATATTGCCCTGCCCCACTGGCAGCAGCAGCTGGCGTGGGTGGGGCAAAACCCGCACCTTCCCGCCAGCACGCTGCGGCAGAATATTCTGCTAAGCGGCAACCACGATGAAGCCCGTTTACAGCAGGTGCTGGAACTTGCCGGGATCAATGAGTTTCTGCCGCGCCTGCCTGCCGGGCTGGACAGTGAAACCGGCGATCAGGCTGCCAGCCTGTCGGTTGGCCAGGCGCAGCGCGTTGCCGTTGCCCGCGCGTTGATGAAGCCCTGCCAGCTGCTGCTGCTGGATGAACCTGATGCCAGCCTTGATGCACACAGCGAGCAGCACGTCAATCACGCGCTGCTGGCGGCTTCGCATGCGCAAAGCACGCTGTTAATCACCCATCAGCTCGACCGCCTGTCACAGTGGGATGAAATCTGGCTGATGCGCGACGGTAAAATTGTCCAACAGGGCCGTTGGCAGACGCTGGCGAATCAGCCCGGCGCATTTGCTGACCTGCTGGCTCAGCGCGGAGGATCGCTTGAATGAAAACCCTGCTGCCGTTTTTAAAACTGTATCGTCGCCACATTCTGCGCCTGCTGTTCGGCATGCTGCTGGCGGTGGTGACGCTGCTGGCCAGCATCGGCCTGATTACGCTGTCCGGCTGGTTCCTCGCCGCTACCTCACTGGCCGGTGTCGCAGGGATTTACAGCTTTAACTATATGCTGCCCGCCGCCGGAGTACGCGGTGCCGCCATCAGCCGCACCGTCGCGCGTTATCTTGAGCGCCTGGTGAGCCATGACGGCACCTTCCGCGTGCTGCAGCATCTGCGGGTGTTTACCTTCAGTAAGCTGTTGCCGCTCTCCCCTGCCGGCATTGCCCGCTTCCGCCAGGGAGAGCTGCTTAACCGACTGGTGGCGGATGTCGACACGCTCGATCACCTCTACCTGCGGGTGATTTCACCGCTGGTCGGGGCGCTGGTGGTGATTGTCGTGGTCACTTTTGGCCTGAGCTTCCTTGATACTTATCTGGCCCTGACGCTCGGCGGCCTGATGCTGCTGACGCTGGTCGCACTGCCACCGCTGTTTTACCGTGCCGGGCTGCCCGTCGGCGCCGATCTTACCCGCCTGCGCGGCGAGTATCGTAGCGGCCTGATGCGCTGGCTCCAGGGCCAGGCAGAGCTGAGCCTGTATGGTGCGGCACAGCGCTTTCGTGACGCGATGGATGCCACGGAACAGGCCTGGCTGAGCGCACAGCATCGCCAGGCCAGCCTGACAGGGCTGTCACAGGGGCTGGTGATGCTGATGGGCGGAATTGCCGTCACGCTGATGCTGTGGCTGAGTGCCGCAGGCATTGGTGGCGACCCGTATCCGGGTGCGTATATTGCGCTGTTTGTCTTCTGTGCACTCTCCGCGTTCGAAGCACTCGGTCCGGTGGGCACCGCTTTTCAGCATCTTGGCCATGTGATTGCCTCCGCGCAGCGCGTAACGCAGATAATCGAACAGCGCCCGGCGGTCACCTTCCGCCAGGCTACGACGCAGGCCTCGGGACAGGCTGCGCTCACGCTGAGCAACATCAGCTTCGGCTACGCAGACAACGCCCCGCTGGCGATCAGGGATCTCTCTCTGGACATCGCAGCAGGCGAACACATTGCGCTGCTGGGGCGCACCGGATGCGGCAAGTCGACGCTGCTTCAGCTGCTGACGCGCGCCTGGGATCCTCAACGCGGGACGATTCAGCTCAGCGGCCAGCCGCTTGACCAGTACAGCGAAGCCGACCTGCGTGCGCGCACCAGCGTCGTCACCCAGCGCGTGCATCTGTTCAGCAGCACGCTGCGCGATAACCTGCTGCTGGCCGCGCCCGACGCAAGCGATGAACAGCTGAGCGCCGCGCTGCAGCAGGTCGGGCTGGAGAAACTGCTGGAAAACAGCCAGGGTCTGAACGCCTGGCTCGGTGAAGGCGGCCGCCAGCTGTCCGGTGGTGAACTGCGCCGCCTGGGGCTGGCGCGTGCGCTGCTGCACGGCGGCGATCTGATGCTGCTGGATGAGCCGACCGAAGGGCTGGATGCGGAAACCGAACGGCAGATCCTCGCGCTGCTGCGCCAGGTGGCGCAAAACAAAACGCTTATTATGGTCACCCACCGCCTGCGCGGCCTGGCACATTTTGACCGGATTTGCGTTATGGACAGCGGCGAAATCATCGAACAGGGTAATCATGCCGAATTAGTCGCAAAACAGGGTCGCTACTGGACTTTTCTGCAGCGCTTTGCGCTATAGTCATTAGCTCTGCCCTGTTGAGAATCTGCGGATGCGCCTGATACAGCTTTCACGCGAATCGTTAAACTTCCCGCCGCCAGAAATGGCGCTGCGGGAACCTAATGGCCTGCTGGCAATGGGCGGCGACCTGAGCCCGGCTCGTCTGCTCAATGCCTACCACAAGGGGATTTTCCCGTGGTTTTCACCCGGCGATCCGATCCTGTGGTGGTCACCCGATCCGCGCGCCGTGCTGTTACCCGAAGCCTTTCACCTCAGCCGCAGTATGAAGCGCTTTCACAGCAGGTCGCCCTACCGGGTAACGATCAATCAGGACTTTCAGCAGGTGATCGAAGGCTGCGCCAGCGATCGTGAGGAAGGTACCTGGATCACCTTTGAAGTGAAGCGCGCCTGGCTCAAGCTGTTCGAACTCGGGCATGCGCAGTCGATTGAAGTGTGGCTCGGCGACGAACTGGTGGGCGGCATGTACGGCCTGGCGCTCGGGCAAATTTTTTGCGGCGAGTCGATGTTCAGCCGGCGGGAGAATGCCTCCAAAACGGCGCTGCTGGTGTTTAGCGAGTGGTTCCATCGCCAGGGCGGTAAGCTGATAGACTGTCAGGTGCTTAACCCTCATACCGCCTCACTCGGCGCGGAGGAGATCGCGCGCGCCAGCTATCTGCAGTACGTCTATTCCTTGGCACATCAGCCACTTATCACCGACTGCTGGCAACCGCAGCGGCTTTTTTAATGCAATCTCCCGATGTTTTCCAGGCATGGCGATGAGAACAGTGATATAATATGCGCGTTTGGTATGTCGTCCGCCTTTCACCGGTACAAGATGGTGATGCGGAATACCAGGCTGGGAATCTCAACGCACCTTGTCAGAACTGTTTTAATCGTGCGACAAAAGCATATTTAAACAGATTCTTAGCCCGCTGTTCCCCCACGCTGACGCCATTTACTCCAGATTTAAACGTAACCCGTCTGCGCCAGGTGTGCGCTTTAGAGGGGTTGATGTGGGTGAATTCATCCACAATTCTTTACTTAATACGTGAAATTCGGCATTATCTTGCCGGTTCAAAACTAAGGTAGTCCACCTAGAGGATTCGATGGCCAAAGAAGACAATATTGAAATGCAGGGTACCGTACTCGATACGTTACCTAACACCATGTTCCGCGTTGAATTGGAAAACGGTCACGTGGTTACCGCTCATATCTCCGGTAAAATGCGCAAAAACTATATCCGCATCCTGACGGGCGACAAAGTCACTGTAGAGCTGACCCCGTACGACCTGAGCAAAGGCCGCATTGTCTTCCGTAGTCGCTAATTTGCCCCATTCTGCCGTGCTGCCGCGTTAACGCTTGCCGCACTGATAATCCAAACCGGACTGCTCTCAGTCCGGTTTTTTTATGCGCCAGATATATTTTCCAGCCCCGCTAAAGTGCCTTCATGCCGTGCCGATAAATCAGAATATTCTTAAAAATAGCTGAATGAATCAGCCCTGATAACTCTGATGGTGGCAAAATAATGAAAACAACGCTTCACGCTTTCCCGCTCAAACCGCTGGTGATTGCCCTGGCGGCGGCGCAGTGCGTCACCCTGGCTCATGCAACGCCTGTACCCACCGATGTGATTAACGATTCCTCTTTCGCGGCCCCTTATCTGGTATCGACCGATACGTTAACCATCACGCCCGATGGCGTGGTGAGTACCGGCAGTGAGCAGTTCGCTGTGCAAAACGCTCAGATAACCACTCTGATCGAGAATCAGGGGACTATTTATAATCAGAATCAGATCGCCCTGTACAACAGCGGCTCTCTCGCTTCATTGAAGAACTCCGGCTCTATCACTTCCACTACGGGCATTGCGATTGAAAACGATAGCAGCATCGGCACCCTGATAAACAACGGTGTTATCAACAGTGACAACTTTACAGGCTCACAATTTAGCGGCATCGGCATCGCCAATTTCGGCACTATCAGTTCGCTGAACATCACTGAAAACGGAATAATTTCCGGCGGCCAAACGGCGATTTTCAACCGGGGTCAGATAACCACGCTGAACAACGACGGTTATATCGGCTCCTTCAATCCCGGTTTGAATGCATTCACTAACAACGCAATCACTAACAGTCTTAATGGTGCCATCGGCACTATCAATAACAGCGGCACCATTGCCGGCAATATTGTCCACACCTCCAGCAATGAACTGGTGATTAACGGCGGCAGTGACCGCCGGGGGCAGCTGACCGGCGCAAACCATTTCTTTATCGGTCCGATGATGGGTAACCCGACTGGCCAGATTGTCGCCACCGGCGCCGATGTCAGCTTTGGCGGGGGAATGCTGCTGCTGAATGATAATGTAGACCTGGGGGGCAGCCACACCCTTACCAACAGTGCTGATGTGCTGGTCACCCAGCCACTCACCATTAGCGGCAACTACCATCAGACCCAAGATGCCATCCTTAATCTCGGGGTTTCTGACGCCACGTTTGCCCAGGGCAGCGCGCTGGATATCGGCTATGGCCGCCTGACCGTCAGCGGCAACGCGCTGATTGATTCCGGCTCGACCATCCGTTTAAGCAGCACCGGCAGCAGCTATGGCTTTGCCAGCGGCCAGCGCTATCTGGCAATCAGCGCAGGCAGCGCGACCTACAATGCCAGCGCCCTGCACTACGTGGTGGATAACTATAACGGCGTGGTCACGGCGAAAGTGGTCGATAACGGTAGCAGCAGCGATCTGGCGCTCTATCTCGATGACCCCGCCCCCACACCACCAGTGACGCCACCAACACCACCAACGCCAGTGACGCCAGCACCGCCAGTCACCCCGACCACGCCAACGGTGCCGGTTTCACCTCCGACCACGCCGACAGAGCCTGTCACCCCGGTCACTCCGGTAACGCCAGTCATTCCGGTAATCCCGGTGACGCCGACCACGCCAACCGCTCCGGTAGCGGCCAAACCGCTGCCCACCACCGGTAATGCGATTGCCTCGATCAACGGGCTCTCCAGCTACAGCGGCTTTTCTGCTGGCCTGCTCGACCTGTTTAACGCCTCCAAAACCATTACCACGCAGGCTGAGGCTAACCGTATTGGCGAACAGCTGGCTCCGGCACAGAACAGCATGGCTTCCGCCGCAACCGCCTCCGCATCCATGGATGCGCTGGGCGTGGTCGGCAGCCATCTGGACGGTCTGCGCACCGCGCAAAGCGGCAGCGCTCGCGGTATCGCCACCGGTGATGACAGCCTCGACTGGGCGGCCTGGGGCAAACCGTTCTACGGCAGTGCTCGCCAGGGCATGACGGATAACGTCAGCGGCTATCGCGCCCACTACGGCGGCCTGGTGCTGGGTCTTGACCGCCAGCTGCCCGGCAACTGGCGCGCGGGCGTGGCGCTGAGCTACAGCCGTACCTCGGTTAAAGGCGCTGATAACCTGAAGGGCAACAGCAGCGATGTCGACGCCTGGGGCGGTATCGCTTACGCCAGCTATACCGGCGAACCGTGGTTTGTCAACCTCAGCACCAGCCTGACCCGCCAGTCCTACGAAAGCCAGCGCGCCGTTGACTTTAGCGGCTTTAACGACAGCGCCAGTAGCCATTTTCACGGTCAGCAGGCCGCAGTGAAAGGTGAGTTTGGCTATCCGCTGGCGCTGGGCGATGCCACCGTGCTCACCCCGCTGGCCAGCATGAGCTACAGCTATCTGCATCAGGGCAGCTACCAGGAGAGCAGCGATGGCGGTAGTGCACTATCCGTCGACAGCGCGCACAGCCAGTCGATCGAGAGCAGCCTCGGCAGCAAGCTGGCGCACAGCTGGTCAACCGGTGCCGGAGCGCTGTCGCCGTTTGTACAGCTGATGTGGACGCATCAGTATGACCGCAGCCCGATGAAAACCTCCTCCGGCTTCAGTGCAGACAGCATTGGCGAAACGCGCTTCACCACTGCGGGCGCCAGCCCTGCTAAAGACAGTGCCGAAGCCAGTATTGGTGCCACGCTGGCCCATGCTGATGACTTGAGCCTGGAAGCGCGCTATGACCTGCAGGCCGCTCCGCACTTTGAGGGGCAAACCATCAGCCTGCAAGTGCGTAAGCTGTTCTGATCTGCCGATGAGACTGACGTTTTTAAGCGCAGGATTACTGGGGTGCAGCCTGCTTTGCGGCGGCTGTGCCCCAGCCAATCGTACTGAAACCGCCGATGCCATTGCGCAGTCGGCGGGATTCCAGCGCGGCGAAATTCACGCCGCGCCCTTTATTCTCCGCTGGTGGGGGCGAATAAGCGATCCGCGCCAGCCGCTGCATCTCTACGTTGAGGGCGATGGCTTTGCCTGGGTCACGCCCAGCCAGCCTTCCCATGACCCGACCCCTTTTAACCCTGTCGCGCTGCGGCTTGCTGCCGCAGATCGCGCTGCCAATGTGATCTACCTCGCCCGCCCCTGCCAGTTCATTGCCATGACGCGCAGCCCAGGCTGTGACACCCGCTGGTGGACCGATCTGCGCTTTGCGCCCGCCGTAATTGACGCAATGAACGATGCCGTCAGCCAGCTGGTACGCCAGACGCCCGGTCAGCCGGTGGTGCTGACCGGGTATTCCGGCGGCGGTGCGGTGGCCGCGCTGGTGGCGGCAAAACGCCAGGATATCCAGTCACTGCGCACCGTGGCGGGCAATCTGGACAGTGAGGAAGTGAACCGGCTGCATCAGGCCAGCGCAATGCCGGGCTCGCTGAATGCCAAAGAGGTGGCGCCTGCCCTGGCGCGGCTGCCGCAGATCCACTTCTCCGGCAGCGACGATCGGGTAGTCCCTGCAAGCGTGACGCAGGGTTACGCGCAGGCCAGCCACAGCCCCTGCGTACGTATTGTCAGCGTGGCGGGAATGACGCACGGCGGCGACTGGGCCGCACTCTGGCCGTCGTTACTGCGGCTGCAACCCAGCTGTCGATAGATAAAAAAAAGCCTGATGATATTCATCAGGCTTTTTTATTCACATCGCGGTTAGCGGTTAGTGAACGGTGCCTTCCGCTTTACGCTTCTCGGCGCTGAGGAAGTGGTAGGTCAGCTGGTTTTTGTCTTTATCCAGCGCCACTGATACCGAGCCGCCGTCAACCAGCGAACCAAACAGCAGTTCATTAGCCAGCGGTTTCTTCAGGCTCTCCTGCACGGTACGCGCCATCGGGCGCGCACCCATCGCTTTGTCGTAACCTTTCTCTGCCAGCCAGTCACGCGCATCATCACTGACTTCCAGCGAGACGCCTTTGGCATCCAGCTGAGCCTGCAGTTCGACAATAAACTTGTCGACCACCTGATGAATAACGGCCTGGTCGAGATGCTTAAACCAGATAATATTATCCAGACGGTTACGGAACTCTGGGGTAAAGATCTTTTTGATCTCTTCCATCGCATCGGTGCTGTTGTCCTGCTGGATCAGGCCGATAGATTTACGTTCCGTTTCCCTTACCCCGGCGTTGGTGGTCATCACCACCACCACATTGCGGAAGTCCGCTTTGCGGCCGTTGTTATCGGTCAGCATCCCGTTATCCATCACCTGCAGCAGCAGGTTGAACACGTCCGGGTGAGCCTTCTCGATTTCGTCCAACAGCACCACCGCGTGCGGATGTTTAATTACCGCATCGGTTAACAGGCCGCCCTGGTCAAAACCAACATAGCCCGGAGGCGCACCAATCAGGCGACTGACGGTGTGGCGCTCCATATACTCGGACATATCAAAACGCAGCAGCTCAATGCCCAGCGCTTTCGCCAGCTGTACGGTCACCTCGGTTTTACCGACGCCGGTAGGGCCAGCAAACAGGAAGGAACCGACCGGTTTACGATCCTGGCCCAGCCCCGCACGGCTCATCTTAATGGCTTCGGTCAGCACCTCAATGGCGTTGTCCTGGCCGAACACCAGCATTTTCAGGCGATCGCCCAGCGTTTTCAGGGAGTCGCGATCGGAAGCCGATACGCTCTTCTCCGGAATACGCGCAATACGCGCCACCACCGTTTCGATGTCCGACACGTTCACCGTTTTCTTGCGCTTGCTGACTGGCATCAGGCGCGCACGCGCCCCCGCTTCATCAATGACGTCGATCGCCTTGTCCGGCAGATGACGATCGTTGATGTATTTCACCGCCAGCTCCACCGCTGCACGCACCGCTTTCGCGGTATAACGCACGTCGTGGTGCGCTTCGTACTTCGGCTTCAATCCGGTGAGGATCTGCACCGTTTCATCAATCGAAGGTTCAGTAATATCGATCTTCTGGAAGCGGCGTGCCAGCGCACGATCTTTTTCGAAGATATTGCTGAATTCCTGATAGGTGGTTGAGCCCATCACGCGGATCTTGCCGCTCGACAGCAGCGGTTTGATCAGGTTAGCCGCATCGACCTGGCCGCCGGAGGCCGCACCCGCACCGATGATGGTATGGATCTCATCGATAAACAGAATGCTGTTGTTATCCTGCTCCAGCTGTTTCAGCAGCGCTTTAAAACGCTTCTCGAAGTCACCGCGATATTTAGTCCCGGCCAGCAGTGAGCCAATATCCAGCGAGTAGATGGTGCACTCTTTCATCACTTCCGGCACGTCGCCCTGCACAATACGCCAGGCGAGACCCTCAGCAATCGCGGTTTTACCGACGCCCGACTCCCCCACCAGCAGCGGGTTATTCTTGCGGCGACGGCACAGCACCTGGACAGCACGCTCCAGCTCTTTATCGCGGCCGATCAGCGGATCGATACCGCCAACACGGGCAAGCTGGTTAAGGTTGGTGGTGAAGTTTTCCATACGATCCTCCCCGCCTGCTTGCTCTTCGTTAACCGGATTTTCCGCGCCAGATGCCGGGCCTGGCTCATCTTTGCGCGTGCCGTGAGAGATAAAGTTCACCACATCAAGGCGGCTGACTTCATGCTTGCGCAGCAGATAGGCTGCCTGTGATTCCTGCTCGCTAAATATAGCCACGAGGACGTTTGCCCCAGCCACTTCACTACGGCCGGAAGACTGGACATGGAATACTGCACGCTGCAGTACGCGCTGGAAACTGAGCGTCGGCTGTGTGTCGCGCTCTTCTTCACTAACCGGCAGGACCGGGGTGGTTTGTTCAATGAAGGCTTCAAGCTCCTGGCGTAATGCCACGATATCCACCGTACAGGCTTCCAGTGCCTCTCTGGCCGACGGGTTACTGAGCAGAGCCAGTAACAAATGCTCGACGGTCATAAACTCATGTCGGTGCTCACGCGCTCTGGCGAAAGCCATATTTAAACTGAGTTCCAGTTCTTGATTGAGCATAGGCACCTCCCCCAATAGATCGCCTTATTCAGGCTTTTTCCAGCGTACAAAGCAACGGATGCTCATTTTCCCTGGCATATTTGTTCACGTGAGCGACTTTGGTCTCTGCCACTTCGGCAGTGAAAACACCACAAATCGCCTTTCCCTGGTAGTGAACCGTAAGCATCAGTTGCGTTGCACGTTCAACATCATAAGAAAAGAACTTTTGCAGCACGTCAATAACAAATTCCATAGGCGTATAATCGTCATTGTTCAGAATAACTTTATACATCGATGGTGGCTTGAGCTCTTCACGCACTTTGTCATCAGCAAGCTGTTCAAAGTTAAGCCAGTCGTTAGTCTTTCCCATACATACCCAGTGTGATCAACGTTACCTGATTACGCCAGACTAACATCATTCAGGTTAGGAATAACATGAAGAAAATGTTGAGCGGCGCGGTGGAAATTGTCTACAGAACTGGTCTTTCGCGACCTTCATCACAAAATTTGCAATAGCGTTAACTGCTTCAAATTTTGATGATTTTGTCCCTGCGATAACCGTCCGTTTGCTTGACCCTTGATACCATTTCTCTACAGTACAGCAACAGGCTGAATATCTTTTAATCAGCCGTCAGGTCAATAAGCCTGAACACCTCCACTCAATTAGAATGTCTTGCGAGGGATGTAGAAGCATGGAGACGGGTACTGTTAAATGGTTCAATAACGCCAAAGGCTTCGGTTTCATCTGTCCGGTGGGCGGTGGCGAAGATATCTTCGCCCACTACTCGACCATTAAGATGGACGGATACAGAACGCTAAAAGCCGGGCAACAAGTCCAGTTCGATGTGCATGAGGGGCCAAAAGGCAATCATGCGAGCCTCATCGTCCCTGTGGAAGAGGCCATGGCAATTAGCGCCTGACCCTTCACAATCATTCTGTACAACCCTACGATAAAATGCCAGCCACTGATGCTGGCATTTTTCTGTTTCTCGCTGACCTTCAACAGATATGGGTTGCGTTAACCCGTTTTCAAGCCCACCGGGTTAATCCGCTTTGCCGCGTGCCAGCCACTGTACCTGGGCGAACATGTTGCGTAACAGCAGCGGAACGGATTGCGTGCCACGCTGTGCGGCATCCATCGCCACCGCGATGGCTAAATCCGGTTTGGAAGAGTGCTGAATCGCTTTGGCGATGACGCGCCGCAGGTTCATCGGCGCATTGGGCGGCAGCCGTGCCGTACGATGATATACCTCTGCGAATCCCTGCCTGTACAGGAAATGCTCCATATCCAGTGCGGGTAACTGCGTCAGGTGCTGCTGTTCTGCCTGGCTGTCCCCTTCCAGCTGGCTGCGGGCGGTAGCAGAATATTTCTTGCCCGCTTCGTCGCCGTCGGTCAGTACATGCCACTCAATGCCCATCCGGCGCGCAAACTTCAGCAGCGGGCGCAGCCCGGATTGCGCGAACTCAATCACTTTCACCCCTTCCGCGGCAAAGTGATAGCCGCACTGGCGCGCCAGCTCGTTCATCACCCACACCTCCGTCTCCCCCTCGACCAACAGCCAGCAGCGGGCAAACAGCGCCGAGGGGCGGTTAAAGCGGATGTGGAACGCAATGCGGCGGCTCTCTTCGGCGCTCATGCCCTGCGGCCCCACGCGCCAGGCTTTGACCCGCTGCGGCTCGCGCACCAGGCGGCAGACCTGCTCGACCGGTACCATTGAGAGCAGTTCGCCAGAGTTGGTGGTGGCCATTTTTTGCAGCGGCAGCAGCGATAACAGTCCCCAGGCCACCGCCAGCATAATCGGGTGCAGGCGCGTTTCAGGATCCTCAATCAGCAGCAGCGGCCTGGCCTGCGGGTCAAGATGATGCGCGCCGCGCGCCTGTACCAGCAGGGCAAACATCCGCAGCAGGATCAGGCGACGGCTGCGGCTGTCGGCATCCGCAATCAGCTGATTAATGTTGTCGAGATAGCGCCAGCCCCGCCGCGATGCCTGCTGATGAGCAGCACGTCCGCTCTGGGAAGAGGCCGCAGGCAGCTGAACCGAGAAGTAGTGCTCTAACAGCTGCTGCATGGTGCTCAGCCCCTGACGCAGTGCGCCATCGGTGAGATTCTGTGGCCGCGACTGTAAATCCCGCGTCAGCGTCTCAATCTGGCTGGCCAGCTGGTTAAATGACGACGGGTCGCCAGAGGCGTCCACTTCCAGATGTAGCCGCCGGTTAAAGCGCGCATCGCGCAGGCGCAAAACCGGATGGAGCCGCGTCAGCGTCTGCACCCGCGCCGTTCTGATCCCCCGGGATGACCGCGCCGTTCGCATCAACAAATTCATGGCGCGTGACCACCGCCTTCTCTGGCTGCAGCTCGCCGCAAACCCGGTAGCAGAGCCGTTTTAACTCGCCCTGCGCGGGCTGCCACAGCCCGTTAAGCGGCTGATAGCGCGCCGCCTGATGCTGCCCGGCCTCATACTCAGCAAAAGTAAAGCGCACCTCAATCTGCTGCGCGCGCGCTGCTGCGCCATCGGGCGAACAGTGAAAGTCGGCGGGGCTAAACTGGTAGAGTTCCCCGGGTGCCAGCAGCAGGGTCAGCGCATCCAGCAGGCTCGATTTCCCCCAGGCATTCTCCCCGATCAGCACGTTATCCTGCTCCAGCGGTAGTGAGAGCTGGTTCAAACCGCGAAAACCGCTAATCTCAATCAGTTGCAGTATCATAGGGCGCTTTCCTGTTGTTTCTAATCAGGATGGTAGCAGGCTTGCTGGTGGTCAAGTGAGCTAACGCATCACATCATCCTCCCCGTCTGGCAGAGTCGTCTATGCTTTGCACTGTTCGCCAATTCGAATGGATTTCTGACCTGGGAGAATTTAATGAAGCAAACTATTGCCGCACTGCTGGCTAAAACCCTTGAGAGCGCGGGCGTGAAACGTATCTGGGGCGTCACCGGCGACTCGTTAAACGGCCTGAGTGACAGCCTGAATAAAATGGGCACTATCCAGTGGATGCCGACCCGTCATGAGGAGGTGGCCGCCTTCGCCGCGGGTGCAGAGGCGCATCTTAGCGGGGAGCTGGCGGTGTGCGCGGGTTCCTGCGGGCCGGGCAACCTGCATCTGATCAACGGCCTTTACGACTGCCACCGTAACCATGTTCCGGTACTGGCAATTGCCGCCCATATCCCTTCTGCCGAAATTGGCAGCAACTATTTTCAGGAAACGCATCCACAGGAGCTGTTCCGCGAATGCAGCCACTACTGTGAGCTGGTCTCAAACCCGGAGCAGCTGCCGCAGGTGCTGGCGATTGCGATGCGCAAAGCGATTCTCAATCGCGGTGTCTCAGTGGTGGTGCTGCCCGGCGACATCGCCCTGAGTGCCGCCCCGGAAGGCGCATCATCCGAGTGGTATCCGCCGCAGCTGCCGCAGGTGCAACCGGTCCCCGCCGAGCTGGCAAAGCTGGCGGAGGCGCTGAATCAGGCGGGTGATATCACACTGCTGTGCGGCAGCGGCTGCGCCGGCGCACATGCCGAAGTGGTGAAGCTGGCGGAGACGCTGAAAGCGCCGGTGGTTCACGCCCTGCGCGGTAAAGAGCACATTGAGTACGACAATCCCTACGATGTCGGCATGACGGGACTGATCGGCTTCTCCTCCGGCTATCATGCCATGATGAATGCCGACACGCTGCTGGTGCTGGGCAGCCAGTTCCCGTATCGCGCCTTCTATCCGCCGAAAGCCAGGATTATTCAGATCGATATCAATCCGGGCAGTATCGGCAGCCACTGCCACGTGGAGATGGCGCTGGTCGGCGACATCAAAGCGACCCTCAGCGCGCTGCTGCCGCAGCTGAGCGTGAAGTCAGAGCGCAGATTCCTGGACAAGGCGCTGGAGCACTATGCCAAAGCGCGTAAAGAGCTGGACGACCTCGCGACCGCCAATGACAAGCAGCCGATCCATCCGCAGTATCTGGCGCAGCAGCTCAGCCTGCACGCCAGCGAAGATGCCATTTTCACCTGCGATGTCGGCACGCCAACCGTTTGGGCGGCGCGCTATCTGAAAATGAACGGTAAGCGTCGCCTGCTCGGCTCCTTCAGCCACGGTTCAATGGCCAATGCGATGCCGCAGGCGATTGGCGCACAGGCCATTGATAAGCAGCGCCAGGTGATTGCCATGTGCGGCGATGGCGGCTTCAGCATGCTGATGGGCGACTTCCTCTCGTTAGCGCAGCTCAAACTGCCGGTCAAAATCGTGGTGTTTAACAACAGCGTGCTTGGCTTCGTGGCGATGGAGATGAAAACCGGCGGCTATCTCACCGACGGTACCGAACTGGAGAATCCTAACTTTGCCGCTATCGCCAATGCCTGCGGGGTAAAAGGCATCCGCGTTGAGCAGGCCTCGCAGCTGGATGAGGCGATCCAGCAGGCGCTGGCGCACGATGGCCCGGCGCTGATTGATGTGGTGACCGCCAAAGAGGAGCTGGCGATGCCGCCGCAGATTGAGTTTGAGCAGGCTAAAGGCTTCAGCCTGTATATGCTGCGCGCCATCATTAACGGTCGCGGCGACGAGGTGGTTGATCTGGCAAAAACCAACTGGCTGCGGTAAAAGAGTTAAAGCCTTTTCACGGACGCTGCGGCGTCCGTTTTTACTTCAGGAGAGCAAGCGTGATCGACTTACGTAGTGATACCGTAACCCGCCCCACTCAGGCGATGCTGGCCGCCATGATGGCAGCTGAAACCGGGGATGATGTGTACGGCGATGATCCCACCGTCAATAAGCTGGAAGCTGAAGTGGCACGCCTGAGCGGTAAGCCTGCCGCCCTGCTTCTCCCCAGCGCAACACAGGCCAATCTCGTGGCGCTGCTGTGCCACTGCCAGCGTGGCGAAGAGTATATTGTCGGCCAGCTGGCTCACAACTATAAATACGAAGCGGGCGGTGCAGCGGTTTTGGGTAGCATCCAGCCACAGCCGATTCTGGCGGCGGCTGACGGTACGCTGCCGCTGGATGTCGTGGCGCAGTTTATCAAACCTGATGATGTGCACTTCGCCATCACCCGCCTGCTCAGTCTGGAAAACACTCACAACGGTAAAGTGCTGCCGCTCGCCTATCTGCAGCAGGCATGGGATTTTACCCGCGAACATAAACTGGCGCTGCATGTTGACGGCGCACGTATTTTTAACGCCGCCGTGGCGCTGGATGTCCCGCTGGAGGCCCTCGCCCGCTACTGCGACACGCTGACCCTCTGCCTGTCAAAAGGGCTGGGCTGCCCCGTGGGTGCAATGCTGTGCGGGAGTCATGAGTTTATCGCGCGCGCGCGCCGCTGGCGTAAAATGACCGGCGGCGGCATGCGCCAGGCGGGAATTCTGGCAGCGGCCGGACTGTACGCGCTGGAGCATCATGTTGAGCGCTTAAAAGAGGATCACGACAACGCCGCCTGGCTTGCCGGGGCGCTGCGTGAAATTGGCGTCGACGTCACGCGTCAGGATACCAACATGGTGTTCCTGCGCCTGCCGCAGGCGCAGGTCGCGCAGCTGGGACCGTGGATGAAAGCACGCGGTATCCTGGTGAGCGCCGGCGCGGTCACGCGCCTCGTGACGCACCTCGACGTTGATCGCGCCGCCCTGCAGACGCTGGTCAGCGAGTGGCAGGCATTCCTCGCCGCACACTAACCGCGCTTACTCTGTCCCATATTTTTCCACCAGCGCAGCGGCGATGGCCTCGGTTTCCGCATCGGCCACGCCGCGATAATCCGCCGGACGGAAGTGCATCTGAAACGCCGCAATCAGCGCCTGCTGCTGGTACGGCGCCATCTCTTTAGTCACCTCGTAGCCATAGCTGGCCAGCAGACCCAACAGCTTCGCTTTATCTACCCGCTGCCCCGGCGCCCTTCCGGCAAGGAAATAGGTCACGCGCGCGGCATCTGGCCAGGCCCCCACGCCCTGCTGAGCAAACCACTGCCAGGGAAACAGCGGGCCGGGATCCTGCTTGCGCAGCGGCGCAATATCACTGTGCGCCACCACGTCCTGCGCACAAATACCGTAGCGTTTGATGATGTCACGCGCCAGCGGCAGCAGCGCCGCCATCTGCCCGGCGGGGAACGGCGTCCAGCTGATGCCGTTGGCGGTGCGCTGCCAGCCGGGGTTCTCCAGCTCAATGCCTATCGAGGTATCATTCAGCCGCGTGGCGCCGCGCCAGTAGCTGATCCCGGCATGCCATGCGAGCATCGACTCCGGCACTAAACGCCACACCAGCGGCTGACCGTCATATTTTGGCGGCGTGGCGGGCAGCAGATAGTGAGCGCTGACGGCTCGCTCGGTCAGCGTAGTGAGGGAGTTAGAGAAATCCCCGGCGGTATAGTGGATCACCAGCACTTTAATGCGCGGGCGGGCGCCGTAAGCCTCCTGGCGGGTATCAACTGTGTAACCCTGCTGCGGATGCAGTCCCTGCGGGGTAATCGAGGTGTAGAGCCACACTGCCAGCAGCACCAGCAGCGGGCGTATAATCGACATCGGGCTCATCAACGGCTCAGTTTGACCGCGGTACCCGTTACGCTGACCATCAGCATGCTGCTGTCTTTGCCCACGGTTTCATAATCAATATCAATGCCGACCACGGCATCAGCGCCCAGCGCTTTCGCCTGTTCTTCCAGCTCCTTAAACGCTATCTGTCGCGCTTTTCGCAGCTCTTTCTCATAGGCGCCGGAGCGGCCGCCGACGATATCGCGAATGCCGGCGAAGAAATCGCGGAAGATATTCGCCCCGAGGATCGCCTCGCCCGTCACAACACCGCAGTAACCCGTAATCGGCTGGCCTTCCAGCGTTGGGGTCGTTGAAAATTGCATAACTCTCTCCTTGATAGATCTCAGCGCCCGTACAGTTAAGCAGAGCGGCTATACTCAGTGGTAAAAACCCTTTCTTGCAGAACAATAAGGAAATCAGGATGAAATACCAAGCACTTGCTGCAATTGCTCCACTGGCCCTGTTACTCAGCGCCTGTACCAGCGTGGAGCCCGCCTACAAGGATATCGGCACCCGCATCGGGCCGTGCGTCGACGGCGGCCCCGATAGCGTGGCGCAGCAATTCTACGACATGCGCCTGCAACAGCCCACCCAGGGCGTGCCCGATGCGCAACAGCTGGCGAAATATCGGCCGTATCTCAGCGATAAGCTCTACCAGACTTTGCTGAAAGAGCGCAGCGAACCGCAGAAGGCGCGCCTGCTGAGCGGCGATCTGTTCTCCAGCCAGCGTGACGGCGCAACTGCGGCCAGCGTGGCGGATGCCTCGACCATCCCCAACACCGATGCGCGCAATATTCCGCTGCGCGTCAACTTATCGCGTGGCAGCAGCGAATGGCAGGATGAGGTGCTAATGGTCCGTGAAGGCACCTGCTGGACGGTCGATGATGTGCGCTACCTTGGGGCAGCCCCGCATCTGGCTGGCGGTTCGCTCAGCCAGCTGCTGCTAAAATAGGCAAATTATGCGTGCCGCCAACCGGCGGCACGATCCCGCGCACACATTTGCATAACCGCAGTGGCGCATTGCGGCGAAAGCCGTAACATCACGCGATGTTGTGCTACTCTTTAATCACCCTGCCCGCAAAAATAAATTTTAACGCACGATGATTGCATAACTATGCTGTCAACGTTAAGATTCGCGGCACTAATTACTATTCAGTTTTTGCGCATGAGTATTCAACTAAACGGTATCAACTGCTACTACGGTGCCTACCAGGCGCTATTTGACATTCAGCTGACGTGCCCACAGGGCGAGACGTTGGTTCTGCTGGGGCCTAGCGGTGCCGGGAAAAGCTCACTCCTGCGTGTCTTAAACCTGCTGGAGATGCCGCGTTCCGGTACGCTCGACATCGCCGGTAGCCGCTTTGATTTCAGCAAGCCCCCGTCCGACAGCGCCATCCGCGAACTGCGTCAGAACGTTGGCATGGTGTTCCAGCAGTATAATCTCTGGCCGCATCTGACCGTCACCCAGAACCTGATCGAAGCGCCGTGCCGCGTGCTCGGTTTAAGCAAAGAGCTGGCCCATCAGCGGGCGGCGAAATTGCTCGATCGCCTGCGTCTGAAAGACTTTGCCGACCGTTTCCCGCTGCACCTTTCCGGTGGACAGCAGCAGCGCGTGGCGATCGCCCGTGCGCTGATGATGGAGCCAGCCGTGCTGCTGTTTGACGAACCCACCGCCGCACTGGATCCGGAGATCACCGCTCAGGTCGTCAGCATTATTCGCGAGCTGGCGCAGACCAACATCACTCAGGTGATCGTGACCCACGAAGTGGAAGTGGCGCGTAAAACGGCCAGCCGCGTGGTGTATATGGAAAACGGTTATATCGTCGAACAGGGTGATGCCAGCCGCTTTACACAGCCGCAAACCGACGCGTTTGCCAATTATCTTTCGCACTAACTGCAGGAAATAATGATGAAAAAAGTTGTAATTGCCGCACTGTTAGCCGGTTTCAGCCTGAGCGCCAGCGCTGCTCAGACCATTCGTTTTGCCACTGAAGCGTCTTACCCTCCGTTTGAGTTTGTTGACTCCGATAACAAAATTCAGGGCTTCGACGTCGATCTGGCGAACGCGCTGTGCCGCGAAATGGGCGCGACTTGCACCTTTACTAACCAGGCCTTCGACAGCCTGATCCCCAGCCTGAAGTTCCGCCGCTTCGACGCGGTGATGGCCGGTATGGATATTACTCCTGAGCGTGAAAAGCAGGTGCTGTTCACTAAAGCTTATTACGACAACTCTGCCCTGTTTATCACCCAGAAAGGCAAAGTGGCTGACGTGGCGGCGCTGAAAGGCAAACGCGTTGGCGTACAGAACGGCACCACGCACCAAAAATATCTCGGTGAGAAGCTGCCAGGTGTCAACGTTGTCCCTTACGACAGCTACCAGAACGCTATTCTTGACCTGAAAAATGGCCGTATTGATGCTGTCTTCGGTGACACCGCGGTGGTGAACGAATGGCTGAAGCAGAACACCACGCTGGCCCCAATCGGCGAGAAAGTGACGGATAAAGCCTACTTTGGCACCGGCCTCGGCATTGCCGTTCGCCAGGGTAACAGCGAACTGCAGGGCAAGTTCAACGCCGCGCTGGACAAGGTGAAAGCCGACGGCACCTACAAAACTATCTACAGCAAGTGGTTTCAGCAGTAATTAATGAACGAACTTTATCCTCTTGTCAGCGCCGCCGGGATGACCGTCGGCCTGGCCCTCTGTTCCCTGTTAGCCGGCCTGGTGCTGGCGATGGTGTTTGCCGTCTGGGAATCGGCACGCTGGCGCCCGCTGGCGTGGCTCGGCACCGGGCTGGTGACGCTGTTTCGCGGCCTGCCGGAAATCCTCGTGGTGCTGTTTGTCTACTTCGGCGCGTCGCAGCTGCTGCTGACGCTGTCTGACGGATTCAACATTAACCTCGGATTTACCCAGATCCCGGTGCAGGTCAACATTGAAAACTTCGACGTCAGCCCGTTCCTCTGCGGGGTGATTGCCCTGGCCGTGCTCTACTCCTCCTACGCATCACAAACCCTGCGCGGCGCGCTGCAAGCGGTGCCGGTTGGTCAGTGGGAGTCCGGTCAGGCGCTGGGGATGAAAACCTCAGCGATCTTCTTCCGTCTGGTGATGCCGCAGATGTGGCGTCATGCGCTGCCGGGGCTGGGCAATCAGTGGCTGGTGCTGCTAAAAGATACCGCGCTGGTCTCGCTGATCAGCGTCAACGACATCATGCTGCAGACCAAAAGTATTGCCACCCGCACCCAGGAGCCATTCACCTGGTATCTGATTGCCGCGGCGATCTATCTGCTGATCACCCTGTTCAGCCAGCAGGTGCTCAAACGCATTGAACTGCGCACCACCCGTTTTGAGCGCGGAGACTCCTGATGCTGAGCTATTTTCCCGAACTGTTAAAGGGGCTGCACACCAGCCTGACGCTGACTGTGGCTTCACTGCTCCTCGCGCTGGTTCTGGCGCTGGCGTTTACCGTGATCCTCGCGCTGAAGGTGCCGGTGCTCAGCCTGATTACCCGCGGCTATATCACGCTGTTTACCGGCACCCCGCTGCTGGTGCAGATCTTCCTGATTTACTACGGGCCGGGCCAGTTCCCCGCCATCCAGAATATTGGCTGGCTATGGAACCTGCTTTCCCAGCCGTGGCTGTGCGCGCTGCTGGCGCTGTCGCTCAACAGTGCTGCCTATACCACCTTGCTGTTTCACGGCGCGGTGAAGGCTATCCCTGCCGGACAGTGGCACTCCTGCGCGGCGCTGGGGATGAACCGCAAGGATACGCTGCGCATTCTGCTGCCCTATGCCTTTAAACGCGCCCTCTCCTCCTATTCCAATGAGGTGGTGCTGGTATTTAAAAGCACGTCACTGGCCTACACCATCACGCTGATGGAAGTGATGGGGCACGGCCAGCTGCTGTATGGGCGCACCTATGATGTCACGGTGTTTGCCGCTGCCGGCGTGGTTTACCTGTGTGTTAACGGCCTGCTGACGCTGCTGATGCGGCTGATTGAGCGCCGGGCATTGCGTTTTGAGCACCGAAACTAATGCCGACGGCCAGCACGGTGTTTTCCGGCTGGCATCGGCGAATAAAACGCCTTCACCGCAGCTTAATCACTCAATGACTCGCCTGCTGGTGGGCTGATACTGAGTTGGACTTTGAGATCGCAAGGAATTTACAGATGAAAAAACTCGTTCTGGCAGCCCTGCTTGCCGGCGTAGCCTTTGGAACCCAGGCTGCAGAAAAGATCCGCTTGGCCTCTTCGGCAACCTACCCGCCATTTGAATCTCTCAATAGCGACAACCAGATCGTGGGATTTGATATCGACCTGGCAAAAGCGCTGTGTGCCGAGATGAAAGCCGAGTGCAGCTTCACCAACAACCCGTTTGACAGCCTGGTGCCCGCACTGAAGTTCCGCCGCTATGATGCGGTGATTTCCGGTATGGATATTACCGAGGAGCGCAGCAAGCAGGTGAGCTTTACCCAACCGTACTATGCCAACTCCGCCATTGTGATCGCCCCTAAAGGCAAGTTCACCAGCCTGGCGCAGTTTAACGGTAAGCGCATTGGTATTGAGAATGGCACTACGCATCAGAAATATTTGCAGGACAAATACCCGGATGTCACCTCTGTCTCCTACGACAGCTACCAGAATGCGATTCTCGACCTGAAAAATAACCGTCTCGATGGGATTTTAGGCGACAGCGCAGTGGTGGGTGCCTGGCTGAAAACCAACCCGAATCTGGCCCCGGTCGGCGAGCATATTACCGACAGCAGCTATTTCGGCACCGGTCTTGGTATCGCCGTGCGGAAAGACAACGATGCGCTGCTGGCAAAGCTCAATGCGGCGATCGAGGTGCTGAAAGCGAATGGCACGATCGCGAAACTTAATAAGCAGTGGTTCCCGGAATAATTCATCCGGGTGAATGACCGGCGGGCGAAGCATGCCTCGCCCCTACGTTTAGACGCCATCCTGTCACGTGTAGGGGTCGACCTTTTTTTCGGTCGACCCTTTTTACAGCATCAAACCCGCTGCAACAGCGTTAGCACTTCGTAATGTGCGGTGTGCGGGAACATATCAAACAGCTGCACCCTGACCACACGATAAGCGGGCAGACGCGCGATATCGGCCGCCATCGTCACGGCATTACAGCTTGAATAGAGCACCCACGGCGGCGCCATCTGCTCCAGATAGTCACACAGTTCGGCGCCGATACCCCGACGCGGCGGATTAACCAGCACCAGCTCCGGCACGCTGCCCTCACTGGTAGCAAAGGCGGTGGAGTCCAGCGCGGCAAAGCTCACCTGAGTTAACCCCATCTGCCGGGCGGACTGCTGGGCGCAGGCTATCGCTTCTTTGCTAATCTCAATACCCGTCAGCGCCATCTGCGGCGTGGCGCAGTGCAGGCCAAAGCCGCCGACGCCGCAGAACAGATCCCACATCGCGTTGACCTTTAGATCGCGCACCCATTCGCGCGCCGTCGCATACAGCTCAGCGGCCACGCGCGGGTTGGTCTGGAAGAAACTTTTCGGCAGCATGGAGAGCGGCACATCGTTGAAGCGTTCGGCCAGCTGCTGATTGTCCGTCAGCGGGATCTCCTGCTCCCCTTCCATAATCGCCATCGGCACCGGCTGGATATTGGCTGAGATCGCCACCAGCTGCGGTAGCGCCTGCTGCAGCTGCGGCAGCGCGGCGCGCAGCTGTGCCAGCTTGGTGGTCGAGCGCAGCACAAAGCGCAGCATCATCTCGCCGCTGTGCTGACTTTCGGTCAGCAGGAGATATTTCAGCTCACCGCGGCGGCGCGCCACGTTATACGGCGTCAGCCCGGCGCGGGCAATAAACGGGCGCAGCTCGGCAAAGACGGCAGCGAAGCTGTCGGGATAGAGCGGGCAGTCGCACAGATCCACCGGCGTACCGTCACGATGCAGCATCCCCAGCAGAGGGCGCTCGACGCTGCCGCTGACCACCATCTTGGCTTTATTACGGAATTTCTGCTGGGCAGAGACCACCGGCGGCAGCCATTGGCCGACCGGAAACGCGTCCAGCAGCTGCTGCAGGTGTGACTGTTTTTGCGAGAGTTGCTGGGGGTACGGGGTCTCAAGCCACTGGCAGGAGCGGCAGCGGCCCGCATCATAAAGCGCGCAATGCATGATAAAGCCTAATCAGGGAAGCGAAATGCAGCCGGTGAGTATAGCAGTGCCGGGTTAGCGATAGCCACGCCTACGATAAAAGTGGCGGCTACTGAGTGGCACAAACAGCAGCAGCATTATCACAAAATCGGGAAACTTGTGCGCCAGTAACGCCTGAATAATCTGGCGATTCGTGTCACCGCTGATGCTGAAAATCTCCGGATAAATCCAGCCCATCGACGCCGCGAACATATACAACAGCACCACCACCTGCGTCAGCAGATACCCCCAGCGCCCCCAGTTATGGCCGCGCATCAGGGCGATGGCACAGCGCAGTTCGATAAAGAAGATCAGCTGGCTGGCGATGAAAATCAGCGTCGAATCCCAGGCCTGAGCGCTGCGGTGGATAAAGTTCATCACCTCTTCAACGCCCAGTTCGTTAGCCAGCAGCACAACGCCCAGGCAACGGGTGGCAATAATGGCACTGCCGGCAATCCACACCGGCACCGGAATGCCGGACGCCGTGCGCGACACCGCTTTGACCTCTCTCAACACCTCTGACATCGCTCTCTCCAACTTTCCCGAACGTTTGCCCCACGCTGGTGCAACTGATCCATGGTGGTGTCTCACTGCCGCCCCGCTAAGAATATCCCTGGCAGGATGAGAAAAAAAGCGTCTTTTATTTCACCAGTGAAAATAAATTAACTTTTTTAACCCTGCCCGCGTAGCCAAATTTCCCGTTGCTGCCGCGATCTATTGCCGCAATAAAATAACCCACTTATTTCTGGCACGATCCCTGCAGTCCGTATCAGGTGGGTGGCTAAATATCGGCAACGGCCCCTCTATTTTTAGCCTGAATAGGTAATTAATTCCACTATGCGGAACAAAAATTGCCAGAAAGCTTTTTTGTTTATTTTTGCAACTATCAGGGAGTCGCAAGATCGATGTCTGAAGATAAATTATCCGTTACGGCTGAAAAATGGTCAGTCGGCACAGGCGCCTGGCTGGCATTAATATTGGCCATCCTGTTTTTCTCCGGCCTGTTTTTTAACGTTGAGGGCATGAGCTGGCTGGGAGCCTTTGATTTCACTACCCTCGGCGGCAGCTTCGGCACCATGAAAGATCCGGCACACAACACCTTCGTTGGCGCCGGTGGCCTGAGCGCCAAAGCGGGCTTTCTGTTCGCCCTTTCGCTGGTGCCCACGGTGATGCTGGCACTCGGCCTGCTGGAGATCTTTACCCACTATGGCGCCATCCGCGCTGCCCATAAACTGCTGACGCCGCTGCTGCGCCCGCTATTAGGCATCCCGGGTCGTACCGGCCTGGCGCTGATTACCGATCTGCAAAGCACCGATGCCGGTGCGGCATTAACCAAAGAGCTGTACGACACCAGGCAGGTGAGTAAAAAAGATGTGGTGATCATGGGCGCCTGGCAATATTCCGGCGCCGGGCTGATTAATAACTACTTCTCGATTGGCTCAGCGCTATTTGCTTCGCTGGCAACGCCGGTGCTGGTTCCACTGGTGCTGATGTTTGTACTGAAATTTGTTGGCGGCGCGTTTGTGCGCCTGATGTTGAATACCCTGTATAAGCGAGACTTCCAGCATGCAGAATAACCCTCAGGTTAACGTCTCTAATAATCCGTTTGATATCTTCGTGGTGGGGGCGCGTAAAGGCTTCCATATTGCCATTCACAACTTAATGCCTAACGTCGTGATGGCGTATGTGATTGCCGAGGTGCTGAATCTGCTCGGGGTGATGACGCTGATTGGTGATGTGTTTGCCCCGGTGATGGGCCTGTTTGGCCTGCCGGGGCAAGCGGTCACCGTGCTGCTCACCGCCTGGCTCTCCTCTTCTGCCGGCACGGGCGTGGCGATCAGCCTGCTGGCGAAGGGCGTACTGAGCGGCGCGGATATTACCATTTTAACCCCGGCGATCTTTTTGATGGGTTCTCAGTTACAGTATATGGGCCGCCTGCTGGGCGTGTCTGACGTGCCGAAAAAGTACTGGCCCCTGTTAATGCTGACCAGCATTATGAATGCGGTAATTTCCATGCTGGTGATGCGAATCGTTGCGTAATAAAAGCTGAATGGAGTGCATAACGTGTTAAAAGTTTTGGAGCATTACAACTATCTGCATGAAATCCCGGAGCTGGGTTTCGAGGAATTTAAAACCTCGGCGTATATCAGCCAGCAGCTGAAAGCCGCCGGTTACGCAGTGCAGGACAATTTCAATGCCACCACGGGGATAGTCGCGGTGCTGGACAGCGGCATACCTGGCCCAACGCTGGCGCTGCGTGCCGATATGGATGCCCTCGGCCATGTGATTAACGGCGTGCCCTGCGCCCGCCATACCTGCGGCCACGATGGACACTCCTCGGTGGTGCTGACGGCAGCCCAGGAGCTGATCGCCGAGCAGGCGGTGAAGAAAGGCCGCCTGAAGCTGATTTTCCAGCCGGCCGAAGAGTTAGGCACCGGCGCGCTGGCGATGATCGCCGGGGGGGCAATCGACGATGTCGATATGATCCTCGGCTTCCACGTGCGCCCGGCGGAAGAGTGCGCGGTTGGCACCGCCATCCCGGCCGTCTTCTACTCCGCCTGCGTCACCGTTGAGGCGATCGTGCGCGGCCAGACCGCCCACGGCGCCCGCCCGCATCTCGGCGTCAATGCGCTGGATGCCGCAGTCAGCGCGGTGAACGCCGTCAACGCTATTCATATGGCCCCGAACAGCGTCTGGAGCGCCAAAGCCACGCGTTTCCTGTGCGACGCGGGCGTCACCAACTCGATCCCGGATGAAGCACGCGTGGTATTCGACCTGCGCGCCGCGAAAAACGAGGATATGGTGGCGTTGCAGAGCCGGGTGCAGCGCGCTATCGAACACAGCGTGGCCGCCTTTGGCGCAACGGCTGAAGTGCTGACGTTAAAAGCGATGCCCGCCGCCGAAATTGATGACGAGATGAGCGCGCTTATCTCCGGCGCGATTGTTGAAGTGCTGGGCGAAGACGCACTGATGGAGCCGCGCTCCACGCCGGGCAGCGAAGATTTCTTCCACTATCCGGTCCAGCGCCCATCGCTAAAGGCTGGTTTTTGGGGATTAGGAACGGGGCTGGTGCCGGGCCTGCATCACCCGGATATGCACTTTGATCTCAACTCGCTGCCGGTCGGCATCAAGATCTTTAAAGCCTGCGTGAAGAAGGTTCTTGGGTGAGAAATCACTCAACAACCTTGTAGGGGGCGACCTTTTTTTCCGGTCGCCCCTTGCCGCAGCGTAATCTTTACGGGCCGGTCGAAAAAGAGGATCGGCCCCTACAACGACGCTAACCTTAATGCCCGCCACGCGCCTTCTGAATATCCTTCAAACGCTGTTTCTCTTCGTGCGCCATAAAGCGCCAGGCGATAAACCCGACCAGCCCCACCACAATCAGGATCAGCGATGCCAGGGCGTTAATCTCCGGGTTAATCCCACGGCGCACGGTGGCGAAGATCTGCATCGGCAGCGTGGTCGCGCCCGGCCCGGTAACAAAGCTGGATATCACCAGGTCATCCAGCGACAGGGTAAACGCCAGCAGCCAGCCGGTGACAATTGCCGGGGCAATCATCGGCACGGTAATCACGAAGAACACCTTCAGCGGCGTAGCACCGAGGTCCATTGCCGCTTCCTCGATCGAGCGGTCCAGCTCGCGCAGGCGCGAGTTGATCACCACCGCGACATAAGCGGTACAGAACGTCACGTGCGCCAGCCAGATAGTAAGCATGCCGCGGTCGGCGGGCCAGCCAAATGCATTGGCCATTGCAACAAACAGCAGCAGCAGCGACAGCCCGGTAATCACGTCCGGCATCACCAGCGGTGCAGTCAGCATAAAGGCAAACCCGGTCGATCCCTTAAAACGGCCAAAGCGCACAATCACTACTGCCGCGATAGTGCCGAGGATCACCGCCGCCGTGGCCGCCAGCGCGGCAATCGACAGGCTAAGCGTCACCGCGCTAATCATCGCATCGTCGTGGAATAGCACGCTGTACCAGTGCAGGGAGAAGCTTTCCCACGCCGCCAGCTGCGATGAGTTAAACGAGTAGATCACCAGCAGCAGCATCGGCGCATACAGGAAGAAGAAGCAGACGGAGAGGATCGCCGTGCGCCACTTGGATTTAATGGTCGGCAGATTACTCATCCCTCATCCCCCACTTCTTTATTCTGATGCTTGTGGAACCAGATAATCGGCAGGATCAGGATCAGCAGGATAATCACCGCCAGCGCGGAAGCCACCGGCCAGTCGCGGTTGTTGAAGAACTCCTGCCACAGCACGCGGCCAATCATAATACTGTCCGGGCCACCGAGCAGTTCCGGGATCACGTACTCCCCGACCGCCGGAATGAACACCAGCATCGACCCGGCGATAATTCCGCCTTTGGTCAGAGGGACGATCACGCTAAAGAACGTTTTCAGCGGGCGCGCGCCCAGATCGAGCGAAGCTTCCACCAGCGAGTAGTCAATGCGCGTCAGCGCCGTGTAGATCGGTAACACCATAAACGGCAGATAGCAGTAAACAATGCCGATATAGACCGCCAGGTTAGTGTAAAGAATGGCGATCGGATGGTCGGTAATGCCGGTCCACATCAGGAAGCGGTTCAGCACGCCGTTATCGTTGAGGATCCCCATCCAGGCATAAACGCGCACCAGGAAGGAGGTCCACGACGGCAGGATCACCAGCAGCAGCAGAATGTTGCGCGTCGACGGGGCTGCATGAGCGATTGCCCACGCCAGCGGATAACCTATCGCCAGGCAGATCAGCGTTGAAATCGCCGCCACCTGCAGTGAATGCAGATAGGCATCGACATACAGCGGATCATCGGTCAGCGTAATATAGTTGCCGAAGTTCAGCACCATATTCAGCTGGCCGTCGGCCCAGCTCAGCAGCTCGGTATAGGGCGGAATGGCGCGCGCAATATCGGCAAAGCTAATCTTTAGCACGATCAGGAACGGCAGCAGAAACAGCAGCGACAGCCAGAGGTAAGGCAGCGCAATCACCAGCTTGCGGCCGTGCGCCATCTGCAGGCGCGTCAGCAGGCCTTTAAAGCCGGTTTGCTGGCCGCTCGGTGGCTCAGTGGTACGTTCAGAATATTGACTCATCTCTCCCCCACTTAAACCGTCAGAACCACGCAGCTGTCGGCTTCCCAACAGAGGCGCACTTCGTCACCCCAGGTCGGGGCACCTTTGCGGAAACGGTGCGCGTTCTGCAGCTGGGCGCTGATCATCTGGCCGCTGTGCAGGCGGACATGATAGATCGACAGGTCGCCAAGATAGGCAATGTGCACCACTTCACCCACGGCAAAGTTGCAGCCGTCCGCCGGGATATCATCGCACAGCATCACTTTTTCCGGGCGCAGCGCCACCGAGACCGGCACGCCGTCCACGATCGAGACATCGCTCGCCACTTTCAGCGGATGAAGCAGACCCGGGCTGTCGATAATCAGGCCATCGGTTTGCCGCTCGCGCAGCAGCCCCTCGAACAGGTTTACCGAGCCGATAAACTCAGCGCTGAAGCGGGTGGTCGGGTGCTCGTAAATCTCTTCCGGCTCGCCAATCTGCACGAATTTACCACGGTTCATAATGGCGATACGCCCGGCCATGGTCATCGCTTCTTCCTGGTCGTGCGTCACCATCACGCAGGTGGCGCCAACGCGCTCAAGGATATCCACCACTTCGTGCTGCATGCGGTCGCGCAGTTTTTTATCCAGCGCGCCCATCGGTTCATCCAGCAGCAGCAGCTTCGGCCGCTTGGCCAGGCTGCGTGCCAGCGCCACGCGCTGCCGCTGCCCGCCAGACAGCTGGTGCGGCTTACGCCTGGCGTACTCCTGCATATGCACCAGCGTCAGCATCTCGGCCACGCGCTCATTGATTTCGGCTTTTGGCAGACGGTCCTGCTTCAGGCCAAAGGCGATATTCTGCTCCACCGTCATATGGGGGAACAGTGCGTAGGACTGAAACATCATATTGATTGGGCGCTGATACGGCGGCACGTGAGAGAGATCCTGGCCGTCGAGCACAATTTGCCCGTGAGTCGGGGGCTCAAAGCCTGCCAGCATGCGCAGCAGTGTGGACTTCCCACAGCCTGAAGCACCCAGCAGCGCGAAAATTTCGCCTTTATAGATGGTGAGGTTCACATCATCCACCGCGTGCTGACCGTCAAACGACTTGGTCAGGTTGCGGATCTCCAGCAGCGGCGTTAACGCCTTGCCTGCTTTGCTTTGAGTACGAGGGGTTGCGTCGTTCACGACCATTTTACTCCGGCGCTAAAAGAGGGGACGGCTGTGCGGGTGCCCCACCCTAAAAATAACAAAACAGAGGCCGGTAACGCGCCTCTGTTGTGGGCTGACAGTGTGCAGTTATGCAGTCACTGCAATCAGTTACTTACCACTTTTAACTTTAGTCCATGCACGCGTACGTACACGGTCAAGTTTTGGATCCTGCACCTTAAGGGTGAACAGTTTCGCCATGGTGTCCGGCGTTGGATAGACGCCCGGGTTGTTACGAATCGCTTCATCAACGAACGGTACAGAGGCCTTGTTGCCGCTGGCGTAGTAGACCGAGTTAGAGATGTTCGCCATCACTTTTGGATCCATCAGATAGTTGAGGAACTGATAGGCTGCATCCAGGTTTTTGGCATCTTTGGGGATCGCCAGGGTATCGAAGAACGCCAGCGCGCCCTCTTTAGGTATGCTGTAAGCAATATCGACGCCGTTCTTCGCTTCTACCGCCCGTTTTTTCGCCTGCAGAATATCCCCTGCCCAGCCGATAGCCACGCAGGTATTGCCGTTCGCCAGGTCGTTAATGTACTGGGACGAGTGGAAATAACGGATGCTTGGACGCAGCTTCAGCAGCAGGTCGGTTGCCGCAGTGTAATCTTTGGCATCGCTGCTGTTCGGATCTTTGCCCATGTAGTTCAGCACGGTCGCGAAGATCTCTTCCGGGGCATCAAGGAACGACACGCCGCAGCTTTTCAGTTTTTCCAGGTTCTCCGGCTTCAGCACCAGGTCCCAGCTGTTGACCGGCGCATCTTTGCCCAGCGCGGCTTTCACTTTTTCCACGTTATAGCCAATACCGGTGGTCGCCCACAGGTAAGGGATGGCATATTTGTTGCCCGGATCGTGCTGTTCCAGCTTCTTCATCAGATCGGGGTCAAGATTCTTGTAGTTTGGCAGCTTGCTCTTATCCAGCGGCTGGAACACGCCGGACTGCAGCTGACGCGCCAGGAAGCTGGAGGAAGGGACGACCACATCATAGCCGGTGCTGCCCGCCATCAGTTTGCCTTCCAGCACTTCGTTGGAGTCGAAGACGTCGTACACCACTTTAATGCCGGTTTGCTTTTCAAAATCCGCCACGGTATTTGGCGCAATATAATCTGACCAGTTATAAACGTGCAGCGTCTTGTCTGCGGCCAGTGAGCCTGCAGAGATCGCCATCAGCGTTCCCGCAACCACACCTGACAACCATTTTTTACGTTGGTTGAACATCTTCCATCCTCCTGAACAGGGATAATCTTATGCCGGGCAGGCTAACTGGTTAGCACCTGCCTCTTAATATAGGTCAGTAGATTAAAGGCTACAGAATGAATCATTATTCATCCCGTGGTTAATACTAAAAACCTATATATCTGGGGATGTTGCACGCTTAATGCAGCCACGCAAGAATAGCCCCACTCACCCGGCCAGACCAGCCCTCAGGGTAAAAAACGCCTTTTATCGATTTTTTATGCACGTTTCCTCTATGTGATATGCCATTCACGGCATAAATGGCGATAGAAATCTGGCATTAGAGGGCAAAATGCAGAATAAAAAGTGGTATTGCTCCAGAACGAAGTGTCGCTAAAAACAGCATTTAACACAGGGAGTAGCGTAGAAATTGAATGGGGTAAGAAAGACAGAATAAAAACGGGCGGATTAGGAGTCCGCCCGCAGGAAAAAATGCCGTAAACGTCAGCCGCTTAATGCAGCATCGGTTGGCCGCCGAGCATCGGCGTACGGTCATCGTCATCTTCACCGATCATCAGCAGATGATTGGCAAAGGCTTCCATCACAATCATCGAGATCTGCTCTTCGCTCTGCTTCATAAAATAGGCGAACTGCCCGTAGGTCAGGCCTGCGGTAATGCTCAGCGACTGGCAGACGATCAGCTTCGGCAGGTTATCATCCTGGATATCGAGGAAGGCTTTCGCCGATAGCGAGCTGGCGTTAATCTGCGACAAATCGCCCGCCAGCGGGATCAGCGCCGTCGGTTTAACTTCCGCCAGGGCGGAAAACAGGATCACGTTATCCACCAAATCGAGCTTGGCATCAAACACCCCATCAAAATTCTGCATATGAGGCAGATGAAGGGCCTGGCAGGAGTCACACTCAAACCAGGTGATACTTTGCTGATCCAACCAACGTCGTAACACGTCGATATCGGGAACAACGAGTGAATCCATAGGCTTTGTCTCTTTCTCTGGCCGCCACAAAATTGCGCACTAGCTTACGTAAAAACCTCGCCAAAAACCACGATTACGACAGAAATATGACGTCAACCACCGGTTTTAAGACTGAAGCCAGGTTGCGCCTGCTGCTCTACCCAGTGAATCATCATGGCGGCGATATCCAGACCGGTTGTCTTTTCAATCCCTTCCAGCCCCGGCGAGGCATTCACCTCCATCACCAGCGGGCCGCGACTGGCGCGTAAAATATCGACGCCGGCCACGTCCAGACCGAGCGTGGCCGTGGCTTTGATGGCGATTTCACGCTCGCTGTCGCTGATGGTCACGCGCCGGGCGCTGCCGCCGCGGTGCAGATTGGAGCGGAAATCCCCCTCTTTCGCCTGGCGCTCTATCGCTGCGACCACTTCCCCGCCAATCACCAGGCAGCGCACATCGCTGCCGCGCGCCTCTTGAATAAACTCCTGCACCAGAATGTGCGCATTCAGCCCGCGAAAGGCATCAATCACGCTCTCTGCCGCCTGGCGAGTTTCCGCCAGCACCACGCCAATTCCCTGCGTCCCTTCCACCAGTTTCACCACTAGCGGCGCGCCGCCAACCATCTCGATCAGGTCACGGGTGTCATCCGGCGAATGAGCAAAACCGGTGATCGGCATGGCAATCCCTGCGCGCGCCAGCAGCTGTAGCGAGCGCAGCTTGTCGCGCGCGCGCGCAATCGCCAGCGACTCATTCAGCGGGTAACTGCCGCACATCTCAAACTGGCGCAGCACTGCCGTGCCGTAAAAGGTGATCGCCGAACCGATACGCGGGATCACCGCATCGAAATGCGCCAGCTGCCGACCGCGATAGTGAATGGCCGACGAACCGGGATTGATATTCATATAGCAGGAGAGCGGATCAATCACCTCAATGCTATGCCCGCGGCTGCGGGCGGCCTCCAGCAGGCGTTGACAGGAGTAAAGCGTACTGTCGCGGGAAAGAATGGCAATTTTCACCAGCAGCCTCCGAAGCCGTCAGAATTAGCGCGTCGCCCAGCCCTGCTTGTGCAGGTAGTCAAGAATAAACGGACGGCTCTCTTTGATGATGGTTTTCTGGATGTGTTCGCTCCAGCTCTCGCTGCGGCGATTGCTGTCGCGGTGCTGATAATATTCCACCAGCTCGTTGTCATACTGCGCCAGTACTTCCGGGTTGATCGGCTGATAGCTGTTTTCATGCACCAGCATCGCGGCGGGCATGCGCGGCTTGAGCTCAGGATCCTGCGCCGGTTCACCCAGGCACATGCCGAACAGCGGCAGGACAAATTTCGGCAGATGCAGAAGCTCGGTCACCTGCGCGATATTGTTACGAATACCACCGATATACACGCCGCCCAGGCCGAGCGATTCCGCAGCAGTCAGCGCATTCTGCGCCATCAGGGCGGTATCGACACAGCCCAGCAGCAGCTGCTCCGCCATACCCAGCTGGGCATCCGGGCAGATCTGCTGCAGGCGGTTAAAATCGGCGCAGAACACCCAGAACTCTGCGGCCTGCGCCACATACTTCTGGCCACCGCTCAGCGTCACCAGCTGTTCGCGCAGTGCGGGATCGGTAATACGAATGATAGAGGTGCACTGCAGGAAGCTGGAGCTGGAAGCCGACTGGGCAGCAGCAAGAATGGCTGCGCGCTGCTCGTCGCTGATAGCGCGATCGGTAAAAGCGCGAATTGAGCGGTGTGAGCGCAGCAGGTCAATGGTCGGCGTCATGGGAATCTCCTGGTTTAGACGTGTCACGCGAAGCGCGCGTGTTAAAAAGTTCGGGTGCCATTACTTTCGCCGTGCGCCACATCATTACCGTGGCCGCAGGCAGCATCAGCGCGATACCGGCGAAAATCATCACCGTTGCCGCCAGCTTACCGCGTAACAGCGACGGTAAAGGTAGCACTTCGTGCAACGTCAGGTAAGAGAGGACCAGCAGCAGGATGCCGATAACTTCAAGGATAAGTACGGCACGGGGCATCTGACTAAAGGCACGCATGAACACTCTCCGACAGGCGGCATGATAAAAAGCAGTGGGGTTATTAAAGCCTAAGTCGGCAAGTTATGCATAGCGACCAATCGGACTGACAGGCAATTCCTTCTTTATTTCACTCGTTGATGCGGGCATCATAGGCGCCATTAAGCGTTAAGGTGTGACTTGAGTCACATAAAAGAATCTGACCTTTGAGGAGAGAGCTATGTTTACAGTGATTTTTGGACGTCCGGGCTGCCCTTACTGTGTACGTGCAACAGAGCTGGCAGAGAAACTGACCGCAGAGCGTGATGATTTCAACTTCCGCTATATCGATATCCATGCTGAAGGCATCACCAAAGCCGATCTGGAAAAAACTGTAGGTAAGCCCGTTGAAACCGTCCCGCAGATCTTCGTTGACGAGAAACACATTGGCGGCTGCACCGAATTCCAGGCCTGGGCCAAAGAAAACCTCGGTCTGTACCAGTAACAATAACCGCCTTGCGGTTATTGTTACCGTAGGGGCCGATCGCTTTTCTGATCGGCCCGGTTTTCACACCGCCTTGCGGTTATTGTTACCGTAGGGGTCGGGCATGCCCGCCCCCTACAACCGCTGCTGATGACGCATCTCCAGCAGCGTCCTGCCCAACATCACTGCCAACGTCCCTGAACCACACCAGAACACTGCGCTGGTGATAAACGCGATCTCCTGAATCAGCTCCAGATGATGAAATGCACTCAGCTGCATTAGCGCCAGGCAGGGTGCAGAAGCGAGGGCAATCGCCAGCGCCATCGCGGTCAGCGGCGCCTCTTTCGAGGTCAGTGCCGCCAGCGCACCGGGCAATAAAAACAGCAGCAACCCCAGCTGAGCATGGCCGACATAGCCCACCGGTAGCGGAAAACGCACGGCAATATAGATCGCGCCATACAAAATGCTACAGGCGACCAGGCCGGGCCAGCTTATCCCTTTTATCCACATAGAATTTTCTCCAGGCTATTTTCCCTTCACGATAAAAATAAGCCTACGGATAGCGCAGTGATAAAATTAAAATCCGTAACAAATAAGCCAGGCGAATGCTGGCTGTCATAAGCTATTGCGATTAAAATGAGCGGCGTTTTTATCCCATTCAGCGTGATTATTGCCGATTGAGCATAGCGCTCATCGCATCAGTGGGTGAAATTTAGCGCATAAACCCCTTCCCATCAATAGGTTACTGGTAAACAAGAAGTTAAACCGTGAATATAAACGTCGCAGATTTGTTAAGTGGAAATTACATTCTGTTGTTATTTGTCGTACTGGCGCTGGGGTTATGCTTAGGCAAACTTCGGTTAGGTTCTGTTCAACTCGGTAATTCTATTGGCGTTTTAGTTGTCTCTTTACTGCTCGGCCAGCAGCATTTCGCGATTAATACCGATGCGCTGAATCTGGGCTTTATGCTATTTATTTTTTGCGTCGGCGTCGAAGCCGGACCCAACTTTTTTTCTATCTTCTTCCGCGACGGCAAAAATTACCTGATGCTGGCGATTGTGATGGTCAGCAGCGCGATGGTGCTGGCGCTGGGGCTTGGCAAGCTGTTTGGCTGGGACATCGGCCTGACGGCAGGGATGCTGGCCGGTGCCATGACCTCGACCCCGGTGCTGGTCGGCGCGGGCGATACCCTGCGCCAGACGCTGAGCGACGGTAAGAGCCTGAGCCTGGCACAGGACCACCTCAGCCTCGGCTACGCTCTGACCTATCTGATTGGCCTCGTTAGCCTGATTTTTGGCGCGCGCTATCTGCCAAAACTGCAGCATCAGGATCTGCCCACCAGCGCCCAGCAGATCGCCCGTGAGCGCGGCCTCGACCCGGACAGCCAGCGCAAAGTTTACCTGCCGGTGATCCGCGCCTATCGCGTCGGGCCGGAGCTGGTCGCCTGGAGCGACGGCAAAAACCTGCGCGAGCTTGGCATCTACCGCCAGACCGGCTGCTACATCGAGCGTATTCGGCGCAACGGCATTCTGGCAAATCCGGATGGCGATGCGCTGCTGCAGCCCGGCGATGAGATCTCACTGGTCGGCTACCCGGATGCGCACTCGCGCCTTGACCCGAGTTTCCGCAACGGCAAAGAGGTGTTCGACCGCGATCTGCTGGATATGCGCATCGTTAATGAAGAGATCGTGGTGAAGAACAACAATGCGGTGAACAAACGCCTCAGCCAGCTGAAGCTCACCGATCACGGCTGTTTCCTTAACCGCGTGATCCGCAGCCAGATTGAGATGCCAATCGATGACAGCATTATCCTGAATAAAGGTGACGTACTGCATATCAGCGGTGAGGCGCGCCGGGTGAAATCGGTGGCGGATCGCATTGGCTTTATCTCGATTCACAGTCAGGTCACCGATCTGCTGGCGTTCTGCGCCTTCTTTATCATCGGTCTGATGATCGGCATGATCACCTTCCAGTTCAGCAGCTTTAATTTTGGCATTGGTAATGCGGCCGGGCTGCTGTTCGCCGGCATTATGCTCGGCTTCCTGCGTGCCAATCACCCCACCTTCGGTTACATCCCGCAGGGGGCGTTGACCATGGTGAAAGAGTTCGGGCTGATGGTGTTTATGGCGGGCGTTGGTCTGAGCGCCGGCAGCGGCATCACCAAAGGCCTGGGGGAGACCGGGCTGCTGATGCTCGGGGCCGGGCTGGTGGTCAGCCTGGTGCCGGTCATTATCTGCTTCCTGTTCGGTGCCTGGGTACTGAAAATGAACCGCGCCCTGCTGTTCGGCGCCATCATGGGCGCGCGCACCTGCGCCCCGGCAATGGAGATTATCAGCGACACCGCGCGCAGTAACATTCCGGCACTGGGCTATGCCGGAACTTATGCTATTGCTAACGTTTTGCTGACGCTGGCGGGCACGCTGATTGTGATAATCTGGCCGTTTTTTGGTGGTTAAAAATAATTTATCGATTGGGGAGAACTTTTATAGCGGGCCACAGTCTTAATTAGTGCCACTGCTTTTCTTTGAAATCCCCAAATTGAGGAGCCCGTTAATCTTATGATTAGCGGGTTTTTTTCTGCCTGTCATTTGGCCCAGAATCATCTGATCTGCTGCCGATATTTTTCACGTCACAAAAACGTCATTCAATCTCAACAAAAGCCAAACGAACCCGGTAATTAAGAGGGTGGCCCTTTACCTGCCCGCCGCACGCTTTTACCTTAAGCAATTCGTGCTACTACTGCGAACAAAAGGTAAAGAAAGTCATGATGGATGAGTTGAACCGGTCGCTATTTTTATTGATCAACGCTGACGGCCGTTCCCCCGAGTGGCTGATAGCCCTCGCCACCTTTATTGCCCGCGATCTTATCGCCATTGTGCCGCTGCTGATTGTGGGCTTGTGGCTGTGGGGGCCGCGCAGCCAGCTGACCTCGCAGCGCGTGCTGGTGGTGAAAACCGGTATCGCCCTGCTCTATGCCCTGGCGATCTCCTGGTGCCTGGCGCAGCTGTTTCCTCATCCACGCCCGTTTGCCATTGGTCTGGGTCATCAGTTCCTGTCGCACGCACCGGATGACTCCTACCCGAGCGATCACGGCACGGTAATTTTCACCTTTGCCATCGCCTTTATCAGCTGGCATCGCGCCTGGTCGGGAGCCGTGCTCTTGCTGACCGGTGCTGCTATCGCCTGGTCACGCGTCTACCTTGGCGTCCACTGGCCGATGGATATGCTGGGCGGCCTGCTGGTGGGCCTGCTCTCCTGCCTGTTTGCGCAAATTTTCTGGCAGCTGGCCGGCGCACGTTTGATGCCGCTGCTTTCTGCGCTCTATCGCGTCGTTTTTGCTTTCCCTATCAGCAAGGGCTGGGTACGCCATTAACTCGCTGGCGGGACTATATTAACCGGTCCCGCTTTACCCTGATTTATATCATCCTAATTGCTATTAACCGCTAAAAAACTGCCAAAAAAACCTGCCATTTCCTCAAGGTTTATTGCGCAATCTGCTTGATAAATGTGCAAATTAATCTCTATGTTGCGCAAGTCACAAAAACTCCAATAAACCACGACGCAGAGCTTTCATCTATTTTTTCTGGTGGTAGAGTGTGCGCCATTAAACCAGAGCAATGAAGTCAATCGACGCGTCGATGGCGCGATTAACTTCATCGTTTTAAACACTGGAGAATCAAATGGACACATCCCAAACGGCGGTGCTCAGCCCCGAAGCGTCTCAGGATGCCAGCGCATGGCGTAAAACCGACACTATGTGGATGCTGGGGCTGTACGGCACGGCCATTGGTGCTGGCGTACTGTTCCTGCCGATTAATGCCGGGATTGGCGGCCTTATCCCGCTGGTCATTATGGCGCTGCTGGCGTTTCCAATGACCTTCTTTGCCCACCGCGGGCTGTGCCGCTTCGTGCTCTCCGGGCGCAAACCCGGCGAGGATATTACTGAGGTGGTAGAAGAGCACTTCGGCGTCGGCGCCGGCAAGCTGATCACCCTGCTCTACTTCTTCGCCATCTACCCGATTCTGCTGGTTTACAGCGTCGCCATCACTAACACCGTTGAGAGTTTTATCACCCACCAGCTGCAGATGCAGGCTCCGCCGCGCGCGCTGCTGGCGCTGATCCTGATTGTCGGCCTGATGACCATTGTGCGCTTCGGCAAAGAGATGATCGTCAAAACCATGAGCGTACTGGTCTATCCGTTCGTGCTGGTGCTGATGCTGCTGGCGCTCTATCTTATCCCGCACTGGAGCAGCGCGATTTTTGCCAATGCCAGCCTGAGCGGCAGCGGCAAGGGGTTGATGATGACCCTGTGGCTGGCGATCCCGGTGATGGTGTTCTCCTTTAACCACTCGCCGATTATTTCCGCCTTTGCCGTGGCCAAACGGGAAGAGTACGGCGACCAGGCAGAGCCGAAGTGTTCCCGCATCCTCGCGCGCAGCCATATTATGATGGTGCTGACGGTGATGTTCTTTGTGTTCAGCTGCGTGCTGAGCCTGACGCCGGAGAACCTGGCGGAAGCCAAAGCGCAGAACATTTCCATTCTCTCTTACCTGGCGAACCACTTTGATACCCCGCTGATGGCATGGCTGGCGCCGATTATCGCCATGGTAGCGATCACCAAATCGTTCCTCGGCCACTATCTTGGGGCGCGTGAAGGCTTTAACGGCACGGTGAATAAGCTGTTGCGCAGCCGTGGCAAAACCCTTGCCGAGCACAAGCTGAACCGCTTTACCGCGCTGTTTATGCTGATAACAACCTGGATTGTCGCGACGCTGGACCCGAGCATTCTCGGCCTGATCGAAAGCCTGGGCGGCCCGATTATCGCGGTGCTGCTGTTCCTGATGCCGATGTATGCCATCAACAAGGTCCCGGCCATGCGCCAGTACAGCGGTAAGTTGAGTAATGTGTTCGTGGTGCTGGTCGGCCTGGTGGCGATTTCTGCGGTGGCTTACGATCTGTTTTGATTGTTCAGGGCCGACCAGAAAAGCGGTCGGCCCCTACGCAGGATAGATGCAGGGGCCGACCCTCTTTTCGGTCGGCCCTCACGCAGGATAGATGTAGGGGCCGACCCTCTTTTTCGGTCGGCCCTTACGCAGGATAGATAGGGGCCGACCCTCTTTTTCGATCGGCCCTTATCCATTATGAAAACCAGCTGCCAAACCATCCGGTCATCTTCATCATGACGAAATCCCAGATGCGGCTGAAGAAACCGCCCTCTTTCACTTCGTCCAGCACCACCAGCGGGCGCTGCTCAATGGATTTTCCGTCCAGCTGGAAATCAATCGTTCCCACCACCTGATTCTTCGCCAGCGGGGCCGTCAGCTGCGGCTGGCTGAGGGTAAAGCTCGCCTTCAGGTTTTTCATCTGCCCTTTTGGCAGGGTAATCGCCGCATCCTTCGCTACGCCAAGATTCACTTCGCTCTTATCGCCATACCAGACGCGCTGGGTGGCAAACGCCGTCCCGGCCTTGATTGGCGTCACCGTTTCCCAGAAGCGGAAGCCCCAGGTCAGCAGCTTTTCGCTCTCGCGGAAGCGGATAGCATCGGTGGCCGCGCCCAGCACCACAGAAATTAAGCGCTGATCGCCCTCTTTCGCTGATGCCACAAGATTATTGCCGGCGCCGGAAGTGTGCCCGGTCTTGATCCCGTCCACCTGCAGATTGGTGCTCCACAGCAGGCGGTTGCGGTTGTACTGGCGGATCTTATTAAAGGTGAACTCTTTCTCTTTATGCAGCGCGTACTCATCCGGTACGTCGCGGATCAGCGCCTGACCAATCAGGGCCATATCGCGCGCGGTGCTGTACTGGCCGTCCGAATCCAGCCCGTGCACCGTTTTAAAGTGGGTATTCTTCAGGCCCAGCGCCTGCACGTAGTTGTTCATCAGGCCAACGAAAGAGTCCTGACTGCCCGCTACGTGGTCGGCGAGCGCAATGCTGGCATCGTTACCGGACTGGATCACAATCCCTTTATTCAGCTCCGACACCGGGATCCGGTCCCCAGGCTTGAGGAACATCAGCGAAGAGCCTTGCAGAATCGGGTTGCCGGTCGCCCAGGCATCTTTACCCACGGTGACCATGTCGTCATTGCTGATTTTGCCCGCCTTCAGCGCCTGCCCGGTAACATAGCTGGCCATCATTTTGGTCAGGCTGGCCGGGTCGAGCCGCTGATCCGCATTGGATTCTGCCAGCACTTTACCGCTGTTGTAGTCCATCAGCACCCAGGCTTTGGCATCGATCTGCGGGGCGGCAGGGGCCTGCTCTGCGCGCGCGGGGGAGAGGGTAAACAGCAATAACGTCGAAGTAGTAGCCAGTGCATACACACCGGTAGAGAGGAGCGTTTTCTTCATGGCGAGACCAGGTATCCATTTGAAAGACAATGATTATCAAAGCGCATCTGACGATTAGCCGCCCTACACTAAGACGTTATAAGCTTAAAAAAAACGTTTAAACCGTAAAGTTTCTTAGAGTTTATTAGAAAAATCTTAGGTTTGCCCAGACAGCTGGCCAAATTATCGCCGTCAGGCGCGGGCAGAAAACAGGTTAAATTCCGAATTTTCACTGAACAGTTAAGCCCGTCACAAAAATCCGCTAACCTGAGAAAAGTCTGCCAGAGGAGTGACGACGATGGATTTAGCGCTGTTTGACCTTGATGAAACGCTAATTTGTGAAGACAGTACCGGCCTGTGGCTGCGCTGGCTGGTTTCCCAGGGGTTTGCCCCGGCCGCGCTGATAGAACAAGAACGCGCGCTGATGGAGCACTACTATCAGGGGTCGCTGTCTATGGAACAGTATATGAGCACCACGCTGTCGCCGCTGGCAGGAATGGCCACGCCGACGGTAGCAGGCTGGATACGCCGGTTTATTCATCGCGATATCCTGCCGCGCGTTTATCCCGCCGCACGCGAACGCCTGGCGTGGCACCAGCAGCGCGGCGATAAAATCATCGTGATCTCCGCCAGCGGTGAACATCTGGTGAAGCCTATTGCGCAACAGCTGGGCGCGCACGCGGCGCTGGCGATTGGCGTGGAGATTATTGATGACCGCTACAGCGGCGAAATCTACGGCACTCTGACCTACAAAGAGGGAAAAGTCAGCCGCGTCAGCGACTGGAAGGCACAGCAGCAGGAGCACCGCTTTGCCCACACCTGGGCTTACAGCGACTCAATCAACGACCTGCCAATGCTGGAACATGCCGATCACGCCTGGGTGATCAATCCGGCAGAGCCACTGCAGCAGCTAGCGCAGCAGCGCGGCTGGGAAATCTGCCACTGGGTGAAATAAGATCGGCAGGCAACGGAGTGCCCGCTTATTTTACTCAATACCCACTTTCAGCAGTTTGCCGTTGGCTTCATCCGTCAGCACGTAAAGCCAGCCGTCTGGCCCGCTGCGCACATCGCGAATGCGCTCCCCGCGCTCGCTCAGCAGGCGCTCCTGCTCTTTCAGCTGTTCACCGTTGATGCTCAGGCGGATCAGGCTTTTCTCCTTTAGCGCCCCGATAAACAGCGAATTTTTCCACTGCGGAAACCGCGTACCCTGGTAAAACGCCATGCCGCTGATAGCCGGGGAGACTTTCCACCAGAACAGCGGCTGCTCGGTTCCCGCGGCCGTGCTGCCTTTTGAACCCGGTACCTTCGCCCCGCTGTAATCAATGCCCCAGGTGGCCAGCGGCCAGCCGTAGTTTTTTCCCCTGCGCGGGATATTCACCTCATCGCCGCCGCGCGGGCCGTGCTCGCTCTCCCAGACCTCACCGCTCTGCGGGTTGAGCGCTAACCCCTGCGGGTTACGCACTCCCCAACTCCAGATCTCGCTACGAACGCCCTGGCGACCAACCAGCGGATTGTCAGAGGGGATTTTGCCATCGGCGGTCAGGCGCACAATTTTGCCCTGCAGTGCGTTGAGATCCTGCGCTTTAGCGGCCTGGAAATTATCCCCAAAGGCGATGAACAGATGACCGCTGCGGTCAAACGCCATGCGCGTACCAAGATTCGCCCCGCTGGATAAACCTTGTTGGCGCAGCACCGGCTGGAAGCCACTGAGCTGGCGGTAATCTTCGCTCAGGCGGCCATAACCGACTACAGCTCCAGCCGCGCCATCTTCTCCGGCCAGCGTGTAGCTGAGCCAGACGCGACGGCTGCTGGCAAAGTCCGGCGCCAGCGCCACATCAAGCAGGCCCCCCTGGCGCTGAGCCCACACCTGCGGCACCCCGCTGATGGGCTGGGAGAGGCCGGAGCCGGGCTGCCAGCGCCTGAGCTGGCCGGCGCGTTCGGTGATCAACACCCCCTCTTCGCCCGGCAGAAAGGCCAGCGCCCAGGGGTGATCGAGACCGCTTTGCAGCTCCTGTACGGTGATTTTTTCAGCTCTGAGGGCGGGGCTTAACAGCAGGGAGGCAGCCAGTGCAGGCAGCAGCAGATAACGCGTCATCGTAATCACTCCGGGCAGGGGCCAACCTTTTATTGGTCAGCCCATAAAACAGGAATTACTTATCGGGGAAGTTCACTACGTCACTGACCATCTGGTCGATACCGCTTTTCAACTGGGTAAGAGTAATGGGGGCATTATTGTTCGGCACCGTGTTGCCGTAGGCCTTGCGAACCGCCTCCATCACGGGCTTACCGGTTTGGCTATCCACCAGCTGCATCTCCAGGAACAGCACGCTGTTCTGGGTACGGTGGCCGGAAGCCGCCATGGTGCTGGCGACCACTGCCGCAATCGGCACGACCTCATAGAACTTCATATCCTGATTTTCGGCATTGACGGCGGTAATGGCGGTTTTCAGCTCCAGCGTGCCCGGCCCCGCGTGGTTAACCAGCGGTTTGTGCCGGGCCACGGCGGCTTTCAGCGTCTGGTCGAGATAGGCGCGGATTTGATCGAGCGTCTGCTGGCTGACGCGGGCGGTCGGCTTCGCGGCAGGATAGTAAACGGCAGGCGTGTAATGGATAGCGTTGTATTTTGCGGATTGATAGTCCGGTGACACCCAGCGCAGGGTTTGCACGCCGCTGGCGGATTTTTCCGGCTTCAGGTGGCTATAATCCGGCAGGAAACCGGAATACTGGCTGGTATCAGCTACTTTTGACGAGCAGCCAGCCAGCACCAGACACGCCATTGCCAGGCCCGCGATGAGAGGTATACGCACATTGTGCATTGTCACATTCCTTTACGATTAAGGTCTTTCAAGCATAGAGTGCACAGCGGCGTTAACCAGCAATGATTAAGAAATATTTGATATCACATACAAAGGTCGAGGCATGCCTCGACCCTACAAGGGATCGCGTGGGGTTTCACCGGGGCCAGGCACGCTTCGACCCTGCAAGGGATCGCGTGGGGTTTCACCGGGGCCAGGCACGCCTCGACCCTGCAAGGGATCGCGTGGGGTTTCACCGGGGCCAGGCACGCCTCGACCCTGCAAGGGATCGCGTGGGGTTTCACCGGGGCAGGCATGCCTCGACCCTGCAAGGGATCGCGTGGGGTTTCACCGGGGCAGGCATGCCTCGACCCTGCAAGGGATCGCGTGGGGTTTGGTAGGGGCGAGGCATGCCTCGCCCGCCATGGTTACACCTTCAGCTTCGGGTCCAGCGCATCGCGCAGCCCGTCACCCAGCAGATTAAACGCCAGCACGGTAAGGAAAATCGCCAGGCTGGGGAAGATCGCCACGTGCGGGGCCAGCACCATATCCGCCTGGGCCTCGTTAAGCATCGCCCCCCACTCCGGGGTCGGCGGCTGCGCGCCAAGACCCAGGAACGACAGGCTGGCAGCAGAGATAATCGAGGTGCCAATACGCATAGTAAAATAGACCACAATCGATGACAGCGTACCGGGCAGAATGTGGCGCAGGATAATGGTCAAATCAGACGCGCCAATACTGCGCGCCGACTCAATATAGGTCAGGTGTTTCAGCACCAGCGTGTTACCGCGCACCAGGCGGGCAAAGGCGGGAATGCTGAAAATCGCCACCGCGAGGATCACATTCGACATACCGTTACCGAGTACCGCCACCACGGCAATCGCCAGCAGGATGCCGGGAAAAGCGAACAGCACGTCGCAAATGCGCATGATAATCCGGTCCCACCAGCCCTCGTAGTAGCCGGCCAGCAGGCCGAGCAGCGTACCTGTCACCGCGCCCACCGCCACCGAGAAGAAGCCAGCCACCAGCGACAGGCGGCTGCCGAGCAGCACGCGGCTGAAAATATCGCGCCCCAGCGCATCGACGCCGAACCAGTGCATCATCGACGGTCCTTCATTCAGCCGGTCATAATCAAAGTAGTTTTCAGCATCGAACGGGGCCAGCAGCGGGGCAAAAATCGCCACCAGGATCAGCAGCAGCACAAATACCGCCGCAATCATTGCCACGTGCTGACGGCGAAAACGCCGCCAGAATTCCCGCCACGGGGTACGCACGCGATTCTCCCGCACGCTGGGCAGCGTTGCGAGCACGGCATTACGTCGCCAGTTAATCATCAAACATCCTTACTTGTAGCGGATCGCGGGGTTGATCGCCGCGTACAGCATATCGACCATCAGGTTAATCAGAATAAACTCCAGCGAAAATAGCAGCACTTCCGCCTGGATCACCGGGTAATCGCGCATCTCCACCGAGTCGACCAGCAGGCGCCCCAGCCCCGGCCAGTTGAACACCACCTCGACCACGATAGAGCCACCGAGCAGGAAGCCAAACTGCAGGCCCATCATAGTGACCACCGGGATCATCGCATTGCGCAGCCCGTGCTTGATCACCACCACCGACTCGCGCACTCCTTTGGCGCGCGCGGTGCGCATATAGTCTTCCTGCATCACCTCCACGAACGAGGCGCGGGTAAAGCGCGCCATCACGGCGGCGACGGCGGCACCCAGGGTGATCGACGGTAAAATATAGTGCTGCCAGCTGTCGGCGCCGACGGTCGGCAGCCAGCCCAGCTCGACGGAAAACACCTGCATCAGCAGCATGCCGAGGGCAAACGCCGGGAAAGAGATCCCGGATACCGCCAGCGTCATCCCCAGCCGATCCGGCCAGCGGTTGCGCCACACGGCAGAGACGACGCCTATCGCCATGCCGAAAATCACCGACCACACCATGCTGGTCAGCGTCAGGTACAGCGTCGGCAGAAAGCGCTGGCCAATCTCTTCTGATACCGGGCGTTTCGACACCATTGAATGGCCAAAATCACCCTGAAGGGCGTGGGTGATGTAGTGCCAGAACTGCTGCGGCAGCGGCAGGTTCAGCCCGAGCTGTTCGCGCACCATCGCCACGACCTGCGCATCGGCTTCACGCCCCGCAATCAGGCGCGCCGGATCACCAGGCAGCAGATGGACGAACAGGAACACCAGCACCGCCACGATCAGCAGCGTTGGGATCAGCCCCAGCAGTCGTTTAATAAAATAGTTAAGCATCATCTTCCCTGCGCCTCCCCTGCGGGAGGCGCGTCAGTGCATTACTTCAGATCGGCATCATCAAAGCTGAATGAGGTGTCCGGCATCACGTAAAACCCGGTGAGGTTTTTGGTGTTGGCGGAAACCAGCTTCTCAACCACCAGCGGCGCCCACGGCTGCTCTTTCCAGATAATGTCCTGTGCATCTTTGTACAGCGCGGCTTTTTTCGCACCGTCGGTGGTATTCAGCGCGTCAGCGAGGTCTTTATCCACCTGGGCGTTGCTGTAGAAGGCGGTGTTAAAGATGGTTGGCGGCCAGGACTGAGTGGCAAACAGCGGCGTCAGCGCCCAGTTAGCTTCACCGGTCGAGGCAGACCAGCCGGTGTAGAACATGCGCACGCCGCTCTCTTTCTGGCCTTTGTCTTCCACCTGCGCGGCACGCTGCCCGGCATCCATGGCCGTCAGTTCAACCTTAATGCCAACCTGCGCCAGCTGCTGCTGGGTAAACTGCAGCACTTTCTGCGCGGTGCTGTGGTTATGCGACGACCACAGCTGGGTGGTGAAGCCGTTCGGATAGCCTGCCTCTTTCAGCAGCTCACGCGCTTTGGCCGGGTTATATTCCGGGGCCGGGTAGCTTTGTGAATACTGAATCGACGGTGGCACAATGCCGGTGGCCGGGGTGGCATAACCGGCGAAGGCGACTTTCGCCAGCGCCTGACGGTTGATGGCGTAGTTAATCGCTGCGCGCACTTTCGGGTCGTTGAACGGCTTCTGCGTGACGTTAAAGCTGATATAGCGCTGCATGATCGACGGCGAGGTCACCAGATCGAGCTTGCTGTTTTTCTCCAGCAGTTTGGCCTGCTCAAACGGGATAGGGAAAGCAAAGTTCGCTTCGCCGGTTTGCAGCATCGCCGAGCGGGTATTGTTATCGACAATCGGGCGCCAGGTGATGCTGTCCAGTTTCGGATAGCCCGGCTTCCAGTAACCGGCGAATTTCTTCACCTTCACAAAGTCGGTCTGGTTCCAGGTGACAAATTCGTAAGGGCCGGTGCCGACCGGGTGGAAGCCGATATCCTTGCCATATTTCTTCAGTGCGGTCGGAGAGATCATCGCCGCAGCCGGGCTGGCGAGGGTATTAATAAACGCCGAGAACGGCTGCTTCAGGGTGATTTTTACCGTGGTCGGGTTGACCACTTCGGTGCTGGCGATGGTTTTGAACAGGTTGAAACGCTTGAGGTGATTGTCCGGGTTGCTGGCGCGGTCGAGGTTCGCTTTTACCGCATCGGCATTAAACGGCGTGCCGTCCTGGAACTTCACCCCGCTCTTAAGCGCGATGGTATAAGTCAGTCCGTCCGGGCTGGCCTGGTAGCTGTCCGCCAGCACATTTTCCAGCTTCATCTCTTTATCGAAGCCGAACAGCCCCTGATAGAACGACTTCGCTACCGCCTGCGACAGCGTGTCGTTGGCATCATACGGGTCGAGCGTGGTGAAGTTTGAGGCGACCGCAATGGTGACATCTTTCGCCGCCCAGGCAGGGAGCGCCACAATACTGCCGAGCAGGCCAGCGGTTAACAGCAACTTACGCGAGTGTTGATTTATCATTCAGTTCATCCCTTGTCGTCATTATGCAGTTTCAGGCGCGGGCGATAGCATGGCGTGCCACAAAATGCCCGCTGCTGACTTCAACCAGCGGTGCCACTTCCGGTTCGTCGCCCAGGGCGCGGATCGGGCTGGGTATTTCATCTACTAACAGTGCTCGTTCACGGCGGCGGTGCGTGGGGTCGGCCACCGGCACCGCCGCCATCAGTTTGCGCGTATACGGATGCTGCGGCTGTTCGAACACCGCCTGGCGCGGGCCAATCTCGACAATCTGCCCGAGATACATCACCGCCACGCGGTGGCTGATGCGCTCCACCACCGCCATATCATGCGAAATAAACAGGAACGCGATGCCAAACTCGCGCTGCAGGTCGAGCATCAGGTTAATAATCTGCGCCTGAATCGAGACGTCCAGCGCCGAGACGGCTTCGTCGGCGATCACCACTTTCGGGTTGAGCGCCAGCGCGCGCGCAATGCAGATACGCTGCCGCTGTCCGCCGGAGAACTCGTGCGGATAGCGCTGCGCATGCTCCGGCAGTAAGCCGACGCGCTCCAGCAGCCACGCCACGCGTTTTTCGGCCTCCTGCCCTTTGGCAATACCGTGAACCAGCAGCGGCTCCATAATCGAAAAGCCCACCGTCAGGCGCGGATCGAGGGAGGCGTAAGGATCCTGGAAGATAAACTGAATATCGCGCCGCAGGTGCGACAGTGCCTGACCCGAAAGCCGATCGATGCGCTTGCCGTTAAAGGTGATACTGCCGCCCTGGCTCTCCACCAGCCGCAGCAGCGAGCGCCCGGTGGTCGATTTGCCGCAGCCGGATTCACCGACCAGCGCCAGCGTTTCGCCGGGGCGCAGGTCAAAGCTGACTTTCTCCACCGCGTGAACGCGGCGGTGCACGCGGTTAAAGATGCCGCTGCGGATATCAAAGCGCGTCACCAGATCGCGCACCTGTAAAATCGGCGGCTCCTGCTGACGGACGGTGTCCTGCGGCTGTTCCGGCTGCTGCTCACCCTCCTGCATCAGCGGGAATTTGGCCGGCAGGCTGCGCCCGCTCATGGCGCCGAGTTTCGGCACGGCGGCCAGCAGTGCGCGAGTGTAGGGTTGCTGGGGATGAGCAAATAGCGACTCGACGCTGCCGGTTTCCACCACGTCGCCGCGGTACATCACCTGCACGCGGTCGGCCATTTCGGCCACCACCCCCATGTCGTGGGTGATAAAAATCACCCCCATCTGCATCTCTTTTTGCAGCACGCGGATCAGCTGTAAGATCTGCGCCTGGATAGTCACGTCGAGCGCGGTGGTGGGCTCATCGGCGATCAGCAGCGCCGGGCGGCAGGAGAGCGCCATGGCGATCATCACGCGCTGGCGCATGCCGCCTGAGAGCTGATGCGGGTAACGCGACAGCACGTTTTTCGCTTCGGGAATGCGCACCAGATCGAGCATGCGCTGCGCTTCTTTCAGCGCGTCGGCGTGGCTTTTTCCCTGGTGCAGTCGGATCGACTCGGCAATCTGCTCCCCCACCGGGAACACCGGGTTGAGCGAGGTCATCGGCTCCTGGAAAATCATGGCCATATCGGCACCGCGAATGCGCCGCAGCTCGGACTGCGGCAGCGCGGCCAGGTTGACCCGCTGCTGATTGCGGCGCGTCAGCCACATCTGCCCGCTGTCGATATTGCCACCGCCCTGCTCCACCAGACGCATCAGCGCCAGCGAGGTGACCGATTTGCCGGAGCCAGACTCGCCGACGATCGCCAGCGTTTCGCCCTGGCGCACGTCCAGCGACAGCCTGTTTACCGCCTGGACGCGCCCGCTCTCCTGTTGAAAGCTGACGCTGAGATCGCGCACCGACAGCACCACATTGTCATGATGGCGAAACTCACTCATCAGGGCTCCTCCCGGTAGATCGCCACCACTGGCGCTTCACCCACTGTGCCATAGCCGCGATACATGCCTTCGCTGTTAAACGGCAGCACCACATTGCCTTCAGCATCCACGGCAATTAACCCGCCGCTGCCGCCGAGAGCCGGGATCTTTTCCATCACCACTTTACGACTCGCCTCATCCAGCGACAGGCCGCCGTACTCCATCATGGCCGCAATATCATAGGCCGCCAGCGTGCGCATAAAGACTTCGCCGGTACCGGTACAGGAGACCGCCACGCCGCCGCTGGCATAGCAGCCCGCGCCAACCAGTGGGGAGTCACCAACGCGCCCAACCTGCTTATTGGTCATGCCGCCGGTGGAAGTGGCTGCCGCCAGGCTGCCGGCAAGATCTATCGCCACCGCGCCAACGGTGCCGAACTTACGGTCGGGGTCAAGGGGATCGCCATCGTGGTCCAGCAGGGTCTGGTCGCTGGCCAGCGCGCGCTCAAGCTGGGCGCGGCGCTCCGGCGTGGAGAAAAAGCTGTTTTCGACCATTTCGAGGCCGTTCTCTGCCGCAAACGATTCCGCACCCGCGCCGATAAACAGCAGATGCGGACTGGTTTCCAGCACTGCGCGCGCGGCCAGCACCGGATTACGCACCCGGCTAACGCCCGCGACCGCTCCCGCTTGCCGCGTGCGCCCGTCCATCACGCAGGCATCCAGCTCGTGCGTACCCTGATGGGTAAACACCGAACCCCGCCCGGCATTAAACAGCGGGCACTCTTCCAGCTGGCGCACTGCTTCGGTCACCACGTCAAGCGCGCTGGCACCCGCCGCCAGCAGCGCCTGCCCGCTGGCGACAATCTCTGACAGCGCCTGGCGATAGTGCTGCTCTTTTTCACTGTCCATGCTGCTGCGGGCGATTGCCCCCGCGCCACCATGAATTGCGATCGTCGCTCTGGCCATAATTCATTTACCCTGTGTGCCAAATCAGCATGAAAAACACTGAGTTAGAATGATTTTATTGAGAAAATGCGATTTTTGACTATAGGCAGGCAGTCTGGCGATGTAAAGAGGAAAGTTCGCACCCTGATAATAACTATTGGTTCTAAGATAAATCAGAATGCGACATTTTCCCCGCCAGCACGCGCAAACGTGACCCTGGCGGGGAATCACGCCATAATAGCGCTTTAAGATTTTTGCGTGCGACCGGAGACACAATGGAAGCTTTTACTGCGGGACTGATCTCCCTCGACGATGCCCTCAATACCCTGCTGGCGCAGATTACCCCCCTGAGCGACAGCGAAAGCGTGCTGCTACCCGCCGCCGTGGGGCGCATTACCGCTGCGGCGGTGACTTCGCCGATTGACGTACCGCCGTTTGATAACTCGGCGATGGATGGCTATGCCCTGCGCATGGCCGATGTTACCCCCGGTGCGGTACTTACCGTGGCCGGGAAAGCGTTTGCCGGCCAGCCGTTTAGCGGTGCCTGGCCGGCCGGCAGCTGCATCCGCATCATGACCGGCGCGCCGCTGCCTGAGGGCTGCGAGGCGGTGGTGATGCAGGAGCAGACCGAAAGCATTGGCGATACAGTCCGTATCACCGCTGAGGTCAGCGCCGGGCAGAACATCCGCCGTGCCGGCGAGGATATCCTTCAGGGCACCGAGGTGCTGAGCGCGGGCACCAGGCTGGGCGCCGCCGAGCTGCCGCTGCTGGCCTCTCTCGGCATTGCGCAGGTTTCGGTCGTGCGCAAGCTGCGCGTGGCGGTGTTCTCCACCGGGGATGAGCTGCAGCCGGTCGGCCAGCCGCTGGCGGCGGGCCAGATTTACGATACCAACCGCTTTGCGGTCCAGCTGATGCTGGATAAGCTCGGCTGCGAGGTGATTGACCTCGGCATTATTCGCGACGATCCGGCGGCGCTGCGTGAGGCTTTCGTCCGTGCCGATGCAGCGGGCGATGTGGTGATCAGCAGCGGCGGCGTCTCCGTTGGCGCGGCAGATTACACCAAACAGATGCTGGAAGAACTCGGCGAAGTCGGCTTCTGGAAGCTGGCCATCAAACCGGGCAAGCCGTTTGCCTTTGGTCGCCTGCCCAACAGCTGGTTCTGCGGCCTGCCGGGCAACCCGGTGTCGGCGGTATTAACCTTTTATCAGCTGGTGCAGCCGCTGCTGGCGAAGCTTACCGGGCAGAGCGGCCCGGCGCTGCCGCCACGCCAGCGCGTGCGCAGCGCCGACCTGCTGAAGAAATCACCCGGTCGCCTCGACTTCCAGCGCGGGCTGCTGCAGCGCAATGCCGCAGGCGAGCTGGAGGTGAAAACCACCGGCCACCAGGGCTCGCACGTCTTTAGCTCTTTCCATCAGGCCAACTGCTTTATCGTGCTGGAGCGCGAGCGCGGCGACGTGCAGCCGGGTGAATGGGTTGACGTTGAGCCATTCAACGCGCTGCTGGAGGGCTGAGATGCTGCCCGAGCTGAGCGATGACGAAATGCTGCGCTATAACCGCCAGATCGTGCTGCGCGGTTTTGACTTTGCGGGGCAGGAGCAGCTGAAGGCTGCCCGCGTGCTGGTGGTCGGCCTGGGCGGGCTGGGCTGCGCCGCCAGCCAGTATCTCGCCGCTGCGGGCGTCGGCCATCTGACGCTGCTGGATTTCGACCACGTCGCCGTTTCTAACCTGCAGCGCCAGGTGCTGCACGCTGAGGCGCAGGTCGGGATGGCAAAAGTCGACTCTGCGCGGCTGCGTCTGGCGGCGCTTAACTCGCTGATCCAGATTGACACCGTCAATGCGCGACTGGATGACGCTCCCCTGGCAGCCCTGATTGCCTCGCATCAGCTGGTGCTGGACTGCTGCGACAACGTGGAGACGCGTGAACAGCTCAACCGCCAGTGCTTTGCCAGCAAAACTCCGCTGGTCTCCGGTGCCGCCATCCGCATGGAGGGCCAGGTCAGCGTGTTCAGCTGGGGTCAGGACGAGCCCTGCTATCGCTGCATCAGCCGGCTGTTCGGCCAGTCGACCCTGAGCTGCGTTGAGGCCGGGGTGATGGCGCCGCTGGTCGGCGTGATTGGCTCACTCCAGGCGATGGAAGCGATCCGCGCGCTGGCGCACTACGGCGGCGCGGTAGCTGGAAAGCTATTGCTATACGATGCCATGACGCTGCAATTTCGCAGCATGAATGTGGCAAAAGATCCGCGCTGCGAGGTGTGCAGCTAAGCTTTCCAGCACTATAGTTAAGCGAATGCTGGGAAGCGAAAGGATTGATTAGCTTATGATCGATGAACAGATCGCCACTTCAGCAGGCACAAAATCTTCACTGCGCCGCATGATGGTGGTTTTTTTGCTGACGATTGTCACGGCGGTGATGGTTATCAACGGCTGGATTGTCTGGAACTCGTGGAACCGGATGATTACCAGCTCGCAGAACGATGCCCGTAACCTCTCGCAGTCGCTGTCGCGCCAGGCGGAGGACACTTTCCTGCAGGTCGACCTGACGTTACAGGATCTGCGCGACCGCATCTCGCTGATTGGCCTGCGCCATGAACGCACCCTCTATCTCAGAGATCTGCTGTCCAACCGCAAAGCCAGCCTGCCGCAGCTGCATGGCCTGTTTATTTACAACAGTGAAGGCAACTGGCTGGTCACGTCCGATGGCAATGTTCCGCAGCGCGCTAATAACAGCGACCGCGAGTATTTTCGCTATCATCAGCAGAACCTCGACGGCAATGTCCATATTGGCAAGGTGATCCGCAGCCGCTCGACCGGCGATCTGGTTATCCCCGTTTCGATGCGCCTGAATAATCTCGATGGTTCGTTTCGCGGCGTGCTGCTGGCGACCGTACGCCTGAGCTTTTTTAAGCAGGTTTATGGCTATTACAATATGGGCGATCGCGACGTGCTGGCGCTGATGCAGGCCGATGGCAATATCCTTTACGCGCGCCCGTTCGCCGACAATACCATTAACCGTAATATCTCCGGCAGCCCGCTCTTTACCCGGCTGCTGAAGAGTGCTCCAAACGGTACCGCGCTCTATAAATCGGCTCTGGACGGCATTGAACGGGTGTTGGGATACTCCAGCCTGAAGCGCTACCCGCTGGTGGTGGCCGTCGGCTACGATAAAAAGGCGCTGCTGCAGGAGTGGTTCTCCGCTCTCAGCGTCTATATCGCGCTGTCGGCGATCCTGCTGCTGGTGATCTCCCTGCTCGGGTTGCTGGTGCTGCGCCATATTTCCCTCAACCTGAGGAATCAGCTGGAGCTGACTCAGGTGCGCGATCAGCTTACCACCATGAACCGCACTTTACAGACGCTGGCGCTGGTCGACAGTCTTACCGGGCTGGCAAACCGCCGCCATTTCGACCTCTATCTGCAGCGCAACGTCGAGCGCTCCCACAAGCTGCGCACCCCGCTGTCGCTGCTGATGATCGATGTCGATTCGTTTAAAGCCTTTAACGACACCTACGGTCACCTGGCCGGGGATGATTGCCTGAAACAGATCGCTCATACGCTGTCACGCCTGCCGCACCGCCCGGAAGATTTGGTGACGCGCTACGGCGGCGAAGAGTTTGCGGTGATTATGCCGGGGGCGGATCGCACAGCGGCGCTGCGCTTTGCCGAACAGGCGACGGAGGCGGTGGCAAAGCTCGGCATTCCTAACCCAGGCAGCGATACGCCGGAGAGAATTGTGACGATCAGTGTTGGGGTAGCGGTGGCAATGACCGACCGCAGCGAAACCGCGCGCCATCAGCTGATTGCCGAGGCGGATAAGGCGTTGTATGCGGCGAAACGCGCGGGAAAAAACCAGGTGGGTGAATAACCGGGGGATACGGGACGACCGAAAAAGAAGGTCGTCCCCTACGTTTGCAGCAAGGCATTTGCAGGGGGACTGGCAGCGAGGCATTTGTAGGGGCTGACCCTCTTTTTCGGTCAGCCCGCAAAATCTGCGGCAAGGGCCGACCGGAAAAAAGGGTCGGCCCCTACAACATCGGGCCTTACACGATGCCCTGGCTGCGCAGATAGTCTTCGTAGTTGCCGGTAAAGTCGTTCAGTTTGCCCGGCGTCATCTCAATCACGCGCGTGGCCAGCGAGCTGACGAACTCACGGTCGTGAGAAACGAAGATCAGCGTGCCTTCGTACATCTCCAGCGCCATGTTCAGCGCTTCGATCGATTCCATATCGAGGTGGTTAGTCGGTTCATCCATGATCAGCACGTTCGGCTTCTGCATCATCAGCTTGCCGAACAGCATGCGGCCCTTCTCACCACCGGACAGCACTTTGGCTGGCTTCTTGATATCGTCCTGGCTGAACAGCAGACGGCCGAGAATACCGCGTACCGCCTGCTCGTCATCGCTCTCCTGCTTCCACTGGCTCATCCAGTCGAACACGCTCAGGTCGTCGGCGAAGTCGTGGGCGTGATCCTGCGCGTAGTAACCAATTTGCGCATTCTCGGACCATTTCACGGTGCCGTTGTCCGGCAGCAGTTCGCCAATCAGCGTTTTCAGCAGCGTGGTTTTACCGATACCGTTCGGGCCGAGGATCGCCAGCTTTTCGCCCACTTCCAGCAGCATATTGACGTTTTTAAACAGCGGACCGTTGTCGAAACCTTTGGTCACGGCTTCCAGCGTCAGCGCATTGCGGAACAGTTTCTTATCCTGCTCGAAACGAATGAACGGGTTCTGACGGCTCGATGCTTTCACCTCATCCAGTTTGATCTTGTCAATCTGCTTGGCGCGTGAGGTCGCCTGACGGGATTTTGAGGCGTTGGCGCTGAAGCGGCTGACGAAGGACTGCAGTTCGTTGATCTGCGCTTTCTTCTTGGCGTTATCAGACAGCAGACGCTCGCGCGCCTGGGTTGCTGCCGTCATGTACTCGTCGTAGTTGCCCGGGTAAACGCGCAGCTCGCCGTAGTCGAGGTCGGCCATGTGGGTGCAGACCATGTTCAGGAAGTGACGGTCGTGCGAAATGATGATCATGGTGCTGTTACGCTCGTTCAGCACCTGCTCCAGCCAGCGAATGGTATCGATGTCCAGGTTGTTGGTCGGTTCGTCGAGCAGCAGAATTTCCGGGTTAGAGAACAGCGCCTGTGCCAGCAGCACGCGCAGTTTCCAGCCGGGAGCGACTTCGCTCATCGGGCCGTAGTGCTGCTCCAGCGGAATACCCACGCCCAGCAGCAGCTCACCGGCACGCGCTTCTGCGGTGTAGCCGTCCATCTCGCCATACTTCTCTTCGAGGTCAGCGACTTTATAACCGTCTTCTTCGCTCATCTCCGGCAGCGCATAGATCGCATCGCGCTCTTCCTTCACCGCCCACAGCTCGCCGTGGCCCATGATCACCGTATCCAGCACGGAATACTGTTCAAAGGCGAACTGATCCTGGCGCAGTTTACCGAGGCGCTCGTTCGGATCGAGCGAGACATTACCGCCGGAAGGAACCAGGTCGCCACCGAGAATTTTCATAAAGGTGGACTTACCGCTGCCGTTGGCACCGATCAGGCCGTAGCGGTTGCCGCCGCCAAATTTGACGGAGATGTTTTCGAACAGCGGCTTACTGCCAAACTGCATGGTGACGTTGCTGGAAACTAGCACAGAGATAGCCTTTAATTTGCGATGTGAGTATGTGAGTCAGCGCGCATTATGCCAAAAAAAACAGGCGGGGAATACAGCAGTCTGGCAGGGGGCGGTGAGAGCAGAAGAGGCCGGGTCTTCCCCGGCCATCTGGATTAGTGAATTTCTGCTTTACGTTCAGGCACGGGCAGCGGCGGCGTGTCCACCTCGTCACTCAGCCAGTCATGCAGATAGTGCTCAATCTGCTCCAGGCTGCGGTTGCGGGTTTCCGGAATGCACTTGATAACAAAGATGCCGGAGATGATGCCGATCAGCGCAAAGATCAGGAAGGCGCCGGAGAGGCCAACGCTGGCCAGCAGCATCGGGAACGCCAGCGAGATCAGGAAGTTGGCGATCCACATCGCGAAGATCGCGCTGCCCATAAACATTCCGCGCAGGCGCGTTGGAAAGATCTCCGACAGCAGCAGCCAGGTCGCCGGCGACAGGAAGCCCTGCTGGAAGCTGAGGAACATCAGCATGCCGAGCAGCACCAGGTAGCCGCGCAGCACATCGACCTGGCCGTTGACCGTTTCCGGCATAAAGAAGCTGACCGCCGCGATAAACAGCAGGCTGAAAGTACAGCCGAACTGGCCGATCAGCGTCATGGTACGGCGGCCCATTTTCCCCAGCAGCCAGATGCCTACGCAGACCATCGTCACCGATACCACGCCGTTAGCGATAGTGGCAAACAGCGCCGCGTTGGTACTCATGCCGGTGGCCTTCAGCATGGTCGGCGCGTAGTACATGATGGTATTCACCCCTGAGGTCTGATTGATCACGGCGATACCAATGCCGATAAGCAGCAGCTTCATCAGCCACGGCTTCGCGAGGTCGCGCAGGCCGGGTTTTCCCTGATTCTCCTCTTCGGCCAGCGTCTCCTCGATCTCTGCCATCTCCCAGTCAACATCCTCTTTCGCGCGGGTGCGCTCCAGCACGCGGCGCGCTTGCGCCAGACGCCCCTGCATTGCATACCAGCGCGGCGTGTCCGGCATAAACATCATGCCGAACCACAGCAGCACGGCGGGCATGGTGGCTACCGCCAGCATCCAGCGCCAGCTTTCATCCCCGCCCCAGGCTGCGTTAAAGCCCGCATTCGAGATATAGGCCAGCAGCTGGCCGCTAACAATCATCAGCTCCTGAATGGTGACCAGCTGCCCGCGTTTGTTAGCCGGGGCAATTTCCGCGATGTAGACCGGCACGGTTGCCGATGCGCCACCGACCGCCACGCCGAGGATCAGACGGAAGAAAATCATCCACTCCACGTCCGGCGCCAGCGCGGTACCGATGGAGCCAAGTGCAAAGATAATCGCCAGAGTGATGATGATTTTCTTACGTCCGGCGCTGTTAGCGAAGTGGCCGGAGATCAGTGCGCCAAAAGCGGCACCGAACAGCAGTGAGCTGGTGACCAGCCCGGTGGTAAATGGCGTCAGGTGTAATTCGTCGCCCATAAACAGCAGCGCGCCGGAGATAACGCCGGTATCGTAGCCAAACAGCAGGCCGCCCAGCGTGGCTACCGCCGCAATCACTTTGACGAATGGCTCGGTTCTGCTGCTGCTATTAGGCCCGGAGGCCCGATTGGGGGTGATATAGTGTTCTTTTGCCATAGTGACTTTAGTGACCTCTCATCGACCAGTTAACAGGGTGCTGAGTTCAGTTCACATCAGCAGCGTTAGCCTGCGGTTAACGCTGCACTGCAAGCAGCAGAGCGGGCCAGCCAGCACAGGCCCGTCGGCAATTAATGGTTCTCCGCTTTACGTTTTGTCGCGCTCACTACCGCACTTTCTTCATCGCTGCTCAGCCAGTCACGCAGGTAGTGTTCAATCTGTTCCAGGCTGCGGTTGCGGGTTTCAGGAATGCATTTAATGACAAACACCGCACCGCAGATGCCAATCAGACCGAAAATAAAGAAGGCACCCGACAGGCCGACGCTGGCCAGCAGCATCGGGAAAGCCAGCGAGATAAGGAAGTTAGCAATCCACATGGCGAACACCGCCCCGCCCATAAAGACGCCGCGCAGGCGCGTTGGGAAGATTTCCGACAGCAGCAGCCAGGTCACCGGTGAGAGCGCGCCCTGCTGGAAGCTGAGGAACATCAGCATGCCTAACAGCACCATATAGCTGCGCAGCACGTCGACCTGGCCGTTGACCGTTTCCGGCATAAAGTAGCTGACGGCGCCGATGAAGAACAGGCAGGCGGTGCAGCCAAACTGGCCGATTTTCACCATGGTACGGCGGCCGATTTTGCCCAGCAGCCAGATACCGACAAAGGTCATCAGCACCGAGATTGCCCCATTGGCGATGGTGGCAAACAGCGCCGCATCGGTACTCATCCCCACCGCCTTCAGCATGGTGGGCGCGTAGTACATGATGGTGTTGACGCCTGAGGTCTGCTGAATAACCGCCACGCCCACGCCAATCATAAACAGTTTAAACAGCCAGGGTTTCTTCAGCTCCTGCACGCTGGCGCGCGTCTGCTGCCTGTCCTCTTCCTCCAGCGTTTCGGCGATCTCTTCCAGCTCCCACTCCACATCCTCTTTGGCGCGGGTACGCTCCAGCACGCGGCGCGCCTCGGCCAACCTCCCCTGCATGGCGTACCAGCGCGGCGTATCCGGCATAAACATCATGCCAAACCACAGCAGCACCGCAGGAATGGTGGCCACGGCAAGCATCCAGCGCCAGGTCTCATGACCGCCCCACGCAGCGTTGAACCCCGCGTTAGAGATATACGCCAGCATCTGGCCGGAGACGATCATCAACTCCTGAATAGTTACCAGCTGCCCGCGCTTATTGGCCGGGGCAATTTCGGCGATATACACCGGCACGGTCGCCGATGCCCCCCCTACCGCCACGCCGAGGATAAGACGGAAGAAAATCATCCACTCAACATTCGGCGCCAGCGCGGTGCCCATCGCGCCGATGGCGAAGATAATCGCCAGCACGATAATGATTTTCTTACGCCCTTGCGCGGCAGCGAAGTGCCCGGAGAACAGTGCGCCAAAAGCCGCACCGAACAGCAGTGAGCTGGTGACCAGCCCGGTGGTGAATGGCGTCAGGTGTAACTCGTCGCCCATAAACAGCAGCGCGCCGGAGATAACGCCGGTGTCGTAACCGAAAAGTAATCCCCCAAGGGTGGCAACCACCGCAATCACCTTTACAAAGGGTTCCGTTTTGGTGGTGCTGTTAGGCCCAGACGCCCGGTTGGGGGTGATATATTGTTCTTTTGCCATGGTGACTACAGTGACCTCTCATCGACCTGGTTGAGTTGGGAAAAGAGGGATGACTCATCATGAATTTTACCCGTTCACCGCCTCTGAGCTTAATTTAGATCATATTTTTCATTTCAAACAACAATGAAAATTAAATTTTGAGGTGCACATCTCGCTATTCCAGCGTTAACGCGATCGATTAGACATTATTAGCTTAATTCTGTTGTATTTATGGGAGCTACGCGCGGCAAGGATAATTTGAGAACGTTTCATCTCATGTTTCATTATGGATTTTCGTTTCATTTGTAATCAGAAAAGACAGGAAGCCATCAGTGGCGGATAAAAATAAGCCACTTAATTAAGCGTCAAAGAAGGGGATTTAAGCAGGTTAGCCGGACGATGTTTTGTCCCGCAGAGACGAGGCATGCCCGACCGAAAAAAGCCGGGCGAGGCGTGCCTCGCCCCTACGGGAATGGGGTTACGGATTTTCCGCCGGGCCGAACACCGAATACTGCGGCAGATCGACGTCCTGATACGCTTCCCAGCCCCCGCCCAGTGCTTTATATAGCGCGACAAGATCGAGACTGCTCTGCACCCTCGCCTGTTCGGCCTGCTGCTGCGCCTGCGCCAGCTGGCGCTGCGCGTCCAACGCTTCGATAAACGTCGACAGCCCCTGACCGTAGCTGTCGCTGGCGAGCTTGAAGGTGTTCTGCAAGGCATCCACCGTATCGTCCAGCCCCTCAACCTGCTGCTGATCGCTGCGGTAGCTGACCAGCGCATTCTCTACATCCTGCAGTGCAGTCAGCACCGTCTGGCGGTAGCCCAGCGCCGCGCTGGCCTGCTGCGCGCGTGCCAGCTTGACGCTGGAGACCAGCCGCCCTCCCTGGAAAATTGGGATAGTGACCGACGGACCAAAGCTGTAGAAGTGGCTGCTCCAGTTATCCAGATAGCTGGCATCGCTGTTGCGCATGCCAAATTGTCCGGTCAGCGACAGGCTGGGGAACAGCTCCGCCACCGACACGCCAATATTGGCCGTTGCTGCGTGCAGGCTGGCTTCCGCCTGGCGCACGTCCGGGCGGCGGCGTGCCAGCTGTGACGGCACGCCAACCGGCACCGCTTTAGGCAGCGCAGGCAGCGGTTTGCTTGCCATCAGCTCGCTATCCAGCGCGCCGGGTACTCTGCCGGTCAGTACCGCCAGCCCGTTCATCGCCTGATGAATTTGAGCCTGATACTGCGGCAATTGTGCGCGCAGGGAGTTCAGCTGGGCGCGGGCATTCTCCACGTCGGTCTGCGGCGCCAGGCCGTTTTTCTGCTGGCTCTGCGTCAATTCCAGCGTCTGCTGCGCCACGTCAATCTGGGTTTGCAGCGTCTGCGTAATGGCCTGTGCGCCGCGCAGTTGCAGGTAGGCGCGCGCCACTTCCGCTTCTAACGACACCAGCGCATCGTTGCGATTTTCCACCGACTGCTGCTGCTGCGCGTCGGCCATCTCAACCTGGCGGCGCACTTTGCCCCACAGATCCAGCTCCCACGAGGCATCGAAGCTGCCCTGATATAACCCGACAGGTTTTGACAGGCTGTCGAGCGCCGGACGCAGATCGGTCTCCGTATTGGCCTGGTCAAGCTGGTCATAAACCCCTTCGGACTCCAGCTCACCCTTGATCCCCAGCTGCTGGCGGGTAAAGCGCGCATTACCGTTTACCGACGGTGCCCACGCGCCGCGCGCCTGATTCAGCTGCTGACGTGCCCCGGCAATGCGCAGCACCGCCTGTTGCAGACTGAGGTTACCTTTTATCGCCCGCTCGATCAGGCTGTCGAGCTGCGGATCGTTAAACGATTTCCACCAGTTGGGGTTAGTGGATGCCGCCAGCGGTCGAGAACCGCCTTCAGACTGCATGCTGTTAAAACTGCCCGGCGTAACCGGCTTCGGCGCCTGGTAATCTGGCCCCACCGCACAGGCGCCGAGCGCCAGCGTTGCCGCGACCAGCAGCGCGCTACGCGAGCGCATAAAAATGGAAGAAACGTTCATGTCAGTGTGCACCTGCACTGCCCTCGCTTTTGATTGGCGCCAGCAGTAAACAAAATGGAATGAGAACCAGGGCGAGGAGGCTCAGCCCCATAAACACATCGATATAGGCGAGGAACCGCGACTGCACGATCATCTGCTGATAGAGCTGGCCGGTGGCGATAGTCACCGGGTCACCGACCGTATGCGCAAAGTCCCTGACGCCCTGCGCCCAGCGTTCAACCGCCAGGTTAAACGGCTCATTGAGCGGGGTCATGTTATGCACCATCTCCGCACTGCGCGCCTGCGAGCGTTCGGTGATCATCGCGGTGGAGAGCGAAATACCGATCGATCCGGCAACGTTGCGGAACATCGTGAACAGCGCCGAGGCATCCGCATTCAGCTTTTGCGGAATGGTGACAAAGGCGATGGTGGTGAGCGGCACGAACAGGAAGCCCAGCCCGATAGTCTGGAAGCTGCGCATCAACACCAGCGTGGTGAAATCAATATTCGGGGTGAGCGTGGCCGAGTAGATAAACGACACGCATAGCAGCGTAAAGCCGAAGGCAATCAGCCAGCGCGTCTGGATAATCGGCATCAGCTTCAGCACCAGCGGGATCGACAGCACGATCAGCACCGCACCGGGCGACAGCACCAGCCCTGAGAGCGTGGCGGTATAGCCCAGATCCTGCTGCGCCAGCTGCGGGATCACCACCGAACTGCCGTAGAGGATCGCCGCCATGCCCGCCATCAGCAGGCTGGCAACCGCGAAGTTTTTATCCTTCAGCACGTGCAGGTCAACCACCGGTTTTTTGGCATACAGCAGCCAGTAGATCGCCCCGACAATGCCGGTCAGCGCCAGCAGGGCAAAGGTGACAATGAAGCTCGACTGGAACCAGTCTTCATCTTCGCCGCGATCCATCATCACCTGCAGACAGCCGAGGCCGAGGGTAATCAGGCTGATGCCGATATAGTCGACGCGCAGCTTGCCTTTGGCCCATTTCCGCTCCCACGGCGGATCTTCCAGCAGCTGGTAGATCGCCAGCACGCTAAGAATACCGACCGGGATGTTGATAAAGAACACCCAGCGCCAGCTGTAGTTATCGGTGATCCAGCCGCCGAGCGTCGGGCCGAGCACCGGCGCAACGATCACCGCGATCGATGACAGGCCAAACGCTTTACCCCGGTCGGCAGGCTTGAAATAGTCAAGCAAGACCGACTGCTGCACCGGCTGTAAGCCGCCGCCGAAGAAGCCCTGCAGCACGCGGAACAGGATGATCTGCCACAGCTCGGTGGCGATGCCGCAGAGGAACGAGCAGACGGTGAACATCACAATGCAGATCAGGAAGAACTGCTTGCGCCCGAGCAGTCGGCTGAGGAACGCCGAGATCGGCAGCACGATGCCGTTCGCCACCAGGTACGAGGTCAGCACCCAGGTTGATTCGTCATAGCTGGCCGACAGCGAACCTGCCACATGCGGCAGCGCCACGTTGACGATGGTGGTGTCGAGGATCTCCATGAACACCGCCAGCGTCACGGTCATCGCGACCAGCCACGGGTTACTGGCTGGTTTCCAGCTCTGGCCGGAACTCATTCCACCGTCACCTTCGGTTCAACCGACAGGCCAATCGGCAGCGGATGACTGGCATCCAGTCCCTTATCAATCACAATTTTCACCGGCACGCGCTGCACGATTTTCACGTAGTTGCCGGTGGCATTTTCAGACGGGAAGGCCGAGAAGCGTGAGCCGGAGCCCATCTGTACGCTGTCGACGTGCCCTTCCACTTTCATGTCCGGCCAGGCGTCGATGCCGATCTCCACTTTATCACCCGGCTTCATGCGTGCCAGCTGCGACTCTTTGAAGTTTGCCACAATCCAGGTATCGGCAGAGACCAGCGAGAATAGCGAAGAACCGGCCTGCACCAGCGTGCCGACCTGCACGTTACGCTTAGTGACGAAGCCATCATACGGCGCGCGCACTTCGGTGTAAGAGAGGTTGAGATTGGCGGTATTCAGCTGCGCCTGCGCCTGTTCTACCTGGCTCTGACGCGCTTCGACGTTGGTTTCCTGCTGGCGGATCTGCAATGCCACCTGCGAGGCCACTTCCACCTGGGCCTGGGCGTTCGTCAGCTCGGCACGGGCGCTGCGCAGCTGCGCGCTGGCGGCATCGATATTGCGCTGCGAGGTGGCACGCGGGTCAACGCCGCGCTGACGTTTATAGTCTTCCTGGGCGTTATTATAGTTAGCCTGCGCACGCGCCTGCTGTGCCAGCGCCTGGTCTTTCTGCGCCGGATACTGCACGCGGGCCAGCGCTAACTGCGCCTGCGCCTGATGCAGCTGCGCCTGTGCCAGACCGAGCTGCGCCTGCGCCTGTTCGCGCTGGGCAGTGGCGTCACGCGGGTCTATCACCACCAGCAGATCGCCCTTCTTCACCCGCTGGTTATCCTTCACCTTCAGCTCGGTGACATAGCCCGATGCTTTCGGGGCAATGGTCACTGCGTCCGCCTCGGTGAAGGCATCGTCAGTGGTTTCGATATTGCGGGTGGTGAGCCAGAAGAACAGCGCGACGATAACCATCACCACCACGACCACCGCCAGAATAATCAGTGGCTTCTTGCCGGGGCTTTTGCGCGGTGTCTCATCGTCCTGCGGGTGGTCATTTTGCTGCTGGTTTTCATCATCGGGAACGGAAGGTGTCTGATTAGCCATAATATCCATCAATCAAAAGGCGGTACGAAACCGTAGCCGCAATTATCTACGCAAGGCTGTGTCCCGCAGTGGATCGTGGTCCGAAGGACTGGGGCACAATTACGGAGCAAAGCCTCTATAACGATAGAGGCTAAATTGACAAATGCCAGGCTTTCTTGACGAATACAGATTTGCCTGAGGTCAGGCCGCACGAATTACCATAAGCAGAATCCATCCACTCGCCAGCGCCCAGGCCAGCATCGGCAGAGAGTAGAGGTGGAAGTGCCACCAGATAGTGCGATCTTTCGCCATACGCAGCGCAATCAGATTCGCCAGCGAACCCGGCAGCAGCCCGAAGCCACCGATATTGACCGCCCAGGCCAGCAGCAGAGAAGGCGGCAGACTGCTAAGCAGCAAGATGGTGGCCGGTACGTTGCTGATAACCTGCGACAGCCCGGCGGCCAGCAGATATTGCCCGCCGTGGGAGAGCTGCCCCACGGAGGCTAATGCGCTCTGCAGCACCGGCAGGCGGGTGAGCAGGAACACGTCAATAAACATGGCGATAAACACCACCAGCAGGCTCCAGTCGATGCTGAGCAGGATGCGGCGCGACAGCAGCAGGAAGCTGACAAACACCAGCAGCAGTCCCCAGGCAGCCACATCCAGCTCCAGTGCCACGATAAACAGCACATAGAGCAGCGCGCTTGCCACCAGCAGCCGGCGTTGCCAGGAAGCGTCTTCCTGCCCGGCATGGCGCTCGATTCTCTTTGGCGGGAAACAGATAGCGGTCAGCAGCAGCAGGCTCAGCACCAGCCACGCTGCCAGCGGCAGCATCTGCCAGATAAAACCGGCGAATCCCAGCTCGCCGTGGCGCCATAACAGGATGTTTTGCGGGTTACCGATCGGCGTCAGCAGCGAACCGGCGTTGACCGCCAGCGCTTCAAAGATGATCAGCCGGGCAATCGGCAGTGCGGAGTATTTGCGCAGCGATAAGGTCAGCGGCACCAGGATAAACAGTGCCACGTCATTGGTCAGAAAGGTGGACAGCAGCGCGGCGGCAGCAACCAGAAACAGCGCCAGCTGGCGCTGATGGTGAAAGCCCTGCACCAGTCGGCGCCCCAGCACATCGAAATAGCCGCTGGCTTCGATGCCTTTGGTCAGCATCAGCAGGCCGCACAGGGTCACCATGGTAGGCCAGTCAACGGCACGCGGCAGTTCGGCCAGTTTAAAAGGAACGAAGCAGGCCAGCAGCAGGCCCAGAACCACTAACAAATGCAGAAATCGATCGTGCAAAAAAGGTCTGAGCAGTGAGGTCATGCTGGCGCACCTGGCGTTATTGACGGCTTTCGCTGAATTTTTGGAATATTGCCAGCGTCTCATCGCTGACGTGATGTTCGATACCTTCCGCATCGCGGCGCGCCGTATCCGGGCTGATGCCTAAGGCCAGCAGGAAAGATTCGACGATATGATGGCGTTCGCGGCTCTCTTCAGCCAGCGTTTCACCTTCCGGCGTCAAAAAGACGCCGCGATAAGGCACCTGTTCTACCAGGCCTACGGTAGCAAGGCGCTTAAGCATTTTTGCCACGGTGGGCTGTGACACGCCCAGGCGGGCGGCCATATCGACCTGGCGAGCTTCGCCAAACTCCCGAATCAAATCTGAGATGAGTTCAACATAGTCATCGATCAGCTCACGACGATGTGCTTCACGTACCTGGCGGAAGCCTTCGACATGCTCTTCGATATCTTTCAGTGGCGCGGGCACTGCAACTTTTGCGCGACGACTCATTCAGCTTCCTCTTGTTCTTATCCACTACGACTATAACCCTGCCGCAGCGGTCATTGGTGGCACATTGTAAACGAACCACTGAGAAGCACAAAATTTAGCGTAATAGCACTGGTTAAGAGTTATAGCCTGTGCTATACCTGTAGATAATTCACTCATATCCTGACTGACCGGAGGGCCATCAGATGAAATTACCCCTAATCCTGAAATTATTTAGCCGCTCGCCGTTTACGCTGCGCTTAATGCTGCTGGAAATGTTGACGCATCCGAAGCCTGGTCCCCAGGCTTCTTAAAACCCGCAGACGCTGCCCTTCACTATTTTGTTTGCTGCTTCACAGAACGTATTGATATTGCTGGTTGCCTTTATTCAAAACAGCGATTATCTTGCCAGCCTTTCGTAAAGAGTGCAGGCAGTCGGGCCCCCCCCTCCTCCTTATCTTCTGATGTCTTACGAGCTGTATCGGCAGTCAGTGGCTTCGGTGTGCATCGAAGCGGCCGCTTTGGAATGACCTGATAAGAACCCATAATGAACCTGACCTTAATTAAAACTGCGACGGCGGTGCGTTACCGTGCGTGGCTTAGCCCGTATATTGGGCTGTATCTGCTGTTGTCCGTCCTGATCAATCTGTCTTTTGGCTACCCGCTTAGCGGCCTTTACAGCCTGGCATTTTGCGCGCTGCTGATGCTGCTGGCAGCAGTTGCGCCCAGAGCGCAGAAGTGCCTGATTGCTATCGCTGCGCTGCTTGCCGGATTTTACTACCCATTTGGCCAGGTTTATGGCCCGCCGAACTTCAATACCCTACTGTCACTGCACGCCACTAACGCTGAAGAAACCAGTGAGATCCTGGCCATCTTCCCGCTGCACGACTATCTGATTGGGCTGGCTATTCTGGCGCTGGGTCTCGTCGCGCTATGGCGTAAACCGATGCCAGCGCAAGGCTGGAGCCATAAGGAGAGCGCCTGCCTGGCATTTGTCGTGGTGGCATGGCTGACCCAGCCGCTGCTCAACCAGATGACCGGCGGCGTGTTCAACCTGAAAGACACCGGTATTCCGCTGGCGCGCTTCGTTAAAGACACCGTGGAGAGCAAGTTGTCGGTCGACAAAGAGATCGACCGCATGAACCAGCTGGCAACGCTGAAAGATGACTGGCACGTGACCGCGGTAAAGCCGCACCAGCAGATCTACGTGGTGGTGATCGGTGAAAGCGCCCGCCGCGATGCGCTGGGCGCGTTCGGTGGCCGCTGGGACAACACGCCGTTCGCCAGCCAGCTCAACGGGCAGTTTTTCACCCACTACAGCGCTGCGGCCTCATCCACGCAAAAGTCTCTCGGCCTGACGTTGACTCAGGTCGTGGGCGGTAAGCCGGAATATCAGAACAATATTATTACGCTGGCTAACCGCGCCGGATTCGATACCTGGTGGCTCTCCAACCAGGGGCAAATTGGCCAGTTCGATACCCCGATTGCCAGCATTGCCCGCCGGGCAAAAACGGTGCACTTTTTGAAAGATGGGGATTTCGAAGCGGATAAAGCCACGCGCGATGAGGACCTGCTGAAGTACACCCCTGAGGCGCTTGCCCGCCCGGTGGATCGCCCGCGCCTGCTGGTTTATCACCTGGTTGGCTCGCATCCGAAAGCCTGCGACCGCACGCGCGGCCGTTACGTAGAACGCCTGCACTCGCTGGAAACCTCCTGTTATCTCTACAGCATCACCCAGACCGACGGTTTTCTGCAGCAGCTGTGGCAACAGCTGCACAGCAGCGGCCTGAGCTTCTCCCTGATCTATTTTTCCGATCACGGGCTGGCACTGAAGGAGAAAGGGACGCGCAATGAGTATCTGACTCATGACGATAAGTATCGCCAGAATTTTGAGGTACCGCTGTTTATCACTTCCAGCGACGACAGCCGACACCAGCTGATCCCTGCTGCACGTTCGGCAAATGATTTCCTGCTGCTGTTCTCCCAGTGGAGCGGCATCCAGGCGCGGGAAATTGCGCCGGGCTATCGGTTTGTTTCCGCTGATAAAGCGCCGCCGATTGAAGTGACCAACTTCAAGCTTCAGCGCCTGCCGTTCAGCCAGCTTCAGCAGGATCCGTTCGGAAAATAGAAAAAAAAATCCGCCCCTTGGGGCGGATTCTTCAGCGCTGAACCGGTAAACGGTTCTGGCGGTGACAACTTAGAAGCTGTAACCTACGCCAGCAGTCCAGGTGCCAACGTCAACGCTGCGGATACGGCTCTGCTCGTAGCCCACGTCCAGAGCGATGTCCTGGATTGGGTTGAACTGCAGGCCAGCACCGTAGGAGAAACCTACGTCGCTTGAATCAGATTTTTCACGGTTTGGTTCGTTGTACTGGTATTTACCGTAGCCGATACCTACAACGCCGTAGATGCTTGCCCAGTCGTTCAAACGGTAAGCTGGACCACCAGTGATGCCGTAGTACTGGCCCTTGATGTAGTCGCCTGCGTCAGTACGATCTTTCTCTGTGTAAGTGAAAGAGCCGATGTAGCCCAGAGCATCGCTGCCGTTTTCGTAGCGGTACTTCAGGTTGAAGCCGTTAGCTTTGTTAGCAACGCCCTGATAGTCGCTCTGCGCATAACCAGCAGAAACGGTGCTTTTTGCCATTGCTGAACCAGCAGATACTGCCAGAACGCAAGCCAGTGCTGAAAGACATGCAATTTTTTTCATAAACCACCTCAAATGTGAAAGTACTTCTCTCCTGACAACGCTGAAAATATAACAAAAAACAGCAAGAAACTCTGCCCTGATTTCATTGTCTAATGAAAAGTTTGGTGTAACAGAAAGTTAATGATGCAATGTATGTCATTCTTTTTACTTATGATTATCACCAAATCCTGCCGGGCAATTATCACTGTAAAAAAAGGTTCATTGAGATAATTCCTAATTGATTTTGACATTTCTTTACCAGAATGGCCCTATTTTCACCCTTTCCTGACAATTTTTTTGCCCGCTCACAGCGTTTTTTTTCGCCTTACAGTACACTGAGGCCGTCATTTTCATGTCACGGATCAACAAAGGCTGGAATACAGGATGTCCTTAACTCATGCAAAGCACGCTGTCTGGTTACCGGTTCTGGTACTCATCATTGCAATGACTTCGATTCAGGGAGGCGCCGCGCTGGCGAAAACCCTGTTTCCGACCGTGGGCGCGCCGGGTATCACTGCGCTGCGACTTGGGCTGGGCACCCTGATACTGTGCCTGATTTTCAAACCCTGGCGCCTGCGATTCAGCCGCAGCCAGCTGGTACCGCTGGCAATCTATGGTCTGGCGCTCGGCGGGATGAATTATAGCTTTTATCTGGCGATCCGCACCGTTCCCCTCGGCATTGCCGTGGCGCTGGAGTTCACCGGTCCGCTGGTGCTGGCGCTGATGGGTTCGCGCCGACCGCTGGATTTTATCTGGGTGGCGCTGGCGGTGGTCGGCCTTTACTTCTTACTGCCAATCGGCCACGACATCGGAAGTGTTGATCCACAAGGGGCGTTGCTGGCCCTCACCGCGGGCGCACTGTGGGCGCTGTATATCCTTGCCGGGCAGCGGGCGGGCAGTCAGCACGGACCAGCCACCGTCGCGGCGGGGTCGCTGATTGGTTCACTGGTGTTTGTTCCGCTCGGGCTGATTTATGCCAACCCCGGGGTCTGGACGCTCTCTTTAATTCCGATTGGCCTGGCGATAGCCGTGCTCTCCAGCGCCCTGCCCTACTCGCTGGAAATGGTGGCCCTGACGCGCCTGCCGGCTAAAACGTTCGGGACGTTAATGAGCCTGGAACCGGCGATGGCGGCCATTTCGGGCATGCTGTTTTTGGGTGAGGTTCTGAGCCTGGTACAGTGGCTGGCGCTGCTGGCTATCATTGCCGCCTCGGCGGGCTCTACCCTGACCATGCGCCCGTCGAAGCAAAAAATCGACCCGGTCAGTGAGCTAAGAGAATAAACGGTTCTCACCTGCTGGTATAATCGCTGTCGGGTGAGAATTATCTTATTAGTTAATAACAAAATACCCTCAGGTGAATAAAAGGTTAATTACTCCTCTCTGACATATTTTGTTATCCTTTCAATTAAAAAATAACCCCAATAACGCAAATTAAATTAAAATCATTATAAAACAGCAAGATAAAACCAGAATAACAATGAAAATCATTCTTATCCTTATTTAAAAAAGGACCTGTTTACGTTTATTTAGTCAACAGCGTGCTGCTATCCCATCAATAGGCGCTAACTTCCGAGCAGGCCTTAAAAGCGGTGCTATACTTAATCCCGTATTTAGGACAACCTGGCTATTAAGAGGATATTAATATGAGTACCGCTAAACTGGTCAAAGCAAAATCTTCCGATCTGATTTACACCCGTAACGACGTGGCTGAAGACGAGAAAAAAGCCACTATCGAGGTGCTTAATCGTCTGGTTACCGAGTTTATCGATCTGTCGCTGATCACCAAGCAGGCGCACTGGAACATGCGTGGCGCGAACTTTATCGGCGTGCATGAGATGCTGGATGGATTCCGCACCGCAATTACCGAGCACCAGGATACCATTGCAGAACGTGTGGTGCAGTTAGGTGGCGTGGCGCTGGGCACAGTGCAGATCGTGAAGGATAAAACTCCGCTGAAAAGCTACCCGCTGAATATTCACAGCGTGCAGGATCACCTGAAAGCGCTGGCTGACCGCTACGCAGTGGTTGCTAACGATACGCGCAAAGCGATTAGCGAAGTGCCGGATGAAGACACCGCCGATATCTTCACCGCGGCCTCTCGCGACCTCGATAAGTTCCTGTGGTTTATCGAATCTAACATCGAATAATTCCGTTACTGCGCCCTGTCCGGCGCAGCTTTTGGAAACCCTGAACCCCAAAGCAGCTGCCGCGTCAGCTGCTTTTTTTTTACCCACCGCTCACAGCAGCTGCCCGGCAAATTGAGCGCTTCTCCCCCCTTTTCAGGTTAAAAATCAGAACTCCATAGCAATAAATTGTTACCGTGCGACATTATCTGTTGTCTTTATCCGATAATTTGTTAAAACTGCCCTGCACCACAAAAAACATCACGCACCAAAATAAGGCACCAAAAGAGTGCAACAGCCTGAATCGTATCAGCTGCTTTAAGAAAAATCGCAATTAACCCGCTGTTTTTCATCGTCATTGCAAACCTGGCACGATTCTTCCATAGGGCTGCGGGCATTTAATTGGGAAAGACCTTTCCTGAAAAGCGATAAGGATAAAATGATGAAGTCAATTTTTAAGGTTTCACTTGCCGCGCTGACGCTGGCATTTGCTATGTCTTCCACAGCCGCCGACAAAAAGCTGGTCGTTGCTACCGACACCGCTTTCGTCCCTTTTGAATTCAAACAGGGTGACAAGTATGTCGGTTTCGACATCGACCTGTGGGATGCCATCGCGAAGCAGCTGAATATGGAATACACCCTGAAGCCAATGGATTTCAGCGGCATTATTCCTGCACTGCAAACCCGTAATGTTGACCTTGCGCTGGCCGGTATCACCATTACTGACGAACGTAAGAAAGCGATCGAATTCTCCGACGGTTATTACAAAAGCGGCCTGCTGTTGATGGTGCGTGCCGATAACGACAAAGTGAAAAGCATCAAAGACATGGAAGGCAAAGTGCTGGCAGTGAAAAGCGGCACCGGTTCGGTTGATTACGCAAAAGAGCACATCAAAACCAAAGAGCTGAGTCAGTTCCCGAACATTGACAACGCCTATATGGAGCTCGGTATTGGCCGTGCTGACGGCGTGCTGCACGATACGCCAAATATCCTCTATTACATCCATACCGCTGGTAAAGGTAAGTTCAAAACCGTCGGTGACTCTATTGAAGCACAGCAGTACGGTATCGCGTTCCCGAAAGGCAGCGACGACCTGCGTGAAAAAGTGAACGGCGCGCTGAAAACGCTGCGCGACAACGGCACTTACAACACACTGTACAAAAAATGGTTCGGCAGCGAACCTAAATAATTATAAAAACAGCTTTTAGCTTAAACGCAGAGAACGGGATTTCTGCCTCTGCGTTTTTTCCACTTCAACAAAAATGGTTTTAGATCCGGAGAATTAACATGCAGTTTGACTGGAGCGCCATCTGGCCTGCTATTCCAATCCTGCTTGAAGGCGCCAAAATGACCCTGTGGATTTCGGTCCTGGGCCTGCTGGGCGGCGTGATTATCGGCCTGGCCGCTGGCTTTGCCCGCGCTTACGGTGGCTGGATTTCACGTAACATCGCGCTGGTCTTTATCGAGCTGATCCGTGGCACCCCGATTGTGGTGCAGGTGATGTTTATCTATTTTGCTCTGCCTATGGCACTGCCTGACTTCAGAATCGATGCGTTGACCGCTGCAGTGGTCACGATCATGATCAACTCCGGCGCCTACATCGCGGAAATTACCCGTGGTGCGGTGCTGTCGATCAACCGTGGCTTCCGTGAAGCCGGTCTGGCACTGGGCCTCTCCAGCCGCGAGACGCTGCGCTACGTGATTATGCCGCTGGCGCTGCGCCGCATGCTGCCACCGCTGGGTAACCAGTGGATTGTCAGCATCAAAGACACCTCGCTGTTTATCGTCATTGGCGTGGCGGAACTGACCCGTCAGGGCCAGGAAATTATTGCCGGTAACTTCCGCGCGCTGGAGATCTGGAGCGCCGTTGCCGTTATTTATCTGATTATTACGCTGGTGCTGAGCTTTGTTCTGCGTCGCCTTGAGAGAAGGATGAAAATCCTGTGATTGAATTTAAAAACGTATCCAAGCACTTCGGTGCTACCCAGGTGCTGCACAACATCGATCTGAAAATCAATCAGGGTGAAGTGGTGGTGATTATCGGGCCATCCGGCTCCGGTAAATCTACGCTGCTGCGCTGCATTAACAAGCTGGAAGAGATCACCAGCGGCGATCTGATCGTCGATGGCAAAAAGGTTAACGATCCAAAAGTTGATGACCGCCTGATCCGTCAGGAAGCCGGGATGGTATTCCAGCAGTTCCATCTGTTCCCACAGATGAGCGCGCTGGATAACGTCGCCTTTGGCCCTATCCGCGTGCGCGGCACGAAGAAAGCCGAAGCCCAGCGCCTGGCGCGTGAGCTGTTGGGCAAAGTCGGGCTGGCCGAGCGCGCCAACCACTTCCCTTCCGAGCTTTCCGGTGGTCAGCAGCAGCGCGTGGCGATTGCCCGTGCGCTGGCGGTTAAACCGAAGATGATGCTGTTTGATGAGCCAACCTCGGCCCTCGACCCGGAGCTGCGCCACGAGGTGCTGAAAGTGATGCAGGACCTCGCCGAAGAAGGCATGACGATGGTGATCGTCACGCACGAAGTGGGCTTCGCCCAGAAAGTGGCTTCGCGCCTGATCTTTATCGATAAGGGCCGCATCGCCGAGGATGGTAATCCTGACGAGTTGATCAGCAACCCGCCAAGCGACCGTCTGCGTGAGTTCCTGCAGCACGTGTCGTAATCTGTTCAGGGGCGGCGCCCGCTGCCCCTGCTTTCAATTTATCGCAAAATGCCCTCTTCCTCCCCCACCCGATAATCAGGGTCTATACTTTTCTGCTTTGCGCTACCCGAGGAGAAGAGGATGACAGGATTCGCCAGCACGCTGCGTATCACATTGCTGCTGCTGCTGTTTATCGGTGTGCCGCAGTCACAGGCCGTCAGCCTGCCCGCCGCCGCCGTTGCCGCTTCACACTCCCAGCAGAACAGCGATAATCAGTCCGAGCCGGATCTTAATGATAAAAAAGCCGCCTATGCTGCGCTGGCAAATATTCTCGCTGACGACCCGTCGCGCCAGGAGCTTATTGCACAGTTGCGAAACGCCGCTGCCGCGCAGCCATCGGGCAAAGCGCCGGTGCTCACGCCCCCGAAAGAGGATGAAGATAAAACCGTGTTGCAGGGCGTCACCGACGTCAGCCGCCACTTTGGCGCCGAGTTTGCCTCACGCCTGCAGCAGCTGCACAGCAGCATCGTTAATGCCCCGCATAAGCCCTTTAATCATCAGACATTTTTCAACGCCCTGAGCCATTTCGCCATGCTGGCGGGCGCGCTATTTACGTTCTACTGGCTGGTGCGCTGGGCGGTCTCCCCGCTGTACCGCCGCATGGGCGCGTGGGGGCGGCAGAAGAATGCCGACCGCCGCAGCTGGCTGCACCTGCCGGGGATGATTGCCGCGGCCTTTATCATCGACCTGCTGCTGCTGGCGCTGGCGCTGGTCGTCGGGCAGATCCTCAGTGACAATATGAATGCCGGGAGCCGCACCATCGCCTATCAGCAGGGGCTGTTCCTTAACGCCTTTGCGCTCATTGAATTCTTCAAGGCCATCCTGCGCCTGATGTTCTGCCCGCGCTTTCCCGAGCTGCGCTTCTTCCACCTCTCCGACGGCCGCGCTCACTACTGGAATACGCGCCTGAGCTGGTTGAGCGGGCTGATTGGTTATGGCCTGCTGGTGATTGTGCCGATTGTGGCGAATCAGGTGAACGTGCAGGTTGCAGCGCTGGTTAACGTGGCGATCATGGGGCTGATCACCCTGTGGGCGCTGTATCTGATTTTCCATAACCGGCGCAATATCCAGCAGGCGCTGGCGCGTCTGGCAGACCGCTCGCTCTCTTTCTTTGCGCTGTTTATCCGTGCGTTTGCGCTGGTGTGGCACTGGCTGGCGAGCGCCTACTTTATTGCGCTGTTCCTGTTTTCAATGTTCAACCCTGGCGACAGCCTGCAGTTTATGATGGCCGCCACAGTGCGCTCGCTGGCGATTGTCGGCATCGGCGCGCTGGTTTCCGGCATGCTGACGCGCTGGATTGGCAAAACTATCGTGCTCTCCCCGGAGCTGCGGCGTAACTACCCCGAGCTGCAAAGCCGGGTCAACGGTTGGGTGTCGGCAATGCTCAAGCTGGCGCGCGTGATCACCGTGTTTGCCGTCACCCTGCTGCTGCTTAATGCCTGGAACCTGTTTGATCTGTGGCACTGGCTGACGGTCGGCGCGGGCGAGAAGCTGGTGGATATTCTGATCCGCATCGTGGTGATCCTGTTCTTCTCCGCCGTGGGCTGGACGCTGCTGGCCAGCATGATCGAAAGCCGGCTGGCGTCTGACTCGCACGGGCGGCCGATGCCGAGCGCCCGCGCGCGTACCCTGCTGACGCTGTTCCGTAATGCGCTGGCGGTAATTATCAGTACCATCACCATCATGATCCTGCTGTCGGAGATTGGCGTGAATATCGCCCCGCTGCTGGCAGGGGCCGGGGCGCTGGGCCTGGCCGTGTCGTTTGGTTCGCAGACGCTGGTGAAGGATATTATTACCGGCATCTTTATCCAGTTCGAGAATGGCATGAATACCGGCGATCTGGTGACCATTGGCGCCATCACCGGCACCGTGGAGCGCATGTCTATCCGCTCGGTCGGCGTGCGTCAGGATACCGGGGCTTACCATATTATCCCGTGGTCTTCGATTACCACCTTTGCCAACTTCGTGCGCGGCATCGGTTCGTTTGTCGCCAACTATGATGTTGACCGTCGTGAAGAGGCTGAAAAGGTGAACGCCACGCTGCAGGCGGCGGTGAAGGAGCTGCTGGAAGACGAGAGCATTCGCGGTATGGTGATCGGCGAGCCGTCATTTGCCGGGCTGGTCGGGCTGACCAATCAGTCATTTACCGTGCGCGTGTCGTTTACTACTCAACCACTGAAGCAGTGGACGGTGCGTTTCGCGCTGGATGGCATGGTGAAGAAGCACTTTGATAAGGCAGGCATTAAGGCACCGCACCAGACGGTGCAGGTGATGCAGAGCGGGGTCGATATTGAAGGTGCCGCCAGTTATCAAGCACTGACGGCACCGGAGTAAGGCATTATTTGCTGAGTAACTTAGTGCGCTGTGGCTGTTCCATAAAAGTCCAGGCAATAAAGCGGCTCTGCTTCTGCCCCTGCGCCATATCAATGGTGCGCACGGCGGCGACGTCGGCCTCCTCCAGCGCACGCCACAGCTCCGGCAGGTGCTCTTTGCGCGATACCAGCGTGGTGAACCACACGCACTGGCGGGCAAAGCTGACGCTCTCCTCGATCATGCGCAGGATAAAGGCCACTTCGCCACCTTCGCACCACAGTTCGTCCTGCTGGCCGCCGAAGTTGAGCGGGGATTTACGGTCCAGGCCGAGGTTGCGCAGCTTACGCTGGCTGCCCTGATGCGCCTCTTCCGCCGAGGCGTGGAACGGCGGGTTACACAGCGTGGCCTGATAGAAGTCACTTTTGTGGATCACGCCGTTGAAGATCGCTTTGGGGTCTTTCTGGCGGCGCAGACGGATAGCGCGATTCAGGCCCGGATTCGCGGCAATAATGCCGTTAGCGCCGGCCATCGCCTGCTCGTTCACTTCGCTGCCGGTAAAGCGCCACTGGTATTCACTGTGGCCAATCAGCGGGTAGATCAGGTTGGCGCCGCAGCCGACGTCCAGCACGTTAATTTCACGCGGCACCACGCGGCGGTTATCTTCCGCCAGCAGGTCGGCCAGGTGGTGGATGTAGTCAGCGCGCCCCGGCACCGGCGGGCAGAGAAAACCCGGTGGGATATCCCAGTGGGCGATGCCGTAAAAATGGTGCAGCAGCGCCTGATTCAGCGCCTTCACCGCGTCCGGGTTGGCGAAGTCGATTGACTCGCTGCCCCAGTTGTTGACCGCCACAAACGGTGCCAGCGGGGGATGGCTGGCAATCAGCGCAGCGAAATCATAGCGGCCGCTGTGGCGGTTACGCGGGTGAAGCACATTTTTTTCGACGGGGGTTTTCATTGGCGGCTCTCTTATCGGCAGGCGCGTAAGATACCTGCTGTGGTAATAATGGTAAACCACTGACGCCATTTTTCCGCGTTACACAATTTTTTCAGGGAGGTTTTATGTCACGTACACGCTATTCCTATCAACCGAAGCTGGGCCACGGCCTGCCGCACGATCCGCTGAATGCGATTATCGGCCCGCGCCCGATTGGCTGGATCAGTTCGCAAAACGCCAGCGGGCAGCGCAATCTGGCGCCCTACAGCTTCTTTAACTGCTTTAACTACCGCCCGCCGATCGTCGGCTTCGCCAGCAGCGGCTGGAAAGACAGCGTGGCCAATATCCAGGAGACCGGCGAATTTGTCTGGAACCTCGCGACCCGCCCGCTGGCGGTGCCGATGAATGAAAGCTCAGCCTCGCTGCCGCACGGCGAAGATGAGTTCACTTATGCCGGTCTGACGGCTGTCCCTGCCACGCAGGTGAATGTCAGCATGGTGGCGGAAAGCCCGGTCAATTTTGAGTGCCGCCTGTCGCAGTGCATTCAGTTGCAGAGTGCCGACGGTGAACAGATCCCGACCTGGCTGGTGCTGGGCGAAGTGGTGGCGATTCATATTGATGATGAGCTGCTGGTCGACGGTATCTATCAGACGGCGAAGGCCGAACCGATCCTGCGTGCCGGCGGCCCAAGCGCCTATTACGGCATCAGCGAGGCGCTACGCTTTGATTTGGTCAGGCCGGATGCGCGCAAGTAGATATTGACCGCTTTTTTGCGATCGGTGTCGGGCGCTGGCGTTTACCATTACCGAACTCACCCACCCCATTATCCGTGATGTGCTGCACTGGATACGGGTTGAACGGCTGGATATGCTAAGCCTGCGCTTTGAACCGCAGGAAGGGGTGCTGGAACTGGCCTGAATTTCAGCGCATTGAGGATGTAAATGAAGCCCGTCGCCTTTACGCGATGGGCTTTTTTGTTATCATGCGGGGCTTAACAACAAGAAGTCATGGAGTGATTATGCAACGCATTGCTATCGATATGGATGAGGTTATCGCTGACTTTCATCCTAAAATGGTAAAAACATGGAACAGCCATTTCTCTCAGCAGCTGACGCTCGATGAGCTGAATCTGTTCAGGCTGCATCAGGAGGATCCTGACAAGCTGGGTGAGATTTTCGAGCTGGTTGGCGACCCGACATTTTTTGCTGACCTCGACGTTATCGAAGACAGCCAGCGGGTGATTGCCCGGCTGAGCGAGCGGTACGAGATTTTTATTACCACCGCCGCAATGGAGGTCCCGACCTCGTTTAACGCCAAATTTCAGTGGCTGAAGACGCATTTCCCTGATATCAGACCAAGCAATATTGTGTTCTGCGGCAACAAAAGTATTATCAATGCCGATTATATGATCGACGACAATGCGTTTAACTTCGTCAATTTCTGCGGGGAAGGCCTTCTCTATTCTGCGCCACACAACCGTTCTGGTTACGGGCTACCGTCGCGTGGAAAACTGGCGAGATATTGAAACCCTGCTGCTGTAGCAGCAGGGCCTGACCGCAGGCGCGTTAGCGGTAGTGATACTGCAACAGCGTCTCAATCAGCTGCTGCAGCAGCGGCTGCAGCTGAGCCGCTTTATCCCCACGCCATTTGAACGGCGGTGCTTCTTCCATGTAGTTACACTGCGCCAGTTCCAGCTGCACCGCGTGCTGGTTCTCCTGCGGTTTGCCATAGGCGCGCGTAATGTATCCCCCCTTGAAGCGCCCGTTCAGCACCCAGCTAAACTGCGATTGTGCGCCACAGCGCGCGGTCAGCTGTTGCGCCAGACGTGGGCTGCAGCTTGCCCCGTCGTTGGTGCCGAGATTCAGGTCAGGCAGCTGCCCCTCGAACAGGCGGGGGATCGCTGAAGCGATCGAGTGGGCATCAAACAGCAGCGCATAGCCGTGCTGCTGCTTGATACGCGCCAGCTCCTGCTGAATTTTGCCATGATACGGCTGCCAGATATGCTGCAGATAGCCCGCCCGCTGCTGCGGAGTTGGCGTCATGCCCGGCTTGAAAGTCGCCGTGCCGTCAAACAGCGTTTCCGGGTACAGACCCGTGGTGGCCGTGGTGTAGAGTGCCTGATTATCCGGCGGACGGTTCAAATCGATCACAAAGCGTGAATAGTTTCCCACCAGCACGCTGACGCCCATCTCACGGGCGAAATCGTACAGTTTTGGAATATGCCAGTCGGTATCCGGCAAACCTTTTGCCGCATCACTCAGCCCGGCTTCCACCTCTGGCGTTAACAGCGTTCCCGCGTGGGGAATACTTAGCAGCAGCGGCAGTTTACCGGCGCTGAATTGAAAAGCGTTCATCGTTGTTCTCCTCGGTCTGCACCTCTAAACACCACCCGGCACGGCAGCTGCCCGCCGAGCCAGTAAACCAGTTCTGCCGGGCGCGTCAGCGGCCAGTGCACGAAGTCCGCCAGCTTACCGACCTCCAGCGAGCCTATCCGCTCGGCCAGCCCCAGCGCGCGCGCGCCGTGCAGCGTGACGCCTGCCAGCGCCTCTTCCGGCGTCATGCCGAATAGCGTACAGCCCATATTGAGCATCAGACGCAGCGACAGCGCGGGCGAAGTGCCCGGATTGGCATCGCTCGCCAGCGCCATCGGCACCTGATAGCGGCGGAACAGTTCAACCGGGGGATGCTGCTTTTCGCGCAGCAGGTAGAAGGCACCCGGCAGCAGCACCGCTACCGTGCCGTGTTGCGCCATCGCCGCCACGTCACGTTCAGTGGCGTATTCAAGATGGTCAGCTGACAGCGCGTTAAACCCTGCAGCCAGCGCACCGCCACCCAGGGAAGAGAGCTGCTCAGCGTGCAGTTTAACCGGCAGGCCAAGCTGTTGTGCAGCGCTGAACACCCGGCTAACCTGCTCAGGTGAAAACGCCAGATGCTCACAGAAAGCATCAACCGCATCCGCCAGCTTCTCTTTAGCAACCTGCGGCAGCAGCTGCTGGCAAATCACCTCGACCCAGGCATCGGGCCGGTCTTTATATTCCGGCGGCACCGCATGCGCCGCTAAACAGGTAGCTTCCACCTGCGCGGGCACTTCTGTAGCCAGCTGACGGATGGCTTTTAGCATGCGCAGCTCACTGTCAATCTCCAGCCCATAACCGGACTTGATCTCGACGGTGGTGACGCCCTCTGCCAGCAGATGCCCCAGGCGCTGACGGGCGCTGGCCACCAGCGTATCCTGCGACGCCGCCCGCGTCGCGCGCACCGTGGAGATAATCCCCCCGCCCTGCGCAGCGATCTCGCTGTAGCTGACGCCGTTCAGTCGCTGCTCAAATTCGTGACTGCGGTCGCCGCCAAAAACCAGGTGGGTATGACAATCCACCAACCCTGGCGTCACGATGCCGCCGCCAAGGTCGGTACGCTGCTGCGCCACAATATGCGCACTTTGTGATAAAGGCCCGATCCAGACGATTTTTTCGCCACTCACGGCGATCGCGCCCTGTTCAATAATGCTATAGCGCCCGTCGCGCATAGTGACGATATCGGCGCCGAACCATAAATGGTCACAGCTGAGTTGCTGGTTCATCCGCTCTCCTGCGTTGTGCGCTTTACTGTTGTTTCATAAGTATGTATATGTATATACAACCTCATTGCACAGGAAGCAACCATGACTCGCTTTTTTGCGCCCCGCGCCCTGCTGGCTGAAGGCTGGCAACATAATGTCCTGATTGAAGTCGATCATCTGGGTAACATCGCCGCTCTCACCGCCAACAGTACGCCACAGGATGCACTGCGTCTTAAGGGTAGCGTGCTTCCGGCGATGGCTAACCTGCATTCTCACGCTTTCCAGCGCGCCATGGCCGGGCTGGCCGAAGTTGCCGGTAATCCGCAGGACAGCTTCTGGACCTGGCGCGAACTGATGTACCACATGGTGCAGCGCCTGACGCCTGCGCAAGTGACAGCGATCGCCAGCCACCTTTATGTCGATATGCTGAAAGGCGGCTATACCCAGGTGGCGGAATTCCACTATCTTCACCATCAGCCCGACGGTCAACCCTACCCTGATGACGCGATGCTGGATGCGCTGATCCTCGCTGCAGAGCGCAGCGGCATCGGCCAGACTATGCTGCCGGTGCTGTACAGCTTTGCCGGATTCGGTAGCCAACCCGCGCAGCCCGGGCAAAAGCGCTTTATTCAGGATGCCGACAGCTACCTGGCGCAGCAGCATCGCCTGCGAGAGAAAATCGCCGCTAAGCCATTGCTGAATCAGGGACTGTGCTTCCACTCACTGCGCGCCGTTAACCAGCAGCAGATGCGCCAGGTGCTGGAAAATAGCCCATCCGACCTGCCGGTGCATATTCATATTGCCGAACAGGAGAAAGAGGTCAACGACTCGCTGGCGTGGAGCGGTGAGCGCCCGGTTAGCTGGTTACTGGACCGCTTTGCCGTGGATGCGCGCTGGTGCCTGATCCACGCCACGCATCTGGATGAATCTGAGATCGCGCGCCTCGCCGCCAGCCAGGCCGTTGCTGGCCTGTGCCCGACCACCGAAGCGAACCTCGGTGACGGCATCTTCCCCGCCACGCAGTATGTGGCGCAGGGTGGCCGCTGGGGAATTGGCTCCGACAGCCATGTCTCGCTGGATGTCGTCGAGGAGCTGCGCTGGCTGGAGTACGCCCAGCGCCTGCGTGACCGCCGCCGCAACCGCATCGTTACCGCGCAGCAACCCTCGGTGGGTGATGTGCTCTATCAGCAGGCGCTGAGCGGCGGTGCGCAGGCCTGCGGGATGAAAATTGGCAGCCTGCAGGTGGGCTATCGTGCCGACTGGCTGGTGCTGGCCGACGACGCCCTGCTCGCCAGCACGCCGGATGCGTCACTGCTGAACCGCTGGCTGTTTGCCGGCAACCGCGCGCAGATTCAGGACGTGTTTGTCGCCGGGCAGCAGCGGATTAACCACGGTATGCATGCGCAGCAGGCTGAGATCGATGCCGACCTGCGCGAAGCCCTGGAGGCACTGCGATGATCCAGCGTTATGACAGTGAGCAGTTACCCGTCAGCCGCTGGCGCAACGGCGGCGGTGAGACGCGGGAAATCATCAGCTATCCACTAGGCGTGGTAGATTTCGACTGGCGCATCAGCATCGCCACCATCGCCAGCGACGGCGATTTTTCCACGTTTCCCGGCATTGATCGCATTATCACTCTGCTGAGCGGCGATGTCGCACTCTACCGCCAGGGCGCGCTTATCCAGCATCTTGCCCTTAATCAGCCGTTCGCTTTTCCGGGTGAAGAGGCTATTGCCGCCCGTCTGGCAGGCGGTTGCAGCACTGACTTCAATATTATGGCGCGCCGCAGCCGCTATCAGCCGGAGGCGGGGATCGCCACCCAGCGCTTTGCCCCGCAGGATGAGGTTAGCGGCGTGGTGTATGTGGTTGCCGGAGAGTGGCAGTGCGCAGATGGGGTGCTGGCCGCAGGCCAGGGCGCCTGGTGGGAGGATGGTGCCGGGATGTTTGTCCCGCTGAGCGAAAACGCGCAGCTGCTGTGGGGAACGTTAATTCCCCGCTAAACTTCAGCCGTGGCCCTTAAAACGCCCCAGCAGCTTATAGCGCGACCCCGGGTAGAGCAGCTTTGCATAGGTCACCACTTTGCTGTCGCTCCAGGTCTGGCGGCGGATCAGCAGACAGGGCTCCTGCGCTTCAATGGCCAAAAGCTGGCACTGCTGGGCATCCGGCAGCACCGCTTCAACGATATGCTCCCCGGCGGTTAAAGGAGCGACGCGCATCAGATAGGTGTAAGGCGTCTGGCTGTGATAATCCTGCTGCAGATAATCAGGCGCCACCAGCGGGTTGACCACGCGCTCTTCCAGCTGCACCGGCAGGTCATTTTCAAAATGGACGATAAGCGACTGGAACAGCGTTTGCCCGGTGCTTAATCCGAGCACCGCCGCCTGCTCTGGATCGGCTTTGCTTTCGCGCAGCGTGAGAATTTTGCAGCTGTGGCGATGACCGCGCTGGGCAATCTCTTCAGCAATATTATGCACTTCCAACATCGCGGTGTAGCCTTTCATCTCCGCGACAAAGGTCCCCACGCCCTGCATACGCATCAGATAACCTTCGCTGGTCAGCTCGCGCAATGCCCGGTTGATGGTCATCCTGCTGACGCCGAGTTCATTGACCAGTTCGCTTTCGGACGGCACGCGCTGGTTGGCTTTCCATACCCCTTCACTAATCTGGCTGATAATCGCCTGCTTGACACGCTGATAGATCGGCGCGGGCTGATCGCTCATGGCGGCGGAGAGTTGTGAAATCGCAGTCTGCACGACCATAGCAAGTTCCTTATAGTGGTAATAACGGGCAGTTTACTGACTTCATTCTTAAATGTATATACATCCTCTTTGCACCGGAAAATGGCAAATTGAACCCGCATGGTGCAGCGCAGCGTCGCGCAGGGCGCCTGCTGCGCGTCAGTCGAGTTTAAAAGTGCGCTCAAAGCAGCCAAATTCATATTTGTGACGCAGGTGGCACAACTCTTGCTGGTTGTATAGACAAGACTATACACATGTGATTCACTCAATGATGTCTTCGACTCATAATCATCGCACACGCACTTGTCTATACAGGAGTATACCATGTCACTGACTACACATCATTGCCTGCTCACACCGGGCAAGGTGGACCTGGCCACCCTAAAAGCGATTTATCGCGGTGGGGTAAAACTGGCGCTGGACGAGCCATCACGCAGCCGTATTCAGCAGGCGAGTGCGACCGTGGATGCTATCGTCAGCTCCGGCAAGGTTACCTACGGCATTAATACCGGCTTCGGCAAGCTGGCGCAAACCACCATTCCCAACGAGCGTCTGGCCGAACTGCAGCGCAACCTGGTCCTGTCGCACAGCGTCGGGCTCGGAGAGTTGCTGCCGGATGATGTCGCGCGTGTGATCATGGCGACGAAAGTGATCAGCCTTTCTCGCGGCCACTCCGGTATTCGTATTGAACTGGTGGACGGCCTGATTAGCCTGTTTAACGCGGGTGTTATGCCGTGCATTCCAGAGAAAGGATCGGTCGGTGCCTCCGGCGATCTCGCCCCGCTGGCGCATCTCTCGCTGATGCTGCTGGGTGAAGGCGAAGTGCGCGTGGCGGGCAAACTGATGCCAGCCACGCAGGGGTTAGCCCTCGCCGGGCTGGAGCCCTTTGTGCTGGGGCCTAAAGAGGGCCTGGCGCTGCTCAATGGTACCCAGGTATCTACTGCGCTGGCACTGCGCGGCCTGTTCGAAGCTGAAAACGCCTTCGCCGCCGGGCTGGTCGCCGGGTCGCTGTCGCTGGAAGCGATTAAAGGTTCGCTTAAACCTTTTGACCATCGCATTCATGAAGCACGCGGCCAGCAGGGGCAGATTGACGTTGCCGCAGCGGTCAGTGCCCTGCTGGAGGGCAGCGATATTCTGCCTTCACATGCCAACTGCGGGCGCGTACAGGATCCCTACTCGATTCGCTGCGTGCCGCAGGTGATGGGTGCCTGCCTCGATAACCTCAATCACGCAGCAAAAGTGCTGCAGATCGAAGCTAACGCCGCATCCGATAACCCGCTGGTGTTCACCGATACGGGTGAAGTGATCTCCGGCGGCAACTTCCATGCAGAGCCTGTAGCCTTTGCCGCCGATATTATCGCGCTGGCGGTGGCCGAAATCGGTGCCATTTCCGAACGTCGCCTCGCGCTGCTGCTGGATACCGGGCTGTCCGGGCTGCCGCCGTTCCTGGTGAACGATGGCGGGGTCAATTCCGGCTTTATGATCGCCCAGGTTACCGCCGCCGCGCTGGCCTCAGAAAACAAATCCCTTGCTCATCCGGGCAGCGTCGACAGCCTGCCAACCTCAGCTAACCAGGAAGATCACGTGTCGATGGCGACCTACGCCGCGCGTCGCCTCGGCGCCATGTGCTTTAACACCGCCGCTGTGGTCGGTATCGAAGCGATGGCCGCCGCGCAGGGTATTGATTTCCATCGCCCGCTGCGCAGTTCACCGCAGCTGGAGCAGGTGTTGGCCAGCATTCGCCAGCGCGTGCCTTACCTCGAAAAAGATCGCCTGATGGCGCCTGATATTGAACAGATGCGCCTGTGGGCCAGCCAGGATACCTGGCCGGAAATGATTGCCGCGCTGCTGCCCGCACGCGCTCGCTAAGCCTTAATCCTTTGGAGGAAACTGTTATGACCGAGTCCGTAAGCAAAGCCGTCGCGCGTACCATTCGTGCCCCGCATGGTAGCACTCTGCACTGCGCCAACTGGCTAATTGAAGCCGCGTACCGCATGATCCAAAACAACCTCGATCCGGACGTGGCCGAGCGCCCGGAAGATCTGGTGGTATACGGCGGTATTGGTAAAGCGGCGCGTAACTGGGAGTGCTTCGAGCAGATCCTGCGTTCACTGCAAGCGCTGCAGCCGGAAGAGACGCTGCTGGTGCAGTCCGGCAAGCCGGTGGGCGTTTTCCGCACACATGCCGATGCGCCACGCGTACTGATCGCCAACTCCAACCTGGTGCCGCACTGGGCGACCTGGGACCACTTCCACGAGCTGGATAAAGCGGGCCTGATGATGTACGGCCAGATGACCGCCGGGTCGTGGATCTACATTGGTGCCCAGGGCATCGTGCAGGGAACGTTTGAAACCTTCGCCGAAGCCGGCCGCCAGCACTTTGACGGCGACTTAAGCGGTAAGTGGATCCTCACCGCCGGGCTGGGCGGCATGGGCGGTGCGCAACCGCTGGCGGGCGTGCTGGCCGGGGCATCAGTGCTGGCAGTGGAGTGCCAGGAGTCGCGTATCGACTTCCGCCTGCGCACCCGCTACCTCGACTACAAGGCTTACAGCATTGAAGAAGCGCTGGATATCATCACTAAAGCCAATAAAGAGAAGCGTGCCATCTCCGTTGGCCTGCTGGGTAACGCCGCCGAAATCCTGCCGGAGCTGGTTAAGCGTGCTAAAGCAGGCGGCATGAAGCCGGATATCGTCACCGATCAAACCTCCGCGCACGATCCGATTAACGGCTATCTGCCTGCGGGCTGGGATCTGGCACGCTGGGAGTCCGAGCGCAAAACGAATCCTAAAGCCGTTGAAAAAGCGGCACGCGCTTCGATGGCGGTCCACGTGCAGGCGATGCTCGACTTCTGCCATATGGGCATTCCCACCGTCGACTACGGCAACAATATTCGTCAGGTCGCGCTGGATGAAGGAGTGAAAAACGCCTTTGATTTCCCGGGCTTCGTTCCTGCCTATATCCGTCCGCTGTTCTGCGAAGGTAAAGGCCCGTTCCGCTGGGTGGCTCTCTCTGGCGATCCGGAGGATATCTATAAGACCGATGCCAAACTAAAAGAGCTGTTCCCGGACCATAAAAACCTGCACCGCTGGCTGGATATGGCGCAGGAGCGCATCGCTTTCCAGGGCCTTCCGGCGCGTATCTGCTGGCTGGGCCTCGGCGAGCGTCATCTGGCGGGCCTGGCCTTTAACGAAATGGTGCGCAACGGCGAGCTGAAGGCGCCCGTCGTCATCGGTCGCGATCACCTTGACTGCGGCTCGGTCGCCTCGCCAAACCGTGAAACCGAAGCGATGAAGGACGGTTCAGATGCCGTTTCTGACTGGCCGCTGCTTAACGCCCTGCTGAATACCGCAGGCGGCGCGACCTGGGTCAGCCTGCACCATGGCGGCGGCGTGGGTATGGGCTTCTCACAGCATGCAGGGGTCGTCATTGTCGCCGACGGTACCAAAGAAGCCGACAAGCGCCTGGGCCGCGTGCTGTGGAATGATCCCGCCACCGGCGTGATGCGCCACGCGGATGCCGGTTATGACATCGCCAAAAACTGCGCTCATCAGCACGAGCTCAATCTGCCGATGGTCAAATAACGCCGCAACGGGCCTGGTCTGCAGGCCCGTTTTTCATCGCATCACTGCCCCTCTTACCCGCGTTTTATGCTAACTTATTTCCTGCCCGCTAAGTGAATAGCGCCCCGCACAGGAGACGTAACCGATGGCCATTCCCCTTTCGCTGATTGAAGAAGCCACAGGCTGGCGCAGGATGCTGCACGCCCAACCTGAACTGGGCTATCAGGAACATCAAACGGCTCAAATGGTGGCGCAACAGCTCACCGCAATGGGGCTACAGGTACATCGTGGACTGGCGGGCACTGGCGTGGTGGGCACGCTGGAAAACGGCCCCGGCCCAACGATAGGCCTGCGGGCGGATATGGATGCATTACCGATCACCGAATTAGGCAGCGCCGCTCACCGCTCGACCCGCCCCGGCGTGATGCATGCCTGCGGCCATGACGGCCACACCGCGATACTGCTGGCCGCTGCCAGGCACCTGAGCAGCACGCGCAACTTTAGTGGCACGCTGCATTTTGTCTTTCAGCCTGCGGAGGAAAACCTCGGCGGCGCACGACGCATGGTGGAAGAGGGGCTGTTTAACCTGTTCCCGATGGATGCTATTTACGGCATGCACAACTGGCCGGGGCTGCCCGCCGGGCACGTTGCGGTTAATGAAGGGGCGATGATGGCGTCGCTCGATTCGTTCGAAATTACCCTGCGCGGTCGCAGCTGCCATGCGGCGATGCCGGAAAACGGCGCGGACCCGATTGTCGCCGCCGCGCAGCTGATCCTGGCGCTGCAAACCATTCCTTCGCGCCGCCTGTCACCGCTGGCATCTGCGGTGGTCAGCATTACGCAGATTAACGGCGGTGAAGCGATTAACGTGATCCCGGAAAATGTGGTGCTGCGCGGCACGCTGCGCTGCCTGCAGGCCGATGTGCGCCAGCGCGTGCGTCAGATGATTGACGAGTTTGTCACCACCTTTACCGCCCCGCTGGGTATTGACGGCAGCATCGACTATCAGACCGATTATCCGGTAACCGCAAACCACGCGCAGGAAGCCGCCAGGGTGCGCGACTGTGCATTAACCTTACTGCCTGCGGAAAAAGTGCAGTGGAATGTGAACCCGTCGATGGCATCAGAGGATTTTGCCTGCATGCTGGAAGCCTGCCCGGGCGCCTATTTCTGGCTGGGTGCGGATGGAGAGACGCCGTCAGCGCCGCTGCACAATGCACGTTACGATTTTAACGATGCGCTGATCGGCCCCGGTATTGCGCTGTGGACCGCGCTGGCGGAGCAGCTGTTGCCGCGCTGATCAACGCAGCGGGCGGACCGGAAAAGAGGGTCCGCCCCTACACAAGACAATGTACAGAACGGCCATATTACTCCCCGTAGGGGACGACCATTTTTTTCGGTCGTCCCGTGCCGAGAGTTGCCCCGGTGATGAAGACCATTTTTCCGGTCGTCCCTTTACGCTTTAATACCCCGCCTGAGCAATCAACTCTAACGCCCCATCGAGGTCCGCGGCGCGCCCGGTGGCAAGGTAGCAGCAGGCGATCTGCAGCCGCAGCGACTGCGGCACCGGGACTTCCTGTGCCAGGCAACGATGGATCCACGCGGCGGTGGTTTCGGCATCCTTTGCCCCCGGCAACGCACCGTCGCTCAGCACCACCTCTTCCTGACGCCCCAGCAGCTGTTCCGGCTGTGCACCGGCAATCAGGCTGATTGACGGGCAGCGCTGCGGGTTAGCGTAAACCTCCCCTTCTGTGCCGTTGAGCAGCAGCCCGCGCCCGCCAATATCGCTGAAGAACTTACCGACGCGCGGGATATATTCCGGGTGCGATACGCTGGCGAGGCGCAGCGCAGCGTCCTCGGCAAACGGCGTCGCCAGCTTGGCCAGCGTATGGGCGCTGTTGCGCACTCCCATACGCCAGCGCAGCGAGAGCTGCTGCTCCATCGCCGGGCACAGCGTACCGATGGTGATAAACGCCAGTTCACCGGCGTCCAGCTTCGCCTGCGCTTCAGCCGCTGAAGCCACCGGCGCGATACCCAGTGCGGCGAACACCGCTTCGCTGGTAACGCGAGTCGGATCGTCGCTAACGCCATGCATCAGCACCGGGAAACCAAGGTGAGAGAGCAGCAGCGCCAGCAGCGGCGTAAGGTTGCCCTGGCGGCGTGCACCGTTGTAGCTGGGGATGACAACAGGCATAGGCAGGTGCGCAGGCGGCGTCAAACGCGGCATCTGCTCCTGCATCGCCTGGTAGAAGCCGAGCATCTCCTCTTCACCTTCGCCTTTGATGCGCAGCGCAATCAGGATCCCGCCCAGCTCCAGCTCGGGCACGTTGCCGGCCAGCATCTGGCGATACAGGTCGCGGGCGGTATCAATATCAATATCGCGCGCGTGATTTTTGCCGCGCCCGACCTCTTTAATAATCTTGTTATATTCCATGCTCACGCCTAATTGTCTCGATTAACGACGCCGCCTGCCTGCGGGTTTTGGCCTCACGGCAGGCGTCACGGCTTTCGGCAGCTCGCCCTCCGGCATGGGCGGCTGCTCTATTGGGAATACCGGTAGCGCACCCAGCAGGCGCGCACCATAGCTTTTGCTGATCAGAACGGCGGTCATAAATAATAATCTCGCCGAAGCAGTCATGGCTGCGGATCAGGCGGCCAACCTGCTGGATAAGATTAAACGATGCGCTCGGCAGGCTCTGCACTTCAAACGGATAGCGCTTAAGGCTTTTCAGCCACTCGCCCTCGGTCAAAATAACCGGACTGTCGACCGGGGGGAAAGCAATTTTATGGATATGCACCTGGGATAGCAGTTCACCTTTAAGATCCAGCCCTTCGGCGAACGACTGTAGCCCTACCAGCACGCTGGTTTCGCCCTGCTCCACGCGTTTGCGGTGCAGCGCCACCAGTGCCGGGCGCGGCTTGTCGCCCTGCACCAGCATCATCAGGCGCAGCTCGGGCAGATAGGCGATAAACTGCTGCATCGCCCGATTGCTGGCGAACAGCACCAGAATCCCCTTGTGCTGCGCCTCTTTGATCTGCTGGCGAAAAAAGTGCGCCATTTCGGCCAGATGCATCACTTCATTCGCCAGCATCGGCTCATATTTCATCTGCGGGATGACCAGCTTGCCCTGCGTGACGTGGTTAAACGGCGAGTCGAGGGAGACAAAGCGATCGCCCGCCTTTTCACTCAGGCCGGACATCTCCTGCAGGCGCTGGAAGCTGTTAAGGGATCGCAGCGTGGCGGAGGTCACCACCACGTGAGGGATCTTACGCCAAAGCAGCTTTTCCAGCTGATCGCTGACGCGGATCCCGGCGCAGTGAAACAGCAGGTGAGCATTGCCATCGCGGATCTCCCGCGCCACCCACTTTGACACCGGCGCGCCGGAAGCCTGCTCCATCGCCGCCAGCCGCCACAGCTTGCTGCTGGCTTCAAACCAGCCCAGCGCACGGTTCATCTGGATCAGCGTGCGCTGCAGCCGCACCACGTCAAACTGGCCGCTCTTCTCGCTGAGGTCGTTCATCATCCCTTCCGCCAGCCCGCGCAGCGCATCGCTGAGCTTGAACAGGCGGGCGCAAAGGGTAAGGATCTCCTCAGGCAGCAGGCCCATCTCAAAGCGGTACTCGCCCTCCTGGCCGTCCGGCGGCAGATACAGCCCGAGGATCTGTGACAGCATCTGCAGCTGCTCACGCACCTCTTCACAGTGCGCTTTCAGTTTGTCTGGGTGGCTAAGCGGCGGCGGGCGCTTCGGGCGGAACTGCGCGAGGCACTGCTCCACCAGGCGGCAGAACAGGTCGAGCTGCAGCATGGTCCAGCCCGGGGTGATCTCACCGCTCATTTCGAGCGCATCACGCGCCACGTCGGGCAAATGGTGGCCCTCGTCCAGCACCAGCAGCAGGTTCTTCGGCGGCGGCAGCACCGATTCGGTTTCCAGCGCCGCCATCACCAGCGCGTGGTTCGCCACCACCACGTCGGCGTTCTCAATTTCACGCCGCGCCACGTAAAACGGGCACTCGCGGAACCAGTTGCAGTTACTGCCAAGGCAGTTGGCTTTATCGGTGCTGAGGCGCTGCCACAGCGAATCTTCGATATTTTCCGCGCTGTGGTCGCGCAGGCCGTCCCACTGATAGCGCTTAAGGGATTTTTCCAGTTCGGTGCAGATCGCGCGCTCATCTTTACTGGCGGTCATATCGTCGTCGAGAAACAGCAGCAGATCGCCCTGATTCTCTTCATCCGTCGCCAGCGCCGACAGGTTGCGCGGGCAGACGTAGCGCCCGCGGCCAAAGGCGGCGGTGAACTTCAGTTCGGGGATAATTTTTTTCAGCAGCGGCAGATCCTTGCTGAAAATCTGGTCCTGCAGCGCCACGTTGGCGGTACTGACCACCAGCGGTTTTTCTTCAGCGCGGCTAACGGCAATGCCGGGGATCAGGTAGGAGAGCGTCTTACCCACGCCGGTGGGGGCTTCAATAGCCAGATGACGACCGTCGTCCCCCGACAGCGTTTTAGCCACTTCAGCAATCATCTGCCGCTGGGGGGCACGCGGAATAAAATCGGGGACTTGCTGTTGCAGGGCTTTATACCACCCGGCAATTTGCGTTTTTAACGCGACAGTTAACGCCATGACAACCACTTCCTGCTGAACAAGGCTGTATTTTTACACAGTATTGCCGCGGCGTCAGCCTGCAATGACTATTCTCCCGAGACGGCTCGCAGTTTGCCAGGCGTTTCAGACCCGCTTGTACATCACCGTTGTGGCTTCCCTCTCTCCCGCTACCGACTGCGCATAGTCCGGGATCTGCCCGGCGACCTGCCAGCCGCGGGAGGCATACAGCGGTTCCGCAACGTCGCCACTGCGGGTGTCCAGCACCAGCAGGCTGCGCCCGGCGGCACGCGCACGCTCCTCTGCCTGCTGCATCAGCGCCCGGGCAATACCGCGCCGCCGCGCTTCAGGATGCACCAGCAGCTTGACGATTTCCGCCCGGTGCGCGCCGTTAGGCGGCATCGCCAGCACCACCATCACCGTGGCTACAATCCGCCCCTGCAGGCGCGCCACCAGCAGCTGTTTATCGCCGCACGCCAGGCTCAGCACCACGTCCTGCCAGAATCGGCTGAGCACTGCCGGGTCGCGATTGACAAAGCCGACGCTGGCACCGTGCGCCACGCAGCCGTCCAGCACCCGGTACAGTGCCTCCTGCTCAGAATGAGCCTGCTGTGCGTCTAACCACTGATATTCGAGTTCATTCATGAGCGCGCCACCACCAGGGCATAGTGCGCGCCGCTGGCTTCCGGCGCATGAAAAGAGGTTTGACCAAACAGGTGGAAGCGCAGGCAGTCGCCCTTCTCCAGCCGCCACTGCCGATCGTTCATGCGCAGTTCCAGCACGCCATCCAGCATCCAGATATGCTGCTCCAGTCCCGCCACCGGCGGGATGTCATAGTCGATGCACGCCCCGGCTTCAAGGTGGGCCTCCACCAGCTCCGCGTGAAACGCCTGCGCCGGAGGCGAGACGCTGCGGCGCTGGTAGCCGCTCTCCGCATCGCGCCACAGGCTCTGCTGTTCAGGACGCAAAAGCTGTACCCCGCCCTGTTCCACTTCGCTGAGCAGGCGAGACATGGTTAATCCATAGGCACTGCACAGGCGATTAAGCAGTGCCGCCGTCGGGCTGCTCTCAGCACGCTCGATACGCGATAGCGAAGCGCGGCTTATCCCGGTAAGATCTGACAGCACCTCCAGCGACCAGCCCTTTTCATCACGCAGATCGGCCAGACGCTGAGCAAGCCGCTGTTCCGTTGGAGTCTGTTTCACTTTATCTTCTCATATCAGGGAATTAATCTCACATATGAGATTTAACCGGAAAACCTGACAGTTTCAAGTTGTACAACTATAAATAAATTGTACAACCTGGCGTAATTGGTTACGTTGGTGTCAGGAATGTCGTCAGTAAGAGGTAATGCATGACTCTGTACAGCATCGGTGATGTCGCCGAACGCTGCGGTATTAACCCGGTCACGCTGCGTGCCTGGCAGCGTCGTTATGGCCTGCTCAAGCCACAGCGCACAGAGGGTGGCCACCGCCAGTTCGACGAAGAAGACATAGAGCGCATTGAGGAGATCAAGCGCTGGATAGAGAGCGGCGTGCCGGTCGGCAAAGTTAAGGCCTTGCTGGAAGGCGAAAACGTTAATGTTGATGATGGGTGGTTTACCCTTCAGGAAGAACTGATGGTCGTGCTGCGCATGGTGCGTCCGTCCAAACTACGCGTCAAAATTGCCAGTATTGGCAAGGAAAATCCGGCCGAATCGCTTATCGATCACGTTTTTGTTCCTATCCGTCAACGGCTAGGGCTGGATCAAAATACGGCTCGCGCTATGTGCAGTTTGCTGGATGGTGCTTTAATTGATTATATCTGCTTCTGTTTAGCCGGTTCGCGCAAGAAGGCAGGTAAAGATGCCCTGCTGGTAGGCTGGGGCATTAGCGACCGCACGCGGCTGTGGATGGAAGCATGGCGCCTGGCGCAGCAGGGCTGGCGTATTGACGTGCTGGCGGAACCGCTGGAGTCCCCGCGACCTGAGCTCTTTCCCGGCCAGCATATCTTTGTTTACACAGGTAAAGCATTGACCAAACGCCAGCAGGAGCAGCTGGCTCACTGGCAGGAACAGGGATTCTCCATCACCTCACACGGTAATTGAAGGGGCACGGCATGACGCAACAGGCGACACTGAACCAGCTGGTAGAATTTTATGAAACGCTGGACAGCAGCCGTCTTGCGCAGCTGCCACAGATTTACCATCACGATATTCGCCTGTGCGATCCGGTGGGTGAACATCAGGGGCTGGCGGTGGTGGAACGTTACTTTGCCGAACTGCTAAAAAATATGCGCTACTGCCGCTTTATCGTCACGCTGGTGCGCGAGTTCGACAATGATGCCCTGCTGCTATGGCGTATGGAGTATGCCCATCCGGCGCTACAACGCGGCGCGGAGCAGAGCCTGGAGGGCAGCAGCTATCTGCGCTTTCGCGCGGATAAGATCGTTTTCCAGCGCGACTACTACGATATGGGCGCAATGCTGTATGAGAAACTGCCGCTGCTGGGCTCAGTGGTCAACCGGATCAAAAAGAGGCTACAGCCATGAAACGCGTTCTGATTACCGGTGCCAGTTCGGGCATTGGCCAGCAGCTGGCGCAGGATTATGCCGCCGCTGGCTGGCACGTCACCGCCTGTGGCCGCAACCGCGAACGGCTGGAAGCCCTGCAGGTTCAGCATCCACAAATTGAACTGTGCGAATTCGATATTACCGATCTGGCGCAGACGCGTTCAGCCCTCAGCAACAAGCTGGTTGATCTCGCTATCCTGTGCGCCGGCACCTGTGAATACCTTGATCATGGTCTGGTGGAAGCGGAAAAAGTCCACCGCGTGATGCAGACTAACTTTAGCGGCCCGATTAACTGCCTCGACAGCCTGCTGCCGCAGATGCAGCCCGGCAGCCGTGTGGCGCTGGTGGGTTCCACCGCCAGCCTGGTGCCCCTGCCCCGGGCCGAAGCCTACGGCGCATCGAAAGCTGCGCTGGCCTATTTCGCCCGCAGCCTGGCACAGGACGTCTCGCGCCAGCAGGTCGGCATCAGCCTGGTGCTGCCCGGCTTTGTTGATACCCCGCTGACGCGGCGCAATGATTTCGCCATGCCGATGATTGTCGACGTGGTTCAGGCCTCGCGCTTTATTCGCCACGGTCTGGAGAAGGGCAAAGCGGAAATCGCTTTCCCCCGCCTGTTTGCCTTTATTCTGCGGGTCACATCCCGCCTGCCCATTGCCCTTCAGCGCCTGCTCACGCAGCGAATAGCGAGGTAGCCCGTGCGGGTTGCAATTATCGGTAGTGGTATTTCGGGTCTTAGCTGTGCGTGGAAACTTGCCGCGCGCGCTGAGGTACATCTGTACGAGGCTGGCCCAACGCCTGGCGGTCATACCGCCACGGTAGATGTCGAGCTGGCGGGTAAACGCTGGGCGATTGATACCGGGTTTATTGTCTATAACGACCGCACCTATCCGCGCTTTCTGGCGCTGCTGGCCGAGCTCGGGCTGGAGAGTCAGCCAACGGAGATGAGCTTTTCAGTGCGCAATCAGCGCAGCGGGCTGGAGTATAACGGCCACTCGCTGACCAGCCTGTTTGCCCAGCGCAGCAATCTGCTAAAACCCTCGTTTTACCGCTTCCTCGCTGAGATTGTGCGCTTTAACCGCTGCGGCAAGCAGTGGCTGGAGCACCAGCAGGATCAGGGGACGCTGGATGATTTTCTCCGTCTGCACGGCTTCAGCGCCTTCTTTGCTCAGCACTATATTTTGCCGATGGGCGCGGCTATCTGGTCAACCTCGCTGGCGGAGATGCGCCGCATGCCGCTGGCGCAGTTTCTGCACTTCTTTAACCACCACGGCCTGCTCGATCTGGCGCAGCGCCCGCAGTGGTTCGTCATCCCCGGCGGGTCGCGCGAGTACATCCGCCGCCTGATGCAGCTGATTGGCGAGAAGATCGCTGTCTATCTTAACACGCCGGTGACCCGCGTCCTGCGCGATGAGGCCGGCGTCACGCTGGAAAGCGCACGCGGCAGCGAGCGCTATGACCAGGTGATATTTGCCTGTCACAGCGATCAGGCGCTGCAATTGCTGGGCGATGCCTCCGGGGCCGAAGCGGCGATGCTGGCGGGCATCCCCTATCGCGCCAATGAAGTGGTGCTGCATACCGATATCAGTATGTTACCGAAAGCGCGCGCCGCCTGGGCCAGCTGGAACTACCGGCTGGAAGACACTCAGGCGGGAGACGAGCTGCTGGGCGCCAGCGTCACCTACAACATGAATATCCTGCAGGGGATCAAAGCGCCGCACACTTTCTGCGTCAGCCTGAACCCCACGCAGCCCATCGATCCGGCAAAAGTGCTGCGCCGTTTTGAGTACCATCATCCGCAGTTTGGCCCCGACTGCCTTCACGCCCAGCAGCAGCGCCTGCTGCTCAATGGCAGCAACCGCAGCTGGTTCTGCGGCGCGTGGAGCTATAACGGTTTCCATGAAGACGGTATCCGCAGCGCGCTCGACGTGATCGCGGCGATGGAACAGGGGGAGCTGCTGTGAACAGCGTGCTGTACAGCGGCCACGTGCGCCACCGCCGTTTTACGCCGGTCGACCACCAGTTCAGCTACCGGATCTTTATGCCGTTGATTGACCTCGACGAGCTGCCGCTGCTGAAAAATGTCGGCATTGGCCACAGCCGCCTGCGCGCCGCCAGCTTCAGCAGCGACGACTACCTCGGCGGTGGCGATATCAAGCAGCGGGCACAGGCGCGTATTGCCCAGCTCACCGGCGAGCAGCTTTCCGGGCGGGTAATGCTGCTGACCCAGCTGCGCTACTTCGGCTGCTCGTTTAACCCGGTCAATTTTTACTATCTGTACGATGACGCCGACACCCTGCGCTGGATGCTGGCCGAAGTACGCAACACGCCGTGGAATGAGCGACACACCTATGCAGTGAAACCGGACGGCAGCGAAACCACGGAAAAAGTGTTTCACGTCTCGCCGTTTAATCCGCTGGAGATGATCTACCACTGGCGGCTCTCGCCGCCGGGTAAATCGCTGCTGGTGCATATTGAAAATCACCGCGAAGGCCGTGAGTTTGATGCCACCCTGCATCTGCGCCGCCAGCCGCTTACCCGACAAACCCTGCGCCATTTCCTCTGGCGCTTCCCGATGATGACCGTGAGAACCGCGCTGGCGATTTACTGGCAGGCGTGGAAACTTTGGCGCAAAGGTGCGCCTGTATATGACCACAGCAAGCTGGAGAAATAAGTGATGACTGGCAGCGATATCAGCCTGACCACCCGCAGAAAAACGGGTAAACGTTTTTGTGCTTCGCGCCGGGTGGTCTTCTCCCTGCTGCAGCACATTGAGGATGCCGGGCTGACGCTGCACGATCCCTATCTGGGCAGCCAGTTCTTCGGCGACGAGCAGGCAGCGCTGCAGGCGGAAGTGGTGGTGCATCATTGCCGTGCTTACCGCCGGGTTCTGTTCGGCGGCAGTATCGCGGCGGCGGAATCCTTTATGGACGGCGACTGGGAGACCCCGGACCTGACGGCGGTGATCCTGACGCTGGCGAACAACAGCCGCGTCGTCGATAAGCTGGAGTCCCGCCTCAGCTGGATAAGCGCCCCGCTCAATCAGCTGGTGCATGCCCTGCGCCGCAACAACGTGCGTCAGGCGAAACGCAATATCGCCGCGCACTATGACCTCGGCAACGACTTTTATACCAGCTTCCTTGACGAAGAGATGCTCTACTCCAGCGCACTGTTCCCGCAGCCGGAGATGTCGCTGGAGCAGGCACAGCAGGCCAAAATGAAGCGGCTGTGCGTCAAGCTGGCACTTAGCCCGCACGATCACCTGCTGGAGATTGGCACCGGCTGGGGGGCAATGGCCGAATATGCCGCGCGCGAATACGGCTGCCGCGTCACGACCACCACCATCTCGCAGGAGCAGTATGAATACAGCTGCCAGCGCATCGCCGCCGCCGGGCTAAGCGACCGCGTCACGGTGCTGTGCGAGGATTACCGTAACCTGACCGGGCAGTACGACAAAATCGTCTCGATTGAGATGATCGAAGCGGTCGGCAAAGCCTATATTCCGCTGTTTATCGAACGTTGCCAGCAGCTGCTGAAACCGGGCGGACGCCTGGCGATTCAGGCCATCACCATCAGCGAGGAGCGCTTTGCCAGCTACGCGCGCGGCGTCGATTTTATTCAGCGCTACATCTTCCCCGGCGGCTTCCTGCCTTCGGTCAGCCTGCTGCAGAAGACCCTGAAAGCCGTGAGTGATTTCAGCGTGCTCGACCAGTTTGAGCTTGGCCATGACTACGCGCAGACCCTGCAACACTGGCGGCGGCGCTTTGACAACGCCTGGCCGCAGCTGGCGCAGGGCCGCTTCGACGAGCGCTTCCGCCGCATGTGGCTCTATTACCTGTGCTACTGCGAAGCGGGCTTCCGCTCCAACACCATTGGCACTGTCCAGCTGACGCTGCAGCGCGCATGAGCCGCTGGCGCTTCTGGCTGTTGACCCTGGGCTTTGATCTCTACTGGGGGCTGGCTGTCGCGCTGCGCGAGCGCATCTGGCTGGCATTATCGGCGGTGGCGCTGCTGGCGTGGCTACTCTGCCCGCGCGAGGTAAAAGTCCGGCTACTGCTGGTAGCCGCGGGTGGCGTTGCCCTCGACAGCCTGTGGCTATGGAGCGGGCTGTTCAGCTTTAGCGGCGTTGCGTTTTTCCCGCCCTGGATGCTGGCGCTGTGGCTGGTGTTCGCCTGCTGGTGGTGGCTGCTACAGCAGCGCTTTGCTTTACGTTCCCCGCTATTGGCGCTGGTGGGGGCGCTGGGCGGCCCGTTTGCTTATTTCGTCGGGGAACGGCTGGGCGCGATGCAGCTACATCAGCCTGCGCTCCTGGTGTTTGGCGTGCTGGCGGTGGGTTGGGCGATCTATCTGCCGCTGGTGTCTGCCTGTCTCGGCTCGAGCGAGTGCCAGCCACGGGCCGAGCAGAAAAGATGATCGGCCCCTGCCACAGTGATGATTTTTTGTAGGGGCTGACCCTCTGTTCCGGTCAGCCCGATAAAACAGGTCACAACTGCTTCAGGACGCGACTGATGAAAAAATTACTGCTGCTCCTGCTGTTGCTCTCCCCCCTTGTCCAGGCCGCTGACTGGCTGAGCTGGCGTACGGTCGGCCAGGCCACGCTGACCTGGGGGCCGTTCACCGTCTACGACTCACAGCTGCTGACGCCGAACGGGCGCTGGCAGCCGCAGCAGTGGCCCGTCTCCCTGGTGATCGTTTACCGCCGCGACATCACCCGCCAGGCGTTGCTGGACGCCACGCTGGAGCAGTGGCAGGCGCAGAAAACCGGCAGCAGCAGCCAGCAACAGCAGTGGCTGCAGCAGCTTGGTGCCATCTGGCCGGACGTCAGCGACGGTACGCGGCTGGCCTTTACTGCCGATGCCGACGGCGGCCAGTTTTACTGGCAGCCCGCCGGGATGCAGGGCGCCATGAAACCCATCGGCCCATATTTTAATCGTGAGTTCCGTGATGCTTTCCTGGGTATCTGGCTCGCGCCGAACACCACCTATCCCGATATTCGTCGGAAACTGACCGGAGGTTAACCATGTGGAAATTCCTGCTGCTGACGCTGAGCCTGCTGATTGCAGGCTGCGGTGCCAAAATTGAGGACTATCAGCAAGCCCAGCCGAAAATCGATATCTTCAGCTGGTTCAACGGCGACTCCCGCGCCTGGGGGATGGTACAGGACTACAGCGGCAAACAGATCCGCCGCTTTGAAGTGACCATTAACGGCCAGGTGGTCGGCGATACCCTGACCCTGAATGAACACTTCGTCTATGACGACGGCGAGAAGCAGCAGCGCGTCTGGCATATCCGCCGCCTGAGCGACGGCAGCTATGTCGGTACCGCCGGGGATATTATCGGCACCGCGCAGGGGCACTCCCGTGGCAACGCCTTTAACTGGCGCTATACCATGACGGTGAAAACCGACGACAGCAGCTACAAACTGAACTTTGACGACTGGATTTACCAGCAGGATGCGCAGCACCTGATGAACGTCACCTCGATGAAAAAGTTTGGCGTCGAAGTAGCGCGCGTCACGCTGTTTTTCTCTAAGCAGGCGGCCAGCGGGCAATAAAATGCCGCTTTCAGCTTAATTCCGCTGGGCGAAGGCGCTATACTTCGCCCTCCCTTAAGAAAACAGGCTTCGCTATGAACTGGCAAAAAATTGGTGTGGTGTTTATTTTTCTGCTGATGGCCGTTGGCGGCGTCGGCGGCGTGATGCTGGCTGGATACACCTTCATCGTTCGTTCCTGAGCGCAAACACTGGCGGTAATCCCCGGCCGCCCGGCTTTGATCATTTCGTTGTAGCACATAACCAGCTGGAATTTCTCTCTGCCAGTCGGGTCGTTATGCTCTGAGTTTACTCCCGAACATAAAACTCAATATCATGACTGAAATCACTTCTTCGGCGCACGACGCGTTAGAGATGTCGATGCCGAAGACTTCGCCTGAATAATTGCTAAGCTGGCGAAAGTTTAGACACTCCGTTGGATATGCGATATATTCAATATATGCAATCTATCCAGACGGGGTGATCGATGTCAGCCAAAAACAGTGCAGCACAAATAGAAACGGTTAGCCTGTTCAGCGGGCAGCAGCTGCGCAGCATGGTAGCTGAAGAGAGCGCTGAATATCTGGTGATCAATGTCGATCAGCTGAAAGATGCTGCGCCGTCCAAAAACGGGACCCGCGATGCGCTGCGTAAAAAGCTGGAAAAGCTGGTTAGCAATCCCCGCCTCGATCCTTCGCTGGCATTGGCCTTTTTTGAAATCGCCCAGAACCTGCTAATGCCATCACGTGCCGGGGCTAAAACCACGCCGACGGCAAAAAACAGTGACAGTATCTTTAGCGGTTTCGAACAGTATCGAATCAATAATGAGCAGCGCAAAGAGGACCTGCGCGCATTCATTCTGGCGGACGGGCAGTGGCTCAGCTCCAGCGAACTGTCAGACAAAGCACATTTCACTAACGCCAACCGCAGCGCCGGCCCCAACGCCTGGAAACGCCGTGGCAGAACCTTTGCCATCAGCGTTGAAGGTCAGGACCGCTACCCGGATTATGCTTTTGATGAAGCCTGGCAGCCGCTGCCGGCGGTGAAACAGGTGCTGGCTATTTTTGACGGCTCGCGCACGCCCTGGTCACTGGCCGCCTGGTTTGCCGGCAGCAATAGCTGGCTGGGCGGTCGCCGGCCGAAAGATCTGCTGAGCAGCGATCCGCAGGCGGTGATTGCCGCCGCACGGCAGGCAAAAGAGGGGGCGCAGCATGGCTAAGGAGAGCCAGTCCGAAAAGGGAGTTTCACGTTTCGCCCCGCCTTCTCACCCCGTGGCAATCAATACGTTCAGCCTGCCGGCGGGCACGACGCTGTGTCGCGTGCACCGCCAGCGCTATTCCGGCAGCAGCTTTAACAACACGGTCGGCGGCAATGCCCGCTTCAGCCCCATTTTTACCCCTGACGGAACGGTGATCCCCACGTTGTATGCCGGGGAGAGTCCTCGCGTCGCGCTGTGCGAAGTGATCTTCCACGACCTCGACCTGACTTCGCCCTGTCTGAGTTACCCTGTTGCGGCGCTGGATACCTTTCGCCATACGCGCCTGACCACGGCTGCCGCGTTACAGCTTGCCAACCTCGACCTGCCCTCGTTGGTAAAGATGCGCGCCGGGAAAAAACTCATCCATTCCGACGCCAGCGAATATGGGATTACCCGCCAGTGGGCTGAGGCAATCCATCAGCAGTATCCGCGTATTCAGGGAATGATGTGGCCCTCGCGCCAGCATCAGGGTAACGCCTGGCTGCTGTTTGGTGACCGTATCGACAGCACTATGCTGCTCAGCGAAAGTAAAACGCAGAAGATTACTGAGCGCCCGGTAGTGGAGGAGTTGCTGGCGCTGGCGGAGAGAATGGGGCTCTATCTTGAAGAGTAACGCGCGTCTTACTGCTGCCCGACAAAACGGGCAAATTCCTGCGGGATGCGGGCGAAAGTGAACAGGAACCAGGGCGTGAAGCGCTCCGGGTGGCTGTCAATTTCACGCTGAATATCCGCCAGCGAACTGTAGCGCCAGCCGTCGGCTTCTTCCGGGTTAACCACCGGGACAGCATCGCTGATGGTGAAATAGACGTGGCCGTACTCGTGCTCGGTCAGCCCGTTGCTGAGCGGCAGGTTATAGCTCAGTTCGAACATCGGTTGCAGCGTCAGGCGCAAGCCCATCTCTTCATACAGTCGGCGTTCAGCGGCATGCTGAGTCGATTCCTGGGGGTAAGGATGCCCGCAGGTGGTGTTGCTCCACAGCCCGCCACAGTGATATTTACCGCTGGCGCGCTGCTGCAACAGCAGCTGATGGCGGGAATTGAACACGTAAACGGTGACCGCCCGATGCAGTAAGCCTTTTTCGTGTACTTCCATTTTTTCCATTTTACCCGTGGGGCGATCGTGGCGATCGACGAGGATAACTTCAATTGCAGACATGCCGACTCCTTAAGACGAATGCCACTATTCTGGCATAAGAAGTCGACATTGATCTGCATAAAATCGTGCGGTGTGTGACAATAACGGCAGAAGCGTATCCGGCGCTGGCTGCGCCGGATGCGGCTTTAATTACAGTTTGAAGCTGCTGACGACGCGCTCCAGCTGTACGCTCTGCTCTTCCATCGCCTGCGCAGCGGCGGAAACCTGCTCCACCAGCGCGGCATTCTGCTGGGTGGTGCTGTCGAGCTGGGTGATGGCCGTGTTGATCTGATCGATACCCATACTCTGCTCGCGACTGGCCGACATAATCTCGGCCATCAGCGTATTGACGCTGCTGACGCCGCTCATCAGTTCGTCCATCGTGGTGCCCGCCTGCTGCACCAGCAGACTGCCCTCGTCGATATTCGCCACCGACTCCTCAATCAGCTTTTTAATCTCACGCGCCGAGTTCGCCGAGCGCTGCGCCAGATTACGCACCTCTGAAGCGACCACCGCAAAACCGCGCCCCTGCTCGCCCGCACGTGCGGCTTCCACCGCGGCGTTGAGCGCCAGAATGTTGGTCTGGAAGGCGATACTGTCGATGACGCTGATAATATCCACCACTTTGCGCGACGAGACGTTAATTTCCCCCATCGTCGACACCACTCTCTGCACCACCTGCGCGCCGCGTTCCGCCACCTGCGATGCATCCGCCGCCAGCTGGTTGGCATGCGTGGCGTTATCGGCATTCTGACGCACGGTACCGGTCAACTCCTCCATTGACGCCGCCGTTTCCACAATCGAACTGGACTGCTCTTCGGTGCGGGCGGAGAGATCGAGGTTGCCGCTGGCGATCTCACGCGAAGCGGTGGTAATCGCCAGCGCGCTGTCACCGACCTGGCGCATCAGCCCCTGCAGACTGGCGATAAACTGGTTGAAGCTCTGCGCCACCGCGTTGAATTCCGGGCTGGAGCTGGCTGGCAGGCGCTGGGTGAGGTCGGCACCGCCGGTGGAGAGTGCCAGAATATTGTCGTTAAGCCCGCTAAGGCGCTTCATCATGGCGCGAATAAAGCCGAGCAGCACCAGCAGCAGTACAACAGCCAGCGGGATCTGGACCAGGCCGAGGCGGGTGAGAATCGAGCTGGTCTGCTGCGCTAACAGCGCGCTCGGCACATCACTGGCGAGGAACCACGGGCTGCCGCCGATCTGCTGCACCAGCAGCGTATGGCTGCCGTCTTCGCCATCATAGCTGCTCTGCTGCGGCTCACTGCCGCTGACTTTGCCCAGCATCTGGCTGAGTGCGCTCGCCATCGGCGTGTTCAGCTCCGACAGATTGCGCAGTTTTGGCGCGCCGTCGACCAGGCTGGCATCCCCCACCACTTTGCCGTCTGCTTCAACAATCAGCGTGTTGCCGTGAATGGCTTCGCCCATCTGCTTCGCCAGATGGTTAAAGAAGCCCAGCGTCACGTCGATAGTCGCGACGCCCCACGCGTTGCCGTCGCGATAAATCGCCATGGCGCAGTTAGTACGCGGCTGCGGGCTGGCGGCATCCTGATAGGCTTTAGCCCAGGCGCACTGGCCCTTTGCCGCTGCCATGCCATCCTTGTACCACGACTGCTCGTAGTAATTAGGCGCCTCGGCGGAGTTCCAGTAGGTGTTGACCTGCAGCTTGTTGCTGCTGTCGCGGGCGAAGAAACTGCTGAATTTGTCGCGCGCGGGATCGCGCTGACGCGCCAGCGGCCAGACGCCGCCGCCAAACACGTCGACGTCCTGATACTGATTCACCAGCGCGGGGAGCACGGCATCAATATTGTTGCTGTCGAGCACGGCAACGGACTCGGTAATACTGCGCTGCTGTGCCTGCACGCGATTCATCATTTCCGTGATGCTGGCAGCGATAGTTTCTACCTCGTAGCGCACCAGACGACTCTCATTGGTCGCGAGTTGAGGCGCTACAAACAGTTTGATCACCACCACGGTGATCAGCAGCAGTAACAGAAAGAAGCTGACGATCAGCAGGGTAAATCTGGCCTGGGTTGTTTTAAACATGAGCACACCACTCAACGCGAAAAAGGCACAATTGCCTGATCGTGTTAACGGCGTGTTAATGAATTACTTGAGTGACAGGCTTCACAAATTTAACAAACAGCGCAGCGGGGGATCACTCCCCGGCTTCAACCACCTGCTGGCGGGCGCGAAAAATATGGCCGCTGCCGTACTGCAGCAGGCGTGCGACCAGCTGCAGTCCGCCATCTTCTTCCGCCTGGGCAAACTCGCGCTCCAGCGTGGTGACCGGGGCCGCCCACAGCAGATTCACCTTCTCACCCTCGCGCTTCGGCAGCGGGAACTGTCCGCTTTCGCGCCCGAGCGCGCTGGAGAGAATAAAGCCCTCAAAGCCCATCGGTGCCACCGACGACTCCAGAGTGTGACCCTCGCCCAGCCAGCTGAGACGTGCCCAGGGCACATGTGCGAATCCGGCTAGCGCGCTGGCCATCTGCACCGCATTCTCTTCGGTCATCACTTGTGCATCGATCGCCAGCGCCAGCTCGGCGCGCCGATACTGGGGCGCCAGATCTTCATAGAGAAAATCGACCCACGGCATCGGGCGAATGCTCATGCCCAGGGTCAGGAAATACCAGCAGCCCTCGTGGTAGTGCTGCGAGATCGCCATCGGCGGCCAGTTACCCTGATCGATGGAGTAATATTTCAGCGACTCGCCATACTGCGCTTCATAGCACTGCAGCATCTCCTGCTGGATCGGCTCCCACAGCTGGCCGTCGTGCCAGTCGCGCCAGAACTGTCGGTGCTGCTGCGCGGCGGCGTAGTACTCATTGGTGGATGCGGATCCGAGCGGCGCGGTGAGGCGGTTGGCTTTGATGCAGCTGGCGGAGTAACTGACCTGCTTATCCTGATAGAGGCTCCAGCCGGGGATCACGGCCAGCAGCTGGCCCTGATACCAAACGGCAGCACCGTCATCCGTCGGTTCCCAGACAATCTGCAATCCGGCCGGATCCAGCATCGGTTCGGCTTCCAGCGTACGGCAATATTCGGCGCTGAGCAGCGGCGGCGTGCCCTGCTGCATCGCTTCGACATCTTCCTGCATGGGCGCAGGCAGCAGGTTGCGCAGCCAGCAGCCACGCACGGCAAACTGGGTGCGGAAGCCTTCGGCCGGCCAGATATAGAAATAGGCTGTGCGCGCATCCTGTTCGACTATCGCGATCAGCGTCTGTTGCTGATTGGTGACTTCAGCAATCGGGTAGGGCTGTGTCATAACGCCTCGACGGTGTGTGGCGGGATCCATTCCTGAAGCATAGGCCAGGATATTAAGAGAGGATGGCGCCTGAAGGCCGCCGGAGGCAAGGGTAAAAGTCTCAAAATGGCTACGAGGGTGGCATATAACAATAGGGGTCAGGCATGCCTGACCCGGGTTGAACGCCTACCCTTCCATATGGGTGCTATTGCGCAGGCGATACAGATCGCGCGCCTTCTCTTTAACCACGTTCAGCTTTGACTCCGACGCCACCAGGCCCCAGATAGTCCCCTGCTGCTGCTGATAGTACTTATTCATCCCCTCAAAGTAGCTATCGCGATAGCTAACCCAGGCACGCTGCGAGGCTTTCAGCGCGCTCTGCGCCGCCGCTGACTGTCCGGCCAGCAGCAGCTTGTACTGCTTGTTCAGCTCGGCATCCCAGGCTTTATTCGCCGCGTCATAGCATTGCAGATTGGCCAGGGTGCTGACCGCCTGCTGCTGACAGTTTTCCAGCTGAGTATCCAGATCCTGACGCAGGATGCCTGCAGCGCTGGCACTTCCGCTCAGCAGCAACAGCGCCACGGTAACGATTTTTTTCATGATGATATCCTTATGGTGATTAATGCTCACGTCCGACGCGCGCCATGGCACGCTGCCAGGCGCCGCGTTGAATAGCCCAGCGCAGCAGCGCGGCAAGAGTATGAATACGCCCGTGAATAATCCGGCGCTTTATCGGGGAAAAATGCAGGCCAAAGTCTTGTAAAGCCCAGCCAGGCAGCAGCTCAATGCCCGCGGTCATTATCGCTTTCATTGCCGGGCGCGCCTGCCAGCTTGGGGCCGGGGCGTTCATCAGCAGGGAGAGCACTTCCCGCGTGCGTTCATCGCAGCGCAGCTGCGGACGCATCGCCTGCAGATACCCTTCGACGGCCGCCACGCTCCTGGGCACGTTTTGCGCGCCGAGCGCTTCGGCAACCACTGCGGCCTCGGCATAGTAACGATCCTGCTCGCCCAGGCTGAGCTGCGGATTTTTATAGCGCAGGTGCGCGGCGAGGAAACTGCTGGTCTCCGCAACGTGAACCCAGGTGAGCAGCCGCGGATCGCTGGCCTCATAGGGTTGACCGTGCGCGTCGACGCCACTGACCTTCAGGTGAATGCGCTTAACGCGCTCGATGAGGATATGAGCATCGGCGGTGTTGCCGAAGGTGGTGACGGCGATAAACTGGCTGGTACGCCGCAGCCGCCCCATCATATCTTCGCGAAAGGTGGAGTGATCCCAGACGCCCGCCAGCGGCAGCGGATGCAGCATCTGCAGCAGCAGCGCGCAGATGCCGCCGCACAGCATGGAGGTAAAGTCACCGTGCACGCGCCAGATCACGCTGTCCGGCCCGTAAAGACCGGGGTCGCCCGCCGGCTTTGACAGGTCAAACTCATTCAGCGACAGGCCATTTAAGCGGAAGACCTGCTGCTGAATTTTATCGCGCATAGTGACCATGATGCTATTCCTTAAACCGGGCGCGTAGGGGGCGGGCATGCCCGCCCCATCGTTCAGGCATGCCCGCCCCTCGTTACAGGTAATCAAATTCCGCATCGACGGTGCGCGCTGAATCCAGCCCGATCATCACGCTGAATTTACCCGGTTCGGCCACCTGCTGCATTCTGGCATTCCAGAAGGTCAGCGCACTGACGTCAATCGGGAAGGTCACGGTTTGCGACTCTCCAGCCTTCAGCATAATGCGCTGGAAGCCCTTCAGCTCCTTCACCGGGCGGCTGATGCTCGCTACTTCGTCGCGCAGGTAGAGCTGCACCACCGTGGCGCCGTCGACCTTGCCGCTATTCGTGACCGTCACGCTGGCATTGACCGTGCCGTTACGCGCCATCGTTGCGGACGACAATTTCACCGGCGACAGCGTGAACGTGGTGTAGCTCAGCCCATAGCCGAACGGGAACAGCGGACCGTTCGCCTCGTCAAAATAGTGAGAGGTGTATTTGTTCGGCTTCTCATAGTTATACGGGCGGCCGGTATTCAGGTGGTTGTAATAAATCGGGATCTGGCCGACGGAACGCGGGAAGGACATCGGCAGCTTGCCCGACGGGTTGTAATCACCGAACAGCACGTCGGCAATCGCATTACCGCCTTCGGTACCTGGATACCAGCTTTCCAGCATCGCATCCGACTGCTCAAGCTGGTGGGTCAGCGCCAGCGCGCGGGCATTCATCAGCACCATCACGATCGGTTTACCCGTGGCTTTCACCGCATCAATCAGCTGCAGCTGGCTGTGGGACAACGTCAGGTCCGTCCGGCTGGAGGCTTCGTGCGCCATGCCGCGCGCTTCACCAACCGCCAGCACCACCACATCAGCTTTTTTCGCGGTGGCAACGGCTTCGTCCAGCATCTGCTGCGGCGTGCGCGTATCGATGGTGACGGCCTTCTCATACAGATTCAGGAAGTCCTGAATGCCTTTATCGTCGGTGACGTTTGCCCCTTTGGCATACAGCAGCGTGGCCTTGCCGGCGGTGGCATTTTTCATCCCCTGCAGCAGCGTCACGGACTGCTTCGCGACGCCCGCGGCGGACCAGCTGCCCATAATATCAATCTGGCTGTCGGCCAGCGGGCCAATCAGCGCCACGGTGCCGGATTTTTTCAGCGGCAGCGTCTCCAGACGGTTTTTCAACAGCACCATACTCTTGCGCGCAACATCGCGTGCTTCAGCGCGGTGCAGGCGGCTTTCGGCATTGGTATCCGCCGGGTCACTCCCCACCGGCCCGAGGTGGCTGTACGGGTCATTAAACAGGCCCATATCATATTTCACATTGAGCACGTGACGTGCAGCGTTATCAATCTCCTGCTCGCTCACCGCGCCGCTTTTCACCAGGCCCGGCAGATATTTGCTGTAGTACTCATCGCTCATGCTCATATCAATGCCGGACTGCAGCGCGATACGCACCGCGTCCTGCGGGTCACGCGCCACCCCGTGCTGAATCAGCTCTTTGATCGCACCGTGGTCGCTGATGGTAATCCCCTTGAAGCCCCAGTCATCGCGCAGCACATCCTTCAGCAGCCAGCTGTCGGCGCTGGCCGGTACGCCGTTCAGCGAGTTCAGGGCCACCATCACCCCGCCGCTGCCTGCATCCAGCGCCGCTTTGTACGGCGGCAGATAGTCCTGGAACAGGCGCTGCGGGCTCATATCCACCGTGTTGTATTCCCGCCCGCCTTCCACCGCGCCGTAGGCGGCAAAGTGCTTAACGCTGGTCATCACCGAGTAGCGGTCAGCCGGGCTTTTGCCCTGCATCGCCTTAACCATGGTGCGGCCCATCACGGACGCCAGGTAAGTATCCTCACCAAAGCCTTCCGACCCCCTGCCCCAGCGCGGTTCACGGGTGACATCAACCATCGGCGCCCAGGTCATGTTGAGGCCATCATCGGCGGCTTCATAGGCCGCAATGCGCCCAACCTGCGCCACCGCATCGGTGTCCCAGCTGGAGGCCAGTGCCAGCGGGATCGGGAACTGGGTACGCTGACCGTGGATCACATCATAGGCAAAGAACAACGGGATCTTCAGGCGGCTGAGCTGCATCACCTGGTCCTGCATCGCACGGATATCGGGACGCGTCACCGTGTTGAAAATCGCCCCGACCTGACCGTGCTGGATCATGTCGCGGATCGCTTCTTTCGGGTTATCCGGGCCGACGGTGATCAGCCTGAGCTGGCCAATCTTCTCATCGAGCGTCATTTTTTTCAGCAGCCCGCTGACGAAAGCGTCGCGCGCCTGCGGGGTCAGTTGATGCGGGCCGATAAGCTCTTCGGCAAAAGCGGGCTGCATAGACAGAGTGACGGCAAGGCTGACAGAACAAATCCATTTCATCAGATGATTTTCTCTCAAGTGACTAGGTTGTTTGATTTTTTTTACCCTGAGGTAACAAGTGGGTGCAGTGTGTCATACCTTGAGAATAGCAGCTAGTTTTCAGGTGATGAATCACAGCGCTCGCCTCCAGGGCTTTATTGCTCGCTCACGAGTGCTACAGTAAAGCGGTGATACTGACAAGGACATGACATGCACACCTCTCAACCCGCCGCACAAAAACTGATTGCTGAACTGGGCCGTATCGTTGGCCGCAACCATCTGCTCACCGAACCGGAAAAAACCGAACGCTACCGTAAGGGTTTCCGATCGGGTGAAGGCGATGCCCTCGCCGTGGTGTTTCCAGGCACTCTGCTGGAGCAGTGGCGTATTCTGCAAGCCTGCGTTGCCGCTGATGTGATTATTCTGATGCAGGCGGCCAATACCGGCCTGACGGAAGGCTCCACGCCGAACGGCAATGATTATCCGCGCGATATCGTGATTATCAGCACCCTGCGCATGGACAAAATTCAGCTGCTGGACGGCGGTAAGCAGGTGCTGGCCTTCCCGGGCAGCACGCTGTATCAGCTGGAGAAAGTGCTGAAGCCGCTGGGGCGTGAACCGCATTCGGTGATCGGTTCATCCTGTATCGGTGCCTCGGTGCTGGGCGGGATATGCAATAACTCTGGCGGCTCGCTGGTGAAGCGCGGCCCGGCCTACAGCGAGATGGCGCTGTATGCGCAGATTACCGCCGAGGGCAAACTGCAGCTGGTTAACCATCTGGGGATCGCACTTGGCAGCTCGCCGGAGCAGATCCTCAGCAAGCTGGATGATGAAAGCTGGCAGCCCGCTGACGTGCAGCACGATGAGCGCCACGCCTCCGACCCCGATTACGCCGAGCGGGTGCGCGATGTTGATGCCGATACCCCCTCCCGCTTTAACGCCGACGCACGCCGCCTGTTCGAAGCCAGCGGCTGCGCCGGAAAGCTGGCGCTGTTTGCCGTTCGCCTTGACACCTTTGCCAGTGAAAGCGCCCAGCAGGTGTTTTATATCGGCACCAACGACACGGCGGTGCTCGACCAGCTGCGTCGCCATATGCTCGCTAACTTCAGTAACCTGCCGGTGGCGGGCGAATATATGCATCGCGATATTTTCGATATCGCCGAGACCTACGGCAAAGATACCTTTGTGATGATCGACAAGCTCGGTACCGACAAAATGCCGCTGTTTTTCACCCTGAAAGGGCGTGCCGATGCGCTGCTGGCGCGTATCCCGTGGCTGAAGCCGCACTTCAGCGACCGCCTGTTGCAGAAACTGGCCGCGCTGCTGCCTTCGCATCTGCCCGCGCGCATGAAGCAGTATCGCGACCGTTTTGAACATCACCTGATGCTGAAAATGTCCGGTGAGGGCGTGGCGGAAGCGCGCGCCTATCTGCAAACGTTCTTCCAGCAGGCCGAAGGCGAATATTTCGAATGTGCGGGCAAAGAGGGGGCGCACGCGTTCCTGCATCGCTTTGCGGCGGCGGGTGCGGCGGTGCGCTATCACGCGGTGCACCATAACGAGGTGGAGGATATCCTGGCGCTGGATATCGCCCTGCGCCGCAACGACCGCGACTGGTTCGAGCGGCTGCCGCCGGAGTTTGATGCGGCGCTGACGCATCGCCTCTACTACGGCCACTTCCTGTGCCACGTGTTCCATCAGGACTATATCGTGAAGAAAGGCGTGGATGTGCACGCGTTAAAAGAGAAGATGCTGGAGATTCTGGCGGCGCGCGGCGCGGAGTACCCGGCCGAGCACAATGTTGGCCATCTGTACAAGGCCAAGCCGCAGCTGAAGGCGTTTTACCAGCAGCTCGACCCGACCAACAGTTTTAATCCGGGGATTGGCAAAACCACGCGTGCGAAACACTGGGGTGAGTGCGGATGCGATAAACCGTAACAGTCCACCTGTAGGGGCTGACCCTCTTTTTCGGTCAGCCCGCAACCAAAACCCGCTGCCGATCTGAACGTGACGACCGGAAAAAATGGTCTTCATTACGGATGGTGCAAACCTTCGGCACGGGACGACCGGAAAAAAGGTCTTCATTACGGCTGGTGCAAACCTTCGGCACGGGACGACCGGAAAAAATGGTCGTCCCCTACGGATTATCACGGGCCGGGTTATTCTTCTTTGGGTTCCTGCAATACCACCTGACCATTCTTGCGTTCAATGATCATGGTCTGCGGCGTGGAGAGCACCACGCCCTCTTTACGCAGGCGGGTAAGGATATCGAACAGCAGATCGCTTTTCGCCCCGCTCACCTGGCGCGGGCTGGCCACGTTACCGGTTACCGACAGCACAATGCCGCTGGTGGTCAGGTCTTTGAACGACACCGACGGCTCCGGGTTCTCGAGAATGCGCTCGTTTTCGTTATACACATCCAGCAGCAGCTGGCGTACCTGCTGCGGGTCGATATCCAGCGGGAAGGTCAGCGTAATGGTCGCTACGCCCTGCGCGTTGCCCATGGTGGCGTTGCGCACATTCTGTGAGATCAGCTGCGAGTTCGGCACAATCACCGTCGATTTATCGCTGAGCTGGATCTCAGTGGCGCGCACGTTAATCCGGCGAATATCGCCTTCGATACCGCTGATGCTCACCAGATCGCCGACCTTCACCGGGCGCTCGGTCAGCAGGATCAGGCCAGAGATAAAGTTCTTCACTATCTCCTGTAAACCAAAACCGATACCTACCGACAGGGCGCTGACGATCCACGCCAGTTTGTTCCACTGCAGGCCCATAATCGACAGCGTCATCAGGATCACCAGCACAAAGCCGATGTTGCTGAACAGCGTGATCAGCGAGACGCGCATGCCGGTATCCATGGTGGTTTTCGGCAGGAAGTCGTGCTCCAGCCAGCGCTTCACCGAGCGCAGCACCCAGATACCGACCACCAGGCAGATCAGCGCATTCACCATATGCGCCGGCACGATATTCAGCGACTCCAGCCCTTTACCGCCCCAAAACTCAATGGCTTTCTGCACCAGCTCAATCGGCGTTGAGCTACCGAAAGTGCCGTTGAGCAGCGCCATCGCAGCGGCCAGCACCAGCAGGGTTTTGCCGATAGCGCCCAGCACCGCGGCAATCTGCCCCAGGTGGCGCTCGTCAATATTCAGCGAGGTCTGGATACGCTTACCGGTGGCATTGTTGGTCGAAAACAGGCTTTCACAGCCGTCGGCTACCAGCTGGCTGAAGATATAGAAGGTGCCAAACACCAGCCCCATCCAGATCAGCTCGTAGCTCAGGAAGCGCGCCATGGTGATATAGCCGATCGTCAGCGCAATCATAATCGCCACGCCAATCAGCGTCAGCGCCATCTGGATCAAGCCGACCAGCGTCGACTTCGCCTCCGGCTGCTGCCCTTGCTGGATCATCCGGCGGCGCACGCGGTTAGTGCGCATGCTGATCGACAGCGCGGTCGCGCCAATCAACAGCGCGGTCATGCCGTTAGCAAAAATCGTCGTGCCAACGCTGGTGTTGGCGCTGCTGTTAAAAATTTCCACCGTCTGGAAGATAAACACCAGCGCGGCAGTGAGCGGCGGGAAAGGTTTTAACGCCATTGCCACTTCATTAGAGATATTGGGCAGGCGCCAGGACGGGCGGCGCGTGGAGAGGAAAGCGCGCCCCAGCCCGGCAATCAGCCCGCAGAAAATACTCAGGCCGACCAGCTTATCGGCGAAGTCGCGCACGTCATCGATCACTTCATCGTGACGGGTAAACGCCTGGTCGAGGAAGTTAAACGCCAGCACCACGGCAGCCAGCGTGGTCATCGCGGTGGCGGCCGCAAGGAAGCTGCGGCGCAGGCGCCCTTCCGGCAGATGATGGATGCCGACCCAGGCGAGGAACTCTTCCAGGTAACGGCGGCCCAGCGTGGCGACCAGCACGGCAGCCAGTAGCCAGGCAAGCGTGCCTAAACGCCAGCCAGGCTCCCAGGAGAGCGCGGCGGTTGATGTCAGCTCATCGACAAAATCACCGATCTTGCTGCTGTCATCGCTTTGGGTATTGAACAGCGGAGCCCAGAAGCGCGGGCCAAAGATGCTGCCCGCGTTGAGCGCCAGCTGGGTTTTCAGCGCGTCGCGTCGCAGGTTAACAATCTGTGCCGACAGATTAATCGAGCCACTTTTAATCGCTTCGGCCTGCTTGATCTGGTCGTCCATTTTGCTTTTCTGGTTTTCCAGCTTGGTACGCTTGCTGGTGACTTCAGCGGTCTCTTTCACCCCGCTGTCGGCCTTGGGGGCCGGGCCAAGCACCGCCAGCTGCGCCTGCAGCTGCGCACGCTGCGGGGTAATGCTCTGGACCAGGGTATCGGCATCGCCGGACAGCTCCAGCGCCATATCATTTAGCGCGCTGAGCTTGCTGTCGTTAGTCTCGCCTGAAACCTGCTGCTTGATTTTATCCAGCACTTTCTGCATTTTTGGCAGTTCGACGGCCGCATTGACCTTCGGTGCGGCATCCTCAGTTTGCTGCGAATCGCTATTATCGGCAGCCAGCACCAGCTGCGGGGAGAGTGCGACCAGCGCCAGCAGACAGATGCGAAGAAAAGTTAACAAGCCAGACATGAAAAAGGTTCCTGATACTGAAGTAGACGCTGCGATGCGCCAGTCAATTTGCCGGCTAGTTTATGCTTTTGCCCTGGCCGGGACTATAGGATTTGCGATGTAAAAACCTGTTCGCCGTCATAAGAATAATCTATGACCGCAACTTCAGCCGCCAGTGGCAAACTGAATAAAAAAAAGTGCATGGAGCAATGATGTCCCTTCCCGGTTCTGCCATGGTAGTGCGCGATGCCGCACCTGCCGATATTGACGCTATTACCCGTATCTATGCCTGGCACGTGCTGCACGGCTGCGGCTCGTTTGAAAAGATCCCGCCCGATGCCGTAGAAATGGCCGCCCGGCTGGCTAAGGTGCACTCATTCGCCCTGCCGTGGCTGGTGGCCGAAATCGACGGCGCGGTAGTCGGCTACTGCTATGCCACCCAATATCGCCCGCGCCCCGCCTACCGATTCACCATTGAGGACTCGGTTTATATCGATGCCGAAATGGCGGGGCGTGGCGTAGGTACGGCTCTGATGCAGGCGCTGATTGCCCGCTGCCAGTTGGGCAATTATCAGCAGATGCTGGCGATTATCGGCAACGGCGAGCGTAATGCGGGTTCGGTCAGTCTGCATAAAAAAATGGGCTTCGAGATTGTCGGCAACTTCCGTAAAGTCGGGTTTAAGCACGGCGAATGGCGCGATACGCTATTGATGCAGCTGGCGTTATAACGGACTGACCGAAATTGTGTCGAGCAAAAAAGAAGGTCGCCCCCTGAGGTATCCCCACAAAAAATTGTTCTGTATTTTATCGCTGGATGAGAGGTGCCCGGTTTCAGGAGGGAGGGCTGCTTTCCGCACCGGCATGAATACATCCCTGTAGCCTGGCTCACGGCCATCCCTGGCCGTGGGCCTGCTGCAATCAGCCCTCCCCCCTTGCACCCAAAGCCGCAGCGTCGCGGTTTGAAAGCCACAGCGAGCACGATGATAGCGGGGGATGGGCTCAGCCTGAGGTAAGCCGGACGTCACGCGGCAGGGATGCCGCATGCCGAGGCCCGCAGGGAGCGTCTTTTGCCGTTCCGGCGTGCTCAGGCTGAGCTCAGACCGGTTATCGGACGTTTAGCGATAGAAGTCATATCTGGGATACCTCACAGGTCGCCCCCTATAAATTAATCTACCGCGCTGTCATCCGGCGCACGGTTACTCACCATCTGCGAAGCTTTCTGCTTTTTATAGCTCAGCGCCGCCGGCGGCACCGGGGAGATCTTGCCGGTTTCCAGCCAGCTGCGCAGGCGGTTAGCGTCGGCAAAGTGGGTGTATTTACCAAAGGCATCCAGTACCACCAGCGATACCGGGCGCTGATTGATCACCGTGCGCATTGCCAGGCAGTGACCGGCTTCGTTGGTGAAGCCCGTTTTGGTCAGCTGAATATTCCAGTCCGGGCGATACACCAGGTGGTTGGTGTTGCGGAACGGTAGCGTGTAGGTCGGGTTGCGGAAGCTGGCCATATCTTCATGGGTGGTGCTCAGCTGGCCGATCAGCGGATAGCGCTTGGTGGCGATCAGCAGCTTGCTGAGATCGCGCGCCGTCGAGACGTTTTTGATCGACAGGCCGGTCGGTTCAACGTAGTGGGTGTTGTTCATCCCCAGCTCCCGCGCTTTGGCATTCATCGCCTTGATAAACGCATCGTAGCCGCCCGGATAGTGGTGCGCCAGGCTGGCCGCCGCCCGGTTTTCAGACGACATCAGCGCCAGCAGCATCATATTTCTGCGGCTGATCTCACTGTTCAGGCGCACGCGGGAATAGATGCCGCGCATCTCCGGCGTGTGGCTGATGTCTACCGCCAGCATCTCATCCATCGGCAGATGGGCATCGAGCGTCACCATCACCGTCATTAGCTTGGTAATAGAGGCGATCGGGCGCACCAGATCCGGATGGCTGGAGTAGATCACTTTATTGGTATTCATATCGACAATCATCGCGCTGCCGGAAGCAATTTCTGGCTGAGCGGCAGCGCCAGCCACCGCGGGCTGATGAGTACGGGCAGCAGCCGGCGTGAGGATGCTTTGAGCGGAACACAGCAGAACCAGACTTAACAGCGATAAACGAATTTTTGCAGGCATCGTAGAAACTTAACGGCTGATGATGACAGTGTGGATACCACACGCCGCTGCCCGCACTACAGCGGGGGCTGGCCTGCGCATAATACGCCGGATGTTAAGCATTTTCCTACAGGATATTCGTTTCCGGGCATTACCAAATCACCGCCGGTGGCCCGGCGGTTTTCAGCAACTTACCGCGTTCAGAACAGCTGGTAGCCGTAGCCCCAGATGACCACCGTCAGCGCCAGCAGCACTTCAAGTACCAGGATACCGATGGCCAGCGTCGAACCGGAAAAGCGCAGGCTCTCTTCGCGGTCGATACTCAGGAACAGGGGGATGCCGACGTACAGCAGATAGCCGGTATACACCAGCGCCAGTGCGCCAACCAGCACACAGAGCCAGACCAGCGGATAGAGCGCCACCAGCCCGCTGATAAACAGCGGCGTGGCGACGTATCCGGCGAATACCATGCAGCTGGCCAGCGAAGGCCGCTGTGGATAGTCACGCGCCATCCACCAGATCACCCGCCCCATCACCGCCACACCGGCCAGCATTAAGGCATAGAACAGGATAGCCAGCCCGAACGCGCTGGATAACGACAGGGGAATGGTGCGCTCGACGCCCACATCCCAGCCGATTTGCGTGGTGCCGATAAATGCGCATACCACCGGGATCAGAGCCAAAAGCAGCACGTGATGGGTGTAATGGTGAGAAACGGTTTCGTTCTCATTTTTGATGTCGCGCATCTCACGATTCGGATGCGCCAGCAGTCCCCAGACATGGTTCATATCATTACTCCTCTGAACATCGGACCGCCAACTGGCACTGTCCCGGGCGGCATCTCTTCAAGTATACGTGGCCTTGGGTTGTTTATTTTTCAACCGATGCAAATAGCGGGTAAGCACTTCATTTCAGAGTGAAAATAAAGTGCGATTTTGGCAATTTTAACGGCGGATTTACCAGGAACGGTTAGACTTAGCGGCTTGATGTCGAAATGGAGGCCTGAATTACCGATGGATGTGAACGCGTTAATTTCCCAGTATGGCTACTGGGCCCTGTTTATTGGCTGCCTGGCCGAGGGGGAGACATTTACTTTGCTGGGCGGCGTGGCGGCCCATGAAGGGCTGCTGCGCTTTGGCTGGGTGCTACTGGTGGCGATGTGCGGCGGTATCCTCGGGGATACGGCGCTGTTTTTCGTTGGCCGCCGCTACGGTGAGCCGATCCTGAAACGCTTTAAGAAGCACCAGAAACAGATCGATAAGGCCAACCGCCTGATCCGCAAGAGGCCGGTGCTGTTCGTGATTGGCGTGCGCTTCATGTACGGGCTGCGCATTGTCGGCCCGATTATTATCGGGGCCAGCCGCCTCAGCCCACGCAAATTTCTGCTGTTTAATGTGATTGGTGCCGCACTGTGGGCGCTGATTTTCGTTTCGCTCGGCTACCTTGGCGGCCAGGTGATCGCCCCGTGGCTGCATACGCTCGATCATCACCTGAAGCGTATTTTCTGGGTGGTGCTGGCGGTCGCGATTGTCTGGGGTATTCGCATTGCGCTGAAGCGCCGCGATAAGTAACAGCGGGCCGATCGAAAAAAAGATCGGCCCCTACGGAATACCTGTGGGTAGAGAGCGAAAAAAATCGGCGTAGGCCGGGGCGCGCACCTGTTTTAATACCTCAGCCAGCTGTTCCAGCGGCGCATCTGACCAGTCAACCCGCAGATCGATATCGGCATAGCGCCGCTGATGCCAGACTTTAAGCGCGGCAGAGCGAATGCCGCGCTGGTCGCCACCGGCCTGCTGTGCGGCATGCAAAGCCGCCAGCACACGGTCGGCCAGCGGTAAGTCGCTAAATTTCTCAAAGGCGTCAAGCATGGCGCCCGTCACCCCGGCGCCGACCAGCATATTGCCGGCTACCGCCACCTGTGTTCCCGCCACGCTGCCAAACCACGGCCCGCACAGACGACCGCTCCAGTGTGCGCTGCTGCCTGCGTTATCAATAATCAGCACCTGCCGCCGCTGGCACTGGTCATCCTCCTGCAACAGCCGGTGCAGCACCTGCCCGGCATTAAGCCCGCCCGCCAGCAGCTCAAGCCCGCGACTGCCGTACAGCGGATTGGTCAGCGCCTGAGTCGCGATAGCTCCTGTCCCGCTGCGGCCGTGGATCACCAACGCTCCCACCGCCGGACCGCCGGTTGCAGTGGCCGCTGCCAGCTCACCGCTTACGGCATCGCGCGCCACAATCGAAAAGGTCATCGCCCCCCCTTCTGCCAGTCAGATGAAATTTATATGGATAAATTATTGCACTCACCGCTATTTATACGCATAAATAACATACAGGACAAATTTTGTTCATCCGCGTGTTAACACTGCGGCCTGAACACTCTGCTTAACGAGGACCACCATGTTGAGATCGCTACGCACCGTGCTGCACTCTCTTCCCGTCTGCCTGAGCTTGCTGGCTACCCTGCCTGCGGCTTATGCCGATACGCCGCCTGGCGTACTGGTGATTGGCCAGGTGGCAGAACCGCAATCCCTTGACCCGCAGGTGGCTACCGCCGCGAACGACTCGCGCATTCTGGTGAATATTTACGACGGGCTGGTGCGTAACGCACCCGGTTCGCTGTCGATTGAACCGGCGCTGGCCTGCCGCTGGGAGATCAGCCCCGACGGGCTGAAATACACCTTCCATCTGCGCGACAACGTGAAGTTCCAGGATGGCACCCCGCTGGATGCCGACGCGGTGAAGTTCACCTTCGAACGGATGCTCAACAAGCAGCATCCCTACTATCACACCGGCCCGTTCCCGCTCAGCTTCTTCTTCTCGTCAATCGACCAGATCGCCACGCCGGATGCGCACACGGTGGTGTTTACCCTGAAACAGCCCTTTGCTCCGCTGCTCTCCAATCTCGCCACCCCTGCCGGGCTGATCGTCTCACCGACGGCGGTGAAAAAGTATGACAAAGAGTATGGCCGCCATCCGGTCGGCACCGGCGCCTTCAGTTTTGCCGAGTGGCAGGCCAATCAGCGCGTGGTGCTGACGGCAAATAAAAGCTACTGGGACGGCGCGCCACAGCTTGAGGCAGCCGTCTTCCGCCCCATCACCGATGGCAATACCCGCACCGCGGAGATGCTCTCCGGCGGCATTGATGCAATGGTGGAAGTGCCGCCGGATACGGTGAAAACCTTTGCCGGTAACCCGCAGTTTCAGATGCACCAGGCGGTTGGCCCACACGTGTGGTTCCTGCTGCTGAATACGCGCGAGAAGCCGTTCAACGACAAGCGCGTGCGCCAGGCGGCCACAATGCGCGCATCGTGGCTCAGCCCGAGGTAGTCGTTGGCAGAGAAATTGCGGTAATCATGGCCGTCGACCCGCAGGCTGCGCGCATCGGCGTATTCGTTCACCTGCCGCTGGCGATACTGGCCGTGCAGGCGGCGGGTTTCCAGCGCCTGCTTCATTCGCTGTGACCAGGCCATTATCGTGCCGCGTTGTAAAACAGGTCGTTATCGGCCGTCATCAGCTGCGCCGCCAGCGCCTGCTGCTGTTCGTTATCGCCGCGGTGGGTCTCCGTATGCTGCGGGTTGAGACCCAGCTTGCGGAACAGCAGCAGATCTTTGTCCTCCTCCGGGTTCGGCGTGGTGAGCAGCTTACAGCCGTAGAAGATCGAGTTGGCGCCGGCCATAAAGCACATCGCCTGAGTCTGTTCGCTCATCTGCTCACGCCCGGCGGAGAGCCGCACATGGGAGCCAGGCATCATGATGCGCGCCACCGCGATGGTCCGCACAAAATCAAACGGATCGACGTCATCGTTATCCGCCAGCGGCGTACCTTTCACCTTGACCAGCATGTTGATCGGCACGCTCTCCGGCGGGGTGGGCAGGTTCGCCAGCTGTACCAGTAGCCCGGCGCGGTCGCTGACCGTTTCGCCCAATCCGACAATGCCGCCGGAGCAGACTTTAATCCCGGCATCGCGCACCTTGCCCAGCGTATCCAGGCGCTCCTGGTAGCTGCGCGTGGTGATAATGCTGCCGTAAAATTCCGGCGAGGTGTCAAGGTTATGGTTATAGAAATCCAGCCCGGCATCGGCCAGGCGCTGCGCCTGCTGCTCGCTCAGCGACCCCAGCGTCATGCAGGTTTCCAGCCCCATCGCTTTCACGCCCTGCACCATCTTTTCCAGATACGGCATATCGCGCTCGTGCGGATTTTTCCACGCCGCCCCCATGCAGAAACGGCCGGAGCCGGCGGCCTTGGCCTTGCGCGCCGAGATCAGCACCTCCTCCACTTCCATCAGGCGCTCGGACTCCAGCCCGGTTTTGTAGCGCGCGCTCTGCGGACAGTATTTGCAGTCCTCCGGACAGGCGCCGGTTTTGATCGACAGCAGCGTACTGACCTGCACCTGGCGCGGGTCGAAATGCTGGCGGTGTACCTGCTGCGCCTCAAACATCAGTTCGAGAAAGGGTTTTTCAAACAGCGCCTGCGCCTGAGAAATAGTCCAACGATGTGCCATTGCTTGCTCCAAAAAAGTCTGTCATTTATCTTCACGGCCTGGTTATACTTGTAAACTAAATATTTTATTTTTGGTTTACAAGTGATTTTATGACCCCAGCCGATCTTGCCTTTGACCGTGACCACATCTGGCATCCGTACACCTCGATGTCCGCGCCGTTGCCCTGCTACCCGATCGTCGCCGCGCAGGAGACCTCGCTACAGCTGGCCGACGGGCGCCAGCTGGTCGACGGCATGTCGTCCTGGTGGTCGGCGATCCACGGTTATAACCATCCGCGCCTCAACCGGGCGCTGCAGGCGCAGATGGCGCAGATGTCACACGTGATGTTTGGCGGCATAACCCATCCGGCGGCGGTGGCGCTGTGCCGCAGGCTGCTGGCCATGGTGCCGCAGAATTTGCAGTGCGTGTTTTTGGCGGATTCCGGCTCGGTGGCGGTGGAGGTGGCGATGAAAATGGCGCTGCAATACTGGCAGGCGCGCGGTGAAAAGCGGCAGCGGTTTCTCACCCTGCGCCACGGCTATCACGGCGATACCTTCGCGGCGATGTCGGTGTGCGACCCGCAAAACTCGATGCACAGCCTGTATCAGGGCTATCTGCCCGAGCATCTGTTTGCCCCGGCCCCGGCCTGCCGCTTTGACGATGAGTGGCAGGAGAGCGATGCCGATGCGCTGGAGCAGCTGATCGTGGCACATCATCAGCAGATCGGCGCCGTCATCCTCGAACCGATCGTGCAGGGCGCGGGCGGGATGCGCTTTTATCATCCGCGCTATCTGCAACGGGTGCGCGCGCTGTGCGACCGCTATTCGCTGCTGCTGATTGCCGATGAGATCGCCACCGGTTTTGGCCGCACCGGCAGGCTGTTTGCCTGTGAACACGCGCAGATCGCCCCGGATATTCTCTGCGTTGGAAAAGCGCTAACCGGCGGCAGCATGACGCTCTCCGCCACGCTGACCAGCCGCCATGTGGCCGATACCATCAGCCAGGGCACTGCCGGCTGCTTTATGCACGGGCCAACCTTTATGGGCAATCCGCTGGCCTGCGCGGTGGCCGCCGAAAGCCTGGCGATACTGCAGGAGAACCACTGGCCTGCTCAGGTCGCCGCAATTGAAAGCCAGCTGGCCGCCGCGCTGCTGCCGTTGCGCGACCACCCTGCCGTGGCGGACGTGCGGGTGCTGGGCGCGATTGGCGTGGTAGAGACGCAGCGACCGGTGAATATGGCGGCGATGCAGCAGTTCTTTGTCGAACAGGGCGTGTGGATCCGTCCGTTTGGTCACCTGATCTACCTGATGCCGCCCTATATCATCTCCCCGGCGGCGCTGGCGCAGTTAACGCACGCCATCAGCGAAGCTATTGCTCATCCGGCCCTGTTTAATTAATCAGGATCGGCTCACCCTCCCGGCAGGCAAAAGCGTGATGCGCTACGCTTTTAGAACGTTTTTAAGCGGCACTACTGCCGCATTAAGAAATCGGAGGAACTATGCCACAAGATAAACAGACCAACCGCCGCCTGCTGCTGGCCTCACGCCCGCACGGTGCGCCGACCGAGGCGAACTTCCGCCTGGAATCTCAGCACGTGCCGCAGCCCGCTCAGGGACAGGTGCTGCTGCGCACCGTCTGGCTCTCCCTCGACCCTTACATGCGCGGGCGCATGAGCGACGCCCCTTCCTACGTTCCGCCGGTCGCGCTGAATGAGGTGATGTGCGGCGGCACGGTAGCGATTGTTGAGCGCTCAGAAAATCCTGATTTCAGCGCGGGCGACTGGGTGGTGAGCGGCAACGGCTGGCAGGATTTCGCGCTGTCTGACGGGCGAGACCTGCTTAAGCTCAGCGGCCCGGTGCTGGAACACCCTTCCTGGGCGCTGGGCATGTTGGGCATGCCGGGCTTCACCGCCTATATGGGCCTGCTGGATATCGGTAACCCGCAGCCGGGCGAGACGGTGGTGGTCGCGGCCGCCACGGGGGCTGTCGGTTCGCTGGTCGGGCAGATCGCCAAAATCAAGGGCTGCCACGTGGTCGGGATTGCGGGCGGTGCGGAGAAATGCCGCTACGCCGAAGAGAAGCTGGGCTTCGACCGCTGCCTGGATCACCGCGATGACAATCTGGAACAGCAGCTGAAGCGCCACTGCCCGGATGGTATCGATGTCTACTTTGAAAGCGTCGGTGGGCGGGTATTCGATGCGATATTACCTCTGATGAATACCAAAGGGCGCATCCCGGTCTGCGGGCTGATAGCCGACTACAACAGCACCGGCGTTCCTGCCGGCCCTGACCGTCTGCCGCTGCTGCAAAGTGCGATCCTGCGCAAACGCCTGCGCGTGCAGGGCTTTATCATTAACCAGGACTACGGCCACCGCTTTGACGAGTTTTTCCGCCAGATGAGCCAGTGGGTGGCGGAAGATCGCCTGGTGTTCCGCGAACATATTGTCGACGGTCTGGATAAGGCACCAGAAACCTTTATCGGCATGCTGCAGGGGGAAAACTTCGGCAAGGTGGTGATTCGCGTTGCGGGGGATCGGCCGTGAGGATCCTGATGGTATTAACCTCCCACGATAAGCTGGGCGATAGCGGTAAAAAGACCGGCTTCTGGCTGGAGGAGTTTGCCGCGCCGTACTATGTCTTTTTTGACGCCCATATCAATGTGGTGCTGGCTTCTCCCGCCGGGGGGCAGCCGCCGCTCGACCCGGTCAGCGACGCCCCGGATGCACAAACTCCCGATACCGAACGCTTCCGCCAGGACCCCATTGCTCAGCAGGCGCTGGCCAATACGCAGCAGCTGAAAAATATCGATCCCGGCCATTACGATGCGGTGTTCTACCCCGGGGGCCACGGCCCGCTGTGGGACTTAGCGGAAGATGAAGCCAGTATTGCTTTAATCGAAACGCTGTTCGCCAACGGTAAACCGGTTGCCGCCGTCTGCCACGCGCCGGGCGTGCTGCGCCACGCCAGGAAACCGGACGGTACGCCGCTGGTGGCGGGCAAACGGGTGACCGGCTTTACCAACAGCGAGGAGCATGCCGTTGGGCTGACGAATATGGTACCTTTTTTGGTTGAGGACGAGCTGAAAAAGCTTGGCGGCCAGTTTGAACACACGGATAACTGGGGTGTTTATGTCCTGACCGACGGCCACCTGGTCACCGGACAAAACCCGGCCTCCTCCGCTGCTGCGGCCGAAGAGCTGCTGAAGTTGTTACATCAATAATTGCTAACCAAAATAGTTGAGGTTGCATCAAGGCGACAAGAGAATGACAAATCAGTCAGGAACCGATTTGAACGCTGTTTACAGCGGCCCCCTAAGGGGTGAGGGCCAGGGATGGCCCGAATAACGAGCGCAGTTAACGCAGATGCAGCCTCAAATATGAAAGTTAAGGAGTTGGAATGAAGCTTTTGAGTCACGATTTTAACGACGGCGATAAGCTGCCGGAGCGCCAGGTATTGAATGCGATGGGCTATCAGGGTGATAACCTGTCGCCGCACCTGAAGTGGGATGACGTGCCTGCCGGCACCAAAAGTTTTGTTATCACCTGTTATGACCCCGATGCCCCCACCGGCTCCGGCTGGTGGCACTGGGTGGTGGCGAACCTGCCAGCCGGGGTGCGCGAGCTTCCGCAGGGCGCCGGTTCCGGCAAAGCGGAGCTGCCAGCCGGCGCGGTGCAGACGCGCACCGATTTCGGCAGCGCAGGTTACGGCGGCGCGGCACCGCCGAAAGGCGAATCGCACCGTTATATCTTTACCGTGCATGCCATTGATGTAGAGACGCTGGAAGTGGATGAGAACGCCAGTGGCGCTATGGTCGGTTTCAACGTGCATTTCCATTCGCTGGGCAGCGCTTCCATTACGGCGATCTATTCGTAGTTAAGCTGGATGGACGGGTTGGCTTAAGACCTGTAGGGGCGGACCGCTGTTTGGGTCCGCCCCTTTTTCGTTGCGCCGCTGCCTGATGAGAGAATTAACCCAGGCTCCAGGCATGCGTGGATCTGTCATGAATGTTCGAGAATTAACGTAGGGTCCAGGCATGCCTGGACCGGGCGGGTCATGACCCGCCCCTACAGCGATCCCCTAGCATGCCTGACCGCTACGGGCATTAAGCCAGTGAGTGAATCACCACCCACATCGGGCCCTGACCAACTGCGTAGCGCGCCAGCGGCTGCAGCAGGCCACGATCGGAAGTGATTTTGTACACCTCAATATGATGCGACTTCTGCCCTGCCGCCACCAGATACTGGCCGCTGCGATCGATATTAAAACCGCGTGGCTGGGTTTCGGTTGGCTGATAGCCTTCAATCGTTAACGCCGCGCCGTCGGCGCTGATGCTGAACACGGTAATCATGCTGGCGGTACGGTCACAGCTGTACAGATGGCGACCATCCGGGGTGATATGAATATCTGCCGCCCAGCGCGTGTCGCTGAAGCCTTCCGGCATCATATCCAGGCTCTGCACCTTCTGCACTTCGCTGGCGCTGATGTCCCAGACGTCGACGCTGCTGTCCAGTTCGTTGACGCAGTAGGCGTAACGCTGGTTCGGGTGGAACACCATATGGCGCGGACCGGCACCTTTGGTGGTGCTGACTTCCGCCTGCGGGCGTGCCGTCAGCTTGCCGTCTTCACCCAGCGTAAACAGGCAGATGCGGTCCTGCTTCAGCGCCGGAACAAACAGCGTGTTGTTACCGAGATCGATATTGGCAGAGTGGCAGCCTTCCAGCCCTTTCACCACCTCCAGCGGCGCACCCGGCAGGCCATCGGCAGCAATCGGGCTGACGCTGACGCAGGCATCGTTATAGGAACCCACGAAAATAAAGCGCCCGTTACGGTCGGTAGAAATATGCGTCGGGCTGCCAGGCAGCGGCGCATGGCCGGCTTCTTTCAGCTTACCTTCGGCATCAATCTGATAGGCCACCACGCGGAAATCCGGGCGCACGCCCACATACAGAAACGCTTTGTCCGGGCTGACCACCATTGGCTGAACCTGGCCCGGTGCATCAACCACCTGCAGCAGCGTCAGTGCGCCGTCATCATGCAACTGCCAGGCGTGGATCTGATGGCTTTCCGGGCTGGCGGTATAAACAACTTGTTTCATGAATGCTCCTTGTTCTGAACGGGATATCAGGTGAATGGATTATTGCACCGCCAGTTTTAAAGCTGGCGTCACAAGGTGTACACTTACTGGCTTACTTCGAGTCACGGAATCGCACATGAGCTATCGCATCATCGCCCTCGATCTGGACGGCACGCTGTTAACCCCGACGAAAACCATTCTGCCAGAATCGCTTGCCGCGCTGAAAAAAGCGCAGCAGGCGGGAATAAAAATCCTGATCGTGACCGGTCGCCATCACGTTGCCATCCACCCTTTTTATCAGGCACTGGCGCTCGATACACCTGCAATCTGCTGTAATGGCACTTATTTGTATGATTATCAGACTAAAACGGTGCTCGAGAGCGATCCGCTGCCGCAGGAGCAGGCGCTGCGCGTCGTGGAGATGCTGGACGACGCGGGCATCCACGGCCTGCTGTATGTCGATAATGCCATGCTGTATCAGACTGAAACCGGCCACGTGACGCGCACCATTAACTGGGGACTGTCGCTGCCGGAACACCAGCGCCCGACATTCTTACAGGTTGACAGCCTGGCCGACGCGGCACGCAGTGCTGAATCGATTTGGAAATTTGCCCTGTCCCATGCAGACACCGACGCGCTGCAGCAGTTCGCGCAAAAAGTTGAAGCTGAAATGGGGCTGGCCTGCGAGTGGTCCTGGCATGACCAGGTGGATATTGCCAAAGCGGGCAACAGCAAAGGCAAGCGCCTGGCGCAGTGGGTAGCCGCGAACGGCTACCAGATGAGCGAGGTGATTGCGTTCGGCGATAACTATAACGATCTCAGCATGCTGGAGACCGTTGGCTTAGGCGTGGCGATGGGCAATGCGGACGATGCCATCAAAGCGCGGGCGAAACGCGTCATTGGCACCAACCTCGAGAGCGGGATTGCCGATACCCTTTACCGCGAAGTGCTGTAATCAGAGCGTGTCGATCAGGTGGTGATCGACACGCTTTTGATCTGCGCATATAGCCACATATTGGGCTTAATCATCAGTTCATCGCGCGCCCAGGGCGTGATGCGCGCCCACAGCTCGCTCTGCCCCACCAGCAGCTTGACTTCGATCTGATGGTCAATCTCCAGCAGTTCTGCCACTTTCGCCGGGATCACATTGCGAATGCTGCTGTTGACCGGGGGTTTTAATATCAGCGAAACATCCGCCGACTGAATGCGAATACGCAGCGGCGTACCCTGCGGGGCATCCACCCGGTTCACCCAGATATGCTGATCGCCCAGCGACAGCGCGGTCATCTGGTAGTGAGGATGCTGTTCCAGCACCATCACGCGCAGGATACTGCTCTGATCGCTTCTTGGCAGCCACGGGCGCATCGCGCTGCTGGCCCAGACGCGCTCCAGCGGGCCAAAGGCTTTCACCTCACCTTTATCCAGCACCATCACGTTATCCGCCAGATGCAGCAGTTCGTCGAGGCTGTGGCTGACGTAAAGGATCGGCGTTTCCACCTGGCGTGCCAACGTCTGCAGCCAGGCCAGCAGCTCGCGCTTGCGCGGCAGATCCAGCGAGGCCAGCGGTTCATCCATCAGCAGGATTTCCGGCGCGCTCAGCAGCGCACGGCCGATCGCCACGCGCTGTTTTTCGCCGCCGGACAGCGACCACGGATAGCGATCCAGCAGCGCTTCAATACCCAGCAGCCGCACCAGCGAATCGAACTGCGCGCGCATCGACTTCGCCATGCCATATTCCAGATTGCCGCGCACCCGGTAGTGCGGGAACAGACGCGCATCCTGGAACACATAGCCGATACGCCGTTTTTCCGGCGGCAGCCAGACGCCGTTTTCCGCATCGCTCAGCAGGCGCCCGTTGAGGGCGATGGTGCCGCGTTGCGGTTTGGTCAGGCCACCAATGGCGTTAATTAACGAGGTTTTTCCGGCGCCGGAGACGCCAAAAATGGCGGTTACGCCATGAGCGGGCACGCTGGCGTTAATCGTCAGGGTGTGGTCGCCCTGCTGCTGGCTGAAATCGAGTTCTAACATCAGAGACCTAAACGCTTACGACCCCAGCGGGTCAGCCATTCGGAAAGCAGCAATGAAACCAGCGCCAGCAGGATAGCAATGACGCACAGACGCGCCGCCGCCCCTTCCGCACCGGGCGTTTCAATCAGCGTATACATGGCGGACGGCAGCGTGCGCGTCTCGCCGGGAATGTTAGAGACAAAAGTAATGGTGGCACCAAACTCGCCGAGCGAGCGGGCGAAGGCTAACACGGTGCCGACGATAATCCCCGGCAGGGTCAGCGGCAGCGTGATGGTAAAGAACACCCGCCAGCGCCCGGCGCCCAGCGTGCGCGCCGCCTGCTCCAGCCGGCTATCAACTGCTTCCAGCGCCAAACGGATGGCGCGCACCATCAGTGGAAAAGCGATCACCGCCGAAGCCAGCGCCGCCCCGCGCCAGCTGAAGGCGAAGCTGAAGCCAAACCAGTCATAAAGATATTCCCCCAAAAATCCGCGGCGCCCGAATCCGAGCAGCAGCAGATAGCCCACCACCACCGGGGGCAGCACCAGCGGCAGGTGGATAACGCTGTCGAGCAGGGTTTTGCCGGGAAACTGGCGACGAACCAGGATCCAGGCCAACAGGATGCCAAACGGCAGGCTACAGGCGACCGCGACCACGGACACTTTCAGGCTGAGGGCGACGGCCTGCCATTCTGGCTCACTGAGAAACATCATTTTAACCTTCATCCTTTAAACTGCAGCTGCGTTGGCTGCTCTCATTCACCCCAGTTACTGACTTGAGTAAGCACCTGGGGCTTCACTCAACTGCCGCCTTGCTGCAGCTTAAAAGCTTTTGGTTAACGGGGAGAATCCATACTGTTTGAACACGGCTGCGGCCTGCGGCCCTTTCAGATAGTTGTAGAACGCGGTGACGCTGGCGCTGTTATGGTCTTTCACCATGGCCATCGGGTACTCCACCGGTTTGTGGCTGGCCTGCGGGAAGGTGCCGACGACCGTCACTTTTTTACTGGCGATAGCGTCTGAACCATACACGATACCGTAAGGGGTTTCATCACGTTCAACCAGCGCCAGGGCGGCACGCACGCTGTTAGCCGGGGCCAGCATCGGCGAGACCTGCTGCCAGGCGCCCAGTTTCTGTAAGGCCTCTTTGGCGTAGATCCCAGCCGGAACGTGATCCGGATCGCCAACCGCCAGACGCTGCCCTTTCAGCAGGCTTTTCCAGTCGGTTTTTTCACTGATGGTAACGGCCTGCGCTTGCGTCGCGGTCGGCGCCACCAGTACCAGATCGTTGCCCAGCAGGGTGAAGCGGCTGGCGTCATCAATGGTTTTCTTCCCGGAGGCGTAATCCATCCACTGCTGATCGGCGGAGATAAACAGATCGGCCGGCGCGCCCTGCTCAATCTGGCGCGCCAGCGTTGACGAGGAAGCAAAAGAAGAGACAATTTTGACCTCTTTGCCTTTCTCATACTGGCTGGCGATATCCTGCAGTGCATTGGTCAGGGAAGCGGCGGCAAACACGGTGATGTTCTCGGCCGCCATCGCGTGGCCGCCAACGCTCAGACTGACGGCCGCCGCAGCCAGCCACGAGTTCCAGTTTACAGACATGATGTTTCTCCGGTTTCAGGGGTTACGTTATATACTTTATGATATAGCGATGCATTACCCTCTGCCACAGTAAATATCGGCATTGGCGGGAAGAAGTTTAATCGGCGGGAAGTGGGATGATAGAAAAGCAAACGCCCGGAGGTCCGGGCGTTTAGAATGGCGCAATCAGTGTTACTGAACGATGCGGTCTTTCTTCGCGGGATGCTCGCTGCGGTGACCGATTTTCGAGATCACGTTGAAGACTTCACCCAGTCCCCAGATCAGGCCGAGAATAATTGCCATCACGATTGGCACCATAATAATTGCTACGGCCAGGCCTTTCAGTAATTCCAGCATGGAAGCCTCATCTTGCTGAAGAAAAAAGTTATTGTAACGGTAGTCTGTAAGAATGCACTGACCTTTTGTGCTTTCGTGCGCTTTTTATTGCCAGTGCTTCTAATGCGGCAGTAGCTGCTACAATCGCCGGCCAAAACTTATCACCCGGAGGATCTATGCAGGCTGAAATTGCCCTGATACTGAAACGACAGCAGCGGCTGTTCGCCGACCCGCGCCGTATTGAACTGCTGCGCCAGGTGAAAGAGAGCGGATCGATCAGTCAGGGCGCGAAGCTGGCGGGCATCAGCTACAAAAGCGCCTGGGATGCCATCAATGAGATGAACCAGCTGGCAGAGCGCACGCTGGTCGAGCGCGCCACCGGCGGGAAAGGCGGCGGCGGCGCGCAGGTGACCGCCTGGGGAGAGCGCCTGCTGGATTTGTACGCCCTGCTTGAGCAGATCCAGCAGAGAGCATTTGATGTATTGCAGGAGGATGCCGCGCCCGGCAGTCTGTTAGCCGCGATTGCGCGCTTTTCCCTGCAGACCAGCGCGCGCAACCAGTTCTTTGGCACCATCATCAGCCGCGACAATCAGCCGGTGCAGCAGCACGTCAGCGTGCAGCTGGCCGATGGCGTCACCCGGGTGCAGGTCGCGCTGACCGCTCAGAGCGCCGAGCGCCTGAGGCTTACGAGCGGTAAAGAGGTGCTGGTGCTGATTAAGGCGCCGTGGGTTGAGGTGTCCCGCCAGCGCGTCGAGGCGGACAACCAGCTCTCCGGCACCGTGCGCGAGATTGAACAGGGTGAGACGCACAGCGAAGTCCTCATCGCGCTGAGCGGCGGTGAAACCCTGTGCGCCACCGTGGACAATCAGCATATTGCCCAGCAAAAACTGCAGCCGGGCGCGGCGGTGACAGCATATTTTAATGCCGATCGCGCCATCATCGCGACGCTGCTCTGAATCCCGGGTGCAGGTTTGACAATCAGCAGCAGGAAGCCCCTAATGTTTTTGTAATGCATAAAATGGAATGAACAATGTCAACATTGCAAATTACGCAGGGCATCTTTCGCCTGAGCGATACCCGAACCCTGAACCTGAATGATTTAACCCTTAACGCCGGTGAAAGCTGGGCGTTTGTCGGCGCTAACGGCAGCGGTAAATCGTCGCTGGCGCGCGCGCTCTCCGGCGAACTGGCGCCGTCCAAAGGCAGCGTCAGCAGCCACTACCAGCGCCCGGTGCGCCTGTCGCTGGAGCAGCTGCAAAAGCTGGTCTCCGATGAGTGGCAGCGCAATAACACCGACCTGCTCAGCCCCGGCGAAGACGATACCGGCCGCACCGCCGCTGAGATTATTCAGGAAGAGGTCAAAGACCCCGCTCGCTGCCAGCAGCTGGCGACGCAGTTTGGCATTGCGCACCTGCTGACGCGCCGCTTTAAATATCTCTCAACCGGTGAGACGCGCAAAACGCTGCTGTGCCAGGCGCTGATGGCGCAGCCGGACCTGCTGATCCTCGATGAGCCGTTTGACGGCCTTGACGTCGATTCGCGCGCCAACCTGGCAAGCGTGCTGGGTGAGCTGCAGCAGCCCGGGTTTACCCTGGTGCTGGTGCTGAACCGCTTTGATGACATCCCCGATTTTATCGCGCACGTCGGCGTGCTGGCGGAGTGTACCCTGACCCACGTCGGCGCGCGTGATGCTATCCTCGCGCAAGCCCTGGTGGCACAGCTGGCGCACAGCGAGCAGCTGGCCGGCATGACGCTGCCGGAAGCTGACGATGCCGCCGCCATCCCAGCGCTGGCGGCCGGGGCACCGCTGATTGTGCTGCGCGACGGCGTGGTCTGCTATAACGATCGCCCGATCCTCAACCAGCTGAGCTGGCAGGTGGATCGCGGCCAGCACTGGCAGATTGTCGGCCCGAACGGCGCAGGGAAATCGACCCTGCTGAGCCTGGTTACCGGCGATCATCCGCAGGGTTACAGCAACGATTTAACCCTGTTTGGCCGCCGTCGCGGCAGCGGTGAAACCATCTGGGATATCAAGCAGCATATCGGCTACGTCAGCAGCAGTCTGCATCTTGATTACCGCGTCAGCAGCAGCGTGCGCAACGTGGTGATCTCCGGCTATTTTGACTCAATTGGCATTTATCAGGCGGTGTCGGACCGTCAGCAGGCGCTGGCCCGCGAGTGGCTGGCGCTGCTGGGAATGCACGGCGCGCTGGCCGACTCTCCGTTCCACGATCTGTCGTGGGGCCAGCAGCGGCTGGTGCTGATTGCGCGCGCGCTGGTGAAACATCCGGCGCTGCTGATCCTCGATGAGCCACTGCAGGGGCTGGACCCGATCAACCGCCTGCTGGTACGCCGCTTTATCGATGTGCTGATTGGCGAAGGCCGCACCCAGCTGCTGTTTGTCTCCCACCATGCCGAAGATGCGCCGCAGTGTATTACCCATCGTCTGAGCTTTGTGGCCGACGGCGACGGCTATCGTTATACGCAAGAGGCATTGTAGGTTTAACGGGGCAAGCGGAAAAAAGGTCGCCATTGCCTTCGTCGATATTCATCCGCACGGGGCGACCGGAAAAAATGGTCGTCATTACCTTCGTCGATAATCATCCACACGGGGCGACCGGAAAAAATGGTCGCCCCCTACAGGGTTCCGCGTAGGGGCTGACCTTCTGTTTCGGTCAGCCCATAATCATGATGTAACCGCTACCATTATTTCCCCCGCCTTGCCTGGTTATCCCTCATCCCTGCACTACTTTTATTGATACTTCGGATTTTTCAGCTTGTGTAAACGATTCCATTTATACAGACTTGATCACGCTTTCCGCAGCGACTCTGTGCTATTTTCCTTCACAGCAAAAAATGCATAAAAAAGGTTACCAGGAACTCAACATGCAGACATTTAATCCGGTCGATCACCCGCATCGCCGTTATAACCCACTGTCCGATCAGTGGATTCTGGTTTCACCCCACCGGGCCAAACGCCCCTGGCAGGGTGCGCAGGAAACCCCGTCGCAGGATAAACTGCCGGCGCACGATCCTGACTGCTTCCTCTGCCCCGGCAATACGCGCGTCACCGGGGATAAAAACCCCGACTACAGCAGCACCTACGTGTTTACCAATGACTTTGCCGCGCTGATGACCGATACCCCGGACGCGCCGGAAAGCGAAGATATGCTGATGCGCTGCGAGAGCGCGCGCGGCACCAGCCGGGTGATCTGCTTCTCCCCCGACCACAGCAAAACCCTGCCCGAGCTGACGGTTGCCGGGCTGGTTGAGGTGGTGAAAACCTGGCAGGAACAGAGCGCCGACCTCGGTCAGCACTATCCGTGGGTGCAGGTGTTTGAGAACAAAGGGGCGGCGATGGGCTGCTCCAACCCGCATCCGCACGGCCAGGTGTGGGCGAACAGCTTCCTGCCTAACGAAGCGAAGCGTGAAGACGATCTGCAGCGCGCGTATTTCAGCAAAAACGGTGCGCCGATGCTGGTGGACTACGCCGCACGCGAGCTAAAAGACGGCAGCCGCACGGTGGTCGAAACCGAACACTGGCTGGCCGTGGTGCCGTGGTGGGCAGCGTGGCCGTTTGAAACGCTGCTGCTGCCAAAGGCGCATATTAAACGCATCACCGATTTGAGTGAGGCGCAGCGCGACGATCTGGCGCTGGCGCTGAAAAAACTCACCAGCCGCTATGACAATCTGTTCCAGTGCTCTTTCCCTTATTCCATGGGCTGGCACGGCGCGCCGTTTAACAATGACGCCAACGACCACTGGCAGCTGCACGCGCACTTCTATCCCCCGCTGCTGCGCTCGGCCACGGTGCGTAAATTTATGGTCGGCTATGAAATGCTGGCTGAAACCCAACGTGATTTAACGGCGGAGCAGGCGGCAGAACGTCTGCGCGCCGTCAGCGATATTCATTTCCGTGAGACGGGAGCATAACCATGAGTTTACAGACCTCTACCCAGCAGATTTTCAGCAGCGCGTTTGGCTATGCTCCAGGCCACATTATTCAGGCACCGGGCCGCGTCAACCTGATCGGCGAACACACCGATTACAACGACGGTTTCGTGCTGCCGTGCGCCATTGATTACCAGACGGTGATCGCCTGCGCGAAACGCAGCGATCGTCAGGTGCGGGTTATCGCCGCCGATTACGAAAATCAGCAGGATATCTTCTCGCTGGACGAGGCGATCGAAAGCCACCCCGACCAGATGTGGTCAAACTACGTGCGCGGCGTGGTGAAGCACCTGCTGACCCGCTGCCCGGATTTTGCCGGTGTGGATATGGTGATTAGTGGCAACGTGCCGCAGGGCGCGGGCTTAAGCTCATCTGCCTCGCTGGAAGTGGCGGTCGGCACGGTGTTCAAACAGCTTTATCAGCTGCCGCTGGACGGCGCGGCTATCGCGGTCAACGGCCAGGAAGCGGAGAACCAGTTCGTCGGCTGTAACTGCGGAATTATGGATCAGCTGATCTCCGCACTGGGCAAGCAGGATCACGCCATGCTGCTCGACTGCCGCACGCTGGGCACGCGCCCGGTGCCGATGCCGTCCGATATTGCCGTGGTGATTATCAACTCCAACTTCCGCCGCAGCCTGGTGGGCAGCGAGTACAACACCCGCCGCCAGCAGTGTGAAGCAGGAGCGCAGTTCTTTGGTAAAAGCTCGCTGCGCGACGTCTCGCTGAGCGAATTTGAGGCGCGCGAGCACGAGCTTGACCCGCTGGTGGCGAAACGCGTGCGCCACGTGCTGACCGAAAATGCCCGCACGCTGGAAGCCGCCGACGTGCTGGCGAAAGGTGACCTGGCGCGCATGGCGGTACTGATGGCGGAATCCCACGCATCGATGCGTGACGACTTCGAGATTACCGTGCCGCCGGTCGACCAGCTGGTGGACATTGTCAAACAGACCCTCGGCGAACGCGGCGGCGTACGAATGACCGGGGGTGGTTTTGGCGGCTGCATCGTGGCGCTAATGCCGCTGGACCTGGTCGATGAGGTGAAAGCCGCCGTCGAAGCGCAGTATGAAGCGCAGTCCGGCATCAAAGAGACCTTCTACGTCTGCAAAGCGTCTGAAGGAGCGGGTGAATGCTAAACCTCAACCGCAACTCGCACGCCCCCGACGGCGCGGCGTGGCGCATCACCACCCTGCGCAACCGCAACGGGATGGTGGCAACATTTATGGACTGGGGCGCGACCTGGCTCTCCGCCCGCGTACCGATGGGTGACGGCAGCGTGCGCGAAGCGCTGCTCGGCTGCGCCACACCGTCCGACTATCTGCAGCAGTCGGCCTATCTCGGCGCCACGGTGGGCCGTTACGCTAACCGCATCGCCCATGCGCAGATCGCGCACGACGGCGTGACCTTCCCGCTGGCCGCCAATCAGGGCGAGCATCAGCTGCACGGCGGCCCGGGTGGCTTCCACAATCGCCGCTGGCAGATTGTCAGTCAAAGCGACAGCGAGGTGGAGTATCGCCTTGATTCGCCGGATGGCGATCAGGGCTTTCCGGGCAATTTGCTGGTCTCCCTGCGCTATCAGCTGAGCGACGACAACACCCTGGCGATTCACTACCACGCCACGGTGGATAAAGCCTGCCCGGTCAATCTGACCAACCACGCCTACTTCAACCTGGATGCGCAGCACGGCGATGCCCGCCAGCACCAGCTGTTGCTCAATGCCGATCGCTATCTGCCGGTGGACAGCGCGGGCATTCCCAATGCGCCGCTGAAGGACGTGGCGGGGAGCAGCTTTGATTTCCGCCAGCGGAAGAGCGTGCAGCAGGATTTCCTGCAGGATGACGACCAGCGTGCGGTAAAAGGCTACGACCACGCCTTCCTGTTAAATACCCAGGATGGCGAAAGTCCGGCTGCTCAGCTGTGGTCCGCCGATGGCAAACTGCGCCTCACGGTGTTTACCACCGCCCCGGCGCTGCAGTTCTACAGCGGGAATTATCTGGAAGGCACCCCGGCACGCGAACAGGGCGTCTATACTGCTTTCCAGGGGATTGCGCTGGAGAGCGAGTTTCTCCCCGACTCGCCGCATCATCCTGAGTATCCGCAGCCCGACTGCTGGCTGCAGCCAGGTGAATCGTATCAGTCAGTGACGCGTTACCAACTGACGGCGGTTTGATAAAGCGCATGAAAATCGCGCATCGCGAGCGTTACGGGCTTACGCGCTGCGCAGAATTCAGCTATGGTAATGCACATTAAAATTGCCGTGCGGTTCTTTCCGGCAGTTTACCGGTCACCATTATCATAGAAACGTAAAGTTATTAAGGAGTTAAGCTATGGCTGTAACTAAGCTGGTTCTGGTACGTCACGGCGAAAGCCAGTGGAACAACGAAAACCGTTTCACCGGTTGGTACGACGTTGACCTGTCAGACAAAGGCCGCACCGAGGCGAAAGCCGCTGGTCAGCTGTTGAAGAAAGAGGGTTTCACCTTCGATTTCGCTTACACCTCCGTGCTGAAACGTGCCATCCACACCCTGTGGAACATTCTGGATGAAGTTGACCAGGTGTGGCTGCCGGTCGAGAAATCCTGGCGCCTGAACGAGCGTCACTACGGTGCGCTGCAGGGTCTGGATAAAGCAGAAACCGCACAGAAATACGGTGACGATCAGGTTAAGCAGTGGCGTCGTGGCTTTGCCGTGACCCCACCAGAGCTGGACCGCGCCGATGAGCGTTTCCCTGGCCACGACCCGCGCTACGCGTCACTGACCGCTGAGCAGCTGCCAACCACCGAAAGCCTGGCGCTGACCATCGATCGCGTTCTGCCATACTGGAACGAATCTATCCTGCCACGTATGAAAAGCGGCGAGAAAGTGATCATCGCGGCCCACGGTAACTCCCTGCGTGCGCTGGTGAAATACCTGGACAACATGAGCGAAGAAGAGATCCTCGAGCTGAACATCCCAACCGGCGTGCCGCTGGTGTATGAGTTCGACGAAAACTTCAAACCAATCAAACACTACTACCTGGGCGATGCCGACGAGATTGCTGCGAAAGCCGCAGCCGTCGCGAACCAGGGTAAAGCAAAATAATTGCTGCTGATTTGATTGAAAAAAACCCGCCAGATGGCGGGTTTTTTATTGCCTGCAAGCCGTTACGCGCGGCGGGCTTTCACCGCGCTGGCCAGCTGGCGCAGCACGGTTTCAGTGTCCTGCCAGCCGATGCAGCCGTCGGTGACGCTTTTGCCGTACACCAGCGGTTCACCGCTCTCCAGGTTCTGATTGCCCTCGACCAGATGGCTCTCAATCATTACGCCGATAATTGCCTGCTCGCCGCCCGCAATCTGCTGCGCCACGTCAGTGGCAACATCCAGCTGCTTCTTAAACTGCTTGCTGCTGTTTGCATGGCTGAAGTCGATCATCACCTGGGCAGGCAGGCCGGCTTTTTCCAGACCGGCTTTCACCGCGCTGACGTGGTGAGCGCTGTAGTTTGGCTCTTTGCCGCCGCGCAGGATGATATGGCAGTCTTCGTTACCGCTGGTTTCCACAATCGCCGAGTGGCCATATTTGGTCACGGAGAGGAAACAGTGTGGCGCACTGGCCGCGCCGATGGCGTCGATAGCCACTTTGATGGTGCCGTCGGTGCCGTTCTTGAAACCTACCGGGCAGGAGAGGCCGGATGACAGCTCGCGGTGGACCTGCGATTCCGTGGTACGCGCGCCGATGGCGCCCCAGCTCATCAGATCGCCGACGTACTGTGGCGTGATCATATCGAGGAACTCACCCGCCGCCGGCAGGCCGCTGTCGTTGATCTCCACCAGCAGCTGGCGCGCAATACGCAGGCCGTCATTAATCTGGAAGCTGCCGTCCATATGGGGATCGTTGATCAGCCCTTTCCAACCCACGGTCGTACGGGGTTTTTCAAAATAGACGCGCATCACCACTTCCAGCGAGTCTTTCAGCTCGTCACGCAGCGCCAGCAGGCGGCCAGCGTACTCTTTAGCTGCCTTAGTATCATGGATAGAGCAGGGGCCGATCACCACCAGCAGGCGATCGTCATGGGAAGTCAGAATGTTATGGATTGCCTGGCGGGCCGAGGATACTGTTGCAGCAGCCTTGTCCGTGGCGGGGAATTTTTCAAATAACGCAACCGGAGGTAAAAGTTCTTTTATCTCTTTGATTCTTAAATCATCGTTTTGATAATTCATAATATTTCCAGGTTATTTCATTGCCATACTGCACACCAGGCGCATCTCCTCCAATTTATCGTGACTCCCGGTGACTGTAAATCGCCTTTCGCGGATTCGTTGCTGACGTGATTTGCTTTTTCTGGGAGCCCTACTACACTTTTAATCATTACCTCTTGAAATAAATCTATTTGCACAACTTATGATTGGCGAACGCCGCAATCACACTATTTTGTTTCAAACACCGTTAGATCTTGATGATGTCGTATTCAAAAATTAAAGGAGCATAATAATGAATAAGTTCTCTATGGTACTACTGACAGCCGCAATGACTCTGGGCAGCACCGCTGCAATGGCCGACGGTTCAGCAAATGCAGCGGCCGATGCCGGCGCAGTGGCTGGCAGCGCAAAAGAAAATATTGCGCCTAACAAAGTTGATAACGACAAAATCAACACTGGCCATGAAACTCAGCATAAAACCATGAAGCACCATAAGAAAATGAGTGCTGATGAGATCAACAAAAACACTCAGTGCAAAGATGGTAAATGTCCGGACATTAACAAAAAAGTCGGCGCTGATGCGAATACCAAAACTGACGGTACTTCGCAGTAACGTTTGCTGAATTCTGGCTGGCCGATTCTGGCTCGCCAAAAAAAGCATTTGGCTGACCGGAAAAGCTGGCTGACCGGAAAAGAGGGTCAGCCACTACATGACCGAGGCAGAACGTTAGCCATACGTCGAGACAGAATGTCAGCCGGTAGATCGAGGCAGAATGTCAGCCGTAGATCGAGGCAGAATGTCAGCCGGTGCATGACCCAGGAGAGCTTCGGCTCTCCTTTTCTCGTTTTTTTCCCGCCCACCTTCGGCTATCCTGAACCCCCTGCCTGATTTGGAACTGTTCATGACCACCCTATTGCTGATTGACGATCATCCGCTGGTCCAGGTGGCGCTGGAAGCGGCCCTGGTACACGCGCCCTTCCCGCTTAAGCTGCTGGCGGCGGATAATCAGCGCGATGCCCTGGCGCTGCTCGGCGATCGCGCTATTGGGCTGGTGATCCTCGATATTGGCTTACCGGACAGCGACGGCTTACAGCTGCTTAAGCTGATTAAGCGCCATTACCCGCCGCTGCCGGTGGTGATCTACTCAGCACAGGAGGAGCAGGTCTATCCGCGTCTGGCGGAAGCCGCCGGGGCATCTGGCTATGTTGCCAAGCGTCAGCCGCTCAGCCAGCTGCTCTCCGCCATCCTTGCCGTGCTCGGCGGCCAGCGCGTCTTCCCTGCCCAGCATGGCGACACGCTTAACGCGGTGCTGACGGCCAAAGAGCAGCAGATCCTCGCGCTGCTGGCGCGCGGCCTGTCTAATCTGCAGATCGCCGGGCAGCTGCATATCAGCAATAAAACCGTCAGCACCCATAAAAAGAACATCATGGAAAAAACCGGAGCGGGTTCGGTCGTCGAACTGGCTCAGCTGTGGCAGTCACAGCAGTGAGAACGCTACTGCTGATGCTGCTGCTGTTCACCAGCAGCGCGCTGGCGACGCTGCGCCCGGTGAGCAGCATCGCCCTGCCGCAGGAGATGATGCCGATGCCGGTCGAATGGGGAAAAACCCTGCGCGTCGGCGTATTACAGGACAACAGCTCGCCGTGGAATATTGTCGTTGGCAGCGACCTGTACGGTATCAATGCCGACTATCTGGTGGCGCTGCAGCAGACCAGCGGCCTGCACGTCAGCGTGCAGGGGTTCAGCACGCAGCAGGCGATGATGGCGGCACTGCAGAGCGGAAAGCTGGATGTGCTGTTTGGCGTTCCGCAGCAGACGCTGCCTGCGGGCCTCAGCGCGACGCAACCGTGGTTCTCCAGCCCGCTGCGTATTTACCGTAATCGCAATAACCTGCGGCCGGTGATGTTCAACTCTGGCGATGCCCGCCTCAGCGTCAGCCGCGACACCCTGGCGCGCGTTGACCCCGAGTTTGCGCGCAAGCATCACTGGCAGGTGCTGCCCAGTGATTTACAGGCCCTCTCCACCCTGCTCAATCAGCACAGCGACTATGTGGTGGCGGATGAGACCAGCGCCGGATTCCTGCTGAGCCAGCTGCAGCAGGGCGAAGTTTATCAGCTCGCCTCTTCTCTTGACCCAGGGGTGCTTCAGCTGGAGGCGGTCACAGCGGATGCCGCACTGGCGCAGCAGCTTGATAACGCTATTCGTCAGCTGCCGATGGAGGTGGTGAACGGCATTCAGGGGCGCTGGAGCAGTGCGCTGCCGCGCTATCAGGACAGCAATACCGCCCACCTGACGCCGATGGAGCGCAGCTGGATAGCGCAGCATCCGGTGGTGATTTATGCCGCCGTCAGCGACGACTATCCGTGGAGCTACCGCAATGCCAGCGGGCAGCCCGCCGGTTACAGTGTTGACCTGCTGAACAGCATCGGCCAGATTACCGGGTTGCGCTTTCAGCCATACTGGGTCAGCAATGCACAGCAGGCGGGCGCGCTGGTGCAGCAGGGGCGGGCGCTGATCCAACTCAATCTGCCGCTGACCGGTGATGATGCCATGCTGAATAATACCCAGCCGGTGTGGCGTGCGCTGTGGGGAGTCTATGTTCAGGCGGCGGCGCATAACGTCACCGGCTGGCCGGATCTGCGCGGTAAACGCATCGGCGTGCTGCGCGGGGATATCGCCGGGCGCCTGTTGCCCGCAGGCAGCACAACCCAGACATTTGAGGATGCCAGCAGCCTGTACGATGCGCTGGCCAGCGGTCAGATCGACGCGCTGGTCGACAATGTGCTCTCAGCGCGCTGGCGCATCCAGGGGCGTTTTGCCAATACTCTGCAGCTGGCGTTTGCCGCCAGCGACACCGCATGGCCGGTGACCATCGGCATCGCCCCCGATCGGCCGCTGCTGCGCGCACTGCTGAATAACAGCCTGCAGCAGATCCCAGCGGAAAGCTGGCAGCGGCTGCGCGAAACCTGGAGCAGCACGCCGGACAGCTTTAGCGATAGCAACAGCGGCGAGATGCGGCCGATCTCCCTCTTCGTACTGGTCGCCGCGCTGTTCGCCATCGTCTTCCTGCTGATCCTGCTGCTGAGACGCTATCTGGAGCAGCGGCGTGAGCGGCAGCAGCGCCTGCTGCTGGAGCAGGAGCGCGAAGTGGCCCAGCGGGAAAACCGCATGAAAAGTCAGTTCCTCGCCACCGTCAGCCACGAGCTGCGCACGCCGATGCAGGCGGTGCTTGGCCTGCTGGAGCTGGAGCTGATGCAGCAGCCTGAGAGCCATAACCTGGCGTTGATCCACAGCAGCGCCGCCAGCCTGATGACGCTGCTGGGCGATCTGCAGGATCACGCCCGGGTTGAGAGCAACAGCTTCAGCTTGGCCCCCCGTCCGCTGGAGCCGGAAAAATGGCTGCAGCGGCTGGCGGTGTTCTACCACCCGCTGATGCGCGAACAGGGACCGCGGCTGAGCGTCAGCGCACTGAATCCCCTGCCCGCCTGGGTGCTGATTGACGGCGAACGCCTGCAGCAGATTGCCAACAACCTGATTGCCAATGCGATCAAATTTACCCGCGAGGGTGAGATCCGGCTGACGCTGGAAGCGCTAAGCACGCCGCCACAGCTGCATTTTCAGGTCAGCGATAGCGGCAGTGGCATCCCGCTGGATGAGCAGCAGCGTCTGTTTGAACCCTGGTATCAGACCCCTTCCGGTCGCCAGCTCTCAGTGCAGGGCAGCGGGCTGGGCTTGTCGATCTGCCGCGAAATTGTCAGCCGCATGGGCGGCACTATCACGCTGCAATCCACCCCCGGCCAGGGAACCTGCGTCAGCGTGCTGCTACCGTGGCAGCTTATCCCCTCGCCACTGCCTGCCGCAGATGCCGAACCGCAGCAGTGCATTACCGAGGCGGTCAGCCATCTGCGCGTGGCGATTGTCGACGACCATCCGACCAATCTGCTGGTGATGCAGCAACAGCTGGCGCACTGCGGTATCCAGGCGGAAACCTTCGCTGATGGCCGGGCGCTGCTGAAAGACGGTCGCCAGTGGGACCTGCTGTTTGTTGACTACAGCATGCCGCACCCGGACGGCGTGCAGCTGGCGAAAATAGTGCGCCGTGGCGAACGCCATCAGCCGCATCATACCCGGGTGGTGCTGTGCTCTGCCGATGCGCAGATCCTCAACCGGCCACAGGCGCGACAGGTTGCTGACCGCCTGCTGGTGAAGCCAGTTTCGTTAGCGGATCTTGCCGCTCTGCTGCAGGCGGAGGCGCCCGCGCCGTTTGCCGACCTGCCGCAGCGTTTAAATCAGCTGGCGCATCACGATGAGCACTATTTTCAACGCCTGTGCCAGACGCTAGGCGAGACGCTGAAGCGCGACTGCGCCGCGCTCAGGCAGGCAATAGCGGCAGAAGAGTGGCAGCAGGTTGAGAAAGCGGCGCACAGAATGAAAGGCAGCTGGCTGCTGCTGAACTACAGTGAAGGGGAAACCCTGTGCCAGCAAATCATTGAGGCTGCCCGCCTGCACCAGAACCCTAAGCCTGCAATGAATTTATTGATATCATTAAGCGAAAGCCTGTTAACTCAATTGGGATCCTATGGCTCACACCCACACTGAAAAGAACGGTAACCGTTCACGTCTGCTGGCAGCCTTTGTTGTCACGGCCCTGTTTATGCTGGCCGAGGTGGCGGGCGGTCTGCTCTCCGGCTCGCTGGCGCTACTGGCCGATGCCGGGCATATGCTGACCGACGCCGCCGCGCTGCTGGTGGCCCTGCTGGCCACGCATTTTGCGCAGCGCAAGCCCAGCCAGCGCCACTCCTTTGGCCTGCTGCGCCTGACCACGCTGGCAGCTTTTGTCAATGCTATCGCGCTGCTGGTGATTACCGTGCTGATTGTCTGGGAGGCGCTGAGACGTTTCTGGCAGCCGGAGCCGGTGGCGGGTGGCATGATGCTGATTGTGGCTATCGGCGGGCTGCTGGCAAACCTGCTGGCGTTCTGGCTGCTGCATCACGGCAGCGGCGAGAAGAACCTTAACGTGCGCGCGGCGGCGCTGCACGTGCTCGGTGACCTGCTCGGCTCGGTCGGGGCGATTGCCGCCGCGCTGATTATTATGTTTACCGGCTGGACGCCGATCGACCCCATTCTGTCGATTGTGGTGTCCCTGCTGGTGCTGCGCAGCGGCTGGATGCTGATCAAGGAGAGCGGTCACGAACTGCTGGAGGGGGCGCCGCAGGATATTGATGTGGCTAAGCTACAGCGTGCGCTGGCGCGCAGCATCCCGGAGGTGCGTAACGTGCATCATGTGCATTTGTGGCAGGTGGGCGAGAAGCCGGTGATCACGCTGCATGTACAGGTGATCCCGCCTTACGATCATGACGCGCTGCTGCAGCGCATTCACGAGTATCTGCACCAGCATTATCAGATTGAGCACGCCACGGTGCAGATGGAGTATCAGCGTTGCGATGGCGATGATTGTGATGTGGGGTGGATTCAGGGCGGCGGCGAGCACCAGCATCACCACCATCATTAACCGTGAGGGTCGACCCTTTTTTCGGTCGACCCGTGGCCAATTATCCTCTCTGGCGGGCGCTTTTCATCCACAGCCACGAGCCATTCAGCGCGATCAGCGTCAGCAGCACATACTCCAGCGCCATGGCGTACACTCCCTGACGGGCGAATATCATCACGCTGATCAGGTTGATCACCACCCACAGTAGCCAGTTTTCAACGTACTTGCGCGTCATCAGGATCATCGCCGCAATCGACAGCACCATCATGCACGAATCCCAGAACGGGAAAGCATCCGGCTGCAGCTGCGGCATCACCACGTTGAAGCCCATACCCTGCATAATGTTTACCGCGGCACGCGTCAGCAGCGCAAATACCGGATCGATATACAGCGTCATCAGTGCAATGGCGATAACAATCACCGCTGTCCAGGCCAGCAGCTGCGCACGCGGCAGCCAGCGAATTTTCAGCGCCTGCTGATTATCACTGGTCTGGCGGCTCCAGGCATACCAGCCGTAGATATTGGCGACGAAAAAGAACAGCTGCAGCAGCAGGCTGGCGTACAGCTGGATCTGGAAGAAGATGACCGCGAACAGCGTCACGTTGATCAGGCCGAAAGCGTAGTTGACGATCTTCTCCAGGCTCGCCAGCCAGATGCACAGCAGCCCGGCAAGGGTACCGATGGCTTCAATCCAGGACAGATCGTAGCCACCGGCCCCAAGAGGGATATGAACCAGAATATTCGACGTGCTGAAAAAATCCATATTGCCATCCTGTCCAGAGCGTAACGTCAGGCGTTACCCTTCACATTGAGTTTAAGATTTGCAGCAAAGGTTAGCATACGATTCAACGGGATCAACGCACCTTCTCGCAGTGCATCGTCAACAAAGATCTCATGATCACTGCCGCCCTGCTCCAGACCGTCAGCAATGGCTTGCAGCCCGTTCATTGCCATCCACGGACAGTGCGCGCAGCTGCGGCAGGTGGCGCCCTCGCCGGCCGTTGGTGCCTCGAGCAGCTCTTTGTCCGGGCAGGCCTGCTGCATTTTATAGAAGATGCCGCGATCGGTGGCGACGATCATCTGCTTGTGCGGCAGGGTTTGCGCTGCCTGAATCAGCTGGCTGGTCGAACCGACCGCATCGGCAAGATTAACGATAGCCTGCGGCGACTCAGGATGCACCAGCACGGCGGCATCGGGATACAGCGCTTTCATCCGCTGCAGCGCCTGAGTTTTGAATTCGTCATGGACGATGCAGGCGGCCTGCCAGCAGATCACGTCCGCGCCGCTTTTGCGCGTCACATATTGACCAAGATGGCGGTCCGGGGCCCAGATGATTTTCTCGCCCAGGCTATCAAGATGCTCGATCAGCTCAACGGCAATGCTGGAGGTGACGACCCAGTCGGCGCGCGCCTTGACCGCTGCGGAGGTATTGGCGTACACCACAACGGTACGGTCGGGGTGGGCGTCGCAGAATTTGCTGAACTCTTCAATCGGGCAGCCGAGGTCGAGCGAGCACTCCGCCTGCAGCGTCGGCATTAAAATGGTTTTTTCCGGGCTGAGGATTTTGGCGGTTTCGCCCATAAAGCGCACCCCGGCGACCAGCAGCGTGGAAGCCGGATGCTGGCTGCCAAAGCGCGCCATCTCCAGTGAATCAGAGACGCAGCCGCCGGTCTCTTCGGCCAGCGCCTGGATTTCCGGGTCGGTATAGTAATGCGCCACCATCACCGCATCCCGCTCTTTCAGCAGGCGCTTAATTTTTTCGCGGTAAAACTGTTTCTCATCAACGGATAAACGGGCCGGTTTGGGCGGGAAAGGATATACGGCGGATTCGGGATCGAACATCAGGCTCATAAGGCGACTCTCGTTTCTTCAACTTAACCGAATTAGCGTAGATGGCCGGTCCGGCGCCAACTCTACGGTTGGTTTGTTTTATATGCTAAACACGATAGCTGAAAAATGAACCGATGTCGCCGACTATTTACTTTTCACCGCAGGATGTGACGCCGATCATAATAGCGCTTCCTGCGACCACAGCTGGCCACCTTCCAGACGCAGCAGGAACGCTTTGGTCTCCAGCCCGCCGGCGAACCCGGTTAGCTTGCCGTTGGCGCCGATAACCCGATGGCATGGAGCAATAATCGAGAGGGGGTTACGACCATTGGCGGCCCCGACGGCCCTGACGGCAGCCGGGCTGCCCACCTGGCGCGCGATTTCACCATAGCTGCGCGTTTCACCAAACGGAATGTTGACCAGCGCCGCCCAGACTTTGCGCTGGAATTCAGTGCCGATAAAGTCGAGCGTTACATTGAACTGCTGACGCTGCCCGGAGAAATACTCGCGCAGCTGCTTTTCAGCTTCCAGCAGGATCGCGTTTGTCGGGTCTTCGTCCTGCGGCAGGAAGCGCACGCGCTTGGGATCGTCGTTTTCCCACAGGATCGCCGCCAGCCCGCGCTCGGTTGCGACCAGCTTCAGCTCACCGACCGGTGACTGCATCATCTTGTACCAGAATGCCATTTTGCCTCTCCTTAACTGATACCGTCTCTGCCCTGATTATGCGCGTTCTGACATGCAGCACTGGCCGTTTTCGGTCACCGGGTTAAAATCGTTATATGACCGAATATGGCGAGTGCAACGCATCCCGGTGCGCTAACCTGGAGAGATTCCCGTTCCACAGGACAATATCATGATTGACCCAGACTCTGCCTATCGTGCCCTCACTTCCCGCGATGCTCGCTTCGACGGCGTATTTTACGTCGGGGTGACTTCGACGGGTATCTATTGTCGCCCGATTTGTCCGGTGAAACCGCCCTACGCGGAAAACTGCCTGTTCTTCGACAGCGCCGAGGCAGCGGAGAAAGCATCGTTTCGCCCCTGCCTGCGCTGCCGCCCGGAGCTGGCCCCCGGCAACGCCCCGGTGGATAACAGCCAGCGCATCGCGGGGCGGCTGATGCAGCGCATTGACGAGGGGCTGATTGAGCAGGTGGAGAGTCTGGAAGAGATCGCCGCGCAGTTTCACCTAAGCCTGCGCCAGCTGCGGCGTATCGTGCAGAAGGAGCTGGGCGTATCGCCGCAGGAGCTGCGCCAGACGCGCCGCCTGCTGCTGGCTAAGCAGTTGCTGAGTGAAACGCGGCTGCCGGTCACGCAGATCGCCTTTGCCAGCGGATTTGCCAGCCTGCGCCGTTTTAACGCTGCCTTCAGCACTCAGTACCGGATGCCACCCACCCGCCTGCGCAAGGCCAGCGAGTGCGAAGAGCGCGAGCTGAACGGCAGTGATACCTCTACGCTACAGCTGAGCTATCGCCCCCCCTACGACTGGCAGGCCATGCTCGGCTTTCTGCGGCTGCGTGCACTGCTGGGCGTGGAATATGTTGATGAGCAGAGTTATGCGCGTACCGTGCGTCTGGGAGCGCATCAGGGGTGGATCAGGGTCACTCAGGCGGCAGCGAAGAGTGTGCTGCTGGTGGAGTTCACCCATTCGCTGACGCCGGTGCTGCCCGCTCTGCTCCGTCGCCTGCGTAATCTGTTCGATCTCAGCGCCCGTCCGGACCTGATTGCTGAACATCTGGCGCTCGACCCGCTGTTAAAGCCCGCGCTGAATGCCAGCCCTGGCCTGCGCGTGCCCGGGGCTTTTGACGGCTTCGAAATGGCGGTGCGCGCCATCCTTGGTCAGCAGATCACCGTAAAGGCCGCAGCGACGCTCGGGGGACGTTTCGCCACGGCGTTCGGCGATCGCTTGACCACGCCGTTTGCGCAGTTAACCCACCTCTCCCCCCTGCCTGCTCGCGTTGCTCAATGTTCAGTAGATGAGATTGCCGGCCTGGGCATTGTCAGCGCCCGCACCCGCTGCATTCTGGCGCTGGCGGCAAGCTGTGCGGATGGAACGCTGCAGCTAGACGCTGCCAGTCAGCCGGAGCAAACCGTGGCGCAGCTGTTAGCCCTGCCGGGGATTGGCGAATGGACAGCGCAGTATCTGGCAATGCGTGCGCTACGCTGGCCGGATGCCTTCCCCGCCGGGGATATCGTGGTACGTAACAATCTGGGGGGTATCAGCGCGAAGCAGGCAGAGGTTCGTTCACAGGCGTGGCGGCCATGGCGCAGTTATGCGGTGATGCATATCTGGAAGAGCGGCAAGTTGGGGTAATATGAAATATGCGCAGGGACCGATCTTCTTTTTCGATCGGCCCTCAACCCGGGACGACCAGAAAAGCGGTCGTCCCCTACGAAACACCGGCCCCCAAACCCGGGACCACCAGAAAAGCGGTCGTCCCCTACGAAACCCGGCGCGATATGCGACTTACCAGCCTGTAGTGGCTGACCCTCTTTTTGGGTCAGCCAAAAAACCCGGGACGACCAGAAAAGCGGTCGTCCCCTACGAAACCCGGCGCGATATGCGACTTACCGGCTCGTAGTGGCTGACCCTCTTTTTCGGTCAGCCAGAATCGCACAGAATCGCACATAGCAAAAAGGCGCCTTTAGGGCGCCTTCTTACATTGGTGGGTCGTGCAGGATAACTCGGCTTCGCCTCGCCCTTCGGGTCGTTGCTGGCGCAACGCTGTCTCACTGCGTTCGACCCGAACCTGCTGCAGGTTCGAACCCCGCCCGAATCGCACATAGCAAAAAGGCGCCTTTAGGGCGCCTTCTTACATTGGTGGGTCGTGCAGGATTCGAACCTGCGACCAATTGATTAAAAGTCAACTGCTCTACCAACTGAGCTAACGACCCGATATGGTGGGTGATGACGGGCTCGAACCGCCGACCCCCTCCGTGTAAAGGAGATGCTCTACCAACTGAGCTAATCACCCATATCGAAACTTTAAAGCACGGTTTACACCGCTTAAAACTTAATAGTGGTGGGTCGTGCAGGATTCGAACCTGCGACCAATTGATTAAAAGTCAACTGCTCTACCAACTGAGCTAACGACCCGCAATGCGGTTAATCTTTGCTACTTTCACGCTTTAAAGTTTGGTGGGTCGTGCAGGATTCGAACCTGCGACCAATTGATTAAAAGTCAACTGCTCTACCAACTGAGCTAACGACCCGATATGGTGGGTGATGACGGGCTCGAACCGCCGACCCCCTCCGTGTAAAGGAGATGCTCTACCAACTGAGCTAATCACCCATATCGAAACTTTAAAGCACGGTTTACACCGCTTGAAACTTAATAGTGGTGGGTCGTGCAGGATGACTTCGCCCTTCGGGCCGTTGCTGACGCAACGTTGTCTCGCTTTCGCTCGACTCGAACCTTTACGGTTCTCATCCTTCACGGTTTACACCGCGTAAAACTTAATAGTGGTGGGTCGTGCAGGATTCGAACCTGCGACCAATTGATTAAAAGTCAACTGCTCTACCAACTGAGCTAACGACCCACTTTTGTGCTGCTGGCGTCTCTTAACATATCCCCCGGCAACGGCGGCATATATTACTGATTTGAATTTCCAGCGCAACCACTATTTCAGGTTAAGCTGTTCAACTGCTTAGCTTTCACGCGGTAAGACCAGAATTCAGGCGAAATCTGGCCAGATGGCGCAAATTACAGAGCGGCCGAACGTTTTTGCGCCTGTTTCGCTGCATCAGTATTAGGGTAAAGTTTTACCACCTGCTGATACACCGCTTTGGCTTTTGCCTTGTCGCCTTTTTCCTGCATGATCACCCCCACCTTCAGCAGCGCATCGCCACTCTTCGGTGATTTAGGGTAATTTTTTACTACGGTGGCAAAATAATAGGCCGCGTCGTCTTTTTTACCTTTGTTGTAATTCAACTGTCCCAGCCAGTAATTGGCATTCGGCTGGAAGGTGGAATCCGGATACTTCTTCACAAAGGCCTGAAAAGCGGCGATCGCCTGATCGTACTGCTTTTTCTCCAGCACCAGTGCCACTGCGGCATTGTAGTCGGTGTTGGCATCACCGCTTTGCACAGGCGCAGCAGCAGCGGCGGCAGGAGCCGCCGCCGCGTCGCTACCTGACGCACCGCTATTGCCTGCCGCAGCATCGCCGCCAGCTGCGGCTGCGTTAGCATTTGCGCCACCGCTGCTCAGACTGTCGATCTGCTGGTAAAGGCCTTTCTGACGTTCCACAACCTGGTTCAGCTGATAGCTGTTTTCCTGGATCTGACCACGTAACTGGTCAATATCATTTTGGTTAGCGGAAAGTTGCTGCTGAAGCTGCTGGAGGAGCTGTGCCTGAGCATTAGAAATACGCTCAAGAGTGGTGACGCGGTCTTCAACCGAGCCAGAGCCAACGTTACTGATTGTTGCCTGGGCATTAGCGGCCCAGGGGGCCGCTACGCCAATCAGTAACGACAGACTCAACAGGTGAGTTCTGAAGCTACTAATCATGTGATTCTCTTAGTAAACCAGTACTGCACGACGGTTTTTAGCATAAGCTGATTCGTCGTGACCCAGTACTGCAGGTTTTTCTTTACCGTAAGAAACGATAGAGATCTGGTCAGCAGAAACGCCTTTACCCTGCAGGTACATTTTCACAGCAGTAGCACGACGCTCGCCCAGTGAAATGTTGTACTCAGGAGTACCGCGCTCATCCGCATGACCTTCAACGGTCACTTTGTAAGATGGGTTGCTACGCAGGAAGTTTGCGTGTGCATCCAGCATCTGAGCGAATTCTGACTGGATGTCAAACTTGTCCAGACCGAAGTAAACGATGTTGTTTTTCTGCAGTTCTTGCATCTGCAGACGTGCCTGCTCGTCAGAAGACATGTTACCGCTGTTCATGCCGCTGTTAGAACCGTCACCCATGCCCATACCGTTGGTCTGGTCATTGTTGTTGTTCTTGTGAGAGCTACATGCAGCCACTGCGATTACTGGCAGTGCCAGCAGTAAGCCTTTCAGCACTTTGTTCAGTTGCATTATTTAATTCCTATTATAGTTTGCCATACATATTTACACATGCATCACAGATACGGCGACCAGGCAGGAAATTTGACCTGTCCATCGGTTGCCGGAAGACGCGCTTTGAAACGCCCATCCGTCGAAACCAACTGCAATACGGAACCCATCCCCTGAGTAGAGCTATAGATTACCATCGTGCCGTTAGGTGCGAGACTTGGCGTCTCATCCAGGAACGTGTCCGTTAATTGTTGAACGGCTCCCGTTACCAGATCTTGTCGAGCGACGTGTTGAGCGCCGCTGTTGGTGCTGACCATCACCATTGATTTGCCATCAGTGCTTACGTCGCCATCCTGGTTTTGACCGCCTTCCCAGGTAATGCGCTGCGGCGTGCCGCCGTTAACACCAATTTTATAAATTTGCGGACGACCGGCCTGGTCGGAGGTATAGGCCAGAGTCTGGCTGTCCGGGAACCAGGTCGGTTCAGTGCTGTTGTAACGACCGTCGGTCACCTGAGTGATCTGGCCTGAACCGAGGTTCATCACGTAGAGATTCAGACTGCCGGTTTTCGACAGTGCGAATGCCAGCTTAGAACCATCGGGTGAGAATGCAGGCGCACCGTTGTGACGCGGGAATGAGGCTACCTGTTTAATTGCACCGTTAGCCAGCGTCTGAATCACCAGCGCAGACTTACCGCTTTCAAAGGTCACATAAGCCACTTTACTCCCGTCTGGAGACCAGGCAGGGGACATCAATGGCTGCGGTGAACGGTGAACCACAAACTGGTTGTAGCCGTCGTAGTCGGAAACGCGCAGTTCATACGGGAACTGGCCACCGTTGGTCTGCACCACGTAAGCAATACGCGTACGGAATGCACCTTTAATCCCGGTCAGCTTTTCAAAGCTCTCATCACTGGCGGTGTGTGCGGCGTAGCGCAGCCACTGCTTGGTGACTTTGAACTGGTTTTGCGCCAGTACCGCACCAGGGTTACCCGAGGTGTCGACCAGCTGGTAAGAGACGGTATAGCTACCGTCAGCGCCCGGCTGAACCTGGCCCACAACCACCGCATCAATACCCAGCGCGGTCCATGCAGCAGGCTGCACTTCGGCAGCAGAGGTAGGCTGCTGTGGTAAACGTGAACGATCGATTGGGTTAAATTTACCGCTGTTACGTAAGTCGGCAGCAACGATGCCACCAATATCTTCCGGTGCTGCACCCGGGCCGTCCCACTTAAACGGCACAACGCCGATAGGACGCGCGGTGTTCACACCCTGAGTAATTTCAATGCGAACTTCTGCATGCGCAACCGCGACAAACAGCATTAAAACGCTCAGCGCTACACGAAATGCCTGCTTCATTATTTCTCCCTTACCCGGACATAGCACCCGTGGTAAATAGCCTTGTAATCAACAAACCTAAGAGTACGACATGGTGAACATAGTTCAACATGCCGCTTATTACCGAATACTTACGGCTTAAACTCGAGCGTGGCGTTTTTTACTGCCTGCCAGACTTCTGGGCTTGGCGGTCTCGGCATTTTCGCCATATTGGCAGCGTTAATTGCCGCCTGACACAATGCCGGGTCACCACTGCTTGCCTTAGCAAATTTCAAGAATCCATCCTCTGCCAAACTAATTTTCACATCGCAGGTTTTCCCTGCAAAGGTATCCGCGTCGTAAAACTTGCTCTGTATTGCGCCTTTTACCTGGCCCAGATAGCTGTCGATAGCAGCACCAGACGCACCGGATTTCTTCTGCGTACCCTGCCCCGCAGCCCCACCGCCTCCGGCAGCTTTACCGGACTTCGGCGCATTTTTACCTGAAGTCAGGTCACCCAGCAGGTCACCGACATCACCAGACTCTTTCGCGGCTTCCGCTGCGGCTTTCTTCTTGGCGGCGGCATCAGCTTTGGCTTTCGCCGCAGCGTCAGCTTTTGCCTGAGCGGCAGCATCAGCCTTGGCTTTGGCAGCGGCCTCGGCTTTTTCTTTCGCAGCAGCAGCGGCTTTCTCTTTCGCCTCTTCTGCGGCTTTGGCTTTCGCATCGGCAGCAGCCTGCTGTTTCGCTTCCTGGGCTGCTTTCGCCTCCGCCGCTGCTTTCGCTTTGGCTTCCGCGGTCGCCTTGGCTTTCGCATCGGCCACGGCTTTCTCTTTAGCGGCTTCTGCGGCGGCCTGCTTCGCTTCGGCCTCAGCTTGTTTCTTCGCATCAGCAGCGGCTTTTTTAGCCTCTTCTGCCGCTTTTTTCTGGGCGTCAGCCGCAGATTTCGCCTGGGCATCCGCCTGAGCTTTGGCATCGGCTTTCGCTTTTGCCGCGGCGGCTTCTGCCTGTTTTTGCTCCTGCTGCGCCTGCTTCGCCGCGTCCGCTGCCTGTTTCTGCTCAGCCGCCTGTTGTGCGGCCTGCTGTTTGGCTTCTTCCTGCGCCTGCAGACGCTCTTTCTCCATCTGCTTTAGCTGCTTCTGTTCAGCAGCCTGCTTTTGCTGCAGCTCTTCCGCCTGCTGCTGCGCCTGTTTCTGGCGCTGCTGTTCGGCACGTTTGCTTTCGCTCTGCTGATTTTGCTGACGATTGTACTGTTCTACCACCGCGCCAGAATCGACCATCACTGCATCAATATCGCTACCGCCACCGCCGCCGCTGGCGTCGATGTTTTCGTCAAACGAGCTCCATACCAGTAGTGCAATCAAAATGATGTGCAAAATGACTGATACGGTTATGGCACGTTTTAACTTTTCGTCTTGCTCGGTTGCCTTCGACACTCTCGGTTCCCAAAAACGGTTCGAATGAATTAAATCGGCTGCGTCATTAATCCGACAGACTTAACGCCGGCCTGATGCAGCAAGTTAAGCGCCTTGATGATCTCGTCATAAGGCACTTCTTTGGCTCCGCCAATCAGGAACACGGTTTTCGGGTTAGCCGTAATGCGACGCTGCGCCTCGGCAACCACCTGTTCCGGTGGCAGCTGCTCCATCCGATCGTGATCAACCACCAGGCTGTACTGCCCGACTCCGGAAACTTCGACGATCACCGGAGGGTTATCATCGCTGGAGACGGTCTTAGAATCCGTTGCGTCCGGCAGATCGACTTCCACGCTCTGGGTGATGATGGGCGCCGTTGCCATGAAAATCAGCAGCAGCACCAGCAGCACGTCCAGCAGCGGTACGATATTTATCTCGGACTTAACTTCGCGGCGACCACCGCGACCCCGTTTTCTGGCCATGCTAACCTCCGACTTACTTGCTGACGTCGCTTGAGAATGCCTGACGATGCAGGATAGCCGTGAACTCTTCCATGAAGTTATCGTAGTTCTGCTCCAGCTTGTTAACGCGCTGGCTCAGGCGGTTATAGGCCATAACCGCCGGGATGGCTGCAAACAGACCAATCGCCGTGGCGATCAGTGCTTCAGCGATACCCGGTGCCACCATTTGCAGGGTGGCCTGCTTCACCGCGCCCAGCGCGATAAAGGCATGCATGATCCCCCACACCGTACCAAACAGGCCGATATACGGACTGATTGAACCGACGGTGCCAAGGAAAGGAATGTGGTTTTCAAGCGCTTCCAGTTCACGGTTCATGGAGATGCGCATAGCGCGCGTCGCGCCTTCTACGACCGCTTCCGGCGCGTGATTGTTGGCACGATGCAGACGGGCAAACTCTTTAAAGCCTGCGTAGAAAATCTGCTCAGAACCGCCCAGCTCATCGCGACGGGCCTGGCTTTCCTGATAGAGACGAGACAGCTCGATACCGGACCAGAACTTATCTTCGAAGGCATCCGCATCACGCGTGGCAGCATTCAGAATACGGGTACGCTGAATGATAACGGCCCAGGAGGCGATAGAAAACCCGATCAAAATCAACATGATAAGTTTGACCAGAAGGCTCGCCTTCAGGAACAAATCAAGAATGTTCATGTCAGTCACTGCTTGAACTCCGCGACAATAGACTTGGGAAGCGCTATCGGCTTCATTAGATGTGGATTGATGCAGGCAATAAGGACTTCTGCTTCATTGAGCACACGGCCTTCTGCATTAACGATGCGTTGTGCGAATGTCATGGTCGTTCTGCTCATGGCAATGACCTCGCTCTGCACGTCGAGCATATCATCGAGACGGGCAGCTGCAAGGTAATCGACCGTGATACGACGCACGACAAAGCCGACCTGCTGTTCCAGCAAAGCCTGCTGATTGAAATGGTGCTGGCGCAACATTTCAGTCCGTGCCCGTTCATAAAAAGCGACATAGCTGGCATGGTAAACCACACCACCGGCATCGGTATCTTCGTAATAGACACGCACCGGCCATCGAAACAGCGTTGTACTCACTCTACATCCCGGTAATGCTAATCATTGGTACAGGAAAACGTTGCTACTATACGCAAGAGCTAACTGCTTGGGAATGGATTGCCAGAGGGTTACGAAAATAATTATCCGGCGGTAACAACTTCACTGATTTCAGCATATTTGTTAAACAATGATTGACAAAAAAGCAGGTAAAAAAAGATTGGCGAAGGCGGGAATGAAGTGGAATTTAGCGGGAAAAATTATGGGCCAGAGAAACCTGGCCCATGGCATGCTTAAAGGAAGAAAAAGCCGACCCCGCTCAGCAATATCAGCAGCGCGGGCAGTGGCGCAAATAACCCACGCCAGCGCAGACGCTGGGGGCGGAATCCAACACCGTGGATCACCCCGGCACACACCGCCCACATCAGCAGTAACCCCTGCCAGATAGTCAGTTCGCTGCTGTTGGCTGCGAAGCGTGACGGGTCCCAAAACATGCAGCCCGCCAGCAGCAACGCCGCCGCCAGGGACAGCGCCCGTAACGGGCCCTTATCCATCAGTTGATAAAGACGAGCGATGCCCTCCCCCATTACGATTTCTCTTCAGCGCTTGCCGCTTCAGCCTGCTCTAACGCCAGGGCTGTAATAATACCGAAGGCACAGGCCAGCAGCGTGCCGAGGATCCAGGCAAAATACCACATGATGACGCTCCTTCTGTTAATAGAGAGAATTGCTGTTACCTTCAATATGCTCTTTGGTCAGGCGACCGAACATCTTGTAGTAACACCAGGTTGTATAAGCCAGGATGATTGGCACAAAGATAATGGCTGCCACGGTCATCACTTTCAGGGTCAGCAGCGTCGACGTGGCATCCCACATCGTCAGGCTGACGTTAGGTACGGTGCTGGAAGGCATCACGAACGGGAACATCGCTACCCCCGCCGTCAGGATCACGCACGCCATGGTTAAGGAAGAGAAGACAAATGCCCACGCCCCTTTTTCCAGCCGCGAACACATAATGGTCAGCAGCGGCAGCACCACGCCCAGCGCCGGAATGGTCCAGAGAATCGGTGCATTGTTGAAATTCACCATCCAGGCACCCGCCTGCTGACTCACTTCTTTCACCAGCGGGTTGGACGGGCCGTTATGATCCAGTACCGAGGTCACCACGTAACCGTCAATTCCATAAACCACCCAGACGCCTGCGAGCACAAAGCACACCATCATAACCAGCGCACAGATCTGCGCGGTAATACGCGCGCGCAGGTGCAGCTCACCCACGGTACGCATCTGCAGATAAGTTGCCCCCTGAGTCAGGAACATCATCAGGCTAACGATACCTGCCAGCAGGCCAAACGGGTTAAGCAGCTGGAAGAAGTTGCCGGTGTAGAACAAGCGCAGGTCAGTATCAATATGAAAAGGCACGCCCTGCAGCAGGTTACCGAACGCCACCCCGATCACCAGCGGTGGTACAAAGCTGCCAATAAAGATTGCCCAGTCCCACATTCCACGCCAGCGCGGATCTTCTATTTTCGAGCGGTAGTCAAAACCGACCGGACGGAAGAACAGCGAGGCCAGCACCAGGATCATCGCCACGTAGAAGCCGGAGAAGGCCGCCGCATAGACGGTAGGCCAGGCGGCAAACAGTGCACCGCCGGCAGTGATCAGCCAAACCTGGTTGCCGTCCCAGTGCGGGGCGATACTGTTGATCATGATGCGGCGTTCGGTATCGGTACGGCCGAGAATGCGCGACAGCACCCCCACCCCCATATCGAAACCATCGGTGATGGCGAATCCGATACACAGGATGCCAATCAGCAGCCACCAGATAAAACGCATTAGTTCATAAGTTAACATGTGTGCACTCCTGTCTTATCGAACCGGCTGCGGCGCGGTGGCGGACTGTTCAAAGTGATAGCGCCCGGTTTTCAAGCTGCTTGGGCCAAGGCGCGCAAACTTGAACATCAGATACATTTCAGCGACCAGGAATAGCGTATACAGACCGCAAATCAGTCCGATGGAGAACAGCAGATCGCCAATGGTCAGTGACGAGTTCGCCACGGCGGTTGGCAGCACTTCACCGATGGCCCACGGCTGGCGGCCGTATTCAGCAACAAACCAGCCTGACTCAATGGCGATCCACGGTAACGGAATACCGTATAGCGCGCATTTGAGTAGCAGCGGGCACTTGCCGATGCGATTGCGGATCACCGACCAGAATGACAGGCCGATAATCAACAGCATCAGTACGCCACACAGCACCATAATGCGGAATGAGAAGTAGAGCGGCGCCACGGCAGGAATCGAATCTTTAGTGGCCTGCTGGATTTGTGCTTCGCTGGCATCCGCTACGTTCGGCGTATAGCGTTTCAGCAACAGCCCGTAACCGAGGTCCTTCTTGGCCGCATTGAATTCAGCACGTACGGCAGGATCCTGATTGCCGGTGCGAAGCTGCTGCAGCAGCTGATAAGCCTTCATGCCGTTACGAATACGCACTTCGTGCTCGCTCATCAGCTCTTTCAGGCCGGTCACCTGCTTATCCACGGAGCGAGTGGCAATTAAGCCCAGCGCCCAGGGGATCTGAATAGCATAGTTATTGCGCTGTGCTTCCTGATCGGGAATACCAAACAGGGTAAACGCCGCCGGGGCTGGCTGGGTTTCCCATTCGGCTTCAATAGCCGCCAGTTTGGTTTTCTGCACGTCACCGACTTCGTAGCCTGACTCATCACCCAGCACGATGACGGAGAGGATAGCGGCCATGCCAAAGCTGGCGGCAATGGCAAAGGAGCGTTTGGCAAAGGCCATATCGCGCCCGCGCAGAAGATAGTAGGAGCTGACCCCAAGGATAAACATCGCACCGCAGGTATAGCCTGCCGCCACGGTGTGAACGAATTTAACCTGAGCAACGGGGTTGAGGACCAGTTCAGAGAAGCTGATCATCTCCATGCGCATGGTTTCGAAGTTGAAATCGGAGGCAACCGGGTTTTGCATCCAGCCATTTGCCACCAGAATCCACAGGGCGGAAAGGTTTGAGCCTAATGCCACCAGCCAGGTCACAGCCATATGCTGTACTTTACCCAGACGATCCCAGCCGAAGAAGAATAGACCGACAAAGGTGGATTCAAGGAAGAACGCCATTAAACCTTCAATGGCGAGCGGAGCACCGAAGATATCCCCGACATAGTGAGAGTAGTAAGACCAGTTGGTGCCGAACTGAAACTCCATGGTAAGCCCGGTGGCGACGCCCAGAGCAAAGTTAATACCAAATAACTTGCCCCAGAATTTGGTCATATCTTTATAGATCTGTTTGCCGGACAGAACATATACGGTTTCCATGATTGCCAGTAAAAACGCCATACCCAGCGTTAATGGCACAAACAGGAAATGATACATGGCAGTCAAGGCAAACTGTAATCGCGACAGTTCGACAATATCCAACATTTCGACTCCTTGCTCCGCTAGCAGATCGCGCTGAATAATACCCGAGTAAAACACTCAGTTATTCTCGACGAAATCTCCAACAAATGAAATTTTATCCCATGGTAGTTTTCGACGCAGGGCGCGACGCCTTAGCCTGACGACTAAAGGTTACCAACGGCTTAAACACGCTAATTTTAGAGGTTTTACTATTGTACGCCTTTATACACACAACTTTAAAGCGGTTTTGTGACGACAGTATTATTTTTCCCTTTTCACATCAATTTGCTGAGCGATATAGGTAAACCCGCCAAATTGATACAGCGCAATTTAAACTAAAAGCTAAGACACTTTCCAGCAATAAAGACGATAAATAAACCTGCTTTTCTTGATCCAGATTAAGATAATGACTGGCATTAATATGGTAGCAAAAAGGAGATGTTAAGTTATTGTATGCGCTTTCCAGATGGGCGTTAAAAATAAACACAAGATCGTGGTTATTTTAGGTTAAATGATTTTTACCCGATGGATGGATAAAAAATAAAGTTAAATCTTAAGCTGATAAAAGTGTGGCATAAGAAGATAAAAAAGCCACCCGCAGGTGGCTTTTTTTGCTGTATTGCACAGCGTGCTTACTGAGGCAGAACCGCTTTCACCGCGTCACCGATGTCAGCCAGGCTGCGCACGGTTTTCACGCCTGCCGCTTCCAGTGCAGCAAACTTCTCGTCAGCTGTCCCTTTACCGCCTGCAATAATTGCACCCGCATGGCCCATACGCTTACCTTTAGGCGCGGTCACGCCTGCAATGTAACCGACAACCGGCTTGGTGACGTACTCTTTGATAAACGCAGCCGCTTCTTCTTCTGCGCTACCACCGATCTCACCGATCATCACAATCGCTTCAGTCTGTGGGTCATCCTGGAACAGCTTCAGGATATCGATAAAGTTAGAGCCCGGAATCGGGTCACCACCGATACCCACGCAGGTAGACTGGCCGTAGCCAATGTCTGTAGTCTGCTTAACGGCTTCATAAGTCAGCGTACCAGAGCGGGAAACGATACCGATACGGCCCGGCTGGTGGATGTGACCTGGCATGATGCCGATTTTGCACTCGCCTGGGGTGATAACACCCGGGCAGTTTGGACCGATCATACGCACGCCAGCTTCATCCAGCTTCACTTTTACCGTCAGCATATCCAGCGTTGGAATACCTTCAGTGATGGTGATGATCAGCTTGATGCCTGCATCGATAGCTTCCAGGATACCGTCTTTGCAGAACGGAGCAGGAACATAGATCACAGAGGCAGTTGCCCCCGTGGCTTCTACGGCTTCGCGTACGGTGTTGAATACCGGCAGACCGAGGTGCTCAGTACCGCCTTTGCCTGGGGTGACACCGCCAACCAGCTGAGTACCATAAGCTAATGCCTGCTCGGAGTGGAAAGTACCCTGCCCACCGGTGAAGCCCTGGCAGATAACTTTGGTGTTTTTATCGATCAAAATAGACATTATTTACCCTCCGCTGCGGCAACAACGCGCTGCGCCGCGTCACTCAGGCTGGTTGCTGCAATAATATTCAGGCCGCTGTCTGCCAGTTTCTTGGCACCCAACTCGGCATTGTTACCTTCCAGACGGACCACTACCGGTACGTTCACGCCCACTTCAGCGACCGCGCCAATAATACCGTCAGCAATCAGGTCGCAGCGTACGATGCCGCCGAAGATGTTAACGAATACGGCTTTCACCGCGTCGTCAGACAGGATGATTTTGAACGCTTCGGTGACGCGCTCTTTGGTTGCGCCGCCGCCAACGTCCAGGAAGTTAGCTGGCTGGCCACCACTCAGCTTCACGATGTCCATGGTGCCCATTGCCAGACCGGCGCCGTTTACCATGCAGCCGATGTTACCTTCCAGTGCCACATAGTTCAGTTCCCACTGCGCTGCGTGTGCTTCGCGTGAGTCTTCCTGGCTTGGGTCACGCATTTCGCGCAGCTCAGGCTGACGGAAAAGTGCGTTGCCGTCGGCAGTCAGTTTACCGTCCAGGCAGACCAGATCGCCCTGCTTGGTGATGACCAGCGGGTTGATCTCAACCAGTGCCAGGTCACGCTCCAGGAACAGCGTTGCCAGACCCATGAAGATCTTGGTGAACTGGCCAACCTGCTTACCGGTCAGACCCAGTTTGAACGCCAGCTCACGGCCCTGATAGGGCTGTGGTCCGGTCAGCGGGTCCAGCGCCATTTTATGGATCAGGTGCGGGGTTTCTTCCGCGACTTTCTCAATTTCTACGCCGCCCTCAGTAGAGGCCATAAACACCACACGACGCGTGCCACGGTCGACTACCGCGCCCAGGTACAGCTCCTGGTCGATGTCGGTCGCAGATTCAACCAGAATCTGGTTAACCGGCTGACCATGTGCGTCTGTCTGGTAGGTCACCAGACGTTTGCCCAGCCAGTTTTCAGCGAATGCGCGGATGTCTTCTTTACTGTTTACCACTTTCACACCGCCCGCTTTACCACGGCCACCGGCATGAACCTGACATTTCACTACCCACGGGCCGGCACCAATTTTAGAGGCGGCTTCTTCTGCTTCGCGTGGCGTGGTGCAGGCATAACCGGTTGGTGCCGGTAAGCCATACCGTGCAAACAACTGTTTTGCCTGATATTCGTGTAAGTTCATGATGTTCTATCCATTCAGGTCTGAAAAGACTTAGCCACGTTGTGGCTACACATAGGGTTGGGCACGGCGCAAGGCCGTGCCCAGGGGGTTAGACATCCAGCAGCAGACGCTGTGGATCTTCCAGCAGTTCTTTGATTGCGACCAGATAGCCGACAGATTCGCGGCCATCGATCAGACGGTGATCGTAAGAGAGTGCCAGATACATCATTGGCTGGATCACCACCTGACCATTCACCGCCATTGGACGATCTTTAATGGCGTGCATGCCAAGGATCGCGCTCTGCGGTGGGTTGATGATCGGGGTAGACATCAGCGAGCCGAACACACCACCGTTGGTGATGGTGAAATTACCGCCGGTCAGTTCGTCAACGGTCAGCTTACCGTCGCGCCCTTTCACCGCCAGCTCTTTAATTTTCTTCTCGATATCCGCCATGCTCAGCGCATCAACATCTTTCAGCACTGGCGTCACCAGACCGCGCGGCGTGGAAACCGCGATGCTGACGTCGAAGTAGTTGTGGTAAACCACATCTTCGCCATCAATGGAGGCATTCACTTCCGGGTAACGCTTCAGCGCTTCAACCACCGCTTTGATGTAGAAGGACATAAAGCCCAGACGCACACCGTGACGTTTCTCGAACGCTTCACCGTACTGCTTACGCAGTGACATGATTGGCTGCATGTTCACTTCGTTGAAGGTAGTCAGCATGGCAGTGCTGTTCTTCGCTTCCAGCAGACGTTCAGCGACGCGTTTGCGCAGGCGCGTCATCGGAACGCGTTTTTCGCTACGGTTGCCGAGTGAAGTTGCTGGAGCAGCAGCAGCAGGTGCCGCTTTAGGTTCTTCCGCTTTCGCAGGTGCTTTAGCCAGATGTTTTTCCACATCTTCACGCGTGATTCGGCCACCGACACCCGTGCCTTTAATGGCTGCGGCATCAAGGCTGTGCTCAGCAATCAGGCGACGGATCGCCGGGCTCAGTGCGTCATTGCTCTCTTCTTCCAGCGAAGCAGTCTGGCGCTGTGCCGGAGTAGAATCATTGCTTTCTGCTTTAGCTGAGGTCTCTTTACCGCCGCTGTTGCCTTCTTTCAGGCGACCCAGCGCCTGGCGAGAAAGCACGGTCGCGCCTTCTTCTTCCAGAATCGCTTCCAGCACACCATCCGCAGGTGCAGGAACTTCCAGCACCACTTTATCGGTTTCAATTTCTACCAGCACTTCATCACGCTTAACGCTGTCGCCGGGCTTTTTATGCCAGGTTGCCACGCTGGCATCGGCGACGGATTCAGGCAGGTCAGGAACAACGATATCTACGCTACTCATTATTTATCCTTAATTATTCAACGTTCAGCGCGTCATTAACCAGATCTTGCTGCTGCGTCTGGTGAACGGACATATAGCCTACTGCCGGTGATGCAGATGCAGGACGACCGGCATAACGTAATGAAGCCCCAAACGGCACGACTTCGCGGAAATGGTGCTGGCTGCAATACCAGGCACCCTGGTTCAGTGGCTCTTCCTGACACCAGACAAAGTCATGCACGTGGGAATACTGTTGCAGCACATCCTGCACCGCTTTATGCGGGAACGGATAGAGCTGCTCAATACGCACGATGGCGACGTTGGTTTGTTCATTTTTGCGGCGCTTGTCAAGCAGGTCGTAGTAGACCTTACCGGAGCACAGCACAACGCGTTTCACGCCCTGAGGATCAAGGTCGTCGATCTCACCAATTGCCGTCTGGAACGCACCATTGGCCAGCTCTTCCAGTGAAGATACTGCCTGTGGATGACGTAACAGTGACTTCGGTGACATCACCACCAGCGGACGGCGCATGCCGCGCAGAGCCTGACGGCGCAGCATGTGGTAAACCTGTGCTGGCGTTGAAGGCACGCAAACCTGCATGTTCTGCTCGGCGCAAAGCTGCAGATAACGCTCAAGGCGTGCGGAAGAGTGTTCCGGACCCTGGCCTTCGTAACCATGCGGCAGCAGCATCACCAGGCCACACATACGGCCCCATTTCTGTTCGCCAGAGCTGATGAACTGGTCGATAACCACCTGAGCACCGTTGGCGAAGTCACCGAACTGCGCTTCCCAAATAGTCAGGGTGCGCGGTTCCGCAGTCGCATAACCATATTCAAATGCCAGCACGGCTTCTTCCGACAGGACGGAGTCCCAGACTTTGAAGATGCCCTGACCGTTATGAACGTGCTGCAACGGCGTGTAAGTCGAGCCGTTAGCCTGATTGTGGATGACGGCATGACGGTGGAAGAAGGTTCCGCGCCCCATATCCTCACCGGAGAGACGGCATGGAATGCCTTCATCAACCAGCGTGGCATAAGCGAGGTTTTCTGCAGCGCCCCAGTCGAACATTTTGTTGCCGGCCGCCATCTCTGCACGGTCATTGTAAATCTTGGCAACGCGCGACTGCATTTCCACCGCTTCCGGCACCGTACTGATGCGCTTAGCCAGTTCCTGCAGGCGCTTCAGTTCGATGGTTTCAGGATAACCTTCATCCCAGTCATGGTTCAGATAAGGCGACCATGTAAAGGAGTGCAGGCTCATCGGGCGCCATTCCGGCACAACGCACTCACCGGCATCCAGCGCATCACGGTACAGGTTGACCATTTCCGTGGCATCTTCCAGGCTGGCGACTTTTTCAGCTTCCAGCTTGTCAGCATAGATTTTACGCGGTGTCGGGTGCTTCTTGATTTTCTGGTACATCACCGGCTGCGTGGCGCTTGGCTCATCAGCTTCGTTGTGACCGTGACGGCGATAGCAGACCAGATCGATAAACACATCGCGTTTAAAGGTGTTACGGAAATCCAACGCCAGGCGGGTAACAAAGGCCACCGCTTCCGGGTCGTCGGCATTGACGTGGAAGATAGGTGCCAGCACCATTTTACCAATATCAGTACAGTACTGCGTAGAGCGAGCATCTTTCGGGTTTGAGGTGGTGAAACCAATTTGGTTATTGATCACGATACGCACGGTACCGCCCACTTCATAGCCGCGAGCCTGGGACATGTTCAGGGTTTCCTGCACCACGCCCTGCCCGATTACCGCGGCATCGCCGTGAATGGTAATCGGTAATACTTTGTTGCTGCTCGGTTCATCCAGACGGTCGAGACGGGCACGTACCGATCCCATCACTACCGGGCTGACGATCTCCAGATGCGATGGGTTAAACGCCAGCGCCAGGTGAACCATGCCGCCTTCGGTTTCCACATCAGAAGAGAAGCCCATATGGTACTTCACGTCGCCGGTACCGAGGTGCTCTTTATGCTTGCCGGAGAATTCGTCGAACAGGTCCTGAGGCTTTTTGCCCAGCACGTTGATCAGTACGTTCAGACGACCACGGTGCGCCATACCCAGCACCACTTCGCGCGTGCCGCTCTTACCGGCATGGCGGATCATCTCATTGAGCATTGGCACCAGCGCATCGCCACCTTCCAGTGAGAAGCGTTTGGCACCCGGGAATTTCGCCCCGAGGTAACGCTCCAGACCTTCTGCTGCGGTCAGCTGTTTGAGGAAGCCCTTTTTCTCTTCAACAGAGTAAGAGGCCTGCCCCACTACGGATTCCAGACGCTGTTGGATCCAGCGCTTTTCTTCCGTGTTGGTGATGTGCATGTACTCCGCACCGATCGAACCGCAATAGGTCTGTTTCAGTGCAGCATACAGGTCCGCCAGTTTTAGCGTCTCTTTGCCAATGGCGAAGGACCCGACGTTAAAACTCTCCTGGAAATCTGCATCGCTCAGGCCGTGATAGGCTGGGTCGAGATCCGGAACATCTTCCTGTTTCCACAGGCCAAGCGGATCGAGGTTTGCCTGCTGATGACCGCGGAATCGGAACGCGTTGATCAGCTGCAGTACCTTAACCTGTTTGGCATTGGTTTCAGGATCGCTAACAGAGGCCGTATAGCGCGAAGCATCTTTCGCCAGACGGCGGAAATATTCGCGAGTGGTGGAGTGAAATTGCTCAGGTCTAACCCCAGTGCCAGGAAGCTGCTGGAAAAGCGTCTTCCAGGCATCATCGACAGAGTCAGGATCGGTTAAAAAGTCCTCATAGAGCTGCTCTATGTAGGACTGGTTCGCGCCGGCCAGCCAGGTGGAGTCCAGCCAGGGTTTCATCGCGCTGTTCTGCATTGTGATCCCTTAAGCATATGTGTGCTTTTTTTTTCGCCGTGGTTGTATTAGTGGAACCTTTGCAAGTCCCCGCCGCGTTAACGGCTTACCGTGGTACGGTTCTTCGATACGAGCGAAAGGCCCGTAAGGGAACCTTTGCAAAGGGTTTCCGGCATGATTCAGTACCGAAAACACCTTACAAAGATCGCCTGGTAAAACGCCGGGAACCTGAGGCTCCCGGTGTTTAACGCTATGCGCCCCGCTGCAGCAGCATCGACTTAATATGGCCGATCGCACGCGTTGGGTTCAGCCCTTTCGGACATACGCTTACACAGTTCATAATGCTGTGACAGCGGAAAACGCTGAAAGCATCATTCAGATTGTCGAGGCGCGCATCGGTTTCGGTGTCGCGGCTGTCAATCAGGAAACGGTAAGCGGCCAGCAGGCCTGCCGGACCAATAAATTTGTCCGGATTCCACCAGAATGACGGGCATGAGGTGGAGCAGCAGGCGCAAAGAATACATTCGTACAGGCCATCGAGCTTTTCACGCTGTTCTGGCTCCTGCAGATGCTCCCTTGCTGGTGGATTCTGCCCATTATTCAACAGGTAAGGCTTAATTTTCTCATATTGAGTATAGAATTGCCCCATGTCTACCACCAAATCGCGGATTACCGGTAAACCGGGCAGCGGGCGGATGACAATCTTCTGTTTACCATTGCCCAATGCAGAGACTGGGGTAATACAGGCAAGACCATTTTTACCGTTCATGTTGATACCGTCGGAACCACACACTCCTTCACGGCAGGAGCGGCGGAACGCTAACGTCGGGTCTTTCTCTTTCAGACGCATCAGCGCGTCCAGCAGCATCATGTCACGGCCGTCTTCTGACTCCAGCGTATATTCCTGCATACGCGGAGCATCGTCGACTTCCGGGTTATAGCGATAGATGGAAAATTCGAGTCTCATGATTATCTCCGCAAACTAGTATGTACGCGCTTTCGGCGGGAAGGCCGCACGCAGTTTCGGCTGCATGTTCACCTCACGGCGCGTCATGCTTTCACTTTGCGGCAGATACAGGCTGTGGCATAACCAGTTTGCATCGTCACGGTCAGGATAGTCGAAGCGGCTGTGTGCCCCACGGCTTTCGGTACGGAAGTTAGCTGCAACTGCGGTTGCGTAAGCCGTTTCCATCAGGTTATCCAACTCCAGACACTCAACACGCTGAGTATTGAAATCTGGAGAACGGTCATCCAGGCGGGCATTCTTCAGGCGCTCACGCAGCACTTTCAGCTCTGCCAGACCTTTTGCCATGGCATCGCCTTCGCGGAATACCGAGAAGTTATGCTGCATACAGGTTTGCAACGCTTTACGCAGTTCTGCCGGATCTTCACCGGTCACGTTGTTATTCCAGCGGTTGAGACGTGCCAGAGAAGCGTCGACCTCTTCTTCGGTGGCATCGCGCAGTTCGCCCTGTTCGGCAATCGACTCTTGCAAATGCACACCGGCCGCACGACCAAATACCACCAGATCCAGCAGCGAGTTTCCGCCCAGTCGATTTGAACCGTGCACGGACACGCAGGCAATTTCTCCCACGGCGAACAGCCCCGGGATCAGCACATCTTCGCCTTTGTCGTTAACGGTTAACGCCTGGCCAGTCACGCGTGTTGGAATACCGCCCATCATATAGTGGCAGGTAGGAATGACCGGAATCGGCTCTTTTACCGGATCAACGTGAGCAAAGGTGCGGGACAGCTCCAGAATACCCGGCAGGCGGGACTCAAGGACATCTTTGCCCAGGTGATCCAGTTTCAGTTTGATGTGTGGCCCCCAAGGCCCCTCGCAGCCGCGCCCTTCGCGGATCTCGATCATCATTGAGCGCGCGACCACATCGCGACCGGCGAGGTCTTTGGCATTCGGTGCGTAACGCTCCATAAAGCGCTCGCCGTGTTTATTCAGCAGATATCCGCCTTCACCACGACAGCCTTCCGTTACCAGTACACCCGCCCCGGCAATGCCGGTTGGGTGGAACTGCCACATTTCCATGTCCTGCACCGGCACACCGGCTCGCAGCGCCATGCCGACACCATCGCCGGTACAGATATGGGCGTTAGTGGTCGACTGATAAATACGCCCGGCTCCGCCGGTTGCGAGAACAGTGGCTCGCGCTTTAAAGTAGACGACTTCACCATCTTCAATATTCAGCGCAGTGCAGCCGACAATAGCGCCATCGGCATTTTTCACCAGATCCAGCGCATACCATTCGGAGAAGATAGTGGTTTTGTTCTTCAGATTCTGCTGATACAGCGTATGCAGCAGAGCATGCCCGGTACGGTCAGCGGCAGCGGCAGTACGTGCCGCCTGTTCACCGCCGAAGTTTTTCGACTGACCGCCGAACGGACGCTGATAGATGCGGCCATCTTCCAGACGAGAAAAAGGCAGCCCCATATGTTCCAATTCGGTCACCGCTTCCGGGCCAGTTTTACACATATACTCAATCGCATCCTGGTCGCCGATATAGTCGGAACCTTTCACCGTGTCGTACATGTGCCATTCCCAGTTGTCATCATGGGTATTACCCAAGGCAACGGTGATACCACCCTGCGCAGACACGGTATGGGAACGGGTTGGGAAAACTTTAGACAACAGGGCACAGCTCTGGCCCGATTGGGAAATTTGTAACGCGGCGCGCATACCTGCGCCGCCTGCGCCGATTACCACGGCATCAAATTCTCTTACTGGCAACTTCATTACGCACCCCACACTACTACAGTTCCATAAATCGCATATACCAACAGCGCAACCACAATCACCAGCTGCAGCATCATGCGCATCGCCAGTGGTTTAATGTAGTCGGTCAGTACCTGCCACATGCCGATCCAGCCGTGCACCAAAATGGAGAACAGCGTCAGAAGGGTGAACACTTTAGTAAAGGAGGATGCAAAAAATCCGCGCCAGATGTCATAGGTCAGGGTCCCAGACATCACAATAAAACCGAGGATATACAGCACATACAGGGTCATAACCATGGCGGCAGCACGCAGCAGCAACCAGTCATGAATGCCGTTGCGACCCAGTGCAGAAGCGTTGCTTACCATACGAGGACTCCAGCCAGGATTGAGAGCACGACAGTGATACCGAATGCAATTTGCGCGGAGAGCTTGCCAGTTTGCAAGGTTTCACCCAGGAAGCCAAAGTCCATCATCATATGGCGAATGCCGCCGGCGATATGATACGCCAGTGCGGTTAAGATGCCCCACATAATGAATTTAGCGATAAAGCTGTCCATCACGGCAGATGCCTGCAGGAAGCCTTCGGGTGAAGAGAGCGAGAGACCCAGTAGCCAGAGCAGAATCCCGATCGCCACGAAGGTGATCACGCCGGAGACGCGGTGGAGAATGGACGCAATTGCAGTTAAGGGAAACCGGATCGTAGTGAGATCCAAGTTGACAGGTCTTTGTTTTTTCACGGTTTTGCCCACACAGCCTTTCTTATTTTGCTTCCTCCGGTCCTGAAGGCGGGTCAGACAGCGTTAATAAGGCAAGCATTCGCGCCAGGCACCAAAACAACAACGAACGTCCAGTGTCAAAAACGACGCGTATGAAACGCTGGGTGGCTCCTACTGCAGGGTATTTCCGGAGACCTGGCGGCAGTATAGGTGGATCACATTCTCATTACAATTCCCCTACAAACACTTTGGGAACATTTCGGCGGAACAGTGATCAGCCTCACGATTTTCACAATTGATACAATTTTAATTATCTGATTTGACAAAAGTTCAACATTCTTGTTACAAACGGACGGATAAAAGTTCTATGATGCACAAAAGTTATGGGGATACACTTTCCCCTAAGCACAAGTTATGTAACATTGGTCAGGATCATCAATAGACTATCAGGATTGGTTATCACTTTTTGTTATAGCCATACCGCATCGATGAACGACCATGTTACACATCAGAATTGCGCCACTCCGGCCAGCACGCGCCCGTCACTCTGTACCCTGCACGTAAAAAGATGCCACAGAGTTGATTACCTCATGCGCCAGGCAAGAGGCTGGGGAAATGCCGCATTCTGTTGATTACGATCCCTATATAAGGCGCTAAGGAGACTGTAAAATGGCTGATAAAAAAGCAACGCTAACCCTCGATGGCGAAGCTCCTATTGAGCTTAATGTGCTAAAAGGCACATTGGGTCAGGAAGAAATTGATGTCCGCACTCTCGGCTCAAAAGGTTACTTCACTTTTGACCCCGGCTTTACCTCTACTGCGTCCTGCGAATCTAAAATCACCTATATCGACGGCGATGAAGGCATTCTGCTGCACCGTGGCTTTCCGATTGATCAGCTGGCTTTGCACTCCAACTACCTGGAAGTGTGCTACATCCTGTTGAATGGCGAAGCCCCAAGCGCAGAGCAGTTCGAAGAATTTAAGACCACGGTGACGCGCCATACAATGCTGCACGAGCAGATTCACCATCTGTTCCGTGGTTTCCGTCGTGATTCACACCCAATGGCCGTGATGTGCGGTGTAACCGGTGCACTGGCAGCATTCTACCATGATGCGATGGACGTCAACATTGAGCGCCATCGTGAAATCGCCGCTTTCCGCCTGCTGTCGAAAATGCCGACCATGGCCGCGATGTGCTACAAATATTCCATTGGTCAGCCGTTTGTTTATCCGCGCAACGACCTCTCCTATGCCGGTAACTTCCTGAACATGATGTTCTCCACGCCGTGCGAAGAGTACGTGGTGAACCCGGTGCTGGAGCGTGCGATGGATCGTATTCTGATCCTGCACGCTGACCATGAGCAGAATGCTTCCACCTCTACCGTGCGTACTGCCGGCTCTTCCGGGGCTAACCCGTTTGCCTGTATCGCGGCAGGGATCGCCTCCCTGTGGGGACCCGCACACGGCGGCGCCAACGAAGCCTGTCTGCGCATGCTGGAAGAGATCAGCACCGTTGAGCATATTCCTGAGTTCCTGCGCCGCGCCAAAGATAAGAACGATTCGTTCCGTCTGATGGGCTTCGGTCACCGCGTGTATAAGAACTATGACCCGCGCGCCACCGTCATGCGTGAAACCTGCCATGAAGTGCTGAATGAGCTGGGGATGAAAGATGACCTGCTGGAAGTGGCGATGGAGCTGGAACACATTGCGCTGAACGACCCGTACTTCATCGAACGTAAACTCTATCCAAACGTCGATTTCTATTCAGGCATCATTCTGAAAGCGATGGGCATTCCGTCTTCCATGTTTACCGTGATCTTCGCGATGGCGCGTACCGTGGGCTGGATTGCACACTGGAAAGAGATGCATGACGACGGCGTGAAAATTGCCCGTCCGCGCCAGTTGTATACTGGCTACGATCAGCGCGATTTTACGTCGAATATTAAGAAGTAATTTGCGGGCGGAGCGAAAATGAGAGTCCGCTCCTACAGTAACAGAGTAGATTGACATAGGGGCCGATCGTTTTGATCGGCCCTTATTTTTTCATTTCTGACAGCCCGGACACCAGTAAAACGGCCGCGACGACAGCGTGGTGCGTTCAATGGTGGCACCACAGCGCTCGCACGCCCTCCCTTCCCGATGAAACACCTTAAAGCGAAACAGAGCGCCGTGATGATGATTCTCATCCGCCTGTCCGCGCGTCTGGTAAGAGAGTCGCGGGAGCGCCAGCAGTGCCGTAACCAGCGCATTTAACTGAGCATCATTAAGCGTTTCCGCTTTATGCTGCGGCGCCAGCGCGGCCTGCCAAAGAATTTCCACCCGCAGGTAGTTTCCCAGCCCGGCCAAAAATGACTGGTCCAGCAACAGCCCGCTGAACTGACGTCGGCGAAAACGCTTTGATAATAAACGCTCGCGCACCTGTGCTTCTGTCAGGGTCATATCTAACACGTCCGGCCCGACGCGCTGCAAAAACGGATGGCTGGCCAACCCGTCTGCATCCAGCAGCTCAATTTCCGAAGCGCTATAGAGCAGCAGGGTTTTATCCGCTGCCGCCAGTCTCACCCGCAATACGCGCTTGCTGGCAGGTTCAGTACCGCTATCCACCACGCGCCAGACGCCGTACAGCTGATTATGGCTGTACAGCGTAAGCCCGTTTGAGAAATGAGTTAGCAGCGCTTTGCCACGGGTTTCGATTGCGATGACCCGTTCACCCACCAGCGCCTGCTGATAAGTTTGCAATGCCGGAAAGGCGAACCAGACGTCGGTTAACACCTTGCCCTTAATCGCCTGTTCCAGCCGATCCGCCGCGCGACGGATTTCAGGACCCTCTGGCATGCTCTCCTCCCTGCGAATTAATGTGTGGCGCCGCCCTCGAGAGGGATATCCTCTTTCACCGTCAGCGCAATACCGATGGCCATCTCCAGCGCCAGCGTCACCGTGGTCAGCGACATGCTGGGTACGCCAGGGTGCTTTATCGCCTGTTCCGGCAGATAGGGAATGTGGATAAAGCCGCCGCGAGTTTTACGGCGCCGCAGGTGGTGCAGCAGGCCATACATCACGTTGTTACAGACATAGGTGCCCGCGGTCTGCGAGACCGAAGCGGGGATCCCCGCCTCGCGAATACCCGCCACCATCGCTTTTACCGGCAGCGTGGCAAAATAGGCAGCCGGTCCCTGCGGCTCGATAGGTTCATCAACCGGCTGCGCCCCGGCGTTGTCGGGAATGCGGGCATCATTCACGTTGATTGCGACGCGCTCCACGCTGATATCGGCTCTGCCGCCCGCCTGCCCCACCGCAATCACCAGTTCGGGTTTCAGCTCATCAATAATGCGGGTGATCTCATCTATCGCAGTACCGAACACGCAGGGTAGCTGTCTGGCGACCACTTTGGTCGAGCCAATCATCCGGTCGCTCAGTTGGCTGACTGCCTCCCAGGCCGGGTTTAACAGCTCGCCATCGAAGGGTTCAAAGCCGGTAATCAATACAGTTTTCATCGTTCCCTCACAAAAACATCAGGAAATAGAGCAGGAAGGTATTGGCCACTAACAGTAGCACACCGGTTGGGATCTGAGCTTTGATCACCGCATTTCGGTCCGGCAGCTCCAGCAGGCGCGCCGGAACAATGTTGAAATTCGCTGCCATCGGCGTCATTAACGTGCCGCAGTAACCGCAGAACATGCCAATCGCCGCCATAACCGCCGGATTGCCATGATGCTGCAGCACCAGAATCGGAATGCCGATGCCGGCAGTCACTATCGGGAATGCGGCAAAGGCATTGCCCATCACCATCGTCAGCAGCGCCATACCCACGGTATACAGCACCACGGCGATAAAGCGGTTATCAACCGCCAGATAGCTTTCGGTCAGATGAGAAATCGCCGACCCCACCCCCGCGCTGGTAAACAGTAACCCGAGGGTCGCCAGAATCTGCGGCAGGATAAACGCCCAGCCGATCGAGTCCAGCAGGCGGCGCGCTTCCTGTAAAGACTGTGCCGGTGCTTCATGCGTCATCTTCAGCGCTATCAGCCACGCCAGCAGGCAGCCAACCGACATCGATAGCAGTGTCACCAGCGTCGAGTGATTCCCCGCGCCGAACACTGCCAGCTGCAGGCCAGGAATGTTATTGAACGCCAGCACGCCAATCACCGTGACCACGGGAATAACCAGCGCCGGTAAAAACAGGCGATTGCCGAGGCGACTCGCGCTCTCTTCGCGCTGCTGCGGCGTGCGGGTAGAGTAGCTGCCCAGCCTGACGCCGCCGCAGCCGGCTATCAGCGCCATCACCACCACGCCCACGCCCACACCAATATGCAGGGTGCGTGCGCCGATCCAGGCCGTCGCCCAGTCGCCGATAAAGAAAACCAGGCCGTACAGCGCCCAAAACAGCCCGGTAGTTAAGCGGCGCGGATTACTTTTATCACGCCATGACATCAGCGCCACGATCAGCAGAATAGTGCCTGCCAGCCAGAAGAGATAAGCCTGCTGGAACATTATTTAGCCCCCTTCTGCTGTAAGGCACTGGTATTTAATTTACCCAGTTCAGCCGCCAGTTTTTTATCCAGACGATGCAGGCGCACCGCATGGATCAGGAAAGCACAGACCGCGGTCGGAATACCCCACAGGGCAATATGCAGCGGTTCGGTCTGAATACCCGCCGATTCCTGCATAAAGTTGTGCATAAAGATAATCGCGCCGAATGCCACGAAGATATCCTCACCGAAGAACAGGCCAACGTTATCCGTTGCCGCCGCCATTGCCCGCAGGCGGTAGCGCACCTGAGGCGGCAGCTCACCATAGCGGTTCTCGCTGGCGCCTTCGGCCATCGGTGCCAGCAGCGGACGCACCATCTGCGGGTGCCCGCCGAGGCTGGTCAGCCCCATGGCGGCCGTCAGCTCACGCGCCAGCAGATAGACAATTAACAGACGTCCGGCAGTGGCGCTGCGTATCCGCGCAATCCATGCCTGCGCCCTCTCCTTCAGCCCGTGGCGCTCCAGCAAGCCAACAACCGCCAGCGGCAGCAGCAGGATAAACGGCAGGTTACGGGTATTCAGGAAGCCGGAGCCCAGCTTTTCCAGGATGTCGCTAACCGGCATCTGTGCGGTCAGTCCGGTGATCACGCCGGCGGCGACCACGACAATGACCGGGTTGAAACGTAAAATAAAGCCGACGACGATGGCAGCAATGCCCAATAGCGGCCAGAGATTAATAGCAGCGTCCATGTTGATTCCTCAGAAAAAAATGCCCCGACGCGGTGGACGGGGCAGAATGAAAATTCGCCGACGTTTAGCGGCTGGTCACGTCGATATTCTGCTGGCTAAATGCCTGACGCAGCTCGCGGGCAAACGCCAGCGCGTGCGCCCCATCGCCATGCAGGCAAACGCTGTCGGCCTGCACCTTCACCCACTCGCCGCTCAGGCTTTTCACCTGACCTTTCTGAACCATGGTCAGCGTCTGGCTTATCGCCTGCTCGTCACTTTCCACCAGCGCACCGGGCTGACTACGCGGCACCAGCGAACCATCCGCCATATAGCCGCGATCGGCAAACACCTCCTGGCGGGTGGTTAAGCCGTGACGTTCGGCGGCGCGAATCGACTCGCTGCCCGCCAGCCCGACCAGCACCAGCGCCGGATCAACCGCCTTCACCGCCCGCGCAATCGCATCGGCCAGCTGGGGGTCGCGTGCGGCCTGGTTATACAGCATGCCATGTGGCTTGACGTGGACCAGCTTGCCACCTTCACTCTCGGTCAGCGCCTTCAGCGCCCCGACCTGATACAGCACCTGGGCATAGACGGTTTCCGGCGGCAGCTGCATGGCGGTACGGCCAAAGTTTTCCCGGTCCGGGAAGCTGGGATGCGCACCGATAGCCACACCAAACTCCAGCGCCCAGCGCACGGATTGCAGCATGGTTTCCGCATCACCCGCGTGGAAGCCACAGGCGATATTTGCCGAGGAGACCAGCTGCAATAAGGCGCGGTCGTTTTCACACCCTTCGCCGAGATCGGCATTAAGATCGACTTTCATTGGCAAGCCCCCAGGCCATTTGTTCCAGTGAGCGCTGCTGTTCACGCTTCGCCTGCAGCGCTTCCTGCAGCGTGCAGTAGACGAAGTGAATCGGCTCGCCGAGCCGCAGCTGCGCCAGGTGGTAGAGATCGGCTTCAATCACGCAGGCAATGCGCGGATAGCCGCCGGTGGTCTGCGCATCGGCCAGCAGCACGATCGGCTGACCGTTCGGCGGCACCTGAATCACCCCCGGGATCAGCCCGTGGGAGAGCAGGTCGCGGCCGACGTTGCGCGTCAGTTTGCGCCCCTGAAAACGGTAGCCCATACGGTTACTCTGTGGATTAAGCCGCCACGCGCTGCGCCAGAAGGCTTCCTGACTGTCTGCGCTGAACTCATGATATTCCGGGCCGGGCATCGCCCGCACCCGATTCCCCCACAGCAGCTGTCGTACGCCTGCGGGCTGGCTAAAGTCGCAGGTTGGCTCGCCCAGCGGCAGGCTGTCACCATCCTGTAGCTGACGCCCGTTAAAGCCGCCGAATCCGGCTTTCAGATCGGTGCTGGCTGAGTCGAGCCGCTGCTCAACCGCATAACCGCCATTGACCGCCAGATAGCTGCGCATTCCGCGCTGCGGCATACTCAACGTCAGGCGCTGGCCCTTTTTCACCGCGGTGCGCCAGCCCGTCCAGACGGGTTCGCCATCAAGCTGGGCCTGGCAGCCTGCACCCGCGAGGCCAATCCAGCCGTCGCGCTGGAACTCGGCACAAAACTGCCCGAGGGTAATTTCCAGCACCGCGCTGTCGGGCGCATTTCCCACCAGCATATTGGCAGTCTGCATCGCCGGGTGGTCAAGTACGCCACTCAGACTAATACCATATTGCCGCCAGCCGATACGGCCCGCATCCTGGATACTGCTGCTCATTCCGGCACGAATAATTTTCAGCATACGCCCTCCTTCTGCGGCACAAAGCGCACGCGGTCGCCGGGGCGCAGCAGCACCGGAGGATGCTGGTCCGGGGCAAACAGTGCCGTTTGCGTCTGCCCAATCAGCTGCCAGCCACCGGGGGCGACGACCGGATAGATACCGGTCTGGCTGCCGCCAATGCCGACAGAACCCTTCGGTACCTGCACGCGCGGTTCGGCGCGGCGCGGGGTATGCAGGCGCTCATCCAGTCCGCCCAGATACGGGAAGCCAGGCTGGAAGCCGATGAAATAGACCACGTAATCCACTGATGCGTGGCAGGCCACCACCTGGCTGGCGCTCAGCCCGCTGTGATGAGCCACTTCGTCGAGGTCCGGCCCCAGCTTGCCGCCGTAGACCACCGGGATCTCTATCAGGCGCGACTCCAGCTCCAGCGCATCGCTGGTTTCCCACCACTGCTGCAGCCATTCGATCGCGTCCAGCGCGCTCTGCTGCGGGTTGCTTAACATCACGGTGATATTGTTCATCCCGGGGACGATTTCCGCTACTTCCGAACGGTCCTGCAGGCGTTGTGTCAGCCCCCAGATACGCTGCTGGCTGGCAAGTGAGACCGGAGGTTCTAACTCCAGCACCACTGCGCGTTCGCCCAGCAGGTAACAACGTGCTCGTTGCAAAAGCTGCCTCCTGACAAATAGGAAAAAGTGATACTTAATATCAATTATGACAGGTAGTTATGCGGAATTGTCGCGTGGCTGTCAACCTTCAGCGCGGCCTTAATGCTGCGCGCTGAAGGTCATTGGCAGTGACAAAGAGGATCAGGCAGGGTTGAAAATATCGACGAAGGTGACATCCAGACCATGATGCTGCGCCAGCCAGTCGCCCAGCGCCTGAATACCGCAGCGCTCGGTAGCATGATGCCCGGCGGCGAAGAAATGCAGCCCCTGCTCGCGCGCGCTGTGGATGGTCTGCTCAGAGACTTCTCCGCTGATAAAGGCATCGACGCCAAACGCCGCGGCGTCATCAATGTAGCCCTGACCGCCGCCGCTGCACCAGGCGACGCGCTTAATCAATGCCGGTGCATTATCCCCACAGTGCAGCGGCTCACGGCCTAATACCTGAGCAATGCGCTGCGCCAGCTGCTCGCCGCTTAACGGCGTTTTCAGCTCTCCCCACGGCAGCAGCAGCGCGATCTCACCTTTGACGTCGATATCGAACATCTTCGCCAGCAGCGCGTTATTACCCAGCTCGGGGTGACCATCCAGCGGCAAATGCCAGCCAAACAGGTTGATATCGTTGGCCAGCAGCGTTTTCAGACGCTGGCGCTTCATGCCCTTGATCGCCGGGGCTTCGCTCTTCCAGAAATAACCGTGATGCACCAGCACGGCATCGGCATCTAAGCGCACCGCCTCGTCGAGCAGTGCCTGGCAGGCAGTTACGCCGGTCACCACTTTTTTAATTTCGCCCCGCCCTTCAACCTGTAATCCGTTGGGGGCGTAATCTTTGAAATTCTCAGTGTTGAGCAGCTGGTTAACCAGCCGTTCCAGTTCAGTATTCAGCATAATCAGTCCGTTTGTTTGCGTGCCGCTTCAAAAGCGGCCAGGGTTTGCAGGCGTGCCTGTTTATGTTCCACGATCGGCTGCGGATAATCGAGGGTTTGCTGATTTTTCTTTGCCCACTCCTGCGGCTGATGGATATATTTCTCCGGCACATCGCGCAGTTCCGGCAGCCAGTGGCGAATAAACTCACCGCTTTCATCGAAGCGCTCACCCTGAGTGGTGGGGTTAAAAATGCGAAAATAGGGTGCGGCATCGGTACCGGTAGACGCTGCCCACTGCCAGCCGCCATTGTTAGCGGCCAGATCACCATCAATCAGCTGCGACATAAAATATTGCTCACCCACCCGCCAGTCGATCAGCAGATCTTTCACCAGGAAACTGGCGGTAATCATGCGCAGGCGGTTATGCATCCAGCCCAGCGTATTAAGCTGGCGCATCGCAGCATCGACAATGGGGTAGCCGGTTTTTCCCTGCTGCCACGCCTTCAGCCCCTCGGCATCGTCGCGCCATTTGACGCCGCGCGTCCAGCGGGTAAACGGCTGATGACGGCACAGCGACGGGTAAGCCACCAGCAGATGGCGGTAGAACTCGCGCCAGATAAGCTCGTTAAGCCAGACAAACACTTTGCCGTCTTCCAGCCCGCGCGGATGCTGCTTTAGCAGGCGATGCAGGCACTGGCGGGGTGACAGCACCCCGGTCGCGAGATAAGCCGACAGGCGGCTGGTGCCGTCAAGCGCCGGGATATCACGCTGTGCCTGATAGTGGGTCACCGGGGTCTGGCAGAATTCGCGCAGCCGGGCGATGGCGGCCTTCTCTCCGGGAGGAAACAGCGCGCTGTTGATATCCTCGCGCGGATAGTCAAACACTTTCAGCCGGTGGGGGTTCACCGCACCTTCCGCACGACAGGCCGGCGCTGGCAGACATTCGGGCAATCCTTCCTGTAGCCGCTTCACAAAGGCTTTACTGAAAGGCGTGAAAACTTTGTACATCTCGCGGCTGCCGGTCAGCACGCTGCCTGGCGGCAGCAGCAGACTGTCGTCGAAGCCCTGTACCGTCACCTCGTCTTCCAATAGCGTGCGTTCTACCGCAGCATCGCGCTGGCGCTCATTCACCTCGTACTGATAGTTGTAGAACAGGCGGTCAACCTGGTGTTCCTGACAAAACTGCCGCAGCAGCGGAACGGAGGCGTCGAAGTCGGCGCACTGCTCAAGATGCAGTGGGATACCTTTTGCCGCCAGCGACTGCTGGAGTTCCTGCAGGCTTTGCCAGATAAACTCCGCCTGCTTCGGTGCCATATGGTGTGACTGCCACTGCCCGGGCGTGGCGATAAACAGGGCAATAACCCGTGCATTGTCAGAACGACAGGCGGCGTACAGCGCATGGTTGTCGTTGATGCGCAGGTCATTGCGCAACCAGACCAGATGAGTTGTCATAATGCTCCCTGAAATTATTGTCCATACCGCAGGCGCAGTGCTTCCGGATAAGGCGCAAAGTAGCGCTGTTCGGCCAGCCACGGGTGCGGGTATTCCGCCATATAGTGTTTAAGCAGGGTTATCGGGGCCAGCAGCGGCTGCAGGCCCTGGCGATAGTGGTCGATCAGGTTAGCCAGCTCCTGGCGCTGGGCTGAAGTCAGCTCCCGGCGAAAGTAGCCCTGAACGTGCATCAATACGTTGGTGTGATTGCTGCGCGTAGCTTCATGCTTCATCAGGTCCATCAGGCGCTGACGATACTCCAGCGCAAATTCTTCCAGCGATTCCCACTGGTCCATTTTGGCGACGAACGGGCCAATCTGGCGGTAGGCAGGCTGTGAATGAGACAGCAGCAGCAGCTTGTAACGGGTATGAAAGGCCATCAGTTTGGCGCGCGTCAGGCCACTGCTCCACAGCTGGTTAAACTCGTGCAGGGCATACACCCGCGCCACAAAATTCTCACGCAGATTAGGATCGTGCAGGCGACCATCTTCTTCCACCGGCAGCCACGGCATCTGTGCCATCAGCTCGCGGGTAAATAGTCCCGTGCCTTCTTTACGGTTGTTATTGTTATCAGGCTGATAGACGCGTACCCGCTCCATCCCGCAGCTGGGAGATTTAGCGCAAACGATATAGCCGCAAAGGTGGCGCAGACGTTGCACTTTTTCGACAGAGAATGCCTTCATCGCTTCTGTGACCGGATCCGCCTGGCCGTTACTGAAGCGCAGGGAGACTTCTCCGCCCTCCTCCTCTGTCAGGCGCAGTGCCGGGCGTGGTGTTGGCAGGCCAATCGCCATTTCAGGACAGGCGGGCTCATAACGTATAAACGGTGCCAGCTGCTCGGCAGCAAAAGCATTGCGTTTATGACCGCCATCGAAGCGCACTTTTTCGCCCAGTAAACAGGCACTGATACCCACCGGAATTTTTTCGCCCATAGTTATACAACCCCTAAAGCCATGTACAACTTTTAGTGTAGCGGAAAAAGCCCGACGACAGGCAAAAAAAATCCCGCCAACGGGCGGGAAACTATTCGTATAGGAGGGTCGACCGGAAAAAAGGTCGGCCCGCTACCGGTCGGTCAACCCCAAAAGTTACAGGAATTCACACCCTGCGGCTTCTGACTGCGCCAGCCAGACCGGCTGGTCGCTGGTTTTAACCCATACGCGATGCAGATAGCTATAGAAACGTGCGCGATCGCTACGGAATAACATCACCGGCAGGGCCAGCACACCGCAAACCACGACGGCGGCACGACGCATGAAAATCCGTGTGGGTGAATAGTTGTGATAAAGACTCATACGTCCTCCTGAATAATTGTTGAAAAGATGCTGTCTGTAATCTGACTAAAATAGTAGCGCTTCTGGTGTAATTTTACTACTGATCAGACCACTTTTGGCGAAAAAAAAGCCTATTAATTCAGCCTGACTGAAACTTAGTTACATGATTGTTAAAATCGTAGCGTGAATAGCATGATTAAAGCGACTCTGTTAACCCCTCAGGTGATTGCGAACTATCACAGACGCTCTGTCTACTTTTTGCTAAATTAGCTTCTATTACGCGGTTATGCAGCAGAGGCAATGTGGTCACCATTCTGATTGTGGAAGATGAAAAAGAGATCCGCCGTTTTCTGCGCCTGGCGCTGGAGGGGGAAGGTTTTCGTGTCGTTGATGCAGACACGCTGAGCCGCGGTCTGATTGAAGCAGCAACGCGCAAGCCGGAGCTGACGATCCTCGATCTCGGGCTGCCGGACGGTGATGGCAGCCAGTTTATCCGTGAGATCCGCCAGTGGAGCAGCATGCCGGTTATCGTGCTCTCCGCCCGCAGCGATGAGCAGGATAAAATCGCGGCGCTGGATGCCGGGGCCGATGATTTCCTCACCAAGCCTTTCGGCGTGGGCGAACTGATGGCGCGGGTGCGCGTGGCGCTCCGCCACCGTCCGGCCCAGAGCAGTGACAGCCTCAGCGCACAGGTCACTTTTGGCAGCGTCAGCGTGGATATCGCCACCCGTCGCGTTACCCGTCACGGTGAAGAGCTGCATCTGACGCCGATAGAATTTCGCCTGCTGGTCAGCCTGCTTAATCATCCCGGCAAGGTGATGACTCAGCGCCAGCTGCTGACTCAGGTCTGGGGACCCAATGCGGTTGAGCACAGCCACTATCTGCGCATCTATATGGGCCACCTGCGCCAGAAGCTGGAGCACGACCCGGCACAGCCGCAGCATCTGATCACGGAAACCGGCGTCGGCTACCGCTTTATTCCGTAATTCTGCAATAAAAAAAGGGCCACTCACAGCGTGAGCAGCCCTTATTCAGCGTGTCAGCAATCAGGCGTTTTTCAGCACCGCACTGACAATTTCCACGGCTTCTTTTTCAATCAGCGCACGATGCTCGGCACCGAGGAAACTTTCACAGTAGATCTTGTAAGCGTCTTCAGTACCCGAAGGGCGCGCGGCAAACCAGCCGTTTTTAGTCATTACCTTCAGGCCACCGATGGAAGCACCGTTACCCGGAGCCGCCGTCAGACGCGCAGTGATCGGATCGCCCGCCAGCGTGTCGGCACTGACCATTTCAGGCGACAGTTTTGACAGCGCGGCTTTCTGCGCGGAGGTTGCCGGAGCCTGAATACGGTTATAGCTCGGTGCGCCAAAACGGGCCGCCAGCTCATCGTAATGCTGCTGCGGGTTCTTACCGGTCACAGCCGTGATTTCAGCCGCCAGCAGGCACATGATGATGCCGTCTTTGTCAGTCGACCACGGGGTACCGTCGAAGCGCAGGAAGGAAGCTCCCGCACTCTCTTCGCCACCGAAACCGAAGCTGCCGTCGAACAGGCCATCCACAAACCACTTGAAGCCAACCGGAACTTCCACCAGCTTGCGGCCCAGATCGTCCACCACGCGGTCAATCATCGCACTCGACACCAGGGTTTTACCCACGGCGACGTCTTTGCCCCACTGTGGACGGTGCTGGAACAGATACTGAATCGCCACCGCCAGATAGTGGTTCGGGTTCATCAGACCGGCCGGAGTCACGATACCGTGGCGGTCGTAGTCCGGGTCATTGGCAAAGGCCAGGTCAAATTTGTCACGCAGCGCCAGCAGGCCAGCCATGGCAGATTCAGACGAGCAGTCCATACGGATCACGCCGTCATGGTCCAGATGCATAAAGCGGAAAGTCTGGTCGACAGCATCGTTTACGATAGTCAGATCGAGGTTGTAGAACTCCGCGATACGCTGCCAGTAGGCGATACCGGAACCGCCAAGGGGATCCACACCAATTTTCAGACCCGCTTTCTGGATCGCCGGAATATCAACGATCTGGGCCAGACCTTCAATATAAGGCTGGATCAGATCTTTTTCCGTCAGGTGGCCGCTGGCCCAGGCCTGATCCAGCGTCATGCGCTGCACGCCTTTCAGGCCATCTTTGATCAGCGCATTGGCACGATCTTCCACCACTTTGGTGACGTTAGTATCCGCCGGACCACCGTTCGGCGGGTTGTACTTGATGCCGCCATCTTCTGGTGGATTGTGCGAAGGCGTGATGACGATGCCGTCCGCCTGTGCGCCGCCAGATTTGTTGTGCTCAAGGATAGCATTGGAGATCGCCGGCGTTGGCGTATAGCCATTATCCTGCTGGACAATCACATCCACCCCGTTGGCAGCCAGCACTTCCAGCACGGAAATAATGGCGGGCTCAGACAGCGCGTGGGTATCTTTACCCACGTAGCAAGGGCCGGTAATACCGTTCTTTTTACGCTCTTCGGCAATCGCCTGCGCGATAGCCAGAATGTGATTCTCGTTGAAGCTGTGACGACCCGCGCTACCGCGATGGCCGGAGGTGCCAAATTTCACCGCATGCTCTGCATTGCCCAGTTCAGGCTGCAGGACATAATACTGAGATGTTAATTGTGCAACGTTAATCAAATCGCTCTGCTGGGCGGGTTGCCCGGCACGGGGGTGATTGGCCATTGGCGCTTCTCCCTGACGCTTCAGTTAGAGGGTACCGCAAACTTTCTCAGTCAGTTCCGTCGGGAACTGCATCGACTGCATTATGTGTTCAACCATGCTGCGTTTACGGCCAGTATTTGTGTTGGTGATCACCCAGTACGGCGTGCCCGGAACGTGCTGCGGCTTGGTATGGGTGCCATTTTCTACCAGCGTTTGCTGATTGCCCGCGAAGTAAACGCGCGTGCGACCGTGCAGAGACTCTGTCGCTGCGCCAAACGCTTTGGCATCCAGACTGTATAAAGTCGATAAAACCAGCATAAAGCGGTTCACTGCTCTTTTCTGATCGGCATACTCATCAGAAAGCAGCAGTTCACGTACCGCACGCACACGATCCTGCGGACGGGCTTCAGTTTTCACCGCCGTGTTCGCTGCTGGCTCTTTCCCCGCCGCTGCAGCGGATGTTGCCGCTGTAGCCGGAGCCGTCTGACCCGCAGTGAACTTCAACATGCGGCGCAAAATATCCGATGCGCTTTCACCAATATGCTGAGTGTGGCTGGCAATATAACGGTATAGCTCTTCGTCGACTTCTATCGTTTTCATCTTTATCCAGTACGGTTAGTGCTTGTGTCAGAACGCGGGTCACAGAGACGAAAACGATCGTCGGGATCGCCCGTGCTCAACCGATCCAGTTCTAACATCAGGATTATAAAGTTAAATCCTGCCGGGTTGTAGCGCCAGACCCATTTCAGGGCAAAAGTCGGAATATGCCGCAAAAAGATCGTAACCGCATATGGCGCCTGCGGCAGAAATTGTGGGATCCATGATACCCTAAGCCTTCACATCAACTGTAAGAACTTTCTCTATGAATTTAAACTTCCGCCTGCAATCTGAACAATCCGCATCAAACGATCTTCCGCTGGTGCTAATCCACGGTCTGTTTGGCAGCCTGGATAACCTTGGCGTGCTGGCGCGAGGGTTAAAAGATGACCGTCGTCTGATTCAAATTGATGTGCGCAATCATGGGCTTTCGCCGCGGGCTGATGAGATGAGCTATGCGCTGATGGCGCAGGATATCCTCGATACGCTCGATGAACTCAAGGTTGAACGCTTCAGCCTTATTGGCCACTCCATGGGTGGCAAGATCGCGATGGCGCTGGCCGCGCTGGCCCCCGAGCGTGTAGGTGAGATCGTGGTCATCGATATCGCCCCCGTGGCTTATAGCACTCGCCATCACGACGACATTTTTGCCGCCTTGCAAGCGGTGTCGCAGGCCGGAATTAAAACGCGCAGCGAAGCCGCCGCGCTGATGCGCCTGCATATAGATGAAGAAGGCGTGATCCAGTTTCTGTTGAAATCATTCCATGAAGGTGACTGGCGCTTCAACGTGCCGGTGCTGTGGGAGTGTTACGACCAGATTATTGGCTGGCAGCCTCTGGCCCCCTGCCCGCATCCGGCACTGTTTATCCGCGGCGAACGCTCGGCTTATCTGGCGGATGAGTACCGTGATGCCCTGCTAGCTCAGTTCCCTCAGGCGCGTGCGCATGTGATAGCCGGAGCCGGCCACTGGGTACATGCGGAAAAACCTGATGCCGTGTTACGCGCAATCCGTCGATTTTTTGCGCTGTAAAAACAATTATTTCCTCGGGTTGATATAGCCAAAATAATTCGAGCTGCAGAAAGGCGGCAAGGCCATGAGTCCCCGGCAGCATAGATCGCTCTGTGACAGGGGTGACAAATCTGCCCGGAGCAGATTTGAACGCTGTCTACAGTGGTCCCGAAGGGGGGAGGTCCAGGGATGGGCCGAATAATGGATGAAGCCAACGCATCTGCGGCTTGAAGAATGAAGGGTATAAATGATTGTCGTCATCACTTTCGCTGGGGTATGATGGCGCGCTAAAATTTGCCGCTGCTGATTCTTCACGCGGCATAACGACCCTGGTCTTCAGAAATTCAGCCTTTCAGTATCACTATCCCTATGGCAAAAGAGAACACGGACCGCACAACGATCGATCTGTTCGCAGATGAACGTCGCCCGGGACGACCTAAAACGAATCCGCTAACGCGTGATGAGCAGCTACGCATCAACAAGCGCAACCAGCTGAAGCGGGATAAAGTGCGCGGCCTGAAGCGCGTTGAGCTGAAAATGAACAGCGACGCGGTTGATACCCTGAACCAGCTGGCAGAAGAGCGCAATATGAGTCGCAGCGAACTGATTGAAGAGATGCTGCTGGAACAGCTGCAGCGTCATCAATCCTGATCGCCTGGCTTAAGCACTCAGCGACAAAACCAGCAGCATTACACGTTTATCCGCTTCCGGCGGTCTGTTATCATTAGCGATATCTGCGAAAAATTCAGCAGTCACCATATCATTAAGATTCAAGAGGTTATTAAACTCATGGCACTCGTCGGCATTTTCTTCGGCAGCGATACAGGCAATACGGAAAACATTGCAAAACAGATCCAGAAACTGCTGGGTAAAGATGTTGCAGAAGTTCGTGATATTGCCAAAAGCAGCAAAGAAGACCTTGAAGCCTTTGATATTCTGCTGCTGGGCATTCCCACCTGGTACTACGGTGAGGCCCAGTGCGACTGGGATGACTTCTTCCCAACGCTGGAAGAGATCGACTTCAACGGTAAGCTGGTCGCGCTGTTTGGCTGCGGCGATCAGGAAGATTACTCTGAATATTTCTGTGATGCGATGGGTACCATTCGCGACATCATTGAACCGAACGGGGCGATTATCGTTGGTCACTGGCCGACCGAAGGCTATCACTTCGAAGCCTCTAAAGGCCTGGCAGATGACAACAACTTCCTCGGTCTGGCGATTGATGAAGACCGCCAGCCAGAACTCACTAACGAACGCGTTGAAAAGTGGGTAAAACAGATTTTTGATGAACTTCAGCTGAAAGAAATCATCGAAGCCTAACCACAGCGGCTTGATGTGGGAGTTATCTCACATCAAGTCAGTGGTTTTTCCTATAGAAGTAATAGATACATGTTTGTAACTTTCACCTGCAAAACTGTACAATAACCCCATCGGTTACCCGCTTACTCAGCGCCCGTCACACTGTTTGACGACACTTGGTTTACCGAGTGTGATGAGATGAGGGAGAACGAAATGTTAACCCAGCATAATTCGGGCGCGCGCTTCCCAGGATGTAACGACATTAATCCTTACATCCCTCAGCGGTTCAGGCATCCCTTTTAGTTTTCATTTCGAACTATCAGCTCTATACTGAGACGCATTCAGCTTTAGCGTCGACCGATGTTCATGGCTTTTCAGCCACTAAGTGACTAGCAAAGTAACAGGACAATATCCGCATGACTGACAATAACACCGCATTAAAGAAGGCCGGCCTGAAAGTCACGCTTCCCCGACTGAAAATTCTGGAAGTGCTTCAGGAACCAGAGGGCCATCACGTCAGTGCGGAAGACTTGTACAAACGCCTGATTGATATGGGCGAAGAAATTGGTCTGGCCACGGTTTACCGCGTGCTGAACCAGTTTGACGACGCGGGGATCGTTACCCGCCATAACTTTGAAGGCGGTAAATCCGTTTTCGAACTGACCCAGCAGCACCATCACGATCATCTGATCTGCCTGGACTGCGGTAAAGTTATCGAGTTTCGTGATGAATACATCGAGGAGCGCCAGCGTGAAATCGCTAAGCGCCACGGCATCAAACTGAGCAACCACAGCCTCTATCTTTACGGTCACTGTGCTCTGGGCGACTGCCGCGAAGACGAGACTCTGCACGACCAGTAATCTCCATGATTGTGTAAAAACCGCTGCCTGCCAGCGGTTTTTTTATGCCTGCTATTCGCCGAATACCGGCAGCCAGTGACCGTATGAGAGCAGTGATACCAGGGCATTCAGCACGCCAAAGCAGAGCACCAGTACGATGGGCGCAACGCCGCCCCTCACCCGCCAGGCCGCGGTGGCAAAGCGGCGGCGCGACTGCCAGGCGAGCAGCGCGGGCGTGATCACCGCCCAAAGGGTAGCAGCCAACCCGGCATAACCTATCGCCAGTAGAAAGCCGTTGGGCCAGATCAGCGCGGCAGTAAGCGGGAAAATAAAGGTCAGCACGGTGGTCTTCAGGCGCCCTGTGGCAGAGTTATCCAGCTTAAACAGGTCGGCAAGGTAGTCAAAAAAGCCCAGGCTGACGCCGAGGAATGAGCAGGCCACGGCAAAGTTGGAGAAGATATCCAGCAGCAGATTCAGGTACTGACTGTGCAGTACGCCGGACAACGCCGCAACCAGCACATCGATATTCCCCCCCTGTGCGGCAATCGCTTTAAAGTCATGGCGTGGAATATTGCCCATGGTGCCGACGATCCACACCAGGTAAATTGCCAGCGCCAGCAGCGTGCCGTAGACCAGGCAGCGGCTGACGCGCCCGGCGTTTTTACGGTAGTAACTCACCAGCCCGGCAATATTGCCGTGGTAGCCAAATGAGGCCAGGCAGAACGGCACTACCGCCCAGAGATAACGCAGGTAGTGGCCGTCTTCCGCCGCGCTGTCGAGCAGATTCACCGGCTCGATGTGCCACAGCAAGCCGCCAAAAATCATCAGGAATGTGATCACCTTCGCACCGAGAAAGATCAGCGTCATGCGGCTGACCACGGCCGTACCCAGCCAGATAAACAGCGCCACCAGCAGCGCAAACAGCAGCCCGGCGGTGCGGGCAGAGAGATCGACACTCAGCTGGCTCAGGCTGTGCTGAATAATCGCCCCGCTGGCAGAGATATAGGCGTAGGTCAGAATGCCGAGCACAAAAACCACCGACAACCCGTTAACCAGATTCCAGCCGCGCCCTAACAGGTCGCGCGTAACGGTATCGAAGCTGGCGCCCGGCGGATAATGCAGGCTGGCCTCAAGATAGAGCAGCCCGGAAAGCAGCATGCAAAACCAGGTGAGGATCAGCAACAGTGAAGACCAGAGGAACCACGCCCCCGACATGACCACCGGCAGGGAGAACATCCCGGCACCGATAATGGTGCCGCTGATGATTAAGGTCCCCCACAGCGTGGAGGGTAACGGAGCAGCAGAAGCAGGCAGAGCCATGGCAAATCCTTAGCGAGAAACGGTAACAAAACGCACGCGCCGGGATATTCCACTGGCTAAACGGCATTAATGCCGCATAGTCTACACAAAATCACACTCGCGAACTAGTACGGTAACTAGTCGGCAACCATCGTTTCCTGCAAATAGCGCCAGCGTGGTGGGGTTGCGCTACAGTCAATCACCGCCAGCGAGATACGATGAGTATGCACATCCCCCTGCTGCTGCAGCTCATGGTAATGAATCACCACATCCTGCTCTGACTGCGAAATAATTTGGCACTGCTCAATACGAATCTCCACGCCCTGACGTCCGCCAGTCAGGCGGGTAAACAGTGCGGCAACGTCTGCCAGCGCCAGCATTTTTCCACCGGGAGTGACCATGGTGAATTCGGGGGCAAAATGAGCGAGCAGTTCGGGCACTTTACTGCCGTCGCCGTGAAACACTTCGGCGATCAGTTCATGCAGCACAATCACGCTGCGGCTGGCTTGTTCGGCTAATCCAGACATGCAATATCCTTCAGGTGAGATTGTCGATACGTCGCTGATAGCGGTATCCAGCGGACGAAAAAAAGGGCGAATCATCGCCCTCTTATATAGCTGATTACGGCTTATTCGCCCATTTTCGCCCAGGTATCGCGCAGGCCAACGGTGCGGTTAAACACCAGATTGCTGGCGCTGGAATAGACGCTGTCGGCACAGAAGTAACCTTCACGCTCGAACTGGTAAGGTGCAGAAGCTTCAGCCTGCTGCATGCCCGCTTCGACGTAACCGTGACGAATCACCAGGGATTCCGGGTTAACGGTGGTCAGGAAATCTTCTGCTGCGCCCGGGTTTGGCACGCTGAACAGACGGTCATACAGGCGGAACTCCGCAGGCAGGCCGTGAACTGCGGACACCCAGTGGATCACGCCTTTCACTTTACGACCATCGGCCGGATCTTTGCTCAGCGTATCCACGTCGCAGGTGCAGAACAGGCAGGTAATGTTGCCCTCTTCATCTTTGGCTACGCGCTCAGCTTTGATCACGTAGGCATTACGCAGGCGCACTTCTTTGCCCATCACCAGACGCTTGTACTGCTTATTCGCTTCTTCACGGAAGTCAGCACGATCGATCCAGATCTCACGGCTGAACGGCACTTCGCGCGTACCCATCTCCGGCTTGCTCGGATGGTTCGGCATGCTGATCATCTCTTCATGATGCGCAGGCAGGTTTTCGATCACCACTTTTACCGGGTCAAGAACGGCCATCGCACGCGGCGCGTTTTCGTTGAGATCGTCGCGAATACAGGATTCCAGCGCGGCCATTTCCACGTTGTTATCCTGTTTGGTCACGCCAATACGGCGGCAGAACTCACGAATTGATTCCGCGCTGTAACCGCGGCGGCGCAGGCCAGACACGGTCAGCATGCGCGGGTCATCCCAGCCCTCAACCACTTTCTCAGTGACCAGCAGGTTGAGCTTACGCTTGGACATAATGGCGTATTCAAGATTCAGGCGTGAGAACTCATACTGACGCGGATGCACCGGGATGGTGATGTTGTCCAGCACCCAGTCATACAGGCGACGGTTGTCCTGGAACTCCAGCGTACACAGCGAGTGGGTGATCCCTTCCAGCGCATCGGAGATGCAGTGGGTGAAATCGTACATCGGGTAGATGCACCACTTGTTGCCGGTCTGGTGGTGCTCGGCGAATTTAATGCGGTAGATAACCGGGTCGCGCATCACGATAAAGTTGGACGCCATATCGATTTTTGCACGCAGGCAGGCGGTGCCTTCAGCAAAACCACCGGCGCGCATTTTGGCAAACAGCTCAAGGTTCTCTTCCACGCTACGGTCGCGGTAAGGGCTGTTTTTACCCGGCGCCGTCAGGCTACCTCGGTATTCACGGATCTGCTCAGGTGACAGTTCGTCAACGTAAGCCAGACCTTTACCGATCAGCTCAACCGCATAGTTGTGCAGCTGTTCGAAATAGTCAGATGAGTAGCGTACTTCGCCGCTCCACTCAAAGCCAAGCCACTTCACGTCACGTTTAATTGACTCAACAAACTCCAGGTCTTCTTTCACCGGGTTAGTGTCATCAAAACGCAGATTGCACTGCCCGTGATAATCCTGCGCGATGCCAAAGTTCAGGCAGATAGATTTTGCATGACCAATATGCAGGTAACCGTTCGGCTCAGGCGGGAAGCGGGTATGCACGGTGGCATGCTTACCGTTCGCCAGATCTTCGTCGATGATCTGACGAATAAAGTTAGTTGGGCGGGCTTCAGCCTCACTCATCTCAATTTCCTCAATAATGCATGGCATTTACTCTAGATAATTCGAGTTGCGGCAAGGCGGCAAGTGTGAGAATCCCCGGGAGCTTACAAAGTAAGTGACTGGGGTGAACACACGCAGCCAACACAGCTGCAACTTGAAGAATGACGAGTATAAATTAGCTGTCAAATAACGGAGTATGATCCACAAAGCGGGGAGGCGAAACAACCGTTTGTTGCGGGAATCTCATAAAAAAAGGGCGGGAATTGCTTCCCGCCCTTTTAATCAAGCCTCAGCCGGGTGGCTTAGCCATTAATTTCGTATAACCGGGTCTCACCGGCAACCACCGTATCGCCCGCCAGCAGCGTGATGCCAGCGAAATCATCGATGTTGCTGACCACGACCGGGCTGACCATCGAACGGGCATTGGCATTGAGGAACTCAAGGTCCATTTCCAGCACCGGTTGACCGGCGACCACCTGGCTGCCCTCTTCCACCAGGCGGGTGAAACCTTTTCCTTCCAGCGTCACGGTATCCAGCCCCATATGCACCACTACTTCAACCCCTTTTTCCGTTTCCAGGCAGAAGGCATGGTTGGTATTGAAGATTTTCACCACGGTGCCTGCAGCAGGGGATACAACGGTACTGCTGGTTGGCAGAATCGCCAGGCCATCGCCTACCGCTTTACTGGCAAAGGCCTCATCCGGAACCTGGTCAATGGCGACAACTTTGCCGCTGACCGGCGCAACCAGCGTGCCGATAATGCCTTTCGCCACGTTTGGCACGGCTTGTGGAGCCGCAACCGGTGCCACAGGTGCTGCGCTGGCAGCAGAAGCCGCAGCCACCGGGCCTTTAGCAATCTGCTTTTTCATCTCTTCAGCAATCGATTCGGCTTTCGCACCGACGATCACCTGAATCGTCTGCTTGTTCAGTTTCACCACACCGGAAGCACCAAGGCGCTTACACTGAGCATCATTAACCAGGGAAGCATCTTTCACCGACAGACGCAGACGGGTAATACAGGCATCAATCACGTTCAGGTTTTCGGAGCCGCCAATCGCACCAATGTAGCTACGCGACAGCTGGGCCAGCCCCTCTTCGGTATTGCTATTCGCTTCGTCGGTCACCACCAGGTCACTCGCATCTTCACGACCCGGCGTTTTCAGGTTCAGCATGCGGATAACCGCACTGAACAGCACGAAGTAAACCAGGAAGGCGATAACGCCCATCACCAGCAGCATCCAGACGTTCTGACTGGCCGCAGGCAGTTTGTACATCAATACGTAGTCGATAGCGCCGGCAGAGAACGAGAAGCCCGCGTGGATGCCCAGAGTGGTGGCAACAAACAGGCTGATACCGGTCAGCAGGGCGTGGATCAGATACAGCATCGGCGCCAGGAACATGAACAGGAATTCCAGCGGCTCGGTGACACCGGTCAGGAAGGCGGTAACCGCAACGGACAGCAGCATGCCACCGACCATTGGACGACGCTCTTTCGGCGCGGCCAGATACATCGCCAGCGCGGCACCCGGCAGACCAAACATCATGATCGGGAAGAAGCCAGACATAAACATGCCCGCCGAGCCATCGCCCGCATAGAAGCGGTTAATGTCACCGTGGAATACCGCACCGGCCGCATTGGTAAACTCACCAATCTGGAACCAGGCAATGGTATTCAGCACCTGATGAAGACCGGTTGGGATCAGCAGACGGTTAACGAAACCGAAGATACCCGCGCCTAACGCGCCTTCAGAGACAATCCACTCACCGCCTGCGTGAATGCCCGCCTGCACCGGTGGCCAGACGTAACCAAATATGGCGGCCAGCACCAGACAGAAGAAGCCGGTGGCAATCGGTACAAAGCGTTTACCACCAAAGAAGCTCAGGAAGTCAGGCAGTTTGATGTCGGACCAGCGGTTGTAAGTCATACCGGCAACCAGACCCGTAATAATCCCCGCCAGCACGCCCATATTGACCGTTGGGTTAATGGTGACCATCGCTTTGGTGAGGATAAAGTACCCCACCGCGCCCGCCAGCGCAGCTGCACCGGCGTTATCTTTCGACCAGGTTGATGCCACACCAATAGCGAAGATCAGCGCGAGATTGTCAAAAATCGCACCACCCGCCTGGGCAATAAACGGCATGTTGAGTAAGTCGGGCTGGCCGAAGCGCAGCATCAGTGCTGCGACTGGCAGCACGGCAATCGGCAGCTGTAACGACCGCCCTAATCTTTGAAAGAAGCCTAGAATATTCACCATTTCCCCCTATGAGACCCGATATAGCACCAAAAACCGCTTTGATTTTTTTACACGGTTTTTTGGAATTTGTATGACACTACACACCACGAGACGAAGTGTAAAAAAAAATTAATTCGCTTCGCAAATTAAAGCACCGTATCTGTGACTAAAATCACCAAAAAACGCATTATTCTTAGCATGCAGCTGGCGATCGGCACAAACTTATTTTATGATTCGAAAAATCATAACGGATAAATCCCTCTGTTCTCCTGCGGTAATCACGTTACGCTTACCCTGAGCCATTACAGAGCACCGTTTTTAACCCATTCCAACTCTGCATAAAATGAGGTGCAACATGAGACTGATTCCTCTGGCAACGCCAACTCAGGTCGGCAAGTGGGCAGCACGCCACATTGTTAACCGCATCAACGCTTTTAACCCGACTGCCGACCGTCCTTTTGTATTAGGTCTGCCGACGGGCGGTACGCCGCTTGAAGCCTATAAGCATTTAATCGATATGCATAAAGCGGGCCAGGTTAGCTTTAAACACGTTGTCACTTTCAACATGGACGAATACGTAGGCCTGCCAAAAGAGCACCCGGAAAGTTACCACAGCTTTATGTACCGTAACTTTTTTGATCATGTTGATATTCCAAGTGAAAACATCAATCTTCTCAATGGCAATGCCCCGGATATTGACGCAGAATGTCGCCAGTATGAGGAGAAGATCCGTTCTTATGGCAAAATCCACCTGTTTATGGGCGGTGTCGGTAACGACGGTCATATCGCTTTCAATGAGCCGGCGTCATCACTGGCTTCACGCACCCGCATTAAAACGCTGACTCACGATACCCGTATCGCCAACTCACGTTTCTTCGGCGGTGATGTTGATCAGGTACCAAAATATGCGCTGACCGTCGGCGTGGGTACGCTGCTTGACGCGGAAGAGGTGATGATTCTGGTGACCGGCCACGTGAAAGCTCAGGCCCTGCAGGCCGCCGTTGAAGGCAATGTGAATCATATGTGGACCATTAGCTGCCTGCAGCTGCACGCCAAAGCAGTCGTGGTCTGTGATGAGCCCGCCACCTCAGAACTGAAAGTCAAAACCGTGAAGTATTTCCGCGAAATGGAAGCAGGAAATATTAAAGATCTGTGATGCCCGCATCACTGAACGGCTCTGCCTGAGCGCAATAACCGCCGGGCAGAGCCGGAATTATCAGGAAAGTCAGGAGAAAAATTATGTACGCGTTGACCCAGGGCCGCATTTTCACCGGCCACAAAATCCTCGATAACCATGCTGTTGTCATTGCCGATGGTCTGATCGAGCGAGTCTGCCCGCTGGAAGATCTGCCCGCTGGCATCGAAACTCGCGATGTCGGTGGTGCGATTGTTGCCCCTGGATTTATCGACCTGCAGCTCAACGGCTGTGGCGGCGTGCAGTTTAACGATGACATTGCGGCGATCAGTGTAGAAACGCTGCAAATCATGCAGAAAGCCAACGAAAAATCAGGCTGCACCAGTTTCCTGCCTACCCTGATTACCAGCACCGACGAATTAATGAAGCGCGCAGTTGAAGTGATGCGCGCTTATCTGGCGCAGAATGCCAACCAGGCACTGGGACTGCACCTGGAAGGGCCGTGGCTCAACCCGCTGAAAAAAGGCACCCATGACCCTGCCCTGATCCGTGCGCCAGACCAAGAGCTGGTCGATTTTCTCTGCGCGAATGCCGATGTGATTACTAAAATCACCCTTGCCCCGGAAAAAGTGGATGCAGCAATAATCCGCCAGCTGCGCGCAGCCGGGATCGTCATCTCTGCGGGACACTCGCACGGGACCTATGAGGAAGCTGCCGCCGGAATCGATGCAGGCGTGACCTTTGCTACTCATCTGTATAATGCCATGCCTGCCACCAGCGGACGCGAGCCGGGGCTGATTGGTGCGCTGTTTGATTCACCAGATGTATGGTGTGGCGTGATCGCCGACGGTTTACATGTGCATTACGCTAACATTCGTAACGCTAAACGGATCAAAGGCGACAAGCTGATCCTGGTGACCGATGCTACCGCCCCTGCCGGAGCCAGTATTGATCGGTTCATTTTTGCTGGTAAAACAATATACTATCGCAACGGGCTGTGTGTTGATGAGAACGGCACTCTGAGTGGTTCTGCGCTAACTATGATTGAAGCTGTAGAGAACAGCGTTGAACATGTTGGCATCTCCCTCGATGAGACGCTGAGAATGGCAACACTTTACCCAGCCCGCGCAATGGGGGTGGATAACCAGTTAGGTTCAATTGAAGCCGGAAAAGTGGCAAATCTGACCGTGTTCACCCGCGATTACAAAATCATTCGGACCATCGTTAATGGTAACGAGGTCTTAAGCGAGTAGCGATTTAATGACCACCGGCGGCCAGGCTCAAATTGGAAATGTTGATCTCGTTAAACAACTTAATAGCGCAGCCGTTTACCGGCTGATCGATCAGCAAGGACCTATCTCACGCATTCAGATAGCCGAGCACAGTCAGCTCGCGCCCGCCAGCGTCACCAAGATCACCCGCCAGCTCATTGAGCGCGGGTTGATCCGTGAAGTCGACCAGCAGGCCTCCACCGGGGGCCGCCGGGCGATTTCTATCATTACGGAAACACGCGGCTTCAATACTATTGGCGTGCGCCTTGGGCGCAATGACGCCACCGTCACCCTGTTCGACCTGAGCGGAAAATCGCTGGCGGAAGAGCACTACCCGCTACCGGAACGTACCCAGGAAACCCTGGAAAATGCCCTGTTCAACGCCATTGCCGATTTCAGTGAGCAGCACCAGCGTAAGCTTCGCGAGCTGATTGCCATTTCAGTGATCCTGCCCGGCCTGGTTGACCCTAAAAATGGCATTATCCGCTATATGCCGCATATCAGCGTCAGCCACTGGCCGCTGGTTGCCAATATGGAAAAGCGCTTCAACGTTACCAGCTTTGTCGGTCACGATATTCGCAGCCTGGCGCTGGCGGAGCACTATTTTGGCGCATCGCGCGACTGCGCAGACTCCATTCTGGTGCGTGTGCATCGCGGAACCGGGGCCGGTATTATCGCTAACGGGCATATTTTTCTTGGTAGCAACGGCAACGTGGGCGAGATTGGGCATATCCAGGTTGACCCACTCGGCGAGCGCTGCCACTGCGGGAATTTTGGCTGTCTGGAGACGATCGCGGCCAACAGCGCGATTGAAAACCGCGTGCGCCACCTGCTGACTCAGGGCTATCCAAGCAGCCTGACCCTCGACGATTGTCATATTCAGCCGATCTGCCGGGCCGCAAACCGCGGCGATGCGCTGGCGGCTGAAGTGATTGAACACGTGGGCCGCCATCTCGGCAAGGCGATTGCGATTGCCATCAATCTGTTTAATCCACAGAAAATTGTGATTGCGGGTGAAATTACCGAAGCCGATAAAGTGCTGCTGCCCGCTATTGAAGGCTGCATTAATACTCAGGCGTTGAAAGCATTCCGAAAAAATCTGCCGGTGGTCCGTTCCGAAATTGATCACCGCTCGGCTATTGGCGCCTTTGCCCTGGCGAAACGCGCCATGCTGAATGGCATCCTGCTGCAACGTCTGCTGGAAGGTTAATAAAAAATGGATTCCGAACGAATGACTATAAAGAACGTCATCTGCGATATCGACGGCGTACTGATGCACGACAATACCGCCGTGCCGGGTGCGCGTGAATTTCTCCAGCGTATTATTGGCAATAATATGCCGCTGGTGGTGCTGACCAACTACCCTTCGCAAACGGCGATGGATCTGTCGAACCGCTTTGCCTCTGCCGGAATCGAACTGCCGGACAGCGTGTTCTACACCTCGGCCATGGCCACCGCTGATTTCCTTAAGCGCCAGGAAGGTAAAAAAGCCTATGTGGTCGGTGAAGGCGCACTTATCCACGAGCTGTATAAAGCCGGATTCACCATTACCGACATTAATCCTGACTTTGTTATCGTTGGCGAAACCCGGTCGTTTAACTGGGACATGATGCATAAAGCGGCCTTTTTCGTGGCGAACGGCGCGCGCTTTATTGCCACCAACCCGGACAGCCACGGCCACGGCTTCTCCCCGGCCTGCGGCGCACTGTGCGCGGGTATTGAAAAGATCTCCGGTCGCCAGCCATTTTACGTTGGTAAACCCAGCCCGTGGATTATGCGCGCCGCGCTGAATAAGATGCAGGCGCACTCGGAAGAGACGGTGATCGTTGGCGATAATCTGCGTACCGATATCCTCGCCGGTTTTCAGGCAGGGCTGGAAACGATTCTGGTACTTTCCGGCGTCTCAACGCTTAGCGATATCGACGCTATGCCGTTCCGTCCGACCTGGGTTTACCCCTCTGTGGCCGACATCGACATTATTTAGTTATCCCCTGCCCGGTTTACCGGGCTCTCCCCGCCCTACTGGATAGTTTTCATCCACTTTCCGGCGTTTATTATCGATTCCACAATAAAAAAAGCCATAAACTGAAAATCCGTTAAGGATTCGCGCACGTCAACAGCCTATTTTTCACCTATTAGCTAAATTACTTGCATCACCTGCCGCGTTAGCGCATTTTCTTATACATCACGCGGCAACTGTCGCTTAAACCAATATCACCACCGCAAGGTAAGTCGTTAGGGAGCTGTTTATGTGTTCTATTTTTGGTGTACTCGATCTGAAAAGCGATCCGGTTGAACTGCGTAAGAAAGCGCTGGAGCTTTCCCGCCTGATGCGTCACCGTGGCCCGGACTGGTCCGGTGTCTATGCTGATGATAAAGCGATCCTCGTCCATGAGCGCCTGTCGATCGTTGACGTGAACAACGGCGCACAGCCGCTGTACAACGCAGCACATACCCATGTTCTTGCGGTAAACGGTGAAATCTACAACCATCAGGCGCTGCGTGCTGAGCTGAGCGATCGCTATGAGTTCCAGACCGAGTCTGACTGCGAAGTGATCCTCGCGCTGTATCAGGAGAAGGGCATCGACTTTCTCGACGACCTGGAAGGCATGTTCGCTTTCATTCTGTATGACAGCGTGAAAAACACCTGGCTGATCGGTCGTGACCATATCGGTATCATTCCGCTGTATATGGGCAATGATGAGCACGGCAACCTGTATGTTGCCTCAGAAATGAAAGCGCTGGTGCCGGTGTGCCGCAGCATTAAAGAGTTCCCGGCGGGCAGCTACCTGTCGAGCACCGACGGTGAAATCCGCCGCTACTGGCAGCGCGACTGGTTTGATTACGCTGCGGTCGAAAACAACGTCACGGACGCCGCGGCGCTGAAAAGCGCGCTGGAAGAGTCAGTAAAAAGTCACCTGATGTCAGACGTACCTTATGGCGTGCTGCTGTCCGGCGGTCTGGACTCATCAATTATCTCGGCTGTTACCAAGCGTTTTGCTGCCAAGCGTATTGAAGACCAGGATAAGAGCGAGGCCTGGTGGCCACAGCTGCACTCCTTCGCGGTCGGTCTGGAAGGTTCACCCGACCTGAAAGCGGCAAAAGCGGTAGCGGAACATCTTGGCACCGTGCACCACGAAATTCATTTCACCGTGCAGGAAGGTCTGGATGCTATCCGCGACGTGATCTATCACATTGAAACCTATGATGTGACCACTATCCGCGCCTCCACGCCGATGTACCTGATGTCACGCAAGATTAAAGCAATGGGCATTAAGATGGTGCTGTCCGGTGAAGGTGCTGATGAAGTGTTTGGTGGCTACCTCTACTTCCACAAAGCACCGAACGCCCAGGAATTCCACGAAGAGAACGTGCGTAAGCTGCACGCGCTGCATATGTTTGACTGCGCGCGCGCTAACAAGGCGATGTCTGCCTGGGGCGTTGAAGCCCGCGTCCCGTTCCTTGATAAGAAATTCCTTGATGTCGCGATGCGCATCAACCCGCAGGATAAAATGTGCGGCAGCAACGGCAAGATGGAAAAACACATCCTGCGCGAATGCTTCGAATCTTACCTGCCGGAGAGCGTGGCATGGCGCCAGAAAGAGCAGTTCTCTGACGGCGTTGGCTACAGCTGGATTGATACCCTGAAAGAAGTGGCAAAAGAGCAGGTCAGCGATCAGCAGCTGCAAACCGCGAACTTCCGCTTCCCGTACAACACGCCGAACTCGAAAGAGGCGTATTTGTACCGTGAAATCTTTGAAGAGCTGTTCCCGCTGGCCAGCGCGGCAGAGTGCGTGCCGGGTGGCCCGTCAGTGGCCTGTTCTTCCGCTAAAGCGATTGAATGGGACGAAGCGTTCAAAAACATGGACGATCCGTCTGGCCGTGCCGTAGGCGTGCACCAGTCCGCTTACTAATAAGTCATGGATTAAAAAGCTAAAACGGGCCGCTCAGGCCCGTTTTTATTTACCCGTTGCGTCTGTTAGCATCAGAATTCGTTGATTTTATCGGCATGATGGTTACAAGGCGTGCAAACAACACGCTTGTGATAAAAAACGGCAAAAAACTTGTTGACGCTTTTGGACCAACTCCGCATAATGCGCCCCGCAACGCCGCAGAAGGTTACGCGAAAAAAGATGGCTACTTAGCTCAGCTGGTTAGAGCACAGCACTCATAATGCTGGGGTCACAGGTTCGATTCCCGTAGTAGCCACCATCTTTTTTGCGCGGGAGTGGCGAAATTGGTAGACGCACCAGATTTAGGTTCTGGCGCCGCAAGGTGTGCGAGTTCAAGTCTCGCCTCCCGCACCATTTCCAAGCGCGGTTTGCACGGATGGGGTATCGCCAAGCGGTAAGGCACCGGTTTTTGATACCGGCATTCCCTGGTTCGAATCCAGGTACCCCAGCCATTTTTTTTGGTAGTATGTATTAGCAGTAAAGCAGTAAAATTAGGCTACTTAGCTCAGCTGGTTAGAGCACAGCACTCATAATGCTGGGGTCACAGGTTCGATTCCCGTAGTAGCCACCAATTTTATTGGGGTGTCGCCAAGTGGTAAGGCTCTGGTTTCTGATACCAGCATTCCGGGGTTCGAATCCCTGCACCCCAGCCATATTTAGACGGCTGGTAATACGAGTCGCAAAGAAAAAGACGCCTGGTTCGCCAGTCGCATAAGTAATAATTGGGGTGTCGCCAAGTGGTAAGGCTCTGGTTTCTGATACCAGCATTCCGGGGTTCGAATCCCTGCACCCCAGCCAATTAGTAAAGAAGCCCGCGCAAGCGGGCTTTTTTACGTCTGAATAATGGCGCGATCGGAAAAACATCGGCCCCGACGAAATGACCGGGCACTGTTGCTAACGGTAGAGGCTGACCCTCTGGTTCGGTCAGCCCGCCATCCCACCGTTGCTACAAACCTAACGCATACCTTAATGCCTGACGCTTAAGCACGCCCGAATGCTGCGCGACAATCAATCCAAGGTTACGCAACACCTTCAGGAGTGCCGACTGATTGCTGAAGGCAAAATAGAACAGGTCCATCCCGCTCTGCATCAGCAGGTTGTCCTTCAGGCGTTTGCGCTGATAGCGCTGTAATACCGCTGCGGATGCCCAGTCCTCCGCACGCAGCCGCGACTCACTCAACACCTCAATCAGCGCGTCCACGTCGCGATAGCCGAGGTTCACCCCCTGCCCGGCCAGCGGATTAATGGTGTGAGCCGCATCGCCTACCAGCGCCAGACCGGGCAGCACATAGCGCGTGGCATGGCGGCGCACCAGCGGGAAGGAACCGGCGGCGACCGGGGTCACTCTGCCCACTCGCGGCGGGAAGTGTGCCTGGATCTCCTTTTGCAGCTGCGGCATGCTCATCGCCTGCAGCTGGCGGATGCGTGCCGGGCTGTCATACCACACCAGCGACGCCCAGCGATCAAACAGCGGCAGGAATGCGCGTGGGCCATCCGGAGTGAACTGCTGCCAGGTGGTATCGCCGGCGTCATGCTCACAGCGCACGCTGATCAACATGCACGACTGAGAATAGTTCCAGCCGTGTATACCAATTCCGGCCAGCTGCCGAACCTGAGAGTTCGCCCCGTCAGCGCCAACCACCAGCCGTGCGTGCAGCTGCTCACCGTTATCCAGCGTTAACTGCCAGCCGCCGTTTTCACTTTGCAGATCGCGCAGGCGTGCCGGGCAAAGTAGCTGAACCGGTTGCTGCTGCAGACGCTGCCACAGAGCCTGCTGCAACACGCTGTTTTCCACCATAAAACCCAGTTCTGGCAGGCCAAGCGACTCGGCATCAAAATGAACTGCTGCGGTCTGCCACTCCCAGGTTTCCAGCTTGCGGTAAGGCACTGTGCGCATCGCCAGCACCGCAGGCCAGACATCAAGCTGTTTTAGCAGCGCAGCGGAGGCAGCACCGATAGAGGAAATACGCACATCCGGATCGCTCCCCGCCACAAACTCTGCCGGCGTTTCCTGCTCCAGCACGGCAACCTGAAAACCGTGCTGCGCCAGGCCACTCGCCAGCGCTGCGCCCACCATGCCGCCACCGACAATGGCCACGTCCACTTTCTGCTTTATTTCCGTCATTTTTTTTCCTTCGCCGGCCTGACCTGGCGTGCTGTGTGGCTACACCTCAGCGGCTGAATTCTGTTATCCTGAGCGTGATTAAGTGTACCGGAATTTTCTGTGACAATCAGATCGCCGCAACACGGGCTTAATGGGCGTCTCTGCACGACAGAATACGCGCCCTGCTCCTCTTTCTGCATGACAAATGGCAAGTCGATGACAAAAAAACTACATATCAAAACCTGGGGCTGTCAGATGAATGAGTATGACTCATCCAAAATGGCTGACCTGTTAAACAGCACACACGGCTATGTTCTGACTGAAGAGGCGGAAGATGCCGACATACTGCTGCTCAACACCTGTTCGATTCGTGAAAAGGCCCAGGAAAAAGTTTTTGCGCTGCTTGGCCGCTGGAGAAAGCTGAAGGAAGCGAACCCCGATGTGATTATCGGCGTTGGCGGCTGCGTGGCCTCGCAGGAGGGTGCCCAGCTGCGCCAGCGCGCCAGCTGTGTCGATATCGTCTTTGGCCCACAGACGCTGCACCGCCTGCCGGAGATGATCAACACCGTGCGCGGCAGTAAAAGCCCGGTGGTGGATGTCAGCTTCCCGGAGATAGAAAAGTTTGACCGCATGCCGGAACCGCGTGCTGAAGGACCGACCGCTTTTGTCTCGATCATGGAAGGCTGCAACAAATATTGTACCTTCTGCGTGGTGCCCTACACCCGCGGTGAAGAGGTCAGCCGCCCTTCTGACGATATTCTGTTTGAAATTGCTCAGCTGGCCGCGCAGGGCGTGCGTGAAGTTAACCTGCTGGGCCAGAACGTCAATGCTTATCGCGGAGCCACCTATGACGGCGGGATCTGCTCGTTTGCCGAGCTGCTGCGGCTGGTCGCTGCCATTGATGGCATCGACCGTATCCGTTTTACCACCAGCCATCCGATTGAATTCACCGACGATATCATTGATGTCTATCGCGATACGCCGGAGCTGGTGAGCTTCCTGCATCTGCCGGTGCAGAGCGGCGCGGACCGTATTCTGACCCTGATGAAGCGCGCCCATACCGCGCTGGAGTACAAAGCCATCATCCGAAAACTGCGCGCTGCACGCCCGGGTATTCAGATGAGCTCTGACTTTATCATCGGCTTCCCGGGCGAAACCCAGGCCGACTTTGAGCAGACCATGAAGCTGGTTGGTGAGATAAACTTCGATACCAGCTTCAGCTTTATTTACTCCGCGCGCCCCGGCACGCCAGCCGCCGATTTGCCGGACGATGTCTCGGAAGAAGAGAAAAAGCAGCGTCTCTATATTCTGCAGGACCGCATCAACCAGCAGGTGATGAGTTGGAGCCGCAGCAAGCTCGGCACCGTGCAGCGCATTCTGGTGGAGGGTACCTCACGCAAGAATGTGATGGAACTCTCCGGGCGTACCGAATGTAACCGCGTGGTGAACTTTGAAGGCACTCCGGAGCACATCGGCAAGTTTGTCGATGTGGAAATCGTTGATGTCTACGCCAACTCGCTGCGTGGCGTGCTGGTGCGCGCTGAAGATCAGATGGATCTGCGCACTCTTGAGTCCCCAGCCTCCGTTATTGCACGCACGCGCAAAGAGAACGAACTCGGCGTGGGAACGTTCCAGCCTTGATCCCCCATTTTTGCGGCACGTCTTCAGATGTGCCGCATCATTTCATCGCGTTACACTTGCTTTCTGAAACACGCGCCCAAATATCCACACGGACGCTTGCAGCTTTGCGCTTCGCCATAAATAATTTCGCTATGGCTCTGCTGTTAAAGCCCGTCTCGCCATCCATTTCTCAACCTGGCCCTATGTGACCCAAAGGATTAGTTTGAATATTGAAACACGTGAAATAACTCTGGAACCCATCGACAATACCCGGTTGCTGAGCCTGTGTGGCCCGTTTGATGACAATATCAAGCTGCTCGAGCGCCGTCTGGGGATTGAGATTAATCGCCGTGAGAATGCCTTTAAGCTGGTTGGCCGTGCGCTGAGTGTCGACGCCGCTGCCGATATCCTGCGCCATCTGTATGTGGATACCGCCCCGATACGCGGCCACATTCCGGATATCGATCCGGAACAGATCCATCTGGCGGTGAAAGAGAGCCGCGTGCTGGAGCAGACAGCCGACAGCGTGCCTGAGTTTGGCAAAGCGATTCACATCAAGACCAAACGTGGCGTGATTAAGCCACGTACGCCAAATCAGGCGCAGTATGTGGCCAACATCCTCGACCACGATGTGACCTTCGGCATCGGCCCAGCCGGAACGGGTAAAACCTATCTGGCCGTGGCGGCAGCGGTCGATGCGCTGGAGCGCCAGGAGATCCGCCGCATTCTGCTGACCCGCCCGGCGGTAGAGGCCGGAGAAAAGCTTGGCTTCCTGCCGGGCGACCTGAGCCAAAAGGTTGACCCTTACCTGCGCCCGCTGTACGACGCTCTGTTCGAGATGCTCGGTTTTGAGCGCGTTGAAAAGCTGATTGAGCGCAACGTCATCGAAGTCGCGCCGCTGGCCTATATGCGCGGCCGTACGCTGAACGATGCCTTCATCATCCTCGATGAAAGCCAGAACACCACCATCGAACAGATGAAGATGTTCCTCACGCGCATTGGATTTAATTCCAAAGCGGTAATCACCGGTGACGTGACGCAGATTGACCTGCCGCGCAACCTGAAGTCCGGCCTGCGCCACGCCATTGAGGTGCTGTCCGACGTGAAAGAGTTGAGCTTTAACTTTTTCCACAGTGAAGACGTGGTGCGCCATCCGGTGGTGGCACGTATCGTCGTGGCCTATGAAGCCTGGGAAGCCGCCGACCAGAAACGTCGCGATGCTCAGGCAGAAGAACGTAAACGTGAAGCGCTTGCTGCTCAGCAGGCTTCACAGGAGAACAAATGAGTAATGTGATTCTTGATCTGCAGCTTGCCTGCGAGAACGCGCAGGGTCTGCCGCCAGAGTCGGACTTTCAGCGCTGGCTGGAGGCGGTTCTGCCGCAGTTCCAGCCGGAAAGCGAAGTCACAATCCGTCTGGTTGATGAGGCGGAGAGCCGTGAGTTGAACCACACCTATCGCAGCAAGGATAAGCCGACCAACGTGCTCTCATTCCCGTTTGAAGCACCACCGGGTATTGAGCTGCCGCTGTTGGGCGATCTGATCATCTGCCGTCAGGTGGTTGAGCAGGAAGCTGCAGAGCAGGAAAAAGCGCTGGAGGCCCACTGGGCGCACATGGTGATCCACGGTAGCCTTCACCTGCTGGGTTATGATCACATCGAAGATGAAGAAGCCGAAGAGATGGAATCGCTGGAAACCGAGATAATGCTTGCTCTCGGGTATCCCGATCCGTACATTTCGGAGAAAGAATAACTGAACTAACCCAAAATGATTCGAATTGCAGCAAGGCGGCCAGATCGAGAGTTCCCGGCAACACAGTCAGCTATGTGACGGGGACGAGCGAGCGCAGCCAACGCACCTGCCGTTCGAAGTATCAAGGGTAAACACGCCTGCCCCTGAATAATTCGGGGCAGCCGATCACACAACAGAGAGACAAACTCAAAAACGCCATGAGCGATGACCATTCACAAAATAATGACAGTCCCCCGAGTAAAAAGGGATTTTTTTCACTCATTCTCAACCAGCTTTTTCACGGTGAGCCAAAAAACCGTGACGACCTGCTGGAACTGATCCGCGACTCCGAACAGAATGACCTGATTGACCCGGATACCAGGGACATGCTGGAAGGGGTGATGGATATTGCCGAACAGCGGGTACGTGACATTATGATCCCCCGCTCCCAGATGGTGACGCTGAAGCGTAACCAGACGCTGGAAGAGTGCCTTGGGGTCATTATTGACTCCGCGCACTCACGTTTCCCGGTAATCAGTGAAGACAAGGACCATGTTGAAGGCATCCTGATGGCCAAGGATCTGCTGCCGTTTATGAGCAGTGAATCTGAGCCTTTCAGCATCGAAAAGGTTCTGCGCCCTGCGGTGGTGGTACCGGAAAGCAAGCGCGTTGACCGCATGCTGAAAGAGTTCCGCTCGCAGCGGTACCATATGGCGATTGTGATTGATGAATTCGGTGGCGTTTCCGGTCTGGTCACCATTGAGGATATCCTCGAGCTGATTGTCGGTGAAATTGAAGATGAGTATGACGATGAAGAAGATCGCGATATTCGTCAGCTGAGTCGCCACACCTACACTATCCGGGCACTGACGCCGATCGAAGATTTTAATGAAGTCTTCGAGACCAGCTTCAGTGACGAAGAGGTCGACACCATCGGTGGCCTGGTGATGCAGGGCTTCGGCCATCTGCCGGCCCGCGGTGAAAGTATTGAGATTGACGGTTACCAGTTTAAAGTGGCGATGGCGGACAGCCGTCGTATTATTCAGGTCCATGTCCGTATCCCGGAAAATTCGCCGCAACCGACTCTGGAAGAGTAACTACCGTATGGCAATTGCCTCAATCTACCAGCGCCAGCGGGTTCGCCTGCTTTTAGCGCTGATTACGGGTGCCATTGGCACCCTTTCTTTCTCCCCGTATGATTTCTGGCCTGCTGCTTTAGTTTCACTGTTTGGCCTGCAGGCATTAACCCTTAACCGCACCACCCGCCAGGCCAGCGCCATTGGTTTTGTCTGGGGCTTTGGCCTGTTTGGCAGCGGTATCAACTGGGTATATGTCAGCATCGCAACCTTCGGCGGAATGCCAGGGCCGGTAAATGTTTTCCTTGTACTGCTGCTGGCCGCCTACCTGTCGCTCTACACGCTGCTGTTCACCACGCTGCTTAACCGCCTGTGTCCGCAAGCCTCGCTGCTGCGCCTGGCGATTGCGGCTCCGGTGCTGTGGCAGATCAGTGAATTTCTGCGCGGCTGGGTGCTGACCGGCTTTCCGTGGCTGCAGTTTGGCTACAGCCAGATCAACGGCCCGCTGAAAGGGTTAGCTCCGCTGCTGGGCGTAGAAGGCATCACCTTCCTGCTGATGGTGATTGCAGGCCTGGCGGTTTATGCCCTGGTGCAGCGCCGTCTGGTCCCTGCTATCGCCGCCGCCGCCCTGCTGCTGCTGCCGTGGCCGCTGCGTCTGATTAGCTGGTTCCAGCCGCTGCCTGAACGGGCGGTGAACGTTGCAATGGTGCAGGGCAACATTGAGCAGTCCCTGAAGTGGGACCCGAATCAGCTGATCAATACGCTGAAAACCTACACGGCGCTCAGCCGCCCGTACGTGGGTAAAGCTCCGATCATCATCTGGCCAGAATCCGCCATTCCCGATCTGGAAACCAACCAGCAGCCGTTCCTGAAGTCAGTGGATGACCAGCTGCGCGACAGTGGCAGCAGCCTGGTGACCGGCATCGTCGATTCACGCCTGCAGAGTAATCGCTACCACGATTACAACACCATCATCGTGCTGGGCGGCCCGCAGCCTTACAACTACTTCAGCGGCAACCGCTACCAGAAGAATCATCTGGTGCCGTTCGGGGAATTTGTCCCGCTGGAGTCGCTGCTGCGGCCGCTGGCGCCCTTCTTCGACCTGCCGATGTCGTCATTCAGCCGCGGCAGCTACGTCCAGCCGCAGCTGCAGGTGGCGGGCTATAACCTCACCGCCGCCATTTGCTACGAAATCGTGCTGGGGCAGCAGGTGCGTGACAACTTCCGTCCGGATACCAACTTCCTGCTCACGATTTCGAACGATGCCTGGTTTGGTCACTCTATCGGGCCGTGGCAGCACTTGCAGATGGCGCGTATGCGCGCGCTGGAGCTGGGCCGCCCACTGCTGCGCAGCACGAATAACGGCGTGACGGCAGTGGTCGATGCCAGCGGTGACATCATCCACATCATTCCGCAGTTCAAAGCGGAAGTGTTAGCGGCGAAAGTGACCCCGACTACCGGCCTGACGCCTTATGCCCGCATCGGCAACTGGGGCATCTGGGCGATCTCATTGCTGTTTGCTATTGCCGGTCTGATTGGTTCACGTCGTTGTCGTCGTAAGTAGTCAGTCGGGGTCGATGCTCTTTTCGCTCGACCCTTGCCTGCCCTATTGCGGGCTGACCGGAAAAAATGGTCAGCCCCACCTCATGCTACTCTCCCCCTTCCCCACAGTTTATGCTGCACTTTTGTTAAAACTCCCCCATTGGCACGATGATTGCTATGTTTTTATGGATTGTTTCCATGGAAACCTGTGCTGGCCCCCGACGAATGTCACGATGAAATCGTCCCCGCACCGCTAAGGCGCATTAATTGCACCCTTGCGGAGCATTGCCTGGAATACCGCCCACATTTGGTGCGGCGCACCTCGCAAAAAAGAAACTTTTTCATTTCATGCCGTTAACATTCAGCTATGTTATTGGGGAACCACACGCGTTAAGCCGTGAAAAAAAACAGATAATTAGCAGGAAATACACACACAACATCACGTCGGCGCAGTTTTATTTCGCGCCACAACTGCAAAGGAGTAGGAACATGAAATTACGGAAACTGGGGCTTTGCCTTGCACTGGCAGGATTCGCCTCCGGTATCGCTCATGCTGAGGACGCCAAACCACAGGCCGCTGCGGATGCTCAACAGCAAATGCCTACCCTGGAAAAAATTGCCAAAAACGGCGTCATCGTCGTAGGTCACCGTGAATCATCCGTCCCGTTCTCCTATTACGATAACGCTCAGAAAGTGGTGGGCTACTCTCAGGACTATTCCAACGCGATTGTTGACGCCATCAAGAAAAAACTGAACAAGCCCGATCTGCAGGTAAAAATGCTGCCGATCACCTCTCAGAACCGTATCCCACTGTTGCAGAACGGCACCTACGATTTTGAGTGTGGTTCCACCACCAATAACCTCGAGCGCCAGAAACAGGCTGCGTTCTCTGACAGCATCTTTGTTGTCGGCACCCGACTGCTGGTGAAAAAAGGCGGCCCGATTAAAGATTTCGCCGATCTGAAGGGCAAAACCGTGGTTGTGACGTCCGGCACCACCTCAGAAATTCTGCTGAACAAGCTGAATGATGAGCAGAAAATGGGCATGCGTATTATCAGCGCTAAAGATCACGGTGACTCTTTCCGCACGCTGGAAAGCGGCCGCGCCGTGGCGTTTATGATGGATGATGCCCTGCTGGCCGGTGAACGTGCCAAGGCGAAAAAACCGGATGGCTGGGAGATCCTCGGTACGCCACAGTCGAAAGAAGCCTACGGCTGTATGCTGCGTAAAGGTGACGGTGAGTTTAAAAAGCTGATGGATGACACCATCGCTCAGGCACAGACTTCCGGTGAAGCAGCTAAGTGGTTCGATAAATGGTTCAAGCAGCCAATCCCACCTAAGAATATGAACATGAACTTTGAACTGTCCGACGACATGAAAGCCCTGTTCAAGACACCTAATGACAAAGCATTGAATTAATAATCAAAAGAAATCCTGAATAATTAGCGTGGCGACAAGGCGGCAAGCGCATGAATCCCCGGGAGCTGACGAAAGTAAGTGACTGGGGTGAAAGAGTGAAGCCAACGCAGTAGCAACGTTAATTAGGACGGGTTAAGGGCAGGTAGCTGCCCTACGATTGTTGAAAACAGGCTCGGACAGACACAGCCAGGCTGATATGGCTCAAACCATACGGCCCGGTGAAGGTGCAAGCCGGTCGTTCCCCGGCGAGCACAGCAGAGCCTCTCATCAATCTTCAGGGTAGCGGTCGCTACCCTTTTTTTACCGGAGCTTTTTATGTCTATTGATTGGAACTGGGGAATATTCCTGCAGGAGGCCCCCTTCGGCAATACTACCTACCTCGGTTGGTTATGGTCTGGTTTCCAGGTCACCATTGCCGTCTCGGTCTGCGCCTGGATAATCGCCCTGCTGGTCGGTTCACTGTTCGGTATTTTACGTACCGTACCTAACCGCCTGCTCTCTTCACTCGGCACCTGTTACGTTGAACTGTTCCGTAACGTGCCGCTGATTGTGCAATTCTTTATCTGGTATCTGGTGGTGCCGGAGCTGCTGCCAGAAGGGATAGGCATGTGGTTTAAATCGGAGATCGATCCGAACATCCAGTTCTTTACCTGTTCCGTGCTATGCCTGGGCTTATTTACCGCCGCGCGCGTCTGCGAACAGGTACGTGCGGCGATCCAGTCGCTGCCTTCTGGACAGAAGAATGCCGGTCTGGCGATGGGCCTGACGCTGCCGCAAACCTATCGCTATGTTCTGTTACCGAATGCCTACCGCGTGATCGTGCCGCCGATGACCTCGGAGATGCTGAACCTGGTAAAAAACTCGGCTATCGCTTCGACGATTGGCCTGGTCGATATGGCCGCTCAGGCCGGGAAACTGCTGGACTACTCGGCACACGCCTATGAATCTTTCACTGCTATCACCCTCGCCTACATCGCAATTAACGCGGTGATCATGCTGCTGATGAGCCTGGTTGAACGCAAAGTCCGCCTGCCGGGCCAGGGAGGCAAATAATGTACCAATTTGACTGGAGCACCATCGTTCCTAACCTGCCCTACCTGTGGAATGGCATGGTCATCACGCTTAAGATCACCGTCACCGCGGTGGTCTTCGGCATTATCTGGGGCACGCTGCTGGCAGTAATGCGCCTGTCGACGTTTAAGCCGATCAGCTGGTTTGCCAAGATTTACGTCAATCTGTTCCGTTCTGTGCCGCTGGTGATGGTGCTGCTGTGGTTTTACCTGGTGGTGCCGAGTTTCCTGCAGCAGGTTCTGGGGCTGTCGCCGAAAACGGATATCCGCCTGATCTCAGCCATGGTGGCCTTCTCGCTGTTTGAAGCGGCCTACTATTCGGAAATAATCCGCGCCGGTATTTTGAGCATCGCCCGCGGTCAGGGCAACGCCGCGCTGGCGCTGGGCATGACCCAGTGGCAGTCCATGAAGCTGATTATCCTGCCGCAGGCGTTTCGCGCCATGGTGCCGCTGCTGCTGACGCAGGGCATCGTGCTGTTCCAGGATACCTCACTGGTGTATGTCTTAAGCCTTGCCGATTTCTTCCGTACCGCCGATACCATCGGGGTGAATAACGGTACCGAGATTGAAATGGTGCTGTTTGCCGGTGCGGTTTACTTTGTTATTAGCCTTAGCGCGTCGCTGTTGGTCAGCTATTTAAAGAAAAAAAGGACTGCTTAAATGATTACCCTGAAAAATGTTTCTAAGTGGTATGGTCACTTTCAGGTGCTGACCGACTGCTCAACCGAAGTGAAAAAAGGTGAAGTGGTGGTGGTTTGCGGTCCTTCCGGTTCCGGTAAATCCACGCTGATCAAAACCGTGAACGGCCTTGAGCCGGTGCAGAAGGGGTTGATCGAAGTTAATGGCACCCCGGTCAACAATAAGAAAACTAACCTGGCGCAGCTGCGCTCAAAAGTCGGGATGGTGTTCCAGCACTTTGAACTGTTTCCGCACCTGTCGATTGTTGAAAATCTGACGCTGGCGCAGGTAAAAGTTCTGAAGCGTAATAAAGAAGAAGCGCGTCAAAAGGGTCTGAAGCTGCTGGAGCGTGTCGGGCTGGGCGCACATGCCAACAAGTTCCCTGGCCAGCTCTCCGGGGGGCAGCAGCAGCGCGTGGCGATTGCCCGCGCGCTCTGTATGGATCCCATCGCCATGCTGTTCGATGAACCGACCTCGGCACTAGATCCGGAGATGATCAATGAAGTGCTGGACGTTATGGTCGAACTGGCTAACGAAGGCATGACGATGATGGTGGTGACGCACGAGATGGGCTTTGCGCGTAAGGTGGCGAACCGCGTCATCTTTATGGATGAAGGCAAGATTGTTGAAGACTCACCGAAAGATGAGTTCTTTAACAATCCGCAGTCGGAGCGTGCTAAAGACTTCCTCGCGAAGATCCTGCATTAAACCTGCCTGAGGGCTGACCGAAATAGAGGGTCAGCCCCTACTGGTCAAGTGTATGTAGGGGCGGACCGCAGTTTTTGGTCCGCCCGTAATAAAGGTATTACGGTTCAAACGGCTGACGCACGAAGTGATCGTGGCCGCACTCCGGGCAGCGGGTCAGTACCTCAGGGGTGTAGATCGCCCGGGTAAACTGGCAGGTCTCACACACCAGATTGCCTAACCCCACGACTTCGCCACTCTGATACACGCCATGATGGTTGAGGTCCTGGAATACTTCACGCCACTCCAGCTGACTTTTGTCGGTAATATCCGCCAGCTCCTTCCAGATGCTTTGCCGGATCACGCGCATAAACACGCTGTCGCCCAGCTCCTGCTGATTTTCGGCATAGCTGCGGGCAAACTCTTCCAGATCGCGGCGTACGGCGCGGCTCACGTCATCAATTTCACTGCGCGTTAACTCTCCACGATTATTCATCCGCTGGCGCGCACTCTCAACCAGCGCATCGATATCGCGTTCTCCGCGTTCCAGACGCGTTGTCAGTGAAGATACCAGCTCACGATAATACTGAGCGACCTTGTTCATAGACTCTCCTTATTGATAACGAAAGCGTTTCCTCTCATTCTAGCGCCTGCTGAAAATTTACCGTGTTTCAGCGATAAATTTTGCCGCCGCGCTTCCAGCTTGCAGAGAAATGCCCACCATCAGGACGCTTACTGTTGTTGCCACAGTTGCTTATCAGCTATGCTATGCGGATCTGAACGAACACAAAAAATCGATACAAAGGACCACTGGCTACTATGCAAGAGCAATACCGCCCGGAAGAGATAGAATCCCACGTCCAGCAGCACTGGGATAAGAAGCAAACGTTCAAAGTGACCGAAGAGGAAGGTAAAGAGAAGTATTACTGCCTCTCCATGCTGCCCTATCCTTCTGGCCGCCTACACATGGGCCACGTGCGCAACTATACGATTGGTGACGTGATCTCCCGTTACCAGCGCATGCTGGGTAAAAACGTGCTGCAGCCAATCGGCTGGGATGCCTTCGGCCTGCCTGCTGAAGGCGCCGCGGTGAAAAACAAAACCGCACCGGCTCCGTGGACCTACTCCAACATCGACTACATGAAAAACCAGCTGAAACTGCTGGGCTTTGGCTATGACTGGAACCGCGAACTCGCCACCTGCCAGCCAGAGTATTACCGCTGGGAACAGTGGTTCTTCACCAAGCTGTATGAAAAAGGCCTGGTCTACAAAAAGACCTCGGCGGTGAACTGGTGCCCGCACGACATGACCGTGCTGGCTAACGAGCAGGTTATTGACGGCTGCTGCTGGCGCTGCGACACCAAGGTTGAACGCAAAGAGATCCCACAGTGGTTTGTCAAAATCACCGACTATGCCGACGAACTGCTGAATGACCTCGACAAGCTGGAAAGCTGGCCTGAGCAGGTTAAAACCATGCAGCGCAACTGGATTGGCCGCTCCGAAGGGGTGGAAATCGAGTTCAGCGTTATCGACAGCGCAGAGAAGCTGAGCGTCTACACCACGCGCCCGGACACCTTTATGGGTGTGACCTACCTGGCCGTCGCTGCGGGCCACCCGCTGGCCGCTCAGGCGTCCGCAACCAACCCGGCGCTGGCTGACTTCATCGCCGAGTGCCGGAACACCAAGGTGGCCGAAGCTGAAATGGCGACCATGGAGAAGAAAGGCATGGCGACCGGCCTGTTTGCTGAACATCCACTGACCGGTGAGAAATTGCCGGTGTGGGTAGCAAACTTTGTGCTGATGGAATACGGCACCGGTGCCGTAATGGCCGTACCTGGCCACGACCAGCGCGACTGGGAATTCGCCACCAAGTATGACCTGGCCATCAAGCCGGTGATCCTTGCCGCTGACGGCAGCGCGCCAGACCTGAGCGAAGCCGCGATGACCGAAAAAGGCACGCTGTTTAACTCCGGTGAGTTTGACGGTCTGTCCTATGAAGACGGTTTCAACGCCATTGCCAACAAACTGGCCGACAAAGGGGTTGGCGAGCGTAAGGTAAACTACCGCCTGCGCGACTGGGGTGTCTCCCGTCAGCGTTACTGGGGTGCGCCAATTCCAATGGTGACGCTGGAAGATGGCACCGTGATGCCAACGCCTGAAGACCAGCTGCCGGTGATCCTGCCGGAAGATGTGGTGATGGATGGCATTACCAGCCCAATTAAAGCCGACCCCGAGTGGGCGAAAACCACCGTCAACGGTCAGCCTGCGCTGCGCGAAACCGATACCTTTGATACCTTTATGGAGTCTTCCTGGTACTACGCACGCTACACCTGCCCGGACTATGACAAAGGCATGCTGGACCCGGCGGCCGCTAACTACTGGCTGCCGGTCGATCAGTATGTGGGGGGCATTGAGCACGCCATCATGCACCTGCTCTACTTCCGCTTCTTCCACAAGCTGCTGCGTGATGCCGGGCTGGTAAACTCTGACGAGCCGGCTAAACGCCTGCTGTGCCAGGGTATGGTGCTGGCAGATGCCTTCTACTACAGCGGTGCCAACGGCGAACGTAACTGGGTTTCTCCGGTTGACGTCACCGTTGAGCGCGATGAAAAAGGCCGTATTACTAAAGCAACAGACGAAGCAGGCCACGAGCTGGTTTATGCCGGCATGAGCAAAATGTCGAAGTCAAAAAATAATGGCATCGACCCGCAGGTGATGGTGGAGCGCTACGGTGCTGACACCGTGCGTCTGTTCATGATGTTCGCTTCCCCGGCGGAAATGACGCTGGAGTGGCAGGAGTCCGGTGTGGAGGGGGCCAACCGCTTCCTGAAGCGCGTCTGGAAACTGGCCTTTGAGCACACCGCAAAAGGTGCAACCGTCGCGCTAGACGTTGATGCGCTGGACGACGCTCAGAAATCCCTGCGTCGCGATCTGCATAAAACCATTAACAAAGTGTCCGATGATATCGGCCGCCGTCAGACCTTCAACACTGCGATTGCCGCGATTATGGAGCTGATGAACAAACTTGCCCGTGCCCCGCAGGAGAGCGAGCAGGATCGTGCGCTGATGCAGGAAGCGCTGCTGGCCGTGGTACGCATGCTCAACCCGTTCACTCCGCACGCCAGCTTCGTGCTGTGGCAGTCGCTGGGTGGCGAGGGCGACATCGACAACGCACCGTGGCCGCAGGCAGACGAAGCGGCAATGGTCGAAGATTCACTGCTGGTTGTGGTACAGGTTAACGGCAAGGTGCGCGGGAAGATTACCGTCGCAGCTGACGCTAACCAGGAACAGGTGCAGGCTCGCGCTGCGCAGGAGCATCTGGTGGCCAAATATCTTGATGGCGTCACCATTCGTAAAGTGATTTACGTACCGGGCAAGCTGCTTAACCTGGTCGTGGGCTGATGTCAGGAGGAATTGTGCGACATCCGATAGTCTCGTTATTACTCGGCATGGCGGTGTTGATCACCGCCGGTTGTGGCTACCATCTGCGCGGCACCACCTCGGTGCCGCCGGAGATGAAAACGCTGGTTCTTGATACCGCTGACCCGTATGGCCCGCTGACGCGTGCCGTGCGCGAACAGCTGCGTCTGAACAACGTCACCATCCTCGATAACGCGGCGGAGCGCACCGATGTGCCTTCACTGCGTCTACAGGGTGAGAGGAGCGGCCGCGATACCGCCTCGATCTTCCAGGACGGTAAAACCGCCGAGTACTCGATGGTGATGACCGTGAGCGCCTCGGTGCTGGTGCCGAATAAGGGCATCTATCCGATCAGCGCCACCGTCTACCGTTCATTCTTCGATAACCCGCTGGCCGCGCTGGCAAAAGACTCCGAGCAGCAGATCATTGTGAATGAGATGCGTACTCAGGCGGTTGAGCAGCTGGTGCGTAAGCTGCTGACGGTGCATGCGGCGGAAAAGAACCCGGCCATTAACACGCTCGACAGCACGCCTTCAGCGGTGGATAACCTGCCGGGTGCTGCCAACAGCGTGTCGGACAGCTCTTACACACGATGATCAGGATTTACCCTGAGCAACTGGGCGTGCAACTCCGAGAGGGGCTGCGCGCCTGTTATCTGTTAAGCGGTAATGAACCGCTGCTGCTGCAGGAAGCGCAGGATGAAATCCGCGCCGCCGCCCAGCAGCAGGGATTTACTGAACATTTCAGCGTAGTGCTGGAAGCGGGAACCGACTGGCAGGATATATTTGCCACCTGCCAGGAGCTCAGCCTGTTTGCCAGCCGCCAGACGTTACTGCTTATTTTGCCGGAAAACGGCCCAAATGCCGCCATGAGCGAACAGCTGCTCATGCTCTCCACGCTGCTGCACAGCGATATCCTGCTGGTGCTGCGCGCCAGTAAACTCACCAAAGCTCAGGAAAACAGCGCCTGGTTTAAGGCGCTGAGCGCCCACGGTGTGCTGGTTCCCTGCCAGACGCCGGAACAGGCGCAGCTACCGCGCTGGGTCGCGGCCCGCGCTAAAAAACAGCAGCTGACGCTGGATGATGCCGCCAATCAGCTGCTGTGCTACTGCTATGAAGGCAATCTGCTGGCCTTGTCTCAGGCACTGGAACGGCTGGCTCTGCTGTGGCCGGACGGGAAACTGACGCTGCCGCGCGTTGAGCAGGCGGTCAATGATGCCGCGCACTTCACGCCGTTCCACTGGGTTGATGCCCTGCTGGCCGGGAAAAGTAAGCGCGCACTGCACATCCTGCGCCAGATGCGTTCAGAAGAGAGTGAACCGGTGATCCTGCTGCGCACCCTGCAGCGCGATCTGCTGCTGCTGGTGACGCTGCAGCGCCAGATGGCCAGCACGCCGCTGCGCACGCTGTTTGACCAGCACCGGGTATGGCAGAACCGCCGCACGCTGTTTAGCGATGCGCTGCAGCGCCTGAGCAGCGCGCAGCTGGGCCAGGCCGTGCGCGCACTGACGCACATCGAACTGACGCTGAAGCAGGATTACGGCCAGTCGGTTTGGGCGGAGCTGGAGACGCTGGCGCTGGTGCTGTGCCACCCGGCTTTCCCGCCGAGTTTCTGTGATGTGTGACACCATTAAACTGCACGCGCTGCTCGGCGGCACGTTTGACCCGATCCACTACGGTCACCTGCAGCCGGCTGAAGCGCTGGCCGCACAGGTCGGGTTGCAAAAAGTCACGCTGATGCCAAACAACGTGCCGCCGCATCGCCCGCAGCCGGAGGCCACGCCCGCACAGCGCGTGGAAATGGTCAGGCTGGCGATTGCCGGGAACCCGCTGTTCGAGCTGGACCTGCGTGAAATGCAGCGCAGCACCCCCTCTTACACCCTCGAAACGCTGGAACAGCTGCGCGCCGAGCGCGGGGCGCGCCAGCCGCTGGCCTTTATCATCGGTCAGGATTCCCTGCTAACCTTACATAAGTGGCACCGCTGGCAGGCGCTGCTGTCATTCTGTCATCTGCTGGTCTGTCAGCGTCCGGGCTATCGCAGCGAGATGGAAACGCCGGAGCTGCAACGGTGGCTGGACCAGCATCTGACGCGCGACGCGCTGCTCCTGCAACAAACGCCCGCCGGTAAGGTGTTTCTCGCCGACACTCCGCTGGTCGACATTTCGGCTACCGAAATCCGCACGCGTCGTCATCAGGGCAAGTCAGATAGCGACCTGTTACCCCCGGCCGTCAGCGATTACATCGATCGCGAAGGTTTATACACAAAATAATTCGAATTGCAGGCAGGCGGCAAACAAGCGAGTCCCGATGAGCTTACTCAAGTAAGTGATTCGGGTGAGCGCGAGCAGCCAACGCACCTGCGGATCGAAGTAGGACGTGTATATCGCAACCCGCCACAGCGTGATATACTTCGCCGCTAATTTTTCGGGGCATTCGCCCGGCTAAAACATCATGTTACGGTTGTCGACAGCGCTTTACGCGTGAATATGCGATAACCCTTCAGACTTAAATCCCAAGGGGGAACCTTTTGCAAGGTCAAGCACTCCAAGACTTCGTCATTGATAAATGTGACGATTTAAAAGCTCAGGACATTGTCGCTATCGACGTTCAGGGCAAATCAAGCATCACCAGCTATATGGTGATTTGCACCGGCACCTCAACCCGCCATCTGGTTTCCATCGCTGAACACGTGGTTCAGGAAGCGAAGCAGATCGGTCTGGATGCTTTTCGCGTTAACAGCCGTGCGCCAAGTGACTGGGTGGTTGTTGACCTCGGTGAAGTGATCCTTCACGTCATGGAAGCAGACAGCCGTCAGCTGTACGAACTGGAAAAGCTCTGGAGTTAAGCCGTGAAGCTGCAACTGGTCGCCGTTGGCACCAAAATGCCGGACTGGGTTCAAACGGGTTTTATGGAATATCTGCGTCGGTTTCCGAAAGATATGCCATTCGAGCTGACTGAGGTCCCGGCCGGAAAGCGCGGCAAGAATGCCGATATCAAACGCATTCTGGAAAAAGAAGGCGAAATGATGCTGGCAGCCACCGGTAAGGGCAACCGCATCGTCACGCTGGATATACCCGGCCAGCCGTGGGAAACCCCACAGCTCGCCAGTCAACTGGAACGCTGGAAGCAGGATGGCCGCGATGTCAGCCTGTTGATTGGCGGACCGGAAGGCCTGTCACCCGCCTGCAAGGCCGCGGCGGAACAAAGCTGGTCACTCTCAGCGCTGACCCTGCCCCATCCGCTGGTTCGCGTGTTGGTTGCAGAGAGTTTGTATCGTGCATGGAGCATTACTGCGAATCATCCTTATCATCGTGAGTAACGGATAAGGCTAACCGGACAGACAAAAGCAGCGGATGAAATTACAACGTAACTCCTTTCGTGACTATACCGCCGAGCAGACGCTGTTTGTTCGTCGGGCGCTAATCGCATTTTTTGGCATTTTGCTGCTTTCCGGTGTGCTGGTGGCGAACCTTTACCACCTGCAAATTACCCGCTTTGACGACTACAGCACGCGCTCCAATGAGAACCGCATCAAACTGGTTCCGGTCGCGCCCAGCCGTGGCATTATCTTCGACCGTAATGGCGTCCCCCTGGCGCTTAACCGCACCATTTACCAGCTCGAGCTGGTGCCTGAAAAAGTCGATAACCTGCAGCAAGTCCTGCAGGAGCTGAAGCCTATCGTCGATCTGACCGATGAAGATATTGAAGCATTTGAAAAAGAGCGCAAACGCTCGCGTCGCTTTACCTCTATTGCGGTGAAAACCAGCCTGAATGACGTTCAGGTAGCGCGTTTTGCCGTCAATCAGTACCGTTTCCCCGGCGTTGAAGTCAAAGGCTATCAGCGCCGCTACTACCCTTACGGCTCCGCCCTGACCCACGTGCTCGGCTACGTGTCGAAAATTAACGACCGCGACGTTGAGCGCCTGGATAAAGAGGGCAAGTGGCCCAACTATGCTGCCACCCACGACATCGGCAAGCTGGGTATTGAGCGCTATTACGAAGATGTACTGCACGGCAAAACGGGGTATGAAGAGGTCGAAGTGAACAACCGCGGCCGCGTTATTCGCCAGCTGCACGAGCAGTCTCCGCAGGCCGGGCGCGATATCTACCTGACGATTGACCTTAAGCTCCAGCAGTATATTGAGACGCTGCTGGCGGGCAGTCGTGCCGCCGTAGTGGTCAGCGATCCGCGTAACGGTGAATTACTAGCGATGGTCTCCATGCCCAGCTATGACCCGAACCTGTTTGTCGACGGTATCTCCAGCAAGGACTATAACCGCCTGCTGCATGATGAAAACCGCCCGTTGATTAACCGCGCGACACAGGGCGCCTACCCTCCAGCGTCCACGGTGAAACCGTATATTGCGGTGTCCGCCCTGACCGCCGGCGTCATCACCCGCAACACCAGCCTGTTTGACCCGGGCTGGTGGCAGCTGCCCGGGTCCGAAAAACGTTTCCGCGACTGGAAACGCTGGGGCCACGGCCGCCTGAACGTCACCAAATCGCTGGAAGAGTCCGCGGATACCTTCTTCTATCAGGTTGCCTATGATATGGGCATCGACCGGCTCGGCGAGTGGATGAGTAAATTCGGCTACGGCCATCTTTCCGGTATCGATCTGATCGAAGAGACCGCCGGCAACATGCCCACCCGTGACTGGAAGATGAAGCGCTTCAAGAAACCCTGGTATCAGGGGGACACCATACCGGTGGGTATCGGCCAGGGGTACTGGACCGCCACGCCGGTACAGATGAACAAAGCGTTGATGATCCTGATTAACGATGGCGTGATTAAAACTCCGCATCTGATGATGGACGCCATGCAGGGCAGCACTAAAGTGCCATGGCGTCAGCCGCCGGAGGCCCCGGTCGCAGACGTCCACTCCGGCTACTGGGAAATTGCCAAAGACGGCATGTATGGCGTGGCGAACCGTCCAAACGGTACTGCGCGTAAGAGCTTTGCGGACGCTTCCTATAAAATCGCCGCCAAGTCAGGTACCGCACAGGTATTTGGCCTGAAAGCGAATGAAACCTATAACGCCCACAAGCTGACGGAACGCCTGCGCGACCACAAGCTGATGACGGCCTTTGCGCCTTACGATCATCCCCGCGTGGCCGTCACTATCATCCTTGAGAACGGCGGCGCAGGTCCGGCCGTCGGGACTATCATGCGCCAGATCCTCGACCACATTATTCTTGGCGATAACAATACTAACCTGCCTGACGCTGCGCCAACGCCGCCAGGCTACGAAGGTGAATAACCGGTTATGAATGATAGCCATCAGAAAAGGACAATCTGGACGCGTATCCATATTGATCCGACATTTTGCCTGATCATCGCCGCGCTGCTGATTTACAGCGCGCTGGTGATGTGGAGTGCCAGCGGCCAGGATCCGGGCATGATGGAGCGCAAGCTCGGTCAGATTGCCATGGGAGTGGTCGTGATGCTGGTGATGGCGCAAATCCCGCCGCGCGTATATGAAGGCTGGGCGCCCTACCTCTATATAATCTGCGTGATCTTGCTGATCGCGGTGGACGCCTTCGGGCAGATCAGTAAAGGGGCACAGCGCTGGCTGGACCTCGGCGTGGTGCGCTTCCAGCCCTCGGAGATTGCCAAAATCGCCGTACCGCTGATGGTGGCACGCTTTATTAACCGCGATGTCTGCCCGCCGACCTTGAAAAACACCGCCATCGCGCTGGTGCTGATCTTTATGCCAACCCTGCTGGTAGCGGCACAGCCGGATCTCGGTACTGCAATATTGATCGCTGCCTCCGGGCTGTTCGTGCTGTTCCTCTCCGGCATGAGCTGGAAGCTGATCGCCATTGCAGTGCTGCTGGTGGCGGCATTTATTCCGGTGCTGTGGTTCTTCCTGATGCACGACTATCAGCGCGACCGCGTGATGATGCTGCTCGACCCGGAAAGCGACCCACTCGGCGCGGGCTACCATATTATCCAGTCGAAAATCGCCATCGGCTCAGGCGGGCTGCGCGGTAAGGGCTGGCTGCATGGAACCCAGTCACAGCTTGAGTTCTTGCCCGAACGCCATACCGACTTTATTTTTGCGGTACTGGCCGAAGAATTAGGATTAGTCGGGGTACTGATTCTGCTGATACTCTACGTGCTGCTGATCATGCGTGGCCTGACGATGGCTGCACGTGCGCAGACCACCTTTGGTCGCGTGATGGCCGGTGGATTAATGCTGATCTTCTTTGTCTATGTTTTTGTTAACATTGGCATGGTAAGCGGTATATTGCCGGTGGTAGGCGTGCCGTTACCGTTAGTCAGCTATGGCGGCTCCGCACTGATCGTCCTGATGGCCGGGTTTGGCATCATAATGTCGATTCACACCCACCGAAAACTGTTGTCGAAGAGCGTTTAAGAGGCATAAACACATGCGTAAGGATTGGCTTTGGGTTGCCCTGGCATCAGCACTGCTGGCAGCCTGTACTACAGACAACGACCAGCAGGCGCCGGTCACGCAGCAGCAGGCCGCCTATAACGGCCCGGTGGTGGAGATTGGCGGTGCAGAGCCGCGTTATGAACCGTTTAATCCCGGCACCCTGCAGGATTACTCGGTTAACGGCAAAAGCTACACGGTAGTGAAAGACCCGTCGAATTTTAGCCAAACCGGTCTGGCTGCGTCGTATGGCGAAGAGATGGGCACCAATCGTACCGCCACGGGTGAAGAGTTTGACCCCAATGCCATGACGGCGGCACACCCGACGCTGCCGCTGCCAAGCTACGTGCGCGTCACGAATCTGGCCAACGGCCGCATGATCGTAGTACGCGTCAACGATCGTGGTCCCTACACGCCTGGCCGTATTATTGACCTGTCGCGTGCCGCCGCAGATCGCCTGAATACCTCGAACAACACCAAAGTGCGCGTTGACTTCATCAGCGTCGCGCCGGACGGTAGCCTTTCCGGCCCCGGCACCATCGGGACCACGGTCGCTAAGCAGAGCTATGCCCTGCCTTCACGCCCGGATATCGGTGGCGGCATGACCATGGGCGCAGGCGCTGCCGTTATGAGCAACTCGCAGCCGCAGCAATACAACAGCCCGCAGCCGCAGGAAGTGCAGCAGCAGCAGTCGCGCCCGGTGGATAACAGCACCCTGAATAGCGAAGACAATATGGGCGCGCCAGTGCGCAGCAGTGGCTTCCTCGGTGCCGCACAGCCATTGCAAAACGGCGTGCTGGAAGGCAGCGAACCGGTTGCCGCCCCTGCTGCAGTGGCCGCTCCGGCCGCAGCAGCGGCTGCTGCCCCAGCTGCCAGCGCCTCCGGCACCTACGTGGTGCAGGTCGGCGCGCTGAGCGACGGCACCCGCGCCCGCGCGCTCGCCAGCAGCCTCGGCAAGCAGTTCGGCGTCCCCGGCTCTGTCGATAGCCGCAACAATGTTTATCGCGTGCAGCTGGGCCAATTCAGCTCGCGTTCGCAGGCCGCCGCTTTGCAGCAGCGACTGGCGAATGAAGCCCAGCAGCAATCGTTTATTACCGTCGCACCTTAAGCAGGTAAATCCCCCCTTTCCCGCCTGAATTAGGCGGGTTGTGGCTGGATGATTTTGCTATAGTGAGTCACTTTTTTAACTTAGCCCATGGATGTTGTAGTCCTTACATGAACACTTTGAACCCATCCCGATTACTGAAACGCCTGACGACAGGCACCCTGATCGCGCTCAGCCTCAACGCTGTCGCTCTTGCCGATGACGTCAACATCAAAACCATGATCCCCGGCGTGCCGGACATTGACGCTGAAGCCTATGTTCTGATCGACTACAACTCAGGTAAGGTACTGGCAGAGAAGAATTCCGACGCGCGTCGCGACCCGGCCAGCCTGACCAAAATGATGACCAGTTACGTTATCGGTCAGGCGGTGAAAGCGGGCAAAATCCATCAGGATGATATCGTCACCGTGGGCAAAGATGCCTGGGCAACCGGTAACCCGGTATTCAAAGGCTCTTCTCTGATGTTCCTGAAGCCAGGCGACCGCGTGCCGGTTTCCCAGCTGACGCGCGGTATCGTGCTGCAGTCCGGTAATGACGCCTGCGTGGCGATGGCCGACTATGTGGCCGGCAGCCAGGACGCCTTCGTCGGGCTGATGAACAACTATGTGAAAGCGCTGGGCCTGCAGAATACTCACTTCCAGACCGTGCACGGTCTCGATGCCGAAGGCCAGTACAGCTCGGCGCGCGACATGGCGCTGATTGGCCGTGCGCTGATCCGCGACGTGCCGGATGAGTACGCGGTTTACCATGAAAAAGAGTTCACCTTTAACAATATCCGCCAGATGAACCGTAACGGCCTGCTGTGGGATACCAGCCTGAACGTTGACGGCATTAAAACCGGGCATACTGATGCGGCGGGTTACAACCTGGTGGCCTCCGCGACAGAAGGCCAGATGCGCCTGATCTCTGCGGTAATGGGCGGTCATACCTACAAAGGGCGTGAAACAGAAAGTAAAAAACTGCTGACCTGGGGCTTCCGTTTCTTTGAAACCGTTGCGCCACTGAAGGCCGGTAAAGAGTTTGCTTCTGAGCCGGTGTGGTTCGGTAACAGCGATCGCGTACAGCTGGGCGTCGAGAAAGATGTCTATCTGACGATTCCACGCGGCCGTATGAAAGACCTGAAAGCCAGCTACACCCTGAGCAATACTGAACTGCACGCGCCGCTGAAGAAAAATCAGGTGGTAGGCAGCATCAACTTCCAGCTGGATGGCAAAACCATTGAACAGCACCCTCTGGTGGTTCTGAACGATATGCCGGAAGGCGGTTTCTTCGGCCGCATCGTTGACTACATTAAGCTGATGTTCCATCACTGGTTTGGTTGATCCCCGCTGTGATTAAGGGTCGATCGCCGTGCACCAGACGGGCCGAGCGCCGATCGGCTCCTACTTGAAATCTTCCTGAAATATCCCCATATTGTTAGTATCTGTGAACTCCCGCTACGGCGGGAGTCCTTATTTGTGTCACCGGAGTCAATATGAAAACCAACCTTAAAGAACTGCTCGAATTCCCCACCTCTTTTACCTATAAAGTGATGGGGCTGGCGCAGCCAGAGCTGGTCGATCAAGTGGTTGAAGTGGTGCAGCGCCATGCGCCGGGTGACTACTCACCGGACGTGAAGCCCAGCAGTAAAGGCAACTACCATTCGGTGTCGATCACCATCACCGCAACGCATATCGAGCAGGTCGAAACCCTGTATGAAGAATTAGGCAAAATCGAAATTGTTCGCATGGTGCTGTAATTCCTGAATGCTGGTGAGGGCATGGTTCTTGCCCTGCACCAGCGTTATACTACTCCCCCTGTTTTGCCAACCGGACCCTTCGCTTTGCCTCCAGAAACTCTGATCGTTCGCCAGCTTGGCCTGCAGCCATGGGCACCCGTTTCCCTCGCTATGCATCAGTTCACTGACCAGCGCGATGATGCGACGCCGGATGAGATCTGGCTGGTCGAGCATCACCCGATATTTACCCAGGGTCAGGCGGGAAAAAGCGAGCACCTGTTAATGCCTGGCGACATTCCAGTCGTGCAGAGCGATCGCGGTGGCCAGGTGACCTATCATGGCCCCGGTCAGCAGGTGATGTACGTGATGGTGAATCTGAAGCGGCGTAAAGTTGGCGTGCGCCAGCTGGTCACCGCCATCGAACAGACGGTGGTGGAGACGCTGGCACAGCTCGGCGTTAGCGCCAGCGCGCGCGCGGATGCCCCCGGGGTCTACGTTGACGGCAAAAAAATCTGTTCGCTTGGTCTGCGCATTCGCAACGGCTGCTCTTTCCATGGCCTGGCGCTCAACGTGGCGATGGATCTCACCCCGTTCCTGCGCATCAACCCCTGCGGTTATGCCGGGCTGGAAATGACCCAGCTGTCGCAGCTTAAGCCGACGGTGCAAATGGCTGATGTAAAGCCGTTGCTGATTGAGAATTTTGCCCGCCAGCTGGCAATTACTGACATTCAGTGGAGCAATAGCGCAGAACTCCCGCTAACATAGCGGATAAAATGGCGATTGATTTACAATTCTGTAACGCTTCTCGCACTGCCAGTGCTGAATCTGCCGCGCGGAGATGATATAATTTTTTGCGCTTTATCAAAAAAAGTTGAAAGTCACCAACTCATTGAGTGTTCGCGGTAATGCAGATTCGGCAACGAATTGACTACCGTAATCCAACCTGGAACCTGCAAGATTATGAGTAAACCGATCGTGATGGAACGCGGTGTCAAATACCGCGATGCAGACAAAATGGCGTTGATCCCGGTGAAAACCGTGGTGACCGAGCATACGGAAGTGTTACGTAAGCCGGAATGGATGAAAATCAAACTCCCCGCCGATTCCAGCCGTATTCAGGGCATCAAAGCCGCGATGCGCAAAAATGGTCTGCACTCCGTTTGCGAAGAGGCTTCCTGCCCTAACCTTGCCGAGTGTTTCAACCACGGTACCGCGACCTTTATGATCCTCGGGGCTATCTGTACCCGCCGCTGCCCATTCTGCGATGTGGCACACGGCCGCCCAACCCTGCCAGATGCTAACGAGCCGGGTAAACTGGCGCAGACTATCGCCGATATGGCGCTGCGCTACGTGGTGATCACTTCCGTTGACCGCGACGATCTGCGCGACGGCGGTGCTCAGCACTTTGCCGACTGCATTACCGCCATCCGCGAGAAAAGCCCCACGATTAAGATCGAAACGCTGGTGCCGGACTTCCGTGGCCGTATGGATCGCGCCCTGGACATTCTGGTTGCCACTCCGCCAGACGTGTTCAACCATAATCTTGAGAACGTGCCGCGCGTTTACCGCCAGGTTCGCCCGGGTGCTAACTACGACTGGTCGCTGAAGCTGCTGGAACGCTTTAAAGAAGCGCATCCGCACATTCCAACCAAGTCCGGCCTGATGGTCGGTCTGGGTGAAACCAACGCCGAAATCGTTGAAGTAATGCGCGACCTGCGTCGCCACGGTGTGACCATGCTGACGCTGGGGCAGTATCTGCAACCAAGCCGTCACCACCTGCCGGTACAGCGCTACGTTAGCCCGGCTGAGTTTGATGAAATGAAAGAAGCCGCAATGGAAATGGGCTTCACCCACGCGGCCTGCGGCCCGTTTGTGCGCTCTTCTTATCATGCCGATATGCAGGCGAAAGGATTAGAGGTCAAATAAGCCTGAAGGGGTCAGGCATGCCTGACCCGGTTTAAAACGGGAGGGGCATGCCCCTCCCCTACGATTCAGGCATAAAAAAACGGATGACCCAGTCATCCGTTTTTTTATGCCTGAACAACATCACTCTTTAGGAGCAATCTTCTCGGCGGGCTTTGCTTCAGCCGCAGCAGCATTATCGTCATTCATGGCCTTCTTGAAGCCCTTAATCGCTGAGCCCAAATCGCCACCCAGGGTACGCAATTTCTTAGTGCCGAATAACAGTACGATTAATGCGCCGACGATCAGCAGTTTGGCGAGACTGATACCTTCCATACTTACCTTCTTCTATTTACCTGACCGTCATCACGGCCTTTAACCGACCTGTATTAACGCGCTGAACGTGCGGGAATACAACTGCAATCTGTAACAGAATATGCAGCGGCGATCTTATCAGATAAAACGGCTAAGAAAAGCCTGGGTGCGCGGATGCTGCGGGTTGACCAGCACGGCTTCCGGCGGCCCCTGCTCCACCACATGTCCACCGTCCATAAACACCACCCGGTCAGCCGCTTCACGCGCAAAGCCAATTTCATGCGTTACCACCACCATGGTCAGCCCGCCATCGGCCAGCGTGCGCATCGTGGCCAGCACCTCACCGACCAGCTCCGGGTCCAGTGCCGAGGTCGGCTCATCAAACAGTATCAGTTTCGGTTTAATTGCCAGCGCCCGGGCAATCGCCACGCGCTGCTGCTGCCCCCCTGAAAGATGGCGCGGCCAGGCATCGGCCTTATCGCTTAAGCCAACGGTCGCCAGCAGCTCACGCGCCTCACTCATCGCTTCTGCCCGCGGGCGCTTGTGCACACCGACCGGCGCTTCAATAATATTTTGCAGCACCGTCATATGCGGATAGAGATTGAACTGCTGAAACACCATGCCGATCTCCTGGCGCTGGCGGGCAATACGCTTTGGCGACAGGCGATGCAGCAGCCCCTTTTTCAGCTCAAAGCCAACCTGCTGTTCGCCGATCATAATCGAGCCGGCGTTAAGCTCTTCAAGATGATTAATGCAGCGCAGGAAGGTCGACTTACCGGAGCCGGAAGGGCCGAGGATCACCACCACTTCCCCCGGCAGCACGTCGAGGTCGATCCCCTTCAGCACCTGATTATCGCCGTAACTTTTTTGTACGTTGCGCGCCCGTACCAGCGGTTCAGCTCTGCTCATCGTTCTTCCTTCTGGACCAGGGGACGTACTGCCATCGCTGGCGGGTGCTTTTTACTGCTGGCAACCACCCGGCGCGTACCGCGAGCGTAGTAGCGCTCAATCGCCGACTGGCCGACGTTCAGCACCGAGGTGATCAGCAGATACCAGATCACCGCCACCATCAGCATCGGGATAATTTCAAAGGTGCGGTTGTATACCGCCTGCACCGAGTACAGCAGGTCACCCATCGCGATGACGCTAACCAGAGACGTCGCTTTAATCATGCTGATCAGCTGATTGCCGGTCGGTGGAATAATGGCGCGCATCGCCTGCGGAATAATGATGCGCCGCAGCGCCCGCGCCCGGCTCATGCCGAAGGCCTGGGTGGTCTCAACCTGGCCGTTATCCACCGACTGCAGCCCGGCACGAATGATCTCCGCCATATACGCGGCTTCGTTTAACGCCAGCCCGGCAATCGCCGCGGTCAGCGGGGTGATCACATCGTTGGTATTCCAGCTCGCCAGTATCGGCCCACCAAACGGCACCGCCAGCGAGATCTGCGGAAACAGCGTCGAGAGGTTGTACCAAAATATCAGCTGCACCAGCAGCGGCGTGCCGCGAAAGAACCAGATGTACAGACCGGCCAGGCCGCTCATCAGGCGATTATCGGACAGGCGCGCCACCGCCAGCAGCAGGCCAATCGCCACGCCAAGCAGCATGGAGACCACGGTCAGACCGAGCGTCACTTTCAGCCCGGTCAGCACCGACCCCTCCATAAACCACTGGTACACCACGTTCCACTCGAAATTAGGATTGGTGGCGATTATCCAGAGAAAATTCACCGCGACCGCCAGCACCAGCAGCCAGCCGAGCAGTCGTCCGTAGCGGGGAGCGCTGAGAGCCGAGGCCACATCGCGTCGCTGTGCGTCTGTCCGATCCCTGGTTGAAGATTGCGTGGCGGGCTGGGTCATTTTGCTGCCCCCTGCGCAAGGTTACGTCCCGGCGCGCTGATAATGTTGCCGCTCAGCTGCCATTTTTTCATGATCGCTGCATAAGTCCCGTTGGCGAACAGCACTTTATAGGCGTCAAGCACCACTTCCCCGAGCGGAGAGTCTTTCGGCACCACGGTGCCCTGGAAAATATCGCCAAAACCATTTTTCTGGCCGGTGCCGGTCAACTCCAGCTGCCCTTCCGCCTTCTGCACAAAATAGACCAGCGGCGCCTGAGAGGAGAAGAACGCATCGGAACGTTTTGAGCGCACCGCCAGAATCGACGATGGCTGGTCGGTGAACGACTGCACGGTCACCGCCGGTTTGCCTGCGGTGGTACAAACGGTCGACTGCTTGCGGATCACCTGCTCAGCTGAACCGCCCGCCATCACCGCAATGCGCTTTCCGCAGGTATCTTCCAGCCCGTTGATGTGAGCCGGGTTGCCTTTCTGTACGGCAAACACCACGAACTCCTGTACAAAATCGATAAAGTCATTTTTCTGCTGACGGTCCGGATAGTCGCCAACCGGGCCGATTGCCAGCTGGTAGCGGCCGGATTTTATTCCGGCCAGCAGGCCAGGCAGACCGCTGACGGTGGCGTGCTCAATTTTCACCCCCAGCAGCTGTGCCAGCGCTTCGGTGAGGTCGGCTGAAGCACCGGTCATCGACGTTGGGCCTTCCACTATTTCATACGGCGGGAAGGAGCCGTTGTTTACCGAGGTCATCTTTCCGGCGCTCTTCACCGCGTCCGGCAGGCGATCGTGCAGCGCCGGGTCCATCTTCTGCACCGGAATAGCTTCAGCCGCGTGGCTGGCCGCGCTCAGCGTGGTCAGCATCAGCGCCAGTGCAATAGCGTGTTTATTCATGGTCATTGCGCCTCCCCGGCGTCAAGTTCTGGGCGGGCAAAACGGCGATTAGCCAGCACGGGCAAGGCACGGCGCACATCCTGAATACGCTGTGGATCAAGGTCAGCAAACACCAGCGCAGGGCCTTCTGCGGCCCTGGCAATCGCCACGCCGAGCGGATCAACCACCAGACTGTTGCCAATATTACGTGGACCACACTCGCCGACCGCCACCACGTAGCAGGTATTTTCCAGCGCACGCGCCGTCACCAGCACTTCCCAATGCATCTCCTTCAGCGGGCCTTTTACCCAGGCCGCAGGCAGCACCAGCAGGTCCGCACCGTCCAGCACCAGGCGGCGCGCCAGCTCCGGGAAGCGGATGTCATAACAGGTCATCAGCCCGACCTTCATGCCGTCAACCTCCACCAGCGGCGGCACCTCGTTACCGGCGGTCACATTGCGCGACTCCTGCATCGCAAAGGCGTCGTACAGGTGCAGCTTGTCGTAGCGGGCGATAATCTCGCCATTGCGCATCGCCACCAGCACGTTCAGCGCACGGCCGTCTGGAGTAGGTACGTGTACCGTCATCATGGTGGTCAGGGTATTTTCCCGGCTTGCCGCCAGCATCTGAGTGAGAAACGGCCCGTCGAGCGGCTGCGCGGCTTTCAGTACCAGATCCGGATCGGTGATATCACGCGCCAGCACCCCTTCCGGCAGCACCAGCAGACTTGCCCCCTGCTGCTGCGCCTGAGCCATTAAACCGATGCAGATATCGGCGTTTTCCTGCCACTCGCGGCTGACCGCGAACTGTCCTAATGCCACTTTCATCGTTATGCTCCTGGGGTCATTGCCGGAAACAGTGCTTGCGCAGTCAGGCGTTCAGCCGTCAGCCCCTGAGCAAACAGCTCCAGGCAGAAATCGTTGATCATCTTCTTATTAGCCTGGAAGCCGTTGGCATTCCAGCCGGCAGGTAAATCCTGCGCGGTGCGCCGCAAATCGTCGAGCAGCCACGGGGTCGTGTCGGCATACTTCTCGCGCTTCTGCTGCCAGACGCGGGCAGATTCATCAATCAGGGCGCTGAGTTCGCTGGCGATACCCGGGTGGCGCTCTTCCAGCCCGCCTTTCAGCGCCAGCAGATGAATGCCGGGGATATAACCGCAGCGCTGAAAGTACTCCAGCTCGGCCTGGCGAAAGTCGGTTTGTAGCTGACGTAACCCGGAATCCGGCAGGAAAAAGCCCTCCGGCATAAAAGGCGTAAACACCGCATCCAGCTCACCGGCGCGCAGCAGGTCGATCAGCGGGTGTTCTCCCGGCGCGGCCTCTATCCGGCCAGGGCGACCAAAACCATTCAGGCGATCGACGATCGGATGGTCACCCGTCAGGCGGCCGACAAACCAGTAAGCGTCATCGATTTCGACTCCGGCTTCACGCAGCAGCGTGCGCGTCCAGGTGTTGCCCGAATCCTGCCAGCCGGTGAGACCGATTTTCCTGCCTTTCAGCTGGTCCAGGGAGGTCAGCGGGCTGTCAGCGGTGGTGATAATGCAGCGCTGGCGGAAACCGCGCATCAGGAAATGGGGCACCGCCAGCAGGCTGAAATCCCCGCGCGCACGGGCCTGAGCAAAGCGACTGAAAGAGACTTCGGCCGCGTCGTACTGCTCGCTGTTTGCCAGATCGCCGACCAGCGTCGCAACGCGATGCACCTCCAGCTTAAATCCCTGAGGGCGAATATCCCCCAGCGCCAGCGGCGTAAAATAGTCCCAGTCGCGTACCGCCAGCCTGATGGTCACCATGTGCAATCTCTCCGGTTTAGCGCAGCCCTGCCGCGTTCAAAAAAACACCAATACCTGCTTGAATTTGATACTAGATCGATAATATTATCTGTACAATGTTTTCTTTGTTACTGAACAAATGGATTTCTTATGACCACGCTGCTGGATGTGAACTGGTTGAGTGCCCGCATTGAAGAGGCTTCAGTGAAAGGGATCACCGCGACGACTGCGCGGCTGATCCGCGAAGGTGAGATCCCGATTGGCACCCAGCTGCCGGCGGTGCGCGATCTGGCAGAGAAGCTCGGCGTCAGTCCGGCGACGGTCTCCGCCGCATGGGGAGAGTTAAAGCGCCATAAGGTCATTGCCGGTAAGGGCCGTAGCGGGGTGTGGGTATGTGGCGATCAGGTCACGCCACGCCCGGTGCGCTTTGAAAAAATTGGTCACTACGGCAGCCAGATCAAAGCCGATCTGGCGATGGCTTCCCCCGACCCTGACCTGCTTCCCGATCTCAGATGCGCCATACAGCAGGGGATCCTGGCGCCCAATCTCAACAGCTATCAGCGCGAGGCGATCGCCCCGGCCCTGCTGGCCGCCGTGCAGGGCGACTGGCCTTTTGTCGCCGAAGCTTTTCTGGCAACCGACGGGGGCTATGATGCGATGAACTGCATTATGCAGACGCTGTTTTCACCCGGCGATAAAGTGGTGATCGAAGATCCGACTGCCACGCGCCTGTTGGATATGCTGGATAATATCGGGGCGGAAGTTCTGCCGCTGGCCTGCGATGAGCAGGGGCCGCTGCCCGGCCCGCTAAGCCTGCTGCTGCGCCAGCGCCCGGTCGCCATTATTTACCAGCCGCGCACCCACTCCGCCACCGGCCATACGCTCAGCGAAGCGCGCAGCAGTGAGCTGGCAGCGGTGCTGAGCGGCACAACGCCGTGGATTGTTGAAGATGACGGTATCGGCGCACTGTCAGCGCATCCGCTGTGGAGCCTGGGGCGTTTCTTCCCCGAGCGCACGCTGCACGTGCGTTCATTCTCTAAAGCGTATGGTCCCGATCTGCGGCTTGGCGTGCTTTCGGGGCCGGAAGCGCTGGTGAAGCGCATTCGGTCATGGCGCAACTTCGGTGCCAGCTGGACCAGCCGCATTCTGCAGCAGAGCGTAGCATGGATGCTGGCTGACGAGGGGGTTCAAAAGAGTATCGCGCAGGCGCGTGAAGTGTATCGTCAGCGGCGGCAGCGCCTGCTCTCCGCCCTGAACCTGCGCGGCGTGGCGCTGCCGGATCGGGATGGGTTAAGTATTTATCTGCCGGTGCAGTCGGAGCAGTTTGCGATGATCACCCTGGCCGCCAGGGGCATTGCCGTGCTGCCAGGGGAGCGCTGCCGCAGCGGCAGCGGGCAGTTTGTGCGCGTCAGTACCTCCATGCTGCCTGAACATCTGGTAGACGAAGTTGCCGACGCGCTGCTGATCGCCAGCGGTCGCGAGCCGGGGGCGATCAGGTCAGATCTTTGATGTGATAGCGCGGGGACTCTTCATAACCCTCGCGCGCATAAAAAGCATTGGCCTTTTCACGGCGCTGGTGACAGTGGACTTCCATACGGTCACAGCCGCGCTCGGCGGCCAGCCGTTCAGCGTGCTGCAACAGCTGCTGCCCGGCCCCTTTGCTACGCTCTCCTTCGGCAATGCAGAAGTAGCTGATGCGCGCAAAATCTCCGGCCAGCGCCAGCTGTGGGATAAAATGCAGCGAGAGGAACCCCAGCACCGTATTACCCTGCTCGGCCATTAACAGCCTCTCTGTATCATCCGCCATCAGTTGGGCAAGACGCCGTTCAATGAACGGCGCGGTATCGGCATATCCCAGTTCCGCTAACAGAGCGCTGAGGGCAAATGCATCTCTCGATTCAGCCAGACGAATATTCATTACTCATTCTCCGAAGTCAGCCAGCAGCAAAGGTTAGCAGTCAACATCTCTGCTTATGTTTATAGCCTTAGCGCAGCGATCCCTGCAAGGAGACAGATCACACGGTAATGTTACAGAAGCTGATTAATGTAAGATTTAGCTTACTCATTAACGATGAGGGCGAGCGTTAATGTTTCCTTAATACTGTTTCGGCACACTGGTTATCATTCAGCCATCCGAGGGGATAATGATGAACTGGCTTCCGCGCAGTAAAAACGAACTACTTGCCTTCACTCTGGCCTGTGCCGCAACGCTCGTCTGGCTGGTACAGTATCTCAGCTAGCGATCTGCAGGCGAAAAAAAACCCGCCTTCAGGCGGGTTTTAAGAATTCTGTCTGATAACTTAAATAGCGGCAACGTTAGCAGCAGATGGGCCTTTGGCGCCGTTGGTGATTTCGAACTCTACGCGCTGACCTTCTGCCAGAGTTTTGAAACCGTTGCTCTGGATGGCAGAGAAGTGAACGAACACATCTTTGCTACCATCTTCAGGAGTAATGAAACCGAATCCCTTGGACTCATTAAACCACTTAACGCTACCTTTGATCTTAGACATCTATATTACCTTTACATGAAAAATGGACACTAAACTGTGTCGAGGGTTAGTACAGCAATTGCGAAGGCTTTTGTCCAGTAGCCGACGACGAAAAAGTGATAAATATCGACTTTTTTTTACCCTATGTCATTTTGATGACAGGCCTGGCGCCATCAAAACTGCCAGCGCAGCCAGGCGAAATAGACGTTACCGTTATTGTAAGTACCCGGAATATAAGTCATCTGGAAAGTTGCTGGTCCATATCCCACCGAGGCTAATGGCAGCACTAATGGGATGGGAATATAGTTCCAGTTGTCACGCATCGTCACCCCGGCGGTATAACCAAGGCCAAGATGAAAATCGCGATCGTTCAGTGGTCGCCAGGTTTTCTCCCAGCCATAGCCACCAATCGGCTCCCACTTATTGAAGGAGTCTTTAAACGCCATCAGATAGATGCCGTTCCAGTTACCCTTTTCATCATAATGGGAGATCCCGCCCCCGGCACCCCACGGACGTTCGTTGTACTTATCCGTTTTCTCTTTGTCATAAGTCCAGCGGTTATGCCATGTGATAGCCGGGACATAGAGATCGACCGTCTGCGGGTCGTTCCACGTTTCGCTGACGTTATCACTAAATGCCTGCCAGGTATCAGAAATGCCATCTACCAGAGTCGCGGCCTGTGCAGCCTGAAGCCCTACCCCGGCGACCAGCGCGGAAAGGGATATAATCGTTTTGATTTTCATACTAAATTTCACAGCTCCCTGGATGGCGCTATCTTACGGCATCCTGAAAAGGTCAAAAAATGTCGACCGAAAATAATCAATGCTTGTGGAAATGATTATATCAAACTCACCTAAACACTCCATTAATCACTAACTTATTAAGAGATTGATGAAAATGAATTTTTATTCACTCAGCGAGCAAAACTATTGATATGGTTGAATAAAAAAGAATCTGCCCGCAGAGTTATAACGCCAGGAATTTTCGCAATTATCAGGAAACATATTCCGATTATCACGCCAGTACTAGCTTAGCTCTGTCTTTACACTTTGTTTTAAGCATTATGTAAACAAAATTGACTGAAATCATCAAAAGGCCATCACAGTTGATAACTTTTATCATTTAACAATCTATAATGTCGAGAAAAATCAGTTTAAATTATTTAATTCAATGAGTTATGCATTTAAGGGATTTTACTAAATCAATTAATTTTATTTATAGATCTCTGCGTTTTTTTTGATAAGATAATTCTTACCAACCACGGGACTGGGAACGGTGAGGTGTCAATAATGCTAAGGTGTGGCAGATGCGGGTGTCGTAAGTTTATTTTTACTACCGCCGGCGATGAATTCGATAAACCCCACGGCGCTATCTGCGCGCTTTGTCACAAGCAGCTAAACGCGCGAGATATACGTATCAATTTTAGGGAAATTTCTTCAACCTGGCCGGCCACCTACGGTGATGACACACCTGTCTACCGTCATCCTGATAAAACCTGAAAATTTTCTCACCCCGTAGCGGCTCATGGTGAACGCCTTTCACCATTATTATTCTTTATCTCTTCCTGCTACTCCCTATTATCTCTCATCGCGATTTACCCCCCGTTGATATCCGCTGACTTACTCTGCCCCTGCAAACCAAAGAATAACCGCTGCGGACAATTACGGCGTTAAGGATGACAAATGAAGAGGTTATTTTCCTCATCAAACCAGGCCTCCAGGCCAGATGGTCAGTTATCAGGAAACTTACTCCTGATATAGCGTAATCAGTTATCAAATTAAGTTGCGGGTAAATCAATGACGCTTCCCGAAATAATCCCTCCCGGCAGCCACGCCAGCTGGACTGTTTTTTGCGATTTTGACGGCACAATTAGCGGCCAGGACGTGACTGACACGCTGATGGCGCAGTTTGGTATGCCGGGATGGCAGCAGCTTGAAGAGCGATGGGTGCAAGGGGAAATTGGCTCCCTCGCCTGTCTGAGTGGGCAAGTCGCCCTGCTGGATGCATCGCGCCAGCAGCTGGAAAGCTGTCTGGATAATATCGAGCTCGATCCTCATTTCGCGGCTTTCGCGCGCTGGTCACGCTTAAACCATGTTCCTCTCTATATTGTCAGTGACGGGTTGGATTATGCCATCGCGTATCTGCTGCGCAGGGAGCGGATTTCCGGGGTGCCCATTTTCGCCAACCGCTTGCAGCAGATTGCGCAGCGGCGCTGGCGGTTAAGCTCTCCCTATTCTGACACGCTGTGCAGCCAGGCCAGCGGTACCTGCAAGTGCGCCCTCGTCAGGCGTCTGTCCAGACAGCATCTACTGACGATCGGCGATGGGCGCTCAGATTTCTGCGTCGCCGCTAAGGCCAGCCATGTGCTGGCCAAAAGCAGCCTGATCGCCGAGTGCCAACGAGCCGCTCTTCCCTTCACCCCATTCCATGATTTCAGCGAGGCTCAAACCTATCTTGAGGCTCTGCTCACTCGCCCGCAGGCATCTTCATGAAATATGACTATTGGCTAACCGGGGGCAGCCAGGGGGTATTGTTGATTCATGGCTTAACCGGAACGCCGACCGAAATGCGCGGCGCAGCGAGAGCGTTTAATCGCGCCGGTTTTACTGTCTATGCCCTCCAGCTGTCCGGGCATTGTGGCACGGTTGAAGACCTGGTCGCCACGCGCTGGCAGGACTGGTATCAGAGCGTGATCGACGGTGCGGATCGCTTGCGCCAGCAGGTCAGTACGCTGTTTGTTGCGGGGCTGTCAATGGGCGCATTGCTGGCGCTAAAGTACGCCTCTGACTATCCCAGCCGGGTTGACGGTGTGCTGGTTTATGCCGTTACCTTTCGCGGAGATGGCTGGAGCGTCCCAGCGCTAAAACGTATTATCGGCCCCTGGCTACTGCAGTTGGCCGCACGACTGAAAATAGGCAGCTGCCGTTGCGTTGATGAACAGCCCCCCTACGGCATTCGTAATGAACGCCTGCGTAAAAAAATTGCGGCAAAGATGTTGAGCGGTAACAGCGCCGCCGCCGGGCTTCGGGGTACCCCGTGGGCTTCGCTGAACGAAATGATCGTGCTGTCGCGCACGGTGCGTCTCAGGCTGCACTGCACCACTTCACCCTGCCTGATCCTGCACGCCAGCGAAGATGATATTTCCCACCGGCGCAATGCGGAACTGGTGCGCGACAGCGTGAGTGGCCCTGCAGAACTGGTGCTGCTGGCCAATAGCTACCATATGATCACTATTGATAACGATCGCCATGAGCTTTTTCAGCGTTCCATCGCTTTTATCAATCACTTCTCATCCCCTGACGGCACTCCCCGACCTGCGGTAGATGCCGACCGCCTGCTGCAATGAGCCGCCTGACGCTGCTGCTGTGGCTACTGACTACCCTGCTCGACTGCTGCGGGCAGCTCGCCTTTAAGACCGCAGCGCTAAGCAGCGCCCACAGCTCAGGCACGCAGCCGTGGCGTTATATGCTGGCCCGCCCCTGGGTCTGGCTGGGCTTTGTCAGTTACGCAGTCCAGTTTCTGCTGTGGCTGGCATTTCTCTCGCGGGTCGCGCTGTCGCAGGCCGTGCTGCTGGCATCGATTAACGTGGTAGCGATCATGCTGGCAGCCCGCTGGTGCTTTAACGAACGTCTTACTCGCTGGCGGCTGGCCGGCATGCTGTTGATTTCACTCGGCGTTATTATCGTGGGGCTCGGCTGATGAAAAAGTTTTACCTGGTCGGTTTTCTGGCGCTACTGATGTTCGATACGCTGGCGCAGGTCAGTTTTAAGCTTGCCGCACTTCACGCGGCCCCACTGACGCTGGATGCGGCATGGCTGTTACGTCTATTTAGCCAGCTATGGATTTACGCTGCGCTTCTCGGCTATGCCGGGGCATTCTTTACCTGGATGAATTTGCTGAGGTCTGCCCCACTCGGCCCGGCGTTTGCCGCCTCGCACCTTGAGATCCTCAGCGTGACGCTGGTTTCCGTCTGGCTGTTCGATGATGCGTTAACGCTGGTCAAAGCCCTTGGCGGCCTGTTGATTCTCGCCGGCGTACTCTGCCTGGCGAAAGGGGAAGCGGTGGCTCAGTCAGCATAAAAAGAGGCGCCTGATGGCGCCTCAACAACGGAAATAAAGCAGGATTAGCGCTGCTGTTTGGCGCGGGTCAATGCCTGGTCGAGCAGCGTTATGGCCTGGTCAATCTCCGCCCGACTGATTTCCAGTGAGGGTGCGAAGGTGATGACATTTTTATAGTAGCCGCCGACATCCAGCACCAGTCCGGTTTTCTGCCCCTGGTACTCCAGCGTGCCGGAGAGACCAATATCCACCATTTTGTCGAGCAGCGCTTTATCCGGGGTAAAGCCATCGGCCTGGCACAGCTCGGCGCGCAGGGCCAGGCCGAGACCATCGACATCACCGATCTCTTTATGCTGGCGCTGCAGGGTTTTGAGCCCCTCCAGGAAATAAGCGCCTTTTTCTGATACCTGCTTTTCATAATCCTTCTCGGCCAGCATCTGCATCACTTCCAGCCCCACCGCCGTTCCCAGCGGATTAGAGGCAAAGGTGGAGTGGGTGGAACCCACCGGGAAGATCTGCGGATTGATCATCTCTTCGCGTGCCCAAATTCCGGCGAGCGGGTTCAGTCCGTTGGTCAGCGCTTTGCCGAAGATCAGCACGTCCGGCGTTATACCAAAGTGTTCCACCGACCACAGTTTACCGGTGCGGTAAAAGCCCATCTGGATCTCATCCACCACCAGCAAAATACCGTGCTCATCCAGCACTTTTTTCAGCGCCGGGAAGAAATTGCGCGGTGGAATAACGTAACCGCCCGTGCCCTGAATCGGCTCAATATAAAAAGCCGCAAATTCCGCTTCGCGCACCCTGGGGTCCCAGACGCCGTGATACTCATTTTCAAACAGGCGGGCAAAATCGGCCACCAGCTTCTCGGCATACTCTTCCGCCGTCATCCCTCTTTGACGGCGGAATGGGTAGGGAAAGGGAATAAACTGGGCGCGTTCACCAAAGTGGCCGAAGCGGCGACGGTAACGATAGCTGGAGGTGATGGCAGAAGCGCCGAGCGTACGCCCGTGATAGCCGCCTTCAAAAGCAAACATCCGGCTTTTGCCGTGGGTGAAATTGCGCACCAGCTTCAGCGAGTCATCAACGGACTGCGACCCGCCCACGTTAAAATGCACCCGGCCCGGCAGGCCAAATTTGCGCTCCATATCCTGAGCAATCACCTTCGACAGCTCAATTTTTGTCGGGTGCAGATACTGGCTCGCCAGCTGTGGCAGAACATCGATCTGTTTTTTCAGCGCGTTGTCGAGACGGGGATTGGCATAGCCGAAATTGACGGCGGAGTACCACATCTGCAGGTCCAGATAAGGGGTTCCCTGGGCATCAAACAGATAACTGCCCTGGCAGCGTTCAAAGATTTTGGGGGGATTAACATAGTGGACGGTATCACCGTGCGAACAGTACCTGGCTTCATCTGATAACAGCTGCTCTTCATTCATGCTCATAGCATTTCCCGCATTTTCATTTTGAGAAGTGCGAGTATATCTGTTGGGTTTTATATTTAATGTAGTGAAAGGGTGATATTGAAGCGGCATTGATATTATGCGCAGGAATCGTCAAACGACACCTCAGGAAATAACAAACCAATAAAATAAATAATAAATTACATTTCAAAATCGTGGTTATAATTTCAAAACATACAATTACAGGCAGCCCGAATGAGTGACTCTTCAGGCTGCCAGAACGTAATCTTAGAATATCAACTTAAACACGCCCGTCACTGTTAATAAGCCAACGATAAAGATGATCGCAATAATCCAAAGGATAATTTTCATTCCATGCCCTCTAATGTAAAAAAAAGTCACTACGTTGTAGTGACTTGAGTATAGAAGAAGATAACTGATTCGCCTGGTTTGCGATGTTACCCGCTGTTACAGCAGCGCTGACAGCAGCCACACCAGTACAAAACCGGTCAGCCCCATCGCGGTAGTCAGCACGGTCCAGGTTTTCAGACCGTCGGCCACGGACAGGCCGAGATAGCGCGTCACCACCCAGAAGCCGGCATCATTGACGTGCGACAGGCCCAGCGCACCAAAGCAGGCCGAGAGCGTGACAAGCACCAGCTGAATATCGCTAATGCCCGCTACCGCCTGGGTCAGCAGACCGCTGGTGGTGAGGATCGCCACGGTCGCGGACCCCTGCGAAGCGCGCAGCGCCAGCGACAGAATAAACGCAGCGGGGATCAGCGGCAGATGAATGGTTTCCAGCGACAGCGCCAGCGCTTTACCCACCCCGGACTCCACCAGCACCTTACCGAATGCCCCACCGGCGCCCGCCACCAGGATCACTCCGGCAGAGCTGGGGATTGCGCGGTCCAGCATATCGCTCAGCTTGTCACGGCTCCAGCCACGGCGCAGACCGAGCAGCCAGGCCGATAGCGCCAGCGCAATCAGCAGCGCAATCGCTGGCGTACCGATCAGGGTTAACAGCTGGCGCAGCGTATTGCCTTCCGGCAGCACGGTATGCGCCAGCGTCCCGACCACGATCAGCACAATCGGCACGACAATCAGCGAAGAGATCAGCAGCGCGCCTGGCGGCTTCTCCTGGTTCTGGCGCGGGCTGTTTTCCGGTTTTGCCAGCTGCAGCTGCTCCAGCACGCTGAGCGACAGATGATACTGACGGCGGTTCATCGCTTTCGCCACGAAGTACCCCACCACGCCCACCGGGATCGATATCGCAATCCCCAGCAGCATCAGCCAGCCCATGTCGGTCCCCAGCAGTCCGGCCGCGGCCGCAGCGCCGGGGTGAGTCGGCAGCGCCACATGAACGGTCAGCATCACGCCCGCCATTGGCAGGCCATACTTCAGCGGCGAGACGCGGGCCACTTTGGTAAAACCGTAGATCAGTGGAATAACAATAATAAAACCGACTTCAAAAAAGACCGGAATACCCAGAATAAATGCTGCCATGGTGAGCGCCGCGACGGTGCGTTTAATCCCCAGCGTATGGGTAAAGCGCTGCGCCAGCGATTCTGCTCCGCCGGAGGCTTCAATAATTGCGCCGAGCATCGCCCCCAGCACAATGATGATGGTGATAGACCCCAGCAGACCGCCCATTCCTGAGACGATCACTTTCATAATATTATCTGCCGGGATGCCGGTAGCCATCGCCACCATCAGGCTGACAACCAGCAGAGCGACAAACGGGTGGATCTTTATTTTAATCACCAGCAGCAGCAGTATCAGCACGCTGGCCACAGCAATGGTTAAGAGCAGGGCGGTGGACATCTTTCAGACCTCATTATCGTTATATTGCCGCCGGATTCAGGCCGCAAGATTTCAGCGCTGCGCGTCATAAACACGCAGCGTTTAGCTAAACGTCCGCTTATTTATAGGCTGAGAACCAGCCCAGTCCTTCCAGCGTGGTGGTTCGTGGGAAATATTCGCAGCCGATCCAGCCCTGATACCCGCTGCGGTCCAGCAGATCGAACAGCCAGGGATAATTGATCTCGCCTTCATCCGGCTCGTGACGATCCGGGGCAGAGGCGATCTGAATATGCTGGTACTGCCCGGCAAACGCGGTGATCAGGTGGCTTAAATTGCCGTCCACCCGCTGCGCGTGGAACAGATCGAGCTGGCTGTACACGCCAGGCCGGTCGATGCGCTTCACCATCTCCAGCACTTGGTACTGGCTTGAGTAGAGATAGCCCGGCTTGGTTTGGGGATTTAACGCTTCCAGCAGAATGCGCACGCCGTGCGGAGCAAACTTATCGGCGGCATAGCGCACGTTGTCGATAAAGGTGCGGCAGTACGCCTGGCGATCGGCCCCCTCCGGCACCACTGCCGCCATGATATGCACCTGGCGACAGTCAAGCGCCAGCGCGTACTCCAGCGCGTTATCGATATCGCGACGCGCATCCTCTTCACGCCCCGGGATGGCGGAAACGCCCCACTCCCCGGCGGCAGTGTTGCCCGGTGCGGTATTAAACAGCACCAGCTCAAGCCGATTGCGCGATAACGCCTGCTTCAGCTGCGCGGCGTCATACTCATAGGGAAACAGAAACTCCACCCCACGAAAACCGGCCTGCGCCGCGGCGTCGAAGCGCTCCATAAAGGGAACTTCGTTAAACAGGGTCGAGAGGTTAGCAGCAAACTTAGGCATGTTCAGCTCCGTAATTCAGCCACTTCGGCATCGTTGAGATATCGAATCGGGCGGTCGCCCAGGGTAAAGATCAGCCGGGCAGTCTCTTCCAGCTCTTCGGTATTATCTGCCGCTTCGCGCAGGGTTTTCCCCACCACCACCGGGCCGTGGTTAGCCAGCAGGAATGCCTTATAGTGCGGAGCCAGTTTCGCGAGATCCTCTCCCAGCCGTGCATCGCCCGGACGGTAATAGGGCACCACCGGCACATCGCCGACGCGCATCACCACATACGGCGTGAACGGGCGAATGCAGTTCTGGGTATCCAACCCTTCCAGGCAGGAGAGCGCGGTCAGGTAGAGGCAGTGCAGATGCACAATCGCCCCGGCTTGCGGGTTGTTGAGGTAGATAGCCCGGTGGAAGCTGATCTCTTTCGAGGGTTTATCCCCACCAATCCACTCCCCTTCCGGCGTCACTTTTGATAAGCGATCGGCGACCAGTTCGCCAAGACAGGACCCGGTCGGCGTCGCCAGCAGGGTGCCATCTTCCAGACGCATCGATAAATTACCTGCCGAGCCGGTGGCATAACCGCGCTGGAAAAACGAGGCGCCTAATCGCACCATCTCTTCACGTGCCTGTTGCTCTGTCATACTGTGAACTCCGTCTGTGCGCGGGCAAAAAAGTTTTCATCGCCGAAATTACCGGATTTGAGCGCCAGCGAAACCGGCTGCCCGACGCCGCGCACCCAGGGAACGCCGGGAGAGATGGCCGGGCCAATATGGAAGGCATGAATGCCCAGCGTCTGTGCCACCACGCCGGAAGTTTCGCCCCCTGCGACGATAAAGCGCTGCCAGCCGCGCTGCTGCAGTTCGCGCACCACGGCAGCAAACAGCTGTTCAATCGCTTCGCTGCTGTTCTGGGCGCCGTACTGCTGCTGAATACGCTGCAGCACTTGCGGTTCGGCGGTGGCAAACAGCAGCGGGGCCAGCGCGTCAGTTTCATGCTCAGCCACCCAGTCGCATAGCGCGATGGCATACTCTTCCCGCTGGTTGAGCGCACGTTCAACATCTACCGCCTGCGCCGCCGCCTGCTGGCGATAGCGCGCTACCTGGCGGTTAGTCATGGTTGAGCAGGAGCCAGAGAGCACCACGGCACGCTCGCCCTGCGGCGCACCCGCGGCCTGAGCCTGAGCGCTGTCGTGCGCTGCGTTGGCCCACTGGCGCGCCAGGCCGATTGCCAGCCCGGAACCGCCGGTGACCAGCCGCATGTCGCGCAGCGCTTCGCCCTGGGTCAGCAGATGCTGTTCATTCAGCGCATCCAGCACCACGTAGCGCACACCCTGCTCTTGCAGCGCGCTCAGCGCTGCGCGCACGGCAGCGGCCCCGCGATCCAGCGTCGGGCTGGCAACCAGTCCTGCCTTACCGCGACTCTGCGCTTCCATCAGGCGCAGCAGATTACTGTCGGTCATCGGCGTCACCGGATGGTGGCGCATGCCGGAATCGGACAGCAGCTGGTCCATCACGAACAGATGCCCCTGATACACCGTGCGGCCATTGACCGGCAGCGACGGGGAGATAATGGTTTGCGATTCACCCAGCGCATCCAGCAGCGCGTCGGTCACCGGGCCAATATTGCCCTGAGCGGTGCTGTCGAAGGTGGAGCAGTATTTAAAATAGAAGCGCTCGCAGCCCTGCTGCTGTAGCCACTGCAACGCCTGGAGAGAATCTGCCACCGCTTTTTCAGGCGCACAGGAGCGCGACTTCAGGCTGACCACAATCGCATTGGCGTTTAGCTCCAGCGCCTCAGCAGGCACGCCATTCACCTGTACGGTGGACATGCCGTTCTGCACCAGGAAGCTGGCGATATCGGTCGCCCCGGTAAAATCATCTGCAATCACACCAAGACGCATTATTCCTGCTCCTTTTTACCCGGCAGCGTAATGCCGCTGAAAATTTTGATCACCGCGCTGTCATCTTCACGGCCATAGCCTGCGTTGCTGGCGGAGGTGAACATATTAAAAGCGGTGGAGGCCAGCGGCAGCGGGAAGTGCAGTGCTTTGGCGGTGTCGGCAACCAGGCCAAGATCTTTCACAAAGATGTCGACCGCAGATTTTGGCGAGTAGTCGCCATCAACCACGTGGCGCATGCGGTTTTCAAACATCCAGGAGTTACCCGCCGCGTTAGTCACTACGTCATACATGGTATCAAGTGGGATACCGGCCCGGGCGGCGAGCGCCATCGCTTCAGCCCCGGCAGCGATATGCACGCCTGCCAGCAGCTGATGAATAATTTTCACGGTCGAGCCGAGGCCGATTTCCGCGCCGATGCGATATACCTTGCCCGCCACCGCATCCAGCACCGGTTGCAGCAGCGTAAACGCCTGCTCGCTACCGGAGGCCATCACCGTCATCTCACCGCTAGCTGCCTTAGCCGCTCCGCCGGAAACCGGCGCATCCAGCATGATCAGCTGATGGGCCGCCAGCTGCTGTTCAATCGCCAGCGCATCCTGAGAAGAGATGGTCGAGGAGACCATGACCGCCGTTCCCGGCTTCAGCTTTGCTGCCAGCCCGCTCTCGCTAAACAGGATCTGCTTCACCTGTGCGGCATTCACCACCAGCAGCACGACGGCGTCCAGCTGCGCGGCAAAGCTATCGGCGCGGGGTTCGGCAGCCACGGCACCGCTGTCGCGCAGGGTTTGCAGCGCGGTCGGGTTGAGATCGACGCCGTAAGTTTTCAGGCCAGCTTTAATACAGGATTGCGCCGCACCCATCCCCATAGAACCGAGGCCAACGACACAGACCGACATAGATGTTGCGTTTGACATACGCTCTCCGTGTTAATTTTGGTGATTATTTGTTTTGTTGTGTGAAGTATAGGCGCTTTATGGTGATAATTTGGTGACCACGCTCACATTAATTAACAAGAGAAAGCGCATATTTCACAACGCTTAACATCTTTAACTCATCCGCTCACGCTGGCAAATAGAATCAATTTCAACGACTTACCTAAAGGATAATGCGAATAGCATCATGCTCATCAGGGAATAACGTGATAATTTGATAAAAATTGTGGTGCAGAGCCGCGCTGCGCTCCGTTACACTCTGATAAACCGTTAATTTCAGGAGCCGCGATGATCCCGATTGAACGTCATCAACAAATTCTCACGCTGGTACAGGAGCGCGGTGTGGTCAGCATCGCCGAGCTGACCGAGCGCCTTGCCGTCTCGCATATGACCATCCGCCGCGACCTGCAAAAGCTGGAGGAACAGGGTGCCGTGCTGCTGGTCTCCGGCGGCGTACGTTCCACCGAGCGCCTGTCGAGCGAGCCTTCGCACCTTGATAAAACCAGCATGTTCAGCCAGGAGAAGCAGGCTATCGGTGCTGCCGCTGCGCGCCATATTCCCCGCAACAGCTGCATCTACCTGGATGCCGGGACCACGACGCTGGCGCTGGCGCGGGAGCTGGGCGCGCGTGACGACCTGCTGGTGATCACCAACGATTTTGTCATCGCCAATTTCCTTATCGATACCAGCCAGTGCCGTATGATCCATACCGGCGGCACGCTGTGCCGCGATAACCGCTCCTGCGTCGGCGATGCGGCTGCGCAGTCTCTGCGCGGGCTGTCGGTTGATATCGCCTTTATCTCGGCTTCCTGCTGGGGGCCGCGCGGCATCTTCACGCCTGACGAAGAGAAAATTGCCGTCAAGCGGGCGGTGAACGAGGTCAGCAGCAAACGCGTCCTGCTGGCGGACAGTTCGAAATACAACAAGATTGCCACGTTTCTCGCGCTGCCGCTGACGCGTTTTGACAGCATCATCACCGATCCACATCTTGCCAGCGCGGCCCGTCAGGAACTGAATACGCTGGACGTCGGCGTGATCATTGCGGAGTGATCCTGCCGCCCTATTTTCGCGATCGCGATCGCGACCTTTCACTTCTTTACGCTGGCGCCAGGGAGAAGTCGCAGGCGGGTGGCTAAACTTATCCAGGCTGTTTTATGGACTCACTTGCCACCCTTTTCCTTGAAAATGCGATGAGGTGACCTTATGAGCACTATCAGTACCAGTATGGGACGTTACAGTCTGACCGCGCAGAATTCTGGTGGCCATATTAAAGGCGCGATTGCGATTAATGATGAGGGCGGAGCACAGCTCACCCGGCAGGAATTTAACGAACATGATGTCGATGACGTGGTCAATAACGTGATTTATCCGGTCACTGGCGGTAACCGGGTGATCGCCAGCGCCATGCGTGAAAAGATGATTGAAGCGGGATTTGAGCAGCCGCACTGAATGGGTTAACAGAGAAAATAGCTGGGGTGCTTCGCACGATTAGCAGGTTATCCAACCAATCGGATTATTAGATCGATAATCTGCTATCGATCGGTATAAACGCTTATAATTTCTAGTTAAATAGTGCCATTATTTTAGTGCGACAACTCATCGCAAAGCCACAATCAAAGCATTATTGCCCGCATAACCTGCGGGCTTTTTTTGGCCGCAAAAGCGCAAGCGTTACGATCGAACCGAGGGAGGCACCTCCCCACTTTTGATCTCCTCATTGACGCCCTCTTCATCCTCCTCTCTGCGGCGGCTGCGTAAGCGCTGGCTGACCAGGAAAACCGGCGCGGCGAGAAACAGCAGCAGGCTGCCCGACATGCCACAAATCACCAGGCTCACCAGCCCTAACCAGCCGCTGCCGGCGGTCACGCCCGCCGCCACCAGCGACAGCAGGAAAAAGAACATCAGCGTCATGCTGACCGGCCAGATATTGACAATGTCCATATCGCTGAGCGCCATTTTCACCGGTCTGGCGGCCTGCAGCTGTGCCTGCTTCTCCGCCTCTAGCTTCTCTTGCAGCGCCTGAAGGTCGACGCAGGGGGCAACAAAATCTTCTGCAGGCTGCGGATCGTACAGGGCTTCAAACACCGAATCGGGCGCTGGAAAGGTGTGTGGCCATGTTGCGCTGTGCACCCCATAGGTGCTGAGTGCAGGCAGCGTAATACGCGGCCACTGAATCGCCTGCAGATAGCGGTCGTTGAGCACTACCCAGCTCTGACGGATTTTGCCTTTATTCATATGATAGATCTTCAGGCGGTCTGCCGGCGGGTAAGAGAGATAAGTCACTCTGGCGGCAATCAGCGGAATATGGCGCATGCGGCAGTAGTTCACCCGGCTCTGTCCCTGCACGGCTAACAGTAGCGCCAGCGCCGAGATAAAGTACCAGGAGGTGCTTTCCGCAGCGGCTGGGCTGGCAAGGTGCTCACGCAGCTTCTCTTCGCTATTGCCGCTCAGATGCTCCGGCCACCAGCGCCAGCTGCGGCCAATCACCCGTTCGGTCGGCACCTGAAACACGCCCAGCGGTTCGGTTTCCGACGGCAAAATGGCAAAGGGGAAAATTTTACTGAAAAAGGTCAGCGCATCATCCGGCCCGTTCCACTCCCCGCTCGCCTCCAGGCCGTGCAGATTAGCGGTCAGCTCACCCCAGCCTTTTTTCCCCAGCATATCAATCTGATATTTGGTATCGGCCAGTCGCTTACCCAGCAGCATGATATCGCGCGGGATCGCCGCAAGATCCAGTAATGGAATGCTGCTGGGCTCTGTCTGTTCATTTTCCATACTGCTGTTCACCCCAAAGGCTGCTTCATATACCATAAAAAAATTTGGCTTTAGTAAAAAAACCAATAAATATCAATGAACTAGTATATGTAGCAAGGGGCCCGGTTAGCAATACACCGCATCTGATTTGCCGCTAATTTAAACGCATGAGAGCGCTATTTCTGTACGGTCTTCAGGGGAAAACACCCATTAATCGTTTAAAAATAAGCAGTAACGGCTTACGCCTAACGGGAAAAAAGCAGCTTTAAACCGGCCGCCGTGAAAAACAGAGCAAAAGCACCCTCAATGCCGCGGCGACATTTCTGATAACCCCGGCTCATCGCCCGGGTAGAAAACAGCAGCGCATAGCTACTAAATACCAGCCCCCCCAGCACCGCACAGCCGCCGACAATAGCGGGCAAAATCAGCGGAGAGGCATCAGGGTGGATACCCAGCGACATAATTGCTGTCCAGACCAGAATCGCCTTTGGATTCGCGAGATGTAGCAGCAGCCCGCGACGGTATAAAGCCCCGTGAGTTAACGTCACCGTTTCGAGCGGAACGCCTCTTTCCTCACCTTTGCGCATCGCACTGCGTGCCGCTTTGAGCGCCAGCCACAGTAGATATAGACCGCCAACAATTTTGATGGCCACAATCGCCTGAGCATAAATCAGCAGCAGGCCCGACAACCCAGTGGCTACCAGCAGCGCCCAGCACAGCGATCCGGTGATCACTCCGGCGGCCAGCATCAGCGCCGGGACGCGTCCCTGGCTCATCGCCATGCCCATAATCGCCATATTGCTTGGCCCGGGGCTGGCTGTCCCCAGTAAATAGGCCATATATACCGGCAACAACGCTATCAATGTGTCCATCCTGTCCCCTGAGCTGTAGACGATTGCTCCTTGATTTATAGCACGTCAGGTATCTCACAAGCACCCTGCACGTTCATGGGTAACCGTTTTTGATTTCCAACAAGTATTTGCCAGTAAACCGCCTTAAAAGTGTTACAAAATGATTCAATATGAATATTTGTATGTATTACAACCTTAACATTTGTCGGTCAAAAGTCGCGGGAAAGTGACGTGACGATATTATTAAGCGGGAGCGATTTAAGCCTGACGGCGCAGGAATATAATAATTAGCTAACTAATAACATTTTTACAACACCAGGGTCATAATAAGTGATAAAGCAGAGGGTTATTGTGCTGAACTGATACTTAAGGGCGGTCCATCAGGCTTAATCGTTATATAAAATCCACTTGGTTATAAGCAATCAATTCGCTGCCCCGTCATAGTTTCACGGCGAAAACATGCATCCTGCGAGGGTAAAAAGTGCCTTCCCGCCAGAAAGTTACAGTTTCTTCACATATTGGGATCATCCCGCCATCTTGCCTTAACATTCCAGCGCCCTGATTTAACCTGTTAACGAAACAATTTCTCGTAATATCCATTACTGTTATACGTCAGATCAATATTATTGTTGCTACTCCTTCACCTGATTTGGTCTTACGATCAAACCTTCGATGAGAAGTCCCCAATTAGCACCGCTACATTTTTATCAAATGTAGTCTATTTGTTAATAGTGGGTAAAAAAAATAAAAGGCAGTTTATGTTAGATCGAGGTAAGCAATGTTCGGATTAGATGCGTTCCATCTGGCAAGGATACAGTTCGGTTTCACCGTAGCCTTCCACATTCTCTTCCCGGCCATCACCATCGGGCTGGCCAGCTTTCTGGCGGTGCTCGAAGGACTGTGGCTGAAAAGCAAAAATGAGGTTTATCGCGACCTCTATCACTTCTGGTCGAAAATCTTCGCCGTTAACTTCGGTATGGGCGTGGTTTCCGGTCTGGTCATGGCCTATCAGTTTGGTACTAACTGGGCAGGATTTTCTCAGTTTGCCGGCAGCATTACCGGCCCGCTGCTGACCTACGAAGTGCTTACCGCGTTCTTCCTTGAAGCTGGCTTCCTCGGCGTGATGCTGTTCGGCTGGAACCGTGTCAGCCGTGGCCTGCACTTCTTTGCTACCTGCATGGTCGCGCTGGGTACGATTATCTCAACCTTCTGGATCCTCGCGTCCAACAGTTGGATGCAGACGCCGCAGGGTTATGCGCTGCAAAACGGCATCGTGGTGCCGGTGGACTGGTTGAAAATTGTCTTCAACCCCTCCTTCCCATACCGCCTGCTGCACATGTCCGTCGCGGCATTCCTGGTAACGGCGTTCTTCGTCGGCGCTTCTGCGGCTTACCATCTGCTGCGCAAAAACGACACGCCAGCAGTGCGCAAAATGCTGTCAATGGCTCTGTGGATGGCGCTGATTGTCTCCCCTATTCAGGCAATGATTGGTGATGCCCACGGCCTGAACACCCTGGAACATCAGCCGGCGAAAATCGCGGCGATTGAAGGGCACTGGGAAAACCCACCGGGAGAAGCGACCCCGCTGATCCTGTTCGGTATCCCGGATATGAAAGAAGAGCGCACCAAATACGCGGTGGAAATTCCGTATCTGGGCAGTCTGATCCTGACGCACAGCCTGGATAAACAGGTTCCGGCGCTGAAAAGCTTCCCGAAAGAAGACCGCCCGAACTCCACCGTGGTGTTCTGGTCATTCCGCGTGATGGTGGCGCTGGGCATGCTGATGATCCTGTTGGGCGTGGTCAGCCTGTGGATGCGTCGCGGACAGCGTCTGTATACCTCGCGTGCATTCCTGTGGTTTGTGCTGCTGATGGGGCCATCAGGTCTGATTGCGCTGGTCGCAGGCTGGATCACCACCGAAATGGGTCGTCAGCCGTGGGTCATCTACGGCCTGCTGCGCACTCGTGATGCCGTGTCGCTACACAGCACGCTGCAGATGAGCATCAGCCTGATTGCTTTCCTGCTGGTCTATTTTGCCGTATTCGGCGTTGGCTACAGCTATCTGGCCAATCTGATCAAGAAAGGCCCAGAGACGGGCGAAGGCGACCATACGCCAGATGGCGGTCCGGGCACCTCCCACACCCCTTCACGCCCGCTGTCCGCCGTGAAAGAAAAACTTAATTCATCGGAAGAGGGAAAATAAGATGGGAATCGATCTCTCCATTATCTGGTTTGTGATCATCATTTTCTCCACCCTGATGTACATCATCATGGATGGTTTCGACCTTGGCATCGGTATCCTGTTCCCGTTCAATAAAGATCCGGTTGAGCGCGACATGATGGTTAACACCGTCGCGCCCGTCTGGGACGGCAACGAAACCTGGCTAATCCTCGGAGGCGCTGCTCTGTATGGCGCTTTCCCGCTGGCTTACTCGGTCATCACCTCCGCTTTGGCCGCTCCGCTGACCATCATGCTGATCGGACTGATTTTCCGCGGCGTGGCGTTTGAGTTCCGCTTTAAGGCCACTGAAGAGCACCGCCCATTCTGGGATAAAGCCTTTATCGGTGGGTCATTCCTGGCGACCTTCAGCCAGGGTGTGGTACTCGGCGCGTTCATCAACGGCTTTGAAGTGACCAATCGTACTTATAGCGGCCCGGAGCTGGCGTGGCTGACGCCGTTTTCTCTGTTCTGCGGCGTGGGCCTGGTTCTGGCCTATGCGCTGCTGGGCAGTACCTGGCTGATTATGAAGACCGAGAATGAGCTGCACCGCAAGATGACCGCGCTGACCAGGCCACTGCTGCTGGGTCTGCTGGTGGTGATAGCCATTGTCAGTATCTGGACGCCGCTGCAGCATGCGGACATCATGCACCGCTGGTTCACCCTGCCAAACCTGTTCTGGTTCCTGCCGGTTCCGGTGCTGGTAGTGGTGGCAAGCTGGGGCCTGTTGCGTGCGCTGAAGCGCCATGCGCACTATACGCCGTTCCTGCTGACGCTGGCGCTGGTGTTCCTCGGCTTTACCGGGCTGGGCATCAGCGTCTGGCCGAATATTATTCCGCCAACCATCACCATCTGGGATGCCGCATCGCCACCGCAGAGCCAGGGCTTTATGCTGGTCGGTGGTCTGCTGATTATCCCGGTGATTCTGGTGTACACCTTCTGGAGCTACTACGTGTTCCGCGGCAAAATCAAGCCGGATGAAGGGTATCACTGACAGTCAGGGCGGACCGCAGAGTCCGCCTTTTTTTTGTCAATCTTTCGCTCATACAGTCATATTTTTACATACAACCGCAGCGGCAAACTCCGGATGATGGTCTACGCTTAATGTTCTGATTGAGGAAATCATGCCATCAAAGGAGGCAGTATGAGTCTGTTTGATAAAGCGAACGATAAAGCACAAGAAGCTGTTGGAAAAGGCCAGGAAGAGTTTGGCAAAGCCATAGATTCGCCTGAGCATGAATTCAAGGGCAAAGCGCGCCAGCAGGCGGCAAGAGCCTCTTACGCCATCGATGATGCGCTGGACTGTGTGAAGAGTAAAACTCAGGATTCACCGCTGGTTTCACTGGTGATTGCTGCAGGTGTCGGTTTCCTGGCTGCCAAGATCTTCGGCCGCCGTTAACCCCATCGCGTTGTGAAACAAACGCCCTTCGCGGGCGTTTTTTTATGGGCGCTATCCTGAAAACCTCGCGCGGCGCATTAAACAGAGTAATGCGCGCAGGCTGTTGTGCTGTACTGGTGGCGGACCCTGCATTCGCTAAACACAACAAGAGGTGAATCATGGAAAGAACATCACGTCTGATAAAGGGTATTGCCATTATCGCAGTAGCCACAGCGCTGACCGGCCCCCAGGCCGCTGCAGCGCCAGAGCATGTATTACATGACGCACTGCGATATCAGGTTACGCCAACAGCACCTTATCTCATCCAAGCGCCAAATAGCGCGAGCAAACAGCCCAGCGCACCGCCGGAAGATTATCGCGCCGCCAAACCACAACCGTTAATGCGCGGCGAAGGCTTCAACTATCATCTGTATTACAACTACCGTTTAACACCGCACATCATCCTGCGCCCTAATCTGCAACAGAGCACTAAGCCCGGTGCAGTCAGTGACCATTCACAGCGTTTTGTCGGTGGTATCGGCGCTGGCATTAACTTCTGACCAGACTACCGCTCGTTCTTCCGAACGGGCGGGCTATTCCGTTACTCTACAAACCCGCACCTGATACATCCCCTCACAAATTAAATCATTCGCATACACAATAAGTTTTTTCACTTATGGAACTTAGCACAAATCTATAATCGGGATAATTCCCTGACATGCTGTTATATACAACGCCGCGTAACTTTGTGCGGTAATACCCTATTAAGCATTTAGCACCCAACATTCCGCACGGTTTCTCACTTTCAGGATGATTGTACGCGTAGCGGATTTGATAATTTAAAAGGCATGAATAATGAAAAGAAAAGCGTGTTGCCAGCGGCATCTAAAAAAATCCGTATTACTCAGTTCCCTGCTGATGGCGTCTGCTGCAGCCTGCGCCGATATGGCTCCGCTGAGCGTTGACTCACAATATATGTTCGGTGACTGGGACGGTTATCGTAGCCAGTTAAAAGAGGACGGGGTGGATTTCCAGGTGAATTACACCATGGAGTCGGCCGCCAATCTCGCCGGCGGCTACAATACCTCCACGACTGCACGCTACACCGACCAGTGGGCATTTGGCACCACGCTCGACCTGGAAAAGCTGCTTAACTGGGACGATACCCAGTTCCAGACCACTATCACCAGCCGTAACGGTCGCGACCTGACCCAGCATATCAACGATCCGCGCACTGGCGGCCTCTCTTCCGTAGAAGAGGTCTGGGGGCGTGGGCAGACCTGGCGTCTGACTCAGTTCTGGATCAACAAAGGTTTGTTTAATCATCTGGTGGAGGTTAAAGCGGGGCGCCTGACGGTCGGGGAAGATTTTGGCTCTTTCGACAGCAAATTTGAAAACCTGGCATTCGGCAGCGGCCAGGCCGGTAACTGGCGCGGTGACCGCTGGTTTAACTGGCCGGTTTCGCAATGGGGCGGCCGCATTAAGTTAAACCTGCCGGACGATATGTTCTTCCAGGTCGGCTTCTATAATCAGAACCGTAATAACTACGATCGCGGCAACGGTTTCTATCTGGATGGCAGCCCAAGCATGGGGAATCTGGTGCCGTTCGAATTTGGCTGGAAACCTCTGCTGGGCGCTGACAAGCTGCCGGGTAACTATCGCATCGGCGGTTACTACTCCTCGGTTAACGGGGATAAATACGCCAGCTATCACAACGGCAGCTACGGTAATCAGGCCAAAGCTTACGGCGGCTACGTGCTGTTACAGCAGCAGTTGACGGCAACGGATGGCGATGTCAATCGTGGCCTCGGCGTGACGGTTCAGGCGGTCATGAATGACCACAAAACCTCGAAAACCGACAATTATCAGGCCGTTTCATTTACCTGGAAAGGGCCGTTTGCTGCGCGCGCGCAGGATGAGATTGGCCTGGGCGCTGCGCGTATTCACGTCAACAGTGACTACAGCAAAATGCAGAAAGAGAGCAACGAATTCAACGGCGAATACGACTATAACAGCCCAACCTATCTGCCGATCCAGCACGGTTCCGAATGGAACTACGAGGTGTATTACAACGTGCATGCCACTAACTGGCTAAATCTGCGCCCAAGCCTGCAGTACGTTGCCTCTCCGGGTGGCGTCAGCGGCGTGAAAGATGCGTTTATTGGTGGTCTGAGCGCCAATGTGAACTTCTGATGTAGCGAAAATTCGCAGGCAGCGGGCGGACCGAAACAGAGGGTCCGCCGTTATGACTACGTATAGGGGGATACCTCTGAGGTATTCCCAGAAATGGCTTCCCTCGCTAAACCTCCGCTAACCGGTCTGAGCTCAGCCTGAGCACGCCGGAACGGCAAAAGACGCTCCCTGCGGGCCTCGGCACGCGGCATCCCTGCCGCGTGACGTCCGGCTTACCTCAGGCCAAGCTCATCCCCCACTCGCATCGTGCTCGCTGTAGGTTTTAAACCGCGACGCTGCGGCTTTGGGTGCAAGGAGGGAGGGCTGATTGCAGCAGGCCCACGGCCAGGGATGGCCGTGAGCCAGGCTACAGGGATGTATTCATGCCGGTGCGGAAAGCAGCCCTCCCTCCTGAAACCGGGCATCTGTCATCCCGCGATAATATTCAAATCAGTGTTTGTGGGGATACTTCAGGGGGCGACCTTGTTTCCGGTCGCCCCTCCGCATTCAGTCGTCAATCCAGTGGGTTATTTCAACTGCACGCGCGCGGTATAGAAACGGCGGGCGGCCAGATATCCGGCAACAATGGTCGACAGGCTGGCCGTTCCCAGCAGCATGAACGTCACCATGATCTGATATTTAATCGCCTTTACTGGATCAATCCCGGCAAAAATCAACCCGGACATCATTCCCGGCAGGCTGACCAGCCCCACCGTTTTTGCGGCGTCCACAGTGGGGATCATCGCGGCGCGAATGCTGTCACGCACGATACTCCCTGAAGCCAGTTTGGCACTTGCTCCCAGGCTGAGCATCTCCTCCAATTTCTGCCGGTTATCGCTGAAGCGCTGATTGAGATTGCTAAAGCACAGCCCCACCGCCACCATCGCGTTACCGGCAATCATCCCGCTAATCGGGATCACCTGCATCGGCATAAACTCAATCGCGCCGCTGAGCAGCAGAATCGCCAGCGTCAGCGTGGTGCCCAGCGTAATCGCAATAAATGAGATAACAAACCCGTGGTCGATCGCCCGGCTGCGTTTCTTCGCATTGAGCGCGGCATTCACGCAGATAAACAGCACCATCAGGATGGTGAGCCAGCGGTTGTTCAGGTCGAAGATATATTTCAGCACGTAGCCGACAATCACCAGCTGGACGATGGCACGCGCCACGCTCCAGACGATATCTTTCTCCAGCCCCAGCCGCTCTTTCTTACTCAACAGCAGGGCAATCAGCACCAGTACCAGCGCCAGAGCCAGCGACTCATTGGTAATATTATGCTGGTTCATGCTGCTCTCCTTTTACTGCTGGCTCCAGCCGCAGCACCCGCCGCTCGCCGCCGATTTCATGGGGATCGTGGCTGATCCAGATCGCCGCACAGCCCTGCTCTACCTGCCGATCAATCAACTGCTGAACCCGCTGCTTATTCTCTTCATCCAGCGCGCTGGTAATCTCATCCAGCAGCAGGATATCCGGTGGAAACTGCAGATTGCGCAGCAGCGCCACGCGCTGTTTTTCACCGCCCGATAGCTGGTCAATTGGCTTGTCCAGCAGCTCTGCCGCCAGATTGACCCTGGATAGCCACTCGATCATGCGTGCACGATCGGCAGAGCGCTGACGAATCTGGTAAGGCAGCGCCAGATTGTCATAGACCGTGCTGCCAAACAGCTGCGGCGTCTGGAACACGTATGAAACACGCTGGCGGTAGCTTTCCACCTTCAGGTCCGCAAGCGGCTTACCGTTGAAGCGCACTTCCCCGGCGCTCGGTTCCAGCAGCGAGGCAATAATTTTTAACAGCGTACTTTTTCCGGCGCCCGACGGCCCGGTTAGCCAGAGAAACTCGCCGCTGTGCAGCTCAAATGAAAGCGGCGCCAGCAGCGTTTTTTCCTGCAGCGCAAAAGAGACCTCCCTGACCTGCAGGAGAGGAGATGTGGTGGTCATAGATTATTGAAACTCTGAAAAATGAATGGAGAGAATAATAGCACCGTCAGCGCGTTTTTTTCTGCGGCCAGCAGATCAATAGCAGCCCGGCGAGGATTAAACCGCCGCCCGCCAGCTTGCCCCAGACAAACTCCTCGTTTAGCCCCGGCAGCCACAGCGCGGCGGCCCACACCAGCAGATAGCTCAGGCTGAGTAGCGGATAGGCGCGGCTCAGCGCTATGCGCTGCAAAGCCAGCAGCCAGCACAGCATCGACAGTGCATAAGCCAGCACTCCGGCGAGCAGCGCCTGCACCGCCGGGACCAGACTGAACAGCACCGTGAAAAATGCCGATGGCTCGCCGATCGCCGGCAGCCGCACCATCGCCCACTTCAGCAATAGCTGCGCCGCGCTGACCAGCAGCACGCTACAATACGCCAGCAGCCAGCCCATCAGGTATAGCTCCCCATCACCGCAACCCCGGCAACAATCAGGATAATCCCCAGCGCATGACGCAGCGGAATGGCCTCATGCCACAGCCAGCGGGCGGCAAGGGTCACAAAGATAAAATTCAGGCTCAGCATCGGGTAAGCGACGCCAAGCGGCGTGGTTTGCAGCACGCGCAGCCACACCAGCATCGCCAGGCCCAGCAGCAGCACGCTTAATGCCAGCCAGCCCCAGAGTGCGGCGCGCTGCACCGTCGCCTGCTTCTGGCATAACTGCCCGCCACAGCTGAGCAGGCTGGCAAGGAGGATCAGCAGCATATTCATGGCTGCTGCAGATACAGGTAATAGAGCATTCTGCCGTGCTGAAAGCTGCGATCGGGCTGCGGAATACGATCGTCCGTCGGGCGTTTATCGTCCGACAGCTTCATCACCAGCGACACCTCGCCCTGGCGACGATGCTCACTCAGCCACTGGGCAAACTGCACTGCGGTGACCAGGCGCTGGCGACTGTCAGCATAGCTCACCCCATACGCCAGCTCGCCCGGCTGGTCGAAGAGCAGAATATCGCTGCGCTTCAGCTGCCACGCCAGCGCCGAGGCCATGCCAACGTTATTCGCCAGGATAAAGCGACTGTGCGCCAGTTCAGGCATCAGGCTGGCAATAAACGGCTGAGGCTGCTTGGAGTAGATGACCTTGTCCGGTATCGCCGCGCCGACCACCAGTGCCAGCATCAGCGGGCACAGCGCCGCCAGCTTCCAGAATTTCGCCCCGCCAAGCAGGGTGATCATCCCCATCACCGCCCAGAACAGGAACGCCAGCGTGGCCAGCTGAGCCTTGAACAGTTCGGCATAAGGATAGAGCGGATGATGCATCAATCCCCACGGCGCCAGCACCAGCAGCACCGTCAGCATCAGCAGCGCGCCGAACGTCAGATTGATGATGCCATTGGCTTTCAGGCCGCGCCCCCCCTCGGAAACCAGCCGCACGCCGTGGTGCGCCAGCAGGATCGCCAGCGGCGCGAAGCACGGCAGAATATAGGTTGGCAGCTTCCCTTTGGCGAGACTGAAAAACAGCAGCGGCATCACCACCCAGCACAGCAGATAGAGCGATCCCTGATGGCTGTTTCTTTCGCGCCATGCCCGGGCTAAAGCCCCCGGCAGCAGCCCGAGCCACGGCAGCGTGCCGGCAATCAGCACCGGAATGTAGTACCAGAACGGTGCCTTATGCTGCGCATCCTCCTCGGCAAAGCGCTGAATATGCTCCACCCAGAAGAAGTAGTGCCAGAAATCCGGCTGCTGGCGCGCAATGCTGACTGCCCAGGGTGCGGAGATCAGTGCCGCACTGACCAGCGCCAGCGGCCCGTACAGCAGCAGCTCCTTAAACCGCCGCTGCCAGATCGCCCACGGCACAATCGCCACTACCGGCACTGCGAGCGCCAGAAAGCCTTTGGTCATAAAACCCATGCCGCAGGCGAGCCCGAGCAGCAGCCAACCCAGTACCTTTTGCCGCGTGCTGCTGCCTGCTTCCGCCGCCAGCCAAAAGCTGCACATCGCTGCCACCAGCCACAGGGTGATCATCGGGTCAAGCACCGCATAAGTGCCAATGGCATACACCAGAAAACAGGTAAGAAAAATCACCGCAGCCAGCAGGGCCGTGCCGCGCTGTTGCCCTATACGCCGCGCCAGCCAGTAGACCAGCAGCGCGCTGAGCGTGATGGATACCACCGAACCAAAGCGCACCGCAAAATTACTGCCGCCAAATACCCATTGACTGAGATTGTTGACCCAGTACCCGGCTATCGGTTTTTCGAAATAGCGCAAACCAAGGAAGTGCGGCACGCTCCAGTTACCGCTGGCCAGCATTTCACGGCTGATTTCCGCGTAGCGCAGCTCATCGGGCTGCCACAGCGCGCGCAGCTCTAATGGAATGAGATAATACAAGGCATAGCAAAACAGTAGCGGCAGCGCATAACGCAGATATTTCATGCCGGGGTCACTCTGATTATTGCTGGCATCCCAGCCAACCTTCACGACCGGGGAGACTACCCCGCACCAGATTTCCCGTCGGCAGCTGCGACAAATCCGCAGGCAGCAGCTCGCTTAACGGGCAGAAACGGATCCCACGTCGCCGCGCCATCACCAGCAGTTCGGCAAACATTTCGCTCAGCACGATCCCTTCCACTTCCGCATGGATGGTGTAGACCGGCACGCCCGGCTGGCTGGCGATTAAATCGAGGATCCAGGCATTGTAACCTTCACGCGTGACCCCGCTACCGACCACCTCATCCCAGGTAGGAAGCGTGACGGGGATCTGCACCGTGCCCACGCTGCCGTCGGGCAGCAGTGGGCGAAAGGGGGCCGTGCCGCGACAGTCGCTGTTATAGGCAAAATCAAACGGCTGCTTGGCAACCAGCACGCGCTCATCCGCGCGCCAGCCCGCCACCGCTGAGCAGCGGATCGGCTGGCCGACAATCTCGCTCAGACACTCCACGCCGCGCTGGATCTCCTGCGTCAGCTTCTGCGCAGGCCACACCCCAGCCCACGTCTGCCACGCAAAATGGTCCCAGGCGTGCAGGCCAATCTCGTGCTGACGCGCGGCGGCGCGGATCGTTTTTTCCAGCCCGCGCCCGATGCGGCGCCCCGGCCAGGCCGTCCCCGCCAGCAGGATGTCCCAGCCGTACAGCGATGCCGCATTCGAGCGCAGCATTTTCCACAGGAAGCGCGGTTTCAACAGCCGCCAGAGGTGGCGGCCCATATTATCCGGCCCGACGCTGAAGAAAAAACTGGCCTGAGTATGCTGGCGGTCGAGGATCTCAAGCAGGCGCGGCACGCCGTCGCGGGTGCCGCGCCAGGTATCAACATCGATGCGCAGCCCGACGTCGATCATGCTTCGTTTTCTCCCGGCTCCACGGTCTGCAGGAAGAAGTCCAGCGTCGCATCAATGGTCTGGGTCATTGCCACCGTTGGCTGCCAGCCCAGCAGGCGCTGCGCGTTGCGAATCGACGGCTTGCGGTGCTCCACGTCCTGATAACCCTTGCCATAGTAGCTGCTACTTTCCACTTCGCGGAAACCGGCAAACGGCGGGAACTGCTGACGCAGCGGATGGCGTTCAAAGCTCTCCAGCAGCTGCTGCGCCAGCTCTTTGATGCTGGCCTCATTCACCGGATTACCGATATTAATGATCTGACCATCACAGTTGTGGTGCTTGTTCTCAATAATCAGGAACAGCGCTTCGATGCCGTCGCTGATATCGGTGAAGCAGCGCTTCTGACGACCGCCGTCGATCAGCTTGATCGGTGAACCCTCCACCAGATTAAGGATCAGCTGAGTGATGGCGCGCGAACTGCCAATGCGTGCCGCATTCAGGTTATCGAGGCGCGGCCCCATCCAGTTGAACGGGCGGAACAGCGTGAAGCGCAACCCCTCTTTCTCGCCATAAGCCCAGATAACCCGGTCCAGCAGCTGCTTGGAAACCGAGTAGATCCAGCGCTGCTTATTGATCGGCCCGACCACCAGGTTGGAATTGTCTTCATCGAAGGTGGTATCGGTGCACATGCCGTACACTTCGGAGGTCGACGGGAAGATAATGCGCTTTTTGTACTTCACGCAGTCGCGGATAATCTTCAGGTTCTCTTCGAAGTCCAGCTCAAACACCCGCAGCGGATTACGGGTATATTCAATCGGCGTGGCAATGGCCACCAGCGGCAGCACCACGTCACACTTCTTAATATGATACTCAATCCACTCGGAGTGAATGCTGATATCCCCTTCGACAAAGTGGAAGCGCGGATGCCCAAGGAAACGGCTGATGGCGTCGGAACCAATATCCAGACCGAACACCTCGAAGTTATCGTCCAGCAGCAGGCGCTCGGTCAGGTGATTGCCGATAAAACCGTTCACTCCGAGGATCAGCACGCGGGTACGGCGCTTCACCGCCGCCACCGGCTGGTTATGCAGCAGTGCGCCCTCGACCAGGCCCAGCGTCTGCGCCAGCTGGCTGCCCTGCATGTAGACGCCGTTTTCGCTCTGCCCGGTGACAATCTCCAGCGCCCCGCTACCGCAGGCGACAACAAACGGCGCCACGGAGAGCACGGTTCCCGCTTTGGCGCCAGGCAGATCGCTGCGCACCTTTGACTGCCAGACGATAAATCTCCCCGCGCCAACATAGCTGAATGCACCAGGCCACGGATCGGTTACCGCCCGCACCAGATTGTGGGCGGTCTGCGCCGGCTGCTGCCAGTCAATACGCCCATCTTCCGGCGTGCGGCGGCCAACATAAGTGGCCTGAGTCTCGTCCTGCGCCTGCTCGACAAAATCATTGCGCTGGATCCCCGGCAGCGCGCTTTCCAGCAGCTGTTTCGCCGCCTCGCACACCTTGTGATGCAGCGTCAGCGCATTGTCTTCCGCGGCAATAACCACTTTTTGCTGGGCAATAATCGCACCGGCATCGGCGCGTTTCACCATGCGGTGCAGCGTCACGCCGGTTTCCTGTTCGCCGTTGACCAGCACCCAGTTTAACGGTGCGCGCCCGCGATATTTCGGCAGCAGTGAAGCATGCAGATTAAACGCCCCCTTCTCAGCACAGTGAAGGATTTCATCATTCAGCATATGGCGATAGTGGAATGAGAAAATAGCCTGCGGCTTCATGCCCTTAATGCGGTCCACCCACAGCGGGTGATTAACATCTTCCGGCGCATACACCGGAATACCCAGCTGAGCCGCCGTGCGCGCAACCGAGCCAAAAAAATGATTCTCTGCGGCGTTGTCCGCGTGAGTGAAAATCGCTTCAATTGCGAATCCGGCTTCAGCCAGCGCACGGATCCCGGTGCAGCCAATGTCATGGTAGGCAAATACGACGGCTTTCATGATTTCTCATCCTGTGAAGAGTTGGCGTCATCACGGCTGACAACGCGCTGAATAAAGTAGCGGGGACGGGCACGTACATCGTTATAAATACGCCCGATGTATTCACCCAGCAGTCCCATGCCAACAAACTGCGCGCCGATAAAGATAAACAGCACGGCAAACAGCATAAATACCCCCTCTGCCGCCCACTGCGGCCCGAGGAACAGGCGCAGCAGGATCAGCAGCAGGGAGAGAGCAAAACCTGACAGCGCAATCACGCTGCCGAAGACGCTCAGCAGGCGCAGCGGCGTGGTGGTCAGGCAGGTGATCAGGTCGTACATCAGGTTAATCAGCCGCATCAGGCTGTATTTGGAATCACCAAATTCGCGTTCAGCGTGCAGCACCGGGATCTCGGTGGCACGGCGGGCAAAGGTATTCGCCAGAATGGGGATAAAGGTGCTGCGTTCGTGGCAGTGCAGCATGGCATCGACAATGTGGCGGCGATAGGCGCGCAGCATACAGCCGTAATCGCCCATCGCTTTGCCGGTGGTGCGCTGGATCAGATGGTTAATCAGGCGCGAGGCGCGCTTGCGGAACCAGCTATCCTGCCGGTTCTGGCGCACCGTTCCCACCACGTCATAGCCCTGCTGTGCCGTCGCCACAAGGCGCGGGATCTCCTCCGGCGGGTTCTGCAAATCGGCATCCAGCGTGATGACCAGGTCGCCGCTGACGTGGCTGAAACCCGCCATAATTGCCGAATGCTGGCCGTAATTACGATTGAGCAGCACCGCCACAATATGGCTGCCCGGCGCCTGCGCCGCCGCGCTGAGCATCTCCGCCGAGCTATCGCTGCTGCCATCATCCACCAGCAAAATTTCATACTGCAGCCCCAGCTGGGCGCAGGCGGCATCGGTGCGGCGGATAAGCTCGGGCAGGCTATCCTGTTCGTTATAGACCGGGATCACTATCGAGACTTTGTTAATTTCTTGTTCTTTCACGGATTATTTACCTGCCAGCTTACGCAGCGCCGCAATCACGCGGCTGCAGTCGTCATCAGTCATGCCGGGAAACAGCGGGATAGAGCAGATACGATCGGAGTTCCACTCGGTGTGCGGCAGCGACAGCTGCGGAAAACGCTCGCGGTAATATTTCTGCGTGTGCGCGGCGCGGAAATGCAGCCCGCTACCGATGCCCTGCTGTTTCAGCGCCTGCATCAGCGAGTCACGATCGATGCCGCAGCGCGCAGGGTCGACACGCAGAATGAACAGATGCCAGGCGTGCTGGTGCGGCCATACAGGCCGGCTCAGCGGCAGGAAAGGCGTGTCCGCCAGCTCTGCCAGATAACGCGCCGCAATCTGCCCGCGGCGCGCATTGTTCGCCGCCAGCTTGTCGAGCTGCACCAGCGCTATCGCCGCATTGATATCCGCCAGGTTGTATTTAAAGCCCGGCATAATCACCTCAGCCTGCGGCGCGCGCCCGTGTGTCTGACGGTCAAAAGCATCCACGCCCAGCCCGTGAAACTTCAGGCTGCGCACGCGCTCAGCCAGCGCATCATCATCGGTGACCACCAGCCCACCCTCGGCGCAGCTGATGTTTTTGATGGCATGGAAGGAGAAGATGGCGGTACCGCTGTGGCCGACGTGGCGTTGGTGATAGTAAGTGCCCGCAGCGTGCGCGGCGTCGTCGATCACCGCGATGCCGTGGCGTTTGCCCAGCGCGTGAATAGCGGCAATATCAGCGGGTGCGCCAGCATAATGCACCGGCACAATCGCTTTGGTACGCGGCGTGATAGCGGCTTCGATCAGCGCTGGGGTCACCATCAGCGTATCGCGATCGACATCAATCATCACCGGGGTCGCCCCCAGCAGCACAATCATATTCAGCGTGGAAACCCAGGTCAGCGACGGCGTGATCACCTCATCCCCCGGCCCGATGCCCAGCGCCATCAGCGTAACGTGCATACCGGCGGTGGCCGAACTCACGGCAATCGCATGGCGGTTGCCGGTTAGCAGGCAAAAAGCCTGCTCAAGCTGCTGATTTTTCGGCCCGGTGGTGATCCAGCCCGATCGCAGCACCTCTTCAACGGCGCTCAGCTCTTCATTGCCCATAGACGGGCGCGAGAAAGGGAGAAATTCGGACATTATTTCAATCCATTCAAAGAATCATTACGCAAAATTAGCGCTACCGAGATTAGCAACGCCTGGGTATATAAAGCGTAAATGAAATTCCTTAGGGGAAGATTAAGAGCCGGCTAATCGGGGAATTAAATCAGTTTGGTTGATGGCGGGTTTAACTAGAAAATGCAGCGGCGCTCATTTCGCCAGGAAAAACTCAAATTTAATTAAAAGTTATTATTATTGTCACAGTTTATGTGCAGAAAAATCGGGTAGCCTGAATAAGCATTCAGGCCATGCCGGTTGGGACATGGCCTTTATTGAAAACTTACTGACGCGCTTTCAGCAGCTGCGCAGCATTGTCCACCGTCACTTCGGTCCACGGCACCGAGTAGCGCTTCGCTTTGCCATCATCCCACGCCATTTTGCCTTCGTACTGCTTCCAGATATCTGACTGGGGTTGATAGCTATCCCCCTTCACGGCCCGCAGGGCGACGTCAATCGAGCCCTGCATCTGCGCGTGTGCGTCCTGCAGGATCGACACCATTTCACCCGCCTGCACGGCGCGAATGGCGTCTGAAACTCCGTCCACCCCGGCGATGGCAAAATCTTTAACGTTCAGGTTGGCGCCTTTAATTGCCTCAATCGCCCCCAGCGCCATTTCATCATTTTGCGCAATCACGCCATTGATCTGCCCGCGATGCTTCTGCAGCCAGTTTTCCATCAGCGGCAGCGCTTCGGCGCGAGACCAGTTAGCGGTTTTACGCTCCAGCACGTTAATGTTGCCTGCGCCGCACTCGGCAATCGCTTTATCATTGCCCTGCCCGCGCTGTATTTCGCCGCTGCCGCCCTTTGGCCCCTCAATAATGACCACGTTGCCCTTGCAGTTCATTTTCTTCAGCACCGACTTCGCTTCCAGATAGCCGCCCAGCACGTCATCGGAGACCACTTCGGCGGTCATTTTGTCGGTATTTAACCGCGCATTGGTGACGATAACCGGGATTTTTGCCTCATTGGCCATGGTCACCACATCAATATTGGCTTCATAGTCCATCGGGTTAATAATAATGGCGTCAGCATGAGTCTGAATGGCGGTCTCCGCCTGGTTGTTCTGCACCATTGGGTCATAGCGCCCGTCATAGACGGTCAGCTGCACATCGCCACTCTTCACAGCAGGGTGTTCTTTACCGGCTTTTTCCATCAGCTGCACAAATTCCGCTTTCATCCCATACATCAGCACGGCGATTTTTACCGGCGCAGCCTGGGCGGCCATGCTGCCCGCCATTAACATGCCCGAGGTGAATAAGGCAATTTTGGTCATCTTATTCATGGTGACTCCTGGTTTTGTAGAGTGAGGTTTTATTATTTAATTTAATCGCGCTGTTGCTTACGCGATGGGTCAAGCAGTACTGCCACGACAATTAATGCCCCTTTTATGATCTGCTGGTAATAGGACTGCACGCCCAGCAGGTCGAGGCCGTTATTCATTACGCCAATAATCAGTACGCCAAACAGGGTGCCGACCAGCGTGCCCACGCCGCCGGCCATGCTGGTGCCGCCGATCACCACCGCAGCAATCGCGTCCAGTTCGTAGGCGGCCCCGGCACTGGTCTGGGCCGAGCCGGTTCGGGCGGTGAGGATCAGCCCGGCAATCCCGGCCAGCGCACCGCACAGGGTGTAGACCAGCACTTTAATTTTCACCACGCTGATGCCCGAGGTGCGCGCGCTCTTCTGGTTGCCGCCCACCGCATAGACGTAGCGGCCAAACAGGGTGCGGTTAAGCAGCACCCAGGCCAGCGCAAACAGCAGCACAAAAATCAGCACCGGTACCGGAATGCCCAGCACATAGCCATTCCCCAGCCAGCGGAAGTCCGGGTTGAGCTGCGACACCGGGTTACCGTCGGTGGTCAGCAGCGCCAGGCCGCGCGCGGCGGAGAGCATTCCCATGGTGACGATAAACGGCTGCAGGCGATAGCGCGCCAGAATGGTGCCGTTGAGCAGCCCGCAGACGATGCCAATACCGAGCGCAATAATCATCGGCACGATCAGCGCATGGGCGGTATCACCTATCGCCAGCCCGCTGTTGGTGGTGGCAAAACGCGCCGCGACAATCCCGCTGAGCGCCAGCACCGAACCGACCGAGAGATCGACCCCGGCGGTAATAATCACAAAGGTCATACCGACGGCAAGAATGCCGTTAATCGAGATCTGGCGTAACACAATCAGCATATTTTCGTTACTGAGAAAATAGTTGCTGCTCCACGCCCCGTTTGCCACCTGCACTTCACCAATCACGGTGACGATCAGGCACAGCACGAAGAAGGCGATAATAATGCCGTATTTATGCAGACGGCTTTTATTACGCGTAAGGAAATACGGCCCTGGTTTCAGAGAAGGAATTGCACTCATAAATTTATCTCTCTACTCGTCATACTTCAAACCGCAGGTGCGTTGGCTTCATCCCTTCACCGCAGTCACATAGTTAACTATGCTCCTGCGGACTCATGGATTTGCCGCCTTCCTGCGATTAGAATTATTTAGAGTCAATATTGTTGAAGATTACACCGCCAGCTTCATTAATTCTGCCTGGGTGACATTTTCAGCCGATAATTCACCGGCCAGCGCGCCATCTTTAAACACTAATATCCGGTCGCTCATACCAATAATTTCCGACAGCTCAGAGGAGACCATAATGATGCCGCGATCTTTCAACGCAAATTCCGACATAAAGCGGTAGATCTCTTTTTTTGCTCCGACGTCGATTCCGCGCGTTGGCTCATCCAGCAGCATCACCTGCGGGTCCAGCAGCGCCCAGCGGCCGAGTACCACCTTCTGCTGATTGCCGCCGCTGAGATTGCCCACCAGCTGCTCGCCATCCGGCGTTTTAACGTTAAAGCGCTGGATCATCGCGCGGGTGCGCTCCTGCTCCATCCGGTCGCTGATAAAGCCCGCACGGCTGATGGCCGGGAAAGAGGCGATGTTGATGTTCTCATTGACCGAGCGGCACAGCACCAGCCCGGTCTCTTTACGATCTTCCGTCACATAGGCAATGCCGCTGTCGATCGCCTGGCGCGGCGAGTGGCGTGCCAGCGTCCTGTCGCCCATGCGAATGGTGCCGCTCTGCGCATGTTCAATGCCAAAAATCAGGTCGAGAAATTCGCTGCGCCCGGAACCGACCAGGCCATAAATGCCGAGGATCTCACCGCGCCGCAGCGTCAGGCTGATATTGCGCACCTTTCTGCCCCAGCACAGGCTGTCCACTTCCATCATCACTTCCGTGCCCGGCTGGTTAAACTTGGCGAACTCGCTGTCGAACTCGCCGCCGATGATATGTTCGATCAGCTGCTCGCGGGTGATATCGGCCAGCAGCCCTTCGTGGATATAGCTGCCGTCGCGGAAAATGGTGTAGCTGTCGGCGATCTGGAAAATCTCCGCCAGGCGGTGCGAGACGTAAATAATGCCTTTGCCCTTTTCCGCCAGCCGCTTGATCGCCTGGAAGATTTTCTGCACGTCCTCCTCGCCGATCGCCGAGGTGGGTTCATCCATAATGATGATGTCGGCGTTGGCGTGCGACAGCGCTTTGGCAATCTCCACCAGCTGCTGCTCGGCCACGCTGAGGTTGCGCATAATCGCCGTCGGCGACAGCGTGAAGTGCAGGTCGGCCAGCAGGTCGGCGGTCTGCTGATTCATCCGTTTAAAATCGACGAAGCCAAAGTGACGCGGCTCGCGCCCCAGCCAGATATTCTCCGCCACGCTCAGGTCGGCAATGGTGCTCAGCTCCTGCTGCACGATGGCAATCCCGGCCGCCAGCGCCTCTTTAGGGTGGGAGAACTCACAGCGCTGGCCGTTGATAAAAATGTCGCCGCTGTCGGGCTGGATAAAGCCCATCAGAATGCTGAGAAAGGTGGATTTTCCGGCGCCGTTGCCGCCGCACAGCGCGTGGATTGAGCCGCGACGCAGGCAGAACTCGGCATTCTTTAACGCCACCACCGGGCCGAAACTCTTCTTCAGGCCGCTGACTTCCAGCAGATAAGCCGCTGCTGTGTCGCTCATAGCGTTACCCCATATTCTTTTTGCAGCAGATGCAAATAGCGTTGATAAAGGTCGGCGTAGCGGCGCTGACGAGCCTCATCCGGCAGCGCGCGGCTGCGCTCATCCAGCTGCACAAAACGCTGACACAGCAAATCCAGGCTGTCGGCCGCTTGCGGGCTGTCAGCCTGCTGATGGCACCACGCGGCCTGGATAGCGGCTCCGAGCGCCGCCGACTCCTTCTCCTGCGGGCAGACCACCGGGCAGCCCATCACATCGGCGACGATTTGCCGCCAGCGCGGGCTGTTGGCGCCGCCGCCGGTCAGGCGGATCTCATCCAGGCTGATGCCCTGCTGGCGGAACAGATCCAGCCCGTAGCGCAGCCCGTAGGTTGCCCCCTCGACCACCGCCAGGCAGAGATTGGCGGCGGTGAAATTATCGCTGTTGAGGTTATGCAGGCTGGCACGCGCATTCGGCAGCGGCGGTACGCGCTCACCGTTGAAAAATGGCAGCAGCAGCATGCCGCCCGCGCCCGGCTCGGCCTGCTCCAGCGCCTGATTAAACCCGGCAATATCCTGCTGCAGCAGTCCCTGGACCGCGCTACTGGCCGAGGTGACATTCATGGTACAGACCAGCGGCAGCCAGCCGTTGCTGCTGGAACAGAATCCAGCGATGGCCGCGGAATCGGCCACCACCGGGCTGTCGGCGCAGGCAAACAGCGTGCCGGAGGTGCCGAGGCTCATGGTCAGCACCCCTGGGCGGATATTGCCGCTGCCAATCGCCGCCATCATATTGTCGCCGCCGCCGCTGGCGACCAGCGTATCGGGGCGCAGACCCAGCGCATCGATAGCCCGCTGGCACACTGTACCGACCGGTTTTTCCGCCGCAATCAGCGGCGGCAGTGCATTCCACAGGCGGCCACTGTCGTCGATCAGCGCCACGGTATGACGGTCCCAGCAGCGCTGGCGAATATCGAACAGGCCGCTGCCGGAAGCGTCACCGTACTCCGCCACGCGCTCGCCGGTCAGCCAGAAATTGAGATAGTCATGCGGCAGCAGCACGCAGGCAAGGCGCTGCCAAAGCTGCGGATGCTGACGCTTAAACCAGATGATTTTCGAGGCGGTGTAGCCCGTCGCCGGCACCAGACCAAGACGTTGCAGCGCCGCCGCTTCACCGCCGAGCTGTTCCAGCAGCCAGCTATTCTCGGCAGAAGTGGAGGTATCGCACCACAGCTTGACCGGGTGCAGCACCTCACCCGCCGCATCCAGCGCGACAAAGCCGTGCTGCTGGCCGGAAACCGCCAGCGCCGCGATCTGCTGCGGTGCAACGTCAGCGTCTGCCGTTGCCGCAGCAAAGGCGGCGATCAACGCAGCGATCCACCATTCGGCGTGCTGCTCGCGTTTGCCCTGCCCGTCGCTGAGCATGGCGTGGGGCGCGCTGCCGCTGCCGAGGATGGTGCCCTGCTGGTCATCAATAATCACCACCTTGGTGCCCTGCGTTCCGCAGTCAATGCCCGCATACAGCGCCATGACCTACTCCATTTCCAGCATGATTTTGATGTCGGTCGGGTTGCCCGCCGCCGCGCGTTCAAAGGCGGCCACGCTGTCGCTGAATTTGTAGGTATGAGAGATCAGCGGCTGCACGCGCAGCTTGCCGGCGCTCAGCAGGCGCAGGGTGCGTGGGTACATGTTGGCGTAGCGGAAAATGGTTTTAAAGGTGACTTCTTTAGCCTGGGCCGCCACGATATCCACCGGCGCGGCATCAATCGGCATTCCCACCAGCACCGCCGTGCCGCCGGGGGCGATATGGTCGCAGATGCTAAGGATTGCGGCTTTGGCACCGCTGCACTCGAACACCACGTCAACGCCGTTACCGCTGGTGAGCTGGGCGACTTTCTGCGCCACGCCTTCCCCGCAGCTGTTCACCGCGTGCAGGCCTTCATAGTTGGCCGCCACCCTCAGCTTGTCATCGAACAGATCGCAGATGATCACGTCGGAACAGCCCCCGGCCAGCGCCGCCAGCGCGGTGACGACCCCAATCGGACCGGCACCGATCACCAGCGCGATATCCCCTGGCTTGATGCCTGCTTTGGTCGAAGCATGCATGCCAATCGCCAGCGGTTCCACCATTGCACCTTCGGCAAAACTGACGTTGTCCGGCAGTTTGAAGGTAAACGCGCCGGGATGGATCACCGTCTCGCGCAGGCAGCCATGCACCGGCGGCGTGGCCCAGAACTGCACCGCCGGGTCGAGGTTGTAGATCCCGGCGCGCGACTGGGGTGACTGCATATCCGGAATGCCCGGCTCCATGCAGACGCGGTCACCGATGCTCAGGTGCTTCACGTTTTTGCCCAGCGCCAGCACCACGCCGGAGGCTTCATGCCCCAGCACCATCGGCGCTTTCACCACAAACGGTCCGATGCGGCCGTGCTGGTAGTAGTGAACGTCGCTGCCGCAAATCCCGACGGAGTGGATCTTAATCTGCACATCGTCATCGCCCAGCGTCTCGCTGAACTCACGATCCTCAATGGCAATCTTACCGGCTTGTTCAAGCACCAGAGCTTTCATAATCCTCTCCCCTGTGATGTTTTAAATGGTATCGATATCATTTCAATAGCAGCGAGAGTAAAAGAGTCGGCGTTAAAAATATGTGAACCTGGTTAAATTTTTAGCAAAAAGCACATTCACCGCAGAAAAAACGCGGCAATAATGGCTAACGGCACGATAAACAGTGCGCTAACGCGGTTATTAACGATGATATCGATAACATCAGATAAGGAGAATTACCATGCCCAGTCTCCACCAGGCCTGCGAGCAGACGCGCCATTTCCTCGCAACAGCGGCGATTGAACTGACCCCGGATGAGCAGCAGCAGATTGAGATTGCCACCTTCGGCCTGCCGGATTATCCGCTCTCCGGGCTGCAGCTGCTGACCTACGTCAATACCCCGCGCTACTGTGCGAAAGAGCTGGTGCTGTTCCCGCGCCAGACCTGCCCTGAGCACCGGCATCCGCCGTTTAACGGCACCCCGGGCAAACAGGAGACCTTTCGCTGCCGCTGGGGGGAGGTCTACCTGTTTGTCGACGACGACAGCCTGACCCCGAACAATGGCGCGTGTCAGCCGCCGGAGGGCGCAGAGCAGTGGTACAGCGCCACACGCTATATCCTGCTGCGCCCCGGCGAGCAGTACACCATTGCCCCGAATACCCGCCACTGGTTCCAGGCAGGCGATTGCGGTGCGGTGGTGTCGGAGTTCTCGTCAGAGAGCCGTGACGATCTGGATATCTTCACCGATCCCCGGGTGAAAAGAGCGGGATAGCCGCGACAACATTCGCAACCTGTCAGGCAATCTGTCATGATGCGCAAATGGTACAAAATGATGACTTTTTAACGTCGCGAATCGGGAGCATAAATTGACGCCAGGCAGGAAAGTGAAGGCCACGCTGGAGAGTGTGGCCATGCAGTCAAACGTCAGTAAAATCACCGTATCCCGCGCATTTTCACATCCGGATAAGGTGCATCCTGAAACGCTGAAGCGCGTGCTGGAGACCGCCGCCGAAATGGGCTATGTGGTGAATACCGCCGCGCGCAATCTGCGCGCGCGCGACAGCAAAACCATCGGCATCGTCAACCCGGATATGAATAATCCGTTCTTTGGCGGGCTGACGCGCCTGATGACCGAGGAAGCCGAGAAAGCCGGCTACGATACGCTGGTATTTGACTCCAGAGAATCGGTGGAGCTGGAGAACCGCATCATTGATAAGCTGATCGGTTATAACGTCGATGCCATTGTGCTTTCGGTGCTCTCCTCCGACTGCAACTATCATCCAGCCTATCTGCAACGCCTTGAGGCGCTAAACATTCCGGTGATCCTCGTTGACCGTGAGCTGGATATCAGCTCGTGCAGCGGCGTCTATATCGATAACCTCGACTGCGGCCTGCAGGCCGGGCGCTATCTGCTGGAGCAGCAGGCGCAGCGCGTGGTGGTGGTCTCCGGGCCGGAGGACTCCAACGTCGCGCGCGAGCGGGTCACCGGGCTGAGCGCCGCGCTGCAGGGGAAAGTTGCCAGCCTTGAGGTCCTTTACGCCGATTTCTATATGGATGTTGCGGCGCAGGTGACGGGTCACTACCTCGATAATCACGCCCCGCCGGACGTGTTTGTCGGCTGCAATAACCAGATCTCACTCGGGATTATCAAATCGTGCATCGACCGCCAGCTGGTGCCGATGCGCGACGTCAGCCTGTTTAGCATTGATGAGATCTCACACGCGGCAATCTACGGCTTCCACTTTCCGTGCATCGCGCACGATCTGCATGAAATTGCCTGGCAGGCGATCAATCTGGCGATCCGCCGCGCCACCGAGAGTGCGATCAAGCCGGGCAAAGTGATTGTTCGTGGTAAAATAGTCCTCCCTTAATCGCCAGAAGGAACGAACGGTGAACAGTATTACTCTGCCCCCTGCGCTGCTGACGCTGCTTGACGGTTCGCTGCCCGCCAGCCATCGCTTTCAGGCGATCCGCCTGTCGAGCGTCGGTGAAAACGGCTGGCCGTATGCCGCGCAGCTTAGCCTCGGCGAAATCATTGCCACCTCCCCCACGGAGCTGCTGTTCGCCATCTGGCCGCACTCCACCACCACGCAGAACCTCAGGCGCGATGGCAAGATCACCCTGGCGCTGGTGCTGAACGATGCGGTGATCGAGATTCAGGCGCTGGCAGTCGCGCGCCCGGAAACGCTGACGGATTTGGCGCTGGCGGTGTTTCGCGCCGAGGTGAAGCAGGTGATCGCCCACCGCGCACCGTATGCCACCGTGGTCAGCGGCCTGACGTTCAGCCTGAAGGATGAAGCCGCCGCGCTGGCGCGCTGGCGCGAACAAATCGCCGGGCTGAAAGCGCTGGCATAAAAAAAGGCGACCTGTGAAGGTCGCCTTTTTGAATACTGGGATAAAGCGGGTCGGGCATGCCCGACCCCTACCGATTTTAGCGGGTCGGGCATACCCGGCCCCTACCGATTTTAGCGGGTCGGGCGTACCCGGCCCCTACCGATTTTAGCGGGTCGGGCATACCCGGCCCCTACCGATTTTAGCGGGTCGGGCATACCCGGCCCCTACCGATTTTAGCGGGTCGGGCGTACCCGGCCCCTACCGATTTTAGTAGGGGCGAGGCATGCCTCGCCCGTTATTCGATCCCGTTATTTGCTGTCCGGCAGTGCATAGGCTTTCACGTAGTCGCCCAGCTTAGTGCCGAACGAACCGTGACCACCGGCAACAATCAGTACGTACTGTTTGCCGTTCACTTCATAGGTCATTGGCGTAGCCTGACCGCCCGCTGGCAGACGCGCTTCCCACAGCTGTTTGCCGTTAGAAACGTTGAAGGCACGCAGGTAGTTATCGGCGGTTGCCGCGATGAAGAACACGTTACCGGCCGTGGTGACCGGTGCGCCCAGCATCGGCATACCCATTTTAAACGGCAGCGGAACCGGTGAGCTGTCGCGCACGGTACCGATACGTTTTTTCCACACGATATCGTTAGTCTTCAGATCAACCGCAGAGATGTAGCCCCATGAAGGCTGCTTGCATGGGAAGCCCAGCGGAGAGAGGAACGGGTTCAGCGTCACGCCGTACGGCAGGCCGTACTGTGGCTGCACGCCAGACTCGGTACCGGTACCGCCTTTGTCATTCTCATCCGGCTCGATGGGATTGCCCGGGCCGCGTGGGATCAGACGGGAGACAAACGGCAGCGCCATTGGGTTAGTCACCGCGACCTGACGATCGGTATCGACGGCAATACCGCCCCACTCGAACATCCCCAGGTTACCCGGGAACACCAGGGTGCCCTGCTCGGATGGCGGGGTGAACGGACCTTCGTAACGCAGCTGATGGAACATCACACGACAGATCAGCTGATCGTAGATGGTCGCACCCCACATATCCTTACCGGCCAGCTGGGCCTTAGGACGGAAGCTCAGTTCAGAGTAAGGCTGGGTTGGGGAGACATGGTCGCCCTTCGCCGCACCACCCGGTACTTTCATTTCCGGTGCCGGAACCACGGGCTTACCGTTGGTCCGGTTCAGCACAAAGATGTCGCCGGTTTTGGTCGGAATGTAGATAACCGGAACTTTGTTGCCATCTTTATCGTTGATGTCAGCCAGCGTCGGCTGCGCCGGAACGTCCATATCCCACAGGTCGTGGTGCACGGTCTGGTAGAACCAGGCCAGCTTACCGGTGGTGGCGTTCAGTGCCAGCATACCGGTGGCGAAGCGCTCCATTTCCGGGGTACGGTGACCGCCCCAGATATCCGGCGTCGAGACACCAATCGGCAGGTAAACCAGGTCCAGCTTGGCATCGTAAGCAGCAGGTGCCCACGAGTTCGGCGAGTTCGGCGTGTAGTGCTGATCGCCTTCTGCAATCAGATTCGGATCTTTCGCGCCGGTATCAAACGCCCACAGCAGCTTACCGCTGTTAACGTCAAAGCCACGGATTACTCCGGATGGCTCTTTGGTCGAGTAGTTATCGGTGACTGCCCCGGCCATCACGATAGTTTTATCGGTCACGATCGGCGGTGAAGTTGGCTCGTAAGAACCGACTTTGTTATACGGCAGGTTGCTCTGCAGATTCAGTTTGCCGTTTTCGCCAAACTCCGGGCACAGCGCACCGGTTTCCGCGTCCAGCGCGTACATGCTGCCATCGTTCACCGGCAGCAGGATACGGCGTGAGCACAGCGCAGGCTTGCTGCCCGCAGGCGTGGCCGCCGCTTCCGGCGTCTGCACGTAAGACACACCGCGACAGGTCACATGCTGGAACGTCGGGTCGGTCTTCATTTTCGGATCGAACATCCACTTCTGCTTACCGGTCGCGGCATCCAGAGCAAACAGCTTCTGGTGCGCAGTACACAGGTAGAGAGCGTCGCCGATCTTAATCGGGGTCACTTCGTTAGTGATTTCACCCGGATCGCTGGCGGTTTTCAGGTCGCCCGTCTGGAAGGTCCAGGCTTCCTGCAGCTTATCAACGTTGCCGTCGTTGATCTGCTTCAGCGGCGAGTAGCGCGTACCGCCCTGGGTACGGCCATAGGCAGGCCAGTCACCGGCAGGAATACCATCGTCAGCAGGCGCAGCAGCAGCCTGATCGTGGCTAAGCGTGCCGTTGATCTCCTGCGGGTCGTTAAACACCGAGTAAGCCAGCACCGCCACCACGAACACCAGCACGGCAGAGAGCGCCACGCGCGGGAACGCGCCTTTAGAGCCCAGGCCACGCCAGATGAACGGCAGCACCAGCCACAGGCCAAGGAAGAAGGTGACGTCGAGGCGCGGAGTCAGCGCCCAGAAGTCAGAGCCCACTTCCCACAGCGACCAGATTGTGGTGGCCAGCAGGAACAGTGCGTACAGCAGCAGGGCTGCACCCCGGCGACGATACAGCAGGAAAGCGGTAATCAGCAGAACCACACCCGCGATGATGTAGTAGAGCGAACCGCCCAATTTAGCCAACCAGATACCACCGATTAACAGGTATAAACCACTCAGAGTGGCGAAAATAGCCGTTAACAGGATCAGTATTCTTGATGCTTTACTTTGCATAGTTTGAACCTTACCAAAATTTAAAGTCGTCGATTGAGCATAAGCCCAATCTTTTAAAACACCCTTTTACCCGTCATATTTCAAGCTGCCTCTGCGGTGGCTGCTCTCACTCACCCGAATCACTGACTCATGTAAGCTCATCGGGATTCGTTCTCTTGCCGCCTTGATGCAACTCGAACTATTTAAGGTAAGTACTGCCCTATCCATCGGGTGTTTTTTACCCGCGAACGTTCGCAGGCTGTTGCTGGATTCTTTGCTATCAGAACTGGTAAGCGAGCGTCGCGCCGCCGCCCCAGTTGCGCCCCGGCGCCGGTTCGAAGTAGCGCCCGTTGCCTTCATTAACAATCACTGAGCCAACGTACTGGCGGTCGAACAGGTTGTCGACGCGGCCAAACAGATCCAGGGACCACTGGCTCCAGTTGAAGCGATAGCCGCTGTTGAGGCTGGCGACGGTATAGGTCGCGGCCTGCGCGTCGTTGGCGTCATTGGCCTGAATGCTGCTCATATAGCGAATATCGGCCCCGGCATGCCAGCCGCTTTCCGGCGCATACTCCAGCGAAGCGTAGCCCATATTGCGCGCGATGCCCGGCAGGCGATTGCCCGCAGGAGTACAGCTGCCGCTGGCGGAGCAGGTTTCGTTACGGTAGGTGGCATCCAGCAGCGTCCACGCCATTTTCAGGCGCCAGTCCATCGCAAACTGCTGGTCAAAGCCCAGCTCGACGCCGCGACGGCGGGTCTCCCCGGCGTTTTTATATACCGCACGTCCGCCGGAACTGCTGTCGACCACCAGCTCGTTATCGGTGTTGGTCTGGAACACGGCGGCAGTCAGCAGGCCATAGCCGATACGGGTTTTGCTGCCCAGCTCAAAAGTATCGCTGGTGGCCGGCTTCAGCCCGAGGTTCAGCCCGGTCTGCGTGCCGGAAGTGGAGCGATATGAAAGCTCATTGATGGTCGGGGTTTCAAAACCGCGCCCGGCGGAGAAGTAGACATTCCACGCGTCGCTGACGGCATAGTTGATCGACCCCATCGGCAGCAGCTTGTGGTAGCGCGCGCTGCCGCTGTCGTCACCGTTGCCGGTGGTAATGTAGTAGTCGGTGGAGTCAAAGCTGACGGTGCTGTAGCGCAGGCCGGCATCCAGCGTCCACTTCGGCGTCAGCTGCCAGCTGGTTTGCAGATAAGGGTCGAGGTTCCACATGGTGTTCTTCTCGTTGCGACGCTGCGCCCCTTTCTCGCCAAACTCCGGCACGCCCCCCACCAGATTAAAGTTCTGGAAGCCCTGGCGGCGCTCGGTCATGGTTTCATAGTCGATGCCGCCGGTCAGCGTCACCGGCATCGCACCGAGCAGGCCATCGTGCTTCCAGCGGGTATCGACGCCCTGATATTTACGCTCCAGCACGATTACGCCACCCGGATAGGCCGGATTGTTCTGCGGCCCCTGGGGGATCGACTGGTACTGGGTGGTATGGCGCTCGCCGTGCCAGGTGGTGAGCGTCAGCAGGTCGTTGTCGCTCATCTCACGCTGATAGCGCAGGCCTAGCTGGGTCTGGTCAAGGCTCTTACGGGTGTTAAAGTTGTCGCCGCGCGGCGACTGGCGCGGGTTGGCTTTGTATTCGTCTTCGGTCAGGCCACCAGGATCGTTGGCATCCACCGATACGCTGTTGAACATCAGCGTCAGAGTACTGACGTCATCGAGGCGCACGCCAAACTTGCCGTTGCCGAGGCTCTTCTGCGTGCCGCTATGGTCACGAAAGCCGTGGGTGGTGAAGCGCGAGCCGGAAACAGTGTAATTCACATCCCCGGCGTGGGTGCCGTCACCGGTGGCGCCGCTGGCCTTGACGCTGTTACGCCAGCTGCCAAAACTGCCGAAGTAAGTACCCGCTTCGAGCGTGGTGGGCTGAGTGCCGGTGGTGGTATCGATATTCACCACGCCGCCGGAGGCATTACCGTACAGCGCAGAGTAAGGGCCGCGCAGCACTTCAACTTTGCCAATCGAATTAATATCGATGTTTGAGGTCTGGCCCTGACCGTCCGGCATGGTGGCCGGAATACCGTCAACGTACATGCGCACGCCGCGCACGCCGTACATCGAACGGCTGCCGAAACCGCGCACCGACAGCTGTAAATCCTGGGCGTAGTTCTGACGGTTCTGGATCTGTAACCCCGGCACGCTGCCAAGGCTTTCGGAAAGATTGATCTGAGCGCTGGCGTGGCGCATATCATCGCCGTCGATCACGCTGACGGCGGCAGGCGTATCCAGCTCGGAAAGGCCGGTACGCTGTTTGATCACCATCAGGGAGGGTTCCTGCTCCTGAGTGGCGGCGGCAGAGGATTGCGCATAGCTGATGGCGACCGGCGTCATCAGGAATAGCGGCGTCAAAAAGAGAGCAGAGGTTTTTTTATTCACTGGAATTATTCGATAAGTAAAATTACCAAAAGGCCTGCCCGGCTCCGCCGGACAGGCGCCCGTCACTCCCTGACGTCCAACTGTTAAGTTTCAGCCAGGCAACCTGCCAAAAGTATATAACCCCTTGACCAGTTTGCCTGGAAATTACACAAGTCGGTGATTCCTGCGATAGAATGTATCGCCTGTTGTGCCCGCCGCAATCGGGTTGCTTCGCCGCACTAATGTGATCCAAGTCTCAAAACGGAGGCGATTGTAGCACTCATTAATTTGCTTGCGAACTATTGTTAACGATTTAGCTGAATTGATTCAGTTTAATGTTACAAAACGCAGGGTTATTGCCGCAGGCCCAGCACAATGAAAGTGAATGCTAACTATTTCTCAGAGCATTCTGCCGCAATGACTGCGCCGCTTCGCCGGGCTATACTAAGCCGATTCTCATAAACTGAGTGGCCCTTCAACCAACAGGATGTGCTATGCAGTCTTCAGGAACCCGGCAAATATCCTCATTACTCTTTCCACTGCCTGTGGCGCTGGCTCTGCTGCTTAGCGCCTGCTCCTCCGACTATCAGGGGGAAACGTGCGCTGCGACAGTCTCGACGCTCAGCGGCCAGTCGCTGGGTACGACTCAGGGCAAAGTTATTGACCGCTTTAGTTCGTTCTCAGTCACTCTGCCGGATTTACAGGTGGAGAGCGGCGCACTGCTCTCTTCCGATCGCCAGCTCTACATCCCTTCGGCCACCACGCCGGACGGCTGGCTGGCCCAGCGTATTTCTGAGCACCGGTTCAGTATTATCAACGCGCCAAAAGATCGGAACATCACTTTTACCTGCCCTTAACTTTGCGAAGAGATGCCCTGCCGATGAACACCAGCCTACTGATTAGCAATCGACAGACCTTTTTTGGCGCTGGCAGCCTGCAACAGCTGCTGCCGCTGCTCAACGCCGAGCCGCTGGCGACCGTGCTGTTCTGCGGCCGCTCGTTTCTCAATGGCCCCGCCTGGCAACGGCTACAGGCCGGGGTGAAACCGCTGCTGTGCGGCATCGAAGTGGTCAGCCACGAGGCCTCGCCCGCGGAAATAGACGGCTGGGTAGCACGCTGGCGCGGCAAGGCCCAGCGCGTGATCGCCATTGGTGGCGGCAGCGTGATAGACGCCGCGAAAGCGGTCGCCGCCCTCAGCCAGCACCCGCTCAACACCCTGCGCTACCTGGAAAAGGTTGGCGATACGCCGGTCAGCGGCGCGACCCTGCCGCTGATCGCCATTCCGACCACCGCCGGAACCGGCAGCGAAGTGACGCAGAATGCGGTGATCACCGATAAAGCGGCGATCAAAGTCAAAGCCTCGCTGCGCCACGCTAACTTTGTGCCGCAGATAGCGATCCTCGACCCGCACCTGCTGCGCGGCGCGGCCGACCACGTGCTGGCGTGCTGCGGTATTGATGCCTTTACCCACCTGTTCGAGGCGTATCTCTCTGCAAAAGGCAACGCCTTTAGCCGCCAGACGGCCATCGCCGGGATGCAGGCGTTTATTCGCGGCTGGTCGGCGCTTAATCGTGACGATGCCAGCGGGGATGAAGCCCGCGAACAGATGATGCTGGCCTCCTGGCTGGGCGGACAGAGCCTGAGCATGGCCGGGCTGGGGGTGATCCACGGCATTGCCGGGGAGCTTGGCGCCATCAAAGATTATCATCACGGCGAAGTGTGTGGCCGCCTGCTGCTGCCGTTCCTCAGCCTGCTGGAGCAGAGCGAAAATGCGCAGCAGGTCAAACTGATGCAGCAGCTGGCCGCGCTGCTTTTCCCGCTGGCCTCACCCGATGCCCCGGCCCGTCAGCTGAGTGAGTGGTTACGCACTAACGCCATTACCCCGTTCTGGCACTCCCCGCCCGCGCTGAGCGCCGCCGAAGTGGACTGGATCCTGGCGCGTTCCAACAGCAAAAATTCGCTGGTCAGCTACAGTCGCGAGCAGCAGAACCGCCTGCTGAGCGAGGCGTATTCGATTAGCGATTAATGCCGCGGGCGGCAAAAGCGGCTTAATCGTGTCTACACTTACTCCCTGGCTCTATAAACGGGAGAACGTGATGAAGATTGATTTAAGCGGCAAAACCGCCATTGTCACCGGGTCCACTAAAGGTATTGGTAAAGGTATCGCTCAGGGTCTGGCTGCAGCAGGTGCCACGGTGGTCGTCACCGGGCGCACCCAGCCGCAGGTTGATGCGCTGGTCAAAACGCTGGGCCACGGCGCACGCGGACATGCGGTTGACCTCGGTACGCCGGAAGGCTGCAAAGCCCTGCTGAAAGCCGAACCGCGCTGCGATGTGCTGGTAAATAATGTCGGCATCTTCCCCGGCGGTGACTTCTTTGAAACCGACGACGAACTGTGGCAGAGCATCTGGGACATTAATGTCATGTCGGCCGTGCGCCTCAGCCGCGCCTATATGCCGCAGATGATCGACTCCGGCTGGGGGCGTGTGGTGTTCCTCTCGTCCGAGTCCGCCATCAATATTCCTGCTGATATGATCCACTACGGCGTGAGTAAAACCGCGCTGCTGGCGCTGTCACGCGGGCTGGCAAAAGCCGCAGCCGGGACCGGCGTGACGGTCAACGCCGTACTGCCCGGGCCTACGCTGTCCGACGGCTTTGCCGACTTCTTTAAACAGGAGCTGGCTGACGGTGCCGATCTGGAAGAGCTGGGCGTGAAATTCGTCAAGGCCAATCGTCCGACCTCGGTGATCCAGCGCGCCGCCAGCGTTGAAGAGGTCAGCAATATGGTGGTGTACGTCTGCTCCCCGCTGTCGTCCGCAACATCCGGCGCGGCGCTGCGCGTCGATGGGGGCGTGGTCGAAACCCCGTTCTGAACAGCAGGCACCGCGCCGTGCGGTGCCTGTTTTTCGTTAGTGAAGATTAAAGATTTCGTTAAACCCTGCCGCTTCAGACTTTTACCCTTGTTCGCCCCGCCGCCAGACGCCACATTCCTTCTGTCTGAACATTGATTCAACCGCAAGGAATAACAAGATGAAAAAAAGCCGCACTATTGCCCTGTCAGCGATGATCTTCAGCAGCCTGAGCCTGAGCGCGTTTGCTCAGGGTCCTGACGAGGGACCGGGCCAGCAGCCGCTTAAGCACCCGCAGCAAAATCAGCCCCATCAGCCTCATCAGCAGAATCAGGGTGGAATGCCGCAGCGCGGCGCTGAGCACCAGGCCAACAACCACCCACAGCAGCGCCAGCCCGATTTTCGTCGCGGTCGCCCGCTGCCGCAGCAGTATCGTGGTGAGGGATATCAGGTTAACGACTGGCACAAACGCGGCCTGAAAGCACCGCCGTCCGGCCACCGCTGGGTGAATGTGAAGGGTAATTACGTGTTAATTGCCGTCGCGACCGGGGTGATTGCCTCGGTGATTGCGCATCATTAAATTCGCCCTTTGCCGTCGCAAAATACCGGCTACTGTAGGGGTCGGGCACGCCCGACCCGAAATGTTAAATCAGCAAAGAATCTGTAGGGGTCGGGCATGCCCGACCCGAAATGTTAAATCAGAATGAACTCCAGTTATCGTCCACCGATGCCAGCGCGGGTTTCGCCAGGCGCGGTGCCGGGGCGATCGCCGGAACCTTGCCCGCGCTGGCCGCAGCCACCACCGGGCGGCCAGACTGCAGGCGGAAGGCCGCCACCAGCTGGTTCATATTCACCGCCTGCTCCTGCAGCGACTGCGAAGCTGCGGAAGCCTCCTCCACCAGCGCGGCGTTCTGCTGGGTCACGGTATCCATCTGTCCAATCGCCAGGTGCACCTGCTCAATTCCCTGGCTCTGCTCTGAGGTTGCTGCCGCCATTTCGCCCACGATATCAGCCACCTGACGAATCGATCCCTGCACCTTCGCCATATTGTCACCGACGTCAGCGGCCTGAACAGAACCGCTTTCGACCAGCTGTGCTGAAGTCACAATCAGATCTTTGATCTCTTTTGCTGCAGTGGAGGAGCGCTGCGCCAGGCTGCGCACTTCGCTTGCCACTACCGCAAATCCGCGCCCCTGCTCACCGGCACGCGCCGCTTCCACCGCCGCGTTCAGCGCCAGAATATTGGTCTGGAAGGCGATGCCCTCAATCAGCCCGGTAATATCGGAGATCTTGCTGGAGCTGGTTTTGATTTTTTCCATGGTGCCGACCATCGCCGCCACGGCGTTGCCGCTATGGACCGACAGATCGTTGGCGGTGCTGGCCAGCGTGCTGGCCTGGCGGGCGTTTTCGGCGTTCTGTTTCACCGTGTCGTTCAGGGTGCTGATGCTGGCCGAAGTCTGCTCCAGCGAAGCCGCCTGCTCTTCGGTGCGCGCCGAGAGATCTTCGTTACCGGCGGCGATCTGGGTGGACGCCGAGCTGACCGACTGCGCCGACGAGGTCACGGAGGTCAGCACCGCTGAAACGCGCGCCATCAGGCTGTTAAACGCCAGAGCGGTTTTACCGATCTCATCGTTGCGCGACGCATCAACCTGCTGGGTCAGGTCAAGGGATTCACTGACCGATTCCATCACGCTCTGCATGCCGTTCAGGCTGTTGCGCACGCTAAGAATAGTTTTCACCGCCAGCAGCCCCATCACAATAATGATGACGCTGGCGAAAATCAGCATGCCCCAGAAGGTGGTGCTGTAGCTATGCGCATTCTCCACGCGCAGCTCATTACCGATATCAATGTTTAGCTGAATCTGATTATTCAGGCCGTCAACCAGCTTGCGAACTGCGGCACCTACCCCGACCTCACCCTTCAGCAACGGCAGTGACTGCGCATCATCATGTGCGCGGGAGGCGGTGAAAAACGCCGGCAGTGCGCTCTGCACGGCGGAGATGTTGTTAAGCGCATCCTGAGTCATCTCCCGGTCACGTTCATTGGAGATATCGTTCGCCATGTAGTAATCGGTTTGGGTTTTCAGATCGCTAATCAGCTGCTCGACGCGCGTTTCCAGCGGCGGCTGTTTGCTGGAGTCGTTTTCACTTTGGTGAATATAAAGCGCCACCCGCAGATCGCTGGTGGTGCTAATAGCCTTATTCAGATCCTTAATACTGGGGATGGCATTCACCTGCACATATTCAAAGCGCGACTGGAAGCCGCTGATGGCGTACAGGGAGTAAGCGGAAAGCGCGATCAGAGAAAGCGCCAGGAGGGAAAAGATTAAAAACAGCCTTTTGGTGATGGTCATACTAAATCCCCTGCGTGTGGTGTGCCAGTAATCGGGCAATTAAGCTGGCTGTTATTGGTCAGCCGTTGTTATCCCCCCGGTTAATCTCCGGGGGGCTTCAACAAGGGGTTATCGGAACTTGAGTCGGGGAACTTTACTGGCGGGCGACGACAGGAGAAAATATCTTATCAATTTGCGTTACCACAGCATTAACCTGCTGCCGTGACCTCTGCCAGCCAGCCGGGGCGCATTTCCGGCACCGCACGCAGCAGTTCGGCAGTGTAGTCATCCAGCGGGGCGCTGAATACCTGGCCGAGCGCCCCCTGGCGTACCACTTTTCCGTCGCGCAGTACCATCACCTCATCCGCCACCGCGCGCACCACGTGCAGGTCATGTGTGATAAACAGCAGCGAGACGCCGGTTTCCTGCTGCAGCCTTTTCAGCAGCGCCAGCACCTCACGCCCGACCAGCGGATCGAGCGCTGAGGTGGGCTCATCGCAGACGATCAGCTCCGGCTCTACCGCCAGCGCCCGGGCGATGCAGACGCGCTGCTTCTGGCCTCCGGACAGCGCATGGGGATAACGCTCTGCCAGCTGCGGCGACAGACCAACTTTCTCCAGCAGTTCCTGCACCCGTGCCTTACGCTGCAGCGCCGTCAGCTCGCTCAGGCAGACCATCGCCCGCTCAATCTGCAGGCCAATCGTCAGCCGTGGATTCAGGGCGGTGTCAGGGTGCTGGTGAATAAGCTGCACGCGCTGCAGCTGCTGCCGGGTGCGCTGGCGCAGCGTGGCAGGCAGCAGCTGACCGTTGAAACGAATATCGCCGCGGGACGGCGCGACCAGACCACACACTGCGCGGCCCAGCGTCGATTTACCCGCGCCGGATTCACCGATCAGCGCCAGCGTGCGGCCGCGGCCGATTGCCAGCGACACCGCATGCAGCACCGCATCCCCGTGGTAATCCACGCTGACTTCCGTCGCGGTCAGCAGCGGCAGCGTGCTGCTGCGCGGCGGGTTCGGCTCGCCGTGGCTGTGCAGCAGCTGGCGAGTATAGGCCTGCTGCGGATGGCTCAGCAGCGCCGCCGTCTCGCCACTTTCCACTTCGCGACCGTGACGCAGCACCATAATGCGCTGGCTGAGCTGCGCCACCACCGCCAGGTCGTGGCTGATATAGAGCGCTGCCACGCCGGTCAGTCGGATAATTTGCTGGATCGATTTCAGCACTTCCAGCTGGGTGGTCACGTCCAGCGCGGTAGTCGGCTCATCAAAGACAATCAGCTGCGGTCCGGCACAGATCGCCATGGCAATCATCGCACGCTGCAGCTGACCGCCAGAAACCTGATGCGGATAGCGATGGAAGAACTGTTCCGGCTGCGGCAGCTGTAGCTGACTGAAGATCTCAAGCGCACGACGGATCGCCGCCTGGCGATCCAGTACGCGGTGGCGAATCGCGCTTTCAATTACCTGCTCGCCGATCTTCTGCGCCGGGTTAAACGCCGCGCTGGCCGACTGGGCAACGTAGGCGATTTTCGCGCCGCGCACCTTGCGCCACTGGCGTTCCGATAGCGCAGTCAGATCGCTACCGTCGAAGAGGATCTGCCCGCCGCTAAGCCGCATGCCGTGACGGAAGTGGCCGAGGATAGCCTGGCCGATGGTCGACTTGCCCGCGCCGGACTCACCGATCAGCCCCAGCACTTCCCCCTTGCGCAGGGTAAAGGAGATCTCTTCCACCAGGGTAGCCGCGCCTGCGGTCACCCGCAGCTGTTTAACCTGTAATAACGCCTGTTCGCTCATGCTCTACTCCTGCCAGCTGCGGGTGTGCTGGCTTAACAGCCAGTCGGCCACGCTGTTTAATGCCAGTGCCAGTAGCGCAATCGCCGCGCCGGGGATCAGCGCCGCCCAGACGCCAAACAGAATGCCATCTTTATTATCGCGCGCCAGTCCGCCCCAGTCGGCGGTCGGCGGCTGAATGCCCAGCCCTAAGAACGACAGCGCTGAAAGAAATAGCAGGATAAAGATAAAGCGCAGGGCAAATTCGGCCACCAGCGTGGTAAAGGCATTCGGCAGAATTTCGCGCCACAGCACCCAGCCAAGGCGCTCACCGCGCAGCCGCGCTACCTCAATAAACTCCTGCGCGGCAATCTCCAGCGCCAGCGCACGCGCCACGCGCAGCACGCGGGTCGACTCCAGAATGCCGAGCACCAGCACGATCACCGGGATGGTCTTCGGCAGCATGGCTAACACCACCAGTGCCAGAATCAGCGTCGGGATGGCCATCAGAATATCGTTGAGGCGCGAGATCAGCGGGTCCACCCAACCGCCGAAGTAACCGGCCAGAAAGCCGAGGAAGGTGCCAATGGCAAAAGCCAGCAGCGTGGCCACCGCGCTGACGCTGAGCGAGGTGCGCGTGCCCCAGATCAGGCGGGACAGCAGGTCGCGCCCGAGGTTATCAGTGCCCAGCCAGCTGTCCGGCGACACGCCCGCCCAGGCGCTGCCGACCACCTGGTCCGGCGCAAACGGCGCCAGCCACGGCGCCAGCAGCGCCACCAGCACAAACAGGCTCAGCCCGATAACGCCGGGCAGTACGGAAAGTTTCAGCCTGAACATCAGATCAATTCCTTGTAAAACGCAGACGCGGGTTAGCCAGCAGCGTGATGATATCCGCCAGCAGATTAAGCAGAATGTAGATCCCCGCCAGCAGCAGCGCGCAGTCCTGGATCACCGGGATATCGCGCTTGCTGATGCTGTCGACCATATATTGTCCGAGGCCCGGATAGACAAACACGTTCTCGACGATCACCACGCCGACCATCAGCCACGCCAGGTTAATCACGATCACGTTAACGATCGGCCCCCAGGCGTTGGGCAGCACGTGACGAAACAGGATAGACGAGGGTGACAGCCCCTTCATTAGCGCAGTATCAACATACGCCGCGTTTTGCGCGCTGACTAACGCTGCCCGGGTCATATTGCTCATATGGCCGAGGATAGCGAAGATCAGCGTCATGCACGGCAGCGCGACGGCCAGCAGGCGATCCCCCAGCGGCATGCCGTCGGAGATGCTGCTATTGCTCGGCAGCCAGAACAGGGTGATCGAGAAGATCAGGATCAGCAGATAGCCGGAGAAGAACTCCGGCAGCGAGACGGCGGCGCGGGTGAAGAAGTTGAGCAGGCGATCGATCCAGCTCCCCTGAAAGCGCGCCGAGACAAAGCCAATCACCAGCGCCAGCGGCACGGCAACGATGGCGGTGAAAAACGCCAGCGACAGCGTGTTTGCCAGCCGGTCGAGCAGCACCGGGCCGATAGCTTCGCGGCTGGTAAAGCTGTGGCCAAAATCACCCTGCAGCACGCCGCCCAGCCAGGCGAGATAGCGCCCGGCAGCGGGCTGATCCAGCCCCAGCTGTTGATTCAGCACCGCCACCGCCTGCGGCGTGGCGGTCTGGCCGAGGATAGCCGTCGCAGCATTGCCCGGCAGCAGCTGGATACCGACGAAAATCAGCACAGAGACCACCAGCAGCATCGCTACACCCGCCAGCAGGCGCTGGCCAATCAGTTTTAACAGAGGACGGTGGCCCTTCCCCCGGCGTTCAGATAAATGACTCATTAGCTGTTATGCAAACCACACTTTTTCCGCTGCACGGTTACCGCTCATGGTGAAGCCCGGGATCGCCACGAAGCCGTTAATTTTGCTGCTGGCGGCGTCGAGCGCATCGGCATACAGCGGAATAATTTCGCTGCCTTTTTCCACCAGCATCAGCTGGATATCGTGGTAAATCTGGCGGCGTTTCTGCTCGTCCTGCTCCCCGCGCGCGGCGGTCACCAGTTGGTCAAACGCCGGCTCTTTCCACTGCGACTCATTCCACGGCGCACTGCTGGTGAACACCAGCGACAGCAGCGCATCCGCCGTCGGGCGCAGCGACCAGTTAGAAGAGACAAACGGCTTTTTCATCCAGACGTTGTCCCAGAAGGCATCATCCGGTACGCGCTCTACCTTCAGCGGGATACCGGCCTTTTCTGCCGAGTTCTGATACAGCTGCCCGGCATCAACCGCGCCAGGGAATCCGGCCTCTGCCACCGACAGCACCAGCGGGCCGCTGAAGCCGCTTTTCTGCCAGTGATATTTGGCTTTTTCCGGGTCATACGGGCGCTGCGGGATATCTTTGGCGAACCAGGGGCTGGACGGGAAGATCGGGTTGTCATTCGCCACGGTGCCGAAGCCGCCGAGCACGGTTTTGATAATCTGCTCGCGATCGATGGCGTATTTCAGCGCCAGGCGACCGTCCAGGGTATTAAACGGCGCGGCCGTCGCCAGGCCGGGGAACGTGAAGATCTGGCTGTCGCGCGAACGCAGCAGCTGGATATTCGGCATGTGCTTAAGGCGCTCAACAATGCGCGGATTAACGCGGTTGATCAAATGTGCTGAGCCGCTGGCCAGCGCCGCGACGCGGGCAGTAGAGTCATTCATCGCCAGCGTTTCCACCGAGTCGACGTGGCCGCGCGCCGGGTTCCAGTGGTTCGGATTACGCTTCACCAGCGTGCGCACGCCCGGCTTGAAGCTTTCAAGAATGAACGCCCCGGTGCCAATACCTTTGTCGAAGTTTTCATTTTCGGCAGTGATGGCAAAGTGAACATCGCTCAGCAGCGCGATAAATTCGACGTTCGGCTCCTTCAGCTTGATGGTCACCTGATTGGGTGCCGTCGCCTCCAGCGACACCACCGGATCGAGGTAGCCTTTCACCGACGAACTGGATTTCTCAGCGCGGTGATGGTTCAGCGAGTAAACCACGTCTTTTGCCGTCAGGGTGCGGCCGTCGTGGAACTGCACCCCTTTGCGGATGTTCAGCACCCAGGTTTTGCTACCATCGCGGGTTTCCCAGCTCTCCGCCAGCGACGGTGTGATCTTACCGTGCTCATCCACTTCCGCCAGGCAGTTAAACAGCTGCGAGCCGACGAAGTACATATAGGATTCAAACCAGAACGCCGGATCAAGGCGGTCAGTGCTTGAGGCATTGTCCATGCCGACCTTCAGATGGCCGCCCTTTTTCGGCGTGGCCGCAGCGGTATCCGCTGCCCACACCGACTGGAATGGCAGGCCGGAACAGGCTGCCGCCACGGAGAGCGCGCCGGTAGTTTTGATAAAATCGCGACGATTCATCATGGTGTATTCCCTGTTTTTTTATCGTTGTTATGGCGCATGGCGCGGTGAAAATAAGGCGTTTACTTCAGCGCGGCGGCCAGCCGCGCAATATGCTGCGGCCCAATACCGCAGCAGCCGCCGACCAGCGTGGCCCCGGCAGCAACCCACTCCTGCGCCCAGTGCAGATACCCTTCCGGATGCGTGTCTTTACGCAGGCCGCTCAGCCCTTCGTTGGCCCCGCCGCCGTTGCTGCCGTGCTCGAATGCGTTGGCATAAACGCCAATCCCGGCAGCCGACCCGAGACGCTGCAGCGTGGCCTGCGCCTGCTGAACCGCAGAGAGCATCACTTCAGGATGGCTACAGTTGAACAGAATATTTTCTGCCCCCAGCTCAAGCGCTTTCTCCACGGCGGCCGTCACGCTCTCGCCCGAGCGCAGCGTGCTGGCAGCTTTCGGCTGGTCCGGGTCATCGTGCAGGCTGAACGACAGCCACAGCGGCTGCGGCTGATTGGCAACCGCCTGATGGATCGCCACGGCTTCAGCAATGGAGCTGATGGTTTCACCCAGCCAGACGTCAACGTAAGGTGCCTGAGCAGCCACCAGCACCCGGTGGATTGCGATAGCCTGCTCAGCGACAAACAGATCGGGGCGATAGGAACCGGCGGCGGGCGGCAAGCTGCCCGCGACTCTTACCGGATGTGCGGCAGCATCGGCTGCCTGGCGCGCCAGCTGACCGGCCAGCGCAGCAAGGCGCTCACCGTCTGCGGCAAAACGCGCTGCGCCGATATGGAAGGGAACCACGGCATAGCTGTTGGTGGTCAGGGTACCTGCGCCAGCCTCGACAAAGCTGTCGTGGACCGCACGCACCTGTTCAGGTGCCTCATACAGCGCCAGTGCCGACCACTCCGGCTGGCGGAAGGGCGCCCCCACCCTCGCCAGCTCACGCCCCATCCCACCGTCCAGAATCTCGATATGCTGCGTCATTGGCCTGTTCCCATTGAGAAATTTCTAATGGTGGCCATGCTACCGAAATTGATGGCTACATGTCCAGACGTCTATATGGGAAAGTTCGGGATAGTTTACTCACGCAGGGTATAAAGAGGGTAAAGCGCCCGCAGGCGCTAGAAGATCAGTTTGGCAATGGCAAGACCAAAGCCTAAGACCGCGAACTGTGAAGTGACGATCCAGCGGGTTTGCGCAGCCAGGCACTGATGCAGTTCGACACGTAAACCGTTCACATCGCTTTGGGTGGCATAATTCGATTTGATAATCCCGACATCAATTTTCAGGGTGCTGACGTCCTCCTTTAATTCCTTAACATCACTCTTAAGCACGCCGACGTCATCTTTCAACCTGTCGACATCGACTTTCAAGATGCCAACATCCTTTTGCAGAACGCCCACATCTTTTTTTAAGATACTGACGTCACCCTGCAAAATACCCACGTGCCCTTCCAGCCTGTCCATGCGATTGTCCATTTTCTCGTCCTTTGTATGTGCGCGTCTGATTAAACCTTGCTCAAACCGGAGACGATCTTATAACCGTTTCTTAGCCTGCAGCAAGTGCTGAGGGCACGGTTTTTTGCGGCACAGGCCGAAAAATCACCCTGTAATGGAGTGTAACAAAGGAAAATAAAGTACTGATAAGTTAATGAGTTAGGTGTTCAGGTAAGAGGATTTTCTGCGCGGAGACGAAGATGCCGGTGGCGAGTGCCACCGGCAGAGAAGCGGTTAATGGTTGCCGGCAATATTGCCGAGAATGATCGAAGTGATTATCCCGGTGGCCGCAGCAATCAGCACATAATTGCCGTCAACATAGGCCCAGTGCTCACCGCGCGGTGGCTCATCAAGGCCGCGATCGCGCCAGTCGTCAACGCGATAATCGTCGCCACGGAAGCGGTCCGGTGCCGGGTGGCCGCGACGGAAGTCATGGCCCTGCCACGCAAAATGGTCACGCTCGCCTGGACCACCGCGACCGCGATGGTCGTCGCCGCGCTCATTGTGCCCACGATCGTCATGGCGATCGTCGTGACGCTCATCGCCACCGTGATTATCGTGACCGCCCTGCTGATGCCACTCGCGGTCCGGGCCATTACCCGGACCGTCTGCGTAAGAGAGGGTGGTGAAAAGGCTGCTTGCTGTGAAAACGCTAATAATCAGTGCCAGTGTTGTTTTTTTCATGGGTGTATCCTCGATTTGCTCACGGCCTGCTGACTGCCGTGGCTCAAATATCGGGGATAACGCAACACTTCCCTATCTCACGAACTCCTAAAACCGAATGATTAGCGTCTTATTTTCACCTTCTTAACGCAATCCTTACTTAACCGTATGACAAGCCGCCGTTAGTTCAGCTGGTAGTCAAGGGTGATCTCAGCGTTAAGCACCTGCGAGACCGGGCAGCCCGCTTTGGCCTTCTGGATGATGCTGTCGAACTTATCTTTATCAATGCCCGGCAGTACTACCTTGCTCTGCAGCTCAATTTTCGTGATGGCGAACCCATCCCCTTTTTTATCCAGTGACACATCGGCAACGGTATCGATGCTTTCAGGGGTGTAGCCTTCGTTGCCCAGCATCAGCGACAGCGCCATGGAGAAGCAGGCGGAGTGTGCCGCGCCAATCAGCTCTTCCGGATTGGTGCCTGGTTTGCCTTCAAAGCGGGTATTGAAACCGTAGGGCTGCTGGCTTAGCGCACCACTTTCGGTAGTGATGGTGCCTTTACCTTTTTTGATGTCGCCTTCCCAGTGTGCCTGTCCTTTCTTATGAATGGTCATTGTTATCCTCCGGTTGTTTAGTCAGCTACCAGTATAGACACTGTCGGTGACAGCGCAGGTTGTTTACTGAGCAGACGAAAAAAAACCCGCCGGGCGGCGGGTTTGACAGGGGACTATTTTTTCAGGTTTGCCCTGACCTCTTGCACCTGGTCGGCGCTCACCGCAGCGGCTTTATTACTCCAGCCCTGGCGGATAAAGGTCGCCAGCTGCGCCACCTCATCGTCGCTCAGGCGGTTGGCAAAGCCCGGCATCGCCAGCGTCGACGGTGCTTTAGCGGTGGAGGGCTGCTGCGCACCGGCCAGAATGGTATGGATAAGCCCGGTCGGATCGCCGGCATTAACAATCGTCGCCTGGTCCAGCTGCGGGAAGATGCGCGGCGCGCCCTTACCGGTAACGAAGTGGCAGGCACCACAGTTATCGAGGTACAGGCGCTCGCCGGTGGTCAGGTTTTTCGCCGCCGTCAGTTTAGCTTCGGTCGGGCTCACGCTGTGGGTTGCTGCCGCCGGAGCAGGCGGGTTGCCGCCGATAAACTTCAGGTAGGCAGTGATTGCCTTGAGGTCCGCTTCCGTCATCCACGAGGTACTGTGCTCGATAACCGAGGTCATTTCCCCCCCCACCGCCGCTTTATCGTTACGCCCGGTCGCCAGGTAATCCACGGTTTCCTGCCCGGTCCAGTTCGGCAGGCCGCGCAGCGAGGGGACTTCCCAGCCGTTCAGTGACCCGCCGGAGAGGAACTTGCTGTCGCTGCTGTCGAGGGCTTTCTCGTTCATACCTATGCCGCGTGGCGTATGGCAGCTGCCGCAGTGGCCGAGGCTCTCCACCAGGTAGGCCCCGCGATTGACTTCCGCCGTTGCCCCGCCAATGGGCTGGAACGGTTTATCGCTGGTAAAGGCCCAGTTCCAAAAACGCATGCCCCAGCGCTGGCTGAACGGGAAGCTGAGATCGGTTTCCGGCGGCTGCTCGGCGCTCGGCTTCACGTCCTGCATAAAGTAAGCGTAGAGCGCGTGCATATCGGCATCGCTGATTTTGGCGTAATCCGGATACGGCATCGCCGGGTAGAGGCGCGTGCCGTCAGGCAGCACGCCTTTGCGCACCGCGTCCGAGAACTGCTGCTCGCTGTAATTGCCAATGCCGTGCTGTTTATCCGGCGTGATATTGGTCGAGTAAATGGTGCCAAGATTAGACTCGATCGCCAGCCCGCCGGAGAATGCCGGTTTGCCCGGAAGAGTGTGGCACGCGCCGCAGTCGCCAAGGCGGGAAATGTACTCCCCCTGCTTTACCAGGCTGTCATCGGCCTGAGCCGAAGCCGCAAAAGTCGCCGCCAGCAGCACGGCATTGGCAAGCAGTAAACGTTTGAAGTTCATCATCGTCATCTCCTTATGCCTGAACCATCGGGCCGGGGTTTTTCAGGTAAATATCTTTAATCGCCTGGGCCGCCATCAGGGTGATAGCACCGATGGTGTCAGTCGGGTTCGCCTGGAAGTTCTGCGGGAAGGCGTTACCGCCCGGCACAAAGACGTTATGCACATCCCAGCTCTGCAGATACTTGTTCAGCGCGGAGGTCTGCGGGTTGTCGCCCATCACCGCGCCGCCGACGTTGTGCGTCGAGACGTATTTGGTCAGGTCGAAGTGTGCGTCCATTGGCAGGAAGCTTTCGCTGAAGCTGTCCGGGTTCAGCTCTTTAGTGATGTTGCTGACGATACCCTTCAGGTGCTGCTGCAGTTTCAGTTCGTTCTGCTTCCAGTCGAAGGTCATGCGCAGCAGCGGGTAGCCGTAATCATCGGTGTAGTTCGGATCGAGATCGAGATAGATATCGCGATACGACATGCAGGTGGTGGTGATGCTGATCTTCATCGAATGGCCGTACCACTCTTCCATCCCCTCTTTCCAGCCGGCGCCCCAGCTCGGAGTGCCTTTCGGCAGTGCGGTGCTGATGGGCGTACCGGTAGCCTGCGAGCTGTGGATCTTTGCGCCGCCGATAAAACCGAGGCCAGGACCGTCGAAGTTACCCGGAGAGATATCGTTAAACATCTGCCCGGTCGCACCGGCGGTGGCAAACGGGTTGAAGTTCTGATCTTTAAAGAACAGCGTCGCGCCGCCGTTACTGAGGAAAGCGTAGTTGCGCCCGACCACACCGTCTTCAGTGATCGGGTTATACGGCTTGCCGATGCCGGACAGCAGCATCAGGCGCACGTTGCAGAACTGGAAGCTGCTCAGCACCACGATTTTCGCCGGCTGGAAGCATTCGTTGCCGTCTTTATCAATATAGATCACGCCTTTGGCGGTCTTCTTATCGTCGTGCAGCACCACTTTCATCACGTTGGCATGCACTTCATAGGAGAAGTTATCCATGCGCTTCAGCGCGTCCATCACGGCGGTCTGCGGTGAGGCTTTTGAATAGTTAAGGCACGGATACTTACTGCAGTAGCCACAGTAGTTACAGGGGGCGATCTGGTTACCGTACGGGTTGGTCCAGGCGCGAGATACGCAGGCCGACGGGTTCGGGAACGGATGGTAGCCGAGCTTCTTTGCCGCTTTCACAAACAGGGTGTTGTTCAGCGTGTCTTCCAGCGCCGGTAGCGGCATGGGGTTAGCACGCGGGCCTTCAAACGGGTCGCCGCCTTCCAGTATCTGGCCGCGCAGGTTGCCGGTAGTGCCGGACTGGCCGCAGATCATCTCAAATTTTTCGTAATAGGGTTCGATCTCTTCCCAACTGAACGGGAAGTCCATAATACGCATATCGTCCTGCAGCACGCCCGGGCCGTAAGCCTGGTCAGCATAGGTTTTCAGCTTCAGGTCGGTTGGCGTTGGGCGGATCAGCACCGCCGTCCAGTGCAGGCCAGAACCCCCGACGCCGTTACCCGGACAGAATGCGCCCCATTTGCGCGTCGGCAGCGCGGTCTGGCTCATGTTGTAACGTACGGTGACGGCCGCTTCGGCGGTGGTCGCCATCACTTTGTTACGCACCGCGTAGGCGTACTCATCCGCCGGTTTCGGGTAAGCGAACTCTTCATAGCCGCGATCGGCACCGCGCTCCAGCGCCCGCACCTTCAGGCCAGCCATCGCCAGCTCAATGCTCATCAGCGAGCCAGCCCATCCCAGGCCGACGACAACGACGTCGACTTCTTCTTTATTGATTTGAGACATAATTAACCCTATCAACCCTTCATCTATCGCGTTGCAGCCGTGTGGGCTGCCTTTATTCACCCTGTTCACTGACTTCTGTAAGCTTCAGGGGGTTCGTTAAGTTGCCGCCTTGCCGCAACGCGAAATCTTTTGGCTGTCATTGATAAAAAACGAAAAAAGTAACAGCGGACTCAGGCGCGCTCGCCCTTGATGCTGATCGGGCCGAGTGGATACGGGACGTTGTGCTGCTTCACCCATTCTAGGTAGCTGGCGCGCGCGCCGGGGAAGCCGATGGCGATCCACGCCTTCATCCCTTTATTACCCCCGTACATCGGGTCGGAGAGATAACCGTGCTTGGTATCGGCCAGCAGCCCGCTGAAGAACTGCGACGCCTTCAGGTCCGGCTCACCAAGGTCGGCAAACTTAATATCGTTTTTTTGCAGTTGGGTCAGGACGCTGTCTTTATCCTGCGCAGACAGCTGATGGAAGGGTTTCTGGTGGTTCTGCTGGCACCACTGATTGGCCAGTTTGATGCCGGTTTTGTAGATCTGCTGAGGACGAAACGGGATCTGATACCCCATGGTGGCCGGGGCGTGCGCATCAAACGGCCCTTTCATATAGATTTCATCGCCAGAATCGCCGTGGATCTGCTGATCGATAAAGATCGGGACGTTGGTTTCCAGCGCGCCGGGTGCTTTGCCCTTGCCGCCGGCGGGGATCAGGCTGTCGCAGGCGGCGAGAATAAACTGCCACTCGTCGCTGCTGAAGAAGATCGGCTGGTACTCCGTCAGTTCTGGCGCGGCCATTTCTGCCGCCTGGGCTGCGGTCAGCCCTTTAAACACCATCTCCCCTAACGGTAATGCCAACAGCGACCCGATTAAAAACTTACGGCGGGTGGTTTCTTTTTGAAGAAGCATAGCGTTACGACTCTCACTTGCATGAAAAGTACACCCCCGTAAAGCAGGTGTAATTAAGGTTAAATAACTGTTTTTATCTGTTTACATTGGGGCAATGTTAACCATACAGATATTTCTAAATGTAAAAATAAAAGACATTTTATTTTAAAGTTAACATTAATAATGGCTCTAACATTTCATAACAATGTCACCATTAATTACGGGGATTAAAGCGTGGGACTTAGCGGAAATTTATGCACGCCTGCCGTAAAAACGGGCAAGAAATGCGCGCATTTGATTAACTACCGAGATAATAACTCACAGTAATAAAGTCAAAGAATTCTTCATTCCCCCTGATGTCACTATGCCATTAGCCTGCGCCATGGCATGCCAGAGATTTTTCCAGGCGATAAGCACAACAACAGGGAAAACATTGTGGCTGCGGAGAAGTTGCTAAGGCTGCATCCCCTCAGCCGGAGTCGCGCTCAACCAGCTGAAATCCAAGGTCAACCACCGCATCCTGCGGGCTGCGGCCTTCAATTTTATCGGCCAGCCGCGTTGCCGCATCCTCACCCATTTTCACCCGGTCGATCGCCACCGTGGTAATGGCGGGCTGGTTAGAGGCAGCAAAGCTGAGGTCGCCAAAGCCGATCACCGCCAGCTGCTGCGGCACGGGCAGCCCGCGTGCGCAGGCCTCCATAATGACACCCTGCGCCAGGGTATCCGAGCTGCAGATAATCGCGTCGAAGCGCTCTCCCTGCGCCAGCAGCTGTTTCAGCCCCTGCCGCCCGGCCGCGAGCGAGGTCGGTACCGGGGCATTAACGCCGCGAATTCGGCTGCCAGCCTGGCCCTGCATTGCATCAACCAGCCCTTTGCGCCGCTGCTGAGCGCGGCGGTCGCCTGCCCACACCAGCCCGAGATTCAGGTAGCCGCGCTGCAGGCAGTATTGACCAATGCAGGTGCCGATTTTTTCGTGCGAAAAACCGACCAGCATATCGAGCGGCGTCGGCGTCATATCCCAGATTTCCACCACCGGTAGCCCGGCGTTGAGGATGGTCTTGCGCAGCTCAGGGCTGTGATGAATGCCGGTCAGCACCATGCCATCAGGACGGCGTGAGAGGATGGTCGCGACGATCTCCGCTTCCCGGTCATACGAATAGCCCGTTACGCACAGCAGCATATGGTAGCCGCGCTGCGCCAGCCGATCGCTGATGGCCTGAACGGTATCAACAAACATGCTGTTGTTGATCTGCGGCACCACCACGGCGATCAAACGGCTGCGCTTTGAAGCCAGCCCACCCGCCAGCATATTGGGAATATAGCCGGTCGCCTGGATCGCCTCCATCACCCTTGCCACCGTCGCCGGGCGCACCACCTGCGGCTTATTAATTGCCCGGCTGACGGTCATCGGTGACAGCCCCGCCACGCGCGCGACATCTTCCAGCGTGGGGGTTTTACTGACGGCGGGTGCGAACGCATCGTTACGGTTTTTCATCGGCTTCCTGTCGGCTAAATGATTGCGCAATCATTTTTTCATAAATTGTCCAGGTGTAACAGGGTTTAACGGCATGTCGGGACAAGGGGGATTATGCTACACTCGCCGCCGCCGGGGAGCGGGCGCTCCCCAACCGTTAAACAACCGAAAGGTGTAAAGCCGTGAATAAAAGAGCGATTGCCCCCACCCTGATCTTTATTGCCGCGATGGCATTTCTGGTGTGGTTTATTGCTTCCGGCGCCGCAATGCCGGGCAGCTGACTATCCGGCGGGCTGGTCCGCGCCGATATCTACCTGCTGGCCGTCGGGCATATGGCGAATTTGCAGCGCAAACTGCGCACGGTGGCGCATCGCCTGGATACTGCGTACCGCCTGAAGATTCTCAGGGACAAATTCGCCCCCGGCAACAAAAGGCAGCTTTGGCATCAGGCGGCAGCCTGAGGGTAATGCGCCATGCTGTTCCTGCCAGTCCTGCGCCAGCGGGTAGCCGGTCAGCACCGAATACTCTTCAAGGATCAGCGCGCACCAGTGCTCAAGACTGGCGGCCAGCCAGCTGAATTCACCGGTTTCCGGCTCAAAGCTGCACACCGCATCCCCGCGCAGGCAGAACTGTACGCCGAAAATGTCTTCCGCAAAGAACAGCGCATCACGCGCCATATCTTCATAGGCATCAATCCACAGCTCCGGCTGGTTCCACTGCTGGATGCCCATCTCTTCACCACTGCTCTGCCACGGAAAGATATGCAGCGCAGAGACAAACCCATAGCAGCCGTTTTTGCTGCTCAGCAGCTGGCGCAACTCATCCACCAGCGCGGGATGAGCGGAAGTGTCGAACTGCATTTCTTCCGGCGCGGGCGCCAGACTGTCGCTGCAGAGTGAGAGGAGTTTTGCCATTGAGGTGGTCATGTTCGGGTCCTGAAACGTGGAATTCGATAAATAGCCGTTAAGGGTAACACTGATTGGGTCAGTGAAAACAGCCTTGGGGTTATCTCAGGACATCGCAGAACAGGACGGGAAAGCGAGGGCGTTAACGGTCAGCGGGAACGATTAGCTAGCGTAGATTTTGTAGCTCACCTGCATCTGCGCTTTGCAGAAAATGCAGTTTGCACCGTGCGGATTTTTGGCGCTGATACTGAACGGGGAAAAACGATACTGACAACCGTGACATGACGGGCACTGATATTTGATATTTTGAATAGGTAACTGCCTTTTTTGATTTACGATTCTTATTGTAAGAAACGCCACCTTAACACGTTCGTTACATAATGTCTGTATTTTTATCCAGGTGTAGTAAATCCTGGTACAGTTCACTTAGCACGCCGCCTGCGGCAAACTGCTCTCTGATCCACTGTGTCACCTGCCCGCTGGCCGCATGCTGCGTCGCCAGCAGCATCGGAGAGTCCTGGCGCGGGTTCTGTACTGCCAGCGTCACCAGCCGCTGACCCGCCTCGCGCACCAGATAATCCGGCAGAAAACCAATCCCCTGCCCCAGCATCTGGCAGTGGTACTTGGTGGCAAAGTCCGGTACAACCAGCGATTGCTGACCGTGCAGTAACCAGCCCACTTTTTTATTCAGCGTTTCAGCGGTGTCCTCCACCATGATGGTGGTCCACTGGCGCAGCTGACTTTCGCCCAGCGGCTGCGCCAGGCGAGCCAGCGGATGATCGGGAGCGATAGCGAACTGCCAGCGCACGCTGCCAATCGCCAGATAATCAATGCCGCCGCCATCCGGCAGCGTATCCGGGGCACCTATCGCCACGTTAACCTGCTGATTGACCAACGCATCCCACACGCCGTTATAAACCGCCGTGGTGATCACCACCTGGCAGCCTGGAAACTGGTTATCCAACAGCTGGAGTAAGCGCGCGGTGTGATGCGGCGTGTACAGCAGCTGGTTGATGCAGATGCGCACGCGCGGCTCAATACCCTGAGCAATGGTGTCCACCCCACGTTTAATGCGCTGGATGTCGTTGAGCAATTCGCCACACTTGCGCCAGAAATAGTGCCCGGCCTCGGTCAGCTCCACGCTGCGGGCGCTGCGGGTAAATAGCGCCACGCCCAGCCCGGTTTCGATGCGTTTTATCGCATAGCTGACGGCCGAAGTGGTGATGCCAAGCTCCTGCGCGGCTCTGCTGAAGCTGCCGCAGCGCACCACGCTGATCAGTACCTGGAGATTTTCTTCATTAAAGATCGAGTTCATTGTCGCCCGCGCCCGCCAGCCAATAATATTGAACAGTATTCAACAATCTCAGCGTAAACGGTGAATTAATTTCAAGCGTATTCTCCTGATTATCAGTCGCTGTTATTGTCGATGAATTGCTCACCTTCGGTTTAAAGGGAATCTTATGTCATCAGTTAGCGATCGGACTACCCGCTTCCTCAGCGCCGCGCAGGCGGGAGAGCTGGCAACGTTACAACAGTGCCTGGCGGCGGGCGTTGACCTGAACAGCGTTAATCGTCAGGGCACCAGCGCCATCACCCTCGCAGCACAACATCAGCACTATGCCTGCGTTGAGTGGCTGATCGAGGCCGGCGCCGACATCAATCAGCAGGACAATACCTGCCTGAATCCGTTTCTGCTTAGCTGCCTCGGCGGCGATCTGACTCTGCTGCGCCTGCTGTTACCCGCCACGCCTGACCTGACGCGCCTGACGCGCTTTGGCGGGGTCGGCCTGACGCCCGCCTGTGAAAAAGGCCATGTGGAGATCGTGCGTGAGCTGCTGACCTCAACCGCGATCAACGTCAACCACACCAACTTTTTAGGCTGGACACCGCTGCTGGAAGCCATCGTGCTTAACGACGGCGGCGCGCGCCAGCAGGAGATCGTGCGGCTGCTGCTGGCGCACGGTGCCAGCCCGCATATGACCGATAAATACGGTAAAACGCCGCTGCAGCTGGCGCGCTCGCTCGGCTTCACGGCGATTGCGACTCTGTTAATGGATGCAGGAGCAGACGATGAATAATACCGACCCTAACCGCCGCGAATTTCTCAGCCACGGCGGAAAAATGCTTGCCGCCTGCGCGATGATCGGCGCGGGCAGCGCCCCCGCCTTTGCGACGGGCAATTCCGCCCGCTGCGCCCAACCGGAGAGCAGGATGACCACCATTAACAGCAACCACTATTATCTGGATAACGTGCTGCTGGAGACCGGCTTCCGCTATCAGGATGAGGTGGTGGTTGCCACCGAAACGGCGCTGCATAGCTTTGAGATCAATAACGGCAAGATCGTTGCCATCGCGGCTAATCACTCGTTTGCCGATGCCAGCCTGCCGCGCTTTAACGCCGGGGGGAAACTGCTGCTGCCCGCCATGCGCGACATGCACATTCACCTCGATAAGACCTTTTACGGCGGCCCGTGGCGCGTTCAGTCGCGCCCGGAAGGCACCACCATTAAAGATATGATCGCCCTTGAGCATCGCCTGCTGCCGGAGCTGCAACCCTATACTCAGGAGCGCGCGGGCAAGCTGATTGACCTGCTGCAGTCGAAAGGCTCTACCGTGGCACGCAGCCACTGCAACATCGAGCCGGTCTCCGGGCTGAAGAATCTGGAGAATCTGCAGGCGGTGCTGGAACGCCGCAAGTTGGGCTTTAGCTGCGAGATCGTCGCGTTTCCGCAGCACGGCCTGCTGCTGTCAAAAAGTGAACCTCTGATGCGCGAAGCGATGCAGGCCGGGGCGCACTACGTCGGCGGGCTGGACCCGACCAACGTCGACGGCGATATGCAGCGCTCGCTGGATACGATGTTCCAGATCGCGCTCGACTACGACAAAGGTGTGGATATCCACCTGCACGAAACCAGCCCGGCGGGCGTGGCCGCTATCGACTACATGCTGACCACCGTCGAGAAAACCCCGCAGCTGAAGGGGAAACTGACCATCAGCCACGCGTTCGCCCTCGCCACGCTGACCCCGCAGCAGATAGCGGAAACCGCAGCGCGCATGGCCGCGCAGCAGGTCACCATCGCCTCCACCGTGCCGATTGGTACACTGCATATGCCGCTGAAGCAGCTGCAGGAGAGCGGCGTATTTGTCATGACCGGGACCGACAGCGTGATTGATCACTGGTCCCCGTTTGGCCTTGGCGACATGCTGGAAAAAGCCAATCTGTATGCCCAGCTGTACACTCGCCCCGGCGAGTTTGCGCTGTCGCGCTCGCTGGCGATTGCTACCGGAAACCGCCTGCCGCTGGATGACAAAGGCCAGCGCGCCTGGCCGCAGGTGCAGGATGAAGCCAGCTTCGTGCTGGTTGACGCCTCCTGCTCCGCGGAAGCGGTGGCGCGCATCTCTCCTCGCACCGCCACCTTCCATCAGGGGCGCATGGTGTGGGGCGCGGTCAGCGCCGCATAACCGACGGGTGACAAAAGTTTACAAGAGTGACTATTGCCAAACGGTGTACTGCCGCTAAGATAGTCGCTCTTTCTACCTGGGCAGATTATGCAAAAACGTCAGCGCATCGCGACAGGATTTCTCTTCCTGACATGCCTGGTCATACTGGTTTGTATGGCTCAGCGCGTGGCGAACCTGCACGCCCTGCAAATTTTGCCGCAGACGGTCAGCGCCCAGGGTGCCGACAGCTCCCGCAGCGCAAAAGAGAGCCCGGTAACCCCGTGTGAACTGAGTGCGAAAGCGCTGTGCGCCACCCCACTCCTGTTCGACAGTGCCTTACCGCTGCTCGGCCTGCTGCTGATAGTGCTGGCCCTGCTGCGCCCGCGCCCCCTGTTTTACCCTCCGGCACATGAGTTCCGTGCCCCGCTGCTGCGAATACACCTCCTACACTGCAACTTCCGCGAATGATCGACCGCTCACCCCGGTTCTGAAACATCATTCACGGAGAAAAACTATGTTTACCCTATTCAGGAGCGCTGTGCTCCTGCTGCTGTGCTGGCTGCCTGTCGTTCAGGCGGCCGATATCACCCTGCAAAACCCGCAAAACACCCATGCTGAAGTGCGCCTGCGCGCTGACTCCAGCGGCAAAGAAGGCACGCGCCTGCTGCTGGATGTGCAGCTGCAAAACGGCTGGAAAACCTACTGGCGCTCGCCGGGTGAAGGTGGCATTGCGCCGCAGATCCGCTGGCAGGATCCGGCGCTAAAAGCCCGCTGGTTCTGGCCAACGCCGCAGCGCTTTGAGGTAGCCGGTATCAGCACTCAGGGCTATCACCAACACGTCAGCCTGCCGATCGTCATTGACGGCAAGGCCCCACGCACGCTGGCCGGTACGCTGACGCTGTCAACCTGTAGCAACGTCTGCATTCTGACCGATTACCCGTTCAGCCTCGACCTGAGCGAGCCCAACGCACAGAGCTTTAACTTCGATTTCGCCAACGCGATGGGAAAAGTGCCGATTGCCAGCGGCCTGAGCGATACGCTAAGCGCCGGCTATCAGCCGGGGGAACTGCAGATTATTGCCGAACGCGCCGCCGGCTGGCAGCAGCCTGAGCTGTTCTTCGATACCCTAAGCGGCGCCAGCATCGGCAAGCCGGTGGTGAAAATTGACGGCTCGCGCCTGGAGGCGCGCGTGCCGGTCAGCGATGAATGGGGCGACAGCGCGCCCGATCTGCGCGGAAAAATCCTCTCGCTGGTGATTGCCGATAGCGGTCTGGTACAGCAGAGCAGCGTCACCCTCGGCAGCGCACAGCCGCTCAGCAGCGACTCATCGCTGCCGCTGTGGCAGATGCTGCTGATGGCGCTGGCGGGCGGTTTTATCCTTAATCTGATGCCGTGCGTACTGCCAGTGCTGGGCATGAAGCTCGGCAGCATTATCAGCGTGGAGCAGCGCAATCGCCGCAGCGTGCGCCTGCAGTTTATCGCCTCCAGCGCCGGGATTATCACCTCGTTTATGGCGCTGGCGCTGCTGATGACGGTGCTGCGCCTTGGTAATCATGCGCTGGGCTGGGGCATTCAGTTCCAGAACCCGTGGTTTATTGGCGTGATGGCGCTGGTGACGCTGCTGTTCAGCGCCAACCTGTTTGGCCTGTTCCACCTGCGGCTGCCTTCCGCGCTGAACACGCGGCTGGCAACCAGCGGCGGACACGGGCTGGGCGGCCACTTCTGTCAGGGGGCCTTTGCCACCCTGCTGGCCACGCCGTGCTCCGCGCCCTTCCTCGGCACCGCCGTGGCCTTTGCGCTGGCGGCCTCCCTGCCGCTGCTGTGGGTAATGTTTATTGCACTCGGCATTGGCATGAGCCTGCCGTGGCTGCTGATCGCTGCCTGGCCCGCGCTGGCGTTGAAGCTACCGCGACCCGGCCGCTGGATGAACGCCGTACGCATCGCGCTGGGCCTGCTTATGCTGGCTTCCTGCCTGTGGCTGCTCAGCCTGCTGGCCAGCCGCGTCGGGCTGGTCAACAACAGCCTGAAATTGCCGGATGAGATCCACTGGCAGCCGCTGAGCGAGCAGGCTGTTCAGCAGGCGCTGCACGATAAAAAACGCGTATTCATCGACGTGACCGCCGACTGGTGCGTGACCTGCAAAGCAAACAAAATCAACGTGATGCTGCGCGACGACGTGCAGCAAGCGTTACAGGCTGATGATGTTGTTGCCCTGCGCGGCGACTGGAGCCAGCCTTCTGCCACCATCACCGACTTCTTAAAGCAGCGCGGCAGCGTGGCTATCCCCTTCAATCAAATCTACGGGCCAGGCCTGCCGCAGGGTGAAGTCCTCTCCCCCCTGCTTGACCGTGCCACCCTGTTAAAAACCCTGGCCGAAGCCAAAGGAACTGAACAATGAAAAAACTGACTCTCGCACTGCTGTTTGTCGCCACGCCACTCTGGGCCGCGGCCCCGTTTACCCCGGAGCAGGAAGTGCGCATTAAAGAACTGATCAAAGAGACGCTGGTGCAGAACCCGCAGATCCTCGCGGAAGCGGCGGATGCATATGACAAGCAGGCGCAAAAACAGCAGGCTGACGTGGTAGGCCAGGTGATTGAGCAGAACAAAGATGCGCTGTTCAACGATGCCGGTTCACCGCGCATCGGGGCGAAAACGGCGAAGTTGACCCTGGTGTCATTCACCGACTACAACTGCCCGTACTGTAAGCAGTTCGATCCGCTGCTGGAGAAACTCGTTAAGCAGTACCCGGACGTGGCGGTGGTGATTAAGCCGCTGCCTTACCGCTCGGAAAGCTCGCTGACCTCGGCGCGCGCCGTGCTGACCACCTGGCAGCAGCACCCGGAGCAGTGGCTGGCGCTGCACCAGCGTATGATGGCGAAGAAGGGCTACCACGATGACGCCAGCATTCTCAGCGCCGAGCAGAAGAGCGGCGTTACGCTGAAAGAGCCGAACAAGCAGAGCCTCGATACCATCAACAACAATCTGAAGCTGGCGCAGCATCTCGGTATTGAAGGCACCCCTGCGACGCTGATTGGCACCACGCTGCTGCCGGGCGCGGTGAGCTATGAGCAGCTGGAAGCGATGGTCAAGCAGCAGCTGGCCGCAGTTAAATGACGCGGCTGAAACGCTGGGGGCGCGAGCTACTGCTGTTTGTCGTCCTGCTGGCAGGTGTGCTGTGGGCGATGGACCTGTGGCGTGCGCCCCACGCTCCCCTCGCCTTCGCCGACCAGCCGTTGCAGACCCTTGATGGCCGCGACGTCACGCTGGCCGCGCTGAGCGCAGAGCGGCCGCTGCTGGTCTATTTCTGGGCCAGCTGGTGCGGCGTATGCCGTTTCGTCACCCCGCAGGTGGCGGAATTAGCCAGCAGCGGCCAGAATGTGATCTCGGTGGCGCTGCGTTCCGGCGAAGATGAAAAAGTGCAGCGCTATTTGCAGGCAAAGCGCTATCCGCTGGCCACCATCAATGACCCGCAGGGTAGCCTGTCGGGCAGCTGGCAGATTGGCGTGACGCCAACGCTGGTGGTGATCGACAAAGGCGCTATCGTCAGTACCACTACCGGCTGGACCAGCAGTTGGGGCATCAAGTTACGACTGTGGTGGGCCGGGCGCCGTTAACGACAGGGGGCGGGACACCGCCCCTGATCATTCACAACAAGGCAGGTAAGGCAATGACAACCCCTCAGGCTCTGATTATTGGTGCTTCACGCGGTATTGGCCTTGGGCTGGCGAACACGCTGGCCGGGCGTGGCTGGCAGGTCACCGCCACCGCGCGCGGCGACGCGCCGCAGGCACCAGCCTCTATCCGCTGGCTGACGCTGGATATCAATCTGGCGCCGCAGCGTGAGGCGCTGGCCACCCAGCTGGCCGACAGCCAGTTTGACGTCGTCTTCATCAATGCCGGCATTTACGGGCCGGATCACCAGCAGCTGGCGCGCACCAGCGACGACCAGCTGATGGCGCTGTTTATGACCAATACCTTCTCCCCGGTGCGCTGCGCCGAGCTGCTGCTGCCGCGGGTGAAGCCCGGCGGAATTATGGCGCTGATGACCTCACAGCTCGCCAGCCTGAACGAAAACCCGGACGCCACTTACCCGCTCTACTCCGCCAGTAAAGGTGCGTTGAATATGCTGGTGCGCGGGCTGCTGCCGCAGGCTGATAAAGCGCAGCAGACCCTGCTGTGCGTGCATCCCGGCTGGGTGCAGACCGATATGGGCGGAGCCAGCGCGCCACTGACGGTGGCACAAAGCGCCGGGGGCATTGCCGATCGCCTGATCGCCTGGCGCGGCAAAGGCGGCCATCACTATATTGACTACGCGGGTAAAGAGCTGACGTGGTAGCAGGATTGACAGCAAACCTGGCCGCGGCTCAGTCTCTGTCGCGGTCTGGCCTGTGAAGCCCGCTCCCCCCCCGGTTGCTGAAGGAGTACCCGCGCCAGCCATACTGAACTGAGCAGGCGAAACCTGTCACAACGATTCACTGTCAGCCCTCATCATCCCTCGCCAATTTGCCCTGTTTCCTCAATTTTTTTCGTCCTTGTCCGATGATAAACTGAGACACCCGCGACTAGAGTGTCGTTATCACCGGGTGATACTTAAAACAAAAACTCCAATATTTTTAGCAGTTATTTAAATCGGGCGCTGCGATGGCCCGCATTCGCTGTACACCACCACCAGGAAATCAGACCTATGCAGGACAACGTAATTGAGCGCATCTCAACGGCGCTGGCTTCAGAAAAAACGCTTGAGGGCTTTGTGCGCCAGCTGCTGGAGATGCTGGAGCTGGTGACCGGGATGGAGTCCACCTATCTGACGCATCTCGACCCGGAGGGCATCCGCCAGCATATTCTCTATGCGCGCAACAGCCAGCAGATGCAGATCCCGGAAGGGCTGTCGGTGCCGTGGCAGGACACGCTGTGCAAGCGTGCTCTGGACGAGGGCCGCCCCTACACCTGCAATGTCCCGCAGGTCTGGGGTGACTCGGCGGCGGCCAAAGAGCTGGGCATTATGACCTACGTCAGCACCCCGGTGATGACCGGCAGCGGCGAGCTGTACGGCACGCTGTGTGCCACCAGCGCCCAGAGCCGTGAGATGAGCGAGCACGCCACGCAGATCCTCTCGCTGTTTGCCGAGCTGATTGCCCAGTACATCCGCAAAGAGCAGCTGCTGCAAGAGTTGCAGCAGGCCAATGCGGCGCTGACGGCGGTGAGCTACACCGACGAACTGACCCGCCTGCCCAACCGTCGCGCCGTTTTTGACCGCCTGCCCGCGCTGTTCAGCCGCGCGCGCAGCGATGCACAGCAGCTGCTGATGGCCTTTATTGATCTCGACGGCTTCAAGCAGATTAATGACCAGTACGGCCATGAAACCGGAGATGAGTTTCTGAAGCTGGTCGGCCAGCGCCTGCTGGGCGGCACCCGTCAGGGCGAGGTGATCGGCCGCCTGGGCGGGGACGAATTTATGGTGGCAGCCCTGCTGCCCGACGCGGCTGCGCCGAACGCGGCGGCCACTTTCAGGCAGCGCCTGAGCCAGCTGCTGGCCGGGCACTACGCGATGCCTGCCTGCGCGCTGGATTATCCCGGCGCCAGCGTGGGGGTGATCGCGGTGAATCCGCTGCTCAGCACCCCGGAAAGCGCCGTGCGCGATGCGGATAGCGCCATGTATGAAGAGAAAAAGCGCCGTAAGCAGGCGTCGGCTGAGGCCGCCAGCCCCCTGGCGCGGGTCAGGTAAAAAACTAAAGTTTCCGCAAAAGTGACCGATGGTAGTAGCACTCATCCTGAACAGACCGGAAATATCATGTACCTGATTAAGCCTGCAGAGCTGATTCTGCTATCAGTGACCATTGCTTACTGCCTGGCAACCTATTTGTGGTTCTAGTCCTCAGGGGATGAGGCGTGAACACGCTGATTGACTCAGGTTAGAGTGCATCAGCCAAAGTCGCCGACAAACTCGTCGGCTTTTTATAACAGTTCCAGCTGACCGCTATTATCGGCACCGGGCTTTTTGACGCGCTTTTGCGGCGGTTGCGGGCGCAGCATTTCGCTTTTCAGCCATCTTATGATTACCGCCTTGACCCACTCCTGCTGCTGCACGCTCATGGGCTGATGCGCCGCAATATTGTGCCATTTGCTGAGACATCCGCGACAGCAGGTGGCGGTGGCATGCTGAGCAATAAACACCGGATGGCCGCGCATTGGGGTCTGTTTACCGTCATTCACCGGTTCTGCCGGAGCCAGGCGGGCGCGGATAAACTCCAGCGCATGCTGACCGAGGGTCTCTTCACCCTTCTCGAGGAAATAGCGATATTCCGCGCTGCCCAGATGAAAACGCTGGCGGAACGGAGATTGTGAGAGTCGCTGAAACAGATCGTCGAGAGAAAACATCTGTCAGGTTTTACTCACCGTATAGCTTTTCACTTTGCCGTTCATCAGCCGGACAGTCAGGGTTCTGCCTTCGGTGGTGCTCATCGCTTTCGCCTGGCTCCAGGTCCACATCAGAATGCTTTGCCCCTCCGGGAAAGGTGTTTCCGTCGAGGGCTGACCAAACAGTGCGATCAGCTGCTGCCGGGTGGTTTGGTCAGTTTTGATCTGCGCCAGCTTGCCGTCGTCAAAGTTGTTCCCCACCGAAGCGGTACAGCCCACCAGCATCAGACACAGCAGAATTGTTTTAAGCATGTTTAAGCGTACCGTCAGAATTTTTGGCTATTCTGGCACAGTTCATGGCGGGCGCATAAAAATGCCCAGGATCTCCGCGCCCCGGTCATTCAGCAGAGGTCGGCACTCAGGGCAAGATTTATGAAATATATCAACTTTATCAGCGGCCTCTGTGTTAACATCCTGCATCAGGCGGCCATCGTATAATGGTATTACCTCAGCTTCCCAAGCTGATGACACGGGTTCGATTCCCGTTGGCCGCTCCACTGTTTCTCGCATCACGGACTTATCCCTTTTTCTCCTCGGGCTTCACCAGCCGGATTGCGTGCTCCAGCACTTTCTGCTCTTCCCGATCCGCATCCATACGGTCATGGCGGGTCCTTTTCAGCAGCTCCGCTAACGTTTCGCGCCGCGTATCCCTGCCAGCCTCCACCAGGACGATCGCCGCATCCCCTATCACCCGGCACACTTCGTCGTAATACTCTTCACTCAGTACATCGCGCTTCATCTGCTTATTTCTCCTCTATTCTACTGACCATCACCTGTAAGCGTAGAATGCTGACCAGCAGTTTCCAGTTTGTTGCTGAAAGCTCTCTTGATCGGCTGAACAATGCACAAAAATGTCAAGATTTGTGCCCGCAATTAAGCTTTGGCGAGATATATGCTATAAAGATGGGCTACTTTGAGACCGAAAAGGAATAATTATGGATGATGCAGATTTAGCTCAGGAACGCGAACAGGCTATTATCACGGCGGCGCTGTCAGCCCGTGAAACGTCGCTGAAAAGCCCGGATGGCCTGTGCCTGTGGTGCCGCGATGAGCCAATTGTCGCCAACTCTGCGTTCTGCTCCGCCGACTGTGGTGAGGATTACTCCAAGCACAAGCGCGAGATGAAACAACGCATTGAGTGAGGATCTTCGCGACGCGATAATCCGAAACGAAAAGGGCCCTGCACGGTATCCGGCAGCGGCCCTGATTTTATGACCTGAAACGTTTTATCTTTTATTTTACTTCATAGAAGTATGAAGATCCTGGCCTTTTATACACCCAGCGTTTTGGCCTTAACTATCGCGCTTCAGGCGGTGTTAATGATAGAGGAATATGTTCCTGCCCGGCTAATGTTATCGGCTCAATGGCAGTATTTTCAGGTTGCTGGGTTTTACGATAATCCTGAAGTTTTGTGAGCAAGGGGCCTTTATTACTCATCAGATATTGTAAGCAGCGCTCGCGACTGAGAATAAGTCTCACTGGTGTTGGTAATATTTCATAAACTTTATTGAACAGGTTATTAATAAACTCATCGTCATTAAGTTTATCTTCTGCAATCCCAAGCAGCCCATTGAACACGACGTTTTCTACAATCGCACGGTACTTTTCCGGTACTAAATTTTTTTTAGCGACAGTGAGCTGCTCAGCCTCCTGCAACTCACTGGAAAATTCAGCATCGGCTGGAATTAACTTGTCTTCCTGTGTCTGATGACCGCTAAGAGGCAATTTTTCTTTCAGACGCGCAAGGCGCCCGGTTAGCAGTGGCGACATGTATACTCCTGTAATGACATAACGTTTGCCGGGTGCAAGCTTACAATAAGGTTATAGCGGCTTGCCGATATCAATACTTATCGGCTTACTCGCAACAAACTTTACCCTTCCAGCCTGGGGTTCTCCTGCTCAATACTTCACCACCACATCCTCAAACGTAAAGCGTCTCTTCTGCCTCTGCTCCTGATAGCCGATGCGGATAAAGATGCGCAGCCGCTCCAGGTAGGCATAATCACTGCTCGCGCTCTTACCGTCACCGCGATCGTCAATGCAGTTAAACTCCAGATAACGGCCGGGGAAGGCCGGATTAATGGTGCTGGCCTGCTTCCAGTCGGCGGCGGTGCGGCACTGCTGGCCGAGCGATTTTCCGTCGCTTTGCTGGCTACTCCAGGCATATTTCATCCCCGCTCTCGGCGGCAGGCGGAACTCATTCTCCAGCGTGCGGGCGGTAGACGGTTGTTTCGTGAGAGAGTCCCATTTTTTCAGACTCACCAGATTAAACAGGCGCACCGACTGGGTATTAAACGTCACCTGCCCCAGCGTCAGCTTCTCCAGCGTTAAGGTGGTGCCATCCGGCATTTTGTCGATAGTGACGCTGTACGCCCCGCCGATCTCTTTATCCTGCTGCTGGCTGAAGCTCAGGTGACGAAAGCCCGGCTGCTGCTGCGGAGAATTAAGCGCGATAGCCATATGCTCCTTAACCTCGTCAGGTAACGGATAGGGCTGCAGTATCGCCGCATCGTTGCGGGAAAAATCCGGCAGGGTTAACTGATGGTCTGCCGGGGCCTTCTGCTGCCAGAGCAGAGTCTGGCCGCTGCCTTGATAGTCACGCAATGTTTTTATCGCGCAGAGCTGCTGCTTCAGCGGCGCGGCGAGCTCTGTGCTGCTGTTCGCGGCAAGGCGGTAATCGGTCAGGTTACCCGCACTGTCGAGGGAGTATTCCGCGCGGGCAGTGGCCTGCTGTGTATCGCAGTGCAGCGTCCAGTCCGTGACTTTCACCGCGTAAGGGGCGGCATAGGTACTGTCGCGATACTCGAGGGCAAAATCTTTCGCCAGCCGCAGGTGCAGAACGTCCGCGCTGCGCTCGCTGCGGCTGACGTCGAGATACATCTGATTGCCCTGCTCATCAGCAGGCGCCAGCGCACGCCACTGCGGCACGGCGACCTGCTGCCGGCAGACATTCAGGTCTGGCTGGGTCGCTAACAGACTGTCGGCATCCGGCTCGATCACCACGCCCGGAGCGTAGCGGGAAATCGCATCGCTGCCGTAAACGCGCACCGCTTTGCCCGCCGGAGAGCTGACTTCGGCAAACAGCTGCGTTTTGACGCCGCTCTGACAATCAACCTTCAGCCACAGATCGGTGGTTTGCCCGGTGGTGGTCCAGATGCGGTACAGGGAATTAATGCTGTTGCCGACGCGCAAAGCGCTGGCTGGCTGCCACTCCATTTTTTCAATCCCGGCAGCAGGCTGGGCAAAAGCAGGAAAAGTAAAAATGCAGCTCAGTGCAAGCAGCGATAACCCTTTCATGAATAGTCCTTTAATTAAACGATATGGCCTTTAGGCGACAGAATATTGCATAATAGCACGCGGTTTTTCCTGCTCGGGATCTCAATTATCCCCGTGCGCTATTCATTCAGAGCCTGAATTGAGTTTCTGGTTTATCATTGACCAGACACTTAACGGAATAAATTTCAGATAAGGATGCCGTATGTCAACATTCACCCTCATCGCATTTCCCTTTATAGCGACAGGCCTGGCGCTGATAGCGCTGTTCTATAAAAAGAAAGAGAAGAATTACCTCATTCCCGGCTTTGTTCTGCTTATCGCAGGTTTTGTCAATGCGGTAATCGGCATCAGCCTGGGCTGAAACGCTTATCCGGCTGCGGGCGAAATAATTGCGCCACGAAGTCAATCGTAGCGGAATAATAACGCGGGGTCAGTAAACAGAGAGCTTTTGCTCTCTGCCAGTTATGGGTGCGATGGGCCTGACGGCTCTGTTATTGCCCGCCTGCTTTATCAAACGGCGGTTTACCTGCCAGCATCTGCTCAATCACCTGTAGCACGCCCTCTTCGTTATTATTTGGCGCCTGATAGCGCGCGACATCCTTGACCTTTTGCGGCGCATTGGCCATCGCGAAGCTGAAGCCCGACTGTTGCAGCATCTCAATATCGTTACCGCCATCGCCAAACACCAGGATCTCGCTGCGATCGATGCCCCAGCGCTTGCCGAGCAGATCCAGCCCGTGGCCTTTATGGTTGCCGGGCACGATTAAATCCACCGAGCCGTGGCCGCTGGAGGTGGCGGCAGCGGCATCCTTGTGCAGGCGGGCGATATCCGCCATTAGCGGCTCGACGTAATCATCCGACAGGTTGAGCGCGAACTTGAACAGCTTATCGTCACCCACGTCGTCGAGGCTGCGGATCGCCTTCAGGCGGTGGCAGTAGTGGCGCATTTTCACCAGCCAGCTCTCGGGGATGCCCTCAAAATAGTAGGCACTTTCACGCCCGCACAGGATGTAGCGCAGGTCGGGATAGTTGCCGTTGTGCAGGGTGTCGAGCACCGCATCAATATCGGCACGCGAGAACGAGCCGCAGAACAGCTCTTCGTCACGGTCGATGATCCACGCGCCGTTCTCTGCCACAAAGGCGATCTCGCTGGCGATGTCGGGGAAGAAGGATTTCAGCTGGTAATACTGGTTGCCCCTGGCGACGACGAACTTGATGTCGCGCTGCTTCATTTGCTGATAGCAGGCCTGGAAACGCGCCCGGTTGTACTGTTTATTGTCGTCGAGGAAGGTGCCGTCTTTATCTACCGCCACCATTTTTACCACGGTCATCATGACTCCTTAACGTTTTGCAGGGGAAAAGGGTTACAGAGAGGATAACCTGGTGGGTGGAGAACGCAGTCAGATAATTGAGGACTGCTATTTATTTGCACAATACGTACATGTATCATGTACAAGAAACAGGTACAAAAGAGGTGCATATGAAAGAGATTAATTTCAGTGATGCTCGCCAGAATCTTGCAGCTGTGCTGCAACAAGCAACTGATGGCGAACCAGTAACTATCACCCGTCGGGGCCATCCTTCTGCGGTAATCATCAGCGCCAGCGAGTTTCAGGCCTGGCAGACGGCCAAAATGGACGAAGAATTTTCGGCCATCATGAACGTTCACGGCGACCAGATTAGAGCGCTGGCAGATAAATGACGATACGTTTCATTTCAGCGGAAGAGGTCATCGCTTTTCATGATCGGATAATGAATGTTACTCCCGGCGTAAAAGGCATGCCCGACCCGGGGCGTGCCCAGGCATTGATTCATCGAGTCCTTAATCAACATATCTACGAAGATGTAGACGCTGTTTTTAAGTTGGCGGCAATACATTTATTAGCAATCTCACGCGGGCATATATTCAATGATGGCAACAAGCGCACAGCCCTTTTTACCACACTGCTTTTTTTGCGACGTAATGGTATTGAGATTCCAGGGAATGAGGCTATGGTGGATTTGACTGTGGAGGTGGCTAAAGGGAACGTCAGCGTTGAAAGCATCGTAAATTTTTTTAAATCTCTTTATTTAACTTAACGTCCCCTGGTTTAATTTTATTAAATCGCCACGCTTTCCACGTCAGTTTCAAAGCCTTTTCTCAATAATGCCTGCTTATATTCGTCCAACTTAATCATTCCCGAAGGATCAATGTCATTCCTGCTGGAGTACCGTGGCCGGAGAGATAAGGCAAGCGGCTCTCGGTCAGTTCAATGAACAAGTTAGGGCAATGGGGACACACAGCATCCCCCTCAACCCTATACAGTAGATTCACTATTGCCTTTCAGCGGGGAATCGCGTGCTGAGTAAAGCCGCAGGCAGTTCAGCCTGATCGACCGTACCCCGAGCGTTATTCCCCCACCGCCTTTGCCGCCAGCCCCTGGTTACGCATCCGCAACCTCCCGCATAATCTCCAGCCGTTCCATTAACAGCCAGGTGAGACAGTCGCGGGCGGTGGAGTTGGTCAGCTCGGTGATGGCGTAAACCAGCGCACGACACTGGTCGAGCAATTCCGGTTCAGTCACGGCGGTGGCGGTAAACATACCGTCCATTTCGGGGGCAGAAAGCACGGCGTAGGAGGTGTTTTCAGTGGTCATGTGGATTATCTCACTTTGGAGTGTTTTTTACCTCACCACACCGCTGTCAATCGGGGTGGCAAGACGTAACAGGGTTGACAGACCGGTCAAAGTGGAACCCGGCGAGCGCAAGCACTCCCCCGCTACGCCTCACCATTATTTTAGCGTAACGCGTCCTGACGGAAATAAAAAACCGCTGAATTATAGCGGTTTATTTCCGCACTTTGAAACAGGCTGTCAAACCCGGCTGCCCATTGTGGGGCAGCGCAGGGATCATAGTGTCAGATGCTGACCCGCGACAAGGATTTATTTGGCTGAATTTTGAGCTTTAGCATTTTTGGTTGGGTGGGAACTCTGACAGAAAGAAATACACTGCAAGCCGCTCTCCATCCTTGGGTGGAACAAGATTGCTGAAATGGGCGGGACGCAGTAATGCTCACTGTGGAAGATAGAATGGGGTCACTTGCTCCTCTGGCGGCCTTTTATGAGGACTAAACCCTTACTTTCGACGGCAGCGCTCTGAGCATTTGCGCACTTCATCCCAGCACTTTTCCCACTTTTTGCGCCATGTAAAAGGGCGCCCGCACACGCTGCAGATTTTCGTAGGGAGTTCTGACTTCTTCATCAACAGCAGCCTCCGGTAGGTGTTATCACATTATATTAGACTGATTCAGAACAGCCTGTCAGTGGATAAGGGAGCGTGGATTGGCAAACAAACGCCATGCCGTTCTCTCCGGAAAGCAAACTGAACAGCCAAATGCTGGAAATGGCGTGGTGCAATCGTGGTGTGATATTCCGTAGCAGCCAGGCAAGCTACTCTACATGCAGGGAGACATTCAGGCGGGATTAAGAATTGCGTAACTGATTGAAAATTATTGGTACGCCCTACAGGATTCGAACCTGTGACCTACGGCTTAGAAGGCCGGTGCTCTATCCAACTGAGCTAAGGGCGCATGGTGATTGGGTCGGATTATACGGTGCGATCCCGCTGAGTCAACGATTTTACTGCCGCCGGGCATCTAATGCTGAACTAATGAACAGTCGTGAGGCGACCCGCTGGCCGTCAGCCATAAAAAAACCCACCGGGTGCGGTGGGTTGATCTTTGGCGCGGTGAACAGAATGCCTTAGTTGGTCACTTTGTTTTTCAGCTCTTCGGCGCCCTGCTTGGTTTTATCCCAGCCTTTCTCGGTGCCTTCTTTGGTTTTGTCCCAGCCCTTTTGGGTGCCTTCGGAGATTTTGCTGCTGGTAGAGTTGCTCTCACCTTCCGCGGCGTGCTTCGCCTTCAGCTTCATCTCAGAACCCTCGTGCTGGGTTTTGTGCAGCTTCTCTTTGGCGGTATCGGCGCCTTTGTGCGCTTCCGCAACGGTGTTATCAGTCACGGTTGCCGCGAAAACCGGGGAAGCCAGCAGTAAAGCAGACAGTGCAATAATAGTATTTTTCATTATTCCCTCTTTATCTTTTCGATGATTTGCCGTGTTACGAATCAATCCTGGCACAGCCTGAGAGGAAATGAATTAGGAATTAACCGGGAATTGTAAGCACGGATTAATCCGATGCTGCACGATTGCACGCTAACTGGCGAATCTGTGCCTGACAGCAGCGTCCGCTTCTGACAAAATAGGCGCAATCCCCGATTTAACTCAACACAGATGGATCCCCTCTCTGATGGTAGCAAAAATTATTGACGGTAAAACGATTGCGCAGCAGGTGCGACAAGAGGTTGCAGAGCTGGTACAGCAGCGTCTGGCGGGCGGTAAACGTGCCCCTGGCCTGGCGGTTGTGCTGGTCGGTGAGAACCCGGCCTCGCAGATTTATGTCGGCAGCAAGCGTCGTGCCTGCGAAGAGGTCGGTTTCCTCTCGCGCTCTTACGATATGCCCGCCACCACCAGCGAAGCAGAGCTGCTTGACCTGATCACCGCGTTAAACAACGATCCGGAAATCGACGGTATCCTGGTGCAGCTGCCGCTGCCTGCGGGCATCGACAACGTTAAGGTGCTGGAGCATATCGCCCCGCATAAAGACGTGGACGGCTTCCACCCTTACAACGTCGGTCGCCTGTGCCAGCGTGCGCCAAAGCTGCGCCCGTGTACGCCGCGCGGCATCGTGACGCTGTTAGAGCGCTACAATATTGATACTTACGGCCTGAACGCCGTGGTCGTGGGCGCCTCCAATATCGTCGGCCGCCCGATGAGCATGGAGCTGCTGCTGGCCGGCTGCACCACCACCGTCACTCACCGCTTTACCAAAGATCTGCGTCATCACGTTGAGCACGCCGATCTGCTGGTGGTCGCGGTGGGCAAGCCGGGCTTTATTCCCGGCGAGTGGATTAAGCCCGGCGCGATCGTGATCGATGTCGGGATTAACCGTCTGGAGAGCGGCAAAGTGGTCGGCGATGTGGAGTTTGATGCGGCCTGCGAGCGCGCGGCTTATATCACTCCGGTGCCGGGCGGCGTCGGTCCCATGACAGTGGCAACCCTGATCCAGAATACCCTGCAGGCCTGTGAAAATAACGACGATGGAGCATCAGCATAATGGCAACTTTCTCTCTGGGCGATCATCCCCATGTCGATCTCTGTGACCTGCTGAAGCTGGAAGGCTGGGTCGAGAGCGGCGCGATGGCAAAAATCATGATCTCTGGCGGTCACGTCACGGTGAATGGCGTGAAAGAGACCCGCAAGCGCTGCAAAATTGTGGCGGGTCAGACGGTTGAGTTTGACGGCGAAAGCGTTACGGTCACCGACTGAGTCAACGCTCAACCAGAAAGGCTGCCTGCGGGCGGCCTTTTTTGATCGCGGTCCCTGCGCGAAACCAAAATACGGGCCGACCGAAAAAGAGGGTCGGTAGCTACGTCACAGCGGGACGGGCATGCCCGTCCCCTACGAGGTGACGACCTGCGTGGCGCCGTCGACCTGGTGCAGCTGGTAGTGGCGGATTTCGCTGTGTTCGGCGATCAGCTGCGCCAGCAGCGGGGAGTGGCTGGTGACCCAGATCTGGCTGTACCGGCTGGCTTCGGCAATCAGCTGGGCCAGCGCCGGGAGCAGGTCCGGGTGCAGGCTGTTTTCCGGCTCGTTGAGCGCCATAAACGCGGGTGGGCGCAGGCTGAGCAGCGCCACCACCAGACAGAGGAAGCGCAGCGTACCGTCAGAGAGTTCGGCAGCATCCAGCGGGCGCAGGATCCCCTCGCGATGCATCAGCATCTGAAACCGTCCGCTTTGTGACTCCACTGAAAAATGGCTGCCGGGAAAGGCGCGTTCCAGCGTCGAGAACAGCAGCTCGCTGTGGCCGCGCTCACGAATCGTCTCAAACGCGGCGGCGAGGTTGCTGCCGTCATGCGCCAGGATCGGCGAACGGATGCCGACCTGCGGGGCACGCAGGGCGCTGCCGGGCCACACCGCGAACTCATGGTAAAAGCGCCAGCCGCGCAGGTTCTCCCGTACCTGAGAAACCTCCGGATAGAGATGCGGCTCGGAGAGCTGACCAAACACCGACTCCTCCTCCTGCAGCGAAACCGGGTAGGTCACCCGCTCGCCATCAAAATTTTGCAGAAATGCCGTTTGATTCACCCGCTCCAGCAGCTGTGCCGCCCGCCGCCGCTGATGGCCGCTTAGCCACAGCTGCTCTTTTTTTACCACAGGGTCAAGGTTAAACAGGCTGAGCAAGGGTTCGGGGAAGCCAATCTCCAGCTGATAGTCGAAGGTATCCATCTCCGCCGACAGAATCATCCGTTTGCCGTCACCGCGCCGCTCGCCACGCCGCGGGCCACCTGCCCACATCGCCTTCTGAATACCCCCATCCTGCGCCAGCGCGGGTGAGAGCTGCCCGCTGGCCGCTTCATGCAGCAGGCGCACCGCTTTATACAGGTTGGATTTGCCGCAGCCGTTGGGGCCGGTGATCACGTTCAGCTGCCCGAGTTCCATTTCGAGGAAACGGATGGAGCGGTAGTTGGTGAGGGAGAGTTGTTTGATCATGTTGGCAGGGTCCAAAAAACAGGGGCGCGTTATCACGCGCCCCCCGGGGTTACTTACGGCGCCAGCTAGTGCCGCCCGCGCCGTCTTCCAGCACGATGCCCATCTCGTTGAGTTTGTCGCGCGCCACGTCGGCCTGCGCCCAGTCTTTCGCTTTACGCGCATCAATACGCATCTGGATCAGCGCTTCAATCTGCGCCACCTCTTCGTCATTGATATTGGCGCCATTTTGCAGGAACTGTTCCGGGTCCTGCTCCAGCAGGCCGAGCACGCCCGCCAGGACGCGCAGGCGCGCCGCCAGCCCGTTCGCGGCCGCTTTGTCGGTATCCTTCAGGCGGTTGACTTCACGCGCCAGGTCGAACAGCGCCGAGTAGGCTTCAGGGGTGTTGAAGTCGTCGTCCATCGCTTCGCGGAAGCGGGTTTCAAACTCTTCGCCACCGGCCACTTCAGCATGGGCGTCGGTGTTACGGATAGCGATATACAGGCGCTCCAGCGCGGATCGTGCCTGATTGAGATTATCTTCGCCGTAGTTCAGCTGGCTGCGATAGTGGCCGGACATCAGGAAGTAGCGCACGGTCTCGGCGTCGTAGTGCTCCAGCACGTCGCGCACGGTAAAGAAGTTGTTCAGCGATTTCGACATCTTTTCGCGGTCCACCATCACCATGCCGGAGTGCATCCAGTAGTTCACATACGGGCCGTCGTGGGCGCAGGTGGACTGGGCAATCTCGTTTTCATGGTGCGGGAACATCAGGTCAGAGCCGCCGCCGTGGATATCAAAGTGCTCACCCAGCTGCTTGCAGTTCATCGCCGAGCACTCAATGTGCCAGCCAGGGCGGCCCATGCCCCATGGAGATCCCCAGCCTGGCTCATCAGCTTTCGACATCTTCCACAGTACGAAGTCCATCGGGTTACGCTTAACGTTCTCGGCCACTTCAACGCGAGCGCCGGCCTGCAGCTGCTCCAGATCCTGGCGCGACAGGGAGCCGTAGTTCGGGTCGCTGTCGACGGAGAACATCACGTCGCCGTTGCTGGCAACGTAGGCGTGTTCGCGGGCGATCAGCTTTTCTACCAGCTCGATAATCTCGCCGATATGGCGCGTGGCGCGTGGCTCCAGGTCCGGCGGCAGAATGTTCAGCGCGGCGAAGTCCTTGTGCATCTCGGCGATCATACGGTTGGTCAGCTGTTCGATGGTCTCACCGTTTTCGTTAGCGCGTTTGATGATCTTGTCATCGATATCGGTGATATTACGCACATAGTTCAGCTGATAACCGCTGTAGCGCAGGTAGCGGGCCACCACGTCGAACGCGGCGAAAGTCCTGCCGTGGCCGATGTGGCAGAGGTCGTAAACGGTAATGCCGCACACGTACATGCCAATCTTTCCGGCATGAATAGGTTTGAATTCCTCTTTTTGACGACTCAGGGTGTTGAAGATCTTTAGCATTGAGACATTCCGTTTAAGCGTGTGCGGGATTACGATAAAAAGTGAATCGAACATTCTGACGTATTTTTACCCCCAGCGCTATGTAAAGCAAGGGTATTGCCGCTTCCTTTATGCAGCGGGGCTGACGAGCCATCACTTTTTGTGATATAAGAGCCGTCTGTCGCACGGGGAAGACTTACGTCTCCGCCCCCGGCGCTCAATGTTAAATACTCCAACCCTGACAGGATGAGAAAATGGTTACTTTCCAGACTAATCATGGCGATATCGTCATCAAAACTTTCGACGATAAAGCACCGGCTACCGTTGCGAACTTCCTGGAATACTGCCGCGAAGGTTTCTACGACAACACCATCTTCCACCGCGTGATCAACGGCTTTATGATCCAGGGCGGCGGCTTTGAGCCGGGCATGAAGCAGAAAGAGACCAAAGCTGAGATCCAGAACGAAGCCAGCAACGGTCTGAAAAACACCAAAGGCACGCTGGCAATGGCGCGTACTCAGGCTCCTCACTCGGCTACCGCGCAGTTCTTTATTAACGTGGCAGACAACGACTTCCTGAACTTCCGTGACGAAAGCCTGCAGGGCTGGGGTTACTGCGTGTTTGCTGAAGTGGTTGAAGGTATGGACGTGGTTGAGAAAATCAAAGCCGTGTCTACCGGCCGCAGCGGCATGCACCAGGATGTGCCAAAAGACGATGTGATTATCCAGAAAGTCACCGTCAGCGAATAATGTCGCACACGCTGTTTATCGCAGATCTGCATCTGTGTACTGAAGAACCGGCAATCACTGCCGGTTTTCTGCATTTTTTACGCCGTGAAGCGCAGCACGCCGATGCGCTGTATATTCTCGGCGATCTGTTTGAAGCCTGGATCGGTGACGACGACCCGAACCCGCTGCACGCCGAAGTGGCGACCGCGCTGCACCAGCTCAACATCCCCTGCTATTTTATCCACGGCAACCGCGATTTCCTGGTCGGGAAACGCTTCGCGCGCGCGGCGGGGATGACGCTGCTGCCGCAAGAGCAGGTGCTGAAGCTGTACGGCAGGCGCGTGCTGATTATGCACGGCGACACGCTGTGTACCGACGACGAGGGCTATCAGCGCTATCGCCAGAAGGTGCAACAGCGCTGGCTGCAACGCGTTTTCCTTGCCCTGCCGCTGTTCGTGCGCCAGCGCATCGCGCGCAAGATGCGCAACGGCAGCAAGCAGGCCAACCGCAATAAAGATCTCGCGATTATGGATGTCAATCCGCAGGCGGTGGTCGACGCCATGAGCCGCCATCAGGTGCCCTGTCTGATCCACGGGCATACTCATCGCCCGGCCGTGCATGCACTGAACATTAACGGTCAGCCCGCCGAACGCCTGGTGCTCGGCGCCTGGCACGAAGAGGGTTCGATGATCAAAGTCGGCCCTGATGAGATTGCGCTGATTTCCTTCCCGTTCTGAATCAAAATTTTGGCGCCATCCTGCGCCAGTTGACGCCACGCAACCGTTTTCCTCGCCGCGCAGTCGTGATATTCTCTCTGCCCTTCCCACCCCGCAGCCCGTATCCGTGCTGCTGCGGTGACGTTTTACAATCACAGGAGTCAGACCCGCATGTCATCCAACGCCGCCCCGGCCCGCATTGCTATTGTTATGGGTTCCAAAAGTGACTGGGCAACCATGCAGTTTGCAGCGGAAATCCTCACCAGCCTCGACGTTCCGTTCCACTGTGAAGTGGTGTCTGCGCACCGAACCCCGGACAAACTGTTCAGCTTTGCCGAACAGGCCGCCGATAACGGCTTCCAGGTGATTATTGCGGGTGCAGGCGGCGCGGCGCATCTGCCGGGCATGCTGGCTGCGAAAACCCTGGTGCCGGTGCTGGGCGTGCCGGTGCAGAGCGCGGCGCTGAGCGGGGTCGACAGCCTGTACTCTATCGTGCAGATGCCGCGCGGCATCCCGGTCGGTACGCTGGCGATTGGCAAAGCCGGTGCGGCGAACGCCGCCCTGCTGGCTGCGCAGATCCTTGCACTGCACGATGCTGCGCTGGCGGGCCGCCTGGCAAACTGGCGCCAGACGCAGACCGATGACGTGCTGAACAACCCGGACCCGCAGGTGGAAGCATGAAGCCGGTTTGCGTATTAGGTAACGGCCAGCTGGGCCGCATGCTGCGCCAGGCCGGAGAGCCGCTGGGTATTGCGGTTTATCCGGTCGGGCTGGATGCCGAGCCGCAAGCGCTGCCGATTGCGCAGAGCGTGATCACCGCCGAGATTGAACGCTGGCCGGAAACCGCCCTGACGCGCGAGCTGGCAAGCCACAACGCCTTCGTTAACCGTGACATTTTCCCGCTGCTGGCGGACCGCTTAACCCAGAAGCAGCTGCTGGACCGCCTCGGTCTGGCGACGGCCCCCTGGCAACTGCTGTCCGCTGCCGACGAGTGGGCGCAGGTGTTCACCACCCTCGGCGAGTTGGCCATCGTTAAGCGCCGCACCGGGGGGTATGACGGCCGCGGCCAGTGGCGCCTGCGTGCGGATGAAACCGGGACGCTGCCCGCTGACTGCTACGGTGAGTGCATTGTTGAGCAGGGGATTAACTTCTCCGGCGAGATGTCGCTGGTCGGTGCGCGCGGGCACGACGGTCACACCGTATTCTACCCGCTGACGCACAACCTGCATCAGGACGGCATTCTGCGCACCAGCGTGGTGCTGCCGGACGTGAATGCAGAGCATCAGCAGCAGGCGGAGCGCATGCTGTCGGCAATCATGAATGAGCTGAACTACGTTGGCGTGATGGCGATGGAGTGCTTTGTGGTGCCGGAAGGTCTGCTGATCAACGAGCTGGCCCCGCGCGTGCACAACAGCGGCCACTGGACGCAGAACGGCGCGTCTATCAGCCAGTTTGAGCTACACCTGCGGGCGATTCTTGGCCTGCCGCTGCCCACGCCAGTGGTCAGCACCCCGGCGGTTATGGTGAACCTGATCGGCACTGACCTGAACCTCGACTGGCTGAACCAGCCGCTGGTGCATCTGCACTGGTATGAGAAAGAGGTGCGCGCCGGGCGCAAGATTGGCCACCTTAATCTGGCGGACGTCAGTCCGGCGGCGTTAAGCGCAGCGCTGAATGCGCTGGTACCGATGCTGCCGCCGGAGTACGCCAGCGGCATTGCGTGGGCGGTGGAAAAACTCGGGTAATCATCCGTCTTAAGTAGGGGAGAGGCATGCCTCTCCCTTCCGTGCTTTATTCCGCGTAATACCCTCTGAACAAGGCCTTGCCCTTCAGCAGACGAATACCCAGCCAGCCGCCGCAGATCGACAGCAGCAGCGCGCCGGTTAACGGCAGCGCCCCCCACAGCACGTAATCCGGCTGCCACGGGAAGTCGAACACCTTGCGCTGCAGCCCCCACAGCGCCGCTTCCGCACCGATGGCGGCCGCCACGCCGGAAACCAGACCGAGTAGCGCAAACTCGCACCACAGCGTGCCGTGCAGCAGCCTCTTGCTGGCGCCGAGCGTGCGGTACACCACCAGCTCCTGACGGCGCTGACGCATCCCGACCTGGATCTGCGCCAGCAGCAGCAGCACGCCACAGGCCGTCACCAGCACCACCATAATCTCCAGCGCCTGGCTAACCTGCGCCAGCACCTGCCCTATCTGACGCATAATGCTGCCGATATCCAGCAGGCTGAGCGTCGGGAACTGGCGGTTGAGCTGGGCCAGCAGCGCGCTGTTATTGTCAAGGCGGAAGCTGGTCAGCCAGGTCTGCGGCTGGCCGTCGAGCGCGCCCGGCGGGAAGATAAAGAAGAAGTTTGGCTTCAGGCTCTCCCAGTCGACTTTACGCATGCTGGTGATCCGGGCGCTGAACTCTTGCGTATCGCCGGTAAAAGTCAGCGTATCCCCAAGCTTCACCCCCAGCCGCCCGGCCAGCTCCTGCTCAATCGACACGTCACCGCGCTGCGGCGGCCAGCTGCCGGAGGTCAGCGGATTATGGTCCGGCAAATCTTTTAGCCAGGTGAGATTCAGCTCGCGATTCAGCGAATTATCCATTTCAGGATCGGCGGGCTGGTGGTTAATCCCGGTCAGGCGCACGCGGGCAATCGGGTAGAAGGTTTCCGGCTTCACCTGATGCTGTTCAAGGAAGGCCTGCACCTGCGGCACCTGCTGCCCGGTGATGTTCAGCAGGAAGTAGTTCGGGCTGCCCGGCGGCATCTGCTGCTGCCAACGGTCCAGCAGATCGCCGCGCATCACCAGCAGCAGGGCCAGCAGCATAAACGACAGCGAGAACGCCGCCAGCTGGCTGAGGGTCGTCCACGGCTGGCGCAGCAGGCGGTTAACCGCCAGGCGGAAGGCCAGATTGCGCAGCGTCAGGCGGCGCAGCAGCAGCAGGCCCCCCCAGCCGATGGCACCCAGCAGCAGCGAGAGCAGCACAATGCCCGCCACCAGCGCCCACAGCAGCTTACTGCCGCCGACCAGCAGCGCCAGCAGGCCAATCACCACCAGCGCCATCAGCGGCAGGTAGATCTTCAGCGGCCAGATATCGGCGACCGCATCGCGCCGCAGCACGCGCAGCGGCTGGGTTGCCAGCAGCAGGCGATACGGGCGCAGGCCGACCAGCAGCGAAATCACAAACAGCGATCCCACCGCCCACAGCCACGGCCAGGCGCTGGCGGCAGGCAGTCCGCCGGGCAGCACCGGGCGCAGCATTTGTAGCAGCAACGCTTCAAAGCCGAGGCCAATGGCGCTGCCGACGATCGCCGCCAGCAGCAGCACCGCCAGCCACTGGCCGACAATCAGCCGCCGCAGCGCCCCTCGATTGGCGCCCAGGGTTTTCAGCACCGCCACCAGATCGTAGCGGCTGCGGCAGTAGTGGCTCATGGCGACCGCCACGGCGGCAATGGCCAGCATCAGCGTCAGCAGCGCCGACAGCAGCAGGAACTGCTGGGCGCGCTGCATCGATTTACCCAGCGCATCCTCCGAGTTCTCCACGCTTATCCAGCGCTGTTCCGGGGTAATCCGCGACGCGATATAGCTGTCGTAGCGCGCCAGCTGCTGCGGAGTACCGGAGAACTTATAGCGCCAGGTGACGCGGCTGCCGGGCTGGATAGCACCGGTCTTCGCGACGTCGGCCAGGTTCATCAGCAGGCGCGGCGCGGTCTGGAACGGGTTAAAGCCGGCGTCCGGCTCCTGAATCACCTCGCCGGCAATGCGCAGCGTGGTATCGCCAACGTCGAGGTTATCCCCGGCTTTACGCTCGAGCAGCGCCAGCAGTCGCGGTGCGGCCAGCACCGTGCCCGCCGCCGGTTTTAACCCGGCTGGCGCAGTGCTCAGCTCACCAAACATCGGGTAGAGATCGTCAACCGCCTTCACCGAGGCCAGCTGGGGCGTATCGCCCGCGAACGTCATGGTCATAAACGTCAGCTGGCGCCCGACCTGTAAGCCGTCGGCACGCGCCTGCGCCAGCCACGCCTCCGGCACTTCTTTGCCGCTGCGCAGCGTGCGGTCGCCGGCCATAAAGTCGCGGCTCTGCTGGCTCAGCCCTTTCTCCATGCGGTCGCTAAGCGAGCCGAGCGCCAGCACGCAGGCCACCGCCAGCGTCAGTGCCAGCCAGACAATCAGCAGCGAGGGCGACTTCCACTCGCGCCAGAACCAGCGCCAGATCATGCTTCCTCCCACAGCTTGCCGTCGCGCAGGCGCAAGCGGCGGTCGCAGCGGGCGGCCAGCTGTTCATCGTGGGTGACGAGGATCAGGGTGGTGGCGAAGTCGCGGTTCATGGAAAACAGCAGGTCGGCAATACGGTCGCCGGTTTTGCGGTCGAGGTTGCCAGTCGGCTCATCGGCAAACAGCAGCGCCGGGCGGCCGTTAAACGCGCGCGCCAGCGCCACGCGCTGCTGTTCCCCGCCGGAAAGCTGCGCGGGCAGGTGCGTCAGGCGCTCGCCTAACCCCAGCTGGGCCAGCAGCGCGGCGGCCTGTTCGCGGCTCTGGCGGTCGCTGTCGCCGCGCAGCAGGGCGGGTAGCTGGACGTTTTCCTGCGCGTTAAGGGTCGGCACCAGCATAAACGACTGGAACACGAAGCCGACGTTTTTCGCCCGCAGCGCCGCGCGCTGCTCTTCGTTCATCTTGTGCAGTGGCTGGCCGAGCATCAGCACTTCGCCTTCGCTGCCGTCGTCCAGCCCGGCCAGAATTCCGAGCAGCGTCGACTTGCCCGATCCCGACTCGCCGATCAGCGCGAGGGTTTCAGCCGGTTTGACAACCAGCTCAACTCCGGTAAGGATGGAAAGATGATGATCACCCTGACCGACGGACTTACTAAGACGATGAACTTCAAGAATGTTTTCCGCTGGCATTACCCTGTCCTGTTATTATTAGCCTTGATGACGCTGCGTGCGACGGCGGCAGATACGCTGCTGGTGCTGGGCGACAGTCTGAGTGCCGGTTACCGCATGTCCGCCACGGCCGCATGGCCTGCGTTACTCAATGATAAGTGGCAAAAGTCGCCGTTGATTGTTAACGGTAGCATAAGTGGCGATACCGCGACGCAGGGACTGGCACGTCTGCCGGCGCTGCTGAAACAGCATCAGCCGCGCTGGGTACTGATTGAGCTGGGGGGCAACGACGGTTTACGTGGTTTCCCGCCGCAGCAGGTAGAGCAGGATCTGAACCAGATCATTAGCCAGGTAAAGGCGGCAAACGCGCAGCCGCTGCTGATGCAGGTGATGCTGCCCGCCAACTACGGCAAACGCTATACGCAATCCTTCGCCGCCATCTATCCCAAAGTGGCAAAGCAGTATTCAATCCCGCTGGTGCCGTTTTTTATGGAGCAGGTCTACCTGAAGCCGGAGTGGATGCAGGATGACGGGATCCACCCGAATCCGGCGGCGCAGCCTTTTATTGCCGAACTGATGGCAAAAGAACTGGCCCCCCTAGTTAAGCATGAGTAACCCGGCGTTGGGCGCCATAGCAGGTAAAGAAATGCAAAAATCGATAGTGATTACCGGGAGTTCCAGCGGTATCGGTCTGGTATCCGCCAACGATCTGCTGCGGCGCGGCTACCATGTGATTGCCGCCTGCCGTAAACCGCAGGATGTAGAGCGCATGAACCAGCTGGGTTTCAGCGGCGTGCTGCTCGACCTCGACGATGCTGCCAGCGTTGAGCGGGCCGCCGCGCAGATCCACACGCTGTGCGGCGGCGATCTCTATGGGCTGTTTAACAACGGCGGCTTCGGGCTGTATGGCCCGCTGCAGTCGATCTCCCGCCAGCAGTTGGAGCAGCAGTTCGCCACCAATCTGTTTGGCACCCACCAGCTCACCACCCTGCTGCTGCCGGCTTTGATCAACGGCGGCAGCGGGCGCATTATTAATACCAGCTCGGTGATGGGATTGATCTCTACGCCGAAGCGCGGGGCTTACGCCGCCAGTAAGTATGCGCTGGAAGCCTGGTCCGATGCGTTACGCATGGAGCTGCACGGCAGCGGCGTGCGCGTCAGCCTGATCGAACCTGGCCCGATCCACACCCGCTTCACCGATAATGTCCATCAGTCGCAGCAGGACCAGCCGGTGAAGAACCCCGGCATTGCCGCGCGGTTCACGCTGCCGCCGGAGGCGATTCTGCCCAAGCTGCGGCACGCGCTGGAGAGCCGCCACCCGCGCCTGCGCTATCCTGTGACGCTGGTCGCACACGCGCTCAGCGCGTTACGCCGTTTACTGCCGGGCTGGATGATGGATCGGTTATTACGCCAGAATTAGCCTGCGGCCCTTGAAGCTGCGGCCTCTGCCCCCATACAGTTAGCAACATCAGTCATTAAAGAGATGAAATTCATGTCACCACAAGCCGCGATCGTCGAGATTAACGAAACCAACCTGCACCAGACGCTGGAACAGTCGATGCAGATCCCCGTTCTGTTCTACTTCTGGTCCGGCCGCAGCCAGCACTGTGAGCAGCTGACGCCGCTGCTTGACCGCCTGGCCCAGGAGTACGCCGGACAGTTCATTCTGGCGCGCCTGGATTGTGACGCCGAGCCGGCCGTAGCGCAGCAGTTTGGCCTGCGCTCGATTCCGACCGTGTACCTGTTCCAGAACGGCCAGCCGGTTGACGGCTTCCAGGGCCCGCAGCCGGAAGAAGCGGTGCGCGCCCTGCTGGAAAAAGTGCTGCCGAAAAAAGAGCAGCTGTTAGCGCAGCAGGCGATGCAGCTGATGGACGAAGGCAAGCTGATTGATGCGCTGCCGCTGCTGAAGGATGCATGGGCGCTGAGCAATCAGAACAGCGAGATCGGCTTCCTGCTGGCGGAAGTGCTGATTGGCCTCAACCGCAGTGAAGAAGCCGAAGCGGTGCTGAAAGTGGTGCCGCTGCAGGACCAGGATACCCGCTATCAGGGGCTGGTGGCGCAGATTGACCTGCTGAAGCAGGCGGCGGATACGCCGGAAATTCAGCAGCTGCAGCAGCAGATTGAAGCCGAGCCGGATAACGTCGAGCTGGCCACCCAGCTGGCGCTGCAGTTCCACCAGGTCGGGCGCAATGAAGAGGCGCTGGAGCTGCTGTTCAGCCATCTGAAGAAAGATCTCGGCGCGGCCGATGGTCAGGCGCGTAAGATGCTGCAGGAGATCCTCGCCGCGCTGGGGACCGGCGATGCGCTGGCCGCGAAATACCGCCGTCAGCTCTATTCTCTGCTGTACTAAGAGCGGGACGACCGAAAAAGAGGGTCGTCCCCTACAAATGATTCACACACCGGACGACCGAAAAAGAGGGTCGTCCCCTACAAATGATTCACACACCGGACGACCGAAAAACAGGGTCGTCCCCTACCGTTGCGCAAAGTATGACCCTGTAGGGGTTGACCCTCTTTTCCGGTCAACCCTCCACGGTTGGCACAGGTGCCAGACAGGGGCGGCAGGTAACGCCATCAGCCCCTACAATAATAACAATCCGGAGGTTATTTTATGTTTACTGTGATTCCCGTCATTATCGTTCTGGCACTGATCCTTGTCTGGTCCGGGATTAAAATTGTTCCGCAGGGCTACCAGTGGACCGTGGAACGTTTCGGTCGCTACACCAATACGCTGCAGCCTGGCCTGAACCTGGTGGTCCCGTTTATGGATCGCGTAGGTCGTAAAATCAATATGATGGAACAGGTGCTGGATATCCCCTCACAGGAGATCATCTCCAAAGATAACGCCAGCGTCACCATCGATGCCGTGTGCTTTATCCAGGTGGTCGACCCGGCGCGCGCCGCCTATGAGGTCAGCAACCTTGAGCTGGCGATCATCAACCTCACCATGACCAACATGCGTACCGTGCTTGGTTCGATGGAGCTGGACGAGATGCTGTCGCAGCGCGATAACATCAATACCCGCCTGCTGCATATTGTCGATGAAGCCACCAACCCGTGGGGCATCAAAATTACCCGTATTGAGATCCGCGACGTGCGCCCGCCTGCCGAACTGATTGCGTCGATGAACGCGCAGATGAAGGCCGAGCGTACCAAGCGCGCCGATATCCTCGAAGCGGAAGGGGTACGTCAGGCGGCAATCCTGCGCGCCGAAGGCGAGAAGCAGTCGCAGATCCTGAAAGCGGAAGGCGAGCGTCAGTCGGCATTCCTCGCGGCCGAAGCGCGTGAACGCGGGGCCGAAGCGGAAGCGCAGGCCACCAAAATGGTGTCCGAGGCGATTGCCGCCGGGGATATTCAGGCGATTAACTACTTCGTGGCGCAGAAATATACCGACGCGCTGCAAAATATCGGCTCCTCCAGCAATAGCAAAGTGGTGATGATGCCGCTGGATGCCAGCAGCCTGATGGGCTCCATCGCCGGGATCGGTGAACTGCTGGGCGAAAGCAAAGCGGAGCGTAAACGTTGATGCTGCTGGATGAGCTGTTAGCTAATCCATGGTGGCTGTGGCTGACGCTGGGCGGCCTGCTGCTGGCCGCCGAGATGCTCGGGGCCAGCGGCTATCTGCTGTGGAGCGGCGTGGCGGCGGTGCTGGTCAGCCTGCTGGTGTGGCTGGTGCCGATGCCGTGGGCATGGCAGGGGCTGAGCTTCGCCGTGCTGACCATTCTCGCCGCGCTGTGGTGGTACAGCTGGCTGAAAGGCCGCGATCGCCAGCAGCCCCCTTCCACCCTGAACCAGCGCGGTCAGCAGATGGTGGGTCGCCAACTGACGCTGGATGCGCCGCTGGTCAACGGCTTCGGCCATGTACGCATCGGGGACGGTAACTGGCGCGTGCAGGCGGAGGAAGATTTGCCTGCGGGAACAAATATCGTGGTGGTGGCAGTGGAGGGGATCACGCTGCGCGTGGTGCGCCGCACCGGCTAACTGCGTTGCGCGCTGTGGCAGCAGCCCGCCAGACGATCGATAATTGGGCAGTCGGCCCCGTCATCACCGGGGCAGCTGGCTGCCAGGTCTAACAGCTTCTGGCGCATCAGCTGCAGCTCGGTGATATGCGCTTCAATCTCCGCCACTTTGCTCAGCGTGCGCGCTTTGACATCGGCGCTATGGCGCTGCGGGTTGTTGAACAGGCTGACCATTTCACGGCACTCATCCAGAGTAAACCCCACCTGGCGGGCCTGACGCAGCAGGGTCAGCTCCTCCAGCTGTTTGGCACTGTAGCTGCGATAGCCGTTTTCCGTCCGCAGCGGCGGCGTCACCAGCCCTTTCTCCTCGTAGAAACGAATCGCTTTACTGGTTAAGCCGGTTTTTTTTGCCACGTCGCTGATGTTCATTATCGCCCCCTTGACCTTCCCCTTGATGGAAGGTTTAACCTCCATAACTAATGCAAAAACAGTTCCGGGTCAAACCGGATTAACAGGAGTGATGATATGTCGCAAATAACCTTACTGGCTCTCGACGGTCTGACCTGCGGCCACTGCGTGAAGCGGGTGAAAGAGACGCTGGAAAAACGCCCGGATGTTGAACTGGCGGAAGTCAGCATTGATGCTGCACGCATTTCCGGCGACGCCAGTGCCGAACAGCTGATCGCCACGATTGAGCAGGCGGGCTACCATGCCCGCATCGCGCAGGACGGTTCACACCCAAAGGCTGATCCGCTGACAGACTCAGAAACTCAGCCGGAAGCGCTGACAGCGGATGATGCCACGCTTCCGGCAGAGAGTTTTCACCTGCTGATTGACGGCATGAGCTGCGCCAGCTGCGTCAGCCGCGTGCAGCATGCGCTGCAGGAGGTGGACGGCGTTAGCCAGGCGCGGGTGAACCTGGCCGAGCGCAGCGCGCTGGTGCTGGGTTCGGCGCAGCCGCAGTCCCTGATTGACGCGGTGACGCGTGCCGGCTATGGCGCAGAAATCATCGAAGATGACGTTAAGCGGCGGGAAAAGCAGCAGCAGAGCGCGCAGGCCGCAGTGCAGCGTTTTCGCTGGCAGGCGGCGCTGGCGCTGGCGCTCGGTATTCCGCTGATGCTGTGGGGCATGGTCGGCGACAATATGATGTTGAGCGCCACCAACCGCAGCGGCTGGCTGATGGTTGGCGTAGTGACGTTGCTGGTGATGGCGATTGCCGGTGGGCACTTCTACCGCAGCGCGTGGAAAAGCCTGCGCAACCGTACGGCAACGATGGATACCCTGGTGGCGCTCGGCACCGCGGCGGCCTGGCTTTACTCCATGGCGGTCAACCTGTGGCCCGACCTGTTCCCCATGGCCGCCCGCCACCTCTACTATGAAGCCAGCGCGATGATCATCGGCCTGATTAACCTTGGGCATATGCTGGAGCAGCGCGCGCGCCAGCGCTCGTCGCAGGCGCTGGAAAAGCTGCTGGACCTGACGCCACCGACGGCGCGCGTGGTCACTGACCGGGGCGAGCAGACCCTGGCGCTCAGCGCTGTAACGCTGGGGATGACGCTTCGGGTCAACACCGGCGATCGCGTGCCGGTTGACGGCACGATTATCCAGGGCGAAGCCTGGCTGGACGAGGCCATGCTGACCGGGGAAGCGGTTCCGCAGCAGAAATCTGCAGGCGATACGCTGCATGCCGGAACGGTGATGCAGGATGGCAGCGTGCTGCTGCGGGCCGATGCGATTGGCAAAAATACCACCCTGTCGCGCATTATCCAGCTGGTGCGCCAGGCGCAGAGCAGCAAGCCGGCGATCGGCCAGCTGGCGGATAAGATCTCGGCGATCTTTGTTCCCACCGTGGTGGTGATTGCGCTGCTGAGCGCCGCCGTCTGGTATCTGTTCGGCCCCGCCCCGCAAATCGTTTACACGCTGGTGATCGCCACCAACGTACTGATCATCGCCTGCCCCTGTGCGCTCGGTCTGGCCACCCCAATGTCGATTATTGCCGGCGTCGGGCGCGCCGCCGAGTTTGGCGTGCTGGTGCGCGATGCCGATGCACTGCAACGGGCCAGCACCCTCAGCACGCTGGTGTTCGATAAAACCGGCACCCTGACCGAGGGCAAGCCGCGCGTGGTCGCGATTCAGTTGTTTAACGGGGCCGATGAGGCGTCGGTATTACGCCAGGCTGCCGCGCTGGAGCAGGGTTCCGGCCATCCGCTGGCGCAGGCAATCGTCGCGCGTGCGGGCCTTAGCTCCCTGCCGGACATTGCGCAATTTCGTACCATACCGGGCCAGGGCGTCAGCGGCATACTCGACGGCATTCCGCTGCTGTTGGGTAACCCCGCGCTGATGGCGCAGCAGCAGATTGCCACCGATAGCGTGCAGCAGCAGATGGATAAGCTGGCAGAGACGGGGGCTACTCCGGTGCTGCTGGCCGCCGACGGCCACCTTGTCGCCCTGTTTGCCATCCGCGATCCGCTGCGCCAGGAGAGCGTCGGCGCGCTGCAGCGCCTGCACCAGCGCGGTTATCAGCTGGTGATGCTGACCGGGGATAACCCAATCACCGCCTCTGCCATTGCGCGCGAAGCCGGGATCGACAGGGTGATTGCGGGCGTATTACCGGCGGGTAAAGCCGCAGCGATCGCCCACCTGCAGCAGCAGGGCCAGCAGGTGGCGATGATTGGCGACGGCATCAATGATGCCCCGGCGCTGGCACAGGCCGATGTCGGCATTGCCATGGGCGGCGGCAGTGATGTGGCGATTGAAACGGCGGCGATTACCCTGATGCGCCAGGATCTGAATGCGGTGGTCGATGCGTTATCCATCGCCAAAGCGACCCTGCGTAATATGAAACAGAATCTCCTTGGGGCGTTTATCTATAACGCGGCGGGGATCCCGATCGCGGCCGGGGTGCTCTACCCGCTGACCGGCACGCTGCTCAGCCCGGTGGTGGCTGGCGCAGCAATGGCGCTCTCTTCGATTACCGTGGTCAGCAACGCCAACCGCCTGATCCGCTATCGTCCGCCGCAGCACTGAATCCTCGCGGCTGCGCTTCGTTTTGCCCTGTCCGTCAGCGAGTTATCGCGTTAGCATGGTGGCACTAAACGGATGAGGCGGGAAATGATGAGGAATCTTGTGCAGGTACTGCGGGCGCTACGCGACAGGTTCTGGCCGGTGAACTACAGCTATCCGGCGCTGGACGTCATGCTGGGCGACTGCCGGCTGCATCTGGTCGGCAGTATTCATATGGGCACGCGCAATATGCTGCCGCTGCCTGCCGTGCTGATGGCGCGTTTACGCCAGGCCGACGCATTGATAGTGGAGGCCGATATTACCGCCGGTGGCTCGCCGTTCAGCGACAGCGCAGTCTGCCCACCGCTGGCAGAGCGCCTCAGCGCTGAGCAGCTCAGCACCCTGCAACAGCGGGCGGCAGAGCTGGGGATCTCCCCGGAGCGCATCGACACGCTGCCCGCCTGGCAGGTGGCGCTGATGCTGCAGGCGCAGCAGGCTCAGCGCCTTGGGCTGCACGCCGACTGCGGCATCGACTATCAGCTGCTGCAGGCCGCGCGCGGGCTGGAAAAAAAGGTGATTGAGCTGGAGGGGCCGGAAACCCAGCTGGCGCTGCTGAACTCCCTGCCGGACAACGGACTGCCGCTGCTGGAGGACACGCTGGAGCACTGGCACACCAACGCCCGCCTGCTGCAAACTATGGTCAGCTGGTGGCTGGAAGCGCCGCCGGGCAGCCTCGGCAAGCTGGAGCTGCCGAACACCTTCAGCAGCAGTCTCAACGACCTGCTGATGCATCAGCGCAATCAGCAGTGGAGCCAGCTGCTGCGCCAGCTCCCGCCGGGACGTTACGTGGTGGCGGTCGGCGCGCTGCACCTTTACGGCGAAGGCAACCTGCCCGGCCTGCTGAAAAAAGCATAAAAAAAAGGCCGATGTTGAAATCGGCCCGTCAATAACAACATTTTTATGATTTTTGTTATCGTCTCAGCCCTCGGGCTGACGCGGGCCAGATTGTCGCTCAAAGCGCAAAATTTCGCCAGTTTTTTATTCATCAGAGGTTCACTCTTTTATCATGTCGCGCAAAGAAGGTGAGTGATTATGACACCCGCAGTAAAACTGCTTGAAAAACAAAAGGTCACATTTACGCTGCACCCTTACGAGCACGACAGCAGCGAAACGCATTTTGGCGATGAGGCGGTGCGCAAGCTCAATCTCAATGCGGATCGGGTGTATAAAACGCTGCTGATCGCACTAAATGGTGACAATAAGACGCTGGCCGTGGCGGTCACCCCGGTTGCCGGACAGCTGGATCTGAAAAAGGTGGCGAAAGCGCTGGGGGCGAAAAAGGTCGAAATGGCCGATCCGCAGTTTGCGCAGCGCAGCAGCGGTTATCTGCTGGGCGGCATCAGCCCGCTGGGGCAGAAAAAACGCCTGCCGACGGTTATCGACCAGCTGGCGCAGCAGTTTGCCACCATTTATGTCTCCGGCGGTCGCCGCGGGCTGGATATCGAGCTGGCCCCGCAGGATCTGGCGCAGCTGCTCGACGCCCGCTTCGCCGATATCGCCAAACGCGATTAGTCCGATCGCTGGGCAATCAGCTGATCGATCATCCAGCGCCCTGCCGGCCCCGGCGGCGCCCGGCGTGACCAGACGGCATCCACCTGAATATTCTGCGGCCAGCCCGCCACCGGCAGCTCGCGCAGCAGCTGATGACCAAACTGTTCGGTGAGCCAGCGCGGCAAAATACTCCAGCCAAAACCCTGCTCAGCCATCTCCAGCAGCAGCAGATACGACGGTGCCAGCCACACTTTTCCGGCCGGTGCGGGCTGCTGCTCCACCCAGGTATTGAGCCGCAGCTGGCGCAGCTGTTTTAACTCCGCTTCACTGACCTGCGCCTGCTGCGCCAGCGGATGATCCTGATGCAGATAGATCGCCATCTGCGCTTCAACCTGCAAGCGCTGCACGCAGATATCCACCGGGTAGTGCTGCTGCACCCGCACCACGCCAATGTGCGCACGGCCATTTTGCAGCAGATCGATAACGTCGGCATCCTCGGCAATCATGCACTCAAACTCAATGTCCGGGTAACGCGCAGAGAGGCGCTGCAGCAGCGATTCATGATAATCCGCCTGCCAGAAATCGGAGATCGCCAGCCGCAGACAGGGTTCCACCTCCCCCGCCAGGCGCATTGCCAGCTCATCCAGCTGTGATGACGCCGCGAGGATCTCTTTCACCTGCGCCAGCGCCCGTTGGCCGTTTTCGGTCAGCACCGGGGTGCGCGCCTCGCGGTTAAACAGCGTGAAGCCAAGATCGCTTTCCAGATTGGCCACCGCCGTGCTGACGGTGGACTGGCTTTTGCGCAGCGCACGCGCCGCCGCCGAGAACGAACCGCTTTCTACAGTCTGAACGAAGGCTTCAAGAGATTCCGGGGAGTAGCGCATAGATATATCGCTTTTATCGATGGATAGTCATTTTATCTTAGCAAAAAAACGGCGGATAATGACCAACATATTCGGGCCAGGCATGCCAGGCCCCAAAGGCAATTTACTAGCCCTGTTTTACTGAAAATAATGGAGTTCACTATGTCTGGTCGTTCCCTGAAAGAACGGTTCTTTCACGCCGCAGGTTTTGAGGTTCTGGCGATTGCGATTGTTTCGCCGCTGGCCGCGTGGGTGATGGATAAACCGTTATTCCAGATGGGCGCGCTGGCAATTATGTTGTCAACGGTAGCAATGGTCTGGAACATGATTTATAACGCCGGTTTTGACCGCTTGTGGCCGCGTAATAAGGTTAAGCGAGGAGTGGGATTACGCGTGCTGCACGCGCTGGGCTTCGAGGGTGGATTTATTCTTATCGGCCTGCCGATTGCAGCCTGGATGCTGGGCATTTCGCTGTGGCAGGCATTCCTGATTGAAGTGGCGTTTTTCCTGTTCTTCCTGCCTTACACCATGTTGTATAACTGGCTGTACGATAAAGTGCGGGAACGGATTTGTCGGGGCGGCCCCGCTGTTTCGGTCCGCCCGCAGGCTGACGTTTGGGTCGACCCAAAAAGCGGCCGACCCCTGGAGAAAAAAATCCGTTAACGCATGGCAGTATCGATTTTCGCCTGGCGCCATTTCTTCGGCGCCAGCGGCTTCTCATCCTCTACCGGCTTTGCACTCTCGGCCGGTTGTTCTCCGCCCTTTTGATAGACAATTTCTCCGGCAGGCTGGTATTTCGCCACGTCGAGCGGTGAGTGGCTCTCAATGTACTGTTTCAGCACTTCCGCATCGACAAAGCCGGTATTCACGTAGCCCGGCAGCTTATCAATCACCGGGTAACCGTCACCGCCGGTGGCGTTAAAGCTTAGCGTCGCCATGCGGTAGGTTTTCTCCGCATCCAGCGGCTGACCATTGATCTTCACCGCGCTGACGCCCGTACCGTCGGCCACCAGGCTGACGCGGGCAAACTGAGCGTAAGCCCCGGAATCCACCTGCTTATTGGCCACCACCGCCAGATATTTTTCCACCTCGCTGCCTTTCATATCGACATACACCAGCGTGTTGCCAAACGGCTGCACCTTGAGCACGTCTTTATAGGTTATTGCGCCCTCTTCAATCGAATCACGCACGCCGCCACCGCTCATCACCGCGAAATCGGCTTTGGTGCGGTCGATCTGCCCTTCAAGGATCAGGCGTGCCATGTTGGTCTGTACAAAGCGCACCTTGCTGCGATCCCCCTCCAGATGGCCATTGACGCTGCCGATTTTTACGCCGAGCTGCGCTTCGCCTTTTTTCTGGAACGGCGTCAGCAGTTTCTGCATGGCGCTGTTTTTGACAATTTCAGGCGTGTAGTTCACCCAGCTGCTGCTGCCGTCAGCGTTGGTAATCTTATGTTTCAGGTTGATCGGCACCAGTTCGTAGTGCTCCAGCGTCAGCTTGCCGTTCAGGAAGGTAAAGTCGGCGCGGCCAATATATTTGCCCCACTCGTGCGCCTGCACAATCCAGGTGCCGTTCTGGCGGTCCGGCGTACAGGGGGTGCCCGGTACATAGTCGGCCTGCTTCACATTCTCTTTCGCCATACACACCGGGTCCTGCGAGTGGCCGCCGACGATCATATCGAGATAACCGGCAGGCAGCTCGCGCGCCATCTCCACATCGCCCGGGGCGTTGGAACCGTGCTGGCCGTTGTCATAGTGCCCCATATGGGTGGCAGCAATAATCACGTCAGGCTTCTCTGTTGCACGCAGCTCTTCCACCACCGCTTTCGCTTCGGTGGCCGGTTTATGGAACAGAATGTCGGTAAAGTTCTCCGGGTTGCCGATCTTCGCCGTGTCATCGGTGGTCAGGCCGATCACCGCAATCTTCAGGCCCATGCGGTTGAACAGTGCATAGGGCTGGAACAGGCGCTTGCCGGTGCTTTTCTGATAAATATTGGCGGAAAGCAGCGGGAACTTAGCCCATTTTTGCTGCTGGCGCAGGACGGAAAGCGGGTTATCAAACTCGTGATTGCCAATCGCCATGGCGTCGTAGCCAATCAGGTTCATGCCGCGAAAATCCGGTTCGGCATCCTGCAGGTCCGATTCCGGTACGCCGGTATTGATATCGCCGCCGGAGAGGATCAGCGTCGCGCCGCCGTGCGCCTGCACTTCATAGCGGATCTGGTCCATCATGGTTTTTTGCGCCGCCAGACCATACTCATCATGCTCGTTAGGCCAGAAGCGCCCATGGTGATCGTTGGTGTGCAGGACGGTAAATTTATAGGTGCGATCTTTCACCCACGCCTGCGCCATCAGCGGGGTGGATAACAGCGCTACCGTCAGCACGCTGATTACACTTTTTTTCATTACTGGCACTCTGCCTCTCCTTGTTGAACAACTGCATTAGGTAACAAAGTTTTAATTTTTTGTGACTTCCGGCTGATTATGCAGCAGGATGAGGTCTGAAGGGTAATCTCTCCGTCTTATATTGCAGGCAGGGGCACACCCTTGAACTTCTCTAATAAAAACAAATTTCGATGACAGGTTAATTTATGGCAAGTAATGACACCCTCGCTTCAGCGAATCTGCCGGTGAAGCGTACCGCTTTTGGCATTCTCGGCGCGATCAGCGTTGCCCATCTGCTAAACGATATGATCCAGTCGCTGATCCTGGCGATTTACCCGCTGCTGCAGAGTGACTTCTCGCTGAGCTTTGTGCAAATCGGCATGATCACCCTGACCTATCAGGTGACCGCCTCGCTGCTGCAGCCGCTGATTGGCTATTATACCGATAAACACCCGCAGCCGTGGTCGCTACCGATTGGCATGGGCTTTACCTTGTCCGGGCTGGTGCTACTGGCGATGGCGAATAACTTCCCCATGGTACTGGTCGCGGCGGCGCTGGTGGGTACTGGCTCGTCGGTGTTTCATCCCGAGTCGTCACGCGTGGCGCGCATGGCATCCGGCGGCCGTCACGGCCTGGCGCAGTCGCTGTTCCAGGTGGGCGGCAATCTGGGTAGCTCACTCGGCCCGCTGCTGGCCGCGCTGATCATTGCCCCTTACGGGCGCGGCAACGTCGCATGGTTCTCGCTGGCCGCGCTGCTGGCGATTGTGGTGCTGTTGCAGATCGGCCGCTGGTATCAGACTCAGCATCGCGCCAGTAAAAGCCATGCGCAGAGTGCCGTTAGCCCGCTGCCCCGCCGTCAGGTGGCGTTGGCCATTTCGATTCTGCTGGTGCTGATTTTCTCCAAATACTTCTATCTCACCAGCCTGAGCAGCTATTACACCTTCTATCTGATGCACAAGTTTGGCCTGACGGTGCAGAGCGCGCAGCTGCACCTGTTCGCGTTTCTGTTCGCCGTGGCGGCCGGGACGGTGATTGGCGGGCCGATCGGCGACCGTATTGGCCGCAAGCGCGTGATCTGGGTGTCCATTCTCGGCGTGGCGCCGTTTACGCTGCTGCTGCCGCACGCCAACCTGTGGTGGACCGGCGCGCTGTCGGTAGTGATTGGCTTTATTCTCGCCTCAGCCTTTTCCGCCATTCTGGTGTATGCCCAGGAGCTGATGCCAGGGCGTATCGGCATGGTTTCCGGTCTGTTTTTCGGTTTTGCCTTCGGCATGGGCGGGCTGGGCGCGGCGGTACTGGGCCTGGTGGCTGACCACAGCAGCATTGATGTGGTCTATCAAATCTGTGCTTATCTGCCGCTTCTTGGCATCCTGACTGCTTTCCTGCCTGATAACCGCCGTAAATAGTCCCAGCCCGGTGCGATAACTGTATTTCGCGCCGGGTTACCCTCCTGCAAAGCCTGCTCCGCACACTGATAAGTGGGATAAATCGCACTTTCTGGCAACTTCATCTCAATGATTCAGATTTTTTGCCGTTATTACCAATTATGACAAGCGCCCCGTCAGAATTTGCCATACACTAAAAACTTACAATCGGACACATTTCCATTCAAAGGAGAGGATATGCACCACACCACACCGCTTATCACCACGATTGTCGGAGGCTTAGTCCTCGCGTTCCTCTTCGGTATGCTGGCGAACCGCCTGCGCATCTCTCCTCTGGTCGGTTATCTGCTGGCTGGCGTGCTGGCCGGGCCATTTACCCCGGGTTTTGTCGCCGATACCAACCTGGCGCCAGAGCTGGCCGAGCTTGGCGTGATCCTGCTGATGTTTGGCGTTGGTCTGCACTTCTCGATGAAAGATTTGATGGCGGTAAAGTCGATAGCCATCCCGGGGGCGATTGCGCAGATCGCCGCCGCCACGCTGCTCGGAATGGGGCTGTCGTGGGCGCTGGGATGGCCAATGATGACCGGGCTGGTGTTTGGACTCTGCCTTTCCACCGCCAGCACCGTGGTGTTGCTGCGCGCGCTGGAAGAACGACAGCTGATTGACAGCCAGCGCGGACAGATTGCGATTGGCTGGCTGATTGTGGAAGACCTGGTGATGGTGCTGGCGCTGGTGCTGCTGCCTGCGGTGGCCGGGCTGTTTGAAGAGGGCAAAGCCAGCGTCGGCATGGTGCTGTTCGACCTGCTGATCACTATTGGTAAGGTGGTGGCGTTTATGGTGCTGATGATGGTGGTGGGCCGGCGCGTGGTGCCGTGGATCCTCGCCCGCAGTGCCGCCACCGGCTCGCGCGAGCTGTTTACCCTGGCGGTGCTGGCGCTGGCGCTGGGCATCGCCTTTGGCGCGGTAGAATTCTTTGATGTCTCCTTCGCGCTCGGTGCCTTCTTCGCTGGAATGGTGCTGAATGAATCGGAGCTGAGCCACCGGGCGGCGCACGATACGCTGCCGCTGCGCGATGCGTTTGCGGTGCTGTTCTTTGTCTCGGTCGGGATGCTGTTCGACCCGATGATCCTGATCCAGCAGCCGCTTGCGGTGCTCGGCGCACTGGCGATTATCGTGCTGGGCAAATCGCTGGTGGCGCTGCTGCTGGTCAGCATGTTTGGTCACTCAAAGCGAACCGCGCTGACCATCTCCGTCAGCCTCGCACAGATTGGTGAGTTCGCCTTTATTCTCGCCGGGCTGGGGATCTCCCTGAATCTGCTGCCGGACAGCGGGCGCAACCTGGTGCTGGCGGGGGCTATCCTGTCGATTATGCTCAATCCGATTCTGTTTGCTCTGCTGGAGAAGTATCTGCAAAAAACCGAAAGCATCGAACAGCTGACGATGGAAGAGGCCGTAGAGGAAGAGAAGCAGATCCCGGTGGATTTGTGCAACCACGCGGTGATTGTCGGCTTTGGCCGCGTTGGCAGCCTGCTGGGTAGCCGCCTGATGGCAGCCGGCGTGCCGATTGTGGTGGTGGAGAACAGCCGGCCGCGCGTGGAAGCCTTACGCGAGCAGGGCATCAAAGCGGTGCTGGGTAACGCGGCGCGCATCGATACCATGGAGCTGGCGCGTCTCGACTGCGCACGCTGGCTGCTGCTGACTATTCCGAATGGCTATGAAGCGGGGGAGATTGTGACGGCAGCGCGTGAGAAGCGCCCGAACATTGAGATTATCGCCCGTGCGCACTATGACGATGAGGTGGATTACATTATGGAGCGCGGTGCGGATCGCGTGGTGATGGGCGAACGTGAGATCGCCAATAGTATGTTGAATTTACTGCTGCTAAACACGGAAGAAGCCCCCCAGGAGTGCCCGATTTAACCCGCCGGGATCTTATGGAACGACCGTTTACCCATTTCACCATTGCGGGCTGACCGAAAAAGAGGGTCAGCCCCTACCAGGCCGGGAGCGGTTGTAACCCGTGATGAATTTACCGCTCCCAGTATGACTCTTCCAGGCTATCTTCCCGCTCCGGCAGGCCGCGCGTCAGGCGCGGTGAATGCTGATTCAGCACCTGATAGCTGACGCGGTTGGCGTATTTACACACCTGCGCCAGCGAAGAGTAAGTCAGATAACTGCGCGCATGCTTGCTGGAGTTCGGCACGTTCACCCGGTGGAAGTTGTTGGCGGTGATGTCGTGCAGCAGCGCGGCCAGTGCGCCATCCCCTGCCCCGTTGGTGTTCATAATCTTCTCCGGCCCGCCCATGTACGGCGCGATATGCGAGAAAATACGCAGCGGCTGGGTGCAGTCCTGATGGCGCATGGCGCGGCTGAACTCATACTGGTTAAACTCCGGAATGGCCCCCGGCAGCAGCGGATGCTGGGTCACGCGCTTGCCGGACTCTTCGGTAAACGCCGCCATATACAGTCCGTTTGGCCCGGCGGTGCACAGCACCAGATCCACCCAGTCGAGGGCGATATTCGCCGCCTGTAACGGGTCGCTCTCTCCGGTCAGCTCAAACGCCTCATCCTCATTCATCGCCACTACCGAAACGTGCTCGCGCAGGAAATCGCGCCAGAACTGTGGGTTATCGGCGATCACGTATTTGGTGCCGAGCGTCAGTACCACCGGGACATCATGCTTTTTGGCATAGCTAATCGCCTGCATGGTGGCGGCGGGCATCGGCTCGCCCGGCTTGCAGCGCACCAGATAGGAGGTCAGCACCAGCGCAGATGCTCCGGCGATCACCTCTTCCGGGATGCTCTCCGGGCGCAGCTGGTTCATCATGCCCGGGCTGATGGCGAAGGTGCGTTCACCGTTATCACCAATCAGCGTAAAGCAGCGGCCAATCGCCCCCTCCACGCCCTGCAGATAGTTCAGGTCGGTGCGGCTGGAAGTGTTGCACAGGTAACGGTAGGCATAGCCACCGATCTGCACGTTTTCACACATCACGCCGAGCAGGACCGAGCGGTCATCCGCCAGCACCGAGTAGTTATGCAGGGTGTTGCCAATCGTGCCGCCGGCAAACTGATGGGTGATCAGGTTTTCGCGGTGCAGCTCGGCGTACAGCGCTTCCGCCACGTCATCTTCAATGACCAGCGAGTGCCCGAGGCTCAGGCCGTAACGGGCCACAAACTCGTCGTCCACTTTGGCTTCAATATCCACCAGGATCTGATCGATACCGACGATCCAGCTGTTGGCGGCATCATTGACCGGCTGAACCGGCTGCAGCAGCGGATCGCGCGCGCTGACGGGGAAATAGTGTTTGGATTTACGCTTACCGGGGAATTTCATATTTGCGGGCTACGGGCAGGGGATCAGAGCGCAATGATAACATAAATGCGCTCCGAGACGATCGCTGTGGGGCGTTACCGCCCCGTGGTATTAGCGATACTGATTCACCAGTTCCATCATCATGGTGATGTGGGCTTCATCATCATTCAGTGCCGGGATGTACTCAAAGCGCGTGCCGCCCGCGTGCAGGAAGATTTCGCGGTTCTCGCCGTTGATCTCCTCCAGCGTCTCCAGGCAGTCAGACGAGAAGCCCGGGCTCATGATCTGCACATGCTTCACGCCTTTTGCCGGCAGGGACTTCATCGTCTCATCGGTGTAGGGCATCAACCACGGCTCGCGGCCAAAGCGTGACTGGAAGGTGAGCATCGCCTCACTGCTGCTGAGACCGAGCGAGCTTTTCAGTGCCTCAAAGGTGTCATGGCAGCGCTGCGGATAGTCGTCACCCTCATTAGCAAAGCGCTGTGGGATGCCGTGGAACGAGCCCACCAGCAGATCCGGCTTGCCGTGCTTAGCAAATGAACGCTCAACCGAGGCTTTCAGGGCGGCGATATAGGCCGGGTGCTCAGCATAATCGCGGATAAAGTTTACCGACGGCAGACTGCGGTAACCGGCAAACACGCTGGTAATCCCGTCCCACACCGCGGCAACGGTAGAGCAGGAGAACTGCGGATACAGCGGCAGTACGATCAGGCGGTTAACGCCCTGCTCCATCAGGCTATCGATGGCGCTTTTCAGGCTCGGATTTCCGTAGCTCATTCCCAGTGCCACCGGCATATCCAGCCGTGCCGCCAGTGCCGCACGCTGGCGCTGGCTATACACCATCAGCGGTGAACCTTCGTCCATCCATACTGAAGCATACAGCTTTGATACGCGCGGTGAACGAAGCGGCAAAATAGCGAGATTGAGAATCGGCCACCATAGCCAGCGCGGAGTATCGACCACGCGCTTGTCGCTGAGGAATTGCTTAAGGTAACGTTTTACGGCTGGTGTGGTCGGGGCATCGGGTGTGCCTAAGTTAACCAACAGTACGCCGGGCTTATCTTGCCTCATTGTTATTCCTTGATTTCAGGCATGGTGCGAAATGCAAACGAGACTTATTTTAGCGGAAAAAGACGGGGGAGAAACCAATTGCTGCAATTGAGCCAGGTTTTCCTGGCTCAATGAGCACTAACCAGGGATTAACCGAGGATTTTAGCCAGTTCAGCGCTGACTTCAGACACTTTACGGGTGCCGTCGATCTTGTGGTAAGCGGTGTTACCTGCTGCGGCTTCTTTGCTGTAGTAAGCAATCAGCGGAGCGGTCATCTGATGATATTCCACCAGACGCTTACGCACGGTCTCTTCCTGGTCATCTTTACGCGTGGTCAGCTCTTCGCCGGTCGCGTCGTCTTTCCCTTCCACTTTTGGTGGATTGAACGTCACATGGTAAACGCGGCCAAACGGCGCGTGTACGCGGCGACCAACGATACGCTCAACGATCAGTTCATCAGGTACCGCGAACTCCAGCACGTTGTCGACTTTGATGCCCGCTTCCTTCATGGCATCAGCCTGAGGAATGGTGCGCGGGAAACCGTCCAGCAGGAAGCCGTTGCGGCAATCTTCCTGGGCGATACGCTCTTTAACCAGTGCGATAACCAGTTCGTCGGTAACCAGTTTACCGGCGTCCATAATCTCTTTGGCTTTCTGACCCAACTCCGAACCGGCTTTCACCGCGGCGCGCAGCATGTCACCCGTGGAGATTTGCGGAATACCGTATTTCTCCATAATGAACTGAGCCTGAGTCCCCTTACCTGCACCCGGAGCTCCGAGCAGAATAATACGCATTGCGTAAATCCCCTTGCGAATTGCTTAAATGATCACGTTATCCAAGGGCAAGAACATACCATTATGGCCCGGTATCCACAAGGAAGGGAGCGGTTAACCCGCACCCGCGTAGTCCTGTAACGCCACCTGGCGCCGCGCATACAGCGACTGCGAAATCACCGCGATGATAATGATGGCCCCACCAATAACTGCATGAATTGTTGGCACTTCCCCAAGGAACAGATACATCCATAGCGGCGCAAGTGCGGTTTCCAGCAGTAAAAACAGGCCCGCATTCGCCGGGGAGACAAAACGGGTCGATAAGGTGATTAAACCCATAGCCAGCGGCATGATCAGCGCCCCTTCGGCAATCACCCAGCCATATTGCGCCAGCGATAACACTTTCAGACTATCGACCATGTTAGCGTCAGGCCACAGCATGATGATGAGCGAAGCCAGCATCGCGCCGAGCGAAGGCAGGCCAGCACTACCGCCGCTAACGCGTGAGGTGAAGATAAACGCCAGCGCCATCGATACGGCGGTGGCCAGCGCATAAAGATTGGCTACGCCATCGCCGCTTAGCCCGCGTCCTGACATCACAATCGCGACGCCGGCAATCCCCGCCAGCGACGCCAGCATCACGCTGCGATCGATAGCGACTTTGAACAGCAGGCGCGAGATCAGCGCGGAGATAAACGGCGTGGAGGAGATAATCACCAGCACCGTAGCGACATTGCCGCGGTTCAGCGCGTTAACGAAGCAGGCGGAAGCGATGCAGAAAAACAGCGTCGACAGGATATTATCCTTGGTCAGCCAGGGCGTACCAATGGTTGACCGGCTCTGACGCCAGAAGGTCCAGATTAGCAGGCAGATCCCCCACATGCAGATGCCGCGCAGCGCAACGATCAGCCAGGAGTTCTCGATGCCCATCATGCGGATAAACACCGAATCGGTGCTGAGGATCAGCCCACCGAGCAGGCCAATCATGTTGCCGTTTATAGCGAAGCCGTTTTTCATTTTGCCTCCCACAGGGTGTGGAGATGACGTTCGACCTGTTCGGTCATGTCCACCGATTGCTGCCCGTCACCGCGCGCCCAGCACGACACACGCAGCGTTTTGGTCTGCGGGAAATAGCTGGCACCGGCATCTTTGACCTGTTGCTGCAGGTTTTCGCTGAGCGCAGGCACCGGAAAACAGCTGAACGGCAGGCCCGGTTCGCTGATGGAGGTGAAGTCCATGCCCGCCACATCTTTCAGCGCTACCCTGCTGACCTGCGCCACGTTGTACGGCTGCCAGCTTTTGCTGCGCACGTTTTCCAGCGCCTCTTCCAGCGGCTTAGCCGAAGAGGTCGAGTCCTCAAACAGCCGCAGTTCGCTGCGCATCAGCGTGCTGAAATGCTCCGGGCGCAGCGCAATAATCGCCAGCCCGATGGTCAGAGAGGCATGTTTATGCAGCGGGGCGACAAAGATCGAGCTGTCCTGCGTCAGTTCCGCGTGACGGGTGGTGGCAAAACTGTGGGAAGCATCGACCACCCCTTTTCCTTTGCAGTCTTTCAGACTGTTCACTTCGCCAGTGTAGGGGTTGACGTGGGTGATAATCGGCACGCTCCCCGGCCCGGTTTGGGTCGCCATGCTGAACAGTTCACTGATGGGCTGATAGTGAGCGTGTTTCGCCAGGCACAGCGTGGTTTCCTGTTTATGGAACAGGTGCGACAGGATCACCAGCCCGACGCGCACCGACTGCACAAAGAACAGATCGTAGTTCTGCAGTTGGTACACCTCGGTCAGTTCATCGCGCAGTTCGTCTCTCAGCATATGCACTCGCTTGTAGAATCGATCGCCGTGGATCTGCTGTAGCTGGGGGGAAAGTGAGGATGCGTCCATTAGTTAATCAACTCTTGCTGGAAAAGCAGTGGCATTACGTTATCGCGGAAGATGGAGCCAACCGGGATTTCACAGGGAGGCTTGCGGTAATTCACCCACGCAATCTCCTCAATTTCGCTTCCGGCACGCGGCTGCCCGGCGATCTCCACGTGATAAACGTGGTTCTCAATGGCCATGGCTTCAAACTCGGCGCGCCCGTGAAACAGGCCAAACGGCCGGAAGCTTTTAATCTGTACGCCCAGCTCTTCCTGAAGTTCGCGCTTCAGGCAGCTGAGGTGATCTTCACCGGGCAACGGCTTGCCCCCGGGGGAGATAAAAATCTCTGTACCGCTTTTGCGGGTCAGTAATAGCGAACGCTGATTAATGATAATGGCCGCACACTTAACGATTATTTTCATCTCAGGCTCCGAACGGGCGACGCAGCCCGCAGGGCGCGTCACCGTTGCTTATTCAGTTTCAGGCGGCGGCGCTGGTTTTCAGCACTGGCGTCATCAGGGTTTCACCAGACAGGAAGCGCACGATATTCTGTGCCAGCGGCGCCTTATCGCGCAGATAAGCGAGGATCACCTCATCATTCGGCGTGGAGAAGCTGTCGGCAAAGATGCTGATCCCCTCGAGTGATTTGGTGGAGATCCCCAGCTGTAACAGGCGATATTTCACATCGTCCGCCGACTGGGCAAATTCATAGATTGGTGACTGATAGTTGATGTCGTACTGCGCCATCATTTCCATCAGGAAGGTTTTTGCCACCTGGCGCTGCTCCGGGAACTCCATCTGATAATGGGTAATGCCATCGTTGATGGTGTTGATGTCGTTGCGGTGGCAAAAATCCACCAGATGCGCGTGGATAGCCAGTTTCTCCCCCAGCAGCACCAGGTTTTTGCGGTATTTCAGGATGTCGGTTTCCAGATGTTCGATAGCAATAGAGCGGAACGCCCCGCTGATGTCGGCAATGGTGTGACCGACAACGAGATCCCCAAACCGGTTTTTCAGTTCTTCAACGCGGTGCGACAGGATGCCGCGATGCAGTGAGCATCCACTGTTTCCTGACCAGAGGTGTACAGGGATACCCTGTAACATCAGATAACAAGCCGCCAGGGTGCTATCTCGACCGCCGGTAAACATGACGAGCTGTGGTTTGATGGAGTGCTGGTTTGTCATTTTCCTTTCCTTCACATAGCAGTTGTTCGTTATTGTGGGCTGACAAGAGGAAAATACGGCTGTGTCGCTGGAGCCTCAATCCTGGGGTGTCCGCTGGTCGCTGGCAGGACAACGCTCCCGACTCCGCAGCCAGAGTAGGGAAATCGTGCTGGACTTTAAAATGATATAAACAGACACTTGCTGTTAGATTTTCTCACAGGGTATTTTTATGTCCGGCCTCCCTTCTCTGCGCGCTTTACGCTATTTTCATCAGGCAGCCCTGCACCAAAGCTTTAGCCTGGCTGCACAATCACTGAACGTGACGCATAGCGCAGTCAGCCATCAAATCAAGCAGCTTGAGGAGTGGTTGGGCAAGCCGCTGTTTCTGCGGGCAAATGGTCGGGTTCAGCTAACATCCGACGGCGAGCGCCTTAAGGTTTGCTGCATGCAAACCTTTCGTGAAATTGAAGTAACCTGTGAGAAAATCAGGGCCAGAAATTTGCACAGCCTGACGATCTCCTGCGCGCCGAGCTTCCTGGCGCAATGGTTGATTCCACGTATCAGCCGCTTCACCGAACGCCACGCCGAAATTGCCCTCACCTTTCAAACCCACGTGGATATTGAACGGGTGCGTAGTGAGTACACGGATATTTTGATCGTCAGCCACGAGGAGTCGCTGCAGGAGGACATTGCCGCTACGCTGATTACCGTCGACTATATTGGCCCGGTCTGTTCGCCGCTGTTCGCTAACCGCTTCAACTACGAGACCGATTTCTCTACTCTGCCGCTGCTGCATGCCGATACTAAACTGCACGCCTGGGCCGAATGGGCGAAGAAAACCGGCGCGCGCGGCGATTTCTGGGCAGGCAGGCATTTTGATAATCTGACGCTGGCGATTCAGGCGGCGCGTAATGGACTGGGGATTATTATGACGCCGCAGATCCTGGTGAAAAAAGAGATCCGGGACGGATCGCTGATTGCACCGCTGGGCTTTGCCGAAGTGGACCGCGCCACCTGGATGATGGTGAAAGCGTCGCGTAAAGAGGAAACCGAGATCGACCTGTTCCGCCGCTGGCTGTTAGAGGAAGCATCGATCGCGGGTTAATGAGGGGCCGGGCGTGCTGCGGGTCGGCGAGTTTGCGATGCTGCGGGTCGGGCATGCCCGACCCCTACGGCGATTAACGTAGGGGTGAGGCTTGCCCGCCCCCCACGGCGATTAACGTAGGGGTGAGGCTTGCCCGCCCCCCACGGCGATTAACGTAGGGGCGAGGCATGTGTACGAACCGGGCTGATAGGTAACACTTTAGACCGGGCTGATGGGTAACAGTTATAAACGGCATAGCAGAGGAGACTCACTATGCCCTGGACTGAGACCCACACCATGCAGCGTCACCGTTTCATACTCGCCTGCCAGTCAGGCGAGTACTCTATTTCTCACCTTTGCCGTGAGTTCGGCATCAGCCGTAAAACCGCCTACAAGTGGCTGCAGCGCTTCGATCCCCGGGCGCTCAGCTGCCTGGACGGTGCCCGCTGCCAGCACTATCGGGAACATCCTCCGCCAACATGGCCTGGTCAGGCCCGCCGCCACGCGTAGAAAATCGCCCGTCCGGCAGGTCCCTCTTCGTGACGTCAGCGACGTTAACCAGACCTGGGGCGCAGATTTTAAAGGGAAGTTCCTGCTGTCCGGCGGGGGCGACCGCTGGTGCCACGCCTTTACGCTGACCGACCTGCACAGCCGCCAGCTGCTGTGCTGCGAGGCGGGCGCAGCCGAGACGGGCGCCTTCGTCAGGGCATGCCTGGAGCAGGCGTTCAGGGAAAACGGGCTGCCGGAGGTTATCCGCACGGACAACGGCAACCCGTTCGCCGGTACGGGGCTGGGCGGACTGACGCCGCTGAGCGTATGGCTGATAAAGCTGGGCATCCTGCCCGAGCGCATCAGGCCGGGAAAACCGACGGAGAACGGGCGCCACGAGCGGATGCACCGGACGCTGAAGGAGGCGATGTCGTACGGCCACCGTTACGGCACGCTGGAGGAGCAGCAGGCCTGGTTCAACGCGTTCAGGGAGGAGTACAACACGGTGCGACCGCACTCGGCGGTGGGCGGAGCGGTGCCGTCAAGCCTGTGGAGGAAATCCGAGCGTGAATACACGGGAGAGGTGCCGGAGGTGGCGTATGACGAGGGAGCGAAGCTGTACCGGGTGCAGCAAAAAGGGGACATAAGGCTGAAGGGAAGGCGGTTGTTCGTCAGTGAGTCGCTGCGGGGAGAACGGATAGAGATAAGGGAAGAAGATGAAGGGGGTACGTCAATCCTGTTTGGGAGAAAGATACTGGGCTACTATGAGGCAGTCAGCCACAGTATCAGGCGATATGAGGGCTGAAAGTGTTACCTATCAGCCCGGTTCGATCTGTAACCCATCAGCCCGGCGCTACACATGCCCGCCCCCCACGGCGATTATCGTAGGGGCGAGGCATGCCCGCCCCCACGGCGATTATCGTAGGGGTGAGGCATGCCTCGCCCGCCATTTTGCGAGCCGTGCCGACTATCTTCACGCCAAAACCCCGCGTAATGCCAGGCGCTGATATGCTCCTCAAAAAGGAGGATCTCATGCACCAAAGGAAGTCTCTGCGCCTTAAACACTACGACTACCGTCAGCCGGGATATTATTATCTGACCCTGTGCTGCCTGAACAAAAAACACTATTTCGGACGCTGTACGCGCAATCAAAGCTGGCTGAATCAGAGGGGGATAATCGCACGGGAATTACGCCAAAGCCTGACAGCACATTTTCCCAAATGCCTGCCCGACAGCTTTATCATTATGCCCAATCACCTGCACTGCATTCTGATCATATCGGATGGCAACCAGCACCCGCTCAGCACCATCATTGGGAGTTATAAAGCGGCAGTGAGCAGAGAGATCGGCAAAATGTTTGCGGGAGCTAAGCTGTGGCAGCGCGGATATTGGGAGCGAGTAATACGTGATGAGAGGGAATTAAATCATGTGCGCGAGTATATGTTGAACAACCCGGCGCGCTGGTGTTTGGGGGAATAAAGCAGGATAAAAAAAGGGTCAGGCACTTGCCCGACCCTTACTGCGATCTGCCCAGCTGTGAGGCATACCTCGCCCGTTGGACAGAGGCGATTAACCCAGCAGCAGCTGGTTCATGCGGCGGATAAACTGGTTAGGATCGTCCAGCGTGCCTTTCTCGGCGAATAGCGCCTGGTCCAGCAGCAGCTCAACCCACTCGGCAAAGCGGGCTTCATCCTGCGTATCGGCGGCGCGTTTCACCAGAGCGTGATCCGGGTTCAGCTCAAACAGATACTTCACTTCCGGCACGTCCTGGCCAGCAGCAGCAAACAGCTTCGCCATCTGGGTGCTCATTTCGTCCGCTTCGGTGGTGACAATCGCCGGGGTGTCGGTCAGACGATGCGTCAGACGCACCTCTTTCACGCGCTCACCCAGCAGCGTTTTCACGCGCTCCACGAACGGCTCCAGCGCTTTCTCCGCTTCTTTCTGCTCTTCGGTCTCTTCATCGGCCAGTTTGCTCAGCGCGTCATCCGCTTTGCTCACCGACTGGAAAGACTTACCGTCGAATTCGGTCAGATAGCTCATCATCCATTCGTCGATGCGGTCGGAGAGCAGCAGCACTTCGATGCCTTTCTTACGGAACAGCTCCAGATGCGGGCTGCTTTTCGCCGCGGCGTAGCTGTCGGCAGTGATGTAGTAAATCTTCTCCTGCCCTTCCACCATGCGGCTGACGTAATCTTCCAGCGACACGGTCTGCGCCGGACCTTCGCTGCTGGTGCTGGCAAAACGCAGCAGTTTGGCGATGGTCGCCACGTTGCCGCTGTCCTCTGCCGGGCCTTCTTTCAGCACCAGACCAAACTGCTGCCAGAATTTCTGATATTTCTCTTCATCATCCTTCGCCACTTTCTCCAGCATCTGCAGGGAGCGCTTGGTCAACGCGCCGCGCAGGGTCTGCGTGATGCGGCTGTCCTGCAGGATTTCACGCGAGACGTTCAGCGGCAGGTCGTTAGAGTCGATCAGCCCTTTGACGAAGCGCAGATAGTTCGGCATAAACTGCTCGGCGTCGTCCATGATGAACACGCGCTGCACGTACAGTTTCAGGCCGTGCTTGTGATCGCGGTTCCACATATCCCACGGCGCCTGCGCCGGGATGTAGAGCAGGCTGGTGTACTCCTGCTTGCCCTCAACGCGGTTGTGGCTCCACGTCAGCGGGTCGGTATAGTCATGCGCGACGTGTTTGTAGAACTCTTTGTATTCGTCTTCGCTGATATCAGACTTATTACGCGTCCACAGCGCCTGCGCTTTGTTGATCTTTTCCCAGCTGGTGGTGTTGTCTTCTTCGTTATGGCTTTCAATCTCTACCGGCAGGGCAATATGGTCGGAATACTTGCTGATAATGCTGCGCACGCGCCATGCATCAAGGAACTCATCTTCGCCTTCGCGCAGATGCAGCGTGATTTCCGTGCCGCGATCTTCTTTAGTGATGTCGGCGATCGTGTATTCGCCCTCACCGGCAGATTCCCAGAACACGCCTTCATCGGCGGCAGCGCCGGCTGCGCGGGTGCGGACTGACACTTTATCGGCCACGATAAACGCCGAGTAGAAACCAACACCAAACTGGCCGATCAGCTGGCTGTCTTTCGCCTGGTCTGAACCCAGTGATTCGAGGAAGGATTTGGTGCCTGACTTGGCAATGGTACCGAGGTTTTCAATCACTTCGTCACGACGCATCCCGATACCGTTGTCGCTCAACGTCAGGGTGCGTTTTTCCTTGTCGACCGAAACCCGTACGCGCAGCTCGCCGTCACCCTGGTAAAGGTCCGGGGTGGATAACGCACGGAAGCGCAGCTTGTCGGCGGCGTCAGAGGCGTTTGAGATCAGCTCACGCAGGAAGATTTCTTTATTTGAATAGAGGGAGTGGATCATCAGGTGCAGAAGTTGTTTTACCTCTGACTGGAAGCCACGGGTCTCTTGTCCTTTCATGGTCATTGCTACCTCAACTAAGAACAGGTTGATGAACGTTGAGGATATAAGTGGGGGGATATTTGGGGATTTCAAGACGGCACGATCAACTCGTGCCGTTGATTGTTCAGAATTTAATCTTGAGGCGCCCGGCCAGAGAGTGCGACAGCGTGGTGCCGTCGACCATTTCCAGCTCGCCGCCCACCGGCACGCCGTGCGCGATGCGGCTGGCGTCCACACCATACTGTTCACACAGGCTGGCAATGTAGTTGGCGGTAGCTTCGCCTTCAACCGTCGGGTTGGTGGCGAGGATCACTTCCTGAATTGACTCTTTTTCCAGCCGCTGCTCAAGGCGATCGAGGCCGATATCATTCGGTCCGATGCCATCCAGCGGCGACAGATGGCCCATCAGCACAAAGTAGCGCCCGGCAAACTGCCCGGTCTGCTCAATGGCGTGAATATCTGCCGGGCTCTCCACCACGCAGATCAGGCCGTTCTGCTGACGCCGGGGATTGGCGCAGATGGTGCAGGTTTCCTGCTCGGTGAATGTCCGGCAGTCGGCACAGTGACCAATCTCCGACATCGCCCGCGTCAGGGCCTGCGCCAGTCGCATACCGCCACTGCGGTCGCGCTGTAACAGCTGGAAAGCCATGCGCTGTGCCGACTTCGGCCCGACGCCCGGCAGGCAACGCAGCGACTCCATCAGTGCTTCAAGGAGCGGGCTGGTTTGCATCAGAATGGCATCTTGAAGCCAGGTGGCAGAGACATTCCGCTGGAAACGGCCGCCATTTTCTCTTTCTGGGTTTCAGCAACGCGACGTGCGGCATCATTGAATGCCGCAGCAATCAGGTCTTCCAGCATGTCTTTGTCATCTTCCAGCAGGCTTGGATCCACTTCCACGCGGCGGCAGTTGTGCGCACCGTTGATGGTGACCTTGACCATGCCAGCGCCAGATTCACCGGTCACTTCCATCGCAGCGATCTCTTCCTGCACCTGCGCCATTTTGTCCTGCATTTGCTGGGCCTGCTTCATCAGGTTGCCCAATCCGGCTTTACCAAACATAAGTTCTCTCTCTTCAGCTCAGGCCACATCATCACGTGATAATGCGGCGGGTTAAACAGGTCGGATACTCTCTTCGTCTACGTCAGCGTCGAAAAATCGCTGCAGCGTCTGGATATGAGTATCCGTGATAATCGACTGACGCGCCTGCGCCAGTTTCTCTTCGTAAATTTTTTGCCGCCACTCCAGCGGGGTCAGCACCGCCGGATTATCATCTTCCACCACGGTTAATTCAATGGGGTGTGCGGAAGCAGCATTCAAGGCATCACTCAGCGCTTTCTGCGCCGAGGGCGAATTCAGAATGGCGCTGGCTGGAGCGCAGATGCAGGCAGATGCCGTTTTCGGTCGGCTCTTTCCAGGCGTTGAGCGCCAGCTGCTGCACCAGTTTTGGCATCGTAAGCGCAGCGATCTCGGCAGCCCAGGCATCACGCTGTAATGACTCAGCAACCAGCTTCGCCACCAGTTCCGGATGTTTTTCCAGCTCAAGTGCGGTGCGCAGCGCTTTTGGCGTGGCGACCTTTTCCGTTTTTACTTCTGTCGGATTGAGCGCTTTCCAGCGGTAGGCCTCTTCCTTTACCGGCGCGGCGGGTTGCGCTGCGGCCTGCTGCAGGCGCTGCTGCCCGCGTTCGGTAACGGCGGCCAGGCGCTCCAGTGCCGAGCTTGCCGGCCGCGCACCCTGCGCCGCCGGCTCACTCTTTTTTGGCTTACTCGCCCCCTGATGGCGCAGCAGCTGCGTGCGCGCCTGTAGGAGCTGGCTGGTGGTATCCGGTAATCCCTGCGGTGGCGGGGACTCCACGGTATGCGCTGCAGGCGGGCTGGACGGCGGCGCGGCATCCGGTGCAGGCATCACCGCAGCAGTCGCCTGTGGCGTCATGGTCGGGCGTGCAACCGGTTCAGCAATCACCGCTTTCGGATGAAAAGCCAGCGCACGCAGCAGCGTCATCTCGACGCCCATGCGGCGATCCGGCGCCAGCGGCAGCTCTTTACGCCCCATCAGCAGCGTTTGATAATAGAGCTGCACATCTGCCGGTGGCAGCACCCGCGCCAGTTCACGCAGCCGCTGTTCAATCGCGGCCATGTCATCACCGAGCGCTGAAGGCAGCAGTTGGATCATCGCCACGCGGTGCAGCAAGGTAAGCATCTCCACCAGCAGCGCTTCCCACTCCACGCCGCGCGATGCGGCCTGAGTCAGCAGCGCCATCACCTGTTCACCGTCGGCATTAACCAGCGCTTCAATCAGCGCCAGCGGCTGTTCGTCGTCAAGGGTGCCGAGCATGTCATTCACCGTGGCGGTGGTCACCTGCCCCTGCCCCATGGCGATGGCTTGATCGGTCAGGCTCAGCGCGTCGCGCATACTGCCGTCTGCAGCACGCGCCAGCAGCTGCAGTGCACGCGTTTCCGCAGCAATCTGTTCGGCCTTCAGCACGTGCTCAAGCTGGCCGCGGATCTGTTCCTGATCGAGCGCCTTGAGGTGGAACTGCAGGCAGCGCGACAGAATGGTCACCGGCAGCTTTTGCGGGTCGGTGGTGGCTAGCAGAAATTTGACGTGCTCCGGCGGCTCTTCCAGCGTTTTCAACAGCGCGTTAAAGCTGTGGCGCGAGAGCATGTGAACTTCATCGATCAGATAGACTTTAAAACGACCACGCGCCGGAGCGTACTGGACGTTATCCAGCAGATCGCGCGTGTCTTCCACTTTAGTACGGGAAGCGGCATCGATTTCAATCAGATCGACAAAGCGCCCCTGTTCGATTTCACGGCAGTTGTCACACTGCCCGCACGGGGTAGCGGTTATGCCGGTTTCACAGTTCAGCCCCTTTGCCAGCAGGCGGGCAATGGTGGTCTTACCAACGCCACGGGTGCCGGAGAAAAGATAGGCGTGATGGATGCGGCCAAGGGACAAACCGTTAGCCAGCGCGGTCAGAACATGTTGCTGACCGACAACATCAGTAAACGCTTGCGGACGCCACTTGCGGGCCAGTACCTGATAGCTCATTAAGACTTCATCATCGATTGGAATGAATGGGTGTACAAGGTCGTGATAAACCAGAGTGAGCAACTATAACAGTTCCCGGCTTGCTCGTCTTATTCAATCACTTTATCGCGGCTAAGGGCGCAGATATCAGACAAACAGCCACGATCCTGTGGCTGTAAAAGATGAAGGTTGTGGAGGTAGTTAGAAACGATACCCCACGCCAACGTTGAAGCCGTGACTGGACGTTTTCTGCAGGTGACCGCCCTGATAACCGACGTCCAGCGCCAGGTTATCAATCAGATTGAACTGCATTCCCGCCCCCCAGGCAAAACGCGAACTGGCCCTTTTTTTGCGCCCGGAATGTTCACCATCAGCATCTCGATAGTGGGTGATATTGGTGCTGCTTTCCCAGCCCGGGCCAGCCAGCGCGTAGAGACTGGCCCAATGGCTGATGCGATAAGCCGGCCCCACCATCAGCGAATAGTAGCGCACGCGATGGTATTTATTCTCTGAGGCGCCATCAAACTGTGCAAACTGGCTACCGCGCCCGTTCATCCAGGTAAGTGACACCATCGCGCTGAGCGGCAGCTGAGGGATTTCGTAGCGATATTTAAGGTTAAGACCTTTGATATTGTTGAAATGCTGATTGTGGCTCTGGGCGTATCCCAGCGTGAAGGTGTGCAGCCCGCTGATATCTTTTGTCTGGTACTGATAATCAACAGGGGCCTTAGTCTGAGCGGCGTTTGCGGCTGTGGCACCCGCCAGTGCGGCGAGGAGAGTAGTAACGGTAGCGATTTTGTTCATCCCGAACTTCCTTTATCACGGTGACGGCTGCATTTTGCCGCACAAGTGTAAGCATCAGGGGGGATGAATCGCTGCTTTTTGTGCCGAACAGCGGTTGAAGGCATTTGGTGTACAGGGAGAGAAGCAGATGAGGAGAGATCGGGGCGGACCCGCCGCCCCGCAAAATCTTAGTGACCGGGGAAGTTCACCAGACTGTAGCTTTCAATGCCCTGCGCCTTCAGGCGTGATTCGCCGGTGAGGTCAAACAGATTAATGATGAAAGCGGCATCTTTCACGGTGCCGCCCGCGCGGCGGATCAGCTTCACGGTGGCCTCAATCGTGCCGCCGGTCGCCAGCAGATCGTCAACCACCAGCACCACGTCACCCGGCTGGATAGCATCACAATGCAGCTCTAACTGGTCGGTGCCGTACTCCAGCTCGTAGCTTTCGGCAAAAGTTTTACGCGGCAGCTTGCCGGGTTTACGCACCGGTACGAAGCCCACGCCCAGCCCAAGCGCAACCGGTGCGCCGAACAGGAAACCGCGCGCCTCAGTGCCCACCACCTTGGTGATGCCAGCGTGACGATAGCGTTCAACTAACAGCTCAATGCTCAACGCATACGCTTTCGGATCTTCCAGCAGGCTGGTGACGTCACGAAAGAGAATGCCCGGTTTTGGGTAGTCCGGGATGCTTTTGATACTGTTTTTAAGGAATTCAAGCTGCTGCGCAGTCGCGGTCATAGTGTTGTGCCTGGTAAATACAAATCTGACTCACGCGGCTTGCTTCACGCACGACGATAAAGCCGGGTGAAATTCAAACACTGGGGGAAAGCCGCGCACGAAAACGACCAAATCTAGGCAAAACGCCGGACAATTGCAACCGTGTTTAGCGAAATCAGCGCTTTTCCTGCTCTTCGTCAACCACTGGCAGGCGGATCATAAAGATCAGCAGGCAGCAGAGTATCGCCAGCAGCAGCAGGCGTACCCAGAGAATTTTGACCATCCACAAGGAAAAGGCAAAGGTCAGCAGAATAAACAGGATCGCCCTGCCCTTGGCGCCCGGTGGCATTGCCCGATGCTGCTGCCAGTGACGCAGGTAGCGCCCGAATACCGAGCGGTGCAGTAGCCAGTGATGGAAGCGCGGAGAAGACCGGGCAAAGCACCAGGCCGCCAGCAGTAAAAATGGCGTGGTTGGCAGCAGCGGCAGTACCACGCCGAGCGTGGCCAGTACCACCGCCAACCAGCCAAGAGTAATAAGAAGATAACGTTGCATGGCGTACCCGAAAAAATTGGCTCTAAACAGGGTATCATAGCCGCAATACTGCCCTGGAGAACACGATGAAAAGCGCAGCTTTACTGCAACAACTGGAAACGCAGCTGGAACAGCTGGCGCAGGCTGTCGAGCCGCATGCTAATAAACGTAATGCGCAGGCGCGCTTTGACCATCAGTTATTTCACAGCCACTCTACCCGCCTGGGCGATTATCTGCAGGAAGTCAGACAGACCATGGCGCTGTTAAAACAGAGCGTGAGGGATAATCGCCCGGAAAGCGTGGCATGGATGGCCGAACGCGTGGTGCTGCAGATGAGCGCCATGCAGCGCGAACTGGCAACGCTCAAGATGCGCAGCAGTGAGACCCGCGCGGCGCCTGTGCGCGAGAACCTGTATGAAAAGCTGGCCGAACATCAGGATTTTGAGCGCCGCCTGCGGGCGATGATTCAGGACCGGGAAAGTCTGCTGGCCGTGCAGGAAACGCTGGCACAGCAGCAGCAACTTCAGCGTGAGGTGGCTGCACTCGAAGGGCGTTTGCAGCGCTGCCTGCAGGCGTTGAAGCGAATTGAGCGCGGCATCGAAAATCGCGAGCGCGGGCTATAATCGGATGATAACTCGCTGAAAGAGAGGCCGCTATGGGGCTGATTAGCTGGATGGTAACCGGTTTGCTGGTGGGCGTTATTGCACGCCGTTTTTTCCCCGGCCGCCCCGGCGGCCTGATGCCAACGTTGTTATTGACTGCAGTGGGTGCCTTGATTGGCGGCTACGTCAGCAGTTATTTTGACTACGGGACGCTGGCAATCTTCCACCCGCGGGCGCTGCTGGCCGCGTTTGCCGGCGCGCTGGTCATGGTTGGCGTGGTCAGAATGCTGCGCATCTGAAATTTTTATCATTATAAGGAAAACGTATGTCGCTGGATACTGCACCGGAAGAGGTCAAACTGGCCGTGGATTTGATTATGCTGTTGGAAGAGAATCAGATAGCGCCAGAAACCGTGCTGGCAGCGCTGGCGATTGTGCAGCGAGATTTCGAGCAGAAAGTCGCCGCACGTTCATAATTTCGCGCTATGCTGGCTTGCGTAAGGTTGGGCACCCGATCAGCATCTCGATCAGCGTGTCCACCAGCTGCGGCGCGTCGGCGGCGAGGTCAAAGCTCTCCGGCATAAACAGCCAGTTTTCCATGATGCCGCTGATGTAGCCACGCATCACTACAGCGACGCGACGCGTGTTAAGATTTTCCGGAAGTTGCTTTGCATCAATACACTGTTGTAAAACCTCTTCTATCTTCTCATAACATTCAAGATAGAGATTTTGCTGCATTAGCTGGAGGGTAGTCATTTCACCGACGAACTCACATTTATGGTAAATAATTTCCATAAGTGCACGTCTTCTCGGATCAGTGGCTGCCGCGTCAAGGACATACAGCAACATAGCTCGCATAACAGAGAGTGGATCCGCCGGGTATTTTGATTGATACTCAAGCTCCAGGTCTGCCATTCCGGATTCGGACTGTGCCCAAATCTCATTGAGCAAATCCGTTTTATTTTTGAAATGCCAGTAGATTGCACCCCGCGTCACGCCAGCACTTGCGGCAATATCAGCCAGTGACGTTTTAGAAACGCCATGTTCAGAAAAGCGCTCGATAGCCGCATCTATGATGTGATTTCGCGTTTCCTGAGCTTGTTGTTTGGTATTTCGTGCCATGAGGGTGTTTTTTACAAAGCGTTAGACTTACATACATTTCCGAATGTATGTACCATAGCACGACCATAATTTAAACGCAGCAATGGGTTTATGGGTTTGTGATCCATTGAACAATCGATATCGGACACTCGAGGTTTATTTATGAACAAAAACAGAGGGTTAACGCCTCTGGCGGCCGTTCTGATGCTTTCAGGCAGCTTAGTGCTAACAGGATGTGATAACAAAGATTCTCAGCAGGCCGGTCAGCAACAGGCCCCTGAAGTGGGTATCACGACGCTAAAAAGCGCACCGCTTAAAATTACCACCGACCTGCCGGGTCGCACCTCATCGTTCCGTATTGCAGAAGTTCGCCCACAGGTTTCCGGCATTATTCTGAAACGCAACTTCGTTGAGGGTAGTGATATCAAGGCTGGCGAATCCTTGTATCAAATTGATCCGGCCACTTATCAGGCCGCTTACGACAGCGCCAAAGGTGACCTCGCACAGGCTCAGGCCAACGCGCAGATCGCCGCTTTAACCGTAAAACGCTACAAGCCTCTGCTGGGTACTAAGTACATCAGTCAGCAGGATTACGATACCGCGGCAGCCACCCAGAGCCAGACCGCTGCCGCCGTTCAGGCAGCACAGGCAGCCGTTGAATCTGCCCGTATTAACCTTGCCTATACCAAAGTGACCTCGCCTATCAGCGGACGCATTGGTAAATCCTCAGTCACCGAAGGTGCGCTGGTGCAGAGTGCTCAGACGACCGCTCTGGCAACTGTGCAGCAGCTGGACCCGATCTACGTTGACGTAACCCAGTCGAGCGAAGACTTTATTCGTCTGCGCGACGAGCTGAAATCCGGCCAGCTGCAGCAGACCAACGGCAAAGCTGAAGTCAAACTGTTAACGCAGGATGGTAAAGAATACTCGCAGAGCGGAACATTAGAATTCTCTGATGTCACCGTTGACGAGACCACCGGCTCCATCACACTGCGTGCAGTGTTCCCTAACCCGGACCACAACCTGCTGCCAGGCATGTTCGTACGAGCTCGCCTGGATGAAGGCACCAACCCAAATGCATTGCTGGTTCCTCAGCAGGGCATCACCCGCACGCCAACTGGCCAGGCGACTGCCATGGTTGTCGGTGCGGATAACAAGGTTGAAGTGCGTAATGTGACAGCCGATCAAGCTTTCGGCGACAAATGGCTGGTCACGTCAGGTCTGAAAGATGGCGATCGTGTGATCACCACCGGTCTGCAGCGTGTGAAACCCGGTGCGGCGGTGACCCCACAGGAAGTTAGCGACGACAGTGCCAAAGAAGCCCCTCAGCCTCAGGCACAGTCTGAACAACCGAAGTCTTAACAGGAGCCGCTGATACATGGCTAAGTTCTTTATCGATCGCCCCATCTTTGCCTGGGTTATCGCCATCATTATTATGCTGGCGGGTGCGCTGTCGATCCTGAAACTGCCGATTGAGCAATATCCTAACGTTGCTCCACCGGCAATCGAGATCACCGCCACCTACCCGGGTGCCGATGCGAAAACTTTGCAGGACTCCGTCACGCAGGTTATCGAACAAAACATGAACGGCATCGACGGCCTGATGTACATGGGTTCAAGCAGCGACTCTTCGGGTACGCTGCAGCTGACTCTGACATTCCAGTCCGGTACCGATGCTGATATCGCGCAGGTGCAGGTTCAGAACAAACTGCAGCTGGCGATGCCGTTGCTCCCGCAGGAAGTACAGCAGCAGGGGATTAAAGTTCAGAAATCCTCCAGTAGCTTCCTGATGGTTGCCGGTTTCATCAACGATAACGGCACCATGACGCAGAACGACATCTCCGACTACGTGGGTTCTAATATTAAAGATCCCATTAGTCGTGTCTCCGGCGTGGGTGATACCCAGCTGTTCGGGGCGCAGTATGCGATGCGTATCTGGATGGACCCGCATAAACTCAACAACTACTCACTGACGCCGGTCGATGTGATCAGCGCCATCAACACCCAGAACGCCCAGGTGGCGGCCGGTCAGCTCGGTGGTTCACCACCGGTGAAAGGCCAGCAGCTGAATGCCTCGATCATCGCGCAGACGCGTCTGACCTCGGCTGAAGAGTTCGGTAAGATCCTGCTGAAAGTGAACAGCGACGGTTCACGTGTCCGTCTGAGCGACGTGGCGCATATCGAGCTGGGTGGTGAGAACTACGAGATTATTGCACGCTACAACGGTCAACCGGCCTCGGGTCTGGGGATCAAGCTGGCAACCGGTGCTAACGCCCTGGATACCGCTGCGGCGGTAAAAGCTGAGCTTGCTAAACTGGAGCCGTTCTTCCCGGCCGGCATGAAAATCGTCTATCCGTATGACACCACGCCATTCGTTAAGATCTCGATTAACGAAGTTGTGAAAACACTGGTCGAAGCTATCGTGCTGGTGTTCCTGGTGATGTACCTGTTCCTGCAAAACTTCCGCGCCACGCTGATCCCAACGATTGCGGTGCCGGTTGTCTTGCTCGGCACCTTTGCGATTATCAGCGCGTTTGGCTACTCGATAAACACCCTGACGATGTTCGGGATGGTGCTCGCCATCGGCCTGTTGGTGGATGACGCCATCGTGGTGGTCGAGAACGTCGAGCGCGTCATGGCCGAAGAGGGCCTACCGCCCAAGGAAGCCACGCGTAAATCGATGGAGCAGATCCAGGGCGCGCTGGTCGGTATTGCGCTGGTGCTGTCAGCGGTATTTATTCCAATGGCCTTCTTCGGCGGGTCTACCGGGGTTATCTATCGTCAGTTCTCGATTACTATCGTTTCCGCGATGGTGCTGTCGGTTATCGTCGCGCTGATCCTGACTCCGGCACTGTGTGCCACCATGCTGAAGCCGATTGCGAAAGGCGACCATGGCAAAACCACCGGTTTCTTCGGCTGGTTTAACCGCCTGTTCGACAAAAGCACCAATCACTACACCGACAGCGTGGGCCACATCGTGCGCAGCACCGGTCGTTACCTGGTGATTTATCTGCTGATCGTGGTGGGCATGGCCTATCTGTTTATGCGCCTGCCAACCTCCTTCCTGCCGGAAGAAGACCAAGGGGTATTCCTGACCATGGCCCAGCTGCCAGCAGGTGCCACGCAGGAACGTACACAGAAAGTGCTGGACCAGGTGACGGATTACTACCTGAATAAAGAGAAAGCGAACGTTAACTCGGTGTTCACCGTTAACGGCTTTGGCTTTGCAGGTCGTGGTCAGAACACCGGTATCGCCTTCGTCAGCCTGAAACCGTGGGATGAACGTTCGGGTGCAGATAACAAGGTGCCGGCGATTGCCGGGCGTGCCATGGGCGCGCTGTCAGCGATCAAAGATGCGATGGTGATTCCGTTCAACCTCCCGGCGATTGTTGAGCTGGGTACGGCGACCGGTTTTGACTTCCAGCTGATCGATCAGGGTGGCCTTGGCCATGAGAAACTGACCGCAGCACGTAACCAGCTGCTTGGCATGATTGCTCAGCATTCAGATACCCTGGTAGGCGTGCGTCCTAACGGTCTGGAAGATACGCCACAGTACAAACTGACTATCGACCAGGAAAAAGCGTCGGCGCTGGGGGTATCGCTCTCCGATATCAACACCACGCTGGCGGCAGCCTGGGGCGGATCCTACGTTAATGACTTCATTGACCGCGGCCGCGTGAAGAAAGTGTACGTGATGGGCGATGCGCCTTACCGTATGTTGCCAAGTGATATTGGCAACTGGTATGTGCGTGCCAGCAGCGGTGAAATGGTGCCGTTCAGCGCCTTTGCCTCTGCGCAGTGGGTTTACGGTTCACCACGACTGGAGCGTTATAACGGCCTGCCGTCGATGGAGCTGTTAGGACAGCCAGCACCGGGTAAGAGTTCGGGTGAAGCGATGAATCTGATGCAGGACCTGGCGTCGAAACTGCCTACCGGTATTGGTTACGACTGGACGGGGATGTCCTATCAGGAACGTCTGTCCGGTAACCAGGCTCCGGCACTGTATGCCATCTCGCTGATTGTGGTCTTCCTCTGTCTGGCCGCACTGTACGAGAGCTGGTCAATACCGTTCGCGGTAATGCTGGTCGTACCGTTGGGTGTGGTCGGGGCGCTGATCTTTACCACCCTGCGCGGGCTGAGCAACGACGTGTACTTTGTGGTGGGGCTGCTAACCACCATAGGGCTATCGGCGAAGAACGCCATCCTGATCGTCGAGTTCGCTAAGGACCTGATGGAGAAGGAAGGCAAAGGCCTGGTGGAAGCGACTCTGGAAGCGGTACGTATGCGTTTACGTCCAATCCTGATGACTTCTCTGGCGTTTATCCTCGGGGTTCTGCCGCTGGCTATCAGTACCGGTGCGGGTTCCGGTGCTCAGAACGCCGTAGGTACTGGCGTGATGGGCGGGATGGTCACCGCGACTATCCTGGCGATCTTCTTCGTTCCAGTGTTCTTCGTGGTGGTTCGCCGCCGCTTCAGTAAGAACAAAGAAGAGCTGGAACATAGCCACCCAGTCGATCATCATCACTAATTCACGCAAGTTAATGTGAACCAGAGGCCGCTTAATGCGGCCTCTTTTTTTTTGTCTTTTTTCCAGCGTGCGCGCAGTTGCATTTTGCTCACCTGCGGCGCATACTATTGTTATAGTATAACATAACAAATGGAGTGACAGATGAAACAGAGTATTCATCCAACCTATCGCCAGGTGGTGTTCCATGACACCACGGCAGACGCCTGGTTTGTCGTGGGGTCGACCATCAAAACCGATCGCACGATTGAGCATGAAGGCAAACAGATGCCTTACGTGACGCTGGATGTCTCTTCGGCCTCACACGTCTATTACACCGGCAAGCAGAAAGATTTTGCCAAAGAGGGCAGCGCCGCACGCTTCAACCAGCGCTTCGGCAGCTTCCTCGGCGCGATGAAAAAGTAAGGAGCCATCATGCAGGTCTTAAGCTCTCTGGCCTCGGCCAAAAAACGCCACAAAGATTGTAAAATCGTACGCCGTCACGGCCGCGTATTCGTCATCTGCAAAAGTAACCCACGCTTTAAGGCCGTACAGGGCCGGGGTGGCAAGAAGCATTAATTGATGACTCTCAAGCATGCAACACAAGGGGATAGCCGCGGCTATCCCCTTTTTTATGCGGCTTAATCACGGGCTGGGCGCTTATTTCATGCTGCTGACCATCGCATTGACGTTATGTTTGAAAGCATTAATGTAGCTGTCTGCTTCACCGCCCTGCCCGGTCAAAGCTTCCGGATACAGCTCGCCGCCCGGCTGCGCGCCGCCGGCAGCGGCAATCTGTTTAACCAGGCGCGGATCGGTCTGATTCTCGATAAAGTAGGCATGGATCTTCTCCTGCTTGAGCTGAGCGATCAGCGCGGCGACGTCGGAAGCGCTGGCCTCAGATTCGGTGGAGAAACCGACCGGGGAGAGGAACGTTACCCCGTAGCGCTGGCCGAAGTAGCCGAAGGCATCATGGCTGGTCAGCACCTTACGTTTGCTCTGCGCAATAGCGCTGAACTCTTGCTGCGCCCAGCTATCCAGCTGCTTAAGCTGTGCGATGTAGGCGCTGCCGTGCTGACGGAAATAATCTGCATCCTGCGGATCGGCGGCGATCAGCGCATTCATCACGTTAGTGGCATAGATAACACCGTTCAGCATGCTGTTCCACGCGTGCGGGTCGGTAACCGTTTCTCCGTCCTCTTCCATTTTTCGCGTGTTGATCCCGGCTGAAGCCACCACCGTCTCTCCCTTATAGCCCGATGCGGCGATCAGGCGATCCATCCACCCTTCCATTCCCAGTCCGCTAACAAACACCACATCGGCATGCGCCAGCGCCTGGCTATCTTTTGGCGTCGGTTCAAAGCTGTGCGGGTCACCATTTGGCCCCACCAGGCTTTTCACCACGACGTGTTCGCCGCCAACGTTTTTTACGATATCCGCCAGCACGGTAAAACTGGCAACCGCTTCAACGGTTTTCGCCATTGCAGCAGGTGCGGCCAGCAATACGGACAGCGCCAGCGCCACAGGTAACTTCTTCATACTTACTCCCTATCTGATTGCCAATGGTTTACGCCCGGCAAAAATGCCGCCGCAGGGACCGATTAAAATGGAAAGAAAGAACAACAGTGCCGCACTCAGCACCACGGCGGGCCCGGCAGGTAACGAGAGGTAAAACGAGGCGTAAAGCCCGCTGAAACTGGCCAGCGTGGCGATGATCATTGCCGCCGCCAGCGTCCCGGCGAGATGACGGCTCCAGAATCGGGCGCTGGCCGCAGGCAGCATCATCAGCCCGACGCTCATCAGGGTGCCAAGCACCTGAAAGCCCGCCACCAGGTTGATGACAACCAGCACCAGAAAAATGGCGTGCACCAGCGGTGAAGTCCAGCGGTTCTGGGCGCGCAGAAAGCTCGGGTCAAAGGCATCAATGGTCAGCGGGCGGTAGATCAGCGCGAAGATCAGCAGGGTGACCGCACTGATGCTGCTGACCAGCACGATGGAGGGCGTATCGACCGCCAGCAGCGAGCCGAACAGGACATGCAGAAGATCGACGCTGGAACCGCGCAGCGACACCAGCGTGACGCCCAGCGCCAGTGAGCCAAGATAGAAACCGGCAAAGCTGGCATCCTCACGCAGCGGCGTATAGCGACTGACCGCGCCTGACAACAGCGCCACCGTCAGACCGGCAATCGCTCCGCCAATGCCCATCGCGACCAGCGAAAGTCCGGAGAGTAAATAGCCGATTGCGGCACCGGGAAGCACCGCGTGCGACAGCGCATCGCCCACCAGGCTCATGCGGCGCAGTAGCAGGAAGACGCCCAGCGGCGTCGCGCTCAGCGACAGCGCGACGCAGGCCACCAGCGCCCGGCGCATAAATCCAAATTCGATAAATGGCTGGATCAGCATCATGCGCTGGTCCCCCCACGGCGACTAAAGCTCAGCCCGGTCACGCCGCAGCCGCGGCAGGTCCATTCGCTGTGCTGCTCTTTCAGGCGTAACACCTGCGGGAAATGCTGCGCCACCGTAGCCATGTCGTGCAGGACAACAATCAGTGTCGCCCCGGCCTGATGCCGCTCCGCCAGCAGCGCCAGCAGCAGTTCGGTGGTATCGCTGTCGACGCCGGTAAAAGGCTCATCCAGCAGCAGCAGTTCTGCGTCCTGTATCAGCAGCCGGGCAAACAGCACGCGCTGCAGCTGCCCGCCGGATAAGGTTCCCGGCGCGGCGGCAGCGAACGGCAGCATATTGACGCGCTGCAGTGCCGACATGACCTGCTCACGCTGCTGGCGGTTTAAGCCTTTAAACCAGCCACTCTGACGCCAGAAGCCCATTGCCACCAGATCGAAAACGGTCAAAGGGAATGTTTTCTCCAGCTCAGCGTGCTGGGGCAGCCAGGCAACGGTCGGACGTGGCGCAGAGAGGCTGACCGAACCACTGACCGGGGGCAACATCCCGCACAGCGTCTTCAGCAGCGTTGATTTTCCGCAGCCATTTGCCCCCACGAGGGCCGTCATGCTGCCGCGTGCAAACTCACCGTTTAACTGCGGCGTCACCGCACGATGCTGATAGCCAACCACCAGCTGATTAAGTACGATCATCAGAGTGCCGCCCACCAGGTGAGCGCCGCCAGCGCGCCGACCAGGTGTAAGGTCAGCACCATACGCAGCCATGCCGGGCAGCTGAGCAAGGTGCCGATGCGAATAAAAGCCGGAGAGGTGTTCATTAAAAAGCCACTTAAATGTTATAACATAACAATAAGGTAGCGTGGATGGAGGCAGGACGGATATCATTAAAATGTATCTAATTATTACGTTGGAGCCGGATGGCTGAAGCGTTTTTTATATAAAAAAAACTCAACATGGTGATGGTTTTATGCGGAAGCATGCCGGTGCGAGTAAAATAATTAACTGTTAAATCATCAATATAGGCTACACTAAATTTATAACCTGGCTTATCCACTCGGCTACAGCAATTAAGCTGATAAGCAAAATTTAACTCTGAGAGGGAAAAATGCGCAAAACTTTACCATTAAAATATCGTCAAACTAACATTGAACCACTAGAATTAATGCATGAGATCCAACAGATAATTCCCAAAATAGAAGATGACCTGATTGGTTCATTGGAATGGTATTCACAAAATGCGCGATATGTTCCCGAAAGTCTGAAAATTATTTCCCTGGAATATTTGCAACAATCACGTTATAAAATGAACTACAGCTTCCGCTGGAACGTATTCAATGCCTGTCTGGATATTGATGCGAGTGAAACAACCCATCAGTCGGTCAATTTTACCCTTACTCCTGATGCGCTGGTGTTTGATTTCATTGATAACGATCGCCACAACATGTCCGATGAATTGTAATATTTGGTCAGTCGAGCGGCAGGTTATTTTAAATAAGTTATATTTTGTTTAGATGTTACATAGCATAGTAATTATCACTTCCTGGCACCCATGTTTAAAGTGCGGTTTAATGGCCTGTTTCGCAAGCTTAGGAGGGGAAAAAGATGGACGAATACTCACCGAGAAGGCATGATATTGCCCAGCTGAAATTTTTGTGTGAAAACCTGTACGATGAAAGCCTGGCTACGTTAGGCGACAGCCACCACGGCTGGGTTAACGATCCTACCTCTGCTGCCAATCTGCAGCTTAACGACCTGATCGAGCATATTGCAGCATTCACCATGAATTACAAAATTAAGCACATCGAGGACAGCGATCTGATAAGTCAGATTGATGAATACCTGGATGACACCTTTATGCTGTTCAGCAATTACGGCATTAATGTTCAGGACTTACAACGCTGGCAGAAATCCGCCAAACGACTGTTCAACATTTTTGCAGAGGAATGTGCAACAAGCCTGACACAGGCCAGCCATTCGTTTTAGCAACCCATTACTCATTTACGGTTTAATAATGACAGACAAACTTTTAACAAAAACTGATTATCTGATGCGCCTCAGACGCTGTCGTTCCATCGACACGCTTGAGCGCGTCATCGAAAAGAACAAGTACGAATTATCTGATGATGAACTGGCTGTATTCTATTCCGCTGCCGATCATCGTCTGGCCGAACTGACAATGAATAAGCTTTATGACAAAGTGCCCGTTGCAGTATGGAAGTTTGTTCGCTAACTAATGATGTGTGATTTGCAATGAATGAAGTCGTGAGGGCTGGTGAGGCAGAATTGGGTGGGGGCCCTGCCAGCTACATCCCGGCACACGCGTCATCTGTTACGGCTGCTTCCTTCCGGACCTGACCGAGTTCACAAATTAGCATTGCGGGAGAACCAACCGGGCCCCCATTGAGTGCCCTGGGTAACCAGAGCGCAGGCATTATCAATGATGCCCCCGGCAATTGCAAGCCGCCCCCTGGTGACCGTTGGTTTCTTGCACGATCTGCAGATTATTTCCTCGCTATAGGCTTATGACCATCGAACAGGACAGTTTTCAACAGCGTATTTATCAAATCGTTGCCGCGATCCCTTATGGCAGCGTCACCACCTATGGCGAAGTGGCCCGGCTGGCCGGTTCATCGCGCGCGGCGCGTCAGGTTGGCGGCGTACTGAAGCGCCTGCCTGAAGGCAGCAAACTGCCGTGGCACCGGGTGATTAATCGTAAAGGTGAAATTTCGCTGACGGGTGACGATCTCAGCAGACAGCGTAAAGCACTGCAGGCGGAAGGGATTGAGGTATCGCGCGAGGGGAAAATCGACCTGGTGAAGTATCGCTGGCACTGGTAATGCAATTGTCGGGCGCGGATGCCGCGCCCGACAAACGTTACATCGACGTTGGCGCAGGAACGGCGCCTGATGGCGTAACCAGGGTAGGCGAAGTGGAAGGCACGGTTGCTGGTGCCCCACTGGTGGTTGGCATCGCCATTTCAGGGACAGGCACCAGCGTCAGGTCCTGACGCGTTCCGCCCGTGGTGACCACCTGTTTCACCGTATCGGTGATAAACATCAGTTTGCCATCCACGCTGACCGCCGCACTCAGCAGAATGCGTGCTTTTGGCTGGATATCCGCCGGGTTAAACGGCAGGGTAAACTGGAACGGCGCCTGCTTACCTTCCGTGCGCACCACGCGCTGCGCCAGCACTTTAGACGGTGCATCAGCCAGCGAAGCATCGGACAGCGTCACGGTCAGCACCGCATCCGGTGGCAGCGCCACTTTCTGACGGATCCACACGGTCCCGCTCACGTTCGGTTGCCTAATCACCCCCTGCTGACCTTCTACCTGCGATCCCAGCGTTGGGGTCGGCACATCTTTGCTTTTGTCAGCACACCCTGTAATTACCACAGCCAGAGCCGCGCCACTTAATACATGCCAGATTTTCATTGATAACTTCTCCTTCCAATGAATGATTACGACAGCCAAATTACCGCGAAGAGGCAGAGCTTTCCTGCCTGCGTAAGCTTAATTCTGGCACAACTTACTGATTTTTTCCTGGAAGCGCCGATTTTTGCGCATTTCCCCCTGGCGCCACAGATTGCAAAAACAGTCATTGACGGTAACTGGTCGGATTTCGCAAACTGAGGGCTGAAATATTACTGAGGATGCGTTTTATGAGCCAGGCGCTGCAAAATTTACTGAATCTGCTGGATCTGGAAACCCTGGAAGAGGGGCTGTTTCGCGGGCAGAGTGAAGATCTGGGGCTACGCCAGGTATTTGGTGGCCAGGTGGTGGGCCAGGCGCTGTATGCCGCAAAACAGACGGTGCCACAGGAACGCATTATCCATTCGTTTCACAGCTACTTTCTGCGCCCGGGCGACAGCCAGAAAGCGATTATCTACGACGTGGAGAACCTGCGCGACGGCCAGAGCTTTAGCGCCCGCCGGGTAAAAGCCGTACAGAACGGTAAACCGATCTTTTACATGACCGCCTCTTTCCAGGGCCCGGAAACCGGTTTCGAGCATCAGAAAACCATGCCGCAGGTTGTCGGCCCGGATTCTCTGCCGTCCGAGCGGCAGATTGCCCAGCAGCTGGCGCAGTATATTCCAGAAAAGGCGCGCGATAAGTTCCTCGCGGAGAAGCCTTTTGAAATCCGTCCGGTGGAGTTTCATAACCCGTTAAAGGGCCATACCAGCAACCCGGTGCGCTATACCTGGCTGCGCGCGAACGGCATCATGCCGGCTGACAAGCGTATTCATCAGTATCTGCTCGGCTATGCTTCCGATTTCAACTTCCTGCCGGTTTCGCTACAGCCGCACGGTAAAGGCTTCCTGGAGCCGGGCATGCAGGTGGCGACGATTGACCACTCCATGTGGTTCCACCGCCCTTTCGATCTCAATGACTGGTTACTTTACAGCGTGGAGAGTACCTCAGCCTCCAGCGCGCGTGGATTTGTGCGCGGTGAATTCTGGAACCAGCAGGGCGTCCTGGTTGCCTCAACGGTGCAGGAAGGGGTGATCCGTCAGCGTTCTTAATCATCAGCCATAAAAAAGCGGGCCTGAAATGGCCCGCTTTGTCATTGTTTTTAGCGCACTACTTTTCTTATCAGTGTCAGCTTCAGCTTAGTTGTTGTAAGCATTCTCGCCGTGGCTGTTGACGTCCAGACCTTCACGCTCCTGATCTTCCGGTACACGCAGGCCAACAATCATATCCGCCACTTTAAATCCGATGAAGGCAACAACAGCAGTCCAGACAATGGTCAGGCCGACGCTGAACAGCTGTACCCAGACCTGATGGCCCATGGTTACGCCCTCTGCATAACCCACGCCACCCAGTGAAGAGGAGGCAAAGATGCCGGTCATAATGCAGCCAACGATGCCGCACACGCCGTGCACGCCGAATACGTCACAAGGGTCATCAACGCGCAGCCATTTTTTCAGTGACGTCACGCCCCACAGGCCTGCAAGCCCACCGACAAGGCCGATGATCAGCGCACCACCCACCCCCACGTAACCGCAGGCTGGGGTAATAGCGACCAGACCGGCAATCACACCTGAGCTCACGCCCAGCAGAGAAGGTTTGCCGCGCAGCGCCCACTCACCGAAGGTCCAGGTCAGCATTGCCCCCGCCGTGGCGATCACGGTGTTGAGGAAGGCCAGACCGGCGATTTCGTTAGCCGCACTGGCAGAGCCGGCGTTGAAGCCGAACCAGCCGAAGTACAGAATCGCAGTACCGGTAAACACCATCGGCAGGTTGTGCGGTTTGAACGATTCTTTACCGAAACCGGCACGTTTACCCACCAGGTAAGCCCCCACCAGGCCAGCAACGGCGGCGTTGATGTGGACAACGGTACCGCCCGCGAAGTCCAGCGCGCCATCCTGAGCCAGGAAACCGCCCGCCCATACCATATGTGCGATAGGCAGGTAGGCAAAGGTCAGCCAGATAACCACGAAGATCAGCACCGCAGAGAAGCGGATACGTTCAGCAATAGCGCCGACGATCAGACCCACGGTGATACAGGCGAAGGAGGCCTGGAACGCGACGTGGATATACTGATAGAAAGAGCCCATCAGCGCGGTCGGTGCGATATTTTTCAGCATCGCCCAGTTAAAGCTACCAAAGAAGGCGTTACCTTCGCTGAAGGCCAGCGAGTAACCGTAAACCATCCACAGTACGCATACCATCGCGAAGGTCATCGCGACCTGGGTCAGCATCGACAGCACGTTCTTGGCGCGGATCAGGCCGCCGTAGAACAGCGCAATACCCGGGATCGTCATAAACAGCACCAGCGCGGTGCAGATCATCATAAAAGCGTTATCGGCTTTATCAGCTACCGCAGGCGCGGCTGCCATGGCCAGCGACGGTAAAAGAGTCACGCCGGCGAGGCCAAACTTAGCGAGTTTTTTCATTTTATCCCATCCCATCACAATTCTTAGCCCCGAATTACAGTGCTGCTTCGTCAGTTTCACCGGTGCGAATACGGATGACACGCTGCAATTCTGCAACGAAGATCTTCCCGTCACCAATTTTGCCGGTATAAGCGGCTTTGCTAATCACATCAACCACTTCATCCAGCTGGTCATCTGCAATCGCAATATCGATTTTTACTTTTGGCAGGAAGTTCACGCTGTATTCAGCACCGCGATACAATTCTGCATGCCCTTTCTGGCGGCCAAAGCCTTTGACTTCAGTCACAGTCAGGCCCTGAATGCCGATAGACGACAGCGCTTCACGCACGTCTTCCAGTTTGAACGGTTTGATTACCACGGTAACCAGCTTCATACGATCCCCTCCAGGTATAAAAACGGTTGTTTTGCCGACACGAAATCTATTAAGCAAACGCTGTGCCATAGTTCAAAAATCTGAATTTTTCAGACGATTAGTCAGTGCTGGTCTGAGTCGCGACTGGGAGGAAGATCGCCGGGAAAATCACGGTACGGGATTGAGCACAAAAAAAACGCACCATTACGGTGCGTTGTGCGTTAGTGCAGTGCATTGGAGGGGATGCAGGCCGTTATTCGCCTGCATTTGGTGCAGCGCAGCGGCGCAGATTACTGATTTTCCGCCGCAGCCAGCTCTTCACCTGCCAGCTGTAGCTGGTACATTTGCCAGTAGCGCCCGCGTGCGGCCAGCAGTTGCTGATGGCTGCCGCGCTCGACTGCCTGCCCACGGTGCAACACCATAATGGTATCGGCTTCGGTGATGGTTGAGAGGCGGTGCGCAATCACCACCAGCGTGGTACGTTCGCGCACGGCGCGCAGCGCCTTCTGAATCGCCTGCTCGGTACCGGAGTCGATGTTCGCAGTGGCCTCATCCAGAATCAGGATCTGCGGCGTGGCAACCAGCACGCGCGCCATCGCCAGCAGCTGCTTCTGACCGACGGAGAGGTTATTACCCTGCTCCCCCAGCCGGGTATAAATGCCATCGCTCATTTCACGCGCCAGCCCGGCCAGCTGCACCGTTTCCAGCGCCTGCCATACCGCATCCTCACTGACATCCCTTCCTAAGGTGACGTTGGCAAAGAAGGTATCGGCCAGCACCACCGGATCCTGCTGTACCATCGCCACGCTGTCGCGCAGGGCGGCATGGCTGAGCGTCGGTAGCGAGCGTCCGTCCAGCAGGATCTCCCCCTTGCTCAGCGGGTAGTAGCCCATCAGCAGGTTCGCCAGCGTGCTTTTGCCGCTGCCGGTGTGCCCGACCAGGGCAACAAAATTACGCGATGGCACCGAGAGATTGATATCGCTCAGCACCGGGCGCCCTTCACGATAGGCAAAGGTCAGGTCACGGATCTCAATACTGCCGCTTTGCAGCGGCTGAACATCCTCACCATAGGGCTGGCGCGGTGCATCCATCAGTTCGAAAATCCGCTCGCCGGCCACCACCGCCTGCTGCAGCATCGACTGCTGAGTGGTGAGTTCGATCAGCGGTTCATTTAAGCGCCCGAGGTAGTTGATAAAGGCGTAGAGCACGCCGACCTCGATAGAACCGACCGAGGAAAAGCCAAACAGCAGCATCAGCCCACAGAGGATCAGCGCGGAAAACAGGCTGAGCAGCGGCCGCAGCAGGAAGCCGTCGAGCCGCAGGGTCTGCATGCGCGCCAGATAGTGCGAATGGCTGGAATCCCGCATGCGTTCGCCAAAGCGTGCCTGCTGACGGAACTGCTGGATCACGCTCATGCCGTTGATCACTTCGTTGAAGCCGTTATTAATCTCCGCCAGATAACTGCGCACCCGGCGTACAATCGGCGTGCTGTAACGCTGGTAGATCAGCATGACAACAATCACCGCCGGGAAGATGGCAATCGCAATCAGCGCCATGCGCCAGTCGAGGCTAAACATCGCCACCAGCATGGCACCCACCAGCGCCGCACTGCGCAGCACGGTCGCCACCACGGTGACGTAGAGGTCACGCACCACTTCGGTGTCATTGGTGACGCGTGAAATAATCTGGCCTACCGGCTGGGTATCGAAGGCGCTCAGCGGCTGACGCAGCGCCGCATCCATCACGTCGGTGCGCAGGCGCTGGACAACGCCAACGGCGGCCTGGTTGAACAGCAGCGCCTGCCAATAGTGCAGTCCGGCGGCCAGCAGTTGCAGCAGCAGAAAACTGACCACCAGCCCGACAGCGATCCCGACCGGCATATGATGTTTTGCCACCATATTGTCGATGAAATAGCTGACCAGCACCGGTCCGAGCACTTCTGCCGCCGCCGCAATCCACAGCATCACTACGGCCATGCCGAGGGATTTGCGCCACGGGCTGCCGTAGGAGAGCAGCCGTTTAATTGTCGGCCACTGATGGGTTACTCTAGCCATGCGGCACTCCCTGTTCGATCTCGTCGTCATCCAGCGCCGCTTCCAGCTGCTGATAGCGGTACATATCGCGATACCAGCCCGGGCTGCTGGCGAGCTGTTCATGATTGCCGCGCTGAGCCACTACGCCGTGCTGCAGCACCAGGATTTCACTGGCCTCAGTCAGCGCAGACAGACGATGAGCACTAATGATCACCGTGCGCCCTTCTCCCCAGCGCCGCAAATTATGCAGAATTTGATGTTCAGTACGGCCATCGACCGCTGACAGGGCATCATCCAGAATCAGGATCTCAGCATTCATCAGCAGCGCCCGGGCGATGGAGATACGCTGTTTTTGCCCGCCGGAGAGCATCACGCCACGCTCACCGACTTCGGTTTCATAACCTTCCGGAAGGCGCAGAATATCGTCATGGACAAACGCCAGCTGTGCAGCCTGTTCAATCTCGCTCTGCGTCGCACCCGGGCGGCCAAGGGCAATATTGTTGGCGACGCTGTCGGAAAACAGGAAAGGCGTCTGGCTGACTACCGCCAGACGGCTGCGCCAGCTGTCCAGCCGCAGCTGCGGCAGCGGGATAGCGTGGTAGCGAATATCCCCCTGATCGATATCAAAGTGGCGCTGTACCAGACTCAGCAACGTGCTTTTTCCCGAGCCGGTCGGGCCACATAATCCGAGCATCTGCCCCGGTTTGATATTGACGTTGAGGTTGCGAAGCGAGGGCTGCTGCGCCCCCGGATAGCAAAACTCGCGCACCGCGATTTGCAGCAGGCCCCGCCCTTCCGGCACCTGCTTGCTGCCGTCGGTGACCGCGGGCGCTTCCGCCAGCAGCGACTGAATGCGGCTCCAGGCCGCGCTACCGCGCTCGACGATATTAAACATCCACGCCAGTGCCAGCATGGGCCAGATCATCAGCCCAAGGTACATAACAAAACTGGTCAGCTGGCCGAGGGTCAGCGTGCCGTGCCACACCATCCAGCTACCCCCGCCGATCGCCAGCAGATTAGAGAGGCCGATGGCGATATAGATGGTTGGGTCAAAACGCGCATCTACGCGCGCCACGCGCAGGTTTTTCTCGCCGGTGTCTTTGGCGATAGCAGCAAACTGCCCGGACTGGTGATCTTCCAGACCAAAAGCTTTGATCATGCGAATGCTGGTCAGGCTCTCCTGCGTCTGATCGTTGAGCGAGGAGAACGCCGCCTGCGCCAGCTTGAAGCGCTGATGGAGTTGGTCGCCATAGCGCTTGATCACCAGCGCCATCACCGGCATCGGCAGCAGTGCCAGCAGCGTCAGCTGCCAGCTGATCTGAGTACTCATGACGATCAGCACCGCCAGTCCCATCACCAGCGAATCGACCAGCGTCAGCACGCCTTCACCCGCCGCAAATACCACGCGGTCCACATCGTTGGTGGCGCGGGCAATCAGGTCACCGGTGCGGTGGCGCAGGTAAAAGCCGGGATGCTGGCGGCTGAGCTGGCGGTAGAAATCTTCGCGCAGCTCCACGGCCAGCTGGTAGGAGGCACCAAACAGCAGCACGCGCCAGACATAGCGCAGCAAATAGACCACCACGGCGGTGAGCAGCATCGCCCCCACCCACAGCAGGAGCTGAGCGCTGCTCATACCGTCACGGCTGACGCCATCAACGATTTTTCCCACCACGTGCGGCGGCAGCAGTTGCAGTAAGGCAATCACGATCAGCAGCAGAACCGCGCCGAGATAGCGGCGCCATTCGCGCAGAAAATACCAGCTTAATTGGCTAAAAAGTCGCACAAAAACATCCTGATCATCGATCGAAGAGAGAGAGCGGTCAGCCTCACTATGGGGCAACCGGCAATGCGGTAGTGTATTTTATCTCTTCCATGGCAAAACTCGAAGTGACATCGATCAGCCCCGGGACGCCGTTCACCAGGCGTTTATAAAAACCGTCGTAGCTTTTCATATCTGCGACCTGAACGCGCAGCAGATAGTCATACTCCCCGGCCATACGGTAAAAGCCCATCACTTCCGGCATCGCCTGCACCAGCTCGACAAACTGCTGAAACCAGCTGCTGCTGTGCTGCTGAGTTTTGATTAATACGAAGGCGGTCAGACCAAGGCCGAGTTTCTCGCCATCCAGCAGCGCGACCCGGCCGCGAATATAGCCTTCATCCTCCAGCCTTTTCAAGCGCTTCCAGCAGGGGGTGGTGGTCAGGCTGACGGCATCGGCCAGTGCCTGCAAAGAGAGTGTGCAATCTCGCTGCAGCAGATCTAGCAGCATTCTGTCTTTTTTATCCAGCGAATTTGGGAGCAAAATTTTCTCTCAGAGATAAGAAAGGGAGTAGAATTATAGCAACCTTTTCCCCAGGCGTTTAGTTAATCTGGTCCCCTACTATTACAATCTTCAGGGATGACTAAAATGAACGCTAATCGTTACCATAATCTACTGATTATCGGCCTGTTTACGGCTGTTGCCCTGACCTGGGGCACGACGTGGATGGCGATGAAAATTACCGTGGCGACCGTGCCGCCGATTTTCGCTACCGGGCTGCGCTTTCTCTGCGCTGCACCGCTACTGCTGCTGCTGGCGCGTTATAAAAAGGTGCCACTGCTGTTTCCCCGCGGTCAGCGTGGCTTCCAACTCTGCGTGATGCTGTTCTACTTTGCCATCCCTTTTACGCTGATGATTTACGGTGAGCGCTACACCTCGTCGAGCCTCGCAGCCATTATCTTTGCCACCATGCCTGCTGCCGTGCTGGCCGCTTCAATCCTGTTTTTACGTGAAAAGACCACGCTGCAGCAGCTGCTGGGGTTGGCTATCAGTATCGGCGCACTGAGCACTATTTTATGGCATGAAACTCGCGCCAGCGGCGACAGCCAGTGGCAGGGCGTGGCCGCGCTGGTGGCCGCCGTGGTGATCCATGCGCTGATGTACGTACAGTGCAAAAAACGCTGCTCGGGCATCTCGGTACTGAGCTACAACGCGCTACCCTGCCTGGGTGCGGGCGTGCTGCTGACGCTGGCTGGCCTGACGGAAGCGCCGGATTATCACAGCTTTGCCCCTCAGGCTCTGCTGTCTATTGTTTATCTCGGCGTAGTGGCGGGGGTGGGCGGTATTCTGGCGTACTTCGCGCTGCAGCAGGTGGCTAAGCCGTTTCAGGCCTCGCTGGTGTTCCTTGTGTTCCCGCTGATTGCCGTGGCGCTGGAGAGTGCGCTGAGCGGAAACAGCATCAGCCGCGAATCGCTGTGGCTCCTGCTGCCCTTCCTGCTGGGAATTTTGCTGACGCTGTACCGTGGCGCGCGTGCTCGCCAGGCCATTTTGGCCGCTGAGCGTGCTGCACGTCACTAAACGAAAAAAGCCGGACATCCTGTCCGGCACACTGGATAACGGGCCTCATTATTCGGGGGAATAGTCGAGGTGTGGTGTGTTCAGCCAGTGATTCAGGTAATGAGACACGCCCTGTGTCGCACAGTCTCCAATGATCGGCAGCTGGGGCAGCATCGCTTTCAGCTGCTCCATCGCATTACGCATAATAAAGCCGTGACCCACGCTGCCCAGCATCTCCAGGTCATTCATCGCATCGCCAAACGCCATACACTCCGCCATTTCCACACCCAGCTGTGCGGACAGGCGAGCCAGTGCGGCGCCTTTGTTGCAGCTGAGCGGCAGCACTTCCAGACAGTCGCGCGCAGAAAAACAGAGATGGACACTGTCGCCAAACGCTTCGCGCAGCTGGATCTGCAGCTGGCATAGCGCCTGATAATCAGCAATAAAGCAGACTTTGGTCACCTGATGCGCGGGGATCCGGCGCAGGTCGGTGAGCTGATAACGAAAACCACTCAGCTGATGCGCCCGCAGGATCTCTGGCACATCGTACTGCGTAAACCAGCCATTATCGTTAAACACGTGCAGGCTGGCGGGCGTCTCCCAGTGGCTGTGAAGAACCTGCCAGGCAGCATCGGGAGGGAGATCGCAGGCGTACAAAGGGTTCCCCAGCGGGTCGTGAATGCGGGTGCCGTTGCCGCTGATCAGATACGCCGGCAGATCGCACTGCTGCATCAGCGGCTGCATCTCAAGAAAATGGCGTCCTGTGGCAAACGTGAGCTCAACCGGATGCGATCTCAGCGCCCGCAGGCTTTGCAGGGTCTGCTCACCCAGTTTGTGGTCTGGCAGCAGCAGCGTACCGTCCATATCAAAAGCAGCAAGGCGCACCATTTTCTCTCCAAGTGGTCGATTTTTCATCTACCAGGAGTATCCCCTGGTATTTGCGGAACTAATAGTGAATACTTTTTAAAAATTGTTCCGGGTTTGGGGCCAGATGCGACAGCTCAATCGATTGAACCAGTACCAAAGGCTCTGGCAGCACAGCGCCGGGCAGCCGCAGTCCACCAGCGTAAGCGAAATTGGCAGCCGCTGTTTTTGCAGCGAGCGCCATGCCCGAACCCTGTTACGCCAGTGGCAGCAGAGTGGCTGGCTGGACTGGCAGGCCAGTTCAGGGCGCGGCAAGCGCGGCACGCTGATTTTTCTGCAGTCCCCCGCCGCGTTACGCAGCGATCTGATGCTGCAACAGCTGGATAACGGCCAGCCGCAGCATGCGCTGCAAATGGTGGCGCTGGCGCCGGAACAGCTTAGCCAATTACTGCAGCCCTTTATGGGCGGCCAGTGGCAAAATAACCAGCCAACGCTGCGTATTCCCTACTATCGTCCGCTCGATTCGCTGCGCCCCATGCAGCAGGCCGGGCGCGCAGAGCAGCATCTGGCCCAGCAGGTGTTTGCCGGGCTGAGCCGCCTGGCGGGTGATGAGGCCATTCCCGACCTCGCCCATCACTGGCAGGTGAGCGATGATGGGCTAAGCTGGTATTTCTTTTTACGCCCGCAGCTACGCTGGCATCACGGTGAAGCTGTCAGCGCCGGACAGCTACAGCAGCGCCTGCAGGCTATCGTCGCCAGTCAGGTCGGCCAGCAGCTACTCCCGGCGGTAAAAACCGTCTGCGCCGCGCACCGGCTCTGCCTGCGTATTGATTTACTGCGGCCAGACTGCTGGCTGGCACATCGCCTCGCCAGCGTTCACTGCCTGCTGCCCCATCCGGACAATCCGGATATCGGCTGCGGCCCCTGGCGCGTGATGATCAACACCCCCGCACTGCTGCGCCTGGAAAGCCACGGCTGGTATCACGCCGCGCACCCGCTGATGCAGGCCATTGAGTACTGGATTGCGCCGCAGCTCTTTGACCGTGAGCTCGGCACCAGCTGCCGTCATCCGGTGCAGATTGCCATTGGCACTCAGCACGAGCTGGCGCAGCTTCAGCCGGTCAGCCAGCGTATCAGCCTTGGCTTTTGCTATCTGGCGAGAGGCCAGCACAGCCCGCTGTCGGCCGCGCAGGCGCAGCAAATTATGGCGCTGGTACATCAGCCTGAAGTGATTGAACAGCTGCCGCTGGAAGAGGGATTAATTACGCCGAGCCGGGAAATGCTGCCGGGCTGGCAGATCCCCGACTGGCAGCCGCAGGCGCAGCTCTCTCTGCCTGCGCACCTTAGCCTGCACTACCATCTGCCGGTTGAACTGCATGCGATGGCGGAAAAATTACGTCAGCTGCTGGCGCTGCATGGCTGTGAGCTGACGCTCTGTTTCCATGCGGCAAAGAACTGGCAGGATTACCCGTCGCTGGGCCAGGCCGACCTGGTGATGGGCGACCGTCTGATTGGCGAAGCGCCGGTGTTTACCCTGGAAAGCTGGCTGCGGCTCGATCCGCTCTGGCCGGAGATGCTTGGCCAGCAGCGCTGGCAACGCCTGCTGCGCCAGCTTGACCATTTACAGCAGCATACTGAACTGACTCAGCGACACGCCGGGCTGCAGGCGCTGTTCCAGCAGCTGATGAGCGATGCCATCATCACCCCCCTGTTTAACTACCGCTATCAGGTCAGTGCCCCGCCGGACGTGGAGGGTATTCACCTGAATGCCTGGGGCTGGTTCGATTTCTCCCGCGCGTGGATCCCACCTCCGGTAGCTATCTCCTGAGCAGTGCTGTTTTTATTGCGCATCAGGCAGTACCATAGCCGGCAGCAAATTATGAGGAAAAGATAATGAAACGTGCAGTGGTGGTATTCAGCGGTGGGCAGGACTCAACGACCTGCCTGATTCAGGCTTTGCAGCAGTATGATGAAGTGCACTGCATTACCTTTGATTATGGCCAGCGCCACCGTGCGGAAATCGACATTGCCGGCGAACTGTCGCAAGCGCTGGGCGCAAGGGCGCACAAAGTGCTGGATGTCACCATGCTCAACGAGCTGGCAGTCAGCAGCCTGACGCGCGACAACATTCCGGTACCGACTTACGACCCTGAAGCCAGCGGCTTGCCAAGTACCTTTGTTCCGGGCCGTAATATTCTGTTCCTGACGCTCGCCTCGATTTACGCTTACCAGATCGAAGCGGAAGCGGTGATCGCCGGCGTATGCGAAACCGATTTCTCGGGCTATCCGGACTGCCGCGATGAGTTTGTTAAAGCGTTGAATCATGCCGTGGCGCTGGGAATGGCGCGGGATGTCAGATTCGAAACCCCGCTGATGTGGCTGAATAAAGCCGAGACCTGGGCACTGGCCGACTACTGGCAGCAGCTGGCGCTGGTGCGTGACCAGACGCTGACCTGCTATAACGGCATTAAGGGCAGCGGCTGCGGTGACTGTGCCGCCTGCCACCTGCGCGCCAACGGGCTGCAGGAGTACCAGCAAAATCCATCAGCGGTGATGCAGGCGATGAAGACAAAAACCGGACTTCAGTGACTAAAACCAGGGCGAGGCATGCTTACAATCACGGCGAGGCTCGCCCAGGGCGAGGCATGCCTCGCCCCTACGGGTAGGTTAGTGATATTCAGTCAAGCTAGCATACTTTCGAGGTGGGCTTTCAGTTCCCCTTCCAGCGGCAGCGCTTTCTGGCTGTGCAGATCGATACAGACAAAGGTCAGCTGGGCATCAGCCACCTCAGTGCCATCGCCATCCAGCGTAATGCGCTGAGCAATCACTCCGCTTTTGCCTCCCAGCTTCAGCAGCTGACTGTCGATATTCAGCACATCGCCCATCACCGCCGGGCGGCGATAGTTAATGTTAATATTTACCACCACAAACGCCAGATTTCTCTGCGTCATCCACTGAAAGGCGCTTAGCTGTTCAAACCACGCCCAGCGCGCTTCTTCGAGGAATTCCAGGTAGCGGGCATTGTTCACATGTTGATAGATATCCAGATGGTAGCCGCGTACTTTAATGGTGGTGGTTGTCACGATAATCTCCCGATAAAAAAGGCCATACCAACTGGTATGACCTCTGAGATTAGCAGCCAGGCTGCATTTGTAGCAGGTCGAATTAAAGACTCTGGATGCGGATCACAATTTAATATGTGACAGATTCCTTTCCACCAGCGTGTTGCCCATCCCCGGCACCTCTTTCAGCTGATCCAACTGAGTAAAGGGACCGTACTTCTCGCGGTAGCTAACAATCGACTCCGCCTTTTTCAAGCCGACGCCGTTCAGCGCTGCCGCCAGCTCCTGCGCGCTGGCGCTGTTAATGCTTACCTGCCCGGCGCTTTCCGCGCTGCCTTTATCATGCGGCGCCGTTTTGACCTCGGCGACCGCCTCTTTCGGTGCCGCAGCGCTGACCGCGACAGGTAGCGTGGTGCCGATAGCCAGCGCCAGCGAGAGTACCTGTAAAGTACGATTAAACATGCTGTTTTCCTCCATGTGTTTGACAGCACCGCCACCCTACTCCCGCGCCGTCACCCCGACAAACAGCCGATCCCAGAAATGGAAAAGGCCGCATAAGCGGCCTTTGGGTGTTGCAGTAAGTTGCAGTGAATTTGCGAGGCTTATTGCGCCTGCGCTGCTGCACCGTACTTGATCTTGGCTTCTTTGCGCAGGTTGCTCAGCAATGCAGCGAAGGCCAGCTGGGCATTGTTCTGGGTGATACCCTGAACCATTGCCTGCTTCTGCGCCTCCGGCATGTTGCCGCTCTGCACTTTGTCCAGCGCCAGCAGTACGACGTTGCCCTGAGCATCTTCACTGATGCCGTACGACGGCTTGTCTGCGGCTGGCAGTGGCAGCGTGAATGCCGCCTGTGACAGTGCATCCTGACCGGTACGTGCCAGCGTCTGCTGAGCACCGAAGGTCAGACCGGCCGCTTTCAGTGCTTCATCGCCCTTACCTGCTTTCAGCTCGGCCAGCAGTTTCTCTGCCTGAGCTTTCGCCTGCTGCTGAGCTTTCTGCTGCTTCAGCGCAGCGGTGATCTGCGCGCTGACCTCAGCCAGTGGTTTTTCCGCTTCCGGTTTATGCTCGCTGATGCGCAGTACGAAGGCACGGTCACCATCGACGGTAATAATGTCAGAGTTACTGCCCGGAGCACCGCCCTGACCAACCAGACCGCCGTTGAAGATAGCATCCTGCACCGCTTTAAAATTCAGCTCGGCAGGCACGTTGTCGTGACCAAACCAGCTGGTTTCAACCGCTTTCACGCCCGCAACCTGCTCTGCGCTGGCCAGTGACTCATTGTCATTGCTGGCAGCATCGCTGACTTTGGTCTGCAGTTTGTAATAGGCATCGATGGCTTTTTCCTGCTTCACTTTCGCCGCGATGTCGTCGTGAACTTCAGACAGCGCTTTGATTTTTTGCGGCTGAATATCATCCAGACGGGCAATAATGAAGCCAACGGAAGATTTGATCACCTCAGACAGCTGGCCTTTCTCTTTCAGACCTGCGCCTTTCAGCTCGTCCGGCGTGGTATCCGGCTCAAGCCAGCCCATATCACCGCCGTTACGGGCAGAGATTGGGTCAGCGGATTTCTCTTTCGCCAGTGCGGCGAAGTCAGCGCCTTTTTTCAGCGCATCCAGTACCGACTGTGCTTCAGCTTCGGTTTTGGTCTGAATGATGCTGTAGCGCTCGCGCTGTGGCTGCGTGTAGTCCTGCTGATGTTGATCGTACCAGCTCTGGATATCCGCTTCGCTGACCGGCTGCTGCATGCTGGCTGCATCCAGCTTGATATAGCTGACGCGGAACTGCTCCGGCGACATAAACTCATTTTTATGCTGCTGGTAGTAGCTGTTAATCTCATCCGCGGTCACGTTCTGCTTCGCCGCCAGTGCATTGACGTTAATCGTCACTTCCCGCACCAGACGCTGCTGAGCGACCAGCGCTGCCAGCGAGTCTGCTTCGTTCCCCAGCACAAAATCTGTACCGGTAACGGACTGGATCAGCTGCTGGGTGGTTAGCTGCTTACGCAGCGCTTCCGCATACTGATCGGCGGAGAAGCCCAGGTTGCCGATCATGCCAAGGTATTTCGCATTATCAAACTTACCGTTGGTCTGGAAAGCGGGCTGGGTGAAGATTGCCTGTTTGATCTGGTCATCGCTAATCGCCAGGCCAATATCTTTCGCGTACTGGTCAAGCAGCTGCTCATCAATCAGCTGCGACAGCGCCTGCTGGCGGATCTGCTGCATGTAGCCTTCATTGCCTGCCAGCTGAGAGAACTGCTCGCCCAGCATCTGCTGCTGACGAGAACGTTCGCTGCTAAAAGCGCGCTCAAGCTGAGCACGGCTGATTTCCTGACCGTTCACTTTCGCGGCGTAATCACCGTTACCGCCCGTCAGATAACCGCCTACGCCGGTGAGGACGAAGGAAAGGATGATCAGACCCAGTAAAATTTTGAGCACGACATTGTTCGACGCCGCGCGTAAATTGTCCATCATGGTGTGACAACACTCCGCTGTAGTATGAATGTAAAACCCTGCGCTTATCATCCCTCCAGGGACGGACTACGCCGATGCGCTGCGGCAACTCAAAAACAACGTGGAGTTGCACTTTGTCGACAACCGCAGTGCGCGTTTGTCATTGAAACATAAAAAAAGGCACATCATTATGCTGATGTGCCCGGTATGTTACATGAGAACGCGCGGGCGATCCTCACTCCGCCGAAGAAATCTGCTTCAACGGCAGCTTAATTAACTTAGTTTACTGAATCTTTCAGTGCTTTACCGGCACGGAAGCCAGGGACTTTGCCCGCAGCAATAGTGATCTCTTTACCGGTTTGTGGGTTACGACCGGTACGCTCAGCGCGCTCACGCACTGAGAAGGTGCCAAAACCAACCAGCGCTACTTCGTCGCCAGCCTGCAGAGATTCGGTGACTGAACCGATAAATGCATCTAATACACGTCCGGCTGCCGCTTTAGAAATATCGGCGTTTGCAGCAATTTTGTCGATCAACTGTGACTTATTCACTCACTCATCCCCTATTATTTTATACACCGTGAGTCAGACTCTTCCGCTCAACTGGGTGCAATCATTTGTTATGGCCGTTTAGCCTGAGTTTGTTGAGCCTCAGAGACTCGCAACCTTGCCGTCACTGGCTTAACAGCACTTAAAGTAGCGGCACATAAAAAAGCTGGCAAGCACCATTTCACTCGCCAGCCTTAGTTTTACAGTGAATTTGCCTTAAATCACTATTTCGCGGTGACAACCTGCATGCCGTAAGGGGCATTTTGCAGGGCCAGAGCCAGAACTTCCTCGATGCGCTTCACCGGGTGAATATCCAGATCGGCAATCACATTGTCCGGGATCTCTTCCAGATCGCGCTTGTTCTCATCCGGGATCAGCACGGTTTTGATGCCGCCACGGTGAGCCGCCAGCAGTTTCTCTTTCAGGCCACCGATCGGCAGCACCTGGCCACGCAGCGTGATTTCACCGGTCATTGCCACATCGGCACGTACCGGGTTACCGGTCAGGCAGGAAACCAGCGCAGTACACATGGCGATACCAGCACTTGGACCATCCTTCGGCGTTGCCCCTTCCGGAACGTGGACGTGGATGTCGCGCTTCTCGTAGAAATCTGCGTTGATGCCCAGCTTCTCCGCGCGGGCGCGCACCACGGTCAGTGCGGCCTGGATAGATTCCTGCATCACTTCACCGAGCGACCCGGTGTAGGTCAGTTTGCCCTTGCCCGGAACACAGGCGGTTTCAATGGTCAGCAGATCGCCGCCCACTTCCGTCCATGCCAGACCGGTCACCTGGCCGACGCGGTTTTCGCTGTCGGCACGACCGTAGTCGAAACGCTGCACGCCGAGGAAATCTTTCAGATTGTCGGCGTTGATTTCGATATGTTTGATCGACTTGTCCATCAGCAGGGTTTTCACCGCCTTACGGCACAGCTTGGACAGTTCACGCTCAAGGCTACGCACGCCCGCTTCACGGGTATAGTAACGAATGATGCCAACGATGGCGCTGTCGTCCACGGTCAGCTCATTTTTCTTCAGCGCATTGCGCTCAATCTGCTTGGACAGCAGGTGCTGCTTAGCAATATTGAGTTTTTCGTCTTCGGTGTAGCCGGACAGGCGAATCACTTCCATACGATCCAGCAGCGGTGCCGGAATGTTCATCGAGTTTGAGGTCGCGACAAACATCACATCGGAGAGATCGTAATCCACTTCCAGATAGTGATCGTTAAAGGCGATGTTCTGCTCAGGATCAAGCACTTCCAGCAGCGCCGAGGCCGGGTCACCGCGCATGTCGGAGGACATTTTGTCGATCTCATCCAGCAGGAACAGCGGGTTTTTAACGCCCACTTTTGCCATTTTCTGGATCAGCTTACCCGGCATAGAGCCGATGTAAGTACGGCGGTGGCCGCGAATCTCTGCTTCATCACGCACCCCACCCAGCGCCATACGCACGTATTTACGTCCGGTGGCTTTGGCAATCGACTGCCCCAGCGAGGTTTTACCCACGCCCGGCGGTCCAACCAGACAGAGGATTGGGCCTTTGATTTTGCTGACGCGGCTCTGGACGGCCAAATATTCCAGGATACGGTCTTTCACACGCTCAAGGCCGAAGTGGTCGGTATCCAGCGTTTCCTGTGCTTTCAGCAGGTCTTTCTTCACCTTGCTGCGCGCATTCCACGGCACCTGCACCATCCAGTCGATATAGCCGCGCACGACGGTCGCTTCTGCCGACATCGGCGACATCATCTTCAGCTTCTGCAGCTCAGCTTCCGTTTTGTCGCGCGCTTCTTTCGGCATTTTGGCCGCGTCGATTTTGCGCTTCAGCGCTTCGTTTTCGTCCGGGGCATCGTCCATCTCGCCGAGTTCTTTCTGAATCGCCTTCATCTGCTCATTCAGATAGTACTCACGCTGGCTCTTTTCCATCTGTTTTTTGACGCGGTTACGGATACGTTTCTCAACCTGCAACAGGTCGATTTCCGATTCCATCATCGCCATCAGATATTCCAGACGCTCGTTAACGTCGGACATTTCCAGAACGGACTGCTTATCAGCCAGCTTAAGCGGCATATGCGCCGCAACGGTATCTGCCAGGCGTGCAGCGTCATCAATGCTGTTCAGGGAAGTCAGCACTTCCGGCGGGATCTTCTTGTTCAGCTTGATGTAGCCTTCAAACTGATTGATCGCCGTACGCACCAGCACTTCCTGCTCGCGCTCTTCGATTTCCGGCGACGCCAGGTACTCTGCCTGGGCGGTAAAATGGTCGCCGTTATCAGATAACGTAGTGATATGTGCGCGCTGCAACCCTTCCACCAGCACTTTCACCGTGCCATCAGGGAGTTTCAGCATCTGTAAAATTGAGGCAACGGTCCCGACTGAGAAGAGATCGTTAATGCCAGGTTCATCCGTTGAAGCTTCTTTCTGAGCGACCAGCATGATCTTTTTGTCATGATCCATGGCGGCTTCGAGGCAGCGAATTGATTTTTCACGACCGACAAACAACGGAATGACCATGTGCGGATAAACCACTACGTCACGCAATGGCAACACAGGGATTTCAATGCGTTCAGAACGCTCAGGATTCATAGAGCTCTCTCTTAGTTTAATTTCCGCCAGGGTAAGGGGAACCACATCATCCAGAAAAAGTGCAGTTTGACCCACAGGTATCTGAGTATATGGGGATGAACGGAATAGATTCAATGTTGGGGTAACGAGAAAAGCAAAAGGGGGAACATTTTCCCCCTTTTAAGATAACTGACTGGATTGATTTGGTTATTTATTCGCCAGAAGCCTGCTGCGCTTCCGGTTTTCCATAAATCAACATCGGCTGGCTTTCACCGGCGATCACCGATTCATCAATTACCACCTTCTCGACGTCGTCAATCGACGGCAGATCGTACATGGTGTCCAGCAGCGCGCCTTCCACGATTGAACGCAGGCCGCGCGCGCCGGTTTTGCGCGACATCGCCTTTTTAGCGATCGCCGTCAGCGCTTCATCACGGAACTCCAGCTCCACGCCTTCCAGATTAAACAGCGCCTGATACTGCTTGGTCAGCGCGTTTTTCGGCTCGCGCAGGATCTGGATCAGCGCGTCTTCACTCAGCTCGGTCAGCGTTGCCACCACCGGCAGACGGCCGATGAACTCCGGGATCAGACCAAACTTGATCAAATCTTCCGGCTCCACCTGGGCCAGCAGCTCGCCTTCGGTGGCTTTCTCTGACTTGCCCTTCACCGTGGCGCCAAAGCCAATCCCGGTGCCGGTATCCACGCGCTGCGACACCACTTTGTCCAGGCCGGCAAACGCTCCGCCGCAGATAAACAGAATTTTCGAGGTATCAACCTGTAAAAACTCCTGCTGCGGATGCTTACGCCCGCCCTGCGGAGGAACCGCCGCCACCGTGCCTTCGATCAGCTTCAGCAGCGCCTGCTGTACGCCTTCGCCGGAGACATCGCGGGTAATCGACGGGTTGTCAGATTTACGCGAAATCTTGTCAATTTCATCGATGTAAACAATGCCGCGCTGCGCTTTCTGCACGTCGTAGTCGCACTTCTGCAGCAGCTTCTGAATGATGTTTTCCACATCCTCGCCCACGTAACCCGCTTCGGTCAGCGTGGTGGCATCCGCCATGGTAAACGGCACGTCCAGCAGGCGCGCCAGCGTTTCCGCCAGCAGGGTTTTACCGCTACCGGTCGGGCCGATCAGCAGAATGTTACTTTTGCCCAGCTCGATACCGTTGCTGGTGTCGCCGTTGCGCAGGCGCTTGTAGTGGTTATACACCGCCACCGACAGCACCTTTTTCGCCCGCTCCTGACCGATAACGTAATCGTCAAGGTGGTGGCGGATCTCATGCGGCGTAGGCAAGGAGTTACGCTCACGGTGCGGCGCAACCTCTTTAATCTCTTCGCGGATGATGTCGTTACATAAGTCGACGCATTCATCGCAGATATAGACTGACGGGCCGGCAATCAGCTTACGCACTTCATGCTGGCTTTTGCCGCAAAAAGAGCAGTACAGCAGCTTCCCTGAACCGTCTTTGCGCTTCTCTGTCATCAGTTAACCTCATGCCTTATCAACAGACCTGAAGTGGGCTGTCTCATTTATGCGTATCAGCCCTTAATATAGCCCATTTCCCCCGACCAATGGCAGTAAAACTCCATAACACCGGGTTAAAGGTGCACAGGACAGTGCGCAGAGCGCGACTGTACTAAAAGTGAGCAAGCGGCTGAACATGATGCCAGATTTCGATTTAACATGCTGTTTTAGATAAGAAATAGCGGTCAATGTTACTGTTGATTTAGCTGATAATTGGATTATGCTAAACTCTGGTCACTTATGATAATCCGATGGAGTGTAAACATGCCGCAAGAGCCAGAGAAAGAAGAAACCGGCCAAGAAGAGAAGAGTTCAGCGCTGGCAGTCAATAAACTGCTGCAGTCACGCTCTATTATCATTTCCGGTGAGATTAATCAGGCACTTGCCGAGAAAGTTACCGCTCAGCTGCTGATCCTGCAGGAAATGGGCGATGAGCCGATCAAGCTGTTCATCAACAGCCAGGGCGGTCACGTCGAAGCGGGTGATACCATCCACGACATGATCAAATTCGTTAAGCCGAAAGTGATGGTTATCGGTACCGGCTGGGTCGCCAGCGCTGGGATCACCATCTTCCTTGCTGCCGAGAAAAATGACCGTTACTCGCTGCCTAATACTCGCTTTATGATCCACCAGCCGTTAGGCGGCGTGCGCGGTAAGGTTTCAGACATTGAAATCGAGGCCAAAGAGCTGCTGCGCGCCCGTGAGCGTATTAATAAGCTGATCAGCAATGCAACCGGTCAGCCGCTGGAGAAAGTCGAGAAAGACACCGACAGCAACTACTGGATGAGTCCGCAGCAGGCCGTTGATTACGGTATTGCTACTCACGTGGTCAGTAGCTGGGATGAACTCGAAGCCTGATTTACGTGCTCCGGGGATAAAAAAACGGCCCGTATGTTTATACGGGCCGTTTTTATTTGCCTCGCTCGCCGCTTATTCGCCGGAAGCCTGCTGGGTTTCGTGCTGGCCGTAGATCACCTTAGGCTCACTATCACCTTCGATAACCTGAGCATCCACCACCACTTTCTCGACGTCGTCCAGCGACGGCAGATCGTACATGGTATTCAGCAGTGCCGCTTCCACGATTGAACGCAGGCCGCGCGCGCCGGTTTTGCGCGACATCGCTTTCTTAGCAATCGCCGTCAGCGCATCCTCACGGAACTCCAGCTCCACGCCTTCCAGGTTAAACAGCGCCTGGTACTGCTTGGTCAGCGCGTTTTTCGGCTCGCGCAGGATCTGGATCAGCGCGTCTTCACTCAGCTCGGTCAGCGTCGCCACCACCGGCAGACGGCCGATGAACTCCGGGATCAGACCAAACTTGATCAAATCTTCCGGCTCCACCTGCGCCAGCAGCTCGCCTTCGGTGGCTTTCTCTGACTTGCCCTTCACCGAGGCGCCAAAGCCAATCCCGGTGCCGGTATCCACGCGCTGCGACACCACTTTGTCCAGGCCGGCAAACGCCCCGCCGCAGATAAACAGAATTTTCGAGGTATCAACCTGTAAAAACTCCTGCTGCGGATGCTTACGCCCGCCCTGCGGAGGAACCGCCGCCACCGTGCCTTCGATCAGCTTCAGCAGCGCCTGCTGTACGCCTTCGCCGGAGACATCGCGGGTAATCGACGGGTTGTCAGATTTACGCGAAATCTTGTCAATTTCATCGATGTAAACAATGCCGCGCTGCGCTTTCTGCACGTCGTAGTCGCACTTCTGCAGCAGCTTCTGAATGATGTTTTCCACATCCTCGCCCACATAACCCGCTTCGGTCAGCGTGGTGGCATCCGCCATGGTGAACGGCACGTCCAGCAGGCGCGCCAGCGTTTCCGCCAGCAGGGTTTTACCGCTACCGGTCGGGCCGATCAGCAGAATGTTACTTTTGCCCAGCTCGATACCGTTGCTGGTGTCGCCGTTGCGCAGGCGCTTGTAGTGGTTATACACCGCCACCGACAGCACCTTTTTCGCCCGCTCCTGGCCGATAACGTAATCGTCAAGGTGGTGGCGGATCTCATGCGGCGTAGGCAGCGAGTTGCGATCGCGGTGCGGCGCAACCTCTTTAATCTCTTCGCGGATGATGTCGTTACATAAGTCGACGCATTCATCGCAGACATACACTGACGGGCCGGCAATCAGCTTACGCACTTCATGCTGGCTTTTGCCGCAAAAAGAGCAGTACAGCAGCTTCCCTGAACCGTCTTTGCGTTTATCGGTCATTTACTTTCCCCTCATTGTCACACTCACCTTCCCACGTGGGGTCAGCTTCGCAGGCCGCCACCTGAACGGCCTGCAGAGGCAACGGCACTATGTCACAACAACATGTTAATCAGTTACGCTGGGACAACACGGAATCCACTAAGCCGTACTCTACGGATTCGCTCGCCGACAGGAAACGGTCGCGATTGGTATCGCGCTCGATCGTTTCAATCGTCTGACCCGTATGTTTCGCCATGAGTTCATTCATCATGTGCTTGGTTTTGATAATTTCACGCGCATGGATATCAATATCAGATGCCTGGCCCTGGAAACCGCCCAGTGGCTGGTGGATCATCACGCGTGAATTTGGCAGGCAGTAACGCTTACCTTTCGCCCCTGCGGTCAGCAGAAATGCTCCCATGGAGCAAGCCTGGCCCATACAGATGGTGCTGACATCAGGTTTAATAAACTGCATGGTGTCGTAAATCGACATCCCTGCGGTGATCACGCCACCAGGAGAGTTAATATACAGGTGGATGTCTTTTTCTGGATTCTCCGCTTCCAGAAACAGCATCTGTGCGACGATCAGGTTGGCCATGTGGTCTTCAACCTGGCCAGTCAGGAAAATAATGCGCTCTTTCAGCAGGCGCGAGTAGATGTCGTATGAACGCTCTCCGCGAGAAGTTTGTTCAACCACCATTGGCACTAAAGCCATCTGAGGTGCAGTTAGTTCACGTTCGCCGCTGTATGACATTATCGTCTCCTGGATAAATTTCATTTGGCAACACTCTGTAGTGATATTACTTGAGAGCGATCAGGAACACTATGATTCCAGGCCTTACACCCGATGCCGCCCGGACAGTTATCGGGCTGGTGACTTCGTGGTTACGATTTGGGGATGATCCCCTGCTATTTCAAGCATAACAACGTTTTTATCAACTGCTAACCAGGAAAAGTAGCTTACGCGATAATTTGCAGATTAAATGAGCAAACAACCGTTAAAAGTAGTCGGATTTTTCCCTATAAATGACAAAAGCCCGCAACCGGGAGGTTGCGGGCTTCACGTCAACTTACAGATTTGATAATCAGGCCGGCTGGCTCTGGTTCATCAGTTCCTGGAAGTTAGTGGCTTTTTCAGTCACTTTCGCTTTTTCCAGCACGGCTTCAACAGCCTGCTCTTCCAGCGCGACATTACGCATGTTGTTCATCAGCTCGTTGTTCTTGCTGTAGAACTCGATGACTTCTGATGGATCTTCGTAAGCAGAAGCCATCTCTTCAATCATCGTTTTAACACGGTCTTCGTCAGCTTTCAGCTCGTGGGTACGAATCACTTCGCCCAGCAGCAGGCCAACAACAACGCGGCGTTTTGCCTGCTCTTCGAACAGTTCACGAGGCAGCTCAAGAGCCTGCGCTTCGTTGCCGCCAAAGCGCTGTGCAGCCTGGCGCTTCAGCACGTCGATTTCACCGTCGATCAGTGCAGCAGGAACGTCGATGTCGTTAGCTTTCACCAGACCATCGATTGCCTGAGTCTTCACGCGGTTACGCACGGCGCCTTTCAGCTCACGCTGCATGTTTTTACGCACTTCTGCACGCAGACCGTCGACAGAACCATCTTCAACGCCGAAACGTTTGATGAACTCTTCGGTGAATTCTGGCAGCTCACGCTCTTCAACTTTCTTCAGCACGATTTCAAACTTCGCTGCTTTCCCTTTCAGGTTTTCAGCGTGGTAATCTTCCGGGAAGTTGACGTCGATAGTGAAAGTTTCGCCCGCTTTGTGGCCAACAACACCCTCTTCGAAGCCTGGGATCATACGACCCTGGCCCATCGCCAGTACGAAGTCAGACGCTTTGCCGCCTTCGAACTCTTCACCGTCTACAGAACCGGAGAAATCGATGGTTGCGCGGTCTTCAGCTGTCGCTGCTGCGTCGGTTTCTTTCCAGGTGGCCTGCTGCTTGCGCAGGGTGTCCAGCATGGTGTCAACGTCAGCGTCAGTCACTTCAACAACCGGTTTTTCAACTTCGATTGCGTCCAGACCTTTCAGCTCAACTTCCGGATAAACTTCGAACTCTGCAGAGAAAGTGAAGTCTTCGCCGATTTTGTATTCGCCCGGCACATACTGAGGTGCGCCAGCCGGATTGATTTTTTCTTTGATGATCGCGTCAACAAAGTTGCGCTGCATCAGATCGCCCAGAACATCCTGGCGAACGGAAGCACCGTAACGCTGTGTCACTACGCTCATCGGCACTTTTCCTTTGCGGAAACCGTCGATGCGCACTTTCTTAGCTACGCTGACCAGCTCACTTTTCACCGCGTTCTCGATCACATCTTTATCAACGGTAATCGTAACGCGACGGCCCAGGCCCTGAGTTGTTTCTACTGAAACTTGCATCTTATTACCTCAAAAAATCACGTGCTCGGTCAACTTCAGACGCAGCCTGTGGTGAACACAGGCTGCATCTAAGAACCGGGACGGCTTCTGGTGCCAGAACCGCATTCCCTGTTAACAGAAGCGTCCCGAAGACATTCCGGAAAAATAGACGCAGCATTATAGCGACAACGTCTAAGCGAGTCGAGGCTACACGCCCCTCCAAATCGCGCTACTTTCACCATTTTTGTCGATATTGCGTCAGATAATACTGAGGACAAGGGGTTTTGGCGGCTATAAATGAAAAAACGGCCCGTAGGCCGTTTTCTGTGAGTGCGCTTAATTTACGCCAGGGTTCCGGCGCCACGGCAGTTCGGTGAGGCGGGTACGGTATCCTGTAACCCCGCCCACTCCTTCAAGGTGTAGCTGTGTAATGCCAGTGCATGTACGCTGCCCGCCAGCTCCTCAGACAACACGCCATAAATAGCGCGATGCCGCGTGAGGAAACGCTGATCGACAAAGCTGTCGCTGACGATCACCACTTTGAAATGACTCTCTGCACCCGCCGGCACGTTATGGCGGTAGCTTTCATCATGCACTTCAAGGTGCACCGGCGAAAACGCCGTACGTAACTTTTCTTCTATTTGTTCGCGGATCATACCTGAACTCCTCTGATGCAGAGAACTACGCCCCATCCCTTTCAATCGTAGTCTGTTTTTAGCTAAAACTGGCCCGTTTTGCTGAATTTTTCCTGCGAAGGCAGATAACTCTGACGTCACAAAGAAACCTAACGCGGCTGCGGCGGTCAAAGACTCACGCGTTCCGATGTCTGAAAAATCCGCAACGCGATGAATTTACGCGCTATCAGGTCTTCCACTGGCTACTGGCGATGTTATGATGACCGCAGTTTTGTCAGCAATACTACTCACGTTATCGAGAAAATAAGCATGTTAAAAAAATTATTTTTCCCTCTGCTGGCCGCATTTATTCTGGCTGGCTGTGCGAGTAACAGCAATACGCTTGATGTAGCACCAAAAATTCAGCTGCCGCAGCGCGACCCAAGCCTGATGGGCATCACCGTCAGCATCAACGGGGCCGATCAGCGCAGCGATCAGGCTCTGGCGAAGGTGAACCGCGACGGCCAGCTCATCACGTTGACGCCATCACGCGACCTACGTTTCCTGCTGCAGGAAACGCTGGAGAAACAAATGACGGCCCGTGGTTATATGATCGGCCCTAACGGCGCGGTTGACCTGCAGATCGTGGTTAACGGTCTGTATGCCGATGTCACCGAGGGCAACGTGCGTTACAGCATCACGACCAAAGCGGATATCTCGATCATTGCCACCGCGAAAAACGGCAGCAAACAGGTCAAGAACTACCGTCAGACTAACAGCGTTGAAGGGGCCTTCTCCGCCACCAATCAGAAAATCACTAATGTGGTGAACCAGAGTCTGGGCGACGTGATTGCTGATATGGCGCAGGATACCAGCGTGAGCGAATTCATTAAGCAGAACGCGCGTTAATCCCCCCTGGCCCGGCAGGAAGCCGGGCCTGATTTAAGGTCCGTATGTCCAATCACTATCTGCAGATTTTCACCCGGCGCAATTCTGCCCTCCTTCTATTACTCGGTTTCGCCTCCGGCCTTCCGCTGGCTCTGACATCCGGTACGCTGCAGGCGTGGATGGCGGTGGAAAATGTCGATATTAAAACCATCGGCTTCTTTTCACTGGTCGGTCAGGCCTATGTCTTTAAGTTCCTCTGGTCCCCGCTGATGGACCGCTACACGCCGCCGTTTCTCGGGCGCAGGCGTGGATGGCTATTACTCACGCAGCTGCTGCTGATTGTCGGCATTGCGCTGATGGGCTTTATGCAGCCCTCACGTGACCTGACCATGCTGGCTGCGCTGGCGGTGCTGGTGGCGTTCTGCTCGGCCTCCCAGGATATCGTTTTTGACGCATGGAAAACCGACGTGCTCTCCGCTGCTGAACGCGGTAACGGTGCGGCCATCAGCGTGCTGGGCTACCGGCTGGCGATGCTGGTTTCTGGCGGTCTGGCGTTGTGGCTGGCAGACCGTTACCTCGGCTGGCAGGCGATCTGGTGGCTGATGGCAGCGATGATGGTGCCCGGCGTGATTGCCACGCTGCTGGCGAAAGAGCCAGACAGCAGCATTGCCCGGCCTAACACGCTGGAAGAAGCGGTCATTGCTCCCCTGCGCGACTTCTTTAACCGTAATAATGCGTGGCTTATCCTGTCGCTGATTGTGCTCTACAAGCTCGGGGATGCCTTTGCGGCCAGCCTGACGACTATCTTCCTGATCCGCGGCGTTGGCTTTGATGCCGGCGACGTTGGGCTGGTGAATAAAACGCTGGGGCTGATCGCGACCATTATTGGCGCACTGGCAGGCGGCGTGCTGATGCAGCGGCTCAGCCTGTTCCGTGCCCTGCTGCTGTTTGGCATTTTTCAGGCAGTTTCTAACCTCGGTTACTGGGTACTTTCAGTCACCGACAAACATCTCTACAGCATGGCTGTCGCGGTGTTTGTTGAAAACCTGTGCGGCGGAATGGGCACGGCGGCCTTTGTCGCTTTACTGATGACGCTGTGCAATAAGTCATTTTCCGCCACCCAGTTCGCGCTGCTCTCTGCCCTCTCTGCCGTTGGACGAGTCTATGTCGGGCCGGTGGCAGGATGGTTTGTTGAAAGCTGGGGCTGGCCTACCTTCTATGCATTCTCGGTGATTGCTGCGCTACCCGGGCTGTTACTGCTGCTCGGGTGCCGAACCACGCTGGAATATGCGCAGAATAATGCTGATTTTCTGCCACGCACAGACTACCCTTCAGGGTATCGCTGGGCGGTGCGCGGGCTGATCGCCGGCTGCGCACTGCTGATCGCGTGGCTGCTGACGCTGGCGGTAAATGCACTGGGTTGGCTGACGTTACAGGGCATCAGTTCTGCTCTGTTTGAAGGCGGGATCGCGCTGTTGCTGGCGGGCATTGTCTGTGGGACCCTGCTTGACTTCCTCTCGCTGCGTAAAACGCACAGACGGCTAAATTTGTAGCGTTTTTTGCCTGAAGCGAGAATGTTAATAAAATTATCCGTACAACAATGAGTTAACAAACCCGGATCGGCCGTTGGCCATCCGGGCGCCAGCCCAGCGGAAACCCATCAGCGTTACTGATAGCTTCGCCCGAATATTATTTTGCCTATTTATTAATTCGCTCAAAAAAAAATCGCGCTCATCCGGCCTGTCATTTTGAGGTATTAAAACCCGGTGAGTAATTATTTTAAGTTAATTTATATCGCTAAAATGATGCGTTTTTGTTAAATAATTGGTGCATTAAATGGCTGGTTATAGCAGATACAATTTCTGTAAGGTTTTTTTCATCGGATTTTGTTATATTAGCGCCAACCCTTTGCCAGCGTTCATATTTTGTCACCTACGGCAACATATGTGACAGCGTTTGCAAAAGGTGTCAACACGCCGCTGACACAACCTGTTGCAGGTTTACAGTACTGAAACCTTCCCGTAAAATGCCGCCACACTTAAACGACAATAGAGCCCTTGTCATTGAGGTCGTTAAATGAGACTCAGGAAATACAATAAAAGTTTGGGGATTTTGTCATTAATCGCAAGCATGGTTTTGTTAAGTGGTTGTGATAGTGCGTTATTAAGTCCCAAAGGACAGGTTGCAATGGAGCAACGCTCGCTGATTTTGACGGCCTTTGGCCTGATGATGATCGTCGTTATTCCGGCAGTCTTAATGGCCATCGTGTTCGCCTGGAAATATCGGGCATCGAACACCAATGCAAAATACAGCCCTAACTGGTCCCACTCGAACAAAGTGGAAGCCGTGGTCTGGACTGTGCCGATCTTGATCATTGTCTTCCTTGGTATTCTGACGTGGAAATCAACCCACGCGCTGGAACCGAGCAAGCCACTGGCGTCGGATGCTAAGCCTGTAGTGATTGAAGTTGTGTCACTTGACTGGAAATGGTTGTTCATTTACCCAGAGCAGGGTATCGCTACCGTGAACCAGATTGCTTTCCCGGCTAACCGCCCGGTCAGCTTCAAGATTACTTCAAACACCGTAATGAACTCCTTCTTTATTCCAACCCTCGGTAGCCAGATTTACGCTATGGCGGGCATGCAAACTAAACTGCATCTGATTGCGAATGAAGCCGGCACTTTTGACGGTATCTCCTCCAACTTCAGTGGTCGTGGTTTCTCTGGTATGAAGTTCAAGGCGATTGCTACCCCTGACGAAGCGACTTTCGATCAGTGGGTTGCCAAAGCTAAGCAGTCTCCAGATACCCTCACTACGATGGATGATTTTAAAAAGCTGGCAGCGCCTAGCGAAAATCACCCGGTTGAATTCTTCTCAAGTGTTAAACCTGAACTGTTCCAGGACATCATTGGTCAGTTCAAGATGAATCACGGCGGAAGCATGGACATGTCACACGGCGAAGGCCATGAAGGCATGGATATGAGCAACACCGCTAAAGCGGGAGCCGAGGAATAATACGATGTTAGGAAAATTAACACTGGATGCAGTGCCGTATCATGAACCTATTATCATGGTTACGGTTGCCGCTATCATCCTGGGCGGTTTGGCGCTTGTCGCCGCTCTGACTTACTTCGGTAAGTGGAAATACCTGTGGACCGAGTGGCTGACCTCAGTTGACCATAAAAAACTCGGTATCATGTACATCATCATGGCTTTCGTCATGCTGCTGCGCGGCTTTGCCGATGCAGTAATGATGCGTACTCAGCAGGTACTCGCTTCTGCGGGTGAAGCTGGCATTCTGCCACCGCACCACTACGACCAGATCTTCACTGCCCACGGCGTGATTATGATCTTCTTCGTAGCGATGCCGTTTGTTGTTGGTCTGATGAACATCGCTGTTCCTCTGCAGATCGGCGCACGCGACGTGGCCTTCCCGTTCCTGAACAACCTGAGCTTCTGGTTCACGGCTGTCGGTGTAGTGCTGGTTAACCTGTCACTGGGCGTGGGCGAATTCGCTCAGACCGGCTGGCTGGCTTATCCACCACTTTCGGGGGCGGAATACAGTCCGGGGGTCGGTGTTGACTACTGGATATGGAGTCTACAGCTCTCCGGTATTGGTACGACCCTGACAGGTATCAACTTCTTCGTGACCATCATGAAGATGCGTGCGCCTGGCATGACTATGTTCAAAATGCCGGTGTTCACCTGGGCTTCCCTGTGTACTAACGTGCTGATCATCGCTGCGTTCCCGGTTCTGACCGTGACGTTGGCTCTGCTGACCCTTGACCGTTATCTTGGTTTCCATTTCTTTACCAATGATATGGGCGGCAACATGATGATGTACGTCAACCTGATTTGGGTTTGGGGTCATCCGGAAGTTTACATTCTGGTTCTGCCGGTCTTCGGTGTGTTCTCAGAAGTTGTTGCGACCTTCTCGAAAAAGCGTCTGTTTGGTTACACCTCACTGGTGTGGGCAACGGTGGTTATTACCGTACTGTCCTTCATCGTGTGGCTGCACCACTTCTTCACCATGGGTGCGGGTGCCAACGTCAACGCCTTCTTCGGTATTATGACGATGATCATCGCCATTCCTACCGGGGTTAAAATCTTTAACTGGCTGTTCACCATGTATCAGGGTCGCATTCAGATGCACTCCTGCATGCTTTGGACCATTGGCTTCCTGGTGACCTTCTCTGTAGGTGGTATGACCGGGGTTCTGCTGGCCGTGCCAGGTGCAGACTTCGTGCTGCACAACAGTCTGTTCCTGATTGCTCACTTCCATAACGTGATTATCGGTGGTGTTGTATTCGGTTGCTTTGCTGGTGTGACTTACTGGTTCCCGAAAGCATTCGGCTTCAAGCTGAATGAAACCTGGGGTATCCGTGCGTTCTGGTTCTGGATTATCGGCTTCTTCGTTGCCTTTATGCCGCTGTACGTACTGGGCTTCATGGGTATGACCCGTCGTATTAGTCAGGATATCGATCCACAGTTCCACCCGATGCTGGTTGTTGCGGCATGTGGTGCTGGCCTGATCGCCTGTGGTGTTATCTGCCAGATTACCCAGTTCTACGTTTCGGTCCGTGACCGTGAACAGCTGCGTGACCTGACCGGTGACCCGTGGGGTGCGCGTACCCTGGAGTGGGCAACCTCTTCACCACCGCCGTTCTATAACTTTGCTGTGGTTCCTGAAATTCACGAGCGCGATGCGTTCTGGGAAATGAAGGAAAAAGGCGAAGCGTATAAGCAGCCGGCTCACTATGAAGAAATTCATATGCCGAAGAACAGCGGCGCTGGTGTGGTAATTGGTTTCTTCAGCGTGGTCTTTGGTTTTGCAGCGATCTGGCATATCTGGTGGCTGGTAGGCCTGTCATTCCTGGGCATGATCGTGTCCTGGATCGTTAAGAGCTTTGACGAAGACGTGGATTACTACGTTCCTGTTGCTGAGATTCAAAAAATCGAGAATCAGCACTTTGACGAAATTAGCAAAGCAGGTCTGAAAAATGTCGACTGAAACTGTGACTAAACACCACGACGCCCATGCGGACCATGGGCATCACGATGCAGGAGCCAATAAAGTATTCGGCTTCTGGATCTACCTGATGAGTGACTGCATCATCTTCGCAACGCTGTTTGCGACCTATGGTGTGATGGTAAACAACACCGCGGGTGGCCCGGCAGGGAAAGATATCTTTGAACTGCCGTTCGTCCTGGTGGAAACCGCCCTGCTTCTGTTGAGCTCCATTACCTATGGTTTTGCAGTTATCAACATGAACAAAGAGCAGAAAGGTGCAGTTATCGGCTGGTTGGCGATGACGTTCCTGTTCGGCCTGGGCTTCATCGGTATGGAGATCTATGAATTCCATCACCTGATTAAAGAAGGTTTCGGCCCTGACCGTAGTGGCTTCCTGTCTGCCTTCTTTACGCTGGTAGGAACTCACGGTCTGCACGTGACGTCTGGTCTGATCTGGATGCTGGTGCTGATGTATCAGATTGCCACTCGTGGTCTTAACGCAACTAACCGTACCCGTATCATGTGCCTCAGCCTGTTCTGGCACTTCCTGGATGTGGTTTGGATCTGCGTATTCACCATTGTTTACCTGATGGGGGTTATGTAATGAGCCATCCTGCAACTGAACATGGCGCTTCTCATGGTAGCGTGAAGTCTTATATGATCGGCTTTATCCTGTCGATCATTCTGACCGGTATCCCATTCTGGATGGTGATGGACGGTGGCGCTTCTAAAGCCACTATCCTTGCTGTGGTTCTGGTATGTGCCGTAGTCCAGGTGCTGGTGCACCTGGTGTACTTCCTGCACCTGGACAGCAAGTCCGAGGGGGGCTGGAACCTGATTGCTATCGTGTTTGCAGCACTTATCATCCTGATTGTTGTTGTCGGCTCGCTATGGATCATGTGGAACCTCAACTACAACATGATGAGCCACTAACCGAGCTACTGTGATGATTAAGCAATACCTGCAAGTAACAAAACCAGGAATTATTTTCGGAAATTTAATTTCTGTCATCGGGGGATTTCTGCTGGCTTCGAAAGGCAGCATTGACTATGCCCTGTTTGTCTCCACCTTAGTCGGTGTTTCGCTGGTGGTCGCATCGGGTTGTGTTTATAACAACTTTATCGACCGTGATATCGACAAAAAAATGGAGAGGACCAAGAATCGGGTGCTGGTAAAAGGCCTTATCTCTCCGAAATTAAGCCTGGTTTATGCAACCGTTCTGGGTATTGCTGGCTTCGCGCTGTTGTATTTCGGAGCAAATCCGCTGGCGATGTGGCTGGCGGTGATGGGCTTTGTGGTTTATGTCGGCGTCTACAGCCTCTACATGAAGCGCAACTCCGTATACGGCACGCTGATTGGTAGCCTGTCCGGCGCTGCGCCGCCGGTCATTGGCTACTGTGCCGTGACCAACCAGTTTGATGCTGGTGCGTTGATCCTGCTGGCTATCTTTAGCCTGTGGCAGATGCCGCATTCTTATGCGATTGCCATCTTCCGCTTTAAAGATTACCAGGCCGCTAACATCCCGGTTCTGCCGGTGGTGAAAGGTATCTCGGTGGCGAAAAACCATATTACGCTCTATATCCTGGCGTTTATGGTTGCCACGCTGATGCTGACGCTGGTGGGCTACGCGGGCTACAAATATCTGGTCGTGGCAGCCGCCGTGAGTGTCTGGTGGCTGGGGATGGCACTGTCAGGTTACAAAACTCAGAACGATCGTGTCTGGGCGCGTAAGCTGTTTGTGTTCTCGATTGTGGCCATCACTGCGCTAAGCGTAATGATGTCCATCGACTTTATGACCCCGGCGTCAAAAGACCTGCTGACGATGGTCAGATAACAGCACGAACCATCACTACTAAGGGCGCGATTTCGCGCCCTTTCTTTTTGTTACCACTGCTTAAAAAGTAATGTTTTACCCGCCCTCTCCTGCCACTTAAAATAGACATAAATTACCCCAAAGATTTCCAGATGAAGGGTATCCCCGCATTGAGGTAGTAATGAACGATAATAAAATGACCCCGGTCGAGCTGCGTGCGACATGGGGTTTAGGAACGGTCTTTTCCCTGCGCATGCTGGGAATGTTTATGGTATTACCCGTTCTCACCACTTATGGCATGGCATTGCAGGGAGCAAGTGAAGCACTGATCGGACTGGCTATTGGCATTTACGGCTTAGCGCAGGCCATTTTTCAAATTCCATTCGGGCTGCTGTCCGACCGCATTGGGCGTAAGCCGCTCATCGTTGGCGGCCTGCTGATCTTTGTTATTGGCAGCGTGATTGCCGCGATGACCACCTCTATCTGGGGGGTGATCCTTGGCCGCGCACTGCAGGGATCCGGCGCCATTGCTGCTGCCGTGATGGCGCTGCTGTCCGACCTGACGCGCGAGCAGAACCGCACTAAAGCGATGGCGTTTATCGGCATCAGCTTCGGGATTACCTTCGCGATTGCCATGGTTCTTGGCCCGATTATCACCAACGCGCTTGGCCTGCATGCGCTGTTCTGGATGATTGCCCTGCTGGCAAGCGCGGGTATTGTTATTACGCTGTTGGTGGTTCCTTCAGCTTCGAACCACGTCCTGAACCGCGAATCCGGCATTGTGAAAGGCAGTATACGTGACGTGCTGGCCAACAGCCGTCTGGTCAAACTGAATATCGGTATTCTCTGCCTGCACATCCTGCTGATGTCGAGCTTCGTTGCCCTGCCCGGCCAGTTTGAGCAGGCCGGCCTGCCCGCCGCCGAGCACTGGAAAGTCTATCTGGTCACTATGCTGGTGGCTTTCGCTGCCGTACTGCCGTTTATTATCTACGCCGAAGTGAAACGCCGCATGAAGCGGGTATTTGTCGGCTGCGTGGCGCTGGTGCTGGTGGCTGAAGTGGTGCTGTGGGGCGCAGGTAACCATTTCTGGACGCTGGTGATTGGCGTTCAGCTGTTCTTTATTGGCTTTAACCTGATGGAAGCCATCCTGCCTTCGCTGGTCAGTAAAGAGTCCCCTCCAGGCTACAAAGGGACGGCGATGGGCCTCTACTCCACCAGCCAGTTCCTCGGCGTGGCCATTGGCGGCAGTATGGGAGGCTGGGTGTATGGTCATATCGATGCACAAAGCGTGTTCCTGGTCGGGGCGCTGGTGGCGTTCGTCTGGCTGCTGGTGAGCCTGACTATGCAGGAACCGCCCTATGTCAGCAGTCTGCGCATTACGCTGGAAGGAAGTTCTTTGGATAAAAGCGAGCTGGAGCGCCAGCTAAAGGCTCAGCCAGGCGTTTCCGCGGTGTTTATCGTGGCGGAAGAGAAAAGTGCCTACATCAAAATCGACAGCAAAGTGACCAACCGTGCCGAGATTGAGAAACTCATCGCGACAGCAGCTTAATTAACAGGCGGGCAGAAAGCAGGGGCCGATGGTTTTCCAACCGGCCCCTGGAAGTTAGTCGCGGAAGTTCTTGAACTGGAACGGCTGGCCCAGATCGGCTTTGCGCACAATCGCCATCGCACTCTGCAAATCATCACGTGATTTACCGGTGACGCGCAGTTCATCACCCTGAATCTGCGTCTGCACCTTCACTTTGCTGTCTTTAATCTGCTTCACCAGCTTTTTAGCGATGTCAGATTCGATGCCTTTTTTCATTTTGGCTTCGACGCTCCAGCTTTTACCGCTGTGTACGATCTGCTCCGGCACATCAAGCGCTGCACCTTCGATGCCACGCTTCAGCAGCTTCTCGCGCAGAATGTCCACCAGCTGCTTAACCTGAAAATCAGATTCGCTCAGCACCTTGATGGATTCGTTCTTATCATTCAGCTCAAAGCTGGCTTCCACGCCGCGAAAGTCAAAGCGGGTAGCGATTTCACGGTTAGCAGTATCTACTGCGTTACGCACTTCCTGCATATCAATTTCAGAAACGATATCGAAAGATGGCATGATCTATTCTCCTGATACTAAAGTGACAGGCATAATACCTGCTTGCCGCGGGTAAATAAAATGACAGGCGCTGATAGCTATAATAATGAGCAGGCGGGCTGCACGGCAATGAACATAACCCGCACGCGGGAGGAACAATGAAAATTACCGTACTCGGATGCGGCGCTTTAGGGCAGATCTGGCTGGCTGCTCTTGATAAACAGGGACACGAGGTACAGGGCTGGCTGCGGGTTCCGCAACCTTACTGCTCGGTGAATGTGGTTGACCTTGACGGTCACACCGTCAACAAAACCTTTATTGCCAACGATCCGGCTTTTCTCGCCGCCAGCGAACTGCTGATTGTGACGCTGAAAGCCTGGCAGGTTTCTGAATCGGTTAAAAACCTGCAGGCTATTCTGCCGGAAAATTGCCCGGTGCTGCTGCTGCACAACGGTATGGGTACGTTGGATGAGTTGAGAGGCCTGCCCCAGCCGCTGCTGCGCGGCGTGACCACGCATGCGGCTAAGCGCGACGGCACGGTGATCGTCCATGTTGCTTCCGGCATTACTCATATTGGCCCAACATCGCCCGCGAGCGAAGCGATGAGCGATCTGGCAGAAATGCTGCATCTCGCCCTGCCCGACGTTGCGTGGCATAACAACGTGGCTTCCGCCGCGTGGCAGAAGCTGGCGGTTAACTGCGTGATAAACCCGCTCACAGTGCTGTACAACTGCACCAACGGCGAGCTGGCGCACAGGCGTGCGGAGATTGAGGCGCTGTGCGACGAAGTCGCCAGCGTGATGGAGCGTGAAGGTCAGCATATTTCACGCGAATGGCTGGTCGACTATGTACTGGAAGTCATTCGCACCACCGCGGGTAATACCTCATCAATGCTGCAGGATATCCGCGCCCAGCGCCGCAGCGAAATCGACTATATCAACGGCTACGTCATCCGCCGCGCCCGTGCTCAGGGCATCGCCACGCCGGAAAACAACCGTCTTTATGAATTTATTAAACGAAAGGAACATGATTATGACCGCGAATCCATCGGTTCTGGTTTGCCTGGCACCTGGCAGTGAAGAGACAGAGGCCGTCACCACCATCGATTTGCTGGTCCGTGCCGGGCTGAGGGTGGTCACCGCCAGCGTTGCCGATGACGGCAGCTGCGAAATCGTCTGTTCACGCGGCGTGCGCCTGCTGGCCGACGCGCCGCTGGTTGAAGTTGCCGACGATGACTACGCCGCCATCGTGCTGCCCGGTGGCCTCAAAGGCGCCGAGTGTTTTCGCGACAGCCCGCTGCTGGTGGAGACCGTGCGCCAGTTCAACCTGGCAGGACGCATTGTTGCCGCTATCTGCGCTGCGCCCGGCACCGTACTGATCCCCCACAATCTGTTCCCGGTCGGCAATATGACCGGCTTTCCGGCTCTGAAAGAGACCATTCCGGAAGAGAAGTGGATGGACCGCCGCGTGGTATGGGACCGCCGCGTCAATCTGCTGACCAGCCAGGGGCCGGGCACGGCGATCGATTTCGCACTGAAGCTGATTGATTTAGTGGCAGGGAAAGAGAAAGCGCGTGAAGTGGCTGAACAGATGGTGCTGGCGGCGGGAATTTACGATTATCGCGATTAATGGCGCGAGGCCGGATTTGCATGCGGGCGGACCGAAAAAAGGTCCGCCCCTACAGGTTATGGGCGATAAACCTTGACGTTTTTAAAGCCCTGCTCGTGCAGATAGAGTGCCTGCAGGCGGCTCATCACCCCACGCTCACAGTACAGCAGCCAGGTTTTGCTCTGATCGAGGTCGCCAAACTGCGTACCCAGCTTGTAAAACGGCAGGGATTTAACCTCGACGCCGTCTACGCTCAGCGGGCGGGCTTCCTGCTCGTCGTTCGAGCGAATATCCAGCACCACATCGTTTTCCGCAAACGAAGCCACCGTTTCGACTTCCACCACTTCCTCTTCGGTTTTCTCTGCAATCTCGCGGATATCCACGTTAGTTGCCTGCTCAACCATGCGGTCGAGAATAGAGAAATCAAAGTTCTGCTCTTCGGCCTCAATTTTCGCCTTCACCGCTTTCACGGTCGGGCTTTTTGAGATCACGCCGCAGTATTCCGGCATGGTGCGGGCAAAATCTTCGGTGCCAATCTCACGCGCAATCTTAATGATGTGCTCTTTATCGTGGGAGATCAGCGGGCGCAGGATCAGGGTATCGCTGGCATTGTCGATCAGGCGCAGGTTAGTCAGCGTCTGGCTGGAGACCTGCCCCAGCGCTTCGCCTGTCACCAGTGCCTGCACGCCGTAACGCTCAGCAATTTGTGACGCGGCACGCACCATCATACGCTTCAGCACCACGCCCATCTGGCCGTCATCCACTTTTTCCAGAATCTCACCGACTACCGGCTCAAAGTCGATAGCGACAAAGCGCACGCGGTGCGAGCTACCGTAGCGCTTCCACAGATAGTGGGCCACCTGACGAACGCCAATCTCATGAGCAGCACCGCCAAGGTTAAAGAAGCAGTAGTGCACGCGACAGCCGCGGCGCATCAGCATATAGCTGGAAACCCCGGAGTCAAAGCCGCCAGAAATCAGCGATAGCACATCTTCCTGGGTGCCGATCGGATAGCCGCCGATGCCTTCGTAACGTGCGGTCACCAGCACCAGCTTGTCATCTTCAATTTCAAGATTGACCGTCACTTCCGGGCGGTTGAGCTGCACCTGGGCGCTGGCCACGTGCTGATTTAGCCCGCCACCCACATAGCGTTCCACGTCCTGCGAGCTGAACTCGTGCTTCCCGCGGCGCTTAACGCGCACGCAGAAGGTTTTGCCTTCAATGCGCTCGCGATTCATCTCCAGCACCTGCTCAAAGATATTATGCACATCGGTATACGGACGATCTTCTACCGCCAGCACATGGTGGATACCGGGAATGCGCGTCAGCTCGGCGATAATCGCCGCACGCTGGCTTTCATCTTTTGCACGCACTTCAATGTTGTCCCAGTGGCGCACCACGGCAAGGGTTTCATCGAAAGGTTTTAGGACGTTGCGAATATTTCCGGTCAGGATTTTGATAAAACGCAGGCGAACTGACTGACTTTTAATCGTAATTTCAGGGAATAACTTAATGATAAACTTCATGGCGGTATATATTCGTCAGGTAATTAAGTGCTGAAAAGAGGGGCGCTTAACTGATAAAATCAGAGTCTTGCAACGGGCTTGCGCTCTTTGCATCCAGGAAAAACAGTATATCATCTTTGACCGGTGGCTGCTGCCGATATCACCCTTCCCCGCCGCGTGAAAAATGCAGGGGATATTTTGCTAATCATTTAGAGTCGGCTACCATGAGCGCTTGCTGATGAAAAATGATAAGTCAGGATCTAAAAATGCCGAAAAAAGCCGAACCGCCTGCCAGTTTTGAAACATCGCTACAGCAGCTGGAGCAGATCGTCACCCGTCTGGAAAGCGGCAACCTTCCGCTGGAAGAGGCGCTGAATGAGTTTGAGCGTGGTGTGCAGCTGGCACGTGCCGGGCAGCAGACGCTACAGCAGGCCGAGCAGCGGGTACAGATATTACTCAGCGATGATAAGAACGCCAATCTGACGCCTTTCACGCCGGAAAATGAGTGATGGATTTTAACCTGATCCTTAGCGCGCACTTTCAGCGGGTTAATGCTGCGCTTCAGCGCTTTATCTCCGGGCAACCATTTCAGAGTTCTCCTCTGGTGAATGCCATGGAATATGGTGCATTATTAGGGGGTAAAAGGCTGCGCCCTTTCCTGGTTTACGCCACTGGCACCATGCTACACGCTGACGATGCAGCGCTGGATGCCCCGGCGGCTGCGGTTGAATGTATTCATGCGTATTCCCTGATCCATGACGATTTACCGGCCATGGATAACGACAGCCTGCGGCGTGGCCAGCCCACCTGCCATATTAAGTTTGGCGAAGACACGGCGATTCTTGCCGGTGATGCCCTGCAGACTCTGGCTTTCTCCATCCTTGCCGATACCCCGATGCCAGGCGTCACGGCTGAGGCGCGTATTGCAATGCTGTCCGAACTGGCCCAGGCTAGCGGCGTAGCGGGCATGTGCGGAGGACAAGCACTGGACCTTGCCGCTGAAGGCCAGCAGGTTGATTTAGCCGCGCTGGAGCAGATCCACCGCCACAAAACCGGGGCATTAATCCGCTCGGCGGTGCGTCTCGGTGCATTCACCGCTGGCGAACGCGGGCGCGATGCCCTCCCTGCGCTTGACCGCTACGCCAACGCGATTGGCCTGGCTTTCCAGGTGCAGGACGATATTCTGGACGTTATTGGTGATACCGCCATTATCGGTAAGCGGCAGGGAGCCGATCAACAGTTAGGCAAGAGTACCTACCCGGCATTAATGGGGCTTGACAGTGCGAAGGCAAAAGCATGGGATTTGTATCAGGAATCCCTCAGCGCATTAGAAACGCTGGCCGCGCAGTCGTATGACACTACCCCACTGCGGGCGCTGGCAGGCTTTATAATTGAACGCGATAAATAACTTCCAAATGAGTCTCCGATGAGCTTTGAACCTGCAAAATACCCGACGCTTGCCCTCGCAAGCACGGTGCAAGAATTACGTTTGCTACCGAAAGAGAGTCTGCCAAAACTCTGTGACGAGCTGCGCCAGTATCTGCTCGACAGCGTTAGCCGCTCCAGCGGTCATTTTGCTTCCGGCCTCGGCGTGGTTGAGCTCACCGTTGCGCTGCATTATGTCTACAACACGCCGTTCGATCATCTGGTGTGGGACGTCGGCCACCAGGCCTATCCGCATAAAATCCTGACCGGCCGCCGCGACCGTATCGGCACCATCCGCCAGAAAAATGGCCTGCACCCGTTCCCGTGGCGTGATGAGAGCGAGTTCGACGTGCTGAACGTCGGCCACTCCTCAACCTCCATCAGCGCCGGTCTGGGCATGGCAGTGGCCGCCGGCAAAGAAGGCAAAGGCCGCCGCACCGCCTGCGTGATTGGCGATGGGGCGATTACTGCCGGGATGGCGTTCGAAGCGATGAACCACGCAGGCGATATTAAAGCCGACCTGCTGGTGGTACTGAACGACAACGAGATGTCGATTTCCGAAAACGTCGGGGCGCTTAACAACCGTCTGGCGCAGATCCTCTCCGGCAAGACCTATTCCCGCCTGCGTGAAGGGGGCAAAAAGGTGCTCGGTGGCCTGCCGCCGATCAAAGAGCTGGTGAAGCGCACCGAAGAGCACCTGAAAGGCATGGTGGTGCCGGGAACGCTGTTTGAGGAGCTGGGCTTTAACTATATCGGCCCGGTCGACGGCCATGACGTGCTGGCGCTGGTGCAGACCTTAAGCAATATGCGCGCGCTCAAAGGCCCGCAGTTCCTGCATATCATGACCAAAAAAGGCAAGGGCTATGCCCCGGCCGAAAAAGATCCGATTAGCTGGCACGCGGTACCTAAATTTGACCCGGCCAGCGGCCTGCTGCCAAAAAGCGCCGACGGTCTGCCAAGCTACTCTAAAATTTTCGGCCAGTGGCTGAGTGAAACCGCCGCGGAAGACAGCAAGCTGATGGCGGTCACCCCGGCGATGCGCGAAGGTTCCGGTATGGTGAGCTTCTCGCGCGACTATCCGCAGCAATATTTCGACGTCGCCATTGCCGAGCAGCATGCGGTGACGTTCGCTGCGGGCCTGGCAATTGGCGGCTACAAGCCGGTAGTGGCGATCTACTCCACCTTCCTGCAGCGCGCCTACGATCAGCTGATCCACGATGTGGCGATCCAGAAACTGCCGGTGCTGTTTGCCATTGACCGCGGCGGCATCGTCGGCGCCGACGGGCAGACGCACCAGGGTGCCTTCGACATCGCGTTCCTGCGCTGCATTCCGAACATGGTGATCATGACGCCAAGCGATGAGAACGAGTGCCGCCAGATGCTGTTCACCGGTTACCACCACAGCAGCGGGCCAAGCGCAGTGCGCTATCCGCGTGGCACCGGCACCGGGGCCCCCCTCGAACCGCTGGCATCATTGCCGCTGGGTAAAGGCCGCGTGCTGAGCCGCGGTGAAAAACTGGCGATCCTCAACTTCGGTACGCTGCTGCCTGAGGCCCGCGCGGCGGCTGAAGCCCTGAATGCCACGCTGGTGGATATGCGCTTTGTTAAGCCGCTCGACGAGGCGTTAATCCTTGAGCTGGCTGGCAGTCATGAAGCCCTGATCACCCTGGAAGAAGGGGCGATCAAAGGCGGTGCCGGTAGCGGCGTCAATGAACTGCTGATGGCAAAACGTCGGCCGGTTCCGGTATTGAATATCGGCCTGCCGGATGCGTTTATTCCCCAGGGCACCCAGGAAGAGATCCGCGTGGATTATCAACTGGATGCCGCCGGTATCCAGCAGCAGATTGCCGACTGGCTGGCGCAGTAACTCCCCTTCGGCTCCCCCGCGGGGGAGCCTGTCACCTGCTATGCTTAGGGTAAATAACCAGCAGGAGCGACCCGAATGAAAACCCTTACGTTAGCCAATACCGACCTGACCGTCTCCCGCCTGTGCCTCGGTTGCATGACCTATGGTGAGCCCGATCGCGGCCGCCATGCCTGGACACTGCCGGAAGAGAGCAGCCGCCCGCTGATTAAGCAGGCGCTGGAAGCCGGGATCAATTTTTTCGACACCGCCAACAGCTACTCGGACGGCAGCAGCGAGGAGATCGTCGGCCGCGCCCTGCGTGACTTCGCCCGCCGTGATGAGGTCGTCGTCGCCACTAAGGTCTATTTCCCGATGAGCAATCTTTCCGGCGGGCTGTCGCGCGCCAATATTTTGCAGTCGATAGACGACAGCCTTGAACGTCTCGGTATGGATCATGTCGACCTGTTACAAATACACCGCTGGGACTACGACACGCCGCTGGAAGAGACGCTGGAGGCGCTGCATGACGTAGTGCAGTCCGGCAAAGCGCGCTATATCGGTGCCTCTTCCATGCATCCCGAGCAGTTTGCCCGCGCACTGCATACGGCGGACAACAACGGCTGGACGCGGTTTGTCAGCATGCAGGATCAGTACAACCTGATCCAGCGCGAGGAGGAGCGGGAAATGCACCCTCTGTGCCTGAAAGAGAACATTGCGGTGCTGCCGTGGAGCCCGCTGGCGCGAGGTCGCCTGACGCGCCCGTGGGGGGAAACCACCGCCCGCTCCGTCTCTGACGAATATGGCGCCACGCTTTACAGCCAAAGTGAACAGAATGACGCTGAGATTGCCGAACGGCTGGCCAATATCGCCAGCGATAAAGGCGTCAGCCGGGCGCAGGTTGCACTCGCCTGGCTGCTGAGCAAACCGGCCGTCACCGCGCCGATTATCGGCGCATCGCGCAGCGAACAGCTGGCCGACCTGGTGAAAGCGGTAGAGGTGGCGTTAACGCAGGAAGAGATTTTCGAGCTGGAGAGCGTGTATCAGCCGCACAGCGTGGTGGGATTCGAGTAACGGATAACGGCGTATCGCGTGAGGGTCGGGCATGCCCGACCCGGAACATTTAGAGCGGCCAGTAGTGCGCGGCCGCAAACAAAATTCCTGCAGAGATCACCCCGGCGATAATATCATCCACCATGATCCCCATACCGCCGTGCACGTTACGGTCGAACCAGCGGATCGGCCACGGCTTCCAGATATCCAGCACGCGGAAAACCACAAAACCGGCCAGTACCCACTGCCAGCTGTTAACCGGGATCGCCATCAGCGTGATCCACATGCCGATAAACTCATCCCAGACAATGCTCCCGTGGTCGTGCACGCCCATATCTTTCGCCGTGCGGTGACACAGGTAGACACCCATGCAGATCCCCAGCAGTACCACCAGCGAATAGAGGTCCTGTGGCAGGAAGCTCATCAGATACCAGAGCGGTATTGCGGCAACGGAACCCACGGTGCCCGGCATCCACGGGCTTAAACCGCTGCCAAACCCGGTCGCCAGCAGGTGCCACGGGTTACTCATCTTAAGGCGACTTTTCGCCACATCCTTAGCGCGTGCCAAAATGATCAAATCCTTTCAGGTTGAACTCTACCGGCTTGTCGTTCTGCAACAGCGTCAGGCCTTCCGACTGCGGAGCAATCTGACCGATGCAGGTGAACGGCACGCCATGATAGCCCAGCGCCACGTCCAGCGCGCCGCGGTTAATTTCCGGTACCGTGAAGCACAGCTCATAATCCTCGCCACCGCTCAGCGCCCAGCGGATGGCCTGCTGCGGCTCGAAGTGCTGCTTCATCGCCGCAGAGAGCGGCAGCGCGTCCAGATTAAGGCGTGCGCCACAGTCGCTGGCTTTGAGAATATGGCCGAGATCGGAGATCAGCCCATCAGAAAGATCGATAGCCGAGCTGGCGAGATCGCGCAGCGCCTGGCCCTGCAAAATGCGCGGCATCGGGCGCAGATGGCGCTTGATCAACGCTTCGTGCGCCGCCGGATCGTTAATTTTCACGTGGTGCTGCAGCAGTTCCAGCCCCGCCGCGCTGTCACCCAGCGTGCCGGTCACGTAGATCCAGTCACCGACGCGTGCCCCGCTGCGCTTCAGCGCTCTGCCCTGCGGCACCAGGCCGTGGATGCCCAGCGTCATGCTGAGTGGGCCACGCGTGGTGTCACCGCCGACCAGCTGCATATCGTAGTAGTCGAGCAGTTCAAACAGGCTGTCGCTGAAATCTTTGAGCCACGCTTCGTTAATTTCCGGCAGCGTCAGTGCCAGCGTTAACCAGGCAGGATCGGCCCCCATCGCCGCGAGATCGCTTAAATTGACGGCCAGGGCTTTGTAACCGAGATCGGCGGGGTGGATGTCGCGCAGGAAGTGAACCCCTTCGACCAGCGTGTCGGTGCTGATAGCCAGAGTCTGTTTTTCAGGTACGCTGAGCAGCGCACAGTCATCGCCGATGCCTTTTTCCACATCGCGACGGGAGCTTGTCACGCGGTCAAAGTAACGCGCGATCAGTTCAAATTCGCCACATGCCATAGTGCATTCCGGGAGTATAAAAGAAGAGGCCGGGTTAGCGGCCTCAGAGGATTATTTGCGGTTTGGGCGGATCTGCGGAGCGGCTTTATCCAGCACGCCGTTGACAAACTTATGGCTGTCTTCAGCGCCGAACACTTTGGCCAGCTCGATCCCCTCATTGATCGCCACTTTATAGGGAACGTCTGCACGCTTGCTGAGTTCAAACAGTGAGATACGCAGAACGGCCAGTTCAACCTGTCCCAGCTCTTCCAGCTGGCGCGACAGGTAAGGTTTCATCAGGCCGTCGAGGTATGCACTGTTAGTTGCAACGCCGCCGACCAGCTCACGGAAGTAAGTAATATCGACGTCTTTGACGTCCTGTTCCGCCAGAAACTGGTATTCGACATCAGCGATGTCGTTTTTGGAGATTTGCCAGGAGTAAAGTGCCTGAACAGCACATTCACGGGCGCGGCGACGAGCAGCAGGTTTCACGAAATTCCCCTTAAAATCAGGCTTTGATGGCTTTCAATACGTTAATCATTTCCAGAGCGGTCAGGGCTGCTTCAGCACCTTTATTACCCGCTTTGGTTCCGGCGCGTTCAATGGCCTGCTCGATGCTTTCCGTCGTCAGCACGCCAAAGGCAACCGGGATATCGCTGTTCATGGCAACGCTGGCCAGGCCAGAACTGGCCTCACCTGCCACATATTCGAAATGAGCAGTACCGCCACGGATCACCGTGCCCAGTGCCACAATCGCATCATGCTTGCCGGCTTTCGCCACGGCACGTGCAGTCATTGGCAGTTCGTAAGCGCCCGGAACCCAGATGACGGTGATGTTTTCATCTTTCACCTGGCCGATACGCTTCAGGGCATCGATGGCACCGCTCAGCAGGCTGTCGTTGATAAAGTTGTTGAAACGCGCAATAACCAGGGCAACGCGCGCGTCAGGGGTAGCAACAGCAGCTTCAATAACGTTCATAATCTTCCTTTCAGGGTTCTGTTTGGCCCCGCAGGGGGGCGGATTCTATCACACTCTTCGGCGCTCTGCTTGTTTTTGCAGAAACCGTCATAACGGGTTCAGCGTGAGGCGTAAATCAGGCCCCAGCTGACGAATATCACTAAAGGTAAAGGCCGGGGCGGCGGCCAGCTGCTGCAAGCCCGGCAGGTGGCACAGGCCACGCCCGGCATCGCCCAGCAGCTTCGGTGCCAGGTAGACGATCAGCTCGTCTACCACGCCGGCCTGCAGCAGCGCCCCGGCAAACTGTGCTCCGGCCTCCACCCAGACGCTGTTAATCTGTTTTCTGCCGAGCAGCATCATCATCGACACCAGATCGAGGCGATCGTGATGACGCGGCACGCAAAACTGCGTCACGTTCTCCGGCCAGCTTTGCTCGTCACACTGCGTGCGTGCCAGCCAGGTTTCCCCCGATTGTGCAATCAATCGGTGCCCGGGCATGACGCGATTCTGGCTGTCGACGATAATTCTCACCGGCTGACGCAGCAGTTCGGGCGGGTATTCCGCCTGCGTGCCGCTGTCCAGCTCGTCGTACCGCACGGTCAGGGAAGGATTATCCGCCAGCACCGTGGCGCTGGTGCTGAGGATAGCCGAGCTCTGCGCGCGCAGCCGCTGCACATCGCGCCGCGCCTGGGGTGAGGTGATCCACTGACTTTCGCCGCTGGCCATTGCCGTACGGCCATCCAGCGATGCCCCCAGCTTAAGCTGCACCCACGGGAACCCGGTGCGCATGCGCTTGAGAAAGCCACGGTTCAGCGCTTCCGCTTCCTGCATCATCAACCCGTGGCTGACTTCAATACCCGCCTGCTGCAAACGATAAAGACCGCGGCCCGCCACTTCCGGGTTTGGGTCCTGCATGGCGGCAACCACCCGGCTGACGCCCGCGGCAATCAGGGCATCACAGCACGGCGGCGTGCGTCCGTGGTGACTGCACGGTTCCAGCGTGACGTAAGCGGTGGCCCCTTTGGCACGCTCTCCTGCCATACGCAGGGCATGCACCTCCGCGTGCGGTTCACCGGCGCGCAGGTGATAGCCCTCGCCGACGATGGCGCCGTCGCGCACGATCACGCAGCCGACGTTAGGGTTCGGCGTGGTGGTAAAGCGGCCGCGACGCGCCAGTTCCAGCGCGCGCGCCATGTAGATTTCATCACGCATCGCGTCAGTCCTGTAAGCGGGCAATCTCTTCGCCAAATTCACGAATGTCTTCGAAGCTGCGGTAAACAGAAGCAAAGCGGATATAGGCAACTTTATCCAGTTTTTTCAGCTCATCCATTACCAGCCCACCGATAAGCTTGCTGGCAACTTCGCGTTCACCGGTGGCGCGCAGCTGGCTTTTAATGTGGCTGAGGGCGGTTTCTACCGCGTCGGAATTGACCGGGCGCTTCTCCAGCGCCTTCATCAGCCCGCTGCGCAGCTTGTCTTCGTTGAACGGTTCGCGCACATCATTGCTCTTGACCACGCGCGGCATCACCAGCTCCGCCACTTCAAACGTGGTAAAGCGCTCGTGACACACCAGGCACTGACGGCGGCGGCGCACGGAGGTGCCTTCCCCGACCAGGCGGGAATCGATCACTTTGGTATCGACGGCGGAACAGAATGGGCAATGCATGTCGCGTCCTGATAATCCTGAAAATTAGCGGTTAGTGTACCGCGATCGTGTCCTGCTGCCAAAGCCGGCTCGGTAATTACGCACCAATTTTATCGGTCTTGCGCAACAAAACAGAGGATTTATCTGCGGGCGGTTAAGACCCGTTTGCTCTAAGATAAAGTGAATCGGTTTAATCACAAGGAAATGAACAATGACAACGGCTTATCTCAGACTTTCGCTGGTCAGTTCTCTGCTGCTTTTGGCAGGTTGTGCCGCTACCCCGCCGCAGCCGAAAATCAGCCAGCTGCATAATGAGGTCGGAAAGCTGAGCCAAGAGATGCGCCAGCTGACGAATCAGGCCAGCGCACTGGAAAGGCAGGGTAATCTCAATAGCGGCTCAGCGCAGGGTGCCTGGCTGTTACCCGCAGCAAAAACCGGCGTGGTGCTGAAAAGCCAGGCCGGTGACCTCAAGCTGTCGCTAAGCCATGTGGAGGCGGAAGCCAACGGCACGCGCGCGATCCTGCAAATTCATGCTACCAATGACGCCCCGCTCCCTGCCTTCACTGCCGAAGTGGAATGGGGCGAGCTGGACGCCGCCACCGGCAAACCCCTCACCGTCAACAGCCAGTCACAGCAGATTCAGGTCGACAGCGCGCTGCTGCCTAAGAGTGAAGAAACTGTCTCGCTGCGCCTGAGCAACCTGCCGCCGGATCAGCTGGGCTATGTGCGCATCCATGATGTGGTAGTGAAAACCGCGCCATAAAAAAAAGCCGCATCATCCGATGCAGCTTTTTTGTCGGGGCGGACCTCTTTTTCGGTCCGCCCGCTCTGGCTCCTAACCCGTCTGGTTAAGGCAGAATCGAAGGCTGATCTGCGCCCTCTTTTTCCACTTTCTGCTGCAGCATGTGTTCACGTTTCATACCCAACTTCAATGCCAGCGCCGAAGCCACATAGATTGAAGAAACGGTACCAATGGAAACACCGATCAGCATGGTCAGCGAGAAGCCTTCCAGCAGCGCACCGCCGAAGATAAACAGCATCAGCACCACCACCAGCGTGGTGGCAGAGGTCATGATGGTACGGCTCAGCGTCTGCGTCAGCGAGACGTTGACGATATCGTAAGGCGTACCGCGACGGATCTTGCGGAAGTTCTCACGAATACGGTCCGATACCACGATACTGTCGTTCAGCGAGTAGCCGATAACCGACATCAGCGACGCCACGATGGTCAGGTCAATCTCAATGTGGAACAGTGAGAGTATCCCCATGGTGATCACCACGTCGTGCGCCAGGGCCAGTACCGCCCCCAGTGCCAGACGCCATTCGAAGCGGAAGCCAACGTAAATCAGGATGGCAATCAAAGCCACCAGCAGCGCCATACCGCCCGCCTGCGCCAGATCGCTACCCACGCTCGGGCCGACGAACTCAATACGCTTAACGGTGGCATTCTGCTGGCTGGCCTGGTTGATGATAGTCACCACCTTGTTGCCCAGCTCCTGACCGGCATTGCCTTCGTTTGGCGACATGCGAACCAGCACGTCGCGGCTGCTGCCGAAGTTCTGCACCTGCGGGTCGACGAAGCCGGATTTCTCCAGCGCGCCGCGCAGCTGCTCGATATCAGCCGGTTTTTCCAGGGTAATTTCAATCACCGTACCACCGGTGAAGTCCAGACCCCAGTTAAACCCCTTCAGACCCATAATCAGGCAGGAAGCAATCAGCAGCAGCCCCGAAAGAGTAAAGGCCACTTTGTCCCAGCGCATAAAGTCATGGACTTTACGGCCGTAGTTCAGTTGTTCAACGCTATAGTCCTGTGCCACATCGCACTCCTCAGATAGACAGCTTGTTGATGCGTTTGCCGCCGTACAACAGGTTTACGATGGCGCGGGTACCGACAATGGCAGTAAACATTGAGGTCACAACGCCGATGGCGGTGGTGATCGCAAAGCCTTTAATCGAGCCGGTGCCCACAGCGTACAGAATGATCGCGGTAATCAGCGTCGTGACGTTGGCATCAATAATACTGGAGAACGCGCCTTTATAGCCTTCATGGATCGCCTGCTGAATGGATCGCCCATTCTTCAGCTCTTCCTTGATACGTTCGTTAATCAGTACGTTGGCATCAACGGCTACCGCCAGCGTTAACACGATACCGGCAATACCCGGCATGGTCAGCGTTGCGCCCGGCAGCAGTGACATGATTCCGACAATCAATACCAGGTTCGCCACCAGTGCAGAGGTCGCAATCACACCGAACTTACGGTAGTAAACCACCATAAAGACGATGGAAGCGATCAGGCCCCACAGGCAGGCTTCCAGACCCTGAGTGATGTTCTGCGCACCCATGGTTGGACCAATGGTACGTTCTTCCACAATCTGGATTGGCGCAATCAACGCACCGGCACGCAGCAGCAGCGACAGCTGACGGGCCTCATTCGGGTTGTTGATACCGGTAATACGGAAGCTGTTACCCAGTCGGGACTGGATGTTCGCCACGTTAATCACCTCTTCCTGCTTCGCCAGAATGGCACGGCCGTTGGCATCTTTCTTCCCGCTGTCTTTGTACTCAACAAACAGGGTTGCCATCGCTTTGCCGACGCTGTCCTTGGTGAAGTTGGACATGATGTTACCGCCAGCGCTGTCCAGGGAGATATTAACCTGAGGCTGGTTGTATTCATCGGTGCTTGAGGTGGAGTCGGTAATATGGTCACCGGTGAGGATCACACGCTTGTACAGCACCACTGGCTGACCATCACGCGTGTCTTTCACTTCAGAGTCACCCGGTACGCGGCCGTTAGCTGCAGCGGTGGCATCCACGCTGGTGTTAACCAGACGGAATTCCAGCGTCGCTGTCGCGCCGAGGATCTCTTTAGCACGTGCCGTATCCTGAATACCCGGCAGTTCAACCACGATACGGTCAGAACCCTGACGCTGTACCAGTGGTTCCGCTACGCCAAGCTGATTAACACGGTTACGCAGAATGTTAATGTTCTGCTGAACCGCATATTCACGCGCTTCACGCATACGCTCATCGCTCATTACCGCCGTCAGGGCATTGCTGCCGCTGCTGTTGATAACCATATCGCGATGGCGGCCGGTCAGATAACTCACCGCTTCGTCACGTGCGCCTGCGTCGCGGAAACGAATTTCCAGACCGTAGTTGTCGGTCTTGCGCACGTTAACGTAAGGAATATTTTTATCACGCAGGTCGCTACGCAGGTTGTCGATGTTCTGCTCCTGGAGTTTACCCAGAGCGGTATCCATATCGACTTCCATCAGGAAGTGAACGCCGCCGCGCAGATCGAGACCGAGTTTCATCGGCTCTGCGGCCAGCATCGCGAGCCAGGTTGGAGTAGCCGGGGCGAGGTTAAGCGCCACTACGTAATTCTCGCCAAGAGCCTGCATAATCGCTTCACGCGCGCGCAGCTGCACGTCGGTATTCGCAAAACGCGCCAGAATAGCGCCATTTTCCAGTGCCAGTGATTTGCTCTGGATATTATCTTGTTTTAATGCATTCTGGATCTGAACCAGCGTTTGCTCACTGGCGGCGCTTCCGCGCGCACCAGTGACCTGAACAGCCGGATCCTCACCATACAGGTTGGGCAGTGCATACAGCAGACCGACGAGTAATACGACGATCAGCATGATGTACTTCCACAAAGGATAACGGTTTAACACGGCAGTTCCCTTAGGGAAATCAAAAGATTACAGCGCCTTCATGGTACCTTTCGGCAGAACGGCAGCTACGAAGTCACGTTTGACTACAACTTCAGTGGACTCGTTCAGTGCGATAGCAACATAGCCAGTTTCAGCTACTTTGGTCACGCGACCGACCAGGCCACCGGTCGTCAGCACTTCATCGCCCTTAGAGATAGAGTCCATCAGTTTCTTGTGCTCTTTCGCACGTTTCTGCTGTGGGCGCAGGATCATGAAGTAGAAAATCAGGCCAAATACCACCAGCATGATCACCAGAGAATAAGGACTTCCCTGAGATGGAGCTGCGGCTGCCACGGCATCAGAAGTGAAAAAGCTCATTAAATTTCCCTCATTGTTTAATTATCAGACGGCAATGGCGGAACCGCCAGCCCCGTCCGTTGGTAGAATTCGGTCACGAAGTGCTCTAACTTACCTTCTTCGATAGCCTGGCGTAAACCGGCCATCAGGCGCTGATAGTAACGCAGATTGTGGATGGTGTTCAGACGCGCACCCAAAATTTCGTTACAGCGATCAAGATGATACAGGTATGCACGGCTGTAATTGCGACAGGTGTAGCAATCACACTCAGCATCCAGCGGCGACGTGTCATCTTTGTACTTCGCGTTGCGGATTTTTACCACCCCGTCGGTCACAAACAGATGGCCGTTACGCGCATTACGCGTCGGCATCACACAGTCAAACATATCAATACCGCGACGGACGCCTTCCACCAGATCCTGTGGCTTACCGACGCCCATCAGATAGCGCGGTTTATCCTGCGGAAGCTGCGGGCAGACGTGCTCGAGAATTCGGTGCATATCTTCCTTTGGCTCACCGACCGCCAGGCCGCCCACAGCGTACCCATCAAAGCCAATCTCTACCAGTCCTTTAACTGACACATCTCGTAAATCTTCGTAAACACTGCCCTGGATTATGCCAAATAAGGCATTTTTATTCCCTAAGGAATCAAAGCGATCGCGGCTACGTTGCGCCCAGCGCAGCGACATCTCCATTGAACGCTTAGCGTAATCCCAGTCGGCCGGGTACGGTGTACATTCATCGAAAATCATTACGATATCAGAGCCGAGATCGTACTGAATTTCCATCGATTTTTCAGGATCGAGGAAGATCGCATCGCCGTTAATCGGGTTGCGGAAGTGCACGCCCTTTTCGGTGATCTTACGAATGTCGCCCAGGCTGAAGACCTGGAAGCCGCCGGAGTCAGTCAGGATCGGCCCTTTCCACTGCATAAAGTCGTGCAGGTCGCCGTGCAATTTCATGATCTCCTGGCCCGGACGCAACCATAAATGGAAGGTGTTGCCGAGGATGATCTGCGCACCGGTATCCTGCACTTCTTCCGGCGTCATGCCTTTTACGGTGCCGTAAGTGCCCACGGGCATAAATGCCGGGGTCTCTACCACGCCACGGTCAAAGACCAGGCGGCCACGACGCGCGCGGCCGTCGGTTGTGTCTAATTCAAACTTCACATTGCCTCCACCGGATAAACAGTCCGATGCAAATGGTTATAAAGGACGGGAGTGTCCCGTCCGGGGAGATTACTGGCCCGGGATCTCGGCGTAAGCCTCAGGATTTCGGGTGATAAACATGGCATCGCCATAGCTGAAGAAACGGTACTGCTCTGCCACCGCCTGCTGATAAGCATGCATGGTGTGGCGATAGCCGGCAAACGCCGATACCAGCATAATCAGCGTTGATTCTGGCAGGTGGAAATTGGTCACCAGCGCATCAATCACCTGATAGTGATAGCCCGGGTAGATAAAGATTTTGGTATCGCCGAAGAACGGGGCAATCAGCGCGTCTTCTGCCGCCTGCGCCGCGCTCTCCAGCGAGCGTACTGAGGTGGTGCCAACCGCGATCACCTTGTTGCCGCGCGCCTTGCAGGCCAGCACCGCATCAACCACCTCCTGCGGCACTTCGGCATACTCGGCATGCATGATGTGATCTTTTATGCTGTCGACGCGCACCGGCTGGAAGGTCCCCGCCCCGACGTGCAGGGTGACGAAAGCCGTCTCGATCCCCTTCTCACGCAGCGCTTCCAAGAGCGGCTCATCAAAGTGCAGGCCGGCGGTTGGGGCAGCGACCGCCCCCGGCTTCTGGCTGTAAACCGTCTGGTACAGTTCGCGGTCGGCATCTTCATCCGGCCGATCAATATACGGCGGCAGCGGCATATGGCCGATGGCGTTAAGGATATCCAGCACCGGGCGAGCATCGTTAAATTCTATTTCAAACAGCGCATCGTGACGTGCCACCATCGTCGCCTGCACGCTCTCATCGTCGCCCAGCAGCAGCGCTGTGCCCGGCTTCGGCGCTTTCGAGGAGCGCACGTGGGCCAGCACGCGGGTGTCATCGAGCATGCGTTCGATCAGCACTTCAATCTTGCCGCCGCTGGCCTTGCGGCCAAAAATACGCGCCGGGATCACCCGCGTATTATTAAATACCAGCAGGTCGCCTGGATTGAGTTTGTGCAATAAATCGGTGAAAACCCCGTGCGACAGCGCACCGTCCGGGCCGTTAAGGCTCAGCAGGCGGCATCCGCTGCGCTGAGCCTGCGGGTAGTGGGCAATCAAAGATTCAGGTAACTCAAAGGTAAAATCGGCAACGCGCATGATCATTCACAGTCTGGGAAATCAGGGCGCACATTCTAGCTGAAAACTGACCATAGCTAAACAATCTGCGTAAACTCTGCAAAAAGTGGGATAGAATCATCGCATGAACTATCTTGCACACCTTCACCTCGCCCACCTGGCCGACAGCTCGCTGCTGGGCAATCTGATGGCCGATTGCGTTCGCGGCAACCCCTATCCGCAGTGGCCAGCACCGATCGCTGACGGCATCGCGATGCATCGCCGCGTCGATGTGATGACCGACTCTCTGCCGGAGGTACGTGCGGCGCGCCAGTTTTTCCGCACGGAAACCCGCCGCGTCGCGCCGATTACCCTGGATGTCATCTGGGACCATTTTCTGTCATTACACTGGGATAAACTGGTGCCGGAAATTTCCCTGCCAGATTTTTTGCGTGATGCCAGAAATGTGATCGCCCCGAAATTAGCCAGCACGCCTGAGTCGTTCCAGAATCTTAACCGCTATTTATGGCAGCAGCGCTGGATGGAGCGCTACGCGGAGGCCGCTTATCTGCAAAATGTGCTGCGCGGCATGGCCAGCCGTCGCCCACGTTTGGCAGCACTGGCAGAGAGCTACCAGGATTTCATCGATAACTATCAACAGCTTGAAGAGTTTTTCTGGCAGTTCTATCCGCGCATGATGGCGCAGGCAGTGCAGAAAGCGCTGTAAACAGGCGAGCGCAGTTTTACACCTTGCCCTTTTTGTAAAAAAGGTTATTGTATGAAACTGCTTTATTATTCAAAGATTTTTGATAGGTACAACCTATCTCAATAATCGGCGTTTAGCGCTGGTTAGCACTGTGACGCAGATCATATACTGCCTGCGTCTTGTCCCCTTATTTCAACTTACTTCTACAGGAGTGAACATGGTCCTGGTAACTCGTCCAGCCCCTGATTTTACCGCCGCAGCTGTGCTGGGCAACGGTGAGATCGTAGAAAACTTCAACTTTAAAAAACACACCGCTGGTAAAGCCACCGTTGTGTTCTTTTGGCCAATGGACTTCACCTTCGTCTGCCCTTCTGAGCTGATCGCTTTCGACAAGCGTTATGCAGAATTCCAGAAGCGCGGCGTGGAAGTAGTCGGCGTTTCCTTCGACTCAGAGTTCGTGCACAACGCATGGCGCAAAACGCCAGTTGATAAAGGCGGCATCGGCGAAGTTCAGTACGCGATGGTTGCTGACATCAAACGTGAAATCCAGAAAGCTTACGGCATCGAGCACCCGGATGCGGGCGTTGCTCTGCGTGGTTCTTTCCTGATCGACAAAGCCGGTGTGGTTCGCCACCAGGTTGTTAACGATCTGCCACTGGGCCGTAACGTTGATGAAATGCTGCGCATGGTTGACGCGCTGCAGTTCCACGAAGAGCACGGCGAAGTGTGCCCGGCTCAGTGGGAAAAAGGAAAAGAAGGTATGGGCGCATCTCCAGAAGGTGTGGCTAAGTACCTGTCCGAGAACGCAACTAAGCTGTAATTGCTGCCGTTTTCAAAAAAAGCTCGCTTCGGCGGGCTTTTTTTTCGCCCGTGCTTTACTCTCTCCCCACCTCTTATGTCCCTTTTGATGCTGAAAATTTGCCATCATATCTGTCGAATAGCGCGTTCCCTGCAAGGATGACCTGATGAAAAAATCCCTCCGCACTCTCTCACTCGCCGCCTGCTGCCTTACCGCCAGCCTGAACGCCGGGGCAGAACCTCACTACGTGCTGGAAAAGGTGGTGGAGGTCAGCCGCCACGGCGTGCGCCCACCGACCGCCGGCAACCGTAAAGAGATGGAAGCGGCCAGCGGTCGGGCGTGGGCAAGCTGGCTGACTGCTGACGGCCAGCTGACCGGGCACGGTTACACTGCTGCCTGGCTGAAAGGCAAGTATCAGGCCGAGAGCTATCGCCAGCATGGCTTACTGGGCGCTGGCTGCCCGAGCGCAAAAGAGGTCTACGTCTGGTCCAGCCCGCTCAAGCGCACTCTGGCCACGGCGGAGGCGCTGACTGACGCCGCCTTCCCCGGCTGCGGTATCCGCGTGCATCACTCGGCACAACATAACGACCCGCTGTTCCAGAATGACAGCCCGGGCTATGCCACGCTGGATGAAGAGACGCAGCGCAAGGGTGCGCTCAATGCGCTGGGCGGCAGCCTGGCTGAGGCGCAGCAGCGGTTTAAACCCGAAATAGACCTGCTGAAAAATGCCGTATGTCAGGCCGGTTCGCCTTGCCCGGTGTTTGATCAAGCCTGGGAGATTAAATTTGCCCGCGATGGCCGCATTATGATTAGCGGGCTGGATACGCTGGCTGCGATGGCAGAAACGCTGCGGCTGGAGTGGAGTGAGAATAAACCGCTGAGTGAAGTGGCCTTTGGGCATGCCGCCAGTGCGGCGCAGATCGGCAAACTGATGGCGATGCAGACGCCAAAATATGATGCCACTAACGATCAGCCCTATGTTGCACAGCGCGGCGGCTCACTGTTAATGGACCAGATAGCCAAAGCGTTGCAGAGCGGCGTCACGCTGCAGGAGAATGCGCCACCTGACACCCGCTGGCTGCTGTTTGTGGCGCACGACGTCAATATCGCCTACCTGCGCACCCTGCTCGACTTCAGCTGGACCCAGGGCGATTACCCGCGCGGCAGCGTGCCACCGGCGGGCAGCCTGATTTTCCAGCGCTGGCAGGATAATAGCAGCGGTAAGCGCTACCTGCGTGTTCTGTTCCAGGCCCAGAGCCTCGATCAGATCCGCAACCTGACGCCGCTCAGCGCTCAGCAGCCACCTTTGCTGACCGAACTGACCTTTAACGGCTGTAAGATGACGCCAGTGGGTACGCTCTGCCCGTATCAGGCCACGCTGCAGCGTATCAGGCAGCATATCGACCCTGCGCTGGCGATCCCGGTAAATTACCCGCAATAAACAGAAAGGGCCGACGCAAACAGCGATCGGCCCGCAGAGTATCAATGAATCCGGCGCTTCACCCACTGCCAGCTAATCACCAGCAGCGCTATCCACGCGATGCCGACATACAGCGACACGCGAGTATCCGGGAAGTAGCCAATCAGGCAGATCACAAAGGCGAGGAAGATAATTCCCACCACCGCCGTGAACGGCCCCCCGGGCAGCGTAAACTTCAGCTGCTGGCGCTGTTCCGGCGTCAGCGTGCGGCGGAAACCTATCTGCGAAAACAGGATCATAATCCACACCCAGACGGTGGCAAAGGTAGCCAGCGAGGCGATGACCAGGAACACTTTTTCCGGCATCAGATAGTTGAGATAAACCGCAATTAACATTGCCACCATCATTGCCAGCACCGTGACCCACGGAATGCCGCGGTTAGAAACGGTGGAAAATATCTTCGGTGCATGCCCCTGCTGCGCCATACCATGCAGCATGCGCCCAACGCCAAACACATCGCTATTAATCGCCGACAGGGAGGCGGTAATCACCACAAAGTTGAGGATCGCTGCCGCAGCCGCAATCCCCATATGCTGGAAAGTCAGCACAAACGGACTGCCGTTGGTCCCTACCTGGTTCCACGGATAGATCGACATAATGACAAACAGCGTGCCGATGTAGAACACCAGGATGCGCAGCGGAACGGTGTTGATCGCCTGCGGAATCGACACCTGGGGATTTTTCGCTTCGCCAGCGGTAATGCCAATAATCTCAATACCGCCGAAGGCAAACATCACCACCTGCAGCGACAGCACCACGCCAATCCAGCCATTGGGCACAAAGCCGCCGTTGGTCCACAGATTGCTGATACCCGTTGCCTGGCCGCCGTTACCGATGCCCCAGAAGATAATGCCAAGACCCGCGAGGATCATCACAATTATCGTGGCCACTTTAAACAGCGACAGCCAGAACTCCACCTCACCAAACACCTTTACCGTCGCCAGATTGATAGCACCAATAATCAGCACCACGCTCAGCACCCAGATCCAGTGCGGCACATCCGGGAACCAGACGCCCATATAGATACCAAATGCGGTCACATCAGCAATGGCTACAATTAGGATTTCAAAGCAGTAGGTCCAGCCTGTAATATAGCCGGCGAGTGGACCGAGATAGTCTTGTGCATAGCGAGAGAAAGAGCTGGCTTGAGGGTTATTGACCGACATTTCGCCGAGGGCACGCATAATAATATACGCGGCGATACCGCCAATAACATAAGCAAGAAGAACGGCGGGACCGGCCATTTTGATGGCATCTGCCGAGCCATAAAACAGCCCGGTGCCGATAGCCGAACCCAGAGCCATAAAACGAATATGGCGGGTACTCAGTCCCTTTTTGAGTGTTGTACTTGTCATATTTCCACCTGTCGATTCCCCTTTTCCAAAGGGGAAAAGGGGAAAGTTTACAACGCTATTGCTGATGCGCAGTAACTGACTGGCGGCCAGAAATACGATCGTACACGGCTACCAATACCAGCATCACCAGTGAAGGCGGCAACCATGCCAGACCCTGATCGGCCAGCGGCAGATTTTGGGTAAAGGCAGGAAGCACGTCTTTAAAGTGGGTGGTTTTAATTGCATCAACGATACCGAACAGCAGGCTGACCAGCATAGTTGGCGCAATAATTCTCGTACTCTTATTCCACCAGCGCAGCGTAAAGCTCAAGAGTACCAGCACAATGCACGGCGGATAAATCGCAGTTAACACTGGAATTGAGAATTGGATTAGCTGGCTGAGGCCGAGGTTGGATACCACCATCGAGAACAAGCCAAGAATAAACACCAGCTGGCGATAGGTGAGTGGCAAATGATGCTCAAAGAACTCAGCACAGGCACAGGTCAGACCAACTGCGGTGACCATGCAGGCGACAAAGATAAGCGCCGCAAGGAAGAAACTGCCCATATCACCGAAGGTGTGCTGCACGTAGGCATGCAGAATAGCGGCACCATTGGCATTCTGATCGACGATAGCCGCGCTGTCTGAGCCAAGTTTAAACAGCGCCAGATAGACCAGCGTCAGGCCCACGCCGGCAATCAGACCAGCAATCACCGTGTAGCGGGTCAGCAGCTTCGCCTCGCTGATACCGCGCGAACGGGCAGCATTAACAATCACGATGCCAAACACCAGCGCGCCCAGGGTATCCATGGTCAGGTAACCATTGACGAAACCGCTGGAGAACGCCGCACGCTGGTAGTCAGCGGTTGCCGGTGCAAGACCGCCCGCAGGCCACAGCAGCGCCGCAACGCCGAGGATAGCCAGCGCGACAATTTTCAGCGGTGCCAGCACGTGGCCAACGGTATCCAGCAGTTTGCCCGGGTAGAGTGAAATGCCAATCACCAGCACGAAGTAAATCAGGCTGTAAATAAACAGCGGCAGCGGGCCGTCGCCGGTCAGCGGGGCAATACCCACTTCAAACGACACGGTGGCAGTACGCGGCGTGGCAAACAGCGGGCCAACGGCGAGGTAGCAGACGGTAGCCAGCACCAGGCCCGCAGCTTTACCGATTGGTGAGCTGAGAGCATCAATACCGCCCCCGACGCGCGCCAGCGCAATCACGGTGATCACCGGCAGGCCTACCGCGGTAATCAGGAAGCCCAGGGCGGCAATCCAGACGTGTTCGCCGGACTGAATCCCGACCATTGGCGGGAAAATAATGTTTCCGGCGCCGACAAACAGGGCAAAAGTCATAAAGCCCAGCGCCAGAATGTCTTTAGAAGTTAAACGATGCGTCATAAGAATCGTGTTGCCTGTGGTGATGTTAAAAGTCGTGATGCTGTAATACATCTGCCCCGCTTGCTCTAAAAACGTCGTCAGATCATAACAATGCAGTGAATTACACCGTTTATTGTTCGAACAGGCAGCGATTCTGAGCAGGTTATTCTCTGTATGCAGGGGATTGCGAAAAAACGGGGCTAAGTAGAACGTTTATAGGGGAGAAAGGCAATACGGGATCGGAAAAGCAGGATGATATAGCGCAAAAAACTGCATAAGCAGTGCATATCTTTATCTTCTGCAAAAAAGGCGTTACATGATTTGTATGTTTTTTACTCCCATCGCGCTTATTTTCTGCATTAACATCGCCTCATATGCACAAAAGGCGCGCAAATACGCGCCCTGTACACTTTTTGCTGCACGGGTTACCAGACGCGATTAGCGATATCCACCACCAGGCGCAGCTTGGCCCACTGCTGCGCTTCCGTCAGGCTGTTGCCCTCTTCGGTCGAGGCAAAACCGCACTGCGGGCTCAGGCAAATCTGGTCAAGGCTGACAAACTGTGCGGCTTCCTTAATCCGCTGCTCCACGGTTTCCGCCGCTTCCAGTTCGCCGGTCTTAGTGGTGATCAGGCCCAGTACCACCTGCTGGTCGCCCTTTTTGATAAAGCGCAGCGGCTCAAAGCCCCCCGAGCGCTCATTATCATATTCAAGGAAAAACGCATCGATATTGACGCCGCCAAACAGGATCTCCGCCACCGGCTCGTAGCCGCCTTCAGAGATCCAGGTCGAACGGAAATTCCCGCGGCAGACGTGCAGACCAATGGTCAGATCGTCCGGCTTGCCTGCAATCGCCTGGTTCAGTACGCGTGCATAGGTGCGCGCCAGCGCTTCCGGGTCGTCGCCACGCTCGCGGATCTGCTGCTTTTGATCGTCCGAGCACAGGTAAGCCCACACGGTGTCGTCAAGCTGCAGATAACGGCAACCGGCATCGTAGAAGGCCTTGATCGCATCGCGGTAAGTTTGCGCCAGGTCGTCGAAATAGGCATCCAGCGTCGGATACACTTCCGCATCTATCATTTTGCGCCCGCCGCGGAAGTGCAGCACGCTCGGGCTTGGGATGGTCATTTTGGCAACAGCATCACCGCTGATGCTCTTCAGGAAGCGGAAATCCTCCAGCATCGGGTGGTTGCTGAAGCCCAGCTTGCCGGTCACTTTTACGCCGCGCGCCTTGGTCTGCACGCCGTTAAACTGAATCCCCTGCTCGGCCTCATAGCGCTCAACGCCGTCCAGACCGTCGAAAAAGTCGAAGTGCCACCAGGCGCGGCGGAATTCGCCGTCCGTCACCACCTGCAAACCGCTGGCACGCTGCTGCGCCACCACCTGGCGGATCGCTTCATCTTCAATGCTGCGCAGCGCTGCCGCGTTGATTTCACCCGCTTCAAACTGCTTGCGCGCCTGCTTGATGGCGGCCGGACGTAAAAAGCTGCCAACGACTTCAGCACGGTAATGGGTAGGATGAGTCATGAGTTTGCTCCTGATTACGCCTTAGCGGGCGCGTAATTTAGTGTCGTAACAATTACGTGAAGTTATTTATAGACTTCTGGACGTCTATATGTCTGTCACTAAGAGTGTCATGAGAGGCCTGCCACGGCAAACGAGGAAATTTCATCACGCATGAAATAAATTCATTATGCGGAAATGACAACGGGGCAGGCATGCCTGCCCCCTACGCCAGAGCGTATGTAGGGGCGAGGCATGCCTCACCTGTCAGGCGGGGAATCAGGGTGCCAACATCGCTCTGGCCTGGGTCATCTGTGCATCCGACAGCGGCAGATACCCGGCCTGGCTGACCAGCGCCTGCCCCTGCGGCGACAGCGCTAAACGCAGAAACGCGGCGGTTAACGGCTCCAGCGGTTTGCCCGGCGCCTTATTCACGTAGATATAGAGCGGGCGGGCATACGGGTAGCGGCCGCTGCGAATATTCTCCGCGCTCGGCGCGATCCAGTCGTGACCTTCGCGCGCCACCGGCACAATCTTTACCCCGCTGATATGAAAGCCGGCGCTGGCGTAGCCAATCCCGTTCAGGGAAGCGGCCACCGCCTGCACCACCGCAGCAGAACCCGGGTACTCACCGACATCATTGCGGAAATCGCCGTTGCACAGCGCCTGCTGCTTAAAGAAACCCCAGGTGCCGGAGGCGGAGTTGCGGCCAAAGCGCTGCAGCCCGCGCTGCGCCCAGCCCGGCTGATTCAGCTGCAGATCGCCCCAGGTTTTCGGCTCGGAGCGCGCGCCGCAGCGGCGGGTAATGGAGAAAATGGCATCCAGCTGCTGCGCGTTCAGCCCGACCAGCGGATTATCCTGATTCACCACCACCACCAGCGCATCCATCGCCACCGGCACGGCCAGCGGCGGGTAGCCGTAGCTGTCTTCAAACAGCTGGCGCTCCACCGCCTGCATCGGGCGGCTCATCGCCCCCAGCTGGGCGGCGCCCGCCGCCAGCGCGGTCGGTGCCGTTGACGATCCCGCGGCCTGGATCTGCACATTCACCCCGGGATAGAGGCGATTAAAATTCTCGCCCCACAGCGCCATCAGGTTGCCAAGGGTGTCAGAGCCGACGCTGGTCAGATTGCCCGCCAGCATCCCCTCTTTGGCGTGGGAGCAGGCAGCCACCAGCAGGAGTGCCAGGGCGATTCGCTTTTTCATTACGTCAGATCCGGTTGTCTTATCGCAGGGCATTCTCAGCCAGTTCGGCAGTGACAATCAACCTCGGCGGCAGATGAAAGCTGAAACAGGTCTCACGATGCGGCACGCTGCTGATCTCCAGCCGCGCATTATGGTGGCTGAGCGCATGTTTGACGATCGCCAGCCCCAGCCCGCTGCCGCCGGTCTGCCTTGAGCGGGCTTTATCCACCCGGTAGAAGCGTTCGGTCAGGCGCGGCAGGTGCTCAGCGGCAATTCCCGGCCCGTTATCCTTCACCCTGAACTCGGCGCCGTGGCTGCTGCGCAGCCAGCTGATATCGATGCGCGTACCGTCCGGGGTGTGATTCACTGCGTTATACACCAGGTTGGAGATGGCGCTGCGCAGCTGCTCGTCATTACCGTATACGCGCAGCTGCGGGTCGGTTTGGAAGTGGATCTCATGGCGGCCATTGCTGAGGGTTTCCGCCTCGCGCTGCAGCACGCGCAGCATCATCGGCACGTCGACTTTTTCCTGCAGATCCAGCGCCGGCGCTGCTTCAATGCGCGACAGCGTCAGCAGCTGTTTCACCAGGCTGTCCATACGTTTGGTCTGCTCCTGCATGGTGTGCAGCGCCTTATCGCGCAGCGTGCCCTCCAGCACCGAGTCGTTCATCATCTCCAGGTAGCCCTGCAGCACCGTCAGCGGGGTGCGCAGCTCGTGGCTGACGTTGGCAAAGAAGTTACGGCGCGCCCCTTCCAGCTGGTGCATCTGCGTGACGTCGCGCGCCACCAGCAGCCACTGCCCTTCGCTGTAGGGCATTACGCGGAATTCGAGGTGGCGGTGGCTGTTAAGCACCAGCGTCAGCGGGCGGGAAAAATCGCGCTGGCGCAGATAGCGGGTAAATTCCGGGTAGCGCAGCAGGTTAAGGATGTTCTGACCGTTATCTTCCGGCCAGCGCAGGCCAAGCATCTGCTGAGCCAGGCCATTACACCAGAATATCGTCCCCTCTTCGGTGGTCAGCACCACCGCATCCGGTAGCGATTCGGCGCCGCTGCGAAAACGTTTGATCAGGTGGCCAAGCTCACGGCGGCGGCGGCGGTTACGCGCCTGCATCTGGTACAGGCCGTAGAACAGCGGCTCCCAGCTGCCGCGCCCGCTGGGTGGCGTCATGCTGCGGTCAACCCACAGCCAGTGGGAGAGGCGCAATAAATTGTTGAAGTGAAAACCCAGCACGCAGAGCACTGAGACTAACAGCAGCCAGGGCAGCCAGCCCACCAGCAGCCCGAGAATAAGCGCGGGCAGACCGGCAAGCAGCAGTTCCAGCAATAATCTCTTCCAGGAGAGGCGTTCCAGCACGGTTCAGACTCCAGCGTGAACGATCAGTAGCGTGCAGAGAAACGATAACCTGTTCCGCGAACCGTCTGCACCATGCGATCGTGCCCGGTCAGTTCCAGCGCCTTACGCAGGCGGCGAATGTGGACGTCGACGGTACGATCTTCGACGTATACGTTAGTGCCCCACACATGGTTTAGCAACTGCTCGCGGCTGTAAACGCGCTCGGGGTGCGTCATAAAGAAGTGCAGCAGTTTATATTCGGTCGGCCCCATTTCCAGCGGCTGCGTATCGGACATCACGCGGTGCGATGACGGGTCCAGGCTCAGCCCCTGCATCTCAATCACCTCTTCCACCGCCATCGGGGAGATGCGGCGCATCACCGCTTTGATGCGTGCCACCAGCTCTTTCGGTGAGAACGGCTTGGTAATATAGTCGTCAGCGCCCACTTCCAGGCCGCGCACGCGATCTTCCTCTTCACCCCGGGCTGTCAGCATCATCACCGGAATATCGCGGGTCATCGCTTCGCGCTTCAGGTGTTTAATAAACTGGATGCCGGAACCGCCGGGTAACATCCAGTCCAGCAGAATTAAATCCGGCCAGGGTTCGATCAACAGATTGACCGCACTGTCATAATCCTCGGCCTCGATCGGCTGGTAGTCATTTTGTTCAAGGACGAAACATAACATCTCACGGATTGGGGCTTCATCTTCCACGACCAGAATGCGCTTAGGCATTATTACTCCTGCTGCTGTTGACGGCTTTCACGGGGATATGCGGCGCCATTATGCGTCAGTTTTATGACACTTTTATGAAAAAAGCACCCCCTGAAATTGTGCGCGATTTAAAAAAAACAGGCCGATCGGTTTAGCCTGTTTATAATCGGGTTCACGTTTTTCTGCTGACAGGACGTTATATGCGCATCCTCCACACCGCTGACTGGCATCTCGGCCAGTTTTTCTACACCAAAAGCCGGGCGGCCGAGCACCAGGCTTTTCTCGACTGGCTGCTGGAGCAGGCGGAGGCGCAGCAGGCCGATGCGATCATTGTCGCCGGGGATATTTTCGATACCGGCTCGCCGCCGAGCTACGCGCGCGAGCTGTATAACCGCTTTGTGGTGAAGTTGCAGCAGACCGGCTGCCAGCTGGTCGTGCTCGGCGGTAATCATGACTCGGTGGCGACGCTCAACGAATCGCGCGAGCTGCTGGCCTGCCTGAATACCCGGGTGATCGCCGCCGCCAGCGACGATATCCGCCAGCAGGTGCTGATGCTGAATAAGCGCGACGGATCGCCGGGTGCGCTGCTGTGCGCCATCCCGTTTTTGCGCCCGCGCGATATCTTGCGCAGCCAGAGCGGCCAGTCGGGGCGCGAGAAACAGCAAAGCCTGCTGGAAGCGATTACTGAACACTACCAGCGCTGCTGGCTGGAAGCGTTAAGCCAGCGCGCGGCGCTGGACCTGCCGCTGCCGATTATTGCCACCGGCCATCTGACCACCATGGGCGTAACCAAAAGCGATGCGGTGCGCGATATCTATATCGGCACGCTGGATGCGTTTCCAGCCGACTGCTTCCCGCCCGCCGACTACATCGCCCTTGGCCATATTCACCGCGCCCAGCGCATTGCCGACAGCGACCATATTCGCTACAGCGGCTCGCCGATCCCGCTCAGTTTTGACGAGCTGGGCAAGGCGAAAAGCGTGTTTATGGTCGACTTTATCGACGGGAAATTCGCCTCAGCCGAAGCGCTGCCGATCCCGCTGTTCCAGCCGATGCAGATGATTAAAGGCTCGCTGGAGCAGATTGAGCAGCAGCTGGCGGCGCTGCCTGAGGCTGGCGACGGCAAAATCATCTGGCTGGATATTGAGATCGTCACCGACTCCTGGCTCAGCGAGCTGCAGCGCCGCATTCAGGAGCTGACCGCCGCGCTGCCGGTAGACGTGGTGCTGCTGCGCCGCAGCCGCGAGCAGCGCGAACAGACCCTCGCCCGACAGAATAACGAAACCCTGAGCGAGCTGAGCGTGGAGGAGGTGTTCAGCCGCCGCCTGGCGCTGGAAAGCGAGCAGCCGGAGAAACTGCAGCGCGCCAGCCTGCTGTTTGCGCAGACGCTGGAAGCGGTGCGCCATGAGGAGCAGCCACAGTGAAAATCCTGACCCTGCGTTTTAAAAATCTCAACTCGCTGAAGGGCGAGTGGAAAATCGACTTCAGCGCGGAACCCTTTGCCAGCAACGGCCTGTTCGCGATCACCGGCCCGACCGGCGCCGGTAAAACCACCCTGCTCGACGCCATCTGCCTCGCGCTGTATCACGAAACCCCGCGCCTGAAGGGCATCACCCAGTCGCAGAATGAACTGATGACGCGCGATACCGCCGAGTGCCTGGCAGAAGTGGAGTTCGAGGTCAAAGGCGTGGCGTGGCGCGCTTTCTGGAGCCAGAACCGCGCGCGCGGCGCCGCCGACGGCAACTTACAGGCCCCGCGCGTCGAGCTGGCGCGCTGTGATGACAATCAGATTGTCGCCGATAAGGTGAAGGACAAGCTGGAGATGATCGCCAGCCTGACCGGGCTGGACTTCGAGCGCTTTACCAAATCGATGATGCTGTCACAGGGGCAGTTCGCCGCTTTCCTCAATGCCGATGCCAACAAGCGCGCCGAGCTGCTGGAAGAGCTGACCGGCACCGAGATCTACGGTCGCCTCTCTGCGGCGGTGTTTGAGCGCCACAAAGAGGCCAGGGTCGCCGTGGAGACGCTGCGCGCTCAGGCGGGCGGCATGTCACTGCTGAATGAAGAGCAGCAGCAGGCGCTCAACGCCCAGCTGGCACAGCTACTTGCCGATGAGCAGGTACTCACTTCCCGGCAGCAACAGCAGCAGCAAAAGGTGCAGGAGCTGCAGCAGCTGGAGCGATTACAGCAGGAGAAACAGCAGCTGACGGGCAACATCCGCCAGCTTGATGAGCAGCTGTTACAGGCGCAGCAGTCCCTGAGCGCCGCCGCTCAGCAACAGCAGCAGGCGGTGGCGGCGCAGGAGCAGCACCAGGCGCAGCGCCAGCAGCAGGAAACGCTGATCGCCGAACAGGTATTGCCGCTCGATTTACAGCTCGCCAGCCTGCAACAGCAGCTGCAACAGCTGACGCAAGAGCGAAGTGAGTACCAACAAGCGCTTAAGCTTCGCCAGCAGGAAAGCGTCAAAAACCAGCAGCTTCAGCAGGATAAGCAGGCGCAGCAGCAGCAGCTCGACGCCTGGCGCAGCGCGCATCCCCAGCTTGAGCACTACGGCGAGCATCTGCCGCTGTGGCGCGAACGCTTCCGCCAGCAGCAGGAAAGTGAGCAGTCACTGACCTCGCTACACCAGCGCGTGCAGGCCCAGCAGCAGCAGGTGCAGCAGCTGGAACAGGCCGGTTTGCAGCTGCAGCAGCAGCAGGCGCCACAGCAGCAAAACCTGGCCACGGCGCAGCACAACCTGACCCAGGCCGAGCAGCAGCTGGCCCCGTTACAGCAGCAGCACCCGGAAGCCGCGCTGCGCAGCGCGCTGGCGCAGTTTGCCCGGCAGCGGCCACAGCGGCTGCGGCTGGCGACGCTGATCCCGCTGTGGCAGCAGATGCACGCGCGCAGCACGCGCCTGCAGCAGGAGAGAGAGCAGCTGGCGCAGCAGATCCAGCAAAGCAGTGAGCAGTTACACACCCTGCGCACCCAGTGGGCAGAGAAGCATCAGCATCAAAAGGATTTAGATCAGCGCTGCAAGCTGGAGCAGCAGATTGCCGATCTCGAGCAGCATCGCGCGCGGCTGGAACAGGGGCAGCCCTGCCCGCTGTGCGGATCCACTGCGCATCCGGCGGTGGAGCAGTATCAGGCGCTGGTGCTGTCCGAAAACCAGCAGCGGCTGGAGGCGTTAAAGCGCGAAGTTGACGAGCTGAAAGATAAGGGCAGCGCCCTCGCCGCGCAGCTGAAGCAGCAACAGCTGCTGCAGGAGCGCCAGCAGCAGGAAGCCGACGAGCTGCAGCGCCAGGCCGCAGAGCTGGAGCAGCAGTGGCAAAGCGCCGCGCAGCCGCTGGCGCTTCACTTCAGCCCGCAGCAGCACCCGGAGGCCAGCGACTGGCTGGCACAGCAGGAGCAGGAAGAAGTCACCCTGCAGCAGCAGTGGCAGCAGCTGGAGCAGGCGCTGCGCCACTGCCAGCAGCAGAAAGAGGCCTTACAGCTGCAGCAGCAGGCAGCGCAGGATTTGCAGCAGAAGAGCCAGCTGCAGCAGCAGCAAATGGCTCAGGCAGCGCAAACCCTGCAAGAACAGCAGCAGCAGCTGGAGCAGGATCGGCAGCGCGCCCGGCAGCTGCGCGGGGAACTGGCCGACGCACTGGCGCCGCTGGGGCTGACGCTGCCGCAGGATGGCGACTGGCAGGGCTGGCTAACGCTGCGCGAACAGCAGTGGCAGCAGTGGCGTAGCAACAGTGACGCGCTGGCCGCGCTGGTGCCGGAGCTGGCGACGCTCAGCAGCCGCCTGCAGGCGCTGGACGAAGAGCTACAGCAGCAGCAGGAGCGCCTGAACGCGCTCGATCGGCGGGTTCAACAGCAGCAGGCCACGCTAAGCGAACAGCAGCAGCTGCGCCAGGCGCTGTTCGGCGATCGCCAGGTTGCCGCCGTCCAGCAGCAGTTACGCGCAGAGGCAGAACAGCATCTGCAGGCGGTACGTGAAGTTCAACAAAAGTGGCAACAGCAGCAGGACCGGATAAATACTCTGACCGGACAGCATAAATCACTAAGTGAGCAGTTGATTAATCTGCAGTCGCGTTTAGATGAAGCCTTAGCCAAATACGGCCATGATGACGACCTGCCCGCGCAACGGGCGCTGCTGGAGAGCCAGCTCGGCACGCTTAATCAGCAGCTGCGCGAGCTGGCCAGTCAGCAGGGGCAGCTGCGCCAGCAGTTAGATCACGACAGCCGCCAGCGCAGCCAGCAGCAAACGCTGCTGGCGCAGATTGTCGCCGGAGAGCAGCAGCTGGAAGACTGGGGCTACCTCAACCAGCTGATTGGCTCTAAAGAGGGTGATAAATTCCGCCGCTTTGCCCAGGGGCTGACGCTCGATCACCTGGTATGGCTGGCAAACAACCAGCTCAACCGCCTGCACGGCCGCTATCTGCTGCAGCGTAAATCGCAGGAGGCGCTGGAGCTGGAAGTTGTCGATACCTGGCAGGCCGATGCGCGCCGCGATACGCGCACGCTATCGGGTGGCGAAAGCTTCCTCGTCAGCCTGGCGCTGGCGCTGGCACTTTCCGACCTGGTGAGCCATAAAACGCGCATCGAATCGCTGTTCCTGGATGAAGGCTTCGGCACGCTCGACGCCGAAACCCTCGACAGCGCGCTCGACGCGCTCGATGCGCTGAATGCCAGCGGCAAAACCATCGGGGTGATCAGCCACGTTGAGGCGATGAAGGAGCGCATCCCGGTGCAGATCAAGGTGCGGAAGATTAACGGGCTGGGCTACAGCAGGCTGGATCTCCCGACGGGGTAACCTTAAAGCCGGTATGCAGCACGTGGCCCCACATTGTGTAAAATCATTGCAGAGAAGATGCATCAGGACTGGTCACGGGAACAAATCGCCGGTTGGCTGAACGCGATTATCCGGATAATCAGGAAATGCATGTGTCACACGAAACGATTTATAAAACGCATTTTATACAAACCTGGGTTGCATTTAAAAAAGAGCTGCAGCAATGCCTCAGAAGCGGAAGAGTAGTGCGTAGATCCAGAACGTCATCGCTAAAAGGAAAAGGATTAGGGTCAATCCCTGATGCGATACCTATCAGCGAAAGGCCACCTGAAGCCGCAGAAAGAGCTATACCTAGTCACTGGGAAGGTAACCTGATCCAGGGCTAGAAAAACTCCTATATCGTCACCCTCGTAGAACGCCATTCCCGCTTTGTTATGCTGGCCAAAATCAGGGACAACAAGACCATAACGGTCATATCTGCACTCATCAAACAAGCTCGGGAATTACCTGTTGAACTTTATAAAACATTAACATGGGATCGAGGCGCTAAAATGACCGGCCACACCCGGTTTACTGTAGACACAGATATACAGGTTTACTTCTGTGATACTCAATCCCCGTGGCAACGTGGCTCAAATGAAAACACGAACAGATTGCTCCGGCAGTATTTTACAAAAAGAACTGACTTATCGGTTCACAGCCAGCAAAGACTAAACAGTGTTGCCAGGCAGCTCAACGAGAAGCCAAGAAAAACGTTACACTATGAATCACCCGCTGAGCGTTATAACCAATGTGTTGCATCCATCGGTTGAACTCACAGCTCAAAGCGAACATGCATGCCGGACGGTAGTAACCGCTGCATGCAGATATTAAGCATGAACAAGATCATCATCTACTCAAAAAGACGGCAGCCATTAAAACCGCCGACAAGCGGTTATCTGTCCTGAACTCATAAACCTGCCACACTCTTTCATATGTTAAACACCGTAGATCTGGAAGCATCAAGAACCGGATCTGACTGATGGATATCTCAAGATACTTATCAACCCGGTATGATGCATAAGAACTTAAATCAGGAGATCCAATAATGAACTATTAATTCAGATGTCAGCAAACGAGCGCTTTGCGGTTGAAAGATAGTTAGGTCGAAGTATGGATTAATGGGAAAGTAAGGAATTAAGTAATTGTGTCATAAAGCTGCCGTACCTGCTTAATATGCTGGGATGACAACTTTATATCAGAAGAACCGATGCATGAATTCGCTTACCAGCGTATCCTCGTAGCATTCATAGTTGTGTTCCATTACAGTCACACCTTCCGAACACAGATTTTGCAGAAACTCACTATATAAGCTATGACAGGCTGAAAACGACTCTACCCTGTTTACCCCGCCACAAAAAAACGCCGATATGAAGCCTTCCTTGAATGCACATTTATGGTTGAATTTTGAACATTCAGCTGGGTGATTAAAGTAAATGACACAGTCAGGCTTACGATTTCCCGTGACATAAAAATCATGAAGTTGAGTATGTAAGGTGATCTCATCTTTGCTGAGTAAAAAAACTCCGTTCAGCAGGCTGCTGAGCATCAGGTCTTCAGTGAATGACCGCTCGATAATAACGTTGAAGCCACAATTCAGCCAGGAATTAATCAAAATATCCCTTTGCGCCATCATATTAACGATTAAGGAGAAAAAGTTAGACTCCGCTTCTTTGAGTCCATATGAATGAGGAGGGTGTCTAAAGGCGCTTTCGTCGATGAGTATCGTGTTATTATCCTGCAGGTATACGCGGGCTCCCAGCCGATGCATAAACGCAGATTTTCCCAGACTATGATTCCCTGAGACAGTAATTAGCAGCGGATCTCTATCCCTGACTTTTCTGACCGAGGGTATGTTCCACGGGCTGGCTGTAAGATAATGAAGACTTTCTGTCGTTGTAATACTGGTCATGTTTTGCTCCGTGATCCTTGCGTTAGTAGGTAGTAAGAACGCTCATCATAGGCGTAATTACTATAGTCAATGGATAGGAACGCTTTCGCATTAGAGAGTAGGCCTTATCTCCTGCCTCTATAAATCGGACTACCGAATGGAAAGGAATATGCTGAACAGTTTCCTTGGACTGAATGACTATAAATCCGGCAGTGAATGATTTAAGGATTGCGGCATCTACTTTAGCGCTGTTGAAAGAAACTCCTATCTCGGTATTAATATATTTTGAAAGAATATTTTCCATACTTACCTCATATTGACCGTTTAATTAACAATGCACCGTAAATAAGAATCAGGGTGAATATTAACGTTTTTAACTTTTGATGGTTAACGTAAGGCGTAACCAGTACGCGCGAAATAAAATAAACAGGAACTGCGATTAGAGAAAACATGACGGGCGTGATACTCACTCCGTGAGTAGAATAAAACGCTAGCTGGATGGCCCCCAGTGACAAATATCCACCGGCAATAAATCGCCTGGCCTCTGCACTTTCGGCGTATCTGGCAGTTCCCGTCATTGACAGCAGTGAACCTCCAAGGCTGGAGACGGAATGGATCACGCCGATCGCTGTGTTGGTAATACCGGGTTTGATATCGAGCGTACTCAAAAAGCGTTCTCTAAGTACCGGCATAAAACCCATCATCCCGGTGAGGAGCAGTATTATTCCTGCGGTCAGTTTACTGAAACTGAGGCCGATGACCAGATTCAGATAAAAAAGAAAAGCAGTGTAAATGACAGAAATATATGTATAAGACACAAAATCTGCTCGCTGGTAGTTGCCGCGTTCAGCAAAGACCTGGAATAAGTTGATGATAAGCGATCCGGGCAGACAGATCGAAAGCGCATGATCAAATGGGTATCCGCTCAGGATAAGCGTCGGGAGGCCTATCATGACAAGCCCTACTCCCACAACTGACTGGCAAAGCGCGCACAGGATGACGACTGCGCTAAGATAAAGCGTTTCATGACTCATCATCGGTGATTTACTCTCTGAAGAAGCCACGTGTCTTCTTTTTTTAAGAAGTGTGTGATTGAACAGTTATCTATCTGAGTGCAAAATGCATCTGAGCCGCAGTGGAGGCGCAGAATGGTTTTGATTACACCGCCATGAGTGAATATCATTACGCGGTTGTGAGCGGCGAGAATGGTACTGAGCGCTGACTTAATCCCGGCCTTGAAATCCAGATATTCACTGCTCACTTTTCCGCTTGCTACCGGATAAAAGTCTTCCGGCAGGTTCAGACCACAGCGGACGTGGAAGGAGGCCTCCCTGAAGTTTCTGTCAAAAGAAACCGAGCTGAATAGACAAGGAGGTAAGGCCAGTCTGCTGGTTTCAACTGCCCTGTGGAGCGGGCTGCTTATTAAATGAAAACCTGCTACGTCGGTGTAGCCTGCAAGCGTGTTGTAGAGTTTCCCCGCTTCCGTAAAACCTTTCCCGGTAAGGTGGCTGTTTCTATCTTGGGTTGTGCCGGCCTGCCACTTAGAATGCCCGTGCCGGATAAGAATGAGTTCTTTCTTCATGTTGTTTTCCGAAAAATTCTGTTACTTCATTGGTTTCCCTGACGGCATCATGATCTGATGCTGACAGGTGTAGGCCATTTGTGGTTGGGTTATACCAGCGGCACTGACTGAGGTATGAACGGATCCCCATGCCCCCGCCACCCGTCTGAATGGGTGCCCCCTGAAACAGGGGCTTAATCTCTGTCCACGTGCGAGCACCATTTCCGCTGATGATAAATAGGTGTACAGACCCTTGGCTTTCGATAAAAAGGCGTCTCTGGTAGGGACAAAAGGGATTAACTACACGGAGGTCATCCTTCTGCAGGTAGTAATTATCATCACCGGTCAGCAACGCAGGATTCTGAGGGGAGATCCATTCATGAAAAAGTTGCTGTTCGTCTGCACCGGTGGCTGTTTTCAGGTAGGCATATCCACCGATAACATTTCCTGACAGTGGCTGGCGTGCGTTTTTCAGAAGCTTGGCGTAAACGCGATCAAAGATGAGCTCCTTTTCATCGTGGGCGAATACCTCGCAATCGGCTTCGATGGACAGGCCGTATGCATCAAGATAGTGGCGGATAATCGGAAAATACCGTACGCGATCCTCAGGCGTGAACTCAGGTTTGAAGAACATCAATGCACTGTCAGACATGCTCTTCTTCCGTGCTAAGCTGTGAGATCCTGTGACTGCTTTCGTTCAGAACCAGCAGACAGATGACTGATGCCAGGAATAGTGTAATAACAGACAGCGAAGCGGTCCCATAGCGCAGCAGCAGGAGCGGCCCGAGCATTGCACCCAAGCTTCCTGACACCAAATTACCAGCTTTAACAAGATCAAACTTTACGGATGCGAAATGGCGGACAAAGAAACCAAATACAACTCCTTCAACCAGGTCCAGTATGAGGATTATCCCTGCAGAAACAGCTTGGCCACTTGCAGAAGAGAAGATGTTCTGTAGACAAAGCACGACGATAAGTAAGGCAAGATACAATGTGGTATTTATTCTTTCGGATGAAACCAGAAAATTTGAAAGAATTATGTCCGCACCATTAACCAGCATCATCCAGTCAAGATAATTACTTTTAGAGTTTGCTTGAGAATAAGAAAAAAGAAAGTTTTTATACACAAAGGTAAAAATAAAGAATATCACGGCAACAAGCCCGACCCCACCCAGAATTACCACCCGTATTCTTCTGATATTATCGGCAGAAGAATTATTAATCTTCACTGATTGCATTATTTTCCTGTTAAAGATAAGCAGGCATGCGAAGAGCATCAGCGATGGCATATTAAATACGAACAATTCCGGAATTTCAAATGCGGCGATTCCGTTTGAAAAAGAAAATCCCAGTGCATAAACCATTCCCCACATGCACATGACAAGCTCAGTTTTATCCTGACGAGCATAGCAGGTTAATGCAACCAGATAGAAATTCATAATATAGGCAAAGACGAATCCTTCAACCACACACTGCAAGGGCATCGTCGCGTAAAAATCGCGATAACAATAGCTTAATCCAAAAGGCGTTGCCAGTAATGCTAAAACTATCACATGCAGCATGGATAATTTATCCCTGAGCGATGGAAGCGAAAGCATCATTAGGCCAAAAGCAAGCCCGCATAGATTAGACATGGAAAAGATAAATTCAGCTTAACGTGTGGGATAACCATACGCAAGGCGTAAATAATTACTAGGGGGCTGATCCCCCCCCCATTAATGACTACCCAAATGGCTGTAATAAATATTGCTGGAAACACTTCCCCCCCCCCACGAATGCAATTTCAGTATTTGCCTAACAGCCTCATGCCACGCTGGTATTTAATGTCATAAATAACGTGTGTATTAAAGCGGTTAATCAGGGAGTCGCGAAGGGCTTCTATCACTTCAACCACCCGGGGGTCGCCTTTGATTTCGTCCGAAATTCGCGGATAAAGCGACAGCTCGACTTCACGGAAATATTTCCAGTTAGCAAGGTCGTCAGGATCCTTGCCCGAGCGGAAATCAAAAACGGAAGATCGGTCAATGGAACATCTGAGGACGTCGTAGCCGTCTATGAGCACATAAAATGTGGAGCGGTGTCCCTTCAGTATCAGCGCGGGGCTCAGGTTATCTGGTGAAATCCCTGTTGCAAGCTTAAGGAAGGTGCCGGGTTGATTCGCATCACTGCGGGTAATGAGTTTTTTAACGATGCATACTGCTGCATTACCGCTGGGGTCATTCTGAATCGTCGCTTTTTCCTCACCTTCAAATACATGACGCCTGTCCAGTCGGTTACCGGTCGCATCTTCAGGCATCTTGAAGGCACAGAAGGCATGCGTGAGTTTGCTGCAGGAGGTTCTCAGCAATGCGCCGGTGGGGAGAATGTCGTATCTGGGAGTATCATAATATATGGCTGTATTCAGCGGAGGAGAGGCCCTTACCCAATCGCGCTCCTTGCATTCAACCGAAGGAAACCGACTTTTCAGTTCTTGGGGAACCTCATCAAGCCATTTATAGTATTGAGCATCATCAATATGGTCTGCAAATATTTTTACTGCGAGTTGACGAAATATATTATATTCGCCGTGATTTTCATGAACTGAACCTTTCGTATCAACTATAAGACTCATCTTCTCTCCTTAAATTCTATCCAATGTATACTTAAGTAATTCACGTAATTGATTTTTGGTATACATCGGAACGCGTGATGCCGTTCCTTTTCGGGGGTAAAAAGTGTTATACGTATGGGTATATTTCCTTTTCCTCGGCCCTCTAACCAGAAATGAAATAATAGGCTCATCACCTTCAGGAAATACAATGCGGTGAATTACTTCATTACTCATAGTATATACCTGACCGCGGCTTACTTTTTTTTCTGCAATCTCATCGAGATAGACGTCTTCTTCAAAAAAACAGTCATGAATGTTTCCCATGGCAGAAGGAAGGTATTTATATTTTTGAAAACGGACTTTTGTTATTGATTTATCTTTGGACTCTTGAAAAATTTCATGAACCTGTTCGCCGCAGAGGACATAAGATGAAAAGCTGAATCGATGGTCATGAATGAGCTCCTGACTTATTTCGATTTCGGTAAAAGGCGGCTTCCAGATATGCAGAGTAAGCCTACAGTTATCCTGATTCTCATCGTTAATCAGTACAATTTTAGAAAAGTGATTAACATGCTTGTAAGAATTTGAGGAAATTTTACTGAGGTACTCACTGTCATTAAGAACTTCAAGAATAATGGCAGGTAATAACTTTTCATCTCGGATAAACTCAAGCAACCGGGATGACTCATCAAAGAATTTTTTTTCATCTTCCCGGTAGTTATTAAGTAAGACGAAACGCTTTTTAACTTCCTGTATTGCAGGACATGACCGTAATATTTCTCGCATAAACCATCCTTAAAGAATAGGAATTACACTATTATCAAGCACGAGTGTTGGCTACCTTTTGATGCACAGCAGTTGATGCACAGCAGTATATGGTGTGACATGGAATACAAATGCTAAGAAAGACTATATTTTTTTCGTGAACCTAGCTTACTTATACAACCCCCACTCAATTTAGAGCAACGTAATCTATGTTTCAAATTATATTATATGTTAATTTCTCTTAATAACATAATAACAACCTATTGTTTTTAGTGTGTTTTCTTATTAAAAAATATTGTTTTAACTTTATTGAAGTCAAGCCTGAGATTTATTTGTTAGTGAAAATTACCAGCATTCTTTCTTTAGAGCGACCCTTTTGTCTTTATAAGATTAATCTTGCTTAAATGTCTTATTGTGGCATATCGCCATTAGGGTGCTAATTTTCTGTGCTGGTACATTTTCGATCGGTAGAGTTTTATGCGGAATCCTGACTCAATTAATAATTTTTACAGGCGATAAGTTTTTTCAGCTTAATACTGTGACACACATCAAAATATAACACTTGACTATATATCAATTAGCTTAACGATTTTTTTGTATAATAATCAACATTTTTGCTATATACCATAGTTTGGCTTAACAAGGAGAAAGCGATGCGTACACAAAAAAGATGTCTTGGTTACGTGGCGGTGGTAGTGGATGATTATGACAGAGCCATCAGTTATTACACTGATAAACTCGGATTTACCCTTGTGGAAGATACGCCTCAGCCCGGCAAGCGCTGGGTTGTCGTTACCCCCTCGCCCGGCAGCGACTGCAATCTGCTGCTTGCCCGGGCTTCTAGTGATCGGCAGACCGGATTCATTGGCGATCAGGCCGGAGGCCGCGTTTTCCTGTTCCTGCAGACTGACGACTTCTGGCGCGATTATACGTCCATGAAGGAGAAGGGCGTGCATTTCTGTGAAGAACCCCGTGAGGAAGAGTACGGAACCGTCGTGGTGTTTGAGGATCTATACGGTAACCGGTGGGATCTTTTCCAGAACGGGATCTGCTAACTCAGCCCCCTCTTCGCGTCAGATATTTCCTGCGAAGAGGGCCCCGTCCGCGTATCGGGCATTTTTTGCAATAATCCTTACATTACTGTGGTGCAATCAGGCAGGTTTAACTCTGTCTACACAGGGTATTAAGTCCGGGACTATTTAGAGCAGTAGCATTCCGAACATATTGCATTTTCTTCTTTATCACTCAACATCTACGCTTTTTTGGTGCGTCCAGTTTTCAATCACGGTTCCAGAAATCATTCCTGCCTGCATTTATGGCTCACTTTTTCAGCCTGACTTGAATGAAAGCTAAGTGTGGCTATTCAGAAAACTAATTTATGCAAAACTTCCCCTCATCGCTCAAAGCATCCCACAAGAATCAGCACAACCCTAACCCTGCCTGCTGCAGTCACGTCCTATAGGCTATTACTGCTCCCCAGTAAAAGGTTTCACGCGCGGTCGGTCCTGGCGGCATATCGCTCCTTCCAACATCTGAAGCCAAAGCCAAAATGCCCCCTCTCTGACCCCGCTCACCGGCCTATTTTGCCGCCATCACGCCTCTGCTCGAACTGCATAACAAGACTCAGTGCGGCAGGTAATACCGTAAGCGTGACGAAGGTGGCCACGAGAAGTCCGCCGATAATCGCGTAGGCCATGGGCCCCCAGAAGACCTGCTCAGCAATCGGGATCATTCCCAGTATGGCAGCGCAGGCCGTGAGCAAGATAGGCCGGGCCCGGTGTTTTGCCGCAGCTTCGATCGCCTCATCGCACTCAAGCCCCTGCCTGACGTTGCTGTCCACTTCCGCGATCAGGATCACCGCGTTGCGGATAATCATGCCGGCTAAGGCGATGATACCGAGCAAGGCAACAAACCCCATCGGCGTCCCCGTCGGCAACATCGCCAGCACAATGCCAATAAGGCCAAACGGCGCCATAAACAGGGCGATAAGCATGCGCGAGAATCGCTGCAGCTGCACCATCAGCAGGATAAGCATAATAATAAGGGTAACCGGCAGCACGGCAAATACCGAACTGTTGCCTTTGTCCGACTCTGCCACCTCGCCCCCCTCCTCTATCGCATACTCCGCCGGTAAGGTGGATCGGATGCGGGCAATTAAGGGAGCAAGCCGCTGTGAAACGGCCTCAGCCCGTAAACCTGCGGCCAGATCGGTCTGCACGGTGATAAACGGCAGCCGTTGTCGGCGCCAGATAACCGGGTCATCCACTCCCCAGGCGGGCGTCGCCACTTGGCTTAAGGGGATTTTTTTGCCTTCTGCTGTCGCGATCGTCAGCCCGGACAGCGTGGTTAAGTCCTGACTCTCACGCTGGTTAGCGCGCAGCACCACATCAATCAGCCGGTTTTTATCCCTGACGGTGGTCACCACGCTGCCAGACCAGACCGTGTTGAGTAAGGTTGCCAGACTTTCGGAAGAGACGCCCGCCGCACGTGCGGCGGTCTGATTGACCTGCAAAGCGATCGCTCTTTCAGGTTCACCGGCGGTCAGGTTAACCTCCCGGGTTGCCGGACTGTTGCCGAGCACGCTGGCAAGATGCTGCGCAATCTGCCTGACTTTGCGGTAGTTCGGCCCGCTGACGCGATATTTTATTGGCCAGCCTACCGGCGGGCCCAGCTCAAGCGGTGAGACGCGCGTAGTGATATCACTGAAATCCCGGGCTAAAATAGTTTGCAGCTGCGCGCGCAGTTTATCCCTCTCCTTCAGGCCCCTGGCGACCACCACCAGCTGCGCCGTGTTCTCATCATCCAGTAATACGTCCATCGGCAGATAAAACCGCACGGCTCCTGACCCCACGTAGGTGGAAAAATGGTCGATGTTCGGATTGCCTTGCAGGGCCTGCTCCAGACGCCCGGCCTGCCGCCCCGTGTCGCGCTGGGAAGCGTTGCCGGGAAGCGTCAGGCTGACCAGCAGTTCCGGGCGATCGGAGGCGGGGAAAAACTCGCCCTGCATCAGCGTGGTGGCATAAGAGGCTAACGCTAATAACAGGCAGGCAAGGCAAAGGGTGGCAGCCCGTCTCTGAAGAACCAGATTGAGCAGGCGCTGATAGACGCGCATCAGCCTTCCCTGCTGCTCAGCGTGTGAGGCAAGCTTCTCGGGTAACAGCCAGGTTCCGACCAGCGGTGAAAAAAGAATCGCCACTACCCATGAACAGAGCAGCGCGATCAGCACCACGGCGAACAGCGAATAGCAGTACTCTCCGGCGCTTGAGGCGGCAAATCCCACCGGAATAAAGCCCGCTATCATCACCAGGGTGCCGGTCAGCATCGGGAAGGCGGTGGTCTCGAAGGCGTAAGTCGCGGCGCGCCATTTGGTATCACCGGCCTCGATACGCGACACCATCGCTTCAACGGTTATCATCGCATCGTCTACCAGCAGCCCCAGCGCGATGATTAATGCGCCCAGCGAGATACGCTGTAACCCGATGCCGGCAAGCATCATGCCGGTAAAGGTCATTGCCAGCACGATGGGAATAGCCGCGGCCACCACCAGCCCGGCACGGGTCCCCAGCGAGAGGAAGGAGACCGCCAGAACAATCACCACGGCCTCAATCAGTACCCGGATAAATCCGCTCACGGCCTGCGCCACCACGGCAGACTGGTCCGCCACCCTGACCATTTCAATGCCGTGCGGAAGATGGGCACTAATCACCGCCATCCGCGCTTTCAGCGCGTGGCCGAAAGTGAGCATGTTGCCCGTGGCGGCCATGGAGATGGCAAGACCGATGGCGGGCTGGCCGTTGACCCGAAACGCGGGTGACGGGGGCTCTGCATCCTCACGGCTGATGGTCGCAATATCCGTCAGGGGGATGTAGCGCGAGGCAACGTGGAGCGTCACGGCGCGTAGACTTTGCTCAGAGGTCAGTGCCCCGCTAACGCGCAGCGCAATGTTCTCACGGTCACTGCGCAGGATCCCTGAAGGCTGCACCGCGTTCTGCGCCTTGAGCGCATCGGTTATTTGCTGTAAATCCAGCCCCATTCCGGCCAGCTGGGCCGGTGAAAAGGCGAGCACAATATTCTCCTCCTGCACGCCCAGCAGGCTGATTTTGCCCATGTCCGGCAGCGACATCAGGCTGCGGCTGATATCATCAACCCTGTCACGAAGCTCACGCGCCGTGAAACCCTCTGCCGTAAAGCCATAAAGGGTGCCGAAGGTGTCATCAAACTCGTCGTTGACGGACGGGCCCTGCACACCGGCAGGCAGCGATGGCGCGATATCCTGCATCTTTTTACGCACCTGATACCATATGCCCGCCACTTTTGAGGGCGGCGTGTCATCGCGAAGATTGACAAAAATCACCGATTTTCCGGCATGGGTTTCGCTCTGCACGTAGTCGAGACAGGGCGTTTCCTGCAGTTTTTTCTCCAGCGCATCGGTGACCAGATTAGCCGTATCCGTCATGCTGGCACCCGGCCAGCCTGCCGATACCACGGCCGTTTTTATGGTAAACGCCGGGTCTTCATTACGGGGGAGTTGCTGATAGCTGACGATCCCCGCCGCCATTAACAGCAGCATAAAAAAGGTGACCAGCGACTGATGGTTCAGCGCCCAGGCGGAAAGGTTGAACGCCCCGGCAGCGGATGACGGTTTCATTCGCTCTCCTCCCCGGGCTGCACTTTTTCACCTTCGCGCAGTTTACTGACCCCCGCCACGACCACCTTTTCGCCAGGACGTATACCGTCGCAGATAAATATTTCGGAGGTACTGTAGCGCCCCAGGACAACCGGCCGTAAGTGCAGCGACTGCGTCTTTTCGTCAACGACAAAAATGGCCGGCTGTTCGCCGACACGGGTCAGCGCAGAGGCTGGCAGGGCCGTCATGCGCGGGCCTGAGGCGTTGAGCGTCAGCTGAACCGTGGCACCGAGAGCCATAGCCGCAGGCGGGTTATCCAGCGTGATGCGCACGCGCCAGGTGCGGGTTTGCGGGTCGGCCTGCGGGCTGACGTCGCGGAAATGCCCCACAGCCATCGTGGAAGGGGCTGATAGTAACGAGACGCTAAACGGCCCGTCAGCGTGTTGAGCAACAGACTGGGGGTCCGCCACATCAAATACCGCATCGCGCCCGCTGCCGCTGGCCAGGGTGAAGACGCTCTGTCCCGCACTGACTACCTGCCCTGCCGACGCGCTGACTTGAGTGATCACTCCGTCAGCCGGGGCCGTGAGGTTCCCCCACGAGAGGTTTTCCTGCGCATTTCTCAGGGCATCTTCGCTGCTCTGCCGCTTAGCCCTTGCGCTCTGCCAGTCCGCCCTGGCGCTGTCCAGCTGCGCGCGGGCAATAGCCCCGGAGGGCATCAGCTGCTGCATCCGCCTGAGGTTAAGAGCGGCAACCTGCTCTGCCGCGCGGGCGCTCTCCAGGTCGGCCTGCGCGCTGCTGAGCTGATTATGACTGGTCACGCTTTCCTGCGTGGCCAGAACCTGCCCGGCAGTCACCCGGTCCCCCACCTCAGCCTGCCGCGTCAGAATACGTCCATCCAGCCGGAACCCGAGCGCGACCTCCTCATGGGCACGGATCTCTCCGGTCTGGATCCGCGAGCCAGCGGCAGCAGGAAACGGTGCAGAGATCGTGCGCACCGGCCTGATGACAGGGGGTTCCTTAGGGTCTTTTTCACCACACCCTGTCAGCACAATGACCATAACAAGCACGCAGACGGCGGGAATCAGCGGCAGTAGCCGGCCCGCAGCGTGTAAATGACGAACGCCTTGACGCGCAAAGTCGGTAAAGGTAACAGCCATGACAGTTATCCTGAATTGAGATATCGCTATTCAATACAATCACTGTCCAGATTCCGGCAATAAACCATCAAGAAAGCGTCAAGATCAGCACTTTTTTCCTTACCCGGCCTTCAGGTAAGGCTGAGGGTGATAATCAGCCCTCCCTGCGCTTTCTGTTCCGCCCTGATACTTCCGCCGTGCGCTTCGCACACCGCGCGGGCAATAGACAGCCCTAAACCACTGCCGCCGGAATGGCGCGCGCGCGAGGCTTCTTCCCGGGTAAAGCGTTCAAACATCAGCGGTAAAAATTCGCTGTCCACACCTGGGCCAAAATCTTCAAAGATGACGTCGTAACCCTCGTGTCTCTTAACCAGATTAATCTCCAGGCGCTGGCCTTCTGCGGCATAGCGCAAGGCATTTTCCATCAGGATGGTGAACACCTGTCCAAGACGGAAGGGATCGCCGGTGTAGCTGCAGACACTCGACTGCCCAAGGCGGATATCAAATCCGATCGGGGTCGTCTGAGGGGTGAGCCAGGCTGCACGCTCACGCAACAGTTCGGTCAGATCGACCGGAGTTTTATCAAGATTAAGCTGCCCGGCATCCGCCAGTGAAAGCAGGTGAAGCTCATCTATCAACCGGTTTAAGTGCAACAGCTGTTTCATGACCATTTGCAGCTGTCGCGGCTCGGGCTGAAACACCTCGTCCAGCATGCCCTGCAGCCTTCCCACCGCCGCGGTCAGAGGTGACCGTAATTCATGTGCCATGGCCACGTGTGACGCCCGCAGTTCCCGCTCATAGCGCGACAGCTGCAGCATCATGGCATTAAAGTCATCCGTAAACTGAACCAGTTCAAACGGGGCATACTTAACGGCTCTGGCACGCGTGCTGAAATCCCCCCTAGCCACGGCCTTCGCCACCTGTGCCAGTTCGCTGAACTGCGAGGAGAGCGGGCGTGCCGCTTTTAAGCCGAAAAAGACAATAAAAGGAATGACCACCACCACCAGGATGCTGACCATAATCCAGTCAGCGCTGGCGATCGACGGATCGGAGTAGCGCGCTCCCCAGCCTGCATCAACAATCTGATGAAAGCGCGCCAGATTAAGTTCCGGATTATCACGCAGCACGTAAAATTCGGCCCTGAGCGCAGGAGACATATGGTGTAGCACCCAGAGGTTTTCAATGGCAAAACGCAGCCACATACAAAACGCAATAACGATAACGCTGCCAATGGCCAGCGCCAGAATACGGATACAAATCCAGCGCCAAAGTGACGGATAGTGTTTTGAATTCATGGCTGTCTGAACCGGTAACCGACGCCGCGCACATTAACCAGTACGTTAACAATACCCGCCGCTTCGAGCTTTTTACGTAAGTTATAGATATGCGTGTCCACCACCCGCTCAAGCGCCTCGCTTTCCGGCAGGCAACTTTCCAGCAGGTGCTGACGGGAAAACGGGCGGGTCGGCGTGCGCATCAGCGTGGTGAGCACGGAAAACTCCGTCGGCGTCAGTTCGAGCCAGGCAAGCCCGCCAGCGGGGGTCCTGACGCCAGCAGTGAGGGCCTCAGCATTCACTTCAAGCTCCTGCCACCGGAGGACCGGAGCGGATTTTTCAGCTGACGACATGCGGCGCATCACCGCCTGCACCCGTGCCACAACTTCGGCAGGATTATAAGGTTTAACAATATAATCATCGGCACCGAAACGTAGCGCACCGATTTTATCGGGCATGTCCCCCATTGCCGTGACCATGATAACCGGAACGGTACTTTCCCGGCGCAGGGCGACCAGCACCTCCGTTCCCTTCATGGCGGGAAGCATCACATCCAGCAGAATGAGATCCGGCTTCCAGGCCTGGGCGGCTGCCAGCCCGGCAAGGCCGTCATCCGCAATCATGACCTCATAGCCTTCACGTTTTAAATAAGCATCGAGCACGTCCGCCGCATCGGCGTCGTCCTCAATAATCAGGATCCGCTTTGTCTGCATTTTTTCGCCTTGACCGTTTCTTCATAAATCCCTGACAGTTTATTGACACTGCCTCTTCATAATTCGGCTTTCAGTCGCGGCTGCAATCCGCTTCCAACGCTACGTTTGGGTGATGAGGAATGACATGATATCCAGAAAATTACTACTGCACATTACCTGTTTCGGTCTGTGCACAACAGTGCTCCCGGCGCTGGCTGACGCGGCCTCGCCTGCCCCGACGTTGACTATCGGCATGGGCGCCCAAAGCGCGCCGCGCTACAGCGGTTCGGACCAGCGCCACTGGCTGGCTGGCCCTGTGGTTCAGGCACGCGATGGCGCATTTTTCTTTGATTCGCTCAAAGGCGTGGGGTACGACCTGCAGGCGGATAACGGGTTATATCTGGAACATACGCTGGGCTATGCCCTCGGCCGCTCGGACAAAAACTCCAGCTGGCGCGATGGCGCGAATAGCCTCAAAGGCATGGGAAATATCGCTGCAACAGTGAATACCGCTCTCGCCGTAGGCTGGTCAGCAACGCCATGGCTGTCGTTTGAGGCCAGGGCTACCCTACCGCTGACGGACGGACAGGGGGTGCATTATCAGACCTCCGTCACCCTGCTTCCGCTACAAAACGACAGCGACACCGTGGCACTTCAGTCGGCAGCACTCTTTGGCGACCGGCGCTATATGAACACCTTTTATGGCGTCAGCCGCGAGCAAAGTAACCGCACTGACTTCGCACCCTATCAGTCCGCCGGGGGGTTTTATGGCGTGGACAGCAGCCTGACCTGGAGCCACCAGTTCACGCAACACTGGGGCGGCGTGGTCAGTGCCGATTACACCTGGCTTGACGACAAGGCCAGTAACAGCCCGATTGTGATCAAGCACGGCGGCCTGACGTACAATCTGGGGGTGCTGTATACCTTCTGATGGGCTGAATTACATGCGTGGCACGTCGTCTGCAAAGACGACCTGTCTAACACCGGTTAAAGAAGGCGGTTCAGATGAAATTACAGCACTTAGCTGCCTGTCCGTATAGAGAGTAGCGATAAGTGAATAGCGAACATTTATAATTAATGCACGCTCTGAAAGAGCATGAAAATAATCATACCGTCACTATTTTCACGACATATCAGACGTCTCAGGAAGATTTGAGCACTAGCACGGCATAGCGGCATATTTCATCTGTATCATTTCTGAAAACACAATCGGCGGGATAGCCAAGCTCCAGACAATCACCAGAATGCATCTCGAATGTATGGGCTCCTTCCTCAAATGTCAGACTGCCTTTCAATACCCATATAAGCTGGCGTCGAGAGAGATATGACATGGCCGGCATCGGCACGGCGGTGTTAGCGGGAAGTTCCACGCTGACCAGGTCTACAGGGATTTGTCCCGGTGAAACATGCCGACGAATGTAACCCGTTTCAGGATCCTGTCAGAACGGGCTGTTTTTCATATCTTTGAGTACAGTAATTTTTCCGACCTCGGTTAGCCCACGTAGCTTGATTAAAGCGCTCCCTTCATGCTGACGTTCATGGATTAAAGAAACTTCGAATATGCCCGAATAAATCATACGCTCCGAAGAGCATTCGGGTTTATAAGTCAACTTCCTTTTTTGAACACAACTCTGATGGCTTAGCTTTTGAAATGATGCTCAGATTAAGATCATTAAATGGCCTTATCGTACGTTTCCGTAGGTTTAGTCTATGAATAACCAGAGCCATGGTCGCAGCGGAAACCGCCTCCTGCAAGCGTCACTGACTGAGATGGCGCTGAGTATCATCCGGGAACACTATTCCGATTTTAGACCGGCGGAACGCCAAAACGTGGTAGATGCGGTGCTTCAAAAAGTCTGACAACGCTGCAACATGATGCGTTACGGGTATAACGGCCGATCGCTGATTACGAGAAAAGCGGTGGGTTACCGCCAAGCACATCATAAAACCAATACCGGAGGCTCTAAAACGGTATTGGTTTTAGTTAACTAAGTTAGTCGATAGCTTTAAAAAAGTTCTATGAGCGCGATTTCAATACTTCCCCATCATTCAGGATAAACGTTAAACGTCCACTCCAAAACTCTGCGATAAAGATATCCTCATAATCAAGTGAGGCTTTTTTCATTTCAACTTCAAGCCACTGTACATTTTTTTCAATTTCACTGAGTGCATGCTCACGGACTTTACCATCTTTCATAATGATAACAAACGGCATCTCTGAACCCTCGCAGACTGCCGTTATTTGCCCGTTGGGTTCAATCTGAGCGTAATAGATCTCCTGAAAGGAATGAATGCCCTTCGCATGAAGTTGAGATGACACGTTCAAAATATCAATTTTATTCTTGTTATCAGATATATTTTCGACTAAAAACCTGCCTTTCTTAATAATAGGTATCGGTTGGCCTATGGCCATACTTCGAAAAAAATTTACATGCTTGCTTATTGCATTCAGTAATGAAATCAGAAACACCCCAATAAGGAGCACGATCAGATACTGATACAAAGGTATGGAGTCGCTGTAAATGACGCCTCCGATTATTCCACCCAGTACGAAGTTCCCGATAAAATCTATCGGCGTCATCTGCGACAGTTGGGTTTTTCCTGAAAGGTTGAGGTGAGTAATGACGATCACAAACCCAATTATGAACTTGACCAACACAAATCCGTAGTATTCCATATGACGCTACTCCCACACACGGTTTCTTGAAAACGAGGCACGGCATTGTAAGTTTATTGGTAACAATTTTACGATAGCAACTTCGGAAGTGCCAGAAAGAAGCAGTTATTACATATAATATTTTTCATAAAATTATCTGATTGATAATTTCCTTCAACTCTCTGAAAGATGTCGGAAAAGTAGTTTTCACTATTTCTCTTGATATTAATAATATCAGATTCTGATAACTACTTAAGATTTAAGATTATAGCTGGGAAACCACTTTCTTTTAATATAAGGATGTTTTGTTTATAGCTTGCTCAGCGATGATTTACAATTATTTATTTGACATTTGATGAGTTATAACTTTTTTCGTTAAATTAAAGAAAACAAAAAAAACCAGATGTTATTTAATTGCAATTAATTTGTTGCATATTGGTTAAATAACGAAATATATTGTATTTATGTTAGTACTTCTAAAATTCTTATCTATCCCTTATGATAAACTTTATGCATTCTCATTAGGGCAAGGTATAAATATGAACTTTTCTGATAAATTAATCCACGAGATTGACAGCGTAAAAGGTCTTCTCTACAGAACCATAATTTTTTATACGGCATTTTCTACAGGATTGGTGTTCTTTCTGGGAGCAGATAAAATCATCTCATCACATATTACTATTTACCTTTTTTTAAATTTATTGACAATAATTATCCTGACATGGTTTATAAGAAAGTCATTCAAAATAGAGATACACGGGAAAAATTTAATTACATTTCGCGTCGGGCTTTTTTTACTCTTAAACTCTACTATCGTCACTATGGTCGGTGGCTTGAAAATTATTGATAATGATATTACTTCTCTTGTCTCTGCCGTATTGTATGTACCTGCAATGATATTTATCATCTACTCTTTCAATAATTTTATCAGTTATGTTAATGGCAGGTATAAATCTGTAGTAGAGCTCTCTTTAACAGATGAACTTACCGGACTTCCCAATAGAAGATATCTAAACCTCAAACTTAGAGACCTGGAGGATAAGTCAGGTGCAATATGCATTATAGATATTGATGACTTTAAGATGATTAACGATAATTATGGTCATGAAATGGGGGACAAAGTGCTTAAAAAATCGGGACTTATACTAAAGAAATTTGCATGTAAAAATATATTAGTGGCCCGTTCAGGTGGAGAGGAATTTGCCATTGTGTTAAAAGAGGGGGCGGCTGTAAACATTCTGGCAGAAAGGATAAAGAAATCCCTATCTTTAAGCAGCGCTGATGGCATCCCGACTACAGTCAGCATTGGCGTAGCATTGAAAACAGAGAATCAGACATCTTCATCGTGCCTCGCTTCTGCAGACGCAGCACTATATAGATCCAAAAGGAATGGTAAAAACAGAATTACTTATTCCAACGATCATAATGAATAAAAGATCAGTCAGGCGCAGTGTTAATTAACAATATTTCACTTAAAATACAAAAAACCAGCCATGTACTATGCATTTTTATGCATTCGAAGAATCTAAACGTTATGAAAATAAAGTTATCGTCGCACCATAAGACAATTACTTTTTAACAAACCCTGTATTTACTTTTGATAATGATTGTTAAATTGGAGTTTATGCTAATCTGTTTATACTTTGTTTTTAAAAACCTCAATCTAGCCGAAGAGACAGAACGTTATACAAAAAATTAGTTAAACTTTAATTTAGGATATTGTAACGGTACTCCCCTCAGGCAGAGATCAAATCCCCAGCAGCTCTAGATTAGAAGTACTCCTTCTTCAGGGTATTAATGGATAATATGACACTGAGAATAAAAATCCTCCGCAGAGAATGACAGGAAAAAATCTTAAGCGGCGTGACGTCCTGCTATCTGCTGGCGCCGGAAGTAAGCGCCCTGCTCCACTATATGCCTGACTTCAAACACCATTTTCTTTTCTGCACCCTGTGTAACACCGGTACGCGCATCGGGAAGCCTGCAGCAGGAGTCAATCGTACTAAACGGTCCCCGCCCCTTTGTTCGTATTCTTCGAAGAAGGTCAGAAGCCAACGTAGCCGCCCGTCGAAAGATGCCGTCACCTGGTCCCGCTCACCGATCGCGACTACGTGCATCAGGTTCTGACCTGGTTAGCCACCGAACGTCAGAAGCGGCGAGAGCCGCTATTGTCGGTTACCGATGAGACCCTGCGCGGCTGTCTTAAGGCGACAGTAAGCCGTGCGGCCGCTGGCTTGATCTCACCTTCATGCAATTGCGGTTAGATTCGCGGGAATGCCCCCGCAAGGCTGATTACGCGCTTTCGACCGCAATACGCTTTCTTATACTGGCAATAAAATTATCGCGAATGACATTCTCCTTGTCGGCATTCCAGGCAATGCCAACTTTCCAGCTTATTGACTTGCCTGTTAACGGAATAATAACCCGTTCCGGTGGCGCGATATGCAGAACGCTGTAGGGCAAAATGGCAACACCGGTACCCGCGATCACCAACGCGACAATGGTATGTATATCATCAGCCAGCTGGGTGGAGGAGATAAAAAGACCGTTATCATGCAGAAAGCGGTCAATCTGCGCATTTAATCCCTGCCCGCGATCAGCATGAAGACGTAACAAAGGAGATTTTTTTAGCCAGTCAGCAGCAGACAATGATAACGACGGCGTTGCGGGGGCCATCAGAACCAGCCGATCGGTAAATAATGGCAGGTATTCAAGCGCTATCGGTGGTGGAACCCTGACAAATCCTACCTGAAGCTCATCATTTTGCAGCAGCTCGTACTGGAGGAAGGAGGGAAGATCCGTCAAAGACATCTCTATTCCCGGATAGTCTCTGCGAAATTCAGCAATACAGCGTGGTGCCAGATAAAAGCTGGAGAGACCAAATCCAACGGCGATATGCCCCTCAATACCGGCCGATACCCGCCCTGCGTGATCCATAAACACCTGGGCTTGCCTGACTACTTTTTCAGCCTCTGGCAATAAGCATCTTCCCCCGGCGGTCAGTGTTGCGCCGTGACGCCCGCGTGAAAAAAGTGGCACCTTCACCGTCGCCTCAAGAAGATTGATCTGCTTGGTCAATGCGGGTTGCGAGATAAACAGTGCCCGGGCCGCGTCGGCATAATTTCCTTTTTCGGCCAGTAGCAAAAAGGCCTTTAGCAACCGGATATTCAATTTTTCATTCCAAAAGGTTATCGAAAACGGAAATCATTTGATTATACAGTTATTGCCAATCGTTATGTAATTCAGTTTCGATAACAACTGGAGAAGCATCATGCACGCGCTGACGTCCTTAAAGGCTGCAACCGTACAGTTTCAGCATCAGGCAAATAACAAAAAATATAATCTGCTGATAATGGAGAAGTTTATTGAACAGGCGGCCATCCAGCAGGTGAAGATCCTGACGTTTCCAGAAATGTGTATCACCGGCTATTGGCATGTCCCTAAGCTCACCGCAGCGGAGGTTTCCGCACTTGCAGAACCGATCGCCACCAGCCCTTCCCTGATGTTAATTCGCGCTCTGTCGATAAAACATCAAATGCTTATTGGCGCCGGTCTGATTGAACGCGCCGATGATGGCCGCCTTTATAATGCGTACGTTGCCTGTATGCCAGACGGCTCAATGCAGACGCATCGAAAACTTCATGCCTTTGAGCATCCGGCCATCAGCAGCGGTGACAGGTTTACCGTTTTTGATACTCCCTGGGGAGTAAAAGTAGGGATCTTGATTTGCTGGGACAATAATCTGGTGGAAAATGTGCGCGCTACGGCATTGCTGGGTGCCGATATCCTTCTCGCGCCACATCAAACAGGCGGCACCGATTCCCGCAGCCCTTATGCGATGAAACCCATTCCGCTGTCGCTGTGGGCGGAACGGGAAACGCGCAAGGAAGAAATTACTGCTGCATTCAAGGGGGCAAGCGGTCGGGAATGGCTGATGCGATGGTTACCTGCCCGTGCGCACGACAACGGGTTATTTCTTCTCTTTAGTAACGGCGTAGGCGCAGATGATGACGAAGTCCGCACGGGCAATGCCATGATCCTCGATCCTTACGGGAGGATCATTAATGAAACCTGGGCTGCTGAAGATTTTATGGTGAGCGCTGAACTGGATTTAAGCCTGCTTGCCATGAGTACCGGACGTCGCTGGATCCACGGCCGCCGTCCTGATTTATACCAGATCCTGACACAACCGCAGGGTTATGAACGGGATGCGATCAGCGCACGATTTTCAGATGAGATACCGTAATCTGATAGGTGAGTGAAAAGAACACAGGGTCGTTATTGAAGGTAAGGCCGTGACGTTTATGAAGGCGCAGATCTGCGTGCCAGACTAACTTATCAGGGCCGCAGGGGGTTCCCCGCGGCCCTGACCGTTACAGCGCGGACACCGGCAGCGCGCGCGGGCCAGGCAAAATACTGCCGTTAACGCCATCAGCGGTCAGCATCCCGGCAGCGGCCAGAACCGCAACGTCATGGCTTTTGTCGCTCACGCTGCTGGCAATCTGCTTGATGGCCGCACTGATGAGCATGCCGAGTGGACCCGCGTTGTTATTGTCCTGAGCATCGGTGGCATAGCCAGTACCGGACCAGATCTGCTTACCGCTGCGCAGGTCAACCAGGCGTGCAGCCGCTTTGACCTCGGTCACGCTATCCACCAGCATAAATTTGGTGCCGTAGCTGCTGACATCAATATACAGCGCCGCGTCCGCGTTGAAAATTTCACGCAGTTTGGCGGGGCTGACACTCTGCGCATCGGCGGCGCTGCTCAGGCCGTTCTGCTCGAAGGTTTTATCCACCACCGCCACCGGGAACACGTAGTAACCGGACTCGGCCAGCGGCGCAGTGACGACCGACACCACGCTATGAGCCGCATTCACATCCGGGCTGCTATTCGTCGCGGGCAGAACCACAATGGAAGCCGGCTTACTGGCGCGAAAAGCGCTGTAGTCATAAGGCTTAGGTTTGGCACAGCCGCTTAACAGCACAGCGCCGGCGACAATCATCAGAGACCAGAGCTTCATTATTTTTTCACCTTATTACGCATCAGGAAATCCATATAGGCCGCAGACTCCGGGAACTGGGTTTTTTCGGCGTTAAACTGCTGGAAAGCCAGATCAGGACGGCTGGTATCGACATATAGCAGGCCAAGCTGGGCGTGCAGACCAGGGGGAACCGGTTTATTTTTCGCCTTTGCCTGCTCAACAATCGCATTCAACGATTCAATTTGCTGCTCGGGTGATTTATCGCGCTGATAATAGCTGTATAAAGTGGATTGATAATCGCCCCAGTAATAGACGCTCTGTTTCTTTTGCGCGCAGCCGACAACGATTAGCGCAGCACAGGCCACGCCAAGAGTTTTTAACACGCTCATGGTTTATTCCCTTATTATTATTTCGCCGGGCGCCATGCGCCGGACTCAATTCCATTGACCAGATGATTGACCGCTTCGCGAATGGCTAAATCCATCACCTTACCATTCAGCGTGGAGTCATAGCTGGCGGTGCCGCCGAAGCCGATAATTTCACGGTTAGACAGGCTGTATTCTCCGGCGCCCTGAACGGCATAGACCACTTCAGAGGTGGTCACATCGACGACGTTAAGATTCACTTTGGCATAAGCGACCTGAGATTTGCCGCGGCCCAGGATGCCCCACAGCTGCTGGTCACCCACCTCTTTGCGGCCAAATTCGGTAATGTCACCGGTGATAACATAGTTCGCGCCTTTGATAGTCTGCTTGCTGCCTTGATAGCCCGCTTCTGCCTTGAGTTCTTCAAGGTTGGTGCGGTCCATGACATTGAAGCGTCCGGTCTGCTGCAGGTGGGTAATCAGGATGGTTTTAGACTGGTTTCCCAGGCGGTCCACGCCGTCAGAGAACACCCCATTCATATAGGCGGAGCGATTATCGAATTTGCCCACGGCAATCGGGCTTTTTACTCCCTGATATTGCGGCTGAGCGGCGGCAGCCACCTGAGGGGCTTCAATAGAGCGTGAGGATTCGGTGGCACAACCGGTTAACAGTACGGTGCCGAATAAGCTAACAACAGCAAGGCTGGTGGGTTTCATTTTAATCCCTGAATGAAAAATGCAGCGAAAATCCCGCACCAGACAAATTAATATCATCTGGAAATAATAAACGCGAGAATTACAGATAAAGGTGAGAATGCGGCGCCAGAATAACACAGGCAGTTCTTGCAAATAAACCGAAATAGTCAATTAATTTAATTGATTAACGGTAATATATACAGCCGAACTAAACCGCCACAACCCCTTAAGGCAAATTTAAGAGAAAATTCTGTAAATCACTTTGCCAGAATGATTTTTGTTTGCTGTCTGCGCGGGTCCGGTACAATGCGACATTATTTATCGCTTTAATTCTGGGGCAAAGCGCAATGTATAAACCTTATTTGACTCTGGGCCTGCTAATCGTCGGCGTTATATTAAGCGGATGTCACGCCACTGCGCGCAAAAACGATCGCTATCTCGCCGCGATGCAGCAAGGCATACAGCGCCATTTCACCGATGCCCACCGCTATCAGGGTAAGGTTTGCCGCGTGACGCTAAAGTACGGTGCGAACCAGCGCTACCAGGTGCTGCGCACCGAAGGTGATGAGTTGCTCTGCCTGAAAACGTGGAGCCTGGTGGCCAGCGCGCCCGATCTGCCCGCGCCGCCGCCTGAACTGGCTGACGGCGTGGCGATTGATTTTCGCCCTTAGCCCGCCAGCTCGTCCTGTCGCCACTGGCGCGGGCTGATGCCGAACCAGCGGCGAAAGGCGCGCGAAAAGGCGCTGACTTCGGAGTAGCCCAGCAGCAGCGCCATCTCGGAAATCGGCAGCTGGCGCTGCTGTAGATAGTGTTTCGCCATCTCACAGCGCACGGCATCCACCAGCGCGGTAAAGCTCAGCCCCTCTTCGCGCAGGCGGCGCTGCAGTGACCAGCTCGACAGCCCCATCTTATCCGCGACCTCTTCCAGCACCGGCTCGCCCTGCAGCATCACCCGGTGCACCTGCGCACGCGCCTGGTCGACAATATTCTGCTGCGGCGTGGCGCTGTTCAGGCGGCGGATCGCATCCTGCATTACGCCAAGCAGCAGCGGATCGCTGTCGGGCATCGCGCGGGCGAGATCGCGTTTCGGTATCAGCAAGGAGTTAAACGGCTGGTCGAAATAGACCGGGGCATCAAAGGCTTTGCAGTGTTCGTGCCACTGCGCCGGGCGCGGATGTTCAAAGTGAACCTCACGCGGCGCCCAGTGTTTACCGGCCACGTGGCGGATCAGGTTCATAAACATCCCCAACGTCAGCTCGGCATCCTGACGGCGGCAGAGAATGGCGCCGTGGCGCACCTGATAATCCAGCCGCCAGCAGTCCCCCTTGTCCACCAGCCGGGTCAGCGTATCGTGCTGGTGCCAGGGAAAAGCATGCGCGACGTTTTGCAGCGCCTGCTCCAGCGTGGCGCTGCACAGGCCAATGTAGCCAATCAGACCTAATGACTGTGGTTTAAACTGCCTGCCGTAGTGTAAACCGAAGTTATCACAGCCTGAACTGCGCGCCGCCTCTTCCATCACCCGGCAGTAGTTGATTAAGCCAAGGCTGAGGGTGGGCTGCGCCAGCAGCTCCGGGTCGATACCGCTGACGCCAAAGATACGATCGACATCGCCGCCGCTGTGGCTGATAAAGTCGCTCAGGCCGCTGGCGGCGGCGGCGAGCACGCCGCGGTTGGCGACATTGCCGCTGTGCAAGACGTGGCTGATTTCAGGGCGTGCCAGTTGAGTATGTAACATGTGATTGTCTCCTGCTGCCTGGGGTACTCCCCTCTCCCCGTATACAGAGCAAATTGCGTACCAACCGCAACATCAGACAATTCGCGTGCTTGCGTATGGCTATCCGTGCGAAAAGAGCACCGTGGCAGCACAAAGTGCCCGTCCACGGTGCAACGTGGCGGGTTTATGCGCCGACCGGCAGCTGCGACGTTTCCAGATAACGGCGACACAGGCGCACTGAATGATCCGCCCACTGCGGGCCGAGGCTGTGCGCCATCTCCGTTTCCGCGTGCGATCCCGCCCAGGCCAGCAGCTGAATGCGGCGCTGGATCAGCAGCGTCGGCACCCGATCCATCTCCGCATCGCTGATATGCGCCACCTGCTCATAGCCGGTGATCCAGTTGTCGACCCACTCTGCGGCGCGCGGATGGTGCTCAACAAAGCTGATTGCAGCCGCCAGGTCGTGCAGATACCAGCCGAAGCCGCAATCGTCAAAGTCGATCACCCGGGTTTCGCCCTTGTGCAGCAGCAGGTTGGTCAGGCGCAGATCGGCGTGGATCAGGCCGTAGTTGTGCGGCGCTTTGCCAAACTCCGCCAGCTCGGATCCCACTCTGGCGATCGCCTGCTCAACGATCGCCCGGTCGCCGATGCGCAGATTGGGGGCATCGCGCCAGTCGCCCCAGTGGCTTTGCGCACTGACCATGGTGTGATGATCCCAGATAATGCGCTGGAACCCGGCCGGCTGTTGCCAGCGGCGGCTGTGCTGATGCAGGCGCGCGGTGATATTGCCGAGCTGGCGAAAGGCGCGCGGGTCGACATCGGTGCCCGGCATCTCGCCCTCAATCCAGTGGAACAGTACCGCGTGGCGCACCGTTCCCTCTTCCAGCACCAGCGTTTGCACCGTTTCCCCTGCGCTATCCGCCACCGCCTGCGGCACCTCGATGCCGGTTTCGCGCAGCGCGTCCAGCCACTGCAGCTCGCTGACGATATCGGCGTATTGGTGATAGTCGGGACGGTGCAGGCGCAGCGCATAGCGTTTACCGCCCGCTTCCAGCAGGAAAGTGGCGTTTTCCGAGCGGCACAGCAGGCTCAGCTTGCCCTGCAGAGCGGCGGGATAGCGGGCCAGCGTGCGTTCGGCCAGGCGCTGCAGCGCGTCATTGTTCAGGGTGTCATTTTGTTTGGCAGTCATTATCTGGCTCCGCAATCGAGGTTGAACGATGTCTCTGTGATAACCAGCATCCGATCGCCCGCCCTTTTCGGCTTGACCGCAGACGACCCTGTTTTGACCGTAGCGTACATCTGGCGCTTTTTTTGCAGCGTAGTTGACCGCAGCGCGCAGAAATCATCACGCCCGCGTCAAGTTTCCCCCCTCGGGGAGCTGCATTATCGACCCACTAACACAATAATGACGGGGATAACGGTATGACGAGCACACTCAAACCCACGCTGGGCACCATCCATTTGTGGGGGATTGCGGTAGGTCTGGTGATTTCCGGGGAATATTTTGGCTGGAGCTACGGCTGGGGCGTAGCGGGTACGCTGGGCTTCCTGCTGACCACGCTGATGATCGCCCTGATGTACACCTGCTTTATTTTCAGCTTTACCGAACTCACCACCGCTATTCCCCATGCCGGCGGCCCTTTCGCCTACAGCCGCCGCGCCTTTGGCGAAACCGGTGGCCTGATTGCCGGGATGGCAACGCTGATTGAGTTTGTCTTCGCGCCCCCGGCTATCGCCATGGCGATCGGTGCCTATCTCAACGTGCAGTACCCGGAGCTGAACCCGAAATATGCGGCGGTCGGCGCCTATATCGTCTTTATGACGCTGAATATTCTTGGCGTAAAGCTGGCAGCGATGTTTGAACTGGTGGTGACCGTGCTGGCGGTGCTTGAGCTGCTGGTATTTATGGGCGTGGTGGCGCCGGGCTTCAGCATTGCCAACTTCGCCGCCAACGGCTGGGCGGGCGGCGAGCACTTCGGCATGCCTGCGCTGTCGGGGATCTTCGCGGCGATCCCGTTTGCTATCTGGTTCTTCCTCGCGATTGAGGGGGCTGCCATGGCCGCCGAAGAGGCGAAAGATCCGAAGCGCACCATCCCACGTGCCTATGTGGGCGGGATCCTGACGCTGGTGGTGCTGGCGATCGGCGTGATGCTGATGGCGGGCGGTGCAGGCGACTGGCGCACGCTGTCTAACATCAATGACCCGCTGCCGCAGGCGATGAAAATGATCGTCGGCAATAATTCCAACTGGATGCATATGCTGGTGTGGATTGGCCTGTTCGGCCTGATTGCCAGCTTCCACGGCATCATTCTTGGCTACTCGCGCCAGTTCTTTGCGCTGTCGCGCGCCGGATATCTGCCAAGCGGTCTGGCGAAGCTGTCACGCTTTCAAACTCCGCACCGCGCAATTATTGCCGGTGGAGCGATCGGCATTGTCGCCATCTTCAGCGACGGCTGGATTAACCTGCAGGGCATGTCGCTGACGGCGGCGATGATCACCATGGCGGTGTTTGGTGCCATCGTGATGTACATCATGAGCATGCTGAGCCTGTTCCGCCTGCGCCGCACGGCGCCAGAGCTGGAGCGCACCTTCCGCGCACCGGGTTACCCGGTGGTGCCGATGATTGCGCTGGTTCTGGCGGTGGTGTGCCTGATCGCGATGCTGTGGTTTAACGCGCTGATTGGCGCTGTTTTTGTCGGCCTGATGGCGATCGGCTATCTGTGGTTCCTGATGACCAAAAGCCACCGCGATAATGCCCCGCACGACGTGATGCTGCAGGGCGAATAACGGTTTCGGCGATGTTAACCGGCCTTACGGGCGGACCGGAAAAGAGGGTCCGCCCCTACATTGCTGTAGGGGGCCCCGTCAGATCACAACGGCCACAGCCACGCCGCCCCGCGCACGCCGCTGGAATCACCGTGGACGGCGCGGCGGATCGGGGTGGCAAACTCGCCGCCGAACACCCAGTTTTTCACCAGCTGCGGCACCGTCTGATACAGGCGCTCAACGTTGCTCATCCCACCGCCCAGCACGATCATATCCGGGTCGAGGATGTTCACCACGTGCGCCAGCGACTTCGCCAGCCGCATCTCGTAGCGGCTCATCGCCAGCTCGGCCACCGGGTCCTGCTGCTCCAGCCGCTTGATAATCTCCGCGCCTTTGAGATCGATGCCGCTCAGCCGCTGGTAATCCGTGGCAAAGCCGGTGCCGGAGATAAAGGTTTCGATGCAGCCCTGCTTACCGCAGTAGCACGGCACCTCTTCGCGGTAGCGCAGCTCGTCTTCATCCATCCACGGCAGCGGGTTGTGCCCCCACTCGCCGGCGTTGCCGTTTCCGCCGCTGTGCGCCTGGCCGTTCAGCGCCACGCCTGCGCCGCAGCCGGTGCCGATTATTACCGCAAACACCGTCTGCTTACCGGCAGCGGCACCGTCGACCGCTTCCGACACCGCCAGGCAGTTGGCATCATTGGCAATGCGCACTTCGCGCCCCAGCCGCTGCTGCAGGTCTTTATCCAGCGGCTGACCGTTCAGCCAGGTGGAGTTGGCGTTTTTTACCCGCCGCGTAAACGGCGACAGCGTGCCGGGAATGCCCAGCCCAACGCTGCCCTGCTGCCCGGTCTCCTGCTCTGCCCGCTTTACCAGCCCGATGATGTTCTCCACGGTCTTGTCATAGTCGTCACGCGGCGTGGGGACGCGGTAGCGGAACAGTTCTTCGCCGTGGTCAGATAAGGCAATCACTTCTGTTTTGGTGCCACCTAAATCAATACCAATACGCACTTGTTATTCCTCATTATTTGACGGTGAGATCACTACCTTAGAAGGCGGCAGGCGGAAAGGCAATGAAACCCCGCCGCCGATTCGCTATCATGCGCCCTGACTTTGAACTCGCGCGCCTTCTTGCGCGCACAGAGAGGGAATGCAGCATGCTGTGGTTTAAAAATTTGATGGTCTATCGTCTTAGTCGCGACATTCCGCTGGTAGCAGACGAGATGGAAAAACAGCTCGATGCTTTCTCTTTCACCCCGTGCGGCAGCCAGGATATGTCGAAAACTGGCTGGGTCTCGCCGATCGGTCCGCGCAGCGAAGATCTGACCCACGTCACTAACGGCCAGATCCTGATCTGCGCGCGCAAAGAAGAGAAAATGCTGCCTTCGCCGGTGATCAAACAGGCGCTGGAAGCGAAAATCAGCAAGCTGGAAGCCGAGCAGTCGCGCAAGCTGAAAAAAACCGAGAAAGACTCACTGAAGGATGAAGTGCTGCACAGCCTGCTGCCGCGTGCCTTCAGCCGCTTCAGCCAGACGTATGTCTGGATCGACACCGTGAACAACCTGATTATGGTTGACTGTGCCAGCGCGAAAAAAGCCGAGGATACGCTGGCGCTGCTGCGTAAGAGCCTGGGGTCACTGCCGGTGGTGCCGCTGACGCTGGAAAGCCCGATTGAGCTGACCATGACCGAGTGGGTGCGCTCTGGCGAGCTGCCTGCCGGTTTCGCGCTGATGGATGAAGCCGAGCTGAAAGCGATTCTGGAAGATGGCGGCGTGATCCGCTGTAAGAAGCAGGACCTGGTGTGCGATGAGATCGCCAACCATATCGAAGCGGGCAAGCTGGTCACCAAGCTGGCACTGGACTGGCAGGAGCGCATCCAGATGGTGCTCTCCGATGACGGTTCTATCAAACGCCTGAAGTTCGCCGATATTCTGCGCGAGCAGAATGACGACATTGACCGCGAAGACGTGACCGGGCGTTTTGATGCTGACTTTATTCTGATGACCGGCGAACTGGCCGCGCTAATCAGCAATACGGTGGAAGCGCTGGGCGGGGAAGCCGAACGTTAATTGACCTTGCTGGCGACGCATGCGTCGCCAGTACGCGCAGGGGCCGGGCATGCCCGACCCGCTACATTATCAATCTTTCAGATAACGACACAGATAGGCAAACGGCTCAGCCACCTGCAGATGGAATTCACTGTGGCCCGGCACGTTAAATACCTCACCCGGCGCATATCTTTTCCACTCGGCTTCACCCGGCAGCAGCACTTTCAGCGAGCCGCTGACCACCGTCATCTCTTCCGCCTGAGCGGTACCAAAGGTGTATTCACCTTCCGCCATCACGCCAACGCTGGCGCGGCCGGTCGTGGCGCTCTCGAAGCCAATTGACTTCACTTTACCGTCAAAATACTCACTAACATTGAGCATATAAATTCCTTAAAATCAGAGACAAAGGTAAGCTGGCAGTGTAGTGGCATAATTGAGCGGCTGTCACGCACTATTGCGCATCAGCCGCTGCAATCGTGACTCAGACCAGTAATTCTGCCGCCAGTTTGGCGACCAGCACGTTCGAAAGTAGTACCGGAATACCCAACAGTTTTTGCAGGAAATCACGGTGACGCTGGTGATAACCGATACAGTCCAGCACCACCACATCTGCCCCTTGCTCCTGCAGCGACAGCGCAGCATCAATCAGCGTCTCATCGCTGGCCAGATACGGGCTGGCAACGGCGAAACAGGGTGGCTGCGTCAGGTTTTTCCACTTGTTGGCCTGCTCCTGAATCTGTTCGGCCACCGGCACCACAATCCCCACCTGATGACCATCGACAATCGCCTCGATCAGCGGCGGGATAATACGGTCCGGCTCCAGCAGTATCGCCTCACTGGCGTACAGTTTGCCGAACTCACCGGTGCATAACAGCAGGATAGTGCTAAACCCCTCATCTTCCAGCTGCAGGATGCGTTTTTGCAAACCGCGCTCCACTTTACTCGCCGCCAGCGTCACCTGGCTGCCGTCGGTCAGCCTGGAGACCAGCACCTTCTCGCCGTTCTGACGGCGCGTACTGCTCAGCAATTTGCCCGGGCGTGAGGCCATCCAGCAGCCCGGAGTGGGCAATCTGTTCTTCGGGCAGGTACTCCAGCAGCAGCGGCATAATATCCGTGCGCGGGGACTGCCCAATCGTCAACGTCACCAGAGAGGGATTCATAAGCTTAATTCCGCGAGCTAAGATGGCTCAGGCTGCCGTACAGCGCCAGCAGGCGCGCATACTCTTCGGCGTCGTAAAACGCGCAGCTGCCCCGTCCGAACTCTTTTGCCACTTCCACCGCGAACTTCACGGCCAGCGCGATATCGACTTCATGGCTGGCGCCGGTACCACAACCGGGAACCACCGACTCGCTACAGATTGCCACCCCCACCACCGGCACATCGGTTGCCGTTGCTGGCTGGAGGATGCTGTTGAGGTGATACACACCGTTGCCGTACGGCGTAATATCCTGCGTGGTGATCGGGAAAGTCACTGCCGGACGGCCGCTGGTCATCTCCATAATGCGCAGTAAGTCTTCCGATACGCGCAGGATATAACCCTGCTTAACCGTCGGCGACAGCGCATACCCTTTGTGGTTGAGGATGCGGTTGCCCTTGGTGGTATCTATGGAAAGAATAGCATCTGTGCCGGGCACCACTTCATTATCGTTCATGGTGACGTCGTCGATCGGCGAGTCCATAAAGTCGACCGGCTCGTGCGGGCGGGTTGGCGCATTCGGGCAGATATGGGTGGTGATGATGACGTCACCCGCCAGAAAATCGCCTTTACGCTGCATCTCGGCCAGCTTCAGCGCACTGCTGACGGCAGCGACCGCACCATCGGCGTCCGACACCATGCCGATACGCGTTGGCCGTGCGCCAATGCCGCCCAGACGGCCGATAATCCCCAGCGTGGGAGCAGTCCCCCCCCGGCTCTTCCCTGCGCTGCCGGTCAGGGTGATGCGCACGAAATCGGTCTGCCCTTTCGGGCCGCTGACGCGCTTAACGCTGGCGCAAACGCCCGGGTAGCCGCTGAACAGATCCGCGACATCCTGCCCGCTGACGCTGGCGCTATCCAGTAGCTCAAAAACCTGCAAAGTCTGCTGCAAACTCATGTCGTTACCTTAATTATCGTTTGGTGCCGCTGCTGAAAAGGGAGTTAAAAAAGCTGTAAAGCGCATCACCGGCAATAAATCCGGCGGCCATCACTTCCATCGGCGTACGCCCGCGATCGCCCCAGATACGGGTAATGATCAGGCGCAGCACGATACCCGTGACCACAGCCCAGCCGGCCATTGCGTTGAAGATCAGCAGGCCGGTCGCCAGCAGAACGCCGAGCTGACGCTTCGGCCCGCCGATCAGCTGGATCACTGCGCCAGGGATCGCCCAGATCAGTAAGTTATGCGCGATACCCGGTTCCGCTCCGGCCTGAATGGTTTTGGCATACACCCGCGCCACCGGCGGGATCAGATCCTGACTAAAGAAGCTGGCATGGGCGAACCACACCACGGGGATCGAGACGACAAAGGCGATCAGCGCGGCAAACAGCTGTATGCGCCGGCCCCACAGCTCCTGCTGCAGATCGCGACCCTGCCCGCGCAGCACAAAGCCGGCTTTCAGGTCATAACCCATATCAGCAAACGCCGGTCCGGTGGCGGCGGTGAAGCCGGTAAGCACGCAGAGCGCCAGCGGCGGGAAGCCGATCAGGATACCGATGATCAGGGTGATCAGGGCCACGGCAAAAGCCGGGAACCAGCCGGAGTGCATCGCCGCAATGCCCACCAGCAGCTCGTGAACAAAGGCCGCAAAGGCGGCATAGATGATGAAGGCGAGCAGCATCGGCAGTGACATCTGCGCCCACAGCCCGGCGCTCAGCGCCAGCAGGGCAGCAATCGCCAGGTAGCCCACCGTTCCCAGTCCCAGCGCTTTGCGCACCTCTGTATCCGGGCTGGAGTAAACCGTGGTGTCGCTCTTTTTGCTGCGGATCACCTGTACCACCTGAATCAGCGCCACCAGCCCGGCGCCGACCATCACGCCGTGCGGAATATAGTTAGCGTTGATATCAATCCCGGCAATCGGCTGGGCGTAGGCGCGTAACAGTAAGCCGATGCCAAACATGCTCAGCGCCCAGATATTGCCGATAAACGCGGTACCAAAGGCCGCCATCGGGATTTTCAGCACTGAGCCGACGATGCCGCCGAGCACGCCGACCAGCAGCAGCCAGGCATGGCTGCCGCCTTTATCGCCCGCTTTAATCGCTTCCGCCGCCGCCACGCCCGGTGGCCATGCATTGCTGGCCGGGAAAACGCGGGTATCAAACAGGCGATACAGCAGGTAAGCATCCAGCAGCATCGCCGCACTCACGCCGACAAACATCGGCAGGATAAGCTGTGGCTGCCCCATAACCCACGGCACGGCAATCGGCATCAGCAGGCTATTCGCGGCGCCGAAGGTGGCAGAAGAGATCGCCGTCTGCGCAAGGTTTTGGGTATGAATCGATCGATAGCGCTGGAAGGCTTTGAGTGGAATACGTGCCAGCAGCATCGCCAGCAGGGCGCCGATAATAGAGGTGTTAGGCGTCACGCCCAGCGTGGTTAACAGCTGCACGCCAATAATGGCGCCGAGCACTGAAAGTAGAAGCAGCACCACAATGGTGCCAGCATCCTTTAAAGGATTATCCTGCCGCATATTTTCCCCGGTAAAGACCCTGTCCGATGGTGATGGAATGATGTTTTTTGCCCGTGGCAAAATAGTCCCCCGATACTGCGGGGGGATATTTTGCTTATTATCACTGGTCTCTGAGGACCTTATTAGAATGTTGTATTATTGACGGTACTGCTAATGCCCTGGTGAGGCGTACTTGATATCCATAAGGGGATATCAGGTGATGATTACACGGTGGCGGAAATAGCCATCGTATTGGCGAGATCGCCATATTTCCCTGCCAGCTGACGCGTGACCATCTGCAGCGCATCCAGCGTGGCGGAGGAGTATGGCGGCTCCTGATTTTGTGAAGGGAACGACAGGCACAGCGCCACAGTTTCCCCCCGATGTTTGTTAGTAATCGTGGTGGCAAGCGAGCTGATGCCCTGCAGGGTCTCATTGCGTGCCAGCGCATAACCCTGTTCACGAATGCGCGCCAGTTCGGCCAGCAGCTGCTCCAGCGTTTGCGGCGAATTAGGGGAACTCACCTGCCAGGCTCCGGCATAGAGCTTGCGCACGAACTCATCGCTATAGCGTGCCAGAATGGCGCGGCCGACCGAGGTTTCTGCAGCCGGTAACCGGCTGCCCGGCGGGGTCACTACCTGAATAAACATCCGCCCCTGGAACATACGCATCACCATAATCTCGCGCCCTTCCAGCACCGAGATATAGCCGGTACAGCTGGACTCTGCGGCCAGCCGCGCCATCATGGATGAGGCACCATCGACCAGCGGCGTCGAGAGATAATGGCTGGCCAGCGACAGCAGCATGCGCCCGACATGGAAACAGCGGGTTTCCGCATCGCGCTCCAGCAGCCCTTCGTTTTCCATCGTCGACAACAGGCGCGAAACGGTACTTTTTGGCAACCCTAATGCCTCAACCACATCAGTAAAGGTCAACCCTGGCTGGCCCTGAGTCAGGCCGCTGCGGTTAAACAGTTTGAGTACGGCGGAAGCATTTTCAAGCGTGCTCATCGGGTAGTTCCACTATTAGGAACTGTTGTTCCTGTTTCTGATAAAATTAACCTACGGCGCGCACGCCTGGCGGTCAAGGATTAATTTCATTCGGCTTTAAGGGGAGGAAAAAGGATAATCAGGTGCCGCGGGGCGATGAGAATTTATTATCCCTGATGCAGATTAAAAAATAAAAATATATGGCGGGATCCCGGGCGTGACCAGCGAAATATGCTGCGATGGATATTGAGAAAAATTAGCGGAAGTGCGGGTAAAGAAATAATTAATAACGCCAGGTGATAGTGTGCCAGCCGCTGGCGTCCCTGCCAGGGCGGAGTGAGGATTACTCTTTTTCAGCATCCTCATAGCGCTCTTTAGCATCCAGCGCCTCCTGATGACTCTCATGCTCGCTGATCAGCGAGTCAGGTTTCGGATGGTCAGAACGCAGCTCATACCAGACAACGGATTTGCCGGGTGCGCCCTTTTCAACCTCTACAATATGTGCTTCGCGTGGATATGGCGGTCTTCCTGGCATACTCATCCCCTCTTGGCTGTCAGAAAAAGCACGCGAAAGAGATCCCTTTCACGGCGTGGCCAGCAAACCGGCCACTGTCAAAGTATAGACAAGCACAGCGCTTTATCGCGCAGGAGGGGGAGAAAAAGGCGAAGTTAACTGGCGCGAGCGAGGGAGAGTGCGCTAACGATCTGGCTGACAACCGCTTCTGGCGACTGCATCGCATCGATAATATGGTGCGCCGCCTGCTGATAAAGCGCATCACGCGCCGCCAGCACTTCGACCATCTCTTCGGCAATCGGGCGCCCGGTCAGCGTCGGGCGCTGTTCGGCTTCCGGGTAGGCTTCCAGCCGCGCCGCCAGCACCGCTGCATCCGCATTAAGATAGACCACCTGCCCCTGCTCGCGCATGAACTGGCGATTCTCTTCGGCCAGCACCATCCCCCCGCCGGTGGCAATCACCGTCCCCGGCTGCGTAACGGATTTCACAGCGAGGGTTTCACGACGGCGAAATCCTTCCCACCCTTCGGCGCTGACAATGTCCGATACGCTCTGGCCGCTGGAGAGCTGGAGGTAATGGTCGGTGTCGCAGAAAGCGTACCCTAATGCCAGAGCAAGAGCCTGACCCACGGTGGTTTTACCGCAGCCACGTGCGCCGATCAGATAAATGGGTAATGACATAACAGGCACTTCCTTAACGATTCCGACGCGGGTCATCGCGCACCGAGGGGCAAACATTGAAAAACGTTGACGCATGATACCGGACATTATTCACCGGGACCAGCAGTAACGTTTTCTGTACAGCAAGCAGGGAGAAAAACCTCAATAACACGATGTTTTGAAAAGAAAATTACAGTTGTATCATTTACTTTACACAATAAATAAGCCGCGTAAGGGGGTGCAACATTTCCTTACTCCGATTGCATTTACTTTCACCGGCGGATAGTCAGAATTAACCTATCGCCCGTTTTCGGAGGAACCCCATGCAGAGCGAAGAACAACAACTGATCGAAAGCCTGTTTACCCGCTTAAAACAGGCAGAGTCACAGTCCGGCCCGCGCGACGCCGCGGCGGAAAAACTGATCCAGCAGCAGGTGCAAGCGCAACCCGGCGCGCCCTACTACATGGCGCAGGCCATCCTGATCCAGGAAGCGGCAATGAAGCAGCTTAACAGCCGGGTGAGTGAGCTGGAAGCGAAGCTGGCACAGGCCCAGCAGCCCCAGCAGAACAGCGGCGGTTTCCTCTCCGGGCTGTTTGGCGGCGGCAGCCGTTCGCAGCCGCAGCCGGTCCAGCAGCCTGCGCAATCAGCGTGGGGAAATGCGCCCGCCCAGCCACAGCAGCAGCCCGCCTATGCCCAGGCGCCCGCGGCCCCTGCTGCCGGGCGTGGTTTCCTTGGCGGCGCCCTGCAAACGGCGGTCGGCGTTGCCGGCGGCGTAGTGATGGCGGATATGCTGACCAGCATGTTCCACCACTCGCAGCCGGAAGAGATTGTAAATATCATTAACGAACCGGCGATGCCGGACCCGCAGTTTGATAATAATCTCGATACCTTTAACGGCGGGGATAATCAGTCCTTCCTCAGCCAGGATAACGGCCTGCAGCAGGATTACGCCAGCGATAACGACTTCAGCAATGATGCGTTTGGCGATGATTTTGATGACGACAACTTTGTCTGACCGCTAATACCCTCTCCCGCCCGGCGGGAGAGGGTCTCGCCACTACTTACGCTGCTGTTGTAACCATTTATCCAGTTCATTGGCAAACTGCTGACGATCGCGCTGGTTGAGCGCCGGCGGCCCACCGGTCTGCACCCCGCTGGCACGCATGGTATCCATAAAGTCACGCATGGTCAGCCGCTCGCGAATGGTGGCTTCGCTGTAGCGTTCACCGCGCGGATTCAGCGCAATCGCGCCCTTCTCCATCACTTCGGCCGCCAGCGGAATATCGGCGGTGATCACCAGATCGCCCGCTTCCGCACGGCGCACAATTTCGTTGTCGGCCACGTCAAAGCCCGCCGGAACCCGCAGCGTGCGCACAAAGCGCGATGGCGGCACGCTCAGCCCCTGATTCGCCACCAGCGTCACCATCATCTGCTCACGCTCGGCTGCACGGTACAGCACTTCTTTGATCACTTTCGGGCACGCATCGGCATCCACCCAGATTGGCATCGCCATTTCCTTATAATATTGAGTCGGGAATAGCGCGATCTTCCCATTCTTTTGCCGAATGGCAAACTTAATCTGATCCAGTTAAGGTGTGGGGATGGCATCACGCCAACTTCGTAAACAGAATTAGCAGGGAGAATCTCATGGACAAGAAAATTGGCTTCATTGGCTGCGGTAATATGTCGAAGGCGATTATAGCCGGCCTGGTCGCCGCCGGGCAGGTCAGAGCGGAGAATATCTGGGTATTTGACCACAAGCCCGAAACCAACCTGGCGATGCAGAAACAGTATGGCATCACCCCGGCAGAGAGCGCAGCCGAAGTGGCCGGGCAGGCCGATATTCTGTTCGGCGCGGTAAAACCTAATGCGATCCTGTCGGTGATGAAAGATATTGCGGGCAGCCTGAATAAAGAGACGCTGGTGGTTTCGATTGCCGCGGGCGTGACGCTGGACTCGCTGGCCTCGGTGCTTGGCCACGACCGTAAAATCGTGCGCGTTATGCCGAACACCCCCGCGCTGGTCAACGAGGGCATGACCTCGGTCACCCCCAATGTACTGGTGACCAAAGAAGAGGCCGATGCGGTAGTGGAGATTTTTAGCGGCTTTGGTAAAGCGGCGCTGGTGCCGGAGTACCTGATCCACGCGGTGGTCGGCGTCAGCGGTTCTGCCCCGGCCTATGTATTTATGTTTATTGAGGCGATGGCCGATGCGGCCGTGCTGGGCGGGATGCCGCGCGCTCAGGCTTACCAGTTTGCCGCACAGGCGGTGAAAGGCGCAGCGGAAATGGTGCTGGAGACCGGCAAGCATCCGGGCGAACTGAAAGATATGGTGTGCTCACCGGGCGGCACCACCATTGAAGCAGTAAGAGTGCTGGAGCAGAAAGGCTTCCGCTCGGCGGTGATGGAAGCGATGCAGCAGTGCATGGCGAAATCCGAGCAGATGAGCAAGCAGTAAAAAAACGCAGCCAGCGGGGTTACCCGCTGGCTGCGCTGTTCAGGCTGAGAGATGCGCCCGGCTGAGCTGCTCCGCCGCGTCCAGCGTCATCGGCTGCTGCATGCGCTGCACCAGTTCGGCGGTAAAGGTATAGCACCCGCAGGAGGCCACCGCCGCCAGCTTGCCTTTCTGCCCGTAAAGCATGACGAACGTTTTATCGCTTAACGAGCCGATCAGCCGCTCTTCATCCCATTTTTCCGCGTGACCAAGATATTCGTAGCGCGTGCCAAACTGGGCCGTCCAGAAGAACGGGACGCGGTCGAACGCCTCGCCGGCACCCAGCATATTTTTGGCAGCAATCCTTCCCTGCTGCTGCGCCACGCGCCAGTGCTCAATGCGCTGTAGGCCCTCCTCCGCCGGATAGCTGGCGATATCACCTGCCGCCCAGACATTTTTAGCGGCCTGAAGCGCTTCATCGGTTGCCAGACTGCCATCGTCCTGCAGAGCGATATCGTGGATAAAACCGCAGCCCGGCGTAACGCCGGTCGCCAGCACCACCACGCTGCTGGCAATCTGCTGGCCGCTTTTCAGCCGCACGCCGCTGACGTGTCCGTTCTCGGCGGTCAGCTCAGCCACTTCGTCAGTGATAAACTCCACGCCGTTCTGCTGATGCAGATCGCGGAAAAAGCGTGCCAGCTGCTCGCCAAACTGGGCTTTGAACGGCAGCGGCTGCGGGGCGACGATCTGCACCGCGATATCCTGGGCGCGCAGTGCCGACGCCAGCTCCATGCCGATAAAGCTGTTGCCAATAATCACCAGCTTACGCTGCTGCTCCACGGCCTTCATCACCGCGGCGCACTGTTCAATGCTGCGCAGAACGTGAACCCCTGCCAGCGCGTTACCGGGAATATCAGGGCGCTGAGGAAGACCACCGCTGGCCAGTAGCAGTTTGTCATACTGCAGCGTGCTGCCATCTGCAAAGCGCAGCAGCTGCTGGCGGCTGTCGAGCTGTTCGACATTACCCTGCAACCTTTCTGCATACTGGAAAAAGTCGTCATCGAGCATCGCAGGAACTTCGCTGATTTTCATCTTACCGGACGGCACAAATTTGGTCAGCGCGGTGCGGTCATAGGGCGCCTCTGATTCGCGGTCCACCAGTACCAGGCGCCCATCAAACCCTTCACGGCGCAGCGTCCAGGCGGCGGCACTGCCCGCCGCGCCCGTCCCCAGAATCACAAAGACCGGCTTGCTGTCACCCGCGCTGAAAGTGGCGAGCGGCGGCATCGGTTGCGGATCCACCTGGATCATGCCGTTCTCGACCCGCACCGGATAGCGTTTCAGATCGCTGAGCGCCAGCGGTTCACACAGCGCACCGTCAAGCAGGGAGAAAGTGGCTTTGTGCCACGGGCAGGTCAGCGTTCCCTGATAGACCGCACCCTCCTCGAGCGGGGCGCCGGAGTGGGGGCACTCGCTCTGATACGCTTTGACCTCATCGCCCTGGCGAATCAGCAAAATGTCGGCGTCGCCAACCGGCGCTTTCAGCGGTTTATTCTCTGCCAGATCTTTTAATACCAGAACGTTTTGATAACTCACCCAGCTCTCCTTTTGCTATATCCACACAAAATGTATCAATATCTTAAGCCTGGCAGGCGGGGGCTCGTTGGCAACTGTTCGAAAGATAAGGTATAAAAAAAAGCGGCTAACTCACTGGTTAGCCGCCTTTTTTAAATGTTTAACCAAATATGTCGATGCGCCTACATCAGAACGCTCGGAATGATAATCAGCGCAAAAATCAGCACGATCAGCGTGCGCTTGATCCCATAATAGAGCGCGCGGTTGCGCTTTTTCAGGTTCTGCCCGGCATCACGCACCGCGTTAACGTACTTAAAGATGCGGTTAATGCCACCCACGCGGTCGTTATCATCATTGGGAGAGGCCGCCGCCGACATCAGCGCCGTGCCAACCCAGTGGTTCACCGCCTGCGCCCAGCGCCACTTCATCGGCCGTTCAATATCGCAGAACAGGATGATACGCGTCTGCTCGCTGGCATTTTGTGCCCAGTGGACATAGGTTTCATCGAAGATCACCGCTTCACCATCGCGCCAGCTGTGTACCTGACCGTCCACATCAATAAAGCAGCGATCGTCATTCGGTGTCTGTAGCCCCAGGTGGTAACGCACCGATCCGGCATAGGGATCGCGATGTTTACCCAGATGGCTTCCGGCAGGCAGCTCGGCAAACATGGCCGCTTTGACCGACGGGATCTGACTCAGCAGCTCACTGGTCACCGGGCACAGCTCGCGTGCCGAGGGGTGAGCATCGCCATACCATTTCAGATAAAAACGCTTCCAGCCGCGCTTAAAAAAGGTGTTAAAACCGGCATCATTATGCGACTGCGCAGCTTTAATATGGTCCTGAAGGCGCACCGCTTCTTCGCGAATAACCTGCCAGTTATCGGTAATTTTCTGTAATTCGGGGAACGCAGCGTTATCGAAATAGGGCTGTTTCGCAGGCAGTGAGGACAGGCCGGTCATAAACATATTTACCGGTGCCATAAAAGTAGAGTGGTCAAATAGTTGGCGCGACAGCTTTTGTTTAACCACTCCGCGCGAGTGGGCGTAAATCACGCTAATAATAAAGATGCCGATAATGATTAAAGCCACCATACAACGAATCCTTAGGTTGCACGCGACACGATCCAAGACAGTCTGACTGACTCATGAGGGTGTCGAAAAAAAGATCCGAATATTTTAGTGCAAAAATGGGATTTTTCTTAACTCAGCGTGCCGAAAGCAGCAATAAGCGTGCTTAACCCGCTGCGGTTTAGGATTAGTTTAGTTAAAGCGCGGGAGAAAATCGGGCGACCGTTCGATCGCCCGCATAAGTTAACTTTTTTTCAGGCAGCTGCTCATAAAGGTTTTACGCTCGTCACCCTTCAACATTTTTTCGCCGGCCTGGGCATTACAGGTTTTCATCTTCATCTGTTGCGGCGTCATGCCATCCATTTTGCTGTCCTTCTTCAGGCAGCCGCTCATAAAGGTTTTACGCTCATCCCCTTTCAGGGATTTTTCACCCGCCTGCTGATTACACACCGTCATTTTTTGCTGTTGTGCGGTTTTTTCGGCCGCGCTGGCATAGCCTGCCGCCGTCAGTGACAGCAGAGCCGCCGCCAGCATTAATTGAACTTTCATGCGTATCCCATCCCATTATTGTTATATCGATACAATAAAGTGTGGCATGAGTTTTGTTTTCGGCGAGGGATTTTTGCGTAAATTTTAAGGGAAATGAATAAGACGAAGGCTTTATTTCTCGCCCGTTGCCCGCTGCCACAGACCTGTGAGCACCGCGTGCATAAAGAAGATTACTGGCGGGGGTGGTTAAGCAGGCGTTGAATGTAATTTTCCAGCAGTGACATATCTTCAGAAAGCTCAGGTTCGACCGTGACGGACGCGGTCTGCATCGCTTCGGAGATGCTGTCATTGATCTGCTGAAGCTGGCCGCCGTCCATTTTGCGTAACAGTGCAGTGACGACAATCTCAAGCGCTTCGACCTGAGCGACCAGTTCTTTCGATTCCTGCTCTTTTTGCGCCAGTCTGACCAGCAATTCTGCAATGAGGTTTTTCATGCGACTGTCTCAGCAAGTTAAAGCAAGACGGTATCACCAGATTTGAAAAAAGAAAACCTGTATTCGCGTTATTTTTTCGCGACTTAAGCGCAGATCAAAGGGAGGAAAATTGTTAAATAAAGGCGAAACGTTTCGCTCATTGTGACGCGTTATTTTTCGGCTGCTGGCCCTAAAAAAACGGGGGCCAAAACAGGCCCCCGATAAAGTTAGCCGCGCGGGCCGCTGAAACCACCATGAGGTCCGCCGCCGCCGCCAGGTCCGCCCCAGCCGCCACCACCGCCACCGCCGCCCGGAGGCGGGAACAGACATCCACTCAGTGCCGCCACCAGCGCCACAATACTCACTGCTCTAATAATACTCACCATTATCAAACCTCAATACGACGTTAAGGACCCTTTGCGCTGATAGTAAGCGCGGCTCAGGCCCGCCACAATGCAGAATTCTCTGCTTACACGCGCTATTAACAGGGCGTTTCTACACTTAACGTTTTGCTGTGGTTTTCCTGCCGCAACCCTGCATCAGTGGCAACATTAACGGATTTTCTTCAGTGATAAATCTTGCGATCGCTCTCGCATCGCCCCGCCTTTTATCTTTACAAAATCGTCATGCGGCCTCAATGTGAGCGCATAACATTTTAGAGGTTAATCTCATGACAGAACGCGCCCCGCTCTCTCTGCAACAGCTGCTTTCGCAGCGCCATTGGGAAAACCCGGCAGTGACTCAGCTTCACCGCCTGCCCGCCCATCCGCCTTTTGCCAGCTGGCGCAGCGTGGAGTCGGCGCGTGATGAGGAGGTTAGCCCGTCGCTGCAGTCGCTCAATGGCGAGTGGTGTTTTAGCTATTTTGCCTGCCCTGAGGCGGTACCGGATGAGTGGACGCTCGGCGATCTGCCGTCGGCCGACCGCCAGCAGGTTCCTTCCAACTGGCAGCTCTCTGGCTATGACGCCCCGATCTACACCAATGTGCAGTATCCGATTGCGGTCAATCCGCCTTTTGTGCCCTGCGACAACCCGACCGGCTGCTACTCCACCACCTTTGAATGCTCTGCTGAGTGGCTTAGCGGTGGCCAGACGCGCATCATCTTTGACGGCGTCAATTCTGCTTTCTACCTGTGGTGCAACGGTGAGTTTATCGGTTATTCCCAGGACAGCCGCCTGCCCGCAGAGTTTGACCTCAGCCGGGCGCTACACGCCGGGGAAAACCGCCTTGCGGTGCTGGTACTGCGCTGGTGCGACGGCAGCTACCTTGAAGATCAGGATATGTGGCGCATGAGCGGGATTTTCCGTGACGTTAGCCTGCTGCATAAGCCCGCCGTACAGCTCAGCTGCGTGCAGATCGACACGCAGCTGTGCGCCGGCTACCGATCCGCGCAGCTGCAGGTGCTGGCGATCGCTTCGCTGAATGACGCCAGCGCCTGTCAGGCCCAGGTGACGCTGTGGCGCGGCGAGCAGCTGATTGCGCAGCAGCAGCAGGCATTTGGCAGCGCGGTGATTGATGAACGCGGGCGCTACCTCGATCGCACCCGGCTGTCGCTGCAGGTGGAACAGCCGCTGCTGTGGAGCGCTGAAACTCCGCACCTTTACCGCGCAGTGGTGGCCCTGCTGGATGCCAGCGGTGCGCTGCTGGAAGCCGAAGCTTACGATGTGGGCTTCCGCAAGGTGGAAGTCAGCGGCGGGCTGCTGAAGCTCAACGGCAAGCCGCTGCTGATCCGCGGCACCAACCGTCACGAACATCATCCGCAGCATGGCCAGGTGATGGATGAGGCCACCATGGTCAGGGATATCCTGCTGATGAAGCAGCATAACTTCAACGCGGTGCGCTGCTCTCACTACCCCAACCATCCGCTATGGTATCGCCTGTGCGATCGTTACGGCCTTTACGTGGTTGATGAGGCCAATATCGAAACGCACGGCATGCAGCCGATGAACCGACTGTCTGACGATCCCAGCTGGTTTAACGCCTTCAGCGAACGCGTCACGCGCATGGTACAGCGCGACCGCAATCACCCCTGCATCATCATCTGGTCGCTGGGCAATGAATCGGGCCACGGCAGCACGCACGACGCGCTCTACCGCTGGATCAAAAGTCACGACCCCAGCCGCCCGGTGCAGTATGAAGGCGGCGGGGCCGACACGGCGGCGACCGATATCCTCTGTCCGATGTACGCGCGCGTCGATCAGGATCAGCCGTTTGAAGCCGTCCCCAAATGGTCGATCAAGAAATGGATCGGCCTGCCGGAAGAGACGCGTCCGCTGATCCTGTGCGAATACGCCCACGCGATGGGCAACAGCTTGGGTGGTTTCGACCGCTACTGGCAGGCGTTTCGTCAGTATCCCCGGCTGCAAGGGGGCTTCGTCTGGGACTGGGTAGACCAGAGCCTGACGCGTACCGATGCCGACGGCCAGCAGTGGCAGGCTTACGGCGGCGATTTTGGCGATACGCCTAACGACCGCCAGTTCTGCATGAACGGGCTGGTTTTCGCCGATCGCACGCCGCATCCGGCGCTGTATGAAGCGCAGCGCGCCCAGCAGTTTTTCCAGTTCACGCTGGAGAGCACGGCCCCGCTGAGCGTGGGTATTCGCAGCGAATATCTGTTCCGTCACAGCGACAACGAGCTGCTGCGCTGGCGTATTGAGCATCAGGGCACCGCGGTGGCTGAAGGAGAAGTGGCCCTCGACCTGGCCGCAGAGGGCAGCACCACGCTGACGCTGGCAGAGCTTCCGCCGCTGGCTGGTGAACTGTGGCTGCGGGTGGAGGTTATCCAGCCGGCCGCCACTGCCTGGTCTCCGGCCGGACAGCGTGTCGCGTGGGACGGCTGGCGTCTGCCCGCCGCGCTGACACTCCCGCCGCTCCCGGTAACGGGTGAAGTGCCGCGCGTTGAACAGCATGCGCTGCTGACGGAAGTCACGCACGGCGAGCAGCGCTGGCAGTTCAGCCAGGAGAGCGGAGAGCTACTACAGTGGCTGCGCGGCGGCCAGCCTATGCTGCTCTTCCCGCTGCAGGATCTGTTCGCGCGTGCGCCGCTGGATAACGATATCGGCATCAGCGAAGTGACGCGCATCGATCCTCATGCATGGGTAGAGCGCTGGAAACGCGCCGGGCACTATCAGCTGGAGAGCCAGCTCCTGCAGATGCAGGTCGATGCCCTGAGCGATGGCGTGCAGATCCGCACGCTGCACGCCTGGCAGGCTGGCGGGGAAGTCTGTTTCCTCAGCCGCAAGTGCTACCGCATTAACCTTCAGGGAGAGATGCAGGTAGAGGTTGAAGTGGATATCGCCGCCGGGCAGCCGCAGCCAGCGCGCATTGGCTTACGCTGCCAGCTGGCCACGGTGACGGAGAGCGTCAGCTGGTTCGGCCTCGGCCCGCATGAGAACTACCCCGACCGCAGGCTCGCCGCCGAGTTCTCACGCTGGACGCTGCCGTTAGAGCAGCTCAGTACCGCGTATGTTTTCCCGGGCGAAAACGGCCTGCGCGGCGGTACGCAGCAGCTGGACTACGGCGACTGGCATCTCAGCGGGGAGTTTCACTTCTCGATCGGCCGTCACAGCATGGAGCAGCTGCGCGACACCTCGCACCGTCACCTGCTGCGCGACGAGCCGGGCAGCTGGCTGATTGTCGATGGTTTCCATATGGGGGTCGGCGGGGATGACTCCTGGAGCCCGAGCGTCAGCCCGGACTTCCTGCTGTCTGCGCGCCAGTATCGCTATCAGGTCAGTTTTAAACTCACGGACTAAGGCGAACTGCCCGGCGTGATTTTGCGCCGGGCGGATTTGCGATAGACCCAAATCAGCTGCACGCTGTTTATCAGCACCACCAGCGCCGTCGCCGCAAACACCCAGCGAAAACCGCCAATCGCCGAGATCCCCGACCCCATCAGCGGCCCCACGACGTTGCCAAGGTACATAAACGACTGGTTATAACCAAAGATGCGCCCCGTTACCTGGTCGCTGGAGTAACGCAGCAGCAGCGTCTGTACCGCTGGCATCATGGCACCATCGGCAAAGCCCAGCAGGAAGCGCAGGATCCCCAGCTCAACCGCGCTGTTCGCCCAGGACATGGCGACAAACAGCAGTACCGAGAAGATCAGGGCGGCAAACAGGATGCGTTCCGCGCCAATGCGGTCCCCCAGCTTGCCGAGCGTTGGCGCGGAGAGCAGTGCAGAAACCCCAGGAATAGCCGCAACAACCCCGCTGATAAAGGCAATGTTCTGCACGTTAGGCTCCAGCTCGCGCACGAACAGCGTCAGAATTGGGCTGACTGAACCGTTACACAGCTGGATCACCAGCGTGGTGAAAAACAGGCTAATCATCAGCCCGGGACGGCTGAGGGTATGAAATACCATGCTGCCGCTCAGCTTATTCTCTTTTTTCACCCGCGGCTGGCCGTTCTCTTTAATCAGGAACAGCGTAATCAGGAAACTCACCAGCAGCAGTGCGGAGGTGATCAGGAACACTGCGCGTAAACCCACCCAGTCCGCCAGCAGCCCGCCCATCAGCGGCCCCATTATCACCCCGCAGATTTGTGCCGTGGTCACCATGCTGAGCGCCCAGCCGCTGCGCTCGCGCGGCACCTGCCCCGCCACCAGCGCCATCGCATTCGGAATGTAACCGGAGGTCAACCCCATCAGCGCTCGCAGCGCCAGCAGCTGCCAGACACTGGTGACAAACGCCTGCAGCAAAATGACGATACCCATTCCCAGCGAGGCGCGCAGCAGCATCAGCTTGCGGCCTTTACGGTCGGCAAGGCTGCCCCACATCGGTGAGACGATGGCAGAAACGAGGAAGGTAATACTGAAAATCAGGCCGGACCACAGCGTCAGCGCGCTGGGATCGGTGACGCCAAGTTGCTCAACGTAGAGCGGAAGAAAAGGGATAATCTGGCTGATCGCCAGCCCGGTAAATAAACACCCGAACCAGACAGAGATGAGGTTAATCTTCCAGGATTCCATCGTGCTGTGTGAACGACCTGTAGTGGCGAGAAGCGAAACACAAGTGTAACAACACTCACGGCAGGCGTCAGTCACTTATCCAGCGGGCAGCAGCAGAATAGTGTTAGCAAACGACTCTATTGGCGGGGTCAAAACGCAAAAAACCCGCCACTGGGGCGGGTTTTCTTTACTTCGAACTAAGTTCTGTTACCGCCGGAGCGGAAAGAGGACTTAGGCAACAGTTACGTTAGCAGCTGCTGGGCCTTTCTGGCCGTTTTCGATAGTAAAGTTAACTTTCTGGCCTTCTTCCAGGGTTTTGAAACCTGAATCCTGGATTGCAGAGAAGTGTACGAACACATCTTTGCTGCCGTCAGTTGGGGAAATGAAGCCGAAACCTTTCTCAGCGTTAAACCATTTTACTAAACCAGTCTGGGACATGGGTCTTTCCTTCAAAATTGTAGTAAGCCACAGTGGGCACAGGGTTCGTCAACAGGGATTACTATGAGGCACTCAGAAGGAAGTCAGGAAGAAGCTTGAAATAACGCTTGAACTGAAGACTGCTTTACTAAAATTGCTCGCATACGTGGGTCTGTATCAAAACCGACAGGTGCATTTACTCATAACCGCGCCCCCAGTACAAGCGTCGGCATGATAAAAAAGCCATGAAAATTCTAACTCTCTAATTTAAAACAAAAAATATTTTAACGTATTGTTAACCTGCGCTGCAGGCTCACGAATAGTCTTATCGCTAAGTGAGTCAATTCCCCATCTTAAGGTAAATCTTACGCTGGTGACCTGGTTATTCTTCGCTTCCCCATGAGGTTAAGGCATGATGGCTTCGCCTCTTTTGTGTGCAAAGGATCCCACCTGATGTTTGAACTGATGAAGGCCATAGGCCTTGGGCTAGTGGTAATTTTGCCGCTGGCTAACCCGCTAACTACCGTGGCGCTGTTCCTTGGCCTGGCGGGCGATATGAACTACCAGGAGCGCAACCGCCAGTCGGCGCAGGCTTCGCTGTACGTATTTATCATTATGACCGTGGCGTACTACGCCGGTAACGTGGTGATGGATACCTTTGGTATCTCCATTCCCGGCTTACGCATCGCCGGGGGGCTGATTGTCGCCTTTATCGGTTTCCGCATGCTATTCCCCCAGCAGCAGGCCGGAACGTCGGTGGAAGCGGACCACAAGCTGGATGAGATGAGCGAACGTAAGGTGGTTAATATCGCCTTCGTGCCGCTGGCAATGCCGAGCACGGCAGGCCCCGGCACCATTGCGATGATCATCAGCACCGCCTCAACTATCCACAGCGGCACCACCTTTGCGCCATGGATTATCACGGTGGCCCCGGTGCTGACCTTCATCGCCGTTAGCCTGATACTGTGGGGATGCCTGCGCAGTTCCGGCGCAATCATGCGCCTGGTCGGTAAAGGCGGCATCGAAGCTATCTCACGCCTGATGGGCTTCCTGCTGGTGTGCATGGGGGTGCAGTTTATGATCAACGGTATTCTCGAAGTGATTGGCACTTACCACCCTGCCTGAGTTTGTCGCAGCATGAGTAAAAATATTTCTGTTTGTTACTGGCATTCCCGCCGGCGCCATCTACAGTATTAAAAATCTCCACCTGTTTATTTTTCAGGCAAGTGGCGGGCCGCTGTTCTGGCGGCCCGGATCAACGTCTATCGCTTAAATACCTGATCCTGTCAGTGGCCGTGCGGCCACCGATGGCGCTTTTGCGGAGGTTTACCATGAGTCATCAGCTACACGGCGCCGGGCGCGCCATCACTGACTACTTCAACAGCCCATCGTTTCATGCGCCAAAAGAGAGTGAGTTGCTGGAAGTGATCATGATGGAACTGATGCAGTCCGGAAAATCGCCCAGTAATAAAGCCATCATAGCGAATGTGATTGCGCGCCTGGAGAGGGAAGCCGACGAGTCCGTTTTGCAGGGTTACCGCAACCTGCTGGCAAAAATACTGGAAGGCCATGAGTAGTTTTTTTGCCCTATACGTATGTTTACATGCCAGACGATTGCCATTCACTCTCGCCCCGTTAAGATAAGCGCCGGATGCAGGCGGAGACGGCAATGAGTAACTGGCACAGCAAATTGATCAATAAATTTAAGAAGTTCAGCCTGTTTATACTGCTGCCGGTACTGATGTTGATCCTGCTCATACGCCTGATTGATGTTTTACGGGCGCCCGAGCTACCAGCGGATTTTGCTCAGCAGCTGCTGCACACCGTTGACGGCCGCGACCTGACGCCTGGCGAGCTAAGCGAGAAGAAACCTCTGCTGGTGTGGTTCTGGAGCACCGGCTGCAGCGCCTGTCATGACACCGTCCCGATGATGATGTGGCTAAACGGCAAACGCACCAATGTGCTGACCGTCGCCAGCCGCTCCGGCAATGACATCAGCATCGTGCGCTATCTCAATGGGCATCATCTGACGCTGCCGGTGGTGAACGACAGCAGCGGCGTGCTGGCAACGCACTGGCAGGTCAGCAGTACGCCTACCCTGATCCTCGTGGCGAAAGGCCAGGTGGTAAGCACCACCAGCGGCTGGACCAGCTCGGCGGGCATCTGGCTGCGCTTATGGTGGGTAAGGAAGTGGCACTACTGAGTCGGGGTGCAGGCTAACAGGGCTGACGCGCGCCGCGGCCAGCCCGGAGCGAAGAATTAACCGCAGTAAACGCGGCTGATAGTCCCGTTTTTATCGCCCATAAAATTGATACGGTTCAGGTTAAAGTCCATCGTCACCGCTGAGTTATACGGAATGGCGCGCACCGCATTTTCAAAACGCAGCGACTCAATGGCCGACAGCGGTTTACCGACATACTGCTGATACTGCGATGCACCACAGCGATCCATCTCCGGGTCTACAGGCGCACCTGCGTCTGCGCTTTTATGCCCAGCGGACTGGCATCCCGACAGCGCAACCAGCGCTGCTATCACGGCAACTTTTCCATAAAATTTCACTGTTTCTGCTCCTCTTTTTGCTTAGATAACCGGCATTTCTGCTGAAAGATTAACAGATTGCGCCGCAAATGAGCAGTGCGTGGTGGCATAAAGCTGCCAGGTGATACCGTGATATTGCGCACGAATCGTTCATAATTTAGCCAGCCTTACATGATAATTTTAGGACTAATCCCACAGAGGAGAATCTTATGGAACTGGCTATTTTTGTCACTTTTGCCGTCATTATGACGCTGGTAGCGGTACGCGTCCGCTAAACCTCACGCGCCTCTGCCCTGACGCAGAGGCGCGTGTCAGCTGACGGTTTTATCCATCAATCCACGCAATGCTTGCAGCGCCATCGGCTTACCCAGTAAATATCCCTGCCCCTGCTGACAGTCAATCAGCCTGAGCTGCGCCAGCTGCTCTTCCGTTTCAATACCTTCCGCCGTCACAATCAGTGAAAATGCGCGCCCCAGGCCAATAATTCCCTCGACTATCGACTGCGCCTGGCGCGAATGCGGGTAGCCATCAAGATACGAACGGTCCATTTTCATGGCGTCAAACGGGAATTTTTTCAGATAGCCGAGCGATGCGAAGCCCGCGCCGAAATCATCCACGGCAATTTTTACCCCCAGCCCTTTCAGCTGGTGCATGATCTCCAGCGCGCTTTCCGGGTGCTCCATGGTGATATTTTCGGTAATTTCCAGCTCCAGCCGCGCTGCTGCTAAGCCGCTCTGCTCAAGCGCCGCCGCGACGCGCAGCGGCAGGCTGCCGTTGCGCAACTCTTTTGGCGAGATGTTCACAGAGACGCACAGCTCGCCGGGCCAGCTGGCGGCGTCCCGACAGGCGCGATTCAGCACCCAGTCACTGATATCCATAATCAGCCCGGTCTCTTCTGCCAGAGGTATAAAGCTGTCCGGCAGGATGAGCTGCCCGGGTTGATGCTGCCAGCGCACCAGCGCCTCGGCCCCTTCCAGCCGCCCGCTTTGCAGATGATAGCGCGGCTGATAGTGCAGGCGCAGTTCATCCCCACCAATGCCCCGGCGCAGATTGCGCTCCATTTCACTGCGCTGCGCCAGGTGCTGCGACATATCGCCGGTATAAAATACCCAGCGGTTACGCCCCTGCTGTTTCGACTGATAGAGCGCGATATCCGCCAGCCGCAGGAGTTCATCCGGCTGCATGGCATCGTCCGGCGCCATGGCGATGCCGAGGCTGGTGCCGATATACAGCTCCTGCGAATCAACGTGGAACGGCTGGTGCAGGCAGTCGAGCAGGCGCTGGCAGCAGCTCTCAATTTCGGCCCGGGTCAGCAGCCCGGTGGTTGCCAGAATAAACTCATCGCCGCCAAGCCGTGCAACCAGATCCCCCGCACTCATGCAGCTGCGCAAACGGCGGGCCACCTCCACCAGCACGCTGTCGCCCGCCGCGTGTCCCCAGGTATCATTGATCGGTTTGAAATGGTCAAGGTCGAGGCTGATCATCACCAGCGGATAGTCCAGCCCCGGCAACGCCTGCAGCTGCTCCTGCAGAAACTCCTGCATAAAAAGCCGATTCGGTAAGCCGGTTAACACATCATGCTGTGAGAGATAGTGAACCCGCGCCTGCGCTTCCACTTCCAGAGTGATATCGGACACCGTGCCGCGATAGCCCAGCAGCTTGCCGTGCAGCATGATCGGCTTCGCGACCAGACTACAGATACGTCGCCCGCGATGCTGAGAATGCAGATAGCAGCGTAACTGGCTGCGCGCGCCGCCAGCCTGCTGCTGCTTCACCCACGTACTGACCGGCAACTCTGCGTGCTGGAGGATCTCATCCAGCTGCCGCCCGATGGAGGTTAGCAGACCAAACCCGGTGACCACGGTGAAGCGCTTTGACAGATAGGTCAGACGCCCGGCGGCATCGGTTTCCCAAATCCAGTCTGAGGCCGCTTCCGCCACGTCACGGAAGCGCGCCTCGCTGGCGGCCAGTTCACGCTGGCTGTACATCAACTGCAGGAAACGCGTATCCGATAGCAGGGCATTATCCATCGCATTATTGATCACCCGGCGCGTTACCACGCCGAGGATCAGCGCAACAAAGGCGAGCAGCGGCAGCAAATACATCAGGAGCTTGCGCCCCGGCTGGCTGGGATCCCAGCGCAGAACCAGTGCCGGTCCGGTTTTAGCCTCCTGGCTGATAAATGGCGTGGTGTAGCGATCCTGCTGATCCTGCGGCACGCGGGCATTATCGACCCCAACCGCATGGCCGAATGCTGTTAGCTTATCGGGCGTAAACAGGTAAACAAACACCATGACGGAAGGCGTGGCGGAGAGCGTGGCCTCATGCGGCATTTTGCCACGGGTGATCGGTGCGGCAGCCACCAGCGCCGGCGTATCGCCAATCATGATACTTTCGCTGATGACATGCTGGTGGCGCTGCTGCAAGCGCGCCTGCTCCACCAGCGGCTGAGCCTGGCTTCCCAGCCACTGTTCCAGCGTAAATGTGGAGAGCTGGCCATCCACTACGGCATAGCGCGTGCGATCGTCCACGTCGATAACAAAGACGCCATCATACTGATGTTCGCGAAACAGGCCGGGGCCAAGGTTCTGCTGGTTCCACGCCCAGTCAGGATCAATCGTCAGGTACATATGCAGCCAGGCTTCCTGCCAGAAAGCGTAGTCGCGCAGGTGAGTTTCCAGCGACTGGCGCTGCTGCTGCCAGGCATCACGCAGCAGCGCTCCTTCCTGATCGACCGATTCCTGATTTTGCTGCCACGCTACGCCAACAACCATCAGCATGGCTAAAAACAGCGCACTGCTCAGCAGCAGCGCCAGCGCCATCAACGTGCGCCGCGTTGCCGATGCCGCTTTTTGCCCATCCGCTAATTCCCCCGTCAGTACCGGTGGATGATTCATAGTCATGCCCCTTAATAATACGGCTTACGAACGCTTCCCTGTCCGTTTGTTACTGCTGGGGCGCTGTCAGTGTGACGTCAGTGCCTGTTTCCCAAAAAGTTCCAATAACGGATATCGGCAGTAACACTGAACAATTGAGAAAATTTTATGCAATGGTGAATAATCACGCGGCTCGACAGCCTAAAAGTCGCTTGTTAACATGGCGGGATCCGTGCCAGTAGCAGGTCCCTCATGACATCATCGACCGACAGAGTCACTCACACCCTGCTGTGTGCCGGGGTGTTTATTCTCTGGTATGCGATTACTTTGCTGGTCGCTCACTTCCCCAATCTGCAGGCGCTGAAAAGCCGCGGGCTACTGATGCCGGTGCTGTGCCTGTTGGAGTTTGCCGTATTGGTGCCGGTTTATCGCTGGTATAACCGCCATTACCATGACATCCCGCACGGCAGACTTCAGCCGCGGCAAGTGCTGCTGTTCGCCGTGCTGCTGCTGGCTCTTATTGCCAGCCAGTCGCTGTATATGCAGCAGGAGAGCTGGACCGCCAGCCAGTTAAGCCAGGGTAATCTGAGCATGCTGTGGTTCACCCTGGCGGTGGTTTTACTGGCCCCGGTGTTTGAGGAGATCCTGTTTCGCGGTTTTATTCTGCAGGGCTTCCTGCTGTGGGCTCCGCGCCAGCGCCTGGCCTGCGCCCTGCTGACGTCCATTATCTTTGCGGCGATGCATACCCAGTACGCCCATCTGCAAACGGTGATTGCCTTGATTGCGCTATCCCTGCTGCTGTGCGCCGCCCGCCTGGTCTCCTCTGGCCTGAAGCTGCCGATTTTCCTGCATATGCTGAATAACCTGCTCGGCGTCGCGCCCTGGATTTGGGCCACGCTCGGTCGTTAGGCATTGTTCAGTTTTATAACCGTTTCATCATCCTTATAACTTTCACGCATAACGATAGTGAATAATCTACTATTGTTCTTATCGGTTGTTCACTTACACTCGCGAAAAAACGTAAGGCAAGGAAACGTCATGAAATTTGCAGTTCCCTCTGTTATCGCTCTGGCCCTGGCGGCGTCCTTCGCCGCAGCGGCCGCGACCCCCAAAGACACGCTGGTTATTGCGCAGTCTATTGATGATGCCAGCAGCTTCGACCCGGCTGACGGCTTCGAACTCACCTCAGTACAGGCATTTACTAACCTCTATCAGCGCCTGGTGCAGTCCGACCCGCAAAATCCGACCGACCTGAAACCCACGCTGGCCACCAGCTGGACGCCGGGTAAAGATAACCGCAGCATGACCTTTACCCTGCGTGAAGGCGCTAAGTTCGCCTCCGGCAACCCACTGCGCCCGGAAGATGTAATCTTCTCGCTGTCGCGCGTGATCAAACTGAACCTCGACCCGTCATTTATTCTGTCGCAGCTCGGCTGGACCAAAGATAACGTCGACGCTCAGCTGAAGAAAATTGATGATAACCACGTCCAGCTGAGCTGGAGCGCCGACGTCAGCCCGACCTACGTGCTAAGCCTGCTGGCCGCGCCGGTCTCCTCCATCGTGGATGAAAAAACCGTGATGGCCAACGAACAAAAAGGCGATTTCGGCAACAAATGGCTGGCCACGCATTCGGCGGGCAGCGGTCCGTATCAGATCCGTAAAGTCATCCCGCATGAAGTGGTGCTGTTCAGCGCCAACCCGACCTCGCCAGCCGGTGCGCCTAAACTTAAAAACGTGCTGATCAAGAACGTGCCGGAGCCGGCTGCACGCCGCCTGCTGCTGGAACAGGGCGACGCGGATATTGCCCGTAACCTCGGCGCCGATCAGATGGCCGCGCTGAAAGACAAAGCAGGCGTGAAAACCCTTGCGGTACCGATGGCCTCGCTCTATTACATTCAGTTTAATATCGATGCCAACCCGGTTCTGAAAAACCCGGCGCTGTGGGAAGCTTCGCGCTATCTGTTCGATTACAAGGGCATTGCCAACGACCTGCTGAAAGGCCAGTTCTCGGTGCATCAGTCCTTCCTGCCGCAAGGCTTCCTCGGCGCGCTGAACGACAACCCGTTTACCTATGACCCGGAGAAGGCCAAAGCCATTCTGAAGAAAGCCGGCCTGAGCAACGTCAGCTTCAAGCTGTCGACCAGCAACCAGCCGCCGTACCTGGATATCGCTCAGGCACTGCAGGCCAGCTTCGCGAAGGGCGGCATCAAAGTGGACGTGCAGCCAGGCATCAGTTCAGAAGTCGCCACGCGGGTAAAAGCGCATCAGTATGAAGCCACGCTGAACGCCTGGGGCGCCGACTACTTCGATCCAAACACCAACGCTGCCGCCTTTGCCTATAACCCGGAAGACGGCAGCAAAACCCTGGCCTGGCGCTCTAACTGGCACATTCCTGAGCTGAGCAAGCAGACGCTGGCTGCCACCGCGGAAACCGATAAGGCGAAACGCGTTGAGCTGTACCAGAACATGCAGCGTGAAGTGCAGCAGCACTCACCGTATGTCATCGGCATGCAGGCAAAGAATCTGGTGGCGCTGCGCGATAACCTGAAAGGGTACGTGCAGGGTATTAACCCGGATATGGTTTATTACAGCCAGGTCACCAAGTAATGGCGTCATCAGTCTCACAAGCCGGGCCTTCCGCCCGGCTGTTGTTGCGCCGCAGCGGCGGGGTGCTCAGCGCCCTGCTCTCGCTGGTGGTTACCCTGCTTGGGCTACTGGTGTTTACCTTTGCCCTGTCTCATCTTTCGCCGGTTGACCCGGTGCTGCAGATCGCTGGCGACCACGCCAGCGAGTCAACCTACGCCCAGGTGCGCGCCAGTCTCGGCCTGGATCAGCCGCTGCCGGTCCAGTTCTGGCACTATCTGGAACATCTGCTGCGCGGCGATCTCGGCGTTTCCAGCATTACCAATCAGCCGGTTGCCAGCGATCTGCTGCGCACCTTCCCCGCCACCATTGAGCTGGCGACCTGTGCGATGATTTTTGGTGCCGTGTTTGGCATCCTGCTGGCACTGCTGGCGGCGTGGAAACCGGGCAGCCTGCTGGACAATATTGCCCGCATGATCTCGCTGCTCGGCTATTCGGTGCCGGTGTTCTGGCTCGGCCTGCTCGGGCTGCTGCTGTTTTACGCCGTGCTGCACTGGTCAGCCGGGCCGGGGCGGCTGGACGATATCTGGATCTACACCCTCGAACCGAAAACCGGGCTGGTACTGATTGATAGCTGGCTCTCCGGCGACCCGGAAATGTTCCGCAATGCGATTGCGCATCTGTGGCTGCCGGTGGTGGTGCTTGGCCTGCTGTCGATGGCGACCATTACCCGCCTGTTGCGCGCCGCGCTGCTGGAAGAGAGCAGCAAAGAGTATGTGACGCTGGCGCGCGCTAAAGGGGCCGGACGCACGCGCATTCTGCTGCTGCATATCTTCCCTAACGTGCGCGGCACGCTGATCACCGTGCTGGCCCTCTCCTATGCCACGCTGCTGGAAGGGTCGGTGCTGACCGAAACCGTGTTTGCCTGGCCGGGCGTAGGGCGCTATATGACCACGGCGCTGTTCGCTTCGGATACCCCGGCTATCCTCGGCTCCACCCTGCTGATTGGCGGCTGTTTTATTGCCATCAATGCGCTGGCGGATGCACTCACTTACCTGACCGACCCGAGAACCCGATGACGCACTCTCTTCCCGATGCTGAAAGCGTCCAGCCGCGCGTAGTGAAAACGCGGCGCAATATTACGCTCATGGTCGGCCTGAGCCTGGTTGGCCTGCTGATCTTCGCCGCGCTGTTTGCTCCGCTGCTGGCACCGTTCGACCCGAACGCGCAGGAGATGGCGGTGCGCCTGATGCCGCCTTCCGCCAGCCACTGGCTCGGCACCGATGGCTTTGGCCGCGACCTGCTGTCGCGCGTGATCTACGGTGCGCGCCCGACCCTGCTGCTGGTCGCGCTCATCCTGGTGCTGACTATTCCGGTGGGGATGCTGATCGGCATCAGCGCTGGCTATCTTGGTGGCTGGAGCGAACGCGTGCTGATGCGCATTACCGATATCTTCCTTTCGTTGCCGAATCTGGTGATTGCGCTGGCGCTGGTGGCGATGATGGGCCCCGGCCTGATGAACGGTGCGCTGGCGCTGGCGCTGACCAGCTGGCCGCCGTTCGCCCGCCAGGCGCGTGCCGAAACCCTGGCCCTGCGCCGCAGTGATTATCTGGCCGCCGCACGGATGCAGGGCATCAACGGCCTGCGCCTGATGTTCGGCCATATCCTGCCGCTCTGCCTGCCCACTGCCGTGGTGCGCGCCGCGCTTAGCCTCGGCGGCATTATCCTTTCGGCTGCCGGACTGGGCTTCCTCGGCATGGGCATTCAGCCGCCTACCGCCGAATGGGGTTCGATGGTGGCCGAAGGCAGCAAGGTGATTTTTGACCAGTGGTGGGTCGCCGCCGTTCCCGGTGGCGCCATCCTGTTTGCCAGCCTGGCTTTTAATCTGACAGGCGACGGCCTGCGTGACCGACTGGATACCCGAAATGGCAACTGATTCTTCTGCGCAAATCGTGGCTGAAAGCCTGAAAATTAGCGCGGCCAGCGGTGCTGAGCTGGTGAAAAACATCAGCTTTACGCTGGGGCGCGAACGCGTGGCGCTGGTCGGCGAATCCGGCTCCGGCAAATCCCTCACCGCCCGCGCGCTGATGGGGCTGCTGGCCCCTTCCCTGCAATTGCAGGCGCGCACGCTCAGCATCGCCGGCGAAAATGGCCTGACGCTAAATGAGCGCCGCTGGAGCCAGCTGCGCGGCAGCAGCCTCGGCATGGTGATGCAGGACCCCAAATACGCCCTCAACCCGATGCGCACCATTGGCTGGCAGGTGGCGGAACCGCTCAGGCTGCATGGCCGTTTTTCCCGCGCTGAGATCAAAGAGAAAGTGTGTGAAATGCTGGCCGCCGTGGGGCTGCCGCAGCCTGCCGAGCAGATGAAGCGCTATCCGCATCAGCTTTCCGGCGGCATGGGCCAGCGCGTGATGCTGGCGATCGCGCTGATCGCCGAGCCGCAGTTTCTGATTGCTGATGAACCGACCTCCGCGCTCGATCACGCGATGCGCGATCAGGTGCTGGCGCTGATCCGCAATCTGGTCGAGCAGCGCAATATGGGCCTGCTGCTGATCAGCCACGATCTGCAGCAGGTCTCGGAGCACTGCGAGCGGGTGATGGTGATGTATCAGGGTGAGATCCTCGATACGCTGCCCGCTGCAGAGCTGCCGCACGCCACGCATCCCTACACCCGCACGCTGTGGTCCTGCCGCCCGAATAAGTCAACGCACGGCAAACCGCTGCCGGTACTGGATCGCGCCGCGCTGGCGCAGGGGCGTTCCCATGATTGAATTATCCCAGCTGAGCGTGTCCCATAAGCAGGGCTACGAACTGCGCACCGTGGTGCATGATGTTTCGCTCTCGGTCACGCCGGGTGAGTGTTTTGGTCTGGTTGGCCCTTCCGGCTGCGGCAAGTCGTCGCTGCTGTGGGTGCTGGCCGGGCTGAATCCGCACTGGCGCGGTGAGATGCAGCTGGCCGGGCATCACGCCCAGCCTGGCAAAGCCTTCAGCGGACAGCTGCGCCGCGACGTGCAGATGGTGTTTCAGGATCCCTATGCCTCGCTGCATCCCCGGCACCGCCTGCGCCGCACGCTGGCAGAGCCGTTGAAACTGCTGAAAAGCGATAATATTGACGATCGTATCGATCAGGGGTTCCGCCACGTCGGGCTGGATCCGGCGATGGCCGATCGTTATCCGCATCAGCTCTCCGGCGGCCAGCGCCAGCGCGTAGCGATTGTACGCGCGCTGCTGCTGCAGCCGAAGATCCTGCTGCTGGATGAGCCGACATCGGCGCTGGATATGTCGGTGCAGGCGGAGATCCTCAATCTGCTTAATCAGCTCAAGCAGCAGGATAACCTGACGATGGTGCTGGTCAGCCACGATCCGGATGTTATCGACCACATGTGCGATCGCGCAGTGCATATGGATCAGGGCCGTATTGTCGGCTGACCCCGACTCACGTACTGGCCGGGCATGCCCGGCCCCTACTGAAGGATATTGTGGTAAACAACTAACCATAGTCAGATCCGGCATTTCTGAAGCGCGCAGTGAACCTCTATAGTCCTGATATCTCAACCGATTCAGGACTTTTTTATGCGCCAATTACTGCCGCTGTTATTCACTACCGCCCTGTTGCTCAGCCCCGGTTCCCAGGCCGCCACGCCAGCCGATACGCTGATCGTTGCCATCTCGCTTGACGGGATTATCAGCTTTGATCCGGCGGAGAGTTTTGAAACCGTCAGCACCAGCAGCCTGCGTAACGTCTACCAAACGCTGGTCACGCCGGATATCAGCGACCCTCGTCAGCTCAGGCCGCAGCTGGCCAGCAGCTGGCAGCCGGGGAGCAGCGAGCACAGCCTGCTGATTACCCTGCAAGCGGACGCGAAGTTTGCCAGCGGCAATCCCGTCACTGCCGACGATGTCATTTACTCGCTGACGCGTGCGGTGAAGCTGAATAAAACCCCGGTGTTTATCCTCGGGGAGTTTGGCTGGACGCCAGACAATGTGGATGCGCAGTTTACCCGGCGCGGCGACCATCAGCTGGAGATCCGCTGGCAGTCGGCAATTGGGCGCGATCTGGCTCTGCGCCTGCTGACCTCACCCGTCGCCTCGGTAGTGGACAGCAAGCTGGTGCAGCAGCACGTGACGGATCGGGACGCTGGCAACGGCTGGCTGCGCACCCACTCGGCAGGTAGCGCGGCCTACAGCATCCGCAACTACGTGCCCCAGCAGGCGCTGGTGCTGGAGCAGAACCCGCACGCTCAGCCAGCCCCCCCTCTCAAGCGGGTGATCCTGAAGAACGTCAGCGATGCCGGTTCACGCCGCCTGCTGCTGGAGAGCGGCGATGCCGACGTCGCCTATAATTTGGGCGCCGACCAGTTCGCCACGCTGCAAAAGCAGGGCAAGGTGCAGGTCGCCAGCTTCCCCTCCAGCCTGATCTATTACCTCGGCTTCAATACCCAGGATAAGCAGCAACCGGCGCTGGGCAACCCCGCGCTGTGGCAGGCTGCCCGCTGGCTGGTGGATTACAACAGCCTTTCTCAGCAGCTGTTGAAAGGCCAGTATCAGGTGCATCAAACGTTCCTGCCTGCCGGTTTTGAGGGCGCGCTGACCAACCAGCCGTTCCACTACGATGTGGCGAAAGCCAAAGCGATCCTGGCGAAGGGCGGGATCAAGCCCGGCACGCGCTTTGCGCTGACCGTCGTCAGCCAGCCGCCGTACAGCGATATTGCCCAGGCGCTGCAGGCGAGCTTTGCTAAAGCGGATATTCAGATTGATATTCAGCCGGTCGCCGAGTCCGAGCTGTGGAGCAAAATGCGCAGCCGCAATTTCCAGTCGATCTTTATCTACTGGGGCGCGGATTACGTTGATGCCAACAGCAATGCCAGCACCTTCGCCTATAACGTCGCGGGCGGCCCGAAAACGCTGGCGTGGCGCGTTGGCTGGAATATCCCGGAATTGAGTGCCAAAACGCGCGCGGCGGCGGCGGAAAGTGATACGCAAAAACGCACGGCGCTTTATCAGCAGCTGCAAACAGACATCCAGCAAAATTCACCGTTTGTGGTCTCGTTACAGGGGCAACAACTTGTCGGGCTGGGGAAAAATATTCAGGGGGCACATCAGGGCATTGGTATCAGCCTGCTGTACTTTGACCGCGTTAGTAAGCAATGAGGGAATAACTCGTCATCTCCGTCAGCTACGGAGCACCCCGTAGCTGACCGCATCAAAGCTGAAGATCAGGAGATGGCTGAACCCGAGGCGTGTTTCTGTTTATCCGCTTCAAAATGCGTTTTAAACTGCTCGTAGATAGAGATCATATTTGATGCATCTCCCTGCAGCGGGCTGAGCTTCCCCGCACGTACCAGTTCAATCACCAGCTGTAAGGCAGCCTGCTTCGGGCTGCTGGACGGATGGGCAATTTCGTTCGACATAATCATTTCCGCTAAAACAGTAAAAACGCACTCTAGCAAGTTTGGCCCCTTTTCGTCACGCTTTTTACCCCGCCGGACAAAGTTGTACAAAGAAAAATAAACTTGTACAAGTTTGGCGAAGCGGCTAAAGTAACTCCTGTAACGAATTATGCATTTGCATGGCCTCAGGAAGTGTTGCTGGGTTTCCCACTTCCCGAGGCTTATTTTTCTCCCCCCTTTCCCCCCTCTTTTTCTGCCGCTTCGATTAACCTTTCGTGCCAAAAGATAAATTTTCTTGATCCCTGACAGGATAAACGGGCAAAAATCAGCTTAAATTTTAACCTTACCGATGATAAAAGGAGGTTGAAATGAAACGACAGACCGTTGCATCATCCGCAATTCATTCAGTGGGTTACGATGCAGATAAGCGCATACTGGAAGTTGAAACTCTGGGCCACGGTACCTGGACCTATTGCGATGTTCCTCTGACAACATGGCACTTCTTTATGGCCTCCCCGTCTAAGGGGTCTTTCTTCTATCAGCACATTAAGCATCAGTTTTCCCAGCATTAATGCCGTAGCCCACGGGCGGAAGCAGCAGCGCTTCCGCCATCGTATTGCTACCACTCAAAATAAGAGTTATCCCATAGAGTCGCCGGGCGGTTAACGCCGATATTGCCAGACGTTTATCTTCATTGATGGTGTTGCGCTCTGGATCCTCGCCTCCAGCGCCAGCCCTATTGACAGCCTGCGCTCACGGAGGGCACCCATGTTGCTATCGGAAAGTAAATTAAAGCTCACTAAAGCCCGGTTGATTTGCGCCACGCTGGCGCTGTACGCCGCGTTGATAGCCGTTTCCAGCGCGCAAACCCTTTCGATATCCCTGTCGCAGGAGCAGGATGGCGGTGATGCGGGGCGCGCCTGTATCTACGTGCATCAGGGCAAAGCAGAATTCCGCGTGGTCAAACCCGGTGAAAGCTGCGCGGCGCAAATTACCGTAGAAACGCATCCCAGCTAAACAAACGGCAAATTTTGCGGGTAAACACAGCAGGATTTTACCAAGGTATGTTACATTTACCCTAAGTTGAAGCCTGTAGAGACTTTGCAGTGCTGCCCTAGCAAAGGAATCTGTTGTTGAAAACCCTCAATATTAAATTACTTACGCTGATTGCGACCTTTTTGGTGATCCTGCTGCACACCGCAGAGATCCCCTACGGCTCATTTCATAACGGCTGGTCGGTTGCAGTGATGTATGACACGCTGGGGCGAATTTCATTTCCGCTTTTCCTGCTGATTGCGGGCTATATCTCTCTAAATAAAAATGAATCCCTGCTCAGCACGCTAAAAACGCGCGTGCTGGATTTGCTGATCCCGCTGGTGGCCTGGACAATTATCTATTTTGTCTACGACCGCACGGTGAATGACAGCCCAAAACCCTTTAGCCTGCTGGATTTACTCAGCACCCCGGCCTACAGCCATCTGTGGTTCATTTACACGCTAATTCTGCTCTACCTGGTCACTCCGCTGCTTAATACCTTTATTCAACACGGCAGCCAGCAGCGCATCAACTATATTCTCGCCGTCTGGTTCGCGCTGGCATCGGTCTATATGCTGTTTGATAACTTCAAAGAGAGCGTGCTGGAAAATCACCTTCTACAGAACCCCAGTAATATCGATATGGTGGTCTACCTTTCCGGCTTTTATATTATTGGTGGCGTAGTAAGGCGTTATAAGCTCGCGCCAAAAGTGACTATCGCCTCGGTGATATTCGTGCTCAGCGCGGTGCTGACTGCGGTGATGGAGTACTCGCTGTCGCGCAGTATCGGCAGGCCGGACGGAATTTTTCTGTTCTATTCTGCGCCGACGGTCGTTACGCTGGCGCTGGCCTGTTTCTTTATGCTGCTGAATGCGCCATTACAATTTACCCGGCGCGTTAATCTGGCGATTCGCGGTCAGGCAAAGCTCAGCGTAGGTATCTTCTTTGTGCATATGCTGGTGCTGGAGAGCGTGCTGCGCCTGGTGGCAGTGGAGTTCAATGGTTACTACTCGGCGTTCACCATCCCAGCCGTAGCGCTGGCAGTGTTTATACTCTCTTCGCTGATTATTGCACTGGTGATGCGCGTGCCGTGGCTGCGCAAGCTGGTGTAGCTCGATGGCCGCCCAGCATATCACTGAACGGCCGCGTATTTCCGGGGGCAGCAGCCCCGGCTACAGGCAGGTAGTCAGTACCTTGCCTCCGCAAATTTGTGCGGTTGATTGATGGCCCTGCGGGCAATCCAGTAGAGTAAAATACGTTCGTCATCGCTATCCTGATCGGCCATTGCCAGCAGCTTCAGGCCCAGCGTGGCTTTGTTGACCGGTTGTCCCGTGATGCTGAGGTCAACCACGGCTTTACCGATGATATTGCACACTTCTTCCTCGTTCGTAACCGGCACTTCTGTTTCACTGCTCATCTTCTCCTCCTCTTTGGCTAAAGGTTAAGCATAGCAAATCTGACACAATTGCCAGGCAGAGTAGGAACATTCGCATTAGCGAGCCGCGCTGGCCCAGGGTAAGCGGGTTAGTGAGTGCCCACGATACACCCATGCAGGCGGCAGGTTAGCCAGCACGCGCGTGCGGTTCCAGGCGAAGTATTCAGAGAGCAGCGGCTCGGATAATGAGGTGTACTGGAACTGAACAAACACGCCGTTTTCACTCAGCTGTTCGGCGGCACGCTGCAGAATGCGGTGGCGCACCCCGTGGGGCAGCGACAGCAGCGGCAGGCCGGAAAATATCGCATCAAACTCCCCCTCCAGCGTTTCCGCCGACTCGCCGCTCACCTGTAAACGATTGTCATGCAGGGATGCCAGGCGCGGATGAAAGCGCGGGTTGGTTTCGAAAGCCAGCAGGCTGGCATCCGCCCGCATTCTGCTTAGCAGATGGCGGGTTAACACGCCCTCCCCGGCACCTAATTCCGCTACGCGCAGGCACTGCTGCCATTCGACGGCGTCTGACATGGTTTTACACAGCGTTTGGGAAGAGGGAGCAATGGTCCCGGTTTTGCGCGGATCGGCGATAAACTCTTGTAAGTAACCGGTTTTATCTTTGATATACGACAGTGCGGTCAACAACATCTTTCATCCCCTGGCCAATTTGACTTAGTCCAGTAGGCCATAACTTGGTTAACAAGTTCTTAAAACCTGCAGGATCCCCCTAAAACCAGGATAAATCGCAAAAATTGCACACTTTTCAGCCAGATCGAGAGCATCAGAGGATATTCTGAAAAATAGCGTGGATTTCCAGCTTATTACGGCCATCTTTCACAGCCAGGGTTAACCGCGCAGGCGACGGGAAAAATCTCACTATTGCATTGCCGCCGTGTTATCACGCGTGGCATACAGGGATAGATGACACAACAGGTCCGGTTATTAATGGATCTTTTTAGCATCCAGCGGTACTGGAGTGCGGCTATTTTTGCCGTTGTTCACCCATTTCACCTCGCCATAAATCTCATTATGCTTCCTCTGCAGCACCAGAATCTCAACGCCCGAGGATAATAATATGAAACGCGTCAAATCACTTTTATTGCTGGCATTACTGGCAGGCAGCAGCAGTACCTGGGCCGTGACCGGAGCGGGTGAAGCAGCAGGCAGCAGCGCATCGTCAATGTCTGATGGCACCTCTAATGCCGTTGGCGTTGGCGCCGTTGCCGCGCTGCTGGGTATCGCTCTCGCGACGTCCAGCGGCGGCGATGGCTCGAACACCGGCACCACCACAACGACAACCTCAACGGTTGCGCACTGATTAAATTTTAGAACGCACAGCAGCTCATGGCCTTGCATGCAGCGCAAGGCCATTCATCCGTTAGCGCCTCAGATTTTATCCAACAGTGCGTTCAGCACCTGTTCGATCTCCTGCCGCTCTGCCCGATCCAGTCCCAGTAACGGACGGGGTAACACAGGCTGGCAAATCCCCAGAATCTCTACAGCGGCATACATCACCCGCAGGCTGCTGAGACGCTGGAACAGCTGCCACATCGGCGCCAGTATCTGATTCAGCTCGGCCACCTGCTCTGCATCCCCCGCCTGAGCCGCCCGCATCAGTGCCTGTGCGTGCTGCGGCAGTAGCCCACCCAGCACGCTGAACCACAGATCGCCCCCTGCCAGCAAGGCATTGCCCGCATTCCAGTCACCGCTAAAACCCACGGCAAAACCCGGGGCAAAGCGGGCGCGCAGTTCATTGACATCATCGCGACGGGTCGCGGGCTGAGCAGGCTGTTTCAGCGCCTGAATCTGCGGAAGGGTTCCCAGGCGCTGCAGCAGTTCAGGTGAAAAGGTAAAGTGCGTGGTGCCCGGGTTATGGTAGATACAGATCGGCAGATCGCTGGCCTGCGCCACGGCGGCATAGTGCTGGAATACCTCTTCGTCAGACAGCGGCGTATAGGAGACCGGAGCCAGCAAAATACCGCGTGCGCCCGCTTGTGCGGCATCGGCAGCCAGCTGGCAGGCATCATCGGTACGCAACGCCCCGGCGCTGGCAATCACCGGAATATCCCCCAGACAGGCCACCGCCGCTTCAATAGCGCGCTGCTTTTGCTCACGGCGGAGATAAGCGTAAAGACCGGTGCTACCGAGTAAACCGACAGAATCGACCCGGGCATGTTTCAGGCGCAGCAGCAGTTTTTCCAGCGCGCGGATATCCACTACGCCAGCGGCGTCAGTCGGGGTGATGGGAAAAGCAGAAAGTCCTTGAAACAGTGCCACAGAAACTCCTTATTACACCGCCTGACGGTGAACAACGACAGATAGCAGAAACTTCAACCGCTCAGCACGTGTGGAACAGGCTGGTACTGAGCTTGTCACCTATACTGATAAGCAAACCGGATTATCAAAGGAGTGAAAGATGTTAATTGGCTTCGTTTTACTCGTCAGCGCCTGTGGGCATGACGCCTGTGATGCACTTCCGGTATCTGAGCATATCTTTCCCAGCCGCTACGCCTGCGAACAGATGGCTGAACGCATTCATCAGCGCCGCCCCAACGTGGTGCTGCTGTGCGGTGAGGTCTACCGATAATGCGTGATGATTAACCGTCTGCGGCAGGCGCCGCTTCATCCACATAGCGCGTCACCGCCAGCAGGCGGTTTACATGGGTCAACAGCAGGTCAACGTCCGTTTGCAGGAAACCGTCTCCGCTCTGGGAGGCGGTCAGAATGGCATTCTGGATATTGTCTGAAATAGAGGAAGAGGTCCCCTTACCCACGGTCAGCAGCAGTGCCGCAATCAGCAGCGACTGCGCCTCAACCTGAGCGGTTAGCTCTTTGTTATCCACATCCATTTTGGCCATTTTCATCAGAATATCGATCACCAACTGCTTCATCGTACTTTTATCCTCTCAGTTTATTCGTAAGAAATTACCATTCCCCCCGAAACGGGTAAACAGGATTTGATCACCTTATTGCCCCTGTTTGCCCATAAATGCGCTTTCCTCCTATAGCGGGATCGGCTGCCTGCTGCCAGGCTTGGCAGATAAGTTAAGGAGAGCCCATGTTTCGTTATATCACGTCCCTGTTTTCCAGCCCGGAGTACCTGCTACAGGTGATGAGCCAGAATGACATCGCCGAATCAATTGAAGAGGGTGAGCGCATCCTGATCGACGAAGATGGCAGTGCAATGGTCAATATTTCCAGCCCGGAAGTGCGCGCCGATTTTGCCCGCCACGTAGCGATACTGAAGAGGGCATAAAATGGGAACGGCCATTTTTATGGTGCTGATGGTCTGCGGTTACTGGTATACCAGCCGCGACCTTTCCACCCGCTTCAAAATCAAACGGTCGTTTGGCTGGGATGTTTACTTCCTGGTTGCTCTGTACGGCTGTATTTTCGTCCTGCAAGGGGTGATCGCCACCGCGCTTATCTGGCTGCTGCTGCTGCTGGTCTCGGCTATTTTCAATGCTATCCCGCAGCTGGCTGATGGCCTGCATCATCAGTGGCAAGTTGAATTTATGACCTGGAGCTTTTTAGGCATTCAGGCCCCCGTTGTGGTCATGCTGACCTTCGCCGTCGCCTTCTGTTTTTATCGCTCCAACTGGTCCGGCAGCGCACGCCTTAACAGCTCTGACCGCAAAAAATTGTATAAGAAGCTCTCGCGCTCCAATGGCGTCGAGGGGCTGCTGTTTCAGTGTATGGAGGAAGGCGAGCTGGCATGGGTGACATTGAAATCACGGCGCATCTATATCGGCATGATCCACACGGCGTCGTTTGAGCCTGAGATAACCGCCAATGTGGTGCTGATCCCGATGCTGAGCGGCTATCGTGATGGAAAGACCTTAAATCTCAATATTGAGCATAACTACAGCCGCTGGTATGCCGAGCATGGCATTACGCTGGAGTCAGAGCCTAAGTCGGCAATGGCGTTTCGCAAGGTGATCATGCTGGACCAGATTGAGAGTTTTTCGCTGTTTGATGCGGCCAGCGCCAGCGCGCTGGCGTTAAAAGATGAAGAGCAGCCCTCAGAAAAGCAGCGAGACCAGCCAGAATCCGGCGATGGTCATCAGCAGTGAACCCAGCACGTGGATCATCACCGAAGCAATAGCCCACAGATAGTTGCCGGCCTGCATCAACGTCACGACCTCCAGCGAGAATGTGGAAAAGGTGGTCAGGCCGCCGCACATGCCGGTAATAATCAGCAAGCGCCAGGTCGGATCGACCTGCGGATGGCGCAGGAACCATGCCATCGCTAAGCCGATAATCAGCCCGCCCACCAGATTGACCAGCAGCGTGCCGGGCGGCAGGTTGGGAAACAGCGCGTTGAGACGCAACGACAGCAGCCAGCGTAACGCACAGCCAAAGGCACCGCCCAACATGACAGCAAGTAAAGGTTTCAGCATAAGTTCCTCAGCGAATTTCGAGGCGGGTGCCAGCAGGCAAATAAACAGATAGCCTGATACACCCGCCTCTGGTTGAACAGAGTCAGGGTTATCAGGCGTCATCAGCCCCTTACGGACGAGGCGGTTGGGAAAGGTGGAACACCATCACCTTATAGCGATTAAGATAATCAGCGAACCCTCGTTTTGCAAGTGGCCTATACAGCAGGAGTTAATATCCTGCGTACACTAATTTCTTAGCGCTTATCCACCACCATCTTCACCGCCAGGCCCGCCAGCACGGTGCCCATCAGCCAGCGCTGCAGTTTCTGCCAGCCGGGGCGCGTCGCGAGGAAGGCGGCAATCGTTCCCGCAGCAAAAATGATCGTTCCGTTGACCAGCATACTGGTGACGATCTGCGTGATGCCCAGCGTCAGCGACTGTGCCAGCACGTGGCCCTGTTCGGGGTGGATAAACTGCGGCAGCAGCGTCAGATAGATTATCGCGGTTTTCGGGTTAAGCAGGTTGGTGAGCAGCCCCATGCTGAACAGCTTGCGCGGGCTGTCCGGCGGCAGGTCGCGCAGCTGGAAAGGCGACCTCCCGCCGAAAATCGCCTGCCACGCCATCCACAGCAGATAGGCTGCCCCGGCAAATCGCAGCGCGTCATACGCCAGTGGCACCGCCATCAGCAGCGCGGTAATCCCCAGCGCGGCACAGACCATATAAAACATAAAACCGAGCGCCACGCCGCACAGTGAAATATACCCTGCCCTGCGCCCCTGGCAGAGCGAGCGCGAGATCAGATAGATCATATTCGGACCGGGCGTTAACACCATGCCGAGGGCAATGGCGGCAAAGGGAATAATCTGCGCGAGCGTGACCATTTAAACCGCCTTACTCTCTGTTAACCGCGAATCGTATCGTCGCCGTAGGCCACCCACTTGTAGGTGGTTAGCGCTTCCAGCCCCATCGGGCCGCGGGCGTGCAGCTTCTGGGTGCTGACCGCCACTTCCGCGCCCAGGCCAAACTGCCCACCGTCGGTAAAGCGCGTGCTGGCGTTGACATATACCGCTGAGGAGTCCACTTCGTTAACGAAGCGGTCAGCATGCTGAATGGTGCGCGTCAGAATAGCGTCCGAATGCTGAGTGCCATACTCGCGAATGTGGGCAATGCCCTCGTCGAGGTCATCCACCAGCTTGACGTTAAGATCCAGCGCCAGCCACTCATCGCGATACTGCTGTTCCGTCACGGCGCTGACCGCCGCCGGGCCGCTGCTGAGCAGCGGCAGAGAGCGTGCGTCGGCATGCAGGGTGATACCTTCTGCGGCCATGCGCGCGCTCAGCGCAGGCAGGAAGCTGTCGGCAATTTGCGCATCAATCAGCAGCGTTTCCACCGAGTTACAGGCGCTCGGGCGCTGTTTCTTGGCGTTAACGATCACCTTCAGCGCGGCTTCCAGCTCAATACTCTTATCCACATAGATATGGCAAACGCCGATCCCACCGGTGATCACCGGGATGGTCGACTGTTCGCGACACAGCTTGTGCAGCCCTGCCCCGCCGCGTGGGATCAGCATATCGACATAGCGATCCAGCTTCAGCAGCTGATTCACCAGCTCCCGATCCGGGCTTTCAATCGCCTGAATCGCACCCGCTGGCAGGCCATGCTGCTGCAGGGCATCCTGGATCACCCGCACGGTAGCGGCGTTGGTGCGGTATGTCTCTTTACCGCCGCGCAGGATCGCCGCATTACCGGTTTTCAGGCACAGCGTGGCGACGTCCACGGTCACATTCGGGCGCGCTTCGTAGATCACCCCAACCACGCCAAGCGGCACGCGGCGGCGCTCAATGCGCAGCCCGCTGTCGAGCTTGCCGCCGTCGATCACTACCCCAACAGGATCGGCCAGGCGGCACACCTGACGAACGTCGTCGGCAATCCCCTTCAGCCGCGCCGGGTTCAGCATCAGGCGGTCGAGCAGCGCTTCACTCATGCCGTGGCTGCGCGCATCGGCAAGGTCAAGCTGGTTGGCCGCAAGGATAGGCGCACTCTGCGCTTCCAGGCGATCGGCAATGGTCATCAGGACCTGATTTTTCTCGGCGGTGGAGAGCACCGACAGCTGGTACGAGGCGGCCTTAGCGGCCTTACCCATTTGTTCAAGCATGCGCGTTCCTTAAGAAACAATCATATCGTCGCGGTGCACGGCAACCGGACCATATTCATAACCTAAAATTTCGCCGATCTGCTGGGAGTGGTGCCCGGCAATCATGCGCATTGCATCGCTGTTATAGCGCGATACGCCGTGGGCAACGTCGCGCCCCTGCAGGCTGCGAATACGGATCACTTCGCCACGCGAGAAGTTACCGCTGATTTCGCGGATGCCTTTCGGCAGCAGAGAGCTGCCGCGTTCGAGGATCGCCGACAGCGCGCCGTCATCGACCACCAGCTCACCGGCGGGCGGCGCACCAAAGATCCAGCGTTTGCGGTTCTCCAGCGGCGTTTCAAAGGCGTGGAAACGCGTACCGACCGGGTTGCAGGCGATGACATCGGCAATCACGCCGGGGCGGCTACCGGCGGCGATAATGGTGTCGATGCCCGCCCGGCAGGCGACGTCGGCGGCCTGCAGTTTGGTCGCCATGCCACCGGTGCCGAGGCCGGACACGCTATCCCCGGCCAGTGCACGCAGCGCATCATCAATGCCGTGGACGTTGCTGATCAGTTCTGCTTGCGGGTTATTACGCGGATCGGCGGTAAACAGCCCCGGCTGATCGGTCAGCAGCAGCAGCTTGTCGGCACCGGCCAGAATCGCCGCCAGCGCCGACAGATTGTCGTTATCACCCACTTTGATTTCCGCGGTAGCAACGGCGTCATTTTCATTAATCACTGGCACGATATGGTTGTCGAGCAGCGCACGCATGGTGTCGCGGGCGTTGAGAAACCGCTCGCGATCTTCAAGGTCTGCGCGGGTCAGCAGCATCTGGCCGATGTGGATGCCGTAAATTGAGAACAACTGTTCCCACAGCTGGATCAGGCGGCTCTGCCCCACCGCAGCCAGCAGCTGCTTAGAGGCGATGGTCGGGGGCAGTTCGGGGTAGCCAAGATGCTCACGCCCGGCCGCCATCGCGCCCGAGGTAACAATGACAATCCGGTGGCCCGCCGCGTGCTGCTGCGCGCACTGACGCACCAGCTCAACGATGTGTGCCCGATTCAGCCGACGCGATCCGCCGGTCAGTACGCTGGTCCCCAGTTTGACTACCAGGGTCTGACTGCTGCTCATTAAATTCCTGCCATTCGTAAAAAAGAGTACAGAGAAACGTTTTAGCAGGTGTGGTGGCTGAAGCCAACAGCCATCAAGGGAAAACGGCGAAAAAGGCCTGACCACTCGCTAGACCAAAAGTTCGCAATTAACAAGAAATGTTGAAAACTGTAATAAATCTTTAATGGAGAAAGGGTAAAAAGTCCGTGCTTTCAGCAGAGCCTTCGGGCCACTTAAAAATTTTACTCTTTCGGGATTGATTGAAAATGATGAAGAAAAGCGCACTGGCAATCTTAACCGCGGCTCTGGCTCTGTCCACCGCTGCACAAGCCGCAGAAGTCTATAACAAAGACGGCAATAAGCTGGATTTCTACGGCAAAGTTAAAGCAATGCGTTATATGAGCGATGCGGATACTAACGCCAGCAACAATGCTGACAAGTCTTATACCCGTATCGGCTTCAAAGGTCAGACCCAGATTAACGACCAGCTGACCGGCTACGGCCAGTGGGAATATAACTTCAGCCTGAGCAACTCCGAAGGGGGTTCTGACGCACAGTCTGGCAACAAAACCCGTCTGGGCTTTGCCGGTCTGAAACTGAAGGATTACGGCTCAATCGACTACGGCCGTAACTACGGCGTGATCTACGACGTTGAAGCCTTCACCGATATGATGCCAGAGTTCGGCGCAACGGCTTATACCCGCGCTGACACCTACATGCTGACCCGTGGTAACGGCATGCTGACCTACCGTAACAATGACTTCTTCGGTCTGGTTGATGGTTTGAAGTTTGCCTTACAGTACCAGGGCAAAAACGACGCATCCTCTACCCGTAATGCCAACGTCTCTAACGGCGACGGCTATGGCGCATCACTGTCGTACAGAATTATTGAAGGTCTGACCGTCAACGGGGCAGTCTCTTCTTCTAACCGTCTTATCCAGACGCAGAAAGAGTCAACTTACGGTGCAGGTGAGAAAGCGGAAGCCTGGGCAACCGGGGTGAAATATGACAACAACGGGGTTTATCTGGCCGGTACTTACGCTGAAACGCGTAACATGAATCCCATTAACAGCGGCGCCACCTTCACGCAGAACGGCACCACCACGGCAGTTTCTGGCTACGTGAACAAACTGCAGAACATTGAATTGGTTGCGCAGTATCAGTTTGATTTCGGCCTGCGCCCGTCACTGGCCTACGTGCAGACCAAAGGCAAAGATATGGAAAACGGGATTGGCGATGCTGACCTGTACAAATTTGTTGATATCGGCGCCACCTACTACTTCAACAAAAACATGTCGACCTTCGTAGATTACAAAGTCAACCTGCTGAACGACGACAATAAACTCGGTCTCAACACCGACGATATCGTTGCTGTCGGCGTGATGTATCAGTTCTAACGCTGTCAACACTGTGACAACGCCACTGCCACAGTGAGCCTTACCCCTCGTTATGTGTCTATAAAAAAGGCTGGAGTTATCCAGCCTTTTCTTTTATTTCAGATTTTACGCGGTGAGCTTCACCGGTTCGTCGGCGAAATCTGCCGCCGGAACCAGCCCTAACTTCAGCTCTGCCAGCTGGGCTTTCAAACGTTCGTGGAAATTACGCAACGTCTCTTCGAGCCGGGCATTATTATCCTTACCTTTCACCGTCGATGGCTTCCAGTTGCCTTCTTTATCGAACAGGCCAAAGTGATACTCATAGGTAAAATGGTCGGACTGAGCTTCAAGCTCCATCCACCAGCCCCAGAACTCACGCAGCTCGGGTGCGGGTTTCACATTGACGCAAACTGCCAGACAGTCAAAGAAGAAACGGTCACCCTCACATTTTCCTTCTCTGATATAAGGACCTAAAGAGTGAAAGCGCTTAATCAGCTTACTCCTCGGGTGTCCACTCGGTAACGTCATCGCTTAACCTCCTTCATTGGGCCTATAGTTGTAGCGCAAAACCATGAATTATGGCAACTCATGCGCGTAAACGCTCCGATATCCAGTCGCAAATATCGCGAACTGCCTTATCGAAGTTGCCCATCGCCGGGGTGGGATTGATTTTTAACAGCCGCCCGGCGCTGGAAGAGCTGACGATTAAGCGCGACTCCTCTTCCGGGCTGAAAGGATCGTGCGGCCAGTAACCGGACAGCATGGGCACCGGGCAGCGGCGTCCCAGCAGTCCCTGAATTTTTAGCGAGAAGCGGCTCAGTTCAGTGCGCAGAGCGCTGTCCGAGGTGCTCGACATGCCAAGACGGCTGGCGAGCATATCCATATACATCTCCGGCACGCGGTCCTGTAGGTTAGTGTCGCTCAGCAGGCTATGCACCACCGGCCCCAGGCAGGCCACGGCGCGCAGGTGCTGGCTTTCCAGATACGCCAGCCGTACCGCGACGTTGGCGCCGAAGCGAAAGCCAAACGCCGCCACGCGCGTATGGTCGACCCACGGCACGGTATTCAGCTGGCGCAGCACCTGCTGATGCAGGAAGCTGGAGTCCTGCGTCAGCTTCCATTTCGCGGAGAACCCGACCGACGGCATATCCAGCGTCAGCATCGCAATGCCGCGCGGCGCCAGGTAGTCATGGAACAGGCGATAATGGTCGCTCTGCAGCGCGTCGAGGCTGCCGCACATGATGACCGTAGGATACGGCGCTTTCACATCGGCAGGCATATGCAGGAAGCCGATCACCGGGCTACCGCCGGGAATGGCAAACTCCAGCTCTTTCAGCTCGCCAGACAAGCGGTTGGTGGCTTCTTCATAGGCACGGCTGGCCAGCAGCTGCGCCTGCTCCGCCAGCTCATCCTCTTTAAGATGCGGGTAAGCCGCCACGCTGTAGAGGTTGGCGGCATGCAGCCAGTGTTGACCTGCCTGCGCATCGTCGCTGCACTCGCTGGCTTTCTGCTGCCACTGTGCGCCCTGCTTCGACCACTCGTAAATCCAGTTGCCGCCGCGATAGCCAATCACCGTATCCAGCAGTTTGTCATCGGTATGCTCCACGTTGCTGGCGGCAATGCGCGCCAGCACTTCGCTAATCTCCTGCGGAGAGATGCCGCGCCAGCTCCACAGCAGGCGGTTAATCATGCGATACCAGCCAGCATGATTCTCCCCGTCCAGCGCGGAGTGAATACTTAGCGGATTATGGTGGGCGAGACGGCGCACCAGCGATGAAGTTTCCGGGTGCTTGAAGCGCGGCTTGAACAGTTCTTCGCTGAGATTTTTCGGCGACATAACAGGGAGGTCCTCCGGCGTGCTAGTAGTGTTTTAGTCTACCGTAGGCCGGGGATTGACGCGAAGAGTAAAAACAGATGCGCCCGGCATAACCGGGCGCACTTTGATCTCACGCAGCGCTGAGAGAGCCAGCGTGGCGGGATCAGCCTTTAACCAGCGGTGGAAGATAAACCACGCCCATGTCCCAGGGCTGCTCAATCCAGGTGTTCTGCGGGATGTCGATAATGTAGTCGTCAACCAGTGGACGACCGGCAGGCTTGGCGAAAATCGTCACGAAGTGCGCTTTCGGGTACATATCGCGGATCGCCTGGGCAGTGCCGCCAGTGTCGACCAGGTCATCAATCACAATAAAGCCTTCGCCATCGCCTTCGGCACGCTTCAGCACTTTCATTTCGCGCTGATTATCGTGGTCATAACTGGAGATGCAAACGGTATCCACATGGCGGATGCACAGCTCGCGCGCCAGCAGCGCAGCAGGCACCAGGCCCCCACGGCTCACGGCGATAATGCCTTTCCACTGTTCAGCAGGCAGCAGGCGCTGGGCAAGTTTACGGGCATGGATTTGCAGCATGTCCCAGGTGACGACGTATTTTTCACTCATAAAAGAATCCCGACCAGTAAACCTGGCTTAAAAATTGTGCAATGGGAGCGGTTGCGCGAAATTATAGTGATCTGAGGCGCTAAAAACCAGCACCAGTGGCCCTCCAGACCCTTTTTTCCTGGGGCGAAAGAAGCATGAGGCGATAATCGGTGATATTCTTTTGCCATCGCGCCGGATCCGCTGGCGGGAATCGTCTAACCGATATCACTGCATGCCCCCTGCCAGCGCGGCAGGTCGGTGATGCTGACACAGGAGAGTTATCGTGTCTGAATTGTCTCAATTATCCCCGCAGCCGCTGTGGGATATTTTTGCCAAAATCTGCTCCATTCCGCATCCTTCCTATCATGAAGAGCAGCTGGCTGCCCATATCATGTCGTGGGCGAGCGAGCAGGGTCTGTGGAACGAACGTGACCAGGTTGGCAACATCCTGATCCGCAAACCAGCAACCCCAGGTTATGAGAACCGCCAGCCGGTGGCGTTGCAGGCGCACCTTGACATGGTGCCGCAGAAAAATAACGACACGGTACATGACTTCACCAAAGATCCGATTCAGCCATGGGTCGATGGTGAGTGGGTGAAAGCGCGCGGCACCACGCTGGGCGCGGATAACGGCATCGGCATGGCGTCTGCGCTGGCCGTGCTGGCCGATAACAGCCTGCAGCATGGACCGCTGGAAGTGCTGCTAACCATGACCGAAGAGACCGGCATGGCCGGTGCATTCGGCCTCAAGGCTGGCTGGCTGCAGGCCGATATTCTGATCAACACCGACTCCGAAGAGGAAGGTGAGATCTATATGGGCTGCGCCGGCGGTATCGACTTTACCAGCACCCTGCCCCTGAGCCGTGAAGCTATCCCTTCAGGTTTCCAGACGCTGAAGCTCACCCTAAAAGGTCTGAAAGGCGGCCACTCCGGCTGTGATATTCACGTCGGTTTGGGTAATGCCAACAAATTGCTGGCGCGCTTCCTGTTTACTCACGCCAAGGATCTCGACCTGCGGCTGGTGGACTTCACCGGCGGCACGCTGCGTAACGCCATCCCGCGTGAAGCTTTTGCCACCCTGGCCGTTGCGCCGGAGCAGGTCGACAAGCTGAAATCGCTGGCGGCGGGCTACCTGCTGACGCTGCAAAACGAGCTGAGCCTGAAAGAGAAAAATATCACCATCGTGACGGAAGACGTTGCCAGCACCGGGCAGGCGTTAAACGCCAGCAGCCGCGATGCCTTTATTGCCCTGCTGAACGCCACGCCGAACGGGGTGATCCGCAACTCTGACGTGATGAAAGGCGTGGTGGAAACCTCGCTGAACGTCGGCGTGGTGAGCTTTGACGGTAATGAAGCGAAAATCAACTGCCTGATCCGCTCGCTGATCGACAGCGGCAAGGATTACGTGGTGGAAATGCTAACTGCGCTCGGCGAACTGGCCGGTGCTAAAACGCTGGCGAAAGGCAGCTACCCTGGCTGGCAGCCGGATGCCACCTCACCAGTGATGGCGCTGGTGCGTGAAACCTATGAAAAGCTGTTTGATAAAACGCCGAATATTCAGGTGATCCACGCCGGCCTGGAGTGCGGGCTGTTTAAAGAGCCGTACCCGCAGATGGATATGGTGTCGATTGGGCCAACCATTACCGGGCCACACTCGCCGGATGAGCAGGTACATATTAAGAGCGTTGGCCTGTACTGGCAGCTGCTGACCGCGTTACTGCAGGCGATTCCGGTTAAATAACCCGGCGCATCGGGCGGACCGAAAAAGAGGGTCCGCCCCTACTGTAGGGGCCGATCATTTTTTTCGATCGGCCCGTGTTTTCAAGGCCGATCATTTTTTTCGATCGGCCCGTGTTTTCAGGACCGACCATTTTTTTCGATCGGCCCGAGTTTCTTTTTACAACCCCAGCAACAGCTGCCGCTCAATCTGCGGATCCAGCATGGTGACATGCAGCCCCACCAGCCTGACTCCGCGCCCGCCGCGCCGTTCATCCCAGCTTTTGCGCGCTATCGCAATCAAATCGGCTTTATTCAGTTCCGGCCAGACGTGCTCCTGGGTGGTCAGCTGGAAATCATTGAACTTCAGCTTGACGCCCTGGCGAGCAATCTGCCGATCCGGGCGAATATTGCTCAAGCGCCTTTCCAGCTCGTCGTATAAGCGGTCGATAATCTCCAGGCAGTCTTCCCAGTCGTGGATATCCTGCGACAGCGTGCGCTCCACGCCGAGGGATTTACGCTGGCGCTCGGTGACCACTTCGCGCTCGTCAATACCGTTGCAGCGCTCCCACAGTACGCGCCCGAACTTACCGAAGCGCTTCAAAAGCAGCGTCAGATCGGTTTTTTGCACGTCGCCGCAGGTCGTCAGCCCCAGCTCCTCCAGCTTGCGCGCGGTGACTTTCCCCACGCCTGGGATCTTTGCCAGCGGCAGCGTCAGCAGGAACGGCGCCATTTCATCGGGGGTGATGACAAACTGGCCGTTGGGCTTGTTTAAATCGGAGGCGATTTTAGCCAGAAACTTGACCGGCGCCACGCCTGCCGAAGCGGTGAGATTAAGCTCCTGCTGAATAGTGTCGCGGATCTGGCGGGCGATCAGGGTGGCGGAGCCGTGGCAGTGCACACTGTCGGAGACATCGAGATAGGCTTCATCCAGCGACAGCGGCTCAATCAGCGGGGTAAAACGTGAGAAGATGTCGCGAATATGCGCGCTGGCTTCTTTATAAGCTTCATAGCGGCCGGGGATCACCGTCAGGTGGGGGCAGAGCTTCAGCGCCATCGCAGTGGACATCGCGCTGTGTACGCCATATTTACGTGCCGGGTAGTTCGCGGTGCTGATCACGCCGCGCTGTTTTTCGCTGCCGCCAATGGCGATGGGAATGTCGCGCAGGGACGGATTATCGCGCATTTCCACTGCGGCGAAAAAGCAGTCCATATCCACGTGAATAATTTTACGCATAACCCCCCTCCGACGATACTGGATAAGTATACAGTCAATTTTGCAGAGTTCAATGCAGCGCATAAACGTCGGTCATCACTAAATTGCCGCTTTTTATCCTTCACTATCTTGCTAAAAAAATAGACAATGCTAATGTGACGCAGCGATAGTGGATTCGTCCTATATTGTCAGTTAACAGACGCCTTCCGGCGTTGCTTTCCACCCCTACTTTTCAAGGGAAACAGAATGGGCAAAATCGCACTGCTGTTTGCGATGATTTTTCTGCCAGCCGTTGTCTTCGCCAGCGTACCCGATGCGGTTACCCCTCTGGCGCCGGTAAGCAAAGAGTTAAAGAAACAATTACTCGGCACCCCCGTGTATCTGCAAATTTTCAAAGAAGAGCGCACGCTTGAGCTTTACGGCAAGATCGGCAACGAATATCGCCTGCTCAACAGTTATCGCATCTGTAATTTCTCCGGCGGCCTTGGGCCAAAACGCGTGCAGGGTGACTTCAAAAGCCCGGAAGGTTTCTACAGCGTGGGGCTCTCCCAGCTGAAGCCTGATAGCCGCTTCTACCGGGCAATTAACGTCGGTTTCCCGAACGAGTACGATCGTCAGCAGGGTTATCAGGGGAAATATCTGATGATCCACGGCAACTGCGTGTCGATTGGCTGCTATGCCATGACCGATGCCTATATGGATGAGATTTATCACTATGTGGAAGCCGCACTGCGCAATGGCCAGCCGCGTGTTGAGGTGAGCATCTATCCATTCCGCATGACGGAAAGTAATATGCAGCGCCACCGCTACTCAACCTATTACAATTTCTGGAAACAGCTACAGCCGGGATATGCGCAGTTCGTGCAGACGAAGCAGCCGCCGTTTGTCAGCGTCAGCGATGGCAAATATGTGTTGAGCCGCCCAATGTCGAACGGCACAACGGCACCTGACTCAGCGCTCGCGCTCACCCAGGCAAAATAACGCCCACTCGCCTGGCGCAATCTTGTGCCAGGTTTCATTCGCCGTTAGCGGCTGGGTGGCGACCACGGTGACCACATCGTTCGGTGTGGTCTGCTTCTGAAAATCAATCTCCACATCCTGATCCAGCAGCTTGGCTTTGCCAAACGGCGCGCGCCGGGTGATCCAGAACAGATTGGTCGAGCAGAACGCCATCAGATAGCGCCCGTCCGACAGCAGCATATTAAATACCCCCTTCCCACGCAGTTCACCCGCCAGTTCGGCGATATAGCGGAATACCGCCGGCCAGTTGCCTGGCGTGCGCGGATAGCGCGTGGTCAGCTTGTGCAGTAGCCAGCAGAATGCCAGTTCACTGTCGGTTTCACCAATCGGACGATGGGGGCCGGTATCGAGGTTTTTATACCCCTTCAGCTGCCCGTTGTGGGCATAGGTCCAGTTGCGGCCCCACAGCTCACGGGTAAACGGATGGGTGTTTTCCAGCGACACTTCCCCGCGGTTGGCCTGGCGAATATGCGCCACGACCGAACAGGATTTTATCGGGTACTCCTGCACCAGGCGCGCAATCGGCGACTGGAAGCTGGGCTGTGGATCTTTAAATGTGCGGCAGCCCTTTCCTTCATAAAAGGTAATGCCCCAGCCATCTTTATGCGGACCCGTTCCCCCCCGCGCTGCACCAGCCCGGTAAAGCTAAAACAGATGTCCGTCGGGACATTGGCGCTCATCCCGAGCAGTTCGCACATAGAATTACCTCAGTGAAAATTAGAAGCAGACCCAATCCCCTCACTATTTCGCGCTGCAGGCAGGCGGCAAGCAAGTGAATCCCCGGAAGCTTACATCAGTAAGTAACCGGGGTTCGCGAGAGCAGCCCACGCACTGGCGGCGTGAAAGATAACGAGGATTATTTGACCATCTCTTTTTCGATCAACAGCATCAGGATATGAATCACCTTAATGTGGATCTCCTGAATGCGGTCGGCATAGCCAAAGTGCGGTACGCGGATTTCTACGTCGGCCACGCCGTCCATTTTACCGCCATCTTTACCGGTCAGGGTGATCACTTTCATCCCCTGCGCACGCGCCGCTTCAACCGCTTTGATGATGTTGGCCGAGTTGCCGGAAGTGGAGATCCCCAGCAGTACATCCCCCGCGCGCCCTACCGCTTCAACATAGCGCGAGAAGACAAAATCGTAGCCAAAATCGTTGCTGACGCAGGAGAGGTGGCTGACATCTGAAATGGCGATCGCCGGGTAGCCCGGACGGTTTTCGCGGTAGCGGCCGGTCAGCTCTTCGGCGAAGTGCATCGCGTCACAGTGGGAACCGCCGTTACCGCAGGAGAGCACTTTCCCGCCCGCTTTGAATGAGTCAGCCAGTAAAACCGCCGCACGCTGAATCGACTCGATATTTGCATCTTCGCTTAGAAATTTATTCAGCGTGTCTGCCGCTTCGTTCAGCTCGGCGCGAATGAGGTCCTGGTACATAGGGGATGTCCTTTTTAGGAAAGAGTTACCGCCGGAGTTTATCAAGTTGCCCGTTAAGCGGGAAGCGATCTCCCCGACAGCCTGGGGGATTAACGCTTTGTGCCGCCGCTTTGTGAGCCAGGTTGTAATTATTATGTAAACAGATTGCGGCCGCAGTGATGATAATCTAAACATATAACCAACAGGTCGGACCTCTTACTACTTACGGAGCACACGTTATGATGGTTCTCAGCATTGTGGCGACGATCGTACTGATCGGCGCGCTATTTTATCACCGCGTCAACCTGCTGGCAGGTAGCGCTATCCTGCTGATATGGACCGCAGCTCTCGGTTTTTCCGGGCTGTGGAGCCTGTGGCTGCTGCTGCCACTGGCGCTTATCCTGCTGCCGTTCAATCTCCTGCCGATGCGCCGTGCGCTGTTTAGCAAACCGACGCTAAAAACCTTCCAGAAAGTGATGCCGCCAATGTCACGCACGGAGAAAGAAGCCATCGACGCCGGGACCACCTGGTGGGAAGGCGATCTGTTCCGCGGCGCGCCGGACTGGAAAAAACTGCATAACTATCCGCAACCTAAGCTGACGGCGGAAGAGCAGGCATTTATCGATGGCCCGGTGGAAGAAGCCTGCCGCATGGCGAATGATTTCCAGATCACTCACGAAATGGCCGACCTGCCGCCGGAGCTGTGGGCTTACCTGAAGCAGCACCGCTTCTTCGCGATGATCATCAAGAAAGAGTACGGCGGGCTGGAGTTCTCGGCTTACGCTCAGGCGCGGGTGCTGCAAAAGCTGGCCGGGGTTTCCGGTATCCTGGCGATTACCGTCGGCGTGCCAAACTCCCTTGGCCCAGGCGAGCTGCTGCAGCACTACGGCACCGAACAGCAGAAAGATCACTATCTGCCACGCCTGGCACGCGGTCAGGAGATCCCCTGCTTTGCCCTGACCAGCCCGGAAGCGGGTTCTGATGCCGGTGCTATCCCGGACGTTGGCGTAGTGTGCATGGGTGACTGGCAGGGTCAACAGGTGCTGGGTATGCGCCTGACCTGGAATAAACGCTATATCACCCTCGCGCCTATCGCCACCGTGCTCGGCCTGGCGTTTAAACTCTCGGATCCGGAGCGCCTGCTGGGGGATACGGTTGAACTGGGTATCACCTGTGCGCTGATCCCAACCCAGACGCCAGGCGTCGAAATTGGCCAGCGCCACTTCCCGCTTAACGTGCCGTTCCAGAACGGCCCGACGCGCGGTCAGGATATCTTTGTCCCCATCGATTTTATTATCGGCGGGCCGTCAATGGCGGGTCAGGGCTGGCGCATGCTGGTTGAGTGCCTGTCCGTCGGGCGCGGTATCACCCTGCCGTCGAACTCCACCGGCAGCCTGAAAAGCATTGCGATGGCGATTGGGGCTTACTCCCATATTCGCCGTCAGTTCCGCCTGCCGATTGGCAAGATGGAAGGGATTGAAGAGCCGCTGGCGCGCATTGCCGGTAATGCTTACGTGATGGATGCTGCTGCCTCATTGATCACCAGTGGGATTATGCTCGGCGAAAAACCGGCGGTGCTGTCGGCCATCGTGAAATATCACTGTACCCACCGCGGCCAGCGGGCAATCGTCGATGCGATGGATATTGCTGGCGGTAAAGGCATTATGCTCGGTAACAGCAACTTCCTCGCCCGCGCTTATCAGGGCGCACCGATTGCCATTACCGTGGAAGGCGCCAACATTCTGACCCGCAGCATGATTATCTTCGGCCAGGGGGCGATTCGCTGCCATCCTTACGTGCTGGACGAGATGGCTGCGGCGCAGAGCAACAACGTGGTGGCCTTTGATAAGGCGCTGTTCAGCCATATCGGCCACGTCGGCAGCAACAAAATGCGCAGCTTCTGGCTGGGCCTGACCGGCGGCCTGACCAGCGCCACGCCAACCCGTGACGCTACGCGCCGCTACTATCAGCATCTTAACCGCATCAGCGCCAACCTCGCCCTGCTGTCGGATGTGTCGATGTCGGTGCTGGGCGGTAGCCTGAAACGCCGCGAACGGATCTCGGCGCGCCTGGGCGATGTGCTGAGCCAGCTTTATCTGGCCTCTGCCGCGCTGAAACGCTATGAGGATGAGGGCCGTAACGAAGCCGATCTGCCGCTGCTGCACTGGGGCGTGCAGGATGCGCTGAATCAGGCAGAAGGGGCGATTGACGACCTGCTGCGTAACTTCCCTAACCGCCTGGTGGCCGGACTGATGCGCGTGGTGGTGTTCCCGACCGGGCGCCACTGCCGGGCGCCGTCGGACCGTCTCGATCACCAGCTGGCACGCATTCTGCAAATTCCTTCCGCCACCCGTAGCCGCCTCGGTCGCGGTCAGTATCTGACGCCGAGCGAGCATAATCCGGCAGGCCAGCTGGAAGAGGCGCTGCAGCATGTGATGGCGGCGGAAGTTATCCATGACCGCCTGTGTAAACAGCAGAAAAAACACCTCTCCTTTACCCGCCTTGATGCACTGGCGGCCGAAGGATTAGAGAAAGGATGGGTGACTCAGGAGGAGGCCGACGTGCTGATCCGCGCCGAAGCCAGCCGCCTGCGTTCGATTAACGTCGATGAGTTTGCTGCCGATGCGCTGGCAACCCAGCCGGTGAAAGAGGAGCAGCCGCAGCGAAAGATTGAAGCGGCGTAATTAAACGGGGCGACCATCTGGTCGCCCCGTCTATTTGCATTACCCGTTCTGGCGAATGCGCGCAATCAGCGCATCAATATCCGCCACGTGGTCAGCCAGCAGGATCAGGCTACGGCCCAGCGTGATCGCCTGACGCACGCACTCGACGCGCATCCCTTCATCGCTAATCTGCTTAATATCCGCCACCTGCGACATGCCGACGGTACGGCGGATCACTTCGGTGCCACAGTAGCCAATGGTGTCACGCCACACTTTATCGAGGAACGCCTGCGCATACCCCGGGACGGCCAGCGCGCGGTCACGGCTCTTCTCCGCCGCCAGCGCCAGGAAGCGCCCGGCAAAGCTCAGCCACACTTCACGCACGTCTTTCAGCCGATTTTCACGCGCAGCGGCCGCTTCACGCGGGGCCAGCAGGCCAGGGGCCGCGCAGTAGCTGATAAGCAGATTGCCCAGCGCGCTGCCGATATCAAAGCCCATCGGGCCGTAGAAGCCGAACTCGGCATCAATCACCTTGAGGCGCCCTTCTGCCACGAAGATCGAACCACTGTGCACATCCCCGTGCAGCAGCGCTTCGGCATGGCAGTAGAAGCGGTGCTTCAGCCCACCCACCGCCACGCGCAGCTCGGCATCATCACGCAGCGCCTGTGCCAGCGGCTCCAGCGCGCGCGGATAGGCGTTGCGCTCGTGCACTTCATACGGTTCGTTGAAGAACAGCTCTTCTGTGATGTCGCACAGCTCCGGGTTAGTGAAGCGCACCACGTCAGCTTTTTTCTGGTAAGGATGCTGGAAGAAATCGGAAGTGTGGAACAGCGTCTGCGCGAGGTATTCGCCCAGCTGCCCTGCCGCCTGCGGATACTCCACGCCTTTGACCAGCTCGCCGCGCCAGATGGCATGATCGGAGAGATCTTCCATCACCATCACCGCCAGCTCGGCATCGTAATGCAGAATATTCACCGTGTGCAGCGGGCAGAATTTGCCGTGTTCGATCAGCACTTCCGCTTCCAGCCGCGCGCGGTCAAGGGTTAAAGGCCAGGACTCGCCGACGCAGCGCACGTAAGGCAGCGCCTGCTTGACGATGACGCGGCTGATGCCATTCGTATCGAAAATCTTAAATACCAGATTAAGATTTCCATCGCCCACTTCCAGCGAATCAACCAGACTGTTGGGATTATCCACGCCGCCGAACTGGCGAGCATATTCCACGGCATCCGCTGCGGTGAACGTACGATATTGCGACATTGACCTGACCCTCAAAATAAGACACGTTTCGTTGTAATAAGCCGTTCAGACGTCTATACATCCGTTATGCATGTTGGCACAATATGACGCATTAAAGCAACCAGGATTTAACCATGCAGACACTCAGCACCACCAGCTTACAGGTTCGTGATAATCAGCTCTGGATCCTTGACCAGCAGGCTCTGCCGCAGCAAAAGATCTGGTGCCCAACGCCGGACGTTGCCACGCTGGTTGGCCATATCAAAGCGCTGCGCGTGCGCGGTGCGCCGCTGATTGGCCTGTCGGCCAGCCTGCTGCTGGCGCTGCTGGCGGAAAACGGCATGGCGCAGGCCGAGCTGGCAACCTCACTGGAGGTCCTGCGGGCTGCGCGCCCGACGGCGGTTAACCTGATGAACAATCTCGACCGCATGAAGCTGGCGCTGGCACAGCCTGATTTTGTCAGCGCGCTGAGTGCGGAGGCGCTTCGCCTGGTGGAAGAGGATAAAGCGCTGTGTGACAGCATTGCCCTCGCGGGTAGTGCGCTGATTACTCCCGGCAGCCGCCTGCTGACCCACTGCAACACCGGCGGCCTGGCGACAGCAGGCGTTGGCACCGCGCTGGGCGTGATTGCCCGCGGCTGGCAGCAGGGGCTGGTGAGCAGCGTCTGGGTGGATGAAACCCGCCCACTGCTGCAGGGTGGCCGCCTGACGGCGTGGGAACTGGGCGAGCTGGGCGTGCCCTATCATCTGATCTGCGATTCCATGGCGGCCAGCCTGATGGCGCAGAACAGAGTTGATGCCATCTGGGTTGGCGCGGACCGCATTGCCGCCAATGGGGACGTAGCGAACAAGATTGGCACCTACAGCCTCGCCGTGCTGGCCCACTATCACAACGTGCCGTTTTACGTCGCCGCACCGCACACCACGCTGGATCGCGAATGCCCGGACGGCTCTGCCATTCCTATTGAGCAGCGCGCCGCCAGTGAAGTGACCGGCGTGGCGGGCAGTTTTGGCGAGGTGCAGTGGGCGCCGGAAAATGCGCAGGTGTATAACCCGGCGTTTGATGTGACGCCAGCGTCATTGATCAGCGGTTGGGTGCTGGATACCGGGGTGGTAACACCAGAAGATGTGAAAGCGGGCGTGTTTCAGCCACGCGGTTGAATGACGGCATGGGTCGACCGGAAAAAAGGTCTCCATTGCAATACTGCAAATCATCAACTCGGGTCGACCGGAAAAAAGGTCGACCCCTACGGTTTTGTAGGGGCGGACCCTCTTTTTCGGTCCGCCCGCAGCAGTTACGGGGCAGCCCGCATCAACCACCCGTATTAAGGTAAGCGCGGATAGGCATCTGCAATATTGTCACCGGTGAACTTCGCGATCCAACCTTCCTGATTATCAAAAATTCGGATCGCGGTAAAGTTCGGCGACGATCCCATATCAAACCAGTGCGGCGTGCCTGCGGGAACCGAGATCAGATCGTTCTTCTCGCACAGGATCTGGTAGATATGCCCGTCGAGATGCAGGCAGAACAGCCCCGCGCCCTCGACAAAAAAACGCACTTCATCTTCACCGTGAGTGTGCTCAGAGAGAAACTTGCTGCGCAGCACCTCTTTCTGCGGATTATCCGCGCGCATGCTGATCACATCCCAGCTCTGATAGCCCTTCTCTGCCACCAGCCGATCGATCGCGTGCTGATACGCCTCGATCACCGTATCGGCATCCGGGTTTTCACCCAGATCGCGGTCGGCTTCCCAGCGCTCAAAGCGTACTTCTTTGGCATTGAGCTTTTGCGCAATCTCTGCCGCCTCGGTGCTGTGCCAGACCGGGGTGGTGGCTTCGGTTTCGGTAAAAATAGTCAGTGCGCTCATGAGTTTTACAGTTCCTGGTTAATCTGATCAAAACCGGCGACCTGACGATGACGGCTCTCGCTGTCATGTGCGCCGCGTATTAACTGCACGGTATTCCAGCCCGCTTCCTGTGCGGCATCCAGCTCCTGATGAATATCGGATAAAAACAGCAATTCCTGCGGCGGCAGCCCGATCTGGCTGGCGATATTGCGGTACGACTGCACCTCGCGCTTGGCGCCGACGTGGGTATCAAAATAGCCGCTGAACAGTCCAGTGATATCACCCGCGTCGCTGTAGCCAAATAACAATTTCTGCGCTGCTACGGATCCGGATGAATAAACATACAGCGCGATACCCTGCTGCTGCCAGCGTTTTAAGGCGGGCAATACATCGTCATACAGATGGCCGGTAAAGCTGCCGTTCTCATAGCCGGCACGCCAGATCATGCCCTGCAATGCTTTCAGCGCGGTGGATTTACGATCCTGATCCATAAAACCGAACAGCACCTCCACCAGCTCTTCGCTGCTGGCCTGCGGCCGATCCACTTCGGCTCGCAGATCGTCAAGCGCCTGCGCCACGGCTGGCTGATGCTGGTTGGCGGCGATAAAGCCGGGCAGGTTTTCACGCGCGAAGGGGAATAACACGTTGTGCACAAAGCGAATATCGCTGGTGGTGCCTTCAATATCGGTGATGATGGCGCGGATCATGTTCTCTCCAGTACGCGGCGTTGTAATTCACACTGGAACAAAAACTCCAGCCCTTCAAGATGTCGACGCGCTTCATTCACGTCTTTGCCCCAGCAGGTCAGCCCGTGGCCGCGCAGCAGGAAGCCGTAGCGCAGCGGCGTGGTGGCGGCGAACTGCTCAATGCGCTGCGCCAGCCCGTCGATATCCTGATCGTTGTCGAACAGGGCAATCGGCACGCAGTCGAGGTGCGAACTCTGCCCGGCGAGGGTTTTCTGCATCTCGTAGCCCTGCAGCGCCAGCGCCGCGCCTTTCTCCACGCGCGACAGCACGGTGGAGTTCACCGTATGCGTATGCAGCACCGCGCCTGCCTGCGGGAACAGGCGATAGATTAAGGTATGCAGCCCGGTTTCCGCCGAGGGTTTGCGCCCGGACGGTACGTGATTAGTGGCGATCTCTACCTGGATAAAGTCGTCACGCGTCAGGCTGCCTTTGTCTTTGCCCGACTCACTCAGCAGGCAGTGCTGCGCATCCTGGCGCACAGACATATTGCCCCCGGTGGCGGGCGCCCAGCCGCGCGCGCCAATCCAGTGACAGGCAGCAACTAATTGATCTAACTGAGAGCTTTGCGTCATCTCTTTCCTTAGTGTGAAAGATGATAAGGATGGTTATAGACGTCTAAGCGTCTTGATTGCCAAATACTATCACCGTGTTATATTCGGAGTCCAACATCATAAAACCGCACTGTAAGGGTTGAGATCCATGAGCCAGACGTCGTTCACCCCAGAGAGCAAGCTGCCCGCGCTGGGCACCACTATATTCACGCAGATGAGCGCGCTGGCGCAGCAGCACAACGCCATTAATCTGTCGCAGGGATTCCCCGATTTTGACGGCCCGCAATATCTGCAGCAGCGCCTGGCCCACCACGTCAGCCAGGGGGCGAACCAGTATGCGCCAATGACTGGCGTTGCCCCGCTGCGCGAGGCGATTGCGAAAAAAACCGCCGAGCTGTACGGCTACCAGCCGGACGCCAATAGCGAAATTACCGTCACCTCCGGCGCGACCGAAGCTCTGTTTGCTGCCATCACCGCGCTGGTGCGCCCGGGCGATGAAGTGATCTGTTTTGACCCTAGCTACGACAGTTATGCCCCGGCAGTGACGCTGGCAGGCGGCGTAATGAAGCGCATTGCGCTGCAGCCGCCGGGCTTTCGCGTTGACTGGGCGCAGTTCACGGCCCTGCTGTCGGATAAAACCCGGCTGGTGATCCTCAACACGCCGCACAACCCGTCGGCCACCGTCTGGCAGCGAGCGGATTTTGCCGCGCTGTGGCAGGCTATTGCGCAGCGGGAAATCTACGTGCTGAGCGATGAAGTGTACGAGCATATCTGTTTTGATCAGCACGGCCATGCCAGCGTGCTGGCGCATCCGCAGCTGCGCGCGCGGGCGATTGCGGTCTCCTCATTTGGCAAAACCTTCCATATGACCGGCTGGAAAGTCGGCTACTGCGTGGCTCCGGCGGCGTTAAGTGCGGAAGTGCGCAAGGTGCATCAGTATCTGACCTTTTCGGTGAACACCCCGGCACAGCTGGCGATTGCCGATATGCTGGAGCAGGAGCCGCAGCACTACCGCGAGCTGTCGGCATTCTACCGCGCGCGTCGCGATCGCTTCGTGCAGGCGCTGGCGACCAGCCGCTTTGAGATCCTGCCGTGCGAGGGCACCTACTTCCTGCTGGCAGACTACAGCGCTATCTCCGATCTCGACGATGTGGCATTCTGCCAGTGGCTGACAAAAGAAGTGGGCGTCGCGGCAATTCCCCTGTCGGTATTCTGCGCCGACGCCTTCCCCCATAAACTGATCCGCCTGTGCTTCGCTAAACAGGAAGCCACGCTGGATGCTGCTGCGGAGCGCCTGTGTCAACTTTGAAAATTACCGTACTTCAGCAACCGCTGGAGTGGATGGACGGCGCAGCCAACCTGCGCTTTTTCGACGAACTGCTGGCCGGAATCGACGGCCGTGACCTGATTATCCTGCCGGAGATGTTTACCACCGGTTTTGCGATGGAGGCGGCGAAAAGCTCGCTGCCGGAAGCGCAGGTGGTGAGCTGGCTGCAGGCCAAAGCCAAAGCGGCCCACGCGATGGTGGCGGGCAGCGCCGCACTGCAGACGGAAAAAGGCGCGGTTAACCGCTTTTTACTGGTCGAGCCAAACGGTACGGTGCATCACTACGACAAGCGTCATCTGTTCCGCATGGCGGGCGAGCACCAGCACTACCTGGCGGGCGAGCGGCGTGAAGTTATCGAGTGGCGCGGCTGGCGCATTCTGCCACAGGTGTGTTACGACCTGCGCTTCCCGGTCTTCTCGCGTAATCAGAACGATTATGACCTGGCGCTCTACGTCGCTAACTGGCCGGCACCGCGCGCGCTGCACTGGCAGGCGCTGTTGCAGGCGCGGGCGATTGAGAATCAGGCGTATGTTGCCGGCTGTAACCGCGTCGGCACGGACGGCAACGGTCATCAGTACAGCGGGGACAGCCGGATTATCAGCCCGCTGGGTGAGATACTCGCTGCCGGTGAACCGCATCAGCCAGCGCGGCTCGATGCCGATCTGTCGCTGGAGAAGGTGCGCGAATACCGTGAGACGTTCCCGGCATGGCGCGATGCGGACAGCTTTAGTTTCTAGTTCAGGTTTTATAGGGGACGACCGTTTTTTCCGGTCGTTCCAGTACCACCCGGTTAAACAGCAGGTTCAATGTGACCGATACCAGGCATGCGGCGCTGATGCCTGAATGGAAAAGGGTACGTACCCAGCCGGGGAACTGGTCGTAGAACGACGGCATCACAATCGGGATCATGCCAAAGGCAATCGAGGTGGCAACAATCACCAGGTTCATATTGTCCTTGTAGTCCACCTTCGCCAGCGTACGAATCCCGCTGGCCGCCACGGTACCAAACAGCACCACGCCTGCCCCACCCAGCACCGGCAGCGGTATCGCCGCCACCACCCTACCCAGCAGCGGAAAGAAGCCGAGCAGCACCAGGATCACCCCGCCCGCCGCAACGACAAAGCGACTTTTCACCCCGGTCATTGCCACCAGCCCGATATTTTGCGCAAAGGCACTCTGCGGGAAGGAGTTGAACAGCGGTGCCAGCGCGCTGGTCAGCATATCGGCACGCAGGCCGCGAGCGATGCGCTTGCCGTCCACATCCGTGCCGACAATCTCGCCAATGGCGATCAGCCCCGCCGTGGTTTCCGTTAGCAGCACCAGCACAATCAGCGTCATCGACACTATCGCCGCCAGGTCAAACACCGGCATGCCGAAGCTGAGTATTCCCGGCAGCGCCAGCCAGTCGCCCTGCGCCACCCGACTGAAATCGGCCTGGCCGGTAAACAGCGCAATGCCGGTGCCTGCCGCCATGGCCAGCAGCACCGCCAGCCGTTTAACCGCCGCATTGCCGACGCGGTTAAGCAGCAGCACCATGACCAGCGTCACCGCCGCCAGCCCGATATTGTTGGTCGAACCCCAGCCTGCGCTCTGCGGATTTCCGCCCATCGCCCAGCGGGCCGCCACCGGCATCAGCGACAGGCCGATCGCCGTAATGACGGTCCCGGTCACCACCGGGGGGAAGAAGCGGATGATGTGAGCAAACAGCGGGGCGATGAGCAGGCCGATCAGCGAGGAGGCGATCACCGCGCCAAACACCACCGGCAGCCCACCGCCACCGGTCACCAGCGTCACCATCGTCGCCACACCGGCAAAGGAGACCCCCTGTACCAGCGGCAGGCGCGAACCGAAGCCCGGCACGCCCAGCGCCTGCAGCAGCGTGGCGCAGCCGCTGACGAACAGTGCAGCCGTCACCAGCACGCCCAGCTGTGCGGCGTTCAGCCCGGCAGCGGCGCCGATAATCAGCGGCGGCGCAATAATGCCGCCGTACATGGTGAGAACATGTTGTAAACCCCAGGCAAAAGCCTTGCCTGCCGGATAACGCGTATCTTCTGGCCTGACGCTCATAATAGTGCCTTTTGTATTTGCTGTAAGACGGGTCAGGCATGCCTGCCCCCTACGAAAAACACGTCCTGACAGACGTTGTAGGGGCGATGGCTTGCCTCGCCCGGGATTTAACTACCGCGGTAGGTGGACCACGACCACGGGGTGATCACAAAGGGTAAGTGGTAATGGCTGCCGGTGGCGGCAATCACGAAATTGATCTGCGCATTGACGTACAGGGTTTCACGCCCGCCGGCGGCAAAATAGTCACCAATCTCTGCCGTCAGGCGGTAGTGGCCCGGCGCCAGCGGCTGCGGAGTCAGGTCGCTGAGGCGGCCATCACCATTGGTGACGCCACTGGCCAGCGGCTGCCAGCCTTCGCTGCCCTGCTGTTCAAGGGCGATGGTCACCCCTGCCGCCGGTTTGCCCAGCGCGGTATCCAGGATATGTGTGGTAATGGTGCTCACTGAAACGCCTCCTGCAGTCGTAAAAGGGTAATTTCACTCAGCTGGGCAAGGGCTTCGCGCTCCTCCTGCTCTGCATTGTTGTTCAGGCGGCGCTGCAGCTCGGCGAGGATCTGCTCACCGCTGCGCCCTTTGGCACGGATCAGGAACACCCGGCCAAAGCGCTGTTCATAGGCCGCATTCCCCGCGCGTAATGCCTCTGCCAGCCGGGCATCCGCGCTGTTGACCTGGCTCTGCTCGCTGCCGGACATCGCGGCTTCTTTCCCGCCGCCTGCCGCACGCTCGCCGATGCGCGGGTGCGCTGAGAGCGCCTGATTGAGTGCGGCGCCATCCCACTCCTGCGCCAGCAGCTCGCCCCCGGCCAGCAGCTCATCAAGCGACGAGTACGGCCGCCCATTCACCAGCGCGGCGGACCAGTCTGGCAGCGCCACGCAGTGTGCAATACTGTGCCGGGCAGCGGCGGCGCTGGCCTGGTTGAACTCTGTTAACTTCATCATTCGCCTCCGTTATGGCGGTCGCGGCACGCCTCGACCCTACGCTGACTGGCTACAGGCCAGCGCATTCACCGCCTGTACATAGGCCTGCACCGCCTGCGCCACATCTTGCGTGGTCACCGACTCTGCCGGATGATGACTGATGCCACGGTCGCAGCGCACAAAGAGCATGCCCACCGGCCAGCGCTCGGCGATGGCGATGGCATCGTGACCTGCACCGCTCGGCAGTGACAGGCTGCGCCCCTGCACGCTGTTGACCGCCTGGGTTAACGCGGCCTGCAAAGCATCATCACAGCGCGTTGCCGGGATCTGGTAATACTCTTCGGCACTGAAGCTCAGGCCACGGCGCAGGGCAATGGCTTCACCCTGGGTAAGCAGCTCGGAGAGCAGCTCACTCAGCGCCTGGTCTTCCGGGCCGCGCACATCAAGCGTCAGCGCCACCTCACCGGGAATGACGTTCACCGCCCCCGGATGGCACTGCAGTGTGCCGACCGTCGCCACCAGCTGCGGGTTGTGCTGCGGCGGGCACTGTTCGATAAACACCATCCATTCGGCTGCAGCGGCCAGCGCATCTTTGCGATGGCTCATCGGCACCGTCCCGGCGTGCCCGGCTTCGCCGGTAAAGCGGCAGTTAAGGCGGCGTGCGCCGTTAATCGCCGTCACCACCCCCAGCGCCAGCTGCTCTTGCTCAAGACATGGCCCCTGCTCGATATGCAGTTCGAGATAGGCGACGAAATCTTCCGCGTCGCGCGCGGCCTGCCAGATGCGATCGGGATTGAGGCCGATATCGCGCATCGCCTGGCCGACGGTAATGCTGTTACCGTCCGGATGCGTAACCCAGCTTTCCGGCCAGGTCCCGGTCAGGCCACGGCTGCCGAGCAGGGTGATGCCGAAGCGCGTGCCCTCTTCGTCGGCGAAGCCGATAATCTCAATGGCTAACGGCAGGCGCTCACCGCGATCGTGCAGATACTGCACGGTCTCAATCGCCGTCAGCACGCCGAGCATGCCGTCGTAGCGCCCGGCATTGCGCACGGTATCCAGGTGTGAGCCGAGCAGCAGCGCTTTAGCGCCCGTCTCCTGCCCTTCATAGCGGCCGCAGATATTGCCGACGCTGTCCTGCCACACCTGCATGCCCGCTGCCTTCATCCACTTGCCGACCAGCGCGTTGGCGCGCAGATGCTCCGGCGACAGATAGACGCGGGTGAGGTATTCCGGGGTTTCACTGATTTCAGCCAGCGCATCGCAGCGGGACATAACGCGCTCGGCGGCAATCGCTGCCGCCGGGGCATTCATCAGGCAGGCGTTCATTAGCGGCTCCCGCTGTAGTGATCCCAGGCGGCCTGCATGGCAGCGCCCTGGGGAGTACGGAAACCAAGGTGGGTCAGCACCGATTCCAGCGCGCTCAGGGTCTGCATCACGCAGTCTTTACGGGCGTTATAGCCCATGGTGCCGATGCGCCACACTTTGCCAATCAGCGGGCCAAATGAGGTGCCGATCTCAATACCGAAATCTTCCAGCATCAGCTTGCGCACCTGGTCGCCGTTGACGCCCTGCGGGATCATCACGCCGAGCACATTATTCATCTTGTGCTGCAGGTTGCCGAAGGTTTCCAGCCCCATGCCCTGAATACCTTTTAACAGCGCGTCACCGTGCAGCTTGTGGCGGGCGATGCCGTTATCCAGCCCCTCTTCGAGGATCAGGCGGGCGCACTCGCGCGCGCCAAACAGCGCAGAAGTGGCTTCGGTGTGATGGTTCAGGCGCTCCGGCCCCCAGTAATCCATGATCATGCCGAGATCGAAATAGTTGGAGTAGATCATCTCGTCAACGCCGTCCTGATGGGCGTCGGTGCGGATCCCCTCTTCCACGCATTTGCGCTTGCGGATCGCTTCTTCCATCGCCGGGCTAAGGGTAATGGGCGAGGTGCCGGACGGCCCGCAAAGGCATTTCTGCATCCCGGCAGAGACGGCATCCAGCCCCCAGGCATCGGTTTCCAGCGCGTTACCGGCCAGCGAGGCGGTGGCATCGGTGTAGAACAGCACGCCATATTTTTTACAGATGGCGCCCAACTCTTCCAGCGGCTGCAGCATGGTGGTGGAGGTATCGCCCTGGACCGTCAGCAGCAGGCGCGGCTGCACTTTTTTGATCGCATCTTCAATCTGGTCCGGGGTGAACACTTCGCCCCACGGCACTTCAATGGTGTGCACTTCCGCACGGCAGCGGCGGGCGATCTCACACAGCAGGTGGCCAAAGCGGCCAAACACCGGCACCAGCACCTTATCGCCAGGGCGGATCGCCGACAGCAGGATTGCTTCAATCCCGGCGCGCGAGGTACCGTCGATCAGCATCGTCCAGCGGTTTTCGCTGCGGAACACGCCACGGTACAGCGCCATCACTTCGTTCATATACTGCGTCATCGCCGGATCGTACTGGCCCAGCAGCTGGCTGGACATGGCGCGCAGCACGCGCGGGTCGGCGTTAATCGGTCCCGGCCCCATCAGCAGGCGCTGCGGCGGGTTGATCTGGCTAAATTTAGATAAATCCATCATCGATTCCTATATGTAGATAACGCTTTGGGCGTTACTGGTGCAGGCAGTTTGCACACGGACAGCGCGCAAGAACCGGAGCGTACACGTAGTACGTGAGGATTCTGAGCACTGCCCAGGTGCAAAATGGCAAACAAAGTAGCCTAAAGACCGCGCACCGAGGAGATAAATTGTTTAAGTTCATTAGTTTGCGGGTTGGAGAACACCGTTTTGCTGTCGCCCTGCTCCCAGACGCGCCCCTGGTGCATAAACACCACGCGGTCACCCACTTCACGGGCAAAGTTCATTTCGTGCGTCACCAGAATCAGCGTCATGCCCTCTTGTGCCAGCTGCTCCAGCACTTTCAGCACCTCACCCACCAGCTCCGGGTCGAGCGCCGAGGTGATTTCATCACATAACAGCACTTTCGGCGACATCGCCAGCGCGCGGGCAATCGCCACGCGCTGCTGCTGGCCGCCGGAAAGGTTGGCCGGGTAGTAATCGACACGGTCAGCGAGGCCGACTTTTTCCAGCATCTGGGTAGCCAGCAGGCGGCACTCGGCTTCGCTTTTTTTCAGTACCCGGCGCGGCGCCAGCATCACGTTTTCCAGCGCGGTCATATGCGGGAACAGATTGAAGTTCTGGAACACCATGCCGATTGAGCGGCTGATGTCACGCGCCTGGGAATCGCGGTCGGTGATGGTCATGCCGCCGAGTTTGATGCTGCCTTCCTGATAGCCTTCCAGACCGTTGACGCAGCGCAGCAGGGTACTTTTCCCCGAGCCGCTGCGGCCGATAATCGAGATCACTTCACCCATTTCGATGTCGAGATCCACGCCTTTCAGTACGTGGTTGTCGCCATAATATTTTTGCACCTGATTAATGGTGATGAGCGGCATTGAATTTCTTCTCCAGATACTGGCTGTAGCGCGACAGCGGATAACACATCAGGAAGTAGCCCAGCGCTACCAGCCCGAAGACTTTAAACGGTTGATAGGTGACGTTATTCAGAATGGTGCCCGCCTTGGTCAGTTCGATAAAGCCGATTATCGAAGCCAGCGCGGTGCCTTTCACCACCTGCACGGCAAAGCCCACGGTCGGGGCCAGCCCGATGCGCAGCGCCTGCGGCAGCACCACGCGCAGCAGCGTCTGACCGAAGCTTAACCCCAGGCAGCGGCTGGCTTCCCACTGCCCCTTTGGCAGCGCTTTGATGCTGCCGTGCCAGATATCCACCAAAAAGGCGCTGGTGTAAAAGGTCAGGGCCAGCGAGGCGGCGGTCCACGGCGACACATCGATGCCGAACAGCGCCACGCCGAAAAAGGCGAGGAACAGCTGCATCAGCAGCGGCGTGCCCTGGAACAGCTCAATATAGCCACGGATGAAACGGTTAGGCCAGACGCGCCCGCCGAGGCGCACCAGCACCAGCGGCAGCGCCACCAGCGTGCCGCCGAAAAAGGCGGTTAATGACAGCGCGATAGTCCAGCGCGCCGCCAGCAGCAGGTTGCGCAGAATGTCCCAGTCGGTAAAGGTGTTCATTTATGGCTGCTCCCCAAACCATTTCCGTCCCGCTGCCAGCAGCAGCTGACGCATGGCAATCGACAGCGCCAGATACATCAGCGTGGTCACCAGGTAGACTTCAAAACTCAAAAAGGTGCGCGACTGGATCAGGTTGGCGGCGAAGGTCAGCTCTTCATAAGAGACCTGCGACACCACCGACGAACCGAGCATCACGATAATGCACTGACTAACCAGCGCCGGATAAATGCGTTTCAACGACGGCGGCAGCACGATGCGGATAAAGGTCTGCGTGCGGCTCAGGCCAAGCACGCGCCCCGCTTCCCACTGGCCTTTCGGCGTCACCTGAATGCCGGCGCGGATAATTTCCGTACTGTAAGCGCCAAGGTTAATCAGCATCGCCAGCAGTGCGGCTTCGCCCGCCGTCAGTTTCAGGCCGAGATTGGGCAAGCCAAACACGATAAAAAATAGCTGCACCACAAACGGCGTGTTGCGGATCAGCTCAACGTAGACACCCCAAATGCGGTTGAGCACCGTCGGTTTGCCGCTGCGCAGCGCAGCGCCAAAGATCCCCAGCGTCACGCCGCCTACCGTTGCCATTACCGTAAGCTGGATAGTCACCCACAGGCCGGAAATCAGTTCCGGCCAGTAGGGCCACAGTGCAGGAAAATTCAGTTGCCCCATCATCAGTCTGCCCTTACGCGCCGAGGTCAGCCGGCAGCGGTGCTTTCAACCACTGTTCAGAGAGGCCGTTCAGAGTTTTGTCCTGAATCGCCTGCTCGATCAGCGCATCAACTTTGGCCTTCAGGGCCGGTTCTTCTTTCTTCATGCCAATAAAGCACGGTGAGTCTTTCAGCATAAATTTTGCCACCGGCGCTTTGTCGGCGTTCTGGCGGGAAATCGCGGCCACCACCAGGTTACCGGTCGCCACGTACTGCACCTGCCCTGACAGATAAGCGGAGAGCGTGGTGTTGTTATCTTCATAACGCTTCACCTCAGCGTCTTTCGGCGCAATACCGGTCAGCACCATATCTTCCACCGCGCCACGCGTCACACCGATGGATTTGCCGCTCAGCTCGGCGGCATCTTTCAACGTGCCATCTTTCGGGCCAAATACGCCCAGGAAGAACGGCGCATAGGCGCGGCTGAAGTCGATCACTTTCTCGCGCTCCGGGTTTTTACCAAGGCTGGAGATGACCAAATCCACCTTATTCGTTTGCAGATAGGGAACGCGGTTAGCGCTGGTGACCGGCACCAGCTGCAACTTAAGTTTCATCTGCTTCGCCAGATACTTCGCCATATCAATGTCGTAGCCCTGCGGCTGTAAATCGGTACCGACCGAACCAAACGGTGGGAAGTCCTGCGGCACGGCGATACGAATAACGCCGCGCTTTTCAATATCCTGCAGCTGGTCGGCATGCGCCACGGTGGTCTGAGTGAACAGCACGGCGCCAGCCAGTAATGCGAGTAAACCTTTTTTCATCTTCACTTCCCCGGTTAATACATCATGAAACGAAAGATTCTTAAAGAATTTATTTGCAACTAATGTGCCAGCGCGCGGCACACTGCATAAATTTTTGGTCTTAAGCGATAAGCGGAGAGGGAAAAGCGTTTATTCGCCTGCAATTAGCCAACAAAAACACGGAAGACACGGCGGATTAACAGGTGGGCAGAGGCAGGAGATGGGGAATAAAATGGGGCGCGATGGCGCGCCCCAAAATCATGCAAAGCACCAAAACAGTGCCCCATTAGCGCTGTTCCAGTTCATCCAGCTGGCTGTAGAGGTCGGCGATCTGATGAATGCGCTGGCGGCCATCGCTTAACAGTTCATGCAGCACCGCATTCGCCAGCAGGTTGATCAGGCTGTTGGCCGCGGCGTAGCTGTCAAACGCCGAAACGCTGTCGAGCGGGGCGCAGAGCTGCCAGCGCGCCAGAGCAATGACGCCCTGCGCCTGCGGCTCGCACAGCGCCAGCGTTGGGATGCCGCTCTGCTGCAGCTGCTGCAGCAGCGGGCGGATGATGCGCGGACGGCGGCGGAAAGCCATCACCACCACCAGATCGTCGGGCGTGAGATCCACCAGCTCCTCGGCAAGCGTCTGGCCCGGCTGCGGCAGTAAGTGCACCTGAGCGCGGGCCTGAAGCAGCTGCTGTCGCAGGTGCAACGCCACCGGATACGCGTTACGTAAGCCAATGATAAAAATGCGTTTACTGTTGGACAACGCCTGCACCACCTCTCCCAACTGCCCGGTATCGATAGCGTTAACCCACTGGGTGAGGTTGGCCATCTCCTGCTTGTAGTGGCGCGCCAGCAGCGTGTTGCCCTGCACTGCATCGCGGTTGTCGGTCAGCGGCATCCCACTCTGGCGCAGGGTACGCAGCTCGTCGCGCATATCCTTATATTTTTCATAGCCCAAGCGCTTAAACAGGCGGCTGACCGTAGCCTTCGAGACCCCACTCAGGCGCGCCAGCTCCGCGCTGTTATAGCTGATCAGATCGTCGAAATGGTCAAAGGCAAAATCGGCGATACGCTGTTCCTGCGGCGACAGCTGTGCGTAATGGCTGCGCAGGCGTTCATCAAGCTGCTTCATGGCTTCTGCCCTGTAACTTTTGTTTCACGGTCTGGATGATATACAAATAACGTGCCCGTCTGTAGCGCGGCGCACTAAACATTTATTGTTAAAACCGGTGCTGACCGACAGTTTTTCAATTCCCTGCGTCCATCATCCGGCAAACTGGAACGGCTATTGCTTATATTAAGCTATCAGTAATCTGGACGACGAGAATGGAATGAATCAAAGCAATATCGCGCCGCTGGGTATGGCGGTCACCCCTCACCACCTGGCATCAGAAAGCGCACTGGGTGTATTACGCGAAGGCGGCAATGCCATTGAAGCGATGGTTGCTGCGGCTGCCACTATCGCCGTGGTCTACCCGCATATGAACGGTTTGGGCGGTGATGGTTTTTGGTTGATCCTGCCGCCAAACGGCGAGCCGATCGCCATTGACGCCAGCGGTGCCGCCGGTTCGCTGGCCTCAATCGATTTCTACCACGGCCACGCCACCATCCCGCATCGCGGTCCTGAATCGGCACTTACCGTAGCGGGAACTGTCAGCGGCTGGCAGGAAGCGCTGGCGGTATCCAAAGAGCTGGGCGGCCAGCAGCGCCCGCTGCCGCGCCTGCTGGCCGATGCCATCCGCTATGCTGCTGACGGAATTCCAGTGACGGAATCCCAGGCGGCGGCCACCGCCAGTAAACATGCCGAGCTGGCTAATCAGCCCGGCTTTGCCGCGACCTTTCTGCCCGATGGCGAAGTGCCCCGCCCCGGTAGCCGCTTCACCCAGCCTGAACTGGCGGCGACCTTAATCCACCTGGCAGAAGCCGGGCTGGAGAGCTTCTATCGCGGTCCGCTGGCGCGCCAGATTGCCAGCGAGATGTCACGCCTTGGCATGCCGGTAACGCTGGAAGATCTCAACCGCCAGCAGGCAAAACGCCGCAGGGCGCTGCGCATCCGCCATCAGTACGGCGACGTATTCAATATGCCGCCGCCCACTCAGGGCCTGGTTTCGCTGGCGATCCTCGGCATTACCGACCATCTGGCAATGGCAGATGCTGACGAAGCGCAAACCATTCACCGCATTGTCGAAGCCACTAAGCTGGCCTTTGGCCTGCGCGACCAGCACATCACCGACCCGCTGCATATGCGGGAAGAGATGCAGGCGCTGCTCGACAGCGCTCGATTGCAGCAGCTGGCTGCATGCGTCGATGTGGATCGCGCCGCGCCGTGGGGCACCGGCAAAGGCCCGGGCGACACGGTGTGGATGGGGGTGATGGACAGCAGCGGGCTGGCGGTGAGCTTTATTCAGAGCATCTACCATGAATTCGGTAGCGGCGTGGTGATCCCGGGTACCGGCATCACCTGGCAGAACCGCGGTGCCTCTTTCAGCCTCGATCCTGAGCATCTGCTGGCGCTGGTACCGGGCAAACAGCCTTTCCATACCCTGAATCCGGCGGCGGCGCGCCTGACGGATGGCCGCACCATGGTGTATGGCTCGATGGGCGGGGACGGCCAGCCGCAAACTCAGGCGGCGATTTTTACCCGCCATGTGATTCAGGGGATGGCGCTGCAACAGGCTATCGGTGCTCCGCGCTGGCTGCTGGGCCGGACCTGGGGCCAGGCATCGGATTCGTTAAAGCTGGAGGGGCGCTTCAGCGCAGAGATCGTTGCCACGCTGCGCGAGCTGGGGCATGAGGTGGAGATGTTAGCGGATTTCAGCGAGGCCGTCGGCCATGCCGGAGCGATTGTGCGCCACATCAACGGCATGCTGGAAGGCGCCTTCGACCCACGCAGCAACGGCAGCGCGGCCGGGTTTTAACCGAGTTGAAAATTTAAAGAGACAGGGGAGAGATCATGAAACAAGACACACCCGACTGGGCAGCCTACGTGGCACAGATGGAGCAGGTGCTGGCGCTGGAGCTGGACGAGACTCGCCGCGCCGAACTGCTGACTCAGTTTAGCCGCATTGCCGCGATGGCGGCGCCGCTGATGGCGTTCCCGCTCGACGATCGCCTTGAAGTGGCGGGGGTATATAAAGCATGAATCTGGCGTCCTTATCGATTGCAGAACTGAAACGCGCGCTGGCGGCGGGTGAGCTGAGCGCGCGCGATATCGCCAGCCAGACGCTGGCAAATATTGAGCGCCATAATCCCGCGCTGAACGCCTGGACCCACGTCACTCAGGAGCGCATGTTACAGGAGGCTGACCGCCTCGATCGTCTGAAGCGTGAAGGCCAGCCGCTGCCCGCGCTGGCTGCCGTACCCTATGCCGTGAAAAATCTGTTCGACGTGGCCGGTCACAGCACCCTGGCGGGAGCCAGCCTGTTCAGCAACCGCACGGCGGCGCGTCAGGATGCCTGGGCGGTCCACAAGCTGGCCGCCAGCGGTGGCCTGCTTTCCGGTATGCTCAATATGGATGCTTACGCCTATGGTTTTACCACCGAAAACAGCCACTACGGGGCAACCCATAACCCGCACGATCTGACGCGCATTGCCGGAGGCTCTTCCGGCGGTTCTGCCGCCGCCGTCGCTGCCGGAGTGGTCCACTTTTCTCTCGGCACCGATACCAATGGGTCGATTCGCGTGCCCGCTTCGCTGTGCGGCATCTTCGGCCTGAAACCGACCTTTGGCCGCCTGTCGCGCAGCGGCAGCCATCCTTTTGTTGCCAGCCTCGACCATATCGGCCCCTTTGCGCGCCGCGTCAGCGACCTGACGCAGGTCTACGATGCGCTTCAGGGGCGTGATGCGCAGGACAGTTTCCAGGCGGAGAAAGCCATGCAGCCAGTCGCCCCGCTGCTGGAGCGCGGGATGGAAGGCTTGCGCTGCGGCGTGCTGGGCGGCTATTTCCAGCAGTGGTGTGACGACGATGCACGGCTGGCGGTGGCTCAGGCGGCGAAAGCGCTCAACGTCAATGATGAGATAGTGCTGCCGGAAGCCGAACTGGCGCGCGCGGCGGCTTTTATTATTACGGCGTCCGAGGGCGGCAATCACTACCTGCCCGCACTGCGCCATTCGCCAGAGCGCTTCGAGCCGCTGTCGCGCGAGCGCCTGCTGGCCGGGGCGATGATCCCCTCCGCATGGTATGTGCAGGCCCAGCGCTTCCGCCGTCATTTCCAGCAGCAGGTGCTGGCACGCTTTGCCGAGGTCGATGTGCTGATCGCCCCGGCCACGCCGACCAGCGCTACGCTGATTGGTCAGGAAACCATGCGCATTAACGGCAGCGATCTGCCGGTGCGCGCCAGCATGGGGATGCTGACGCAGCCGATCTCATTCCTGGGCCTGCCCGTCACCACCGTACCACTGCGCACTTCCTCGGGGCTGCCAATCGGATTACAGTTGATCGCAGCCCCCTTTAAAGAGGAAGCCTGCCTGCGAGCTGCACGCGTGCTTGAGCAGATGGGCATTGCGCAGGCCGCGCCTGCCAGCATGGAGTCATAACATGAAAAGTGAATATATCGATCGCCCGGGCATTCTTGCCGAGGTCACCGCCGCGTTTTACCGCTATGAAGAGGCGTTAATCAGCAACAATGTTGCGGTACTGGATGAACTGTTCTGGCATGACGAGCGTACGGTGCGCCTGGGGGCCGGGGAGAATCTGTACGGTATTGATGCCATCAGAGAGTTCCGCGCATCACGCCCGTCTGCCGGCTTAGACCGCCAGCTACAGAACACCGTAATAACCAGCTACGGCGAGGACTTTGCGGTCTGCAGCACCGAGTTTACCCGTGAAGGCAGCGAACGAATAGGTCGCCAGCAGCAGACCTGGGTCAGGTTACCCTGCGGCTGGCGGATTGTTGCAGCCCAGGTCAGCCTGATGAGCTAAATTGCGTTTTTCAGGGGCCGCTCACGGCCCCTTACGATCCGTACTTTACACGGTGGCAACGTCCCCCTGCTGATGATAAAACTCCCTTTCCAACGATGTGAAAAGGAGAGACACATGACCACCACCCGCCCCAGCCTCGCTGCCAGAGCAAAACCGCTTAATGAAGACTGGCATCGCGAAGAGATAAAATGCGCTATACGTCTTAAAGGCTACTCTATTGCCTCGCTGTCCCGTGCATACGGTCTGGCGGGCGGCACGCTGGCGAATGCCCTAACGCGACCGTGGCCAAAAGGAGAGAAAATTATTGCGCTGACGCTGGGTATCAAGCCTGAAGTGATCTGGCCCACGCGTTATGAGATGCGCCGCAAGGCGAAGGTGAAAATGCAGAAAAGATATGATGGGGAAGCGTGATTTGCTCCCCCTTTTGAGAAGGCTATTGTTCAAATGGCATAATTGAATCACTGCTTTGGAAAATACTTTGCGGAATAAAATTATTAAAGCCGTGCTCAATACAGTAATCAATCAGGCCTCGTTTATTACCAACACCAGATTTTTTATAAATACGACATAAGATATCCTCCACCGTACGGTTGGGAACGCCAATAGCGGCTTCGATCATTTTCGGTGTAAATGACTGACAGGTGTAGAAAATAATCTCCCACTCCTTATCGGTGAACAGTTCTGTAGGTGGGGTGAAAACCAGGGAGGTTGGGACCTTTATCTTTGCCAGACGAGTAATAAATATGGCTTCAACTGGACGACAGTGAGGGATTACCCCCAGAACATTGCCAACCTCATCCATTAATGGAACTTTCTCCGTATACCAGGCTTGCAGGTAATCGTGACCATCAAAACGTTGGATGCCTATAGAAGTCACTCTATCTTTGACTTTCTCAACCATGCGATCGTGAGCCTGAAAAGGTTTTTCAAATTCACTGACAGGGACGGGTAATTCACCATCATAACGGCCCAGTAAATCATACCCTGCTGGTAAACCGATGAAATCTCGCATCCTCTTATTCGCATAAACAAACTGAGACTTACTGTTCTTCACCCACCAGGGTTCATTACTTCCTTCCCAAAAAGAGATGAAAGGCTTAATAATTCGCTCTATTGCCGAATCCTTTTCCTTGATATTCATATCAATTACCTTTTTTTGGAATGCAGAGATCGGAGGCTTAGCGTTATTCAAACGGCATAATTGAACCGCTGCTTTGGAAAATACTTTGCGGAATAAAATTATTAAAGCCGTGCTCAATGCAGTAATCAATCAGGCCTCGTTTATTGCCCACGCCAGATTTTTTATAGATACGACACAGAGTATCTTCCACCGTACGGTTGGAAACACCAATCGCAGCTTCGATCATTTTTGGTGTAAACGACTGACAGGTGTAGAAAATGATCTCCCACTCTTTGTCGGTGAACAGTTCAGTGGGTGGAGTGAACATCAACGAAGTAGGAATTTTTATTTTCGCCAGGCGCGTAATGAAAACAGACTCAACTGGGCGACAGTGTGCGATGACGCCTAAAGGTGTGCCATCTTCATCCAAAATTGGGAGTTTTTCGCAGTACCATGGTTGAAGATAATCTAAATCATCGAACTTATGCACTTCAATAGAAGTAACACGGTCTTTTTCATATTCAACTTTGCGATCGTGTGCCTGAAATTCTGGTTCAAACTCATGCATCGCTAAAGGAAGCTCGCCATCATAACGGCCCTCCATATCGAAACTTTCCGGCACGCCTATAAATTTACGCAAACGGATATTTGTATAAACAAATTGGGACTGATTATTTCTTACTATCCAAGGCTCTTTACTTCCCTCCCAAAAGCGAATAAGTGGAGCAATAATTTTATCGATTTTGGCATTAACTTCTTTCTGATTCATATAGTTCATCCTTCTATAAAAATGAAAAACTGCATCCCGCAATAACTATATGCTCAATATCGCGATAATTAAGAGCCGACAGCAGATATCCGCACTTTTTGAATTAGTAATTCAGCCAATTTCTAAATAATGCGATCTAAAAGGGCGAGGAGACACTCATGAGTGCCCCCATGAATTATTTCCCTCGCTAAACGTCCGCAAACCGGTCTGAGCACGCCGGAACGGCAAAAGAGACTCCCTGCGCGCCTCGGCACGCGTCATCCCTGCCGCGTGACGTCCGGCTTACCTCAGGCCTAGCTCATCCCCCTGCTAACATTGTGCTCGCTGTGGGTTTTCAAATCGCGACGCTGAGGCTTTGGGTGCAAGGAGAGAGGACTGATTGCAGCAGGCTCACGGCCCCAAAAAGAGATGAAAGGCTTAATAACTCGCTCTATTGCTGAATCCTTTTCTTTGATATTCATATCAATTATCCTTTCTTTTGGAATGCAGAGTTCGGAGGTCAAAGGTTATTCAAATGGCATAATTGAACCGCTGCTTTGGAAAATACTTTGCGGAATAAAATTATTAAAGCCGTGCTCAATGCAGTAATCAATCAGGCCTCGTTTATTACCCACGCCAGATTTTTTATAGATACGACACAGAGTATCTTCCACCGTGCGATTAGAAACACCAATCGCAGCTTCGATCATTTTTGGTGTAAACGACTGACAGGTGTAGAAAATAACCTCCCACTCTTTATCGGTAAATAGTTCGTCAGGAGGGGTAAACATCAGCGAGGTGGGCATTTTAATTTTCGCCAGACGAGTGATGAATATCGATTCAACCGGGCGACAGTGTACTATGACGCCTAATGGTGTCCCATCCTCATCTAAAATGGGGAATTTTTCAGAGTACCAGGGTTGTAGATAATCTAGCTGGTCAAAATGATGCACTTCTACAGATGTTACGCGATCCTTGACACTTTCTACTTTACGATCGTGGGCCTGAAACTCAGGTTCAAATTCATGGATCGCCAAGGGTAGCTCACGATCGTAAAGACCTTCCATGTTAAAGCCCTTTGGAAGCCCGAGAAAACCTTGCAGTCGTTTATTACTGTAAACGAACTGCGACACATTACTTTTGACCATCCAAGGCTCGTTACTCCCCTCCCAAAAGCGAATGAGCGGAGTAATGATTTTATCTATTTTGGTATTAACTTCTTTCTGATTCATATAGTCCATCCTTATATAAAAATGAAAACTGCATCCCGCAGTAACTATATGCTCAATATTTAGATAATTAAGCGCCGACGGCAAATATCCGCACTTTTTGAATTAGTAATTCAGCCAATCTATAAATTATGCGATCTGAAAGGGCGAGGAGAACCTCGCCCGCAATCGATTAAATTTCCGGTGCCGGGTGTTTTGCCACCCAGTGCTCGGCAATCTGCTGACGGGTGCAGATCCACACTCTGTCGTGCTGCTGGATATGATCGAGGAAGCGCTGCAGGGCGCGGAAGCGGCCGGGGCGCCCCAGCAGGCGGCAGTGCATGCCAATCGACAACATCTTCGGCGCGCTGTCGCCCTCTTCATACAGCACGTCAAAGCTGTCGCGCAGGTAAGTATAAAACTGCTCGGCGGTATTAAAGCCCTGCGGCGTGGCGAAGCGCATATCGTTAGTCTCCAGCGTGTACGGGATCACCAGATGCGGCTTCACGGTGCCATCCTGGCAGGTGACCTGGGTCCAGAACGGCAGATCGTCACCGTAATAGTCACTGTCGTAGGTCAGCCCGCCCTGCTCAACCACCAGACGCCGCGTGTTCGGGCTGTCGCGCCCGGTGTACCAGCCGGTCGGCGTTTTGCCGAACAGGTCGGTCAGGGTATCCAGCGCCTGCTGCATATGCTGACGTTCGGTTTTAGCATCCATGCTCTGATAGTGGATCCAGCGCCAGCCGTGGCTGACCACGTCATAATCGGCGGCTTTAATCGCTGCGACTATCTCCGGGTGGCGCGCCAGCGCCATTGCCACGCCAAACACCGTCAGCGGCAGACCGCGCTTCTGGAACTCGTTATGAATGCGCCAGAAACCGGCACGCGAACCGTACTCATACAGCGAGTCCATCGACATATGGCGCTCAGGATAGCTGGCTGCGCCAATAATATCGGACAGGAACTGTTCGGAACCGGCGTCACCGTGCAGAACGTTGTTTTCCGCGCCCTCTTCATAATTGAGGACGAACTGCACCGCGATCTTCGCCTTGCCAGGCCAGGCGGCATGGGGAGGATTCCCGGCGTAACCGCGCAGGTCACGCGGATAGTTTTTATTAAAGCTGTATTCTTTCTTTTCCGGTACATCACTCATGGTTTGACTCCCTGGTCGCGGAAAGGTATTGCCTTAGTTTAGGCGCTCAAACTGGCCCGACAGATTTTTTCGTATCGGGTAATCAAGATCGCCGTGTTTGCTGGTGTTTAACCCTAGCGCCAGCAGCGACTCGACCATTTTGACCGCGGCTGTTACGCCGTCGATCACCGGGATCCCCAGCTCACGCGTCAGCGTCTGCGCCAGATCGGCCATGCCGCCGCAGCCCAGCACAATCGCCCCGCTGCCATCTTCGCGCTTCGCCTGTATACAGCGCTGGCGTACTTTCTCCTGGGCGATACCGCTACCATCTTCCAGCGACAGCACCGGCAGATCGATAGCGTGCAGCGCCGCGCAGTGATGCTCAAAACCGTACTGCTGCAGCAGATGACGGGCAATGACCAGCGTGCGCGGCAGTGTGGTGACAACCGAAAAGCGCGTCGCCACCAGCGTAGCCATATGCATCGCCGCCTCGGCAATGCCCACCACCGGCCCCTGCGCCAGCTCGCGCGCGGCCAGCAGCCCCGGATCGCCAAAACAGGCGATAACATGGCCGCTAACGCCCTGCTCACGCCCGGCTTTCACCTGCTCCAGTACGCCAATCGCCGCAATGGCCTCATCAAAATGACCTTCGATAGAGGGCACGCCCTGCGTCGGGCAGACCGCGAGGATCTCAGTATTGGCGCCTGCAACCGCACGCGCAGCCGCGCCGATAGTTTCCGTCATCGCCTGGCTGGTGTTGGGGTTGATGACCTGGATGACCTGCTTGTTCATGATCGTGCTCCTGTGGCGGCGAAGAGCCGGGCAAAGTCCGGCAGTGTCTCGCCACTGCGTTCAAAGCGCAGACTGGCGACAATATGATCGAAATGTTGCCGTAGTGAGTCAGTCAGGCGGGTAAGGGATTTCTCGCGCAGCAGCTCGACCAGCCGATCGTGATCGTCACAACGGCAGCCCTGTTGCCACGGTGCGCCCCAGGCAGCGACCACCAGCGAAGAGCGTTGAGTCAGGCGCGTCACCATTTCGGTCAGTACCTGATTGCCGGAGATAGCCTGAAGCTGAATATGGAAGGCGGCAGAGAGGCGGATGGCGGCGGCACCGTCATGATCCTCATGCGCCTGCTGCTCCTGGCGATTGAGCTTTTCCAGCGCTGCCAGATGCGGTGCCTGGCAGTGCGCCAGCACGGCAGGCAGATTGGCGCACTCAATCAGGCTGCGGGTGCGGAAGATATCCTGCGCCTCTTCCACCGTTGGCGTGGCAACCTGTGCACCACGTTTGGGCGTTAGCGTGATCATTTGCACTGCGGCGAGGCGTTGCAGCACTTTGCGGATGCCGGTCCGGCTAACGCCAAAGACTTCGGAGAGCGCCTCTTCAGGTAATTTGCTCCCCGGTGGTAACTGATGTTCAACGATGGCGGTCATCAGCGCCTGATAGATGGGTTCGTCCCTGTCACCCAGGTCGGAGGCCGTTTTCAGCCCGCTTTCACTCTTCATCCCCTACTCCGGTCAACATCATTTCTGTCAAGAAGCGTACACAGGAATCACAACTTTTGTATACACGAAATTACAATCTGGCCTGGATCCTGCAATGTCTCCTGCAACCCGGTTTATTGATAACTGTATTCAGAGGAGCAGGTTTCATGCCAAATAGTGAAGTGTCTTCCCAGGCAGCAGCTGCTGAAGCCAATGCCAACTACAGCCCAAGGCTGTGCAATGAGGATCTGGCGCCGACGCGAGACCAGAACTGGAGCTGGTACAACATCTTTTCTTTCTGGATGTCCGATGTACACAGCATGGGCGGTTATGTGGTGGCGGCCAGCTTCTTTACGCTCGGGCTCGCCAGCTGGCAGGTTCTGCTTTGCCTGCTGGCCGGTATCTGCATTGTGCAGCTGTGCGCCAATCTGGTGGCGAAACCGAGTCAGATGGCTGGCGTGCCTTATGCGGTGATCTGCCGCCAGGCGTTTGGCGTCTTTGGCGCTAATATCCCGGCGGTGATCCGCGGTCTGATCGCTTTTGCCTGGTACGGTATTCAGACCTACCTGGCGGCGAATGCGCTGATGCTGGTCTCCCTTAAGTTCTGGCCGGCGCTGAGCACCCTGACACAATCTTCGTGGCTGGGCCTGTCGCAGCTGGGCTGGATTTGCTTCGGGATTATGTGGTTCCTGCAGGCGATGGTGTTCTGGCATGGAATGAACGCCATCAAGCGCTTCATCGATATCGCCGGTCCGGCGGTGTACGTGGTGATGGTGGCGCTGGCGGGATGGATTGTATACAAAACGGGTTTCAGCGGTATCTCTCTGACGCTGGCGAGTAAATCGCTGACCGGCGGGGAGCAAGCCTGGCAGATGATCACCGCCACTGCGCTTGTGGTCTCTTACTTCTCCGGCCCGCTGCTTAATTTTGGTGACTTCTCGCGCTACGGTAAAAGCCTGAGCGAGATCCGCCGTGGCAACCGCTGGGGCCTGCCGTTCAACTTCCTGCTGTTTTCGATCGTTACCGTGGTGATTGTCTCCGGCACGCAGTCGCTGTTTGGCCGCATGATTACTGACCCGATTGAAACCGTCAGCATGGTGGGTAACGATCTGGCCGTGGCAATTGGGCTGCTGACGATGATCATCGCGACCATCGGTATTAATATTGTGGCGAACTTCGTTTCCCCGGCGTTCGACTTCTCTAACTGTTCTCCGCAGAAAATCAGCTTCCGCACCGGCGGGATGATTGCGGCAGTCGGATCGGTACTGCTGACGCCGTGGAATCTGTTCCAGTCACCGGAGCTGATCCACTATACGCTGGACGTGCTGGGCGCGTTTATCGGGCCGCTGTTCGGGATTCTGCTGGCGGATTTCTACCTGATTAAGCGCAGCCAGATTTCGGTTGATGACCTGTTTGATGATACGCCGAAGGGGATTTACTGGTACAAGGGCGGCTTTAACCCGAAAGCGATTGCTGCTCTGCTGCCGTCGGTGGCGATTGGGCTGGTGATTAGCTTTATCCCTTCGCTGCATGCCGTGGCGAACTTTAGCTGGTTTATCGGTGTGGCGCTGGGTGCCGGGAGCTATCGCTGGATTGCACGCGGTGACCTGGCGGCGACCGTGGCGAAAGGCTATAACGCCAAAGTGGCGATGCAGAAAGAGTAGTGCAGCGTAGAAACGAAAAAGGCCGACTCTTATGAGTCGGCCTTTCTCTGAATGTTTGGCGGAACGGACGGGGCTCGAACCCGCGACCCCCTGCGTGACAGGCAGGTATTCTAACCAACTGAACTACCGCTCCACCGATGTTCCCCGTCGGGAACGAGGCGGATATTACGGGGCAGTCAGATGTTCGTCAACGCTTTTTCTGTGGATTAATATCAACTGCTGCGTTTTTCACCATCACGCGGTTTTATTATGCAAATTTAAAGCGTTATACCTCGTCAGCCTCTTCCTGAGGGCGCCATAAGCAGCTGCCACCCTTTTTCTGCACCAGGTCAAGACGCGCCTCGTGTGCCGCCACTTCGGCTTCACTGGCGCGCACTACCCGCAGCCCGGAGGCGGGGCGTTCGATGCGGTAGATGGTTTCACCGTCGCTCTGCTCTTCACGATCCCCTTCCATCGAGAAGGCCAGCGAGGTTTGCCCGCCGGTCATGATCAGGAAGACTTCTGCAAGAATTTCGGAGTCAAGCAGTGCGCCGTGCAGGACGCGCTTGCTGTTGTCTATCTCATAGCGTGAGCAGATGGCATCAAGGCTGTTACGCTTGCCGGGGAACATCTTGCGCGCCATCGCCAGGCTGTCGGTGATCTGGCAGAAGGTTTCGGTCTTCGGAATGCCGCGCTGCAGCTTGGAGAATTCGTAATCCATAAAGCCGATATCGAACGAGGCGTTATGGATGACTAACTCCGCCCCCTTTATATAGGCAAGGAAGTCGTCGGCAATGTCAGCGAAGGTGGGTTTATCCAGCAGAAACTCGTCGGCGATACCGTGAACGCCGAACGCTTCCGGGTCCACCAGGCGGTCGGGCTTGAGGTAAACGTGGAAGTTGTTGCCGGTCAGGCGGCGGTTGATCACCTCTACCGCACCAATCTCAATGATGCGGTGCCCTTCATAATGGACGCCGATCATGTTCATACCGGTGGTTTCGGTATCGAGTACGATCTGACGCGTTGTATTTACTGTGCTCATAGGACCCGTTTATGTCAGACTTGGCGTTTTTCTACGGAGAGTCTACCAGAGATGCTTAAGCAGGTAGAAATTTTCACCGATGGTTCGTGCCTCGGTAATCCAGGCCCCGGCGGTTATGGCGCGATTATGCGCTACGGCTCGCATGAAAAAACATTCAGTGCGGGTTTCCATCTCACCACCAATAATCGCATGGAGATGATGGCGGCGATTGTGGCGCTGGAAGCACTGACTCAGCCGTGTAACGTCACGCTGAGTACCGACAGCCAGTATGTGCGCCAGGGGATCACCAGCTGGATCCACAACTGGAAGAAGCGCGGCTGGAAGACTGCCGATAAGAAGCCGGTTAAAAATGTCGATTTATGGCAACGGCTGGACAGCGCGCTCAGCACGCACGAGATCCACTGGAAGTGGGTTAAGGGGCATGCCGGCCACGTAGAAAACGAGCGCTGCGATGAGCTGGCGCGCGCGGCTGCCGGCAATCCGACATTTGATGATGTGGGTTATCAGGCCGGCGCGTAACGCAAAAGGAATGAACGGGATAGAAGGCGTCCCGTTATGCCATTCAGCCTCTGCGCCCTTCCCGGTACTGGCTGGTAGCACCCACGGCGTGCAGCTGGCGCTTGCTGGCACTCTTTTTCGCCGGGTTCATGGTCAGTGGGAAGGTACGCTTACGCGCGACGATCAGGTTTAAACAGCCGAGCGCGGGCAGGTGGGTGCTAATTACTTTCCCCCCCTGGCGGTTCCACGGCAGTACCTGGAAGCGCGAGCGGTGTATCACCTCATAGTTCAGCAGGCTCAGCCAGTCCATCAGGCGCATCTGGGTGAACATCCGGCTATTCCACGGCACCTTACGGTGCAGGCCGGGGATGAGCTTGCCGACTCCCAGGGCGCTGAAAATATTGAAGCCGCTGATGATCATCCAGCCGTCGTCGATCAACACCCTGTCCACCTCACGCAACACGCGGTGCGGATCGCTGCTCCATGCCAGCGTATGGGCCAGCAGGCAGGCATCAACCGATTTAGACTCAAAGGGCAGGCTTAGTGGGTCGGCGTGAACCTGCAGATTATCCCCGCTCAACCCAACGTTAACCTGATGCGAAATCGCACAGCTTTCAGTATCGATTTCCGCGCTCAGACTGCCTACCTTCAGCAGATGAAAACCATATAATTTAGCCAGGCTGGGGCGCAGCTGATGCGACAGCGCATCGCGATAATACTCACCGCAGGGGATTTGCGACCATGACTCTGGCACATGGCGAATATGACGTGTTTTAGCGGGCTTCATGCTTTACCATCTTCTTTCCATTGCGAGCATACGGGAGCGATCATATGAATCTTACCAGCATTCCAGCCCTTCAGGATAACTACATCTGGACGTTAAACGACGCGGCAGGCCGCTGTCTGATTGTCGACCCTGGCGAGGCCGCTCCGGTGCTGCGTGCCCTGGCAAAAAACCGCTGGCAGCCGGTGGCGATATTGCTTACGCACCATCATCACGATCACGTTGGCGGTGTGCCGGAGCTGCTGGCTCATTACCCCGACCTGACGGTTTATGGGCCGGAAGAAACCCGAGATAAAGGGGCAAATGCGATCGTCAACGAGGGTGATAGCGTCGATGTTTTAGGCTGTAACTTCACCATTTATGCTACGCCGGGCCACACTTTAGGACATATCTCATATTTCAGCTTCCCTTACCTTTTCTGCGGAGACACACTCTTTTCCGCCGGCTGCGGGAGACTGTTTGAAGGCACTGCTGAACAGATGTTTCAGTCATTTCAAAAGCTTAATCAGCTGCCAGCTGACACTCTGGTTTGTTGCGCCCATGAATATACGTTATCGAATTTAACCTTTGCGCAGGCCATTTTCCCGCAAGATGCGGAGATAAGCCGCTACTATCGAGAAATTAAGGAGTTACGCGCAAAAAATGGGGTAAGTTTGCCTACAAAACTGGGTTTTGAGCGAAAAATTAATCTTTTTTTAAGAACGCAACATGTTGAATTACAACGCACTATTGGATTAGAAACAACTCCGCAACATGAGTGGCAGGTATTTGCGGCTCTACGCGAGAAGAAAGACCGTTTTTGATAATTTAGGTTGTGCTGAGGGGACCTACCACGTATTATTGCTCGTCTTTTAAGCGGAACCAATGACACACACATGAAGGCTAAAGCGATATTACTCGCCTCGGTCTTGCTGGTAGGGTGCCAGGCATCAAGGCATGATGCTAACATCCCTGAACAGCATGCACAGAGTTTGTCTTCGGCAGGTCAAGGTGAAAATGGACAGTACTCAGATAGTATGTTGTCGCCGCGCTGGCAGGATGATGGAACATCGCTTGCGCAGGACAAAGATCTGTGGAATTTCATTAGCGACGAGCTGAAGATGAAGGTTCCGGATAATTACCGGATACGCGAACAAAAACAGAAATACCTGAAGAACAAGAGCTATCTCCACGATGTAACATTACGGGCAGAGCCGTATATGTACTGGATTGTCGAGCAAATTAAGCAACGCAAAATGCCGATGGAACTGGTACTACTACCCATAGTGGAGAGCGCTTTTGACCCTCATGCAACATCATCTGCGAATGCCGCTGGCATCTGGCAGATTGTGCCGCAAACGGGTAAAAATTATGGTCTTAAGCAGACCCAGTGGTATGACGGACGACGCGATGTTGTGGCATCGACCAAAGTTGCCCTGGATATGATGCAGCGCCTTAACGGTATGTTTGACGGTGACTGGTTACTGACGGTTGCGGCCTACAACAGCGGTGAAGGACGCGTGCTGAAAGCGATGAAAGCCAATAAAGCCCGTGGACGACCTACGGATTTCTGGTCTTTAGCGCTGCCAAAAGAAACGACGGTCTATGTGCCAAAAATGCTGGCTCTGGGGCAACTGCTCAAGAACAGTAAGCGATATGGCATACGTCTGCCCGCTCCCAACGAATCTCGTGCTCTGGCACGCGTTGAAGTGGGTCAGCAGATTGAATTGACGCAGGCAGCCGAAATGGCTGGCATGTCGCTAAGCAAGATGAAGACGTTTAACTCCGGCTACACGCGTGGAAAAACGGCCCCTAATGGTCCTCACTACATTATGGTACCGAAGTCCAACGTGGCTAAGCTTCGTAACTCACTGGCGACCGGTGATATCGCAGCGGTGCAGCCGACTTCACTTGCGAACAACAGCGTTTCATCCGGCTCCTATAAGGTGCGCAACGGTGACACGCTGTCCGGCATTGCCAAGCGTCTTGGCGTTCCGGTAAAAGATCTGCAGCGGGCAAACAATTTGCGCGGTGCCAGCATCAAACCGGGGCAGACGCTGAGCGTAAGCAGCAGTAACAGACTGGCAGATAACGGCGACAGCATCACCTATCAGGTACGTAAGGGTGATTCTCTGGCCAGTATCGCAAAACGTCACGGCGTAAACATCAAAGATGTGGTGCGCTGGAATAGCGTCGCCAGTAACAGTGCTAAGAACATCCAGCCCGGCGATAAGCTGACGCTGTTTGTGGATAATAGTGCGACACCTGACAGTTAGTCCGATACCAGACCCAATAAAAAGCCCGTCTCCAAACGGGCTTTTTTTATGGCCGCAGGGCCTCGATAAAGATGATATCGGTGCTGAAACTGCCATCCGGCCTGAGAGCGTAGTAGTTCTGGACGTCGTCAGGTGCTGCCTGCTGATAAGCCCTTATCGCCTGCACCATTACTTCAGGGGTGCGCATACGCGCTGTCCAACTGCTAAACTCCAGCTCCAACTTATCCTGCGAGAGAGCCTGCACGGCCAGCCCGGCTTCGGTCATTAGCGTCAGCCACTCCCCAGGGCTGTAATCGCGCACGTGCGAGGTATCACGTAGCGCCTCTACCGTCTGTAACCAGATATCGAGCACCGGATTGCCCGGTGCGCTGACGTCCATAAAAATCACTCTGCCGCCGGGTTTGAGCACACGACACACCTCCCGCAGCGCACTGCCAACATCATGCCAGTGGTGTGCGGAGTAGCGGCTGATGACAATATCAAACGCGGCATCGGCAAATGGCAGGCTCTCGGCATAGCCCTGCTGCGTGCTGAGGTGGTGATACCCGCGCTCATCCGCACTCTCGCGCACTACCGCCAGCATCTTTTCCGATAGATCGTAGGCAATGACCTCTTTGACATGCTGAGCGGCAACAAAGCTCGCATGCCCTGCTCCGCAGCCCATATCCAGTACTTTCGCGTCTGAGGCACCAAACAGCCGCTCTGCCAGCCGCACTAAATCCCGACCGCTGGCATGTACCGCGCTGGTCAGGTAGGCATTAGCCTGCTCGCCGAACTGTTTATCAACGTTGTCATGATGTTTTGTTGCCATTACGAGAAGCTTCCCTGTTATGCCAGCGATGGCGGATGAGCGTTAAATTCTACCAGCAGTGGGTTGTGATCTGAGGCGCGGGTGACCAGTACAGAAGCTTCTGCCACTCCCATTCCGCGATAAAAAACGAAATCCAGCGGACGCCCAAAGGCTTTGCGACGGTGATCGTCGGTGAAACGTACCTCACGCAGCCCCATTTCGCGTGAAAAACGATACAGGGCATTGATGCGTTGACGACTCCAGGCGTTAAAATCGCCGGCCATGATCACCGGGCCCTGATGGTGAAAGATCTGCTCACCGATCGGCCCTAGCTGCTTACTGTAAACATCAATACCCAGACTGAAGTTCACCGCGTGTATATTGACCACCATCAGCATTTGCCCACCCGGCAAGGGGTAAGCGGTGACCAGCGCTGACTTGGAGAGGCGCAGCAGCGGTTCACGCTCGCGCAGCGGGCAGCAATAGACCGGATGAGCTGAAGCCAGCGTCATGACGCCAGAAGGATGCTGGGGCAGAACAAAAGCGGGAACCTGGTCGGCCGCCAGGTAATTGGTGGTGGCGAAACGCACCAGCTCAGGCGTCGTTTGTGCCTCCTGCAGTAGAACCAGATGCGCATCTTTGCCAAAGTTTTGTAATACCGACAGCCACTCGGCGCGCTGCTGCTTGAAGATATTCCACACCAGTACCTTCAGGGTGGATTCGGTCGTTAGCGGGGCACCGGGCGGCAATGCCTGGCCGACATGCAGCATTGCCCCTGGCGGAAATATTTGCTCCGCTGGCTGCCCTGCTACGTATCTCATGGCATATGTTTTTTTCCGCACGTTACCGCCTGTACTTATTACTGCTGAATGAGCTTACCATCTATCAGTTATAGGGACTTTACTGCGTACTTTCAATCGGAGGAGGGTAATTCAGACGGGATTGTGCGTAAGGAAATGCAAATAAGAACTCAAATACAAAAAAGCCCTGACTCGTATGAGTCAGGGCTTCATGTTTTAGTGGCGGAACGGACGGGGCTCGAACCCGCGACCCCCTGCGTGACAGGCAGGTATTCTAACCAACTGAACTACCGCTCCACCGATTCTGTACTGAATTCAGAACGGCGTCTGACTTCAGGTGTTTCGCCCTTACCTTGTCAGGGGTAAGGTCACGACCCGAAAACGGGTCTTAAATTGATGCCTGGCAGTTCCCTACTCTCGCATGGGGAGGCCCCACACTACCATCGGCGCTACGGCGTTTCACTTCTGAGTTCGGCATGGGGTCAGGTGGGACCACCGCGCTAAAGCCGCCAGGCAAATTCTTTGTGCTCTGTCCTGTGTCTTTTGTGCTGATGCTGCGTTGGCCGCGCTCGCAAAGTCAGTCACATACTTCAGTATGCTCCCTCCTTTCCTTCGCTTGCCGCCTTGCCTCAGCGCAAAATACTTCGGACTTAATTCCGGTAACAGGCTGAAAATCTCTTTTGCGTCTCTCATAACGCACACCAGAACGCTTCTGGCGTTGTAAGGTTAAGCCTCACGGGTCATTAGTACCGGTTAGCTCAACGCATCGCTGCGCTTACACACCCGGCCTATCAACGTCGTAGTCTTCAACGTCCCTTCAGGACTCTCAAGGAGTCAGGGAGAATTCATCTCGAGGCAAGTTTCGCGCTTAGATGCTTTCAGCGCTTATCTTTTCCGCACTTAGCTACCGGGCAATGCCATTGGCATGACAACCCGAACACCAGTGGTGCGTTCACTCCGGTCCTCTCGTACTAGGAGCAACCCCTCTCAATTCTCCAGCGCCCACGGCAGATAGGGACCGAACTGTCTCACGACGTTCTAAACCCAGCTCGCGTACCACTTTAAACGGCGAACAGCCGTACCCTTGGGACCTACTTCAGCCCCAGGATGTGATGAGCCGACATCGAGGTGCCAAACACCGCCGTCGATATGAACTCTTGGGCGGTATCAGCCTGTTATCCCCGGAGTACCTTTTATCCGTTGAGCGATGGCCCTTCCATTCAGAACCACCGGATCACTATGACCTGCTTTCGCACCTGCTCGAGCCGTCACTCTCGCAGTCAAGCTAGCTTATGCCATTGCACTAACCTCACGATGTCCGACCGTGATTAGCTAACCTTCGTGCTCCTCCGTTACTCTTTAGGAGGAGACCGCCCCAGTCAAACTACCCACCAGACACTGTCCCCACGCCGGATCACGGCGCCAGGTTAGAACATCAAACGTTAAAGGGTGGTATTTCAAGGTTGGCTCCACGCAGACTGGCGTCCACGCTTCAAAGCCTCCCACCTATCCTACACATCAAGGCTCAATGTTCAGTGTCAAGCTGTAGTAAAGGTTCACGGGGTCTTTCCGTCTTGCCGCGGGTACACTGCATCTTCACAGCGAGTTCAATTTCACTGAGTCTCGGGTGGAGACAGCCTGGCCATCATTACGCCATTCGTGCAGGTCGGAACTTACCCGACAAGGAATTTCGCTACCTTAGGACCGTTATAGTTACGGCCGCCGTTTACCGGGGCTTCGATCAAGAGCTTCTCGCAGCGCGATAACCCCATCAATTAACCTTCCGGCACCGGGCAGGCGTCACACCGTATACGTCCACTTTCGTGTTTGCACAGTGCTGTGTTTTTAATAAACAGTTGCAGCCAGCTGGTATCTTCGACTGCCTTCGGCTCCACCCGCGAGGGGGTTCACCTACCGACAGCGTGCCTTCTCCCGAAGTTACGGCACCATTTTGCCTAGTTCCTTCACCCGAGTTCTCTCAAGCGCCTTGGTATTCTCTACCTGACCACCTGTGTCGGTTTGGGGTACGATTCGATGTTACCTGATGCTTAGAGGCTTTTCCTGGAAGCAGGGCATTTGTTACTTCAGCACCGTAGTGCCTCGTCGTCACGCCTCAGCCTTAAAGAGTTCCGGATTTGCCTGGAACTCAAGCCTACACGCTTAAACCGGGACAACCGTCGCCCGGCCAACATAGCCTTCTCCGTCCCCCCTTCGCAGTAACACCGAGTACGGGAATATTAACCCGTTTCCCATCGACTACGCCTTTCGGCCTCGCCTTAGGGGTCGACTCACCCTGCCCCGATTAACGTTGGACAGGAACCCTTGGTCTTCCGGCGAGCGGGCTTTTCACCCGCTTTATCGTTACTTATGTCAGCATTCGCACTTCTGATACCTCCAGCATGCCTCACAGCACACCTTCAACGGCTTACAGAACGCTCCCCTACCCAACAACGCTTACGCGCCGCTGCCGCAGCTTCGGTGCATGGTTTAGCCCCGTTACATCTTCCGCGCAGGCCGACTCGACCAGTGAGCTATTACGCTTTCTTTAAATGATGGCTGCTTCTAAGCCAACATCCTGGCTGTCTGTGCCTTCCCACATCGTTTCCCACTTAACCATGACTTTGGGACCTTAGCTGGCGGTCTGGGTTGTTTCCCTCTTCACGACGGACGTTAGCACCCGCCGTGTGTCTCCCGTGATAACATTCTTCGGTATTCGCAGTTTGCATCGGGTTGGTAAGCCGGGATGGCCCCCTAGCCGAAACAGTGCTCTACCCCCGAAGATGAGTTCACGAGGCGCTACCTAAATAGCTTTCGGGGAGAACCAGCTATCTCCCGGTTTGATTGGCCTTTCACCCCCAGCCACAAGTCATCCGCTAATTTTTCAACATTAGTCGGTTCGGTCCTCCAGTTAGTGTTACCCAACCTTCAACCTGCCCATGGCTAGATCACCGGGTTTCGGGTCTATACCCTGCAACTTAACGCCCAGTTAAGACTCGGTTTCCCTGCGGCTCCCCTATACGGTTAACCTTGCTACAGAATATAAGTCGCTGACCCATTATACAAAAGGTACGCAGTCACACCACGAAGGTGCTCCCACTGCTTGTACGTACACGGTTTCAGGTTCTGTTTCACTCCCCTCGCCGGGGTTCTTTTCGCCTTTCCCTCACGGTACTGGTTCACTATCGGTCAGTCAGGAGTATTTAGCCTTGGAGGATGGTCCCCCCATATTCAGACAGGATGTCACGTGTCCCGCCCTACTCATCGAACTCACAGCGAGTGCATTTTTGTGTACGGGAGTATCACCCTGTACCCTGCGACTTTCCAGACGCTTCCACTAATGCACAAGCTGATTCAGGTTCTGGGCTGTTCCCCGTTCGCTCGCCGCTACTGGGGGAATCTCGGTTGATTTCTTTTCCTCGGGGTACTTAGATGTTTCAGTTCCCCCGGTTCGCCTCATGCCACTATGTATTCATGACATGATAGTGTGACGTATCACACTGGGTTTCCCCATTCGGGTATCGTCGGTTATTGCGGTTCATATCACCTTACCGACGCTTATCGCAGATTAGCACGCCCTTCATCGCCTCTGACTGCCTAGGCATCCACCGTGTACGCTTAGTCGCTTAACCTCACAACCCACAAGCGTCCCGAAGGAACACATTGCTGTCGTGAGCATTTGAGAGACTCGAACGCATCGTTGATTTCATTCTTATTACGGAGAATGAATACGACGCGTCGTTTCAATTTTCAGCTTGTTCCGGATTGTTAAAGAGCAAATATCTCAAACGTGACTCCAAAAAGTCAGTTTTGAGATACGGTGATAACGACTTTCACTTCGTTACCGGTATGGCGTCCCCAAGGGGATTCGAACCCCTGTTACAGCCGTGAAAGGGCAGTGTCCTGGGCCTCTAGACGATGGGGACTCTGATACTACATTTTGCTCGTTACGTTCATCAGACAATCTGTGTGAGCACTACGCGGGAAGGTATCTTCAGGTAAGGAGGTGATCCAACCGCAGGTTCCCCTACGGTTACCTTGTTACGACTTCACCCCAGTCATGAATCACAAAGTGGTAAGCGCCCTCCCGAAGGTTAAGCTACCTACTTCTTTTGCAACCCACTCCCATGGTGTGACGGGCGGTGTGTACAAGGCCCGGGAACGTATTCACCGTAGCATTCTGATCTACGATTACTAGCGATTCCGACTTCACGGAGTCGAGTTGCAGACTCCGATCCGGACTACGACGCACTTTATGAGGTCCGCTTGCTCTCGCGAGGTCGCTTCTCTTTGTATGCGCCATTGTAGCACGTGTGTAGCCCTGGCCGTAAGGGCCATGATGACTTGACGTCATCCCCACCTTCCTCCGGTTTATCACCGGCAGTCTCCTTTGAGTTCCCGACATTACTCGCTGGCAACAAAGGATAAGGGTTGCGCTCGTTGCGGGACTTAACCCAACATTTCACAACACGAGCTGACGACAGCCATGCAGCACCTGTCTCACGGTTCCCGAAGGCACTAAGGCATCTCTGCCGAATTCCGTGGATGTCAAGGCCAGGTAAGGTTCTTCGCGTTGCATCGAATTAAACCACATGCTCCACCGCTTGTGCGGGCCCCCGTCAATTCATTTGAGTTTTAACCTTGCGGCCGTACTCCCCAGGCGGTCGACTTAACGCGTTAGCTCCGGAAGCCACGCCTCAAGGGCACAACCTCCAAGTCGACATCGTTTACGGCGTGGACTACCAGGGTATCTAATCCTGTTTGCTCCCCACGCTTTCGCACCTGAGCGTCAGTCTTTGTCCAGGGGGCCGCCTTCGCCACCGGTATTCCTCCAGATCTCTACGCATTTCACCGCTACACCTGGAATTCTACCCCCCTCTACAAGACTCTAGCCTGCCAGTTTCGAATGCAGTTCCCAGGTTGAGCCCGGGGATTTCACATCCGACTTGACAGACCGCCTGCGTGCGCTTTACGCCCAGTAATTCCGATTAACGCTTGCACCCTCCGTATTACCGCGGCTGCTGGCACGGAGTTAGCCGGTGCTTCTTCTGCGGGTAACGTCAATCGAAAAGGTTATTAACCTCTTCGCCTTCCTCCCCACTGAAAGTACTTTACAACCCGAAGGCCTTCTTCATACACGCGGCATGGCTGCATCAGGCTTGCGCCCATTGTGCAATATTCCCCACTGCTGCCTCCCGTAGGAGTCTGGACCGTGTCTCAGTTCCAGTGTGGCTGGTCATCCTCTCAGACCAGCTAGGGATCGTCGCCTAGGTGAGCCGTTACCCCACCTACTAGCTAATCCCATCTGGGCACATCCGATGGTGTGAGGCCCGAAGGTCCCCCACTTTGGTCCGAAGACGTTATGCGGTATTAGCTACCGTTTCCAGTAGTTACCCCCCTCCATCGGGCAGTTTCCCAGACATTACTCACCCGTCCGCCACTCGTCACCCAAGAGCAAGCTCTCTGTGCTACCGTTCGACTTGCATGTGTTAGGCCTGCCGCCAGCGTTCAATCTGAGCCATGATCAAACTCTTCAATTAAAAGTTCGATTTGCTGAAACAAGTTCAGCGGTGCTCATCTGTAAAACGTCATAATGAATTTCATTATGTGTTCACTCGTGAGGCTTGATATTTTTTACGTCCGGAGACGTTGATATCAATCCTGCGAGTGCCCACACAGATTGTCTGATAAATTGTTAAAGAGCGTTGCGAGCAGTGCCGAGGCTTCCTGTCGCGAGGTGGCGTATATTACGCTTTCCTCCTTCGGAGTCAACTTCTTTTTGAGAAGTTTTTCCGGCGGTTCAGATACTTCCTGAACCTCCTGAGCCGCTGGCCTGTAAGCCGTTGTGCCGTCTCAGTGGTTGCGCATTATAGACAGGCGCTTCGGGAACGCAAGCAGTAATCTTAACTTTTTTACTGCCTGCTGAAAGTTCACGCGAAACGCTGCTTTTTAGCCCTGTTTGATACGTGCCGGCAGCTCTTTCAGGCTATTTAGCACCCAATCGGCTGCGGCTTCGCCTTCAGCAGTGACGGGCTTACCGCTACGCACTAATACTTTTTTACCCACTCCAGCAGCTTTTGCCGCCAGCATGTCTTCAATCTTGTCGCCAACCATATAAGAAGAAGCCATATCAATGTTCAGCTCCTGCTGAGCAGTGAGCAACATTCCCGGCTCTGGTTTACGGCAGTCACAGGACTGGCGTAACTCTTCTACTATTGCTTCGGGATGATGCGGGCAGAAATAGATACCGTCGAGGTCGACATCGCGGTCGGCCAGTGACCAGTCCATCCATTCGGTCAGCTGCATAAACTGATCTTCACTAAACATGCCACGGGCAATACCGGACTGGTTAGTCACCAGCACCAGCGCAAAGCCCATCCTCTTCAGTTCACGCATGGCATCAATGACGCCATCGATAAACTCGAAGTTATCGATTTCAGAGACATAACCGTGATCGACATTAATAGTGCCGTCTCGATCGAGGAAAATTGCGGGGACCTTGTCAGCCACGTAGTAACTCCTGCTACAAAATTTGCCGTAGAGTATCGCATGATTGCCTGAAAAGAGAGAATGGCAGTTTGAATGACTTCGATTGATTTAGACGTCTGGATGCCTTAACATCCACTCGCAATCCCGGAAGCGCGGGATGGATTGATCATTTACGCCACGGATAATTCCCATCACGATAATAAATAACTCAATGATAAAACTTTCAAATATCACCAAAGTGTTCCAGCAGGGTTCACGGACTATCACAGCGCTGTCGGATGTCAGCCTGCACGTTCCCGCCGGACAAATTTATGGCGTGATCGGCGCATCCGGTGCGGGTAAAAGTACCCTGATCCGCTGCGTTAATCTGCTGGAGCGCCCCACTTCCGGTAGCGTGCTGGTTGATGGTCAGGACCTGACTACCCTTTCAGAAGGGCAGCTCACGCTGGCACGCCGCCAGATTGGTATGATCTTCCAGCACTTCAATCTGCTGAACTCACGCACCGTAGCCGGCAACGTCGCGCTGCCGCTTGAGCTGGGAAATCTGTCCAGAACCGAAATTAAAGTGCGCGTCAGTGAGCTGCTGGAGCTGGTCGGCCTGTCAGACAAGCATGACACCTGGCCAGCCAATCTTTCCGGCGGCCAGAAACAGCGCGTGGCCATTGCTCGTGCGCTGGCCACCAATCCCAAAGTGCTGCTGTGCGATGAAGCCACCAGCGCGCTGGATCCGGCAACCACGCGCTCAATTCTCGAACTGCTGAAAGATATCAACCGTCGTCTGGGCATTACCATCCTGCTGATCACCCATGAAATGGATGTGGTGAAACGCATCTGCGACTGCGTAGCCGTCATCAGCAATGGCGAACTGATTGAGCAGGATACCGTCAGTGAAGTGTTCTCCCATCCGAAGACGCCACTGGCTCAGCAGTTTATTCAGTCAACGTTGCATCTGGACATCCCCGAGGACTACCTCAAGCGCCTGTCGCCAGAAGCGAGTGCGACCACCGTCCCTCTGCTGCGCCTGGAGTTTACCGGTCAGTCTGTCGATGCGCCGCTGCTTTCTGAGTCAGCACGCCGTTTTAACGTTAACAACAACATTATTAGCGCGCAGATGGATTACGCCGGTGGTGTGAAGTTCGGCATCATGCTGGCGGAGATCCACGGTGAGGCAGCCGACACCCAGGCCGCCATCGCTTTCCTGCACGAGCATCATGTAAAGGTAGAGGTATTAGGTTATGTCTGAGGCAATGATGTGGTTACTGGGCCGGGGCATTTGGGAAACGCTGATGATGACCTTTGTCTCTGGCTTTTTCGGCTTCGTGCTGGGCCTGCCAACAGGCGTTCTTCTCTATGTCACTCGCCCGGGTCAGATTGTGGCGAATGCCAAACTCTATCGCGTGCTCTCCGCTGCGGTAAATATCTTCCGCTCGATTCCGTTCATTATCCTGCTGGTCTGGATGATCCCGTTCACGCGCATTATCGTCGGCACCTCCATTGGTTTGCAGGCCGCTATCGTGCCGCTGACCGTTGGCGCTGCCCCCTTTATTGCCCGCATGGTGGAAAATGCGCTGCTTGAGCTGCCAACCGGACTGATCGAAGCTTCCCGCGCAATGGGGGCCACCCCATTACAGATCATCCGCAAGGTTCTGCTGCCGGAAGCACTGCCGGGTCTGGTGAATGCCGCTACTATTACTCTGATTACCCTGGTCGGCTACTCAGCAATGGGTGGCGCCGTCGGCGCAGGCGGTCTGGGTCAGATTGGCTATCAGTATGGCTATATCGGCTATAACGCCACCGTGATGAACACGGTATTAGTCCTGCTGGTTGTTTTGGTGTATTTGATTCAGTTCTGTGGCGATCGCATTGTTCGTGCGGTCACCCACAAGTAAACACAACAGTAATTTCTCTCTATTTAAGGAAGGGATATGTCTTTTAATCTTAAAACGTTTGCCGCAGTAGGCGCTCTGATTGGTAGCCTGGCGTTAGTTGGATGCGATCAGAAAGAGAAAGATCCAAACCACATCAAGGTTGGTGTGATCGTTGGTTCTGAGCAGCAGGTTGCCGAAGTGGCAGCCAAAGTGGCGAAAGAGAAATACGGTCTGGATGTTGAGCTGGTGACCTTCAATGACTACGTACTGCCGAACGAAGCGCTGAGCAAAGGCGATATTGACGCCAATGCCTTCCAGCATAAACCTTACCTCGATCAGCAGATTAAAGATCGTGGCTACAAGCTGGTTTCCGTGGGTAGCACCTTTGTTTACCCAATCGCGGGTTACTCTAAGAAGATCAAATCTCTGGACGAACTGCAGAACGGCGCACAGGTTGCTATCCCGAATGACCCCACTAACCTCGGTCGTTCCCTGCTGCTGCTACAGAAAGTGGGTCTGATCAAACTGAAAGAGGGTGTTGGCCTGCTGCCAACCTCACTGGATGTGGTTGAGAACCCGAAAAACCTGAAGCTGGTAGAGCTGGAAGCACCGCAGCTGCCACGTTCACTGGACGATCAGCAGATTGCACTGGCAGTGATCAATACCACTTACGCCAGCCAGATCAACCTGACTCCAGCGAAAGACGGCATCTTTGTTGAAGACAAAGACTCCCCTTACGTTAACCTGATCGTGGCGCGCGAAGACAACAAAGACGCGGAAAACGTGAAGAAATTCGTGCAGGCTTACCAGTCTGACGAAGTCAACGACGCCGCTAATAAAGTGTTTAACGGTGGCGCAGTAAAAGGCTGGTAACCAGCCGCATGCGGGCAGCGCCAGCTGCCCGCAGCTCATTAGATATTGCCAGATGTGCCTGCCTGATGCTCTCCGCTTGTTATTTCCGTTCCAGCTTGCTTCAATAACGCCACTTTATCGATCATGAGGATTTTCCCATGCGTTTTTTACCGCTCTGTTTGTTAGCGCTGACGCTGACAGGGTGTTCGTTATTCCCTAAGCCCTATGAGCCTGTTAAACCTTTTCCGCAGTCAACGCAGACCGATGCTTCCCAGGCGAAACCTGCCGCGCGCCCTGCCCCGGTAAAACTGTATACCGATGCTGCTGACCTGGTGAGCAAGCCTTTCCGTGACCTGGGTGAAGTGTATGGCGACGATTGCCAGAGCAGCTCACAGGACTCACCGCCGAATCTCGCCACCGCGCGTAAACGTATGCAGATTCGGGCATCCGCTATGAAAGCCAACGCTGTGCTGGTGCATAAATGTGAGATCGTCACCGCTGCGCAGGGCTGCTATCGTCAAGCGATTTGCCAGGGCTCCGCACTGAAAGTCAGCAATCAATGAGTGGATTCTCCTTCTCCCAGATTGGTGTGATCCACTCTCCGTGGAAGGAAAAGTTCGCCGTTCCCCGTCAGCCTGGTTTGATTCAGGATGGCGGTGGAGAACTCCACTTCGCAGCGCCGTATAACCACCCGGAAGCCGTGCGCGGCCTGGAAGCGTTCAGCCATCTGTGGCTGCTTTTTGTCTTCCATCAAACGATGGAAGGCGGCTGGCGCCCAACGGTCAGGCCCCCGCGCCTGGGCGGTAATGCCCGCATGGGCGTGTTTGCCACCCGTTCGACCTTCCGCCCTAACCCCATCGGCATGTCGCTGGTCGAGTTAAAAGGTATTCGCGTTGACAAGCAGCAGGTGATCCTCGAACTCGGCAGTCTGGACCTGGTCGACGGCACGCCGATCGTCGATATCAAGCCGTACCTCCCCTTCGCTGAGGCGCTGCCCGATGCTCGCGCCGGATTTGCCCAGCAGGCTCCGCAGGCAGACATGCCGGTGAGCTTTACGCCTGAAGCGCAGCAGCAGCTGGCTCTGCATCTGCGCCACTATCCCCACCTTGAGCGTTTTATTCAGCAGGTACTGGCGCAGGACCCACGTCCGGCCTATCGTAAAGGGGAAGAGCCCGATCGCGAATACGCCGCCTGGCTGCTGGAGTTCAACGTGCGCTGGCGCGTTACGCTTAGCGGCACCGAAGTAATTGCCATCGACCCACGTTAATTTCTTCCGGCATCTTTTGAGTCACCTGTCACGCTGGTACACTAGCGTCCACGTTTTTTTTGGCTCTCTGCGTTCATATGGAATCGTAACTCATGCGTACTACTCAATATCTGCTCTCCACACTTAAGGAGACACCTGCCGACGCTGAAGTGATCAGCCACCAGCTGATGCTGCGCGCCGGGATGATCCGTAAACTGGCTTCCGGCCTGTATACCTGGCTGCCGACGGGTTTGCGCGTGCTGAAAAAAGTCGAAAATATCGTGCGCGAAGAGATGAATAACGCCGGTGCGATTGAGATTTCCATGCCGGTGGTGCAGCCAGCGGATTTGTGGCAGGAGAGTGGACGCTGGGAGCAGTACGGCCCGGAACTGCTGCGTTTTGTTGATCGTGGCGAGCGTCCGTTTGTTCTCGGCCCAACGCACGAAGAGGTGATCACCGACCTGATCCGCAACGAGCTGAGCTCTTATAAGCAGCTGCCGCTGAACCTGTTCCAGATCCAGACTAAATTCCGTGATGAAGTGCGCCCGCGCTTTGGCGTGATGCGTTCACGTGAATTCATCATGAAGGATGCCTACTCGTTCCACACGACCCAGGAGTCGCTGCAGGAAACCTACGACGCCATGTATCGCGCCTACAGCCAGATCTTCACCCGCATGGGTCTGAATTTCCGTGCGGTGGATGCCGACACCGGTTCGATCGGCGGCAGCGCTTCTCACGAGTTCCAGGTGCTGGCACAGAGCGGTGAGGATGATGTGGTGTTCTCTACCGAGTCAGACTACGCGGCAAATATGGAAAAAGCGGAGGCCGTTGCTCCTGCTGCTGGCCGCGCTGCTGCGACTCAGGAGATGACGCAGTTCGCTACGCCGAACGCCAAAACCATCGCTGAGCTGGTTGAGCAGTTTAATCTGCCGATCGAAAAAACCGTGAAAACGCTGATGGTAAAAGCCACCAAAGAGAGCGGCCATACGCTGGTTGCCCTGCTGCTGCGCGGCGACCACGAGCTGAATGAAATTAAAGCTGAGAAGATTGATATCGTTGACGCGCCGCTGACTTTCGCCACGGAAGAAGAGATCCGTGCGCTGGTCAATGCAGGTCCAGGTTCACTCGGCCCGGTCGGTCTGAATATGCCGATCGTTGCGGACCGTACCGTTGCGGCAATGAGCGACTTCAGCGCGGGTGCCAATATTGACGGTCAGCACCTGAAAGGCATCAACTGGGAACGCGACCTGCCATTACCACGCGTGGCCGATCTGCGTAACGTGGTTGAAGGCGATGCCAGCCCGGACGGAAAAGGCACGCTGCTGATCAAACGCGGCATCGAAGTGGGCCATATCTTCCAGCTCGGGACGAAGTATTCCGAAGCGATGAAAGCCTCGGTACAGGGTGAAGATGGCCGTAACCAGATTATGACCATGGGCTGCTACGGTATTGGTATTACCCGCATCGTGGCCGCTGCCATTGAGCAGAATCACGATGAGCGCGGCATCATCTGGTCCCCGGCGCTGGCACCTTTCCAGGTGGCTATCCTGCCAATGAACATGCAGAAGTCGTTCCGCGTCAAAGAGCTGGCGGAAGAGCTGTACAGCACGCTGCGTGCCAAAGGCATTGATGTGATTCTGGATGACCGCAAAGAGCGTCCGGGCGTGATGTTTGCCGATATGGAACTGATTGGCGTACCGCACACCATCGTCATCGGCGACCGTAATCTCGACAGTGAAGAAGTGGAGTACAAATCACGCCGTGAAGGTGAGAAGCGTATGATCAAAACCAATGAAATCGTTGATTTCCTGGTGAGCGAGCTGGCGCCATAAGTTCGCCAGGCCTCTTCATTTCAGCACGGATGCTGACGAGCCCCCGACAGTGGCGCTGCCCTCTGTCGGGGGCTTTTTCATTGGGAAGCTTCGTGATGTTGAGGAGAATTGATGAACAGCGAGCCAGGTGCCAGCCTGGCAAACAGAGTCAGAAAAACAGCCTTCGTGGTTTCTCCGGCTAAAAATTAGTCGCCGCGCACTTTACCGCGCAGCGATTTGGTCGACGCTTTGCGTGCTTTACCTTCCAGCCGACGTTTTTTGGACGCCATCGTCGGGCGCGTTGCCCGGCGGGTCTTCTCCACCACGGTGAGTTCAACAATCAGATTTTCCAGCCTTTTCAGCGCGGCTTCACGATTCATCTCCTGGCTGCGATACTCCTGGGCCTTAATAATCACCACCCCTTCCGGGGTGATCAGAATGGTGGCTAACCGCCAGCATACGCTGCTGATAAAACTCAGGCAGGCTGGAAGAGCGAATATCGAAGCGCAGGTGGATCGCCGTCGAACTCTTATTCACGTTCTGGCCACCGTTGCCCTGCGCTCTGATCGCGGTGATCTCGATTTCGGCATCCGGAATAGTGACGTTACGTGATAAAACAATCATATGCGCTTTCCGGCATCCAGCCACTGCTCGAACTGAATTTCCAGATGATGACTGTTATCTGACAACCAGATAGTGCCATCCTGAATAGTGGCCTGCAGCGTCATCGAACGCGAGGCCAGCTGCACCAGGGCGCTGAGCTGCTCGTCGCTGATATAGCGAATGGTCAGGTTATCATGCTGGGTCAGCTTATTCTGGTTCTGCTGCCACCACGGCTGAGCGGCGCGACCGTTGTAGGTATACAGCCAGACGTGCTGCGAGCGGCTACAGGCCTTTTTGATTCGGCGCTCTTCCGGCAGGCCGAGATCAACCCAAACATCAATGCCGTTATGGTCGTTCAGCTGCCAGATTTCCGGCTCATCTTCCGCGCTCAGGCCGCGGGTGAAGGTCAGGCGTTCGTTGGCATGAACCAGCCATGCCAGCAGGCGCAGCATCAGCCGCTCTTCCGTTTCCGAAGGGTGACGTGCCAGCGTCAGCGTGTTGTCGATAAACACGTTACGGTCCATGTCGGCGACATTGACGGTAGCTTTATAAATCGTAGCTTTAAGTGCCATGAGGTTCCTTATTTCAATTCGCGCCTATTGTAACCTGATGAGTGAGCAAATCACCCGCTTGCGGGCTGATTTCCGATAAATGGCTGTGCTATAGTCGGATAATCGCCAGAGAAAACTCTGAAGGAGGTGCATGTGCCAAAGTATTGTGAGTTAGTTCGCCAAAAATATGCCGAGATAGGCAGTGGCGATCTGGGATACGTGCCGGACGCATTAGCGTGCGTGTTGAAAGCACTTGATGAGGTAGCGGGTAATCCTGAGCTACACTCTTCCATCAGGGAACAGGCAGCCTTTGCTGCCGCAAACTTATTGGTGAGCGACTATGTTGACGAACGAAGCGTATAAACCGATCAACTGTGATGACTACGACAATCTGGAACTCGCCTGCCAGAACAGCTGGCCCCTGTCGCTGACGCTGAAAAATGGCGAACAGCTGACGGCCAAAGCTAAAGATATGGTGTCGCGCAAAAACGTTGAATACCTCAGCATTGAGATCAATGGCGAGGAGCGCCAGCTGCGCCTCGACCATATCGACACCTTTAGCCACCCTGACCTGGGTACTGTAAAGGTCAGCGAGTCCGATTAAGCCCCGTTTTAGCCTGGCGGATCGACGATCCGCCTCTTCATCCTAAGGTTTCAACCCCGCGTAATACGCCGCCAGATCGGCTATATCCTTATCGCTTAGCCCGGCAACGAAGGCCTTCATGACTTCCGCCTGCCCGCCGCTGCGCGCACCGCTTTTGTACGCCTGTAAAGCCTGTTCAAGATACGCCTCATGCTGCCCGGCAAGGTTGGGATAGACTGGCGCAGCCGCTTTGCCGTCGGCGCCGTGGCACGCCATGCAGCGGGCTGATTTCTCCTGCCCGGCGCTGCTGTTGCCCGCGCCGAGCGCAGGCAGGCTGCACGCCAGCAGCATCAGCGCCAAAAGTCGGGTACTCATCATTGATCTCCAGTCAGTTATTTTAGCGGCACCAGTGCAGATGCCAGCAGGCTTCATTTTCCAGCGGCGCGCCCTCGCGGGTGACAAACACGCCAATGGCGGCAATCAAACGATCGCCATAAAAAAGTAACGGGGTGCGCTCACGCAGCCAGGGCGCAACGGCCAGCTCCTGCCACAGCTTTTTCAGCGGGCGGCTGCCTGCACGCCCCTGGATGTGAAAAGCCCCCTGCGCCTGAAAACGAATAGTGACCGCTTCAGCGGGCTGCGGCGCACGCAGCGCAATGCCATGCGCCCCCAGCTGCAGCTGACCCAGCCCGTCGGGCAGCGCTAATGGCTGCCACGGTGGCGGCCAGTTCAGGCGGATCTCACGCAGCGGCGGGTAAAGCGGTAGCCAGTAGAGGCGATCGCGGAAGCGGCGGATTTGATGGCTGCCCAACCGCAGGCGCGGCTCTGCATCCTCACGGCTGCATGCCACTTCCTGCCAGAGCCGCTGTAATGCCTCGCGCGACGGCATGCTGGCATCATGAGTGGCGATCCAGCGCCGCAGCAGCGCTGCCCGCCGTGCATCGCTCATCTCCAGCAGCGGTGCAATCGACAATGCCCCCTGCTCGTCCACCAGCAGGGCCAGCGATTCGGCCAACAGCTCGTCAAGCAGCTGCTCCTGCTCGCCGCACAGCGCGGCGCTGCGTGCCACGGCGCTGGCAAAATGCGGCCAGCGGTCATTGAGTAACGGCAGCACCTTTAAACGCAGAAAGTTGCGGTCATAGCGCGGGTCCTGATTGCTGTCATCCTCAATCCATGACAGCTGGTGATGCTGCGCCCACGCTTCCAGCTGGCTGCGGCTTACTGCCAGCAGCGGCCGCAGATGGCGATGTTGCCCCAACCAGTGCTGCTGGGGCATCGCGGCCAGACCCGCCGGGCCGCTACCGCGCTTCAGGGCCAGCAGCACCGTTTCACTTTGGTCATCAAGGTGCTGGGCGGTCAGCAGCGCCTCGTCCGGCAGCAGCAGCTGGCTGAACGCGTCGTAGCGCGCGGTGCGGGCCGCGGCTTCGATCCCGCCTGCGCGCGCATCAATCTGCACTCTCACCACCTCAAGCGGCACCTGCCACTGCGCGCACTGCTGCTCACAGTGTGCCACCCAGCTATCCGCCAACGGATTCAGCCCGTGATGGATATGAACCGCCCGCAGCTGCAGCTCCGGCCGCTGGCTTCTCAGCAGCACCAGCTGATGCAGCAGCACGCTGGAATCCAACCCACCGCTGTAGGCCAGCAGCACAGCAGGCTGTGACGCAAGTGCGCGTTCAAGATGGGCGATGGCAGACATGGGCGTTCCTGCAATAATGAAAAGGCTTAAATTGCCGAATAAATGACGGCTATTTTAAGCCTGGTAGAGCTCCAGCGGCAACCCATCCGGATCGTTAAAAAAGGTAAAACGCTTACCGGTCAGTGGGTCGACGCGAATCTCCTCACAGCGCACGCCGTGGGTTTCCAGATACTGCTTTGCGGCGTCAATATCATCGACGCTGAAGGCCAGATGGCGTAGACCACAGGCTTCCGGCTGCGTCGGGCGCGCGGGCGGCTGCGGGAAGGAGAACAGCTCAATCGTATAGTCACCGTTCAGCGCCAGATCCCCTTTCCACGAATCACGCGCCTCACGGTAGACTTCTTCCATCAGGGTAAAACCGAGGATATTGCAGTAAAAATCGCGGCTGGCCGGATAATCCCGCGCAATAATCGCGATGTGGTGCACTTTTTTTAACTGTAAACCTGACATACCTGCTCCTGTTAAACACTTCTCCGTCACGTTATCCGGCCCCCTTCGATAGCGCAATGGCATGATTCTGGAAAGCGATATCAGATAATGGCGTCCGCTTTCAGCACCCGCACCAGATACTGCCCCTCATCGGTCAGCGTCGCGCCGTGAATATCGGTTTCAAAGCCCGGATAGTGCTGCCCAATGGTACAGAGCATCAGCAGGAAATCGAGCACCGCCCGGCTCTGTTCGGTAATCACCTCCCCTGGCATTACCACAGGCACGCCCGGCGGGTAAGGCAGGATCATATTGGCCGAGATGCGCCCAACCATTTCGCTCAGCGGCACGGTCTCAACATTGCCCTTCACCTGCTGCTGGAAAGCCTGATGCGGCGTCAGCTTCATCTCCGGCAGCGTGGCAAAGGCCTGCAGCATCAGGCGCGGCAGATCGTGCTGGCGGATCAGGCTATGGATCCCCTGCGCCAGATCCTGAATGCGCGTATGGCGGTAGAAGTCCGGATCCTCAGCATACAGATCCGGCAGCATATTCTTTACCCGCAGGTTGAGATCGTACGCGCGTTTGAACTCGGTCAGCCCGCGCAGTACGCTCATTGCCTTGGTTTTATCAATGCCGATGCTGAACAGGAACAGCAGATTGTACGGCCCGGTTTTCTCCACCACCACGCCGCGCTCATCGAGGAACTTCGCCACCAGCGCCGCCGGGATCCCCTGTTCCGCCATCTCGCCCAGCTCGCTCATACCCGGCGTCAGGATCGTCACCTTGATCGGGTCGAGGTACATATGGTCGGCATCAGCATCGCGGAAGCCGTGCCAATCCTCTTCACCGGGCTGAATAGGCCAGCACTCCGGTTCATCAACCCCTTCCGGCTGCCAGATATCAAAGAACCAGCCGTCCGACTCTTCACGCAGGCGCTGTACTTCGCGGCGGAAATGCAGCGCCCGCTCCACGGAACGGTTAATCAGGCGCTTGCCGGGATTGCCGCGCAGCATCGCGGCGGCAGTCTCTATCGAGGCGACAATCGCATAGTTTGGCGAGGTGGTGGTGTGCATCATGTAGGCTTCATTAAAGGTCTGTTCGTCGTACTCGCCTTTAATGTGGATCAGCGAAGCCTGCGAGAACGCCGCCAGCAGCTTATGCGTCGACTGCGTTTCGTAGATCACCTTGCCCGGCGTGCGCTCGCCGCTCATGCCGCTCAGCCCCTGATAGATCGGGTGGAAGTTGGTGTACGGCACCCACGCAGAATCGAAGTGGATCGACGGCACGTCCAGCGTCTCTTTAATGTACTGCGTGCTGTACAGCAGCCCGTCATAGGTGGAGTTAGTGATCACCGCATGCACCGGCCAGCTGGCGCGCGGCGTTTGCGCCACTTTCAGCGCGATACTCTCTTTGGTGAATTCGCGTTTAGGGATGCCGCCGAGGATACCGAGCGCGTTACGCGTCGGTTTTAGCCAGATAGGAATAATGTCGCTCATCATCAGCAGATGAGTCAGTGATTTGTGGCAGTTGCGATCCACCAGCATCGTGCTGCCCGCCGGAGCAGCGTACATGCCGACGATTTTGTTCGACGTTGAGGTACCATTTGTCACCATATAGCTCTGCTCCGCGCCGAAGGTACGGGCAACATACTCCTCAGCCTCAAGATGCGGGCCGGTATGATCGAGCAGCGAACCCAGCTCGGTGACGGAAATAGAGATATCTGCTTTCAGCGTGTTCGCGCCAAAAAAGTCATAAAACAGGCTGCCAACCGGGCTTTTCTGGAAGGCCGTTCCCGCCATATGCCCCGGGGTACAGAAGGTGTACTTGCCCTCTTTGACATAGGTAAATAGCGCTTTGGTCAGCGGTGGCGTAATGGTATCGATATATTCATCGGTATAGTGGCGGATGCGCTGCGAGATCTCTTCGGCGGCGCTCAGCGCATACTCGAAGAACCACAGGGTCATGCGCATTTCGTTAATGCTGACGTCCATCGTCGAATGAGTATTGATAAAGGCATACAGCGGCAGGTATTCATTTAGCTGGTTGATTTCGCTGCACAGTTCGAGGCTGTGCTCGTCCCAGTCGAACACCACGCCGCAGATACGCGGATTATGCTCAATCAGTTTTAGCAGGTCGCTGGCATCGTGCGGATAGATGGTCTGAAAGCCCTGGAGTTTTAATGCGGCGTCAAGCTCTCGGATGGGTTCATCTTTATAAAAGGCGTTTTGCGGTCCCACGATCGCGATAATATTCAATGCTTATCTCCTGCTGTAGGGACGAGGCACGCCTCGTCCGATACATAATCAAAACATAAGCATAGCGGATTTAGCCCTGCGGGTAAGCCTTCGCAATGTTTGCCTGCGCACTCATCGCCAGCTGGGCGGCGACATCCTGCAGCACATAGAGGTCGCGGCGACGCGTCCAGCTCTGGTCAGAGTGCACATCGTACCAGGCTGGCAGGCCAATGCCCCTCGGAGCAAATCCCTTCACCTTGCGCCCGGCACAGGTGAGAATGCAGCGCTTGACGTGGTCGCGATGACCGATCACTGCGGCCTTGCCCATCGAAGCCGGATCGTTGTGGTAATACTTCTCGACGATCTCCTGCACCACGCCGTCAGTGCTCAGGTACACCAGCTTGCCTGTGTCATCCCAGTAGGGTTCGATCGAGATAATATCTTTACGCGGGATGTACGAAAACTCCGGCTCATACAGGCAGCGGGCAATTTCCCACTGCACAAACATCGGCAGGTGTTTTTTATGCCAGACGGCAGCACAGCAGCGCGCCAGCTCTCTATTCATCGGCCCCGGCAGCGCCAGCTTGTCAGGATCATGCTCGGCGTTTGGACGGTTACCAAAGGCAAAAGCAATCAACAGGCTGGCCTCATGAATAAAGCCTGAAGGCGGGGTCATATTAAAACCGGCATCGGTGATAAACGGCGCCAGAATCTCTGCGGTACGGCGATCGCACAGCTGCTCGCTGAGCTTATGGATGGCCTCGTGTTCAAAGTTAGCGCACTGAGAGGCACAATGGGTGAGAGGTTGATTTTCCATCTTATGTTTCTTCCTGTGGTTGAGAGGAAACCTAAGACTAAAGTAAGGAGGGGCAGGCGACCACGCGCCAGGAGATGGCACAACGTAAAGCAGGGGCGCGGTGTGCCGCGCCCCACAGAATCAAGCGTAACCGTAGCTCATCAGACGCTGATAACGACGGTCCAGCAGTTCCGCTTTGGTCAACTTATCCAGCTCGGCCAGGTCGGACAGCAGCTGAGCCTTCATCGTTGCGCCAATCGCCAGCGGGTCGCGATGCGCGCCACCCAATGGTTCAGGCAGCACGGTGTCGATCAGCTTCAGCTCTTTCAGGCGCGGGGCGATAATGCCCATCGCTTCCGCCGCCAGCGGTGCTTTATCTGCGCTTTTCCACAGAATAGAGGCACAGCCTTCCGGCGAGATCACCGAGTAGGTGCTGTACTGCAGCATGTTGACTTTGTCACCCACGCCGATAGCCAGTGCACCACCGGAGCCGCCTTCACCGATAACGGTACAGATCACCGGAACCGTCAGGCCAGACATCTCACGCAGGTTACGGGCGATGGCTTCAGACTGACCGCGCTCTTCTGCACCGACGCCAGGGTAAGCACCCGGGGTGTCGATAAAGGTGATGATCGGCATGTTAAAACGCTCGGCCATCTCCATCAGACGCAGCGCTTTACGGTAGCCTTCTGGCGCTGGCATACCGAAGTTACGACGGATCTTCTCTTTAGTTTCACGCCCTTTCTGATGACCAATGATCATCACCGGACGGCCTTCCAGACGCGCAATACCCCCGACGATAGCTTTATCATCAGCGTAGGCACGGTCGCCCGCCAGTTCGTCAAAGTCGGTAAACACATTGCGGACATAGTCCAGCGTATACGGGCGCAGCGGATGACGCGCGAGCTGCGCGATCTGCCAGGCACCTAAATCGGAGAAGATTTTACGTGTCAGCTCCACGCTTTTATCGCGCAGACGCTGAACTTCTTCATCCAGATTAATATCCAGTTTTTCATCGTGACGGCCAACCGACTTAAGCGAATCGATCTTCGCTTCAAGTTCTGCGATTGGCTGTTCGAAATCCAGGTAATTAAGACTCATAATAATCCTGTTTTAGTCAAACTCCAGTTCCACCTGCTCCGATCCTATCAACGACCGAAGATCGTTCAGCAAACGATCGCTCGGCGACACGCGCCAGGTTGCACCGAAGCGCAACTTCGCCCGCGCATCCTCTCTCTGATAGTAGAGATGTACCGGAATTGTCCCCGAACGATGGGGTTCCAGGGATTGACGGAGACGGTTCAAAAGCTGGTCATCAATTTGCCTGTCCGTCAGCGAGATAGCAAGCCCGCGCGCATATTTTTCGCGTGCTTCATCAATGTCCATCATATCGCGGGCCATCATTTTAAGCCCGCCGTTGAAGTCATCGAAGCTGACCTGCCCGCTAACGATCAGGATACGGTCCTTCTCCAGCATATGCTGGAACTTATCTAACGCATCTGTAAATAACATCACTTCCAGACGACCGGAACGGTCATCCAGCGTGCAGATGCCAATACGGTTGCCGCGCTTTGTCACCATCACGCGGGCCGCCACCACCAGACCGGCTGCGGTGGTCATTTTACCACGCTCGGTCGGGTGCATGTCTTTCAGGCGCTGTCCACCGACATAGCGCTCAATCTCTTTCAGATACTGGTTGATGGGGTGGCCGGTCAGGTAAAGCCCTAACGTCTCACGCTCCCCATCCAGCTGAATCTGTTCCGGCCACGGCGTGACGTCGGAATAGGATTTCTCGACCTGCTCTGGCGCTTCGGCCAGCACGCCGAACATATCGGCCTGGCCAATCGCTTCCGCTTTCGCGTGCTGATCGGCGGCTTTCAGCGCATCGGGCAGCGCGCTCATCAGCGCCGCACGGTGCGGGCCTAAGCGGTCAAACGCCCCGGACATAATCAGCTTTTCCAGCACCCGCTTATTCAGCTTTTTGGTGTCGGTACGCGCACAAAGGTCAAACAGCTCGCGGAAATAACCGCCTTCGTTACGCGCTTCGATTATCGCCTCGATCGGGCCTTCACCGACGCCTTTAATTGCGCCGATGCCGTAAACAATTTCGCCGTTCTCGTTGACGTGGAACTGATACTGCCCGGAGTTAATATCCGGCGGCAGGACCTTCAGCCCCATGCGCCAGCACTCATCCACCAGCCCGACCACCTTCTCGGTGTTGTCCATGTCGGCGGTCATTACCGCTGCCATAAACTCGGCCGGGTAGTGCGCTTTCAGCCACAGCGTCTGATAAGAGACCAGCGCATAGGCGGCGGAGTGCGATTTGTTAAAACCATAACCGGCGAATTTCTCCACCAGGTCGAAAATCTTGATCGCCAGCTCACCGTCGATGCCGCGCGCTTTCGCACCGTCTTCAAAGCCGCCACGCTGCTTAGCCATCTCGACCGGGTTCTTTTTACCCATCGCACGGCGCAGCATGTCCGCGCCGCCCAGGCTGTAACCCGCCAGCACCTGAGCAATCTGCATCACCTGTTCCTGATACAGGATAATGCCGTAGGTCGGCTCCAGCACCGGTTTCAGCGACTCATGCTGCCACTGAATGTCCGGGTAGGAGATCTCTTCACGGCCGTGCTTACGGTCAATAAAGTTATCTACCATGCCCGATTGCAGCGGACCGGGGCGGAACAGGGCGACCAGCGCGATCATATCCTCGAAGCAGTCGGGCTTCAGGCGTTTGATCAGATCTTTCATGCCGCGTGATTCGAGCTGGAACACCGCTGTGGTTTCCGAGCGTTGCAGCATATCGAAACTTTTTTTATCTTCAAGCGGAATCGCCGCGATATCGATCGGCGGCTCGCCCTCTTTTTCACGCCTGGCGTTAATCATCGCCAGCGCCCAGTCAATGATGGTCAGCGTTCGCAGACCGAGGAAGTCGAACTTCACCAGCCCGGCATATTCCACATCATTTTTATCAAACTGGGTAACCGGATGATTACCGTTTTCGTCACAGTAAAGCGGGGCAAAATCGGTAATTTTAGTCGGCGCGATCACCACGCCGCCGGCGTGTTTACCGGCGTTGCGCGTCACGCCTTCCAGCTTGCGCGCCATGTCGATCAGCGCCTTAACCTCTTCATCTGCCTCATAGATTTCCGGCAGCTGTGGTTCAGCAGCAAAGGCTTTTTCCAGCGTCATGCCCGGGTCAGGCGGCACCAGTTTCGAAATGCGGTCGACGAATCCGTACGGGTGCCCCAGCACGCGCCCTACGTCGCGGATGACCGCTTTCGCCGCCATGGTCCCGAAGGTAATAATCTGCGATACCGCCTGGCGACCGTACATATCGGCCACGTGCTCAATCACCAGATCGCGCTTCTCCATGCAGAAGTCGACGTCAAAGTCGGGCATCGAAACACGTTCCGGGTTGAGGAAACGTTCGAACAGCAGGTCAAACTCCAGCGGGTCGAGGTCGGTAATTTTCAGTGCGTAGGCCACCAGAGAACCGGCACCGGAACCACGTCCCGGCCCCACGGGCACGTCGTTATCCTTCGACCACTGGATGAATTCCATCACGATCAGGAAGTAGCCCGGGAAGCCCATCTGGTTGATCACGTTAAGCTCAATTTCCAGACGTTCATCATATTCTGGCCGCTTTTCGCGGCGTACCTGCTCGTCCGGGAACAGGAACGCGAGGCGCTCTTCCAGCCCCTCGCGCGATTTCATCACGAGGAAATCTTCGGTGCTCATTTCCCCGGTCGGGAACTGCGGCAGGAAGTATTCGCCAAGGCGAATGGTGACATTGCAGCGGCGGGCTATCTCAACGCTGTTTTCCAGCGCTTCAGGGATGTCCGAGAACAGCTCGCACATCTCCTCTTCCGTGCGCATATACTGCTGCGGGCTGTAGCTGCGCGGGCGTTTCGGGTCGTCCAGAGTGAAACCATCATGAATGGCAACGCGTATTTCATGCGCGTCAAAGTCTGACTCCTGCAGGAAGCAGACCTCGTTGGTGGCCACCACCGGGATGCCGTTGGCAATCGCCAGCTCCACCGCGGCGTGCAAATAGGTCTCTTCGTCCTGACGACCGGTACGGATCAGCTCAAGGTAGTAGCGATCGGCAAAATGTTGCTGATAAAACGCCAGACAGTCGGCAACCAGCGCCGTGTTGCCGCGCAACAGCATTTTGCCAACATCGCCACGACGCCCGCCGGACAACAGAATAATCCCCTGCTGATGTTCAACCAGCCAGTCGCGATCGATCGTTGGGCCTGCCGGACCATAGCCGCGCTGGTAGGCGCGCGAGATCAGCAGCGTCAGGTTTTGGTAGCCTTCGTTATCCGCTGCCAGCACGGTGATATGCGACAGCTCGTCCCCCATGGCTTCACTGGCAACATTAAAATCAGCGCCGATAATCGGCTTCATGCCCTGACCGTGAGCCGTGCCGTAAAACTTCACCAGGCCGCACAGGTTGGTGAAGTCGGTAATCGCAATCGCCGGCATTCCCAGTTTCGCCGCGTTTTTCACCAACGGGCCCGTTTTGGCTAGCCCATCGATCATGGAGTAGTCGCTGTGAACGCGTAAATGAATAAAACGAGGTTCGGCCATCTGGGATTCCGTTAAAACTAGGGATGAAAATTACAGCGTGCGGACTACCGACGCGCTGACTTCGGCATCCAGCAGCGCATTGCGCACCGGGGCAAAACTGCGGCGATGCTGCGGAGTCACGCCATGCTGCGTCAGTTTTTCCATATGCAGCGCGGTTGGATAACCTTTGTGCTGAGCGAAGCCATATTCAGGATACAGCAGATCGAGCTGTGCCATCTCACGGTCGCGCGTCACTTTTGCAATAATCGAGGCGGCGCTGATTTCGCGCACCAGACTGTCGCCCTTCACCACGGCCTGGCTCGGCATCGGCAGCGGCGGGCAGCGATTGCCGTCAATCAGCACAAAGTCCGGCGTCAGGTGCAGACCGGCAACCGCACGCTGCATTGCCAGCATGGTGGCGTGCAGGATATTGAGCTGGTCAATCTCTTCCGGCTCGGCACGGCCCAGACTCCAGCTTAACGCTTTCTCGACGATCTCATCAAACAGCGCCAGACGGCGTTTTTCCGACAGCTTTTTCGAATCGGCGAGCCCGATAATCGGACGAGCCGGATCGAGGATCACCGCGGCGGTGACCACGGCGCCCACCAGCGGACCACGCCCTACCTCATCAACGCCGGCAATCAGCGCAGCATTAGGGTAAATAAATTCACTCACGGGCATAACTCCAGTACGGCAGCGGCGGCCTGTTCGTCGGCATTCCAGCGGATCTGGTGGTGCAGCTCGGCAAAGGTTGCCAGCAGCCGATCGCGCGTTTCACCGGCAGCCAGCAATGGCTCTAACGCAGCGGCCAGCTGCTCAGGCTGGCACTCATCCTGCAGCAGCTCTTTCACCAGTTCTCGCCCGGCCAGCAGGTTCGGCAACGAGACATAATCGGTTTTCACCAGACGTTTCGCCAGCCAGAAGGTAAATGGCTTCATGCGATACCCCACCACCATCGGGCATTTTGCCAGCATGCACTCCAGCGCGGCAGTGCCGGAAGCCAGCAGTGCGGCATCGCTGGCCACCATTGCGGCGCGGCCTTTGCCGTCCAGCAGGTGCATCGGCAGATCGGGGGCAACTTCGGCTTTAATCGCTTCAAACTGTTCGCGCCGCTTGGGGTTCACCAGCGGCACGACGATCTCCAGCTGCGGATATTTCGCCCGCAGCAGCATCGCCGTCCGCAGGAAGTCAGCGCTGAGCATTTCAACTTCTGCCCCGCGACTGCCCGGCAGCAGAGCCAGGCATACTGCATCTGACGCAATACCCAGCTCGCGGCGTGCCGCCTGTTTATCCGGTTCAATCGGCATCGCATCAGCCATGGTATGGCCGATAAAACGACAGGGAACGTTGAAGCGATCGTAGAAGGCTTTTTCAAACGGCAGGAACGCCAGCACCAGATCGGTGGAGCGGCCAATTTTGTACACGCGCTTCTGGCGCCACGCCCAGACCGAAGGGCTGACGTAATGAATGGTACGAATACCCTGCTGTTTCAGCTTCCCTTCGAGAGTGATATTGAAATCAGGGGCATCAATGCCGACGAAAACATCCGGCTTCAGGGCGGTAAAGCGGCGGGTCAGGTCGCGGCGGATGTGCAGCAGGCGACGCAGACGGCCCAGCACCTCAACGATGCCCATAACCGCCAGCTCTTCCATCTCATACCAGGCTTCACACCCTTCGGCCTGCATCAGCGGGCCGGCAACGCCGACAAAACGTGCGTCAGGATGCTTCTCTTTCAGCGCGCGGATAAGACCGGCACCAAGAATATCGCCGGAGGTTTCTCCGGCGACAAGGGCAATCGTTAAGGGATGCTTTGGCATGAGTTAACGAATCAGACCCCTTGTGGAGCGGGCAAAGAAGTCATAAAACGGCTGAACTTCCGGATGCGCTTTGGCGATTTCAGCAATCTCCGGCTTCACTTCATCCAGCGTCTTGCCGCTGCGGTACAGCAGCTTATACGCTGCAGTAATCGCATGCAGTGCCTCTTTGCTGAAGCCACGGCGCTTCAGGCCCACCAGGTTAACGCCGAACGGCGTGGCATGGTTGCCCTGAGCAATGACGTAAGGAGGAACGTCCTGCGCCACACCGGAGCAGCCGCCGACCATCACGTGCGCGCCGATAACGCAGAATTGATGCACCGCCGTCATACCACCAATGATGGCATGATCGTCCACTGAAACATGGCCCGCCAGCGTCGCGTTGTTGGCCAGAATACAGTGATTACCCACCACGCAGTCGTGCGCCACGTGCGCGTTCACCATCAGCAGATTGTCGTTGCCGACTTTCGTCAGCCCTTCAGCCTGTGAGGTGCCACGATGAATGGTCACGCTTTCACGAATGCGGTTACGGTCGCCAATCTCAACCCGGGTAGGTTCACCCGCGTATTTCAGATCCTGATTAGCTTCACCGATCGAAGCAAACTGGTAGATGGTGTTGTCTTTACCTATTGAGGTGTGACCATTGACCACTACATGAGATTTCAGAACGGTGCCTTCACCGATCGAGACGTTCGCACCCACGGTACAAAACGGACCAATCTGGACACCCGCACCAATAATGGCGCCTTCTTCTACGATCGAGCTGGGATGAATTACGGCGGTGCTATCAATCACGAATTAAGCCTCCCGGCTGCGGGCACACATCATCGTTGCTTCGCAGACAATTTTTCCGTCAACGGTGGCCACGCCTTTAAAGCGGGTTACACCACGGCGGGTTTTCTCGAAGGTGACTTCCATGATCATCTGGTCGCCAGGTACCACCGGGCGCTTGAAGCGCGCTTCGTCGATACCGGCAAAGTAATAAAGTTCGCCCGGTTCCAGTTTTCCAACGCTTTTAAACGCCAGAATACCCGTAGCCTGTGCCATTGCTTCCAGAATCAGCACGCCCGGGAAAATCGGTTTACCAGGGAAATGGCCCTGGAAAAACGGTTCGTTAACCGAGACGTTCTTGACTGCACGCAGAAACTTGTTTTCTTCGAAATCAAGTACGCGGTCGACCAGCAAGAACGGGTAACGGTGCGGTAAAAGTTCAATAATCTCTTCAATCTGCAGAGTATGAGTTTCAGTAGTCAAAATACTCTTCCTGTCCTAAAAATTCTGATGGCATCAATAACACGGCCTGCAACAATCTGTCGATCGTCTGCAGGCCGCAAATCATGTTCTGTACGCTTAGCTTTAGCTTTCCCTGCTAGCATATTGTATTTATGAAAGCCGGGCAGCGTGGTGCGATCGCTTAGTCTTTACCGACTTTACGCTCGATGGCTTTTAAGCGTTTGCTTATTTCATCGATGCTCAGCACCAGAGCTGCAGTTTTGCGCCAGGTTTTGTTGGGCTGTAACGGAATGCCGGAGGAGTATACTCCAGGTTCAGTGATAGGTCGCATCACCATTCCCATCCCTGTGACGGTAACTTTGTCACAAATTTCCATGTGGCCATTAATCACGCTGGCCCCACCAATCATGCAGTAGCGGCCAATTTTAAGACTGCCCGCCATGATGACGCCACCCGCAACCGCGGTATTGTCACCAATCACGACGTTGTGTGCAATCTGGCATTGGTTATCTATGATAACACCATTCCCGATTTGGGTGTTATCCAGCGCACCGCGATCGATGGTCGTGCAGGCGCCAATCTCAACGCGGTCACCAATGATGACGGTGCCAAGCTGCGGGATCTTCACCCAATTGCCACGATCGTTAGCGTAACCGAAGCCATCAGCGCCGATCACTGTGCCTGACTGGATCAGACAGTCGCGACCAATCTGCACTTCATGATAGACCGAGACGTTGGCCCACAGGCGGCTGCCTGCGCCAATCTGCGTCTTTTTACCGATGAAGCAGCCCGGGCCAATAACCACGTTATCAGCGAGTACTACATCAGATTCGATCACCGCGTTAGCGCCAATCGAGACGTTACTCCCCAATTTTGCGCTCGCATCAATCACGGCACTTGGGGCAATGTTTTGGGCTGGCTGCGGCGTGGTGTCCAGCAGTTGCGCCATACGGGCGTAGGTCAGATACGGGTTTTTAACCACCAGCGCTGCGCCAGGGAAAAATTCACGGTCCGCTTCAGAGAGCACCACAGCGGAAGCCTGACAGGCTGCGAGCTGCTCACGGTAACGGCTGTTTGAGAGAAACGTGATCTGACCGGTTTGGGCGGATTGCATAGAAGCAATGCCGGAGATGGCGATATCGCCATCTCCGTGCAATTCTGCATCCAACTGCTGGGCTAAATCAGCCAGTCGAATTGAAGGCATGGCTTATTTAACCTGTTTCAGAACATCAGCAGTGATGTCTTTAGATTTAGCAGCATAAGCAACCGCGTTCTGATCGATAACAACGTCATAACCTTCGTCATCAGCAACTTTCTGCACGGCGTCCTGGATACGGCTCAGGATTTTATTACGCTCTTCCATCTGACGACGGCGGTTGTCCTGCTCGAAAGCCTGAGCTTTCGTGGAGAAGGCTTCACGCTGTGCCATCACGTCTTTTTCCATCTTGCTGCGATCGCTCGCCTTCATGGTCGAGCCGTCACGCTGCAGACGCTGCATTTTGGCTTGCAGATCGCGTTCCATACCCTGCAATTCGGTTGCACGGCCTTTGAACTCGTTTTCCAACTGTTTCGCAACGGTCGCACGCGCTGGTAACTGTTGGAAAATGCTGGAAACGTTCACCACTGCAATTTTATCAGCAGCCTGAGCACCGGCGGAAACCGCCAGAGCAATACCCAGACCTGCGGCACACAACAACTTTTTCACTATAAAACTCCTTACCATCAACGTTTGCGTCACGGACACATGTGTTGCGCTTTATCGTGGCCCGCGTACGGGCCAGGATTAAACAGCGCGATACTCTCTTGCTACGCTTCCGTGCAAAGGCGAATTACCAGGTTTTACCAATGTTAAACTGGAACTGTTCGGCCTTATCTCCGTCATACTTTTTGAATGGCTGAGCGTATGAGAACACCAGCGGCCCCAGCGGCGACATCCATTGCAGTGCCAGACCGGCTGACATACGGATGTTGCTTGGATCGCTATAGTCTGGGATACCCGCCGCACGAGTTTCGGCAGTGTTTTCCCATTTGGTATCCCAAACGGTACCCGCATCAACAAACAGCGAGGTACGGACTGAGTTAGCATACTTCTCACTCAGGAACGGCGTTGGTGTAATCAGCTCGGCGCTGGCGACAGCCATCGCGTTACCGCCGATAGCATCATCGGAATTACATACCGGGCTGCTGCCAGAACAATCGGAAGAACCGTTGTTCAGGTAAGCCGCTTTCGGGCCGATGTTGTTAGAACGGAACCCACGTACGGAGCTGGAACCACCGGCGTAGAAGTTCTCGTAGAACGGCATCTCTTTACCGTTCAGACCATCGCCATAGCCTACGCGACCACGTCCCAACAGCACCCAGGTACGATCCTGATTCAACGGCAGATACTGTTGTGTATCCAGCGTAGCCTTGTAGAAGGCATTATCAGAACCCGGAATAGTCACTTTACCATTCAGGTTAGTACGGTTACCTGACGTTGGGAAGAATCCGCGGTCAAGGGTGTTGTACGTCCAGCCGTAGTTAAAGGTGAAGTCATCCGCCGAGAAATCTTCATCGCCGGTCAGCGATGGGTTTTTACCGACAGAGCGCAGGTAACGCCACATGGCGATCTGCGGCTGCATGTTGGAGAGGCTGTTATGCACATAGCCCAGACCCACACGCAGGGTGTTATTTTCATTGACCGGGAAGCCCAGCGTGCCGTCTACACCGTAACTCTTGTTGGTATAGTCAGACAGATCGGCATCATCCGCTTTAAAGTCGTTATAGAAAACACGACCGCCCAGGCTGACACCGTCGACCGTGAAGTACGGGTCGGTCAGTGAGAATTCAGCATAGGTCTGATAGTCATTCTTGGTTCCGCTGATGCCAACGGTATTACCGGTGCCGAGCCAGTTATCCTGGGTCACGCCAGCCTGGAAGCTGACGCCGCTTTCGGTACCGTAACCGACGCCGAAGTTCAGCGTACCGGTGTTACGCTCTTTCACCTTGTAGACCACGTCAACCTGGTCAGGTGAACCCGGCACACGCTGGGTTTCGGTATCAACGGTTTCGAAGTAGCCGAGGCGATTCAGACGTTCTTTACCCTGCTCAACCAGATTGCTGCCTAACCAGGCACCTTCCATCTGGCGCATTTCACGGCGCAGCACGGAATCTTTCGAGGTATCGTTGCCCTCAAAGCGCACTTTACGCACGTAGTAACGGTTACCGGCGTCCACGTTAATACGCAGTTTAACGGTCTTGTTCGCGTCGTCGATTTCAGGCTGCGTCTGTACGCGTGGATACGCGTAGCCGTAACGGCCCAGCAGCTTCTTGATATCGTCTTCAATGCGCGTCACTTTCGAGCCGTTGTACAGCTCACCCGGGGTGATTTTGCTCAACGTTTCGATTTCGGCAGAGTGCCCCGCCAGGTTACCGCTAACGGTCACACCTGAAAGCTTGTACTGATCGCCTTCGTTGATGTTCACCGTGATGTAGATACCCTTTTTGTCCGGCGTCAGGCTGACCTGCGTCGAATCAATGTTGAAACGGGCATAACCGCGGTCCAGATAGAAGCTGCGCAGGGTTTCAAGGTCACCGGCCAGTTTTTGCTTCTGGTACTTACGGTCACCCACCACGTTCCACCATGGCACCTCATCACGCAGCTGGAAGCGGGAGATCAGTTCATCAGAGCTGTAGGCCTTGTTACCGACGATATTGATCTGCTGGATCTTCGCAGAAACCCCTTCGGTAAACACCAGTTTCAGGTCAACACGGTTACGCGGCAGCGGAGTCACAACGGCTTTGACGCTGGCGCTGTATTTACCCACGCTGTAGTAGAAGTCTTCCAGGCCTTTCTCAATGGAGGAGATCGTGGTGCGATCCAGTGCTTCACCCACGCGCACGCCAGAGGCTTCGAGGTTCTGCTTGAGCATATCTTCTTTCACCGCTTTGTTGCCGGAGAAAGTGATGCTGGCAATCGTTGGGCGCTCTTTCACCTGAACGATCAGCGTGCCGCCGTCGCGCAGGACCTGAACATCCTCAAAATTCCCGGTCGCAAACAGTGCGCGAATGGTGTTACTGAGATCTTCATCGGAGACAGTGTCCCCAACGCGGACGGGCATACTGAGCAATGCCGCACCGACGGCGACTCGCTGCAGGCCTTCGAAATGAATATCCTTCACTACGAATCCGTCTGCACCGTATACGGTAGCGCTGCTAAGCAGCAGCGACGCTATGAGCAACTTTTTCATCGCCATCGTGTTTATGCATTCTTCCTAACTGGTTCTCGCGAATAGTTTGCCTGCTGGCAGACTATAGCCTTGAGAAATCATTGAATAGCGCAAGCCCCATTAACAGCACCAGCACAATCGAGCCGATACGATAACTGAAGTCCTGAACTCGCTCGGACACCGGCCCTCCCTTGATCTTTTCGATCAGCAGGAACAGCAAATGACCACCATCTAACACCGGCAGTGGGAACAGATTGATAATCCCCAGGTTCACGCTAATCAGAGCGAGGAACATCAGGTAGTAAATCAAACCATATTCCGCTGACATCCCAGCTCCCTGCGCGATCGAAATCGGGCCGCTGAGATTGTTCAACTTCACATCACCGACAATCAGTTTGCCTAGCATGCTTACCGTAAGCTTCATCAGCTGCCAGGTTTTTTCACTGGCCTCACCGATTGCTGCAAACGGGCCATACTGACGCACCGTTTTGTACTCATCTGGCAGAGGGACAATGCGCGGGATAACGCCGGCAAACCCTTCTGCTTTGTTACGAGGATTTACGTCCGGCGTCAGCGTCAAATCGACGGTGCTGCCCTGACGTTCTACCTCCAGCGCAATTTCTGTACCTGGATTGTCACGCACGGTGGCAACAAAACTTTGCCACTGGTCCAAAGGCTGACCATCGACTTTAACGATCCTGTCGCCCGCTTGCAAACCTGCCTTGCTGGCAGCGGAGTTCTTCTGCACCTGCGCCAGCACCGATTCGATCTGCGGGCCGCGCGGCTGGATGCCCAGTGAAGCCACCGGATCCTGCTTGTCTGGCTCAAAGTGCCAGTTGCGCAGGTTCACGGTTTTATCACGGGTCTGCTCGCTGCCAAATGGGGCGACGGTAACGACGGTACTCTCGTCGCCAATTCTCGCCACCAGCGCCATGCGCACAGCATCCCAATCAGGCGTTTCGATACCGTCAACGGCTTTAAGTTCCGTTCCTGGCGCAATTTGAGCTTCTGCGGCAGGTGAACCGCTCACTATTTCGCCAACCACCGGGCGCACGCCAGGTACGCCGATGATAAACACCAGCCAGTAAGCAAAAATGGCAAAGATGAAATTCGCTATCGGGCCAGCGCTGATAATCGCGGCACGTTGCAAAATGGTTTTATTGTTGAAGGCCTGATGGCGCAGTTCCGGCGGCACGCTCTCGACGCGCTCATCCAGCATCTTGACATAGCCGCCGAGCGGGATCAGCGCGATAACATACTCGGTACCCTGCTTGTCAGTGCGCCACCACAGCGCTTTACCAAAGCCAATCGAAAAACGTTCGACTTTTACGCCACAGCGACGGGCCACCCAAAAGTGGCCGAACTCATGCACGGTGATTAAAATCCCCAGCGCAACGATAAATGCAGCAAAACTCCAGAGTACGCTCAGCATAGTGTTTCCCTACAGCGTCCCAAAGACCAGCAACAGCAGGCAGGCAAATACCGGTACCGCAGCGGTGAGGCTGTCGATACGGTCGAGAATGCCGCCATGCCCGGGGATCAGGCTCCCGCTATCTTTGATGCCCGCTTCACGCTTGAACATACTCTCGGTCAGGTCACCCAGCACCGAGGCCAGCGCGGCGATAATCGAGCAAATCAGCAGTGTTGCAAGCGATACCTGCAGCGGGGCAAACACGCTGAACAGCCAGGAGATCAGTGCCGACGTCGCCAACCCGCCGAGGAAGCCTTCCCAGGTTTTGCCCGGTGAGACTTTTGGTGCGAGTTTGTGCTTGCCGAACAGCTTGCCAAACATATAAGCACCGGAGTCCGCTCCCCATACGAGAACCATCACGTACAGCAGCCACCAGGCGCCGGCAAAGTGGTCTTCCTGGTAGTGATACTGGCGCAGCGCCAGCATGCCCCAGAAGAACGGCACGATAGTCAGCAGACCGAATATCAGGCGAATGGCGCGTGAATGGCGCCAGAAGGTAGCAGAATGGGGATAGAACAGCACCAGCGCCAGCGCGACGATCCACCAGCCGAGGGAAGCCCAAAGTGGGCCGCCAATCTGTGGCAGATGCACGGAGTGCTGGTAAGCAGGCAGTGTGAACAGCATAAAGGCCAGCAGCAGTCCGCACAGCAGCGCCAGCCAGACGCGCTGTGAGCGCGCTGCAAAGCCTGCCAGCTGGCCCCATTCCCATGCGGCCAGCATGCAGATCGCTAACAGGGTGATGGCAAACCCTAACGGCGGCAGCAAGAACAGCGCTGCAATGACGATGGGAATCAGTATAAACGCGGTAATCAGGCGAGACTTTAACAAAGATTACCCCCAGTGCGCTTATGCGCCGCCGGGTGCTGCGCCGCCAAACCGGCGCTCTCGTTGTGCAAACGCATTCAGTGCACCTTCAAAAACTTGTTCATCAAAATCAGGCCAAAGAGTATCGGTAAACCAAAACTCTGCATAGGCGACTTGCCACAGCAGGAAGTTACTGATCCGATGCTCTCCCCCGGTCCTTATTACCAGATCCACAGGCGCCAGTTCATTCAGGCAGAGATGCGGTGCCAGGCTCTCTTCTTCGATCTGATCCGGTCGAAGAAGCCCTTCCTGGACCTGCTCTGCAATTTTTCTGACGCCATGGATAATATCCCAACGACCGCCATAATTTGCGGCTATGTTGAGCGTTAGTCCATTATTTTGTTGAGTAAGTTCCTCAGCACGGCGAATACGCTCCTGTAAACGAGCATTAAATCGGCCGATATCGCCGATAATTTTCAACCGGACATTGTGCTTGTGCAGACTTTTAACTTCGCTGTCGAGTGCCCAGACGAACAACTCCATCAGCGCTAAAACTTCCTGCTGTGGACGATTCCAGTTTTCGCTACTGAAGGCATAAAGCGTGAGCGCATCCAGCTTATTGCTGACGGCAAAACTCACGGCGCGGCGCACGGATTTCACTCCCGCTTTATGACCAGAAATACGCAGCTTGCCCTGGTTTTTAGCCCAGCGGCCATTGCCATCCATAATGATGGCCACATGGCGGGGACCGTTCCCCTGCTGGTCATCGGTTTTTAATTGATTTTCGGACGACATAACGCGTAACTATTTCCTTATTCAGAAATACAACGGCTTCTGAAATATCTCACCCGCCCGGCGCAAATGAACCGTACAAATACGATTCGCTTATCCGCTTTATCACGTCGCTGGCTCTGGACGGTGGGGCAAGACTATACCACCTCCGCCCAGCGCTCACAAATGGCGGCGCGTTAAAACGCGCTGACTCGCCCTGCCGCAAAACGTGGCAGCAGCGCTGTCGCTGCTGCGCGTGCCTCGCCGTCAATGGCAATCACCGCCTCAACGCTTTGCGGTTCATGACACTGCAGCGTTTCCAGCACCGCCACATTCAGCGCGGCGATATCGGTAAAGCGGATTTCAGACGCGAGGAAAGCGGCCACCGCAATCTCATTTGCCGCATTCAGCGTGGTGGTCGCCGCCTGCCCGGTGATACTGGCATCAATCGCCAGCTTCAGGCAGGGGTAACGTGCGTAATCAGGTTCAGCAAAGGTCATTGCCGACATGCGCGTAAAATCGAGTGGTTGGGCACCTGAGTTTACGCGCTGCGGCCAGGCCATGGCATGAGCGATTGGCGTACGCATATCCGGCGAACCGAGCTGGGCAATGACGCTGCCATCACGGTAGCGCACCATCGAATGGATCACCGACTGCGGATGCAGAATGACTTCCATCTGGGCGTCTGTGGCATTAAACAGCCAGCGGGCTTCGATATATTCCAGGCCTTTATTCATCATGGTGGCCGAATCAACGGAGATTTTTCTCCCCATCGTCCAGTTAGGATGCGCACACGCCTGGTCGGGCGTCATATGGCTTAATTCAGCCAGCGGCGTGTCACGAAACGGGCCACCTGACCCCGTGAGGATAATGCTATCAATGCCATTATCCTCCAGAGAAGCGTACCCTAACTGCTGCTGGAGGGAAGCAGGCAAACTCTGAAAAATGGCGTTGTGCTCGCTGTCGATGGGCAACAGCTGGGCGCCCGAAGCGCTCACCGCCTCCAGAAAAAGGCGGCCGCAGGTGACAAGCGACTCTTTATTCGCCAGCAGCACCTGTTTTCCCGCGCGGATTGCGGCCAGGGTAGGCAATAATCCTGCCGCGCCGACAATTGCCGCCATCACCTGGTCAACATCATCCAGCGCGGCCAGATCGCAGATCGCCTGCTCGCCGCTCATGACTTCGGTCGCCAGATTGAGCTCTTTCAGACGAAGTCGCAGAGCGGCGGCCGCCCCGCTGTCTGACATCGCGGCATAAGTCGGGCGAAATTCAACGCACTGTTCAACCATCAGTTCGACGTTACGCCCGGCAACCAGTGCTTTAATGGCGAACAGATGGGGGTTAGCGCGCACGACGCCAAGCGTACTGGTACCAATAGATCCGGTTGAACCGAGGATGGTCAATTGCTTCATGAGGTTGCTCTGTATAAACCCGCTCAGGAGAAGAATCACCCTCTGCCGGGAAAGTTAACAAACGCAAAACGCCGCCAGACTGACCCTTCATACGAACGGTAATCTGTGCGGCGTTTCATCGGATTATGATGGGATCAGAAGTCCATCAGCTCCGCTTCTTTCTCTGCCAGCGCAGCATCAATTTTCTTGATACCGACGTCGGTCATTTTCTGGATCTCTTCCTGTGAGCGACGATCGTCGTCTTCACTGATCTCTTTGTCTTTCAGCAGCGCTTTCACTTTGTCGTTAGCATCACGACGCACGTTACGCACGGATACGCGGCCCTGCTCGGCTTCGCCGCGCACGATCTTGATCAGATCTTTACGACGCTCTTCGGTCAGCGCTGGCAGCGGAACGCGAATATCGGTGCCCGCTGACATTGGGTTCAGGCCCAGGTCGGAAGACATGATCGCTTTTTCAACTGCGTTGCTGATAGAACGGTCAAACACGTTGATTTTCAGCGTGCGGGAGTCTTCTACCGTGACGCTTGCCAGCTGGCGCAGCGGAGTAGCAGAACCGTAGTAATCAACCATGATACCGTCGAGGATAGCCGGAGATGCACGGCCAGTACGGATCTTGCTGATATTGTTTTTGAATGCTTCTACGCATTTTTCCATGCGTACTTCTGCATCTTTCTTGATGTCGTTAATCACGTTGAAACCCTTGGATTCTGTTTGATCCACCAGCTTTCGACAGTGCCGAAAGCCGTTCAAATACATTTAAAGATAGTTCTGACAGGCAGAATATACCTTATTTTAACCGCAGACTGATATCAATGCGTAATCAGCGTGCCTTCTTTTTCACCCATCACAACGCGACGCAGTGCGCCCGGCTTGTTCATATTGAACACGCGGATAGGCAGTGAATGGTCGCGAGCCAGCGTAAAGGCGGCCAGATCCATCACTTTCAGCTCTTTTTCCAGCACTTCGCTGTAGGTCAGCTGTTCGTGCAGGGTTGCATCCGGGTTCTTCACCGGGTCGGCAGAGTACACGCCGTCAACCTTGGTCGCTTTCAGCACCACATCGGCTTCGATTTCGATGCCGCGCAGGCAGGCTGCGGAGTCAGTGGTAAAGAATGGGTTACCGGTACCGGCGGAGAAAATCACCACGCGGTTGTTGCGCAGCAGGCTAATGGCTTCAGCCCAGCTGTAGTTGTCGCACACGCCGTTCAGTGGAATAGCGGACATCAAACGGGCATTGACGTAGGCACGGTGCAGTGCATCACGCATCGCCAGGCCATTCATCACGGTTGCCAGCATACCCATGTGGTCACCGACAACGCGGTTCATGCCTGCCTGAGCCAAGCCAGCACCACGGAACAGATTACCACCACCGATCACCACACCTACCTGAATGCCCAGCTCTACCAGTTCTTTGACTTCCTGAGCCATGCGATCCAGCACGCTGGCATCGATGCCAAAGCCTTCAGCGCCTTGCAGGGCTTCGCCACTCAGTTTCAGAAGAATACGTTGATATACAGGTTTTGCATTGGTCGCCATGGTTTTTTTCCTGGAAGCTATGTCGAAAAGGGGTGTTGACTGTGTGCGGTATCATCCTAAAAGCGCCAGAGAAATGCTATTGGGATGAGACTGAAAATGCGCTGTCGAAAGACAGGCAAAAAAGAACCGCCGTTTGGCGGTTCTTTTAGAGCAATTAAGACTGCTTGGACATCGCCGCAACTTCTGCTGCGAAATCGGTCTCAGCTTTCTCAATGCCTTCACCCACTTCGAAGCGGATGAAGTTAGTGACGTCTGCATTTTTCTCTTTCAGTGCCTGACCCACAGTTTTTGATGGGTCAATAACGAAAGGCTGGCCAGTCAGAGAAACTTCACCGGTGAATTTCTTCATGCGGCCTTCAACCATTTTCTCTGCGATCTCTTTTGGCTTACCAGACTGCATCGCGATGTCCAGCTGAACCTGGTACTCTTTCTCTACCACTTCAGCAGACACGTCTTCTGGCTTAACGAATTCTGGCTTGCTCGCGGCAACGTGCATAGCCAGCTGCTTAACCAGCTCTTCATCAGCATTGGTAGCGGCAATCAGAACGCCGATACGCGCGCCGTGCAGGTAGGTACCCAGCAGGTCGCCTTCCAGGCTTGCAACGCGACGAATGTTGATGTTCTCACCGATTTTAGCAACCAGTGCAACACGCTCTTCTTCGAACTGGGCTTTCAGCACTTCAACATCAGTGATTTTACCGGCAACAGCCGCGTCCAGCACTTTGTCAGCGAATGCCTGGAAACCAGCATCTTTAGCAACGAAGTCAGTCTGGCAGTTAACTTCCAGAATCACACCGTAGTTGCCTTCGATTTTGGTTTTGATCACGCCGTCAGCAGCCACGTTGCCTGCTTTCTTAGCCGCTTTGATTGCGCCAGATTTACGCATGTTCTCAATGGCCAGCTCGATGTCGCCATTGGCTTCAGTCAGCGCTTTCTTACAATCCATCATGCCAGCGCCAGTGCGCTCGCGCAGTTCTTTTACCAGAGCAGCGGTAATATCAGCCATTCTCTAATCCTCGGTTAGCTCAGCATCTGCAATTACAGAAGCCTTAACGGGAAACATTCTGCCCCGCTGAATTTTCTTTCAGCAAAGCGAACTCGAAAAAATAAAGGGGCCACAAAGGCCCCTTACAGATTCACATCTGATTTTTAAGGGCTCTTAACAGAGCAAGCCTTATTACTCAGCTTCGGCGAAGGTTTCTTCTGCCTGCTGAGCCAGGTCCTGAGAGCGACCTTCACGTACAGTGGTAGCCACTGCAGTCAGGTACAGGCTAACAGCACGGATTGCATCGTCATTACCTGGGATAATGTAGTCAACACCGTCTGGATCAGAGTTGGTATCAACGATAGCAAACACTGGGATACCCAGGTTGTTTGCTTCTTTGATAGCAATGTGTTCGTGGTCTGCATCGACAACAAACAGTGCGTCTGGCAGGCCGCCCATGTCTTTGATACCGCCCAGGCTGTTTTCCAGCTTGGCCAGTTCACGAGCGCGCATCAGCGCTTCTTTCTTAGTCAGTTTGTCGAAGGTGCCATCCTGAGACTGAGTTTCCAGATCTTTCAGACGTTTGATTGACTGACGAACGGTTTTCCAGTTAGTCAGCATACCACCCAACCAGCGGTGATTAACGAAGAACTGGTCGCAGCTCAGAGCGTGCTCTTTTACCGCTTCGCTTGCAGCGCGCTTAGTACCAACAAACAGAATCTTACCTTTACGGGAAGAGATCTTGCTCAGCTCAGCCAGGGCTTCGTTGAACATTGGTACAGTTTTCTCAAGGTTGATGATGTGAACTTTGTTACGCGCGCCGAAGATGAATGGCTTCATTTTCGGGTTCCAGTAACGGGTCTGGTGACCGAAGTGTACACCGGCCTTGAGCATGTCGCGCATGGAAACAGTTGCCATGATTACCTCTATAGATATAGTTTGGGGTTAAGCCTCCACGTATCCCGTACAACCGACCCATCGGCTCTTTCGAACCAGCAAGGCACCCCGGCGTAGGTGTCGATACGTGTGTGTTATTTACACATAGTGAGATTTATGCGTTTCTCAATCTGGCGAAGAGACTCACCGAACAGAGAATCGTCGGCGCGCTTTATACCATAAAGCCGCAGCTGTAGCCAACAATTGTTACCCTTGCGGCCCGAATTAAATGACTGCCGCAGGCCACAGCATGGCTGAGACCACAAACTGCAATTGGCAGCGTCGGGGCAGGCTGATACCATTGCAGCACTTTCTTTATATTATTGTCGACAATGACGACAAATGTGGACCGAATGAATGGCTATCTCAATTAAAACCCCTGAAGAAATCGAAAAAATGCGCGTTGCCGGTCGCCTGGCGGCTGAAGTGCTTGAGATGATTGAAGAGCACGTCAAGCCTGGCGTCAGCACCGGTGAGCTGGACCGTATCTGCCACGATCACATCGTTAATAAACAGCATGCGGTCTCCGCCAGCCTCGGCTATCACGGCTTCCCGAAATCCGTCTGCATTTCGGTCAATGAAGTGGTGTGCCACGGTATTCCGAGCGACGACAAAATTCTCAAGGACGGCGACATCGTCAATATCGACGTCACCGTGATCAAAGATGAGTATCACGGCGATACCTCAACCATGTTTATCGTGGGTAAACCCACGATTCAGGGCGAGCGCCTGTGCCGCGTCACCCAGGAGAGCCTCTACCTGGCCCTGCGTATGGTGAAGCCGGGTATCCGCCTGCGCACCATCGGTCGTGAGATCCAGAAGTTTGTAGAGGCGCAGGACTTCTCGGTGGTGCGTGAGTACTGCGGCCACGGCATCGGTAAAGGCTTCCACGAAGAGCCGCAGGTACTGCACTACGACGCGGATGACGGCGGTGTGGTGCTGCAGGCCGGTATGGCCTTTACCATCGAACCGATGGTCAACGCCGGTGATTACCGCATCCGCAGCATGAAAGATGGCTGGACCGTAAAAACCAAAGATCGCAGCTTGTCCGCACAGTACGAACACACTATTGTGGTAACGGAAAACGGCTGCGAAATAATGACGCTGCGCAAAGACGACACCATCCCGGCGATACTGACGCACGAGGATTGATTCGGTGTAGGGGCTGATCTTATTTTTTGGTCAGCCCGCATGCAGAGTACCAGGCCGGCGCAAGCCGGTTTTTTTATGTCTTAGGGGCGGTGAAATGAATAAAGATGTAACTGAAGCCAGCATCCTGAAAAAGCTCACCAAAGCGCCGCGACGCTGGGAAGACCGCGAGCTGAATCGCGACACGCTGAAGCATCACCTTGATGTTTTCCAGCAGCATCTGGCCGCCGCGTTCGACGCCGGGCAGGATGTGGAGAGCCTGATCGATGCGCGCACCCTGTTTATTGACCGCCTGCTGCGGCGGCTGTGGCGCTTCTATGGCTTCCCGGAAAAAGAGGGCGTCGCGCTGGTCGCCGTTGGCGGCTATGGCCGTGGCGAGCTGCACCCGCTCTCCGATATTGACGTGCTGATCCTCAGCCGCAAACCGCTGTCCGATGAAGATGCCCAGCGCACCAGCGATCTGCTCACCCTGATGTGGGACCTGAAGCTGGAAGTTGGCCACAGCGTGCGCACGCTGGAAGAGTGCCTGCTGGAGGGGTTATCCGACCTTACCGTCGCCACCAACCTGATTGAATCGCGCATGCTGACCGGCGACCTCGCGCTATTCCTTGAGCTGCAGAAGAACATTTTCAGCGATGGCTTCTGGCCTTCTGACCGCTTCTTCGCCGCCAAAATCGAAGAGCAGCAGGATCGCCACCAGCGCTACCACGGCACCAGCTACAACCTGGAGCCGGATATCAAAAGCAGCCCCGGTGGCCTGCGCGATATCCACACGCTGTTATGGGTCGCCCGCCGCCACTTCGGCGCCACGTCGATGGACGATATGGTCGGCTTTGGTTTCCTGACCGAAGCCGAGCGCAATGAACTCAACGAATGCCAGAGCATGCTGTGGCGTATTCGCTTCGCCCTGCACCTCACCCTCACCCGCTACGACAACCGCCTGCTGTTCGACCGCCAGCTCAACGTGGCCCAGCGTCTGAACTATCAGGGTGACGTCAACGAACCGGTCGAGCACATGATGAAGGACTTTTTCCGCGTCACGCGCCGCGTGGGTGAGCTCAACCAGATGCTGCTGCAGCTGTTTGATGAGGCGATCCTCGCGCTTGGCACCGACGAGAAACCGCGGCCGATGGATGAAGAGTTCCAGCTGCGCGGCACCCTGATTGACCTGCGGGATGAGACCCTGTTCGCCCGGCAGCCGGAAGCGATCATGCGCATGTTCTGGGCGATGGTGCGCACGCCAAAAATTACCGGTATTTACTCCACCACCCTGCGCCATCTGCGCCACGCGCGCCGCAATCTGAAGCAGCCGCTCTGTACCATCCCGCAGGCGCGCGAGCTGTTCCTGTCGATCCTGCGGCACCCAGGCGCGGTGAGCCGGGCACTGGTGCCGATGCATCGCCACAGCGTGCTGTGGGCCTATATGCCGCAGTGGAGCAACATCGTCGGCCAGATGCAGTTTGACCTGTTCCATGCCTATACCGTTGATGAACATACCATTCGCGTGCTGCAAAAGCTGGAAAGCTTTGCCGACGAACGCACCCGCCCGCGCCATCCGCTGTGCGTGGAGCTGTGGCCGCGCCTGCCGCAGCTGGAGCTGCTGCTGATGGCGGCACTGTTCCACGATATCGCCAAAGGGCGCGGCGGCGACCACTCGATCCTCGGCGCGCAGGACGCGCTGGAGTTCGCCGAAATGCACGGCCTCAACTCACGCGAAACCCAGCTGGTTGCCTGGCTGGTGCGCCACCACCTGCTGATGTCGGTGACCGCCCAGCGCCGCGATATTCAGGACCCGACCGAGATCCAGCAGTTCGCCGAAGTGATGCAGAACGAAAGTCGCCTGCGTTACCTGGTGTGCCTGACGGTGGCCGATATCTGCGCCACCAATGAAACGCTGTGGAACAGCTGGAAGCAGAGCCTGATACGCGAACTGTTCTTCGCCACCGAGAAGCAGCTGCGGCGCGGCATGGAGAACAGCCCCGACCTGCGCGAGCGCGTGCGCCATCACCGCCTGCAGGCGCTGGCGCTGCTGCGTATGGACAACATCGATGAAGAGGCCCTGCACCGTATCTGGGGCCGCTGCCGCGCAGACTATTTCCTGCGCCACACGCCTAACCAGCTGGCCTGGCATGCGCGCCACCTGATGAATCACGACCTCAGCAAGCCGCTGATGCTCGTCAGCCCGCAGGCGACACGCGGCGGCACCGAGATCTTTATCTGGAGCCCGGATCGTCCCTACCTGTTTGCCACCGTAGCCGGGGAGCTGGATCGCCGTAACCTCAGCGTCCACGATGCGCAGATCTTTACCAGCCGCGACGGCATGGCAATGGATACCTTTATCGTGCTGGAGCCGGACGGTAGCCCGCTGGCGCCGGATCGCCATGAGATGATCCGCCAGGCGCTGGAGCAGGCGATCTGTCAAACTCACTGGCAGCCGCCGCGCATGCGCCGACAGTCGGCAAGGTTGAAGCATTTTAGCGTTGATACCGCGGTGAATTTCTTACCCACACACACTGACAGACGAACGTATCTGGAATTAGTGGCGCTCGATCAGCCCGGGTTACTGGCACGCGTTGGCGAAGTGTTTGCCGACTTAAACGTGTCGCTGCACGGCGCGCGCATCAGCACCATCGGTGAACGCGTCGAGGATTTATTTATCCTCGCCAACAGCGATCGTCGGGCATTAGACGCAGATTTGCGCGAAGTGCTGCAACAACGGTTGACAGAGGCCCTTAATCCAAACGATAAAGTGTGACCCAGATTTACTTTTTATCAGTGCCAGCGCGTGATTCTGCCGCAGCGGAATCGTTTTCGTTGAATATGCGTCGGCAAAACCAGGAAGAGACTAACTATGCAACAGTTACAGAGTGTTATTGAGGCTGCTTTCGAGCGCCGTGCGGACATTACCCCAGCCAACGCGGATACCGTTACCCGTGAAGCGGTTAACCAGGTTATTGCCCTGCTCGACAGCGGTGCCCTGCGCGTGGCTGAGAAGATCGACGGTCAGTGGGTGACTCACCAGTGGCTGAAGAAAGCGGTGCTGCTCTCTTTCCGCATCAATGACAATCAGGTAATGGAAGGCGCTGAAAGCCGCTACTACGACAAAGTCCCGATGAAATTCGCCGACTATGACGAAGCGCGCTTTAAGAAAGAGGGCTTCCGCGTGGTGCCACCTGCCGCGGTGCGTCAGGGTGCATTTATCGCCCGTAACACCGTGCTGATGCCTTCTTACGTCAACATTGGTGCCTATGTTGATGAAGGCTCGATGGTGGATACCTGGGCGACCGTGGGCTCCTGTGCGCAGATTGGTAAAAACGTGCACCTGTCCGGCGGCGTGGGCATCGGTGGCGTACTGGAACCTCTGCAGGCCAACCCGACAATCATCGAAGACAACTGCTTTATCGGCGCCCGTTCTGAGATCGTAGAAGGCGTGATCGTGGAAGAAGGCTCGGTGATCTCAATGGGCGTTTATATCGGCCAGAGCACCAAAATCTTTGACCGCGAAACCGGCGAAGTCCACTTCGGTCGCGTTCCGGCGGGTTCAGTAGTGGTTTCCGGCAACCTGCCATCCAAAGACGGTACCTACAGCCTGTACTGTGCGGTGATTGTGAAAAAGGTTGACGCCAAAACCCTCGGCAAAACCGGCATCAACGAACTGCTGCGTACCATCGACTAATCTCGTCTGCGGGCTGCCACGGCGGCCCGCCCTCTCCTGTAACGTTAACTTTACGTTTCTTCTGCGAACTACCTCTTTCACGCCGCGAAACAAGTGATGCTATTGCGCACAATCTGAGCCATAATCCGCGCCAGAAAAATCCTGTTCTTAAATTAACCGATCCTTTTCCGTTTTTCGGATAGCGACTACATTGATCGCATCTGGATCGAGTGTCTCCTTAAAGGAAAATGCTATGTACGATAATTTGAAAGGTCTGGGCATTGCAACGCCGGAAGATATCGACCGTTACAGCCTGCGTCAGGAAGCGAACAACGACATCCTGAAAATCTATTTCCGCAAAGACAAAGGCGAGTTCTTTGCCAAAAGCGTGAAATTTAAATATCCGCGTCAGCGTAAAACTGTGGTGGCTGATAATGCCAGCCAGGGTTACAAAGAAGTGCAGGAAATTAGCCCTAATCTGCGCTATGTGATTGACGAACTGGATCAGATTTGCCAGCGCGATCAGGTAGAAGTCGATCTGAAACGTAAAATTCTCGACGACCTGCGTCATCTGGAAAGCGTTGTTTCTAATAAGATCGCAGAAATTGAATCAGACCTGGATAAACTGACCCGCAACGGTCGTTAAAATAAATAAGGGGTGACCGGAAAAGAAGGTCACCCCCTACGTTTATAGTCCATTGTAAGGGCGGACCCTCTTTTTCGGTCCGCCCTTATCATATTTACAATCCTGTGTAGGGGCGGCCCCTCTTTTTCGGTCCGCCCTTTTCGACATCATTTACTGCATCAGCAGGTAAATGCTGCTGTCACCACGCTGAATATTCAGCGCCAGTACCGATGGCTTAGTATCAAGGATTTTGCGCAGCTCACCCAGATTAGCAATTGCCTGCTGGTTAACGCCCAGGATCACATCGTCTTTCTTCAGACCGATGCGCGCCGCCGCAGAACCGGCCTTCACGCTATCCACCTTCACGCCTTTGGTTCCCTTCGCATCGTAGTTGCTCAGGTTAGCGCCTTCAATACCGGTGTAGATAGTACCGGAATCGACCTTGGCTGCGGTGCTCTGCTGCAGCGCCACGTTAACCTTCATCGGCTTACCGTCGCGGATCAGGCCCAGCTCCATTTTGGTGCCAACCGGCAGCGAGCCGACTTCAGCACGCAGCGCCGCAAAGCTGGAAATTGGCTTGTTGTTGAGAGAAACGATCACGTCCCCGGCTTTAATGCCCGCTTCCGCAGCGGAAGATTTAGGCAGCACCTGGCTGACAAATGCACCGCGCTGCGCGTCGACCTTCATCGCTTTCGCCAGCTCAGAGTTCAGCTCGGTGCCCATAATCCCCAGCTCGCCGCGTTTCACCTGGCCATATTCAACCATCTGACCGGTCAGGTTTTTCACCATGTTACTTGGGATAGCAAAGCCGATACCGATGTTGCCGCCGTTTGGCGCCAGGATCGCGGTATTAATCCCGATCAGCTCACCGTTCAGGTTCACCAGCGCACCGCCGGAGTTACCGCGGTTGATCGCCGCATCGGTCTGGATAAAGTTTTCGTAGTTTTCCACATTCAGGCCGCTGCGGCCAAGCGCAGAGACGATCCCCGAGGTGACCGTTTCACCCAGGCCGTACGGGTTACCGATCGCCACGGTGTAGTCACCCACGCGCAGCGCATCTGAATCGGCAATTTTAATCGCGGTGAGACCTTTGGCATCTTTCAGCTGAATCAGTGCGATATCGGAACGCGGATCTTTACCAATCACTTTGGCGTCAAATTTACGCCCGTCGCTCAGCTGCACCTGAATTTTGGTGGCGTTATCTACCACGTGGTTATTGGTGACCACATAGCCTTTAGCGGCATCAATCACTACGCCAGAGCCGAGCGCTTTGAATTTCTGCTGCTGGGTATCTGCTCCGCCGTTGCCTTCCGCCCCGCCGCCCTGACACATTGGTGAGGACTGGAACGGCGAACCGTCCTGACAGAATGGCGAGTTGTCGCCGAAGAACTGCTGGAACTGCTGCGGCATACGCTGCGTGCGCACCGTGGTGCTGCCTTCAACATTGATACTGACCACCGACGGCATCACTTTTTCCAGCATCGGTGCCAGGCTTGGCAACTGCTGAGTGGGCGTAGAAGATGAGGCGGTTTCAGCAGCGCTGGCAGATAACGGGCTCATTGCCAGCCCAATGCTCATGGCAAGGGCACTTAATACTAACGTGGTTTTTTTCATTAGATGGATTCTCAAGTATTCAGTTAAATAACCATTGCTGTGGTTGTGATGATGAGATTAACTTTTTAGCGCTAAGTTCATGTTTAAATATTAGGGAAAGGTAAAAAAGTATTGTCTCCCTTTACAAAACTCAGCACAGCTTATTCCACGGCCATCAGACGCCGATACTCATCCCAGGCGTACAGATCGGTCATCCCGCTAATGTAATCCTGTAACAGGCGCGCGCGATAATAGTATTCCCAGATAGCCTCTTCGTTTGGCGTTTTATCCAAGTTTTCCACGGCTTCACTGTAGGCGAGGCGAAAACGCGTTGAGAGTTTGTGAAACAGCCGGGTTTCAATCGGATACCCTTTCAGATAATCCTTCTCATTCAACTCGCTAAATTCTTCGCGCGTTAACAGCAGCAGCGGGCGGTATATATCCAGCAGGCCGCTGATAACCCGATACCCCTGCAATTCCAGCTGCTCGACTTCCGGATGATTAAATACGTGGCGGAAGGCGACTTTTTTGAAAATATCCAGCAGCAGGCTGTGAGGACTGCCATCTTCCAGCAGCGCCTCGTTGAAATCACCATGATAGACCGCGGGCAGATGATCGATGAAACGGCTGGCGGCGTGCGGCACGAGCTCCGCGACAGTATTGACGCGCAGATACATAAAGAACTGATCCTCGCGACTCAGGTTGGTCTGGCGGCTGCGTGATTTCTCCAGCGCGGTGGTCACCACCGTGGCAAACAGATCGCCCTGCTGATGATTCGGCCAGAGCTGGAACAGATGTTCATACAGCTGCTCAACGCTGAAGATTTTTTTCTCCACGGCATCTTCCAGATCCGCCACGCAGTAGGAGATATCGTCGGCCGCTTCCATGATATAGGTCAGCGGAAAACGGCTGTGCGGCTGCAGATCCAGCTGCTCGCGCAGGCGGCTGACGTACTCCTCTTCCGCCAGATAGTAGCCGGGCTTTTTCATTAAATAGCTGTGGCTGTCCGGAACCGGACCGCTGTGCCAGGCCGGGCGAGTGTATTTCAAAATACAGCCCACCTGCGCCCAGGTCAGATTCATCTTCATCAGCGTGTGCACCATGCGGATCGCCTGCGCATTGCCCTCGAAGTGCGACAAATCCTGACGAATATTTGCACGCAGCTCGTTCAGCCCATCGTCGCAGTGACGCAGCACCTCGGGCACACAGCGGTCGGGGCGCTGGCTCTCCGGCTGCCAGCCCGCATCCAGCTGCTGACGGAACCAGTCGTTGATCGCCGACTCGCCGAAATGACCAAACGGCGGATTGCCGATATCGTGCATCAGGCAGGCCATCTCGACGATGCTTTCAAACGGCGCGGTCAGCTGCGCCAGCCCCAGCGCGGCCAGCTGGCCCTGCTCCTGCAGGCGCGTCAGCACCTCTTTGGCGATATAGCGCCCAACCTGCTGCACTTCAAGCGAATGCGTCAGCCGGGTACGCACGGCGGCATTGCGCTCCAGCGGGAAAACCTGGGTTTTCTGCTGCAGGCGGCGGATCGCCGCAGAGTTGATAATCCGCCCGCGATCGCTCTCAAATATGCGCAGAATTTCATGCTCATCCTTCGGCCCCTGATACGGACGAAAGCGACGCTGCCAGTTAATTTTCGTGCGAAAGTCTATCGCGCTCATGCCTGTTCCCTCGGGTTAACGGTACGCATCACCGTCAGACGGATTATCACGCCAGGCTGTGTCCCGTAATTGTGCGTGAGCCCCGCTGGAGGTCAAATCTGCTTGCGGCAAGGCGTGAGTCGCGCCATTGGGTGAACCCAATAAGCCGGCGAACAACGCGGTTGCAAGCAGATTTGGCCCCAGCCCTACGGGTCGCGCCCCAAAATGCCGCTCTCTGTGTTGTCAGGTTTGGCCATAGTTCACTATGGCCTGCACCCTCCGCCTTGATAACGGCATTTTGGCGCTGCGACGGGGCCACGACCAATCACGGGACACAGCCTGATGCTGCCATGATAGACTATGCGCCGAAATCATTGGCAAATTCTACAATTTTAGCGGGTATCCCTATGAAAGCAGGCATTATTGGTGCGATGGAACAGGAAGTTACGCTGCTGCGTGACAAAATTGAAAACCGTCAGACTCTGACCCTGGCGGGCTGTGAAATTTATACCGGAACGCTGAACGGTGTTGACGTGGCCCTGCTGAAATCCGGCATTGGTAAAGTCTCTGCCGCACTTGGCACTACCCTGCTGCTGCAGCTGTGCAAGCCGGACGTGGTAATCAATACCGGTTCCGCCGGTGGTCTCGCCTCCACGCTGAAAGTGGGCGATATCGTGGTGTCAGACGAAGTGCGCTATCACGATGCCGACGTGACCGCCTTCGGTTACGAGCCAGGCCAGATGGCCGGCTGCCCGGCGGCGTTTAAAGCTGACGACAAGCTGATTGCCGCCGCAGAGCAGTGCATTGCTCAGCTGGGCCTCAACGCCGTGCGCGGCCTGGTGGTGAGCGGTGATGCCTTTATCAACGGCGCTGCCCCGCTGGCACGCATACGCAGCACCTTCCCGCAGGCGGTGGCCGTGGAAATGGAAGCGACCGCCATCGCCCACGTCTGCCATCAGTTCAGCACGCCGTTCGTCGTGGTACGCGCCATCTCTGACGTAGCCGATCAGGAATCCCACCTCAGCTTTGACGAGTTCCTGGTGGTCGCCGCTAAGCAGTCTTCATTAATGGTAGAAACCCTGCTAGCCCAGCTGGCTCGTGGCTAAACGCTTTCTCCCCCTGCTGCTGCTGTGGCTGGCCTGTGCCGCCACGGCAGCGCCGCGCGTGGTTACGCTGGCCCCTAACCTGACCGAGCTGGCCTTTGCAGCGGGCATTACCCCGGTTGGCGTCAGCGCATTCTCTGATTATCCGCCTGCGGCGCAGCAGATCCGCGAAGTGGCAAACTGGCAGGGGATCAATACGGAGAAGCTGCTGGCGCTGAAGCCGGACGTGGTGCTCGCCTGGCGCGGCGGCACGCCGCAGCGCCAGGCTGACCAGCTGCAGTCGCTGGGGGTGAAGGTGGTGTGGCTGGCGCCGGACTCTATCGCTGAGCTGGTCTCCAGCCTGCGCCAGCTGTCGGTTTACAGCCCGCAGCCACAGCAGGCCGAACAGGCGGCAGATCGCCTGCAGCAGCAGTTTGCCGATCTACGCCTGCGCTATGCCCGGCAGCAGCCAAAGCCGGTTTTCATGCAGTTTGGCATGCGACCGCTGTTTACGGCAGCGGGCCATACTTTGCAAAATGAAGTACTGCAGCTGTGCGGCGGGGAGAATATCTTTGCCGATGCACGAGTGCCGTGGCCGCAGGTCAGCCGCGAACAGGTTTTAGTTCGCCAGCCACGGGCAATTGTCATCCCCGGCGATGACGCTCAGGCGCAGCAGGTGGCGCAGTTCTGGCGCCCGCAGCTTGCGGCAACGGTGATTGCTATCAATGATGACTGGCTAAGCCGCGCCGGACCGCGTATGATTCTGGCTGCGCAAAAACTGTGCAGCCAGCTATCGCTAGCCGGCAAGCCCGGAGAACGAAAAATCACCGCTATGCGTGATTAAAGCTCCGGCAATATTGGCCGTTAACTAAATAACGAGGCAGCGAAATCCGTACATAATCCGCCGCCCGTTTTATTGCTTTGAGTTAATTCCCCGGTTTACACCACCAGGAAATCGTCATATGAAATCCGTTTATCTGGCTCTCGGGCTGATGATGACGGGTCATGCCTTTGCCGCTTCAACAACCGGCAGCATTGGCGTGAAATTAACCATCTACACGCAGTGCCGCGTCGATGGCAGCGCTGTTTCTGCCAGCCGCCAGCCGGATATTGCCTGTGGAGTACAGCCTGATGCCCAGCCGAAAATTACGCAAAACGTTGTTGAAGACAGTGCGGCTCAGAAAGTAAGGTTAGTTACCGTCGAATGGTAAAATTATCCAATGTAAAAAAAAGCCTCCCGGATGGGAGGCTTTTTTTTTAAGCGGGATCAGATGCTGAAGGAAGAACCACAACCACAGGTGGTTTTCGCATTGGGGTTGGTCACGATAAAGCGTGAACCCTCCAGCCCTTCGGTGTAATCCACCGAGCCGCCCACCAGATATTGCAGGCTCATCGGGTCCACCACCAGCGCCACGCCCGATTTCTCAATCGTCATGTCACCGTCGTTAATCTTGTCGTCAAAGGTAAATCCGTACTGGAAACCGCTGCAGCCACCGCCGGTGATATACACACGCAGTTTCAGCTCCGGGTTGTCCTCATCGGAAATCAGGTTTTTGACTTTACTGGCCGCCGCATCGGTAAATTGCAGGGGCAGTGCTACATCGTCGCTCATGTGATACTCCAGTATGCTTTCAGGCCGGGTGCCTGACAGGTCACAAATCGACCATAATTGTTGTCATTATCTTACACACGGGTAGAGCAATCAAGCTCAGGCTGTACCACCCTGTGCGGTGGCATCGGCCGCTTCCTGTTTCTGCTGCTTAGCCAGAGTGCGGGCAAGCAGGGAGGAATACAAGGGCTGGCCGCCAAGAAACTGCGCCAGCAGCGTCGCCCCCAGGCAGGTAATAATCATCGGCAGGATCAGCTGGTAGTTGTCGGTCATCTCCAGCACCAGCACAATGCCGGTCAGCGGTGCGCGCACCGACGCAGCAAATAGCGCCCCCATTCCGGCAATAGCGAAGGTCGCCGCCTGCAAGTGATACTCCGGCAGCAGGGCCGCGCTGACAAGGCCAAACGCCGTGCCAAGCACCGTGCCGAGCGCCAGCATCGGGGCAAAAATCCCGCCGGGCGCGCCGGAGCAGAAACAGAGCAGCGTGGTCGCCAGACGAATGATAAAAATAAACAGCAGCGTTCCGGCGGTGTAATTTCCTGCCGCCACCAGCGGGATCAGCCCGGAGCCGCCGCCGGAAGCCGCAGGCATGACCAGCCCCAGCACGCCGCAGATGCCCCCCAGCAGCGCCCCGATCAGCAGCACCTTACTCATCCTGCCACCGTGCAGGCGTTGAAACAGATCCTGAATGCGAAAGATCAGCTGATTAAACGTCACGCCCACCACGCCAATGACCATCCCCAGCAGCAGGTAGAGCCACAGCGTATTCACCGGCGCATCCGACAGCCGCCCCACTTCGATCACCGCCCGGTCGCCGTTAAACACCCGGAACACGATGCTCGACATAATCACCCCGATAAACACCGCCTTAATCGAGATCAGGCTATAGCGAAACTGCAGGCGCATCTCTTCGATAATAAACAGGATACCGGCCAGCGGTGCGTTAAACGCCGCCGACAGCCCCGCCGCCGCCCCCGTCGCCAGCAGCGAGTGCCGCGCTTCGGTACTCTTCATGCGGAAGATATCCAGCAGCATACGGCCGATATTGCCACCCAACTGCACCGTCGGGCCTTCCCGGCCCAGCACCATCCCGGCGCCGAGCGTCCCCATCCCGCCGATAAACTTCACTGGAATGACCCGCCACCAGCGCACCGGGCGCAGCTCCTCCAGCGCACCTTCGATTTCCGGGATCCCGGAACCTGCGGCTTCAGGGGCGAACGCGCGCACCAGACCATAGCCAACCGCCGCCAGCAGGGCGGAAATGATAAACGCCAGCGGGTACATCACCAGCGGATGCTGGCTGAATGACGCCAGCAGCCCGACGCGCTGGCCGATAATCCAGTTCACCGCGTGTTCAAAACCAACGCCGACCAGGCCGGTCAGGGTTCCGGCAATTCCGGCCATCACCAGCACCGCCAGCGGCGTTTTATCGCGCCGCAGCAGCAGGCGCAGAAAGTCGCCGCGCCGGGCAGGCACCACGTGCAAATCATCAGTTGAGGTGGAGTGCTGAGTCATAGGCCATTCATTTTATTGTAAAGATTGGTCAATATCTTACCTGTTCTCGCCAGTAAAGCCCGCGCTTAATTTCTCTCTAATCGTGTCAGAATCAGCAACAGCCTTTGGCTGACTCGCGAAGTTACCTTAGAATAGACGGGTTTTTTAATGAATGATCAGGAGCGGTTCCATGAGTAAGTCTGAAAACCTGTACGCTCAGGCGCAGCAGTTAATTCCCGGCGGCGTCAACTCGCCAGTGCGAGCCTTTAACGGCGTGGGTGGCGTACCGCTGTTTATCGAACGCGCTGACGGGGCTTATCTGTTCGATGCAGACGGTAAAGCCTATATCGACTATGTCGGCTCCTGGGGCCCGATGGTACTGGGGCACAACCACCCCGCCATCCGCAACGCGGTGATTGAAGCGGCTGAACGCGGCCTGAGCTTCGGCGCTCCCACCGAGATGGAAGTGAAAATGGCGGCGCTGGTCACCGAGCTGGTGCCGACCATGGATATGGTGCGCATGGTGAACTCCGGGACTGAAGCCACCATGAGTGCGATTCGTCTGGCGCGCGGCTTTACCCATCGCGATAAAATCATCAAGTTCGAAGGCTGCTACCACGGCCACGCTGACTGCCTGCTGGTAAAGGCGGGTTCCGGCGCCCTGACTCTCGGCCAGCCTAACTCCCCTGGCGTGCCGGCGGACTTTGCCAAACATACGCTGACCTGCACTTACAACGACCTCGACTCCGTACGCGCGGCCTTTGAGCAGTATCCGCAGGAAGTGGCCTGCATCATCGTTGAGCCGGTCGCCGGCAACATGAACTGCATTCCGCCGCTGCCGGAGTTCCTGCCGGGCCTGCGTGCGCTGTGCGATGAGTTTGGTGCGCTGCTGATCATCGATGAAGTCATGACCGGCTTCCGCGTAGCGCTGGCGGGGGCGCAGGCTTATTACGGCGTGGAGCCGGACCTGACCTGCCTCGGCAAAATCATCGGCGGCGGCATGCCGGTAGGTGCCTTTGGCGGCCGTCGTGAAGTGATGGAAGCGCTGGCGCCTACAGGCCCGGTTTACCAGGCGGGTACGCTGTCCGGCAACCCGATCGCCATGGCCGCAGGCTTCGCCTGTCTGACCGAAGTGGCGCGCACCGGTACGCATCAAACCCTGACCGAGCTGACCACCCGGTTGGCTGACGGCCTGCTGGCGGCAGCGAAAGAGGAGAATGTCCCGCTGGTGATTAACCACGTTGGCGGCATGTTCGGCCTGTTCTTCACCGACGCCGACAGCGTGACTCATTATGCCGACGTGCAGCAGTGCGACGTTGAGCGCTTTAAGCGTTTCTTCCATCTGATGCTGGAGGAGGGAGTTTATCTGGCCCCGTCCGCATTTGAGGCCGGCTTTATGTCGCTGGCGCACAGCCCGGAAGATATTCAGCGCACCATCGACGCGGCACGTCGTAGCTTCGCGAAACTGTAAACCACCATGCCATGGGCCGCGGGGCTCAAACGGTAATCTCCGGGCGGGGCATGCCCCGCCCGGACAACATCCGAGAAGGTCAGGCATGCCTGACCTTTTTTTATACCTTGCGCAACAGATAGATAAAGTACGGTGCGCCAATAAAGGTCGCCAGCAATCCGGCCGGGATCTGATCCGGGAAGGAGAGCATCCTGCCGCACCAGTCTGCCGCCACCATCAGTCCACCTCCCAACAGCGCCGCCATCACCTGCTGCGGCAGCGCCCGGCGGAAGCCGAGCATGCGCGCAATATGCGGGGCCATCAGGCCGACAAAACTCAGCGGGCCGATAGTCAGCGTGGCCGCCGCCGTCAGGCAGGCCGCCAGCAGCAGCAGCGCCAGGCGCGATGGCGTCAGCGCCACGCCGACGGCACGTGCCGTCGCGCCCCCCAGCGGCAGAATGGTCAGCCAGCGGCGGCACAGCGGCACCAGCGCCAGCAGGATGGCGGCAATGATCAGCGTTCGCTTCGCCTGCAGCGCATCGATTTGATAGGTCGAACCGGAAATCCACGTCAGCAGGCCAGCCATCCGCGGGTCGCCGCTCGCCAGCAGCAGCATCAGCAGCGTGGCAAACGCCGTGCTCAACGCCATCCCGGCCAGCAGCATGCGCTCGGGGGAGAAACCGCCGCGTCCGGCGGCAATCGAGATAATCAGCAGCGTCACCGCCGCGCCGAGGCTACCGGCCGGCAGCAGCCAGCCAAAGGCATCACCCGGCACGATAAACAGCATAATCACCACGCCAAACGCCGCGCCGGAGCTGATGCCCAGCACTTCCGGGCTGGCCATTGGATTACCGGTCAGGCGCTGCACCACGCAGCCCGCCACGCCCAGCATCATCCCGGTGGCCAGCGCCGCCAGCATACGCGGCGCGCGCCACGGCAGCAGCTGATGCCACAGATCCCCGCTCGCCCACACCCAGCCGTGCGCGTCGCGGCCAAAGCTCAGCGCCACCGCACTCAGCAGCAGCAGTACGCCGCCGCCCAGCAGCGCCCACCACAGCACGCGGTGGCGCTCGGCAGGAACGTTATCACCCTGATTCATCGCCGGCGGCAGCGAACCGGTGCGCAGGCGCGGCAATAGCCACAGCAGCAGCGGCGCCCCGATCACCGCCGTCACCGTGCCGGTGGAGATCTCGCCCATTTTATCCGCCAGCCACAGCACGCTCTGGTCCGCCAGCCACAGCAGCAGCGCACCAATCAGCGGCGCCACCAGCAGGCGACCAAACAGACGGCGGAAGCCGAGCATTTTCGCCAGCAGCGGCGAGAAAAGGCCGATAAAGCCGATAATCCCGGTGGCATTAACCAGCGAGGCACTGATCAGAATAGCCAGCGCCAGCACCGCAAAGCGCGCCAGCGAAATCCCCAGGCCAAGATTTTTCGCCACGCCGTCGTCCAGCCCCATCAGGGTCATCGGGCGCAGCAGCAGCAGCGTCAGCAGGACACCGCCCAGCAGGCGCGGCCAGAGGAACTCGACGTTGCTCCAGTCCATCTGGTTCAGCGATCCGGTGCTCCACAGAAACATGTTTTGCAGCTGGTCATGATTGAAGATAGCGAAGATCTGATTCACCGCGCCGCAGTAGAGCGACAGCACCAGCCCGGCGAGGATCAGCGTTACCGGCGACATCCGTTTGCCCCACGCCACGCCAAACACCACCACGCCAACCGCGATGGCACCAAAGGTCGCCGCCAGCTGCTGCGTCAGCATGCCGCCCGGCACGCTCCACAGCGTCACCACGGTAATGCCCAATTGCGCCCCGCTCGCCACGCCCAGCGTCGCCGGTTCCGCCAGCGGATTGCGCAGCACCTGCTGGAACAGCAGCCCCACCAGCCCCAGCCCGGCGCCGGCCAGCAGCGACAGCGACAGGCGCGGCAGCAGGCTGTAGTGGAATACCATCTGCTCGATATTGTTCATATCCGGCGCGCGCAGCGCCGTCAGCCACTGTTCGGCAGGCAGCTGGTGTTGCAGGTTGGTGAGCGTTAGCGCCAGCGCGGCGATAAACAGCAGCAGCAGCAGCGCGATCGGTAAACGGTACTGGCGCATCACTCCCCTCCCAGCACGCGGTCAAGCGTGTAGAGCAGCTGCATCGCCGAGAGCGTCGCCCCATAGAACCAGACGCGCGGCACTTCGGTGAAGCGCTGCGCGCGCACAAAGGGCATCGAACGCCACAGGTCGGAGGCAGTGACCTGTTTCATCAAATTTGCATTGCCGTGCTCGAAGCAGATCGCCTCAACATCGTGCCGATCTGCCAGTCGTTCAATTCCAATCACCGCACTTCCCCAAAAGGTGGTCTCCCCCTGCCATGCATTCACCAGCCCCAGCGCATCCATCACCTGCTGGAACAGGCCGTTGGCGGTGAAGACAATCGCATGACGCGGGTCGAGAATAGACATCAGCAGCAGAGGCCGCTGCTGGCGGCGGGCCAGGCGGGCCTTCACGCGCGCGATCAGTGCATCCAGTTCGGCCAGATGGGCTTCAGCCTGCGGCACGCGGTTGATGCGCTGCGCCAGCGCCATCAGCGACTGACGGGCGCTGGTCAGCGGCTTGCCGTTACCGTCGTTAAAGGTGAAGCCCATGCCCGGCGCGATGCGCTGAAAACGTGTCGGGTCCGGGCCATAACCTTGTGAAAAGAGGATCAGCGAGGGCTTCAGCTGGGTGATGAGTTCAAGGTTCGGTTCGCTACGCAGCCCCACATCCACCACCGACGGCGGCAGGACCGGCTCCCCCACCCAGTTGCGATAACCGTGCAGTTCAGACGCGCCAGTGGGCGTCACGCCAAGCGCCATCAGCAGTTCGAGCGGGAGCCACTCCAGCGCAATAATGCGCTGCTCATCAGCAGCATATGCAGAGCGGGGAAGCTGGGCCAGCAGCGGGGAACAGGCCAGTGCCGTCAGCAGACGGCGACGCGAAATATCCGGCATCACAACATCCAACCCTTAGTAAACAAAACTCACCGGCGCGCCGCCATTCGGGTGCGGTAAAATACCCATCGGGATACCATAAATTTCCCCCAGCACGTCACCCTGCATGATCGCCTGCGGCTCGCCCTGGGCGATCATCTCACCGTGGCGCAGCGCCACCATATGATCGCAGTAGCGGGCCGCCATATTGAGATCGTGCAGCACCGCGATCACCGTCAGGCCCCGTTCACGGCTGAGACGCTGGATCAGCGCCAGCACGTCAACCTGATGGGCGATGTCCAGAGCCGAGGTCGGTTCATCCAGCAGCAGACAGCGGCTGTTCTGTGCAACCAGCATGGCAATCCATGCGCGCTGACGCTCGCCGCCGGAGAGGCTGTCGACCAAACGGCTGGCCAACGGTTTCAGGCCGACCAGCGCAATCGCTTCATCAACACGCTGACGATCCTCCGCGCCATAGCGCCCTAGCGCGCCGTGCCACGGATAACGTCCAATCGCCACCAGCTCGCGTACCGTCATCCCTTCCGCAGCGGGAAGCTGCTGCGGCAGATACGCCACTTCGCGGGCAAAGGCTTTGCTGCTCCAGCTGTCGAGCGGCTGCTGGTTAAGTCGCACCTGCCCTGCTGATGCCGCATGGTGGCGACCGAGCATTTTCAACAGCGTCGATTTTCCGGAGCCGTTATGGCCGATCAGGCCACACACTTTTCCGGCGGGAAAGGCCAGCGACAAGGGCTGTAACAGGGTTCTGCCCGGTACGGCAAAGCTGACGTTATCCAGGGTGAAGGTGGTTTCTGTAGCAGACTGATGTGGCATGGTTTTCTTCTGATTGGCGGGCGCAGCGTACCGCGCCCGATAAGAGAGTTAGAAACGGAAGGTGGCGGTACCCACAATCTGACGTTCCGCGCCCCAGTAGCAGGCGTGCTCGCGGTAGCAGCTGGCCACATACTCGCGGTCAAACAGGTTATTGACGTTAACCCCCACCGATGAACCCGGCAGGCCAAAGCGTGCCAGATCGTATTTCACGACCGCATCCACCAGCGTATAGCCCGCGACGTCGAAGTTCTGATCCTGGTTAGCACCGTTGCTGTCCTGGTGGCGATACAGACCTTTGCTCTCACCGACGTAACGCAGACCGGTACCCAGCGTCAGGCCGGAGAGCGCCGTTTCGTGGAAGGTGTAATCCCCCCACAGTGAAGCCATATGCTTCGGCACCTGCACCGGGGTTTTACCACGCAGATAGTTGTCTTCGGTGTATTGCGCATCGGTATAGCTGTAAGAAGCCGTCACGTTGACGTTGGCATTGACGGCGGCCTTGGCTTCAAATTCAAAGCCGCGTGAGCGGATTTCGCCGCCCTGCACGCTGAACAGCGGTGCCGTCGGGTCACCCATCAGATTGTTGTTTTTGGTCAGCTGGTAGATTGCCCCGGTCAGCACGATGGGACGATCTTTCGGTACGTATTTCACCCCGGCTTCATACTGTTTGGCGCGCGATGGCTGGAAAGTTTCGCCGCCGAGCGTGGTGCCGGTATTCGGGATAAACGACTCGCTGTAGCTGAAGTAAGGGGCGATACCGTTATCGAAGACGTAGTTAACGCCGCCGCGCCAGGTGAAGGCCTGGTCGTGGGTTTTATTCTCGCTGCCGTTACGGTCAAAGGCAGACATGGTGAGGTAATCGTAGCGCCCGCCCAGCGTCAGCACCCAGCGGTCCCACTCCATCTGATCCTGCGCGTACAGACCGGTCTGTTCCTGCTTATTCAGATACTGGTACGGGTTATACAGCGCCGTTGGCTGGTCGTTACCATACACCGGATTGAGTGCATCCAGCGGAGCAGCAGCGCCAAAGATGGCATCGATATCGTTACGCGAACGCTGGTAATCCACGCCCATCAGCAGCGTATGGTCCAGCTGCGCGGTAGCAAACTTCGCCTGTGCCTGAGTATCCACGGCAAACTGGTTCAGCTTTTCCTGCGAATGTGCGTAACCGCGATCGATAGTGTTGTTTGCCGTATTCAGGCCGTTGCCATAGATGCTGAGGTAATCAGTACGCATCTGTGCGTAACGCAGGTTCTGGCGCACGGTCCAGGTATCGTTGAACGCGTGGTCAAAGCTGTAGCCCACCATTTTAGTGTTGCGCGAGATTTTATTGCTCGCTTCACCCTCATCAAAATCGGTTGGCAGCTTATGCTGATTGCCGTTGGCATCGGTAATGGGCACTACCGTGCCTTCACGCGGCAGCCAGCCGTAGTAGCCGGTTTCCGGCTCGTTCTGGAAATAGCTCAGGAAGGTGAAATGGGTGTTTTCATCCGGCTGCCAGCTGAACGATGGCGCAATGGTGTAGCGCTTCTCTTTGTTCATCTGCTGCTGCGCATCGGCGCTGCGCGCCAGGCCGGTCAGGCGGTAAGAAAACGCTTCGTTATCATCCAGCGCACCGCCGAAGTCAAAGCCGGTGGAAAACAGGTTATCGCTACCCATCTGGAACTGCACTTCACGCAGGGTCTCCGTGGTTGGCCGCTTGCTGACCATTGCCACGATACCGCCCGGGTTACTTTTTCCGTACAGCACCGAGGTCGGTCCGCGCATCAGCTCGACGCGCTCAAGGAAGTAAGGGTCAATGGCAAATTCAGAGTAGTTATCACCCTGCAATTTCAGGCCGTTAAGATACTGGTTGGTATTGGTTTCGCTAAAGCCGCGAATAGAGAGCGCATCAATCACGTTGGAGGCACCGCGGTTGCCCACCATTACGCCGGTGGTGTAGCCCAGCGCTTCTTTCACCGACAGCGGCTGATGCGTCTGCATCTCCTGGCTGGTGACCACGGAAACCGACTGTGGGTTTTTCTCAATTGGCGTCGCAGTTTTGGTAGCGGTGGCGCTGGTTTTAGCGGCGATGGTTGGCGCTGGCCCCCACGGACTCTCCTGCGGCGCGCTGCTGGCATTAGCGTTTACGGTAATGGTGTCGTCAGCGGCAAAGGCAGCGCCGCTGGTCAGGGACAAGGCAACCAAGACTGCCAGCTGGCGTTTCGCCGTCTTTACGGTATTGAAATCAGTGGAAAAATTGCGCGTGTTGGCCATTGAGCTTTCTCTGAACAAGGATTGTTGAATGTGAAACGAAACGATAATTATTATTATAACGCTCGGATAATATGCGAAACGAAGCAGCTTTCGCAAGGGAAAAGCCACGCCCGGCGCGGCTGCGGGCAGAGTTTACCCGTCAGCGGCACGCGGAATTTTGCGCAAGGTCAGGAATTATTTAATAGCGGAAGGTCATGGTGGCGATGATACGGCGGTCTCGCCCCCAGTAGCAGGCATAGCCGGACATGCAGCTCGCCACATAATGACGATCGAGTAAGTTATTAATATTTAACGCTACATTTGAACCGGGTAAGCCAACACGCGCCAGATCGTAACGCATTACCGCATCCACCAGCGTATAGGGTTTAACCTTGAAGCTGTTGGCCGTATCGCCCCAGCTGCTGCCGACATAGCGCACGCCGCTGCCCAGCGTCAGGCCGCTCAACGCCGTCTGGTGGAAGGTATAGTCAGCCCATAAAGAGGCCATATTGGCGGGTATCTGATACGGGCGGCGGTCTGACTGCTCGCTGCCGTCTCGCGCGTAGCGCACGTCAGTAAAGGTATAGGAGGCGCTCAAATTGAGGTTGAGGTTTACCGCCGCTTTAGCCTCAAGCTCCAGGCCGCGCGATCGCGTTTTACCCGCCTGCTTGCTGAAAGACCCCATCCCCATTCCGGCACCGACGCTGGTATCCACCACCAGATTTTTATTTTTCACCAGCTGAAACAGCGCCGCCGTCAGCACAATCGGGCGATCCTGCGGCACAAACTTCAGGCCGAGCTCATACTGCTTGCCGCGTGAAGGTGAAAAGGTCTGATGATGGACATCGCTGCCGGATGTCGGTTGAAAAGATTCGCTGAAGCTAAAGTAAGGTGCAATACCGTTATCAAACGGATAATTTACCCCGCCGCGCCAGCTAAACTGCCGATCGTGACGACGGTTGGTGCTGTGCGCAACCCGGTCAAAGGCGGAGGTCATCGCCCAGTCATAACGTCCGCCTAACGTCACCACCCACCGCCGCCACTGCGCCTGATCCTGCGCGTAGATCCCGGTTTGCTGCTGGCGATCCAGCATTTTTTGCGGCATCCGCCCCAATTCCGGGATGCTGTCATTGCCATAATGCGGGTCGAGCAGATCCAGCGGATCGGCGAAACCATAAAAGCCGTTTATATCATCGCGCATGTGCATATAGTCGACGCCAAACAGCAGGCGGTGATCCAGCGGACCGCTGGCGACTTTCCCTTCCATCTGGGTATCGACATCGATATTGCTCAGCCGCTCGTCAAAATGCGCTGAAGAGCGCATCAGGGTTTGCGGCGCAATATACCCGATGCCGTTGAAGCCGGTGCTGTGCGAGTCAAGATGCATATAGCGCACATTCTGCCGCACCTGCCAGTTATCGCTGAGATCGTGTATCAGGCGATAGCCAGCCAGGTTCTGCGTATGCTGATAGCGCCCGCTGCGCTCGCCATCGCTAAACCGGGTCGACAGTTTATGCTGCTTACCATCCGCAGTGACAAACGGGTCCACCGTGCCCTGACGGGGCAGCCAGCCGTTATAGCCTGATTCGGGTTCGTGCTGAAATTGGGTTAACAGCGTCAGGCTGGTGTGCGCATTTGGCTGCCAGCGAAAGGAAGGCGCAACCGCATAGCGCTTCTCGCGCGCATTCACCTGCTGCGCATCGTTACTGCGGGCCAGCCCGGTCAACCGCCAGCTATAGCGCGGGTCATCATCGACAGTATCGCTAAAATCGAAGCCGGTCTCATACAGATTCTGGTTACCCATCTGAAACTGGATCTCGCGCAGGCGCTCTCCCAGCGGCTGTTTGCTGACCAGCGAAATTAGCCCGCCGGGGCTGCTCTTGCCATACAGCACTGAGGCAGGCCCGTGCAGGACTTCGACGCGCTCCAGCATGTAAGGGTCAATGGCGGCCAGTGAATAACTGTCGCCCTGCAATTTGATGCCGTCCAGATACTCGTTGATATTTTGCTGCCCACCAAAGCCGCGGATCGCGACATTATCAAACAGATTGGCACTGCCGCTGGCGTTCACCGTCACACCGGGGGTGTAGCTGAGGGCTTCTTTGACCGACTGTGGCTGCATGCGCTGCAGCTCTGCAGCGGTCACCACCGAAACCGACTGAGGAATTTTTTCTAGCGCCGTATCGGTTTTACTGCCGCTGGCACTGCGTTTTGCGGCGATGGTTGCGGCAGGGCCCCACGCATCCTCCTGTGGCGGCGCATCATGCGCATTGACGGTAAGCGTGGTGGTGGTGGCAAAGCAGTTTGCGGCCAGCAACAGAGGAAAATAACGGCTGATCGTTCTGGAAACCGCATAAACATTCATTGTCGTTTCGCTCATCCTTTATCCATGGCAAGTTCCATGTCGGGCAGATAATGCAGGATGAAGCAAAAGAAAAGTTGATCTAAAAAGCGGCTACCCTGAGCCGCTTTGCCTGTTTTACTGCGTGCAGTTTACTGGCCGGAGCCCGCGTTCAGCTCAGCTTTGACCAGTTTTTCCTGCTGGAGAAAAGCAGGAATCGTTTGCAGACGAGCATACTCGATCGCCCCGACGTAACGCCCGGCATTGACATCGCTTTGCCAGTGCGCGCCACAAATCACCCGGCTCTGCCCGAATTCCCAGGCGCGCTCCGCCAGCTCCTTCGCCCGCTCGGGTTTTGCCTGCGACAGCACCAGCGCCAGCAGCGTGCCGTAGGTGGTGTGGCCGGAGGGGTATGAGCCATTTTTACGCAGCGCCGGTTCATCGGCGGGCTGGCAGGTGTGATGGTTGAACACCACAAAAGGACGGGTGCGCATATAGTAGTTTTTCGCCCCGTCCGGCGCGTAAGCACCGCCGAGGATCAGCAGCTTCTGCAGCATGCTCCAGGTCGCAGGGGTTTCATCTGGACTGATAGTGACCCCAAGCACTGGCGAGAAGATTTTGGCAATATTCTCGACGTGCAGGTTGGCATCCTGAGTGGCTTGCTGCCAGCGCGGCGAGCCCTTCATCGCGTAGCCTTTTTCATAAGCCGCCTTGTCATAGGAATACGCGGAGCTGCCCTCTTTTGGCGGTGGTGGCAGGTAGTACTGGCTGTCGACAGCCTGAGCTGCGGTGTGGAAAGGAGTAACGCTGGTGTTGTCAGCCTGTGCGGAGAGTGCGGTGAGTAAAGCACCGCCTAACATCAGGCTGGAATATAACGCATTAAGTTTCATTGAAATTCCTTTTTATGAGTAAAAGCAGGCTTATCCTCACTGAAAGGCAATGCAAAAAAAGATATGCAGATCTCATTTTATTTTTTATTAGATCTATTTGGACTCTTTTGGCACTCAAAATCAAAAACAGTAACGTAATCAATTAACTAAAATAGCCGCTATTCGACACAAATTCTGAATAACAGAGATAAAAAAAGCCGGTTTCCCGGCTTTTTTTACAATCAACAATCGCTGTTACTTGCCGAACATATCTTTAATCCAGCCCGCTACGCCATCGCTGTCCTTCTGCTCATTTTGCTGCTGTGGCTGACCCTGCTGCGGTTGCTGCTGGCTATTCTGCTGCTGCAACATCTGCTGCTGCTGCTGAATCTGCTGCTGCTGTTGCTGACACAGCGCCTCAGCATCGGTGGTCCAGACCGGCAGGGTACGCCAGCTGCTGCTGGCACTGCCGCAGACAAAGTTGCCGGCAGAATCAACGCTCATCGGCGCGATATCTTCCGGCGGCGTCAGCTGCAGCGGCATCGGCGCCTGGTTAGCCAGATAGCGCTGGTAGAGCTGCATGGCACCGCTTGAGCCATAGACCTTGGTCGGCTGGTTGTTATCACGGCCAATCCAGGTGATCGCCACCTCTTTGCCATCAATACCGGCAAACCAGCTGTCCACCAGGTTATTGGTGGTACCGGTTTTACCCGCCAGGCTGGCGCGAGGATATTTGGCACCCAGCGCGCGCGCGGTACCGTGATCGACCACCTGCTGCATGGTGTAAAGCGTCAGGTAGGCGGCCTGAGCAGGTACTGCACGTTCCGCCTGTGGGAAACTCTGATACAGCACGCTACCATCTTCAGCAATCACCGAGCGCACCGCAGAGAGCGGGGCACGGCTGCCGCCGCTGGCAATGGTCTGGAACGCCTGCGCCACTTCAATCGGGGTCAGGTTAAGCGCCCCCAGCAGCATCGCGGGTACCGGGTTGAGCTGATCTTTCGGCACGCCCAGTTTAGTCCAGGTATCCACCACCTGCGGCAGCCCCAGCGTCATGCCAAGGTTAACCGTCGGCACGTTCATTGAGCGGGTCAGCGCATCCACCAGCATCACCTGGCCGCTGAATCGACGATCGTCGTTCTGCGGTTTCCATACCTGGCCATTCGGCTGCTTCAGCGCAATCGGGTTATCGGCAATCCAGGTATTCAGGCGATAGGTATCCGGCTGGCTGAGGGCGGTCAGATAAGTCGCTGGTTTTGCCAGAGAACCAATCGAACGGCGCGCCTGCAGCGCACGGTTGTAACCGGCAAACTGCGGATCGGCACCGCCCACCATGGCACGCACTTCACCGCTGAAGCGGTCAACGATCACCATGGCCGTTTCCAGATCGTTCAGGCCACGCTGTTTGCGCAGCGCCGGCATCCCCTCTTCCACCGACTTCTCGGCCGCATCCTGCGACACCGGGTCAAGGGTGGTGAAGATTTTCACCCCGGAGAGATCTTTGATTTTATCGCCGAGCTTCGCCTGCAGTTCGTTACGCACCATCTGCATAAACGCCGGCTGCGGCGTGATCACCCCCCCTTTCGGCTGCACCCCCAGCGGGCGGGCGCTCAGCATGTCGTACAGCTCCTGGTCGATTACCTTCTGCTGCTGCAGCAGGCGCAGCACCAGGTTGCGGCGCTCCAGCGCCAGCTTCGGATTACGCCATGGGTTATAGAGCGACGCGCCTTTCACCATCCCCACCAAAAGCGCCTGCTGGTCGAGGCTCAGCTCGTCCACCGGGCGGCCAAAGTAGTAGAGGCTGGCCAGCGGGAAGCCGCGGATCTGATCGTTACCGGCCTGTCCGAGGTACACCTCATTCAGATACAGCTCGAGGATGCGGTCCTTGCTGTAGCGCGCATCCATGATCAGCGCCATATAGGCTTCGTTGGCTTTACGCCACAGCGAGCGCTCGTTGGTCAGGAACAGGTTCTTCACCAGCTGCTGGGTCAGCGTACTGCCGCCCTGCACCGCACGCCCGGCGGTAATGTTGGCGAGGAAAGCACGGCCAATCGAGTAGAAGCTGATGCCGTCATGCTGATAGAAGTGGCGGTCTTCGGTTGCCACCAGCGTATCCACCAGCAGGTCAGGGAAGCCGGCACGCGGCACAAACAGGCGCTGTTCGCCGTTCGGCGACTGCAGCATAGTGATCAGGCGCGGATCGAGGCGGAAGAAGCCAAAGCTGCGGCCGCTGTCGAGGTTTTTGATGTCGCTCAGCTGGTCGCCGCTAAAGCTCAGGCGCGCGCGGATCTGCCCCTCTTTGCTGTCGGGGAAATCAAACGGGCGGCGGATCATCTCAATGCTATTACCCTGCACGGTAAATTCACCGGGCCGCGTCATACGCGTCACTTCGCGGTACTGCGTGCCTTCCAGCAGGGCGATCATCTCTTTCTTGTTGTACGACATACCCGGCTCAAGGCTGACCATGCGGCCATAAACCGTCGCCGGCAGCTGCCAGACTTTGCCGTCAATGCGGCTGCGGATCTGGGAATCCAGATAGACACCATAGATGGCCATCACCACGGCAAACAGCAGGAACAGCTTAATCAGTAAGCCAATCCAGCCTCTTTTCTTACGCGGTGAGCGTCCTTTTCCTTTACGTGGCACCGGGGTTACCTCCTCGTCATCCAGGTCTTCATCCTGATCGTCATACTCATCATATTCTTCCTCTTCCCTGCGGCGACCTCGCCCCGCTTTGTTACGCGGCGGCTTGGGCTGCTTTCCTTTACGCCCGATAGGTTCGCGATCGTCAGACATGTGTTTCATTTCTCCAGGGGCACGCGTCGGCCAGGCCGACTACTCTCGTCGCACAGGGGCCGTTACGGAAGTGGAACCTTCCGAATATTCGGGCCACGATTCAGTACAGAAAAATCACGTCGCGGAAAACTTTTTCACGCGCCGCGTCGGTAATGTATTTGCCGGGTCATCCGGCCACAGATGTTTGGGGTAGCGCCCTTTCATCTCTTTTTGCACTTCCCGGTAAGCCCCGTTCCAGAACGCCGCCAGATCGCGGGTGATCTGCAGCGGGCGCTGCGCCGGGGATAGCAGCTCCAGAACCAGCGGAATGCGCCCTGCGGCAACGCTGGGATTGTGCGCTTCGCCGTACATCTCCTGCAGACGCACCGCCAGGGCGGGCGGTTTATCAGCAGAGTACTGGATCGGCAGGCGGCTTCCGGTCGGCACAGTGTAATGAGTTGGCAATGCAGTATCCAGTTGCTGTCGCTGTGACCATGTGAGCAATTGTAATAACGCAGCGGCACAGTCGAGCTGGCGCAGGCCACGCGCATCGCGCACGCCATTCATCGCGGGCAGCAGCCAGCGCTCCAGGCGCTCCAGCAGCGCGGGCTCATCGGCGGCGGGCCACTCCTCTTCCGGCAGCCACTGCGCGGCACAGACCAGCCGCAATCTTAGCTGCTCTGCCTGTGGCGTCCAGTTCAGCACCGATAAACCTTTGCTGCGCACCCAGCGCAGCATCGCCGCGTGCAGCTCCTGCTCGTCCGGTTTCGCCAGCGGCTGCGACTTCAGCACCAGCTGGCCGACCTGCTCACGGCGCCAGGCGCGCAGCGTGCCTTTCTCTTCATCCCACTCCACTTCAGTTTGCTGCGTCAGCAGAACAGGAAGCTGGCGCACCAGCTGGTCGATATCCAGCGGCAGCGCCTGCAAAATACGCGCGTCGGGTTGGCTATGGCTCTGCAGCAGCTGTGGCGCAATCAGCCACTCGTAGCGGGTTAAGCCCTCTTCACGATCGAGCGCGGCCCCGCTGCCGTTCGCCAGCTGATAGCGCCCCTCGGCACCGCGCCGCCGCGCGATGCGGTCCGGGAAGGCTACCGCCAGCAGCGCCGGAAGGCGATCTTCATCCAGCGTTCCACCACTGACCTTCAGCCGCTGCTGCAGCTGACGGGCGCGGCGCTGCCACTGCGGCAGGCGGCGCTGGAAGCTGTCGCGCAGGTCGGGGCTGCCGCGCTGCGGATCCTCCAGCATCGCCACCAGCTGAGCGGCGGTGGCGACCGCATCGGCATCGCTGCCGGCGGCAATCAGCATCGCGGCAAAGCGCGGTTCGCTGCCGAGCGCGGCCATTTTGCGCCCCTGCGCATTCAAACGCCCGTCACCGTCGGTCGCCCCCAGCTTTTGCAGCAGCTGACGCGCCGCCTCGATACCCGCGGCGGGCGGCACGTCCAGCCAGTTAAGCTGGTTGATATCGTGGCAGCCCCACTGCAGCAGATCGAGCCACAGCGCCGCGAGATCGCTGGTGAGTATTTCCGGGTCGCTGTGGGCGGCAGCGCGCTCCGCCTGCTCCTTTGCTATCAGATGCAGGCAGATGCCGGGTTCGAGGCGCCCGGCGCGCCCGGCACGCTGGGTCATCGAGGCCTGGCTGACGCGCCGGGTTTGCAGGCTGGTCAGCCCGCTGCGCAGGTCGAAAAACGCGCTGCGCTCCAGCGCGCAGTCCACCACCAGACGGATGCCCTCGATGGTTAAGCTGGTTTCGGCGATGTTGGTTGCCAGCACCACTTTGCGCCGCCCGGCCGCGGCAGGCAGGATAGCCCGGCGCTGATCCGCCAGCGACAGCGCACCGTACAGCGGGCAGAGGTCAACATCGCTGGCGACAAGGTCGCTAAGCGCACTCTGCACACGCTGGATCTCCGCCACGCCGGGCAGAAACAGTAGCAGCGAGCCGCTCTCCTCGCGTAATAGCTGGCTCACCTGCCGTGCCACCGCATCGTCAAAGCGCAGCGTGGGGGAGAGCGGCTGGTAGCGGCGATCTACCGGGAAGGATCGCCCCTCGGAGGCGATCAGCGGTGCATCCGGCAGCCACTCGCGCAGCCGCGAGTTGTCCAGCGTTGCCGACATGATCAGCACTTTCAGATCGTCACGCAGCCCGCCCTGCACGTCCAGCAGCAGCGCCAGCGCCAGATCGCCCTGTAAACTACGCTCGTGAAACTCATCAAGGATCACCAGCGACACGCCCTCCAGCATCGGATCCTGCTGCAGCATGCGCGTCAGGATCCCTTCCGTCACCACCTCTAAGCGTGTGTCAGGCCCGCAGCGCGACTCGCCACGCATGCGGTAGCCCACGATCTCGCCCGGCGGCTGGCCCAGCAGCTCGGCCAGCCGCTGTGCAACGTTGCGCGCCGCCAGCCTGCGCGGTTCCAGCAGCAGGATGCGCCCGCTGAATCCCGCCTGCTGCAGGATCTGGAGCGGCAGCCAGGTGGATTTTCCGGCGCCGGTCGGGGCAGCCAGCAGCACCTGCGGGGCGGATTGCAGTGCCGCCAGCAGTTCGGGTAGGACGGCACTGACCGGTAATGAACTCACGTATTTACTCCAGAACGCCATGGTCATAATCTGCGGCGCATTGTAGCATTCCCGGGTTTGATTTACCGGAGGACGCGATGAGCGCACAAAAACGGCTGTTTTTCGGCCTCGAACTGCCGGATGAGTGTAAGCAGAGCCTGATCCAGTGGCGCGCCGCGACCTTCCCGGCGGAAGCGGGCCGCCCGGTAGCCGCCGACAGCCTGCACCTGACGCTGGCGTTCCTCGGCGAAATCAGTGCGCAGAAGCAGCGGGCGCTGATGCAGCTCGCCGGCCGCATTACGCAGCCCGCTTTTACGCTGACGCTGGATGATGCCGGGCACTGGCCGCGCTCCGGCGTGGTGTGGCTGGGGCCGCGCCAGGCGCCGCGCGGGCTGCTGCAGCTGGCAGAGCTGCTGCGATCGCAGGCGGCACGCAGCGGCTGTATGCAACCTGCTCTGCCTTTTCATCCGCATGTCACATTACTGCGCCACGCTCTGCACCCGGTGTCGTTGCCGCCGCGCAATTTTCACTGGTCAGTGCCGGTCGAGCGCTTTGTCCTGTTTCAGTCACATTTTACGCGCGGTCGCACCCGCTATGAAGAAGTGGCGGAATGGAAATTACGATAAGGAATTCCTATGGAATTTAGCCCGGACCTGCAACCCGCGCGGCTGGTTAAACGCTATAAACGCTTTCTGGCTGATGTGGTCACCCCGCAGGGTGAAGAGCTGACAATCCACTGTGCTAATACCGGGGCAATGACGGGCTGCGCCACGCCGGGCGACACGGTGTGGTATTCGACATCGGCCAGCCTGACGCGAAAATATCCGCACAGCTGGGAGCTAACCGAAACGCAGCAGGGCGACTGGATTTGCGTCAATACCTTACGCGCCAATGGGTTAGTGCGCGAGGCACTTAATGCAGGCCAGATTGCGGAATTATCCGGTTACGATACGCTGCTGCCTGAAGTTAAATATGGCGCAGAAAACAGCCGGATAGACTTCCTGTTACAGGCAAGCGATCGCCGTAACTGCTATATTGAAGTCAAATCCGTGACGCTATTACAGCAGGGTAAAGGGTATTTTCCGGATGCGGTGACCGTGCGTGGCCAGAAACACCTGCGCGAGCTTAGTCAGATTGCGCAATCGGGCCAGCGGGCGGTACTGTTCTTCGCCGTTCTGCACTCGGGGATTGAGGACGTTGCCCCGGCGCGACACATTGATGCTCGCTACGCAGAACTCCTGTCGCAGGCCCGGCAGAATGGTGTAGAGGTGCTATGTTATAAGGCGCAGTTATCACCGGAGGGGATGGTTCTCAGAAAAGCCCTGAAAGTGGAGTTGTAAAATTTAGCGCAATTTGCTTTTATACTGCCGATCGCGCAAATACGCTTTTCCTCACATGCTTGTCAAGGCGTGATCAGGAATAATTGCTTACCTTAACCGCTTCTGGTATTTATAGCGGCCTGTTTTTTTCCCCATGTGGGATCGATACCCGAAGATTTCGGGTTGCGGGATAGCGACCAACGCCCCTGCAGCTTAAAGATGAAGGGTGTAGTGCGTGTTATCCAGGAGAAGCAACATGCAAGAAGGGCAAAACCGTAAAACATCGTCCCTGAGTATTCTCGCCATCGCTGGGGTGGAGCCATACCAAGAGAAGCCGGGCGAAGAGTATATGAATGAAGCCCAGCTGGAGCACTTCAAGAAAATTCTTGGGGCGTGGCGTAATCAACTCCGGGATGAAGTCGATCGTACGGTCACACACATGCAGGACGAAGCCGCTAACTTCCCGGACCCGGTCGATCGTGCCGCTCAGGAAGAAGAGTTCAGTCTTGAATTGCGTAACCGCGATCGCGAGCGCAAGCTGATTAAAAAGATCGAAAAGACGCTGAAGAAAGTTGAAGACGATGATTTCGGCTACTGTGACTCCTGTGGCGTTGAAATCGGTATCCGTCGTCTGGAAGCGCGTCCTACCGCCGATCTTTGCATCGACTGTAAAACGCTGGCAGAAATCCGCGAAAAACAAATGGCCGGTTAACGGCATATGATTGTGCAGTGAAGCGGGGAATCTCTCCCGCAGTCGCTTCACTGCCCATCTTCAAGATGATGACCTCAGACTATATCGGGCGCTTCGCCCCCTCCCCCTCCGGTGAACTTCACTTTGGCTCTCTGATTGCTGCTTTAGGCAGTTATCTCCAGGCTCGCGCACAGCATGGCGCGTGGTACGTACGCATTGAAGATATTGACCCGCCGCGTGAAGTCCCCGGTGCGGCAACGCGTATCCTGCAGCAGCTGGAGCAGTACGGACTGGAGTGGGATGGAGAAGTCCTGTGGCAGTCGCAGCGCCATGAAGTCTACCGCGCCGCGCTCGATCGACTGCAGCGTGACGGGCACAGCTACTACTGCACCTGCACGCGCAGCCGTATTCAGCAGGTTGGCGGGCTGTACGACGGCCACTGCCGGGCGCTGGGGCTCGGGCCGGAAAACGCCGCGCTGCGCCTTAAGGTTGATCGTCCGCTGAGCGAATTTCACGACCAGCTGCGTGGCAGCGTCAAGGCCGATGCCAGGCTGGCGCAGGAAGACTTTATTATTCATCGCCGCGATGGGCTGTTTGCCTATAACCTTGCGGTGGTGGTGGATGACCATTTCCAGGGCGTGACGGAAGTGGTGCGCGGCGCGGATCTGATTGAGCCGACCGTGCGTCAAATCACGCTCTACCATCAGTTTGGCTGGCCTGCGCCGCGCTATCTGCACCTGCCGCTGGTGTTAAACCATGACGGCAATAAGCTCTCCAAGCAGAATCATGCGCCGCCGCTGCCGGAAGGCGATCCGCGCCCGGCGCTGGCAGCAGCGCTGCGTTTTCTCGGTCAGCCGGTGGCAGAAAGCTGGCGCGATCTGAGCGTTGCCGCGCTGTTACAGCACGCAATCGGTGACTGGAAGTGCAAAAATATCCCAATAAACGACGCGCAGCAGTAGCATACACCGACTTCGGCATTCTCAAACGCTTCACTCTGAGCTATGATTAGCCGCTGTTTTTACCGACCAAATTTCATTGTCACTATCGAGGTGTCCCATTTTTACCCGAGTTGCTAATTTTTGCCGGAAAGTCCTCAGTCGCGATGACGTGGCGCCAGCCGAGGTCGAGGAAGTGCGTCAGATGACCGTCATTCCGCGCGATAGTCATAACATCTCGCGCAAGGACATCAGTGAAAATGCCCTCAAGGTACTGTATCGCCTGAACAAAGCCGGATTCGAAGCCTACCTGGTAGGCGGCGGCGTGCGCGATTTGCTGCTGGGTAAAAAACCGAAAGACTTCGATGTGACCACCAACGCCACGCCGGATCAGATGCGTAAACTGTTCCGCAACTGCCGTCTGGTCGGTCGTCGCTTCCGCCTCGCGCACGTGATGTTTGGCCCGGAAATTATCGAGGTCGCCACCTTCCGTGGTCACCATGAAGCGGAGCAGCCGGTTGCTGATGACCGCAACAGCTCGCAGCGCGGCCAGAATGGTATGCTGCTGCGCGATAATATTTTCGGTTCGATTGAAGATGACGCCCAGCGCCGCGATCTGACGATTAACAGCCTCTATTACAGCGTGGCCGACTTCACCGTGCGTGATTACGTGGGTGGCCTGAGCGACCTGCAGCAGGGCATCATCCGGATGATCGGTGACCCGGAAACCCGCTACCGTGAAGACCCGGTGCGTATGCTGCGCGTGGTGCGCTTCGCCGCCAAGCTGGACATGAGCATCGCGCCCGAAACCGGTGAGCCCATCCCGCGTCTCGCTACGCTACTGAACGATATCCCACCGGCACGCCTGTTCGAAGAGACGCTGAAGCTGCTGCAGGCGGGTTACGGTCATCAAACTTATCTGAAACTGCGTGAATATCAGCTGTTCCAGCCGCTGTTCCCGATCATCACCCGCTACTTCACCGAACAGGGTGACAGTAATATGGAGAAGATGATCCTGCAGGTGCTGAAAAATACCGATAACCGCATCCACAACCAGATGCGTGTTAACCCGGCGTTCCTGTTTGCGGCGATGTTCTGGTATCCACAGCTGGAAGCCGCGCAGAAAATTGCCCAGGAGAGCGGGCTGGTCTATTACGATGCCTTCGCGCTGTCGATGAATGACGTGCTGGATGAGGCGTGCCGCTCGCTGGCTATTCCAAAACGCATTACCACGCTGGTGCGGGATATCTGGCAGCTGCAGCTGCGCCTGTCGCGCCGCCACGGTAAGCGTGCGTGGAAGCTGATGGAGCATCCGAAATTCCGCGCCGCTTACGACCTGCTGGCACTGCGTGCCGAAGTGGAAAACAACCACGAACTGCAGCGTCTGACCACCTGGTGGGGCGAGTTCCAGGTTTCTGCGCCACCGCAGCAGAAAACCATGCTCAACACCCTGGGCGATGATCCGGTGCCACGCCGCCGCACCCGCCGCCCGCGCAAGCGCGTTCCCGGCGGCCAGCGCCGCGACCATAACAACGACGCATGATCCGCGTTTATCTGGCGCTGGGCAGTAATCTGGCCGACCCGCTGCATCAGGTGCAATCTGCCCTGAATGCGCTGGCGGCCCTGCCTGATACCACGCTGGTTGCCACCTCTTCTCTTTACCGCACCCCACCTTACGGCCCGCCGGACCAGCCTGATTTTCTCAATGCTGCCGTGGCGCTGGATACGGCACTTGCGGCCGAAACCCTGCTCGACCATACCCAGCGCATTGAGCTGGAGCAGGGGCGCGTGCGCAAAGCGCATCGCTGGGGGCCGCGCACGCTTGACCTCGACATCATGCTGTTTGGTGAGCAGACGCTGAGCACGCCACGCCTGACGGTCCCCCACTACGATATGCACAATCGCGCCTTTATGCTGCTGCCACTGCTGGAGATCGCCCCCGACCTGACCTTGCCTAACGGCACCCGCATCGCGGATTTGCTGGCGACGCTCGACAGCAGCAGCATCCGGCACTGGTAATCGGCAAACCGCGGGCCGGGCATGCCCGGCCCCTACGTAGGGGCGAAGCATGCCTCGCCCGCGACCTCACCCGCGACCTGTCTCGTGACCTGCTCCGTGACAATGCTGACATCCCTCTCCCCTTCCATTAAGATACGCCCAACAGAAAATGCCTAACGGGGATCTGATGAAACCGACTACCGTCTCGACCTTACGCCAGTGGAAGCAGCAGGGGCACAAATTCGCCACCATCACCGCCTATGATTACAGCTTTGCCCGCCTGTTTGCCGATGAGGGTATTCAGGTCATGCTGGTGGGTGATTCTCTTGGCATGGTGGTTCAGGGCCACGACTCCACGCTGCCGGTCACGGTTGCCGATATCGCATACCACACGCAAACCGTGCGCCGTGGCGCCCCCGCTGCGCTGCTGCTCGCTGACCTGCCGTTTATGAGCTACGCCACGCCACAGCAGACCTTTGACAGCGCCGCGACGCTGATGCGCGCCGGGGCCAACATGGTGAAGCTGGAGGGCGGCAAGTGGCTGGCGGAAACGGTGCAACAGTTAACCGAACGCGCGGTGCCGGTGTGTGGCCACCTCGGGCTGACGCCGCAGTCGGTGAATGTTTTTGGCGGGTACAAAGTGCAGGGTCGTGAAAGCGCCGATGCCGAGCGCCTGCTGGAAGATGCACTGGCGCTGGAAGCAGCAGGCATACAGCTGCTGGTGCTGGAGTGCGTGCCGGTTTCGCTGGCAAAACGCGTGACCGAGGCGCTGGCCATCCCGGTGATTGGCATTGGCGCGGGCAGCGTCACCGACGGTCAGATACTGGTGATGCACGACGCCTTTGGCATTACCGGCGGTCACATTCCTAAATTTGCCAAAAACTTCCTCGCTGAGGCCGGAGAGATCCGCGCCGCAGTGCGTCAGTATGTGGCAGAAGTTGAAGCCGGAAGCTATCCGGCCGCTGAACACAGTTTCCAGTAAACCAGGAGAAACACCGTGCTGATTATTGAAACCCTGCCGATGCTGCGCCGCGAAATTCGCCGCTGGCGCCAGGACGGCAAGCGCATTGCGCTGGTGCCAACCATGGGCAACCTGCATGACGGGCATATGACCCTGGTGGATGAAGCGCGCGCGCGTGCCGATATCGTGGTGGTGTCGATCTTCGTTAACCCGATGCAGTTTGAGCGCGCGGACGATCTGGCGCGCTATCCGCGCACGCTGCAGCAGGATTGTGAAAAGCTGAACCGCCGTGGCGTTGATCTGGTGTTCTCCCCGGCACCGGGCGATGTCTATCCCAAAGGGCTGAGCGAGCAGACGTTTGTTGACGTCCCCGGCCTTTCCACCCTGCTGGAAGGCGCCAGCCGCCCGGGGCACTTCCGCGGCGTTTCCACCATCGTCAGCAAGCTGTTTAACCTGGTGCAGCCCGACCTCGCCTGCTTTGGCGAAAAGGATTACCAGCAGCTGGCGCTGATCCGCAAAATGGTGGCGGATATGGGCTACGATATTGATATCGTCGGCGTGCCCACCGTGCGTGCCAAAGATGGCCTGGCACTCAGCTCACGTAACGGCTATCTGAGCAGCGATGAGCGTAAAATCGCCCCGGTGCTGAGCCAGGTGATGCACAGCATCGCTGCAAAACTGGCAAGCGGCGAGCGCCACGTGGAAGAGATGATTGCGGCGGCGGAAAGTGAGCTGGCAGCGCAGGGCTTACAGGCCGATGGGCTGGCGATTGTGGATGCCGATACGCTGCTGCCGCTCAATGTCGACAGCCAGCGTGCGGTGATCCTGATGGCGGCCTGGCTCGGCAAGGCTCGCCTGATTGATAACCAACAGGTTGATCTGACCCAGTAGACAGACGTGCGGCGCCGGGTAATACTGGCGTCCGTTTTTTGCATTGACTGTAGAGTGATGAGTTATGAATCGTACTATGTTGCAGGGCAAACTCCACCGGGTCACCGTGACCCAGGCTGACCTGAATTACGAAGGTTCCTGCGCCATCGATCAGGATTTCCTCGATGCTTCCGGCATTCTGCAATACGAAGCGATCGATATCTATAACATCAACAACGGCCAGCGTTTCTCAACCTACGCTATCGCCGCCGAACGCGGTTCGAAAATCATCTCGGTCAACGGTGCGGCAGCGCGCTGTGCCTGCGAAGGGGACCTGCTGATTATCTGTTCGTACGTGCAGATGTCGGACGCAGAGGCCCGCGAGTGGCAGCCGAAGGTGGCCTATTTCGAAGGTAAAAACCAGATGAAGCGCGTGGCGAAAGCGGTGCCGGTTCAGGTGGCGTAAAAGCCAAACATGTAGGGGCCGATCGGAAAATGATCGGCCCCTATCCATCAGGTACGTAATCCGCGACCGCGCTGGATCAGCACCCACACCAGAATATAAAACACCGCGATAAACGCCACCAGCACGCCCAGCGTAAACGCCAGCGGCACATCGTTAATCCCGAGGAAACCGTAGCGGAATCCGCTGATCATGTAGACGATCGGGTTCAGCTTCGACACCATCTGCCACACCGGCGGCAGCAGCGTCAGCGAATAGAACACCCCGCCAAGGTAGGTCAGCGGCGTCAGCACGAAGGTCGGGATCAGGCTGATATCATCGAAAGTCCGGGCAAATACCGCATTCAACAGGCCCGCCAGCGAGAACAGCACCGCCGTCAGCAGCAGCGTCACCGCCACCATCAGCCACGAATGCACCTGGAACGGCACGAAGAACAGCGAAATCGCCGTCACCAGCACGCCCACGCAGATCCCGCGCGCCACGCCGCCGCCGACATAACCGGCGATAATCACGTGCGTCGGTACCGGTGCCACCAGCAGCTCTTCGATATTGCGCTGGAACTTGGCGCTGAAGAACGACGAGGCCACGTTGGCATAGGCATTGGTGATCACCGCCATCATAATCAGGCCCGGCACAATAAACTGCATATAGCTGAAGCCGTGCATCTCACCGATGCGCGAGCCAATCAGGTTGCCGAAAATAATAAAGTAGAGCGTCATGGTGATCACCGGCGGCACCAGCGTCTGGATCCAGATGCGGGCGAAACGGTTAATCTCTTTACCCCAGATGCTCTTCAGGGCGACCCAGTATAAATGTGTCATGCTTTTTCTCCTGTGCGCCCGTTAACCAGGTCGACAAACAGCTCCTCAAGGCGGTTGGCCTTGTTGCGCATACTCAATACCTGCACGCCCTGATGGCTGAGCTGGCTAAACACGCTGTTCAGCCCCTGCTCACGCAGCACTTCCACTTCCAGCGTCGAGGTATCAATCAGCCGGTACTGGAAGCCTTCCAGCTTCGGCAGCGGGCTTTTAGCCGCGAGGTCGAGAATAAAGGTTTCCGATTTCAGCTTAGAAAGCAGGCCCTTCATTGAGGTGTTTTCCACCAGCTCACCGCGCTGGATAATGCCGATATTGCGGCACAGCATTTCGGCTTCTTCCAGATAGTGGGTGGTCAGGATAATGGTGGTGCCCTGCGCATTCAGCTCCTGCAGGAAGGTCCACATTGAGCGGCGCAGTTCGATATCCACCCCGGCGGTTGGCTCATCGAGGATCAGCAGCTTTGGCTCGTGCATCAGCGCGCGGGCGATCATCAGGCGGCGCTTCATCCCGCCGGAAAGCATGCGCGCACGTTCGTTGCGTTTATCCCATAAATCCAGCTGCTTCAGGTATTTTTCCGCACGCTTTAACGCGTCTGGTTTCTCCACGCCGTACAGTCCGGCCTGGCTGACCACAATCTGCATCACGGTTTCAAACTGGTTAAAGTTGAACTCCTGCGGCACCAGCCCGAGCTGACGCTTGGCGTTGACCACGTCCTGCTGCAGGTCATAGCCAAACACCCGGACTTTGCCGCCGGTTTTGTTAACCAGCGAGCTGATAATGCCGATGGTGGTAGATTTACCGGCGCCGTTAGGGCCGAGCAGCGCATAGAAATCACCGGCCTCGACAGCGAGATCGATGCCCTTGAGCGCCTGAACCCCGCCTGCGTAGGTTTTGGTCAGCTTTTCAAGTTCCAGTGCATATGTCATAGGTAAGAGAGAGCCCTGTATTTGTATAGGTTTCTTGTTTGTCATTTCCAATCACGGAGCGTTGCCCTATATTACGGTACGCATTTCGAGGTAGTGGCAGACATCATTATGAAAGACATTAACACCCTTATCAGCAACAATCGCCAGTGGTCCAAATTACTGAAAGAGGAAGATCCCGGTTTCTTTGAACGCCTGTCTCTGGCGCAGAAGCCGCGCTTCCTGTGGATTGGCTGTTCTGACAGCCGGGTACCTGCCGAGCGCCTGACCGGGCTGGAGCCGGGTGAACTGTTTGTTCACCGCAACGTCGCCAACCTGGTGGTGCACACCGATCTCAACTGCCTGTCGGTGGTGCAGTACGCGGTTGAAGTGCTGGAAGTGGAACACATTATTATCTGTGGTCACTACGGCTGCGGCGGCGTTCAGGCGGCGGTGGATAACCCGGAACTCGGCCTGATTGACAACTGGCTGCTGCATATCCGTGATTTGTGGTACAAGCATAGCGCGTTACTCGGTGAACTGCCGCCGGAAAAGCGCTTTGATAAACTTTGTGAAATCAACGTGATTGAGCAAGTTTACAACCTCGGCCACTCCACCATCATGCAGTCAGCGTGGAAACGCGGGCAGAAGGTCAACATTCACGGTTGGGTTTACGGTATTCAGGACGGTTACCTGCGCGATCTGGAAGTCTCCGCAACCAGTCGTGAAATCCTCGAACAGCGCTATCGCCACGGTATCGCCAACCTGCTGAACGACCCGGATCTCAATCCGTAATCCACATTTATAACCTTGCTCTAAATAATTCACGCTGGATGACAAAAACGCCATGCGTTTTTGAACAGCACCAGTGCTGGCCCCGTAAGGGGCGAGGCCCAAACTTGGGCCGAGTAACGCGGCAAGCCTGCGAATCCCCAGGAGCATAGGTAACTATGTGACTGGGGTGAACAGGAGAAGCCAACGCACAGCCAGCTTGAAGAATGACGAGCAAGCGCAGTATGGTATTACAGGCCGGAAACTCCGGCCTTAGTCGATTGTGCTGTGGATAAACCTGCGATTACTCGTCCAGCATCACCACTTTGCCCACGTACGGCAGGTGGCGATAGCGCTGGGCATAGTCAATGCCGTAGCCCACCACAAACTCGTCAGGAATGGCGAAACCGACATACTCTACCGGCACGTCCACTTCGCGGCGGGAAGGCTTATCCAGCAGGGTGCAGATCGCCACGGATTTCGGGCCGCGCAGGTTGAAAAGCTCACGCACTTTGCTCAGCGTATTACCTGAATCGATAATATCTTCGACGATCAGCACGTCTTTACCGCGAATATCCTCATCCAGATCTTTAAGGATTTTCACATCACGGGTGCTCGAGGTGCCATTTCCGTAGCTCGACGCCGTCATAAAGTCGACTTCGTGGGGGACATCAATGGCGCGACACAGATCGGCCATAAACATAAATGAACCGCGCAGCAGGCCAACCAGCACCATTTCACTACCGCTGTCACGGTAATGTTCAGTGATTTGCTGGCCGAGTGCGGCAACGCGGGATTTGATCTCCGCTTCGGAGATCATAACTTCAACGGTGTGTTTCATAGCTCTTCGTCGATTGCTCAGGGAAAGCGCCGCAGTTTATCACACTTCTCACGCCCGACGCTCGCTGTTGCGCAACGTGGTTTTCATTCGCGCGTGACAGACATATAGACTGCTGTACGTTCAGATAGCCACATTTCATATCGCATAATGATTTAACCATAGAGCGTTTATTCATTTATCAGCACAACCTGCCACATGCTAGCTTAGCGTCCACAATGATAAAACATCATGCCAACGGGCAGGAGAGCACATGGCTTCATCACATTCCAAAAAGACGCATATCGGCACGCGCGAGCTGCAGCCCGAAACGCAGATGCTGAACTACGGTTATGACCCGGCGCTCTCTGAAGGCGCGGTTAAACCCCCGGTGTTTCTCACCTCGACCTTCGTGTTTAACAGCGCGGAAGAGGGGCGGGATTTTTTTGATTACGTCTCGGGCCGCCGTGAACCCCCTGCGGGCGAAGGCAACGGGCTGGTCTATTCCCGCTTCAACCACCCCAACAGTGAAATCGTCGAGGATCGGCTGGCGATCTACGAGCGTACCGACAGCGCGGCGCTTTTCTCGTCGGGGATGTCGGCGATCTCCACCACCCTACTGACCTTTGTGAAACCGGGTGATGTTATCCTGCACTCACAGCCGCTGTATGGCGGCACCGAAACGCTGCTAAGCAAAACCTTCCACAATCTTGGCGTGACCTCGGTGGGCTTTAGCGATGGTGTTAATGAAGCATCGGTACAGGCGGCGGCGGATGCCGCGATGGCGCAGGGGCGGGTATCGGTGATCCTGATTGAATCCCCGGCGAACCCGACTAACAGCCTGGTGGATATCGCGCTGATTAAGCGCGTGGCCGACAAAATTGAACAGCAGCAGCAGCACCGCCCGGTGATTGCCTGCGATAACACCCTGCTCGGCCCGGTGTTTTCCCGCCCGACGGAGCACGGGGCGGATATTTCGCTCTATTCCCTGACCAAATATGTCGGCGGCCACTCGGATCTGATCGCCGGGGCAGCGATGGGCAATAAGACCCTCATCCGCCAGGTGAAGGCGCTGCGCAGCGCAATCGGCACGCAGCTCGATCCGCACTCCAGCTGGATGATTGGCCGCTCGCTGGAGACGCTGGCACTGCGCATGGAGCGGGCGAACGATAATGCCGCCGCCGTGGCGGAGTTTCTGCGTAGTCATCCGGCGGTCGAGCAGATTCACTATCTGCCATTCCTGGCGGCGGACTCTGCGGCTGGGAAAACCTGGCGCGCCCAGTGCAGCGGTGCCGGTTCGACCTTCTCGTTCGATATTCGGGGCGGTCAGGAGGCGGCATTTAAGTTCCTCAATGCGGTGCAGCTGTTCAAGCTGGCGGTCAGCCTCGGCGGCACCGAATCTCTCGCCAGCCATCCGGCCAGCACCACCCACTCCGGCGTGCCGCTGGAGGTGCGCGACCGCATTGGCATAAAATCCTCTACCATCCGTTTATCGATCGGTATTGAGAACAAAGATGATTTGATCGAGGATTTGCGCCTGGCACTGGGATAGAGGCGGGCGAGGCATGCCTCGCCTGGCACTGGGATAGAGGCGGGCGAGGCATGCCTCGCCCCTACAAAGGCAAGGAGATGTTTTCGTAGGGGACGACCTTTTTTCCGGTCGTCCCGTTTAGCTGGCACCCTCGGGCTTATGCCACGGTAAACCCGAGCATCATCCCGGTGTCTTCGTGCTCCAGCAGATGGCAGTGCGCCATATAGGCCTGGTCTGGCGTGGCCTGATGGTTAAACCGGACCAGCACTTCGCTGCGCCAGCCCTCAACGCGCACCGTGTCCTTCCAGCCGCTGCGGTGCGGTGCGGGCGGTTTACCGTTTTCTGACAAAATGCGAAACTGGGTACCGTGAATGTGGAACGGATGCAGCATCTCATCGCCTTCGCCCGAGATAGTCCACTTCTCATACGCGCCCTGCTTCACTTCGAACGCGGGTTTATCCATGTTGAACGCCACGCCGTTGATCTGATTTCCCTGGTGGAAGTCCCAAGCTTTCGGCGCTTTGGCATGATCCATTCCCGCCATCTCGCCGTGATCCATCCCCGACATCGCCATCTGCGGCTTAGCGTCCGCCTTGCCGCTGTCGTGCGCATCCATACTCATGCCTGCCATCGACGCATGGCCGTACTTCTCCATCAGCGCCTGCATGCCGCGACGGTCCAGCTCAGGGTCCATCATCAGCTGTAGCCAGCGCGTATTGGCGCCCTGCGCCGCGGGCACGGCAGGCATCTCAACCAGCCTATCCGGCAGCGTGCCGCTGGCCTGCACCTGCAGCGGCGCAATCGACAGTACCGGCAGCGGCTGGTTAAACGGCGGTAGCGTCATCCCCATCTGGCGCACCGGCAGCGTTTGCAGGTCGAACGGCTTGCCATCGGTGGTATCGACCAGCACTTCGAAGCGCTCGCCCGGCATCATCGGCAGCTCGCTAACCTGCACGGGTTCACCCAGCAGCCCGCCATCGCTGGCAATGACATACATCGGGCGCTTATCGCTGGTGGTGATATTCAGCGAGCGGGCGTTACAGCCGTTGAGCAGGCGCAGGCGCAACCAGCCGCGCGGCACGCCCGCCTGCGGGTAAATCGCCCCGTTAGTCAGCATGGTGTCGCCAAACCAGCCGACGGCGGCACTCATGATATCCAGCTGATAGTCGATCTGGCTGCCGTCAGCGGTTAGCCGCTTGTCCTGCAGGATCACCGGAATATCATCAATGCCCCACTGCTTTGGCAGCAGCAGCTTGCCGCTCTCCGGGTCGTTAATCAGCACCAGCCCGGCCAGCCCTTGCGCCACCTGATAACCGGTACGGCCATGCTGGTGCGGGTGGAACCAGCAGGTCGCGGCAGGTTGGTCCGGGGTAAAGGTCACGCGGCGGCTCTGGTTAGGCGCAATGCGCGCCTGGGGTCCGCCATCGACCTGGCCGGGCAGCTCCAGACCGTGCCAGTGCACCGTCGTCGCTTCCGGCAGGCGGTTATACACGGTGATGTTGACCTCTTTGCCACGCTCCAGCTGGATTGCCGGGCCAAGCAGAGCGCCGTTATAGCCCCAGGTAGGGACATTTTTTCCGCGCCAGCTGCTGCTGCCCGCCTGCGCGATCAGGCTAATTTCACTGCGTGCATCGGCAGTGAGTAATGAGGGGATCGGCAACAGCGGCCGCTGTTCCGCCGCCATCAGCGAGCAGCTCCACAGCGGCAGTGCGCTGGCAGCGCCCAGCGCGGCGCTTAATTTGAGAAAATCACGGCGTTGCATCGTCCATTCCTTGCGTCAAACGTGAATAATGCGGGCAGCATAAACCCTGCCCCAGCGGTAAGGTCAAGCCCGTTTACTTTGTGCGGATTGGGCGCTTCAGGAATTTTCTACGCTAATTTTGGCTGGCACCTGGCCTGAACTGTGCTAACGTCAGGTTATTGCACACGTATGAGAATAACTATGAAGAAAAGCATCAAGGCTCTGTTGCTGTTAGGGCTGTTTGGCTTCTCCTCCACCAGTTTCGCCCTGAGCGAATCGGAAGCAGAAGATTTGGCAGATTTAACCGCCGTATTTGTTTATTTGAAGAACGACTGTGGCTATCAGGATTTACCGGACGGGCAAATTCGCCGGGCACTGGTCTTTTTTGCACAGCAAAACCGTTGGGATTTAACCAATTACAACAGTTTCAACATGAAAGCGCTGGGTGAAGACAGCTATCGCGATCTGAGCGGTATTGCCGTTCCTAATGATACCAAGTGCAAATCTCTCGCACGGGACTCGCTGAGCCTGCTCGCCTACGTGAAATAAACCTCTGATATCCTTCCTGCTGCCGATCATTTGACCGTGCAACCACGGTCATAAATGGCTATGATATTGGCCCATTTTTCGTCAGGAGGAGTCCCCACCATGACCGATAAAGAAATGTGGTATGAAACGCTTCATGCCGGATTCGGACAGTATTTTTCTGTCGATAAAGTACTGTATCGCGAACCAACCGGGCATCAGGATCTGGTCATTTTTGAAAACTCCGCGTTAGGTCGCGTCATGGCGCTGGACGGTGTGGTACAAACCACCGAGCGCGATGAGTTTATCTATCATGAGATGATGACCCACGTTCCGCTGCTGGCTCACGGCGCGGCAAAACACGTGCTGATTATCGGCGGTGGCGATGGTGCCATGCTGCGTGAAGTCAGCCGTCATCAGAACATCGAAAAAATCACCATGGTCGAAATTGATGCGGGCGTGGTGACGTTCTGCAAACAGTACCTGCCGAACCACAGCCAGGGCGCTTATGACGATCCGCGCTTTACGCTGGTGATCGACGATGGCGTGAACTTCGTGAGCCAGACCGGTGAAAAGTTTGATGTCATTATCTCTGACTGTACCGATCCGATTGGACCGGGGGAAAGCCTGTTTACCTCAGACTTCTATCAGGGATGCCACCGCTGCCTTAATCCTGGCGGCATCTTCGTGGCGCAGAATGGCGTCTGTTTCCTGCAGCAGGACGAAGCCGTCAACAGCCACCGCAAGCTCGGCCACTACTTTGCGGATGTCAGCTTCTATCAGGCGGCGGTGCCGACCTATTACGGCGGCATCATGACCTTTGCCTGGGCCAGCGACAACCCGGCGCTACGCCAGCTGGATGCGGCCACTATCGCATCGCGCTTTGACGCAGCAGGACTGACCTGCCGTTACTATAATCCGGCAATCCATACGGGCAGTTTTGCCCTGCCGCAATATCTGTTGAATGCGCTGGCTGACTAGCCGGGCATTCTTAGGGGGTGAGTGAAATTGCAAAAGCTGAAACTACATGGCTTCAACAACCTGACGAAAAGCCTGAGTTTTTGTATCTACGATATCTGTTACGCGAACACTGAGGCTGAACGCGACGGATACATTGCGTACATTGATGAGCAGTATAATGCTAACCGCCTGACCGAAATTCTGAGCGAAACCTGCTCGATTATCGGGGCGAACGTGCTGAATATCGCACGCCAGGACTATGAACCACAGGGTGCCAGCGTGACGATTCTGGTGAGCGAAGAGCCTGTCGATCCGCGCGATATCGATACCTCCGAGCACCCCGGCCCGCTGCCAAACTCCGTGGTTGCGCACCTTGATAAGAGCCATATCTGCGTGCATACCTACCCGGAAAGCCATCCCGAAGGCGGGCTCTGTACTTTCCGTGCCGATATTGAAGTATCAACCTGCGGCGTGATTTCGCCCCTGAAAGCGCTGAACTACTTAATTCACCAGCTGGAGTCCGATATTGTCACCATCGACTATCGCGTGCGCGGCTTTACGCGCGACGTCAACGGGGTGAAACACTTTATCGACCACGAGATCAATTCGATCCAGAACTTTATGTCGGACGATATGAAGTCGATGTATGACATGATGGATGTGAATGTCTATCAGGAAAATATGTTCCATAGCAAAATGCTGCTGAAGGAGTTCGATCTTAAACATTATCTGTTTAATACCGACCCTGCCGACCTCAGCCCGCAGGAACATAAGCGCATCACCGATCTGCTGTGGAAAGAGATGCGTGAAATTTACTATGGCCGCAACATTCCAGCCATTGGATTAAAAGCGCCTTAACCGCTTAACTTATCGCTTTAAGTTATTCGTATAAATAAACGGCCTGCGGGCCGTTTTTTATTTCTGCCATTTTCATTTAATTACATCCTAATTTGCGTAACGCTACGCAATAAATCCGCTGCCAGCCTGTTGCTCTCCCCTTGCTGCATGAGGCACGATAGCTGCACTGGCATAAGGATAAATGCGATGAATGATTTCAAGGTGATTAATATTGAAAATACACTACATATTGGTTTTTTTTCATTAGGGGACAAACCCTATGAGGTTTATTTTTCAGAGATCAGAGAACAACAAAACACTGCATTAACCTTACCCGATGATTTTACTTTTCCAACTAACGGTATGTTCGAAATTGCGTTCGACTGCATCGAAAACCAGATTAATAATACCCATTTGGCCAGACAAAATATCGGAAGTAAAGCAGTTATTGTATTTAGAAGGGTTATTGAAACCATCTTATCCCACTATGAGGAACATCATCCTGAGATATACTGTTTTATCGCCAGCGATGAAAAACTGAATCAAGTTTATCACTCAATTTCGAGTATACTGCTCAGGCAACATAAGGGATTTTCTTTGCAACGAGCTACAGGAGATAAGGAATATGTCATTAGAACACCAAACAGCTTCCCTGAAGAATTATGACCGAGCGCGTGCAACTCAGGTTAAATTAATTGAACGGGCCCAGGCTGCTCTGGCAGAGGCACGTAAAAATGGCACCGTAGAAGTGATTACCACCAAAGACGGCACGCAGTTTCTCAGCGTGAAAATGAAGCCCGAGTCTTAACAGCGCAGGGCCATGACCAGCCCCTACGGGATGAGGTTGCCCCCATCCCAGGGGCGATCTTTTGTTTTGATCGGCCCGCATCCGCTGCTCATCGCCCCTGCAAAAACGCGCGATAGGCGGCGATCACCGCGAGAAAATCCTCCACGCCGCAGAACGCCAGGCTCTCTTCGTCGTAATAGCTCATGCCGTCTTCCATCTCGTCGCCGTCAAAACCGAGCTGATTGGCGCGGATCATCACCTCTTCTTCATCCAGCAGCAGCGTGTACTCTTTCCCCACCCGCTGCCACTGGCGCACGCTGCCTTTCACTTCAGCCACTGCCGCTTCCACTTCATCCAGCAACGCGAGGTTTTCATTCACCTCATCATTAAACCAGTGGCCGACGGCCTCGTGGCCCATCGTCATGCGGACTTTCACCACGCCGGTGATGTCCCTTAAAAATTCGTATTCCATGATACTTTCCTCCAGCACAGACGGCTTACTGTTGCGCGTCTGCCCCGACAAATCTGAGCTTGAGCGCGCATTATCGCAGCCCGCCTGCACAAAAGCAGCGCTTTTACGTCAGGCATAAAAAAACCGGGCACGAGGCCCGGTTTGTCAGCGCTGACTGGGGGTTAAACCGCAGTCTGGAAAATCACGCCGTCAGCTTTGTCGGTGTACTGGCTCAGCTGGTCAAAGTTCAGGTAACGGTAGGTATCCACCGCGGTTTTGTCCACCTGGTCCATGAACTTCAGGTACTCTTCCGGCGTTGGCAGTTTGCCCAGCAGAGACGCTACCGCAGACAGCTCGGCAGACGCCAGGAAGACGTTGGCACCGGTACCCAGACGGTTCGGGAAGTTACGCGTGGAGGTCGACACCACCGTTGCGCCATCTGCCACACGCGCCTGGTTACCCATGCACAGGGAACAGCCGGGGATCTCGATGCGCGCACCGCTCTTACCGAACACGCTGTAGTAGCCCTCTTCAGTCAGCTGCGCCGCGTCCATCTTGGTTGGCGGAGCCACCCACAGACGGGTTGGCAGCTGGCCTTTGTGCGCATCCAGCAGCTTACCAGCCGCACGGAAGTGACCGATGTTGGTCATGCAGGAGCCAATAAACACTTCGTCAATCTTGGTGCCCTGCACGTCGGACAGCAGGCGGGCATCGTCCGGGTCGTTTGGCGCACAGAGAATTGGCTCTTTGATGTCGGCCAGATCGATTTCGATGACTGCCGCGTATTCCGCGTCAGCATCGCCTTCCATCAGCTGAGGATCCGCAAGCCATTTCTCCATGCCCTGGATACGGCGCTCGATGGTACGACGGTCGCCGTAACCTTCAGAGATCATCCACTTCAGCAGCACGATGTTCGAGTTGAGATACTCGATGATCGGGTCTTTGCCCAGCTTGATGCTACAGCCCGCTGCAGAGCGCTCTGCCGAAGCATCGGACAGTTCGAATGCCTGCTCAACTTTCAGGTCAGGCAGACCTTCAATTTCGAGGATGCGGCCAGAGAAGATGTTTTTCTTACCTTTCTTCTCAACGGTCAGCAGGCCAGCTTTGATCGCATACAGCGGGATCGCGTGTACCAGATCGCGCAGGGTGATGCCAGGCTGCATTTTGCCTTTGAAGCGCACCAGCACCGACTCTGGCATATCCAGCGGCATAACGCCGGTTGCCGCAGCAAACGCCACCAGGCCAGAACCCGCCGGGAAGGAGATGCCGATCGGGAAACGGGTGTGCGAGTCACCGCCAGTACCGACGGTATCCGGCAGCAGCATACGGTTCAGCCAGCTGTGGATAATGCCGTCGCCAGGGCGCAGCGATACGCCACCACGGTTCATAATGAAGTCAGGCAGAGTATGGTGCGTGGTCACGTCCACCGGCTTCGGATAGGCCGCGGTGTGGCAGAAGGACTGCATCACCAGGTCCGCAGAGAAGCCCAGGCAGGCAAGATCTTTCAGCTCATCACGGGTCATTGGACCGGTGGTATCCTGCGAGCCAACCGAGGTCATTTTCGGTTCGCAGTAAGCACCAGGGCGCACGCCGTCAACGCCACAGGCGCGGCCAACCATTTTCTGCGCCAGGGAGAAGCCACGGGTGCTGGCCGCCACGTCTTTCGCCTGCTCAAACACGTCGCTGTGCGGCAGACCGAGAGATTCACGCGCTTTGGTGGTCAGGCCACGGCCGATAATCAGTGGAATACGGCCACCCGCACGCACTTCATCCAGCAGCACGTTGGTTTTCAGTTCGAAATTAGCCAGCACTTCACCGGTTTCGTGATGACGCACTTCGCCTTTGTAGGGATAGATGTCGATCACATCGCCCATATTCAGACGGTCAACGTCCACTTCGATCGGCAGTGCGCCGGCATCTTCCATGGTGTTGAAGAAGATCGGCGCGATTTTACCGCCGAGGCAGACACCGCCGCCCTTCTTGTTTGGCACGTAAGGGATATCGTCGCCCATAAACCACAGCACCGAGTTGGTGGCGGATTTACGTGAAGAACCGGTACCGACCACGTCACCTACGTAAGTCAGCGGGAAGCCTTTTTGCTGCAGGGCTTCAATCTGTTTGATCGGGCCAACGTTACCGGCATCATCGGGTTCGATGCCTTCGCGGGCGTTTTTCAACATCGCTAACGCGTGCAGTGGAATATCCGGGCGCGACCAGGCATCCGGCGCCGGAGAGAGGTCGTCGGTATTGGTTTCGCCGGTCACTTTGAACACGGTTACGGTGATTTTTTCTGCCAGTTTCGGACGCTTCAGGAACCACTCGGCGTCAGCCCAGGACTGAATAATTTTCTTCGCGTGAGGGTTGCCCGCTTTGGATTTTTCTTCAACGTCATAGAAGTTGTCGAACATCAGCAGCGTGTGGGACAGGGCTTCAGCGGCAATTGGCGCCAGCTTTTCATCGTCAAGCGCTTCGATCAGCGCATGGATGTTATAACCGCCCTGCATGGTGCCCAGCAGCTCAACGGCTTTTTCAGGAGTAACCAGAGGAGAAGTCGCTTCGCCTTTCGCGACAGCAGCCAGGAAACCGGCTTTGACATACGCCGCTTCATCTACGCCCGGCGGCACTCGGTTAATTAACAGGTCTAACAGAAACTCTTCTTCACCCGCTGGAGGGGCTTTTAGCAGTTCAACCAGCGCGGCCATTTGGGAAGCATCTAACGGTTTAGGAACAATCCCCTGGGCAGCACGCTCGGCAACGTGCTTACGGTATTCTTCTAGCACGACGTTCTCCTCACTCTCATTGTATTTGGCATCCCGGGCTACCTAAGTCACCGCGAAGTGAAAACAATCCGTGTGTAGGGTAAGGTGCCCGGTTTCGCGAGTGGCAGCATAGCAGGATTCGGCCTGCATGTTAATCTGTTTACAAAAAAGCAACATCAGCTTGCTGCTGATTCACGCGGCAGTAAACGGCCTTTTGCAGCGCTTTTCACTACCTTTTCAGGCTTGTTTTGGCAATCACACTGCGACAGCGATTAAAAAACCGCATATCTCCCGCACAGTCATCTCCCATCAGAGCCTGTGGAAATAATTTCAGCTTATTTATCAGATGGGTTTGATAACTTATGGGGTGGGATTAATGGGTTAGTCAGGGGCGATCAGGCTGAAGGTGCACTTTTAAACGTTCCTTTCAATCACGCCTTATATCAATATATCAATGAATTTTTTAAGCTACCTGCGCGGCAATAAATGAGAACTTTCTAGCGGAATTTTCTAAGCTGCATGCCGGGCAGTGAACCTTTAGCAAACTACTCTAACCCGTTATAAACATGATTCAATTGCTGAATGCGCGCGGTGGGCAGCATTTCGCCGCCCCGTGAATTTACTCAGCTGGCTATATCGTCAAAAAAGGTTCTATCGGTGGTGATATGTGTAGGCGGGCACAAAAAGATAAATTCCATGTCGGTGAGCGCTATCAGCTGATGCGCAGTACCTGGATATATGCAAAATACCGAACCTGACTTTATCGGATCCGAACGGGTATTTTTCACCGTATCATTGTCACTGTCCCCCGTCCAAATCGTCCCCCTGCCTGACAGGATAATATACCACTCTTCCCCTTCGCCATGACTGTGGCACGTCACCCGTTTTCCTTTGGCCAGCGAGGTGCCGTAGGCACATAGCCCGTTCTTAATGACCATCTCAGTGATTGAAATCCCTGCCAGCTGATCCTTTTCTGCACGTTCAATATTAAAATCTGATATTGAAATCACGTTTGGCTCCTTTGTTTACAATTTAGAGTAACTTTTACCCTATAAAATCGGCACTACAAACAATCTAATTACCTACACTCATAATACAAACATGTAAAAGAAAATAATTACGCTTCATTAAAATGGATGCATTACTACAAGGAAAACAGAATGAAAGACATGTTCAAACTGAGAACCAGCATCAATAATATGATTAGATTCTGGGAGGTTAGCCAGGAACCATGGGGAGCGAAAGATGCCACATCAACGTTTATCTATGCAAATGGTGCTTATTGCAGATTACTGGGGCTGCCTGCAGGCTACGACGTGTCTGGAAGACTGGATGGCGAATTGCCGGCATCAACAGCGCGCTTTCAGGAACAATTCCAGGCGCATGACCGTAAAGTTGAAGCAATGCAGGATCGCGTCACATCGATAGAAATTCATCCATTTGAAAAACATGACTGGCTGCAACCCTGGTATTTTGACAAATATCCCTTGTTTGATGATGTGGGATTGTGCTGTGGGACTATTTTTCATGGCCGCCCCGTAGATGCACTGGTGTTAACCAGTCTTGAAAGCATTCAAATCCCAACATCGCTCGTATTTACTCCCCCATCAGAGCTGTTTACAACCAGTGAATGGGATTTGATTTTTTATGTCATCCATGGTTTTACAGGTAAAGAGATATCAAACAAACTATGTCTGTCCAAAAGAACCATAGAAAACAGAATGCGGGTCATCCATAGCAAAGCCAATGTAAATAATAAGCGCGCATTCCTGGACTACTGCTTTCAGCATAATTTCAACAGTTACATCCCACAGAATTTCTTTCAAAAGCCTGAATCAAAAGTGGGGAAATGAACCAAAAAACCTTCTAACACATGATTACATGAAAAACATAAAATCTAATAAACCCAAAGAAAAAAGGTTGAGATCATGAATCGAAATAAAACCAAAACTAGCATTAACGCTCCAGACTGGCACAGGGCGCAGATCCAGTGCGCACTCAGAATGAAAGGCTATTCTTTAGCACAGTTATCTCGCGAGTACGGTTTATCATCCGGAACGCTGGCAAATGCTTTATCAAAACCATGGCTGAAGGGTGAGTTAATTATTGCTATGAAAATCGGGATTCCGCCAGAAAAAATCTGGCCATCGCGGTATTATGATGACGAAAAACCAGTCAAAAGAATATTAAGAAAAGTATATTAGCAGTGTTTTCAGCATACGTTTTTCCATCAATGCGCAAAGCTCATTATTGCTAAAATTATTTTTATCAGTCCTCCAACTTAATGCCTGGCACTCGCTTAAACTCCCGCATGTTATTAGTCACCAGAATAGCACCGACGGCAATGGCCGTATCGTTAGGATCAATCGGCGTACCGGCGGTACTCACTAGCATCTTAATATCTGTGGTGACATCAACCGCCCTTCGATGCCAGTGCAGTATGCATCCAGGCGGGAGCAACTCTGTTTTCTAAGCTGCCTGTACGGCAGTGAACTGCAGACTCTACGACAGAATTTTCTAAGCTGCCTGCTCGGCAGTGAACGTCCAGCCACAGCTGCTGGCTACGTTTTAACTTTTCTAAGCTGCCTGTACGGCAGTGAACTAAGCCTGGCGACTACTGTGCTGCGTTGTGGTTTTCTAAGCTGCCTGCTCGGCAGTGAACGGTTAACAAACCACTCTAACTCGTTATAAACATTATTCAATTGCTGCACGCTTGGTAAAAACCCTTTTTTAAAGCCGTTCGATTAGGTCGTTTAAAATCAAAAAGTTATCGAGGTGACAAAAAAGAGGTTCGCGCGGTTTTCAATAACGTACAGAACATTAAGAGTGACAGTGGATGAGATAAGCATCTAAACACCAGGTCGAGGCATGCCTCGACCCTACACTGGACGGTAAATACTTTAAGCTTTTTTTTCAGCGGATTTCGGAACAAGCTCTATGACATTAAACACCGCCATCAACCCGGCTGACTTTACATACATGCCTAATTTGACTGTCGGGAATAACTGGTTAGCGCTGTCTGCGGCTCCAGGCAGGAACTTCTATCCCACGCTAGCGCGGGAATAAAATTCTATGCGGGATATGAAGCTGTATTAATACGGATTTTTATTTATTTTTCTTCGATTCATGAAAGAGCTGCCCCCAATCCTTCGGCGGTTTCCCTTTTCTAAGCATTTTTTCGAAAACCCTGTAAGAATCGGTTTTGCTGTCATAGGTGCGAAGGGTACTACTGTCGTTCATCCACGCCAGGATTATCACCTTTTCCGCTGAGCTGTAGCGAAAAAATAATCGATAACGTGCATTACCAAACTTCGCCCTGGACCAATCCTTAAAATTGCTCCCCAGGGTAGTCCCCTGACGATACGCTGCAGCAGAAGGGTCGACAGCAATTCCTTCCTCAATAACTTTATGGACAACGGCCAGGAGCTTTGCTGATGCTTTCTTCTGGTATCCTTGAGGATCTTTTTGCTTTAAAACCTCAACCTCGCTAACTAGCGCGTCGTAGGCTTGCTTAAAACATGGATGCGCATAAATTTTCCACCCATTAACTTCTTCCGGCAATCCTTTGTCCATTAGCCCATCAGTCCTCGTCGCAGATATCATCGTCAATGTTAACGTTCATGCCAGCAACCAGTTCGCGGCCTCGCGACATGTCGAAAGGTTGAACATTCTGAGGAGCACTTTTGATGTCAGCAGCGAGAAAATGTAGGAATGCGTCCATGACATCATCTTCTTGCGCTATTTCTTGACGGCTCAGTAGTACTTTCCCACCGGAAAGGATCTCATACTGAATATGGTCTTTGCCCGGCCGAAGCTTCAGCGCTTCACGTACCGGTGCTGGTATTGTCGTTTGACAGCGGGCCGTCACTTTTGAATCGACAGTCAGAGCAGTATCGGGACGCGCGTTAGCACTCATATTTCTCACCTTAAAAATCTGATTAACTTCTGAGCAAATTATACGACGCGGGTTAAATTAATGCAATTGCATTATTTAATGATTACTGGTGTGAAGGGGATACTTTGACAACGTTTCATCCAGCAGTTGATCCCCCCTGCACAGCTGAAAATTCACGTGCATGATTTTCTAAGCTGCCTGCTCGGCAGTGAACGGCTAACAAACCACTCTAACTCGTTATAAACATTATTCAATTGCCGCACTCCTGGTAAAAAACCCTTTTTTAAAGCTGTTCGATTAGATCGTTTAAATCAAAAGGTTATCGAGGTGACAAAAAAGAGGGGCGTGCGGTTTTCAATAACGTACAGATCATTAAGAGTGACAGTGGATGAGATAAGCCTCTAAACACCAGGTCGAGGCATGCCTCGACCCTACCCTCGACTGTAAATACTTAGCTTTTTTCAGCAGAAGGATCTTTTTGCTTTAAAACTTTAACCTCACGAACTCGCGCGTCGTAAGCTTGCTAAATAAATGGATAGGCATAAAGCTACACTCTTCGCCCTCAGACAGTCACGGTAAGCCATGATGAATAGCCAACAACCGAACACGCAGCTGGTGCGCTGCGACCGCCCGATTGCCCACGTGGCGCGCCTGACGCTTAACCGCCCCGCCGCCAGCAATGCCTACAACGCGGTGATGGTCGCCGAGCTGGAAGAGTGCCTGAGCTGGTGCGAGCAGCAGCCGGATATCCGCACGGTGATCCTCACCGGCAGCGGTACGGTATTCTGCGGGGGTGCCGATTTGCAGGAGGCATTCACCGATGGCGGCAAAGGGCTGATGAACTCTCACGGTGGCTATAACCCGTTGCAGCACCTGCCGCGGCGCAAAATCTGGATTGCCGCGCTTAACGGTCATGCCTTCGGCGGCGGGCTGGAGCTGGCGCTGGAGTGCGATTTTATTATCGCGGCGCCGCAGGTGAAAATCGCACTGCCGGAAGTGAAGCACGGGCTGCTGCCGCTCGGGGGCGCGATCGGCCAGCTGGCCACGCGGCTGCCTGCCAGCGTGGCGCGTGAGATGCTGCTGATCGGCGAACCGATGGACGCACAGCGGGCGCTGGCGCTGGGGCTGTTTTATCAGCTGGCGGAGGCGGAAGAGCTGATGGAGAGCGCGCTGGCGCTAGCGGCCCGCCTAAACCGCAACGCGCCGCTGGCGGTTCAGGCCTGCAACGCGCTATTGAGAGAGACTCTCGCTGAGGATCTGCGCCAGCGCAGCGCTGAAGAGTTACAGCAGCTGCAAAGCAGCCTCGACTATCAGGAAGGCCTGCACGCCTTTGCTGAGCGGCGCGCCCCGCAGTGGCGCGGAAAGTAGGATTACAGCCGCACCGCCTGAAACAGCGCGCTTAGCCCTAATCCTCCGGCGATGCCGAGCATCGCCAGCCCGTAGCCACTCCCCTGCTGTTTGCCGACCAGCTGGTTGAACAGGCGCGTCACCATAATGGCACCGGAAGCGCCGTAAGGGTGGCCGAGAGCGATCGCCCCGCCCTGCAAATTAATGCGCTGCTCATCAATGCCCAGCGCGTCCACCGAACCCAGCACCTGCGCGGCGAAAGCCTCGTTAAACTCAATCACGGGTATAGCATCCAGCGTCAGCTGCGGCTGGCGCGCCAGTAGCTTTTGCGTGGCGGGCACCGGGCCGAGGCCCAGCAGGTTCGGGTCAACGCCCGCACTACAGGCATCGGCAAATAGCAGCCCCTCGCTAAAACCGCACTCGCGCGCTTTGCGGCGGCTCATCACCAGCAGCAGCGAAGCGCCGTCATTTAGCGGGCAGCAGTTGCCTGCGGTCACCGTGCCGTTGGCGGCGAAAACCGGAGGAAGTGCCGCCAGTCGTTCAAGGGAGGTACCGGGGCGCGGGCACTCATCGCTGGCAATCTGCTGGCCGTTCACGCTGAGCGCCACGATTTCGGCGGCAAACGCGCCCTGCTGCTGCGCGGCGATGGCGCGCTGATGGCTGCGCAGGGCAAACTGGTCCTGGCGCTGGCGGCCGATGCCGCAGTGCTGCGCGACATTTTCGGCGGCGATGCCCATTTCAGGGTCTCCCACCTCCTCCGGCGAGAAGCGCGCACGGCCATAAAAGCGCGGCATCTGCTTCAGAGAGCCGGGTTTCTCCACCCGCCACGGCGCGCTGCTGACGCTCTCAACGCCACCGGCCAGGTAGCACTCCCCGGCCTGCGCCTGCACCAGACGGCAGGCGTTGATCACCGCCTCCAGCCCCGAGCCGCACTGGCGGTCAACCGTTACCGCCGGAACCGCCAGCGGAAGCCCTGCCGCCAGCGCCGCCAGGCGGGCAATGTTGCCACCGCCGCCGGTAGCATTGCCGATAATCACCTCGTCGATGGCGCTGAAATTTTCCGGCAGCGTCGCCAGAAGATGGGTAAACAGCGGTGCCAGCAGCGCTTCCATTGGCAGGCTGGCCAGTGCGCCATAAGCTCTGCCTACCGGCGTGCGGCAGGCGGCGACAATCACCGGCTGGCTGTCACTCGGCGGCTGATAGTTCAGTAAGCTCTGCGGCATGGCCTGCAATCCTCTTTTCCAGCTCGTTACGTTTTATCTTGCCGCTTGGCGTCAGCGGCCAGCGGCTAATGCGGTAATAGTGGCGCGGGCGCTTATATTTTGCCAGAAGCTCGCGGCACTTGACTGCCAGCTGGCGGCAGGCGTCGTCATCGGCTTCAACAACCGCTACCAGCTTTTTGCCGAGGTAGTCATCATCAACGGCGATCACCACCGCTTCAATCATTCCCGGCAGCGATTTAATCACCGACTCGATTTCGGAGAGATAGATGTTATTGCCGCCGCTGAGGATCATATTTCCCCGGCGGCCAATCACCGTTAAGCGCTGACGCTGGTCGAGATAACCGATATCGGCCACCGTCGCCATATGACCCTGCTTTACAAAAGCAGTGCCGTCATCGCCCCATAAATACCCTTCGATCAGCTGCTCGCTGCTGAGCCAGATGGTGCCGGGCTGGCCGGCGGGCAGTAATTTACCGTCGTCATCACGGATGGTGATTTCGGTGCCGGGAAAAGCAGACCCGACGTTGGCCAGCGAGTCGCTGATGTTGTCGTCATCCAGCGTCGAGACCGCAATAAATCCCAGCTCGGAAGCGCCGTAATACTCCTGCATGCGCGCCGCCGGAAACAGCGCGCGCGCCTGGCGATAGTGGTTTAGCTCCAGCTTGGCCCCGGCGCTCAGCAGGCTGCGCAGCTCGGGGAATTCTGCCCCGGCGCTGACGCGGGCGAAACCGGCGATCATCGTCGGCACCAGCACGATGCGCGCAATTTTTTCCGCAGCGATCAGGGCCAGCGCCGCCGCAGGCTGCCACTGCCCGAGGCTGTAAAAGGTGCCCCCGGCATACAGCGTCTCGTTCAGGCAGTAGAGGCCAATGCCGTGCGATAGCGGGCCGGGAAAAAGGGTTGACGGCGCTGCGGCCAGCTGGAAAATCGCCTCGCCGTTTTCAAAGCTGCAGCGCCACGAGCGGCGCGAGCGGATAAAGGCTTTTGGCAGGCTGGTGGTGCCGGAGGTGAAGTTGATCAGAAACGGCGTTGGCGCCTGCATCTGGGCACAAAACTCTCCCTCCTCCCGCAGTGGGTCGGCTGGCTGCCAGCCGTCCACCGCCAGCCAGCGGATCGCAAGCTGCTCCGCCACGGCGATCAGCTGATGGTCCTGCTGTTTCAGCAGCAGCAGGCCGGGCGCCAGGCGGCTCAGCATATCGCGCAGCTGCTCAAGCGGAGCCTGCGGGTCGATAATCGCGGCGGTGTAGGGATGCGCGGTGGCGGCAAGCCAGGCGACGGGAAAAGCAAGGTGGTTACCGGTGGCAATCGCCACAGTGCCGGATGCATTCGGCTGCTGGCGCAGATGCTGATACAGTGCGAGGCCGCGCTGCCACAGCTGCTGCCAGCTCAGCGTCTGGCCGTCGATGCTGACGGCGGTTTTATTCGGGGTGTTGTTCGCGTGCAGCTTAACCCTGTCGTGGACCGGCATCTGCCTCAGGCCTCGCTGACGGGGAAATAGCGGGTTAACGCCTGGCGCGTTTCATCGGGAATGCGGCAGGGTTTATGGTCGGTGAGATCGACGCAGACCCAGACTAACTTGCCGAGCGCGGCGGGAATGTTTTTCCCCTGCAGCATCAGCTGGATGCTAAACGTCAGGCTGCTGTTGCCGAGCTGCTCAATCGCCACCTGCGGCGCTACCACATCATCCACCGACAGCGGATGCAGAAAAGTGGCTTCGCATTTTTTAACGTGATACACCACGCCCGCACTGTCGGGGCGAAACAGCGGCAGAATATCCGCACGGCGAAAAGCATTCACTACCGCGTCTTCGCAGTAGTCCAGATAGACGGAATTATGCACGTGGCCGTTGAAATCAATGTCGCGCATTGATACGCGAAATGTTTCGCTATTATACTGATCCTGCATAAAAATCATTAACCTGTAAACCGGACAACACTGAAGAAAATATACCATGAAAGAGACTTTATTCACCAGAGCGGTGGTCCGGGAGTTCGGCAACATCAGCGACGTTGTGCAGCTGGAGCAGTGCGCATTAGCCCCGTTAGCGGCGGGCAGCGTGCGGGTCAGAATGCGCTACGCCACGATTAATCCCTCCGATATTATTACCATTTCCGGTGCATACCGTTCACGCATCGCCCTGCCGTTCGTGCCGGGGTTTGAAGGCACCGGCACTGTCTGTGAGAGCCATGACGACGGGCTGGTCGTCGGTCAGCGCGTGCTGCCGGTCGGCAGTATGGGCGCGTGGCAGACCTTTAAAGAGAGCGAGCCGCAGTGGTGCTTCACCCTGCCGGACTACGTCACTGACCAGCAGGCGGCGACCAGCTACGTCAACCCGATGACCGCGCTGCTGATGCTGACCGAGGAGCTGCAGTTTACCCCGGGGATGCGCATCATCATTAACGCCGCCAACTCCGCGATTGGCAAAATGCTGATCCGCATCGCCAACCATATGGGGCTGGAGCCGATTGTTATCGTACGCCGGGCGCAGAACCTCGGGCTGTTCGCGGGCTGTGCCACTGAGCAGGCGATCAACAGCAGCGCGGCGGATTATGCGCAGAGGCTGGCGGCCATTGCCCGCAGCGGCGGCGCGGCGGCGATCCTCGACTGCATTGGCGGCGACGAGTCGCTGACGCTGGCGCAGGCGCTGGCACCCGGCGGGCAGTTTATCCATTACGGCCTGCTCTCCGGCCAGCCCATTCCCCCTGCGTTCTGGCGCAGTCGCCCGGACATTCGCTTTTCCAATTTCCATCTGCGCCTGTGGGTGCATAACCATGAGAAAGCGCTGGTGCAGCGCCGGATCAACGAGGTGATGGCGTTTATCCGCGACGGGGTGATCGCCACCGACATTGTGGCGGAGTTCGCGCTGGAAGAGATTGATCAAGCGGTAAAAGCGGTGCAGTCGGGGGAGTTGCAGGGCAAGATTTTATTGCGCATGTAGCGTCAGAAACGGGCCGACCGAACAAGAGGGTCGGCCCCTACGCAGGTGTCGGGCTTATTCCAGGGTCGGATAGGCCCGGCGCACGGCGCGCACAATCAGCACCGCCAGCACCACTTTAACGATATCCCCCGGCAGGAAGCCGAGAGAACCCAGCGCCGCCTGCTTAAGCGGCAGCCCCGCCACCAGCGCTATCCACGGAATACCCGCCGAGTAGATCAGCACCACGCCGCCCAGCGTCAGGAACAGCAGCTCTTTCACCAGCGTTAGCGATCGCAAATTACGCTGATACAGCCAGCCAATCAGCAGTGCCGCCAGCGGCCACGCGAGGATAAATCCACCGCTGGGGCCAAGGAAAATCCCCAAGCCCCCCCGCCCGCCGGCCAGCAGCGGCAGGCCAATTGCCACCAGCAGCACAAACAGCACCAGCGCCAGCGCACCGCGTTTCGCCCCGGCAATCGCTCCGGCCAGCATCGGGCCTAGCGTCTGGGCGGTGATCGGTACCGCAATCACCGGCAGGCTGAAGGCCGGGAACAGGCCCAGCGCGGCGGTGATCGCGGCAAACAGCGCGATATACACAATATCTCGGGTCGACATTACTCTCTCACTTTTTCAGCATCGCTGCGCTCACGGCGCAGCTGGGGGTCCCAGGCGCGGGCTTCCAGCGCGGCGGCAATATCATCGGCCATCTTCAGGGTACGCACAATCACCGGGATCGCCACCGCCAGCACGCTGCGATCCAGCCCGCGCGCCTTTTGCGCTTCGCGCACTTCGGCGGTGATCCCCGCCAGCACCGGAATAAAACGCAGCGCCAGCGACAGCGCCAGGCTGACTTTGGCCGGGTTGATGCGCAGGAAGCGCAGCCAGAACAGCCCTTTCTCCAGCGCGTCGATCATCTCTGAAGTGCGGGTGGTGAGCGTCACCAGCGCCGCCATCAGCATCAGCGCCGCCAGGCGGGCAATCACCAGCACCCCGGACTGCCAGCTGACCATCCACCACTGGACGGAAAACAGCAGCACCAGCACCCACAGCAGCGGCTTCAGCTGCAGCAGCATAATACGCAGGCTGATGCGTGCCAGCGGATAGAGCAGCATCACCACCAGCAGCGCGCCAAGCGTCGCATCCAGGCGCGGGAAGACAAACAGCAGCGTGCCGAGGATCGCCAGCGTGAGGATCTTGATGCCCGGCGGCAAACGGTGCAGCGGGGAATGACCCGGAATATAGTCGCTCAGCGTCATGACATCATCCTGACGTACTCTTTCAGCGCCACGGCGGGCACATCGTCAATCACCACTTTGCCGTGATCGAACACCAGCACGCGCTCGAAATCCTGCAAAAACTCCAGATCGTGCGAGACCACAATAGCGGTCTGCTCGAGGTCGGCAATCGCCTGGGCAATCCGGCGCTTGTTGCGTAGATCCAGCAGCGTGGTCGGCTCATCAAACACGATGTACTCCGGCGCCATCACCAGCACGCCGGAGATCGCCAGCAGCTGTTTCTGACCGCCGCTCAGCAGGTGCGCCGGATGCTGGCGAAACGCCTGCATATCGTAGCGCGCCAGTGCGGCATCGCTGCGCTCGCGGATCACCGCCTTCGACAGGCCAAGATTTTTCATCCCGAAGGCGAGATCTTCCTCCACCACCGGAAAAACAATCTGATTATCCGGGTTCTGGAAAACAAAGCCGACTTTGCGCCGCACCGCTTTACCGTGCTGACGGGTGTTGAGGCCGTCGACCAGCACTTCGCCCTGCTTCGGCAGCAGCAGGCCATTCAGCAGGCGGACAAAGGTGCTTTTACCGCAGCCGTTGCTGCCGACGATGCCGATGCGTTTTTCCGTCAGCTGCAGATTGATATTGTCGAGTACCGTGCGCTCACCGTAAGCGTGCGATACCCCTTTCAGTTCCAGCATGAAGTCTCCTGGCTCAGGCGGGTTTGCGCGGGCGATACTGGCGGCCAATGGTCAGCTGCTCGACCACCGCGGCAGGCGACAGCGACACAACGAAATCGACGGCGCGGCAGATATCTTCGCTGCTCAGCATCTCGTCCGGTGTCAGTCCTGAACCCTGCGCCATATCGGTATCCACCACGTCCGGGCACAGGGTGGTGACTTTAATCCCCTGTGCGCCCAGCTCGCGGGCAATCGAGCGGCTGTAGCCGACCAGTGCATGTTTGCTGGCGGCATAGCTGGCGACGCTGCCGTAAGGCTGCACGCCGCTGACCGAAGCCAGATTAAAGATGCGCGCGTCCGGCGCACGCAGCAGCCACGGCGTACAGAGCTGGCACAGGTGATGAATGGCGGTGACGTTGGTGGCCAGCATCGCGCTGAAGTCATCGACCGGGGTGCAGGTCGACCCGGCGCGGAAAATCCCGGCGGCGTTGATCAGCACGTCCAGCTGCGGATGCTGGCTGAGTGCCTGCTGCACCTGCTGTGCAACGGCAGGATAGTCACAGACGTCGAGCGCCAGCGTCTGTAAACGTGCGGGGTCGCGCGTAGCGGCAAAGCTTGCCAGCGCCTGCGCATCACGCGCCAGTAGAATCAGATGATAGCCCTGCTCATAGAAATGGCGGGCAAGATGGTGACCGATACCGCGGGAGGCACCGGTAATCAGTGCGACTTTGTTTAGCACAACACGCCTTTTAGCTGGGCAGAAATTGCCTGCAAAGATACGCGAATTTTCGTCGCCCTGCGCGGATTTTTAGCGGGGTACAGTAAGCAAAACGGCTCCCGCAGGAGCCGTTTCTAACGCGTCAGCGAATTATTTCTTTTTCGCTTTCGGGTTTGGCAGGTCGGTGATGCTGCCTTCGAAGATTTCCGCCGCCAGACCAACCGATTCGTGCAGGGTTGGGTGAGCGTGGATGGTCAGCGCCAGATCTTCAGCGTCACAACCCATCTCGATAGCCAGACCGATTTCACCCAGCAGCTCGCCGCCGTTGGTGCCGACAATCGCACCACCGATCACGCGGTGAGTCTCTTTGTCGAAGATCAGTTTGGTCATGCCGTTTGCACAATCGGAAGCGATAGCACGGCCTGAAGCTGCCCACGGGAAGGTGGCGGTTTCATAGCTGATGCCTTTCTCTTTCGCTTCTTTCTCGGTCAGACCGACCCAGGCAACTTCTGGCTCAGTGTAAGCAATCGATGGGATCACTTTCGGGTCGAAGTAGTGTTTCTTACCAGAAATCACTTCTGCCGCCACGTGGCCTTCATGCACGCCTTTGTGTGCCAGCATTGGCTGACCGACGATGTCGCCGATAGCAAAGATGTGCGGCACGTTGGTACGCATCTGCTTGTCGACGCGGATGAAACCACGGTCGTCCACTTCCACGCCCGCTTTGCCAGCATCCAGACCTTTACCGTTCGGTACGCGGCCAATCGCCACCAGCACCGCGTCGTAACGCTGTGGTTCTGCAGGGGCTTTTTTGCCTTCCATGGTCACGTAGATGCCGTCTTCTTTCGCTTCTACCGCGGTGACTTTGGTTTCCAGCATCAGGTTGAACTGCTTACCGATACGCTTAGTGAAGACTTTCACCACGTCTTTGTCGGCAGCCGGGATCACCTGATCAAACATTTCTACCACGTCAATCTGTGAGCCGAGCGCGTGATACACGGTGCCCATCTCCAGACCGATGATACCGCCGCCCATGACCAGCAGACGCTCTGGCACTTCTTTCAGCTCCAGCGCATCGGTAGAGTCCCAAACGCGTGGGTCTTCGTGCGGAATGAATGGCAGCTGAATGGGACGGGAACCCGCCGCGATAATTGCGTTGTCGAAAGTGATCGTGGTGGTTTCACCCTTCTCATTTTCCACAACCAGAGTATTTGCACCGGTAAATTTACCCAGGCCGTTGACCACGTTCACTTTACGGCCTTTTGCCATGCCGGCCAGGCCACCGGTCAGCTGACCGATCACTTTCTCTTTCCAGCTGCGGATTTTATCAACATCGGTCTGCGGCTTGCCGAAGACGATACCGTGAGCTTCCAGCGCTTTGGCTTCTTCAATCACCTTCGCCACGTGCAGCAGGGCTTTAGAAGGGATACAGCCGACATTCAGACAGACACCACCCAAGGTGCTGTAACGCTCAACGATCACGGTCTCCAGACCTAAATCCGCTGCACGGAAGGCTGCAGAGTAGCCTGCAGGACCTGCCCCAAGTACCACGACCTGAGTTTTAATTTCTGTACTCATCATGACCTCTTAATTGATTGTCCGGCGGGTCAGGGCTTTGAATTTGAACGTCCTTCTTCCACCGGGACGCGTTCACCGCAAGAGTTTACAGAATTGTTAATAAACTGCAAACCGCGGTGCCACGAATCACTACAACATCTTACGACAAGGCCGGCTTTCGCCGGCCTTGTTAAGGGTTACATCACCAGACGGCGAATGTCGGCCAGTGCATTGTTGATGATGGTGATGAAACGCGCACCGTCAGCACCGTCGATGACGCGGTGGTCGAAGGAGAGCGACATCGGCATCATCAGACGCGGCGTGAACTCTTTACCGTTCCAGACCGGCTCCATCGCAGACTTGGAAACGCCCAGGATAGCCACTTCCGGCGCGTTAACGATTGGCGCGAAGTGAGTTGTCCCGATACCGCCCAGGCTGGAGATGGTGAAGCAACCGCCCTGCATTTCGCCCGCGGTCAGCTTGCCATCACGCGCTTTTTTGGAGATAGCCATCAGTTCACGCGAAAGCTCGGTAATGCCTTTCTTGTTCACGTCTTTGAACACCGGAACCACCAGACCGTTTGGCGTATCAACCGCCACACCGATGTTGATGTATTTTTTCAGCGTCAGTTTCTGACCATCTTCAGACAGCGAGCTGTTGAAGCGAGGCATCTGCTCAAGCGCAGCCGCGACTGCTTTCATGATGAACACCACCGGGGTGAACTTCACGTCCAGCTTGCGCTTCTCGGCTTCGGCGTTCTGCTGCTTGCGGAACGCTTCCAGTTCGGTGATGTCGGTTTTATCGAAGTGAGTCACGTGTGGGATCATCACCCAGTTGCGGCTCAGGTTAGCACCAGAAATTTTCTGGATGCGGCCCAGCTCGACTTCTTCGATTTCGCCGAACTTGCTGAAGTCCACTTTCGGCCATGGCAGCATGCCAGGCAGACCGCCGCCAGCGGCAGCAGGAGCTTCAGCGCGTTTCACCGCGTCTTTCACGTAGCTCTGCACGTCTTCTTTCAGAATACGGCCTTTACGTCCGGTGCCTTTGACTTTCGCCAGGTTTACACCGAATTCGCGTGCCAGACGGCGGATCACCGGGGTGGCGTGCACGTAGGCATCGTTTTCTGCGAAATCAGACTTCGCTTCCGCTTTAGCAGGCGCCGCAGCCGGGGCCGCTTTCTCTTCCTGCTTAGGCGCAGCTGGGGCATCTTCTGTTTTGGCAGCCGGAGCGGCGGCGGCTGGAGCAGCGCCTTCCACTTCGAACACCATCACCAGAGAGCCGGTGCTGACTTTGTCGCCGGTGGCAATTTTGATCTCTTTCACGGTACCCGCGAACGGCGCCGGAACTTCCATTGAGGCTTTGTCGCCTTCAACGGTGAGGATCGACTGCTCAGCTTCAACCTTGTCGCCAACTTTAACCATGATCTCGGTGACTTCAACTTCGTCGCCGCCGATGTCCGGTACGTTAACGTCTTTTGCACCGCTGGCCGCAGCAGGCGCAGCCGCCGGGGCCGCTTCTTCTTTCTTCTCTTCGGCCGGAGCCGGTGCCGCAGCACCGCCTTCCGCTTCGAAGATCATGATCAGTTTGCCAGTCTCAACTTTGTCGCCGGTAGAGATTTTGATCTCTTTTACCACGCCAGCCTGCGGAGATGGGACTTCCATAGAGGCTTTATCGCCTTCTACGACAATCAGCGACTGCTCAACTTCAACCTTGTCGCCAACCTTGACCAGGATCTCGGTGACTTCAACTTCGTCCGCGCCGATGTCCGGTACATTAATTTCGATAGCCATTACTCTCTTACCTCTTATGCCAGACGCGGGTTAACTTTATCTGCATCGATCTCGAACTTGGCGATGGCATCTGCCACCACTTTCTTGTCGATTTCGCCACGTTTAGCCAGTTCACCCAGGGCCGCTACGACCACGTAAGACGCGTCCACTTCGAAGTGGTGACGCAGGTTCTCACGGCTGTCTGAACGACCAAAGCCGTCCGTACCCAGCACGCGGTAATCGCTGGCAGGCACATAGCTGCGCACCTGCTCGGCGAACAGTTTCATGTAGTCAGTTGACGCCACGGCCGGTGCATCGTTCATCACCTGAGCGATGTACGGTACGCGTGCTTCTTCTGTTGGGTGCAGCATGTTCCAGCGCTCACAGTCCTGACCGTCACGGGCCAGTTCGGTGAAGGAGGTCACGCTGTAGACGTCAGAACCCACACCGTAGTCTTTCGCCAGGATCTCAGCCGCTTCACGCACGTGACGCAGGATAGAGCCTGAACCCAGCAGCTGAACTTTACCTTTGCTACCCGCGATGGTGTCGAGTTTGTAGATACCTTTACGGATACCCTCTTCGGCACCGGCCGGCATGGCTGGCATGTGGTAGTTTTCGTTCAGCGTGGTGATGTAGTAGTAGACGTTTTCCTGCGCGTCACCGTACATGCGTACCAGACCGTCATGCATGATGACCGCGACTTCATAGGCGTACGCTGGATCGTAAGAGATACAGTTCGGGATAGTCAGCGACTGAATGTGGCTGTGACCATCTTCGTGCTGCAGACCTTCGCCGTTCAGCGTGGTACGACCGGAAGTACCGCCCACCAGGAAGCCACGCGCCTGCTGGTCACCTGCTGCCCAGCACAGGTCGCCGATACGCTGGAAACCGAACATGGAGTAGTAGATGTAGAACGGGATCATTGGCAGGTTGTTGGTGCTGTAAGACGTTGCCGCCGCCAGCCACGATGCGCCTGCACCCAGTTCGTTAATGCCTTCCTGCAGGATCTGACCTTTCTCGTCTTCTTTATAGTATGCAACCTGCTCACGGTCCTGCGGGGTGTACTGCTGGCCGTTCGGGCTGTAGATACCGATCTGACGGAACAGACCTTCCATACCGAAGGTACGCGCTTCATCGGCGATGATTGGCACCAGGCGATCTTTGATCGACGGGTTCTTCAGCATCACGTTCAGGGCACGCACGAAGGCGATAGTGGTGGAGATCTCTTTGTTCTGCTCATCCAGCAGCTGACGGAAATCTTCCAGCGCAGGCATTTCCAGCTTCTCGCTGAATTTTGCTTCGCGGGTTGGCAGGTAGCCACCCAGCTTCTGACGCTGGCCGTGCAGGTAAGTGTGCTCTTCCGAGCCTTCAGCGAAGGTCACGTAAGGCAGGTTTTCGATCTCTTCATCGCTGACTGGCACGTTGAAGCGGTCGCGGATGTAACGCACGCCTTCGTGGTTCATCTTCTTAACCTGGTGCGCGATGTTTTTGCCTTCCGCAGTCTCACCCATACCGTAACCTTTAACGGTATGAGCCAGGATCACCACAGGTTTGCCTTTGGTATCCTGCGCTTTTTTCAGCGCGGCATAGACTTTCTTCGGATCGTGGCCGCCACGGTTCAGTGACCAGATCTCGTCGTCGGTCATATCTTTCACCAGCTCTGCGGTTTCCGGATATTTACCGAAGAAGTGCTCACGCACGTAAGCGCCGTTTTTCGATTTGAAGGTCTGGTAGTCACCGTCAACGGTTTCGTTCATCAGCTGGACCAGTTTACCGCTGGTATCTTTACGCAGCAGCGCATCCCAACGATCGCCCCAGATCACTTTGATCACTTCCCAGCCGGCGCCACCGAAGATGCCGTCCAGTTCGTTGATGATCTTGCCGTTACCGGTGACCGGGCCATCCAGGCGCTGCAGGTTACAGTTGATGATGAAGACCAGGTTATCCAGTTTTTCACGGGTGGCGATGGTGATCGCACCTTTGGATTCCGGCTCATCCATCTCACCGTCACCGAGGAAGGCGTAAACGGTCTGCTGAGAGGTATCTTTCAGGCCGCGGTGTTCCAGATATTTCAGGAACTTCGCCTGGTAGATCGCACCCAGTGGACCCAGGCCCATGGAAACGGTCGGGAACTGCCAGAAGTCAGGCATCAGTTTCGGGTGCGGGTAAGAGGAGAGGCCTTTACCATGCACTTCCTGACGGAAGTTGTTCATCTGCTCTTCGGTCAGGCGACCTTCAAGGAACGCACGTGCGTAAACGCCTGGAGAGATGTGGCCCTGGAAGTAAACCAGATCGCCGCCGTCTTTTTCGGTACGCGCGCGGAAGAAGTGGTTAAAGCACACTTCATACACGGTTGCGGAAGACTGGAAGGAGGACATATGGCCACCCAGTTCCAGATCTTTCTTGGAAGCACGCAGCACGGTCATGATGGCGTTCCAGCGAATCGCGGAACGGATACGGCGCTCTAAAGAGGTGTTGCCCGGGTATTCCGGCTCATCTTCAACAGCAATAGAGTTGACGTAGTTATTGGCTCCAGCACCGGCTGCCACTTTAACGCCGCCTTTACGTGCTTCGCTCAGGACCTGGTCGATAAGGTACTGTGCGCGCTCAACACCTTCTTCACGGATGACCGATTCGATCGCTTCTAGCCAGTCGCGAGTTTCGATCGGATCCACGTCATTGTTTAAACGTTCTGACATGGGGGGTATTCCTTATCTGTGTCTAATTACGTTGAATTGTCTGGAGCCTGTCTCTCTGTCCTCTGACTCATTGCAAAACACAGAGAGACAGGCCCGTCGTTTATACCTTTATCGGTATCTGCCGCGTTATTTTTACGCGTTAGTCCTTACGTTGCTGTAAACGTCGCAAGGAGCGCTCTCTACGACTTTGCTCCCGACTCCTGTCCAGCAATATTTCCTCGATAAACGCCAGATGGCGGTGTGAAGCTTCGCGCGCCTGTTCCGGCTCGCGTGCCACAATCGCCTCAAAAATACTGGCGCGGTGTTCACTCACCTGCGCCAGTATTTCACGGCGCAAGTAAAGCATTTCGAAGTTCTGTCTGACGTTCTGTTGCAGCATCGGCCCCATGCTGCGTAATAGATGCAAAAGCACGACATTATGGGCGGCTTCTGTGACAGCAATCTGATATTGCATCACCGCATTGGCTTCAGCGTCCAGGTCGCCGCTCTGCTGGGCGGTCTGGATCTGCACGTGGCAGTCGCGGATGCGCACCAGGTCTTCGTCAGTGCCGCGCAGTGCGGCGTAATAGGCGGCAATCCCTTCCAGCGCGTGACGCGTTTCCAGCAGGTCGAACTGGGATTCAGGATGGCCGGCAAGTAATTCAACGAGCGGGTCGCTCAGGCTTTTCCACAGGCTGTTCTGGACGAAGGTGCCCCCGCCCTGACGGCGCAGCAGCAACCCTTTGGCTTCCAGACGCTGGATAGCTTCACGCAGGGAGGGACGGGAGACATCAAACTGCACGGCCAGCTCACGCTCGGGCAGCAGTTTCTCTCCGGGACGCAGTGTCCCTTCCATAATCAGGGACTCGAGCTGTTGCTCGATGGCATCAGAGAGCTTTGGTTGGCGGATCTTACTGTATGCCATTATCCCTTCTTCTACGATTTGCCAAAGTAAATTGGTAATACCAATTTCCAAAAGGAGCCCGTAAAGTAACAAAGTATTCACCTGATGTCCATATGGCAACCGACTGAAAGCAGACCGTCGTCTCGTTCCTCATCAGGCAACAGGCCCCCGTATTCCCCACCTGAAGCAGCGCGGCAAATGTTAAATTTGGTCACTTTTTCGAAAGGCGGCAGCGGCTTAGTAGATAAAATCTGAAAGCACTATAAGAGAATGTTATTCGTCATTCGCTCCGGTTTATGCCAAATAATGGAATGTGAAAAGTGAGAGCGAACGTTGATTTTTTGGGCATTCTTTCGCACGGAAAGCAAAAGCGAGTGCATTAGGGGGCACTTAACACTATTCTCTTCGCCAGGATAGGTTTTGCCCTATTTTCGCTTACACCACAGCGTAAAGATTTTAATACATTTTCAAGAATTATAAGAACGAGGTCTCTATGGAACAACAGCAGGGCGAAACGCTGAAGCGCGGGTTAAAAAACCGTCACATTCAGCTGATTGCATTAGGCGGCGCCGTCGGCACCGGCCTGTTTCTGGGTAGTGCATCGGTTATTCAATCTGCGGGTCCGGGGGTTATTCTCGGCTACGCTATCGCGGGTTTTATCGCCTTCCTGATTATGCGCCAGTTGGGCGAAATGGTAGTGGAAGAACCTGTTGCAGGTAGCTTCAGCCACTTCGCTTATAAATACTGGGGTAATTTCGCCGGTTTCGCCTCTGGCTGGAACTACTGGGTGCTGTATGTGCTGGTGGCGATGGCGGAACTGACCGCCGTCGGCAAATACATCCAGTTCTGGTATCCGGATATCCCGACGTGGATGTCGGCTGCAGTGTTCTTTATCCTTATCAACGCCATCAACCTGACGAACGTCAAAGTGTTCGGTGAGATGGAGTTCTGGTTCGCGATTGTCAAAGTGGTGGCCGTTGTCGCCATGATCCTGTTCGGCGCATGGCTGCTGTTCAGCGACACCGCCGGTCCGCAAGCCACGGTGCGCAACCTGTGGCAACAGGGTGGCTTCCTGCCGCACGGTTTCACCGGGCTGATTATGATGATGGCGATTATCATGTTCTCCTTCGGCGGTCTGGAACTGGTTGGCATTACGGCAGCAGAAGCTGATAACCCGGAAACCAGCATTCCAAAAGCCACCAATCAGGTGATCTACCGCATTTTGATCTTCTATATCGGCTCGCTGGCGGTGCTGCTTTCTCTGCTGCCCTGGACCCGCGTCACCGCTGACACCAGCCCGTTTGTACTGATCTTCCACGAGCTGGGCGATGCGCTGGTAGCCAATGCGCTCAATGTGGTGATCCTCACCGCTGCCCTGTCGGTGTACAACAGCTGCGTTTACTGTAACAGCCGCATGCTGTTCGGCCTGGCGCAGCAGGGCAATGCCCCGAAAGCGCTGCTGAAAGTCGACAGCCGTGGCGTGCCGGTGATCTCAATCCTGTTCTCTGCGCTAGCCACCGGCCTGTGCGTACTGCTCAACTATCTGATGCCGGGCGAGGCCTTTGGCCTGCTGATGGCGCTGGTGGTTTCTGCACTGGTGATTAACTGGGCGATGATCAGCCTGGCGCACATGAAGTTTCGCCGTAAGAAAGACCAGCAGGGGGTAAAAACCCGCTTCCCGGCGCTGCTTTACCCACTGGGCAACTGGATCTGCCTGCTGTTCCTTGCCGGTATTCTGGTGCTGATGGCCATGACCCCGGGTATGGCGATCTCGGTGTGGCTGATCCCGGTCTGGGTGGCTATCCTCGGCGTCGGCTACTGGGTGAAGAACCGCGCACAGCGCGCGTAAACATTACTCGCGCTTTTGATTCGGCCAGCACCCGCTGGCCGAATTGTTATCTGCCTCACACTTTCCCCCTCCCAGGCGTTTTGTCCATCTCTGCAACGTTTTACACCTGCGCACGCCGTACGTTAAGCGTGAATACTCTCGAGCACTAACGACAAGCGGGAGAATTATCCATGAAGGGCACAGCACTCTCTGTCAGAGAGAAGATTGGCTACGGAATGGGCGATGCCGGGTGCAATATGATCGGCGGCGCCATTATGCTTTTTCTTAACTATTTCTACACCGATGTCTTTGGCCTGGCTCCGGCGCTGGTGGGCATTTTACTGCTGTCGGTCAGGGTGCTGGATGCGGTAACCGACCCGATTATGGGCGCGATTGCCGACCGTACTCAGAGCCGCTGGGGGCGCTTTCGCCCGTGGCTGCTGTGGATCTCCCTGCCCTATGTCCTGTTTAGCGTGCTGATGTTCACCACCCCGGACTGGAGCTACCAGAGCAAAGTCATCTGGGCGTTTGTCACCTATTTCCTGATGTCGCTCACCTATACCGCCATCAATATTCCCTACTGCTCGCTCGGTGGAGTGATCACCAATGACCCGGGGGAACGCGTCTCCTGCCAGTCTTACCGCTTTGTCATGGTGGGGATTGCCACCCTGATCCTGTCACTGACGCTGCTGCCGCTGGCGGAGTGGTTCGGCGGCGCAGATAAAGCGCGCGGCTACCAGATGGCGATGGGCGTGATGGCCCTGGTGGCGCTGCTGATGTTCCTGTTCTGCTTCGCTACGGTGCGCGAACGTATCCGACCGGCGGTGCCGAGCAATGACGATCTGAAAGCCGACCTGCGCGACGTGTGGAAAAACGATCAGTGGGTGCGCATCCTGCTGCTGACGCTGTGCAACGTCTGCCCTGGCTTTATCCGCATGGCGGCCACCATGTATTACGTCACCTGGGTGATGCAGCAGTCGACCCACTTCGCCACGCTGTTTATCAGCCTTGGCGTAGTGGGCATGATGCTCGGCAGTACGCTGGCGAAAGTGCTGACCGACCGCTGGTGCAAACTGAAGGTGTTTTTCTGGACCAACATCGCGCTGGCGATCTTCTCCAGCGGCTTTTACTTCCTTAACCCGCAGGCCACCGTACTGGTGCTGGTGATGTACTTCCTGCTGAATATTCTGCATCAGATCCCATCACCGCTGCACTGGTCGCTGATGGCAGACGTGGATGACTACGGCGAGTGGAAAACCGGCAAGCGCATAACCGGGATTAGCTTCTCCGGCAACCTGTTCTTCCTCAAAGTCGGGCTGGCGGTTGCCGGAGCGATGGTCGGTTTCCTGCTGTCATGGTACGGCTACGACGCGGGTGCTAAGCAGCAAAGCCCGGCGGCGCTGAACGGTATTGTGCTGCTGTTCACCGTGATCCCCGGCGTGGGCTATCTGATTACTGCGGGCGTAGTGCGCCTGCTGAAGGTGGACCGCACGCTGATGCAGCAGATCCAGCGGGAGCTGGAACAGCGCCGGGTCAATTACCAGGAACTCAATGACTATCACCACAGCAAACCGCTGAAAACCAAACTTAAAGGAGCCGCCGATGAGCCACTGGCCTAATCCATTAATTGAACAACGCGCCGACCCGTTCATCCTGCGCCATCAGGACAGCTACTGGTTTATTGCCTCCGTACCCGAATATGATCGGCTGGAGATCCGCCGTGCTGAGACGCTGGCCCAACTGGCAGATGCCCCGGCGACCGTCGTGTGGCGTAAACCCGATCGCGGCCCGCTGAGCGCACTGATCTGGGCGCCGGAGCTGCACCATATTGACGGGCAGTGGGTGATCTATTTTGCCGCCGCGCCGTCAAAGGAGATTAAAAACGGCCTGTTCCAGCACCGCATGTTTGCCCTTACCTGCGATGATGCCGATCCCCAGAGTGGAAGCTGGCAGGAGCGCGGCCAGGTCGTTACCCCCATCGACAGCTTCGCGCTGGATGCCACCCACTTCATACATCAGGGCAAACACTGGTATTTGTGGGCGCAGAAAGATCCGGCGATCCCCGGCAACTCCAACCTCTATCTCAGTGAGCTGGCGACGCCGTGGCAGCTCAGCGGCCCGACGGTGATGATCAGCCGCCCGCAGTATGAGTGGGAGTGCGCGGGGTTCAGCGTCAATGAGGGGCCCGCGGCTATTCGCCATGGCCAGCGGCTGTTTGTCAGCTACTCTTCCAGCGCTACCGATGAGAACTACTGCATGGGGCTGCTGTGGATTGACGCGGATGCCGATCCGCTGGAAGCGGCTAACTGGCAAAAATCCGCCGCACCGGTGTTCACCACCAGCTGGGAGAACCGTCAGTATGGCCCGGGGCATAACAGCTTTACACAGGGGGAAAATGGCGAGGATGTGCTGGTTTATCACGCGCGCAATTACACGGAAATTGAGGGGGACCCGCTGTATGACCCTAACCGCCATACGCGCATCAAAACCTTCAGCTGGGGCGCCGATGGCATGCCGCAGTTTGGCACACCACCGGCCGACACGGTGTTACACCAGCGTGCCGTAAATAGTCAGTAACGCAACTACTACCACCAGCACCAGCGACACCTTTTTCGCCAGTGCCACCGCCACGCGCGGGGTCTCTACCTTATCAAGGTGCGGATCGCGCGCCAGCGAATACTGCGCCAGGCGGGTCAGCACCTGATACTGCGGCGTATGACGGTCGCCCAGGGAGGCGAACCAGGCGGGCAGTGCGCGCTCACCGTGACCCAGCAGCGCATAGGCCACGCCCACCAGCCGAACCGGGATCCAGTCCACCCAGTGCAGAATGGCATCCACGCCCGACTGCGCACGCGCCAGCGCATCCTGCCTGCGCGCCAGCCAACTCTGCCAGGCGCGCAGGAAAGCGTAACCCACCAGCAGCGCCGGCCCCCACGGGCCACCCACCACAAACCAGAACAGCGGCGCGAGGTAGAAGCGGTAGTTGATCCACAGCAGCGCATTTTGCAGTTCGCAGAGGAATTCGCGTTCGTTACATTCGCCCGGCACGCCGTGGATCAGCGTCAGCTCCTCCACCATCGCATTATGCGCGTCGGCATCGTTATGGCTGGCCGCCTGCAAATAGGCGTGATAGTGCAGGCGCACCGACCCCGCCCCGATGCACAGCAGCCCGACTAAAATCCAGAACAGCAGCTTCGGTACGCCAAAAAATAGCCCGTTCAGCGCCAGCAGGCACAGGGCAACCACCGCCATTGCCAGCAGCATCATCAGCAGCGTGCGCATTAGCGAAAAACGCTGACGACCGCGGAACAGCGGCATCAGGTGGTGGTCAAGCTGCCAGTGCTCCCCCATTTTAAACAAGCGTTCCCATCCGAGAACCAGCAACAGGCTAAATAACGTCATGCCTTACTCCCATTAACAGTAGTCTGGGTGAGGTGCGCCAGCCCGGCGCGAAAACGAGGCCAGTCGAAGGACGGGCCAGGGTCGGTCTTACGCTGCGGGGCAATATCACTGTGCCCGGTAATATTTTGCGCAATCAGGGGATAGTGCTGCACCAGCAGTTCGGTAATGGCCTGCAGCGCAGCGTACTGGGCATCGGTGTAGGGCAGCGTATCGGTCCCCTCCAGCTCAATGCCGATAGAGAAATCGTTGCAGGCTTCCCGCCCCTGATAAAGAGAGATGCCCGCGTGCCAGGCGCGCAGATGAAACGGAACATACTGCACAATTTCTCCGTCACGACGGATCAGGCAGTGGGCTGACACCCGCAGATGGTGGATATCAGCAAAATAGGGATGGGCTTCAGGATCGAGCTGGCCGGTAAACAGCGCGTCAATCCACGGGCCACCAAACTCACCCGGGGGCAGACTGATATTGTGGACCACCAGCAGCGAAGGCGTTTCATCATCCGGCCGCGGGTTAAAATGGGGGGACGGCACGCGCCGGACGCCAGCTATCCAACCCTCTTGCAACTGCATACCCTGCTCTCCTGTGTTCAATTCCCTTCAGATTAACATGATTTTTTTTCGCTTTTTCAAACTTCTCTGCCCGCTGTTTAGCGCCGAAGAAAAATATTTTTCTGATTCTGCATCCAATTTATCTCCTCAACCGTAGATAGCAGTGTGAGGCAAAAACGCCTTCTCTTACCCTGAGGAATTCATCATGAAAACATTCATCCGCTCTGCTCTGTGTGCATCACTGCTGTTTAGCGCCGCGTCAATGGCTGAGATGGCGCAGAATACCGTGATGGTAGGCGGGGCTGCTATGTACCCTTCCCATAATATCGTTGAGAATGCCCTTAATTCTAAAGATCACACCACGCTGGTGGCTGCGGTTAAAGCGGCTGGACTGGCAGACACGCTACAGGGCCCGGGCCCGTTCACCGTCTTTGCCCCGACCAATGCGGCCTTTGCCAAACTGCCTGCCGGCACCGTTGATAATCTGCTAAAACCGGAAAATAAAGCCATGCTCACCAGCGTGCTGACCTACCATGTGGTTGCCGGGAAATATGATATGCAGGCGCTGATGAAAAAAATCAAACAGGGCCACGGCAGCACAGAGCTGAAGACCGTAAACGGCGCACCGCTGTGGCTGATGATGAACGGCCCGCACAATATTCAGCTGAAAGATGACAAAGGCAATGTCGCCAATATCAGTACCTATGATGTGCAGCAGAAAAATGGCGTGATTGACGTGATTGATACCGTCCTGATGCCATAAAGATTTACCCGGTAACACCAGGGAAAATATTAAAAATACCCGCAGAGGTTAAAAATAAGGGTATACACTTGGTGCAGCAGGATTTTTAACCCCTCTGCACCTTTTTTCAGGATGGTTCATGACGGACGACGTAATTGATAGCCAGGTTGTGCTGATGCAGGCAATAGCCGCAGGGGACAAGCGCGCTTTCGAAGCGCTTTACCGCCGTTATTCCCCTTACCTTTTCGCCATTGCACTGCGCATGCTGCGTCGACGTGGCTGGGCTGAAGAGGTGTTGCACGACAGCTTTCTCACCGTCTGGCAGCGTGCCGCCAGCTTCGATCCGGCGCTCAGCGCCCCTAAAACCTGGTTAACGAACATCGTGCGCAACCGCGCAATCGATTATTTACGCCTGCAGGATAACCGCGTTATCGAACTGGAAGAGGAAGCGTTGTCAGACGCTGACGACCCCACTCAGGATTCGCCGTTCCGCTCGGAATCGCGCAGGCTGGCTGACTGTATGGACCAGCTGCAGCCGGAACAGCGGCAAAGCATCCGTCTGGCTTATTATCAGGGGCTGTCGCACCGTGAAATAGCGCAGCACCTACAGCAACCGGACGGCACGGTAAAAAGCTGGATCCGCCGGGCATTAGCGCAATTGAAAGAGTGTGTGGGCCTATGAACAGCAGACGCGATTACGACTCAGCCCTGGCCGCAGAATATGCCCTTGGCACGCTGCGCGGCGCGGCGCGCCAGCGTTTCGCCCGCCGCCTGCTGCAGGAGCCTGAACTGGCGGCCGAAGTCGGCCGCTGGCAGCACGCGCTGGCGGAGCTGGACCACAACGTTAAGCCGGTTACGCCTCCGCAAGCGGTTTGGCAACGGCTGGCACACAGCCTGCCAGCGGACAAAACGCCAGCCCGCAGCGTGCGCTGGCCGTGGCTGGGCTGGGCGCTGGCGGCCTCTTTTGCCGGTGCGCTAATCTACACGCAGCTTACGCCCCCGCCTGCTGCTCCACAGGCCGTGGCTGTTCTCAACGGCAGCGCACAGCAGGGGTCGTGGGTGGTCAGCCTTAATGCGGCCAAAGACCGGCTGACAGTGCAGGCTATCAATGCTGCAGCCATTCAGCCAGACCGCAGCCTGCAACTCTGGCTGATCCCGCCGGGTGAAAAACCGCAGTCGCTGGGGCTGATTGCCACCTCCGCCAGCCAGCAGGTGAGCATCAGGCCCGTTCAGCTTGCCAGCCTGCCAACGCTGGCGATCAGCCTGGAGCCTCGCGGTGGCTCCCCCACCGGGCAACCCACCGGACCAGTCCTGTTTAGCGGCAAGGTCATTCAGCTTTAACCACCCGTTCAGGGTAGGCGCAGTGTAAGGTGCTGACAGCTTCATCGTTCAACGCCAGCAGCCGTCGGCCATAGGCAATCATCACCTCCCCGCCTGCGGTTAATGTCAGCTGTTCGCCGGACGCCTGTAACAGCGGCAGCCCGCACTGCCGCTCCAGCCTCTTCAGCTGAGCATTGACCGCAGAGGCCGATTGCTGCAGCTGGCCTGCTGTTTGCACAAAACTGCCCAACTCCACTGCCCGCACGAAGGTTCGCACGGCTTCCAGGTCGAAGGTTATCGGTTTCAACGGCGCCATCATGACACGCCTTTCGTGCGCTGAGGTGGCTGGCAAGGCCGGATTAAACACGCTAGCATGTCAGCCTCTGTTACCCGACCTTTCGGAGTTTGATCATGACATCTCGCCGTTACGATCCCGACAGCCGCCGTGCTGAACTGATGGACCGTATTGAGGACGATATTCCCCCTGCCGTCGCGCAGGCGCTGCGTGAAGATCTGGGTGGCGAAGTGGACCCCTGCCGGGACATCACCGCCAGCCTGCTCTCTGACGATACGGCCTCGCACGCTGTTGTCATTACCCGTGAACCCGGTATTTTTTGCGGTAAACGTTGGGTGGAGGAAGTGTTTATCCAGCTGGGTGACAAAGTACAGCTTACCTGGCATGTGGATGACGGCGATAAGATCGCTGCCGACCAGACGCTGTTCGAAGCTATCGGTCCGGCGAAGCTTATTCTTACCGCAGAGCGCACCGCGCTGAATTTTGTGCAGACGTTGTCCGGCGTAGCGACTGAAGTCAGCCGCTATGTGGCTATTCTGGAAGGTACCCGCACCCAGCTGCTGGATACGCGTAAAACCCTGCCCGGGTTGCGTACCGCGCTGAAGTACGCCGTGCTGTGCGGCGGTGGCGCCAACCATCGTCTCGGCCTGTCGGATGCCTTTTTGATCAAAGAGAACCACATTATTGCCTGCGGTTCGATCACCAAAGCGGTGGAGAAAGCCTTCTGGATGCACCCTGATGTGCCGGTAGAGGTCGAAGTCGAAACCATGGAAGAGCTTGAGCAAGCGCTGCAGGCTGGCGCAGATATCGTGATGCTCGATAACTTTACCGTCGAGCAGATGCGCGATGCCGTCAAGCTGAGTGACAACCGCGCCCTGCTGGAAGTCTCCGGGAATGTCACCGACGAGACCCTGCGAACCTTTGCCGAAACCGGCGTGGACTATATCTCCGTTGGTGCATTGACCAAACATGTGCGTGCCCTCGATTTGTCGATGCGCTTTCGCTAAGCGCTAATCATCCCTGCTCTTCACCTGTTTGTACCTCAGGCCAGCTACATGTGCTGGCCTTTTTTCTGCCCAGGTTTTGTTTTTGCGAGCCGCCTTCCGCCACATTAATCCGCTGATGTAACAGACAAAAATTGTTTACGGCCCCGCTCTGAAAAATCATGGCTACCGCTGGCAACAGAGGGAGGGTTAATGAGATTAACAGCGGAATGTGTTACACAGCACCAGCCCACACAGGGATTAGATAATTAGTAAAGTCATTGTATAAGCCAAATTTTAGACCTATTATCTAATCAACCTCGTGTGGCTATGCCAGGGAAATGGGGGAGCAATGGTTGAAGTTATGTGGACAAGGCGGGCGTTAAAGCAGCTCAGCAAAATTGACAGCCGCTATCGCAGAGCCATCGCTGAAAAGAGTCGACAGCTGGTCGCTTTTCCGGTGGTGCCGCTGGACGTGAAAAAAATAGAGGGAAATGACACTCTTTTCCGGCTGCGAGTAGGGAACTACAGAGTCATTTTTCAACTGATTAACGGCGAGCCTGTGGTTGTGGTTATTCAGGAAGTAAAGCGTCGGGCAACCCACACTTGCTAACGCAACCAGATACGGAACATGGCTCTCAGACTGGAGGATACCCAGTGCCAAAACAGGTTATTTATGATGAAAACGGCACGGCGCAGTTTGTAGTACTGCCTGTGGCCGAGTATGAAAAGCTGCTGTCCAATGCCAGCAGTGAATGGGCCAGCCTGCCCTATGAGGCTGACGAACATGATAATGAAACCGTTCCGCAGGAAATTGTCGGGATCATGGTCGGGCAGGAGGTCAGCCTGCAGGCAGCCTGGCGCATTCATCGCGGCCTGTCGCAATATGACGTGGCGGAAAAGCTGGGTACCACCCAGTCCGCCGTTTCGCAGTGGGAGCGCGTTGACAGTAAACCGCATAAGAAAACCCGTGAGAAACTTGCCAGACTTTACCAATGCCGCCCCGAACAACTTATCCTCTGACGATTCAGGCCACTTCATACAGTGGCCTTTTTTCTGCCCAGGTTTTATTTTTGCGAGCCGCCTTCCGCCACATTAATCCGCTGATGTAACAGACAAAAATTGTTTACGGCCCCGCTCTGAAAACTCGGGATCGCTGCTGGCGCCAGCCTGCAGTGGCGAATTATGTTGCTCACCTCTTAACCACAAGGAGGTTTGCCATGAACCAGCAGGGATTCACCCTGATCGAACTGATGATCGTTATCGCCATTATTGCCATTCTCAGCGCTATCGGGCTGCCCGCTTACCAGGGCTATCTGCAAAAAGCCGCGCTGACCGATATGCTGCAAACGGCGATGCCGTTCAAAACCGCCGTTGAGCTCTGCGCTATCGAGCACGGCGGTAGCGGCAACTGCAGCGCAGGCAGCAACGGTGTGCCGATGGAGCGCACTTCTCGCTATGTGTCGGCACTCAGCGTTAAAGCCGGCGTGATTGCCCTAAGCGGCAAGGAGAGCCTTAAAGGGCTGGACGTCAAACTGACACCGCAATGGAACAGCGATAACGGACAGATGGACTGGCAGCGCAGCTGTAAAAGCGAGTCTTCCGGATTGCAAGAGGCTTGTCAGGATGTGTTCCGCTTTGATGAGGAGCAGGCGCCATGAACCCAGAGACGCAGCGCGCGGTAGAGGCCATCTGCCAGCGCTATCAGGCGGTGATTGTCGGATTCAATGCCCAGCGGCTGCACATTGCACTGGCCGCTACTCCGGGTCACGAAATGATGACAGAACTGCGCTTTGCCACACAAAGTGCCATCGAAGTGGAGTGCTGGCCTCAGGCCAGGCTTGAACAATTTATTCAGCGCGAGGGAAATAGCGCCACCGCATCAGCACAGGAGAGCGCCGAAGAGTACAGCGGTGCGGCCGTTGTGAAGATTAACGAACTGCTGACCCAGGCTTTGCAGAAGCGCGCGTCGGATATTCACCTTGAACCCCAGGAAAAGGGGCTGCGCGTCCGCTTACGCGTCGATGGCGTACTACAGCAATTGCCGGGCAGCTGGGCGGAGAACAGCGCCCCGCTGATTGCGCGCCTGAAAATCCTCGCCAGCCTCGATATCGCTGAGCGCCGGGTGCCGCAGGATGGGCAGTTTTCCCTGCAGCTTGGCCAGCAAACCCACTCATTCCGCCTGTCGACGCTGCCGGTGCGCGGCGGTGAGAAAGCCGTGGTGCGCCTGCTGCAGAGTGATTCCCAGTCGGTGGCACTGGAGAATCTCAAGATGCCCGCCCCCCAACTTAAGCGTTACCGCGAAGCCCTCTCACGCCCGCAGGGCATGATTCTGGTGACAGGCCCGACCGGCAGTGGCAAAACGTTCACGCTTTACAGCGGGCTGAGCTGGCTGAATATCGCCACGCGTAATCTGTGCAGCGTGGAGGACCCGGTGGAGATCCCGCTGGCGGGGATCAACCAAACCCAGATCCACCCCCGCTCGGGGCTCGATTTCCATCGGGTGCTGCGCGCGCTGCTACGCCAGGATCCCGACGTGATTATGATCGGCGAGATCCGCGATGGTGAAACGGCTGAAATTGCGGTGAAAGCGGCGCAGACTGGTCACCTGGTGCTGTCGACGCTGCACACTAACTCAACTACCGAAACGCTGGTCAGGCTGGGACAGATGGGCGTACCCGGTTATCTGCTGGCTTCAGCATTGAAACTGGTGATTGCCCAGCGTCTGGTGCGAAGACTGTGCCCGCACTGCCGTCAGCCCGCCGAGGCTACCGCTCACCTGCCATCACATATCTGGCCGGGAACCATTCAGAACTGGCACGCCGTAGGGTGCGATCGCTGCTTTTCCGGTTTTTACGGCCGCCTGGCGCTGTTCGAAATGCTGCCGATATCTGCACGGCTGCAAAATGCGCTGGCCAGCTCGGCCATGCCTGAAGAGCTGGAGAAAATCGCGCGTGAGCAGGGGCTGAATTCACTGTTTGTTGAGGGACTTCACTGCGTGAATCGGGGCGATACCACCCTCGAGGAGCTGACACGCGTTGCCGGAGGCTGTGATGAGTAAGCGCTACCTCTTTCGCTGGCAGGCCATGGACGATAGCGGCAACCTGCATCACGGCTGCAGTTTTGCCCCCAGCGCCGGGCAGATTGCGGCCGACCTTGCCGCGCATCACCAGCTGCCCCTGAAGATATCCCCGCGCCAGCGCTGTGGGCAACGTCAGTGGAAGGGGGCGCAAAAAACCGCGCTGGTGCGCCAGCTGGCAACCTTACTCAAGGCGGGAATGCCGCTGGCATCCAGCCTGCAGCTGCTGGGTGAGGGGCATCCTGAACCCTGCTGGCAGGCCCTGCTGCTGGAACTCCAGCAGCGGATTACATCAGGTATCCCTTTTTCAGACGCGCTGGCGGCCTGGCCTGATGTATTTCCGCCGCTGTACGCCGCACTGATCCACATCGGTGAACTGACCGGAGAGCTGGATGAGTGCTGCCTGCAGCTGGCGTTGCAACAGGAACAGCAGCAGCAGCTGCAGCAGAAGGTGAAAAAGGCGCTGCGCTATCCGCTGTTTATCCTCGCGGTGGCGCTACTGATTAGCATCGGTATGCTGGTCTTTGTTCTGCCGGAGTTTGTCGCGATTTATCAGACATTTAATGCCCCACTGCCGGCGTTTACCGCCGCGGTGATCGCCTTTTCGCAGCTCATCCAGCAGCAGGCCTTGCCGGGCATTACGCTGGTTATCGCGGTTGTTCTGCTCTGGCGCAGGCTGCATAAAAAGTCCCCTGGCTGGCAGCGCCGCGAGCAGCGGCTGCTGATGCGGCTGCCGCTGATCGCCGCCCTGTATCGTGGCAGCCTGCTGAGCCAGATCTTTACCACCCTGTCGCTCACCCAGCGCGCCGGGCTGACGCTGCTGCAAAGTTTGCAGGCGGTAGAGAAGACGCTGTCCCCGCTACTGTGGCGCGAAGCTATTGCTGCGCTGCAGCGGCATATCGAAAACGGCAATCCGCTGCACCAGGCGTTAAAGACGCATCAGCTGTTTACGCCGCTGTGCTATCAGCTGGTGAAAGTGGGGGAAGAGTCAGGTTCACTGGATGCGCTGCTGGCAAGGCTGGCGGGCTGGCATGAACAGCGAACTCATCAGCTGGCGGATGCGCTGGCAGCCGCGCTGGAGCCGCTAATGATGGTGGTGATTGGCGCGATTGTCGGCACGCTGGTGGTTGCCATGTATCTGCCGGTGTTCCGCCTCGGTGATGCGCTGGGTTAGGCCGTCGCGCTGGATGCACGACGGCCCCCTGGTCAACAGCAATCTTTAACGATTAAAGACGCGGTTTTCCTGCTCGTTAACGCGGATAAACGTGGTGCGCTTGGTCAGCTCTTTTAAACGCTCTGCGCCTACATAGGTACAGGCTGAGCGCAGCCCGCCAAGGATGTCACGCGCGGTCTGATCAACCGGCCCACGCAGCGGCAGCTTAACGGTTTTTCCCTCGGCAGCACGGTACTGCGCCACTCCGCCGACGTGGCGTTTCATGGCGGATTCGGAGCTCATGCCGTAGAACAGCATAAACTGTTCGCCGTTCTCCTCAACCAGCGTGCCTTCGCATTCGTCGTGGGCGGCGAGCATGCCGCCCAGCATGACGAAATCAGCGCCGCCGCCAAAGGCCTTCGCCACATCACCCGGCACGGAACAACCGCCATCGCTGACGATCTGCCCACCCAGGCCGTGTGCCGCATCGGCGCACTCAATCACGGCGGAAAGCTGCGGATAGCCGACGCCGGTTTTCACCCGCGTGGTGCAGACGGAACCCGGACCAATGCCCACCTTAACAATATCGGCCCCGGAGAGGATCAGCTCCTCCACCATCTCACCCGTCACCACATTCCCGGCGCAGATCGTTTTCCCCGGGCAGGCCTCACGCGCACGCTGCAGGAACTGCACGAAGTGTTCGGAATAGCCGTTTGCCACGTCGATACAGATAAAATTTAGCGCCGGAGACAAGGCCAGGATCTGCTGCAGCTTGGTAAAGTCTGCATCTGACGTCCCGGTTGAGACCATAACATGGCGCAATACCTCGGGGGTGCTACGGATGACAAACTCACGCCACTGCTCAACGCTGTAATGCTTGTGGACGGCAGTAAGAATATTGAAGGAAGCCAGCGCAGTCGCCATGCTGAACGTGCCCACCGTATCCATATTGGCGGCAATGACAGGAACGCCGGACCAGCTGATAGCGGAGTGTTTGAAGGTGAACTGACGTTCCAGCTCAACCTGAGAACGGCTTTGCAGGGTGGAACGCTTTGGACGGATTAAAACATCCTTAAAGCCTAACTTAATATCTTCTTCGATACGCATAACGATTATCCTGGTTGATGGCGGTGATCCGGGCGCGCTCCCTTCAGGGTTACGCGACGCGGATAAAGCTGAATGCCTGTTCCAGTGACGCTATCATACGCGCTAAAAACGCGCCGACAAGACTGCGAAATTTGCTTTATTTACGCTACAATCCGTTAAATTTACCTGTAAAACTGCTTTGTGATCTGCGCCTCAAAATTGAGCTGGGCGGTGTAAAATCAGGTCAACAAAGCAGCGAGAACTTGAAAGCATGCCTTATATCGTTGCGCTAACCGGCGGCATCGGCAGTGGAAAAAGTACCATTGCTAACGCTTTTGCCGCACTGGACATTGATATTGTTGATGCCGACGTGATTGCGCGCCAGGTGGTAGCGCCTGGGCAGCCGGCACTGGCGGCCATTTCTCAACGCTTTGGTGATGAGATTCTGCACCCGGACGGTTCGCTGAACCGGGGCGTGCTGCGGCAGAAAATCTTTAGTTCGCCGCAGGATAAAAGCTGGATTAACAAACTGTTACATCCTCTTATCCATGCAGAGACGCGTAAGCAGTTAGCATTGACCCGCTCGGCCTGGTGCCTGTGGGTGGTTCCGCTGCTGGTAGAGAACCATTTGCAACACCTCGCTGACCGGGTGCTGGTGGTCGACGTAGACCGTGAAACCCAGCTGGCGCGCACCCTACGCCGCGACGGTATCAGCCGTGAACAGGCGGAAAATATTCTTGCTGCTCAGGCCTCGCGTGAAGCGCGTCTGGCAGTGGCGGATGACATTATTGATAACAGCGGATCGCCCGAGACGGCGATCGCGCGCGTTGCTGAACTCCATCAGCGCTATCTGGCGCTGGCAGCAGCAACCGATCGGGATTAACAGCATGAGCACAACGGTTCTTTTTGAACATCCACTGAACGAAAAAATGCGTACCTGGCTGCGTATCGAATTTTTACTCAAGCAACTTAGCGCCAGCCAGAACATTGTTGATCACCTGGGCGCGCTGACATTTTTCCGCAATGCCGCCGAGCTGCTGGACGTGTTTGAGCGTGGTGAACTGCGCACCGAAATCCTTAAAGAGCTGGAGCGTCAGCAGCAAAAACTGCAGTCATGGTCTGAAGTTCCCGGCGTCGATACCGCCACGATTGATGCCCTGCGTGCCGACCTGAAAACCCGCGGTGCGGCGCTGATGGCCGCCCCGCGCATGGGCCAGCAGCTGCGCGAAGACCGTTTAATTGCTCTGGTGCGTCAGCGTTTAAGCATTCCGGGTGGCTGCTGTAGCTTTGATCTGCCGACGCTGCATATCTGGCTTCATATTGAACAACCGCTACGTGACCAGCAGGTGGCCATCTGGGTGAACTCCCTGGCGCCAATGCGCGATGCACTGACGATGATCCTCGACCTGATCCGTCAGTCCGGGATTTTCCGCAACCACACCAGCCTGAATGGTTTCTTCCAGGATAACGCCGAGGGTGCTGACCTGTTGCGCCTGCAGTTAAAGCTGGACGACTCTCTTTATCCGCAGGTTTCCGGTCATAAAAGCCGTTATGCCATCCGTTTTCTGCCGCTGGATAGCGAACGGGGTGAAGTTCCCGCCCGTCTCGATTTTGAGCTGGCCTGTTGTTGAGGTAATTGTATGAGTGATGTAACCATGGTGAACTGCCCGACCTGCGGCAAGCAGGTCATTTGGGATGAACTTAGCAGCTGGCGTCCGTTTTGTAGCAAGCGCTGCCAGCTGATCGATCTTGGCGAATGGGCCGCTGAAGAGAAGCGTATTCCCAGCAGCGACGGTCTGAATGACAACGAAAGCTGGAGTGAGCAACTGCTCGATCGCGACTAGCTGTTAAGGTTACGGCGTGGCCTGATGCGCTTCAGCTTTCAGGCGCACCACCAGCTCCGCATTGGCCGGTGGAAACTCATCGGCCTGCAACTCTGCCTGATCCACCCAGCGTGACGGCTGCCCTTCCCGCCCATACGGCTCGCCATTCCACTGTTCAACCAGAAAGAAGTGCAGCGTCACGCGCAGGTCAGCGTAAGTATGGTCGGCAATCCCGTATGCGCTGGCGCTCAGCACCTCAATGCCGGTCTCTTCCTGCAGCTCACGTTTCAACGCCAGCTCTGGCGTTTCACCGCTCTCGATTTTACCGCCCGGAAATTCCCACATGTTTGCCATATGCGAACTGGCGGCGCGCTGAGCCAGAAAAATCTGCCGAGCGCCGTTACGGATAATGCCTACTGCTACCTGTAAATGTTTCATGCTTATTCACTCTGCCAGGGTTTAATTCGAACCGCGCCACTTTATCATCGATTGACAGTACTGTCCTGCCGCCGCACATACACATCTTTACAGGATGCAGGTGTAAACAGCCCGGACAATAAGTTGAATAAGAGAGTTTAATTTTATCCCGCAGCGAGTATTTGCTTAGTGTATTCCACTATAAATCATCCTGGCATCAGTAAAATGAATGGTGCTGAACACCATAGCAGAAGGAAAAACAATGACTAAGTACTCACCGGTGCAAGTGTTATTACACTGGATTTCCGCCATCGTTATTATATGGGCGATGGCAAGTGGCTTTTATATTTTCTTGGGAAATACTTCAGATCATGTAAAAGAGTTCGTAGGGTTTATCAATGTATCCGTGACAACACTGTTTATTCCTTTCTTTGCTGTTCGTATATTTTACGCAATCAAATCAGGAAAATCAGCCAATATTAAAAGAAAATCCGGCAACCATGCTTTAGCCAATGCAGTGCATATCATTATCTACATCAATACCGCTTTGGTGCTTTTTACCGGTGTGATGATGATGGAACGGGATATCAACATATTTAATTTCATCCAGCTTCCCCATCCGCTGCAGGGCGGAGCTCTGACCAGCGCATTTCATCAGCTGCATATTATCTCCTGCGTGACGCTGTCTATACTGATTGTCATGCATGTGCTGGCTGTTTTTTTTCACCACCTTGCAGGAAACCCTATCCTGAAGAAAATGAGTTGGTAGCGTACTCTCTGGCACCCTCATAAACTTCACAGGAAAACATAATGAAAAAAAAGTCCTTTGCGCAAGGTAATAATGAGTTTTAAACTTTAATTAATTCATTAATAAAACATACAAAAATCATATAAATCATATATATAGATAACTTTACAAATTAACCTCTACAGCTTGTATTGCAGGGTGATGAGAGTTATCTATATCCTTCAAATCAGATGGCGATTCAGGTCAATTGCATTTCAACATCAAAGTGTCCGTTAATCAGAACATTTTGCATGAACATTTGCCCTGGTCAGATCTACTAAAAAAATCAGGTGACGTGGAAATTACCAAGGAATATCTACAATGCTAAGTGTTCAGCAATGCGAAAAGATTCTCGATATTGATCACATTCATTTCGATAACGTTTTAACGGTGGATTGCCAGCTCAATATGCTTAATATTCCCAGCAAAAAGCTCAGCATCCCGTTAAGTGAAACGCAAAAGCGGTTGTTAATCTGCATGTTGACCAACATCAATAACAAAAGAGAAATTATCAATATCGTCTGGTACGAGAACCATCAATACATTCGGGATAATAACTATCACCAGTTAGTTTTTCAACTACGGGCGCTGCTACAACGCCATCAACTGCCGGGAGATATTTTGATCACCGTCCCTTACTATGGATTAAAGCTTAACAAACCTTTATTGATGAAGATCGCAGCAGAATCCAGGCACAATGACTTTTGCGAAAGCAGTGCTGTAAAAGCCGTAGAAAAGAAAGATAAGCTTAATCGACCTTCCCTAAGGCAGTGGTTTTTAAATGCTATTCGCTAATTTAATCTTTAAGGTTTTACACTATTAATCATGATATTACCGGTTGGTCAGGATCTTCTTTTTTTGGGTCGTCGGGTGTTAACACCAGGCAGGATCATTATTTTCAGTCTGCTATTACCGCTAACCTCTTTCACCGCTGCGCTTCACTACGAAGGCAAACCTTCACCGGTGGCGCAGCGTCATGCGCCGGCCCCACCGCCGCCGCCAGCACAACCTTATGCGACGCTGCAGGCGCTGGCGTGGTTCGCCACCCAGGCCAGCACGGCTGCCGCGCCGGCGGGGGATGAAGAGCAGCAAATAGTGCACGCCGTGCCAAGTTCCCTGCCGTTCAGGTTAAGCGGATTGCTTAGCAACAGCGATGCCCGGCTCTCGATGGCCGTCTTCCAGCACGGCAATCAGCAGCTGGTCGTGAGCATCGCAGAGCAGTTGCCGGGCACGCCAGCCTCTGTGGTACGCATTTTTCCCGACCGCGTGGTGATTCGCCATAACGGTCGCTATGAAGCCTTTTATATCAAATGAGTCGCTTTACTCTGGAACATTTATGCCGATGATTTTCTCCCCATGTCGTCCGGCGGGCCGTGGCATGCTGCTGTTACTGGCCAGCTTTCTGTTTTCCCTCAGCGCTCATGCAGAGGGCTACCAGGCTAATTTCAAAAATACCGATATTGACGAGTTTATTACCACGGTCAGTAAGGCTTTGAACAAAACCATCATCATCGACCCGACGGTAAAAGGGAAAATCAGCGTGCGCAGTTACGAAACGCTGAATGACCAGCAGTATTACCAGTTTTTCCTCAGCGTGCTCGACGTGCATGGCTTTGCCGCCATCAGCATGGACAATGGGGTGGTCAAGGTTATCCCGGCTAAAAATGCCAAAGGTGCTGCGCTCCCGCTGGTTTCCGCTGACGGTCAGGCCAGCGGGGATGAAATGATTAGCCGCGTGCTCCCGCTGCATTATATTACCGCCAAAGAGCTGGCCCCGCTGCTGCGCCAGCTCAATGACGCTGCGGCTGGCAGCGTCGTGCATTACGACCCTTCAAACGTGCTGCTGATGACCGGCCGAGCCGCAGTTATCCAGCAGCTGTCAGCCATAGTCGAGAGTATCGACCAGCCGGAAGACAACAGCGTTGACAGTGTCAAACTGCGCTGGGCTTCCGCCGCGCAGGTTGCCGAAATCCTTAATCAGTTAAATAGCGGCACTCAGCCCGGTAGCAGCAGCAAACTGCGCGCCAAAGCGGTGGCAGACACCCGGACCAACGCCGTGTTAATTACCGGCGAGGAGCAGGCGCGTCAGCAGATGATTGACGCGGCGCACGATCTGGATACGAAGAATGACAGCCACAGCAACTCGCGCGTGTTTTACCTGCAGCATGCCAAGGCTGACAATCTGCTGGAGGTTCTGACCGGCGTCAGCGGTTCGCTGCAGGACAAAGCCGAAGGTAAGGCCGCCAGCGGCGTCACCATGATGAAAGATATCGTGGTGAAAGCCGATGCGCACACTAACTCGCTGATTATTAACGCGCCGCCTGACGTGATGGACGACCTTGAAGAGATTATCAAACGGCTGGATATCAGTCGCCCGCAGGTTCAGGTGGAGGCGATTATCGTGGAGGTTCAGGACGCCGATGGCCTGGCGCTGGGCGTACAGTGGTTTAACCGTCACGCTGGCGGCACGCAGTTCCCGGGCACTGATGCCCCTATTACCACGCTGCCGGATAAAGGGTTTGCCAGTGCGCTGAGCAAGACCAGCGGGCTGGCCGCCGGGTTTTATCGTGGTAACTGGGCCGGGCTGTTCAGCGCCCTGCAAACCAATGGACAGAATAATATTCTCGCCACCCCCAGCATCGTGACGCTGGATAATATGGAAGCAGAATTCACCGTCGGTCAGGATGTCCCCATTCTCACCGGTTCACAAACCACCAGCGGCGACGGGGTATTCAACTCGGTGGCGCGCAAAAGTGTCGGCATCAAGCTGAAGGTGAAGCCGCAGATTAACAAAGGCGATTCGGTGCTGATGGAGATCGAGCAGGAGGTTTCCAGCGTGGCCGATCAAAGCAGCGGTGACCCGCTTGGCATGACGTTTAATACGCGCATGGTCAAAAACGCGGTGCTGGTGGACAGCGGTAATACCGTCGTGGTCGGCGGCCTGCTCGATACTGCGCACAACCGTAGCGAAAGTCGCGTACCGTTACTGGGTGATATCCCACTGATTGGCCACCTGTTTCGCTACAGCTCCGACAAGCAGAGCAAGCGTAATCTGATGCTGTTTATTCGCCCCACCATCATTCGTCAGCAGCACGCCTTTGACCGCACCAGCTCAGATAAGCTGAACACCTTTCGTCAGCAGCTTGATGAGGGAAATGAAGACCTGCCGCTCAAGAAAGCGCTGAAGCAGCAGCTTAACGTGCGCCAGAGTAACCACGCGCTCCAGCAGCTGCAGCAGGATGTCGCGACCTTCTGGCGGGCGGATGCATCATGACTCAGCCGCTGTTGCCGTTTAACTGGGTACAGCAGTACCAGGTGCTGCTGCTGCCTGACGCGACCCTGTGCTTTCATCCCAAAAGCAGCACATCCGCGCTGTTCGAAGCACGGCGCTATCTGCCGCAAAGCTCGCTGATGCCGCTTGATGAGGCCGCCTTCCGTGAGAAAGTGGCGGAGGTTTACCAGCAGAACAGCCGCTCTGCCGAGCTGTTTGAATCACTGGGCAGTGAGTTTGACCTCGATCAGGCGGTCCAGCACCTGCCGGAGGATAACGATCTGCTGGACAGCGATGACGGTGCGCCGGTGATCCGCCTGATCAATGCCATTCTCACCGAGGCGATCAAGCAGGGGGCTTCCGATATTCATATTGAGCCGTTTGAAAAAGTATTGTCGGTACGCTTTCGCATTGATGGCATGCTGCGCCCGGTTTTATCGCCACCGGTGCAGCTCAGCCGCTATCTGCTGTCGCGCATTAAAGTGATGGCCCGGCTGGATATTGCCGAAAAGCGGGTGCCGCAGGATGGCCGTATTTCGCTGCGCCTCGGCGGGCGAAATATTGATGTCCGCGTCTCAACCCTGCCCGCCCAGCATGGCGAACGTATTGTACTGCGCGTGCTGGATAAAAATGGGCTGACGCTGAGTCTGGCGGCGATTGGCATGACGGCTGCAGCGCAGCGGGAAATGGCCCGTCTGCTGCACAGCCCGCACGGCATTTTACTGGTTACCGGACCTACGGGTTCAGGTAAAAGCACCACGCTGTACGCCGGACTGAAGCTGATCCACGGCGATGATAAAAATATTATGACCATTGAGGATCCGGTCGAGTACGAGCTGGAAGGGATCGGGCAGACTCAGGTTAATAGCAAAATCGATATGACCTTTGCGCGCGGGCTGCGGGCGATCCTGCGCCAGGACCCCGACGTGGTGATGATCGGTGAGATCCGCGATAGCGAAACCGCGCAGATTGCCGTGCAGGCCTCGCTGACCGGCCATCTGGTGCTGTCAACGCTACACACCAACAGCGCGCTTGGCGCCATTGAACGCCTGCGAGATATGGGCGTTGAACCCTTTCTCCTGGCCAGCTCGCTGCTGGGTGTGCTTTCTCAGCGCCTGGTACGCCGGCTCTGCCAGGCCTGTCGCCAGCCGGTGGCGGCGACGGCGGCCCAGCTCAGCTACTTCCCCTCCGCCTCCAGCGGGCTGACGCTCTGGCAGGCGGTGGGCTGCGAACGCTGCCATCACAGCGGCTATCGTGGCCGTATCGGCATTCACGAACTGTTAATCATTGATGACAGCCTGCGTCGGGCGATAAGCCACCCGCATAGCGAGCAGCCGCTGCATCAACTGGTCAGCGCTGACTATCAGAGCCTGCAGCAGGATGGACTGCAAAAAGCGCAGGAGGGGGTCACCACGCTGGAAGAGATCCTGCGCGTGACAAGGAATGAAAGCTAAGATGCGTTTTCGTTATCAGGCCGTTAACCGCCAGGGACAGCGCGTGCGCGGGGTGCTGGAAGCCGACACTGCGCAGCTGGCACGCCAGCGGCTGCGCGAACAGCAGCTGCAGCCGTTGCAGTTGCGTGTACAGCGGGCAGGCCTGAGCCTCCAACGCAGCGCGCTCTCCGCCGGGGAACGCGTGCTGCTGATACGCCAGCTGGCCACGCTGATCGCTGCCGCACTGCCGCTGGAACAGGCGCTGCTGGCCCTGGAAAATCAGACCACCCGCCCTGCGGGCCGCGCCATGCTGCATACCCTGCGCCAGAAGGTGCTGGAGGGGGCGACGCTGGCGTACGCGGTCGCGCTCTACCCCGCCATCTTTCCCCCACTCTATCAGGCGATGATCGCTGCCGGCGAAGCCTCGGGCAAGCTCGATAGCGTGCTGGAGCAGCTGGCAGACTACAGCGAAAAGAGTGCGCAGCTCAAAAGTAAGCTGACTCAGGCACTGATCTATCCCCTGCTGCTGACGCTGGTGGCTATTGGCGTGATCTCTGTGCTGCTGGCCGCCGTGGTTCCTACCGTGGTGGAACAGTTTGTGCACATGAAGCAGGCGCTCCCGCTGTCGACCCGCCTGCTGATGGCGCTCAGCGATCTGGTGCGTCGCACTGGATTTCCACTGCTGGTGCTGCTTCTGCTGGCGGCTGGCGCTGCCCATCTGCTGCTGCGCCAGCCACGACACCGCCTGCGCTGGCATCAGGCGACACTGCGGCTGCCGATAGTGGGACGTATTGTTCTCAATCTCAACCTCGCCCGCTATGCGCGCACCCTCAGCATTCTCAGCAACAGCGCCGTGCCGCTGCTGGAGGGGATGAGCATCGGTGCCACGGTGCTGACCAATCAGTTTATTCGCCAGCAGCTTGAACAGGCCGCCACGCAGGTACGCGAAGGCAGCAGCCTGACGCTGGCGCTTGATCAGACGCAGCTACTGTCACCAATGATGCGTCATATGGTCGCCAGTGGAGAGAGCAGCGGCGAGCTGGACAGCATGCTGGCGCGCTGCGCAGATATGCAGGATAGCGCGTTTCTCAGCCAGATGACGCTGGCGGTCAGCCTGTTCGAACCGCTGCTGGTGGTGGTGATGGCCGCCGTGGTGCTGTTTATCGTGCTGGCGATCCTGCAACCCATTTTACAACTCAACAACCTGGTAGGATAAATCATTATGGAACAAGGCGTTAATCAACAGAGGCAGCGGGGCTTCACCCTGCTCGAAATGATGGTGGTGATCGTGATACTCGGCATTCTTGCCAGCCTGGTGATCCCCAGTCTGATGGGCAATAAAGATCGTGCCGATCGTCAGAAAGCCATCAGCGATATCGTGACGCTGGAAAATGCGCTGGATATGTACCGGCTGGACAACAGCCGCTATCCCAGCAGCGAGCAGGGGCTGAAAGCGCTGGTGAGTAAACCGGCCCTGCCGCCCGTACCGCATAATTACCGCAGCGATGGCTATATTCGCCGCCTGCCGCAGGACCCGTGGGGAAATGATTATCAGTTGGTCAGCCCCGGGAAACAGAGCAGCGTGGATATTTTCTCTGCGGGGGCGGATGGTATCGCCGGCACTGAGGACGATATAACTAACTGGCAGACCGAAAGCGACTGATGCCGCGCCAGAACGGATTTACGCTGCTGGAAATGATGATGGTGCTGCTGCTGTTAAGCATCATTGCCCTGGGAACTATCGCCACCCTGCCTGCGGCCAGCACCAGACCCCAGGCGGAGAAACTGCTGGTGATGATTCGCCAGGCGATCGGCCAGCCGCAGCTCGATGGTGGCGTGATACGGCTTCAGGTGAGCCAGCAGCAGGCCACGCTTTTCCGCCTGGCGGCTGGCCACTCTGAGGGCGAAACGCCGTTTCCTGGACACCACTGGCAGCCACTTGGCACGCGCCTGGGGCAGCTCGACCTGCCTGAGCCCGGGCAGCTGAGTTTAATCGTGGAGGGCAAAATGGTGGCACTGCCAGCATCACTGCTGTTTCTGGCGGACGGCAGTCAACCCGCTTTTACTTTGCGGATTAGCAGCCCTGGGCTGCGCGCCACCCGCATCACCGCGCGCAGCGGTGAGGCTGTGTTATCGGAGTCACCATGAAGCAACGGGGGATGACGCTGCTGGAGGTGATGGTCGCGCTGGCGCTGCTGGCGATTGCCGGTCTGGCACTGATGAAAACCAGCGGTGAGCAGGTACGTAATCTGTCGCGGCTGGAGGAGAAACAGTTCGCTTATCTGGTGGCGGATAATCAACTCGCACAGCTACAGCTGCAGCAGGTCTGGCCGCCGCAAAGCTGGCAGTATGGCAACACGTCGATGGCGCAGCGGCGCTGGTACTGGCGCTGGCGCGGCGTCAGCACCCGTCATGCGCAAATCAGGGCGCTGGAAATTGAGGTGCGTCTCGACCCTTCTCAGCAGGCCGCACTGGCTACGCTGCACGGCTGGCAGGGCAAATCATGATGCGCAGTCAGCAAGGGTTTACCCTGATTGAAATGATGCTGGCGCTGGCAATTTTTGCCGTTCTCAGCCTGACGGGCTATCAGATCCTGCAGGCGGTTATGCGCAGCGACGAACAGATCCGCCAGAACGTCACCAGGCGGGAAGAGATTGGCCGCCTGTTTGCACTGCTCGATCGCGATCTCTCACAGGCAATGATCCCGTCACAGGATGAAAAGCGCTCTCACGCGCACCCGGCATTTATCAGTAATACGCCGGCTGCGCTGCTGCAGTTTACCCGGCGTAACAGTACCCTTCCCGTCAGCATCGCACCACGATCCTCATTACAGAGGGTGCGCTGGCGGCTGGCTGATAGCGGCCTGCTGCGTGAAAATCTTGAGTCGAATGAGATCACAGCCCGCTTTCAGAGGATCGATCGGGTGCAGCTACGCTTCTGGTCGGCGGGGAGCTGGCAGGCTGGCTGGCCCGCAGCGTTTAACCTGCCCGAGGCGATAGAGGTCACGCTGCACACCCCGGATTACGGCCTGCTTTCCACCATCATTCTGCTGAGCGGCGGGCAATAATGCAGCGGCAACAGCGCGGAATGGCGCTGCTGGTGGTTCTGCTAATGATCGCCATGATGACGCTGCTGGCAACCACCAGCAATCAGTATGGCAACCTGGCTGTGGCCCAGGCGGGCAACCGGCAGGCTATGCTGCAGGCGAAATGGGACCTGCTGGGTGCAGAGCAGTGGTTTCTCACCACTCAGCCGCTGCAGCAGCCGTTTAATGCGGTGCGCCAGCAGCAGTTTGGTGAACAGCTGCTGCACTTCAGGCTGCGCGATCGTCAGGCCTGTTTCAATTTGAATGCGCTGCTGATGCAGAGGGTGGCGGAAGACCAGCAGCCTGCTTTACCCTCCCTCGCGCGCCAGCTTTTTCTGCGCATGCTGGGCCAGCTTGGCCTGAAGAAAGAAGAAGCCGACCGCCTGATGCAGCAGCTTATTGCCTCGGTTAAACCCGACCCGCAGGTCAACAAATGGCGGCTGTTTGATGAAGTCAGCCAGCTGAGAACGCTGCCTGCGGTCACCCCCACCCTATGGCAAAAACTGCAGCCGCTGCTGTGCGTGACGCCGGAAACCCGCCTCAACATCAACGTGAATGGCCTGACTGCACGCCAGATGCCGTTATTCAGCGCGCTGTTTGCCGGGCAGCTCTCCTCCACGCAGCTGCAATCGCTGCTTGATGCCCGTCCACCTGAGGGGTGGAAAGACATTCATGCTCTGGTTAGCGGGATAAGCAGCCGGACGCTCGAACCTGCTATCGCCACCCTGCAAAGCGTGGTGGTAACCGAGAGCCGCTACTTTGAACTGCTGATTTGGGGCGATCATCCGACAATTTTTAGTGCATTACGTAGCCGGGTTGAACAGCAGGATGAAAGCTATCGGGTCACTGCCCGGCTTTATGGATTAAGTGAGTGAACGACATGATCACATTTGCACGCAGGCAAAGCGGATTACTTTGTCTTTATTTCAGCGGTGCCGGGCGAAACCAGCGGCACTGGCACTATCGCTCCGCCTCTGGCGAATGCAGCACGGGCGTGGAGGATGCCCCTTGCCCGGCGCTTGAGGGCGACCAGGTGTGGCTTGCGGTCCCCTCGGAACGCTGTCTGTTTTATACCGCCAGCGGCGGCGGCGGCAGGATCTCGCCGCAGGCCCTGCGCTGGCAGCTGGAGGGGTTTGCGCTGGGCGATATCGAAGCCTTGCATATCACCGTGCTGGCAAAAGAGGCCGGGCAGCAGCATCTGGTGGCCATTGACGCAGAGTGGTTACGTACCACGCTGGCGCACATCGCACAAAGTGGCCTCAGGGTAAGTTACGCGCTGCCGGACGTCATGTGCCTGCCACAGGGGCATGCCAGCCAGGCTGGCGAACAGTGGCTGGCACATCATGCGCCCTTTGCTGGCGTCAGCCTGCCCTCTGGCGATGTTGCGCATTTGCAGACGCTTGACCCTACGCTGGCGGGTTTACCCCAGGTGGCGTGGCCAGCGCTGCCCGCTAAACCACCCTGCTTCTCTCTACTGCATGGCGCATTTTCTCCGGCCATCCGCTGGGGTAAAAGCCTGCACTGCCTGGCTGCCGCGCTGCTGCTTTCGCTTGCGGCCCTGCCTGCCGTACCGCTGTGGCAGGGCTGGCAGTTAAACCGCGCCGCCGGGCAGATAAACCAGCAGGCGCTGCAGCGTTACCAGCACTATTTTAACGGACAGTCGCCGACCGATGCGGGCGCAGCATTTCGCCACCAGCTGCAGCGGCTGGAAACCGCCCCTTCCACCTCAGGGCTGTTGTCGCTGATGACGGCATCTCAGGCACTGCTCGCAAATCTGGATACAACTGCCCTGCAGCGGCTGGAATGGGATGCAGCACGCCAGCAGTTGCACTTACACTTCGCCACACCGCTGGCAGCGACAGCCCTGCAGGCTGCACCCGCGGGCATCACTGTCAATCTGCAGGAACGTAATGAGCTGATTATAGGAAGGAAACCATGAAGCAACGCGTACACCATTTCTGGCAGTCTCGACAGCCGCGCGAGCAGGCTCTGCTGCTGCTGTGCCTGGTCGTGGCCTGCGTTACCCTGCTTTACAGCGCCCGGCAGGGTGCCGTTGCGTGGCAGCAGCAGGCGGCAGCACGCCTGCAACAGCAGCAGCGGGCATGGCAGCAGATGCAGCAGCTTGAGGCGCGTATGCAGGCGGTATTACCCGCGCGGCCCGACATTGCCACCCTTAATCAGCTCACCGGCCTGTCGCTGCAGCCGGCGGCAAATGGCGGACTGATTGCCAGTGCCGATTCCGTGGAGTTTAAGCCGCTGATCAATGTGTTGATATCGCTGGAGCAGCAGCAGCGCCTGCAGGCTACCCGCCTGCGGCTGGAACGGCAGGAAACACGGCTGCGCCTGACGCTGCTGGAGCTGAACGATGTTCGCTGATGCCGCTTACTGGCTGCTGCTGGCCGCGCTGGGTCTGACGGTAGGTAGCCTGCTGAATGTCGTCTGCTGGCGACTGCCGCTGATGATCACCGCGCAGGCGCCCGCAGGTTTCAGCCTGTGGCTACCCGCTTCACACTGCCCACAGTGTCAAACGCCGCTGAAGTGGCGCGACAATATTCCGCTCATCAGCTGGTTGCGGTTACAGGGCCGCTGCCGTCATTGCCGGCAGCGGATTGCCGTGCGCTATCCGCTGATGGAGGGGGTCACCCTGCTACTGACGCTGGCGGTCAGCGCCATCTTCCCCTGTGGCCCGCTGCTGCTGGCGGCGCTGCTGCTGAGCTGGCTGCTGCTGCCGCTAATGGTAATTGATGCCGAACATCAGCTACTGCCCGATCTGCTGACGCTGGGATTGCTGTGGCTTGGTCTGCTGGCTAACCTGCTGGCGTGGCTGCCCGCCGTTACGCTCCATGCCAGCGTTGCCGGGGCCATTACGGGCTATGGCGTGCTGGCGCTGCTGGCACATGGCTGGTACTGGCTGCGCGGGAAAGAGGCGTTGGGTTTGGGGGATGCCAAGCTGCTGGCGGCGCTGGGTGCGTGGCTGGGATGGCAACCGTTGCCCCAGCTGCTGCTGCTGGCTTCGATTGGCGGGATTGGCTGGGCGCTGATGGCGCGCCTGCTGTGGCAGCGCCCCCTCAGCGCCGCTTTGCCCTTTGGCCCTTTTCTGGCCGTTGCCGGCTGGTTACTGTGGCTGAGCGGCAACCGCTGACTCTTTTTTCTGAGTAAAGTGAATAAAGGGCGCGCTGGACTGGTTCAGCGCCGCACATTTGTCGGCCAGCGTGGGAGCATCCGCATCCAGCGCGCTCATGCGGCTGGCAACCTGCGCCGCCAGCTGCTGACGAAAGTCTGGCGGCGTCGCCCATCCCCGCTCTGCGGCCAGCAAGAGTGCGCTGGCGGCCAGGCGATCGTCCGCCGCAATATCGCTACGGTTGCAGTTTTGGCGCAGCCAGCTGGCGGAAGCCACAACGGCAGAGAGCTGAGAGAGCTGGCTGGCAACCGGCACGGCTGCCGCAGGCTGGTGATGCTGGCAGGCGCTGAGCGCCAGCGTGCTGAGCAGCAGAGCGGGAAACACTATCTTCATCATTAAGGTCATCTTTTGGGAGACATAAAGAGGGGAAATTATACATCCCCTGTTTCACCTCTCCGTTTTGCTAAGGTCATTTAAGCCGTTTTCAGCCCTGAGCCATTCCCCGCCAGCGGCGTTAACGCTGTTTAAGTTTCAATAAGTAACCCCACCTGCATTTTTTCCCTAGGCTACGAGCACCTGACCTGTGGCAGGTATCCACTTTATATCTGGAATTATGGAATAGAAAATGATGAAACTGAACAAAGTCGCCCTGGCATTATCTTCACTGTTAGTCAGCGGTGGCGCTTTGGCCCACGGTTATGTCACCGAGCCGCCTTCACGCGACCTGCTGTGCCAGAAAGGGGTGAACACCGACTGCGGCAATGCCGCCTACGAGCCGCAGAGCGTGGGTGAGTCTCACAAAGGCTTCCCGGGTGCGGGCACCCCGCCGGATGGCAAACTGGCTAGCGGTAATAACGACAATAGCGAGAGTTTGGCTGCAAGGCTGAATGAGCAGACCAGCGAACGCTGGGCAAAAAATAAGATTCAGGCCGGTGAACATAACTTCTCATGGCACTTTACCGCGGTACATGCCACGCAAAACTGGAAATACTTCATCACCAAGCCAGGCTGGAACCCAAATAAAGTCCTGACGCGCGACTCGTTTGAATTAACGCCATTCTGCGTGCATGACGGTAAAGAGATTGTTCCGCCGAACGATATCACCCACAGCTGTACTATCCCGGAGCGCAGCGGTTACCACGTGATTTACGCTAACTGGGAAGTATCTAACACCGCGAACACCTTCTATAAGATGATCGACGTCGAGTTTGAAGATACCGTCCCTTCCGAGTGGAAAAAAACCATCGGTACCATCTCGCCAAAAGTGGCGCTGAAAGCGGGCGACAGCGTGAAAACCCGCGTATTTGGTCCTGATGAGCGCCCTGAGCTGAGCACCACCCTCACCATTAACAGCGACGCCGAAGGCGATATCAACATCTGGTCAAAAGCACTGGCTGCACGTATCAATGCGCAACAGCCTGACCTGCGCGCCGGCCAGAAAAATAACCAGGGCGAAGTTAACCCGGTTGAGGGGATGAATACCATTTATACCCGCGATGGCAGCGGCCTGACGCGCGTGGAAATTGAGCTGGACACGCACGAAGAAGTTAAACCGGTGATGGAGATCGGCGGGGTAAAAAATCAGTACACCATTACCGATGGCCACGCACCTATTGAGCTGACCGCTACCGTAACCGGTGAGATGGTGATTAACGCCAAGCTGTTCGATAAACATAACACCCTGCTCGGCTTTGGCAGCGAAACGGTGAAAGACGGTAGCGTTAACGTGGCGCTGCAAAATAAGAACCTGAAGCCAGGCAACTACACCCTGACCGTAGTGGGTATCACCCGCGATCAGCAGATGCTGCAGCAGAGCTTCGATCTGACCCTGAGCGAAGCGGCTGGCGGCGGTGATTATCAGTTCACCTACCCGGAAAACATCAAGCAGTACGTAGGCGGCACCAAAGTTCTGCAGCCAAAAGATGGCAAAGTGTATGAGTGTAATAAAGGCCAGACCAGCGGCTGGTGCACCATCTACGCTGCCAGCGCTAACCACTACGAGCCGGGCGTAGGCGGCTACTGGAAAGATGCGTGGAGCGAAGTGGGCACTGCGGCTAAGTCTCATAAGCACTAATACCTGAATCCATGTAGCGGAAAGCAGGTCTTTAATACCCTGACGCCCCCGGCCTGAATGGCCGGGGGCGTTTTTTTATTTCTTCCTGCCGCCGCAATAGCGCGGGGGCAGAGGGGGCGGAGCCCTGCCTCAGTCGCGGCAAAAAAAAAGCCGCAGCGTTATCCGCTGCGGCAATTTTATTCGCTTCACTGGCTGACATCAGGTCGGCATCGCCGCCTCTCGATGTTACCGTGCTGCTGGGTTAAGCCAGACGGCCGTGACACTGCTTATATTTCTTACCGGAACCGCATGGGCACAGGTCATTGCGCCCCACTTTACGCTCGCCAGTCTGCTCAGAGAGTGACTGCGCGGCTTCCGTGTCGGCATCAGCGTGGCTCAGCTGCTGCTGCTGCGCCAGATGTTCAGCTTCCTGACGGCGCTGCTCTTCCATCTGCTCAATCTCTTCCGGCATGCGCACCTGAACCTTGCTCAGGGTGCTAATCACTTCGTATTTCAGTGACTCCAGCATTGCGGCAAACATCGCGAAGGACTCTCGCTTGTACTCCTGCTTCGGATCTTTCTGCGCGTAGCCACGCAAATGGATGCCCTGACGCAGGTAATCCATCGCCGCCAGGTGCTCTTTCCACAGCGAGTCCAGCGTTTGCAGCATCACGCCTTTTTCGAAGTTGCGCATCATTTCCACGCCAACCACTTCTTCTTTGCGCTGATACTGGGCTTTTGCCTCTTCCATGATGCGCTCACGCAGCGTTTCTTCATGCAGATCCGGCTCTTTATCCAGCCACTCGGCAATCGGCAGATTGAGGTCGAAGTCGTTGCTCAGGCGCTCCTGCAGGCCAGCAACATCCCACATCTCTTCCAGAGACTGCGGTGGGATATAGCCATCAATGGTGGCTTTGAACACGTCTTCACGAATGCTGGCGATAGTTTCTGACACGTCAGAGACGTCGAGCAGTTCGTTACGCTGGGTATAGATGGCACGGCGCTGGTCGCTGGCAACGTCATCGTACTCCAGCAGCTGCTTACGGATATCAAAGTTGCGGCTTTCCACTTTGCGCTGGGCGTTAGCAATCGCTTTGGTCACCCACGGGTGCTCAATCGCTTCGCCCGGTTTCATCCCCAGTTTACGCATCATGTTGGTGACGCGGTCCGAGGCGAAAATACGCATCAGGGCATCTTCCATCGACAGGTAGAAACGGGATGAACCGTTATCGCCCTGACGACCTGAACGGCCGCGCAGCTGGTTATCGATACGGCGTGATTCATGGCGTTCCGTACCAATGATATGCAGACCGCCTGACGCCAGCACCGCGTCGTGGCGAACTTTCCACGCGCTCTTGATCGCTTCGATCTGCTCTTCGGTTGGATTTTCAAGCGCCGCAATCTCTGCCTGCCAGCTGCCGCCCAGCACGATGTCGGTACCGCGACCGGCCATGTTGGTGGCGATGGTCACGGCTGAAGGCTGACCCGCCTGCGCCACGATATCCGCTTCGCGGGCGTGGAATTTGGCGTTAAGCACTTCGTGTTTAATGCCCGCTTTGTTTAGCTCATGGGACACCACTTCGGATTTTTCAATCGAAATAGTACCGACCAGCACCGGCTGACCGTTAGCGGTACGCTCGCGGATATCTTCGATGATCGCGCCGATCTTCTCCATTTCGGTCATGTAGACCAGATCCGGCAGATCCTTACGCACCATTGGGCGGTTAGTCGGTACGACAATGGTATCCAGCTTGTAGATTGAACTGAATTCAAACGCTTCGGTATCGGCGGTACCGGTCATCCCGGCCAGTTTGTTATACAGACGGAAGTAGTTCTGGAAGGTAATCGAGGCCAGCGTCTGGTTCTCGTTCTGAATTTCCACACCCTCTTTGGCTTCCACCGCCTGATGCAGGCCGTCAGACCAGCGACGCCCCTGCATGGTACGACCGGTGTGCTCATCAACGATAATCACTTCGCCATCTTTAACGATGTAGTCAACGTCGCGGGTAAACAGCACGTGCGCGCGCAGTGCGGCGGTGACGTGGTGCATCATCATGATGTTGCCCGGCGAGTAGAGGGATTCACCCTCCTGCATAATGCCTTCGCTGACCATCAGCTCTTCAACGGCGACCAGACCACGTTCGGTCAGGTGAACCTGGCGCGCTTTCTCATCAACGGAGAAGTGGCCTTCGCCCTGGAAGGTATCGGAATCCTCTTTCTCCTGACGGATCAGGCGCGGAATGATTTTGTTCACCTGGATGTAAAGTTCAGAGCTGTCTTCCGCCGGGCCGGAGATGATCAGCGGCGTACGCGCTTCATCAATCAGAATGGAGTCAACCTCATCCACCAGCGCATAGTTCAGTTTGCGCTGCACGCGGTCTTCCGGGCTGAAGGCCATGTTGTCGCGCAGGTAGTCAAAACCGTATTCGTTGTTGGTGCCGTAGGTGATATCGGCGGCATAGGCGGCACGCTTGGCCGGAGCCGGCATGCCCGGCAGGTTGATACCAATGCTCAGGCCGAGGAATTCAAACAGCGCACGGTTGTTTTCGGCGTCACGCTGGGCCAGGTAGTCATTCACGGTAACCACGTGGACGCCCTTGCCGCTCAGCGCATTAAGGTAGGCTGGCAGCGTTGCCGTCAGGGTTTTACCTTCACCGGTACGCATCTCGGCGATGCAGCGATCGTTCAGCACCATACCGCCCAGCAGCTGCACGTCAAAGTGGCGCATGCCGAATACGCGTTTACTCGCTTCACGAACGGTGGCGAACGCTTCCGGGATCAGGTTTTCCAGCTCTTCGCCTTTCTCCAGGCGTGCGCGGAACTCAACGGTTTTCGCTTTCAGCTCGTCGTCAGACAGCTTAACGAAATCGGGTTCCATCTTGTTGATCAGGTCTACCGCTTTGCGCATACGACGCAGCGTGCGGTCGTTACTGCTACCAAAAACTTTGGTTAATAATTTGATTAACATAGTAAATAATTCTCTCAGCCACCGCGTTTACGATGGACACTTAACGTTTAATTTTAAACAGATTGGTTGTTATGAATTAAGTGCAGATAGCGGTCCGGCGCGAATGCCGTGAACCTGTGCCAGCCACAGGCCGGTTTGATGGCGGGGAACGGCTTCAACCTGACGTTGGGCCGTCGTGCGAATGATGACCGGCGGTTTCGCTTCATGGGTCAGCAGCGCGTTAAGGGTGTCGAGCAGCGCCAGCTTATGGGCTTCAAGCGGCTGGGTCTCTTCCGCCACCGGGGAAACCGATGGCGTAAGCGTAAATGACAGGTGGCGGATAACCGTGCGGATCGCGTGCTGATGCCAGTAATCTACGCTGAATGAAGGGCGACGCGCACTCTCCAGCAGCGCCAGGCTCTCAAAACGCACCGCCGTGCCAATATTCAGGCTTCGCGACGAGGTTTCTGCTAAGGTAGGGCGATCGTGCGCTGACGCGTGCGGCAGGCCAAGACTCGCCGCGACCATCCCCAACAGGAGATGCGGCCAGAAATAACGTCTGCCAAATTGTCGCCAACGATTAAGAATACCGATCACTGTGTTCCGCCGGAGCTTGCTATGCGCGATAGTCGCCCACAATCAATTGAGAGTTTTTTCGACCATGCTCAGGAGAAGAGCGCGCTGCAAAACGTGCAGCAGCGAGCTATTGCTCTGAACAAACTGAACCGCGCAGTGCAGGGCATTCTTCCTGCCCAACTGCATCCCTGGTGCCGCGTGGCAAACTTTCGTCAGGGCGTTCTGGTGATCGAAACGGCTAATGCTAACTGGCTGATGCGCTTACGCTACGAACAGTCCAGCTTGCTGTCAGCTTTACGTGCGCAAATATTACCATCATTGACGTCAATCGACATCAGGATAAATCCATCGCTGGCGGCAAAAGGCCAGGAATCTGTGCAAGAAAACAGCACTCGAGCGAAAGACGCGGAGAAACCGCCTTTGAGGCAGCTGAGTGAGCATAGCGCGGAGATTTTACGGAGTGTCGCGAGCCAAAGCCCGGAAAAGCTGAAGAAAATATTAGAACGACTGGCCTCACTGGCCGGAGAGGGTACCAGCTCAACCAGTCGTAATAAGTAGGTTCAGGCTTACGCCAGAACCAGATTGGGTGCCTTGAATGTCACCGGGAGTGTTGCTTCGTCTTCAAACGTTGCCCATTCCCATGCTTCCTGCTTAGCCAGAACAGCCTGCAACAGCTTATTGTTCAGGGCATGGCCAGATTTGAATGCGGTAAACGCACCAATGATGTTATGGCCACACATGTACAGGTCACCGATAGCATCGAGCATTTTATGACGCACAAATTCATCTTCGAAACGCAGGCCATCTTCGTTCAATACACGGTAGTCATCTACCACGATTGCGCAGTCAAAGCTGCCGCCGAGGCACAGGCCACGGGACTGCAGTGCTTCGATGTCACGCATGAAGCCGAAAGTACGAGCACGACTGATCTGACGCGCGAAGGCTTCCGCAGAGAATTCCATGCGGTAGCGCTGGGAGCTGGAGTCAATCGCCGGATGGTTAAAATCAATGGTGAAATCCAGTGAGAAACCATTGTACGGCGTAAACTCAGCCCATTTGTCGCCATCTTCAACCCGGACAGGCTGTTTGATGCGCACAAACTTCTTAGCGCTATTCAGCTCTTCAATACCTGCGTCCATCAGCAGATAGATAAAGGGTGCGGCGCTGCCATCCATAATTGGAATTTCAGGCGCGTTCACTTCCACCACAATATTATCAATGCCAAGGCCTGCAAGGGCTGCATTCAGGTGTTCGACTGTCGAAATACGTACGTCATGCTCATTAACCAGGCAAGTACAGAGCATGGTATCACGCACGGATTTGGCATCAGCCGGGAAATCAACCGGTGGATTCAAGTCAGTGCGACGATAGATGACCCCGGTATTAGCCGGCGCAGGGCGTAACGTCAGCGTGACTTTCTTGCCGGTATGTAACCCGACGCCAGTCGTCTGAACAATACGTTTTAATGTCCGTTGTTTGATCATCGCATTATCTCGCAAAAATTAGCCATCCGACCGCCAGTTTACTTCACTGGCGGGCGAACAGTTTAACACAAAGAGCGAAGAATCCCAATTTCTCGGGTTATTCCTAGTCTGCCTGCTTGCGCAGGAAGGCTGGAATGTCCAGATAGTCAGGCTCTTTGTTAGTCTGTGTGCCCGGATCGTTGACCACTTTCGCCGCAGGTTTCTGCTCCTGTGGCAGCGGGGCCATACCGTGCTGCTGGTAACGGTGATCCATCACTGGCTGAGTGGTCTGCTTATTGGTCACCAGCGTAATTTCTGGACGTTTGTCCATGCCGATACCGGTAGCCACCACGGTCACACGCAGTTCGTCGTTCATTTCCGGGTCAAGGGAAGTACCGATAACCACGGTTGCGTTGTCAGAAGCGAAGGCGCGGATGGTGTTACCCACGGTTTCGAACTCATCCAGACGCAGGTCGAAGCCAGCGGTGATGTTAACCAGCACGCCGCGTGCGCCAGACAGGTCGATATCTTCCAACAGTGGGCTGGAGATCGCCATTTCTGCCGCTTCTTCCGCACGGTCTTCGCCACAGGCCACGCCAGAACCCATCATCGCGTAGCCCATTTCGGACATTACGGTGCGCACGTCGGCAAAGTCGACGTTCATCAGTCCCGGACGGGTGATCAGCTCTGCGATACCCTGTACCGCGCCTTTCAGCACGTCATTAGCCGCGCCGAACGCGTCCAGCAGAGAGATACCGCGACCCAGCACCTTCAGCAGCTTGTCGTTTGGAATGGTGATCAGTGAGTCGACGTGCTTAGACAGCTCGGCAATCCCCTGCTCGGCAAAAGCCATGCGCTTTTTGCCTTCAAAGTTAAATGGCTTAGTCACCACTGCAACGGTCAGAATACCGAGGTCTTTGGCCACTTCAGCCACGACTGGCGCAGCGCCCGTACCGGTACCACCGCCCATACCCGCAGCGATAAATACCATGTCTGCACCTTCCAGTGCCTGACGCAGTGCTTCGCGATCTTCTTCGGCGGAGTTACGGCCGACTTCCGGGTTTGCCCCAGCGCCCAGACCTTTAGTAATTCCGTTACCGATCTGAATCGTCTGGCCTACCGCAGTTTTACGCAATGCCTGAGCATCGGTATTCACCGCGAAGAACTCAACGCCTTCGATACGCTCACGCACCATATGCTCTACGGCGTTACCGCCGCCGCCGCCGACGCCGATGACTTTAATCACCGCGTCATTGGTTAATTCCATTGGTTCAAACATAATTTCTCTCCGTTATGTGCCTGTTCGCCTGGAGATCACTAAATAAGTCTAGCATGATCCCCTATGGTAAAAATTAAAACTCTTTTCTCAGCCAGCTGTTGATTTTCTTGAACCAGTTACCCACTGAGGCTCTTTTTTCTACTTCTGCTTCACCGTTAAGGTGAGACTCTTTTCCGTAGTGCAGTAAGCCCACCGCCGTTGAGTAGTAAGGCTCCTGCGCGTAATCCGTTAATCCTGTAATGTTCAGCGGCTGTCCGATACGCACCTGCGTGTGGAAGACACGCTGGGCGCAAGCCGCCAATCCTTCAATCTGTGCCGCGCCGCCGGTCAACACAATTCCGGCCGCGAGGTGATGTTTCACGCCCTGCTGGCGAAGCTGCTCCTGCAGCTGCAGGATTTCGTCATTCACCAGGTTCAGCAGCTCGGTGTAACGCGGTTCAATCACTTCAGCCAGCGTCTGGCGCTGCAGGCTGCGCGGTGGACGCCCACCTACGCTTGGCACTTCGACGTTTTCGTCTTTGCCAACAATCGAACCCAGCGCACAACCGTGACGCACTTTGATCGCTTCCGCGTCGGTTGGCGGAGTGCCGAAGGCGTAAGCGATATCGCTGGTCACCACGTTGCCCGCGTACGGGATAACCTTGGTGTGGCGCAGTGCGCCGCCGGTGTAAACCGCGATATCCATGGTACCGCCGCCGACATCGACTACGCAGACGCCCAGCTCGCGCTCATCTTCGGTCAGCACGGCAAAGCTCGATGCCAGACCGGCGAAAATCAGTTGGTCAACTTTCAGGCCGCAACGTTCAACCGCTTTGACGATGTTTTTCGCCATATCGTTGTGGCAGGTGATCAGGTGCACTTTCGCCTGCATGCGCACGCCCGATAATCCGACCGGGTTTTTGATCCCTTCCTGATAGTCGATCGCATATTCTTGCGGAATAACATGGAGGATGCGGTGTTCATCGCGAACACGGACGGATTTAGCGGTATGTACCACATTCTCCACATCTTCCTGCGTCACTTCCTCTTCGGAAATAGGAACCATCCCTATTTCGTTCTGGCAGCTGATATGTTTGCCCGATAATGCAAGGTAAACCGACGAAATCTGACAGTCCGCCATCAGTTCGGCCTGATCGATAGCGCGCTGAACGCATTTCACTACCGACTCCAGGTCGTTAACGCCGCCTTTATCCATCCCGCGAGACGGGCAGCTGCCCACCCCGATAATATTAACCATGCCATCAGGCAGAACTTCCCCTACCAGGGCGGCAACCTTCGCGGTGCCTATCTCGAGTCCAACTACCAGTTTTCTGTCCGTCGACTTGATCATTGTTGTTTAGCCTGTGCCTGATTCTGTTGCTGTTGCTGATTACTGTCAGCGGCCGCCATCGGCGCCGGTGCCCATCCTACTGCCGCGCCAGAGTCGTAACGCAGGTCTACGTAGCTGATACGTTTGTTCTCCGCCTGGCCCTGACGTTGCAGGGTAGGCAGTAACTCGATGAAACGCTGCAGACGTTTCATATCCTCGTTACGCCCTAACTCCAGAACGGGTGTCATCTTCTAACACCAGCTGCCATGAACGCCTTGCGGTCATGGACGCCGCCTTCAATTTCAATTTGCTGGCCGCCAGCGCGTTACTCATCTGGTGGTAGCCGGCTAACACTTCAGATTCGCTGCCTTCCGGGCCATACAGCATCGGCATATTTTCTTTACCGAGATGACTGGCCGGGACGCTGAACGATTTGCCTTCTGCATCAACCATATGCACATCATTCCAGCGTGCAACCGGAACGTACTCAACCAGATGAATCTTTAATTCGTCCGGCCACTGCTTGCGCACGCTCACCTGCTGGATCCACGGCAAGCGCTCAATCTGCTGCTGAATAACATCCACATCCTGCGACATAAAAGTGCCAGGTTCGCCAAGCGACAAAATCGCCTGGCGGATGTCATCATTGGTGGTGTAGTGCGTCTGCCCGGTCACTACCAGCTTTGACAGCGGCAGCTGCGAGGCATCGTTCATCCATTTCAGCACCACAAACCCACCGGCCAGCATCACGCCCAGTACCATCGCCAGAAAGATCATCCCGGCAAGGCGTGAACCGTTACTGCGCCCGGTGCGCGCTTTTTCCTGCGCTTCGCGGTTACGGACATTCAGAGCAGCCTGGGACATATCAGTCCGCCAGCTCCAGAATGCGCGCCACCAGCTGCGAGAAGGTCATCCCGGCCTGTTTTGCCGCCATTGGCACCAGGCTATGGCTGGTCATACCCGGTGACGTGTTGACTTCCAGCAGATAGAAACGGCCATCACCGCCCATCATCACGTCTACGCGGCCCCAGCCGCTGCAACCCAGCGCGCGCCAGGCGGCGAGGGTCAGTTCGCTCAGTTCCGCTTCCTGTTCGGCACTCAATCCTGACGGGCAGAAGTATTGAGTATCGTCAGAAATGTATTTAGCTTCATAGTCATAGAACTCGCTGGCGGTTTTTATTCTGATTGACGGCAGAATTTGATCGCCAATCACGCCAACGGTGTACTCAGGGCCGCTTAAAAAGGCTTCCACCAGCACTTCATCGTCGTGGCGGAAGGCTTCATCCAGCGCAGCAGGGAACTGATACGCCTCGTTCACCCGCGAGATCCCCACGCTTGAACCTTCACGGCTCGGCTTGACGAACAGCGGCAGGCCAAGGGCATCAATGCTGGCCAGCTCATCCGCCGTCAGGCCTTCATCCATCTGGGCGCGCGTCAGCGCGACAAATGGCGCCACCGGCAGCCCACAGCCCTGCCACAGATACTTACTGCGCAGTTTGTCCATCGTGATGGCCGAGGCCATTACGCCGCTGCCGGTGTAAGGGATCTGCAGAAATTCCAGCACGCCCTGTAAGGTGCCATCTTCACCGCCGCGACCGTGCAGGGCAATAAAGGCTTTGGCAAACCCTTCCTCTTTCAGTCGCATCACCGGGAAATCACGGATGTCGACCGGATGTGCATCAATGCCTGCATCCTGCAGGCCTTGCAGAACGGCAGCGCCCGATAACAGCGATACGTCACGTTCTGCGGAGGTTCCACCCAGCAATACCGCTACTTTCTCAGCCATGATGTTCCTCTTTAATCGTCTGCGGTTGTAACTTAAGCTCAGCCAGCGTGCGGGCGATACGGCCAACGTTGCCGGCGCCCTGCACTAAAATAAGGTCGTTACCGGTCAGCTTCGGTAACAGCATTTCCAGCACGGCATCATGGTCAGACACCAGAATCGGGTCGACTTTGCCACGACCACGAATGGTGCGGCACAGAGAGCGGCTGTCGGCGCCGGGGATCGGTGCCTCACCGGCGGCGTAAACATCCAGCATCAGCAGCACATCGACCTGTGACAGCACGTTGGCAAAATCGTCATACAGATCGCGGGTGCGCGTGTAGCGGTGTGGCTGGAAGATCATCACCAGATTTTTATCCGGCCAGCCGGCACGCGCGGCTTTAATCGTCACGTCAACTTCGGTCGGATGATGGCCGTAATCGTCCACCAGCATCGCGCTGCCTGCCTGGCCGTTCACTTCTGCCAGCGGATATTCACCCAAGAAGTCGAAGCGGCGCCCGGTGCCCTGGAAACTCAGTAGCGCGCTGAGGATTTCATCATCCTCAATGCCCTCTTCCGTCGCCACGGCAACCGCAGCGGCGGCGTTAAGCGCGTTATGGCGACCCGGGGCGTTCAATGTTACGTGCATCAGCGGTTTGTCGTGGCGTACCAGGGTAAAGAAGCCCTGTGCGCCGCGCTGTTGGTAATTTTCCACCCGCACATCGGCGTCATCGCTAAAGCCATAGGTGGTGATCTGGCGCCCGACGCGCGGGATCAAATCGCGGATCACCGCGTCATCCACGCACATCACCGCACGGCCATAAAACGGCAGGTTGTGCAGGAAGTTGATAAACGTCTGCTTCAGATTTTCGAAGTCGCCCTGGTAGGTATCCATGTGGTCGGCTTCGATATTGGTGACAATCGCCACCATCGGCTGCAGATGCAGGAATGAGGCATCGCTCTCGTCCGCTTCCGCAATCAGGTAACGGCTGCTGCCAAGGCGCGCGTGGGTTCCCGCCGCTTTCACCAGCCCACCGTTAACGAAAGTCGGGTCGAGGCCGCCTTCCGCATAAATGCTTGAGACCATCGCCGTGGTGGTGGTTTTGCCGTGCGTACCGGCGACGGCAATACCGTGGCGGAAGCGCATCAGTTCAGCCAGCATCTCTGCACGGCGGATCACCGGGATACGCGCTTCGCGTGCGGCAACCACTTCAGGGTTGTCCTGCGAGACAGCGGTAGAGACCACCACCACGCTGGCATCGCTGACGTTCTCCGGGCGATGGTTAAAATAGATCGTTGCGCCCAACGCGCTCAGATGCTGAGTCACCGCATTCGGCGCCAGGTCTGAACCGCTGATTTCATAGCCTTCATTCGCTAACACTTCGGCAATACCGCCCATGCCGGCACCACCGATGCCAACAAAGTGGATGTGCCGGACGCGACGCATCTCGGGCACGATAGAACGCAGTTTTGCCAGTTGCTGTGTATTCATCTGTTACCTGTGTTGCTGCGGGTCAGACCTGCCTGCCCCTACAAAAATCATTTGGCCGCTTTACTGACTTCAGCTGCGACACGTTCGGTTGCATCCGGGATCGCCACCGCGCGGGCTTTTTCTGCCATCTTCAGCAGCGTTGCGCGATCCCATCCTGCCAGCGTTGCCGCCACCACCTCACTGGTGAACTGCGGCTGCTCGTAAATTTTGGCGGCACCGGCCTGCTCCAGCGGCAGGGCATTCCAGTACTGCTGACGATCTTTATGCTGAAACGGCACAAATATCGCCGGTAATCCTGCCGCAGCCACTTCGCTGACGGTCAGCGCGCCGGAACGGCACACCACCACATCAGCCCAGGCGTAGGCGGCGGCCATATCGTCGATGAACTCGGACACCTTATGCTGCGTCTGGTTCACCTGAATGTAAGCCTGATTCACTTCGTCCAGCGCGCCTTTGCCCACCTGGTGCCACAGCGTAATGCTGTCACCCAGCCTGGCCGCTACCTGCGGCATGGTCTGGTTCAGTACGCGGGCGCCCTGACTGCCACCGATCACCAGCACGCGCGTCGGGCCTTCACGCCCGGCTAAGCGTACCGCCGGCAGAGGCAGTGCCAACACGTCGGTTCGCACCGGGTTCCCCACCACTTCCGCCTTAGGGAAGGCACCTGGGAAGGCCTGCATCACTTTGCTGGCAATCTTCGCCAGCCATTTGTTAGTCAGACCCGCAATACCGTTCTGCTCATGCAGCACCACCGGAATACCGCAGCTCCACGCGGCCAGACCGCCGGGGCCGGAAACGTAACCGCCCATTCCCAGAACCACATCTGGCTGCCAGGCTTTCATAATCGCCCGCGCCTGACGCCAGGCGTTGAAGATGCGCAGTGGCGCCGCCAGTAATGCTTTGATGCCTTTGCCACGCAGTCCGCTGATGCGAATAAAATCAATTTCGATGCCGTGCTTCGGCACCAGGTCCGCTTCCATACGGTCAGCGGTTCCGAGCCAGCGTACCTGCCAGCCCTGCGCCATCAGATGGTGTGCCACCGCCAGCCCGGGGAAAACATGCCCACCGGTTCCGCCAGCCATCACCATCAGTCGCTTTCCAGTCATCAACTACCCTCTGGTGAACGCCTGGGCTTTCGCCAGACGCGTTTCATAATCTATGCGTAACAGGAACACGATGGCGGTCGACATAATAATCAGACTCGAACCACCGTAACTGATCAGCGGCAGCGTCAGACCTTTGGTCGGTAACATGCCCGCTGCGGCCCCGACGTTAACCAGTGCCTGGAAGCTAAACCAGACGCCAATTGAACAGGCGAGGAAGCCGGAAAAGCGCTGATCGATCTCTAAAGCTTTTCGCCCGATGGACATCGCGCGAAAAGCGACGAAGAATACCATTAACAGGGCTAAAACCACACCGATATAACCCAGTTCTTCTCCGATAATCGAGAAGATAAAGTCGGTGTGCGCTTCCGGTAAATATTCCAGTTTTTGCACGGAGTTACCTAAGCCCTGGCCCCAGAATTCCCCACGGCCAAACGCCATCAGGGACTGGGTCAGCTGGTAGCCACTGCCAAACGGATCTTCCCACGGGTTCCAGAAGGAGGTGACGCGGCGCATACGATAGGGTTCGGCCACAATCAGCAGGCAGACGGCGAAAATCCCGGAGCCGATAATCGCAAGGAACTGCCACAGTTTTGCCCCGGCAAGGAACAGCATCGCCAGCGTGGTGACAAACAGCACTACCACCGTACCGAGGTCCGGCTGCGCCAGCAGCAGTACCGCCAGCACCACCATCACGCCCATCGGCTTGCAGAATCCCCAAAAGTTGTTACGAACCTCTTCGACCTTACGCACCAGATAGCTGGCGAGATAGCAGAACAGCGACAGTTTTGACAGCTCGGCAGGCTGGATACGCAACGGGCCGAGGGCGATCCAGCGCGATGCCCCGTTAACCGAGCTACCCACCACCAGCACCACCAGCAGCATGGCAACGGTGCCCAGCAGCATGATATTGCTGTAGCGCTGCCAGAAATCCATCGGCACGCGCAGGGTCACCAGCGCCATCCCCATTGCCAGCAGGATGTAAAACGCATCGCGCTTGGCAAAGTAGAACGGGTCATCGTTAAGACGCTGGCCAACCGGCATCGACGCCGATGTCACCATCACAAAACCTATAATCGCCAGGCCAAACGTCAGCCATAGCAGGGTGCGGTCATACAGCACCATCGAGTTGGTATCGCTTTCGCGCGACCCCATGACCCAGTTTCTCAGCAGGTCAGAAATACCGCTGGCAAGGCTCAGACCAGGAACGCGCATCAGTCAGCCTCCCGCGCCAGTTGGGCAAACACGTCGCCGCGCTGCTCAAAGTTTTTAAACTGATCGAGGCTGGCGCAGGCCGGAGACAGCAGCACCAGATCGCCAGGCTGCAGTACGGTTTTAATCTGCTGCACCGCTTCAGCCAGGGTTTCCGTCTGCACGGCAATTTCCGGGCGCAGCTCAGCCAGCTCCGCACCGTCACGACCAAAGCACCAGATGCGGATTCGCTCCCCCTGCAGGTAGGGTGCCAGCGCGCTGAAGTCGGCGGATTTACCGTCACCGCCGAGCAGCAGATGCAGCGTTCCCTTTACCTGTAACCCCTTCAGCGCCGCTTCGGTGCTGCCGACGTTGGTGGCTTTGGAATCATTTATCCAGCGCACGCCGTTGCGCTCATGCACCAGCTGGAAACGGTGCGGCAGACCGGCGAAGGTGGTTAACGCTTTCAGGCTGCTGGCACGCGGCAGGGCGACGGCGTCCGCCAGCGCCAGCGCGGCCAGCGCGTTGGTGTAATTGTGCTTACCGACCAGATGCATCTCATCGGTGTTCAGCACTTTCTCGCCTTTCACCCGCAGCCAGATACTGCCCTGCTGGTGATTGAGATGATAATCGCCGACGTCGGCGCCAAAACTGACGCAGCGCGTGTCGGCACCACGCACCGGCATGGTCATCGCATCATCGGCATTGACCACGCAGACGGCGGCATTCTCATAAATGCGCAGCTTGGCCGCACGGTACTGCTGCATCCCCAGCGGATAGCGATCCATATGATCTTCTGTCACGTTAAGGATGGTGGCAGCGGCGGCGCGCAGGCTGGTGGTGGTTTCCAGCTGGAAGCTGGAGAGTTCCAGCACGTAAAGCTGCGCCGGTTGCGCCAGCAGCATCAGTGCTGGCAGGCCGATATTGCCGCCCACGCCAACCTGCCAGCCTGCGGCTTTCGCCATCTCGCCCACCAGCGTGGTGACGGTGCTTTTGCCGTTAGAGCCGGTGATCGCCACGATGGGCGCCTGCGCTTCGCGGCAGAACAGCTCGATATCGCCGACGATCTCTACTCCGGCATCCGCCGCCGCCATCAGCGACGGATGAGCCAGCGCCATTCCCGGGCTGGCCACGATCAGGTCGGCAGCCAGCAGCCAGTCTTCGTTTAACGAACCTAACCAGCGCTCAACCTCTTTTGGCAGCTTTTCCAGCCCCGGCGGCACGACACGGGTATCCATCACGCGCGGCGTCACGCCACGTGCGACAAAGAAATCAACACAGGAGAGGCCGGTCAGCCCCAACCCGATGATGACGACTTTTTTACCCTGATAGTCAGCCATGATTACCGCACCTTCAGCGTGGCCAGGCCAATCAGCACCAGCATCAGTGAAATAATCCAGAAGCGCACAATCACGCGCGGTTCCGGCCAGCCTTTCAATTCATAGTGGTGGTGAATGGGTGCCATGCGGAAAATACGCTGCCCGCGCAGTTTGAAGGAACCGACCTGCAGGATCACCGATAGCGTCTCCACCACGAATACGCCGCCCATAATCACCAGCAGAAACTCCTGACGCAGCAGCACGGCGATAGTGCCGAGCGCGCCGCCCAGCGCCAGGGAACCGACATCCCCCATAAAGACCTGCGCCGGGTAAGTGTTGAACCACAGGAAACCAAGACCCGCACCGACAATGGCGGTACAGACGATCACCAGCTCACCCGCGTGACGCAGATAAGGGATATGCAGATACTCGGCAAACTTCACGTTACCGGTCGCCCACGCCACCAGCGCGAAACCGGCGGCGACAAACACGGTTGGCATAATCGCCAGGCCATCCAGCCCGTCGGTCAGGTTGACCGCATTACTGGTGCCGACAATCACGAAGTAAGCCAGCAGCAGATACAGCAGGCCAAGCTGCGGCATCACGTCTTTAAAGAACGGCACCACCAGCTCGGTCGCCGGGGTGTCTTTGCCAATCATATACATGACAAAAGCGGCACCGAGGGCGATCACCGACTGCCAGAAATATTTCCAGCGGGCGATCAGGCCTTTAGTGTCCTTGCGCACCACTTTGCGGTAGTCATCGACGAAGCCGACAATGCCATAACCGACCAGCACGAACAGTACGCACCAGACGTAAGGGTTTGATGGATAAGCCCACAGCAGCACCGAAATGGTGATGGAGGTGAGGATCATAATCCCGCCCATGGTCGGCGTACCGCGCTTGCTGAAGTGCGACTCAGGACCGTCGTTACGTACCACCTGGCCAAACGACATTTCCTGCAGGCGGGCGATCATGCGCGGGCCCATCCACAATGAAATAAACAGCGCGGTCAGCAGGCTGACAATGGCGCGAAACGTCAGGTAGGAGAAGACGTTAAAGCCAGAATATAAAGAGACCAGATGCTCGGCCAGCCAGACTAACATGTGCCTTTCTCCTGTAAGGTTTGCACTACCTGCTCCATCGCGGTACTACGTGAACCTTTAACCAATACGGTAATGTGTGAATGCTGTGACAGCAGCGCCAGCGCACGCGCGCTCAGGGCTGCCTTCTCCGTAAAGTGCTCACCCACGCCGCTGGCATCAGAGATACCCTGGCTGAGCGTGCCCACGCTTAAAACTTTATCGATGCCGGCCAGGCGAGCCGCTTCGCCGACCTGACGATGACACTCGGCGGCTTCTGCCCCCAGTTCGCCCATGTCGCCGACGATCATTACGCGGTAGCCCGGCATTTCAGCCAGCACCTGCGCGGCGGCGGTCATTGAACCGACGTTGGCGTTGTAGCTGTCATCCAGCAGCAGCTTGTTTTCACCCAGTGCGATCGGGAACAGGCGCCCCGGCACGGCTTTAAGCTGGCTCAGCCCCTGCTGCACCGCCGTGAGCGGCGCTCCGACAGAGAGGGCCAGCGCCGCCGCGGCCAGCGCGTTAGCAATGTTGTGACGGCCCGGCAGCGGCAGGGTAATCGCGATGTCGCCCTGCGGGCTGTGCAGCGTGAAATGGGTACCCTTAGCGCTGAACTTCACCTCAGAGACGCTGAAATCACAGTCAGCCTGCGGCTCCGGTGAGAAGCGCCAGACGGTTTTGCCGTGCAGCGTCTGCTGCCAGTGCGGCCAGTCGTTGCTGTCGCTGTTGATAATAGCGGTGCCGTGCAGCGGCAGACCGTTGAAAATCTCACCTTTGGCTTTCGCCACGCCCGCCAGCGACCCGAACCCTTCCAGGTGCGCTGCGGCCAGGTTATTGACCAGCGCCGTCTCCGGGCGCGTCAGTTCGGTGGTATAGGCGATCTCACCCTGGTGGTTAGCCCCCAGTTCGATCACCGCATACTGGTGAGCTTCGGTCAGGCGCAGCAGCGTCAGCGGCACGCCGATGTCGTTATTCAGGTTACCCGCGGTGTAAAGCGTCTCGCCACATTCACGCAGAATGGCGGCGGTCATCTCTTTAACCGAGGTTTTGCCGGAGGAACCGGTGAGCGCGACGACGCGGGCAGTGGACTGCTGACGCACCCAACCCGCGATCTGGCCGAGGGCAATGCGGGTGTCAGCGACCACAACCTGCGCTACCGCGACAGGTAAGTGCTTACTCACAAGCAGCGCTAAACAGCCAGCGCTGATAGCGTCACCGACGAAGTCATGGGCATCGAAGCGTTCGCCTTTCAGGGCGATAAACAGGCAGCCTGCGCTCACCTTACGCGTGTCGGTGGTCACTTCGGTGATGCTGCGGTCAGCGCCGTACAGCGTGCCGCCGGTGATCTCAGCCAGCTGCTGCAGAGTGAAGGCGATCATGCTATCACCCCCAGCAGACGCGCCACGGTCACGCGGTCAGAGTAATCAAGGCGCTGGCTGCCGATAATCTGGTAATCTTCGTGGCCTTTGCCAGCCACCACTACAATGTCGCCTTCCTGCGCCTGCATCACCGCGTTAGTGACCGCTTGCGCACGCCCCATTACCACGCGGGCGCGGCCGGGGTCCAGCAGGCCAGTCAGCACATCGGCCACAATCGCCGCCGGATCTTCACTGCGCGGGTTATCATCGGTGATCACCACCACATCGGCGAACTGCTCGGCAATCGCCCCCATTAGCGGGCGCTTGCCTTTATCGCGATCGCCGCCGCAGCCAAACAGGCACCACAGCTGCCCTTTACAGTGCAGTCGCGCGGCGCTCAGCGCTTTTTCCAGCGCGTCTGGCGTGTGCGCATAATCCACCACTACCGTCGGTTTTCCCGGCGCGCTAAACACTTCCATGCGCCCGGTAACCGGCAACAGCTGGCTTGCCGTAGCGACCAGCGCCATCAGTGGATAATCCAGAGACAGCAGCGTCGCCAGCGCCACCAGCAGGTTGCTGACGTTGAATGCGCCCATCAGGCGGCTGTCAATTTCACCGTTGCCCCAGCTTGACTCAAAGCGCACGGAAGCCCCGCCGTCGTGATAGCGAACGTCAGTGGCTTTCAGCCAGCGGCCGTGACAGCCAGGCTGTAAATTGTTTTCCATGGTGACGGCAACGGCGTCAGGCAGCTGCTGCAGCCAGCGGCGGCCGACTTCATCATCGGCGTTGATAATCGCCTGGCCGACCTGATGCTCAGAGAACAGCAGCCATTTCGCGGCTTCATAGCGCGCCATATCGCCGTGGTAGTCGAGGTGGTCGCGGCTGAGATTGGTAAAGGCGGCAGCCGCAAACGGCAGGGCCGCTACGCGATGCTGCACCAGGCCGTGCGAGGAGATCTCCATCGCCGCCAGCGTGGCGCCTTTGTTGACCAGCGATGCCAGCAGATGCTGAACGTCAACCGCTGAGCCGGTGGTATTTTCCGCCGGGGCCAGCTGGCCATACACGCCGTTGCCGACGGTCCCCATCACCGCGCCGGTTTCACCCAGCAGCTGCGCCCACTGCGCCAGCAGCTGCGTAGTGGTGGTTTTGCCGTTAGTGCCGGTCACGCCAATGAGCTTGAGCTTTTCGCCTGGCTGCTGATAGAAGCGCCCGGCCAGGGCTGATAAACGCTGTGAGAGCTGGGCAAGGTAGATAACCGGCACGCCGTGCATCTCTACAATTTGCCCATCTTCCGCTTCACCTTCGGCATCCGCGATGACCGCCGCCACGCCCTGAGCAATGGCCTGGGGAATAAAACGACGGCCGTCAGCCGCATGGCCTTTCACTGCCACAAACAGATCGCCGGAGGCCACTTCACGGCTGTCCAGCGTCATTTCACGCAGCGGGCGATCGGGCGCAGCAGGCACCCATGGAGCCAGTAAGTCGCGCAGATTACGATCGGTCACTCGATCCCTCATTCTTGTTAGTTACCATCTCGCTTTTGTCACTGGTGGGTATGGCATCCGGTTCAACGTTCATGGTGCGCAGCACGCTGCCCATGATGGCGCCAAATACCGGCGCGGATACCGCACCACCGTAATATTTGCCGGCCTGCGGGTCGTTAATCACCACCACCAGCGCAAAACGAGGGTTGCTTGCAGGTGCAACACCTGCGGTATAAGCAATGTATTTATTGACGTATTTCCCGTCCGGCCCAACTTTCTTCGCCGTACCGGTTTTAATCGCGATGCGGTAACCCTTGATCGCCGCTTTAACGCCACCGCCGCCCGGCAGGGCAACGCTTTCCATCATGTGCAGCACGGTGCGCACCAGCGGTTCAGGGAAGACGCGCTGACCCGCCACCGGCGGGTCAACTTTGGTAATCGACAGCGGGCGATAAATGCCATAGCTGCCCATCGTTGCGTAGACTCGCGCTAGCTGTAACGGCGTTACCATTAGCCCGTAGCCGAAAGAGAAGGTGGCCCTCTCTATGTCAGACCACCGTTGTTTTTGAGGGTATATGCCACTGCTTTCTCCGACCAACCCCAAATTGGTCGCTTTGCCGAAACCAAAACGTGAGTAAGTATCTACTAACGCGTTGGAAGGCATCGCCAGCGCCAGTCGAGAAACACCGACGTTGGACGATTTCTGGAGCACCCCGGTCAGGGTCAGTTCGCTATAGCGCGCCACGTCTTTAATTTCGTGGCCGTTAATACGGTAAGGCACGGTGTTCAGCACGCTGCCTTCACGTACCACGCCGCGCTGCAGTGCGGTCATTACCACCATTGGCTTCACGGTGGAACCAGGCTCGAAGATGTCGGTAATCGCGCGGTTACGCATCACATCTTTTGTCGTGCCGGAGAGGTTGTTCGGGTTGTAGGCCGGGCTGTTAGCCATTGCCAGCACTTCGCCGGTGTTGACATCCACCAGCACCGCGGTGCCCGACTCCGCTTTGTTAAACGCCACGGCGTTGTTCAGCTCGCGGTAAACCTGTGCCTGCAGGCGTTCGTCGATGCTCAGCGCGAGGTTATGCGCCGCCTGGCTGTCCACCGAGGAGATATCTTCAATCACGCGGCCGTTACGGTCTTTACGCACGGTACGTTCGCCCGGCTGGCCGGTTAACCACTTATCAAAACTTTTTTCAACGCCTTCAATACCCTGGCCGTCGATATTAGTGAAGCCAATCAGGTGAGAAGTGACCTGCCCGGCAGGATAGTAGCGGCGTGACTCTTCGCGCAGAAAGATGCCCGGCAGCTTGAGTTTTTTCACATAGTCGCCAATAGCCGGGTTGACCTGACGCGCCAGATAAACGAAGCGGCCGTTAGGATTGGCATTCACGCGTGCGGCTAACTGGTCGAGCGGAATCGACAACGCGTCAGACAACGCCTTCCAGCGGCTGTCGAGCGTAATGCCACCCTTGTCGTGCAACTCTTTCGGATCGGCCCAGATGGCGTTGACCGGTACGCTGACGGCCAGCGGGCGGCCAGCGCGGTCGCTGATCATGCCGCGTGAGGTCGGTACAGCCTGCACGCGCAGGGAGCGCATGTCCCCTTCACGCACCAGGCGGTCAGGATTGATCACCTGCAGATAGGCCACGCGCAGCAGCAACCCTGCCAGCGCAAGGAAAATACAGCCACACAACAACGCAAAACGCCAGCTGACAAAGCTGGCCTGATCTTCCGTGCGTTTCGACTTCTGCGTCTTATTTGCGGCTCTCATTGAGTCCGGGCGTCCTTATTGCTGTACCACAATATTTTCCTGCGAAGGATCAACATGCTGCATCTGAAGTTTCTCCGTAGCTGTACGTTCCACCCGGCTGTGATCGCCAAGCGCATTCTCTTCGAGGATCAGGTTGCGCCATTCGATATCCAGCGCATCCCGCTCCAGTACCAGCTGTTCACGCTGTGCGGTTAGCAAGCGGGTTTTATGCGCGGTGGTCACCACCGTCACGGCAGTTACCAGCACCGCAATCAGCAAAATCAGAGCGATCTTGCCGTGGCGTAACAGGTCACCACCGATGACGCCGGGTAAATTGTGGCGCTCGTTACCGATCATGATGCCGTTCGCTCCGCGATGCGTAATACGGAACTGCGCGCGCGCGGATTATCGGCCACTTCGCTGTCGCCCGGCATCATTTTGCCCAGCGCTTTCAGCTGGCGACCGCCCAGGCTGCTGAGCTGGGCTTCGGTCATCGGCAGGCCATGTGGCACCTGCGGTCCGCGGCTCTGCTCGCGCATAAAGCGTTTCACAATGCGGTCTTCCAGCGAGTGGAAGCTAATAATCGACAGTCGACCACCCGGGGCCAGCGCGCTCAGTGCGCCCTTCAGCGCCTGTTCAATCTCTTCGAGTTCGCTGTTTACCCAGATACGGATTGCCTGGAAGCTGCGCGTGGCCGGGTGTTTGAATTTGTCTTTCACCGGCGTGGCGACATAAATCACCTCGGCCAGCTCTTTGGTGCGCGTCATCGGCTGTTCACGATTGCGCTCAACGATGGCGCGGGCAATGCGCTTAGCGAAACGCTCTTCACCGAAGGTTTTCAGCACGAAGGCGATATCCGCCTCTTCCGCTTTCAGCAGCCATTCGGCAGCTGACTGGCCGCGCGTCGGGTCCATACGCATATCCAGCGGCCCGTCACGCATAAAGGAGAATCCACGTTCGGCATCATCCAGCTGCGGTGAGGAGACGCCCAGATCCAGCAGGATCCCATCAATCTTCCCCTGCAGGCCGCGCTCTTCGGCATACTCTGCCAGTGCAGAAAACGGACCGTGGATGATGCTGAAACGAGGATCGTTAATCTCAGCAGCGGCTGCGATAGCTTGCGGATCGCGGTCGATAGCATATAAACGACCCTGCTCGCCCAGCTGGGAGAGGATCAGGCGTGAATGTCCGCCGCGGCCAAAAGTGCCATCAATGTAGATGCCGTCAGGTTTGATATTGAGGCCGCTTACCGCCTCGTCTAACAGCACCGTTCTGTGTTTGTAAGTATCCTGCATAGCTATAACGACAAATCCTGCAGCCGCTCAGACAGGGGTTCCTGTGAGGACTGCTCTGCGTCAATATCATCCTTGACTTGTTGATACCAGGTCTGTTCATCCCACAGTTCAAACTTGTTGAACTGCCCAACCAGCATCACTTCTTTAGTCAGGCTCGCATGTTGACGAAGCGTATTCGCCAGCAGTAAACGGCCTGCATTATCCATCTGACATTCACTGGCGTGCCCCAGCAGGAGGCGTTGTACACGGCGCTCTGCGGGGTTCATGCTGGATAAACGCGACAGCTTTTGTTCAATGATTTCCCATTCGGGTAAGGTGTAAAGCAACAGGCATGGCTGGTGGAGGTCAATGGTACAGACCATTTGCCCCTGTGATTCCCCGATCAGCGTTTCGCGATAGCGCGTTGGCACGGCAAGCCGGCCTTTGCTGTCGAGATTGACTAACGTTGCTCCCCGGAACATGTCAGCCTCACCCCCCAGATACCCAAAATCACCACTTTACTCCACAAATTCCCACCAAAAGAGTGTACGGAGCAGAGGAAAACATTGTCAAGCCGCAGTAATAGCGGATTGGCATTATTTCTTCGTGAGATAAAACGTAGGGAAGTTAGAAACAAACCGCCTGAGGAGAGAATTCAAAAATAAACTAATGAATAGTGGCAGGAAATTCTCACACACCTTTAAGCTGCTCAAAAAAATACCACATTTTGACCGTAAAAAATAAACTGCCCGCTTTGCGACACCGGCGGCATTTTAAGGCATTTCCTAACACTTTCCCAGCGTGATGCAGATTCTCTGCGGCAGGCGCGTGGCGACAGGTGCAACAACTTATTTATAAACGTTAAGTTTTATAATCAAAAGCTGACGCCGACGGCTGGGCTTTACTTTTATTTACCTGTCTGGCTGAGCGCGGACGCTTAAATGTGAGGAGGGGGCCAAAGGTGGCTCAGATTGGTTCTGGACAAACGGGGGCGGAAATAATGGGCGCGACGTTGCGCGCCCACTGTCTTAGTTTGCTTTGCGGTTCAGACGCCCACGGCGATAAAGATTACGGCGAATACGCGTCAGCCCCGGCTTTGGCTTGCGCGGCTCATCAAGACTGGCCAGCACCAGTTCCAGCACGCGCTCTGCCACATCGCGATGACGCTGGCCCACTGCCAGCACCGGGCACTCAAGGAAATCCAGCAGTTCGTGGTCGCCAAAGGTGGCAATCGCCAGGTCCTGTGGTAAACGCCCTTCACGTTTCAGCGTCACGTCCATCACGCCCTGCAGCAGGCCGAAAGAGGTGGTGAACAGTGCTTCCGGCATCTCGTGGGTGTCGAGATAATTTTCGAACAGGGCCGCCGCTGCGCTGCGCTCAAAGCTGTTGGCATAGATAAAGTCGATCGGTCGTTCATCGCCCTTCCACGCATCGCGGAAGCCCAGCTCGCGCAGGAAGCTGACGGACAGCTCCGGCAGCGCGCCAAGGAACAGCACCGATTTCGCCGGCAGCTTACGCAGTTCAGCACCGAGCGCTTCTGCATCGTCCTGATCGGCACCGACCACGCTGGTGAAGTGCTCACGATCCAGCGCCCGGTCCAGCGCAATGATCGGCAGCGGATCATTGACCCAGCGCTGATAAAACGGATGTTCCGGCGGCAGTGAGGTCGAGACGATAATTGCATCGACCTGGCGCTGTAGCAGATGCTCAACGCAGCGCATTTCGTTATCGGGCTGATCTTCTGAACAGGCGATCAGCAGCTGATAGCCGCGCTGGCGCGCCTGGCGTTCCAGATAGTTAGCAATTCGGGTGTAGCTGGTATTTTCCAAATCGGGGATCACCAGCCCTATTGAGCGCGTACGACCGGCGCGAAGCCCTGCCGCCACCGCGTTAGGGTGGTAATTATGTTCACGCACCACCGCCATCACTTTCTCGACGGTTTTATCGCTGACACGATACTGCTTAGCCTTGCCATTAATCACATAGCTGGCCGTCGTGCGCGAAACACCCGCGAGGCGCGCAATTTCATCCAGTTTCACAATAACCCCACACTTCTTTATGGATTAGCATTTGTCACATCTAACCGCAGAAAAGTGTGGCGAGCAACCGCTTTTCATCCGCAGCAGGCGCTTTGTGACAAATAAAAAAACCCGGCATTACGCCGGGTTAGCAAACAATTCTGATCGTCACCTGGTGAAATTACCGCATGATACGATCGCCGCGCGACACGCCAACAATGCCGGAGCGCGCAACTTCAACGATTTCCGCCACTTCGCGCACGGTGCTGAGGAAGGCATCCAGCTTATCGCTGGTACCCGCAAGCTGAACCGTGTAAAGCGATGGCGTGACGTCAACGATCTGCCCACGGAAGATCTCCGCCGAGCGTTTCACCTCTTCGCGACCGTAGCCGCTGGCCTGAATCTTCACCAGCATGATCTCACGCTCGACGAAAGCGCCCTGGCCCAGCTCACTGACGCGCAGCACGTCCACCAGCTTGTGCAGCTGCTTTTCGATCTGCTCAATCACCTTCTCGTCACCGACGGTCTGAATGGTCATGCGTGACAGCGTCGGGTCGTCCGTTGGCGCCACGGTCAGGCTTTCAATGTTGTAGCCACGCTGGGAGAAGAGACCCACCACGCGGGACAATGCGCCGGATTCGTTTTCCAGCAGAACCGATAATACACGACGCATAATTAAGTCCTCTCCGTTTTGCTCAGCCACATTTCGTCCATACCGCCACCGCGAATATGCATCGGGTAGACGTGCTCGGTGCCATCAACGTTGACGTCAACAAACACCAGGCGCTCTTTGCCTAACTGTTCCAGTGCTTCTGTCAGCTTCGATTCCAGCTCGTCAGGGCGATTGATCGAGATACCAACATGGCCATAGGCTTCCGCCAGGCGCACGAAGTCAGGCAGTGATTCCATATAAGATTGTGAATGGCGACCGGAGTAGATCATATCCTGCCACTGCTTCACCATGCCGAGGAAACGGTTGTTGAGGTTTAGCACCAGCACCGGAATGCCGTACTGCAGCGCGGTAGACAGCTCCTGAATATTCATCTGAATACTGCCGTCACCGGTCACACAGACTACGGTTTCTTGCGGCAGCGCCAGCTTGACGCCCAGCGCAGCCGGCAGGCCGAAGCCCATGGTGCCGAGACCGCCGGAGTTGATCCAACGGCGCGGCTTGTCGAACTGATAGTAAAGCGCGGCAAACATCTGATGCTGACCCACGTCAGAGGTGACATAGGCTTCACCTTTGGTCAGACGGCAGATGGTTTCGATCACCGCCTGCGGCTTAATCTTATCGCTGGTGCGGTCGAACTCCAGGCACTGACGGGAACGCCACTGCTCAATGCTCTGCCACCAGTCGCGCACGCTGTCATAATTCTGCTGCACGTCGCTCTGGCCCAGCAGCTCCAGCATCTGTTGCAGCACCTGCTTCGCATCACCCACGATCGGCACATCGGCGGCCACGGTTTTCGAGATCGATGTTGGGTCGATATCGATGTGCAGCACGGTGGCATTCGGGCAGTATTTTGCCAGATTGTTGGTGGTACGGTCATCGAAGCGCACGCCAACGGCGAAGATCACATCGGAGTGATGCATCGTCATGTTGGCTTCGTAGGTACCGTGCATGCCGAGCATCCCCACGCACTGACGGTGCGTGCCCGGGAAGGCGCCCAGCCCCATCAGCGAGGTGGTCACCGGAACATTCAGTTTCTCGGCAAGCGTCAGCAGCTCTTCGTGGCAGGCTGCATTAATCACACCGCCACCGGCATAGATCACCGGCTTTTTCGCCGCCAGCAGCGTCTGCAATGCACGCTTAATCTGACCTTTGTGACCCTGCGTCGTCGGATTGTAAGAGCGCATGCTCACTTCATCCGGCCAGACGTAAGGCAGTTTGTTCGCCGGGTTCATCATATCTTTTGGCAGGTCAACCACCACCGGGCCAGGACGACCGCTGGCAGCCAGCCAGAAAGCTTTCTTCATGATGGTCGGGATATCTTCAACCCGCTTCACCATAAAGCTGTGTTTCACCACAGGACGGGAGATCCCGACCATGTCGCACTCCTGGAAGGCGTCATAACCGATAAGCGAGGACATCACCTGACCGGAGAGCACCACCATCGGGATCGAGTCCATATAGGCCGTGGCAATACCGGTAATGGCATTGGTGGCACCGGGACCGGAGGTGACCAGCACCACGCCGACATCACCGGTGGCACGGGCGTAACCATCCGCCATATGCACAGCGCCCTGTTCGTGACGGACCAGGATGTGATCTACACCGCCGACGGTTTGCAGAGCGTCATAGATATCGAGGACCGCTCCACCGGGATAGCCGAATACATGTTTTACGCCCTGATCGATTAACGATCGGACCACCATCTCGGCTCCTGACAACATCTCCATTTTTGCCTCCAGGCTTTAAGGTGCTGATTTATCTGCGGACAGATAAGGTCAAAACCTGTTTTTTATGCTCAGAAATTGGAAATCATTTCCAACATCCAGGTACAGGGCGCAGCCCCACTCGTTGGATAAACGTTATTGAGTTATGAATTCTTGTGGGCGTTTATCGCAAATACCATAACCGTAGAAAAGTTGGCAGGCAAACGGCAAACCACACCACGAGTGCGCAAAGCGTTAATTAAGGCTCTGCCGCCCTACCCTTGCCAGCGACAATTACACTGAAAATAAGGCATTCCAAAAGCGGAATATACTGCTGCCCGGTTATTTGCATTGTGATCGTTTTGTTATTAAAACTCTGTGGCATCGAATGCCCGGTCGGCTGAATAATGACCATGCGCAGCGGATTGTTATTGATGGTTGACAGCCCTAGGTTTGATCGGGTATCAATAAAGCCACTTTACAATTTATGGGGTCTGATTCAATGATTCGTTCCACCCGCCTACTCGGTCTACTACTAAACGCATCCTCATTGCGCGGTAGACTTGTGGGCGGAATCAATCACTGATTCAGGCTTGCAAAACTAAGAAACCCGCGCCAATGCGCGGGTTTTTTTATGCTCGCGGCAACCGGCGACGTAAACACGACAAGGAACAACCCAATGAGCCAACAAGTCATTATTTTCGATACCACTCTGCGCGATGGCGAGCAGGCATTACAGGCCAGCCTGAGTGTGAAAGAAAAGCTGCAAATTGCCCTGGCACTGGAACGTATGGGCGTCGACGTCATGGAGGTCGGCTTCCCGGTCTCCTCCCCGGGTGATTTTGAATCGGTGCAGACCATCGCCCGCCAGATTAAGAACAGCCGGGTTTGCGGTCTGGCACGCTGTGTGGAAAAAGATATCGACGCAGCCTACGAAGCGCTGCGCGTGGCGGAGGTCTACCGCATCCACACTTTCCTGGCGACCTCGCCGATGCACATTACCACCAAACTGCGCAGTACCCTGCCAGAAGTGATTGAGCGTGCGGTGAAGATGGTGAAGCGCGCCCGTAACTACACCGACGATGTGGAGTTCTCCTGCGAAGACGGCGGCCGAACGCCAATCGATGACCTGTGCCGCGTGGTAGAAGCCGCGATTAATGCCGGTGCCACCACCATCAACATCCCGGATACCGTCGGTTACACCCTGCCTTACGAATACGCCAACATCTTTAGCGCCCTGCGCGAACGCGTACCCAATATCGATAAAGCGATCCTGTCCGTCCATACCCATGATGACCTGGGCATGGCGGTCGGCAACGCGCTGGCCGCGGTAAATGCCGGTGCGCGCCAGGTTGAAGGCGCCATGAACGGCCTGGGCGAGCGTGCCGGTAACTGCGCGCTGGAAGAGGTGATCATGGCGATTAAAACCCGCAGCCAGCTGATGAATGTGCACACGCGCATTAATCATCAGGAGATTTACCGTACCTGCCAGACCGTCAGCAAAATCTGCAATATGCCTATCCCGGCACATAAAGCGATTATCGGTTCCAACGCATTCGCCCACTCCTCCGGTATCCACCAGGATGGCGTGCTGAAGAACCGCGAAAACTATGAAATCCTGACCCCGGAATCTATCGGTCTGAAGCAGGTACAGCTGAACCTGACTTCGCGCTCCGGCCGCGCTGCCGTGAAGCACCGCATGGAAGAGATGGGCTACACCGAAGCCGAGTACAACATGGATACGCTGTACGAGGCCTTCAAAGCACTGGCCGATAAGAAAGGCCAGGTCTTCGATTACGACCTGGAAGCGCTGGCGTTTATCAACAAGCAGTCTGAAGAGCCGGAATACTTCAAGCTGGACACCTTCAACGTGCAGTCCGGTTCTACCGTAATTGCTACCGCCACCGTGCAGCTGGGCTGCGGTGATGAGCAGAAAACCGAAGCCGCTACCGGTAACGGTCCGGTTGATGCGGTCTATCAGGCGATCAACCGCATCACCGATTTCGATGCTGAGCTGATCAACTATCAGCTGACCGCCAAAGGCCACGGTAAAGATGCGCTGGGCCAGGTAGATATCGTGGTGCAGTACAACGAGCGTAAATTCCACGGCGTCGGTCTGGCGACCGATATCGTTGAGTCTTCAGCAAAAGCCATGGTTAACGCACTGAATAACATCTGGCGCGCACGCCAGGTCGAGCAGGAATTGCAGCGTAAGTCGCAGATGAAAGATCAGAAGGAAGCCGTATAAATGTCCAGCAGCTACCATATTGCAGTATTACCCGGTGATGGCATCGGCCCGGAAGTGATGGCTCAGGCCAGCAAAGTGCTGGACGCAGTACGCGAGCGCTTCAACATGCGCATCTCCACCAGCGAATATGACGTCGGCGGCATCGCTATTGACCGCCACGGTGAGCCGTTACCGCAGGCAACGATTAAAGGCTGTGAGCAGGCGGATGCGATTCTGTTCGGCTCGGTCGGTGGCCCAAAATGGGAACACCTTCCGCCTGCAGAACAGCCGGAGCGCGGCGCACTGTTGCCGCTGCGTAAGCACTTCCAGCTGTTCAGCAACCTGCGCCCGGCCAGCCTGTATCAGGGGCTGGAAGATTTCTGCCCGCTGCGCCGCGACATTGCCGACCAGGGTTTCGACATTCTGGTGGTGCGTGAACTGACCGGCGGCATCTATTTTGGCCAGCCAAAGGGGCGTGAAGGCAGCGGAATGCATGAGCGCGCTTTCGACACCGAGGTTTATCACCGTTTCGAAATTGAACGCATTGCGCGTATCGCTTTTGAGTCAGCGCGCAAACGCCGCAACAAGGTAACCTCGATCGATAAAGCTAACGTGCTGCAGTCCTCTATTTTGTGGCGTCAGATTGTTAACGAAGTGGCGCAGGACTACCCGGACGTTGAGCTGAGCCATATGTATATCGACAATGCCACCATGCAGCTGATCAAGGCGCCGTCGCAGTTTGACGTGATGCTGTGCTCAAATCTGTTTGGCGACATCCTGTCGGACGAATGCGCGATGATCACCGGCTCGATGGGCATGCTGCCCTCCGCCAGCCTGAATGAGAAAGGCTTTGGTCTGTTCGAACCGGCGGGCGGTTCCGCGCCGGATATCGCCGGGAAAAATATCGCTAACCCGGTGGCGCAGATCCTGTCACTGGCCCTGCTGCTGCGCTACAGCCTGAATGCGGCAAACGCCGCCGACGCAATTGAGCACGCCATTAACCGCGCGCTGGAAGAGGGTTATCGCACCGGCGACCTGGCCGGTAACGGTAAAGCGATCGGCACCGATGAAATGGGCAGCGTGATTGCCCGGTTTATTCGCGAAGCATAATGATGAAAACACTGTACGAGAAGCTGTTTGATGCGCACGTCGTGCACGAAGCACCCAATGAAACACCGCTGATCTATATTGACCGTCACCTCGTCCATGAGGTGACCTCAGCGCAGGCATTTGACGGCCTGCGCGCGCACGGCCGCCCGGTGCGCCAGCCGTCAAAAACCTTTGCCACCATGGATCATAACGTCTCCACCCAGTCGCGGGACATCAACGCCAGCGGCGAGATGGCGCGTATCCAGATGTCGATGCTGATGAAAAACTGTGAGGCGTTCGGCGTGCAGCTGTTTGACCTGAACCATCAGTTTCAGGGCATCGTACACGTGATGGGGCCGGAGCAGGGCCTGTCGCTGCCGGGCATGACTATCGTTTGTGGTGATTCCCATACCTCCACCCACGGCGCGTTAGGCGCGCTGGCGTTTGGTATCGGCACCTCCGAGGTCGAACACGTGCTGGCCACGCAGACGCTGAAACAGTCGCGGGCGAAAACCATGAAGGTGGAAGTGCGCGGCAAAACGGCGGCGGGCATTACCGCGAAAGATATCGCGCTGGCGATTATCGGTAAAACCGGCAGCGGCGGCGGCAACGGTCACGTGGTCGAATTCTGCGGCGAAGCGGTGGAAGCCCTGAGCATGGAAGGCCGCATGACCCTGTGCAACATGGCGATTGAGCTGGGCGCGAAGGCCGGGCTGATTGCGCCTGATGACACCACCTTTAACTACGTTAAGGGCCGTCGCTTTGCCCCGAAAGAGGCTGAGTGGCAGCAGGCGGTAGATTACTGGCGCACGCTAAAATCCGATGATGGCGTGCAGTTCGACAAAGTGGTGACGCTGGATGCCGCCGATATTGCGCCGCAGGTAACCTGGGGCACCAATCCCGGCCAGGTGATCGCCGTCAGCGATCTCATCCCGGACCCGGCGTCGTTCAGCGACCCGGTGGAACGCGCCTCTGCGGAAAAAGCGCTGGCCTATATGGATCTCAAACCCGGTATTCGCCTGACCGATGTGCGCATCGACAAAGTGTTTATCGGCTCCTGTACCAACTCGCGCATTGAAGATCTGCGCGCGGCGGCGGCGGTGGTAAAAGGCCATAAGATCGCTGCTGGCGTGCAGGGGTATGTGGTGCCCGGTTCCGGCCCGGTGAAAGCTCAGGCGGAAGCGGAAGGTCTGGATAAGATCTTTATTGATGCGGGTTTTGAATGGCGCCTGCCAGGCTGCTCGATGTGCCTGGCCATGAACAACGACCGCCTCAGCCCGGGTGAACGCTGCGCTTCCACCAGCAACCGTAACTTTGAAGGTCGCCAGGGGCGCGGCGGACGCACTCATCTGGTCAGCCCGGCGATGGCAGCCGCAGCAGCCGTAGCCGGCCATTTTGCCGACATTCGTGAGCTGGCGTAAGGAATTATTATGGCGAAAAAATTTACCCAACACAGCGGTATCGTGGTGCCGCTGGATGCAGCCAACGTCGACACCGATGCGATTATCCCCAAGCAGTTTTTGCAGATGGTGACGCGCACCGGTTTTGGCCGCAATCTGTTTTATGACTGGCGCTACAGCGACGCTGAGGGGCAAATCCCTAACCCGGACTTTATCCTTAACCAGCCGGCGTTCAGCGGTGCCAGCATTATGCTGACCCGTGAAAACTTCGGCTGCGGCTCCTCGCGTGAACATGCACCTTGGGCGCTGACCGATTATGGCATCCAGGCGATTATTGGCTCCGGCTTTGCCGATATCTTTGCTAATAACTCGTTCAATAATCAGCTGCTGCTGGTGACGCTGAGTGAAGCAGAAGTGGATGAGATGTTCCGGATGGTCGCCGCTGAGCCGGGCATGCGTTTTACCGTTGATCTGGTCAATCAGCAGGTGCTGGTCGGGGATAAAGCCTGGCCGTTTGAGATCGACAGCTTCCGCCGCCACTGCCTGATCAACGGTCTGGACTCCATTGGCCTGACGTTGCAGCACGATGCCGATATCAGCGCCTGGGAACAGAAACAACCCGCGTTTTTGCGTTGATGCGGCGGCGGGCTGACCGAAAAAGAGGGTCAGCCGCTACAAATACGGTAGGGTTCGACCTTTTTTTCCGGTCGACCCCTATCTATCACTCCGCTCTTTTCTCCCGCACCCGCCACGACAGCGCAAACGACACTATCGCCAGCAGCAACGCCAGCCAGTAAACCGCGTCATGCCCGAAGGTCTCCGCCAGCGCCCCCTGCAGCACCCCCGCCAGAATGACCCCGGTCGAAATACTGTTGGTAAACAGCGTGGTGGCCGCGCCGGGGCGCCCAGGCATTAAATCCTGGAACCAGATCATGCCAATCCCGGCAATAATGCCGATAAACACCGCATTAAACAGCTGCAGTATCATCAGCGCCGTGCGGCTGTGAAACAGCACCAGCCCGAGATAAAACAGCACGCCGCAGCCGATCGCCAATAGCATCATGGTGCGTTTACCAAAGCGTTTCACAGAGTGCCCGGCCAGCAGCATTACCGGGATCTCCAGCCCGGCCGCGGTGCCCATCAGCAGCCCGGCCAGTTTCTCCGGCAGCCCCAGCACGCCGCTGATATACAGCGGCATATCAATGATATACATGGTATTGCAGGTCCACATGATCACCGAGGCGATAAACAGCATGCGCACGTCCGCACTTTTCCAGGCGCTCATCTCGGTGATAGGAACTGCCCCGCTACTCTCCGCACGCGGCACCGACGGCAGGGTAAACCACACCAGCGCCACGCAGGCAACGAACAGCGCTGCGGCAACGATAAACATGGTGGTAAAGCCATAATTCAGGGCAATAGCAAACGACAGCGGCGGGCCAATCACCCACGCCAGCGACAGCTGGGCACGCATCACCGAGCTGAACATCACCGCCTCACGCGCCGAGCTGTCGGCATATTCCCGCGCCAGGGCAAATATCTGCGGCATCGCCACGCTGGCAATCGCCGACAGCAGCACCCCGGCGGTGATCAGCGTCAGATAGTGGCGGTTGAAGGCAAACAGCAGCGCGTTCGCCACCGCCATCACGCAGCAGAACAGGATCAGCATGCGCCGGTCGCCGCGATTGTCGGAGCGCTTCGCCAGCAGCAGGCTGACCACAATCCCCGCCACCGCATTCACCGTATAAAACAGCCCGACCCAGAACGGCCGCACTGCGACTTCACGGCTGAGGAACAGGCTCAGCGTCGGTGCCTGGAGCGCCCCGGCGACGCCGACCATAAATGAGACAGCCATAAAAGCCAGGTACACCGGATGAATACGGCGATTGCGAAGGAGCGATTTCATTACGGGTGCCTCGACCTGCAAAAATGGAGAGAGTGCTAAACCAATAGCTTAGAAGAGAAAGCATGAAAAAAGCCAGCGGCGTAGACGCCAGCTGGCCGGTGAAAAGCACCATACTCAGAATGACCCCAGCGGGGTCTGGATGATCAAGTGCCATTCCGAAGAATGCCTCCCACTCTTTCATCTGCCAGCATTATCACCGTAATATAGGGCAGCAAAAACAGACGGCTTTTAACACAGGGTTCCCCTTTTATGTCTTCACCGCGTTTGCAGCAGCAGTTTATCCGGCTCTGGCAGTGCTGCGAGGGTCAGTCACAGGAAACCACGCTGAGCGATCTGGCGGTCCAGCTCAGCTGTTCACGCCGCCATATGCGCAACCTGCTGAACGCCATGCAGGATCAGGGCTGGCTGGAGTGGCAGGCGGAAGCCGGGCGCGGTAAGCGCTCACGCCTGACCTTCCGCTACACCGGGCTGGCCCTGCAGCAGCAGCGGGCGGAGGACCTGCTGGAGCAGGACCGCATCGATCAGCTGGTGCAGCTGGTCGGCGACAAAAACCGCGTGCGCCAGATGCTGCTGTCGCACCTCGGGCGCAGCTTCCGCCAGGGGAAACATATCCTGCGCGTGCTCTACTACCGCCCGCTGCTCAATCTGCTGCCCGGCACGCCGCTGCGCCGCTCCGAAACCCACCTCGCCCGCCAGATCTTTAACGGGCTGGCGCGGATAAATGAGGAAAACGGGGAAATCGAGCCGGACATTGCCCACCACTGGCAGCAGATCGCCCCGCTGCACTGGCGCTTCTTTCTGCGCCCGGCGATTCATTTCCACCACGGCCGCGAGCTGGAGATGGACGATGTCATCGCCACCCTGGAGCGCCTGAAACAGCAGCAGCTGTTCAGCCACTTCGCGCAGATTGAAAGCCATACGCCCTGGACGCTGGATATCCATCTCAGCCACCCTGATGCCTGGCTACCCTGGCTGCTGGGCAGCGTCAGCGCGATGATCCTGCCAAAGGAGTGGCCGCACATGCGCAACTTTGCCCGCCAGCCGGTGGGCACCGGAGCCTACGCGGTCGAGCGCAACCAGCACAGCCAGCTGCGCATCTCGGCGTTTGACGACTACTTTGGCTACCGGGCGCTGATTGACGAGGTCAACATCTGGGTGCTGCCTGAGATCAGCGACGAGCTGGTCTACTCCGGCGTGAAGCTGCAAAGCGAAAATACCGATGAGAAATCAGAGGAGAGCCGCCTTGAGGAGGGCTGCTACTTCCTGATGTTTGACCAGCGCTCCGCACACGGCCGCAACGAGCAGCTGCGCCGCTGGATCAGCACCATCTTCAACCCGATCGCGCTGCTTAACCACAGCGGCATCGCCTATCAGCGCTACTGGTTCCCGGCCTACGGCCTGCTGCCGCGCTGGCACCACCGGCGCGATATGGCGATTGCCGGGAAGCCGCCGGGGCTGACTTCGCTGACCATCACCTGGTATAGCGACCACATTGAGCACCAGGGCATCGCCAACGCGCTCGGGCCAATCCTGGCCGCGCACGGCGTCGAGCTCATCACTCAGGAGATCGACTATGAGAGCTGGTATCGCGGCGAAGCCGAAAGCGATATCTGGCTCGGCAGCGCCAACTTTACCCTGCCGCTGGAGTTCTCGCTGTTTGCCCTGCTGTATGAGATCCCGCTGATGCACCACTGCGTGCCGATCGACTGGGAAAGCGATGCGGAGCAGTGGCGCCAGCAGAAGCTGCCGCTCGCCGACTGGAGCAAGCAGCTGATTGAGAGCAACTTCCTGCATCCGCTGTTCCACCACTGGCTGCTGCTGCACGGGCAGCGCAGTATGCGCGGCGTACGCATGAACACCCTCGGCTGGTTTGACTTCAAGTCTGCCTGGTTCGCGCCGCCGGAATCATGACGCTTTCGTAACTAAGATGAAGCATTTAGAATATGAACCTTTCCAGTAGGCGTTATTGTCGCAGGCAGTTTGGACACGGACAGCGCGGAAAAACCGGAGCGTACACGCAGTACGTGAGGATTTTGAGCACTGCCCAGGTTCAAAATGGCAAGTAAAATAGCCTAATGGGATAGGTTCTAAGCCGCGATTAGCGGCCCACCCCACTCAAGGAACGCCACGTGTTGAAAAGAATACTGCCTCTGCTGGTGCTGTTTTCCCTGCCTGCCTTCGCGGCGAAAGAGACCCTGACGGTTTACACCTATGACTCTTTCTCCGCCGACTGGGGCCCCGGCCCGGCGATAAAAAAAGCGTTCGAAGCGCAGTGCAACTGCGAGCTGAAATACGTGGCGCTGGAGGATGGCGTATCGCTGCTCAACCGGCTGCGCATGGAAGGCAAAAACAGCAAGGCCGACGTGGTGCTGGGGCTGGATAACAACCTGCTGGATGCCGCCGAAAAGACCGGGCTGTTTGCCCCGGCCACTGTCGACACCCACGGCAGCACGGTGCCGGGCGGCTGGCACAACAGCACCTTCGTGCCGTTCGATTACGGCTGGTTCGCCTTCGTTTATGATAAAACCAAACTGCAAAATCCGCCAAAAAGCCTGAAAGAGCTGGTGGAGAGCGACCGACCGCTGAAGATCATTTACCAGGATCCGCGCACCAGCACGCCGGGACTCGGCCTGCTGCTGTGGATGCAGAAAGTGTTCGGCGCTGACAGCCCGCAGGCGTGGCAGAAGCTGGCGAAGAAAACCGTCACCGTCACCAAAGGCTGGAGCGAAGCCTATGGCCTGTTTCTGAAAGGGGAGAGCGATATGGTGCTGAGTTACACCACCTCCCCGGCTTATCACCTGATTGCCGAGAAGAAAGACCAGTACGCCGCCGCTAACTTCAGCGAAGGCCACTATCTACAGGTAGAGGTGGCCGGGCAGCTGAAGGCCAGCAAGCAGCCTGAACTGGCACAGCAGTTTATGCAGTTCATTCTGACGCCTGCCTTCCAGGACACTATCGCCACCGGCAACTGGATGTACCCGGCGATCAAAACCACCCTGCCTGCCGGTTTCGACACCCTGACCGTGCCCGCCACCTCTTTGCAGTACAGCGCCGGGGACGTAGCGAGCCAGCGCAGCAGCTGGATTAGTGCATGGCAACGCGCCGTCAGCCAGTAATCCCCGGCTGGCTGCTGCCCGGCGCGATTGCCGCACTGCTGCTGATCGGCGTGGCGCTGCTGGCGTTTTTTGCCCTGTGGCAGAATGCACCCGCAACCGACTGGCGCGCACTCTGGCATGACAGCTATCTGTGGCACGTGCTGCGCTTCTCCTTCGGCCAGGCGCTGCTGTCGGCGCTGCTGTCGGTGTTACCGGCGATTCTGCTGGCGCGGGCGCTGTATCGCCGCCGCTTTCCCGGGCGCGCCACCCTGCTGCGGCTGTGCGCCATGACGATGGTGCTGCCGGTGCTGGTCGCCGTGTTTGGCATTCTCAGCGTCTATGGCCGCAGCGGCTGGCTGGCGCAGCTCTGCGCCCTGCTCGGCATCCACTATTCGTTCACGCCTTACGGCCTGCAGGGCATCCTGCTGGCGCACGTCTTCTTTAATCTGCCGCTGGCCACGCGCCTGCTGTTGCAGGCCTTGCAGCAGATCCCCGGCGAACAGCGCCAGCTTGCTGCCCAGCTGGGCCTGGGCGGCTGGGCGCATTTTTGCCTTGTCGAATGGCCGTGGCTGCGGCGGCAGATCCTGCCGGCAGGCGCGCTGATCTTTATGCTCTGTTTCGCCAGCTTCGCGACGGTGCTGTCGCTTGGCGGCGGACCGCAGGCCACCACCATCGAGCTGGCGATTTTTCAGGCGCTGAGCTTTGACTACGACCCGGGCCGCGCCGCTCTGCTGGCGCTATTGCAGATGGTCTGCTGCCTGGGGCTGGTCGTGCTGAGCCAGCGTCTGAGCAAGGCGATTCCGGCGGGCAGCGACAGCCTGGGCGGCTGGCGTAATCCGCAGGACAGCTGGCGCGCACGCCTGCTTGACGGCGTGCTGATCGCGCTGGCGCTGCTGCTGATCCTGCCACCGCTGCTGGCGGTGGTCGCTGACGGGCTCAATCAGGGCTTTAGCGGCGTATTGCAGCAGACCGCGCTGTGGCAGGCGACGTTTACCTCGCTGCGCATCGCCCTCGGGGCCGGGCTGTTGAGCGTGCTGCTGACGGTGATGCTGCTGTGGAGCAGCCGCGAACTGCGCCTGCGTCAGCATTGGCTGTGGAGCCAGGCGCTGGAGCTAAGCGGCATGCTGATCCTCGCCATGCCCGGTATTGTCCTGGCGACCGGCTTTTTCCTGCTGCTCAACCAGAGCGTCGGGCTACCGGACTCCGCGGACGGCATCGTTATTTTCACCAATGCGCTGATGGCGGTGCCCTATGCCATGAAGGTGCTGGAAAACCCGCTGCGCGACATCGCCGAGCGCTACAACCGCCTCTGCTTATCGCTGGATATTCGCGGCTGGAACCGCCTGCGGCTGATTGAGCTACGCGCCCTGAAACGCCCGCTGGCGCAGGCGCTGGCCTTTGCCTGCGTACTGTCGATTGGGGATTTCGGCGCGGTGGCGCTGTTTGGCAACGAGCACTTCCGCACGCTGCCGTTCTACCTCTATCAGCAGATAGGTTCGTACCGCAGCAGCGACGGCGCAGTAACGGCCCTGCTGCTGCTGCTGCTCTGCTTCCTGCTGTTCACCGTGATTGAAAAACTGCCGGGGCGCCATGTTAAGCCTGACTAATCTCACCTATCTGTACAACCACCTGCCGATGCGCTTCACCTTCAGCGCGCAGGCGGGCGAGCGGCTGGCGATCCTCGGCCCGAGCGGCGCGGGCAAAAGCACCCTGCTGAGCCTGCTGGCCGGCTTTCTGCCGATCAGCGGCGGCGATCTGCGGCTAAACGGCTGCGATCATCGTGCGACGCCTCCGGCGCAGCGCCCGGTGTCGATGCTGTTTCAGGAGAACAACCTGTTTCCGCACCTGACGGTGGCGCAGAATATTGGCCTTGGCCTGCACCCCGGGCTGAAGCTCAGCCACCAGCACAAGCATGAGTTACAGAACATCGCCCAGCGCGTCGGGCTGACGGATGAGCTACAGCGCCTGCCGCATCAGCTCTCCGGCGGCCAGCGCCAGCGTGCGGCCCTCGCCCGCTGCCTGGTGAGACAACAGCCGATCCTGCTGCTCGACGAGCCGTTCTCCGCCCTCGATCCGGCCCTGCGTAAAGAGATGCTGGCGCTGGTGGATGAGGTCTGTGCCGAGCGCAATATCACGCTGCTGATGGTGTCGCACAGCATTGAAGATGCCGCGACCATCGCACCGCGCAGCCTGCTGATCGTTGACGGAAGGGTTTACTGGGATGGCAGCACCGCGCTGTTGCAGCGCGGTGCCGTGCCGGAGGCGGCGGTACTCGGGGTGACTTTAGAAAAACACCTCCCATAACAGATGGCGGAAAATCGGCATCATCGGGTGGAACTGAATCGCGGTAAAGCTGGCTATCGCCAGCACCGCCACCAGCGGCGCTAACCAGCGCAGGCGCGCAACCGGCAGAAACGGCGTGGCCCAGTCGTTCTGCTTTTTCGCCCGCAGCCAGCGCCAGCACAGCCAGCAGCCGAACCACACCAGCAGCGCCACGCCGAGCAGCAGCCACTTAAACATCCCGCTGCTGGCGTCTTTCGGCACGTCAATCGCCACGCCCGCCAGGATCCCCGGCAGCAGATAGAGCGGCGGCCACAGAATGCAGCCAATCAGGTTCGGCGGAATAAATTTGCGCACCGGCAGCTCCAGCATCCCTGCCACCAGCGGGATCAGCGGCCGCGTAGGCCCGACAAAGCGCCCGACGATAATGGTAAACATGCTGTGCGCGTGCAGCGCATGTTCGGTTTTATCCATCAGCTTCTGGTGTTTTTTGATAAACGACCAGCGGTGCAGCGGCCCTTTAAACTGCCAGCCGATAAAATAGGAGATCCAGTCACCGAGCAGGCAACCTATCGTCCCCACCGCCCACGCAGGATAGAGCCCAATCTGCCCGCTGCCGATCAGCGCGCCAAAGGAAGCCATTAACACCGTTCCCGGCAGCAGCAGCCCGACCAGCGCCAACGATTCAAAGAAAGTCACCAGGCCGATCGCCAGTAGCGACCAGGCCAGTGATTGGGTAATTAAATGTTGCAGCCAGGCTTCCATATCATTCCAAAACGGTAAGAAGAACCCTGGATTCTCCAGAGGCAGCTGGAAAGCGTCAAGGCCTGATTTGTATGGGAACGTATGGCGGCGAGTGAACAACACAATCACTGTATAAATAAACATGCTATCATTGATGAATTATGATGCAGGAGAATTTGGGTGAACGACGCACGTGCAGGATTCCTGTTAAGCCGCCACTGGCGCGATACGCCCGCCGGCAGTGAGGTGGTGCTGTGGCTGGCAACCGACAGCGGGCCACAGCAGGTGGTGTTACCGCCGCAGGAGTCCGTGGCGTTTATCCCCGCAGAGCAGCAGGCGGATGCCGCGGCCTTACTGGCTGGTGAGCGGCACTGGCGCTTTGCCGCGCTTGAGCTGAAGGATTTCCGCCAGCGCCCGGTGGTCGGCCTCTACTGCAAGCAAAACCGTCAGCTGCAGAAGCTGGAAAAGCTGCTGCGCGAAAACGGCATCGCCGTGTATGAGGCCGACGTGCGCCCGCCCGAGCGCTATCTGATGGAGCGCTTTATCACCGCCCCGGTGTGGTTCAGCGGTCAGCCTTCCGGCGATCGCCTGGTCAATACCCGGCTGAAACCCCACCCCGACTATCGCCCACCGCTAAAGTGGGTGTCGCTGGATATCGAGACCACCCGCCACGGCGAGCTTTATTGCATCGGGCTGGAGGGCTGCGGCCAGCGTGATGTCTATATGCTCGGCCCGGAAAACGGCGATGCCAGCCAGCTGAACTTCAACCTTGAGTACGTTGATACCCGCCCGCAGCTGCTGGAAAAACTCAATGCCTGGTTTGCCCGCCATGACCCCGACGTGCTGATTGGCTGGAACGTGGTGCAGTTCGACCTGCGCGTGCTGCAAAAGCACGCCGACCGCTACGGCATTCCTCTTCAGCTTGGGCGCGGACACAACGGCGCGCTTGAGTGGCGCGAGCACGGGTTTAAGCCCGGCGTCTTCTTCGCCCAGGCCAGCGGGCGGCTGATAATAGACGGTATTGAAGCGCTGAAGTCCGCCTTCTGGAACTTTGACTCTTTCAGTCTGGAAGCGGTATCGCGCGAGCTGCTCGGCGAAGGGAAAGCGATCAATAATCCGTGGCAGCGCATGGAGGAGATCAACCAGCGCTTCGCCGAGGACAAGCCCGCGCTGGCGCTTTATAACCTGAAAGACTGCGAGCTGGTAACGCGCATCTTCCAGCACACCGAGCTGATGCCATTCCTGCTGGAGCGCGCCTCCGTCAATGGCCTGGCGGTCGATCGTCACGGCGGATCGGTGGCGGCGTTCAGCCATCTTTACCTGCCGCGCATGCATCGCGCCGGATTTGTCGCGCCAAATATGGGTGAAGTCGCCCCGCAGGCCAGCCCCGGCGGCTACGTGATGGACTCACGCCCCGGCCTGTATGATTCGGTGCTGGTGCTGGATTATAAAAGCCTGTATCCGTCGATTATCCGCACCTTCCTGATTGACCCGGTCGGGCTGGTGGAAGGAATGGCGCACCCTGACGAGGCCGATTCCGTTGGCGGCTACCTGGGCGCCCGCTTTTCGCGCACCACCCACTGCCTGCCGGAGATCGTTAACCAGATCTGGCAGGGGCGCGAAGCGGCAAAAAAACAGGGTAACAAGCCGCTGTCGCAGGCGCTGAAAATTATCATGAACGCCTTTTATGGCGTGCTCGGCACCAGCGCCTGCCGCTTCTTCGACCCGCGGCTGGCCTCGTCAATTACCATGCGCGGCCATGACATCATGCGCCAGACGCGCGAGCTGATTGAGGCCGAAGGCTATGACGTGATTTATGGTGATACCGACTCCACCTTCGTCTGGCTAAAATCGGCGCACGACGAAACCCGCGCCGCTGAAATCGGTCATCAGCTGGTGGAGAAAGTGAACCGCTGGTGGCAACAGCATCTGCAGGCGGAGTACGGCGTCGAGAGTGCGCTGGAGCTGGAGTATGAAACCCACTTCAGCCGCTTTTTAATGCCGACCATTCGCGGCGCCGAACAGGGCAGTAAAAAACGTTATGCGGGCCTGATCCGCAAGGGTGAAAATCAGCGCATGGTATTTAAAGGGCTGGAAACGGTACGTACCGACTGGACGCCGCTGGCGCAGAAGTTCCAGCAGGAGCTGTACCTGAAAATTTTCACCGGCCAGCCCTATCAGGACTACATTCGCGAAACCGTGCGCCAGCTGCTGGATGGCGAGCTGGACGATCAGCTCACCTATAGCAAGCGCCTGCGCCGCCCGCTGGGGGAATATCAGCGCAACGTGCCGCCGCACGTGCGCGCTGCGCGCATCGCCGATGAGCAGAATCAAAAGCTTGGCCGCCCGCTGCTGTATCAGAACGGCGGCAAGATCCGCTATGTGATTGCCACCAGCGGACCGGAACCGCTGGAAGCGCGCATTACGCCGCTGGACTACGATCACTACCTTGAGCGCCAGCTGCAGCCGGTGGCCGATGGCATTCTGCCCTTCATGCATGATGACTTTGCTACACTGGTGACCGGACAAATGGGGCTTTTTTGACAGGTGACGAACGGGCAGCCTTCCAGTACCATAGCGCCCTTCCTGTTTTCACTCAGATTGAATTCACTGCCGGGCCTTATTATCGCCGGGCGGAATGCTAACACCTGAAACACACCAGACGAGAATCGAGCCGAATATTTATGCCTTTTACACTTGGTCAACGCTGGATAAGCGATACGGAAAGCGAACTGGGATTGGGAACTGTGGTTGCCGTCGATACACGCATGGTCACCCTGCTCTTTCCTGCTACGGGCGAAAACCGTCTCTACGCCAGAAATGATTCTCCGATCACCCGCGTGGTGTTCAACCCGGGCGACACCATTACCAGTCACGAAGGCTGGGAGATGGAAGTTACCGAAGTCAACACGGTCAACGGCGTCGTCAGCTACGTCGGCACCCGCCTTGATACTGAGGAAAGCGATGTGGTGCTGCGCGAGGTAATGCTCGACAGCAAGCTGGTGTTCGGTAAACCTCAGGACCGCCTGTTTGCCGGCCAGCTGGACCGCATGGACCGCTTCGCGCTGCGCTTTCGCGCGCGTAAATATCAGAGTGAGCAATATCGCCTTGCCACCAGCGGCCTGCGCGGCATGCGCACCAGCCTGATCCCGCACCAGTTGCATATCGCGCACGATGTTGGCCGCCGCCACGCGCCGCGCGTGCTGCTGGCCGATGAAGTAGGCCTGGGTAAAACCATCGAAGCCGGGATGATCATCCACCAGCAGCTGCTGGCCGGTCGTGCCGAGCGTATTCTGATCGTGGTACCGGAAACGCTGCAGCATCAGTGGCTGGTGGAAATGCTGCGCCGCTTTAACCTGCGCTTTGCGCTGTTCGACGATGACCGCTACGCTCAGGCGCAGCTCGACAGCGATAACCCATTTGAAACCGAGCAGATGATTATCTGTTCGCTCGACTTTGTGCGCCGCAACAAACAGCGCCTGGAAAAACTGGCCGATGCCGAATGGGACCTGATGGTGGTGGATGAAGCTCATCACCTGGTGTGGTCCGAAGAGGCACCAAGCCGCGAATATCAGGTGATCGAACAGCTCGCCGAGCAGATCCCCGGCATCCTGCTGCTGACCGCCACCCCGGAACAGCTGGGAATGGAGAGCCACTTCGCCCGCCTGCGCCTGCTGGACCCGAATCGCTTCCACGACTTTGCGCAATTTGTGGAAGAGCAGAAGCACTTCCGCCCGATTGCCGACGCGGTCTCTCTGCTGCTGGCCGATAAAACCATCGGCAACGATGAGCTGAACCTGCTGAATGACCTGATGGGCGAGCAGGATATCGAACCGCTGCTGCAAACCGCCAACAGCGATCGCGAAGGCAAGCTGGAAGCGCGCCAGGAGCTGATTAGCATGCTGATGGACCGTCACGGCACCAGCCGCGTGCTGTTCCGCAACACGCGTAACGGCGTCAAAGGCTTCCCGAAACGCGAACTGCATCAGATCCGTCTGCCGCTGCCGACGCAGTATCAGACGGCAATCAAAGTCTCCGGCATTATGGGCGCGCGTAAGTCAGCCGACGAACGCGCCCGCGACATGCTCTACCCGGAGCAGATTTATCAGGAATTTGAAGGCGACAGCGGCACCTGGTGGAACTTCGACCCGCGCGTTGAGTGGCTGATGGGCTTCCTCACCAGCAACCGCGATAAAAAAGTGCTGGTGATCTGCGCTAAAGCCGCCACAGCACTGCAGCTGGAGCAGGTCCTGCGCGAGCGCGAAGGTATTCGTGCCGCCGTATTCCATGAAGGGCTGTCAATTATTGAACGCGATCGCGCGGCGGCCTGGTTCGCCTCGGAAGAGGATGGCGCGCAGGTGCTGCTCTGTTCTGAAATCGGCTCTGAAGGGCGAAACTTCCAGTTCGCCAGCCAGATGGTGATGTTCGACCTGCCGTTTAACCCGGACCTGCTGGAGCAGCGTATTGGCCGTCTCGACCGTATCGGTCAGGCGCACGATATTCAGATCCACGTGCCTTATCTGGAAAGAACCGCACAGTCGGTGCTGGTGCAGTGGTATCACGAAGGGCTGGATGCATTCGAGCACACCTGCCCGACCGGCCGTACCGTGTATGACAGCGCCTACAGCCAGCTGATTGAGTATCTCGCCGCGCCGGAGAACCCGGAAGGGCTGGATGAGTTTATCCGCCAGTGCCGCAAGCAGCACGACGGCCTGAAAGCCCAGCTGGAACAGGGCCGTGACCGTCTGCTGGAGCTGAACTCCAACGGCGGCGAAAAAGCCCAGGCGCTGGCTAACCTGATCTCCGAGCAGGATAACGATATTGAGCTGGTCAACTTTGCCCTCAACCTGTTCGATATCGTCGGTATTAATCAGGAAGATCGCAGCGATAACCTGATCATCCTGACGCCGGGCGACCATATGCTGGTGCCGGACTTCCCGGGTCTGCCGGAAGATGGCTGCACCATCACCTTTGACCGCAACCAGGCGCTGTCGCGTGAAGATGCGCAGTACGTCAGCTGGGAGCACCCGATCATCCGTAACGGGCTGGATCTGATCCTCTCCGGCGACACCGGTAGCTGCGCGCTGTCGCTGCTGAAGAACAAAGCCCTGCCGGTCGGCACGCTGCTGCTGGAGCTGATCTACGTGGTGGAAGCTCAGGCGCCGAAGCACCTGCAGCTGACCCGCTTCCTGCCGCCAACGCCTATCCGCATGCTGGTAGACCGCAAAGGCACCAACCTGGCGGCCAAAGTGGAGTTTGAAAGCTTCAACCGCCAGCTGAATGCGGTTAACCGCCACACCGGCAGCAAGCTGGTCAATGCGGTGCAACAGGACGTACATGAGATCATTAAGCTGTCAGAAGAGCCGGCCGCGCTGGAAGCGCGTAAAGTGATTGATGCAGCACGCGTGGAAGCTAATGAAAAGCTGAGCGCCGAGCTGTCACGCCTGCAGGCGCTGAGCGCGGTCAATCCTAACATCCGTCAGGATGAGATTGACGCGCTGGAAAGCAACCGCGAGCAGGTGCTGGCCAATCTTGATGAAGCAGGCTGGCGTCTTGATGCGCTGCGTCTGATTGTTGTGACGCACCAGTAAATGATGATGGCACCCTACAATCCGCCGCTGGAGCCGTGGCTGCATATCCTGTATCAGGATGAGCACATCATGGTGGTCAATAAACCCAGCGGGCTGCTGTCGGTTCCCGGCCGCCTGGACGATCACAAGGACAGCATCATGACCCGCGTCCAGCGTGATTACCCGGCGGCGGAGTCGGTGCACCGGCTGGATATGGCCACCAGCGGCGTGATGGTGGTGGCGCTAACCAAAGCCGCCGAGCGCGAGCTGAAACGGCAGTTCCGCGAGCGCGAGCCGCAGAAAACTTACGTGGCGCGCGTCTGGGGCCATCCGCAGCCGGAGAAAGGGCTGGTCGATTTACCGCTGATCTGTGACTGGCCGAACCGGCCAAAGCAGAAGGTCTGTTTTGATACGGGTAAGTCGGCGCAGACGGAGTATCAGGTGCTGGACTACGCCAGTGATAACAGCGCGCGCGTACAGCTGAAGCCAATTACCGGGCGTTCCCACCAGCTGCGCGTGCATATGCTGGCGCTCGGCCACCCGATCCTCGGCGATAACTTTTACGCGCACGACGCGGCGAAAGCGATGGCACCCCGGCTGCAGCTGCATGCCGAAAGCCTGAGCATCAGCCACCCGCAGTACGGCACGCCAATGACGTTCCGGCAGCCGGCGGAGTTTTAATTTATTGACCCAGTGATACGGGCCGATCGGAACAGATGATCGGCCCCTACGGTAGGGGCGGACGTTATTTTTCGGTCCGCCCTTTTTTCAGCCTTATTTAAATCCCTTCTCGCGCTTGATCAGGTCATACGCTGACTGAATCTCCTGCGCTTTCTGCTTCGCCATCTCCATCATCTGCGGCGGTAACCCTTTCGCCACCAGCTTATCCGGGTGATGCTCGCTCATCAGCTTGCGATAGGCGCGCTTGATGGTAGTGCCATCGTCGCTGCTTTTTACCCCAAGCACGCTGCAGGCGTCCTCCAGCGTGGGACCACGCCGTGCACCGGCAAAGCCGCCCTGCGAAGAGCCACCGCCGCCCTGATAGCCGCCGCCAAACTGCTGGCCGCTCTCCATCATGCGCAGAAACTGATCGAACTGGGTGCGGGATATGCCCAGCTCTTCGGCAATCACATACAGCACCTGGCGTTCGTTAGGGTGCAGTGAACCGTCGGCAAAGGCCGCCTGAATCTGAATTTCCAGGAACATGCGAATCAGATCGAAACGGCCAAAGCAGGCGCTGCGCAGCTCACGCAGTTTATCGCGCAGCGGATAATCGCCCTCTTTGCCTTCACGGAACGCGCGCTGTGCCGAGGTGCGCGCTTCGCCATGCAGCTGCATGCGGTCCATCAGCAGCGTTGCCATCTGGATATCCGCGTCCGTCACCCGCCCTTTGGATTTGGTTAAATGGCCCATCACCTGGAACGTGGTGCGGAAAAACAGCATTTGCCGCGTCTGCTGGTTAGCAAAATAGCCCTGTCGATTTGGCGCACGCGCTTTATCAATCAAATGGCCGGCCAACAGGCCAAAAACGACGCCCCAAAAGCCTGCACCGGACAATAATCCCAGCACAAGACCCAATACTTTTCCCCAATAGCGCATATACTCCTCAATTCGCCATGCTGAAGGCTAAAAATTGCATTATCATACCTGTCATTTATCCCATAGCCTATTGGTACGCGGTCAAACAACCAGGATAAAGACTAGCGCAACGCAGTTGAGTAAGTTAGTCTCTGACCGTTTGTCGGCATGATGCCAGTGATCACGGAATTCTCGATACCGCGTATGAAAAAAAGACTACCTACGTTGCTGGCCACCCTAATCGGTTCAGCGCTTTACAGCCAGCAGGGCCTGGCCGATGACCTCGCATCTCAATGTATGCTTGGGGTGCCCAGTTACGACCGTCCTTTAGTACAGGGTAAAACCAACGAACTGCCGGTCACCATTGACGCGGATAAAGCCAAAGGCAACTATCCCGATGATGCGGTCTTTACCGGCAATGTCGACATTCGTCAGGGCAACAGTCGCCTGCAGTCCGACGAAGTTCAGCTGCATCAAAGGATGCTCAGCGGACAAACTACCCCGACCCGCACGGTTGATGCACTGGGTAATGTGCACTATGACGACAATCAGGTCATCCTGAAAGGTCCGAAAGCCTGGTCGAATCTGGATACTAAAGACACCAACGTCTGGAACGGCGACTACCAGATGGTGGGACGTCAGGGCCGTGGTAAGGCAGACCAGATGAAGCTGCGCGACGATAACCGCTACACCATTCTGGAAAACGGCACCTTTACCTCCTGCCTGCCGGGCCAGAACAGCTGGAGCGTGGCGGGTTCAGAAGTGATCCACGATAGCGACGAGCAGCTGGTCGAAATCTGGAACGCCCGCTTCAAACTCGGCCCGGTGCCGGTGTTTTACAGCCCGTACCTGCAGCTGCCGGTCGGGGATAAGCGCCGTTCAGGTTTCCTGATCCCTAATGCTAAATACGGTAGTAACAGCGGCTTCGAGTTTATGCTGCCGTACTACTGGAACATCGCGCCGCAGGCCGATGCCACCATTACGCCGCACTATATCAGCCGCCGCGGCATGCAGTGGCAGAATGAGTTCCGCTACCTGACCACCGCCGGTGCCGGTCTGTTGCAGTTCGACTACCTCGGCTCTGACCGCACCTATGAAGATAAGCATCCGACGGATGAAGACTCGAACCGCTGGCTGTTCTACTGGCGCCATGCCGGTGTCTACGATCAGCACTGGCGCTTCAGCGCTGACTACACCAAAGTCAGCGATCCCTACTACTTTACCGATCTCGACTCGGTTTATGGATCGACTACCGACGGCTATGTGACGCAGAAGTTCAGCATTGGCTACGCCGATACCAACTGGGATGCCACGCTGTCGACCAAGCAGTTCCAGATCTTCTCAACCAATGCGAACAACGATGTCTATCGCGCTGAACCTCAGCTCGATATGAACTGGTACCAGAATGATGTTGGCCCGTTCGATACTCACGTTTACGCGCAGGCGGTGAAGTTTACCAACGTGAACCAAAGGCTGCCGGATGCCACGCGTCTGCACCTGGAGCCAACGCTGGATCTGCCGATGTCGAACGGCTGGGGCAGCCTGAATACCGAAGCCAAACTGCTGGCGACCCACTATCAGCAGGATGACATTGAGTATTACAACTCGCTGAGCAGCAGCGCTGATAACCAGCTCAAGGGCACGGTTAACCGCGTCATGCCGCAGTTCAAGGTTGACGGCAAGATGGTCTTCGACCGCGACATGGACTGGTCACCGGGTTACACCCAGACGCTGGAACCGCGCGTGCAGTACCTTTACACGCCGTATCGCGACCAGAGCGACATTCGTGCCTATGACTCCACGCTGCTGCAGAGTGACTACACCGGCCTGTTCCGCGACCGCACCTACAGCGGCCTGGATCGCATTGCGTCGAACAACCAGGTCAGCACCGGCGTGACCACGCGAATTTTTGATAACGATCTGGTTGAACGTTTTAACGCTTCCATTGGTCAAATCTACTCGTTCACCCCGTCTCGTACCGGAGTGAACACCGTTGGTGAAGACGATCGCGGCAGCCTGATTTGGGCAGGTGACAGCTACTGGAAGATCAGCGACCGCTGGGCAGCACGCGGCGGAGTGCAGTATGACACCCGTTTGAATGATGTTTCGCAGGGCAACGCCGTGCTGGAATATCGCCGTGATGCGGACCGTATGGTGCAGCTGAACTACCGTTATACCAGCAAAGAATATGTCCAGCAGACGCTTACCGGGTATAACAACCCGCTGTGGCAGCAGGAGATTTCACAGGTGGGTGCAACCGCCAGCTGGCCAATCGCCGATGCGTGGTCCGTGGTGGGTGCCTGGTATTACGATACCAAAGCTAACCAGGCTGCTGACCAGCTACTGGGCGTGCAGTACAGCTCCTGCTGCTATGCGGTCCGCCTTGGCTACGAGCGCAAAATCAACGGTTGGGAAAACGACAACAGTAAGTACGACAACAAAATCTCGTTCAACATTGAACTGCGTGGTCTCAGCCCGAGTTATGGCTTAGGCACCGGTCAAATGCTGCGTCAGGGCATCCTGCCTTATCAGCGCGCTTTCTGATGTTGTAATGTTTGGTATGCCAACCCGCAGTGCGGATAGAAGAATGGAAAAAGTATGAAGAACTGGAGAATGCTGATCCTCGGTGCAGCCCTGACAGCCAGCACCGCGTTTGCAGCCCCGCAGGTCGTTGATAAAGTCGCCGCCGTCGTCAATAACGGCGTGGTATTAGAAAGTGATGTTGACGGCATGATGCAGTCAGTAAAGGGCCAGGCTCAGCAGGCTGGTCAGCAGCTGCCCGATGATAAAACCCTGCGCCATCAGATTGTTGAGCGTCTGGTGATGGACAATATCCTGCTGCAAATGGCAAAACAGGCCGGTATTCAGGTTAGCGACCAGCAGCTGGACCAGGCGATTGCCAACATCGCCGCACAGAACAAAATGTCTGTCGATCAGCTGCGCAGCCGCCTGGCCTACGACGGCATGAACTACGCCACTTATCGTGAGCAGATCCGCAAAGAGATGCTGACCTCAGAAGTGCGTAATAACGAAGTGCGTCGTCGCGTGACCATTCTGCCGCAGGAAGTGGACCAGTTAGCCACGCAGATGGCCTCGCAGAACGATGCCGGCACCGAACTGAACATCAGCCATATCCTGCTGCCACTGCCGGAAAACCCAACGCAGCAGCAGGTTGACGATCAGGAAGCGCTGGCAAAACAGCTGGTGAGCGAAGCCAAAGGCGGCGCTGACTTCGGCAAGCTGGCGATCACCTACTCGGCTGACCCACAGGCGCTGAAAGGCGGCAACATGGGCTGGGGCCGTCTCCAGGAGCTGCCATCGCTGTTTGCTCAGGCGCTGGTCACCGCACAGAAAGGCGATATCGTCGGCCCAATCCGCTCAGGTGTTGGCTTCCATATCCTGAAAGTGAACGACGTGCGCGGTGATAACAAAAGTATTTCCGTTACTGAAGTTCATGCCCGTCACATCCTGCTGAAGCCGTCCCCGATCATGACCGATGACCAGGCGCGTCAGAAGCTGCAGGAAGTGGCAGCGCAGATCAACAGCGGCAAGCTGACCTTTGCCGACGCCGCGAAACAGCTGTCTCAGGATCCGGGATCCGCGAACCAGGGCGGCGATCTTGGCTGGAGCTCACCGGAAGTGTTCGATCCGGCGTTCCGTGATGCCCTGCTGCGCCTGAACAAAGGCCAGATGAGCGCACCGGTTCACTCCTCCTTCGGCTGGCACCTGATTCAGCTGATCGATACCCGCCAGGTGGATAAAACCGACGCGGCGAAGAAAGAGCGCGCTTACCGTCTGCTGTTCAACCGTAAGTTCTCTGAAGAAGCCCAGACCTGGATGCAGGAACAGCGTGCTTCTGCCTATGTGAAGATTCTGGATGCGAATGCTCAGTAATCAACGTGTCGCGATCACTCCCGGCGAACCCGCCGGGATTGGTCCCGATTTAATCGTTCAGCTGGCCCAGCAGGACTGGCCGGTTGAACTGGTTGTCTGTGCTAACCCCGAGCTGCTGCGCACCCGCGCGGCAGCTTTGCATTTACCCCTTACGCTGCGCGAGTATCAGCCAGACAGCCCAGCCCAGCCGCAGCAGGCGGGCACGCTGACCGTGCTGCCGCTTCCTCTTGCCCAGCCCGTGGTCGCCGGGCAGCTGTGCGTGGAGAACAGCGGCTACGTGCTGGCGTCTCTCGCCCGCGCCTGCGACGGCTGTCTGAGCGGAGAATTTGCCGCGCTGATCACCGGGCCGGTACATAAAGGGGTGATCAACGATGCCGGGATCCCGTTCAGCGGCCATACCGAATTCTTCGCTGAGCGCGCTCATCGCGAACGCGTGGTGATGATGCTGGCAACGGAGGAGCTGCGCGTGGCGCTGGCCACCACCCATCTGCCGCTGAAAGACGTTGCCGCCAGTATCACCCGCGACAGCCTGCATGAAACGATCACCATTCTGCACGCCGACCTGCAAAGCAAGTTCGGGCTGGAGCAGCCGCACATCTACGTTTGTGGCCTTAACCCGCATGCAGGGGAAGGCGGCCATATGGGCCGGGAAGAGATCGATGTGATCATTCCGGCGCTGGATGAGCTGCGCCAGCGCGGCATGCAGTTAACCGGACCGCTACCTGCGGATACCCTGTTCCAGCCGAAATATCTGCAGCATGCCGATGCGGTGCTGGCGATGTATCACGATCAGGGGCTTCCGGTGCTAAAATATCAGGGCTTTGGTCGGGCGGTGAATATCACCCTCGGTCTGCCATTTATCCGCACGTCAGTAGATCACGGGACAGCTTTAGAGCTGGCCGCCAGTGGTCAGGCCGATGCGGGCAGCTTTAAGACGGCGCTTAACCTCGCCATTACCATGATTAAGAGCAGTAATGAATAGTCGCGTTCACCAGGGTCACTTTGCCCGCAAACGTTTTGGACAGAACTTCCTTAACGATCCCTACATTATCGAAAGTATTGTCAACGCCATCCACCCGCAAAAAGGTGAAGTGGTCGTTGAGATCGGCCCTGGTCTTGCTGCTCTGACGGAGCCGGTAGGCGATCGTCTGGATGCCATGACGGTGATCGAGATTGACCGCGATCTTGCCGCACGCCTGCAAACCCATCCGTTCCTTGGCCCTAAGCTGACCATTTTCCAGCAGGATGCGATGACCTTTGATTTCGCCGCCTACGCTGCGGAGAAAGGCCAGCCGATACGTGTGTTCGGCAACCTGCCCTACAATATCTCTACGCCGCTGATGTTCCACCTCTTCAGCTACATGGGTGCTATCAAAGATATGCACTTTATGCTGCAGAAAGAAGTGGTTAACCGTCTGGTTGCCGGACCGGGCAGTAAAGCCTATGGCCGCCTGAGCGTAATGGCACAGTACTATTGCCAGGTTATTCCGGTGCTGGAAGTGCCGCCAGAATCCTTTACTCCGGCGCCAAAAGTGGACTCTGCCGTGGTGCGACTGATGCCGTACCAGACAATCCCGCATCCCGTTGAGGATATCCGCGCGCTAAGCCGTATCACCACTGAAGCCTTTGGCAAGCGCCGCAAAACGCTGCGCAACAGCCTTGGTCACCTGTTCTCTGCTGAAGTGCTGGCGGAGCTAAACATCGACCCGACGCTGCGCGCTGAGAACATCAGCGTGAAGCAATATTGCCAGCTGGCAAACTGGTTGACTGCGCACCCACAGTCACAGGAACAGCCGCAGGAGAACTGATCATGATCGATACGCCCCGAGTTTGTGTCCAGGTGCAGAGCAGCTATATTGCATCGCAGTCAGCGCCCGAAGATGAGCGTTATGTCTTCGCCTACACCATCACAATTCGTAATCTGGGGCGTATCCCGGTTCAGCTGATTGGCCGCTACTGGCTGATCACCAACGGCAACGGGCGTGAAACCGAAGTACAGGGGGAAGGTGTGGTCGGTGAGCAGCCGCACATCGAACCCGGCGGCGAGTTTCAGTACACCAGCGGCGCCATTCTGGAAACCCCAATGGGCACCATGCAGGGCCACTATCAGATGGCCGAACCTGATGGCTCTCTGTTCCTTGTCGATATCCCGGTTTTCCGCCTGGCGATTGCCACCCATATTCACTAAATCCGGCGTTACTGCATGAGCACTTATTTAATCGGCGATGTCCACGGTTGCCACGACGAGCTACGTTCACTTCTTGACCAGGTGGCTTTTGACCCGCAGGTCGATCAGCTGTGGCTAACCGGCGATCTGGTGGCGCGCGGGCCTGACTCACTGGAAGTTCTGCGTTTTGTGCGCTATCTGGGCGACTGCGTAAAAATGGTGTTGGGTAATCACGACCTGCACCTGCTGGCCGTCTACGCCGGGATCAGCCGCAACAAGCCGAAAGACCGTATTACCCCGCTGCTGGAAGCCCCAGATGCCGACCTGCTGATCAACTGGCTACGTCGCCAGCCGCTGCTGCAGGTGGATGAAGAGAAAAAGCTGGTGATGGCGCACGCCGGTATTACCCCGCAGTGGGACATCGACACCGCCATCAGCTGCGCGCGTGAAGTGGAAGCGGTGCTGAGCAGCGACACCTATCCGCTGTTCCTTGATGCGATGTATGGCGATATGCCTAACAACTGGGTACCGGAACTGACCGGGCTGGCGCGCCTGCGCTTCAGCACCAATGCCCTGACGCGTATGCGTTTCTGCTTCCCGAACGGGCAGCTGGATATGATCGCCAAAGAAGCGCCGGACAGCGCGCCACCACCGTTGAAACCGTGGTTTTCCATTCCCGGCCCGGTATCACGCGACTACACCATTGCCTTCGGTCACTGGGCTTCGCTGGAAGGTAAAGGAACGCCGGAAGGGATAATTGCGCTGGACACCGGCTGCTGCTGGGGTGGCACCTTAACCATGCTGCGCTGGGAGGATAAGCGGGTATTTACTCAGGTATCGAATCGCAGCGCCCCGTAGGGGTCGGGCATGCCCGACCCGTGTTTTTATGCGCATGTCCGACCCGTGTTTTTACGGGCATGCCCGACCCGTATTTTTACGGGCACGCCCGACCCGTTTTATGTTTAACGGCGGTCTAAAATCTCGAAGCAGAAGCTGTGCGAATTCTTGTCGTCAGCGTCATGAAACTCGCTGAAGGTTGACTGCCACTCATCCGGCTCGTAGTCCGGGAAATGGGTATCCCCTTCCACTTCCGCATCGATGTGCGTCAGATACAGACGATCGGCGCGCGTCAGCATCTGCTCATAGATGCGTCCACCGCCAATCACCATCAGCTCTTCGACTTCGCCCGCCGCTTTCAGCGCATCTTCAATTGAGGTTACCCAGGTGACGCCTTCAGCATCGCCCTTCTGGCTGCTGATCACGATATTCAGGCGGCCCGGCAGTGGGCGACCGATAGATTCCCAGGTACGGCGCCCCATAATTACCGGTTTATTCAGCGTCTGCTTTTTAAACCACGCCAGGTCAGCCGGCAGGTGCCACGGCATGGCGTTTTCCATCCCAATGACGCGGTCGGCCGCCAGGGCCGCAATCAGGCTAATCATCATATCAACTCAACAGGGTGTAAAATTGGCGCCATCATACGGAAAGGCGAAACTTTCGTCGATAGGAAAGCCCGGGTTATTCGGTAAAGGTTTATCAGGGTATCGATTGCGTCACCTTCCCGCTGTTTTTCACCATGCAAAAAACAACGGCCGTGGTAGAATCCGCCGTTCATTCAGCCACAGACCGCCGCCATGTTAGAAACCAGCTTATTTGTCGCCACTATTGCGGCACTCGGGATGATCTCTCCCGGCCCTGACTTTTTCCTGATTATTAAAAATGCCGCCCGCTACCGTCGCAGCGCCGCGCTGATGACCGCCATGGGGGTAAACTGTGCCGTTGCCACTCATATGGCCTACTGCGTGGCCGGGCTGGCCGTGGTGATCACCACCACGCCATGGCTGTTTATGCTGCTGAAATATGCCGGTGCGGGCTACCTGATCTATATCGGTATCCAGGCGCTGCGCTCGCGCGGCAACAGCAAAATGGATCTGAGCAATGTGGTGCAGGAGCAGACCTCGCTGAAGAAAGCCTTTTTGCAGGGCTATCTGTGCAACCTGCTGAACCCGAAAGCGACGCTGTTCTTTCTGTCGATCTTCACCCAGGTGCTGAACGTCAACTCGGACGTGCACGAGAAGCTGCTGTACGCCGGGATTATCCTCGGCCTCTCCACGCTGTGGTGGCCGCTACTGGTGGTCCTGATCCAGAGCGGTCCGGTACGTCGCGGGCTGGCAAAAGCGCAGCGCGTCGTGGACAAGATGCTCGGCGGCGTGCTGATCGCGCTGGGGATTAAAGTGGCATTGTCGTAAAAGGCGCTCGCCTGCTTCTGCCGGAGCCAGCCTTCTGTTGAGATCACAATAAAAAAGGGGCGACCGGAAAAGACGGTTGCCCCCTTCAGAAGTAGGGGCGGACCCTTTGTTTCGGTCCGCCCGTTGTCCTGAGAATTACGCGGTAATCTGCGCGTGCATCTCCTGCACGGAAATCACCTGGTCCGTGGCGCTGGAGTTCAGCGACGTCACGGTGGCGAAACCGCCGTTCAGCGTAGTATCGTAATGCACCTTATACTGCAGCGCGCTGCGGCGGATCAGTTTGGAATCTTCAATCGCCTGGCGGCCTGCGGTGGTGTTAACGATGTAGGCGTACTCACCGTTTTTCAGGCGGTCCTGAATGTGCGGGCGGCCTTCGTGCACTTTGTTTACCTGGCGCACTTCAATACCGGCAGCTTTCAGCACCGCAGCAGTACCCGCGGTAGCATCCAGCTCGAAGCCGTAAGCCTGCAGGCGGCGCGCCAGCTCAGCAATACGCTTCTTATCACCTTCACGCACGGACAGCAGCGCACGACCGGTTTTCTTCATGTTGCTCTGCGCGCCGAGCATCGCCTTGCAGAACGCTTCTGCAAAGGTGCGGCCCACGCCCATCACTTCACCGGTAGAACGCATTTCCGGCCCGAGGATAGGGTCGACGCCCTGGAACTTGTTAAACGGCAGCACCACCTCTTTCACCGAGTAGTACGGTGGGATGATCTCTTTGGTCACGCCCTGCGCGGCGAGAGTTTTACCCGCCATCACGCGCGCGGCCACTTTCGCCAGCGGCATGCCGGTTGCCTTGGAGACAAACGGTACGGTACGCGCAGCGCGTGGGTTGACCTCAATCAGGTAAACTTCATTGTCCTTAACCGCAAACTGCACGTTCATCAGGCCACGCACGCCCAGCTCAAAGGCCAGCTTCTTCACCTGGTCACGCATCACATCCTGAATCTCCTGGCTCAGCGTGTAGGCTGGCAGGGAGCAGGCAGAGTCACCGGAGTGAACGCCCGCCTGTTCGATGTGCTCCATGATGCCGCCAATCAGCACCTGCTCACCGTCGCAGATCGCGTCAACGTCAACTTCTACCGCATCATCAAGGAAGCGGTCCAGCAGCACCGGTGCGTCGTTAGACACCGAAACCGCGGTATTGAAGTAGCGCTTCAGGTCGATTTCGTCATAGACGATTTCCATCGCGCGGCCGCCCAGGACATAGGACGGGCGCACCACCAGCGGATAGCCAATCAGCGCCGCCTTTTCCACGGCCATATCGATGGCGGTGACGGTGGCGTTGGCCGGCTGCTTCAGGCCCAGGCGCTCAACCGCCTGCTGGAAACGTTCACGGTCTTCTGCACGGTCAATCGCATCCGGGCTGGTGCCGATAACCGGCACGCCTGCGGCTTCCAGCGCACGCGCCAGCTTCAGCGGAGTCTGCCCGCCGTACTGCACGATCACCCCTTTTGGCTTCTCAATGCGCACGATTTCCAGCACGTCTTCCAGCGTGACCGGCTCAAAGTAAAGGCGGTCAGAGGTGTCGTAATCGGTCGACACGGTTTCCGGGTTGCAGTTGACCATAATGGTCTCGAAACCGTCTTCGCGCAGCGCCAGCGAGGCGTGTACGCAGCAGTAGTCGAACTCGATACCCTGGCCGATACGGTTTGGACCGCCGCCCAGCACCATGATTTTGTCACGGTCCTGATTCGGATTGGCTTCGCACTCTTCTTCATAGGTTGAGTACATGTAGGCGGTGTCCGTAGAGAACTCCGCCGCACAGGTATCCACACGCTTGTAGACCGGGTGCAGGTTGTGCTGCTCGCGCAGGGCACGGATCTCCGCTTCAGACACGCCCGCGACATCGGCCAGGCGCGCATCGGCAAAGCCTTTACGCTTCAGCGTGCGCAGGAAGTCATAGCTCAGGCCTTTAACGCCCTGCTCTGCTACCTGCTGCTCCAGCTGTACCAGCTCTTCGATCTGTACCAGGAACCAGCGGTCAACATTGGTCAGCGCGAAGACATCTTCCACGCTCATTCCGGCGCGGAAGGCGTCCGCGATGTACCAGATGCGGTCACAGCCCGCATCTTTCAGCTCGCGACGGATAGTGGTCAGCGCTTCCGGGTCGTTAAGATCCACCTTCGGATCAAAGCCGTGCGCGCCCACTTCCAGGCCGCGCAGCGCTTTCTGCATCGACTCCTGTAAGGTGCGGCCAATCGCCATCACTTCCCCGACAGATTTCATCTGCGTGGTCAGACGGTCGTTAGCACCGGCAAATTTTTCAAAGTTGAAGCGTGGAATTTTGGTGACCACGTAGTCGATAGACGGTTCAAACGACGCCGGGGTCAGGCCGCCGGTGATGTCGTTGGTCAGCTCATCGAGGGTGAAGCCCACTGCCAGCTTGGCGGCGATTTTAGCAATCGGGAAGCCGGTCGCTTTCGAGGCCAGCGCGGAGGAGCGCGACACGCGTGGGTTCATCTCAATGACGATCAAACGGCCATTCTCCGGGTTCACCGAGAACTGCACGTTTGATCCGCCGGTTTCCACGCCGATTTCACGCAGTACCGCCAGCGAGGCGTTACGCATGATCTGGTACTCTTTGTCGGTCAGCGTCTGCGCTGGCGCAACGGTAATCGAGTCACCGGTGTGGATGCCCATGGCATCAAAGTTTTCAATTGAACAGACGATGATGCAGTTGTCGTTTTTATCACGCACCACTTCCATCTCGTACTCTTTCCAGCCAATCAGCGACTCGTCAATCAGCAGCTCATTGGTCGGCGACAGATCGAGGCCGCGCTCGCAAATCTCTTCGAACTCTTCACGGTTGTATGCGATACCGCCACCGGTTCCGCCCATGGTAAAGGAAGGACGGATGATGCACGGGAAGCCGACGTCAGCGGCAACCGCCAGCGCTTCTTCCATGGTGTGCGCAATACCGGAACGCGCGGTGTCGAGGCCAATTTTCTTCATCGCCACGTCGAAACGACGACGGTCTTCAGCTTTATCAATCGCGTCCGCGGTGGCGCCGATCATGGTCACGCCGAACTCTTCCAGCACGCCCTGGCGCTCTAACTCCAGCGCACAGTTCAGCGCGGTCTGGCCGCCCATGGTGGGCAGCACCGCATCCGGACGCTCTTTCTCAATGATTTTGCGTACCACTTCCCAGTTAATCGGCTCGATGTAGGTGGCATCGGCCATATCCGGGTCGGTCATAATGGTAGCCGGGTTAGAGTTCACCAGGATAACGCGGTAACCCTCTTCACGCAGCGCTTTACACGCCTGCGCACCGGAGTAGTCGAATTCACAGGCCTGGCCGATTACGATCGGGCCAGCGCCAAGGATCAGGATGCTTTGTATGTCTGTACGTTTTGGCATTGTCTTTCTCTCCTGATCTTATTTAGAGGCTTTAATCAGTTCGATAAAGTGATCGAACAACGGTGCGGCATCGTGCGGCCCCGGGCTGGCTTCCGGGTGACCCTGGAAGCTGAACGCCGCTTTATCGGTGCGGTGGATGCCCTGCACCGTGTGGTCAAACAGCGAGGTGTGCGTCACGCGCAGGTTGGCCGGCAGGTTGCTGTCATCAACGGCGAAGCCGTGGTTCTGTGCGGTGATCATCACGGTGTTATTGTCGTGATCTTTCACCGGGTGGTTACCGCCGTGGTGGCCAAGCTTCATCTTCACGGTTTTCGCACCGCTTGCCAGCGCCAGCAGCTGATGGCCGAGGCATATGCCGAAGATCGGGATCTCGGTTTCCAGCAGGCGTTTAATCGCGGTAATGGCGTAGTCGCAAGGCTCCGGATCGCCAGGACCGTTGGAGAGGAACACCCCGTCCGGGTTGAGCTTCAGCACCTCTTCTGCCGGGGTCTGCGCCGGCACCACCGTCAGGCGGCAGCCGCGATCAACCAGCATACGCAAAATGTTGCGCTTCACGCCGTAGTCGTAGGCCACCACGTGGAATGGCAGGTCAGCAGCGGCTTTCTCGGCCGGCAGTTCGCCTTCCAGCGTCCAGCTGCCCTGCTGCCAGCTGTAAGGCTGTGCCACAGTCACTTCTTTCGCCAGATCCATCCCCTTCAGGCCCGGGAAAGCTTTGGCTTTTGCCAGGGCTTCGGCGGCGTCCAGTGCGTCTCCGGCGATGATGCAGCCGTTCTGCGCCCCTTTCTCACGCAGCAGACGGGTCAGCTTACGCGTATCGATATCGGCAATCGCGACAATGTTGTTGCGCGTCAGATAGTCAGACAGGCCTTCTTCATTGCGGTAGTTGCTGGCAATCAACGGCAGGTCGCGGATAACTAATCCCTGAGCGTGTACCTGAGTGGATTCTGCGTCAGCGGCGTTAGTGCCGACATTGCCGATATGGGGATAAGTGAGAGTGACGATCTGGCGGGAATAGGAAGGATCAGTGAGGATTTCTTGATAACCGGTCATTGAAGTGTTGAAAACAACTTCTCCCACTGCCGATCCGGTTGCCCCGATGGCCCGACCGTGGAATTGGGTTCCGTCTTCCAGAACCAAGAGCGCTGACTTAATCAAAACATCCTCCAGGGAATAAACAGTCACAATATCTGCATATTAATTCAGGTATGACCCCAAAATCAATGCAAAAACTGCCTGACTGCCCAGTTTTTGGCAAATTGGGCGCATTCTAATGATAGCCCTGGCGAAAGTCTACCCTGCGCGCCACTTTTTCTGCGTTTTTTAACTCACTGAGTGGAAAGTCGGATGATTTACCCTGAAAACAGCACATATCCTGGCAATAAAAACGGTTGCCTGCCAGCTTCTGCATTATTTCTGGTGTGACAGAGTAAAAAAGTGGACCAAATGGTCAAAATTAGCGTCATGAGTGAGTAAAAAAGAAGGGTAATATAACTTTATAGCAGCAATGATTAAATATTAATGACAAACAGCTATTTTCCTTAAAAATAAAAAGGGCAATAAAATTATTGCCCATCCAATCAAAACGTTATGATTGAAATAACCACATCACGATGGTGCACAACACTTATAAATCATCCAGGTTAAGCACGCTTCTCATGTCATGAAGACCACTTTTATGTGCCTTTAACCAGACAGCTGCACGAACTGCGCCATTAGCGAAGGTCATGCGGCTTGAAGCCTTGTGGGTAATCTCTACTCGCTCGCCAACATCAGCAAACATCGCGGTGTGCTCGCCGACGATATCCCCGGCGCGCACGGTGGCGAAACCGATAGTCTGCGCTTCACGCTCACCGGTGTGACCTTCACGCGCATAGACCGCATGCTCGTTCAGGTTCCAGTTCATCGCATCAGCAATGGCTTCCCCCATTGCCAGCGCCGTCCCTGATGGTGCATCAACCTTATGACGGTGGTGCGCTTCGATAATTTCGATATCCGCATAGTCACCCATCACTTTTGCCGCCTTCTCCAACAGCTTCAGCACCAGATTGACGCCAACGCTGAAATTAGCCGCAAATACGATACCAATCTCTTGCGCTGCGGCTTTGATCGCCGCTTTGCCTGCCTCATCAAAACCGGTGGTGCCAATCACCATCGCTTTCTTATGCTGACGGCAAAATGCCATATAGTGCAGCGTGCCTTCCGGGCGGGTGAAGTCGATCAGTACGTCGAAGTCATTAACCACGGCATCCAGATTGTCGCTGACCTTGATACCCAGTGCGCCACAGCCCGCCAGTTCACCGGCATCGGCGCCAACCAGCGATGAGCCAGCACGGACAATGGCTGCGCCCAGACGCGCCCCCTCAGCCTGTTCAGTTGCCTGAATCAGCTGACGCCCCATACGCCCTGCGGCTCCCACAATGGCGATACGGATTTCTGCATTACTCATAATTATTCATTCCTGACAGATGTCTATGCATGCAAAGCGCACCCAGATTAACCACGGGTTAACCCCTGCGCCACAACTAAAACCACATAATAAGAATTTTACGCCAGCGCGTGAGGATTATCAGTAAAACTGAATTTTTACTTACAGGCTGGATATGCCACCCGAAAACATCAGCCTGTCGTTCTCGCGGGTCAGATATGAATATACGTTATCATTGATAAAGACGGCACCATCTATCAAACCGCGTCGCTGTTCAGGGTGACTTATCACGTGGGGAGGATGCGCTCACGCTGCCTGATCACCCACAAAGGTGCCCCTGCCGAACTCAAAAAAGCTATTCAGTTAGAGAATGCCTGGCAAGTAAAGGCAATATCAGATCGTGAAAGGAAGAAAGAGTGGCCTGACCGTTTTCCAGCAAATACGGATTCTATTGGTATAGAGATTGTCGGAGAGACTTACCCGACCGATGATTTGAAAAACTATCCTGATGGGAAAATTTATGTGACGGTAAATCAGCCACAGTCTGAATCACTAAAATGGTTAATTGCCGAATTAAAAGACACACTTAAGATTAATACCAGCGAAATTTTCAGGCATCCTGAAATAGCCAGAAAAAACAAAACGGAAGCGAGCACAGTGAAATGGGAATGAAGAACTGTGATTTTAAAAGCTACATACTTCTGAGTTTATTGTTTCTCACTGGCTTCAGCGAGGCCCAATCGGTTTCGTCCGTGAACATTGTCAGCATCGGGCAAACGCTAAAGGAGGTAACAAATCCTTATGAAATCAGAGCCTGTAAAAAATTCAGGCCGACAAAAGAACAGGTGATCAACTTCTTTAACCATGCCTACCCCGTTGAAAGCCATTTCGCTGACGATACTCGCTACTCTTCATGTTATGCCCAGGGGGATGTTAAGTATGGCGATCAACTGCCAGGGAAATGGATGTTATTTTCCAGTGGTATTGCGCTGCTGGTTCTCAACGATGAACGCTCAGTAAACCTCTTCTACGATCACAACCAGTGGCATGACCCCAATGGCGGAACCTATGATATTAAATGAGCAGCACGGGGGCGACCAGAAAACAAGGTCTTCATCATGGCCGGTGGAAATCATCGGCACGGGGCGACCGGAAAACAAGGTCGCCCCCTACGGAAGAATCGCGATCAATGTAGGGGCGGACCCTCTTTTTCGGTCCGCCCGTTAGCGGTTAGTCGACCTGACGGACGTCAACGCGCAGCTCTTTCGGCACTTCAAACACGATATTCTCTTCACGGCCAATCAGCTCGACAGCATCGACGCCGCCCAGCTCATTGAGACGCTGGATCACCTGCTGCACCAGAATATCCGGCGCGGAGGCACCGGCAGTCACGCCAACACAGCCGACGCCGCGCACCCACTCTTCCTGAATATCATCAGCCGAGTCGATCAGGCGCGCCAGCTTACCAGCACGCTGTGCCAGCTCCGCCAGGCGGTTAGAGTTTGAAGAGTTCTTCGACCCCACCACCAGCACCACGTCCGCATCGCGTGCCAGCGTGCGCACCGCTTCCTGACGGTTGGTGGTGGCGTAGCAGATATCGTCCTTGCGCGGGCCAACAATCTTCGGGAAGCGCTCACGCAGGGCGTCAATCACCTCGTAGGTGTCATCCACCGACAGCGTGGTCTGCGTCATAAAGCACAGGTTATTTTCATCCTTAACCTGTAACTTCCAGACATCCGCAGGGGCTTCAACCAGATACATGCCGCCCTTCGGGTTACTGTACTGGCCCATGGTGCCTTCCACTTCCGGGTGACCGGCATGACCAATCAGGATAGCCTCGGTGCCTTTACGGCTGGCACGCGCCACTTCCATATGCACTTTGGTCACCAGCGGACAGGTGGCATCGAACAGCATCGTCAAGTCGCGCGCTTTGGCTTCCGCACGCACCGCCTGAGAGACCCCGTGCGCAGAGAAGATCAGGATCGACGCGTCCGGCACTTCACCGATATCTTCAATAAAGATCGCCCCGCGCTCGCGCAGGCTGTTCACCACGTAACGGTTATGCACCACTTCGTGACGCACGTAGATCGGCGCACCGTACATTTCCAGCGCTCGCTCGACAATACTGATAGCACGATCAACGCCTGCGCAGAAACCGCGCGGGTTAGCCAACAGGATCTGCATTGCTGGTCTCCAGTACCGGATCAATCTCCAGCACTTCTACGTCAAAGTGAATGGTCTGCCCGGCCAGCGGGTGGTTGAAATCCACGGTAATGGAATCCCCGGAGATCTCGCGGATCACCCCCGGCATTTCGTTACCGTCCATGCCGCTGAACAGCATGATGGCGCCGATTTCCGGCTCCCCGGCCTCGACAAAATCGCGGCGCGAGAAGTACTGCACCAGATCCGGGCTGATACCGCCAAACGCGTCGGCCGCTTCCAGCGCGAACGCCGCTTTCCCGCCAACCGGCAGGCCCAGCAGATGGCTTTCCAGCCCCTCTGACAGGCTGCCATCGCCGAGGCAAAACAGCGCAGGCTTACCGTTGCTGCGCGTTGACTCCGCCGTGGAACCATCCGCCAGCTTTAAGGTGAAATGCACCAGCACTGCGCTGTCATGCTGTACAGAATCAGTCATGCCTTACCCTTTATTCTTAGCCTGCTTGCTGGCCGGGGTGATAAACCCTTCCAGCACGATCAGCGCGGCACCAATACAGATACCGCAGTCGGCAATATTAAACGTGGCGAAGTGCCAGTCACCGACGTAGAAGTCGATAAAATCCACCACAAAGCCATGATATGCCCTGTCGAACAGGTTGCCCAATGCGCCACCGACAATCAGCGCATAGGCGATGTTATTCAGTTTATTGCTCGCCGCCGTGCGGTACATCATCACCAGCAGCACCACCACAATGGCAATGGCAATTCCGGCGAAGAACCAGCGCTGCCAGCCACCTTTATCGGCGAGGAAGCTGAACGCCGCGCCGTAGTTGTGAGCATAAAAGAAGTTGAAGAACGGCATCACGGACATCGATTCGTGCAGCATCAGATTATTCATAATCCACTGCTTACTGGCGAAATCGATGCCAATCACCACCAATACCAGCCACAGCCAGCGTAATCCGCTTGAGAGAACAGGTCTTTTCATCATGCAAACTTACGCTGTTCGCCGCTGCCCGCGACGTTAGAGGCACAGCGGCCACAGACGTCAGCGTGTTCAGCGTTCTGGCCGATATCGCTAGTGTAATGCCAGCAGCGTGGGCATTTCTCGCCTTCTGCTTTATGCAGGGCAATTTTCAGACCTTTCACCACGTCGCTCTGCTGCGCTTCATCCGTTGCCAGCGCGTAATCCGCTACCTGCGCACCGGAGGTCAGCAGCACAAAGCGCAGCTCTTCGCCCAGGCTGGTCAACTTAGCAGCCAGCGCGGCATCGGCATACAGCGTGACGCTGGCTTCCAGCGAGCCGCCGATACGCTTATCGGCACGCGCCTGCTCGATCACCTTGTTCACTTCGCCGCGCACTTTCAGCAGCTCCGCCCAGTAGGCATCGTTCATCGGTTCGTTATCCGCCAGGCTGAACAGCCCGTCGAACCACTCTTCGGTGAACACATACTGGCTGCGTTTACCCGGCAGGTAGCCCCAGATCTCATCCGCAGTGAAGGACATGATCGGCGCCATCCAGCGCACCAGCGCTTCCACGATGTACCACAGCGCGGTCTGGCAGCTGCGGCGCGCCAGGCCATCGGCTTTGGCGGTGTACTGGCGATCTTTAATGATATCCAGGTAGAAGGAGCCCATTTCGACCGAGCAGAACTGCATCAGGCGCTGGACCACTTCATGGAAGTCATACGCTTCATAGGAGGCAACGATGTCGTTCTGTGCTGCCAGCGCACGGCCAACTGCCCAGCGGTCAACCACCACCATTTCTTCCGGTTTCACCATGTCGGTTTCCGGGTTGAAGCCCGCGAGGTTGGCCAGCAGGAAGCGCGCAGTGTTACGGATACGGCGATAGCTGTCGGCAGAGCGCTTGAGGATCTCGTCGGACACCGCGATCTCGCCGGAGTAGTCGGTGGATGCTACCCACAGGCGCAGAATGTCAGCGCCGAGCTTGTTCATCACATCCTGCGGGCTCACGGTGTTGCCCAGCGATTTGGACATCTTGCGGCCCTGGCCGTCAACGGTGAAGCCGTGGGTCAGTACCTGGCGATAAGGCGCTTTGCCCTTCATCGCGGTGGAGATCATCAGCGAGGACATAAACCAGCCGCGGTGCTGGTCAGAACCTTCCAGATACATGTCCGGGGTATGGCCACCAAACTCTGGGCGAGCATCCACTACCGAGTAGCTGGTTGAACCGGAGTCGAACCACACGTCCAGCGTATCCTGCACTTTGACGTAGTGATCGGCGTCGGCGCCCATCAGATCGCGCGGATCGAGGTCCCACCACGCCTGAATGCCGTCCTGCTCAACCCGCTTCGCGACTTTCTCCATCAGCGCCAGCGAGTCCGGGTGCAGCTGCTCGGTGTCTTTATGCACAAACAGCGACATCGGCACGCCCCAGGTACGCTGACGCGAGATGCACCAGTCTGGACGGTTGGCGACCATCGACTCGATACGCGCCTGGCCCCAGTCTGGGATCCACTGCACGCCTTTAATCTCTTTCAGCGACTGCGCACGCAGGCCTTTCTGATCCATGCTGATAAACCACTGCGGGGTAGCACGGAAGATGATCGGGGTCTTGTGGCGCCAGCAGTGTGGGTAGCTGTGATGCAGTTTTTCCACATGCAGCAGCGCACCCTTTTCACGCAGCAGCTCAACAATCAGGTCGTTGGCTTTAAAGACGTTAACCCCATCAAGGCCAGGGTAAGTGCCCGGCAGGAAGCTGCCGTCCGGGCCGACCGGATTAGCGACTTCGATACCGTATTTCTGCCCGATGACAAAGTCATCCGGGCCGTGGCCTGGCGCCGTATGTACCGCACCGGTACCCGCATCCAGCGTCACGTGCTCACCCAACACCACCGGGGAAACGTGGCCGAGGAACGGGTGCTGGAAGCCCATCAGCTCCAGCTCGGCGCCTTTCACTTCGCCCAGCACGTTCCACTCGGCAACACCTGCACGCTTCATGACGCTATCGACCAGGTCTTTCGCCAGGATCAGCGCACGACCGTCGATCTGTACCAGCTGATAGTCAAACTCAGGGTGCAGAGAGATAGCGCGGTTGGCCGGCATGGTCCACGGGGTGGTGGTCCAGATCACCAGGGCAATCGGGCCATTGACCGCAGCAGCGCCAAATTTGGCGGCAACCGCGTCTTTATCAACGGCGTTAAACATCACGTCGATAGACGGTGAAGTTTTGTCGTAATACTCCACTTCCGCTTCCGCCAGCGCGGAGCGGCAGTCCAGGCACCAGTGCACCGGCTTAGCGCCTTTGTGCAGATGGCCGTTACCGATAATTTTACCCAGCGCACGGATGATGTTCGCTTCGGTTTGGAAGTTCATCGTCAGGTATGGGCGATCCCAGTCACCCAGCACGCCAAGACGGATGAAGTCGGCTTTCTGCCCTTCAACCTGCTCTGCGGCATAGGCACGGCAGGCAGCGCGGAACTCAGCGGCGCTGACTTTCTCGCCCGGCTTACCGATCATCTGCTCAACTTTGTGCTCGATAGGCAGACCATGGCAGTCCCAGCCGGGAACATAAGGGGAGTCATAGCCCGCCATGCCTTTCGACTTAACGATAATGTCTTTCAGAATCTTGTTAACCGAGTGACCAATATGAATACTGCCGTTGGCGTAAGGAGGGCCATCGTGCAGGATAAAGGTTTTTTTCCCTTTTTTGGCTTCGCGGATGATGCCGTACAGCTTGTCATCATACCAACGTTGCAGCATGCCCGGTTCGCGTTTGGCCAGATCGCCACGCATTGGGAACCCCGTTTCCGGCAAATTCAGGGTAGATTTATAGTCACTCATCAGATTCTCGGTTCCGTATGTCGGTTCTGTTTACACTTAAACCGATGCGTTCAGCCCAAAAAAGCGGCGGGCAGTGAGCACATCGTTAGCAATTTGTTCTTTCAGCGCGTCAAACGAGGCAAAACGCTGCTCGTTACGCAGTTTGTCACGCAGCACCACTTCAATATGGCGCCCGTACAGGTCCATCGATACGTCCAGCAGGTGCACTTCCAGCTGCTGACGTAGCCCGCCTATCGTGGGACGCGTGCCGATATTGGCCACGCCGGGAAGCGGTTTATCCCCCAGCCCCAGCACTTCAACGGCATACACCCCTTTCACCGGGGAGACCGTGCGCTTAAGCGGCAGATTAGCGGTAGGAAAACCGATGGTGCGGCCCAGCGCATCGCCATGCACGACACGGCCTGAAATGCTGAAGGGACGCCCCAGCAGGACGTTAGCCAGTGCCAGATTGTCATCTGACAGCGCCTGGCGAATTGCAGTACTGCTGATGCGCTTACCATCATCGCAAAAGGTCTGGGTACTGATGACATCAAAGCCATACTCGACGCCAGCCTTCTGTAATAACAGGAAATCACCCTGGCGACCAGCGCCAAAGCGGAAATCATCTCCGACGGCCAGGAACTTTACATCCAACTTATCGACCAGCAGGTCGGTGACAAAACTTTGTGCCGTATGGGCAGCAAAGCGGCGGTCAAAGCGCACGCACAGCACGGCATCAACGCCCGCCTGCTGGAGGTAGCGCACTTTCTCGCGCAGGCGCGTCAGGCGTGCCGGGGCTTTATCCGCTGCAAACAGCTCCAGCGGTTGAGGTTCAAACAGCATTACCATTACCGGCAAGTTGCGCTGACGCCCCTCTTCGCACAGTTGTGCCAGCAGCGCCTGATGGCCGCGATGTACGCCATCGAAGTTGCCGATGGTCAGTACGCAGCCGCGATGCTGCTCTCTAAGGTTATGTATGCCGCGGATAAACTTCATGGCTGGCTCAAATTTGTGGAAATCGGCGGATTATACCTTGTACAGCCAGGAAGGTTAACCCGCGATTCATCACTTTCATGCTATACCCGCGCCATTTCGTTCTGTATGGTGCTGATCCTGAGCGTATTGATATTTTTCTTGTGATTGAGCTGTATTCGCCATGCCGAAGCTGATAGAATCTTGCGCCATCGAAACGTAACCAAGTGCCATTGTTTCATCGGCGCTTATTTGCACAAATCCATTGACAACCGAAGGCGAAAAGGGCATATTCCTCGGCCTTTGAATTGTCCTCATAGAACTATTTGGGAGTTGGACCTTGGCTAATATCAAATCAGCTAAGAAACGCGCTGTAACGTCTGAGAAGCGTCGTAAGCACAACGCTAGCCGTCGTTCAATGCTGCGTACTTTTATCAAGAAAGTTTACGCGGCAATCGCTACTGGCGATAAAGCAGCTGCGCAGAACGCATTTAACGATATGCAACCAATTGTGGACCGTCAGGCAGCTAAAGGCCTGATCCACAAGAACAAAGCTGCACGCCATAAAGCTAACCTGGCTGCACAGATCAGCAAACTGGCTTAATGTCAGCGTGTTAATCGAGCTTTGATAAAGAAACCGGCCTGGCCGGTTTTTTTATGCCCAAAATTTGGCAAACCGCTCAGGAATCCCAAATCGCGCCATAGGCCGCCACCCTGCGCGCCTCACAGCCCCCGACAACATAGTCCGTCAGCTTACGATTAGCGATGCAGATCACCGCCTCCGCCCCGCTCTCTTCTACCTTCTGTAACGCCAACTGCAGCAAATCATGTTTACCGTGTGCATCGGTATCCCAGATCAGCACGTCGGGCTGAAGGCGAATGATTTCATCCACAAAACTGTCGCCGTAGGTCAGACGCGGATTACGCGTCGACCAGATTAAGCGCCGGGGTTTGCCTGGCGCCATCAGATGCGGCAGCAGCGGGCCAATGCCGCTGCCGGTGGCAACGTACACCACTGAGTGAAAAATTTTTCCTACGCTGCCCACGCCCGGCGTCGGCAAACCTTTAAACCACACGTGATCCGGCGGCGAGTCGATAAAGCGCCCGGTCCAGTCACCGGCGCGCGAGATCAGCATGCGGCAGCCCGACCCGCTGCCGAGGGGAATGTTGGCAAAGGCGTGCCACTCATCCAGCGGCGCCCGACTAATCGCAAATGACGAGCCGGGGAAAGGATCCCGCGGCAGCGAGAAAGTGACGATGGCCGCGTGCGATGAAGGGCGCTCAACCTGCACCGCAACTTTACGCAGGCGCAGCCAGGGCAGGATGATGCTGGCGGTGATGGTCAGCAGTGCCCAGAATGCGGGTGTTTCAATCAACGCCTGCCATGACCACTGCCCGCCGTGGCAGTCGCGAATAAAGCAGGTTACCTGTAGCCATGACAGCAGCAGGGCCAGCCAGCCAACGTAGCGGTGGGCATGCTCAAACAGATTATGGTAGCGCGCACGCACAGCCGGCAGCGCCAGAATCACAATGGTCAGCAGCAGCGCGGCCAGCATCGCCGTGACCGTCAGCAGCATCAGGGAAGCATTGGGCAGCGCGTGGCAGTGATGGTAATAGACCGCCGCGCTGAAAACCATCAGCCACAGGCAGGCAAACAGTGCACAGCCGGAGTGCAGACCGCCAAAATGATACACTTTCGCCAGCTGCCTGCGTACTGATAAGGGCCAGTGCAGCGGGGTATGCCAGACCAGACGAAATAAAAAGTTGATGATATATTGCTGACGAATAAGCACCGCCACCGTCAGATTAATAATAACCATGTTGCCGATTTCAATCAGATGAATGCCTTTTTCTGACCACCAGTGCCCACCCGTTAATCCATAGCTGAACAGACTGAGGTTCACCAGCGCGACCAGCAGGAACAAATACTGATAGTGGCTGAGCACTAGCCGACGACTTTTGTGGCTGGCCAGCGCGGGAATGGGGAGCAGCGCCGCGCTGCCCGCTTCTGGCAGCGTATTGTTGGTCTCTTCCAAGGCGACTCTCCCGAACGCATCCCTCGGCAGAAACAGCGTTCCGCCGGGAATGTCATTCAAATATAGTGAAAAATAAACCTGAGCAGGTTCAGTTAACTTCACGTAACAGAGTATTCAAGGATGATAGCGCGGTAAATAGCCGGGATTAATTTGAGAATTTCGCTATTATTTACCCGCAGAAAAGTCGCCTGATTCCAGTAATTAATGGCAGTGAAATAAAAGAGCAGGCTTATTATTAGCGAAGGAGTGATTGCCGCCTGAATATTAATCGGGCTGGGTAAAAAGCTGAGAAAAATCTTTATTGCAAATACGCTGCACCGCCGGATGCTGGATCATCCGCTCGGCAAAAATAACATGGTACTCTTCCATTACCGTATCAAGCCGCCCCAGTTCAACAATTCCCTCGTGCTGAAAACTCTCCTGCCCGTACAGCGTTGGCGCAACAAAGATCGCCCGGTTCGCCGCGCCAAAGGCTTTCATCAGGGCGGCATCGTCAAACTCGCCAAGGATATCCACCTCCAGCCCCTGCGTTTGAAACCAGTTGAGCAGCTTGCGGCCGAGCATTGAACGCCGCCCGGGGATCAGCAGCTTGCGCGTGCTGAGGCAGTGCGGAAATGCCGTTTCCGGCAGCGGCGCGTGGCACCAGAAGCTGACGCTGCACTCGCCGAGTTTTACCGAGAACAGCCCTTCCTGCTGCGAGGAGTCGACCGGGCAGTCGGAGAGGATCATATCCAGCTTATGCTGGCTGAGCTGCTCCAGCAGCAGTTCATGGGTCGATTCAAAACAGCGCAGATGGATCGGCTCTTCCGCCACCACCGCCGTTTCCAGCACTTTACTCACCAGCCGCTTGGAGAGCGCATCCGCCACGCCCACGTCGAACAGCAGGTTAGCCTCCTTGCGGTAGTTGACGATATCCAGCATCTCATGGCTAAGCGTAAACATGCGGTCAGCATAGCGAAACACCAGCTGGCCCAGCTCCGACGGCACCAGCCCCCGCCCCTGGCGCTTGAACAGCTTACCCTGCAGGCGCTCTTCCAGCGTTTTTAGCTGGCCGGTGACGGTCTGCGAAGTGAGGTTGAGAACCTCCGCCGCGCCCGCCACCGAGCCGGTTTTACACACCTGCCAGAAATAGTAGAGGTGGTTGTAGTTCATCTGCGCCATAGCTGGGCCAAACCGTTAAGCGTGCTTCTGCGGGGCTGGGCGCAGTTTGAAGTACAGCAGCACATAGCCCAGTACCGCCGACAGCACCGACCCGCTAAGAATGCCCAGCTTGGCCAGCGTCACCATCTCTTCATGTGCGGCGTCAAACGCCAGCGAGGCGATAAAGATCGACATGGTAAAGCCAATCCCACACAGCACACCCACCGCGGCAATATCCACCATCTTGGTATTTTCCGGCAGCGCCGCAATTTTTAACTTCACCGACAGCCAGCAAATCAGCGTGATCCCCAGCGGCTTACCGACCAGCAGACCAAGGATAATCCCCAGCGGTACCATCGAGAACAGGCCGTCAATGGAGACGCCAGTCAGTGAAACACCGGCATTAGCAAAGGCGAACAGCGGCAGGATCAGCCAGCTGACCCACGGGTGCAGGCCGTGTTCCAGCTCGATAGAAGGTGAATGCCCATCCTGCTTTTTCAGCGGGATTAACAGCCCGACAATCACACCGGCCAGCGTAGCGTGCACACCCGACTTCAGCACCGCCACCCACAGCACCATGCCGACCAGCAGATACACCGAAGTTTTCCGCACGCCGCACAGGTTGAGTATCACCAGCACCGCGATCGACGCCGCCGCGACGCCGAGTGAGACCAGCGATAAATCGTGGGTATAGAAGAAGGCGATAATCACAATGGCGCCAAGGTCATCGATCACCGCCAGCGCCATCAGGAACATTTTCAGCGCCGGAGGTACGCGGCTGCCCAGCAGGGCGAGGATACCCAGCGCGAAAGCGATATCCGTCGCGGCCGGGATTGCCCAACCGTGGATCGCCAGCTCATCGCTGTGGTTCAGCGCCGCATAAATCAACCCTGGGGCTACCATGCCGCCCAGGGCGGCAATCAGCGGGAACATCGCTTTCTCACGCCCTTTCAGCGAGCCCATCAACAGCTCGCGCTTCACTTCCAGACCGATCATCAGGAAGAACAGCGCCATCAGGGCATCGTTGATCCACAGCAGCAGGTCTTTATTGATGTCCAGCGCGCCGAAGCGGAACTGCACCGGCATGGCCAGAATGGCCTGGTAAGCCTGCTGCGTGCTGGCGTTATTGGCGAGAAACATCGCCACTGCCGCAGCAACGATCAGCACCACGCCGCCGGTGGCGTCATTTTTTAACAGTTTTTTGAGAAAGAGATTCATTACAGACTCCGCTGAATATCCAGATGTTGTCAATCAGATAGCGGATAGCATACGCCGTTAAACCGCTCGAAAAAAACAGTTTATACAGCGCGAAAGGTTCGGTATTTACGAGGATTAAGGGATAAGGGCCGATCTTTTTATATCGATCGGCCCTGAGGCTGGCAGATTAGCGGGTTAAATCGTCGAAGAATTTCTTCACGCCGTCGAAGAAACTTTTAGAACGCGGGCTGTTATGTTCGCCGGAAGGACCGCCAAAGCTCTCTTCCAGTTCACGCAGCAGCGCTTTCTGTTTCTCGTTCAGGCTGACCGGGGTTTCGACCACCACGCGGCACAGCAGGTCACCCTGAGCACCACCGCGCACCGATTTCACACCTTTACCACGCATGCGGAACAGCTTGCCGGTCTGCGTTTCCGCAGGCACCTTCAGCTTGACGCGGCCATCAAGGGTCGGCACTTCAATTTCACCGCCCAGTGCGGCCATCACAAAGTTGATTGGCACTTCGCAATACAGGTTGTTCTCTTCTCGCTCGAAGATGTTGTGCTTACGCACCTGCACCTGAACGTAGAGATCGCCCGCTGGCGCACCCTGCTCACCCGCTTCGCCTTCGCCGGTCAGGCGGATGCGGTCGCCGGTATCCACACCGGCCGGGATTTTTACCGACAGGGTTTTCGACTTCTCAACCCGGCCATGACCGTGGCAGGCGTTGCACGGATCTTTAATCACCGAACCGCGGCCGTGACAGGTTGGACACGCCTGCTGCACGGTAAAGAAGCCCTGGCGCATCTGTACCTGGCCTGCCCCGTGACAGGTCTGGCAGGTTTGCGGTTTCGTCCCCGCTTTCGCGCCGCTACCGTGGCAAACGTCACACTCTTCCAGGGTTGGAATGCGGATCTCTTTGGTCACGCCGCGTACCGCTTCTTCCAGCGACAGCTCCATGTTGTAGCGTAAATCAGCACCGCGAGCGGCGCGCTGCTGACGGCGGCCTCCGCCAAAGATATCGCCGAATACGTCGCCAAAGATATCGCTGAAGTCAGCACCACCGCCGCCGCCAAAGCCGCCGCCGTAGCCACCGCCGCCACCACCCTGTTCAAAGGCTGCATGGCCGTACTGATCGTAAGCCGCACGTTTCTGCGCATCGGTCAGAATTTCGTAGGCTTCTTTTACCTCTTTAAACTGCTCTTCGGCACCTTCGCCCTGGTTGCGGTCAGGGTGGAATTTCATTGCCAGGCGTTTGTAAGCCTTTTTGATCTCACGCTCATCCGCAGATTTGGATACGCCTAAAACCTCGTAATAGTCTCTTTTCGCCATTGTTGTTGTTCCTGCCCTTAACATGCGTGCACGGGCGTAGGATTTCTCCAACGCCCGTGCTGGTTATCACCGGTGGCAATGACTGCCACCGTGCCCGCTCAAGGGCGATTATTTTTTGTTGTCTTTCACTTCTTCGAATTCAGCGTCGACAACATCATCGTCTTTCTTCGCACCGTCGGTGGCATCAGCTGCGCCGCCAGCGGCCTGCTGCTGCTGGGCGAACTCCATCAGCTTGCCGGACACTTCCATCAGAGCCTGCATTTTGGCTTCGATTTCCGCTTTGTCCTCGCCTTTCAGCGCGGTGTTCAGCTCAGCCAGTGCGGCTTCGATTGGCGCTTTGTCGTCTGCTGGCAGTTTGTCGCCCGCTTCGTCCAGCTGCTTACGCGTGCTGTGCGAGACCTGGTCACCCTGGTTACGGGTCTGTACCAGCTCTTCGAACTTACGGTCAGACTCAGCGTTAGCTTCGGCATCACGCACCATTTTTTCGATCTCTTCGTCATTCAGACCGGAAGAGGCTTTGATGGTGATCTTCTGCTCTTTACCGCTATTTTTGTCTTTTGCAGACACGTGCAGAATACCGTCAGCATCGATGTCGAAGGTCACTTCGATCTGTGGCATACCGCGCGGCGCCGCCTGAATACCGTCGAGGTTGAACTGGCCCAGCGATTTGTTATCCGCTGCACGCTTACGCTCACCCTGCACCACGTGAATGGTTACCGCAGACTGGTTGTCTTCAGCGGTAGAGAACACCTGGCTGTGCTTAGTTGGGATGGTGGTGTTCTTAGCGATCAGTGAAGTCATCACGCCGCCCATGGTTTCGATACCCAGCGACAGCGGGGTAACGTCCAGCAGCAGAACGTCTTTCACTTCACCGGCCAGCACGCCGCCCTGAACCGCAGCACCTACAGCAACCGCTTCGTCCGGGTTAACGTCTTTACGTGGCTCTTTACCAAAGAACTCAGCAACCTTCGCCTGCACCATTGGCATACGCGTCTGACCACCGACCAGGATCACGTCGTTGATGTCAGAAACCGACAGGCCAGCATCCTGCAGAGCCACTTTCAGCGGCTCGATAGAGCGTGCAACCAGGTCTTCTACCAGTGATTCCAGCTTCGCACGGGTCACTTTGATGTTCAGGTGCTTAGGACCTGTTGCATCAGCGGTGATGTACGGCAGGTTCACGTCGGTCTGCTGTGCAGAAGAGAGCTCAATTTTCGCTTTCTCTGCGGCTTCTTTCAGACGCTGCATTGCCAGCGGATCGTTGTGCAGATCGATGCCCTGATCTTTCTTAAATTCAGCCACCAGATAGTTGATCATACGGCTGTCGAAGTCTTCACCACCCAGGTGGGTATCACCGTTGGTTGCCAGAACTTCGAAGGTTTTTTCGCCGTCAACTTCGTCGATTTCGATAATAGAGATATCGAAAGTACCACCACCCAGGTCATATACCGCGATAGTGCGGTTGCCCTGACCTTTATCCAGACCGTAGGCCAGTGCCGCAGCGGTTGGTTCGTTGATGATACGTTTTACTTCCAGACCGGCGATACGACCGGCATCTTTCGTTGCCTGACGCTGCGCATCGTTGAAGTAAGCCGGTACAGTGATAACCGCTTCAGTCACTGGCTCGCCCAGGTAATCTTCCGCCGTTTTCTTCATTTTCTTCAGCACTTCAGCAGAGATCTGCGGAGGTGCAACACGCTGGCCTTTCACGTCAAGCCATGCGTCGCCATTATCAGCGCCGACGATTTTGAACGGCATGATTTTAATATCACGCTGTACTTCTTCGTCCTGGAAGCGACGGCCAATCAGGCGCTTAATCGCAAACAGGGTATTCTGCGGGTTAGTCACCGCCTGACGTTTAGCAGGCTGACCGACCAGTGTTTCACCATCCTGAGTGTAAGCGATGATCGATGGCGTAGTGCGATCGCCTTCTGCATTCTCCAGTACACGCGCTTTGCCGCCATCCATGATAGCTACACAAGAGTTAGTTGTGCCCAGGTCAATACCAATAATCTTACCCATTGAAACGTCTCCCACTTAAATTCATGTCAAATCAGGTTATGAACCAATAAATGCGGGCATTTTTTACAGTTTCAACTGCTCGCCCTGCGCTTTTTTTCCAGGTCCGTAGCCTCGGATGCCAAATAAGATGGGGCCGCGCAGCGCGGCATCAAGGGGGGAAGGTAAAAAAATTTTCACTTTGCCGCAAAAAAGTGGGCCAGCTGAAGCTGACCCACTTTTTGACGCGATTGGGAGAGTTACTGAATACTGACCTGTTTTAACAGCGATTGTCTGCCGGCATCGCGCTGCAGCCAGCAGCCGACCAGCACGCCAATCACCGCCAGCAGCAGAACGTAGTATGCCGGGGCCATTGGCGTCAGCTTCATCACCAGCGTCAGCGCGATCGGCGTCAGGCCGCCAAAAATGGCGTAGGCGATATTGTAAGAGAAGGAGATGCCGGTAAACCGTACCTCTGCCGGAAAGGCGCGCACCATCACAAAGGGCACCACGCCCACCACGCCAACGCACAGCCCGGCCAGCGCATAGGCGCTAAACAGATAAGCCGGTGCCGTGGCCGCGACGTGGAAAAAGGTATAGCTGGTCGCGGCCATCAGCACACTGCCGACAATCAGCGTTACGCCGGCCCCAATGCGATCGACCAGCGCCCCGGCAATGATGCAGCCAAAGATCAGCATCACGGTGGCAACGCTGTTGGCCTGCAGCGTCAGCGCCGCGGGCAGGCCGTGCAGTTTCTGCAGCAGCGCGGGGGCCATCAGCAATACCACCACAATACAGGCCGACAGTAGCCACGTGAGCAGCATCGAGACCACCACGCCATGCGTGTGGCGCAGCACCACCGTTTTCAACGGCAGCTCGCTCGACAGCGCTTTGCGCTGCTGCATCCGGGTAAACACCGGCGTTTCATGCAGCCAGCGGCGCAGATACATCGCCAGCAGTCCAAACCCGCCGCCCAGCAGGAATGGGATGCGCCAGCCGGTATCATGGATGCTTTGCTGGCTCATGGTCGTGGTAATCAGCGTTGCCACCAGCGAACCCAGTAAGATGCCGAAGGTCAGCCCGGCGGTCAGCGTGCCGCAGGCGAAGCCGATGCGTTTTTCCGGCACGTGTTCGGCAACGAACACCCAGGCGCCCGGCACTTCTCCGCCTATCGCCGCCCCCTGCAATACGCGCAGCAGCAGCAGTAACAGCGGTGCAGTAATGCCAATAGCGTCATAAGTCGGCAGCAGGCCCATGGCCAGCGTCGGCAGGGCCATCAGTAAAATGCTCAGGCTGAACATCTTCTTGCGCCCTTTACTGTCGCCAAAATGCGCCATGATAAGCCCGCCCAGCGGGCGCGCCAGATAACCGGCGGCAAAGATGCCAAAGGTTTGCAGCTGGCGCAGCCACTCGGGAATATCCGCGGGGAAGAACAGCTCGCCGATGACCGCAGCGAAGAAGACGAAGATGATAAAGTCGTAGAACTCCAGCGCGCCACCAAGGGCAGCCAGCGCCAGAGTTTTGTAATCCTGTCGGTTAAGACGGCGTGCGTGATCGGTCTGCATATGTTGTCAGAATGGCCCAGAGTCAGAAGAAAACAGTATCGTTGCCGCTGTAAAGCTGAGCTTACTATACCGTCAATTTTCTGCCACAGCAGCGAGCACTGGATCTTATGCCTGAAAAAATGAATTTTTAGCTATTTGTCTCGCGTCGGGCGCTTTTCGGGCGAAATGCTGCTACCACCTGCGGGTCCGTCTCGATATACGGCCCTTCCAGCAGCTGGATGCAGTAAGGCACGCTGGCAAAGATTCCGTGGACAAGGCTATTACTCTGCTCATCTTTCAATCCTTCCAGCGTCTCTGTAATTGACTTCGGCTGGCCCGGCAGGTTGATGACCAGCGACTGCTTGCGGATCACGCCAACCTGACGCGACAGGATGGCCGTCGGGACAAAGTTCAGGCTAATCTGGCGCATCTGCTCGCCAAAGCCCGGCATCTCACGGTCGGCAATCGCCAGCGTCGCGTCCGGCGTCACATCGCGCCGCGCCGGGCCGGTGCCGCCGGTGGTGAGCACCAGATGACAGAACAGCTCATCGACCAGTTCACAGATCGCCTGCTCAATCATCGGCTGCTCATCGGGCACCAGACGTTTTTCAATTTCAAACGATGTGGTCAGCGCCTTCCCCAGCCACGCTTCCAGCGCCGGTAAGCCCTGATCCTGATAGATGCCATTAGCGGCACGATCGGAAACGGAGATCAGGCCAATGCGTAGTGTATTCATAGGTTTTTGCCGTGAGATAAAGGGAGATTGAAGCAAGGATAAACCATAGCAAAGCAGGATGTATAGCGAGGGGAGAGAGATTAGAATTCAGGAATAGCCAAAACAATGGGAACTGTAGCAAGGCGGCAAATGCGCTCACCCCGCTACAGTTTAAGACTGCGGGCTATTACAGCAGGTCAGCAATCATCTTATCGAGCTTGCCCTGGTCGATGGCAAAGTTACGGATGCCTTCAGCCAGTTTCTGGACCGCCATTGGGTCCTGGTTGTGCTGCCACAGGAACTCGGACTCTGTCATTTTAGCCGGGCGCGCTTTCACTTCGCCCTGGTAAGAGAGCTTACGCTCCAGAGTGCCTTCGGTTTCAGACAGCTCTTTCAGCAGGCCCGGAGAGATGGTCAGGCGGTCGCAGCCGGCCAGTTCGATGATTTCGCCCACGTTACGGAAGCTGGCGCCCATCACCACGGTCTCGTAACCGTGCTGCTTGTAGTATTCGTAGATTTCAGTCACGGAAATCACGCCTGGATCTTCGTTAGGTGCGTACTCTTTCTTATCGGTGTTCGCCTTGTACCAGTCGAGGATACGGCCAACAAACGGGGAGATCAGGAACACGCCAGCTTCAGCACAAGCACGCGCCTGGGCGAAGGAGAACAGCAGCGTCAGGTTACAGTTGATGCCCTCTTTTTCCAGCTGCTCAGCGGCACGGATGCCCTGCCAGGTGGAAGCCAGCTTGATCAGGATGCGGTCATTGCTGATGCCGGCATCGTTATACAGTTTGATCAGGCTATGCGCTTTAGCGATGCTGCCTTCGGTGTCGTAAGAGAGGCGCGCATCAACTTCGGTAGAGATACGGCCAGGGACCAGCTTGAGGATTTCCAGACCGATGTTCACAGCCAGCTTGTCGGCAGCGTAGGAGATCTGCTCTTCTTTGTCACTGGTCTGCTCACGCGCCCAGCTCACCGCTTCGTCGATCAGCTTACGGTATTCCGGGATCTGTGCAGCGCTGAGGATCAGAGAAGGGTTAGTGGTGGCATCCTGAGGTTTGTAGAGTTTCATCGCCGCAATGTCGCCGGTATCAGCAACAACGGTAGTGAGTTGACGCAGGGAAGATAATTTGTCCGTCATAGTTGTCATTCTCATCAAAGTTGATTTGTCAGGGTGTTGAAAATGTCTGTCCCGGATGATAGCACGCGCACCCCGCCATGCAAGCAGTGCCGTTCCCCGTAACACAGCAGGAGAATGCCAGCGCACAAAATCACATTTTTCCCTGCATGCTCTGCGGGCAACAACGGCCAGATTCGGTGATAAACCTTCACCAATAGCAGCGATTCGTCACGCGAAGGCGCTTTTTTGCTAACATAGCTGCACACTGTTATCCGAAATCAGAGCGACTAAAAATTTTAAAAGGACGCGCGCATGTTGATGGTAATTTCTCCGGCCAAAACGCTGGATTTTGAAAGTCCGCTGGCGACCAAACGCTACACTCAGCCCGCGCTGCTGGATGAGTCACAAAAGCTGATTAACGTCGCCCGTAAGCTCTCCCCTGCCGATATCAGTTCGCTGATGCATATCAGCGATAAACTGGCCGTACTGAATGCCGAGCGCTTCAACGACTGGCAGCCGGATTTCACCCCGGACAACGCCCGCCAGGCGATCCTCGCGTTTAAAGGCGATGTCTATACCGGCCTGCAGGCCGAAACCTTCAGCGAGAAGCAGTTCGATTTTGCCCAGCAGCATCTGCGCATGCTCTCCGGCTTATACGGCCTGCTGCGCCCGCTCGACCTGATGATGCCGTACCGCCTGGAAATGGGGATTAAACTGGCGAATCCGGTCGGTAAGGACCTCTACAGCTTCTGGGGCGACAAGCTTACTGAAGCGCTAAACGCTGCGCTGGCGGAACAGGGCGATAACGTGCTGATTAATCTTGCCTCGGATGAGTATTTCAAAGCGGTGAAGCCGAAACTGCTGAACGGCGAGATTATCAAACCGGTATTTTTAGATGAGAAGAACGGCAAATTTAAGGTGATCAGCTTCTACGCCAAGAAAGCGCGTGGCCTGATGAGCCGCTATATCATTGAGAATAAACTGAGTAAACCGGCACAGCTGAAGACGTTCGATGTCGATGGCTACTTCTTTGATGCGGATGCCAGCAAGGGCAACGAGCTGGTGTTTAAACGTCACGAAGCCGTTTGAGCGCAGGGGCGCCCCTGCGGGTTCCCCAGAAATGACTGCTATCGCTAAACGTCTGTTAACCGGTCTGAGCTCATCCCCCCGTTAGCATCGTGCTGGCTGCGGGTTTTAAACCGCTACGCTGAAGCTTTGGGTGCCAGGAGGGAGGGCTGACCACAATAAGGGCCAGCCCCTGTGCATCAGGTTACTTTTTCAGTAAAAAAGCACGCAGATCGGCAAAGTCCGCTTTCATATTATGCGACAGCAGTTCCATGTCGGCGCGTTCGGCCAGGGCTTCCGGCAGCGGCAGCTGCTGCTCAAGGATTGCTTCCACGCTCTCCTTAAACTTCGCCGGATGCGCGGTGCCGAGGAACAGACCGAACTCCCCTTCCTGCAGCTGATCGCGCAGCAGGCGGTAAGCGATCGCCGCGTGTGGCTCAGACAGGTAACCGATATCCGCCAGCTCGCGCATGGTGGCTTTGGTTGTCTCATCACTGACGGCACCGTAGCCAAGATCCTGCAAGCGCCAGGTTTTGCGGCGGAAAATCTCTTCCACGCGCGGCCAGTTGTTTGGCTGCGACACATCCATCGCGTTCGACAGCGTGGCAACCGTCACGTTTGGCGTCCACTCACCCTTTTCCAGGAAGCGCGGCACGGTATCGTTGGCATTGGTGGCGGCGATAAAGCGCTTCACCGGCAGGCCGAGCGATTTCGCCAGCAGGCCCGCGGTCAGGTCGCCGAAGTTACCGCTTGGCACTGAGATGACCAGCTGATTACGCTTCTCCTGCGGCAGCTGTGCGACCGCCTCGAAGTAGTAGCAGATCTGCGCCAGCAGGCGGCTGATGTTGATCGAATTCGCCGAGTTCAGGCCAATGGCTTTTTTCAGCGCTTCATCGTCAAACGCCTGTTTCACCAGGGCCTGGCAGGCATCAAAATCGCCGTCGATGGCAATCGTTTCAATATTGCCACCGAGGGTGCAGAACAGCTTCTCCTGCAGCGGGCTGATTTTGCCCTGCGGGTAGAGGATCACCACGCGCACGTTATCCATGCCGTAGAAGGCATGGGCAACCGCTGCACCGGTGTCGCCGGAGGTGGCGGTCAGAATGGTGATCTGCTCATCGGCATCGCTAACGTAGGCGAGCATCTGCGCCATAAAGCGGCCGCCGAAGTCTTTAAATGCCAGCGTCGGGCCGTGGAACAGCTCCAGCGCCGAGATATCCTCAGTCACTTTCACCACCGGAGCCGGGAAGGTAAACGCCGTTTTCAGGCGCTCGTTCAGCTGGTGCGGGGCAATTTCATCGCCGATAAAAGCCGAGAGAATTTTGCTGCTGCGGGTCACGAAATCCATCTCGAGCATCTCATCGATGTCGGTCAGTTCGAACTCAGGCAGCTCCAGTGGAAAGAACAGGCCCTGCTGTGTGCCCAGCCCCTGCTTCACCGCTTGTGCGAAGCTCACCTGCTCGTTGTGATCCTTAAGATTGTACAGTTTCATGCGTTATCCCAGTTTACGTGCGCCTGCCGTGTCTAAACGGCAAATATGGACGAAGCCTTCATCATTTTGCAGATAGTGCTGACGCAGCCACTCTGCCATGCGTTGTGCGGTATCCGGCTGGTTGCACACGGCAAACAGCGTCGGGCCGGAGCCGGAAATACCGCAGGCCAGCGCACCGATATCGGCGGCGGCCTGGCGAGCTTGTGCGAAGCCCGGTAACAATTTGGTGCGGTACGGTTCGGCAATCACATCCTGCATCAGCTTCGCGGCCAGCAACGGCTGCTGCGTATGGCAGGCGTGGATAAAACCGCCGAGATAGCGACCGTGGCGAATAATCTCCTCTTTGCGATACTGCGCAGGCAGGATCGCACGGGCTTCGGCGGTAGAAACCTTAATCCCCGGATAGGCCATTACCCACAGCCAGTCACTAAAGCCTGGCACCTGCTGGCTGATGATGCCGTTCTCTTCCAGCATCAGCTGCATGCCGCCGAGGAAGCAAGGCGCCACGTTATCATAGTGAACGCTGCCGGAAATACGCCCTTCTAACTCGCCCATCAGCGCCAGCAGCTCCGTGTCGTTCAGCGGTTTGCCGCAGTGTTCGTTCATCGCCATCAGGCCCGCCACTACCGAGCAGGCGCTGGAGCCAAGGCCGGAACCAATCGGCATGTTTTTTTCCAGCGTCATCTTCACCGGTACGCGCTTGCCGATCGCCTCACAGAAGCGGTCCCAGCACTGATAGACAATATTCTCTTTGGGGTCGGCAGGCAGTTTGCTGACAAAGCTGCCTTCATTGTGCAGGCTGAACTCGCTGGCCGCTTCCACGGTCACGGAGTCCCCCAGCAGGGTGCCATCAACCGGCGACACCGCAGCCCCGAGCACGTCAAAACCAACGCTGACATTGCCAATTGAGGCAGGGGCATGAATTTTAACCATGATTAAACTCCCAACTTCCACGACAGAGTACGTAACAGATCGGCAAACACCCCTGCCGCGGTCACATCATTACCGGCGCCATAACCGCGCAGCACCAGTGGGATTGGCTGATAATAGCGGCTGTAGAAGGCCAGCGCGTTTTCACCGTTTTTCACTTTATACAGCGGATCGTTGCCGTCAACCGCATCGATCTTCACTTTACAGATGCCGCCCTCTTCAATGGCACCGACAAAGCGCAGCACTTTACCCGCATCGCGGGCGCTGGCGACTTTTGCCGCCATGCTGTCATCCAGCTCCGGCAGGCGCGCCATAAACGCTTCCACATCGGCAATCGCGGTCAGTTCTGGCGGCAGCAGCGCTTCAATCTCAATGTCGCTCAGCTCCAGCTGATGCCCCGCTTCGCGGGCGAGGATCAGCAGCTTACGCGCCACGTCGAGGCCGGAGAGATCTTCCCGCGGATCCGGCTCGGTAAAGCCCATCTCACGCGCCATTTTCGTCGCGTCAGAGAGCGATACGCCCTCATCCAGCTTGCCGAAAATAAACGACAGCGAGCCAGAAAGAATACCCGAGAAGCTGATCAGCTCATCGCCGGCATTCAGCAGATTTTGCAGGTTCTCAATCACCGGCAGACCGGCACCGACGTTGGTGTCATAAAGGAACTTACGGCGCGATTTTGCCGCCGCCGCACGCATCTGCTGATAGTAATTCCAGCTTGAGGTGTTGGCCTTTTTATTCGGCGTCACCACGTGGAAACCGTCGGCGAGAAAATCAGCGTACTGGTCGGCGACCTGCTGGCTGGAGGTACAGTCGACAATCACCGGATTCAGCAGGTGATACTCTTTCACCAGACGATTCAGACGGCCCAGATCAAACGGCTCCTTCGCCGCCTTCAGCTGTTCCTGCCAGTTCTCCAGCGGAATGCCGTGCACGTTGGTCAGCAGCGCGCGTGAATTGGCGATACCGCAGACGCGCAGGTCAATATGCTTGTTCTTCAGCCAGCTCTGCTGACGATGTAGCTGGTCGATTAGCGCAGCACCCACGCCACCCACGCCGATAACGAACACTTCAATCACCTGATCGGTAGCAAACAGCATCTGATGCACCACGCGCACGCCAGTGGTTGCTTCGTCATTATTCACCACCACCGAAATGGAGCGCTCGGAGGAGCCCTGTGCAATCGCCACAATATTGATGTTGGCGCGCGCCAGCGCGGAGAAGAACTTGGCAGAGATGCCGCGCAGCGTGCGCATGCCGTCACCCACCACCGATATCACCGCCAGATGCTCCATCACGTCCAGCGGCTCCAGCAGGCCATCTTTCAGCTCCAGATAGAACTCATCTTCCAGCACGCGGCGCGCACGCGCCAGCTCGCTCTGCGACACGCAGAAGCTGATGCTGTATTCGGACGACGACTGGGTGATCAGCACCACCGAGATCCCGCTGCGCGACATTGCCGCAAACACGCGTGCCGCCATGCCGACCATGCCCTTCATTCCCGGGCCAGAAACGTTGAACATCGCCATATTATTCAGGTTGGTGATGCCTTTCACCGGGTTATCTTCATCACTACCGTCGCCGCCGATCAGCGTGCCGGGGGCCTGTGGGTTGGCGGTATTTTTGATCAGGCAGGGGATTTGAAACTGGGCAATAGGTGAGATAGTGCGCGGGTGCAGCACTTTGGCGCCGAAGTAGGAGAGCTCCATCGCCTCCTGATAAGACATTGATTTTAACAGACGGGCGTCCGGTACCTGGCGCGGATCGCAGGTATACACGCCGTCAACGTCGGTCCAGATCTCACAGCAGTCCGCACGCAGGCAGGCAGCCAGCACGGCGGCTGAGTAGTCAGAACCGTTACGGCCCAGCACCACCAGCTCACCGCGTTCGTTACCGGCCGTAAAGCCCGCCATCAGCACCATATTGCTGGCCGGGATCAGGCGTGCGGCGATGCGGCGGGTGGATTCGGCAATATCAACGGTGGATTCCAGATAGTGGCCGACGGCCAGCAGCTGCTCAACCGGGTTAATCACGCTGACGCCATAACCGCGCGCCTGCAGCAACCCTTCCATGATGGCGATAGAGAGCTTTTCACCGCGACAGATGATGGCGGCATTGACACTGTCCGGGCACTGACCCAGCAGCGCGATACCGTGCAGCACCTGCTTAAGCTGGGCAAACTCCTGGTCGACTACCGCTTTCAGCTTGTCGCCGTTAAAGCCAGGCTGGGCTTCAGCCAGCCCCTGCAGCAGTTCGGCAAAAATGCGCTCGGCATCAGTGATGTTCGGCGTGGCGTCCTGGCCGCTGATGGTTTTCTCAATCATTGCCACCAGGTGATTGGTAATCTTCGCTGGCGCGGACAATACGGTAGCGACCTGTCCCTGCTTTGCATTGCTTTCCAGAATGTCAGCCACACGCAGAAAACGTTCCGCATTGGCTACCGAGGTTCCACCGAATTTCAGCACTCGCATGTTCAAGCTCTCCTGAATTTTTGCCGAAAAAAAAGCCCGCACTGGTTAGGTGCGGGCTTTTTTTTGATTTTTCCTGTATGCGTCAGCCCGCACCGTTACCTGTGGTAATGGTGGTGGTAATAATGATTGTGGCAATCAGGCTGTGTTTACGCATTTTGGATTTATTCTGTCTGTAAAATCTGTCGGCCTTCAGAAGTAAAGCAAACGGTCGGCCAAGTCAATTTTTTTATCAAACGGCACTTTTCGTGCCGCGATGCCCGCTCAGCCTTTTTCGCTTCGTCGCCGATCTGTTCTGTTACGCAGAGAAAAAAAGGCAGTAAAACGCGCTAATTTTTTACTTTTTGCCAGCGTTTTTATCTATAAGTTTTTTTTCTACGTCATGCAGCAGTCGGTGCAGCATAGCGGTATCGCGCTGCTGCAGCAGGCCCAGTCGCTGCTGCATCCAGTCCGCCAGCTTTTCGTCTGCGGCCACGTCCAGCTGATGCAGCAGATTCTCAGCACGCTGGCGCAGTGCATCCAGCTGTGGCACTTCTGCCGCAGCGGCCGTTTGCGCACTCACCTGGCGCAGCGCGGAGAGCTGATAGCAGTAAACCATCACCGCCTGGCCCAGATTCAGTGACGGGTAGTCAGACGCCATCGGGATGCCGGTCAGCAGGTCAACCTGTGCCAGCTCCTCGTTGGTCAGCCCGCTGTCCTCGCGGCCAAACACCAGCGCGGCGCTTTTGACCCACTGCTGCTTCTCTTCCAGTACTGTCTGTACCTGCTGCGGCGTCGCGTAATAGCGGAACTTCGCCCGTGCGCGGGCGGTCGTCGCAATGCTGAAATCGATATCCGCCAGCGCCGCGCTTAGCGATCCCCACTGGGTGGCATTTTCCAGAATCTCGCCCGCGCCGTGGGCCACCCGTTTTGCTGCCGGGTCGAGATGCGCCTGACTATCGACGATGCGTAATTCGCTAAACCCCATGGTTTTCATGGCACGGGCGGCAGCACCCACATTTTCAGCACGCGCAGGGGCAACCAGGATCAGAGGAAAACGCATAGATATCCCAATATAGAAAAATGACGGCGCCTACTTTGCCATGCCCGCCCTTAAAAATCCAAACGGCATTAATTAACAGTAAAGCAACGCTATTTCCCGCCGATTTAAATTCGTTGGATGCAGTGTTATACTCATTCTTTATTGATTAACTTATAAAATTGGTTTTTTCACAGACAAAAACATTATCTATCAATCAATTAACATTTGTTAAAAACAACGTAAACCTGCTGTTAACTATTCACGCTAAAAGGTGACCTTCTCTACGGGTTTGTGAGCTAAGCTGGCAATCTGGGAAGAGTTTTTCACAAAAGTGTTAACGTGCTACAATTGGTTTGATATAAGTCAACTAAGCGTTGTTTTGTTGCGTAATGGTTGTTGCCTTTGCTGTTATGTTGCTGTTAATGCAGTTAGGATATACACCGTTTTGAGCACTGCCGGGGCATGCAGGATTCATCCTAATGGCTGCGCTACATATGTTGTTGACGGTAATGGATGGTGTATCAAGAACATAATTCTGTACTGCTGTTGTTATGCTTCTGGCTCTGAACACTGGGTTTTGCCAGCGCCAACAGCGGTATGCCCTGTTTCGATATTGTTGGCAATTTTAGGTAGCGAACACATGCAGACCCCGCACATACTTATCGTTGAAGACGAATTAGTCACTCGTAATACGCTCAAAAGTATTTTTGAAGCCGAAGGCTACATGGTTTATGAAGCTACAGACGGCGCTGAAATGCACCAGATCCTGACTGAAAACGACGTCAATCTGGTGATTATGGACATCAACCTGCCGGGTAAAAATGGCCTGTTGCTGGCGCGTGAGCTGCGCGAGCAGGCCAATGTTGCCCTGATGTTCCTCACCGGTCGCGATAATGAGGTGGACAAGATCCTCGGCCTTGAAATCGGTGCAGATGATTACATCACCAAACCGTTCAATCCGCGTGAATTAACCATTCGCGCACGCAACCTGCTGTCACGCACCATGAACCTGGCGGCAGTGAGTGAAGAACGTAAGCTGGTTGAAGCCTACCGCTTTAACGGCTGGGAGCTGGATATTAACAGCCGTTCACTGGTCAGCCCACAGGGCGAGCAGTACAAGCTGCCGCGTAGCGAATTCCGCGCCATGCTGCACTTCTGCGAAAACCCTGGCAAGATCCAGACCCGTGCCGATCTGCTGAAGAAAATGACCGGCCGCGAGCTGAAACCGCACGACCGTACCGTCGACGTGACGATTCGCCGCATCCGTAAGCATTTCGAATCGACTCCGGACACCCCGGAAATCATCGCCACCATCCACGGCGAAGGTTACCGCTTCTGCGGCGATTTGCAGGATTAATTGCAGGGGCCACCTGTAAATTGACATTCTGCCGTAGGGGTCGACCTTCTTTTCCGGTCGACCCGTATCAAAGGTCCGGTCGACCTGTATCAAAGGTCCGCTCGACCCGCGTCAATCCCGTCAGGTACGTTATTTATTTCCCCACGGTATAATCGGTACCGCGCTAAGTGCATTCTTAGGTGAACCGTCGACAACCTTGTCTGAATAGCTCAGGTAGACCAGCGCGTTGCGCTTCCGATCGTAAAAACGCACAACTTGCAGCTTCTTGAAAATAAGCGATGTCCGCTGACGGAATACCACCTCCCCTTCCGCTTTGCCTTTGGCAATCTTATCGCTGATCTCTACTGGGCCAACCTGCTGACAGGAGATGGCGGCATCAGAGGTATCCTCAGCCAAACCCAGCCCCCCTTTGATTCCGCCGGTTTTTGCCCGGCTGATATAGCAGGTCACATTTTTCACATCAGGGTCATCAAAGGCTTCGACCACTATTTTATGATCGGGACCGAATATCTTAAAAACGGTGTCCACAGAACCCACCTGTTCAGCCTGTGCGGCCCAGGATGTGGCTATCACTGACGCGGCTACTAACACTTTTTTAATTGTCATCACGTTACCATTTCAAAGAAAATAGATGCCATTGTAAGTTAACTTAAACGCAAACGCCTACCTATAACTATTTCTTGATTTGTCGTTAACCTGCAGTGATTAAGCGGATTCTTACCGCTAAAATTCAACACCTTGCTTTGCAATTAATGCTAATATTCGTCGGCTTTGCTTATCTGCACCAACACTGAGTAATATGAGGACGATTTATGGACCAAGCCGGTATCATTCGAGATTTGCTTGTCTGGCTGGAGAGCCACCTGGACCAACCGTTATCGCTGGATAACGTGGCGGCGAAGGCAGGATATTCAAAATGGCATCTGCAAAGAATGTTTAAGGACGTCACCGGTCATGCGATTGGCGCTTATATTCGCGCCCGCCGCCTGTCAAAAGCGGCAGTGGCACTACGCCTGACCAGCCGGCCAATTCTGGACATCGCTTTACAGTATCGTTTTGATTCCCAGCAGACCTTCACCCGGGCCTTCAAGAAACAGTTTACCCAGACCCCTGCCTGGTATCGCCGGATATCAGACTGGAATGCCTATGGCCTGCGGCCTCCTATTCGCCTTGGCGATAGCAAACTGCCTGAACCTACGTGGGTCAGTTTGCCGGAAACCGAGCTGATAGGGCAAACCCAAAGCTACACCTGCACTCTGGAACAGATTTCTCGCTTTCGCGATGAGATGCGCCTGCATTTCTGGCGCCAGTTCCTGACTGAGACCGATACGGTTCCGCCGGTGCTGTATGGCCTGCACCAGTCGCGACCGAGTGCGGAAAAAGATGATGAGCAGGAGATCCTGTATACCACCGCCGTGACGTCCGATCAGATGTCCAGCCAGCTTCATGCCACTCAGCGGGTGATGTTGGAAGGCGGGGATTACGTACAGTTTACCTATGAAGGGCCGCGTAGCGGTCTTCAGGAGTTTGTCCTGCAAATCTACGGAACCTGTATGCCGACACTGAAACTGACACGTCGCCACGGTCAGGATATTGAGCGTTTCTACACCCACGGCGGTAAGAAGCGCGCTGAACCTCCGGTCGATATTCGCTGTGAATATCTGATCCCGATCCGTCACAATCAGGATTAAGCAGACAGATGTCAAAAGGGCCGCTCACTGCGGCCCTGTTTATCTCAGGCATTCCATTAGCGCTGCAGTTCGTCGAGTGACGTCTGTTCAAGATGCGCCACATCCCCGGCCGTTTCCACCACCCAGCCAGAAGCCAGCCACGCGCTCTGTTGATGATCAACCCGAGAGAGGGAACAGTTGCGCAGGCGCAGACGGCGTTCAGCATTCGCTGGCAGCCCCAGAATGGTGCTCAGCAGCACGCCCAGCGCCATGCCGTGGCTGACAATCAGCGGACGGCTCCCCTCGGGCAGTTCGAGGCAGGCATTGAGCGCCTGATGCATGCGCGCCGCCATTTCGCTCATCGACTCCCCTTGCGGGATGCGGCCATTGACGGTGCCATCCACCAGCGTTTTGCGCCAGCCCTCTTCCTCAGCGCTGAGTGAATCCAGCTGGCGCTGTTCCAGCACGCCCATATTCAGCTCACGCAGGCGTGGGTCGAGTGTCACTTCACAACCGCAGGCATCGGCAATGATCTCGGCGGTACGGCGGGTACGGCCCAGATCGCTGGCGATCACATGGGTAATTCCGAGCTGCTTCACTCGCTCCCCCACCTGATGAGCCTGCTGCTCTCCTTTTTCAGTCAGCGCGCTGTCTGACTGGCCCTGAATGCGACGAGCCGCATTCCATAGCGTTTCTCCGTGGCGAACAAGATAGACCTGTAACATGCTTTTTTCCGTTATACTGCGACAAATTTGCGTAGAGGGTTCAAACAATTATGTACCATGTTGTCGCTGCTACCATCAATCCCGCCAAAATTAAGGCAATTTCTCAAGCGTTCAGCGATATATTTGGCGAGGGATCCTGCCATATTGAAGGTGTCGAGGTCGATAGCGGCGTGGCCGCACAGCCGATCACAAACACAGAAACGCGAACTGGCGCACGTCAGCGCGTGATGAATGCTCGCCAGGTCAGACCAGAAGCCGACTTTTGGGTCGCGATTGAAGCCGGTATTGAAGATGACAGCGCCTTCGCGTGGATGGTGATAGAAAACCATAAGCTGCGTGGTGAATCACGCTCTGCCAGCTTCACCCTGCCGGCGATTGTGATGAAGGGCATTCACGCCGGGCGCGAGCTGGGTGATGAGATGGCGCGCCTGACCGGTGTTGAGAATATTAAGCACAAAGGTGGTGCTATCGGGGCGTTTACCGCAGGCCATCTGACGCGCACCAGCGTTTACCATCAGGCGCTGATCCTCGCGCTGTGCCCGTTCCATAACGACATCTATCAGCGCAAAGCCGATGATGGCTCAGACCTTATCTGAGCCATTTAGCAGCTGCGCCTCCAGCCACTGCTTCAGGGCTGGCGGCGCACTTTTCAGGCTGTTCGAGCCACGGGTAATCGTGGCAATCCCCGCACCCAGCTCATTCTTCAGCTCACGCTGGCTCATCTTGCCGCGCATCAGCTCTTCAATAATCCGTAGCCGGGTTCCCAGCGCTTCACGCTCGTCCGGGGTCAGCATCAGCTGCAGCAGCGGCAGATGCAGCTCACCCTGATAGGCGCGCTGTAGCAGCGTGACAAAGCGCAGCCAGTCTTCATTGGCTGGCTCTGCGGTAACGGGAATGGGTGCATGTTCGTTCATGATAGGCCGCCATACTATTTAACTAGTACGGAAGCATATCATCATCACCTACAGACTTGAAGCAGCGATCAGTAGCGCTGCTGCCACTCGCTGTCGGCAAACAGCTTATCGGATTTATTCAGGAAGTGGCGGTAGTAAGCGTCATACGCCAGCACGTTCTTCACGTAGCCACGGGTTTCTGAAAACGGGATCGTCTCGACAAACGCCACCACGTCAATGCGCCCGGCGCTGTTGCCCTGCCAGGTGCGCACCCGTGACGGACCCGCGTTGTACGCCGCCGAGGCAAAGATACGGTTCTGACCAAACTGCTGATAGACCGATTCCAGATACTGCGTACCAATCTGGATATTGGTTTCCGCATCCAGCAGCTGGCTGCTGTTGCTGTAGCCCGGAATAGCAAATTTAGTCACGGTGTGCTGCGCCGTGGCGGGCATCACCTGCATCAGGCCCGCTGCGCCCACCGGAGATCGCGCTTTCGGGTTCCAGGCGCTCTCCTGGCGTGCGATCGCCATGGCATAGCTGATCGGGATGCTCTTGCCGCTGATATTGCGTTCAAACTGCGGCTGCCAGGCGATGGGGAAACGCTCCTGCAGGCTGTTCCACAGTTTGCCGGTGATCGTCGCCTGCACGCTGAGATCCCACCAGTTCTGCTGGCGCGCGTAGCTGGCCAGCATCTGCTGCTGCGAGGTGGTGCGGCTGGAGACCAGGTAGCTCCACTCGCTGCGCGCCAGGTTATCCATCCCCCAGTACATCAGCTCGCGCACGCGGGCAATCTCAGGGCCGCTGGTCAGGCTGCTGTCGACCGCCGGGGCTTTATCGACCTGCAGCGGATAGTCCACGCCCAGCTTTTGCGCAGCGGCCATCGGGTAGAAGCCGCGCTCCTGCATCAGCTTGCGCAGAATGCCTTGCGCTTCATCCTTGCGCCCCTGCTCCAGCAGCAGGTCGGCCTGCCAGTACTGCCACTCGTCTTTCTCTTTTGCTTCCACCGGCAGACGGGCGATCCAGGTATTCATACCGCGGCGATCGTTATTGCCGAGCGACATGCGCACCCGCCGCTCAATCAGCGACGTTGAATCGCTGCGCATCACCACATCGTCGCGCCAGCGCGCCTGTTCGCTGGTGATATCGTTGCCCATCAGACGCCAGGCCACCGTCTCTTTCAGCTCCTGCGCCTGCTGCTCGTCGAGCTTTTGCAGCTGCACCAGCGTCGGGATCATCTGGCGCGCATTTTCCACATCGCTGCGCGCCACGCTGGCAAAGGCAATCACCGTGGCCTGGCGGGTAAAGTCGGTCGGCCCCACGCTGCGTGCGAAGCTCTCAATGGTGCCCGGATTGTTTTGCAGATCCATCACCGCATTGGCAATGGTCTGATAATCCTGCGGCAGCTGCTTAGCAAGGAAATTCACCAGGCTCGAGTTGCCCGCCTTCATCGCCAGGCGGATACGCTCCAGCGTGGTGATCGGGTTTTGCTGCCCGGCCTGCTGCCAGACGGTAAACAGCTTGTCGCAGGTAGCGGGCAGCGAGGTTCCGGTCAGCCAGATCGACTTGGCTCCCTCCCAGGCCACCTGCTGCTCGCCGGTTGCCCATTTGGCGTAATACCAGTTGCAGCGCGCCGCCACCGGCTTCGGCGCCTGCGGGCTGAACACCAGCAGCCCGCGCCAGTCTTCGCGGCGGGCCAGTTCATTAACAAAGCGTGAGGAGAGCGAGCGCACCGGCGGCAGCGTCGGGTAACGTTGGATAAATGCGTTCACCGCCAGCCCGGTCTCCTGATCGAGGTTCTGCGCCAGCTGGCGATACTCCAGATAGGGATAGAGCGGATAATCGCGCAGCGTCGGCATCAGCTGGTCGACGGTATCCATCTGCTTGCTGTCCCACGCCTGCTTAATTTGCAGGTAGCGGGTACGCTGTTCATCCAGTGAATCCGCCCAGGCACTGCCGGTGGCTGCCGTTAAGCACGCCGCTACTACCCATAACTGCCACTTGTCCGCCATGACTTTCCCCACGTTACCGCCTTAATTATCCTGAACCGCGAAATGTATCCCCTTCATGCTAACCAGGAGCGGCCCAACGTGCCATGAACTGAACAAATATTTACGGAATGACACCCACCCCTCTGTAGGGGTCGATCCTCTTTTTCGATCGACCCGGCATTGAAAACACGGGGCGACCAAAAAAAGCGGTCGACCCCTACGCCATTTTTTCGCTCGGCACGCTCGCATTCCACTGCAGGGGCCGATCTTCTTTTTCGATCGACCCGGTTTTGAAGACACGGGGCGACCAAAAAAAGCGGTCGCCCCCTACGCCATTTTTTCGCCCGGCCCGCTCGCATTCCATTGTAGGGGTCGATCTTCTTTTTCGATCGACCCGGCATTGAAAACACGGAGCGACCAAAAAAAGCGGTCGCCCCCTACGCCATTTTTTCGCTCGGCACGCTCGCATTCCATTGTAGGGGTCGATCCTCTTTTTCGAACGACCCGGTATTGCAAACACGGGGCGACCAAAAAAAGCGGTCGCCCCCTACGCCATTTTTTCGCTCGGCACGTTCGCATTCCATTGTAGGGATCGATCCTCTTTTTCGATCGGCCCGGCATTGCAAACACGGGGCGACCAAAAAAAGCGGTCGCCCCCTACGCCATTTTTTTCGCTCGGCACGCCCGCATTCCATTGTAGGGGTCGATCCTCTTTTTCGATCGACCCGGCATTGAAAACACGGGGCGACCAAAAAAAGCGGTCGCCCCCTACGCCATTTTTTCGCTCGGCACGTTCGCATTCCTTTGTAGGGGTCGATCTTCTTTTTCGATCGACCCGGCATTGAAGACACGGGGCGCCACAAAAAAGCGGTCGCCCCCTGCAACGGTTCAACCCTTGCCCCAACTTTGTACAAAGCCTGCGCACTGAGCGTGCATGCGGTCACTCTGACTTTTAAAATATCGCTTTAAATCAATATATTAAAAACTGGCACATCGTTTGCTTTGTTGAATTCCATCTTGTATACCAGACGGAATTCAACATATGGCTTTGACCACCGGGTTTACGCTCCAGCAGTGGCAGCAGCACCATCAGCAGCATCCACAGGAGGTGCTCTCCACGCTGGAGGCGCTGCTGGCCTCGCTCTCTATCGATGACAACGCCTGGCTCTACCTGGCGACGAAGGCGCAGCTGCGTGCGCAGCTGGAACCGCTGCTGGTCGCCTGGCAGCAGGATCCCGCCTCGCTGCCGCTGTTTGGCGTCCCCTTTGCGGTGAAAGACAATATTGATATTGCCGGCTGGCCGACCAGCGCCGCCTGCCCGGCATTTACCTACACCGCGGAAAGCGATGCCGTGGCAGTCGCGAATCTCAAGGCCGCAGGCGCGATTGCCATCGGCAAAACCAATCTCGATCAATACGCCACCGGGCTGGTCGGCACGCGCTCGCCGTTTGGCGCGGTGTGTAACACCTTTAATCCTGACTACGTCAGCGGCGGGTCCAGCTCTGGCTCTGCCTCCGTCACCGCGCGCGGCCTGGTGTGCTTCGCCCTTGGCACCGACACGGCCGGCTCCGGGCGCGTTCCGGCCGGGTTTAACAATATCGTTGGCCTGAAGCCCACCAAAGGCTGGCTCTCCGCCACCGGCGTGGTGCCCGCCTGCCGCCTGAATGACACCCTCTCAATTTTTGCCCTGACGGTGGAAGATGCCTTCCTCGCCGCCAGCTGCGCCGGGGGTTATGACAGCCTCGACGCCTACTCGCGTGTTAACCCAGGCCTTGCCCCGGCCTCGCTGCCGGAAGCGGCGCGTTTCGCGATTCCGGCCAGCCCGGAGTTCTTCGGTGACCAACAGGCGCAGGATGCGTGGCAGGCCGCCCTGGACAAATTAATCGCTGGCGGAGCCACGCTGCATCCGATCGACTTCACCCCCTTCACTCAACTCGCCGAGCAGCTCTACTACGGCCCGTGGGTGGCAGAGCGCACCGTGGCGGTGGGCGAAATGCTGTCGCGCCCGGAAGAGATGGACCCGGTGGTGTATGGCATCGTTGCCAGCGGCAACAGCTACAGCGCGGTGGATGCCTTTAAGGCTGAGTACCTGCGGGCCGAACTGACCCGTCAGATCCAACAGACGCTGAGCCAGTTCGACGCCTTAGTGGTGCCCACCTCGCCGACCATTCACACCCTGGAAGAGATGAAGCAGGAGCCGGTGCGCTACAACTCGCAGTTCGGCACTTACACCAACTTCACCAACCTCGCCGACCTGTCAGCCCTTGCGCTGCCGGGCCCGTTCCGCGCCGACGGCCTGCCTGCGGGCATTACGCTGATCGCCCCAGCCTGGTATGACCGGGCGCTGGCGACCTTTGGCAGCCGCTGGCAGAAGCGCCAGGCCCTGAGCCTCGGCGCCACCGGCAGGCCGCTGCCGTTCGCCAACGATCTGCCTGCCTCCGCGCTGCACGTGCGCGTGGCGGTGGTCGGCGCGCACCTTAGCGGAATGCCGCTCAACCACCAGCTGACGCGCCGCGATGCGGTGCGGGTTGAAGAGACCACCACCGCCGCCTGCTACCGCCTGTACGCGCTGGCCAACACTACCCCGCCAAAGCCGGGCCTGGCACGCGATAGCGCAGGCAGCGCCATTATCGTTGAGCTGTGGGATATCCCGCTGGCGCGCTTTGGCGAGTTCGTGGCGGAGATCCCCGCCCCGCTCGGCATCGGTACGCTGGAACTGGCCGATGGCCGCACGGTGAAAGGCTTTATCTGCGAACCTGCGGCGCTGACGCAGGCCACTGACATTACCGAATTCGGCGGCTGGCGTCGCTGGCTGAGCCGCGAGGAGAAATCACATGTTTAGCACTGTTCTGATCGCTAACCGCGGCGAAATTGCCTGCCGCGCCATCCGCACCCTGAAGCGCCTCGGCGTGACCAGCGTGGCGGTCTACTCCGACGCCGATAAAAACGCACAGCACGTCAAAGATGCCGACATCGCTATCGCCCTCGGCGGGGATAAAGCCAGCGACAGCTACCTGGCAATCGACAAGATCCTCACCGCCGCCAAACAGAGCGGTGCCGAAGCGATCTGGCCGGGCTACGGCTTTCTCTCCGAGAGCCTGGCCTTCGCCGTCGCCTGTGAAGCGGCCGGGATTGAATTTGTCGGCCCGACCGCGCAGCAGATTGGCGAGTTTGGCCTCAAGCACCGCGCGCGCGAGCTGGCCGCCGCCGCTGGCGTGCCGATGACGCCCGGCACCCCGCTGCTGGCCTCACTGGACGATGCCATCGCAGCCGCCACCCGCATCGGCTACCCGGTGATGCTGAAAAGCACCGCGGGCGGTGGCGGCATCGGCCTGACGCGCTGCGCGGATGAGGCCGCACTCATCAGCGCCTGGGAGAGCGTGCGCCGCCTCGGCGAACAGTTCTTCAGCGACGCAGGGGTGTTTCTGGAGCGCTGCATCGACCAGGCGCGCCACGTCGAAGTACAGATCTTCGGTGACGGTAAAGGCAAGGTTGTGGCCCTCGGCGAACGCGACTGCTCGCTGCAGCGCCGTAATCAGAAAGTGGTGGAAGAGACCCCAGCGCCGAACCTGCCTGCCGCCACCCGCGCTGCCCTGCTGGCATCCGCCGTTAAGCTCGGCGAACTGGTCAACTATCGCAGCGCCGGGACGGTGGAATATATCTATGACGCGGCGCGCGACGAATTCTTTTTCCTCGAAGTGAACACCCGCTTACAGGTGGAGCACCCGGTCACCGAGTGCGTGACCGGGCTGGATCTGGTGGAGTGTATGCTGCAGGTCGCCGCCGGGGAACAGCCGGACTGGGCGAAGATGGCCCGGATGCCGCAGGGCGCCTCGATCGAAGTGCGTATTTACGCTGAAGATCCGCTGAAAAATTTCCAGCCCAGCCCCGGCGTATTGACCGAAGTCTGCTTCCCGGAGGGGGTGCGCGTCGACAGCTGGATTAGTACCGGCACCGAAGTTTCGCCGTTCTACGATCCGATGATCGCCAAGCTGATTGTCCATGCCGACAGCCGCGCGGCGGCGCTGGAAAAAATGCAGGCGGCGCTCAGTGAAACCCGCCTGCACGGCATCGCCACCAACCTCGACTACCTGCGCCAGATCGTCGCCACCGAGGCCTTCCGCACCGGCAACGTCTGGACGCGCCTGCTCGACGGCTTCACGCCCAAAGCGCCGGTGATCGAGGTGATCCAGCCCGGCACCTGGAGCAGCATTCAGGACTATCCGGGCCGCCTCGGCTACTGGGACATCGGCGTGCCGCCGTCCGGCCCGATGGATGATTACGCTTTTCGCCTGGCCAACCGCATCGTCGGCAATGCCAAAGAGGCCGCCGGGCTGGAGTTCACTCTTCAGGGGCCAACCCTGCGTTTTCACAGCGACGCGCTGATTGCCCTGACCGGTGCCGCCTGCCCGGCAGCGCTGGACGGCGAAGAAGTGGCGTACTGGCAGCCGCTAAAGGTTAAAGCCGGGCAGACGCTGACCCTCGGCCGTGCTCAGCAGGGTTGCCGCACCTATCTGGCGGTGCGCAACGGTTTCGACGTGCCGGAATACCTCTGCAGCCGCTCGACCTTCGCCCTGGGTCAGTTTGGCGGCCACGCCGGGCGCACCCTGCGCGTCGCCGATATGCTGGCGATCTCCCAGCCTGAGCTGGCCGCCTGCACCACGCCCGCCCCGCAGACTGAACCCGCCGCGCTGGCCCCGGCGCAGCAGCCTGTGTATGGCGACGAGTGGCGCATCGGCGTGCTGTACGGCCCGCACGGCGCCCCGGACTTCTTCACCCAGCAGTCGATTGACGAGTTCTTCGCCGCCGAGTGGCAGGTGCACTACAACTCAAACCGCCTCGGGGTGCGCTTAGTCGGCCCAAAACCGGGGTGGGCACGCGCCAACGGCGGCGAAGCCGGTCTGCATCCGTCCAACGTCCACGACTGTGAATACGCCATCGGTGCGGTCAACTTTACCGGCGACTTCCCGGTGATCCTCACCCGTGACGGACCGAGCCTCGGCGGCTTCGTCTGCCCGGTGACCATCGCCAAAGCCGAGCTGTGGAAGGTTGGCCAGGTGAAACCGGGTGACCGCATCCGCTTCCATCCGATCGGTTTCGACGAGGCGCACGCGCTGGAGCAGGCGCAGGACCGCAGCGTCGACAGCCTGAGCGCCCTGCACTGCGCCCCCTTTGCCGTGCCGTCACTGGCGCAAACCGCACAGGGCTCGGCCACGGTTCTGGCGGCGATCAAAGCCACTACCAGCACGCCAACCGCGATTTATCGCCAGGCGGGCGACAACTACATCCTGCTGGAGTATGGCGACAACGTGCTGGATCTGGCGCTGCGCCTGCGCGTTCACCTGCTGATGACCGCGCTGCGCGAGTCCGGCCAGCCGGGGGTGGAGGAGCTGTCTCCGGGCGTGCGCTCGCTGCAAATTCGCTACGACAGCCAGATCCTCAGCCAGAAACAGCTGATGACCCTGCTGCTTCAGCTGGAAAAAAATCTCGGCGACGTCACGCAGATGAAAGTGCCGTCGCGCATCGTTCACCTGCCGATGGCCTTTGAGGATAGCGCCACGCTGGGCGCGGTTGAGCGCTATGCCGAAACCGTGCGCGCCAGCGCGCCGTGGCTGCCCAACAACGTTGATTTCATCCAGCGTATTAACGGCCTCAGCAGCCGTGAAGAGGTCAGCAGCACCCTTTTTGATGCCAGCTACCTGATCCTCGGCCTCGGCGACGTTTACCTCGGCGCACCGTGCGCCGTGCCGATCGACCCGCGCCACCGCCTGCTGAGCTCGAAATACAACCCGGCGCGCACCTTTACCGCCGAAGGTACCGTCGGCATCGGCGGCATGTACATGTGCATCTACGGCATGGACTCACCGGGCGGCTACCAGCTGGTCGGGCGCACGCTGCCAATCTGGAACAAGTTCCTTAAGAACGAACAGTTCGCCGCCAGCGAGCCGTGGCTGCTGCGCTTCTTCGACCAGGTCCGTTTCTACCCGGTGAGCGAAGCCGAGCTGGACGTGCTGCGCGACGACTTCCGCGAGGGGCGCGCCACCATTCGCATCGAGCCGTCGCTGTTTGATTTCGCCGAACATACGCAGTTTCTTAACGAAAATGCGCACTCTATCGCTGAATTCCGCCGCAGGCAGGCCAGCGCCTTTGAGACCGAAGTGGCGCTGTGGGCGCAGGAGGAGGAAGGCGCTCCGGTGACCAGCGAAGAGACGCTGTGCCCGGCGCCAGAGGATGACGGCGCGCTGCAGGTCAGCGCCGACATGAACGGCAATATCTGGAAAGTGCTGGTGCAGCCGGGCGACGAAGTGGCAGCCGGGCAGCCATTGATCATCGTAGAAGCGATGAAAATGGAGCTGGCGATCAACGCCCCACAGGCCGGGCGCGTGAAGCGCATCGGCTGCCAGCCAGGCCGCCCGGTCAGCCCCGGCGATGCCCTGCTATGGCTGGAATAGTCATGGAGGCCAAACGCAGTAAAGATCGGCCGGAAGCGCTGGCCGATCGCGTTTACCAGCAGCTGAAAAACGACATCTTCGACTTTCGCCTGATGCCGGGCGACCGCTTCAGCGAAAGCGAAGTGGCGGAGCGCATGGAGGTCAGCCGCACGCCGGTGCGCCAGGCCCTGTTTCGCCTGGAGCGCGAAGGCTATGTCGAGGTGTGGTTCCGCAGCGGCTGGCAGGTGCGGCAGTTCGACTTCGCCTACTTCGAAGAGCTGTACGACCTGCGCATCGTGCTGGAGTGCGAAGCGGTGAAACGCCTGTGCCGCCTGCCTGGCGCTGACTGCGCCCAGCTGCTGACCCGGCTGACCTGCTTCTGGATCGACGAAGCGCCTTTGGCAGACGGCAACGCCGTGTCGCTGCACGACGAGGCGTTTCATCTGGCGCTGGTCGCCAGCGCAGGCAACAGCGAAATGGCGCGTATTCACGCCGAACTGACGGAGAAAATCCGCATTATTCGCCGCCTCGACTTCACCCGCGCGGATCGCATTAGCGCCACCTATCACGAACACGCGCGCATTTTACGCGCGATATTGCATCAGCACAGCGAGGAGGCTCAGCGCATCCTGACCGATCACATTGCCGTCAGTCGGGCCGAGGTCAGAAAAATCACTCTCCATATGTTACAGCAGGCAAGGCTACACCCTGTTTCACCCACATAATCTTTCACTACTTTTAGGGGTTTACTGATGAAGAGACGTTCGTTGATCAAGGCATTCGCGCTGTCTGCCAGCGTTGTGGCAATGGGTCTGTCGTGGAGCGTGCAGGCGGCTGACACCATCAAAGTGGGGATTATGCATTCCCTGTCCGGCACTATGGCGATTTCCGAATCACCGCTGAAGGATGTGGCGCTGATGACCATTGATGAGATCAACGCCAAAGGCGGCGTGCTGGGGAAAAAACTGGAGCCGGTGGTGGTTGACCCGGCTTCTAACTGGCCACTGTTTGCCGAAAAGGCGCGCCAGCTGCTGACTCAGGATAAAGCCGCCGTGGTGTTCGGCTGCTGGACCTCGGTGTCGCGCAAGTCCGTGCTGCCGGTGTTTGAGGAGCTGAACGGCCTGCTGTTCTACCCAGTGCAGTATGAAGGCGAAGAGATGTCGCCCAACGTGTTCTACACCGGCGCCGCGCCAAACCAGCAGGCGATCCCGGCGGTGGAATATCTGATGAGCGAGGATGGCGGTTCCGCTAAGCGCTTCTTCCTGCTCGGCACTGACTACGTCTACCCGCGCACCACCAACAAAATCCTGCGCGCCTTCCTGCACTCAAAAGGCGTGAAGGATAGCGACATCGAAGAGGTCTATACGCCGTTTGGCTACAGCGACTATCAGACTATCGTCGCCAACATTAAGAAATTCTCGGCGGGCGGTAAAACGGCGGTGGTCTCCACCATCAACGGTGACTCCAACGTGCCGTTCTATAAAGAGCTGGCTAACCAGGGCATCAAAGCCACCGATGTTCCGGTCGTCGCCTTCTCGGTGGGCGAAGAGGAGCTGCGCGGCATCGACACTAAACCGCTGGTCGGCAACCTCGCCGCGTGGAACTACTTCGAGTCGGTGGATAACCCAACCAACAAGCAGTTCGTCGCTGCCTACCGTGCTTACGCCAAAGCGCACAAGCTGCCGAACGCCGATACCGTGGTGACCAACGACCCAATGGAAGCCACCTATGTCGGCATCCATATGTGGGCGCAGGCGGTCGAAAAAGCGGGCACCACCGACGTGGATAAAGTGCGTGCGGCGATGGCCGGGCAGACCTTTGCCGCGCCGGACGGCTTCACCCTGACCATGGATCAGACCAACCACCACCTGCACAAGCCGGTGATGATTGGCGAGATCGAAGATAACGGCCAGTTCAACGTGGTCTGGCAGACCGACAAACCGGTGCGCGCCCAGCCGTGGAGCCCGTATATCGCCGGCAACGATAAAAAGCCGGATAGCCCGGTAAAAACCAGCAATTAATCCGCCGTCAAATTGTAGGGGCGGGGCATACCCCGCCGTCAAATTGTAGGGGCGGGGCATGCCCCGCCCACTCCCGGAGCAAAATATGATGATGCGATTCCTGCTGTTACTGCTGCTCAGCCTGCCGTGGCTTGCTCAGGCCGGACCGGCCGCCGATTTTGCCGCCGCCAGCCGCAGCGATCGGCTGAAACTTCTGCAGCAGTGGGCCGCCGCACCGGATGCCGCACGCCTGCCGCTGCTGCAGGCTCTGCGCCAGGAGCGTGTCGTGCTGGACGACAATAAACACCCCTTCAGCCAGATTAATGGCCAGCTGACGCCGCTGGAAGGCAGCAATGCGCCCGCTGGCAGCACCAAAAAACTGTTTATGAACAACCGGCTAAGGGTAATGATCGCCACCACCCTCGCCGCCCACCAGCTGGTTAGCCCGGATAGCGCCCAGCGCCTCAGCGCGGCGCGCACGCTGCAAAATGATGCGCAGGCCGATCAGCTGCCGCTGCTGAAACAGCGGCTGGCCGCCGAACCGGACAGCCGGGTGCAGGCGGTGCTGGCGCAGGCCGTTGCCGGGCTGCAGCTGGCCGACGCTAACCCGCAGGTACGCCTCGAAGCGGTGAAGCTGCTGGGCGAAACCAGCGATCCGCAGACGCAGGCCAGCCTCGAACGCCTGCTGCAACCCAGCGTCGAAGCCGATGCCAGCGTGCGTGCCGCCGCCGCCGACAGCCTGAAACAGATCCGCCATCGCCTGCTGCTCGGCGACCTGCTCGGCCAGGCCTTCACCGGCCTGTCGCTCGGATCGGTGCTGCTGCTGGCGGCGCTTGGCCTGGCGATCACCTACGGCCTGCTCGGGGTGATCAATATGGCGCACGGCGAGATGCTGATGATCGGCGCCTACGCCACCTGGATGGTACAGAGCCTGTTCCAGCGTTTCGCCCCGGAGTGGCTGGCGTTTTATCCGCTGCTGGCGCTGCCGGTGGCGTTCTTTATCACCGCCGCCGTCGGCATGGCGCTGGAGCGCACCATCATTCGCCACCTGTATGGCCGCCCGCTGGAAACCCTGCTGGCGACCTGGGGCATCAGCCTGATGCTGATCCAGCTGGTGCGCGTGCTGTTCGGCTCGCAGAATCTTGAGGTCGCTAACCCGCCGTGGCTCTCCGGTGGCTTACAGGTGCTGCCAAACCTGGTGCTGCCGTACAACCGCCTGGCGGTGATCCTGTTTGTTATCGGCGTGCTGGTGCTCACCTGGCTGCTGCTGAATAAAACCCGCCTCGGGATGAACGTGCGTGCGGTGACGCAGAACCGCGCGATGGCCGACTGCTGCGGCGTGCCGACCGGACGCGTGGATATGCTGGCGTTCGGCCTCGGGTCCGGCATTGCCGGGCTGGGCGGCGTGGCGCTGTCGCAGCTTGGCAACGTCGGCCCGGAGCTGGGACAGGGCTATATCATCGACTCCTTCCTGGTGGTGGTCACCGGCGGCGTCGGCCAGCTGGCGGGCACCGTGGTCGCCGCGCTGGGCCTGGGTATTCTCAACAAGGTGCTGGAGCCGCAGATTGGTGCGGTACTCGGCAAAATCCTGATCCTCGTGCTCATCGTACTGTTTATTCAGAAGCGACCGCAGGGGCTGTTCGCCTTAAAAGGCAGGGTGATTGACTGATGACGCAACCGATAACGCTTACCGTGGCGCAGAAAGCGCCGCGCCTGACGCTCAGCCTTGGCGCGCTGCTGCTGCTCGCCCTGCTGCTGCTGCCGTTTCTCGCCCTGCTACCGGCAGATAATCCGCTGGCGATCTCCACCTATACGCTGACGCTGATCGGCAAGATCCTTTGCTATGCCATTGTCGCGGTGGCGCTCGACCTGGTGTGGGGCTACGCAGGGCTGCTGTCGCTTGGCCACGGGCTGTTCTTTGCCCTCGGCGGCTATGCGATGGGCATGTATCTGATGCGCCAGGCAGCGGGGGATGGCCTGCCAGCGTTTATGTCCTTCCTGTCGTGGAACGAGCTGCCGTGGTTCTGGGCGGGAACGCAGCATTTTGCCTGGGCGCTGTGCCTGATTGTGCTGGTGCCGGGGATGCTGGCGCTGGTGTTCGGCTGGTTCGCCTTTCGCTCGAAAATCAAAGGCGTCTACTTCTCGATTATGACCCAGGCGCTGACCTACGCCGGGATGCTGCTGTTCTTCCGCAACGAAACCGGCTTTGGCGGCAATAACGGCTTCACCGGCTTCACTACGCTGCTTGGCTTCCCTGTCACCGCCACCCGCACCCGCGTCGGGCTGTTTGTCGCCAGCGTGCTGCTGCTGGCAGCCAGTCTCGCCGTCGGTTTTGCCCTGGCACGCAGCAAGTTTGGCCGCGTGCTGACGGCAGTGCGCGATGCCGAAAATCGCCTGATGTTTTGCGGCTACGATCCGAAAGGCTTCAAACTGTTTGTCTGGACGCTCTCCGCCGTGCTGTGCGGGCTGGCGGGCGCGCTGTACGTGCCGCAGGTGGGGATTATCAACCCCGGCGAAATGTCGCCTACCAACTCGATTGAGGCTGCCATTTGGGTGGCGCTCGGCGGGCGCGGCACGCTGATCGGTCCGCTGCTCGGAGCCGGGATCGTCAACGGCGCGAAAAGCTGGTTCACCGTCGCCTTCCCGGAATACTGGCTGTTCTTCTTAGGCCTGATGTTTATCCTCGTCACGCTGTTCCTGCCGCGTGGCGTGATTGGCCTGCTGCGCCGGAGGAAGCATGACTGAACCCCTGTTTACCCAGCCACACCCGGCAGACCGCCATCGCCAGCAGACCGACCCGGTGCTCCAGCTGGAAAAAATCAACGTCTCGTTTGACGGTTTTAAAGCGCTGACCGACCTGTCACTTCAGATTGGCGTCGGTGAACTGCGCTGCGTAATCGGCCCCAACGGCGCGGGAAAAACCACCCTGATGGATGTGATAACCGGCAAAACCCGCCCGGACAATGGCCGGGTGTTCTACGACCAGAGCACTGACCTGACCACGCTTTCCCCTGTCGAGATCGCACGCATCGGCATCGGGCGCAAGTTCCAGAAACCAACGGTGTTTGCCGCGCTGACGGTGTTTGAAAATCTGGAGATCGCGCTGAAAACCGATAAGTCGGTATGGGCCTGCCTGCGGGCAAAGCTTAACGGCGAGCAGCAGGACCGCATTGATGAGGTGCTGAAGCTGCTGCGCCTCGGGGCGGAACGTCAGCGCCCCGCCGGGCTGCTGTCGCACGGGCAGAAGCAGTTTCTGGAAATCGGCATGCTGCTGGTGCAGGACCCGCACCTGCTGCTGCTGGATGAACCGGCGGCAGGCATGACGGATGCCGAAACCGAATACACCGCCGAGCTGTTCCGCTCGCTGGCCGGCAAGCATTCGCTGATGGTGGTTGAGCACGATATGGGCTTTGTCGAAACCATCGCCGACCACGTGACGGTGCTGCATCAGGGCCAGGTGCTGGCGGAAGGATCGCTGCGCGAGGTGCAGGCCAACGAGCAGGTTATCGAAGTTTATCTGGGGCGCTGATATGTTACAGGTTACTGAACTAAATCAATATTATGGCGGCAGCCACATTCTGCGCGGCCTGTCGTTTGAGGTTAAAGCGGGTGAGATCACCTGCCTGCTGGGGCGCAACGGCGTAGGGAAAACCACGCTGCTTAAATGCCTGATGGGGCTGATCCCGGCGAAGTCCGGCACCATCAGCTGGCAGGATAAGCCAATCAACGGGCGCAAGCCGCACCAGCGCGTGCAGGCGGGCATCGCCTACGTGCCGCAGGGGCGCGAGATCTTCCCGCGCCTGACGGTAGAGGAGAATCTGCTCATGGGGCTGGCACGTTTTTCCGGCAGCCAGGCGCGTCAGGTGCCGGAGGAGATCTGGCAGCTGTTTCCGGTACTGTGGCAGATGAAGCAGCGGCGCGGCGGCGATCTCTCCGGTGGCCAGCAGCAGCAGTTAGCCATTGGCCGCGCGCTGGCCTGCAGGCCGCAGCTGCTGATCCTCGACGAACCGACGGAAGGGATCCAGCCGTCGGTGATCAAGGAGATCGGCGCGGTGATCCGCCAGCTGGCCGCACGCGGCGATATGGCGATCCTGCTGGTTGAACAGTTTTACGACTTTGCCGCCGAGCTGGCCGACAGCTATCTGGTGATGTCGCGCGGTGAGATCGTCCAGCGCGGCCTCGGCAAGGAGATGGAAAGCGACGGGGTGCGCGGGTTAGTAGCGATTTGATTTTGATACGGCGGGCCGACCGAAAAAGAGGGTCGGCCCCTACGGATGTCTCGATCGGCCTTTAAAAAAATCATGTTAATAATCCCAATTAAATAAATTCCCATCTCATTAATAGATTTATATCTCCGCCCGCAATATTATAATTCCCTGCCGTTACTGAATATTCTTCATAAAGAAATAAATTTAATTTCATTTCATATTTTGGAAATATTCATATACTACTTTCCTGTATTGTCATGAAATCAAATTTACCGATCCTTTAATGGAGGTACTCACGTGGCTATTTATCCGCTAACCAGCGTGCAGCAAGCCGTTTGGCTCGATCAGTTATTAACACCATCCACCCCCTGCTACAACGTTGGCGCGCTGTGGCGCATTGAAAGAGAGGTTGATATCACCCTGTTAAATCAGGCAATAAATGAAACTCTCGCCCAACATGATGCACTGAAATTAACCTTAAAAGAGAGTGAAGGCGGTATTATTCAGACGACCGTATCGAATCAAGACTTCACTCTCGAATACCACGACTTTAGTCAGGATAACGACGCCGAAAAAAAAGCCCGCGAATACCTAAAGGATAAATTTAATCAACCTTTTAAACTGTATGAAGAATTACTCTGGCGCTGCGTATTTATTAAAACCACGGCGACAACTGCCTTGTGGTTGATTAATGCCCACCATATTATCGCCGACGGGACTTCCGTCTCTCTGCTGAGCGGCATGATTATGGATCGCTACAAACAGCTGAAAAGCGGTCAGTTAGCAGCCCACCAGCAGATTTTCGGCTATCGTGACTTTATCGCTAACGACTGCGCCTATTTGCAGTCCACACGCTATGAACGCGACCGCGCCTTTCTGGCTGACGCGCTTTGCTGAGCATGCCCAGCCGGGAATGGAGCGGCGCGCCGGCTTTGACCCAGGCCAGGCGTGGCCCAGCCAGCAGATTAACCGCCCTCTTCCGCTGGAGCGCTATCAGCGCCTGTGCGCCCTGGCCGCCGCACACGGCTGTTCGCCGATGCACCTGATGACCGCGCTGCTGGCCTGCTGGTACAGCCGCCTGTGGCAGGTTGAACAGCTGACGCTCGGCGTGCCGGTCCATAACCGCAGCGGCGCTCAGCACAAGCGTACGCTTGGCATGTTCTCTTCGATGATCCCGGTGGCACTCAGCGTTGACCTCAGCCAGCCATTCAGCGCCCTGATGAGCCAGATTGCCGCCGAACTTCGCTGCTGCTACCGCCACCAGCGCTTCCCGATTGCCGAGCTTAACCGCCAGCTGCGCCTCGGGCAGCAGGGCCGCCGCCAGCTGTATGACCTGAGCTTTTCGCTGGAAGTCTTCCCGACCGATATTGAACTGGAAGGCAGCCAGCTGAAAGTGGAAACCCTGCATCACGGTTTTGAACAGATGCCGCTGGCGCTTTATCTGCGCCACTATCACCCCGGCGATGCGCCGCTGCTGGAGTTTAACTTCAATGAAGCCTGGTTCAGCGCCGCCGATGCGCAGCGCAGCGCCGACCGCCTGCTGATGCTGCTGGATCATCTGCTCGACCACGGCGCAGAGCAGCCGCTGGCGCAGATCCCACTGCTATTGCCGCAGGAACAGCAGCAGATCTTCGGCCAGTGGAATAGCACTGAACAGCAGTGGCCGCTGCCGGAAGGCATTCACCGCGGGTTTGAGCAGCAGACGGCACGCACGCCCGGCGCCGTTGCGCTGTGCGGTCACGGCGGCAGCGTCAGCTATCAGCAGCTCAATCAGCGCGCTAACCGGCTGGCGGCAGAACTGCGCCAGGCGGGGATTGGCCCTGACGATCGCGTGGCGCTGTGCTGCGCCCGCAGCAGTGAGATGGTGACGGCGCTGCTGGCGATCCTCAAATCCGGCGGCGCTTACGTACCGCTCGATCCCGACTATCCGCCGGATCGCCTCAGCCATATGCTCAGCGACTGCGGGGCCGCGCTGGTGCTGCTCGACGATGCCGGCGAGCAGGCGCTGCGCCCGCTGCTGGGCGCCGATCTGCCGGTCTGGCATCTGAGCCGCGATGCCGCCCGCTGGCAAACTCAGCGCGAGGCTAATCTGCCCGCGCTGGCCGCCGATCCCCAGCGCTCGCTGGCCTATGTTATCTACACCTCCGGCTCAACGGGCAAACCGAAAGGGGTCATGAACGAACACCTCGGGGTGATGAACCGCCTGCGCTGGATGCAGGAGGAGTACCGGCTGACGCCGCAGGACTGCGTACTGCAAAAAACCCCGTTTAGCTTTGATGTCTCGGTGTGGGAGTTCTTCTGGCCACTGATGGTCGGCGCACGGTTGGCCATCGCCAGGCCGGCGGGTCACCAGGACCCGGACTACCTCAGCCAGCTTATCGCCGCACAGCAGGTCACGACCCTGCACTTCGTCCCTTCAATGCTGCAGCTGTTTCTTCGCCACGGCGACATGGAACGGTGCCGCCCGCTGCGCAAGGTGATGTGCAGCGGGGAAGCGCTGCCGCTGGCGGCAGTGCAGCGCTTCCACCAGCAGCTGCCGGATGCCGAACTGCATAATCTGTACGGCCCGACCGAAGCGGCGGTGGATGTCTCCTTCTGGCACTGCCGGCGCGACGATGCGCGCGGGCTGGTGCCGATTGGCAGACCGGTCGCCAACACCCAGCTCTATATCCTTGATGCACAGCTGCAACCGCTGCCGCCGGGCGTCAGCGGCGAGCTGCATATCGGCGGCGTGCAGGTGGCGCGCGGCTACCTTAACCGCGAACAGCTGAGCGCCGAGCGCTTTATTGCCGACCCGTTCAGCAGCGACCCCGATGCCCGCCTGTATAAAACCGGCGATCTGGCGCGCTGGCTGGAGGATGGCAGCATTGAGTACCTCGGGCGCAATGATTTCCAGGTGAAAATCCACGGCCTGCGCATTGAGCTGGGCGAGATTGAGCAGCAGATTGCCGGGTTTAGCGGCATCGACGATGTGGTGGTGATGGCCTGCGACGACGGCCGGGGTGACAAACGGCTGATCGCCTGGCTGGTTGCCGTCCCGCAGCCCGGCCTGCGCGAGAAGCTGCGCAGCACCCTGCAGGCCGCGCTGCCGGAATATATGATCCCCAGCGCCTTTGTGCGGCTGGATGCGTTTCCGCTCTCCCCTAACGGTAAGCTGGACCGCAAAGCACTGCCGCAGCCTGCGTGGCAGGCGGAAGAAACGGCGTGGCGCGCCCCGCAGAGCGCGGGTGAACGCCAGCTGGCAGCGTGGTGGCGCGAGCTGCTGCAGGTGGAGAACATCGGCTGCGACGACGATTTCTTCGCGCTTGGCGGCCACTCGCTGCACGCCATCCAGCTGATGGTGAAGCTCAAGCGCGCGGGCATCGCGCTGGAGATGAAAACCCTGTTTGCCAACAGCACGCTAAGCGCCCAGGCGCGCGCCATCGCCGGATGCGCGGAGCTGAACGCGCAGGCTGACGCGCCGCTGCCGATGCAGAAACTGCTGAAGCAGCTCAACCAGCCCGCGGCGCAGTTCCGGCTCACCCAGCGCCTGAACTCGCCCGCTGAAGCAGGTAATCTGTGGATGGTGCATCCGGCGGTGGTTGGCTGTGAGATCTACCGCGATCTGGCGCAGGCGTTTGACGGCCAGCTCAATGCCATCGGCATCAATAATTACAATCTGTACCACCAGCCGCCTATCCCGTCGCTGTCGGCGCTCGCCAGCTATTACCTGCAGCATATGGTGAGCCAGGGGCTGTCGCGCCAGCAGCCGGTGCAGCTGCTGGGCTGGTCGCTCGGTGGCGTGATTGCGCTGGAGATAGCCGCTCAGCTCGAGCAGCGCGGCTATCGCGATATCCATCTCTGCCTGCTCGACAGCCTGTACCAGACCGACATTCAGCAGCGCATTGTGGCGGGCATGCTGGCGCCACTGCTGGCGATGATCGGCATCGAGGGGGAAGCGGCCGAACGCGCGCTGCGCATTGAGCAGCTTGAACTGTCGATGAACAACCAGCCGCTGAGCGCCCCGCTGCGCCACAGCCGGGTGACGCTGTTTAAAGCCACCGAGTTTGCCGACCTGAGCATGGACGGTATCGACGGCGCGGAACTGCTGGCGCTGAGCGATAATGGCCTAGGTAAAGTCTGCCCGCAGCTGCAGGTGATCCCGCTGGCGGCCAATCACCATTCGATTATCCTGTGCCACGAACCGATCGTCGCCGCGCTGAACCTGGCGCAGAAGATCGGCAGCAGCGCGGCGTAAACCAGCGGGTCAGGCATGCAACATCCGCGTTCCTGCGCGGCGGGTCAGGTATGCCTGACCCCTACAACATCCGCGTCCCTGCGCAGCGGGTCAGGCATGCCTGACCCCTACAACATCCGCGTTCCTGCGCGGCGGGTCAGGCATGCCTGACCCCTACAACATCCGCGTCCCTGCACGGCGGGTCAGGCATGCCTGCCCCCTACAACATCCGCGTTCCTGCGTAGGGGGCGGGCATGCCCGCCCCCTGTTTTTACCTGCCTGCGCCCTGCTGTTTGCAGCCCTATCTTATTGACGGTAAACTCCAAATTCCGCGACAACTGGAAGCAAACTCATGGAAACCCGGCGCGACGAGCGCATCAATAAGCTGGCCCAGGCGCTGAAAGGCACCGATAAAATCCATCTGAAAGAGGCGGCTCAACTGCTTGGGGTGTCTGAGATGACCATACGCCGCGACCTGAATGAAGGCCCGGGCGCAGTGGTATTGCTGGGCGGCTACATCGTCAGCGACCCGATGCGTCACCAGAACCACTATTTTGTTTCCGATCAGCAGGGGCAGCATGTCGAGCAAAAGCGCCTGCTGGGCCAGCACGCCAGCTCGCTGATCAATGCCAATGAAACGGTCTATTTTGACTGCGGTACCTCCATTCCGTGGGTGATTGACGCCATCGATCCCGACCTGCCGTTTACCGCCGTCTGCTGTGCGATGAACACTTTCCTCGCGCTGAAAGAGAAAAATGCCCGGGTGATCCTGTGCGGCGGCGAGTTCCACGCGGATAACGCCATCTTCACCCCGCTGGGTCAGCTGTCAGTGATGGACAGCCTGTGCCCGGATAAGGCGTTCATCTCCGCCGCCGGAATCGATGTGCAGCAGGGTGCCAGCTGCTACAACCTGAACGAACTGCCGATGAAGCTTCTGGCACTGCAGCGCGCGCGCCAGAAGTTACTGGTGGCCGACAGCAGCAAATATGGCAAGGTGCTGCCGGCGCGCATCGCCGATCTCAGCGCGTTTAACGGCTTAATCAGCGATGCCGCCCCCGGGTACGACATCGGTATTGAGGTTATCACCCCGTAACCGGCGCAAACTCTCGGCGCGCGGCGACCGCAGAAACGGTAGGGGCGGACCTTCTTTTTCGCTCCGCCCGCTGCGCTTTACCAGCGATTTAAAATCTCTTCGCCGTCGCGCAGGCGGCGTAAATTCTCACACACCGCGGCGACATTGCCAGCCAGCGAGATATCGGTCACGCCGCCAATGTGCGGGGTGGCAATCACGTTATAGCTGAACAACGCATCCTGCGGCTCGGGCGGCTCCTGCCAGAACACGTCCAGCCCGGCGCCGCTCAGCTGACCGTTCGCCAGCGCCGCCAGCAGCGCAGACTTCTCAATCAGCCCGCCGCGCCCGAGATTAATCAGGAAAGCCCCCGGCTTCATCTGCGCCAGCGCCGCTTCATCGATAATATGATGGGTCGCCGGGTTATCCGGCAGGCTGAGCACCACAAAGTCAGCTTCCCGCAGCAGCTGCGGCAGGCAGTCCATCTCTCCGACCCACGCCAGGCGATGCTGGCGGGCAAAGTCATCATCGGCGCTGCGCTTAACGCCGATCGTACGCATCTCAAACGCCGCCAGCCTCTGCGCCAGCGCTTTGCCAATGCCCCCCAGCCCGACCAGCCCGACGGTTTTGCCCTTCAGTCCCATGCCAACCGGCAGGCCAAGCTGGCGCGTGGCGATCATCTGCGGCAGCTGGTTAGCCTTACGCGCCAGCCCGATCATCATCCAGATGCCCAGCTCCGCCACCGAGTCGGCGTTGCCGGAGCGGTCGGACGGTACGTTCGCCACCATCACGCCCTGCGCATGGGCGCTGGCGATATCCACCCCTTCCAGCCCGGCCCCGGCCTGCTGAATCAGCTTGAGGCGATCGGCGGTGTGCAACAGAGCGGGAGTGACCTTCGCCATGCCAGGGATCAACGCGTCAAAACCGGCCAGGCTTTCCGCCGCGTGGCCCGGCGATGCGACAAATTCGACGTCGGGCAAACGCTGGCGAAACTGCTGGATCATCCCACCCCAGGCATTCTCTTCCGCGGCTATCAGAACTCTCATTGATATCTCCATGGTTTTAAAGGCAAAAAAACCAGCTTAGCCGTAACTGAACAGAAATCAATCAGAAACAGGCGCTTGTAGCGATATCAGGATAATCAGGCCGTCCCGGCTGTGAATAGCAGGGGAAAACAGCTAAACTCCGCTATCTGAGTGGGCAGCTGTTTTGCCCCAATTAAACCCCAGACCATAAGAGGCTCAACCCAACGTGGCTCAATTCGTCTATAGCATGCATCGCGTCGGCAAAGTCGTTCCGCCGAAGCGTCATATTTTAAAGAACATCTCCCTCAGTTTCTTCCCTGGTGCCAAGATCGGCGTACTGGGTCTGAACGGTGCGGGTAAATCCACCCTGCTGCGCATCATGGCCGGCATCGATAAAGATATCGAAGGGGAAGCACGCCCGCAGCCAGGCCTGAAGATCGGCTACCTGGAGCAGGAACCGAAGCTGAACCTGGAACACACCGTGCGCGAATCGGTGGAAGAAGCCGTGGCCGAAGTGGTGGGCGCGCTGAAAGGGCTGGACGAGGTGTACGCCAAGTACGCCGAGCCGGATGCTGACTTCGACAAGCTCGCCGCTCAGCAGGGCAAGTTTGAAGAGATCATCCAGGCGCACGACGGCCACAACCTGAATACCCAGCTGGAGCGTGCGGCCGATGCGCTGCGCCTGCCGGACTGGGATGCAAAAATTGCTAACCTGTCCGGTGGTGAGCGCCGCCGCGTCGCTCTGTGCCGCCTGCTGCTGGAAAAGCCGGACATGCTGCTGCTGGACGAACCGACCAACCACCTGGATGCCGAATCCGTGGCCTGGCTGGAACGCTTCCTGCACGACTTCGAAGGGACCGTGGTGGCGATTACCCACGACCGTTACTTCCTGGATAACGTAGCGGGTTGGATCCTCGAGCTGGACCGCGGCGAAGGTATTCCGTGGGAAGGTAACTACTCTTCCTGGCTGGAGCAGAAAGATGCGCGTCTGGCGCAGGAAGCCTCATCCGAAGCCGCTCGTCGTAAATCGATTGAGAAAGAGCTGGAGTGGGTGCGCAAAGGTGCCAAAGGTCAGCAGTCCAAAGGCAAGGCCCGTCTGGCGCGCTTTGAAGAGCTGAACAACACCGAGTACCAGAAGCGTAACGAAACCAACGAACTGTTCATTCCACCGGGAGCACGCCTGGGTGACAAGGTGCTGGAAGTCAGCAACCTGCGTAAATCCTACGGCGACCGCCTGCTGATTGACGACCTCTCCTTCTCGGTTCCTAAGGGTGCGATTGTCGGCATCATCGGTCCGAACGGCGCGGGTAAATCCACGCTGTTCCGCATGATGTCCGGTCAGGAGCAGCCTGATTCCGGCGAGATCGTGCTGGGTGAAACCGTTAAGCTGGCGTCGGTCGATCAGTTCCGCGACAGCATGGATAATTCTAAAACCGTTTGGGAAGAAGTCTCCGGCGGCCAGGATATTATGCGTATCGGCAACACCGAGATGCCAAGCCGTGCCTACGTTGGCCGCTTTAACTTTAAAGGGGTTGATCAGGGTAAACGCGTTGGCGAACTCTCCGGTGGTGAGCGCGGTCGTCTGCACCTGGCGAAGCTGCTGCAGGTTGGCGGCAACATGCTGCTGCTGGATGAACCGACCAACGACCTCGACATCGAAACCCTGCGCGCGCTGGAAAACGCCCTGCTGGAGTTCCCGGGCTGTGCCATGGTGATCTCGCACGACCGCTGGTTCCTCGACCGTATTGCCACCCACATTCTGGACTATCAGGATGAAGGCAAGATCGAGTTCTTCGAAGGTAACTTCACCGAATACGAAGAGTACAAGAAACGCACGCTGGGCGCCGAAGCGCTGGAGCCGAAGCGTATCAAGTACAAGCGTATGATTAAGTAAGCTATTCAGGCTTGCGGGGCGACCAGTAAAAGGTCGCCCCCTACTGATAAAATTCGCGGAATACCGGCGACTGCATGGCAAATTCAATAAAGCGCGCCAGCGCGGGTGAGTTCAGCTTTCGGCTCGGGTAAACCAGCCACAGTTCATTCCCCTCCACTTCCCATTCCGGTAACACCCGCACTAAATCACCCCGCGGTAATAATTCATTGATCATAAAGAGCGGCAGTAACGTGATCCCGGCATTGCCCAGCGCACATTCGCGCGCGTACACCAGGTTGTCGGTCATATGGGTCGGCGGTAGCAGCCAGCTGTAGAACTCTTCGTTACGTTTCAATACCCATTCGCTCCAGGCCCGGTGAGCAATACTGCGATGCTCCATCAGCTGGCTGGGGTGTGTCAGGACGTCGTAATCGGCCAGATAGGCGGGTGAGGCCACCAGCATCCGCTCACAGTAACCAATACGCCGACCGATCAGCGACGAGTCCTGCGGCCGCCCGGTGCGCAGCGCCACATCAAAACCGTCCTGCACCAGATCGCGGATCTCATCAGAGACTGAGACCTCCAGCGTGACGTCGGGAAACTGGCGCTGGAACCCGGCGTTGAAGCGCGCCAGCAGCGTGGCACCGATGCCTGCGGGAGAAGTGATGCGCAGTCGCCCGCTGGGGTTATCACGCAGGCGTTCGATAGCCATACTGGCGCGTTCGCTGGCGGCCAGCATCTCCTGGCAGTGCACCAGATAACGTTCCCCGGCAAAGGTCAGATTGAGCTGGCGGGTGGTACGGTTGATTAAGCGCAGCCCCAGCGCCTGTTCAAGCTGGCTGACGCGCTGGCTGACGCTGGACTTCGGTAATCCCGCGCGCGTAGCCGCCGCCGTGAAACTGCCACACTCTGCGACCAGCGCAAACAGCGCCATATCCTGCAACTGTTTAAACATTATTGTTCACCCCAGACGAACACTTAGTGCGTTATTGTGCAGCTTATCATTAGCCTGCTTATTACCTACACTGAATATCACATCATTAAGGAGAAGTGCTATGACAATCAAAGCGATTGCTATCAATCCAGAAAATCCGCAGAGCTTTATTGAAATCCAGCAGCCGCAGCCCACTCCGGGCGAGTTTGATCTGCTGGTTGAAGTGAAAGCCGCCTCGGTCAACCCGGTGGATACCAAAGTGCATAAGGGTGCGCAGAAAAATGGCTTGCAGCAGCCGCGTATTCTCGGCTGGGATGCCAGCGGCGTGGTGCTGGCGGTAGGTAGTAAGGTCAGCGGCTTTAAAGCGGGTGACGAAGTCTACTACGCCGGGGACATCACTCGCCCCGGCAGCAACGCCAGCCAGCAGCTGGTTGATGCGCGTATCACCGGGCACAAGCCGCGCTCGCTCGACTGGGCGCAGGCTGCGGCTATTCCACTGACCGCGCTTACCGCATGGGAAGGCCTGTTCGACCGCCTGCAGCTTGACCGCGCTGCAGAAGGTAAAACCCTGCTGATCGTCGGCGGTGCCGGTGGCGTTGGATCGCTGGCGATCCCGTTTGCTAAGCTGCACACCAAGGTCAAAGTGATCGCCACCGCCTCGCGCCCGGACTCGGTGCAGTGGTGTAAAGATCGCGGCGCGGACCTGGTGATCAACTATCAGGATATGCCAGCAGAGCTGGAGAAACATGGCCTCAAGCAGGTGGATTATATCTTCTGCCTGAACGATACCGACGGCCACTGGGAAACGATGAGCCAGCTTATCGCGCCGCAGGGGCAAATCTGTACCATCGTTGAGAATGAAAAACCGCTGAGCATGGACCAGCTGAAGCTGAAAAGCGCCGCGCTGCACTTCGAGTTTATGTACACCCGCAGCATGTATAACACCCCGGATATTGCGCGCCAGGGGGAGATCCTCGACGCCACGGCAAAACTGCTGGATGAGGGGAAAGTCACTACCTCACTGAGCCAGACCCTGCACGGCTTAAGCGTCGACACGCTGACCGCGGCCCATAAGCAGGTGCTGGAAGGTCATATGCGCGGCAAGGTGGTGATGGTCTATTAATCCCAACGGGCGGACCTTATTTGGTTCGCCCATGAAACATCCCGCCTTAATATCTTTTTTTATTTTACCCCGCTGGCACTTCCATTTATTTCATCTTGACATAGCTGCTGGTTATTTTATGGTTCAACGGTAATTTAAACCGCGCAAGTTTCATATTTAATACTTCATGGATTTTTTCTTTAATTAAGGAAAAAGACGAGGGATCGTTATGCGTAAAATAAAGCAGCTGTTACTGACATTTTGCCTCAGCAGCGGCGTTCAGGCCGCCAGCGCCCCGCCCCACCTGCACTGGCAGAGCGCGGATGGTCAACAGGGCATTGATATTGGCGGCGCGCTGCGCGCCAACTATCGCTATGAAGACTGGAACACCAGCCGCAACCGCCGCCAGCCCCATTTGCGTTTTGATACTTTTCGCATTGATGCCAGCGGCCATGCCGATAATTTCTTTTTTGATTCCGGCTTCTGGTTTCAGGACCAGCGCAAATATGCTATTGACCGCGCCTATATTGGCTACCAAATTAACCGCGACCAGCAGATTCAGATCGGCGCACCGGAGAAACCTTTTGGTTTGGCCCCCTATCCGCAGTTTGGCTGGTCATATGATATTCCGTTTTATCTCGGCTTTGCGGTCAACAGCGGGCTCGGTGCTAAGTATCGCTACCGGGCGAATAACTGGACGTTTGAGGCGGCGTATTTTGCCAAAATGCTGCCTGAGGGGGTGCGCTATGCGCCGGACGTGGGCTATTACGGCGAGCTGAAAGGCACAATATATGGCCCGCACCACCTGCAGCTCAATGAGAAGCGCGATCAGCTTAACCTGCGGCTGGCGCGCGAGTTTGACAGCGGCAGCTGGCACAGCGAGCTGGGCGGCTCACTGGCGGCCTCGCGCCTGTATAACCACCGCAGCGGCGATAACGGCTCATTCTGGTCGGGCGGGCTGCATGCCAAACTGAACAACGGTCCGTGGCAGCTCAGCACCCAGGCGATCCGTTATGCTTACGCGGCGAAGAACCCCAGCGGGGGGGATAAAGATACCATCCTGATGGGAACCAACGGGCTGTCGCCTGCCTATCTGATCCCGGCTAAAGCCACCACTGCGGCGCTGAATATCGCGCGCGATGTTGACGTCAATCTTGGCCCGGTCAGCAAACTGCGCTTTTATGATGATTACAGCGTGCTGTGGAAAGATAAAGGCAGCTGGGATGACTCGCAGATGAACACCCTGGGAATGCAGCTGTTTGCGCTGCCGGTGATGTTCTGGCTGGATTTAACCTGGGCAAAAAACGCCAATCCCTGGGGCGGTGCGCTTAACGCCACCGGCTGGACCCGCACTCAGTCCCCCGGCAGCGGTAAGTGGTATTTCCGCAGCAACGTCAATATTGGCTACTATTTTTGATCGCCCAGCATCTCTTTCACTAACTCGACGCAGCGCAGGAAGCGCTCGTCGTAGTTATCCTGCTCGACGCGCACGTAGCTGATGTTGTTCTCTTCCAGCATCGAGATCAGCAGCGACTGAAACTCTTTACGGTCGACCGAGCTGCCGAGGCTGCGTAGACCATCGGCCACCCAGGGGACGTTGTTCTCCACCAGAATAACCAGGTCGAAGCGATACTCGTCAATCAATGCCTGCACAAACGGGTGCTCGCGCCCTTCATACTTTTTGCAAAACGCCTGAGTGGTCACGAAGTCGGTATCGATAAATGCCACTTTATTGGCGTACTTCACCGCAAAATCGATGTACTGCGCCTGGCCGAGGGCGATTTTGTCATAGTCAGAATACTGCAGCGCCATCTCGTCGCCGCCGAGGTGTGAGAAGACGTAATCGCGGCCGAACTCCCACGCACTGGTGGTATTGAAGATATTCGCCAGCTTGTTAACCAGCGTCGATTTGCCGCTCGACTCACCGCCGAGGATCGCCACGGTGCGCACGAAGAACGGCTTCACTTCGGTCGGGATATACTCCCAGTAGCGGAACGGATCCTGACGGATCTGCCCGCCGCTGATGCTCATAAACGAGCGTTTTGGATCGATAACGATCGTCTCTACCCCGAGCTGCGCGCTGAACTGTTCGGCGTCACCCTCTTCACTGGTATAAATGCAGTTGGGCACGATGCCGCGATCGTCCATAAACGCCTGCACCCCTTTGCTCCAGACGTCCCAGCCGTGCGGATACGGCTCCATCCCCTCTTCATTGAACGAATGAATGCGGATGTTCTTCTGATACTTAAAGGTCTGCAGCAGCCAGCGCAGGCGGTCGCTGACCGTCGGCTGCTGCGACATCGCGCTGTCCTCAAACAGCTGGCGATCGCGCGGCTCATCATAGCCCATGATGATATGCAGCTCGTCAACCTGGCTACAGGCGCGCTGGATCAGGTAGATGTGCCCGGTATGCAGCGGATAAAACTTGCCGAACACCACACCGATGGTTTTCTCGCGGCGCGGAAACTCCAGGCCGAGAAAGCGATGCAGCGCCTCCAGCTTCTGCGCGCTGGGGCTTTTGATTTTGGCATTCAGCAGCTGGCTGAGGTAGCCCTTGGTCATGCCGCTGGCGTCCGCCACCTGTTGCAGAGTACAGCCCTGCTGGCGGATCGCGGTTTTCAGGTAATCAAAAGACGACATTTATGCCTCCGGCAATTAGAGATCGTCAAGGATAGAGAGCGCATCGGCCAGCTTTTTCACGCCGTACACTTTCATATTTTCCGGCAATTTTTTCGGCACGTTGGCGGCGGGAACAATCGCGCGACGGAATCCGTGCTTCGCCGCTTCTGAAATACGCTCCTGGCCGCTGGGCACCGGACGGATCTCACCGGCCAGCCCGACCTCGCCAAACACCACCAGATCCTGCGGCAGCGGGCGGTCGCGCAGGCTGGAAACCATCGACAGCATCAGCGCCAGGTCGGCGCTGGTTTCGGTGACTTTCACCCCGCCAACCACGTTAACAAACACGTCCTGATCGGCCATTTGCAGGCCGCCGTGACGGTGCAGCACCGCCAGCAGAATCGCCAGGCGGTTCTGCTCAAGCCCCACCGCCACGCGACGCGGATTGCCCATCATTGAGTGATCGACCAGCGCCTGGATCTCGACCAGCAGCGGGCGCGTTCCCTCCCACAGCACCATCACCGAGCTGCCGGAGGTCACTTCATCCCCCCGGCTCAGGAAGATCGCCGACGGGTTGCTGACTTCACGCAGCCCCTGCTCGGTCATGGCAAACACGCCCAGCTCATTCACCGCGCCAAAGCGGTTTTTATGGCTGCGCAGCGTGCGAAAACGCGAGTCGGCATCGCCATCGAGCAGCACCGAACAGTCGATGCAGTGCTCCAGCACCTTCGGGCCAGCCAGCGAGCCATCTTTCGTCACGTGCCCGACCATCACAATCGCCACGCCTTTGGTTTTGGCGAAGCGCGTGAGGTAGGCGGCGGTTTCGCGTACCTGCGCCACGCTGCCCGGCGAAGACTGGATATCCGCCATGTGCATCACCTGGATCGAGTCGATCACCATCAGCTTCGGCTGCTCCTGCTCGGCGATCAGGCAGATCTGCTCGATGCTGGTTTCCGACAGCATATTCAGGTTTTCGCTCGGTAATCCCAGACGATGGGCGCGCATCGCCACCTGCTGCAGCGACTCTTCCCCGGTGACGTACAGGGTTTTCATGCTCTCTGACAGCTTGCACAGGGTCTGCAACAGCAGGGTACTTTTCCCCGCGCCGGGGTTACCGCCAATCAGAATGGCGCTGCCCGGCACCACGCCGCCGCCAAGCACGCGGTCAAACTCTTTAAAACCGGTGCTGAAACGCGGCAGTTCGTCAAGGCTGATTTCCGACAGCTTCTGCACGCGGCTGACGCCCGCACTGCCCGCATAGCCGGAGAGCCGCTCGTTACGCGCCACGGTGGGGGAGGCGGCAAGCCGCATCTCGGTGATGGTGTTCCAGGCGTGACAGGCGCTGCACTGCCCCTGCCAGCGAGGATAGTCTGCGCCGCACTCGTTACATACAAAGGCGCGCTTTACCGCTTTGGCCAAATCGTCCCCTTAACGCTCGTCAAAAATCAGGCTGCCGCTCAGAATGCAGAACACGCCCATTAAATCCGCGTGACGGATGGTCACAGCGGTCTGTTCATTCACTTTCGGCTTGGCGTGATAGGCAATACCGAGGCCGGCAATTTTGATCATCGGCAGGTCGTTGGCCCCGTCACCGACGGCCACGGTTTGCTCAGGTGCAATGTTGAAGCGCTCGGCCAGCTTCTGCAGCGTGTCGGCTTTATACTGCGCATCGACGATATCGCCCAGCACTTCACCGGTCAGCTTGCCGTCCGCGATCTCCAGCACGTTAGCGGCCACTGCAGAGAGGTGCAGGGTGTCGCGCAGATGCTCAGCGTAGTAGGTAAAGCCGCCGGAAGCGATAGCCACTTCCCAGCCCATCGCCTGCAGCTTCGCCACCAGCGAGGTCAGGCCCGGCATCAGCGGCAGCGTATCGCGTACCGCTTTCAGGATATTGGCATCGGCCCCTTTCAGGGTGGCCACGCGCTGGCGCAGGCTGGCGGCAAAGTCCAGCTCGCCGCGCATCGCCCGCTCGGTCACTTCCGCCACCTGCTCGCCGCTGCCGGCCAGTTTGGCGATCTCATCAATGCACTCAATCTCAATCGCGGTGGAGTCCATATCCATCACCAGCAGGCCCGGCGTTTTCAGATGCGGGATCTTGCCCATCGGCGCCACATCAAACCCGGCGTCATGCGCCAGCCGGGTTGCCAGCGGGGTCAGCGATCCGGCCAGCCGCACGACCTGATAATCTTCCACCACCCACGCGCTGACGATCACCATCGCCGCGCCCAGCTGGCGCTGATATTCGGTCAGGCGGGCTTTGTCGAGTTGGCGTCCATACAGCAGCCAGCCGCTTCGGCCAGCGCGGTAGTCCAGCGGCATCACTTCATCACCGCTTAATGAAAGAGGTAACCCCGGCCAGAGAGAGACTTCAGCAGGCAGGTCGCACCAGGTCAGACTATTTGGCATTACAGCTCCTGTAGGGACATTCAACACGCAATTCTGCGCAAAATAATGCAAGAGGCTACCTTGTTCAAGCGTGTTCTGGCAACATAAAGCTCAGCGGTTCCTCTGGTAAGTCTGAAGGGTCAAGATGGCTAAAGCCAAACTAAAATTTCGCCTGCACCGAACGGTGATCGTGCTGATCTGCCTGACGCTGTTAGTGGTGTTGATGCAGGGTGCATCCTGGTTCAGCCTCGGGCACCAGATGGCCCGTTCCGAGCAGGTGGAAGAGCTGGCGCATACGCTGACCCGCCAGGTGGCGTGGAATCTGACCCCGCTGATGGAAAACAGCGATGACAATCACCAGAAAATTGTCGACACCCTCGACCAGCTGACGCACGAAAGCCGTATTCTGGATGCTTCAGTGTATGACGACGAAGGCAGCCTGATCGCCCACAGTGGTGAAAACATCAACGTGCGCGATCGCCTGGCGCTCGACGGCCAGCGTGCCGGCAGCTATTTCAACCATCAGATTGTGGAGCCGCTGGCGACGAAGGATGGCCCGCGCGGCTCCCTGCGCATTACGCTGGATACCCACGTGCTGGTCACGGAATCCAAGCAGGTGGATAACACCACCAACATTCTGCGCCTGATGATGCTGCTGGCGCTGGCTATTGGAATTATCCTCACCCGCACCCTGCTGCGCGCGCGCCGTACGCGCTGGCAGCAGTCGCCATTCCTGCTCACTGCCAATAACCCGGTAAAAGAGGATGACGACGAGGACGAGAAACCGCAAGAGAACCCTCGCTGATCCCCTCTGCAAATAGAGCTGTTCACGCCGAATAGCTCTTGCGGGTCTGTACGCTCATCCCTGTCCCCGGCATGGTAGTCTTTCACCCGCGCATCGCGCGCTTTCTGACTCTCACGGATCGGGGAACATGCAATGAAACGCAATCAACTCGCCCTCTTTTTCACCGCTCTTCTCAGCTTTTCCGCCGTCGCGGCGAAGACAGACTCGATTGCCGTTATCGCCACGCAGCAGGAGATAGGGTCAATTTCGACCGGGGCGAAACAGGTGTTCACCAAACGTTTTGAAGTGACGCTGGCGAATTTATCCGATAAGGCTATCAACCTGAAGAACCTTTGTCTGATTGCCCTCTCTCCAGATGGTAAACGTTTTAAGCTCGATACGGTTGATGACGCTTTGCTGAGCGGCCAGCTGCCCGCGCAGGGCAACCACAAGGGGCTGGCGATCTTCTCCGCTGATGATGCCAGCGTCTATCAGGCGGTCATCGTCAAAATCAGCGACAGCTGCCAGTAACGCCGTCAAACGGCCTGCAGATTCTCTGCAAGCCGCCTTAGGAATGGATACTTCAATAGATAATTCAGGTAGAAGCACGGCGCAGCGGCACCGTGCCCGCTGCGTCAGATGCTCAGGCAGATCTTGCCGAAGTGCTGATTCGATTCCTGATAGCGGAAGGCATCCACCATTTCGCTGAGGTCAAACTGGCGGTCAATCACTGGGCGCAGCGGGCTGGCATCCAGCGCACGGATCATCGCCAACTGCTGGCTGCGGTTGCCCACCAGCACACCCTGCAGACGCAGCTGCTTCAGCAGCACGTTAATCACCGGCAGCTCGCCCGCCATGCCGGTAAGAATGCCGATCATCGCAATATGGCCGCCAATCCGTGCGGCGATCAGCGACTGCTCCAGCGTCGACGGCCCGCCCACTTCGATAACATGGTCAACCCCCCGCCCGCGCGTCAGCTGCTGAACCTTTTCGCCCCAGTTAGCGTGCTGGCGATAGTTGATGACGTGATCCGCGCCCAGGTCGAGCAGCTTCTGCAGTTTACTGTCGCTGGAGGAGGTAGCAATCACCGTCGCGCCCGCCAGTTTTGCCAGCTGCAGCGCAAAAATTGACACGCCGCCAGTGCCCTGCACCAGCACGCTGTCGCCGGGTTTCAGCTGCCCGTCAACCATCAGCGCACGCCAGGCGGTCAGTCCGGCGGTGGTCAGGGTTGAGGCCTGAGCGTGGCTCCAGCCTTTGGGGGCACGGGTAAAGGCATTGACGCGCGCGGTCACCACGCTGCGCGCATAGCCGTCGATACCGTCACCCGGCGTATTCATAAAGCTCGATTCCGCCGAGTCGCCATCCAGCCAGTCAGGGAAGAAGGTGCTGACCACCGCATCACCCACGGCAAACTCGCTGACGTCGGGGCCAACGGCGATCACCTCTCCGGCACCGTCGGCCATCGGGATACGTTTTTCCGCAGGGGGCATGATGCCGCAGACCACCGCGTAATCATGGAAGTTAAGGGAGCTGGCGTGCAGGCGCACGGTGATTTCGCCGCTTTTGGGGGCGGCAGCCGGGCTTTCACCGGGAAAGACATGGTCAAAGCCGCCACCGGCATTGACGAACATCGCGCGTGAATTCATAACGTTCTCCCTGTTCATCGATCGCAAACACGCGACCTATCCTTTAATTGTAGGGGCAAACCGGGTCGACCGGAAAAAAGGGTCGACCCCTACCCTATTGGGTAACACCGAAGTCCCAGGGGCTGACCCTCTTTTTCGGTCAGCCTGAATAAAAACGGTCGACCCCTACCCTATTGGGTAACACCGAAGTCGTAGGGGCTGACCCTCTTTTTCGGTCAGCCCGTCAGCCCAGGGTTACTCTTTGTCACCCAGCAGGACGGACTCCAGCGCGATCTCGATCATTTCGCTGAAGGTGGTCTGACGCTCGGCGGCGGTGGTCTGCTCGCCGGAGCGGATATGGTCAGACACGGTGCAGATCGCCAGCGCTTTCGCACCAAACTCTGCCGCCACGCCGTAGATACCCGCGGCTTCCATCTCCACGCCGAGAATGCCGTACTTCTCCATCACGTCGAACATCTGCGGGTCCGGGGTGTAGAACAGATCCGCCGAGAAGATGTTACCCACGCGGGCATCCACACCCAGCGCTTTAGCCGCATCAACCGCGTTGCGCACCATGTCGAAATCGGCAATCGCCGCGAAATCATGGTCTTTGAAGCGCATACGGTTCACTTTGGAGTCGGTGCTGGCACCCATGCCGATCACCACGTCACGCAGTTTCACATCACTGCGCACCGCACCGCAGGAACCGACGCGGATGATTTTTTTCACGCCGAAATCGGTAATCAGCTCTTTCGCATAGATGGAGCAGGATGGAATACCCATACCGTGGCCCATCACTGAAATCTTACGGCCTTTATAGGTGCCGGTATAACCCAGCATGCCGCGCACGTTGTTCACTTCGACCGCGTCCTGCAGGAAGGTTTCCGCGATGTGCTTAGCGCGCAGCGGGTCGCCCGGCATCAGTACCACGTCAGCGAAATCACCCATCTCAGCGTTAATATGAGGCGTAGCCATGTTAAATCCTTAATCTTATTAAATGGGGTTTAAAGAATACTTTTACCGTATTCCATCGGCGACAGGCCAAAATAGCTGGCAACCGTCTGACCAATGTCGGCGAAGGTGTCGCGATAGCCGTAATCGCCCGGTTTCACGCCTGGGCCGTAGATCAGCACCGGGATATGCTCGCGGGTGTGCTCGGTGCCGCGCCAGCTTGGGTCACAGCCATGGTCGGCGGTGAGGATCAGAATATCGCCCTCTTTGACCAGCGCCATCAGCTCCGGCAGGCGGCGGTCAAACAGCTCGAGACCACCGGCATAGCCAGGGATATCGCGGCGATGGCCCCACGTTGAGTCGAAATCAACGAAGTTGGTGAACACAATACTGTTATCCGGGGCAATTTTCATCTCTTCAACGGTCGCGTCAAACAGCGCGTCCAGCCCGGTGGCTTTCACCTTTTTGGTGATGCCAACGTGGGCGTAGATATCCGCGATTTTGCCGACGGAGATCACTTCCCCACCCTGCTCGTCCACCAGTTTTTTCAGGATGGTCGGGGCCGGAGGCTCCACCGCCAGGTCATGACGGTTCCCGGTGCGCTCAAAGCTGCCCGGCTTATCACCAACAAACGGACGGGCGATCACGCGGCCGATATTGTAACCGCCTTCGGTCAGCGCTTCGCGCGCTATTTCGCACAGCTCATACAGACGGTCAAGGCCGAAGGTCTCTTCATGGCAGGCAATCTGGAATACCGAGTCGGCGGAGGTATAGAAAATCGGCTTGCCGGTTTTCATATGCTCTTCGCCGAGCTGGTCGAGGATCACCGTACCGGAGGAGTGGCAGTTGCCGAGATAACCCGGCAGATTGGCTTTTTCCACCAGCAGGTCGAGCAGCTCCTGCGGGAAGCTGTTCTCCACGTCGCTGAAATAGCCCCAGTCAAACAGCACCGGCACCCCGGCGATTTCCCAGTGGCCGGACGGCGTATCTTTCCCGGAGGAGAGCTCGCTGGCGTAGGCATAAGCGCCAATAATTTCGGCATCTTTGTCCAGCCCCGGCGGGAATTTCCCGGTTGAGGCCTCTGCCGCTTTGCCCAACCCTAAGGCGGTCAGATTCGGCAGATGGAGTGGGCCCTTACGCCCTTTGTCTGCTTCACCCCTGAAGCACGCCTCGGCGATATGGCCGAGCGTATCCGAGCCTTCATCACCGAACTTGTCGGCGTCTTTACTGGAGCCGATTCCAAAGGAATCGAGCACCATGATAAATGCACGTTTCATCCTGGTCTCCTGCGCGATTGGCATTAAAAAAATGCGATCAGAACAGAATACTCGTTATTGCGAGATTCTGCGATAGATAACCGGCGTTACCTGCGGCTGTTCACTGCCCACCGCCACCGCGCGCTTCACGGCGGCGGCGGCTTCCTGCCAGCTGGCTTCCGTCGCCGCGTGGATCACTGCCAGCGGGCGCTGCGCATCAACGCTGTCGCCCAGCTGCGCCATCTCGCTGAAGCCAACGCTGTAATCAATGCTGTCGCTGGCACGACGACGCCCGCCGCCCATCGACACCACGGCCATTCCCAGCGCGCGCGTATCCATGGCACCGACGATGCCCGGCCGGTCGGCATACACCGCTTTGCTCAGCATCGGCGCGGGCAGGTAGTGGTCCATACGCTCGATAAAGTCCAGCGGACCTTTTTGCGCCGCCACCATGCGGCCGAAGATTTCGGCGGCACGGCCATTGTCCAGCACCGCCTGCAGCTTCGCCTGCGCCTCCTGCGCCGTCGCGGCCAGGCCGCCGGAGATCAGCATTTCGCTGCACAGCGCCATCGTCACCTCCAGCAGGCGCGGGTTGCGGTAAGCCCCGGTGAGGAACTGCACCGCTTCGCGCACTTCCAGCGCATTGCCGGCGCTGGAGGCCAGCACCTGGTTCATATCGGTCAGCAGCGCGGTGGTTTTGCAACCCGCGCCGTTGGCCACGCCGACTATCGCCTGCGCCAGCGATTCCGACAGTTCATAGGTCGGCATAAACGCGCCGGACCCCACTTTCACATCCATCACCAGTGCATCCAGCCCTTCAGCCAGTTTTTTCGCGAGGATCGAGGCGGTAATCAGCGGAATAGAGTCGACGGTCGCGGTGATATCGCGCGTGGCGTAGAAGCGTTTATCCGCCGGCGCCAGCGAGTTAGTCTGGCCGATAATCGCCACGCCAACGTCTTTAATAATCTGACGGAAGCGGTCATCTTCCGGGAAAATGTCAAAACCGGGGATCGCTTCCAGCTTGTCCAGCGTGCCGCCGGTGTGCCCCAGGCCACGCCCGGAGATCATCGGCACGTAGCCGCCGCAGGCCGCCACCATCGGGCCCAGCATCAGCGAGGTCACGTCGCCGACGCCGCCGGTGGAGTGCTTATCCACCACCGGGCCATTGAGGTTCAGCGCCTTCCAGTTCAGTACCGAACCAGAATCACGCATCGCCATGGTCAGCGCCACGCGCTCCGGCAGCGACATATCGTGGAAGTAGATGGTCATTGCCAGCGCGGCAATCTGCCCTTCTGACACCGTGTTGTCGCGCACGCCGTTGATAAAAAAGCGGATCTCTTCTTCGCTCAGCGCCTGACCATCACGTTTTTTGCGAATAATTTCTTGTGGCAGGAACACGCTAACCCCCGGTATTTAAGTTGAAAATCGAACAACGGATTTACGGGCCGGGCATGCCCGGCCCCTGCGGGTAAACAGCACGTTTGCCTGTGCCGCCGTCTCGCATCGGCATGCCCGACGGCGGCGAGTTATGCACCGTCGTAGGGGTCAGGCATGCCTGACCCGCATGCCGGAATTAATATTTGCTGTCGCTGGTTGCACCGCTGTGCCCTGCCGCGTTCAGCAGGCTGGCTAACAGGCTGGAAGCGCCAAAGCGGAAATGGCGCGCATCGGCCCACCCCGCCCCCAGGATGTCATCGGCCAGCTTGAGGTAGATCGCCGCATCGTCAGCGGTGCGCACGCCGCCAGCAGGCTTAAAGCCCACCTGCTGCTTCACGCCCTGCTCGGCAATCACGCGCATCATAATCTCTGCGACTTCTGGCGTCGCATTGACCGGCACTTTACCGGTCGAGGTTTTGATAAAGTCCGCACCCGCTTTGATGGCAATTTCGGAGGCTTTACGGATCAGCGCTTCCTCTTTCAGCTCACCGGTTTCAATAATCACTTTTAACAGCACGTTTGCCGCAGAGCAGGCATCTTTACAGGCTTTTACCAGCTCGAAGCCGACGGTTTCATTACCGGCAATCAGCGCACGGTACGGGAATACCACGTCCACTTCGTCCGCGCCGTAAGCGATAGCAGCACGGGTTTCCGCCAGCGCGATATCAATATCGTCGTTACCGTGTGGGAAGTTGGTGACGGTAGCGATGCGGATATCCGGGGTACCCTGCTCGCGCAGCGTTTTACGCGCAATCGGGATAAAGCGCGGGTAGATGCAGATGGCGGCGGTGTTTCCGGCCGGGGATTTCGCCTGATGGCACAGCGCGATCACTTTCGCATCGGTGTCATCGTCGTTCAGGGTGGTGAGATCCATCAGCTGCAGCGCGCGCAGCGCCTGAGTTTTTACATCGGACATGGTTGTCTCCAGACAATTTAGCAGCAGGCACGGTCAGCGCACCTGATAATGTTAAAATTATAACAGCCCGTGGCGAGCTATTTTGCGGGTAGTTTCACATTAAAAAGATGACAGTTGCACCATTATTGCATGAATAGTGACAGCAATCACAATTTAACCGCCATTACGCCCGGAACGGCGCGCAGTAAGGCGGCCACAGCGAGCCATTGGAAAATGTTATAATTATAACATTTCATCTTCAAGGCAAAACAGGTCTCTCAGAAGTGTAGCCCGTGCTTCACAGGCCAAAGAGCGTGCGGGTGTTTTGGCGCAGGGTTTCAGCAATTTGCTCAGGGGATTCGGGGCGCAGTTCACACAGGGCCTGCCACACCTCTTTTACCCGTTCCGGGCGGTTGGGCTGGCCTTGAAAGCCCTGCAGCGGCATATCGGGGGAGTCGGTTTCCAGCAGCAGCGAAGAGAGCGGCAGGCGGGCAAGGGTATTGCGGGTTTTGCTGGCGCGTTCATAGGTGATGGTGCCACCGACGCCAATAGAATATCCGGCGCGAATAAAGGCCAGCGCCTGCTGTTCGCTGCCGGCAAAGCCGTGCACCACGCCACGGCGCGGCAGCGCAATGCGCCGCAGGTGCAGCGCCAGTTTGTCATGGGTGCGGCGCGAATGCAGGATCACCGGCAGATCGTAATCACGCGCCAGCCGCAGCTGCGCATCCAGCAGCGCCTGCTGGCGTTCAAACTGCGGGTTTTCGATAAACAGATCGAGGCCGATCTCCCCGATCGCCACAAGCTTTGGCGGGCGTGATTTTAGCTGCTGCTCCAGCGCTGCCAGCTGCGGCTCACCGTGTTCGGCAATCGCCATCGGGTGCATGCCCAGCGCGGCATAGACAGCGTCATGCTGCTTTGCCAGCGCCAGCACGCCGGCAAAGCGCTGCGCCGACACGCCCACCGCAATGATCTTCTCCACCCCGGCAGCGGCGGCACGCGCCAGGCTGGCGGCCTCGTCACCGACAAACGGCGGAAAATCAAAGTGACAGTGGGTATCGACAAAACGCATTGTCATGCCAGCGATCCTTTATCGTAATCGGTTTCATTACCCACCAGCGGGTCGAGAATAATCCCCTGGCGATCCGGCTCATTCGCCACCGGCGCAGGAGGCACCACAATATGGCGACGCACCACGCTGTCACCGCCATTCAGCCACTGGCCGACGGTGGCGAGGAAGTAACGCCCGCAGCGGCGGCCCAGATGATAATCTTTATTCAGTGAGGCGACCCGGCTGCCGAGTGCCATACTGGCGAGCGGGCGTGGCGGGTAGATCTCAATAATGCGCAGATTATCCGGCGGGTTATCGATAAAGCTCTGGATTTGGTGATAGCTCTCTTCGTGCACCTGCATAATGTTGATCAGCGGCTGCAAAGCGCCCTCACTCAGCCAGCGCTCCACGCGCTTCAGCCACTGCGGAGTATAGGTCATCTGAGAGGGGACCGTGCGGATCACCACAATGGTATCTGCCCCGCGCCGCGCCGCTTCACGCACCGGGATCGCATCCCGAATACCGCCGTCCAGATAGCTGACGCCCGCCAGATCCACCCCGGGGCGATAAAAACCGGGAATAGCGCTGGAGGCTTTAATAATGTCGTGCCAGTTATCCGCCGTCGGCGCGAAGTAGCTTGGGGTGTAGTCGTCGCTACGGCAGGCGCACATATAAAATTCGCGCCCGTCAGCAAACATTTTTTCGGCAGCGCTGAGCGCCAGCGGGAACTCAGAACGGGTAATATCCACCAGCCAGTCGAGATCGATCAAATGACCACCGCGCACAAAGCGCATCGGGTCAAAAAACAGTTTACTGGTGGTGTAGCGGGTGATGACGCGCCGCGCGTAGCCGGGCTGTGCGCAGACGAAAGCGGAAAGGTTTTGTGCCCCGGCGGAGGTGCCGAGCATCAGGTCGAAAGGATTGAAGTGAGCACGCTGAAACTCATCCAGCACTCCCGCGGTGAAGATACCGCGCTGCCCACCCCCTTCGCACACCAGAGCAATTCTGCCCGGGGTGAAAGGTTTTAACGCCAGCGGCTCGATATTGCCGAGGGTTATCGGGATGCGTATGCCCAAGCCAGGTATCCTCTCAGATGAAAAAGAGAGGATACCTGTTATCAGTCAAATCTGTGAGGCGCTTCTTGCTCTCAGATGTAACGTTTGGAAACTAGAGTTTTTTACGACCGGTAAACAGGCTGACCAGGAAGATAATGATACCGACAACGAAGACAATTTTTGCTGCCCATGCTGCTGTACCAGCCAGACCACCAAACCCTAACGCAGCTGCAATCAGTGCGATAATCAGGAAGATAATACCCCAACGAAACATAAGCCTCTCCTTACCAGTAGTGTATTCAAACTGTTTTTATCATTCAGCTCACGGCTTGTGGCTGAACGTTATTCTTTGCAGGTGTGACAGTGGTGGCCCCCGCAGAGCGAAGGCCGCCGGGTAATTACGATTTAACCACTAAATCGTTTTTAACACTTTTCACGCCATCAATGGCCTTGGCAATACCTTCAGCGCGTTCTGACTGCGCCTGCGTTTTCACCGTACCGGACAGCTGCACCACGCCATTGGTGGTTTCCACTTTCACATTACGTGACGGTACGATGTCATCTGCTAACAGTTTAGCTTTAATTTCAGAGGTTGTTGCCGTATCTCCAGCGTAACCTTTCATTGTCTGCTTAGTGCTGTCTTTTACGTGTAGTTTGTCGCTAACCGATTTCACGCCTTCAACTTTACCCGCGACCGCTACAGCCTTCTCGGCCTGGTCCTGGGAAGTCACGAAGCCGTTCAGAGTGACAACGCCACTGTGGGTTTCGACAGAAATATCGGTACTTTTAATCGCTTCGTCATCGACCAGGGCTGCTTTCACCTTCGCCGTTACGCCGCTGTCGTCCATGTAGCCACCGACTTTTTTCATTGAGCTATCGATTTTCGAACCCGCGCTGTCGGCGGTAGACTCCGCTTTGCCCGTCATAGTGTCCGCTGCCATCGCAGAGCCACCAGCCAGTACCGAACCTACCATTACCGCCATCAGAGTTTTTGCAATCTTAGTGTTGATCATCGATTCGTTCCTTTTGATTAGTACCACTCACAACGGTGAGCTTTTCAGCCACAAACGGCGTGGCTGTAGTTGTCGGCCAGATGGAGCTTAGCCCGTGAACGTTGCAGCAACCGCGCCGCATATTTTGCGTCCTGTAGAAATGAATATAGACGGTAATCAGGATTTCACCGGGGAGAGTAGTTGAATTGATGGATAAAGCAGCAGAAAAGAGGTTGTTTAGGAGGAGTCTGTAGATTGTAGGGGCCGATCTTTTTTTCGAACGGCCCTTATTACAAACTGGCACTGGCCGGCGGGCGGACCGAAAAACAAGGTCCGCCCCTACAGTAGGGGCGGACCTGGGAAGATTAATGCTCGCGGGTTTTACGGAACACCACGTCAGGATAACGCTCCTGGGTAATGTTGAGGTTCACCATGGTTGGCGCGATGTAGGTCAGGTTATCGCCGCCGTCGAGCGCCAGGTTAACTTCATTCTTACGCTGGAACTCATCAAACTTCTTCGCGTCGCTGCACTCTACCCAGCGGGCGGTAGAGACGTTAATCGCTTCGTAGATCGCTTCCACGTTGTATTCGCTTTTCAGGCGCGCAACCACCACGTCGAACTGCAGGACACCCACCGCGCCCACGATCAGATCGTTGTTGTGGACCGGACGGAACACCTGCACGGCGCCCTCTTCAGACAGCTGCACCAGCCCTTTCAGCAGCTGTTTCTGCTTCAGCGGGTCGCGCAGGCGGATGCGGCGGAACAGCTCCGGGGCGAAGTTCGGAATACCGGTGAACTTCATGTTCTCACCCTGGGTAAAGGTGTCGCCGATCTGGATGGTGCCGTGGTTGTGCAGGCCAATAATATCGCCCGGATAGGCCTCTTCCACGTGCGAACGGTCACCGGCCATAAAGGTCAGCGCGTCGGCGATGGTGACATCTTTACCGGTGCGCACCTGGCGCAGCTTCATGCCTTTTTCATATTTACCGGACACCACGCGCATAAACGCCACGCGGTCGCGGTGTTTCGGGTCCATGTTGGCCTGAATCTTAAACACGAAGCCGGTAAATTTCTCATCGGCAGCGGTGACGGTGCGCAGATCGGTATCGCGCGGCATCGGCGATGGCGCCCACTCAACCAGCCCGTCGAGCATATGGTCAACGCCAAAGTTACCCAGCGCAGTCCCGAAGAACACCGGGGTCAGCTGGCCTGCCAGGAACAGCTCGCGGTCAAACTCGTGCGATGCGCCCTGCACTAGCTCCAGCTCATCGCGCAGCTGCCCGGCGAGATCTTCACCGATGGCGGCGTCCAGCTCCGGGTTATCCAGCCCTTTAACCACGCGCACTTCCTGAATGGTATGACCCTTACCGGTCTGGTACAGGTAGGTTTCATTTTTATACAGGTGGTAAACGCCCTTAAACAGCTTGCCGCAGCCGATTGGCCAGGTGATTGGCGCACAGGCGATTTTCAGTTCGCTCTCAACTTCGTCCATCACTTCCATTGGGTCGCGGATGTCACGGTCGAGCTTGTTCATAAAGGTCAGGATCGGCGTGTCGCGCAGACGGGTCACTTCCATCAGCTTACGGGTACGATCCTCAACGCCTTTCGCGGCGTCGATCACCATCAGACAGCAGTCCACCGCCGTCAGAGTACGGTAAGTATCTTCGGAGAAGTCTTCGTGCCCCGGAGTGTCCAGCAGGTTGACCAGGCTATCGCGATAGGGGAACTGCATCACCGAGGTAGTAATGGAGATACCACGCTGTTTTTCCATCTCCATCCAGTCGGACTTGGCGTGCTGGTTGGAGCCGCGGCCTTTTACCGTACCGGCGGTCTGGATCGCCTGTCCGAACAGCAGCACTTTTTCAGTGATGGTGGTTTTACCGGCATCCGGGTGCGAGATGATGGCAAAAGTGCGGCGGCGAGCCACCTCTTGCATAAAGGGTGCATTTGACATGAAAATTCTTCTACAGATGATAAATCATTAATGGCCGGCATTTTCGCCGATCCCGGCGTGAGAAACAATGAACAACGGCGCTTATTCAGCCGAATGGCCGACAAACGCCGTAAACAACGGTCAGGACGGTCTTATCGCAGCCGATCGTTCGGCCTCGCACTCGGCCCGAATGCAGCAGCCTGCCAGATGATCGTTCACCAGCCCGAGCGCCTGCATCAGCGAGTAGGTCGCCACCGGCCCCACCCACGTCCAGCCGCGTTTTTTTAGCGCTTTTGACATCGCCTGCGCTTCCGGGCAGGTTTTCACCGTCTGCCAGTACGCCAGGTCAACCTGCGCCGGGCGCTGGTCCGCCGCAGGCTCAAACTGCCAGAACCACGCCGCCAGCGAACCCGCTTCGTCCACCAGCTCGATGGCCCGCTGCGCATTATTAATGGTCGAGAGGATTTTAGCGCGGTTGCGCACGATGCCCTTATCCGCCATCAGCCGGGCGATATCCTCATCGTCGAAGCGCGCCACCTGACGAAAATCAAAGCCGGCAAACGCCCGGCGGAAGTTATCGCGCTTGTTATAAATCATCTTCCACGACATGCCGGAGAGAAATCCTTCCAGGCACACTTTTTCAAACAGTAGGATGTCATCCACCACCACCCGCCCCCACTCGCTATCGTGGTAATGCGGCATGGCAGGCTGCCAGGCACAGCAGGTGCGCCCGTCTGCGCTTAGGGTCAGCCCTGAAGCGGCAAGATCCACGTTATCCATTTAACGCTCTCCTTGTTTAACAGTGCTCTTTGAGGGTAAACGCCAACGCGCACGCAATGCTATACCTAATCGCATAAACCACCCTGTTCAACTACGTTTACTCCATCACTACTTAATAAGGCCGTGTAAATTATGAGCGATAAAGAGTATCAGCCAGCAAAAGTCTGGAGCGAAAACAAAGCCCTCGGCGGCACCTGGGGCAGCATCAACCGCCCGACTGCGGGTGCGCGCTTTGACGCCGAGCTGCCGGTCGGCAAGCACCCGCTACAGCTCTATTCGATGGGCACGCCGAACGGTCAGAAGGTGACTATCCTGCTGGAAGAGCTGCTGGCGTTAAACGTGCAGGGCGCGGAGTATGACGCGCACCTGATCCGCATCGGCGACAGCGACCAGTTCTCCTCCGGTTTTGTCGCGCTGAACCCGAACTCGAAAATCCCGGCGCTGCTCGACACCACCACCGTTCCCGGTACCCGCGTATTTGAGTCCGGCGCTATCCTGCTTTACCTCGCCGAGAAGTTTGGCCACTTCCTGCCGAAAGACCCGGCAGCGCGCACCGAAACGCTGAACTGGCTGTTCTGGCTGCAGGGCGCTGCGCCTTACCTGGGCGGTGGCTTTGGCCACTTCTACGCCTATGCACCGGTGAAAATCGAATACGCTATCGACCGCTTCACCATGGAAGCCAAGCGACAGCTCGACCTGCTCGACCAGCAGCTGGCGAAGCATCGTTATATTGCCGGGGATGATTACACGATTGCCGATATGGCGGTGTGGCCGTGGTACGGCGCGCTGGTGAAGGGGCTGATGTATGAGGCGGCGGAGTTTATTGATGCAGCATCGTACAAAAATCTGCTGCGCTGGACCGACGAAGTGGCAGCCCGCCCGGCGGTAAAACGCGGCCGCGTGGTTAACCGCACCTGGGGCCCGGAGAACGAGCAGCTGGCGGAGCGCCACGACGCGCAGGACTTTGCTAAGCTGGGGCTGTAAGAGCGGCAGAGGGCGGCCTGAGCCAGGCCGCCCAATCCCACCGGCATTTCGTCTTAAGCCTCACGGAGAGATACCGCCCGTGCCGTATAGAGTGGGATATCGTGCTTACCGATAAGATGATTAATCAATGACTTTTATTTTAAGCGGCCTGACTTTGCTATATAACCACAGCCCGATAAAAGCCAGGGTACCAAAAAAAGCAGTAAATCCCACCGTGATGAGCAGGCCACTAAACAGAGAAACAGGTAATGCGGCAATACCCGTAATGAGTTTATCGTTAAATTTCACCACGCCTGCACCGAATATACCGGCTATGCCAATGATGGTGGACAATACCATTATTGATACCCCAAAGCCTATCAGCATCAGTTTGTATATTACCAGGCTGCTGATTTTTTTATCGTTCATTAGCTATCCTTGTTGCTATAAAGGTTATTAAAAGATATTCATGTAAATTATCACACACCTCAATCATATTATTTATGCATTTCTAATAATGTAACTGTTTGACAAAAGGGCCTTCCTGAGTGTGAATATCCCTGTCAGCATCCCTCCTCACCTGATTTTTCGCTTTGACATGGAAAGCAGGAGAAAATACGATCACCCCTGAAAAAGTCATCGCTATATTATTTCCAGGGATGAGTATACTATTGTGATGTATCGATTTAGTCCTGATAGGACGCACGGATGAAGATGCTTATGTAATAAGACCCGGCTATCAATAAAGCATCATATGTAATTATGCTGCGCTGGGCCAATAAATGGCAGAGAGCCGGCGCGGTGGTGAAATGTGGCTGAGTTGCAAGCAGCATGTGAGCCTGGAGAAAAAGCAGCTGTTTTAACGCCACCACGCGAGGGTATTTGATAAACTGGGACTGCAAATGCAGCCAGTAAGTAAAAATAAGCTGCCTGATGCGGATTCTCCGCTTGCATTAAACCTTAGGTCCGGAAAGGAATAACTGTTCGGCAATCATGCAAATGCGTGGCTCTTCAACCAGCTTTTCTCGCCACCTTTCGGGAATACCTTTATAACCATATAAAGCTCCCGCTATCTGACCTGCTGTTGCAGCTACGCTGTCAGCGTCATCTGCCAGATTAGCGGCTAGCAGTACTGCATCATGGAAATTATCAGTCTGCCAAACGGCCCATAATGCGGCCTCCAGCGTATCGATCACGTATCCGCTGGAGCGGATTTCATCGCGTTGCTTATTTTTATACTCTCCGGCATTGATCAATGCGCAACGGGCATTCAACGGCAGCATAGCAGGAGACAGCGCCTTTGCCTTATCAGCCCCGTTAAGTAACTGATAAAGTATATATGCCATAAGACGGCTGGCATCCAGTGACTCTATGGCACCATGAGTAGCCAGCCCCTGCTTCTCACCGTCATAGAGTGAGCGCAGCAAAGAATGACGCTGAAATATCCCCGCCGGAGCCTGCCGGATGATCGCAGCATTACCTGCTGTATCTGATTCGGTATTACCGAACCAGGATGGCCCCTTATCTAGATATTGCTCCAACGCATAGCGTGTAGTATTCCCAATGTCGAAGCATACACCGTTAGCACTATTGACCCCAAAGTGGTACCAGTTCACCAACCGATTACGAAACGACGTTATATCCAAGTGTCCCGCTTGAATATAAGTTTCAGCCAAGCACAGCGCCATTGAGGTATCATCAGTCCACTCCCCCGGCTTAAGCCGGAAAGGACCACCGCCAACTATGTCGCTAACGTGCTGCAGATCTCGTGGCAAAAATTCTAATGTGGTACCGACTGCGTCCGCTACCGCCAGACCGACTAGAGAGCCTTTGGCACGGTCCAACAACTGTAGTTCATCACCATACGGAACAACATTACCTAACCAATGCGGCAACGCTCTTCGCCCGCTTAGCCAGTCAGTGTAGTCTACTTGCAGATCGCCGCTCTCTGTTAAAGAAGAATGATACTCAGGTGGACAGTAGCGGAGATAATGCTCTTCTACATGGTAAGCAAGTGAAGGGTAAGATTGGCGTAAGTCCATCAAAATGCTCCCCTCTGCCTATTATGGCTGTTTAATTCGATAGGACACTCAAAATAACTTTCAAAAAAAATCCACCATAGATATAAATCTCTATAATTTCAATTAAATATTAAGGATTAGCAACCGTTTTTTTTCATTAAAAAATCCAACCACTCTTTCCAGAAAACATCTTGATCACTTGGGTTATTCGTGATATTGAAATCTTCATAATCAAATATATCAACTTCATCCATCTTTGTAGCAGGCTTGCCAATTTTGTGATCATAGGCCTTTAGTCCCATAGCCATATCTCGCATCATTCTTGATGGGTAAACACTTAGCTTCGCGCCCTTACATAAGAATGTAACATCTTTCAGAGCTCTTCTTAATTCACAAAGACATTCAAAAAAATCTTCGCCGCCTGCACTAAAGGTAAAACCATTGCTACGTGAAAAATGCAGATAACAAGGACGCCTCAAGTTTAACTTTATTTTTACGCTTTCCCTTACACCATTACAATATACTATCACATCCCTTACCACATCATAATTCTCGTCCATCTATAACCTCACAGGATTTATAAAACTGAAACCTACAAAACTACCATCAGCATTGATTGGTGTCACACCAAGAATTTCTTCAGGTTTAATTACCCCAGGGACTGCAATTTCTACCTCATGAGGATAAGGGCTGTTTACTCCCAGCGTACCATTAACATCAACCCCATTAACAGGTCTTTTTATTGAATATAGGAACCCAGGTGTATTATACATAGAAGCAAAATCAATCGATCGATCCATATCCAATGATGTACTTATAAAGTTACTTGGCGGATTTTTATTATCCAAAGCGTGCAAGAATAAATTATTACTATCACCTAGTGGTTTAAATCCTTCTGAAAAAATTATATTCGGATGACGTTTATCGCCACGATATACAATTCCAAGATTACAACCACTCAACCCCAGCGGATCCACCCACGTCAGCGGGTCCGGCACATAAGCATAGGTATTCAGCCCCCCCGCCAGCCCTATCGGGTCCAGCTGGGTAAACCGCCCTGCCACCGGGTCGTAGTAGCGGAATAAATTGTAGTGAAGCCCGGTCTCCGCGTCAAAATACTGCCCCTGAAAGCGCAGGTTCTGCTTGAGCCCGCGCGGGCTGCTCTCGCGCTCCGTTTCCCCCCAGGTGGAGAAACTCCCCTGCCACACCACCTCGCCATACTGGTCAGTCATGCGCTCCGGCAGGCCGTTCAGCTCGCTGTGATACCAGTACGTTTCGCTGCTCTCGCCCACGCTGTCGACCCGCGCCAGCGGCTCCCAGCCGCCCTCCGCGTAGATATACTGCGTGCTGCGCGCAGGCTGACGGCTGCTCTGCTCGCCGACCATCTGCAGGCCGGTCCAGTGGAAAGTGACAATCTCGGCATCATCCGGTGACTCGCCGTGGCGATGCAGGATCTTCTGCGTGCGCCGCCCCAGCAGGTCGTAGCGGTAGGCCACCCGGCTGAACTCGCGGTGGCCGCTCAGGGTCACCTCCGACACGCGGTGCTCGTCGTCCCAGGTGAAATGCTGCTCCATGCCGTCGCGCGCGGCGCGGCGCCACGTCAGGCGGCCAAAGCCGTCATACTGCCAGCGCGCCCCCTTCAGCCGCTGCAGCAGGTTGTGCCACACCACCTGCCCCGGTGCATCGGTGCGGTTGCCCGCCGGGTCGTAGTGGAAGCGCTCCTCCTGCTGCGGGCGCAGCCTGCGCGTCACCTGCCCTTCGGCATCGTAGCCAAAGCGCTGCTGCGCAAACGGCGCTTCGCCGTCGGCGCTGACGCCGTTAATCAGCGTCTGCTGCGCCACCTGGTCAAGCCGGTCCCACTGATAGCGCCGTTCCAGCACCGGACTGCGCCGCATCACAATGCGCCCGACGCGGTCATAGCGCGTCTCCAGGCTCAGCGCGCCCTGGCTGCGCACGATCTCGCGGTGCAGCGCGTCGCGCTGATAAGCCGTCACTTCCTGGTTCTGGCCGCCGTGCTGCAGGTTGAGCTGCAGCAGGTGCCCGCTGCCGTAGCGCAGGAAATTCAGCGCCCGGCCGTCGGGGCGGCTGCTCTGGCTGAGGTTGCCCAGCGCGTCATACTGATACTGCCACAGGCCGCCGTGGTTCTCCTCGCTCAGCAGGTTGCCAAGCGCGTCGCGGGTAAAGTTCAGCTCTTCCGCCCACGCTACCGCCTGGCCCGCAGACTGCGCCTGCTGCCACTGTGCCAGCGCCACTTTGCGCAGCGTGATGCCACGCGGCTGATAATCGTAATCGGTATTGGTCTATTAATATGTCGGACGCACAGCGAACAACGTTCATTTCTCACGCCCACACCAAGCAGTAAGAGATGTAGATTAAGATTCAATTAGCTGAGTAAAAGGGCAAATAACATAAATCAATTGACCAAACCTCTGCGTATAACGCGCCGCTGATGCTTATAAAGGGATGTTGGCTGGAATAACAAAGATTCTTATCCGCCAGCCAATTATAATAAATATTTAATAGGAAAGATTAATTGTTCAGGTGGAATGCAAATGAGGCTCAGCTCGCATAACTCACAGTAAACCATCAGCGGGTTAACCCCTTAGTCTATTCGTAACAAAGATGCTGATATTAAATTACCCCCTTGGAAAGGAGTGACTTAACACAAATAAAGACCATGATAAATAATAAATAAAATCAACTTTTAAAGATGCAGCTTTTTAGCGAATTCCATTGAAAGCAGACGCTCATATATATATTAATCTGGAATAGATAAAAAAATAGCTTTGAGCTACCTCTAGGGGCGAATTAATTGACACTAAACAGCTTGGCCGGGCAGCACTGTAAATTAGCACTATGCCAGGCAAAGCGTTGGTTAAGATTTTACAAGATAAAATATTAACAGAACATAAAGTAAACTATGGTCGAAAAAACAACAACTATTCCGACCATTCTTTACTTCAGTTATTTTTTTTTGACAAATAAAAATCGAGATATTTCTTGGGCCTTTCTTTAAAAGCACGGGCTTTACCATAGCTGTAAGCATCTTCGAAGTATTTAAATGACTCATCATACTCCTCTAACTCAAAGCAGACCATTCCAAGATCCATTATAGGCGCAGTATCAATTTCTGACCCTCGAGTTTGCAATGCAACTTCCGCCCATTTTTTAGCATTTGTGAAGGCTGCCATATCAAAATAAGCACTATATATACATGCTGCAATCCAACCGGCAATCTCCCAATCCAGCTTGGGTTCAGGAATCAATTCCCAAGCTTTTTTATACTCACCTAACGCGCGTTCATAAGATTTAACATCATGAAACTCATTACCTTTCTCAACTATAGCAACTATTTCCTCTTCCAACTTTTTATTTTCCACAGCAAGTTCTTTCATTATATATCGACCTTAATTAAAAAAGTATTGTGATCTTTCTGCCGCGCCAATAAAATCACTTGGGGTTTTATATCTATCAGATAATCTTGCACCTTGAGAACGGTTGTGACCATAATATTCCAGTTCATAATTCATGGAATCCCTCATAAATGCTCTAACTTCTTTAGATTTCGGACCGTAATAACCACCTTTTTGATTCCAATATTTAACCGCATCTGTTAAGTGAGCCATATCGGCATCTTTGATATTATACCATCTTTTATCTGTTGAACTCTTGAATTGCATTCTATCACCTGTACCCCGAATACGGCCTTCACTACGCATTCGCTCAATAACTTCTCTACCAGTCTTGCTATTTTTACTTGGAGTCCTTCCCATATTATTTAGTCGACAAGATGCTAACCCCAGCGGATCCACCCACGTCAGCGGGTCCGGCACATAAGCATAGGTATTCAGCCCTCCCGCCAGCCCTATCGGGTCCAGCTGGGTAAACCGCCCTGCTACCGGGTCGTAGTAGCGGAATAAATTGTAGTGAAGCCCGGTCTCCGCGTCAAAATACTGCCCCTGAAAGCGCAGGTTCTGCTTAAGCCCGCGCGGGCTGCTCTCGCGCTCCGTTTCCCCCCAGGTGGAGAAACTCCCCTGCCACACCACCTCGCCATACTGGTCAGTCATGCGCTCCGGCAGGCCGTTCAGCTCGCTGTGATACCAGTACGTTTCGCTGCTCTCGCCCACGCTGTCGACCCGCGCCAGCGGCTCCCAGCCGCCCTCCGCGTAGATATACTGCGTGCTGCGCGCAGGCTGACGGCTGCTCTGCTCGCCGACCATCTGCAGGCCGGTCCAGTGGAAAGTGACAATCTCGGCATCATCCGGGGACTCGCCGTGGCGGTGCAGGATCTTCTGCGTGCGCCGCCCCAGCAGGTCGTAGCGGTAGGCCACCCGGCTGAATTCGCGGTGGCCGCTCAGGGTCACCTCCGACACGCGGTGCTCGTCGTCCCAGGCGAAATGCTGCTCCACGCCGTCGCGCGCGGCGCGGCGCCACGTCAGGCGGCCAAAGCCGTCATACTGCCAGCGCGCCCCCTTCAGCCGCTGCAGCAGGTTGTGCCACACCACCTGCCCCGGTGCATCGGTGCGGTTGCCCGCCGGGTCGTAGTGGAAGCGCTCCTCCTGCTGCGGGCGCAGCCTGCGCGTCACCTGCCCTTCGGCATCGTAGCCAAAGCGCTGCTGCGCAAACGGCGCTTCGCCGTCGGCGCTGACGCCGTTAATCAGCGTCTGCTGCGCCACCTGGTCAAGCCGGTCCCACTGATAGCGGCGTTCCAGCACCGGGCTGCGTCGCATCACAATGCGCCCGACGCGGTCATAGCGCGTCTCCAGGCTCAGCGCGCCCTGGCTGCGCACGATCTCGCGGTGCAGCGCGTCGCGCTGATAAGCCGTCACTTCCTCGTTCTGCCCGGCGTGCTGCAGGTTGAGCTGCAGCAGGTGCCCGCTGCCGTAACGCAGGAAATTCAGCGCCCGACCATCGGGGCGGCTGCTCTGGCTGAGGTTGCCCAGCGCATCATACTGATACTGCCACAGGCCGCCGTGGTTCTCCTCGCTCAGCAGGTTGCCGAGCGCGTCGCGGGTAAAGTTCAGCTCTTCCGCCCACGCTACCGCCTGGCCCGCAGACTGCGCCTGCTGCCACTGTGCCAGCGCCACTTTGCGCAGCGTGATGCCACGCGGCTGGTACCGGTACTCGGTGCGGTGCTCCGCCGTTTGCCGGGCGGTAATGCGGCCCAGCGCGTCATACTCCATCTTTGTGCTGTGTGCGGCCAGCGCTTCGCCCGCCTGCAGCAGCGGCTGCTGGGTTATCTCAACCACCTGGCCCTGCTGGTCATAGCGATAGCGCTTACGCCGCCCGGCGTAGTCAGTCTGCGCCAGCAGGCGCTCGCCGCTGTCGTACTCAAACTGCCAGCGGTCGCTGTTGGCGTTGATCAATCCGGTCATGCGGCCAAAGCGATCGTACTGGTAACGGGTGACGTGCCCGGCAGGGCTGATCTCGCTGACAATCTGCCCGCGCACGTTGCGTTTTACCTTACGCTCGCTGAAGCCGTCAATATTCTCGCCGATTAGTAGCCCGGCGGCATCGTACTCGTAAAGCGTCTCGCGCCCGTCCGGGCGGGTCAGCCGCTGCAAACGGCCCGCCGCGCTCCAGCGGTAGCGCGTGCAGTTACCGGCAGCGTCGGTGTGGGCTGCCAGCCGTCCGGCGGCATCATACTGGTTGTGGCTCTGGTAGCCCGAGCAGTCCTCGTCATGCAGCAGCTGGCCGCGCTCATCCCAGGCGTAGCGGTGCGTATTCTCCAGCGCATCAATCGTGCAGGTCAGGTCGCCCTGCGCGTTCCACTGATAGCGCGTCACGGCACCCTGCGGATCGGTTACCGCCACCACATCGCCCAGCGCGCTGTACTGATACTGCCAGGCGGCACCGTCCGGCATGACCTCCTGCTCCGGCAGCGCCCACACCGGGTGCCAGACGGTCAGCGTCGAGCGCCCCAGCGGATCTTTCACCTGCGTCAGGTTAGCGCGCTCGTCGTAGCCATACTCCCAGCGCTCACCCTGCGGGCCGGTGGTGCTGAGCAGCAGTTCGCCCTGCACCGCCCAGCGATAACGCCACTCCGCGCCGTAGCTGTCGGTATAGTGAGTAATACGGTACAGCGCATCCCAGCGATGCTCGCTGCTGCCCCCTGAAAGGCAGGTGACGGTGGCGCTGCGCGCCTGTTCATCCGCATCGATCAGCCAGTGCTCAAGGCTCTGTTCGCCATCGAGAACCTGATATTCGCTGACGCGCCAGTTCTCGCCGTCGGCGGCGGGCCGCCACTGATACGCCACCGTCAGGCCGGTGGCGTAGCTGTGCGAGGCCAGCAGATCGCTGGCGCGATCCCAGCCAAAGCAGCGGGTGGTGATGCCGTCCGCATCCTGCACCGCAATCAGCTGCCCCTGCGGGTTGTAGGCATAGCGCACCCGCAGCTGCGGCGCGCCGTCTACCTGCTGATGCACCGCCTCCAGCCGCCCGTGAGCATTCTCATAGCTGAGGCGCACTTCCAGCGCCTCATTGTCGCTGGCGATGGAGACCAGCTGCCCGGCGTCGTTCCAGCTGAAGTGCAGGCAGTTATCGTGGCGATCGTACTGGCGCGCAATGCGCCACTCGCCTTCGCGGGTCGGGTCCGGCTCGTAGAGGAAAAACTCCCCCTGCGCGGTCTGCATCACCACCACGCCCTGCAGGGTGCAGTACAGGGTAAAGCCATCTTCATGGAACTGGATCACATCACCTGGGCGCACTTCGCCCAGCCCCAGCTCGCGCCCGGACATATCGCGCCAGAGAAAATGCAGCGTACCGTCCGCTGCCTGCACGCGCAGCAGGCGGGTCTCAAACGGCAGCATCCAGCCGCTGCCCAGCATCCCGCTGGCGCGGTTGCGGCTATGGTAGATGCGCTGCCAGTAGAGCGGGATACGGTCCTGCAGCACAAAGTCGAGATCTTCCTGCCCGGCGAGGATCTTCGACCCCAGCGCAATATTGACCGGGTGCGCGGTCGCCATGGCGTTCTGCGCCAGCCTGCCAACAGCCGCCGCCGCCGCGTTCCCCACCGCTTCACCGCCGATGGCGCAGGCGGTTTTACGCACCGCCAGGCGCGCCATCAGGCGACTGACCGAGCGGTCAAGCATCTGCACGCCCAGCTGCCCCAGCTCCTTGCCGAGTCCACCGCCAATCAGGTTGCCGGCAAAGTAGGCGAGGAAATTTTTACCGCTGCGGATGTCGCGCACCACGATGCTGTCGCCGCCGATGCGCACGCGCGGGTCGTCAGCAACTTCTATCTTCGCCTCGCAGGTGCTGCGGTGACCGTTGCGCACCGCCGGGTGGCCGTTAATCAGTACGCGCTTTGAGCCTTCCGCAAGAAAGTTTTCACTCTCCGCCATATGCCCTTTGCTGCACGCCACGGTATCTTTATCCGCCGGGGTCGCATAAGGGCTGGCGCTGGCCACGGTCGGCTGCACAATATCCTGGCCGACGTTTTTGAAGAAGTTACCTACCGAATCGGCGTTGATGCTGCTGATACTCTCGCCCAGTGCGCTGAGAAAAGCCCCCGGATGGCGCACGGTATCGGCCACGCTGGTGGCCATCGCCATAGCAATCGCCAGCGCGCCCGGCTCATCTTCCGCTTTCGGGGCCGGGGCGTTGAGAAAATCATGGTCGACTTTACCCGCCGCACGCGCCGCTTTTTTGCCCTTCATCAGCACGTTATCGGAACCGCTGGTAATCAGCGCATCCGGCGGGCCACGCATGCCGAGGGTATCCAGCAGGCCATCAACGGCGTCACTGACCATGCTGCCGATGCGCTCCGGAAAACCGTTGACCATCGCCCCCACCACCAGCGCGGCGCCAATCGCCACGCCGACACCGCTGGCGGCCATCGCCGCCCCGGCGGAGAACACCGCCAGATAGATCGCGCCTTCCACCAGCCCGGCGGCGAAGTCCCCCAGCAGCGAGCTGTGGACCAGCGGGTCGTCGATGCGCGCTGCGATTAACTCATCCGCCATCGCTTACGCCTCCCCGCCCGGCAACGGAGTGAATCCCTGACGGATCCCCTCCCAGACGGCCAGCGCCGCCGCATCGAACTCGCCGCTGCAGCTAAACGTCACCGCCAGCAGATGCGTAGGCAGCATGGCCACCAGCAGTTTTTGCGCCACGCGCACGCCCTGCGTCTCAAAGCGCATAGTGATTTCACGGGCGGGCAGTGGCCCGAAATGGCTCTCCTGCGGCTCATCGCCGGAGAACTTCTTCATATCTCGCTTAACTTTGGCAATCTGCTGGTCGATAAAAGCCTGCTCGTCGCCCGCTTTCACCTCCCACGCGCGCGTCAGCACCAGCGTGGCGCGGCTTGCTGGCAGGCGCAGAATGGTCACGCTCTGATCCTGCGCCACTTCCGGCAGCGTCAGGGTGCCTTCCGACAGGTGATATTCGACTGGCTGGCTCATGAGTTGCTCCCTGAGTTGTTAAAGGCATCCTTCACTTTGGCGGTGATATCCGCCGGGGTTGGCTGCTGCGGGGCGGCCTGCGCGGGTTGCTTGACGTTGAGATCCAGCGTACCGCCGGTATTGATCTCGCCCTGCTGCGAGGCATTTATCTGGAAGTTAAGGCACTGCAGCGAGATAGTGCCGTTCGGGTCGAGGATCAGCATGCTGTCGCCGCTCAGCAGGCGAATGCCCTGACCTGAAGAGAGCAGGATCGCGCCCTGGCTATCAAGGCTGTAATCGCCGCCCACCAGCTCGCTGCGGTTCAGCTGGGTGGCATGGTTGTAGAGTCCACTCACCTTGCCGTCAAAGCTTTTTGCCACCGCCAGCGTCTGGTTACCGCCAACCGAGCGCGTCTCATCATTTTTAACGGTGGTGTCCATATTGCGCTCGGCCTGCACCCACAGCTGCTCCTCACCCGCTTTATCTTCAAAACGCAGGGCGTTGGCGTTATCCGGGGTACCGTCTTTTGAGCGGCTCATAAAGCCCATCTGCGTGGCGGCGGCGGGCAGCGCCCACGGCGGCATGCTGGCTTCGTTGTAAACGCGCCCGGTGATAATCGGCCGGTCCGGGTCGCCGTTGATAAAGTCGATCACCACCTCGTCATTAACGCGCGGGATCTGCACCCCGCCGAAACCCTGGCCCGCCCACGCGCTCGACACGCGCACCCAGCACGAGCTGGTGTCGTCGCCCTTCGCGTGACGGTCCCAGTGAAACTTCACCTTCACCCGGCCATATTTGTCGGTCCAGATTGATTCACCCTGCGGCCCCACCACCTTCGCCGTCTGCGGACCGTGGGTGCGCGGCCACGCGGTGCGCTGCGCCGAGCGGAACTGCGTACTGGACGGGATCACCGTCAGCCACACCGTGTGGTTGCTCTCGCCCCCGCCGGACGCGTAGCTGTTCTCTTCAAAGTGGTACAGCGCGCTGAGGATCAGGTAGTCGTCGGCGTCGCTGGCGAACGGCGGGTTGCTCAGCGTAAAGGTGCAGCCCGGCACGATGCCGGTCGAGGTCGCTTTGGCGTCGATGCGCTGGTGCTCCGCCTGCCACTCCTCCTGGCGGATGCGCGCGTAGAACTCGCCGTGGCTGTGCTCAACAAAGCGCCCCGGCCACTCGTAGTAGTCAATCTTACCCGGCTGCGGCGACGACGGGTTCTGCCGCGCCTGGAACATCCACGCGTTCGGCTTGCGGAAGTCGTAGTCGTCCAGGCTGTAGATGCCCGGCGTGACCCGCTCGGCTATCGACCATGCGCCAATCCCCTCTTCATCCGTCGAGCCGCCGGAGGCGGTGGCGTGATAGGGGATCGCCTCATACCCGGCGAACGGCTGGTGCTGCTGCGGCGCGTCGAACATCACCAGCGTGTGCTGCTCCGCGTCGTGGCGGAAGAAGAAGTAGATCCCCTCCAGCTCCATCAGGCGCGAGATAAAGTCGTAGCTGCTCTCCTGGTACTGCACGCAGTACTCCCACGTGCGGTAGTCGCCCGCCAGCCTGTCCTCCACGTTGACCCCGTACTCGCCGAGCACGGTTTTAATGATGTCCGGCAGGCGCTGGTTCTGGAAGATGCGCTGGTTGCGGTCGCGCTTCAGCGGCCACAGGTCGGACTCCATCACCAGGGTATACACCGCGTAGCGCGTACCGTTCAGGTCGGCGCTGTGCACCTTCACCGAGGTGATTTTGCCGTTGAGGTAGCGCGGCGCGGCGGCCAGCGCGGTGGTGGGAATGGTCAGCGTGATCGGCTGGCCGAGCATCGCCCGGCGGTCAAGGCGCGCGTCGGTGCTGAGCAGCGTCACGGTCAGCTCAAAGCTGCGCGAGACCACTTCCATCCCCTCCAGCTTCCAGAACTGCAGGGTGCCGTCTCCGGCGGGGGTGGTGGCGGTAATACGGTCAAACATAGATAACTTCCCGATTCGTAATCATGGATGGATGCCAAACCAAATACCGTAAAGCATCAGCACAACATTAAAGGTCAGTAGCCATTTGATAAACCACACCCGATCGGAGACGGAGCCGTATCGGGATGAGGATAATTTGCGGTAATTCTCCGCCGTGTTGTGGACTTGATGAAACTGCAGGATTCGCGCGAAGATCGTATGCAGGGCGGCTATCAATATTTTGTTCATCTGTATGGCTAACAGTGACATGCAGGGTGGCACGACGATCGTGACGGCGAGCCGCCGATCGATAACCGGCCAGATCTCGTGTAATCCTCTTAAAATCAGCATTGCCAGAGTGAAACCGACCAGCAGGCCCACCATCTTCAGTAGGGTCAGCCCCCACTCTTTTCCACTAAACTCATCCCGTCCATTCCAAAGATATCGCCAGGACAACAGGGTAAATACCGTCACCCCAGCCCATCTGAGAAAAATTTCCATATTGCCCTCCTTCCCCGGGTCAGCAGCACAACAGCGAATCGGGCATACACCCTGTGAAGCAAATTAAGGCGCCAGCATCAGCACCTTGAACTGGCTGGGCACAATACGCATGCCAATAGCATTGGTGGAGTTTTGCAGGGTAACGCTGGTCAGCCGCGTGGCCGGGGTGCCCTTCAGCAGCACGGTAAAGGCCCCGGTCAGATGGCGCGACGGCCCCATTACCGTGCCGGAAGCCACGCCGGTCGCCACGCCGGGGTTATCACCATTGGTCAGCGGCGTCACCGTCGCCATGTTGTGCGCGGGCATGCCCATAAACAGAATATTTAGCGCATTAGGGATCGCCGTCGGCCCCAGCGCGATATCCGGATAAGGAACCGGCGTCGGCACCGGCATCGGCGTCAGGCAGACGTCGGGAAAAGCGAGGTCAACGCCAAACAGCTGGCAGTTAGCAAACATAGAAGCTCCTTAGCCCATATGGATCTGTTCAGAATCGACTTTGGTGATCGCTTTCGAGGTGATCACCGTGTTGTGCGCATGCAGGCGCGCATAGTCTTCAGCCTTGATATCCAGCTGCCCGGCGCGCACCTGCTCGGTGTTGCGCGTGGTGCGCAGCAGGTTGTGGCTGATCTGGCTCACCGTTTGCCAGACGGACTCGGCACGTTTGCCGACGATGCGCGACAGGCTGACCCACGCGGAGAGCTTGTCGCCGCTGTAGTTCATCGCGCTAATATGGCAGTCGCCCTCGTCAGCCGTGACGCGCAGCGCCGCGCTGCTCAGTCTGAGCTCACCGCTGCTGCGAATATGCAGGTCGCCCGGCACGCTCAGCTCCGCCGCCTGCGGATTGGCCCGCTCCAGCACCGCCAGCAGCCAGATCTGGTTATCGACGTGAGTGATCAACACCCGATCCCCCACCTGTGGGGCTATCACGCAGCTCACCGCACGCTGGCAGTGCCAGCCGCGCCCCTCACTCTCAACGGTCAGGCTGCCATCGGCAAAAACGTGGGTGACGCTGCCGGAAGCCTGCACGGGCAGCGTTACCGCCTGCGCCAGTTTGTGATTGATATTGTTCATCATGTCTCCTCAACTGCGGCTCTGCCGCTCAATGCTCCAGGCTTCGGCAGCCAGTAACTCTTCATCATATTCAAGAATGCCCTGACGGTCGGAAAAGTGGGCATTCTCCTGGCGTGCCCGGTGCAGGCGGGTACGGGAAAATGTGGCGCTGCGAAAATCCGCCTGGCGTAAATCGGCGGCGGAAAAATCGCTGTAGGTCAGGTCGCACAGGGCGAACGACGTCTGGCAGGCCGTGACCTGCTGCAGGATGCTCTGAAACAGGCGGCTGTGGCTGAAGTCGGCCCCGCTTAGCGTGGCCCCGACAAACAGCGCCTGGTCAAAAAGGCTGTGCTGGCACTGCGCGCCGCTCAGGTCCGCCGCCATAAACAGCGCCTGGCTGGCATTCACCTGGCGCAGCTGAGCCTGCTTCAGCGAGGCTCCTTTGAAGTTGCACTGCGTCAGCTGGGCACCGTTGAAGTTGGCACCGTCCAGCTGATTGTCGGTAAACTGGCAGCCAGTAAACTGCTGCTGCGCATAGCTTTTTCCGCGCTGGTCGCAGTTAAAGAACACCACGCGTTCAAACTGACTGCTGCTGAGATCGGTGCTGCGCAGGTCAATGCCAAAAAAGGTGGTCAGCAGGGAGCGGCAGCCGTTGAAATGCGCTTCTGTCAGTGGGGATTCGAAAAAGGTGCTGCGCTCAAGCCGCGACTGGCTAAAGCGGCTGTGCGCCAGCGCGCAGCGCATAAACTGGGTTTTATCCAGCACGCTGCGCGCAAAGTCACTGCCGCTGAGCGCGCACTGGTTAAACACGCATTCGCTAAGCGCGCTGTCGCTGGTGTGCAGCTGCGCCATGCCACACTGGTTAAACACCGTCTGTTGCAGGGTCGCACCCGTCAGATCTGCGCCCTCCAGCTGGCACTCGGTAAACACCGTTTCATGCAGGTTGGCGCCGCGCAGGTTAGCCCCCTGCAGTGAGACCTCCTGCAAGATGCCGCCGGAGAGGTCACAGCCGCTGAGGTCGAGGCCGTCCAGATTGATCTCACCGATCGGTTCGCCGCCTTTGATCTTCTGCTGCAGTTCGGCTGCGTTCATATCACTTCTCCGTCACGCTTTGGCAGGGTTTTGACCCGCTTGATAAAGGCCCCTGTCAGCGCGGTGGTATCATCAGTGAATGACTGCGACAGATCGGCGCGGAACAGGTTAGCACCGTGGAAGCGGGCGCCGCCCAGCTGCGTTTTCTGCATCAGGGCGCCCATCAGATTCGCATCGCTAAAATCGGCGTGGCGGAAGTCGGTGCGCATAAACAGGCTGCCAACCAGGTTGGCGCGCGTAAAGTTGGCCCCCTGGCAGTTGGCTTCGCTGAGGTCGCTGTTCTCTAACTTCGCCAGCGTAAACTGTGCGCCGTTTAGCGCGGTCTGGCGCAGGTTGCTCTGCTTCAGCGTTGCGCTGCTGAAATCGGCTCCGGCCAGCGAGCTTTCCGCAGCCAGCGCGCAGGTGGTCAGCGTCGCCTGGTCAAAGCGCGCCCCGTCGGCGTTGCTCTCCACCCAGGAGCAGCTCTCAAGATCTGCACCGCTGAAGCGCGCTGCCTGCAGCTGACATTTCAGAAAGGTGGTTTTGCGCAGCGTTGCCTGACTGAAGTCGGGCTGCGCCAGCGTCATCTCCATAAAGATGCAGCCCTCAAGGGTGGCCTGCCGGAAACCGCAGCCGCTGATGCCGCTTTCGCGCAGCAGCAGGTTCTCCAGCGTGGCGTGGCTGAAATCACAGCCGTCGAGCAGCGCCTGCTCCAGCTGCGTCTCTTTCAGCTTCGCACCGCTGAAACAGCTGTTCTGGCACTGCGCCAGCGCCAGGCTGGCGCTGCTCAGGTCGCAGCCGCGCAGCGAAGCGTTGTGCAGGTTGGCACGCGCCAGCATCGCTTCAGTGAAGCTGGCACCGTCCAGCTGGCAGCCGCTGAGGTCGGCGCACTCCAGCAGGGTTTGATGAAAATTAGCGCCGCGCAGATCCATCCCGGAGAAGTCCGCCCCGGTCAGATCCAGCCCGCTGAAGTCACCGCCCTGCGCCATGGTGCGTTCTGCACGCTGGCGGATAATCAGCGCGATATCGCCGGTTAAGCGCCGCGCAGGCGGCTGGCTCTGCACCGACATCAGGTACAGCTGGTGCATCGCCTCGCGGCTCTGCTGCAGTTTCTTCTGCGTCATCTTGTCGCCATGCTGGTGCAGCATCTCCTGCATGCGGTGCATTGACTCCGGGCCACGCGGCAGGTTATCGCGGCTGGCGGCATCGGGATATTTCGCTTCCATCTCCCGCTTGCGCGCTTCGGCCTGCTGCTGCATCTCTGCCGCTTTACGCTCCATCTTCTCGATAAATTCGGGCAGCTCGTCCAGCTTTGGCATCTCCGGCTCTTCCACCTCAGCCAGCAGCGTGCTGATATCGCCCCCTTGCGCCTCCAGCGTTGCGCGGTGCTGTTCGCGTAGCTGGCTGGCACGATTTTTCATATTGTTCTGCATCGGGCTTTCGCTGGTCTGCACTTCGCTGTCCAGCCAGGGTCCGATGGCATGTTCCGGCACCAGATCTTTTTCCCGGAAGGCAAACAGCGCGCCCTTCTCTTTATCCAGCCGCTGCGCCAGCACTTTGCGATAGTGATTCAGCGAGCGGGTGGCGCCGGTGGTTTCCAGCGCGGGCATCAGCTGCTGCACGTCGGCGGCGTCATCTTCGTTGATGCGCCGGTTGCCCTGCCACATCAGCACCATCTGCTCCAGGTGCGGGAAGAACCAGAACGGTGGTGGCGCGCAGCGGGATCTCTTCAAACAGCAGCTCATCGCCGCGCTGGCGATTGATAAAGCAGCGTGCCTGCCACGGCGGCAGCCTGCCCTGCTGCAGGGCCTTCTCCGGGTGCATATTCCAGATGCGCCACTCGGCCTCATCGGGCAGGCTGTCGCGATCGTCCCACCACTGGTCGGGGCTGGCGGCGTTAAATACCCGCCAGTCGATATCGCGCGCGAAGCCGGGAAACTCGTTCTGCAGCCAGCTGGCGTCATAGGCCTTGCCCATACGCTTCATGCGGCGCGGCCACTGCATATCCAGCGGGCCAAAGCTGACCGGTTCCGGCTGCTGGCGTGGTGAGGTGATGCGCGGGTGCAGCGGCTCAATATTCGGCAGGCGGCGATACTTGATGCCATCCTGAGTTTCCTCCAGCGCGCCGATGCCGTGCGGATTATCGGCATAGCCTTCGCCGCCAAAGGCACGGCTCCAGTCGAGGCGCATCTGCTCAAACGGGCGCGGTGGCGTGGGGTGTGAACCGGACCAGATTCGGTCGCCGGAGATCGCGAGCGTTTTGCTGCGCGACTCGACATCTATACGCGCAGCGCACAGGGTTTTATCCTGCTGATGGTGGGTATAGGCAAAGCCGGTTGCCAGAAATTCGGCGCGGGCCTTGGGGATCGCCATATCCAGCACTCCGCCGCTGGTCTGCAACTCGCTGGCCGCCAGCTGCCACAGTTCCGCTTCCGGGCGCAGCTGAGGTTTTGGCCCCATATCCGCCAGCGCCAGCACCGTAACGCCAAGATGGTTTTTTCCCTGCAGGCGAAAGGGGCGATTTAGCACGCTGAGGCGCAGCGGTTTGATAATCTTCATGGAATACGTCCTTAGGAAGATCTGTTTTTCCGTTTCATTAGGGGATTGGGAATATCAACAAGGGTTTTTCGTGCATCGGTGCGGGCATAACGAATGTTGATGCGCTGCCCGGCTTGATATTTCGCGCTGTCCATGGCGTCGATCACCGCCAGTGACTGCCCGTGCAGCTCTTCACCACGTTGGTTTTGATAACGAAAGTCTATGGAGATATTGATAAACCCTGAATTACCGCCAGAGCGACTGGCAACCTGAGTGATGACCGCGGTGGTATCAACCCCATCCCTCAAGACTTCGTTTTTGATTTTTTTGTTCCTGAGATCTCTGCGATACAGTGAAATCAAAACATAAATAAATAGCAACGCAACTGCTGAATATATAAAGCAGGCAATTAACACCGTCACAACACCATTAATAATTTAACCTATAATGAATTAATCAACATTATAAACCAAGGCACATTACATTGATTAAAGGAGGGGAACCCAGCCATCAAAACATCGTAAAAAAAATATTAAAAATAAGTAGCTTTTTTAGAATGTTTTATTCAAATTCTGAATATTAATAATCTATTTTTACTACTGCAATCCTTCCCTTCTTATCTTGCTTCACAATGATATCCAACCCTTTTTTAAGCAGGTGCATATCGCTCAGAGCAACAAGTGCCTTGGCTGATTTCATTTCTGATCCATCACCTGTATAAAAAAACACATCAAAAAAAAGGTCATTTCCATAGCTTATATCAGTCTGTTGCCAAGATTCCATTTTTGTACTGATAAGGTCTCCTGCCCATGATTCATGCTTAATTACTCTGAAAGCATCAACAGTTCCTTTAGACTTTCCCTTAAAGGAAAAGATAGTAAAAACAATGAAGACCATAGGAACAAGAATTCCGGTCATCATGAAAGTTAATTCAATGCCAGACATCGATGCAATCGCTTCCTTCATACCCATTATCAGCCTTCAAAATATTATAGTAAGACACTAATTATAGTTTCAACAGAAATCACTATTGTTACTAACCTCCCTTTATCGGAAAAGCAATTTCTATCTTGACCATCTCACTTCCTGTCCAAGAGAATGGGTTTTCCACCAGGATCACGAACAAAAATAATTTCACTTTTATTTCTGTCAAGTTTCCCCTGGTAAACATTACCTGACTGATAGTCATTAAGAGCTATCAGTAACGCAGTCTCCTTGAATTCATCTATGACCCAGTTATCACCAGTTGCAACGTCTTCAACTCTAAGCTTGAGTAATAAAACGGGACAGTTGTTTATGAAAACACCACTTTGCTTCATGGATAAAATCGTCAGGTTGACACTTGTGCCTTTATTCGTGATGTTTTCGCGGTGTAATTGAGACTTCTTTATTGCCCTTCTGACAAAAAAATTCATAGCAAGAATAAGGGAAATTACTAATAATGCATTTAAAATCCAGGGCATATCCATTCAAACCCATCATGATAATTTTTAAAATAACCATTACCGGAACATACGACTAACTTTTTTTGACGCACAATCTGCCAACTTTAAAAAATAGCCCAATAAGAAATCGTCACAATTACATTCAGTTATCATACTTACACTACATTATAACTTTCATACTCACCATGTAATAAAAACTTCGAAGATGCATACTACTTTTAGAAACCAGATATTCTTAAGGAGCACCTGAAAATAAATCAAATTCTCACATTGAAATCATTGCTCTTCAAGAGCATTTTTCATCGTTAGCATGTTTTTTGATGAGTCCGTCTTGAGGTACATAACTCCTAACTTCCCTCCAACATTAAAGTTATACAAATCCATAGTTTTAATTGCAGTGAGGTAATTCTTCCGTTCTACTAATTTTCCTTTATCATCGTTAAACTCATAATCAAAAGTGATGTTAACAAGACCATTTGTAGAAGGTGTCCCAGGCACAACCTTGACGATGGTTGCCTCAACAAAAACAGGGTTAGCAGCTATCTCCCTTTCTACCTTTCCATTTTTCATGGACCGAAAAATCATAAAGATTATAATAAAAACAACTATTGCAGGAATAATATAATTTAATGATTTCCAAAAAAACATCTTATAGACCCTTACTAGTTAAATAATGTCAACGCCGCATTTTTTAATGCCAACAAGTAATTTGAGGTTGTCATAGCCCCTGATTTAAACTTAAGCCCATTATTCCAAACAATAGCCACTGGATTATTTTCCAACTTCGTAGTAGTTATGCCTACATTTAATCCTGTCAAGGAGACACCAGTTCCTGTGGTAGAAAAATTTGTTGCAGCTAAACTAGTCGTATTCCACTTAGTTTCAACCGCCCAAGGAGTATCCACATTCACTTCCGTATCACTTTTTATTGTGATCTTACTAGGAGAGTAGATTGTCATTTCACCCATAACTGTATCTGCATAAGTACCCTGGATAGTCCTCGCGACATTCCCTTTAACATCGACAATCTGATTTTGCTGCACGGTTAGCTTATCAATGCCCTGAATATCAGTCACCACACCTTTTTTATAGGTCACCTTTGTTGCTGCGCTGATGGCGGCACCGGATGCTGAAGCGAGATAATCACTGGCAGGCACAGTTGTACCAGGTGCTGACATCACCGGACCAACTGTTTTTTTGATATCAAAAGGTACAGCAGGCACTGCACTCGGAGTTCCTTGTGCATCAATCACTTGTCCGAACACTACTTCAGGTGTCTCGTACATGATTTTGCTGACCGCATTGGTACTCACTGTAGCATCCGTTTTAATAATCACGTTGCCAGTATAACTGTTATCGGAATACCCTGTCACACACTTGGTTTCATTATCAACAATGGATTCATTACGCCCACTTGCGGTCACCGATATCGTCTGACCGTTATTGAACGTCTGAGTATCGTGCTGCATAACCGTCACATTGCGGGTATTCATATGCGAGTAGATGGTCTGCTGATGCACAACTTCATTATGAATCCCTTCAACAGAGACATTCATATTTCTTTCTGAGTGCAGGTCCACAGATTCACTGCCCAGCTTATCCTCAAAAAACAGATAGCTGGCGTTGTCTTTGGTGCCGTCTTTACTGCGCGTCATAAAGCCCATCTGCGTGGCGGCGGCGGGCAGCGCCCACGGCGGCATGCTGGATTCATTATAGACGCGGCCCGTCACCATCGGCCGGTCCGGGTCACCGTTGATAAAGTCGATCACCACCTCGTCATTAACGCGCGGGATCTGCACCCCGCCAAATCCCTGGCCCGCCCACGCGCTCGACACGCGCACCCAGCACGAGCTGGTGTCGTCGCCCTTCGCGTGACGGTCCCAGTGAAACTTCACCTTTACCCGGCCATATTTGTCGGTCCAGATTGATTCGCCCTGCGGCCCCACCACCTTCGCCGTCTGCGGACCGTGGGTGCGCGGCCACGCGGTGCGCTGCGCCGAGCGGAACTGCGTACTGGACGGGATCACCGTCAGCCACACCGTATGGTTGCTCTCGCCCCCGCCGGAGGCGTAGGTGTTCTCTTCAAAGTGGTACAGCGCGCTGAGGATCAGGTAGTCGTCGGCGTCGCTGGCGAACGGCGGGTTGCTCAGCGTGAAGGTGCAGCCCGGCACGATGCCGGTCGAGGTCGCCCTGGCGTCGATGCGCTGGTGCTCCGCCTGCCACTCCTCCTGGCGGATGCGCGCATAAAACTCGCCGTGGCTGTGCTCAACAAAGCGCCCCGGCCACTCGTAGTAGTCAATCTTGCCCGGCTGCGGCGACGACGGGTTCTGCCGCGCCTGGAACATCCACGCGTTCGGCTTGCGGAAGTCGTAGTCGTCCAGGCTGTAGATGCCCGGCGTGACCCGCTCGGCTATCGACCATGCGCCAATCCCCTCTTCATCCGTCGAGCCGCCGGAGGCGGTGGCGTGATAGGGGATCGCCTCATACCCGGCGAACGGCTGGTGCTGCTGCGGCGCGTCGAACATCACCAGCGTGTGCTGCTCCGCGTCGTGGCGGAAGAAGAAGTAGATCCCCTCCAGCTCCATCAGGCGCGAGATAAAGTCGTAGCTGCTCTCCTGGTACTGCACGCAGTACTCCCACGTGCGGTAGTCGCCCGCCAGCCTGTCCTCCACGTTGACCCCGTACTCGCCGAGCACGGTTTTAATGATGTCCGGCAGGCGCTGGTTCTGGAAGATGCGCTGGTTGCGGTCGCGCTTCAGCGGCCACAGGTCGGACTCCATCACCAGGGTATACACCGCGTAGCGCGTACCGTTCAGGTCGGCGCTGTGCACCTTCACCGAGGTGATTTTGCCGTTGAGGTAGCGCGGCGCGGCGGCCAGCGCGGTGGTGGGAATGGTCAGCGTGATCGGCTGGCCGAGCATCGCCCGGCGGTCAAGGCGCGCGTCGGTGCTGAGCAGCGTCACGGTCAGCTCAAAGCTGCGCGAGACCACTTCCATCCCCTCCAGCTTCCAGAACTGCAGGGTGCCGTCTCCGGCGGGGGTGGTGGCGGTAATACGATCAAACATTATCTTGCTCCCTGAATGCGGTGCCCGCACGCGGCGGGCGTTAGCGTCAGCTCTGCGGGTTCAGCAGCCACGCACCTTCCTGCTCAATAGTGATGCTCTGACTGCGGGTTTCACCGCGATTGGTGACGTCAAACTGATAGTTGCCAGGCGGCAGCTGCAGGGTGGCAAAGCCGTTTGGCGACGGCACCAGCGCTTCGGCTTTGCCGTTCACCTGCACTTTGTCGCCCGGCTGCAGCCGGATATAGACCTGGGCAATCGGCTCCGGCGGCGGCGGTGCGGCAGCAGGCGTCGCTGCCGCTTCTGGCGCCGCCGCGCCACTGTTAGCGGGCGCGGCATTGCTGGCGCTCTGCTGCGCGGGCGTCTCAGCCGGCGCCTGCGCGGCCACCGGGGCATCGTCGCCGCCGGATGAACCCATCAGCACCCCAACGCCGATCCCCACCAGCACCCCGGCGGCCACCAGGCCCGGCAGCATAAAGCGCTGCAGCCGGTTAACCGGGGCGGGCGCTTGCGCTTCTGGCTCAACCGGCACCAGCATGGTGCCCGGCCCGCTGACTTTCACTTCGTGGATCTCGTTGATGTCAGAGACCGGCAGCTCCATCAGTGCGGCAAAGGCATCGACGGTCTGCGGGCGGTCTTCCGGATGCAGCGCCAGCGCCTGGTCAATGGCGTTAAGCAGCGGCAGCGAGTAGCCCGCCGGGCGGCGTTCGGTCAGCGGCTGGTAGCTGTCTTCAATGCTGCGCACCACGCTGACGGTCGGCGGCGCGCCGACAATCAGAGTGTGCAGCACCGCGCCCAGCGCATAGATATCGGTCCAGGTGCCCTGCTCGCTCTCGTTGTCGTCGCTGTACTGCTCAATCGGCGCGAAGCCGGGCTTGAGCATGGTCTCGGTTTCATCGGACAGGTTGCCAATCGCCTTACGCGCCGAGCCAAAGTCAAGCAGCACCGGCACGCCGTTATCCTGGATCTGGATGTTATCCAGCGAGATATCGCGGTGCAGGTAGCCCTCCTGGTGGATAGCGTTAATCGCGCCAAACAGCGGCGGCAGCAGGCGGCGGATCCAGGCCTCGTCGATGATCTGCGGGCGCTGCTGATGCAGCTGCGACAGCGTGGTGCCGCTGTAAAACGCGGTACACATATAGGCGGTGTCGTTCTGCACCCAGAAGCGCAGCACGTGCAGCAGGTTCGGGTGGTTAAAACGCGCCAGCAGGCGCGCTTCCTGAATAAAGCTGTTCAGCCCGGCGTGAAAGGTTTTACTGAAGTGCTCGCTGCGCAGCACCAGCGTCAGGTCGCTGTTACGCGCCGCCAGCGAGGCGGGCATAAACTCTTTGATGGCGATGGTGCGCTCCAGCTGATGGTCGCGGGCGCGATAGACAATGCCAAAGCCGCCGCCGCCAATCACCTGCTCAATCTCAAACTCATTGAAGCGGTAGCCGACCGGCAGTGCGTTCGGCACCGTGCGGTTGTTATCATGTTCAGACATTATGGATAACTCTCATAGCGATACCCTAAATAATTCGAGTTGCAGGAAGGCGGCAAAAGAGCGAATCCCGATGAGCTTACTGGAGTAAGTGATTCGGGTGAGCGCATGCAGCCAACGCATCTGCAGCTTGAAGAATGACGGGTATCAGGCAAATTGACAGTGGAACTCACCTTCAAGCAGTGAGACATGCAGGCGGCGATACTGTTCGTCGCGCGCGCTGGCAGACAGCAGCATCTGGCTCATTTGCGGCAACAGGGTATTGGTGAGGATGGCGTCAACCATACGGCCACCGGACTCCACTTCAGTGCAGCGCTGCACAATCTGCGCAATCACGCTGTCGTCGACCACCGAGGCGATACCGTGGTTCTCCTCCAGGCGGCGCTGAATGCGCTGCAGCTGCAGGCGCACAATCTGCGCCAGCATCGCATCGCTCAGCGGGTAGTACGGCACCACCAGCAGGCGACCGAGCAGCGCAGGCGGGAACACCTCCAGCAGCGGCGGGCGCAGCGCCCCGGCCAGCACTTCCGGCTCCGGCATCAGCTCCGGGTCGGCACACATTGCGTCAATCAGCTGGGTGCCGACGTTGGAAGTGAGGATGATAATGGTGTTGCGGAAGTCGATATGCCGTCCTTCGCCATCCTCCATCCAGCCTTTATCAAACACCTGGAAGAAGATCTCGTGCACGTCCGGGTGCGCTTTTTCGATCTCGTCGAGCAGCACCACGCTGTAAGGACGGCGGCGCACCGCCTCGGTCAGCACACCGCCTTCGCCGTAGCCGACATAGCCGGGAGGCGCGCCCTTAAGGGTGGAGACGGTGTGCGCTTCCTGGAATTCGCTCATATTGATGGTGATGATGTTCTGCTCGCCGCCGTACAGCGTCTCTGCCAGCGCCAGCGCGGTCTCGGTTTTACCAACGCCGGACGGGCCGCACAGCATAAACACGCCGACCGGCTTGTTCGGGTCATCAAGCCGCGCGCGCGAGGTACGCACGCGGCGGGCGATCAGCTCCAGCCCGTGGCGCTGACCAATCACCCGCTGGTTGAGGGTATCGGCCAGCTTCAGCACCGCGTCGATCTCGTTTTTCACCATGCGTCCCAGCGGGATGCCGGTCCAGTCGGAAACCACCGCCGCCACCACGTTGGCATCCACTGCGGCAAACAGCAGCGGCGTTTCCCCCTGCAGCTCGCGCAGCGCCTGCTGCCGGGCGCTGAGCTGCTGGTGCAGCGCTTCAGGCTCTTCCACGCTTTCATCATGAAGCTGCGCCCGCAGGGCGATAATCGCATCGACCAGCGCCTGCTCCTGCTGCCAGCGCGCGCTCAGCTGGTCGCGCTGGGCGGCCAGCTCGCTCAGCTGCTGCTCCAGTGCCGCCACGCGCCCGCCTTCACCGATGCCGAGACGCGCTTCGCGCCCGGCGATATCGCGCTCGATCTCCAGCGCGTGAATGCGGTGCAGGCAGTCTTCCAGCTGCGGCGGCTGCGCGCTCTGGCTGACGGCCACGCGCGCGCAGGCGGTATCTAAAAGCGCCACGGCTTTATCCGGCAGCTGGCGCGCAGGGATGTAGCGGTGCGACAGCTTCACCGCCGCCGCCACCGCTTCATCGAGCAGCAGCACGCGGTGATGCTTCTCCAGCGGGCTGACGGTGCTGCGCAGCATCAGCAGCGCTTTCTCTTCGTCCGGCTCGTGGACCTGTACGGTCTGAAAGCGGCGGGTCAGCGCCGGGTCTTTCTCAATATACTTTTTGTACTCCGCCCAGGTGGTGGCGCCGATGGTGCGCAGCTGGCCGCGTGCCAGCGCCGGCTTCAGCAGGTTGGCGGCATCACCGGTGCCCTGCTGCCCGCCCGCACCGATCAGGGTGTGGATCTCGTCGATAAACAGCACGATCGGCGTCGGGCTCGACTGCACTTCGTTAATCAGCGCCTGCAGGCGCGCCTCAAACTCGCCTTTCATCCCTGCACCCGCCTGCAGCATGCCGATATCCAGCAGCCACAGCTGCACCTCCTGCAGCGGGGCCGGAACGTCGCCGGCGGCGATGCGCAGCGCCAGCCCTTCGACCACGGCGGTTTTGCCGACGCCCGCCTCGCCGGTCAGCAGCGGGTTGTTCTGGCGGCGGCGCATCAGGATATCGACCATCTGGCGGATCTCCTCGTCACGCCCGGCCACCGGGTCAATCTTGCCGTCGCGCGCGCGCGCCGTCAGGTCCTGCGCATACTGCGCCAGCGTGCCCTGCTGCTGCGGAACGCTACCCGCGTTACCCTGCGGTGCGGCGGCAACCTGCGCCGCCTCTTTGCTGCCGTCGAATACCGCGTCGAACTGCTCCAGCAGCACGTCCATGCTGATGCGGCTGAACTGAGGCGAGATGCCTTTCAGCAGATTGGCGAGGTTGAAGGTTTTCAGCATGCCGATCAGCAGATGGCCGCCGCGGATCTGCTGCACGCCAAACTTCAGCGAGCCGTAAACCCAGGCGCGCTCCACCGCGCTGTCGATATGTTCAGAGAGGTCAGAAACCGCGCTGGCCCCGCGCGGCAGCCGATCGAGCGCCGCCACGATATCGCGCGTCAGCGCCTCTTCATCCAGTGAAAAATAGCGGATCAGCTGCTGTAAATCGCCGTCCTGGTGCTGCATCAGCTGATGCAGCCAGTGAACCAGCTCCACATAGGGATTGCCGCGCAGTTTACAAAAGGCGGTGGCGCTTTCCAGAGAGGTAAATAACAGCGTATCCAGTTTGCCGAACAGTACGGCGCGGCTTATCTCTGACATGATTATTCTCAGTGGTTATAGATCTGATGGGATAGGATCCTGCCCTCAGGCAAGGGGTCAGCTGACGATCTCTTCCTGCACTTCCGGGCTATAGGTTAAGTCACTGCGCGGCTGCGGCGTTGCGGGCTGGCCGAGCCAGCTGCTGTAGCCCAGCCGCCCGCTGCCGCCGAGGGTGATGCCCTGCACGTCCGGCGCCGCCAGCGTCAGGCGCACGTCCCAGACGTATTCGATGCCGAGATACTGGCGCACCCAGTCGCGCAGCTGCACGGCCCAGGGTTCGCCGGGCAGCAGGCGGTTGTACTTCTCCAGCGGCAGCGGCCCCAGCTCGATACGAAACTTATGCTGCACATCGCGCACCGCCACGCCGAGGAATGCCGACTCGCCGAGGCGCGGTTTACGCCGTCCGGCCCCGAGGCTGGCGCGCTCCCGCGGGTCAATCGGCTGCCAGTGCGGCACGTTCTCCACCAGCTTTACCGGCACGCGAAAATAGTGGCGCAGGACCTTCTCCAGCCCTTCGCCGTCGCGCCCCTGGCGCGCCAGGTGCCCGGCAACGGCGAAGCGGGCGTGGTCGCTCAGGCTGCCTTTTTGCAGCTGGCCCGGCTGGCCCATGCCGATCAGGCTGGCGATGTACTGCTCAAAATGGCGCTGCCCGGCGCGATCCAGCGCCACGGTCGGCTGCGCATCGGCCCAGGCGCGGTAGAACAGCAGCGTCAGCCGGTGGTGAAACAGGTCGGCAAAGGCAGTGAAGCTGTGGTCCTGCTGGTGATAGATGCGCTCACGCGCGTACTCGGTCAGGTGAACCGGCAGCGGTCCGTTAGGGCCAAACAGCCCGAAGCTGTAGATCGACACCTCATGCAGCGGACTGCCGTCGCGCGGCGTAACGCTGGCAATGGTCGAGGGAGCAAACGCCAGCGAGGGCAGCTGGCCGATGCGCAGCGGTTCATGGCGCGGCAGCGGCGCACGCCCCAGCGGATAACGCTCCCCGCCCTGTGCATCGATGCGCCGCAGCAGCTGGAACAGATCGTAACGCCAGGGCGCGGCCTGCAGCGCGGGCCAGAAGTCGGCGGGCAGGCGCTTCAGGCGATGAATTTTTGCAGCCTGCGCGGTCATATCAGCGTCCTTTTACCCATGCGCGGCGCCCAGTAGCCGACCTCCCCACGCTGCTGGCTGTTGAGCGTCACTTCGGTGAAGGTGTTAATCGCTACCAGCCGTGAGAAAACCCGCTCCAGCACGCTGCCGAGCAGCCACGGGCTGGCGCCGGAAAACGCCTGTTCATCCACCTCCAGCTCAACGCTGATGCCGCGGGCGAACACAATCGGTCCCGGCTCCGGCACCCGGCGGAACACCGGCTTAAGCTGGCAGTGGCGAATGCCCTCAATCTGGCGCGCCACCGGGGCATCGGCCAGATTGGCATACAGCCCAAGCATCTGGCGCAGCGCGGCGGCTCCCTGGCCGTCATCGCCGTCCATCAGGCTGAGGTAGTTCATCTGCAAATGGCTGATCAGCCGCCAGGCGATTTTGCCCTCGGCCAGCGCAGCACGCGGCGGCGTTGGCCCTTTGCGCAGCGTCAGCTGGCGGATCGGCACCGAGTCCGGCATCACAAAGTTGCCCTGCTGCTGCTGCAGCAGCAGCGGCAGGTCGCGGCTGGTGCAGAGCACTTCCGCGCTGAGGTGGCGCAGATCTTCATGCCACGGCGCGTGCTGTTCATCCACCAGCGAGAGAAACACTTCCGAGCCGACATAGCCGGTGCGCGTGCCGTAGCGCTGCGCGTGTTCCGACAGCGTGCGCTGCTCGCGGCGCAGCGAAAAATAGGCGCCGTAGTTACCGCCGTCGTCGCTGAAGGTGCTCCAGAACGGGCGGAACAGCTGCTCCTCGCGCTGGTTATCACCGCTGGCATACAGCTTCTGCACCGAGAAGATCTCGTAATCGAGCGGGCGGATGTTATCCACCACCAGGTGATACTCATGCACGCTGTCATTCAGCTTCTGGCGCTCTGCCACCTTCGGGAACAGGTTGATCACCGGGGTGCAGTGCAGCGCCAGGTGGCTGCGATCAATCACCCGTTCCAGCGCCTCGCTGCTTTTATCCAGCAGCAGCACGATGTCAAACTCACGCTCCCCTTCCCCTGCGCCCTGCAACAGCGGGCGCAGCTGGCTGATGCTGATAAACTGGAAGCGCGCCGGGAAGGCAAAATACTCCTGCAGCAGGCGGTAGCCATCAAAGTTACGCAGGTCATCCGGCAGCAGCGCCTGTTCCGGCGCGAAGCCCTCCTGCTGCACCGCGCCATCATCCAGCAGCGTGCGGCGCGGGCTGGCCGTCACGCTCTGGCAGAAGCCGCCCACGTAGTGCTGCATCACCAGCTCTAGCAGCTGCTGCGCCTGCATATCCGGGCCGCTGAGGAAAAACATCAGGCTGTCGAAGTTAAGGTGCGCCAGCGTTACCGCTTCATCGCACTTCAGGCGGATGCGCAGCGCGCTCACCGCCCCCAGCTGGCTCAGCCCAAGCTGGCCGAGCGGGATATTGGCCGGGATGCCGCCCAGCTCGACCTGCTTTATTTCCAGCGGTTGCAGCATCACGTCGTGGGCAGTGGTGTAGCTGCAGGTCACGCCGCTCTGCTTGAGGATCTGGCTGTCCATCATGGTGCCGCGCGGCACGCAGAATCCGCCGCTGATATCGCCCTTGCGGCTGTCCGGGTGCAGCTCGGCGATGGCCATCGACGGCGTCGGCGCGAGATAGTTCGGCGCGATCATCTCCAGCATGCGCTGGGAAAAACGCGGGAACTCGGCATCCATCTTCAGCTGTACGCGCGAGGTGAGAAAGGCGAAACCCTCCATCAGCCGCTCAACGTAAGGGTCCGCCACTTCATCGCCGCGCATCCCCAGACGCCCGGCAACCTTGGGATAGCGCCCGGCAAACTCGGCCCCCATCTCACGCAGGTAGGCCAGTTCGCGGTTGTAGTAATCAAGCAGCTTGCTGTCCATGACAATGACCTTCTTTATTAACCGATATCTTTCAGCTCAAAGTGACCGTTTTCCAGATCCACATCGGTACGAAACAGGAATTCAAGCGGGTACGGCACGCACCACAGGCGGCCCTTAATCTCTATCGACAGCACGTTGTGCAGGTCGAGCGATCCGGTGTCGGAGACGCAGCGCACCTGCAGGCCGCCCGGCAGGATGCGCGGCTCGAAGTTGAGGATCGCCGCCGTCAGCTTGCGCTGAATATCCAGCCACTCAATGTCCGACATGCGCTGCCCGGCCAGCGGCGCGATACCGAAGTTGAGCGTGGAGCGTTTAACCTGCGGAAAGGGTTGCAGGTCCTGCTGGGCTTCGTTGTTGATGGTGTTAAACAGCCACTGCAGGTCGCGCAGTACGTTACGGCGCAGCGAGCTGTGCGAGATCAACGTGTGGTAAGCCGCCTCCTGCTGCTTATCGGGCGCGTTATCGGTCAGGCGGTCGAGCAGCGAGGCCTGCATTTTGTCGCGCGCGCTTAAGCTCTCCTGCTGGCGGCGCTGGCGGTAGCCGCCGTGCAGCAGGTCGTGCCCGTCTCCGCTTTGCTGGCTCATGGTGCAGGCTCCGCTGCGGCGAAGGTCAGCGTCTCCAGGTTCAGCAGCGGAAAGTCATCCTGCGCGCTGAGCCAGCTTTTTTGGCCGTGGCCGCTGAATTGCTGCTCATCAGCAGGTAAAGGCTGCCATTCGGTCAGCGATCCCAGCCGGTAACGGTCGTCGGCGTCCTGCGCCAGCGGGTAGCGCGCCGGGATCTGGCACACCTGTTCGCTGCCGTCGATCAGCCGCACCAGCGTATGGCGCCACACCAGGTCGGTGACGCTGGCCGGGGGCTGAAAACGCAGCTCGCTGATGGCGCCGAACGGCAGCCAGCTGTACTCACCGTTAACCATCAGCTCGCACAGCGGCCCTAAGCGGCTGTCGCCATCCATCAGCCAGTCAAAAGCGTGCGGCTGCGCTTCCCCCTGGCGCATCAGCTGGCCGGGATTCAGCGCGGCGGCGTCAAAGGCGGCGGCACGTAGCGCCTGGGCCTGCGCATGGTCGCCACAACGATCGGCCGTCAGCGCCTGTAACAGCTGCTCTGCCCAGCTCCAGCCGTCGCCCGGCATACGCGGTGTGGCCTTGCCGCTAAACACCAGGGCACGCTTTAACTCACCGCCGATCGCCTGCTCCAGCAGGTTGACCGTCGGCTGCGCCTGCGGCTTCAGCGCCCGCCAGCTTTTCAGCTGGGTCAGCGCCCGGCTCCAGTTCCCCACCAGGCACAGCAGCTGGACGAAGCTGGCGCGCAGGTCGGCATCGGCGGGCTTCTGTTTGATCTGGCCTTCCACCTGGGCCAGCGCTTCATTCAGCGACTGTCCGGCCACGAGCTGTTGTAATGAGTGCATGGTCTTTCCTTAATGAAGCGTGCTGAATGCCCCGGCGGCCGGGTCCTGCAGCTGCGGGTGCAGCGCATCCACCAGTTTGATGGTCAGGTCGGTGCTGTTACTCAGGTACGGTGACCACAGGTTACGTATCTCATTCAGGCGCTTTTGCAGCAGGGTTTTATCCGCCGCGTCCTGCGCGCTGATCTGTACCACCAGCTCGCCGCTGGCCTGGAAACCGTTCAGCTCCGGCGCGTAAGGCAGGACCATCCAGCTGCCGGGCTGTTTCTCATCGCTCAGCACCATGCGCTGGTTGTTGACCGTCAGTATCTGCAGCGCGTGGGCTGGCGCTCTGTTATTCAGGCCAGCCACCGGGAAGCCCTGCAGGAAGCTCATGCGCTGGCTTTTGCTGGCGCCGTGCCCGACGAGGGTGATCTGCCCCGATCCGCTCAGCCAGCCATCAGCACCGCAGCTGACGCCGCCTTTGGCCGGAACGAACAGTGCGCTGGTCTGGCTGCTGCCGCGCCACCAGGTGCGGAAGTGGCAGCCGTCCATCAGGCTGAACTGCATCCACGGCGTGGTATCGGCGGGTGGGGAGAGATCTTCTGCCGCTGGGGCCGTGCGCGCCACTTCGGCCGGCGGTGTCGCCGCAGCCACGGCAGCTGCTGCGGGCGCCTCCGGCGTCACCACGGGAACCCACTCCTGCGCTTTGCTGGCGCTGCCCTGCGCCAGTTTGGCTCCGGCGCTATCGTTCATCTGCCAGTGGATCTGGCTGAGCGAAGCGCACTGGCTCTGTAACAGGCTGGCGACGCGCGGCAGGAAATCATCCAGCAGCGCCGGATCTTTCTTGCCGTTGGCGACGATGCGCAGCGGCAGTTCGCGCGCGCACCAGCTTTGCGGACTGTTGCTTTTAACGTTGTCGATCCAGATATCCAGCTTGAGCGAGCGGGACTGCACAATCTGATAGTCCTGCGCCCAGGCGCTGGACGCGAGCAGGAGTGAGAGAGCACCTGACAGCCAATATTTCATAACATCCATTTCCTGTTTCAATCACGCAGCGGAATAAACTGCGCCGCTTCCGACAGCGAGTGCAGCAGCGTTGTGTCCTGCGGCTCCCCGACCCAGACGGCCACGGCGCTGTAGTTATCCTGGCTGCCCTCCGACTGTTGTTCGTTTTTCTTAATCATCTGCTGCATCAGCGTCAGCCACTCGTCCGGCGTGTTGACCATATGCAGTGACTGCTGCATATGGTGCTGGGAAACGCCGTGCCAGAAGCCGTCAGTACACAGCAGAAACGCGTCGCCATCTTCAATCGGCACCACGTCGCTGTAGCTGGCATCGCGATCTTCATCGCCCATGCCGAGGGCAAAATAGAGCAGGTTGCCGTTGATCCCTTCGGTCTGATGCCCGGCATCCTTCATCTGCTGCACCAGGCTGTGATCGGTGGTGACGTGGTAGAGATAACCGCGGCGGAACAGATACAGGCGGCTGTCCCCGGCGTGCGCCCAGTAAGCCAGCTCGTAGTCGCGGTCGATAAACAGGCTGACCAGCGTGGTGCCCATGCGGTGATAGTCCGGTTCGCTTTTCTGCTGCTGGCGGATAGCGCCGTTGGCACCGTTGACGTACTCGCGGATCAGCTGGGCATTCAGATGCTGCTGCCCGTCAAAGCGCTGCATAATGGTGTTACGCGCCACGCTGGCGGCGATATCGCCCCCCGGCAGGCCCGCAACGCCATCGCACACCACAAAGCAGGCCGAGCGCTCACCGACGATCTCGCCGATCTGATCCTGATTGCTGGCGCGTTCACCCTGGTTCGACATTGAGGCAATGGTGATATTCATCATTCTTCCGATCTGATCTGAGAGTCTTTGTACTGGTTCACTTCCATGTCGTAGGCGTGGAGGAAGGCTTCGCCAAACAGCGTGTGGAAGTCGTCTTCTATCTCACCGGCGGTTTCGCCATAGCGTTTGGTGAAGTGATCCCACAGCGCGGCCTTACGGCTGCTGGGCAGTGACAGGCGCGAGGTGGCTCCCTCTGCCCGCGCTTCTTCTTCCAGCTGCTGCGGGTTGAACGACTGCAGCATGGAGGCGATCAGCGCGCGGATCCCGGCGATCATTCCCAGCTGGTGCGCCTGCAGATCCACCAGCGCATCGCGCACCGACTGCTTCGGCGGCATAAAACCGGGCATGCGGCTGCCAAACATCTGCATCAGCACCGACTTACCGGAAGGCAGCAGCTTGAACGGGTTGTTGGCCTCGTCGAGGATCACCGTCATCTCCGCTTTCACCCCGCGCTTAAGGATCGAACGCGACGACAGCAGCGCCACGGTGCCCTGCGAAAACATGCTCAGCATCTGCCCCAGCTCCTGGATGGAGTCGTGGTCAAAACGCGGCGTCGGCTGCAGGTCCTGCAAACCCATGCCGCCGATCAGCGCGTTGAGCAGCTCGCCATCCAGCGTTTCACCGCCCGCTGCGGCGCTGCTCTGCTGGCTGCTGTTGGCGACCGGGTCAATGCGCAGGCGGCCTTTTGGCACCGGGGCGTTCTGGCGCACCATCGCCTGCGGGGTCGGCAGCGTAATGCCGCTGTAGTCCGGCGGCGGCGGTGCGGGTGCGGCATCGACAGGCTCATCAAACAGCGGCGAGCTGGCAAACCCGGCGTTGTCAGGCTGCTGGCTGGCGTCAGCGCCAAACAGCGAGAAGTCGCTGTCGAGCGGCGGCAGCGGGTCGTCGGCTGGCGCGCTTTGCGCGTCGTGCGCTTCGGGCTGGGCGGCGGCTTCAGGCTGCACGTGCGGCGGCGGCGGCGGCGTAATTATCGGCGCGCTCTGCTGGCCAGGCTCCTCATCCAGCGGCGCCAGCGGCACGGCGCTACCTATCATCAGGCCCAGCGGGTCGTCGCTGTTAACCTGCGCCGGGCTGCTGCCGGCGCCAAACAGTGCCAGCGGGTCCTGCTCATCCTGCGGCTTGCTGTCCGGCAGCGGGCTTTTAGCACCGGGCTGCTGGAACAGCGTGCTCGGGGTGCTGTCATCGAAGATGCTTTCCTGCTTGAACAGCGGGTCAGGCTCGAACAGGCTCTCCGGCGTCTGCTGGCGGCGATCGAAGTTGAGCGGCTCGCTGCCCTGCCCCAGCTGCGCCAGCGGGTCGGCCGGGTTACGCTCTGCGGCAGCGGGCGCGGTGAGCGGGTTGGCATAGCTCTCTGCACTTTTATTCTGCCGGCGGCTGGAGAGGTTGTCAGAGATGGAGAACTCCTGCGCCAGGCTGTCCCAGATCTCGCTGGGAATGGCGGCAGTCTGCGCGGCCTGTTTTGCCAGCGGGGCAGCGGCAGCTGCACTTTGCGGGCGCGCAGCCGTCGGGGCCACCGTCGGCTGCACCAGCGGGCGTGCTACCTCGCCCAGCTCGCTGACCTGCAGGCGATAGTCATCAATGCCCAGCACATCGCCATCCTGCAGCTCCACCTGACGGCCGCGCTCCAGCGGGATATCGTTGAGCAGCACGCGCGTCACGTTGCCACGGTTGGTGATACGGCACTCACCGTCGGCGCTGATGTGCACAATCGCCTGCAGCCGCGAGATGGTGCGATCGTCGTCCGGCAGCACCAGGTTATTGTCAACGCCACGGCCAATCGTGCCGCCGGGTGGCAAGAAATCGCAGCTGCTCTGCGGCGGCTGATGACCCTGTTTGGTGGTTATAATCGTAAATCGCATAAGATGTTCCTGCTCAGGTGTATTCGGCATCTGCACTGCGCCCGTCTCGGCAGGGAAACTAAAACGGGCGAAATTCAGGTAGCGGTGGGCGCGGGGAAATCAGTTTTTGAGAATGTTATCTAGCTGCTTAATGCTTTTCATGCGGGTTACATTCGGCTGTAGTTAGCTGACGAACATTTTTCAGCGGAAGTAGCGGCATTAATAACGCCGTACTTAATCAATAATAAAAAAAATTTTCTTTCCTGTCTGACAGCTTAATTACCTGTTATCGCCGCTGAAGCGAACGATCAGGCTTTTCCTATAAGGTTTAATAACCAGCAGGCTTTGCCGCTATGAATAACGCAGGAACGATAATCGTGAGAGTGTCTTTCAGAAGTTTTTTTATTGCCGGGCAGCCATAAATCGCATTATGGCTGCCCGGATTGGATTGATTAGTAAGGCATCTCACCAAACTGGGCGATGCGCTGTTTATTCATTCTGATGATACAGTTGTTAGCTGCGGTTTTGTTTGCAGAGCTGCCCTCTTCGGCGACCAAGGACTCCATTTTGCATTGATTCTCTCTAAATTTTACCCATGCGCGCTGTCCATCCAGTAAAGCCAGCTGCAGGGGCTTTTCATAGCTTGCGTCATTACTGTATGCAGCGGTGATTTTTTTCTTTGCTTCGCCATACGCTTTATTAAGCGCTGCCTCTGACTCGTCTTTATTCTTCTGGACACAATCATAAACACCACCCGTTGAATCCATCTTAGAACAATCCTGCTCCGCTAGCGCCGCAAAGCTGGAAAATGATAATGACAACAGGGCGACAGATAATAACTTCTTATTCATAAACAATCCTTTCAGCGATTTCTTTTCAAAAAACCTACGCGATTTCGTCCACCCTCATACTGCGATAATTCAGGTGTGGTTTCAATGTAGTTAATGAGTGTATCGATATCATTAGACATACATTTCTTCATGGTATTTTCACTTTTGAAGCCCTGATAAACGAAATCCACGGTCAGGGCTCGCACGGCGGGCTTGAGGTTTTCCCAAGTCGGTCTTTGCGGGATATTCGCCGTACGTAAATCATAAAAATGGTGGGCCGTCTCAACATAACGTGGATAGATCAGTTCGAAAAGGCGGACTTGCATTTGATGAGTGATAGTTCCAATTGCGGCACGATTGTCCCTGACAAATGCTTTAGCAGCGGCCCCGCTCTTGCCATGCGACTTCGCTATCTGCTGAGCCTGAGCCAGTGGCACGCCCGCCTGCGTCAGGTCGCTGATAATGCTCGACTCTGAACGCATCTTCATGTCATAGCCTCGCCCAATAGTGACTCCGGAATCATCGCTTGGACAGTGAATATGGCGGCTGAAGTTGTTTCGGCTGGGGTTATCGCCCCCCTCCGCATCGAATGTCACCTGCCCGGCACTGACGGTCAGCGTCCCTGAGGTGGCGGGCGTGTTAGCCGGTGGCGTTGAGCGCGCAGGCGGTGCGACACGCCCCGGTGCGTTACCCCGAATCAGATAACTGTAACTTTTACCATTTGCATCAATCACCCCATCCGGCCGGGCCATAAAACGCGACTGAAAGTCTTTAATCGCTTGAATGGTTTTCGGGCCAATGCGGCCATCATCTCGGATCTGCGGGAAGCCATTGCGCTGAAGCAGCTGCTGAACTTGTTTAACGTCGCCGAAATGGTTTTTACCACCCTGGCCGACTGAAGCCATAATAGCCATTTACTCTCCTCACGTTACTGTTTCAATTGCGGGGGGAATCCCTGTAAATCGGCTGGTATCCTGGCAGCCTGAGGCATCATGGATTATCCAGCACGTATCAAACACATGGCTCACCGACTAGATGCCTTTCATCTCTCTGATTATTCTTAGTCTTTACCTGTTATCACGGCATACAGAGGTTAAGTCACAATAACGAGCCGTCTTCTAAATCATCTTAGTCACTGAGCATTTGTCTGATTTATGGTCAACTGAAATACTAAACAGCCGGCGCTGGACCTGGTGGCCGCCATGTTTTTCCAAAACGTCGACCCGATCCTGCCCCGGTTGTTCACTCTACCCGATTAAATACTCGATGCGTTTCCGTGAAACTTTTCGGAGATGCCCACCCATAGCGAGTGGGCAGTAGCATTACGCTTCTTTGTTTTCTTTGATATTCCAGCCAGCGCTGCTCTCAGCGCCTTTACCACCGGAAGTGCTCTGCTCCCAGTACTGCTGTTTCACTTTCGCCGCCTGGAAGGCATAGGTCACACCCAGCGTGTCATCATGCTCTGAACCAACAAACTGAACGCTGGTCACCAACACGTCTTCCAGCGTAATGCGGGTATATTCAACCTGAGTACCACCAGCTTTGCAGACAGACACTTCTACTTTTGCTACGTGCTTACCGCTGGCGCAGTTCTTCAGCAGTGCTGTAACGGCTTTATCAATTTTTGCATTGATGTGCAGGTCATTAAAGTTCACTTTACCGGCACCGCCACCGCCACCCACAGACATGTTGCCCGGCTGAGAAGCACCCCAGGAGAATGAATCAATATCGATCCAGCCAGTGTGGTTAGAATCTTTTGATTCGCCAGTCACACCGTCAACCTTCATATACATATCAATAGCCATAGTTATCTACTCTCATTAGTTAAAGTTTTTGCTTTTACCCTGCTTCCTTCAGGAAACCTTTGGGTCTAGATAAAGCACTGATATGGCAAACAGGAAAGCAATGAAGCTGAATAAAACAGTCCATATTTTACCTCTGCCTTATTTCTGAATATCGCTACAGGGATATTTCAGAGAGTTAGCCATTAATGACAACGAAGTGATTAATGGCTAAATACTTGCGGGGATTAATTACGCGTCGTTCGACTTCAGCGATGGCAGTTTGGATACCAGGCGCAGCGACACGGTCAGGCCTTCCAGCTGGTAGTGCGGGCGCAGGAAGAACTTCGCGGCGTAGTAGCCCGGGTTGTCTTCAATCTCTTCCACCTGCACTTCGGCGGAGGCCAGCGGCTTACGCGATTTGGTCTCCTGCGAGGAGTTAGCCGGGTCGCCGTCGACGTAGTTCATCACCCAGTCGTTCAGCCAGCGCTCCATCTCGTCACGCTCGCGGAAGGAGCCGATCTTGTCGCGCACGATGCACTTCAGGTAGTGCGCAAAGCGGCAGCAGGCGAACAGGTACGGCAGGCGCGCGGCCAGACGGGCATTGGCTGTGGCATCGGGATCGTGGTACTCCGCCGGTTTCTGCAGGGACTGTGCGCCAATAAAGGCAGCAAAGTCGGAGTTCTTGCGGTGCACCAGTGGCATAAAGCCGTTCTTCGCCAGCTCGGCTTCGCGACGGTCGCTGATGGCGATCTCGGTCGGGCACTTCATGTCCACGCCGCCGTCGTCGCTCGGGAAAGTGTGGCACGGCAGGTTTTCCACTGCGCCGCCGGACTCCACGCCGCGAATCGACGTACACCAGCCGAAGTCCTTGAACGAACGGTTGATGTTGGCCGCCATCGCGTAAGCGGCGTTGGTCCAGGTGTAGTTGCCGTGATTCGCGCCGTCGGTCTCTTCCTCAAAGTCGAAGCTGTCCACCGGGTTGGTACGGATGCCGTAAGGCAGGCGCGACAGGAAGCGCGGCATCACCAGGCCGAGGTAGCGCGCATCTTCCGACTCGCGCAGGCTGCGCCACGCGGCGTACTCGGTGTTCTGGAAGATCTTGGTCAGGTCGCGCGGGTTTGCCAGCTCCTGCCAGGACTCCATCTGCATCACCCCCGGCGCGGTACCGGTGATAAACGGGCAGTGGGCGGCCGCGCCAATGCGGGCCATCTCGCTCAGCAGCTCAACATCCTGCGGGCCGTGGTCGAAGTAGTAGTCGCCGACCAGGCAGCCAAACGGCTCGCCGCCGAACTGGCCATACTCTTCTTCGTAGACTTTCTTGAAGATCGGGCTCTGGTCCCAGCCCACGCCTTTATAGCGCTTGAGGGTGCGGCCCAGCTCCTGCTTGGAGATGCTCATAAAGCGGATTTTCAGCATCTCGTCGGTTTCGGTGTTGTTCACCAGGTAGCTCAGACCGCGCCACGCCCCTTCCAGCTTCTGGAAATCGTCGTGGTGGATAATCTGGTTCACCTGCTTTGACAGCTTCTCGTCGATCTCGGCGATCAGTGCCTGAATGGTGCGATAAGCATCGTTGGAGACGGTAACGGTGTTCTCCAGCGCCTGCTGCGCCAGAGTTTTGACCGCGCTCTCGACGGCATTACGCGCCTGATCGCTTTTCGGGCGGAACTCTTTGTTCAGCAGCGCGCTGAACTCGTCCTGGCTCCAGGCCTGCTGCTCCTGCGCCAGCGACTGCTGGGATGGGTTGCTCATCAGTTACTCCTCTTTAGCGCTGCTGTCCGCTGCGGCATCGTCTGATTTCGGCAGGTGGCTGAGGGATTGCAGCAGCGTGGGATCCTGCAGGATTTTGGCGATCAGCTCTTCCGCACCGTTTTTGCCGTCCATATAGGTCAGCAGGTTAGAGAGCTGGGTGCGCGCTTCCAGCATCTGGTTGAGCGGCTCGACCTTGCGCGCCACCGCGTCCGGCGAGAAGTCTTCCATGCTGTTGAAGGTCAGGTCGATGTTCAGACGCCCTTCCCCGGTCAGGGTGTTATCAGCCTGGAACGCCACGCGCGGTTTCAGCGACTTCATGCGCTCGTCGAAGTTATCGATATCGATCTCAAGGAACTTGCGCTCGTCCACGCCCGGCTGAGCGTCGACGGGTTTACCGACCAGGTCGGCCATCACGCCCATGATAAAAGGCAGTTCGATTTTGCGTTCTGCGCCGTAGATCTCCACGTCGTACTCGATCTGTACGCGGGGCGCGCGATTACGGGCAATGAATTTCTGCCCACTGGATTTACTGACTGGCATGGTGTTCTCCATTGGATGTGCGCGTACAAAAATATTGCGCCGCAAGCGTTAGCTATCGCGACGCCCGAAAAGAGTTTCCAGCTGATGCACGCCGTCCGGCGCGAGGTCGCGGATGATCTCCATAAAGTCCAGCTCGACCATACGCTGCACCCGCTCGATCATCAGCGGCGCCGGGTGGCTGGGTTCGTGCCGGACAAAATAGTGTTTCACCTTCTCCAGCATCAGCTGCGCATCGGCGCGTGAGCTGAGCTGCACCGTGCGCCAGTCGGCGGACTGCGGCGCGCTCTGAGGCGTTGGCTCAGCGGCGCTGCTGCTGGCAGGCGGTGGGATCAGGCTGCTGAGATCGGTGCTCTGACAGGCGGCGGCCACCGTGTTGACGGTTTTTAGCAGCTGCTCCATCTCCGGCAGGCCGCCGTTGCCCAGCTGCTCGGTGACGGTTTCACGAATGGTCAGCAGGCGTTCGGCTATCAGCACCACCGCTTCAGGGCCGGGACCGCCGCGCGCCAGCTCATCCTGCAGGCGGGTCAAACCGCCGGGATAGCCGGGGCAGTCGGTCTTGCTGCCGTCGAGCAGCGAACAGGCATCGCGCAGGCTGATCTCGTCGGACGCATGGCGTATCAGCGCGGCCTGGCGCAGGGCGGTGCTGAGCGCCGATTTATCACTTAGCGCCGCCAGCGCGTTAACGCGGTAGAACGGGTCGTGCTGCCCGTCCTCTTCCAGCAGCGGCCAGAGCGGCTCCCAGTAGAGCAGCAGCGCCTGCTGCACCAGCAGCAGGCCGTTGGCATAGCCGCGCAGCCCTTTCAGCTGGGTCCAGGCGCGGGTCAGCGCCAGCATCACGCGCAGATCTTTACTGCGCTCCAGCAGGCTGAGGGCCAGCTGCTCGACTTTGTTCCAGTCGGCGGGTTCCGCCGGGATGATGGTGTCGCCAAACTGCTGCTCGGCTTTACCGGCGCAGGCCTGCTCCATCGCCATATAGTCGGCGTCATATTCGAGGTTTTCGCCGCAGGGCTGCTCGCTGCTGACAGGGGTAAGAAGCGCATCGATATTCATCGGATTTCCTATTCAAACATCGGCGGATAAAGGCCGTTCCGACCGGGTTTGGCACCCGCCGCCGGGTCGAACAGCATCGAAAACAGCTGGCTGGTGAAGTTGCCGCTGTGCAGATGGGTGTAGAGCGGGTAACCGTCGGTGCGGTTGGTCCACCAGAAGCTGGTGTACTGCTGCGGGCTGAAGCAGTCCGCCACCTGTGACCAGCCGAGGGTGTTCTCTTCCGCCGGCTGACCAATCACCGCCAGAATGCCGGAGGTGTCTAAGTGTTCGGGCTGCGGCGGTGCCGGAATGGTCAGCAATACCTGGTCAAGCTGTTCGGCGGAGTAGCCGTTGCGCACCGCGTGCAGCAGCGTGCGCCCGAGCTGCTGATACCACTCCCCCGCCAGCGCCAGCTGCTGCGCCGACCACTGCGCCGGATTGAAGCTCAGTAGCGCGCACAGCGGGTAGCGGCGCCCCACGCTGTCTTTACCCGGCAGCAGGCAGCCCATCTGCACCTGCTGGCTGCCCAGCATCGGCGGCACCACGAAGTTCCATACCGGGGCATTGGCAAACTGACGGCGGCTCTCTGAGGGCTGCTCTTCACCGTTCTGCCAGTTAAGCAGGCCAACCTGGAACCAGTGGCTCCACTGGTTAAACAGCACATCGGGAAAGCGGCGCTTGAGAAAATCTCCGGCGCTGGGCAATTTGCCGTACCAGCTAATCGCGGGCGTCTGGCTCATTCTCTTCTCCTCACGGCTACGGGCATGAGAACCCGGGAAGCTGGAACGGATTGCGGATACTGTTTGGGGTGAACTCCAGCGTCACACGGTGACCATCGACGTTAAAGGTGGCCTGGCGGCTCAGGCTGCTGCTACCTGCGCTCTGCTGGGCGCGGTCAAAGAAGCGGTTCAGCGCCCAGGAGCCGTTGGTCACCAGCGTCGAGGTGGTGCCGTTGGCCAGCCCGAGCTGCATACGCACCTGGTTGGTGCCGCCGCTGCCCGGCCAGCTCATCAGCTGTACCGCCTGCGGGCCGTGGCTGTAACGCAGCAGCTGACCGTCAACGTCCAGCGTCAGGGTGAGGATGTCGTTATCCATCCGCACCGTGCGCACCGTCACGCGGAATGACGGCGTGGTAGAGCCGTTGGCAAAGAAGGCGTCGCGAATACTCTGCGCCTGCTGGAACGGGCGCAGAATACTCTCGCCGCCCGGCAGGGTTTTGCCATCAATGCCTGGCGTAAAGCGCCACGCCGACTGGGTGGTATCCACCTTGTTGGCCAGGTTGTCGCGGAAGAAACTGTCCATCAGGCCGCTGCCCGGAGCGAACATGCGCGCCAGATCGTCCGGGGTGACTTCACTGCGCCCGGAACGCACCAGCGGATAACGCCCGGCTATCGCCTGGCGGCAAAAGCCGCCGACTTCGACGTTGATACGTTTACGCACGTTGTCGAGGTCACGGCGCTGGGTGTCGCTGCTGGCGCCGACCGCCATACTGGTAAACATGTTTTGCAGCGAGCCGGGCAGCCTGCCCGCACTGGCCTGCAGGTGGCCGATCGCCTCACCCGCCGGCGGTGGCATGCCGCTGTTGGCGGCGTCCTGCACCGCCGTCAGGTAGCGATACAGGTCGTCAATCTGCTTAAGGAAGTCGTCGAAGGCGATGGTTTTACCCCCCTCTTCCAGCGGATCGGCCAGCTCAATAATCGGCGCGAAGTGGTTAGCCACTGCCTGCTCCGGCGTCTGCTGTACCGCCGCGCCGGGGCTGTTCTGGCGCGAGCGGAACAGCGCCTGCAGGGTCCGCGTGGCGCTGTTATCGCTGACGCTGTCGGCGGGCTTAGCGGCTTTGTCATCGCCCTGCGGCACTTTTTCCAGCACCAGATAGTGGCTGAGGTTAATCACCAGCTTGCGCAGCGGCGAGCTGCTGCTGGAGAGCAGCCGCGCGCTGTTGATGCGCTGCGCCAGGTCGGCGCTGCCGTTGAGCTGGATATCCTGCAGCAGCCCGTCCCACTGGCGAATATAGTCGCTGATATAGAGCTGGCGCACCGCCGCATCGGTCTGCTGCTGCGTCTCGCCCTGTACCTGACCGCCGAGCACCCACTGGTCATCGTCATGCAGCGCTTTGGTCACCGCAGCGATGTTTTTGTCGAAGCTGTTCCAGTAACCGTCCGGGGTGTATAGCCCCGGGATGGTGTCAGCAATCGAGCGCCCGCTCTTGCGCGAAAACACCAGTTCGCTCTGCGGCCCGCCGAGCGAAGCCAGCGACACCGCCCGTAAGCTGTCATCACGTTCCAGCAGGCGCTTCAGGCGTCCGTAGACGCGCTGCGACAGCGGCATCTGATTAATCAGCGCCTGCTCGCGCTTTACCAGCGCATCATCCCGGGCATACGGCGAGGCCTGAATCTGGTTCTCCAGCAGCTGGCTGAGATGCCACTCCAGCTGCTTCACCTGCGCCTGAGTGACGTTTTGCGGCAGAGTGCGCTGGATATTCAGCATCAGCCAGGCGTGCAGGAATTTGCCGTCGTAGTGTTTCGGCTGATACAGCATCTGATAGGCTTTCAGCGCTTCATAGCTGTAGTCGGCATCGCTGCCGTTGTCGTTGCGCAGCCAGGTGGTAATCAGCTGCGCCACCTGCGGCATCAGCATCTGCTGCAGCGCTTTCTGGTACAGCGCCTGGGTGGCATCGCTGACTTCCGCGCCGCGATACAGCCCCATGCGGCGGGTCAGCGGCGGTGAGTTAAGGTCAAACTCGTCGCTCTCCGGCAGGTGCAGCACGCTATTAAGGAACGGCAGCAGCGCAAAGAGATCGCGCGGGTCGCTGCCCTGCAGCGCCGTGCTCTGGCGCGCCACTTCCGGCACCCGCGCCTGGACTTGCTGCAGGTAGCTTTTGTTGTTGCCGTAGCTGGTGAACCACAGCAGCGAGGCCACCACCAGCACGGCGGCCAGAGCGAGATAGCCGGACCCCAGCAGCGCGCGGTTGCGCAGCTCCCACCAGCGGTTGCTGCCCGCCAGACCGGCTTCAGCAAACACCACTTTTTGCAGCATATCCTTCAGGAAGAAGCTCTGACCTTTGTTGCCGGGGATCGGCGCCTCTTTACTGACCTGCTGCCAGCTGCCCTGTACGCCGCTGTCATCCTGCGGCAGCTGCATGGCGCGGTTCAGTTCGCCCATCACGCGGTCAAACGGCAGCCCCTCTTGAGTGCCGCTGGCGAAATAGATACCGCGCGGCGAGAACTGGGTTTCAAAGTTGGAGCGGGCAAACACGGTGTCGAGGTAGTCGGCCAGCAGCGGGCGCAGCGCGGCGAACTCCTGCGGGAAGAGGAAACTTTCCGCGCGCGCTTTGGCATCGCTCTCCTGCAGTAGCGTGTCCGGCAGCCCGGCGTCCAGCCGCTGCTGCAGCAGGGCGAACTCCTGAGTGAAGGCCGCCATCAGATCGAAATCGGCCAGCCGCGCTTTATCCCACGGGAAGGTGAAGCCCCAGATCTGCTCGCGCTGCGCCTTATCGAATTTGGCGAAGTAAGCGCGGAAGCCCTTAAGCAGGTCCGCTTTGGTCACCAGCACATACACCGGGAAGCGAATGCCAAGCTGTTCGTGCAGCTCCATCAGGCGCTGGCGCAGCGCCACCGCCTGCTGCTGCGACGCCTCCGCCGACTGGGTCAGCAGGTCGGAGATGCTGACGGTGACGATCACGCCGTTGATCGGCTGGCGGCCGCGATATTTGCGCAGCAGGCCGATAAAGCCCTGCCACTCGCTGGCGTCCTGCTGCTGCTGACTCTCCTGGGTGGTGTAGCGCCCGGCAGTATCCAGCAGCACCGCTTCGTTGGTGAACCACCAGTCGCAGTTGCGCGTGCCGCCAATGCCGCGCAGCGCGGACTTACCAAAGCGGTCGGCCAGCGGGAACTGCAGGCCGGAGTTAACCAGCGCGGTGGTTTTACCCGCCCCGGGCGCGCCGATAATCACGTACCACGGCAGCTGGTAAAGATACTGACGGCTGAAGCGCTGCGCCCAGAACGGCGAGCGGCCGCTGGCGTGAGAGAAGTGCGCTTTTTTCAGCAGCTCGGAGGCTTCGTTAAAACGCTCCGCCAGCACCCGATCTTCGCTGGTCAGACGCGGGCTCTCCCCATCTGGCGACTCCCCCGGCGTGGTTTTCAGGCTGCCCATCAGCTTTCGGTTCAGCCAGCTGTTATAGAGGCGCGGCACCACGTTGCCCAGAGCCCACACCAGGTAGAGCAGCCCAATACTGATCTGGCGGTTGACTTCCGGCTCCAGCGGGCGTGAATCGACAATCGAAAACACCGGGCCAATCACCCAGATAATAAACGACAGCGCGGTGATACCAACAAAGCCCCACAGCAGGCGGTTGGTTAAGACGGCAAACAGAATATTCAGCATCAGTGAGTTCCTTGCACCTGGCCGTTAAGCTGGGCCTGGGTATTTCCCGGTGCCACCAGCAGGGTGATCTCGACCCGGCGATTGCGCGCGCGGTTAGCGGCGCTGTTGTTCGGCGCGATGGGGTTGCTCTCCCCACGCCCTTCCGCTTTGACGCGCTGCGGCTGGGAGAGATGCTGCTGCAGCTGTTCGGTGACCGACTGCGCGCGCGCCAGCGACAGTTCATAGTTCGAGGCAAAACGGGCGCTGCGGATTGGCACATTGTCGCTGTAGCCCACCACCAGGATGCGCCCGCTGACGTTGTTCATCGCCGCCGCGATGCGGTTGAGCACGCTGGCGTAGCCGTCGCTTACCGAGGTGGCGGCCGAGCTGAACAGGCCATCACCTTTTAGCGTCACCACGCTGCGGTCGGCTTCATCACGCACCGACACCAGTCCCTGTTCGATCTCCGGGCGCAGGAAGGTTTTCAGGTCCAGCGCGGCAGGCGGTGCTGGCGCCGGATCGTGGATAGTGACTTCCGGCAGCGCGGTCTGATAAACCGAGGCCAGCACCGGGCTGGTGTAATCCCCAAGACGCCAGTTGAGCAGGATGTAGAGCAGGCAGGCGAGGAAACCCACCACGGCGGTGCAGGCCCAGAGCGGCACCACCGGGCGCCAAAGCTTGCGCGTCACCGGGTGATCTTCCGGGTGGACCGACAGCGGCGGCGCATAGCTGCCGCGCACTGAGCGGATCATCTGCAGCAGGCGCTGCTTGATGGTTTCCAGCTGCGAGCGGCCGTTATCCATCACCCGGTAACGTCCTTCGAAGCCCATCTGCAGGCAGAAGTTAATCAGCTCCAGCAGCGCAATCTGTTCACGCGGCGTCTGCGACAGGCGTGCCAGCAGCTGGAAGAATTTCTCCCCGCCCCAGGTTTCATTGTGAAACGTCACCAGCAGGCCGCTGCCCGGCCAGACGCCGCGCCCGCCCCACGGAGTGAGCGCGGCGGCTTCATCCAGCGCGGTGCACAGGCAGTAACGGGCGCCGATAATCGCTTCATACGGCAGCCCGGCGCGCTGGCAGCTCATCTCAAACTGGCGGATCTCATCGATCAGGCGCTGGCGTAAGCCGGCGGGATCGGGGTGGGAAACCGAGTGGCGGATTTGCGGGATAGCATTCAGCAGCGGATTGGCCGCCGCCACCAGCGGGTTATGGCTGTTGGCCCCGGAAACCCAGGCTTGCGCATCGGCGTGTCGTTCCTGTTTCATGGTGATTCATTCCCTGCTCAGACGGCGTGACTGCGGATTGCCCAGAATTCCATCTCCAGCCCCGGGAACTCCCCGGCGAGATGCAGGGCAAAGGCCCCGGACTTCTCCATCTCTTTCCATAACTCCCCGCCCTTCTCCAGCTGGAAGTAGTTGTAACCGGCGTGCCAGGGGATTTGCGGCGGTGCGGTCGGCATCGCGCGCAGCACCATGCCCGGCAGCTGCAGCTGCACCAGATCGCGAATTTTGGTCACCGGGGCGACTTTCATCTGCGCCGGGAAGTGAGTTTGCAGCGCGTCGGCCGGTACGTTAGCGCGCACCGCCAGCACAAAGCCAAACTCGCGCACCATTGACGCTTCGGTAACCGTCGCCACGTTAAGGCCGTGGGAGCGCTCGGTCAGCGGCAGCTGGATGGCGTTCTCTTCCATCACCTGCGACAGCCCCTGGCGCAGCAGCAGCGTCAGTTGCCCGAAGCAGCCTGCCAGATCGTCGTGGTTATACACCGGCAGCGTATTGTGCGGCCCGCGCTGCGGCGTCCAGCTGGTGAGCTCGCTGGCAAAGGCCAGCCAGTGCTGGAACAGCGCTTCCGGGTGCAGCAGCGGCAGATTTTTAACATGGCTGATGTGGCCCAGCTGCTGGTTGATCAGCGCCAGCAGCATAAAGTCGACCATATCAGCGGTATTGAAGCGCCCGGACTGCTGCAGGCGCTGGCCGATCTGCTGGCTGCGCTGCTCCAGCAGGCCGTGAATATCGCCGACATATTCGTACAGCAGCGGCTGGCTGATGGCGTTAAGCATCGGCGGGATATAGCTGCTGTCGAGGCGCAGCTGGCTGTCGCTGCGCTTTTCGCTGACCCGCGCCACGCCAATCGCCGTCCATTCCGCGGTCAGTTCGCTCTCCAGCATTAGCCGCAGGCGCAGGCGCCCGAACTGCACGGCCGCCTGACCGACCGAGATAGCGTTGTAATCATCGACTTCGCGTTCGAAGCTGATAAAGCGCGCCAGGGAATCCCCCGCTTCGCTGAAAATCACCTCTTCGCGCCCGCCGCGCCGTACCGGCAGTGCCAGCACCACTTTCACGTTGGTTTGGTTGTCCGGAATGCTTAGCGGGGGTGGCGACTGGCGCGCATCGCGAAACGAGAAGGCGGTGCCATCCGGCAGCAGCCCGCTGGCGGAGACCAGCGCCACTTTGCCCTGGCGCAGCATCGCCTCGTCGAATTCGATATCGTGCAGCCCCCACAGATAGGGGCGCTGTGCCAGGCCCCAGTCACGCAGGGTGCTGTGCAGGTGGCTTTCAGACTGCTGGAAATGGTGCGGGCGCAGGAACATGCCTTCGGTCCAGACCACTTTTTCTGCTTTGCTCATATTGGCTCCTGTCTCCGGCGCTGTCAGTTTTTCACCACGCGGATGCCGCTGATATCCGCAATGACTTCGGCATGCAGCTCATCGTCCGACCCCTTCCAGACCTCATAAAAACGGCTGTCTGAAGGCTGCGGTAACGGCAGGGAGAGACGCCATCTCTTGCCATCCAGCGCCTGGTATTCCGCCATGATGGCGATGTAGCGCGCGCCAGGGTTGTTCTGCCCGACGATTTTTTTATTGGTTTGGCCCGGCATCAGGAAGAACTGCTCGCTGTCCAGCAGGTTGGCACCCAGCACGCTCTGCGCGTTGTTTTGCAGAGAGTAAAAATCAGCCGACATGAAATCCGCATCGGATTTCAGCCACAGCACGCGCACTTTCAGCGGTGCCGACTGGTTAATTTGCGGATGCGCCTGGAACAGCAGGCTGTATTGCGTGGGTGTGTCTCGTGAAGATGAACCGCAGCCGGCCAGCAGTGCCAGCGCGGTGAGGCAAAGCACCTGAAGGCTCAGGCGCCAAATATTCAGTCTGTTCATAATCGGGCGACCATTAACGATTAATCGATGATCCAGGTTCCGCTGTTGCTGCTCTGGCACGCTTTGCTATCGCCATCCACCGCAACGCAGGTCTTTTTCGCTGGAGCGCGCACGCGCTTACGGCGCTGATCGGCCTTTATCGTTTTGTCGTAAATGTCGCTTTTCACACCGGCTCGCAGCGGCACGTAGCCCAGCAGCTGCTCCTGCCCGCTTTCGGCAATTGCCAGCCAGTTATTCTCTACCGTTCCCAGCACGGTGAAGCTCTGCGCGTTATCCAGGTTACGCACCAGCTTGCCGCCAAAGTCAGGTCGGCTCATCACTGAGGCGCCGTACAGCGCACGGTACTCTTCGTTGACGGGCGTGAAGCTCTGCGGCGGAGTGATAGCGTGGCGATAGCTCAGCTTCACCCCATCGACAGTACTGGAAACAATCGTGTCATCCGTCATTGGCGGCGGTGGTGCTTTGCATCCGGCAACGCTCAACACAAACAGCAGGCTTAATGCGATACGAATTTTCACCATGATCCTCATACGTTTCTCAAAATGACAGGGACGGGCAGATATGCCCGCAGAACAGCACCAAAAAAAGACAGCAGTACAGATTTAACCAGCAGGAAGGGGGCAGCGTGCCGGGCATTTGCCAGCGAAGCGCTGCTGAGCCAGGCAAGAATCAAGTCACCAGGATTTATCCGCTGCTTCCTGCAGGCGAGATTGATCAAAAGCTCACATCAGACAAGATTACTGATTCACTTAAGCGATACATCAATAAGCCGAGAGTGATAACGGTACCACCCAGGATCATTGATTAATTTGCAGCGATTATAAAAGTAAAAATCAATAGGTTACGATTAGAACAGATTAGACCAGATAGCTTCCATTACGCTTATAATTCGGAAACTTATGGCTACAGCTCCAAATGAAGCCAAAAATGGATTGTAAAGCACCACAGGCGGCAACAATCCTTACCATACCAGCGAACAACCGTAATTACGATCAATAACATCAAGTTACAAAGAGTGGTCGCGCTGGAATTTGGCTATAGCTACCGCATGAGGCTGACAAAAGTCATCTCAAAAAGGTAATGGGAAGTATTTATTTGTAAATTTCACGATAAGTTTACAGACAACATTCAACAATTCAACGTGCTTAATCCACTTAAGTTATGATTAGGTTTGCTTAACTATCAATGTTAAGACAAATATCACTCAATTTCAGAAGTTGCTTAGGATTAATCCTAGAAATTCTTATTGATTATTTATCAAATCGCGTAATTGACGTGCAAAATTGTGAAATACCCGAAACAAAAAATTTTTAAAAAAACTGTTTATGCCGGTACTAAATGAGACGCAGTTAGCGCCCGGCCACAATGAGATTGGGGTATCAGACTTAAATCCTGGTTCTGTGCCACAAGGCAGTAAATGAGAGTAATAACCACTACGAAGGCAGCAGAAAGCTCTAATTTGGCTGGTTAAGACAAATTTAAGGATGGGCGTTCACTGGCTATAAGTGTCTCAAAAATGGAGAGAATTTCGCCCTCGAGGGGGCAGAGAAGGGGCAAATAGGGACATCACCCGCGGCCAATCAGGACAATCAGCCGCAGGCAGCCGGGGGGTTAAAGACCCAGCAGACGTTGTAGTTCGTTCAGAGAAGTCACCTGCCAGGTCGGCGCAATGCCTTCCGGCAGGCTGCGGCCATCGGCATTCAGCCAGCAGGTCGCCATGCCGGCGTTGATGCCACCAAGAATATCGGAATCCGGGTTGTCACCCACCATCAGCACGCGCTCGCGCGGCGGGTTGCCCATCTGGTTCAGAGCATAATCAAAGATTGCCGGGTGCGGTTTGGCGTGGCCGACCTGTTCGGAGATCACCAGCAGATCGAAGTAGCCGAGGAAGCCGGTACGCTCCAGACGCGCCTGCTGCAGTGCGGTAAAGCCGTTGGTGATAATCCCCATCTTCACCCTCCCCTTCAGCGCGTTGAGTAACTCAACGGCACCCGGCAGCGGCGTGCAGATCTCGGCCATCGCCGTCAGGAAACCGCTGTTAAGATGGTGCGCGGTGACGTTCAGCCTGCTGGCCCAGCCTTCGAATCGACGCTGCTGCAGCTGCAGTGCGCTGATAGCGCCGTTCTGGTAGTCGACCCACAGCGGCTTGTTGATCGCCTGGTAGTCGTCGTAGTCCGCCTTGTTGAACTGCACATCGTACTGCTGAAACAGACGCTGCAAGCCGGCGAACGCATCAAAGTGGAACAGCGTTTCGTCAGCGTCAAAAAGAATCCAGTCACGGTTTTGTAGCATTGGAGCATTCCTTACTTACCTGAAGGTCAGGCGTAATGTGTCATTTATATCGTGAGGGCCATCATGATCGCGTCTTCTTTACCGTCTCTGGTTGGATAATAGTTACGGCGGATCGAGACCTCGTTGAAATCCAGCTGCTCATAGAGCGCGATAGCAGCAGCGTTTGAGGCGCGCACTTCCAGCCACAGCGTCATCACCCCGCGCTGCTCCAGCTCGCCGATCAGATGACGTAACAGCTCCCGCCCGAGGCCACGGCGCTGAAAGGCCGGGTCTACCGCCAGGTTAAACAGCGTCGCTTCATCCAGCACCACCTGCGTAATGGCGAAGGCTGCCAGCACGCCGTCGACGCGCAGGGCAAAATTCAGATAGCGCTCGCCCTGATTGCTGGCGAGTGTCTTTTCTGTCCAGGGGAAAGCGTGGCTACGCTGCTCAATGGCAAACGCCGGCTCAAGGTCTTGCGTGGTGAGTAAAGAAATCTGATTCATGTTGGCAAATTTGCAGCCAGAGCGCCCGTTTGGCGTCGGCATTGTGATAAAGCTCCGCCAGCACTGGCGAAGCGATTTGAGTTCCGGCTAAGGCCACCGGGGCGTCCAGCCCTAAACGCCAGCTGTTACAGCGGGCGTCATCCGGCAACATCGCCAGCTGGTCGGGAGTGAGTAATTGCACCTGCGGTGCCTGCAGGTTAAGAGCGCGCAGCACGTCCGCCACCAGCGGATCCTGCAGGACGGGCGGGGTATCCGCCACAATCACCAGGCGAGTTTCAGCGGGTAACGTCACCGCAATCTCCCCCTGCAGGGCGCGCGGACGCCGCAGCGTATACTGCGTTATGCCCATTTGCTGTAATAACCAGTCACGTCTGGAAGACATCTTTTTTTCCTGTCTGGTCGCCCGTTTGCGCGCCTATGCTAGCAAACCCGATGATTAAGAGCCAACAAACGACTATAATCCCCGCTCTGAAATTAAAGGAGCCATCGATGTCCGCATTTACCCCGGCCAGTGAAGTGATACTGCGCCACAGTGATGAATTTACTGAACGCCGCGTGCTGTTTGCTGGCGACCTGCAGGATGACCTGCCCGCCCAACTGGATACCGCGCTCAGCCGGGTACATACCCAGCAGTATCATCACTGGCAGATCCTCAGCCGCGCCCTGGGAGAAAATGCCCATTATGGCCTCGTCGCCACGGCCGACATGGTCGCCGACTGCAATACGCTGGTGTACTACTGGCCGAAGAACAAGCCGGAAGCGCAGTTCCAGCTGCAAAACCTGCTGGCCCTGCTGCCGGTGGGTAGCGATGTTTTCGTCATCGGTGAAAACCGCAGCGGCGTGCGCAGCGCCGAGCAGATGCTGGAAGGCTGGTGTTCACTTGAGAAAATCGACAGCGCGCGCCGCTGCGGTCTGTATCACGGCCAGCTGGAGAAACAGCCAGCGTTCGACGTCGATACCTTCTGGGACGAATACCCGCTGGGCGACCTGACGGTGAAAACCCTGCCGGGGGTGTTCAGCCGCGACGGTCTGGACATCGGTAGCCAGCTGCTGCTCTCCACCCTCAAACCGCATATGAAAGGCAAAGTGCTGGATATGGGCTGCGGCGCCGGGGTGCTCTCCGCGATGATCGCCAGCTTCTCGCCAAAAGTGCGCCTGACGCTGACCGATGTCAACGCGGCGGCGATTGAAGCCAGTAAAGCCACGCTGGCAGCCAACCAGCTGGAAGGCGAAGTGTTCGCCAGTAATGTTTACTCCGACATCCCCGGCCGCTTCGATATGATCATCTCTAACCCGCCATTCCACGATGGCGTGCAGACCAGCCTGGATGCGGCACAGACGCTGATCCGCGGGGCCATCACCCACCTGAACACCGGCGGTGAGCTGCGCATTGTCGCCAACGCCTTCCTGCCTTATCCGCAGGTGCTGGACGAAACCTTCGGCAGCCACGAAGTGCTGCTACAGAATGGCCGTTTCAAAGTGTACCGCGCCGTTAAAGGCCGCCCACCAAAGAAATAGTACGCCGCAATCCGTAGGGTCGGGCATGCCCGACCCGCTTCAAACGTTACGGCAGCGCTGTTTTTCCAGGCTGTTGTTTCAACAATAAGAAATAACTGTTGACGTCCCTGGTAAAATCTCTAGAATGCGCCTCCGTGGTTGCGATATAACGTTGTTATGTTGCGGGTATGCGAAGGTGGCGGAATTGGTAGACGCGCTAGCTTCAGGTGTTAGTGTCTTAACGGACGTGAGGGTTCAAGTCCCTCTCTTCGCACCAAAAACCACGTTGTTCATATTACGCAGCATCTGCGCGAAGGTGGCGGAATTGGTAGACGCGCTAGCTTCAGGTGTTAGTGTCTTAACGGACGTGAGGGTTCAAGTCCCTCTCTTCGCACCATTTGCGGTGATATGAATAAGCAGTACGATAGTTCAACAGGACGCGAAGGTGGCGGAATTGGTAGACGCGCTAGCTTCAGGTGTTAGTGTCTTAACGGACGTGAGGGTTCAAGTCCCTCTCTTCGCACCATGTTGAATCCCTCAGTAGTGACTCCCACCTTATTCCATCCGTTTTCTCTCTGATATCAACACTCCCTGTTATTGTCTGTTCATCCCTGTTTTATCCGTTCATCACCCTGACGTAAAATTCACCAAAATCGCCGCAACGCCGCCCGCCAGTGCTATGCACGATGGCAGCAGCATGTAGTGACGCAGCCGTTTATGAAACAGCATCACCAGGGTTGCGAGGAACGCCGCCACCATCAGCACGCGCCATTCACTGAACGACAGCTCCATCATCGCCACCAGTGGCATCATGGCGCACGGCAGCAGGATCCCCCAGCCGCTATCCAGTCTTTTACCTATCATCCAGCTTCCCCCTAATCCACACGCTTACAAATGATAATGATTACCAATAGCATATGATAGTTCTTATCATTTTGCAGCAACATTGTTGAAACTTTGACCCCGCAGATGACAGTTCCAGCTTAAAGTGGTAGATTGGCAGCGAACACTATTAAGATAATTCTTATAATAACAACTCAAAACTATTCCAGGTTGGGATATCGGCCATCACGCAATGATAGCGTTTTGATATTTCAGGGCAGTCATGAGTATTCATAATGAAAATACAAAGCTACGATGAATTGCTGCACAGCAAGCGTCGGCTATCGCTGATGCTATTTCTATTTTTAAACACAGCTACCGCTTCATTCTGCATGCTGCGCGTGAATGGCTATGCCGCGTCAATGGTAACCAAGCCCTCCCTCGCGATAGTAATAATGAGCGTCACCTTACTGATATGGATGTTGTTAAAGCCTTTAGGGAAATTTCCGCTATTAAATATTGCGGCGCTGATTACCGGAATACTTTGGGCGTGGCAAATTGTGGTTAAGTATAATCAGGCGTTTTATTTTGACGACAGCTATCTGATGATGGCGCTGGTCAGCGTGTTCTTTATCAGCGCCATTGCGCTGGGAGATCACCTGCTGGCCTTTTGCCTGCATACCGCCCCGGCCTCCGTGGCGGTGCTGATGCTCGATCAGGGGCAAAACACGCTGCTAATACTGTTCACGATTACGCTGCCGCTGATTGGCTTCACCCTGCACCACCTGATGCAGCGCCGCCGCGACCACTTTACCCGGCGGTTAGTGAGCCAGCTGTATGAAGAGAAAGAGACCTACAGCGATCTCAGCATGCTTGACCCGCTGACCGGGCTGTATAACCGGCGCGGGCTGAAAAACCGCCTGGAAAATATTCTGGAGAATCACGCTGGCAGCCACTTTGTGCTGCTGCTGGATATCGACCATTTCAAAGCCTATAACGACAATTACGGCCATGCGATGGGTGACCAGGCGCTGGCGCGGGTATCAGTGGCGATCCGTGATGCCGTGCGCTCGCGCGATATCGTCAGCCGCTACGGCGGCGAAGAGTTTTTGGTGCTGCTGACCAACGTGAATGAGTCGATTGCCCTGAAGCTGGCCGAGCGCATCCGCCAGTACGTGCTCGACCTGGATATTCCTCATCACTTTAACGATCGGGTCGCAACACACGTCACCGTCAGCGCCGGAATTGCGCCACTGATTGAAGAAGATTTTGACACTGCGCTGGCTAATGCAGATAGGGCATTATATCTGGCAAAAAACCAGGGCCGTAATACTATCCTCAGCCATCAGGATTTGATTAAAAAACCACTGACTCAGCCCGCCGACGCGCTGTAAAAATGAATGAGCCTGGATAACAGGCTCATTCATTTTCAAAACTTCTCCTTTACTTAATACAAACGCTTTATTGCCCACGCCGAATAAGATATTAAGCCAAATTAAATCGAGAACAGTGTAATTAGCACCGCTGTTTTTTCATCCTGCGCGAATTTTTTGCCGTTTACAGATTGCTAACAATATGGCAATTTTATCGGCTAAAAATTCAGGAGAACAGCATGAGTCTGGAATCTGTCAGGCAGTTTTTTGCCGAACGCGCCCCCGAAATCAGCATCATCGAACTGGCGGAAAGCACTGCCACCGTCGATCTGGCGGCGAAAGCCCACCGGGTCACCCCAGGACAGATCGCCAAAACCCTGTCGCTGAAGGTGAAAGACCGCGTGGTGCTGATCGTCACCCGTGGCGATGCGCGGCTAGACAACCGTAAGCTGAAAGAGGCGCTGGGCAGCAAGGCGCGCATGCTGAGTACCGATGAAGTGGTCACCTGGACCGGGCATCCGGTCGGCGGCGTCTGCCCGTTCGGGCTGGAGCATCCGCTGACCGTCTATTGTGATGTGTCGCTAAAGGATTTTGACGAGGTGCTGCCTGCCGCAGGCGCTATCCATAGCGCAGTGCGCATTACCCCCGACTATATGGCGCAGCTCACCGACGCCGAATGGGTGGATGTGTGCCAACCACCGATGAATCCGTAGGGGTCAGGCATGCCTGACCCAGGGCGAGACATGCCTCGCCCCTACCCGGAGATTTGGATATGCGCCAACCGCCGATGAAACCGTAGGGGTCAGGCATGCCTGACCCAGGGCGAGGCATGCCTCGCCCCTACTTTATTTAAGGTTCCCCGGAGATTTTGACGCCGCGCGTTTCGCGCCCGAAGGCGACAATCACGCAGATCAGCACCGCGACGGTGCCCGCCACAATCGCCATCGCCAGACCGTAATTGTTGCCGTGCGCCTCCGCGATTTTTGACTGCAGCGTGGCATTGACCGAGGCAATCAGATTCCCCAGCTGGTAGACAAAACCCGGCAGCACCGCACGCGCATTGGCCGGCACCAGCTCGGTGAGATAGGTCGGCACCACGCCCCAGGCTCCTTGCACCATAAACTGCATCAGGAATGCACCGATGCCCACAGCCCAGGAGCCGCTGGAGAAAGCCCACAGCGGCAGCACCGGCAGCGCAAGGAACGCGGCAATCATCATCGCCTTTTTACGCCCGATCTTCTCCGACAGCGAACCAAAGAAGACGCCGCCCAGCATGGCGGCGATGTTGTAGCAAATGGCAATGATGCTGATGACGTGCGGCTCTAAGCCGTGCTGTACCTTAAGGAAGGTTGGGTAGAGATCCTGCGTGCCGTGGCTGAAGAAGTTAAAGCAGGCCATCAGCAGCACCAGATAGACACACAGCTTCCAGTGGCTTTTCAATACCGGCATCAGCGCGCTGCTCTCTTTGCGCTCGCGTGCCGCCAGCCACACCGGCGACTCCGGCACTTTGAAATAGATAAACGGCAGCAGCAGGATCGGCAGTGCGCCAATCAGGAACATGCCGCGCCAGCCGACCAGGCTGTAGCACAGGCCGAAGATCACCGACGCCAGCAGGTAACCGCACGGATAGCCCGCCTGGAATACGCCCGACATCAGCCCGCGTGAACGGTCAGGAATGGTTTCCATCGCCAGCGAGGAGGCCACGCCCCACACTCCGCCCATCGCCACGCCGTAAATCACGCGGAACACCAGGAACCACTCCAGCGTCGGCGACCAGGCCGACAGCAGTTCGAAAATGGTGAAGGTGATGATATTCACCATCAGGATCGGGCGGCGGCCAAATTTCTCTGCCAGGCGGCCAAACAGCAGCGCGCCAATCGGTCGCACCGCCAGCGTCAGCATAATCGCCAGCGAAACCTCGGAAATTTTAGTATTAAAGTTTGCGGCAATATCGCTCAACACGAAGACCAGAATAAAGAAGTCAAACGCGTCCAGCGTCCAGCTGGCAAAGCTGGCAAACGCCACGTTGCGCTGGGTCGAAGTCCAGTTAAACATAGGGTCAGATCCTGTCTTATAGGGCGAGAGGAGTGTTAACCTTTTGTTTATAACATGTAATACAGGTGTTTCCGGGCGGCCTTTTGTCAGGCTTAGATTCAGGCTGTAAGCGCGCGTTTCATTCTATTACCCATGTAATCATTAGCCCACTAACCGTGTTTCAACTTAAATCGCCTTACTCTGAGCAACAATGTTTTCCCTCCCGGCAGCCAATTCACGTACAATCCGCGCATGTCTCTATGCGAATTTTCTTATACCCGCAGTCGGCTTGCTGCCTGGCTTGGCCTGCTGGCGATACTGCTGCTGTTTGTTGCTCCGGTGATTTCCAAATCACTGGCGGATCGGCGCGGCGGTGACAGCATGATGATGCATCATGCGATGGGTATGGAGATGGAGATGGCCGGGATGCCAGCGATGGACCACCCGATGCCGGACCACCATCCGCTGTCAATGATGGATGACAGCGCCTGCGGCTACTGCGTGCTGCTGGCGCACCTGCCGCTCGACATGCTGGTGCTGCCGCTGCTGTGGTCGGCACTTCAGGCGGCCAAACCGCCCCAGCTGCCGCTGGTGCAGTCGGTTGCCGCACGCATTGTGCCCCGCTATTTCCACCCTCGCGCCCCGCCGCAGGCCGTCGCTTTCCTGTAATCACGTCATTTATTGCCTGCCCGCGCGCAGGCCCTGATGGATGCCTGTTTATCAGGCGGATGGAAGAGACTATGTCAGAACAACTGAAACCTATCACCCTGCACGCCAGCCAGAGCCGCAGCAGCGTGCTGCCGCTGCTGCGTCGCCTGCATTTCTATATCGGGCTGTTTATCGCCCCGTTTATCTTTATCGCCGCGCTGACCGGCACGCTGTATGTGCTGACCCCGCAGCTGGAAAAGGCGCTGTATCATCAGCAGCTGTTTACCGCCTCCAGCGGTGCGGATCGGCCGCTGTCTGCCCAGGTAGCGCGCGCCAGCGAGTTTTACGGCCCTGGCGCGAGAATTATGGCGGTGCGCCCGGCCCCGCACGAGGGTGAAACCACGCGGGTGATGTTTTCCCGCGCCGGCCTCGGCCCGTCGGAGAGCCAGGCGATATTTATCGACCCGAAAACGCTGGAAGTGCGCGGCTCACTGACCGCCTACGGCACCAGCGGTATCCTGCCGCTGCGCACCTGGCTTGACTATCTGCACCGCAGCCTGCTGCTGGGCGAGGTCGGCCGCAACTACAGCGAACTGGCCGCCAGCTGGCTGTGGATAGCCGCGCTGGGCGGTGCTCTGCTGTGGGCTACCCGCCGCGCGCCGCGCCGAAAAGCCGGTGCGCAGCCAACCCGTGCGCAGCGCCTGGCCGGGCAGCGTCACTGGCACACCACGCTGGGGCTGGCGCTGCTGCTTGGTCTGGTATTTTTCTCCGCCACCGGGCTGACGTGGTCGCGCTGGGCCGGAGAGAATATCGCCCAATTGCGCAGCCATTTTGGCTGGTTAACACCTCAGGTCAATACCGCCCTGCATCCCGAACCTGCGATAGCGATGCCGATGGATGAACACGCCGAGCATCAGGGCCATATGATGATGGCGCACGATGCCGCGCAAGTGGCGATCCATCCCGCACAGTTTGATCGCGTGCTCAGCGCGGCGCGGGCAGCCGGGATTGATGCGGCGAAGCTTGAGATCCGTCCCGCTTACCAGGCCGATAAGGCCTGGACGGTGAATGAGATCGACCGCCGCTGGCCAACCCAGGTCGACAGCGTAGCGGTCAATCCGCAGAATAATCAAGTGATTGATAAGGTGGAATTCGCCCAGTTTGGCCTGCTGGCGAAGCTGACGCGCTGGGGCGTGGATGCGCATATGGGGGTGCTGTTCGGGTTAGCGAATCAGCTGGTGCTGGCGCTGTTTGGCCTTGGGCTGTGCGTGATGATCGTCATCGGCTACCGCATGTGGTGGCTGCGCCGCCCGGCGGGTGGCAAGGTTGCCCCGCTGGATACCCTGCTCGGCTGCTGGCGCCCGCTTTCAATCAGCGCCCGTTTTCTGCTGCTGGTGATCGTGGCGGTTGCGGCGGTGAGCTTGCCGGTGATGGGCGCCAGCCTGCTGGTGCTGCTGGCGATAGATATGTGGCGCTGGCAAAAAACGCATTAGATCAGTCAATTCCGGGCGGGGCATGCCGCCGCCCCTACGCCGTATCAGAGTAGGGGTCGGGCATGCCCGACCCGGGATTTAACCCAACGGCTGCGCCAGATAACGCTCCAGCATCCCCAGCAGGCGCTGGTTATCCACCGTCTGCAGTACGTGGACTAACCCACCCTGCGGCTGACCGATACCCACATCCACCCGCAGCGGCTGGCGGAAACGCCAGGATTTCCCGCGCGTCATGCCCGGCCGCAGCTCGACATCGACAAAATAGTCAGCGGCGGTCGCCACCTGCTGATTGAGCAGCCACGCCACCACCAGCGCATCGTGGATCCAGCAGCCCGGCAGATGACGGGTATGGATGGAATAGTCAATCCACGGGCGCAGCGTCTCGGTGACAAAGCGCGCCAGCACCGTATCGATTTTGGCGATGCGATTCAGATCCTGATGGGTCATCAGCGTCTGGCTGGTGACATCCATCGGCACCAGGGTGATGTTTGCCCCGCTGCTCAGCACCTTGTGCGCCGCTTCCGGGTCGATGCCAAAGTTGGTGTCTTTGATAAAGTCGTCCAGCGCAAACACCCCGCCCATAATGGCGATCTCCTGCACCGCATCGGCCATCTCCGGGTAACGCTCCAGCGCCAGCGCCACATTGGTCAGCGGGCCGATCGCCACCAGGGTAATTTTGCCCGGGTTGGCGCAAATCAGCTGCCCCATCGCATCGGCAGCTTCCTGCGGCGGCGGTGAACAGGGCTGCGGCTGACGCACGCCGCGCCACAGATGTGCCAGCTGGCTGGTGTGCACCCGCGTATCCAGCGCTTCACGCCAGGCGGCGGCGGGTTCACATAGCGCGGCATCCGCCCCTTTGATCACCGGCACCGCTTGCCCGGTGCGCGCCATCAGATCTTTCGCCACGCTGTATCCGACATCGCTGGGCGTGTTGCCCGCCACGATGGTGATCAGCTCCAGCGAGATCTCTGCCGCGGCCATCGCCAGCGCGATAGCCAGCCCGTCATCGACGTTGGCGCCTGCAATACCATTCCCCGGATCGCAATCAATAATTAATCGTTTCATTTATCGGTTTCTTATTATCGGGCCAGCTTGCAGCCACAGGACTCGCCAATTTCCAGCTGGTGAGAAAACTCACGCAGCGTGGTCTCTCCTTTCCATGCCGCGAGCATCTTAATCGCGGTTTTTGCCATCTCCTGCACCGGCTGACGTACCGTGGTCAGCGAAGGAACATGAAAGGCGGATTGCTCGGTGCCGTTAAAACAGACCAGCGCAATATCGTGCGGGACGCGGATACCCTGCTCGGAGAGCGCACGAATGCAGCCAATCGCCTGCGCTTCGTTGGCGGTGAACAGCGCGCGTGGACGAGTGGCGCCCTGCAGCATCTGCTGTGCCGCCTGATAGCCGCCGCTGCGGGTGTAAGGCGCGGCGAAAACCCACTCTTCGCGCTGCGCCACGCCCTGTTCAGCCAGCGCTTCGCGCCAGCCCTGCAGACGATCCTGCGCGTTAAGCATCTCCAGCGGGCCGGAGATCATCCCCACGTCCTGATAGCCGTGGCTTAACAGATGCGCCGTCACCTGGCGCGAAGCCGCGCGCTCATCAACGCGCAGCACGCTGACCTGCAGGCTGGGATCGACTCTGTCCAGCATCACAAACGGCGTATTGCTGGCCTGCAGAACATCAATATAGGGGTGGCGATCGACGCTGGTGTAAATCAGGCCGTTGACCTGCTGGCCGAGCAGATTGTTGATCAGCTGCAGCTCGCGCTTGCGGTTATCGCCAGAGTCGCCGAGCAGCATCACCATGTCATTGGCCTGTGCTTCCTGCTGCAGGGCATTTGCCAGCGAGGCGATAAACGCATTGTTGATATTCGGCACCACCAGCCCGTAGGTTTTGGTGGTGCCGGAAGCCAGCGCTCGCGCCACGTTGTTCGGGCGATATCCGATCTTTTTAATCGCCGCCAGCACGCGCTCGCGCGTGGCCGGGGCCACCGGGCGCGGGCCGTTATTGACGACGTAGCTCACCACCGCCACCGAGGTTCCTGCCTCTTTCGCCACATCGGCGCGGGTTGCGCGCTGAGGGTTCTGTTTGCTCACAGGCACTTTCCTTTGGTTTGAAACAGCTCAAAGCCGGGAACAGGTTCCCGGCTCACGCATCCTTTGAGTTCGTTATCCCTGTTTATATCGCATCGTTCGGGTCATTAAGATCGCGCCCGCGGGTTTCCGGTGCCACAAAGGTGGTCAGGAAGCCAATGCCCGCCATCACCGCAAAATAGGTCGCAATCGGCCACCAGTGCCCGGTCCAGGAGAGCAGCGCCGCAGCCACTAGCGGCGCGGTGCCGCCGGAGAGAATCGAGCCAATCTCTTTCGCCGTCGCCATTTTCGTGTAGCGGTGGGTTACCCCGAACATCTCAACGCCCCACGCGGCCTGCACGCCAAAGATCCCGAGCGATGCCAGCCCCATGCCGGTGACGATGGTGGCGATGACAATCGCCGGCTCGCGCGAATCGAGCAGCATAAAAGCCGGGAAGGCGTAGAGGATTAACAGCAGACAGAAGCAGCGATAGGTAATGCGACGACCGAAGCGGTCCGAGAGCCAGCCGGCCAGCGGGATAATCAGGAAGCCGAGCAGCGAGGCGATAAATACGGCGGTGGTGGCAACGGACTTATCCACCGCCAGCACTTTCACCACGTAACCAATGATAAAGCCCTGGGCCAGATACGACGGGCCGTTCTCACCGATGCGCAGGCCAATCATGGTCAGGAAGGCACGGCTGCGGCGCCAGAAACCGCGGGTATCGGCCTCCTGCGGCTGCGCGGCGATTCGCTGCTCACGCTGCGCTTCAACTTCCGCTTTCTTGCGTTCAAATACCGGCGTTTCTCGCAGATGGCGGCGGATCCACAGTGCCACCAGCGCAATCAGCGAGCTGCACAGGAACGGAATACGCCAGCCCCACTCCTGCAATGACTGCTGGTCCATCTGCACCACCGCCAACCACACCAGTGACGCCACCAGCGTACCGCTGTTGGAGCCAAGAGCAATAATCGAAGAGACCAGCCCACGCCGCTGCGCCGGTGCATATTCGCCCAGCATCACCGTGCCGCCGGACAGCTCCGCCCCCGCGCCAAAGCCCTGGCTAAAGCGCAGGACCACCAGACAGGCAGGCGCCCACAGGCCAATTGAAGCATAGCTGGGGATAAGACCGATAAGAGTGGTGGAAGCGCCCATCAGGATGATGGTGGAGACCATGACGACTTTACGACCCTTACGGTCGCCCAGCCAGCCAAAGAACAGCGCACCAATCGGGCGGGCAATAAAGCCGACAGACCAGGTCGCGAAGGTGGAAAGCAGTGCCATGGCGGGGGTGGCTTCGGGAAAGAAGACATCGCCAAAGATAATCCCGGCGGCAAGGCCATATAATGCGAAATCGGCATATTCCATCGCCGTGCCGAGCCAGCAGGACAAGGTGGCACGCCAGAAATCTTTGCGTCCTTCGGGGGTGGTTAAACGTTCATCTGCCGCCGAGGTGGCTGGCATTGCACTATCCGATGCGACGTTTTGCGGTGTAGACATGAAAATTTCCCTGATGTGAGGAGTTCAGTTTGTCACCTTCCCTGGTTCGCACTCCTCCGCAGAGGAAAATTCGCCAGTGAAGATGCTGATATAAAAGCCATGACGAAAGGTCGTGTAAGGTTCCCTGGTGTTGGAACGCTTCTTCGCTTTGCGCCGCCGGTCTAAAAATGACCAGTCGTATAAGTTACGCGAAACTAAGTTGACCTTCAGGTGACTGCTAACCATCAAGCACCGTGAATTTTCACTACGGAGCTATTGTATCTACGCGGGTAGATAAATCAAGCCATCGCAGCACGATTAATTAGATTATCTTGACATTCACAACCAGGACCTGCCAAAAAATCAAATAAAATCAACGGGCTGAATCGTGTGAAAAACATGCAATTTTTTTCTATCGCGCCATGGAGCAGCAAAACTTAAGACAAATGAGGTTAAACCGCGCGCTGGCCCGACGTTTTTAACCGCTAGATGTTGCGCTTTGATGACATCGTCTGAAAAATGCCGAGGCGTTTGTCTTAGTGCAGGAGTGTCGTTAAGCTGACGAACGGAATTATGCAGGCGAGATGCGATGACCATAACCCTGATGCGCCACGGTAAACCCGACCACCACCTCCCCGGCCGCCGCTCGGCGCTGGCGATGGCGCAGTGGTGCGAAGCTTACGATCTGGCTGAGATCTGCGACCATCCGCCGGAGCGCAGCCTGCGGCTGGCGGCGCGGGCGCAGGTGATCGTCACCAGCCCGCTGCCGCGCGCGCGCTCGTCGCTGGCGAAGCTGGGCAGACCGGCGCAGCAGGTCGATGCGTTATATCGTGAGGTGGCGATGCCGGTGATGCCGCTGGCGTTTCCTGCTCTGCCGCCGCTGCTGTGGCTGCCGCTGCTGCGCGCAATATGGCTGTTTGGCTACAAGGGGGAGGTGGAGTCATACGCCGAGGCAAACCAGCGCGCGGCGCGTGCCGCCCTGCAGCTGATTGCGCTATCCCGGCACGGCGATGTGCTGCTGGTCGGCCACGGCATCATGAACAAACTGATTGCGCGCCAGCTGCGCAAGCTCGGCTGGCTGGGGGAGAAACACGCCAGCAGCCGCCACTGGAGCAGTGCCATCTACCACCCGCCGCTGATTTAAATCCCGATACGCTGCTTAAGCGCGGTGCGCGACGCCTGCAGCGCACTCCCGGCACGGGCTTCATCCGGTATCGCGCGCGCCAGCGCCATCGCGCCGATCATCTCCGCCTGCACCGAACTCGCCAGCATTCGTGCTTCTTCATGCCCCAGCGCACTCAGCCACTGCACCAGCAAAGCATGCATCGCCTGAATCCCCTGGTCAAAGCGCTGACGTGCCTCCGGCGGCAGGCGCGAAGCTTCACCGCTCAGTGACGGCAGCGGGCAGCTGCACTCCGGTGCATTACGCGCCTCGGGCGACAGGTAGAGGTCAATCAGCTGTGCCAGCTGCTGCGCGACGCTGCCGTCGCTTATTTCGCTGCGCGCGCGCGCGTGGGTCTGATCGAACATCTGCCCGACCACCTGCGCCACCAGATCGTCACGCGAGCTAAAGTGCGCATAGAAGCCGCCGTGGGTCAGCCCAACGCGCTTCATCAGCGCCGCTACGCCGATCCCCTCGGTGCCGACCACGCGCATGATCGCCGCCGCCTCATCGAGAATGCGCTGGCGGGTACGTTCTTTGTGACTGATTGCTTCTGACATAACGGCTTCCTGAATGAGTGCCCACAGGCCAGGGCTATCAGAGTAATTATTATGATCGTCATATTCAATGCGGGTGACGTATTGACAGTATATATGATGACCGTCATATTAGCTCAGTGCAAACATGATGACCATCATATAGAGGAATAACCATGACAACGGCAACTTTGGGTACGGCAGTGATTACGGGTGCGTCGAGCGGTATTGGCGCGGTCTATGCCGAGCGCCTGGCGGCACGCGGCTATAACGTCCTGCTGGTGGCGCGTGACCAGCAGCGGTTAGAGAAGCTGGCGCAGCAGCTGGCCGACAAGTACGGCATCAGCAGCGAAGTGCTGGCGGCGGACCTGACCAATAAGCAGGAGCTTGCCCGCGTTGAGCAGCGCCTGCGCAGCGACGCCAGCATCAGCCTGCTGGTGAATAATGCCGGAATGAGCGTGGATGGCGACTTCCTCGATAACGATATCGACAGGGTAGAGACGATGATTGCGCTGAATATCCTCGCCCCCACCCGCCTTGCGCACGCCGCAGGGAATGCATTTAAAGCTCGCGGCCACGGTACGCTGATCAACGTGGCTTCGGTGCTGGCGCTGGTGCATGAGATGTTCAACGGCGCGTATAACGCCAGTAAATCATTTGTGCTGACCTTCAGCCGTTCGCTGGAAGCGTCGCTGAGTGCGCACGGCGTGCGCGTGCAGGCGGTGCTGCCGGGCATAACGCGCACCGAAATTTTCGAGCGCTCCGGCAAATCACTGGACGAGGTGCCGCCGCAGATGATTATGGAGGTTGATACGCTGGTTGATGCCGCGCTGGCGGGACTCGACCTTGGCGAGAGCGTGACGATTGCGTCACTGGAAAACATTGAGAAATGGCAGGCCTACGAGGCAAGTCGTGCGGCGCTGATCCCCGATTTATCACGCGATCGGTCAGCGTCACGCTACCGTTAGCGCCTGCGCGGCGCGGGCTGCGGCAGATAACGGTTATGATTCAACCAGTTCCGGCCAAAATAAATTTGCCTGGAATTGCAGCAGACAACGGTTAAGCGCTGGATCGGGCCGCGCAGTTACATTATAATCCTGCGCCTCAGGCCCCATAGCTCAGTTGGTTAGAGCACGCGACTCATAATCGCTTGGTCGCTGGTTCAAGTCCAGCTGGGGCCACCAGATTTTAGCTTTAGAATCATATAATTAAGCCACCTTTAACCGGGTGGCTTTTTTGTTCTTAAGCCACCATTGGCAGCAAAATGGCAGCAGGTTTTTCATGTGCTCGTACTATTGCATGCGCTGCTGCCTTTTTAATTTCAAAAAAAAACCCGCTTTCGCGGGCCTAGTGAAGTAAAGATGGCTGACTTCCGTGGTGGGTGTGCAGGGGGACTTTATTAACAGCGCCCGGCGTAACAATCACTGCCGCTATCGACTCATGAGTTTTGAATGTACAGCTGCAGTTTATATTTTGGCACTGGTGATAGCGCTCTTTCGTTTCTTTCGAAAGGTAGCGGCTACTTTTGGCATGGGCGGCGGTAAGGCAAATCGGGCAATGCATCATTTTGGTGTTCCTTCGTTGAGCGCATAACTTTAAATACACCAAAATCACAAAACGAGCAATTTAATTCACGATTCGTTATTTTCTGATGCTACGTATTCAACCCCCGACAACAACACTTCAAACTCCAGCGCTGTGGTATAGCCGCTGCCGCTAAGACTGTGAGTAACCTTGCTGATAACCCACGGCTGCGCATCGATCACCGCCTTAAAGCCGCTGACCTGCACTGGCGTCTCGGGGAACAGGTCGGCTCGCCCCATTGCCAGCGTCAGCGAGAATTCGGCAACGCCGCGCTGCAGCTTGTTCCACTTCGCCTGTGCCGCCCGCATAGCGGCGGCTTTCGTGGCGTAGACCGTGGTGATCGCAAACAGGTTATCCTCACTGCCGGCCAGATAATCCCCCTCTTTTGCCTCGGGCGTTTTCGCTGCCGCCGCTTTGCGTTTCTTCGCCGCCGGGTGTTCCAGTGCGCGCAGGTGCCGCTCTTTGGGCTTTCGCTGTACCTTAACCTTTTTCGGCTTCGGCTCCTTTGTGTGCAGCCAGCTGGCCGTCACCCCGGTGTAAGCCCCACGGTCAGCAATGCTGAAGCTGTGCCGGTCGCCGTCCTGACGGGTGATAGTCATCTGTGGGATCGGCTTTCCTGCAGCGGTAACGCCGCCTCCCGGCTTGATAAACAGCAGCCGCCCGGCCTTGATGGCGGCCACCGCGCCGTTAAGCGTGGCAATACGCGTCAGGAATGCGGCGTCGGTTTCCTGAGTCTGGTCGATGTGCGTGACCGGCACTGACGCAAATGCCTCGGCGATCATCGGCTGCAGCTTGTTGCGCTCGGCCACCTGTTTGATCACCGCGCCCAGCGTGGTGTCGTGATAGGACACTTCGCGCCGGGAGTTCAGCGTGCCGCGAAAATCCGCACTGCGCGCCCTGATCGTCATGGTATCCGGCGCGCCGTGATGCTCCACTTCATCAACGGTGAAATCCCCTTTGCCCGTCAGCGGCTGGCCCTTCCAGCCGAGAAACAGAGAGATCACCGCGCCGCGCACCGGCATCGCCAGCTGCCCGTCGGAGTCATCCAGCTCGATGTCGAGCTGGTCCGCCTCAAAACCGCGGTTATCCGTCATCGTCAGCGATATCAGGCGCGGGCTGATATTGGCCGTCACGTTCTCCGAGTTAACCCTGATCATGAAATCAGGGGTTCGCACCGTCCCGGCAGGCATCGCCAGGCTGTTAATCACGGTCATCCGATCAGCCCTCCCACGGAACCCAGCACGCCGCCCGCCGCCGTCCTGATGCCGTCCATTGCCGAGGTGATTTGTCCCGGCAGGTTACCTACCCCGGTCATCAGCCCGTCAGCCTGTTTTTTCATGTCGCCAAACATTGAGGTCAGGGTTTCATCGACGCGCAGCAGGCTCAGGGAAAACATGATTTTTCTGGCGCTGCCGTCGGAATAAAATTCACTGCTGGTCGACGAGTAGTTTTCAATGACGTACATCCCGTAAATCGTCCCGTTGCCGCCGATAAGCGGCCAGGCGCGCCCCTCGTCGGCCAGCAGCTTCATGGTCAGCATGGAAATTGCGCCGCCGGTGATTTCCGGGCGCAGCTCACCCGACAGCGTGATCTTGTCATCGCCCGGCCCGATAAACTGCGCCGAGGCGCGCTGTCCGATGCGGCTGTTAGTGGGCCAGCGATAATCAACGTTCTGCTGCATTTCGCTATACGGCAGCGTCTGGCGCATAAACGGGATCAGCCCGTAAATCATCATCATGGTTTAATCCTCCCATCCCATTTTGCTCTGCTGCTGCGCCCGCCTGGCGCGTGCCTGGCGCTCCCTGTCCTGTGCTATCAGCGCCAGCGCATCGTCTTTACTCATGCCCGGGTGCATGTTGATCTCATAGGTACTGTGGTTCTGGCTGTTGTCGGTGTAGCCGCCTGCGGCTGGCGCGGTTACGGGGCGATAGTTGCCCGCGCTCGCCATGTTGTACTGCATACCGGGATAAACAAACCCCACATCGCCCCCTGGGTGGTCGTCGGGGTGAGGGATTTTATCCTTGAGGGATTTCGACTTGTCGTCGATAACGCCGAGCTTTTTTAGCACCCAGTCAATCCCGTTCTGCAGCTCGGTTAATGGCGACAGCACAAACTTAATGCCCGCCGCGAGCAGTTCACCAAACTGCTTACCCATATCTCCGGCCGCTTTCAGCTCGGCCTGCGTGGACTTCACCGGCTCAATCAACCCTTTGAACTTGTCCCATACCCAGCCGAGTTTATCGCCCAGCCAGTCAAACACGGGCTTAAGCGGGGCAAAGGCGTCCGTGATCGGCCCCATTGCGGCGGTAAACCCTTCGGCAGCACCGACAATAAATGCCTTGATAGGCTCCCAGTATTTACGGATTAGCAGCGCACCAGCGACGATGGCAATACCAATTAGCGCCACCGGCAGGGTGACCGCCCCGAGCGCGGCGGTGATAGCCTCACCCGCCACCGCAAAAGCAACGCGGAGCTTTCCAGCCCCACCGAGTATGGCATTGATACCCGACACAACCGGCCACGACGCCAGCCCGACCGCCCCCAGCACGCCAAGGATAACCGTCCCGGCAACGGCGGCTTTTGCCAGCCCGCCCGCCAGTTCTGGATTTTTTTTAATCCATCCGTCGACGGTCAGCAGGAATTTCGTGGCGCTCTGCGTCAGGGATCGCAGCGAGCTGTCCAGCCCATCGAACAGGTCAGTACCGACCGCCTCCCAAGCGGACTGGAACTCCTTGAAGTCGCCGCCGAGATTGTCCTGCTGTACCTTCACCAGCCTTTCGGTGCTGCCGTCGGAGCCTTTAAAGGTTTTGGTCAGGTCGTCCAACATGCCGCTTGAGGCCGCTTTCATCAGCGTCACCGCCGACGATGCTGCCTCTTCGCCAAAGATGGTTTTCAGGTATTCAGCCTGCTGCGCGGAGCCGAGTCGGTTCTTTTCAAACGACTGCTGCATCTCCTTCAGCACGGTGAAGAATGGACGCATGTTGCCCTTGCTGTCCGAGGTTTTCACGCCCAGCTCTTTGATCGCCTTAAAGGCTGCGCCGGTCGGCGCCTGCACGCGCAGCAGCATGGCGCGCACGCCCGTCCCAGCCATGCTTCCCTTAGTGCCGTTCTGTGCCAGCGCCCCGATCATGGCGGTGGTCTGCTCGATGCTGACGCCCGCATTTTTCGCCACCGGTGCGATGTAGGTCAGCGCATCGCTCAGGCCGTCAAAGTCAGCGGCGGTTTTGTTCATCGTCGAGCTGATGACGTCGCCGATGTGCGCCACCTGATCGTTAGCCAGGCCAAAGGCGTTTTTGGTGCTCATCAGCAGCGCGGCGCTTTCTTCCATCGTGCGGTTATTCGCCAGCGCCATGTTGAGCGTGACCGGCGTTGCCGCCTTGATATCGTCCACGCTGCCGCCACCCTTGGCGATGATGATCTGCGCCTGCGCCGCATCGTGGGCGGATGCCGCCGTGTTATCCCCGATGCTGCGCGACTGCGTGCGCAGCGACTGGAACTCGGCGGAGTTCTTATCGAGGCCGAGCGTCGCCTGAAGGGTGGAATTAGCCAGCGCGAAGTCATAGCCCGGTCGCAGCATTGCTACCCCGGCCATCGTGCCGACCGTTGCCGCACCCAGCGCTGCAGCGCCGCCGTTGCGTACCTTCGATGACAGCTCCTGCCCTTTGCGGTAACGCTCGCTCACCCGGTTTAGCTGCTCCTGTTTCTGGCTCAGGCGCTGCAGCTCCTGTTTTTGCCTGCTCAGGCTGACGGTGGCCTGCGCCGAACTGGCCTTCAGGCGCTGCTGCTCGCTGCTCAGGGTTTTGGTGGAGATACCTGCGGCATTGAGCGCTTCACGCTGCTGCTGCACAGACAGGCGCAGGGCGTTGCTTTTGGTCTGCAGTTCGGACGCAGCCTTGCGCGCATTCTCCAGCGCCCTGGCCTGCTGCGTGGTAGGACGCTCGGTGTTGCGAAACTGCAGTGCCAGCGCGGCGGCTTCTTCCTTCGCGCTTTTCAGCGACTGCTGCGTGACGGCCAGCTGGCTGCTGGTCTTGCGGAATCCGTCAATCTTCGCCGCCTGCGCATCCAGCGCTTTAATGTTGGCCTGGGTTTCGCGGATGCTGCCGGAGAGCTGTTTGGTTTCGGCCTGGATGGCTTTAAAAGGGCGGGACGCCTGATCAACGGCTTTCAGCATCACCTGCAGCTTGAGGTTGTTACTCATCGGGGTTTACTCCGCTGCGGATCATGGCCTTATGCCGCCAGCCGAGCAACTCGGCCAGCGGCATGACGTACATTTCAGAAGGGGGCCAGTGAAAAATGGTGGCAATGTCGGCCATCAGGTCATTGACTGTCAGCTTTTCGGGCCAGTCTACTCGTCCGATTTCGGCGACAAAAAACCGATCACCGTCCCGGCCATCGAAATCAGGTCTTCCGGTGCCAGATTCAGGCATTCAGCCTTAGTCAGCGCGGGCTGCGAAATGCGCGGCAGCACGGTCAGTAGCGCGTCCACGTCCGACCCGGCAAGGTCCGACAGGCGCACGCCGCGAAGCGCACCGGCGTTAGGCTTAATCAGCTCCACCTGGCAGATCTCTGTTTCACCGCGCTTAACGGGCGAGACCAGCACAACAACGTTTTCTTTCTGTTCCATTTTTATTTATCTCTGCTCAGAAGGGGTAAGGGCCAGCGCCGGGCGCTGGCGTCAGGATTACAGCAGGCCGAGGTTTTTGCGGCGCTGCTCAAGGCGATCAACGCCGTTCACCTTTTCAACCATGTTCACGGTGTCGATCTCGATCAGCTCCTTACCGTTCCAGGTGATTTTGAAATAGGTGTTTTTGGTGGTGATTTTGGTTTCGGTGTCTTCACCCTGCTTGGCTTCGCCAAAGTCAAACGCCTGATGACGACCGCGCACCTCGATCTCGACCGCAATCTCCTCCTCGGTATCGTCGCGCTGGTAGGAGCCGGTAAAGCGCAGCGGTACAGCGCTGCCGCCCCACTGTGACAGCACCAGATCGTCAACGCCGCCGATGGTCCATTCCATGTCGAGCGCGTCATCGTCCAGGCCGTTATCGATGAAGCCCGCGCCGTTCATGCCGCCGCCGCGATAGGCGTCCAGCTTGCGCGACAGCTTAGGCAGCGTGACGGCGGTGACGACGCCCTGATAGCTGTTGGAATCATTGAAGAGGTTCATCCCCTTCAGTTTGCGAGGTAGTGCCATTTATCCGGCTCCTTAGCTGTTAACGGACGCGGCGAAATTCGCCAGATAGCTGTCGGTGATGCGCTGACGCAGGGTTAAATCTTCCAGCGGCGGCACGGGGGTATAGTCGTAATCAATAAAGAGCTTGCCCGCTTTCAGGCTGTCTTTATCGTTCGCGTTGTCGTCATACCAGGCGGTCGCGCCCAGCAGATAACCGGCGCTGACAAGCTCGCGAAACTTCGCGTTAATGCCGGAGATAATGTCCTTCACCAGCACCGGCGTCAGCGGCTTGTCGTTGGCCCACATGTGCGCCTCGGCCATGGTATCGGCCAGCACCTGCGCGGTGCGCGTGTAGTTCTCAAAGGCGAACAGCGGATCGTCGCTGCAGGTGCGGTTGCCCCAGAAGCGGAAACCGTCTTTGCGGATCAGCGTGGTGACGCACGCCTGATTCAGCAGGTCGGCATCGGTCCCGACCTGCTGCAGATCCCAGAACACCGACGCGGAAATCCCGGTCACGCCGTTGACGCCTACGTTTGACAGGGTTTTATGCCAGCCGGTGTCGTTGTCGATTTTGGCGCGCAGGCCGAGGGCGCGGGCGGTAGCGTAGGCCGTCTCTGACTGGTTAGCCGTGGTGTTCCAGGCGATGAAGTCGGGCCAGATAACCATCAGCTCGCGCTGGCTGAAGCTCTCGCGATAAAGCATCGCCTCTGAGATGGTTTTGCAGCCGTGCGCGGACACGTAGCCAAATGCGCGCAGCTGCTGACAGACGCTGGCAAGCGCCGTCGCCACCTCCAGCGAGTCGAGGCCCGGCACGCCGAGAATGCGCGGCTTAACGTCGAGCTGCGTCTGCGCGCTGAGCAGCGCTTTCATGCCGGTGTACTGGCCGTTTTCGTCGGTGGTGCCGATGATGTTTGAAATCGTCTCGGCTTCCGTCGCGCCCTCGGCCACGCGCACAACTACGGTGACGGGCTTTGACTGGTCGGCAATGGCCTGCAGCGAAGCCGCCAGGGTGCCTTTTTTGCCAGCTTTAGCGATTGCGCCCTGTACGTTTGTCAGCAGGACCGGGGTGTTAAGCGGAAAGGTCGCGGCGTCGGCGTCTTCTGCGGTGCAGACCATGCCGACAATCGCGGTGGAAACGGTGGAGATAGTGCGCGTGCCGTCGTTGATTTCGACGACACGGACACCATGGTGATAATCTGCCATCTGTAGCACTCCAAATAAAAGGTGCGCTCAGATTGTCAGCTCATGCGGGGGGATGCATGCTGTTGCGGCTTGCTCTTCAACCAGCAAGCATTGTGGCAGCTACTGTTAAACTTTGGGCATTTCAGGCCAATTTGTCATTTCATCATCAGGTGTAACGCGGCTAAGCAGGACGCGGTAAGTTTTCCAGGCTTTCAACATGGCGGCTTCGCTTTCAGTCTGTATTCCGAGATCTTCAGCATCCTGTAACGGCGCGATAGCCGTAGTTGCCTGGGCCATTAACGATTTAATGCGGGAATTTGCCTGCGCTACCAATTGTTCATTTGTAGGCGGTGGCGGGTCCGTCAGCACTGGACGTCCATCATCCCCAGGCGTGATGACCTTGCCATCTGACTGCCCGGCAAATAGCGCGTCATAAAGGTCATCGGTGATTTCCATTAGGTCATCCGGCCAGCTTCCCGCCTGTTCGTATTCATCCCGCAGTACATCAGGATAAAAAGCGTTATTTTTTGCGCTGTAAAAATACATATTAATATCCTATTGCCATCCAGCAGCCGCCCATAGACCAGCCGCCAGTCGTGTTCCCAAGCATGAGTCTCACGCTTGCCCGGTTATTCAGATTTGTGTACTCAAGGAAAGCATCCAGTTCTACATTCTCTGACGGGTTGGCGATGATCCCGCTCATGCTGCAAACAGCATTCGGAAAAGCCACGGGGAATGTGACGGCAACAACCCTTTCACCACTCGCTGCCGGGATTTGCCCCCACTGGATAATCACGCCGGTGCTTCCGCACTTCCACCAACCATTGACGGCTTTAGACGCTGTATTCAACGCCCCTTTTGTATTCAGAACGGGTATCAACCTCAGCTTTTGTATAAGCGGCTGTTTTCACCATGTAAGCTGCGTCTGCCTGGCTTTTTGTGTAATAGCGTGCGTCGAAGTTGGAGTAACTCCCCGGCTGGATAACTCCGCTCCCGTAAATGTTCCCGGAAAAGCCCACATCGTGCCCAAACTGGCATTTTCCTGTTGCGACATCGACATAAAACGGGCGCAGATCATTGAAACTGCCGTATTCATTATCTTTGTTTGTGAGCATCAGATAATGGCGCGCACCATCATTGCGCCAGAAAACACCATAGCCACCGTATGCAATTCGAAAATTGCTGGGAATAGTCGTCTGGACCTCTTTACCGTTATGGTATAGCTCGTACCAGGGATTCCACGTTTTTTTGTCACCGTTACGTGTACGAAAACCAATCCTTTCCCCTGCACCGGCATACGCTGTGACAATTTGAGTATTGTAACCATTTCCAAGGCCTGAGAAGTCGAGCAAGGAACCTGTAAAGCTCGGTGCATTTTCCGCATTGCTGTAAACGAAACTGGCCGCGTTTGAAGGTAATTCATTAGCATCACCCACATTACCCGCAGAGGGATTGATCCCCGCTCTCACCGTTGTTATTGCCAGTGCTTTCACGTCAGCCGCTGAAATATCGATATCTGCCGTCAGGGCCAGCCCGTTTACTTTGCGTGAAGATGGTACACGGCCGTTAGCGTTGGCGTTGGCGTTATCCGCGGCATTTTTAGCCACAGCTACCTGTGTATCCGTCTCAGCTTTGGTGTACGCCCCGACATTCGCCGCCCCGAGGGCAATATCTGCCGTGAGCGCCAGCCCGTTTACCTTGCGTGAGGACGGTACGCGCCCGTTAGCGTTGGCGTTGGCGCTATCCGCAGCAGCCTTTGCCACAGCGATCTGCGCATCAGTCTCGGCTTTGGTGTACGCCCCGACGCTCGCCGCCCCGAGGTTGATATCCGACGTCAGGGCCAGCCCGTTTACTTTGCGTGAGGCAGGCACGCGGCCATTGGCATTATCGTTAGCGGCCTTTACTGCTTTAGGCGTGGCGGCGCGGGTTTCATCTTCACTGATAGTACTGCTGAGGATGGCGAAGCCCCTCTCGCTCAGCGTCGCATCGGGATGATTACGCGACTGCTCGTGCTCTGCCAGGCGGTCATTAACATACTCCTCGGTCGCCAGCGAAATGCTGTCATCAATCAGCAGCGTGACGGCACTGGTATCCGTCACGCTCAGCACCATGCGCAGCGTCTGGGTACGGCCCGATCCCTGCTCAAGCGTCGGCTTATAGGTTTCCGCCATGTTACACACGGCCATCAGTGAGCCATCAGAGGCCAGCAAGCCCAGCTCACGCATCCAGAAACCCCCGACGCTGGCGGGCGCGATAGCCTCGGCGATCAGCCAGTTCTTATTTTTGGCGTCCACCTTCAGCGAGTTGAGCTTAACCCGCCAGACCTCATTAACGAGGTGTGTCTGTGAAGCGGCCGGAACAGTGGGTGCGCCGTTTCCGTCCCCCACAACCATAGTGATAATGTCTGTTTTACCGCCTCCCTGAACAGCAGCGGCGATACGCGCCTGCCCGGTCAGGGTGACGATTGACTGGAATTTTTGCGCCATAATTAACCCGGATAGATGGTGGTGGTTTCTGCGTCATACTGCGCAGCGCCGATATAAATCATGCCCTGAATATCCTGCGTGATAGTAAGTCCGATAAGGTGACGACTGACGGGCCTCGCATCAGCAATCATGCGCTCCATTTCGAGATACATCTTTTCGTCAATGCCCGATTCAAGCACGCCAATCTCAAGCCTGAACGTGCCCGGCGCGTCGCCGGTCTGCCACCATTCAGTGACGGTAATCAGGTAGCCCAGCGGCTCCACAACCCGACGCACTGCGCCGAGAGTACCCTTGTGGCGGTGCAGGGCCGCAGATGACGCCACCACGCTGCGCTTGGTCGCCTCACTCCAGCTGGTATCCCAACGGTCAACCGACCACGCCCATGCGAGATAGGGCAGCAGCTCCACCGGGCAGGTCGCCGGGTTCCACAGCCTGCGCAGCGGTACGGGGGTTTTCTCAATCGCAGCGCAGGCCTCGGCTGCTGCCACCTCAAGCACGGAAGAACCGGAAGGCAGCAAGCGATCACTCATCGGAACCCCCGACCGTGATGGTATAGCCGGTGCAGTAACCGGCCTGGGTTTTATCCAGTACCACATCCTGCGCCGGTTCGTTCAGCTGCACCCGCTGCACGCCCTCAACGTGTAGCGCGGCATACAAAGCAGACTGACGGATATCGCGCCCGAGGCGGCGCTGCGCACTGACAAACGCCTGCAGTTTAGCCTCGGCTGCAGCGCGTACCGGCTCGGCTTCCGGCCCCGGATAGATGTACAGCACGGCATCTACGCTGTAGTTGACGATCGCAGCTGACTGGACGGTTAAGCGGTCGGCCACCGGGCGTACGTTCTCATCATTCAGCGCGGCATCCACCACGGCCAGCAGGTCAGCAGCGGCCACGCCGTCAGCCTCGCGTGAAAGCACGGTGACGGTGACGCAGGCGGGCGACGGGCTGATCGCCGTGGCGTCTGATACGCGCCCGTCGGCGCTTTTGGCGTGGAATTCATATGCCCCGGTCGGACCGGCCACGCTCAACCCCTCAAACGCCGAGGCCACGCGCAGGCGGAAATCATCATCACTTTCCATCACGGCGGCGACGGGCGGGATCGCGCTGTCATCTGCTGCCGTCAGCGTTAGACGCACGACGCCGTTATTCGCGCCGAGCTGGTCAAGGTCCGCGCCGTTTGCCCAGGCGACCATATTGGCCTCTGCCGCCTCATTAATACGCTGGCGCAGAATGACCTCACGATAGGCATTCTCCTGCAGCAGCTTAACGATGGGTTCCGACTCCAGCGACAGGGTGCGGGCGACCGCCTCCTGCTGATCTGCCGGGTACAGCGAAATCAGGGTGGCTTTGCGCTCGACCAAAAGGGTTTCGTAATCCAGCGTTTCCACCACGTCAGGCGCGGGCAGCTGGCTCAGGTCAATAGTTGCCATAGGGTTAGCTCACGGGAACGGTAAGGGAAAAGTTTTGCAGCGAGTCGGTGCGTTCACCTGTGATCTCCACGACCATCCCGCCGTTGAAATCCGGAGTGTAGTCAATAGCGGTCAGCTTTACCCGCGGCTCCCACTGCAGGATCGCCATGTAGCAGGCCGACATAATTTGCAGACGCAGCGCGTTGTTGTTGGGCTGGTCAATCAGCGCGGACAGCAGCGAGCCATAGGTGCGCCGCATGACGCGGGAACCCACCGGCGTGGTGAGAATGTCGCGCACGCTCTGCCGGATATGTTCGATATCAGCCGCCTGCGCGCCCGTATCGCGGTTCATACCGCTGTATTTAGCCGTTGTCATTTTGGCCCGTCCGTACTGCTGCCGCCGCGCTCAATACCGCCGTGTGTGTGGCTGTGTGACACAACACCATTGGATGTGAGGCTGCCGCCGCTGTGGGTAATATTGCCTTTCATGGAGCCGCCGCCGGTAAGCTCAAACGTCGCCGCTTTGAGCTTTTGGGTGCACTCGACCAGCGGGCTGTCGAGGGTGATTTTTTCGCTGGCGTTGACCACGACAACTTTTGTTTTCGCACTGATGGAATCAGCCGCCTCAATCGTGGCGGTCTTGATACCTGTCGCACTGAGTGCGCCGGTGGCGGGTTCATACACAATCACGGCCCCGTCAGGGAATGACCAGTGCAGCGCATCAGCGGACGCAGACGGGGCGGGGTTGTCGTCAGAATAGATACCCGGCAGGACAAAGCCGGTATCCAGCTCACCGCCCAGACACAGAACAAGCACCTGCTCACCCACGGACGGGGCATTCCAGGCGCGTGTATTACCGGCACGAGCGGTCAGCCAGTGCAGCCAGTCAGTGGTGTTGTTTCCGGTATCCACACGACAGGTGCCGTCGTCGAGATTGACGGCGGACACGGTGCCGAGGCGGATCAGGTTGCGCAGCAGGCGCTGAATGTCGGGAATTTGTGAGTTCATATCATGATGATGAAGAATGATACGTGCCGAAACTATCTGATGCTTCTTGATGGTTCATGAGCAAAAAATTGGCACGACATCTTATAGTTACTAAAGTATATTCCGATGTTTAGGGGCTTTTTGAGCAAGGGATGAAATATGAATTTTGCTGAATTTTTTGGCGTTATAAAAGATGTTGTCGTGATAGGGACGGGAATTACAGGTGCCACAGTAGCAGTTAAAGGATTAAAAACGTGGAGGAAACAATTACATGGGCAGGCAGACTACAATCTTGCAAAAGACATTTTAATTCATCTCTTTAAGTACAGAGATGCAATAAACAATGTAAGAAATCCTGCTATGTTCTCTAACGAAATGCCTTTACCTCCAGAAGATAAAAAAGAAGCCATGAACGCAAGCCAAATTAGGCACTATGGATTAGCAGAAGCTTACACGTCACGCTGGGAAAAAGTTAGTGTTCAACGTGCTTCTATCTATACAAGTATGATAGAGGCACAAGCGCTATGGGGCGAGGAATTAACAAATTTGCTAGGCGCTCTGTTCAAGCATGAGCAACTCTTGCTTATACACACGCGATATAATCTTACTCTGCACAACCCAGATAGAGACGACCGTTTTAAAGAGCATGAAAATAAAAACTTCAAACCCGAGATCCTATACGATAATTTATCAGAGACCGATGATGAATTCAGGAATGATTTTTTATCCTCCTTAGAACCTATTGAAATTTACCTTAAGTCCAAGCTTGCAAGGGACCCCGCTGATAATGAGCTTACCGTTAAAATTGAACTTTATTTTAAGTATCTAAAAGAAAAATTATCATGTTCTCGACAATCTTGAAGTCTTTTTGATTAAAACCAAGCAGCGCCCTAGTTTCATACTGCACATCTTGACCGCCTCGGGCTGGCCTATCGCGCAGCCCGTAATGATGTATCCGCGCCATCCGCTGTACGCTCCCGATAAACTCAACCACCGCATCATCGGCGGTGCCTTTTGCCTTCATGTATTTTGCTGTGCGGAGCTTGGCGAACATCTCGCGCCTGATGCGGCCCTTCTTACAGCGCAGGGGTTGCGCCTTACGCGGCTTAAACGGCGTGCCGTCGGGTGCCTGCTGCTGCTTGATGTTATGTTGCTGGCTGGCACGCAGCTTTCGCGCAATATCCGTTGCCATCTTTTTGCGCGCAGCCGGTGACAGATTAGCGAGTAGGGTAGTGAGCTTTGTTTCCAGCGGTTCAAGTTCATTCACAGCTGCCACTCGCTGACCAGATCATTTTTAACGTACAGCTGCCACGGGCGGGAATTATTCTCCGGCAATGGCGGCTCGCCAACGTGGTTAACGTGCAGTTCGCCCTCCTGCTCTTTAACGATCACCCGCTCGGTCAGCTGCAGGTTAATGCTGATATCTACCGCCGTATCACTGATGATATCGGCGTTAAACGTAAACCCTGTGCGGCGCTTTTCTTCGCTGGCCATAATGTCGGGCTGATTGACCCGTAGCCATGCCAGCAGCGGTACGGTAAGCAGGTCGAGATTGTCGCCGTAGTCGGTGATCACCAGATTCAGCTGATACTGATACTCAAACGACAGCGAGCTGGCGAGCGTCGACACAATACGTCCGTTATCGATGAACATATTCAGGCTGTCAGGGCTTCGCTGCAGCAGCAGCACGCTGTCTGTCAGCGCCTGACGTAACTGTTTGGGTTTCAGCATCGTGCTGCTCCTGGCATTCTTTGATGATCTCGACCTGCAGCCCGCACGAAGCGAGCGCAGCCTCTAACTGCCGGTTATCCGCCGCCAGATCGCCCTGCGTTCGCAGGTTGTTGGCCGGAAACGGGCAGCTTGTCACGCGCGGACAGCCAGTCCAGATAATCTCTGGCGCTGGCGAAGGCGGGGCGGCTGTGCAGCCGGATAACATCGTCAGGCAAAGCAGCAGCAGACCAGCCGCGTAGTGATGGGTTCGCATCGGTTTCCCTCTGTATTTGCAGTTCCCGGTTTAGTGCGCCGGTGCTGGCCCTGCCCTGCAGCAGTCGCAGCGCCGCCTCGCGTTTCTGCCCCTCGCGGGCCTCGTCATTTAACCGGGCAATGGCTTTATCTCGACTCGCAATTCCGGCGGACAGCGTGCCGATGATGCGCTGCGTATCGCTCAGATCGCCCTTTGCCTCTGACAGCTGCCAGCCGGTGAAAGCCAGCGCCGCCAATGCCACGGCAAAAAATGCGGCAAGCAGGCGGATCATTTAGCCCCCTTGAGGCACCACGCCAGCTCACGCGCCCTGCGGTTCTCGATACCTTTGTTTTTGACGCCCCTCACGTATACCCAGCGGGTTAACTGGTGACAGGCGCTGGCCCACTCGCTGCGCTTAACGAAAGCCGCGAGGGTTGACGTGCATGCGGCGCGCACGCCGACATTGAAAGCAAATGACACCACGGCGTCATAGACCTGTGGCGGCATGGCGACCGGCATGCAGGCATCAATGCCGCGTTCCACGCGCATCACGTCGTATACCAGGTTCACCGCTATCTGCCGCTCGCTGATGACGCTTTGCGGCGTCACGCCCTCGGTATGCCCGATGCCGTTGGTCCATACGTTTGCGCTGCACTGGTAAGGCGTGGTGCGGCAACCTTCCGCATCGGCTATCAGCTTCAGCCCGGCCTCGGAGATTTTCAGCGCGCTGAATTCCGGCAGCAGCGCGGCTATTGCCAGTACAGCCACCACGGCACAGCGTTTAGCCATCTGATTCAAGCGTCACCCCCTGCACGTTCCGGCGCTGTAGCTCAAAGGTTTTGCGCCGGTAATGCCAGTTGATAAAAAAGTTCGCCACGTTGATCACAAGCGTGACCACGGCGACAAACGCGCCGACCATAAAGGCAATGTCCTGCACCGTGTGGCGGCTAAACCACATCATGAGCAGCCCGACCAGGTAAGTGATGATTGAATTGCTTTTTTCCATTGCTAACTCCAGAGGTTCACGGTTTCACCTGCGACCGGTGAATCAGGCAAATCGGGCAGCTTAACCTCGCATCCGTGCGGCAGTACCGGCCCGCTCTCGGCCAGGCCGGGATTAGCCGCATAGACAAGCTCAACGACCTGATCCGTGCGCCCGTAATGGCGATAGCAAATCTCGTCGACGGTATCGCCCTGTTGCGCTAAAACGTTCATCACAGCAGCCCGATGATGCACGGGCGCTTACCCGCGATTTTGCTGATGCTGAACCGGGCGTCGCGCCAGTATTCGTCAGCGCTGGCTTTGATTTCCTCGGCCTTTTTGGTGCCGCTGGCGTCATAGCCCCGGTAGCGCTCAACGATCACCGCCCCGGTCAGGTGGCTGACTGCATCGAAGTAGTGCGTCAGCTTTTCGCTTTCGCCGTCGAGCTGGTCGGCAGGAACGTCGGCCAGCATCTTAAAGCCCGCCCCCATCTGGTCCGCCCGGTATTCGTACAGCTCGGCGTTCACTTCCGCGATGGCCGTTTTTACCGCCTGGCGGAGCCGTGCAGCTGGCACCGTCCCCTCATAGCGGAGGGTTTCGCGCAGCCGCTGAACATCGACGTCCGGCCAGAAAAAGGTATTAACAATCGGCGGCTCGGCACTTTCGGCCGGTCGCGGTTGAGGTATGACTACCGTTTGCATAGTTGCCTCTGAATAGGTGGGCGGTGGAGGGCGGCGCAGAAGCCTGAAAGGCTCATTGCCGTCCTGCCGCCCGGCGCGGGGCGCGTTCTGTTAACGGCTGGCAAGCGCCTGCTTTTTAAGGTCGGTTGCCAGCCGTTCAATGTCCTTTTTAACGCCGCTGCCCTGGTGAAGCTGCAGCGCACGTTTCAGGTGTTCCATTGCATCCAAAGCCCTGCCCATATCGCGAAGCACATAGCCGGTGATTTTGTGCAGCTTGGCGCGCACCTCATCGGGCATATCTTCGGATTTCGTCAGCTCAAGCGTTGCCAGCAGCGGGTCAATGTCGACCGGCTGTTTTGCCGTCCATGTCCGGGTCGCCGCCTCGGCGACCTCTTCAGCCAGGAGATAAGCCGTGCTGTTGCGCCTGAACTTGTCGGGCGGCACCAGTCCGTACTGCAGGGCGTAGCGGGCAATGTCCAGCGCGCCGGGAATATCCCCGGCATCCAGCCGCCAGATCATGACGGTCATCAGGATGGCATCCTGTGCGCCTTTTCCCTGGCTCAGCACGCCAGACACCCACGGCAGATAGCCGGGCAGCATCTCGCGCTTTAACTCAGCCTTTTTTTCCCTGGAGCGCGTCTTGCTCAGACGGCGCTTATCTTCATTGAGCTTCATGAGCATTCGCTCATAGCCGTTGGCATGACGCAGCGGGCCGTCAGCCTGCTGCGATGCTTCGACGGCCTGCTGGCGCATAACGTGACGCTGGGCAGGGCTTAACATGCGTTACTCCCCTGCTTCCGTTTCGGCTGGTGCTGACGCTTCCGGCTCGGCTGCAGCGGCTTTAACCGGCGTAAAGTCACCGAGCGCGATGTTTTCCACCAGGCAACCGGCGGCGTAGTCTTCGATCACGAAATCCTCATTGATAGATTCGTAATTTTCGACGCGGTCGCGTTTAGCCTCTTCAACAATCATCCGGCGGTGCGTCCCTTCCTGCCAGTAAATCGACAGGTTATCGAGGCGGGTAATAAACAGGGCGTTGGCCGGGAAGTACGGCACGCGGATCGCCGGCAGGTTGCCGATTCGCTTCTGGCTGACAATCACGTCAGCGGCCAGCTGTTCGGTGGCAGGCTGCGACTGATTGACCAGCGGGAAATATTTATCGGCCAGGAGCTGACGCCCGCAGATAACGACCAGTTCCGGGTCTTCCTGATACCACGGCGCGATCATGGTATTGGTCGCGTCCATCACCAGCGCATCGAGGTTGGCGTAATCACCCTCTTTGCCGACGCGGACCTTATCGGAAATCAGCGCGCCATCTTCGCCAACGACCTTGCTCAGAACGCGGTCGGCAGCATGCAGGCGGTATTTCTGCAGCCAGCCGATCGCCACGTCCTGCAGCAGCGGGTTGGTGGTGCGGTTGGAGGTCTTCGCTCGGGCAATGCCGTTGAAACCGGCCATGATGCGATCCAGCGCCTGGCGTTTGATAATCGCGTCACGCAGGCGGGTCTGGAAGTCTTCATATCGCGCCCACAGGTCGAGCTGGTTATAGCGAATATGGAAGTCGTAGTTGGTCTGCGTGCACTCGTAGCCGTCCTGCGTCAGCTCGGAGAAGTCAGCCGTTTCGCGCTCGTCACCGCCGGAGGTGTCGGTTGTGCTGGCAATTGAGCCGGACACGCCGATCCCGATTTTCTCACCCTTCATATCGACAACCGGGGTGATATTGATGCGGGTCAGAAAGTCGGACGACTCCTGTACGCGGGTCATCAGGCTCTGGCTCACCGCAGGCTCAACGGAGAATTTCTTGTCCATATCGCCGGTATCCACGCCGTTCAGTTCAGCGAGGCGGGTCAGATAGGCGTTAAATTTAAAGCGGGTAGTCTGGCGCATGGGTATTCCTGTAATCAGTGATTCGGTTTTCTTTCTGCTGGCCGGGCCTACCTTCAGCAGTCGGTTTGTACGCTGGTCTTGTCGCCACCGTCAGCCCGTGGGCGCTTGTGGAAATTGCCGTCGGTTTTTGACAGCGTGCTGGTCAGGCTCTCCAGCTCGGCGCGCCTGGTTGTGGTTTCCAGCTCCAGCGCATCCAGGCGGTCAGAGATTTTTTTCTCAAGCGCGGATAAAGCCTCAGCGGACTCCTGCTCGCTGGCGGTCAGCTGCTCGGCAACCAGCGTCACGGCGGCGTGAACGTCAGCGCTCTGCACGTCATCCGCTTTCTTTTTCGCGGAGAACAGCGCGGCGATGCGGTCACGCAGTGACGGACCGGGGTCGGCCTCTTCGAAGAATTCGATCAGCGTTTCCTCAGCGGCGGTAAACAGGTTGTTTTTGTCCTGCTTGCGAGCCGCCAGCGGATTAGCTTTTGCCGTCGCGCTAAAGCTCAGGTATTCAGTGCCGAGGCTCGCCGGGTCATCGGTGACAGCCAAGCCGACGAGGTACGCCTCGCCGGTGTCGGCGAATTCAGGGTTAACTTCGATTGAGGTATAGATTTTCTGACGCGCTTTGGTCATCGCGATCAGTTCGTCGGTCGGGTCGATGTAGCCATACAGCGCGAGCTTGCCTTTTAGCAGGCCGTCGGCGATTTCTTCAGCTTCGACTGCGGTCACATCGCCAAAGCGACGAAACGAACTGTCAGCCGCATAGCCGCGAATGTGTTCCATGTTGATGCGCGCACCGTACACAACAGGGCTGTAGTTTTTCGCCATCTGCGAGATCCAGTCGCGGGAAATCACGCGCCCGTCTGTTGTTGCGCCCTCAACTGCGATGCGAAAACGCTTTGCTTTAGTTGCCATTAATCAGGCTCCGGTAGTGGATTGGTTCAGGTCACGGCCAGTTTCACCACGAACACCACACCACTCAACGAAACCCGGCTTGCTGGCTTATCAGCAAGCAGGGACAACGGGCGCGCCATTTTTTGCCCCGGTAGCCTTGATGCCATGAATACGACACCCGGCACCATCATCAGCGATCCGCGCCGTCAGGCCGCTCTGCTTTACTGGCAGGGCTTCTCTGTGCGCCAGATAGCGGAAACGCTCAGCATCAAAACGCCGACCGTGCAGAGCTGGAAACTCCGCGACGAATGGGAAAGCATTGCCCCCATCAGCCGCGTTGAGGCCAGCATGGAAGCGCGGTTAATCCAGCTCATCATGAAAGAGGTTAAGGGGAATGGTGATTACAAGGAGATAGACGCGCTCGGCCGCCAGATAGAACGGCTGGCGCGCGTCGAGCGCTACCGCAGCAGCGGCAACGAGGCCGATCTCAATCCCAACGTGCGCAACCGCAACCGGGGCGAGCGTCAGCCAGCGTCTAAAAACGAGTTCAGCGAAGAGGCCACAGAAAAGCTGACCTCGCTGTTTATGGAGGGCTGCTTTGAGTACCAGCTGCACTGGCACAAAGCCGGGCTGGCGCACCGCATCCGCAACATCCTCAAGTCACGCCAGATCGGCGCGACGTTTTACTTTGCCCGCGAAGCCCTGATCGATGCCCTGGTGACCGGCCGCAACCAAATCTTTCTCTCGGCCAGTAAAGCGCAGGCCCACGTCTTTAAAAACTACATTATCGACTTTGCCCGCCTGGTCGATGTTGACCTGAAGGGCGACCCGATTGTGCTGCCAAACGGGGCGCGTCTGATTTTCCTCGGTACCAACGTGCGCACCGCGCAGAGCTACACGGGCAATCTGTATCTCGATGAGTATTTCTGGATCCCGAAGTTCCAGGAGCTGCGCAAAGTCGCCAGCGGCATGTCGCTACACAAGAAATGGCGCACCACGTATTTCTCCACACCGTCGAGCCTGTCGCACAGCGCCTATCCATTCTGGTCCGGCGAGCTGTTCAACAAGGGCCGACGCAACCGCGCCGACCGCATCGAGCTGGACCTGAGCCACACCCATCTCGCCGACGGCTCGCTGTGCGCTGACGGCCAGTGGCGGCAGATTGTGACCGTTGAAGATGCGCTGACCGGCGGCTGCAACCTGTTCGACCTGGATCAGCTGTCGCTCGAATACAGCCCGTCCGAGTACCAGAACCTGCTGATGTGCGAATTTGTTGACGATGAGGCGAGCGTGTTCCCGTTCGCCGAACTGCAGGGCTGCATGATCGACAGCATGGAGGAGTGGACTGACTTTAACGTGTTCGCGCTGCGCCCGTTCGACTATCGCCCGGTGTGGATTGGCTACGACCCGTCTCACACGGGCGACAGCGCGGGCTGCGCCGTTATCGCGCCGCCGCTGGTGCCGGGCGGTAAGTTCCGCGTCCTTGAGCGCCATCAGTGGCGCGGCATGGACTTTGCCGCGCAGGCCGCATCCATCAAAGAGCTAACCGAAAAATATACTGTCGAGTACATCGGCATTGACGCCACCGGCATCGGCCAGGGCGTTTTTCAGCTGGTCCGCCAGTTCTTCCCCGCCGCCCGCGAAATCCGTTATTCGCCGGAGGTGAAAACCGCCATGGTGCTGAAAGCCAAAGACACGATCACCAGTGGTCGCCTGGAGTACGACGCCGGGAATACCGATATCACGCAGTCTTTCATGGCTATTCGCAAAACGATGACCGCCAGCGGCAACCGCTCGACCTATGAAGCGAGCCGTAGCGAGGAAGCCAGCCATGCTGACGTCGCCTGGGCAATCATGCACGCCTTGTTAAACGAACCGCTGACCGCCGCCGCCGGTGGTCAGAGTCCAAACTTTATGGAGTTTTACTAATGAGCAAGCGCAGGGGCCGCAAGGCTTTTCAAAACCAGTCAGAGCCAGTAAAACCCGCAGCGCAGCAGGCCGAAGCGTTCAGCTTTGGCGAGCCGATCCCAGTGCTTGATAAGCGCGATATTCTGGATTACGCCGAATGCATCAGTAACGGGCGCTGGTACGAGCCGCCGGTGAGCTTCCACGGCCTAGCGAAAAGCCTGCGTGCCGCCGTTCATCACAGCTCGCCGATTTACGTTAAGCGCAACATTCTGCTGTCCACCTACATCCCGCACCCAATGCTCAGTGCGCAGGACTTCAGCCGCATCGTGCTAGATTACCTGACTTTTGGCAACGGCTTTGCAGAGCTGCGCAAAAACGCGTTAGGGAAGGGGTTCCGCGTTGAGTGTTCACCGGCGAAATATACCCGGCGCGGCGTTGAGGATGACACGTTCTGGTTTATCAACGACTGGAAGGACGCGCACCGCTTCGAAACAGGCAGCGTGTTCCAGCTGCTTGAGCCTGATGTGAACCAAGAGATTTACGGCCTGCCGGAATATCTGAGCGCGCTCAACTCAGCCTGGCTGAATGAAGCAGCCACACTTTACCGCCGTAAGTATTACCAGAACGGCGCGCACGCAGGCTACATCCTGTATATGACCGACGCCGCGCAGAGCAGCAGCGATATTGAGCAGATGCGCAAGGCCATGCGCGACACCAAAGGCGTGGGCAACTTCCGTAACTTGTTCATGTACGCACCGAACGGAAAGCCGGACGGGATTAAGATCCTGCCGCTGAGTGAGGTCGCCACCAAAGATGACTTTTTCAATATCAAAAAGGCCAGCCGTGATGACCTGCTAGCCGCTCACCGGGTTCCACCACAGATGATGGGTGTTATCCCGGACAACGCGGGAGGGTTTGGGGATGTGGTTAAAGCGGCTCAGGTGTTTGTTCGCAATGAACTGACACCACTGCAGGAGCGCATGAAAGAAGTTAATGGGTGGATGGGAGAAAAAATTATCGATTTCCGACCTTATAAACTTGTGTGAATCAAATAATAGCGGTCAATCACTGGCCGCTATTATTTATTAATAAACAAAAAGAAAATTCTCAAGCAGTTCCCTGTCAGGCACTTCTTCATTATGTATCATCTTAATTATAGCCCTTCTTAATAATGATAAAGTCCTTACTACATCACCTACCTGATGCTTAGGGGAACCGTGTGCAGCGGCAGATCGTAGGCCATAAAGTTTAACAATCTCTTTTTGCAGCTCTAGCCTTTTAGGCCCTCGCGGCTCTAGGTATGCCGATAAATTGGATGACACTCGGAAAACTAATTCAGCTTTATGAGGGGAAAATATAGCCTCTAAGGCTCCCCAAACAGATACAAGAGCCATGGCACCATTGTGGATATACTGAACATTATTAATAGTATCAAATGCTAACTTAAACTCATTACTTGAGCTTAGTAGATTCGTTGTTTTAACCCAGTTATCTTTTACCCATTCAATCCTCGTATTTTCATCTTCATCAGACTTGAGAGCCAAATCAAATGCTTTTGGTATACCCCCCAAAAGTTGAGCTGCCAACTCACCGCCTTTGGACTGCACTTGTTTAAAACTCGATATAGGCTTACTACTCTTTACTCTCAAATCCACCTGAGGATTAATATATAACTTAAACAATGATGCTATTATTTCGCCAATTTCTTCAGAATTAAATTTCTCATGATTATATTCAGTAGGTATGAATAGTTCAGCGAGTATATCCACTCCGCGATTGTGGCTCGTAGCATGCCATGTTTTGGGATAAAACCCGCCCGGACGTTGAGGCTCCTCATAAGCTAAAATGTGTTCTGTAACTATATGAGCATAAGTTGGCCTTAACTCAATACCTTCTCCAAATGATAGAACAGACTCACCAGTATTAAACCCAGACATACCAAAATAGAGACCGCGCTTTGAAAACTCACCATCCATACCATTCCCTTATATATAGTAACCAATGAAGGTCAGTAACTATAAACTATTAATCTAATATATTTACTTACCTAATCTTAGGTTATCACTGGAAAAAACTGTAGTAGCCGTTTTGGTGCCATATCTTACAGTTAAGAATGCTTTTCTATTACCAGTTCGACGCCTTCATTGAGCAATTCATTAATAGAAACGCCATGTGCCTGAGCTGTCACGGCTAGAGCCTGATGTCGTTCTGGCGTCAGGCGGGTAGTTACCTTACCGCTGAATGTCTTATAAGGTTCAATGTCATCCTTACGGCATTCGTCGATAAAAACCGCCAGTGAGGTTGAACCCTCTTTTTTCAGCTCTTCGACGCTGTAAGCGTAGAAGTCAGCTCCGCCGTTCAGGCCGATAAATTCCCCGCGAAACATTTCGATCTCAGGGTCAAAGGTGATGACGGCCAGATGGCCGTCGATTTTAAGTGTGTTGATCATGGTCTAATTCCTAAGCTATCGAGCCATACCCGAATGGAGTTAACCGCCCCCTTGTCAGTGGTTGGTCTGGGATGCGGCCTGTGAAAAATTTTCTTTTGCCCTTTCAGCAGCACCGCAATCCTTGAACCTTCCCTTTCGTGAACCTCCGCACCGAGAGCGATAAAAAGAGATTCAATATCACTCCACTTTATCGAACCGCTAACCGGCCGGGCAAAGACATCTGACAGCGTTTTCTGGTGTCGTTTGTTCATGAGCCCATAGTATCAAAAAGTGACACCACATCAAGCGTTTTTTGGTGTCGCATAATGGTGTCAAAATAGCGAGTATGATCATATACAACATGCGTGCATGAAAGCGTTTCTAAGGCGATGGTTTGTTACAAGCGCCTCGGGATAATACGGAATCAGAGAACCGCACAGCGAGGCGCTGGCGCACGTTACGGCATACATGTTTGTACCCTCAGCGCGCAATGCTATCCCCGCCACGCCTGCCCGCTTTATAGGGCGCTTTTCATGCAGTTGCATTGTGTCACCAAAACCGCAACTGCATTGGTGCTACACTGCAAAAATCATCATCAGAAGCACATGCAAAAAGATGCAGTAACATGCACTCCCCTACACATCTCGCAATACCATCAATTCCATGATAGAAAATCATTAAAATCACACTTTAAGAGCATGTTTGCATGAGAAAAGTACATGAATTAACCAGCAAGGCCGCGCTATCATATTTTCTTCGCCATGATTCCTACACGACATTAGAGTTACCAAGCTACATTGATTTTTCAAAGTTATTAAACAACATAAACTCAGCCATTGATAATGAAGAAATTAGCTATTCTCCCGATCCAAAATCACTCATGGGTAAAGAAATAAATTATGAGGTTTTGGTTAGTAAAGACGGCCTCTACAGCTGGCGGCGGATAACGCTAATCAACCCTCTTTATTATGTTTACTTCTGTAGAAAAATCACCACTCCAAAAAACTGGAAACAGATAAAAGAAAAATTTAAATCATTTGAATCAAATGAGCTTTTTTTATGCTCTAGCATACCCGTTAGAAAAGGTAACACTTCAAATATTGCCGCATCTGTAATGAGTTGGTGGGAGGATTTTGAACAAAAAAGCCTAGCACTTGCCCTTGAATATGAGTTTATGTTCAGCACAGACATTTCAAACTTTTACCCTTCAATCTACACACATAGCTTTGAGTGGGTCTTCATATCAAAAGAAGAAGCCAAAAAGAAAAACAACAATGACAATCCCGGAAGATTAATTGACAGCCACATTCAAATGATGATGAGCAATCAGACAAACGGCATACCATTAGGCAGCACTTTAATGGATACATTTGCAGAGCTTATCCTAGGTGAAATTGACTTACAATTAAGAAAAGAAACTGACAAGCACAATATCGTCAACTATAGAGTCGTACGTTACCGCGATGACTACCGGATATTTTCAAATAGCAAAGATGATTTAGACAAAATCTCTAAATGTTTAGTTGGTGTTTTAGGTGATTTTGGCTTGGATCTAAACTCAAAAAAAACAGATTTACATGAGGATATTGTTTTCCACTCATTGAAATCAGCAAAAAAAGACTACATAAAAGAGGAAAGACATAATTCATTTCAAAAAATGCTTTATGTTATATATTTATTCTCTTTAGAACATCCAAATTCAAAAACTACAGTCAGATATCTGAATGATTTACTCAAAAGGTTGTTTAAAATAAATAAAATATCGAATACCGGCCATCAACTGGAGGCTATGCTTGGCATCATCTCAAGCATCATGGCTAAAAATCCTACGACGTATCCTGTAGGCACCGCTATTTTTTCAAAACTACTCAGCTTTCTTTATGCTGACGACACTCTACCCAAGTTTACCAAACTCGAAAAACTTCATGACAAACTCGGGAAACAGCCTAACACAGAAATGCTTGACATTTGGTTTCAGAGAGTCCAAGGCAAGATTAATTTAGATTGGGATGGCTCTTATAAGTCGGCCTTGTGCATTCGTATCAATGATGAACTTAAGAAAGAGAAAACATTTTCTATAGATGGTCTATGGGATGTTGACTGGATTCCTGGTAAAGCAACAAATAGAAATAAAGAAAAAATCCTATCTTTACTAAAGAAAACAAGAATAGTGGATGCAGATGCATTCGAAGAAATGGATAATGATATAACACCTGAAGAAGTCGATTTATTCGACAAAGAACACAGCGCTTAACTATGAAAGCCATGTTGACTACACAACATGGCTATCATAACTAAATCATAAATTAGTTATCTAAAATCTCGATAACTTCTCCCGTTCGCACGTCGACACGCGCCGCTACGGTCTGCTTGACTACTCCACCATAAGAATTGGTGCCACGAAACGTGGTTTTCACAATGGCATGCGGGTCTTTACTCAATAGCACATGGTATACCGTTGAATCATGTTTATACGATGAATCGTCATGCATGCTGGATTTAATCATTTTTTCCAGCGGACGGTAAGAACCATCCCAACCACTGAAGTTATCCTGAAATACATCAAGATTTATTTTTCTGCTGAGTGAAGCCGGATCTTTTTCATAGTCACCTAAGCACCACCCTAAAACATCACCCAATTTAAGCTCACCATTTTTTGTAAAAGTGAACTCACTCAAACAAGCATAAAAGCCGCCTGCAGCACTGGCTGATATTGATTTATAAACAAGGTAATCATCAACAATAGCGTGACGCTTGGCTTTCGGCTCGTTGAGATATTCACTTAGAGTTTTTTCTGCTGAATCAAAATATTTTGGTGCAGATTGCGTTACTGGGTCTGACGCTACATGTTGCTGATCTATCTGCGGCTTTTCTGTAGGATACAACTTCGAACCAACTACCGCCAGTGCTAGCGACGCGCCGAGGTAAGTGACACTCGATAGCACTCGATTAGGCATCCGCACCAAGGCAGGCTTGAATAGGCCAACAACAAATGCAAAAAAGAGCACCAGAGATATACATGCAATGAGGGTATCCATTATTTTCCTTAATTTTCAATTCTCACAAAAAAACAGCCCCATATTACCAACAAGAGACTGTTATTTGCACAAAATTAATACCTGCTTAATGCTGCCAGCTATCGTCTTCCCACACACCCTGAACAATTCGCATCACGTTCTCCTTATCTTCACCAAGCTTCAGGCCGCTTAATTCGACAGCATTAGCGCTACCCTTGCGAATCCTCACAGCAGCGTTAGGGAAAAGTGGACTCAAATTTTTATACAATTCTGACCCAAGCGCGTTAAGCGTGGCCTAGCTGATCTTTTGCTCTTTGTCGATCACTATTTCGATACGCATAGTAATTACCTACTGTTCATTGAGGCTCATCGAACGGCCATGCTCATAACTCCTGAGCTTTGCCATCAATTCATCCGTCAGCTCAGATACCCACTGTATAGCCAAACGCTTTTCTTCCTCGTCACAATCACTAGCAGCAACAAGTTTCATAAAAAAATCAATACGCTGGAGCTTAACCGACTCCAAGAGATAATCATTCATGTTTCCTCCCCTTACACAAACCACTGTTTATACATACAGTATATAAACATTTTCCGAATGTGAACCTTTTTTTTACCTTTGACAGGTATTAGCCCCTAAAGCTGGCTGTGCCTTTATCTCAGTAAACCTATTACACATCAGGCATGTAGGTCACTCTGAAGCGGAATCTCCTAGAACCAAGCCGCGTAGCCGCTCAAATCTGGCTAATATTTTCAACGGATCACATCTTTTGTGGTTGCGCACTAAGTCACCAGCGGCGGTACTTCGGAACATTTCACCGTTGATAACAGTTTCTACTCCCCTTATCAGACGAACGGCCAGCCCCCTGCTGATTGTCTCTCCGGTAAAGTCGCGCACCTGTTCAATCACGTTATCGCAACCAGCCTCAATTTTTGCGGGCCTGGTGAGTTTGAGCCGTTTTTTCACTACGGCATCGGCCCTTATCCTGTTAAGCATTTGCCGCCGCTCTCGCCTACTAAGCGATTTAAAGTCTATTGGGCCATCACTTCCCGGTTTCGCCGCATCCTCAGATCCCGGTCTTCCCGTACAGTTATTGACAGAACTCCGAGAGGACGCGGGCGCGCCCTCAAGGTCAAAAACAAAATCAAAGGCAGAATCAACCGACAAAACAGAGAGCGGCGCATCCGCGATGCCAGCCTGCTCGGTAGCTTTTTTCGAAACAATTTTCCACTGCGTCAGGCGCGTCAGAATTGGCGTGTCGTCACCCACGGCGGTGGAATAAACTCCCTTGATGCGCACTGTTTCCTCGCCGTATTCGTTCAGCTCGTCGCCCGATTGATACCAGGTGCGAACCGCCAGCTCGTCACGACGCACGAACGGACCGCCCTGTGCATTCACGTATTCAGCCCACTGCCCCTGATCGGCTGCATCGTGAACGGCTGCAAACTCAACGCTCAGGCCGAGGGCGGTCTCACTGTCTGCCATTCTGCGCAGTTCACGATAAACAGTCACCGGCGCACCGCCCACAAACTGAAACTGACGGATATGCCAGCGCGCTGCCCAGGCTGAAACGGCAGGTGCAGTTTCCTTCAACGCCTTTCCGCTTTCGTCGTCCAGCTCACCATCGAGCGCGTACCCATCAATATTTTTAGAGATATATTTCGCGACATAGCCGGTTGCACTTCCCTTTTCAGGGTCGATCGCCTCAGCATGAAAGCGCGCCTTTCTGGCTTTTGCTGTGGTCAGCTCACCACTGTCTTCCTGGTAGGCGTAGTCACGGATGATCTGGCGCACGCGGTCGACGTTCTCAGGCAGCATAAACATCAGCATATGCCAATGCGGAGTCGCATCATGATGCGGCTCCGCAACACGAATGCCGAAAATACGAATATCTTCGCGGTGGAGCTTTGCACGGACCTTCTGCCACAGGTTGCAGAGATAGCGCTGAGTTTCGGCAGGGTTGGCCCCGTTCCATTTGCGGTTGCGGTGGCCGGTCTTAATTGTGGCGTGATAACGCGACGGAGCCGTGACGGTGTAGAACTCACCTACGAAGCCCATTTCGTTACAGATATTTTCAAAGCCACGGATGCGGGCCATCAGCTCGCAGCGACGAATGGCGGGATTAGCCACGCTGCCGTCATATTTATCGATCAGGCTGATGCGGTTCCCGTCCTCGTCTTCCAGCTCCATCCCTTTCAAAAATTCACGGGTCCGCCGCTTCTGCTCGCGCCATTCGATCACGTTCATCGTACTGGCGTAAGGGGTGTGTTTTTTGCTGACGTTGGCAAGCGCGATCTGCAGGTGTTCGCGCCATGCTGCAGCAACGCGGCGCAGGCGTCCTTTCCACCATTTTTCTGTTTTCATGCGGGAAATAGCTGACGCTATATCCTCCGGGCAGAAAAATTTAGAACTGACCTTTTCCCAAAGTGGCGGCATCTGATTAAGCTGGCGCGTGATGGCCGCTGCCGTCATGTAAATCTGGAAAGCATATTTATAATCTGATTTATCGGCGACCAGCTCATGAGCCTGCGCCATTTCAGCCATAATCAGATTAGCCACATCACCGGCCAGTAAATCCACGTCGGCACGTGACATATCCGCAAGGCGGTTAAACCGTCGAATAATTTCCCACAGCATGCTCGCAGCACCCACGCCGCGATCGCCGGCTGGAGCAATTTGCGCCAGCTTGCCAAAAATGTCGGGATGCATTTCTGCCACCTGGTACTGAGCATTTACGCGCTCAACGCGTGGCAATGTGCGCTCAACAAATGTCTTTGTCAGGTACGCATTGGCACGGGCTAAACCTTCCGTTTTTTCTAAGTCATTCATGCGCCGCTTAACATCCATCTGGATGATTAAGGGCTGCGCCTCCAGCAGATCACGCGCATGCGAAAGCGCCGCGAACATCTGGGCGCGGCGTTGGATATTGGTGGTTGCAAGATATGGCTTGCTTATGGCGTCCCGTGGAGCATTCCACGGGTAGGCATAAGTCATGCTACAGCCTCATGCTTAAGGTAACGCGTGGCGCTGTGCGCTGGAAAAGACACCGCAATAATTTCAGCAGCGCTTTTTCCATCGCCTGCAGCAACTCCAAGGCTTCGCGGGGCTGTGATACGGGTGATTTTAAAATCGCTATAGAGGCAGCGGGTCCGGGCTGTATCGCTGTTTGAAACGATCACGGGATTTGACTGTGCTACGCCAGATAATAGCGATGCCAGCTGGCACTGTCGGTCATCGTTAAACCCTTCGGTATGGTAATCGCTAAACGTCCCCTGATATGGGGAATCCGAATAAACGACATCACCGGCTTTAACCATTTGCAGGGTTTCGGTGAAGTCGGCACAGACGAAAGTTGCTCGCTGCGCTTTTTCAGCAAAGGCTTTTATTTCCTCGAGTGGGAAATATGGTTTTTTGTAGTGACCGAATGGAATATTGAAATCACCACTGCGGTTATAGCGGCACATACCGCGATGGCCGTGACGGTTCAGATAAAGAAAATAAACAGCACGGTCAAGCAGCGTCATGCCACGCGACGAATTAAACTCATCGCGAATTTTGTAATATTCAGCCTCTGATTTATTGGCAGCGAAAAGTTGCGTTGCCAGCACAAGAAATACAGATGAATGCTCTTTAATCTGACGATACATGTTAATCAGGTCGGGATTGATGTCAGCAATCAAATACTCCTGATAGTCAGTGTTCATCATGACCGAGCACGACCCCGCGAAAGGCTCGACCAGGCGCTGGCCCTTAGGCAGGTGCTTTTTCAGTTCCGGCATAATGCGCGATTTGCTGCCCACCCATTTTAAGACAGTATTCATAGCGCAGCTCCTTTGCAATGCGTGGCTTTAAGCTCGCTGATTTCCTTGCAGCTGACGCACTGCGTTACGCCGTCCAGTGCTTTGCGGCGCGCTTCGGGGATCGGCGCGTCACAGTCTTCACAAAAGAAAGCACTCGGTGCGGTTGGGTGCTTGATGGCTTTAGCCAGGGCATGCGCGAGATTTTCTTCAACGCGCTGCTGAACCAGATCCATTGAGTCAGCCATTAGTGCAACTCCTGCGCAGCAGCTTCAAACCGGCCTGCTTCCTGATGCAGCAGCTCGATAATCTCAACGGCAGACAATTCACTGCGCTGAGCATGGATAGCGAGAGCCTCAAGACGGATTGAAACGACCAGCGCCTGATCTTTCTTTTGCTCGTTGCGGGCTTTATTCAGCAGCACCAGAACTGCATCAGCTGCGGCTACCATTTTCTCGTTTTCAATATTTTGCATAGTAATACTCCAGATTTAGGCAAAGGGATGCCCGGCGGATTTACGCCATTAATTTAATGTTTGGATTATTCGGTCAGTGCGCAGTCAGCTGCGGAAAGATAACGCGGTAGCATTTTTCCCCAGCGCGAAATTTTGTTCATGGCTCCAATAATTAGCAGGCGTCGAGCCTCATCAAATTCTTCAAATTGCTTACCAACTTCATCGAGCTTGAATGTCGTAGGCTTTTCTCGGTTAGCCAGAGTTAAAACAGCAAACTTAAAATCATCATCCAGACGATTAAAATAACGTAGCGCTGGATTATCATTATTTTTACGTAGCAGACGGCGGCGCGCCTGAAACTGCTCAAAAGGCATTGGCTCTTTAACAGCCTCAAGGTGTGAGTGAATATTGACAGTCATTATTTACCCCATGCTTTTGACATACGTTGAATAAAATTGCGCTTCACAGATGACAGCTCACGCAAAAGCGCTTTCTGGTTGTTGCTCGGGTGCCAGCGCTTACCCTCGTTACCCATGATCCAGCCGTGGCCATATGACGGAGACGGGCTTTGACGCTTGAGCAAGGGCGCGACAGAAATTGTCATATTCACCTCAGCTCAGACCAATTGACGCACTAAGACCACTCAGCACATCAACTGTGTTTGCAAGCGCGGGATTAGACTGCACGCGGGCATGAACGCTTAAACCGATCAGCGAAAGGCATCGAATACCGGCGTTAACATTTTCCACAAAAGCGCTTTTGCACGATGGCGTCATTTTCTTACCTGATACTGCAGCAGCTGCCACCTTGCCGATCTCCGCAGTAGCCTGGAGAACGTAGTGGGTCATACGCTCGGCCTTCACTTCATTTAAAGGTACTGAAGGGCCGCACTTCATTTGGGCCAGCAGGCCATCAATCAGCGTTGGGTCTTCAGTTACATCAGTGATCACGGTGATTTCCATCGCCGTGAGCTGGTGAACCTGATCCGGGTTCAGCTTGTTACGCAGCGTCTGCTCATTCATCCCGACCTGGCGCGCCAGTTGCGCAATGTTGTGACGCTGGCCGAAGGTGCGGCAGGCGTTATCGAAATGCGGTTGTTTGGATACCTGATAATCAAACATGACGTAATGCCTCATTCATCCCAATATGGAACACATTAAGCCTGCATCGTGATTTCACAGCCTGCGGCCGCTTCAATCGTAAGTGCAACCATGTTGATTTCAATAAGACCGTTCACCCCTTCCTTCTTTCTGATAGGCAGGCGATTTTCACGGTACATCTGACGCACGGTTCCCTCCTTGTAACCTGTGCGGCGGCAGAACTCTTCCACCGTTACATAAGGCTCGGAGATAACGAGATTGATTGACGGGCGCATTGTAAGTTTACGGGTCATGATGCAAAATCCTCTGTTGAGTTAGGGGTAACTCTATTTATCACTATTCATCACACTTGATCACTATGAGTGATATTAGGATCGCAAATTGGAAAGGTCAACAAAAGATTTTACGAATCGTAAGGCTCCCGTATTGCCTGAAGGTGGTAAGGAACCGATTGAGCGCATGCTTCAGGCGTATGGGTTTAGCTCAAGACAGGCGCTCTGTAGGCATCTTGATGTGTCACAAAGCACGATGGCTAACCGCATTATGCGCGGTAACTTTCCTGCCGATTGGGTGCTTATTTGTTCAATGGAAACTGGTGCTTCACTTGAGTGGCTCACATATGGACGAGGAGAGCCCCAAACTGAAAACCATAGCGAACTCTCACCATGGATCGAGTGTATTAAAATCACAAATGGGACACCAGAAAAACCCAATTGGGTTAGCTATGATGCATCTCTTTTGCCGGATGACGTAGTAACTCCGCAGCTGATTATGTCCGAGCGCGTCACCTACATCGTTGACGCAAGCAAAACAGATATCACCGATGGATTTTGGCTAATAGAGATCGACAATGTTGTCAGTATCAGGGAGCTTTATCGCTTTCCCGGAAACCGCATTCGGGTTGAAAATGGAAAAGCATCCTTTGAGTGTCAGGTGAATGACATCAAAGCCATGGGGAAAGTTATCCTCCGAACGGAGCAGGTGTAGCAATAATGGCCGTAAGCAAACTCCCCTCTGGAAAATGGCAGGCACAGGTCTTTCCCAATGGCCGTGACGGGAAGCGCGTGCGCCGGCAGTTTGCCACAAAAGGCGAGGCTTTATCTTTCGAAAAATATTTGAAGGAAGAGGCTCAGGACAAGCCCTGGCTGGGCGAGAAAAATGATAAGCGCCGAGTAATCGACTTAGTGGATCTGTGGTTTAATGCGCACGGCATAACCTTGGCTGACGGGGAGCGCCGTCAAAGCACAATGACATTTGCCTGCGAAGCGATGGGAAACCCACTCGCCACCGAGTTCAGCGCAAAAATATTCTCTTCATACCGAGAGAAGCGCCTCAGCGGCAAGCTTACCCGTTCCAGCAGAGTGAAAACTGTCACGCCTCGCACCGTAAACCTTGAGCTAGCCTACTTCAGGGCGATGTTTAATGAACTGCGTAGGCTTGATGAATGGATGGCGCCCAACCCATTAGAGAACGTCAGAGAATTTAAGATCGGTGAGTCCGAGATGTCTTATCTTACTCATGATGATATTCGCACCCTGCTCACTGAATGTGAGAAAAGCCGCGCCAGTGATCTAACTGCTATCGTAAAAATTTGCCTGGCGACAGGAGCGCGCTGGAGTGAAGCGGAAGGACTAATGGGAAATCAAATCCGTGCGGGCCAAATTATTTACGTCAAGACGAAGGGTAAAAAAAATCGGGCCGTCCCTGTTAGTGAATCGTTAATTGCAGAGCTTCCAACAAGCCGTCGCGCAAAACCACTCTTCACCCCCTGCTATTCAGCTTTTAGAAAAGCTATACAACGAGCTGGCATTGAGACCCCACCAGGGCAATTGACGCATGTGTTGAGGCACACCTTCGCCTCGCACTTTATGATGAATGGCGGAAATATTTTAGTGCTGCAACGCATTCTGGGGCATACCGATATCAAAGTGACTATGCGCTATGCCCACTTCGCACCAGACCACCTTGCTGAAGCCATCACTTTGAATCCGTTAAACGGCCTTTAATTGGCAGCAAAATGGCAGCAGAGCGCAACGGTATTCAGCGCTATTTGTCGCTATATGGCCTGATGCTGCGATAAAAATCAGTAACTTACTGATTTCATTACCTTCCAGTTCGGACTCATAATCGCTTGGTCGCTGGTTCAAGTCCAGCTGGGGCCACCAGATTTTAGCTTTAGAATCATACGATTAAGCCATCCTGAAGGGGTGGCTTTTTTGTTTCTCAAACTTTGTGTCGCCAAAGTGTCGCGCGACCCTATCCGATCCCCTCCTTCTCTCACTCTCCTATCTCCCCTTTAAAAGCTTCGATATCGCCATGACCTGCCCCATCTTGCCAAGATCCATCGCAGAGGCATTAAAGAAAGTCAGACCGCTGGCACGCAGCAGAAATTTCTCTTTAGCTTCTTCCGGCAGTGCGCTGTTTTTCAATTCTTCTGCTTTGGCCACTACAGCGTCTTTAGTCTTGACTAACACACACTCCAGACGACGCAGCAGCGTGAATGGAAGGATCACACGGCCGTATTGAGATCGCTTGAAATCACCACGAAGCAGGTCAGCCACTGACCAGATAAAGGCAGCAGTTTGCGAAAAGTTATTGTCAGACATAAAATTCCGGAAAAGCGTTGAATACGTTACTTGCCATATACGGTCGACAACCTGTCGAAACGGCAAACGGAAGATACAACAAATGAGGTGGGGAAAATCATACAGCGCATGTGCGTGAGCACAAGCAACAAATTTCCCTCTAAAAAACTCCCCTCTACTTCATGATCCTCCTTTAAAGCTAATGATTTCCTTTAAATGCATCACTCATAGCAAGAGCACAATATCAATAACCAATTGATTATTAATATTAAATATTTAAAATTCGCATCTCTTTTAAATACCTGCTGTTCATATAGATAAGAACAGTGAAATCTATTAGAGTATTCCCAAAAGAAACACTTCCCTTCTTCTTGTTATCTATGGTGTAAAAAATGGATTCGCTGCTGCTTCCCGGCGTGCTGGTGCGTAATGGCATTTTGTCTATCGCTTCGGTTTTAAAAAATGATGCTGCCCCAGGATTTGTAACTATCCTGCTGGTTGCCACGCTTTGCTTTGCCGTTGTCCGCTGGCGCAAGCTGGTAAAAAGCCGCCGTAATGCTCTCAGCAGTATTCACAGCATTATTGCAAACACGCCTGAAGATAAGTTCAGCCAACATGTGGCTGAAATCGACGCCAGCATTGCTGAAGCCGATAAAACTGAAGAACAAAAAAGCGTGGCTGAAGCCTGGCATGAGTATCGGGAAACCCACGTGATCGACGATCAGGATGGCATACTTGTCGTACGCAATGCGGTCCGCCCCAGTCAGTTTTTTAATCTGGATGACCTGCATTTTACGCAAGGTTTCTGGCGTATCGTTCCGGGGCTATTTGTAACTATAGGCCTGTCTCTTACCTTCCTAGGCCTCATTTCTGCGCTTAACTCAATGAGTACCTCGCTGGATGATGGCGGTAGCGCGGCGTTAGAAGGGTTGCTTACCATCGCCTCTGCAAAGTTCATCATGTCCCTGACCGGTCTATGCTGTTCGATTGTCTTTACCGTAGCTTTAAGACGCGGTACGTCACATTTAGAAAAAGCGGTTCATGGCCTCAATAGCCTGATTGAAAAACGTCTGACGTTTATTAGCCTCGAAGATCTTTCTAATCGCCAGTTGAAAGCCACCATCGAGAGCCGCGAGCATTTCCGCAAGCTGGGACTGGAAATGGCTGCTGAGATTGGTCGTCCGCTGCGGGAAGACCTTCCAAAAGCGATCTCTGAGTCTATTAGTACGGCAATTACGCCGGTTATCGAACAAGTCAGCCGATTGGGCAACGATGGTGTGGGAGAAATGGTACAAAACCTCTCTTCACGCTTTTCTGAGGATGTCGGACGGGCTCTGGCACAAGCCAGCGAACGTATTTCTCTGGCAGGAGACCAGATCAAATTGCTGGCAGAGCGAATGGATCAAAGCTCAGGAAAAATGGGCAATGAAATGGAAAGCGCGATTGGCCGCTTAGGCCAAGCGGTGGAAACGCTGCGTGATGGCATGCAGCAAACGGCAGATACGGCTACGTCAGCATTCAATCAGGGTGCCGAAAACCTGCTGGCAACCATGAATTCAACCCTGCAGGGTATTAAAGACAATACCGGTGAAGGCGCGCGTGCGATGGGCGAAGCGGCTGCTGATATGAAAGCCGCCGCCTTGGGTATTCGTACCGAACTCGAAGTTGCAGCGAAACAGGGGGCTGAAGCGGCGCAGGCGCGTATGTCGGAATCAGCGTCTAAGGCCAGCGACGCGATTGGCCAGGCAGCAACACAAGTGCTGGGTGCTTTTGGCAATACCGCAGGTGAAATCACCAAAGCAACTGAGGCGATGACCCAGAAAGCCAGCAGCGAACTGCTTTCTCCTCTTTCTGATATCGCTGAAAAACTGGAAGACGTAATGGGCATGCTGACCGAAACCAGCACTGCATTACGACGAGCTTCTGATGGGATTAAAGAAGGTGCTGTAGCCTCGGAGAACGCTTCAGGCAGCTTCCGCACATCCGCCCAAACATTGACCAGCGCCGCCGATCCGATTCGGGCGATGATGGAGCGTATAGAAGTCAGCACACGCCAGCTGCGTGAGAGCAGTGAGAATAGCCTGTCGGCTATCGCCCAAGCCGCAAAAACCAATGCTGAACAATCTGCAATGACGCTTTCAGCTGCGCAAGAAACGTTGGGCGGGCAGCATCGAGCGGTTGAATCTACGCTAACTAATCTTCAGTCTTTGATTGCGGCTTTACGCAGTCAGGGCGAACGTCTGGATAGCATTGACGAAAAACTTGGCAAGGCATTCGACAGTTATCAACAGCAAGTTGCTACATCGGTTGAAACGCTCTTCGATCATGTCAAAACCATGCAGAAGGAACTCATGCCAGCGCTGGACACAATGCAGAGTATTGTAGAACAGGCTGAAAACTTCGCACCGAAACAAGGGCGAATCTCATGAGAGCCAACGCCAGTCGTAAGCGTCCACATGAAGAGGAAGAAGAGTCCGTTTTTGTCTCGATGACAGATATGACGGTCAGCTTTCTTTTCATTGTCATGGTGCTACTCGCTTTTTTTGCCAGCCGCTACAACGATAAGAACACTGTCCCGCGTGATGAGTATGAACAGGCGGTACAAACACGCGATAAAACCATCGTGGATTTGCGCGCTGAGATTGCGTTGTTAAAGCAGCTTGATCCGCAGGAACAGTATATGTCGCAGGCTGCTGCTGCCCGACTCAACTTACTCTATCAATTGCGCAATAATCTGAAGCAGTCGTTTCCTGAATTGCCGGTTGATGTCATTCCTGAAGAAGGCACGCTGCGCTTTCAGGGGGAAGGTTTGTTTACCAGCAATAGCTATACGCTAAGCGACGATAAGCGAAAAATCGTCGAAGCATTGGCGAAGACGCTCGATTCCCTGCTGCCCTGCTATACCTTCAGCCAAAGCGTCGGATGGAATAAAAGCTGCAATCCTTCGTTTGCCATTATTGAAGCGGTACAGATTGAGGGTCACACCGATTCCAAAGGCGAAGATCTTTATAACCTGAATCTTTCGACTAACCGAGCCATCACCACGTTTACCAGTATGCTTGCCGCAGCGCCAGACCTGATCGCACATTTTAATATGCGTAGCCAACCCGTTCTTTCTGTAGCGGGCTACGGCAAAATGCGTCCGGTTAAGCCCAATGACTTCCCGCAAAATATGGCGATGAATCGCCGTATCGATCTCCGCATCATTATGCATACACCGGCCAATTCAGCGGAAATTGAAGACATCCGCAAGCGCCTGATCGAGCCCCTGAAGAAGGATACGCCATGAAATTAAGCGATGTTTTTCTAAAGCCGGTAAACCTCTTCAAGCCAGCAATAGCTGTATCAAAAGGTTTAACGGTAAAGGTGCAGTCCGTTCATGAGCGCTGGCCCGATGTCGTTAAAGAAATTTCCGAGCACGATCGTGAAAAAGTGTTACGCAAGCTGCTTGGTTATGTCGAGCGCTGGGAATGGAATGATGTAAAAATGTCCTTTATCTGTTCAGGCGCACCGATTGTGTTTGATAAAGAGTTCAGAACTCAAGAAGAATTTGCTGTACTACAAGAGTTTTATCTGCGGGAAACCATTGTTACGGATTCAGCTCCCTTTATTTCTGCAATGATATCGGCCTATATCCGTAGTTATGAACCGGACTCTGCACACACAATCAAAATTAAAAACTGCCTTGATATCGCCAGCGAACATATGAGCGATAAGTGGAAAGATATTGTCGAGCAACTACCCGATTTCTTTAACGCTCACCAGGCGCATCAAGCTTTAGCAGAGAGAATGATGGAGATGGATGAGCCATGGAAGGAGCTTAAACAGTTTGGTATTACACGCCCGCACGATCCGGGGTTAATGTCGCACGCTCATCTGGCCTATATAGCATTACTGGCACCTGGGTTGAATGAAAGACCTGTTATTGAGAAGCTGTTTGCCTGGTTAAAACCCGATGGCCGAAGTGGCGTTTTGATGAATGGCGCAGCGGAAGCCATCAACGCGCTGTTATCACACTGGTTGCATAAACAACCCGACGAAGAACTTTCTCGCTACCTGACCGAAACGTTAGTAGCCTGGTACGAAGATCCGCGCCTGAGTCGCGGTGGCGTATGGGGTAGCGTAGAAGAATCTTGCCGGAATTTGATTATAAACTGGCTGACACGCGAGAATATTCTGTTCTTTCTGGATGTGGTTTCAAAAGTTGAAGACAGTCATATGTGGGAACCACGGCGTAAGTTTTGGTTAGGGCTTTATAATGAAGGCAAAATCACAGCGGCCTGGGTAGCATTTAGTGATATGGCATCCAGAAAAGCAAAAGAAATAAAAAGCTCAATGAGAGACTCATCAACACTTAACTTTGGCAATCAAACTGCTGGAGGTTATCGAGATAACACTTCATTACTTATTTTACAAATTGGCAAATGCATCGTTATCGAAGGCTCCCATAGTTATAAAGTGCATGTTTTCCGAAGCGACGATAAAAAAGCACCCGTTTTATTTCAAGAAAAATACAATGCAAATTTAATTAGAAATATTCCTGATATAACTCGTATTGCACATCTCGGCTATAGCTGGACCGACAAAGTGCGTGAACAAATTGAGTATCTGTCATGACATTTGCTTTCAATCATAATGCAGAAGCGATTACCCTCAATATTGCTGAAGAAAAACAGACTCTCATTAATCGTCTGTTTAAAAGACAGCGGCCCGCGACTTTGTCTGGCCTGACACATAACGATCGCGCCTTAGCTTTCGCTATCGCCGATCTGAAAGCGCTGGCAGAAGAATTTAGTGAACCTTTACACATCAGTGATAACGCCATCGTAATGAGTCATCATCTGGCAGGCCGACTGGATGCCGAAACAGCGCAGACGCTGGGCCTACCCCCTCTCGTCGATCTGACGTTGAAAACTGATATCGAAGGCTCACTCGGAAGCGATACCTTTTGCCTACATCATGAATGGCTACGCAACGGTGTTCGCCAAATACCACGCCGAACCGGGTCAATTTTATCCACATCTCAAGGGTCGCGCCGGTTGCCATTGTGGATGATGGAGGCTGTTGAGGTTGCCGAAAACTTTACGCCAGGCGGCGGAGAAGCATCGGACTGGGAATCGCTGGCGCGCTTCCGTCAGGCCCTTGATCCTGGCGTCCAGATGGGCCATGAAATCAATGCCGTCCGTGTCTCGCTGACCGACTTTATGCAAGGTTTAGAAGTCCGCATTGCCGATCGTTTTTCTATTTCCACCAGCTCAAATGGGGCTGATGATTTCGAAATCGTCCCTTTTTCCGGTAAAAACTTGGAAGAACTGGAAAGCAGCGGAGAAGCGGTTAGCGAGGCTGCAGGTGAGCTAAGTGAACAAATGTTACGTCGGTTCCAACAACGTGTCAGAACTCAAGGTGCGCTTTCCGCTTACCGTGTTGGTGAAGGCAATTATCTGGTCATTGACCGCAGCGCTCGTCCCATTCTTGATGTCATGGTGGAGAAGCAAAAGTCTTCACCTGAAAAACGACGCGCTTTTATTGAAAACCCACGACCTGCTATTACCAGTGCTGTTGAAAAATACTTAAGACAATCGGGCAAGTTGGATGGGCTCGACGATATAGGCGAAGAAGAAGCAATTGAAGCCGCAGCAGGTCCCGCATTTGTCGAAACTGTTGAATATTCCGAGCGTGTTAAAGGAATTTTGCATTACCGAAAAGGTGCTGTTTCTACGCCCATGACCGGAGAAACGGCCTGGTTGCCTGAGGTGATCCCTGATGCCCTGACCAACATTATCGCCGCGATGGATAGCCAGGCGCTGGCAAGCGTCTGCGAACAGTTGCGTAATGCTATAGATGCATCTCAGAATGAAGTTGAGATCGCGTCTCATCCTGTTAAAGCCACAGAAGAGACATTGCACGCGCTAGAAAAGCGTTTGGCTGACCTAAAAGAGATAGAAGGTCCAGCGGAAACAATTGAAATTGAAGATAGGTCTGAGGTTAATGGTCTACCTCCCGCTACGGTGATCCTGGATACTAAAGACAACTTTGAGGAGCTGTTCTGGCAGCCTAACCTTAAAGAACGTCCTGTATTTATTGATGAGCAACTTCCCGCGGGAGTTAAGACAGCATTGCGACCGCATCAGTTGGAGAGCTTTAGCTTGCAGCTTTCATCATGGAAGTCAGGCATGCCAGGCATTTTGAACGCAGATGAGCAAGGCTTAGGTAAGACACTTCAAACCATCGCATTTCTACGCTGGTTGAAAGAGAACAATAACGTCAGCAGTGCCAGCAATAAAGAGCGCGGGCCAATACTTATTGTTGCTCCTACATCATTGCTGGAAAACTGGGATGCTGAGGTCAGGCAGCACACTGATAGTGACGGACTTGGCCATTTGCTGCGCCTCTATGGTTCATCGCTAAGCCAGTATAAAAATTTCGATGCTAAAGGTGTCGAGACAAAAGATGGCAATACCTTACTGAATTTTCAGCAGTTGCATGAGTCAGTCAAGGAAGGAAAAGGCCATCGTTTCTGGATACTAACGACCTATACAACGCTAACTAATTACCAGCACTCTTTTGCGAAAATCCATTTCTCGGCCGTGGTATTTGATGAAATACAGGCGGTCAAAAATCCTGACTCGCTACGAGCTCGCGCCGCCCGCGCCGTCAATGCTAACTATCGAATTGGCCTGACAGGCACACCGATTGAAAATACCACGACCGATCTATGGGCGGTCATGGACCAATTGGCCCCCAGTTCTCTGGATACGTTGCGTAATTTCAACAGCCTGTATAGCGAACCTGATGAACAGAATATGCTTCAGCTGTATCAACAAGTCTTTGCACCTCGCAATCAACTGCCACCTTTAGCGTTCCGCCGTTTAAAAGAAGATGTTGCGAAAGAGCTGCCTGCAAAAACACGCTTTCTTCATCCGCGCCTGATGCCGGAAGGACAAGCTATTGCCTACGAAACGGCTCGTTTAAAACTTTCTCAGGGTGGCCCTGGCGCAGCACTCAAAATGCTGCAGCATATACGCGGTGTTTCAGTGCATCCGGCCATGGAAATGAGCGGCGACAATCAAAGTTTTATCGATGCCTCTGCGCGTCTTAATGCATGTTTTGAGATTTTGCATCGTATTAAAGCAAAAGGTGAGCGTGTTTTGGTTTTCATCGAACACCGCAAGATGCAGTTCCGATTTATGGAACTGGCTCGCCAGGAATTCGGCCTTGAGCATATTGATCATATCAACGGCGCTACGCCCATTCAAAAGCGTCAGATCATTGTGCGCCGATTCCAGCAGCATCTTAAGCAAGATCGTGGCTTCGACTTGCTGGTGCTCGGCCCTAAAGCGGCAGGAACGGGTTTAACATTGACTGCCGCAACACATGTCATTCACCTGTCTCGCTGGTGGAACCCTGCTGTTGAAGAGCAATGTAATGACCGTGTACATCGTATCGGCCAACAGCATCCAGTCCAGATTCATATGCCAATGGCAATACACACTGGCTATCAGGAACACTCTTTCGACTGCTTACTCCAGGGGCTGATGTCACGTAAACGAAGCTTAGCGCGAGCGGCCCTCTGGCCAATGGGTGATAGTGCTGGTGATATCGCACAGCTACAGGCAGCTTTAAGAAAAGACAGGTCTGAGGCGAATGGAGATATGTTAGAAACAAGCATCCGAATGATGTTTGAAAGAGATGCTGAAACTGATGGTACACGAATGGACGACGGATCATATCGAATCAGTTAGCTTAGTAATTTGCTTACTATTTAAAAGAGGATAACAAGGATGAGCTACTCCGGTTATTCCTGATTATGAACGGATTACATACGGGGAGCGGGACAAAGATCCGACATTACTGAGTGAGCGTTGTATCTAATCCTGGGGGCAGGTCAGCGAACGATGGTGAATCATTGGCAAACAATGGCAATCTATGCCAATGATAAATAATACAATCCATTGATTTTTGGTCGTTCCGGTAGGAACCCATAATCGCTTGGTCGCTGGTTCAAGTCCAGCTGGGGCCACCAGATTTTAGCTTTAGAATCATATAATTAAGCCATCCTGAAAGGGGTGGCTTTTTTGTTGGCTACAGAAAGTGTCGCAAAAGTGTCGCCCCGTTCTCCCTCTGCCCTCTCCGGATAGTGACTGGTTAATATTTAACTGATAGATTATCTATTCATCTACCTATTCACAAAGTGATTCAACCTTATGCCAGAACGCTCTGACAGGATACGCCAGTTGCTCAACCAGGGGCCGATGACTTCCCGGCAACTGACTGAAATAATGGGTATTAGCCAGCCAACGCTGTCCCGTGCATTGCGGACTCTCGGCGAGGAGATTGTGCGAATCGGAGCGGGTCCATCTATTCAGTATGCCCTGCATGATGCCTGGCGCGGATTCCGATCTGCCCCCATTTACCGTATCAGCGATGGAGGGCGCGTCAGGCCTCTTGGCGAGCTTATTCCGGTTCGTCCGGAAGGGTTTGTCATGATGCAGAGTGACGGCGTGAGCCTTCATAGCGACGGACTGCCTTGGTGGCTGTTTGATATGCGTCCGCAGGGGTACCTCGGGCGAGCCTATGCATCAAAGTATGCGGCCGAACTCGGCCTGCCCGCGAATCCAGAACAGTGGACAGACGCGGATGTGGTCAGGGCATTGCTCGCCCAGGGTCATGATGCTATCGGCAATCTGCTGATTGGCGAGCAGGCGCGGGAGCGCTTCCTCGAGATGCCGGAGCCCACCCCGCTTGAGCGCGCCATAGCGTATCCCGCGCTGGCGCTGGCGGCAGGGGCCGGTGAAGCGCCAGGGTCATCTGCTGGCGGTGAGCAGCCTAAGTTCTGCACCTATACGGATCGTGGTCACGTATTAGTGAAATTTTCGGCTCTGGACGATAACCCGGTTAGCGAACGCTGGCGCGATCTGCTGCTGGCCGAGCACCTGGCGCTGAGAGTGGTTGGGGTAGCAACAGAGATCGTAGATTTTGCTGGTCAGCGCTTCCTTGAGATCCCCCGCTTCGACCGCGTGGGCAAACTGGGCCGTATTGGCGTCTTCTCGCTGCGGGCACTCGATGCAGAGTTTGTCGGCAATGCCAGGGCTGGCTGGCCCGATCTGGTGAACAGCCTTGTCGCCGCAGGACATGTTCAGCCAGAAGCCGCTGCCGGCACCGCCCGGCTTTGGGCATTCGGGACGCTGATTGGTAATACCGACATGCACCACGGAAACCTGTCGTTCATCAGCGTTCATGGTCGCCCTTATCACCTCGCGCCCGCCTACGACATGCTGCCGATGGGGTTTGCCCCCAGAGCGGGGGGCGCAATCGTAAACGCGCTGCGCCCGGTATCGCTGCCGCAGGTGATTAGCGGGGATATCTGGCAGCAGGCGCTGGAGCTGGCCGAAAGCTTCTATGCTGCCGCCAGCGGCTGCAGCCGCTTCTCCCCCCGTTTCGCCCCGTGCCTTGACGCATTGCGCCATCACCTTGACGAAGCCAGATCGCGTATCGCCCGCCTGGGATAAAATGTGCGTGCAGCTTTGGGGGATTATTTTTAAATCAGCTGATTAAGCCACCTGTCACGATGGCTTTTTTGACGTTTTCACAGGGTCGATAAAGGCCTTAAAACTCTTAAAGACGGGGTTTACTGACTTCACCCACCCCAATCCACCTTCTCCCCAGCACCACCGTCAATACCACAATCGTCACGCCCGCCGCGAGGTGCATGGCGAAGTCCAGCACGTGCAGGTGGATCTCATGGCACAGCGACAGCAGCATCGAGGACATAAAAGCGATGCCGCAGCCGGCCAGCGCCAGGCTTTGCCGTGGATAGAGCGAACGGGTGCGCTGCAGGCTGATGATGGAGATGACGATCATCGGCAGGCTGGCGGAGAGCATAAACAGATAGCAGTGGATGCCCTCGCCGAAGCGGCCATGCTGCGGGACGGCGGCAGTGGGTGCGGTGTTAAGCAGGTTAAGCGCCAGCCACAGCACGGCGAGCAGCGCGGCCCAGCGCAGCCCGAGCGGCCTGCGGCCGGCGATACTGAGGTTAAAGGCCCCGGCGATTGTGCTGGCGCCGATAATCAGCGAGAGCAGCAGCGTGGCGAGCGCCATCAGCGCCCCGCTCTGCGTCCAGTCGGTGAAGCGGGTGTGCAGCGCCCAGCTGCTGAGCGTGCCGCACGGCAGCACCGCCGCGATCCAGGCAGCCACGCGCCAGCCGGTCGGCCAGGTGCGCTTCACCGGGCGGGCTGAGCCGCTAAGTTTGTCGATCAGATGGTCATGATTTCTCATGATTACCGCTTCCGTATTTACGTAGGTTGAGCATTGCGCGATGCAACAGTGATTTCACCGCCGGGACCGACAGATTATTCTGCGCCGCCGCCTGCGCCAGGCTCTGCTCGCGCAGATGAACGGACTCAACAATCTCCCGCTGGCGCAGCGGCAGGCTGCCGAGATAACCGTTCAGCTCTTCACCCTCGGTGGTGACATAAGCCCCCTCACGGGCGGGCTGCTGCTGCAGCGCTTCGTCGTCCTGCACTTCGTGGCGGCGCCCGCGCTGGCGCAGCGCATCAATCGCCCGCGCCGCGCTGATCGCCGCCACCCACGGCAGGATCGGGCGCTGCGGATCGTAGGTGTGACGCACGCGGTGAATCGCCATTAACGTCTCTTGGATCACATCCTCAATCAGCGCCTCATCGGCGATTTTTTTGCGCACGAAGCCGCGGATGGCGGGCACCATCGCTTTCAGCAGCTGGTTATAGGCGTCTCTGTCGCCTGCCTGGGCACGGGCCATGAGTGCTGGCCATAACCGCGCGCGGGCGTCAGTGTCCGCCATTGCCTGACCTGAGAAACTTAAGGCATCGCATTACGCAGAGGTTTACTCCCGTCTGTTTACGTTTTTTTTGCGCCGGCTGTCGCTTTATCGAGCGCCGAAATCACAATGTTTGGCGTCAGCACCTGCGGCAGCACCACCGGCTTACCGCCGTCGGCCGGATAAACCACGTAGAGTGGTAATCCACCCCGGCCAAAATCACTCAGCGCCTGCTCCACGTCCGGATTGTACTTCGTCGAGTCGGCGACCATATAGATGGTATCGGTACGCGCCATTGCCGCCTTCACCGCCTGGGTCGACAGCGAGGTGCGGTCGTTCACCTGGCAGGTAATGCACCATGACGCGGTAAAGTTCACCAGGATCGGTTTGCCCTGCCCTTTAATCGCATCGACGTTGGCCGGGGACCACGCCACGGCGGCGGCGGCTTCAGAAGCTTGCGCGCTGCCTGGCTCATCCGCCGACGCTTTAAGGTTAGCCAGCGGCGGCACCGCCAGCAAAATAAATAGCGCGGTAGCAATGTGCAGCGCCCAGTGGCGCTGGCCCATCATACGGCGTTTCTGCGCCATGCCATACAGCCAGGCGGCAAAGCTCACCAGCAGACAGCAGCCGAGGATCGCCGCCAGCGCCGCCGATCCCGCCTGGCGCTCCAGCACCCAGATTAGCCACGCCACCGCAGCGAGCATCGGGAAAGCCAGCGCATGCTTCAGCGTCACCATCCAGGTGCCCGGTTTTGGCAGCACGCGTGCCAGAAGCGGGAAGAAGGAGACCAGAGTGAAGGGCGCGGCAAAACCGAGCGCCAGCGCGATAAAGATCACCACGCTGACGGCGGGCGGCTGGGTCAGCGCATAGCCGACCGCGCTGGCCATAAACGGCGCGCTGCACGGGGTGGCGACGATAATCGCCAGCGCCCCGGTCAGCGCCGAGCCGGTCAGACCGCCGCGCCCGCTGCCCACTTCGCCGACGCGCTGCACCGACATCCCCACTTCAAACAGGCCGAACAGATTCAGTGCCGACAGCAGCATCACCAGGATCAGCAGCGCAATCACCAGCGGCGACTGCAGCTGGAAGCCCCAGCCCACCGCCGAGCCGCCGGAGCGGGCCAGCAGCAGTACGCCCACCAGCAGCAGCATGGTGACCACCACGCCCGCCAGAAACGCCAGCCCTTCCGCGCGCGCCTGGGCGGGCTTGTCGTGGTGGCGGATCAGGCTCAGCGCCTTCAGCGAGATAACCGGAAACACGCACGGCATCAGATTGAGAATAATGCCGCCAAGGAAGGCGGCGGCGATGGCAGTCAGCATGATGAACCCACTCAGGTTAGAAAGTTAAGCCGGGTTGGCCTGACGATATTTTTTCACCGCGTCCAGCGCTTTCTGGATATGCGCGTCCGGGTTTTTATCGGTGTAGCTCAGCAGGATTTTGCCATCGGGCGCAATCACGTAAGAGGTACGGTCAGAGAGGGTCTGGCCTTTCATCTCCATGGTGCTTTTATACTCTGCGGCCACTTTCGCGCCCGGGTCAGCGGCCACGGTGAACTTGTCGCGGCACTCAAGCTGGGAGAATTTAGCAATCTGATCAACGTTGCCGGCGGTGACGCCAATCACGGTGGCGCCCTGTTTTTTGAACTCATCGGTCGCTTCGGCAAAGGCGTGCGCTTCCAGCGTGCAGCCCGCGCTGAAGGCGGCCGGGAAGAAGTAGAGCACCACCGGCCCTTTTTGCAGCGCCTGCTGCAGATTAAAGGTGGTGGCTTTACCCGCCAGCGCAGCGCTCAGGTTGAAATCGGGGGCTTTCTCGCCCACCTGCAGCGCGGCGAGCGCGGAGGTGACGGGCAGTGTCAGGCTCAGAACGGCTGCGGCAGCCAGCGTACTTAACGAGGTTTTGTAACGCATGTTGTTTCTCCAGTATGAAAAAAGGCAGAGTGCCTGATGACCTTAACTGGAGTTTCGCTGGAGTTTGGGCAAAGGTTGCGGTGTGAAAAAAATATATTTAAACCAGCCCGATTATCCGGTCTGCTGCAGCGCCTGCGCCAGGGTCATATCCCGCGGCGAGGCTTCGCTGATATCCAGCTGGTGAAACGCCCCCAGCATCCACGCGACACAATGTTGCAGGCGGAAGAGGAATCAGCAGGCGATAAGTGCACGCTTTGCCCTGGATTAGCGCGGGAACCAACGGATATAGATTTTGCGTACCCTCTCTGAAAACCGGTGTTGAAGGGTGGCGCCTGACTGGGATAAGCCCGAAATATTTTTATGCGGTGTTTAAGGCTCGGTATTCAACAATTTTTTGCGTTGATGTTAGAATTCAGCAACACAGCTAATGATTTAACAACCATGGAAGATGTTCATGAAAAAAATTCTGGGGTTAGCCCTGTTCACTGCTGCTTTTAATCTGCACGCTGCCTTTATTCATCCAATGGATTTCGACGGGTCGGAAGCCCAAAAAAAAGAAGTGATTGAATACATTCAGGCAAAAGTGAAAAAAGACTACTGTGAAGGCAGTATCGATATGTGCCAACCTACCACGTTGCGCATGATGGAAAAGCAAAACCTCAATGCTTTCAAGCAGATGACACAAGCCAAAAATCGCCCAGTAATGGACAAAGTGATTGCGGATTATTGCCAGGGCGCTATTGATATGTGTAATTACAACAACTTAGATATGATGTACAAACAAAATGTAAAAGCCAGCGGCGAGAAACTTAGCTGGTAATTACGTCACATTAGGTCATATCAGATGGCCTGCCCCCTCATTTAAGCTGATTACTCACCCGCCACCAGCGCTGCCGCTGCTGGCACAGCTGCAGGTGGCAATACTGAAGCCGTTCGAGGTCCAGCCCGGCAATCGCGCCCTGCATCAGCGGCGCGGCAACGCTCTGGCGCTGCTGCCAGCGCTCAAGGCTGCGCGCCAGCGCGTCCTGGCTGCTGCTGTGCAGCGAATCGGTTAACACCGCCTGATTATCCGCCAGCTGCTGCGCCGTCAATGCGGCCAGCTGCTGCGTCATCTGCGATAAAAATTCGTCAATGCACTGCCACAGCTGCGCCACGCTGAAGGTGGGCGACTGCAGCGCAAACAGGATGCCAGGCTGGCCCGCCACCTGCTGAAAACGACAGCTGACCACATAGCCAATATTCTGCTCCACGCGCAGGCGCTGGAAAAAAGCCGGCTGATAAATTAGCGCCAGCAGCTGCCACGCGGCGAGGCATGCGGCGCTATTCTCTGCCAGTGGGCAGAACAGCAGCAGCGCGGCGTCGGGGCTGGCGGTGGCAATGGCATATTCAGGCTGCGGCGCGATGGGCTCGGCCAAGGCGCGCACCGCCGGGTTGATTGCGCCGGGGAAGGCACTCAGCAGCTGCGCCAGCTGTTGATGCAGCGCCGCGTCGCCCCCTTCCAGCGTGGCCTGCCAGGCAACGTGGGGCAGCATGTTGCCTGCCGGAGTGTCACCGGCCGCCTGCAGCAGTTCCGGTAACACCTCCAGCAGCGCACGTACCGCAATGCCTGCATGCCGTGCCTGCTGCTGGCGCTGATGTGCGCGTTTGCCCTGGGCGATCGCCTGCGGCGCGAGCGATCGCAGGCGGACGATCAGATCGCTCAGCGTGCTCACCATCAGCAGCGGGCTGGCGCTGAGCTGGATCAACCACAGCCCCTGATGGCGGCTGACGCTGAGTGCGGCATCCTGATGCACGCAGCTGGCCGCCAGCGATCGCAGGCTGGCCTGCAGGATCTCGCCCCAGGACGCAGGCAGCGCCTCCAGCGGGCTGAGCAGCAGGATCGGTTGCTCAGGGCCGGGCTGATGGTGGAGTAATGCCTGATGCACCGGCAATGTCGGCGTTACCGTGCCGGCAGGCTGCGGATAGAAGCGCAGATCCGGGCCAGCGCGGCGTGCCGGTTTAAACGGCCCTGACTGGTAGCGTAAGGGGAACCCCTGCGCAGCCCGCAGCGGCAGCGGCCGATCGGAGATGCGCAGGCGGGTCGCGCGTGCCGGGTGCAGCCCCTCCAGCAGCGCGTTGAGATCCACATCGGCTGCCTGCACGGGCGCAAAGCCAAACGCCCGTTCGCGCAGCTGGTCCATCGGCGGCAGCCGGGAAAAGTGCCGATCCGCCAGCTGCGCCGCGTGCTGGCGCTGCTGCGCGGTGAGCTGCGTGAGCTGCTGGAGCCAGTGCAGCACCCGGCCTTCCACCGCCGCGGACTGCTGCCGATCCACCAGCGTCAGCTCAATGCTGACCACCGTCTGCGAAGCGCTGCGGTAAGCCAGCAGCAGGCGCGCCTCATCGGCGAGATCGTCGGCGCGCAGCGCGGCCATCAGCCCGCCCTCTGCTTCATCCAGCAGCAGCTGGCGCAGCAGCGTCAGCTCGCGTTGATACTCCCCGTCCAGCAGGTATGAGAGGCGCAGGCGCGGCGCACCGCTGAGCTGCAGGGCGATATCCCGCTGCGGAGCCAGGCGCAGCGCGGGCAGCGGCGCCAGGGCGACCTCCTCGTTGACGAACGTGCTGGCGTGATGCTGCGCCAGCTGCCCTAGCTCGTCGTCACTCTGCGGCCCGTGCAGCCACAGCGTCATATGCGGCGCGCGGTAATAGCGCTGATGGAACTGGCGCAGCGCGGCAAGCAGCGCCGCGATGTCGCTGCCAAAATGCCGGGCATTGCCCGCCTGAAAACGCTGCCACGGATGCGGCTGAAAGGCGCTGCTGAGCGCCGCCTCACACAGCGTCTCCTGATGGCTGCTCAGCAGCTGGCACTCGGCGTCGAGGGTGGCGATTTCCTGGCGGATGGCCTCCTCAGCCAGCAGCGGCGCCGCCAGCATATCGCTGAGCCGCGCCAGCGCTTCTGCCAGCTGGGAGGGCGCGCACTCGAAGAAGAAAGCCGTGCTGCTGCCCTGGGTGGTGGCATTCAGCCGGCCACCCTGCGCGGGCAGCCAGCTCATCAGCCGCTGCGCGCCGCTGAAGCTGCGGCTACCGGCGAACAGCAGATGCTCCAGCAGATGTGCCAGCCCCGGCCACGCGTCCGGTTCCTGGTGGCTGCCGACATCAACCTGCAGCAGCGCCGCCGCACGGGTGGCCTGCGGGTCGCTGACCCGCTCAACCCGCAGGCCGTTACTGAGGCGCAGCATCCGTCAGCCCTTGAAGATCAGCTGCGCGTTAACCCGCTGGGAGTTAGCGCGGTTGCGGAACTGCAGCTGGTTCACCTGGATATTGGTGCAGTTGGCCTGCTCACGCGCGGCGAGGATTTGGTGGTGATGCTCCGATTTACTGCACACCGGGTCGGTGTTGTCGGCGCTGCCGGTCAGCATAAACGCCTGGCAGCGGCAGCCGCCGAAGTCCTTCTCCTTCTCCGAACAGGAGCGGCACGGCTCCGGCATCCAGTCAAAGCCGCGATAGCGGTTAAAGCCGAAGGAGTTAAACCAGATATCCTGCAAACTCTGCTCCAGCACCGACGGAAACTGCACCGGCAGCTGGCGCGCGCTGTGGCACGGCAGCGCGGTGCCTTCCGGCGTGACGCTGAGGAAGATCGCGCCCCAGCCGCCCATGCACGGCTTGGGCCGCTCTTCATAGTAGTCCGGGGTGACAAACAGCAGGTTGGCGAGGTTATCGCTGGCGGCCATCTTCTCACGGTAGCGATGCACCACCGCTTCAGCGCGTTCAATCTGCTCACGCGTCGGCAGCAGCCCTTCGCGGTTAAGCTGCGCCCAGCCGTAAAACTGGCAGGTCGCCAGCTCAACGTCATCCGCTTCCAGCTCAATGCACAGCTCGATAATGCGATCGATCTGATCGATATTGTGGCGGTGCAGCACGAAGTTAAGCACCATCGGGTAGCCGTGGGCCTTCACCGCACGCGCCATCTCCAGCTTTTGCTGGAACGCCTTCCTGGAGCCGGCCAGTGCCGCATTCAGCACTTCATCGCTGGCCTGGAAACTGATCTGAATATGATCCAGCCCGGCCTCGGCGAAGGCGTCGATCTTCTTCTGCGTCAGGCCGATCCCCGAGGTGATCAGGTTGGTGTAGAAGCCGAGATCGCGCGCCGCCTTGATAAGCTCAGCCAGATCCTTACGCACCAGCGGTTCACCGCCGGAGAAGCCGATCTGCACCGCGCCCATCGCGCGCGCCTGTTTGAACACCTCGATCCACTGTTCGGTGCTCAGCTCTTTCTCCTGCTGGGCAAAGTCGAGCGGGTTCGAGCAGTACGGGCACTGCAGCGGGCAGCGGTAAGTCAGCTCCGCCAGCAGCCACAGCGGTGGCTTAACGTGGGATTCAGGCTGGTTCACGGAAAATTATCCACTTCTGCTCGCGCGCCGCCGCGAAGAAATCGATGACGTCATCGTCCACGCCGCCCGCTTCCGGGAAGCGTGCGTTCAGGGCATCGACGATCTGCGCCAGCGTGCGTGTGCCATCCACCAGTTCAAGGATCAGGGTGGCGCTGTCGTTGAGTTTCGCCATGCCTTCCGGGTAGAGGATCACATGGCAGCCCTGCACTTCTTCCCACTGCAGGCGGTAGCCGCGGCGGAACATCGGGATGGTTTGTGGGGTGCTCACAGCAGCCCTCCTTTATGCCAGACGGGCTGGTCGGTGACGGTGTGATACGGTGGGCGCTGCAGGACGTAGGCCATGGTCATCGCATCGAGCATGCTCCACAGAATATCGAGCTTGAACTGCAGGATCTCCAGCATGCGCTGCTGCTTCTCCACCGTGTCGCAGTACTCCAGCGCCAGCTGCAGGCCGTGCTCCACGTCGCGGCGAGCCTGGCTGAGGCGGCCACGGAAGTAGCCGTAGCCCTCTTCTTCAATCCACTGATAGTGCTGCGGCCAGCTGTCGAGGCGCGACTGGTGGATCTGCGGGGCGAACAGCTCGGTCAGCGAGCTGCAGGCCGCTTCCTGCCACACCGCGCGGCGGGCAAAGTTGACGTAGGCATCCACCGCGAAGCGCACGCCAGGCAGTACCATGCGCCCGGAGAGCAGCACCTCACGATCCAGCCCTACCGCTTCACCCAGGCGCAGCCAGGCTTCAATACCGCCGTCGCTGTCGCCCTGGCCGTCATGATCGAGGATGCGCTGCACCCATTTACGGCGCGTCAGGGGATCCGGGCAGTTCGCCATGATCGCCGCATCTTTTAGCGGGATGCTGGTCTGGTAGTAAAAGCGGTTCGCCACCCAGCCCTGGATCTGCTCACGCGTCGCCTCGCCGTTGTGCATGGCAATATGGAAAGGGTGATGGATGTGGTAACAGGCGCCGCGGTCGCGCAGCGCCTGCTCAAACTGCTCAGGGGTCATCAGGGTCGGAGTGCTCATAGTTCGATACTCATGCCGTCAAAACTGACCTCAATGCCCTGCCGGGTTAGCGCGGCACGCTCGGCGGAGGATTCATCGAGGATCGGATTGGTGTTGTTAATGTGGATCAGGATCTTACGCCTGGCGGGCAGATCGGCGAGCAGCGCCATCAGCCCCTGCTCTTCGCCCAGCGCCAGGTGGCCCATATCGCGCCCGGTATTGCGCCCGACGCCGGTGTTTGCCAGCTCGTTATCCTGCCACAGCGTGCCGTCAATCAGCAGGCAGTCAGCCTGCGCCATCAGCGCCAGCAGCGCATTATCCGGCTCGCCGAGGCCCGGTGCGTACAGTAGCTTGCTGCCGGTTTCGCGGTTTTCGATCATCAGCGCGATGTTATGGCCAGGCAGCGGGCGCCCGCGATACGGCGAATAGGGCGGCGCGTTGCTGAGGATGGCAATCGGGGTAAATGTCAGCGCCGGGCAGACCGCCACGGAGAACGGCTCGCCGGGCTGAATAGCGTGATGCTGCAGCCCGCCGTTCCAGTGCTTCAGCATGGTGAAGATCGGGAAGCCGCTGGTCAGGTCCGCGTGCACTTCTGGCGTACACCACACCTGGTGTGGGCAGCCTTCGCGCAGGTTGAGCAGCCCGGTGCAGTGGTCGATCTGGCTGTCGGTGAGGATGATCGAGCCAATCGCCGTGCCGCGCAGCGCGCCGTGCTTATTGAGTTCGGGATTGGCGGCGATCTGGTGGCAGATATCGGGCGACGCGTTACACAGCACCCAGTCGCTGCCGTTATCACTGACGGCTATCGAGGACTGGGTACGTGCCGTAGCCGGGATGCTGCCATCGCGCACGCCCTGGCAGTTGCGGCAGTTACAGTTCCACTGCGGGAAGCCGCCACCGGCCGCAGAGCCGAGAACTTTGATTTTCATGGGGAAACCGGGAGTAGGAATTAAAAATGCCCGCAATAACGCAGGCATCAATGCAATTGCCTAAATAATTCGTGCTGTAACAAGGCAGCAACGCAGCACATCCCCGGGAGCTTACATCAGTAAGTGACCGGGGTGGTCGAGGAAAGCTAACGCAGTTACAGTGCGAAGTATGACGGCAATTTAACGGTTGGAGATATATAAGGTCACTTCCAGGCCCAGACGCATATCGATGAAAGTTGGTTTAGTCCACATAATCATATCCTCTTGGTGTTCAAAAAACAGACGTCACACCTGTCAGTGTCGACAAGGGATCGGCATGTTGTCAAATTATAAGAATTTGGCGGCACAGATGTTGCGCCTATGATAAATCGATATCAACCCTAAAATCTGCACGGTTTATGCTATTTTGAACTATTTGGTTCAAAAGCCGGGCATTATTTGCCCCAGGTTTTTCTCAGCACGCGCAGCCAGTTGGCGCGGCACAGCTTGTTGATTAGCGCTTCGCTGTAACCCGCCGCACGCAGCGCGGCCAGCAGCCGCGGCAGGCCGCTGACGTCGCCGATCTCGTCCGGCAGATTGATGCCGTCAAAATCGGAACCGAAAGCCACGCGATCCTCCCCCAGCTTCTCCAGCAGATAGTCGAGGTGCTGCACCATCACGCTGAGCGGCATATCGCCATCGCGCTTGCCGTCGGCGCGCAGAAACGCCGTGCCGAAGTTCAGCCCCACCAGCCCGTCGCTGTCTGCGATGGCGGCCAGCTGGCTGTCGGTCAGGTTGCGCGGCTGCGGGCACAGGGCGTGGACGTTAGAGTGGCTGGCAACCAGCGGCGCATCGCTCAGGCGTGCCGTGTCCCAGAAGGCTTTTTCATTCATGTGCGACAGGTCGATCATCAGCCGCTGCTGGTTGCAGGCGCGGATCAGTCGCTTACCTGCTTCCGTCAGCCCGTCGCCGGTATCCGGCGAGCCGGGAAAGCGGCCGCTGACGCCAAAACCAAAGCGGTTCGGGGTATTCCAGAATGGCCCGATGCTGCGCAGCCCGGCGTCAACCCAGCGCGCCAGCTGGCTAAAGTCGTCATCCAGCGCCTCCGCCCCTTCTATATGCATCACCATCGCCAGCACGCCGTCGGCCAGGCACCGCTCGATCTCGGCCACGCTGCGGCAGATCTTAGCGCGCCCCGCCGATCCCGCCGCCAGCTGCTGCAGGATGTGCAGCTGCTGCTCGACAATCGCCAGCGGGTCGAAAACGTCCGCCTGGCGCGCGGGGAATGTCGCCACGTAGTCGGCTGGCGGTACAAAGATGGCGAACAGCCCCCCGGCAAAGCCGCCAGCCTGCATGCGGGCAAAATCCAGATGGCCGCTCAGGCGCTGCTGCATAAAGGCTTCAGCCGGGTTATCGGGATGATGCAGCCACAGATGCAGCAGCAGATCGTTATGGCCGTCGAAGATCGGAGTGTGCGGAGAAATATCGGTCATAGGGGCGCCAGCAGTCACGGGGGAAGCGGACCATCATAGCGCAGAAAACCGGGAAAGGGGGCAGCAAAAGCCAGGGCGGGAGTGACCCCGCCGCTGGGGGGAAGCACAAGATCTAACTGCCGAGACGGCTGGTCGGCGCCTTCGTCGCCGCTGCGGGCGGGGGCGGCGTATTGGCGTCCAGCGGCCGGGCAACAATGCTGGTGATCGTCTCCATCGACTTGAACGTGCAGCTGCAGTTCAGATTCTGGCACTGGTGATAACGCTCCTTGGTCTCACTGCTGATGATACGGCTGGAGCGGGCGTGGCTATTATGCTGGCAAATCGGGCAAGGCATCATAAGTGAACTCCGTGGGGTCAGTTAAACTCACACTGTGTGAATAAAACTAATTATATTCACTTTAAGTGAATCATCAAGTGAATTTTTCACTTCGTGGGCTAGTCAGCTTCAATAAGGAGCTGGTAGGTTTCACCTTTCCACGAGCTTTCCAGATTTACCGTCGTGCGAAATCCTGTACTATCAATCACATGCCCCACTTTGACCACGGTCCACTGCTGTGCATCAATCACCGTTTTAAATCCCCGCAGCCGCACCGGGGTTTCCGGGAACAGGGCAGGCATCCCCATCGCCAGGACGAAGCTCATGCTGGCCGTCAAGGTCTGGCGCGCCTTCCACTCTGCCTCTGCTCTTCTGACTGCTTCATCCTGCGTGCTGAACACTTCACTGATGATAACGTCCCGCTGATAAAGCGGCAGCGGGCTGTCCTGCTCAGCGCCGTCGCCAAACAGCTCCGGCTGGTTATCCGTGATGGCGCGAAACACTCTGACCTTACCGCTGCTGGCTTTATCAAGCTGCAGCCAGCGGGTTTGGACGCCGCTGTATTGCAGCTTTGACACCACCTGCCAGGCATGCTGGTCGCCCTCTTTGCGCGTTAACACGATGGGCGGTATCTCGGTTCCCTGAGCGGTTCTATTGCCGCCACGGGGCAGCATCAGAACGGTGTTCTCCTTAACGGTGACGGTAGCACCATGGTTTATCGCCAGCTTCGTCAGGAACTGGGCATCGCTCTCATCCGTCTGGTCGAGATGCGCAATGCTGATAGATGCCAGCCCATCGCTGACTTTAGCCTGCAGGCTGTTGCGCTCAGCTATCTCAGAGACGACCTGCCCCAGCGTGGTTTTATCCCAAGAGTGCTGCGCCTTCTGCGTCAATGAATCGCTCAGGTTGGCGCTGCGCCCGACCAGGGTTAATCGGTCGGGCGCCCCGGTGTGATGCAGTTCATCAATGATAAAATCCCCTTTGCAGAAGAGCGGCCTTCCCTGCCAGCCGATATACACGCGCAGGATAGCGCCGCGCTGCGGCATCATCAGCCAGCCGTCACTGTCATCCAGTAACAGCGTCAGCGTGTCGGCTTCCAGACCCCGGGCATCATCAATCGTCATACTCAGCAGACGCTTGCGCAGATTGTCGGTGATATCGCGGTTATTGAGCCGAATAAGGTAATCGGGCGCCAGCGGCGCGCCGATATCGACCGGAATCGAGTTATTCATAACAGGCTCCCTGCCAGCTCGCGTGCCTTAGAGCTCACCTCGCCGTAAATCTGCTCCAGCTGCTGTTTCAGGTCGCCATACAGCCCATCCAGCGAACCGTCGACGCGCTTAAGCTGTAGGGTAAAGCTAATTTTTTGCGCCGCTCCGTTCGCCAGCAGATCGGTATGGACACCATTCACCGCTTCAATAACAAAAATCCCGTAAGGTATCCCTTCACCACTGAGCAGCGGCCAGACGCGCCCGCTCTCAGCCATGCCCTTCAAAATCGCCAGCGACGGCACTCCCCCGGTGATTTCCGGGCGCAGTTCCCCTGCCAGGGTGATGCTTTCATCCCCAACGCCAAGAAACTGCTGAGCCGGGCGCGAGCCGATACGGCTGCCCGCCGCCCAACGGTAAGCGCTCTGATGCGTCATGGTCTGGAAAGGCAGGGTGCGGCGCTGGAATACGAACATACCTAAAATCATCATCATGGTTTATTACCCCTGGTAACTGCTGCGCTGGCTGATGGCGGCCCGCGCACGCGTTTGCTGCTCGTGATTCTCGATCAGGGTGCGTACGTCTGCCTCCCCCATGCCTACAGGAACATTAATCACGTAGCTGCTGTTAAAGGTGTTCTGCTGGCTGCTGCTGCTGGTGGTGGCGGTCACCGGTTTGTAACGGGCACCGCCCAGCGCGACAGGAAATTCACTCTGCGGGAAGCTTTCTCCTGCACCGCCGAGGGCCGATAAAGGCGGCTGTTCCGGCGGTTGGTCGCGCAGTGATGCCTGCGCATCCGCCGATTTTCTATCAATAAGCCCGAGCTTTTCCATCAGGCCGATAATGCCACTGCTCAGGTCATTGAATATCTTCAGCGGCAGCATAAAGGCATCGCCCAGCGCTTTGCCTATCCACTCCCCGGCACCGCCAATTTTATTCAGCGCTTCTCCTGTCAGCGCGATCGGTTGCATCAGCCGTTTAAAAGCGTCATACAGCCAGGCGATCCCCGCGCCCACCCCGTCAAATACGGGTTTAAAAGGCGCGAAAAATTGCGCCGCAGGAGCCAGTGCGGAACCAATCCCCCTCATCACTCCGGCGAAGAACGCGCTGATTGGCTCCCAGTATTGGTAAATGAGCGCCACACCCGCCGCGACAGCCAGCGCGATGCCCGCTATCGGCAGCGTTATTGCCCCCAGCGCAGCCGCTATCGCCCCTCCGGCAAAAGTAAAGACGCTGCTCAGCATCCCGGCGCCGGCGATCAGCAGATTCAGCCCGCTCAGTACCGGTGCCACCACTGAGCCGATCGCCCCCAGCGCCCCGACCAGTATCACGCCGCCGGCCACCAGCTGGGCCATCCCGCCCGCCAGCGCCGGGTTAGCCTGGATCCAGCGATCCACACTACCCAGTAGCCCGGTGGCGGTCTGCGTCAGGCTGCGCAGGGTGCCGTCGAGCTGCTGGAAGATAGCGATGCTGATGGCCTCTATCGCGCCGTTCAGCCGGGCGATATCCCCCGCAAGGTTATCGGCGCTTGCCGCTGCGCGCGTGGGCGGCAACCCGGCGGCAGGCGATGTTTCCGCCCCCGGCGTTGCTGCAGCGGGCTGCACCGTCAGCGCCTGATAGCCCGGCTGCAGCAGCTTCGCCCCCTGACGGGCCACGCTCATTGCCTGACCGCTGACCGCTCCGATCTTATCTACCACACCCTGCCCGGCCTGATAGCGCTGCTGAACCTTGCCCTGACCGAGCGTAAAGCGCTGCTGTGCCTTATTAAGGTTGTTGCGGGCCCGCTGCGGGCGCTCAAGCGCCTCGGTGATGCGGATCTCCTGCAGGCGCTCCTTGCTGGCTTTGAGTGCTGATTTACTGTTGCGCGTGGCGTTTCGGGTGCGCGTCGCGCTGGCCGTTAACGCCACGCGCTGCTGAATCATGGCATTGCCAAGGGAGTGGGTCTCCCCGGGCAGATCGTTTAAGAACAGGCTTGCCCGGATCACCGCTTTGCGCAGTCCGTCCAGACCGAGGTTAATACTCATCATGACTCTCCACTCTGTGTCCCGCTGCGCACGATGGCCTTGTGCCGCCAGGCGAGCAGTTCTGCCAGCGGCATGGCGTTCATTTCCGACGGCGGCCAGTGAAAGATGGCGGCGATATCCGCCATCAGGTCATCTACCGTCAGCCCGTCGGGCCAGCGGAGGTGTCCGGTTTCGCCGACAAAAAAGCGATCACCCGCCCGCCCAGCTCAATCAGATCGATCGGGTCAAGGTTCAGGCACTCTGATTTGGTCAGGTTCGGCAGCGTGATGCGCGGCAGTACCACGATCAGCGCGTCGACGTCCGATCCGGCGAGATCCACCAGCCGCGTGCCGCGCAATGCGCCCGCATTCGGTTTGATCAGCTCGACGCTGGCGATGGTCGTTTCGCCACGCACGATTGGCGTGACCAGCTGAACGGTATTTTCTGACTGCTGCATGAGAATTCCTTATTTCATTGGAAAGCGGGTCGGGCATGCCCGACCCCTACGGGGTGCACAATGCAGGACAGGTAAGCCCGGCCCCGGCGGGTTGCACGATGCGGGTCGGGCATGCCCGACCCCCACGGATTAAACCAGGCCGATGTTCTTACGGTGCTCGGCCAGGCGGTCGATGCCGTTCACGATCTCGACCATGTTGACGGTGTCGATCTCAATCAGCGCTTTGCCGTTCCAGCTCAGCTTGTAGTAGGTGCATTTGGTGGTGATTTTGGTTTCGTTCTCCTCACCCTGCTTGCTCTCGCCGAAGTCGAACTGCTGATGCTTGCCGCGCAGCTCCACCTCCACCGCGATGGTCTCGTCGGTGTCGTCACGCTGGTAGGAACCCATAAAGCGCAGCGGCACCGTGGCGCCACCCCACTGGCTCAGCACGCGGTCGTCGAGGCCGGAGATGGTCCACTCCAGATCCAGCGCATCGTCCTCCAGGCCATTATCGATATGCGCCACGCCGTTCATGCCGCCGCCGCGATAGGGGTCGAGCTTGCGCGCCAGCTTCGGCAGCGTCAGTGAGGTCACCACACCCTGATAGCTGTTGGCATCGTTAAACAAATTCAGGTATTTCAGTTTCTTAGGCAGTGCCATGGGGGTTTCTCCTTAGCTGTTCACAGAAGCGGCGAAGTTCGCCAGGTAGCTGTCGGTAATGCGCTGACGCAGGGTCAGATCTTCCAGCGGCGGCACCGGGGTGTAGTCGTAGTCGATATACAGCTTGCCGGCTTTCAGGCTCTCCTGGCTGTTGGCGCTTTCGTCGTACCAGCAGTTGGCGCCCAGCAGATAACCGGCGTTGATTAGCTCACGGAACTTGGCGTTGATCCCGGCGATAATGTCGCGCACCAGCGTCGGCGTCAGCGGCTTGTCGTTGGCCCACATATGCGCATCGGCCATGGTGTCGGCGATCACCTGCGCCGAGCGGGTGTAGTTTTCAAAGGCGAACAGCGGGTCATCGCTACAGGTGCGGTTGCCCCAGAAGCGGAAACCGTCTTTGCGGATCAGCGTGGTGACGCTGGCTTCATTCAGCAGATCGGCATCGGTCCCCACCTGCTGCAGGTCCCAGAATACCGAGGCGGAAACGCCGGTCACGCCGTTGACGCCGACGTTCGACAGGGTTTTATGCCAGCCGCTGTCGTTATCGATTTTGGCGCGCAGGCCGAGGGCGCGGGCGGTGGCATAGGCAGTTTCCGCCGCGCTGGTCACGGTGTTCCAGGCGACAAAGTCGGGCCAGATCACCATCAGCTCGCGCTGGCTGAAGTTTTCGCGATACTTGAGCGCATCGCTTACCGTTTTACAGCCGTAAGCCGAGATATAGCCGAAGGCGCGCAGCTGCTGGCAGATTGCCGCCAGCGCAGTAGCCACTTCCAGCGAATCCAGCCCCGGCACGCCGAGAATACGCGGCTTAACGCCAAGGTCGGTCTGCGCCGCGAGCAGCGCTTTCATCCCGGTGTAGCGGCCGTTAGCATCGCTGCCGCCGATGATATTGCTGGTGGTTGCCGCTTCGTCTTCACCCTCCTCAACGCGCACCACCACCGTTACCGGCTTGCTCTGGTCGGCAATCGCCTGCAGCGCTTTCGCCAGCGTGCCGCTGACACCGGCTTTCCCCACCGCCGCCTGCACGTCGGTAATCAGCACCGGCGTGTTGAGCGGGAATACGGTGGCATCAGCATCCGCTGCCGTGCAGACCATGCCGACAATAGAAGTGGATACCGTGGAAATACTGCGGGTTCCGTCATTGATTTCAACGACGCGTACGCCGTGGTGATAATTAGCCATCTTTATTACACTCCGTGGTTGGGGTGAGGTAATGATGACAAGAATTTAATTGGCGGGCATGCGATTGGCGTTGTGAAGAGCAGGACACAACAGCAGGGATAAATAATTAAATATTTATCTTTGAAAATATAAAACTCTCCGTGGCTTCCCAGGGAGAGTTTTATTTAAGCGCGAAAAACATTATGCCGTGCGATACCAGCCCATTAACTTCACAAAGGCGTTGGTGATGTTAATTGCGGCGCCAGAACCGGTATTGGCGGTGGTGCCGGAGACGGTGTGGCTGTGGGCGCCTGCATTGGCGATAGTAACTGTGTGCGTATGTGCGCCTGCGGAGTCAGTCGCGCCAAGAGTTTGGAAGTTAAATCGAGTCCAGGTGCTTCCTCCAATTTCCCATGGACTGGTTCTTGAGGCCACACCTCCATGTGTATGTGCTCCTGCCGAGTTAGTACTACCAGTATGGGTATGTGCTCCACTACTGGAAGTCGTTGCCGAGAAGGTATGGCTGTGTGCCGGAATATTCGCGGCAGCCAGGGTTATTGTATCCGCCCCACCTGACGCCATCACATCACTACCATTCTGGCTGCCTAAGCGAATGGTTTTATTCTCGCCGATATAACTCCACTTCGTCCCAGGAAATAAGGTGTTAGGGTTTTTATTTTGTGCAAACCACAACACAATCCCAATCGGATAAAGCTCATTCAGATAATTACGGTTCGCCAGATCGTATGCCGCTTTCACCGCTTTTGGCGTGGCGGCCAGGGTTTCGCTGCTGCTGTTAATGGCGCTACTGAGCATCACGTCGCCCTTAGCGGTCAGGCTGGCGTCAGGATAAGCACGGTTCGCCAGGTCATAAGCCGCTTTCACCGCTTTTGGCGTGGCGGCCAGGGTTTCGCTGCTGCTGTTGGTGGCGCTGCTCAGCTGTATCAGCCCTTTCGCTGTCAGGCTGGCATCGGGGTGATTGCGCGTTTTCTCATGCTCGCCAATCTGCAGATTGACGTACTCTTCGGTAGCGAATATCAGGCTGTCATCCAGCGTCAGCGCAATGGCTTCGCTATCGCTGACGGCAATCACCATGCGCAAGGTCTGCGTCCTGCCGGAGCCCTCCTCCAGCGTCGGCTTGTAGGTTTCCGCCATATTACAGACTGCCAGCAGGGTGCCATCGCCGGCGATCAAGCCCAGCTCACGCATCCAGAAGCCGCCGCTGCTGGCGGGAATAATGGTTTCCACCACCATCCAGTTGCTGCGGGTTTTATCCACCCTGGTGGAGTTCACTGCCTGGCGGTACACCTCATGCACCAGCGCAGTCTGGCTGGCAACCGGCGTGGTTGGCTGGCCGTTGCCGTCGCCCACCGCCATTTGCTTGATATCCACCTGAGTGCCATTCGCCATCGCCGCGGCAATACGCGCCTGTCCTGCCGTGGTCACGACAGATTTAAATTTTAACGCCATTGATAACCTCACAAAGCAGGGAAAATAGTAACCGTTTCAGCGTCATACTGAACCGGGCCGAGCCAGACAACGCCCTGGATATCCTGGGTAATCGTCAGGCCGGTAAGATGGCGACTGACAGGTTTAGCATCACCGATCAGCCGCTCCATTTCGTTAAACATCGCTTCATCTATGCCCGATTCCAGCACGCCGATATCAAGGCGGAAGGTGCCGGGCGGTTCGCTGGTTTGCCACCACTCATGGACGTTAATCACATACCCCAGCGGCTCCACCACCCGGCGGATGGCGGAAATCGTCCCCTTGCGGCGGTGGATAAACTGCGAGGCGGCGACCACCGCACGCCGGGTCTCTTCCGGCCACTCCTCGTCCCAGCGGTCCACCGACCAGGCCCAGGCGAGATAGGGCAGCAGCGGCAGCGGGCAAGTCTGCGGGTTCCACAGGGTGCGCAGCGGCACCGGCAGCTGCTGCAGTCGCGCACAGGCTTCGGCGGCGGCCACCTCCAGCTGTGACGAGCCGACGGGCAGCAGGCGGTCACTCATCGGAACCTCCTACCGCGATCTGCGTAGCAGTGCAGTACGCCGCCTGGGTTTTATCCAGCACCACATCAGCAGCAGGCTGCGCCAGCTCCACGCGCTGGACACCCTCGACGTGCAGCGCCGCATACAGCGCTGACCTGCGGATATCGCGCCCCAGCCGCGACTGGGCGTTAACAAAGGCCGCCAGCCGGGCTGCCGAGGCGGCGCGGATCGGCTCCGCCTCCGGCCCGGGATAGAGAAACAGCGTGGCCTCGACGCGGTACTCGACGATTTTTGCCGACTGCACGCTGACGCGATCCGCCACCGGGCGCACCTCCTCGTCATTCAGCGCCGCGTTGACGACGGCGAGCAGTTCAGCGCTGGCCTCGCCGCGCCCTTCACGCGACAGCACGGTGACGGTGACCACGGCCGGGGACGGGCTGATGGCGGTGACATCCGCCACGCGGCCATCGGCGCTGCGGGCGTGATATTCATAGGCCCCGCCCGGCCCCGCCACGCTCAGCCCCTCAAAGGCCTGGGCGATGCGCAGACGGAAGTCGTCGTCGCTCTCAAGCCGCGCCGGGGTCGGCGGCAGCGTGCTGTTATCTGCGGGTTTCAGCACCAGACGGGTGACGCCGTTGTTGACCCCGAGCTGGTCGAGATCGCTGCCGCTGGCGAATGCCACCATGGTGGCTTTCGCCGCTTCGTTAATGCGCTGGCGCAGGATCACCTCGCGGTAGGCGTTCTCCTCTAGCAGCTTGACGATCGGCTCCGACGCCAGGGTTAAGGTGCGAGCTATCGCCTCCTGCCCATCGGCGGGATAGCGCGCAATCAGCGCGCTTTTGCGCTGCTGCAACAGGGTCTCAAAATCCAGCGCTTCGACGATGTTCGGCGCGGGTAACTGACTTAAATCAATCGTGGCCATAGGTGTTAACTCACTGGAATGGATAAGGAAAATGTGGACTGGTTGCGGGCGCCGCTTAGCGCTACCTCCATGCTGCCGTCAAACCCCAGCTGGTAGCGGATGCTGTCGAGCGTGATGCGCGGCTCCCAGCGCAGCAGCGCCATGTAGCAGGCCGACATAATCTGCAGGCGCAGCGTCTCGTTCTGCGGCTGGTCGAGCAGCGCCGACAGCAGCGAGCCGTAGTCACGGCGCATCACCCGCGAGCCCTGCGGGGTCAGCAGGATGTCGCGCACCGACTGGCGGATATGGTCGATATCAGTTAGCTGCAGGCCGCTGTCGCGCTGCATGCCGGACCAGGTTGCTGTGCTCATCACTGTGGCCCCGCTGTTTTGCTGCCGCCGCTCTCGACGCCCGCGTGAACGTGGCTGTGGGCCACCACCCCGTTGGAAGAGAAGCTGCCGCCGCTGTGGCTGATATTGCCCTGCAGCGTGCCGCCCTCGCTGAGCGCAAAGGTTTTCGCTTTCAGCTGCTGGGTGCACTCCACCAGCGGGCTGTCGAGGGTAATTTTCACCGCCGCCCGGATGCTGGCCGACTGGATGCCGCTGGCGGTCAGCGCGCCGCTCTCGGGTTCGTAAGCGATCTGCGCCCCGTCCGGGAACTGCCAGCACACCGCATCTTTTGCTGCCGACGGCGCCGGGAAGGCATCGGAGAAAATCCCCGGCAGCACAAAGGCGGTGGTCAGCTCGCCGCTCAGTGCCAGCAGGAGAACCTGCTCACCGGGCGACGGCGCATGCCAGCTGCGCACCTGGCCAGCGCTGCTGTTCAGCCACGGCAGCCAGCCGGTCAGGTTGCCATCGCTCTGCACCCGGCAGCGCGCCCGGGGCAGATCGACCTCGCTGACGGTGCCGATGCGCAGCAGGTTATTGAGCTGGCGGCGGGTCTCCACGACAAATTCATTCATTGCGTACTCCTTCTGGCTTTCAGACGGCGGGCCATTCACTGACCAGCTGATGGTTGATATACAGCTGCCACGGGCGCGGGACGTGTTCCGGCTGCGGCGGCTCTGGGACGTGCGTGGCGTGCAGCGCGCCGTCGATTTCGCTGACGATCACCCGCTCGGTGAGCTGCAGCAGCACGCTGAAATCGCCGTTTTCCAGATGGCTGAACAGGATGGCGTTCTGCTGCTTATCCGCGCTGGCCTGCTGGTCGGGCTGGTTGTCACGCAGCCACAGCAGCAGCGGCAGCATCAGCGCATCTTCGTCATCCACGTACTGGCTGAGCGTGACGCGCAGCGGGTACTGATACTCAAAGCTCAGCGAGCTGGCGAGGGTGCTGACCACCCGTCCCGGCTCAAGGGTGAGCGTCAGCCGCTGCGGATCGGTTTGCAGCAGCGGCACCTGGGCCAGCAGAGCGGCGCGTAACAGGGTTGGCTTTAACATCGTGTTGCTCCTGACACTGTTTAATGGTTTCAATTTGCAGGCCGCACAGCAGCAGCGCCTGCTCCAGCTGGCGAATGTCGGCCAGCAGATCCCCCTGAGTCACGCTCTGGCTGCCGGGGATCGGGCAGCTGCTGACCCTGGGACAACCACGCCAGATAATCACGGGCGCTGGTGAAGGCGGGGCGCTGCTGCAGGCGGATAATCCCGTCAGGCAGAGCAGCAGTGCTCCAGTGGCGAAGTGCTTCATCACGATCAATCATCCTGTTCATAGTGAGCTGACGTTTCAGCCCGAGATCGCCGGCATCAATCAGCGCCTGGCGCAGGGCCAGCTCGCTTTTTTCACGCTGACCGTTCTCTTCCTGCATCTGGCTGAGGGTGACGTCGCGGCTGACGATCCCCGCGCTGAGAGTGGCGTTCTGCTGCTGCAGCACCCGCAGCTGCTGGTTCAGGCGCACCAGCTTCCAGCTCACTGCGGCGAAAAGCGCCAGCAGCAGCATCAACAGCAAGGGCAGCAGGCGCTTCACTCTGCCCCCTTCAGGCACCAGGCCTGCTCTGCCCTGCGCCGCTGCACCAGCCCCTGGCTCGATTTGCCATCCACGTAGATCCAGCGCGGCAGCTGACTGCAGGCGGCGCGCCACTTCTGCTGGTTAATCAGCGTGGCGAAGGTCGAACCGCACGCGGCACCGACCCCCACGTTGAAGGCAAATGACACCGTGGCGTCGTACACCGGCTGCGGCATGCTGACCGGCATACAGCGCGCTATGCCGCGCTCCACCCGCTGCAGGTCGTCGATCAGGTTGACCGCCACCTGGCGCTCGTTCACCTCGCTGAGCGGCGTGACGCCACGGGTATGGCCGATGCCGTTAGTCCACACCCCGGCGCTGCACTGGTACGGCGATGTGCGGCAGCCTTCGGCATTCGCCAGCAGCAGCAGGCCGTCAGAGGAGATGCGCAAGGTGCGAAACTCCGGCAGCAGCGCGGCCAGCGCGACAATCGTCAGCACCGCGCACTTCTTAGCTGTGGAATTCATCGTGTTTCCTTTGCTCCTGGCGCAGCTGTAACAGCAGCCAGGTTTTGCGGCGGTAGTGCCAGTTGATAAAAAAGTTGGCGACATTGATGGCCAGCGTAGCCACCGCCACCAGCGCCCCAATGCCAAAAGCGATGTCCTGCACCGTGTGGCGGCTGGCCCACATCATCAGCACACCGACCAGGTAGCTCACAATCGAGCTGTTTCTCTCCATCGCTAGCTCCAGAGATTCAGCGTTTCATGGGTGGCAGAGCTCGGGAGGTCGGGTAGCTCAAGCGGGTAGCCGTGGGGCAGGCAGGCGCCCTGCTCTGCCAGCCCGCTATTGGCCGCGTAAACCTGCTCTACCACCTGGCGGGTACGGCCGTAGTGGCGAAAACAGATTTCATCAACGCTGTCCCCCTGCAGGGCAAAAATTTTCATAGGTGGTTCTCCCGGATTGGTTAAAGCGCTTTCAGGAACGGCAGGCCGATTGAAATACGTGCTGCCGGATGACCTGATGAAGTGTGCGATTTCGCCGCAAGCCGCTCAATGCGGGGCTGTTGTAGGAGCGGTGTGACAACCGGGAGTCGGATTATGTGAAACGATATAAACAAAAAAGCCCCATAAAGGGGCTAATAAGGGAGGGTGCGTAGAGGGGGCGGCATCCGTTCCTGATACGCAAACAAGTTTGGCCGGACAGCAGGACTGAAAAGCCGTTTAGCGCTTCTGCGGCTGGGCAGAAAAGATGACGGAAAACTGCGCATTTTTCAGCTCTATGCCGCTGGCAATGTCGGCAATCAGGTGCAGGGCAATCTCACGATCGCGCTCCTGGCAGACCCCTTCAGAGGTTAACCTTGCAATAAGTTCCACCCGCTCCAGGATAACTCGTTCCGCTAATTCTTTATCCACAACTTCCCCCTCCAGTATTACTGTATATATATACAGTAGCATAGCGTTCATCATTAATAAAAGTATTTTCGGCCCGGCTAATGAGCGGGTTATCTCGATGATAATTAGGTAGTTAGATGCAGAGGCATTTACCCAAACATGTAATGCGATATTTTTAACTGCGGGACGCGCCAGACGTGATTTTTCACCGGGGAGAGACGATTTTACAGTCGATCATGCAGTTTACTTAATCAAAAAACGCGCGGGTACGGCTTCCCTGCCGACTGTAGCTGGCGTTATACGAGGGGTGAACGGCAGTGTTTTGCCTGGTGTTCGTCAATTTCTTTGCAGCTGACGCATAGCGTCACGCCGTCCAGCGCTTTGCGCCGTGCCAGCGGGATCGGTTCCCCGCACGCTTCACAGAAAAAGGCGCTGGGCTGCATCGGGCGCTGAACGGCACGCGCAAGGTGGCGCGCCAGATTTTCGGCTTCGCGCTGCTGTGCGCGGTCCATCTCATCGGCCATTTGAACTCTCCGGTTAGCGGCAGGCAATTCACAAAAGATGAATAACTGGCTTTCATCGCGGTGAATAGTAGGCCTGAAGATTGTAATTTTTGCTCTTTTCGGGCAAACTCCGGGGTTGTTGTATCGCGTACTGCCAGTAAAATCACACAACCCTAGAATGCAAATTGTATATTCACTAAAAGTGAAATAGCAAGGAGTTTTAGCTTGAGCCTACAAATCGATTTCCAGAGTGGGGCAAAAGAAGTGCTGGACCGTGTGCTTCAGGCATATGGTTTTTCCACCAAGCTGGCACTGGCAGAACACCTCGGCATCGCCAGCAGCAGTCTGGCAAACCGCTACTCGCGCGGCTATTTCCCTTCGGATATTGTGGTGCGCTGCATGGCGGATACCGGCGCAACGCTGCACTGGCTGGTGACGGGCCAGGGTGAAGCCTTGAGCGGTGCAGGCGCTGAAGAATCACAAAAAGTGAATACCACATTGCTACCGCGTCAGCGGCTGGAGGCCGGTAAGCTGAGCGATTTGACGGCGGTGATGCTGGATGAAGATTTTCTGGCGTTCAGCGCCACGGCATTGGTGAAGCCGCTGATCGTGGTGGAAGGACAGCGCCAGTGGATTGCCGAGCAGGCCTGGGCGGAGATCCTTGACGGCGAGTGGCTGGTATCGATGGAAGGCCAGGTGACGGTGCGCCACCTGACGCGTATTCCACCGGGCCGCGTGCGCGTTAGCAGTGCCCTGCAGCAGTTTGAGTGCGCGCTGGGCGACATTACCCCGCTGGCACGCCTGGTTATCGCCTGCCAGCCGCTGTAAAGCCGCTTTCCTGCCTGGCCCTCAAACACCCGGTCGAGGCAGACCTCGACCCTACGGTTGAGAGCAGCAAAACAAAAAACCCCGCAAAGTTTTCACTCTGCGGGGTTTTTCATTGAATGAGTTCGAAGCTGACCGGTAAGCCGCTTTTCTGTCATAGAGAGTGTCGTGGACAGTCATTCATCATGCCCGTAGGGCAAATAACAAAAAAACCCGCAAAGTTTTCACTCTGCGGGGTTTTTCATTGAATGAGTTCGAAGCTGACCGGTAAGCCGCTTTTCTGTCATAGAGAGTGTCGTGGACAGTCATTCATCATGCCCGTAGGGCAAATAACAAAAAAACCCGCAAAGTTTTCACTCTGCGGGGTTTTTCATTGAATGAGTTCGAAGCTGACCGGTAAGCCGGGTTCTGTCGTGGACAGTCATTCATCTAGGCCAGCAATCGCTCACTGGCTCAAGCAGCCTACCCGGGTTCAGTACGGGCCGTACCTGGTGAACCCCTATTTGGCCTTGCTCCGGGTGGAGTTTACCGTGCCACGAACTGTTGCCAGCCGCGCGGTGCGCTCTTACCGCACCCTTTCACCCTTACCTGATCCCACTTGCGTGGGCCATCGGCGGTTTGCTCTCTGTTGCACTAGTCGTGGGCTTGCGCCCCCCAGGCGTTACCTGGCACCCTGCCCTATGGAGCCCGGACTTTCCTCCCCTCTGTCTGTCTCCCCCGAAGGAGGACGGCAACAAAGCGGCGACTGTCTGGTCAGCTTCGGCGCGCAGTGTATAGGGTTTTCACCGCGTTGTCACTCACCCTGCTGCTCCAGCGCGTAATTATACAGCGCATTTTTCTTCACGCCGTGGATCCCGGCGGTCGGCGCCTCTGCACTTGATAGCCCTGGACTATGTTCTGTCGATCCCAACAGCGAAAAAAAAAATTTTCACTTCACCCGCAGAGACAATTAAAAAATTAATCACCTGTTTATCAGCAATCGAAAAAATAAAAAAGAATTAAATATCGCATTTATTTTTGTAGAAAAATAAAAGATCGGGCACTGCTATTTTTTGCTATTATCCCCTTGAGGGAAGCATTGTTTTCCAGTGACAACCTGGCTGTAAAAAACCACAGCCAATTAAAGCCCGCGCAGCTCGCACGGAATGCGATTGAGAAGAATGGAATCATTTAGCTTGAAAACTTTAGCTTTGTTATTTTTATTCATATTTGTATCGGCAGCACAGGCCAACCTGATTGTCAGCGTCACCGTTGCCCCCTCCTTTGTGAATGGTTATTTCACAGGGCAGCTTGTAGGCGCTGATGAAAGCGACCCGACGCCCAACCCCTGTTATGGTTTAAACGGATGTAACCTCGCGTTTTTTGTCCTATCGGAAGATTGGTTACCGGCTGGACGTGATAGTTATAGTTCAATAGATGGCAACGGCTGGTCTGTTAACGCCAGATATTATAAAACGCTTGGCGAGTGGGTTAAGGCGGCTAAAGAAAAAGGTGATTTATATCGCACGGGAGAAGATTACCTTCCCAAAGCCTACGGCCAAAAACCGTGTATGGTCATTGCAGCCAGAAATCTAGGTCACGGGATGCTTTTAAACACGATTGTTTCCAACTGTGCAAAGGGCATTGTGCATGCACCAACCTGCTCTATTGAACCTCCCCAGATTACCGTTGATTTTGGCGAACTCAGCAGTAGCCAAACCAGCAGCGTTATCGCCAGCACGCCGCTCTCGCTAAGCTGCATCAGTGGAGGTAACGTAACGATTGAAACTAACAGTAAAGAAATTGTTCCGCTTAACGGCTCATCGGTCACGGTGGCAGAACTCGACTGGGGCAAAGGCTTTGGCAATCCTGGGAAATTTACCCTGGCAGACAATGAAACCAGGCCGCTGACCCTGCGCACCCGGCTTAAAGGATTTACCGCACGGGATAGCGGCTTCTACTCCGGCAGCGCCGTTGTCAATATTGCCTATTACTAACGCAACGCTGTTACAAAGAGTGTCGTGGACCTGCGCGCCCCCAGGTTACCTGTCACTCACCCTGCTGCTCCAGCGCGTACTTATACAGCGCATTTTTCTTCACGCCGTGGATCTCGGCGGTCAGCGCGGCGGCTTTCTTCAGCGGCAGCTCGCTCTGCAGCAGCGCCAGGGTACGCAGCGCTTCCGGCGGCAGCGCCTCGTCTTCCGCCTGGTGGTAGCCCTCAACGATCAGCACCATCTCACCTTTACGGCGGTTCTCTTCTTCCTGCACCCAGGCCAGCAGCTCACCCACGGGCGCACCGTGGATCGACTCCCAGGTTTTGGTGATTTCACGCGCCAGCACCACATAGCGCTCGGGGCCCAGTACCGTCACCATATCCTGCAGGCTGTCGAGCAGGCGGTGGGTGGATTCATAGAAGATAAGGGTGCGCGGCTCCTGCTCCAGCGCGCGCAGCGTATCGCAGCGGCCTTTGCTTTTCGCCGGCAGAAACCCTTCGTAACAGAAACGATCCGACGGCAGGCCCGCGGCGCTCAGCGCAGCAATCGCGGCACAGGCGCCCGGCAGCGGCACCACGCGAATGCCCGCTTCACGGCACAGGCGCACCAGGTGATAGCCGGGATCGTTGATCAGCGGCGTACCGGCATCAGAAACCAGTGCCACGCTCTGCCCTTCGCGCAGCTTCGCCAGCAGCACTTCCGCTTTCTGCTGTTCATTATGGTCATGCAGTGCGAACAGGCGCGCATTGATGGCGAAATGTTGTAGCAACAGTCCGGTATGACGTGTATCTTCCGCTGCGATCAGATCGACGCTCGCAAGCACCTTCAGTGCCCGCTGGGTGATATCGCCCAGATTACCGATGGGTGTGGGAACGATATAGAGCGTGCTGGCAGAAATATCTGCCCGATCGTGTTGTTTCATTGTTTCATCCGAATTGCCGATTTAATATTGAGCATCTTGAAAAAAACATCACTGGATACAGTATGCTTCCTTCGAAAGTTCTTCAGCGCAAAGCGCTACGCACGGTACCGCTTCTGCTGGCCGCCCTGATTTTTGCCGGATGTACCGGCCAGGCTCCAAAAACGCCCGAGGCGAATGTGCATGGAGCCGCAACCGGCACCTCTGACTATTACCTGCAGCAGATGCAGCAAAGCGCAGATGATAACAAGGTTGGCTGGCAATTACTCGCAATCAGAGCGCTGTTGAACGAAGGCAAGGTGCCGCAGGCGAGCGATCAGTTCTCCCAGCTGCCGCAGAACCTGGACGCCACCCAGCAGCAGGAGCGCCAGCTGCTGCAGGCTCAGCTCAGCGTGATGCAGCAGAATCTGCCCGCCGCCGCTGACCAGCTGAAGCAGATTGATATCGGCAGTCTGTCGAAAGACCAGCAGGCCCGCTACTACCAGCTGCTGATCGCCGCCAGCCAGGGTCGCCCGTCGCTGGAAGTGCTGCGCGCCTATATTGCCCAGGAGCCGCTGCTGAGCAACCCGGCAGACAAGCAGAAGAATATTGATGCCACCTGGCAGGCGCGCTGAGCCAGATGACGCCTGAGCAGCTCAACAGCCTGAACATCAACGCGGATGAAAACGTACTGCAGGGCTGGTTGGATCTCTCCGGCGTTTACCGGGCCAACAGCAACGACCCGGATATGCTGAAAGCCGGGATCCGCGACTGGCAGACGCGCTATCCGAATAATCCGGCGGCGAAAATGCTGCCGACCGCGCTCAGCCAGGTGCAGAACTTCCAGCCCGCTTCCACCGGCAAAATCGCGCTGCTGCTGCCGCTGAGCGGCCAGGCGCAGGTGTTTGCTAACGCCATTCAGAAAGGCTTTAACGACGCGAAAAACGGCGTGCTGGCACAGGGTTCCGCACCTGCGGCACCGGTTGAAGCGCCACAGGATGCCGCTGCGGATGCCGCAACCCCGGCCGATCCTAACGCCGTAGTCAGCCCTTCTGCTGCGCCAACCGATGCCGCCGCTGCGCAGCCACAGCAGGTGCAGCCGCAGTCCGCGCCAGCTAACAGCGTCGAAACCGCGCCGCCGTCCAGCGGTACGCAGGTACAGGTCTATGACACCAGCAGCCAGCCGATTGAGCAGGTGCTGGCGCAGGCACAAAAAGACGGCGCTACGCTGGTGGTCGGCCCGCTGCTGAAAAGCAACGTCGAAAAGCTGGCAGCCAGCCAGACGACCCTCAACGTTCTGGCGCTTAACGAGCCGGAAACCATCCAGAACCATCCGAATATTTGCTACTTTGCGCTTTCTCCTGAAGACGAAGCCCGTGATGCCGCGCATCATATGTGGGACCAGGGCAAACGTGCACCGCTGCTGCTGGTGCCGCGCAGCTCACTCGGCGACCGCGTGAATAAAGCCTTTGCCGCTGAGTGGCAGAAGCTTGGCGGCGGCACCGTGCTGCAGCAGCAGTTCGGTTCGACCGCAGAGCTGAAGCAGGGGATCAACAGCGGTGCCGGTATCCGTCTGAGCGGTACGCCGGTTAACGTGCAGCCTGAACAGCCCGCGGGCGTTACCATTGGCGGCCTGACGATCCCGGCCCCGGTCGCTGAACCGACGGCGGCCACCACCAGCGGCGGCAGCGTTGACTCGGTGTATATCGTCGCCACGCAGGATGAACTGGCACTGATTAAGCCGATGATCTCCATGCGCGTCAGCAGCCGTGATAATGTGGGCCTGTATGCCAGCTCGCGCAGCTATCAGGCAGGCGGCGGCCCGGACTACCGTCTGGAAGTGGATGGCCTGCAGTTCAGCGATGCTCCGCTGCTCTCCGGTGCCAACCCGGCGCTGATGCAGCAGGCGGCGAAGATGTTTAACAACGACTACTCGCTGGTGCGCCTCTACGCGATGGGCATTGATGCCTGGACACTGGCGAACCACTTTAACGAAATGCGCACGCTGCAGGGCTTCCAGGTTAAGGGTGACACCGGCAGTCTGAGCGCGGATCGGGACTGCGTGATTAACAGGAAGTTAGTATGGAGCCAGTATCGTCAGGGACAGATCGTTCCGGCCAACTAAGCCGGCAGCAGCAAGGGGCGAGCCGTGAACGTCAGGCTCGCCGCCTGCTGGAAACGTCAGGCCTGCGTTTTGTCGCCGCTAACGTGCGCTACCGGTCAGGCGAAATTGACCTGATCATGCGCGATGGCAAAACGTGGGTATTTGTCGAGGTGCGCTACCGCAGCAGTGACCGCTTTGGCGGCGCGGCGGCCAGCGTCACCCGCAGTAAACAGCTGAAGCTGCTGCGTGCAGCAGCGCTGTGGCTTAACGGTCGCGGGCAGAGTTTTGACACCGCCGACTGTCGTTTTGATGTGGTAGCGATCACCGGCGAGCAGGTGGAATGGTTACCCAATGCGTTTACAGCAGAATAACTAGACCAGGTGAATGACGTGCTGGAAAGAATCAAAGTCTGTTTTACGGAAAGTATTCAAACACAAATCGCGGCGGCAGAAGCGCTGCCGGATGCCATCTCACGTGCGGCGATGACCATGGTACAGTCGCTGCTCAATGGCAACAAAATACTGAGCTGTGGTAATGGAACCTCCAGCGCCAATGCCCAGCATTTTGCTGCCAGCATGATTAACCGTTTTGAGACCGAGCGCCCAAGCCTGCCCGCCATTGCGCTGAGCGCGGATAACGTGCTGCTGACGGCCATTGGTAATGACCGCCTGCACGAAGAGATTTACGCCAAACAGGTGCGCGCTTTAGGCCATGCCGGCGATATCCTGCTGGCGATTTCAACGCGCGGCAACAGCCGTGATATTGTCAAAGCCGTAGAGGCAGCGGTCACCCGCGATATGACCATTATCGCCCTGACCGGCTACGACGGCGGCGAGCTCGCCGGTCTGCTGGGTCCGCAGGATGTGGAGATCCGCATTCCTTCCCACCGCAGTGCGAGAATTCAGGAAATGCATATGCTCACCGTGAATTGTCTGTGCGATTTAATAGATAACACTTTGTTTCCCCACCAGGATGTTTAAGGAGCTTAAATGAAGGCATTATCTGCATGTGCAGTTATCCTTACCGCGTTGATGCTACAGGGCTGTGTCGCGGCGGTTGTTGGCAGTGCGGCCGTGGCGACCAAATCCGCCACTGACCCGCGTTCCGTTGGTACGCAGGTTGATGACGGCACGCTGGAACTGCGCGTCACGAATGCGCTGTCGAAAGATGAGCAGATCAAACAGAGCGCACACATTGTTGCCACCGCTTATCAGGGTAAAGTGCTGCTGACCGGGCAGTCACCGAGTGCCGATCTGGCGCTGCGTGCAAAACAGATTGCCGTGGGCGTGGATGGCGCAACCGAGGTGTATAACGAGATCCGTACCGGCGACAAAGTCAGCTTCGGCACGGCATCTTCAGATACCTGGATCACCACCAAAGTGCGCTCACAGCTGCTGGGTAGCGATCAGGTGAAATCGTCGAATGTGAAAGTTACCACCGAGAATGGCGAAGTGTTCCTGCTGGGTCTGGTGACGGATGCAGAAGCGAAAGCGGCTGCGGATATCGCCAGCCGGGTGAGCGGCGTGAAACACGTCACCACCGCGTTTACCATTTTGAAATAAGATTTACGGGCCGACCGGAAAAGAAGGTCGGCCCCTACAACCGGCTTAAACAATCCATTGCCACCGCCTTGAAGCTGGCGAAATCCGCGCTGTCGCGCAGCCTTGTCATCGCCCGCTCGCGCATAAACGTCACGAACAGATCGTAGATGGCCATCGCCTCTTCGTACTCCGTCTTGCTGATCGCCAGCAGGAAAATCACATAGGCGGTTTCATCCCCCCACGCGATGCCCTCCGGTGCCAGCACGGTATAGACGCAGGTTTTCTTTGCCAGCAGCCCCAGCGAGTGCGGCAGCGCAATGCCTTCGCCGAGCATGGTGCTGACGATGGCTTCACGCTCTTCCACCGACGGGTAAAACGTCTCATCCACCATCCCTTCCCGCTCCAGCTCGCCGCACAGCTGGCGGAACAGAGCGCTGCGGTCCAGCGGCCGATCGAGGATCAGGAAATGGCTGGCATCGAAGAACTTTTCCAGCATGTAGGGGCGGGTGCGATCGAGCAGCACCAGCTTGCCGATCTGCTCCAGCTGGTACTCAGTGGGGAACGGCGACATCACCACTACCGGCTTATCCTTGTCGCTAAGGCGCACGGTGGAGATAACAAAGTCCTCGTCCACGCTCGCCAGCTGCTCGTACTCGCGCAGCGTAATAATGCCGTTCACCACGATCTGCGGGTATTTGCGCAGTAGCATCGCCTGGATCATGCGCACCGTGGAGTTACCGGTGTCGCACACCAGCAGGATCTGCGGATGGCGCTGATAGCCCACGTTGTAGTGGCGCTCCAGCCCGACGCCAATATGCAGCACCAGGAAGCCAATCTCGTTTTCGCTGATGGTGTACGGGGTGTATTTGCCCCAGCTGGAAACCGCCGCCAGCGTCACGTCCCAGGCCATCGGATAGTGCTGTTTGATGTTGGTCAGCAGCGGATTGGGAATGTGGATCTGATAGCGCACGCGGGTGATCATCGTTTTGATGTGCGTCAGCAGGTCGGCGCGCAGCTGCGGGTCATTTTGCAGGTTGAAGTTGTAGTGGGTGTTGATGTAGCCGAGGATGTAATCCACCAGCGAATCGCCGTCGTCCGGGCTGATGGCGCTGGGCGCAATCTCTTCCACGCGGCGGGCGGCGATATTAACGCGCAGGTAGGCCTCTTCCGCCGGGGAGATCGCCTTGCCGACAATCGGCCGCATCAGGTTAACGATGTGGCGCGCCGCATCGCGCACCTCATCATCGACATCCTCCGCGCTGAAGTCGGTCAGCGGGTAGCCCTCGCCAATGCGCCGCACCGCCACCGCGCAGTAGAGGCGCAGATAAAACTCGCCGTCGTCGGCCAGGCGGATATTAAAGCGCGACAGGCACTGCTGCAGCAGCGGTTGCAGGGTGGTGAGCATCCCGCTGTTAAGCGCCTCCAGCTGTAGCAGCGGGCTGTCGCTGTCCTCCTGCGCAATCTGGTACAGCAGGTCGGTCAGGCAGGTGCGCATCGCCACTTCGGGGCCGAACAGCTTCATGCCGTAGCGCGGCTTGGTTTCAATCGCCAGCTGATAACGCGCCAGCCACTCTCTCACCTCGGCCATGTCGCTTTGCAGCGTGGTGCGGCTGACAAACCATTCGTCGGCCAGGTCTTCCAGCTTGAGGGAAAAAGCCGAGGTGAGAAAACGGGTGAGCAGATAGTGCACGCGGGCGGCAGAGGTGCGCGGCACGCGCAGATGTGAAGGTGACTGCTGCTGAAGCTGAGCGTAGCGGCGCGCATCGGCAATCTCCAGCCGATAGCCCGCACCACGGCTTAGCACAAAGCTGGCACCGTGCTCGGCCAGCAGTTCGTTGAGCACGTTAATATCGCTGCGCACGGTGCGCGTGGAGACGTCGAAGCGCCGCGCCAGCTCGTCCTGCGGCAGCGTTTCGTTTTGTAGCAGATCAAACAGCTGGGCCAGTCGTTGGTTGGGGAATCTCACGGAGCGCTCTTCTTTAGATAGTCGACCTTGTTAGCGGGTTGTTGCAGGCTAACGGAATTCACTGCGGGAAAATAGCGCGCCCCGGCATAATCCCAGGGCGCGGTCAGTATTAACCGACTAACTTTTTGGTCATTGCCAGCAGCGTGGCGACATCCTGCGGCCGCGTCTGCCCGCTCTGTTTATCGATAATCGAGCTGTAAATATGTGGGATGATCCTGCTGACGCCCGCATCCAGCGCGATCTGCAGGATCGCTTCATAGTTATCGAGATCGATGCCGCCGGTTGGCTCCAGCCAGAACCCCTGCGCGGCGCAGGCTTCTGCCACCGCTTTGAACTCGTCGATCGCCTTCAGGCCGCCCATCGGGAAGTATTTCACCGAGCTGCCGCCCATATCCTTCAGCATCGCCACCGCGGTAGCGACTGGCACAATGCCGTCGGCCTGCTGCGAGCTGAGCGGCCCGGTCGAGATCTTCACCCTGCCAACCGTACCAGTCGGGGAGATCAGGCCGTTGACCACGGTGTCAGACTGGCCGAGCCGCGCGCGCGAAGTCGCCACGCCGGTAAACACCTGGTTGACGTGCTGCGGCTGCACCTCAGCGGCAATCGCGCTGACCATCGCCGACTGGTTCGGGTCGCCCGCGCCGAGGCCGACCGACAGCGCGTTATCAATCAGCGCCGCGTAATCACGCATATCGGCTACCGCGCTCGCCACGTCCGGATAGTCCTTCGACAGCACGCCAACCAGCACGTGGCCTTCTGCGGCTTGCCAGATGTCGCGGGCATTCTGTTTCGAACCGGCGAGGACATTCAGGCAGACGCGGTCGCGGTAAAATTTCGGTTTCAGTGTCATGCGCGTGCTTCTCCGGTTAACAGATCTCTGATGCAGATAAAAATGGTGTGCAGCTGTTCGGCAGAGACGCTGCGCACGTCGACTTCAACAATGCCTTCGTTGGCCTTGTAGCCTCGGAAGTAGATGGCGATGGCACCGGTTTTCAGCGCCTGCACCACTTCACCGGTGGTGCGGCCTATCACCGCCTCGTCGAAGTGGATCTCCGCACGGGCGATATCACGCCCGGCGGCGTCCCACACCGTGCGCGCCTGAATGCCCGCCAGCTGGTTTAAGCTGTCGATAAACGGCGTCATCTTCTCCACCATCTGCGCGCCGGTGGTCTTCTCCACGCGCAGATAGTTTTCAATCGCCTGCGTCAGGCCAAGGATCCCCTCTTTGCCGACCTTCATCGCGCGGCCAATGCCGTTCGACTGGCGCTTTACCCACTCAACGTACTGCGCTTTGCCGATCACCAGCCCGCTGGTTGGCCCTTCAATGGCTTTTGCGCCGCTGTAGATCACCAGGTCAGCACCAAAGCCGTAATAAGCCTGCAAATCCTCCTCGGCGGCGGCATCCACAATCAGCGGCACGCCGTGTTCACGCGCCACCACGGCGGCCTGCTCCACGCTGAGATGGCTTTTCTGCACGCTGTGATGCGATTTGATATACATGATTGCGGCGGTCTGCGGGGTGATCGCGGCGGAGAGCTGCTGCGGCGAGCACTCGTTGGCGTAGCCCGCTTCCACCAGCTTGCCGCCGCCCAGCGCCACCATGGTGCCCACTGGCGCGCCGTAGTTAACGTTATGGCCCTTCGGCAGCACGATGTCGTGCGGCACCATCAGCGGTGCGGCGTGCAGATTTTCCAGCAGCCAGTCGTTATCCTTAACGATAACCGCCGCTACCGACTGCGCAATCCCGGCCGAAGCGCAGGAGACCACCACCGCCGCTTCACAACCCAGCAGCCCGGCAATATAGGCTCCGGTTTTGTTGACCAGATCTTTCATTTCAAAATAGTGATTGAGGCCATAGCTCACCGTCTCCACCACGTCCGCGCTCGGGGTCGACACACCGAGAATGGTCATGCGGCCGGAGGCGTTGATCACCTGCTTGAGATGATATTTCTCATAAATAGAAAGCTCATTTACTGAAGTCATTACGTTTCTTCCCTTCGTTAGTCACGAATGCCTGACCGGCGACCACAGCGGCCAGCGGCACCAGCTGCGTTGTACCGGACAGCGTTTGTCCGTCTGAATCGGTGAACAGCGCGCTTTCCTGCTGCACGTCGAAAATGGTCAGATCGGCGTCATAGCCGACTTCAAGGCGCCCTTTACCGGCGAGGCGCAGGCCGTCTGCGGCGTGCGCGGTCACGCAGTCGATCACCTGCGGCAGCGTCATGCCGATGCAGAAGAACTTCGACATCACGTGCGCGAGGGTATACACCGGGCCGTTCAAACGGTTGCGGCAGTAGATATCGGAGCTGATGGTGTGCGGCAGAATGCCCTGCGCAATCGCCACGCGCGCCACTTCGAAGCTGAAGCTGGCGCTGCCGTGGCCGACGTCGAGGCGCACGCCGCGTTTGAGCGCAGCGCTGACCGAGGCGCGCAGCTCGCCCTGCGGTGTCAGAATGCGGTTCGGCTTGCCGTTATAGCAGTGGGTGATGATGTCGCCGCTGCTCAGCAGGTCGGCAATTTCATCGAGGTTGGGCGGATTATTGCCGATATGCACCATCAGCGGCAGGCCGCCGTTCTCCTGCTGCATCGCCTTGGCGCGCTGCAGCGGCTTAATGCCGTTGTGCTCTACCACGCTGCTGCTGATACGCGCTTTCAGGCCGAGAATAAACTGCGGCAGGCGCTGCAGCGCGGCTTGTACCGCTGCGGCGTCAATGCGCGCCATATCCGCTAACTCGTTCTGCGTCAGAATGCCGCTGCGGGCGATATTGAGCAGCGCGTAAACCTGGGTGCTGGCGCTGCGCGTCAGCTGGTAGAAATCGTCGATATCGTCGGCGCCGGTGCTGCCGGCGTCCACCACCGTGGTGACGCCGGTTTCCACGCCGATGCGGTCGGCTTCATCGTGATAAATCGGCGATTTGGGGTAGCAGTGAACGTGTGAATCAATCCAGCCCGCGCTGAGCCAGTAGCGCCCGTGCAGGTCCCACTCGCGCTGTGCCGTGCCGTCGATTTGCCCGACTTCGGCAATCTTGCCCGCGCGGATCGCCACATCGCTGAGAGTGCCATCGCTGAGGCGCGCCCGGCGGATAATCAGATCATACATTGCAGACTCCTGAGCGCGGCGGCGTCCTGCCGCCGCGCAAGTTGGTTACAGCGCCACCGGGAAGATCGCCCCCAGCACCATGGCGCCGAGGATAGCGCCGCCGGTAATCGGTTTATTCCACAGGTAAAACAGCAGTGAACCCACCAGCGAGCCGAGGCCAATGGGGATCGAAGCGGCCATTGCCGACAGGATAATCAACGGCCCGAGGAAGCGGCCGGAGGCGTTACCCGCGCCCATCATCACGTCGGCCCCGTAGGTGGAGTCGCTGTTGTTGATGGTGAACTTACGCGCCAGGATAATGATGTAACCCACCGCCAGGCCGAGCGCCAGGCCGGTAACCAGCGAGGCCGCGAAGTTGGCTACCGGGAAGACGATGCCTGCCCCAAGCAGCAGTGCCGGCACGCCAAGGCCGATACCGGTCTGGATCGCGCCGCCAATATCAAGAATACCGACCAGCGAACCTTCGATAATGCGCGCAAACAGGAAGCTGGCACCAAATGCCGCCACCGCGCCGTAGACGCCAGTTTCCATGCCGGAACGCAGCATCGAAACAAACGCGACCTCGTTAAACGCGCCCAGGCCGTAGACGTAATACATATGCGTACCGGCGAACACCCCGGCAGAGAGCAGACCGACAAAGATCGGGAACGACCAGTCGGCATACCAGAAACCGCTTTTTGACTCTTCCATTACCCTTGTCCTCTTATTTGCCGCTCAGGGAGTTGTGGATCATCTCCATCCAGCCGGGCACGCCAAGCTGGAAGGACTGCAACAGCTTCATGTCGAAGCCACGGAAGAAGCCGCTCAGCACGAACAGCAGCACGATGGCGATCATCATCACCTTCGTGACGCGGTTCCAGCCCGCCTCTTCCACCCCTTTGCCGATCAGGATGCCCAGCACCAGGCCCGGCACGGCGTTACCCATAATCAGCTGCGCGAGGCCGCCGAAAATGGTGGCCCAGAAGCCCGATTTCTTACCGGCGTCGATGGCGGCCAGCCAGAAGATCACCGGCATCACGGTGTTCACCAGCAGGTTAGCCGCAGGCACCAGCACTTTAACCGCGGTGACCTGCAGCGCAGCAGGCACGGCAGAGGCGGTGGAGTTGAGAAACGCCACTACAATCATGCCGATGATGCCGCAGGCAATCGCCATCTTTTTCGGGTTGTGCAGGGTTTCCGCCACGTTGCGGTTTTTCACCATCAGTGCCGCCGCGCCCCAGTTGGGGATGATGCGGTGGTCAACGTCCTGAGTGAAGGAACCTGCCGCCACGGAGGAGGCCCAGGCGTTAAAGAAGAAGCCAAGGCCGAAGGAGAAGTGAGAAGCCGGGTCGCCCTCACAGGAATTCAGTTCACCCAGTGTGCGAAATGCGCCCATGCCCTGTGTGGTCGGGGCGTGGAACATACGCGCTGCCCCGGCACCGACGCCCACTCCGACCAGGCCGCCAATAATCAACGACTTAAATAAGATGATTAAAAACATCAGTTTTTTCCTTTGGATTTATATCCCAACGTTTTTAGTTAACCGCGGTGAAATCCACCTTGTCGGTGTCGACCACCGCGACGTTGACGGTGATCGCCAGCTCAACGCTGTAGGTTCGCCGTTCGCGCGCCAGAAAGAAGAACAGAAACTTTTCCGTTTTGACGCGCAGTTCGGCACGCAGCACCTTCACATCCACCGGCTCAATACGCAGGAGGATATTGCTGGTGGACTTGAGCACCGTGTTTTGCACCCGGCTCAGGGCGTCGGCAAAGGCTTTTGCTTTGCTGTCGCCCTTGCCGCTGACGTTCACCGTGGTGGTGAATTGCTCTTTCATCAGCCGTGCTTCTTCTGCCACGCCTGCACCAGACGCTCGCCCAGCTCTTCTTTATCCATAAAGCCGAAGCCCAGCACGGTGGCGCCTTCGTTGATGGCGGTGACGCCTTCGTCGATGGAGCGCATGCCGTGTTTGGCTTTATAGCCATATTTGTTCTGTGCGGTGATGGCACCTGCGCCGCCGCTGCCGCAGAAGGAGATACCGAAGTTGGCGTTTTCCGCTTTCATCACGTCGCCCAGCTTCATATCCGCTGCCACGCCAGGAACCACGATGGCTTTACCGCCCGCTTTCTCGATACCTGCTGCCACTTTCTGGCCTTTACCTAAACGATCGCCGATCACTACGATGATTTGAGACATGGTGTATTCCTTTAATTTATAGAGTGATTACTCGTGCCGTCGGTGGCGCAGTCAGTTTGGGTGCGGACAGCGCGGAAAAACCGGAGCGTACACGTAGTACGTGAGGATTTTGAGCACTGCCCAATCCCAAAATGGCAAGTAAACCAGGCACACTATTGGTTTTCTTTGGCGACTTCGAAATGCACGGAGAGTAGCCAGGCTTCCTCTTTCGGCAGGTTACCGAACAGATCGACCACCTGCTGTGCCAGCAGCATGGATTCTGGCGAAATATCGTCAAACAGGTCAGCTTCCACTTCGGGTAGCGCCTCACCGGTCAGCGAGCGCAGCGCCATCGCCCGCACGTGGGAGGTAAGCATCTGCTGCTGTACCGGGTTGGGCTGTATTGCCCTGGCCGCAAACAGGTCGGCAATCTGCCCCATCACCCGTGCGGCCAGCGCCTGAATCTCATCATCCTGCTCTGTTGCCCCACTCGGCCCCGTTCCATTACTCACGTTCGTCCCCCCCTTTTTGTAATGGTTATAAGCTACCGCTGCGCAGAGGTGCTGTGGAGAACGACTTTTTCCGCCAGCAAGCGGAAATAAACGGATGGGGTACGAGCCAGGTCGCAAAAAACATCAGACCGTGCATCAATAATTATAAAATGAGAGTTAAATCACAAAATAAAGACTATTTTGCGCAATTTATGCAGAGGCAGAGAAAACAGCAGCAGAGTAAAGCGGCCAGCAGAAGGATATAGAGGAAAAACCTATGACGGATTTAATCAGGGCCGGGGAAAATTCCCGGCCCTGAGCGTTAGCGGAACTTTTTGTGATTGGCGTCGCGGGTTTCAGCCATTTTTTTTGCTTCTTCCTTCGCGCCTTTCAGGTCCCCGTCATTGGCCAGCTTGAGGCTGGTATCGATCTGGCCAATCAGGGTATCCAGCCCGGCGTGATAGCCTTTGATCTGCGCGCTGTCTGCCGACTGGCCCTTAAGCTTATCCGGCGTCTGGGTTTTAGCGTTTTCAGCTGCGCCCTTCATATCGGTCAGCGCTTTAATCATTTCGGCTTTATCGTCGGTTTTCTGCACCGTACGCAGGCCGCCTTTCAGCATATCCATATCGCCTTCCAGATCCTGCGACAGCACGGCGAAGCTGGATAACAACAGCGAACCACTCAACATTGCAAACATTAATTTACGCATTGCTTCAGTCCTTTTAATTATAAAAAAAGGCGACTGTCTGAGCAGCCGCCTGATAAGCATACGCCTAAATCGCTAAATTACTGCCCGGCAATCTTCATTTCTGGTAACAGAATGGATCCACACTGGATATTGCTGCGGGTTTCAATATCGCTGCCGATGGTCACCATATTGCGCCACATATCTTTCAGGTTACCGGCGATGGTGATTTCACTGACCGGATACTGGATTACGCCATTCTCAACCCAGAAACCGGATGCGCCGCGCGAGTAGTCGCCGGTCAGCGCACTGACCGCCTGGCCCATCAGTTCCGTGACCACCAGCCCGGTGCCGAGCTGCTTGAGCAGGTCATCAAAGCTGTGGCCCTGCCCGGCAATGCGCCAGTTATGGATGCCGCCCGCGTGGCCGGTGCTCTGCAGCCCCAGCTTGCGCGCCGAGTAGCTGGTCATCAGCCAGTTCTGCAGTACGCCATCCTTAATGATGTCGCGGCGCTCGGTACGCACGCCTTCGCTGTCGAACGGCGTTGAGGCCAGCCCTTTCAGCAGGTGCGGATGCTCCTCAATCGTCAGCCATTCCGGCAGGATCTGCTGGCCGAGGGAGTCAAGCAGGAAGGTGGATTTGCGGTAGACGCTGCCGCCGCTGATGGCCCCCACCAGGTGACCAAACAGCCCGGTGGCCACTTCCGCGGCAAACAGCACCGGCGCTTTCATCGTCGACAGCTTGCGCGGCGACAGGCGTGACAGCGTGCGGCGCGCGCACTCTTCTCCGACCGACTCTGGCGACTTTAAATCCTCCATCGCCCGGCCAATGGTATAGGCGTAGTCACGCTCCATATCGCCGTTGGCTTCCGCAATCACGCAGCTGGAGAGCGAATGACGGCTGGAGCAGTAGCCCTGCAGCATGCCGTGGCTGTTGCCAAATACTTTAATGCCGACGTGGCTGTTAAAGCTGCCGCCTTCGGTGTTGGTGATGCGCGAGTCAGCCTGCAGCGCAGCCTGTTCTGCACGCGCAGCCAGTTCGATAGCGCGATCGGCGTCGATCTCCGTTGGGTGAAACAGATCGAGATCCGGTGCGTCAAACGCCAGCAGCTCGCGATCCGCCACGCCGGCAAAGGGATCCGGTGAGGTGTAGCGTGCAATATCCAGCGCGGCCTGCACGGTGCGTTTGATCGCCTCCGGGCTGAGATCGGTAGAGGAGGCGCTGCCCTTACGGTTCTGATAGTAAACGGTGATGCCGAGCGCACCATCGCTGTTGAATTCGACGTTTTCCACTTCCCCGTAACGCGTGCTGACGCTGATGCCGGTGGTTTTGGTTACCGCGACTTCTGCCCCATCGCTGCTGACTTTCGCCAGCTCGAGTGCTGTTGAGACCGCCTGCTCCAGGGTTTTACGCTGTTCTGCAACTTGGGAGAGTAATTTCATCGGCCTGCCATATAATTAGTTGAGAAATACCTGCATCAAATGCAGCTCTCAAGGTGATAAGGAATGATTTGAGTCTAACAGACTCAGAGAACAATTTCGCAGTAGCCACGTAACCTGATAGCATTAGCCTCTTTTTCAGGAGCCGTACCAATGACCAAGCAGCCCGATGACTGGCTCGACGAAGTACCCGATAACGAAGAAGAAGACGAAGAGATTATCTGGGTCAGTAAAAGTGAGATTAAACGTGACGCCGAAGAGCTGAAGCGCCTCGGTGGTGAACTGGTGGAACTGGGGAAAAACTCCCTGGACAAGATCCCACTGGATGAAGATCTGCGTGCCGCGATTGAGCTGGCGCAGAAGATCAAGAAAGAGGGCCGCCGCCGCCAGATGCAGCTGATTGGTAAGATGCTGCGCTCGCGTGATGAAGAGCCGATCCGTACCGCGCTGGACAAGCTGAAGAACCGCCACAACCAGCAGGTTGCGCTGTTCCATAAGCTGGAAGTACTGCGTGACCGCCTGGTAGAACAGGGTGATGACGTGATCCCGGAGGTACTTAACCTCTACCCGGATGCGGACCGCCAGCAGCTGCGTGCGATGATCCGTAACGCGCAGAAAGAGAAAGCGACCAATAAGCCGCCAAAAGCCTACCGTCAGATTTTCCAGTATCTGCGCGAGCTGGCCACCGCATTATAAGCGGGTCGGGCATGCCCGACCCCTACAGAAACAGATGTAGGGGCCGATCGTTTTTTTCGATCGGCCCGCTCTACCCCGCTAAGCTAACCGGTCCAGCAACTTCTGATGGATCCCGCCAAAACCGCCGTTGCTCATCACCAGGATGGTATCCCCCGGCTGGGCTTTTTTGGCGATCATCTCGACCAGCGTATCAATATCCGCACTCCACTGCGCCGGCTGAATGCAGGCATCGGCAACCTCAGAGACCTGCCACGGAATGTGGTGCGGCTGGAACAGGAACACTTCATCCGCACGCGCCAGCGACGGGGCAAGATCGTTCTTGCTGATACCCATCTTCATGGTGTTTGAACGCGGTTCCAGCACCGCCAGAATGCGCGCGGTGCCGCCCACTTTGCCACGCAGCGCGGAGAGCGTGGCGAGGATAGCGGTCGGGTGGTGAGCAAAGTCATCGTACACTTTGATGCCGTTGCTCTCACCGCGCAGCTCCAGGCGGCGGCGGGCGTTGATAAAGTCATTCAGCGCACGCCCGGCATCTTCCGGCTTCACGCCCACATGGCGTGCCGCAGCAATCGCCATCATGCCGTTATGCATATTGTGCTCGCCAACCAGCGCCCAGTTGACCTCGGCTACGCGCTCACCGTCCAGCAGCACTTCCCAGTGCGACGCATCCGGCGACAGCTTCTTCGCCTGCCAGTGGCCATTTTCACCCACGGTTTCCTGCTCGCTCCAGCAGCCCATCGCCATCACCTGCTTAATATTGGCATCGTGCTCCGGCAGGATGATCTTGCCCTGCCCCGGCACGATGCGCACCAGGTGGTGGAACTGCTTCTGCACCGCACGCAGATCGTCAAAGATATCGGCGTGGTCAAACTCAAGGTTGTTGAGGATCAGGGTGCGCGGACAGTAGTGCACGAACTTGGAACGCTTGTCGAAGAACGCACAGTCGTACTCGTCGGCCTCGATCACGAAGAATGGGCTTTTTCCTAAATTCGCTGAAACCTCGAAATTCCCCGGTACCCCACCAATCACAAACCCTGGCTGATAGCCGCAGGCCTGTAAAATCCACGCTGCCATGCCGGCGGTGGTGGTTTTACCGTGGGTTCCCGCCACCGCAATCACCCAGCGGTCGCGCAGCACGTAATCGTGCAGCCACTGCGGGCCGGAGAGGTAAGGAATATTGCGCTCCAGCACTGCTTCCACACACGGATTGCCGCGCGTCATGGCGTTGCCGATGATCACCAGGTCCGGGGCGGGATCGAGCTGTGAGGCGTCATAACCCTGAATTAAATCAATACCCTGCTTTTCCAGCAGCGTGCTCATTGGCGGGTAGACGTTAGCATCTGAGCCCGTGACTTCATGGCCAAGCTCGCGTGCCAGCATCGCCAGACCGCCCATGAAAGTGCCACAGATACCGAGGATATGAATACGCATAAAAGGTCCGTTGCTTAAAAAGTTCCCGCACAGTGTACCGTCCCCATCGTGCGGAAGAAACGGATTTGCCCTATGTTCTTTAGCGCCCAATCGGCTAGACTGCGTACGCATACGTTGGCAGTTTGTGAAGCAGGCTGCTACTCAACCGCAGATTCAGGGATTGTGTTATGAAAACGTTAGGCGAATTCATCGTCGAGAAGCAACACGACTTTCCGCACGCGACAGGCGAACTGACCGCGTTAATCTCCGCGATCAAGCTGGGCGCGAAGATCATCCACCGCGATATTAACAAAGCTGGCCTGGTCGATATTCTCGGCGCCAGCGGCGCTGAAAATATTCAGGGCGAAGAACAGATGAAGCTCGATCTGTTTGCCAACGAAAAGCTGAAGGCGGCTCTGAAAGCGCGCGGTATCGTGGCCGGTATCGCCTCTGAAGAAGAAGATGAGATTGTGATCTTCGAAGGCGTCGAAAACGGCAAGTACGTGGTGCTGATGGATCCGCTCGACGGCTCCTCCAACATCGACGTTAACGTGTCTGTCGGTACCATCTTCTCCATCTACCGCCGTATTACCCCACCGGGTACACCGGTCACCGAAGAAGACTTCCTGCAGCCGGGCAGCCAGCAGGTTGCGGCCGGGTACGTGGTTTACGGCTCCTCCACCATGCTGGTTTATACCACCGGCTGTGGCGTGCATGCCTTCACTTACGACCCGTCACTGGGCGTGTTCTGCCTGAGCGCAGAGCGTATGACCTTCCCGGAGAAGGGTTACACCTACTCGATCAACGAAGGCAACTATATCCGCTTCCCGCAGGGTGTGAAAAAGTACCTCAAATTCTGCCAGGAAGAGGATAAAGAGACGCACCGTCCTTACACCTCACGCTATATCGGCTCGCTGGTGGCGGACTTCCACCGCAACCTGCTGAAAGGCGGCATCTACCTGTACCCAAGCACTGCCAGCCACCCGAAAGGCAAGCTGCGCCTGCTGTACGAGTGCAATCCGATGGCGTTCCTCGCGGAGCAGGCCGGCGGTAAAGCCTCTGATGGTAAAAACCGTATTCTTGACCTGGTGCCGCAAAGCCTGCACGAGCGCTCACCGTTCTTCGTCGGTAACGATCATATGGTCGATGACACTGAACGCTTCCTGCGTGAGTTCCCGGATAACGGCAACTGATTCGTGGGGACTGACCAAACTGTAGGGGCCGATCTTCTTTTTCGATCGGCCCTTTAACGTTAGCGGGTCGACCGAAAAAAAGGGTCGACCCCTACATAATCAGGCGACGTGAGTGACTTTAAACACCGCCATTGTCTGCACTAACTGCTGCGACTGCTCTTCCAGCGACTGGGTGGCAGCGGCGGCTTCTTCGACCAGCGCGGCGTTCTGCTGTGCCACTTCATCCATCTGCGTCACCGCCTGATTCACCTGCTCGATGCCCCGGCTCTGCTCCTGCGACGCGCTGGAGATCTCTTTCATCAGGGTGGTCACGCGCATCACCTCGCTGGAGATCTCATCCATGGTTTCCCCGGCTTTGGTCGCCATGTCGCTGCCTTCGTTGACGCGGACTTGCGACTCCGCAATCAGCGTCCGGATCTCTTTAGCGGCGGTGGCACTGCGCTGTGCGAGGTTGCGCACTTCGCTGGCGACCACGGCGAAACCACGCCCTTGCTCACCTGCTCGCGCCGCTTCCACCGAGGCATTCAGCGCCAGAATATTGGTCTGGAAGGCGATACCGTCGATAACGCCGAGGATGTCGCCAATGCGCTGCGAGCTGTTGGCGATCTCCGCCATTTTCTCCATCACGTAGCACACCACTTCGGCGCCTTTATCGGCCGTGTCCGAGACCGAGCGCGCCAGCTGGTGCGCCTGCTGGGCGTTATCCGCATTCTGCTTCACGGTGGCGGTCAGCTGCTCCATGCTGGCGGCGGTCTGCTCCAGCGAGGCGGCCGACTCTTCAGTGCGCTGCGAGAGGTTAAGGTTGCCAGAGGCCAGCTCGCGGCTGCCGACGTCAATCTGCATGCTGGCGTCGCGCACCAGGCTGACCGAGTGCTGCAGCGACTGCTGCATGCTGCCGAGCGCAGCATTGAGGCGGCCCAGTTCGGTATTGCCGCTTTCCGGTACCGGCTGGGTGAGATCGCCTGCCGCGACATGCTCCAGATGCTTAATCGCGCCATCCAGCGGCTTCAGCAGCAGTTCACGCAGCACCCTCCACGCCAGCGCGACCAGCAGCAGGGTCAGGCCGCCCGCCACCAGAATCAGCACCGTCATCAGCGTCTGATTGCGTGCCGCCTGCGCCAGCTGAGCCTCGCTCACCTCATCGGCATAGCTGCCGAAATGATTGACCGCATCGGCAAATTTACCGGCCAGCGGGGAGATGTTGCCCTCCAGAACCTCGTAGTAGTCATCCGCGCTCTGCTTTTGCAGCGCGTTCATCATCGGCGTGATGCCGCCGTCCAGGTAATCCTTGTAGGTGGCGACCACCGCATCGGCCAGCGTTTTACCGTGCGCCGTCACCGTACCGGCATCGACGAATCGTTTCAGCTCTTGCTGTGAAATAGCCACATAGCTGGCAGAGCGCGTGGCGATGGTGGCCGCTTCATCCGGCAGGCCAACCTCAAGCTTGCGAATGGCCAGCGCGGCGGTAGCGCGGGTGCGCAGCAGGTTGCCATTAGTGATATATAAGGCATTGAGTTCAATACCCTGGATGCGATTGATAACATCCAGCGAGCGATTGCCTTTCTGAATAGCGATAATTCCCATAATGCTGACCACCAGCAGCAATAGCGTCATCAGTGAGAGCAGCACCAGTAATCCCGAGCGTATTGAAATCTTCTTCAGCATGATTGTTGTCCCGATAAGATAGTCAGATTATTCAAGAGCGTTAAATCGTCATCATTATCGGCACTTCTGCGGTTAATCTTTACCCTTCGCGCAGGGTTATGTGCCTTCTGACACCTCCAGCCTGATCTGAGTCAATAACGACGTCCGATCGCGCACGCTGGAAAACCCCGGCGCAAAGCGCGGCAGCAGCGACAGCGTAAAGCGCAGATGCTGACCCGGTTCACGCATTACAATGCGGCTTTCCGGCTCGGCGAAGACCTCACTCAGCGGCTGCGCGCTCCCCGGACTGCCCCCTGACGGCAGAAAATTGAAGCTAGCCGCACGGCTGTCGAGGCGGGCATCATGCAGCCGCAGCTGCATCTCACCCTGTTGCCCAAAGGCAAAGGCCGCTTCTGCGCCCTGCGCTGAGGTGAAGCGCACGCTGATAATTTGTGGCGCATCGCAGTCAATGGCGATCTGCACCTCGCGCGCCGTCAGGCTCATTTTTTCTGCCGAGCCGGGGATAAGGTGGCGATTCAACTCGCCGTAATCGATGCGCCCGCCGTGGCTGGTCACATGACAGGCTGCTTCTGCTGACGCCGCAAAGAGCAGCGTGGCCAGAATCAGCAGGCTGTTACAGACACTGCGCGATAACTTTTTCATACAGTTGTTTCTCCGATCTGCTGTTTTTGCTGTCGTAACGAAATTCACAGCGCTGTTCACCGCTGCCGGTCTCGGCGAAAAGATGCACCTGTTCAGGGGCGTTGCTGAGCCAGACCACGCCATCATCGATGGCGCTGGTGATGTAATTGTTTTTCCGATCCCAGACGCGGCTGCCGCGCGGCAGCGGTTTACCGTTTGCCAGCGTCAGGTTGAACAGCAGGCGATTGCTGGAGAGCATGGCATAGCGAAATTTTTTCACCGTGCCGCGCGCCAGCGTGGCATCACGGTGACCGTTACTGATATCAATATGTTTTGGCAGCTTCTCGGTATTCACGTCGATGCTGCTGCGCTGCCACGGCGTCATCGACGGCACCAGCGCGCGCCCGCGCCAGTCGGTCCAGCTGGTGCCGCCGGGCGAGACGATCTCCACCCCGGCCAGCTTCTCATTCAGCTCCACCACGCCGAAGGTATCGCCAATGCGCGCGGCGGTGAAGGTCAGCCCCCCCTCATACAGCGCCATGCCCCCGTTAAGACCAAGGGAGTAATTTTGCAGCCCGGCGCTGTCGTAACCTGCGGTGGCGTTCATCCACGTATAGTGCAGATTGCTGTTCAGGGCGCCATAGACCGACGAGGCTCTTCCCGTCAGGTCGCGCTCGGTCGAGAGCTGATAGTTACTGTTGTCGGTGACTTCGCCACTGCTCTCCAGCCCAATACGTTCACTGCCGTTACTGCGGCGATAGTAGCTGTTTTGCCGCTGTTCGCCGAGCGGGAAGCTCAGGTTGAGCGACAGCTGGCGGTCGTTGCGCCGCCCGTCACTGCCGTGTGAAGCGTGCAGCGTCACCAGCGCAGACTCCACGCGCTTACTCCAGCCAAGGGTGTGAAAGCGCGATGATGGGTGATGATGCGAGCGTTGAGAAACCGCGTGGCTGTAGGTGAATCGCCCCAGCTCAGGTGGCGCCCAGGCCAACATCAGGCTGTACTGGGTGGTGCCCTCTTTCTCTGTCGTGCGCTGGCGATCCGTCGCTTCAGCCGGCGTGAGAAAACCGCTGCTGCTTTTTGTCAGCCCGACGCTGGCGGAGAAGGTGTCAGAGAACTGATAGCGGGTGTTTAGCCGCAGCTGTCTGCTGACGTGGCGACGGTAGCTGTCATTGACCGCCACCAGCTGCGACATGACCGTCAGCGCGGGCAGCGGGGCCGATGAGGCCGCCAGCGCCAGCGAGTGATACTGCCGGGAGAGCAACATGCCGCTTTGCAGATCGAGCCACCCTGCCGGCTGCCACTGCTGCGACAGCGTGGCCAGCAGCGGTTGCTCGCCAGCGCTGCTGTTGCGCATCTTGCCGATCGCCAGCGAATAGCCCTGCGGGGCGGAGGTGAGCATGCGCCCGAAGCCGCTGGCCGGTACGCTGAACTGCTGCACGCGTCCGTCGGTTTCCGTTACCGTCACCTCAAGATCGGCATTGCGATTTTTTACCGGGATATTATCCAGCGTAAAGGCGCCTGCCGGTACCAGCGTGCGAAATACCTCCATACCATACTGGCGGATTTCGACTCTTGCCTGGGCCGTCGCGCTAAAGCCGTTTACCGTCACGCCGGAACCTTTGTCCTGATTCAGGCCGTTGTCCGGCATCAGCTGTACGCCGTTGATAACGCCCAGCGCGAAGGGCGTATTGTTGACATTAATCACCCCCGCCTGCAGCAGTTTGTTCAGCGGTTTCAAATAGCGCTGCGCCCAGAGCGAGCTGATTTCACCGCCCACTTTGCCATCCATCTTCTGAAACTGCTGGCGGCTGCGCAGCAGCCAGTTATTAACATTGATGCCGTTCTCGGTGTTCAGCCAGCTGTAACGCTCCTGCCAGCCGCGCCCACGCGCCAGCGAGGTGTAGAATTCGTAGTTGAGCATGCCCGCGCCACCGCCCTCTTCGCCCTGCAGCGCCGGATCCTCCTGCTGCAGTCGCTCCTGCGGGACCACCAGGCTGACCGTCAAACGGTAGGGACGATAGCGAATGCTGACGTCAGGATCGCTGTCGGCCCAGTCGTGACAGGCTGCACTACCTTCGCCTGCCGGGCCGTCCGGCTGCACCTCTTTTACTCCCAGCTGCTGAAACAGTTTGGGCGTAAAGCAGAGTGCCCCCTGTGGGCCAAAACGGACCCGAAAAGCGCCCACCATCTGGCCGTTCAGGCTGATATCCACCAGGTTATCGCCTGCCGGAAAACGGTCGCTGCGCTCCAGCATCTGCATCATGCTGGGGTCGATACCGCTGCGCTTCAGCCGCGCCGCGTCCCAGCTGACGGCGGCGCTGGCCGACGGCGTCTTGTCGTCTGCAGCGCCAAAGGCAGAGTGCAGGGCGCCAGCGAGGGTCAGCAGCAGAAGTAGCGGTCTGTTCATTAGCTGGCAAGCGTGACCGGTTGTTTAAACTTGCCGGCAACATAGCCATATTTAGAGAGCGTCTGAATTTGCACCTGACGGCCCGGCTGGACGCCTGCGCTTTCCGGCAGCGTCACGTTCAGCGACTGCCCAGGCAGGATGTAGCTTTTACTGAGCTTCAGTTTCCTTCTTAGCGGCAGCAGTTCGATCTCCTGCGCCAGACGCACCACCATCTCCGAGGGATTGGTGACGGTTAAGGTTGTGCCGCGCTGGGTCCATTTCAGCGCCTTCCACGGGTCAGCGCTCATCTCCAGCGCTGCCGGATGGATAATGACCGGCAGATCCTGACGAATATTCATGCCAATACTGTTGGCGCCGCTGGCTGTCTGCGGCGGTATCCCTTCGAAAATAACCCGCTTCATATGCTGATGCTGCAGCGGTTTATCCTGATTGAGAATAAAGCGCACGCGCTGCGTCTGACCGGCAGCAATGCGGCTAACCGGTTGGGTGACCAGTATCTGCGGATCTTTATCATCCGGCAGGTCGTAAACTTTTACGTAAAGCAGCGCTTCGGTATCGCTGGTGTTGGTTATATTAATACTGCCACCGCCCTCGTCCTCATTAATTAGCACCATTGAGGTTTCAGGTTTCATAATTGATGACTGCGCGAAGGGGGAAATAACAGCCAGTGATAAGAATAAAGAACGTAATAACATATAAATAAACTTTCCGTTAAAAATAACACATAGAGAAAAAGGACATGCCACCAGGGTTCGTGGCATGCCAAAGATAACTATTTTTCTCTGCGTAATTCAGACTATGAAGGCGTTAATTACGCCTCTATTAAGCGAGGGGAAATAACGTCAGGTCAGAGATAGACCACATCAAAAGTTGCCAGGCCGGAGAGCGTAATATCATCGGCATTCCCCAAATCGTTAATTGACGCAATATAGGGCGTGGCCGAGAGACCCATGGTCAGCTCTTTGGTTGCCACCGGTAACGCTTCACCGCCCAGCGCTATGCCATACAGACTATTGCCGGATGCCTTCCAGTGAATTTCCTGACTGCTGGCGTTCCAGCTGCTGCCACCGGTATCCGACTCCAGCAACACCGCGGCCTGTTTATCATCAGCACGGGCATTTTTTGCCTGGGCACTCAGCGTCCAGGCGCCGATCATTTTGCCCTCAGAAGTCGCACCAAGACTGAAGTAGCTGGCATCGCTTTTACCATCAATGCTCACTTCACCCGCCAGTTCGGCGACATCAGCCGGTTTAACCAGCACCAGCGCGCTGGCTTCACAGGCAATCTTGAGATTAACGTTTTTACTCGCCAGCTGGGTCGCCCGGTTGGCGTTGAGTTCAGAGGCATCAATTTCACCCCAGTTAAGCACGTTGCCCCCTTCCAGCGCGACGTTGCAGGCGGGTGGCTCGATAATTCCCCTGACCTGCAGGCGTGCCTGGGTTGCTGCCTGCGCCGCACTGAGAGATCCCAGCCCCAGCACAGCGGCGGCGACCAGCGGTAATGTCATTTTTTTCATATTTATCACTCTTTAATTCAGGCGTTGATTCAGAGGTAGACAATGTCAAAGGTCGCGTTGCCGTTAAGCGGAATATTTTCCAGCTTGCCCAGCTCGTCCGCCGGGGAGATAGCCGGGGTGACCTGGATATGCAGCATCACGCTGGAGGCGACGACCGGAACACTCATCACGCTGTCGCTGAAGGCATTCAGGGTGTCGCTGTTACTCCATTCAATGGTGTTTGTCCGGGTCCAGTTTGCGCCATGGTCATCTGAGCTGACGAAGAAAATACCGGGTTTACCGTTCAGTTGAGATGCCTCGCGGATGGTGCTGATACGGTAAACACCCACCAGCTTGTTTTCTCGCGTGGCACCGAGGCTGAACTGTAGCGCCGGATCGGGCACCCCATCCAGCGGCGTGCCGGCCAGCTCCGCCACATCTTTCGACTTGATGGAGAAGAGCGTGGGTGATGCACAGCTGACGTTCAGGCTGGTCTTTTTCTGTGACAGCCAGGTCGGATGATCGCGGTTCAACTCTGAGGCGCGGATCTTGCCCCAGTCCAGCCTGCCGCCGCCCTGAAAATCAATATTGCACGAAGGCGGTTTAATCACTCCGCGAATTTCCAGCGTGGTGCTATCTCCTGCCAGTACGCCCTGACTCACTGTCACAGTGCAGAGCAAGGCCAGAGCGCGGGAGAGTGTTTTTATCTTCAGTGTCATTGTTATAGTCCGTAACTGAGGGGGGCTATCGCAGCGGGATTACACCGCAATCACCCCAACAAGATTCGCAGCCATCATAGTTTTCCTGCCTGGTAAGTCACTTTATTAATCTATTAATCTCTCGCTAAAAGAAAAAAAGCAGTCATTAATGCTGGCTAAAGCGCCATTTGCCCCTGTTCCTCGCCCCTGCAGCAGGGGCAGAAAGTAAAGCTGCAGGTCAGAGAAGAAGGGGAGGTGCGCGTGGCGATTTTTTGCACAAAATGGAGATTATTAATCGATTAATCTGCTTAAAACGGCAGCGCTTAAGCTTTTTTAATCCCTGTAGCGCATCAGCGGCAGCGTTTTTTCTCGCAAACACGGCGCTACCGCGCTCAGGTCTATTCTGAAAGCCGGAAAAAGGGGGGTGCGTTGCCGGGTGAGATAGCTATAATACCTGGCACTTAACTACGCTAATTAAAGGAATCGAAATGAGCCTGAACCACGTTCCTGCGGGCAAAGACCTGCCAGATGATATCTACGTCGTGATTGAGATCCCAGCGAATGCCTCTCCGATCAAATACGAAGTCGACAAAGAGACTGGCGCGCTGTTCGTAGACCGCTTCATGGCGACTGCGATGTTCTACCCGTGCAACTACGGTTACATCAACAACACCCTCTCCCTGGATGGTGACCCGGTAGACGTGCTGGTGCCAACCCCTTACCCACTGCAGCCAGGTTCAGTGATCCGCTGCCGTCCGGTTGGCGTGCTGAAAATGACCGACGAATCGGGTGAAGATGCCAAGGTTGTTGCCGTTCCACACAGTAAGCTGAGCAAAGAGTATGAGCACATCCAGGATGTGAACGACCTGCCAGAACTGCTGCGCGGCCAGATCACCCACTTCTTCGAGCAGTACAAAGCGCTGGAAAAAGGGAAATGGGTTAAAGTTGACGGTTGGGAAGGTGTGGCAGCAGCTAAAGCTGAAATTGTTTCTTCTTTCGAACGTGCAGCAAAATAATCCGTGCAGGAGATGAACTCTCCTCCGCGTTAAATAAAAACACCGCTGCGGCGGTGTTTTTTTTAGCTTTTATCACTATCTCGTTAAAATAAAGCAGCCCTGCGATTTAATCGACAAGCGATATCGTAATCGCATTCTCAGGGGAATAATCATCCTGAACGGCAAACAGGCTGTTGCTAAATACCGGATGCAGTTTCAGGGTAAAACTGAGATGCTGCCCAGCCGGGTTTACAATAATCTGACTGCCCGGCAATAATTTTGCCGTACTCTTATTTTGCGCTTCACTGGTACGCAGCCACGGCGATCGTTCAGTAAATTGACTGGCATGGTTGTCGAGCACCAGCGCTGAAATAGCCACCTCGAGATTTCCATCACGGCCAAAAGAGAACTGCTTTGGGTTGCTGCTGTTGCGGCCGCTAAACGCCAGTTTCATCTCCCGGGGAGCATCGCAATCCACGCTGACCTGCACTTCACGTGCCGGCAGTTCAATCCGGCTGGCGCTGTCTGGCATAATCCGTTTATTCAGCTGACCATAATCCAGCTGTAAAGTACTGCTGCTGATAGTACAGGCCGCTGCGGCCCCCAGCGGACAGAGCAGCAGGACAGCAGCCAGCGTGCGCCGACGCACCTGAATTTCTCTTTTAATCACTCTTCCTCCCTGATGTTTGCGCATGCGCTGCCCCACTGACGGGCAGGCGAAACTTTCCGGCGACATAGCCATACTTTGACAGGCTCTGAATTTCCAGCTGGCGCACCTCTGCCCCTCCCTGCCCGGCCAGCGTGATGACCTCCCCGGGCAGCAGATAGCTTTTATCCAGCGTCACTGTTTTCTGCTGCGGCAGCAGCGTGATGCTCTGCGCCAGGCGAACCACGTAGCGCCCGCTATTTTCGATGCGCAGATCGCCGTTGACCGTCCTGCAGCGCAGCATCTTCCACGGATCCGTCAGCATGGGTAGGGCGGCCGGATGGATGATCACCGGCAGATCCTGACGCAGATTGACCGCCACGCGATCCGCGGCGATCGGCACCAGCGGGATCCCCTCGACGATCACTCTTTTCAGGTGCTCATGCGCCAGCGCTGCGCGGGTATTGAGTAGAAAGCGCACGCGCTGCGTCTCCCCAGCCGCCAGCCGGGTCACCGGTTGCGTGACCAGCAGCTGCGGACCCCGATCGTCCGGCAGATCGTAGACCTTCACATACAGCAGGGCGTCCACATCGCTGGTATTAGTCACATTCAGGCTGCCGCCCTGCGCCGCCTCCTGGATCAGCACCATCGAGCTGGCGGGGCGCATAATGGATGCTTCTGCTGCGCCCGCCCGCAGCAAAGCGGCCAGGCAGAGGATTAGCGTATTGAATTGGCTGAGTTTCACGGATTGCGGTTACCGTAAGTTGCGCTACAGATAGACTAAATCGAAGGTGGTGTTGCCCGCCAGGGTGACGCTGTCGTCAAAATCCAGCGCCTGCCGTGCGGCCACCGAGGGGGTAACGCGCAGCGTAAAGACCGCCGTTTTCGCCGGCAGCGGCTGCGGGTTAGTGCCGTCAGAAAAGGCGATCAGCTGCTCACCCGGCGTGGTCCAGCTCAGCTCGTCCTGCACCGATTGCCACGTTTTACCCCTGTCGTCGGAACTTATCAGTGCCGCCATCTTTTTCCCATCCACCAGGCAGCTGCTGGCCGCGCTGCGAAGGGTATAACTGCCTATCGCTTGGCCCCTGCGGGTGGTGCCGAGGCTAAAGAGGGTCGCATCGCCGCTGCCTGCGTCTGCCGCTCTGGCGGCAATATCCTTAGCGCGCAGCGCGAACAGGGTAGCGGTTTCACAGCTGACGTTAAGATGGGTGGTGCGCTCAGGCAGCGTGGTGGCATGGGTGCCCGACAGCGACGCGCTGTTTATCTGCTGCCAGTCAAGCACCCCCTGCTGGTCAATGGTGAGATCGCAAGAGGGCGGCGAGATAGCCCCTTTTACCTGCAGCGTGAGCTGCGTATCGGCGTGCGCGGTTGAAGCGGTAATCAGCGTGCTGAGCAGTAAAGTGCGGGTCACTATTTTCATGCTGTTCCTCCCTGGTTGATGGTATTCAGACGCAGACGCCGCTGATTTTCTGGAAAGGCGCATCCTGCGACTTATCGTCTTCAAGCTGATAGGAGAAGCTGCACTGCTGCTGTTTATCGGCTATTTCGATATGCAGCGTGGCTTTTTCCGGCGAATTTTCGAGATAAACGGTGCCGTCATCAATCGCCATGGTTAACAGCTTATTGTTTTCATCTCTCACCATGCTGCCGCGCGGCAGCGGTTTTCCATCGCTGAGCTGCAGCGTCAGCAGCAGCCGGCGCGTGGTCAGCACGGAGAAGTTGATGCGTTTGACCGCCCCGCGCGCCAGGTTGACGCTACGGTGGCCGTTGCTGACATCGCTGCGCTTCGGCAGCGTTTCGGTGTTCAAATCCAGCCCGCTCTCTCTCCATGCCTGCAGGTTGGGCGCCAGCGCCAGCCCGCGCCAGTCGGTCCAGCTGGTGCCGCCGGGGGTGCTTATCTCAACGTTGGCCAGCGGTTCATTCAGCGCAATCAGGCCAAAGGTCTGGCCGACCGGATTAGACGAGAACAGCAGATGGCGGTCGATCAGTGCCATACTCCCGCTGCCGCTCTGGGAGTAACTGCGGGATCCCCCGCCGCTCTGCTGGGTGGTGAACCCCATCATGGTGTAGTGCAGGTTGGCATTAACCCCGCCCTGCACCGACTGCGTGCGCTGCTGCAGATCGCGTTCGGTTGACAGCGCGTAGCTCATATTATTGTTAAGCGCCCCCTGCGTCCGGGCACCCAGCTGGCTGGACCTGGCACTGCTGCGGTAATAACTGCTGATCTGCTGCTGCCCCAGCGGCAGCGTCAGGTTAACCGACAGCTGTTTATCGCCAGAGCCGCCGCTGCTGCGCGCATAGCTGGCCGACAGCAGCGCCCTGTTGATATTTCGACTCCAGCTCAGCATGTTGTAACGCGTGGCACCACGCCCGGTGCCAAAGCTGGTGCTTTCAGAGTGGCTGAGGGAAACACTCCCCAACACCGGTAGCGACAGGTTGGCCGACAGCGAGTACTGGGTGTTTTCCAGGTCGCGGACGCCGTTGCGCCAGCGGCTGCTGGCTTCACTGAGTGTTAAATAGTTCGGCGTGTTCTTACTCACGCTGCCGCTGAGCGACAGCAGAGCGGAGAGCCGATAGCTGGCTGACAATGAGAGCCGGCCGCTGCGCACCTTGCTGTAGCTGTCGTTGGTCGCCATGATCTGCGCCGCCAGCTGAAAACCCTGCAGCAGCTGGCCGCTGACCGCCATTGCCAGCGACTGGTACTTTTTCGCCAGCATGATGCCGTTTTGTGCCGAGAGACGCGACGTCGGCTGCCAGCTCTTATTCAGGGTGAAAATAGCTGGCACTTCATGATTCTGACTGCCTGCGTCACGCAGTTTACCCAGCGCCAGCGAAAATCCGCGTGGCGCAGCGCTGCTAAACGCCATCAGCTGACTGGCGGGCACGCTGAAGTGCTGCTGCCGACCGTCGGTTTCCAGCACGCTGACCTCAAGATCGCTGTTGCGGTTGGTCAGCGGAATATTACGCAGGTGAAACGGGCCAGCCGGCACCAGGGTGTTATAAATGACCACACCATACTGACGCACCTCGACGCGCGCCTGCGGCGTACTGGCAATGCCCTCTACCATGACGCCGCTCTCCTCCTGCTGTTCGAAGCCATTATCAGGGATCAGCTGTACCCCATTAATGTCGCCGACGGCAAACAGCGTATCGCTGACGCTAATCTGACCAAACTGCAGCCGCTGCTGCCAGCGGGCAAGGGCGCGCTCAGCATAGAGAGAGCTGACGCTGGCACTGTTTACCCCATTACTCTGGCTCAGCTGCTGATAGCTGCGCACCATCCAGCCGCCGAGATTGAGGCCATCTTCCAGCGTCAGATAGCTGTAGCGGCTGCGGGCGTTGCGGCTGACGTTGAGGGTATTAAAGTAGCTGTAGTTAAGCAGCGCCCCGGCGCCCCCGGTTTCGCTGCTGTTCGCCCGCTCAGCAGGGGCCAACCAGCTTTGCGGTACCACAATACTGGCTGACAGCGTGGCGGGATCGGAGCGGGTGGTGATATGCGGGTCGCGCTTTACCCAGGCAAAGCAGCCCTGCGGCGGCATTTTTTCCGCAGGTTTTAACCCCAGCTGCGCGATCAGCTGCGGGGTAAAACAGAGATCCCCTTCGGCACTCACCGTGACGCTGAAGGTGCCTTTAAACTCACCGTTGACGCTGAGATCGAGGACATTGACGCCAGCAGGAAAGCGCGCGCTGTTCTCCAGTATGCTGAGCTGAGCGGGGTCAATTCCGCGCGCTTTCAGTAATTTTACCGCCAGCGACTCCTTGTCTGCGGCAGCACTTTGGGATTCGTCCGGCTCACACTGCTTACCCAGCGCCAGCGGTGTTTTATTTAACGGCGGCAGCGCGACATCGCTCAGGACTTCTGCCGGCAGCGCCAGCAGCGCCAGAACGCAGAGTGGTGCCGGCCTCAGACAACGGGAAGACATGATAATCAGCTGCCGTGACTGACAGGCATGTCTACTTTGCCGGTATCAAACCCGTACTGCGAAAGGGTCTCAAAGCGCACCTTGCTCACATTGGCCAGGGCTCTGGCATCCGATACCGCCACAGCCAACGTCTCGCCCGGCAGCAGGTAGCTTTTCGTTATTTTGGCTTTTTGCCCGCTGGGAATCAGCGTAATGTCTTGTCCAAGCCTGATGACATAAGCCGTGGCGTTGTGGACCGTCATTTTTTCACCGCCCACCGACCATGCCAGTGCTTTCCACGGGTCGGCTGCGGCAACCAGCGTGCGCGGACGAATAATCAGCGGAAGGTTCTGGCGAACGTTGATATTAACCTTATTTTTTCCAGGTTCAGATATCAGAGGAAGCCCTTCTAACGTCACCCGTTTTATGTGTTCCACGCTTAACGGCTGCTGGCTTGACAGCAAAAAGCGCACCCGCTGGGTTTGCCCTGCACCAACACGCACTACCGGCTGGGTGACCACCACCTGCGGCTGTTTATCGTCATCCAGATCGATGACTTTGACATACAGCAATGCCTCCTGATCGTCCGTATTGGTCACATTAATACTGCCACCGCCCTTCTCCTCATTAATTAATATCATTGAGCTTTGCGGCTGCATCACAGCGAAGACAGAATGAAAAAACAGCAGCGACGGGAGGGAAAATAACAGAGAAAAAAAAAGCTTGAGCATAACAATCATCCTTGATGCTTAATCGGGTAATACAGCCACCGGCGCAACCGCTACCAGCCTGAGCTGAACTGTTGTTCCGGTGGCATGATTAATTATAAGTAGATGATATCAACCGTTGCGATACCAGTAAGTTCGGCTTCCTGCACACTGCCAATTGAGCTAAGGGCATTAATGGTTGGAATAACGGACAGACCGAAACGCTTAACTTTCGCCAAAGTACGACTACCTTGCGACGAACTAATATCAAAACCTGCCGTGGTAAGCACGGTGCTATTTGGCATAGTAGTCTCTGAAGCCCCACCGCCTCCCATGAAGTGGCCATTCTTATCACGCCAGTACATGGCATCGGCAGGCTTGCCGTCGATGTTACTTTCTTTAGGATCAAATACCAGCTTGAAAGTTCCCAGCTCTGCGTCGTTTTTATAACCGAGTGAGAAAGCAGTGCTGTCCTTGTTAGCCGTAGCCATATCGGAGAATTTGATACCGGTAAAGGCTGCTTCCGGGCAGGTCACCGTGATGGCAATTTTCTTCGCGATATCTTTCAACTCGGTAGGTTTATCTTTGTTAAGCTTAGCGACATCAATATCACCAAAGACGATACCCTGCCCACCACCGCCCACGGTTACGTCGCAGGCAGACGGCACAAGCTTGCCGGTCACCTGCAGATTTGCCGATGAGCTAGCCATAGCCTGGCCAGAAGCGATAACGCAGAGGATTGATGCGGCAAGTACGGTTATTTTTTTCATTGCAATAGTCCTTTATTTTGTAGTGACCTGACCACTCGCAGATACTGCGGCAGTATCGGTCTGGAAATAATCAGCCGCTCAGCAACAGCCGCCGCTTAGCGCTGACCATCGGGTGCATTCCTTTCCAAAAAAACAGAAACAGAACACCTTTAATACACATTAATCCTGTAAAAGATCATAAATATATTTAAGGTGTTTCATTTACCAAAAGCCCCCTTATTTAAGGAAGTTAATGGGAATGCGACTTCCAAATAAGGTTAAATAACACCTGCTAAGTTAATCGGGGCGTATAATAACATGCGAACTTAATAAATCTACAGACCACTTAGCTACAGCCGCCAAAATAATAAATACTGCAAAAAAAAGCTTTTTAATTAGCATTTAATATCGCAATAATGTCTTATCATTAGTAAGGCGATATGATTGATATCTGCCCTACTGCCCCACAGTTTATATCCCCTGTAAAACAGCAACAGAACAATCATATTTCCCACTGATTTCTAACCCAGTTTCAGTGGATAGACTGAGGCTCAGATAACAGGCAAAAAAAACACCGCTCGAAAGCGGTGTTTTATGGGGGGTTATTCAGCCGCATCGCGCCGCAGCCAGTCGCCGCTGGCGATATGCTGCCTGCCGGAGACGGAACGCTGATACACATAGAGCCAGGCGCTGCCATACGGCGTTGGCACCAGTTCCCGCTTATACTCTCCGCCTTTGGTTCTCAACGCATCCAGCTCGCCCAGCGTGGAGGCGTCGATGCGGTAGACTTCGCAGTAGACCTGACCTTCACCGTGAACCACGCCCGGGTAGAGCCCGAGGTTATAGAGTTCGTAGCCGTCGATCTGATGATCGCCCAGCCACTGCCCGTTGGTCATCCAGTGACTGTTGCCCTGCTTGCGCCGCAGGCTGCCATAAACGATTATTCGCATTGCTAAAACTCAAACTGATAGAGCACGTCCAGCGCCTGGTCGATACCAGACACCGCTTCCAAATAGAGTTTGGGCATCAGGCGGTAACGCAGCGTTAACGTCGCCAGTGAATCAAATATGCCAACACCGTATTTTACCTGTAGACCCGGCAGCACATAGCCGCTGACCTGCACCTGCTGGCTGTCGCCAACCCCTGCAGTATCCAGCGCCAGGTTGCTGACGCCGAAGGTCTCCCCGATTTTACCCACAACCTGACCACTTTGTGCAACCCCCAATCCGACCAGCGCTGAAGTTAATGCGTCACTGTCGCTGCCGGAGGCGCCTAAACCCTGGCCGCGCAGCAGATAGGAGAGTGCCTCCTGCTGGGATTTCGCCGGGTCGGAGAAGATCTCAACCTTGGGTTCATCCGCCAGCCCGGTGACGCGCACCCCGGCGGTGACATCATCCTCGGTGGCTTCCGGGTTACGGATCGCTTCCATATTGATGTAAGGCTGGTCCGGCGGGCCGGAGAACTGCAGCTCGCCCTTGCGCACCAGCAGGTCCTGCCCGTAGGCGTGGAAGCGGCCGGACGGAATGTTGATCTGCCCGTTCAGCCCGAGGCCACGTTTATCCTGCACCAGCTTAAGATCGCCGTTGAGCTTCGCTTTCAGGCCAAAGGCGCTGAGGCGCACATCGTTACCGACGTGGATGATCAGATTGCTGTTGATCGGGATGGCGGTGGACTTCGGCGCAATCGGCTTGAGGTCTTTATCCAGCAGCACTTCGTCGGAGGAGACGCCAACCGCGCTCTCCGGCACCTCCTGCACCGTAATGCGCGCCCACGGGATGTCGACGCGGCCATCGAGATTAAACAGCTGCGGCGTGGCTTCAAACACCAGGTCCGGCGACACGTCCATACGCACCATCGGCGGCACGGTGACGCGCACTTTATCGCCCTTGGCCGCCACGCGCGCACGCCAGGCATCCAGCTGGCTCCAGTCGGCGTCACCGTTCAGCGCTATCTGCCCTTGTGAGGTCTGGATCAGCCCCTCCAGCGTCGAACTCATGCCGTTGAACACCATATTCAGATTGGCTGCCGTCAGGTCAACCGGCATAAAGCTGCCGTCGACATCGACATTGCGCAGCCCCAGCTGGCCGAACACCTGCGGTTTCTGCAGATTGCCGCCAAGGCGCAGGTTGCTGCTCAGCACCCCGGCGATTTTCTCGCCCTGCATCAGCGCCGGGTTGAGCATCGCCAGCGACAAATTGGCAATATTGATATTGCCGGAGAGCGTGCGCTTGCCCTGCGGGTCGGCAATCTGCACGTTACCGTCAAGCTGGCCGTTACCCGCGATGCGGATCAGCCAGTCGAGCTGCGCGCGGCCATTTTTCAGCGCCGCGTTAAGGTTCAGCGTGTCGAAGGCGACCGGCAGCGTGTTGCCCTGCACATCCTGCTCCACTTTCACCCCGCTGCCCTTCAGCGCGATGCGCCCGGTCGGCAGTGCGCCATCGGCAGTCCACGAGACATCGGCATCGCCGTTGAACACGCCGCGCAGCTGGGTGGCTTCCGGCATAAACGGTTTGATCATCGCCAGGTCAAAGCGATTCAGCACCACGCGCGCGTTGCCGGAAGGGCCCGCTTCCACCGTCTGCGGCACGCACAGCTCGGCGTTCGGGTTCTGCCAGCAGTGTGGGCCAATCTTCACCGTCTGGGCGCTGTTGAGATAGTCGAGCGCGATAGCGCGGGTTAAGCGCAACTCGCCAACCGGGGTATCAAAGCGGGTGTTGTTGAGATTGCCCTGCCAGCGCTGGGTGGCGCGGTCAAAGCTGCCGTTCAGCGCCAGCTGGCCGGAAACCGGTTCACCTTTGAGATTGAGCTTGAGCTGATGCTGCTTCTCCGTGCCGCTGGCATCAAGGGTCAGCAGATCCACCGCCAGCGCATCCTGCTTCAGCTGCTCGACGCGCAGCGCCAGTTTGCCCTGCACCTGCTCGCCGGAGCTGACGTCGCCATCCAGCTTGATGCGGCCAATGCGCATCGCCTGCCAGCGCAGCCCGCTGGCGGTAAGGTCGGCCAGCAGCTGTGGGGTTTTCAGGTCGCCACGGGCGCGGAGAGAGCCTTTCGCTACGCCGCCCAGCCCCGGCAGCGCATTGTCGAGATGCTGCGCATCGATATTGGCATCCAGGTTCAGCTTATCGCCGAGTGAGCCTTTCACATCAACGTTATTACGCCCCAGCACCAGTTTGATGCCGGGAATATCCCACTGGTTGTAGCTGTTGCCGTACAGCGATCCGTCGGCGCTGACCGCGTTGTTCCTGACGTTGCCTTTCAGCTTCAGCACCGGCACGCGCATCTGCCAGCTGCCGCCGTACAGGCTGCCGCGCGTGGTGATTTTTCCGTCCAGCTTCGCTGGCCAGTCCGGGTACTGCTTCGCGGTGTTGATGCCGCTCAGCAGCAGTTCGCTGTGCCAGCTGACCGCCTTACTCCAGTCCACCAGCGCGCTCAGGTCAGCATTGCCCTGTAGCGCCGCCAGCCGCAGCTTATCCAGCGCAAACTGCTCAACGTTGCCTTTACCGTCCAGCGTCAGGGTGGCAGGAGGAATGCCCTGGCCCTGCAACGCCGCCTTCAGCGACATCACGTAATCGGTGGCTTTGCCTTTGAAGGTGAAGTTGAGGTTATCCGCCTGATACTGCGCCGCGCCGTCCAGCGGCCAGCGCAGCTGCGGGCTTTGCAGCGTCATATTCAGCGGCAGGCCGATTTCCGCCAGCTGCGTATCCGCATCCAGCTGGGCGCGCACCGGGCCGGAGAGATTCAGCGCCAGCTTCAGGGTATCGCGCAGCCCGCCGTCCAGCGTCATCTTGATTTTTTCGCCCTTGATCGGGTCGATATTCAGCGCGCTGTAAAGGTTGAAGCTGACCGGCCAGCTGCCGCTCAGCGTAGCCTGCCCCTGCGCGTTAAGCTGCCCCTGCGGCGAGTCAACGTCGAGGGTTTGCAGCTGCAGTAGGCTGTTTTCGCTCTTCGCCTTCAGCAGCAGGCGGTTGACGGCAATATCGGTATCGCCGGTGATGCGCAGCTGCTCGCCGAGGATCTGCTGCACCTCGACATCCAGCGGCATGGTGAATTCCGGCAGGTCCGGCAGCAGCGGTTTAGCAAACATCGCCTTCAGGGTTTCACCCAGCGGCTTTTCATCCGGCTGAGGATCCTGCACTTTTGGCTGGACCACCTGCTCGCTGGCGACTTTTGCCGCTTTCGGCAGCGCGATCAGCAGCCCCTGAATATGGGTTGGGGTCAGCGTCAGCCTGCGCTCCTGCCAGTGCATTCCGCTGGTGAAGTCGGCGAGAGAAATGGCGGTATCATCAATTTTCAGATTGATGTTGTGCAGTGCCAGCCTGCTGAGAGTGAGCGGATAGGGGGTGCTGATCTCTCCGCTGCTGCTCTCTTCCTCAACCGGTGGCGTGGCGGCTGGGGCCATTTTTTTGCTGTCCACCACCACATTGACGTCCTTCAGCGACAGGTCGTTGACGCAGAACGCGCTCTCTTTCAGGCAGCTTAGCTTGAGCGCAAGATGGAACTCCCCGGCGTTAACCGTGACGCCCGGCATCTCATACTTCAGCCCTTTGACGGTGAGATTACGCCAGCCGCCGTCCACCTGCTGGATATCGAGCCCCGGCACCCAGCGCGCAGCGCCGTTCAGCACCAGATGCAGACCGGTGGTGGTGCCGAGTAAAAAGGCAACGCCGCCCAGCAGCACGACCACAAAAATCACCATGCCAATCAGGCCCTTTTTCCACCACTTCATAGTTCAGGCCCCAGTCCAATGTAAAACTGAATATCGCGATCGTCCTGGTCGCCAATTGGCCGGGCAATGTCCAGCTTGATTGGCCCAACCGGCGACTGCCAGCGCACGCCAAAGCCCGCGCCGGTTTTGAAATTACTCTGCTTGATGTCGTTGACGGCTTCGCCCGAATCGACAAACACCGCCCCCCACCATTTGCCTGACACATTGTATTGATACTCCAGCGAGCCGGTCGCCAGTTTGGAGGCACCGGTCAGCTTGCCTTCGTCATCGCGCGGCGAAATACCCTTGTACTTATAGCCACGAATGCTGCGATCGCCCCCGGCGAAGAAGCGCAGATCGGGTGGGACCTTGCTGAAGTTGTTGGTTTCTATCCAGCCGAGGTTGCCGCGCACCACAAAGCGGTGTTTATCTTCCAGCGTGCGGATCCAGACGTTCTGCGCCTGCATCACGGCGAAGTCAATATCGGAGCCCCAGGTGGTATCGGAAACATCCAGCGAGTAGCGCTGGGAATCACCCCAGGTTGGCATCAGCCCACCGCGCGAGCGGGTGCGGTTAACGCTGACGCCAGGATAGATCAGCATCGTGGTGTTGGTGACGCTGCCCTGGGTAAAGTGGTCGAGGCTCCAGCGCAGATTAATCGCCCGCTGCCAGCCGCTGGAACTGTCCCAGTAGCGCGAGGCAGCCAGCGTGCTGGAGTCGGCTTTGGTGTCGTTGAGATCGGTGCGCTTCAACCCGCCCTGCAGCAGGTAGTACTGCTCGAGGGGGCTTTTGCGCAGCGGCATTTTATAGCTGAAGTCCAGCTGCTGCTCGGGGGCAGAAATATTGGCGCTGGTGCTGAAGCTGTGGCCACGATCGTTGACCCACGGCTTTTTCCACGTTGCTTTGACGCGTGGGCCCACGTCGGTCGAGTAACCTACACCGGTCTCAATGGTGTTTTCGGTGCGCGGCGACACCACGCCATGCAGCGGCAACACTTTGCTGTCGCGCGCCTTATCAAACTCGGGGGCCACCACCACCGAGTTAAACCAGCCGGTCGCCGACAGGCGGCGATTCAGTTCAGCCAGGTCGCGGGAGTTGTAGTAATCGCCTTGTTTAAACGGCACCAGGTTTTGCAGATAGTCTTCGCGGATTTGCGAACCGGAGAAGCTGACGTCGCCAAAGCGATAGCGCTGGCCGCTGTCATAGTCGAGGTCCCAGAAGGCTTCACGCCGCTCTACCGATACCCCCAGCTGGCTTTTACGGTAGTCGCCGTCAAAGTAGCCTTTGCGCAGCGCCAGATTGCTCAGCGAGCTTTTGAATTTTTCATAGTCGCTGTGGTTGAGCACCGTCCCCAGCGGCGGTTTTCCGCTTTTCACCAGCTTTTGATAGTCTTCATCTGTGCGCGCGCCGCCGCGCAGGATCACGGTTTCTCCCGCCAGTTTTACCGGCTCACCAGGGGTGACTTTTGCCAGCAGCAGCGGACGCTTTCCGCCAGGAGGAGGAGGTTGCAGTTCGAAGTCGATCTGAGGTTCGTAGTATCCCAGCGCCTTCAGGCCCTCTTTCACCGCTTCGCTCACCCGCGAGCGGAAGCGGCCATCGGAGGTCACTTCATCATTAGTGATGGTGGATAAACGCGCCCTGACGTTCTTCTGTAACTCCCCTGATAACCCTGTCACCTGCAAACGAACGTTCGCTGCCTCTACGGCAGGCGCAACGATCAGCAGGCAAGACATGCAAACCACATAAACTCTTGGCACGCTTACTCCCGTTGTTATTGCCAGCCCGCAATCCACCGGGCTTAACCTGATAAACCCATTATGCGACCATTCCGCTGCAACAGCTTTCAGCCCTGCATCAATCACTGTTGCTAAGTAGCATCTAAACCTAAGACAAATTTTGTGCCTATTGTGTGCAAAGTCACGGTACGTTACAACACAGTATCGCGATTGCGGGTAAAAGGAGTGTAACGCGCTATGGCGATCGGACAAGTCGCCGCACTTTTCTCCGCGCGCCATCCACTCCCGCAACTGCCGTAATTGTAAGCGCTCGCCTGCACAGCTATAATCTGCCAACAGGACGCACCGCGCCCTGATTACCCTTCTGCTCCGGCGCACTTGCCGAACCGCAGACATTTTTGGCACGGATAGCCCTGATCGACCCGATTCGACATCATCCTGCGCGCTGCCCAGGCCAAAAATGACAAGTGATTAACCCGGCCCACTCTGACAGCGCGAGCCTATTCTCACCGCCACAGAGCCGAGCCAAATAATGGATGTTCTATGTTAGACAGCTTGCTTGTCATCGTACTGCTGATTGCCATCAGCTCATTTTTCTCTCTGTCAGAAATTTCTCTGGCGGCTGCCCGCAAAATTAAGCTTAAGCTGCTGGCGGACGAAGGTAACATCAACGCGCAGCGCGTAATGAAGATGCAGGAAACCCCCGGCATGTTCTTTACCGTGGTGCAGATTGGCCTGAACGCCGTCGCCATTCTTGGTGGTATCGTCGGCGATGCCGCTTTCTCCCCCGCTTTCCGCTCGCTGTTTGAACGCTTCTTCGAGCCGGAGATGGCGGAGCGCATTAGCTTTATCTGCTCATTCACCGTGGTCACCAGCCTGTTTATTCTGTTTGCCGACCTGTTCCCCAAACGTCTTGGCATGATCGCGCCGGAAACCGTGGCGCTGAAGATCATCAACCCGATGCGTTTCTGCCTGTTTCTGTTCCGCCCGCTGGTGTGGTTCTTTAACGGCGGGGCTAACATCATCTTCCGCCTGTTTAAAATCCCGCTGGTGCGCAAAGACGACATCACTTCCGACGATATCTACGCGGTGGTGGAGGCGGGCGCGCTGGCTGGCGTGCTGCGCAAGCAGGAGCATGAGCTGATCGAGAACGTGTTCGAGCTGGAGTCGCGCACCGTGCCTTCATCGATGACCTCCCGCGAAAACGTGGTGTGGTTTGACCTGCACGAAGATGAGGGCAGCCTGAAAGAGAAGATCGCCCGCTTCCCGCACTCCAAGTTCCTGGTGTGCAACGAAGATATTGACCACATTATCGGTTACGTCGACTCGAAAGAGCTGCTGCTGCGCGTGCTGGGTAATCAGAGCATGGCGCTGAACAGCGGCGTGCAGATCCGCTCGGCGCTGATTGTGCCGGATACGCTGACGCTCTCTGAAGCGCTGGAAAGTTTTAAAGCGGCGGGTGAAGACTTCGCGGTGATCATGAATGAATACGCGCTGGTGGTGGGCATTATCACCCTCAACGACGTGATGACCACGCTGATGGGCGACCTGGTCGGCCAGGGAATGGAAGAGCAGATTGTCGCGCGCGACGAGAACTCATGGCTGGTAGAGGGCGGAACGCCAATTGATGACGTGATGCGCGTGCTGCATATCGACGAGTTCCCGCAGTCCGGCAACTATGAAACCATCGGCGGCTTTATGATGTTTATGCTGCGCAAAATTCCAAAGCGTACCGACTTCGTGAAGTTCCACGGCTTTAAGTTTGAGGTTGTCGACATCGACAGTTACCGCATCGACCAGCTGCTGGTGACACGCATTGATGCGCGCCCGACTACGCCGGCGCTGCCGAAAGATCCTGAAGAGAGTGTGGTTTCGTAGAGGAAGTATTTTGTAGGGGTCAGGCATGCCTGACCCTAAATCTTTTTCATCAGTTAAACTCAGTCTGCAGGCGCAGAACCTGACGGTTAACTTCTGACATCACGCTGTAGTGCTGTTTATCCTTGACGCGGGGAATAAGGATCTTGCCCTTATCGAACTCAAACGCGCCCACATCCTTGATATACAACCTTCCTCGGAACAACGTTTTAACGTATTTAGCGACCTGAAATGGATTATATCGCTGGAAGATCTTCATTCTGTTTTTACTCCTGAACGTATAGCGTACGCTTCATCGTGACCAAGCACGGTACGAAGTGGTGAAGCGCAAAGTGACTACAATATAGAACAACATTCGTTGCCGATGTTCCTAAAAGCGATTTTTTTTACTGTTTTTACACATCATGACAGAACTCTCTGTTACCCGAACGTACCTGCACAGTGTAAACCTTCAATACATAGGGTTTTGTGCGATCTGTTGCAAAGATGTTGTTTCGATGCGACAGCAGCATCATCCGCGCTTATTATTGCAGAACCATGACTAACTGGTCGGATCACATCGAAACTCGGGAGCCATCATGACAACAGCCCGCCAACTGGCAGCTACACTTTGCCTTTTTATCCCTTTTACCGTCGCTGCGCACAACTTCAACATGGGGGAACGCGTTGCGCCGGTCGGGATTGCCGACAAGGGGGAACTGGTGCTGCAGCAGGATAAGTTTAGCTATAAAAACTGGAACAGCGCGCAGCTGCCCGGGAAAGTGCGAGTGATACAGCATATTGCCGGGCGATCTTCCGCTAAAGAGCAGAACGCGGCGCTGATTGAGGCGATCAAAGCGGCAAAACTGCCGCACGACCGCTACCAGACAACCACGGTGGTAAACACCGATGATGCCATTCCCGGCACCGGGATGTTCGTGCGCAGCAGCATTCACAGCAACAAGCAGCAGTTCCCGTGGTCGCAGTTCATTGTCGATAGCAACGGTGCGGCACGTAAAGCCTGGCAGCTGGAGAGCGGCGGCTCAGCGATTATCGTGCTGGATAAGCAGGGTAAGGTGCGGTTCGCCAAAGAGGGTGCGCTGACGCAGGATGAGGTGAAGCAGGTGATAACGCTGTTGCAAGCGTTGCTGCACTAATGATGACCAGGGCGGCCCCCCAATAAGGGCGGACCGAAAAAGAGGGTCCGCCCCTACAGAAACCCAGATAGCATCAACCGTCGGGGCCGATGGTGTTTTCCGATCGGCCCGCCCCGGCAAAACTCAATAAATCGCGGACAACATGAACCGTAGGGGCCGATCCTTTTTTCCGATCGGCCCGCCCCGGCTGCTATTAATAAATTGAGACGCGGAAACCGGGGTTGAGGAACGACTCACGCGGGGTGTAATCCAGCGTTTTTCCCTGCCAGTCGTGCACGTGGGCGCCCGCTGCCAGCGCCACCGCGTGGCCCGCACCGGTGTCCCAGATATTGGTTGGCCCAAAGCGCGGGTAGAGCTGCGCTTTGCCTTCCGCCACCAGGCAGAACTTCAGCGATGAGCCAATCGCGGTGGTCTGATGCTCGCCCAACTGGCTGAGATAATCTTCCAACTCGCTATCGGAATGGGAGCGGCTCACCACCACCAGCGGCGGATGCGCGTTCTGCACCTGGATCTGCACCTTATGCCCGCCCTCTTCTTTCCAGGCTTTGCCATTATCGGCGGAATAGAGCACTTGTAATACCGGCGCATAAACCACGCCGAGCACCGGCTTGCCGCCCTCAATCAACGCGATGTTCACCGTGAACTCGCCGTTACGCTTAATAAACTCTTTGGTGCCATCAAGCGGGTCAACCAGCCAGTATTTCTGCCAGTGCTGACGCACTTCCCAGTCGGCAGGATCTTCCTCTGACAGCACCGGGATCGCCGGCGTCAGCGCCTGCAGGCCAGCAACGATCACCTTGTGCGCGGCAATGTCTGCTGCCGTAACCGGGGAATCATCGGATTTATGGGCGACATCCAACGGCGTTTGGCCGTCGTACACTCGCATAATGGCATCACCGGCATCACGCGCCAGCTGACAAATTTGGTCTAACACTTCCCACCTCCTGACTGTTCTGGTGTTTTCAACAGCATAACGCACCTGACGCGCAGGGACACGATTTCCTGGTATTTTATGATAAATCACAGAGTTAAGGGGCGGGGAAAAGGCGGGTTGTGGCGGTGTTTTCGCAGGCAGGCTCAGGGGCCGGGCGCGATGCCCGGCCCGCGAAGAACTTACAGGATTTCCAGCAGTTCGACTTCAAACACCAGGGTGCTGAATGGTGGGATGGAAGCACCCGCACCGCGCTCGCCGTAGGCGAGGTTGTGTGGGATCACCAGTTCCCATTTAGAGCCAACCGGCATCAGGGTCAGCGCTTCGATCCAGCCTGGGATCACGCCGCTTACCGGGAATTCAGCCGGCTCGCCACGCTGTACGGAGCTGTCGAACACGCTGCCGTCGATCAGTTTACCGGTATAGTGGACGCGTACGCGGTCCTGACGGGATGGGATTGCGCCCTCACCCTGAGTCAGCACGCTGAACTGTAAACCAGTCTCGGTGCTGCTGACGCCGTCACGCTTGGCGTTGTCTTCCAGGAACTTCTGACCTTCTACTGCCATGGCCTGTTGGCGCTCCTGACGCACGGCTTCTGCACGCTCGTGAACTTCACGCAGCGCGCGGTGAACCACATCAACAGGAACGGACGGGGCATTCCCTTCCAGCGCGTCGCGCAGGCCTGCCAGCAGTGCTTCTGGCTGTAAACCCTGCAGACCAGATTCCTGCAGCTGCTGACCGACCTGTAAACCGATACCGTAACTTGCTTGCGCTTCAACGCTGTCAAAAGAAGGGGTTGTCATGGATTTTCCTTTCATCATTGATAAAACCGAAGACGAAGCATAACAGCGCAGACAACGGGCGTAAAATCCCATCTTCCACTGGTGACTTTTCGCCGTGAAACGGAAACAATATCACTTCCGATTATTAGCCCCAAAACCCCTTGCTGGCCTGTACCGATAAAAACACGCCACCAGCAACGGGCTAAGCTACAGTGTATTAGAGGTATAAATGGGCCAGATTGCCCGCAGGCGAAGGAAAGGCCAGCCGCAGTTAGTCAGCCAGGTCAAAAACTGGCTGGCAAACCGCTCACTGATTGCGCGAGTGTCGCGCCAGGAGGAAGAAGCAATGCCAGACGCATCGCCAACATCACGTTTATCGTCGTGGCTTCATCAAATCTGGCATTTGCCGGACCAGATAAGCTGGATGAACCCGCTGCCAGCGCCTCATCGCCGCGGCATTATTGCCGCCGCGCTGGTTGTCCTGCTGGCCTTCCTGTGGCCGTCAACCCCGCAACAGCGTGCGGTGCAGCCGGTCACGCCCATGCAGAGCGGCGACGCCGGCACTGAAGTGCCGTTACAGGCGGAAATCACCGATAGCCCTCCGCCAGCAACAACACCCACTGCGCCGCCCGCGCAAACCAGCACCGCCCAGTCGGACAGCCAGGGCGAGTGGCATGAATACCTGATTGCCTCCGGCCAGACGCTGGCGCAGCTGTTCCGTGACAATAATCTGCCGGTCAATGATGTGTTTGCGATGGCGCGGGTTGAGGGCAACGATAAACCGCTCAGCACGTTACATGCCGGGCAGACGGTGAAGATTCGTCAGGATGCGCAGGGAGTGGTGACAGGGTTGACGCTGGACAGCGGCAATGGGGAAATACTGTTTACCCGCCAGCCCGATGGAACATTCTTAAAAGCGCAATAGAAACAAAAACGCCGCCCCAGGGGGCGGCGCTTTGAACAACGCTAACGTCAGCGATTAAGCTTCAGCAACGATGTTAACGATCAGCTTAGCGAAGACTTCGCTGTGAACCTGGAAGTCCACTTCGTGCTCACCGGTCACACGCAGAACGCCGTTCGGCAGACGAACTTCGCTCTTAGCCACTTCAACGCCAGCTGCAGTAACTGCATCAGCGATGTCGCGGGTACCGATGGAACCGAACAGTTTACCTTCGTCGCCTGATTTAGACGCGATGGTCACGGTGCCCAGTGCATTGATTTTCTCAGCGCGTGCATTAGCTGCAGACAGAACGTCAGCCAGTTTGGCTTCCAGTTCTGCACGACGTGCTTCGAAGAACTCAACGTTTTTCTTGGTAGCAGGAACAGCTTTGCCCTGTGGTACCAGGAAGTTACGAGCGTAGCCCGCTTTAACGTTAACCTGGTCACCCAGGCTGCCCAGGTTTGCTACTTTATCAAGCAGAATAACTTGCATTACCTTATCCTCTTTAAGTCGTTAATAGACGGCGGCCGATTACTGATGACGATCAGTGTATGGCAGCAGGGACAGGTAGCGAGCGCGCTTGATGCAGCGAGCCAGCTGACGCTGGTATTTTGCACGAGTACCGGTAATACGGCTCGGGACAATTTTACCACTTTCAGTGATATAGTTTTTCAGCGTAGCGATGTCTTTGTAATCAATCTCTACAACGCCTTCCGCGGTGAAACGGCAGAACTTGCGACGACGGAAATAACGTGCCATTAGGCTAGTCTCCAGTATCTATCAATTCAATCTGCTCGGCATGCAGTACGATCTTGTTCAGGCCATTGCGCCCTTGATGGCAGCTAATAAATCCCTGAACCGTAACCTGCGTACCGACCGTTATACTTTGAGTAATGGCCTGATGGGCTTTGCCGCTGATAATCACCGGCATCCGACACCAGGCTTGCCGGTTAAAACCGGCTTCCACCTGCTCTGAACGGTGCTCAAGCACGAACTGGCAGTGTGGAATTCCTGACGGGCTCACTTTTCGTATCGGCGTCTTGCACACGGTGCCAGACAGCGTCAGACGATTGGCCGTCACGGACAATTACTCTTCAGAATCCCCAGCATCTGCATCATCAGAGGTTTCGTTAGCAAAATCTTCGCGACGATCACGACGCTCATCTTTAGCTTTAACCATCGGAGATGCTTCAGTTACCGCGTGCTTAACGCGCATAACCATGCTGCGGATAACGGCGTCGTTGAAGCGGAAGTTAGTTTCCAGCTCATCGATCGCTTCCTGCGGCGCTTCCACGTTCAGCAGAACGTAGTGAGCTTTGTGCAGTTTGTTGATCGGGTAAGCCAGCTGACGGCGGCCCCAGTCTTCCAGGCGGTGGATCGTACCTTCTGCACCAGTGATGGTTGCAGAGTAACGCTCGATCATGCCAGGAACCTGTTCGCTTTGGTCAGGATGAACCATAAATACGATTTCGTAATGACGCATCGAATTTGCTCCTTACGGATTATTCAGCCTCCTGTCAGGGTCAGCCGCGGCCCATGGAAGCAAGGAACGTTATAAGCCGTGACCAGAGTAAACTCCGGGTCACAGCCTGAGAATGCGGCTGAAAAATTGACGCGTAATCATACTGGCGAGGGGGAACAAACACAAGGTAAATATTGGCGCGGGTACGTTGATTTCGGGCGGACCGAAAAAGAGGGTCCGCCCCTACGGCTTATAAATAATGCTTAAAAAAGGCGGTAAAGGCGGTCAGCGCCGGCGGGGTGATGCGGTGGCCCACGCCGGACTCGGTAAGATACGTCAGGTTGCCGTCCTGCCCGCTGTCACGCAGGGCTTTTTCCAGCCGCGCACTTTCTGCGGCGGGCACTACCTCATCGGCTTCCCCGTGCCACAGCAGCAGCGGGCGATTGGCCAACTTTTCCAGCTGGTGGCCGACATCATACTGCGCCAGCGGTGCCAGCCGCTCGGCCAGCTGTTTTTTCTCCTCCTGCGTGCGCGCCACCCGCGGCGGAAACAGCGTCCGGGCCAGCTGGCTGAAATAGCCGGAGCCCATCATGCTCGCCGCCGCGCGCAGCTGCGGATAGCGCGCCATCGCCCCCAGCGCCGTCATGCCGCCCATTGATGCCCCGGCCACCGCCAGCCGCTCAGCGTCCACCAGCTGGCGCGCGCGCAGCGCCTGTTCAATTCCGGGCAGTTCGTCAATATTGCTACGCAGGATCTCCCAGAAACGCGTCAGGCGCAGTTCGCTGTCGCCGCTGTAGCGCGCACCGTGCAGGTCAGCGTCCGGCAGCACCGCACGAAACCCGGCCTGAGCCAGCGCGACGGCGAAATAGGCGTAAACCTCCTTTGACGAGGTGAAGCCGTGATAGAAAATCACGCTGGGCAGTGGCGCATCGCGCTGGCCGGCAGGGAAGGCATGCAGGCACTCAATCCCGGAGAAACTTTCACTCTTCAGCTCGATCATCACCTTTCCTCATAAACTTTATCCGCGCCATGCCGTTAATCCGTGTAACACCCTAACCTAATTAAGGCACAACAATGAAGCGTCTCTCTCTCAAGACATGGAGTCTGGGCGTCAAACTTTCGGTACTGACCTCGCTTGGCGTGGCGGTCCTGTTCCTGATGTTAACCCTGGCGCTCAGCCACAGCGCCGCGAAGCAGGTTCATACGCTGACCCTGAGCGATATGGAAAACCAGGTTAACGGCATCGGCGATATGGCGGGCATGTTCAACACCACGCTGGCTGAAGAGGTGAGTAATTACACCGGGCTGTTCCAGAGCTTCCTGCCAAAGCGTTTTACGCTGGATGAATCCCAGCAGATTGTCGTCGGGGGGCAACCCACGCCAACGCTGCGCGCCGGGCTGCGCACCCTCAACCTCGACCAGGTGCTGGTGGATGACTTCCAGGATCGCACCGGGGCGATTGCCACTATCTTTGCCCTGACCCACGATAACGAGTTTATGCGCGTTTCAACCTCGCTGCGCAAAGAGAACGGCGATCGGGCGATCGGCACCCTGCTTGACCACAATAGCCCCGCCTGGCAGCCGGTGCAGAAGGGCGAGATCTTCCGTGGCGTGGCCCTGCTGTTTGGCAAGCGCTATATCACACAGTATCAGCCGGTGCGCGATGAGGCGGGCCGGGTGATTGCCATTCTGTTCGTCGGGGTGGATATCAGCAAGCAGTACGCGGCCATCCGCCAGAAAGTGCTGGCGAAACATCTCGGCGACAGCGGCTCGTTCTTCGTGCTGAACCGCGCGGCAGGGAAACAGTACGGCCAGTATCTGTTCCACCCGACGCTGGAAGGTAAGCGGCCAACGCTGCCGCAGGAGACCCAGCAGCAGCTGCTTGACCAGCCTCAAGGCACGCTTGAAACCCTGGATGAACACGGCGAGCCGCAGATCCTCGCCTGGCAGTATCTGCCGGAGTGGAACTGGGTGGTGGTGGCGCAGGTCAATAAAGCCAGCCTGCTGGCCCCGGTTCAGCAGACGCGCAATCTGTTCCTGCTGATCGGCAGCGCGATGGTCCTGGTATTCGCCGTGACGTTTGTCTGGGTAACACGCCGCTGGCTGAGCCAGCCGCTGCAGCAGGTGATCGCCCTGGCACGTCAGTATGCCGCCGGCGATCTGCGCTCGACGCTGAACACTCAGCGCCAGGATGAAGTGGGCCAGCTGATCGTGGCGATTAACGGTATCGGCGAGGGACTGGAGCGGGTGGTGGCGCAGGTGCGCCATGCGGCCGATGAGATCGCCAGCGGCACCGAGGCGATTGTCGCCAGCAGCGGCAATATCAGCGAGCAGATCGCGCGCCAGGCCAGCAGCGTCGAAGAGACCTCGGCCAGCATGGAACAGCTCGGCGCCACCGTGGCGCAAAACGCCGGTAACGTGACTCAGGCGCTGCAGCTGGTGGGTGAGGCGGCCAGTGCCGTCAGCCTCGGCGATAATACTGTTAGCCGCTCCGTCGCCACCATGTCGGATATCAAAACCGCCTCGCAGAGCATTGCCGATATTACCCAGGTGATTGAATCGATCGCCTTCCAGACCAATATTCTGGCGCTCAATGCGGCGGTTGAAGCGGCGCGCGCCGGGGAAAACGGCAAAGGCTTCGCAGTGGTGGCGGCCGAAGTTCGCTCGCTGGCACAGCGCAGCGCACAGGCGGCAAAAGAGATCGAGGGGCTGATTGCTAACTCGCTGAGCAAAGTGGTGCAGGGGCATGAACTGTCCGAACAGACGCGCAGGGCGATGGATAACATCACTGCCAGCATCGGCCAGGTAAAGACGCTGATGAGCGAAATCAATATCGCATCGCAGGAGCAGACGACCGGGATCGGCCACGTCAATCTGGCGATGGCGCAGATCGGCCAGGCTACCCACCAGAATAGCGAGCTGGTGACACACTCCGAGCTGACCGCGCAGGAGCTGAGCCGCAAGGGGCACCATCTGAGCGAGCTGGTGAAGGTGTTTAGCGTGAAGTGATGATTGTGGCGTACACTGATATTCAGACTGTTATGAGATGAATATCATGCGCCAGATACCTGCTCTGCTGGTCGCGCTGCTGCTAACGGGCTGCAGCGCGCTGAACACCACGCCACAACCGCCGCCTGCGGCAACGTCGCAGGCCCAGGAGATCACCCGCGCGCAGAGCGGCACCCTGCCGCGCCTGGGCACCATCAGCGCGACGGTGCGCGGCTCCCCGGACGACGCCGAGCGTGAGCTGGCCGCGAAAGCCAACGCCGCAGGTGCCACTTACTATCTGATCCAGATGGTCAGTGAGACCGTGGCGCCGGGCATGTGGTACGGCTCAGCCATTCTTTACGGCCCGTCAGCTGCCGCCGCTGGCGCGCAGTAGCAGGCGCTGACAGACCTTTTCCGTCAGCAGATAACCTGACTGCGGATCTAACTGCTGGCGGCACCACGCATCCGCCAGCGGTGGGTCGAGATGGCGCAGCACCTGCTCCGCCGTTGCCAGAGTGAATAAACGCTCGACCAGCTGCCGCGCCTGCGCTTCCTGCGGGCGTTTCAGTGCCTGCCGCAGCTGGCGCCAGCGCTGGTCAAAGTCGCGGCTCTGCCCTTTCACACCGTCAAAACCGGCCTCAAGCTGCTCCAGCACCGCAGGCTGCTTCGCCAGCACGCGCAGCACGTCGAGGCACATCACATTTCCCGATCCCTCCCAGATGCTGTTGACCGGCATTTCACGGTACAGCCGTGGTAGCTCACTCTCCTCGCAGTAGCCAATCCCGCCGAGGATCTCCATCGCCTGCGCGACAAATCCCGGCCCGCGCTGGCAGACGGCAAACTTGGCGGCGGGCGTCAGCAGGCGGCAATAGCTGCGCTCGCCGGCCGTGGCGGGCTGGGACCAGGCGCGCGCCAGCCGCATCAGCACGGCAGTTTGCCCTTCCAGCAGCAGCGCCTGCGCGCACAGCTGCTGGCGCATCAGCGGCTGTTCGATCAGGGTTTTGCCCTGCACCTGGCGCTGATGTGCATGATAGAGCGCCACGGAAAAGGCGCGGCGCATCAGGGCGTGGCTGCCGAGCGCGCAGTCAAAGCGGGTGTAGCCGCCCATTTTGAGGATCTGCCGCACGCCCTCGCCCTCTTCGCCTATCAGCCAGCCGCTGGCGTGGCGAAACTCCACTTCACCGCTGGCGTTGGAGCAGTTACCCAGTTTGTCCTTAAGGCGCTCGATCTGCACCGCGTTACGCGTGTTATCCGGCAGCAGGCGCGGCAGAAAGAAGCAGGAGAGCCCGCCCGCCGTCTGCGCCAGCACCAGATGCGCATCGCTCTGCGGCACCGAGAAGAACCATTTGTGCCCCACCAGCCGGTAGGCTTCGCCCGGCCCGCGCTGCGCCAGCGGTTCTGCCCGCGTGGTGTTGCTCAGCACGTCGGTACCACCCTGCTTTTCCGTCATCCCCATGCCGATCAGCAGCCCGCGTTTTTGTTCGCCGCCGTGCAGATGGGGATCGTAGCGGTCAGAAAGCAGCCCGGGCAGCCAGTGCTGATAAGGTGGCGGCAGAGATTTTTGCAGCAGCGGAATGGCGCCGAAGGTCATGGTTACCGGGCACAGCGTGCCGGCTTCCACCTGCGCATGCAGCAGAAAACGCGCGGCGCGCGCGACGAACGCGCCCGCTGGCGCATCCGGCTGCCACGCGAGGTTGTGTACGCGGTTGGCGCACAGCCCCTGCATCAGCAGGTGCCATGCCGGGTGAAAACGCAGTTCGTCAAGCCGCTCGCCGCGGGCATCATAGCGCAGCAGTTCAGGAGGATGACGGTTCGCCAGCCGCCCCAGTTCGAGCGATTCGGCGCTACCCAACTGCTGACCGACGGACGCAAGGCGCTCGCTGTCCCAGCCAGCGCCTTCACGCTGCACGGCCTCAAGCAGGGGAGTATCAGAGAGAAACAGATTGCTGTTGCTGAGCGGTCGGGGCTGATTAAAAACGCGATGAGTTTTCCAGTCCATTGCGGCATCCTTTTCTGACAAGCCAGAGGAAAGGATAGGACGGACAGAGGAGAATGCTGGGGCGCAGGTCACGCCCCGGACAATTTACTTCACGCTGCGCTGACGCACCGCTTCAAACAGGCAAACACCGGTGGCGACGGAGACGTTCAGCGATGAAACGCTACCCGCCATTGGGATACCGATCAGTTCGTCGCAGTGCTCACGCGTCAGGCGGCGCATGCCTTCGCCTTCCGCGCCCATCACCAGCGCCATCGGGCCGGTCATTTTGCTCTGGTAAAGAGTATGGTCAGCTTCGCCCGCCGTTCCGACGATCCACACGTTGGCCTCCTGCAGCACGCGCATCGTGCGCGCCAGGTTGGTCACGCGGATCAGTGGCACGTGTTCTGCTGCGCCGCTGGCGACTTTTTTCGCCGTGGCGTTAAGCGCCGCGGAGCGATCTTTAGGCACGATGATGGCGTGAACGCCAGCAGCATCAGCGCTGCGCATGCAGGCCCCGAGGTTATGCGGGTCGGTGACGCCATCAAGGATCAGCAGGAACGGGTTATCCAGGCTGGCCAGCAGGTCCGGCAGATCGCCTTCCTGATACTGACGGCCCGGCTTGACGCGCGCGATGATGCCCTGATGCACGGCACCTTCAGATTTAGCGTCCAGCATCTGCTTGTTGGCAACCTGGATAACGATGCCCTGTGCTTCCAGCGCTTTTACCAGCGTCTGCAAGCGGCGGTCTTCACGCCCTTTCAGGATAAATACTTCCTGGAAACGCTGCGGGTCGCTGTCGAGCAGCGCCTGCACGGCGTGGATACCAAAAACAATTTCACTCATGGTTCAGGATACTCAAATGTCATATTCATTTAGTGGGTGACCGAAGCAGGCTGACCGAAAAAGAGGGTCAGCCCCTACGAAAAACAGGTTACCCCGTTTCGCTGCATCGCCCGGATGCGATTAGGCGTCGTCGGTCTTCTTCGCGCGCTTAGCGCGCGTGGCGCCAGGTTTACGGGTTTTATCCGACGGCTTACGCGGTTTCTTCTCTTTGTTTGCCGCAGGGGTATTTTCTGCCCCTTTGGCCGGGCGGAAGGCGCTGTCCGGCTCGAAGTTGGCACCCTTGCGCGGTGCGCGACGACGGCTGCCGCTGTTTTTCGCCGCACCGCGTTTTTCACGCTCGCGCTCGGTTTTGCCTTCGCCACGCGGCTTACGGCTGCTTGAGATCAGCGCGAAGTCGATCTTACGCTCATCCATATGCACCGCCTCAACGCGGACTTCAACAGTATCGCCCAGGCGATAGGTACGACCGCCGGATTCACCGATCAGGCGCTGGCCGATGGCGTCAAAGCGGTAGTAGTCATTGTCGAGCGTCGAAACGTGTACCAGACCATCGATGAACAGATCGGTCAGGCGCACGAAGAAGCCGAAGCCGGTGACGCTAGAGATCACGCCGCTAAAGGTTTCCCCGACCTGATCCTGCATAAAGTCGCACTTCAGCCAGTCGGCAACATCACGCGTGGCTTCATCGGCGCGGCGTTCGGTCAGCGAACAGTGCTGGCCAAGCTGCAGCATCTGCGGCATTTCGTAATGGTAGCCGCCGGTTGGCGTGGTGTTACCCTGCAGGGTGCCCGCTTCTTTCGCCAGCAGATACTTGATGGCGCGGTGCAGCAGCAGGTCCGGGTAGCGGCGGATCGGCGAGGTGAAGTGCGCGTAAGAAGCCAGCGCCAGACCGAAGTGGCCACGGTTTTCCGGGTCATATACCGCCTGCTTCATTGAACGCAGCAGCATAGTTTGCAGCATTTCGTGATCCTGACGACCGGCGATCTGGCTCAGCAGCGCGGAGTAGTCCACCGGCTGCGGTTTGTCGCCGCCCGGCAGCGTCAGGCCCAGCTCATTCAGCACCGAGCGGAAGCTCTTGATGCTCTCATCACCTGGACGGTCGTGATCGCGGAACAGCGCCGGTTCGTTGTTTTTCTCAACGTAGCGGGCTGAAGCGATGTTGGCGAGGATCATGCACTCTTCGATCAGCTTGTGCGCATCGTTACGCGATACCTGCTCGACGCGCTCAATGCGGCGGTCGGCGTTGAAGACAAATTTCGCTTCTTCGGTCTCGAAGGAGATACCGCCACGCTGCTCGCGCGCTTTTTCCAGCGCCAGATACATGCGGTGCAGCTCTTCCAGATCTTTCACCAGCGGCTGGTACTGCTCGCGCAGTTCCTGATGCCCCTGCAGAATGTTCCACACCTTGTTATAGGTCAGGCGGGCGAAGGAGTTCATCACCGCTTCGTAGTGTTTGTAGCCGGTCAGCTTGCCGGTGGAGGAGATAGTCATCTCACACACCATACACAGACGGTCAACTTCCGGGTTCAGCGAGCAGAGGCCATTTGACAGCACTTCCGGCAGCATCGGCACCACCTGGGAAGGGAAGTAAACCGAGGTACCGCGATTCACCGCTTCGTCATCCAGCGGGGTACCCGGGCGCACGTAGTAGCTGACGTCAGCAATCGCTACCCACAGGCGCCAGCCGCCGCCGCGCTTACGCTCGCAGAATACCGCATCATCGAAGTCGCGGGCGTCTTCGCCATCAATAGTGACCAGCGGCAGATCGCGCAGGTCAACGCGGCCCTGTTTCGCCTCTTCCGGCACTTCTTCGCTAAGGTGAGCAATCTGTTTTTCCAGTGCTTCCGGCCATTCGTGTGGAATATCATGGGTGCGCAGCGCCATATCGACCGCCATGCTGGTGCCCATGTTATCGCCGAGCACTTCCACCACTTTACCGACGGCTTTACTGCGGCGGGTTGGGCGCTGAGTCAGCTCCACCACCACCACAAAGCCCATGCGCGCACCCATCAGCTCTTCAGCCGGGATCAGGATGTCGAAGCTCAGGCGGCTGTCATCCGGGACGACAAAGCCAACGCCGGAGTCGGTGAAGTAACGGCCAACAATCTGTGCGTTACGCGGCTCAACCACGCGCACTACGCGGGCTTCGCGGCGGCCTTTACGGTCGGCGCCCATCGCCTGCGCGAGGATCATATCCCCGTGCATGCACATTTTCATCTGTTCGGCAGAGAGGTAGAGATCGTCTTTGCTACCTTCAATGCGCAGGAAGCCGAAGCCGTCGCGGTGGCCGATAACCTTGCCTTTCAGCAGATCAAGGCGCTCCGGCAGCGCGTAGCACTGGCGGCGGGTAAAGACCAGCTGGCCATCGCGCTCCATGGCGCGCAGGCGGCGGCGCAGCGCTTCGATCTGCTCTTCGCCGCTGATATCTAACTCTTGCGCCAGCTCTTCACGGCTGGCCGGCTTTTCGCGTTTGTCCAGATGGGCAAGAATGAACTCGCGGCTTGGAATGGGGTTTTCGTACTTTTCAGCTTCTCGTTCCTGAAAGGGATCGTGTGACATCGAGGTTCCTCCGTTGTCAGCTGCTGAATGAAGGTCGTTCATTCAGCAAAATTTTGTAGAGCGGATGGTTGTCTTCAACCAGATCGGCCAGGGTGTATTGGTCCAGTTCACGCAGAAAACTCTGGACGGCGTCATGCAGCGCTTTTTTCAGGCGGCAGGCAGAGGTGATGTGGCAGAAATCGCTGTGGCAGTTCACCAGCTGTAGCGGTTCCATATCGCGCACCACCTGACCTATCACTATTTCTTCAGCAGGCCTACCCAGTCGGATACCGCCATTCTTACCGCGCACGGCAGCAACATAGCCAGCACGACTAAGTTGATTGATTATTTTGACCATATGATTACGTGACACGCCATAAGTGTCCGTGACTTCGCTGATACTGGTCATCTGGCCTGCCGGAAGCGTGGCGAGATAGATCAGCGCACGTAAACCATAATCTGTAAAACTGGTCAGCTGCAAGAAAACCTCAGAGAGTTCACCGCGGTTGTTGCGATCGTCCGCTTAAGAATGGGTGTGATTAGCAATGATAATAAACCAGCCTCAGCGATTGGGGCCATTTTATTTATCATGACAGCAGAGGGGAACGGCGGATAACCGGTGCTGGATAAAAGCTGGCCGGGCATTGCCCGGCCTGAAACTGAATTATGCGTCAAACGGGTCGCGCAGAATCATGGTTTCACTGCGGTCCGGGCCGGTAGAGATAATATCAATCGGCACTCCGGTCACTTCTTCAATGCGCTTGATGTAGTCGCGCGCTGCCTGCGGCAGGCCATCCAGCGTTTTCACCCCGAAGGTGGTCTCAGACCAGCCCGGCATGGATTCGTAGATTGGCTCAATGCCTTCCCAACCCTCTGCTGCCAGCGGGGTGGTGGTCACTTCGCGGCCATCCGGCATGCGGTAGGCTACACAGATTTTTACCTCTTTCAGGCCATCCAGCACGTCCAGTTTGGTCATGCAGAAGCCAGAAAGGGAGTTGATCTGCACCGCGCGGCGCACGGCAACCGCATCCAGCCAGCCGGTGCGACGACGACGGCCAGTGGTGGCGCCAAACTCGTTGCCCTGCTTGCACAGGAACTCACCGGTTTCGTCGAACAGCTCGGTGGGGAATGGACCTGCACCAACGCGCGTGGAGTAGGCTTTGACAATGCCCAGCACGTAATCAACGTAGCGCGGACCAATACCCGAACCGGTTGCCACGCCACCTGCGGTGGTGTTGGAAGAGGTTACGTACGGATACGTACCGTGGTCGATGTCCAGCAGCGTACCCTGCGCGCCTTCGAACATGATCAGGTCGCCACGCTTGCGCGCGCCGTCCAGCAGTTCAGAAACGTCAACCACCATGCCCGTCAGGATATCGGCAATCGCCAGAGTATCCGCCAGCACTTTGTCGAAGTCGACTGCCTCTTCTTTGTAGAAGTTCACCAGCTGGAAGTTATGGTAATCCATCACTTCTTTCAGCTTCGCCGCGAAGGTTTCTTTGTTGAACAGGTCGCTAACACGCAGGCCGCGACGGGCAACTTTATCTTCGTAGGCCGGGCCGATACCACGACCGGTGGTGCCGATCGCTTTCGCGCCACGGGCTTTCTCACGTGCCACATCAAGGGCAACGTGATATTCAAGGATCAGTGGGCAGGCTTCTGAAATGAACAGACGTTCGCGTACCGGGAAGCCACGATCTTCCAGACCTTTCATCTCTTTCATCAGCGCGGCAGGCGACAGAACAACACCGTTGCCGATGATGCTGGTGACGTTTTCACGCAGGATGCCAGATGGAATTAAGTGGAGGACGGTTTTCTCACCGTTGATGACTAGCGTGTGGCCAGCGTTATGGCCACCCTGATAGCGCACTACGTATTTAGCGCGTTCTGTCAGAAGGTCAACAATCTTACCTTTACCTTCGTCACCCCATTGGGTGCCCAGTACGACGACGTTCTTACCCATTTTCAAAATCACCGATTGCTTAAAAAAGGATTCTACCATCGTCATTTTAGTCTTTCAGCTGTTTTAGCATACGATTGCGGACTTTTTTGCCAAAGTGCGCGACATCACCCGCAGCGTTAAGCCTATGCCCCGTTCGCGCGGCTGAGCATGTAGTAGATTACTGCGCCTGCCACCACCAGCCCACCGCCAACCCGGCGCAGCAGTCCATCGGGCATGTTTGCCATTGCCAGAATCATCCGCCGCCACAGCTGCGGATAGAGCACCGGGCCTAACCCCTCGAACACCAGCACCAGCCCTAACGCCATCCATACAGTTGTATTCATTATTGTTACTCGCCGCTTCGCCTGGAAAATCCCATAAAAAAAGGGCCGGAGAACCGGCCCTTCGCACGTTATAGCAGATTATTAGCGCGTGGAGGAAGACGGACTTTTCATAAAGCGGAAGAAGTCGCTATCCGGGCTCAGCACCATCACATCCTGATTGCTCTTGAAGCTGTTGTCGTAAGCACGCAGGCTACGCATAAAGGCGTAGAAATCCGGGTCCTGACTGAAAGCATCAGCAAACAGCTTGGCCGCTTCGGCATCACCTTCACCCTGCGTGATCAGAGCCTGACGGCGGGCTTCTGCCAGCGTACGTTCAACTTCGTAGTCGGCCTGAGCACGCACTTTGGCGGCTTCTTCCGCACCCTGAGCACGCTGGCTACGGGCAACGGATTCACGCTCGGCACGCATACGCGCATAGATCGCATCAGACACTTCGGTTGGCAGGTTGATCTGCTTGATGCGCACGTCAACCACCTGGATACCCAACGCCGCCATACTGTTCGGGTTGATAGCCGGTTCGTTGCTGTTGGTCTCGCTCTCAACGCGCTTAGCCACAGAGGCAATCGCATCGTCTGCTGCTGGCGTAGCCACTTCATCATCCGCACCCGCACTACCGGTGTTCAGCGCATCGCGCACATCGGTGGTCAGACGGCCACGGGAATCGGTGACGATATCTTTCACGTCCAGACGCCCAATCTCAGAACGCAGACGGTCGCTGAACTTACGTTTCAGCAGCACTTCGGCCTGAGAAATATCACCGCCGCCGGTGGCGAGGTAATAACGGCTGAAGTCGCTGACGCGCCATTTGATATAGGAGTCAACAATCAGGTCTTTCTTCTCTTTGGTGACGAAGCGGTCGGCCTGGTTGTCCATAGTCTGGATACGCGCATCAAGTGACTTCACAGATTCCAGGAATGGGATCTTGAAGTGCAGGCCTGGCGCATACACCAGCGGTTTATTTTCATCATCGCGCAGAACTTTACCGAAGCGCATCACAATGCCGCGCTGGCCTTCCTGCACCACAAACAGTGACGCGTACAGCACCACCAGCACAACAATCAATAGTACGATTAATGGCTTACGCATCGATTACTCTCTCCCTTCGCGCTGGCTATCGTTACGCTGAGCATTCACCCGGCGCTGATCCATGATGTCGTCCGGACTGAACGACGAACTGCTGCTGGCGCGCTCGCTGCTGCCTGAAGCGGGTGGCAGACGCAGCAGGCTGCTGCTTCCGCTCTGGTTATTGCCGGATGCCGCGCCACTCTGGCCGCGCATCAGCTGATCGAGAGGCAGCACCATCAGGCTGTTGCCTTTATCGTTAACCAGTACCTTACGCGTGTGTGACAGAACACGTTCCATGGTTTCGATATACAGACGCTCGCGGGTGATCTGCGGTGCGGCTTTGTATTCCGGCAGGATACGCGCAAAGCTGTCGACTTCACCCTGGGCTTCCAGCGTCACGCGGGACTTGTAGGCACGAGCCTGCTCAAGGATACCCTGCGCATCACCACGGGCGCGCGGCAGCTTATCGTTGGCGTAGGCTTCGGCTTCACGTACCGCCTGCTCACGGTTCTCACGTGCGGCAATGGCATCATCGAATGACGCTTTAACGTCTTCCGGTGGGCGCGCCGTCTGGAAGTTAACGTCCAGCAGGGTAATACCCATATCGTAAGGGCGAATTGTCTCTTCCAGCTCGCGCTGGGTTTCGCTACGCACCACGGTACGCCCTTCGGTCAGAATTCGGTCCATGGTCGAGCGACCAATCACGCCACGCAGGGCGCTGTCGGTTGCCTGACGCAGGCTGTCATCGGCGCTGGTCACCGCGTACAGGTAGCGTTCCGGATTGGTGATGCGGTACTGCACGTTCATCTCAACGCGCACCACGTTCTCATCCGAGGTCAGCATGGTGCCGGAAGCAGAGAGCTCGCGCACCGCCTCCACGTTCACCGCACGTACCTGATCGACAAAGGTCGGTTTCCAGTTCAGACCTGGCTCGACCAGATGGCTAAACTTACCGAAGCGTGTCACCACGCCGCGCTCGGCTTCTTTGATGGTGTAGAAGCCGCTACCGGCCCAGATCACCACCACGGCCACGGCCACGATGCCAACCAGACGCCCGCCGCTGCCCGGCTTGCGCGGTGCGCTGCCGTTACCTGACCCGTCACCGCCGCTTTTTTTGCCACCGCCCAGTCCACCAAGCTTATTGCTCAGCTTACGGAAGATATCATCTAAATCAGGAGGCCCCTTATCGCGCCCTCCTTTATTTCCCCCAGAGTTGCCGCCTTGATTATTGCTGCTTCCCCACGGGTCGCGGTCCTGTCCGTTATTCCCGGGCTGATTCCACGCCATGTTTATACTCCATTAATTGTGTGTGCGGTGGTATCCCAAGCCGGGATACGCGTGTCAGGCAACATCAGTCAAACAATGTAATCCACCAGCGTCGGTTCCTGTTTGCACAGTCGGCGCCAGTCGACGATCGGCATGCGCACGTGTAATCCCACGCTACCGTCCTCTTCATTCCACTCTTTTTCTATCGCCTGCAACTGGTAAAAACGGCTACGCAGCCGCCCTGCAGCCGGCGGTAGACGTAAATCATACTGCGCAATCTCACCGGCCAGGCGCTCGGTCAGCGCCTGGAACAGCAGCGGGATGCCCTCTCCACTTTGGGCGGAGAGCCAGACCCGGATTGGCAGGTTCTCTTCATCACGGTCGATGCGCGGGACGAAACCGTCAAGCATATCGATTTTATTCATCACCAGCAGGCTGGGGATTTCATCGGATTCAATCTCTTCCAGCACTTCGTTTACCGCTTCGATGTTCTCATCGACCCGCACGTCCGCTGCGTCAATCACGTGCAGCAGCAGCGCGGCCTCGCGGGTTTCCTGCAGCGTGGCTTTAAACGCGGCCACCAGGTCGTGCGGCAGGTGGCGAATAAAGCCTACGGTATCGGCCAGCACCACTTCGCCCACATCCACCACGTCAACGCGGCGCAGAGTCGGATCGAGGGTAGCGAACAGCTGGTCGGCCACGTAAACCTCGGACGTGGTCAGGCGGTTAAACAGTGTGGATTTACCGGCGTTGGTGTAACCCACCAGCGATACGGTCGGCACATCGGCCTTGTTGCGAGCCTGCCTGCCCTGCTCGCGCTGTTTCGAGACGCGCTCAAGGCGGGAGAGGATCAGAGTAATGCGATTGCGCAGCAAGCGGCGGTCGGTCTCCAGCTGGGTTTCACCCGGCCCGCGTAAACCGATACCGCCTTTCTGGCGCTCAAGGTGCGTCCAGCCGCGCACCAGCCGCGTGGCCAGATGGCGCAGCTGCGCCAGCTCAACCTGTAATTTACCTTCATGGGTGCGCGCACGCTGGGCAAAAATATCGAGGATCAGCCCGGTGCGATCAATAACGCGGCACTCGCACAGCGCTTCAAGGTTGCGCTCCTGCGCTGGACTCAGGGCGTGATCGAACAGCACCACGGTGGCACCGCTCTCTTTTACCGCTTCGGCGATTTCGACAGCTTTTCCTTCACCGACAAAATATTTGGGGTGTGGCGCTTTGCGGCTGCCAGTGACAACGCGCAGCGCTTCTACGCCAGCAGAAGAGACCAGGGTTTCGAACTCCTGCAAATCTTCCGTATCTCTGTCTTGCGAGAAATAGATGTGAACCAGTACGGCCTGCTCACCGGCATCATAACGGTCAAACAAACTTAAAACCTCTCAGTACCTTGTTAAACCTGCTACGCGTTGGGGCCATACAGCGTTAATACCAGATTCAAAATGCGCGTCCAGCTTGCCAGACGGCGTTTTTATGATCCCACCCAACCGGGGTGAGATGAGGAAATCAGCGATAGTTCTCTTGTTTAATTCTTGTTCATTATTCGAGTATCATCGCCAGGACGGGGAACCTGAATGCCAAAGACTCCCCGTCGTGGAGGGACAGCCACGCTACTTATTCAGCATCTTCACTGTCTTGTGAAGGCTGAGAAGACGCCCCCTGGTTACTGCCACTATGATGATAGTTGCTGCTTCCGCCACCCGTGTTGTTACTGTGGTGGGAGACCGGACGGGACGGAACAACGGTAGAGATCGCGTGCTTATACACCATCTGGCTAACCGTGTTTTTCAAAAGAATAACAAATTGGTCAAACGACTCGATCTGGCCCTGAAGTTTGATACCGTTTACCAAATAAATCGAAACCGGAACACGTTCGCGACGCAGTGCGTTCAAGAACGGATCTTGCAATGATTGCCCCTTAGCCATTCTATCTTTTCCTTATATGCTTGTTGTTTGTAACTTAAGAACCCTGCGGTTCGAAATACGACGTAAAAATTTGCGCAAGAAAACAGACCAATTGTACACAATCACCCATGCTTCGCACTAAGAACCTGTAACACTTGGGAGTACGCCGCTTCAGGCTGTTCGCTGTCAAGCCAGTGAACGTCCTTCCAGCCGCGTAACCAGGTTATCTGGCGCTTAGCTAACTGCCGGGTTGCGCAAATCCCCCGATAAACCATGTCATCGTAATCAATTTCACCGGATAAAAATGACCACATCTGGCGATAACCAACACAACGAATGGAAGGCATGTCCGTATGCAAATCACCTCGTGCAAAGAGCGCCCGAGCCTCCGCTTCAAATCCTGACGCCAGCATCTGATGAAAGCGCTGCTCAATTCGTTGATGGATCAGCTCGCGGCTCGCGGGTGCGATGGCGAACTGGGCAACATCATACGGCAGAGCTTCGCCCGATGTTTTTGTCAGTTCCGTTAAAGTTTTACCCGAAATAAAAAAAACTTCCAGTGCTCGCGAGAGTCTCTGGGGATCATTCGGATGAATACGACGTCCAGCAACGGGATCTACATCACATAACTGGCGGTGAAGTGCTTCCCAGCCCTCTTCACTCGCCATCTGCTCTATACGCTGACGTACCTCTGGATCCGCCGAGGGCAACGGCGACAATCCTTCCAGCAACGCCTTGTAATAAAGCATGGTGCCACCAACAAGCAACGGAATATTCCCACGTTGGGTAATTTCCGCCATTTCAGCCAGCGCATCGCGACGAAACTCAGCGGCTGAATAGGTTTCAGCCGGGTCGCGGATGTCCAGCAAACGATGGGGCGCAAGCGCCAGTTCTTCGGCAGAAGGCTTGGCGGTGCCAATATCCATTCCGCGGTAGATCAGCGCCGAATCAACACTGATTAGCTCAACCGGTAACGCCTGACGTAATGCAATCGCCAGTGCGGTTTTGCCGGAGGCCGTCGGCCCCATCAAAAATATTGCCTTAGGCAGGCCAGCCGTGGATTGTTCACTCATGCTTCAGGGCATTCATCGCCGTCGCAAGATCGACATCTTGCAGTAATCCAGAAGGTGGCGATTTCACCAGTTGCGGGCAGAGTCGTTCGACTTCAGCCAGCAGGGAGATCGCCTGCGAGTGATTCCAGTGCTGATGTTCAGAGACCGCCTGGCGCGCTAACCACTGCGCCGTCTGGCTGACTGAAACATCCTGCTGCCGGGCCAAATACCCTAACATTTCTGGAATCAAGTTTTGTAAATTTTGTTGGCGTAATGGTAAAGGCACGGCGCGCAGCATCACATGATGGCCGTCAAACTGCAGGTCGATACCCATCTGGTTTAATAAAGCCGCGCTGCTGCTACCCGCCTCTCGTTCCGCCTTCTCCAGCTTCAGCCGGACCGGAATCAGCAGCGGCTGCGGTTTTAACGCCTCGTTGCCAGGGTCGAGCTGCGCCTGCTTTAACCAGCGCTCCGCCACCGCTAACGCCACCAGCGCCAGCCCTCTCTTCCCTTCGACCAGCGCATACTGCTGCTCTACCACCGTCAGCACGCGGCCAAAGCTGTGAACGTGGGCGCCGAGCGGTGGCTCTTTTACCGGCTGCGCAGCAGGCTCTTCGCTGCGGGCGGGCGCTGGGGTTTTCAGCAGCTGCTGATACACCGCACCTTCCCGTTGCTGATAGGTCGGAGGCAGCGGCGGCGGCCTGCTGCTGCCCCCCCCTCCGCCACCCGACGCTGCCGCCGGGCGCGGCGCCGCTGCCGGTGCCGGCGTGGCGAAGTGATTGCCGCCTGCCGCCTGGCGGTTTTCCGGCTGCCAGCGTTCAGCGGGCGCGGAATCGGTCACGTCGGGCAGGCTTTCCGCACCGGTTTCCTGTAGCGCGCTGACCACGCCCTGATAGATAAAATCGTGCACCAGCCGCGACTGATGGAAGCGCACTTCGTGTTTCGCCGGATGCACGTTGACATCCACCTGGTGCGGATCGATCTCGAGATAGAGTACATAAGCGGGCTGATGCCGATCGCCGAGCTTATCCTGATAGGCCTGGCGGATGGCATGATTGATCAGGCGGTCACGCATCATACGCCCGTTGACGTAACAATATTGCAGCTCAGGCAGCGCTTTCGACCCGACCGGGTCGGCGACCCAGCCGTGCAGGCTCAGCTCGCCGTGCTGCCACGCAATTTTGAGTGCATGGGTCTGGAAAGCGGTGCCGCAGATCGCCCCTAAACGGCGCTCGCGCTGGCTGTTATCGCTGACGCCGCGGTACTGGCGCATCAGTTTGCCATTGTGGCTGAGGGAGATCGCCACATCAAAGCGTGCCAGCGCAATACGGCGGATCACTTCATCAATATGGGTAAATTCGGTTTTCTCGGTGCGCATAAATTTACGCCGCGCCGGGGTGTTATAGAACAGGTCCAGCACTTCCAGGGTAGTGCCGACCGGGTGCGCGGCCGGTTTCACCGTGACGCTTTGATCGCGCCCTTCAGCATAGGCCTGCCAGGCTTCACTTTGCGCCTCGGTGCGCGAGGTCAGCGTCAGGCGTGAAACCGAACTGATACTGGCCAGCGCTTCACCACGAAATCCGAGGCTGATAATCGCTTCAAGGTCATCCAGCGTGGTGATTTTACTGGTGGCGTGGCGCGCTAAGGCCATTGCCAGCTCGTCTTTACCTATGCCACAACCGTTATCGCGAATGCGGATCAGCCTGGCGCCGCCCTTCTCGATATCAATGTCGATGCGCGTGGCACCGGCATCCAGGCTATTTTCCACCAGCTCTTTGACTACCGAAGCCGGGCGTTCAACCACCTCTCCGGCGGCAATCTGGTTAGCAAGCTGTGGCGGTAATACCTGGATGGGCATGATGTATCCTTGAGTTCGTTTTGGCACGGGCCGATCGGAAAAAAAGATCGGCCCCTACAAACGACAGCGAACATTGTAGGGGCGGACCCTCTTTTTCGGTCCGCGCGTGATTATGACGTCGGGATCTTCAGCGTCTGGCCCAGCATCACATTCTGCGACTTCATTTTGTTCGCCTGCTGGATCGCCTGCGGGCTGACGCCGTATTTGGCCGCAATCGCCGTGAGCGAGTCACCGCGCACCACTTTATGGCGCAGCGGCTTTTTACTTCTGGCCACGCTGGCCGTCGCCGCACTGCTGCTGCCTGCCGGCACTTTCAGCCGCTGTCCGACCCACACCACGTCTCTTTTCAGAGTGTTCATCGCACGCAGCGTCGTCATGCTGACGCCGTAGTTCGCGGCGATACCGGACAGCGTCTCACCGCGTTTCACCACGTGGCGCTGCGTCGGGCCGCTGTACTCTGTGCCTGCCGGGGCCGGGTTAGCTTCTACCTCAACCGCCGCTGCGGACTGCAACGGACGGTTTTCCTCCTTTGGGATTGATTGCAGCGGGTGCGCCAGGAAGTAGTTGCGTAAGCCTTTATAAATCGACTCGGCAATCTTCTGCTGGTATGCGCTACTGCCTAGCAGTCGCTCCTCCGAAGGATTACTGATAAAGCCGGTTTCCACCAGCAGGGAAGGAATATCCGGCGAGCGCAGAACGCCCAGGCTGGCATGTTCCGGTCGGCGCTTGTGCAGTGCGCCCACGCGCTGCAGCTGAGCAATCACTTTTACCGCGACATCATATCCCACCCGCTGCGAGTGGCCGAACTGCAGGTCGAGCACCGCCTGGCTGAGGTAGGGATCCGCCTGGCTATTTGCCAGCAGATCGCCGGCCCCGCCCAGCAGTTCAGACTGTTTCTCATGCTGCTCTAACCAGCCTGCCATTTCACTATTGGCGCGGCGGTTCGACAGCACCCATACCGATGCACCGGAGGCGCTGCGGTTTGGCGCGGCATCGGCGTGAATCGAGACCAGCAGGTTGGCGTTCTGCTTACGCGCCACGTCCGAACGGCCCATCACCGAGATAAAGTAGTCGCCATCGCGCGTCATCACCCCTTTAAACATCGGGTCGGCATTCAGCAATGCCTTCAGCTTGCGGGCAATGGCGATGGTCACATTCTTCTCTTTCAGCCCGCCGCCGCCAATCGCGCCCGGATCCTGACCACCGTGCCCGGCATCGATCGCCACAATCACCGTGTCATTGCTGCTGGCAGCGCTGCGCGGCCGTGCCACCTGATTACCGCTGCTCACTGCCGTCACCGGGTTGGCATCGAATGGGCTTTTAGGCGGCGTGCTGCTGACCGGGCGTGAGGCGGTCGCGCTGCTGACCGGCGCACTGCGGCTGGCCGTTTGCGCCGGCTGCGTGCCGGAAATGGTGAACACCACGTTGTAATTGCTGCCGCTGCGCTTGGTGACCGCCCGCGTTTTGCCGCGCTGGGTCAGTTCAAACACCAGGCGGATGCTCTGGCTGTCCTGCGCGTTGCTGGAGCGGATGCGCTTCACGATATTCTCACCGCTGAAGGTCAGTGGTAATCCCTGCACCACCGCACTCTGGCGGATGTCGAGCACCACGCGCTCCGGATTATGCAGCGGGAAGAAAGCGTAGATCGGCTGTGAGCTAAAGCTGAGCGTCACCTCCGCCTGATTACTGCCGTTCGAGACTTTGATATCGGAAAGATTGGCGGAGAGCGCGCTAAACGAGCAGCAGAACAGGGCCAGCAGGCACCAGGATTTAAAACGCAGCATCATGCCTCACCCTGCTCAGCAGCAACGCGCTGCAGCATGGTTTCGCCCGCGGGCGAGCAGGCGCGCAGTTGGGCCTGGCGTGCGTGGCCGACATAGCTAAGGTGCAGCTCCAGGTCGGGCTCGGGTAAGACGCCTGCGCCCTGCTGCGGCCATTCGACCAGGCACAGGCTGTCCGCGCCGAAGTAATCACGAATGCCCATAAACTCCAGCTCTTCCGGGTCGGAGAGGCGATAAAGGTCAAAATGATAGACGCGGCGATCGGGCAGTTCATAAGGCTCCACCAGCGTATAGGTCGGGCTTTTAACATTGCCCTGATGCCCCAGCGCCTGCAAAAATCCGCGGCTAAAGGTGGTTTTACCCGCACCCAGGTCGCCATAGAGATAAAGGGTCGCCGCGCCGTCACAGGCGCGGGCCAGGCGGGCACCCAGTGCGAGGGTTGCTGCCTCATCGGGCAACGCAATTTCACAGGTCATCATTCTTTTGTATTCGACATCTCAGGATTGACAAACAGATACAGCTCGGCAAACAGATCGGTGGCTAACATCCCGCGTGTACCCTGACGTTTTGCCACCGCTTCGGCCGCCGCTCCGTGCGCTACGCACCCTGCGCAGGCGGCATCGTACAGTGAGAGCTTTTGCCCTGCCAGACTGCCGATGATACCAGATAACACATCTCCCATGCCCCCGCTGGCCATACCGGCATTACCCACATCCGCTATCGCTATGCTGCCGCCGGCGTCGGCGATTAACGTTCCGGCACCTTTTAACACCACGACACCGCCATAACGCTTCGCCAGGCGCCTTGCAGCAAGTAAGCGGTCACTCTCAATTTCACTGACTTTACAGTTGAGCAAGCGGGCCGCTTCACCGGGGTGCGGCGTAATGATTCGATTTTGACGTTTATCGGGGCTGATTGCCAGCAGGTTAAGCGCGTCAGCGTCCCAAAGCATCGGTTTCTGGCAGTTTTCTACTTTGTTCAGGGCTTTTTTGCCCCATGCACTCTGTCCCAAACCGGGGCCAATGACGATGACATCGGCCCACGCCAGACCGTCATCCATTGCGGCCGCGCTCAGTTCCTGCACCATCAGTTCTGGCCGGGCGGTCAGCAGCGGGCCAAGGTTGTCTTTGTGAGTAAGTACTCGCACTAAGCCAGCTCCACTTCGCAGCGCGGCCTCGGCGGTCATGCGGATGGCTCCCGCCGTGCCGTGGTCGCCGCCAATCACCAGCAGCTTGCCGTGATCGCCCTTGTGCGAGGTGGGCCGACGCGGCTGCAGCCACTGCGTCAGGCTGGTGCCATCATAACGGGCCAGCGGCGCGGGCTGGGTGTCCAGCCAGCTATCCAGACTCAGCGCATGAAAGTGCAACTGCCCGACATGGTCACGCGCCTTGCCGGTCAGTAATCCCGGCTTAAGGGCAATAAACGTTAAAGTATGGTCGGCATTTATCACGCTGCCGGGCGCTGTGCCGTTAGCAGCCACTAACCCCGAGGGTACATCAACGGCAAAAATCGGCGCTGAATGGCGATTAGCCTGCTCAATCAGCTGGTCATACGGCGCTTGCACAGCCCGGTTGAGGCCGGTACCCAGCAGCGCATCGACAATCACCTCCACCTTTTCCGGCCAGGCGATCGCCGCATCGTGGATCGCGCCGCCCGCCGCCAGCCAGCCATCGCGCGCCTGCTGCGCCTCTTCCGGCAGCGCCTTGCTGCCCTCCACGGCGATCGCCGTCACCGTCAGCCCGGCGGACTGCGCCAGCCGTGCCACGATATAGCCATCGCCGCCGTTATTGCCATGCCCGCACAGCACCAGCCAGTGCTGAGCCGCAGGGTAGCGCTGGCGCAGCTGCGCAAATGCCGCTTCGCCGGCGCGCTGCATCAGTTCGAACAGCGTGAGGCCGAGTGCATCGGCCCCTTCGCGCTCCAGCCGGGCTAACGCCTCTACAGGCCAGACAGAATAGGGTAAACTGTCAGAGTCTTTCTGCTGGTTCAGGTTATTCATGTCGCATCCTCTCGATTTCAATCAACTCGCCCTGGATATTAAACAGTGGGGGCTGGCGCTCGGCTTTCAGCAGGTGGGTATCTGTGATACCGACCTGACGCTGGAAGAGCCGCGGCTGCAGGCCTGGCTGGATAAGCAATATCACGGTGAGATGGACTGGATGGCGCGTCACGGTATGATGCGCGCCCGTCCCCATGAACTGCTGCCCGGCACGCTGCGGGTGATCAGCGTGCGGATGAATTACCTGCCTGCCAAAGCCGCCTTTGCCAGCACGCTAAAAAATCCGCGTCTCGGATATGTTAGTCGCTATGCGCTGGGGCGTGACTATCACAAAGTATTACGCAACCGCCTGAAAAAGCTTGGCGATATGATCCGTGAGCACTGCGAACAGGCTGAGTTCCGCCCCTTTGTTGACTCCGCTCCGCTGCTGGAGCGCCCGCTGGCGGCGAAAGCCGGGCTGGGCTGGACCGGCAAACATTCGCTGATCCTCAATCGTGAAGCCGGCTCCTGGTTTTTCCTCGGCGAGCTGCTTGTCAATCTGCCGCTGCCGGTGGATCAGCCGGTTGAGGAGAACTGCGGGCGCTGCGTCGCCTGTATCACGACCTGCCCAACCGGCGCCATTGTTGAACCCTACACCGTCGATGCCCGCCGCTGCATCTCCTATCTCACCATTGAGTTAGAAGGCGCAATCCCGGAAGAGTTTCGACCGCTGATTGGTAACCGTATTTACGGCTGTGACGACTGCCAGCTGATCTGCCCGTGGAACCGCTACGGCCAGCTTACCGATGAGGATGATTTTAGCCCACGTGCGGTGCTGCACGCTCCGCCGCTGACCGATCTGTTTGCCTGGGATGAAGCAAAATTCCTGCGCGTGACGGAAGGGTCGGCTATCCGCCGCATTGGTCATCTGCGCTGGCTGCGCAATATTGCGGTGGCGCTGGGGAATGCCCCGTGGGACCAAGCCCACCTGTCAGCGCTGCAAGCGCGGCTGGGTGAAAACAGCATGCTGGATGAGCATATCCACTGGGCGATAGCCTGCCAGCTGGCGCGCAGAGATGAAAATACGATTGAAGTGCAGAGCAGCCAGCAAAAACGCCTGGTGCGGGTGGTGGAGAAAGGCTTACCCCGTGATGCTTAAATGCACAACACGCTGAATATTACCGACGCGAAATCTTTTCCACATGCTGTGAATAAAAATAAAAACTCGTTGTCATTCAAGCGTCACAGAAAGCACAAGCGATCCAGATAACATTTTGAAATAATCACAATAAACTTAAAATCAATGACTTACACAAGTCATGTAAGATTTTGCCCATTTTAGCTGATAAGCGTGCGGCAACAGAAGCTGTGGATAAGTCTGTTTAGAAAATTATTTCAGAGAGCGTAAATTAGCGAGCGCACGGCGTCTGGCGCTGTGGATAAGTATGGGGCTAAATGAGAAAAAATTTTATTTGGAGCGGGAAACGAGACTCGAACTCGCGACCCCGACCTTGGCAAGGTCGTGCTCTACCAACTGAGCTATTCCCGCTTAGGAGTGGTGCTGCTTTACTGCGCTAAAAACCTGTAAGTTATTGATTATACTGATTTTTAACCCCCTCTTTCTGAGGAGAGGTCGCCATTATGTACCTGTTTAATGGTGCTGGCAAGCGTTGCGTCAAAAAAAATTCATGTTGCTCACAAATGCAACAGCACGCACTGCGCCTGCCAGCGGGCTGGCCAGCTGACTGGTTACTGAGAGTTCAGCTGTTGCCAGCGCTGATAAACCTTAATTGCCTCGCCACTCTTCTGCTGAACCATCGGCAGGCGGCGCTGGGCAATCGGCTTGCTGTACTCAGCATAGAAGGTGTCCAGCTCAAAGTACTTGCGGTCATCCTGGTAGAATGGCGCGTAGTCTTCGCGCGTGGTGAGATAGACCACTTTTTTCGGGCTGCAGTAGTAGAGCGAACCCAGGCACATCGGGCACGGGCTGGCGAGAATATAAATTTCGCAGTCGGTCAGGTTTTCCGTGCCCAGCTTAGTGCAGGCTTCACGAATTGCGAGGATCTCCGCATGCGCGGTCGGATCGCTGGTCTGCGCAACTTGATTGGCGCTTTCCGCAATCACTTCGCCATTGCGCACAATCACCGTGGCAAACGGGCGCCCGCCCTCTTCAACGTTTTTCAGCGCCAGGTCAACGGTGCGTTGTACAAAATCCATGATCTTCTCCTCATTAGCAGTAGTGACAGCACTGAGGTTAAGCGCGCATTGGTATAATGTAAAAGTCGCATTTATAATCAACGCTATAAGCTGAAGTTATAGGAAGCGGTATGCTGTTGCGCCATATTCACTATTTTCTGGCCGTGGCCGAGCACGGCAGTTTTACCCGTGCTGCCAGCGCGCTCTACGTCTCACAGCCCGCCCTGTCCCAGCAGATTAAACAGCTGGAGGAGACGCTCGGGGCGATACTGTTTGACCGCTCCGGCCGCACAGTACGCCTGACCGATGCCGGTGAAGTGTATGCCCGCTATGCGCAGCAGGCGCTGCGCGAGCTGTCGGCGGGCGAACGGGCTATCCACGACGTCGACAACCTCAGCCGTGGCGCGTTACGCATCGCCATCAACCCGACGTTTACCGGCTACCTGCTTGGTCCGCTGGTGGCACGCTTTCATCAGCAGTATCCGTCGATTACGCTGGCGATCCGCGAAATGCCGCAGGAGCAGATGCAGCAGGATCTGCTGGCTGACCGGCTGGACCTGGCGCTGGGGTTTGCCGACGGCGTGCAGGCCGATATCGACGCCCAGCCGCTGCTGAGCGAGACGCTGGCGCTGGTCGTTGCCCGCCATCATCCGCTGGCCATTGAGAGCCAAATCGGGCTGAGCGCGCTTAACGACCTGCATCTGGTGCTGCTGACGCCCGAATATGCCACCCGCGAACAGATTGACTATTACTGCCGCCAGCACCAGCTGCGGCCAAAGGTGCAGATGGAAGCCAGTTCGGTCAGTGCGGTGGTGGAGATCGTGCGGCGCACGCAGCTGGCCACGCTGTTACCGGCGAAGATTGCACGGGAAAACGGGGAGCTGAAGGCGGTTGCACTCTCCCCTTCTCTGCTGGAGAGAACGGCGGTGCTGCTGCAAAGAAAAGGGGGCTATCAGACGGCGGCGGCGCGGGCGTTTATCGACCTCGCCAGACTGAGCTTTGCCAGCTAAGCCGCGCGAAAAACAGGCATAAAAAAAGAGCCTTGCGGCTCTTTCTTTAATTGCTTACAGAGCGGAATCTGCAAACTGAATTTGGAGCGGGAAACGAGACTCGAACTCGCGACCCCGACCTTGGCAAGGTCGTGCTCTACCAACTGAGCTATTCCCGCTTGGGTGGTGCTGATACGGCTAAAACGTAATTTGGAGCGGGAAACGAGACTCGAACTCGCGACCCCGACCTTGGCAAGGTCGTGCTCTACCAACTGAGCTATTCCCGCTCTGCGTAACGATGTAAATTCTTCACCGGTACGGGGTGCGCATTATACGAGGATTTTATCCTGTAGCAACCCTGTCCCGCTAAAAATTTTCACTTTTATGTCTGACTGCCGATTAAAACAGCGTAATGGGGTTTTAATCGGCAATCTGGCGCGAAAACAGCCTGCTTTCAGGCAATTAAAGCTGAATAAAATGTTCGCGGTAATAGGCCAGCTCGGCCACGGATTCGCGAATATCGTCCATCGCCTGGTGGGTACCCTGCTTTTTAAAGCCTGGCAGGATCTCCGGCTTCCAGCGGCGCGCCAGCTCTTTCAGGGTGCTGACGTCGAGATAGCGATAATGGAAGTAGGCTTCCAGCTCCGGCATATATTTGAACAGAAAGCGGCGATCCTGGCCGATGCTGTTGCCGCAAATCGGCGAGCTGTTGTGCGGCACCCACTGTTTAAGAAACTCAATCGTCGCCAGCTCGGCGGCGCGGTCATCGTACTGGCTGGCCTTGACGCGTTCCACCAGGCCACTGTGGGTATGGGTATTGACGTTCCACTCATCCATCAGCGCCAGCTGCGCGTCGGACTGATGCACGGCAAACACCGGGCCTTCCGCAAGGATGTTTAAATCGGCATCGGTCACCAGCGTGGCGATCTCAATAATCCGGTCCTGCTCCGGGTCCAGCCCGGTCATCTCAAGGTCAATCCAAATCAGGTTGTTAGCATTAGCAGTCATATAGGGTCCCACGGCGTATACTCGTCATACTTCAAGTTGCAGATGCGTTAGCTGCGTCTACTCACTCCGGTCACATAGTTTACTATGCTCCCGGAGACTCGCAGCCTTGCCGCCTTCCTGCAACTCGAATTATTTAGAGTATAGGCTGCATAGTTAAGTAGCGTGTATGATAGACGTTTTGCCCTGCCAGGGCGAAATATGCCGAACAGGGTGTGAGGAACAGTGACTAAAAACAAACTATCCAAAGGTCAGCAACGTCGCGTAAGTGCCAACCACGATCGTCGCCTGAAGCAGCGTGCTGATAAACCCGAGCCAGATGACAATCTGTTCGGGGAAGCGCGTGATGGCGTGGTGATCAGCCGTTTTGGTATGCACTGCGATGTGGAAGATGCGGATGGTTCCGTTCACCGCTGCAACATCCGCCGGACTATTCGTTCGCTGGTGACCGGGGACCGCGTGCTGTGGCGCCCGGGTGCTGAAGGCGCAGCCACGGTCAAAGGCATTGTTGAAGCCGTTCACGAGCGCACCTCGGTGCTGACCCGCCCTGACTTTTATGACGGCGTCAAACCGATTGCCGCCAATATCGATCAGATCGTGGTGGTCTCGGCCATTCTGCCCGAGCTGTCGCTGAACATTATCGACCGCTATCTGGTGGCCTGCGAAACGCTCGGCGTGGAGCCGCTGATCGTGCTGAACAAAACCGACCTGCTGGATGCGGATGGCCGTAAGTTCGTCGACGAGCAGATGGATATCTATCGCCACATTGGTTACAAGGTGCTGATGGTCTCCAGCCATCGCAAAGAGGGCCTGGCAGAGCTGGAAAGCGCACTCACCGACCGTATCAGCATCTTTGCCGGGCAGTCGGGCGTGGGCAAATCCAGCCTGCTGAATGCGCTGCTGGGGCTGGAGCTGAGCAGCGCGGAGATCCTCACCAATGACGTCTCCGATAACTCGGGCCTGGGCCAGCACACCACCACCGCATCACGCCTGTACCACTTCCCGCACGGCGGCGATGTGATTGACTCGCCGGGGGTGCGTGAATTTGGTTTATGGCATCTGGAGCCGGAACAAATCACTCAGGGATTTGTCGAATTCCGTGACTATTTAGGTGGCTGCAAATTCCGCGACTGTAAGCATGACACCGACCCCGGCTGCGCCATCCGCGAAGCGGTGGAAAAAGGTGAGATCGACGAATCGCGTTTTGTTAACTACCACCTGATTCTGGAAACGATGTCTGAAGTGCAGGCGAAAACGCGCCGCAACTTTACCACGGACAAAGACTGACCGGGGCGCGCCCGCAGGCAGGCAATAGCCTAATCCTGCCGGCGCTGCTACAATCCGCCCCCTTTTATCGAGTGTCTTGCCAAGCCAGGAGGCTAACGTGTTAGATCGTATTAAACTCGGCCTGAATAATATACTGCCTAAAAAAGCCCTGACTGAACTGGCAGGCTGGGGTGCCAGCAAGCGTGCAGGATGGCTGACCAAAGCCGTTATCGATGCTTTTGTCTGGTATTACAAAGTGGATATGAAAGAGGCGCAGAAACCCGATACCGCCAGCTATCGCACGTTTAACGATTTCTTCGTGCGCCCGCTGCGTGACGATGCCCGCCCGATTGAGACTGACCCAAACCTGCTGATCCTGCCTGCCGATGGCGCCATCAGCCAGCTGGGCCGCATTCACGGTGACCAGATTTTCCAGGCGAAGGGCCACACCTATTCGCTGGAAGCGCTACTGGCCGGAAACGCCGCGATGACCGATATGTTCCGCGACGGCGAGTTCGTTACCACCTACCTGGCCCCGCGCGACTATCACCGCGTGCATATGCCGTGTAACGGCATCCTGCGCGAGATGATCTACGTCCCGGGCGATCTGTACTCGGTGAATCCGCTGACCGCGCAGAACATTCCCAACCTGTTTGCCCGTAATGAGCGCGTCATCTGCCGCTTCGATACTGAAGTTGGCCCGATGGTGCAGATTCTGGTGGGCGCCACCATTGTCGGCAGCATTGAAACCGTCTGGTCCGGCACCGTGACCCCGCCGCGTGAAGGCGTGATCAAGCGCTGGAGCTGGCCGGGTGCCGATGAAGAAGGCGCCGTGGTGCTGCTGAAAGGCCAGGAGATGGGCCGCTTCAAGCTGGGTTCCACGGTGATCAACCTGTTCGCGGCAGGTAAAGTGAAACTGGCAGAGAGCCTGGCGGCAGAGAGCAAAACCCGCCTTGGCGAAACGCTGGCCATTGCACTCCAGAAAGAGAGTGCGGAAGACGTCCTCCATCACCCATAGCAGAGCGCCATGTCACGCCTGATCCTCACGCTTTTGTTAGGCTGGAGCTTGCTCCAGCCGGTTTATGCCGCCAGCGCACCGGATGCCGCGCAGATCAAACAGGAACTTGATGAGGCAAAGTCAGACAAAACGACCGCGAATCAGGCGGAACTTGTCGCTGCCCTGCAGGGCACGATTAACTGGCTGGATGAGCGCGAGGAGTCCCTTCAGCGCTCAAACGATTACCAGCAGGTTATCGATGACTTCCCTAAGCTCTCGCGCGAACTGCGCCAGCAAATCGTCAATCTGACCGACAGCAGCAGAACGCTGCGCAGCAATATGAGCGCGGCCGATCTCGATCAGGAGATCCTACAGGTCAGCAGCCAGCTGCTGGAAGAGAGCCGCCAGGCACAGCAGGAGCAGGACCGCGCGCGCGAAATCAGTGACTCACTTTCCCAGCTGCCGCAGCAGCAGACCGAAGCGCGCCGCGCGCTCAATGAAATCGAACGCCGCCTGCAGGGGCAGCCTGCTGCCACCACCCCGCTCGGCCAGGCTCAGCTGGCACAGCGCCAGGCGGAATCCGCCGCGCAGAAGGCCCGCGTTGACGAGCTGGAGCTGGCGCAGCTGTCGGCCAACAATCGCCAGGAGCTGGCGCGCATGCGCGCGGAAGTCCACCAGCGCAAGTCCGCCGAGCTGGATGCCTACCTGCAGGACCTGCGCAATCAGCTCAACGGCCTGCGTCAGCGTGAAGCGGAAATGGCGCTGGCCCGCACCGAGCAGCTGGCGGAAAACAGCGGCGACATGCCCAGAGGTATCACCGATCAGTTCCGCGTCAACCGCGAGCTCTCCGCCGCGCTGAACCAGCAGGCGCAGCGCATGGATCTGGTGGCCTCGCAGCAGCGCACCGCCGCTAACCAGACGATTCAGGTGCGCCAGGCGCTGAGCACCATCCGCGAGCAGTCACAGTGGCTCGGCGTCTCGAACGTGCTGGGGGAAGCGCTACGCGCCCAGGTATCACGCCTGCCGGATATGCCCAAACCACAGCAGCTCGACAGTGAAATGGCCCAGCTGCGCGTGCAGCGCCTGCACTATGAAGACCTGCTGGAGCGCCAGCAGTCGCTGCGCCAGCTGCGTCAGGACGATAACAGTAACCTGACCAACGAGCAGAAACGCATCCTCGATGCGCAGCTGAAAACCCAGCGCGAGCTGCTGACCTCCCTGCTCTCCGGCTGCGATAACCTGATTCTGGAAGTCACCAAGCTGAAAGTGGGCAACAGCCAGCTGGTGGATGCGCTGAATGAAGTCAAAGAAGCCACCCACCGCTATCTGTTCTGGACCGCCGACGTCAGCGCGCTGAGCTTCAGCTATCCGCTCGATTTGGCACGCGATCTGCAGCGCCTGCTGTCGCTGGATACCCTTGGCCAGCTCGGCGGGGCGATGGTGATGATGGTCACCAGCCGTGAAACCGTGCTGCCGATCATCGGCGCTATCCTGCTGGTCGGCTTTAGCATCAGCTCGCGCCGCCACTTCCGCCGCTTCCTTGAACGCGCCTCCAGCAAAGTCGGCAAAGTCACGCAGGACCATTTCAGCCTGACGATGCGCACCGTATTCTGGTCAATACTGGTGGCATTGCCGCTGCCGGTGCTGTGGGCGGCGCTCGGCTACGGTTTACAGCACGCCTGGCCCTATCCGATTGCCGTGGCGATTGGCGATGGCGTCACCGCCAGCGTGCCGCTGCTGTGGGCGTTTATGATCAGCAACAGCTTCGCCCGCTCACAGGGGCTGTTTATCGTTCATTTCCGCTGGCCGCAGGCGCGCGTGGCCCGTGCGATGCGCTTTTACACGCTGTGCATCGGGCTGGTGGTGCCGCTGATCATGCTGCTGATCGCCTTCGATAACCTCGAAGACCGCGAATTCTCGGCCACCCTTGGACGCCTGTGCTTTATCCTGATCTGTGGCGCACTGAGCATGGTGACCGTCAGCCTGAAACGAGCCGGTATTCCGCTGCACCTGGATAAAGAGGGTAACGGCGAGAACTTTATTAATAACGTGCTGTGGAACGCGATGATCGCCATTCCGCTGCTGGCGGCGCTGGCTTCCTGCATCGGCTATCTGGCAACCGCCCAGGCGCTGCTGGCGAGGCTGGAAACCTCGGTGGCGATCTGGTTCCTGCTGCTGGTGATTTACCACATTATCCGCCGCTGGATGCTGATCCAGCGCCGCCGCATCGCCTTTGATCGCGCCCGTCAGCGCCGTGCCGAAATTCTGGCACAGCGTGCACGCAGTGAAGAGGAGCTGACCGCGCAGCAAACCGCCGCCGATAATATCGATGTGGAAGAGCCGGTGATCGACCTTGATGCCATCAGCGCACAGTCTCTGCGGCTGGTGCGCTCGATCCTGACGCTGATCGCGCTGGTGTCGGTGATCGTGCTGTGGTCGGAGATCCACTCTGCCTTCGGCTTCCTCGAAAACATCCGCCTGTGGGATGTCAGCACCACCGTGCAGGGGGTGGAGAACCTGCAGCCGATCACCCTCGGATCGGTGCTGATCGCCGTGCTGGTGTTGATTATCACCACCCAGCTGGTGCGCAATATGCCGGCCCTGCTGGAGCTGGCGCTGTTGCAGCACCTCAGCCTGACGCCGGGTACCGGCTATGCCGTCACCACCATCACCAAGTATCTGCTGATCCTGATTGGCGGGCTGAGCGGCTTCTCCATGCTCGGCGTCGACTGGTCGAAGCTGCAGTGGCTGGTGGCGGCCTTAGGGGTCGGGTTAGGGTTTGGTTTGCAGGAGATTTTCGCCAACTTTATCTCCGGCCTGATCATCCTGTTTGAGAAACCGATCCGCATCGGCGATACCGTCACTATCCGCGACCTCACCGGCAGCATCACGCGCATCAATACGCGCGCGACCACGATTACCGACTGGGATCGCAAAGAGATTATCGTGCCGAACAAGGCCTTCATCACCGAGCAGTTTATCAACTGGTCGCTGACCGATCCGGTGACGCGCGTGGTGCTGACCATACCCGCTGCGGCAGAAGCCAACAGTGAAGAGGTCACCAACGTGCTGCTGACCGCGGCACAGCGCTGCAGTTATGTGCTCGATACGCCGCAGCCGGAAGCGTTCCTGGTGGATTTACAGCAGGGTATTCAGCTGTTTGAGCTGCGTATTCACGCCGCTGAAATGGGGCACCGCATGCCGCTGCGCCATGAGCTGCATCAGCTGATCCTGCGCGGTTATCATGAGCACGGGCTGGAGATGCCGTTCCCACCGTTCCAGGTACGCATGGAGACTATCGGTCGTAAAACGCCGGCCAGCAACGGCGCACCGGCGGCGAGAAATTATAAGTCAGGCGGATTGTAATTTAAGCATGTCGCGGCTGCGGGTTTGCTGTCGGAGCTGCCCCTGATGACCACAGCGTCAGGGTGCACACACCTCGCGCAGACAGCGGATCAGCGCATCGGCTGCCGGAGAGTGCAGGCAGCCGGCGCGCACCGTCAGCCCGATGGCGCGCTCGGTATCCGGCAGCGGTACCGGCAGCACCACCAGCGCGCCGGAGGCCAGCTCAACTTCCAGCTGATGCGCGGAGACCGCCGCCAGCATATCTGACTGCATCAGCAGCCCGCGCACCAGCGCCAGATCGCCGGTTTCCACCACCGGATTAGGCGCCGGGATGCCCATTGCCTGAAAGCTGTTGTCCAGCAGATGGCGGGCAGGCGTTGCCGAACGCGGCAGCACCCAGCGCGCCGCCCGTAGATCGGCGCTGGAGATGGCGCCCCCCACCAGCGGATGATCGTGGCGCGCCAGCAGCACCATGCGCTCGGAAAACAGCGTTTCACGCGTCACGTCGAGCGCCTCTTCATCACGCCGCAATGCCCCAAAGATAAAATCGATATCGCCGGAGCGCATCTCAGAGGCCAGCACGCCAAATGCGCTTTCGCTGGTCACCACCCGCACGCCAGGATAGCGCGCCGTCAGCATCACAATCGCCTGCGGCAGAATGCGCGTGCGCCCCAGCGGCAGAGCGCCGACCCGCACCGTCCCCTCCAGCACCCCGCTGCGGGCGGCGATATCGGCCGGAATATGGCGCAGTTCATTCAGCGCTCGCCGCACGTTAGGCTCTATTTCACGCCCGGCCAGCGACGGCATCATGCCGTGTGGGGTGCGCTCCAGCAGTGCGACGCCCGCGCCGTTTTCCAGCACGCGCAGCGCTGCACTCACCGCTGGCTGGCTCAGCCCGAGCCGGGCCGCCACTGTCTGCATATGCCGCGTCTGGCACAGGGTGATAAAAATTTGCAGGCGACGCACGTTGAATAACCACAGCGGCTCCGCGTCGCTGCGCAACCCCGCGCGCCCGTGCAGTTTTGCCAGACGCTGCGGCACCTGATGCAATTCATCAATTGCCCGTAGCGCGCGCGGCAGCACGCATTTGCCGAGGTCGGTCAGCATCATTCCCCCGGCGTGACGCTCAAATAACGTCACGCCTAAAGTGAGTTCGAGATCGCGAATTGCACGGGTGATTGCCGACTGGGTGCGAAATAATTCATCCGCAGCACGGGAGACACTCCCCTGGGCGACCACCTGACTGAATGCTCTGATTTGCATCAGGTTTGTCAGTTCCTGCGTTGCATTTTCCACTCTGATCCCCTGCCTGTTTTCGCCACCGTCCGATGTCGCAATATAAATAAAACGCATACCCGCTGCAATCAAATGAATTATCGCCACCGCGCCGGCGGTGACAGCATGGAAAAAAACAGCGGAGGAAGTGCCATGACTGAGAACACCCCCCAAAAAACCGCGCTGGTGGTTAGCGCCCACTCGGCAGATTTCGTCTGGCGCGCGGGTGGGGCCATCGCTCTGCACCATGCCCGGGGCTATGACGTCCACGTGGTCTGCCTCTCATTTGGCGAGCGTGGCGAATCGGCCAAGCTGTGGCGCAAGGGTGAGATGAGCGAGGCCAAAGTGAAGGCGGCCCGCCGCAGCGAAGCGCAGGCCGCAGCGGAGATCCTCGGCGCCAGCATCGAATTTTTCGATCTCGGCGACTACCCGCTGCGCCCCGATAAAGAGACGCTGTTCCGTCTGGCGGACGTCTATCGCCGCGTGCAGCCGCACTTTGTGCTGACGCACTCGCTGCAGGACCCGTACAACTATGACCATCCGATGGCCACGCATCTGGCGCAGGAAGCGCGCATCATCGCCCAGGCCGAAGGTTACCGCCCGGGCGAGAAGATCATCGGGGCGCCGCCGGTCTACTGCTTTGAACCGCATCAGCCTGAGCAGTGCAGCTGGAAGCCGGACGTGCTGCTGGATATCACCACGGTGTGGGACAAAAAATATCAGGCGATCCAGTGCATGGCCGGGCAGGAGCATCTGTGGGAATACTACACGCGGGTGGCGCAGCAGCGCGGCGTGCAGGCCAAACGTAACGTCGGGATTACCAGCAGCCGCGACATCGTTTACGGCGAAGGCTACCAGAGTATCTTCCCACGCGTGACGGAGGATCTGGCATGAGCATCATCGGTAAAAAGGGCGTCGTCGTGCGCCAGATCCCACGCGCAGCCAGCCGCGACATTGACGCGCTGGCCCGCTCCGGCGTCGCCACCGTCCATGAGGCCCAGGGGCGAAAAGGGTTGCTGGACCCGGCCATCCGTCCCATCCAGCAGGACTGCGGCATCGCCGGGAGTGCAGTCACCGTGCTGGTGGCACCGGGTGACAACTGGATGTTCCACGTGGCGGTAGAACTCTGCCAGCCGGGGGACGTGCTGGTGGTGGCGCCCACCTCTCCCTGCAGCGACGGCTACTTCGGCGATCTGCTGGCGACCTCATTGCAGTCACGCGGCGTGCGCGGGCTGGTGGCAGACCTTGGCGTGCGTGATACCCGCACGCTGCGCGCCATGGGCTTTTCCGTCTGGTCGCGGGCCGTGTATGCGCAGGGCACCGTGAAAGAGACGCTCGGCTCGGTCAATGTGCCGCTGGTGTGCGCCGGGCAGCCGATCTGGCCCGGAGATGTGATCGTCGCCGATGACGACGGCGTGGTGGTGGTAGCGCGCCGCGAAGCCGCCAGCGTGGCGGAAAAAGCGCAGCAGCGCGAAGCGCTGGAAGAGAGCAAGCGTGAGCGCATGGCGGCAGGCGAGCTGGGGCTGGATATCTATCAGATGCGCCCGCGCCTGGCGGAAAAAGGGCTGCGCTATGTCGACACGCTTGAGCAACTGGAGGAGTAACCCATGCGCCAGCGCCGCATCCCCTGTTTACTGATGCGCGGCGGCACCTCAAAAGCCGCCTGCTTCCTGGCAGACGATCTGCCGTCGGACCCCTCCGTGCGCGACCGGGTGCTGCTGGCGGTGATGGGCTCGCCCGATATCCGCCAGATAGACGGTCTGGGCGGCGCCGATCCGCTCACCAGCAAAGTGGCGATCGTCAGCGCTTCCCGCCGTGACGATGCTGATGTCGACTATCTGTTTGCCCAGGTCAACGTCGATCGGCCTTACGTTGATTACGGGCAGAACTGCGGCAATATTCTCGCCGCCGTGGGGCCATTCGCCGTTGAGCGTGGGCTGGTGACGGCGGGCAGTGAGCGTACCCGCGTGCGCATCTTCATGCAGAACACCGGGCAAATTGCCGAGGCGGAATTCGCCACCCCAGGCGGCGAGGTCGACTATGACGGCGATCTGCGCATCGATGGCGTGCCGGGCACCGCGGGCGAGATCGCCCTTACTTTCGAAGAGATTGCCGGGTCGAGCTGCGGGGCGCTGTTGCCTACCGGCCAGCCGCGCGATCGCTTTGACGGCGTCGACGTCACCTGCATCGATAACGGCATGCCGGTGGTGCTGCTGCGCGCCGCCGATGTGGGCCGCAGCGGCTATGAGAGCCGTGAGCAGTTGGATAACGACAGCGAGCTGAAGCAGCGGCTGGAGTCGATTCGCCTGCAGGCCGGGCCGCGCATGAATCTGGGCGACGTCAGCCAGCGTACGGTGCCGAAAGTCACCCTGCTGGCCGAGGCGCGCCACGGCGGTGCTGTCAGCTCGCGCACCTTTATCCCGCACCGCTGTCATGCGTCGATTGGCGTGCTCGGCGCGGTCAGCGTCGCCAGCGCCTGCCTGATCCCGGGCAGCGTTGCTGACGGGCTGGCGCGCATCAGCAACGCCCCCCAGCAGCGCCTGAGCGTGGAGCATCCCAGCGGTGAGTTCAGCGTGCTGCTGCAGCGCGCTGGCGATAATCCGCTGGCGGGCTGCGGGCTACTGCGCACCGCGCGCGCCATTTTTGCCGGGGAAGTCCTCATCCCTGCGGCTGTCTGGCCGCTGAGCAAGGAGTAGCGTTATGAACATCACCTTTATCGGTTTTGGCGAAGCGGGCGGCATCCTGGCCCGTGACTTACAGGCGCAGGGCCATGGGCTGACGGTATGGGACCGCAAAGCGCTGGATGCGCAGAGCCTGCCCGCGCTGCGGGAAAAAGCGCTGCAGAGCGGCGTGCGGCTGGCGCCCTCGCTGGCTGAGGCGTTGCAGAGCGCCACGCTGGTTTTCTCCACGGTCACGGCATCCCAGGCGCTGGGCGTGGCGCAGCAGGCCGCGCCGCTGCTCAATGCCGGGCAGCACTTCCTCGATCTGAATTCGGTGGCCCCGCATACCAAACGTGCGGCGGCCGACGCGGTGGGTGCGCACGGGGCCAGCTATATCGACGTCGCCGTGATGGCCCCGGTGCCACCAAAACGCCTCGCCACCCCGCTGCTGATCGGCGGGATTCAGGCTGAGGCAGTTAATGCCCTGCTGCTGCAGCTCGGTCTTAACAGCCGCCTGCTGGGCAGCGAAGTGGGGGAAGCTTCGGCCATTAAGATGTGCCGCAGCATCATGATCAAAGGGCTGGAAGCCCTGACCACTGAGTGTCTGAGCGCGGCGCGGCAGTACGGCGTCGAGCAGGCGGTGCTCGACTCACTGCACGCCAGCTTCCCTTCGCTCGGCTGGGATGAACAGCTGCCGCACTACCTGATTAGCCGCGTGGCGGAGCACGGCCAGCGCCGCGCCGAAGAGATGCAGGAAGTGGTGAAAACCCTGCGCGACGTCGGGGTTCCGCCCGCCATGAGCGCGGCCATCGTCGCAACCCAGCAGGGGCTGGTGGACGCACTGCAGGCGCGATCGCTGGAGTATCAGCAGCTCACCCCGTTTGTCTGGCAGGAGACGCTGGATAAGATCTATCCAGCACAATGAGTTATGTCGATAGAGGCATGCGTTTTGTTTATCGCGCGTTGCCTGGCTATTGGCAACGGCTTAGCGTAACGGCGACGAGATGGTCGTCTGAAAAAAATAAATACCGGGGCCAGTGCGCTCACCGGTGAATGGATATCAGGAAGCAATGTATGAAACTCAGAGCATCTGTAACCCTCTCCCTACTCCTGGCGGCTGGCATCGGCCAGGCCGCAGCGGCGCAGCTGGACGCGGCTCACGCTGACCGGGTGATCGCCAGCGTGAAAAACAGTATCAGCGCGCAGCACAGCACCGGCTGCGTCGCCGTGGTGGATGCCAGCGGCACGCTGCTTGCCTTCCAGCGCCTGGATGGCGCCTCGCCGGGCTGTGTCGATGCGGCAATCGGTAAAGCGCGCACCTCCGCGCTGTATCACGCCCCCTCGCTGAAATTTATGCAGCGCTTGCAGAGTGGCGAAACCACCGTGCTGGCTATCCCGCATGCCATCGCACTCGGCGGCGGTTATCCGCTGGCTCTGCAGGATGAAGTGGTCGGCGCCGTCGGCGTCAGCACGCCGAAACAGGAGCTGGACAATCAGGCTTCAGAGGCTGCCGCTCAGGCACTGAAATAACGCCAGGGGAATTCTGATGATAACTCTCTCACGCCGTCGGTTACTGACCGGCACGGCGGGCCTGCTGGTGGCTGGCGTCCTGGCTCAGGTGCTGCCCGCCAGCCTGGCCTTTGCCAGCCCTCCGCTGGCCGCTGCGGTGGCACCGTCCGCCAGTTTTCGCGCCATCTCCGTCAGGCTGACCGCTTTTGACCAGCCGGATGCCCTGCTGTCCCAGCGCCTGTACAGCTGGCTGCATGACCACTTTCCCCAGTTGGACAGCCAGCTGGATACGCTCAACGCGCTGCTGCAACAGCAGCCTGACGCCAACGGCAGCGCCCTGTTAACGCTGCTGGCGGCGCAGCCTAAAGCGCTGAACGACCTCTATCAGGCGCTGGTTTCCGGCTGGTATCTCGGCGTGGTCGGACCGCTGCCGCGCCCGCAGTGTATTGCCTTTGAAAATATTGCCAGCTATCGGCTGGTTCGCGATTCCCTGTTACCGCCGAGCTATGCGCCGGGGCAACCTGATTTCTGGACGCAGCCGCCAGCAAGGAGAGCACATGTCTGATTCATTAAGCGCCGATGTGGTGGTGATTGGTGCCGGGATTGCCGGTTCGCTGGCGGCACTGAAGATGGCCAAAGCGGGCGCTTCGGTGCTGATGCTGGAGTCCGGGCCGGAGATTAAACGCGACGAAGCGGTGGAGTATTTTCGCAACTCGCCGTTTAAAGGCGACTTTACCGAACCCTTCCCGCCGCAGCCGTGGGCACCGCAGCCGAAGTTTATTCCTGCCGATAATAACTACCTGATCCAGAAAGGGCCGGACCCCTATCGCGCCCAGTACCTGCGCGGCATCGGCGGTACCACCTGGCACTGGGCAGGCCAGGCATTTCGCCTGCTGCCGAACGATATGCGCATCCACTCTCTGTACGGCATCGGGCGCGACTGGCCCATCAGCTACGCCGAACTGGAGCCGTACTACTGCGACGCCGAATACCAGATGGGCGTCTCCGGCGACAGCGATCTGGCGTCGCCGCGTTCGCGCCCCTATCCGCTGCCCGGCATTCCGCTGCCGTACGGCTTCGAACGCCTCAGGCAGCGCCTCGGCCCGCTGGGCTATGAGGTGGGTATTGGCCCGCAGGCGCGCAACAGCATCGCTTACGATGGCCGCCCGGCCTGCTGCGGCAACAATAACTGTATGCCGGTCTGCCCGATCGATGCGCAGTATCACGGCGGTATTTCGGCGCGTAAGGCGCTGGATGCCGGGGTGAAAATCGTTGCCAATGCGGTGGTGTTCCGCATTGAAGCTGATGACAAAGGGACCATCCAGGCGGTGCACTACCTCGATCGGAACAAAGTGCGCCATCGCGTCACCGGTAAACAGTTTGTCCTGACAGCCAACGGTATTGAAAGCCCGAAAATTCTGCTGCTCTCCACCAGCGAACGTTACCCGGACGGCATCGCCAACAGCTCCGGCATGGTCGGGCGCAATCTGATGGATCACCCGGGATCGTCGGTGGAGTTCTACGCCGATGAGCCGGTGTGGTTTGGCCGCGGGCCAATGCGTCCGGGCAGTATCAATAATCTGCGCGACGGGGATTTCCGCAGCGAGCGCTCGGCGCTGCGCATCGACCTCGCCAATACCTCGCCGGTGCGCTACCTCACCGAACGGCTGGTGCGCCAGGGCTACTACGGCAAAGCGCTCAACGACAAGCTGGCCTTCCAGTCCGAACGCTTTGTCCAGCTGAAGTGCCTGCTGGAGATGCTGCCGGAACCGCAGAACCGCGTCACGCTCAGCAAAACCGAAAAGGATGCCTGGGGCATTCCGCGGCTGGAGGTCTACTACAGCTTCCCGGAATATGTGCATCGCGGCTATGACCAGTCGATGATCGACTTCCAGCGCATGGTGAAGGAGATGGGCGGCAGCGAGGCGATCTACAGCAAGCGCGGCGTTTACGACAATAACCAGCACATTACCGGCACCATGATCATGGGCAGTAATCCGCAGGATTCCGTGGTGGACGGCCACTGCCGCACCCACGATCACCCGAACCTGTTTATTGCCGGAACCGGGATCATGCCGTCAGCCTCGACGGTGAACTCAACGCTGACCGGAACCGCGCTGGCACTGCGTATGGCCGACAGCGTTCTTTCCAGCCTGTAAGGAGCACCCGATGAAAATTGTTTTAAGCACCTTCGTCATCGCGGTGGCCCTGATGCAGTGCGCAGCGGCGCAGGCGGCAGACAACAGCGCGCTGATCAAGCGCGGCGAGTACCTGGCGCGGGCGGGCGACTGTACCGCCTGCCATACCGCCACCAACGGCCCGCTGTTTGGCGGCGGCTTTGCCGTCAGCACCCCGTTTGGTCAGATCTGGGGCAGTAACATCTCTTCCGATAAGCAGTACGGCATCGGCAGCTGGAGCGACGACCAGTTTGTCGCGGCAGTGCAGGAGGGCATTGGCAAAAATGGCGAGCAGCTCTACCCGGCGATGCCTTACGACTCCTTCACCAAAATGAAGCGCGAGGATGTGCTGGCGATTAAAGCTTACCTGATGTCGATGCCTGCGGTGCATCAGGCGTCACCGCAGACCGACCTGCCGTTCCCGTTCAATCAGCGCTGGGGGATGCGCTTCTGGAAGTGGTTCAACTTTGATCGGGGTGAGCTGCAGAACGATGCGCAGCAGAGCGCACAATGGAATAACGGCCGCTATCTGGTTGAGGCGCTGGCGCACTGTGGCACCTGCCATACGCCGCGCACTCTGACGATGGGCATGGATAACGATAAACCGCTGGCAGGCGGCGATCTGGGCGGCTGGCTGGCGTACAACATCACGCCGGATAAGCAGGCCGGGATTGGTGACTGGAGTCAGCAGGAGCTGGTGACCTACCTGAAAACCGGCTTTGTCGCCGGAAAAGCCAGCGCCTCCGGCCCGATGGCGGAAGCTATCGAGCACAGCCTGCAGTACCTGCCGGAGAGCGATCTTGAGGATATTGCCACCTATCTCAAGAGCGTGAAGCCTCAGGGGGATAAGCAGCAGACCCGGGCGCGGGACAGCTGGGGGCAACCGTCGAATGCGCTGATTACGCTGCGCGGTGCGGATGCCGCCACGCGTGATGCGCAGCCGGGTGCGGTGGTGTTTGCCGGCAACTGCGCCAGCTGCCACGGCGCGGACGGAGCGGGTTCGGGCAAGGGCTTCCATGCCTATCCATCGCTGTTCCACCACACCAGCACCGGCGCGGCCGATGCGCGTAACCTGGTGTCGGTAGTGCTGAACGGCGTGCGCCGCCACATGGCCGAAGGCGAGATCTTTATGCCCGCCTTTGCCCCGGAGCTGAGCGACCAGCAGGTGGCCGACGTCAGTAATTTTGTCAGCCAGCAGTTTGGTAACCCGGCGGCGGCAAACGTCAGCGCGAAGCAGGTCAGCACGCTGCGCGAGGAGGCCAAACTGGCCTCGCCACCGGTTTTCCAGCAGGGCGATAAGCCTTAAATGGTCTCACCCATAAAGATCTGATAGCTGAGATCGACCGAGTCGGCGACAAAATGACTGTCGCCGATTTTTTTTAGCAGCAGCTCCGCGGCGGTGTAACCGATCGCATAACGCGGGGTGATGACGCTCGCCATTGTCGGGTACATTTCGCGGCTGATTTCCAGCCCGTGAAAGCCGGCGATGGCAATGCGCTGCGGCACCGCAATGCCGTGACGCTGGCAGTGCAGCAGCGCACCGAGCGCCAGATCGTCATTGGTGCAGAACACCGCATCAAGGTCGGGATGCCGCTCCAGCGCGCTGGCGAGCATCGCCGCCCCCAGCTTCTGCGAGGAGATCGCCTTTGGATTGATGCGCAGCCCCACCCCGCCGTGCTGCTCCATCGCCTGGCAGTAACCCTGATAGCGAAACTCATCGCGCCGGTCATCCTGCGAGCCAAAGTAGATAATATTGCTGCGCCCCTGGTCGAGCAGCACCCGCGTCATATCGTAGCCCGCGCTGAAGTTATTAAAGCCAACCTGCATATCCAGACAGCCGCCCTGGGTGTCCATCACTTCAACAATCGGGATCTGCGCCGCACGCAGATATTTCACCGCACGCAGGGTGTGATCCTTCTCGCTCAGCAGAATGCCGTCGATGTTGTACGACAGCAGATTGATGATCTGCTCCTCTTCCGTCTGCCTGTCATAGTTGTAGTTGGCGATCAGCGTCTGGTAGCGCCCCTCCTTGGTCGCCGCTTCAATGCCGCTCAGCAGGTCGGCGAAGATCTGATTTTTAAACGAGGGGATCAGCACGCCGAGGGTGTAGCTTTTCGAACTGAGCAGCATCTCCGGCGCGCGGTTGGGAATGTAGTTTATCTCTTCGATGATCTGCGCGATTTTCGCCCCGGTCTGCGGCGAAACGCGGTCGGGGGTGCGCAGATAGCGGCTGACCGTCATTTTGGTTACGCCAGCAAGCGAAGCGATGTCCTGCAGGGAGATTCGGTGCGCGCGCATCAGGGTTCCGTGATTAAATGTGAAAAGGGGCGACCAGAAAATCGGTCGCCCCCTACTGTACAGCACAAGATTAATGAATAATCGCGTTCAGGATCAACACCCCTGCCAGGCCGAGGAAGGAGATCAGGGTTTCCATCACCGTCCAGGTTTTCAGCGTTTCGACCACGCTCAGGTTGAAGTAACCTTTGAACAGCCAGAAGCCCGGGTCGTTAACGTGGGAGGCGATAACGCTACCGGAGCCGACCGCCAGCACCATCAGCGCCGGGTCGGCGTGGGTGATAGCGATAATTGGCGTGACGATACCCGCGGTAGTAATCGCCGCCACGGTTGCTGAACCCAGCGCGATACGCAGCATCGCCGCGACCGTCCAGCACATCAGCAGCGGAGACAGCGACGAGCCTTTCATCATATTGGCGATGTAGTCGCCCACGCCGCTGTCGACCAGCACCTGCTTAAAGGCACCGCCACCGGCGATAATAAAGACGATCATGGCAATGGCGGCAATCGACGAACCGCACATCTCCATCACCTCTTCCATCTTGCGTCCGTTCCGCAGGCCGAGGGTGAAGACGGCAATCACCACCGAGATAAACAGCGCCACCGCCGGGTTGCCGACAAATTCGAAGAACTGGCGCAGCACGTTCTCTTTCGGCGTGGTCAGCTCAAACACCGCCGCCACCGCCATCAGGATCACCGGGATCACTGCGGCAAAAATGCTGGTCCAGAAGCCAGGCATTTCATGGTCTTCGAAGATTTTCGGGTTATACAGCCCTTCCGGCGGCGATTTTTCAAAGCCTTTGAGGAATTTAGAGAAGATTGGCCCGGCGATAATCACCGTCGGGATGGTGATGATCATGCCGTACAGCAGCGTGGTGCCGAGATTGGCGCCAAAGATGGTGGCGATCGCCGTCGGGCCCGGGTGCGGCGGCAGGAAGCAGTGGGTGACCGACAGCGCGGCAACCATCGGCAGGCCAACGTACAGCATCGGCATACCCGATGCGGCAACCACGGTAAACACCAGCGGCAGCAGCAGCACGAAGCCGATTTCATAGAACATCGCCAGGCCGACGATCAGCCCGGTGACCATCAGCGCCCACTGCACGCGCTGCTTGCCAAACGAGGCGATCAGCGTGGTGGCAACGCGCTGCGCGGCCCCGGTGTCCGACACCAGTTTCCCCAGCATCGCCCCGAATCCGAGGATCAGCGCCAGGCTGCCGAGCGTGCCGCCAACCCCCTTCTGGATTGAGGCGATAACCGCCAGCGGCGTCATCCCTTCCGCCATCCCCACCACGGCGGAGACAAATATCAAGGCGATAAAGCCGTTGACCTTGAAGACGATCATCAGCACCAACAGCAGGATTACGCCAATAGCTATTATTGTAATGGGCATAAAGCACTTCCTTTGAGGTAGAGGTAGGTACAGGTGAATAAGTTGTAGCTGTTACACCGCCACTCGCATGCCACCATCGACAAAAAGTAAGTGGCCGTTCACAAAATCAGAGGCTTTCGATGCCAGGAACACCGCCGCCCCGATCAACTCCTCCGGGTTACCCCAGCGCGCCGCCGGGGTGCGCTTGCACAGCCAGGAGGTGAAGGCTTCATCATCCGCCAGTGCCTGGGTCATTTCGGTTTTGAAATAGCCCGGGGCAATGCCGTTGACCTGAATATTGTGGCGCGCCAGCTCCACGCACATGCCGCGCGTCAGCATGGTGACCGCCCCTTTCGACGCGGCATACGGCGTAATGGTGTCGCGCCCCAGCTCGCTCTGCATTGAGCCGATGTTGATAATTTTACCTTTCTGGCGCGTGACCATCTGGCGGGCCACCGCCTGCGAGACCAGGAACACCGCCGTTCTGGTTGACCGCAATCACCTCGTTCCAGTCCTGCTCCGGGAATTCGAGGAATGGGCGGCGGCGCTGGATCCCGGCGTTATTCACCAGCACATCAATCGGGCCTATTTCGCTCTCAATCTTCGCTACCGCCGCGTTCACTTCGGCGGACTGGGTGACGTTAAAGGCCACCGCGTGGGCCTTAAAGCCCTGCTGTTGCAGCTCGGCGGCGGCTCTCTCTGCGCCCTGCTGGGTGGTGGCGTTGATAATCACCTCTGCCCCGGCTTCGCACAGGCCCTTCGCCATCAGAAAGCCGATGCCGCGAGCGGAACCGGTGATCAGCACGCGTTTGTTTTCCAGCGAGAAAAGTGTGGTCATGGTCATCCCTTAGAAAGTTAGCTGCACTTTGGCGGCTTTGCTCTTGTCACCGGCAAACTGCAGCGCCGCATCGATATTCTGGTAGTCATAGGCACCGCTAAACAGCGGCAGCGGGTTAACCGTGCCGTTGCCGAGCCACTCAACCGCCGTATTGAACTCGGTGGTGAAGCGGAAAGAGCCGACCAGATTAATCTCTTTGGCGATCAGCATCATGATCGGGAAGCCCGGTACGTCGCCGCCCATACCAACCTGCACCAGCGTGCCTTTGGCGCGGGTGACTTCCAGGCAGCGGGTCAGCGAGGAGGGATGGCCGGAGGCCTCAAACGACACATCAAAATAGCCCTTATCCGCCAGGTAGGGCGCAAAATCGCCGTCTGCGGCATGAATAGTGCGGGTCGCGCCCATGGCGGTTGCCATCTCCAGCGAGCGCTCGCTGACGTCGGCACAGACCACTTCCGCCGCGCCTTTGGCTTTCGCCGCGGCGGCAATCAGGCAGCCAATCGGACCCACGCCGGAGATAAACACTTTTTTGCCTTTCAGCGCGCCGCCCTGGTTGGCCGCGTGAATGCACACCGCCAGCGGTTCTGCGAACACCATAATGGTGTCGTCGGCGGCGTTGTCGTAGGGGATGCACTGCGCGCTGTCGACCACTTTGTACTGGGTAAAGCCGCCGTCCACGTGCGGGGTATACATCGCGCTGCCGAAGAAGCGCATGGTGGTGCACTGGTTATCTTCATCCGCCAGGCAATACTTGCAGGAGCCGCAAGGCTTCGACGGGTTAACCGCCACTTTCTGCCCCTCTGTTAGCGCCGGGTTATCGCTTTTCACCACCTGGCCGATCACTTCGTGGCCGAGGATCATCGGCATCTTCACCGCAAAACTGCCGACTTTACCGTGCTGGTAGTAGTGCAGATCGGAACCGCAGATGCCGCCGCGCGTGATGCGCACCAGCGTGCCTTCGCCCTGGTAGTTGACCTGCTGGCTGATGACTTCAACCTGTTGTTTACCGTTAATCATGCAGGATTGCGTGATGGTGCTCATGACGTACCTCTAAATGCGTATCAGTTCAGCTGCCTATCAGACAGATGTTTAACTTGTAAAACTGTGAATCAGATCACCAAAATTCATGTTACTAAACCCATGTTACGCATAACGTGAAGCAGGTAGCTCTTTCAGGGTAGCGGGAATCAGTGGCGCGCATCACAAAGCCAATAACTGCACTTTCGTCACGCTCATATCACCGCTACAGTAGAACTCATCCGACCACTTCAGGAATCGCTGACGATGAGCGTCTCACTGTTTGCCCCCCTCGACCTGGGATTCACCCAGCTTAAAAACCGTTTTCTGATGGGTTCGATGCATACCGGGCTGGAAGAGCACCCGGATGGCGCGGCGCGGCTGGCCGCTTTTTATGCCGAGCGCGCCCGTGCCGGGGTGGCACTGATTGTTACCGGCGGCATCGCCCCCTCGCCGGAGGGGGTGGTGAGCAGAGGCGCTTCGGTGCTCAATGACGCGTCGCAGCTGCCGCATCACCGCGAAGTTACCGACGCGGTGCATCAGGCGGGTGGCAAAATCGCCATGCAGATCCTGCACGCCGGGCGCTACAGCTATCAGCCCGCGCTGGTCGCCCCTTCCGCACTGCAGGCGCCGATTAACCCGTTTACACCGCGCGCGTTAAGCCATGATGACATTGTCCAGCTGATCGCCGATTACGCCCGCTGTGCGCGGCTGGCGCAGCAGGCGGGCTATGACGGCGTGGAAATTATGGCCTCCGAAGGCTATCTGATTAACCAGTTCCTGGTGGCGCGTACCAACCAGCGCGACGACCAATGGGGCGGCGATGAAGCCCGCCGTCAGCGGCTGGCGCTGGCGATCCTGCGGGCGGTGCGCGCCGCCGTCGGTGAGGCGTTTATTATTATCTTCCGCCTGTCGATGCTCGACCTGGTGGAACAGGGCAGCACCCTCGAGCAGACCATCCGCCTGGCCAAAGCGGTGGAACAGGCCGGTGCGACGCTGATCAACACCGGCATTGGCTGGCACGAGGCGCGCATTCCGACCATCGCCACTTCGGTGCCGCGCGCGGCGTTTGGCTGGGTAACGCAGACGCTGAAGCAGCATCTGCGCATCCCGCTGATTACCACCAACCGCATTAATCACCCGGACGTGGCGCAGGCGCTGCTGGACGAGGGCTGCGCTGATATGGTGTCGATGGCGCGGCCGTTTCTTGCCGACGCGGAGTTTGTGCTGAAAGCGCAGCAGGGGCGAAGCGATGAGATCAACACCTGCATTGGCTGTAACCAGGCCTGCCTCGATCAGATTTTCGTCGGCAAGCTGACCTCCTGCCTGGTGAATCCACGCGCCTGCCACGAGACCGAGCTGGTGATGACGCCCGCGCAGCAGATCAAACGCATTGCCGTGGTCGGTGCCGGGCCTGCCGGGCTGGCGTTTGCAGTTAACGCCGCGCAGCGCGGCCACCGGGTGACGCTGTTTGATGCCAGCCCGCAGGTTGGCGGCCAGTTCAATATTGCGCGTCAGATCCCCGGTAAAGAGGAGTTCAGCGAGACGCTGCGCTACTATCGCCGCCAGCTGGCGCTGCATCATGTTGTCCAGCGGCTGGATCACCCTGCCAGCGCTGACGATCTGGCCGGGTTTGATGAGGTGGTGCTGGCGAGCGGGATCGTGCCGCGCACCCCGCAGATCCCCGGCATCGATCACCCTTCGGTATTGAGCTATCTCGACGTGATCCGCGATAAAAGACCGGTCGGGCCGCGCGTGGCGATTATTGGCGCGGGCGGCATCGGCTTTGATACGGCGGAGTACCTGGCCGCCAGCGGCGAGCAGACCGCGCTGGATATCGCCGCATTTTGCCAGCAGTGGGGCATTGACCGCAGCCTGCAGCAGCCCGGCGGCCTGACGCGCCCGGTACTGCCGCATAGCCAAAGGCAGATCTGGCTGCTGCAGCGTAAACCCGGCAAGCCGGGCGCCGGGCTGGCAAAAACCACCGGCTGGATCCACCGCGCCAGCCTGCAAATGCACGGTGTGCAGATGTGGGGCGGCGTGCAGTATCTGCGTATTGATAATGACGGGCTGCATATTCTGCGCGACGGCGAACCGCAGCGGCTGGCAGTCGATAACGTGGTGATCTGCGCCGGTCAGGAGCCCAACCGCCGTTTAGCCGATGCGCTGATGGCGCAGGGGAAGCAACCGCATATTATCGGCGGCGCCGATGTCGCCGAGGAGCTGGATGCCAGGCGGGCAATTGCCCAGGGCACCAGGCTGGGGCTGGGGATTTAATTTGTTCCTCGTTGCCGGGAATATTTGTGTCTGCTGCGGGGCAACATTGAGCACGCCGGACCGGCAAAGGCTGCATCCCTGCCCCTCAAATCGGGCGCCCGCTGTGAATGAGGTTGGCGGCAGTTTATAGCGGGTGACCTTTTTCCGGTCACCCCGTGGCAGTGGCGGAAGTGGGGGGATAAACATAGTATATTTTCACCAGTGACCAGACCCAATAAGACGAAATCTGTTCTGATGGTCTGCTCAGTGCCCTGGAGCGGACTTTGCAAACATCACTGTTTTAATTAGAGGATAACAGGTCATAATATGTGGGCCTCATTGACTGCGTTCCATCAATTCAAGCGTCTGACCATCAGGGCTTTGTAAATATATTACTCTGGTTCCCTGCATGGGGCCTGACAACACTGTCTGAGGTTTACCCGGCGTCTTCCAGCCGTAGTCCGATACTTTGCCCAAGAGCGTATCAAGATCCTCAACTATAAAAGCAAGGTGAGCGTAGCCTGGGATATAGGGCGCTGAAGGTTCTTCTGGCTGCTCAATGTTATTGTATTGTAGTAATTCAATTTGAATATCAGCCAGTTCAAGCAAAGCCATTCGTACATCAGCTCCCCTTGCACCTGTTACCTCATCGATTATAGGTCCAGACATTTTTCCTTCACGTAATAATTTACCTCCAAGAATCCGAGTCCAAAATAATAATGAGTCTTCAATGTTTTTAACTGAAAAACCAACGTGATTAACACTTAAGATCATGCAATTACCTGCTGAGTTTTGAATGTTCATCATCCAACTATATAGAAAAACTGCTTTATTTCTACACGATCAATGCGCGACCGTTTTACAAGCCTGCATCTTTTATCGATAAATTGCGAATGACTATATCTCGCTCATTGCGGACTGTCAGATTTAATTATTTCCTATCAAGATTCCAGCCTCGATGCTTCGCAATGGGCAACGATGTAGCAAGCAGTGAGAGTTCACCTCCTGAACGAAATAGGAGATGACGTTCTTAATGGTGAGACGGGCGTACCGAAAAAGAGGGTCCGCCGCTACGCCGCTGCGTGCCCCAGAGAAAAATCGAAACGTATCTCATCAAACGGGAACTGAATTCCATCGGGGCCATGTTCAATGACACCGTGGCTAAGCAGCTTCTTCACGTCGGTATGCACGCCCTTAATATCTCTGCCGACGCGTCGTGCGACCTCTCTGACCGACAAGTTGCCCTCGCCTGTCATGGCATTGAGGATGTTCATGCATTTTGGCGTAAGCACTTTGTGCAACAAGTCCCAGCTGGTGAAAGAGAGGAAATCGCCACGCGCTTTCACGTCGCCTTTGATTGCTGCCAGCGTACGGCGCTGAGTCTCTTCAATGGTGGAAATATTAATCGTTAATGTTCTCATGGCATTACCCCTTGAAGTTGTTTACGTCATCCCAAAAAGCCGAGAGCAACCCCTCAAGGCTTTCAAAAGAGATGCCGACCTCATCACTGCCGATATGTTTGTGATCGCCCTTGCCAGCTTCGTTGTCATAGCGCAGTACGCATTGTCCATCGACAACATAAGCGAGGCGGTACTTATAACCATGCTGGCTCGCCCTAACGGGAGGAGCGACTTCCCAGACAACAATTTCAACAAGCGCGTTATCATCAATAAATTGACGGATTCTGATTAACTGCTTTGCGACCATTGGGATATCCTTTCCACTTTCAGGTGTTGTAAATAATACCAACACTGCAGGGTGTTGTAAAACATTACAACAAAATTAGAGCACCTTAGCATCTTGCGGGCGGACCGAAAAAGAGGGTCCGCCCCTACAACAGTTTGCTGTCATTTTGTCGCCATGGTTTCCGCCCGCTTTTCTGGTAGCATCGAGCTCTTTCCCGCTTTGAGGAATTCACCATGCCCTCCCCTTATCGCTCACCGCTGCTTTCCCGTATTGACTGGCTCGACCACGCGTTTCTGCCCGCCGGGGAGCGCCCGCCGCAAGGGACGATCTACAACCAGCAGCGCCACAGCGCGCGCGTGATCCGCGATGTTGAGGCCCTGCCGGTCAAAAGCCAGGATGCGGACGGGTTAATTGGCAGCGGGTCAAATCCGCTGGCGGTATATACCGCCGACTGCCTGCCGATCTTGCTGGCCGATACGCGCCAGCAGCAGGTGGCGGCGGTACACGGTGGGTTAAAAGGGGTGCTGAGCGGCGTGCTGATTAATGCGATCCAGGCCTTATGCACACGCGGGGCGACGCCGGATAGCCTGTATATCGCCATCGGCCCGGCGATTGGGCCGTGCTGCTATGAGCTGGGGCAGGATGTGATTGACCATGCGCAGCAGGATGACCCGCAGCAGCTGGCCGAAATGCTGCCGTGGTCGGCGCAGGCGGTCAACAATCCGCTGGCGCAGCGCGCGCAGGCGCAGGGCACGACGGGGGGAGTGTGGTTTGATTTGCCGCTGCTGGCGCACAGGATTGCGCGACGGGCGGGCGTGCCGCAGGCGCAGATTGATCAGGCGGGGATTTGTACCTACTGCATGGCGGAGGAGAAAGCCAGCTACCGCCGCAACAGCCATTGCCAGCACGGATATGAGCAGCGCTTCTCGTGGATTGCGAAGCGGTGATAACAGCGGGCGAGGCATGCCTCGCCACTACGGTTGGTGCGAAATTTTCGTAGGGGTCGACCTTTTTTTCGGTCGACCCGCACTCCTCTAGTTACGGCATCTTCACCGAGCGCAGCACCACAAATTTCTGGTTGCTGGCGACGGTGGTGCAGTTACCAAACAGCTTTTTCATTTTGTGGTAGTTATCGAGGTGGCGGTTGCCGACGATGCGCAGCTCGCCGCCGTCCTGCAGGCAGCGGCGCGCATCGCGCAGCATCTGCCAGGCGATATGGTCGGTGACCGCGCTCTGCTGGTGGAACGGCGGGTTGCACAGCACCGCATGCAGGCGATCGGACGGGAAGCCGGCCAGCGAGTTATTGACGCGGAACTCGCTGCGCGCCAGATCCTGCGGGCGGTTGGCTTCAATGTTCATACGGCTGGAGGCCACCGCCATGTAAGACTCATCGACGAAGTGCAGCTGCGCCAGCGGATTCTGCTGCAGCGCCATCAGGCCTATCACCCCATTGCCGCAGCCGAGGTCAACAATCTCCCCTTCCAGATCGGACGGCAGATGCTGCAGGAAGAAGCGCGCGCCCACGTCCAGCCCGCCGCGCGAGAAGACGTTGGCGTGGTTGCCGATCTGATAGTCGGTGCCGTCCAGCTGCCAGCGCGCAATCACGTCACTCTCTGCCAGTGCTGGTTTTGTGAAGGTGCCGTAAATCAGACGCGCTTTTTTCCACGCCAGCGAGGTGGTAGTCGGGCCGAGCACTTTTTCAAACAGCTGCAGGGTCGAGGTGTGGATATCTTTCGCTTTACCGGCGGCGATAATCTGGGTCTGCGGGGTCACGACCGCGCGCAGCGCACGCAGCTGCTGTTCCAGTAATGCGAGGGTTTTTGGCACTTTCAGCAGTACGCGAGCCGGGGCGGCCGGCAGTGGCGCCAGGCTGTCCAGCAGCTGCACGCCGCCCTCATCCAGCCCGTTGAGCGCCAGGTTCTGCCGCGTCGCCTGCTGGTTCAGCCAGGAATCACTGATGCTGTACACGCCCTCGCCCGCCAGCGCACAGCCCAGCGCGCCGAAGGTATCGTTAAAGATCAGCGTCGGGCCGTTGACCGGGGCATCATCAAGATGGCGCAGCAGATATTCGTCGGCCGCATCCCAGGCCTGCAACGGGCTCTCTTCGCGCATTTGTGGAAATCGATGCAGCGTCAGCGTGCGGTTGCTCAGTTCAAGTTGGCTCATGGGATCACCTTAGTGGTAAAATTTCCGCGTTTTATCCCCTAAAACGGGCGCGCAGTAAACGTTTTTCTTTAATGGAGTTCGCATGTCGTCACTGATTTACCTGCAAGGTTACCCTGAATCCCTGCTGTCACAGGTGCGCACGCTGATCGAACAGCAGCGTTTAGGCGAGGTGATCAACCAGCGTTATCCGTCCACGCACGGCATCACCAGCGATAAAGCGCTGTATGACTACGCGCTGGATCTCAAGAATCAGGCGCTGCGCAATGCCCCGCCGCTGAATAAAGTGCTGTACGACAGTAAGATCAAAGTGATGAAGCACGCGCTGGGGCTGCATACCGCCATCTCACGCGTGCAGGGCGGTAAGCTGAAGGCCAAAGCCGAGATCCGCGTGGCGACCATTTTCAAACAGGCGCCGGAAGCATTCCTGCGTATGATTGTGGTACACGAGCTGGCGCACATCAAAGAGAAGGATCACAACAAAGCGTTTTATCAGCTCTGCTGCCATATGGAACCGCAATATCACCAGCTGGAGTTTGATACGCGCCTGTGGCTGACGGCGCAGGCGATGGAAGGGCGTGAAGGATAGTGAAAAAAAACCCCGCACGTCGCGGGGGGAAAAGCCGGTTATCGCGCGCGACAAACCGGTTTAAGTACTTCAATCGGACAGGTTTATTGAAAAACCACTTTCGAGATTCTGTCGTGATGCCACGCGGGCATCCGCTTCGCGCAGCAGCGGTTCAGCTTCCAGCTGCAGCATCAGGCTTTTGCCCTTTATCGCTGCCCCACCCGGGCTGACAAACGCCAGCAGCCCGTTGGCTTTCAGTGCCAGGCTACCCGGCTGTTCGGCGCGCCCTGCGGGCTGCATTTTAATCTGTACCGGCTGACCGTCGAGCCGTGCCTCTTTCACCACTACCCGCAGCTCGCCGTTCTGACCGTAGCGAAAACCACCGTTCAGGGCGCTGTCACCGTTAATCATCAGCTTCATCGTCTGGGAGAAGGGACAGGTGACGCTAACGTTCACCATCCGCTTACCGAGCGATAAGCGATCGCCTCCCTCTGCGGCGGGCTGCAGCTGCCAGCGCGACAGGGAGCCAAAATCAGCCTGGCCCCCCCCGGCACTCAGGGTGCAGCGGCTGTCAGTGGGGATCGACAGCGGCATTTCAGACGGGTTGCCGGGCATCGTTGGGGGCGCCGCATAAACCGCAGCATTGAGAAGAAGCAGTAGCAGGGTAAATTTTTTCATCGCGGTATCCTGCTGCCGCCAGCGTTTGCAGGCGGCAGCGTCAGGAGAGGATTAGTTCAGGGCTGCGTCGTAGCTCTGTACCGTAAAGCCCCAGGTGGTGGCCGGAGAAATACGCACCTGCTTGCTGCCGCTAACGGACTTATTCTTATCATTGCTCAGGGTAATGGTCTGCCCCGGCAGCACATAGCTGTTGGTCATGTTCCACTGACTGTTGTCCGGCAGGGTCTGCACGCTGGAGCCCATGCGCACCACGTAAGGCGATGGGTTAGTGACCACCAGCTTACCGCCCTGCGTTGACCACTTCAGCTGCTTCCACGGCGCTTCATCGCGTGCGAGGCCCGCAGGACGGATCAGCACCGGCAGGTTCTGACGCACGGTCATGCGCACTTCGTTTTTGCCTTTCTCTTTCGGCGGTACGCCTTCGAAAATCACCCGCTTCAGGCGTTCGGTCTTCAGCGGCGTTTTGCTGGTCAGAATAAAACGCACGCGCTGCGATTTCCCGGCTTCGACACGGGCGGCGGGCGGCGTAATCGTCAGCAGGGATTCGTTATCTTCTTTGATATTTTCCAGCGAGGTCATCAGCAGCACCGGGAAGCCATCGCTGTTTTTTACGTTGATGGCACCTTCGCCATCGGACTCTTCCACGATAACCACCGAGGTTTCCGGGATCATGCCGGTCGCCAGCGCCAGGGAAGAAAACAGGGACAGAGAGAGTGCGCCTGCGGCCAGTAAAGAGGTCATTTTGTTCAGTTTCATGTTGGGTTCTCGACGTGTTTATAAATCAATTAAGGTTTCGGGTGCCTGGGTCTTTCTGCCCGGCTTATCCTCCGCTTTGGAGGTGACAGCGTCCTTGCTGTCAGGTGTTGAACTATTCCCTTTCGACCCATCCCTGTGCCGATGAAGAGAGTTTGACAGGTTGAGGGAGTGAGCAATATGAGAGCGGCGGCTTACAGCTGAAGGCCTGGGATGGGAATTTGTAGGCTGAGGACTACGCGTGATATGACGGGGACTGAAATGCAAAAAGCGCCCGAATTTGGGCGCTATAGTGAGGCAGGGCTTCAGGATTACAGGTAATACATTTCCAGCGTGCTCAAGCCGTCAAGGTGTACCGGCTGAGTCAGATCCAGCGCGGAGCCTTTATTGATATAAGCCTGTACTGACAGCTGGCCGGAGAACACGGTGAAGGCTACCGGGACTTTGCTACCCACCGCTCCCCAGCTCACTACACGGCTCCAGGTTGCGTCATACAGCATGCCGCCAGCAGCGGAGATTGCCCAGCTGGTGGCAGTCACAGGTTTCACCAGCGTGCTGACCGGCACGCCATCGGCGGTCGCGGTGGCGCCAACAATGCGAATACCATAGCCGCCCACTTTGCTTGCACCCTGCATGCCCAGGCCCACGGCTACGGTGCTGGCACTGCCGAACAACGCAACAGGGGCGACAGCTCCGCCCTCTACATTCTCCGTCACACCAGCCAGAGAGCCTTTACGCCCGTTAATTGCATGGACTGCCACCTTCGCCGGTGCATCACACTGGATGGTGAAGTCGATCATCTTTTCCGGCAGCACGGTATAAGCCGTTTTGCTGATGGAGTCGGCTTTGATGGTGCCGTAATCCACCACGGCGCCGCCTGGCAGCGTTGGAACACAGGCCGCAGGGACAATCGTGCCAATAACCCTGACGTCTACGCTGTCAGCGGCAAAAGCAGAAGTGGCAGAAGCGGCCAGCAGCAGAGCAATAACGGTTTTTTTCATTTTTAACAATTCCTTAGAACATTATTTACCACCGCTCTCCTAGTATGAGGCGGTGAATCTTCTGGCGCTAGCCGCACTGTGGCTGACGCTACCTGAGCAGATTATTATCCAGTAGGGTGTGCAGGGATATCAGCCCCCCTACCCGGAAGTGCAGGCCTCACCTCTGATTTTGTCAGCATTGGCCTACAGCCAATTAACGACACACCGCGCTGGCCTCTTCATACAGGCCCGGGTTAGCAGGCTTTTCCGCCAGTTTGAGGGTAAAGCGGCAGTCGCTCTGCCCCTGGCGTTCGATGCTGAACTGCTGGCCGTCGGCGGCGTCGTTAATAAACACCGCGCTTTTATCCGTCACCACGGAGACAAAGCTGTTATCTGCGGCGAACACGCTGGCGCCCTGCTGCAGAGGTTTCCCTGCCGCGTCCTTCACGTCGATCAGTACGCGGCGGCTACGCACCACGCCAAAGTCGATGTAGCTGACGGAGCCGCGCGCCGCTTCGGTCTCGTAAAGGGCGTTATTGATATCGACGTTCTTACCCAGGCTGCGGGTATCCACCTGCACCGAGGATTTGCTGTAGCTGGTGATGCGCGGGATCACCGCGTAGCCGCGCCCGTCGGTCCAGGTGGGTCCGGCCGGGGTTTCAACCCGCACGCCCTTCTCTTCGCCGATTTTGGCAATGCCGAATGTATCGCCGACCTTATACGGCGACAGCGTTACGCCGTGGTTGTGCACCACCGCCGCACCGCTGGCGCGCCCTGACCAGCTGGTATAGCCGTCGCTGTCGCGGCTGACGCCGGCGCTCAGCTGGCTGACCGGCGTCACCATGTCGAAGTTGCCGGTGGTCGAAGTCCGCTTGCTGCCGTTGTCATGCTCGGTAGAGAGACTGTAATTGCGATCCTGACTCAGACGCTCGCTGTAGCGCACCCCGGCGCGGTTACCGTTCTTACTGCCGTTAACCCAGCTGCTGATGCTGCGATCGCCCAGCGGCACGCTCAGGGTGAGGTAGAAACGGTCTTCCGAGCCGTAATATCCCCCGCTGCTGCGCTCCAGGCTGGCACCCACATAGGTGCGGCCAAAGGCTTTGCTCCAGCCACCGCGCACGTAGCTGATATTACCGCTGCCGAAAGTCTGCGCCTGCGAGTATGAGAAGTTAAAACTGCCGACGTTCTGCCCGGACCATCCCAGGCCGAGGCCATACTGGCTGCTGCTGCGATTGATATCCTGCGGCTCGCGCGAGACGGCATCGCTCAGTTCGCGGTAGCCGCTGCTCTGTTTCGAGACGTTAAAGCTGGTGCTGAGGCGCTCGGTCAGGTTATGGCTCAGGCTGGAGGAGAGCGACACCCCCTGATTACCGTGCTCGCTGTCACGCGCTGCCGTCGCCTGCACATTCAGCAGGGTGTCATTAAACGGCTGAATATCGGTGCCGATTGCGCCAGCCTGATACGGTGACGACGCCAGGATGCCGCTGTTAAGCATCCAGCCCGGCGTCAGCTGCCAGCCCTTTGCTGCCGTGGCCAGCAGCGGCGACTGCGCGCTGCCCTGCTGGTCCAGCTGCCCGGCACCAAAAGTGAACCCCGGCGCGATACGGTTGCCGTTCAGCAGGAAGGCCGCCGCCGGAACGGTAAACTGGCGTTTCTCACCGCCGGTGCCGGTGACCGTGACTTCCAGGTCGCTACGGGTATTCAGCAGCTGAAAGCCCTGTAGGGAAAAGGGGCCGGAAGGCACGGTGGTGCTGTGCACCAGCACGCCGGACTGACGAACTTCCACCACCGACTGGCTGTCGGCAATACCTTCCACCAGGCCAATACCGCGCCCGCCGCCCTGCAATGCCTGCTCCGGAAACATCTGGAAGCCCAGCACCTGACCTGCGCCGAACAGCGAGTTGCCAAGGCCAATCTGCCCGACCTGCAATACGCGCTTAGACTCCTTAAAGGTGCGCTGTGCGTAGGCATTCTGATGTTGCAGGCTGTCGCTATTGTTGAAGTGCGTCAGCGACTGGCGGCTGCGGAAGATCCAGTCACCGGCGTTAAAGCCCGCTTCGCTGTTGACCTGGTAGAAGTTCAGGCTGCTACCGCTGCCGGATGAGGTCAGATACTGCGCGTCGTAGTTCAGCAGCCCGGCAACGCCGCCGTGGCTCCACTCGGTGTTCTGACTGGCGTCCATATTGATGGCTTCGGCCGGGACCACCAGCGTGATGCTCTCATCTTCCGGGCTCAGCTGCAGTTCGGTCTGCGGCCACAGCGCCTTCAGGTCATAGCAGTCGGCGGCCTTGCCCGGTGTATTCAGCCCGGCGGCGCGCATAAAGGCCGCATCCGCACACAGCTGCCCCTGCTGGTCGAACTGCACTTTCACCTTGCCACGCCCCTTGCCGTTGACCGTCAGCGCGACCGTGGTTTCGCCAGTATTAAAGCGCGGTGCCTTTTTAAAGGTTTCCGCAATGCGCGGGTCAATCCCGCGGGACTTCAACGCTTCAAGGTCAAACTCGGTCTCTTCGGCCGCCATCAAAGGTGGCAGTGCACCGAGATTTCCCAGCACCAGCAGGCTGATAAGCGAAAAGCGGAACAGCGTGTGCTTAGGCAGTGAACGTAACAGTTTCATTATTTCGACTCGACGTGTAAGTGCAATTAAATTAATGGGTTAAGCCTGAATCTGTTGTTCAGGTTTTGAGCCAGAGCAGGCCAAATGCCTTGCGCTGTCCGATGAAATAAGTCTGACAGGACTACGGAATATTCTGAATGAGAGGGGGGGCGGTCTGCTGAAGGCCAGGGATGAAGATCTGTAGGGTGCGGACTACAGCAAGGTTCAAGACAAAAAAAACCGCTCCCGAAGGAGCGGCTGATTCTGTAATACCGGGGAATTACATGTAGTACAGGGTGATGGTGGTCAGGCCATCAAGGTGAACCGGCTTGCTGAGATCCAGCTCGGAACCTTTGTTGATATATGCCTGCACGCCCAGCTGGCCGGACAGTGCGGTAAAGGCTACTGGCGTGGTGGTGCCGGTTGCAGCCCAGGTAGTCATACGCTGGAAGTAAGGGGAGTAAGCCAGACCTGCGTAAGCATCTTTGACCCATGCACTGGTAGTACCGGCATTGTTATCCGCACGCAGGCTGTCAACCGCCACGCCATCAGCGGTCACGGTAGTGTTATCAATACGTACGCCGTAGCCGCCAATTTTGCTGCTGCCATCCATACCCAGGCCAGCAGCGCCTACGTTAAACAGTCCGAACAGGCTCATCGGTGCTTCACCCGCACCATAACTGGTCTCAGTCGCCCCGGCGAGAGAACCCACGCGGCCATTGCTGGCAATCAGCACCACTTTTGCCGGTGCATCACAGGTAATGGAGAAGCCAACCTGCTTCTCTGGCAGCACGGTGTAGTTGGTCGCGCTGATGGTATCCGCTTTAATCGTGCCGTAATCGACCACGCCGCCGCCGGTCAGGGCCGGAGTACAGGCCGCAGGCACGATAGTACCAATAACGCGCACATCAACGCTGTCGGCAGCAAACGCCGTAGAGGTGGTAGCCAGCAGGGCCAGGGCAACAACAGTTTTCTTCATCATGACAGGTATTCCAATAGGTTAAGGTTAAGTTCACGCTGACGGTCAGACGAGGAACAATCGTTGCCGCTGGTGTTAACCCTGCCGGCCTTTTCTGTCTCGCTGCTCAGTGAAATCATTGTGACAGGACTACGGAATGTTCTGAATGAGAGTGCAGCCAGAGCGCTGAAGGCCAGGGATGTACATTTGTAGGTGGGAGACTACAGGTGTCGGGCGGACGAAAAAAAACCGCTCCCGAAGGAGCGGCTGTTCAGTCACAGGCGGCAATTACATGTAGTACAGGGTGATGGTGGTCAGGCCATCGAGATGCACCGGCTTGCTGAGATCCAGCTCGGAACCTTTGTTGATATAAGCCTGCACGCCCAGCTGGCCGCTCAGTGCGGTAAAGGCTACTGGCGTGGTGGTACCGGTTGCAGCCCAGGTAGTCAGGCGCTGATAGTTTGGAGAATAAACGATCCCTGAATAGCTATCTTTAACCCATGGTGAGTCAGCATGGCCCGGGTCGCGGTCGGCGCGCAGACTGTCAACCGCCACTCCGTCAGCAGTCACCGTGCTGCTGTCAATACGCACGCCGTAGCCACCAACTTGCGATGTACCTTCCATACCCAAACCCGCAGCGCCAACGGCTGACAGACCAAACAGGTTAACCGGGCTACGACCCGCTCCGTGAGCTGTCTCAGGGACGCCTGCCAGTGAGCCTGTGCGGCCATTGCTGGCGATCAGCGCTACTTTGGCCGGTGCATCACAGGTAATCGCAAAGCTGATCTGCTTCTCTGGCAGCACGGTGTAGTCGGTCGCGCTGATGGTGTCGGCTTTAATGGTGCCGTAATCCACCACGCCGCCGCCGGTCAGGGCCGGGGTACAGGCCGCAGGCACGATAGTACCGATAACGCGCACATCAACGCTGTCGGCAGCAAAAGCAGACGCGGTAGTGGCCAGCAGGGCCAGGGCAACAACAGTTTTCTTCATCATGACAGGTATTCCAATAGTTAAGTTTGAGTTCACGCTGACGGCCAGTCGAGGAACAATCTCTGCCGCTGGTGTTAACCCTGCCGGCATTTTTTGTCTCGCTGCTCAGTGAAATCATTGTGGCAGGACTACGGAATGTTCTGAATGAGAGTACAGCCAGGGCTCTGAAGGCCGGGGATGGGGATTTGTAGGCGTCAGCCTACAGGTCAGGCGAGAGTGCAGGAAAAGGGGCCGATCCTTTTGTTCGGTCAGCCCGCAGGGTTATCAGAGATAGTAAATTTCCAGCTCGCTTGCACCGCCCGATGCGATGCTGCGCTTCAGGGTGGTCCTGGGCGAGAGAGACAGATGCGGGGTGGCGATCGGCCTGTTGCCACCGCTTTCCGTCCAGCGGATATCCACCGCGCGCGGCCTGAAGCAGTCAATCTTCAGGTCGGGCTGCTGGGGCTGCCCGCTGACCATGGGTGAACAGGCGACGGGCACAATGGTGCCGGTCACGCGCAGCGTGACGCTATCGGCAGCGACGGTGGCATGTGCAACGAGTAGCGTGGTGGCCAGTAAGGCCAGATGAGTTAGTTTCATGGGGTTCTCCTGAGAGGGGATCATACCGTTGCTCTCAGGATCTATCGACCATTTTTTGCCATAACTAAAGGACTACAGGCAAAAAAAATCCCGCCGGAGCGGGAAAAACTACACCTACAGACACTCTTTTTTTATAAAAATAGAGACTTACAGATAGTTAACTTCCAGCGTGGTTAAACCATCAAGATGAATCGGTTTTGACACGTCCAGCGCCGAAACCTTATTCAGGAAGCCCTGTACGCGCAGCTGGCCCGTTAAGGTGGTAAAAGCGACCGGCGTTAACTGCCCGGCGGCGGCCCAGCTGACCGGCGTCACATCGCTCGGTGAAATCGAGAACAGCGTGCCGTCAGAGGCGGCCCAGGTGGTTGGCGCGTTTGCAAACGGGCGGCGGATAGCGTTGACGGCAACACCGTCTGCCGTAAAGCTGCTGTTGTTGATCATCATGGCATAGCCACCGATACGCGTCGCACCGTCCAGCCCCAGCCCGGCAGTACCCGATGGGAAGGTTTTACCCAGCAGCGTGATCCCCATCGGCATTGGCGCAAAGCCGTACGACGTATCATTCGAATCTGCCGTGGTATTTGGGCGGCCGTTAATCGCACGCATTGAAATTTTGGTTGGCGCTTCGCAGGTAATCGCAAACTCAACCGCTTTTTCGTTCAATACGGTGTAGCTGGTCTGATTCAGGCTACTGGCCTTAATCGTGCCATAGTCCACCACTGCACCAGACGGGAAAGAGGGGGTACAGGCGGCGGGAACGATAGTGCCGACCACGCGCACATCAACGCTGTCTGCGGCCACAGCACCGTGGCTCAATGCCAGCAGGGTAATAGCGGTGATTGAAGTTTTCATTACAGAGTCCAGAAGTTAAGGGTTAAGCAAATAAGCAGGAAATTTAGCTGCGGCCATTATCTGCCGCAGCGTCTTTACCCTCCATCGGATTTGCAGGCCATACCTGTAGTCCATGTCCTGCATTTTGTAGGGCGCGACAGGGGATGGCTTACCAGCTCCAGCGCACGCCGAGGCTGGCCCCCCACGGTTGTTCGCTGTTTTTGCCTTTAGCCCGGGTGGCTTCGCTGTAAATCTGCAGATCGCGGTTAACCTGCGCCGCCATGCCAACTCCGGCTTCGCCGCGCAGACCGCTTCTGTCATTGCGGAAAGCGTGGCCGTTAAGATCAATATCATCGCCCGAGGCAAATTCGTTGATGGCCGCCAGCTGGAGCCACGGCTGCAGCTGCACGCCATTCGCCAGCGTGACGGAGCGCCCTGCCACGGCTTTCAGCTCGCCCTGCTGTGATGACATCTGGCCATTTTTCACCTGCATACCGTTATCCATCTGCCAGTTCTGCCCTTTGATCCAGCTACCTGCCACCAGCGCCGACGGTTCGATAAACCAGCCGTCGTTCAGTGCGATATGGCGGCCCGCTTCCAGCGACAGCGTGAAGCCCGGCGTGCTGAACCCGCCTTTGCTCTGCTCGCCGCCGCTCATCGTCACGCGGTTGCTGACGCTGAAGTTGTTGGCTTTTGCCACCGCATCGACAAACCAGCCATCATTCAGCAGCCAGGTGTTATAGGCACCGATAAAGTAGCTGTCGATCTTGCCGCTACCGCCCACGCTGTACTTCACGTTGTTATGGCTGACGCCGGTAAACAGGCCAACCAGTGAGGTGCTCTCCCCCACTTCGCGCGCACTGTCCACGCCGATCATCATGCCGCTCTGCTGCAGCTGCGCATCCGTCCCCCGGCTGCCGTCCTGGCGATATTCACCGCCCAGGGCGCGCAGCCAGGCACCGCCCTGCTGCTGACCGCTGCGGATCTCCCCGGCGCGGGTACGCTGAGTACTCAGTTCAGCATCCGCCGCCACGGGTAGCACATTGGTCAGGGCCAGCACGCTGCGGGCCGCCGGCGTCAGCGCCGGGTTGAGCGGCACAACCGGTGCGACGGGCACCACCGGTTCAACAGGCACCACCGGTTTAACGGGCACTACCGGTTTAACCGGCAGTCCGCTATCGGGGTCATCCACCGGTGGTGGCGGCAGGTCGATATCCGGTGAGTCCGTACCCGGGCCAGTTTCGGTGGGTTTCGCTGCCAATACCCAGTCGTCGCCGCGATGCTGCATTTCATATTGATACACCCCGGCATCCACCACCCCGTTATTCAGGGTGAAGAGCGCGCTGCCGCCCGCGGTATGCACCAGCGGCAGTACGCCGCTGCTGTCGGCCGGCTCGCGCCCGCTGTCGCGCACGCTGATGCGGTGCGCGCCGCTGGCGTCGCCGGAAATGTTGATCAGGTCGCCCTGCAAGCCGGCAATATCGGTGTTCATCACAAACTGACCGCTGCCGCTCAGCGCGCTGAGGTTAAGGGTATGGTAGCCCGCGTCATCGCTGACGAAGTTTACCGTACCGCTATTGGCCAATGCGCCGACGAGCGAATCCCCGGTGAGATTCCACACGCTGTTATCCAGCGTCAGGGTCTGCAGGTTCTGCACCGCGCCGGTTAGCGTGGAATCATTGCTCATCGCCAGCGTGACCTGGTCACCGGCAGCGACATTGACATCGCCGTTCAGCGTCACCTGACTGTCGGCGGTAACGGCCAGGATGCTGCCCGCGCTGGATTGCAGCAGCACGCCGTTGCCGCCAGTTACGGTGGTGCCCTTACTCAGCGCCAGCTCTCCCTGCGCACCCACAGCCTGGATGCCGCTGGCGGCCTGGCTGGTCAGGGTGCTGTTATCGAGGCTGACCGTACTGGCATCGCCCAGACTGTTGCTGCTGATGTACAGACCTGCTGCATTCCCCTCGGTGGTCAGGGTGCTGTTACTGATATCCAGCTCGCCGGAGCGCGTCCAGAGGGCGAAGGCGTTATCGCCGGTGGTCGTCACGCTCAGCCGATCGCCGACAATGCGCGATCCTGGATAAGCCAGCAGCCCGGCCGCCAGCTCACCCGCCGTGTTAATGGCGCTGTTGCTGATGTTGACCTGCCCGCCCATCGCGGCAAACACGCCCATACCGGAGCCGCCAGCGGTGGTAATGGTGACGCCATCGGCATCGACCTGACTCTGGGTGTAAATACCGTGGCTGCCGCTGCCGCTGGTTTTCAGCTCGCTGTTGGTGATGGTTGCCGGGCCGTACTGCGCGTTCAGTGCCGTGGCAGCACTGCCCGTGGTGCTGAGCACGGAATCGGCGATCTGCGCGCGTGAATTTGCCTCGGCAATCCACATCGCATCGGCACCGTTACCGCGGGTGGTCACCGACGTCTGGCTCAGCGTGGCGCTGGCATTTTTATTTACGTTAACGCCGATACCGCTGCCGCTGTTCAACTGGCTGTTGTTCAGGGTGATATCGCCGTTCAGCAGGTAGACCGCATCACCGCTTTCGCTGGCGATTGTGCTGTGACTGAGCGTGACTTCGCCGCGGCTATTTTCCGGGTTGTAGATTTCCACCCCACGGTGCTGATCCAGGGCATTGATCGTCACGCGATCGCCATTCAGCTGCGCATTTCCTACCTCAATCGCCGCCTGCGTTCCCGTGCCCTGCATCAGGACGCTGACGTCATTCAGTACCGCGTCAACGTGCGTTGAAAATATGCCGCTGCCAAGTGCAATTCCGCTGGCACTGCTGCCGTTCACCACCAGGCTGACGCTATCCGCTTGTAGCGTTCCGCCGCGCATATCGATGCCACTGCTCTGGCTGCCGTTGGTGACCAGCGCCAAATCCGCCAGCGTTAGCTGGCTGTCACCGCGCACGGCGATGGCGCTACTGTTCACGCCGCTGGTGGCGATCAGACCGCCGCGCAGCGTGGCCAGCGCAGCGGTAACGTCGAGCCCGTTCGCCTGCAGCCCATTGGTGCTCAGAGTGGCACCGTTCAGCGCCATCGCGCCGCCGTCAAGGATGCGGGCGGCGAACAGATTATTGCCGGAGGTGCGGAAGGTGAGCGGCACGCTGGTTTGCAGCAGGCTTCCTGTCCCGCTGGCTAACAGCGGATAATCGCCTGCGCTGCTGGTGGTATAACCGCTGCTGACCAGCAGCGTCGAACCGTCGGTAACGCTATAGCCCGCATGCGCGGGAGAAAATGTGCCGGACGCCAGCGCCAGCAGACAGCACTGAGATAGCACGGAAGGGGTAAATCGTTGGCTCATCGTATGTTCCTGGACAGATACGCGCTATCACAATTAAAAATGAAATTGCCTGACGCTCTCAGCAAGAAATAGAAAAACCTCGCTTAAGGCGCTAATTAATAACGTCGAATCTCATAATCTAAAGTTTAATAACGCAAAGACAGTCAAACCAAACCATAAGATGATGATTTAACTGATATAGGTCGCGAATAGTAGGGCCATGAAAAAACAATTAACATCAGATAGAAACAGCAGTTACGCAGGCCTTTTTACTTATTTTGTCATCCATTTCAGCGTGGACTACATTGAATAAGATAATTCTGTATTTTTATATTAAATCACTTTTACAGTTTGTAATTATTATGACAGTATTCGGGAAGGACATTTATTTATGAGGCGTTGTAATGGCTAACATTTTGATGATTGACGATCATCCCGTCGCACGTCTGGCGATCAGGATGCTGTTAGAAAAAGATCAGCACACGGTGGTCGGCGAGGCGGATGACGGACTAAAGGCATTACAGATGGTGCGCCAGCTTGAACCGGATATGGTGATTGTCGATCTCGACATCCCTTCACTGAGCGGAATAGAAGTGATTGAAAAGCTGCGCGCCAGCGGCTTCAAAGGGGGTCTGCTGGTCCTGACCTCACGCGATGATGAGCACTATCTCAGCCGCTGCATGAGCATCGGCGCCGACGGCTTTGTCAGCAAGAAAAATAATCTGGAAGAGCTGAGCGATGCGGTAAAAGCCGTAATGCGCGGCTACGGCTACTTCCCGCTGAAGCGTAAAAACGGCGGCAATATTGCCCATCCTGAACAGGAAACGGAGTCGTTGAAAGCGCTCTCCAGCCGTGAATTGCAGGTTCTGCGCTATCTGGCCCAGGGGATGAAAGTCATTGATATCTCGCAGCGCATGCACATCAGTAACAAAACCGTCAGTACCTATAAAACCCGGGTAATGACCAAACTGGAGCTGGATTCTAATCTGGCATTAATTGATTTCGCCCGGCGCAACCATCTGGATTAATCCTGTGAAAAAACCTCTCCTGTTCGTGCTGTTGCTGCTGCTTCCTCTGCTAATGGCGCGGGCTGAGGACACGCCTGAAACGCTATCGATTATCAGCCGCGAGAATTATAACCCCCGCAGTTTCAATATCAGCGATGAAGACTGGCGCTGGCTGGGGCAAAAACGCGAGCTGAAAATCGGCGTCTGGCTGCCGGAAACTCCGCCATTCAATATGTTTACCGAAAGCGGCAAGTATGAAGGCATTGACGCGGATTACAGCCTGCTGCTGGTGCAGTATCTCGGGATGCGTTCGCAAATCACCCGCTTTGCCAGCCGGGAACAGGCACTGCGGGCACTGGAAGCGCATCAGGTCGATATTGTCACCGACCCGACCGGCAATCCCCTGCCCATCCATAGCACGCTGGTCGGCAGCCGTAGCTTTCTGGCTGACAACCCGACGCTGATGCGGCGCATCAGCGACCTGCGCGGTGACTGGAAAAAGGTCAAAAACCTGCATCTGGCGGTGTCACATCACTATCTCGATTTGGCCTGGCTGAAACAGCACTTCCCTGAAGCGAGTATTCAACGTTTTGATACCGACGAAGAGGCGCTGGCATCGCTGGCCTTTGGCAACAGTGATTATTACCTCGGCAATCTGACCACCGCCAGCTATCTGGTCGGGCGTAACTACAATAACCTGCTGGCCGTACAGGAAATTTTCCCGGTGCGTGCACCAGGCAGCCGTTTTCTGATGCGTGCTGCAGACTGGCAGTTGGTCAACGCCGTCAACAGCGTGCTGGCTGCGATCCCGGCGACGCAAAATCAGGTGATCTCTCAGCAGTGGAGCGAAGGCTCCGACCTGCTGCCCATTATTAACCGACTGAATTTTAACGAACGCGAAAAACGCTGGCTGAAAGAGAACCCCAACATCCCGGTGGTGGTTAATTCGCTGTATGCCCCCTTCACCATGGTGGATGCCCAGGGCAATTTTTACGGCATCAGCGCCGATTTGCTGCGCCTGATCCGCCTGCGTACCGGGATTAACTTCACCCCGGTGGTCGCCGAGTCGGTCAATGAGATGTTCCGCGACGTGAAGGGGGGTAAAGCCAGGTTTATTGCCGCCATTAGCTACAGCGATATGCGCGATAACCAGCTGCGCTTTACCCGTCCCTATTTTTCCTCCCCCTTTGTGCTGGTGGTGCAGCAGTCGCAATCGCTGCCGATGGCGCTAAATAAACACACCCGCATTGCGATTACTGAAAACAACATGCTGATCCCCGAGCTGAAAAAGCAGTATCCGGGCATCAACCTGGTGACGGTTGCCAATGCCAGTATCGCTATGCAGCTGGTCAATGAGGGCAAGGTCGACGGCGCGGTGCACACTCTGGTCGGCGGCGGCTATATGATTGACCGCTACTTTCGCAATAATTTAAAAATCGCCATGACGCTGGGAGATGCGTCATCGCAGATCTCTTTTGCTGTCAGCCCTGACCAGCCCGAGCTGCTCAGCATCCTGAATAAAGCGCTGGCCGACATCGCCCCACGCACGATGACCCGGGTGATCAATAAATGGCAAACCTCACCGGATGTACAGCTGGATACCTGGGCTGCCTATCGCACGCAATTCTGGCTGCTGGGTGGCCTGACATTGGCAATTGGCCTGACGTCGCTGATCTGGATCTACTATCTGCGCCGCCAGATCTCTGCGCGCCGCCGGGCGCAGCAGAGCCTGCAATCTCAGCTTCAGTTCAGCGATAAGCTGCTGAATAACGTGCAGGTGCCGGTATACGTGGTCGATCGTCAAGGCGGGCTGGTGCTGTTTAACCAGTCTTGGCAGGAGTTCTTTAAAGGCGATAGCGTCAACGGCGCGCGCGGCAGCGTGGCCGATGTTAACAATCCGCTCAATGTCATCTGGCGCGAGATTAAAGATGAGGTGATACAGGGTAATGCCGCGCCGCAGCCCAGCCCGCAAGCCTTCCAGATTTTTAATGGCGAAAGCCAGCGCAGCGTGATCCATAACGCCGTGCGCTACCTCGACGATTCCCAGCAAACGGCGGGACTGATCTGCAGCTGGATTGATGTTACCGAGCATCAGCGCCTGACCACCGATCTGTCGCTGGCGCGCGAACGCGCCGAGCAGGCCAACCGGGCGAAAAGTACCTTCCTTGCCACCATGAGCCATGAAATTCGCACCCCGGTCAGCGCCATTATCGGCCTGCTGGAGCTGGCAGTCAGCGCGCCGGGGCGGAAAACAGACGATGATGAGCCGGTCAAAGTCGCCTGGGAATCGGCCCGGTCATTAATGGGATTGATCGGCGATATTCTCGATATGGCACGCATTGAATCCGGGCGTCTTGAGCTGGCACCAGAGTGGGTGCGCAGCACCGAGCTGGCGCCACCGGTGGTACGCGTGTTTGAGGGGCTGGCGCGACAAAAAAGCCTGCGCCTGAGCTGTACGCTGCCGCCGGTCATGCCTTATGAAGTGTTTATCGATGCCCTGCGCTTTCGCCAGATCCTCTCTAACCTGGTGAGTAACGCGATTAAATTTACTGAAAAAGGCAGTGTGGAAGTCAATATCGATATCACCGCTCTGGAGAATGACGAGGTGCGGCTGAGCGTGTCGGTGAAAGACAGCGGCAAAGGGATCTCCGCTGGTGAACAACACGATATCTTTAATCCGTGGGTACAGGCAGAGGACGGCAAGCGTCAGAGCGGCTCCGGCCTTGGCCTGGCCATCTGTTCCCAGCTGGTGCAGATGATGAGCGGCAACATTACGCTGCAAAGCGAACCGGGGCGCGGCACCGAGGTCACCTTCACCCTGGCCCTGGCAACCCGCAGTTCACGGCCGGAGGAGATACCGGCCAAAGCCCTGCCAGCCGCCATTGAAGTGCCGCCGCTGCGCATCCTCGCGGTAGACGATCACCCGGCTAACCGCATGCTGCTGCGCCGCCAGCTGGCGCGCCTCGGCCATCAGGTGACCGAGGCCAGCGACGGCGAAGAAGCCTGGGAGATCTGGCAGCAGCAGCAGTTCGACCTGCTGATCACCGATTGCAGTATGCCCGGTATGGACGGGCTGGAGCTGACGCGGCTAATCCGTGCCCACCAGACGCAGCCGTTAATGATCGTTGGCCTGACCGCGAATGCGTGGCCGGAAGAGCGCGCACGCTGCCAGCAGGCCGGAATGGATGACTGCATGTTTAAACCGCTGCAGCTTCCGCAGCTGCAGGCGATGCTGGGCCAGGTGGCGCTGCGCATGGCAAAAGACAGGCCCGCCCCCAGCGAGCTGGAACAGATGCTCAGCTTTAGCGGCCTGAATAATCTGACCCAGGGCGATGATGAGCTGCTGCACTCCCTGCTGAGCGTCACCTTAACCACCCAACGCCAGGACATGGTCGAAGCGGCAGAGCTGCTGGAGCTGGAGGACTGGCCGGAAATGGCGAAGTGCATTCATCGCATGTCGGGTGCCTGCCAGATTATCAGCGCCAATAAAGCCGAAGCGCTCTGTCGCCGTCTGGAAGATCTCTGCCGTCAGGATGACGTCTCCGCTGAAGAAGCCCAGGCTCTGTGGCAGGAAACGGAGAACGAACTGGCTATATTAAATCGGGCTATTGAAAACTATCTGGCGGGGAATTAAAGCATGCCTTATGTCATCCCGTCAGAATAATCCTACGAAAGCAGCAGACGGCACTGATAGACAACAAACGGGGCCAGGAGTGTAATGAGATTATTCTAATTACACGGCCACCTAATTATGTCTCATATCGCCATGCTTGATAGCGACGCATTTTGCATTAAAGGCGTCGAGGAATATTTTAAACTCAGCGAAATTCACACCCTCGGCTGTTCATCACTGGCCGAACTGGATAATACGCTGCAAAAAAATCGGATTAAAGTGGTCATCAGCGAGCTGGTAACGGACAATGATACCCTGTTTTCCTGCATTGATTACTTTAAGAATTTCCAGCACCGCTGGCCAACGCTGAAGCTGGTGATCTATACCCGCCTGCGCGACCCGGCGCTTATCGCTTACGTGCGTAAAACCCTGCCGCGCTGCGAGCTGGCATTTAAATATGAAAGCGCTATTGCCCTGTCGCTCTGTATTACACCTTCAAGGTTGCACCAGAAAAGCGCGGAAGAGGAGCTGGCCTGTTATCAGAAGGATATTTTAACCGCGCGGGAATTTTATCTGCTGCGCTTCCTGTCGGAAGGGAAATGCCATAAGGATATTTCGCGCCGCTTGCCGCTGAGCATTAAAACCATTAGCTACTATAAATTAAAAATTATGGAAAAGCTGAAATGCAAAAACATGGCCGACTTCCAGAAAAGAATGAATGATTTTGGGGTTTACTATTATCAGTAACCTTTGTCAGCTTCACCAGCCGCTGTCAGACGCTGAGCGCCCCACGCAAAGGGGCGCTCTCTATTTTTTCAGCCTCAGATAAAGTCTTTTGCCTGCTGGATCAGGCTGGTTTTAGTCAGCGCGCCGAGAAACTTCTTCTCTACCGGGTTATTCAGCACCGGCAGGCGCTCCAGCGTCACCTGGGCGAAAGCTTCCCATCCCTCTTTGATGGTCTGATTTTCATAGATATAGGGGAAGCTGCTGTCCATCACGCAGCTCACCGGGGAGGTCAGGGTAATCTCTTTATCCAGCACTTTATGCGAAATGTCATGGATCGACACGGCGCCAAGGAACTTCCCCTCCTCGCTGACCACATAAACAAAACGCTCGCGCTTCAGGGAGCTGACCGCCAGCGCTTTGCCCACTGAGGCCTCCGGCGTCAGCGCCGCACCGGAAATAATAAACTGCGAAATGATGCCGTTATCAAAGTTGAACTTGGCGTCAGAGCGGCTGAAGTGGTTGTTCATCACCGGATAGGTGCTGGTGGAATGCAGGCGGTAAACCGTCATCGAGGCCAGCACGCAGGCGATCATCGCCGGAAACAGCAGGCTGCTGTTGAGCGTCATCTCCAGCACCATCAGCATCGCCATCAGCGGAGCCTGACTGACCGAGGCCAGCACCGCGCCCATACCCACGGCGGCGAACACTTCGGCATTACCGATGGGTAGCCCGGCAGCGGCGGCCACCAGCGCCACCGCCTCCCCCATCAGAGCACCAATCAGCAGCGCCGGGGTAAACAGGCCGCCCACGGCGCTGGAACCCACCGAGATCGCCGTCGCCAGCATCTTCAGCAGCAGCAGCGCCAGCAGCATCGGCAGCAGGAAATCCCCGGCCATAATGCGTACGATCACTTCGTAACCATTGCCGAGGATCTGGGTGCTGCCGATCGCCAGTACACCGACCAGCACGCCGCCGATACCGAGGCGCAGCGGCAGGCTTTTCAGCGGCGCGAACAGCCGCTTGCTCTGACCAATCAGCCCGATCATTGCCCAGCCAAGCAGCCCGGCCAACAGCCCGATAAGCACCGTCAGGGCGATACTGCCTGCAGAGAGGTCAAACTGGCTGTGGGAGAAGGGATAGATGGCGGAGCGAAAGCCCAGCGACCACATGGTTAGCACCGCGACGCCGGCGGCGATGATTAGCGGGATCAGCCGCTGCATCGAGGAGATGCCAAAGGCGATCTCGGCGACGAAGATCGCCGAAGCCAGCGGTGCGTGATACACCGACGCCAGCCCGGCCGCGGCGGCCATCGCCACCACATCGCTGTTTTTCAGCGGCAGGGAGCGGAACAGCCAGCGCCCCATCAGGCTGCCGCTCAGCGCAGAGAGCTGCACCATCGGCCCTTCGCGCCCGATGGACGCACCGCTGCTGATACTCGCCAGCGAGGAGAGCCCGCGAAACAGCGAGGTTTTCGTCGGCACCGCATCGAGCCGGGCGTTGATCACTTCCAGATAGTCGGTGCGCACCGTCTCTTTCTGCTCGATGGCGGCGGCGTAGCGCAGGAAAAATCCGGCGACCAGCCCGCCCGCGCCAATAATCAGCGGCCAGCAGTACCAGGGGTAGGCGCGCATTGACTGCGTGATATCACCGGCGCCGCCAAAAATCAGGGTATCCACCAGGGCGATGGCTTCACGAAAGAGCAGCGTCACCAGCGTGGCGACCAGCCCGACGGGTATGGCGACCAGAATGCTGGTCCAGTTAAGTGCGTGCCTGCTACTGATACTCATCGGGTTCCCTCAGGATGATTTCCTGTATGGTGCGAGAGGTGAGCTGAAAAATCAAATCACGCCTTTTTGTCATTGCCTCACTTTACACAAATGGTAATCTGCCTTTTCGTTCACCCAGCCGCACAGGAACACTATGATTCGCTTCGCCGTCGTTGGAACCAACTGGATCACCCGTCAGTTTGTCGATGCCGCTCACGAAACCGGAAAAATGAAGCTCAGCGCCGTCTATTCGCGCTCGCTGCAGCAGGCGCAAACCTTCGCCAGCGATTATCCGGTTGAGCTGCTGTTTGACTCCCTGGAGCAGCTGGCGCAGAGCGAGGCTATCGATGCGGTGTATATCGCCAGCCCAAACGCCCTGCACTGCCCGCAGGCGCTGCTGTTTATGCGCCACGGCAAGCATGTGATCTGCGAGAAGCCGCTGGCGTCCAACCTGCGCGAAGCGGAGGCGATGGTGGCCTGCGCACGTGACAACCAGGTCGTGCTGTTTGAGGCGTTTAAAACCGCCAGCCTGCCGAATTTCCTGACCCTGCAGCAGTCGCTCACCCGTATTGGCAAGCTGCGCAAAGCCTTTCTCAACTACTGTCAGTATTCGTCACGCTATCAGCGCTACCTTGACGGTGAGAACCCCAACACCTTCAACCCGGCGTGGTCGAACGGTTCTATTATGGATATCGGTTATTACTGCCTCGGCACCGCCGTCAGCCTGTGGGGGGCGCCGTACAGCGTCACCGCCAGCGCCAGCCTGCTGGAGAGCGGCGTCGACGCCCACGGCAGCGTGATCCTTAACTACGGCGATTTTGACGTCACTATCCAGCACTCGAAGGTCAGCCAGTCGACGCTGCCGAGTGAGATCCAGGGCGAAGACGGTTCGCTGGTGATTGAGCAGGTTTCCGAATGCCAGCGCGTGAGCCTGGTGCCACGCGGCGGCAAAGCGCAGGATCTCAGCCAGCCGCAGCACATCAACACCATGCTGTACGAAGCGGAAACCTTCGCCCGCCTGGTGGAGCACAACGAGATCAATCATGCCGGCCTGGCGACCTCGCTGACCACCGCGCAGCTGCTGACCGAGATCCGCCGCCAAACCGGCGTGGTGTTCCCGGCGGACAGTCTCGATGTGGCGGTTGTGTAAATATTTCTAAATATTACTGAAGAATGTTGACCTGGCCCCGCGCGCAGCCTATCTTTTGCCCAGCAAAGGGGAGTAACTTCTTCGCCAGTTAATCGTCAATACGGCATCCACACGATGTCCGGTTACTGGGGCAACCAAATTTTGGTTGTAAGTGAGACCTTGCCGGGAGGCGAGGTTTGCTTACAGCGACAATAATAATGTGGCTGGCGTCTTCCGACGTTGGCCATTTTTGTTATTGGGGCAAGAAAAAATGAATACTGTTGGCACACCGTTACTCTGGGGCAGCTTCGCTGTCGTAGTCGTCATTATGCTGGCGATTGACCTGCTGCTGCAGGGCCGTCGCGGCTCACACACCATGACCATGAAGCAGGCTGCGGCCTGGTCACTGGTCTGGGTGACCCTTTCGCTGCTGTTTAACGCCGCCTTCTGGTGGTATCTCACCGGCACTGCCGGGCGCGAGGTGGCCGATACCCAGGCGCTGGCGTTCCTCACTGGCTATCTGATTGAAAAAGCATTGGCGGTGGATAACGTCTTCGTCTGGCTGATGCTGTTCAGCTACTTTGCCGTGCCTGCGGCGCTGCAGCGCCGGGTGCTGATCTACGGCGTGTTAGGCGCTATCGTGCTGCGTACCATCATGATTTTCGCCGGCAGCTGGCTGGTCACGCAGTTCAGCTGGCTGCTCTATATCTTCGGCGCGTTCCTGCTGTTTACCGGGATTAAAATGGCGCTGGCGAAGGAAGATGACAGCGCGATTGGCGACAAGCCGCTGGTGCGCTGGCTGCGCGGCCACCTGCGCATGACCGATAAGATCGAAGGCGAGAAGTTCTTCGTGCGTCAGAACGGCCTGCTGTATGCCACCCCGCTGCTGCTGGTGCTGATTATGGTCGAGCTGAGCGATGTGATTTTCGCGGTCGACAGTATTCCGGCGATCTTCGCCGTCACCACCGACCCGTTTATCGTGCTGACCTCTAACCTGTTCGCCATCCTCGGCCTGCGTGCGATGTACTTCCTGCTGGCGAACGTCGCGGAGCGCTTCAGCATGCTGAAATATGGCCTGTCGGTGATTCTGGTGTTTATCGGCGTGAAGATGCTGATTGTCGATTTCTTCCATATCCCGATTGCGATTTCGCTGGGGATTGTTGGCGGCATCCTGGCGCTGACGCTGGTGATTAACGCGCTGGTCAATTACCGTAATGACCGTAAGTCCGTTCACTAATCTGCATAAAAAAGGTGGCCGCAGAGGCCACCCTTATTCAAGGCACATCACCGCTTAAATCAGCGATTTCACGGGCACTTGTAAACCTGGCCGCTCATTTTGCTGTCCAGCGGAGCGAAGCTGGACCAGATGTTCTGGGTTGGGCTGGTGGCACCATAAATGACGTTGCCGCCCATCTCGGCCGCACGGTTACGCAGGTCGTTGGCCGCGCCGCGCAGTGAGCTGCCTTCACCGCCTGCACCTGAGAACCAGTTGCTTTGCGCGCCGGTCACGTTGCCCAGCAGCTGGCAGCTGCTGGCCGGTTGCTGATCGGTAAAGGTGACGCGCTCGCCCGCAGAACTCAGGGTGTTAGAGGTACTACAGCCTGCCAGCAGCAGGGCCGCCACAGAGAGTCCCAGCAAGTTAATCCGCATTTTAATCCCCATTTATTATCATCAGATTCAGGCCAGAGCATCATCTATCCTTGCCCTGGAACCCGCAAAAAATTCATCAGGTTAGATCGTGTGCTAATGACTTTACTATTTTCCCCCCAAAAAGAAAAACCCCCTGTCAAAGACAGAGGGTTTTTACTCACGCGAGGTGGGGGAATTACATCATTCCGCCCATACCACCCATGCCGCCCATGCCGCCGCCAGCACCTAAGTCAGGCGCATCGCCTTTAGGCAGGTCGGTCACCATGCATTCGGTGGTGATCATCAGGCCAGCAACAGAGGCCGCGTACTGCAGAGCAGAACGGGTCACTTTAGTTGGGTCGAGGATACCGAAGTCGATCATGTCGCCGTACTCTTCGGTCTGCGCGTTGTAACCGTAGTTACCTTCACCCGCTTTCACGTTGTTGGTGACCACAGATGGCTCTTCACCGGCGTTAGAAACGATCTGACGCAGTGGGGATTCCATCGCACGCAGTGCCACTTTGATACCCACGTTCTGCTCTTCGTTCTGACCACGCAGTTCAGCCAGTTTAGAAGCCACGCGTACCAGTGCAACACCACCACCAGCAACCACGCCTTCTTCTACCGCAGCACGGGTTGCGTGCAGGGCATCTTCAACGCGCGCTTTCTTCTCTTTCATTTCAACTTCAGTTGCTGCGCCCACTTTCAGCACGGCCACGCCGCCTGCCAGTTTCGCTACGCGCTCCTGCAGTTTTTCACGGTCGTAATCAGAGGTCGCTTCTTCGATCTGCTGACGGATCTGAGTCACGCGGCCGTTGATCGTCGCTTCTTCGCCCGTACCATCGATGATGATGGTGGTGTCTTTGTTGATCACAACGCGTTTCGCCTGGCCCATATCTTCCAGACCGGCTTTTTCCAGCTCCATACCGATCTCTTCAGAGATCACGGTACCACCGGTCAGCACTGCGATATCCTGCAGCATAGCTTTACGACGGTCGCCGAAGCCTGGTGCTTTAACCGCAGCCACTTTCACGATGCCGCGCATGGTGTTAACCACCAGGGTAGCCAGCGCTTCGCCTTCAACATCTTCAGCGATGATCAGCAGTGGTTTACCGGCTTTCGCAACGGCTTCCAGCACTGGCAGCATTTCACGGATGTTGGAGATTTTTTTGTCAGCCAGCAGGATGAATGGAGATTCCAGCTCAACTGCGCCAGTTTCTGGCTTGTTGATGAAGTACGGGGACAGGTAGCCACGGTCGAACTGCATACCTTCAACCACGTCCAGCTCGTCCTGCAGGCCGGTGCCTTCTTCAACGGTGATCACGCCTTCTTTGCCGACTTTTTCCATCGCCTGAGCAATCAGTTCGCCCACGGTTGCGTCGGAGTTAGCAGAGATAGTCCCCACCTGAGCGATAGCTTTAGAGTCAGAGCATGGCACAGACAGTTTTTTCAGTTCGTCAACCGCAGCGATAACCGCCTGGTCGATACCGCGCTTCAGATCCATCGGGTTCATGCCCGCAGCGACGGCTTTCAGGCCTTCGGTGATGATGGACTGAGCCAGTACGGTGGCGGTGGTGGTACCGTCGCCTGCAGCATCGTTCGCTTTAGAGGCCACTTCTTTCACCATCTGCGCGCCCATGTTTTCGAACTTGTCTTCCAGCTCGATTTCACGTGCGACAGAAACACCATCTTTGGTGATGGTCGGTGCACCAAAAGATTTATCCAGAACCACGTTACGGCCTTTCGGGCCCAGGGTAACTTTTACTGCATCTGCCAGTACGTTGACACCGCGCAGCATTTTTACGCGTGCGTCATTACCGAATTTTACGTCTTTAGCTGCCATTTTTACTTATTCCTTAAATTCGTTACGTTCAGTGACTGAAGTGAAATGAATGGGCGAGAATTACCCTTCAACAATCGCCAGAATGTCGTTTTCTGAGATGATCAGAACTTCTTCGTTGTCGATTTTTTCAGTTTTTGCGCCGTAGCCTTCGCTGAAGATCACGACATCACCCACTTTCACGTCCAACGGCTTAACGTCACCGTTTTCCAGGATGCGGCCGTTACCGACAGCCAGCACTTCGCCACGGGTCGATTTGCCCGCCGCGGAACCAGTCAGCACGATGCCGCCAGCAGATTTGGATTCAACTTCTTTACGCTTGACGATAACACGATCGTGCAATGGACGAATTTTCATTGTTAGCTCTCCTTTGAGAAGTCCAATCATTTTGGGATGAAAGCCGTGCTGCTTTGGCATCGGCCTCGTGACGGAAGAGATAAGGCCGGGTAGCACCCCTTTCAAGGGCAGGAGGTATTTTTTTTTGCTAACTGCTTCGTTCGGCGTTTTTTTGCGCAACTGGTCGCCCAGTGCAAAAAAAACGGCGCAGTCCTTAAGGCTGCGCCGCTGGCGAATTTATTGGGAAAATCAATGACGATCGTGGCGATCGTCATGCTCAATCAGATGAGACTCTTTGCGTTCGTATTCACCGTCGACGGTAAACCCGCTGTCCGGCCCGGCGCCATTGCCACGCCACATTTTAAGATGCGGCATCAGCTTCAGCGTCAGGTGCTTCTGCACCGGAGGTAACAGCAGCAGCAGGCCGAGGAAATCGGTGAAGAACCCCGGCAGCAGCAGCAGAAAGCCCGCCAGCACCAGCGAAACGCTCTTGATCATCTCCGCCGCCGGGCTTTCGCCCGCATTCAGCTTCTGCTGCATCAGCATAAAGTTTTTCATCCCCTGGTTTTTCACCAGCGAGATCCCGATGCAGGAGGTGAAGATCACCAGCAGCATGGTCAGTAAAACGCCCATCACGTGGGCCACCTGGATGAAGAGAGAGATCTCGATCCACACCAGGGCAAAAATCACTAAGAACGGTAACCAGCGCACCGTATTCTCCTGTATCAGTGGCCGCCCCACTGTGTTGCGGCGGCAGAAAATGGCGGTCTTCGCGACCGATAGTATAGAAGATGGGACCGGCAACCCCGTTTTTCAACTGGAAATGCCGAAATTCACCCGCCCCTTTCAAAGTGACCAGGATCACATATCATTGAAACTGTTTGATATGGCAAGCGGTTTAAGTGATCTGGATTCAGGCTTTTGCAACATAGCAGAATATGATCGTGCTCAGCCCAGCGCAAACGGATAAGATCCCGCGGCGGGCTGTCCACGGCCCGATAATCACTGGATGCCAGCCACGGAGCAGGCACTTAAATTGTGATGATTTAACCGGTAATCCCCTAAAAGAAGGTTCACATGGCTAATAACATTCGTATCGAAGAAGACCTGTTAGGTATGCGTGAAGTTCCCGCCGATGCTTACTACGGTGTTCATACTCTGCGTGCGATTGAAAACTTCTATATCAGCAACAGCAAAATCAGCGATATCCCTGAGTTTGTGCGCGGTATGGTGATGGTAAAAAAAGCGGCTGCGCTGGCGAACAAAGAGCTACAAACCATTCCGCGCAACATCGCTAATGCGATCGTCAATGCCTGCGATGAAGTGCTGAACAACGGCAAATGCATGGATCAGTTCCCGATTGACGTCTATCAGGGCGGCGCGGGCACCTCGGTGAACATGAACACCAACGAAGTGTTAGCCAATATCGGTCTTGAGCTGATGGGCCATCAGAAAGGGGAGTATCAGTTCCTCAACCCGAACGACCATGTCAACAAATGCCAGTCAACCAACGATGCCTACCCGACCGGTTTCCGCATTGCGGTCTATAGCTCAATCCTCAAGCTGCTGGATGCTATCGGCCAGCTGAGCGAAGGCTTTCAGCGCAAGGCCGTCGAGTTTAATACCATTCTGAAGATGGGCCGTACCCAGCTGCAGGATGCCGTCCCGATGACGCTTGGCCAGGAGTTCCACGCGTTTAACGTACTGCTGAACGAAGAGATCCGCAGCATACTGCGCACCGCTGAACTGCTGCTGGAAGTGAACCTTGGCGCCACCGCCATCGGCACGCGCCTGAATACCCCGGATGGCTATCAGCAGCTGGCGGTGCAGAAGCTGGCGGAAGTCAGCGGCCTCGCCTGCGTTCCGGCGGAAGACCTGATCGAAGCGACCTCCGACTGTGGGGCTTACGTGATGGTGCACAGCTCGCTGAAGCGCCTGGCGGTTAAACTGTCAAAAATCTGTAATGACCTGCGCCTGCTCTCCTCCGGCCCGCGTGCTGGCCTGAATGAAATCAATCTGCCTGAACTGCAGGCCGGTTCGTCCATCATGCCCGCCAAGGTGAACCCGGTCGTGCCGGAAGTGGTGAATCAGGTCTGCTTCAAGGTGATCGGCAACGACATCACCGTCACCATGGCCTCTGAAGCGGGTCAGCTGCAGCTCAACGTGATGGAGCCGGTGATTGGCCAGGCGATGTTTGAGTCGATCCACATCCTGACCAACGCCTGCTACAACCTGCTGGAAAAATGCGTCGATGGCATCACTGCCAATAAAGCGGTGTGCGAAGCCTATGTGTTTAACTCCATCGGTATCGTCACCTACCTCAACCCGTATATCGGCCACCACAACGGCGATATCGTTGGCAAAATCTGCGCCGAAACCGGTAAGAGCGTACGCGAAGTGGTGCTGGAGCGCGGGCTGCTGACCGAAAGCGAGCTTGATGACATCTTCTCCACTCAGAACCTGATGTTCCCGGTGTATAAAGCCAAACGTTACACCGATGAAAATGAACAATAATCCCTTCATCAGATAGCAGCTTAAGGCACGTCAGTTCTCAGAACGACGTGCCTTTTTACTTTGTATGGCGCACAAATTTTTAACGGTTTTTTATCTTTAGTCTTAAGGAATACAACATGTTATTACCAGAACTCATCGTCGTGTTTTTGGCGATCTATTTAGGTAGCCGGCTGGGCGGCATCGGCATTGGCTTTGCCGGGGGAATGGGGGTTCTGGTGCTCACCCTCGGTTTCCAGATCACCCCGGGAGCCATCCCGTTCGACGTGATTGAGATTATCATGGGGGTGATCGCCGCCATCGCCGCAATGCAGGTTGCCGGGGGGATGGATTACCTGGTCAGCCTGGCAGAGCGCCTGCTGCGCAAGCATCCGCGCTACATCACCTTCCTCGCGCCGCTGGTGACCTATTTTATGACGCTGCTGGCCGGAACCGGGCATACCGCATTCTCGACGCTGCCGGTGATTGCCGAAGTTGCCAAGGAGCAGGGTGTGCGCCCGTCGCGCCCGCTGTCGATTGCGGTCGTCGCCTCGCAGATTGCGATTACCGCCTCGCCTATCTCGGCGGCGGTGGTATTTATGGCCGGCATTCTCGAACCTCGTGGCATCAGCTATCTGGCGCTGCTCGGCGTGGCGATCCCGTCCACCATGGCCGCCATCTTTATTGCCGCGCTGTTCACCAACTTCTTAGGTAAGGAGTTAAAAGATGATGATGTTTACCAGGCACGTCTGGCAAAGGGTGAGGTGAGCCTGCGCGGCGCCAGCAAATTCCAGGAGAAGCCCGGCGCTAAGCGTTCAGTGCTGCTGCTGCTGCTGGGGATCGTTGCCGTGGTGCTGTACGCCACCGCCATCAGCGATGCCGTTGGGCTGATTGCCAACCCGGTGCTGCCGCGCAATGAGGCCATTGTGGTGTTTATGCTGACCGTGGCCGCGCTGATCTGCCTGACCTGTAAAATCGACACCGGGGAGATCCTCAGCGCCAGCACCTTTAAATCCGGCATGAGCGCCTGCGTCTGCGTACTCGGCGTAGCGTGGCTGGGCGACACTTTTGTTAAAGCGCATATCGGCGAGATTCAGCAGGTGGCGGGCGAGCTGCTGCATGACTATCCGTGGATGCTGGCGGTGATCCTGTTCTTCGCTTCTACCCTGCTCTATTCTCAGGCGGCGACCACCAAAGCGCTGATGCCAGCGGCGCTGCTGCTCGGCGTGTCGCCGGTTACCGCCGTCGCCTCATTTGCAGCGGTGTCCGCGCTGTTTGTGCTACCGACCTACCCAACCCTGCTGGCTGCCGTAGAGATGGACGACACCGGGTCGACGCGCATTGGCCGCTTTGTGTTTAACCACTCATTCCTGGTGCCCGGCACGCTGGCGATTATTCTGTCGGTTGCGTTTGGTTTCCTGCTCGGCGGAATTTTCCTCTGACATCAGGGTTCGATTCAGCACTGTAGGGGTCGACCTTTTTTCCGGTCGACCCGCTCATTTACTGTCGACCCTAAATTCCTACGCCATGCTATTATCTCTCCCCCGTAAGGCCGGTCCCACATGGAGAGAGAAAGACCCGTTATGACCCAGCGACTTATCCCCTACATTTTTCTGCTGTTGCTCAGCCTGTTCAGCGCTACCGCCAGTGCATCACTGTTCGGGCAGAACAGTAACAGCCAGTTTGTTCCGGTCAATCAGGCTTTTGCTTTTGATTTTCTTCAGAAAAACGATCAGCTCACGCTCAGCTGGCAGGTCAAGCCCGGCTACTACCTTTATCGCCAACAGCTGAAAATCAGCGTACAGGGCGCGACCCTGGCGCAGTGGGAACTGCCTGCAGGCAAGCCACACGAAGATGAATTCTACGGCAAGACCGAAATCTACCCTCAGAGCCTGACGCTGCCGTTTACCCTTGAGCAGGCCGGGAACGGCGCGCAGATGACGGTCACCTATCAGGGCTGCGCCGCTGCCGGATTCTGCTACCCGCCGGAAACCCGCAGCGTGCCGCTCAATGCCGTGGCAGCCCACAGCAGCGCACCTGCGCCCGCGCCATCAGCCGCCGTCAGCGCCGCGCCGGATAACCGCAGCGATAATACCCTGCCATTCTCCCCGCTGTGGGCATTGCTGATTGGGATTGGCGTGGCGTTCACCCCCTGCGTACTGCCGATGTATCCGCTGATCTCCGGCATTATCCTCGGCGGTAACCGCCAGTACCGCCTGGGCCGCCTGTTCGCGCTGGCGATGGTCTATGTGCAGGGAATGGCGCTGACCTACACGGTGATGGGGATTGTGGTCGCCGCTGCCGGGCTACGCTTCCAGGCGGCGCTGCAGGCTCCCGCCGTCCTGATCGTGCTTTCCGCGTTATTTATCGTGCTGGCGCTGTCGATGTTTGGCCTGTTCAGCCTGCAGCTGCCCTCTTCCCTGCAGACCCGCCTGACGCTGTGGAGCAACCGCCAGCAGGGGGGATCGCTGCCCGGCGTATTCCTGATGGGCGCGCTGGCCGGGCTGATCTGCTCGCCGTGCACCACTGCCCCGCTCAGCGCCATCCTGCTGTATATCGCCCAGAGCGGCAATATGCTGGCCGGTGGCGGCACGCTGTATCTCTACGCGCTGGGCATGGGCCTGCCGCTGATTGCCATTACGCTGTTTGGTAACCGCCTGCTGCCGAAAAGCGGCCCGTGGATGCAGACGGTCAAAGAGGGCTTCGGCTTCGTCATCCTCGCCCTGCCGGTGTTCCTGCTGGAACGCGTTATCGGCGATGCCTGGGGCCTGCGCCTGTGGAGCGCGCTGGGCGTGGCCTTCTTCGGCTGGGCATTTATCAGCAGCCTGAAAGCCAACCGCGGCTGGCTGCGCGTGCTGCAAATCCTGCTGCTGGGCGCCATGCTGATTGCTGCCCGCCCGTTACAGGACTGGGCCTTCGGCAATGCGCCAACGGCAGAATCGGCCGCGCACCTCAGCTTTAACCGCGTCAGCAGCGTTGAGCAGCTCAACCAGCAGCTGCAAAACAGCGCGGGCAAAATCACCCTGCTCGATCTGTATGCCGACTGGTGCGTGGCCTGCAAAGAGTTTGAGAAGTACACCTTCAGCGACGGCCAGGTGCAGAGCGCGCTCGGCCAGCTGCAGCTGTTACAGGCGGACGTCACCGCCAACAGTGCCACCGACAGCGCCCTGCTCCAGCACCTGAACGTGCTCGGCCTGCCGACCATTTTGTTCTTCGATGCCAGCGGCCACGAAATTCCCGGCTCGCGCATCACCGGCTGGATGAAACCTGCCGCTTTCCGCGCGCATTTGCAGAAACTGGCGCGTTAAACGACACTAAGGTTCGATAATGAAGTGTAAAAGAGGAGAACCGCGTGCAGCGTGAACACGTACTTGAACAGGCTCTGAACGTGCTGGAGCAGCATGGCCTTGCGGCGACCACCTCTCTTGAAATGATGGCGGGTGAACTGGACTGCAGTGCACAGGAGCTGCAGCGCTTCTGGCCGGATCGCGACGCGCTGCTGTATGACGCGCTGCGCTATCACGGCCAGCAGATCGACGTGTGGCGCCGCCAGCTGCTGCTGGATGATAGCCTGAGCGCCGGGCAAAAACTGCTGGCCCGTTACCAGGTGCTGGCCGATGCGGTGAACAATAAGCGCTATCCCGGCTGCCTGTTTATTGCCGCCTGCAGCTTCTATCCGCAGCCGGAGCACCCGATCCACCAGATTGCCGAGCTGCAAAAACAGGCTTCGTGGCAGTTCACTCATCAATTGCTGAGCGAGCTGGAAACGGACAACCCTGCGGGCGTCGCGCACCAGATGGAGCTGATTCTGGAGGGCTGCCTGTCACGCCTGCTGGTTAAACGCCAGGTAGAGGATGTCGAGACTGCGCGCTGCCTGGCGGAAGATGTGCTCAACTTTGCGCTGTGCCGCAAGAACGGTGCGCTGAGCTGAACAGCTTTTAATCCAGGCGGGCAAAAAGCAGGCAGTCGGCGGGAGTTTGCGTCTTTTTTATGACAAAGCCGTTGACGCCGAACGGCCTTTACGGTTTAATGCGCCCCGTTGCCCGAATAGCTCAGTCGGTAGAGCAGGGGATTGAAAATCCCCGTGTCCCTGGTTCGATTCCGGGTTCGGGCACCATATTTAGAAAAACCCGCCTCTGGCGGGTTTTTTGCTTTCTGTGCTTACCGCTTTTTTACCGCAGGCTTCAGGCAGCTCAATACCAGCCCGATAATGATCAGCAGCACGCCGATCAGCGCCCCGATATGGAAAGGTTCGGAGAATATCGGCAGCGCGATCGCCAACAGCCACACCAGCACATAGCTCAGGCTGAGCAGCGGATAAGCCCGGCTGAGCGCGATACGCCTGAGCGCCAGCATCCAGCAAAGCATCGACAGCGTATAGGCCAGCAAGCCGGCACACAGCGCTATCACCGCAGGCAGCGACAGCTGCTGCCACTGCCCGGCGATCTCCTCAATGCCCGGCAATCTCACCATCGACCAGCGCAGCATCAGCTGAGCCAGCGTCACCAGCATCACGCTGCACAGGGCAAAAACGTACCCCATTATACGTAACTCCCGATCATCGCCACGCCCACCATAATCAGCGCTGTACCCAGCCACTGATTCCACGTGAGCTGTTCACGCCAGATAAAATGCCCCGCCAGCGCGACCAGGATAAAGTTGATGCTCAGCATCGGGTAAGCCAGGCTAACCGGCAGCCGTTGTAGCACCATCAGCCACACCAGCATGCCGCCTGCCAACAGCAGCACGCTGGCAATGAGCCAGCGCAGCATCAGGCGGCGCTGAGTCTGATGTGCCGCCTGTTTCTGGCACAGCTGCCCGGCACAGGTCAGCAGACTGGTTAACAGCACCAACAGCAGGCTGATGATCATTTTACGGCGTAGTACTGCAGCAGCAGCAAGCGATCGGCACGATAGACATAATCAGCGGGCGGCAGATTGGTCGGCGTCGCTTCACCACGGTTGAGCATCAGCACCAGCGAAACGGTTCCATCCTGACGATGGGCCGCCAGCCACTGCGGGAAATCCTGCTCGCTGACGTAACGCGCCTGCGCATCCGGGTAGCTCAGGCCATAGCTCAATTCACCCTTCTTATCGAACGCGAGGATATCGCTGCGCTGTAGCGCCCAGGCGATGCCGGAGGCGATCCCTGAGTTATCGCTAAGAATAAAGCGGCTGCCAGCCAGCCTATCCGCGATAGGCTGGATAAACACCTGAGGCTGTTTGGTGTTCTGCACGCTCTCCGGAATAGCCGCTCCTACGCACAGCGCCAGCGCCAGCGGACAAAGCGCCGCGGCTAGCCAGCGGTGAGCACCGGGCCGCAGGCTCAGGAGGCCCGCCAGCGCCCAGCCCGCGAAGGAGAGCGTTGCCATCCCCAGCGCCAGCATCTGATGCGCCGGGTAGAGCGGGCGGTGGCTCAATCCCCATGGAGCCAGTACCAGCAGCAGCGCGATGACACAAACCAGCCCAAAGGCAACATTGATCCAGCCATTCACCTTGAGGATGCGGCTGCCCTGCTGCGCCAGGCGGTAGCCATACTGCGCCATCAGCAGGGCCAGCGGGGCAAACAGCGGCAGCAGATAGGTCGGCAACTTACCTTTGGCGATGCTAAAGAACAGGAATGGGATCACCACCCAGCTGAGTAAATACAGTCCACCGGCAGACTGCTGTCGTTCGCGCCAGCCCATCGATAACGCGCCGGGTAACAGGGCCGCCCACGGCAGCGCGCCCGCCACGATAATTGGCAGGTAATACCAGAATGGCGCTTTATGCTGGGCATCGGAGTCGGCAAAGCGCTGAATATGCTCAACCCAGAAGAAATAGTGCCAGAAGTCAGGCTGCTGCTGATGAATGGCCATCGCCCACGGCATGCTTAACAGCGCCGCACTGACTACCGCCAGCGGACCGTAAACCAGCAGTTCACGCAGGCGCTGATGCCAGATCGCCCAGGGCAGAATGGCGATCGCCGGCACCGCGAGCGCCAGAAAACCTTTGGTCATAAAGCCCATACCACAGGCTAATCCCAGCAGCAGATAGCGCAGCACCCGCTGCCTGACGCTCACCGCTTCGCTGGCGAACCAGTAGCAGCACATCGCCGCCGTCATCCACAGCGCCAGCATCGGGTCGAGCACCGCGTAGGTGCCCACGCCGTAGACCAGCAGCGAGGTGAGGAAAATCACGCTCGCCGTCAGCGCAATGGCGCGCCCGCCATAGATGCGCCGCCCCAGCCAGTACACCATCAGCGCACTGAGCAGCGTGCAAAATACCGAACCGATGCGCACGGCAAAATTATTATGACCAAATATCATCTGGCCAATGTTATTGAACCAGTAACCGGCTATCGGCTTCTCGAAATAGCGCGAATCAAAGAAATGCGGCGTTACCCAGTTGCCGCTTTGCAGCATCTCGCGACTGATCTCCGCGTAACGCGTTTCGTCAGGTTGCCACAGGTGGCGGAATTCAATCGGGATTAAGTAATAGAGAATGAATAATGAAATCAATAAGAGCGATTTGCTGGTTGTCGTCATTCCGATGATCCTGTCAAAGTTTCACAGCCAAGCCATCCTTCGCGACCGGCAATATGACCACGGATAATTTTTCCGGTCGGTAAAGTGTTTACATCTTGCGGCAGTAGCTCGCTCAAAGGACAAAACTGCAATCCCTGCTCCTTAGCGCGCTGGAGCAGTTCGGAGAAAGCCTGAAGCTGGCTAATCCCCTCCACTTCGGCATGAATGGTATAGACCGGCGTCCCCTGGTCGGCATGAATCTTGGCGAGGATGTAGTCGTTAAAGCGCCCGGCGCTGACCGCTGGCCCCACCACTTCATCCCAGGTGGGCAACGTGACCGGGATCTGCACCGTGCCCGGCTGCCCGTTACTCAGCAGCGGGCGAAACGGTGCCGTGCCCCGGCAGTCGCTGTTATAGGTAAATCCGCAGCCCTGCTTGGCCTGCACCACCCGGCCATCGGCACGCCAGCCAGCCACGGCAGAGCAGGTTACCGGCTGCCCGATAATCGCTTCCAGCGCTTCGCGCCCGAGAGCGATATGCCTGTCGAGCTGCGCGCTGGGCCAGACGCCAGCCCAGGTCTGCCAGGCGAAGTGATCCCAGGCGTGCAGGCCCACTTCATGATGTTCGGCGGTGGCCAGAATAGTAGATTTCAACCCCTCGCCAATCACCTTGCCCGGCCATGCGGTGCCGGCCAGCAAAATATCCCAACCGTAGAGCGATGCCGCGCGCGAGCGCAGCATTTTCCACAGGAAACGCGGTTTTAACAGGCGCCATAAATGACGCCCCATATTGTCTGGTCCAACGCTGAAGAAGAAAGTGGCCTGAATATTATGCTGGTTAAACACATTCAGCAGCGCAGGCACCCCCTGCTCGGTTCCGCGCCAGGTATCGACATCAACCCGCAGACCGACTTTTCTCATTCATCGCCCTCCTGCAGCTCAACGGTGCGCAGGAAGAAGTCGAGCGTGTTATCGATGGTGGTGTTCATCTCCACCGTCGGAACCCAACCCAGCAGACGTTTGGCATTACGGATAGACGGCTTGCGATGTTCCACATCCTGATAGCCTTTACCGTAATAGCTGCTGCTTTCCACCTCGCGGAAGCCGGCAAACGGCGGGAAGCGGTCGCGCAGCGGATGGCGCTCAAAGCTGGCGAGCAGGCATTCGGCCAGCTCTTTGATACTGGCTTCGTTATCCGGATTACCGATATTCACAATCTGCCCATCGCAGTTGTTATCTCTGTTTTCTATAATGCGGAACAGCGCTTCAATGCCGTCGCTGATATCGGTGAAGCATCGCTTCTGACGGCCACCGTCAATCAGCTTGATCGGCGAACCTTCCACCAGATTAAGAATGAGCTGGGTAATGGCGCGCGAGCTGCCAATGCGCGCGGCATTCAGGTTATCAAGGCGCGGTCCCATCCAGTTAAACGGGCGGAACAGCGTAAAGCGCAGCCCCTCTTTTTCGCCATATGCCCAGATGACGCGGTCCAGCAGCTGCTTCGACACCGAGTAAATCCAGCGCTGTTTGTTGATGGGGCCAACCACCAGGTTGGAGTTATCCTCATCGAAGTTGGCATCGGTACACATCCCGTACACTTCGGACGTCGACGGGAAGATGATGCGCTTACCGTACTTCACGCAGTCACGAATGATTTTGAGGTTCTCTTCGAAGTCCAGTTCAAATACCCGGAGCGGATTGCGGGTGTATTCAATTGGCGTGGCGATGGCAACCAGCGGCAGGATCACGTCACATTTTTTGATGTGATACTCGATCCACTCGGAGTGAATGCTGATATCCCCTTCGACAAACTGGAAACGGGGATGGCCGACAAAGCGGCTGATGGCATCGGAACCGATATCGAGGCCAAACACGTCAAAATTGTCATCGCGCAGCAGACGCTCGGTCAGGTGGTTACCGATAAAGCCATTGACGCCCAGGATCAGCACGCGCGTGCGGCGTTTGATCGCCGCGACCGGCCTGGAGTAGAGCAGCGCGCCCGTTACCATGCCAAGGTTCTGCGCCAGCTGGCTGCCGTTCATATAGACGCTGTTTTCGGTCTGACCAGTGAGAATTTCCAGCGCACCGTCACCGCAGGCCACCACAAACGGCTCTGCTGACAGCACGGTGCCTGGCTTAGCCTGGCTGTTGCTCGCCAGCACTTTGGCTTTCCACACCACAAATTTTGAGGTCCCGGCATAGGCAAAAGCGCCCGGCCACGGATCGGTGACGGCGCGGATCAGGTTATTGACCTGCTGCGCCGAAAGCGCCCAGTTAATACGCCCATCTTCTGGCGTACGGCGGCCCACCACCGTTGCCTGCGTTTCATCCTGCGGCTGGCCGGTGATGGTGCCCTGCTTCATCACCGGCAGAATGTTTTCCAGCAGCGTGCTGGCGCTCTTCACCATCTTATGGTGCAGCGTCAGCGCGTTATCTTCCGCTTCAATGCTGACACGCTGCTGGGCCACAATCTCACCCGCATCGGCCTGTTTCACCATGCGGTGCAGCGTGACCCCGGTTTCGCTTTCCCCATTAACCAGCGCCCAGTTAAGCGGCGCGCGGCCACGATATTTCGGCAACAGGGAACCATGCAGGTTAAACGCGCCGTGCTGCGCGCTGTTAAGGATGCGGTCGCAAAGCAGGTTGCGATAGTAGAAGGAGAAAATCAGGTCTGGTGCCATCGCCTGAATACGGTCGATCCACAGCGGGTGATTGACGTCATCAGGGGCATACACCGGGATGCTGTTTTCCGCCGCCAGACGCGCTACCGAGCCAAAGAAATGATTCTCAGACGCCCGATCGGCATGGGTGAAAATCGCGCTGATGGAAAAACCTGCCTGAAGCAGCGCGCGGATACCCGCACAGCCCATGTCGTGATAAGCAAAAACGATGGTTTTCATTACTCGGATTCCTGTACTGAAGCGTCTTTCTTAGGATGGATAACGCGTTGAATAAAATAGCGAGGTCTGGCCCGCACATCGTTGTAGATGCGGCCGATATATTCACCGAGCAGCCCCATACCGATAAACTGCGCCCCGATAAACATAAACAGGATGGCAAACAGCACAAAGACACCTTCGCCCGCCCAGGCGGCACCGAAAAACAGGCGCAGCACGATCAACATCAGGGAGAAGGCAAACCCTGACAGCGCAATCAGGCTGCCAAGCACGCTGAGCATGCGCAGCGGCGTGGTGGTCAGGCAGGTCACCAGGTCATACATCAGGTTAATCAGGCGCATAAAGCTGTATTTAGAGTCGCCAAACTCGCGCTCGGCGTGCGTCACCGGCAGCTCAATGGTACGGCGCGCAAAGGTATTGGCGAGGATCGGAATAAAGGTGCTGCGCTCATGGCAGTTGAGCATCGCATCGATAATATGGCGACGATAGGCGCGCAGCATGCAGCCATAATCCCCCATCGCCTTACCCGTAACGCGCTGGATAAGGTGGTTGATGGTGCGCGACGCGCGGCGGCGGAACCAGCTGTCCTGGCGGTTCTGGCGCACCGTGCCCACCACGTCATACCCTTCCTGAGCAGCAGCAACCAGCCGGGGGATCTCTTCCGGCGGGTTTTGTAAATCCGCGTCCAGCGTGATGATGAGATCGCCGCTCACATGGCTAAACCCGGCCATAATCGCCGAGTGCTGGCCGTAGTTGCGGTTCAGCAGCACCGCCACCACATGGCTGCCGGCCGTTTCGGCGGCGGCGGCGATCATCTCGGCGGAGGCATCCTGGCTGCCGTCATCCACCAGCAGGATTTCATACCGCAGATTCAGCGTTTGACAGGCAGCCTCGGTGCGGCGGATCAGCTCGGGCAGGCTCTCCTGCTCGTTATAAACCGGGATCACCACCGACACTTTCTCAATTTTTTTATCCGTCATCATTTAAACCCCGGCAAGCCCGCGCAGTGCAGTAATCACGCGCTCGACGTCACTGTCGGTCATATCAGGAAAAAGCGGGATGGAGCAGATACGCTCGCTGTTCCACTCGGTAGCAGGCAGCGAGAGCTGCGGATAGCGTTCGCGGTAATAGCGGTGGGTATGCGCCGCGCGGAAATGCAGCCCGGTGCCAATATCCTGCGCTTTCAGCGCCTGCATCAACCCATCGCGGGAGATGCCGCAGGTGGTCTCGTCGACGCGAATAATAAACAGATGCCAGGCGTGCCGGTGTGGCCATCCCGGCTGGGCCAGCGGCTTGAATGGCGTGTCCTGCAGCGCGGCAAGATAACGCTGTGCGATGGCGCTGCGGCGGGCGTTGATCTCGTCCAGCTTTGCCAGCTGTACCAGCGCGATTGCCGCGCTGATATCCGGCAGGTTGTATTTAAACCCGGGGGAGATCACCTCCGCCTGCGGCTGGCGGCCGTGAGTCTGGCGGTCAAACGCATCAACGCCGAGGCCGTGGAATTTCAGCATGCGAATGCGCTCGGCCAGCGCGGCGTCGTCCGTCACCACCAGCCCGCCTTCTGCGCAGGTCATATTTTTGATGGCGTGGAAGGAGAAAATTGCAGTCCCCTGCCCGCCGACATGGCGCTGGTGATAGTAGGTCCCCGCCGCGTGCGCGGCATCCTCAATCACCGCAATACCGTGGCGCTGACCAATGGCCTGAATGGCGTCGATATCCGCAGGCGCACCGGCGTAATGGACGGGAATGATCGCTTTGGTACGTGGGGTGATCGCCGCTGCAACCGCCTCTGGCGTGACCATTAACGTCTCCGGGTCAACATCGATCATCACCGGCGTAGCGCCCAGCAGCGTGATGATATTCAGCGTTGAAACCCAGGTCATTGACGGCGTGATCACTTCATCACCCGCCTGAATATTTAACGCCATCAGCGTGACGTGCATACCTGCCGTGGCCGAACTTACGGCGATGGCATGCTGATTACCGGTTAGCTGGCAGAACGCCTGTTCGAGCTCAGCACACTTTGGCCCGGTAGTGATCCAGCCGGATTGAAATACTTCCTGTACCGCGGCCAGCTCCGCTTCACCCAGTGAAGGGCGCGAAAAGGGAAGGAACGCCATTATTAAAATCCTTTAATGTTTTCAGTCTGTTCAATTTAGCACAACGTGCTTTTCTGGCGTCCCGCAGGGATAGTAATTACACATAAAATTTTACTTAAATGTGACAGTTAGCTCTCAGCACGCATATTTTTCTGTCGGGAATAGCCGCAGGTTATCTCAGCCCACGCCCATCATGAGATGCAGATTAATCCTATATGAGCTTCCTTAACTAAACATTAAACGCAACGCTGAACAATCTATCTCCGTAGAAGAGAAATTAAAATTACCCAAACAAAATAATGAGTTATGCGCACAAAGATTTCACGAGCGCTACGATACTTTGCCGCTTCGGGTTTCTCCCTGTCAGGAAAAAAAGAGCACATATTGCGCGACTGGCAATTTGGCCGGGTAACAAGGAGGGAGAAAGGAAGAGTTAAAAGAGTAAGAAATTGAGGCGACAGCGGCCAGAAACGGTGCGCAGAAATCGTGCAGCGGGCGGATCAAAAACAGGAGGGGGAAAATTAACGCTGCCTTAAGGTGGTCTTAATATTTTAGCCATATCATTACTTTTTTTTCAGGAGTCTGTCGTGATGAAATCGGTAATTAACGCGTCAGCCGCGCTGGCGCTCACTTCGCTGGCCCTGGTGAGCTTTCTGTACATCTGGTTTACTCTGTGAACCCCACCTCATGCTGTCATCAGGTTTTGTCTTTTTCCCCCTGCCTGATTAACGCATAGCCAAAGCTACGCACCGTGCGAATGCGCTCTTTGCCAATTTTCTCCCGTAAGTTATGGATATGCACTTCCAGTACGTTGGTGGTGGGTTGGCTCCTGCGCTGATAAATATCCTCACACAGCGTATCGCGGTGCACCGGGTTGCCAACGCTCATCATCAGGCGCGCCAGGATGACATACTCTTTGGGGGTAATTTCGAGCGCCCGATCGTTCATAAAAATCTGGCGATATTTCATTTCGAGGCGCAGATCGTCGACCACCACCTGCTGTCGCCCGCGAATCCCGGAGTGGGTCAGTTTATGCACCCGCGCCAGCAGCTCCTGGTTCGAAAAGGGCTTGATGATGTCATCGTCCGCACCGGCTTCAAGCCCGGCAATACGCTCATCGACCGCGTCGCGGGCGGTGATAATCAGCACCGGCAAGCGTTTAATCTGGTGGCATAAATGTGACAGCAGGTAGAGGCCCGCGCCGTCCGGCAGCCCGAGGTCAAGGATCACCAGCTGGTATAAGCCGGAAGCGAGATGCGTTTCCGCCTCCCGCCGGGTGGCGACCCCTTCGCAAACATAACCTTCGCCTTCCAGTGCCAGAATAAGGCCCTGCAAAAGCAGGGCATCATGCTCGACAATAAGAATTTTCATGGATTATCGACTCCGGCATGACGTCAGAATGTCATCCCCTGGAACATACTCTTTGGTCTGCGTGCCGGTTAATCCCAGCATCGTGGAGAACAGGTTGTCCTGAGAAAACTCATCGTTTTTCGCCAGCTTTTTCAGACACTCGCCGTTAACGCCATAGCGCTGCTGATAGTCCGGCGACAGCCAGATCAACATCGGGACGTGCTTCTGCGTCATCGGCGCAATCGCATACGGCAGGCCGTGCAGATAGGCGCCGTTTTCCCCCAGCGACTCACCGTGATCGGAGAGATAAACCAGGCTGGTGGTGTACCGATCCTGATGTGATTTCAGCACGTTAATCGCTTTATCGACGATGTAATCGATATACAGAATGGTATTGTCGTAAGTATTTATCAGCTGCTGCTGCGAGCACTCCTGAATCTGGCTGGTATCACAGGTCGGGGTAAATTTGCGGAACTGTGGCGGATAACGGTGCCAGTAGGTCGGGCCGTGGCTGCCGATGGTGTGCAGAACAATGACGCCGTTGCCTTTCAGGTTCTGAATATAATCCTCAAGATTGTGGAACAGCGCCTCGTCGTAACATTCACCGTTGATGCACATATCTGCCAGGTTCAGGCTGGTGACATCCTCATGCGGCACGCGATCGCAGGCCCCTTTACAGCCGCCATCGTTATCCTTCCACAGCACCTGAATACCGGCGCGCTGAATGATATCCAGCATCCCCTCCTGGTGAGCGGCAAGGTCGCTGTCGTAATGGGCGCGTGGCATATTGGAGAACATGCAGGGCACCGACACCGCCGTGGCCGTGCCGCACGAAATGGTGTGCGGGAAGTAAGCCACATCCTCTTTTGCCAGCAGCGGCGTGGTCTCACGCGAATAAGTGCCGCCCAGCGAGAAGTTGTCCGCGCGCGTGGTTTCACCCAGCACGATAATGGTCAGATTTTTTTTACCGCCGCTCATTAACGGGTTTAGCTTTGCATCCTCGCCAATCTTAATCAGCGGAGCATTCGCCAGCTTCTGATGCGAGTAATAAGAGAGCGAGGCGACAATGCTGTTCGACGGGCTTAACGCCTTCACCAGTTCCTTATTATTGCGAAACAGCGAGGCATAATCTTTGTAGAAGAACAGCGCCACCAGCAGGATCAGGCAGATGGAGATCGCCACGCCGATCAGGCGATAGAGCGCGCTTCTCCACAGCGGCTGCGTCTTTTTAATCCGCACCCAGAACGCCATCACCATCATCAGTACCGCCGTCAGCAGCAGCGTAATCACCATTTTCGGCGTCAGTAGCGCAAAGGTCTCCGATGCGGTGGTGTCCATCATGTTCACGATCATCGAACGGTCGAGCACAATGCCGTAATTGATAATGAAATACTGCGCGCAGGCCGAGACCAGGATAAACAGGGCAATCACCGGGCGGTCGAGCCACAGGAACGAGGCCAGCGTGGTGATGATATTAATCACGCTAAAAGCCACCACCGGCATCGACAGGAACACCAGCACGGTGCGCAGGTTATCAAGCGGCATATCCACTAAAACCTGACGGTAATAGGCAATATTCAGAAAGACTGAGATATAGAGTGAAAAGAGAATCAGATAAGAGATGCGGCTCAGCGCTGGTCTTTTAAAGTAAAGCAGTGGCATAACTTTTGGGCCCATTATCAAACAATTGCACCCAGTGTCGCCACCGCAGATTAGGAATACCTTAAGGCATTTAATAAATATGACATGGAGATTTTTTTTACTTTTATTATCAATAAAATAACGCTGCTTACTCTACGCTCAGCCGCTTAATTTATCGCCAACCGCCATATTGGCCATGGCCACACACTCCGCGTGTAGGATTTCCAACGCCCCAGAACCACAGGCAACCATCAGCGGTGAGATCGAAATCAGGGTGCCCGGCGGTTGCGGGGAAGATTCGTTGATCGCCCGGCTCTGCCAGATGATGATGCGCTGCCCCTGATAGCCGCTAAAAGCGCCTGGCCAGGGCCGCGTCAGCGCACGGATAAGATTGTGAACCTCGTCGGCGCTCTGCTGCCAATGGATTTCACCGTCTTCAGGCTTACGCGCACCAAAACTGCTGGCCTGGCTTTCGTCCTGTTCCGTTTCCGTCAGCCGCCCTGCCTTCAGCGCAGGAAGCCAGAGGGCCAACTGCGCCGCACTGGTGGCGACCAGCTTGTTATGCAGCGAAAAAACATCATCCTGTGGGGTAATGGCCACCCGCTGTTGAGCAAGTATCGGCCCGGCATCGGGCCGCTCGGTGATACGGTGGAGCGTGACGCCGGTCTCTTTATCCCCTTTAATCAGCGCCCAGTTCAGGTGTGCCCTGCCGCGATGGGCAGGCAGCAGGGAGGCATGCACATTGAAAGCTCCCACGCTGGCACAGGCGCGAATCTCTGCATTCAGCGCCTGACGGTATGAGAAACAAAAAATCGCTTCAGGTGCCAGCGCCCTGAGCTGCGCGACGATGGATGGCTGATTGATATCTTCAGGCATAAACACCGCAATGCCCTGCTCAGCGGCCTGCTGTGCCAGCGAACCGTGGAAGTGATTTTCACCCGGCACATCGGCATGGGTGAAAACCGCCATGACCTCATAACCGGCCGCCAGCAGCGCCTGCAATCCACTGCATCCCATATCGTGATAGCCAAACACCACCGTCTTCATCGTGCGATCCTTATGATTTACCGGAAAAACTCAAGCGACAGAATAAACCATTACTGCGCGGCGACGAGCAAAGATGACAAATTTATCATCTTCTGCTGCGCCCTCTGTTTTGTCCTGCCTGGCGCGAACTGACCGGGTCATATCGGTAAAATCAGCACGGTGGCAACACGCAGCAAAAACCTCAGCCTGACTCAGAAATAGCGGGTTAACTCCCCCCGCTGCGCTTAAGAAGATCCCTTAGAAACGCATCAACTGGTTGCAAAACGACCAGGCTGTTCCTATTATTCGCCACCTCAACATGGCTAATTATTAAGCGTTTCATTAACAAGGATTGTTTGATGTTGTTCCCTCATTTTTTGCGCCGGGCAGCGCCTTACCGCCCCTGCGCGCTAGCTTTTCCTGCGCTGCTGATGGTCTCCCCGCTGGCGCTGGCAGATGAGCAGTTAATCTTGCAACAGCAGCGGCAGAAGGCGCTTGAACAGCAGCTGCTGCCGCCCACGCCCGATATCCGTCTGCAACCCAACGTTGACCAGAGCGGCAAACTGGCATTCCCGCAGGAAACCCCGTGCTTCCACATTGACCAGGTGGTGCTAAGCGGCAAAGACGCTTTACCGCACTGGCTGCCGCTGCAGCGCATGGCGAATCAGGCGCAGGGCCAGTGCCTGGGTGGCAAAGGCATCAACCTGCTGATGAGCAGCATGCAGAACAGACTGGTGGATCACGGCTATATCACCACCCGCGTGCTGGCACCGCAGCAGGATTTGAAGAGTGGCATCCTGCGGCTCAGCCTCCTGCCCGGCTACGTTCACCAGGTGAAACTGACCCCGGACAGCGGCCGCTACGTCACCCTGTTTAATGCCTTCCCCGCCCGCTCCGGTAATCTGCTGGATCTTCGCGATATCGAACAGGGGCTGGAGAACCTGCAACGCCTGCCGACCGTGCAGGCCAGCATGGAGATCGTCCCCGGCGAACAGCCGGGTGAAAGCGACATCATGCTGCACTGGCAGCAGGCGAAAATCTGGCGTCTGGGCGCCTCGCTCGATGATTCCGGCACCCGCAGCACCGGGCGCTATCAGGGCGGTATGACCCTGTCGCTGGATAACCCCTTCTCGCTCAGCGACCTGTTCTATCTCTCCGGCACCCGCGCCGTCAGGCCCGGTAGTGACAAAGGCAGCCAGAACGTCACCGCACACTACTCGGTGCCGTTCCGCTACGCGATGCTGTCGGTCACCGGCAGCGACTATGACTACCATCAGAACGTCGCCGGGCTGAACGGTGACTATCGCTACAGCGGTAAAAGCCGCAATCTGACGGCCGAACTCAGCGAAGTACTGCACCGCAGCGGTAGCCAGAAAACCACCTTCAGCTACGCGGTACTGATGCGTGAGTCAAAGAACTACGTCAACGATACCGAAGTGGAAGTGCAACGCCGCCAGACCGCAGGCTGGCGCATCGGCCTGCAGCACCGCCATTACATCCGGCAGGCGACGCTGGATGCGGGCGTCAGCTACCAGCGCGGCACCCGCTGGTTTGGCGCGCTGCCCGCACCGGAAGAGTCCAACGGCTACGCCACCGCGCTGAGCAAAATCGTGCAGCTCAGCAGCCAGCTCAACGTGCCGTTTGCCATCGGCAGCCAGAATTTCCGCTACAGCGTGCAGTATCAGCGCCAGATCAGCAGCACCCCGCTGACGCCGCAGGAGCAGTTCGCCATTGGCAGCCGCTACAGCGTGCGCGGGTTTGACGGCGAACGCACCCTCAACGCTAACGGCGGCTGGCTGGTGCGCAACGACTTGGCATGGAGCACGCCGCTGCCTGCGCAGGAGCTCTATCTGGGGGCTGACTATGGGCATGTCAGCGGCCACGGCATTGAGGATCTGGTGGGTAACCACTTAGCCGGTGGCGTGGTCGGGCTGCGCGGCAACGTATTAAAAACCGGCTATGACCTGTTTGCCGGCGTGCCGATCGCCAAACCGGATGGCTTCAAAACCAGCCCGGTGACGCTGGGCTTCAGCCTGAACTGGGACTTCTGAGGAGCGCACCATGCAAAGCGGAATTTATGACGTTCATGCCCCGCTGCTGCTGGGCGGGGAACGCAGCGAAGCCGAAGTGTTCGGCGCCGCGGTGTGGCTGTGGATGCACTCGCCGCAGCACCGCGACCTGCCGCTGCATGCGCTGCCCACGGTGCTGCTGCCAATTATCAAGCATCAGCACTACCTGCTGGTGAGCCGCGAGGGTCGCCCGGTTTTCTTTATGAGCTGGATGTCGCTGGATAACGAGGCGGAGCGCCGCTACCTGTCGCAGCCCGCGATTATGGTGCAGGAGAGCGACTGGCTGAGCGGCGACCGCCTGTGGATCCGCGACTGGATCGCGCCGTTTGGCGACACCCGCGCCATCAGCCGCCTGGTGACGGATCTGCTGTTTCCCGACCGCTGCTTCCGCTCTCTGTATCACCAGGGAAAACGGCGCGGGATGCGGGTGATGAATTTTAAGGGCAGGCAAATCAGCCCGCAGCAGGCGCGCGCCTGGCGCGCGGGTTCACCATTATCCGTTGATATTCCCGAATTTCCGCCAGCGAAAAGTTCGCGGCGGGATGAGCAACCTAAAACTGCGCAAGCAGATATAACAACCTTAAAGGATTAAACATGAAAACATTATTTATCCGCTCTGCACTGGTCGCGATACTGGGTTTAAGCACGCAGGCCCAGGCCGATCGGCAAACCATTACTCTGGGGTATGCGCACAGCAAAGTGCAGGACCTGAAGAACATCAATGGCGTGAACGTTAAGTATCGCTATGAGTGGAATTCGCCTTTCAGCGTTATCGGTTCATTCACCTATATGGGCGGGAAGTCTGATTACTCTTACCTGGCGACGAAAGATATTATCGACAACAAAGTCGACCTTAAATACTACTCCCTGTCCGCGGGCCCGGCATACCGCATTAATTCCTACGTCAGCGTCTATGGCCTGATCGGCGTTAATTACAATAAAGCCGATTACAGCACCCGCTGGCTTAACTATGAAGCAGGCTCTTACCGCGATATGGGCACCAGCGACGGCAGCATCAGCAAAACCTCATTTATGTATGGCGCAGGTGTGCAGATCAACCCGATTGAGAATATTGCCGTGGATATTGGCTACGAAGGTTCAAGCCTGAATGACGGCGAGAAAGACCACGCCATCAACGGCTTCAGCATTGGTGTCGGCTACCGTTTCTAAGCGGCTGCCGTAGGGGTCGACCTTGTTTTCCGGTCGACCCGTGCCGTGATTGCGGGCTGACCGGAAACAAGGTCATCCCCTACCCGAAAATTATGCAGGGATGCAGCTATGAACAAGAATTTATACCGACTGATTTTTAACAAAGCGCGCGGCATGCTGATGGCCGTCCCGGAGATCGCCCGTTCAGGCCGTGCAGGCTCGTCGCCCTCTTCCGGCACCGGCCACACCCTCAGCCAGCCGATCGGCAAAGTTAAGGGTCTCTCTTTCGCCCTGCTGCTGGCCCTTGGGGCGGTGCAGCCGGTGCAGGCGGCGATCGTCGCCGATGGCCGCGCGCCCGATAACCAGCAGCCGACCATTATCGGCAGCGCTAACGGTACGCCGCAGGTCAATATTCAGACCCCGAGCGCGGGCGGCGTGTCGCGCAACGTTTACAGCCAGTTCGACGTCAACAACAAAGGCGTGGTGCTGAACAACAGCCGTGCCAGCACCCAGACGCAGCTGGCCGGGATGGTCACCGGCAATCCCTGGCTGGCAAAGGGTGAAGCCAAAATCATCCTCAACGAAGTCAACTCGCGCAACCCCAGCCAGCTTAACGGCTTTATCGAAGTCGCCGGGCAAAAGGCCCAGGTGGTGATCGCTAACCCGGCGGGCATTACCTGCAGCGGCTGCGGCTTTATCAACGCCAACCGCGCCACCCTGACCACCGGCCAGGTGAAAATGAATAACGGCCAGCTGAGCGGTTATGACGTCGATCGCGGCGAAATCATCATTCAGGGCAACGGCATGGACAGCAGCCTGCAGGACCATACCGATCTCATCGCCCGCTCGGTAAAAATCAACGCCGGGCTGTGGGCCAAAGACCTCGCCGTCACCACCGGGCGCAACAGCGTCGATGCCGCCAATCAGAATGCGACGCGCAAAGCGGACGACGGCAGCGCGCACCCGCAGGTGGCGATCGACGTGGCAGCGCTGGGCGGCATGTATGCCAATAAGATCCGCCTGCTCGGCACCGAGGCCGGGGTCGGCGTGCATAACGCCGGGGCTATCGGTGCCAGCGCCGGGGATGTGGTGGTCAATGCCGACGGCACAATAAGCAACAGCGGTGCCATCAGCGCCACCCAGGCGGTGCAGCTGACGACCCAAGCCGGCCTGAACAACAGCGGCACGGTCTATGCCGGGCGCGACACCACGCTGAGCGCCGCTGCCGCCGTCAGCAACAGCGGCATTATCGCGGCGCAGCAGCACACCACAATTAGCGCCGCCAGCATCCACAGCAGCGCCAAAGGCACCCTGGCGGCGGGGATGCGCCGCGACGGTTCCCTCGGCACGCAGGGCGGCAACCTGACGCTCAACAGCCAGGGGATATTGAGCGCCAACGGTCAGAATGCGGCAGCAGGCCAGCTCACGGCATCGGGCAGCGCTATCGATCTCAGCGGCAGCCAGACCTCCGCCGACGGCATCACTCTGAATGCCGGCAAGGGCGATATCAGCAGCGCCGGGGCCAATGTTTCCGCCAGCCATCAGCTCAGCGCCCGCACCGCAGGCCGCCTGAACAACGACGGCGGCAAAATCAGCGCGGATAAGCTCGACCTGACCGCCAACCGCCTGTCGAATCAGAAGGGCAACCTGCAACAGCGGGGGCTGCAGGATCTGACGCTGTCGCTTGCGGGCGGCATCGACAACCGCGGCGGCATACTCGGCAGCAACAGCAACACGCTGACGCTGAATACCGCCACCTTCGATAACCAGCAGGGCCAGCTGCTGGCGCGCGGCAAACTCACCGCTACCAGCAGCGCGCTGAACAACGCTGGCGGCACCGTCCAGTCCGGCCAGAGCCTGCTGTGGAACACGCAGGGCAACGCCTTTGATAACCAGCGCGGCACCTTCAGCGCGCTCGGTTCACTGACGCTGAACGCAGGCGATATCAACAACCAGCAGGGGCTGCTGGCCGCCGGGGAGTCACTGTCGGTATTCAGCGCCGGGCTGGACAACAGCAACGCCGGGAATATCAGCAGCAAGGGCGCGCTCGCCGTCACCTCCGCCGACCTCAATAACCGCGCGGGGCAGATCCAGGCGCTGGGCGATATCACCCTGACGGCGGCCAGCGCCAGCATCGACAACACTGGCGGGCTGATCCAGGGTGCGCAGGCGGTGACGCTGAGCGCGGCGGACATCGTAAACAGCCAGACCCGGCGCGACGGCGCGGGCATCCAGGGGAGCAGCCTGTCCCTGCGCGCGCAGAATCTCGATAACCGCGACGGCGCCCTGCTGGCCGATAACGACCTGTCGCTGTTCCTGAGCGGCACGCTGGACAACGGTAGCGGTCTGGTCAGCGCGCAGGGCAACCTGCAGGCGCAGGCGCAGCAGATCGCCAACCGCAGCGGCAATCTCGAAGCGGGTAACACCCTCAGCCTGCGCGCCGACGGCCTGAGCGGGGACGGCACCCTGCTGTCGCTGGGGGATATGACCCTCGACCTGACGCAGGATTTCAACAATAGCGGCAGGGTGCAGGCCAGCCGCGACCTGAACCTGACCACCCAGGGTGACCTGAACAACCAGGCGCTGATGCAGGCGGGCAATCTGCTGGCGGTGACCGCCAGCAATATGCAGAACGGCGCGGATGCGGAGCTTAGCGCCAACACAACCCAGCTGACGGCCACGCAGACGTTGAATAACAGCGGTCTGATCGACGGCTTCAACACCCGCATTCTGGCCGCGGTGCTCAACAATCTCGGCAGCGGCCGCATCTACGGTGATGCGCTGGCGATAGCCGCCACCACGCTGAACAACCTGGCGCAGAACGGCAAGGCGGCAACCCTTGCCGCCCGCCAGCGGCTGGATCTCGCCGTGGAGACGCTGAACAACCGCGACCACGCGCTGATCTACAGCGATGGCGATATGGCGCTTGGCCGCACGCTCGACGCCGACTGGCGCGCCAGCGGCCAGGCCAGCGTGCTGAACAACCACAGCGCCACCATTGAGTCCGGCGGCAATATGGCGCTCAACGTGGCGCAGCTCAACAACGTCAACGACCACTTTGCGCTGGAGAACGTGCTGGTGTCGCAGGAGCACATTTCCGAGTACGAGGTGGCGCACCTGAACAACGGCGTACGCTACAACGACAAGGATTACACCATCTACATCTATCAGGATGAGGTGAACATCCTGTGCATCGAGGGGGTGATCTGCCACACCACCGACGGCGACCGCTTTACCCACTACGACTACGTGCGCACCATCACCGAGGACCGGGTTAAAGAGAGCGACCCCGGCAAGATTATCGCCGGGGGAAGCCTCAGCGTCAGCGCCGACCGCGTGCTCAACGACAAGAGCCAGATTGTGGCGGGCGGCGACCTCAACCTGCAGGGCAGCACGCTGGATAACGTTGAGGTGGCGGCCAACCGCCAGATCAGCGACGCGGGCACCGCCACCTTCTACTCGCGCCATCAGCAGAAGCACGGCGACTCCTCCAACGTTGACGTCACCGGCTACACCCCGCCGACCGTGATCCAGGGCATCGCCCTCAACGCCAGCACCCTGCAGGACCACGCCCGGGGCGAAGGCAGCGGCCTGACAATTGGCGGGCGCGACGCCGCCGCCATCACCCCGGCCACCGTCCCGGCGGGCAAAACCTTCGAGGTAACTATCGGCTCCGGCGACGTAGTGCGCCTGGTCGGCCCGGACATCCGCGTGCCCGACAACAGCCTGTACCGGGTGCAGCCGGCCAGCACCAGCCCGTACCTGATCGAGACCGACCCGCGCTTCACCAACAAAAAGCAGTGGCTCAGCTCCGACTACATGATGAACGCCTTCACCACCGCCCCGAACAACGTGCTGAAGCGCCTGGGCGACGGCTACTACGAGCAGCGCCTGATCCGCGAGCAGGTCATCGCCCTCGCCGGCAGCCGCTACCTCGGCAACTGGCAGAGCGACGAGGAGCAGTACAAGGGGCTGATGGACGCCGGGGTAGCCTTCGGCAAACAGTACCAGCTCACCCCGGGCGTGGCGCTGACGGCGCAGCAGATGGCGCTGCTGACCGGCGATATCGTCTGGATGGTGGCGCAGACGGTCACCCTGCCCGACGGCAGCAGCCAGCGGGTGCTGGTGCCGCAGGTCTACGCCACGCTCAAGCCGGGCGACCTCGACGGCAGCGGCGCGCTGCTGGCCGGGAACAGCGTCGGCCTGAACCTGAGCGGCGACCTCAACAACGGCGGGCGCATCAGCGCGCAGCAGCGCACGCAGCTGCTGGCGCAGAACATCAACAACAACGGCGGCCTGATCCGGGGTGGCGACGTCGCGCTGCAGGCGCGCACCGACATCAACAACACTGGCGGCACCGTAACGGGCCAGCACAGCCTGCTGGCGCTGGCCGGGCGCGACATCAGCGCCACCACCACCACCCGCAGCGCGGAAAGTGCCGACGGCAACTTTGCCCGCAGCACCGTCGACCGCGTGGCGGGCCTCTACGTGCAGCAGCCGGACGGCAGGCTGGCGCTGCAGGCCGGGCGCGACGTCAGCCTGAGCGCGGCGCAGGTGGTGAACAGCGGCGAGAACGGCAGCACCGCTATCCGCGCCGGGCGCGACCTGAACCTCACCACCGTCGACACCGGCAGCAAAGACAACCTCAGCTGGGGCGACAACTGGCAGCACCACGGCAGCAGCCGGCAGGTCGGCAGCACGGTGACCGGCAAGGGCAGCGTGGCGCTCGCCGCCGGGCATGACGTGAACCTGACCGCCGGCACCATCAACGCCGGGCAGCAGCTCGGCGTGGCGGCGGGCAACGACATCCGCGTACAGCACGGCACCGACGGCACCACGCTCGACCAGCACTACAAGGCCACCGGCAGCAGCGGCATGCTGGCAAAAACCCGCACCGAGTCGCGCGACACCGTCAGCCAGCAGAGCGTGAACGGCAGCCAGCTCGGCGGCGATAGCGTGCTGATGCGGGCCGGGCGCGACCTGACCGTCACCGGCAGCAGCGTGGCGGGCAGCCACGACGTGGCGCTGAGCGCGGGCAACAGCCTGACGGTGAACGCCGCCACGGAGCAGCGCGACGAGTCGCATATGCTGCAGGAGAAGAAGAGCGGCCTGTCCGGCACCGGCGGCGTCGGCGTGACGGCCGGCTCCTCCAGCACCAGAACCACCGACGTGGCGCGCAGCCTGAGCAGCCTCGGCAGCACCGTGGGCAGCACCGGCGGCAGCGTGACCCTGAGCGCGGGCAATAGCCTGACGGTGAAGGGGGCCGACGTGCTGGCGGCGAAGGACATCGCCCTGAAGGGGAAAGAGGTGAATATCCTCGCCGCCGGGAACCAGAGCAGCCAGCGGCACGTGGTCGAGCAGAAGCAGAGCGGCCTGACCCTGGCGCTCTCCGGCACCGCGGGCAGCGCCATAAACTCGGCGGTATCAACGGCGAACGACGCCAGTAAAGAGAGCAGCGGCCGCCTCGCCGCCCTGCAGGGCATGAAGGCCGCGCTGACCGGGGTGCAGGCGGCACAGGCCGCCAGCCTGGCAGAAGCGGGCGGCGCGCCGGGCAGCATGGCGGGCGTTAACCTCTCTTACGGCAGCCAGTCTTCCCGCTCCGAACAGACCTCGACGCAGACGCAGAGCCAGGGCAGCAGCCTGACCGCGGGCAACAGCCTGACGGTGAACGCCACCGGCACCGACCTCAACGTGCAGGGCAGCCGGCTGCAGGCCGGAAAGGATATCAGCCTCGGCGCGGCGCGCGACGTTAACCTGACCTCGGCGCAGAACACCCAGCGCCTGGACGGCAGGAACGAGAGCCACGGCGGCTCGGTCGGCGTCGGCATCAGCTTCGGCCAGGGGTCGAACGGCCCGTCGCTCAACGCCAGCGTCAACAGGGGGCGCGGCAGCGAGACCGGCAACGGCACCACCCACAGCGAGACCACCGTCAACGCGGGCAGCAACCTCAGCATCACCAGCGGGCGCGACGCCACCCTGACCGGGGCGCAGGCCAGCGGCGAGGCGGTGAAGATAAACGTCGGCCGCGACCTGACCCTGACCAGCCAGCAGGACGAAGACTACTACGACTCGAAGCAGCAGAGCGCCAGCGCGGGCGGCAGCGTCAGCTCCGGCGGCGGCAGCGCCTCGGCGAACCTGAGCCGGGATAAAATGCACAGCAGCTGGCGGTCGGTGGAGGAGCAGACCGGCATCTTTGCCGGTAAGGGCGGCTTTGACGTCACGGTCGGCGGGCACACCCAGCTGAACGGCGCGGTGATGGGCTCCACGGCGGACGCGGCGAAAAACAAACTGGATACCGGCACCCTCGGCTTCAGCGATATCCGCAACCAGGCCGACTACCAGGTGGAGCACCAGAGCGTCGGCGTCAGCAGCGGCGGCAGCATCGGCGGCCAGTTCGCCGGCAATATGGCCAACGGCCTGCTGACCGGCGTTAACGGCAGGGGCAGCGACAGCTCAACCACGAAATCGGCGGTCAGCGACGGCACGATTATCGTGCGTGACCAGGCGAACCAGAAGCAGGACGTGGTTGACCTGAGCCGCGACGTGGAGCACGCCAACCAGACGCTCTCCCCCATCTTCGACAAGGAGAAGGAGCAGAACCGCCTGAAGGAGGCGCAGCTGATTGGCGAGATAGGCAGCCAGGCGGCGGATATTGCGAGGACGCAGGGCGACCTCAACGGGCTGGCGGCGGCAAAAAAAGCGCTTGGCCCGCTGAAGGAGAATGCGACCGACAAAGAAAAGGCCGAATATCTGGTAGCGCTGCGCAGCTCGGACGTTTATAAGGCCGAGATGCAGAAGTACGGCACGGGCAGCGCGCTCCAGCAGGGTATCCAGGCCGCCACGGCTGCGGTGCAGGGCCTGGCGGGCGGCGACCTGGCGAAGGCCATTGCGGGCGGCTCCACGCCTTACATCGCCGAGGTTATCAAGCAGACCGCGCCGGACGAGGCCAGCCGCGTAATGGCTCATGCGGTGGTGGCTGGCGTTATCGCACAGCTGCAGGGGAACTCAGCCGCGGCGGGTGCTGCGGGTGCGCTGACGACTGCGGCGATGGGTGAAACCATCAAAAAAGCAATGTATGGTGATGTGCCCGTCAGCCAGCTGAGCGAGGAGCAGAAACAGACGCTGGTCGCACTGGGAACGCTGGCAGCAGGCCTTGCTGGCGGCGTTGCCGGAGGCGATACGGCAGGAGCCGTTGCAGGCGCACAGGCGGGCCAGAACGAACTCAGCAACAATATGGTCGGCGCGGGAATGCTGTCACAGATGCTGGCACAGCAGACGCTGAACTCGGCGGCGATGGCCGAAGCAGGAAAAGGCAACGCGAACGACCAGGCGGCGCTGGCGCTGACGAAAGCGGTAAAAGCAGGGCTGAGCGCGGGCTGCCTGGCAAATGACGCCTGCGTGCTGATGGCAATAGTTTCAGCGCAAAGCCAGCAGCATTCGGACGGTTCTGGCAGTAAAACCGAAACCCTGCCGGTGAAGGATGACCTGACGGGCGGTAAGCTGGAAAATCCGGGCCATCAGGGTGAAAAGGATACTTCGCTCACCACGCCAGATCAGCGCGATCAGAACGGAGCTACGCATACAGGTAACAACGATGGAGCACCAGATACGGGCGGCAATACTACGGTTACGCCGATCCCTGATGGGCCGGGTAAGGATGATCTGGCTTATCAGTCTGAAGGTGACAAACCTGCTAATTTATCACCAGAAGGAGCAGGAAGAGCTGGAGCATTCAATGAAGCCAAGAGGCAGTCAGGTATACCTGTTAGCCAGAGCCCAACTCAAGTCTTGCCTAACACAGATAAACGTGGAAACCCACAGCCAGGTTTAATTTATGAGTTTGAAGTATCTAAACCGGGCGGCGGAACCCAGAAAATTTATATACGAGATGATGCTGGAGGACACTTTTTTGGAGTTGATGACCCTCAAAATCGTGGATCACATTTTAACGATCAAACAGGCAATCACTATGACTACTAAGATCGTAACAAGATACGCTGAAAATATAAATAAAAACAATGAGATAGCTAAATTTGAAAAATATTTCATTGAAGGGGAAAATATTTCTGCATTAAGCTGGGAAATGCCTAATGAGCCTCGCAAAAAAATGGGCGAAGCTTTAGTGAAAATGATGGCAGAAAAAATTTCACTTACTGAAGAAAAGCAAATAAATGTAATATTGGAATTAACACCAGAGCAACCTGATAATGCAATTGTAAAACACAAAAAGACATGGGGTTTGATTGAGAGTCGGGGGATAGATGTAAGTAAAATAAATAATAAAAAATCTTACATCACCCCTGGAAAGAAGGGATTAGTGTTAACTGGCACAGGGAAAATCCCTATCAGCACAGTAGGAGTTATTCAGGGAATCATTAACTCCCAGGATAAATTATATTTTACCAACATCGAAGCTGATAACATTTCCCAGCAAGACGGAAGTTTTGGGAAAATATCTGACTGGATGAAAAAAGTCTGGGAAAATAACGGGATTATTTTTATTTTGCTAGGAAGCTTCGATGAAATTCATTCAGAGATAGTAGCTCTGGGACACAAAGAAAACCTACTTTTTTTAAATGATTTTTATTTTGATTGAATAAGTCTCAATAAATATTGGGTCTCCGAAATGTTGACTAATCGTCGAAAAAAAACTAAGGAAATTTGCGGCGCGCTTTCCCATCTTCGACAAGGAGAAGGAGCAGCACCGCCTGAAGGAGGCGCAGCTTATCGGCGATATCGGCAGCCAGGCGGCGGACATCGCTAGGACGCAGGGGCATTTACGTTGAAGAGATAATTAAGTAATGAAAAACGTTTTAACATTCATACTTGCCATATTTCTTTCAGGCTGTATGGCGAATATTGACAGAACACGCACCAACGCTCTTGACGGTTATACAGAAACCACGATAAAGGAAAAGTTAACTGCTGGCAGCACCACAAAAAAGGATATTTTACTACTTCTGGGCGTACCGGCTTTTCCTGTAGAATACAACAAGATGAACACCTGGATTTACAAATCCACCCGAACAGATCGCCGCATCTATTTTTTCATCCCGTTTAATAATGATAAAGATCAGATTCTGTCGTTGAATTTAAACAGCGCAGGAGTATTAAACAGCTACAACTACATTGATAGCGCCACAAAATAGCGGCACTCTTTATGCCCACCAATTGTATTTAACTAAAACATTAGACAATTTGAATAGGAGATCCAAAAAAATGGAATGTATCAAGTGCGACCAGCCCGCGATTAGTGAATCTGATTACTGCGCAGCCTGTGAGAAAAAAGAGCTCAGTAAAATTGGCGGCTGGCTGTGGTTCCCATTAACCGCACTGATTTTGAACGGCTGCCTCTATACAGCTAGTTTTGTAAACAATTTGAATATATTGATGTTTAACTACAAAAATATAAGCAACACGTTAAAATCACTATTAATTTACGAAACAGCTATGATGCTAGCTCTGGTGACTGGTAGCATCTATCTCGGAAGCTTATTTTTCAGAAAAAAGCGCACTCTCCCCCTGTACTATATCACTCTACTTATCACAGCCATCGCGGTTGACCTTTCAGATCTTTGGCTAGCGGATCATTTTTTACAGATTGAGGTTAACGCTGCTGATATAAAACGAATCGCACAGAAGGTTATTCATGCTGCGGTCTGGATCCCCTATTTCCTGATATCAGTTAGGGTGAAGAGAACATTTATACGCTAATGGTCACTCAGGAATAACTAAGGTAAGCTTTCGTGGAAAATAAGATTGGTTTTACCAGGAAGTGGAAATATCCACTGACTGCAAAGAAAAAAACAAGATATATATAGGCAATTATGGGAATAAGTGAAGAGGATGGGATACTTTATGGGTTCTCAATAAAGCTTTATGATAAAGAAAATCTTTTGTCTTTTGATAAAAATGAAGTCATCCCGACGGGTAAACAGCTCACACAAGACGATTTTCATTAACCTTTAGGCAAAACAAATCCCGGCCGCGATGTCGGGATTTTTATCTATACCCCAGCCTGTTTCCGCTCTGTATCTGCCGCCCGCTGACCACCTCGACCAACTCTGTTACCTGCTGCTGCTTACGGGCCGACAGCTTACAGACCTTCTTCAGCGTATACATAATCTCCGGTTACGGCGTGAACGGTTGTACCATCAGTATCAGGCAGCCCGGCATCGGCTCCTAACAGAAATGGTTTAACTGATGCTGGGCGTGCTTTACAGAAACATGGTGGCAGAGAAGGTTCGGTATATTCATATACCAGCCAGAAAGCTGCTGTATTGAATCAAGAGGCTCAATCAATCGTGAATGAGATCTTGAGTAATCCTAATGCGAAAGTTCAAAGTAGAGTTGTTTTGAGAATAAACAGAAGGTTACAGTAGTTGAAGCCACTGCACCTGACGGCCGTGCATTGAGATTTAATGCCGATGGTTCACGATTGATTGGTTTCAGTGAACCATCTAAATAATATGGAGTTAATATCATGCTGGAATATAGCGCAGGAAGTTCTACGGATAGAGATGATCTTTATGTTGAGTTATCATTTAATCGTGTCAGTGGGGTGAAATCTGTCTATCTGAAGATAGACATTCTTTAAGCGTGCTTATTTATCCTAATGATGATGATATTTTTGAATTTAATTATGATGAGTTCATAAATCTTATCGACAAAGCAAAGAATCATCTTTTAAGTCTACAAGCTTTATCGTGAAAGTTATAAATCCCGCCTGCTCCAGCCACTCTCCGCGTAAAAACAGCCCATGATGCAGGGCGCTGCTATGAAACTCACAGCGGTGGGTCGGTTGCGGTACTTCAGTTGCCTGCGGTTCTGACTTACAATCGCGCTTAGCCATGATAACTACCTTGTATAGTTGCTGTGGTAAGCGGGCTGCTGGTGTTGACGCACCTTCAGTCCGCGTTTAATAACTCTTTATTACTCTATCTTTGTACCCATCTTTCGCTGTTAACTACTGTACAAATATACGCCTGCATCTCTGTAAAATCGCTGAAAACGCTGAAAACGCTGAAATTAACTGCGGCGCGCCTTTCATATTTTGATGAAAGTTTACTATTTTTTCGCGTGATTAATTTTTTGAAAAAACCACCACTTTCATACTAAGGATGTGCCGGTATCGGACGTGGCGCACGCCAGCCAGACACTCTTCCCCATCTTCGACAAGGAGAAGGAGCTTAACCGCCTGAAGGTGAGATGCGGCTTTCACTGAGTCGCCAACTGCCACCCGCAATCAACCTCCCTGCCGTTTTTATTTTCACCGCCTTATTGTTTTTGAATCGCTAATGATAATAATTGTCGTTATCTTTCACATTATCATAATGGCAACCATGAAAACGTTTACTTTTAAGCCGTGCCTTCTTGCCGTGCTTATCACCAGCATCTTCAGTTCTTCCGCTTTTGCCGCCAGCGCCGATGACACCCTCGTGGTCAGTGCCTCCGGTGACGGCTCCGCAGCCACCCTGCCGGCTTACACCAACAGCGCCACTAAGTCGGCAGTGCCGGAGAGTAAAACACCGCAGGTGATTAACAGCGTCAGCAGCAGGGAAATTAGCCAGCGCCATGCCAACTCGCTGAATGAGATCCTGCGCTATGCGCCTGGCGTGTCGACAGAAACCCGCGGCTCGACCAGCTATATGAGCGAGTACAAAATTCGCGGTTTCACCGTCGATAACACCTTCTACGACGGCTTGCAGCTGCCGTATAACGTCACCGGTAATACTAAAGCCAATATTGACCCGATCCTGATCGATCACGTGGATATCCTGAAAGGCCCGGCCTCTGTGCTGTACGGCAACGGATCGCCGGGCGGCCTGGTCAACATTCAGAGTAAAAAACCGCAGCGCGAGCAGCAAACCGAAGTGGGCTTTAATTCGGGTAGCCGCAACCTGCGTGAAGGCTATATCGACAGTACCGGTGCGATTGCCGACAGCGACTGGAGTTACCGCTTTATCGGCAAGGCCAGCGCGGGCGACGATCAGCCACATTCCACTCAATCAGAAAATTACCTGCTGGCCCCTTCCGTGACCTGGCAGACATCGGATAAAACGCGTCTGACCCTTGATGCCCAGTACCAGGATATCCCAAGCCTGACGCCGTCTAATCCGCTGCCGATGGCTTATCTGCGTTCGGGGCACGCTTCCCGCCGTGATTACTCCGGTGATAACTGGAGCGGCTTTAAGCAGCGCCAGTGGTCCGTTGGCTACAGTTTTGAACATGAGTTTGACAGCGGCTGGGGCTTCGCGCAGAAAGCACGCTACTTCGATGTCGATACCCATCAGCGCAGCATCTACGCCACCGGTAGCATGACGCAGACGGCGGACAGCATTATCCTGCCGCGCTTTGCCTACACCACCGACGAAGACCTGCGCAGCTTTAATATCGATAATCAGCTCACCAAACAGGTAGATATCGGCGACGTTAAAAACCATCTGATGGTCGGTATCGATCACCAGCGCCTGGACTCGCACTTTAACTATCAGTACGCCTCGCAGAAATCACCGGATATCGATATGCTGCACCCGGATTACAACCTGGTGTCAGAGTCCGCTCTGGGGTTGTATACCGCGCAGAAAAATCGCCTGAGCTACAATCAGACCGGCTACTACTTCCAGGACCAAATCGAGTTTGACCAGCTAAGCCTGATCGCCGGACTGCGCTATGACGACTACCGTTCAACCAATACCAACTCTCTGAGCAACAACGATAAGAGCTGGGTTGAACAGCATCGTCTGACCAAACGCCTCGGCGCGCTTTACACCTTCGATAACGGTATCGCGCCGTTTATCAGCTACTCCGAAGGTTTCCTGCCCGTGTCGCCAACCGGCAATCTGACCAGCGCCAAACCCACTACCAGCCGCCAGCTGGAAGGCGGTGTGAAATACCTGCTGGCTGACTATGCCACCACCCTGACAGCCTCGGTGTTTACTATCCGCCAGAAAAACGTGCTGACTTCCGATCTCAGCTATCTGAACTATCGTCAAACCGGGGAAGTGGAGTCGAAGGGGGCCGAAGTGTCGCTGAACGCCCGCCCAACCGACAATATCACTATCATCGCCAACTACGCCTATACCCACGCGCTGAATACCAAAGATGATAAATACCAGGGCAAGCGCCCTACCCAGGTGGCCGAGAATGCATTTAACGTTTGGGGGGATTATACCTTCGACAGCAGCGTGCTGCGCGGTCTGACCGTCGGTGGCGGTGCGCGTTATACCGGTCCGATGGAGATTTCGCTGGCCAACGATCAGGGCAAACTGGGCGGCACCACGCTGTTTGATATGGCGCTGTCCTACAATATGGCGGCAGTGGACGCAACGCTGTCGGGCGTCACGCTGAAAGTCAGCGCGCAGAACCTGACCAACAAAGAGACCTTCACCTGCTACGACACCAATAACTGCTGGATCGGCCGCGACCGTACCTGGCAGGCGGGCGTCAGCTACAGCTTCTAATCACCGCTTAACGGGCGCTTCTGACGGGCGCCCTTCTATCTTCCCGGGTGCTGAGTCCCGCTCAGTGCCGGCATGACCTCTTTCATCAGCGCCAGAAACATGCGTAAACGCGCCGGGTAGTAGCGCGCATGCGGATAAACCAGATAAACCGGCAGCGCGGAAGCCTGCCACTCGGGGGCCAGATGCAGCAGCTCACCGCGCGCAATATCCTCTGCCACCACCCAGGACGAGGCAATGCCCACCCCCATCCCAGCCAGCGCCGCATTGCGCAGCGCGTACAGGCTGTCGGTCATCAGGCGTGGCTGAATATCAAAACGTTGCATCTCCCCGCTCTGCTCATGGCTGAGCGTCACGCTGTGGCGATAGAAAATACTCAGCGACAGCCACGGCAGGTCCTGCAGCTGCTGGGGATGGCGCGGCAGCGGCCGCTGTGCCAGCAGCGCCGGGGTGCCGATCACAATACGCGGCACTTCCGCCACCAGCAGGGCCACCACCGACGGATCGGTTACCGGGCCGACGTGCACCGCGCAGTCGATACCCTCGGCAATAAAGTCCGGGCGGCGGTCGCTCAGCATCCAGTCGACGGTCATTTTGGGGTAACGCTGCAGATAGGATTGCAGCGGAGCGATCATCTGGTCCTGACCAAAGGCGTGCGGAGCCAGCACGCGCAGCACGCCCTGCGGCTCCTCGGTGACGCCGCGCAGATCGTCCTCGATCCCCTGCCAGCTCTCCAGCAGCGTTTTGGCATGCGCATAGCAGCGTTCGCCGTCCTCGGTCAGCTTCATGACGTGCGTGGTGCGCTGCACCAGCTTCAGGCCGAGCAGCTTTTCCAGCGCCTGCAGGCGGCGGCTGATGGTCGGCTGGCTGGTTTCCAGACGCGCGGCCGCCGCAGACAGGCTGCCTGCTTCAACGATGCGCACGAAGGTCTGCATCAGTTCTATACGGTCCGTGCCAGCAAGAGAAGATTTGTTCATACGCTCATCGTATAACAGTTTTACTCGCCAGGCGACTACCCAGCGTCACCTGCGCAGCGGACAATAGCGGCATCCACTACTGACTAACAGGCTACACAACATGTCGACCCTCTCCGGCGCATCACTCACTCCTCCACCGCTCAGCGGCCGCACCGTGCTGATGTTAGCCAGCGGCGCGGGCTTTAGCGTGGCATCCATCTATTACAGCCAGCCGATGCTGGCGATTTTATCCGGCGATCTGCACGCCAGCGTCACCGCCAGCGGCCTGGTGCCGACGCTGACGCAGATGGGCTACGCGCTGGGTATCTTACTGCTGGCTCCGCTGGGCGACCGTCACGATCGCCGCACCATCATCACCATCAAGGGCGTGCTGCTGACGCTGGCGCTGCTGCTGAGCGCCGCCGCGGGCAACATCATGGTGCTGCTGGCTGCCAGCCTGGCCATTGGTATTACCGCGACCATGGCGCAGGATATTGTTCCGGCCTCGGCCAGCCTGTCACCGGAAGCGCAGCGCGGTAAAACCGTCGGCACGGTGATGACCGGGCTGCTGCTTGGCATTCTGCTGTCGCGCGTGGTGAGCGGGCTGGTCGCGCAGGTTTTTGGCTGGCGCGTGATGTTTATCCTCGCGGCGGCGCTGGTGCTGATGATGACGCTGATTTTATGGCGCCGCCTGCCGCATATCGCCCCGAGCACCAGTCTGAGCTACCCGGCGCTGCTGGCCTCAATGCGCCATCTCTGGCGCCAGCATGGCGAACTGCGCCGCGCCGCGCTGGCGCAGGGGCTGCTGTCGGTTGGATTCAGCGCTTTCTGGTCGACGCTGGCGGTTATGCTGCATAACCACTACGGGCTTGGCAGCGCCACGGCGGGAGCATTTGGCCTCGCCGGCGCTGCCGGTGCGCTGGCGGCTCCGCTGGCGGGCGCCATGGCAGACCGCCGCGGCCCGGCGCTGGTGACGCAGTTCAGCACCGCGCTGGCGACCGTCTCCTTCGCGGCGCTGTTCTTACTGCCGCTGCTGCCGGTACCTGCCCAGCTGGCGCTGATTGTCATCTCCGCCATCGGCTTTGATTTCGGCGTGCAGGCTACGCTGGTATCGCACCAGACGCTGATTTTCGGCCTGGAACCGGCCGCCCGCAGCCGTCTCAATGCGCTGATGTTCACCGGGGTGTTTATTGGCATGGCAATAGGTTCAGCGCTCGGCAGCCTGATGCTGGAAAAAGCGGGCTGGCCTGGCGTGGTGGCGCTGCTGACGCTGGCAGGCGCGGGCAGCTTTATTGTCAGGATGCAGGGACGCGCCGCGCGTTGCCCCACTGCACCATCAGCACCACGCTGAAAATCAGCAGCGCACCCACCCGCTGGCTGGCGTTCAGCGTCTGGTCGAGCAGCGCATAGCCGATGATCAGCGCCACCAGCGGGCTGAGCAACCCCAGCAGCGACATCACCACCGGGGGGTTTGCTTCGGCGCCGGCAAACCACAGCCAGTAGGCGCACAGCGAACCGGGGATCGCCACCCAGGCATAGCCAAGCAGATTGGTCAGGGTCAGCGCTGACGGCAAGGACTCCGTCAGCAGCTGGGCGGGCAGCACCACCAGTCCACCGGCCAGCAGCTGCCAGCCGGTAAACGTCATCATGCTCATCCGTGGGGGCCTGCCCCACTTTTTCGTTAAGACCAGCCCGCTGCCCATGCTCAGGGTGGCGAGAAACGCCGCCAGCAGCCCGACGGGATCGAGCCGTCCTGAAGGCAGCGCAATCAGCAGAAAAACGCCCACCGCCCCCAGCCCGGCCGCCAGCAGCTGGCTTCTGCTGGCGCGCTGCGCAAGCAGCAGGCTGGAGAGCGCGATCACCGCCAGCGGTTGCAGCGCCCCAATCAGCGCCACCACCCCACCCGGTACGCGATAGGCTGCAGAAAACAGCAGGATAAAGAACAGGCCGATATTCAGCGCACCCAGCACCAGCAGCCGCAGCAGCCAGCGCCACTCCGGCAGGCGTGCCCCACAAATCAGGATCAGCCCGGCGGGCAGCGCGCGGATCAGTGCCGCCAGCAGCGGCTTATCATCCGGTAAAAACTGGGTAGTGACATAGTAGGTGGAGCCCCACACGCAGGGGGCGAGAAACGCCAGGTGTCGTAACGCTATCATTTTGCACTCCGCGCATTATCCGGCGACAGGCCGAATTTATTACGAGATCGTAAAGTACGACAGCGTTATAAATCAGTCAAAGTATTTCGAAAGTGAAATATCCGCGGATGATATTTTTGCCCAAATTATGCTACTTTGGCGCAAGCATGCGAGTGACAGTAAAAAAATAAGAAGGAATATCAGAAAGATGAGTTCACAGATGCCTATCGACACCATCATTGCGCAGTGGCAGCAGGAGCGCCCGGACCTCGATGTCGCGCCCATGCGGGTGATTGGTCAGCTCGGCCGCACCCGCTATTTCGCCGGGCTGAAAATCCAGCAGCTGTTCAGCCAGTACGGGCTCTCCAGCAGCGAATTCGATATTCTCGCTACCCTGCGCCGCAGCGGCGCGCCCTACGCACTGAACCCGTCGCAGATTGTCAGCGCCCTGATGATCAACAACAGCACGCTAACCAGCCGCCTCGATCGCCTGGAGAAGCACGGCCACCTTATCCGCGTGCCGATTGTTGGCGACCGCCGTTCGGTGCACGTGCAGTTGACCGACAGCGGTTTTCAGCTGATTGATGAGCTGGTGGGCAAGCATGTGGCAAATGAGAGAGCGATGCTGACCGCCCTGAGTGATGATGAGCAGCAGCAGCTGGTGGCGCTGCTGGCGAAGCTGGAACAGCACCTCGCCAGCGAGTAAGAGATCTACGACAGCTGCAGGCTACCGTAGGCCGCAGACCAGTCCTGATCGAAGCGCTGCAGCGCGCTGTCGACCGCCGGATCGAGCAGGAACAGCTCGGCCACGTCGGGATCGACGGTGATCGCCTGGCAGCCCGCCAGCATACAGTCGAGCACCTGGCGCGGCGTGCGGAAGCTGGCCGCCAGCACTTTACTGTGCGGGCAGTGCAGCCCGAGCAGGGTTTGCAGCTCCTTCACCAGCGCAATACCGTCTCCGCCCTGCGCATCGATGCGGTTCACATAGGGCGCGATATAGCTCGCCCCGGCCAGCGCCGCGTAAAACCCCTGTCCGGCACCGTATACAGCCGTGCCCAGGGTCGGGATATTCTGCTGCGTCAGCGCTTTAATCGCCGTCAGCCCCTGATGCGTCACCGGCACTTTCACCACCAGTCCCGGCACCGCTTCGCGCAGCTGCAGCGCCTCATCCACCATCGCCGCGGCATCGTGGGCGATCACCTGAGCAAACAGCGTACTGTCAGCAGGCAGGATTGAGACCAGCTCCTGCAGCACGCTGCTGAGCAGACGCCTGCTGCGTGCCACAATGCTGGGATTGGTGGTGACCCCTTTGATCGGCAGGATCGCCGCCAGGCGTTTCACCACGCCGACGTCAGCGGTATCTAAATAAAATTCCATCACACCCTCCGGGAAGCCAGTTTACCTTTCAAATGAAAGCTATTTTGTTTCACAGCAAGATAAATGAAATCCTGGTGGCTAAATTTGATCGCCATCACGCTTCCACATGCACAAATTAAATGCGCGAATGGCGATGTATCTCTATGGAAATTAACTGATTAATGGTGTTACATCCACTGCCGCCTGCAATAAGTGAAAGCGCGCTTTCATCTGCGGCAGGATTGAGTCACTCAGGCTACGTTTTATGAAAGCGTCAGGCTTTCATCACCGTCACGCCCTGCTGCGTCAGCGCCGTTTCGACGTTCAGCAGCAGGCCCGCATCGGTAATCACCGTGTCGATATCGCTGTGCTTCGCCACGTTATAGGGGAACAGCTTGCCGAATTTCGCCGACTCGGCGATGACAAAGTTCTGCACGCCTTTCTCAATTGCCAGGCGGATATTCTCTGCGCGCATAATATCGCGGCCGGTGAAGCCATAGTTCGGGTGGTAGCCATCAATGCCGATGAATACCTTGTTAAAATTGATGTTATTGATGCACAGATGCGTCAGCGGCCCGACGAGGCACTCGCTGCGTTTTTGCAGCACGCCACCGATCAGCACCACATCCTGATGGCAGTTTTTCAGTTCATTAGCCACATAAACGCAGGGCGTGACCACCATGACATCCAGCCCGGAGCGGCCAATCTCACGGGCGAAATGCGCATTGCTGCTGCCCGCTTCAATAAACAGCGTATCGCCCTCCTCCAGCAGCGTCAGCGCCCGTTTTGCCATCGCCTCTTTGGTGGTGAAGTTGCTGCTGACGCGTTCGCTGAGGTCGTTCAGCGACACCGCATAACCGTGGGCGCGGCTCAGATAGTGCAGACTCTCCAGCTCCGCGAGATCTTTACGGATCGTCACCCCGGAAACCCCGGACAGACGCGCCAGCTCGCTGATGCTGACTTTACCTTTCTCTTCTACCCGGTCGAGAATGCGCCGCTGTCTCTCTTTCATTTCTGCTCCATGACGTGACAGGATGTTTCAAAATAAAGCGTGATTTTCATATTATGAAAGCCGTTGCGGATTCACAATCTCTTTCCACGGCGCTGTTCGATGCCTCTTTTTTTACTCAGATATTTCTAACCTATCCTCTTGTGCTGCTGATGCCCTGTCAGGGGGAATAAAATCGCTACCGGCGTCGGATAACAGCCTGTTTTGCGGTTGAAAAGGGGAAGCCATCGGCAAAAACGACCTCTTTTTCACGGTATGTTTTTCCCCGATGATAGGCAGGGTTTATCTTCTGTTTATTTCAACCTGGGGCTGGCGTGATGATTAAAATGATTGCTGTGGATATGGACGGCACCTTTCTCGACGATAATAAGCGCTATAACAAAGCGCGATTTTTACAGCAGTATCAGCAGCTAAAGCAGCGGGGAATCAAGTTTGTGGTGGCCAGCGGCAACCAGTATTACCAGCTGATTAGCTTCTTCCCAGAAATCCGCGATGAGATCGCTTTTATCGCCGAAAATGGGGCGAATATCGTGGATAAGGGTAAAACGCTGTTTTGTGGTGCGCTCAGCGATGCGCATCTGCGGCGCGTGCTGGAAGTGCTGGCGGGCATTCCCTATATTCATGCCGTGGTGTGCGGACCGCGCAGCGCGTACATGCTTGATACCACCCCGCAACCGCTGCTGGCGCTGATGGCTAAGCATTATCATCGCCTTGAACTGCGCGAGAATTTTGCCGCGCTGGATGACACCATCTTTAAGTTCTCCCTGAATCTGAATGACGAGAAGATCCCCGAGCTGATGGCGCATATCGGGGATGCGCTGGAGGGTATCGTCACCCCGGTTTCCAGCGGCTTTGGCTTTGTCGACCTGATCATACCCGGCGTACATAAAGCCCACGGGCTGAAGCTGCTGCAGCGTCAGTGGCAGATTGCCGATGAGGAAGTGGTGGCGGTCGGCGACAGCGGCAATGATATCGAAATGGTGGCCCACGCCGGCTTTGGCTTTGCCATGGATAATGCCCAGCCCGGCGTGAAAAAGGTCGCGGGGTATCACACCGAGAGTAACAATCAGCAAGGCGCGCTCAATGTGATTGAGCGCGTGCTGACCGGGAGCCATCCGTTTAGCCATTAAAAGCGGGCTGACCGAAAAAGAAGGTCCGCCCCTACGAAGGCAGTTTGTTGCAGGGGCCGACCATTTTTCCGCTCGCCCCGTGGTGGGCGTGCCCCTTAACGGAACAAATTATCGATTGAGTCCTGCTGCAGCTGCTGGTACAGGCTGAACTCATCAATCACGGCCACGCCCAGCGCCCGTTCAAATTCCGCCTGGCTGGGGTTGCCGCTGCCCACTGAACTGGCATCGCTGCCCAGATTCGACTGGAAAATCCCTGCCGCACTCACCGGCAAAAAATCCTCGTAGATAATCGGCTCGGCCGTCACCGCGCCACGGGCAATCAGGCTCTCCAGATCTTCGCCCGGCTGCGCGCTGACCTGCTGATTACGCCGGTAGCGATACCACGCCAGCTGCTCGCGCCGTAAGGTTGCGGCATCATCCGGGAAGGCAGCGAACACCGCGCTGAGATGCTGCTGATGGCTGGCGTTATCGCTGTGTTTTTCCGCTGCGGCCTCGCGCAGCAGGCGGTCGTACAGCGCGCGTCCTTTACGGGTTAACGCCACGCCGCGCTGCTCAATCTCGCCAAAGCGCGCCGTATGCGTGCCGGCCGTGCGGTCGCTGAAATCAATCGCCTCGTTCAGGGCTTTAAAACTGGTCTGACGCAGCAGGATCGGGCAGCTGCGCGCTGGCGGTCCTTCTATGGTCTCCTTCGGCGTGATGCCATACTCCGGCATCAGCTGCTGCACGCGGTCAATATCCAGCGTGCGCGGCGTCAGATGGTTGATATGCGGCCCGCGGAAGCAGACCACGTCGGCGATCAGCCGGTGCTGCGCCAGCAGGGTGTTATAGGTGCTGAGATCGACCGAGGCCTGCTGGTGCCAGCGGAACGTTTCCAGCGCCTGGCGCACAAACTCATCGGCATCATCATCCCTCAGCCCGCCCTCCTGCTGCCACTGCGCCAGCAGCTCGCGCAGGCGCGGCGTAAAGATATCGCGCTGTTGCAGGATCTCACTGACCCGCTGGCGCAGCGCGTCATCGCTAATCAGCTCCAGGCGCAGCAGCGAGGTAAACACGCGAAATGGATTGATCTGCAGCGCGCGCTCTTCCACCGGGCGGAACGCGGTGGAGTGCACCGGCACGCCCGCCGCCGACAGGTCGTAATAGCCGACCGCCGACATGCCCATCACCGCAAACACCTGGCGCAGCGTCGCTAACTCCTGCGCGCTGCCGACGCGGATAGCGCCGTGACGCTCCACGCTTAGCCGCTCCACTTCCTGCTGCCACTGCGCCGCTGCCAGCTGCTCAGGGTGCTGCTGTAAAACCTGTTGATTCACCTCACGCACCAGCTGCAACAGCGTGCCATATTGAGGAACTTCCGTCTGGTACATCGCCGACATCGCTTTGGAAAAGCGGTCACGAATATGGTCCGCGCTGATAAACCGGTCGCTCATTACTGTTCTCCTGAAAAGTCCCACCCGCAGGATAGTCATGCCGCTGCGAGCTAAGTGATAGTTTCATCACAGAATTTGATCTCGTCGCGGGATGAGATAGCCAAATCACAAAAATGAAACGCTGTTTTACTTTTACTTGAGCTCTTCGGCGGGTCGCACTACACTCACCTGACATCACGACCCGCTTAATCAGGAGAGACCGGATGAAAATTGCATTGATGATGGAAAACAGCCAGGCCGCGAAGAACGCCATCGTGCTGAATGAACTGCAGCAGGTTGCCGCCCAGCAGGACTTTCCGGTGTATAACGTCGGCATGAGCGATGAGCAGGATCACCACCTGACCTACATCCACCTGGGGATTATGGCCAGCCTGCTACTGAATTCAAAAGCCGTGGATTTTGTCATCGCCGGGTGCGGCACCGGTCAGGGCGCGCTGGTCTCTCTCAATATTCACCCCGGCGTGGTGTGCGGCTACTGCATCGACCCGGCGGATGCCTATTTATTTGCCCAGATCAACAATGGCAATGCGCTGTCGCTGCCGTTCGCTAAAGGTTTTGGCTGGGGCGCGGAGCTGAACCTGCGCTTTATCTTTGAGAAGGCCTTCGCCGGTGCCAAAGGTCAGGGTTACCCACCGGAGCGCAAAGAGCCACAGGTGCGCAACGCCGGGATCCTCAACAAGGTGAAGGCCGCGGTGATCAAAGATAACTATCTCGATACGCTGCGCGCCATTGACCCGGAGCTGGTGAAAACGGCGATTTCCGGGGAACGCTTCCAGCACTGCTTCTTTGAACACTGTCAGGAGAGCAGCATCCGTGATTTTGTGCAGGAACGTCTGCGTTAGAGAGAGAAGCGGACCAGAACGGTCCGCTCATGGGTTGGCGAGGTTAGCGCCTGCGCAGGCGCAGCAGCGCGAAGAGGAGCAGCAGCACCAGCACCACGCCTCCGGCAATCAGCCAGTTCATGTAACGCACAATCAGCGGCGCTTGCCCGCCCTGACGCAGCTGGGCGACCTCATCGGCCGTTAACTCATCATTAATTCCGGCAAAGTGGCTGCGCACATAGCGGGTGACCGAGGCAATCTGCGCGTTGTTCAGCTCGGTAGCAAACGCTGGCATGCCCACGTCCGCATCGCGGCTTTTACGATGAATGCCGTCAACGATGGTCATCACCAGGTTGTTCGGCGTGGCGGCGGAGACCGCGCTGTTGTGGGTCAGCGACGGGTAGAAGTTATCCTTCGTGCCCTCGCCCGTCCGGCCATGGCAGCTGGAACAGGCGCCGCTGTACAGCACCGCACCGTCGGTGGTGGCGCTGTCCGCCAGCGAAGCCTGGTCGCCCTGCCCGCTAATCACCGCGTTGATATCGGTCGCAGCCGGTTTATCAGCGGTGACCGCCAGCGGGCTTTGCTGCGCGGGGACCTGTTTGATCCACGCGGCAATTGCCTGCAAATCGTTATCCGGCAGGTACTGGAAGCTGTGCTCCACCGCTTCGCCCATCGCACCCGCCGCCTGCGCTTTGCCCTCAAGGTGGCCGGTTTTCAGATAGGTGACAATATCCTGCTGGCTCCAGTCGCCAATCCCTGATTTATCCGGCGTAATATTGGGGGCGTACCAGCCACCCAGCGGGCTGCCCGCCAGATAGCGGCTGCTCTCTTCCGCCATCATTAGGTTGCGCGGGGTATGGCAGGTGCTGCAGTGGGCCAGCACGTCGACCAGATATTTACCGCGATTGAGCTGCGCGCTGAGATCGGCCTGCGGTTTAAAAGGCTTATCGTCGCGGTACAGCAGGTTCCAGCCCCACATGATCTGGCGAATATTGAACGGGAACGCCAGTTGAGTTTTCTCCGCCGGAGCCTGCTCGACCGGCTTCACGTCGTGCATCAGGTAGGCGTATAGCGCGCGGATATCCTCATCGGTCATCCCCTGATAGGCGGTGTACGGCATCGCCGGGTAGAGGTTACTGCCGTCGGCGGCCACCCCTTTGCGCAGCGCGTCGGCGAACTGCTGTTCCGTGTAGTTGCCGATGCCGAACTGCTTCGACGGGGTGATATTGCTGGCAATAATGCGCCCCATCGGCGAGTCGATGGCGTAGCCCCCGGCAAACGGCGCGCCGTTCTCAGCGGTCTGACGGTGGCAGGCGCCGCAGTCGGCGGCGACGGCCACGTACTTACCGCGGGCAATCAGCGCCGGGTCAGGCTGTGCATCAGCCGCCGCCGCGCTGAAAGCGCAGGTCAGCAGCAGAGTAGTCAGAAGCGTTTTCATCATCAGATCTCCCTCTCAATGATTTCCGCCATGCGGATACTCAGCGCCACGCCGGTCAGCGTGGGGTTGATGACGCCGGAAGCCGGAATAACGCCCGTCGTCGCAAGGAACAGATTGCTGTGATCCCAGCTGCGGCATTCGTGATTGACCACCGAATCTTTCGGGTCAGCGCCCATGATCACCGTGCCCATCAGGTGGTCGCGGTTCTGCCAGCCGGTGTTGTCCTCCACCACTTCTCCGCCCATCAGGCTGACGAAGCGGCGATAGTCGGCATCTACCACGTTTTTCGCCGCCTTGACGTAATCATCCACCTCGTAATGCACCGTCAGCATCGGGATGCCGAGGGCATCTTTGCGCGTGCTGCTCGGGCGCACGGTGTTGGTGGCGTGCGGCAGGATCTCAAATACCGTGGAGATATCCACCCAGCGCGCGGCCTGGTGACGGATCTGCTCGTCGAGCGCCTTACCGATGACCCCTTTGGCGATCAGCCGCTGCGCCACCGCCATATTCGGCACGTTGTTCGACATGGCGTGTTTGATGGCGGCGTGTTTTTTGCGGAAGTCGCCGTCGCGATAGTTGAAGATGCCGCCCTGCTGCACCGCTCCCCGGCCGGGCCACAGCGGCTCATCGGCAAGGAACTGCAGCCCCATGCCGGTGTGGTCCATCAGGTTACGCCCAACCTGATCGGAACTGTTGGCGACATCCGAGATCAGCAGCAGCTTGGGCGTTTCCAGCCCGTGTGCGGCAACGATAAAATATTTCGCCGTCAGGCGCGTATCGACGCCTTTTGAACTGCGTACGTGTACCGCCACAATCTTACCGTCGGCGCCTTTTTCCAGCTTCCACGCGGTGGAGTCGGTCAGCAGACGCGCCCCGGCATCTTCCGCGTGCTGCGCGTGCTTGTCGCCGCTGTACATCGAGCCAATCGGGCACACCGGCATGCAGTTGTTGTTGCCGCTGCACGCCGGGCGACCGTCATAAGGACGGGTGGCGCGGCCATTAGGCTCATGGATAAAGTGGTACCCGGCCGGGCTGAGGCGGCTTTTCAGGCGCTGGAAAATATAGGTTTCGCCTTCCGGCTCCATCGGGTACGGTTTTGAGCGCGGCGGAAAGGCGCTGCCGCCCTGGCCGCTCTGGTCGTCCGTATCGCTGCCGCACACGCCGAGCGCCTCTTCCGCCTTCTGGTAATACGGCTCCAGTTCGCTGTACTCCATCGGCCAGTCGCGACCGACGCCGTACAGAGTTTTCAGCTTCATATCATTCGGCAGATAGCGCCAGCAGGCTGCGGCCCAGTGCCAGGTCGTGCCGCCCACCAGCTTCAGCATGCCGGGGCGAAAGTCGAACGAACCGGTATTTTCAATATACTGTTCGTCGTAAGAGTGGTGCGCCCAGGGCTCGTTCGGATACGGCGAGTTATAGTTGCCTTTTTTCGGCGAATTACGGAAGTTTTCGACGATTTTCCAGCGCGGGATCTTCTCTCCGGCTTCCAGAATAATCACCGATTTGCCCATGCGGGCCAGCGTAGTGGCGGCATTACTGCCCAGCGCGCCGGAACCGACGACAATCACGTCGGCATCGTATTGTTGGCTCATCGTGGTGCTCACATTAAAAGAGAAAGAGTTAATCGTTTTTTAGTGTTGCTGGCGGCTGGGTCCAGTAATTGGTATGACCACGGGAATACGTTGGGATGACGGTGGCATCCAGCGTCGGGGCATACATCAGCGCATCGGTGTAGGTGACAAAACGGGTATTATCAACGGCACGCAGCGCAACCGGCGTACCGGTGTAGCCGAGATACCAGGCTGAGATAATGGTTTTGATCGTGTCACCGCTGCCACCCTGCATCAGCGCATGACCGTTAAGCTGGTCCGCTTGAGTGATGCCCGCGCTCTGCAACGCGCTGCTCAGCTGCTGAAGATGGGCTGGAAACTGCGCATCTTCCGCCGCCAGGCAGTGCAGTGCGCGCTCTGAAACCAGCGGGCTAAGCTGCGTGCGCCCGGTTAATAACAGCGAGATCCGGTAAAAAATATGGCTGTCGCTCGAAGCGGCAGGCGCGGCGCCCCAGGAGAGGGACGGGTTGAGTACCGCCATGCCCAGCAGCGCCGCACCGGAAGTGATGAGTGTCCTGCGTGTTAACATAAATGGATGCCTGGTTTAAAAAATTGTGACCAGTTTCACACTACGCAGGCGGATTTGTAAATGGATTGTAAATCAGGGGAATAGTTAAGCGTGGCTGATACCCCAGTCTACTTTCAGCCCGCGGCGGATGGCAGGCTGAGACAGCTTAAAACATCATCGCGAGGAGTAAATATGACCTATCCACGAGTGGGCGTTGGCGTCCTGATATTCCGCAATGGCCTGCTGTTACTGGGGAAACGCAGCGGCAGCCACGGTGCCGGCGACTGGTCAGCCCCCGGCGGGCATCTGGAGTATGGCGAGACGCCGCAGCAGTGCGCCGCGCGGGAGGTCGCCGAAGAAACCGGATTAACCTTAGGGAAATGCATTAATGGTCCCTTTACAAATGACTTTTTCAGCCGTGAGCAGAAACATTACGTCACGATTTTTATGCTTAATTACGACGCCGAAGGCACGCCGCAGCGCCTGGAACCGGAAAAATGTAAGGGCTGGCAGTGGTTTGACGTAGGCGCTCTGCCGCAGCCGCTGTTCGCCCCGCTGCGATCGCTGCTGGCAGAAACCGATCTCAACGCGCTGAGCAATGGTGGCCCTGGGAAAGCGGCGAAATGATAATCCCGTCAGTGATAATCTCACAATAAGTGCATATTGCCCCTGCTCACAAAGCGTACTAAAATCTCACCCGTTGAGGAGAGTACTTGTCGCACCGCCCTTACCGCTGTTACCCGCAGCGGCGAGCGCTGAGAAAGAGAGCCCGGTCGAAAGATCGGGTTCTTTTTTTGCTTTTATTCTAGATAGAGACGAAAAAAGGCGAAGGGGTTAGCTTCGCCTTTGCTCAGAGTTCCAGTGTCCTTACCGGCTACTGGTCAGTTGCTTTATCGCAACGACAATTTGCAGGCTGGCGAGAACAATGTTCAACGCCAGCAGAATTGCTTCTGCAATTATCACTCGGCACGCTCCTTGTGGGAGAGTGCGCACCGCACCATCAGTGCCTTTCCATTTCCCCTGACGGCGTGTACTCGCTGTTGGGGAGCACTTGTCGCCCTCTCAGGTGGAGGCAAACCGGGCAGCACCACCTGTTACCGGTCGGGAGCGAAAACTTTTTCTTGCCCACCTTAAAAGTGACGACGACTCTTCAACAGCGCTGAAATTATAATACCCTGAGTGATAATTTCACAATAACCGCACATTGACCCTGCTCACAAAGCGTACTAATATATCGCCTGTTGGGGAGTACTTGTCGCACCGCCCTCGTCGCTGTTACCCGCAGCGGCGAGCGCAGAGAAAGAGAGCCCGGTTGAAAGATCGGGTTCTTTTTTTTGTCCATAATCTGATGAGAAATCAGCCACAACCCGTAGCAACGCGTCGGGCAAAGCTTTACATTGGTTTATCCCCATTCTGCCGATGAGAACGCGATGAATCCTCTTGCCCCGCTGCTTAACCTCACTACCCACCCGATTGACGATGCTGACTATATCGCCCGCTGCCAGCAGCAATTGGCCAGCGACGGCGCGCTGGTGCTGCGCGGCTTTCTGACTGCGGATGCGCTGGCCGCGATTAAGCAGGAAGGCGATGAAAATCAGCAGCTGGCGTTCTACGCTGCCAGCCAGCACAACGTCTATCTGCAAAAGCCCGATGCGCACTATGCTGACAACCACCCGCGCAACCGTCAGGTGGTCTCGTCGAAAGGCTGCATCACCGATGAAGAGATCCCGGCTGATTCCCCGCTGCGTACCCTGTACGACTCGCCGGTGTTTAAGGCCTTTCTCTGCGGGGTATTGCAGGAGCAGCAGCTCTATCCTTATGCCGACACGCTCTCCTCTATCAACCTGCACTACGCGCATACCGGGCAGGAGCTGGGCTGGCACTTTGATAACTCCTCGTTTGCCATTACTTTGCTGATCCAGAAACCCGAGGCGGGCGGCGTGTTTGAGTACGTCAACCATTTGCGTGATGCGGAAGCGGGTGAAATGAATTTTGCCGGGGTAGCCGAAGTGCTGGACGGGGAACGTGCGGTACAGCAGCTGGCGATTGAACCGGGGGATTTAGTGCTGTTCCGCGGGCGTAATGCGCTGCATCGCGTCTCACCAACGGAAGGCGATACCACGCGCATGCTGGTGGTGCTGGCTTACAATGCCCAGCCGGATATTGCGCTGTCGGAAAGCGCCCGCATGACCTTCTACGGGCGCCTGTAACCTTAGCCGATCAGGGCATCCCAACCGCGCTGGAAGATCTGGCGGGTGCGCAGTGCCGTTAGCGCTCGCCAGTCTTCATCCGCCGGATAGAACCCCTCAAACAGCTGCTTTTTCAGCGCGATGCCCTGCTCGCTAAGCGGCTCGCCGTAAAGATGCAGCCAGTGATCGTCGCGCACCCGGCGATGCATCTCCCGCCCTTCGTAGGTGCCGCACTCTACTACCAGCTGCAGCAGTTCGGTGTCCGGTAACTGGTCGAGCATAAACTGTGACAGATAGCCGGTTGCCGTCGCGGTGACCCCGGTTTCACTGTCGCGGTTGTCACCGGTCAGGATCACCGTCAGCCACTCGCCGAACAGCTGCTTAGCCTGCTCCAGCGCCGCATAAGGGCGCTCGGCAATGGCTAACAGCATCGGATGGCCGTAAGCCCCCGCGCCGGTGTGCAGATCGAAGCTGATAATCCGCCGCGCCATTTGCAGATGATTGGCAATAATCTGACGCAGCGTGCGCTGCGACCAGCTGGGCTCGCAGCCACCGTAGAAAATGCCGTCGGCAAACTGATACTGGCCGGCTTCGACAATCCGCTTTACGCCGCTCCAGCCCATATCGGCACACTTCTGCGCCATCTGCATATCGGCGGCAGCGCGCTCGGGGCCATCAATATCCTGACAGCGATAAATGCTGTGCAGCGGCGGGTACGCCAGGTTTTGCGGAATAGCCGCGCTGAAATCGATAAAGTTACGGTTCAGGTCAGCATTATCTTCATTGACGCGGCGCAGGTGCGCGGTGCCCCAGGGATTGATCAGATGCACCATCACCAGCGCCACGTGCGGCGGCAGCGAACTGCCGTCGAGCGCATCGAGCCAGGCGATCTGGCTGTCAGAACCATAATACCCTTCAACGCCGTGCGTGCCGGAAACCACCAGCATCACCTGCGGCGCATCGGCCCGGCCAATCACCGCCACCTCGGTTGAGAGTGCCTCGCCCTGCGGTCCTGCCAGCGGGTGCGGATAGCCAGTGATTGCCCCGCCCAGCCGCCTAGCGGCCGCCAGGAAGCGCGCCCGCTGCTGGCGATAATCGGGCAGTGTTATCTGCGTCATGGTCTACTCCGGGCGGTGGTAAACATCAAAGCTGAAGTACTTTTTCGACAGCTGGTCGTAGGTGCCGTTTTTATGCAGCTCGGCCATCGCCGCGTTAATTTTGGCAATGCGCGCAGTGTCATCTTTACGCAGCCCAATCCCCACGCCTTCACCAAAGTATTTCGGGTCATACAGCGGTTTACCGGCGATGTGATAATCGGCACCCTGAGGGGTTTTCAGAAAGCCCGATTCGGCGGATGCCGCGCTGGTAAAGGTGGAGTCGAGACGCCCCGAAGCGAGATCCGGATAAATCTCGGACTGGTTAGGGTAGCTAATCACTTCCACGCCCTGGCTGCCCCACATCGCTTTCGCGTAGCCCTCCTGGGTAGTGCCCTGCGCCACGCCGACGGTTTTGCCCTTCAGCGATGCCAGCTCCGGCAGCAGCTTACTCTCTTTACGCGTCAGCAGTGCGCTCGGCGTGTTGTAGAGCATATCGGTGAAGGCCACCTGCTGGCGGCGCTTTTCGGTCATCGCCATGGCCGAGAGAATTGCGTCAAATTTACGCGCCTGCAGCGCCGGGATGATGCCGTCATAGCCGGTCTGCACCCAGACGCATTTCACCTGCATCTGCTGGCAGATAGCGTTACCCATATCGATATCAAAACCCTGCAGCGAGCCATCAGGCGCTTTCGATTCAAACGGTGGGAAAGTCGGGTCGACGCCGAAGCGCAGCTCTTCAGCGGCAAATGCCGAAGCGCTAAACCCCGCCAACAGTGCCAGCGCGGTTAAAGTCAGTTTTTTCATGCCACGATCTCCGGGAGCTTTATAGGGTTAAGCACCAGTAATAGCATGATTTCACATCAAGAAATAAAGCATTTGTCTTATGAAAGCGCGGCCGTTTATAAGCCACTTTTATAATGCGCGGGGAAATTAAACGGGGCGACAGCGTGCCGCCCCGGGGTCATTACAGCTGTGGATACATCTCCAGCAGGCGGCGCGTCACGCCATTGGTCCAGCCGAAGCCATCCTGCAGCGGATACTCACCGCCGCCGCCCAGCAGCGCGGCATCACCGCTGATGTTGTACTTCTCCACCATCTTATGGTGCTGGTCATAGGTCGCACCGACGGTTTTCAGCCAGCGGCTGGCAATCTCCTGCGCCAGCAGCTCTTCGCCGTAGCTGTTGAAGCCTTTCACCGCCAGCCACTGCAGCGGCGCCCAGCCGTTCGGGCTGTCCCACTGCTCGCCGGTCACTTCCATGCTGCACAGCATGCCGCCCGGAGCCAGCAGATAATTCCGCACCGCTTTCGAGGTGCGCGTCGCCTGATCCAGGCTCGACATGCCGACATACACCGGGGTGACCGCAGCGGCAGAGAACGACGCCTTTTCACCATCGCGCCAGTTATAGTCACGATACAGGCCGGTATCCTCTTCCCACAGATACTTATCAACGATTTCACGGCGCGTCAGCGCCAGCTGCTGATAGCGATCCGCAGTCGCCTGGTCGCCTTTGCTGGCCGACAGGCGCGCAATGGTGGTTTCCAGCTTGTAGAGGAACGCATTGAGATCGATCGGCACAATGCTGGTGGTCTGGATACTCTCCAGACGGCCAGGCTCGCTCAGCCAGCGCGAGGTATAGTCCCAGCCGGAAGCCGCCCCGGCACGCAGGTCGCGGTAGACTTCGCTCGCCGGGCGTGACGACTGGCGGGCCGTCTCTACATCCTCATACCAGGATTCGTCGCGCGGCGTGTCGCGGTCATCCCAGTAGCGGTTCAGCACCGAGCCGTCCGGCAGCATCACCACGTGGCGATAGGCCTGATTCGGCTGCAGGTTTTCCTGCCCGTCCATCCAGAACGCATATTCGCTTTTCAGCTGCGGCAGATAGTGCGCCGCTTCATGCACGTCGTTCTTCTCAAACAGCTCGACCATCATGGCGAACACCGGCGGCTGCGAGCGGCTGAGATAATAGGTCCGGTTGCCGTTAGGAATATGGCCGTACTTGTCGATCATCCACGCAAAGTTATCGGCCATATTGCGCATCAGATCGCAGCGCCCTGCCGCCGCAAAGCCCAGCATGCTGAAGTATGAGTCCCAGTAATAGGTCTCACTAAAGCGACCACCCGGCACCACATAGGGTTTTGGCAGCGGCAGCAGGGAGGAGAACTCACTGTGCTTCTGCGGCTGACGGGTGAGTACCGGCCACAGGGAATCAATGTGCTGCGCCATGGTGTTGGTGGGGTCAGACACATAGCGGCTGTCATAAGTCCCCGGCAGATCGAAATTCTCCAGCACAAACTTCAGCAGGTCGAACTGCTGCTGCTCGCGTTCCAGATAATAGCGATACAGGATGCGCTCCGGTTCAATCTTCGGCGCACAGTCGGCAAAGGTTTTGCTGTCGGGGAAAATACGCGACATCTGCACCGCCTCGAACAGATCCTGATAACGGTCTGACGGCGTGAGGATGTCCGGGGCGGGCAGCCCACGAATCGGCTCCGGCTGCGGTTCAACCCCCGCCTCTGGACCCGACTCATAATCATCATACCAGGCTTCATATTCAGTATGGTTATTGTCAATCAGCGTTTCGTTTTGGTTGAAAGTGATAAGAACCTCCTGATGCCGAAAAAGTCCGACAAAGTCGCTTGGTGAATAAGCAACCTATTATAGTACCGCAGTCTCGCGACGCAACCCGATGTTTCTATTACTCTTAATGAAGAGATATTTCAAAAAATAAACAGATGGCGAATTTCCCTTAATTTATTGACAGACAGGGGAAGTATTACTGGAAAATAAACACAAACTGACAATGTTAATCGTAGTGTTAATTTCGATGAATTAATTGATTTATTACAGCGAGTTATCCCGCTGAGAAGCCAAACTGATAAAACAGCGTAAATTCGCGCAGCGCGCCATAATCTTCAGTATGAACAGACAATTAGTTCACATTCCGCTGAACAGGTCGAGATTACCCTTGCCGAGCCGTTACCCGCCCGGGTGTTACACCGGTGTAAAAGTTGCAAATCGGGCGCCGAACTGAGGTTTCAGACAATACTCAGCACAATCCTACATCTGAATCGGGATATTTCTTACGGCGGAGATTTACTTCTTATCGCCGGGAAAATAAACTATTGCGCCTTCGAAAGGCTTTACTCTGAACCCCATTCCCCTAACGCTGAGACTCTCAGGCAGAGGGTTGTAAATTAAAGGATTTTTTTCATGACGCTTCAACTCTGGCTGGCGTACACCGGTGTGATTGCCGCACTGATTGCCATTCCCGGCCCTTCGGCGCTGATCAGCATGACCCACGGCCTGCGCTATGGCCGCAGGCAGGCGCTGGCGACCGTCAGCGGTGGCGTACTGGCCGCAATGATGCTGATGACCGCCTCTGCGCTGGGTCTGGGCGCGATCCTCGCCGCCTCAACCACCGCCTTTACCGTGCTGAAAGTGGTGGGCGCTGCCTATCTGATCTGGCTGGGAATTGCTGCCTGGCGCGATAACAGCGAGCCGACGGCGGTCAGCACCAGCGAAATGGAAGAGGCCCCAGGGGCATTTCGTCTGTTCCGCAAAGGCTTCACCGTCGGCATCAGCAACCCGAAGGATCTGCTGTTCTTCGCCGCGCTGTTCCCGAACTTCATCGATGCCAGCCAGCCGCACGCCCTGCAGTTCGCCACGCTGGCCATCACCTGGGCGGTGCTGGATTGCAGCATTATGTTCAGCTATGCCTGCGCCGGTCGCCGCCTATCGGGCGTCTTCGCCAGCCGCCGCCGTCTGCGCATTCTCAACCGCTCCACGGGCAGCCTGTTCGTCTTTGCCGGTGGCGCACTGGCCATCTCGGCGAAGTAATTTACCCGGCGGTTTTGATGCGTCCGCTGGCGCGGGCAAAGGCAAACAGCCCGCCCGCATCAACGATACTCGCCAGCTCCCCTACCGGGTCGATCGCCAGTTGCTCCCCCGTTGCCTCCAGCGTCACGCTCTGCGTGACGGTATCAAGGGTTATCCGGTCGCCGGTGCATAACTGCCGGTATAACGCCTGGCCACAGGCCACCGGCAGTAGCTCCCCGGTGGCCACACAGTTACGGAAGAAGATACGCGCATAGGATTGTGCCAGCACCGCCTTTACCCCCGCCGCACCCAGCGCCACCACCGCATGTTCCCGCGACGACCCACAGCCAAAATTTTTTCCCGCCACGATGATCGGATAGGCGCTGCGCCCGCTGACGGCATCAATAAACGGCTGGGCACCTTCCGGCAGGCCGCACATCGCCAGTGCTCCCAGCTGCGCGTAGCCTTCCGGCGTGGAGGGATTGACCTTAAGAAATTCGGCACTCAGAATCTGATCGGTATCAATATTGTCACCCAGTACGTACACCGCACCCTGAATAATGGCGTTCATTGTGCTGCTCCTGTCATGCCCAGCGGGTTGGTAATGGTGCCCGTCACTGCCGCCGCCGCGACGGAATAAGGTGAGGCAAGATAAATGCAGGCCCGCTTGTGGCCCATGCGTCCGACAAAATTGCGGTTGGTGGTGGAGATCACCGATATCGGGTCATTCACCCGGCCAAAGGTATCGGCAGGGCCGCCGCAGCAGGCGGCGCATCCGGCTTCAGCAGAGAGCTGCACACCCGCGTCGCAGAGGATCTGATACAGCGACTGGCCGTCGAGCTGAGTCGCGATCAGCTGATGGAATACCTCTTTGGTCGCCGGAACGGCAAAGGTGGGAATGCACACCTGGTGCCCTTTAAGTACCTGCGCAGCCGCGTGAAAATCCGCCAGCTTGCCGCCGGTGCAGGAGCCAATATAAGCCTGTGAGACAGCAACATTTTTCAGGCTGTCAGCCGTAACGACGTTATCCGGCGAGTGCGGTTTTGCCACCAGCGGCTGCATGGTCGAGACATCAAACTCCATCACCCGGCTGTAGCAGGCATCGGCATCGGCCTCGACCACGTGATAAGGGATATCAGTGCGCCCGGCCAGATAATCCAGCGTCGCCTGGTTCGGCACCATAATGCCGTTTTTCGCGCCGCACTCCACCACCATATTGCACATCGTCATACGCTCATCGACCGACATCGCCTCCACCACGCTGCCGCCGAACTCAATCGCTTCATAGGTTGCACCGTCTGCCGTGAGCTCCGCCATCAGCGCGAGGATCAGATCTTTCGCCTGCACGTGGGCGGGCTGTTCGCCGTGGTAGTTAACGCGAATAGTGGAGGGCACTTTCAGCGGGATCTCGCCTGTGCCCAGCGCGTAGGCAGCATCGGTGATCCCCAAACCAATAGCAAAACAGCCAAACGCCCCGGCGGTTACGGTGTGCGAATCGGTGCCGAGCAGCACTTCACCAGGACGAGTATGCCCCCCTTCCGCCAGCCCGATGTGGCAGACGCCTTTATACTGTGGCGTACCCACATCGTAGAAGTGTTTAATTCCCTGCTCCGCGGCGAATTCGCGCATCACGCGAATATTTTGATTCGCCTGCGCATCAGCAGAATAGACAAAGTGGTCCGGGATCATAATAAAACGTTGCGCATCCCAGACTTTAGCCTGGGCGCCAAACTCTTTTTTAAATACGCTGGCGACACCGGGCGTGCAGGGATCGTGCGACATTAATATATCGACCTTTGCCCAAACTATTTCTCCAGGCGTGACGCTTTCGCGCCCGCTGGCTCGGGCGAGTATTTTCTGGCTAATTGTCTGACCCATTAAATTAACTCTCTGCGTTGTGAGATTACCGGGGAGTAAATGAATTTTAATCACCATAGCGCTTTTCCCTGCGCAGTAAACGCGGAATATGCTAATATCGCGCACTGTTTCCGCCTGAAAACAATCCGGGATAATAATGAGCGATTTTGAAAACCTGCACGGGATGATTATTTTTGCCAGGGTGGTGGAAACGCTGAGCTATACCGAAGCGGCAAAGACGCTCGGGCTGGCAAAATCCTCGGTGAGTAAAGAGATCTCGGCGCTGGAAGTGCGTCTCGGGGCGAAGCTGCTGCAGCGCACCACGCGGCGCATTCAGGTGACGGAAGTCGGTATGACCTATTATCACTACTGCTACCGCATTCTGCACGAGGTGAAAAGCGCAGACCTGTTTATCCGCCAGTTCCATGAGGAGCCAACCGGCAGCCTGCGCGTCGTGGCCCCGGTCACCTTTGGCTGCCAGTGCATTGTACCGGTGCTTAATAGCTTTGTGGCGGGCAATATCCACGTCAGCATTGACCTCGATCTCACCGACCGCCCGGTGAATCTGGAAGATGACCATTTTGATATCGCCATTGCCATCACCCGCGACCTGCCGGATCACCGCCACTACCGACCGCTGATTGATATTGCCTGGGGACTTTATGCCGCGCCGGGCTATCTCAGTAAGCTGAATGCCATCGCCAGCCCGGACGACCTGCCGCGCCAGGATTTTATTCTGTTCCGCGGCCCCGCCCACACCATTTCATTGCCGTTTCGTAAGGAAAAGCAGAAGAAAGATATTGAGGTGCGCAGCCGTTTTCGCGCCAACAACAGTATCGCCCTGTTAAATTCCGCGGTCGCGCAGACCGGCATTGCTTATTTACCGAGTTATATTGCGCAGGAAGCGGTGGAAAGCGGCAGGCTGGTGCAGATATTACCCGACTGGGAAATGGATATTTATAAATCGTATATTCTGGTGAAGAGTGATAATTTCATTTCGCCACGGGTGAGATTATTTATTGAAGATTTGCAGAAGGCGTTGCAGGAATAAAAGGGGCGATCGAAAAGAAGATCGCCCCCTACAGTAGGGGCTGACCTTCTGTTTCGGTCAGCCCTTTATTCATCTTCGGCAGAAGATTAATAATAGTTGCCGTGACGGTAATCCCAGGTGGTAAAGATATCCGACATCATCGACATAATCTTATCCACGTCCAGACCTTTGCGGATCAGTACCGGGCAAGGGGTAATATTGCGCTCGCCCTTCTGCTCTGGCACCAGTTTGCCATTATCATCAACCATCGCCACCATCACACCCTGCTCATAGCGGGTCTTTTCAGACTCGTTTGGCTGGATAGATTTCACATAGTCGTTGGCAGCGATAATCAGGTCAGCGTGCTGCTCAATGCGCTCACCGATGCCCTCTACCAGGCCACGGTTGCCTTTGCCTGACGGGTTGGCCGAGCTGGCGAAGGAGAATTTACCGTGGTTTTCCCACAGCTCTTTCGCCAGATTTTCGCCCGGGGTACCGAACTTAATCACGAAGCAGCTGGTCTGGCGGCGGTCCATCATCAGATCTTTAGAACCGTCATCCGGGATACGCGCAACCGCTTCTTCTTTCCACGGCAGGATGCAGCCCAGCAGCACGTCTTTGTCCCAGTGCTGCTGATACAGCGCTTCGATTTCCGGGTTCAGCTGCGCCAGCTCTTTCAGCTGCGCCAGAGAACCACACAGCACGACGCCCGGCTTGTTACGGTTACGCTGCTTGGCGTCAAATTTGCGCTCCAGACCTTTGGCATCGGAAGTCATGATGATGTAGCCCACTTTGGTTGGGCAGACGATCATGCCGCCTTCAGCAGACAGGATCTTCACGGCTTCCGGCTGTAAGCCACCATTCCAGTTAACAACTTTATCGTTCATAGCAGACCCTTAATTCAGATTCGTTTCAATTTAAGTGGGTAATCACCCGTTGAAACCATCCTGCCACAGCCAGTTTTCAGCGCAACAATAAACTATCAAAGCGCACGATTGTTTCCATCAGGAAACAACCGTTGCCTCTCAGCGCGGGATCAGCTGCTCGGCTTTCAGGTGATCGAACAGTTCGAAGAACGCTTCACGCGTTGGCTGATAGCCAGTGAACCCGGCCTGACGGCTTTTGCTGACGTCGGTGAACACTTCCATCGGGCGACCGAGATCGGCATCGGTGTGCCACCAGGAGGCCAGCTTAGTCACATCGTCCTGCTTGAGCCCGTGCTGCTGCGCCAGCGCCTGCCACTGGGCAGGGGCGTCGTTCATCCGGCCTTCCAGCGGCTGCACTTCGCCACTGAACGGCGCGGCTTCGATAGCGAAGTAGTCGGCAATTTCGCCCCACATCCACTGCCAGCGGAACACGTCGCCGTTGACCACATTGTAGTCCTGATTCTGCGCCGACGGCGTGGTCGCCGCCCACAGCAGCTGATCGGCCAGCAGCCGTGCGTCGGTCATGTCGCTAACCCCTTCCCACTGCGCTTTCGAGCCAGGGAAGATAAACGGCTGCCCGCTCTGTTTACACAGGCTGGCATACACCGCCAGCGTCTGGCCCATGTTCATCGCGTTGCCGACGGCGAAACCAATCACCGTATGCGGGCGATGCACGCTCCAGCTGAAACCGTATTTCTCTGCGGCGGCAAACACCTCATCTTCCTGCGCGTAGTAGAAGTTTTCGACCGGCTGGCGGCCCTGCTCCTCACGGAACGGCGTCTGCGGCACGGCGCCTTTACCGTAGGCGTCAAACGGGCCAAGGTAGTGTTTCAGACCGGTGATCAGCGCCACATGGCCGCCCTTCAGCGAGTCACCCAGCGCGCTCAGCACGTTACGCACCATGCCGCCGTTGACGCGGATATTCTCTTTTTCAGTTTCCTGGCGCGCCCAGGCGCTGAAGAACACCTTATCCACTACCACGCCCTGTAATGCGGACTGTACGGAAGCGGCATCGGTCAGGTCAGCAGTCAGCGATTGCACGCCTGCAGCGACCGGAGTCCGCCCGCGCGACAGCCCGTAAACCGCCCAGCCCTCAGCCAGCAGACGTTCCGCCAGCGCACTTCCGGTGACGCCACTGACGCCGACAATCAAAGCTCGTTGTTGCATAGGTTCTCTCCTGTTCGGTTGATGGGTTAAGCTTAATAGAGAATATAATTCCCATCTCAGGTATAAATTCACAGGATTAATGAACTGGAGGAATGAATGGCGCTATCTGACGATCGTCTGCGCGGGATAACCCCGTTTGTTGCCACCGTGGAACACGGCAGCTTTACCGCGGCGGCGGAGAGCCTGCATCTGACCAGTTCGGCGGTGAGTAAGAGTGTCGCGCGGCTGGAGGAGCGGCTCGGCTCGCGGCTGTTCGAGCGCACCACCCGCAGCCTGGCGCTGACCGACGCCGGACAGGCATTTTATGATACCTGTACCCGCGTGCTGAACGAACTGGCGGAAGCCGAAGCGGTGCTGGCCGCCCAGCGCACCATCCCGGTCGGGCGCCTGATGCTGACGGTGCCGCACACTTACGGCCGCCTGCACGTGCTGCCGCTGCTCAACCAGTTCTGCCTGCAATACCCTGAGATGCAGCTCAGCCTGTCGTTCTCCGACCGCTTTGTCGATCTGTTTGAGGAAGGGGTGGATGTGGCGATCCGCATCGGCGGGCCGGGCAACTATCCCCCCTCCCTCAGCGTACGTTACCAGGGCTGCGAGCGGCTGATCTTCTGCGCTTCGCCCGCTTACCTGGCTCAGCACGGCACGCCGCAGTCGCTGGCCGAGCTGGAGCAGCACCGGGCGATTGTCTATTACCGCGGCGACGGCAGTACCAGCCCGTGGCACGTCACCTCGCCGGACGGACGGGTCACCACGCGCACCGTGGCGCACCGCATGGCTTTAGGGGATGGCGAAGCGCAGCGCGCAGCGGTAATGGCGGGTTTGGGGGTGGCGCAGATGGCAACGTGGCTGATGGAAGAGCAGTTAGCCAATGGCGAGCTGGTGCCATTCCTGCCGGAGCTGAGCGTGCCGGGTTTACCGCTGTACGTGGTGTGGCCACGTAAAAAGCAGCTGACGCCGAAGGTGGATGCCCTGCTGAACACGCTGGAGAAATTAACAATTGAATAAAGCGAGGCGACCGCAACACGGGCCGCCCCGGGATGATGCATTAACCGTGAAAGCCCAATTCGGCGGAGATGGCTTTGGCGGTCGCCACCACCGGCGCCATCAGTTTTTTCACCCCAATCTGCTGCAGTTTCGCCGTCGGTAACGATACCGATACCGCGAACGGCACCCGCTGCTGAATATCAAACACCGGCGCGGCAATACAGGAAACGCCCAACTCGTTCTCTTCGCGGTCCATCGCCGTCTGCTGCTGACGAATATTTTTCAGCTCGTCCAGCATCTCCGGTAGCGTGGTGATGGTATTTTTCGTTAGCGGCTGGATAGTGTCCTGATGGCTCTGCCAGTACTGCGCGGGATAATCTTCGCTGCCCCAGGCCATAAAAATCTTGCCCATTGCCGAGCAGTAAAGCGGCATATGCTGGCCAATATAGGCGCGGGTCCGCATCATGCCGGTGGTCGGTTCCAGCTTGTAAATCAGGATCACATGGTCATCTTCGCGGCTGGAGAAGTTGACGGTTTCACCGACCTCAAGATTGAGTTTTTCCAGATGCGGCGCCGCAACGTGGATCACGTTCAGCGACGAGAGCGCCTTCTGCCCGACGGAGATAAATTTAGTGGTCAGACGATAACTGCCCGGCGACGGTGCCTGAGTCACATAGCCGCTGCTGTGCAGCCCCTGCAACAGGCGGTGTACCGTACTTTTATTCATTCCGGACAGCTCAGACAGAGTGGCCAGCGGGCAGCCGTTCGGATAGTTGCTTAACAGTTCAATCAACTGAAGGCCACGAAACAGGCTCTGGGTGCCCAGCGGCTTGTCTTTCTTATCGTCCTTCACGCTCATCCACACTTCCCCTTAAGTTCCTGCCCCGCAACGGGGAGTGGCCCGATGTTACCCCATGCACCCTGCACTGTGAACATGGAACCCTGTTTCAGCGCCGTTTTAGGCAGAATTTCACCCGCAGGCGCCCGCTGCAGAAGTGCGCTGTCCATCACAATTCCACAACATCAAAAATAAATCATTGTTTTATCTAAACAAATAAAACACCCGTGCCTTTGCTTTCCGCTGCAACTGAGAATAGTATTTTTGAAACTTGATTTCGCATATTGGAATATTGCGGTGCTTTTTTCCTAACCACGCCGCGTTGAATGCCCACCAGGAGTTGCAGGAGGCTGTCATGCAGCATACACCCGGTACGCCGGTTCTTACTCTGAGCCATATCACCAAACGCTTTGGCGGCAATATCGCTGTTAACGATGTCAGTCTGGAGGTTTTCCCTGGCGAAGTGGTCGCCCTGTTGGGGGAAAACGGTGCCGGAAAGTCCACGCTGATCAAAGTGCTGGCCGGAGTCTATGCCCGCGACAGCGGGGAGATCCGTTTTCAACATACCAGCATCGCTTCTGCCGCCAGTTTAAAAACCGCCCGTCAGCAACCGATCGCCTTTATCCATCAGGATCTCGGGCTGATTGAGTGGATGACCGTGGCGGAGAATATGGCGCTGGTGATGGGATTTACCCGCCGTCTGGGGCTGATTGACTGGCGTGCGGTGCGTGAACGTTCGCGTGCGGCGCTGGAGGAGGTCGGCATCGCACTCGATCCGGACGCCCGCGTATTTGAGCTGTCGCGTACCGAAAAATCCCTGCTGGCGATTGCCCGTGCCGTGGCGGTCAACGCCGAAGTACTGGTGCTGGATGAGCCCACCGCCTCGCTACCCGCCAACGACGTGCGCCACCTGTTCAGCGTGATCAACCATCTGAAAAGTAAGAAGGTCGGGATGATTTACGTCACTCATCGTCTGGATGAGGTGATAGAGATTGCCGATCGCGTCTGCGTAATGCGCGACGGCAAACGGGTGGCGGGCGGGATGACGGCGCAATACACCCTGCGCAATCTGGTGGAAATGATCGTCGGAGAAGCGATCGACGGCGACCGGCGTGAAGCCCTGCCGGCAGGCAAAGATCCGGTACTGGCTCTCGACCAGGTGTGTATTGATGAGGTCGGCCCGGTCTCCTTCAGCCTGCAACCCGGCGAGATGCTGGCGCTGGCCGGTCTGCGCGGTGCCGGGCAGGAGGAGATTGGTCGCCTGCTGTTTGGCCTGCGCCAGCGCAGCGGCGGCAACATTCAGTTCCGGGACAAACGGTATGACGCGCAGTCGCCGCAGCAGGCGATGGCCGCAGGTATCTCTCTGGTGGCAGGCGACCGTACTGGCGAAAGCCTGGTGATGTCGATGAGCGTGCGCGAAAACCTGTTTATTAATCCCTGCGCCAGCGGCCATGCCCTGCTGTCACGCTACGGCCGCCGCGCCGAAATCGGGGCCAGCTGGTGGAAAGTGCAGCTGTTCGATGTCCGTCCGAAAGACGTCAACCTCGACATCAGCGCCCTCTCCGGCGGCAATCAGCAAAAAGTGGTGATGGCGCGCTGGATGCACCTCAATGCCCCGCTGCTGATCCTCGAAGATCCCACCGCTGGCGTCGATGTCGGCGCACGGGAAGAGATCTATCACCTGCTGAATAAAGCGCTGGCCGACGGCGTGGCGGTGCTGGTGATCTCCAACGACTTCGAAGAGATCGCCCATATCTGCAACCGCGCGCTGGTGTTTAACCGTGGTCAGGTGGTGGGTGAACTGAAAAATGAACGCGTCACCTTTGCCAACTTACTCGAACTGGCCTCTGCCAGCCACGAAACCCCTGTCGCCACCGCCTGAATGATTAACGCCACCTCCCAACGGTGGCAGGAGAAGCTGCTATGTCCAAAACATCCGTGAAGTCTACCGCGCTGGAACAGCGGGTCAGCCTCAGCGAGCACGGCCCCGCCGCGTGGCTGATGCAGATCGTCACCCGCTACGGCCTGCTGCTGCTGTGTATTTTGCTCACCCTGCTGTTTTCCTTACTGTCGCCCTCATTTGCCAGCATGCTGACCTTACAGGCGATCCTCGCCAGTAAGGCCAAAATTGCCCTGCTGGCGCTGGCCGCCACCATTCCGATGATTGTTGGCAAAATCGACCTGAACGTCGGCTTTGGTATTGTGCTTTGGCATATCCTCGCCATCACCTTACAGGTGGAATATGGCTTCTCCTGGCAGATGGCGGTGCTGACCGTACTGGCCATCTCCGCCGTTTACGGCTTGCTGAACGGCATTCTGGTGGCGCTGGCCGATATCGATAGCTTCGTGGCTACCCTGGGCTCCGGCACCGTGCTGTACGCCGTGGCGCTGTGGCACTCCGGCGGCCGCCAGATCGTCGGCGATCTGCCTGATGCTTTTACCGCCCTGCATCATACCGAAATCTTCGGTATCCCAATCGGCGCGTTCTACGTACTGGCCGTGGCCATTATCCTGTGGCTGATCACCGAACACACCCCGCTTGGCCGCTGCATGTATGCCGTAGGCGGTAACCCTGCGGCGGCGCGGCTGAACGGTATTGCGGTGAATAAATTTACCATCGGTGCCTTTATCGCCTCCAGCGTGCTGACCGGCTTCAGCGGGGTGCTAATCGCCGCCGAACAGGGCGTTGGTCAGGCCAGCGTCGGCATGGATTACCTGCTGCCTGCGCTGGTGGGTGCATTCCTCGGCAGTACCACCATTCGCCCCGGACGCGTGAATGTCTGGGGCACCGTGGTCGGCATCGCCATCCTGGCAATCGGCATTGCCGGCATCCAGCAGTTCGGCGGCGACTTCTGGGTTGAACCGTTGTTTAACGGCGCCACCCTGCTGCTCTCCATCACCCTCGCCGGTTACGCCCAGCGTCGCCGGATGTTGAATCAAAAGGCCGTGGTGCGCAGTCAAACCGCTCCGGCTACCACTCCTGACAATAACCAGAAAACCCTCACTCCAGGGAGTACCTTATGAAACGTCATCTTCTTGCTCTGACCCTTGGCGCCCTGCTGGCAGGTTCGCTGCCCGCCTGGGCCGACAGCTATCTCGATCGGGCCACGGCGGCGGTCACCAAAGCCACTGCCAGCGTCACAGAGTGGGACGGCCCGACGACCGGCCCGACCCTGCAAAAGAATAAGAAGGTGATTTTTATCGCCTCTGATATGAAAAACGGCGGCGTGCAGGGCGTGCAGCAGGGGCTGAGTGAAGCCGCGGCGGCGGCGGGCTGGAAGCTGGAAACCCTCGACGGTGGCGGCTCGGTGAAAGATCAGCTGGCGGCGCTCAATCAGGCGATCGCCCAGCGCCCTGACGGCATTGTTATTGGCGGCTGGAATCCGAACGTGGCGAAAATTCCGCTGAAAAAAGCGGTTCAGCAAAAAATCGTGCTGATGGCCTGGCACGCCGAACCGCAGCCGGGACCGATTGCCAAATATAACGTGGTCGCCAACATCACCTCAGACTCTAACGAGGTCGCCCGCCTTGCCGCGCAGTATGCGGTGGTGCAGTCCGGTGGCAAGGCGCAGGTGCTGATTTTCACCGATTCGCTGTATCAAATTGCCCTGGATAAGGCCAACGCGATGAAGCAGGAAATTGAGAAATGCAGCGGCTGTAAAGTGGTGGAGTTTATCGATACCCCGCTGGCCGATACCGCCAACCGTATGCCGTCGATGACCTTCAGCCTGCTGCAAAAATACGGCGACAGCTTCCAGTACGCGCTGGCGATCAACGACCTCTACTTTGACTTTATGGCCCCGGCGCTGAAGACCGCCGGCAAAGGCGGCAAAAACGCGCCGTTTAATATCTCCGCCGGGGATGGGTCAATCTCTGCCTTCCAGCGTATTCGCAGCGGCGACAGCCAGATCGGCACGGTGGCCGAGCCGCTGAAACTGCACGGCTGGCAGCTGCTGGATGAGTTTAACCGCGCCTTTGCCGGGCAGCCGCCATCAGGTTACGTCACCCCCGCGCATCTGATCACCCGCGATAATATCGGCAGCGACGGCGGGCCGCAGAACCATTACGACCCGCAGAATGATTATCAGGGGCATTACAAAACTATCTGGGGCGTGAAGTAACGGAGGCGCTATGCAGACCGATAATCTGACGCTGGAAAAACTCTGCTCCCCGGCCATCTGGGCTGAGGGGCCGGTATGGCTGCCCGGCCAGGATGCAGTGGTGTTCAGCGACGTGAAGGGTAACCGCATGTTCTGCTGGCAGCGCAATGGCGAAGTCAGCCTGTGGCGGGCATCGTCGCACTACGCCAACGGCAATGCCCTGGATAATGAGGGCCGGGTGGTGAGCTGCGAGCATGGCCGCCGCGCCATCAGCCGCACCGAGCATGACGGCAGCGTCAGGCTGCTGGTGGAGAAGGTGGACGGCAAGCGTTTCAACTCGCCGAACGACGTCGTGGTGCGATCCGATGGCACGATCTGGTTCACCGATCCGCCTTACGGCATCGTCAGCGACGAGGAGGGCTATCACGCGCACAGCCAGGTGATCGGCTGTTATCTCTACTGCTTCGATCCGATCGAACAGCGGCTGACCATCGCCGCCAGCGATCTGCAACGCCCCAACGGGCTGGCCTTTTCGCCCGATGAAAGCCTGCTGTATGTCGCGGATATGTCGGTGGTTGACTTCCCGACGCTGGGTCGCCGCCAGCTCAGGGTCTATCCGGTAGATGGCCGGGAGCTGGGCAGCGGGCGGCTGTTTGCCGAGGTGGCCCCCGGTTTTCCGGATGGCTTCTGCGTGGATCCGCGCGGCAATCTTTACTGTAGCTGCGCCGACGGGGTGATTATTTTCGACAGCAAAGGCGTGACGCGCGGCAAGATCGCGGTGCCGGAACGGGTGTCAAACTGCACCCTCGGCGGCCCGCAGGGTAATGAGCTGTATATTACCGCCACCACCTCGCTGTACCGGGCGATCGTCGGTTAACGGCCGGGCAAGGCGTGCCACGCCCTGACGGTAAGGGATGGCCGCGATGCGTTTTTTTGTCGGGGTCAGGCATGCCTGACCCGGCTTCCCCACGCCACGACTTCACCCGATGTGTTACCGATCACAGAACCCAATACTATTTTTATCTCACTGTTTTATAAAGACAAAATCACAGCTCATTTCTTTGACTTGTCCTCGTCAGGCGCATAGGATTTATTTGGAACGACATTCCATATATTGAAATAAAGCCATCTCCGGGGAGAAACAGCAGTATGAGAATCAGCTATCAGCAGTTGAAACAGGAGTTTCTGCGGGTGTTACTGGCGCGCGGTGTGCCAGCAGAGAAAGCCGAAAGCTGTGCCACCCTGTTCGCTGACACCAGCGAGAGCGGCGTTTACTCCCACGGGGTGAATCGTTTTCCCCGCTTTATCCAGCAGCTGGACGCCGGGCATATCGTGCCGCAGGCAGAAGCCGAAAAGATCCTCTCGCTGGGGGCGATCGAACAGTGGGATGCGCACCGTGCGATAGGCAATCTTACCGCCCGCAGCATGATGGATCGCGCCATTGAACTGGCCGACGGCCACGGGATCGGTCTGGTGGCGCTGCGTAATGCCAACCACTGGATGCGCGGCGGCAGCTACGGCTGGCAGGCAGCAGAAAAAGGCTATATCGGCGTCTGCTGGACCAACTCCATTGCGGTTATGCCGCCGTGGGGGGCCAAAAGCTGCGCCATCGGCACCAACCCGCTAATCGTTGCCGTGCCGGGCGAACCGATCACCATGGTCGATATGTCGATGTCGATGTTCTCCTACGGCATGCTGGAAGTGAACCGCCTGGCGGGCAAAACCCTGCCGGTCGACGGCGGTTTTGACAATGACGGCCAATACACTCGCGATCCCGCCACGATAGAAGAAAATCGCCGCATTTTGCCCATGGGCTACTGGAAAGGTTCCGCGCTCTCAATCGTGCTGGATATGGTCGCCACCCTGCTCTCTGACGGGGCCTCCGTTACCGAAGTGACCGAGGATAACGGCGACGAATTTGGCATCTCCCAGGTCTTTATCGCCATCGATGTCGATCGCCTGATCGACGGCGCCACCCGCGACAGCAAGCTGGCGCGCATCCGCGAATCGATTACCGGTGCCGAGCGCGCCGACCAGCAGGCGATCCGCCTGCCGGGCCACAAGTTCCCCGGTATTCGCGCTGAAAACCAGCGCCTCGGCATTCCGGTGGATGAACGCGTCTGGGCACGCATCCAGGCACTGTAACGGGAGTACACCGCATGATTTTTGGCCATATCAACCACACCGATGCCCGTCACTATCCGCCTGCGATTGCGCGCGCCATCGACTATTTAGCCCGCCACGATCTGGCCACGATGGCCGCCGGGCGTTACCAGGACAGCCAAACCGGCTGGCAGGTGCAGGTGCTTGACCTGCAAACCGCCCCGCACGGCGACAACTACCCGGAGGCGCACCGGCACTTTATCGATGTGCAGTACCTGGTCTGCGGCAATGAGCTGATGGGCGTCTCCACCGGGGGAGCGGAACCGGCGATCCACCAGCCGTATGATGACGTACGCGACATCATCTTTTACCAGGATGCCGCCAATGAAACCCTGCTGCGGATGCGGCCGGGAAACTTCGCGGTGTTCTTCCCGCAGGATATTCACCGCCCAAACTGCGCGCTGCATGCCCCTGAGGCGATCCGCAAGGTGGTGGTAAAGATCCCTGTGGCCGATCTCGCTGACTAAAAGAGGATCGCTATGAGCCTGACGTCTACCACCCTCGCCCGCGAAGGGATCCCGTCTCTGCGCTGGCTGCGGATCATTCCGCCGATCCTGATCACCTGCATTATTTCCTATATGGATCGGGTCAATATCGCCTTTGCCATGCCGGGCGGGATGGATGCCGATCTCGGCATCAGCGCCTCAATGGCCGGACTGGCCGGGGGCATCTTCTTTATCGGTTATCTGTTCTTACAGGTGCCGGGGGGCAAGCTGGCGGTCTACGGCAACGGTAAACGCTTTATCGGCTGGTCACTGCTGGCCTGGGCGGTAATCTCCCTGCTGACCGGCCTCGCCAGCAATCAGTATCAGCTGCTGGCGCTGCGTTTTGCGCTGGGGGTTTCCGAAGGCGGGATGTTACCGGTGGTGCTGACGATGATCGGTAACTGGTTCCCCGATGCCGAGCGCGGCCGCGCCAACGCCATTGTGATCATGTTTGTGCCGATCGCCGGGATCCTCACCGCCCCGCTCTCCGGCTGGATCATTACCGCCTGGGACTGGCGCATGCTGTTCTTCGTTGAGGGTGTGCTGTCGCTGTTTGTCATGGCGCTGTGGCATTTCACCATCAGCAACCGCCCGCAGGAGGCGAAGTGGATCTCCGCGGCGGAAAAACAGTATCTGATCAAAACCCTGCACGACGAGCAGCTGCTGATCAAAGGCAAAAACAGCCGTAAAGCCTCACTGCGTCAGGTGATGCGTGAGCCGGTGATGTGGCGGCTGATCCTGGTGAACTTCTTCTATCAGACCGGGATCTACGGCTACACCCTGTGGCTACCCACCATTCTCAAAGGGCTGACCCACGGCAATCTGGAGCAGGTCGGCATGTTGGCGATCCTGCCCTATGTCTGCGCGATTTTCGGCATGTTCCTGTTCTCCGCGCTGTCGGATGCCACCGGACGCCGCAAGCTGTTCGTCGCCCTGCCGCTGGCCGGTTTTGCCCTGTGTATGGCGCTGTCGGTAGTGCTGAAAGCGCATATCTGGTGGTCTTACGCAGCGCTGGTTGGCTGCGGTTTCTTTATCCAGTCAGCGGCTGGGGTGTTCTGGAGCATTCCTCCACGCCTGTTTAATGCCGAAGTGGCCGGCGGTGCGCGCGGGGTGATTAACGCCCTGGGCAACCTCGGTGGCTTCTGCGGCCCCTATATGGTCGGGGTGTTAATCGTGGCGTACAGCAAAGATGCCGGGGTCTACAGCCTGGCGATCGCGCTGGCGATTGCCTCACTGCTGGCGTTAACGCTGCCAGCCCGCTGCGATGCGCAGCACCGGGAGGCCGCATGAATTACTGGTTAGGGCTGGACTGCGGCGGCACCTTTATTAAGGCCGGGCTGTATGACGCACAGGGCCGCGAACAGGCAGTGTCACGCCAGACGCTGCCGGTGCAGGTGCCGCAGCCGGGCTGGGCCGAGCGCGATATGCCGCTGCTGTGGCAGCAGGCCGCACGGGTCATCGCAGAGGTGCTGAAACGCAGCGGGCTGGATGCCGCACAGATTGCCGGCGTCGGCATTTCGGCGCAGGGCAAAGGGCTGTTTCTGCTGGATAAACAGCAGCAGCCGCTGGGTAACGGCATTCTCTCCTCCGACCGCCGGGCGCTGGCGCTGGTGCAGCAGTGGCAGCGTGACGGCATGCCGCAGACGCTATATCCGCTCACCCGACAGACGTTATGGACCGGACATCCGGTGTCACTGCTGCGCTGGCTGAAGGAGCATCAACCGCAGCGCTACGCGGCGATCGGCAGCGTGCTGATGGCCCATGACTATCTGCGCTACTGCCTGACCGGAGAGCTGGCCTGCGAAGAGACCAATATCTCCGAATCCAACCTGTACGACATGCAGCAGGGCGGCTGGTCCGCCGCGCTGGCAGAAACTCTCGGCATCGGCGATATTCTGCCTGCCCTGCCGCCGATTGTCGGGCCAACGGACATGGCGGGCTATGTCAGCGCTGAAGCGGCCGCCCTGTGCGGACTGCGCGCGGGCACGCCGGTGGTCGGTGGGCTGTTCGACGTGGTCTCTACCGCGCTGTGCGCCGGGCTGCATGACGATACCCGACTGAACGCCGTCATGGGCACCTGGTCGGTGACCAGCGGGATTACCGATCGCATCAGCGACGAAGCCGACTATCCGTTTGTTTACGGCCGCTATGCCATTGACGGCCAGTACATTATTCACGAAGCCAGCCCGACCTCGGCCGCCAATCTGGAGTGGTTTTGCCAGCAGTGGGGCATCGATGACTACGACCTGCTTAATCAGTGGGTGGCGGAACTACCGCCAGCCGCGAGTTCCCTGCTGTTCCTGCCGTTCCTCTACGGCTGCAACGCCGGGGCTGACCTGCACGCCAGCTTCTTCGGTATGCAGGCGGGCCACCAGCGCGGCCATCTGGTGCAGGCGATCTACGAAGGCGTGGTGTTCTCCCACCTCACCCACCTCAATCGCATTCTGACACGCTTCCCGCAGGTCAAGGCCTTGCGCCTGAGCGGGGGATCGACGCGTTCAGCGGTATGGATGCAAATGTTTGCCGACGCCAGCGGCCTGCCGGTGGAGATCCCGCAGATCGAAGAGAGCGGCTGCCTGGGCGCAGCGCTGGCGGCAATGACCGGAACCGGGGCGTATGTCTCGCTGCAACAGGCACAGCAGGCGCTGGTACCCGAAATGGTCAGCTACCAGCCCGATAGCGAGCGTCATGCCCTGTATCAGAAAAAATATCAACGTTATCAGCAACTACTGGCGGCGCTGATCGCCACACAAGGAGTCACATCATGAGCCGTTCCCGGGTTCCCCAGCTTCAGCTGGCCCTCGACCACACCCGGCTGGATGCCGCGCTGGAGACGGCACAGCGCCTGCATCAGCAGGTCGATATTGTCGAAGCCGGCACCATTCTGTGCTTCAGCGCCGGGATAGACGCGGTGCGCCAGCTGCGTCAGCAGCTGCCCGCGAAAACCCTGGTGGCCGATTTTAAAGTGGCGGATGCCGGGGCGACGCTGGCGACGCTGGCGTTTGAAGCCGGCGCCAACTGGATGACGGTGATCTGCGCAGCCCCGCTGGCGACCTTTGCCAGCGCGCTGGAGGTGGCCCACCAGCATCAGGGCGACATTCAGATTGAGCTGTTCGGCCACTGGACGCTGGCTGATGCTAAGCGCTGGCGCGAGCTGGGGCTGACGCAGGCCATTTACCATCGTGGACGCGATGCCCAGGCCAGCGGCCAGCAGTGGAGCCAGCAGGATCTGGACGCGATGAAAGCCCTGTCCGATCTGGGCTTTGCCCTGTCGGTCACCGGCGGCATTACCCCGGACGAACTGCCGCAGTTTAAAAACATCGACGTGAAGGCGTTTATCGTCGGGCGGGCGCTGAGCGAAAGCGCCGACGGGCGGGCGACCGCCGCCGACTTCCATCAGGCCATTGCCAGCATCTGGGGACAATAATCATGCGCCAACATCCGCTGGGAATTTATGAAAAAGCCCTGCCGCCTCACCTGAGCTGGCCGGAACGTCTGGCGCTGGCAAAAGCCTGCGGTTTCGACTTTGTCGAGATGTCGGTGGACGAAACCGATCTGCGGCTGTCGCGCCTGCAGTGGAGCAAAGAGCAGCGCCTCTCGCTGGTCAACGCAATGATGGAAACCGGCGTGACCATCCCGTCGATGTGCCTCTCGGGCCACCGCCGCTTCCCGTTTGGCAGTCACGACCCGGAGATACGCCAGCAGGCCTATAGCCTGATGGAGCAGGCGATCCAGCTGGCAAAGGACGTTGGCATCCGCACCATCCAGCTGGCGGGCTACGACGTTTACTACGAAGCGCATGACGAGGGGACGGTGGCGCGCTTCGCTGAAGGGCTGGCGTGGGCGGTGGATCGCGCCGCAGCCGCGCAGGTGATGCTGGCCGTCGAGATTATGGATACCGAATTTATCAACGCCATCAGCAAGTGGAAACACTGGGATAAGCAGCAGGCCTCGCCGTGGTTCACCGTCTATCCCGACGTCGGCAATCTGACCGCCTGGGGCAATGACGTCGCCGCCGAGCTGGCGCTGGGCATTGATCGCATCGCCGCTATCCACCTCAAAGATACGCAGCCCGTCACCGCCAGCTCGCCGGGGCAGTTTCGTGACGTGCCGTTTGGCGCAGGCTGCGTCGATTTTGTTGGCGTGTTCCGCACGCTGAAACAGCTGAACTATCGTGGCGCGTTTCTGATTGAGATGTGGACAGAAAAAGCCGAGGAGCCGGTGGCCGAGATTGTGCAGGCGCGGCGCTGGATTGAACAGAAAATGCAGGAAGGAGGCTTACAATGAGTTTATCAACGCTGAAACAGCAGGTTTTCGCGGCCAATCTGGCCCTGCCGCGCCACCGTCTGGTGACCTTCACCTGGGGCAACGTCAGCGCCATTGACCGCAACAGCGGGCTGGTGGCGATCAAACCCTCCGGCGTGGAGTATGACGTTATGACCGTTGACGATATCGTGGTGGTGGAGCTGGAGAGCGGCCGCACCGTGGAGGGCAGCAAAAAGCCCTCTTCTGATACCGCGACCCATCTGGCGCTGTATCGTGCGTTTAACGATATCGGCGGCATTGTTCATACCCATTCGCGCCACGCCACCATCTGGGCGCAGGCCGGGCTGGATCTCCCCGCCTGGGGCACCACCCACGCCGACTATTTCTACGGCACCATTCCCTGCACCCGTTCTGATGACAGCGCAGGAGATCGCGGAGAATTACGAACACAACACCGGCGAGGTGATTATTGATACCTTCCAGTCACGCGGCATCAGCCCGACGGCGATCCCGGCGGTGCTGGTCAACGCCCACGGCCCGTTTGCCTGGGGCAGCAGCGCGGAGAATGCGGTGCATAACGCGGTGGTACTGGAGGAGATTGCCTATATGGGGATTTTCTCGCGCCAGCTGACGCCGGGGATGCGCGATATGCAGCAGGTGCTGCTGGATAAGCATTATCTGCGTAAACATGGGGCGGGGGCGTATTACGGGCAATAGAGTGCCCATTGGCGGGCGGACCGAAACAGAAGGTCCGCCCCTACAACGGCCGGGTTTTCCGAACCGGAAATGCCCACGAACCGTAGGGGTCGATCATCTTTTCCGATCGACCCGCAAGGCCAGCTCAACGTTATGGCGTCAACTTCTCCACATCAACATTGCCCTGCTGATTGACCACCGTTTCATCCTTGCGCACTTTCGCCACGTCGCTGGCTGATACCGCAGACTTCGCGGTATTGCCCCAGCTGGTGCGGATAAAGTTCACCACGTCTGCGACCTGCTGGTCGTTCAGGCGCCAGCCGAAGGCCGGCATGGTGATGGTGGTTGGTGCATCCTTGACGCCCGGCAGCTGTGCGCCGCTCAGCACAATATGAATCAGCGAAGTCGGATCTTCCGCCAGCACCACCGGATTACCGCGCAGCTCCGGGAAGAAGCGCTGGTAGCCGCTGCCGTCGGTTTTATGGCAGGCCGCGCAGCTGTCAACGTAGACTGATGCGCCAGTTTTGCTGTCGTCGCCCTTCCACAGCGCTTTCGCCACTGCATCATCCGGCGTGAAGCCCACCTGGTTGGGATCTTTAGCCCCCAGCGATTTCAGGTAGCGTGCAATCGCGGTCGCATCTTCCGGCGTCAGGTGCTGCAGGCTGTGCTGTACCACATCGGTCATACCGCCAAATACCGCGGTGCGATCGTTACGGCCCATGCGCAGGAACTGCACCAGGTCATCTTCACTCCAGCGGCCCAGCCCGTCGCGGCCATCACCGCGCAGATTGCTCGCGGTCCAGCCGTCGATGGGCGCGCTGCTGCCGGAGAGGTAATCACTGCCTTCCTCGTTGTTCAGCGCTTTTTCCTGCATGGTGATGCTGCGCGGCGTATGGCAGGCGCCGCAGTGGCCAAGGCCCTCAACCAGATACTGGCCGCGCGCCAGCACCGGATCCTGCCCTTTGATCGGCTGGAAGGCCTTGACGTCCGGCGCAAATACGCCGCGCCAGATCGCCAGCGGCCAGCGCATCGACAGCGGCCACGGAATGTCGCTCTCTTTGTTCGCCTGGTTCACCGGCTTAACGCCGTGCATAAAGTAGGTGTAAAGCGCCTGCATATCCTCGTCGCTGACCACCGCGTAGGACGGGTAAGGCATCGCCGGGTAGAGCGTGTCGCCGTTTTTCGCCACGCCGTGACGCACCGCTTTCTGGAAGTCGTCATAGCTGTAGCCGCCAATCCCGCTCTGCTTGTCCGGGGTAATATTGGTGGAGTAAATGGTGCCGATAGGCGTTGCCATCGGCAGGCCACCGGCAAATGCTTCGCCGCCCGCTTTGGTGTGGCAGGCCACGCAGTCCCCGGCGCGCGCCAGATACTCACCGCGCTGAATTTCAGCCGCCGCGCTATCCTCTGCCAGCGCGTTAAACGCCAGCATGCCCGGCAGCAGGGCAATAAGAAGTAACTTTTTCATCTGCTTATCCTTATGCCTGCACCAGTGGGCCCGGGTTTTTCAGGTACTGTTCACGAATCGCCTTCGCCGACCAGTAGGTCAGCGCCGCCACCATACCGGTCGGGTTGTAGCCCAGCCCCTGCGGGAAAGCGGAGGCGCCCGGCACAAAGACGTTCGGCACGTCCCAGCTCTGCAGATAACGGTTAATCGCGCTGGTTTTTGGATCTTCACCCATGATCGCGCCGCCGTTCATATGCGTGGTCTGATAGACGGTGGTGTCGAAGTGCGCGCCCGGCATTTTTGGCGCACCGCTGATCAATTTCGGGTTCATCGCCTCGGCAATCTTGTGCATGCGACCGTGCATAAACTGCGACATTTTGATGTCGTTTTCCTGCCAGTCGAAGGTCATACGCAGCAGCGGCTGGCCGTGGATATCCTTGTAGTTGGGATCGAGGTCGAGGTAGTTATTGCGGTACGACTGATGCGCGCCGTGGGCATCCATCGACACGTGGTGGGTGTAGTGATCGGCCACCGCCGCTTTCCACTTGCTGCCCCAGTTCGGCGTGCCCGGAGGGGTAGGCAGGCCGGAGATCGGCTTGACCCCCGCCTGGTTCACCCACATCGGCGAACCGCCAACGAAGCCATACTGCGCGTGGTCGAAGTTGTCGCCGTTGAAGTCATCCACCCCAACGCCCGCGCCGCCTGCACCGATAAAGTTATTGGTGAACACGTCTTTATCGAAGAACGCTTTGATGGTGGAGATGTTCTGATAGGCGAAGTTGCGCCCGACGGTGCCTTCGTTCGTCACCGGATCGTACGGCTTGCCGATGCCGGACAGCAGCATCAGATGCACGTTGTGGAACTGGAACGCGGAGAGGATCACCAGGTCAGCAGGCTGTTCGTTTTCACGCCCCAGTGCATCAACATAGGTGACGCCAGTCGCGTGCTTCTTGTCGTCCGTCAGGTTAACGCGCAGGACGTAAGCGTTATTGCGCAGCTCGAACTTCGACTCCTGGCGCAGTGCAGGCAGGATGTTGACGTTCGGCGAGGCTTTGGAATACATATAGCAGGCATAGCCGCTGCAGTAGCCGCAGAAGTTGCACGGCCCCATCTGCGCACCGTAGGTGTTGGTATACGGGCCGGAGGTATTGGCAGAAGGCAGGTCGTACGGATGGTAGCCAATGCTTTCCGCCGCCTGGGCAAACAGCTGCGCCGAGTAAGTGCGCTTCTGCGCGGGCAGCGGGAACGGGCTGGAGCGGTCCGGGGCAAACGGGTTGCCTTTGCCGCCCTGACCGACCACTTTACCCTTTACGCTCCAGGCTGAACCGGAAGTGCCGAACACCTTCTCGGCCTGGTCGAAATAGGGTTCCAGCTCGTCGTAAGTGACGCCGAAGTCCTGGATGGTCATCCCTTCCGGGATAAAGTTTTTGCCGTAGCGCTCTTCATAATGGCTGCGCATGCGCAGTTCCATCGGGTCGACGCGGAAATGCACGCCGGACCAGTGCAGGCCCGCGCCGCCGGTGCCGGTACCGGGCAGGAATGCCGCCAGCTGACGATACGGCTGCGCGGTCTGCGCGGAGTTATGACGGATGGTCACGGTGCTTTTTGACAGATCCTGGAACAGCTTTTTACGAATGTTATAGGTCAGTTCGTCAATCACCTGCGGATACGCACCGTCAGGATAGGTATCGCGATGCGGGCCGCGCTCCAGCGCCACCACGTTAAGACCGGCTTCGGTCAGCTCTTTGGCCATAATCGCCCCGGCCCAGCCGAAACCGACGATTACCGCATCGACTTTCTTCTGTACGTTTGCCATGGTTATGCTCTTTCCCCACGAATTGACACCGGCGGCAGCGGGTACTGCTCGCCGCGCTCCACCCAGTCCATAAAATCAGCGCGCGCGCCGGGGAAGTTAATCAGCTGCCAGCCGACCAGCCCCTGGTTGCCGCCGTGGATCGGGTCGCTGAAGAACCCTTCGCGGGTGTTCTGCAGCAGGAAGGAGAAAAAGGTTTTGGCAGGGAGCTGTTTCAGCTCCACGCTGCCCGCTTCCAGCGCCTGTAACAGCGCATCCTGCTGCTCGCCGCTTAGCGCAGCAAACACCTTGCCATGCTGCTGTTTTGCCAGCGCATCGGCATCGGCCAGGCCAAGGCGATAGATATCACGCGGGGTCAATGGCAGCTGGTAGCCCAGCGCTTTATCGGCATCCGGGTGGAACGGCCCCTGCATGTACCAGTTGGCGCCGGTGGCATACGGGGTGTTCATCTGGCGGTCGATATACTCGGGCACGCCCGCTTCCAGCGCGCCAGGGCCGCGTTCATCGGCCGGGATCAGGCGCGCAACGGCGGCCTGCAGAAAGGCATACTCTTCGGGGGTAAACCACGTTGGCTGGTACTCGCGCGCCTGCTGTGGCCCGGTTTTAGCGGCCTCTTTCGCCACGGCGGGCGCAGCGGCGGCCAGTGAACCCAGCCCTGCGGAGCCAATCGCCATCGCCGGGGCGAGGGTGATAGTTTTCAGCAGAAAGTCTCTGCGCGTGCTTCCGTTTTTTTGCTCTGACATGACATTGCCTTCTCGAACCAGCACAGGGTGCTGATTAAAATGGGGGGTCGCTTTTTTAATGACAAAAAGTTTAGTGACACAATTTTAATGACACAAAGTGTAGGGACAATAGTGAGTCGCCGCCTGCTTTTTTACCAGGTCGGTATCTACCGGCAGATTGTTACCGGTAACAATAATGCAGATTGTAACAGTAACCGGGGAAAAGCGTGAGGGTATGGAAACAAAATGGCACAAAATCATTAACAACTGCGCAAGCTTCAGTCTGAACGCCTGGCGGATGAAACAGGAAGAAATAGCAGCAAAACGGCCATTGCCATTTTTTATGCTTATTTTTCTGCTTACAGGGCGTAATTCAAAATTTAAATTTTACTGCTAACTATTAGCATGGAAAATTATTTTACCGTGCAATGATTATCAGGAACGTAACATGAGTGAAGCCTGCGCCCCAGGGATGCCCGAACCGCAACACAAACCCTTTAATAACAATAAATTATCTGAACGCATCGATGCCCTTCCCGCTTCTGCCGGGCTGTGGCGCTTTATTGCCTTACTCTCGCTTGGCGGTTTTTTCGAACTCTACGATCTGTTCCAGACGGGCTATATCAGTTCAGGTTTAATCGCCGGAGGCATATTTCATGTTGGCGATCTCGGCGTATTTGGCATATCTGACCAGGCCGCATTTGCTTCCGTGACCTTCCTCGGGCTGTTTTTCGGGGCCAGTCTGCTGGCCCCTTACGCCGATCGCTTTGGCCGCCGCCTGACGTTTATGTTTGCCCTGGCGTGGTACGGCTGTTTTTCACTGCTGATGGCGTTTCAGAATCAGGCGGAGTGGATCATCTTCTGCCGCTTTCTGGTCGGCGTCGGGCTGGGCATTGAGCTGGTGACCATCGATACTTATCTTACAGAATGTGTCCCGACGCGCCTGCGCAGCAAAGCCTTTGCCTTCGCCTTCTTTGTACAGTTTTTATCGGTACCGGCGGTGGCGCTGATGTCCTGGTGGCTGGTGCCGCAGACCATTCTTGGCCTGACAGGCTGGCGCTGGGTGGTGATAGCCGGTGCGGTCTGCTCAATGGTTATCTGGCTGGTACGCAAGAACCTGCCGGAGTCTCCGCGCTGGCTGGCGCAGCAGGGGCGCCATCAGGAAGCGCATCAGGTGGTCAGCGCGGTGGAAATTCGCTGCGGCGCGGCGGACAGCGCCCCACATCCACAAGAGATTGAAACGGCAGAAATCAGCCAGCGTAAAGGCCGTTTTCGCGATATCTGGGCGCCGCAATACCGCCGGCGCACGCTGATGCTGGTGGTGATGAATATCTTCCAGGCGATTGGTTTCTTCGGCTTCGGCAACTGGCTGCCCGCGCTACTGTCCGGCAAAGGCGCGACCATCACCCACAGCCTGCTGTACGCATTCTTTATTACCCTTGCCTACCCGCTCGGCTCGCTGATTTGCAGCCGCTACGCCGATAAGATTGAGAACAAGTGGCAGATCGTTCTGTCGTCGCTGATGACGGTGGTGTTCGGCACGCTGTTTGCGCTGCAGAATAATCCGCTGATGCTGATCCTCTGCGGCTTCTGCATTACTTATTCAAATGCCTGGCTGACCTACAGCTATCACGCTTATCAGACCGAGGTGTTCCCGACCTATATTCGCGCCCGTGCGGTCGGCTTCTGCTACTCGTTCAGCCGCCTGTCGACGGTGTTTAGCAGTCTGATTATCGGCATGATTTTGCAGGCGGCGGGCACCCAGGGGGTGATCGCATTTATCGTGGTCAGCATGTTGATCGTGATGCTAACCATCGGCATTTTCGGGCCGAAAACGCGCGGGATAAATTTAGAGAATATTTAAACCGGTGGAGGCTGGCGGGGCGACCAGAACAGCGGTCGCCCCCTACGGATATTAAAACTCTTGCAAACGGCTCTCCGACGGCTGCGGGCGGCCAAAGTAGTAGCCCTGGAACAGGGTGCACCCTTCCGCTTTCAGCCGTTCGAACTGCTCGTTGCTCTCCACTCCTTCGGCGGTGATTTGAATATCCAGGCTGCGGCTCATGCCGGTAATCGCCCTGATAATCGCCAGCGCTTCCCGACTGTCATGCATATCATTGATAAACGACTTGTCTATCTTGATCTTATCGAACGGGAATGAGCGCAGGTAGCTGAGCGATGAATAGCCGGTGCCGAAATCATCCAGCGCAATATGCACGCCCAACGCCTTAAGCTTTTGCAGAATATGGATATTGACCAGCGTGTTATCCAGCAGCACCGATTCGGTGATCTCCACCTCCAGACGATGCGGGGCCAGCCCGGAATCTTTCAGCGCCGCTTCCACCACCGACACCAGGGCGCTGTTTTTAAACTGCAGCGGCGACAGATTGACCGCCACGCTCTGATCGCCGGGCCAGGTAGCGGCCTCGCGGCAGGCTTCATACAGCGCGTAAGCCCCCAGGCTGTGGATCAGGCCGGTCTCTTCGGCTATCGGAATAAAGTCCATCGGCATGATGGTGCCCTTTTCCGGGTGATGCCAGCGCATCAGCGCTTCATAGCCGATGATCTCCTGATGCAGGTTGTTGGTGATCGGCTGATAGTAAAGCTTGAGCTGGCGGCGGGTGAGCGCCTCGCGCAGGTCGCTCTCGATGACCCGACGCTTCTGCGCCATATCGCCCATGGCAGCGGTGAAGTGTTCAAAGCGGTTGCGCCCGTTGCGCTTGGCTTCATACAGCGCCATATCCGCGCAGCGCAGCAGCTGGTCCGGGGTGGTCATGCCGCTGTCGGCGATGGCAATACCGATGCTCAGCCCGATGGAGAGGTTGTGCCCGTCCACGTTAAACGGCGGACGAAGGGTTTCGATCAGGCGGCTGGCGACCACTTCCGCCTCCTGCTGATGCGACAGCCCCGGCAGCACGACAGAGAACTCATCGCCGCCGCTGCGCGCCAGCGTATCCTGGTCGCGCAGCACCGAGTGCAGACGCACCGCCACCGAACGCAGCAGCTCGTCGCCGACCTGATGGCCGAGCGCGTCGTTAACGTTTTTGAAGTTATCGAGATCCAGCCCCAGCGTGGCGGTCAGCCGGCGGGCATCGCGATCCTCGCGCAGCGCGGCGGTCAGGCGCTGGCTAAACAGCACGCGGTTCGGCAGGCTGGTGAGGTTATCGTGGTGCGCCATATGGTGGATGCGCGCATCCGCCGCACGCTGATCGGTGACGTCGTCGGCGATCAGCAGCACGTAGTTATGGCGTTCGTCGTTGCCGCGAATAATGGTGGCGGTGGTATTCAGAATACGCTCGCCGCCCGGCGTGTTCAGCAGACGTTCGTTGCGCTGCATCCCCTCCTTGCGCTGCGCCGCATCGGAGAGCTGCATAAAATATTCGCCCATTTCCGCCGTCATGCAGTCGGGCGCGCGCTTGCCGATAAAGTGGCGCTGCGTGCCGCCAAGCAGCTGCTGCGCCTTGCTGTTGATCAGCAGGATCTCGCGCGAGACCACATCCTCAACAATCACGCTGGACGGAATATTGGCGACGATAATGTCGAGGAATTTTGACAGCGAGGCCATTTTTTTACTGTTCTGCTCGGCCAGATCTTTCCCACGCAGGATCTGCTGTTCGTACTCGCGCACCTCGGTACAGTCGCGGGTGATCTTGGCGTAACCAATCAGCCTGCCGTCATCATCGCGAACCGCATCAATGACGACGTTGGCCCAAAACGCGCTGCCGTCTTTACGGTAGCGCCAGCCCTGCTCTTCAAAGCGCCCGGTTCGGTAAGCGGTGGCCAGATTCTTCTCCGGTACTTTGTCCAGCCGATCCTGAGTGCTGTAGAAACAGCGAAAGTTTTTCCCGACGATCTCATCAGGGCGGTATCCTTTGGCGCGCTGCGCGCCCGGATTCCAGTTAGCGACGTTACCTTCTGGCGTCAGCATATATATGGCGTAGTCAACCACGCTCTGTACCAGTAGACGGTACATGACATCAGAGTCTTCATTCATTATTATTTTCGCCTGGGCGCTGGCCGTCATTTTCCCCACAGTAGAAAATATGCGCAACGCTGCAATACGCCATTAACTGACGTAAAAATTACCGTCCCACGCGCTCTTTCGCCGCAGGTACCCTGTTTTGTGTGTGTTAAAACCACACGGGTATAAACCGAAAACATCAGCCAATTCAAGCAATTTCCGCTTCAGCACTGCGGTTCATTGATCGTTATCGGCTTTGTTTAAAAAACATTCAGCGCTAAAAAAAAATAAACTTGCCGCTGCGCTTATATTTATGTGGGAAATTTGTCTGTTGGCTTTTATAAAATAAATGAAATTGAGTTAAAAAAGGTATAAATAACTTATTCAAACGTTCAGGCTTCACCACTGAAATTAATAGATACAACCACAGTGAGATTACTCACAGTCAATCAGGGTATAACCATCCAACATTGACAGCGGAGTGCCTATGTTTAAATCCTTTTTCCCCAGGCCAGCGCTGTTCTTCAGCAGTGCGGCAATCTGGAGCCTGCTGGCGATACTGCTGTGGTTCGGCTATGCCGACAGCCTGTTCGCTCACCTGATGCATTTCTCCCCGGTTGCCGACGGGCCTTTACCGAATAACGTTTCACGCTTTATTGCCCCATCGATGCTCGCAATCTACAGCTACTACCTGCTGGTCACGCTGCTGTTTGCCGGTTTCTGGTTTATTGCCAGCCCGCACCCGTGGCAATACTGGTCAATACTCGGCAGCGCGCTGATTATCTTCATTACCTGGTTTTCGGTAGAACTGGGCGTGGCAATCAACAGCTGGTATGAGCCTTTTTTCGATCTCATTCAGCAGGCGATGGCGCATCCCAATACCGTTAAGGTGACCACCCTCTACGCGTTAACCAGAACGTTTCTCTACATCGCCCTGATTTACGTAACGATTAACACGATAAATCTGTTCTTTATCAGCCATTACGTGTTCCGCTGGCGCACGGCGATGAACAATTACTACATGCAGTACTGGCCGCGCCTGCGCCACATTGAGGGTGCCGCGCAGCGTGTGCAGGAGGACACGATGCGTTTTGCCTCCACGCTGGAGGATATGGGCGTCAGCTTTATTAACGCCATTATGACGCTGATTGCCTTCCTGCCGGTGCTGGTAACGCTGTCGGTGCATGTGAAAACCGTGCCAGTTCTGGGCAGCATCCCTTATGCATTGGTGATTGCCGCCGTGTTGTGGTCGCTGTTCGGCACCGGGCTACTGGCCATCGTCGGCATCAAACTGCCGGGGCTGTCGTTCCGCAATCAGCGGGTTGAGGCGGCCTATCGTAAAGAGCTGGTCTACGGCGAGGATGATGCATCGCGGGCGCAGCCGCCGACGGTGCGTGAACTGTTCCTTGGCGTGCGCAGGAACTATTTCCGCCTCTACTTCCACTATCTCTACTTCAATATCGTGCGTATTTTCTATCTGCAGGTGGACGCGGTATTTGGCATGCTGATGCTGTTCCCGTCGATTGTTACCGGTGCGATCACGCTTGGGCTGATGAGACAGATCACTAACGTATTCGATCAGGTACGTGGATCATTCCAGTACCTGATTAACTCATGGACCACGCTGGTGGAGCTGATGTCGATCTACAAACGTCTGCGTGGCTTTGAGCGCACGCTGGATGATCCCTTCGGGCTGACCGAAAAAGAGGGTCAGCCCCTACTGTAGGGGCCGATCTTCTGTTTCGATCGGCCCTTGCCGCAGCATTATCTTTGAGCGGCCAGCGCAGCGAAGACGCTCTCCACCGCGTAAGCCCCCGGATCTTTAACGTCCTTCAGGCTCTCCTGATTGAGGTAGGAGGAGCGCCCGGCGGCGGCGCTGAGCATCTGGCGGGTACTGTCCGCGCCCTGCTTTGCTGCGGCAGCAACAGCGGCCAGATTTTTGCCTGCCGCTAACGCGGCAAACGCCGGGTCGAGTGCGTCGATCATCGTGCGGTCGCCCACGCCCGCTCCACCGTAATGCTGCATGCGTTCAAGGCCAAAGGTCAGCGCCGCGGCCAGCGATTTACCCTGCTTCAACTGCTGCCCGGCAGCGGTAAACATAATCGACATCAGCACGCCGCTGGAGCCCCCCATCACGTTCGCCAGCTTTTCGCCCACCACCGTAAGCAGCGCATCCATCTGGTCGAGCGGCAGCTCCCCGTTCTGGCTGGCTTCCAGCACGCTGCGCGCTCCGGCAGAGAAGGTGGATCCGGTATCGCCATCACCTACTTTGGCATCCAGCTGGTTTAGTTCGCTCTCCAGTTCAATCAGCGTCTGGCACAGCGTGTGAAGCGTGGCGGCCACGGCCGCATTATTTGAAGGCGTAAAGCTCTGCTGCTGCGCGACGCGTTGCGCTTCCTGCTCTTTTGCCGGCTGGGGTTCAAACGCACGCACCCAGCCGCTGGTTTCTACCGGGGCTAACAGCGCGGCTTCCAGCTCATCATCAAGCTGCAGGGTGGAGAGTGAGAAGCCTTTCATATCCAGCGCGCTGACCAGCGTTGCCGGGCCAATCAGCAGCTTCACCTGTTTACCGAGAGCAGATTTCAGCGTTTCGCGCGTCAGGATAGCCATCTCCAGCGCGGAGAAACCGCCCAGATTATTCACCAGCAGCGCCAGCTTACCGCTGCCACTTTTGCTGGCTAAACGCTGCGTCAGCTCCGCCACGATCTCCGCGCTGTTTTGCGTTTTCAGCGTCGAGGCGCCCGGCTCGCCGTGGATCCCCATGCCCAGCTCGCTGCACCCCGGCTCGACGCGATGATCGTCACGATCCTCCCCCGGCACGTGGCAGGTGGTAAAGGCCAGCCCGATAGAGGCAGTCGCATCAATTGCTCGCTGCGCCAGCGCGCTGACGGCCTCCAACCCCTGCCCCTGCTCAGCGGCAAAGCCAGCGACCTTATGCACCAGCGCCGTTCCGGCAATTCCGCGCGGCTGCGGATTATCCGGCAGGGCGATATCATCACGCACCATCACCATCTCAACGCGATAGCCCAGCTGTTTGGCTTTTTCCGCCGCAAGGCCGAAGTTGAGACGGTCGCCGGTGTAGTTTTTGACGATCAGCAGGCAGCCCGCTTCGCCCGTGACGTTAATAATGGCGTGCAGCACCGCATCCACGCTGGGTGAAGCAAATACATCGCCGCAGACCGCCGCGGTTAGCATGCCTTTGCCAACAAAACCGATATGGGCCGGTTCATGGCCAGAGCCACCGCCGGAGATCAGGGCAACCCGCGACTTATCCCAGTCGCTGCGTACCACCACCCGCATCTGCGGCCCCAGCGCCAGCCGCGCCAGATTGTGGCTGGCCGCGCTTTGCAGCACTCCTTCAATCGCCTCATTGACCAGATCCTGCTTCTGATTCATAAAGAACTGACTCATTGTCTCTCCCTCTTGTGCATGAGTAATATCTGTTACCTGTACATCTAATAATTAATAGTCTGCTAACGTCCAGTTATAGCCTTTTATTCGTCGTTTGCACGCGTGATGAAAGCGAAAAATAACCTTCGCGATACTAAACTCAGAAAAACCCCACACTAAATAACACCAACCAATTGAATGTTATGAATTTTTTCTTTGTGGTAATATTTAAACACATATTAGTGGCTGCATGGCGTACTAAATGAAATTGCAGTATCAATCACATTTTGCTATTAATCTTCCTGCACTGATGAGAAAAGACGCTTATAACCTTCAGTGTCAGATCCACTGACATAATAAAGCACGCCTATATCTCCATTAAAGCAGCAAGGATATAATGAGATATTTCTATCAGCCTTGCTGGCAGTGATCATTTATCCGCAGATAACAGACCTATCACGCCACCACCAGGGCGTTACAAGGGGCAAACTTCATCGTTTGCTCTTTTTTTTATGTTTTTCGCCTGTCAGTTTTGCACCACAGGTTGTCAGTTATGCGCCAGCCAGCCGCCGCGCTGCGCGTCAGACTAACGGCTCACAACACAAGGAGCCAGACCATGCTGCAACACCCCGCTGACAAGTATCATCCCTTTCCTCCGTTACAGTTAACCGATCGCCAGTGGCCCGGACGCACGCTCAGCCAGGCACCGCGCTGGCTCTCCACCGACCTGCGTGATGGCAATCAGTCGCTGGCGGAACCGATGGATGCCGTGCGGAAAAAGCAGTTCTGGCAGCTGCTGCTGCAGTGTGGCTTTAAAGAGATTGAGGTGGCGTTTCCTTCGGCGTCGCAGACCGATTTTAACTTTGTGCGCGAGCTGATCGAGGAGCGCATGATCCCCGACGATGTCACCCTCCAGGTGCTGACTCAGGCGAGGGACGACCTGATCGACCGCACCTTCGTCGCGCTGAAGGGTGCGCACAGTGCCTGCGTTCATCTGTACAACGCTACCGCGCCGGTGTTTCGCCGCCTGGTGTTCCGCCAGAGCAAAGCGCAGATTATTGAACTGGCAGTGAATGCCACCCGCCTGATCCGCCAACGCTGCGAAGCGCAGCCAGAGACGCGCTGGACCTATGAATACTCACCGGAAACCTTCTGCTTTACCGAAGCGGAGTTTGCGCTGGAGATCTGCGAGGCGGTCGCCGCCGTGTGGCAGCCGTGTGCCGCGCGGCCAATGATTATCAACCTGCCCGCCACCGTGGAGGTCAGCACGCCGAATGTTTACGCCGACCAGATTGAATACTTCTGCCGCCACTTCTCGCAGCGTGAGCAGGTATGCATCAGCGTGCATCCGCATAACGATCGCGGCACCGGCATTGCCGCTGCCGAGCTGGCGCTGCTGGCCGGTGCGGATCGCGTCGAAGGCTGCCTGTTCGGCAACGGCGAGCGCACTGGCAATGTCGACCTGGTCACGATGGCGCTCAACTTCTATAGCCAGGGCATCCATCCGCAGCTCGATTTCAGTCAGATTAAGCAGGTGGTGGACGTCGTCGAGCTGTGCAATCAGCTGCCGGTGCATCCGCGCCATCCTTATGCCGGGGAGCTGGTATTTACCGCCTTCTCCGGATCGCACCAGGATGCGATTAAGAAAGGTTTCGCCGAACGCAAACAGCAGCAGGATAATCGCTGGGAAGTCCCTTATTTGCCGCTCGATCCGGCAGACATCGGCTGTAGCTATGAGGCCGTGATCCGCGTCAACAGCCAGTCCGGCAAGAGCGGGGCCGCGTGGATGATCGAGCAGAATCACGGTCTGAGCCTGCCGCGTGCGCTACAGCAGGACTTCAGCCAGCGGGTGCAGCAGGAAGCAGACCGCGAGAGTAAAGAGATGACCCAGGCGGCGCTCTGGCAGCTTTTCCGCCAGGAGTACGGCATTGATACGCCGCCGCTCCAGCTGGCGGAGTATCGCAGCGAAAGCGATAGCCAGGGCCAACTGCTGTTCAGCGCCAGCGTACGCCAGGGGGAAAAAATGCAGCAGATTAGCGGGCGTGGCAACGGCCTGTTGTCCGCGGCGGTTGACGCGCTGCGCCAGGCGTTTGACGTGCCGCTCTCAATCCAGGATTACCACGAGCACACCCTCGGCCAGCGTAGCGACAGCCGCTCCGCCACCTATCTGCTCTGCACTTTTCCCGATAACCGCAGCGCGTGGGGCGTGGGCATCGACAGCGACGTGTCGCGGGCCTCGCTGCAGGCGCTGCTGAATGCGCTGGCACAGGGTCAGCGGGCGGACGGGAAGTAGTCGCTGGGCGCCACGCCGAGAATGCGGCGGAACATGGCGCTGAAAGCGCTCTGGCTCTCATAACCCAGCTCGAGTGAGACCGCCAGCACCGACTCACCGAGCGCCAGCCGCGTCAGGGCCTCCATTACTCTGGCGCGCCGCACCCAGTCACTGAACTGCAGTCCGGTTTCCTGATAAAAGCGCCGCGCCAGAGTGCGGCTGCTGACGTTCATCCGCCGGGCGCTGCTCTCCAGCGTCCAGCTCTCCCCCGGCGCCGCACGTAATGCCTGGCACAGCGCAATCAGCGCGTTACTGCTCGGTTCCGGTAGGGTAAACGGCAGCTCGGCCATCACGCGGATCTCATCAAGGATCAGTTCATAAATCCGTTCGGCGCGGCTGGCAGGCGCATAGGCCTCCGGCAGCTCCAGCGCGCTAACTATCAGCTCACGCAGCAGCGGTGAAACCTGCACCACCTGGCAGGTGGCGGGCAGATCGGCGCGCGCCAGCGGGTCGACAAACAGCGTACGCGCCGCTACCTCTCCGGTGATTTGCAACGCATGAGGCACGCCAGCAGGCAGCCAGACGCCACGCCCCGGCGGCACAATCCAGTGCCCCTGCGGCGTCTCCACCTTCACCACGCCGCTCAGCGTATGCACCAGCTGCGCACAATTATGATGATGCAGCGGCTGGCAGTCGCCGTGGCGATAGTCGTGCGCATAGGGGATCAGCGGGCGGTGAGCAAAGGAAAAGTCGACGGTGGCTGACATAGGATCCTCACGCAGGGATGGAGGACCAGATTAACAAAATCACGGGTCGATCGGAAAAGATCATCTTCATCAAGACGGTGCCAGTCCTTGGCACGGGGCGACCGGAAAAAAGGGTCGCCCCCAACGCGAAAAGGCGCCCGGTGGGTTTAACGGAACACGCTGATCGCTTCGACCAGACGAGTGGCCTGGCGGGTCATGCGGCCGGAGGCCTGCGCGCCCTCCTCCACCTTCGCGGCGTTCTGGTGGGTAATGTTATCGAGATCTTCCACTGCCAGGCTAATCTCACCGATGGCCGTGGCCTGCTCGGCGGTGGCGGAGCTGATCTGGGCAATCAGCGCGGTGACGTTTTGCACCTGCGAGACAATACTTTCGATGGTTTTACCGGCCTCGTTAACGTGCAGCGTGCCGGACTTCACCTTCTCGGCGCTGGTTTCCACCAGCTGTTTTATCTCGCTGGCGGCCTTGGCGCTGCGCTGGGCGAGACTGCGCACTTCCCCGGCGACCACGGCAAAACCTTTACCCTGCTCACCGGCGCGCGCCGCTTCCACCGCCGCATTCAGCGCCAGGATATTGGTCTGGAAGGCGATGCCGTCGATCACGCTGGTAATATTGGCGATTTTCTTCGAGCTGTCGGTAATTTCCGCCATCATCGTCACCATATCCGCCATCGCTTCTCCACCCTGCACCGCCGCACTGCTGGTGCTGGCTGACAGGGTTTTCACTTCGGCGGCAGTTTCGGTGTTGCTCTTCACCGTCGCAGTCATCTCGTTCATGGTCGCTGCCGTCTGCTGCACGTTGGCCGCAGCCTGTTCCGTGCGGCGGCTCAGCTCGCTGTTGCTCTGGGCAATAGAATCGCTGGCGCTCAGCACGTTGATCGCCTGGCCGCTGACGTCATCCACCAGCCAGCGGAACATCAGCCCCAGCTGACCAATGGCGCGTAGCGTCGTGCCAACTTCATCCACGCGGTCCATCTGCTCCACTTTATGATCGGCCCCGGTCGCCACGCGCAGCGCCTGGCGGCAGACGCGCTCAATCGGCCGGGAGACCTGCATCTCCAGCCAGGCCGAAGCCAGCAGCAGCAGCAGCGCCATGCCGCCAGCAAACATCGCCAGCGCGGCCGGGCTCAGCCCCAGCCCCCAAACGCCAAGCGTTGACAGCGGCAGCAGGGCCAGCAGCGCCGAGCGAATACGCCAGCGCAGCGACAGGGTTTTGAAAATCGAGCGCCAGCGCATCATGCCGGTGCGGACAATCAGCCCTTTATGAAAACGCAGCCCTTTGGCTTTGCCCTCGCGGAAGTTCTGATACAGGCGTTCGGTGTCGCGCACCTCCTGCGGGGTTGGCCTGGTGCGCACCGACATATAGCCCTGTACCACGCCGTCGCGCACCACCGGAATGGCGTTGGCGCGCACCCAGTAGTGATCGCCGTTTTTGCGGCGGTTTTTTACCAGCGCGGTCCAGGGTTCGCCCTGCTTCAGGGTCGCCCACATATCGGCGAACGCTTCCGGCGGCATATCCGGGTGGCGCACCATATTGTGCGGCTGACCGTTAATCTCCTCCGGCGAGAAACCGCTGGCCTCAATAAACGCATCATTGGCATAGGTGATATGGCTGTGGGTGTCGGTGGTTGACATCAGGGTGGCGCGATCGTCAAACAGGTACTCTTGCTGTGTAACGGGCAAATTATTACGCATGGGTTAAATCCTTAAAGGGATCAACAAAGGTTGGCGAGGAGAATATTAATTACGTTTTTTTATATTTTCGGCGTGAGTTCGTGGATCTTTAGCCGGCGTTCGCCTGATTTTGCGATCGCGCCAGCAAAGCGCGCAATATTGCGGCATAACGACATTTTGGCGGGGAGAGGCGGAAAAGAGCCAGCTAAGACACCTTCAGAGTCAGCGATGACTCTAAAGGCAACGTTTATAATACTGCTGATGCATGTTTAGTACGGCGGGCTGCGTGATACAGCCCGCCTGACGATCAGAAGTTCCAGCGCACGCCGACGTTATAGCGCCAGCCCTTAGCCCCGTTGTCGTCGATCTGCTTGCGGTAGTCGGTTTCCGCATACAGCGAGACGTCGTTTTTAAAGGTGATGGTGCCACCGACGCCCAGTTCCCACATCTGGCCAAAGTTGCCGCCGCTGAAGGTGTTACTGACGTCGAGGTTTTCCGCACCAATGCGGGTTTTTGACTCACCGCCCCAGCCGCGATAGTAGTTAGCGCGCACGTAAGGCGTGTACTGACGGTTGCTCTCATCGGTCCAGGTGCGATCGAGTCGCGCACCGAGGCGGCCAATGGTCTGGTTGTAGCTGTCGTACTTCACGGTCAGCTGGTCTTTATCGGTGAAGTCATCCATCCCCAGGTGCATGTACATTAGCTGCGCCTGCGGTTCCAGCCGCACGCCGTTATCAAACTCAAACGGGTAGCCGCTCTCCAGTGATGCCGTCCAGCCTTTGCCTCTCAGCTTCGCCACATCCTTCTGGCGCGGGATATCGGTTTCGCCACGGTGCCAGTCATACGACAGTGCGCCATCCAGGTAGAAGCCGCTTTCACGCTGCCAGGTCATATAGAGCGCCAGGCTGTCGCTGTCAAAGGTGGTGGAGCTGTAACCGTCCGCCGCATCCGGGCGCAGGCGGGTGTTGCCGCGGGTATAGGCCAGGCCCCCGCGCAGGCTGTCTTTCTCGCCGTCGAGCCGCAGCAGGTTACCGCCGATTTGCAGCGCGCTATAGTCGAGGTCGAAGTCATAGCCGAAGTCTTTAAAGCTCTTATTACTGCTCCAGGTCAGGTTGGAGCCAATATAGCGCACGAACATCTCGCCGCTGTCGCCCGCCTGCTGGCTCTGCTGGTGGCGCAGCTCGCCAAGGCGTTTATGCAGGTCATCGATAATCGCCGCGGTGTAGTAGGCCAGGCCGACCGGTGCAGAGATATAGGAAGGCACCTGCGGCACCACCGCCGGGCGGCTCTCCTGATTCGGCGCGAGGTAGTTGTTAAAGGTGGTCAGACAGGCAGCACCGCCTGCGCAGACGTAGTTATTTGCCAGGCGATAGTCCCAGAACTGATTATCGCTGCCCCCGGCAACGCGCCGCTGGCTGGCATCACTGGTGCCCGGTGCGAAGCTGTACAGCCCGTAGCTCCAGGGGCCGGCGGCCAGGTAGCCATCCTTCAGCGCAAAGCTATCTCTGCTGGCATTACCCGCCACCTGCGCCAGTGAAATCCCTTCATTACTCTCAATTGAGCTGCTGAAGTCGAGGTCGGTCAGCGCCCCCGTGCTGAGCGCGGTGGGGGTGACATCCAGCAGCGTGGTGCCGCTGGCATTGCCGGTCACCCGCAGGTTATCGCTGAACTGATTGCTCAGCGCGCCGCCCGCGTTCAGCTCGGTATTTATTTTCACCGAACCACCTGCAGAGGCGAGATTGCCGTTAATCGTCAGCGAGTTGCCCGGCGATCCGCTGCCGTTGGTCAGGTCAATCAGCCCGCCGTTATTCACCGTCAGCGAGTTGCTGCTGCCGCCTGTCAGCACCGGATTAACGCCGTTCCCGGCATACAGCGTGGAGCCGCTGTCGATATTGACGGTGCTGTGCGCCAGCTGCAGATTATCGGTCAGCGTCCACTGGCTGTTACTGAAGTTAATGGTGCTCCAGCCCGAGCCGAGGTTGGTGCCTTTACTGATATCATCCGCGCTAAACGAGCCACCGCGCGCGCTGATATTGTCAAAGGTCAACGCACTGCCCGTTGCTCCGCCGTTAGTGATGTGACGCGTTTGCGCCAGGTCAACGCCCTGGATCAGGGCGCGGTTATTCACACCATTGCCCAGCGTCAGGCTGCCGTTCAGCGTACCGCCGGTCCACTCGAGTGCATCGGTGCCGCCGCCGGTATTGATATCCCCCAGCACGTCACCGTTAGTCAGCAGCACCACATCGTTGGCGTTGCTGCCCGCCACCGCCACGCCCTCAGGCGAGCCTGGCGTGATGGTGCCACGGTTTTCAAACACCGCAGTGCCGCCGCGTAAATCCACTACCGGCGCTCGGGTGCTGGCGGAGACCAGCGTCCCGGTGTTCAGCACCGAGCTGGCGGTGCCCGCTACCAGGGCCGAACCGCCGCTGGCGCTGGTGATATTGACGTTGGCCGCCGACTGCACCGCTCCGGTGGTATTGGCGCGGATCCCGGTGCCGCCCGCGCCGCTGACGTTAAACTGATAGCCGCTGCCGAGGATCAAATCGTTGGTGGTTGCGCTGCCGTTGGCCTGGGTGAAATTCAGCCCGCTGCCGCTGCCGCTGACGTTAGTGGTCACCGTCGAGGCGGGATCGAACGGTACGGCGGTACGCAGGCCGCTGCCGTCGGCGACGTTGACCGTCAGGTTATTCAACGTCACGCTGCGCGTCTCGACGCGGTTTTCAATGCCGTTGCCGCTGCCGTTAACGTTGATGGTGGCATCGCTGGCACTCAGCGCCGCCGCCCCGCTGTCGAGCAGAATGCCGTGCGCGCTGCCGTTGGTGGCGATCACCGTGTCGCTGCCGCTTAGCGCAAGGCTGGAGCCGGAGCCGATACGCACCCCGGCCACGCCGTCCGCCACGTTAATCGCACCGCCTTTCGCCAGCGTGGTGCCGCTGCCGCTGATATCCAGCCCGGTGCCGTTGGCAACATTCACCACGCCGTTATTGGTAATGTTGCTGCCGCTGCGCGTGCGGATACCGATATTGTTGGCGCCGTTCATATTCACCGCACCGTCGTTAACCAGCGTGGCGCCGTTGGCCACGTCATAGCCGATGCTGTTGGCACCTGTTGCGCTCACGCTGGCGCTGCTGGTGACCAGGGTGGGCGCTGCACTGCCATCCAGCGCATTGCTGAGGTCGGTACGCAGATTATTCACCAATACGCCAATGCTGCTGGCGCCGTTAAGCGCCACGCGGGTGCCGCTGCCGAGCGTGGCGCTGGCACCGCCTTCGACGCGTAGCGCATTCGCCCCGTTGCCGTTAACGTTGAACTGGCTGCTGCCGCTGTTAAACAGGCTGTCGGGGCCGGAGGCGATCACGCCACTGCTGCCTGCCCCACTGAGGGTAATATTTGCCGGCGTGCTGAAGTTCAACGCGGCGGCATCATCAATGCGGTATAGCGCCGAGCGGTCGGTCGTCACGTTGCTGGTGGCGCTGCTGCTGCTGTTGATGGTTGAGCCGACGCCCGCTGCGTGCCAGGCAATCTGATCGCTATTGTTAAACGCGGGCGTTGCAGCGCTACCCACGTTAACCGTTGCGCCGTTCAGCGCCTCGGCGCCTATCGCTCCGCGTCCGTTCATGTTGATGGCTCCCGTCAGGTTTGCCACCGCCCGGCTGCCGGCCGCGCTGACGCCGCGCGTACGCTGGCTGGTCGAGCCGCCTTCCACATTAATCGTGCCGCTATTGTTCGCCGTGGTCGCCTGGCTACCGCTGCCGTTGACGCGCATGCCGAAGCCGCCATCGGTCACCGAGATATCGCCGCTGTTGGCACCCGTTGCCCCGCTCTCCACCAGGATGCCGGTGGAGCCGGCGCCGGTGAAAGTGATATTCCCGGCGTTGGTGAGCTGCGCCCGGTTGCGGGCAATCAGTCCGGTTAGCCCGGTCTGGCCGGAGCTGAGGGCAGCCTGCGAGGTCAGCGTGGTGCTGGCCACCGGGCTGCCGCTGGTGCGCCCGGCCAGGGTGTGTTTCTGCCCGTCGGCAATCGCCCCGACAGCATTAACGCCGCTGAGGTTGATGGTGGTTCCGGCATCAATATTTCCCACCGCTCCCCCTTCAATAATGACCGCGGTGGCACCACTGCCGGAAACCTCAAAGCTGGCGTTCTGCGTGTTGATCTCGGTGCCCCCCGTTCCGGTCCCCATCACCCCGACGGAGTTAGCGCCGGAAGCGGTTAGCGACAGGTTGTTACCGGCAAAGTCCGCGCCCTGCTCCAGACGGAACAGGGTCGAGCCGCTGGTGGTTACGTCAAAGGCGTTATTATTGGTCACGTCGATCCTGGCATTCGGGCCGTAAGCGAAGAAGGCGATCTGATTGCTGCCCTGGCTGAAGCGCGGTACGGCGTCGCTGTTGACCAGCACCGTCGCATTGCCGCGCGCATGGACACCAATGGCCCCGTTACCGGTCAGGTTGATCGGGCCATCGACATTGGCCGTGGCCGTACCGCTGCCCTGGCCTTCCGCCCAGACGCCGAAGTTGCGCGTGCCGCTGTCGGGATCCGCGCCGCCCGCAACGTTGATAGTGCCGCTGGACTGCGCTGCCGCCGTATTGCCGTTGGTGGCCAGCACCTTCAGCCCGGTGGCGTTGACGCCGTTGAGGTTAATGGTACCGCGGTTTTCAATATTGCCGCCGCTGCCCGCATTGAGCACCGACATGGCGATATTTTCCCGCGGTACAGCCGCCGCTGCGCCGCTGACGGTAATCACGCCGTCGGTATCGTTAATCAGGGTACTGTTAGCTCCGCCGCTGGCCAGCATGCCGGCGCCGTTCTGTACCCTGCTACCCATAATAATCTCACCGTGGTTGATGGCGCTGCCGTTGCCGCTGACCGAAATGCCGCTGGTGGTCCCACTTTGATTCAGCGCGGTTTCTGCCGTCTCTTCACCCAGGCTGTTCTGCGGGCCGCGACCCAGGTAGATCGTCCCGCCGCGGGCGTTGGTAAAATCAGAGCCGGTATCCACCGCCACGCCGCTGGTGGTGCCGCTGGCGCTGGAGCCATTAACGCCGACGTTGATGTTGCCGCTGTTGGTCGCCGTGGAAGAGGTCAGATTAATCGCCGCCGTCGAGCCGCCCGCCGGGTTGCCGCCGCTGGCGAAGTTGACAATCCCGGCATTATCGAAGGTGCTGCCCCCCGCCACGTTGACGCCGTTCGAGTTATAGCCGGTCGCCCCGACTCCGGTACCATCGACGCGATTATAGAAGCCGCCGTTGATCACCCCGGTAGCGGAGTTGGTGCCGCGGCTGCCGGTATTCAGGCTCAGCGCCGCGCTGTCGGAGCCCAGCCCGCCGGAGCTGGAGACTTTACCGTTATTTGTCACGGTCGCCCCGTCGGTGGCGCGAATGGCACCGCCGTTGGCGCCGACCACTTCCAGCGTGCTGCCCGCCGCAATATTCACCTGCGCACTGGCCCCGCTGGCGCCGATCACCACCCGGTCGCCAATCGCCTGCGCCACGTCATCGTTCGGGTCATCCGCGCTGATGGTGTAGTCGATATTCTGGTTGGTTTTACTGAAGGCTTTGTTAAATTCGGTCAGGTAGGAGGCAGTATTGAGATTTCCGCTTTTCAGCTGGGTAATCAGCCAGTCGTTATAGCTTTTTAGCCCGGCAGCGCTGGTGACGTTAAACGCGTTACTTTTGCCATCAAGGGTGGTGACGCTAAATGCGCCCTTGTAGGTAGCGACGTTGGTGACCTGGAACTGGCGCGGCACCGTGGGGTCTGCGGCTGCGCCGGTAAAGGTGATGCGGTTGTTCGAATTCCAGTTCACCGTTGAGCTGTTGGTGGTACCGTCAACGTTGAACAGCGTGCTCTGCTTGGCCGCCATGGTCCAGCCATTGGTCGCGGCGGTCGACCGTGCCCCGCGCTGCCCAATATCGACGTTTAGCGTGCCGTTTGTGACATCGGCAATACGGGTATTGATGTACTGATCGTCACCCACGTTGACGATATCCGCTACCGCAGTGCTGGCGCCAACCGGGGTTTGCGCCACCAGACTGGCGGGGTTATAGACCTGGAAAGTGGTGTTGCCGCCGGTGGTCGCATCGGGGATGGTTATCGCGAAATTCTGCGGGCCGGGATCGAGACGCTCGGCACCAATCACCCCGTTGTCATTAACAATACGCCCGGCGCTTTGTAATGAGCCCAGCGTGGTATTGACTGCACCATTGGTTCCGGGCTGGAAGCGTTGATTACCGGTAATAGCGCCGACGGAACCATCATTAATTACCGCCTGTCGGTTAGCAAGATTATCGTTCGTTAGCGGGGAATAAATAGATAGCACATCGGCAGTAGCGAAAGGAATACTAAAAGCGGCGAGCAGGCCTGATAACACTGGATTTAATCTGTAACGCATATTTCCTCCGGGCGAATGCAGTCCCCCTGAGTCCATACAGGGTTTATTGCCGGGCCTTGGGAAGCAGCAGATTCATCCATCCGTGCGGAGTGACATCCCCAGAAAGGCACCTGTTAATAACAAGGATAAATATTCAAATAAAATAAATGATAAATAGAATCTCTATAAATAAATGGCACTAATATCAATAATTAGTCTCATTAATACTTTTGCTGATAATAATGTCTATTCATCTATAGTTTTTGATTTATTTTCTGGCAACTCATTATTCTGAATTTTTTTATGAAATTCACGGCAAAGATAAAATAGTGTTACCAACAGCGACACTAATAGCAGCGAAAAATTCTCAGCTAACTTATTGATGACAAATCATAATAGTAACCTTGCGGTATGAGACGCCCGCTTCACAGATCGGCACTGAACGCCAGGGCACTTAAATCAAACTTACGGGAATTTTTGCGAGATTTGTGAGGTAGGATCCAGGGCTAAACTGGAGAGTGGAGGCAAAACGGGCAGGTGACGCATCACCCGCCCGCGATTTTTACTGGCCCGTAGGCTGGGCTTTCAGCTGTGCTTCATAGGCGAGCGCCTGCTTCGCATCAAACTGATCTTCCCACTTGGCAATCACCAGCACCGCCAGCGCGTTGCCCACCACGTTCAGCGCGGTACGTGCCATATCGAGGATACGGTCAACGCCGGCGATAAATGCCAGGCCTTCCAGCGGAATTCCGACGCTGCCAAGAGTGGCCAGCAGCACCACGAAGGAGACGCCCGGCACGCCAGCAATCCCTTTTGACGTCACCATCAGCGTCAGCACCAGTACGATCTCATCGCCCAGCGACAGGTCAATGCCGTATAGCTGCGCGATAAAGATGGCGGCGATACTTTGGTACAGCGTCGAACCGTCCAGGTTAAACGAGTAGCCGGTCGGCACCACAAAGCTGGTGATCGACTTCGGCGCGCCGTAGGCTTCCATCTTCTCCATGATGCGCGGCAGCACGGTTTCAGAGCTGGCCGTGGAGTAAGAGAGGATGAGCTCATCCTTGAGGATACGTATCAGCGTGGTGATGCGCAGACCGCAGAAGCGCGCCACCCCACCCAGCACCACCAGCGCGAAGAAGAAGATAGCGGCATACACCAGTATCACCAGCTTCGCCAGCGGCCACAGCGAGGCAAAACCGAAGTTTGCTACCGTCACCGAGATCAGCGCAAACACCCCAACAGGGGCATAACGCATAATCATATGGGTCACTTTGAACATCGCTTCTGACGTTGAGCGGAACACTTTCACCAGCGGATCGCGGTGTTCAGAACGGCAGTGAAGAGAGTCCAAGGCCAAACAGCACCGAGAAGAAGATAATCGGCAGCATGTCACCCCTGGCAATCGCCGCGAAGATATTCTGCGGGATCAGCGACAGGATAGTGGTCACCAGGCTATGCGGGCCGCTCTGCACCTGCTGCGTGGTCGCTTCATATTTAGAGATGTCCACCGTTGCCAGCGTCGACATATCAATGCCGGAGCCGGGTTGGAACACGTTCGCCAGAGTAATACCTGTCACAATGGCAATGGTGGTAATCACTTCAAAGTAGACGATGGTTTTAACGCCAATACGCCCCAGTTTTTTCGCATCCCCGACGCCGGCAATGCCGACAATCAGCGTGGAAATGACGATAGGCACCACGATCATTTTAATCAGGTGGATAAAGATATCCCCAGCCGGCGTGAGTACGTTAGTGACTAACCATTCACGGTTTTCCGGCTGGTTATGCAGTATCGCCCCGACGGTGATCCCCAGTACCAACGCCACCAGAATTTGCCAGGCGAGGCTGAATTTTACAGCTTTCATATTGTATTTTTCCTTAACAAAACCTGCTTTCCGCGTACTGCATGCGGAGTGAATAACACTCGAAGGAGGATGACCGGGATCGGGCAATTCGCAGGTAATGGATGGTTGATTCCTGTTTTGCAGGCGCGTAATCAGTACCATTTTCAGCGGTAAGAATGCAACCCTACGCGAGATGTGTCTATTTAATGCTCAGTAGACAGGATAAAGCACTGCCTGTAGCCACTTAAAATAAACCTTTGTTATAAAAGGTAATATTCTTATGGCAAATAGCATAGCCATGCAAAAATTGAACAATTACCCGTAACAACGAAATGGTCTGGTTGCGCTTTTTTTGCGCACCTTAGCGGGCATTTTTCTAAGATTGTTAGCATCGCCTCTTCTCTTTTGAGCAAAGTGATATTGCCATTTCATTACATTCCGTTATGACGTGATCTGCCGCGCAAAAAGAAAACAAAGCCAAACGCGCATCTTCACTTAACCATTGATTGACATATTATTAACATCTTCAAGGAGACCAGCCATGAGCCAATCACACGTATACCCGGTGCCCGCGAACATCGCGGAAAACACCCTGATTAATGCCCAGCAGTACCAGTCGATGTATCAGCAGTCGGTACAGGACCCAGACGCATTCTGGGGTGAGCAAGGCAAGATACTTGACTGGATCAAACCCTACCGCACGGTGAAGAACACCTCTTTCGCCCCCGGCAATATTTCCATTCGCTGGTATGAGGACGGCACGCTAAACCTTGCCGCTAACTGCCTTGATCGCCATCTGCAAACGCGCGGCGACCATCCGGCCATCATCTGGGAAGGTGATGACGCCAGCGAAAGCAAAACCATTAGCTACCGTGAGCTGCACCGCGACGTGTGCCGCTTTGCCAACACCCTGAAAGAGCTCGGCATCAATAAGGGCGATGTCGTGGCGATCTATATGCCCATGGTGCCGGAAGCGGCCGTGGCGATGCTGGCCTGCGCGCGCATTGGCGCGGTGCACTCGGTGATCTTCGGTGGCTTCTCGCCGGAAGCCGTCTCTGGCCGGATTATCGACAGTAACGCCCGCCTGGTGATCACCGCCGATGAGGGCGTGCGCGCCGGGCGCAGCATCCCGCTGAAGAAAAACGTCGACGACGCGCTGGCTAACCCCGCTGTCACCAGCGTAGGTAAAGTGGTGGTGTTTAAACGCACCGGCAAAGATGTCGGCTGGAACGGCGATCGCGATCTCTGGTGGCACGAGCTGATGAACAAAGCCAGCGCCCACCACCAGCCGGAAGAGATGAACGCCGAGGACCCGCTGTTTATCCTCTACACCTCGGGTTCCACCGGCAAGCCGAAAGGCGTGCTGCACACCACCGGCGGCTACCTGGTGTACGCAGCCACCACCTTTAAATACGTGTTTGATTACCATCCGGAAGATGTCTACTGGTGTACCGCCGATGTTGGCTGGGTCACCGGTCACAGCTACCTGCTGTACGGCCCGCTGGCGTGTGGTGCTACCACCCTGATGTTTGAAGGGGTGCCAAACTGGCCGAAACCGAGCCGGATGGCCGAAGTGGTGGACAAGCATAAGGTCACCATTCTCTACACTGCGCCGACCGCCGTGCGTGCGCTCATGGCAGAGGGCGACAGAGCCATTGAGGGCACCGACCGCTCCAGCCTGCGCATTCTCGGCTCCGTCGGTGAGCCAATCAACCCGGAAGCCTGGGAGTGGTTCCACAAGAAAATAGGTAACGGCAACTGTCCTATCTCTGACACCTGGTGGCAAACCGAAACCGGCGGCTTTATGATCACCCCGCTGCCGGGTGCCACCGCGCTGAAACCCGGCTCGGCGACCCATCCGTTCTTCGGCGTCCAGCCCGCGCTGGTGGATAACGAAGGCAACGTGCTGGAGGGCGCGACCGAAGGCAACCTGGCGATTGTCGACTCCTGGCCGGGTCAGGCGCGCACGCTGTTTGGCGATCACGAGCGCTTTGAGCAGACCTACTTCTCCACCTTTAAAAATATGTACTTCAGCGGCGACGGCGCGCGCCGTGATGAAGATGGCTATTACTGGATCACCGGGCGCGTGGATGACGTACTGAATGTCTCCGGCCACCGCCTGGGCACCGCGGAGATTGAATCTGCGCTGGTCTCCCATCCGAAAATCGCCGAGGCCGCCGTGGTCGGTATTCCACACGGGCTGAAGGGCCAGGCGATCTATGCCTATATCACGCTGAATAGCGGCGAAGAGCCGTCGCCGGAGCTGTATAGCGAAGTGCGTAACTGGGTACGTAAAGAGATCGGCCCGATTGCCACGCCGGACGTGCTGCACTGGACCGACTCACTGCCTAAAACCCGCTCGGGGAAAATTATGCGCCGCATTTTGCGCAAAATTGCCGCCGGTGATACCAGCAACCTCGGCGATACCTCGACTCTCGCCGATCCAGGCGTGGTGGAAAAATTACTCGAAGAGAAGCAGTCCATTAAAATGCCATAACTCCGTGGGGGCCTCTCAGCGCCCCCATTATTCTCTCAATCCTAACTGCCACAGAGCAGCCCTGCCGTATTACGTCTTAATTTTCAGCACCGTGAAGTTATAAAAAAATACTCACCCTCTCTACCTCTGGAGATGCTGCAATGAACGATGTCTTATATGAAAGAATAGAAAAAAGCGCACGCTTTAAAGAGCTGGTGAGAAAACGCCAGAGCTTTGCCACCCTGCTGTCGATAATTATGCTGGTGCTTTACGTCGGCTTTATTTTACTGATTGCCTTCGCGCCCGCGTGGCTGGGTACGCCGCTGCACCAAGGCACCAATGTGACGCGCGGCATTCCCATAGGCGTTGGCTTAATTGTCATCTCCTTCCTGTTGACCGGTGTGTATGTCTGGCGCGCGAATGGTGAATTCGATCGCCTGACCCGTGAACTGCTGAAAGAGGTGAAGGGATGAAATCACGATATCTGTTACCTGCTCTGGCGGTGTTACTGCCGGGCGGCGTGCTGGCGGCCGATGCTATCAGCGGGGCGGTTGAGCGCCAGCCGACCAACGTCGAAGCGATTATCATGTTTCTGATATTCGTCGCCTTTACGCTTGGCATCACTTACTGGGCGTCCAAACGCACCCGTTCACGCAGCGATTATTATACCGCAGGCGGCAATATCACCGGCTTCCAGAACGGGCTGGCGATGGCCGGGGACTTTATGTCGGCGGCCTCTTTCCTCGGTATCTCCGCGCTGGTTTACACCTCCGGCTATGACGGGCTGATCTACTCGCTCGGCTTCCTCGTCGGCTGGCCAATTATCCTGTTCCTGATTGCCGAACGCCTGCGCAACCTCGGGCGCTATACCTTTGCCGACGTCGCCTCTTACCGCCTGAAGCAGAAGCCGATCCGCGTACTGTCGGCCTGCGGCTCGCTGGTGGTGGTGGCGCTGTACTTGATTGCGCAGATGGTCGGCGCGGGCAAACTTATCCAGCTGCTTTTCGGCCTCGACTATCACGTTGCCGTGGTGCTGGTCGGTATTCTGATGGTGATGTATGTGCTGTTTGGCGGCATGCTCGCCACCACCTGGGTGCAGATTATTAAAGCCGTGCTGCTGCTGTTCGGCGCCAGCTTTATGGCAATTATGGTGATGAAGACCGTTGGCTTCAGCTTTAACACACTGTTTACCGAAGCAATGAAGGTGCACCCGAAAGGCATTGCGATTATGAGCCCCGGCGGGCTGGTACATGACCCGATATCCGCGCTGTCGCTCGGCCTCGGGTTGATGTTTGGTACCGCCGGCCTGCCGCATATCCTGATGCGCTTCTTCACCGTCAGCGACGCGCGCGAGGCGCGTAAAAGCGTGTTCTACGCCACCGGCTTTATGGGCTACTTCTACTTCCTGACCTTTATTATCGGCTTCGGCGCCATCCTGCTGGTCGGGGCTAACCCGGCGTTTAAAGATGCCACCGGCGCGCTGATTGGCGGTAATAACATGGCGGCGGTGCATCTGGCCGATGCGGTAGGCGGCAGCCTGTTCCTTGGCTTTATCTCCGCCGTGGCGTTTGCCACTATCCTGGCGGTGGTCGCCGGGCTGACGCTGGCTGGCGCTTCGGCCGTTTCGCACGATCTCTACGCCAGCGTGTTCCGTCAGGGACAGGCGAGTGAGAAAGAGGAGCTGCGCGTCTCGAAGATTACCGTGGTGATCCTGGGCGTGGTGGCGATTCTGCTGGGGATAATGTTTGAGAAGCAGAACATCGCCTTTATGGTCGGCCTGGCGTTCTCCATCGCGGCCAGCTGTAACTTCCCGATTATCCTGCTGTCGATGTACTGGTCGAAGCTGACCACGCGCGGCGCGATGATTGGCGGCTGGCTGGGGCTGCTGACGGCGGTACTGCTGATGATCCTCGGCCCGACGGTGTGGGTGCAGGTGCTGGGGCACGCCAAAGCGATCTTCCCGTATGAGTATCCGGCGCTGTTCTCAATGCTGGTGGCGTTTATCGGGACGTGGCTGTTCTCCATCACCGATCACTCGGCATCCGGCGCGCAGGAGCGCCTGCGCTTCCGCGCACAGTTTGTGCGTTCGCAGACCGGTATTGGCATTGAGGGTGGGAAAGGACATTAACTGCGGCATTGAAAAGGGCCCCGTAGGGGTCGGGCATGCCCGACCCAGGGCGAGGCATGCCTCGCCCCTACGAGACGGTGACGTGATTAGAAATGCACTGCGGCGCCAACGTATGGGCCATCGGCCACCACGTTGTCTTTACGGCCATCTTTACCGTTCATCGTCATGTATTTATAACCCACGCTGACATCAACCAGCGAAATCGGCTGGAAGCTCACGCCCGCTGACGCTTCCTGGTAGTTGTCGATATGGCTGGAGAACGAATCCGGCGACCAGAAATATTCACCGTACACGTTGAACATATTGGTAACCGGAACCTTCACGCCGCCACCGATAGCAATACCGTAGCCATCTTTGGTGTCTTTCGGGTTGGTGGACATGGCTTTCACGGTAGGTGACAGGAACACATCACCGACCGCGACGTTGTAGCCCAGACCCAGGCTTTCAACGTTACCGTCGTGATCGCTGCGCAACCAGTCACCGGAAAGGGCAAAACCAGGTGAGTTAGTTCCCAGGCCTACGTGTACGTCAGTGTAATTTTTGCCCACATTCACGCCACCTTCGATAGCCTGAGCAGAGCCTGCCAGCGCCAGCAGCGCCAGTGCGCCCGTTGTCATTGCCACTCTTTTCATTTTTTTCTCCTGATTAATTTTACTCACGCCGAAATGCGGCGGCTGTGCAGAGTAAACCAACCCAATACGGATTTATATGAGAAAGAAACCAATTGAGATGAATTTGAGTAACATTACAAAACATCGCGCAAGTGAATGTTTCAGGCAACCGCCCACATAACATGGCCAATCGCCGGGGCAATCACCACGGTCACCACGCCTGACAGCATCATCACCAGGCTGGAAACCACCCCCTCCTGCTGGCCGATCTCATAGGCGCGTGCCGTACCCGCCCCGTGCGATGCCGCGCCAAACCCGGCACCTTTTGCCAGCCCCTGCTTGATCGCCAGGCGCAGAAACAGCAGGTCACCGACCGCCATACCAAATACCCCGGTGATCACCACGAACAGCGCCACCAGATCCGGCTGCCCGCCGAGCTGTTTCGCCGCCGCCAGCGCAAACGGTGTAGTGATGGAGCGCACTGCCAGGCTGCGCTGGATCTCCTCCGGCAGCGTCAGCAGGCGCGCCAGCCACACCGAGCTGCACACCGCGACGGTAGTGGCGGTGATCACCCCGGCGCTGAGCGACAGCCAGTGGCGGCGGATAATCGCCAGGTTCTCATACACCGGCACGGCAAACGCCAGGGTGGCCGGGCCGAGCAGCCACAGCAGCCAGCGGCTCTCGCCAATGTAATCCTGCCAGGAGATATGCGTCACCAGCAGCAGCGCCACCAGCACCATTGGCGTCATCACCAGCGGCATCATCAGCAGTCGGTGCCAGCGGCGGTACAGGCGTTTGTTGAGGAAGTAAACCAGCAGCGTGGCCAGCAGGCAGGCAATACTCAGCAGCAAATCACGCATCGCGTTTCTCCTGTTTGCGCTGCGCCAGCCAGATTTCGAAACGATAAACCCGCTCGACCACCAGCGAGGTCGCCGCCAGCACCAGCAGCGTGCTGAGGCCAATCACCAGCAGAATGCGCCAGCCCTCAAGACGCAGCAGCTCGGCGTAGTTAACCACCGCCACCACCGCAGGAACAAAAAACAGCAGCATTTCCGCCAGCAGCCAGCTGGCTCCGGCCTTCACCCAGCCGAGCGGCATCACGCGGCAGATAATCAGTGTCAGCAGCAGTAACATGCCGACGATATTGGCCGGAAGCGGCAAATGGAACCAGATAACTAGCTGTTCTGAAAAAACAAATAGCCCAATGTACAGCATCACCTGTAGCGGAACCTGTAACCTGTGCAGCCAGCCCGTTCTCTGCGGGCTTATTGCCAGCGCCATGATGTTTACCCCATCGCCAATTGTTTTTACTGCAAACATTATAAAGCGGTAACAAAGGGTGAAAAAAATGACTTAATATTATTCAAACTATGCCAGACAGGAATGATTATGGACGTTCGCGCCCTGCGCTACTTTGTGGAAGTGGTTCGCCAGCAGAGCTTTACCCGCGCAGCCGAGCAGCTGTACGTCACTCAGCCGACGATCAGTAAGATGCTGCGCCAGCTGGAAGACGAGCTGGGCTGTACGCTGCTGATCCGCGAGGGCCGCAAACTGCATCTGACCGATACCGGCCAGGCGGTGTATCAGCGCGGGCTGACCATCCTGCAGGAGTTTAAGCAGCTGGAAGCGGAGATCAGCGATATTAACGAGCTGAAAACCGGCGAGCTGCGCCTCGGCATTCCGCCCATGGTCGGGATGCAGATTGCCGGTTCCATTTCGGCCTTTCGCCAGCGCTATCCTGGGGTGAAGCTGAAAATTTCCGAATTTGGCGGCCTGACGGTGCAGCAGGCGGTGCTGTCTGGCAGCCTTGATATCGCCATGACCGCGCTGCCGGTAGCCGACGATTTGCCGCTAAACTCGCTGGCGCTGATGAGCCACCCGCTGTGCGTACTGGTGCCGCGCACCGAGCAGTGGCTGCGCCGCAGTCATCTGCCGATCAGCGAGCTGGCCGGGCTGCCGATCCTGATTTATAACGAAGAGTTCTCGCTCAATCGCCAGCTGATGCGCGCCTTCCAGGCCAGCGGCTTTACCCCACAGATTGCGGTACGCAGCGGGCAGTGGGATTTTCTGGCGGCAATGGTGCAGGCGGGAATGGGGGTGGCGATCCTGCCGGAGCCAATCTGTCAGCGGCTGGATAAAAGCCAGCTGCTGTGGCTGCCGCTGAAGTCGGAGCTGGTGTGGAAACTGGGCTTGATCTGGCGGGAAGGCAGCTATCTGTCGCGCAGCGCCCAGGCGTGGATCACCTGCTGCCGCGAGTTCTGGCCGGGAGAAGCGCCGCGGTTATCGTTGTAACCCCGGCAAAACCAGGGCGAGGCATGCCTCGCCCCTGCGAAATCGCGTAGGGGTCGGGCATGCCCGACCCGCAATCCCTTCATTCCTCTTTCTCAATCAGCAGCGTTTCCAGCAGGTCGAGGTCGTGCAGCAGTTTCTGCATGGTTTCGTTGCTGATCTGCTGCGTGGCGCGCAGATGATACAGCTCGCCGCGCTCGGCACGCAGGCCGCTAAGGCGGAAGCGGCGTTCGAGGTTCTCGGCATACAGTGCGCGCTCCAGATCTTCCTTACCGTCCACGCGGCGGCGCAGGTTACCCACCACGCGCGAACTGATCTCTTTCAGCAGCTCCGGGTCGATATTCTCTTCCGTATCCGCCGCCAGGCGCTCTTCCATCTTGTACAGGCTCTCGATCGCCGTGCCGGCCATCACCGCGCGCGCCATCTGTACTTCGCGGCGGTGAACGGTTTTATCAATCCCTTCCACCCCGCGCAGCAGCAGCGGCAGCACCACGACGCCGACCAGCAGTGAGAACAGGATCACCCCGGTGGCGAGGAACACCAGCTCATAGCGCGCCGGGAAATCATCGCCGTTGGTCAGCAGCAGTGGAATAGAGAGCACACCGGCCAGAGTAATCGCCCCGCGCACCCCGGCAAAGGAGGCAATCAGCAGTTCACGCGTCGAGTAGCTGGAGAACTCCATCGGACGCTTTTTCAGCGCGGTGCGGCTGATGAGGCGCATGGTCCACAGCCAGCCAAAACGTACAATCATCAGCGCGACATAGATCATCACCACGGAAGCAAACAGCGCCCACAGCTCAACGTTGGGATCCGCATCCGCCTGGTGCACCGAGATTTCAAGTATGCCCGGCAGCTGCAGGCCCAGCATCAGGAACACCATGCCGTTAAAGACAAACTCCAGCATCTGCCAGACGCTGTTGGCGCGCAGGCGCATCGCCAGCGGTGCCTGGCGGATAATGCCGGAGCGCGAAATGGTCATCCCGGCTGCTACCGCCGCAAGGATACCGGAGACGCCGATATGTTCGGCAATCAGATAAGAAGCAAACGGCAGCAGCAGCAGCAGCACGGTCTGGGTGGCCGGATCATCCCCGCTCCAGCGGCTGAACAGGCGCAGCGATTTACCGTACAGCCAGCAGATGGCAATACCCGCCAGCAGGCCGCCGATCGCCACTTTCAGGAACTCTATCGAGGCGCCGGAAACGGTAAACACCATGGTGCCCATCGCCACCGCAACGGCAAATTTCAGCGACACCAGGCCAGACGCATCGTTCATCAGCGCCTCGCCCTGCAAAATCGCCATGATCTTTTTCGGGATGCGCCCCTCGCCGACGATACCGGAGAGCGCCACGGCATCGGTGGGTGACAGCACCGCCGCCAGCGCAAAGGCGGCCAGCAGCGGAATGCCCGGCACCAGCCAGTAAATCAGATAGCCGATACCGACCACGGTAATCAGTACCAGCACCAGCGCCAGGCCGAGGATCTCGCGCCCGTGGTGCAGAAACTCACTGGTTGGGGTTTTCCAGCCATCGGCAAACAGCAGCGGCGGGATAAACAGGACTAAAAACAGCTCCGGGTCAAAGTCGACATGCAGACCAAAGGTCGGCCACGCCAGCAGCGCGCCCATGGCGATCTGCACCAGCGGCAGGGGAATTTGAAACGGAATGATGCGTGCAGCAACGCCGGACAGCGAAACAACCAGCGTCAAAATGAGGATGGTGAAGAAGATTTCCATGCTTTCCTTTCTTTATACGTCTTCCGGTGGGTAAAAAACAACCACGAACATGATGATGATCATGTCCTGAATGATAGTAAAACAAATTAAGAAAATGTTTAGAAACAGGATGTGCGTATAGAGGAGAAATTCAGTGACATCTGAAGGTGGGGCCGACGAATTCGGCCCCGAAACAGGATTAAATCGCCCAACCGCCGGCATAGAAAGCGACCAGGGCCACGGCAATGATCACCGTGCCCGCATTCAGCTTGCGCCACTCGCCGGCAAAGATACGGCCGATGACCAGGGCGCCGAAACCGAGCATGATGCCGGTGACGATATTACAGGTCAGCACGATAAATACCGCAGCCAGCAGGCCGGACATCGCATCCACGAAGTCGCTGAAATCAATTTTCGACACGTTGCTCAGCATCAGCAGGCCAACGTACATCAGCGCAGGCGCCGTGGCATAGCCAGGGACCAGATAGGCCAGCGGCGACAGGAACAGGATCATCAGGAACAGCACGCCAACCACAATCGCCGTCAGACCGGTTTTACCGCCCGCCGCCGTGCCCGCTGCCGATTCGATATACACGGCCGCAGGTGCGGCGCCGACCAGACCGGAGAAGATGCTGCTCAGTGAGTCGGTGGTCAGTGCCTTGCCGCCGTTAATAATCTGGTTATCTTTGTCCAGCAGATTTGCCTGGCCAGCCACCGCGCGGATGGTACCGGTGGCGTCAAACACCGCCGTCATCACCAGCGCCAGCACGCTTGGCAGCACCGCCGGTTTCAGCGCGCCAAGAATATCAAGGCTGAACAGCAGCGAGTTACCCTGCGCATCGCTCAGGCTTGGCATCGCGAACAGCCCCTGATAGCTCACCGCCGGGTCGAAGATCAGACCAATCACCGAGATAGCAATAATCGTCAGCAGGATGCCGCCCGGCACCCGCAGTTTTTCCAGGCCGAAAATCACCGCCAGACCAAGCAGCGTCATCACCACCGGGAAGGAGGGGAAGTGACCCAGCGTAACCGGCAGGCCTGGGCCCGGGTTTTTCACCACCAGGCCAACGCCATCCGCCGCAATCAGCAGCAGGAACAGGCCAATACCCACGCCGGTGCCGTGCGCCACGCCCATCGGCAGGTTACGCAAAATCCACGCGCGGATACCGGTGGCGGAAATCAGCGTAAACAGCACCCCCATCAGGAATACCGCACCGAGTGCCACCGGAACGCTGATATGCTGGCCCAGCACCAGGCTGAAGGCGGTAAATGCCGTCAGTGAGATAGCACAGCCAATCGCCATCGGCAGGTTGGCCCACAGGCCCATCAGCAGCGAGCCGAAACCGGCCACCAGGCAGGTCGCGACGAACACGGCGGTCGGTGGGAAACCGGCTTTGCCCAGCATTGAAGGCACCACGATCACCGAGTAAACCATCGCAAGGAAGGTGGTGAGTCCGGCTAAGACTTCCTGGCGCACGCTACTGCCGCGCGCAGAGATTTTGAACCAGGCGTCTAAAGAGCCGCTGGCCGGTTGAGAAGGAGTCGACATAGTAATCCCCTGAGCTTTCTTATGAGTTATCGCTGCGCAGTACCGCTGTTACCCAGCGGCGTCCAACATTTGCATCCCTGGCACAATATACGCGGTACAAAAAACCTCAGGGCGAGGCGCTGACCGGATAAAGGCAAACGTTTTCTATTCCACGCAAAAAACCGCGTAATTGCAGTGCTTATTTGTGAGCAAACGATTATCCGGTGTTTATTGGTGCATTTTCAACACCTGTTAAGCGGATCTCAGCAAAATATCCCCTAAATAATTCTGGCTGCAGGAAGGCGGCAAACGAGTAAATCCCGATGAGCTTGACTTCCGTAAGTGATTCGGGTGAGCGACAAATCTGCATGGAGCAGATTTGAACGCTGTTCACAGCAGCCCTGAAAGGGCGAGACCCACGGATGGGTCGAGTAATGCGGCCAACGCATCTGCAGCTTGAAGTATGACGGGGATAATAGTAGCGGGGGAGCGTGCCTGCATCGTAATAGCGCTTTCTTATGGCTATGGCACGATGCAGGCTGGGTGAAACCTTTATGCGTCAGGGGGAGAAAAAGATTCAGGAGAGGTTAATTTCGCCACCCTGCTGCAGAGCGCGCTGCCAGGCGGCACGCGCCTGCACTTTTTGCAGCCATGCCTGAATCGCCGGGCTGTCGGCGGCGCCTCCGCGTGCGGTCAGCGCCTGTAGCGGAAAACTCATTTGCACATCGGCAATGCTGAAGCGGCTGCCGGCAAACCACTGATGGCTGGTCAGGTGCTGCTCAATAAACTGGCGGTGAGTCGCGATCTGTGGATTGAGATAGCCTTTCTGTACCCCTTTGCCAAAGGCACTGCCGATCGGGCGCAGCAGCCACGGCACCGGAGCCTGCCCCATGCGGCTGAAGATCAGCTTCATCACCAGCAGCGGCATCAGTGAGCCTTCCGCGTAGTGTAGCCAGTAGCGCGACTGGATCACCTCCTCCTCATCGAAAAGTTTCAGCCGATTTTCTGCGTCATAGTGGGCTTCCAGGTATTCGAGGATCGCGCCGGACTCGGCCACCACGCGATTTCCGTCGGTGATAACCGGGGATTTCCCCAGCGGATGCACTTTTTTCAGCTCGGCGGGGGCCAGCATGCTGGCTTCGCGCTGGTAACGCTTGATCTGGTAGGGCACTTCCAGCTCTTCCAGCAGCCACAGCACACGCTGCGAGCGCGAATTATTCAGATGATGCACGGTGATCATAGCCACTCCTTCAAGCGGTGAACAAACTCTAAGTATAGGAGTTTATGGCCCTTTCACATCCAGCAGGATCGCGCCGGTGCCCTGCTCGCTCAGCCTGTCGCCCGGGTTGCGCAGCGGGCAGTCCTCCATCGACAGGCAGCCACAGCCGATGCAGCCGTCGAGGTCGTCTCTGAGATGGGTCAGCGTCTCGATGCGGCGATCCAGCTCTACACGCCACTGCTGCGACAGCACCGCCCACTCTTTTGGCGACATGCGTTTGCCCGGCGGGTACTGCATCAGACTGTCGCTGATGGTCGCCAGCGGAATACCGATGCGCTGGGCAATCTTGATCACCGCCACGCGCCGCAGCACGTCGCGCGTGTAACGCCGCTGGTTGCCGGGGTTACGATAGCTGCTAATTAATCCTTTGCTTTCATAGAAGTGCAGCGTGGAGACCGCCACGCCGCAGCGCTGCGCCACGTCGCCGGGGGTCAGTTCTCGCTTGTTGGGATTGTTGAGACTTTTTTTCATTTGGCCCTTTACCTCAAGTTAACTTGAGGAATTATACTCAGCAACCATTGAGACCGCGACCGTTTGACGCACAAGACCTGGGAGAAAAAGGAATGCATGACGACATCATCAACACCCTGACCCACTGGATTGATAACAACCTGGATAAGACGTTGTCGATAGATGAAGTGGCGGCAAAATCGGGATATTCGAAATGGCACCTGCAGCGTATGTTCCGCACCGTCACCAGGCAGACGCTGGGCAACTATATTCGCGAACGCCGCCTGACGCTGGCCGCAGAAGCCCTGCGTCAGACCCAGCGCCCGGTGTTTGATATCGCTATGCAGTATGGCTATGACTCGCAGCAGACCTTCTCACGCGTGTTCCGCCGCCAGTTCTCACAGACGCCAACCGCTTATCGCCACGCTATGCGCCGCCAGTCTTTACAGCGCAGCAGCTGGAACGTCGACTGCAGCGACTACTCAAGCAGCGGGCTGCGCAACTGAATCAGCGCGACGCCACTGCGATTGACGGTGGCAGCCCCTGCGCCTCCTGCCCCCAGTACGAGGGCGACAGGTACCAGCCACCGCCCATCTCCTTGATGTGATACATCGCCGCATCGGCCTGCGCCAGCAGCGACTCGGCCGAACGGTGATTTTTAGCCAGCGCCACGCCGATGCTTAGCGCCTGCCTTACCCGCGTACCTTCCGGCAGAGGGATCGGCAGCGCCATCGCATCAAGGATGTTGCGCGCCACCTGAGCCACCTGCTCCTCGCGCTCTACCGTTGGCAGCAGCACGGCAAACTCATCGCCGCCGAGACGCGCCACCAAATTATACGCGGGTAAACTGGCGCGCAGCCGCTGCGCGGTGACGGTCAGCACGTAGTCCCCCGCCGCGTGGCCGAAACGATCGTTGACCTGCTTGAAGCGGTCGCCGTCAATAAACAGCACGCCAACCTGCTTGCGCGCCAGCGCATCCTGCATCAGCGTCGCCAGCTGCTGCTCAAACGCCTTGCGGTTGGGCAGGCCGGTCAGGGAATCGTGCAGCGCCTGGTGGGCCAGCGTGTCATTTTCACGCTTCAGATGGCGCTGCCAGTTATCCAGCTCGTCGAGCAGGCTGTTAAAGTCGCCGCTTAGCTTGTTCAGCTCTGCAATCGACGATGACGGCACGCGCAGGGAAAATGCCCGTCGGCGGCGCACATCGTGGGCAACGGAGGCGATATTTTGCAGGCCCAGGAGGATCCCCGCATGCATGCGGTTCGACAGCGCACACGCCACCAGCGCGGTGACAAACAGGCTGCCGCTTAGCCACAGCAGTGCCTGCCACAGATAGTGCAGCACGCGAGTCGCATCGCCGCTGATCCACACCCGGCCAATTTCCTGCCGATGCAGCATCACCGGCGCGCTTACCGGTTGCGGAAACAGCCAGCGCGACACGGCAGCGCTCAGCCCGCTGTGCTCTGCCTTGCCCGGCTGCTGCCAGCTGGCGAGCAGCTGCAGGTTCGCGTTATAAATGCGCCCGGAGGCAAATTCTGCCTGGTTACCGATCTCGCGCAGGATCTCCTTTGCCGCTGCTGCATCATTCTGCGCTACCGCCATTTGCGCGCTGTAGCTGACGCTGGTTGCGACCAGCTGAATATTATTCTCGGCGTAGCTGCGCAGTGCGAACATCGACAGCGCCGACAGCGATGCACCGCTGAACAGCAGCGATACCACGATAATGATCAGGTGAATGCGCTGAAAAGACTCGCGCATGGTCGGCAGTTCGCGCGCGGCCACGGTTTTATTTCGCTGGTGTAAAAGGCTGGATAGCCAGGAGTTACCATTAAATGACACGCAGGCTCCTTATTATCTTCTGCCCCTGATTAATTATTTTTGCTTGGATTTCGGCAAGCGGAAACCCTCCAGAATAGATTTCTGGAAATTAAGATTAGGAGCAGCATTAATAAAAATCCTACAGGTCATCGCCAGGCTGCACAACTTTAAACAGCGTGAGATTCATCTTAAACCATCAAGTTTGACTTAGCGGTAAGTCAAATCACTGAGAGCTAACTAACGTTTTTCGCCAGAGGTTACGGTCACTTTTGATACTAAAAAAACGACCATACCAAGTATAAATATTGTTCAACTTTTAAAATCGAGTGATATAATGTGACCGCCGTCACACTTTAATGACCTGCGCGTCAAGGCGAAACGGAGCCTACCTGGCAGCTCCCGTCCGCTCATGGTGATGATGCATCCGTTTGTCAGGACCGATCACCGTGGAGTTTAGATAAGATGGCTACGATTACCACCAGCGTACTACTCATGAGATGGGAACTGCTGAGTGCAGTGATGATGTTTATTGCCAGCACCTTTAACGTGCAGTGCCGAAAAGCCAGTCGCAATGCGATGGCTTTCATGTTTACTGGTATCGGTATCGGTATGTCATGCTGGTTTGTCACCGGGCTGCTGGGTATTACGCTGAGTATGGAAAATCTGCACAACTTCTGGCATATCACCAAAGATGTGTTTGTCGAAGTGATGAGCCGTACACCCGCTGACTGGCCAATGCCGTAAGCGACACCTGCATGGCGAGCTGACCCGGCTCGCCGTACAGGGTATTATTTGCCACTCTTTAAATCTTTTTTAGCACCGCCGGTAACGGCACATCTTCGGGCTCTTTGCTTCCCGGCAACGCTTCTGATTTACGGTCCTGCAGCCACATATCTCCCATCAGCTGATTCAGTCCGTTATCCAGACCGGTCACCAACCCCGCGCCTGGGGTAAACGTCAGTTCGCCAAAGTAGATATGCCCTTCATGGATGTACCAGTCCACGCGCACATAGTCAAAATCTGCCGCCAGCTGTTTGCTGAGGGTTAGCGCACGTTCCAGCGTCTCCATATCGCCGCTGATATCAAAACCGGTATCGCGGATTTTATAGAAGCAGTTCTTCAGGTTGTTAACGTAGAAGTTCATCGACAGCGCCGAACAGCCTGCGCGGTTGTAGATCACCTGCAGCACATACTCAAAGTTGCCGTCTTTCTTGTTGAACATATGGAACTTGTAGTCAACGGCGGCAAACTTGCCATCCCCGACGTATTGCTCAACCAGAATGCGCGGCTTGATATAGCGATAGTGGATCTCACGCGCATGGTGCGAGAAGTCCTGATGCAGCCACTCATCACATCGTTTAATCAGCAGCTGCTTCTGAATGCAGTCGGGCTCTTCCAGCACGATTTCGACCATCCCTGAGCCATGGTTCGGCTTGATCACGGTATTTTTCAGACTGCCCAGGCTGAGCAGTGAAATCGGATCGTCAGTCTCATGAATCAACGGAATCAGATACTCTTCGCCAATAACGCGGGCAATATAATCTCTTACCAGCAATTTATCTGAAAGATTGGCATAGCGTACATGATCGCCGGTCACATATTTACGATACAGAACTTTCTCATTGAATAACTTAGGTTCCCGGATGTTAGGTATACTTCTGAATTTCTGAAAGTAATAAACTTTATCCTGGTAAGACCAAGGCATCTTTTTGAGCAGGTAAACAAAACCTTTTCTCAATTCTGCTTTGAGCTTCAACATGATTTACCTCATCTGTAGGTTTTGTAGTTGAGTGAGGAAAGCTGTATTTTAAGAATGACGCCATTCTTAAAGAAATAATTCATTATCGTCAGGGATAAAAGCTCAGTAACAAACACGCTCCAGGCTGCGCCTGTTAATCCCCAGGAGTGGATAAAGAAGTAAGACGTTGCCAGACCAATCACCACCAGTAAAATGACTTTCACCAGTAAGTAGTTGAAACCGCCCTCTTTAACCATGTAGCGATACGCTACTGTTCCCATTGCCGAAAAGCAGGTTGCTAACGACAACAACGTAATGAGGTTTCCCGATTGTGTGTAGTCTTGCCCATAAAGGCTGTTGATGATCCTGTCACCAAACAGCGTGACAAGGGAGAGCATCAAAAATGAAACTGCCATTACATATCCGTACAGTCGTGAAGCCAGTTTTACTGCCACATCACCGCGTTCCCGGAAAATCTCAGAAAAGCACGATGTAATGATTGCGACCGGAATAAAAATCCATGAAGCAGAAATGGTGTTTGCTGCGGTGAACAACCCCAGCTCATGCGCTGAGCCAACCCCAACCAGAAAGAACTGTGCCGTCTTTACCTGGATAGAGATAAACACGCTGGAAATCGCCAGTGGCAAACCCGCATGCAGTAAATAACGTAAATAATTCCTGCGCTTGCGCCGCGGCGGTGGGCTGATGCTGTTGGTCTGATAAAAGCGGCTGCGCTTGATCAGATACGGTACCAGCGTAACCGCAACAATCGACAGTGACAGCAGCAACGGGCTGAGTTTGAACCAGGCAACGCCAAAGCTGATGGCGAAACTGAGTATCATCCCCGTGGCATTGGCCACCGTGTTCATTCGCGATTCAAGGCGCGCATTGTTGTATACGCTAAAAATATCCTGAGTAACGAACATGGCCGAAATAAATGAAGCCACGGCAAAAACAATAAAATTTTCACGCATGGTCAACCAGACATACAGCAATACCGGTAACGACAGCACCAGTAATAATGTCAGGCGCAGTGATTTCGCCACGGCCATCAACCGCATTCCTTTCGATGCACTTTTGCTGATGCTTTTGAAAAGAATGGTTTCAGTACCAAAAATGGCAATAGTCTGAACAATTGAAAAAAGTGATGCAGAAAATGCTATTTGGCCAAATATGGCTGGACCGAAAGATTTGGCCACATAGGAGGTGACAAAAATTACACCAAAAACCGAGACAATCTTTTCAGACATCATCCAGGCAGCATTAGACATCACACTGTATTTCATCGAAGCATCCTTTGTGTTTCCAACACCCTAAAGCCACTAACCAACACATCCTTGTCCACAACTGATTCAATAACGCACAGTGATACCTGGCGACAAAGCGAAAATTAATCTGCTAATCAGGCATCGGCGTGCCTTTTATTAAATCATGCCATTTATTTTTGAGACGGTTTTTTTAACCGTGCCACATTCTCAACTGCTGCGAGTGTAGTTAACTCTGGTCTTATTCATACTGTGACCGTTTTCACAAAAATTCTTAAGTCGGGAGCAAAGTTAGCACAGTTTTTTTTCCCTGCCCGCTGGAGTTTTCCTAATTACTGCCTGGTCTTGTACTGGCATGAGACGAATTTATATCAAAAAAACCAATATCGAAAGCTAACAAAACCCTTTTGAAATAAAATAGGAGAAATCCCATGATGTTATTTCTTCATAATCCCTTAACTTAAAGCCTGCCATTCCAATCGCGTACTTTTAAACACTGCGCCAATATCTGCACAAAACAGATCCATTGATTAATGCAGTTATTCTCATCCAAATATTGTTAAGAAAGGTAATAGCATTATGAGAAAGTCACGATATACCGAAGAGCAAATCACCAGTGCCATTAAAGCTTCTGAGAGCGGCATTAAGGTGAAAGAGATTTGTGATGAACTGGGGATTTCTGAAGCAACTTTCTACAGTTGGAAAAAGAAATATGCTGGCCTTTCCTCAGAAGAAGGGCGAAAAATCAAAGAGTTGGAGGAAAAGGTGCACACTATGGAGCGGGAACTGCAAACCCTGTCATCGGACAAAGAGATGCTGCAAAGCGTATTGAAGAATTTCTTTACCACCAATGACAAGCGCCAGGCCGTTAATTTTTTGCAGGATACTTATGACATCGGCACGCGCCGCAGCTGTCGCCTGCTGGATATCAGCCGTAGCGTATACCATTACCCGTATAATCTCGAAAATCAGTAATCGTTTTAAGCTGTTTATTATGTATTAACAGGTCCAAATTAAAATATTCTCAACACTTATTGAAAAGTACCGGACGTTTTTTTGGCGCGGATTTTTACTAATGAGTTATTCGTAATCCCGCCCAGTAGTTTGGCCGTAACTTACTCAGTCACCAGCTAAAAACTCAGTAGCATCAAGGCTTTCAATGCGCGTTTATCTTTGCAGGCAAAGATAAACGCGCCGAAAGTGACTTAACAACTTCTAATAATTCCGCCAATACCCGCCGGTAATGCCCCTGCCACGATAATCATTCTCGCTTAATCACTGGTTCATTAAACTAATTCATCGTGGGCGATCCGTCTCTGAGCTTATGTTTAACGAAATGTGCTGCCACGCGCCTTTAAGGGCATCAGAATGTGAGTAGCATCATGCTACAAGTGCGCTTTTACATTATCAGAGTTAAACATTACAGGCTTAACCCACGCCTTCACTACTGTTAAATGATGTTTTATCTTATCAATCCCTCCTCTTCCCATGGGGAAAACCTCGGGCGACTTATCAATTTTTGACTCATTTTTTCGATTAAATAGTGGTATCCGCAAGATAAATGCGTCTCAAAAATGGAGAATTTAACATTCAGTAGGAGGGATTCACTGTCCAAAAAAAGGTGCAATAAGAATAGCGATTATTCTTATAGCGGAACAATCCTGGATTGTGCCAAGCAGCGGTGGCAAGAGATGAAAAAAAGCGCGAACGACATGGCCAAAAAAGTGTGATCTAAACCACACAAATGCGATTATATGGCCCGCGGTGAGCGCGAGCCAGAGCGGGCCGCTGCGCGACAGAAATCGTCAGGATTTCCTCGCCAGCAGCCTGCATTACTCAGTTATCTTCAACGACTTTACTACCGGCTCAGGCTTGATACGCATTGCGCTAATCACGCCGACCATCAGGCAAGCCACGCCGCACAGGGTGAGTAACGGCGGCCACGACTGACGTAATAAAAAGGTATAAGTGAGTCCAGCGAGGATTTCGAACACGATAAGTGGCCCCACCAGCACAGTCGGCAAGCGCTGGCTGGCTTCATTCCAGCACAGCGTGCCCAGCCACGAGCAGAGCAGCGCAATCGCCAGCATCAGCGCAATAAATACGCCGGGACGCGGGCCAAAGGGCAAGGCGAACTCCGGCCTGGTCACATGAAGCAGCGCCATCACCAGCAGATAACCCACAGCGGCCAGCGGCAGCGTGACCACCCCCTGCGCAGTTGCCCAGGTCGCCGGGCGGATGGGATGCCGGCGCAGCCAGCGGGCATTGCGCAGTGGATACCATGTCCAGCAAACGACGGCGGCAAACGCCAGCGCCATGCCGCTCAGGTAGCGCCAAAGATCAAACTGCTGCCCCACTGTACGCAACTCGGCCACGTTGACGCACACCAGCCCGGCAGCAATCAGCAGCAGCGCGGGGCAGAGTTTCGCCCAGCGCAAGCGCCCTTCTTCAGCGCCGTAAAACAGATTGGCACTCACCGAGATAACCACCGGCAGCGTGCCGATAATCATGGTAGAGATTGGCGCGCCGGTGCGCTGGATCGCCGTCGCCAGGCAGGCGTAATAGAGAAGGTTGCCGACCAGCGTCAGGCGAAAAGCCTCCTGCCAGTCGCGGCGCGACAGTTTCTTCAGACGATGGCGATCCTGCCAGGCCAGCAGCAGCGCAATCAGTCCAAACGCCAGGTAACGCCCCATCGACTGCAGCGTGCCGGGATAATCCGGCACCATCAGCGGGCCAACGAAGATCAGCCCCCACATCAGCCCTGCAATCAGGGCAAAGAAAATTCCAGCAAGCATAGTCCGCTCCGGCCAAAAGAAAACGCCAGTATGGGGAAAGAGAGCGGGCAGAGATTGTAGCAAATTGCGATCAGCGCAGCTGAGCACGCACCTGCTTCTGATAGCGCGAAGGGGTAATGCCGTAGCGGATGGCGAAGGAGCGCGTCAGGTGCGCCTGGTCGGTCAGCCCGACCGACGCTGCCACGTCCGCCGCAGGCAGGCCGGCGGCCAACAGCTGGCTGGCGCGGTAAAGGCGAAATGCCATCAGCATCTGATGCGGGGTGACGTGGTACTGTGCCTTAAACTGCCGCTGAAAGTGATACGGGCTGAGCGAGACCAGCGCGGCCAGCTCATTCAGGGAGATGCGTTCGCAGAGGTTCGCGCGCAGATAATCACGCACCACGTCAAAGCGATGGCGTGGTCCTGCCGCTAAGGGGCGGGCGATGCGGGCGTGCGGGCGCAGTAGCTCGCAGAGGTTGAGCAACAGGCCATCCACGGCCAGCGGATCATCGTGATGCCACAGATTTTCCAGCAGCTGCGACAGCAGACGGGCGCGCTGTGGATCGTGGCACACCGCCTGTTCAAACCACCATTCTGCTTCCCCGGTCAGGGCAGCCAGACGTTGTGGCTCAAGGTAGATCATACGGTACTGCCAGCCGCCTTCGGTGGCGGATTCGCCGGTGTGCAGCTCGTCCGGGTTCATCAGCACCAGTGAATCGACCGGGGCGACATGCTGCGCCCCGCGATAGCGAAAGCGTTCGGCACCGCGATCGATGGTGCCGATGCCGAACGCTTCATGCGTATGAGGCTCGAAGGCGTAACGCGTGATATGCGCACGATACAGCTCGACGCCTGGCTGCCCGGAAAGATGCCGGAAGCTGGCGCGATCCTGCTCGTAGCAAAACTGCTCTGGTACCCCTTCCACTGCCGACCCCATCAAAAAATGAACAGGGCGTCAGCTTACGGTGTTTGCCTCACGCTTTCCAGCCGGGTTAAATCAGACCTTCCGCCTTCATCGCGCGCTGAACCGCCGGACGAGCCGCAACGCGGCCCGCAAACGCCTGCAGATCCGGCCAGTTATCCAGGCTAAAGCCCACCACTTTGCTCCAGCCGAGAACGGTAAACAGATAGGCATCGGCCACGGTAAATTTATCGCCCATCAGCCAGTTTTTACCCGCCAGCGCGCCGGAGAGCCAGTCGAGACGTTTGTTCAGATTGCCGGTCGCCGCCTGTTTCCAGTCCGCCGACTGCGCGGGGTTGAATAGCGACCCCATCGGCTTGTGCAGCTCGGTGCTGATAAAGCTCAGCCACTCCATCAGCCTGTAGCGTTCGGCGGTGCCGGCTAAGGGCGCAAGACCCGACTCCGGCTTGAGGTCAGCCACGTACTGCGCAATCACGGTACCTTCGGTCAGCAGGCTGCCATCATCCAGCAGTAAGGCAGGAATATAGCCTTTGCTGTTGATGGTGGTGAAATCTGCGCCGCTTTCGGTTTTTTTAGTTTTCAGATCAACGCGTTCCAGCGTGAAGGTCGCACCCACTTCTTCCAGAGCAATGTGGGGAGATAACGAACAGGCACCCGGGGTATAGAACAGTTTCATCAAGCTAACTCCTTGTTAATAGATGGGCATCACCATACGCGATTCAGTCTACGCCGACTTTAGCCGTTTATGCCACCGCACAGGGGTTACCAGAGAAGAGTAAACGCCGATTCAACCGAATGATAACGTCACGAAACAGTCACCGGGCATTGAGGCACCATTAAGCTTTGTCCTGCTTTAATCGGGACACTTTCCTACAACGGCTTATTGTCATGTCATCAGAAGCACTGTTTTTCAGCAGTCCCGAGAGCGCGCTCTCACTGTTTACTGCCCTGGTCAGCGGACGCATCACGCCGAACGCCACATGGCAATCCTCCGCTTATCGGGCAAAGTTCCTGCTGCGCTCGCTGGCCTTTCCGCACAGCACCGCCCTGCATATGAGGCAGCTGGCGGATATCCCGGCAATGCGCGAAGCACTTGTGCTTCAGCCGATGCTGCCGGGAAAAGTTCACCGCCCGTACCTGCATCTGGGGCTGAGCGCCACCCAGCGTGCCCGGACCATCGGCCAACATTACCGTTTTATGCAACAGTTAACCGCTGGCGTTCTGCGCCAGGCGCTGCTGTCGCCGCACTCCACCGAGCTGGTGAGTTTTTATGGCAAGGATGACCAACCTTTTCGCGTCACAGTTGCCTGTAATGGCCGCTGCGAGCGCGAGGGTGAAGTGGTGATGCTGCTCAGTAGTGGGGAGGTTACGCTGGCAGTGCTGACGTTCGCCATTACCGAACAGCGCGGCCAGCCGGTGCTGGTCATTGGTTGCGTGCAGGGTGCCCATCGCGATACGCCCCACGAGGCAATCCGCCTCGCGACCAAAGCCTGCTACGGTCTGTTTCCGAAACGATTACTGCTGGAAGTGGCATTTTTGCTGGCGCGTGAGCTCGGTATCAGCACCCTGCAGGGGGTCAGCGACTGCAGCCACACCTGGCGCAGCCTGCGCTATCGCTTTAAAAAGAAAGAGGCGTTTGTCGCCAGCTATGATGAGTTCTGGCAGTCGCTTGATGCCAGCCGCCTGTCGCGCCAGCTATGGCAACTGCCAGCGGAACTGGCACACAAAGCCATGGAAGAGATCCCCAGTAAGAAACGCGCGGAGTATCGCCGCCGCTATCAGCTGCTGGACGATCTGCACCAGCAGTTTAGCCGCTTCGCCTGAGGGGATTACTGCGCGGGGGTGGATTCCTGCTGCACTTCGTCGATCTTCCAGCCGTCGCGTTCATGCACCAGCGTTACCAGCAGATGCTGCTGGTCGCTGGGATCGCGGCCGAGGATCACATCCCCGGCGGCGCGGTTGCCGTTGTAGGTAAAACGGCTGACGCTGACGTTATTGACCCAGCCATCGCTGTAGTCCTGATCCTGCAGAAAATAGTCATCGTCCATGCCATCAGGGCTTTTGATCAGCAGGTTAATTTTTTGCAGCAGCCGCTGGGTGACATATTCATTTAACAGCGGATCGTGTTCATCGATCGGGCTCTCTTCTTTACTCAATGCCGTCAGATACCAGCTGTAAAAGGCCAGGCTGGTCCCCTGTGGATCGACGTTATGCTCCGCCGCCACCGCCCCACAGGCAAACAGCGTGACAACCAGCATCAGCAACCACTTTTTCATGCAAACCATCCCGGATAAATCACCACTTACACTCCTGAGCATTTTAGTGCCATCCTGGCCGACAGTGATTGTATTGAAATTATCCGGCTAATCCAGCCCTGCGCCCCTCTGCCCGCCTGTTTTTTTAGTAACTGTTTATGCTGCGTTGCCCAGCCAGTCGCGCAGCAGCATAAGCAGCGCACCGGGCTGCTCCAGCGGCAGCATATGCCCACTGTTTTCGACCACTTCCAGCCGCGATGCGGGAATGGCCGCCGCCAGCTGCCGCGACTCTTCCAGCGTGCGCATGCGATCGTCGGCGGCGGCAATCACCAGCGTGGGGCAGCGGATGGCCGACAGGAGATCGGTGTCGCTGCTGCGCGGCATCCGCAGCTGGCGGATAAAGGTCTCGCGCCCGAGGCGCACGCTCATATCGAGGATCGCCTGCTGCAGCTGCGGGTCGGACTGATGGTCACGGCTCAGCGATTGCGCGATCGCCCGCTGGCCGATGCCGTGGAAGGTGCCGCTGGCGCGCTGCAGATTCTCCGCCACCGCCTGCTTAAACTCCGCCATCGCCTCACTGTCCGCCGCGCTGGAGGTGGCGATCAGCACCAGACTCTGCACGCGCTGCGGCACCCGGCGCAGGATCTCGCGCGCAACATATCCGCCCATTGAGAACCCCACCAGCGTGAACCGTGGCGGGCAGGCTGCCAGTACCGCATCGGCCATCTCCGTAATGGAGCGCCCCTGCGACAGATCGCCGTAAATCAGCGGGCCAAGCTGCTCCAGCTCCGGCAGCATACGCTGCCACAGCCCGGCATCACACATCACGCCGGGCAGTAAAACTAACGGTGTCGGATTCATGCCCAGTGCTTCTTCTTGCTGGTTTTGCCAATGCCCGGATTGCAGCTATTGGTGGGATCGAGCTGATGGAAGTGCTGCTGATGCGCTTGTGAGGCGTGATACAGGTGGCCAATATTGTGCTCGGCCGGATATTTCGCCCCGCGCTGGTCGAGATACTCCAGCACCGCCGCCTTGAACCGGGCGCCATCAACGCCCGGCTTGAGGATGTAGTCCTGATGGTTGACCAGGCAGAAGAAGTGGCCGCAGCAGGAGTTTTCCAGCACCTGTGACTGTAGCTCCGGCGGCAGGTGGATCAGCCACTGCGTATCGTTACGGCGCAGGGCGACGTCAAAGGCGATCAGCCTGTCGTCGGTATTAATACCGTAATAGTCGCAGTAGAACACCGTGCAGGCACCCACGCCGAAACGCACCAGAAACGCATCCTGCTGTTCAGCTTCGCTGCAGTGAAACCACTCGCCGTTGCGCGCGGCGAAAAAGGCCGTCAGCAGACGGCTCATCGACGCAACCTCATCGTGGGCCAGTTTAATCATCAGATGGTGTTCATAGCGGCGATGCCAGGAGAGCAGGCGCGGCGCCACGGTTGATGGCGTCACGCGGTTGCCCCACTGGATCAGCTTATCGATGGTGTTGGCAGGGAACAGCTTCAGCTTTTTCACCCGCGCATCCCACAACGCCTTTTTACGCATCAGGCCGGGCAGCGCCGCCGGGCCAAGGCGCTTGATCGACAGGAACATATGGCGGGCATAGCGCAGCGTCAAACGGAAGGCGTTGCGGTGGATATACTCCGCCTGAATCGGCAGGGTTTCCAGATTCTCAATCAGATAGCGGCGCAGGCCGAGCAGCACCTGCTCATCGTTGCTGCCGATATAGAAGGTGTCCTCCTGCGGGGTAGCGTCAAAGGTTGCCAGGCGCACGGCGAAAACGATCACTTTGCCGGCGCAGCCCGCGCTGTCGTGCAGATACTGCGGATTGCCGTTGAAGCGCGTTGGGGTTTCCGCCGCCACGTCTTTGATCACCGCCGCATAGTCATCCGCCCAGATCTTACCCGCCCAATCCGGCGCGGTACCGGTGGTGTACTGCCCGGCCTCCAGGTTGGCGATGATCTCCTCCGGCGCAGTGCCGAGATCGATACCGAGGTGATTGACCAGCAGCAGCTGGCCGTCCTCGGTAATTTGCGCAAACAGCGACTTCTCGGTAAACGCCGGGCCGCGCTGCAGCAGCGAGCCGCCGGAATTATTACAGATACCGCCCACCACCGACGCGCCAATGCACGAGGAGCCGATCACCGAATGCGGCTCCTTATTGTAAGGGGCAAGCGCCGCTTCCAGCTCGGTCAGGGTGCTGCCGGGAAAGGCAATAATCTGCTCTGCATTATCAATCACCTGCACGCCTTTGATCTTGCGCGTGCTGACGATAATCACCGGGCGATCGTAGTCATCACCGTGCGGCGTTGAACCGCCGGTCACCCCGGTATTAGATGCCTGCATCAAAATTATGCAGTCATCCTGCTGGCACACCTGCAGCACCTGCCACAGCTGCAGCAGCGTTTCCGGCAGCACCACCGCCAGCGCATCACCGTGCCCGACGCGAAAGCCTTTGCAGTACCAGGCTTTCTGGTAGCTATCGGTAATCAGATTATCGGCGCTGACCAGGTCGGTCAGCTGTTGCAGGGTAAGAGCGTGTTGCATCTTCTTGCCTCTCCTTAGCGTTTATTTTTTTGCCGCATCGAGTGTACCTGACCCGCTTACGAATGAATAATTAGTTAACTTTTTACTCTGGTATAGATAACGCAATTTTATGCAACTTATATGCAGTAAAAATGCATATAAAAAAATTTCCCTCTGTTTTTCAAAAAGTTGAATGTGATCATAAAGTGAATAATTACGGATGACACTGTGTTGACTTTGTTACAGCACAGCGCCAGCATGATGCCCACTTACCGACTTCCTGCGCTCGTAACGCCCTGATATTTCTATGGGGAAGGGGTGGTTTTGCCCGCTAATAATACAATGTTGAGAGGATGCTATGTCTGACCAAACGGATGCGCAGCAACACCTGCATCGCGGCCTGAGTTCACGCCATATTCAGCTTATCTCCCTCGGCGGTGCGATCGGCACCGGGCTGTTTATGGGCGCGGGCAAAACCATCGCCGTTTCCGGCACCTCGATCCTTATCACCTATATCGTGGTCGGCTTCTTTATGTATATGGTGATGCGCGCGATGGGTGAAGTGCTGCTGACAAAGCTCGATTACCGCTCCTTCGCCGATTTCGTTTCCGACTATCTCGGCCCTAAGGCCAGCTTCTTCCTCGGCTGGTCCTACTGGCTGAGCTGGGTGGTGACCTGTATTGCCGATGTGGTGGTGTGCGGAGGTTATGTACAGTACTGGCTACCGCAGCTGTCACCGTGGATACCGGCGCTGTTCACCCTTGGGTTGCTGTGCCTGTTTAACCTGCTGTCGGTGAAAATGTTTGGCGAGGCGGAATTCTGGTTTGCGATTATTAAGGTGATCGCCATTGTGGCGCTGATTGTCACCGGCATCTGGATGGTGGCAACCGGCTGGACCTCCCCGGACGGCGTGACCGCCTCGCTGCATAACCTCAGCGACCCGGCGGTGTTTATGCCGCACGGCATTGTCGGCTTTTTTGCCGGTTTCCAGATCGCGATTTTCTCCTACACCGGTATTGAGCTGCTCGGCACCATGAGCGCCGAAACCAAATCGCCGCAGACGGTGCTGCCGAAGGCGATCAAGGCGATTCCGCTGCGCATCATCATCTTCTATGTGCTTTCGATGGTGGTGATTATTGCGGTGACCTCGTGGCAGCATATTTCGCCGGAGACCAGCCCGTTCGTCACGCTGTTTGCCAAGGCGGGCCTGCCTGCCGCCGCCGCGGTGATCAACTTTGTGGCCCTGACCTCGGCGATGTCCTCGGCCAACAGCGGCGTCTACTCCAGCACGCGCATGCTTTATGGCCTGTCGGTTGAGCAGCACGCCCACTGGCAGTTCCGCATTCTGTCGCGCACCACGCGCATTCCGGTGCGCAGCCTGATGTTCTCCTGCTTTTGCATGTTAAGCGGGACGCTGCTGCTGTTCCTGGTGCCGAACGTGATGACGCTGTTTACCGTGGTGTCGACGCTGGCGGCAATCCTGGTGATTTACAGCTGGGGGATGATTCTGGTGGCCTATCTGGTGTACCGCAAGCGCTGCCCGCAACTGCACCAGCGCGCGACGTTTAAGATGCCGGCGGGGATTGTGATGAGCTGGCTAACCCTGCTGTTTTTCCTGTTCTCGCTGGTGGTGATGGTGTTTGACCCGGATACGCTGAGCGCGCTCTGTGCAATGCCGCTGTGGTTTATCCTGCTGGCGTGGTTCTGGCGGGTGAAGCAGCGCCGGGAGCAGCAGCAGACCGCCACGGTTTTGTAATGGCCCGGCGGCCGATCGAAAAAGAGGATCGGCCCCTACGGGTGAGAACCGCGTTGTTTTGTAGGGGCGGACCCTCTTTTCCGGTCCGCCCGTCGGTGCAACATGGGTAGGGCCGATCGGTAAAGAGGATCGGCCCCTACAGGTGAGAACCACGTTATTTGTAGGGGCGGACCCTCTTTTCCGGTCCGCCCGTCGGGGCAACATGGGTAGGGCCGATCGGTAAAGAGGATCGGCCCCTACAGGTGAGAACCACGTTATTTGTAGGGGCGGACCCTCTTTTCCGGTCCGCCCGTCGGTGCAACATGGGGACGGGCCGATCGGAAAAAGATCGGCCCCTGCCGGGTGTTTATCGCGCTTACAGCACGCCCTGCGCCAGCATCGCGTCGGCGACTTTGACGAATCCGGCAATGTTGGCGCCGCGCACATACTGCGTCTGCTTGCCCTCCCCGCCGTGCTCCACGCAGGCGTGGTGGATATCCAGCATGATATGTTGCAGGCGGATATCGACCTTCTCCGCCTTCCAGCTCAGACGGGCGGCGTTCTGCGCCATCTCCAGCCCGGAAGTCGCCACCCCGCCCGCATTCGCTGCCTTGCCGGGCGCAAACAGCACGCCCGCATCAAGAAACGCATCGGTCGCCTGGATGGTGGTTGGCATGTTGGCACCTTCCGCCACCGCCTTTACGCCATTGGCAATCAGCAGACGGGCGGCAGGTAGATCCAGCTCATTCTGCGTGGCGCACGGCAGCGCGATATCCACCGGCACGCTCCACGGCTGCTGCCCGGCGAGATACACCAGGTTGCGTTCGCGCGCATACTCTTCCACGCTGCCGTATCGTTCGTTTTTGATCTCGGCCAGATGCGCCAGGCTCGCAGGCGTAAAGCCCGCTTCATCCACTACCGTGCCGCGTGAATCCGACGCGGTCAGCACGCGCGCGCCCAGCGCCATCGCCTTTTCAATCGCATACTGCGCCACGTTGCCCGCGCCGGACACGGCAACCGTGCTGCCCTCAAAGCCCAGACCGTGGCGTTTCAGCATCGCGTCGGTAAAGTACACCAGGCCATAGCCGGTCGCTTCCGGGCGGATCAGACTGCCGCCGAACGACAGTCCTTTGCCGGTGAACACGCAGGCGGTGTTATTCGACAGCTTCTTCATCATCCCAGCCATAAATGCCACTTCGCGCCCGCCCACGCCGATATCCCCGGCCGGAACGTCGGTATCCGGGCCAAGGTGGCGATACAGTTCGGTCATCAGCGCCTGACAGAAGCGCATCACTTCACCGTGACTTTTCCCTTTCGGGTTGAAGTCAGAACCGCCCTTGCCACCGCCCATGGGTAACGTCGTCAGCGCATTTTTAAAGGTCTGCTCGAAGCCGAGGAACTTGAGGATCGACAGATTTACCGATGGATGAAAGCGCATCCCTCCTTTATACGGACCAATCGCCGAGCTGAACTGCACGCGCCACGCACGATTAACCTGTACCTGGCCTTTATCATCAACCCAGGCCACGCGGAACTGAATAGCGCGCTCCGGCTCAACCAGCCGCTCCAGTAGCGCCTGCTGCTGATAGTGAGGGTTTTGTTCGAGGAATGGCCACAGGGAGGTGAATACTTCGCGCACCGCCTGCAGATACTCTGGCTGATGCGGATCGCGCTGCTGTAAAGAGGTGAGAAACGCTTCCAGAGAGGTAAAAGCTGTCATAACAAATTCCTTATGCGAGATGAGCTAGCCCTAATGACATTCATTATTTTTCAGGATAATCAGAGGGATGATGAGGTTCCTTGCGCGACTATATCACCGCACTTTAAGGGTGCAATGAAAAAGTGATGAGCTGAAAAGCGCAGGGAAAAGCAGCAAAAATCGCGCAAAGCACCGCCAGCTCTGCCCTGGCGCCCCCTCAAGGCAGAGACGACCGATAAGAAAAAGTTATGACCGAAATCGTGAGATAAACAGGGGTAATTGGCGCAGAGGCAGAAAAAGGGGACGTCATGATTTATCGATAAATGTAAACATGAGAAATGGCGATTGCTCACCTGCTCATTACCGTGATTCGATGCACTCTCCCCCCGTTCCGTTCAATGAGTTGAATTAAGCCTAATGAGAGATAACACCGATTCTGAGCCACTCAATCTGACCGCGCTGTTATTGATCAATGAGCATTCGCGCAATGGCAAAGCGCTACGCCAGCAGGCGAAACAGAGCCTGTCAGCGCACCGCATCGACGTGATTGAACCGCCAAAAGAGGATCGCCGCAGCAGCAGTGACCTGATCCGCGCCTGGGCCGACGGCATTGATCTGGTGATTGTTGGCGGCGGTGACGGCAGCCTGAATGCCGCAGCGCCGGGGTTAATGAGCAGCGGCTTGCCGCTCGGCGTATTGCCGCTGGGTACCGCCAATGATTTTGCCCGCACGCTCGGCATCAGCAACGATCTGCAGCAGGCGGTAAAAATTATTGCCGCCGGACATCGCCGGGAGGTCGATCTTGGCGAAGTTAATGGCCACCTGTTTTTCAACGTCTCCAGCATCGGCTTTTCCGCCACGCTTGCCCGCCATCTGACCGCCGAATCGAAAAAGCGCTGGGGCACCTTCGGCTATGCGCTGGCCGCGTTTAAGCTGCTGAAACAGAGCCGCCCGTTTAGCGCCAGCATCGAGCATGACGGCGTGACCGAGAAGGTGAAAACCGTACAGGTTTCAGTCGGAAACGGGCGTTTTTACGGTGGCGGGATGACCGTGGAACAGAGTGCTGCCCCCGATGACGGATTACTGGACGTGTACAGCCTGGAAGTGGCGCACTGGTGGCAGATGATCGCCCTGCTGCCTGCGCTGCGGCGCGGCACGCATGGCCGCTGGCGCAAGGTGCGCACGCTTTCCACCACCGCGCTGACGCTGACCACCCGTCGCCCGCATGATATCAACGCCGACGGTGAGCTGATCGGGCAGACCCCTGCTCGCTTCACAATCAAAACTAAAGCTATTCAGGTGTTTGCGCCTGCGGCTAACCCTGCTCTTTAAATTAATCTGGGAAACTTCATCATGAAAAAGTTAGGTATTCTGGTCATAACCGCGATGGTGACGATGATCGCCGCCTGCGACGACGCCACCAAAGAGAAGATCAAAGAAGCCGATAAGAGTGCGACCAGCCTGGTCGAATCCGCGCAATCCCAGTGGGATGAAACCCGCAAACAGGCCACCGATCTCGCCGACCAAAAAATGGCCGAGCTGAATGCCGCACAACCGCTGGATGAGGCGAAGAAAAAGATCAGCGAACTGGGCGAGATGAAGCTGAGTGATTTGATTTCCGGCGGAGATGACGAGCAAGGCAAAGAGGCGGAAGAGGCGGAATCGGAGAGTAACTGACAGCCTGTCTACAAGGGTTATCCCATCAATGGGGCAAGAGAAAAGACAAAGAACCCTCTAAATGAGCTGAAAACAAAAAGCCCCGCATTGGTATGCGGGGCTTTTTTTGACTCGCTGACGACGCTGTCAAATCAGAAAGGGATGTCGTCGTCGAAGTCCATTGGTGGCTCATTGTTAGCAGGTGCGCTGTTCTGCTGTGGAGCCTGCTGCGGACGGGACTGCTGTGCGCCGCCGCTGAACTGGTTGCCGCCCTGTGGCTGCTGAGGCTGGCCCCAACCGTTGTTGTTGCCTGCGCCCTGACCGCCGCCTGCTGGAGCACCGCCGCCCTGAGCACGACCGCCCAGCATCTGCATGGTGCCGCCAACGTTAACCACAACTTCGGTGGTGTACTTCTCAACGCCAGCCTGGTCAGTCCATTTACGGGTCTGCAGTGCGCCTTCGATATAAACCTGAGAGCCTTTACGCAGGTATTCACCGGCCACTTCTGCCAGCTTGCCGAACAGCACAACGCGGTGCCATTCAGTTTTCTCTTTGGTTTCGCCGGTCTGCTTGTCGCGCCAGGATTCGGAGGTAGCCAGAGTGATGTTGGCAACGGCACCGCCATTCGGCATGTAGCGAACTTCCGGGTCCTGCCCCAGATTTCCGACTAAAATTACTTTGTTTACGCCTCTGCTGGCCATGTTGCTCTCTCCGGTTAATGTTCGTTCTCTAAGTCTAGGCGCAAAATTCTATCATGGGCTACCCTGAGATCCTACATTTAGGAGACGCCTCGAAAAAGGCTTACTTTCGTTGCAGCGTTGCATCAGTTTGCATGGCACTTCAGGGCAAAACACTGGTTATCCATTCAGGTTTTTTTGTGCCATAATGACACGTTTCTTTCTGGCCGTGCCGGGCAGGCATGGTGAGGTTTGTGCTAATCCGGGAATTGTGAATGGATAAGATCGAAGTACGGGGTGCCCGCACCCACAATTTGAAAAACATCAACCTGACCATTCCGCGCGATAAACTGATCGTGGTGACCGGCCTGTCAGGTTCCGGCAAGTCCTCGCTGGCGTTTGATACGCTGTACGCCGAGGGTCAGCGCCGCTACGTTGAATCGCTCTCCGCCTATGCGCGCCAGTTCCTGTCACTGATGGAAAAACCGGACGTTGACCACATTGAGGGGCTCTCTCCGGCGATTTCGATCGAGCAGAAATCTACCTCGCATAACCCGCGTTCCACCGTCGGCACCATCACCGAAATCCATGACTACCTGCGCCTGCTGTTTGCCCGCGTTGGCGAACCGCGCTGTCCGGATCACGACGTCACGCTGGCGGCACAGACCGTCAGCCAGATGGTGGACAACGTGCTGGCGCAGCCGGAAGGCCGCCGCCTGATGCTGCTGGCCCCGATCGTCAAAGATCGCAAAGGTGAGCACAGCAAAACGTTGGAAAACCTCGCCAGCCAGGGCTATATCCGCGCCCGCATCGACGGTGAAGTGTGCGATCTCTCCGATCCGCCAAAGCTGGAACTGCAGAAGAAACACACCATCGAAGTGGTGGTGGACCGCTTTAAGGTACGTGACGATCTCGCGCAGCGCCTGGCAGAGTCGTTTGAAACCGCGCTGGAGCTCTCCGGCGGCACCGCCGTGGTGGCCGATATGGATGACGCCGCCGCTGAAGAGCTGCTGTTCTCGGCCAACTTCGCCTGCCCGATTTGCGGCTACAGCATGAACGAGCTGGAACCCCGCCTGTTCTCCTTCAATAACCCGGCCGGTGCCTGCCCGACCTGTGACGGGCTGGGCGTTCAGCAGTATTTCGACCCGGAGCGCGTGGTGCAGAACCCGGAGCTGTCGCTGGCCGGCGGCGCGATCCGCGGCTGGGACCGCCGCAACTTCTACTATTTCCAGATGCTGCGCTCGCTGGCGGAGCATCTGAAGTTTGATATCGAAGCGCCGTTCAACTCCCTGCCGGAAGAGAGCCGCAAGGTGATCCTGTACGGTTCCGGCAAAGACAATATCGAGTTTAAATACGTCAACGATCGCGGAGACACTTCAGTGCGCCGCCATCCGTTCGAGGGCGTGCTGCACAATATCGAGCGCCGTTATAAAGAGACAGAATCGTCTGCGGTACGCGAAGAGCTGGCGAAATTTATCAGTAACCGCTCCTGCACCAGCTGCCACGGCACCCGTCTGCGCCGTGAAGCACGCCACGTTTTTGTTGAGAACACCACGCTGCCGACCATCTCAGATATGAGCATCGGCCATGCGATGGCGTTTTTCCAGAATATGAAGCTCAGCGGCCAGCGCGCGCAGATTGCTGAGAAAGTGCTGAAAGAGATCGGCGACCGCCTGAAGTTCCTGGTGAACGTCGGGCTGAACTACCTGTCGATGTCGCGCTCGGCGGAAACGCTCTCCGGCGGTGAGGCGCAGCGTATTCGTCTGGCCAGCCAGATTGGTGCCGGACTGGTCGGCGTGATGTACGTACTGGATGAGCCGTCTATCGGTCTGCATCAGCGCGACAATGAACGCCTGCTGGAAACGCTGGTCCACCTGCGCAATCTCGGCAATACGGTGATTGTGGTGGAGCATGATGAAGATGCGATTCGCGCTGCTGACCATGTGATCGATATCGGGCCCGGCGCGGGCGTGCACGGCGGGCAGATTGTCGCCGAAGGCACCGTTGACGACATTATGGCTGTAGAAGCGTCGCTGACCGGGCAGTTCCTCAGCGGCAAGCGCGGCATCGCCATTCCTGAGGAGCGGGTGAAGGGCGACCCGGCGAAAGTGCTGAAGCTGACCGGAGCCAGCGGCAACAACCTGAAGGATGTCACCCTGACGCTGCCGGTTGGCCTGTTTACCTGCGTTACCGGCGTGTCCGGCTCCGGTAAATCGACGCTGATCAACGATACCCTGTTCCCGCTGGCCCAGCGCCAGCTGAACGGCGCCACCATTGCCGAAGCCGCGCCTTACCGCAGCATCAGCGGCATGGAGCACTTCGACAAAGTTATCGATATCGATCAAAGCCCGATTGGCCGCACGCCGCGCTCCAACCCGGCAACCTATACCGGTATCTTTACCCCGGTGCGCGAGCTGTTTGCCGGGGTGCCGGAATCACGTACCCGTGGCTACACGCCGGGGCGTTTCAGCTTTAACGTGCGCGGCGGGCGCTGCGAAGCCTGCCAGGGCGACGGCGTGATCAAGGTTGAGATGCACTTCCTGCCGGATATCTACGTGCCGTGCGACCAGTGTAAAGGCAAACGCTATAACCGCGAGACGCTGGAAGTAAAGTACAAGGGCAAGAGCATTCATGAAGTGCTGGAGATGACCATTGAAGAAGCGCGTGAGTTCTTCGATGCGGTACCGGCGCTGGCGCGTAAGCTGCAAACGCTGATGGACGTTGGCCTGTCGTATATCCGCCTCGGTCAGTCGGCTACCACGCTGTCCGGCGGTGAAGCGCAGCGCGTGAAGCTGGCGCGTGAGCTGTCGAAGCGCGGCACCGGGCAGACGCTGTATATCCTTGATGAGCCGACCACCGGTCTGCACTTCGCCGATATCCAGCAGTTGCTGGAAGTCCTGCACCAGCTGCGCGACCAGGGCAATACCATCGTGGTGATTGAGCACAACCTTGATGTGATCAAAACCGCCGACTGGATTGTCGATCTCGGCCCGGAAGGCGGCAGCGGCGGCGGTGAAATCCTCGTCTCCGGCACGCCGGAAACCGTGGCGCAGTGCGAGCGTTCGCACACCGCGCGCTTCCTGAAACCGCTGTTACAGGGTTAATAACCGACGGGCGAGGCATGCCTCGCCCCTGGCTTATACCCGCCGCAATCCCGTACGGGTCGGGCATGCCTGCCCCGCTACTGTCAGCCCTGGTTTTCCCCGCTATTTGCTGCACTTTTCTTACAATTACCACAAAATCTTGCAGGATCAGGCAAGACTTAGAGAGTTTTGGATATACCCGTTACGCCGTTGAGTGACTATGCTTAACCTTCATCTTTTTGCGGAGAAGGCCCGCTTTTCCTGCTGCCTGCTCCCGCCATTACGGCCAATGCGCCACATCATCCACAACTGGAGAGACCAATGAATATTACGCATGCTTATGCCGCTCAGGACGCAAAATCTCCGCTGGCTCCGTTTGAGTTTAAACCGCGCGAACTGCGTGAACATGATGTGCAGATTGAAGTGCAGTACTGCGGCGTGTGCCACTCTGACCTGCACCAGGCGCGCAATGAATGGCGCAACACGATCTTTCCGGTAGTGCCAGGCCACGAGATTGTTGGCCGCGTGACGGCAGTCGGCGCGCACGGCCATAAATACAAAGTTGGCGATCTGGTCGGCGTAGGCTGTATGGTCGACTCCTGCCGCACCTGCGACAGCTGTAAAGAGGATCTTGAGCAGTACTGCGAAGAGGGTTTCGTCGGCACCTACAACGGTAAAGACCGCACCAGCGGCGATATCACCTACGGCGGTTACTCGACTCAAGTGGTCGTACACGAAGACTTCGTGCTGCGCGTGCCGGAAAATCTTGATCCGGCCGGTGCTGCTCCGCTGCTGTGCGCGGGTATCACCACCTTCTCCCCACTGCATCACTGGGGCGTTGGCCCGGGCAAAAAAGTCGGTATCGTTGGCCTTGGCGGACTGGGTCATATGGGCGTGAAAATTGCTCATGCGATGGGTGCACACGTGGTGCTCTTCACTACTTCGCCTTCTAAAGTAGAAGACGGTAAGCGCCTGGGCGCCGATGAAGTGGTGATCTCGAAAGATGCCGATCAGATGGCGCAGCACACCAACAGCTTCGACTTCATTCTTAACACCGTTGCTGCTCAGCACGATCTCAACCCGTTTATCAACCTGCTGCGCCGCGATGGCACCATGACGCTGGTTGGCGTGCCGGAGCATGACCATCCGTCAACGCAGGTGGTTAATATGATCTTCAAACGCCGCAGCGTGGCAGGATCGCTGATCGGTGGGATCAAAGAGACGCAGGAGATGCTGGATTTCTGTGGTAAGCACAACATCACTTCCGATATCGAGATGATTAAGATCGATCAGATCAATGAGGCCTACGAGCGTATGCTGAAAAGCGACGTGAAGTACCGTTTCGTGATCGATATCGATTCACTGCGCGCCTCATAATAAAGCGGGTCGGGCATGCCCGACCCCTACGGGTTTCGTCGAGGTCAGCCCTGTTTCTGGATCTGCTGCAGCGATGCATCGACCAGATAATAGATCTGTGAATCTTTAAGCGAACCGTCGAGCAGTACGGTGTTCCAGTGCGACGGATTGAGGTGCGCGCTGGGATGCACATCGCTGTGCTGCTCGCGGATCAACTCCGCCAGCGCCGGGCTGCACTTCAGTGCCACCGCCGGGTGGCCATCAATCTCGTGCACCATGGCAAACATCACATCATCGACCTTAATCTGCGTGGCTTTCCAGTCGCTGTGCACGCTCTGCTGCGCGCCGGGTTTGTTCATGCAGTAGGTGAGCAAATCGGAAACCGTCATAATTAATCATCCCCCTGTAAAGTGGCGACAATGCGCCGCTGCCCGCCGTGAATACGGTGTTCACCAAGATAAATCCCCTGCCAGGTACCCAGCAGCAGGCGCCCGCGGCTGACCGGCAGCATCAGCGAGGTGCCCAGCAGTGAGGACTTGATGTGGGCGGGCATATCGTCGGCCCCTTCGTAATCGTGCTGATACGGCGCATCTTCCGGTACCGTGCGCAGGAAATGCTGCTCCATATCGGCACGGACCGTTGGGTCGCAGTTCTCATTCAGCGTCAGTGAGGCGGAAGTGTGCTGCAATAGCAGGTGCAACAGCCCGGTCTGAACATCCGCTAAGCGGCGCAGTTCTGCGAGGATTTCGTCAGTAACCAGATGAAATCCGCGTGGTTTTTCGTTCAGGGTAAGGGTTTGCTGATACCACATGATACGGCTCCTTAACTTATCGGTTCCGTTAAGTGTGCAGCAAGTGGCGAAAAGGTAAACCTGAAAAGGGAAAAACTGTGGCCGGGCAGCCCCGGCCAGCAGAAATTACATCACGGCGGCGAAGGCTTCCGCTACCTGATGCACGTTGTTGCGGTTGAGACCGGCCATGCAGACGCGGCCGCTGGCGATCAGATAGACACCAAACTCGTTACGCAGACGATCAACCTGTGCAGCGCTCAGGCCGGTGTAGCTGAACATACCGCGCTGCTTGAGCAGGAAGTCGAAGTTCTTGCCCGGCACCGCCTGAGTCAGCGCGTCCACCAGCACCTGGCGCATCTCAATAATACGCAGGCGCATCGCTTCCACTTCGGCCAGCCAGCTGGCCTTCAGCTCAGGGTTATTCAGCACGCAGGAAACCACCTGCGCCCCGAAGTTTGGCGGGCTGGAGTAGTTGCGGCGCACGGTGGCCTTCAGCTGGCCCAGTACGCGGGCGGCTTCTTCGGCGTCATCGCAGACGATTGACAGACCGCCAACGCGCTCGCCGTACAGCGAGAAGATTTTTGAGAATGAGTTACTGACCAGCGCTGGCAGGCCCGCTGCGGCGATGCTGCGAATAGCGTAGGCATCTTCCTCCATGCCGCCGCCAAAGCCCTGATAGGCGATGTCGAGGAACGGGATCAGCTCGCGATCTTTCAGCACCCTGGTCACTTCATCCCACTGCGCATTAGTCAGGTCAGCACCGGTTGGGTTGTGACAGCACGGATGCAGCAGCACGATGCTTTGCGCCGGCAGCGTACTGAGTTTTTCCAGCAGCGCATCAAACTTCAGGCCGTTGGTTGCCGTGTCGTACCACGGGTAGGTATTGACGGTGAAACCGGCACCGTTGAAGATGGCGATATGGTTTTCCCACGTCGGATCGCTGACCCACACCTGCGAATTCGGGAAGTAGAACTTCAGGAAGTCGGCACCGACTTTCAGCGCACCGGAACCGCCCAGCGTCTGAATAGTGGCGATGCGGCCCGCTTTCAGTACCGGGTGCTCGGCGCCGAACAGCAAAGGTGCGATGGCGCTGCGGTAAGGCGGCAGCCCTTCCATCGGCAGATAGAGCGAGGCGGCCTGCGGCTGGGCGTGCAGCTGCTCTTCAGCGGCGGCAACAGCCTGCATCTGTGGGATCACACCCTGCTCGTTGTAGTACAGACCAATGCTCAGGTTGACCTTGTGCGGGCGGGCATCCTGCTTGAAGGTTTCCATCAGGGAGAGGATCGGGTCGCCAGCGTAGGCATCAACGTTTTGAAACACGGTGCAAATCTCCATTAAATAATCAATAAATTCAGCGACTCATACGAAATAGCGGCCAGGGCGATGGTTCATGGCGATAATCAGGTTGAGCACCACGGCTCCGGCAATTGAGGCTGCCAGCATCTCGCGTGAGACCACAAACAGCGAGGCCAGCACCACGCAGGTATCGACCACCATCTGCAATTTTCCGGCACGGATACCGTAACGGTCCTGCAGCCACAGCGCCAGAATATTGATGCCGCCAAGGCTGGCCTTATGGCGAAATAACACTATAAACCCAATTCCCATCACCACGTTACCGAACAGTGTCGCATAAAAGGGATCCAGCGCGGAAAAATGGATAAATAACGGGTGCAGGTGGCTGAAGAGCGAAACCAGCGCCACGGCAGAGAAGGTTTTTACAGTGAATGCCCAGCCCATGCGCCTGACCGCCAGCCAGTAGAACGGGATGTTAATCAGAAAGAAAGCGAGGCCAAAAGAGGTTTTGCTCAGGTAACTGATGAGAAAGGCAATGCCTGCAGTGCTGCCGGTTAACGCCCCGGCCTGTTTTAACAGGGTAACGCCAAAGGAGACCATCAGAGTGCCGAGCACGATAGCCAGCACATCTTCCAGCAGGGTATGGGGGATTTTGACAGGGTGTACCACGTTGTCCATCAGATTGATTCTCTGGTGATTATGACTAGGGATATGGCAGAGGGACCGCCAAATTTTAGCAATAACCTAGCAAAAATCGCACCAATCCGGTGGAGGTTCAAACCACCGGATGGTGCCAGCGAATTAACCCATTGAATACAAGGCGCTTTATTGCTCGATTTTGTGCATGAAATGATTAATACAGCATCATTTCACGCACTGAAAGCTGTTTTACCGCACGGATACCGCATGCACCCAGAGTTTTATGCACAATTGCGGTGCGTAACACGCACCATTCTAGCGCAGCAGAGTCTCGCTTACCGACATCAAACCATTCTCCTTCAAACGGTTGAGGACCACTGAGGTTTTCACATGCGCCACGCTCTGATGCCCGGCGACCAGCTGGCTGATTAAAGCACTCAGCCCGGCGAGATCGGCAACCGCGACTTTCAACAGGTAATCGGCATCTCCGGTGGTTTTATAGGCATCAACAATGCCCGCCTGCTCCGCCACCATGCGGTGAAAACTTTCAACGTATTCCGCGGTATGGTTGATCAGACGCACCTCAATCAGGCCGATCATGCCTAAACCCACCGCATCCGGCGACAGCCTGGCGTGGTAGCCGAGGATCAATCCCGCCTGCTCAAGGTTAATGCGGCGGCGGGAACACTGTGAGGCGGAAAGCCCGACGATATCGCTCAGTTCCTGATTGGTCAGGCGGCCGTTTGCTTCCAGTAAAGTCAGTATCTTAAGGTCGAAATCATCAATCTGGGTCATCGTTCGTCCATGCCGGTTGCTGGGTACTGCTTACCGACAGATAACCGCATTTTTTGCAGTGTTGTCCAACACTATTTTGTGATGATCCGGAGAGGCTAACGAGGCTGGGGTGAACCGTAGGGGCCGATCCTCTTTTTCGATCGGCCCGTTAATGATGTGATTATTCGTCGTCGTACTGTGGGCCCGCGTAGTTATCGAAGCGTGACCACTGGCCGTTAAAGGTCAGGCGCACGGTGCCGATGGGGCCGTTACGCTGCTTACCCAGAATGATCTCCGCCACCCCTTTCAGATCGCTGTTTTCGTGATACACCTCATCACGGTAGATAAACATGATCAGGTCGGCATCCTGCTCGATGGAGCCGGATTCACGCAGGTCGGAGTTGACCGGGCGCTTATCGGCACGCTGCTCCAGGGAGCGGTTAAGCTGCGACAGCGCCACCACCGGCACCTGCAGCTCTTTCGCCAGCGCCTTAAGCGAGCGTGAGATCTCGGCGATCTCCAGCGTACGGTTATCGGACAGTGACGGCACGCGCATCAGCTGCAGGTAGTCGATCATGATCATGCTCAGACCGCCGTGCTCGCGGAAGATACGGCGCGCACGCGAGCGGACTTCGGTTGGCGTCAGGCCGGAAGAGTCATCGATAAACATGTTCTTCTTCTCCAGCAGGATGCCCATGGTGCTGGAGATACGCGCCCAGTCCTCATCATCCAGCTGGCCGGTACGAATGCGCGTCTGGTCCACGCGTGACAGCGACGCCAGCATACGCATCATGATCTGCTCGCCGGGCATCTCGAGGCTGAAGATCAGCACCGGTTTATCCTGCAGCATCGCGGCGTTTTCACACAGGTTCATGGCGAAGGTGGTTTTACCCATTGCCGGACGAGCCGCCACGATAATCAGATCCGAGCGCTGCAGACCCGCGGTCTTCTTGTTCAGGTCGTGATAGCCGGTATCGACGCCGGTTACCCCGTCGTGCGGCGTCTGATAGAGCGATTCAATACGCGCAATGGTGGCTTCGAGGATCTGATCGACGCTTTTCGGGCCGTCATCTTTATTGGCGCGGCTTTCGGCGATCTGGAATACGCGGGATTCAGCGAGATCGAGCAGATCCTCGCTGGTACGGCCCTGCGGATCGTAACCCGCGTCGGCGATCTCATTCGCCACCGCAATCATCTCACGTACTACCGCGCGTTCACGCACGATATCGGCATAAGCGCCAATGTTCGCCGCACTTGGCGTGTTTTTCGACAGCTCGGCCAGATAAGCAAAGCCACCCACCATGCTCAGCTCGCCCTTGGTTTCCATCGACTCGGACAGCGTGATCAGATCGATCGGCTTGCCCTGTTCCAGCAGGTGCTGCATTTCCGCGAAAATCATGCGGTGCGGTCGGCTGAAGAAGTCCTTCGCCACCACGCGCTCGGAGACATTATCCCAGCGTTCGTTATCCAGCATTAAACCGCCCAACACCGACTGTTCTGCTTCCAGCGAGTGCGGCGGCAGCTTCAGACCTTCCATCTGACGGTCACGCGGCTCACGGTTTTCGAAGGATTTGTTGGTGGGTTTATTTCCTGCCATAGTGATGTAATACCAAAAATCTTGTGGGGGGACGCGCAAGTATACTCGTTTGCATAGCCTGCGTCCTCCCCCATTCGCGGCGCAATCCACAGGAGTGATCATGGCAAAACGTATACAAATCAGCCAGCACGGCGCACCCGAAGTGATGCAACTGGTGGACTTCGACCCGGCCGATCCGGCTGCGGGAGAGGTGCAGGTTGAGAATAAAGCGATAGGTATCAACTATATCGATACCTACGTGCGCAGCGGGCTTTATCCTGCCCCGCTGCCATCCGGTTTAGGCACCGAAGCGGCAGGCGTGGTGACGCGTGTTGGCCCCGGCGTCAGCGAACTGAAGCCGGGTGACCGCGTGGTATACGCGCAATCCTCCCTCGGTGCCTACAGTGAAGTGCATAACGTGCCGGTAGATAAGCTGGCGCTGCTGCCGGATGCCATCTCCTTTGAGCAGGCTGCTGCCTCCTTCCTCAAAGGGCTGACCGTGCATTACCTGCTGCGCCAGACCTATGTGGTGCAGCCGGATGAGGTATTCCTGTTCCACGCGGCGGCCGGGGGCGTTGGGCTGATTGCCTGCCAGTGGGCGAAAGCGCTGGGTGCGCATTTGATTGGTACGGTCGGCTCAGCGGAGAAGGCGCAGATGGCAAAAGATGCCGGGGCATGGGCCACCATTAATTATCGCGAAGAGAATATTGCCGGGCGGGTCAGCGAGCTGACGCACGGTAAAAAGCTGCGCGTGGTGTATGACTCGGTGGGGAAAGATACCTGGGAAGCCTCGCTCGACTGCCTGCAACGCCGTGGGCTGATGGTTAGCTTTGGCAACTCTTCCGGCCCGGTCACCGGGGTGAATCTGGCGATCCTGAATCAGAAAGGCTCGCTGTACGTTACCCGCCCGTCGCTCAACGGCTATATCACCACGCGTGAGGCGCTGACGCAGGCCAGCAATGAGCTGTTCTCGCTGATTGCCAGCAACGCGATCAGGGTAGATGTGCCACAGGCACAGAAATTTGCGCTGGCGGATGCGCAAAAGGCGCATCAGACGCTCGAGAGCCGCGGCACCCAGGGGTCGAGCTTGTTGATTCCCTAGATGTTCCAGGGTCAGGCATGCCTGACCCACTGCATCATTCAGGCAAAAAAATGGGGCTCCCTTGCGGAAGCCCCTTTTTGTTTCTTTCTTTTTTATAGTTCGCGCTGGTGTAGGGTCAGCGGCGATGAATACGTGATGATTCAGTTAAACCATCCTGACAGAATTCATAAGTAAAAAATATGTTTAATTGCGATATTCAGCTAAGCAATTTGTCATGATGTGATCCAGCCCGCATTACATTCACGGAAGCAGCAGACTCCTGATTGATATCAGCGAGATAGCCAGGGCTTATCATCCGCTGACGGCTTGCGCAACGCGCGATACAGCCACACGGCAACCACCGCCACCACCAGCCACGGCAACAATTTAATAACAATAGCAAACAGCCCACCCACGAACATCACCACGGTGGCAACCAGCAGCGCCGCGATAATTCCCAGCAGGGAAATACCGGTCAGCAGCAGCATCAGAAAAAAACCGATGACAAACAGGATCTCTAACATAATCACTCGCTCCAGATATTGGACTCCAGGAGAGCTATTACAAGAAGCGTGCCAGAATGGAGAAGAAGTTAACTGATTGATATTCATGAGAGATATTCACCAGGGGAGGATTTCCCCTGATGAAATTCATCACAATCTGGTGAAGTTTTGACGAACTTAAACTGCGGCAGGGATCTTATCGGCAACCAGCGAGAGCGCCTTCTCGACCACGTCAACGCCCGCGCCCGCTTTGTGCGCGTTTTCGCTGAGGTAACGCCGCCACTGGCGCGCACCCGGGATCCCCTGGAACAGGCCCAACATATGACGGGTAACATGGCCGAGGTAGGTGCCGTTCGCCAGTTCACGTTCAATGTAGGGGTACATTGAACGCACCACGGCAACCGGGTCCACCACCGGCTGACTGCTGCCGAAAATCTGCTGGTCCACCTGCGCCAGCAGGCCAGGGTTCTGATAGGCTTCGCGCCCCATCATTACGCCGTCCAGATGCTGCAGGTGAGTTTGCGCTTCTTCCAGCGTCTTCACGCCGCCGTTAATCGCCAGCGTCAGGTGCGGGAAATCGCGCTTCAGCTGATAAACGCGCGGGTAGTCGAGCGGTGGGATTTCACGGTTCTCTTTCGGGCTCAGGCCGGAAAGCCAGGCTTTACGCGCATGGATGATAAAGGAGTCGCAGCCGCCCTGCTCTGACACCGTGCGGATAAAATCACAGAGAAATTCATAGCTGTCCTGGTCATCAATGCCGATGCGGGTTTTCACCGTGACCGGGATCGAGACCTTGTCGCGCATCGCTTTAATGCCATCCGCCACCAGCTGGGCTTCACCCATCAGGCAGGCACCAAAGCGGCCGTTCTGCACGCGGTCTGATGGGCAGCCCACGTTGAGGTTCACCTCATTGTAGCCGCGCTGTTCCGCCAGCACGGCACACTGCGCCAGCGCAGCGGGATCGCTGCCGCCCAGCTGCAGTGCAACCGGCTGCTCTTCCGGGCTGAATGCCAGATAGTCGCCTTTACCGTGGATGATCGCGCCGGTGGTCACCATTTCGGTGTACAGCAGCGTCTGCCGCGTCAACTGGCGATGGAAGTAACGGCAGTGACGATCGGTCCAGTCGAGCATCGGGGCAATGGAAAAGCGGTGTGCAGGTAATTTCTCGGTCATGAAAAGCGCTAACTCTGTATCAGAAGGGGTGACGATATTGTGCGCAATGATAGCACGGTGGGGAGTGATCCTGTAGGGGACGACCTTTTTTTCCGGTCGTCCCCTGGTATCAACCCTGCGCGGTGGCGAATTGCTCCTCGCGACTTTCCGGATCGCAGCTATCAGAAATCACCGCGCACAGTGGATGTTTCGGACCCGGCGGAGTTTATTGATAAGCGAAGGAAGGAAGCTAAAGACGAATGGCAAAAGATGCAGTAACAGAGAGGGGTAGCCGAAAGGATACCCCTTTTTTTGTGCCTAAATCCGGCTCAAGCAAATGCCAGCTTGTGCAAATGGCTGGTATCAGTCTTTTTCCTGGCTTCATTCAGGCTGAAGTTCGTCTGAATCTTCAGCCAGGTTTCCGGGGTGCTACCAACCACAGCCGCCAATTTCAGCGCCATTTCAGACGTTACCGAAGTTTGCCCTGCCAGCAAACGGCTTGCTGTAGACGGCGCAATGTCCATGGCTTTAGCAAACTGTCGAAGACTAACGTTATTGTCTTCCAAAATCTCTGCGATGATTTCGCCCGGATAGGCGGGGGTTGCCATTCTCATTAGTGATAATCCTCCAAATTGAGAATTTCTGCATCTCCGTCGATAAACCTGAACGTGATGCGCCAGTTCCCGGAGACACTGATTGACCAGATGTCGGCACGATCGCCCTTGAGCTGATGCAGGTCATACCCAGGGAGATTGATAGCATCGATGGTTTCAGCCGCGTCGATTACGGTAAGCCGTGTCTTGATGCGGGACACCAATTTTTGTTCAATCCCGCTACGATCGGCTTTCATGAAAAAATTTTTCAATCCTTTGTGTTTGAAGCTTGTAATCATTGTGGCGTCCGTGTTCCTTAATGTGGAACAGTATACCACGTGTTCCTGAACGTGCAACGCCTGGCGATATTTACATCATCCGTGCAGTTCAGGGCACTGTTTTGGCTACGCAAAACGGGGATCACGCAGGGGCGAGGCAAGCCTCGCCCGCAGAGGGTCAGAAGGTGAAGTTCAGCTGCGCCACTGCGCCCCAGGTGTTGTCCTTACCCGCCATTCCGGCGAGATCCAGATGCACCTTGTTGTACGGTGAAATACCGAAACCACCGGTGAACACGTTGGTATCGTTCGATTTCATATCGGCGCGGTAGCCGGCGCGCAGCTGCAGCCAGCTCAGCAGACGATATTCTGCACCGACCGAAGCGTACTGGCTGTCCTGCATTGACTTAAAGCGTTTGGTTGGCGTCAGGTCAACATCCAGCGCGGTGGTCAGACGCTCGGTGTGGAACGACACGCCGGAAGTGACCAGCGGGCGGATCTGGTAGGTATCGATGTAACCGTTCACTTCTTTGGTGTCGATATCACGCGAAATCAGGTTCTGCCCGCTCAGGCCGAACGTCCAGTTGTCACCGAGATCGGTGGCGACACCGGCGTCAACGTTAAAGCCGGTATTGTTGTTCTTGTAACGACCGTCGGTAAAGTCTGACTTGTCGTAGGTGTACACCGAGGCGCTGTAGTTATACAGCGTGGTTTTCTGCAGTTTCGGCGTCACGCCAAACGACACCGGGTGGCCACCGATATCAAATTCATGCGCCATTGCCACGCCGAAATCATAGACGATGGCCCCGCGGCCCAGCCCGACGGAAGTGAGATCCAGCGATGATGGCAAGCCTCCCCCGGCGACCGCGTTCAGGTTGTCGATATCGCTCTGGCTGATTTCACTACTGACTGAGGCTGTTCCGTAGGCTTTGGTCACCAGGGCAAAGGTCAGCACATCATTCGGCACCGTCACGGCAAATGCCGCACCGGCCTGCCCCCAGGCTTTCTCACCGCGAATATCCTCCAGCCGGTTAGCTAAATCGCCCGCCGCGGCCTGGATACGCGGAATATCGGTGGGGAAGACGAAGTTATTCAGCAGGTCACGATAACCGTCGACGGAGTTGGTCAGATCGTCAACTTTGTCGATCAGTTTATCGTTATCACTGATCTGCGCACCGGCCGCAGGCAGGATGATACTGACCTTATCCTCCGGCTGCGCTTTGGTCATCAGGGCTGGGTTAGCCAGCACCGCAGATCCGTAGGTTGAAGAGGCCACGCCGGTGCCGCCCATCGCATCGTTGCGGGCGTCGAAATAGTTGCCGGCGGCCATCACGCTGAAAGGCGCCAGAAACAGAGCGGGTAACACCACAGGCCGGGAAACCCCGATCAACTTTTTGAATGTATTAGCCATTTACCCAGAATCCACCATAGAAAATGTAAAAGCGAATGCGAAAACGCGCGCACAACCGTCATACCTGAATGATGAACATACAGGCAGCATTTCATTGCTGTGAATTGAGAGAAAATGAGTGGGCTTTTCAGGTCATTGCCATTTTATTAATCTGTTAACACGCTAACAGTTGAGCATTTTTACACTGTGACTTCGCGGTAAAAACGCATCCGGCCCTATAAAAAAGGTAGACATAAACGCTAAGCGCTGCAAATCAGATTAGTTGTGTTAATCAAAAAAAATCTGGACCTGATCGTTAAGCCGCCACTGATTAAACGTTCTTTATCAGCTTAGCTTATCGGCAATACCAGTCATTAATGCAGGGTCGGCAGGTTAAAATGGCAAACTCGGCGTTTTGTGGCAGACGTGATAAAATAACATCCTATCTTGCCTGAGGGGGATCCATGAATATTACCAGTGCAGAAAAAATCCTGACGCAGGCTGAAGTGATTTGCCAGCAGCGTAGCGTGCGTCTTACGCCACAGCGCCTTGAAGTGCTGCGCCTGATGAGCGAACAGAATGGGGCTATCAGCGCCTATGACCTGCTGGACCTGCTGCGCGTCTCTGAACCCCAGGCAAAACCCCCGACCATTTATCGGGCGCTGGACTTCCTGCTGGAGCAGGGTTTTATCCACCGCGTCGAGTCAACCAATAGCTACGTGGTCTGCCACCATTTTGAAGAGCCCTCGCACACCTCAGCGATGTTGATTTGCGATCGCTGCGGTCTCGTTCGCGAACAGCATGCGGATGGCGTGGAAGATATCTTGAAATCTTTGGCCCTGAAGTCAGGTTTTACCCTTGGGCATAGTGTGATTGAAGCGCACGGATTTTGTCAGGAGTGTGGTGAGATTGAAGCCTGCACCCATCAGGATGCGTGCCAGCACGATCATAGCGTGCAGAGTAAAAAGCGCGGGCGTTGATAAATTTTTTGCGGGAATTATTGGGGGATGGCACATTCCATGTGCCTGGGTAGGAGCTAATACTTACTGTCGTTCGTCGCTTACCAGCGATGATCGTTACGGGTTTCCCAGTCTTTAAGCTCTTTTTCGGCCTGATCTTTCTGATAGCCGTAGCGCTCCTGGATTTTGCCGACCAACTGATCGCGTTTACCTTCAACCACGGTCAGGTCGTCATCCGTCAGCTTGCCCCATTGCTCTTTCACTTTACCTTTAAACTGTTTCCAGTTACCGCCGGCTTCGTCTTTATTCATGATGTGTTTCCTCTACCTTGGGTTAAAACAGCTTTTATGGTTAAGAATTCCACTTAGATACCAGTCAAATATCTGGTCAAGTGCTTAACGTAGAGATAATTGTAGTAGAGAAATGGGTTCTCGTTGCGACAACCCCTGACAAAAAAGCCATAAAGCAGAGAAAAACCCTAATACATCATAGAGGTAGCGCAGCGGCGGAAGACGTAAACAAATGTTTCAGTGAGCAAACCAGGTGCCGTTGCGCCAGTGCCTGCGCCAGATAATCCACAGCGTCAGGCCGCGCAGCAGCAGGAACACGGTCATTGCCAGCCACAGCCCATGATTACCCAACCAGGGAACGCTGCACAGGGTTAAGGCAAAACCGACCGCGGCTATCGCCATGCCGTTACGCATCTCGCTGGCGCGCGTGGCGCCAATAAACATCCCGTCCAGCAGATAGCATCCCACTCCCGCCAACGGCATCACAACCTGCCACCAAAGATAGCGATGGGCCAGCTGCTGCAGCGGCTGTAGCGAGGTCAGCAACGCGACTATCTGCTCGCCACACAGCGCATAGAGTAACGAGAAGGCGATGGCTACCACCACCGACTGGCGGCAGGCAGCGTGCCAGACGCTGAGCAGGCGCTGGCTGTTGCTGGCGCCGTAGGCTTCGCCGGCGCAGGCTTCCACCGCATAGGCAAAGCCGTCGAGGGCATAGGCGGTAAAAGTCAGGAACATCAGCAGCACTGCATTGACCGCCACCACATCGCTGCCGAGCCGCGCCCCTAAGAGGGTCAGCGAGGCGAAGCAGATTTGCAGCAGCAGCGAGCGCAGCATGATGTCGCGATTAAGTCGCAGCAGGCGCCCCAGGTTTCCGCGCCAGGCATTGAGTAATAGGCGCAGCGACAGGCCGCGCAGTACCATCACCCGCCACACCAGCAGCAGCCCGACAATAAAGCTGACGTACTCCGCAATAGCGGTGGCCGCCGCCGCGCCCTGCACGCCCCACCCCAGGCCGATAACGAACCACAGGTCGAGCAGAATATTCACCAGGTTACCGACCACCAGCAGGATCACCGGCGCACGCGCATACTGCACGCCCAGCAGCCAGCCGAGCAGCACCAGGTTAGCCAGCGTTGCCGGGGCGCTGAGCCAGCGGATCTGCATAAACAGCGCCGCCTGGTGCAGCACCGCCTCGCTGCCGCCGGTCAGACTGAGCGCCAGCTGAGTGAGCGGCGTTTTCAGGATGATGAACAGCAGCCCGGCGAGCAGTGCCAGCAGCAGCGGCTGCATTAGCGCGCGCGCCAGCGCAGGTTTGTCCTGCGCGCCAAATGCCTGCGCGGTCAGCCCGGTGGTGCTCATACGCAGGAACAGCAGCAGCATAAACAGGAAGCTGGTAACGGTAGTACCGACCGCAACGCCGCCCAGGTAAACCGGGCTATCGAGATGGCCAATCACGGCGGTATCCACCAGGCCTAGCAGCGGCACGGTGATATTGGAGAGGATCATCGGCAGCGCCAGCCGCCAGAGGTGTTTATCAGCTGTAGTGAGGAGTCGCATGGTGCGTTACCAGGATTTCACAGGGGTCGGTATCTGGATTTAGTCGGGGTCGGTCATGACCGACCCGCTTAGAGGGAGTAACTGCTACAGCCAGTTGCCGTTGCGGATCACGCCGACGGCCAGACCTTCGATGGTCAGCGTCTGGTTACGCAGGTCAACCACGATAGGCTGGAATTCCGGGTTTTCCGGCAGCAGATGCACGGTGTTACCCTGGCGCTTCAGGCGCTTAACGGTCACTTCATCATCGATACGGGCAACCACCACCTGGCCGTTACGCACATCTTCAGTTTTATGTACCGCCAGCAGGTCACCATCCATAATGCCGATATCTCTCATCGACATTCCGCTGACGCGCAGCAGGAAATCGGCGCCCGGTTTAAACAGGTCAGGGTCCACTTTGTAGTGGCCTTCGATATGTTGCTCAGCCAGCAGCGGTTCACCTGCGGCGACGCGACCAATCAGCGGAAGACCGTCTTCTTCTTCCATCATCAGGCGGATACCGCGTGAAGCGCCTGAAACAATCTCAATCACGCCTTTACGCGCCAACGCTTTGAGGTGTTCTTCAGCGGCATTCGGGGAACGGAAACCGAGCTGCGTAGCAATCTCTGCCCGTGTCGGCGGCATGCCGGTCTGGTTAATGTGGTCGCGAATCAGGTCGTAAACCTGCTGCTGCCTTGCCGTTAGTGCTTTCATCCCGCCCCCTGGTTGTTTATACAGTCGACTGTGAGTATATACAGGTATTTGCGCGATGAAAACCTAAAGTTGGTCAAAATTCAGTTTGTTGCAAATTTTGGAAAACTCATCGCAAATGCGGCACTAACAGCATAATCCAGACAAAAACAGCCAGCAAAATCGTCAGCAATACGGCTGCCGAACCCATATCTTTCGCCCGGCCTGCCAGCGGGTGAATTTCACTGCCGATGCGGTCGACGACCGCTTCAACGGCGCTATTGAGCACCTCAACGATAATCACCAGCACCACGGAGCCGACCAGCAGAACACGAGTGATGGCGTCCACGTCGAGCCACAGAGCAACAACAATGGCAACAATAGCGGCGATAGCCTCCTGACGAAATGCCGCTTCATGCTGCCATGCCGCGCGTAAACCTTTCCAGGAATAGCCCGCAGCTTTTATAATCCGAGTCAATCCGGTGACGTTACTTGCCATAATCAGGGAACCCTTTACGATGTTGAGCGTCAATGTCTGGGTGGCGCACATTTTGCAACACCACAGAATCTGTTGGCGCTTTCTGGTATGCTTGCGGCGCTTTGCTAACAAGAGGCTTCATGTTGTCTATGTCAGGTTGGCGTAATTTATATTATAACTTATTGAATCTACCAGTTAAATTCCTGGTAAAAAGCAAGGCGATCCCCGCTGAGCCGGTTGCCGAGCTCGGGCTGGATACGTCGCGCCCTATTATGTATGTACTGCCTTATGATTCAAAGGCCGATCTCCTTGCACTGCGAGAGCAGTGCCGCAAGCAGGATCTCCCCGATCCGCTGGAACCGCTGGAGATAGACGGGGCCGTTTTGCCACGTCATGTGTTTATCCATGATGGCCCACGCGTATTCCCCTATTTCGTGCCGAACCTTGAGTCAGTCAAGCTGTTCCATGAATATCTCGACCTGCACCGCAGCCATCCGGACCTGGATGTGCAGATGGTGCCGGTATCGGTGATGTTCGGGCGCTCGCCGGGCCGCGAGGTTCAGGGCGATGCACAGCCGCATCTGCGGATGCTGAACGGCATTCAGAAATTCTTTGCGGTGCTGTGGCTGGGCCGCGACAGCTTTGTGCGCTTCTCGCCGATGGTCTCTTTACGCCATATGGCCACCGAGCACGGCACCGACAAGATTATTGCCCAGAAGCTGGCCCGCGTGGCGCGGATGCACTTTGCCCGCCAGCGTCTGGCTGCCGTCGGGCCACGCCTGCCGGTGCGTCAGGACCTGTTCAATAAGCTGCTGCAGTCGAAAGCTATCGCCAAGGCGGTGGAGGATGAAGCGCGCAGCAAGAAAATTTCCCATGAGAAAGCCCAGCAGAACGCCGTTGAGCTGATGGAAGAGATTGCTGCCGACTTCTCCTACGAGGCGATTCGCCTCACCGACCGCATCATGGGCTGGACCTGGAGCAAGCTGTATCAGGGCATCAACGTTAATGGCGGCGAGCGCGTGCGCCAGCTGGCGCAGGACGGGCATGAAATTGTTTACGTCCCCTGCCATCGCAGCCATATGGACTACCTGCTGCTCTCTTACGTACTGTATCACCAGGGTCTGGTGCCGCCGCATATCGCTGCCGGTATCAACCTGAACTTCTGGCCAGCCGGTCCGATCTTCCGCCGCCTGGGTGCGTTCTTTATTCGCCGCACCTTCAAGGGCAACAAGCTCTACTCCACGGTGTTCCGCGAATATCTCGGCGAGCTGTTTACCCGCGGCTATTCGGTGGAGTATTTCGTTGAGGGGGGCCGTTCACGTACCGGTCGCCTGCTCGACCCGAAAACCGGCACGCTGTCGATGACCATTCAGGCGATGCTGCGCGGCGGTAATCGCCCAATTACCCTGGTGCCCATCTACATCGGTTACGAGCACGTGATGGAAGTGGGTACTTACGCCAAAGAGCTGCGCGGTGCGACGAAAGAGAAAGAGGGCTTTATGTCGATGGTGCGCGGGCTGCGTAAGCTGCGCAACCTCGGTCAGGGCTACGTCAACTTCGGTGAGCCGCTGCCGCTGGTCTCCTACCTTAACCAGCAGGTGCCGGAGTGGCGTGACGCGATCGACCCTATTGAAGCCCAGCGCCCGGCGTGGCTGACCCCGGCCGTCAACGATATCGCCCAGAAAGTGATGGTGCGCATCAACAACGCCGGTGCCGCTAATGCCATGAACCTGTGCGTCACCGCGCTGCTGGCCTCACGCCAGCGTTCGATGACGCGTGAACAGCTGACTGAACAGCTCGACTGCTATACCCAACTGCTGCGCAACGTGCCCTATTCGCCGGACTCCACCGTGCCGGATATGACGCCGGAAGCGCTGCTGGAACATGCGCTGAGCATGAATAAGTTCGAGCTGGAGCAGGACAGCATCGGTGAGATTGTCATTCTGCCGCGCGAGCAGGCGGTGCTGATGACCTATTACCGCAACAACATTCATCACATGCTGGTCCTGCCGTCGCTGATTGCTGCGATTCTGATGCAGCACCGCGAGATCGACCGCGCCGGGCTGCTGCGCCAGGTGAGCGTGGTTTATCCGATGCTGAAGGCCGAGCTGTTCCTGCGCTGGGATATTGCAGAACTGCCTGCGGTGCTGGATGCGCTGATCGCGGAGATGGCGCGCCAGGGGCTGCTGAATGCCGATGAAAGCACGCTGCGCCTGAGCCCGGGTCGTTTCCGCACGCTGCAGCTGCTGGCGGCTGGCGTCCGTGAAACCCTGCAGCGTTACGCGATTACCTTCTCTATCCTCAGCGCTAACCCGGCAATCAATCGCGGTACGCTGGAGAAAGAGAGCCGCACCATGGCCCAGCGCCTGTCGGTGCTGCACGGGATTAACGCGCCGGAGTTCTTTGATAAAGCGGTGTTTACTTCACTGGTGCTGACGCTGCGTGATGAGGGCTATATCAGTGATTCTGGCGACGCCCAGGTCGAGCGCACGCAGCAGGTTTATCAGCTGCTGGCCGAGCTGATCACTCAGGAAGTCCGGATGACGATTGAGAGCGCGGTCGCGCCCGACTGAGAACAGGATCTACGGGCACCCGATATGCGTAGAGGTCGACCTTTTTTCCGGTCGACCTTTTTTATTGCGCGGGCATCACTACGGGCCGATCGAAACAGAAGATCGGCCCCTACGATTCACGGGCACCCGATCCGTGTAGGGGTCGGGCATGCCCGACCCGCTACTGCCAGATGCCCAGCACCACGCCGACGAACAGCGTGAAGCCTACCCAGTTATTATTGAGAAACGCCTTGAAGCACAGCTCGCGCTGGCGATGGGCGGTCAGCTTCTGTTGATAAACAAACAACCCCGCCGCCACCAGCATCGACCAGTAGAAGGCACTGCCCAGCCCGCTACGCATGCCAACCAGCGCCAGCAGGCCCAGCGCCGCCAGCTGCAGCACGCCGTTAATCAAATTGTCGAAGCGCCCAAACAGGATTGCCGTCGATTTCACGCCGATCTTCAGGTCGTCATCGCGGTCGACCATCGCATACTGCGTGTCGTAGGCCACGGTCCAGCAGATATTGGCGAGGAACAGCAGCCAGCAGTTCAGCGGCACGCTGCCGCTCACTGCCGCCCAGCCCATCGGGATCGACCAGCCAAACGCCGCACCGAGCACCACCTGCGGCAGATGGGTATGGCGCTTCATAAACGGGTACATCCACGCCAGCGCCAGGCCACCAAATGACAGCCAGATAGTCAGGCGGTTCATGGTCAGCACCAGCGCAAAGGAGATAAGCACCAGCACGGCAAACAACACTTTGGCCTCTTTACTGCTGACCGCGCCGCTCGGCAGCGGGCGCCCGCGCGTGCGCTTAACGTGGCCGTCGATTTTACGGTCGGCAAAGTCATTCACCACGCAGCCCGCGGCGCGCATAAAGAATACGCCCAGCACGAACACCAGCAGCACATTGAGTGGCGGCATCTGCATGCCGGACAGCCACAACGCCCACAGCGTTGGCCACAACAGCAGCAGCGAGCCAATCGGTTTATCGATGCGCATCAGGCGGCTATATGCCGACAGCTTACTCATTGGCAACGTTCTCTCCATGCTACTTGGCCTCCAGGCTGGCGTAGAGCGGTGAAGGCGGTAAAAACAGTTCGGTTAACAGCAGTGGTTTGCCCGCCAGCCGCAGGCGCGAGCGCCGCCCCCACAGTTCCGCACTGTGGCCAACGTCAATAAAATCACGCGTCAGGGTCGAGGTGGCAAACAGATAGCGCCCGAGCGGGACAGTGCCGAGCTGCTGGAGCTTTTGCTCCGGGCCGTTGAGGGTCGATTCCGGCACCAGGGTGCGCGCCACCAGCCACGGCACGCCATCGCCACACAGCTCGATTTCCCGCAGCCAGTATTGAGACTCATCCGGCAGCAGCGCCGCATCCTCTCCCGCTTCCTCAGCGCCAACAAACCCTTCACGCAGCAGATTAACCGTCACGCACTGGCAGTGACGCTCAAAGCGGCGGGTCATGGAATCAACTTCCATCAGCCAGTCGAGCAGGGGGGCGGTTAGCAGGGGTGATGAGTTCGGTAGCCAGTTGATCGCGCGCAACAGCGACAGCGCGTTATCAGCCATAACACTTCTCCGTAAAACGTTTGATGCCTGAGTGTATCGCACACCCCGGGGGCAAACCTATTAAAGCGCGGTAAAAGTGAGGAATTTTGTCAGGAAAAAGCGTGAAAAAAAGTGCGCCCGATAACGCAGCGCACCAGTCATCCCGCCACAACAGCAGTGCGGGGTTTCACGCCGTCCCCCGCCATGGGCTTGCAGCCCATGGCGGGGCAGAGCTTAGCCCTTGCCTTTCACACTGCTGATAAAGGTTTTGCGCGCTGAGGTGGAGCCTAAACGCTCAGCCTCATTCATCAGGCGCAGGGCTTTGTCGATATCGCCCGCTTTCGCCGCCTGGCGGATGCCCTGGTTGAAGTAGCTTTCGGTATCGCTGAGCATCGGTTCGCCTTTGGCTGCAGGCGCTGACGCCGCCGGAGCCGGAGCGCTGGCAGGTGCGCTGCCGCCAACCACCACCGGCTGCGGTTCAGGCTGGTTAAACACCTGGCCTATCATAATGTTGCCGCTACCCTGCTCCGCCTTAACCTTTAGCTTGATCAGGCCATCGCTGACGTGAGTCGCCACCGGATCGGGGATTGACGGCACTGCATTACCCACCCCTTCCGCGTAGGCTTTTGCTGGATTTTTCAGCTGGGTGGTGGTGGTCAGGTCCTGACGGGTGGTGTAGATCAGCAGATAGATCTGCTTCTGGCCCAGCGCCGGGGTGAGCTTCAGCGTTCCCTCCAGCCTGTCCATTGACACCACGCCAGGTTTTTCATACGGGAAGTAGCTACCGGGATAGAAGGCCGCCGGGCGTTTCTGCTCATCCAGCACCAGCACGTTCGGCACGTACACGCGCTTGTCTTTCACCACGCTGGTGAGGGTAATCTCCAGCGAGCCGCGATCGGCGGGCAGCGTCACGGCGGCAACCGGGCCGGTGATTTCGCCCTGGTTGAGCGACTGCGACGAGGCGTTCAGCTGGATATCGTTCGAGACAGGCGGCGTCATCGGCAGCCAGGAGAGGCGCTGAAGCGCGTCCGCCGGGATGCTCGGTGCCACCGCCACGTTAGTCGGAGAAGTGAAGGTTTCCGCCTGCGACAGCGGGGCTGCACCGAGGCCAAACGCGGCGATCAGGCAGAGAGACAGCAGATTTTTTTTCATTTTAGGTTCCTCAAACGGACAACCCCGATGCCGCCAGGCAATGCAACATCGGGGTAAAACATGCGGTCAGGCAGGGGTTACCACCAGGCTTCCATCTGCACGCCGAAGGTGACTTCGTCATCGTTTCCGCGGCTGAAGGTTTTGGCGCTGGTATCGTTGTAGGCGGTGCCGGAGGTGAAGCCGGTATCGTCCGCCGTGGCGTAGCCCCACTTCTCATCCCACTTGGCGTAAGTTGCGAACAGGCGGATTGCCGGGCGCGACCAGATGCTGTCACCGGCCTGCCACTGCTGGGCAAGGGTCACTTTATACTGGCTGTTGCGATCGCCGGTTTCCTGCGACTTGACGTTGTCATAGCCGAGCTCCAGCAGGGTGCTCATGATTGGCGTCCATTTGTACATCGGGCGCACGCCGGCGGTGTACCAGGTGGTGCCGTTCTGGTTGTCGCGGTCCACATCCTGGAACATCGCCACGTACATCAGGCCCCATTTGTCATTGAAGTCGAGCGCGCCATGGTCGATTAAGCGCATCATTTTGCCGTTGTTATCAATGCTGGAACCTTCGGTACGGCCGTTACGCTGGGAGGTCAGCGCATCGGTCGCGTACTGCACGACAAACTTGTTGTAGCCGTTGTAGATAGTCTGGGTATGTTCTGCGGTCAGCATCCAGCCATCTTTGGTGGCGCCGTCGGCCAGCGAGTAGCCGTCCTGCACGTTAGCACGACCGTAGTCGACGCCGAACTCCAGCACGCCGCCCGGGTTAGTATTCAGCTCGGCAAGCCGCACGTCGAAGGTGTCGTTAATGGTCGGCACCTGGTTCTGCTGGTTATCGATAAAGCCGTAAGAGCCGCCTGCTTCGCCGTTACGCGTCACTGCCATCGACAGTTTACCGAAGCCGAGATCGACGTTTTCCAGACCGGCACCCGGCCCGGAGATGTCCCAGTAGTAGAAGTCGATCATATGGACGTCATGACGCTGATAGAAGCGTTTACCCGCCCACAGGGTAGAACCTGGCAGCCACTCGATCAGGTTTTTACCCTGCACGTTCACTTCACGAAAGCCGGGATCGACGCTTTCGAAATCTGAACGCTGAGACACGGCATAGGCCAGGTTGGTGTCGAAGTAGAAGCTCTTATCGCCCTCTTTCCACAGCTCCTGCCCGAGTTTTAATTCGGCGTAGGTTTCACATTCGTTACCCAGACGGTATTTGCTGTTGGCCCCGGTCGCCTGGAAGCACTGCTGCTCGCCGCCGCTGCCGGTCCAGCCGATGCCTGAACGCGCATAGCCTTTAAAATCTACCGCCGCTGCCTGGCCGGAGATGGCCATCGCAATGGCCACTGCCAGAGGATATTTCAGCTTAATCATTCTGTTTGACTCCTGTTATCACTGCTTTTGCTGGAGTGCTTCAACACCCGGTTCCTGATGCAGCCGGCGACAGGCACGACCATCTTCGCGAAACAGATGGCAACGCTGGGGCGGCAGGCCGATGGCGTAATGGGCACCTTCTTCTACCAGCACCACGTCGTTCTGGCGGTAAACCAGGTTCTGACGCAGCGCGGGGATCTGGATATGGATCTGGGTTTCGTGGCCGAGCTGTTCGACCACCTGTACCACACCGGCGAGCGTGACGTCGGCGACCTCGCTCGGCAGCAGGTGCTCGGGGCGAATGCCAAGCGACATATTGCTGCCGGGCTGCACGCCGTCACTTGCGACGGGTAGCCAGATCTGTTGGCGATTCGGCAGCTCAACCTGCACCTGATCAATGGCGGTGGCGGTCACTTTGACCGGCAGGAAGTTCATCTTCGGCGAGCCGATAAACCCGGCAACGAAGCGGTTGGCGGGATAGTGGTACAGCTCGAGCGGTTTACCGATCTGGGCAATGCGACCGCCCTCCAGCACCACGATTTTGTCGGCCAGCGTCATCGCTTCTACCTGGTCGTGAGTGACGTAAATCATGGTGCGCTGTAAGCGCTTATGCAGGCGGGAGATCTCAATGCGCATCTGCACGCGCAGCGCGGCATCGAGGTTTGACAAAGGTTCATCCAGCAGGAATACCTGCGGCTCTGCCACCAGCGTGCGGCCGATTGCCACGCGCTGACGCTGGCCGCCGGAGAGCGCTTTCGGCTGGCGTTCCAGCAGGTGCGCCAGCTGCAGCACTTCGGCGACCTGGTTCACCCGCTGCTGGATTTGCGCTTTCGGCACCCCGGCCAGCTTCAGGCCGAAGGACATGTTTTCCGCCACGGTCAGATGGGGATAGAGCGCGTATGACTGGAACACCATGCCGACGCCGCGCCCGGCGGGCGGCACTTCATTCATGCGGCGGTCGCCAATCAGCAGCTCGCCGGAGGTGATCTCCTCCAGCCCGGCAATCATCCGCAGCAGCGTTGACTTGCCGCAGCCCGAAGGACCGACAAACACCACGAATTCCCCTTCGGCAATCGTCAGGTCAATCGCATCTGATACCACCACGTCACCCCATGCTTTAGTGACATTATTCAGCACCACGCTGGCCATCTGCCTCTCCCTTCCACGCTGTTCGATGGCCGGAGTGTGCGGCAGGCGGCGGCGCGGCAACTCCTCCACCGGGCGCTTTTTTATGGGGGAGGAGAAAGGAGGATGAGGAAACGGGCAGCATGAAGGCAAGCCGGGGCGGCGGCGGAAATTCGTGACGTCACGGGCAAAATCAGGGGGTGTTTTTTGTGCGCGCACACGCAGATTTCACGCTTATGTAAGCGCGATCACATAACGCAATTGGGGGGAGTAGACGCAGGGAGGAAGCCAGTTGCGTGCATTAACCGCAGACTGCGGGCACATCCCGGCTTCTCACACTTAGAGGAACGAAATATGGCGAAGTTCAGATTAAGTACGAAAACCCTGCTGCTGTGCAGCCTGACCTGCGCGCTGCTCCCGGCGACGGCGCTGGCAAAGATTGAAGAGGGCAAACTGGTTATCTGGATCAACGGCGACAAGGGCTACAACGGTCTGGCGGAAGTCGGGAAGAAGTTTGAGCAGGATACCGGCATTAAGGTCTCGGTAGAGCACCCGGACAAGCTGGAAGAGAAGTATCCGCAGGTGGCGGCCACCGGGGACGGCCCGGACATTATCTTCTGGGCACATGACCGCTTTGGCGGCTACGCGCAGTCCGGCCTGCTGGCGGAGGTGTCGCCGGATAAAGCCTTCCAGGACAAGCTCTACCCCTTCACCTGGGACGCGGTACGTTTTAACGGTAAGCTGATTGGCTACCCGATTGCTGCCGAAGCGCTGTCGCTGATCTACAACAAAGACCTGCTGCCCGAGCCGCCAAAAAGTTGGGAAGCGATCCCGGCGCTCGACAAGCAGCTGCGCGCCAAAGGCAAAAGCGCCATCATGTTTAACCTGCAGGAACCCTATTTCACCTGGCCGCTCACCGCCGCTGACGGTGGCTACGCCTTCAAGAAAAAACCTGACGGCAGCTATGACCTGAAAGATGTTGGCGTGGCGAACAAAGGCTCGCAGGAGGGCTTACAGTTCCTCGTCGATCTGATTAAAAACAAACACCTGAATGCCGATACCGACTTTGCCATTGCCGAAGCCGCCTTTAACAAGGGCGAAACGGCGATGACCATCAACGGCCCGTGGGCGTGGGGCAATATTGACAGCGCCAAAATCAACTACGGCGTTACCCTGCTGCCGACCTTTAAAGGCCAGCCGTCGAAACCGTTTGTTGGCGTGCTGAGCGCGGGCATCAACGCCGCCAGTCCGAACAAAGAGCTGGCGAAAGAGTTTATCGAAAACTATCTGCTGACCGATGACGGGCTGGCGAAAGTTAACGCCGATAAGCCGCTGGGTGCCGTGGCGCTGAAGTCGATGCAGGAAAAGCTGGCGCAGGATCCGAAAATCGCCGCCACCATGGCCAACTCGCAGAAGGGTGAAATCATGCCGAACGTGCCGCAGATGAGCGCCTTCTGGTATGCCGAGCGCACGGCGGTGCTGAATGCGATTAATGGCCGTCAGACGGTGGATGCCGCGCTGAAAGACGCGCAGACGCGCATCACCAAATAACCCACCGGATAAGGAATCTCGTATGGTGAAGCCAGCCGGACAGAACGCCCTGAAGTGGCTTGTTATCAGCCTGTTTGCCATTTTCACCGGTTATCTGGTGGTGCTGATGTATGCGCAGGGCGAAACGCTGTTTGCCGCCCTGACGCTGATTGTGCTCAGCACCGGGCTGGTGATTTTCGCCCAGCGCCGCGCCAGCGCCTGGCGCTATGTGTATCCGGGGCTGGCGGGCATGGCGCTGTTCGTCCTGTTCCCGCTGGCGGCCACCATTGCCATTGCCTTTACCAACTACAGCAGCACCAACCAGCTGACCTTTGAACGGGCGCAGACGGTGCTACTGGACCGTCAGTATCAGGCCGGGGAGCACTACAGCTTCAGCCTGTGGCCGGCGGGCAATCAGTGGATTTTACAGCTCAGCGACGACAATCAGCAGCGTTTCCTCTCTGCGCCGTTCTCGTTCGATGAGCAGAAAGACCAGTCTCTGACGCTGCAAGCGCAGAGCAGCAACCCTCCGGGCGAGCGAGCCATGCTGCGCGTGGTGACGCAGAACCGCCAGGCACTGGCGCGCATCAGCGCCATGCTGCCGGACGGCAGCCGCCTGCGCATGAGTTCACTGCGCCAGTTCTCCGCCAGTCAGCCGCTCTACAAGCTGGGCAGCGCGGGTGAGCTGACCAATCAGCAGAACGGCACGGTTTACTGGCCGAACGACGCCAGCGGGTTTTATCAGGCAAAAGACGCCGCGCAGCAGTGGAGCGGCGAGCGTCTCAGCCCGGGCTATACCGTGCCGATCGGCTGGAAAAACTTCCTGCGGGTGATGACCGACGATGGCATTCAGAAACCGTTCCTGGCGATCTTCGTCTGGACCGTGGTGTTCTCACTGCTGACGGTTCTGCTGACCACCGCCGTGGGCATGGTGCTGGCCTGCCTGATGCAGTGGGAAGCACTGCGCGGCCGCGCCACCTATCGCCTGCTGCTGATCCTGCCGTATGCGGTCCCGGCGTTTATCTCGATTCTGATCTTCAAAGGGTTGTTCAACCAGAGCTTCGGCGAGATCAATATCATGCTGCAAAGCCTGCTGGGGATAAAACCGGCCTGGTTTAGCGACCCGACGCTGGCGCGCGGCATGCTGGTGATCGTCAATACCTGGCTTGGCTATCCGTACATGATGATTCTGTGCATGGGGCTGCTGAAGGCGATCCCGGAGGATCTCTATGAGGCCTCAGCGCTCGACGGCGCCACGCCAGGGCAGAACTTCTTCCGCATCACGCTACCGCTGCTGCTCAAGCCGCTGACGCCGCTGATGATTGCCAGCTTCGCCTTTAACTTTAATAACTTTGTGCTGATCCAGCTGCTGACCAACGGCGGCCCGGACCGGCTTGGCACCACCACTCCGGCAGGCTATACCGACCTGCTGGTGAGCTACACCTGGCGCATCGCCTTTGAGGGCGGCGGCGGGCAGGACTTTGGCCTGGCGGCGGCGATTGCCACGCTGATCTTCCTGTTAGTTGGCGGGCTGGCGGTGCTGAACCTGAAAGCCACGCGTATGAAAATCGAGTGAGGTAGATATGGCTGTCGTGCAACCTAAATCGCAAAAGCTGCGGCTGCTGCTGACCCACCTGCTGCTGCTGGCGTTTGTCGCGGTGATTATGTATCCGCTGCTGATGGTGATCGCCATTTCGCTGCGCCCCGGCAACTATGCGATTGGCTCGCTGCTGCCGGAGCATATTTCCTGGGATCACTGGAAGCTGGCGCTCGGCTTTGCGGTAACGCATGAGAACGGCAGCGTGACGCCGCCGCCGTTCCCGGTGCTGCTGTGGCTGTGGAACTCGGTGAAGGTCGCGGCGATCACCGCCGTCGGCATCGTCGCCCTCTCCACCACCTGCGCTTATGCCTTTGCCCGCATGCGCTTTCGCGGCAAAGCCAGCCTGCTGAAGGGGATGCTGATTTTCCAGATGTTCCCGGCGGTGTTGTCGCTGGTGGCGCTGTATGCGCTGTTTGACCGCCTTGGCCAGTATCTGCCATTTATCGGGCTGAATACCCATGCCGGGCTGATCTTCGCCTATCTGGGCGGTATCGCGCTGCATGTCTGGACGATTAAGGGCTATTTCGAAACGATCGATGGCTCGCTGGAAGAAGCAGCGGCGCTGGACGGTGCCACGCCGTGGCAGGCGTTCCGTCTGATCCTGCTGCCGCTGTCGGTGCCGATTCTGGCGGTGGTGTTTATTCTGTCGTTTATTGCTGCCGTTACCGAAGTGCCGGTCGCCTCGCTGCTGCTGCGCGACGTTAACAGATACACGCTGGCGGTCGGCATGCAGCAGTATCTGAATCCGCAGAACTATCTGTGGGGCGATTTTGCCGCGGCGGCGGTGCTGTCGGCGCTGCCGATTACGCTGGTGTTTATTGTCGCCCAGCGCTGGCTGGTCAATGGCCTGACGGCGGGCGGCGTAAAGGGTTAATTCGATTTTGTTGTTGCCACTGCGAGAGTGCTTAGCGTTACCCTGTGTCTTCAGGCGATCTTCGGATCGCCTTTTTTTTATTCGCGCTTCAGCCGGTTGCTGTTCGCCAGCCACAGCGTGACCACTAAGATCAGGATGGCTATGGAATAGGCCAGGGTGTCGAACGGGTTTTTATGGTCGACGATAATCAGGCGGATAATCGCGGTGATGCCGATATAAACAAAGTAGCGCAGCGGGAAGTGGTAGCCCGACTGGAAGTATTTAATGATCAGGGCGATAAACTCGAAGTAAAGGAAGTAGATAACGATGCCTTCAATCAGCAGATACGACGAGGTCTGCTCGCCGGTGTTGAGCAGCACATTGCCGAGGTGGATAGTCTCTTTGCCGAGGAAAATGATCAGGATACAGGCCAGCACGATCAGGCCGGTGTTTAATACCATTTGCAGGGCAAAGGCCAGCCGGGTGGCGGGCGTGTTACGGTCTTGGGAAGTCATCTCGGGTGCCTCAAAGTCATTGTTATCCGTCGGGAATGCCGACGGATACAATATGCTTGAGCGTGACGCAGATCACAACATTTCGATTGGGCAAAGGCATTTTACAGGGTGTGACACGTAGGGGCTGACCCTCCTTTTCGGTCAGCCCGTCAAACCGGGGCGACCGAAAGAGAAGGTCTTCATTACGGCCGGTGCAAACCGTCGGCACGGGGCGACCGGAAGAGAAGGTCGCCCCCGACATCAACGGGGTGGTTAACGGTAGTTGGCGTCGCGATCGGTGGTCATATCGTACAGCTGGTACTTACGGCCCAGCATCTGACCGCCATCGCGCGTCAGCGGCGTCCAGTTAACCTGCGCACGGCCACGGGTTGGCGACACGCTGAACACATCCATCGGCACCGAAATATAGAAGCCTTTGGTGAAGTCACCCTCGCCGTACTCCTCCGCCGAGACGTTGGTTTTGGTGGCGTAAGCGCCAACGATAATGCCGCTGTCGAAGCGCTTCGACACGTCGACCGTCACGCCTTTATCTTCCGCCAGGTACTGCCCGACGCTGGCTTTCACCAGCACGTTACGCATAAACCACGGCTGCCAGTAACCGGTAATGTTGCCCACCTTCGCCGTATAGTCGGTGAACTGCATCATATTGTCCCAGTCACGCTGCTTGACGTAATTGGCATCGACGCCCACCGCCCAGCTGGCATCCAGCGGACGATACAGCACTTCCCCACCCACGCCGCCGTACATGGTCTCCAGATAGCCGCCGTACAGCTGACCGTAGAAACCGTTGCCCAGCTCGCGCATGTAGTTGGCCTGCAGGTTATTCACATAGACGTTGTTTTCCACGTAGTCGCGAATGTGGGTACGCACGCGCGGCAGCGAGGAGTCGGACGGGGCGCCGTTGTAGTTAAACTTGTCGTAGTTGTTGGTCAGATTGCCGAACAGGCTGCCGTCCAGCAGCAGGTGGTCGGTCAGCCAGAAGCTGGCATTGGCCATCACCCCCACCTGGTACAGATAGAAACTTTCCGGGCCGCCTACCGACTGGTTAAGCACCGGCGACAGGCTGTAGTTGAGACGGTCGCCGTCAATGCGGAAGCCCTGCTCGGTATGGCCCAGCCTGACCGGATTTACCCGCTGCTGCTGTAGCGTCTCTTCACGCCCGAGCGGATAGCCTGCCAGCTGGCGTTGCAGGCTGCCGACGTTGGTTTCGGTAGTAACCTGCGGCATGTTGCTGCGCGTCTGGGTGACGCGCAGCGTCTCAATACCTGACGGCAGATGATTGGCGAGGATCACGTTGGCGCGATCGACGCCGCGCTGGGTATCGCGATATTTATACTGTTCGCCGGTGACGGTCATGGTGCTGCCATCCACCTGAATATTCGGCGCGTTAAGCCCGGCATTGTACTTCAGGTCGGTCAGCTGGCTGGCGGTCACCGTCGGGTCGAGGAAGCGATCCTGCGGCTGCGGATTGTACTCCGGCTTCGGCGTGTCGCGCTGGTTTTGATGCAGGTCGTTGAAGTTGGTGCGCAGGGTAAAGCCCGCCATAAAGGTGTTGCCACGCTCATAGCTGACGTTGACGTCTGCCCAGTCGGTGAGGCGGTAAATTGCCCCGACGTTGAACTTGCTCTTCTGCTCCAGACGACCGGCAAAATCATCCTGGTAGTCGTTGCCTTCGTACTCCATTTTCAGGCGCAGCGGCTGCCACGGGGTCTGGTATTCGATGCCGCCAAACAGCGCCGTCGGGCCTTTGAACATATCGCTGCCGCTGACCGAACCGGCGGTGCCGTTGCCTTCAGTGCGGTAGCAGTATTTTTCACTGGCGGAGCAGAACGGGTTCTTGATGGTGCCGCTGTTACCGATGTAGCCCCAGCCGAGGCCAAGGGTGAAATCAAACGGTCCCCAGGCTTTGGTCGCCACCAGGTATTCACTGTCGAACAGCCCGGTACCGCCGAGATCGCGCGAGCCCACCGAGACTTCCGGCAGCCAGAAGCCCTCTTCCCACAGCCGCAGCTTGAGGTCGAACGCTTTATCTTTATAGGTCTGATCGCCCGAGAAGCTCGACACCGCGCTGTACTCGCGGGTTTTTACGTCGGTGTAGCGGATGGTGGCTTCCAGCCACGGGAACAGCTGCACCGAGGAGGAGTAGAAATGGTACTGGTCGTTGTAGCGATAGTTAAGGCTGAACTCGCCCTCTTTTGCCATACGCGCGGTCGGCACCTGCATCAGGCCCACGCCGCCGAAGTCGGACTGGGAGGGGCCGATCGGGTCGGGCCAGGTGGCCGCCTGCGCCTGGCAGGCACAGGCGACGGAAAATGACAGCAGGCTGAGAAGATAACGTTTTTTCATCAGTCAGGGATCCGGTGCGTCAGAACAGAAACGATCTGCTGGTTGAGATCGGCATAGGCGCTCGGCAGCGTCCAGGAGGAGAAGCCAACAAAGAGGATGCTACCCGGCTGCGGCTCGTAGTGACGTCGATTCCAGTAAGCCACGGGCACCTCGGTCACCTCACCCGCCGGGGAGATCACCTGCGCGGTGTTGCGCTCGCCGCCGCTCATGCGTGGGTGAGCATCGAGGTAATCCACCACGGATCGCCCGGCCGCCCACGGCGTATTGCCCGCCTTCTCCACCACTCCGGACAGCGTCACCGAGGTGGGTTTTTCCAGGGTATAGACGCTGTACTCGCCCTGCAGCGTGCGGTTAGCCTCTGGCCGTAAGCGCACCCAGTCCGGGTCGAGATTGACTCTCTGCCGTCCTGTCACTTTTAGCGCCGCGATCTGCTGACGCACGTTGTCCACGATGGCCGCCTGTTCGCCGTCACCGTCACTGTTCAATTCGTCGCGCCACGCCTGCAGGCGCGCCATCAGCATCTGCTGCTGCTGTACTGCTACCGCCGTAGCCAGCTTTTCGCTTATCACCGTGCCGGGCCACCAGGTTTTCTGCTGAAGCACCGGGCTGGTGACCAGCTGAGCGAGATTTTCGGCGTGGACGATCGCCACCGGTACCGTTTGCCCGGGATAAAATACCGTGACCTGGCTATCCGCCACAGCCTGCAGCGACAGCGATGCCACTATCCCTGCGAGAAGAGTTGTTAGTGTTTTTTTCATGATTTCGCAGGCTTCAGGATAGTGAATTCAACCGGGATAGTGTCCGCACCCAGCATCTGCCGGGCCTGACGGACCTGCCCGCTGGTGGTATCAATCCAGAACGTATTGCGCCAGGCGTGGCCGTCGTCGGCGCTGACCTCTTCCTGCCACACGCGGCACGCCACCGGCTCACCGGCCAGCTGCAGCACCTCATCCTTCAGGCGGGTAAAGCGGGATGTCGCGGTTGCAGCGCGCGGCTGGCCGTTTTCCGTCCAGCTCATCGCCCGTGCCCAGCTGGCCCCATCGCTAAGATGCAGCGCATCACGCAGCGGGTCGTTAGCCAGATTACTGACGTCATTGAGGTTATCGGCCATGCCCAGCGTTTTCACCAGACGACCATGCTGGGTCACCAGCATCGCCCGATCGCGGGTGATCCACTTCTGCTGGCCGTTCTCGTTGAAGCCGAGCACCACGAAGATTTGCTGGCCGTCATTGACGCGCAAATACATGCTGGCGTAGGGCAAACTGTCGATTTGTTGGTTAGTCATCTGGATGTCGTCAGCGCCGAAAAATGCCAGCTTGACGGTTTCACCCAATCCTTTTTGCGTTTGAGTACAGGCCTGAAGCAGCAGGCAGAGGATCAGCAGTGGAAGGTTTCGCACCTGTGTGTGTCCCTGAGCAAAGTAGAACAAGGCTGAAAATAACCACACAAGCGTGTGGTTATGATTAATTTTTTGTACTTAGCGGGTGGTGCTTGTGGTCGTGGTGGTCGTGGTTCCGGTATTGGAACCATTACCACCGCTGCTCGCGGCCAGCGCGATACCGGCCAGAGCGCCAGCAGCACCAATACCAACGGCAGTGGTTACACCGGCCGACATCGCACCGGCTTCAGCACCGGCAGCTGCACCGGTCTCTGTCGCTGATGCGCCAGCTGCTTCTGCGGCAAACGCGCCCGAAGCACTCGCTAAGTACACTATGGCTGCAGTAGCCCATAAGACTTTTTTCATCACACTTTCCCTTCATTAAATGAATGGATACCAGGGCCTGGATGGCACCTGGCGACACCAGTATGGGGAATAAATTATCAGAAAGCAGCGGGCCATCCGGCGCGGAAAGAGATGGTGTAAAACACTGGTAAATGGCGGGAAAGTTGCGGTTAAGGCAGATATTTATCTACATAAGTGCCTTAAACGGAGATTAATACCAATATTTAATTTAAATCTGGCGCCATAGGCTAAAAATTCCAGCCAGATGAAATATTAATGACATGACGGTAGCAAATGGCATTATCTTTGTAATAATCCATTTAAAAACATGAAGATAATCACAGAGAATGACCGAGTTTAGCCCCTGCAAACAGCGGCCAGATTCAGAATTTTCTGCCGCAAAATCGGGTGATTTTGCGCAATTTTAGGAATATGCCCATCTCAAAAACGCAAATTTTACTCATCTTTGGGGGGGTTTTACGGCGAGATGACGGTGGGATTATCGCTGACAGGGGGCTGCCCGGCTGTCAACCAGTACCAGGATATACCAGAAAATAAAAAACCCCCAGTAAATGGGGGTTCGGCAATATTGTGCAGGCCATCGGAACGGGTCGACCGGAAAAAATGGTCGACCCCTACCGTTTACGGGTAATCCGGATTTGTAGGGGTCAGGCACGCCTGACCCAGGGCGAGGCACACCTCGCCCCTTCGAGGGAGAATTAACGCCAGGACTTATAGCGGTTAATCAGGCCATTGGTAGAGCTGTCGTGGCTGGTGACGTTATCCGCGCCGGAGAGTTCCGGCAGGATGCGGTTAGCCAGCTGTTTGCCCAGCTCAACGCCCCACTGATCGAAGGTAAAGATGTTGAGGATTGCGCCCTGAGTGAAGATCTTATGCTCATACAGCGCAATCAGCGCGCCGAGGCTGAACGGCGTGATATCACGCAGCAGGATGGAGTTGGTCGGGCGGTTACCTTCAAACACTTTGAACGGCACCACGTGCTCGACGGACTGCGCATCTTTTCCGGCATCGGCAAACTCTTTCTCTACCACGTCACGCGCTTTACCAAACGCCAGCGCTTCGGTCTGGGCAAAGAAGTTCGACAGCAGCTTGCTGTGATGATCGCCCAACTTGTTGTGGGTGTTCGCCGGAGCAATAAAGTCGCAAGGGATAAGCTTAGTGCCCTGGTGGATCAGCTGGTAGAACGCATGCTGGCCGTTAGTGCCCGGCTCGCCCCAGATAATCGGACCCGTTTCGTAAGTTACCGGCGTGCCGTTACGGTCAACGTACTTACCGTTGGACTCCATGTTGCCCTGCTGGAAATAGGCGGCAAAGCGGTGCATATACTGGTCGTACGGCAGGATCGCTTCGGTTTCAGCACCAAAGAAGTTGTTGTACCAGATGCCGATCAGCGCCAGCAGCACCGGCAGGTTTTTCTCTTCCGGCGTGTCGGCAAAGTGGCGGTCCATCGCGTGCGCGCCGCTCAGCAGCTTCTCAAAGTTGCTGAAACCGATAGACAGGATGATCGACAGGCCAATCGCCGACCACAGTGAGTAGCGGCCGCCGACCCAGTCCCAGAACTCGAACATGTTGTCAGTATCAATCCCGAACTCGCTGACCGCCTTAGCGTTGGTCGACAGCGCGGCAAAGTGCTTCGCCACGTCTTCCTGTTCACCGGAGGTCAGGAACCAGTCACGCGCGCTGTGGGCGTTGGTCATGGTCTCCTGAGTGGTGAAGGTTTTCGAGGCCACGAGGAACAGCGTGGTTTCCGGGTTCAGCGTTTTCAGCGTTTCGGCAATATGGGTGCCGTCGACGTTGGAAACGAAGTGCATATTCAGGTGGTTCTTATATGGGCGCAGTGCTTCGGTGACCATAAACGGACCGAGGTCCGAGCCGCCGATACCAATGTTCACCACGTCAGTGATGGCTTTGCCGGTGTAGCCTTTCCAGTCGCCGCTGATAATGCGCTCGGAGAAGCCTTTCATCTTTTCCAGCACCGCGTTGACTTCCGGCATCACATCTTTGCCATCAACCATGATCGGGGTGTTGCTGCGGTTGCGCAGCGCCACGTGCAGCACGGCACGATCTTCAGTGCGGTTGATCTTCTCGCCGGAGAACATCGACTTGATCGCGCCCTGCAGGTCGGTCTCTTTCGCCAGCGCTTGCAGCTTGTCGAGGGTTTCCTGGGTGATGCGGTTTTTGGAAAAATCCACCAGCATCTGGTCGTCAAAAGTCGCGGAGAATTTAGCAAACCGGTCGGCATCTTGCGCGAACAGGTCGGCAATCTGCACATCTTTCATCTGTTCAAAATGCTGCTGCAGTGCCTGCCAGGCAGCGGTTTGTGTCGGATTGATATTTTTCATAGCAACACACTCTTTTTATTTAAGAACCGTCATTCAGATCGGACGACATGTTACCCGTTAAGGAGCAGGCTCTTTCCTTTTCCTGCAACAGGTATCAGCAATCATCCCATCGCGATTTTGCACTCGGCGGGTGAGGATCGTGCCCACCAGGGGTTTCAGTATGACTATTCATACCCTGTTAAGGAAAAAAATTATAGCCTGGGGCGTGCTTATAAGAATTGACGCTTATGGTCTAAACGGTGATTTAGCTGACAAAAGTGATAAGCACGAGTGATACCAGCGCGGTCATAACAAAAATGAATAATCCTCAGCCGACAAGCGTTGACAGGGGAGGCATAACCCGATATTTCTAGTCCGCAACTTATGCACCACGTGCGTAAGCCAGAAGAGGCGCGTCGCCCAGGTAGTGTGTTGGAGGAGCCGTATCCGGTGAAGACACATCAGGGGGAAGCGACGCCGAGGTACCAACCACGCGGAGTGGGGCGTATCGACCACAGGGGCTGAATCCTCTGGGTTGTCACCAGCAACGTCCGGTAGTCGGGCGGCGAGGTGGGGCGCTTCTGGGTAAATCGTCGCTTTATGCTTCGGCTTCCCCTCATCTGCCCTTCCCTTGTGCCAAGCTGATGGAATATATCCTGACACGAAGGTAGTCATCGTAATGTCTCAAAACCTGATCGTAGCGAAATTTGGCGGCACCAGCGTAGCCGACTTCCACGCTATGAACCGCAGCGCCGATGTCGTGCTGTCTAACCCCGACGTTCGTCTGGTGGTCCTTTCCGCGTCTGCGGGTGTCACTAATCTGTTGGTCTCTCTGGCTGAAGGCCAGCCGCAGGAGCAGCGCGCTTACCTGCTGGATGAGATCCGCCGCATTCAGTACGCCATTATCGATTCGCTTAACCAGCCAGCGGTGATCCGCGAAGAGATCGACCGCATGCTGGATAACATCACCATGCTGTCCGAAGCGGCGGCACTGGCCAATTCGACCGCACTGACCGACGAACTGGTCAGCCACGGTGAGCTGATGTCCACCCTGCTGTTTGTTGAGATCCTGCGCCAGCGCGAAGCTGCCGCAGAGTGGTTCGACGTGCGCAAAGTGATGCGCACCGACGACCACTTTGGTCGCGCCGCGCCGGAGGTGGCGACGCTCGCCGAGCTGGCTAGCGTGCAGCTGCAGCCGCGCATTGCGGAAGCGCTGATTGTGACTCAGGGCTTTATTGGCAGCGAAGCGAAGGGCCGCACCACCACGTTGGGCCGCGGCGGCAGCGATTATACCGCTGCGCTGTTGGGCGAAGCGCTGAATGCTGCGCGCATTGATATCTGGACCGATGTGCCGGGTATCTACACCACCGATCCCCGCGTGGTGCCGGCGGCGAAGCGCATTGATGTGATTACCTTCGAAGAAGCCGCCGAAATGGCGACCTTCGGTGCCAAAGTGCTGCACCCGGCGACCCTGCTGCCTGCGGTACGCCGTGATATTCCGGTGTTTGTCGGCTCCAGTAAGGACCCGGCTGCGGGCGGCACTATCGTCTGCAACAAAACCGAGAACCCGCCGCTGTTCCGCGCGCTGGCTCTGCGCCGCAAGCAGACACTGCTGACGCTGCACAGCCTGAGCATGCTGCACACGCACGGCTTCCTGGCTGAACTGTTCAGCATCCTGGCGCGCCATCAGATTTCTGTCGACCTGATCACCACCTCCGAAGTGAGCGTGGCGCTGACGCTGGACACCACCGGCTCGACCTCTACCGGCGACAGCCTGCTTTCACAGGCGCTGCTCACCGAGCTTTCCTCACTTTGCCGCGTTGAGGTTGAAGAGAACCTGGCGCTGATCGCGATTATCGGCAACAAGCTGTCGCAGGCGTGTGGCGTGGGTAAAGAGGTGTTTGGCGTGCTCGACCCGTTCAATCTGCGCATGATCTGCTATGGCGCCAGCAGCTATAACCTCTGCTTCCTGGTACCGGGCAACGATGCCGAGAAGGTGGTTCAGACGCTGCACCGAAATTTATTCGAGTAACACTCAAACCGGGCCTGGCCCGGTTTTTTTTTGCCCGCATCAGACAGGCCTTAGACGCGGATCTCCTTAAGCATCATTAATCGGTCCAGTTTGAGTTAGGTGATTAAAATATCTTGATAACCCGCCCCCTGAAGCCACTCAATTTGTTCATTTCCTCGTCTAAAATGCAATTGATCGACGAATATACCGTTGCAGTTGTGAATAATCCCGCATTTAAACTAATCATATTGTGAGGGTTGTGATGCAGAAATTTATGGCAGAATTTTTCGGGACGTTTGTACTGGTGTTTGGCGGTTGTGGTAGTGCGGTGCTGGCGGCTGTCTTTCCCGAACTGGGGATTGGTTTTGTCGGGGTGGCGATAGCGTTTGGCCTGACGGTGCTGACCATGGCGTATGCCGTCGGGCATATCTCCGGCGGGCACTTTAATCCGGCGGTCTCCATCGGGCTGTGGGTGGGTGGCCGCTTTGAAGCACGACTGCTGCTGCCCTATATCATTGCCCAACTGGTCGGCGGGCTGGCGGCAGGTGCGGTGCTGTATGCCATTGCCAGCGGCAAGGCAGGCTTTGACGTAATGGGCGGCGGCTTTGCTTCTAACGGTTACGGGGCGCACTCGCCGGGCAACTATTCGCTACTGGCCTGTGCGTTAATCGAAGTGGTCCTTACCGCCGTGTTCCTGATTGTTATTCACGGTGCGACCGATAAACGCGCGCCTGCCGGTTTTGCCCCGCTAGCCATTGGTCTGGCGTTAACCCTAATCCATCTGATCAGCATCCCGGTAACCAATACCTCGGTCAATCCGGCGCGCAGCACCGCCGTGGCGCTATTCCAGGGAAGCTGGGCCATCGACCAGCTGTGGCTGTTCTGGGTGATGCCGATTGTTGGCGCGATCCTGGGTGGCCTGATCTATCGCTTTTTACTGCAAGCGAAAGCCTAAGAACGCTGTGCTGCCTGAACCCCACTCCGGTGGGGTTTTCTGCTTTATTTTCGCCCGATCTCGCTGCCTTTTCACCCCGTTTTTAATGCTATGATCCTGCCTTCGTTGTCCTGTGCTATGGCAAATATTCACGCTTATTCAAAAACTCTAATAAGGATTTCCGGCTATGCTCGCCACCATTACCCGACTGTTTCCCCTCTGGGCAGTCCTGCTCTCTGTCGCCGCGTATTACACCCCCACCACCTTTACCGGGATTGGCCCATACGTCACCTACCTGCTGATGCTGATTATGTTCGGCATGGGCGTGACGCTGAACATCGATGACTTTAAGCGTGTGCTGACCCGTCCGGCGCCGGTGATTGCCGGGACTTTTCTGCATTATCTGGTGATGCCGCTGGCCGCGTGGGGCCTGGCTAAGCTGTTCAATATGCCGCCGGACCTCTCCGCCGGCATGATTCTGGTCGGCAGCGTCGCCAGCGGCACCGCATCGAACGTGATGATCTATCTGGCTAAGGGTGATGTCGCGCTGTCAGTGACCATCTCTTCCGTCTCCGCGCTGGTTGGCGTATTTGCCACCCCGCTGCTGACCAAGCTGTACGTTGATACCCATATTCAGGTCGATGTCGTCGGCATGCTGCTGAGCATTGTGAAAATTGTGGTGGTGCCGATCGGCCTTGGCTTGATTATCCATCACACCCTGAACGGCGTGGTAAAGCGCGTCGAGCCGTATCTGCCGGCATTTTCGATGGTGTGTATTTTGCTGATCATCAGCGCGGTGGTGGCAGGCAGCCAGGGCTTTATCGGTTCCGTTGGCCTGGTGGTGATTGTCGCGGTGATCCTGCATAACGCGATTGGACTGCTGGGCGGTTACTGGGGCGGCAAGCTGTTTGGCTTCGACGAATCGACCTGCCGCACGCTGGCGCTGGAAGTGGGGATGCAGAACTCCGGCCTGGCGGCAACGCTCGGCAAGCTGTACTTCTCCCCGCTCGCCGCCCTGCCGGGTGCGCTGTTCTCGGTGTGGCACAACCTGTCCGGTTCGCTGCTGGCCGGTTACTGGTCCGGTAAGCCGATTAAGAAGAAGTAACCTGCCTGCACCGGTGTGGCTGCGGCTATGACTGCGGGTCAGGCATGCCTGACCCCTACCAACACCGGCAAAATGACGCAGGGATCGGGCATGCCTGACCCGTTGCGGTCAACCTCACTCAATCCTCATCTTTATCATCATCCGGCTGTTCCAGCACGCTGTAGGCCACCGCGCAGAACAGTGAGTTCAGGCGCTTCATGTCGCCCAGCAGGCCGAGGTGCAGCGAGCTGGTTTCGATGCTCTGAACGTTATGCTGATGCAGGCGATCGACATGCGAGTGCGAATAGCGGCGGTTGGTGATACGGAAACGGTGCTTCGAGCGGCGCAGGCGCCTGGCACTGGTGATATCACGCGATAAAAACACCGACAGGCTGAGGCGCAAATTGTGAGTTAACAGCTCCAGCTGCGCATCCAGCTCCTTCATGCCCTCCTGCGAAAACGCCCGGCGCGCTGCCAGCGATTTATCAGCCACGTCACCGCTCATGCGCTCCAGAATATCGCCCGCCATTTCCAGGTTCAGCGCCATCTCAATGGTTTCCGCCCAGCGCCGTGAATCCTCTTCCGGGAGATCTTCCTTCGGCATCTGCGCCAGGTAGAGCTTGATGGCGGTGTACAGCACGTCAACATCGTCATCCAGCTTACGGATTTCGCGATCCTCACGCAGTTCGCCATGTACCACCTTGCTGAAGGTGGTGAGCATCTGCTCCAGCACATCGCCCATGCGCAGGGTTTCACGCGCGGCATTCGCCAGCGCCAGCGCCGGGGTATCGAGCGAGCCGGGATCAAGATGGCGCGGCTTCAGGCGCAGGTCGGTTTCGGTATCGTCCCCAATCAGCCGCTTGCACAGCCCGGCCATCGGTTCGGCAAACGGCACCATAATGATGCAGCGGATCAGGTTGTAAAAAACGTGGAAGAAGATAACAAGCTCTTCGTCGTTGACCGGCAGCTTTTCCAGCAGCGCCGCCAGCGAGTCGATAAACGGCAGCACCAGCAGCGAGCCAATAAATTTAAACAGCAGGCTGCCCAGCGCCACGCGCTTTCCGGCGGCGTTCGACGCACTGTTATTCAGCATCGCCAGCAGGCCGCTGCCGAGGTTCGCCCCGATGACCAGGCACAGCGCCACCTTAAAGGAGATCACCCCGGTGGCGGTCAGCGTCGCGGTCAGCAGCACCGCAGCCAGGCTGGAGTAGCTGATAATGGCGAACAGCGCGCCGATCAGTGAGTCGAGCATTACGTCGCCGGTCAGTGAGGAAAACAGCACCTTCACGCCAGCTGCCTGGGTGATCGGCGTGGCGGCGGCAACAATCAGCTGGAGCGCCAGCAGGATCAGCCCCAGCCCGATGCTGGCTCGCCCCAGCTGACCGGCGCGGGTCTGCTTGCGCCCGAGGAAAAACACCACGCCAAAGAAGATAAATAGCGGCGACAGCCAGGAGAGATCAAAGGTCAGAATACGCGCCATCAGCGCCGTACCCACATCAGCACCCAGGATAATCACCAGCGCAGGCGTTAGCCCGACCAGCTCCTGCGCGACAAACGACGTAACCAGCATGGTGGTGGCATTACTGCTCTGTACCAGCGCGGTGACGCCAATTCCGGCAAGGAACGCCATCGGTTTTTTCGCCACGCTGCGGCTCAGTACCCGGCGCAGATCGGCACCGTAAACGCGCATAACGCCGGTGCGGACAATATGGGTTCCCCACACCAGCAGCGCCACGGCAGACAGAAGATTTAACAAGGTTAACACAAAGTACACTCCCCTTAGAGTCAACAGCGTAAGGTGGCCGTAGGTAGTGAACTAAGTGTAATCCTATTTTAAATCATAGAGATAATTTTTATTTCAGGAAGAAAAATGCGTGTATTGCTGCTCCCCACACTAGCACAGTCAACCTAAAAAATTAATTATTTAGATAAAAATATCGCACTTCATCTTAAATAATAAATCCGCGACAAAAAAACTCAATTAATAAAAAATAGCGATCTTTAAATTCATTTAAATAGGGTCGCTTTCAAACCTTATCATTTCCTTGTTTTATTTTTTTTAAAAAAAACATAGAATTCATGGCGCAGATCAACACAAAGAACTTAGGGCTCTAAATAGAGCCTGTTATACGATCAATCAGCAAAGGTAAGGATTACCATGAAATTAACTCTAGCTTCATTACTGGTGGCTTCCACCGGCTTGTTTTCCCTGCAGGCAATGGCCATAGACGGCACAATTGAATTTACCGGAAAAATTAACGATAGCACCTGTTCGGTCGGTGTGAGCGATGGTAACTCCAATCCGACTATCAATTTGGGTGAAGTGCAGGCCAACAGCCTGAGCGCAATGAATAAAACCGCAGGGGGAGCAACTTTCACTCTGCAAATTCAGGATTCTGCACAAACGGGTGGCAACTGCGACCTGACCGGTAAAACCGGTACCGTGCGTTTTGTTCCGATGAGCGGTACCGCTGGCGACAAACAGCAGTATCTGGCGGTGAAAGCGGGCGGAGCACAAAACGTGGCTATCCGTATTCTCGACCAGAACAACAACGTGGTGCCAGTTGGTACGGATACAGCCACCGCCTACGATTTGACAAAGCCGATTAGCTTTACAGCTGACTATATTGCCCTCGGCCAGGCAACTGCAGGTGATGCTGGCGCGAAAGCAGGTTTCGTTATTAACTACAAATAACCCATGATAAAACTATGCCTGAATAATTATTATTCGGGCATTTTCTCCTATCAGTAGCTCTTCGCTTATTCCTAATACATTGCTATAAATAACCCTCGGAATAATGGATGTTGACGAAAAATAAATTTATTCACGGCATTTTTCCCCTGATGCTGTTAGCCATTTTCGCATTACCAGCCACAGCGGCGGTAATGATCAATAAAACCCGCATTATCTATAATGCGAAAGATAAAAGCGCCAGCGCGACGCTGAGCAATATTACTAAAGATAATTATGCCGTACAGGTCTGGGTTAACGGTGCCAGCGATCGCAGTGATGAACAGGTTCCGTTTATTGCGACTCCAGCGCTGGCGCGCGTTGGTCCTGGCGAAGACCAGATAGTTAAAATTATCGCGCTGTCGGCCTCTTCTTTACCCGTCGACCGGGAATCCGTGTTTTATTTTAATGCGCAGGAGATCCCGGCCCTGGATAAAAATCGCTCGGAGAACAAGCTTACCATTGCCGTGCGCACGCGCATCAAGCTGTTCTACCGCCCGACGGGACTGCCCGGTACAGCGGAAGGGGCCATCAGCCAGATTGGCTGGCAGCGCGTGGATCGCGACGGTAAGTCCTGGCTGCGAGCCACCAATAACACGCCGTGGCACATCTCATTTTCGACCATAAGCTTTATCCACGCTGGACGGACATCAACAGTCAACGATGCGGATATGCTGGCCCCATTCAGCCATCAGGATTACCTCCTACCGGGCCACGATATGGGCCAACAGGGTAAGGTTAGTTTTACCACCATTAACGATTACGGCGGTATTAAGCAGCAGCCGGATATTTCACTGCACTAACAAAACGGAAGAATAAAGACAATGATGTCGCCAGTTTTTCGATACTCTGTTATGGCGCTTGCGATCTGCCTCGCCACGAAGGCAGGATGCGCGGCCGACAACGACAGCTTTGATCAGGATTTTATGAGCCTGCCTGCTTCAGGCCTGGATATTAACACCGTTTTAAATCAAAAAAGCCTGCCGCCGGGTAACTACCCGGTTACCCTGTTGATTAACAAACAGGATTATGGCCAGCAGTCGCTGGAATTTAAGCTGGTTGGGGATGCGCTGGTGCCGTGCGTTCCCGTCAGCCTGCTGCGTGAAGCCGGCGTCAGGGAGAGCGCGTTAGCGTCAGCAGACGGTGCATCGTGCATCAACGTCAGCCGCACCATTGAACACGCCAGCGTCGCCTTCAATAGTAAAAAACTGACGCTGCACATCATGATCCCGCAGGAAAATCTGGACCAGACGGCGCAGGGGTATATCGACCCGAAAAAGTGGGATGCAGGCATTCCCGCGCTGATCCTTAATTATAATGCTTCCGGCGCGCGCAGCGTTCGCCACAGCCGCAGCACCTCCACCTCAAATATATATCTCGAAGGCGGCATCAATCTGCTGGGCTTCCGATTGCGCTCGTCGGCATCCTGGCGAAAAGGGGACAGCTGGCAGACCTATAACACCTATGTCGAGCGGGATCTGCCGGGAACGCTGGGTAACGTGCAGGCGGGTGAACTGTTTACCGGGGGCGATGTGCTGGACAGCGTCCCGTTCCGCGGCATTCAGGCTGGATCGGTGGTGCAGATGCTGCCAGATTCCTTACAGGGTTACTCCCCGGTAATTCGCGGCATGGCGAATACGCAGGCCAAAGTTGAGATTTTCCAGCACGGCTACGCGCTGTACACCACCTGGGTTGCACCTGGCCCGTTTGAAATTCGCGATCTGAACACGGCTTCCGGTAACGGCGATCTGGAAGTGGTCATCACCGAAGCGGATGGCACCCAGCGCCGCTTTACCCAGCCCTATGCCACGCTGGGCAACCTGCTGCGCCTTGGTACCTGGCGCTACAATATTGCCGCCGGTGAATACCGGGCGTCGAACGCATCCTACACGGTGACACCGCGTTTCCTGCAGGCATCCGGCGCGCTGGGGCTGCCGTATGACCTGACGCTGTCAAGCGGGCTGATCGTCAGCAATATGTATCAGACCGGCGTGCTGGGCATAGGTAAAAGCCTCGGCAGCTTGGGTGCGCTGGCGCTGGATATGTCGCAGTCACAAACCCGTTATCGTGAGCGCCAGCAATCCGGGCAGAGCTACAGCCTGCGCTACGGTAAAGCCTTTGATAACGGGACCGACCTGCGCTTTGCCGGCTACCGCTACTCCACCGAAGGCTATCGCACGTTTTCCGAAGCGGTCAGTGAGCGCAGCTTTATCCATCAATATCACTACACGCCGGAAAGCCGGCGCAACCGGATTGAAGCCACCCTGACGCAGAATATCGGCGACTCCAGCTCGGTTTACCTGACGGGCAGCCAGCAGACCTGGTGGCACACGCCGCGTAAAACCCGCGAGCTTCAACTCGGCTTTAACACGATGATCGACTGGATAAACCTCGGGATTTATGCCAGCCGCACCACGCAGAACGGCGGCTACAGCAAAGATCGGGAAACGCAGGTTTCGATGATGGTGTCGATTCCGTTTGGTCGGGCGTCGTTCAGCGCCACCCTCAGCCGCGATGCCAGCCACAGCTACAGTGAGAATCTGGGCCTCAGCGGCACTGCAGGCGAGAAGAACCAGTTTAACTACAACGTAAACCTGCGTAATCAGTCGCGGGGCAACGCCAGCAGCGACTACGCGGCTTCGGCTGGCTATCTGACCCCGTGGGCGCAGCTAAACGGCGGGGTCACGGCCGGTAAGGATTACCGCAGCGCCAATGCCGCGATCTCCGGCTCACTGCTGGCGCACGCGGGTGGTATTGAGCTGAGCCAGCGTTTAGGAGATACCGTGGGCCTGGTCAATGTGGATCGCACGCCGGACGTCTCACTCCAGAACTCTCCCACCTCGGTGACTAACAGCCGGGGCTATGCGCTGGTGCCCTATCTACGCCCTTACCGCGCTAACCGCATCCTGTTGGATACGCGCAACGTGGATAACAGTGTGGATATTGATGGCAGTGTACAGCAGGTCTACCCCCGCCAGGGTGCGGTGGTTGAAGTCCACTACCGCGCCAGCAAAAACCAGCGCCTGCTGCTGCAGCTTACCCGTCCTGACGGCAGCTTCGTACCGTTTGGCGCCGCGGTGAAAGATACCTCAGGCAGGGAGCTGACGCTGGTTGGCCAGGCTGGCCAGGCGCTGATCAATCTGCAGCAGGAAGCTAAGCAGATGTCGGTAGACGTCAGCTGGGGCGCGCAATCCGACCAGCAGTGCCGTGCCGAGGTCAAGGCCAATGGCCTGCCGCAGGAAGATGGACTGATTATCACCACGGCGATTTGTCGTCACTAAGGGAAAATATGAGCTATCTGATGAAATGTTATGGCTTGATCGCGGCAGGCGTACTGTTATCCGTCAGTGCGCCGGGCTTTGCTGGCTCGCTACCGGCTGACAAATGCTATTTTTATAAAAAAAATTCTTCAAACGTAAAAAATTACACTGCAGATCAGGTTGCCGCAACACGGACATGGGGAACCCGCACCATTCCGCGTTCAGCGGCTATCGGCAGTGAGATTCTCGATGAAACCCAGCTGCGTCCCCCCGAGAAATTCAAGGACTATGTGGGTCTGCAGTGCGGAAGTTCTGCGACAATAACCGCAAAATATACCTCTGCAGCAGCCCCGGTGAGTGGACTGAATCCCCCTGCATTTCCCAAGGCCGCCGGAAAAGTCTATCCCACCAATATCGCCGGCATTGGAATGATAACAAGAAGTCAACAATATGACGTCGCTACATATTTCCCCTCTTCTGTTGCAAGTAGTTCATATTATTATGTATATAAGGGAATAGTATTGGGAGTGACACTAATAAAAACGGGTGATATTCCCCCCGGAACCCACGTCGTCACAGGCACCACTTCACTGAGCGCCGGCGGAGAAGTTTTCCAGACCTCTGATTTCAAGTTAAGCGTTTTTGTCGAAAACTGCTCCATTCCGAATAAAGGCGCCACCACTCAGGTCGTGATGGATGAAGCTTCCATCATCAACCTTAATCCCACCGGTCCGGCACAGCCATTCAGCATCCCGCTGACCAACTGCAGCACCGGGCCCGCCAGTGAAAACATCGCTAAGGTCCTGTTCGACGGCATCGGGGGGTCAACCAATGCTGACGCCAGCAATGGCGTTCTGGGCCTGGATAAAAGTTCCAAAGCCAGCGGCATCGGCATTCAGTTACTGAAAGAAGATGGCGTCACGCCCTTTCCGCTCGGCAAGGCAACGCAGGTCGGAGCGGTGGAAAAGGGGGATATGACGCTCAACTTCAACGCGCGCTATATCAAAACCAGCGCTAAACCGCAGCCCGGCAGCGCGAATGCCAAAGCCAGTTTCACCGTGAGTTATAAGTAGCCCCGCGATAAAAGGGCGGGTTACGCCACCTCGCACAGCGTCTGTTTGTTGATCGGCAGCCCGACCCGCAGTGCCGCAGGAAGATGGACTGATTATCACCACGGCGATTTGTCGTCACTAAGGGAAAATATGAGCTATCTGATGAAATGTTATGGTTTGATCGCGGCAGGCGTACTGTTATCCATCAGTGCGCCGGGCTTTGCTGGCTCGCTACCGACTGACAAATGCTATTTTTATAAAACAAATTCTTCAAACGTAAAAAATTACACTGCAGATCAGGTTGCCGCAACACGGACATGGGGAACCCGCACCATCCCGCGTTCAGCGGCTGTCGGCAGTGAGGTTCTTGAGGAAACCCTGCTGCTGGCACCAGAAAAATTCAAGGACTATGAGGGTCTGCGGTGCGGAAAATCTGCGACAATAACCGCAAAATATACCTCTGCAGCAGCCCCGGTGAGTGGACTGAATCCCCCTGCATTTCCCAAGGCCGCCGGAAAAGTCTATCCCACCAATATCGCCGGCATTGGAATGATAACAAGAAATAAACTTCTTAGCTTCGATACATATTTACCCTCTTCTCAGTCTTTATCTATTGGTACATATTTTTCTACAAGGAAGGGAATAAACTTGGGAGTGACATTAATAAAAACGGGTGATATTCCCCCCGGAACCCACGTCGTCACAGGCACCGCTTCACTGAGCGCCGGAGGAGAAGTTTTCGAGACCTCTGATTTCAAGTTAAGCGTTTTTGTCGAAAACTGCTCCATTCCGAATAAAGGCGCCACCACTCAGGTCGTGATGGATGAAGCTTCCATCATCAACCTGAATCCCACCGGTCCGGCACAGCCATTCAGCATCCCGCTGACCAACTGCAGCACCGGGCCCGCCAGTGAAAACATCGCTAAGGTCCTGTTCGACGGCATCGGGGGGTCAACCAATGCTGACGCCAGCAATGGCGTTCTGGGCCTGGATAAAAGTTCCAAAGCCAGCGGCATCGGCATTCAATTACTGAAAGAAGATGGTGTCACGCCCTTTCCGCTCGGTACGGCAACGCGGGTCGGAGCGGTGGAAAAGGGGGATATGACGCTCAACTTCAACGCGCGCTATATCAAAACCAGCGCTAAACCGCAGCCCGGCAGCGCGAATGCCAAAGCCAGTTTCACCGTGAGTTATAAGTAGTCACGCGATAAAAGGGCGGGTTACGCCACCTCGCACAGCGTCTGTTTGTTGATCGGCAGCCCGACCCGCAGTGCCGCAGGAAGATGGACTGATTATCACCACGGCGATTTGTCGTCACTAAGGGAAAATATGAGGTATCTGATGAAATGTTATGGTTTGATCGCGGCAGGCGTACTGTTATCCATCAGTGCGCCGGGATTTGCTGGCTCGCTACCGGATGACAAATGCTATTTTTTTAAAGAAGATTCTTCAAAAAAAAGAGATTACACTGCAGATCAGGTTGCCGCAACACGGACATGGGGAACCCGCACCATCCCGCGTTCAGCGGCTGTCGGCAGTGAGGTTCTCGATGAAACCCTGCTGCTGACACCAGAAAAATTCAAGGACTATGAGGGTCTGGAGTGCGCAAAATCTGCGACAATAACCGCAAAATATACCTCTGCCGCAGCCCCGGTGAGTGGACTGAATCCCCCTGCATTTCCCAAGGCCGCCGGAAAAGTCTATCCCACCAATATCGCCGGCATTGGAATGATAACAAAATATAAAATAGATGGTATGGATAAAGGTCAATACTTCCCCATGACTCTTCCAATGACTACAGCCTCTGGTTTTAGAGCAGGAATACCATTGGGAGTGACACTAATAAAAACGGGCGATATTTCCCCCGGAACCCACGTCGTCACAGGCACCACTTCACTGAGCGCCGGCGGAGAAGTTTTCGAGACCTCTGATTTCAAGTTAAGCGTTTTTGTCGAAAACTGCTCCATTCCGAATAAGGGCGCCACCACTCAGGTCGTGATGGATGAAGCTTCCATCATCAACCTTAACCCCACCGGTCCGGCACAGCCATTCAGCATCCCGCTGACCAACTGCAGCACCGGGCCCGCCAGTGATAACATCGCTAAGGTCCTGTTCGACGGCATCGGGGGGTCAACCAATGCTGACGCCAGCAATGGCGTTCTGGGCCTGGATAAAAGTTCCAAAGCCAGCGGCATCGGCATTCAGTTACTGAAAGAAGATGGCGTCACGCCCTTTCCGCTCGGCAAGGCAACGCTGGTCGGAGCGGTGGAAAAGGGGGATATGACGCTCAACTTCAACGCGCGCTATATCAAAACCAGCGCTAAACCGCAGCCCGGCAGCGCGAATGCCAAAGCCAGTTTCACCGTGAGTTATAAGTAGCCCCGCGATAAAAGGGCGGGTTACGCCACCTCGCACAGCGTCTGTATGTTGATCAGCAGCCCGATGGAATGGCCCGCCGGACGCAGAGCGTCTGGCGAATGGTTAAGCACATCGACCATTAGCTCCACATCGCGCGCTTTCACCCGGTAGCGGATAACGTTGCCGAGCAGGCTGTGGCTGAGGATTTCCGCTGGGATACCCTCTTGCTGCGCGCAGAACAGCAGTGACTCAGGGCGGATCGCCACCTGGCTGTTGAAGCCAAGCCCGGTCAGGCGCGTCGCCTGTTCCGGCGTCAGCAGGTTGTAGTTACCGATAAACCCGGCGGCAAACAGATTCACCGGCTGGGTATACAGTGACTCGGCGCTGCCGTTCTGCACGATTTTACCTTTGTTCATCAGCACGATGCGGTCTGACAGCGTCAGCGCCTCTTCCTGATCGTGAGTGACAAACAGCGTGGTGAGATTAAGCTCTTTCTGGATACGGCGGATCTGATCGCGCAGATGGCGGCGGATACGCGCGTCCAGTGCCGACAGCGGCTCATCCAGCAGCAGCAGGCGCGGGCGCGTCACCAGCGATCGCGCCAGCGCCACGCGCTGACACTGGCCGCCGGAGAGCTGATGCGGGTAGCGTTTTGCGTAGTCATTAAGCTCCACCAGCTCAAGCACCTCCGCCACCCGCCGCTGGATCTCCGCCCCGCCCAGCTTCTGCATTTTCAGGCCAAACGCCACGTTGCGCTCCACCGTCATATTCGGAAACAGCGCGTAGCTCTGAAACACCATGCCAAGGGTGCGCTGCTGCGGTGCCAGCGGCACAATGTCCTGCCCCTGCAGGATAATCTGCCCGCTGTCGACCGAAGTCAGCCCCGCCAGGCAGCGCAGCAGCGTCGATTTGCCGCAGCCGCTTGGGCCGAGCAGCGTGACGAACTCCCCCTCGCTGGCGCTGAACTCAATATCCTGAAAGATGGGGGTTGGACCGTAGCTTTTATTCAGTTGGGTAACGCTCAGATACGTCATGCTCAGCCTCTTTCACGGTTCAGGGTATTCGCCAGCCAGGTCACCAGCAGGACAACAAAGAAGTAGGAGATCACCAGCGCGCTACTGAAGTGGCCGCTGCTGTTGCGCACGTTGTAGAGATACACCTGCAAGGTTTCAAACCGGGTGCCGACCAGCAGATTAGCGAAGACAAACTCGCCGATCAGGAAGGAGAAGGAGAGCAGCACCGCGATGGTCGCGCCTTTGCGCAGATTCGGCAGTACCACCAGCAGCGCCGCCTGCCAGGTGCTGGCACCGAGCAGATGTGCGGCGTCGATCAGCTCGCGCAGGTTGATAGCCTGCATATTGTTGGCGATGGCGCGGTAGATAAACGGCAGCGCGATGGTGAAGTAGCAGCCCAGCAGGATCCACGGCGTACCGGTTAGCATCAGCGGCGGCGCGGAGTAGAGCTGCAGCAGCCCGACCGAAGAGACCACCGGTGGAATGGCGAACGGCAGCAGGATCAGGATGTTCATCACCGCATCGAGTTTTGGAAAGTAGTAAGCAATCACAAACATCGTTGGCAGCACCAGCAGCAGCGAGAACAGCAGCGAGCCGAAGCAGATTAGTAGCGAATGCCAGAGCGCCGTCAGAAAGCGCGGGTCGCTCCACAGCTGGATCAGCCACTTTAAGGTAAAGCCATCAGGCACAATGGTTGCGCCCCAGCGGGTTGCCAGCGCATACAGCAACGTCGCCAGCAGCGGCAGGGCGAGAATGGCAAATACCAGCCAGACGACCACCCGATGATATAGGTATTCACTGCGCGACATAGTCAGCTCCCCTGGCGGACGTGCTGGTAGCTCTTACGCACCAGCCACTGGTGGATCACGGTGATCAGCGACATCAGCACCACCAGCAGCATCGCCAGCGCGCTGCCGAGGTTGGGGTCGAGCGAAATGTCGCCGGAAACCAGCGCGGCAATCCGCACCGGAATGACGTTAAAATTGCCAGTGGTCAACGCGTAGATCGTGGCGTAAGCGCCCAGCGCGTTGGCCAGCAGAATAACAAAGGTGCCGATCAGCGCGGGCATCAGGATCGGCAGGCCAATATGCCACCAGTAGCGCGCGCGGCTGGCGCCGAGCAGCGCCGCCGACTCCTGCCAGTCCCTCTTCAGGCTGTCGAACGCCGGGTAAAGCAGCAGAATGCCAAGCGGGATCTGGAACCAGGTATACACCACAATCAGCCCGTCGCTGGAGTAGAGCTTGAAGCCCTGCATGATACCGTATTTACCCATTAGCAGCGTCAGGCAGCCGTTTAGCCCCAGCAGGATCACGAAGGCAAACGCCAGCGGCACGCCGGCAAAGTTGCTGGTCATATTGGTAAATGACATCAGAAAACGGTGCAGCCTGCCGCTGCCGAGCTGGTGCAGCGAGTAGCCGCCGAACAGCGCGATCGCCAGGCCGTACACGCTCGACCAGAACGAGATATTGAGCGAGAAACGGATCGCCTGCTGGTAAAACGGCGAGGTGAGGATATCGCTGTAGTTGGCCCATCCCCAGGCCTCGTTGATATCGCTGTAGAAGCTGTTGATGGCGATCCACACCAGCGGCGCAATTTGAAAGGCGATAAAGAACAGCGCAAACGGCAGCAGGCACAGCAGCGCGAGCCATTTCCCTCTCATAGCGTGGGTTCCAGCAGGGCGGCGCAGTAGGGTTTATCGTGCTCAACGCCGAGGATCTGGCAGATTGTGCCGCACAGTTCGGTTTGCTGCGGCACGGCGTCCGCATTCATCGAAAAAGCGCTGCCGAAGACAAACAGCGGGACGTGAGTCTCTTCCGGCAATATTCCGCCGTGGCTGCGATCGTCGTTCATACCGTGATCGGCGGTGACAATCACCTGATAACCCTGCTGCAGCCAGGCCGGCATCCAGTGCGACAGATAGCCGTCGGCCATGCGCGCCCGGTTGCGGTATTGCGCAGAGGAGAAGCCGTGCTGGTGCCCGGCATCGTCGATATTCATCGGGTGGATCAGCAAAAAGTCCGGCTGATAGCGCAGCCGCAGGCTCTCGGCATCTTCAAACAGATGCGAGTCCGGGTAGCCATCATCAGAGTAGAAGTGCCCGAACTGGATCGGCAGCTCGGGCGCTTCAGTGTGACGGTCGCGCGCCGCAGAAAACGGCGTGCGGTTATACAGCTCGCTGACCCAGTGATAGGCCGCTGCAGCCGTGGTCAGCCCCGCCGCCCGCGCATAGTGAAACACGCTGCGCTGGTTACTGAGGCGGCTGACGCCGTTGTGAATAATGCCGCTGTTCACCGGCGTGATGCCGGTGAGGATGCACTCATACAGCGGGCGCGAGAGCGAAGGCAGCTCGCAGATCATCCGGTAGCGCTGCCCGTGGCCCTGAGCGCACTCCGCCTGCAAATAGCCCATCGCGTGTTGCGCCACCTGAAAATTCAGGCCGTCCAGCACCACCAGAATGGTTTTCATCACGTTGCCTTATTGCTTCATGTTGATGATGACGCTTTCCTGCCACAGTCGCGGCAGCTGTTTTGCCGCTTTATCCCACGCGGCGGTATCGGCGATAGGATGCGCATTTTTGTATTCCGCATCCGGCAGCATTTTGGCCTGCACGTCCGCTGGCAGTTTCAGGTGTTCTGCGCGAATTGGGCGGGCATAGCCGCGTGCGAGGTTAATCTGCCCGGCGTCGGAGAAGATATATTCACGCGCCAGTTTGGCGGCGTTCGGGTGTTTGGCATATTTGTTGATGATGGTGGTGTAGCCGGAGGTGATCGAGCCATCGGACGGGATCACCACTTCAAAGCGTTTCGGGTCAATCTGGTCGCGGTAGTTCAGACCGTTGAAGTCCCACACCACGGCGACCTGAATCTCCCCCTTCTCGATGTTGGCAATCACCGGATCGGTTACGCCAAGCCGCCCCTCTTTTGCCAGCTCGCTAAAGAAATCCAGCGCGGGTGTCAGGTTCTTCTCGTTGCCGCCCATCGCGTAGCTGGCAGCCAGCACGCCGTTGGCCGCCTGTGCCGCAATGCCGACGTCGCCGATGGTCACCACATATTTGCCTTTCTTCAGGTCGGCCCAGCTGTGGGGGATATCTTTGACCTGGTCTTTATTGATGATAAAGGCGATGGTGCCGGTGTAGGCCAGCGCCCAGTGGCCATCTTTGTCTTTCGCCCAGTCCGGGATCTGATCCCAGGTGGTGGGTTTGTAGGGCTGCGTCACCCCTTTCTGCACGGCAACCGGCCCGAAAGCCGCACCGACATCGCCGATATCCGCACTCGCGTTATTTTTCTCCGCGGCGAACTTGGCAATCTCCTGAGCGGAGGACATATCCGTATCACTGTGCTTGATACCATATTTGCTGCTGATATCTTCCCAGGTGCCTTTCCAGTTAGCCCAGCTGTCAGGCATGCCAACGCTGTTAACCTGGCCTTCCGCCTGCGCGGCTTTTTCCAGCGCGGCGGTATCGGCAGCCCAGCTGCTGGCCGGTAATGACAGGACGATGGCACTGGCTAATACGGATGCGAACAAAGATTTCATGGTTGATGCTCCGAATAATGGGGGTGGCCTTCTGGACTAGTCCAGCAAGATGCGAGCCAATCTAGCCTGGTGGGATGAATGTTTTATGACAGCGCCCGTGGGCTGTGGACTAGTCCACCCTCTCCTGCCAGGCTGTATCCGTAGGCTTGCGCCCCCGGTGGTGCGATTATTGTGCAGTTTCGCACCAAATTGAGGCTTAACGATGACCAAATCATTAACGGTGGATGTAATCAGCAGGACACTGGCGGCGAGGATCCGTCAGGGGGATTATGCCGCCGGTCGGCGTCTGCCTGCCGAACGCGTGCTGAGCGAGCAGTTCGCCACCACGCGCATCACGCTGCGTGAGGCGCTGGGGCAGTTGGAAGCCGAGGGAATGATTTATCGCGAACTGCGGCGCGGCTGGTTTATCGCTCCGCCACGCCTCGCCTACGACCCGCTGCTGCGCAGCCACTTTCACGCGATGGCCGAACGCCAGGGGCGCGTCGCTGCCACCCAGGTGCTGGATGCGCAAAGTGTGGCGGTCAGCGCGACGATAGCCACGCGTTTGGAGATGCAGGAGGGGGAAGAGGTGGTGCGCATTCGTCGCCTGCGGCGCATTGATGGCCGGGCGGTGCTGTATGTCGAACACTATCTCAACCCGCGCTATTTTCCTCAGCTGCTGAGCTTTGACCTGACGCGTTCGCTGACCCAGCTGTATCAGGAGGAGTATGGCATCAGCTATGGCCGTGTCGGCTTCACCATGCTGCCCGCCCCGCTGCCAGCCTTCGCCGCCCCGGCGCTGAAAGTCGCCGCCGGCAGTCCGGCACTGTTTATCACCCGCGTTAACCGCGACCAGCACGACCGGATTATCGACTGCGACTGCGAGTACTGGCGTTATGACGCGCTGTATATTGCGGTAGAGGTGAAGCAGGCAGTAAACGAGGTGGGATAACGTCCTGGCCAATCATCGATAAAGCGCGATGAACCGTCAGCGGCGTGAATGACGGTTCATCAGTGAAGGCAGTTTAGTGACTGATTTGAGCCAGGTCGTGGTCAGAGAGGCCGGTCAGCTCTTTGACTAATTGCATCTCCATGCCTTTCAGGATCAGATTACGCGCGACCTCACGCTTTCCTTCCTGCCGTCCAGTCTCAAGACCTTGCTCAAGACCTTTTTTAAAACCTTTTTTAAGACCCTGCTCAAGGCCTTTCTGTTCAAGCTGCTCAGCAATAGTCATCAGTTGGTCCTCATACAGTGGCATTTTCCGCGCCAGATTACGTACGAAAGCTTCAGCGTCCTGAGAGCGCAGAGATCGCGGAGCGGGGGCGTACACCCCCATGAGGGATCACTCCGCGTCATATCCCAGGTTCGGGGCCAGCCAGCGTTCGACTTCGCTGACCGGCATGCCTTTGCGTTTGGCGTAGTCTTCAATCTGGTCACGCTGCAGCTGAGCCACGGCGAAATATTTACTGTCCGGGTGGCTGAAAATCCAGCCGGAGACCGCCGCACCTGGCCACATGGCGAATGACTCGGTGAGCTGCATGCCGGTGTGAGTTTCCACGTCGAGCAGCTGCCAGATGGTGGCTTTCTCGGTGTGCTCCGGGCAGGCGGGGTAGCCCGGTGCCGGACGGATGCCCTGATAGTTTTCGCGGATCAGCTCTTCGTTGCTGAGGTTTTCAGTGGCGGCAAAGCCCCAGATTACCTTACGCACCCGTTCATGCAGATATTCGGCAAAGCCTTCCGCCAGGCGGTCGGCCAGCGCCTTCACCATGATCTTATTGTAGTCGTCATGCTTAGCATCCCAGGCTTCAGCCAGTGCATCCTCTTCCAGCCCGCCGGTCACGGCAAAGGCGCCGAGGCAGTCGGCCTTACCGCTGGACTTTGGTGCGACGAAATCAGCGAGACAGTAGTTAGCAAAGCCCGTTTTTTCTGTCTGTTGGCGTAAGTGATGACTCACTTGCAAAATATGCGAGCGCGATTCATCCGTGTAGATTTCAATGTCGTCACCCACGCGGTTAGCCGGGAAAATCCCCACTACGCCGCGCGGATTGAGCGCGCCATCGCGACTGAGCTGGTCGAGCATCGCATTGGCATCGGCGAACAGGCGTTTTGCCTCTTCGCCGACCACCTCATCTTCCAGAATGCGCGGATATTTTCCCGCCAGAGACCAGGTCATAAAGAATGGCGTCCAGTCGATGTAGTTGCGCAGCACTTCGATGTTAGCGCTTACTTCGCTTACACCCAGCCTGTGTGCTGGCGGGGGGGTATAACTTTGCCAGTCGAAGGTAAAATCATTGTCGCGCGCAGCCTGCAACGTCACCGGCGGCGTGCGCGGCTTCTTACGCGCATGCTGAATACGCACCGTGTCATACTCTTTGCGCGTGCGGGCCACAAAGTCTTCGCGCTGCGTCGCCGACAGCAGCGCCGACACCACGCCCACGGTGCGCGAAGCATTCTGCACGTAGACCGTTGGCCCGCTGTAGTTCTGCTCGATTTTCACCGCCGTGTGCGCTTTTGAGGTGGTCGCGCCGCCAATCAACAGCGGCAGGGTAAAGCCCTGGCGCTCCATCTCTTTTGCCACGTTGACCATCTCATCCAGCGACGGGGTGATCAGCCCGGACAGCCCGATGATATCGGCGTTGTGCTCGCGGGCCGTTTTCAGAATTTTGTCGCTCGGCACCATCACGCCAAGATCGATAATTTCGTAGTTATTACACTGCAACACTACGCCGACGATATTCTTGCCGATGTCGTGTACGTCGCCCTTCACCGTTGCCAGCACGATTTTGCCGTTGGTGCTGCCCTTCTCTTTGCTGGCTTCGATATAGGGTTCAAGGTAAGCCACCGCCTGCTTCATTACGCGGGCAGATTTCACCACCTGCGGCAGGAACATTTTGCCCTCGCCGAACAGGTCGCCGACCACATTCATGCCGGACATCAGCGGCCCTTCAATCACCTCAATCGGGCGAGCGGCCAGCTGACGTGCGGCTTCAGTATCTTCCTCAATAAATTCGGTAATGCCTTTCACCAACGAATATTCGAGGCGCTTCGCCACTTCCCAACTGCGCCATTCCGCCTGGGGTTTAGTGCTGTCATCTTCCGCTTTGCTGCCGCGATATTTCTCGGCGAGGTCGAGCAGGCGCTCGGTGCCGTCGTCGCGGCGGTTCTGAATAACGTCCTCCACCGCTTCACGCAGATCGCCTGGCAAATCGTCATAGATTGCCAGCTGCCCGGCGTTGACGATGCCCATATCCATGCCGTTGCGAATAGCGTGATAGAGGAACACCGCGTGGATCGCCTCGCGCACCGGGTCGTTCCCGCGGAAGGAGAACGACACGTTGGAGACGCCGCCAGAGATCATCGCATGCGGCAGTTCGCGCTTGATATCTTCACAGGCGCCGATAAAGTCCATCGCGTAGTTGTTATGTTCTTCGATCCCGGTGGCAACGGCGAAGATATTTGGGTCAAAGATGATATCTTCCGGGGGGAAGCCCACGTCTTCAGTCAGCAGCTGATAAGCGCGGCGGCAGATCTCGATTTTACGCGCGCGGGTGTCTGCCTGGCCCACTTCATCGAAGGCCATCACCACCATCGCCGCGCCGTAGCGCCGCACCAGGCGGGCATGTCGCAGGAACTGATCGACCCCCTCTTTCATCGAGATGGAGTTCACAATCCCTTTGCCCTGAATGCACTGCAGGCCTTTTTCGATCACCTCCCACTTGGAGGAGTCGATCATGATCGGCACGCGGGCGATATCCGGCTCGCCGGCGATCAGGTTAAGGAAACGCACCATCGCCGCTTCGGCGTCGAGCATCCCTTCATCCATATTGATATCGATGATCTGCGCACCGCTCTGCACCTGCTGCAGCGCGACTTCCAGCGCTTCGTTATACTTTTCTTCTTTGATCAGGCGCTTAAACTTCGCCGAACCGGTGACGTTGGTACGCTCGCCGACGTTCACAAACAGGCTTTCCGCGCTGATGGTCAGCGGCTCCAGCCCGGAGAGACGGCAGGCGACTGGCAATTGCGGCAGCTGGCGCGGGGCGACGCCGTCGATAGCTTGCGCCATCGCCGCAATGTGCTGCGGGGTGGTGCCGCAGCAGCCACCGACGATATTGAGGAAGCCGGAGCGTGCCCATTCACCAATCTGTTCGGCCATAATGTCAGCATCAAGATCGTACTCGCCGAAGGCGTTCGGCAGCCCGGCATTCGGATGAGCAGTAACATAGCTTTCGGCGATGCGCGACAGCTCGGCCACATACTGGCGCAGTTCATCCGGGCCAAGCGCACAGTTAAGGCCAAACGAGAGCGGCTCGGCGTGGCGCAGCGAGTGATAGAAGGCTTCGGTAGTCTGGCCGGAGAGCGTACGGCCGGAGGCATCGGTGATGGTGCCGGAAATCATCAGCGGCAGCTCGATGCCGAGGGCTTCGAACTCCTCTTTGACGGCGAAGATCGCCGCTTTGGCGTTCAGGGTATCGAACACCGTTTCGATCATGATGATATCGCAACCGCCTTCCACCAGCGCACGCGTCGATTCACGGTAGGCTTCCACCAGCTGATTAAAGGTGACGTTTCGAAAGGCTGGGTCGTTAACATCAGGAGAAATGGAGCAGGTACGGTTAGTGGGCCCTAACACACCGGCAACATAGCGCGGGCGATCCGGCGTTTTAGCACTCCATTCATCGGCGCAGGCGCGCGCCAGCTTTGCGGCGGCGTAGTTAATTTCTGCTGACAGCGATTCCATATGGTAGTCGGCCATCGCGATGGTGGTGGAGTTGAACGTGTTGGTTTCGAGGATATCCGCGCCTGCAGCCAGATAGCCGTTGTGAATTTCGCTAATTATATCCGGTTGGGTGAGCACCAGCAGGTCGTTGTTGCCCTTGAGATCGCTCGGCCAGTCGGCGAAACGCGCACCGCGATAATCTTCTTCTTCCAGCCTGTAGCTCTGGATCATGGTGCCCATACCGCCATCAAGCAGCATAATGCGTTTTTTCAGCTGCTGATGCAGCGCTTCAATCCGGTTACTCACAGCACTTCCCCTTCCACTTCACTCGCAGGCACCAACGCCAACACGCCATACTGGCACAACTTTTGCGCGGGTAAAAGTTATGCGATATGAGAGTTCTTCAGCCACTAATAAAGCCAGAAAAAGCTGGAAGTATGACGGGTAATTACCCTAAATAATTCGAGCTGAATCAAGGCGGCAAACGAGGGAATCCCGATGAGCTTACTCTGGTAAGTGATTCGGGTGAGTAAGTGCAGCCAACGCAGAAGCAGCTTGAAGTATGACGGGTATGCAACGAAAATGATTTCCATAACCATAACAACTAAGGAGTCAGGTATGGCCACCCCCGTCGCGGCAAAACGCGGAAAGAAACCCCGCGCTGCCGCCGCTGCTCCCGCTGCACCTGTCGGGCAGGTCCAGTCATTAACCCGCGGCCTTAAGCTGCTTGAATTCATTGCCGAATCGCACGGCAGCGTGGCGCTGACCGAACTGGCGCAGCAGGCCGGCTTACCCAACTCCACCACCCATCGTCTGTTGACGACCATGCAGCAGCAGGGATTTGTGCGTCAGGTGGGCGACTTAGGGCTATGGACCATTGGCGCGCACGCGTTTGTGGTCGGCAGCAGCTTCCTGCAGAGCCGCAACCTGCTGGCGCTGGTGCATCCGATGTTGCGTTCGCTGATGGAAGAGTCGGGAGAGACGGTGAATCTGGCGGTACTGGACCTCAGCGATCATCAGGCGGTGATTATCGACCAGGTGCAGTGTACCCAGCTGATGCGTATGTCGGCACCGATTGGCGGCAAGCTGCCGATGCACGCCTCCGGCGCCGGTAAAGCGTTTCTGGCCAATCTGAACGACAAGCAGGTAACGGAACTGCTGCATCGCAAGGGGCTGCACTATTACACGCCGAAAACCCTGATGTCGCCGCAGAGCCTGAAGGATAATCTCGCGCTGGTGCGCAAAACCGGCTATTCGTTCGACGATGAGGAACATGCGCTGGGGCTGCGCTGCGTGGCCGCCTGCATTTATGATGAGCACCACGAACCGTTTGCGGCAATCTCCATCTCCGGCCCAATCTCGCGTATTACCGATGACCGCGTGACCGAGCTGGGTGCGCTGGCGATTAAAGCCGCCAAAGAGATCACCCGCGAATATGGCGGTGGGCGCTAACCTCATTTATAGCCAAAATAATGGGAGCGGCATTAAAGGGTATGAAGGGTATAGCGCTGGCAAAAGCGCTGACGCCGACGATAAGCAAACACATCTTCGATATGGCCATTGCGGATGCGCTGCTGCAGCTCGCGCCAGTACCCGGCGCGAAACAGTTCACTGTGCATCTCATCGAACAGCCTGGCGATTGCCGGGTCGGCACACAGATAGTGACGAAACTCCTCCGGGAACACATCCTCCGGCGACACGCTGTACCACGGCTCGTGGCTCAGCTCATCCTCCGGGTAGCGCGGCGGCGGGATGTCGCGAAAATTCACTTCGGTCATGTAGCTGATTTCATCGTAGTCATAGAACACCACGCGCCCGTGGCGGGTGATGCCGAAATTTTTATACAGCATATCGCCGGGGAAGATGTTGGCCGCCGCCAGCTGCTTTACCGCGTTGCCGTACTCCTCGATTGCCTCGCGCCGCTGCTGCGGATTAGCCTGCTCCAGCCACATATTGAGCGGCGTCATGCGGCGCTCCATATACAGATGGCTGATGACCAGCTGCTCGCCCTGATAGTGAAGTTTCTCCGGCACCTCGCGCTGCAGCAGTGCCAGCAGCTGTGGGCTAAGTCGCTGCTGCTCGATCGCGAAGTTTTCAAACTCCTGGGTGTCGGCCATTCTGCCCACGCGGTCATGCTCCTTGACCAGCTGGTAGCACGCGCGCACCCGTTCCGGCGTGACCTCTTTCTGCGGCGCAAAGCGGTCTTTGATCACCTTAAATACCCGATCGAAGCCCGGCAGGGTAAATACCAGCATCACCAGGCCCGGTACGCCGGGCGCGATAACAAACTGTTCGCGGGTTTGCGTCATATAGCTGAGGTATTCGCGATAGCTCTCAGTCTTGCCATGCTTCTGGCAGCCAATCGCCATATACAGCTCGGCGGTGGTTTTGCCGGGAAGGATCTCGCGCAGCCATTCGACCAGCGCCGCCGGCAGTGGGGCATAAACCATAAAATAGGAGCGGGCGAAGCCAAACACGATACTCGCCTCACGGTTGCTGGTCAGGCAGGTATCGATAAACAGCTCGCCCTCATCGCTGCGGTGGATTGGCAGCAGAAAGGCGCAGATGCCGGAAGGAGTGCGCAGTTTAGCCACCAGCCAGGCCGCTTTGTTGCGATAAAACAGTTCGTTAGCCACCTGTAGCGTTGCCTGCTGTAGCGCCTCCGCACTGAACTGTTCGTGCAGATGCGCCGTGATAAAGCCGATATCGCGCGCCAGATCCTGCCAGGGCAGGCGCAGCGGCAGGTCGTGCAGCAGACGGCTCAGCAGCGGCGGCCAGCCGGCCTTAGCGCTGAACTCCCTGGCCAGCGGCCGCGGAATGGTACGAAAGCGCCGTTCGGGCTGCGAGCTGAAGATAAACAGCCGCTCCGGCGTCAATGCCTGGTGGCTGAACAGCCGACAGTAGACGGAGTTAAAAAAGCTTTCGGCAATCTCAAAGCGCGGGTAGTCCGGCAGCAGATCGGTGTAGATCGCTTTCACCCGCTGGAGAAAATCGCGGTCGTCGGCCTGTGAGGCGGTGATGCAGCGCAGCTGTTCCACCACCAGGCCGACGTGATGGTCGTAGAGGTGAATACGCGCTTTCATCGCCTGCTGCACCGCCAGCCAGTCGGCCTGTTCAAAGCGCTGCTGCGCCCCGGCGGTAACCTCAAGAAAGCGACCATACTGCGCGTCAAATCCCTGCAGGATAGTGCGGGCAATCAGGGTTTCGAGTGTGGCCATGGTGTGCCTCCGGCGCTGGATTCAGGAAGGGACGGGCATGCCCGTCCCTGTTGAGAAACCTGAAGCGTTGTGGCTAAAACTGATCTTCTTCCGTCGAACCGGTCAATGCTGTGACGGATGACACCCCACCCTGAATAATGGTGGTGACATGGTCAAAGTAGCCGGTGCCGACCTCCTGCTGATGCGAAGAGAAAGTGTAACCCTGCTTGATAGCGGCAAACTCCGGCTGCTGCACTTTCTCTACGTAGTGGCGCATCCCCTCCCCCTGCGCATACGCCTGCGCGAGGTCGAACATGTTGAACCACATGCTGTGGATCCCTGCCAGGGTGATGAACTGATATTTGTAGCCCATTTCAGACAGTGCCTGCTGGAAGCGGGCGATGGTGTCGTCGTCGAGATTCTTTTTCCAGTTAAATGACGGTGAACAGTTGTATGCCAGCAGCTTGCCGGGGAAGCGGGCGTGTATCGCGTCGGCGAAACGGCGCGCCTGCTCCAGGTCCGGCTTCGAGGTTTCACACCAGATCACGTCGGCGTAAGGTGCGTAAGCCAGCCCGCGGCTGATCGCCTGTTCGACTCCGGCATGGGTGCGGAAAAAGCCCTCCGGGGTGCGCTCACCGCTGATAAATTCGCGGTCATATTCGTCGCAGTCGGAGGTGATCAGGTCCGCTGCGTCAGCATCGGTACGCGCAATCAGCACCGTTGGCACGCCCATCACATCTGCCGCCAGCCGCGCCGCCACCAGTTTCTGAATCGCTTCCTGGGTTGGCACCAGCACTTTGCCACCCATATGGCCGCACTTCTTCACCGAGGCCAGCTGATCCTCAAAATGTACGCCGGCGGCTCCAGCCTGGATCATCGACTTCATCAGTTCAAATGCATTCAGCACGCCGCCAAATCCGGCTTCGGCATCAGCGACAATCGGCAGGAAGTAGTCAACATGGCGCGGGTCGCCCGGCTCAATCTCGCTCGACCACTGGATCTGATCGGCTCGCTGGAACGTGTTGTTGATCCGTTCCACTACCGACGGCACCGAGTTGGCCGGGTACAGCGACTGGTCCGGGTACATGCTGGCTGCGAGATTAGCATCTGCCGCGACCTGCCAGCCGGATAAGTAAATAGCCTCAATCCCCGCTTTCGCCTGCTGCAGCGCCTGCCCACCGGTCAGGGCGCCCAGGCTGTTGACGTAACCTTTCTTCGCTCCGCCGTTAAGCAGTTTCCAGAGCCGGTGCGCACCGTTTTCGGCCAGGGTGCAGACCGGGTTGACCGAGCCGCGCAGCTTAACCACTTCCGCCGCGCTGTAGGGGCGGGTAATGCCGTCCCAGCGAGCTTCACGCCAGGTTTGTTCTATCTGCTGAATCTGTTGGATACGAGAAGTCATTGTGGTGCTCCTTGTCAGGGTTCAGGGGAGTAAGCGGTAGCCGGGCAGAGTCAGAAACTCCACCAGTTCAGGTTCGGTGGTAATGCGCTCCATCAGCGCGGCGGCTTCGTTAAAGCGCCCGTTGTCATAGCGCGTGTCGCCCAGCTCCTGGCGAATAACCTGCATCTCTTCAGTCAACATCTGGCGGAACAGCGCTTCGGTCACCACTTCTCCGCTTTGCAGGGTTTTGCGATGGTGGATCCACTGCCAGATAGAGGTACGCGAGATCTCAGCGGTGGCAGCATCCTCCATCAGACCGTAAATTGGCACGCAGCCGTTGCCGCTAATCCAGGCTTCGATGTACTGCACCGCCACGCGAATATTGGCGCGCATGCCCGCCGCGGTGCGCGCTCCGTCGCAGGGGGCCAGCAGCTGCTCAGCGGTAACCGGGGCATCCTGCACGCGCATTACCTGTAGCTGGTTGGGGCGGTCGCCCAGTACCTGATTGAAAATCTCCATCACGGCGTCGGCCAGGCCTGGATGTGCAATCCAGGTGCCGTCATGCCCATTGGTGGCTTCACGCTGCTTATCGGCCTGCACTTTATCCAGCACCCACTGATTGCGTCCGGCATCTTTGCTGGGGATAAAGGCCGCCATGCCGCCCATCGCAAACGCGCCGCGCCGGTGGCAGGTTTTGATCAGCAGTCGTGAGTAAGCATCAAGAAACCCCTGATCCATCGTAAGCGACTGGCGATCCGGCAGGACGCGATCCGGGTAGTTCTTCAGCGTTTTGATGTAGCTGAAGATGTAATCCCAGCGGCCGCAGTTTAGCCCGACGATGTGATCGCGCAGGTGATAGAGGATCTCGTCCATCTGGAATACCGCCGGCAGCGTTTCAATAAGCAGCGTGACTTTGATGGTACCGCGTGGCAGATCGAAACGATCTTCGGCGTAGCTGAATACGTCACTCCACCAGGCCGCTTCCTGGTAAGACTGGGTTTTTGGCAGGTAGAAATAGGGGCCACTGCCCTTTGCCAGCAGCGTGTCGACGTTGTGAAAGAAGTAGAGCGCGAAATCAAACAGGCTGCCCGGGATCGCCTCATCACGCCAGGTAACGTGTTTTTCCGGCAGGTGCAGCCCGCGCACGCGGCAGATCAATACCGCGGGATCGGGCTTCAGCTGGTAGATCTTCCCGGCTTCATTACGGTAGCTGATAGTGCCGTTTACCGCATCGCGTAGATTGATCTGTCCGGCAATCACCTTCTCCCAGCTGGGCGCCAGCGAATCCTCAAAATCCGCCATAAAGACATTCACGTTGGCGTTGAGCGCATTGATCACCATCTTGCGTTCAACCGGGCCGGTGATCTCTACCCGGCGGTTCTGTAAATCGGCTGGGATACCGCGGATCTTCCATGCTTTATCTTTAATGGAATTCGTTTCCGAAATAAAACCCGGCAGTACTCCGCCATCGATTTTACGCTGCACCCGCTGGCGATCGGCCAGTAGTGCATTACGTCGCGGCGTAAAGCGTGCCACCAGTTCAGCCAGAAAATCGACGGCGGAATCGGTAAGGATCTGTTGTTCTGCCTGACCAAACGCGCGCTGAAAGGTCAGTTCGCTGCTGATTACCTGCTGTGTCATCTTTTTCTCCTGTCATCGACCGGTGGGCGGCTGAGCGATCCGACGTACTGCCGCTGAGCAATCTTTAAGCTACAGGATCAAAATATAATCAGTTAAAATTTAAAATCAAAAACTATTTCCATTTTAGTTAATGAATTATCTCAACCTGATGATTTAAAGAGAGATTAAAGATCGCAATAACAGGAAGGTGTTTTCATCGGTAATGTGAGTAAGATCGGGTGACAGGATTAAGCTTGATGGGGAGGAGTTTACAGCTGTGGAAATGCCAAAGGGTGGATCGAGGATCCACCCTTTGCTTTCTACGTTCAGCGCGACTATTCGAGCGTCGGGTTCATATGGCGCAGGTCGAATGGCGTAATCTGGTAAACGTAGTAGTTGAGCCAGTTGGAGAACAGCAGGTTGCCATGGCTACGCCAGCTGGCACGCGGCGGTAGCTCAGGATTGTCATCGGGGAAGTAGTTGAATGGTACTTCCGGCTGCAGGCCAGCGTCGTAGTCGCGATGATATTCGCCGGAAAGCGTCAGGGCATCGTACTCGGGGTGGCCGGTGACAAATGCCAGGCGCTTATCCTTGCTGGCAAACAGATAGGCTCCGGTCTGCTCCGATTCCGCGAAGATCTCCAGATCGGTGTAGTCTCGCAGTAGCTGCACTGGGAAATCAGCATAGCGTGAGTGCGGCGCAAGGAAGGTATCGTCAAAGCCCCGCGTGAGCAGCGCATGCGGATGCAGGATCTGATGCTCAAACACACCTGAAAGCTTGTTTTCCCGCGTCTGCTTGGGGATGCCATACAGAATGTTTAACGCCGCCTGTACCGCCCAACAGACGAACAGTGTGGAAGTGACGTGTTCTTTCGCCCAGTGCAGCACCTGCTGGATCTGGGGCCAGTAAGCCACATCATTAAAGTCGACCAGTCCCAGCGGCGCGCCGGTGACGATCAATCCATCGTAGTTATCATGCTGAATATCTTCGAAATTACAGTAGAAATTGTTCAGATGCTCCGAAGGGGTATTACGTGATTCCCGGCTGTCGATGCGCAGCAGCTGCACATCAATTTGCAGGGGAGAGTTGGAGAGCAGGCGCAGAAACTGGTTCTCGGTTTCGATCTTCTTCGGCATCAGATTCAGTACCAGCACTTTTAGCGGGCGGATCATCTGCGTGCTGGCACGCGTGGACGTCATGACAAAGACGTTCTCGTTGCGCAGAAAATTCACGGCTGGTAATTCATCGGGTACCCTGATCGGCATAACCTGCTTCCTCACTACATACGTTTATACGTTTAGACATCCAGACAGCCAAAGATAACGCGCTCTGCCGCGAATGTCGAGTATTCATCGAATAGTTGAAAATGTTTCATCACGCCTGGCTTTGGGGACTAAAAGTGTTGTTCCCGCAGTGTGCGTCAATAATAGCTAAAATAGGGAAGTCGGGAGCTGCCTGGCTTTGTTAGATTGCACATTTCTAAACAGATAATGTGTTCAAGGATATGCAAAAAATAAAGGAATATCTCGCGCTGGCGATGATGATGTGCGTGCCATATCTGATTGTAATGGCTGATAATTATATTTTCAAAAATGAGGTTAATAAGCATTCAATAACCGCCATCTCACACTCTGTCTTTCTGATTATTAATATAATCCTGCTGTATAAAATCAAAGATAATAACAGAGACCTGTCCGGGGGGATCTTACTGATTATAGGGCTTTTTGCTGCGATGTTTATCCGTGAGAACCGGGAAAATATTCGCGATTTATTTAACGGAGCGCTTCACTGGTCGTGGCTGGCTATCGCAATATCAGTGAGTTATCTGTGGCAGGCGGCTCAGCAAGGCATCAGGAAGGCTTTGAGAAATCTTGTCGAGCTGCACCGATTCAGCGATTATAACTACTTGATTTGTGGTCTTATTTTAGTTCTGGTGTGGTCCAGACTGTTTGGCAACCGCTATGTCTGGAAGGGAATTGCGAATATTCATTATAGCGAAGCATTGAAAAATACTGCTGAAGAGCCCACTCAGAGCCTGGGTTATCTCATCATTATGTATGGATTGGTGAAGATCTTACGCAGTAAGTAATCAGCACGTGTCGATCAACGATTGGCCTTTGGGATCTGGCATGCTTAACGGCCCTTTAAACGCAAAAAACCCCGGCCTTTCGGTCGGGGTTATTGCTTTATTTGATGCCTGGCAGTTCCCTACTCTCGCATGGGGAGACCCCACACTACCATCGGCGCTACGGCGTTTCACTTCTGAGTTCGGCATGGGGTCAGGTGGGACCACCGCGCTAAAGCCGCCAGGCAAATTCTTTGTGCTCTGTCCTGTGTCTTTTGTGCTGATGCTGCGTTGGCCGCGCTCGTAAAGTCAGTCACATACTTCAGTATGCTCCCTCCTTTCCTTCGCTTGCCGCCTTGCCTCAGCGCAAAATACTTCGGACTTAATTCCGGTAAACAGGCTGAAAATCTCTTTTGCGTCTCTCGAACGCCACCAGAACGCTTCTGGCGTTGTAAGGTTAAGCCTCACGGGTCATTAGTACCGGTTAGCTCAACGCATCGCTGCGCTTACACACCCGGCCTATCAACGTCGTAGTCTTCAACGTCCCTTCAGGGGTCTCAAGGACCCAGGGAGAATTCATCTCGAGGCAAGTTTCGCGCTTAGATGCTTTCAGCGCTTATCTTTTCCGCACTTAGCTACCGGGCAATGCCATTGGCATGACAACCCGAACACCAGTGGTGCGTTCACTCCGGTCCTCTCGTACTAGGAGCAACCCCTCTCAATTCTCCAGCGCCCACGGCAGATAGGGACCGAACTGTCTCACGACGTTCTAAACCCAGCTCGCGTACCACTTTAAACGGCGAACAGCCGTACCCTTGGGACCTACTTCAGCCCCAGGATGTGATGAGCCGACATCGAGGTGCCAAACACCGCCGTCGATATGAACTCTTGGGCGGTATCAGCCTGTTATCCCCGGAGTACCTTTTATCCGTTGAGCGATGGCCCTTCCATTCAGAACCACCGGATCACTATGACCTGCTTTCGCACCTGCTCGAGCCGTCACTCTCGCAGTCAAGCTAGCTTATGCCATTGCACTAACCTCACGATGTCCGACCGTGATTAGCTAACCTTCGTGCTCCTCCGTTACTCTTTAGGAGGAGACCGCCCCAGTCAAACTACCCACCAGACACTGTCCCCACGCCGGTTCACGGCGCCAGGTTAGAACATCAAACGTTAAAGGGTGGTATTTCAAGGTTGGCTCCACGCAGACTGGCGTCCACGCTTCAAAGCCTCCCACCTATCCTACACATCAAGGCTCAATGTTCAGTGTCAAGCTGTAGTAAAGGTTCACGGGGTCTTTCCGTCTTGCCGCGGGTACACTGCATCTTCACAGCGAGTTCAATTTCACTGAGTCTCGGGTGGAGACAGCCTGGCCATCATTACGCCATTCGTGCAGGTCGGAACTTACCCGACAAGGAATTTCGCTACCTTAGGACCGTTATAGTTACGGCCGCCGTTTACCGGGGCTTCGATCAAGAGCTTCTCGCAGCGCGATAACCCCATCAATTAACCTTCCGGCACCGGGCAGGCGTCACACCGTATACGTCCACTTTCGTGTTTGCACAGTGCTGTGTTTTTAATAAACAGTTGCAGCCAGCTGGTATCTTCGACTGCCTTCAGCTCCGTCAGCAAGTGACTTCACCTAACGACAGCGTGCCTTCTCCCGAAGTTACGGCACCATTTTGCCTAGTTCCTTCACCCGAGTTCTCTCAAGCGCCTTGGTATTCTCTACCTGACCACCTGTGTCGGTTTGGGGTACGATTCGATGTTACCTGATGCTTAGAGGCTTTTCCTGGAAGCAGGGCATTTGTTACTTCAGCACCGTAGTGCCTCGTCGTCACGCCTCAGCCTTAGAGAGTTCCGGATTTGCCTGGAACTCAAGCCTACACGCTTAAACCGGGACAACCGTCGCCCGGCCAACATAGCCTTCTCCGTCCCCCCTTCGCAGTAACACCGAGTACGGGAATATTAACCCGTTTCCCATCGACTACGCCTTTCGGCCTCGCCTTAGGGGTCGACTCACCCTGCCCCGATTAACGTTGGACAGGAACCCTTGGTCTTCCGGCGAGCGGGCTTTTCACCCGCTTTATCGTTACTTATGTCAGCATTCGCACTTCTGATACCTCCAGCATGCCTCACAGCACACCTTCAACGGCTTACAGAACGCTCCCCTACCCAACAGCGCTTACGCGCCGCTGCCGCAGCTTCGGTGCATGGTTTAGCCCCGTTACATCTTCCGCGCAGGCCGACTCGACCAGTGAGCTATTACGCTTTCTTTAAATGATGGCTGCTTCTAAGCCAACATCCTGGCTGTCTGTGCCTTCCCACATCGTTTCCCACTTAACCATGACTTTGGGACCTTAGCTGGCGGTCTGGGTTGTTTCCCTCTTCACGACGGACGTTAGCACCCGCCGTGTGTCTCCCGTGATAACATTCTTCGGTATTCGCAGTTTGCATCGGGTTGGTAAGCCGGGATGGCCCCCTAGCCGAAACAGTGCTCTACCCCCGAAGATGAGTTCACGAGGCGCTACCTAAATAGCTTTCGGGGAGAACCAGCTATCTCCCGGTTTGATTGGCCTTTCACCCCCAGCCACAAGTCATCCGCTAATTTTTCAACATTAGTCGGTTCGGTCCTCCAGTTAGTGTTACCCAACCTTCAACCTGCCCATGGCTAGATCACCGGGTTTCGGGTCTATACCCTGCAACTTAACGCCCAGTTAAGACTCGGTTTCCCTGCGGCTCCCCTATACGGTTAACCTTGCTACAGAATATAAGTCGCTGACCCATTATACAAAAGGTACGCAGTCACACCACGAAGGTGCTCCCACTGCTTGTACGTACACGGTTTCAGGTTCTGTTTCACTCCCCTCGCCGGGGTTCTTTTCGCCTTTCCCTCACGGTACTGGTTCACTATCGGTCAGTCAGGAGTATTTAGCCTTGGAGGATGGTCCCCCCATATTCAGACAGGATGTCACGTGTCCCGCCCTACTCATCGAACTCACAGCGAGTGCATTTTTGTGTACGGGAGTATCACCCTGTACCCTGCGACTTTCCAGACGCTTCCACTAATGCACAAGCTGATTCAGGTTCTGGGCTGTTCCCCGTTCGCTCGCCGCTACTGGGGGAATCTCGGTTGATTTCTTTTCCTCGGGGTACTTAGATGTTTCAGTTCCCCCGGTTCGCCTCATGCCACTATGTATTCATGACATGATAGTGTGACGTATCACACTGGGTTTCCCCATTCGGGTATCGTCGGTTATTGCGGTTCATATCACCTTACCGACGCTTATCGCAGATTAGCACGCCCTTCATCGCCTCTGACTGCCTAGGCATCCACCGTGTACGCTTAGTCGCTTAACCTCACAACCCACAAGCGTCCCGAAGGACGGCATGCTGTCGTGAGCATTTGAGAGACTCGAACGCATCGTTAACTTCATTCTTATTACGGAGAATGAATACGACGCGTCGTTTCAATTTTCAGCTTGTTCCGGATTGTTAAAGAGCAAATATCTCAAACGTGACTCCAAAAAGTCAGTTTTGAGATACGGTGATAACGACTTTCACTTCGTTACCGGTATGGCGTCCCCAAGGGGATTCGAACCCCTGTTACAGCCGTGAAAGGGCAGTGTCCTGGGCCTCTAGACGATGGGGACTCTGATACTACATTTTGCTCGTTACGTTCATCAGACAATCTGTGTGAGCACTACGCGGGAAGGTATCTTCAGGTAAGGAGGTGATCCAACCGCAGGTTCCCCTACGGTTACCTTGTTACGACTTCACCCCAGTCATGAATCACAAAGTGGTAAGCGCCCTCCCGAAGGTTAAGCTACCTACTTCTTTTGCAACCCACTCCCATGGTGTGACGGGCGGTGTGTACAAGGCCCGGGAACGTATTCACCGTAGCATTCTGATCTACGATTACTAGCGATTCCGACTTCACGGAGTCGAGTTGCAGACTCCGATCCGGACTACGACGCACTTTATGAGGTCCGCTTGCTCTCGCGAGGTCGCTTCTCTTTGTATGCGCCATTGTAGCACGTGTGTAGCCCTGGCCGTAAGGGCCATGATGACTTGACGTCATCCCCACCTTCCTCCGGTTTATCACCGGCAGTCTCCTTTGAGTTCCCACCATTACGTGCTGGCAACAAAGGATAAGGGTTGCGCTCGTTGCGGGACTTAACCCAACATTTCACAACACGAGCTGACGACAGCCATGCAGCACCTGTCTCACGGTTCCCGAAGGCACTAAGGCATCTCTGCCAAATTCCGTGGATGTCAAGGCCAGGTAAGGTTCTTCGCGTTGCATCGAATTAAACCACATGCTCCACCGCTTGTGCGGGCCCCCGTCAATTCATTTGAGTTTTAACCTTGCGGCCGTACTCCCCAGGCGGTCGACTTAACGCGTTAGCTCCGGAAGCCACGCCTCAAGGGCACAACCTCCAAGTCGACATCGTTTACGGCGTGGACTACCAGGGTATCTAATCCTGTTTGCTCCCCACGCTTTCGCACCTGAGCGTCAGTCTTTGTCCAGGGGGCCGCCTTCGCCACCGGTATTCCTCCAGATCTCTACGCATTTCACCGCTACACCTGGAATTCTACCCCCCTCTACAAGACTCTAGCCTGCCAGTTTCGAATGCAGTTCCCAGGTTGAGCCCGGGGATTTCACATCCGACTTGACAGACCGCCTGCGTGCGCTTTACGCCCAGTAATTCCGATTAACGCTTGCACCCTCCGTATTACCGCGGCTGCTGGCACGGAGTTAGCCGGTGCTTCTTCTGCGGGTAACGTCAATCGAAAAGGTTATTAACCTCTTCGCCTTCCTCCCCACTGAAAGTACTTTACAACCCGAAGGCCTTCTTCATACACGCGGCATGGCTGCATCAGGCTTGCGCCCATTGTGCAATATTCCCCACTGCTGCCTCCCGTAGGAGTCTGGACCGTGTCTCAGTTCCAGTGTGGCTGGTCATCCTCTCAGACCAGCTAGGGATCGTCGCCTAGGTGAGCCGTTACCCCACCTACTAGCTAATCCCATCTGGGCACATCCGATGGTGTGAGGCCCGAAGGTCCCCCACTTTGGTCCGAAGACGTTATGCGGTATTAGCTACCGTTTCCAGTAGTTATCCCCCTCCATCGGGCAGTTTCCCAGACATTACTCACCCGTCCGCCACTCGTCACCCAAGAGCAAGCTCTCTGTGCTACCGTTCGACTTGCATGTGTTAGGCCTGCCGCCAGCGTTCAATCTGAGCCATGATCAAACTCTTCAATTAAAAGTTCGATTTGCTGAAACAAGTTCAGCGGTGCTCATCTGTAAAACGTCATAATGAATTTCATTATGTGTTCACTCGTGAGGCTTGATATTTTTTACGTCCGGAGACGTTGATATCAATCCTGCGAGTGCCCACACAGATTGTCTGATAAATTGTTAAAGAGCGTTGCGAGCAGTGCCGGAGCTTCCTGTCGCGAGGTGGCGTATATTACGCTTTCCTCCTTCGGAGTCAACTTCTTTTAAGAAGTTTTTCCGGCGGTTCAGATACTTCCTGAACCTCCTGAGCCGCTGGCCTGTAAGCCGTTGTGCCGTCTCAGTGGTTGCGCATTATAGGGAGATCCTGACGAGTGACAAGGGCTAATTTGCGATAATTTGACTGTTTGCTGCAATCCCCAGCAAAAGCCTGCTTTATACCTGCTTATGCACAAACTTATCCACATTCGTCGCAACAGCGTAATTTTGACGAGCATCGCGCAATCGTTTTCGCTACAATGCCCCGCGCAAACGGAAGCCCCCTCAGGGGCGTTACCTGAGACTTATTTCTCTTCTATATATAGAAAGAGATCGCTAAGCCTCATATAACGCTCTTTATATGCGATCCAAAGCCCAAGGGATAAACCTCATGCAACAACGTCGTCCTCTACGCCGCGCGCTGCTCAGCGTGTCTGATAAAGCCGGTATCCTCGAATTCGCTCAGGCGCTTTCCCAACGTGGCGTCGAGCTGCTGTCCACTGGCGGTACTGCACGCCTGCTGGCAGAGGCTGGCCTGCCCGTCACTGAAGTGTCTGACTACACCGGTTTCCCGGAAATGATGGATGGACGCGTCAAAACGCTGCACCCGAAAGTGCATGGTGGCATCCTGGGGCGCCGCGACCAGGATGATGCCATCATGGCTGAGCACGGCATCTCCCCTATTGATATTGTTGTCGTTAACCTCTATCCGTTTGCCCAGACCGTGGCGCGGGAAGGCTGCTCGCTGGCAGACGCCGTTGAGAACATTGACATCGGCGGCCCGACCATGGTGCGCTCTGCGGCGAAGAACCACAAAGACGTGGCGATCGTGGTGAAGAGCAGTGACTACCAGGCCATCATTGCGGAGCTGGATGCCAACGACAACTCGCTGACGCTTGAAACCCGCTTCGACCTGGCGATTAAAGCCTTCGAACACACTGCCGCCTACGACAGCATGATTGCCAACTACTTCGGTAGCCTGGTGCCGGCTTACCACGGCGAAACTACCGCGCCATCCGGCCGCTTCCCACGTACCCTCAACCTGAACTTCATCAAGAAGCAGGATATGCGCTACGGCGAGAACAGCCATCAGGATGCTGCCTTCTATATAGAAGAGAATGTTGCTGAAGCTTCGGTGGCAACGGCACAGCAGGTGCAGGGCAAAGCGCTCTCTTACAACAACATTGCCGATACTGATGCGGCGCTGGAGTGCGTGAAAGAGTTCGACCAGCCAGCCTGCGTGATCGTCAAGCACGCTAACCCGTGCGGTGTCGCCGTTGGCGCTTCCATTCTCGATGCTTACGAGCGCGCGTACAAAACCGACCCGACCTCTGCTTTCGGCGGCATCATTGCCTTTAACCGCGAGCTGGACGAAGCCACCGCGCAGGCCATCATCAGCCGCCAGTTCGTGGAAGTGATCATCGCGCCTGCGGCCACTGAAGCAGCGTTGAAAGTGACCGCTGCCAAACAGAACGTGCGCGTGCTGACCTGTGGTCAGTGGCAGCAGCGCCAGAGCGCGCTCGATTTCAAACGCGTTAACGGCGGCCTGTTGGTGCAGGATCGTGACCTCGGCATGGTGAATGAGAGCCAGCTGCGCGTGGTCAGCAAACGTCAGCCGTCCGAGCAGGAGCTGCGTGATGCGCTGTTCTGCTGGAAAGTGGCGAAGTTCGTGAAGTCGAATGCCATCGTCTACGCACGCGACAATGTGACAATTGGTATTGGTGCCGGTCAGATGAGCCGCGTTTACTCCGCGAAAATCGCCGGAATTAAAGCCGCCGACGAAGGCCTGGAAGTGAAAGGTTCTGCGATGGCGTCAGACGCTTTCTTCCCGTTCCGCGACGGTATTGATGCCGCTGCGGCCGTGGGTATTACCTGTGTGATCCAGCCGGGTGGTTCGATCCGTGATGATGAAGTGATTGCCGCCGCGGATGAGCACGGCATTGCAATGATCTTCACCGACATGCGCCACTTCCGCCATTAATTACGGAGCCTCAGATGAAAATTTTAGTGATTGGTAATGGCGGCCGTGAACACGCGCTGGCCTGGAAAGCCGCTCAGTCCCCGCTGGCTGAGACCGTGTTTGTTGCGCCGGGCAATGCCGGTACTGCGCTGGAACCCGCGTTGCAGAACGTGGCTATCAGCCCAACCGATATTCAGGGCCTGCTGAGCTTTGCGCAGAAGGAGAAAATCGACCTGACCATCGTTGGCCCGGAAGCGCCGCTGGTGATTGGCGTCGTTGATGCTTTCCGCGCTGCGGGTCTCAAGATCTTTGGACCCACTCAGGCCGCTGCGCAGCTGGAAGGCTCGAAGGCGTTCACCAAAGACTTCCTCGCACGCCACAAGATCCCGACGGCCGAATACCAGAACTTCACGGACGTTGAGCCTGCACTGGCTTACGTGCGCGAGAAAGGCGCGCCGATCGTCATTAAGGCCGACGGGCTGGCGGCAGGTAAAGGCGTGATCGTCGCGATGACGCTGCAGGAAGCGGAAGACGCCATTCAGGATATGCTGGCTGGTAACGCCTTTGGCGACGCAGGTCACCGCATCGTGGTGGAAGAGTTCCTCGATGGCGAAGAAGCCAGCTTTATCGTAATGGTTGATGGTGAGAACGTCTTACCGATGGCCACCAGCCAGGATCATAAACGCGTTGGCGATGGTGATACCGGCCCGAACACTGGCGGCATGGGAGCTTACTCCCCGGCTCCGGTGGTAACCGACGAGATCCACCAGAAGGTGATGGACGAAGTGATCTGGCCAACCGTGCGCGGCATGGCGGGCGAAGGCAACGTCTACACCGGATTCCTGTACGCCGGTCTGATGATCGACAAGAGCGGCCAGCCGAAGGTCATCGAGTTTAACTGCCGCTTTGGCGATCCAGAAACGCAGCCGATCATGCTGCGCCTGCAGTCGGATCTGGTCGATCTCTGCCTGGCTGCCGTTGACGGCAAGCTGAACGAGAAAGACTCCGTTCTGGGATCCCCGCCCTTCACTGGGTGTGGTACTGGCGGCTGGCGGGTATCCGGGCGATTACGTCAACGGTGAGCAGATCCACGGTCTGCCGCTGGAAGAAGTGGCGGATGGCAAGGTGTTCCACGCCGGGACAACGCTCCAGGACGACCTGGTGGTGACCAACGGTGGGCGCGTGCTGTGCGTGACCGCCCTGGGTGAAGATGTGGCCGCTGCACAGAAGCGTGCTTATCAGCTGGCACAGCCAATCTCCTGGAATGGCAGCTTCTACCGTAAAGATATCGGCTATCGCGCGATTAATCGTAAATAGTAACAACGGGCGATAAGCTGTCGCCTGCTGCCAGCTAGCCTGAGGGGCGGAGCGTTAATCCGCCCCTTTTTCATGCTTAAAAACTTTCATCCTTCGGCTCACTGCTGCAGAAGTCATCGCTGGCGACCTGCAACAGCTGCGTGCCGCCCGGTGCTTCCAGCCAGGCTACGCTCACCGCTCCGGGTTTGTCACGCTGCTGGCGGGCGATATAACCCAGCTCAATACGGGTAAACTCAGGGCGAGCCTGCGCGCCCTGGCAGGTCTTAATCGAACCATCCGGCTGCCAGCTGCCCTGACGCAGCAGCACGCGCCCTGCCAGCAGGTCATCGCTGACTTTCAGCATCCGCTGGGCATCAAACTGATACAGCGCCACCGCATCAGCGGAGAGCGCCTCACGCCGCCCGGAGAGCTGGCGCTGCATAAAGCTCAGCCTGCCTTCAAGATCAAAGCGCAACATCACGTCATCAGGTGCTGCGCCAATGATGTGGCGCTCCACCGAGACAAGCTTGCCCTGCTGCCACAGGTAGTCGCTGGTTTCCACCGCCCCACCGCTGAAGGGCGTATACACCGTCATCAGATGGGCGACCTGCTGGTCGTGATTTTTACGCCAGATGCGCACCGCACCGCGATCGGCAAGATAGCCGCTGGCGGTAAAGTCGGGAAGATCGGAGTGCGAACTGCAGCCTGCTAACAGCAGCAGCATGGCAAAAGAGAGGGTGCGTTTGCAAAGGGATAGTTTCATGACGAAAAGAGTATCACAACCCTGGCGCCAGCAAAGAGGCTTCAGCAGGGGAAAACACAGTGAAGGCTGAAATGAGGATAAACAAAAGGGGCGAATCCGCCCCCCTGTTTAAACTCTTCACCGTTAGACGATTACTTAACAGCGTCTTTCAGTGCTTTACCAGATACAAATGCCGGTACGTTTGCAGCAGCAATTTTGATCTCTTTGCCAGTCTGCGGGTTGCGGCCAGTACGCTCAGCACGGTGGTTAACTTTAAAGGTACCAAAACCAACCAGTTGTACAGCATCACCTTCTTTCAGAGACTCAGTAATCGCAGCCAGGGTGGATTCCAGAGCAGCTTTAGCCTGGGTCTTAGACAGGTCCGCTTTGTCCGCAATTACATCAATCAGTTGAGTCTTGTTCATAAGTTATCCTTACAGTGTATTTATCGCTTGCTAAGCACCGAGTGCGAGGGAAAAACCAGATTCTGGCACTCTCCTGCATACACGCACCGATAGCCACATTTTTCAGCCCCCCAAATGTAGACCAGACTGGGGGCGAATGTGAAGCCCAAAGGCGCGACAAATCGGGCCTGAGGTCACGTTTTGTCGCCTTACTGCTGAAAATTTATACCGATATTACTGATTCCGGATTCGCGCAGGTCAGATCGCAGTCCTTTTATCAGTTCCAGGTCCCGCTCCTCACAGGCGGCGAGCAGGCGGAATATCTCCCACTGGATGTCCCATTCCTCTTCGACGGCGGGATTCTCTTTTAGCTCTTCTTCGGTCATTTCACGGCCGGCCTGGGTCATTTCCAGCATTGCGACGGTAGTGATGGAGGTCTCGCTGACCGCAACCGCGTGGGTGAAGGTTTCACCACTGAGGCGAGAATGCAGCAGTTCGCTCAGCGCCACGCAGGCATCGATTGCCGGGTAAACACCGTACAGATCGTAATCATCGGCAGAGGGGATCGCCTCTTCCAGTTTTTCCAGCTGGCTGTCGAAGTTAACCTTGGCGTCTTTCACCACCAGGGTTTCCCACAGCAGATCAAGAATACGACGATAGAGCTGGCCATCACCAAAGCCGGTTTGCTGACAAAACTCGCGGTAGTTGGGCGCCATACGTTCGCACAGGCAGGCCATAAAAGTAACGTGCTGCCAGCTTTCGAGTTTTTCCAGCCGCAGATGAATCGGGTTACGTAACATATCGGGATCTCAGAATTAATGCGCTTGCCGCAGTGTACCTGAAAAGCCACTGGGCAGCACGAATGCTAATCTGCGGAGAGTTTGCTGAATGCCGGGCGCCGGGAGGCGATAGCGTCCGCCCAGCGCGTGGGTTCCGGCAGGCGATAACCGCGCAGGCAGTTCTGCACCCACTGCAGCGCAGTGGCCTGACTGACGCGATGCCCGGGAGAGATAAACAGCGGATTACAGCGCAGCTTACTGCGCAGCACCCAGCCAAGCTGCTGCTCTTTATCAATCAGGGGTTCCACGCTGCCTGGCGCAGCACCGGGCGGTGTAAACTTCCCGCACAGGCGCTTTTTCGCCACGCCGATGGTGGGGACATCCACCAGCAGGCCAAAATGGCTGGCAACGCCGAGGCGGCGCGGATGGGCAATGCCGTGACCGTCCACCAGCAGCAGGTCAGGATGATGCTCCAGCAGCTGCCAGGCGGCCTGTAGTGCGGGCATTTCACGGAAGGAGAGGAAGCCGGGAATATAGGGCATGGTAGTGGCAATACGCGCCACCCGATGCTCAATGACCTGCATTGAGGGATATTCGAGGATCGTCAGCGCGGCACGCGTCACTTCACCGCCCTGTTCAAATCCGACATCTGCCCCGCCAATCAGGCGCGGCGGCATCACGTCAAAATCATCCCGGACAATCACCTCAGCAGCGCATTGCCGCTGCTGGTCACGTAATGCTGCGATATCCATAGTTCCTCCCCCTGGCTGATTTACCCGAGGTGGTAAGGGCGCGAAAGCTTATGCACCGCTTCAACAAACACACCTGCGTTTTCGGGTGGAACATCCTGATGAATGCCGTGGCCCAGATTGAAGACATGGCCGGTACCCTCGCCAAAGCCTTCAAGAATACCCGCCACTTCCTGTTCGATACGTGCTGGCGATGCGTAAAGCATGGAGGGGTCCATATTGCCCTGCAGCGCCACTTTATGGCCTACGCGGCGACGTGCATCGGCAATGTCGGTGGTCCAGTCAAGGCCCAGCGCATCACACCCTGTCGCCGCCATGGCTTCCAGCCACTGTCCCCCCCCTTTGGTGAACAGCGTTACCGGCACGCGTCGGCCTTCGTTCTCGTGCAGCAGACCATCGACGATTTTGTGCATGTAGTGAAGTGAGAACTCCAGATAATCGCGCCCGGTCAGCACGCCGCCCCAGGTGTCAAAAATCATCACCGACTGTGCACCGGCACGGATCTGCGCATTGAGATACTGGGTGACGCTGTCCGCCAGCTTATCCAGCATCAGATGCAGGGTTTTGGGTTCGGCGTACATCATCTTTTTCAGCTTGGTGAAAGCCTTACTACTGCCGCCTTCAACCATATAGGTCGCCAGCGTCCACGGGCTACCGGAGAAACCGATCAGCGGCACTTCGCCGTTGAGGTTTTTACGAATGGTGCGCACCGCGTTCATTACGTAACCCAGCTCCTGCTCAGGATCGGGAATGGGCAGCTTTTCTACGTCGGCACGGCAGGTAATCGGGTTAGAGAAGCGTGGACCTTCGCCCGCTTCGAAATACAGCCCCAGGCCCATCGCATCGGGGATCGTCAGGATATCGGAGAACAGGATCGCCGCATCCAGCGCGTAGCGGCGCAGAGGTTGCAGCGTGACTTCGCAGGCCAGTTCGGCATTTTTGCACAGCGACATAAAGTCACCGGCCACGGCACGCGTGGCTTTATATTCCGGCAAATAACGGCCGGCCTGGCGCATCATCCACACCGGGGTCACATCAACCGGCTGGCGCAACAGGGCGCGCAGGTAACGATCGTTCTTCAATTCGCTCATCTTAAGGCTCTCTCTCCAGTCATGCCTGTAGTGTAACATTTACTGGAATTGACCGTGAGGCTGCGCAGTAAAATGCACCGCAAAGAGAGCCTCCCCCCTACTGTAGTCGTGCAATCTTGGTGCAGCCAAAGGGTTAAGGCAGGTTATCAGCTTACTTTGTGAGGGTTAACGCCTGGGAGCTCAGAGGATTATCTTCAACGGCAGCCAGCGCAGCAGGGGCTTTATGGCTGGCCTCAGTCGGCCTTTTCTCTCTCTTATTGGCTAGTGACATCTCATCTTCAACCTGATGAGACATACCAATAAAGGCCCCCCCTTTTTCAATAGCCAGCTCGTTCGTGTAGATCTCCCCCTCTACCCGGCCACGGGACATAATAGTGACGCTTCCCGCGTGGCAGCTTCCCTTAATTAAACCGTTAATGACGAGCTTTGCGGATTTCACCGTGCCGACAACGCTTCCCTCTTTACCAATCTGCGTGATTTTCTGGCTGGTAATGTTTCCTTCGACCGTACCATTAACCGTAATATTATTTTCATTGGTTATTTCCCCCCGCAATACCGAGCCGAGTGAAATAGTCGTTTCTTTAATCATCAGGTCGTCATGACGTTCACTAGTAGCGGCTTTAGCGGGTTCAGTATTCAGGGCAGGAGCATTTTTACCTACGCCTGCATCGCGGTCTTTTTTGGAGAAATTAAGCACGTGAGCAACCATCCTTTTTTTGTGCAAAGATAAGATAAATAAAAATAAAATACAGAGTCCTGCGGCGATAGCCAGGAGGTACATGATTCTTTTCTGAGACAGCGCAAAGGCGACGATCGCACATCCCCAGAATATCCAAACCCCCCACAGCGGCCAATTTTTTTTCATGTCTGACCTGATAATACAGTCTGTTTTCCCACACATCATCCTTATGCTCCCGGCACGTGTTAATCTTCAGCAGAATAATCGCCGTATCACAATTCACGTACTTTCTGGAAAAAATAAACCAATAAAAATAAAAAAATCCAATAACGTGAGGCTGTATTGTTTAACCGCTTTTAATTATGGATTTTTCTTATTTATTTGCAGGCTCATCCTTGAGCCCGATAATATTTGAATTTATTGCAGAAATAAAGCAACGGGGTGATCAGGATTCTGCTTCTGCCCGGCACAAGGCGACGGTATCTTCGATCAGGCGGCGTGCCACGGTTCCTGCCGGCGGTAGCTGCGGCAGCGCATCAAAGCGATACCAGCCCGCGTCGAGCAGCTCTTTCGGGTCGATGACTATCTCCCCGCTGTCGTAGTCGGCCATAAACGCCATCATTAGCGACTGCGGGAACGGCCAGGGCTGGGAGGAGACATAGCGCAGGTTTTTCACTTTGATCCCGCTCTCTTCCATCACTTCACGCGCCACGGTCTGCTCCAGGGTTTCCCCCACTTCGACAAATCCGGCCAGCACGGTATAGATGCCGTTACGATGGCGGGTATGTTGCGCCAGCAGGATCTCTTCGCCACGGCGGATTGCCACGATGATGCACGGCGCAATCTGCGGATAGTAGCGTTGGCGACAGTGGCTGCACAGGCAGGCCCACTCTGTTTTGCTGTGGTGCATTTCATGGCCGCAGTAGCCGCACCAGCGGTGCGAGCGGTAAAACTCCGCCAGCTGAATACCGCGCCCGACGAGTTGGAACAGGCCACTCTCCTGATCCAGCAGCTGACGTAACGATCCCATCTCCTGCGGTCGGGTGGCACGGATCAGCCATACCGGTTCACCCTGCCACTCACCAATTATCGATCCTGTCGATCCCACAAGGTCCAGTTCAACGGCCCCACCGTACGGTAATTCGCCTTTTGGTAACCAAATTTTGTGTTCCTGGCTGACAATCCACCAGCCAGCGTCTACGCTTAAAATTTCACGTTCCATAAATTTTTCATCATCCTCAGTTTTAAACTGGATTGAGGTCAGACGTTAAAAATAACACTCACGGAGTTGAACATGCTTAACCAGTTAGAAAATCTCACCGCGCGCGTCGGCGGTTGCAGTGAACTGGTCGATTTTTGTCTGCACGCGCGTAAGCAGTTGCTGGTCGCGTATTACCAGATGGTTGGCATCAAGCCTAACAAGGAATCGATGACTACGCTTGATGAAAATGCGCTGGATACCTTTTGCCAGAACCTTGTGGATTACCTCTCCACCGGGCATTTCACCGTTTATGAACGTTTTATTCAAGAGATGGATGGGACTGAGCAGCTGGCAAAAGCCGCGCTGATCTACCCATCACTCCAGGCGAATACCGAACAGATCATGAAGGTCTATGACTCGTATCTGGAAACGGCTATCGACCATGATAACTGCCTGGAATTTCAGCAAGCCCTCTCTACCGTTGGTGAAGCCCTGGAGGCGCGATTTACGCTGGAGGATAAATTCATCAAACTGGCTTTAGAAAAAGGCTCTGATATTCAACCTGCTGCCAATCAATCTTCCCTTGCACGCCCTGCCTGAAACGTTATCAGAATGTGATCCTCTTGTAGTTTGCAAAAAGCCCCTTTATGCTTGAGGGGTTAGGGCGAGGCATGCCTCGCCCCTACGTATTGTCAATTCGAGATTGGGAATTCTGGCGTAGTAACCAGAAAACCAATCGATATCTTGTCGGAGTGCCCTAAGGGGCTGAGACCGTTAATTCGGGATCCGCGGAACCTGATCAGGTTAGTACCTGCGAAGGGAACAAGAGTAAATCTGTTATTACGCTACGGATGCGTATTTCCGTATCGTTCTTATTACTCCCGCCTCCAGGCAAGCAAACTTCCCGATGAAACAGGAACTTGCTATGTCTATTGCTACTAAAAAAACCCATCGTCGTGAACAACGCGCCGCCGCACAGCAGTTTATTGACTCGCTGCAGGGCACTGCTTTCCCTAACTCTGAACGTATCTATCTGACCGGCTCCCGTGCCGATATCCGCGTGCCGATGCGCGCGATCCAGCTCAGCCCGACAGTGTCAGGCGGCAGTAAGGATAACCCTGAACTCGAAGCCAACGAGCCGATTCCGGTCTACGACACCGCCGGGCCATACGGCGACCCGCAGGCAACGGTGGATGTGCGTGCCGGGCTCAGCAAGCTGCGCCTGAACTGGATTGCCGAGCGTGGCGATTCTCAGGAGGTCACAGAGCTTAGCTCCGCCTGGACCCAGCAGCGCCTGGCCGATGAGGGGCTGGATCACCTGCGGTTTGATCACCTTCCACGCCCGCGTCGGGCGCTAAAGGGGCGCTGCGTCACGCAGATGCACTATGCACGGCGGGGGATCATTACCCCGGAAATGGAGTTTATCGCCATCCGTGAAAACATGGGCCGCGAGCGCATTCGTAGCGAGGTGCTGCGCCAACAGCATCCGGGTCACAGCTTTGGCGCGCAGCTGCCGCAGGATATCAGCGCCGAATTTGTGCGCCAGGAGGTGGCCAGCGGTCGGGCAATCATCCCGGCGAATATCAACCATCCGGAATCGGAGCCGATGATTATCGGGCGCAATTTCCTGGTGAAAATTAACGCCAATATCGGCAACTCGGCGGTCAGCTCCTCTATCGAAGAGGAGGTAGAAAAACTGGTGTGGTCGGCGCGCTGGGGGGCAGATACGGTGATGGACCTCTCCACCGGGCGCTACATTCACGAGACCCGCGAATGGATCCTGCGTAACAGCCCGCTGCCGATTGGTACCGTCCCCATCTATCAGGCGCTGGAGAAAGTTAACGGCGTGGCGGAAGATCTCAACTGGGAAATTTTCCGCGATACCCTGCTGGAGCAGGCGGAACAGGGCGTCGACTACTTCACCATTCATGCTGGCGTGCTGCTGCGCTACGTTCCAATGACCGCCAAACGCCTGACCGGCATTGTGTCACGCGGCGGTTCGATTATGGCGAAGTGGTGCCTGTCACATCATCAGGAAAGTTTTCTGTATCAGCATTTTCGTGAAATCTGCGAGATCTGCGCGGCCTACGATGTATCGCTGTCGCTCGGGGATGGTCTGCGCCCCGGCTCAATTCAGGATGCCAACGATGAAGCACAGTTTGCAGAGCTGCGCACGCTCGGGGAACTGACCAAAATTGCCTGGGAGTATGACGTACAGGTGATGATCGAAGGGCCAGGTCATGTCCCGATGCAGATGATCCGCGTCAATATGACCGAACAGCTGGAGCACTGCCACGAAGCGCCGTTCTACACGCTCGGCCCGCTGACCACCGATATTGCCCCCGGTTATGACCACTTCACCTCCGGCATTGGTGCCGCGATGATCGGCTGGTTTGGCTGCGCGATGCTCTGCTACGTCACGCCAAAAGAGCACCTCGGCCTGCCAAACAAGGAAGATGTCAAACAGGGGTTAATCACCTACAAAATCGCCGCGCACGCCGCCGATCTCGCTAAGGGCCATCCCGGCGCGCAGATCCGCGATAACGCCATGTCCAAAGCGCGCTTCGAATTCCGCTGGGAAGATCAGTTTAACCTCGCGCTCGATCCGCATACCGCACGCAGCTACCACGATGAAACCCTGCCGCAGGAATCCGGTAAGGTCGCGCACTTCTGCTCAATGTGCGGGCCAAAATTCTGTTCGATGAAAATCACCCAAGAAGTACGCGAATACGCCGCACGCCAGCAGGCTGAAGCGCAGCCGATCGAAGTCGGTATGGCGCAGATGTCAGAAGAGTTTCGCCACCGTGGCGCTGAGCTTTACCACCGCGCCGATGCCCTGAAATCAGAGGAAAAAATATGAGCCGTGAAGCCTTTCCCGCAACCGCCGCCCGCCTGGGCCTTTACCCGGTTGTCGATACCGTGGAATGGATTGCGCGCCTGCTGGAGGCGGGCGTCCGCACTATCCAGCTGCGCATTAAAGACCGTGCGGATGAAGCCGTAGAACAGCAGATTGCCGAAGCGATCGCCCTCGGCAAGCGCTACCAGGCGCGGCTGTTTATTAACGATTACTGGCGGCTGGCGATCAAATATCAGGCGTATGGCGTGCACCTCGGGCAGGAAGATCTTGATGTCGCCGACCTGGATGCCATTCATGCTGCCGGGCTGCGGCTGGGCCTCTCCACCCACGATGATAGCGAGCTGGATCGGGCGCTGGCCGAGCGCCCTTCCTATATCGCGCTGGGCCACGTCTTCCCAACGCAGACCAAGGAGATGCCGTCCAATCCGCAGGGGCTGGAAGAGCTGACGCGCCATATTCAGCGGCTGCGCGGTATTTCCACGGTGGCGATCGGCGGGATCAGCCTGGCGCGTGCGCCTCAGGTGCTGGCGACCGGCGTCGGCAGTATTGCCGTCGTTAGCGCAATCACCCAGGCCGCCGACTGGCGTGACGCCACGCGCCGGCTGCTCGACCTCGCGGAGCCTGAGGGCGCGCCTCATGCTTAGCGACCAGGATTTTTTGCGCTACAGCCGCCAGCTGCTGCTGGAAGAGTTTGGGCTGGATGCCCAGGAGAAGCTCCAGGCAGCCAGCGTGCTGATTGTCGGTCTCGGCGGGCTGGGTGCTCCCGCTGCACTCTATCTGGCGGCAGCAGGCGTCGGCAAGCTGCTACTGGCCGATGATGACCAGCTGCACATAAGTAACCTGCAGCGCCAGATCCTCTACCGCAGCAGCGAAACCGGGCAGCCAAAGGCGGAGCTGGCGAAAAATCACCTGCTGGCGCTGAATCCGCAGATAGAGGCGATTGCCCTCAGCCAGCGGCTGGATGCCGATTCGCTGGCGGGGCTGATGAGCAGCGTTGATCTGGTGCTCGACTGCAGCGACAACATGCCAACCCGCCATGCGGTGAATGCCGCCTGTATTGCCAGCAATACGGCGCTGATCAGCGGCAGCGCGGTTGGCTTTGGCGGTCAGCTGCTGGTCCTGACGCCGCCGTTTGCCCACGGTTGCTACTGCTGCCTGTGGCCGGATGACAGCGAACCGCAGCGCAACTGCCGCACCGCTGGGGTGCTTGGCCCGGTGGTTGGCACCGTCGGCACGCTGCAGGCGCTGGAAGCCCTGAAGATGCTGGCCGGGGAAACCTCACCGCTCGACGGCAAGCTGCGCCTGTTCGATGGCCGCCAGCAGACCTGGCGCACCCTCGTACTGACGCGCAGCTCTGGCTGCCCGGTATGCGGGGTCGCAGCATGAAGGTGATGGTGAATGATGAAAGCCTGACGCTGGGTGGGGATGAAACGCTGAACGACCTGCTGCAACAGCTGCAGCGCCACCAGCCCGGCACCGCGCTGGCGCTGAATCAGGCTATCGTGCCACGCGAGCGCTGGCCGCTCGTCCGCTTACAGGAGGGCGATGAACTGGTTATTTTTCAGGCCATCGCCGGAGGTTAATATGTTACAGATCGCAGATAAAACGTTCTCATCACGCCTGTTCACCGGCACCGGAAAGTTTGCCAGCCCGGCGCTGATGCTGGAAGCGATCCGCGCTTCCGGCTCGCAGCTGGTGACGATGGCAATGAAGCGGATAGACCTGCGCGGCGGCGATGACGGCATTCTGCTGCCGTTGCAGCAGCTCGGTGTGCAGCTTTTACCGAACACCTCCGGGGCAAAAACCGCTGAAGAGGCCATTTTTGCCGCCCGCCTGGCGCGTGAGGCGCTGGGCACACACTGGCTGAAGCTCGAGATCCACCCCGACGTGCGCTACCTGCTGCCGGACCCGATTGAAACGCTAAAGGCCGCGGAACAGCTGGTTAAAGAGGGTTTTGTGGTGCTGCCCTACTGCGGTGCCGACCCGGTACTCTGCAAGCGGCTCGAAGAGGTGGGCTGTGCGGCAGTGATGCCGCTCGGCGCGCCGATTGGTAGCAATATGGGGCTGAAAAGCCGTGATTTCCTGGCCATCATCATTGAACAGGCCAGTGTGCCAGTGGTGATTGATGCCGGAATTGGCGCGCCGAGCCACGCCAGCGAAGCGCTGGAACTGGGGGCGGATGCCGTGCTGGTGAATACCGCCATTGCGGTCGCACAAGATCCGGTGCAGATGGCGCGCGCCTTTAAGCTGGCGGTAGAAGCCGGTGATCTGGCGCGGCGCAGTGGCCTGGGCGGCATCGCGGCGCAGGCGGTGGCCAGCAGCCCGCTGACCGCGTTTCTCTCAGCCGGAGCAGGCGCATGAAAAGTTTTATATCGCAGTGGGAAACCCTCGACTGGGACGATATCCGCATGCGCATCAACGGCAAAAAAGCCGCCGATGTCGAACGCGCTCTGAACGCGGCCAAAATGAACCGCGAAGACCTGATGGCGCTGCTCTCCCCCGCTGCTGCCGCCTATATTGAGCCGATGGCGCAGAAGGCCCAGCGCCTGACGCGCCAGCGTTTTGGCAACACCGTCAGCTTCTATGTTCCGCTCTATCTCTCTAATCTGTGCGCCAATGACTGCACCTACTGCGGCTTCTCGATGAGCAACCGCATTAAGCGTAAGACGCTGAACGGCGAAGAGATCGTCCGCGAGTGCGAGGCGATCCGCGCCATGGGCTTCGATCACCTGCTGCTGGTCACCGGCGAGCATCAGACCAAAGTCGGCATGGACTATTTCCGCCAGCACTTTCCCGCCATTCGTCAGCGCTTCAGTTCACTGATGATGGAGGTGCAACCGCTGGACGAGCCTGACTATGCCGAGCTGAAAACGCTGGGCCTTGACGGGGTACTGGTATATCAGGAAACCTACCACCCGGCGGTTTATAGTCAGCATCATCTTAAGGGTAACAAACAGGACTTTTTCTACCGGCTGGAGACTCAGGATCGTTTAGGCAGGGCGGGGATCGACAAGATCGGCCTCGGCGCGCTGATTGGGCTGTCGGACAGCTGGCGCACCGACTGCTTTATGCTGGCGGAGCATCTGCTGTGGCTACAGCAGCACTACTGGCAGACGCGCTACTCTATCTCCTTCCCGCGGCTGCGCCCGTGCGCGGGCGGCATTGAACCGGCGTCGATGATGGATGAAGCGCAGCTGGTGCAGGTGATTTGCGCGTTCCGCCTGTTCGCACCGGAGGTGGAGCTTTCGCTGTCGACGCGGGAATCCCCGCAGTTTCGCGACAGCGTGGTGCCGCTGGCGATCAACAGCGTCAGCGCCTTTTCGAAAACGCAGCCGGGCGGCTACGCCGATAACCGACCGGAGCTGGAGCAGTTCGCCCCGCACGATGCGCGCACTCCGCAGCAGGTGGCCGAAGCGCTGGCGCGTGCCGGGCTACAGCCGGTCTGGAAAGACTGGGATGGTTATTTGGGGCGCGCCGCGCAATAAAATGTCGCCCACTGCAACCGCGTCGAAAAGCGGTGAAGACGTTACGCAACGTTGAAATCACGGCCTTTTATCCCGCGGCACGGGCGCTATAGTGGCGGCGTGGGCAGCCTTCACGCCGCCCGCCAGGGTCAGCTGTGTTCCTTCTCGCTGACCCTGCCCTCTTCCTTCACCTCCATCGCCGGCAGGCAGCTTAGCATCGCCCGCTCAACCGCTGCGCCGAGTATCTCCAGCGCTTTTTCAATCTGTTCACTGAAAGCCTGGGCATAGCTGAGGCGCAGGCAGTTTCGATATTTACCGGAGGCCGAGAACAGTGAACCAATCGCGACCTGAACGCCGGAAGCGCGCAGATCCTGATTGAGTTGCCAGGCATCAAAGGGTTCCGGCAGCTCTACCCAGATAAGAAAACCGCCCTGCGGGCGCGTCACGCAGATCCCGCAGGGAAAATGGTGCCGCACCCGGCGGGTAAACGTCTCCAGGTTACGCTGATAAAAGCTGCGCATCCGCCGCAGATGCGGCTGGTAATGGCCCTGACGAATAAATGCCGCCACTGCCATCTGCGTCTGGGTGGCGGTCGAGCCGGTGCTGATATATTTCATATGCAGTACGCGGTCGAAATAGCGCCCCGGTACGACCCAGCCGACCCGCAGTCCGGGTGCCAGCGTTTTTGAAAAGGAGCTGCACAGCAGCACGCGGCCATCTGTATCCAGCGACTTGATAGTTATTGGCCGGGGATAGTCAAACGCCAGTTCGCCATACACATCATCTTCGATGATCGCGATATCGAAGCGCTGCGCCAGCGACAGCAGCGCCTGTTTACGCGCGGTTGGCATGACAAAACCCAGCGGATTATTGCAGTTGGGTACCACCACTACCGCTTTGATCGGCCACTGCTCGAAGGCCAGTTCCAGCGCTTCAAGGCTGATACCGCTGACGGAATCGGTGGGGATCTCAATGGCGCGGATCCCGAAACCGCGCAGAGTTTGCATGGTGCCGTGAAACGCCGGAGATTCAACGGCAACAATATCGCCAGCCTGACAGATAGCACGGATTGAAACCGACAGTGCTTCATGACAGCCGGTGGTGATAATCACGTCATCGGCCACCAGCTGACAGCCACTGTCAATCATCAGGCGGGCGATCTGTTCACGCAGCTCGGCCACGCCATACAGGTTGTCATAGTTCAGCAGCCGCGGATCCTGCTGCTGCCCAAGGCGGCTGATGATTTTCCACAGGGGCTTCAGCGTTGGCGGGTCGATATTTGGCGTGCCGCTGCCTAACTGTAGAACGTCATTATCCAGCCGCGCATTAAGCAGCTCCATCACGGTATCCCACTGGGTAATCTCTACCGGGCGCTGTACCGGACGGGTAATGGGTGGCAACGGCGGTGCTGCCTTACGCGGCGTGACGAAGTAGCCGGAACGCGGCTGCGGGGTAATCAGCTGCTTTTCTTCCAGCAGGTAGTAAGCCTGCTGCACGGTGCTGATACTGACGCCGTGCTCGGCACTTAGCGCCCGCACAGACGGCAGCCTCTCCCCCGACTGATACAACCCCTGCTCAATACGCTGGGCCAGCAGTTCTGCCAGATGTTGATAACGCGTCATCGTATCCTACCTCGCCCATCACTTCGCCAGAAACCAGTACAGATGGCGGCGAAAATCACCATTCAGAGCCAATTTTGCCCATTCTGTATGTCAATTAAATGTGTTTTTTGCATCTGTATCCTGAATCACATTACAGACAAAATAGCAGTCAGACAACGGGATTGATGAGGGGGCAATAATGGAGTTTGAAGCAAACAGAGCAGTGAAACCTTTTAGCTGGGCACTGATTAAAGCGATCTTTATTGTGCCTTATCGACGCTGGCAGGCACGCCGACTGCGCGCCTGCACCCGACAGATTTTATCAAGGCTGAGCGCTGCGCAGCTGAAAGATATCGGGCTGACCTGCGAGGATGTCCGACGTTTATAGTGATGTGGCTTGGGTGAACGTTCGCACCCCGGGCAACGGAGCAGTCCTGGCTCCGTTGCCCTTTTTTTATTTAATTGCCGCGATAAGTCGAGTAGCCATACTGACTGAGCAGCAGCGGGATATGATAGTGCTCACCGCTTTTCTCCACGTGGAAGATCACCGGGATCTCCGGGAAGAAGGTGGGCTGACTGTGCTGCTTATAGTAGTCACCGGTTTTGAATACCACTTTGTAATCACCCTCTGCCATGCTTTTTCCTTCCGGGTAAAGCGCAGCAATACGGCCATTCTTATCGGTTACGCCAGACGCCAGTTTGACCCACCCCTGCTGCTGCTGCTGCTCCAGCTCAACCGTGACGCCAGCCGTCGGCACGCCGGTCTGCAAATTCAGTACGTGCACGCTCAGCGGATTCTTTACGCCTTCACCTGCGGCTAATGCCGGTAATGAACAGGCGGCAAGGCTTGCCAGCAAAACAGCTTTCATGACTTTCATAGGATTTCCTTATAGTGAGATTCCCGCTGAAGATAGCAGCCACGCCAGCAGCTCACCAATTCGCGGCTAAATATGTGAAATTTCCTACAAACTGCCGGGCACTTATTTCGCCGCGGCGCTGCTCCAGACCGACGGCCAGTCACCCGGCTCTCCGCCGTTACAGCTGGGCTGGCTATTATAGTGGGTCAGATGGAAGGTTTTGCCGTCATATTTCCAGCCGCCACTTTCACCACAGTCAGCGATACCACGACCACGACCGGAGAAGAACAGCTCACCGGTTTTAGGGTCATAATCTGCTTCAGTAAACATACTCTCTATCTGCGCTTGACCCTGCTCATCTTTGAGCGGTAACGGCAGGGTCAGCTGTTTTGCATCCTGCGGGTTAGCGCGCGCGCTGATGAACAGCAGGCTGGAAGATTGATAGGCGCCCAGGCCGCAGTTGACCAAAACCAGCGCCTGACGATCGTTAAGCGGCTGCGCATGACTGCGTGCGCGCGTCTCTTGATCCTGATCGCAGTACTGGTCTGCCAACAGCTTGCCGTTCGCGGCGATAGCACCATCAATCAGCGCGGCCTCATTGGTTAGCGGCATCACTGCTGGCGGCGAAAAATTCAATGCCGGGCCATCGGGGCGCGCCGGCACTAAATCCGGCTCATTGTTGCCGACCTTCAGTAAGGCGGTCTGATTATTGAGCCGGCCCTGGCGGTCGTCCACCAGCAGCAGCGCGGCGTTTAATCCGCTCAGTGAAGCCGCACCCTGTTCAGAATCAGCGGTTACAGAGACTTCCAGCGCGTTTTTGCTGGCCTGCACCCACTGCTGAATGTCACTCAGTTTGTCGGTCCCGCCGCCGCCAAAATCGCCGTTTTCACCCGCCGCCGTGATGGGAATATCGGAGTGCCAGGGCTTGCCGTCCAGCCAGATCCCTTCGGGTTTTTGCTCGCCAAAAGCCTGGAAAGCCAGAGAGGCTTTACCGTTGACGCCCGCCTCGCGCGTGATAATGATGCGCAGGCCCTCGTCCATATTGCGCACGTCGCAGTCGTTAAGATTGTTGCAGGTCACCTGCCAGTTTTTAAACACCTTTTGTACCGGCGCATTCACCCACTCTTGTGCCTGAATCCCCGCGCTAAATACCAGCAGCGCCAGCGCCACGAAACCCCTTTTGCTTTGCATCATTTCTCCCTGTCACTTTTCCTTAGGCCAAAAAAAACCCCGCCGGAGCGGGGTTTTACTATGCCATAAGCGATTGACGATTACTCGTCGTTACCGCCCAGGTTGCCTGCGTTAAGCAGTTCAGCCAGGCTGGCCGACGCTTCGTCAGCAGTGACGACTGGCACGATGGGTGCCTCGCCCGCTGCTTTACGACGCATACGGTCCTGGTGATAAGCGTAACCGGTACCGGCTGGGATCAGACGGCCAACGATAACGTTCTCTTTCAGGCCGCGCAGTTCGTCGCGTTTGCCCGCAACGGCTGCTTCGGTCAGTACGCGCGTGGTTTCCTGGAACGATGCCGCAGAGATGAACGACTCGGTAGCCAGGGAAGCTTTGGTGATACCCAGCAGGTCTCGTGCAAATGTTGCAGAGATTTTGCCGTTAGCTTCCAGATCGCGGTTAGCGATCTTAACGCGTGAGAACTCAACCTGCTCACCGTCGAGGAAGTCAGTACCTCCAGCGCTGGCGATGGTAGCTTTACGCAGCATCTGACGCACGATGACTTCGATGTGCTTATCGTTAATCTTAACGCCCTGCAGACGGTAAACTTCCTGCACTTCGTTAGTGATGTAACGGGTCACCGCATGCACGCCGCGCAGACGCAGGATGTCATGTGGAGACTCTGGGCCATCGGAAACAACATCACCGCGCTCTACGCGTTCACCTTCGAACACGTTCAGCTGACGCCATTTCGGAATCATCTCTTCGTAGTGATCGCTACCGTCGATTGGTGTGATCACCAGACGACGCTTGCCTTTGGTCTCTTTACCGAAGGAGATGATGCCGCTGATCTCAGCCAGGATTGCCGGCTCTTTCGGACGACGGGCTTCGAACAGGTCAGCAACGCGTGGCAGACCACCGGTGATGTCCTTGGTACCGCCAGATTCCTGCGGTACACGCGCCAGGGTGTCACCAGAACTGATCTTGATGCCATCTTCCAGCTGCACAATCGCTTTACCCGGCAGGAAGTACTGAGCAGGCATATCGGAGCCTGGGATCATTACGTCGTTACCGTTAGCATCAACGATTTTCAGGGCTGGACGCAGATCTTTACCACCCGCAGTACGTTCCGCACTGTCGAGGATAACCAGAGAGGAGAGACCGGTCAGGTCATCCGTCTGGCGGGTAATGGTCTGGCCATCAATCATGTCAGTGAAGCGAATGAAACCGCTCACTTCGGTGATTACCGGCATGGTGTGCGGATCCCAGTTTGCTACGGTTTCGCCCGCTGCAACCTGCTCGCCGTCGCCTTTCGCCATGGTAGAACCGTAAGGAACTTTATAGCTCTCTTTGGTACGACCAAATTCGTCGATCATCTTCAGCTCGGTGTTACGCGAGGTAACAACCAGCTTGCCGGCGGAGTTGGTAACCGACTTGGCGTTGATCAGTTTCAGCGTACCTTTGTTCTTCACCTGAATGCTGGATTCAGCAGCCGCACGAGATGCCGCACCACCGATGTGGAACGTACGCATCGTCAGCTGTGTACCCGGCTCACCGATGGACTGTGCCGCGATAACGCCGATGGCCTCACCTTTGTTGATGATGTGACCACGTGCCAGGTCGCGACCGTAGCAGTGTGCACACACGCCGAAGTCAGTTTCGCAACTTACTACGGAGCGGACTTTCAGGCTGTCAACAGAGTGCTCTTCCAACAGGTCACACTGCTGTTCGTGCAGCAGCGTGTTGCGTGGCAGCAGGATGTCAGCAGTACCCGGCTTGAGAACGTCTTCTGCAGTCACACGACCCAGTACACGCTCACGCAGCGGCTCTTTCACGTCGCCACCTTCGATGACCGGGGTCATCATGATGCCTTCGTGCGTACCACAGTCATCTTCAGTCACCACCAGGTCCTGCGCGACGTCAACCAGACGACGAGTCAGATAACCGGAGTTAGCTGTTTTCAGTGCGGTATCCGCCAGACCCTTACGAGCACCGTGTGTAGAGATGAAGTACTGGAGTACGTTCAGACCTTCACGGAAGTTCGCGGTGATTGGCGTTTCGATGATGGAGCCATCTGGCTTAGCCATCAGACCACGCATACCGGCCAGCTGACGAATCTGCGCTGCAGAACCACGCGCACCGGAGTCGGCCATCATAAAGATGCTGTTGAAGGAAACCTGACGCTCTTCTACACCGTCGCGGTTGATCACGAGTTCGGTAGAGAGGTTTTCCATCATCGCTTTAGCAACGCGTTCGTTGGCCGCAGCCCAGATATCGATCACTTTGTTGTAGCGCTCGCCAGCGGTAACCAGACCAGACTGGAACTGCTGCTGGATCTCTGCCACTTCGGCTTCCGCTTCGGTGATGATTTCCACTTTCTTCTCTGGGATCACCATGTCGTCGATACCAACAGACGCACCCGAGCGTGCCGCATAGGCAAAACCGGTGTACATAGTCTGGTCAGCAAAGATAACGGTCGGCTTCAGGCCCAGGATGCGGTAACAGGTGTTCAGCATCTTGGAGATAGCTTTCTTACCCAGCGCCTGGTTGACGATGGAGTAAGGCAGACCTTTAGGTACGATCATCCACAGGATGGCGCGGCCAATGGTGGTGTCGATGATGCTGGTTTTAGCAACCCATGCACCCTGCTCGTTTTTCTCGTGCTCGGTGATACGCACCTTAACGCGAGCGTGCAGAGACGCGTGGCCGGCGCGATAAACACGCTCAGCTTCTTTCGGGCCAGTCAGCACCATGCCTTCGCCTTTGGCGTTAACACAGTCGCGGGTCATGTAGTACAGACCCAGTACAACGTCCTGAGAAGGAACGATGATTGGCTCGCCGTTCGCAGGTGACAGGATGTTGTTGGTAGACATCATCAGCGCACGCGCTTCCAGCTGAGCTTCCAGCGTCAGCGGAACGTGTACTGCCATCTGATCACCATCGAAGTCGGCGTTGTATGCCGCACAGACCAGCGGGTGCAGCTGGATAGCTTTACCTTCGATCAGTACTGGCTCAAACGCCTGGATGCCCAGACGGTGCAGAGTGGGTGCACGGTTCAGCAGGACCGGGTGTTCGCGGATCACTTCATCCAGGATATCCCAGACGACTGACTCTTCACGCTCAACCATTTTCTTAGCAGCTTTGATGGTGGTAGCAAGACCACGCAGCTCCAGCTTGCCGTAGATGAACGGTTTGAACAGCTCCAGTGCCATTTTCTTCGGCAGACCACACTGATGCAGACGCAGGTATGGACCTACGGTGATAACCGAACGACCAGAGTAGTCGACACGTTTACCCAGCAAGTTCTGACGGAAACGACCCTGCTTACCTTTGATCATATCGGCCAAAGATTTCAGAGGACGCTTGTTAGAACCGGTGATCGCACGACCGCGACGGCCGTTATCCAGCAGCGCATCGACCGCTTCCTGCAGCATACGTTTTTCGTTACGTACGATGATATCTGGCGCAGCCAGATCCAGCAGGCGTTTCAAACGGTTGTTACGGTTGATTACGCGACGATACAGATCGTTCAGATCTGAAGTTGCGAAACGACCGCCGTCCAGCGGCACCAGCGGACGCAGGTCCGGTGGCAGTACAGGCAGCACGGTCAGGATCATCCACTCTGGCTTGTTACCAGACTGAACGAACGCTTCCAGCAGCTTGATACGCTTGGTCAGTTTTTTACGCTTGGTTTCGGAGTTAGTTTCGTTCAGCTCTTCACGCAGCTGCTCGCACTCTTGCTCCAGGTCCATGTTTTTCAACAGAGCCTGGATCGCTTCCGCACCCATTTTAGCGTCGAATTCGTCACCAAACTCTTCCAGCGCGTCGAGATACTGCTCTTCAGTCAGGATCTGGCGCTTTTCAAGGTTGGTCATGCCGCCTTCGATAACCACGTAGGATTCGAAGTACAGAACACGTTCGATATCACGCAGTGGCATATCCAGCAGCAAACCGATGCGCGAAGGCAGCGATTTCAGGAACCAGATGTGCGCAGTAGGTGAAGCCAGCTCAATGTGGCCCATGCGCTCACGGCGAACCTTGGTCTGTGTAACTTCAACGCCACACTTCTCACAGATCACACCACGGTGTTTCAAGCGCTTGTACTTACCGCACAGGCACTCATAGTCTTTTACTGGCCCGAAAATACGCGCACAGAAAAGACCGTCACGTTCAGGCTTGAACGTACGGTAGTTAATGGTTTCCGGCTTTTTAACTTCACCAAAAGACCATGAACGGATCATATCTGGCGATGCCAGAGCGATCTTGATCGCATCAAACTCTTCGGTCTTAGTTTGCGCTTTCAGAAACTTAAGTAAGTCTTTCACGGATTAGCTCCCGTCGGAGTGAGACTTCTCAGGGACGCCTGGAGTGACCCGGGCGCCCTGTAACCAGTACAAATTCGAGTGCTTACTCGTCTTCCAGCTCGATGTTGATACCCAGCGAGCGGATCTCTTTCAACAGTACGTTGAAGGATTCCGGCATGCCCGGTTCCATCTGATGATTGCCGTCAACGATGTTTTTATACATCTTGGTACGGCCGTTGACGTCATCAGACTTCACGGTCAGCATTTCCTGCAGGGTATACGCGGCACCGTATGCTTCCAGTGCCCACACTTCCATCTCACCGAAGCGCTGACCACCGAACTGAGCTTTACCACCCAGCGGCTGCTGAGTAACAAGGCTGTAAGAGCCGGTAGAACGCGCATGCATCTTGTCATCAACCAGGTGGTTGAGTTTCAGCATGTACATGTAGCCAACGGTAACCTGACGTTCGAACTGCTCACCGGTACGACCATCGAACAGGGTAATCTGACCAGAAGAAGGCAGACCGCCGAGCTGTAACAGCTCTTTGATTTCGCTCTCTTTCGCGCCGTCAAACACTGGCGTTGCGATTGGCATACCTTTTTTCAGGTTCTCTGCCAGACGCAGCACTTCGTCGTCGGTGAAGGTGTTCAGGTCAACTTTCTGGCGCAGATCGCTACCCAGATCGTAAGCACGCTGAATGAACTCACGCAGCTTGGACACTTCTTCCTGCTTCTTAAGCATAGCGTTGATCTTCTCGCCAATGCCCTTCGCAGCCATACCCAGGTGGGTTTCAAGAATCTGACCGATGTTCATACGTGATGGTACGCCCAGCGGGTTCAGTACGATATCGACCGGCGTACCGTTCTCATCGTATGGCATATCTTCGATCGGGTTGATCTTGGAGATAACACCTTTGTTCCCGTGACGACCTGCCATCTTGTCACCAGGCTGGATCTGACGTTTAACGGCCAGATACACTTTAACGATTTTCAGCACGCCCGGTGCCAGGTCATCGCCCTGAGTGATTTTGCGGCGCTTCGCTTCAAGTTTCTTCTCAAACTCGTGCTTCAGCTCATCGTACTGCTCAGCCAGCTGTTCCAGCTGGTTCTGTTTCTCTTCGTCGGTCAGGCCAAGTTCCAGCCAGCGGTCGCGTGGCAGCTTGTCCAGCTTGTCCACTTCAATACCGCCAGCAACCAGCAGGTATTTGATGCGGCTGAACAGGCCAGCTTCGAGGATCTGCAACTCTTCAGACAGGTCTTTCTTCGCCTGCTTCAGCTGCATCTCTTCGATTTCCAGCGCACGTTTGTCTTTTTCCACGCCATCGCGGGTGAAGACCTGAACGTCGATAATGGTTCCAGACACGCCGTTTGGTACGCGCAGAGAAGAGTCTTTAACGTCAGACGCTTTCTCACCGAAGATGGCACGCAGCAGTTTCTCTTCTGGCGTCAGCTGGGTTTCACCTTTTGGCGTAACCTTACCGACCAGAATGTCACCACCGGTCACTTCCGCACCGATATAGACGATACCGGATTCATCCAGTTTGGAGAGCGCAGCTTCACCGACGTTAGGAATGTCGGCAGTGATCTCTTCCGGCCCCAGCTTGGTGTCACGAGACACACACGCCAGTTCCTGGATGTGGATTGTCGTGAAGCGATCTTCCTGTACCACGCGCTCGGAGACCAGGATGGAGTCTTCGAAGTTGTAGCCGTTCCACGGCATGAACGCGACGCGCATGTTCTGACCGAGTGCCAGTTCGCCGAGGTCGGTTGAAGGACCATCAGCCAGCACATCACCACGTTCAATTGGCTCACCCAGGTTCACGCAAGGCATCTGGTTGATGCAGGTGTTCTGGTTAGAACGGGTGTATTTGGTCAGGTTGTAAATGTCGATACCGGCTTCGCCCGGGTACATTTCGTCTTCGTTAACTTTGATAACGATACGGGATGCATCCACGTACTGAACGGTACCACCACGTTTCGCTACGGCGGTTACACCGGAGTCAACCGCTACCGCGCGTTCCATACCGGTACCAACCAGCGGCTTATCAGCACGCAGAGTTGGAACCGCCTGACGTTGCATGTTTGCACCCATCAATGCGCGGTTGGCGTCATCGTGTTCCAGGAACGGGATCAGTGACGCACCGACGGAAACCACCTGCTGGGTGGAAACGTCCATGTAGTCAACCTGATCGCGGCTGAACAGACTTGATTCGCCTTTGCTACGGCAAGTCACCAGATCGTCCACGAAGTGACCTTCGTCGTCGAGGTTGGTGTTAGCCTGAGCGATAACGTAGTTACCCTCTTCAATAGCAGAGAGGTAATGAATTTCGTCGGTCACCACACCTTCGCGCACGCGACGATATGGGGTTTCAAGGAAACCGTACTCATTCGTCTGTGCGTACACAGAGAGGGAGTTGATCAGACCGATGTTTGGACCTTCCGGCGTTTCGATTGGACATACGCGACCGTAGTGAGTCGGGTGTACGTCTCGAACTTCGAAGCCTGCACGCTCACGCGTCAGACCGCCCGGGCCGAGTGCAGAGATACGACGCTTGTGCGTGATCTCAGACAGCGGGTTGTTCTGGTCCATAAACTGTGACAGCTGGCTGGAGCCGAAGAACTCTTTCACTGCCGCAGAAATTGGCTTGGCGTTGATCATATCCTGTGGCATCAGGGTATCCAGATCGCCCAGGGACAGACGCTCTTTCACCGCACGCTCTACGCGCACGAGGCCAACACGGAACTGGTTTTCTGCCATTTCGCCGACGGAACGGATACGACGGTTGCCGAGGTGGTCGATATCATCCACTTCGCCAATACCGTTACGGATACCGATGAGCTTCTTCATCACCTGAATGATGTCGTCTTTGCTCAGGATACCGGAACCTTCGATCTCGTCACGCAGCAGAGAACGGTTGAACTTCATACGGCCAACCGCGGACAGATCGTAGCGGTCTTCAGAGAAGAACAGGTTCTCGAACAGGTTTTCTGCCGCTTCACGCGTTGGTGGCTCACCAGGACGCATCATGCGGTAGATCTCAACCAGCGCGCTCAGGCGATCGCTGGTTGGGTCGACGCGTACAGTCTCAGACATGTAGGCGCCGTGATCCAGATCGTTGGTGAACAGAGTTTCAATGCGCTTGTGACCGGACTGGCTCAGTTTAGCCAGCAGATCCAGCGACAGCTCCATGTTCGCCGCGATCAGCAGCTCGCCGGTGCTTTCGTCGATGTAATCTTTAGCGACGACTTTACCCGCGATGTATTCAACCGGAACTTCGATGTGCTGGATGTTATCTTTTTCCAGCTGACGAATATGACGCGCAGTAATGCGACGACCTTTTTCGACGTAAACGGTGCCGTTCGACTCGATGTCGAAGGACGCAGTTTCACCGCGCAGGCGCTCTGGAACCAGCTCCATCTGCAGCTTGTTGTCGCGAATTTCATAAACCACTTTTTCGAAGAACAGATCAAGGATCTGCTCAGTGGTGTAATTCAGCGCGCGCAGAATGATGGTCGCAGGCAGTTTACGGCGACGGTCAATACGGACAAACAGGTTGTCTTTCGGGTCAAACTCGAAGTCGAGCCATGAACCACGGTAAGGGATGATACGTGCGTTATACAGCACTTTACCCGACGAGTGGGTTTTACCCTTATCGCTGTCGAAGAAGACACCAGGACTACGATGCAGCTGAGAAACGATAACGCGTTCTGTACCGTTGATGACAAAGGTACCGTTATCTGTCATGAGTGGAATTTCACCCATGTACACTTCTTGTTCTTTGATGTCTTTAACGGTGCCTTCCGGCGCTTCGCGCTCGTAGATCACCAGGCGCAGTTTTACGCGCAGAGGTGCAGAGTACGTGACGCCACGAATCTGACACTCTTTAACATCAAATACTGGTTCGCCTAAACGGTAGCTGACGTACTGCAGCTCAGAATTACCGCTATAGCTTTGGATCGGGAATACGGAACGGAATGCTGCTTCCAGACCATATTGACCTTCCGGATCTTGCTCGATGAACTTCTGGAACGAGTCAAGCTGGATAGAAAGGAGATAGGGAATGTCCAGAACTTGTGGACGTTTTCCAAAATCCTTACGAATGCGTTTTTTCTCGGTATAGGAGTAAACCATAGGGTTCCTCAGCTCGCTGAAAAGTAGAACCTCTCTGTCCGTCCAGGGGGGACAGTTCATGCAACGCTGTTTTGTATTGTGCAGAAAGCAGATCGCCTTCTGTAATACCTCTTTCTATCACGCTCAAATCATTTCATTGCCGTTCTGGACAGGGAGCCCATGCAGGGTGGCAGTATATTAAGTCGTCGATAGAGAAAGATATTAAGCTAATCAATGACTAAACAGTGTGAAATGTCATTGACGCTGTAGAGCGCAAAAAGGCTGGTGACCAAAAAGTCACCAGCCATCAGCCTGAATCACCCCGAAGGATTAATCAAGCTGCAACCTGAAAGGTTGGCTTACTTAACTTCAACTTCTGCGCCAGCTTCTTCCAGTGCTTTCTTCAGAGCTTCAGCGTCGTCTTTGCTGATGCCTTCTTTCAGGGCAGCAGGTGCAGACTCAACCAGGTCTTTGGCTTCTTTCAGGCCCAGACCAGTTGCGCCACGTACTGCTTTGATCACGGCAACTTTGTTAGCGCCGATAGCTTTCAGTACAACGTCGAACTCAGTTTTTTCTTCTACAGCTTCAGCAGCAGCAGCAGGACCTGCAACAGCAGCAGCAGCTGACACGCCGAATTTCTCTTCCATAGCGGAGATCAGTTCAACGATTTCCATTACAGACAGAGCTGCAACGCCTTCAATGATTTGGTCTTTAGTGATTGACATTTCGTGTTCCTAAATTCAGAAAGTAATTTTTTGTACGTTAGCAAATATACGGATAAGAAGAGCAGTGCAGCTATTAAGCAGCAGTTGCTTCTTTCTGATCGCGTACAGCAGCCAGAGTGCGAACCAGTTTGCCAGCAGAGGCTTCTTTCATGGTTGCCATCAGGCGTGCGATTGCTTCATCGTAAGTTGGCAGAGTTGCCAGGCGGTCGATCTGAGCCGCACTGATCAGCTCGCCTTCAAAGGCCGCAGCTTTAACCTCAAATTTTGCATTCGCTTTCGCGAACTCTTTGAACAGACGAGCAGCAGCGCCCGGGTGTTCCATAGAGTATGCAATCAAGGTAGGACCGGTGAACGTGTCTTTCAGGCACTCAAACTGAGTACCTTCAACGACGCGGCGCAGCAGGGTGTTACGAACAACACGCATGTATACGCCAGCTGCACGTCCTGCTTTACGCAGTTCGGTCATTTTGTCTACGGTAACGCCACGAGAATCCGCAACTACCGCAGACAGCGCGCCTTTGGCTACTTCGCTGACTTCAGCAACAATCGCTTGTTTGTCTTGAAGATTTAAGGCCATTAGCTTGTGCTCCTGGATTTTTGGCCGGGGATGGATTTCCCCGGAACTCACTTCACCTGAACCGCGTTACCACGGACAGGCGCTAAAACACGGTGAGCAGAATCCAGCAAAGACTATAAAAATATTCTTTTGGCTCTGTCACCGTCTACGCAGGAGATTAAGTTTCTTACGAAACACCTGCGGTCTTGGACGGAGGCCAGGATAGGCCTGGCTCCAACCTAAAAATTCGGGTTCTGTATATTTACAGAACAACGGGCGTAAGATTCTAGATGAAAATTTCGCCCGCGTAAAGCTGATTAGTTAGCAGCAGCGTTCAGGCCAGCCTGATCAACTGCAACACCTGCACCCATAGTGGTGGAGATGCTAACTTTCTTGATGAAAACGCCTTTCGCCTGAGAAGGTTTTGCTTTTTTCAGCGCAACCAGCAGGGATTCCAGGTTTTCTTTCAGCTTATCGGTATCGAAGTCAACCTTACCAATGGTGGTATGGATGATACCGTTTTTGTCGTTACGGTAACGAACCTGACCCGCTTTAGCGTTCTTAACCGCTTCAGCAACGTTAGGGGTTACAGTACCCACTTTCGGGTTTGGCATCAGACCGCGTGGGCCCAGAACCTGACCCAGCTGGCCAACAACGCGCATTGCATCTGGAGATGCAATAACAACGTCGAAGTTCATTTCGCCTTTCTTGATCTGGTCAGCCAGATCTTCCATACCTACCAGCTCAGCGCCGGCTGCTTTAGCAGCTTCAGCGTTTGCGCCCTGGGCAAATACGGCAACGCGAACGGAACGGCCAGTACCGTGTGGCAGTACAGTTGCACCGCGAACGTTCTGGTCAGATTTACGAGCATCAATGCCCAGGTTTACCGCTACGTCAACGCTTTCAACGAACTTGGCAGTAGCCAGTTCTTTCAGCAGAGCAACAGCTTCGTTGATGTCATACTGTTTAGTTGCATCAACTTTGTCGCGGATCACGCTCATGCGCTTGGTCAGCTTAGCCATTTCTTAGTCCTCTACTACCAGGCCCATGGAACGAGCAGTACCTTCAATTGAGCGAGTCATCGCTTCAATATCAGCACCAGTCATGTCCGCAGCTTTGGTTTCTGCGATTTCACGTACCTGAGCACGCGATACTTTACCTACTTTGTCTTTGTTCGGCTTGCCAGAACCAGACTTAATACCAGCCGCTTTCTTCAGCAGTACTGCTGCAGGAGGGGTTTTGGTAACGAAGGTGAAAGAACGGTCAGAGTAAACGGTGATCACAACTGGTGTTGGAAGACCTTTCTCCAGGGATTCTGTTTTGGCGTTGAACGCTTTACAGAATTCCATGATGTTAACGCCTTGCTGACCCAGTGCTGGACCAACCGGAGGACTTGGGTTTGCCATACCAGCTGCAACCTGCAGCTTCACGTAGGCTTGTACTTTCTTCGCCATGATAATTCCTCTATTGGGTAATAACGCTCCTGGTGGAGCTCCCCGTGATTAAATTTTTCACACGCTTTTAGCAGCGCATAAAAACAAAAGGCGCGAAATTATAGTGCAATTTCGCGCCTCTCGCAACCACCTGATGCAGGCGATCGGTTACTTTTTTATCAGCCTTTCTCGACCTGGCCGAAGTCCAGCTCAACCGGTGTTGCACGGCCAAAGATGGAAACAGACACTTTCAGGCGGCTTTTCTCGTAGTCAACTTCTTCGACCACGCCGTTGAAGTCTGCAAATGGACCATCGCTCACGCGCACCATTTCACCAGGCTCAAACATGGTTTTCGGACGTGGCTTATCACCAACCTGCTGCAGGCGGTTCATAATCGCGTCAACTTCTTTGTCGCTAATCGGTGCCGGACGGTCAGAAGTACCACCGATGAAGCCCATGACACGCGGCACGCTGCGCACCAGGTGCCAGCTTGCATCGTTCATTACCATCTGTACCAGCACGTAGCCTGGGAAGAACTTACGCTCGCTCTTGCGACGCTGGCCACCACGGATCTCAACCACTTCTTCGGTCGGAACCATGACATCGCCAAACAGCTCTTCCATGTTATGTAACTTGATATGCTCGCGCAGCGACTGTGCTACACGGCCTTCAAAACCGGAAAACGCCTGAACGACGTACCAGCGCTTCTTTGGAGCTTCAGACATCTCAGAACCTCAGGCCAGTGATAAACGATACCAGACGAACCAGAATTCCATCCAGTCCCCACAAAATCAGTGACATCACGGCAGTGACCGCGGCAACGATTAACGTGGTGTGCAACGTTTCCTGACGAGTAGGCCAGATGACCTTACGAACTTCAGTGCGCGCTTCACGGGCGAAAGCCAACGTTGCTTTACCTTTGGTGGTCAGCAGGGCAATGCCAGCTGCTGCAGCCATCAGAACAACGACAGCCAGGGCACGCAGAGGTAATGTTACTTCACGATAGTAGTAGTTGCCGGCGATAGCCACGGCCAGAAGGACGGCTACACCTAACCACTTCATCGTTTCCAGGCCGCGCCCGCTTCCTTGAGCTTCGGTATTAGCACTCATAAACCAACCTGCCACAATAAATCAGAAACACTTTTGCCCCGAAAGACGAGGCAACCGAACCGAATAATGCTGTTAGGCTTAACTCGGCATATCCTTTAATCCCAAGCCGTAGCTTGAAAACTATTGGCTTAACGCCGTGCTACAGAGCCTGCCTCAGCAATGATTATGGTCGAAAAAATCACTGATGAGTCAGGTTCTATGTTACAGCGTGCAAAAAGGGCATCAAATGATGCCCTTTCCATGTGCATTGCGTCAAATATTATCAGCGATTAAGCGATAACTTTAGCAACAACACCCGCACCAACGGTACGGCCGCCTTCGCGAATTGCGAAACGCAGACCGTCGTCCATTGCGATTGGTTTGATCAGTTCAACAACCAGTTTGATGTTGTCGCCTGGCATGACCATCTCAACGCCTTCTGGCAGTTCGATGGTACCGGTCACGTCAGTTGTACGGAAGTAGAACTGTGGACGGTAACCTTTGAAGAATGGGCTATGACGGCCGCCTTCTTCTTTAGACAGAATATAAACTTCTGACTCGAACTTGGTGTGTGGCTTGATTGAGCCTGGCTTAGCCAGAACCTGGCCGCGCTCAACGTCTTCACGCTTAATACCGCGCAGCAGGATACCACAGTTCTCACCTGCACGACCTTCGTCCAGCAGCTTACGGAACATTTCAACGCCGGTACAGGTAGATTTCACGGTGTCTTTCAGACCCACGATCTCAACTTCTTCACCCACTTTAACGATACCGCGCTCTACACGACCGGTCACAACAGTACCACGGCCGGAGATGGAGAATACGTCTTCGATAGGCAGCAGGAATGGCTTATCAATCGCACGCTCTGGCTCTGGGATGTAGCTATCCAGGTAACCAGCCAGTTCGATGATTTTCTCTTCCCACTGAGCTTCGCCCTGCAGGGCTTTCAGTGCAGAACCGCGCACGATTGGCAGGTCATCACCAGGGAAATCGTAAGCAGACAGCAGCTCACGCACTTCCATTTCTACCAGCTCCAGCAGCTCTTCGTCATCAACCATGTCACATTTGTTCATGAACACGATGATGAAAGGAACGCCTACCTGACGACCCAGCAGGATGTGCTCACGAGTCTGTGGCATTGGGCCATCAGTCGCAGCAACAACCAGGATCGCGCCGTCCATCTGAGCAGCACCGGTGATCATGTTTTTCACATAGTCGGCGTGGCCTGGGCAGTCAACGTGCGCGTAGTGGCGAGTTGGGGTGTCATATTCAACGTGAGAAGTGTTGATGGTGATACCACGTGCTTTTTCTTCTGGCGCGTTATCGATCTGGTCGAACGCACGAGCAGAACCGCCGTAGGTTTTAGCCAGAACGGTGGTGATAGCAGCAGTCAGGGTAGTTTTACCGTGGTCAACGTGGCCGATAGTACCAACGTTGACGTGCGGTTTGGAACGTTCAAATTTTTCTTTAGACATCGCTTGTCCCTCTAAGACACGGATTAATCGGTGATATCACCACATCAACCAGGCATCGCCTGAATTGTTGAATTTTTTTGAATTTAATGTACAGAGAAAAGAAGCAGGGAGGGAGATTTTGAAAGTGGTGCTGATACCCAGAGTCGAACTGGGGACCTCACCCTTACCAAGGGTGCGCTCTACCAACTGAGCCATATCAGCACGGCTTGGAGCGGGCAGCGGGAATCGAACCCGCATCATCAGCTTGGAAGGCTGAGGTAATAGCCATTATACGATGCCCGCATCCTGGAACTCGGCTACCTGTTCTGTCTGTAGCTTGAACAACTAAGAAGATGCCCTCTTCGTTGCTCCAGTCAACCCGCATTAGCTTGCTGACTTTGACTGTGCTTGAGCTCAGTCGGAAATCTTGATGAACAACCTTTTGGAGGAAGCCATCTTCCCAGTCGAGTGATGATTCTCTCTTCTGGTCTCAACCCCTGAAAGCTGGGTCGAAATGGTGGTGGGGGAAGGATTCGAACCTTCGAAGTCGATGACGGCAGATTTACAGTCTGCTCCCTTTGGCCGCTCGGGAACCCCACCTGGGGTATTTCGTTACTTGATGGTGCCGGCTACCGGAATCGAACTGGTGACCTACTGATTACAAGTCAGTTGCTCTACCAACTGAGCTAAGCCGGCATCAAGTGGTGCGCATTCTAGGAAGACCGGGCGCAGTATGCAACAAAAAAATTGCGATAAATGTTCTTACGCTTACTATTTGTGCAATTCTACTCAAAATGGCGCTGTTGCACAGTCATTTCGTTTAAAGAAACATCAGTTCTGACGTTTATCACCTCACCACAGAGTGTTCTCTGCGATAAAACTTTTCGCAGGAAATTGCGCCGGCAGCATGTGATTTGCCAACCGTTGGTTTATTTTTGTTCTGTGCGGCACTGTGCGCATTGCCCCTGCAATTGCCAGCTAAAATTATCATTAATGCGGGTACGGTTACGTTTGCATCCGCTGAGCATCTTTTTTCCTTCTTATTCATCCCCGTCTGGTGATACCCTCCGCCCATTGTTTGATGAAATTTCCCTTAGTACGCCAGCCTGGCAGTGGTGCCATTCACTGTGATTAACAGGCGAACCTATCGAAGGGCATTAATTGCTGGCAGAAGCACGCATATGAGCAAAAAAGATTCCTTGTTAACTACGCCTTACCTCCAGTTCAATCGCTCCCAGTGGGCTGCGCTGCGTGATTCGGTGCCAATGACCCTTTCTGAAGACGAGATTGCCCGTCTGAAAGGCATTAACGAAGATCTCTCCATGGAAGAAGTGGCGGAGATTTATCTGCCTTTGTCTCGTCTGTTGAATTTCTATATCAGTTCAAATTCGCGTCGTCAGACGGTGCTGGAGCAGTTCCTCGGCACCAAAGGACAGAAGATCCCTTATATCATCAGCATTGCAGGCAGCGTCGCGGTCGGGAAAAGCACGACAGCACGCGTGCTGCAGGCTTTACTCAGCCGCTGGCCGGAGCATCGTCGGGTCGAATTGATCACCACTGATGGTTTTCTCCATCCGAATGCGGTGCTGAAAGAGCGCGGCCTGATGAAGAAAAAGGGTTTTCCCCTCTCTTATGACATGCACCGCCTGGTGAACTTTGTTTCCGACCTGAAATCCGGGGCTGCACAGGTCACTGCGCCGGTCTATTCGCATCTGATTTATGATGTGATTACGGATGGGGATAAAGTCGTTAAGCAGCCGGATATTTTGATTCTGGAAGGTTTGAATGTATTGCAGAGTGGGATGGATTATCCCCACGATCCGCATCACGTATTTGTTTCAGACTTCGTTGATTTCTCGATCTATGTCGATGCGCCGGAAGATTTATTAGAGCACTGGTATATCAATCGTTTTCTGAAATTCCGTCAGGGCGCGTTTACCGATCCCGACTCTTATTTCCACCACTATGCACAGCTGCCTGAAGACGAGGCGGTAGGTGTCGCAAGCCAGCTGTGGAAAGAGATCAACTACCTGAATCTGAAGGAAAACATCCTGCCTACGCGCGAGCGTGCCAGCCTGATAATGACCAAGAGCATCGGTCATGCGGTTGACCTTGTCAGATTACGCAAATAAAAAAAGGGCCTGAGGCCCTTTTTTTAACTCTGCGGTCGCAGCGATATTTCCCCGCCAACCCAGGACTTTCTGACGCCATCCTGTTCCAGAATCAAGCCACCCTGCTGGTCAATACCTCTGGCAATGCCGAATATTTCCCGATCGCCAATCAACAGTTTTACCGGCCGGTTAATAAAGTTATCGAGCCGCGCCCAGCGCTCGATAAACGGTGCCAGCCCCTCCTGCTCAAACTCGACCAGTGCGGTGCGCATTTTATTGACGATCAGCGCAGAGAGCGCGTTACGATCAACGTTTACTCCGGCTTCCTGCAGGTTTATCCAGCCCTGATTGATGACGTCTGCAGCGGGTGCGCGCATGGCCAGGTTAATTCCGGCGCCAATCACGATCTGCGCAGCATCACCCGTTTTTCCCGTCAATTCAACGAGGATACCGGCCAGTTTACGATCGTCCAGATAGATATCATTCGGCCATTTCACGCGAATATCGGGCGCGCCCTGCTCCTGTAACGCCTCCGCCAGCACAATCCCAATGACCAGGCTCAGCCCCATGGCAGCCGCCGGACCCTGTTCAAGACGCCAGTACATAGACAGATAGAGGTTAGAGCCAAAGGGTGAAAACCACTGACGACCTCGGCGACCACGTCCAGCCTGCTGATATTCGGCTACGCAGGCGTCGCCAGATTGCAGCGTATCCATGCGATCGAGCAGATACTGGTTAGTGGAATCAATCACTGGGATGACCGCCAGGCGCCCGTTATCCAGCTGGGCATTAATGGCCTGTTCATTCAATAACTGCATGGCCGAGGGCAGGCTATAGCCTTTGCCGGTCACGGTGAAGACATCAATGCCCCACTCTTTCAGGGTTTGAATATGCTTATTGATTGCCGCGCGGCTCATGCCCAGCTGCTCGCCCAGCTGCTCACCAGAATGGAACTCGCCGTCTGCCAGAATACCAACCAGCGTTAACGGTACGGTGTTGTCTTTCATGCAATAACCTCTAAGGCATCTGTTTCGCCTTGTGCTGCGATAAAGCGCACTTCAGGCTCCAGCCAGACGTTGAATTTCTCTGCCACGCGCTGACGTATGGTCCGGGCAAGGTTGACGATGTCCTGCCCCGTCGCTTCGTTGGCGTTAATCAGCACCAGCGCCTGCTGGGCATGCACCGCCGCTCCCCCCATATGGAAACCCTTTAAGTCACACTGATCGATCAGCCAACCGGCGGCCAACTTCACATCGCCACTGACCTGAGGATAGTGCGGAATATGCGGATACTCTGCTTGCAACTTAGCGGCAACTTCAGCGCTCACCAGTGGGTTTTTGAAGAAACTCCCGGCATTTCCCGTCACTTTTGGATCAGGTAGTTTACTGCGGCGCATCTGGCAGACGGCGTTAAACACTTCGCGCGGCGTGACCGTTAGCGGGTCGAGAGTACGCAGATCGCCATAGCTCAGCACCGGCTGCCAGATTTTTGCCAGGCGCAGGCCGACAGCGATAATGGCATACCCGTCGCGGTACTGATGTTTAAATATGCTGTCACGGTAGCCAAACTGGCACTCGGCGGCAGTTAAACGCTGCTGTACACCGTCGGCAAGGCTAACGATATCCACATATTCACAGACCCGATCCAGCTCGACGCCATAAGCACCGATATTTTGAATCGGCGCTGAACCGGCACAGCCCGGAATGAGTGCCAGATTTTCCAGACCAGAGAGTCCCTGCTCCAGAGACGTTTCAACCAGCTGATGCCAGTTCTCACCCGCGCCCACGTGCAGAGACCATGCATCAGCCGTTTCAGATACGCGGATGCCTTTGATGCGGTTAATGATGACCTGCCCAGAGAAATCATCCAGAAACAGTACGTTGCTTCCTTCTCCCAGCAGTAATACCGGTTCATTTTGATTGGTGCTCTGCTGCCAAAACTGGCAAAGAGCCTCGGCACTTTCTGCCACGCTGATCTTGTTGGCACAGGCGTCGAGGCTGAATGTATTCCATGTTTTTAATGAGTGCTGCTGGCAGGACATAATAAAACCTTTAAATATTAAACTGCGGGTAGTGTACCCGATTCATCAGGGGGGAGTTGAGGATTTTATCGCCGCAAACAGGGGTGAATTCATCGAGTTTTGTGCAGTTATCGCTCGCAATCTGGGGGAATATTAAACAGCTAATATGGCTATCCAATAAAATATGCAGTTCAAGTGGAGGCGCAGTGAATACTATTGCGTATTTTGGCAGGCGAAAAACGCAAAAAACCCCGGCCTTTCGGTCGGGGTTATTGCTTTATTTGATGCCTGGCAGTTCCCTACTCTCGCATGGGGAGGCCCCACACTACCATCGGCGCTACGGCGTTTCACTTCTGAGTTCGGCATGGGGTCAGGTGGGACCACCGCGCTAAAGCCGCCAGGCAAATTCTTTGTGCTCTGTCCTGTGTCTTTTGTGCTGATGCTGCGTTGGCCGCGCTCGCAAAGTCAGTCACATACTTCAGTATGCTCCCTCCTTTCCTTCGCTTGCCGCCTTGCCTCAGCGCAAAATACTTCGGACTTAATTCCGGTAAACAGGCTGAAAATCTCTTTGCGTCTCTCATAACGCGCACCAGAACGCTTCTGGCGTTGTAAGGTTAAGCCTCACGGGTCATTAGTACCGGTTAGCTCAACGCATCGCTGCGCTTACACACCCGGCCTATCAACGTCGTAGTCTTCAACGTCCCTTCAGGACTCTCAAGGAGTCAGGGAGAATTCATCTCGAGGCAAGTTTCGCGCTTAGATGCTTTCAGCGCTTATCTTTTCCGCACTTAGCTACCGGGCAATGCCATTGGCATGACAACCCGAACACCAGTGGTGCGTTCACTCCGGTCCTCTCGTACTAGGAGCAACCCCTCTCAATTCTCCAGCGCCCACGGCAGATAGGGACCGAACTGTCTCACGACGTTCTAAACCCAGCTCGCGTACCACTTTAAACGGCGAACAGCCGTACCCTTGGGACCTACTTCAGCCCCAGGATGTGATGAGCCGACATCGAGGTGCCAAACACCGCCGTCGATATGAACTCTTGGGCGGTATCAGCCTGTTATCCCCGGAGTACCTTTTATCCGTTGAGCGATGGCCCTTCCATTCAGAACCACCGGATCACTATGACCTGCTTTCGCACCTGCTCGAGCCGTCACTCTCGCAGTCAAGCTAGCTTATGCCATTGCACTAACCTCACGATGTCCGACCGTGATTAGCTAACCTTCGTGCTCCTCCGTTACTCTTTAGGAGGAGACCGCCCCAGTCAAACTACCCACCAGACACTGTCCCCACGCCGGATCACGGCGCCAGGTTAGAACATCAAACGTTAAAGGGTGGTATTTCAAGGTTGGCTCCACGCAGACTGGCGTCCACGCTTCAAAGCCTCCCACCTATCCTACACATCAAGGCTCAATGTTCAGTGTCAAGCTGTAGTAAAGGTTCACGGGGTCTTTCCGTCTTGCCGCGGGTACACTGCATCTTCACAGCGAGTTCAATTTCACTGAGTCTCGGGTGGAGACAGCCTGGCCATCATTACGCCATTCGTGCAGGTCGGAACTTACCCGACAAGGAATTTCGCTACCTTAGGACCGTTATAGTTACGGCCGCCGTTTACCGGGGCTTCGATCAAGAGCTTCTCCTTGCGGATAACCCCATCAATTAACCTTCCGGCACCGGGCAGGCGTCACACCGTATACGTCCACTTTCGTGTTTGCACAGTGCTGTGTTTTTAATAAACAGTTGCAGCCAGCTGGTATCTTCGACTGCCTTCAGCTCCGTCAGCAAGTGACTTCACCTAGCGACAGCGTGCCTTCTCCCGAAGTTACGGCACCATTTTGCCTAGTTCCTTCACCCGAGTTCTCTCAAGCGCCTTGGTATTCTCTACCTGACCACCTGTGTCGGTTTGGGGTACGATTCGATGTTACCTGATGCTTAGAGGCTTTTCCTGGAAGCAGGGCATTTGTTACTTCAGCACCGTAGTGCCTCGTCATCACACCTCAGCGTTAGTAAGAGTCCGGATTTACCTAAACTCTCCGCCTACATGCTTAAACCGGGACAACCGTCGCCCGGCTAACATAGCCTTCTCCGTCCCCCCTTCGCAGTAACACCGAGTACGGGAATATTAACCCGTTTCCCATCGACTACGCCTTTCGGCCTCGCCTTAGGGGTCGACTCACCCTGCCCCGATTAACGTTGGACAGGAACCCTTGGTCTTCCGGCGAGCGGGCTTTTCACCCGCTTTATCGTTACTTATGTCAGCATTCGCACTTCTGATACCTCCAGCATGCCTCACAGCACACCTTCAACGGCTTACAGAACGCTCCCCTACCCAACAATACTTGCGTATCGCTGCCGCAGCTTCGGTGCATGGTTTAGCCCCGTTACATCTTCCGCGCAGGCCGACTCGACCAGTGAGCTATTACGCTTTCTTTAAATGATGGCTGCTTCTAAGCCAACATCCTGGCTGTCTGTGCCTTCCCACATCGTTTCCCACTTAACCATGACTTTGGGACCTTAGCTGGCGGTCTGGGTTGTTTCCCTCTTCACGACGGACGTTAGCACCCGCCGTGTGTCTCCCGTGATAACATTCTTCGGTATTCGCAGTTTGCATCGGGTTGGTAAGCCGGGATGGCCCCCTAGCCGAAACAGTGCTCTACCCCCGAAGATGAGTTCACGAGGCGCTACCTAAATAGCTTTCGGGGAGAACCAGCTATCTCCCGGTTTGATTGGCCTTTCACCCCCAGCCACAAGTCATCCGCTAATTTTTCAACATTAGTCGGTTCGGTCCTCCAGTTAGTGTTACCCAACCTTCAACCTGCCCATGGCTAGATCACCGGGTTTCGGGTCTATACCCTGCAACTTAACGCCCAGTTAAGACTCGGTTTCCCTGCGGCTCCCCTATACGGTTAACCTTGCTACAGAATATAAGTCGCTGACCCATTATACAAAAGGTACGCAGTCACACCACGAAGGTGCTCCCACTGCTTGTACGTACACGGTTTCAGGTTCTGTTTCACTCCCCTCGCCGGGGTTCTTTTCGCCTTTCCCTCACGGTACTGGTTCACTATCGGTCAGTCAGGAGTATTTAGCCTTGGAGGATGGTCCCCCCATATTCAGACAGGATGTCACGTGTCCCGCCCTACTCATCGAACTCACAGCGAGTGCATTTTTGTGTACGGGAGTATCACCCTGTACCCTGCGACTTTCCAGACGCTTCCACTAATGCACAAGCTGATTCAGGTTCTGGGCTGTTCCCCGTTCGCTCGCCGCTACTGGGGGAATCTCGGTTGATTTCTTTTCCTCGGGGTACTTAGATGTTTCAGTTCCCCCGGTTCGCCTCATGCCACTATGTATTCATGACATGATAGTGTGACGTATCACACTGGGTTTCCCCATTCGGGTATCGTCGGTTGTTGCGGTTCATATCACCTTACCGACGCTTATCGCAGATTAGCACGCCCTTCATCGCCTCTGACTGCCTAGGCATCCACCGTGTACGCTTAGTCGCTTAACCTCACAACCCACAAGCGTCCCGAAGGACAGCATGCTGTCGTGAGCATTTGAGAGACTCGAACGCATCGTTAACTTCATTCTTATTACGGAGAATGAATACGACGCGTCGTTTCAATTTTCAGCTTGTTCCGGATTGTTAAAGAGCATAATACTTCGCAGCATGCTGTTATCCAGCACACTCTGAAGTATTTTATTTAGAAAAACAGTATGGTGGAGCTAAGCGGGATCGAACCGCTGACCTCCTGCGTGCAAGGCAGGCGCTCTCCCAGCTGAGCTATAGCCCCATACAGTCTTACAGAAACCTTTTACTACCATTACATTCCAAATAAGAAATGTAATTTGTGCTCAGGCAAGGCATGCAGGAGGGAAGTTTACTTTGGTAAACGACCGAGTGCATAACGCCGCATGAGTGCAAATTTGGTAGGCCTGAGTGGACTTGAACCACCGACCTCACCCTTATCAGGGGTGCGCTCTAACCACCTGAGCTACAAGCCTGTAGAGGTTTTTCTGCTCGTTACTTTTTCATCAGACAATCTGTGTGAGCACTACGCGGGAAGGTATCTTCAGGTAAGGAGGTGATCCAACCGCAGGTTCCCCTACGGTTACCTTGTTACGACTTCACCCCAGTCATGAATCACAAAGTGGTAAGCGCCCTCCCGAAGGTTAAGCTACCTACTTCTTTTGCAACCCACTCCCATGGTGTGACGGGCGGTGTGTACAAGGCCCGGGAACGTATTCACCGTAGCATTCTGATCTACGATTACTAGCGATTCCGACTTCACGGAGTCGAGTTGCAGACTCCGATCCGGACTACGACGCACTTTATGAGGTCCGCTTGCTCTCGCGAGGTCGCTTCTCTTTGTATGCGCCATTGTAGCACGTGTGTAGCCCTGGCCGTAAGGGCCATGATGACTTGACGTCATCCCCACCTTCCTCCGGTTTATCACCGGCAGTCTCCTTTGAGTTCCCGACATTACTCGCTGGCAACAAAGGATAAGGGTTGCGCTCGTTGCGGGACTTAACCCAACATTTCACAACACGAGCTGACGACAGCCATGCAGCACCTGTCTCACGGTTCCCGAAGGCACTAAGGCATCTCTGCCAAATTCCGTGGATGTCAAGGCCAGGTAAGGTTCTTCGCGTTGCATCGAATTAAACCACATGCTCCACCGCTTGTGCGGGCCCCCGTCAATTCATTTGAGTTTTAACCTTGCGGCCGTACTCCCCAGGCGGTCGACTTAACGCGTTAGCTCCGGAAGCCACGCCTCAAGGGCACAACCTCCAAGTCGACATCGTTTACGGCGTGGACTACCAGGGTATCTAATCCTGTTTGCTCCCCACGCTTTCGCACCTGAGCGTCAGTCTTTGTCCAGGGGGCCGCCTTCGCCACCGGTATTCCTCCAGATCTCTACGCATTTCACCGCTACACCTGGAATTCTACCCCCCTCTACAAGACTCTAGCCTGCCAGTTTCGAATGCAGTTCCCAGGTTGAGCCCGGGGATTTCACATCCGACTTGACAGACCGCCTGCGTGCGCTTTACGCCCAGTAATTCCGATTAACGCTTGCACCCTCCGTATTACCGCGGCTGCTGGCACGGAGTTAGCCGGTGCTTCTTCTGCGGGTAACGTCAATCGAAAAGGTTATTAACCTCTTCGCCTTCCTCCCCACTGAAAGTACTTTACAACCCGAAGGCCTTCTTCATACACGCGGCATGGCTGCATCAGGCTTGCGCCCATTGTGCAATATTCCCCACTGCTGCCTCCCGTAGGAGTCTGGACCGTGTCTCAGTTCCAGTGTGGCTGGTCATCCTCTCAGACCAGCTAGGGATCGTCGCCTAGGTGAGCCGTTACCCCACCTACTAGCTAATCCCATCTGGGCACATCCGATGGTGTGAGGCCCGAAGGTCCCCCACTTTGGTCCGAAGACGTTATGCGGTATTAGCTACCGTTTCCAGTAGTTATCCCCCTCCATCGGGCAGTTTCCCAGACATTACTCACCCGTCCGCCACTCGTCACCCAAGAGCAAGCTCTCTGTGCTACCGTTCGACTTGCATGTGTTAGGCCTGCCGCCAGCGTTCAATCTGAGCCATGATCAAACTCTTCAATTAAAAGTTCGATTTGCTGAAACAAGTTCAGCGGTGCTCATCTGTAAAACGTCATAATGAATTTCATTATGTGTTCACTCGTGAGGCTTGATATTTTTTACGCCCGGAGACGCTGATATCAATCCTGCGAGTGCCCACACAGATTGTCTGATAAATTGTTAAAGAGCGTTGCGAGCAGTGCCGAGGCTTCCTGTCGCGAGGTGGCGTATATTACGCTTTCCTCCTTCGGAGTCAACTTCTTTTTGAGAAGTTTTTCCGGCGGTTCAGATACTTCCTGAACCTCCTGAGCCGCTGGCCTGTAAGCCGTTGTGCCGTCTCAGTGGTTGCGCATTATAGGGAGATCCTGACGCGTGACAAGCGTTTATTGCAAATAAATGACTGAGCGCGTCATTTTTCAGCGAAGCGTGGTTTTTTACGACAATTTGCTCGGTAAAGCAGCGAATTCATGGGCAAATCGTGTCACCTGTTGCCAGTCGGTATACTCCACTTCCTTACTCGCATCGGTTTCGCCGTTTGTCATACGCATAATCAGCTGGATCATGATGCGATCAAAGAAGCCATAGCGTGGATAGCGCAGCGCACCTGCGAAAACTGCGCAGCAATCTGGCTCCCATGGCGACTGTAGTAAAAACTTACGGGTATATGCATTGGTCTGCGGAGTACGCTTTTCTGGTTTACGCGCAGTGAGATTTACTGAGAAGAAGCCACTTGAACGCTGCTGCAGCTCTTTAAGGTGTGTTTTCACAAACTTCGCTACCACCGGCTGGAAGTGTCCATAGCGGATAGACGCGCCGATCAGCACGCGGTCATACTGCGCCCATTCAATCTCATCAACCAGCTGGATATTGAACACGTCACACTCGCGCTCTCCCTTTATCTGGTTAGCTATATAGAAGGCAATTTCACGGGTCTGGCCATCGCGGCTGGAAAACAGGATTAACGCTTTCATGATTACACTCTCAATTATTCGCGCCAGAAGGTCGGCGTAAACAGGACTAACAAGGTAAAGACTTCAAGACGCCCGAACAGCATCGTTAAAATCAGGATCCACTTCGCGGTGTCGTTCATGGAAGTAAAGTTGTCCGCGACCACGCCCAGACCGGGGCCAAGGTTATTGAGCGTCGCAGCGACCGCAGCAAACGCCGAGAAGTCGTCAACGCCGGTGGCAATGATCGCCAGCATGCTGAGAATAAACACCAGCGCGTAGGCGGAGAAGAACCCCCACACCGCTTCCAGAATACGTTCCGGCAGCGCACGGTTGCCGAGCTTGATGGTGTATACCGCATTCGGGTGCACCAGCCTTTTCAGCTCACGCGAGCCCTGCTTGAACAGCAGCAGAATGCGGATCACCTTCAGGCCGCCGCCGGTTGAGCCGGCACAGCCCCCAATAAACGCTGAGCACAGCAATAGCACCGGCAAGAATAGTGGCCAGCGAGCAATACTGTCAGTGGTAAAGCCGGCGGTGGTGGCCATAGAGACCACCTGGAAGAATGCCTGATTCAGCGTTTGTAGCCCGGTCTGGTAAACATTATGGAAGTAGAGCACCACGGTACAGATAGCCACCAGCGTGATCTGCACGCCAATAAACATGCGAAACTCCGGGTCGCGCCAGTATGCTCGCAGGCTACGTCCACTTAATAATGAGAAGTGCAGACCATAGTTACAGCCGGAGATCAGCAGGAAGATAGCGATGATGGTGTTAATCGTCGGACTATTAAAAAAGCCGATGCTGGCATCATGGGTGGAAAAGCCGCCAATCGCGATAGTGGCAAAACTATGACCGATGGCATCAAACAACGGCATCCCCGCCAGCCATAACGCCAGCGCGCAGGCCACGGTCAGCAGTACATAGATTAGCCACAGCGTTTTAGCGGTTTCCGCAATGCGTGGCCGCATTTTGTTGTCTTTCAGCGGGCCTGGCATTTCCGCACGATAAAGCTGCATGCCACCGACGCCGAGGATCGGCAGAATGGCAACGGCCAGTACGATGATCCCCATCCCCCCCAGCCACTGCAGCATCTGGCGATAGAAGAGAATCGCTTTCGGCAAGGAATCCAGCCCCACCAGCGTCGTCGCACCCGTGGTTGTCAGACCGGAGAAAGATTCAAAGAAGGCGTCGGTTAACGAGAGATTCGGCTGCTCGGCGAAGATAAAGGGCATTGCCCCTACGCTGCCCAGCACGGTCCAGAACAGCACTACGATAAGGAAGCCTTCGCGTGGCTTAAGCTCGCTTTTCTGCTTACGGTTCGGCCACCACAGCAGTGTTCCGATCATCAACGCCATAAAGAACGTCTGCGTGAATGCACGCCCCGCCCCGTCGCGGTAGATCAGTGCCACCAGTCCGGGCACGATCATCGTCCCTGAGAATAAGATGACCAGCAAACCCACTATGCGGGTTATGGCACGAAAATGCATTCTGCCGTTCCTTTCCTGACGTTAAGAGTTATTTGAGCGGGGCTAGCTGCAGTGCGCCCCGGCTAAAGTCGGATAAATTCTGCCTGAAACCTGCAACCTGCGCATGAGGCAGCGCCAGCGTCAGGGTGATATTGTGTAAAAACTCACTGTGTAACAGCTGCCCGTCAAACCGGCCCACCATGCGTTCAATATCGCTCAGTTGCGCATAATCACAGATAAGTTGAAAACTGAGCATCGGCACTTTAATCGTACGTGGTAGCAAGCGTAATGCCTGCTGTACGCCACCGCCGTAGGCTTTTACCAACCCCCCGGTGCCCAGCATAATGCCGCCATAGTAGCGCACCACAACGGCCGTGACTTCGCCGATATTATTACCCATCAGCTGCGCCAGCATCGGTTTGCCTGCGGTACCCGAAGGCTCACCGTCATCAGAAAAACCCAACTGCTGCGAGTCATCCGGTGCCCCGGCGACAAAGGCCCAGCAGTGATGCCGGGCCGTTGGGTGCTGCTGTTTAACCTGCTGAACAAAAGCCCGGGCCGCTTCCACGCCGTCAGTATGTGCTAACAGCGTAATAAAGCGGCTTTTCTTGATCTCTTCGCTGTAGCTGAACAGCTCCGCCGGGATGTCGTAAGCGTCCATCAGGCCAGGTTCAGGTCGCGCGTCATGTTTTCCACGCTGTGTGCATGGATCACCACGTTATCCTCAATGCGGATACCGCCGTAAGGCTTCAGCGCATCGATTTTCGCCCAGTCAAAATGTTTACTGAACTTCCCGGCGCGCCATGGTGCAAGCAGTGACTCAATAAAGTAAATGCCCGGCTCGATAGTCAGCACCATGCCCGGCTCCACCATACGCGTGCAACGCAGATAGGGATACTGCTGCGGCGCAGCCAGATGCGTGCCGCGATCGTCCTGCATAAAGCCGGCGACATCATGCACCTGCAGGCCAAGTGGATGACCAATACCGTGCGGCATAAATGGCCCGGTAAGATCGTCCTTCACCATCGCTTCCGCACTGATGCCGTTGACCAACTGATGCTTAATCAGCAGGCTGGCGATACGAAAATGCATCTGCTCATGATACTCGCTGTAGCGTACGCCAGCTTTCATGGTGCCGATCAGCGCCAGCTCTTCGGCATTCATCTCTTTCACCAGCTGGGCATATTCGCTACCGCTATTCGCCGCGTAGCTGCGCGTCAGATCGGCGGCATAACCGTTATACTCGGCTCCGGCGTCAATCAGGAAGCTGCGCAGCTGCTCAGGCACATGCTGATCGAGTTTAGTGTAGTGCAGCACCGCCGCATGCTCGTTCAGCGCAATGATATTGCCATACGGCACGTCGGTATCGCGGTGGCCGGTCGCACTGAGGTAAGCGACATTAATATCAAACTCACTCATCCCCGATTTGAAGGCTTCTTTTGCCGCACGATGGCCGGTAACCGCAATTTTCTGCGCCTGGCGCATGCAGTACAGCTCATAACCGGTTTTATAGGCGCGATGATAGTGCAGGAAGTCGATCACCCCTTTAGGGTTAATCGAATCGCTGTTGAAGCCCAACTGGCGCGCGCGCTCGGCGACCGGGCCAATATAGGCCACGTTCTGGCGCTGCGCTGGCAGCTGCTGGCCGATATCATCGGCATTCTTTAGGCCGATAACCTCCACCGCACCCGTCCAGAAGCTGTTTGGCAGGGGTTCGACGTTATGCCAGTAGTCGACAGGAGAGTAAAACCACAGCTTGGGTTTGTTCACCCCATCAATCCACAGCCAGCAGTTCGGCACCTGAGTAACCGGCACCCAGGCTTTAAACTGCGGATTGACCTTGAATGGATAGGTGTGATCGTCGAGAAATACCGTCAGTAATTCCCCGGAATGAATCAGCATTGCATCAAGATGGTGACGCGCCAGAACCTGCTGCGCGCGCTGTTGCAGTGTTTTCACATGCTCCTGATAGAGCGTAACTAGCGACTCCATACCCCTGTCTCCGTTGTGGCGATAGTGCCCGCATCTTATCACAGCCCGCTGGGGTATGCCGTTTTGGCGCAGCTGTGATCTTGTTTGCAAATCGACAACGTATCGTTTGCAAATAATTAACATCGCTCCCACACTCACGATCATCTGGTATGACCAGATCCCTTAATCGCGGCTCAGGAGACAGACATGCTCTACCAAGGCGAAACCCTTTCCCTCGACTGGCTGGAAGACGGCATAGCCGAACTGGTATTTGATGCCCCCGGCTCGGTCAATAAGCTGGATACCCAAACCGTCGCCAGCCTGGGCGACGCGCTTACCGTGCTGGAACAGCAGCCGCAGCTGCGCGGGCTGCTACTCAGCTCGCGCAAATCGGCCTTTATCGTCGGTGCCGATATTACAGAATTTCTTTCTCTGTTTGCGGCACCGGCCGAAAAACTGACGCAGTGGCTGGCCTTTGCCAACGGTATCTTTAACCGTCTGGAGGATCTGCCGGTTCCGACAGTTTCCGCCATCAGCGGCTATGCGCTCGGCGGCGGTTGCGAATGCGTGCTGGCCACAGACTTCCGCATCGCCACGCCGGACACGCGCATCGGTCTGCCAGAAACCAAACTGGGTATTATGCCGGGCTTCGGTGGTTCGGTACGCCTGCCACGCCTGTTAGGGGCGGATAGCGCGCTGGAAATTATCGCTGCCGGTAAAGATATCGATGCTGCTCAGGCGCTGAAGCTGGGCCTGGTGGACGCCGTGGTCGCAGCAGAAAAACTACACGCCGCAGCGCTAAGCGTATTAAAAGAGGCGATTGCGGGTCAACAGGCCTGGCGTGAACGCCGCCAGCCGAAGCTGGAGCCGCTGAAGCTGAGCAAAATCGAAGCGGCAATGAGCTTCAGCACGGCCAAAGCGCTGGTGATGCAGACCGCCGGGAAACACTATCCGGCGCCAATCACCGCGGTCAAAACCATTGAAGCCGCCGCCGGGATGGGTCGTGATGCAGCATTACAGCTGGAAACCGCCGCTTTTGTTCCGCTGGCGCGTTCTAATGAAGCGCGGGCGCTGGTTGGCATCTTCCTTAACGATCAGGCAGTGAAAGCCAAAGCGAAAAAACTGACGCGCGATGTGGAAACACCCAAACAGGCAGCCGTGCTGGGCGCCGGGATTATGGGCGGCGGTATTGCTTATCAGTCGGCCTGGAAAGGCGTGCCGGTGATGATGAAAGATATCAGTGAGAAATCGCTGGCGCTGGGCATGGGCGAGGCTGCCAAGCTGCTGAACAAACAGCTGGCGCGCGGCAAAATCGACGGCATGAAGCTGGCCAGCGTCATCAGCACCATTCAGCCAACGCTACATTATGCCGGTTTTGACCGCGTCGATGTGGTGGTGGAAGCGGTAGTGGAAAATCCCAGGATCAAAGCCGCCGTGCTGGCGGAGACGGAAAGTCATATTCGCCCGGATACGATTCTGGCATCGAACACCTCAACTATTCCCATCAGCCAGTTAGCGGAAGCCTTAACCCGCCCGGAAAACTTCTGCGGCATGCACTTCTTTAACCCGGTACCGCGTATGCCGCTGGTTGAAGTGATCCGCGGTAACAAAACTGCCGATGCGACCATCGCCAAAGTGGTTGCCTGGGCCAGCAAAATGGGCAAAACGCCGATTGTGGTGAATGACTGCCCAGGCTTCTTCGTCAATCGCGTGCTGTTCCCCTACTTTGCCGGCTTCAGCCTGCTGCTGCGCGACGGTGCCGATTTTCACCAAATCGACAGGGTGATGGAAAAACAGTTTGGCTGGCCAATGGGCCCGTCGTGGCTGCTCGATGTGGTCGGTATTGATACTGCGCACCATGCCCAAAGCGTGATGGCCGATGGCTTCCCTCAGCGTATGAAGAAAGATTACCGCGATGCCATTGATGTGCTGTTCGACGCTAAACGCTATGGACAAAAAAATCAGCAGGGCTTCTGGCGCTGGGAAACCGACAGCAAAGGCAAAGCGAAAAAGGTCGGCGATAGCGAAACCGATCGTCTGCTGCAGAGCGTCTGCCAGCCGAAACGGGTGTTCAGCGATGAGGAAATTATCGCCCGCATGATGATCCCGATGATTAATGAAGTGGTGCGCTGCCTTGAAGAGGGCGTCATTGCCAGCCCGGCGGAAGCCGATATGGCGCTGGTGTATGGCCTCGGTTTTCCTCCGTTCCACGGCGGAGCATTCCGCTATCTGGATACCCTGGGCAGCGATACTTTTGTCGCGGGTGCCGAACCTTTTGCCGAACTGGGTGCGCTGTATCAGGTGCCGGAGGCACTGCGTGACAAGGCGGCGCAACGTGCCAGCTGGTATCCACAGGCAACCCCCCTGGCTGACGCCACTCTGAAAACTGCGTGAGGAAAGCAAAATGGAAAAAGTAGTCATCGTTGATGCCCTCCGCACGCCGATGGGCCGTTCGAAAGGGGGAGCCTTCCGCCACGTGCGCGCTGAGGATCTCTCCGCCCATCTGATGCGTAGCCTATTGAGCCGTAACCCGGCGCTGGAAGCCGCCTCGCTGGATGATATTTACTGGGGCTGCGTGCAGCAGACGCTGGAGCAGGGGTTCAATATTGCCCGTAATGCCGCGCTGCTGGCGGAAATCCCTCACAGCGTTCCTGCCACCACCGTTAACCGCCTGTGTGGTTCATCCATGCAGGCGCTGCACGATGCGGCGCGCATGATTATGGTCGGTGACGCCCGCGCCTGTCTGATCGGCGGCGTGGAGCACATGGGCCATGTGCCGATGAATCACGGCGTGGATTTCCACCCTGGCCTGGGCCGCAGCGTAGCAAAAGCCGCAGGCATGATGGGACTGACCGCAGAAATGCTGGCACGCCTGCACGGTATCAGCCGTGAAATGCAGGATCAGTTTGCTGCCCGTTCGCATCAGCGTGCAGCTGCCGCTACCCAGGCTGGGCATTTCGCCAATGAGATCGCCCCGGTCTCCGGGCACGACGCCGACGGCGTCCTCAAACGCTATGACTTTGATGAGGTAATCCGCCCTGAAACCACCGTTGAAAGCCTGGCCGCACTGCGCCCGGCATTTGATCCGGTTAACGGCAGCGTGACGGCAGGTACCAGTTCGGCACTTTCCGACGGTGCAGCCGCGATGCTGATTATGAGCGAATCCCGTGCGCTGGAGCTGGGCCTGAAGCCGCGCGCACGTATTCTCTCGATGGCAGTCGTGGGCTGCGATCCGTCGATTATGGGTTACGGCCCGGTTCCGGCCTCGCAGCTGGCGCTGAAACGCGCCGGGCTGAGCGCTGCAGATATCGATATTTTTGAGCTGAACGAGGCTTTTGCTGCGCAGGTACTGCCGTGCATTAAAGATCTGGGGCTGATGGGGCAACTGGATGAGAAGGTCAATCTGAACGGCGGTGCCATTGCGTTAGGGCATCCACTGGGCTGCTCGGGAGCACGTATCAGTACTACCTTGCTTAATCTGATGGAGCGCCGCGATGCACAGTTTGGTTTAGCGTCAATGTGTATTGGCCTGGGCCAGGGGATCGCGACGGTTTTCGAGCGTCTGTGATACGTTGATCTGGCAGTTTTATTGCTAATTTACCGCCCGTCAGGGCGGTTTTTTTATCCTGCGGGGGCAGCATTGCAGCCCCCTGAACCATCAGATAAAGGCAAAGGCATCGCCAAACATGTGCGCTTCCAGTGCGCCACGCTCGGCACAGAAACGCTCACGGGCAATTTTCGCCATTTCAAAACGACCGGCAATATAGATATCGTGCCCGGCAAGGCTGGTATAATCCTGCATTACGGCAGTCAGCACGGTGCCGTTACGACCGGTGAAGCCCTCTTCCGGCTGCTCAACAACCGGTATCACCTGCAGATTCGGGTGCTTAACTGCCAGCGCGTTCAGTTCATCCAAATCATACAGGTGCTTCAGCTCGCGCCCGCCCCAGTAAATGGCGATATGGCGATCCGGCTGCTGCGACAGTGCGGTCAGCAGAATAGAACGCGCATAGGAGAAACCGGTACCGCCTGCAATCAGCACCAGGGGGCGATCGCCCTCCTCGCGCAGCCACGCGTCACCGTGAGGAATATCTACGGTGATCTGACGCTGTTGCTGAATGCGCTCCATGACTGCCATCGCATACAGATTCAGCTCGGAAGCACCGATATGCAGTTCGATAATATCTTTTTCCATCGGCGTAGAAGCCAGTGAGAACGGACGCTTATCACGCTCGTCCATCACGACCATCAGGTACTGACCGGCGCGGAAGTTGAAATCCGCCTCCGGGATCAGTCGTACGCGGTACACGGTATCGGTAATCGCCTCTACTGAGGTCACTTTACAGCTTAAGGTTGTCATGCGTTCCCTCTGTCGGGTCGTCATTATCATTTGACCGCCAGCGCTTCAGCGCGCTGGTGTATCACTCAAGATGCCTAACTCATCCCAAATCGCATCAATGCGAGCAGTCACCGCCGGGTCCTTACGGATTGGCGTGCCCCACTCGCGCTGCGTTTCGCCAGGCCATTTATTAGTCGCATCCATCCCCATTTTTGACCCCAGGCCGGAAACCGGTGAGGCAAAATCGAGATAGTCGATCGGCGTATTCTCGATCAGTACCGTATCACGAGCCGGATCCATGCGCGTAGTGATGGCCCAGATCACATCGTTCCAGTCACGCGCATTAACGTCGTCATCGCAAACGATAACAAATTTTGTGTACATAAACTGCCGCAGGAAAGACCAGACGCCCATCATGACGCGTTTGGCATGCCCGGCATACTGTTTCTTGATCGTCACCACGGCCAGGCGATAAGAGCAGCCCTCTGGCGGCAGATAGAAATCCACAATTTCCGGGAACTGCTTTTGCAGGATCGGCACAAACACTTCATTCAACGCCACGCCCAGCACCGCAGGTTCATCCGGCGGACGCCCGGTATAGGTCGAATGATAGATAGCATCGCGGCGCTGCGTGATATGCGTGATGGTGAACACCGGGAAGCTGTCTACTTCATTATAGTAACCCGTGTGGTCACCGTAGGGTCCTTCCGGCGCCATTTCGCCCGGCTCGATGTAGCCTTCCAGCACAATTTCAGCACTGGCGGGAACTTCAAGATCGTTAGAAACGCATTTCACCACTTCGGTTTTGGTCCCGCGCAGCAGGCCAGCAAAAGCATATTCCGACAGGGTATCCGGCACCGGTGTGACGGCCGCCAGAATAGTGGCCGGGTCAGCGCCTAATGCTACCGAAACCGGGAAGCGTTCGCCCGGATGCTGCTGGCACCACTCCTGGAAGTCCAGCGCGCCGCCACGGTGTGACAGCCAGCGCATAATCAGTTTGTTTTTGCCAATCACCTGCTGGCGATAAATACCGAGGTTCTGCCGCTCTTTAAGTGGCCCACGGGTGACCGTCAGCCCCCAGGTGACCAGCGGGGCCGCATCATCCGGCCAGCATTTCATCACCGGGATGCGGTTCAGGTCCACCTCATCTCCTTCGAAGATTTGCTCCTGGCACGGCGCATTACGCAGCCGTTTGGTCGGCATATTAAGCACCTGTTTCCACTGCGGCATTTTGTCGAAGAAGTCGCGAAAACCGCGCGGCGGCTCCGGCTCCTTCAGAAAGGCCAGCAGGCGGCCAACTTCACGCAGCGCTTTGACATCTTCCTGGCCCATGCCCATCGCCACGCGATCCGGGGTACCAAACAGATTGCACAGCACCGGCATGTCGTAACCTTTGGGGTTTTCGAACAGCAGCGCCGGGCCGCCGGCACGCAGCGTGCGGTCGGCAATTTCGGTCATTTCCAGATCGGGATCGATCTCGTGTTTGATGCGTTTTAATTCCCCACGCTGTTCAAGCAGAGAAAGGAAGTCGCGTAAGTCGTGGTATTTCATGACTTTCCATCAGTACGGTCAGTGAGTCGGTCATTATAGTGCCGATCCTGCGCTCGTCGTTAGTTTTGTTATGAAGTTTAGCCGCAGTGGAACGGCACCTGCGGCTCACCATGCGCCATTTTGTCATTACGCAGCAGGAACAGTTCCACTTTCGCCTGTTCAACGTTGCCAATAGACAGAGCTGGATACTGATACAACTTGCCAGATGACGTCAAATTCAAATAGCGCGTATATTGGCAAACGGCGCGGCTTATTATTGCTAATTTAAAGCCATAGGGTTATGCGTTTCGTTAATAAGAACGCGCGTGAAAACCCGCGGTTACTGCCAATCCCGCTATATCTATGTGAGCGATTTTGCTATCCTTATCGGCCAGATAATTGGAAAGTGACGTTATGGAATCCTGGTATTTACTTTATTGCAAACGAGGTCAGCTGCTGCGCGCGAAAGAACATCTTGAGCGTCAGGCCGTGCATTGCCTTAGCCCAATGATTGCTTTAGAGAAAACCGTGCGCGGAAAACGTACTCAGGTCAGCGAGCCGCTATTTCCCAACTATCTTTTTATTGAGTTTGATCCGGAATCCATCCACACCACCACCATTAGCGCAACGCGTGGCGTAAGCCATTTTGTCCGCTTTGGAAACCAGCCCGCCACCGTGCCGCTGGATGTGATCACCGCGCTGCAAAATGACCCGGTAGAAATTGTTATCGATCACGACCTGCCGCAGCCCGGTGATACCGTGATCATAACCGAAGGGGCATTTGAAGGATTAAAAGCAATCTTTACCGAGCCCGATGGTGAAGCCCGGTCGATGCTGTTGCTTAACCTGCTTAATAAGCAGGTGGTTCGCAGCGTTGGCAATCGCCAGTTTCAAAAACTGTAATTCATCCGCAAGAGCGTCACTCTTCTCAGCGACAGACTTCACCCCTTAAAGCCGGAACAACGTGCGCGCATTCAGCGCCGTTTGCTGCGCCAGGGTGTGTGCATCCTCACCCCGTAGCAGCGCCACCTGCTGAACGATATGCGGCAGGAAGCAGGGCTCATTTCGGCGCGTCGCCGGGCGCGGGCGCATATCACGCGGCAGTAGCCACGGTGCATCGGTTTCCAGCAGCAGGCGCTCTGCCGGGATCAATGGCATCAGCTCACGCAGTTCCTGCCCGCGCCGCTCATCACATACCCAGCCAGTAATGCCAATCGACAATCCCAGCGACAGGCAGGATTCCAGTTCTTCACGCGTGCCGGTAAAACAGTGCAGCACCGCCGCCGGAAGTTTTGTCAGCCAGGGTTCAAGGATCTCAATAAAACGTTGGTGCGCTTCCCGGCAGTGCAGGAAAACAGGCAGCGCCAGCTCAGCCGCCAGCTCCAGCTGCGCGTTAAACGCGTAGGCCTGCTGTTGCGGGTCAGAGAAGTTGCGGTTGAAGTCCAGGCCACATTCGCCAATGGCGACGACCTGTGGATTCTCTGCCAGGCGGCGTAAGGTTGACGCGGTTTCCGCCGACCACTCGCTGGCGTGATGTGGATGCACGCCGGCAGTGGACCAGCAATAGTCCGGGTGCTGCTGCGCCAGACTGCAGGCCTGCTGGCTCTCCAGCGCGCTGGTCCCGGTAATCAACATGCCTTCAACGCCCGCTTCGCGCGCACGTTTCACCACCAGAGCACGATCTTTAGCAAACTGCGTGCTGGTCAGGTTCACACCAATATCAAACATAGTCTCTTCCAAACAGTAACCGCCCTGACGGGCGGTTAGTAAACTCAATATGTTCTGCCAGAGGCAGCCGTTCGCGGCAATTACTCCGATTCGGCGTCCTGCTCTTCTTCATCTCCGTCGCGACGATTTTTACCCACATAGAAGCGTGCGCAGAAAACCCCGACTTCAAACAGGCAGTACATCGGGATGGCTAACAGCGTCTGGGAGAAGATGTCCGGCGGCGTCAGCAACATCCCGACGACGAACGCACCGACCAGCACATAAGGGCGCTTAGCGCGCAGATCTTCTGGCGTGGTCACACCGGTCCAGCACAGCAGCACGATAGCAATCGGCACTTCAAACGACACACCAAACGCCATAAATAACGTCATCACGAAGTCGAGATAGTTATTGATGTCGGTGGCAATCTGTACGCCCTGAGGCGCGGTTTTGGCGAAGAAGCCAAACGCCAGCGGGAAGACAATAAAGTAGGCGAAAGCCATCCCCAGGTAGAATAGGAATGAACTGGAAAACAGCAGCGGCATAACCAGCTTGCGCTCGTGGCGATATAGCGCAGGCGCAACGAATGCCCAGACCTGATAGAGGATCACCGGTACCGACAGGAACAGCGAGACAATAATTGTCAGCTTAATCGGCGTAAAGAATGGCGAGGCAACATCGGTGGCAATCATGCTGGCGCCCGCAGGCATCTGCTTAATCAGCGGTGCGGAAACCAGCTGGTAGATATCGTTGGAGAAGTAAGCCAGGCACAGAAATATTGCCAGAACAGCAATGATGCAGTTCAGCAGGCGCTTACGTAGCTCGATCAGATGACTGATAAGCGGTTGGGTATCTTCAACTGCCATGTTTTACGTTATCGCTCGCTTGAGTGGAATTCACGGGGGCTCTTGGTTCAGCGGGTACAGCCGGCTCAGGGCTGACTTCAGGCTGCGGCGTCGCGGCGGTCTGGGTCACGGTGACCGGAGCCTGTGCTGGCGCGCTGGCCTGATGGTCCGCTTCGGCTGGCGTCACGCCTTCATGGGATTCCTGCGGGTTTTTTACCAGCGGGTTATGAATGGTGTGCGCTTCATCGTCAGCTTTTTCATTATCACCGAGGTAAGAGCGTTTCATCGAGTCAGCCGTCTGCTTCAGCTCCTCCACCGAGGCTTTAAGCTCAGGGGAGAGGCTGTCTTTGCTCGCCTGTTCGATTTTCTTCAGGCCATCCTGCAGCTCCTGAATTTTCAGCTCTTGCGCCAGTTCATTCTGCACGCTGGTCGCCAGCGAACGCAGTGCGCGGATCCAGCCCATCACTGTCCTAACCGCTACAGGTAGACGCTGCGGACCCAGAACCACCAGGCCAATAACGAATACCAGTACCAGCTCACTAAAGCCTATGTCGAACACGGTTTATACCCTGTCGTTCTTAACGTCTTCTTTTTTTGCTTCAGTATGCTGTTTGTCCGCCAGTTTAGCGTTGAAGTCAGCATCATCAGCATTCGCTTTGTCCTTTTCCTTGTCGTCTTCATCGCTCATGGCTTTTTTAAAGCCTTTGATAGATGAACCGAGGTCAGAACCCAGCGAACGCAGTTTCTTAGTACCGAACAGCAGGACAACCAGTACGGCGATGATCAACAAATGTGGAAGTGTAATGCCACCCATTATTACCTCTGATATCAATAATTGATGCGAATTTCGAGTATATAACAGCTTATGTCGTGCTGACGATGCGCAAACCCCACCCACGCACAATAAACTGCCTATTTACCTTTCATGACAATCAGTTTGTTCTGCGCCAACCTATCAGCCAGGCGACAGCACCTGCAGCCATCAGGGCGGCGGAGAACATATCCCACTCAGGGCGCGTCAGCAAAATAGCCGTTCCGCTCAGCAGGAGCGTGGCACCCACGCCAAACAGATAGCGTGACTGATGCTGCCTGGTCCTCTCCCCTTTGAGATCGCTTGCCAGGCGGTCAACACTGTGACGCAGCTGCTTATGCTGCCGCAGGCTGTCATAAAACAGCTCCGGCAGCTCCGGCATCTTCTCTGCCCAGAACGGCGCTTTCTCTTTCAGTGCACGCACGATAGCGGGAATGCCGATCTGGTCTTTAATCCAGTCTTCAAGGAACGGCTTGGCTGTCTTCCAGAGATCCAACTGTGGATAAAGCTGGCGGCCGACGCCTTCAACATACAGCAGCGTCTTCTGTAACAGTACCAGCTGCGGCTGCACTTCCATATTGAAACGTCGCGCAGTGTTAAACAGGTTAAGCAGCACGTGGCCGAAAGAGATCTCTGCCAGCGGCTTCTCGAAGATCGGCTCACACACGGTACGAATGGCGAACTCGAAGTCTTCAACATTGGTATCCGGCGGCACCCAGCCTGAATCGACGTGCAGTTCAGCCACTTTGCGATAATCGCGGTTGAAGAAGGCGATAAAGTTTTCCGCCAGGTAGCGCTTATCTTCTTTGTTCAGCGAGCCGACGATACCGCAGTCAATGCCGATATATTGCGGATCTTCAGGGTGTTCATAGCTGACGAAAATATTGCCCGGGTGCATATCCGCATGGAAGAAGCTGTCGCGGAACACCTGGGTAAAGAACACCTGCACGCCGCGCTCGGCCAGCAGCTTCATGTTGACACCGTGCTGCTCCAGCGTCACCACATCAGAGATCGGGATGCCATAAATACGCTCCATAACCAGCATATTTTCACTGCAGTAATCGGAATAGATTTCTGGGACATACAGCATTCTGCTGTTGTCAAAGTTACGCCGCAGCTGAATGGCGTTCGCGGCTTCGCGCAGCAGATTCAGTTCATCCAGCAGCGTTTTTTCATAATCGGCGACCACTTCCTGCGGGCGCAAACGGCGGCCATCAGGCAGCAGGCGCGGCACCCAGCGGGCCAGGCGGTAGATCAAGCGCATATCCGCTTTAATGACCGGAAGAATGTCAGGGCGGATCACTTTGATCACCACCTCGCGACCGTTTTCTTTCAGCGTCGCCGTGTGAACCTGAGCAATCGAGGCGGAAGCCAGCGGGACGATCTCGAAGTCGTCGAACTGGCTTTCAATTGGCGCACCGAGTGAATGTTCAATCAGCTTCAACGCTTTGGCACCATCAAACGGCGCCACGCGGTCCTGCAACATTGCCAACTGGTCAGCGATATGTGGCGGGAACAGATCGCGGCGGGTCGACATCATCTGACCAAACTTGATCCACACCGGCCCGAGCTGCTCCAGCGCAAGACGCAAACGCTCGCCCAGCGGCTGAGTTTTGTGGCGATTTGGCATCCAGAACAGGCATTTGCGCCACAGGCGAATGGGTAAAGTCAGGCGGGTTTTGGGGATCAGTTCATCCAGGCCGTAGCTGAGAAAAACGCGGATAATCAGGTAGAGACGACGCAGTTCACCGAAGGTCATTTGACCTCCAGCTGATTAATTCGGGCATCAAGGGCATCCAACGATCGGGTTAAGGCATCCACTTCTTCACTGAACCAGGCGAGCTCGAGCTTACCCGGTGCCAGCCGCCACTCTTCCGTCAGCGTCTGGCCCAGATAACTCTGCTTACGCTCGACATCACGGCGCAGCGCGTTGAAACCACGGCGGGCAAACTTTGTCAGCCCTTGCGCAGCTATGTCGCCAATCCACGGGGCAAGATATTCCGCCGGGTCGAGTTCTGCGAGGTCCAGCAGTGCAGAGAACTGCTGCACCAGCTGCAGGTCACCTTCCACCTCCAGCTCGCCGCTGCGGATCAGGGCCGTCAGCTGCTGGCGGTCGCGCAGTTTGGGCAAGGTTGCCAGACGGGTTTTCACCGTACAGTCTGGCGTGTCACCCCACGCACCTATCACATCCACCTGGTTTTCACTGAAGACGAAGGTGACGGGCTGTTGCAGTTCCGCAAGAACGATAGCAAGGCTACGCCCGTTAAGACGTTGACGCGCCGCCTTCAGGCCGCGATCGCGGTATAAAATCTGGTTAAGCGCGCTCTCCAGACTGGCAGTTAACAGCGGCGTTAATGTCATGCGTTTTCCTGCTTAAAACTTAAATCCGCGGTGCAAGGCAACAATGCCGCCCGTCAGATTGTGATACGTGGTGTTTTCAAAGCCAACGTCCATCATCATCTGCTTCAGGGTTTCCTGATCGGGATGCATTCGGATGGATTCTGCCAGGTAGCGGTAGCTACCTGCATCTTTCGCCACCAGCTCGCCAATACGCGGCAGGATGTGGAAAGAGTAAGCGTCATAGGCTTTGTTCAGCAGTTCGAACTGCGGCTTGGAGAACTCCAGCACCAGCAGACGCCCGCCCGGCTTCAGCACCCGGAACATCGAGGCCAGCGCTTTCTCTTTTTCGGTCACGTTACGCAGACCAAAAGCGATAGTAATGCAGTCAAAGTAGTTATCCGGGAACGGCAGTGCTTCGGCATTGGCCTGAACGTAATTTACGTTGCCGATGACGCCTTTGTTGCGCAGCTTTTCACGGCCCACTTTCAACATTGAGCTGTTGATATCGGCCAGCACCACTTCACCGGTCTCACCGACCAGACGTGAGAATTTTGCCGTGAGATCGCCGGTGCCGCCTGCTAAATCAAGTACGCGCTGCCCACGGCGCACGCCGCTGCAGTCGATGGTAAAACGCTTCCAGATGCGGTGGATGCCCATAGACATCAGGTCATTCATCAGATCATATTTGGCCGCAACGGAATGGAAAACATCAGCCACCATCTCGGCCTTTTCGTTTTTCGCTACCGTGCGATAGCCGAAGTGGGTGGTGTCCTTTGATTCATCTGCCATTTGTTTTGCCTGCTCTACAATCAAATATTTGCCAAGTGTACCAGAGTCACGCAGACCAGGCACTTGCCACTCGCTTATTCATTGATGCGGTGTGGCATTGCGGCAGGAGAAAATTCTTCACTTTCTGCTTCCCCGGCAGCGTCATCTTCCTCCCCCTGTTCCGCGGGCAGCGCCTGCTCGACCAGACGAGGATTTATCGGGCGTTTGATCTCAACGCCCATCTGGCGGAAGCCTTCCGTCTGCGCAATCAGGTTGCCGCGCCCTTCCGACAGCTTTTTCATCGCCTGACGGTAGCTATCCTGAGCTTTATCCAGGTTCTGGCCGATAGCACTCATATCGTCAACGAATAAGCGCATTTTGTCATAGAGCCTGGCGGCCCGGTCGGCAATGCGCTGGGCATGACGGCTCTGATGCTCATAGCGCCATAAGTTGTTGATCGTGCGCAGCGCCACCAGCAGCGTGGTCGGGCTGACCAGCATGATATTGAGGTTTAGCGCCTCGTTGATCAACTCTGGCTGACGGTCGATAGCCAGCAGAAAGGCCGGCTCCACCGGGATAAACATCAACACATAATCCAGCGAGCGTAAACCGGGCAATTGTTGGTAATCTTTTCGGCTAAGGCCCCGCAGGTGGCTGCGGATGGCGGCGATGTGCTCGCTAATCGCCGCTTCACGCCCGGCTTCATCTTCACCATTGTAGTAGCGTTCATAGGCCACCAGCGTCATCTTGGCGTCGATCACTACGTCTTTGCCCTGCGGCAAGTGCACAATGACATCCGGCTGCATGCGGCCACTCTGTTCCAGCTGTATATTCACCTGAGTCTCATACTCATGACCTTCGCGCAGGCCGGAAGCCTCCAGCACCCGGCTGAGTACCACTTCCCCCCAGTTGCCCTGAGTTTTGTTATCGCCCTTCAGCGCTTTGGTGAGGTTAATCGCTTCCTGCGCCATCTGGGCATTGAGCTGCTGCAGGTTACGAATTTCGTGAGAAAGCGTATGGCGTTCGCGCGCTTCCTGACCGAAACCTTCCTGCACCTGACGGCGGAAGCCCTCCAGCTGTTCGCGCAGCGGCGTAATCAGCCCATTCAGGCTCTGGCGGTTCTGTTCATCGACGCGACGGCCGCTGTTTTCAAAAATTCGGTTTGCCAGGTTTTCAAACTGCGCATTAAGGCGCTGCTCGCTGTTGACCAGCAGGCGCTGCTTCTCTTCAGCCGCCATGCGCGTCTCTTCCAGGCGGATGGTAACTTCACGCAGCTCCGCCTCCTGGGCGCTGTTGATCTCCAGCTGAGTGCGCAATTCACGCGTGAGCTGGTCGCTCTCTGCGCGCCAGTGATCGAGGTGCTGTAGCTTTTCACCGGCTGCGGCATGCGCAGCGTGCAGCTGGCGCAGCTCCTGCTCGCTCTGCTTATGGACAAGTAACTGGGCCTCAAGCTGCTGCTGTAAGCGCTGACGTTCAGCCTGCGCCTGCTCAGACGCCTGTAACAGCAGCTGTCGCTCCGTCTCGCCCTTCGCCAGCTGCTGCTGGCTGCGATAAGAGGCGAACAGCCACCCTGCCAGTAGCCCGACCAGACCGATACCTGCGCTATAAACGATTGTTGGATCCACCCTGCTTCTCCTGCTGAAACCCTGACAGGGGAAAAATAGAGGCGCACTGTATAAATGTCCAGATAAAAAGCAACTTGCTCACGGGCTTAGGAGAAATTTTGGAGAGGGTACGCAGATAAATGAGGGGGCGGTTGCGGTTTGCGGGCAGCTTTCAGACGCTGCCCGCAAAGTGAGAAATTTAGATCAGGCGGCGTGCAGCCTCAACCACGATTTTCACCGCATCGCTTTCGGTTTTTTTCATGGTTTCCGCATCCGGGATCTCCTGCTGGGTACGGTTAACAATCACCCCAGCGACCATTCCGGCGCGAAGCCCCTGGCTGGCACACATGGTCAGCAGGGTAGCGGACTCCATTTCATAGTTCAGCACGCCCATCTCCTGCCACTCTTTCATCGACCCCTGGAAGCGGCTCACCACCCGGCCTGACCAGGTGTCGTAACGTTCCTGGCCCGGATAGAAAGTATCAGATGAAGCAGTGATGCCGATGTGGGTGCGCGCGCCGGCCTCTTTCGCCGCATCGACCAGCGCGGTGGTGCAGGTGAAATCCGCTACCGCCGGGAACTCCAGCGGCGCAAAGTGCAGGCTGGCACCGTCGAGACGTACGGAACCGGTCGTCACCAGCACATCGCCAACGTTGATGTCCGGCTGAATAGCACCGGTGGTACCTACGCGCAGGAAGGTGCGTACGCCGAGCTGCGCCAGCTCCTCCACGGCAATAGACGTCGAAGGACCGCCGATACCGGTCGAACAGACGATCACCGGCTTACCGGAAAGCTCGGCGCGCCAGGTGGTAAATTCACGGTGTGAAGCCAGGTGGACAGAATTGTCCATCAGGGCAGCAATTTTCTTTACGCGCTCCGGGTCGCCAGGCACGATGGCCAGCGTCGCGCCCTGGAGATCGGCTTTAGTGAGGCCAAGATGGAAAACGTCAGAATGTGCCATTTCAAACTCCTGTCGCGGAAAGCGGGGATAGTAATTAAGCGCTACTGTAAGGAATAACGGCGCTCTTTAGTGTGATTAATGTCGCTGATTAAAATGAAAGTTACACGCCTTACACTGAAAATAGTGACCAGCATCACATTTCATTATTTGCTCATGCCACTTTGACACAACTTGCCCTGTGGTTCAGCTTTATCAGGTGATAAAGAGATACCCTCACTCAAGCTCTGACCCCATCGCATTCCTGGCTATAGTTAGCTGATTGCATTCGCGCCTGCACGGAGAGAACCATGAAAAACGAAGATAACATGACTCAAGAACTGAGCGAAAAAGGCTTTGCGCCCGCAGTCCTGCCGACGGCTGCCACCACAATTATTACCGACAGCGCCGGGATTATCTCCGGGGAAACCTCGATTCCCACTCAGGGGGAGAATATGCCGGCGTTTCACGCCAAACCGCGTAATGCCACGGGCCCGCTGCCGGTGGTGTTAGTCGTCCAGGAGATCTTCGGCGTTCACGAACACATCCGCGATATCTGTCGCCGCCTGGCGGCGGAGGGATATCTGGCTGTCGCTCCTGAGCTTTACTTCCGCCAGGGCGACCCGAGCGAATATGACGATATCCCAACCCTGTTCTCAGAGCTGGTGAGTAAAGTGCCGGACAATCAGGTGCTGGCCGACCTGGATCATGTGGCTAACTGGGCATCGCGTCACGACGGCGATATGCGCAATATGGCGATTACCGGTTTCTGCTGGGGCGGGCGCATTACCTGGCTCTATGCGGCGCACAATCCGCAGCTGAAGGCTGCCGTCGCCTGGTACGGCAAGCTGGTCGGTGATAAAACCATGAAGCAGCAGAAGCAGCCGGTCGATATCGCCGTCGATCTGAATGCCCCGGTATTAGGGCTGTACGGGGGTAAAGATGACAGCATCCCGCAGGAGAGCGTGGAAACCATGCGTCAGGCACTGCGGGCAGCCAATGCGAATGCGGAAATTATTGTCTATCCCGATGCCGGTCACGCCTTTAATGCTGACTATCGCGCCAGCTATCACGCCGAGTCCGCCCAGGACGGCTGGCAACGTATGCTGGCGTGGTTTAAACAGTATGGCGTTGCGCCAAAGGCATAAAAAAGGGGGCGCTTAGCGCCCCAAATACACATCAACAACACAGATAATTACGCTTTGGCGTTACGCAGGTTTTGCGCCGCCTGTACCATGTTCGCCAGCGCCTGGCGGGTTTCTGCCCAGCCACGGGTTTTCAGGCCGCAGTCCGGGTTAACCCACAGACGTTCAGTCGGGATGCGCTGAGCCGCTTTCAGCAGCAGCGCTTCTATCCACTCTATCGACGGCACGTTCGGCGAGTGAATGTCGTACACGCCCGGGCCAATCTCATTCGGGTACTCAAATTCTTCGAACGACTCCAGCAGCTCCATATCGGACCGTGAGGTTTCAATGGTGATCACGTCGGCGTCCAGCGCAGCGATCGAATCCATAATGTCGTTGAACTCGCAGTAGCACATGTGGGTGTGGATCTGAGTGTCATCCTGCGCCACGGCGGCGTTCAGGCGGAAAGCGTCCACTGCCCACTCCAGGTAGGCGGCCCAGTCGGATTTGTGCAGCGGCAGCCCTTCTCGCAGCGCTGGCTCATCAATCTGGATGATGCCAATTCCCGCTTTTTCCAGGTCTGCCACTTCATCACGCAGCGCCAGGGCAATCTGCTTAGCGATGGTTTCACGCGAAACGTCTTCACGCGGGAATGACCAGCAGAGAATGGTCACCGGACCGGTCAGCATGCCTTTCACCGGCTTGTTGGTCAGCGACTGGGCATACTTTGCCCACTCCACGGTGATGGCCTGAGGGCGGCTGACGTCGCCAATAATCACCGGTGGCTTCACGCAGCGTGAGCCGTAGCTCTGCACCCAGCCATTTTGCGTAAAGATGAAGCCGTCGAGGTTTTCCCCAAAGTACTCCACCATGTCGTTGCGCTCGGCTTCCCCGTGGACCAGCACGTCCAACCCCAGGCGCTCCTGCTCGACAATCGCCTGCTTGATGTGCTCAGCGATACCGGTGCGGTAGTGGTTAGCATCCAGACGCCCCTGCTTAAAATCGAGGCGCAGGCCACGAATTTCGCTGGTCTGCGGGAACGAACCGATGGTGGTGGTGGGCCACGCAGGCAGCTGGAAGCGCTGGCGCTGAGCCTCCGCGCGCACCGCATAGCGGTGATTACGCTGGCTGTCCTGAGCGGTTATTGCCGCCAGGCGCTGGCCTACTGCCGGATTGTGCACTCGGGTCGAGGATTTTCGGGCGCGGATTGGGGCGCTCCAGGCTTCCAGCGAGGCCGGGTCACTGTTATTTAGCGCATGGCTCAACAGCGACAGCTCTGCGCATTTCTGCAGGGCAAAGGCGAACCAGCTTTTGACCTCGTCATCGAGGCGGGTCTCCACGCTCAGGTCAATCGGGCTGTGCAGCAGCGAGCAGGAAGAGCCAATCCACAGCTGCTTACGGGCGGCGACAAGCGGTTGCAGGCGCTCAAACCAGCGGCTGAGGTCGGCACGCCAGACGTTACGGCCATTGATCACCCCAACCGACAGCAGCCAGCTCGCCGGAAGCTGGCGGTTCAGCGCGTTGATATCGTCTTTACCGTGCACCAGGTCCACATGCAGGCCCTGCACCGGCAGTACGCGAATGGTATCGATATTCTGGCCGATGCTGTCGAAGTAGGTGGTCAGCAGCAGTCTGGTATGGCCCTGCAATGCAGCATAAGCAGGTTTGAAGGCCGCAAGCCATACGGCTGGCAGTTCCAGCGCCAGCGCTGGCTCGTCAATCTGCACCCACTCGATATCGCGTTTTGCCAGCTCAGCCAGCACCTGCTGGTAAACCGGCAGGATCGCTTTGAGCAGGCTCAGGCGGTCAAACGCGGCGCCCTTCACTTTCCCCAGCCATAAATAGGTTACCGGGCCAAGCAGCACAGGTTTGATTTTGTGTCCAAGCGCCAGCGCTTCATCCACTTCGTCCAGCAGCTGAGTCCAGCTCAGCTTGAACTGCTGGCCCTGCACAAATTCCGGCACCATGTAGTGATAGTTGGTGTTAAACCATTTGGTCATTTCTGCCGCCGCCGCCGGTTCACCGCCGGGTGCACGGCCACGGCCCAGGCGAAACAGGGTGTCGAGGTCAACTGAACCGTCTTTATTGAGATGGCGCGCCGGAACGTTCCCCAGCAGCAGGCTGGTCGTCAGGACGTGATCGTACCAGGCGAAATCGCCGACCGGCAGCAGGTCAACACCGGCCTCTTTCTGCTGCTGCCAGTGGCGGGCGCGCAGTTCACGACCGGTCGCCAACAGCGCTTCCTGAGAGCTGTTACCCGCCCAGTAGCTTTCCTGTGCTTTTTTCAGTTCGCGGCGCAGACCGACACGCGGAAATCCAAGTGTATGGTTCAGAATAGTCATCAGTTTTGCCTCGTAGAATCCATATTTACCGGGCTGGCTGACTCATTTAGCCATCCAGATGTTTACACCGCTATAATCCGCAGGTAGTGTATTCACCACAAGCGCAAAATGTTCACTGTCGATGTGAAGGACTCTCATGATCGAACTCAAGCACCTGCGAACGCTGCAGGCACTGCGAAATACCGGGTCGCTGGCCGCCGCTGCCGCTCAGCTCCACCAGACGCAATCAGCGTTATCTCACCAGTTCAGCGATCTGGAGCAGCGCCTTGGCTTTCGCCTGTTTGTGCGAAAAAGCCAGCCGCTGCGCTTTACGCCACAGGGGGAGATCCTGCTTCAGCTGGCAGAGCAGGTATTGCCGCAGATCCAGCACGCGCTTCAGGCATGCCACGAGCCGCATCAGACCACGCTGCGCATTGCCATTGAGTGTCACAGCTGTATTCAGTGGCTGACGCCCGCGCTGAATAACTTCCGTCAGAGCTGGCCGCAGGTCGTGATGGACTTCAAGTCGGGCGTGACCTTTGATCCACAGCCCGCTTTACAGCAGGGCGAGCTGGATATCGTCCTGACCTCAGATATTCTGCCGCGCAGCGGATTGTTCTATACGCCGATGTTTGATTTTGAGGTACGCCTGGTGCTGGCCCCGGATCACCCACTGGCACAGAAGGATCACATCACGCCGGAGGATCTGGCCAGTGAAGTGCTGATGATCTACCCGGTACAGCGCCAGCGCCTGGATATCTGGCGCCATTTCCTGCAGCCCGCGGGCATCAGCCCGGCGCTGAAAAACGTCGATAATACGCTGCTGCTGATTCAGATGGTTTCCGCGCAGATGGGCATTGCCGCACTGCCGCACTGGGTGGTAGAAAGTTTTGAACACCAGGGGCTGGTGGTGACGAAAACGTTAGGGGACGGCCTGTGGAGCAGGCTGTATGCCGCCGTGCGCGACGGCGAACAGCGCCAGCCAATCGTGGAGGCGTTTATCCGTTCCGCCCGTCAGCACGCCTGCGATCACCTGCCGCTGGTGCGTGACGCTTCACGCCCCGGCACGCCGTTATCCGCGATCAATCCTCTGTAACACCATCGCCAGCCTGCCGCTGGCGGTTTTTCCTGTTTAACTCACGAATTGTCTCTATAATGCGCTCATTGCTATGGTTTCAATGAAAGAGAGTTCCTATGACGAATAATGATGTCCTGCGCAGCGTGCGTTACATGCTGAATTTAAGCGATGCGAAAGTGGTAAGCATTCTGGCGCTGGCAGAGAGCGAAGTAACAGAAGCCGAAGTTGCCAGCTTCCTGAAGAAAGAGGAAGAGCCCGGTTTTCGCGCCTGCCCGGATGTCATCATGGGTTACTTTCTCAACGGTCTGATTTTCGAGCGTCGCGGCAAAAGCGAAGATGCCCCGGCGCCCTCTATCGAACGCAAGATGACCAACAACATCATGATGAAAAAGCTGCGCGTGGCATTCGACCTGAAAACTACCGACATTATTGAGCTGCTGAAAAGCACCGATTTTGCGGTAGGTCAGTCAGAGATCGGCGCGATCTTCCGTAAACCGGGGCATAAAAACTACCGCGAATGTGGCGATCAGATCCTGCGTAACTTCCTCAAAGGCCTGACGATGAAAATTCGCCCGGCCAAACCTAAAGCGCAGGCTTAACGCCTGATGCGATTAACGCCCGACTGCGTTAATCGCATTTATCTTCCCTTCGCCATATCTTCCATTTAGAACATAACCACTCACCAAACGAACACCGCAGCATCCCCTCTCGCTCAAAACGTGATAGTCATCACGCTTTATCGTTTCATTGCGAAAATATTTCATCATTTTGTGATGCACATATAGCCACTTTGTCATAAAAGTGTAACATCTGCGCCCTTCTTCACAGTCCTTTGTGCTGATAACCACTAGGCTGTGCGCGAAATGGAACATTTAACCCTGCACTGGCCGGATTTTGTTCCTTTTGCTGTACATCCATCAGGGTGTCAGTTTTATAAGCCACGGGAGGCCGTTTACATGCTAAGTATTTTCAAACCTGCTGCACATCAACCGCGTGTCGATGACAGCCGCGTCGATCCGCTGTACCGCAAACTGCGCTGGCAGATCTTTCTGGGTATTTTCTTTGGCTACGCCGCCTACTATCTGGTGCGAAAGAATTTCGCACTGGCAATGCCTTACCTGGTTGAGCAGGGCTTTTCGCGCGGCGACCTCGGCTTTGCCCTGTCCGGGATCTCCATTGCTTACGGCTTCTCCAAATTTATTATGGGTTCGGTATCGGACCGCTCAAACCCGCGCGTATTTCTGCCTGCTGGCTTGATCCTGGCCGCGGTGGTGATGCTGTTTATGGGCTTCGTGCCGTGGGCGACGTCGAGCATTATGGTGATGTTCGTGCTGCTGTTCCTGTGCGGCTGGTTCCAGGGAATGGGCTGGCCACCGTGCGGACGCACCATGGTGCACTGGTGGTCGCAAAAAGAGCGCGGCGGTATCGTGTCGGTGTGGAACTGCGCGCACAACGTTGGCGGCGGGATCCCTCCACTGCTGTTCCTGCTGGGGATGGCGTGGTTTAACGACTGGAAAGCCGCACTGTATATGCCTGCCTTCGGCGCCATTCTTATCGCCATCTTTGCCTTTGCTTTAATGCGTGACACCCCTCAGTCCTGCGGCCTGCCGCCGATTGAAGAGTATAAGAACGACTATCCGCCGGACTATGACGAAAAGCATGAAGAAGAGCTGACGGCGAAACAGATCTTTATGCAGTACATCCTGCCCAACAAGCTGCTGTGGTATATCGCGCTGGCGAACGTGTTCGTCTATCTGCTGCGTTACGGCATCCTCGACTGGTCACCGACCTACCTGAAAGAGGTGAAGCACTTCACGCTGGATAAATCTTCGTGGGCCTACTTCTTCTACGAGTACGCCGGTATTCCAGGGACGCTGCTGTGCGGCTGGATGTCGGATAAAGTCTTCAAGGGCAATCGCGGTGCCACCGGCGTGTTCTTTATGGTACTGGTGACGATTGCCACCGTGGTGTACTGGATGAACCCGGCCGGCAATCCGGGCGTTGATATGGCGTGTATGACGATTATCGGCTTCCTGATCTACGGCCCGGTGATGCTGATTGGACTGCATGCGCTGGAGCTGGCACCGAAGAAAGCGGCAGGGACGGCGGCCGGATTCACCGGGCTGTTTGGCTACCTCGGCGGTTCCGTCGCGGCCAGCGCCATCGTCGGTTACACCGTGGACTTCTTCGGCTGGGACGGCGGCTTTATGGTGATGATCGGCGGCTGCGTACTGGCAGTGATCCTGCTGTTTATGACCATGGTAAGTGAGAACAAACACAAGCAGGCACTGAAAACTCGCTGAAAGGAGACGCCATTATGTTGAAAAACGTTATCGCAACTTTACTGCTTTCGACCTCTCTCGCGGCTACTGCCGCGAGTACCGCACCCATCGTGATTGCCCATCGCGGGGCCAGCGGGTATCTGCCGGAACATTCGCTGCCGGCGAAGGCGATGGCCTACGCCCAGGGTGCCGATTATCTTGAGCAGGATCTGGTGATGACCAAAGACGATCGTCTGGTGGTGCTGCATGACCACTACCTCGATCGCGTCACCGATGTTGCCACGCGCTTCCCACAGCGTGCCCGTCCCGACGGGCGCTATTACGCCATCGACTTTACGCTGGCCGAGATCAAAAGCCTCAAATTCAGCGAAGGGTTTGAGATTGAGAACGGCAAAAAAGTGCAGACCTTCCCCGGTCGTTTCCCGATGGGAAAATCGGACTTCCGCGTGCACACCTTCGAGGAGGAGCTGGAGTTTATCCAGGGTCTGAACCACTCCACCGGCAAGAACATCGGTATCTATACCGAAATCAAAGCACCGTGGTTCCACCGTAAGGAGGGCAAAGACATCTCGGCGAAGGTGCTGGATGTGCTGAAGCAATACGGTTACAGCGGCAAGGACGATAAGGTTTATCTGCAGTGCTTTGACTATAACGAAGTGAAGCGCATCAAAACTGAGCTGGAGCCGCAGCGCGCGATGAACCTCAAGCTGGTGCAGCTGATTGCCTATACCAAATGGGATGAAACCCAGGAGCAGCAGAACGGCAAGTGGGTTAACTACAGCTACGACTGGATGTTTAAACCGGGCGCGATGAAGACGATTGCGCAGTATGCCGACGGTATCGGGCCAGATTACCACATGCTGATAGCGGACGGATCGCAGCGCGGCGACGTGCGCTTCACCGACATGGTCAAAGAAGCACATCTGAATAAGATGGTGGTGCACCCTTACACCGTGCGCGCCGATCAGCTGCCGCCGTATGTCAGTGATGTCGACCAGCTGTATGACCTGCTCTATCACAAGGCCGGCGTCGACGGGCTGTTTACCGACTTCCCGGATAAAGCGGTGCATTTTTTAGGACGATAAAACGTAGGGGTCAGGCATGCCTGACCCGTTTTAAAAGCTTAGACGTCAAACAGCTCGCGCAGATACTTCGGCACCGCCAGATCGGCATTTGAACCAATCACTTCCAGCTCCGGCAAAATATCCTTCAGGCGCTGATGCGAGTTGCTCATCACGCAGCCCTTACCCGCCATGCTCAGCATCTCTTTATCGTTCATGCCGTCACCAAAGGCGATGCACTCCTGCAGCGAATAGCCGAGCGATTTTGCGACGGCATCCAGCGCGTGCCCTTTCGACACGCCGCCCGCCATCACTTCCAGACAGGTCGGCAGCGAGAAGCTGACATTTACCCGGTCGCCCCAGCGCGCCATCAGCGCCTGCTCCAGCGGCACCAGCAGCTCAGGGATCGCGCAGGTAAAGAACACCTTGCTGATACCGTCGGTCTGCAGCTGGCCCGGCTGAAAAATCTGGTAGTTAAAGTCTGATTCGCGGAAGAAATCCACCTCTTCCGGACGATGGCGGTTAAGGAACCACTCTTCATCGCGATAGACGTTGGTGTAGATATCCGGGTTGGCGTGCTGCATGGCAAACAGCTCCTGCGCGATATCTTCATCCAGATTATGGCTGAACACCAGCTCACCGGCGGTGTTGTGCACGCGCGCGCCGTTTGAGGTGATCATGTCAGCGTCGATGCCGAGGCTGTCGCGCATCTGCGCCACATCAATATAGTGACGACCGGTGGCGAAGACAAAGTGCACGCCTTTACGCGTCAGCAGCTGTAGCGTTTCGCGCGCGAAAGAAGAAAGGGTGTGATCCGGTGACAGCAGCGTGCCATCCAGGTCTGAAGCAACAATATGGAACATAAATCCTCTGGTTAACATTTTCTGGCGGAACTCCCCGCCGGTAACTGAATACTGGCCACTTACGGGTGGCGTGCAAAGAAGGTGAGGATCGCTTCCAGCGCTTCGGCACGCATCCGGTCGCTCTCAAACAGGATCTCGTGCCGGGCACCGTCAATCACCCACGGCTTGCCTCCGGCACAGGGCTGGCCTGCCGCCACCATCGTCTGGCAGAACAGATCCTGAGCGCGGTTATCCACCACCTTATCCTCTGACGCCTGCAACAGCAGAAGCGGCGTGGCAATCTGCGCGGCCTGGCTGAGGATGCTCTGCCCGGCGCGCACGCCTTCACGCACCCAGTGATAGGTGGGTCCGCCGACGCGCAGCCCCGGGTCGTCAGCGTAGAAGCGCAGATTACGGCGATAGCGTTCGCGGCTGTGCGTCAGCTCGTTGATGGCAAAGGGGCGCGCATGCCATTTCCCGGTGCCGAGCGCGTAGCCATCGCGCAGCGCCGGGCGTTTCTCCGCCCAGTTCAGAATTTGATGCGCCATCCACAGCGGCATCGGCAGATAAATCCCGAACATCGGCGAAGCCAGCGCCACCGCGTCGAAGGCTGCTGGCTGACGCGCCAGCATCAGTGCGAGGATCGCCCCGCCCATCGAGTGGGCCAGTGCGTAGCGGTGACGATAGTGGCGTGCGACGATCTCTTTCAGGTACAGGGTTTCCAGATCGTCGACGTAATCTTCAAATTCCACCACGTGGCCGCGATGTGAATCAGCAAGAAGTCGACCGGAGCGCCCCTGGCCTCGATGGTCGATAATCACCACGTCGTACCCACTGTGGAACAGGTCGTAGGCCAACTCGGGATATTTCACATAGCTTTCAATCCTGCCGGGACACAGCAAAATAACTTTATCGTGTTGCGGGGAGATGAAGCGGACATAGCGAATAGGCACATTTTCCACGCCGGCAAACTCACCCTCTTCACGCTGCTTCCAGAAATCCAGCAGCGGGCCGGTGGCAAAAGCGGCGAAGGCTCTCTCCCGCGTCAGCCAGCTGTTTTTAAGATGTTCCATCGGGCGTTTCCCAGAAGAGACAAACTGCGGGCAGCGGACATTGTTACCCATAGCGCAACATTCAACAATGTCGTATTGTGTCACAATTGAGCGTTATCAGGGAGCTTTACCCCATGACCATCGAATGGTGGCTGACCTATTTATTAACAACCAGCATCTTAAGCCTGTCGCCCGGTTCCGGGGCGATTAACACCATGAGTACCGGCATCAGCCACGGCTATCGCGGTGCAGTGGCCTCCATTGCCGGGCTGCAGGTCGGGCTTTCGCTGCATATCGTGCTGGTCGGCGTCGGGCTGGGCGCGCTGTTTTCTCAGTCAGTGCTGGCGTTTGAAGTTCTTAAGTGGGCGGGTGCCGCCTATCTGGTGTGGCTGGGCATTCAGCAGTGGCGCTCATCCGGCGCGATTGATCTCAGCGCGGTGGCGAAGGCGATGCCACGCCGCAAGCTGTTTCGCCGCGCCGTGCTGGTCAATCTGACCAACCCGAAGAGCATCATATTCCTCGCCGCGCTGTTCCCGCAGTTCATTATTCCGCATCAGCCCCAGGCGATGCAGTATCTGGTGCTCGGCGTCACCACGGTGGTGGTCGATATCATTGTGATGATTGGCTACGCCACGCTGGCGACGCGCATTGCGGTGTGGATTAAAGGCCCGCATCAGATGAAGTTGTTGAACCGGACCTTTGGCGGATTGTTTATCGCGGTGGGTGCACTGCTGGCTTCGGCGCGCAGAATAGCGTAACCAACAGGGTCGGGCATGCCCGCCCCTACGGATTACTCCACATCGTCGCCGTCGACGTGCTCTTTGATCATCACCAGGAACGGCTTGCCAAAACGTTCCAGCTTCTTGTGACCGACCCCGTTCACGCTCAGCATCTCTGAGGCGGTAATCGGCATCTGCTCCGCCATTTCAATCAGCGTCGCATCGTTAAACACCACGTATGGCGGCACGTTCGCTTCATCCGCAATCGCTTTACGCAGCTTGCGCAGTTTGGCAAACAGCTTGCGGTCGTAGTTGCCGCCGAACGACTTCTGGCTGCTGCTGCGCGGCTTGATGCTGACCAGGCGCGGCACCGCCAGCTGGAGCGGCGCTTCCCCGCGCAGAATTGGCCTGGCGGCTTCGGTCAGCTGCAGCGCCGAGTGCATCGCAATGTTCTGCGTCACCAGACCGAGGTGAATGAGCTGGCGCAGCACGCTGGTCCAGTGCTCGTGCGTCTGCTCGCGGCCAATGCCATAGACTGGCAATTTATCATGCTGCATATCGCGGATGCGCTGGTTGTTGGCCCCGCGCAGGATCTCGACGATATAGCCCATCCCGAAACGCTGACCCACGCGGTAAATGCAGGACAGCGCTTTCTGTGCCTCCACCAGTCCGTCGTAGCGGCGCGGCGGATCGAGGCAGATATCACAGTTGTCGCACGCCTGCTGACGGCCTTCGCCGAAGTAGTTCAGCAGCACCAGGCGGCGGCAGGTTTGCGCTTCGGCAAACGCGCCCATCGCATTCAGCTTATGGCGCTCGATATCCTGCAGCGGGCCTGGCGCTTTCTCTTCCAGGCACTTACGTAACCAGGCCATATCGGCCGGATCGTACAGCAGCAGCGCTTCAGCAGGCAGACCGTCACGCCCGGCGCGGCCGGTTTCCTGATAGTAGGATTCAATATTACGCGGGATATCAAAGTGCACCACGAAGCGCACGTTGGGTTTGTTGATGCCCATGCCGAATGCGACGGTCGCCACCACGATTTGCAGATCGTCGCGCTGAAACGCTTCCTGCACGTGCGCACGGTGAGCGTTATCCATTCCGGCATGATAAGCCCCGACGCTGAGCCCACGGCTTTGCAGTCGGGCTGCGGTGTCTTCCACTTTTGCCCGGCTGTTACAGTAAATAATGCCGCACTTACCGCGCTGATCCTGCACATAGCGCAGCAGCTGTTCGGTCGGTTTGAATTTTTCCACCAGCGTGTAGCGGATATTGGGACGGTCAAAGCTACTGATCTGGATCAGCGGATCGTCGAGCTGTAACAGGCGGGCAATATCGTTACGCGTGGTTTCATCGGCGGTCGCGGTCAGCGCCATCACCGGCACATCCGGCAGACGCTGGCGCAGCTGGCCTAAAGCGCCATACTCCGGACGGAAATCGTGGCCCCACTGGGAGATACAGTGAGCTTCATCGACCGCCAGCATTGCCGGGTTGCAGTGCGTCAGCTGGTCGAGGAAGTTGTCCATCATCAGACGTTCAGGAGCAATGTACAGCAGGCGGATGCGGCCAGTGCGGCAGCCCGCCATCACTTCCTGCTGCTCTTCACGGTTCTGCGTCGAGTTGAGGCAGGCTGCCGCCACGCCGTTTGCCAGCAGCTGGTCCACCTGGTCTTTCATCAGCGAGATCAACGGCGACACCACCAGCGTCAGCCCTTCGCGCACCAGCGCCGGGATCTGATAACAGAGTGACTTTCCGCCGCCGGTCGGCATGACTACCAGACAGTCGCGGCCGTTAAGCGATTCCTGAATGATAGTTTGTTGCCCCGGACGAAACTGCTGGTAGCCGAAGGTATCGCGTAATACCTGCTCTGCCAGCGTTTCTTTATTGATGACTGCTGCCGTAGACACATTGTCCCCAAAATCTGAAGTGACTGAATTTTTAACCGGGCGGCAGTGCCTGCCCGGTAAGCGGCGACCTTAGAAGAGGTCGTTGAGCGTCACGCCGACACCGACGCGCGTTTGACGATGATTGTAATCGATCAGGGATTCACCATAACCGCTATACACCTGCGTGTAAAAACGCACATGCTCAGTCATTGGGTAGCTCCAGCCCAGTTCAGCGCCGCCGTAGCCGCTGTTCCAGTTATACTGGCTCTTCACGCTGAAGATGCTCTCGCCCCACTGATATCCCACCGTCAGGCGATAATACCCCATGTACTTAGTGATATCCGGGTTATCGTCATTATTTTCATTTTCTGGAATACGGTACCAGGGTTTCACTTCCACCAGCCAGTTGCCGTTTTCCGCCATCAGACGCGCATAGACGCGGTTCCAGCTGCGCGAGGTTGGGTCGGAGCGGCCGTTGGACTGATGGTTCACACCGGTTTCCACATCGCGCAGCGTCCAGCCGCCCAGGCTGTAGTCTGTTGCCCAGCCGAGGAAGACCTGTGGCTCGTAGTCAGTTTCGCGGAACGGCGAAGAGGCGCTGCGGTTAGAGAGCTGCCACCAGGATTTCTGAGTATAGGATGCGCCAAGCACCGAGTTTTCACCGAGAATGCCGCGCCACAGCGGGAATGCGAGGCTCAGCTGAAACTTCACTTCATCGTGTTTCGTTTTGTCCCAGTTATAAGACTCGATCGCTTCCTTATTAATGTTGCTGGTATCGGTATACAGCAGATAGTTGCTTTCATAAGGCAACAGGACAAACGGGTTGTCGTGTTTCTCCAGCATGTTGGCAATAATACTGCCCTTCACCGCAGGACGGTCATGAATCACTTTAACCGTGGCTTCCTGAGCCAGCACTAATGTAGGAAACAGAATTGCTGACGCCAGCAATCCTTTCAGCAGAGCCATAGGGTTCTCCCAGAGAGGCGAATGATTGAATAAAAAGCACGCCATTCTACACAGAAAAATCATGAGGGATTAGTGCTCATTTTCGAAAGTGGAAAGCACTAACAACGAAGCATAATATACACACTCCGTTAACCTGACTTTCACTCAGCACGCATCACAGGAAAAGCCGATAATGTCAGCAGTACCTATGGATCAGGCTGCCGCCCGCCGCCTGATCGGTGAAATTTTTGTCTACCACATGCCCTTCAATCGCGCCCTGGGGCTGGAACTTGACCGGCTGGAGTCCGATTACGCCGAGCTTAGCCTGGCCAACCAGACGATGCTGGTCGGCAACTCCGCGCAGAAGATCCTGCACGGCGGGGTGATTGCATCGGTGCTGGATGTCGCCGCCGGGCTGGTGTGCGTCACCAGCGCGCTGACCCGCCAGGAGAGTATTACCGAAGAGGAGCTGCGCCAGCGATTATCGCGCATGGGCACCATCGATTTACGGGTGGATTACCTGCGTCCGGGGCGCGGTGAGCGCTTTATCGCCAGCAGCAGCCTGCTGCGCGGCGGTAATAAAGTGTCGGTGGCGCGCGTCGAACTGCATAACGATGCGGGCCTGCATATCGCCAGCGCCACGGCCACCTATATGATTGGCTGAGTCAGCTGCGCGCATAGCGCGAGAGAAAACGTGCCAGCGCCGGGCCGGTGAACAGAATGGTAAACAGGCGCAGCGTCTGCATCGCCATCACAAACGCCATATCCACCCGGCTGCCGGCCGCAATGATCGCCACGGTATCCAACCCGCCGGGGCTGGTTGCCAGATAGGCCGTGAGCATATCGACATGCAGCGTTTTGGTCAGCATCCATGCCATCGCGCCACACAGCAGCATCAGACCAATTATCGATATCACCATCTGCGGCAGCGTGCGCAACGCCAGCAGGAATACCGGGCGGGTAAAACGCAGCCCGACGGTCCAGCCAATCAGCGCATAGGCCAGCGCCAGCAGCCACTCCGGCACCTGCAAACTCAGCGTTCCACTGGAGTGCAATGTCGCGCCAATAATCGCCGGGAGCAGCAGTGCGCCGGAAGGGATGCGAAACTTTTGCCCGAGAAATGCGCCCAGCAGCATCACGCCAATCGTGGCGGCAAACGGCGAGCCAAGTGCGGGAAACCAGTCAGTATCGGCCGCATGTGCGCTGTCGCCTAAGCCGATACGCGCCACAATGGCGGCAGCGGTAGCGACAAACAGTACCCGCAGATACTGCATAAATGCCACCAGCCGGGTATCAGCCCCAAAGTCCCCTGCCATCGCCACCATGGCGGATGCCCCGCCAGGGGAGGATCCCCACGCCCCGGTCGGCCCCGGCAGGCTACTAAAGCGCACCAGTAAAAACCCGGAGAGCGCACTGGCCGCCAGCGTCAGGATCAATACCGCCAGCACTATCGGCCAGTCGGCAATCAGCGGTTGCAGGATAGATGGCGACAGGCTCTGAGCGATCATGCAGCCCAGTACCGCCTGGCACAGCACGAAAATACGTTTATCAATGCGGATGGTTGCACCACATAGCCCCATTACCACGCCGACAATCATCGGGCCAAGCAGCAGCGCCGCCGGTACGTGAAAAGTCTGGAGTATAAAACCGAGTAACAGCGAGACGCCAAGCAGAATCGCCCACTGCCCGTGCAGGGAAATGCGTTCCATAGAGTAAAACTTTATCTATTGAAAGAAGAGGTTAAAGAGTACGCGTTACCGCCGGGATGCGCCAGCCCAGGACCCGTCTTGTATTCATCGTCCCGCCGCATCAACCATCCCTAACCGTGGCAAAATGCCGCGTCTGATGAGAAACCTCGTCAGCCTTAACCTCAGCGCGAGGCTAATGAGCTGAGTCGTGCTGCTATTTACTGATAATGAGTTAACAAGGAAGAAAGGACATGTTGAAAAGAATTATGGTGATGCTCACCCTGATAGGCGCATCGGCAACCGCAGTATCGGCCGACAGCGACCCGCTGATGCAGGTTGATTACTCAAAGTTTCGTCTCAGCTTTAACGAAATGTACCTTATTGCTAACCCTAACCTTCTTCAGCACCGCACCTTCTATGACAAGCCCTCTGTCGGACCGGATGCAGCGTGGTTTGATGCGGTGAAGCAGGGGAATCTGGCCGAGATTAAAAAACGGGTCGAAGCGGGTCAGAATCTTGAAGCTAAAGACGAGGCATCACAGGGGCAAACCGCGTTGGGCTGGGCGGCCTTCATTGGTTATAGCGACATTGTTCACTATTTAGTGGATAAAGGGGCCGATATTCGCGCCACTGACCGCGCCGATGTGTACAACGCGTTGAAGTCTGCCGTGATGGGGGGCCACGTCGAAGTGATTAGCTATCTCTACGAGAAGTTAAAAAAAGAGACCGACTGGAATGCGCGTGAATCAAACGGGGAGACATTATTCCTCGTCGGCGCTGTGGATGGCCGCTACGACTTTGTAAAATGGGCGCTGCAGTTCAAACCCGATTTGAATGTGGTGGTGAAAAACAGCACTACCGGTAATGAAACCAGCTCGCTGAGCGTGGCCTGTGAGAAAGGTTTTTATGATGTGGCACAGCTGCTCATCAGCAACGGTGCAGTTAACAATAAAACCGGTCGTTCAAGCTGCCAGTAATTGTCTACGTAAGCAAACCCCGCTGAACGCGGGGTTTTTACTCTTATCTTACAGCCAGTTTTTACGCTTAAAGTAGGCGTAAGGTGCCAGCCCCGCCAGGATCATCAGGGTAATCGCCCCTGGATAGCCAAAGCTCCACTTCAGCTCCGGCATAAATTCAAAGTTCATCCCGTAGCTGGAAGCCACCAGCGTTGGCGGCAGGAATACCACCGAAACCACCGAGAAGATCTTGATAATGCGGTTCTGCTCAATATTGATAAAGCCCATTGCCGCCTGCATCAGGAAGTTGACCTTCTGGAACAGCGACTCGTTGTGCGGCAGCAGGGATTCGATATCGCGCAGGATCTCGCGCGCCTGCTCCAGCTGGTTACCCGGCAGGCGGGCCTTGCGCACCAGGAAGTTAAGCGCGCGCTGGGTATCCATCAGACACAGGCGCACTTTCCAGCCAATATCTTCCAGCTCCGCCAGCGTCGACAGCGCTTCGTCGAAGGCATCACCCTGCTGCCCTTCCATAATCACGCGGCTCAACTTTTCCAGGTCGCTGTAGATATTTTCAATCTCATCCGCCAGCTGTTCGATCTTGGTTTCAAACAGGTCAAGCAGCAGCTCGAAGGCATTGCCGTCGATTAGCGTCTGATTGCGGGCGCGCATGCGGTAGAGACGGAACGCCGGCAGCTCACGCTCGCGCAGCGTGTAGAGTCGCCCTTCGCGGATGGTGAACGCCACGGTGGAGTTACCCGCGTGATCGTCCGCATCCTCATAGAAGAAAAAGGAGTGGATATGCAGGCCATCTTCGTCTTCGAAGAAACGCGCCGAGGCTTCGATATCTTCCAGTTCCGGACGTGTCGCAAGGCTCTGACCCAGTTCGGTCTGCACACGGTCACGCTCGGTTTCTTCGGGTTCAATCAGGTCGACCCAAACGGACCCCGTCAGCTCTTCACTGGCATCAGCATCATCCAGTTCAAGGCGGGTCAGACGGTTTTGATGCAGTTTAAATGCGCTCAGCATAGCTGTACTCCCAATTCGTAACAACAAATGGGACAAAGCGTTGAACACGGGAAACAAGCGTTTCAGTCAGCGAGCAAAACTGACTCAGTGCGACGATATACGGGGGTCGCCAACAACCACGAAGGCTATCGGCAAAGGAGGATAGCCTTAGGAGTTGTACCTGGTGAGCAGGTCAATGAGCCAGTATGTACTGGGTGTGTCCAAGGCGGGTGTCCTCTAAGGGTAATGGTGGGCGCATGTTACGCTGAGACGAAAAAGCCGTCAAGCAGGCCACGCGCCCGTAAAGTATCAGACTGTTTCCAGTTTCGCGTAGGCCGCAACCAGCCACTTTATGCCCTGCCCCTGGAACGCGACCTGCAGACGACTGTGTTCGCCGCTGCCTTCCAGATTGACGATAGTCCCTTCACCAAACTTGGCGTGGCGCACGCGCTGACCAAGGGCAAAGCCACTGTCGTTTTGTGCTACCGGCGTGCCCATGCGCTGATGATTCACCGGGCGGGTAACGCTGGCGCGCAGGCGAACCTCCTCGATGCACTCTTCCGGCAGCTCGCCGATAAAGCGCGACGGACGGTGATACACCTCTTTGCCATACAAACGTCGGGTTTCCGCATAGGTCAGGGTCAGCTTTTGCATGGCACGCGTCACGCCAACGTAGGCCAGACGACGCTCTTCCTCCAGCCGCCCGCCCTCATCCAGCGACATCTGGCTCGGGAACATCCCCTCTTCCATGCCGACGATAAACACCTGCATAAACTCCAGCCCTTTGGCCGAATGGAGGGTCATCAGCTGCACCGCATCCTGCCATTTGTCAGCCTGGCCTTCACCCGCTTCCAGCGCGGCATGGGACAGGAACGCCTGAAGCGGCATTAGATCTTCATCTTCATCCTGATAGGCATACTGGCGCGTGGCGTTTACAAGCTCTTCAAGGTTCTCAATACGCGCCTGGCCCTTCTCACCTTTCTCCTGCTCGTACATGATCCACAGGCCGGAGTCTTTGATTACCCGGTCGGTCTGTACGTGCAGCGGCATCTCAACCGTTTCCTGCGCCAGCGAGTCGACCAGTTCGGTAAAGCGCTGCAGCGCGGAGGCAGCACGCCCGGCCAGCGCTTTCTCCTGCAATAGCGCACGCGTAGCCTGCCACAGCGTCAGCTGGCGCTCGCGCGAAGTCTGGCGCACCACATCCAGCGTGCGGTCGCCAATACCGCGCGTTGGCGTATTCACCACCCGCTCAAATGCCGCGTCATCGTTGCGGTTAGAGATCAGACGCAGATAGGCCAGCGCATCTTTGATCTCCTGCCGTTCGAAGAAGCGCATCCCGCCGTAAATCCGGTAAGGCAGGCTGGTTTGCAGCAGCGCCTCTTCCAGCACGCGCGACTGGGCGTTACTGCGGTAGAGAATGGCACAGTCGTTCAGCGCGCCGCCGTTCTCCATCCACACCTTAATGCGGTTTACCACAAAGCGCGCTTCGTCCAGCTCGTTAAACGCGCAGTAGATGGCGATCGGTTCACCGTCGCTGTCTTCGGTCCACAGCTCTTTACCCAGGCGCCCGTTGTTGTTAGCGATCAGGGTGTTGGCGGCTTTAAGGATGTTGTTGGTCGAGCGGTAGTTCTGCTCAAGACGGATAGTTTCCGCGCCGGGAAAATCGTTGAGGAAACGCTGGATATTTTCCACCTGCGCCCCGCGCCAGCCGTAGATTGACTGGTCATCATCGCCGACGATAATCACTTTGCCGCTGTCGCCCGCCAGCATGCGGATCCAGGCGTACTGGATGTTGTTGGTATCCTGGAACTCGTCCACCAGAATATTGGTGAAGCGCTCGCGGTAGTGATTAAGGATATGCGGCTTGTTCAGCCACAGCTCGTGTGCACGCAGCAGCAGCTCGGCGAAGTCCACCAGCCCGGCGCGATCGCAGGCTTCCTGATAGGCCTGGTAGATCCTCAGCCAGGTCTGCTCAATCGGGTTGCCGTAGCTCTCAATATGTTTCGGCCGCAGCCCTTCATCTTTTTTGCCGTTGATGTACCACATCCCCTGGCGGGCCGGCCACTGCTTCTCATCAAGGTTCATCGCCTTGATCAGGCGCTTAAGCAGGCGCAGCTGATCTTCACTGTCGAGGATCTGAAAATCCTGCGGCAGGTTAGCATCGAGGTGGTGCGCACGCAGCAGGCGGTGCGCCAGGCCGTGGAAGGTCCCGATCCACATGCCGCCCTGACTGGTGCCGATCAGCTGCTCGATGCGGTGGCGCATCTCCGCCGCCGCTTTATTGGTGAAGGTGACGGCCATGATCGAATACGGAGAACAGTTTTCAACCGCCATCAGCCAGGCAATGCGATGCACCAGCACGCGGGTTTTACCACTGCCGGCACCGGCCAGCACCAGCAGGTTGCTGCGCGGGGCGGCTACGGCTTCGCGTTGTTTATCATTCAAGCTGTCGAGCAGGTCAGAAACGTCCATAGGCACCGTCGGAGATCGGGGGCGGCGTCAGGCCACCCACTGGATATTTAACCAGCTTATTATACAAGCGCAGTTAAAGAAGCCAACTGCGAAATTTCCAGCGTGGGAAGCAGGCGGGTATCGTCGATATGCATCAGATTCCCTTCACGCAGGTTAATCCAGCACGCCTGCATCCCGCAGCGAACCGCACCGGCAACATCGGTGGTGAGATCGTCACCGATATGCAGGATCTGCTCAGGACGCAGATTCAGCTTTTCAGCCGCCGTTTGATACATATCCTGATAAGGTTTAGCACGCCCGTCCGGACCGGCACGCAGCACAAACTGGAAGTAGTGATCCAGCCCGCACAGATGCGGTTCAGCGTTACCGTTGGTGATCGCCACCAGCGGAATGCGTTTGGCCAGCGCGCTCAGCGTCTGGTGCGTCTCTTCAGGAATGTCGATCTGGCTGCGCCAGTGGGCGAACACGTCCATCACCTCGCGCGAGCCGCTGGCGGCCTGGGTCGCAGCAATGCCGACATCCAGCATCGCCTGCTCAACCGCACGGCGGCGCCATTCGCTAACGTCATGATAGATTTCCGGCTCGGCGGCCAGCAGGCGATCGCGCACCTGCTGATACTGTTCAACGCTGTAATCCTTCAGTAAAGGATGATGCGCCTGCAGCGCAGCGTGGGACTCTTTAGTCGTACGACGGATCACCGGTGAGTTGTCATACAGGGTATCGTCGAGATCGAAGGTCATCGCCGCAATCGGGCGCAGTGGTCGGTAAAAGTGCATCAGGATTTTCCTCGTTTCGCACGGGGATGAGCAGCATCGTAAACCGACGCCAGGTGTTGAAAGTCGAGATGAGTATAGATCTGGGTGGTGGTCAGGTTGGCATGACCCAGCAGCTCCTGCACCGCACGCAAATCTCCGCTGGATTCCAGCATATGCGTGGCAAAAGAGTGGCGCAGTTTGTGCGGATGTACGTGGCCCGACAGCCCCTGCTTCACCCCCCATTCGGCAAAGCGCTTCTGTACATTGCGCGCCGAGATACGCCGGCCCTGTTTCGCCAGGAACAGCGCGTTATCTTCGGGTGCAAACAGCTCGCGCAGCGCCAGCCAGTGTTCAAGCCACAGCACCGCCGTGCGGCCAATCGGCAGGCGGCGCTCTTTGCTGCCTTTACCCATCACCCAGACTTCACCCGTCGCGAGGTCGAGATGACCGAGGTCGATACCGACCAGTTCAGACAGACGCAGCCCTGCGCCGTACATCACTTCCAGCATCGCCCGGTCACGCACCGCCAGCGGATCGTTAAGGTCGATCTCCAGCAGGCGATCCACTTCATCGACATCAATATTTTTCGGCAGGTGGCGCGGCGCACGCGGCGTCGCCACCCCTTTCGCCGGGTTCGCTTTAATCACGCCCTGGCTAATCAGCCAGTCAAGAAAACTGCGCAGCGCAGAGAGGCGCAGCGCCAGGCTGGCGGGTTTCAGTCCGCTGCGGCTGCTGCGTGCAGCCAGCGAACGTACCAGCGCGGCATCGAGGCGCGGCCAGTCGCTGACCTTGAGTTCGTCCAGCAGGGCGATAACTGCCGTCAGCTGGCGCTGGTAGTTGATCTGGGTCAGCGGGCTGAGCTGGCGCTCAACCTTCAGGTAACGCAGGAAGCCCTCTACGGCAGGTTGCAGAGGCGATTCGCTGCTCACACGCGCTCAATCCAGCGCGACAGCAGCTGCGGCAGCATTAGCGCCAGGTGCTGGAGCAGGACGGTACCCATCCCGGACTGATAGTGCTGGCTGTCGCGGCTGCTGAAGATCAACACGCCGAGGTCGCCCTCTTCGCCCAGCAGCGACATGGCGACTGAACCGATGGCTTTCGCCTGCGGTAACAGCAGCAGCAGTTCAGGGCCGTTGAGGCTGCCGAGATAGTGATTCTGCTTGCCAAGACGCTGAATGCGCACGGATTCGAAAGCCTGACGCGGCAACGCCAGCTGGGTGAAATCGGATGGCGCACCGATATGCCATTTCTCGCTGAACAGGCGGATGTTCGCCCCGGCCAGCCCAAATTCACGCGCCCAGCGGTGCAGACGATTCAGCATCTCATGCAGGCTCGGGGCCGAAGCCAGCTGCGCCTGCAGCGCAAACAGCCGATCGAACAGCTGCTGGTTGGCGCTCGCCTGCTCCATCAGCAGCGTAATCTCTTCTTCCAGCTGCTGGATATGGTTGCGCTGGCGCGCCAGCTGCCACTCGACCAGCGACACGGTGCCGCGGACCGGGTGCGGTACCAGCATCTGTTCAACCTGGCGCGCATTGCGAATAAAGAAGTCTGGATTTTGCAGCAGAAAATCGCTGACGGCGCGATCGTCCAGCAGAAGTTCGCTCTCTTCCTGCTGTGGCTCCCCGACATATTTCATAGATGAATAAACCCGTCGTAAACGTGAGTGGCTGGCCCGGTCATATATAGCGGATGCCCCGGACCTTTCCAGGCGATGTGCAACGTGCCGCCAGGCAGGTCGACCCGCACTTTATCGCTCAGCAGCGCCTGCTGAATTCCCACCGCCACCGCTGCACAGGCGCCGCTGCCGCAGGCCTGAGTTTCTCCCGCGCCGCGTTCATAGACGCGCAGGCGAATGTGTTCACGGCTGACCACTTCCATAAAGCCGACATTGACGCGCTCCGGAAAGCGCTCGTGGCTTTCCAGCACCGGTCCGAGAACCTCGACCGTGGCGGTCTGAATGCTTTCAACCTGCAGCACGCAGTGAGGATTACCCATCGACACCACGCCGCACATGATGGTCTGCTCGGCGGCGCGCATCAGGTAGATAGATTCGGCTTTGTTGGCGCGGAACGGCACCTGCTGCGGCTCAAAATTTGGCTCGCCCATATTCACGCACACCAGTTCATCCTGGTTGACGCTCAGCACCATGCGGCCATTTTGCGTACTGACGCGAATATCGCTTTTATTGGTCAGCCCTTTCAGGCGGACAAAGCGGGCAAAACAGCGCGCGCCGTTGCCGCACTGCGCCACTTCGCTGCCGTCGGCGTTGAAGATACGGTAGTGAAAATCGAGATCGGGATCGTAAGGCGGTTCGACGATCAGCAACTGATCAAAGCCGATCCCCAGATGACGATCGGCCAGGCGGCGGATCAGCTCTGGAGAGAAATAGACGTTTTGCGTGACGGCATCCACAACCATAAAGTCGTTGCCAAGGCCGTGCATTTTTGAGAACTGCATTTTCTGCTCCGCCGGGTGCGTCATGGGTTACTGAGCCGGTTGCACACTCGTCCCGCCGCTTGCAGGCGTTTGCCCGGTATCGGTGGATGGCGTCGTTGATGGCGTGGTTTGGACCGGTTGGGTCACCTGTGACTTCGGCTGCTCATCCTTTGGGAAATAGAGCGGCCCTTTTAGCCCGCATCCCGCCAGGCTGACGACAGTCAGTAACAGTGCCAGCTGGCAAATCGTTTTCTTCATTCTTTTCTGCTCGTGAAAGATACCTAATGCTGTCTATCATCGCAGGTGAAGTTCGAAAAGCAACAGGAAAAGCGAATCGCGCAGCAGAAGCCGCCGTGACGCTATTAATGCATCTGATAGCGCTGGGCGTAATCTTCGCTGGAGCCGCTTTCCGGTAGTGTGGCGCACAGCTGGGTCAGAGTCTGACTGCGAAACGGGATCACCTGGAAGCGATCGTCAAGCGGCACAATCTGGTAGAACTGCGGCAGATTGAAGTTGATAAAGCTGGAACCGTAGGTGAAGCGATCGTGTGAAGAGGAGTAGAAGCGGCTGACGTCGCGCACCAGCTCCTCTTTACTGCCTTCGCAATGGTGATAAACCTCAACGCGGTTAGTTTCGTCGAGGATGTAGATATTGAAGCCGCGATCGTCGCGCGTGTCTTCAAAGAAGAACTGGATAATCCCTTCGCTGGCGTAGCCGTTCACCACAGCCGGTAAGCGCGCCTGGTCCGTTTCCACCTTCAGCGACAGGCCGTGCAGCTTGTTGTTGGAGATAGCACCGTAGAACTCCACCGCATTTTCCAGCTTCTGTACCGACACGCTGAGGCGCTCAAAGAACAGCCCCCACGTCTGGCCCGCCACGCGCAGCGCTTTAAAACGGCCCGGCTCATGGCGGGTACTGGAGAGACGCAGCTCAACGCACTCGGACACCAGCTGCTGCACGCGGGTACGGATCAGTCCGCGCAGATGCTGGCTGTAGCAGAACACCTCAACATTATCCGGCGGTGAGGCGTCCTGATGCATTTTGCCGAGGATGGTTTTCAGCGCTTCGATCATCGACTGCTCGCCGTTGAAATGCAGGGTACGCACTTCATTCCACGAGTTACGGTACAGCAGATCGATGCTGCCAATCAGGCACTGCTGCTGCTGGCCGAAGCTGAACACGTCCAGCTTGCGGAAATCAAAGTGAACCACCTGATTGCGGAACGCGGCCGTCGGGTCATATTCAAGATTGACGATAATGGCCAGATGGCGAATTTCACAGGGGCTGTAGAGCGCTTTAGGCGTCGGAGAAGGCAGGCGCAGCGGGAAATGGTGTGACACATCGGCCACCAGCTCCTGCAGACGCGCCAGGTCGCAAATCTCATTGCCTTTAATATGCAGCCTTGTTTTGCTGGTCAGCAATCCGTTGAACCATGCCCACGCCACCAGCTTATTGAGATAGCGGTTATATTCCAGCGGTTGATGGCTGATGATCGAGCTCATATCCGGCGACTGGTTGTACAGATACCAGCCCGCACGGTTGGCGCGACCGTTGGGCACGTGAATAAAGGTCAGGTGCTGCTCAGAGAGATCCGGGGAGATCTGCGGGTTCAGCAGCGTGACTTTCCCCGGCAGCGCTTCGAACGCGGCATACAGTTTACGCGTCAGTACGCCAATATCCTGCGGGCTGGCACTCACGCTTAAATTGTTGCGCCGCGCAAAGCGGATCAGGTTGCGATAGCTCTGCATCATCGCGTCCAGCAGCTCGTTGTGCGCTTCGCGTACCTGGCCGATTTTCCAGTCGGCCCGGCTGTCGAGCATCGCCAGACGTGCGCTGTCCCAGCCCCACTCTTTTACCTGCTGGCTGAGGATCTCGCGGCGCCAGCCGGCATCCTCTGTCGCGAGTGAGAGCTTCTCACACACTTTCAGATAGAAACAGCGGCGCACCAAATCAAGGCGTGCGTGGTCGTCAATGCTGGTCAGATAGTGCGTTACCCGCTCCAGCATCATGCAGTAAGGATCCAGCCCGTAGCAGACGATTTCTCCATCGTGCAGGCGCTGTTTGATATCCATTGCCAGCAGGCGGGTGGCCGGATATTCCCATGAATAGGCTTCCAGCAGCAGGGTTTTCAACACGGCTTTGTACGGCGAGTCGATACTTTTATACAGCTGCCACAGGCTGGCGCCGAAATACTCTTCCGCCGACAGCGTGCCGAGGCCACCGAGGTCGAGCCACTCGTTGGGCGTCAGAACACCCTGCTGATACAACGACATCACATAGTCGTCGTAATGCTCTTCCTCTTCACGCGGCACCATATTCCACAGAATTCGTTTGCCCGCCATGCGCACGGCGGTGCGATAGAACTCATCAAGCAGCAGAATGTGCTGGGTTGAACCACAGTCTTCTCCACCCAGGTTACCGCTCTCATTATGACGGAAACGGTTTTCATCAATCAGGAAGAAGCTGGCTTCCACCCCCATTGAGGCGCACCACTTCTGCAGCAGGGTGCATTTTTTTTGCAGGCTGAGGCGCTCGTCATTGTCCAGCCACGACTGATGGCAGACCCAGATATCGAGGTCAGAAGTGTAGTTTTGGCCGATAGAGGAGGTGCTGCCCATGGAGTAAACACCGGTAATCGGCATTTCACCCGCGGCGGGAATGGCGGCAAGAGATCCGGATTTATCTTCCAAATCATTAAGATAGCTAATCTGGCTTTCATCAGGCGAGTAGAAGCTGATGCCATGTGGAACGTTACCTTCAAGGTAACCCGGCATCAGCGGATGATGACAATGTAATAAGGTCGGCAGCAGACTGTAAACCTGTTGGAATGCAGGTCCCATAGCGGCCAGTGCGCGGTCAACGCGCAGCTGGTTAATGGCATCCAGTCTCTGTTTCAGTGTCTCAATGTAGAGGTACAAGACGTCTCGCCTGATTGTCCCAGTGCTTACACCCTTATGGACTGAAAAGGGTATATAAAAGTTCGGTTTCCGAAATCTGCCGTTTGCTTTAAAAATAGTCGTGCAGAATTTTGCTGGAAACGTGATCAATCTAACACCTGGCAGATTGACCGTAAAGAAAGTTGCGCTACTTAACAGTTTAGCACATTTTGCGTTCAACCTACTGCAATACGTCCGTGTGCCGCCGTTTAACTGACAGCCTTCCCGGTTCAATGATAGGATAATCAGTGAACGATCAAAACGGTATCAAGCATGTTAGACAAAATTTTAAGAATTGCCACCAGGCAAAGTCCGCTGGCCTTATGGCAGGCGGAGTACGTACAGCAGCGTTTAACCGCCAGCCATCCGGGGCTGCGCGTCGAACTGGTGCCGATGGTCACCAAGGGTGATGTGATCCTTGACACGCCACTGGCGAAGGTGGGCGGCAAGGGTCTGTTCGTCAAAGAGCTGGAACAGGCGATGCTGGAAGGCCGCGCCGATATTGCCGTGCACTCGATGAAAGATGTCCCGGTCGCTTTTCCTGAGGGTTTGGGGCTGGTGACGATCTGTGAACGAGAAGATCCGCACGATGCGTTTGTCTCCCATCATTATGATTCGGTTGACGCGCTGCCGCAGGGCGCCATTGTCGGCACTTCCAGCCTGCGCCGTCAGTGCCAGATCAGCGCACGTCGTCCGGATCTGGTGATCCGCTCGCTGCGGGGTAACGTCGGCACCCGCTTAAGCAAGCTGGATGCCGGAGAGTATGACGCGATTATTTTGGCCGTGGCCGGATTAAAGCGCCTGGGCCTTGGCGATCGCATTCGCCAGATCATGCCCGCTGAGGAGTCGCTTCCTGCCGTTGGCCAGGGCGCGGTGGGCATTGAGTGCCGCCTTGATGACGCTTATACCATCGGGCTACTGGCAGCGCTGAATGATGCAGACACGGCCTGCCGCGTGCTGGCTGAACGTGCGATGAACACCCGGCTGGAAGGTGGCTGTCAGGTGCCTATCGGCAGCTTCGCGCTGCTGGAAGGTGAGCAGCTGTGGCTGCGCGGTCTGGTGGGTTCACCGGACGGCAGTCAAATGGTCAGCGGTGAACGCCGTGGCCCGCGTGCGGATGCCGAGAAAATGGGCATTTCGCTGGCGGAAGAGCTGCTGGATAACGGCGCGCGCGAAATTCTCGCCGAGGTTTATCAGGGAAATCCACCAACATGAGTATCCTGGTAACCCGTCCGTCACCTGCCGCAGATGAGCTGGTCAGCCGTTTGTGCGCACGCGGCCAGGTTGCCTGGGCCTTTCCGCTGATTGAATTTACCCCCGGAACTCAGCTGGACCTTCTACCCGCACGCCTGAGCGCATTGCAGGACGGGGATCTGGTGTTTATTCTCTCACAGCACGCCATTCACTATGCTCAGCCCGCGTTAATGCGCGCCGGAGCAACATGGCCCGCCAGCCTGAACTATTATGCTATAGGCCGCAGCACCGCGCTGGCGCTGCATGCCGTCAGCGGTTACGACGTTGTCTGGCCGCACGAGCAGGAAACCAGTGAAATTCTTATTCAACTCCCGGCGCTGCAGGCGGTCGCTGGCAAGCGGGCGTTGATTCTGCGCGGCAACGGCGGGCGTGAATTACTGGCGGAAACTTTGCTTAACCGTGGCGCTCAGGTAGAGTTTATTGAGTGCTATCAACGGTGTGCAAAGTATTACCACGGCGCGGAGCAGGGCCGGCGCTGGCGCAATCAGGGAATAGACACCCTGGTGGTCACCAGCGGAGAGATGCTGCAACAGCTTTACTCGCTATTCCCCGAGGTCGATCGGGATGAATGGCTTCTGCACTGTCGGCTTGTTGTCGTCAGTGAACGTTTGGCTACCCTGGCCAGGGAACTGGGCTGGGCGAACATCTGTGTCGCCGGGGGTGCCGATAATGACGCGTTACTACGCGCACTTAATATGGGATGAGCCATTATGACGGAACACAAAGATTCCTCCGCCATGGTTGAAGAGACCACCCCAGCGGTTGAAACCTCAACACCTGAATCTACGCCAGCGCGTAAAGCGAAAAATAGCGCCACCGTGCTCAGCATTGTCGCTATCGCGATTGCGCTGGCAGTGGGCGGTGGCCTCTATATGTATGGGAAGCATCAGGCTCAACAGCAGGCCGCTGCCAGCCAGGCACTGGCCGCACAGCTCTCTGAACTGCAGCAGCAGTCGGTCAGCGACCGGCAGTCACTGGTTCAGCAGCTGGCAACGCAGACCAGCGCACTGGATACAGCGCGTCAGCAGCAAACGGCGATGAGCCAGCAGCTCGACGAACTGAAAGAGAAGGTTGCGACGATTTCCGGCAGCGATGCACAAACCTGGCTGCTGGCCCAGTCTGATTATCTGGTGAAAATGGCCGGGCGTAAGCTGTGGAGCGATCAGGATGTCACCACCGCCGCCGCGCTGCTGAAGAGCGCCGACGCCAGCCTGGCCGATATGAACGATCCCAGCCTGATCGACGCACGTCGCGCCCTGGCGCAGGATATCAGCACGCTTTCCACCCTCAGCCAGGTCGACTATGACGGCATCATCCTTAAGCTGAACCAGCTGTCTAACGGCGTGGATAATCTGCGCCTTGCCGACAACAACAGCGATGATGAGCCAATGGATGCCGACAGCGGCGAACTCTCTTCATCCCTGCGTGAATGGCGCCAGAACCTGGTGAAAAGCTGGCATAACTTTATGGATGATTTCATCACCATCCGCCGCCGCGATGCCACCGCTGAGCCGCTGCTGGCACCGAATCAGGACGTTTATCTGCGTGAAAATATCCGTTCGCGCCTGTTGATTGCCGCCCAGGCCGTACCGCGCCATCAGGACGAAATCTATAAGCAGTCGATCGATACCGTTTCCGCCTGGGTGCGCGCCTGGTTCGATACTAACGATGCCAGCACCAAGGCGTTTCTCAGCCAGCTCGATGAACTGAGCCAGCAGAGCGTGTCGATGGACGTGCCGGACGCGCTGGAAAGCCAGCCACTGCTGGATAAATTGATGCAGACCCGCGTACGTAACCTGTTGGCACAACCTTCTGTGAATGCCGCTAAACCCGCGCAGCAGGGAGAATAACCATGTTAAAAGTTCTCCTTCTTTTCCTGCTGTTAATCGCTGGCGTGGTGATTGGCCCAATGATAGCGGGCCATCAGGGCTATGTGCTGATCCAGACCGATAACTGGAATATTGAAACCAGCGTGACTGGCCTGGTGATTATGCTGGTGCTGGCGCTGCTGGCGATCCTCGCTATCGAATGGCTGCTGCGCCGCATTTTCCGCACCGGTGCCCGCACCCGTGGCTGGTTCACCGGTCGTAAACGCCGCAGCGCCCGCAAGCAGACCAACGCTGCGCTGGTGAAGCTGGCGGAAGGTGACTACCAGCAGGTGGAAAAACTGCTGTCGCGCCATGCCGATCACGCTGAGCAGCCGATGGTCAACTATCTGCTGGCCGCTGAGGCCGCTCAGCAGCGCGGTGACGAAATCCGCGCCAATCAGCATCTGGAACGTGCCACCGAGCTCAACGACGGCGACCCGCTGCCGGTTGAGATTACCCGCGTGCGCATCCAGCTGGCACGTAATGAAGATCACGCCGCCCGTCACGGCGTTGACCGCCTGCTGGAGATTGCTCCGCGTCATCCTGAAGTGCTGCGCCTGGCCGAGCAGGCTTACGTACGTACTCAGGCATGGAGCGCGCTGTTAGATATTCTGCCAGCGATGGAGAAAGTGCAGGTGGGTGATGAAACTCATCGTGTTGCGCTACAGCAGCAGGCATGGCTGGGTCTGATGAGCCAGGCAATGGCCGATCAGGGCAGCGATGGCCTGAAGCGCTGGTGGCAGAATCAGAGCCGTAAAACGCGTCATGAAACTGCATTGCAGGTCGCCATGGCCGATCACCTGATCGTCTGTGACGACCATGACACCGCGCAGCAAATCGTGCTGGATGGCCTGAAGCGCCAGTATGACGAGCGCCTGGTGCTGCTGATGCCGCGCCTGAAAACCGGTAACCCGGAGCAGCTGGAAAAAGCACTGCGCCAGCAGATTAAGCAGCACGGCGCCACGCCGCTGCTGTACAGCACGCTGGGGCAACTGCTGATGCAGCACGGGGAGTGGGAACAGGCCAGTGAAGCCTTCCGTTCTGCGCTCGCGCAGCGCCCGGACGCGTTTGACTATGCCTGGCTGGCCGATACGCTGGACCGCCAGCACAAGCCGGAAGAAGCGGCCAGCATGCGTCGCGACGGCCTGCTGCTGACGCTGAAGAATAATCCCTGATGATTAAATGGTGCAACTAACCGGGCTCTGCCCGGTTTTTTTTTACTCTGTCGCATTAGCATCAGTGTCGGATCCAGATCGTCAACCTGACGTGAAAGTGATAACTCAATTACTGCATCACTCCCGGCTGGTCAGGTTAAATCGGTATTTCTGACACAGCACACAGAAACGACCCGCCTGTCGTTCAGGACGTAATGGACATTAGCGATAAAGCATTCATTTTTAATGAGTTTAATTCTGAGGCGACAGGTATTTTCAGTTATCAATAGAACATCAAACAAATCTAAAGAAAAATCTTCTTTTATTGAAAAAGAGAGTGCTTTAAAAGCACTTTCCATGCACGACATAACAATGATTGCCATCTCATGGGGATTTAAAGTGGTTTTTATTAGGTTATTACCAATGCTATTTCCCAGATAGGTTATTATTGATTCTCGTGGTTTGCCAGTGACGCATTCAATATCAACACCAATACTTTTAATTAATTTTGTAGCAGTATACGCACAAAGAGTTTCATTTTCTGAATGACTAAAAGACCACTTCCCTCTTCGCCGCTGAACTTTGTTAATCACTCCGATAAATGCACGTAAAATAATAGAGGAGATATATTTATTTTTCGTTAACTTACTGGAATTTAATATATACCCGGGTACATATAGCCACGATAGCTGAGACAACAATCTGACAACGCCATTATGGCGCTGCCTGAAAATATAAATACAACCTTCATCACCATTAAGAGTGTATAATAGCATTGGCTAACACATATAAGATTCAAAGATAACAGAAGACGCTACACCTCCCATCCCAAACGAATTTTTGAGTATATATCTGGGCCTAAATTCAGTGGTGTTTTTTACCAGATTGATCTCAGGGATATTATTATCCACCTTATTAAGATTGGCGATACCGGGAATATAACCATGCTTCAAATATGAAATGATGCATAGGATTTCCATCGCTCCCGCAGCGGCCATCATATGACCGTGGTTGGACTTCGTTGCCGTCACATACGGCTTATGTTGTTTAAAAATCTTAGCAATAGCATTAGCTTCATGTAAATCATTCTGCTGCGTTGATGTTCCGTGAGCACTGATGGCATCTATATCTGCAGGATTCAGTTTTGATCGCTCCAGTGCTCTCAACATGGCAGAGGTCATTTCAGTTTCATCAGTATGGGGTGTGACAATATGTTGTGCACTCATCGAAAACCCATGCCCACAAATTCGCAGCAAAGGGCTGTCGCCCCGCTTTAAGACTTCGGACTCTCTCTCAATCAAAAACAGGACTGCCCCTTCAGACAGTACAAATCCGCCCCTGTCTTTATCGAATGGTCTTGACATTTCATCGGCGTTAAAGCGCACATCGGTACTGACGACTCCCATCCCCTCAAAGAGGGCCAAATCGAAGGGGGTGACCTTAGCAGATATGCCACCACATATTACCGCTCTTGCCGTGCCTGACTCTATACTCTCTATAGCCATCGATACACTTTGTAAAGATGCGGCACAAACACCGGGCAAGGTGATTGAAAATGCAGAGAATGGTATATGTTTTTTTACTTCATTAATAAGGCCTCCGGGAGTGCTAGCCTCGAAAAGTTTTGCATCGAAACTGTCTCTCGCTGCGGTGAATACAGATTCTTTAGTGATATCTCCGGATAAATTATCATGAACAGCTTTGCAGATATTAACATCTAAAATAGGTTGCTCAACACCAAGAATACAGCCTACTTCATGCGGATCATAGTAATTGAAGATATTAATTTTTCGAATTAATTGACTGGCCGCATCTCTGGCATAGAGAACCTCATAGGGGGTACTTTCATTTTTGGCTGGCCATGCGAGATTTCTATTGTACGCCTGGGGAATTCCGGCAAACTTACACTTATAATCTTCAGTATGAAATTTATTTATTTCAGAAAAACCAGAAACTTTATTCTTCAGAAAAGGAGAGACCTCATCAATAGAGTTTCCTAATGGTGTTATGGCACTGTAAACGCTAATACACAGAGGAGAAACGGATGCTTCAGCCTTGTTCATTTCATACTCCTTTTTGTATAACAGCGCAACCGAAACCATATTGCGAGTCATATCCTGATAAATAAGCTATGGATTGATCCGGAACATTATCATCGTTCATGAAACATGCAAGTTTCGTTAACATATCTGGGCGGCCAGCATATCCAATCACATCATAATCAATCTTCTTCAGGGAACTCCTGGCGATCGCATCGTCATCCCATTCATGCAATCGTTCCCCAAAAGGAATAAAATAAACGGCATCATCGGTAGCAGGTAAATATTTGTCTAAATATATCGATAAGTCTGCAGATTGATCGCTGGTTAATACAACATCCTGAATGCTGCCAATACTTTGAGGTGTGTAGTCCCCCGTAAGCAGAGCACACCCTCCCCATGTCATATTTTGAATAAAACTGTTTGCTAATTTATTTTTACGTTGAATAACTCTATCTTTCGTTCCGGTTTGTCCACCTGCACTGACGATAAGCGTTGGACGGTTGTTCTGGATAAAATTCAAAGAAACTAATTCACTTAAATTACCTGCATCTACCGGCAATCCCTTTCCGTTATTGTTCAAAATTTTTGATATGTGGTATAAGGTATTTGTCGGGAGCCCTCTTAATAGCTCCAGTGGATTAACGACTTCGGAAAACAGTGCCAGTGAATGCCAAAAATTATCTTTCCCCCGCTCCTTGATATGTGCGATACCATCGCACAGTAAATTATCATCAAAAGCGTAATCACATGCTGTAAATATGTCCCAGTCAGACCTGTCATCATAACTATTTTGTGATAGTAAATCATGCAGTGCATTCACGGCCATCAATGTTATTGAATTTAAAACAGCACGATCTTCGCGCTGTATCATATCTCTGCTGGTTAAAGATACATTTTTGTTAATCAGAGTAGTCGCTTTGTTATTTAATATAGCCCGCAACTCACTCAGCGAACCATATCTTCCACCATTAACTCCTATTCCATTAATATACACCTTCCTCACTTTATCTCCTGACTTAGCCTTTTGGTAATATAGTTAATAGTGAAGTACTCCATCAATTCCTTCGCGGTGATTTTTCTATTCATGATGAGACACTCCTCGCTGAGCAATAAGCATTCATTGATTTTTTTCAAACCCAAATCCGTCCATGTATTTTCAGATGAGTAATAATCAGGGTCATCCATTAAACTTTTAACAGGCCAGAGATGTTCATCCTTTGAAATTACGCTGAATTCCTTTCTGATTTCAAACGCAAAATCGATGAAATCAACAGAAGACATATCGTAGAATAAAAAAAGAGACTTATCATTCTCCAGGTGGGTATCTTCACTGAGATACATCACTTTTTTAAACACATTTTTGATTCTTTCTTGAATGTTCAAAATACTTTTTCTCCATTCCCAATAACGATGGTATTACCCGTGGTAACATTTTTGTTGTTTATAAAAAATCTAGCAACCTTCGCCACGTCAGTTGTTTGTAGCATCTTTCTTGCTGGTATAGACCTTAAGATATCGTTATATGATGCTCCCGATATTTCACGACAGCTATGCATCATTTTCGTATCGACGAAACCCGGTGATATACACAATGTTCTGACATTAAACCTGGCCAGTTCGAGACTCAATGAGGCAAGATATCTTTCAGTAGCAATTTTCGTTGCGCCGTAAACAGAGTCGCCAATTGATGCTTTGCCAGATGATATTGAGCTGAAATAAACCAACAGGTTATCTTTTTCCTTTGATTCAACCATTTTTTTACTTAAATGATTAAAAATCAAGGTTGGAGAAACGAAATTCAGGTTTGTTATTCTGACAATATCATCCTGAGCAAGATCGTGACACAACTTACACGGATTCTCACCTGGGCAGTAGATTACACTATCGTAATTGACCTCAGCTATCTCATGAAGAAAATCAGATACGGCATCCAGATCGGTCAGGTTCACTTTAAATGAGTTAGTGGACTTAACTTCTTCTAAGATCTCATCCTTACAGCCTACATTGGTAAAATAGGTAAAATCGATAGAATAGCCATCACCGGCAAGCGAAGATATTACCTTCCTACCTATTTCAGAGGTTCCACCGACTACTAAAACTCTTGATGTTGAAGCATTATCTTTTTTAGACATACAATTGCTCTAATCATGAAAGTGCAAATTTATATAATTTATTCTCAGAATTTTTTGTGATGAAGATCACACAAACCGCAGCGTTACCTGACTCACTTGGCTTAATTAAGGACATTTAATGGCTTTTCTGGATCTATGCGAAATTAAAAACTCAAACCATGAGCAAACTGAAGGATTTCCAACTGGACGCCTGCTGATAAAAAATTACTCTATGTCCTACCTTAGAAAAAATGAGGCGCTGCTCATTGAAGGAATTCATCAGTTTTCTTCTCTTGTAGCAGAAAGTGTATTGGGTAAACATCCGGATAGCGTTTTCATTCCTGTAATGATTAAAAATATGGATATTAATAATCCGATGAATCTGGAAAAAGTGGTTCTCAAAGGAGAGATGATTTCATCTGGTGAATTTATACATGTCAGAACAACGCAGATAGTTTCAGATCAGATATCAGGACGTGCAGATGTTTTTCTAAAAAAGATACAACTCACTAACGATAATGCATCAGTTGATAAGCTTAGTTATGGTTCTGATTTGTTTAATGTAGTTGAAGTTGAAAAATTAAAGGATAGGTTACTTATTAGATTTAAAATCAATGAATTCCATCACATACTCAAGAATCATTTCTCTGGCTATCCTGTTTGTCCGGCCTCTTTAATCATTGAGTTTATTAGTGATATTTTATTAAATTACGGATTCAATACGAATTTTCAAGTCCACAATGCTAAATTCTTAAACCCCCTGCAACCTTGCAATGAATATGAATTGGAAATGCAGCTTTCTGAATCAGCTGTCTCATTCATTATCACAGGTCCGGAACAGATCAGGCTTACAGCAGGTAAATTGATTTATCAGTAATAAATGACTCAACAGTATATAAAAACGGTTTTAGAGGGGTCAAACATCCATTAAGAGTACATACAAAAAGAACAATCCATAGGAGACATGTTTTCATTGTCCGGCGAGTTTTTCGCCAGTTATTCTGACCCGCCATATCTGCAAACTGAACGATGACCGGCACCAGGTAAAAAAAAGACCTGCCGTCTGGCAGGTCTGAATATCAGGTCGGTTAAGACAACCGATTGGTACCCGACTCAACGTTTTGCCCGATAAATCCAATAAGGCGTAAGCGATATTGGCTGGCTGGACAACAGGTACCGTAATGTGGCTCTGCATCATTCCCAGGTTTATGAAGCGTTAGCAAACATAAGAGGTGGAATGAGCATCTACAGGGATAGTATTGCATATGCCGTGCCAGAATGGTATTTCTCTGCTTCTCAATATTCTATCTCTATGATTTATCGATATTTAAAATTTAAGATTGCTATAACCGCTCAGGGTTGTGTCGTTAAAAACCCACATCCCCCTCTTCCCTACGTCGCTGATTAGAGACAAGTAAAGCAAAGTCAGGTAAACACATTTTAAAACAAGTGGTTAGATGTCTCCGAACAGAGACGAACTGATAATGCGTGGAGTGATAATATCGGGACGGGTCCGCTGCACAGGCACTTCTTCACGGAAAGAAAGGAGGGGAAGGTCATCTCTACAGACGAAAAAAAACCTGCTTTTTCAAGCAGGTTTCTTAAATTGGTCGGCGAGAGAGGATTGCGGCTCTGCGAGCCGCCCTGCGGGCCGTTGCTAAAGCAACGCTGTCTCGCTGCGCTCGGCTCAAACCTCCTTCGGAGGTTCTCATCCTCATTGGCTACAGACGAAAAAAAACCTGCTTTTTCAAGCAGGTTTCTTAAATTGGTCGGCGAGAGAGGATTCGAACCTCCGACCCACTGGTCCCAAACCAGTTGCGCTACCAAGCTGCGCTACTCGCCGAATACTTCTTTTTGCCACTACTTTTCTTATCGTTGCCCAAACCTTCAGGTTTTAAGCAAAAACCCCGCAGTACAGCAGGGTCTTAAAATTGGTCGGCGAGAGAGGATTCGAACCTCCGACCCACTGGTCCCAAACCAGTTGCGCTACCAAGCTGCGCTACTCGCCGAATACTGCTGGCACTTCTTTGCTACAGATTTTGTGGTGCGAAGAGAGGGACTTGAACCCTCACGTCCGTTAAGACACTAACACCTGAAGCTAGCGCGTCTACCAATTCCGCCACCTTCGCATACGACAAAATCTTTACTAAAAATCTGGGGTGGCTAATGGGACTCGAACCCACGACAACTGGAATCACAATCCAGGGCTCTACCAACTGAGCTATAGCCACCATACCTGATTTCTTTACTTCTTTTCACTACTGACTAACGCGGTAAATGTTACCACCGCCGCTCATTGCGCACAAAATTCATGGTGCGCCCGACAGGATTCGAACCTGAGACCTCTGCCTCCGGAGGGCAGCGCTCTATCCAGCTGAGCTACGGGCGCGTAGCGCCGTTGCGGATGTGCATACTACGGACGGGAGCCTTACCTGTCCAGTGCTTTTTTCACAAAAAAACGCGTTTGATTACGCTTTGTGCATTCCGTCTAAAGTCACAGCGTTTTTCTGCCTCTTTGTGGCAAAAAAGCCACTAAAAAGCCGGGTTAGAGAAAAATGTCTCTGGCATTAAAGATCGCCGCGCCAGTGATATTTAAGGTATTTCAGCAGCCGCAGCTGGCGCTTAAGTCGTGAAGGCTGCGACAGAAGGCGGTAAAGCCACTCCAGACCCATTTTCTGCCATATCTTTCGTGCACGCTTCACGTGGCCGGTAAACACGTCGTAGGTGCCGCCTACTCCCATATACAGCGCATCCGGGTAAACGGCTTTACAGTCGCGCATCAGGATCTCCTGGCGCGGCGAGCCCATCGCGACGGTCACCAGCTTTGCGCCGCTGGCCTGAATGCGGGCAAAGAGCGCATCACGGTCGGCGGGGGTGAAGAAGCCGTCCTGAGCGCCAACGATATTCACATTCCAGCGGCGGCGCAGCTGGTCCTGAGTCTGCGCCAGCACCGACTCCCGCCCGCCAATCAGAAACACTGGAGTACCTTCGCGCCCGGCGCGCTCCATCAACGCTTCCCACAGATCGGCACCGGCAATACGTGACACGTCGGCCTGCGGATACTTCTTGCGGATCGAACGTACAATACTGATGCCGTCGGCATACTTATATTCTGCCGCAGCAATCAGCTCAGCCACTGCCGCATCTGCTTCAGCCGTCAGCACTTTCTCGGCGTTGATAGCCACCAGCGTGCCGGTTTTCAGCTTACCGTCGTGATTGAGGTAGTCGACAAACTGCGCCATATCACTAAAGCCTGACAGCGTAATGCCGCGAATCTGATAGTGCGGCACGGTTACAGGGGCATTCATCGGGATTTCCTTGAGGTCATAAGCAAAACAAAGGCTACTGCTGTGGTGACAGCGGTCGGCTAGCCGACCGCGGACGGACTAATCCGGCCACATCCAACAGCCAGTACAGCAGCTTAGCGGCCACCACGCAGGCAGCAAAAATAATACAGAAAAACACCACGCGTGAAGCAAACGCATCCAGCCCCTCACGCGCCAGTACGATCATGTTAAACACCGCGCCAAAACAGAAGCTTTGCAGAATTGCGGCTTTATAGCGATTAGGTTCATGGCGGCCTTTGTCATACAGCCAGTCAAACCATTTGATAATCATGCCGACGGCAACCGCACCCAGTGGGATAAACAGCGCACCGCCCATCACCACCAGTGAGCCAATCAGCGTGGGGGAAATCGCCAGGCCAGAGTGGTTATCCAGCACTTCCCAGGTAAAGTAGTTCGCGCTGTTAAGCACTTCTGTTGGCCGCCCGTGCCACAGCCAGCTGGGGATAAACACATAGAAATCGCGCCAGATTGGGGCCAGCCCCTGAAAATCAATCTTGTCGTAGTTTTGCAGCAGCAGGCCGAGATTCTCCCAGGGGGAGAAGGTATCCCGCGTCAGATAGAGGAAAGTGTAGAACGCCTCCGGACCGCTAACGTCGAGGTTATAGCGCTTAAGCGCCAGCCAGAACATGCCAACAATGCCACCCACACCCGCCAGCACCAGCATCCACAGCGTGATCCAGCCGCGGATAATGCCGATAAACAGAAACAGGGCGAAGGCGATGATGATATTGGCGCGCGTGCCGCCAACGATGATGTAGGTCAGCAGACCAAAGCCGACGGTGGCAACGAGGAAGAACAGCCAGCCGCGTAAATCCTGCTTAAGGAAGTAAACCACCAGCATCGCCGGAATAAAGAAGTAGAAGAAGCGCTTGAGCGCCACGCCGGAGACATCCGCAGAGAAAATCTGGCTGTAACTGTGCAGCTTAAACAGCAGAAAGCCGTTATGCATAAAGAACACGCTGACGGTGCCCAGCGCCACCAGAGCCATCAGCCCCCAGCTCAGGTGGGCTTCAATACGGTTGATGGTAAATATCTGTCGTGCAGGAGCCGTGCTGCGCGCGCGCAGCCGGGTTTTGTAGCTGACATAGTAGATGGCATAGAAACAGCCCGCCGACAGCAGCGCCTGTAACAGATACTCTGGCGGCACCACCTGCACGTCAAAGCCAAATACCAGCAGGCAAGTCAGCGGAAAACCAAAGAAGAAGGTCAGCAAAAACAGCAGCGAGAAGAAGACGTTAAAGTTGAAGCGCACGCGCCTGAACTCACGCCATGTCAGCGTCAGGATAAATCCGCCGCAGCACAGGTACACGACCAGCAGACCGGCAAACTCTAATAAGGTCATGCGCTCTCCCCTTCCACCGTTTGCAGCGCCTGCTGCCAGCCCGCCAGATAGCCCGGCTCGAAAAAGGCGATGCGGCTCTTATCCAGGCTCTGCAACTGACGCCGCGCCTCCGCGACCGTGGCCGCATCCAGCGCATCGCCGTTGAACAGCACTGGCACCTGCTGTTCAGCCAGATCCTGCCAGAACGGGTTTTTGCGGTTCAACACAAACGGCACGTTGGCCTGCATCAGCAAACACAGCGTGCCGATCCCCTGCTGCCGCTCGAAGATAAAATAGCCGAGGTGACAGCGAGACAGCAGCTGTAAATAGTTATCGAACGCCAACTTTTCCGTCAACAGCTGCACGTGACCCGGCGCAAAAAGCGCATCCGCAGCCGCACGCACGCGCCCGATGTAGACGTCATTGTTGGCCGGGTAGCCCAGCGGCACCAGCACCTGCACCCCATTGCCGAACTGCTGATGGATCTCCTCTAACGCCTGAATATGACGATTGCTGGCATCCCCGGAATTACCGAGCAGGATGGTCAGCGGGCCGTCAGCAGCCTGGCTTTCCGGCACGCTATCCGCCAGCCGGGTCGGGAAGTAGAGCAGCGATGCCGGCACGCGCGGGCAGCGCTGGTGAAAGTGATTGATGTCGCCACGGGTGGCAAACACATGCCCCACGCGTTTTTGCGCCTGGCGCCGCAGCATATAGAACAGACGAAACTTCAGGCTGGCCGCATCTTCATACAGATCGGCCCCCCAGATATGCCAGTAAAACTGCTGGCGTGCGATCTTGCCCGCCAGCAGGGCCAGCCACAGGCGTGGATTGAACTGCCCGTGGCAGAAGAAGCGCGTGCTGCGCTGCTGGCTGGCGGTAGCTATCGTCGTCTGCGCCAGCTCCGCCTTGCTTGAGAACAAGCGAATAGCCAGCTGCGGATACTGCCCAGCCAGGGTGGCCTGCCCGCTCACCACCCAAAACTCACGCGGCGTTGAAGATGGGGCAACTTCATGTAAAACCTGGTTAAAAAAGCCCAGCACCGTCGCGTTGTGATGCGGAATATCTGAGCCTAAAAGATGAATTACTCTGGTCATACTCGTCTACGATAGATAATAAAAACGCCAGCACAGAGTGCAAAGTAAGCGACATAGGTCGCCATATACGCCTGAGCTGCGCCTGCTGCGCCGTGCAGCGGGATCAGCCAGCGGGAAAAACCGGTCAGCAGCGCAAACTGGCTGACCTCGGTAAGAATATAAAAACGCAGTGACGCTTTGGCGATCACCAGGTAACCAAATACGTAGCAGCCGACTTTCAGCACATCGCCAATCAGCTGCCAGACAAACAGGTCACGCATGCCGGTGAACTGGCTGGAGAACAGCAGCCAGATGGCAAAGTCGCGCAGCAGCCAGACGCTGAAGCTGACCGCAGCGACGGCGGGCAGGACGAAGCGCAGCGACTTGAGGATCTCACGCGAAATCTCGGCCTTCGTCTGCAGGCGGGCCAGCGTAGGTAGCAGGTAGACGCTGAACGAGGCGGTAATAAACTGCAGGTAGGCATCCGAAATACTGCTCACCCCCTGCCATAAACCAACCTGCTCCCAGCCCGCGTGCTGCGCCAGCAGGTTACGCATCATCATCCACGCCACCGGCAGCGTGACTGCGGTGATCAGCGCCATCAGCGTAAACTTACCCAGGCTGCGCGCATACTCTGGCCGCCACTGCGGCAGCAGATAGCGCATCGGCAAATGGCCGCGCCGCGCCAGTAGCCACACCGCAGGCACCACGACCAGAGCCGGGACCATGGCCAGACCCACCAGCGCGCCGCTATAGCCGCCGAGCCAGTAGCAGACAAACCACGCGGCCACCCCGATCGCGCTGCCGACAATCAGCGCCAGCGCGTTGCCTGCGGCATCGCGGAAGCCTTTCATGATCGCCAGCGCGAGATTAGCCCAGGCGATGCCCATCTGCAGGAAGGCGACGATGCGGATCACCTGCTGATACTGCTCGTGGCCAAACAGCGCCCGGCTTATCGGCGCAGCAAACAGCAGGAATACGGCAGCCAGCAGCAGGGAGAATCCGAGCACCATCGCCGAGGCCGTGCCAAGAACCACGCGCAGTTCTGCTGGCTGCTGCTGAGTCTGCGCGACATATTTGGTCACGCCGTTGAAAATTCCGGCCCCCGCCAGCACGCCAAGCACGGTGACCAGCTGGCGGAAGTTACCCGCCTGCCCAACGCCCGCAGGTCCGTACGTCACTGCCAGCATTTTTACCACCAGCAGCCCGGCAGCAATCTTTACCAGTGTGGAAACGGCCGTCCACACCGACGCTTTTGCCAGTGACATATCAGGAGAAATAGCTCAGCAGCGAACCGATCACCGTTTTCTGATTGTTATCAGAGAGGTTATAGAACAGCGGCAGGCGCAGCAGGCGCTCACTCTCGGTCTGGGTTGCGCGATCGGTACCGTGGAAGCGGCCAAAACGCAGACCGGCAGGAGAGCTGTGCAGCGGAATGTAGTGGAAGACCGCGAGGATCTCGGCCTCTTTCAGCCAGGAGATCAGCGCGCTGCGGTCATCCTGGTCGCGCAGCTTGAGGTAAAACATATGCGCATTGTGTTCGCAGTTTGCCGGGATGACGGGCAGCTCGATGCGCCCGCGTGCCGCTAAGGGCTGCAGGGCATCATGATAGTTCTGCCACAGCCGCAGGCGCTGCTGGTTGATGCGCTCTGCCGACTCCAGCTGTGCCCAGAGATACGCGGCCTGCAAATCGGCCATCAGATAGCTGGAACCGATATCGCGCCAGGTGTACTTATCCACCTGACCACGGAAAAACTGGCTGCGGTTGGTGCCTTTCTCGCGAACAATCTCTGCACGCTCGACCAGCGAGGCATCGTTGACCAGCGTCGCCCCACCTTCGCCACCCGCAGTGTAGTTTTTGGTTTCATGAAAGCTGAAGCAGCCGATGTGCCCAATGCTGCCAAGCGCGCGACCTTTATAGGTCGACATGACTCCCTGTGCAGCATCCTCCACCACCCACAGCTGGTGCTTTTTCGCCAGCGCCATAATGGTGTCCATCTCGCAGGCCACGCCCGCATAGTGCACCGGCACAATCGCTTTAGTCTTATCGGTGATCGCCGCCTCAATCAGGCTCTCATCGATATTCATGGTATCCGGGCGCACGTCGACAAAGACGATGGTCGCCCCACGCAGCACAAAGGCATTGGCCGTCGAAACAAAGGTGTAGCTCGGCATGATCACTTCATCACCGGGCTGAATATCAATCAGGATCGCTGCCATTTCGAGCGAAGCGGTGCAGGAAGGGGTGAGCAGCACTTTACGACTGGCGAAGCGCTGCTCCATCCACTGCTGGCAGCGACGGGTAAAACCGCCATCGCCGCACAGCTTGCCGCTGCCCATGGCCGACTGCATATATTCAAGTTCAGTTCCCACCACCGGCGGCGCATTAAACGGAATCATGGTGTTTCCCTGTATAACCAGTATGCGGTGCGTTCAATCACGCCGCCGCAGCGAAGATAAAGACGCAGCGCAGCGAGGTTGCCCAGCTGCGTGGCGACGTGAAGTCGTGTCAGGCGGCGTGCGCGGCACCAGTCGTTAGCCGCATTCATCAACCGCTGGCCGATGCCCAGCCCCTGAGCCGCAGGTAATACCGCCAGCAGGCCAATGCGCGCGGTGCCGTCATCCAGCTCACGCAGGGAGACAAAGCCCTGCATAATACCCTGCTCATCCACCGCCAACAGGCACTGATGATCAAAGGTGCCGCGCACCGCGTTTTCCACCCACTGCGCATAGAAGCGTCCGCTGTCGCCGGATGCATACCACGGGGCACGAAAACGGCTAAAGGTGAATGCTTCTTCCGCGGCCTGGCGCAGCGCCGGGATATGTTCCGCGCGCGCAATACGCACGCCGGTTGGGCGATCCACCGGCGTGATGCCCAGCACGCAGTCCGCTTCCCCTTCCACCAGGCGAAAACCGAGCGCGCTGAGCGCATCCAGCTCTGCGCTCTGCTGCGCCAGCACCTTGACCTGCACCAGCGGCCAGTCGTCGAGCTGAACGCTATCCAGCTGATGCTCACCGCCCAGCTCCAGCAGCGCACTCTGCCGGTTAAAGAAACTGTTCTCCCAGAGGAGGGGTTTAAGCGTGCCGTTCACAGCTCGAATCTCTCATCGCCATACTCCTTTGGTATCCACAACCCACGGCTGGTTTACACTGGCGGGATCGATGGCTTTAAACTGACGGTGATCGACCAGCAGCACCAGTACATCAGCCTGCTGCAGGGCGTCATCCAGCGCCACCAGCGTGACGCTTTGCTGCAGCTTCGCGGGCAGCTGCTGCACGTTAGGTTCGACCACCAGCGTGCTGCCCTGATGCCAGTCGGCGATCAGCTTCGTTACCTGAACGGCCGGGCTTTCACGCAGGTCGTCAATATCGGGCTTGAACGCCAGGCCCAGGCAGGCAATTTTCAGCTCGCTGGCGCGCTTGTTGCTGCTCATCAGGCAGTCGGCAACCCGGCGCTGCACCTGCTCCAGCACCCAGTGCGGTTTACCGTCATTCACTTCGCGCGCGGTGCGGATCAACCGCGCCTGCTCGGGATTTTGCGCCACGATAAACCACGGATCGACGGCGATGCAGTGCCCGCCAACGCCCGGGCCGGGTTGCAGAATGTTCACGCGCGGATGGCGGTTGGCGAGACGGATCAGCTCCCAGACGTTGATATCCTGCTCGGCGCAGATCAACGACAGCTCGTTAGCGAAGGCAATATTGACGTCGCGGAAGCTGTTCTCGGTGAGCTTACACATTTCAGCGGTGCGCGAATTGGTGACCACGCACTCACCTTCGAGAAAGATATTGTACAGATCGCAGGCGCGCTGCGAGCAGACGGCCGTCATACCGCCTATCACACGGTCATTTTTAAACAGCTCAACCATCACCTGACCCGGCAAGACGCGCTCCGGGCAGTAGGCAACCTGAATGTCCGCCTGCTCACCCGCCTGCTGCGGGAAGCTCAGGTCCGGGCGCGCTGCCGCCAGCCACGCGGCCATCTGCTCGGTAGCCCCCACCGGAGAGGTGGATTCGAGGATCACCAGATCGCCCTTCTTCAGCACTGGCGCAAGGGACTCTGCCGCCGCCCGGACAAAGGCCATATCCGGCTGATGCTCGCCTTTAAACGGCGTGGGAACGGCGATCAGAAATGCATCTGCAGCCTGTGGCTGAGTGGCAGCACGCAAATAGCCGCCCTCGACGGCGGTTTTCACCACGCGGTCGAGGTCCGGCTCAACGATATGAATGTCGCCACGATTGATGGTCTCCACCGCGTGCGCATTAATATCGATACCGATCACCTGCTTCTGGCAGGAAGCAAAGGCCGCGGCAGTGGGCAGGCCGATGTAGCCCAGCCCGATAACAGAAATGGTGTTGAAACTCATAATGTAATCCGGTTGTGTTTAAGCGCCTGCACAATACGCTGGCAGGCCAGTCCGTCTCCGTAAGGATTATGTGCGCGGCTCATGGTGTGCCACGCTTCCTCATCGGTAAGTAAACGGTTGACTTCGCTGACAATTTTTGCACCATCGGTGCCGACCAGCATCACCGTACCGGCAGCAACCGCTTCAGGGCGCTCGGTGGTATCGCGCATCACCAGCACCGGTTTGCCCAGCGACGGCGCTTCTTCCTGAATGCCACCGGAATCGGTGAGGATCAGCCAGGCGCGGTCCATCAGCCAGACAAACGGCAGGTACTCCTGCGGCTCGATCAGGATAATGTTGTCGATCCCACTCAAAATGCGGTTAACCGGCTCGCTGACGTTGGGGTTGAGATGCACCGGGTAAACAATCTGCGTATCGGGATGCAGGCGGGCAATTTCCGCCAGCGCATTACAGATACGCTCAAATCCGTCGCCGAAGCTCTCACGGCGGTGCCCCGTGACCAGAATCATCTTCTTGTCCGCAGCCAGGAATGGATAGCGCGCCGCAAGACTGTTACGCAATGCATCATCACTCAGCACGCGGTCACGCACCCAGAACAGCGCGTCGATCACCGTATTACCGGTGACGAAAATGCGCTGGGCAGGCAGATTCTCGCGCAGCAGATTTTGCTGCGAAGTGGTGGTGGGCGTGAAGTGGTAGCTCGCCAGGTGCCCGGTCAGCGTACGGTTGGCCTCTTCCGGCCACGGTGACCACAGATCGCCGGTACGCAGCCCGGCCTCCACGTGCCCTACGGGAATACGGTGGTAGAAAGCCGCAAGGCTGGCGGCAAAAGTGGTGGTGGTGTCACCGTGTACCAGCACCACATCAGGAGTGAAGTCGCTAAATACCGTTTTCAGCCCTTCCAGAATACGGCTGGTGATCTCGGTTAACCCCTGTCCCGGCTGCATAATATTAAGATCGTAGTCCGGCACGATTGAAAACAGCTGCAGCACCTGATCGAGCATTTCGCGATGCTGTGCCGTCACGCATAAGCGTGACTCGATACCCTCTTCCTGCGCCAGCGCATGCACCAGCGGCGCCATTTTAATCGCTTCGGGGCGCGTGCCAAAAACTGTTAATACTTTCACCGTGACTCTCTTAATTCGCTCGTATTTAACTTAGTGACACTTTCTGCGACGGACCAGAGCCGTTCCGGCACCCAGCAGAACCCCTACAGCGCCCCACATCACCATCAGCAGCACGCGGCGCGGGCTGTCACGCTTGACCGGCTCCTCGGGGGTGCGCAGGTAGCGCCAGGTGTGGAAAGACGGCACCAGCGTTGGCCCGACACTCAGCGTCGCCTGCATAGCCCGGTTCTGGTCGTAGTCCAGATCGTAAGACGGACCGCTGGCCTGAAGGTTTTCCAGACGCCCCTGCAGCAGCGGGCGCCCCAGCAGGAACAGTTCGGAATCCGGCAGCTGTTCGGATGGCGTCTGAGTTTTCGACTGCTCAAAGCCCTGCTGCTGAGCAATTTTTAACGCCTGCTGTACGCTGTTCACCTGACGGTCGTAAATCGCTTTTGCTACCGCTTCCTGGCGCTTTATCTGCGCTTTCAACTGAATGCTGCGGGCTGCCCAGTCGGCCGCCAGCTCTTCATTCAGATGTACCGTGGCGCGCGCATTAGCGAAGGCCACGTACTGGCGCAGCAGAGTGTTGGCGTCGGCGGCGGTCTCAGCCACCAGCGTCACGCTATCCTTGATATTCTTCGCGCTGTCGGCGGGCTGCAGCTGAATATTGGCAATCAGCTCATCCAACAGGGCTGCGTCTTCCCTGGCATTACCGGTTTTCCGCTGTTTGTAATAGTCGGTCTGCAGCCAGAAATCACGCCGGGTATCCCAGGCAAACAGCTGCATGATGAACTCCTGATACGCCTCATCCATCACTGTAGGTGGGGCCACGGTCAGGCTGCCCGAACGGACATCCAGATTATTTAAAAACTGCTGCTGCGAGTAATAGCCGGAAAGCATGTTCACCGTTGGACGATCGACAATCGCGGTAGTACTCCATTTCGGCGTAACCAGCAGCGAGTAAATAAAGGCCAGGGCGGCAAACAGTGCGCCACCGGCGACAATCCAGAATTTACCGCGCCACAGCGTGCAGCAAAGACCACGAATATCCAGCTCGTTATCCGCCGCGTCAGGATAGGTCATACTTCAGGTTCCTTGTTGTCAGGCTGACTTAGTCAGTAGAGGTTTTCTTCTCGTTATGGTGATTACGCAGTCGGCGCTTCCATCTTTTAATCATGCGCGCAACGCGCCATGCCCGCTTGATGCAGTAGCCGTACAGCATGAAAGCCAGCAAGAAAAGTACCAACATCGCCCATTCCGGGACAAAGGTCAGGTATTCGCCGAGCACACCCACCGCAGCCAGCAGCGCAGCGGCAGCGGTGATCAGGACAAACGCCTGGCGGGAGGTGAAGCCCGCACGCATGATCAGGTGGTGAATGTGCTGCCGATCTGCCGAGAAGGGACTCATCCCCTTGCTCAGGCGGCGATACATAATCGCCACCATATCCATTAACGGAATAGCAATCAGCCATAGCGCGGTGACCGGGGTAATAGGATGGCTCGGACCCTGGGTGGCCTCCAGCAGGATCCAGATAATGGTAAAGCCAATCAGCGTGCTGCCGGCATCTCCCATGAAAACTTTGTAGCGGCGACCAAACACGCCGAGGTTGAGCAAAATATACGGAATGATGGCGGCCATCATAATAAAGCACCACATCGCCAGGCTGCTCTGGCCATCCAGCAGCAGGATAACGCCAATGGCGAGGAAGGTGACGCAGGACAATCCCCCCAACAGACCATCAATGCCGTCAACCATGTTGAAGGCGTTGATCGCGGCCCAGACGGCAAATAGCGTCAGAACATAGCCAAACGGTCCGACCACCAGCTCCCAGGGGCCGAAGATGTAGCCAAGGCTTAGCAGATAGAGTTTAGCTTTCATCATCATGACAACCGCCACGCCGGCCTGAACCACCGCGCGCAGTTTTACACTGATGTCGAAACGATCATCGAGCGCGCCGACGAATACCAGACAGCCGGCACAGCTGAGATACAGCAGGACGTTAGGCACATAGAAATTCGTCAATGCAAAAGCGAAACAGCTGCCAGCAAACACGGAGATGCCACCAACCAGCGGAATCGCGCCCTGATGTCGTTTGCGGTAGTTGGGTTTATCCACCAGACCAACTTTAATAGCGGCTTTACGCGCGAAAAAAAGAAATGCCAATGAAAATAAAAAAGTTAGGGCAAGCTCCGTACTCGTATTGAGTAAATTCACATTAACCAGCTCTCTGATAAGAATTGCGCAGTGTTATAAGCAATTTTCATGCCATTAGCACCCGTATAATTCTGATTTTATTCACCAGGGCGCGCATAATCAATGCACCATATAACTTCGCCCTGTACCGCACATTAGGTCTAATTCTCCATAATCAGAATAGCCTATAGGCCAAAAACAAAAAACGCCACGACTATGCGTGGCGTTACCCGAGTTTTCATCTGTTTATTGACGGGGGTAGTGTTGTAAAACGGCAATTCGACCGTTTAGCCCCCGGCAACCAGCCAGTTATGAACGCTTCATCATATCGAAGAATTCATCGTTGGTTTTCGTCATCGCCAGCTTGTTGATGAGGAACTCCATTGCGTCGATTTCGCCCATTGGGTGAATAATCTTGCGCAGGATCCACATTTTCTGCAGCTCTTCTGACGTGGTCAGCAACTCTTCTTTACGGGTACCTGAACGGTTGTAATCGATAGCAGGGAACACGCGCTTCTCAGCGATTTTACGCGCCAGATGCAGTTCCATGTTGCCGGTACCTTTAAATTCTTCGTAGATCACTTCATCCATCTTCGAACCGGTATCAACCAGTGCGGTGGCGATGATGGTCAGGCTTCCACCCTCTTCCACGTTACGCGCAGCACCGAAGAAACGCTTCGGACGATGCAGGGCGTTGGCATCCACACCACCGGTCAGTACCTTGCCAGAAGCAGGAACCACGGTGTTATAGGCACGCGCCAGACGGGTAATGGAGTCGAGCAGGATGATCACGTCTTTTTTGTGTTCGACCAGGCGCTTGGCCTTCTCGATCACCATCTCAGCAACCTGAACGTGGCGTGATGCCGGTTCGTCAAAGGTAGAAGCGATCACTTCACCTTTAACCAGACGCTGCATCTCGGTAACTTCTTCCGGACGTTCGTCAATCAGCAGCACCATCAGCACGCAGTCTGGATGGTTGTAGGCGATGCTCTGCGCAATGTTCTGCAGCAGCATGGTTTTACCGGCTTTCGGCGGTGCCACAATCAGACCACGCTGGCCACGACCGATCGGCGAAGCCAGATCCAGTACGCGAGCGGTCAAATCTTCGGTGGAGCCGTTACCACGCTCCATGCGCAGACGTGAGTTAGCATGCAGCGGCGTTAAGTTCTCAAACAGGATTTTGTTACGGGCATTTTCCGGTTTGTCGTAGTTAACTTCGTTAACTTTCAGCAGCGCAAAGTAACGCTCACCCTCTTTTGGCGGACGGATCTTGCCAGAGATGGAGTCACCAGTGCGGAGGTTAAAGCGGCGGATTTGACTAGGGGAAACGTAGATATCATCGGGACCGGCGAGGTAGGAACTGTCTCCAGAGCGGAGGAAACCAAATCCATCCTGCAATATCTCGAGTACGCCATCGCCGAAGATGTCTTCGCCACTTTTAGCATGCTGCTTGAGGATGGCGAAAATGATGTCCTGTTTGCGCAAGCGCGCCAGGTTTTCCAGCCCCATATTTTCGCCGAGGGTAATCAGGTCTGAAACCGGCGTATTTTTTAATTCGGTAAGATTCATAATGGTGGGTTCTTAAACTCGGGGTAAAACTTGAATTGTTTGTCGTAAATGGTATGGCGAAAGATCCATGCCTGTTTAATTGGCTCTTGGTTCCGAAGTCCGCTCGATGATCACGTGCAGGAAAACGCAGATCTGAAACGAGGAGACGGTGAGGACAAGAAGCCGGAAATTCAGTAGATACTAACCGTCAGATTGCTGAATGTCTGTAAGATTCTGATGAATACAGCGTTCAACAAGGAGTCATTCTATAAGGTGCAAACTACAAGGTAAGTTCGTCGTGCAGTGGATTTAACTTAGCACGCTTAATGCCGGGCGTCTAGCGGATAGATGAAAAATCAAACCGCAAAACGCCGGCAAGGCATGATTAGCCCAGGTTCGCGTTCAGGAACTCTTTGAGCTGGCCTTTAGAGAGTGCGCCGACTTTGGTCGCAGCCACTTCGCCATTTTTGAACAGCAGCAGGGTTGGGATACCACGGATGCCGTACTTAGGCGCCGTTGCTGGGTTCTCATCAATGTTCAACTTAGCGATTTTCAGCTTGCCTTCATATTCGGCAGCCACTTCATCGAGAATAGGGGCGATCATCTTACAAGGACCGCACCATTCTGCCCAGAAGTCGACCAGTACCAAATCTTCTGCTTTCAGAACGTCGGCGTCAAAGCTGTCATCGGTCACGTGGGTAATTTTATCGCTCATGTTTACTCCAAGGGATTATCTTTACCTTTGATGTAGCATTAAGCAGCATCAGGCTGAGTTTATTGCACTGCTTTTATTTCACCGGATATGCTTTCGTAAAGCAATAGTAAGCTGATATTCTACCACACTATGAGCAAAACACACTTAACAGAACAGAAGTTTTCCGACTTCGCCCTGCACCCTCAGGTGATTGAAGCCCTTGAAACTAAAGGGTTTCATAATTGCACGCCTATTCAGGCGCTGGCATTACCGTTTACGCTCTCCGGGCGTGATGTAGCAGGTCAGGCGCAAACCGGTACCGGCAAAACGATGGCGTTCCTGACGTCAACGTTCCATCATCTTCTTTCTCACCCCGCCCCGGAAGGTCGCCAGGTTAACCAACCGCGCGCGCTGATCCTGGCACCGACGCGCGAACTGGCGGTGCAGATCCATGCGGATGCAGAACCGCTGGCGCAGGTTACCGGGCTGAAACTGGGCCTGGCTTACGGCGGCGATGGCTACGATAAACAGCTGAAAGTGCTCGAAAGCGGCGTCGATGTGCTGATCGCCACCACGGGTCGTTTAATCGATTACGCTAAACAGAATCATGTGAATTTAGGCGCCATCCAGGTGGTGGTACTCGACGAAGCTGACCGGATGTTTGACCTCGGCTTCATTAAAGACATTCGCTGGTTGTTCCGCCGCATGCCTGCCGCTAACCAGCGCCTCAATATGCTGTTCTCCGCCACCCTCTCCTTCCGCGTGCGTGAACTGGCCTTTGAGAATATGAACAACGCTGAATACGTTGAAGTTGAACCGGAACAGAAAACCGGACACCGCATTAAAGAAGAGCTGTTCTACCCTTCCAACGAAGAGAAAATGCGTTTACTGCAAACGCTGCTGGAAGAAGAGTGGCCCGATCGCGCGATCATCTTCGCGAATACCAAGCACCGCTGTGAAGATATCTGGGGCCATCTGGCTGCCGATGGTCACCGCGTGGGCCTGCTGACCGGCGATGTGGCACAGAAGAAACGCCTGCGTATTCTGGATGATTTCACCAAAGGTGATGTTGATATCCTGGTCGCTACCGATGTTGCGGCACGTGGTCTGCACATTCCAGCCGTGACCCACGTCTTCAACTACGATCTGCCTGATGACCGTGAAGACTATGTTCACCGCATTGGCCGTACCGGTCGTGCCGGTGCCAACGGTCACTCAATCAGCCTGGCCTGTGAAGAGTACGCTCTCAACCTGCCGGCGATTGAAGACTATATTGGCCATAGCATTGCCGTCAGCCGCTATAACAGCGATGCGCTGATGAGCGATCTGCCGCCGCCAAAACGCTTAACCCGAACGCGTTCTGGAAATGGTCCGCGCCGTGGGGGAAATAACAACCGCCGCAGCAGCGCGCCGCGTAGCCCTAACCGTAAACGTTCAGGTTAAAACGCCATGCTGAGCGCATCATCACTCTATGCTGCCATCGATTTAGGATCGAACAGCTTTCATATGTTGGTGGTGCGTGAAGTGGCTGGCAGTATCCAGACCATTGCCCGCATCAAGCGTAAGGTTCGCCTGGCTGCCGGGCTTGATGCCAGCCACCATCTCTCGGAAGAGGCGATGGAGCGTGGCTGGCAGTGCCTGCGGCTGTTCTCCGAGCAGCTGCAGGATATCCCACCGCAGCAGATCCGCGTCGTCGCCACCGCCACCCTGCGTATTGCCTCAAACGCCGGTGAATTCCTCGTAAAAGCTGAGAAAATTCTGGGTTGCCCGGTCAATGTGATCAGCGGTGAGGAAGAAGCTCGCCTGATTTATCAGGGCGTCGCGCATACCACCGGCGGTTCGGATAAGCGCCTGGTGGTGGATATCGGCGGCGGCAGCACCGAGCTGGTCACCGGCAAGGGTTCGCAGGCCACTACGCTGTTCAGCCTGTCGATGGGCTGCGTGACCTGGCTGGAGCGCTATTTTACCGATCGTCATCTGGGTAAAGAGAATTTCGAACAGGCCGAACAGGCCGCGCGGGCGATGATCCGGCCGGTGGCCGGTGCGCTGCGCGAACAGGGCTGGCAGGTTTGCGTCGGGGCTTCCGGCACCGTTCAGGCGCTGCAGGAAATTATGATGGCGCAGGGCATGGATGAGCGTATTACGCTGAGTAAGCTTCAGCAGCTCAAACAGCGCGCCATCCAGTGCGGCAAACTGGAAGAGCTGGAGATTGAGGGGCTGACCCTTGAGCGCGCGCTGGTTTTCCCGAGCGGCTTATCCATTCTCATCGCCATCTTTAATGAACTGAATATTACCAGCATGACGCTGGCCGGCGGCGCACTGCGCGAAGGATTGGTTTACGGCATGCTGCACCTGCCGGTGGATCGCGATATTCGCAACCGCACGCTGCATAATATCCAGCGCCGTTTTGCTATCGATCCCGAGCAGGCTGACCGCGTGCGTCAGTTAGCCGATACCTTCGCCCGCCAGGTGGGGCAGAGCTGGAAGCTGGACGATCGCAGCCGTGAACTGTTGGATAGCGCCTGCCTGATCCATGAAATTGGTTTAAGCGTGGATTTCCGCCAGGCTCCGCAGCACTCCGCATATCTGGTGCGCCATCTCGATCTGCCAGGCTTTACCCCCGCGCAGAAAAAGCTGCTAGCAACGCTGCTGCAAAATCAGGTCAACAGCATCGATCTGGCGCTGTTAAGCCAGCAGAATGCCGTGCCGCCGCGCGTGGCTGAACGGCTGAGCCGCCTGCTGCGTCTGGCGATCATTTTTGCCAGCCGCCGCCGCGATGACACGCTGCCTGCGGTCCGTTTGCAGGCAGATGAGGACAACCTGACGCTGACGCTGCCGCAGGGCTGGCTGGATGCCCATCCTCTGCGCGCTGAGCTGCTGGAGCAGGAAGCACACTGGCAGAGCTATGTGCACTGGTCATTAGTCATTAATTAAAATCTACTACGCTCGGTAATGCGGCGTTAATCCGCTTCTATTTCTTCGCTTTATCCAGCATCGCCCGCAACCCGGCCACACGACTCTGGCCGGTTTGCATGCGCTCTTCTGCGCTGACGACTTTCCGCTCCGACTCCCATTTCAGATCATCCTGCGGTAGCTCCAGCAGGAAGCGGCTTGGCTCCGGACGGATTGATTCACCATACTGACGGCGCTCGCGGCACAGAGTAAACGTCAGCTCCTTCTGCGCACGCGTGATACCCACGTAAGCCAGACGACGCTCCTCTTCAACGTTATTTTCGTCAATGCTGCTCTGATGCGGCAGTAATCCCTCCTCCATGCCCACCAGGAACACGTAGGGGAACTCCAGACCTTTCGAGGCGTGCAGCGTCATTAACTGAACCTGATCTGACTCTTCATCACTTTCACCGCGCTCCATCATGTCGCGCAGCGTAAAGCGCGTAACGACCTGGGTCAGCGTCATGGGTTCGTCGATATCGCTGCCCTCCAGCATTTCCGTCATCCACTGGAACAGGGTATTGACGTTTTTCATGCGCATTTCAGCCGCTTTCGGGCTGCCGGAAGTTTCAAACAGCCAGCTCTCGTAATCGATACCGCGGATCAGATCGCGTACCGCAGCCACCGGCTCGCGCTCCGCCAGCTGCGCTACCTCCCGCAGCCAGTGGGTAAAGCGCTGCAGAGATTCCAGACCGCGCCCGGTCAGAGTCTGGCCGAGCCCCATATCAAAGCTGGCGCTGAACAGGCTTTTATTGCGCTGCATCGCCCACTCGCCCAGTTTTTGTAGCGTAGCCGAACCGATTTCACGCCGTGGCGTATTCACAATGCGCATAAAGGCGCTGTCGTCGTCGGCGTTGGTCAGTACGCGCAGGTAGGCCAGCAGATCCTTAATTTCCGGACGCGAGAAGAATGAGGTGCCGCCGGAGATACGGTAGGGAATGCGGTTCTGCATCAGCATTTTTTCAAACACCCGCGACTGATGGTTGCCGCGATACAGAATGGCGTAGTCTTTATAAGCGGTCTTATTGATAAAGTGATGGGCAATCAGCTCGCCGGTAACGCGTTCCGCTTCGTGATCTTCGTTGTTGGCCGTCACCACCTTCAGCTCCGCGCCGTAGCCCAGCTCGGAGAACAGACGCTTTTCAAACACGTGCGGGTTATTGGCGATCAGGATATTCGCCGCTTTCAGAATGCGTTCCGAAGAGCGGTAGTTCTGCTCCAGCTTGATCACCTGCAGCGCCGGGAAATCTTCCTGAAGCAGCACCAGGTTCTGCGGCCGCGCACCGCGCCAGGAGTAGATCGACTGATCGTCATCCCCCACCACGGTAAAGCGCGCACGGCTACCCACCAGCAGCTTTACCAGCTCATACTGGCTGGTGTTGGTATCCTGATATTCATCCACCAGCAGGTAGCGGATTTTCTGCTGCCAGCGTTCGCGCACTTCCAGATTGCGCTGGAACAGCAGGGTCGGCAGCAGGATCAGATCGTCGAAATCCAGCACGTTGCAGGACTTCAGATGGCGGTCATACAGCGCGTAGCAGTGCGCGAACAGCTTATCGCGCTCCGATAACGCCCCCGCAGCCGCACGCGGCGGATCCATCAGATCGTTCTTCCAGTTGGAGATCGTTGATATCAGCTGCTGCAGCAGGGTTTTATCGTTTTCCAGCCACTCCTCGGTCAGGTCTTTTAACAGCGCCAGCTGATCCTGGTCGTCAAACAGAGAGAAGTTCGATTTCATCCCCAGCGCGGCGTATTCGCGCTTAATAATTTCCAGCCCCAGCGTATGGAAGGTGGAGATCATCAACCCGCGCGCTTCTTTGCGCCCCAGCGTCTGCGCCACGCGCTCTTTCATCTCACGCGATGCCTTGTTGGTAAAGGTCACCGCGGCGATATGGCGCGCCTGATAGCCGCATTCGCGGATCAAGTGGGCAATTTTATTGGTAATGACGCGTGTTTTTCCCGAACCGGCACCAGCCAGTACCAGACAGGGTCCGGTAACAAATTCGACGGCGTGTTGCTGACCAGGATTAAGACGCATAGATAAATCACTCAATGAAATTGCGAGGGAGGAGAAAACAGCGTGGTAGTATATACCCAAAATAATTCGAGTTGCATGAAGGCAGCAAAAGAGTGACAAATCGGTCGGAAACCGATTTGAGCAGCGCTCGCGCTGGCCGGGGGCTGAGCCTCAGGGATGAGGCTCACTAATCCCGATGAGCTGACTGAAGTCAGTGATTCGGGTGAACGAGGGCAGCTAACGCACAGGCAGCTTGAAGTATGACGGGTATTGCCCGCGAAATAACTCTTACTCAAGGTAACAATCATGGCAAAAATGGCAGCAGCACTGCACATTCTGGTAAAAGAAGAGAAACTGGCTCAGGACCTGTTAGCACAGCTGGCTGACGGCGCAGATTTTGAGAAGCTGGCGAAGAAGCACTCTACCTGTCCGTCAGGTAAGAAAGGCGGCCACCTCGGTGAGTTCAAACAGGGCGCAATGGTGCCGGCATTCGATAAAGTGGTGTTCTCCTGCCCGCTGGTCGAGCCACAGGGCCCGCTGCACACCCAGTTCGGTTACCACATCATTAAAGTGTTGTACCGCAATTAAAAAAAAGCGCCAGACGGCGCTTTTTTCGGGCGGATCAGCGATCCGCCCCTACATCGATTTACGCAGAATTAACCCGCTACGGCGATACGTTTCATATCGGTCATGTAGCCACGCAGCTTACGGCCAACCGCTTCGATTTCGTGATGACGAATCGCTTCGTTCACGTCACGCAGCTGAGCGTTATCTACGGTGGTCGCCGTGTTGACGGCTTTGCCCAGATCGCCTGCCTGCAGCGTGGTCATGAACTCTTTCAGCAGCGGTACTGCCGCGTAAGAGAACAGGTAGTTACCGTATTCCGCAGTATCAGAGATAACCACGTTCATTTCGTACAGGCGCTTACGGGCGATAGTGTTAGCAATCAGCGGCAGCTCGTGCAGTGATTCGTAGTAAGCAGACTCTTCGATGATACCGGCAGCAACCATGGTTTCGAATGCCAGCTCAACGCCCGCTTTCACCATGGCGATCATCACAACGCCCTGGTCGAAGTAGTCCTGCTCGGCAATTTTACCTTCGAACTGTGCAGCGTTTTCGAACGCGGTTTTACCGGTCTCTTCACGCCAGCCAAGCAATTTTTTGTCATCGTTTGCCCAGTCAGCCATCATCCCGGAGGAGAACTCACCGGAGATGATATCGTCCATGTGCTTCTGGAACAGCGGGGCCATGATGGTTTTCAGCTGCTCGGACAGTGCGTAAGCACGCAGTTTAGCCGGGTTAGACAGGCGGTCCATCATCAGCGTAATGCCACCCTGCTTCAGGGCTTCGGTAATGGTTTCCCAGCCGAACTGAATCAGTTTTTCTGCGTAGGCTGCATCCGTACCTTCAGCCACCAGCTTGTCGAAGCACAGCAGCGAACCCGCCTGCAGCATACCGCACAGGATGGTCTGCTCACCCATCAGATCGGACTTCACTTCAGCAACGAAGGAGGACTCCAGCACGCCCGCGCGGTGACCGCCGGTTGCTGCTGCCCAGGCTTTAGCAATCGCCATGCCTTCGCCTTTTGGATCGTTTTCCGGGTGAACCGCGATGAGCGTTGGTACGCCGAAACCACGTTTGTACTCTTCACGTACTTCAGTACCCGGGCATTTCGGCGCAACCATCACCACGGTGATGTCTTTACGAACCTGCTCGCCCACTTCAACGATGTTGAAACCGTGTGAGTAACCCAGCGCTGCGCCCTCTTTCATCAACGGCTGCACCGCCTGTACCACAGCGGAGTGCTGCTTGTCTGGCGTCAGGTTAACCACCAGGTCGGCCTGTGGGATCAGATCTTCGTAAGTGCCCACTTTGAAGCCATTTTCGGTCGCTTTACGCCATGAAGCACGCTTCTCGGCAATCGCTTCTGCACGCAGAGCGTAAGCAATGTCGAGGCCAGAATCACGCATGTTCAGGCCCTGGTTCAGGCCCTGAGCACCACAGCCAACGATGACGACTTTTTTACCTTTCAGGTAGCTCGCTTCATCAGCAAATTCTTCACGCGCCATAAAGCGGCATTTACCTAATTGCGCCAGCTGGTTGCGCAGGTTCAAAGTGTTGAAATAGTTAGCCATGGGTACTCCGTATGAGGTTGTGATGCGTTTGTCTGTTATCGGGTCTCTCTTTCCGACCCTGTATAAACCCTATCATATGACAGGAAATGCATTGCTGAAATTGATATATTAACAACGTGACGTTGCACTTTTTGCAACATAGCTTTGAGGCCCAAACTGTATGGATCTGCGTGACCTGAAATTGTTTCTCCATCTCGCCGATAGCCGCCATTTTGGCCGCAGCGCAAGGGCGATGCACGTCAGCCCCTCTACGCTGTCACGGCAGATCCAGCGGCTGGAGGAGGACCTCGGGCAGACACTGTTTTTACGCGATAACCGCACGGTAACCCTGACCGATGCCGGTGAGCGCCTGCGCCAGTTCGCTCAGCAAACGCTGTTGCAGTATCAGCAGATGCGCCACGCCATCGGGCAGAATGGCCCGTCACTGAGTGGTGAACTGCGTCTGTTCTGCTCGGTGACCGCCGCTTACAGCCATCTGCCGCCCATCCTTGATCGCTTCCGCGCCGAGCATCCGCTGGTAGAAATCAAACTGACCACCGGGGACGCCGCCGACGCGGTGGAGAAAGTCCAGACCAATGAGGCCGATATTGCCATCGCCGGGCGGCCAGAAACGCTGCCCGGCAGCATTGGTTTTATGCCACTCGGGCTGATCCCGCTGGTGCTGATCGCCCCCGCGCTGCCGTGCCCGGTGCGTAGCCAGGCAACGCAGCCACATCCCGACTGGGCGCAAATCCCATTTATTCTGCCCGCGCAGGGGCCGTCGCGGCGGCGCATTGATTTATGGTTCCGCCATCGCCATATCGCGAACCCACTGATTTACGCTACGGTTTCCGGACATGAGGCGATTGTCTCGATGGTGGCGCTGGGGTGCGGCATCGCACTGCTGCCGGATGTGGTGCTGGAGAACAGTCCGGAGCCAATCCGTAACCGTATTCTGGAGCTGGAAGATGTCGAGATGGTGGCACCGTTTGAACTCGGCGTATGCGTACAAAAAAAGCGGCTCACTGAGCCGCTTATTGATGCTTTCTGGAAACTGCTTTAGCCCGCCAGGAAGAAGCGGAAGGCCGGATTATTGGTTTCATCGTGGAAATCATAACCCAGCGCCGCCAGGTGCTCTTCAAACTGCGGCTCGCTGTCGCTCAGCTCAAACGCCGCCAGAACGCGACCGTAGTCAGTACCGTGGCTGCGGTAGTGAAACAATGAGATATTCCAGTGGGTGCCCAGCGTCTGCAGGAAGCGCAGCAGCGCACCGGGCGCCTCCGGGAATTCAAAGCTGAACAGCCGCTCGCGCAGCGGTTTCGACGGTCGCCCGCCGACCATATAGCGCACGTGAAGCTTCGCCATTTCGTCATCGGAGAGATCCACGACTTGATAACCGCCTTCTGACAGCAGCTGCAGGATCTCGTGGCGCTCCTCCATGCCGCGCGTCAGGCGTACGCCAACAAAGATGCAGGCCTCGTCAGCGTTGGCATAGCGATAGTTGAACTCGGTCACCGAACGCCCGCCCAGCAGCTGGCAGAAGCGCAGGAAGCTGCCCTGCTGCTCGGGAATTGTTACGGCCAGTAGCGCTTCACGCTGCTCGCCCAGTTCACAACGCTCGGAAACGTAGCGCAGGCCGTGGAAGTTGACGTTAGCACCGGACAGCACGTGCGCCAGCCGTTCACCCTGGATCTGATGCTGCTGGATATACTTCTTCATCCCCGCCAGCGCCAGCGCGCCGGAAGGCTCCGCCACCGCACGCACATCATCGAACAGATCCTTCATCGCCGCGCAAATGGCATCGCTGTCGACGGTGATGATGTCGTCAAGATACTCCTGGCACAGCCGGAAGGTCTCGCTGCCGATGCGCTTCACCGCCACGCCTTCGGCAAACAGCCCGACGCGTGGTAGATCGACCGGATGCCCGGCATCCAGCGCCGCCTTCAGGCAGGCTGAGTCCGCCGCCTCGACCGCAATCACTTTGATTTGCGGCATCAGCTGTTTGATCAACACCGCCACGCCTGCGGCCAGACCGCCGCCGCCAACCGGTACGAACACGCGGTCAAGATGCGCATCTTGCTGCAGCAGCTCCATCGCCAGTGTGCCCTGCCCGGCAATCACCATCGGATGATCGAAGGGCGGCACAAAGGTGTAACCCTGCTGCTCGGACAGCTCGATGGCTTTCGCTTTCGCTTCATCAAAGTTGGCGCCAAACAGGAAAGCCTCACCGCCAAACGCCCGCACTGCATCAACCTTGATATCTGCAGTGGCGACCGGCATCACAATCAGGGATTTAATTCCTAACTTGCTGGCCGATAACGCTACGCCCTGGGCATGATTGCCCGCCGAAGCGGTAACCACGCCGCGCGCGCGCTGCTCTGCGCTCAGCCCGGCAATCATCGCGTAGGCGCCACGCAGCTTAAAGCTGTGTACCGGCTGGCGATCTTCGCGCTTTACCAGGATGGTATTGCCGAGGCGGGCAGAGATCTTCTCCATCTTTTGCAACGGGGTGACCTGGGCCGCCTCGTACACCGGCGCACGCAGCACCGCACGCAGATACTCTGCGCCACTCGGTTGGTCGGATAGCGGTTGCGACTCAGCCATGTTTGTTAGCCTCCCAGCTTACTCTTATCGCGGACGGCACCTTTGTCGGCGCTGGTTGCCAGGGTGGCATAAGCACGCAGAGCAAAGGAAACCTGACGCTCACGACCGTGTGGCGTATAGGCTTCATCCCCACGTGCTTCTTCTTCCAGACGACGGGCGGCCAGTTCATTGTCCGGCACGGCCAGCTGGATACCACGCTGTGGAATATCGATGTTGATGATGTCGCCATCTTTGACCAGCGCGATGGTGCCGCCGCTCGCCGCTTCCGGCGAAGCATGGCCGATTGACAGACCGGAAGTCCCACCGGAGAAACGACCATCGGTGATCAGCGCACAGGCTTTACCAAGGCCCATTGATTTCAGATAGGTGGTCGGATAGAGCATTTCCTGCATACCCGGGCCGCCTTTTGGCCCTTCGTAGCGGATAACGACAACGTCACCAGCCACCACTTTACCGCCGAGGATCGCAGCAACCGCATCATCCTGACTTTCATAGACTTTCGCCGGGCCGCTAAACACCAGGCTGCCTTCATCGACGCCCGCGGTTTTAACGATACAGCCGTTTTCAGCGATGTTGCCGTACAGCACCGCCAGGCCGCCGTCCTGACTGAAGGCGAATTCGCGTGAACGAATGCAGCCTTCCTGACGGTCGTCATCCAGCGTGTCCCAACGGGTATCCTGTGAGAATGCCTGAGTGGTACGAATGCCCGCCGGGCCAGCGCGGAACATTTTCTTCACCGCTTCATCTTTGGTCAGCATGATGTCGTACCGATCCAGCGTTTCACGCAGGCTCAGGCCGAGGATGTTGCGCACGCTGTTGTCCAGCAGTCCGGCGCGGTCCAGCTCGCCGAGGATACCGAGTACCCCACCGGCACGGTGAACGTCTTCCATATGGTATTTCTGCGTGCTTGGCGCCACTTTGCACAGGTGCGGAACCAGGCGCGACAAGCGGTCGATGTCGGAGATATCGAAGTCGATTTCGCCTTCCTGCGCGGCAGCCAGCAGGTGCAGAACGGTGTTAGTGGAACCGCCCATGGCGATATCCAGGGTGATGGCGTTTTCAAATGCGGCTCTGCTGGCGATGCTGCGCGGCAGCGCCGTTTCGTCATCCTGCTCGTAGTAACGTTTGGTCAGCTCGACGATGCGGCGGCCAGCATTGAGGAACAGCTCTTTACGGTCAGCGTGCGTCGCCAGCAGCGAGCCGTTACCCGGCTGCGACAGACCCAGCGCTTCGGTCAGGCAGTTCATTGAGTTCGCGGTAAACATCCCTGAACAGGAGCCACAGGTCGGGCAGGCCGAACGCTCAATCTGATCGCTCTCTGCATCGCTGACGTTCGGGTTCGCACCCTGGATCATGGCATCGACGAGGTCGAGCTTGATGATTTTATCAGACAGTTTGGTTTTACCGGCTTCCATCGGGCCGCCGGAAACGAAGATCACCGGAATGTTCAGGCGGAGTGACGCCATCAGCATGCCCGGGGTGATTTTGTCACAGTTAGAGATACACACCATGGCATCGGCACAGTGGGCGTTTACCATGTACTCCACGGAGTCGGCGATCAGCTCACGGGATGGCAGAGAATAGAGCATTCCGCCGTGGCCCATGGCGATACCATCATCCACTGCGATGGTGTTGAACTCTTTCGCCACGCCGCCTGAGGCTTCAATTTCCTCAGCAACCAGCTTACCCAGGTCGCGCAGGTGAACGTGGCCCGGTACAAATTGCGTAAAGGAGTTAACCACGGCGATGATCGGCTTACCGAAATCATCATCGGTCATTCCTGTGGCGCGCCAGAGGGCACGGGCACCGGCCATATTGCGCCCGTGGGTGGTGGTGGCGGAACGGTACTTAGGCATGCTCTATACTCCAGAAATCAGATAGTGCGCAGGCGTCAACTGACGCCTGCGAAAAAAACATTATTGTTATGGGTTAACCGGATCCAACCAGCCCCATTTGTCTTCCGTTTCGCCGGTGAACAGGCCGAAGAAGGCAGACTGGATGCGCTCGGTGACCGGGCCGCGTTTACCCGCGCCAACCTGGATACCGTCAACGCTACGCACCGGAGTGATCTCCGCGGCAGTACCGGACATAAACACTTCGTCAGCCAGATACAGCGATTCACGTGACAGCACCTGCTCACGCACTTCGATTCCCATATCCTGCGCCAGTTTGATGATGGCGTCACGCGTAATACCCGGCAGCGCAGAAGAGGTGAATGGCGGAGTGAACAGAATGCCGTCTTTCACTTCAAACAGGTTCTCACCGGCACCTTCTGAGATATAGCCCTGGGTGTCCAGCGCGATCCCTTCCTGGTAGCCGTGGCGGCGCGCTTCGCTACCCACCAGCAGAGAGGAGAGATAGTTACCACCGGCTTTGGCCGCCGTCGGCAGGGTGTTTGGCGCCACGCGGTTCCAGGAAGAGACCATCGCATCGATCCCCTGCTCCAGCGCTTCGGCACCGAGGTAGGCGCCCCATGGGAATGCAGCGATGATCACATCAGTTTCATAACCGTCCGGCGGGTTAACGCCCAGGCCCACGTCACCAACAAATACCAGCGGACGAATATAGGCGCTTTTCAGGTTGTTTTTACGCAGGGTAGCGCGGCAGGCTTCCATCAACTCATCAACGCTCAGGCTGACAGGGAAACGATAGATCTTTGCAGAATCACGCAGGCGCTGCATATGTTCACGATGGCGGAAGACTACTGGTCCTTTGTGAGAGTCATAGCAGCGGACGCCTTCAAACACAGAGGTGCCGTAGTGCAGTGCGTGGGACATGACGCTGACCTTAGCGTCTTCCCATTTAACCATCTCGCCATTGAACCAGATAAAGTCTGCTTTCTTCGTCATTCTTGTTTCCTTGCGCGCTTATGCGCGGATTTGTTGTGTTGTTAATTGTTGGGTCTGAACGCATGCAACGTCCATCAGTTTACTCAACTGCGTTGACAGTAAATCGACAGAGCGCTGGCTGGCAACGGTCATCTCAATATTAATATTGTCACTGTTGACCAACGACGCCATGTTCATCGCGCAGACCTGAAAGCCGCGGTGACGCACGACGCGCAAAATGCGCTCCAGTATTTCCGGGCGAAAGCGCGCTTCGATAGACAATTGATGCTGCATCATGAGGTTTTCTCCATCATTTGTTCGTTGCTGGCACCAGGCGGTACCAGAGGCCAGACGTTCTCAAGCTCATCGATGGCGACGTGGAGCATGTATGGCCCTTCACTGTGCAGCAAAGCGTCTAATGCGGCGTCGACCTGGTCTTTACGGGTAATGCGCTGGCCCGGGATATCAAAAGCGCGGGCCAGCATCAGGAAGTCCGGGTTATCGGACAGATTGGTTTCGCTGTAACGCTCGGCGAAGAACAGCTGCTGCCACTGGCGAACCATGCCAAGGCGCTGGTTATCAAGCAGCACAATTTTAACCGGCAGCTGTTTACGCTTAATGGTGCCAAGCTCCTGCACGTTCATCATGAAGGAACCGTCGCCGGAGACGCAGATAACGGTGTCGTCCGGGCGGGCAACCTGTGCACCCACTGCGGCTGGCAGACCAAAGCCCATGGTGCCCAGACCGCTGGAGGTGATGAAGTTTTCCGGGCGGTTAAATCTCATATGCTGCGCGGCCCACATCTGGTGCTGACCCACATCGGTGGTCACTACTGCACTTTGCGGTTTACGGTCTGACAACTGTTTCAAGAACAGCGGAGCAAAAATCGCCTCGCCCGGATGGTCGTAGCGCCAGCCGCTTTCGGCTTTCAGCGCCTTCACTTCTTCACGCCACGCCTGAATCTCAACCGGCTGATACAGGTCTGGCAGCAGCTTATTCAGGTCGCCCTGCAGGCCAACGTGCGCGCGGCGCAGTTTGTGAAGCTCAGCCGGGTCGATATCCAGATGGATCACGCTGGCATGCGGCGCGAAGGTGTCCAGCTTACCGGTTACGCGATCATCAAAGCGCGCGCCTACGGCAATCAGCAGGTCACACTGCTGAACGGCAATATTGGCGGCTTTAGTACCGTGCATGCCCAGCATGCCGAGGTAGCAGGCGTCTTCAGCATCCGGCGTGCCCAAACCTTTCAGCGTGGCAACGGTCGGAATACCGGTCTCTTTAGCGAAAGCGCGCAGGGCGTGAACGGCATCCGCCATCCCGACACCGCCACCCACGTACAGGATCGGTTTTTTTGACTGAGCCAGCAGGTTACGCGCCTGCTGCAATTCAGCGTGCGGGTGTGCCAGCTCCTGCTCTACCGGCAGCAGATGCGCGCTCAGCTCACCGCATGCCAGCTGGATATCCTTAGGGATATCGACCAGTACCGGGCCAGGGCGGCCCGATTTGGCGATGGCGAAGGCCTCTGCCATCACGATCGGTAACTCTTCGAGAGATTCAACGAGGAAACTGTGCTTGGTACAGGCCAGTGACAGGCCGAGCACGTCGATCTCCTGGAAGGCATCGGTGCCCATCACCGCGGAGGAGACCTGCCCGGTGATGGCGACAATCGGCACCGAGTCCAGCATGGCATCAGCCAGGCCGGTGATCAGGTTGGTGGCCCCCGGTCCGGAAGTGGCGATACAGACGCCGACTTTGCCAGTCGCGCGAGCGAATCCGATCGCCGCCATCGCCGCACCCTGCTCGTGGCGGCACAGTAGGTGTTCGACACCGCCGTCATAGAGCGCGTCATAGACCGGCATGATTGCACCACCCGGGTAGCCGAAAACTGTTTCGACACCCTGTGCACGCAAAGCTTGAACCACCCACTGAGCACCATTCATAGTTATTTCCCCGCCCTCTGCTTGGAACAACAGCATATTATTCTACTGTTCATCTTCTGTTCCTCTCTCGTTAATGCCCTGCAAAAAAAAACCCCCGGACCTTTCGGTGCGGGGGTTCTTTCGAAATCAGGCTTGATTTTTAAGCCTTTCTTTCTCCGAGCGTAGCCCCGCACGGCGTGATAATAATCACGACGACGTTGATAATGACTAGGCTGACGACTCGTAGAAGGGCTTTCATTTGGATACTTAAAATTCGCTTGTTCGAAGTAATGCCTACAGAGTTATCACAGTTTTCGATTCTGATTCAACTTTTTTCATCATTTAATTTTATGCGGGCAGCCACAGATTCAGAAAAAATTATGGTTTTTCAGTCAATAAGCAAAAGCTGAATGTTTTTCATTAATCACCGGGCGCGATGGCTCCATCTCGCTGCTGAGAAAATAGTCGAGTCCGATCGCAAGGCAATGTTTCTGGCAGTCGAGCCGGGCAAAAACTTTACGGCGCGGCGCGCAAATTCCGTCTTTGCCCGTCGCCGCAAAAAAGCCGGGGGCGCAAAATAGCCGCAACAAGGAGAGTTTATGTCGTTATCTGTTGCCTACACCCGCGCTGCAATCGGCATTCAGGCGCCGCTGGTCACTGTAGAAGTCCACATCAGCAATGGGTTGCCTGCGCTGTCGCTGGTCGGGCTGCCAGAAACCACCGTCAAGGAAGCGCGCGATCGGGTACGCAGCGCAATCCTTAATAGCGGGTTCACCTTCCCGGCTAAGCGTATCACCGTCAATCTGGCGCCTGCTGACCTGCCAAAAGAGGGGGGGCGTTACGATCTTCCCATCGCTATCGCTATTCTCGCCGCTTCTGAGCAGATCCCTGCGGAAAAGCTCACCCGCTATGAGTTCCTCGGCGAACTGGCCCTGACAGGCGCGCTACGCGGCATACAGGGTGCGATTCCCGCCGCAGTGGCCGCGCTGGATGCCCGGCGACAGCTGATCCTCTCGGCCTATAATGAAAATGATGTCGGCCTGATCCAGCATGGCGAGAGCCTGATTGCGACTCACCTGCTGGAGGTATGTGCTTTTTTGCACGATAAAGGTAAGTTGGAGCACGCCCGCTGCGAGCATCAACCCTCCCCAGCCGAAACGCGCGACCTGAATGAAATTATTGGCCAGGAGCAGGCCAAGCGAGCGCTGGAGGTCACAGCGTCTGGCGGCCATAATCTGCTGCTGATTGGACCGCCGGGGACGGGAAAAACAATGCTGGCATCGCGGCTTAGTGGTCTGATGCCGCCTCTAAGCGATCGTGAGGCCCTTGAGAGTGCAAGTGTAGCTAGTCTCGTGAATAGCGGCGATCTACGCCGTCAGTGGCGCCAGAGGCCTTTCCGCTCCCCTCATCACAGCGCTTCGCTGTATGCGTTAGTGGGCGGTGGCTCTTTGCCGAAGCCCGGGGAGATCTCGCTGGCGCATAACGGCGTGCTGTTTCTGGATGAGCTACCGGAATTTGAGCGGCGCGCGCTGGATGCATTACGTGAGCCGCTGGAGTCAGGGGAGATCAGTATCTCCCGGGCCAAAGCAAAGATTACCTATCCGGCACGTTTTCAATTGATAGCCGCCATGAACCCAAGCCCGACCGGACACTATCTTGGTTCGCACAACCGCTGCTCTCCACAGCAGACGCTGCGCTATCTCAGTCGCCTGTCTGGCCCTTTCCTTGACCGCTTTGATTTATCGCTGGAGGTGCCCCTTCTGCCTCCGGGAACATTGAGTCATCAACGTACTGACAGTGAGTCAAGCCAGCAGGTAAGAGAGCGCGTGCTGGCCGCACGCAATTGTCAGTACGCACGCTGCGGTAAAGTGAATGCCCTAATGAATAACCCAGAAATCCAGCATTACTGTACACTTACCCGAGAGGATGCCGAATGGCTGGAACAGGTGCTGAATCATTTGGGGCTGTCGGTGCGGGCGTGGCAGCGCATACTGAAAGTGGCGCGGACTATTGCCGATCTGGCAGGCGAGCAGGAGATTAACCGGGAACATCTGACTGAAGCTGTAAGCTACCGTGGGATCGATCGTTTAATGATATACCTGCAAAATAACCTGGAATGATGGCAACGAAAAAGGGGCCGAAGCCCCTTTTCTCTTAATCGTCACTATCTGTATAGTCTTCAACACCTTCCATCTGCGGCTTGCCGCCTGAAAGGGTGTGGAAACGTTTAGGACGTTTGATTCGAGTCATATACTTTGACCAGACTTTCTCTGCCTCAGTGTGCGGCTCACGCACACCACGGCACACCTCAATAAACAGACGCTCTTCTTCCGTCGTTGGCTCACGCTTTGCCAGGTCCAACTCGTTAAAAGCGTAACCATAACGCTCAAGAAGTTGGGCTTCTTTGATGGTGAAATCGCCGTGACGGGAGAACCCGCGAGGGTAATGTTTGTTATCAAAAAAACGATTCGTTGTTGCGAAGCTTTCCGCCATTTTACACGCTCCTAACTCTTTTATGGCCGTGCTATTTATGGCGCGGAGTATTAGATAGGCTTGACAGAGTGTAAAACAAAACATTTAAATCATAACGACAAATGTTTTTTAGGAGATGGATGTGGATACGGAATTACTGAAGACCTTTCTTGAAGTGAGCAGAACTCGCCACTTTGGACGTGCCGCTGAAGCACTCTATCTCACGCAATCTGCTGTAAGTTTTCGCATCAGACAGCTTGAAAACCAGCTGGGTGTAAACCTGTTTACCCGCCACCGCAATAACATCAGGCTGACGTCTGCAGGCGAGCGACTCCTCCCCTATGCAGAAAGCCTGATGAGCACCTGGCTGATGGCCAAGAAAGAGGTGGCGCATACACAGCAGCATCACGAGCTGTCGATAGGGGCAAGTGCTTCCATGTGGGAAGCCTACCTGACGCCGTGGCTACAAACCCTGTATGAGAACCGTGAGAGCCTGCATTTAGAGGCACGAGTCGCTCAGCGCCATTTACTGGTCAAGCAACTGCACGAGCGGCAGCTGGACCTGTTAATTACTACTGAAGCACCGAAAATGGACGAGCTGACCAGCCAGCAGATTGGCCATATTTCTCTGACTTTGTTCCGGTCGCGAAAATCGGAGAAAAAAGAGAAATATGACTATATTAAGCTGGAGTGGGGTGCTGATTTCCATCAGCATGAAAGCTATCTGGCAGGGGCAGACGACGTGCCTGTGCTGACGACAACTTCTGCACATTTAACCCGTCAACTGCTGCACACTACCGGAGCCTGCGCATTTTTACCTGAGGTATGGGGTAAAGAGTACAGCGATTTAGTGGTGATCCCGGACACGGCTGTTGTCTCCCGACCGCTGTATGCGGTGTGGTTAGAAAACAGCGATCAGCAGGCCTATATTCGCCAGCTGATAAAATTCCCGGTGAATATTAAAGCATAAATCGTTGTTAAAACGCACAAAAGGGTCAGTTTGCTGGCCTTTTTTTATGGGGAAATTGGGTGAATAACGGACAGGGCAGGAATTTTAGACAAAAAAAATCCTTTGCCGAAGCAAAGGATTGTTTTTATTTGGCAGGGGCGGAGAGACTCGAACTCCCAACACCCGGTTTTGGAGACCGGTGCTCTACCAATTGAACTACGCCCCTAAAAGGGTGGCGGAACGGACGGGGCTCGAACCCGCGACCCCCTGCGTGACAGGCAGGTATTCTAACCAACTGAACTACCGCTCCACCGATTCTGTACTGAATTCAGAACGGCGTCTGACTTCAGGTGTTTCGCCCTTACCTTGTCAGGGGTAAGGTCACGACCCGAAAACGGGTCTTAAATTGATGCCTGGCAGTTCCCTACTCTCGCATGGGGAGGCCCCACACTACCATCGGCGCTACGGCGTTTCACTTCTGAGTTCGGCATGGGGTCAGGTGGGACCACCGCGCTAAAGCCGCCAGGCAAATCTTGGTGCACGAAACGAATATTTTGCACTGCTGCTGCGTTGGCCGCGCTCGTAAAGTCAGTCACATACTTCAGTATGCTCCCTCCTTTCCTTCGCTTGCCGCCTTGCTTCAGCACAAAATCTTTCGTTCCCGCTAAATTGTTATCCGGTCACAGGCTGAAAATCTCTTTTGCGTCTCTCATAACGCACACCAGAACGCTTCTGGCGTTGTAAGGTTAAGCCTCACGGGTCATTAGTACCGGTTAGCTCAACGCATCGCTGCGCTTACACACCCGGCCTATCAACGTCGTAGTCTTCAACGTCCCTTCAGGACTCTCAAGGAGTCAGGGAGAATTCATCTCGAGGCAAGTTTCGCGCTTAGATGCTTTCAGCGCTTATCTTTTCCGCACTTAGCTACCGGGCAATGCCATTGGCATGACAACCCGAACACCAGTGGTGCGTTCACTCCGGTCCTCTCGTACTAGGAGCAACCCCTCTCAATTCTCCAGCGCCCACGGCAGATAGGGACCGAACTGTCTCACGACGTTCTAAACCCAGCTCGCGTACCACTTTAAACGGCGAACAGCCGTACCCTTGGGACCTACTTCAGCCCCAGGATGTGATGAGCCGACATCGAGGTGCCAAACACCGCCGTCGATATGAACTCTTGGGCGGTATCAGCCTGTTATCCCCGGAGTACCTTTTATCCGTTGAGCGATGGCCCTTCCATTCAGAACCACCGGATCACTATGACCTGCTTTCGCACCTGCTCGAGCCGTCACTCTCGCAGTCAAGCTAGCTTATGCCATTGCACTAACCTCACGATGTCCGACCGTGATTAGCTAACCTTCGTGCTCCTCCGTTACTCTTTAGGAGGAGACCGCCCCAGTCAAACTACCCACCAGACACTGTCCCCACGCCGGATCACGGCGCCAGGTTAGAACATCAAACGTTAAAGGGTGGTATTTCAAGGTTGGCTCCACGCAGACTGGCGTCCACGCTTCAAAGCCTCCCACCTATCCTACACATCAAGGCTCAATGTTCAGTGTCAAGCTGTAGTAAAGGTTCACGGGGTCTTTCCGTCTTGCCGCGGGTACACTGCATCTTCACAGCGAGTTCAATTTCACTGAGTCTCGGGTGGAGACAGCCTGGCCATCATTACGCCATTCGTGCAGGTCGGAACTTACCCGACAAGGAATTTCGCTACCTTAGGACCGTTATAGTTACGGCCGCCGTTTACCGGGGCTTCGATCAAGAGCTTCTCCTTGCGGATAACCCCATCAATTAACCTTCCGGCACCGGGCAGGCGTCACACCGTATACGTCCACTTTCGTGTTTGCACAGTGCTGTGTTTTTAATAAACAGTTGCAGCCAGCTGGTATCTTCGACTGCCTTCAGCTCCACCCGCGAGGGGTTTCACCTACCGACAGCGTGCCTTCTCCCGAAGTTACGGCACCATTTTGCCTAGTTCCTTCACCCGAGTTCTCTCAAGCGCCTTGGTATTCTCTACCTGACCACCTGTGTCGGTTTGGGGTACGATTCGATGTTACCTGATGCTTAGAGGCTTTTCCTGGAAGCAGGGCATTTGTTACTTCAGCACCGTAGTGCCTCGTCGTCACGCCTCAGCCTTAAAGAGTTCCGGATTTGCCTGGAACTCAAGCCTACACGCTTAAACCGGGACAACCGTCGCCCGGCTAACATAGCCTTCTCCGTCCCCCCTTCGCAGTAACACCGAGTACGGGAATATTAACCCGTTTCCCATCGACTACGCCTTTCGGCCTCGCCTTAGGGGTCGACTCACCCTGCCCCGATTAACGTTGGACAGGAACCCTTGGTCTTCCGGCGAGCGGGCTTTTCACCCGCTTTATCGTTACTTATGTCAGCATTCGCACTTCTGATACCTCCAGCATGCCTCACAGCACACCTTCAACGGCTTACAGAACGCTCCCCTACCCAACAATACTTGCGTATCGCTGCCGCAGCTTCGGTGCATGGTTTAGCCCCGTTACATCTTCCGCGCAGGCCGACTCGACCAGTGAGCTATTACGCTTTCTTTAAATGATGGCTGCTTCTAAGCCAACATCCTGGCTGTCTGTGCCTTCCCACATCGTTTCCCACTTAACCATGACTTTGGGACCTTAGCTGGCGGTCTGGGTTGTTTCCCTCTTCACGACGGACGTTAGCACCCGCCGTGTGTCTCCCGTGATAACATTCTTCGGTATTCGCAGTTTGCATCGGGTTGGTAAGCCGGGATGGCCCCCTAGCCGAAACAGTGCTCTACCCCCGAAGATGAGTTCACGAGGCGCTACCTAAATAGCTTTCGGGGAGAACCAGCTATCTCCCGGTTTGATTGGCCTTTCACCCCCAGCCACAAGTCATCCGCTAATTTTTCAACATTAGTCGGTTCGGTCCTCCAGTTAGTGTTACCCAACCTTCAACCTGCCCATGGCTAGATCACCGGGTTTCGGGTCTATACCCTGCAACTTAACGCCCAGTTAAGACTCGGTTTCCCTGCGGCTCCCCTATACGGTTAACCTTGCTACAGAATATAAGTCGCTGACCCATTATACAAAAGGTACGCAGTCACACCATGAAGGTGCTCCCACTGCTTGTACGTACACGGTTTCAGGTTCTGTTTCACTCCCCTCGCCGGGGTTCTTTTCGCCTTTCCCTCACGGTACTGGTTCACTATCGGTCAGTCAGGAGTATTTAGCCTTGGAGGATGGTCCCCCCATATTCAGACAGGATGTCACGTGTCCCGCCCTACTCATCGAACTCACAGCAGGTGCATTTTTGTGTACGGGAGTATCACCCTGTACCCTGCGACTTTCCAGACGCTTCCACTAATGCACAAGCTGATTCAGGTTCTGGGCTGTTCCCCGTTCGCTCGCCGCTACTGGGGGAATCTCGGTTGATTTCTTTTCCTCGGGGTACTTAGATGTTTCAGTTCCCCCGGTTCGCCTCATGCCACTATGTATTCATGACATGATAGTGTGACGTATCACACTGGGTTTCCCCATTCGGGTATCGTCGGTTGTTGCGGTTCATATCACCTTACCGACGCTTATCGCAGATTAGCACGCCCTTCATCGCCTCTGACTGCCTAGGCATCCACCGTGTACGCTTAGTCGCTTAACCTCACAACCCACAAGCGTCCCGAAGGACGGCATGCTGTCGTGAGCATTTGAGAGACTCGAACGCATCGTTAACTTCATTCTTATTACGGAGAATGAATACGACGCGTCGTTTCAATTTTCAGCTTGTTCCGGATTGTTAAAGAGCAAATATCTCAAACGTGACTCCAAAAAGTCAGTTTTGAGATACGGTGATAACGACTTTCACTTCGTTACCGGTATGGCGTCCCCAAGGGGATTCGAACCCCTGTTACAGCCGTGAAAGGGCAGTGTCCTGGGCCTCTAGACGATGGGGACTCTGATACTACATTTTGCTCGTTACGTTCATCAGACAATCTGTGTGAGCACTACGCGGGAAGGTATCTTCAGGTAAGGAGGTGATCCAACCGCAGGTTCCCCTACGGTTACCTTGTTACGACTTCACCCCAGTCATGAATCACAAAGTGGTAAGCGCCCTCCCGAAGGTTAAGCTACCTACTTCTTTTGCAACCCACTCCCATGGTGTGACGGGCGGTGTGTACAAGGCCCGGGAACGTATTCACCGTAGCATTCTGATCTACGATTACTAGCGATTCCGACTTCACGGAGTCGAGTTGCAGACTCCGATCCGGACTACGACGCACTTTATGAGGTCCGCTTGCTCTCGCGAGGTCGCTTCTCTTTGTATGCGCCATTGTAGCACGTGTGTAGCCCTGGCCGTAAGGGCCATGATGACTTGACGTCATCCCCACCTTCCTCCGGTTTATCACCGGCAGTCTCCTTTGAGTTCCCACCATTACGTGCTGGCAACAAAGGATAAGGGTTGCGCTCGTTGCGGGACTTAACCCAACATTTCACAACACGAGCTGACGACAGCCATGCAGCACCTGTCTCACGGTTCCCGAAGGCACTAAGGCATCTCTGCCAAATTCCGTGGATGTCAAGGCCAGGTAAGGTTCTTCGCGTTGCATCGAATTAAACCACATGCTCCACCGCTTGTGCGGGCCCCCGTCAATTCATTTGAGTTTTAACCTTGCGGCCGTACTCCCCAGGCGGTCGACTTAACGCGTTAGCTCCGGAAGCCACGCCTCAAGGGCACAACCTCCAAGTCGACATCGTTTACGGCGTGGACTACCAGGGTATCTAATCCTGTTTGCTCCCCACGCTTTCGCACCTGAGCGTCAGTCTTTGTCCAGGGGGCCGCCTTCGCCACCGGTATTCCTCCAGATCTCTACGCATTTCACCGCTACACCTGGAATTCTACCCCCCTCTACAAGACTCTAGCCTGCCAGTTTCGAATGCAGTTCCCAGGTTGAGCCCGGGGATTTCACATCCGACTTGACAGACCGCCTGCGTGCGCTTTACGCCCAGTAATTCCGATTAACGCTTGCACCCTCCGTATTACCGCGGCTGCTGGCACGGAGTTAGCCGGTGCTTCTTCTGCGGGTAACGTCAATCGAAAAGGTTATTAACCTCTTCGCCTTCCTCCCCACTGAAAGTACTTTACAACCCGAAGGCCTTCTTCATACACGCGGCATGGCTGCATCAGGCTTGCGCCCATTGTGCAATATTCCCCACTGCTGCCTCCCGTAGGAGTCTGGACCGTGTCTCAGTTCCAGTGTGGCTGGTCATCCTCTCAGACCAGCTAGGGATCGTCGCCTAGGTGAGCCGTTACCCCACCTACTAGCTAATCCCATCTGGGCACATCCGATGGTGTGAGGCCCGAAGGTCCCCCACTTTGGTCCGAAGACGTTATGCGGTATTAGCTACCGTTTCCAGTAGTTATCCCCCTCCATCGGGCAGTTTCCCAGACATTACTCACCCGTCCGCCACTCGTCACCCAAGAGCAAGCTCTCTGTGCTACCGTTCGACTTGCATGTGTTAGGCCTGCCGCCAGCGTTCAATCTGAGCCATGATCAAACTCTTCAATTAAAAGTTCGATTTGCTGAAACAAGTTCAGCGGTGCTCATCTGTAAAACGTCATAATGAATTTCATTATGTGTTCACTCGTGAGGCTTGATATTTTTTACGTCCGGAGACGCTGATATCAATCCTGCGAGTGCCCACACAGATTGTCTGATAAATTGTTAAAGAGCGTTGCGAGCAGTGCCGAAGCATCCTGTCGCGAGGTGGCGTATATTACGCTTTCCTCCTTCGGAGTCAACTTCTTTTTGAGAAGTTTTTCCGGCGGTTCAGAACTTCCTGAACCTCTTAACACGCTGGCCTGTAAGCCGTTGTTCCGTGTCAGTGGAGGCGCATTATAGGGAATTTCTGGAGGCTGACAAGGGCAAATCGCAAAAAACTTTTTGAGTGCTGTTTTTTTGCTCTAAACACCCTTAAACAGCCAGTTTTTCGAGCTTTTCGAAGCCATAACGCTGTAAAACGGGCATTAATTGCACAGCTTGTTCAGTAATATCCATACAGAAAGCGATATTGGCATCCGCGGAAACGGCATGCGGGGATACATTTTCCAGTAACCAGACGGTGCGTCGCGCAATCGCCGCGCCAGAATCTATTAAACGCGTCCCTTCCGGCAGCACCTGTTGCAGCTCTTCGCTAATAAGAGGGAAGTGGGTACAGCCCAGCACCACCGTATCCGGTGGCTCCTGCATCCGCAGCCACGGCTGCAGAACGCGCTTCACTTCTTCTATTGCTACCGGTTGCCCATGCAGTTTTGCTTCCGCCAGCGCCACCAGTTCTGACGAACCGATCATCTCCGTTTTGCATTCGCTACCGAAGCGCGCAACCAGCTCATGAGTATAAGGGCGTTTCACGGTGCCGCGCGTTGCCAGCAGGCCAACGACACCGTTACGCGTCAGGCGTGCGGCAGGTTTAATGGCAGGTACGACGCCCACCACCGGAAATTCAAAGCGTGCGCGCAGGGCCGGCAGCGTCACGGTACTTGCCGAGTTACAGGCGATAACCACTAACGCAAGAGGATAGAGGCGGGTGACCGCTTCAACGATAGCGAGCACGCGCTCAACGATAAACTCTTCCGACTTCTCGCCATAAGGAAAGGCAACGTTGTCGAAAGCGTAGAGATAATGGAGGTCCGGCAGCAATTTGCGGATCTCATCATAGACTGAAAGCCCACCGACGCCGGAGTCAAACACCAGCACGGTGGGGCGTTCTTTAGAAGTTGTAGCTGCCGCTGAGGTAGTATTCCCGTCCAGGGGTTTCATAACCATACGCTGTCTCGTAATCTTTATCGAACAGGTTGGCAATTCTACCACGAACGGTGAGATGGGATGTGACCGGATACGAAACTGCAAGATCCCACAGGCTTACGCCGCCCATTTTTACACGCGGGCTTGGATAAACGCTGTAGTCGGTATCATAGCGCTGACCGAGATACTGATAGCTCAGGGACCAGTCAAACTCCGCCACGGCCCAGTCCAGCTGATATTTAACCTGCTGTTTAGCACGGCGCGCCAGCACTTCATTGGTCACGGCATTACGCGGGTCAAGATAGTCGTAAGATAGGGTATGCGCCAGTGGACCGGTATCAAAGGACGCCGTCGCCTCCACACCTTTAATACGCGCTTTCTTAATATTGCTGTAATGCGAGGTGGAATCGAAATCGATCAAATCATCGATATCGTTACGATAGCCGGAAAAACGCCAGTTTACCGGCCCGGTTAACCCTTCAAAGCCCCCTTCCCACTGCTTGCTTTTCTCAGGCTGCAGATCGCGATTACCGTAGCTTTCGCTGTAAACCTGATTGAGGTTAGGAGCCTTAAAAGCAGTACCGTAGGAAGCAAACACGCTGTAGCCATCGACAAACTCCCAGGCCGCGCTGCTCTGCCAGGTGTTATGCCAGCCAAAAGCATTATTGTCATCGCCGCGCACCGCGCCTTCCAGCGTCACGCTACCCAGTTTCTGCTGTGTGGTGGCGTAGATGCCGGTGTTACGCTGCTGCTGGCCCGCCGCAACATAATTAGTGCCAGGTTCTGATGTCTGCTTCTGCCAGTCAACGCCGCCGCTAACCGTACCATAACCGGCCGCCAGCGTATTACCCCACTGCAGGTTGTATTGCTGCACATCATCTAACGTCGAGGCCGGGCCATAGCGCCCTTTTGACGGGTCAAAGTTGAGATCTTTCGTGTGGCTGTAGCTGGCAATCAGCTGTGAGGAGTAAATCCCGCGGTTGAAACGCAGCCCGGTATCCCAGCTTTGGCTATAGAGCTGGCGGGTATCCGGCATGCCCAATAAAGCGAAGGAGGAACTGTCGTAGACCAGTGAACCATCATAGTCAGAGCGGTTGTCAAAGCCATAACCACGGAAAAATCCGCTGAACTCATCATTAAACTGATGCTCCACGTTCCCGTACAGGGATTTACTCATAAAGCCATCGCGATCCGGCTGGGCAGGGTCACCGAATGCATTCGGGTATCCAGCCACCACATCGTAGCCTTTGGTATAGGTGTAGCTGCCGGCCAGCGTCACCAGGGTATTTTCCCCCAGGCGCTGCTGCGTGGAACCGTCATAGGACTGATAGCCATTTGAACCGATACCGGCGTTCAGCGTTGTACCCGGCTTATCACGTCCGGTAATGATATTAATCACGCCACCAATCGCGTCCGAACCATAGACCGCTGAGCGCGCCCCGCGCACATATTCAATGCGCTGAACCAGAGAAACCGGGATCTGGCTAAGATCGGACGCACCGCTAATGCCCGCCTGATTCAGGCGAATACCATCAATCAGCACCAGCACGTGGTTAGAGTTGGTTCCGCGAATAAACAGCGAGCTTTGCTGGCCCATTCCGCCGTTTTGAGCGATATCAACGCCGGGCAAGCGGCGCATCACATCCGTCAGCGTTTTCGACTGCCAGCGGTCGATCTGCTCTTTTGTGACGACCGTCGTGGGTGCCAGCACGGAAGAGACGGGTTGCGCAAAACGATTCGCCGTCACCACCTGCGTCTCTTCATTACTGACTTGTGCAAAGCCGTTTTGCGCCCAGAGGGAAATCGCCGTAGCGCTAAACGCCAGCAGCGTGTTTTTGTTTTTTGTTGTAAACATGACCAAGCATCCAAAAGAAGTGCAGGATGCCGCAGGCATACGATCGATAGCACGCGATGATCGTAAGAAATGCGACGTTATTCCGGCAGGTCTTCGGGCTCAGAATCGGTTGCTCGTCATACTCCACGTTACATGTGCGTTGGCTTCACTCATTCACCCGAATCACTTACTACTGTAAGCTCATTGGGACTCACTTATTTGCCGCCTTCCTGTAACGCGAATTATTTTGAGCATTGGTGGCAATGACTTCCCGTCCTGAGACAGTGTCTGCGTTACGCTATTGTCACGACATTCTTTACCGCTGCGCGTCAGCTCCAGATTTGCACTGGATTCCCTTTTAACTCGCGGGGAGGCCGGAGCCGCAGTTTAAGTTCAATAAAATTAGAAATCCAGATATCCGGACATCCATAAATGACGATTTTTGCACAATACTGGACATGAGTTAAAGAATCCCTACAATCGCCCGGCTATCACCGCCAAATATTCAGGAATAACCATGACGCCCGAACAGCTGCCTATTGAACAATACGATGACCAACTCGCCGAGAAAGTGACACGACTGACGTCGATGATGTCCGTGTTTAACGCTCCCGAGGTCGAGGTCTTCCGTTCACCGGTAAGCCACTATCGGATGCGCGCCGAATTCCGCGTCTGGCATGACGGTGATGACCTCTACCACATCATTTTCGATCAGGAGACGCGCGACCGCATTCGCGTCGACAGCTTCCCGGCAGCCAGCGAGCTGATTAACCGCCTGATGCCGCGTCTGATTGCCGCTGCCCGAGAGCAGCACGTTCTGCGCTATAAGCTGTTCCAGATTGACTATCTGTCAACGGTCAGCGGCCAGATCGTGGTCTCCCTGCTGTATCACCGCAAGCTGGATGAAGAGTGGCAGCAGGCCGCCAGCGCTCTGCGCGACGCGCTGCGTGCCGAAGGGTTTGATCTGCATCTGATTGGCCGCGCCACCAAAACTAAGATCTGCCTCGACCGCGACTATGTCGACGAGTGTCTGACTATCGACGGGCGGGAGATGATCTACCGCCAGGTGGAGAACAGCTTCACTCAGCCGAATGCGGCAATGAATGTGCAGATGCTGGAGTGGGCGCTGGATACCACGCGCAATTCAAGCGGTGACCTGCTGGAGCTGTACTGCGGCAACGGTAACTTCTCACTGGCGCTGGCGCGCAATTTCCGTCGGGTGCTGGCGACCGAGATCGCCAAGCCTTCCGTTGCCTCTGCGCAGTACAATATCGCGGTGAACCAGATCGATAACGTGCAGATCATTCGCATGGCGGCAGAAGAGTTTACCCAGGCGATGAACGGCGAAAGGAGCTTCAGAAGGTTGGAAGGGATCGATCTGACCAGCTACGAGTGCGAAACCATCTTCGTCGACCCACCGCGCAGCGGTCTGGATGAGGAAACGGTGAAGATGGTGCAGGCTTATCCACGCATCCTGTATATCTCCTGCAACCCGCAGACGCTGTGTGATAACCTCGCCACGCTGTCGGCTACGCATGAGGTGACGCGCCTGGCGCTGTTCGACCAGTTCCCGTATACCCATCATATGGAGTGCGGCGTGCTATTGACTCGCCGCTGATAAATGATTGTCGGGCGACGCCTGTCGCCCGGCTGTATTCAGCTAACTTTACGTGCTCGCCACTTCATCGCGATCCAGAACACCACTACCACCATCAGCACGGTCGGCACAAAATTCGAACCGATATCAGGGTATTCCGCCCGCACCATTGCGCTATACAGCAGAATACCCAGCAGGAAAAACGCGGCGGCCAGCGAAGGCATCCCGTCCGGCATTGCACGGTTCAGATAGCGCTGATGCAGGCACCAGGCAGCAAGGCACAGCGTGATGAGCGGGAAGATAGAAAATGGTACCAGTGAACTGAACAGTACCGAAAATGAACCGTTGAGTGAAAGCCCGGCAATAAAGGTCAGCAGTAGCGTTCCCTTGTCCCGGCTCGTAGCTAAATTCATGTCACCACCCTTTTAGTCTTTGGATTCCAGCGTCACCGCCAGCCTCTCCTGTTCACGACGATACCAGTAGTACGCCCCTTTCGAGATCATCCGCAGCTGCAGCACCAGTCGTTCTTCCAGCTGGCGGCGCTGTTCAGCGTCAATATCCAGCGCTTCCGCACCGGCATTAAACACAATAATGACCATCGCTTCCGCCTGCGCTTCAGTAAAGCTGCGCGGCATGCGGTTTTCTATTTCCAGATAGTCGGCCAGTTCGGCGATAAAGTGCTGAATTTCACGCGCCACCGCAGCACGAAATGCAGCGGAGGTTCCTGAACGTTCACGCAGTAACAGGCGAAAGGCATTTGGGTTATCGCCGATAAATTCCATAAAGGTGGAGACGGAAGTGCGGATCACGCTGCCACCTTTGGCAATACGCTGACGCGCCTGGCGCATCAACTGACGCAGCATCAGGCCGCTCTCATCCACCATGGTCAGCCCTAATTCATCTACATCACGAAAGTGACGATAAAATGACGTTGGGGCGATACCGGCTTCGCGGGCAACTTCCCTCAGGCTAAGGCTGGCGAAACTCCGCTCGGCGCTTAATTGACTAAACGCCGCTTCGATAAGTGTACGCCGTGTACGTTCTTTTTGCTGCGCTCTGACGCCCATATTAGTGCCTGTTTTGCCTGCAAGGGGGCACTATAGCAAAAATTTCAGCGTACAGTGGGCCAAACTTTGTGAACGCCTGTTAACCCTGTAATTTGGCAATTGATGGCAAAAAATACGGTTACAATTGGGAACTGCGCGCTGAGATGTTAGAATCTCGTTGTAAAATTGTATAAGAAATAGGACGTATTGGTATGCAACAGTCTTATGATTACGACGCCATTGTTATTGGTTCCGGTCCGGGCGGTGAAGGTGCCGCAATGGGGCTGGTGAAACAGGGAGCGCGCATTGCCGTTATCGAGCGCTACCACAATATCGGCGGCGGGTGTACACACTGGGGAACCATCCCTTCGAAAGCGCTGCGCCACGCCGTCAGCCGCATTATCGAGTTTAACCAGAACCCACTGTATAGCGACCACACACGTCTTCTGCGTTCTTCTTTTGCCGACATTCTGAATCACACCGAAAACGTTATCAGCCAGCAAACCCGCATGCGTCAGGGTTTCTACGAGCGTAATCACTGTGAGCTGTTCCAGGGTGATGCACGTTTTGTTGATGCCAACACCATCGAAGTTGAAAGCCATGACGGCACGATTGAACGCCTGACCGCCAGCAAATTCGTTATCGCCTGCGGTTCACGCCCTTATCATCCGCCGGATGTCGACTTTGCCCATCCACGCATCTACGACAGCGACTCTATCCTCAACCTGCACCACGAACCGGACCATGTGATTATCTATGGGGCCGGGGTGATCGGCTGTGAGTACGCGTCAATTTTCCGTGGCCTGTCGGTCAAGGTTGACCTGATCAACACCCGCGACCGCCTGCTGGCGTTCCTCGATCAGGAAATGTCAGACTCGCTTTCCTACCACTTCTGGAACAATGGCGTCGTTATTCGTCATAACGAAGAGTTTGAGAAAATTGAAGGGGTGGCAGATGGCGTGATTATGCATCTGAAATCCGGCAAAAAATTGAAAGCCGACTGCCTGCTTTACGCCAATGGCCGTACCGGTAACACCGACTCACTGTCGCTGGAAAACGTCGGTCTGGAGGCGGATGGTCGTGGTCTGTTGAAGGTTAACAGCATGTACCAGACGGCGCAGCCGCATATCTACGCGGTGGGGGATGTGATTGGTTACCCAAGCCTGGCGTCTGCCGCCTACGATCAGGGCCGTATTGCTGCCCAGGCAATGGTAAAAGGTGAAGCGACCGCACACCTGATTGAAGATATCCCAACCGGTATCTATACCATCCCGGAAATCAGCTCCGTTGGTAAAACCGAGCAGCAGCTGACGGCGATGAAGGTGCCTTACGAAGTGGGCCGTGCGCAGTTTAAACACCTGGCGCGTGCGCAGATCGTTGGCATGAACGTCGGTAGCCTGAAAATCCTGTTCCACCGCGAGACCAAAGAGATCCTCGGCATTCACTGCTTCGGCGAGCGTGCTGCGGAGATCATTCACATCGGTCAGGCGATTATGGAGCAGAAAAACGGTGGCAACACGATTGAGTACTTCGTGAATACCACCTTTAACTACCCGACAATGGCGGAAGCCTACCGGGTGGCGGCGCTAAACGGCTTAAACCGCCTGTTTTAACGCGCCGCTGCTCATCACGCCCTGCATATGTTCACGGATCGCCTCAGCCAGCTGCTCATAGCGGCCGCGCAGAGGTGAACCGGGGCGATACACTAACGCGATGGTGCGCTGTGGAACCGGCTTATAACAGTCGAGATAACACACCCCATCGCGTACTCTCTCCTTAGGCACCGCCAGCGATGGCAACAGCGTAATCCCGCTGCCTGCCGCCACCATATTACGCAGCGTTTCCAGACTGGTTGCGCGGAAGTGCGTATCTTCATCGGCACCCGCCTGGAAGCAGAAGCCCATCGCCTGATCGCGCAGACAGTGTCCGTCTTCCAGCATCAGCAGCTTCTCACCGGCCAGATCCGACATCGGCACGCGATCGCGCTCATGCCATGGATGATCGGCATAGATTGCCAGCTTCATCGGTTCGTCAAACAGCGGGACTTCAATAAACGCTTCCGACTCTTTCACCAGCGCCAGAATGGCACAGTCCAGCTTGCCGCTATCGAGCTGCGCCAGCAGCTGCTGAGTCTGCGCTTCGTGCAGATACATCTCCAGCTTCGGGAAGGTCCGATGCAGCGAAGGAATAATCTGCGGCAGCAGATACGGGCCAACGGTTGGGATCAGGCCGATATGCAGCGGGCCGGACATCGCCTCGCCCTGCTGGCTGGCCATCTCTTTCAGCACTTTCACTTCGCGCAGCACGGTACGCGCCTGATCCACCAGCAGCAGCCCGGCCTGGGTGAATAACACTTTGCGGCTGGTGCGCTCCAGCAGCATCACGCCCAGCTCATCTTCCAGCTTGCGGATCTGCCCGCTCAGCGTTGGCTGGCTGACATGGCAGGCATCGGCGGCACGGCGAAAATGGCGATGTTCCGCCAGCGAAACCAGATACTCCAGATCACGAATGTTCATCTCAATCCTCTATTCCACGATAGCCCGTGACGATAGATAGCATAGCAACCAACGATTATCCCTATCAAGCCTGAATGACAATAATGTGCCCCTGCAGAAATACAGCAGCCTTATCCGTTTATTAAGAGGTCTTTTATGTTTGCAAGTCAGGAAGGTAAATCAATCCCGCAGGTCACTTTTCACACGCGTCAGGGCGATAGCTGGGTCGACGTCACCACTGATGAGCTGTTTAAAGATAAAACGGTGATCGTCTTTTCACTGCCGGGCGCATTTACCCCAACCTGCTCCTCCAGCCATCTGCCGCGCTATAACGAGCTGTCCGACGTGTTCAAAAAACATGGCGTGGACAGCATCCTGTGCGTGTCGGTCAATGACACCTTTGTGATGAACGCCTGGAAAGCCGATCAGCGCGCCGGGAACATCACCTTTATTCCCGATGGCAACGGGGATTTCACCCGCGGCATGGAGATGCTGGTTGAGAAAGCTGACATTGGCTTTGGTCCGCGCTCATGGCGCTACTCAATGCTGGTGCGCAACGGCGTGGTAGAGAAAATGTTTGTCGAACCAAACAAGCCGGGCGACCCGTTTGAAGTGTCCGATGCGGATACCATGCTGCGCTATGTTGCGCCGGAATATAAGGTGCAGGAGTCCGTTTCCCTGTTCAGCAAGCCGGGCTGCCCGTTCTGCGCCAAGGCAAAACAGATGCTGATTGACCGTGGGATTCAGTTTGAAGAGATCGTGCTGGGCCAGGATGCGACCACCGTCAGCCTGCGTGCCGTTAGCGGCCGCTCCACCGTGCCACAGGTGTTTATCGGCGGGCGCCACATCGGCGGCAGCGATGATTTAGAGCAGTTCTTCGCGGCGTAAAACAAAAAGGGGATGGGCATGCTCATCCCCTACAACTTTACCCAGGGGTCGGACTTGCCGACCCACAACGCGATTACGCCAGACGCTGCTTCGCTGCGGTAATCGCTTTCGATACCTGATGCGGTGAGACGCCGCCTTGCGCATTACGCTTGTCGAGGCAGGATTGCAGCGACAGGATCGGGTAAACATCCTCGCCAATCACGCTGCTGAACTTCTGCAAATCAGATAACTTCAGTGCTTCCAGCGCCACGCCCTGCTTGATCGCTTCCACCACGGTTTCACCAACAATATGGTGCGCTTCACGGAACGGTACGCCTTTGGCGACCAGATAATCCGCCAGCTCGGTGGAGTTAGCATAGCCCTGCTCGGCCGCTTCCTGGCAGCGCGGACGTTTCACCTGAATGCCATCCAGCACCAGTGCCGCCATATGCAGACAGTCAGACCAGGTATCGAGCGCGTCGAACAGCCCTTCTTTGTCTTCCTGCATATCTTTGTTGTACGCCAGCGGCAGGCCTTTCAGCGTCATGCTCATCGCGGTCAGGGCACCCTGTACGCGGCCCACTTTGCCACGGATCAACTCCAGCGCGTCCGGGTTTTTCTTCTGCGGCATCAGGGAAGAGCCGGAAGTCACTTTATCAGACAACTCAACAAAGCCCGCCTCACCGGTATTGAAGAAGATCAGATCTTCGGCAAAGCGCGACAGGTGCACCATACCGATAGACGCATCGGACAGCAGCTCCAGCACATGATCGCGGTCAGAAACGGTATCAAGGCTGTTGCGGGTGGCAGAGGCAAAGCCTAACCAGCCGGCCAGCTGCTCGCGGTCGATTTCATAGGCGGTTCCTGCCAGTGCGCCACAGCCCAGCGGGCTGACGTCAAGGCGCTTCAGCGTGTCCTGCAGGCGGCTTTCGTCGCGCGCCAGCATCTCAACATAGGCAAGGCACCAGTGTGCAAACGTCACCGGCTGGGCGCGCTGCAGGTGGGTATAACCCGGCATCACCGCATCCTGATTGGCTTCCGCGGTGGCGATCAGCGCCTGCTGGAACTGACGTGTGGCGATCAGCAGCTCGCTGACCTGCGCCTTACACCACAGTTTCAGGTCGGTCGCGACCTGATCGTTACGGCTACGGCCGGTATGGAGCTTTTTGCCCAGCGAACCGACTTTGTCGATCAGCTTGCCTTCCACCCAGCTGTGAATATCTTCGGCGTCACTTTCCAGAATCTGCTGTGGATTCGCGCGCACTTCTTCCAAAAGAACATTCAGCGCGCCTTCCAGCTGCTGCTGCTCATCGGAGGTTAAAACATTGACGGTCACCAGCGCTTTGGACCAGGCAACGGAACCGGTGATGTCCTGCTCTGCCAGACGATAGTCGAAGCGCAGTGAGTCATTGAATAACTTGAAACGTTGATCTGCAGCCTGCGTAAACCGTCCACCCCAAAGTGCCATGATGCGTACTCCCTTCAAATAATGTAATAAGGGCGGCACATGTGCCGCCCCTACGAATGCCTGTAGGGGCGAGTTACCTCGCCCGAAATATTACTTCTTCTCGTTCAGCGCGCGGATGCGTGAAGAGAGCGAGAACAGACGGATAAAGCCGCCCGCGTGACGGTGATCGTACACTTCGTCTTCGCCGAAGGTGGCGAACTCTTCAGAATAGAGGCTGTTGGCCGATTTCTTCTGGATAGCGGTCACCTGGCCTTTGTACAGCTGCAGCACCACTTCGCCGCTCACATCTTCCGCCAGTGCAGCGGCAGAAGCCTGAATGGATTTACGCAGCGGTGCGAACCAGCGACCGTCATAAACGACATAGGACATTTCCAGGCCCAGCTGCTCACGCCATTTGAAGCTGTCACGGTCCAGAACCAGCTGCTCAACCGCGCGCAGCGCGTTAACCATGATGGTGCCGCCAGGCGTTTCGTAGCAGCCGCGGGACTTGATGCCCACCAGACGGTTTTCCACGATGTCGATACGGCCCACGCCGTGACGCGCACCAATGGCATTCAGTTTGTCCAGGCAGCCGAACGGGCTAAGCGCTTCACCATTGACGGCAACCACGCGGCCTTTCTCTACGGAGACGGTAACCTGCTCAGGCTGATCCGGTGCTTCCAGCGGATCGACGGTCCACACCCAGCAATCTTTGTTCGGGGCATTCCACGGGCTTTCCAGCACGCCGCCTTCGGTAGAGATGTGCCACGCATTTTCGTCACGGCTGTAGATTTTCTCCAGCGACGCGGTGGTCGGGATATTACGCTCTTTCAGATAGTCCAGCAGCGCTTCACGGGAACGCAGGTTCCACTCACGCCATGGCGCGACCACTTTCAGCTGTGGAGCCAGCGCAGTGTAGGTGGTTTCGAAACGTACCTGGTCGTTACCTTTACCGGTTGCGCCGTGGCACAGGGCATCAGCCCCCACTTTCAGCGCCAGCTCAACCTGCGCTTTAGCAATGATTGGGCGCGCCATCGACGTCCCCAGCAGGTAAGTGCCTTCATACAGCGCACCGGTCTGCAGCACCGGATAAACGTACTCGCTGATGAACTCTTCACGCAGGTCCACCACGTGACATTCTGACGCACCGGACTGTAACGCTTTCTGCTCAACGCCTTCCAGATCGCCACGTTCCTGACCGATATCCGCCACGAACGCCACCACTTCACACCCGCCGTAGTTCTCTTTCAGCCATGGAATGATGGCCGAAGTGTCCAGACCGCCGGAGTAAGCCAGTACGATTTTTTTGATGCTTTTGTCTTGCATTGTCTTTTCCTTGAAAACGTTTCTGTTTAAGCGAGGATACGGGTGCCGATGGACACGCCGTTAAATAGGGTCGGCAGCTGTTCGGCATGGCGCCAGCTGGCGATATCCACCGGGCGGCCCAGAGTACGGGCGGCTTCGAGTGCGGCATTTACTTTAACGATCATACCGTCGGTAATCACCCCGTCAGCGATCAGCTGCCCGGCTTTTTCCGCCGTCATCTCTTCGATGCGCTGCTTGTTAGCATCGAGAATACCGCTAACGTCCGAGAGCAGGACCAGATCGGCACCCAGCGTCGCGGCCAGTGCCGTCGCCGCCTGGTCAGCGTTGACGTTCATCAGCAGGCCATCAGCGGTGATGCCGATTGAGCTGACCACGGGCAGATAGCCCGCGCCCAGCAGCGTAGTAATCAGGCGTGGGGAACCCGGCGTTGCCAGCCCCACGTGACCCAGTTCATCATCAAACTGTGCCACCTCAACACTGCCGCCGTCGCCGAGACACAGGCCAACGGCATCAATGCCATGTTTTTTCGACCAGGCCAGCAGGGTTTTGTTCGCTGTACCCGCCAGCGCCCCGGTGATAATGTCGATCTGATCGGCGGGAGTGACGCGCAAACCGTTTTTCTTCTTCACCGGCAGCGCCAGCTTGCTCATCAGTTCATCGACCAGGCAGCCGCCACCGTGAACGATCAGCAGCGGTCGCTGATGCGTGGTACGGTAGCTAACCAGTGCAGTAAACAGACGCTCAAGCGCCTCTTCGCTGTCCAGCAGCACACCGCCTAACTTGATAATTAACGGATTGGTCATCAACTCAACTCGCTCTCTGTGATAGATAGAATTATCGGTTTCCATCTGGTCGCTGATATTGTATTTTTATTCACTATTAGTGCATGAATATTGATACTATCCTAACCCAAGGACTGTCAACAGTGAAGACAAAATTACCCCCTTTTATTGAGATTTACCGCCAACTGATTGCAACGCCATCAATCAGCGCCACCGACAGCGCGCTCGACCAGAGTAATGAAACTTTAATCAGTTTGCTGGCCGGCTGGTTCCGCGATCTGGGCTTCAGCGTGGAAGTGCAGCCGGTGCCCGGCACGCGCAACAAATTCAATATGCTGGCGAAGAGCGGCGAAGGCGCAGGTGGCCTGCTGTTGGCCGGTCACACCGACACGGTGCCGTTTGACGATGGCCGCTGGACGCGCGACCCGTTCACTCTGACCGAGCACGACAACAAGCTTTACGGCCTCGGCACCGCCGACATGAAAGGTTTCTTCGCCTTTATTTTAGACACCCTGCGTGATATTGACGTGTCAGCGCTGAAAAAGCCGCTGTATATCCTCGCCACCGCCGATGAAGAGACCACCATGGCCGGGGCGAAATTCTTTTCTGAATCCACCACGCTACGCCCGGACTGCGCGATAATCGGTGAGCCTACCTCGCTGAAACCGGTGCGGGCGCACAAAGGCCATCTGTCTAACGTGATCCGCATTCAGGGCCAGTCCGGCCACTCCAGCGATCCGGGGCGCGGCGTCAATGCCATTGAGCTGATGCATGAGTCAATCACCCAGCTGATGGCGCTGCGCAACACGCTGAAGACACGCTTCCACCACGACGGCTTCGCCATTCCTTATCCGACCATGAACTTCGGCCACATCAGCGGCGGTGATGCGGCCAACCGTATCTGCGCCTGCTGCGAGCTGCATATGGATATCCGCCCGCTGCCGGGGCTGACGTTAAGCGATCTCGATGAGCTGCTGAATGACGCGCTGGCCCCGGTCAGTGCGCGCTGGCCGGGTCGACTGACCGTGGGTGAACTGCACCCGCCAATCCCGGGCTACGAATGCCCGCGTGAGCACCAGCTGGTGCAGGTGGTGGAGAAACTGCTGGGGACCGAAACCGAAGTGGTGAACTACTGCACCGAAGCACCGTTTATTCAGGAAATCTGCCCGACGCTGGTTTTAGGCCCGGGATCGATCAATCAGGCACACCAGCCGGATGAATTTATCGATACCGCATTTATTAAGCCGACTCGCGAACTGATCGCCCAGGTGGTGCATCATTTTTGCTATCACTAAGTGAAAATCGGGGCAATTGACTGTGAAAACAGCCGTTTGCCCCTGATTTCAATTATTCGGGATGATAAGAATAACTTATCTCACTCCGTCGCCATTAAATTTCATAAATTCCCGCAAGTTAGCACCACAATGGGGCAGATTTAAGTCAATTGACGAATGGTTCTTAACGTGGCTAGATAAAAGGCTGCGTTATGCCCATAAGGGTGAAATAAAGTAACAAATACAAGAAGGGTGTCAGGGGTCATATGAACGAACAATATTCCGCAATGCGAAGTAATGTCAGTATGCTCGGCAAACTGCTCGGGGATACAATTAAGGATGCTCTGGGAGAGAACATTCTCGATCGGGTTGAAACAATCCGTAAGCTCTCCAAGTCATCACGTGCGGGAAATGATGCCCACCGTCAGGAACTGCTGACCACGCTGCAAAATTTGTCCAACGATGAACTGCTGCCGGTCGCCCGCGCGTTCAGTCAGTTCCTCAATCTGACCAACGTGGCCGAGCAGTACCACACCATTTCACCAAAGGGCGAAGGCCCGAATCAGACAGAGCTGCTGGCGAACACCTTTGAACGCCTGAAGCAGCAGCCGGACCTGACCGAAGCCGCCGTTCGTGAGGCCATTGAATCCCTGTCGCTGGAACTTGTTCTTACCGCGCACCCGACTGAAATTACCCGCCGTACCCTGATCCACAAACTGGTGGAAGTGAACAGCTGCCTTAAGCAGTTGGATCACAACGACCTGTCCGACTATGACCGTGGGCAGATCATGCGCCGCCTGCGCCAGCTGGTCGCCCAGGCCTGGCACACCGATGAAATTCGCAAATACCGCCCTTCCCCGATTGATGAAGCCAAATGGGGCTTTGCTGTGGTTGAAAACAGCCTGTGGGAAGGGGTGCCTAACTTCCTGCGCGAGCTGAACGAGCAGGTTGAAGAGTCCTTTGGCTATCAGCTGCCGGTCGATTTTGTCCCGGTACAGTTCACCTCGTGGATGGGCGGCGACCGTGACGGCAACCCGAACGTCACCGCCGACATAACCCGCCATGTGCTGCAGCTCAGCCGCTGGAAAGCCACCGATCTGTTCCTGCGTGATATCGCCGTGCTGGTCTCTGAGCTGTCGATGTCGGAATGTACGCCAGAAGTGCGCGAGCTGTGCGGCAACCCGGAAGCGCTGGAGCCGTACCGCGAGATCATGAAAAACCTGCGCGGCCAGCTGATGAGCACCCAGGCCTATCTGGAGCGCCGTCTGAAGGGCGAGCGCCTGCCGCGCCCGGCCAACCTGCTGATCTCCAACGACCAGCTGTGGGACCCGCTCTATACCTGCTATCAGTCACTGCAAGCCTGTGGCATGGGCATTATCGCCAACGGCCAGCTGCTCGATACCCTGCGCCGCGTGAAGTGCTTCGGCGTACCGCTGGTGCGTATCGATATCCGTCAGGAGAGCACCCGCCACACCGAAGCCATTGCCGAAATTACCCGCTACCTTGGCCTTGGTGATTATGAGAGCTGGTCAGAAGCCGACAAACAGGCCTTCCTGATCCGCGAGCTAAGCTCTAAACGTCCGCTGCTGCCGCGCCAGTGGGAGCCAAGCGCCGACACCAAAGAGGTGCTGGAAACCTGCCGCGTGGCGGCAGAAGTGCCAAAAGGCTCGATCGCGGCCTACGTGATCTCCATGGCGAAAACGCCGTCGGACGTGCTGGCGGTTCACCTGCTGCTGAAAGAGTCCGGGATAAATTACGCGATGCCGGTAGCGCCGCTGTTTGAAACCCTCGATGACCTGAACAACGCCAACGACGTGATGAGCCAGCTGCTGAATATCGACTGGTATCGCGGCCTGATTCAGGGCAAACAGATGGTGATGATTGGCTATTCCGACTCGGCGAAAGATGCCGGGGTGATGGCAGCCAGCTGGGCGCAGTATCAGGCTCAGGATGCGCTGATCAAAACCTGCGAGAAGGCCGGTATCACCCTGACGCTGTTCCACGGGCGCGGCGGTTCTATCGGCCGTGGCGGCGCACCGGCACACGCCGCGCTGCTGTCACAGCCTCCGGGCAGCCTGAAGGGCGGCCTGCGCGTCACCGAGCAGGGCGAGATGATCCGCTTTAAGTACGGCCTGCCGGAAGTGACCATCAGCAGCCTGTCGCTCTACACCGGGGCGATCCTCGAAGCCAACCTGCTGCCGCCGCCGGAGCCAAAAGCGGAGTGGCGCGAGATCATGGACCAGCTGTCCGATGTCTCCTGCAACATGTACCGCGGCTACGTGCGCGAGCATGCGGACTTCGTGCCGTACTTCCGCTCGGCAACGCCGGAGCTGGAGCTGGCCAAGCTGCCGCTGGGTTCACGCCCTGCCAAGCGCCGTCCGACCGGCGGCGTCGAGTCGCTGCGTGCTATCCCGTGGATCTTCGCCTGGACGCAGAACCGCCTGATGCTGCCCGCCTGGCTGGGTGCCGGTGCCGGCCTGCAGAAAGCAATGGAAGATGGCCACCAGGCAACGCTGGAAGCCATGTGTCGCGACTGGCCGTTCTTCTCTACTCGCCTCGGGATGCTGGAAATGGTGTTCTCGAAGGCTGACCTGTGGCTGGCGGAATATTACGATCAGCGCCTGGTCGACAAATCCCTGTGGTCGCTGGGTAAACAGCTGCGCGACCAGCTGGATTCCGATATTAAAGCGGTGCTGACCATCGCCAATGACTCGCATCTGATGGCCGACCAGCCGTGGATTGCCGAGTCGATTGCGCTGCGTAACGTCTATACCGACCCGCTGAACGTGCTGCAGGCAGAGCTGCTGCACCGTTCACGCCAGCAGGAAGCAGAAGGCGGCGAGCCGGATGCCCGCGTCGAGCAGGCGCTGATGGTCACTATCGCCGGGGTGGCGGCGGGGATGCGCAATACCGGTTAATCCGGTAACGCGGGCCGATCGAAAAAAATCATCGTCATCGTGGCCGGTGGAAATCATCGGCACGGGCCGATCGGAAAAAATGATCGTCATCACGACCTGTGGAAATCGTCGGCACGGGCCGATCGGAAAAAATGATCGTCATCACGACCTGTGGAAATCGTCGGCACGGGCCGATCGGAAAAAATGATCGGCCCCTACAAAACCGTAGGGGCGGACCTTCTTTTTCGGTCCGCCCTGAAACGTTTAAACCTCAGGCATTTACCACCGTTTCCGGGCGCACGCCCAGCGTGTGGCAGATGGCGTAGCTCAGTTCGGCGCGGTTCAGGGTATAGAAATGGAAGTCTTTCACCCCTTCGCGGCTGAGGATCTTCACCATATCCATCGCCACGTTGGCACCGACCATTTTGCGGGTTTCCGGGTCGTTATCCAGCCCTTCAAACATGCTGGTCATCCAGCCCGGTACGCGCACGTTCGTCATGGCGGCGAAACGCTGCAGCTGCCTGAAGTTCGATACCGGCAGGATGCCAGGCACGATCTCGACATCAATGCCGGTCGACACGCAGCGGTCGCGAAAGCGCAGATAGCTCTCCACATCGAAGAAGAACTGGGTGATGGCACGGTTGGCGCCCGCATCGATTTTACGCTTGAGGTTAATCAGATCCGCCTGGGCGCTTTTCGCCTCCGGATGCACCTCCGGGTAAGCCGCCACGGAAATATCGAAATCACCCACCTCTTTCAGCAGCGCAACCAGATCCGCCCCGTACATTTCGGGCTTGCCAGCGCCAGGCGGCAGGTCACCGCGCAGCGCGACGATATGGCGAATCCCATTGTTCCAGTAATCCTGAGCAATATTGCGCAGCTCATCGCGGCTGGCATCGATGCAGGTCAGGTGCGGGGCGGCTTCCAGACCGGTGCGGTCTTTAATGCCTTTAATGATGCTGTGCGTTCGGTCGCGCTCGCCGGAATTGGCCCCATAAGTCACCGAAACGAATTTCGGCTTCAGGCTGCTGAGGCGATCGATAGAGCTCCACAGGGTCTCTTCCATTTCACTGGTGCGCGGCGGAAAGAACTCGAATGAGACATTAATCTGCCCGTTAATCTCGGCCAGACTCTGATTCAGTGCTTCGCGCTGATTTGCATGGAAAAAACTCATACCCGCTTACCTCATCGATCGCTTTGGCTTATTTCTTCGCCGTCACACGTCTATCCGTTTAGACGTCCAGACATTCAAAATGACGGAATTTGCCTGGTCAGTCAACAGAAAAATCACGACCTGCGCTGACAGATACGCAATAAAGGTGAGGGAAATTCATACAGAGATTGTGCAGGGGCCAGGCATGCAGAGAAGGTGTAGGTGCCTGGCATGTCTGGCCCAAATCAGCAGAGATGGTGTAGGGGCCAGGCATGCCTGGCCCAAATCAGGAAGGGATTACAGCAGCTGTGCCAGGCGATTCAGGTCAGACTGGATTGCCCCGGCAGTAACATCGCGCCCGGCGCCCGGGCCGCGGATCACCAGCGGATTATCGCGATACCAGCGGCTCTCAATGGCGAAGACGTTATCGCACGGCAGCAGCGCCGCCAGCGGATGATCGGGGCGCACCGCTTCCACGCCGACACGCGCTTTACCGTTGGCATCGAAACGCGCCACGTGGCGCAGCACCAGCCCCAGCTCCTGCGCCGCTTCAAAGCGCTGCACCATCTGCTCATTCAGCTCATCGGCATTCTCAAAGAAGTCATCCACCGAGCCGGACTGATAGCTGGCAGGCACCAGCGACTCGACGCGCACCTGATCGGGTTCGATGTCATAGCCCGCTTCACGCGCGAGGATCACCAGCTTGCGCATCACGTCCTGGCCGGAGAGATCGACGCGCGGATCGGGTTCCGTCAACCCCTGCTGCCAGGCCTGATCCACCAGCTCGGTAAACGGCACGGTGCCGTCAAACTGCAGAAACAGCCAGGAGAGCGTTCCGGAGAAGACGCCGCTGATCGACAGAATGCTGTCGCCGCTTTCGCGCAGGTCGCGCACGGTGTGGTTAACCGGCAGTCCGGCACCGACGGTCGCGTTATACAGCCAGTGACGCCCGGTTTTAGCGAAGGCATCACGGATCTGGCGATAGCTGCCGCTGGTTGCCGCCCCCGCCACTTTGTTCGCGCCAATCACGTGGAAACCGTAGCTGGCGAAATCGAGGTACTGCGCGGCAAGGGTTTCGCTGGCGGTCACATCCAGCACCACCAGGTCATCAAACGGGTGCTCGCGCATCCACAGGAACAGCGATTCCTGATCCTGCTCAACCGCTTCATCCTCGAAGAACGCCAGCGCGCGGCTGGCATCCAGACCGTCATAGCTCAGCAGGCTGCGGCGGCTGTCGACCACCCCGGCCAGGATATATTCAAAACCGGTGCGCGCAGAAAGGGTCTTCTGCTCGCGCGCGAACAGCTCCAGCCAGCGTGAACCGATATTGCCTTTGCCAAACAGCACCAGGCCAATCTGCTTCTCAGCGCGGAACAGCGTCTGGTGCAGACCACGGATCAGATGTTCGGTTGGCCCCACGCGCAGCACCGCCACCAGGCTGATGCCCTCCTGCGACTGGCAGATAAACTCCACCGGCTGATCTTTCATCTGCTGCCAGAAACGGTGGCTGTGCAGCGGGTTACGGCAGACGCCTGCGCCGACCATCGCCACCATTGCCATGCCATCGCGCAGCTGTAAACGACCCGGCAGCGCCGAATCCTCCAGCAGGGTCAGCGCGCTGTTCACCACTTCCGAGGTGTAGCAGAGCTGCAGCAGATTACGGTCAGGATGCACGCCGGTTGCCAGCGGGCGCATCTGCGCGCGCTTCAGTAAATGGTCGATCTCTTTGTGCATCGCGGCAAAATCATGCTGCGCCGGGACCTGGAACTCAATCAGGCAGACATCATCGTGGCTGGTAACAATACGTGCGCCGGTGCCGGAAGCCAGCACGCGTTCAATGCGGGTAGAGCCTTCGTCTGGCGTATAGCTGCAGCGCAGCTGTAGATCGATATCGCTGCCGGAAACCGGCTGCAGCGTGCGGGTGTGCAGCACCGGGGCAGCAAGGCGCGCCAGCTCGCTGGCTTCATCCAGGCGCAGCAGCGGCAGCAGGCAGGCATCTTTCACTTTGCGTGGGTCCGCGCTGTAAACCCCGGCGACATCGCTCCAGATGGTGACGCGCGACACGCCCGCCAGCGCACCGATCTGCGTGGCGGAGTAGTCACTGCCGTTGCGCCCCAACAGCACCGTTTCTCCGGCGTCATTGGCGCAGATAAATCCGGTAACGACCAGGCGCTGCGCTGCGCGTGGCGCCATCAGCTGTTGCAGCAGCGGGGCGGATTTCTCTTCATCCACCTGCGGCTGTGCGCCACGTTCAGCGCGCAGGAACTGGCGTGCATCCAGCCAGCTGGCGTCGATATCACGCCGGGCAAGGACGGCAGCCATCAGGCGCGCCGACCAGATCTCACCGTGCCCCACCACTTCAGCATAAACCGCCTCGGTGATGGGACCGTCCAGCAGCGCGGCCAGTTTTTCCAGATCATGAATAAATTCAGCAATCATCGGGGCAGCCGTCTCGGGCGGCAGCAGGCTGCTAATCAGTTCGCTCTGATAGCGACGCAGCGCCTGCTGCACCTGATGCGCAGATAACCGGTCGCTCTGGCTAAGCTTCAGCCAGCTGATCAGCTGATTAGTGGTGCTGCCCGCTGCCGAGACCACCATCAGGTCGCCCGGCTGGCTGTACTCCGCCATAATCCCGGCAACGCGCTGGTAGCATTTGGCATCGGCCAGACTACTGCCACCAAATTTATGCAACTGCCGTGTCCCCAACGCCCCTGCCACTGCTGAATAACTCATGCTTACCTCTTGGCCGCTACCTGGAATGCATTATCCAGATCGGCGATTAAATCTTCGTGATCTTCAATTCCCACCGAGATACGCAGCAGCGTTTCGGAAATGCCTGCCGCCGCACGCGCCTCTGCCGACATGCCCGCATGGGTCATGGTAGCCGTGTGGGAAATCAAGCTTTCCACGCCGCCCAGCGATTCCGCCAGGGTAAATAATTCCAGCGCTTTCAGGAAACGACGCAGCGTGGCTTCGTCACCGTCAAACTCAAAACTTAACATCGCGCCGAAACCTTTTTGCTGACGTACCGCAAACTGATGGCCTGCATTTTCCGGCAGTGACGGATGATACAACTTTTTCACCAGCGGTTGTTGCTTCAGATAATCAACAATCGCCAGCGCATTACGCTGTGCGGCTGCCATGCGCGGTGCCAGAGTGCGCAGACCGCGCAGCAGCAGATAGCTGTCAAAAGCCGCTCCGGTGACGCCAATATTGTTGGCCCACCAGGCGAGTTCGGTCACGTGCTGCGGATCTTTCGCAATGACCGCGCCTGCCACCACATCCGAGTGGCCATTCAGGTATTTGGTACAGGAGTGGATCACCAGATCCGCACCCAGCGCCAGCGGGCTCTGCAATGCCGGGCTGAGGAAGGTGTTATCCACCACGCTAATCGCGCCCGCCGCAGAGGCAGCCTGACAGATAGCGGCAATATCCACCACGCGCAGCAGCGGGTTGCTAGGGCTTTCAATCAGCACCAGCTTTGGCTTCTCATCCAGCGCCGCCTGCAGCGCCGCTTCGTCACCCTGGTCGACAAACTTCACGCGATACGCGCCGCGCTTGCTCAGGCTGTCGAACAGGCGGTAGCTGCCGCCGTAGCAATCGTGCGGAGCGACCAGCAGGTCACCCGGCTTCAGGAACACGGTACACACCAGGTGGATCGCCGACATCCCGGTATTGGTCATCACCGCCCCGGCACCGCCTTCCAGCTCCGCCAGCGCACGCTGCACCACATCGCGGGTCGGGTTGCCGCGCCGCGAGTAGTCATGCGCACGCGGCTCGTTGAAATCGGTAAAGTTATAGGTGCTGGAAAGGTGGATCGGGGGGACAACGCAGCCATATTGCTCGTCATCATTCAAACCGCTGCGTACTGCGATGGTTGCCTGTTTACGCGTCATGGTGCACAAGTTCCTGCTGGATAATAAGAGAAGTGTTATAGAGTAAAGCGGGTGAGTATAGACGTCAATACATCTGGACATCTAAATGTCTTTGCGTATAGATTGAGCAATGCGGCAATAACCGTTAGAATTATGTCGATATCCCCCAGAGAAAGTTGTGCCATCTCTATGTGATGGCGACAAACTTCGGGCATAATTAGCCGAATTTCGGCATTTCCAATTTAATTGATTAAGGTAGCCCATGGCTGAGTGGAACGGCGAATATATCAGCCCTTACGCTGAACACGGTAAGAAGAGCGAGCAGGTCAAAAAAATCACGGTATCCATCCCGCTGAAGGTTCTGAAGATTTTGACCGATGAGCGCACGCGCCGTCAGGTTAATAACTTGCGTCACGCCACCAACAGCGAACTGCTGTGCGAGGCGTTTCTGCATGCGTTTACCGGACAGCCACTGCCGGATGATGTCGACCTGCGGAAAGAGCGCAGCGACGAAATTCCCGAAGAAGCGAAAGCCATCATGCGGGAAATGGGCGTCGATCCCGATACCTGGGAATACTAAGCGCCTGCAAGTCATTCGGTTATCCGGTCGGGCACCTGATTCAGTATTGGGTGCCCGGCTTAACCGGATTGCCAGATAGCCACGATGGTGTCTGTACCCCCCTTTACCCCTCTTCGACCCTATCCGCTTAACGGCACGTTGTCGTTTGCTACCGTATGCTCCGCCTGCTCAAAGATAATGTTTACTCTTTATAGCAACTCAGTTCATTGAAGCCTGTAGAGTATAAAATCGGAATACTGAGCAGATAAAACGGAGATGACCACGGAGGTTAAAACTGTTGCGCGAAGCCTGGCTCGAAAGAATACCGTTAGTGATTCAAACTGCCCCTCCTGATTGCAGTTTCATTATAAACAGGAGCCCGCACAATATGAGATAGTTTTGTAAATTCAGCAGTCAGCGTAGGGGCGTTAATTTCACCACCATAAAAAAAGGATAAGAGCCAATGCCTGTTCAGGTATAACAAATCACCAGCCGCTGATTTATTCAGATTTAAATAATAAGTGAGTTATTTTACGACCCAGCAAAGAAAAAGACACTAATACACTGATAGTTATGACGAATTCCGAAACTTCAGCGGAGGGTGTATAGACGAAAAATTGCGGAGAGATGCCCGCGCCGCTGAGAAACAAAAATCCAGTCATCATTGATAATAATAATATCAGGTTTTTTAAAAAAAAGAGTTTCAATTCATTCTCCTTATGACCCGCCCAAACTAGCAGCGAGTGATAGCTGTTTTCGGCTACAGGGATCGTCCGCTTCACCTGAATAACATCCTCCAGGCACACTGAAATAAATACATCACACTATTTTAATTTGCAAATTTTGTTTTCAAAATATCTGGAAATTACTGCGAGGGGAACTTTATTATAAGCTCACATTCTTTTACAGTTCGTTGATTTATATTATTTATTTTTAAAATGGTGTCTATATAATTTCCCAAATGAAGATATAAAATTATCAATCTCAAGCTTCAGGCACAAAAAAACCCAGCCGAAGCTGGGTTTTTTCTTACATCTTACCGGGTGCTTATTTAGCGCCTGGGATGCTGAAACGCTTGTTGAAGCGGTCAACACGACCACCGGTAGCAACATCACGCTGCTTGCCAGTGTAGAACGGGTGGCAGTTACCACACACGTCCAGGTTCAGGTCGTGACCCACGGTAGAGCGGGTTTTGATTTCGTTACCGCAAGAACATTTAGCAGTAACTTCAGCGTAATTAGGGTGAATACCTTTTTTCATGGGAAAACCTCAGTTAAGGCCGTGTCGCTCTCCCGCGCCAGGATAACTCCTGCACCGGCACCACACGAAGATTAATGTTTCAAGTGAAGTTGATACCAAAATGCCGTACCAACGGCGGCGAACTATACAGAAATTAACCACACACCGCAATCGGATCCGCACATTGAGGAAGACTCAGTGTACACTAACTGGCTTAATTTTTCACCCGGATGAATTCATGCCCGTTGTTCAGGTCGCGCTACCCGTTCCGCTTGCCCGCAACTTTGACTATCTGTTGCCACCTCACCTTATCAGCCACGCCGTGGTGGGTGGGCGAGTGACCGTGCCGTTCGGCAAGCGTAAAGCAACCGGCGTGGTGGTGGCGATTGTCGAGCAGAGCGACTTCCCGCTCGACCAGATGAAGAACGTCATAGAGGTGCTGGACAGCGAATCGCTCTACCCGGCTTCGCTGTGGCGCATCCTGCTGTGGGCGGCCGACTACTATCACTTTCCGCTGGGAGAGGTGCTGTTCCACGCCATGCCGGTGCTGCTGCGCCAGGGTAAAGCGGCGGAAGAAGCGCCGCTGTGGCAGTGGGTGATGACCGAAGAAGGCAAGGCCACCGCGCCGGAAAGCCTGAAGCGCGCGCCAAAACAGCAGCAGGCACTGGCCGCCCTGCGCAACCGCCCGCTGTATCGTCACGAAGTCAGCCAGCACGACATCACCGAAGCAACGCTACAGGCGCTGCGTGCCAAAGGGCTGTGTGAACTGCGTCCGCAGCAGCGTGCCCGCGAGGACTGGCGCACCGGCTATGCCGTCAATGGCGAGCGCCTGCGCCTGAATACCGAGCAGGCCACGGCGGTCGGGGCGATTCGCAGCGCCGACGACTGCTTCTCCGCGTGGCTGCTGGCAGGCATCACCGGCTCCGGCAAAACCGAAGTCTACCTCAGCATGCTGGAAAATATTCTGGCCAGCGGCCGCCAGGCGCTGGTGATGGTGCCGGAAATCGGCCTGACGCCCCAGACTATTGCCCGCTTTCGCGAGCGCTTTAATGCCCCGGTCGACGTGCTGCACTCCGGCTTAAATGACAGCGAGCGCCTGGCCGTCTGGCTGCGCGCGCGCAGCGGCGAAACGGCGATCGTCATCGGCACCCGCTCATCGCTGTTCACGCCGTTTGCCCGCCTCGGCGCAATCATTATTGATGAGGAGCACGACAGCTCCTATAAGCAGCAGGAGGGCTGGCGCTACCATGCCCGTGACCTGGCGGTATTTCGCGCGCGTCAGGAAAATATTCCGATTGTGATGGGTTCCGCCACCCCGGCACTGGAAACCCTGCATAACGTTCAGCTGGGGAAATATCGCCAGCTCAGCCTCAGCAAGCGCGCCGGGAACGCCACCAAAGCCACTCAGCTACTGGTCGACCTGAAGGGCGTGAAGCTGCAGGGTGGGCTGTCACCGATGCTGATCAAAAAAATCGGCCAGCATCTGAAAGCGGATAATCAGGTGCTGCTGTTCCTCAACCGGCGCGGCTTTTCCCCCACCCTGCTGTGCCACGAGTGCGGCTGGATAGCTGAATGCCAGCGCTGCGATCGCTATTACACTCTTCACCAGCATCAGCGCCAGCTGCGCTGCCACCACTGCGACAGCCAGCGCCCGGTGCCGCATCAGTGCCCACAGTGCGGCTCCACCCATCTGGTGCCGGTCGGATTAGGCACGGAACAGCTGGAGCATAATATCGGGGCGCTGTTCCCCGACGTGCCGCTGACGCGTATCGACCGCGACACCACCAGTCGTAAAGGCGCGCTGGAGCAGCAGCTGGCGGAGGTGCACCGCGGCGGTGCGCGTATTCTGGTCGGCACCCAGATGCTGGCGAAAGGCCACCACTTCCCGGACGTTACGCTGGTGTCGCTGCTTGACGTCGACGGCGCGCTGTTTTCCGCCGATTTCCGCTCGGCGGAGCGCTTCGCCCAGCTTTACGTGCAGGTCGCTGGCCGTGCCGGGCGCGCAGGCAAGCAGGGGGAGGTGCTGTTGCAGACCCACCACCCTGAGCACCCGCTGCTGCAAACCCTGCTGCATCAGGGCTACGATGCCTTTGCCCATCAGGCGCTGAGCGAGCGCAGCAGCGTGTTCCTGCCGCCATTTACCAGCCACGCGCTGTTCCGTGCTGAAGACCACGATAATCAGCAGGCCAGCCTGTTCCTGCAGCAGCTGCGTAACCTGCTGGAAGCCAGCCCGCTGAATGATGAATCGTTCTGGGTCATGGGTCCGGTGCCGGCACTGCAGGCAAAACGCAGCGGTCGCTACCGCTGGCAGCTGCTGTTACAACACCCTTCCCGCGCCGTATTGCAGCGGCTAATCAAATCCAGCCTGCCGCTGATTAACACCCTGCCGCAAGCGCGCAAAGTCAAATGGACGCTGGATATCGACCCGAGCGAAAGCTGAGAACGTAACCGGTTGCGTGGCAAAGTTATGCGGCAGATCGAAAAAAGTCGCACAAGTCACAATTTTTATGCAAATTAAGTAACAGCACGTCGTTAGATCTGTTAAGAATGCGGAGTTATCCGCTCGGCTCGCGGTAAACGTCATTATTGCCATAAAAAATCGTCATCAGTTGGTCAGGTCAGCTCAGGCTGGCGTGAGGAGAAAAGCGTTGGGGCACAATCAAGAGACAACAGCAGCGACCATGAAGGACGTGGCTGAACACGCAGGCGTATCGACGGCAACCGTCTCCCGCGCGCTGATGAATCCGGAAAAGGTCTCTGCGGCGACGCGTTATAAAGTAGAACAGGCAGTGATCGCCGTGGGTTACTCCCCCCACTCAATGACGCGCAGTTCGCGACGTAGCGAGTCACGTACTGTACTGGTGATCGTACCGGACATCTGCGACCCGTTCTTTAGTGAAATCATTCGCGGCATCGAAGTCGTGGCGGCTTCCGAAGGCTATCTGGTGCTGATTGGCGACTGCGCACACCAGAATCAGCAGGAAAAATCCTTCCTTAACCTGATGCTGACCCGGCAGATTGACGGCATGGTGCTGCTCGGTTCCAACGTGCCGTTTGAAACGGGCGTCGAGGAGCAGCGCAACCTGCCGCCGATGGTGATGGCCAACGAGTTCGCCCCGGAGCTGGAGCTGCCAACGGTACATATCGACAACCTTACCGCCGCCTTTGAAGCCGTCAACCATCTGCAAAAACTTGGCCATCGCCGTATCGCCTGCATAGCCGGGCCGGATGATATGCCGCTCTGCCAGTATCGCCTGCAGGGCTACATCCAGGCGCTGCGCCGTCACGGCATCCCGGTCGATCCGCAATATATCGTGCGCGGTGAATTCAGTTTCGACGCGGGTTCACAGGCGATGAAACATCTGATGAGCCTGCCGAAACCGCCCGACGCGCTGTTCTGCCACAGCGATATTATTGCGCTTGGCGCCATGGCGCAGGCGAAAACGATGGGCCTGCGCGTGCCGCAGGATATTTCTCTGATTGGCTTTGATGATATCGAACTGTCGCGCTACAGCGACCCGCAGCTCACTACCGTCGCGCAGCCACGCTTCAACATTGGTCGTGAGGCAATGCTACTATTGCTGGAGCAGTTACAGGGCAGAATGGTGAGCAATGGCTCGCGCCTGCTGGATTTTGAGCTGAAAATTCGCGGCAGCACCGCCCCCTCACTGCGCGATGAGGCGTAACCCTGGTGCGGCGGGAGTAGAATCAGCATATTCTTAGACATATCGCTGCTGGTCAAACTTCCGACCCTTGAGTAACATGGCGGGCTATAACCGGGCGCCCGACCCCCCTGCTTTCTGCCCGGCCTTACCTTCATTGATTATTAGCGGAACGATAGTGGCACAAAAAGATTATGTAGGCCGCGGGCGTTCGACAGGGACGCGTCGCAAAAAGACCAACAGTCGCAGCAAGAAGCGCAGCAGTGGATCCGGTGTATCAAAAATCATGGTAGTGCTGGCAGTTGCCGTTCTGGTCACCTTTATTGGTGGGCTGTGGTTTATTGCACATCATAAAAAAGAAGATGTGCCGGTGATCCCCGATCATAAAGCCACCGGCAACGGCCTGCCGCCGAAGCCGGAAGAGCGCTGGCGCTATATCAAAGAGCTGGAAAATCGTCAGCTCGGTGTCCCGACGCCGACCGAGCCAACCTCCGGCGGCGAAGCGCACTCGCAAACGCAGTTAACCGACGAACAGCGCCAGCTGCTGGACCAGATGCAGGCCGATATGCGCCAGCAGCCAACCCAGCTCAACGAAGTGCCGTGGAATGAGCAAACTCCGGCGCAGCGCCAGCAGACGCTACAGCGCCAGCAGCAGCAAACCCAGCTGCAGCAGCAGTCGCGCATGCCACAACAGCAAACTCAGCAGCCGGTGCGCACTCAGCCGCAGCAGGCACAGCAGCCCGCCACGCCGCGCCCGGCACCCATCACGCCGGTCACGCGTGAGCCGGTGCGCCAGCAGCCGAAGCAGGAAACTGCCGCCGCCGCGCCGAAAGTGGAAACTAAGCCGAAAGAGGCCGAAAAAACCAACGGTCAGCGCTGGATGGTGCAGTGTGGATCGTTCAAAGGGACCGACCAGGCGGAATCCATCCGCGCCCAGCTGGCCTTCGAAGGTTTTGAAAGCCGCATCACTACCGGCGGCGGCTGGAATCGCGTGGTGATTGGTCCGTATAACAACCGCAGCGGAGCCGACAGTACCCTGAAACGCCTGCGCGGTTCCGGCCACTCAAATTGTATTCCTCTCTCTGTGGGGGGTTGAAACCCTCTAATCTCGCCCCATATCTGATTGCATCAGTGCCCCGCACAAAGCGTGCGGGGTCATCTTCCGACTGCAACAAGGGGTCTGCCCGTGACAACAATAGTAAGTGTACGACGCAACGGCCAGGTAGTAATTGGCGGTGATGGCCAGGCTACCCTCGGCAATACCGTAATGAAAGGCAACGTCAAAAAAGTGCGTCGTCTCTACAATGACAAAGTCATTGCCGGTTTTGCTGGCGGTACTGCAGATGCCTTCACCCTGTTTGAACTTTTTGAACGCAAACTGGAAATGCACCAGGGTCACCTGGTGAAAGCGGCCGTTGAGCTGGCAAAAGACTGGCGCACCGACCGTATGCTGCGCAAGCTCGAAGCGCTGCTGGCCGTGGCCGACGAAAACGCCTCGCTGATCATTACCGGCAACGGTGACGTTATCCAGCCAGAAAACGACCTCATTGCCATCGGTTCGGGCGGTCCTTACGCTCAGGCAGCAGCCCGTGCGCTGCTGGAAAACACCGACATCGGCGCGCAGGATATTGTGGAAAAAGCGCTCGGTATTGCAGGCGATATCTGCATCTATACCAACCACAATCTCACCATCGAATCACTACCGTCTAAAGCGTAAGGATCCTAATTTATGTCTGCTATGACTCCGCGCGAGATTGTCAGCGAACTCAACAGATTTATCATCGGCCAGGATGGCGCAAAGCGTGCCGTGGCTATCGCCCTGCGTAACCGCTGGCGCCGCATGCAGCTTGATGAAGAGCTGCGTCATGAAGTGACCCCAAAAAACATTCTGATGATCGGCCCGACCGGCGTCGGTAAAACCGAAATTGCCCGCCGCCTGGCGAAGCTGGCTAACGCGCCGTTCATCAAGGTTGAAGCCACCAAGTTCACTGAAGTCGGCTATGTCGGTAAAGAAGTGGATTCAATTATCCGCGATTTGACTGACTCTGCGCTGAAAATGGTGCGTTCTCAGGCTATTGAGAAAAACCGCTACCGCGCCGAAGAGATGGCGGAAGAGCGTATTCTTGACGTGCTGATCCCACCGGCTAAAAACAACTGGGGCCAGAACGAAACGTCGGCGGAACCGTCTGCTGCTCGCCAGTCATTCCGCAAAAAGCTGCGCGAAGGCCAGCTGGATGACAAAGAGATTGAAATCGACCTGGCCGCCGTCTCCGCCAATGGCGTGGAGATCATGGCGCCTCCTGGTATGGAGGAGATGACCAGCCAGCTGCAGTCGATGTTCCAGAACCTCGGCGGCCAGAAGCAGAAACCGCGCAAGCTGAAAATCAAAGAGGCGATGAAGCTGCTGATTGAAGAAGAAGCGGCGAAGCTGGTCAACCCGGAAGAGCTGAAGCAGGAAGCCATCGATGCGGTCGAGCAGCACGGTATCGTGTTTATTGATGAGATCGATAAAGTCTGTAAGCGCGGCGAATCCTCCGGCCCGGACGTCTCTCGCGAAGGCGTACAGCGCGACCTGCTGCCGCTGGTAGAAGGCTGTACCGTATCGACCAAGCACGGCATGGTGAAAACTGACCATATTCTGTTTATCGCCTCCGGCGCATTCCAGGTGGCCAGCCCGTTCTGACCTGATCCCTGAGCTGCAGGGCCGTCTGCCAATCCGCGTTGAGCTGCAGGCGCTGACCACGCACGATTTCGAGCGTATCCTCACCGAGCCAAGCGCCTCAATCACCGTGCAGTATAAAGCGCTGATGAATACCGAAGGTGTAGAGATTAACTTCACCGAAGACGGCATCAGCAAAATCGCCGCCGCCGCGTGGCAGGTTAATGAAACCGCTGAGAACATCGGTGCGCGCCGCCTGCACACCGTGCTGGAGCGTCTGATGGAGGAGATCTCCTATGACGCCAGCGACCTGACCGGGCAATCGTTCACTATCGATGCCGAGTACGTCAGCAAGCACCTGGATGAACTGGTGGCCGACGAAGACCTCAGCCGCTTTATCCTGTAATCCCTGCTCCCCTCATCCCGGCACCTGCCGGGATTTTTTTATCCTGCCTGCGCCTTGACCTGGATTAACACTTCCCGGCGCCGTCGCGCGTAAACTGCTCGCTGAACCCGCTCTGGCATTCGCCGGACTCGACCTGTCGCGGATCGGAGGCGCAACCCCCTATGGAAAACAGCCAACTGGCCCCCTTAATCAGTCAGCCACAGGCCTGGCTGGAGAGTTTGCGCCTGCGCACGCTGCCGCTGGCCTGCGCCTCCATCATTACTGGCAGTGCGCTGGCGTGGTGGCAGGGGCACTTCGACCTCACCACCGCGCTGCTGGCGCTGCTGACCACCGTACTGCTGCAGACCCTCTCTAATCTCGCCAATGATTACGGGGATACCGGGAAAGGCAGTGACAGTGCCGATCGCATTGGGCCGCTGCGCGGGATGCAGAAAGGGGCCATTAGCCGCTACCAGATGCGTATTGCGCTGGTCTTCACCGTGCTGCTGACGATGGCGAGCGGCATCGTACTGCTGTCACGCGCCTGCCGCTCGCTCAGCGATATGCTGGGCTTCCTTGCCCTGGGCGCGCTGGCGATCGTTGCGGCGATCGCCTATACCGTCGGGCGCAAGCCTTATGGCTACCTGGGCCTTGGCGATCTCTCCGTGATGATATTTTTTGGCTGGCTGGGGGTGATCGGTAGCTGGTATCTGCAAACCCACCAGCTCAGCATGCTGCCGCTGCTGCCTGCCAGCGCCTGCGGGCTGCTGGCGACCGCAGTGCTGAATATCAACAACCTGCGCGATATTGACAGCGACCGGCTGAACGGTAAATTCACCCTGGCCGTGCGCCTGGGCCCGCTGCGGGCGCGGCACTACCACCGGCTACTGCTCGCCGCAGCCTCACTCTGCCTGGCATGCTTCACGCTGCGATATAATCCCCATCCCGCCGGCTGGCTGTTCCTGCTGAGCGTCCCGCTGTTGTGGCAGCAGGGCAGCAGGGTGCTGCGCGAAACCAGCCCCGCAGCGATGCGCCCGATGCTGGAAAAAACGGTGAAAATGGCCCTGCTGGTGAACGTGCTGTTTGCCGTTGGATTGCTGCTCAGCTAATTGCGATGTGCTTGACCCATCGCAATTTTTAACAATTGATGATTTTGCCAACAGCCGGGTTTAAGCGATATACTTACCCCCCCTGTAGCAAACAGACGAAAACCCTATGAAATACGATACTTCAGAACTGTGCGACATCTATCACGAGGACGTGAATGTCGTTGAACCGCTCTTCTCAAACTTTGGTGGGCGCACCTCGTTTGGCGGGCAAATCATCACGGTAAAATGTTTCGAGGACAACGGTCTGCTCTATGATTTGCTGGAGGAAAACGGTCGTGGCCGCATTCTGCTGGTTGATGGCGGCGGCTCGGTACGCCGGGCGCTGGTTGATGCCGCTCTCGCAAGGCTGGCAGTGGAAAACGAGTGGGAAGGCATCGTGGTGTACGGCTCAGTGCGCCAGGTAGACGATCTGGAAGAGCTGGATATCGGCATTCAGGCGATTGCGGCGATCCCGGCGGGTGCAGCGGGTGAAGGCATTGGTGAAAGCGACGTGCGGGTTAACTTCGGCGGCGTCACCTTCTTCTCCGGTGACCATCTGTACGCTGATAATACCGGTATGATCCTCTCGGAAGACCCGCTCGATATCGAATAAGCGAAAACGGGTGCCTGCGGCACCCGTTTCTCTCTACAGCTCTCTGTTTTAACGAGGGAGCAGCATTACACCTCTTCCATTTTTCCCAGCAGTGCACGCAGACGTTCCTGCCACACATGCTGCTCTTCCTTCAGGTGCTGGTTTTCGCGCACCAGCGCATCAGTATTACCCGACGCCTGCTGAACCTGCTGGTTCAGATTACCGTTCTGCTCTTTAAGCTCTTCGATTTCCATCTGCAACAGCGTGATGGTATCAATCGCCTGCTGCACTTTCGCTTCCAGTTTCTCAAACACTTCAAATGACATTTCTTAACCTCTCCTATTCGCAGGGCGTTGATGATGCTAGCCGCAGGGGTGAGGAATGAACCGGCATTCCGCGGATAACAACGATGCCCCGATTGTAAGTAGAGCGGCACCCCAAGTCCAGCAGCGAACCCGCACGGGGCGCAGTCTGTAACAATTTTCGGTCTAGACCTGGTTTATGCAACAACTCACCGGGGAAAATGTAAGGTCAGGGTTAATAATTTGCGCATTTCACGCGCGATCAAACGCGCATCCAGGCGTTTCTGGAAAGGAAAAAGACGCGAAAACGCTCATTTTTATGACGCGCTACACAATTTTTGATTTCGCTATTTCTCGTTTATGCTCGTTAACGATAAATTCACAACAGCCCTACATAAGATTTGGGTGGTTCACGGATGAAGCAAAACTAAGATGGTAAACATTTAACCTCGCCTTCAGGAATTTCATCATGAGTCATACAAGCACACTTAAAGGGCAGTGCATCGCCGAGTTCCTTGGTACTGCTACGATCATCTTCTTTGGTGCTGGCTGTGTCGCAGCTATGAAACTCGCCGGTGCCAGTTTTGGCCAGTGGGAAATCAGCATCATCTGGGGTATTGCCGTTTCAATGGCGGTCTACCTTAGCGCCGGTATCTCCGGGGCGCACCTCAACCCTGCCGTCACCGTCGCACTGTGGTTATTCGCCAATTTCGAAGGCCGTAAAGTCATTCCCTACACCCTTGCGCAGGTCGCCGGAGCGTTTTGCTCTGCTGCACTGGTTTACGGTCTTTACTACAATTTATTCCTCGACTACGAACAGACGCATCAGATGGTACGCGGCAGCGTTGAAAGCCTCGACCTCGCGGGCATCTTCTCCACCTATCCCAACCCGCATATTGGCGTCGGCCAGGCCTTCCTGGTTGAGATGGTGATCACCGCGGTGATGATGGGGCTGATTATGGCGCTGACCGATGATGGCAACGGCCTGCCGCGTGGCCCAATGGCGCCGCTGCTGATTGGCCTGCTGATCGCCGTTATCGGTGGTGCGATGGGTCCACTGACCGGATTTGCACTGAACCCGGCACGTGATTTCGGACCAAAACTGTTCGCCTGGGTTGCTGGCTGGGGTAATGTTGCCTTAACCGGCGCCCGTGATATCCCTTATTTCCTTGTTCCGATCTTTGGCCCACTGGTCGGCGCAAGTCTCGGTGCCTTTGGTTACCGCGCCCTGATTGCCAACAACCTGCCAGGCAAGGTTGCTGAAAAACAGGAAAAACCGGTGCCACGCGCTGCACAGCGTAAAGCATAATCCTGCTAACTGCCTACACCATCAGGAAATTATTATGACCGTAGAAAAAAAATACATTGTCGCGCTCGATCAGGGAACCACCAGTTCCCGTGCCGTGATTCTGGACCACGATTCCAACATCGTCGCCGTGTCGCAGCGTGAATTCCAGCAAATTTACCCGAAAGCGGGCTGGGTTGAGCATGACCCAATGGATATCTGGGCATCGCAGAGCTCTACGCTGGTTGAAGTGCTGGCACACGCAGACATTAACTCCGATGAGATTGCCGCCATTGGTATCACCAACCAGCGCGAAACCACCATCGTCTGGGAAAAAGAGACCGGCAAGCCGATCTACAACGCTATCGTCTGGCAGGACCCGCGTACCGCCGACTACTGCGCCAAACTGAAACGCGAAGGTCTGGAAGAGTACATCCGTCATACCACGGGCCTGGTGATTAACCCGTACTTCTCCGGGACCAAAGTGAAGTGGATCCTCGACCACGTAGAGGGCTCACGCGAGCGCGCGCGCCGTGGCGAACTGCTGTTCGGTACCGTCGACTCCTGGCTGGTATGGAAAATGACGCAGGGACGGGTTCACATTACCGACTACACCAACGCCTCACGCACCATGATGTTCAACATTCACAAGCTGGAGTGGGATCAGCGCATGCTGGAGATCCTCGATATCCCGCGTGAGATGCTGCCGGAAGTGAAGTCCTCCTCCGAAGTTTACGGCCAGACCAACATTGGTGGTAAAGGCGGTACGCGTATTCCTATCGCCGGTATCGCCGGTGACCAGCAGGCAGCACTGTACGGCCAGCTGTGCGTACAGCCGGGCATGGCGAAAAACACCTACGGCACCGGCTGCTTTATGCTGATGAACACCGGTACCGAAGCGGTGACCTCTACCCACGGCCTGCTGACCACCATCGCCTGCGGCCCGCGCGGCGAGGTTAACTACGCGCTGGAAGGCGCCGTGTTTATCGGTGGCGCATCCATTCAGTGGCTGCGCGATGAGATGAAGCTGATTAACGACTCCACCGACTCCGAATACTTCGCCACCAAGGTAAACGACACCAACGGCGTGTATATGGTGCCTGCATTTACCGGTCTGGGCGCGCCCTACTGGGACCCGTATGCCCGTGGTGCGATCTTCGGCCTGACGCGCGGTGCCAACGCTAACCACATTATCCGCGCAACCCTGGAGTCGATTGCCTATCAGACCCGTGATGTACTGGAAGCGATGCAGAACGACGCCAACACCCGCCTGCAGTCGCTGCGCGTCGATGGGGGTGCCGTAGCCAACAACTTCCTGATGCAGTTCCAGTCCGATATTCTCGGCGCGCGCGTTGAGCGCCCGGAAGTGCGCGAAGTCACCGCGCTCGGCTCGGCTTACCTGGCCGGCCTGGCGGTCGGGTTCTGGAAGGATCTGGACGAAGTGCGCGCCAAGTCAGTGATCGAACGTGAGTTCCGCCCAAGTATCGAAACCACCCAGCGTAACGTGCTGTACGCAGGCTGGAAGAAAGCGGTCGCCCGTGCGCAGGCATGGGAAGAGGCTGACGATAAGTAACTCCCCCTGCCCGCGGTCGCCAGATCGCGGGCATCCTCCTTCCCCTCCCTCTTCCCTGTGATAAACTTCCCGCCTCATTTGTTTCCTTAAGGCATGTCATGAAACGAGAACTGGCGATTGAATTTTCCCGCGTCACCGAAGCGGCAGCACTGGCTGGCTATAAGTGGCTGGGGCGCGGCGACAAGAACGCAGCCGATGGCGCTGCGGTACACGCGATGCGCATTATGCTCAATAAAGTCGATATCGATGGTCAGATCGTGATTGGCGAAGGGGAAATAGATGAAGCGCCGATGCTCTACATCGGTGAGAAAGTCGGTACTGGCCGTGGCGATGCGGTGGATATCGCCGTCGATCCCATTGAAGGTACCCGCATGACCGCGCTTGGCCAGGCCAACGCGCTGGCGGTGATGGCGGTGGGTGACAAAGGCACCTTCCTGCACGCCCCGGATATGTACATGGAGAAACTGGTGGTCGGTCCCGGCGCCAAAGGTGCTATCAACCTCGATCTGCCGCTGGAAGAGAACCTGCGGCGCATTGCGCAGGCTCTGAAGAAACCGCTGGCAGAGCTGACCGTTACGCTGCTGGCGAAGCCGCGCCACGATGCGGTGATTGCCCGTCTGCAGCAGCTTGGCGTGCGCGTGTTTACCTTCCCGGATGGCGATGTCGCCGCGTCGATTCTGACCTGTATGCCGGACAGCGAAGTGGATGTGATGTACGGCATCGGCGGCGCGCCGGAGGGTGTGGTCTCAGCCGCGGTGATCCGCGCACTGGACGGCGATATGCAGGGCCGCCTGCTGGCACGTCACGACGTTAAGGGTGACACGCCAGAGAACCGCCGCCTGGGTGAAGAGGAGCTGGAGCGCTGCCGTGCGATGGGGATTGAAGCAGGCCAGGTGCTGGCGCTGGACCAGATGGCGCGCAACGATAACGTGGTGTTTTCCGCCACCGGCATCACCAGCGGCGATCTGCTAAAAGGCATCACGCGCAACGGCAATATGGCAACCACTGAAACCCTGCTGATCCGCGGTAAATCACGCACCATTCGCCGCATCCAGTCGATTCATTACCTCGACCTGAAAGACGAAAGTTTGCATCAGTATATTTTGTAAAACCTGGGGCGGGCATGCCCGCCCCCTACACGATCCTGTAGGGGCGATGGCATGCCTCGCCCTGTATTTACGCCGCATGCGGCTGCGGATGCTTCGACAGCGGCAGCCAGCACAGCAGGATCAGCAGCGCGGTGCCAAACATCAGCATCCCCAGGCTGAACTGACCGTTCTGCGGCAGCAGCGCCGACAGCCAGGCGGTGATGCCGGACCCCAGATTCTGTAACCCCCCCACCAGCGCCCCGGCGGTACCTGCCATATAGGGCCACGGCTCCATCGCACCGGTGGTCGCCAGCGGAAACAGCATCCCGGCACCAAAGAAGAACAGCGATGCCGGCACGATCAGCGTCCACAGATTCATCACCCCGAGCCAGCCCGGGATCCACATCATCACCCCCGCCAGCAGGCAGCTATTCACCGCGTACCACATCACGGTGGTAAACGAACGCTCGCTGCGCCCGGCAAACCACGCGCCGAAAAAGGCAGCGGGCAGCGGCAGAATAAACAGAACGCTCACCGCCAGGCTGCTGTAACCCAGTACGCCGCCCATCAGCACGCCGCAGCTGGCCTCAAATACCGCAATCCCAGACAGAGCACCGATCAGGATCAGCAGATAGCGCACAAAGCTGCTGTCACCGAGCAAGGGCCGGTAGCGCGAGAAGAACGGGCGAGGCGGTAGGCCACTCGGGCGGGTTTCCGGCAGCCAGCGCAGCATGACGGCAGCGACCATCAGGCACAGCAGCAGCAGGAAAGCAAAGCAGGCCTGCCAGCCAAACAGGTGCGTCAGCCCGGCCCCGATTACCGGCGCAATGAGCGGGCTGACCAGAATGCCCATGTTGAGCAGGCTGTTGGCATGGCGTAGCGCGCTGCCCGAATAGAGGTCGCGCGGCATAGTACGCGCCATCACGCCCGCCACGCCGGTGCCCATGCCCTGGATCGCCGCCCCCAGCACCAGTCCGTTCAGGCTGTGCGCCAGCAGCGCGGTCAGCGAACCGGCAATAAATACCGCCATGCCAAACAGGATCACCGGACGGCGGCCGATATTATCCGACAGCGGCCCGTAAAACAGCTGGGACGCGCCGTAGGTCATCAGGTAAGCCGCCATCACTCGCTGCACCGCGCCGTCGCCCACGTGAAACGCCTCGGCAATGGTCGACATCGCCGGAACGTAGATGGTTTGCGCCATCTGTCCCACGGCCAGCAGCGCTATCAGCATCACTAACAGATGCCCGTTTTCTAATTTTTTCATCGCTTAGCGTCATTATAAAGAGGGGGAAAGTTCACTCAGTGAAGAGTGATCTGCCAGATATCCCGGCATAATGGCGCTGAAAATATCAGGATTGCGTGACAAAGCGAGGGGTCGGCAGAAAATAGCGCACGCCGCGCTGTCAGCAAAAGCAGGCGCAGCTGTAAATCATTTTTTACGCTACGTTTATAGAGTGCTCATACTTTGTCGATACGAGCTTTCGCATCGGCCAGCGGCTGGAAAAAGTCGCGACAGCTGGCGAAGATAGCCGCAGAGATGCCAATGATGTCGCAAATGAATTAAGGAGTTTTTTATGGCCGTTTGGGTCAATGCCCGCGTCAGTAAAGTGATCGACTGGACCGACAGTTTATTTAGCCTGATCGTCAACGCCCCCATCGACCCCTTCACCGCCGGTCAGTACGCAAAACTGTCGCTGGAGATTGACGGTGAACGCGTGGTGCGCGCTTACTCCTTCGTCAATGCTCCCAGCAATGAGAACCTGGAGTTCTACCTGGTGACGGTGCCGGAAGGAAAGCTCAGCCCGCGTCTGCACGCGCTGAAACCGGGCGATGAAGTGATGATTACCCAGGACGCACAGGGCTTCTTCGTCATCGACGAAATTCCCGAGTGTAAGAACCTGTGGATGCTGGCAACCGGCACCGCTATCGGCCCGTATCTGTCGATTCTGGAGGAAGGTAAAGGGCTTGAGCGCTTCGAGAATATTGTGCTGCTGCACGCGGCACGCTATGCGCAGGATCTGAGCTATCTGCCGCAGATGCAGGAGCTGCAGCAGCGCTACAACGGCCAGCTGCAGATCCAGACCGTGGTCAGCCGCGAGGAGAGCCCGGGCTCACTGACCGGCCGCGTCCCGGCCCTGATTGAGAGCGGCCAGCTGGAAGCCGCTACCGGGCTGACCATTGATGCCGAAACCTGCCACGTCATGCTGTGCGGCAACCCGCAAATGGTGCGCGACACTCAGCTGGTGCTGAAGGAGACGCGCGGCATGCGTAAACATCTCAAGCGCAAGCCGGGCCATATGACCAGCGAGCACTACTGGTAATCAACCGCCCGCCGGCGCAGAAATGCCACCGACTGCGCCGGTTTGCCAAAGCGGTTATCGCCGGGCGTGCCGGCAAGGGCTCCCAGCTCCACCAGCATACTGACGAGGATCAGCGTCGGGATAAAGCGCCCCACCAGCCACTGCGCCTCACCGGGCAGCATGGCCCAGTGCCCGGCCATCAGCATCCAGCCCAGCACCAGCAGCAGCGCCCACTGCCCGCCTTTGTTGCGGTCATGCAGCCGCTTGACCAGCACCGCACTGCTCGGCCACAGCAGCGCCACCACGCAGAACGCGGCGGTCTGCGTGTCGACCAGGCCTTGACCGGCAATCGTAAACAGCAATACCAGAAGCAGCAGCCAGGTGGCCTGCCATATCCAGAAGTCGCGCCGCCCCAGCCGGCCACGAAAAGAGAAACACCACTGTTGTAAGGTCATTATTTTTATCTCAGAGTTCCAGGTGCCTTTGACTTTACCGGTCATTGTCCGTTTTAATCTTGAGCTGAGTTTACTGGTTAGGGCCGATGAAATGAAGAATGCACGATGGGCAGGGATTGCACTGCTAACCACCATGAGCTTCGCGGTGGCTCACGCAGCGCCTGAGCCCCAGGCGCGAACCGAACATCTGCCGGCAGCCCCGTATTTGCGGGCGGGTTCTCCCACCTTTGATATGACTATCGGCCAGTTTCGCGAAAAGTATAATGCTGCCAACACAACGTTACCGTTAAGTGAATATCGCGCCATTGACAGTAGCGGCGACAAAAGCAATTTGACGCGTGCTGCCAGCAAGATCAACGAAAATCTTTACTCCTCAACGGCACTGGAGCACGGCACCGGCAAAGTCAAAACGCTGCAGATCACCTGGCTACCGATCCCCGGGCCGGAGCAAAAAGCCTCGCGCGATAAAGCCCTGGCGTATATGGCCGCGTTTGTGCGCTATTTTGAACCGATGTTGAGCAATGAACAGTCCCTGAAGCGCGTCAATGACCTGCTGGCAAAGGGTAAAGGCTCCCGATATTTCCAGCAAACCGAAGGCGCATTGCGCTATATCGTTGCTGATAATGGCGAAAAAGGGCTGACGTTTGCCGTCGAGCCGCTGAAACTGGCGCTGGCTGCCCCCTGAGAGCGGATGCGCAAAGGATGACGAAAAGCAAAGCCTTTGCGATGTTTGATCTCTATACTGTCTGGCAGACAATGCTGCCCGTTGGCAGCTTTAATACTCTCAAAGCGTGGAGGATAGAATGCGACATCCATTAGTTATGGGTAACTGGAAACTGAACGGTAACAAACAGATGGTCAACGAGCTGATCGCCGGTCTGCGTACCGAGCTGAGCGGCGTTGATGGTTGTGGCGTAGCGATTGCTCCGCCTGTGATGTATCTGGATCAGGCTAAACACGCCATTTCCGGTAGCCACATCACTCTGGGTGCGCAGAACGTCGACGTTAACCTGTCTGGCGCCTTCACCGGTGAAGTTTCTGCTGACATGCTGAAAGATCTTGGCGCAGAGTACATCATCATTGGTCACTCTGAGCGCCGTACCTACCACGCGGAAAGCGACGAGCTGATCGCCAAAAAATTCGCCGTGCTGAAAGCGGCTGGCCTGACCCCGGTGCTGTGCATCGGCGAAACCGAAGCTGAAAACGAAGCGGGCAAAACCGAAGAAGTTTGCGCACGTCAGATCGACGCCGTGCTGAACAGCCAGGGCGCTGAGGCGTTCAACGGCGTGGTTGTGGCTTACGAGCCAGTCTGGGCCATCGGAACCGGTAAATCAGCGACTCCAGCGCAGGCTCAGGCCGTGCACAAGTTTATCCGTGACCATATCGCGAAGAAAGATGCTGCTGTGGCCGCTCAGGTCATCATCCAGTACGGCGGTTCCGTCAACGACAAAAACGCGGCAGAGCTGTTTGCTCAGCCAGATATCGACGGTGCCCTGGTGGGCGGCGCATCACTGAAAGCTGATGCTTTCGCGGTGATCGTTAAAGCAGCTGCCGCTGCGAAAAAAGCCTGATGATCTCCCCCTGCCCCTCCCGGGGCAGGGTTTAAGCAAACGCGTCAACCAGCGCTTTCAGCCGCTCTGCACTCTGTACAAACCCCTCTCGTGGCATATTGGTCACGCTCAGCACCAGTCCGTTTTGACAGCGCGAACCTGCCTGATACCACACCGACAGCGGTGAGGGAGCCATACCGTATGCCAGCGCCTCGCGGGCGATGCGCGTATCCCGGCTGCCCGGCGGCAGTACAATCACCACGGCCAGCCCCGCTCGCTGCACCTGCGGGAACAGCGGCAGCAGTGCCGCCAGCATCAGCGCCAGCCGCTCGCTGTAGAGCCGCTTCATGCGGCGCAGATGGCGCATAAAGTGACCTTCGTGCATAAACTCCGCAACGGCATTGTGCAGCACGAACGAGGATGCCGGCGCCATCAGCGCCGCCGCCTCAGAGAAATGCGCCGCTTGCGCTGCCGGCACCACCAGATAGCCCAGCCGCAGCGCCGGGCTAAGGTTTTTACTGAAGGTGCCAATATGCAGCACCCGGCCGCCGTCCAGCGCAGCCAGCGCGGGGGCAGCACGCCCCTGCAGCTGTAACTCGCCAAGGTAGTCATCCTCGATAATCCAGCTGTTATACTGCTGCGCCCAGCTCAGCAGCGCGCTGCGGCGCGCCAGCGACAGCGTCATTCCCAGCGGCGCCTGCTGTCCGGCCGTCACCAGCGCCGCCGCGGCATCGGGTGCCAGCCGCAGCCCCTCCGCCACTAAGATCCCCTGTTCATCCACCGGCAACGGCACGTTCTCGACCCCGGCCAGCGTCAGCGCCTTACGCGCCAGCAGATAGCCCGGATCTTCCGTCCACACGCGCTGCCCGCGCAGCCCGAGGGCGAGAAAAATCAGCCCGAGCGCCCCGGCATAGCCATTGGTGATAATGATTTGCGCCGTATCGCAGCGGATGCCGCGCGCCATCGACAGATAGCTGACCAGCTGCTGGCGCAGCGCCAGGCTACCGCGCGGATCCGCATAGCCTGTCGGCTTACTCGCCATTTCACGCGCGTGGCGCGTCACAATGCGCGACCAGACCTTGGCCGGAAACGCATCATCGGCCGGCACGCCCATCTGAAAGGTCAGCGGCACGCTGTCGAAGGCATGCACGATATCCGCCAGCGGCGGCAGCACCGCCGATTCAGGCTGCGGGCTACGGGTTGCCAGCGGGCGCGTGACCTCCGCCACCCAGGTGCCCGCGGCGCCTTTCGCCACCAGCAGCTGGCTGTCGACCAGCATGTCATACGCCGCACGCACGGTGCCGCGCGCCACGCCGAGCTGCGCCGCCAGGTCACGACAGGAAGGCACCCGTGCGCCGGGCGTCAGCCGCCCCTCTTCCACCGCCTGGCCGATCGCATTGCGGATCTGCTCGCTGAGCGAGTGGGTAGAATCGCGTGTTAACGCAATATCCAGCCCCGATGGACCACTGTTTTTGTCAATTCCTGGCACTTTCGGCTACCCATAAAACCGGTAAAAATGACGCCCTGACCCGCTAAGAGGAAAAGACAATGAGTGAACGTATCGACTTTAATGCCACATCACCTGCAGGAATGAAAGCGCTGGCCGGCGTCTACGGCTACGTCGCACAGAGCGGCCTTTCACAAGAACTGATCGAGCTTATCTTCCTGCGCGTCTCGCAGATTAACGGCTGCGCTTACTGTATCGATATGCACACCAAAGCGTTACATAAAGCGGGCATGCCGTGGGACAAAATTGTGCTCACTCAGGTGTGGGAAGAGGCGGGGAACTGGTTCTCTAAGCGTGAAGGTGCCGCGCTGGCCTGGGCCGAATCTCTGACGCTGATTGCCACCACTCACGCGCCGGATGCGGTTTTTGCCGCAGTGCAAGCGGAATTTAGCGACAAAGAAATTAGCGACATGGTGATTGCCATAGGTTTGATGAATGCTTACAACCGGCTGGCCATCAGCCTGCGCAAATTACCTGACAGCGCCCCACGCGACTAACCCCTTCCTGTTCAGAGAGTTACCCCTCAAATTCCTGTGGAATTTTCAACATTGCAGCGGGCCGTTCAACGGCCCGTATAAATGTTACTTATTTTATTTTCCCTATCATTCTCATTTTTAATCTTTAAACACTTTTTTAATTAGCCCGTAACAATGGTATATTTCTGACGCTTTTGCATCGCGATTAAACCTGCATCAGATCGGTGGTTTTTCGCTATCTGCAATCCTGAAAGGGCGAGGCAGTCCGACTGATTCCAGAAGATTCAGCGCTGTTACTCTACTTAACATGTTGATTTCCTTCAATACACGGAGATGTCGTCTCATGCGCAAACTGGCAGTAGAGAAACACGTCGATGTATTACTAATCGGTGGTGGCGTCATGAGCGCCACGTTAGGTACCTACCTGCAAGAGCTGGAGCCACAGTGGCATATCAGCATGGTAGAGCGTCTGGACAGTGTGGCGGAAGAGAGCTCGAACGGCTGGAACAATGCCGGTACCGGGCACTCCGCGCTGATGGAGCTGAATTACACGCCAGAAAATGCCGACGGTTCGGTCGAGATTAAAAAAGCGGTGGAAATTAACGAAGCCTTCCAGATTTCCCGCCGTTTCTGGGCACACCAGGTGCAGCGTAACGTGCTGCGCAACCCAAAAAGCTTTGTCACCAGCGTCTCGCATATGAGCTTCGTCTGGGGCGAAGAGAACGTAAAGTTCCTGAAAAACCGCTACAGCGCCCTGCAAAACAGCACGCTGTTCCGCGGCATGGAATTTTCTGAGGACCCGGATCTGATCCGCCAGTGGGTGCCGCTGGTGATGGAAGGGCGCGACGTCAGCCAGAAAGTGGCGGCTACGCGCATCCCGACCGGTACCGACGTCAACTTCGGCGAGATTACCCGCCAGCTGATCGCCTCACTGCAAAAAAGCGAGCGCTTCGAGCGCCAGACCAGCCATGAAGTGCGGGCGATCAAACGCGCCGCCGACGGTAGCTGGACGGTCAGCGTCTACGACCTGAAAAGCGGTGAGCAGCAGACGATCCATGCAAAATACGTGTTTATCGGTGCCGGCGGCGCAGCCCTGACGCTGCTGCAGGAATCCGGGATTCCGGAAGCGAAAAACTACGCGGGTTTCCCGGTGGGCGGCGAGTTTCTCGTCACCGACAATCCGGAAATTGTCGCCCGTCATCAGGCGAAGGTTTACGGCAAAGCTTCCGTGGGCGCGCCACCGATGTCGGTGCCACACCTCGACAGCCGCACGCTGGACGGCAAGCAGGTGCTGCTGTTCGGGCCGTTCGCCACCTTCTCCACCAAATTCCTCAAGCAGGGCTCGCTGTGGGATATGTTCGGCTCAATCACCCCGTCGAATCTTTTGCCGATGATGCGCGTGGGGCTGGATAACTTTGACCTGGTGAAATACCTGGTCGGCCAGGTGATGCTGAGCGCGGACGACCGCATCAGCGCACTGCGCGAATACTTCCCGGAGGCAGAGAAAGCCGACTGGCGCCTGGTGAAAGCCGGGCAGCGCGTGCAGATCATTCAGAAAGATGCCGATAAAGGCGGCGTGCTGAAGCTGGGTACTGAAGTGGTCACCTCCGAGGATGGCACCATCTCTGCCCTGCTGGGCGCATCTCCTGGCGCCTCAACGGCAGCGCCGATCATGCTGGATTTGATGAGCAAAGCGTTTAAGCAGCAGATGGCAACGCCTGAATGGCAGAGCAAGCTGAAGGCGATTATTCCTTTCTATGGGCAGCGCCTGAACGGTAACGTCGCGGCGACCGAGAAAGAGCTGGCCGAAACCAGCCGCATTCTGCAGCTGGACTACACGCCAATGGCGCCAGCCGCTAACGACGAGCCGGTCACTGCGGTGGATTCGGTGGTCGGTAAGTAAATTCGGCATAAGCCACCCTCAAGGTCTTTCGTCAGACCTTGAGGTATTTTTCAGCGTGACGCCAGAGGTTGCCTGCCCATTAACGCAGCCGCCAGTTCAAGCAGCGCAATCAGTGCCAGCGCCGTGATAAACCATACCTTCCCAGCTTCCACTAACAGCCATCCCCCGAACAGCGGAAAGCCAAAAATGCCAATAAAATAGCTCACCACGAACCAGGTCAGAGCCGCATGTCTGTCGGCAGGAGCCGAGTCGTTGACCGCCCAGGTCTGTATCACCGGATACACCAGCCCATAGCCAATTCCCGTTAACACTGCTGCTGCTATCTGAAAACCGGGGTGAAGTGGAATGCCCAGCAGGCAGACCAGCCCACACGTCATACAACACAGCAGCACACTGACCAGAGGAGTGCGCGGCAGCACAGATAAGCGGCGGGCGAGTAATAAGCGGGCGATCACCACGGTCACCGCATGTACCATGAAGAAGGTGCTGGCACTGGCTCGGGTTCCATCAACCAGCGATCCCTGAAAAGACATCATGCCAGAGAATACACAGCCTCCCAGTCCGACCATTACAATAGGCCTGCCGGCACTGCTGGCGGCAAGCCGTGTTATTTTTCTGAACCATGTCCGAAGCCTGACCTCCCTTTGCGGGCCGGGTTCTTTGTTGCCAAAAATTGCCAGCAGGAGCGCAGCAAGAATCCCCGTTGCTCCTACCAGCAAAAATGCGTACTGCAGAGACACCTGCAGCTGCTCAACCAGTATGGTCAGTACCACTGGCCCCCCACAAATTCCTGCCATCTGAAACGCGCTGAAGCGGGTAAACCAGTGCCCACGCTCAGCATCAGTAATGCGTTCGGAAAGCGCCATTGGTCCGCCGATATAAAACATCCCCCACCCAAGGCCAATCAGCAGTGCGGCAATAGAAGGAAAAATATTGCGTTGATCGCTGCTGCCCAGCAGCAGATAGCCACCGGACATCGCCAAAGCAGCGAGTGCCGCCAGTCGGGAGGCATCCAGGCGCCCGGCAAACCAGCCGACCAGCGGCACGCCCAACAGAGTTCCGACTAAAGCCATGCTGAGTGTGGCCCCAGCCTCAATATCAGTGCCTCCGTGGGACCGAAACCAGGCGGAGATCAGGAAGGTGGCCCCATAGCCTCCTGCCATTAATAACGTACCAAAAAACAAATAAAGCGCCGATGTACTTCGCATAGTTCAGCGCTCCTGGTAGGTTTTAGGGATGTGAAATGAGGCAGGAGTCATCGCTCTCAGGCTTTTTACCGCCTCGCCCAGGCGCTGGCAGAGGTAACGTATCTCATCCTCGTGATTAAAACGGCCAAGGCCAAATCGTATGCTGGCCTGTGAGAGTGAATCACTCACCCCAATCGCCTGCAATACGTGTGACGGTGCACGCTGCGCAGAAGTACATGCGGAGCCGGAAGAGAGCGCAAACTCCGAGAGTTCAAGCAGGAGCGAGTCAGCATCAATACCCGCGAATGAGACATTTAACAGGCCAGGAAGAGACTCGTGCTGGTTACCGTTGAACTTTACTTCAGGGATCTCGTTGAGGATGTACTGGCAAAGCATATCGCGCAACGCGCGTATCCTCGCCGTCTCTTCGGGCATGTTATCAACCGCTAGCTCGACGGCTCGTCCAAAACCAACGATACCCGGAACATTAAGCGTGCCGGATCGTAGGCCGCGTTCATGACCTCCACCGACAAGCAGGGGTGAAAGCCTGATAGTGGGATTACTCGAGTTGATATACAGGGCACCAACACCTTTTGGACCATAAACTTTGTGGGCAGAGAATGAAGCCAGACTAATACGACCCTTTTGTACATCGAAGGCGACTTTACCCAGCGCCTGCGTGGCATCGGTGTGAAAAGGGATATTGCACCGCTGACAAATTTCACCTATCTCTTCGATTTTCTGCAAAGTACCGATTTCGTTATTGGCGGACATTATCGAAACCAGACGTGTATCATCCCGGATAGCTCGGGAGACAGCTTCAGGAGAGACAACGCCATCAAGCTGAGGCGCCAGCAAGCTAACATCAATCCCTCGGGAATTGAGCCTGGCACAGCTATCCAACCCGGCTTTATGTTCAATCGTTGAAGTAATGACATGCCCGCTATTTTCTGGCAGAGACAATGCCAGGTTAATAGACTCTGTTGCACCAGAGGTAAAGATAATGTCAGCAGGGTTTGGCGCATTGATCGCTGCCGCTATGACTTTTCTCGCCTTTTCGACTGCCTTTTTCGCCTCCCAGCCAAATGCATGGCTGTGGCTTGCTGCGTTACCATAATCAGTCGTCAGATAAGGCATCATTGCCTGCAATACTACGGGATCCAGAGGGGTAGTGGCATTATTATCCAGGTATATTGCTCGGTCCTTGCAATTCATAATGATTATCCTTAGTTATAAAAATAATAATCTTCTTTATGCATTTGGTGCAGAAATGATATCCCCCTGGCTGATCTCTCCCGTATCACTGACCAGATTGAGACGAATAGCCGATGAGATACCTAATTGATGACTTAACTGGAGACCGCGCACATAAGCCAGACTTCTTGACCAGGGCGAATCCTCAAAAAAAACCTCAAGGAAGTCTCCCTGAGTATTATCATGACCAGACGCCCGCTCGAAATATTCCTTCGTGATGGCAGCACAAGTTAACCGTTGCGCTGACGCTTTTTGGTCGATAACAGAAGGGGATAATAAACTTTCGGAATTACTCTCCGATAACATTCGCTGAATAAGTATTTCAGGTAACGTTTCAGTTGCCAGTGTATGCGCCAGATGTTGCCGGGCCGAATCCTCATGAATGGCCTGAATCTCGCTCAGCGAAATTTGATAATTTTCCGCTACGGGTTGAAAGACTTTTTGTATATCAGGATGAAGGTGACTGAGTCGGGGTCGGCGCTTTTGTGAGTTGGTAAGATTTTCTGTCAGAAACTGCATACGAAAAATACCTTGATGATCGAAAGCCACTGACAGTTTTGGCAATATTCGCTTACTGCTGAGTTCACGGCACTTTGACGCAAGCAGCAATGCTGCCTCAAAGGCTTTTAACTGTGCCTCAACGTTAATCACTTGATCATCATCTAAGAAAACGCGTGAATTTCCTGCCAGAATACTGATATTTGACTCTTCCCTATCCATTCTATCTTCTCCATAATAATTGATTTATCAGCGGAAAATAATAAAACACCATCAGAAATAACAAGCACTCTTTCAATAACATTGATGATAACTATTTAACCTATATTAAACGGGAATATTCATCATTACCTTAACGTGCCATTCTTAAAAAAACTTATACCGATAAGTTCTCAATGAGCATGAAAAAAAACGTAAATAGTCAATTTAAATATACGACCACAGAATTCGGTGGTCGGTAAGTAATTTCCAAAGGGCCGATCGGAAAAACCATCGGCCCCTACATTACGCCGCCATCTGAAACGCTTCGACCAGCATCCACAGGGTCGTCACCAGCAGCGACAGCGCCATCAGGCTGTTAAACAGCTGCAATTTCCACGCTACCTGCAAATGCTTGCCCAGGCGATCGCCCATCGCTGCCCACAGTAAAATGCACGGCAGGTTCAGCGCCATAAAGCCGAGCATTACCGTCAGGATGGTGCTGTTTACGGTGTACATCAGCGCCACATTTATCGCCATCAGCCACGCTTTCGGGTTCACTGCCTGAAATAACACCCCGCCAATAAACGTCATCGGCCGCGCTTTCTCACGCATCTCCGGCGCGCCGGAGCGGTAGATTTTCCACGACAGCCACAGCAGGTAGACGCAGCCGACCAGCGTCAGCGGCAGGCGAATCGCCGACATCCACTGCAACAGTACCTCCAGTAGCCCTCCGGCCAGCGCCGTTTGCAGCGCACAGCCGACCAGAATGCCGCTGACCATTGGCAGCGTGCGGCGCATGCCGAAGTTAACCCCGGAAGTCGCCAGCAGCATATTGTTCGGGCCTGGCGTAATCGACATCACGGTGACGTAGCTGATAAATGAAGGATCGAGCATGTTAGGTATCCTGCTGTTCAGATGAGGAGACCAGTGTAATCAGCGCCTGGCAATGGTAACAGATGCAGAAACCCGCTATTGTAATGAGTACAAATTACAATATTTGCAACTGTACCCATTCCGCGAGGAGCACACTGTGTCCATTATCGAGCCGCAGGCCACGCTGTACCATCAGCTGGCGGAAACGCTTGCCGAGGCGATTCGTCAGGGCACCTTTATGCCGGGCAGCCGCCTGCCTGCCATTCGCCGCTGCGCCAGCATCCATCAGGTCAGCGTCAATACCGTACTCACCGCTTATGGCATCCTCGAAGATCGCGGTCTGATTGAAGCGCGCCCCCAGTCCGGCTACTACGTGCGCGATGCGCTACCGGCCCTGACGCGGCAATCCTTTCAGCACAGCAGCGTGCGTTCGCCAGGCCGTGAGAAGCTCGATCTGATCAATGCCGTGTTTGCCGCGCAGAATCACAGTGACTACACCAATATTTCGCTGGCCTGCCCGCAGAGCGGCGATTTCTTCCCGACGGCGAAAATCAGCCGCATTATGGCCTCGCTGCTGCGCCGGGAGCCGCAGCTGATTGGCCGCTATGCCCTGCCGCCCGGCAGCGTGCGCCTGCGCCGTGAGATAGCCCGGCGCTCGATGGACCTCGGCATCACCATCAGCGCGGAAGACGTCACGCTGACGCATGGCTGTATGGAGGCGCTGCAGCTCGGCCTGCGTGCCGTGACTCAGCCGGGCGACTGCGTCGGGGTGGAAACACCCACCTATTTTTATCTGTTTCCACTGCTGGCCAGCCTCGGGCTGAAGGTGCTGGAGATCCCCACCGACCCGCAGTACGGGCTGTCGCTCGATGCGCTGGAGCTGCTGCTGCAGGAGAAGCGGATAAAGGCGCTGATTGCCATGCCGAATGCGCAGAACCCGCTCGGCAGCAGCATGACGCTGGCCGGGAAAAAACGCCTGGCGCGGCTGGTGAATCAGTATCAGGTGCCGCTGCTGGAAGACGGGCTGTATGCGGAGCTGCAGTTCTGCTGGCCGCTAACCCCGGCGGTAAAAGCCTTCGACGAAGGCGGCTGGGTGATGTACTGCACCAGCTTTACTAAAACCGTCGCGCCGGACTTCCACCTCGGCTGGATTGCCGCCGGGCGCTTTGCTCAGCAGCTGGCGCGCCTGAAGGCGGTCTCGTCGCTGGCCGAATCGCGCCTGCTGTCGGAAACGCTGGGGCACTTTCTGGAATCGGGTGGCTACGACCATCATCTGCGCTCGCTGCGCCGCCGCTATGCTGCGCAGCTGGAAGAGGCGCGTGGCATTATCGCCCGCCATTTCCCCCAGGGCACCCGCGCCACGCGGCCCAGCGGCGGGTTTGTTTTCTGGGTAGAGTTACCGGGCAATGTCGACAGCGTGGAGCTGTTCCACCGCCTGCTGCAGGAGAAGATCTGCCTGACGCCAGGCGCGCTCTACACGCTGTCCGAGCGCTGTAACCACGCGCTGCGCCTCTCCTGCTGCTATCCGTTTGACGAGCGTTATACCTGGGCTCTGAAACGTACCGGTGCGCTGGCCTGTGAGATGAGCGGGATTGCCGCCGGGATTTAACCGCGGGTCGACCGAAGAAGAAGGTCGACCCCTGCAGGATAAGGACGGTGCTGCCTATGGCGTACCGTTGCGGCCCCAGGTGGCATAGCCTTTGCGCGCCGTCAGCCGTTCGTAGTAGGCACGCACCGCAGGCAGCTCGGCGTGTTCGAGCGGGGTTTCATACCAGCGGTTGACCGACAGCCCAATGGGGATATCAGCCAGCGAGAATGACTCCCCGGCAACATAGGCGCCGGTGCGCTCCAGCTGCTGGTTAAGGATGCCCATGGTGTACGACCAGCCTTTACAGGCGGCGGCCAGCAGGCGCGGGTCCTGATGCGCCGCAGAGTGGCGTACCAGCGACATAAATGCGTAGCGCCAGGCGGTATTCAGCTCGGTGGCCTGCCAGTCAATCCACTGGTCAACGCGGGCGCGCTGCTGCGGATGCGTCGGGTAAAGCGCTTCGCCACCGTAGGCATTCGCCAGGTAGCGGATAATGGTGTTGGACTCCCACAGGATAAAGTCTCCGTCCATCACCACCGGGATCAGCGCGTTAGGGTTAAGCGCCTTAAATTCGGCCTCCTGTGGCGACTTGAAGCCTTCGCCCCACTCTTCGCGGCGAAAACTGATACCCAGCTCGTCGCAAACCCACAGCACTTTTCTGACGTTAATCGATGAGGCACGTCCCAGTATTTTAAGCATAAAATGGTCACTTTTTTAGCCAGCGTGCTTTATTAATACCATAATAACCGGCACTGACAACCGCCACCCGAATCGCAGACGCACGGTCTGAGAACTTGAACAGGTACAGTTATGACGCAATTACGCGCTTTTAAACAGGTTGATGTTTTTACTTCCTCTCCCTATAACGGCAACCCGCTGGCGGTGATCATGGAAGCCAGCGATCTCAGCGATGAGCAGATGCAAACCATCGCCCGCTGGACTCATCTCTCCGAAACCACCTTTGTCCTGCCGGCCACCGACCCGGCTGCCGACTATCGGGTGCGAATTTTTACCCCGGATTACGAACTGCCGTTTGCCGGGCACCCTACGCTGGGTACGGCTCACGCGCTGCTGGAAGCCGGCATCACGCTAAAAAATGCGGGTGAGATTGTGCAGCAGTGCGGGATTGGGCGGGTGAAGGTAAAGATTAGCGATGACGGCGCGCTGGCCTTTGCCGCCCCGGAAGCCATTCTTACCCCGTTCAGCGATGCGCCCATCAGCAGCGCGCTGAACAGCGACAGCCTGGAGGAGCAGCTGCCGGTCACCATCGCCGATATGGGTATTCGCTGGCTGCTGGTGCCGATGACCTCGGCAGACGCGGTGCTGGCGATTAAACCGGATGCGGTGGAGCTTGCCCGCCTGATAAAAAAGGCGCGGGTCAATGGCGTGATGCCGTTTGGCCCAATTCAGGGAGCAGAAGAGCAGTATGAGGTGCGCGGCCTGCTGATTGAACAGGGTGCAGTGACGGAAGACCCGGTTACCGGCAGCGCCAACGCCTGCCTTGCCCGCTATTTCCAGCAGCGCGGCGTGGAGCTGGACTACCGCGTGCGCCAGGGGACGGCGATGCAGCGTGCTGGCCGCCTGAGCGTCAGCTACGGCGCCGATGGCATCTGGATTGGTGGCCAGACCGTCACGGTGATTGATGGCACCATCCGCATATAACGGAACGACCAGTGCATCACTGCAAACCCCGTAGTGGCTGACCTTCTTTTTTGGTCAGCCAGTTTAGCAGAGCGATCCGTGCATCACTGCACACCCCGTAGTGGCTGACCCTCTTTTTCGGTCAGCCAGATGGCGTTTCGCTCAGCCAGCCATTTCAGCTATTACAGGTACATCCCGCCCGACGCTTCAATACGCTGGCCGTTAATCCAGCGGCACTCTTCGCTGAACAGCGCGGCAACGGCGTAACCGATATCATCCGGCAGCCCGGCGCGGCCCAGTGCGGTTTGCGAGGCGATCAAGGCGTTAATCTCCGCGTTATCCCGTACCCGGCCGCCGCCGAAGTCGGTTTCAATCGCTCCCGGTGCCAGCACATTAACGGCAATGCCGCGTGCACCCAGCTCTTTTGCCTGGTAGCGCGTCAGCACCTCAATCGCCCCTTTCACCGCCGCATAAGCAGCGGATCCCGGATGGGTAAAGCGCGCCAGGCCGCTCGACACATTGAGAATGCGCCCGCCGTCGGCGATCAGCGGCAGCAGCTTCTGCGTCAGGAAGAACGGTCCTTTAAAGTGGATATCCACCAGCTGGTCAAACTGCTGTTCCGTGGTGTCGACAAACGGCTGGTAGAGCGCCGTTCCGGCGTTGTTTAATAAATAATCAAAATTTTTACGCTGCCACACCGTTGCCAGCTGTTTTTCCACTTCTGCTGCAAAAGTAACGAACGTCGCGCTGTCGCCCACGTCCAGCGGCAGCGCCACCGCACGCGCTCCCAGCGCGCTGATGCGCTCAACCACCCCCTGCGCCTCCTGCTGCTGGTTACGATACGTCAGAATGATATCAACACCTTTTTCCGCCAGTTTCAGCGCCGCATTTTGGCCTAAACCGCGGCTACCGCCGGTGATCAATGCAATTTTATGGCTCATTTTCTTCTCCAGGGAGTTGGCTGTGGACAAAAAAGAGGATATTACCTGCTGGCTGATCTATAAATGTCCTGAGATACGCTTCACTGTTCCATTACTAACAACAATGAGCGCCACAATGGATAAAATTCACGCAATGCAGGTGTTTGTCAGAGTTGCAGAGATGCAGAGTTTTACCCGCGCTGCCGACAGCCTGGGCTTGCCGAAAGGCAGCCTGTCGCGCCAGATCCAGGCGCTGGAAAACAGCCTCGGTTCACGCCTGCTGCACCGCACCACGCGCCGGGTGCAGCTGACGCAGGATGGCCAGGTCTATTTCGAGCGCTGTCGCGACGTGCTGGCAACGCTGGAGGAGATGGATTCCCTGTTTCAGCACGATCCAGCGACTCTGAGCGGCCGCCTGCGCGTGGATATGCCGGTCAGCCTTGCCAGTAATTACCTGATCCCACTGTTGCCTGAGTTTTTGCAGCACTATCCAGGCATTGAGCTGGAGCTGAGCAGCAGCGACCGCCGGGTGGATGTGATCCGCGAGGGATTTGACTGCGTGGTACGCGTCGGGACGCTGGAGGACTCCGGCCTGATAGCACGCCAGCTGGGGCATCTGCCGCTGATTAACTGCGCCAGCCCGGATTACCTGGCACGTTTCGGCACGCCAAATACGCTGGAGGCGCTATCCCAACACGCCATGGTGCACTACAGTCAACAGCTGGGCAGCCAGCCGGAAGGCTTTGAGTATTTCGACGGCAAAACCGCCAGGCTGATTAAGACCGGCGGGGTAATCACCGTTAACAGCACCGAAACCTACCGTTCGGCCTGCATTGCCGGGCTGGGGATCATTCAGGTGCCGCGCGTGGGGGTGACTCAGGCGCTGAAGGAGAAAAAGCTGGTCGAAATCCTGCCCTATTTTCCGGCAAGGCCCATGCCGCTGTCGCTGCTTTACCCGCATCGCCGCAACCTGGCGCGCCGCGTACAGGTTTTCATTGAATGGCTCAGTCAGGTCCTGAAACGCTACGTTGCCTGACCAGCAGGCTATAATTCACCACGTCAGTTCATTAAAAGGATAGAGAAGAAGTTATGACGGATAATCAACAACGCGATCCCCGGAAGCCAGAGCAGCCTGCACAAAAGCCGCTGATCAACATTAAAACCGGCAATCACACGGTCGATAAATCCATTTCCCACGTTTCAAGACTGGTTAGCTGGTTCCAGGCTATTCCGGCGGTGGCGCACTTTATTCGCGCCGGTGAGCGCTTTAACGATCGTCTCGGCAGTCAGTTTGGCGCGGCAATCACCTATTTTTCCTTTCTCTCGCTGATCCCGATCCTGATGGTGTCATTTGCCGCCGTCGGTTTCGTGCTGGCCTCAAACCCGGATCTGCTGACCGGGCTGATCAACAAGATCGTCGGCAGCATCAGCGATCCCGCGCTGGCCGCCACGCTGAAAAGTACCGTTAATACCGCCATTCAGCAGCGCACCACCGTCGGACTGACGGGTTTACTGGTGGCGCTCTACTCCGGGATTAGCTGGATGGGCAATCTGCGTGAAGCGATCCGCGCGCAGTCGCGTGACGTCTGGGAACGTACGCCACAGGATCAGGAGAAAATCTGGTTTAAATATACCCGTGACTTTATCTCGCTGACCGGGCTGGTGTTTGCGCTGATTATCACGCTGTCGCTGACCTCAATTGCCGGTTCAGCGCAGGCGTCGATTGTGCGGGCGCTGGGGCTGGAAGGTATCGAGTGGCTGCGTCCGGCGATGACGCTGATCGCCCTGTTGATCTCTATCTTCGCCAACTATCTGCTGTTTTTGTGGATTTTCTGGATACTGCCGCGCCATAAGCCGCGTAAAAAAGCGCTGTTTCGCGGCACGCTGCTGGCGGCGATCGGGTTTGAGGTGATTAAATTCATTATGACCCTGACGCTGCCGAAGCTGGCATCCTCACCTTCCGGTGCGGCGTTCGGTTCGGTGCTGGGGCTGATGGCGTTCTTCTATTTCTTTGCACGCCTGACGCTGTTCTGCGCCGCGTGGATTGCCACCGCGCAGTATAAAAATGACCCGGAACCGGAGCAGAATAAGCGGGTAGCCTAAATCGGAGCTGATAGCGGGTCGACCGAAAAAAAGGTCGACCCCTACAGAAAATCGCCAGAAGTTATTTCAATATCGCGCAGCTGTGATCCTGCAGCTCTTCGGCAGAAGCGCGATTCAGCAGCAGCAGATTGCGCTTCACCACCATCAGCACCCTCTTGCCATCGCCCAGTGCAGCAATCGCTACGCCGTAGCTGCCCATCTCTTCCCGGGCACCAGGCAGCTCGTTAGCAATACGGATAAACGGGCTGGTACGCTTAAATTCATCGCGCGTGATGCTGCGCACCTGGTATTGGTGCTCTCCCAGCTGCCGGCTCTGCCACTGGCTGGTGAGCGTTTTGCCCAGCGCATCCAGCTGCTGCCGGATATCCGGGCGCAGGCAGGAGATATGAATATGCAGCTGATTCTGCGTGCGGCCCCAGCGAGAGTTGACCGTCAGCGCATAATTACGGTCATCAATCATCGCGCCGCGCTTCTCTTCCATAAAATGCCGCGACCGCCAGGCCTCAGCTAAATAGTTTGGCGTGGCGGGGTTGAGTAATTTCTGGCTCTCTATTCCGCTCACTTTCGCCACCGGTATCAGCAAAAATTGCAGCGGGCCGTTGCGGTCTTTCAGCACCACATAACCGTCCTGAATATTGACCTGGCGGCAGGGAGCTGGATTATTTTTTTGTTGCTGGCCGGGGATACACTGCTGGCTGACGATTTTCCATAACGCATCCGAATTTTTATGAAAATTCAGCGCCATAGAAGCACATCCGACGGTTATCAGTACCCCTAAAACCACCAGCACAATAACAAACCGCCTTCGTCCCGACATCTCTTTCACACCTCTGACTTCGTATCGCTCACAATGTATTCTAAGCGGGGCAGGAAATCATGCGAATTTAACTGTAGAGCACCGGTTAACGGAAATTATTTAATACCGTTAATTACTTAAATCAAATAGAGAAAACAAAAAGGGCCGACAATGTCGGCCCTCAGTGAATTGCGCTTATTACGCTTAGCGCTTCATCACCTGGTCATAAGTCCCACCTTCAGCGAAGTGGGTCTTCTGTGCCTGCGCCCAGCCACCAAACTTATTATCAATGGTGAACAGTTTCACCGGCTGGAAGGTGCTGGCATATTTCTTCGCCACGGCGGCATCGCGCGGACGGTAGAAGTTCTGCGCGGCGATATCCTGGCCCTCCGTGGAGTAGAGGTACTTCAGGTATTCATCGGCCACTTTACGCGTATCGCGCTCATCCACCACCTTATCGACCACGGAAACGGTCGGCTCGGCGAGGATCGATTCGCCTGGCGTGACAATCTCAAACTGGTCTTTGCCCAGCTTGTTGACGGCCAGATAGGCTTCGTTTTCCCACGCAATCAGCACATCGCCAATGCCGCGTTCCACGAAGGTATTGGTCGCGCCGCGCGCGCCGGAATCCTGAACTTCGACGTTTTTGAACAGCGCTTTGACGTAATCCTGGGCTTTTGCCTGGTCGCCTTTGTTCTGATCCAGCGCCCAGCCCCAGGCCGCCAGATAGTTCCAGCGCGCACCGCCGGACGTTTTCGGGTTCGGGGTGATCACCGACACGCCAGGTTTGATTAAATCTGGCCAGTCGTGAATTTGTTTTGGGTTACCTTTGCGCACCAGGAAAACAATGGTGGAAGTGTAAGGCGCGGAGTTATCCGGCAGGCGTTTGATCCAGTTTTTATCAATGCGGCCGCGTTCGGCAATGGCATCTACGTCGGAGGCCAGCGCCAGCGTCACCACATCGGCCTTAATCCCGTTGATGACCGAGGTCGCCTGCTTACCTGAACCGCCGTGCGACTGGCGGATCACCACATTATCGCCGGTTTCCTGCTTGTAGTGCGCGCTAAAGGCTTTGTTGTACTGCTCGTAAAGCTCACGGGTCGGATCGTACGACACGTTTAGCAGCTGAATATCCTTTGCCAGCACGCTGGTTGAGGCCAGTAACAGGGTAATTCCCACACTCCACTTATTCATTGCACGCACTCCCAAAGGTTTTTATCTGCGTGAAGCGTGACACAAAGCGAAGTATGTATTAAAGAATTAAAAATTAGCTGTAATAACTTTATCGAATAACGCTACGCATAAGAAAGGCGCTGACCTGCAGCGCCCTGCTTTGATACGGGAAAATCAGTAGAGCTTCTTGGCGGTTTCCAGCCAGTCGCCTTTAAACGGACGCTTCATATTCTCAATCGCATCGATAATGTCGTGATGCACCATCTTCTCATTCTGAATACCGACGCAGCGGCCACCGTAGCCCTGCAGCAGCAGCTCGATAGAGTAAGCGCCCATGCGGGAAGCCAGAATGCGGTCATAGGCAACAGGCGCACCGCCGCGCTGAATGTGGCCCAGCACCGTGGCACGGGTTTCGCGCTTGGTCTCTTCTTCGATATATTTCGCCAGTTCGTCGATATCGCAGATGTGCTCGGTAATCGCGACGATAGCGTGTTTTTTACCTTTAGCGATGCCGGCTTTAATCTCGTTCACCAGCTCTTCACGGGTGTACGGATATTCCGGCAGCACGATGAACTCACAGCCACCGGCAATCGCCGCCGCCAGCGTCAGGTCACCACAGTAGCGGCCCATGACTTCAACGATAGAGATGCGCTGGTGTGATGAGGAGGTATCGCGCAGGCGGTCAATCGCCTCAACCACGGTTTCCAGCGCGGTGAAGTAACCGATGGTGTAGTCGGTACCGGCAACGTCATTGTCGATGGTGCCCGGCAGACCGATGCACGGGAAGCCCATCTCTGTCAGGCGCTTGGCACCCATGTAGGAACCATCGCCGCCGATCACCACCAGCGCATCAATACCGCGCTTTTTCATGTTCTCAATTGCCACGGTACGCACGTCTTCATTACGGAATTCCGGGAAGCGTGCAGAGCCGAGGAAAGTGCCGCCGCGGTTGATCATATCGGACACGCTGTAGCGGTCGAGATTAATCATGCGGTCTTCATACAAGCCCAGGTAGCCGTCATAAATGCCACAAACTTCCAGTCCTTCACTGAGCGCAGCGCGAACCACACCGCGGATTGCAGCGTTCATCCCTGGGGCGTCACCGCCGCTTGTCAGTACACCGATTTTCTTAATCATGACAACCTCTGAACTTGTAGATGCAAATGTTAAATTCTGGACGCCGGAGCATAACGACGTGCGTGAGCGAGATAAGCGACTCAATTAATGGCAATAGTATACCAAACCCTGCCAGCTGAATTGATTCAGGTCAGGCAACATTCGGCTATTTTTTTTGCGTTACATCACGTTTTACGCAGTGTAAGCAGTCACTATTTCAATTAAAAAGTTTTACAGCTGAAAATTCCCCTGACGCCCCTCGGGCACCACGGAGCAGGGATCCTGATGAATAATCACGTCAGAACCTGGAAACTTTTGTAAAATCGCCTGTTCAACCTGTTCGGCTACCTGATGAGCCTGGTACAGCGGCAGGTGATCGTCCATTTCCAAATGCAGCTGAATAAAACGGGTGGGGCCAGACTGACGCGTGCGGATATCGTGGGCGCCCTGTACGCCAGGCCACGCGGCAACGATATCAATAATCGCCTGATGCTCTTCCTCGGGCAGCGCGCGATCGAGCAGGGCCTGCACGGCTTCATAACCCATGCGCAGAGCACTATACAAAATCCATACGCCAATCCCTAACGCAAATAGCGCATCGGCGCGGTGGAAGCCGTACCAGCTCAATCCTAGCGCCAGCAGGATCGCGCCATTCATCACCACGTCAGACTGATAGTGCAGCATATCGGCACGGATCGCCTGGCTGCGGGTACGACGCACCACCCAGCGCTGGAAAGTGACCAGCACCAGCGTCGAAAACAGGGCAATAAGCGTCACAATGATGCCGATAAGCGGGGCTTTCATCGGTTCAGGGGAAGCGAGATGTTGCAGACCGGTGAGAAAAAGGAACAGGGCTGAACCGGAGATAAACATGCTTTGCGCCAGCGCCGCGAGGGATTCAGCTTTGCCGTGCCCGAAGGTATGCTCCGCATCGGCAGGCTGGAGCGAATAGCGCACCACCAGAAGATTGGTGAGCGAGGCGGCGATATCCACCAGCGAGTCCACCAGCGCGGCCAATAAGCTGACCGATCCGGTGTACCACCAGGCGAAGATTTTAATCAGCAGCAGCAGCGAAGCCAACGCCGTGGCTGCCAGCGCTGCCGAGTTAACTAAGCGCGCATAGTTTGCATTCATAGCGTTTACCCACCCGATTCAGTGCCTTTGAGTATACTGGTTTTCGGGCAAAAAAAACCCCCACCATCATGGTGGGGGAAGACAGGGATATTGTCTATGGCAAGGAAAAACAGGGATACTATGTTACTGGTTACTGCGGGTTACTACCGGTACTGCTTGCTGCCTGCAGCGGTGATGACAGCTGCATATTCGTTAGCCTGCGCAATTCTTGCAGGCGCTGCTGATGTTTCTGTTGCAAAACGGCCTGCTGCTGTGGCGTTAACAGGTGGTACATCTGATTGCGTATCCGGGCCATCTCGACCTGGCGCGCCACTTCCGCCTGTGCAATCTTTTCCGCCTGAGCCTGGTAAGCCGCTTCGTCAAATTTTTCTGCAATAATCAGTTCGTGCAGTTGCTCTAAATCGTTAATACTTATGGGAGAACGATCGTGACGCGCTTGCTGCATCAGATCGCGCAGTTGCTGGCGCTGCTGCTCCGTCAAGTTGATGCCATCAAACATGTGACTTTGTGGAACCTGCCTCACTGGGCGGTTAGCCTGGTCATCCTGATGCATCTCGTCAGTCGTCGTGGCGTTGACAGACCAGGCAGCTGAGAGGCTAAGCATCAGTGCCGGAACGACAACGACGGCGGTAACTTTGCGCATCGTTTACTCCCGTGTTGGTTTCCGTATTTCGATTCAACGAGATTGAGTCTACGGGGACAGCTGCAAACATGCGTCAGGGGGTGTAAAACTACGTAAAGCCATGGAATGAGCGCATAAGTTCACGGTATTTTGCCTGCGGAGGGCAATAAAAAATGAATAAAATCCTGTTGGTTGACGATGACCGCGAATTGACTTCGCTGCTGAAAGAATTGCTTGAAATGGAAGGATTCAACGTGCTGGTTGCCGGTGACGGCGAGCAGGCACTGGCGCTACTGGACAGCTCTGTGGATCTGTTATTACTCGATGTGATGATGCCGAAGAAAAATGGCATCGATACTCTGAAGGAGCTGCGTCAACAACATCAGACGCCGGTAATCATGTTAACCGCACGCGGTAGCGAGCTGGACCGTGTTCTGGGCCTCGAACTGGGTGCTGATGATTATCTGCCGAAACCCTTTAACGACCGCGAACTGGTGGCACGTATTCGCGCCATCCTGCGTCGTTCCAACTGGAGCGAACAGCAGCAACAGCACGACAACAGCTCACCGACGCTGGAAGTGGATATGCTGCGCCTGAACCCAGGCCGCCAGGAGGCCAGCTTTGAAGATATCACGCTGGATCTGACCGGCACGGAATTTACGCTGCTGTATCTGCTGGCCCAGCATCTCGGCCAGGTGGTATCGCGTGAGCACCTGAGCCAGGAAGTGCTTGGCAAGCGTCTGACGCCGTTTGACCGGGCAATTGATATGCATATCTCCAACCTGCGGCGCAAGCTGCCGGAGCGCAAGGACGGCCATCCGTGGTTTAAAACCCTGCGTGGGCGCGGCTATCTGATGGTGTCCGCGACATGATATCCAGCCTGACCACCCGCATCTTTGCCATTTTCTGGCTGACCCTGGCACTGGTACTGATGCTGGTGTTAATGCTGCCCAAGCTTGATTCCCGTCAGATGACGCCGCTGCTGGATAACGAGCAGCGGCAGGGAACGATGATTGAGCAGCACGTTGAGGCGGAGCTGAGTCAGGACCCGCCCAATGATTTAATGTGGTGGCGCAGGCTGTTCCGCGCCATCGATAAATGGGCGCCGCCCGGTCAACGCCTGCTGCTGGTGACCAGCGAAGGGCGCGTGATTGGCGCGCAGCATAATGAAATGCAGGTGATCCGTAACTTTATCGGCCAGTCCGATAACTCCGATCATCCGCAGAAGAAAAAGTACGGTCGGCTGGAGATGGTTGGCCCATTTTCGGTGCGCGATGGCGAAGATAACTATCAGCTGTATCTGATCCGTCCTGCGGGCAGTTCCCAGCTCGATTTTATCAACCTGCTGTTTGACCGCCCGCTGCTGCTGCTGATTGTTACCATGCTAATCAGCTCACCGCTGCTGCTGTGGCTGGCGTGGAGCCTGGCAAAACCGGCGCGCAAGCTGAAACATGCGGCGGATGACGTGGCGGCCGGTAATCTTCGCCAGCGGCCGGAGCTGGAATCGGGGCCGCAGGAGTTTCTTGCCGCCGGGGCCAGCTTTAACCAGATGGTCAGTGCGCTGGAACGAATGATGACCGGTCAGCAACGACTGCTGTCCGACATCTCCCACGAGTTGCGCACCCCGCTGACGCGCCTGCAGCTGGCGACCGCGCTGATGCGCCGCCGTCACGGAGAAGGTAAAGAGCTGGGGCGTATTGAGATGGAAGCACAGCGGCTGGACGGCATGATCAACGATCTGCTGGTGCTGTCGCGCACTCAGCATAAGAACGCGCTGGTGAGCGAAGCGATTAAGGCCAATCATCTGTGGTCCGACGTACTGGAAGATGCGCGCTTTGAAGCCGAGCAGATGGGCAAAACGCTGGAAGTGCCTTACCCACCGGGACCGTGGCCGCTTTACGGCAACCCGAACGCGCTGGAAAGTGCCTTTGAGAACATCGTGCGTAATGCCCTGCGCTACTCCCACAGCAAGATTGCCGTCAGCTTCGCGGTTGATAAAAAAGGCATCACTATCCACGTTGATGACGATGGCCCGGGCGTCAGCGCGGAAGATCGTGAGCAAATTTTCCGCCCGTTCTACCGCACCGATGAGGCGCGCGACAGGGAGTCCGGCGGCACGGGGCTGGGGCTGGCGATTGTCGATAACGCCATTCAGCAGCACCGCGGCTGGGCAAAAGCTGATGACAGCCCGCTCGGTGGCCTGCGCCTGACGATATGGCTGCCGCTGTATACCACCCACAGCGAATAATTTGCTATCCTTCGGCCCTCGTTCCTGAGGGCCGCTTTCATGCTTAATATCGTCTTGTTTGAACCCGAAATCCCGCCGAACACCGGCAATATCATTCGCCTGTGCGCCAATACCGGCTTTCAACTGCACTTAATCAAACCGCTCGGTTTCGCGTGGGATGATAAACGGCTGCGCCGCGCCGGGCTGGACTACCATGAATTCACCGCGATTAAGCATCACGATAGCTATGACGCTTTCGCCGCCTCAGAGGCCCCACAGCGGCTTTTTGCACTCACCACCAAGGGAACCCCTGCCCACAGCGCTGTCAGCTTCCAGCCGGGCGATTACCTGCTGTTTGGCCCGGAGACGCGCGGCCTGCCCGCCAGCATTCTCGATGCGCTGCCGGCACAGCAAAAAATCCGCATTCCGATGATGGCGGACAGCCGCAGCATGAATTTGTCGAACGCGGTGTCAGTGGTGGTATATGAGGCGTGGCGGCAGTTAGATTACGCAGGGGCGTTACTGAAAGGCTGATAAACTGTAGGGGTCGATCGGCGATCGACCCGCAAAATCAAATCCCGTCACCAAATTCAAAGCCCGGCACCATGCCATTAAAATGCTGATCCATATCCATGGATGGCTTATCGCTGCCCGGCTTGCCGACAATACGCGCCGGTACGCCCGCCGCGGTGGTGTGCGGCGGCACCGGCTGCAGCACCACGGATCCGGCGCCGATCTTCGCGCCGCGCCCCACTTCGATATTGCCGAGGATCTTCGCACCGGCGCCGATCATCACCCCTTCGCGGATCTTTGGATGACGGTCGCCGCTGGTTTTGCCGGTCCCGCCCAGGGTGACCGACTGCAGAATCGAAACATCATCCTCGATGATCGCCGTTTCACCCACCACGATGCCCGTGGCGTGGTCCAGCATGATGCCGCGACCAATGGTCGCTGCCGGGTGGATATCCACCGCGAAGGAGACGGAGATTTCGTTCTGCAGGTAAACCGCCAGCGCACGGCGGCCCTCATTCCACAGCCAGTGGCCAATGCGATAGGCCTGCAGGGCGTGGAAGCCTTTCAGGTAGAGCAGCGGCGTGGAGTATTTATCCACCGCCGGGTCACGCTGGCGTACCGCCTGAATATCGCAGGCGGCAGAGATGATCATCGACGGGTCCTGACGATAAGCATCCTGAATCACCTCACGAATGGCGATTGCCGGCATGATCGGATTAGCCAGCTTGTTGGCGAGCATATAGCTCAGCGCGCTGCCCAGGTCATCATGCTTGAGCAGAGTGGCGTGGTAAAAGCTGGCCAGCATCGGTTCACAATCGGCCAGCGCACGCGCTTCCGTTTTGATGTTCTCCCAGATCAGTTCAGGCTCTACACACGGCATGGCTCACTCCCCATTAAAAAATAGCGCCCGTCTGGGCGCCAGCATCACAACACGATGAACCCGGTCAGCTCCCGCTGTTTTCGTCCTTCCTTGTGCGCCCGAGCAGGCTGGTTGCCGCCTCACGCGCATTCTTACCACAGTAAAGCACCTGATAAATCTGCTCGGTAATGGGCATTTCCACGCCGAACCGCGCAGCCAGCGCCTTCACTTCTTTGGTATTGCGGAATCCTTCCACCACCTGCCCAATCGTGGCCTGTGCGCCTTCAACATCGGCACCCTGCCCCAGCATCATGCCGAAGCGGCGGTTACGCGACTGATTATCGGTACAGGTGAGTACCAGATCGCCCAGCCCGGCCATGCCCATAAACGTCGTGGCATCTGCGCCCAGCGCGGCACCCAGGCGGCTCATTTCGGCCAGCCCGCGGGTAATCAGCGCGGTGCGGGCATTGGCGCCAAAGCCAATACCGTCCGACATGCCAGCGCCGATAGCGATCACGTTTTTCACCGCTCCGCCCAGCTGCACGCCGATAAAATCAGGGTTGTTATACACGCGGAAGCTTTTACCGCAGTGCAGCAGCTGCTGCAGCTCTTCGGCAAACTGCGTGTCCGTCGCTGCCAGCGCAATCGCCGTTGGCAGGCCAGCGGCCAGCTCTTTGGCGAAAGTCGGGCCGGAAATCACCGCCAGCGGAATAGCGTCACCGAGGATCTCACGCGCCACGTCTTGCAACAAGCGGCCCGTCTCCTTTTCCAGACCTTTCGTAGCCCACACAATGCGCGAATCAGCGCGCAGATGCGGCTTAATCTGTTGCAGCACGTCACCAAACACGTGGCTTGGCACCACCACCAGCAGGTCGCGGCTGGCCGCAATCGCCGCAGCGAGGTCGGTTTCAAGGTGGAGCGTAGCGGGGAAAGGGACATCGGGAAGGAAAGCGGTGTTACAGCGGTCGGCCTGCAGTTGCGCCTGGTGCTGCGGGTTATGGCCCCACAGCACCACGTCATGGCCGTTACGCGCCAGCGTAATCGCCAAAGCGGTGCCGTACGAGCCGGCACCGATGACGCTCATAGAAGCATGAAGGCTACGCATTAAGCGTCCTGCTGCTGTGCTGCACCTTCACCTTCAGACTGCTGCAGATAGTTCATGAACAGCGCGTCAAAGTTAACCGGTGCAAGGTTCAGCTGCGGGAAAGTACCGCGTGATACCAGGCTGGTGATGCACTCACGTGCATACGGGAACAGAATATTAGGGCAGTAAGCGCCCAGGCAATGTGCCATCTGCGTGCCTTCGATACCACCGATAGAGAAGATACCTGCCTGCTGTACTTCACACAGGAACGCAGAGTCTTCGCCGACGGTTGCGGTCACGGTGACGCGCAGTACCACTTCATACACATCGTCAGCCAGCTGGCTTGACGCGGTGTCGAGGTCCAGTTTCACTTCCGGCTCCCACTCTTTCTGGAAAACCTGTGGCGCGTTAGGCGCTTCGAAAGAGATATCTTTGGTGTAGATACGCTGGATCTGGAAAGACATATCGGTGTTGTTCTGTTCTGACATGGTACGTAATCCTATTGGTTAATAATCCGTTATTGCGCTGCAGCAATAGTCAGGCAATGTGCGCCAGATGCGCAGCCTTCCCTTATTTTAACAGCGGTTCAAGGCCATCACGACCGTCGAGTGCAAACAGGTCGTCACAGCCGCCGATGTGCTGTGCATCAATAAAAATCTGAGGCACCGTGGTCCGGCCGCTACGTTCAATCATTTTTTCACGCAGGTCAGCATTCCCGTCAATTGGAATTTCTTTGAAATTCACGCCTTTCTGGCTCAGTAGTGCTTTCGCCCGATGGCAGAAAGGACAGGTTGCTTTGGTGTAGATCTCAACGTTAGCCATGGTGGCCCTCCAGTAATCGTTATTGCGCGCGGTTTATTTACCGCGCACCAGCGGCAGATTATCGCCGCTCCAGCCGGATACGCCTTCTTTCAGCACGTAAACCTGCTCATAGCCTGCAGCATTCAGCTGCGCCGCAGAATCGGATGCGGAGGTGCCGGTAGCACACACCACGATCAGCGGTTGGGCTTTATATTTTTCCAGCTCGCCGAAGCTACCTTTCTTGATATCTGCGGCCAGCACATTAATCGCATTAGAAATATGGCCCTTGCGGTAATCATCGCGCCCACGCACGTCCACTACCACGGCTTCTTCTTTGTTAATTAAACGGGTTGCTTCACCACGGCTAATTACTTTTACCTTGGAGAACATGCCCTTAACGGTGGTCACGATCACCAAAACCAGCAGAACAACCCACGCCAGAGCTAAAATGGTGTGATTGCCTGCGAACTGCATAATATCTTGCATGAGGGGTAACAACTCCCGAAAGGGTTAATAAGCTAAAACAAGGCTTCTGAGTATACCTGCCAGGAGTGCCATGTACAGTCGCGTAGAGCCTCAGAGTGATGTTTTCTGCGACAGATTACAAAAAAAAGTTGCCTTAAGTGAAAGCAGCTATCCTGTGATGGCGACGCTGCGTTCTTAAGCGGCGAATTGTTGTGCAATCAGGGCTTTTTGTGGCATCGGATCTGGCGGAAATGTTACCGTCAGTAATAGAAAACCAGCGCGAGATGGCTGGTAAGCTGCTGTTCATCGTGGAATAATCCGGGGCTATGAGGGAAAAAGCGACAGTGTTACATTCATGGACCCCGCGTAAACAGCAGGCTGCTGCCCTGCCACTGCGCGTAAGCATGTCCAATCTGGCAGTCGGGGTACTCTGTACCAGCGCCCTGCTGTTCTCTTTTTCCGCTCTCGCGGCAGAAGACAACAAGTCTCAGCTGCAAAGTATTCAACAGGATATCGCGGCAAAAGAGAAAAGCGTCAGGCTGCAAAAGCAGCAGCGCAGCCAGCTCCTTGACCAGCTGCAGAGCCAGGAGAAGGTCATTGCCCAGGCCAGCCGCCAGCTGCGCGACACGCAGAGCAGCCTCACCACGCTGAATAAAGAGATTTCCGCGCTTAATGCCTCCATTACTCAACTCCAGCAGCAGCAGACCCAGCAGGAATCGATTCTGGCTGAGCAGCTGGATGCCGCTTTCCGCCAGGGCCAGCACAGCGGGCTGCAGCTGATCCTCAGCAATGAAGAGAGCCAGCGCAGCGAACGTATGCTGGCCTATTTCGGCTACCTCAATGAGGCGCGCCAGAAATCGATTGAAGACCTCAAGCAAACGCGCAGCGATCTCTCTGCGCAGAAAGCCAGCCTGGTGGATAAGCAGGCCCAGCAGAAGTCGCTATTAGCACAGCAGCAGTCGCAGCAGGCGAAGCTGGAAAGCGCTCGCCAGGCGCGCAAGAAAACCATCACCACGCTCGAATCCTCGCTGGAGAAAGATCAGGCCCAGCTGGTTGAGCTGCGTCAGAACGAAAGCCGCCTGCAGGATAAAATCGCCAGGGCCGAACGTGAAGCTAAGGCGCGGGCGGAACGTGAAGCGCGCGAGGCTGAAAAAGTTCGCCAGCGTGAGGCGCAGGCGAAGAGCAAAGGCACCACCTACAAACCGACCGACAGCGAGCGGTCGCTGATGTCGCGCACCGGCGGCCTTGGTCGGCCGGGCGGTCAGATGGTCTGGCCGATCCGCGGCAGCATTGAACACCGCTTCGGTGAGCAGCTGCAGGGGGAACTGCGCTGGAAAGGACTGGTCATCGACGCGCCGGAAGGTACCGAAGTCAAAGCGATTGCCGATGGCCGCGTGCTGATGGCCGACTGGCTGCAGGGCTACGGCCTGGTGGTCGTGGTCGAGCACGGCAAAGGCGATATGAGTCTGTATGGTTATAACCAGAGTGCGCTGGTGAGCGTAGGTACCCAGGTCCGCGCAGGACAGCCTATCGCGCTGGTCGGCACCAGCGGTGGGCGCGGCACGCCGTCACTCTATTTTGAAATCCGCCGTCAGGGACAGGCAGTCAATCCACTACCGTGGTTAGGAAGATAGTTTTGTTTCAACTCCGAAAACTCAGCGGTCTGCTGGTCGCCATCGTGATGGTCAGCCCGGTGTACGCCGGTAAGCTTTCGATTGTCATTGACGATTTCGGCTATCGCCCCGCGCAGGAAAATCAGGTATTACAGATGCCTGCAGCCATCTCCGTCGCGGTGCTGCCCAACGCCCCGCACGCCCGTGAGATGGCGACCAAAGCCCACCAGCGCGGCCACGAGGTGCTGATCCACCTGCCGATGGCCCCGCTTAGCAAACAGCCGCTGGAAAAAGACACGCTGCGCCCGGATATGTCGAGCGAGGAGATTGCGCGCATCGTGCGTGAAGCCGTCGCCGATGTGCCGTTTGCCGTTGGGCTAAACAATCATATGGGTAGCGCGATGACCTCCAGCCTGCCGGGAATGCAGAAAGTGATGCAGGTGCTGGATCGCTACAACTTCTACTTCCTCGACAGCATGACCATCGGCAACAGCCAGTCAACCCGCGCCGCCGCAGGCACCAGCGTGAAGGTGATCAAGCGCCGCGTATTCCTTGACGATACGCAGAACGAGGCCGATATTCGCCAGCAGTTTACCCGAGCAGTACGCCTGGCGCAGCGCGATGGCTCCGCGATCGCCATCGGCCATCCGCATCCGACCACGGTGCGCGTGCTGCAGCAGATGCTGCCGACGCTGCCCGCCGATATTACCCTGGTGCGCCCGAGCCAGCTGCTGAACGAGCCGCAGCGCGGCAGCAATCGCCCGCTGCCGGCAGAAAAACCGCAGCCGCGTAATCCGTTCCGCGGCGCAGACGTGTGCAAGGTGACGGTTAAACCGGTGCCGGCCACGCGTGCGCTGAGCGTGATCGCTGACAGCATCAGCAACAATCCGCTGGTGCAGAGCCTGAAGAAAAACCTTTTCGGGAAATAGCCGCTGTAGAGGCCGACCTTTTTTCCGTCAGACCCACCCGGGCTGACCGAAAATGAGGACCAGCCTCTACAACTCACTGATATGCATAATAATATAGGGGTCGCCCGCTTTTCTGGTCGACCCTGTCTGAATTAGCTCCAGTCGAGGATCACTTTCCCTGAATGCCCGGAGCGCATCTCATCAAAGCCCTGCTGGAAGGCAGCAATCGGATAGCGGTGGGTGATCACCGGGGTCAGATCCAGCCCGGACTGCAGCAGTGCGGCCATTTTATACCAGGTTTCAAACATCTCCCGGCCATAGATCCCTTTGATAAACAGCCCTTTGAAAATCACCTGATTCCAGTCGATTGCCATTGAGGCAGGGGGGATACCGAGCATAGCGATGCGCCCGCCGTGGTTCATCACGTCGAGCATGGCGCGAAACCCGTCCGGTACGCCGGACATCTCCAGCCCGACGTCAAACCCTTCCGTCATGCCGAGTTCCGCCATCACCTGCGGCAGATTTTCATGGCTGACATTCACCGCCCGCGTGACGCCCATCTTGCGCGCCAGATCCAGCCGATACTGGTTAACGTCGGTGATCACCACGTGCCGGGCGCCAACGTGACGACAGATAGCCGCCGCCATTATCCCGATCGGCCCGGCACCGGTGATCAGCACGTCTTCGCCGACCAGGTCAAAGGAGAGCGCGGTATGCACCGCATTCCCAAACGGGTCAAAAATCGCCGCCAGATCGTCAGGAATGTTATCGGGGATTTTGAAGGCGTTCACCGCCGGGATGACCAGATACTCGGCAAAGCAGCCCTGTCGGTTGACGCCGACGCCAATCGCATTGCGGCACAGATGCGTGCGGCCACCGCGACAGTTGCGGCAGTGCCCGCAGGTGATATGCCCTTCACCGGACACGCGGTCGCCAATGCGAAAGCCAGCCACTTCCTGGCCCAGCGCAACAATTTCACCAACATATTCATGGCCCGTAATCATCGGCACCGGAATAGTCTTCTGCGACCACTCATCCCAGTTGTAGATATGCACGTCGGTGCCGCAAATCGCCGTTTTGCGGATTTTAATCAGCACGTCGTTATGGCCCGGCTCCGGAATTGCCGCATCCTCAATCATCCAGATCCCCGGCTCAGCGTGCAGCTTGGCTAAGGCCTTCATCATGCCTCCCGCTGGGCAATCACGCCCAGTTCCTGGCCCACCTTCACAAAGGCCGCTACGGCACGTTCCAGCTGCGCCTGACTGTGCGCGGCGGAGATCTGGGTGCGAATACGCGCCTCTCCTTTTGGCACCACCGGATAAAAGAAGCCGGTAACGTAAATCCCTTCATGCTGCAGGCGGCTGGCAAACTCCTGCGCCAGCCGCGCTTCGCCCAGCATCACCGGGATAATGGCATGATCGGCCCCGGCCAGGGTAAAGCCCGCCGCGCTCATCGCACTGCGGAAATAGCGCACGTTGTCCCACAGGCGCTGGCGCAAGCCCTGCCCGTCCGCCAGCATATTCAGCACCTGAATCGAGGCCGCAACAATTGAGGGCGCCAGCGAGTTAGAGAACAGGTAAGGCCGCGAGCGCTGGCGCAGCCACTCCACCACCTCTTTTTTAGCCGCCGTGTAGCCACCTGAGGCGCCCCCAAGCGCTTTACCCAGCGTGCCGGTGATAATATCTACCCGCCCCATTACGTCGCAGTGTTCATGGCTGCCGCGCCCCTGCTCGCCGACAAAGCCGACGGCATGCGAGTCGTCTACCATCACCAGCGCCTTGTAGTGTTCCGCCAGGTCACAGACGCCGCGCAGGTTGGCGATCGCGCCATCCATGGAGAACACTCCGTCGGTGGCGATCAAAATATGGCGCGCTCCGGCCGCCTGCGCCTGCTGCAGGCACGCTTCCAGCTCCGCCATGTCGTTGTTGGCATAGCGGTAGCGCTGCGCTTTACACAGGCGGATACCATCAATGATTGAAGCGTGATTCAACGCATCGGAAATCACCGCATCCTGCTTGCTTAACAGCGTCTCAAACAGCCCACCGTTGGCGTCAAAGCAGGAGGAGTAGAGGATGGCATCTTCCATGCCGAGAAACGCCGCCAGCTGCTGCTCCAGCTGACGATGGCTGTCCTGCGTACCGCAGATAAAACGCACCGAGGCCATGCCAAAACCGTGGGTATCCATGCCTGTTTTCGCCGCGGCGATTAAGGCGGGATGATTCGCCAGGCCAAGATAGTTATTGGCACAGAAGTTCAGCAGCCTGCTGCCATCCGCCAGCACGATCTCCGCCTGCTGCTCGCTGATAATCTGCCGCTCACGCTTGAACAACCCTTCCTGTTCCGCGCGGGCCAACTCTCCTTTAAGCTGTTGATAGAAATCCTGACTCACCTTTATCCTCCAGAAATCATTTTTTGCGATACAGATTACTGAAAGTGAAGCACAGGCTTGAACAACCACGCGGGGGAATGTGAATTTTGCAGCATAACTCACGGAAAATAACGCTGAGCAGCGGGGGTTACGGACTCCTCTGGCTGTCGAGGGCGCAATGAGATGTTATGATAAGAGCCATTAGCGTGTGAAACCTCCTGTTTCACCCCACTGTATTAGGGTTAAAGCTCATGATTATCGTTACCGGCGGCGCTGGATTTATTGGCAGCAACATCATTAAAGCGCTGAATGATAAGGGTCACACCGACATTCTGGTGGTCGACAATCTGAAAGATGGCACTAAATTCGCCAACCTGACGGATCTCAATATTGCCGACTACATGGATAAAGAAGATTTTCTGATTTCACTGCTCGCCGATGAAGACTTCGGTGATGTGGAAGCCATTTTCCATGAAGGCGCCTGCTCTTCCACCACCGAGTGGGATGGCAAATACATGATGGATAACAACTACCAGTACTCGAAAGAGCTGCTGCACTGGTGCCTGGAGCATCAGGTTCCATTCCTGTACGCCTCTTCCGCCGCCACTTACGGCGGCCGCAACGCTGACTTTATCGAAGAGCGCCAGTATGAAGAGCCGCTGAACGTCTACGGCTACTCGAAAATGTTGTTCGACCACTACGTACGTAACATCCTGCCGGAGGCGCAGTCTCAGGTGTGCGGATTCCGCTACTTCAACGTGTACGGGCCGCGTGAAGGCCATAAAGGCAGCATGGCGAGCGTCGCCTTCCACCTCAATACCCAGCTGAACAACGGCGAGAACCCGAAGCTGTTTGAAGGCAGCGACGGCTTTAAGCGCGACTTCATCTACGTGGAAGACGTGGCCTCCGTAAACCTGTGGTTCTGGGAAAATGGGGTCTCCGGCATCTTTAACTGCGGTACCGGCCGCGCCGAATCTTTCCAGGAAGTGGCCGATGCCGCCCTGAAATATCATCAGAGCGGCGAGATCGAATACATTCCATTCCCGGAAAAGCTGAAAGGCCGCTACCAGGCGTTTACCCTGGCGGACCAGACCAAACTGCGTGCGGCAGGCTATGACAAGCCGTTTAAAACCGTCGCCGAAGGCGTGGCAGAGTATATGGCCTGGCTGAACCGTAACGCGTAAGAGGCCTTCCGGCGATGAAAACTCTGGTAATCGGCCCGTCATGGGTCGGCGATATGATGATGTCGCAAAGTCTCTATCGCACCCTGAAGGCCGAAAATCCTGACGCCGTAATCGATGTGATGGCACCCGCGTGGTGCCGTCCTCTGCTATCACGCATGCCGGAAGTGCACGAGGCGCTGTCCATGCCGCTCGGCCACGGCGCGCTGGAAATTGGCGAGCGCCGTCGTCTGGGCAAGTCGCTGCGTGCCGCCGGCTATGAGCGTGCTTACGTACTGCCAAACTCATTTAAATCTGCGCTGGTGCCCTTCTTCGCCGCCATCCCCCGCCGTACCGGCTGGCGCGGTGAGATGCGTTACGGGCTGCTGAATGATGTCCGCGTGCTGGATAAAGCGGCTTTTCCGCTGATGGTGCAGCGCTATGTCGCGCTTGGCTATGACAAGGCGCGTATTCAGCGCGCGCAAGATCTACCGCAGCCGCTGCTGTGGCCTAAGCTGGCGGTAGGGGAAGATGAGAAGCAGGCGACCGTTGCCGCATTCAGCCTTAACCCGCAGCGCCCGATCGTTGGTTTTTGCCCCGGCGCTGAGTTCGGTCCGGCTAAACGCTGGCCACACTACCACTACGCCACGCTAGCGCAGCGCCTGATCGATCAGGGCTACCAGGTGGTGCTGTTTGGTTCGGCGAAAGACGCTGAGACCGGCGAAGCGATCCTCGCCTCGCTGGCTGAAGAGTCACGCCAGCACTGCTGTAATCTGGCCGGGAAAACCCAGCTGGAGCAGGCAGTCATCCTGCTGGCTGCCTGCCATGCCGTGATCAGCAATGACTCGGGGCTGATGCACATCGCCGCCGCGCTCGACCGCCCGCTGATCGCGCTGTATGGCCCAAGCAGCCCGGATTTCACCCCACCACTTTCCGATAAAGCACGCGTGATCCGCCTGATTACGGGTTACCATAAAGTGCGTAAAGGTGATGCCGCCGAAGGCTATCACCAGAGCCTGATTGATATTACTCCAGAACGCGTCCTGACCGAGCTGGAAACGCTTTGCCCCCGGCCTGGAGTCTGAATGCGGGTTCTGATAATTAAAACCTCCTCCATGGGGGATGTGCTTCACTCTTTGCCGGCGTTAACTGACGCCATGCACGCCATTCCCGGTATTCGCTTTGACTGGGTGGTGGAAGAGGGCTTTGCCCAGATCCCTTCCTGGCACCCGGCGGTCGACCGCGTGTTACCTGTTGCCATCCGCCGCTGGCGTAAGCACTGGTTCGGTAGCCAGGTGCGTGAAGAGCGGGTCGCATTCAAACGCGAACTGCAGTCGCGGGAATATGACGCGGTGATTGACGCCCAGGGGCTGATTAAAAGCGCCGCGCTGGTGACGCGCCTGGCGAAAGGTATCAAACACGGCGCAGACAGAAATAGCGCACGCGAGCCATTTGCCAGCTGGTGGTACGATAAGCGTTACGAAATCAGTAAGCAGCAGCACGCGGTGCAGCGTACCCGCGAACTGTTCGCCAAAAGTCTTGGTTACGACCTGCCCACCACTACCGGTGACTACGCCATTGCCCGGCACTTCACCGCCGAACTGCCCGCTGATGCCAACCAGTACCTGGTGTTTTTACACGCCACCACCCGCGATAATAAGCACTGGCCGGAAAGCCACTGGCGTGAGCTGATCGGATTAATGCAGCCTTCAGGCCTAAAGATTAAATTGCCCTGGGGTGCCGAGCATGAGCATCAGCGCGCACTCAGGCTGGCCGAGGGCTTCGACTTTGTTGAGGTCCTGCCTAAGCTGACGCTGGAACAGGTTGCCCGCACGCTGGCGGGTGCGCGTGCAGTGGTATCGGTTGATACCGGCCTTAGCCACTTGACCGCCGCCCTCGATCGACCGAATATTACCCTTTATGGCCCGACGGACCCGGGGTTGATTGGCGGTTATGGCAAGAATCAGTATGTACTGCGCCCGGAAACGGGGAAGGAGATGGCGGGGATTAGTGCCAGTCAGGTATGGAATACATTACAGCAGGTAGCGTCATGAAAAAACTTCACATTATTAACCTGGAGAAGATGGGTGGCGTAGAGCGCCTTTTTCTGCAGTACATCAACGGAAATAAAGACAATAATGACAATGTGATTTGTATAAGTAATAGCATCGGTGAAGAAATTAAAAAACAACTGCCGAAGACAAAAATTACTTTCGCAAATCGTATTTTTAACGCACTGTCACTACGCTGCCCTCAAATTTTTCGCAAATATTTATTGCAGTGGAAAATAGAACGCACTGGTGCTGATGTAATCATTGTCTGGGATCTTGTACCAGGACTCATAAGTAAGCCTAAGCGTGGTAAGTTAATATATTATGACCACGGATGTTCATGGCGTTATGCGAAAAACAAAAAAACACTGAATTTCTTTTCCATGCTGGATGGAATTATTGCAGTGTCTCATGCATCAAAAAGAGTAATGGAGCTAAGATTTAACTTAAAATGTAATGTTGATGTGGTATTAAATCGAATCCAAACACCTTCCGGTATAGATACCTCTCCAAGATTACTTTCACAGTGTGTGAAATTAGGGACTGCATCACGACTTGTTTCTTTAAAAGGAATTAGCGTGATGTTGCTGACCCTGCAGGAGCTTATCAATCGCGGTCATAACGTCATGCTTGAAATTGCAGGGAAAGGTCCAGATCAAGTGACGTTTGAGGAACTAGCGAGTAAGTTAAATTTAGAAAAAAAAGTAATTTTTAGCGGATTCCAAGACAACACTAAAGATTTTTTTAATCGAATCGACATTTATTTAAGTACACCCGTTACAGAACCATTTGGCCTTTCATCAATGGAAGCGTTATATTTTTCAGTACCTGTAGTATTCCCTTTAATTGATGGACAACCTGAAGCCATCCGTGATGAATACTGTGGTATTGGTGTAAAACCATCCGTCAGCATAGAGGAACATAAAAAATTATCCGGAGTAAGTATAGATTTTCCACATAAGGTGTATGATCCTGTTAATGACTTTTTGATAGAACCTCAGGTTTTATCTCATAAAGCATGTGCTGATGCTGTAGAGCGACTCCTTTTTCAGGAATCCTATGCTAAGTTTAGCGCTAATGCGCAACGCTATACATCTGAAAATTTTGATTATAATGACTTCATGTCAGAATTTAATACTAAGCTAAGCTATTATGTAAAAAATGAATTATCAGATAGAAGTATAAACTAATGAAACATTCTAAAACAACAACACTGGTTTTATGGCTTAGCTGTATTTCACTCTCATCATCTTTAGTAGCATCGACAATATGCCGCAATGCGCTTTATCTTGCAGCAGCTATAGCATTGATAGATTTTTTTATAAAGAAAACCAAACCGCAATTGAATTATGCAACATTTATAGTATTCATTGTCCTTCTACTAAGTTTCTCTCTCTATTTACAGACGGTTATTTTTAGTTCAACAATGTTACATGAGATAGATCTGAATTATAGAGAAGCGGCGAAAAGGATGTTTTTAGGTACAATAATTTCAATATATTTAATCTCTCATAGAGATAAGATATCTGATAAAGGATGGCTTGGTGCTTACAGTTGGGTAACAATTGGATTTATTTATACCACATTAATTGCTTTTAAACTTTCAGTACCTAATAGACGCTTAGAATTGAAAACAGTCGCAACTATGACAGCCTATGTTTTTGTGATTATTTCACTAGCAGCTACTTATATCACTTTAAAGCTCAATGGTTGGTACAGAAGCATATCGGTGATTTTCGTTGTGATGATAAGTAGTTATATTGTATTACTTACACAGACACGATCGGTCTTGCTGACTTACCCACTAATTTTACTATTACTATTATTGAAAGAAAAATTCTTTAACAAACAGAACCTTGTTTTATTGGCCGTAATGACTGTTTGTGCGATATCTTTATTTCTTCCACGAATCCATACTGCGACGGAAAGATTAGAGCGTTCATTTATCGAGTACAATGAGTATAAAAATAATGATGAGAGCACTTCGCTAGGTTCAAGATTCAGTATGTGGAAAGCTGGCTTTTCAATTATTAGTAGCAGTATGTTAGGGGAAAGTGCCGATAGACGAGATGCACTTGCCCGTCAATACATTGATAATCATGAGAATGGTAATCACGAGGCACTACGTGTCATTAAATATCATTATCACAATGACCTGCTGGAAGCGATTACACTGCGTGGGATACTTGGTGTTATAATCCTACTCGCTTTTTATATTTTCACCATATATGCCTCATACAGATTTACAGGCTCCACAACTATAACATTACTGTTAATGGCACCTACTTTGCTATATGGAAGTACTGATTCACTACTAATCGATCATCGTTATGTCACGACATTAATCCTTTTGCTTCCATTTTATCTATGCATTGACAGCACTATAAATAATAGAAAAATCATTAACTTAAACAATAAACAAGGTGGCTAAATTGACTATTTTAATCACTGGCGGAGCTGGATATATTGGCTCCCATACAACGCTAGCACTACTGGAAAAAAGTAAAGAAGTTATTGTGCTTGATAATTTGACAAACTCTTCTAGTGTCGCTTTGGATCGTGTGAGTTGTATAACTGGTCGTAGCGCCGTTTTTTATCAAGGTGATATTAACGATCGCCGTATTATTAAAGAAATTTTTGGAAAGCATAAAATTTCATCGGTAATCCATTTCGCTGGACTCAAGTCAGTGGGTGAGTCTGTTAAAAAACCGCTTGAGTATTACCAAAATAATGTCACTGGCACATTAACATTGCTTGAGGAGATGCGAAGGGCGCAAGTATATAACCTGATATTTAGCTCTTCAGCAACAGTTTACGGCACGCCCGAAGCAATTCCTTTAACGGAAAACTCAGGCACAGGGGGTACAACAAATCCCTATGGCACATCAAAATTTATGGTAGAGCAAATTTTACGTGATGTTGTTAAGTCCAGCCCAGAATTTGCAGTCACTATATTGCGTTATTTTAATCCTGTGGGTGCTCATGAATCAGGCTTAATAGGTGAAGACCCTGGCGGCATCCCTAACAACCTTATGCCTTTTATTTCCCAGGTTGCCAGTGGCAAACTGCCTCAACTGGCCATTTTTGGTGATGATTATCCAACAGTCGATGGTACAGGTGTTCGTGACTATATCCATGTCATGGACTTGGCAGAGGGGCATTTGAAAGCTCTTGAACACATTGCTCCAGGCATCAATACTTATAATTTAGGTACTGGTGTTGGCTATTCAGTTTTGCAGATGCTGAAAGCCTTTGAAAAAATTTCCGGCAAAAGTATCCCATACAACATTATGCCTCGCCGCGAAGGAGATATTGCAGAGTGCTGGGCGGATACTCATCTGGCCGAAGATCAATTAGGTTGGAAGGCAAAACGTGGCTTAGAACAAATGATGCGGGATACCTGGAACTGGCAAGAGAAAAACCCACACGGTTTTAAAGATTAGATAAATGGGCGAGTGATGAAAATCTCCCCGCCCCGTGATATTGCGTTAGATCATATGTTCTAATCGCTCATAGACATATTCTGGTGAGATAGCTCTTAAAGGTTCTTGTAAATTAGTAACGCGGGGATCCGTTACAGGCAAATAGATCTGCTTATGCAATTTTGGATCTTGATATGGACCACTGCGCCGGGGGTCTTCAGTAACAAACAGGCTTAATGTTGATACATGTAGCGCTATAGCAAGATGAAAAGGACCTGTATCACCGGTTATCAGCAAATCCATTGAATCAATCACTCCCAATAGCTGCGGTAAGGTCGTTTTTCCAACATAATTGATAACTTTTTTAGCAAAAACAGGATCAAGTTGCTTCAAAAAATCAGTAGCTAAATGAGTTTCTATTTCAGAACCAATAAGGACGATTTCTATATCACCATGCTTATCAATTAACTTTTCTGCTAATATTGCAAAGTATTCTGGGGGCCAACAGCGTACTTTTGAGGAGGCCCCCAACTGGAAGCCTATCCGCCGTACACTCGCATTTTTTTCGAGGCGCTGAAACTCACAAGGTAACACCATATCAACATTATCGGTTGAGCACCCGAGAACAGAAACAAGCTTCATTTTCCTGGCAATTACATGCTCATCAAAATAGTCCAAACCGTAAACCAGCCAGGATGCCATTTTCCCAATAGGTTTAGCATAATTATCGCGCACGATATACTGGCACCCGGCAAGACCAGCGCTGAGGATGTCATAGGGCATGTGTGAATGTAAAAGCACTGCGAGTTGGGGTCTAATGCGCTTTGCCTCTTCTACCAACTTAAACATATCACTGACTTTATTATTCCAAAACAACACATCATCATAATCGTCACGGCGGGTCAGCAAATTGGCATATTTAGGATGAGCAACCAATGTAATTTTTGCTTGCGGATAACGCAAACGAATTGCATGTATTCCTGGAGAGTTAAACATATAGTCTCCAAGCGCCGTAGTAGAATATACAAGGATGCTGGTAAACTGCTGGGTTGCCAAAAGCTGACGCTTCTCGGTCGTAACCTTGGATCGCCGGCAAAAGAGTTTCATAACAAGGTTACACAGCGCAATTTTAACTTTTTTAGACTCTCTCACTTTTTGGCAACCTTATCTCGATAATACTCTGCCAGGGTTTTCCCCACCGTCCTTTTTGAAAGCCAGCTAAAAAGCTGCTCCAGGTCCTGATACAGCGTCTCAATATGCTGCTCAGTCGAGAATGTTGGGCTGCCTCCTGGCATGAACTCCGAGGAGTGCAGCATGAATTCAACGTAGTCATGACCTTCATCCAGCGATTTTTGCGCTACGCGCTTCATCATTTCGACATTGCCACCGGATGGACGTAGCCAGTGAACAGAGGGTGAACGCCGTTTACCTCGCAGACGATCGTATCCCTGCTTAAAAGCATTCATTACGCCAGAGTGCTTGTACTGGATCGTCATGGGGACTTCTAACAGCGGCGAATCCCCTTTTTGTGCAATGTTTCTCTCATCAATGAAATAGGCCTGCTCGGGGAAATCCGTATAGTTTGTTCCACCGTTGCCTTTAGGATTGCCTGGCGAGTATTGCCAGTTGACCTTTGGCGTCACTGAGCAATCAACCACATAACCAAACTCTATCAGTAAGGCAGCATAATATTCATTAAACGCCCAACGCCCGGCACGATGACTCAGCATCTTGGTTTGGAAAGTCTCTTCCAGCAGATGGGTCATGAACTCGACTTTGCTGCGAATTTGTTCGGCAGGATACTCAATCAGGTAGGGTTTATGCCGCCAGTCATCATCCGTCAGTGGTTCTAGCGGAGGACTATTCCACGCATGAAGATGCATGCCAATTTCACCTGTATCACGGGAAATCACATCACGGGCAAAAGCGACATAATCCGGGTCAATTGCCATCTCATAGTTGGTTAAATAAACCGGCTTAAAGGCATATTTTTCACACAAAGCCTGAAAGCGAGGGAGATAGTGCGTATTTTTTGTCGAGATGCGATCGTGATTTTGCCACAAATTATCGCCCTCGGTGTCAATGGTAATGATAAACGCCGGTTTAGACATGAGTGTTGAACCTGAAATAAGCCTTACTGCATATGTTACGCAGGGCGTTACGCCCGCGCAAACGACTTTGCAGACAATGTTTAACTGCTGGTGAGAGTCTGAAAATCTGCCAAGGCTAGCCACGCTGCCTCAGGTCCATTAGAATCCCAGACTTGTTCATCGGAAAGCCACAGATAATGAATTCAGACTCGACTTCCACTCCACAACGCATTCTGGTTATCAAACTCCGTCATCACGGCGATATGCTACTGCTGACCCCGGTGATCAATAGTTTGAAACAGTGCTGGCCACAGGCAGAAATTGATGTCCTGCTTTATCATGAAACACGGGAAATGCTGTCGGCTAATCCTGCGATAGGCGAATTGATTACTATAGACAGGCAGTGGAAGAAACAGGGTGCAAAAGCGCATCTGGGCTATGAATGGCGGTTGCTGCAGCAGCTTCGTGGCAAAAAGTATGATGTGGTGCTCAATCTTGCCGATCAGTGGCGAAGTGCCATTGCAGCGCGCTGGACAGGAGCACCGATAAGATTAGGTTTCGATTTTCCTAAACGGCGCGGAGCATTCTGGCGTAAGTGCCATACCCAGCTGATCCCGGTTACCCACCATCATAAACTGCACACCGTTGAACAGAATCTGTCATTGCTTGAGCCACTCAAACTGGCTACCCATGTTACTCAGGTCACCATGGGCTATGATGCTGTAGACTGGCAACGAGCCGAAGAACTCCTCCACCAGCATCAAGTTAATCAACCCTATATTCTGGTACAACCGACTTCTCGCTGGTTTTTCAAATGCTGGACGGAAGAGAAAATGGCGGCAGCCATCACTGCGCTACAAGTAAAGGGCCACACGCTGGTGATCACTTCAGGCCCTGACAAACGCGAGCAGGAGATGGTGACCAAAATTTTGGCCAACTGTCCTGCTGAACGCATCGTTTCCCTGTCCGGACAGCTCAGTTTGCGTCAGCTTGCTGCACTCATTGATCATGCGAGGTTGTTCATTGGGGTGGATTCCGTTCCTATGCACATGGCAGCGGCATTAGATACCCCATTTGTAGCCCTATTTGGCCCAAGCAAACTGACATTCTGGCACCCTTGGCAGGGCCGGGGCACCACAATTTGGGCTGGCGACTATGGCCCTCTTCCTGACCCCGATGAGGTGGATACGAAAACCAACCAACGCTATCTCGATATCATCCCTGTCGACGCCGTCATCGCTGCCACAAAGGAGTGGCTGGTATGAAGCCTTTTCGCCTGGCGCTTGTACGCCAAAAATATCGCCCGGACGGTGGAGCGGAACGCTTTATTTCGCGGGCACTCTCAGCCCTTGAGCAGCAAAACCTTGAACTCAATGTCATCACCCGCGAGTGGCAGGGGGAAAATCATCCCGACTGGCATATTCACCGCTGTAACCCACTTAAGTTTGGGCGCATCAGCCGCGAACGCGGTTTTGCCTCAGCTGCCAGAGCCCTGTGGCAACGCGAGAACTTTGACTTGGTGCAAAGCCATGAGCGTATCGCCGGCTGTGATATTTATCGCGCCGGCGATGGCGTTCATCACAACTGGCTACAACAGCGTGCACGCCTTTTGCCGAAATGGCGTCAACCTTTATTATTTGGCAATCCCTATCATCGTTACGTCATGCAGGCGGAGGCGGCCATGTATGCCGCGCCTGAGCTTAAAGCAGTGATTTGCAATGCCGCGATGATTAAACAGGAAATCATTGAAAGATTTGACGTTACTCCGGAAAAAATTACCGTCATTTATAACGCGATTGATAGCCAAAAGTTTCTTCCTGCAAATGAAGAAGTCAGACAGCAACTTCGCCAAAAGCTGCAGCTACCACAGCAGGTACGCTGCCTGATTTTTGTTGGTTCTGGTTTTGAAAGGAAAGGGTTGGCAGCTGCTATTAAGGCAGTGGCCCCAACCAACAACCATCTGATGGTTATTGGCCAGGATAAAGATGAAAAAAAATACCGGGCGTTAGCGGTTTCATCGGGCTGCAGCGATCGCATCCATTTTATGGGGATTCAGAAAGAGACTCTGCCTTTTTATCAGGCGGCAGACGGCTTGCTGTTACCCACCCTGTACGATCCCTTCCCTAACGTGATCCTCGAAGCGATGGCCTGCGGCCTTCCGGTAATCGCCAGTAAAAACTGTGGTGGTGCCGAATTTATTACTCAGGGTGTGAATGGTTTCGTTACGGATGCACTGGATGTTGCCGCACTCACCTCAGCGATTGAGCAATTGCCTCATCAGACGCTGGGCTCGACAATGGCAGAAGCTGCACGGGCAAAAATTTTACCGTACAGCCCAGCCAGTCTGTCGGCGCAACTGATCGATCTTTATCAGCGAGTTTTAGCAAAATGAAAAGCCATATCCTGTTTATCATCGATGGACTTCCGGGCGGAGGGGCAGAAAATGTTACTCTGACGCTGGCAAAGGGACTCGCCGAGCGCGGATGTGTTGTGACCTTGCTTGCCCTGGATAAACGTCGCGACTACGAGATACCTGACTGCATCAACTACTTTGTAGATCATGACAACGGGAAAGGCGCTTTCCGCAAGCTATCTGAATTAGCGAGGCGTTCTGCTTCGCTGGATCGCTTGTTGCCTGGGCTCTTTGACAAGTATGGTCTTCCATCTCTGGTTATCAGCAGTTTGCATAAAACAGACAGGATTGTTGTGCGCTCAAAATTACTGCGCTCATGCAATTTGTGGTTCTGCGTGCACGGCATGTTTTCGCGCTCATATCTTGGCAATAAAAGGGGATTCAGCCTGTGGTTTAAAAAGCTAAAGCTGAAAAAAGTTTATAAAAATCAGCAGATGATCACCGTCTCCGATGCTGTGGGCAAAGACCTCTTACAGAAAGTGGGTATCAAGCCCAAAACCATCCAAACTATCTACAACCCGTTTAATATCAGCGAAATCATACAGCGCGCCGCTGGGGAAAACCCCTATGCGGCAGAAAGCTATATTGCGCATGTCGGGCGCTTTCATCAGGTGAAGCGCCATGATCGCTTGCTGGAAGCATTTGCTCTCGCCGATCTTCCCGGTAAATTAATTCTGGTCGGTCAGGGCGAAGAATCTGTCGCGCAGCAGATTAAGGATAAAATCTCCAGCCTGGAGCTGCAGGACAAAGTTATTCTTGCGGGTTTTACCCAAAACCCCTTGCCGATTATCAAAGGGGCGAGAATGGTTGCGCTCAGTTCAGACAGCGAAGGGCTACCTTCGGTGTTGATTGAAGCGTTGATGTGCCATACACCGGTAATCAGTACGAACTGTCCAGGTGGAGCTGCAGAGATTATGAGTGGAGAGTTACGGCCGTTTCTGGCGGAATTAACCAGCGAATCGTTAGCAGAGAAAATGCAGAAAGCCTGGCATTCCCCCCCGATGATTGTGGAGGAGATGTATCAGCGTTTTAGCTATGACATTATTCTGGATAAATATCTAGCTTTGCAAAAAGCTCAGTACTGAAGTGTAAGCGCCCCAGCCATCAGGTCGGGGCATGTATAATTACGCGCGTATTTTTTCCCAAACTTCATTGACTTGAACATCAATGCAGTCACCAGACACTGTTTGCAGAATATCGTAACCACCTGACCACGGGTGCCACTCATTTTTATTGGTATCACCAAAGAACACCACCTGCTTTTTATGCATCGCTGCGGCCAGATGCATCTGCCCACCATCACTGCATAACACCTGCGCACACTGCTCGTACGCTGCAACCAGCTCACGCACGGAAGCGGTAGGATAGAGTGAAACACGCGGGCTATGACATGCCGCCAGTACCTGCTCGGCGCGGTGCCGATCGCCAACATCATCCGGCGCCAGCGTGCCCTGCGGCGACCAGAAGATCAGTACACTTCCGCTGTTTTCCTGCAGATACTGCTGAATAATGGCGACATAGCGCTCCAGCGGCCAACGCCGTTTCGGACTGCGGCTGCTGATGTGCACAGCCAGCCCAATCGGTTGCCCTGGCTGAAGCTGTTCAATACGTTGCCGGGCATGCTGGCGCTCCTGCTCGGTGAGCCAAATGCGCACGGGCGGAATGGCAATCTGTTGGTCAGTGATCGCTGACAGATAGCTGAAGGTCTGCTCAACCTGATGCTCACCGCGAAAATCCGCACGGCGGTAAGGCACAGTGATGCTTTTGTCACCGGTATCGGCGCCAATAATATGCTTTGCACCGGCCATTTTCGCCAGACGCAGGCTGTATTTACAAGGAACGGGATTCGCAAGAATGGTGGCGTCAAAATGAATGCGGCGCAGCTGCATAAACATTTTCAGGCGTTCAAAATAGACCCCCAGCTTGGCGGATCTCCCCGCAGCGTGCTTCGCCTTGCGGTAAATGAAGGTGCGGGTAATATGCGGATTATTTTTCACCACGTCCTGACTAACAGTGTTGATCAGCAGATAGACGTTAGCCTCAGGATAAGCCGTTTTTATCCCTTCGATCAGCGGTGTTGTACAAACCAAATCGCCGATATTGTCCCGGCGTATCACTAAAATATTCTTCATTACTCATTAACCTGCAGCGCACAGGTGCGCCAGATGTACATAATCAATTTAAGGCGCGATTAGCGCGTTACCATCCCCTGAGTACCCCCATCCATTGAATATTGCCTCCTTCCCGCCAGCGGCAACGGGTGGTGCTTTAGCTATTTGACACCCCTCGGACTGGAATTGCACACGGAAAGTCAAAAAAAATCCAGATAATCCTTAGCCGTTTTTAACCCATTCAAATTTGTATGGATTGTTATTTTCTCCAATGAGGGGATAACTCCAGTGCTCCGGCCGCAGGTTCACCCTTATGAAGTAGTGTGAGCCCGCCCAACTTATCTGCTAACATGCCGTATTATTTCTCATTTTTTGGCTACCTCCGGGCGTAAGTCTCTGTTCACCTGAAAAGCAATGTGATGATTACCATTTATACCGCTCTGCTGTATCTCATTCAGCCGTTAATCTGGCTTCGTCTCTGGCTCCGCGGCCGGAAAGCCCCCGCCTATCGCAAACGCTGGGCGGAACGCTATGGCTTTTGCGCAGGCAAAGTAAAGCCTGACGGTATTCTGTTGCATTCAGTTTCGGTGGGCGAAACGCTGGCCGCCATTCCGCTGGTGCGGGCGCTGCGCCATCGCTACCCCGATCTGCCTATCGTGGTCACCACCATGACCCCCACCGGGTCTGAACGTGCCAGCTCTGCCTTCGGCAAAGATGTGCATCACGTCTATCTGCCTTACGACCTGCCCGGGGCGATGAACCGCTTCTTCGATACCGTGCGCCCACGCCTGGTGATCATCATGGAAACCGAGCTCTGGCCGAACATGATCACTCAGCTGCACGAGCGCAAAATCCCGCTGGTGATTGCCAACGCCCGGCTGTCAGAACGCTCCGCCAGGGGTTACCAGAAAATCGGCAAATTTATGAAGCGATTGCTGCAACGTATTACGCTTATCGCCGCGCAGAATGCCGAAGACGGGGAGCGCTTTATCAGCCTTGGTCTGAAGCGCTCTCATCTGGCGGTCACCGGCAGCCTGAAATTTGATATTTCCGTGACGCCAGAGCTGGCTGCCCGCGCGATCACCCTGCGCCGCCAGTGGGCGCCACGCCGCCCGGTGTGGATTGCCACCAGTACCCATGAAGGGGAAGAGAGTATTATTCTGGACGCGCACCGCAAATTACTGGCGCGATTCCCTAATCTGCTGCTGATCCTGGTGCCGCGCCACCCGGAACGTTTCGAGACGGCGCGCGCGCTGACGCAAAAAAATGGCTTCAGCTATATCCTGCGCAGCAGCGGTGAGATCCCGTCCGGCAGCACTGAGGTGGTGATTGGCGATACCATGGGCGAGCTGATGCTGCTGTACGGCATTGCCGATCTCGCCTTTGTTGGCGGCAGCCTGGTCGAGCGCGGTGGCCACAATCCACTGGAGCCTGCCGCCCACGCTATTCCGGTACTGATGGGGCCACATACCTTTAATTTTAAAGATATCTGCGCCCGCCTGCAGCAGGCAGATGGTCTGATCACCGTTACGGATGCGGAGTCGCTGGATAAAGAGATTGGCAATCTGCTGACCGATGAGGACTACCGCCTCTACTACGGCCGTCATGCCGTTGATGTGCTGCATCAGAACCAGGGTGCTCTGCAGCGCCTGCTACATTTACTGGAACCTCATCTGCCACAGCGGAATCATTAAATGAGCGTACGTCAGAAACTGTCGGTAGTGATGATAGCCAAAAACGCGGCCGAGCTGCTGCCTGAATGTCTTGAGTCCGTCAGCTGGGCGGATGAAATCATCGTACTCGACTCCGGCAGCAGCGACGCCACCGCGGCCATTGCCGAACGGCACGGCGCGCGGGTTTATCACTCCAGCGAGTGGCACGGCTACGGCAAACAGCGCCAGCTGGCACAGAGCTACGCCAGCCATCCGATGATTTTAACCCTCGACAGCGATGAGCGCGTCACGCCTGAACTGCAGCACGCCATCGAACAAGTGCTGCAGCAGCCCGCTTCAGACAGCGTCTACAGCATCGCCCGGCGCAACCTGTTCCTCGGGCGCTTTATGCGCCACAGCGGCTGGTACCCCGACCGCGTCACCCGCCTCTATCCACGCCACTACCGTTACAACGACAACCAGGTGCATGAGTCGCTGGAAACATCCGGCAAGCGCGCCACGCCGCTCAAGGGCGACCTGCTGCATCTGACCTGCCGGGATTTTTCTGCCTTCCAGTGGAAGCAGTTTGCCTACGCGGAAGCCTGGGCTAAACAGCGTCACCAGCAGGGTAAGCGCTGTGGGATTGCCGCCATTTTCGGCCATACCTTCGGGGCATTTTTCAAAACGCTTGTGCTGCGCGCAGGTTTTCTTGACGGTAAGCAGGGATGGCTGTTGGCGGTGGTCAACGCACAGTATACTTTTAACAAATACGCGGCCCTCTGGGCTCTGAATCACGCATCCAGGAAGGGCAGACTATGAGCACCAAAGCCATCTACCCCGGCACCTTTGATCCGATGACTAACGGCCACCTTGATATCGTGTCCCGCGCGGCCCTGATGTTTGACAGCATCGTGCTGGCCGTTGCCGCCAGTCCGAGCAAAAAACCGCTGTTTTCCCTTGAGGAACGCGTGGCGCTGGCGACCGAGGTGGTCGCGCATCTGCCAAATGTGGCAGTGGTGGGGTTTAGCGACCTGATGGCGAACTTTGCTAAAGCGCAGCAGGCTAATGTACTGGTGCGCGGCCTGCGCGCCGTCTCCGACTTCGAATACGAGCTGCAGCTGGCGCATATGAACCGCCACCTGCTGCCGACGCTGGAAAGCGTTTTCCTGATGCCTTCCGAACAGTACTCGTTTATCTCATCGTCCCTGATGAAAGAGGTGGCGCGCCACGGTGGTGAAGTGCAGGCGTTCCTGCCAGCGCCGGTATATCAGGCGCTGAAAGCCAAACTCTGAGATTACTTCTGGCAGCGGCGGCAGAAGAAGGTGCTGCGCTGCCCGTGCTTGCTGATTTCAATCGGCGTACCGCACGCTCTGCACGGCTCCCCTGCCCGACCATAAACCTGCAGCTCCTGAGCAAAATAGCCCGGCTTGCCGTCGCTTTGTAAAAAGTCGCGCAGCGTGGTGCCGCCCTGCTCAATCGAACGCAGCAGCACCGCCTTGATGGTGCGGACCAGCAGCGCGGTATCGGCTTCGCTCAGTTCCATTGCCGGACGATCGGGCAGGATCCCGGCGACAAACAGCGATTCGCTGGCGTAGATGTTGCCCACCCCCACCACTATTTTGTTGTCCATCAGCCAGGGTTTTACCGCCGTGCGTTTACCGCGTGATTTTTCAAACAGATACTGCGCGGAAAAGTCATCGCTCAACGGTTCTGGCCCGAGATGGGAGAGTACCGAGCTGGCCGTCAGATCCGGGCTCCACAGCCAGGCGCCAAAGCGACGCGGGTCGGTATAACGCAGCACTTTGCCATTGCTCATCACCAGGTCGACGTGGTCATGCTTCGCCGCAGGTAGCTCCTCCGGCAGCACGCGCAGGCTGCCCGACATACCCAGGTGGATGATGATCCAGCCCGTCGGCAGCTCCAGCAGCAGATATTTCGCCCGGCGCTGAACGCTGAGCACCGGCTGGTCGCTTAGCGCGTGGATCTCCTGTGACACCGGCCAGCGCAGGCGTGAATTTCGCACCACCGCATGCAGAATAGTGGCGCCAACCAGGTGCGGTTCGATCCCGCGTCGGCTGGTTTCAACCTCGGGTAACTCTGGCATATTCTCGCCTCCGTTGCTGTTTGGTCACCTGCGATGCCGCACAGTATTACAGACCCGCAGAAACAAAAAAACCCGGCCGAAGCCGGGTTTTTATCCACTGAGATTAATTACTTAATCTTAGCTTCTTTATAGATCACGTGCTGGCGGACAACCGGATCGAATTTCTTCAGTTCCAGTTTTTCCGGCTTAGTACGCTTGTTCTTCGTGGTGGTATAGAAGTGACCTGTCCCAGCAGAAGAAACCAGCTTGATCTTCTCGCGAATACCTTTAGCCATGATTCAGTTCCTTTACCTTAGTACTTCTCACCACGGGTACGCAGATCGGCCAGAACCGTCTCAATACCCTTTTTATCAATTACGCGCATGCCTTTGGCAGTTACGCGCAGTGTAACGAAGCGCTTTTCGCTCTCAACCCAAAAACGGTGAGAGTGCAGGTTCGGCAGGAAACGGCGTTTCGTCGCGTTCATTGCGTGGGAACGGTTGTTACCCGTCACCGGACGCTTGCCAGTTACTTGGCAGACTCGTGACATGTCTATTCTCCAAAAATCAAATCAGCTCGAGCTTTAAAAATAAGGTTTTAGCCGCCTCGTCAGGCTTATAGCCCATCCAGGCGAGTTCTATGTGAACCCGCTGAGCAGGCCCAAAACGCCAAACCCGAGATTCTCAAAGGTGGCGTAGTATACGCCCTGTGGCGCGAGTGCTCAAGCCCCGTACAGATAAAGATCCCTCTGGATCGCGTACAATTGTCTTATCTGCACGGGATTTGTTCGCTTTAGCTGCTGTAAAACCTCAGGTAAAGCAAAAAAAGGCTAAATTACAGGCTGGCGCTCACAGCCATCCGCGTTCGGCAAATGAGACGTACTCCTCCCGGCCGAGCACAAAGTGGTCGAGCACCCGAATGTGCATAAGAGTGCAGGCACTCACTATTTGCTGCGTAATATTGCGGTCGGCCCGGCTGGGCTCAGCCACGCCGGACGGGTGATTATGTGCCAGAATCACTGCGCCTGCATTGCGTTTCAACGCTTCACGCACAATTTCCCGCGGGTGAACCTCCACGCTGTTCAGGGTGCCGCTGAACATTTCGCTGGTGTAAATCACCCGGTGCTGATTATCCAGAAAGATCACCTGAAAAATCTCCCTTTCTTTATCCCCAAGCGAACTGCGTAAGAAATCCAGCACCTCGGTAGAACTATCAACCACACGGTTTTCCACCGATTCCCGGCAGGCATGGCAGCGCTTTGCCAGCTCCGCTATCGCCTTGAGCTGGGAATATTTCGCTAATCCGATGCCATGGACGGCCTGCAATTTTTTCGCGGGCGCATTCATCAACTGATAGAGAGAACCGAACTCGACCAGCAGCCGCTGTGCCAGCGCCATAACAGACATATCCCGGGTACCGATGCGCAGAAAAATCGCTAACAGTTCGCTGTCACTGAGCGTCGCCACCCCAAAGTTTTCCAGTTTTTCGCGCGGAGGCATTCCCGGCTCCTGCCACCCGTTAGTTTTGCTCATCGCTTGCTCCCTCTTCCTGAAGTGCAGAAAGCATGGCATTATATACAGTAGTTTTCTATGGTGATGTGCTGACTTTACGAGACGGCTCGCAAAGGTGGCGAGGTGCGAAATAGTCAGCCAAACGGAGTGTGGTAAAATGTTTCTCTTGTGGCGCGAATACCGCCAGCAGGCTTAACAGAAGGCGACAGAAAATGATGGGATTAACCGGGAAACGTATTGTTCTGGGCGTCAGCGGGGGTATTGCCGCGTATAAAGCCCCCGAGCTGGTGCGCCGCCTGCGCGACCGTGGCGCGGAAGTGCGCGTAGTCATGACCGACGCAGCAAAAGCGTTTATTACTCCGCTCAGCCTGCAGGCCGTTTCCGGTTATCCGGTCTCTGACGATCTGCTCGACCCGGCGGCAGAAGCGGCAATGGGCCATATCGAACTCGGCAAGTGGGCCGAGTTGGTGATTCTGGCACCTGCCACCGCTGACCTGATTGCCCGCGTGGCGGCAGGGATGGCTAACGACCTGGTGACCACCATTTGCCTGGCCTCTGCGGCACCGCTGGCCGTGGTCCCGGCGATGAACCAGCAGATGTACCGCGCCCTGCCTACCCAGCACAATTTGCAGGTGTTGGCACAGCGTGGGGTGATGATCTGGGGGCCGGACAGCGGCAGCCAGGCCTGTGGTGATATCGGGCCGGGGCGTATGCTCGACCCGCTGGCGATTGTTGACTATGCGGTGAACTGGGCGGCCCCCGTCAACGATTTGCAACATCTCAACCTTATGATCACCGCCGGCCCGACGCGGGAAGCGCTCGACCCGGTGCGTTTTATCAGTAATCACAGCTCGGGCAAAATGGGCTTTGCCATTGCCGCTGCGGCAGCAAAACGCGGTGCCCGCGTCACGCTGGTTGCCGGGCCGGTAGAGCTGCCGACACCGGCGGGCGTCACGCGGGTTGATGTGGTCAGCGCGCTGGAGATGCAGCAGGCGGTGATGGGCAAGGTAGCAAGCCAGCAAATCTTTATTGGCTGTGCCGCCGTGGGCGACTACCGCGCGGTGGCGATTGCTGAGGAAAAAATTAAAAAACAGGGTGACGAAATTACCCTGAAGATGGTGAAAAACCCTGATATTGTCGCCGGCGTGGCGGCGATGCAGCAACACCGCCCCTTTGTCGTAGGATTTGCCGCTGAAACCCAGAATGTGGAAGAATACGCGCAACAAAAACGCGTGCGCAAGAATCTGGACATGATCTGCGCCAACGATGTTGCCAAAGCCGGGCAGGGTTTCAAAAGCGATACCAATGCTCTTCACCTTTTTTGGCAGGAGGGAGAAAAAGTCTTACCGCTCAGCGATAAGTCACTCCTTGGCCAACTGTTACTAGACGAGATTGTCAGCCGTTATGATGAAAAAAATCGACGTTAAAATCCTGGATGCGCGCGTAGGGAGCGATTTCCCGTTACCTACCTATGCCACCTCCGGTTCCGCCGGGCTGGATCTGCGTGCCTGCCTGGAGGAAGCATTCGTGCTGACCCCTGGCGCGACCACGCTGGTACCTACCGGCCTGGCTATTCATATCGCGGACCCTGAACTGGCTGCGGTGATCCTGCCGCGCTCAGGCCTTGGCCACAAACACGGCGTGGTTCTGGGCAACCTGGTTGGCCTGATTGATTCTGATTATCAGGGACAGCTGATGGTTTCCGTCTGGAACCGTGGGCAGGACTCCTTTACTATCGAGCCTGGCGAGCGTATCGCTCAGATGGTGTTCGTGCCGGTAGTACAGGCAGAGTTCAATCTGGTGAACGACTTCGACGCCAGCGTGCGTGGCGAAGGTGGTTTCGGTCATTCCGGCCGCCAGTAGCTCTCCAACGCTCCGTAACGAACGATAAGCTGATTTTTTTCTTCCGTGAGCCTTTGCTCACGGACGTTGCGTGGGCATTTGCCCGTTTATGGTGATGTTCTCAGGGGTCTTTTAAGGCATGGCAGAAAAAAAGAGTGCGAAAAGGAATCGTCGCGAAGAAATCCTGCAGGCACTGGCGCAGATGCTGGAATCCAGCGATGGCAGCCAGCGCATCACGACCGCCAAGCTGGCGGCGAATGTTGGGGTATCTGAAGCGGCCCTTTACCGGCATTTTCCCAGCAAAACCAAGATGTTTGACAGCCTGATCGAATTTATTGAAGACAGCCTGATTACGCGCATCAATCTGATACTAAAAGACGAGAAAGAGACGCTGCCGCGTCTGCGTCTGATTACCCAGTTAATCTTGGGCTTTGGTGAGCGTAATCCAGGTTTAACGCGCATTCTGACCGGTCATGCGCTGATGTTCGAACAGGATCGTTTGCAGGGGCGGATTAATCAGCTGTTTGAACGTATCGAGGTGCAGCTGCGCCTGGTGATGCGCGAAAAGAAAATTCGTGAGGGTGAAGGTTTTGCCACCGATGAAGCACTGCTGGCCAGCCAGCTGCTGGCGTTCTGCGAAGGGCTGCTGTCGCGCTTTGTGCGTTCAGAGTTCCGTTATCGTCCGACCGTTGACTTCGACGTGCGCTGGCCGCTACTGGCCGCTCAGCTGGTGTGACATTGTGGGTTGATCATAAGGGCCGATCGAAAAAGAAGATCGGCCCCTACAGAAACACTTAAATACCAAACTCGCTGCGGTACTCGCGCACCGCCACCAGGTGGTCGGCCAGTTCCGGCTTCTCTTCCAGATAGGCAATCAGCTCTTTCAGCGTAATAATTGAAATCACCTTGCAGCCGTAATCGCGCTCTACTTCCTGAATCGCAGAAATCGCCCCGCGCCCGCGTTCCTGGCGGTCTAACGAGATCAGTACGCCTGCCAGCGTGGCACTGTTTGCCGCGATGATCTCCATCGACTCACGGATGGCCGTTCCCGCGGTGATCACGTCATCCACCAGCATAATTTTTCCCTGCAGCGGGCTACCCACCAGCGTGCCGCCTTCGCCGTGATCTTTGGCTTCCTTACGGTTAAAGCAGTAAGGGACATCGCGGTCGTGGTGATCGGCCAGCGCCACCACGGTGGTGGTAGCAATCGGAATACCTTTGTAGGCCGGGCCAAACACCAGGTCGAAATCAATACCGGAATCGACCAGCGCCTGAGCGTAGAAACGGCCCAGCAGGGCAAGATCGCGCCCGGTATTGAACAGGCCTGCGTTAAAGAAATAAGGGCTTTTGCGCCCTGATTTCAGCGTGAACTCACCAAACTTCAGCACCTGCTTGTTGATGGCGAATTCGATAAATTGGCGCTGCCAGGCTTTCATGTCGTGTTCCTCAATTTTCAGGCAAGAAAAAGGCGACTGCGAAGTCGCCTGAAAAATTTAGTTGGATAACGCCGCTTTCTGCGCCGCGACCAGGGTATCAATACCGCCTCGCGCCAGCGCCAGCAGCTTGAGCAGCTCGTCGTGGCTGAACGGTTCGCCTTCTGCGGTGCCCTGCACCTCAATCATGCGGCCATCTTCGGTCATCACCACGTTCATATCGGTTTCCGCCGCGGAGTCTTCCACGTACTCGAGGTCGCACAGCGCTTCGCCATTAACGATACCGACGGAAATCGCCGCGACCATGCCTTTCATCGGGTTGGCTTTCAGCTTACCGATGGCGACCAGATGATTCAGGGCATCGGCCAGCGCCACACAGGCGCCGGTGATGGATGCGGTACGGGTACCGCCATCGGCCTGCAGCACATCGCAGTCGAGGGTAATGGTAAATTCACCCAGCGCTTTCAGGTCAATGGCTGCACGCAGCGAGCGGGCGATCAGACGCTGGATCTCCAGCGTACGTCCGCCCTGCTTACCTTTAGCCGCTTCACGCGCGTTACGGCTGTGGGTCGCGCGTGGCAGCATGCCGTATTCGGCGGTGACCCAACCCTGGCCCTGACCTTTCAGAAAGCGCGGCACGCCTTCATCAATGGTGGCAGTACACAGCACTTTGGTATCACCGAATTCAACCAGCACAGAGCCTTCTGCATGTTTGGTGTAATGACGGGTCAGGGTGACAGGGCGCACCTGCTGTGCGCTACGGCCTGATGGACGCATAGTATCTCTCCGGCTAGCTAAACATTATTGACCGCGCATTATACGGATTTCGCAGGGGAATGCCTAACGCGCTGGAAATGACCGCGCGGGTTATGCAAAACGCCGCTATTTAAGCACTAAAACAGCAAGATAGTCGGCGGCAGGATGTAAAAACGCCGTAAATGTGGCTAAATACGTCTCTTTTCTTCTCCCGCATACCGGACTTTTGTATGACCTCTGTTTTCCATTTTATTTTAGCGCTGGTGGTCATTGGCTGCCTGGCGCTGCTGTTCAGCAACGATCGTCGTAAAATCCGCCCGCGCGTGCTGCTACAGCTGGTGGTCATTGAAGCGCTACTGGCCTGGTTCTTCCTGCACGCCTCCGCCGGGTTGAGCATCGTCACCGCCTTTTCCGGCTTCTTCGAAGTGCTGCTGAAGTACGCGGCTCAGGGCACCGATTTTGTTTTCGGCGGCATGGCAGCGCAGGGCATGGCGTTTATCTTCCTCGGCGTGCTGTGCCCGATTGTTTTTATCTCTGCGCTGATCGGTATTTTGCAGCATGTGAAAATCCTGCCGGTGCTGATTAAAGTGGTCGGCACTGCACTGTCTAAAATCAATGGCATGGGCAAGCTGGAGTCGTTCAACGCGGTCAGCACGCTAATCCTTGGCCAGTCGGAAAACTTTATCGCTTACAAAGGTATCCTGGCAGAGATTTCACAGCGCCGCCTTTACTCTATGGCGGCGGCGGCAATGTCCACCGTTTCGCTGTCGATTGTTGGCGCGTATATGTCGATGATTGAACCGCGCTATGTGGTGGCGGCGCTGATCCTCAACATGTTCAGCACCTTCATTATTCTGTCGATTATCAACCCGACGCCGGTTGGCGACGAGCCGGAAATCCGCCTGGAGAAGCTGCACGAAGATCAGAGCTTCTTCGAGATGCTCGGCGAATATATTCTTGCCGGTTTCAAAGTGGCGATGATTATTTTGGCGATGCTGATCGGCTTTATTGCGCTGATTGCGGCGGTGAATGCACTGTTCTCCACGCTGTTCGGCATCAGCTTCCAGCAGATCCTTGGCTATGTCTTCTGGCCGTTCGCCTGGCTGATTGGCATCCCGGCGGCGGATGCGCTGCCGGCCGCCAGCATTATGGCCACCAAGCTGGTGACCAACGAATTCGTGGCGATGATTGAGCTGAAGAAGATTGCGGCTGAGCTGTCTCCGCGCGGGCTGGGGATCCTGTCGGTGTTCCTGGTCTCCTTCGCCAACTTTGCCTCTATCGGCATCGTCGCCGGAGCCATTAAGGGGCTGAACGAGCAGCAGGGCAACGTGGTGTCGCGCTTCGGCCTGAAGCTGATCTACGGCTCGACGCTGGTCAGCCTGCTGTCGGCAGCCTTCGCCGGTCTGGTTCTGTAAGCGCTATCCGGGCGCAGCCAACGCGCCCGCAGCGTGAAGAGTGAAGGGGATTTAAAATGCCACGCAGGCCGGAGCATCCACCCGCATTACCGACTCCTGCGCGAAGCGCTGTTTATAGATCGCCCGCAGCGCTTCAATACTCTGCTCACTGGCCTTATCCGGGCTGTGGATCAGCATCAGCGCTTTGCTGCTTTCGCGCGCCAGCTTGCCATCATTGCCCAGCCACTGCCCTTGCGCCGCAAATACCGTCAGCCCGTCTTTGAAGCGTGGCGTCACTTCGCCGTCAACAAAACCCTGCCATTCTGCCTCTGAGATTGCGGCACCCTGCGGGCGGTTGAGGCCAAAGTAAAGTGTGGTCTGCGTCATGACATCACCCAGCGCGCAGGCGGCGGCGGGCGGCATGACGGCCTGACGTGCCGGAGTACTACAGCCGGTAAGCGCCAGCAGTATCAGGGAAGAGAGGATAAGACGCGGTGCCATGGGTGCTCCTGCTTTTTATTGTCTGAGTTGTCATCATCTTAAGCTGTGAGCGGCAAAACGTCAGCCAAAACACCGTCATTTGAGCGAATGCCTGTTAAGGCAGCGCCTGCGCCGCTATAATCCCTGCATCTTTTATCTCTATAACGGTACGCAAAATGATCCGCAGTATGACCGCTTACGCCCGGCGCGAAACCAAAGGCGAATGGGGCAGCGCAGCCTGGGAGCTGCGTTCCGTCAACCAGCGCTATCTTGAAACCTACATCCGTCTGCCGGAGCAGTTCCGCGGGCTGGAGCCGGTTATCCGTGAACGCATCCGCAACCGTCTGACGCGTGGCAAAATCGAAGTTAACCTGCGTTTTGATGCTGATCCAAGCGCGCAAAGCTCGCTGGTGCTGAACGAGAAGCTGGCCGTGCAGCTGGTGCAGGCGGCTAACTGGGTGAAAATGCAGAGCGACGAGGGTGAAATCAACCCGGTTGATATTCTGCGCTGGCCGGGCGTGATGTCCGCTGAAGAGCAGGATCTGGATGCGATCTCTGCCCAGCTGCTCAGCGCGCTGGACACCGCTATCGATGAGTTCATTACCGCCCGCGAAAGCGAAGGTTCGGCGCTGAAAGCGCTGATTGAGCAGCGTCTGGAAGGCGTCAGCGCCGAGGTGCTGAAGGTGCGCGCCCATATGCCTGACGTACTGAAATGGCAGCGTGAACGCCTGCTGACTCGTCTGGAAGAGGCCCAGGTACAGCTGGAAAATAATCGTCTTGAGCAGGAGCTGGTGATGCTGGCCCAGCGCGTTGATGTGGCTGAAGAGCTGGACCGCCTGGAAGCGCACGTGAAAGAGACCTATAACATCCTGAAGAAGAAGGAGGCCGTAGGTCGGCGCCTCGACTTTATGATGCAGGAGTTCAACCGCGAGTCGAACACCCTGGGGTCTAAATCGATCAATGCCGAGATCACCGCGTCGGCGATTGAGCTGAAAGTGCTGATTGAGCAGATGCGCGAACAGATTCAGAATATCGAGTAATTTGCCGACACGATTGACGGTGAAATATCACTAAGCTCGCCAACTGGCGGGCTTTTTTTTTCAGAAGATGGGGACCGCGTTTAGCGCTTTTCCTTTTAGCGGTAGGCACCCAGCGCGCCACAAGGTAAACTATCCCCTTATTTTATTATGGATTTAATTGAGGCTAACCCATGCAAACATTACCTCCCTGCCCAAAGTGCCACTCAGAATATAGCTGGCAGGATGGCGCCATGTTGAACTGTCCGGAGTGCGGCCACGTCTGGGCTGAAGGCGCGCAGGACGCGGCGGAAGAGAGCCTGGTGGTGAAAGATGCCAATGGCAACCTGCTGGCCGACGGCGATAGCGTCACGGTGATTAAAGATCTGAAGGTGAAAGGCAGTTCCACGCCGCTGAAGATTGGCACCAAAGTGAAAGGTATCCGTCTGGTGGAAGGCGACCACAATATCGACTGCAAAATCGATGGCTTTGGCCAGATGAAGCTGAAGTCCGAGTTTGTCAAAAAGAACTGATCCCTGCCGGTAGCCCCGCGCTACTGGCCTCTTTCCCCTGCCCGGTTTCCTCAAAGCCTGCGAAGCTGCTAGTATCAAAACGCATCATAAGTTTGCGTTAAGGGCGTACGGCGCTCAACGGACCGACTCAGGACACCCCAGGGGGAAGAGTGAATAAGACGATAGGCGTGTTCTTTCCGCTGTATACCACCACACTATTAATGCTGCTCGGTTCCGGGCTGCTGACCACCTATGTTTCTCTGCGACTGACCTCTATCCATGTCTCCGGCGGCCTGATCGGGGCGATTATCGCTGCGAACTATATCGGCCTGGTGATTGGCGGTAAGGTTGGGCACTTTTTTATCTCCCGTGTCGGGCACATTCGTACTTATGTCTCCTGTGCCGGGATTATTACCGCGGCGGTACTGGCCCACGGTCTGACGGAGTTTATCCCAGCCTGGGTAGGTCTGCGTCTGATCATCGGCATGTGCATGATGTGCCAGTATATGGTGCTGGAGAGCTGGCTGAACGATCAATCGGAATCCGACCAGCGCGGCAAGGTGTTTGGCTGCTATATGGTGGCAACCTATCTCGGCATGTCGCTCGGCCAGGTCGTGCTGATGTTGCAGACCGATCTTGGCCTAAGCACGCTGCTGCTGATTGCGCTCTGTTTCTCGCTCTGCCTGGTGCCGATTGCACTGACCACCCGTACTCATGCTCGCCAGCTGTCGCCGGCTCCGATGGAATTACGCTATTTTATCGGCGCCATTCCTAAGGTGCTGTTCACCACGCTGGCGATTGGTATGGTGGTCGGATCGTTCTACGGTCTGGCGCCGGTGTATGCCAGCCAGCAGCAGCTGACCACCAGCCAGACCGGCCTGTTTATGGCCATCGCGATTTTCGCCGGGCTGGTGGCGCAGTTCCCGCTCAGCTGGCTGTCCGACCGCTATAACCGCACCCGCCTGATGCGCCTCAATGCCGTTGTGCTGATCATCGCCGCGCTGCCGCTGGCAGTACTGCCACATATCACCTTCCCGCTGCTGCTGGTGCTGGGGTTTGTGGTCAGCATGCTGCAGTTTTCCCTTTATCCGCTGGCGGTCGCGCTGGCCAATGACCTGATTGAACCAGAGCGCCGCGTGTCGCTGGCCGCCTGTTTGCTGATGGCCTTTGGCGTGGGTGCCAGCATTGGTCCGCTGGTGGTGGGCTTACTGATTGAGCCGCTGGGGGCCAATACGCTGTATGCCTTCTTCGCCCTGTGCGGCCTGTTGATTGTTGCTCTGAGCAGGACGGTGAAACAGGATGAAGCCCAGTTTGTCGAGGATGCACCGGTGCCGCATATCGTGATGGCGGATAGCCTGGTAAGTTCTCCACTGTCACCGGCTCTTAATCCGGCCTTTGACGAACAGATGATTGAAGAAACTATGCCCGCGATCGACAGCGAACCGGTTGAAGAGGTAGCAACGGAGAGCGAAACCCAGCAGGGGGCCGATCCCGATGAAGAAACCGGGCTGAAGAAAGCCTTTGAGAAGCTTTGAGTCAGCCAATTTTGGTTTTTTCAGGCAGAGTGATGGGGGGTGCAGACCTGCTACCCCTCATCAACCATTTCATCTCCTGCGTTTTGCACTCTTTTACCGCTGCGGATAACCGATATCCAACAACGAATAATGTCGGAAAAAACTGATAAACCTTTAATTTTATTCTGTATCAAATGGCAACTTACTAACGTTATTTTCCAGTAAATTTTAGCGCGATTAAAAAAACGGCCTCAGATTAAACCTTGCGCATAGGCAAAGCGTATCAGTTCAATATTTGAAGAAATACCAAGCCGCCGCATAGCATTATACTTCTGCGTAGATATAGTGCTGATTGTTCTGTTCTGCCGCCGGGCAATTTCTGCCAGCGAATAGCCTGAAGAGAATAACCGCACGACTTCTAACTCCTTAGGCGTGAGGGTAGTACCCCGATCGTGATTTTTACCCGGTTCAGCTTTGAGATAATCCAGCGAAGATGAAAAGTAGAGCCCACTCTGCATCATCACATGGTGGCAGGCAGTGAGCGTCTCTTCGATATCATCTGACTTACTGACTATTGATCTTACACCATAATCACATGCCTTCCTCAGAATCGCAGTATTTCCCAGAGAGGTCAGCAAAACCACCTTCACATCAGGAAAGCGGCCACTCAGAGCACGCAGTTTGGAAAATCCATCCAGCGTCGAGTTTTCGTTTCCCAGAGAAAAATCAGTAATGACGATATCCGTTCGATTGTTGGCCAGCGAAGCTAATAGCTCTTTGCCACACAGAGACTCATTGGTAACCTGATAGCGAGAGTCGTTAGCAAACAACATCTTTAACGAATGCAATATATGCGGATGATCGTCAGATATGGATACCGTGTGCCTGTGATGCATGTGCCCTCCTTGATTTTCACAAATACAAACAGGGCTAATATACGATCGATTAACAGACTAAGAAAACAAAATATTCTTTTTTCTCCTTAAAGTTAGAGCTTGTAAGAAAGTGACATAAAATTTATTTAGAACATAATAGAAAATTCAGGAAATTTAATAGCGGCATTATTTTATAAAGTGAAATGGGTTAGGTGCAGCACTCTCTAAAATCCCTGTACTGAAAAGGGCAGGCAGGGTTTAAAATCAATGGACGGAATAATGAATAAATAATATATTTCTTGCCTATTATTGCTAATTAACATCCTGCGTACGCTGTACATGCAAATGAGAGTGAAGCCCTATTGCGCCAGGACGTTTTACTCAGATAAAAGCAAGCCCCTTAAGCATCTTGCCGTTTGACAGGCGATCCCTTAGGCTTGCCGCCTGTTTTCAGGAGCTGGCTATGTTACTCACTGTCCTTTACATCATCGGTATTACAGCAGAATCCATGACCGGAGCGCTGGCCGCTGGCCGCCGCAAGATGGATATGTTTGGCGTGATTATTATTGCTTCCGTGACGGCGATAGGCGGTGGTTCTGTGCGCGATATGCTGCTCGGCCACTATCCGCTTGGCTGGGTGAAGCATCCTGAATACATCATGATAGTCGCCGCCGCAGCGGTGGTGACGACCCTGGCGGCGCCGCTGATGCCGCACCTGCGCAAAGTCTTTCTGGTGCTGGATGCACTGGGATTAGTGGTGTTTTCAATTATCGGAGCGCAGGTGGCGTTGGATATGGGCCACGCTGGCATTATCGCCGCGATCAGTGCCGTGGTCACCGGCGTCTTTGGCGGCGTGCTGCGCGACATGTTCTGCAACCGCATCCCGCTGGTATTTCAGAAAGAGTTATATGCAGGTATCGCTTTTGCCTCCGGATGGCTCTATATCCTGCTGCTCAAAACGGCCCTGTCGATGGAGACGGTGATCATCATTACCCTCCTGGCTGGCTTTATCGCGCGCCTGGGTGCACTGCGCTTCCGCCTTGGTCTGCCGGTATTTAACTATCCCCATGACGACCACTAATCCCCACGCAGATTAAGACCTTCAATGAGCTGCTGCACTTCGCGCTGCTGCAAAAAGGCGCGAATAGTATGGGCCAGTTTAGTACCAACCCCGGGCAGCTGCTGCCACTCTTCCACGCTATGCGACAGTAACTGCTGCCAGCTGTCATCAGGTAGCGCACGCAGCGCCCCTTCCGGGATCGGAACGCCCAGCGCCCGCACCCAGCGTTTAAACGGCAGCTGGCGGCTGAGCCGGAACTGCTGCCAGAAGAAGCGCGCTTTGGGCTGACCGATGCCGGGTATGTCTTCAAGCTGCTGCTGCGACAAGGCCAGCCAGGAGAGCAGATGGGTGAGGTGCCCGGACTGGATCAGCCGCTGCCAGTTTTGCCGCCCCATCCCCGTCAGGTTCAGGGCCGTGCTGCTGCTTAACCACTCCAGCCGTGCCAGAAACTGCTGACGGCACGCCGGGCTGAGGTGAAAACAGCTGACCATAGAAAAGCGCCCGGCATCGGGGGGCTGCGGATAGTCGCGCTGCGCCACTCGCCATACCACACTGTTGAGGCGCGGGATCCCCTGCCCGGCCAGGCTGAGGCTGACCTGATCCCCCGCAATCACATCGCGCTCACGCCAGCGCGCAACGGGCCCGATGCTAACCCGGCTGACGCGTTTATCATCCAGCTGTACGGGTTGCAGGTGGAGTACCGTGCTGATTTTACCGCTGCGCCCGACGGTGAATTCCACTGAGCGCACTTCGCTGGTGACTTCAGGTGGCGGATATTTCCAGGCAATGGCCCAGTCCCCCAGCTCGGGCAGCCAGCTTTTTCCCGCCAGCACCGGCATGCTGTGTACCACCACCCCGTCCGTCACAAACGGAAGCGCGCTGTGGAACCAGCGCTCGCGCCAGCCTTCAACCTCATCAGCATCTTGTACCTGCCGCGTCCAGCTGCGGATAGCAGGAAATCCCGCACTTTCCAGAGCGTCCAGCCTCTGTTGCAGCAGCCCTGGGCCATCTGGCCATGCCCAGACAAATAGCCCAACGCGCTGCAGTAAAGATGAGGGCTGTTTTGCCATTAATGCTCCAGCCACCTGCGAACGGGCATTTTTCCCGCCGTCACGACCCTGCTGGTGATCGGTCATCTTCAGGTAAAGCTCGCCCTGGAATACCTGCTGCCCGGCATTCAGCGTAATAGATTGTGGGATCGCGGGGATCAGGCGCGCTTTCGCCGTCCAGTCCTCCCCCTGCATACCGTTGCCGCGGCTAACCATCCGGGTCAGTTTTCCCTGACGATAGACCAGGGTTACCGCCACCCCGTCGACTTTAGGCTGTACCCACAGGCCGTGACGGTTCTCCATCCAGCGCGCCACCTCGGCTTTGCCCGCCAGTTTTTTTACACCGACGTGGGCAACCGGATGGCGCACTTTACCATCGGTCATCAAAACAGGCTGACGGCGATCGCTGGCGGGATGAAAGCAGTGCTGCCACTGCTGTAGCTTGCCCTGCAATGCATCATAACGTTCATCGGTCACGCTACTCTTACCCTGACGGTAGTAGGCGTCATCCCAGTGCGTGAGCTGTGCTGCCAGCCGGGTCATCTCCAGATCGGCCCGCGCAGGCGACCATACCGGGCACTGTGCCGCCAGCACCGCGCTGTATAACCCAATGGCTAAAATGAGGTAGCGCATCCCTGTCTCTCCTGCTTTCCACTTATACCGCTGAACAGTAAAGCGTGCGGGTCGGGGATTAGCGAGTGGCATAGTCAGATTATGGAAAGCCGCTCCGGAACAATTCAATGCAGCCGACATCGGGCTACAAAACGCCGTGCAGCGCTTTCCATTTCCTCAGAAAATCCCCTGGATCATCGCCTAAACGCTGCATCACGCCCTGCACCTGTGTATACTGTGCAGGAAGTAGACTCCGCTTTATTGGCATATCAAGAATAATCATGGCTCAAGGCACGCTTTTTATTGTTTCCGCCCCAAGCGGCGCGGGTAAATCCAGCCTGATTCAGGCGCTGTTAAAAACGCAACCGCTGTACGATACCCAGGTATCGATCTCCCACACCACGCGTGGGGTACGGCCGGGCGAAAATCATGGTGAGCATTATTACTTTGTGAACCACGATGAGTTTCGTTCCATGATTGAGGAAGAGGCGTTTTTAGAACATGCCGAAGTGTTCGGTAACTATTACGGCACTTCGCGTAAAGCCATTGAACAGGTGCTGGCAACCGGCGTTGATGTGTTTCTCGATATCGACTGGCAGGGTGCTAAACAGATCCGTGAGAAAATGCCGGCAGCACGCAGCATTTTCGTGCTGCCGCCGTCGAAAGACGAACTGGACCGCCGCCTTCGTGGCCGTGGTCAGGACAGCGAAGAAGTGATTACTAAACGTATGGCCCAGGCTGTTGCTGAGATGAGCCACTACGCCGAATACGATTATTTAATCGTGAATGATGATTTCGACCTGGCATTGTCCGATCTGAAAACCATTATTCGCGCTGAGCGTCTGCGTATGGGCCGTCAAAAAGCCCGCCATGATGCATTAATCAGCAAACTATTGGCAGACTGAGGGTAACTCAGTATGATGCCCAGTCATTTCGTCACCACCCGTGGAGTATCACACTTATGGCACGCGTAACCGTACAGGACGCAGTAGAAAAAATTGGTAACCGTTTTGATCTGGTTCTGGTAGCAGCACGCCGCGCTCGTCAGATGCAGGTTGGTGGTAAAGATCCACTGGTCCCGGAAGAGAACGACAAATCTACCGTTATCGCGCTGCGCGAAATCGAAGAAGGCCTGATCACCAATCAGATCCTCGACGTGCGCGATCGCCAGGAGCAGCAAGAGCAGGAAGCCGCAGAATTACAGGCTGTGACTGCTATCGCTGAAGGTCGTCGTTAATCAGCACTAAAGGCCTGCCTTGTATCTGTTCGAAAGCCTCAATCAGCTGATTGAAAAATACTTGCCTGAGGAGCAAATCAAGCGCCTCAAGCAAGCTTATCTTGTCGCACGTGATGCTCACGAGGGACAGACACGCTCCAGCGGTGAGCCTTATATCACCCATCCGGTAGCCGTGGCCTGCATCCTGGCGGAAATGAAACTCGACCATGAAACACTGATGGCCGCGCTTCTGCACGACGTTATTGAAGACACCCCCGCCACCTATAAGGATATGGAACAGCTGTTCGGCCAGACCGTCGCCGAGCTGGTTGAAGGGGTTTCTAAACTCGACAAGCTGAAATTCCGCGACAAGAAAGAAGCCCAGGCTGAAAACTTCCGCAAGATGATCATGGCGATGGTGCAGGATATCCGCGTCATTCTGATCAAGCTGGCCGACCGTACGCACAACATGCGTACCCTCGGCGCGCTGCGACCGGATAAAAAACGGCGTATCGCGTTGGAAACGCTGGAAATCTATAGCCCACTGGCTCATCGCCTGGGTATTCACCACCTGAAAACCGAACTGGAAGAGCTGGGCTTTGAAGCCCTGTATCCGAACCGTTTCCGCGTGATTAAGGAAGTGGTCAAAGCGGCACGCGGCAACCGTAAAGAGATGATCCAGAAAATCCTCTCGGAAATTGACGGTCGTCTGGAAGAAGCCGGTATTACCCGCCGCGTCAGCGGTCGCGAAAAACACCTCTATTCCATCTACTGCAAAATGCACCTGAAAGAGCAGCGATTCCATTCGATTATGGATATCTATGCCTTCCGCGTCATCGTGCGTGATGTCGATACCTGTTATCGCGTACTGGGCCAGATGCACAGCTTGTATAAGCCGCGCCCGGGCCGGGTGAAAGATTATATTGCTATCCCAAAAGCCAACGGCTATCAGTCGCTGCATACATCAATGATCGGTCCGCACGGCGTGCCGGTTGAGGTGCAGATCCGCACCGAAGATATGGATCAGATGGCAGAGATGGGGGTAGCAGCGCACTGGGCTTATAAAGAACAGGGCGAGAGCAGCACTACCGCACAGATCCGCGCGCAGCGCTGGCTGCAAAGCCTGCTGGAGCTGCAGCAGAGCGCCGGAAGCTCATTTGAATTTATCGAAAGCGTAAAATCCGATCTGTTCCCGGATGAGATTTACGTATTCACTCCGGAAGGCCGCATTGTTGAACTGCCAGCCGGTGCCACGCCGGTCGACTTTGCCTACGCCGTGCATACCGATATCGGCCATGCCTGCGTGGGCGCACGCGTTGACCGCCAGCCTTATCCGCTGTCGCAGCCGCTCACCAGCGGCCAGACCGTCGAAATTATTACCGCACCGGGTGCGCGCCCGAACGCTGCGTGGCTGAACTTTGTCGTGAGCTCGAAAGCGCGCGCCAAGATCCGCCAGCTGTTGAAAAACCTCAAGCGTGATGACTCGGTCAGCCTTGGCCGACGCCTGCTCAATCATGCCCTGGGTGGCAGCCGCAAGCTGGCTGAGATCCCGGAAGCCAATGTCCAGCACGAGCTGGAGCGCATGAAGCTGACCTCGCTGGATGACCTGCTGGCTGAAATCGGTCTCGGTAACGCCATGAGCGTGGTGGTGGCGAAAAATCTGCAGCAGAGCGAGCAGAATGTTCCCGCCAACACCGGCAGCAGCAGTAGCATCAGCGGCGCTCGCAGCAAGCTGCCAATTAAGGGCGCCGATGGGGTGTTGATCACCTTCGCCAAGTGCTGCCGCCCGATCCCCGGTGACCCGATTGTGGCGCACGTCAGCCCCGGTAAAGGCCTGGTGGTGCACCATGAATCCTGCCGTAATATTCGTGGCTATCAGAAAGAGCCAGAGAAATACATGGCGGTGGAGTGGGATATTGCCACCGAGCAGGAGTTTGTCGCCGAGATTAAGGTGGATATGTTTAACCACCAGGGCGCGCTGGCAAACCTGACGGCGGCCATTAACACCGCCGGCTCCAATATCCAGAGCCTGAACACTGAAGAAAAAGATGGCCGTGTTTACAGCGCCTTTATCCGTTCTGACGGCACGCGATCGCGTTCATCTGGCCAATATCATGCGTAAAATCCGCGTGATGCCGGATGTCATCAAGGTCCATCGCAACCGCAATTAAGTCAAAGACGGGGCCCGCCTCCGTCTTTGACTTTCCCCTCTCACCGCAGACGGGATGACTGATTTTAGGGAGTCCACTTTCGCATGAATGCCCAACGTTATGCCCGTATCCGCGCAATGCTTGCCGCCCGCCAGCACGACCTGACGGTGTGTATGGAACAGGTGCATAAACCTCATAACGTCTCTGCGGTGATCCGCACCGCCGACGCCGTTGGCGTGCATGAAGTTCACGCCGTATGGCCGGGAAGCCGCATGCGCACCATGGTCTCTTCCGCTGCGGGCAGCAACAGCTGGGTGCAGGTGAAAACCCATCCGACCATCCGTGATGCCGTCAGCCATCTTAAGGATCGGAAGATGCAGATTCTGGCGACGCACCTCTCCGCTAAAGCGGTCGATTTCCGCGAGATCGACTATACCCGTCCGACCTGCATCCTGATGGGCCAGGAAAAAACCGGGATTACCCAGGAAGCCCTCGACCTTGCCGACCAGGATATTATTATCCCGATGATCGGTATGGTGCAGTCGCTGAACGTCTCCGTCGCATCCGCCCTGATCCTCTACGAAGCACAGCGCCAGCGGCAGAATGCCGGTATGTATCTGCGTGCAGAGAGCACGCTGGAGTACGCCGAGCAGCAGCGTCTGCTGTTCGAAGGGGGTTACCCAGTGCTGGCCCGCGTGGCGAAGCATAAAGGGCTGCCCTACCCTGAGATCAACGATCGCGGTGAAGTGGTGGCGGAGCCGGAATGGTGGGCCACCATGCAGTCGAAGGCGCGGAAATAATGCAGGGCCGCCTGCTGGATGCCGTTCCGCTCAACACGCTGTCCGGCGTGGGCGCCAGCCAGGCGGCAAAGCTGGCCAAACTTGGCCTGCTGACCGTACAGGATCTGCTGCTGCATCTGCCGATGCGCTATGAAGACCGCACCCAGCTTTACGCCATCAACGACCTGCTGCCGGGCATCTATGCCACGGTAGAGGGCGAAGTGCTGCACAGCGATATTTCGTTTGGCCGCCGCCGCATGCTGACCTGCCAGATCAGCGACGGCAGCGGCATCCTCACCCTGCGCTTTTTCAATTTCAATGCCGGAATGAAGAACAGCCTCGCCACTGGCCGCCGCGTCACCGCTTACGGTGAGATTAAACGCGGTCAGCGCGGGGCGGAGATCATCCACCCGGAGTACAAAGTACAGGGTGAAAGCAGCGTCACCGAGCTGCAGGAGACGCTGACCCCGGTCTATTCCACGACTGAGGGCGTGCGCCAGGCGACGCTGCGCAACCTGACCGATCAGGCGCTAACCCTGCTGGAAACCTGCGCGATTAGCGAACTGCTGCCGCCGGAGCTGAGCCAGGGAATGATCAGCCTGCCGGAAGCGCTGCGCACGCTGCACCGCCCGCCGCCGGATATGGCACTGGCCGATCTCGACAGCGGCCGCCACCCGGCGCAGCGCCGCCTGATTATGGAAGAGCTGCTGGCGCACAACCTCAGCATGCTGGCAGTGCGCGCCGGCGCGCAGCGTTATCATGCGCTGCCGATGGCTGCCCGCCACGACCTGAGCGATAAGCTGCTGGCCGCGCTGCCGTTTAAACCGACTCATGCGCAAGAGCGTGTGGTGCGTGAGATCGAAACTGACCTCGCCCACGACTATCCAATGATGCGTCTGGTGCAGGGCGATGTGGGCTCCGGTAAAACGCTGGTCGCCGCGCTGGCGGCACTGCAGGTGATTGCTTACGGTAAGCAGGTGGCGCTGATGGCGCCGACCGAGCTGCTGGCCGAGCAGCACGCCAGTAATTTCCGCCAGTGGTTTGCGCCGCTCGGGCTGGAAGTGGGCTGGCTGGCAGGGAAGCAGAAAGGCAAAGCGCGCATCGCCCAGCAGGAAGCGATCGCCAGCGGGCAGGTGTCGATGATTGTTGGCACCCACGCCATCTTCCAGGAGCAGGTGCAGTTCAACGGGCTGGCGCTGGTGATCATCGATGAGCAGCACCGCTTTGGCGTCCACCAGCGTCTGGCGCTGTGGGAGAAAGGCGAAGAGCAGGGTTTCCACCCGCACCAGCTGATTATGACTGCCACACCGATCCCGCGCACCCTGGCGATGACCGCCTATGCCGATCTCGACACCTCAACCATCGACGAACTGCCGCCGGGACGTACCCCGGTGACCACCGTCGCGATCCCTGACACGCGCCGCGCTGAGATTATTGCCCGGGTGAAAAGCGCCTGCGGCAGCGAAGGCCGCCAGGCCTACTGGGTCTGTACCCTGATTGAGGAGTCGGAGCTGCTGGAAGCCCAGGCGGCGGAAGCCACCTGGGAAGAGCTGAAGCTGGCGCTGCCGGAGCTGACTATCGGCCTGGTACACGGCCGGATGAAGCCGCAGGAGAAACAGGCGGTAATGCAGGCGTTCAAGCAGGGTGAAATCCATCTGCTGATTGCCACCACGGTGATAGAGGTCGGCGTGGATGTACCCAATGCCAGCCTGATGATTATCGAAAACCCGGAACGCCTCGGGCTGGCGCAGCTGCATCAGCTGCGCGGTCGCGTTGGCCGTGGCGCGGTCGCTTCCCACTGCGTGCTGCTGTATAAGGCGCCGCTGAGTAAAACCGCGCAGAAGCGTTTACAGGTGCTGCGCGACAGCAACGACGGCTTTGTGATTGCCCAGTGTGACCTCGAAATTCGCGGCCCCGGCGAAATGCTGGGCACGCGACAAACCGGTAACGCCGAGTTTAAGGTTGCTGACCTGCTGCGCGACCAGGCGATGATCCCGGAAGTGCAGCGCGTGGCGCGCCATATCCACCAGCACTATCCGGAGCAGGCTTCGGCTCTGATTGAACGCTGGCTGCCGGAAACCGAACGCTATACCAACGCGTAACCCCCTCAATGACTGTCTTCACCGTCGATAGGGTGGCAAACGATTGCTTTTACTCTGAAGAAGATTAAAATCGCCACTTTATTGCCGCTGGGAAGCCTGACATGTCCGTTGAAAGCCAACATACTGCCGCCGATCGTACTCCGGTCGCGGCGGGAAAAAGTGAGCTGATTTACCGCCTTGAAGACCGTCCGCCGCTGGCGCAAACGCTGTTCGCCGCCTGTCAGCATCTGCTGGCGATGTTTGTGGCGGTGATCACGCCCGCTCTGCTAATCTGCCAGGCGCTGGGCCTGCCCGCGCAGGATACGCAGCACATCATCAGCATGTCGCTGTTCGCCTCCGGCGTGGCGTCGCTGCTGCAGATTAAAACCTGGGGGCCGGTCGGTTCCGGGCTGCTGTCGATCCAGGGTACCAGCTTTAACTTTGTCACCCCGCTGATTATGGGTGGCCTGGCGCTGAAAACCGGCGGGGCCGACGTGAAAACCATGATGGCGGCACTGTTCGGCACGCTGATGCTGGCATCCTGTACCGAGATGGTGCTGTCACGCGTGCTGCATCTGGCGCGCCGGGTGATCACCCCGCTGGTTTCCGGCATTGTGGTGATGATTATCGGTCTGTCGCTGATCCAGGTTGGCCTGACCTCCATCGGCGGCGGTTTTGCCGCAATGAACGATCACACCTTTGGCGCACCGAAAAACCTGCTGCTGGCCGGTGTGGTACTGGCGGTGATCATTCTGCTCAACCGCCAGCGCAATGCCTATCTGCGCGTCGCTTCGCTGGTGATCGCGATGGCGGTAGGCTATCTGCTGGCCTGGGCGCTGGGGATGCTGCCGGAAAATAGTGCCGCGGCGAACAGTGCGCTGATCGCCATTCCCACCCCGCTCTATTACGGGCTGGGTATCGACTGGAATCTGCTGATCCCGCTGATGCTGGTGTTTATGGTGACCTCGCTGGAAACCATTGGCGATATCACCGCCACCTCGGATGTCTCCGAGCAGCCGGTCAGCGGCCCGCTGTATATGAAGCGCCTGAAAGGCGGCGTGCTGGCGAACGGACTGAACTCCTGCGTTTCTGCGCTGTTTAACACCTTCCCCAACTCCTGCTTCGGTCAGAACAACGGCGTGATCCAGTTAACCGGCGTGGCCAGTCGCTACGTCGGTTTTGTCGTGGCCCTGATGCTGATTGTGCTCGGGCTGTTCCCGGCGGTCAGCGGCTTTGTGCAGCACATCCCCGAGCCGGTACTCGGCGGTGCCACGCTGGTGATGTTTGGCACTATTGCCGCCTCAGGCGTGCGTATCGTGTCGCGCGAGCCGCTCAACCGCCGGGCGATTATGATTATCGCGCTCTCGCTGGCGGTCGGCCTTGGCGTCTCCCAGCAGCCGCTGATCCTGCAGTTTGCCCCTGACTGGCTGAAAACGCTGCTTTCCTCCGGGATCGCTGCCGGCGGTATCACCGCTATCGTGCTGAATCTGGTGTTCCCGCAGGAGAAGTAGCGACTACGCTCATTCTGAAAACAGCGGCCCGGGTGCGATATTTGCTCCGGCCGCTGCGCTGTGGGTTGAGAAGTGACGATAAATCAGGCATAACAAGCCATTACCCGATATTCATAGGGATGGTTGTGATGAAGTTTTTCGGAAAAGTTTTGCTTACCCTGCTGCTCATTCTGCTGCTGGCCCTGGTCGCTATCTACGTGCTGCTGCAAACCCAGTGGGGCGCGGGATGGATTAGCCGCCAGGTCAGCGCCAGCAGTGATTACCAGCTGTCGCTCAGCAAAATGGAGCACAATTTTTCCGATCCCAGCCATCTGCTGCTTAACGATGTCGCCTTTGGCCGTAAAGACCAGCCCGCCACGCTGGTGGCCAGGCGCGTTGACCTTGGCCTCAGCCTGATGCAGTTCAGCAGCCCGCTGCATTTTGCCAGCATTCGACTCGATCAGGGTACGCTAAACCTCAGCGATAAAAGTGCCCCCCTCTCCTTACAGGCAGACCGTTTACAGCTTAGCCAGATGGCGCTTAACCGCAATCAGGGCGACTGGCCGCTGCAGGCACAGCGCGTCGACGGAGGCGTCACCCCGTGGAAGCCTGAAGCGGGCAACGTGCTGGGCAAAGAGGCCAGGTTCCAGATGAGCGCCGGTTCCCTGACGCTGGACGGTATTCCTGCGGCGAATGTGCTGGTGCAGGGCAGTATTCACGGACCGCAGCTGGTGTTAAGCAATTTCGGGGCTGACGTGGCGCTCGGCTCGGTGACCGCCAGCGCGCAGCGTGATGCGCAGGGCTGGCAGGTGAACAGCCTGCGCCTGAACAGCATTCGCCTGCAGAGTGATAAAACGCTGGCTGAGTTCCTGCAACCGCTGCGCACGCTGCCGACGATGCATTTTGACCGCATTGATATGACCGATGCCCGCCTGCAGGGGCAGGACTGGGCGGTGACCGACCTGGACCTGACATTGAAAGACCTGACGCTGAGCAACGGCGACTGGCAGAGCGACAACGGTTCGCTGTCGATGAACGCCAGCAGCTTTGTGAATGGCAGCATGCAGCTGGACGACCCGATCGCCAATATGGACTTCTCCGCGCAGGGCGTGCAGCTGACGCAGTTCAGTTCGCGCTGGGTCAATGGCCTGGTGCGTGCGCAGGGCAGCTGGACGCGCAGCGACAAGAAACTGACGCTGGATGAACTGGTGGTGGCCGGGCTGGAATACACCCTGCCGCTCAACTGGCGCGAGCGCTGGATGGAGACGCTGCCATCGTGGCTGGAGAGCGTGCAGGTGACCAAACTCAGCGCCAGCCGTAACCTGATTATCGATATCAATCCGGACTTCCCGTTCCAGATGACGGCGCTGGATGGCAATGGCAGCAACCTGCTGATGGCGCGCAATCATCAGTGGGGCATCTGGTCAGGCAATCTGAGTTTCAACGCCGCCGCCGCAACCTTTAATCGCGTCGATCTGCGCCATCCGTCGATTGCCCTCAGCGCAGATGACAACGCTATCAATGTGTCAGAAATGAGCGCCTTCAGTGCCGACGGCATGCTGGAAGGGCTGGCAACGCTGAGCCAGCAGCCGCAGCGGACACTGTCGCTGACGCTGAATGGCCGCCAGGTTAACGCCACTCTGCTGCAGAACTGGGGCTGGCCAACGATCCCGCTGAACGGCAACGCCACGATGCAGCTGAAAATGCAGGGCAGCCTGCAGGCCAGCCAGCCGCTGAAACCCTCCGTCAACGCCACGCTGGCGGTCAGCAACGGCGAGCAGTCGGTGCAGCAAACTCTGCGCGGGGGCCAGCTGAGCGGCTCACAGTAAGGTATACCCTAAATAATTCGAGGTGCAGGAAGGCGGCAAATGAGCGACAAATCGGTCGGGAACCGATTTGAGCAGCGCTCGCGCTGGCCGGAGGCTGAGCCTCAGGGATGAGGCTCACTAATCCCGATGAGCTTGACTTCCGTAAGTGATTCGGGTGAACGACAAATCTGCCTGGAGCAGATTTGAACGCTGTCCACAGCGGACCCGAAGGGGCGAGGCCCACGGATGGGCCGAGTCATGCAGCCAACGCACCTGCAGCTTGAAGTATGACGGGTAAAAAGGGCCAGGTCGGCCCTTCGCAACGTGTCACGGGTAAGGTATAGTCCGTTTTTTTTACGGGGGAACTATGCTGACCAACTCATCTATTCGTCTGAACAAATACATCGCCGAGAGCGGGATCTGCTCGCGTCGCGATGCCGATCGCTTTATCGAACAGGGAAATGTTTTTATTAACGGTAAGCGCGCCTCTGTGGGCGACCAGGTATTTGCCGGCGATGTGGTAAAAGTTAACGGTCAGCTAATCGAGCCGCGTAACGAAGAAGATCTGGTGCTGATTGCGCTGAATAAGCCCGTGGGCATCGTCAGCACCACGGAAAATAGCGAGCGCGACAACATCGTTGATTTCGTTAACCACAGCAAGCGCGTGTTCCCGATTGGCCGCCTGGATAAAGATTCGCAGGGGCTGATCCTGTTGACTAACCACGGTGATCTGGTGAATAAGATCCTGCGCGCCGGCAACGACCACGAAAAAGAGTATCTGGTCACCGTGAACAAGCCGGTCACCGAAGAGTTTATCCGCGGGCTGGGCGCGGGCGTGCCGATGATGGGCACGGTAACCAAAAAGTGTAAGGTGAAGAAAGAGTCGACGTTCGTCTTCCGCATTACGCTGGTGCAGGGGCTGAACCGTCAGATCCGTCGCATGGCCGAGCACTTTGGCTACGAGGTGACCAGGCTCGAACGCATCCGCATTATGAACATTTCCCTGAAAGGGGTGCCGCCGGGCGAGTGGCGCGACCTGACTGATGACGAGCTCATCGAGCTGTTTAAGCTGATTGAGAACTCCTCTTCCGAGGACAATAGCAAAGCGAAGAGACCGGCGCAGAAGGCGAAGCCCGCAGCGGCAAAAAAACCGGCCGCCAAAGCCGCCGATAAACCGGCTGCCACCCCGGCCGGACGCAAGCGTTTCGTCCAGCCGGGTCGCAAGAAAAAGGGGCGTTAAACGCCGCAGCCCCCTTCCTCCAGTGGCCCGTCGGGATCGGCGGGCAGCACCATATACACCCCTTCAAATACCGCACCGGATTCATCATTGCCGAACAGCTCCACCTCCAGCTGCACGCGGGCTTTACGCCCGCGCGCCAGGCGGTCAAGGTCGCCGCTCAGCGAGCCAAGGTCGGCAATCGCCCCCGGCTTGCCGGTAATCGGCTTGCTGTAGCGAATATGCGCATCGGCGAGGATAATGGTGCCGCCGAGATGACGCTCGCGCAGCAGCAGCCAGATTAAGCCCCAGCCGGTCAGCGTCGCCAGCGAGAACAGGCTACCGGCAAACAGCGTATGGTGCGGGTTCTGATTGCCGGTTTCCGGCATGGTGGTAATAAACTTCTGCCCGGTATATTGCAGAATACGCACGCCCATCTTTTCGCTCAGTGGGATATGTTCGTACCACGCCTGCTGCAGCTGCCCGCACCAGTCGGCACGGTGCAGGATGTCGTCCAGCGTCACTACCGGTTTGATCATCAGGAAGTGCCGTACTGGCGTGGTTTGCGGCGCGGTGATCTCCCCCTGATTGAGGTAGCCCAGCTTGGAGAAGAACTCCACTGCATCTTCGCGCGCGCTGCACACCACGCGCTTTACCCCTTCCTGGCGCGCGACAGACTCCAGCGTCATCGCCACCAGCGTACCCAGCCCTTTGCCCTGCACCGAGGGATGAACGGCGAGGAAGCGGATTGCGGCTTCGTTATCGGCATTGATATAGAGGCGGCCAACGGCAACCGGGTCGCCGTGTTCATCCACCACCATCTGATGATGCGCCAGCGCATCCCAGGCGTCACGCTCGGACCCCAGCGGCTGGTGCAGCGGCTTACGCAGCATCTCCCAGCGGAACTGGTAGTAGGTATCTAGCTCTTCTGCGGTTTCAGGTACGCGGAGGTGATACATAAAATGGTTCTCTCTGTCTGAGCCCGTCAGGCCATTCCTTTGCCGCTCGGCCAGCTGCGTCAAACCTGCAGCCAGAAGGTGACGGGACCATCGTTGACCAGCGCCACTTTCATGTCGGCGGCAAAACGCCCGGTTTGCGTGGCAATCCCTTTTTCACGACAGCAGGCGGTGAAGTAGTCATACAGCTCTTCGGCAACCTCCGGGGCGGCCCCGCCGGAGAAGCTCGGGCGCATCCCTTTTTTGGTGTCTGCTGCTAGCGTGAACTGCGACACCACCAGCACGCTGCCCCCGGCCTGCTGTACGTTCAGATTCATTTTGTCATTTTCGTCGCCAAAAATACGGTAACCCAGCACTTTATCGACCAGTTTGCGCGCGCTCTCCCGGCTATCTTCTTTTTCCACCCCGAGCAGGATCAGTAATCCCGGCCCAATCTCACCAACAGTTTCGCCCGCTACCGTGACGCTGGCAGAAAGTGCCCGTTGAATTAATGCAATCATGATTCCTCGTTTTCTCTTTCTTGTTCTTCTTGTTTCAGCTGGCGGTAATCACCCAGCGTGGCGGTAATTTCCGCCCCTAATAGAACGATACACCACGTCCAGTACACCCACAGGAACAGGATGGGAATAACGGCAAGCACGCCGTAAATTAACTGGTACGAGGGGAACATCGTAACATACAGCGCAAAGCCCTTTTTCCCCAACTCGAAGAGCAATCCGGCCACCACCGCGCCGATAAGCGCATCGCGCCCTGCCACCTGAATGGTCGGTACAATGCTGTACAGCAGCCAGAAGGAGAGGATCGACAGCAGCAGAGGGAAGATGCGCAGCCCCATATCCACCAGCCCGCTGACGCCGCTGACCGTTGCCCAGTGCAGCGACAGCAGATAGGAGCTGATTGCCAGACTGGCACCGGCCAGCAGGGGTCCGAGCGTCAGGATCATCCAGTACACCGCGAAGGAGTAAACCAGCGGCCGTTTGCGTTTGCTGCGCCAGATAACGTTGAGCGCGGTGTCGATGGAGTACATCAACAGCAGCGCGGTGAACACCAGGCCGCCCACGCCGACCGCCGTCATTTTGCTGACGTTGGCGACGAACTGCTCCAGATAGTTCTGGATAGTCGCCCCGGCGGCCGGGACAAAGTTGTTAAACACGAAGTTCTTGAGCTGCACGCTGACGTCCGAAAACATCGGGAATGCGGCGAACAGCGCAAAGACCACGGCAATTAACGGCACCAGCGACAGCAGCGAAACATAGGCCAGGTGCCCGGCCAGTATCGTCATGCCATCTTCGTCAATGCGCTGCCACAGCAGTTTGATCCACGACCAGAATGCCCGCCCGCGGTGGCGATAGTGATTGAGTAAACTCATGTTTTAATACGGTCGGCGAAGAATGCCGGGATAACGTTGGCATCGGTAATATGCAGGCTGTGAATGCCGACAGCACGCGCTCCTTCGATGTTTTCCAGATTATCATCAAAGAAGATAGCCTCCTGAGCTGAGGTCTCTTCCTCATTTAGCAAGCGCTCATAAATTTTCTTGTCCGGCTTGCGTAGCCCCATCTCCTGGGAAAGGTAGACTTTATCAGCGGCTTGCTGCACTTCCGGGTACTGCGACGGCCAAAAATTACAGTGCAGGCGATTAGTGTTCGACAGGATCACCACGCGATCGCCCTGCTCACGCAGTTTATTCATAATGGCGATCACTTCCGGGCGCACGCCGACAAACACTTCCTGCCAGCCGACCGCGAACTGTTCAAAACTTAGCGACAAGCCTAACTCGTCAGACATTTTTTGCGCGAAGACTTCATCGCTGATTTCACCGCGTTCGTGCTGGTGAAAGCTCTCGCCCATGTGGAAACGATTTCGCAGTTCGGCCAGCGGCACGCGGCTTAAATCGCTCCAGACACCAAGAACCCGGTTGAAATCAATATCAACAATGACGTTACCCAAATCAAAGATATACAGCATGGCCATCTCCTTTTGTTCCGGTGAGGTATTCACTCTAGCCGTAAAACGGGAGGCTGAACAGGAGGGGAAATTGAAAAACTGCGGGGAAGTAGCAGGTAAAACGATGGGCCGGAAGAGCTCCGGCCCATAACAAGACTAAAGAAGAATTACGCTTCTTTAGGACCGCGGGTTGCGCGTTTACGGTCGTTTTCAGTCAGGTGACGTTTACGAATACGCACAGACTGTGGAGTCACTTCTACCAGTTCGTCATCATCGATGAACTCAAGCGCCTGCTCAAGGGACATCTTCTGTGCCGGAACCAGCGTGGTGGCTTCGTCAGTACCGGAAGCACGCATGTTGGTCAGCTTCTTACCGGTCAGGCAGTTAACGGTCAGGTCGTTTGAACGTGAGTGAATACCGATGATCTGGCCTTCATACACTTCAGCACCATGACCGAGGAACAGCTTGCCGCGGTCCTGCAGACCGAACAGGGCGAAGGCTACCGCTTTACCCTGACCGTTAGAGATCAGCACGCCGTTCTGACGCTGGCCCACTTCGCCCGGACGAACGTCGTCGTAGTGGCTGAAGGTGGAGTACAGCAGACCGGTACCGGAAGTCATGGTCATGAATTCGTTACGGAAGCCGATCAGGCCACGGCTTGGAATAACATAATCAAGACGCACACGGCCTTTGCCATCCGGGTCCATGTTTTTCATGTCGCCTTTACGCTCACCCATCGCCTGCATCACAGAACCCTGGTGCTGTTCTTCGATGTCGAGGGTCACGTTTTCGAATGGCTCCTGCTTGCGGCCTTCGAATTCACGGAAGATAACTTTCGGACGGGATACCGCCAGTTCGAAACCTTCACGACGCATGTTTTCGATCAGAACTGACAGGTGAAGTTCACCACGGCCTGAAACGCGGAAGGCGTCGGCGTCCGGGGTTTCTTCAACACGCAGTGCCACGTTATGCACCAGCTCCTTGTTCAGACGGTCAAGGATCTGACGTGAAGTCACATACTTACCTTCTTTACCGCAGAACGGAGAGGTGTTAACGCAGAAGAACATGGTTACGGTTGGTTCATCAACGCTCAGGGCTGGCAGCGCTTCCACATTCTGCGTGTCGCAGATGGTGTCAGAGATGTTCAGCTCGCCCAGACCGGTGATGGCGATGATGTCGCCCGCTTCCGCTTCAGCAGATTCGATACGCTCCAGACCCATGTGGCCCAGCACTTTACCGACTTTACCGTTACGGGTTTTGCCTTCGCTATCGATGATCGTAACCTGCTGGTTAGGACGCACTTTACCGCGTTTGATGCGGCCGATACCGATAACACCCAGGTAGTTGTTGTAGTCCAGCTGGGAGATTTGCATCTGCAGCGGGGCTTCCAGCTCAACCTGTGGTGGAGAAACGTGTTTCACGATCGCTTCGTACAGCGGGGTCATATCTTCCGCCATATCCGCGTGATCCAGACCTGCAATACCGTTCAGGGCTGAAGCATAGATAATCGGGAAGTCGAGCTGCTCGTCGGTCGCATCCAGGTTAACGAACAGGTCAAAGACCTGATCAACAACCCAGTCAGGACGTGCGCCAGGGCGGTCAACTTTGTTGATTACCACGATCGGCTTCAGACCATTAGCGAAGGCTTTTTTGGTCACGAAGCGGGTTTGCGGCATTGGGCCATCCATTGCATCCACAACCAGCAGCACCGAGTCAACCATCGACATTACACGCTCTACCTCACCGCCGAAGTCGGCGTGTCCTGGGGTATCAACGATGTTGATGCGATAGTCGTTCCATTTAATGGCGGTGTTTTTTGCGAGGATGGTAATCCCACGCTCTTTCTCCAAATCGTTGGAGTCCATTACGCGTTCGGTCGCTTCGGTGCGGGCATCAAAGGTCCCGGACTGCTGTAGCAACTTATCAACCAGGGTAGTTTTACCATGGTCAACGTGGGCAATAATGGCGATGTTACGCAAATTTTCGATCACAGCTTTGCCTCAGGCATTAGAAATAGCGCGCTATTGTACACGGATTAATCGAAGGACTGAACAGGATCACAAATTTCATATAAAGATAACTGTTCGGATTGCTTTTATAGCCATTTTCAGTGCAAAGCTTGCACTGTGACGAAAAATTGCACCAAAACAGTGCCCATTTATCAGCCAATGGCACCAAAATGGTGCGCGACTTCCATCGTGGTGCAGTCCTCGTCTCACGAGAGGGCGCATCATAGCGCTTTTTTCGGAAAATAAAAAAGTTGGCATAGATTTCGCAATTACTCTAACAAGCAAAAAATGCCAGTTTCCACAACGGTTGTAAGCTTGTCAGAGATCTTTATTATCGGAGTAAGCGCGGCGAAACGCAAAGCGCACCGTGAAGATCTCTAACCACGACGACAATGACAAATCCAGGAGAGTTAAGTATGTCCGCTGAACACGTTCTGTCGATGATGAACGAGCACGAAGTCAAATTTGTTGATCTGCGTTTTACCGATACCAAAGGTAAAGAGCAGCACGTGACTATCCCCGCTCATCAGGTTAATGCTGACTTCTTCGAAGAAGGCAAAATGTTTGACGGCTCCTCGATTGGTGGCTGGAAAGGTATCAACGAATCAGACATGGTTCTGATGCCTGACGCAACCACCGCTGTCCTTGACCCGTTCTTCGAAGATTCCACTCTGATCATCCGTTGTGACATCCTCGAGCCAGGCACCATGCAGGGCTACGATCGTGACCCACGCTCTATCGCTAAACGCGCTGAAGATTTCCTGCGCTCTTCCGGCATCGCGGACACCGTGCTGTTTGGACCAGAACCCGAGTTCTTCCTGTTTGACGATATCCGTTTCGGCAGCAGCACTTCCGGTTCCCATGTCGCTATCGACGACGTTGAAGCTTACTGGAACTCCGGTAAAGCCTATGAAGGCGGCAACAAAGGCCACCGTCCAGGTCTGAAAGGCGGTTACTTCCCAGTGCCACCGGTCGACTCATCACAGGATATCCGCTCTGCTATGTGTCTGACCATGGAGCAGATGGGCCTGGTGGTTGAAGCTCACCACCACGAAGTGGCGACCGCGGGTCAGAACGAAGTGGCAACCCGCTTCAACACCATGACCAAAAAAGCTGACGAAATTCAGATCTACAAATATGTGGTTCACAACGTCGCTCACGCCTACGGCAAAACCGCGACCTTCATGCCTAAGCCAATGTTCGGTGATAACGGTTCTGGTATGCACTGCCACATGTCTCTGTCGAAAGGCGGCACCAACCTGTTCGCTGGCGACAAATACGGCGGCCTGTCTGAAATGGCACTGTTCTACATCGGCGGTGTGATCAAGCACGCTAAAGCGATCAACGCCCTGGCGAACCCGACTACCAACTCTTACAAGCGTCTGGTCCCAGGCTACGAAGCGCCAGTTATGCTGGCTTACTCTGCCCGTAACCGTTCTGCTTCTATCCGTATCCCTGTGGTTGCCAGCCCGAAAGCACGTCGTATCGAAGCGCGCTTCCCGGATCCAGCGGCTAACCCATACCTGTGCTTCGCTGCACTGCTGATGGCTGGCCTGGACGGCATCATCAACAAGATCCACCCTGGCGATGCTATGGACAAAAACCTGTACGACCTGCCACCGGAAGAAGAAGCTGAGATTCCAAAAGTTGCAGGTTCTCTGGACGAAGCTCTGGCTGCACTGAACGAAGACCGCGAGTTCCTGACCCGTGGTGGCGTGTTCACTGACGATGCCATCGAAGCGTACATCGAACTGCGTAAGGCAGAAATTGACCGCATTCGTATGACTCCGCACCCGGTTGAGTTCGAACTGTACTACAGCGTTTAATTGGTTTTATTTGTTGCCGTGGAAACTTTTCAGCCCATCTTCGGATGGGCTTTTTTCTCCACGAATTCAACGTCAGGACGACGATTTCCGGGTTGCATGACTATAATGCACCAATCTGGTGCAGATAAATTACTCAGGAGAACGCTGTAATGGCAACTGGCACGCTGCCCGATGCTGGGCAGATTCTCAATTCACTGATCAACAGTATTTTACTGGTTGATAACGCGTTGGTGGTTCATTACGCCAACCCTGCGGCTCAGCAACTGCTGGCACAGAGTTCCCGCAAGCTGTTTGGTACGCCCCTGCCGGAACTGATGGGTTATTTTTCCCTGAATATTGAGGTGATGCTCGAAAGTCTGGATGCCGGACAGGGCTTTACCGATAGCGAAGTGACCCTGGTGGTCGACAGCCGTGCGCACATTATGTCGCTCACCGCGCAACGTCTGCCCGAAGGTTTGATTCTGCTGGAAATGGCTCCGATGGATAACCAGCGCAGGCTCAGCCAGGAACAGCTGCAGCATGCACAACAGGTGGCAGCGCGGGATTTAGTCCGCGGTCTGGCACACGAAATTAAAAACCCGCTGGGGGGACTGCGCGGCGCAGCACAGCTGCTGGCCAAAGCCTTGCCCGACCCGTCGTTAACCGAATATACCAAGGTCATCATTGAACAGGCCGATCGCCTGCGCAATCTGGTTGACCGTCTGCTTGGCCCGCAACAGCCGGGGATGCACGTCACCCAGAGCATCCATCAGGTCGCTGAACGCGTGGTCAATCTGGTGTCGATGGAGCTGCCGGACAATGTGTCGTTAATCCGTGATTACGACCCAAGCCTGCCGGAGCTGCCGCACGACCCGGATCAGATAGAACAAGTCCTTTTGAATGTCGTCCGCAACGCGTTACAGGCGTTGGGTGAAGAAGGCGGCACCATTACTTTACGTACCCGCACGGCGTTTCAGTTAACCCTGCACGGTACGCGCTATCGCCTGGTGGCACGCATCGATATTGAAGATGACGGCCCAGGCATTCCGGCGCAGCTACAGGACACGCTGTTTTACCCGATGGTGAGCGGCCGCGAAGGCGGCACCGGGCTGGGGTTATCCATCGCCCGCAGCCTGATCGACCAGCATTCGGGAAAAATAGAGTTCAACAGCTGGCCCGGACATACTGAATTCTCGGTTTACCTGCCTATTCGCCAGTGAGGTTTCTATGCAACGAGGGATAGTTTGGATCGTCGATGACGATAGCTCCATCCGCTGGGTGCTCGAACGTGCGCTCACTGGAGCCGGTTTGAGCTGCGCGACTTTTGACAGCGCGAACGAGGTGCTGGAAGCCCTCGCCACTAAGACCCCAGATGTATTACTGTCAGACATTCGTATGCCCGGCATGGACGGACTGGCGCTACTGAAGCAGATTAAACAACGCCACCCGATGCTGCCGGTGATCATTATGACCGCGCACTCCGATCTGGACGCGGCGGTGAGCGCTTACCAGCAGGGCGCGTTTGACTACCTGCCTAAACCGTTTGATATCGATGAAGCGGTGGCGCTGGTTGAGCGTGCCATCAGCCACTATCAGGAGCAGCAGCAGCCGCGTAACCAGCCGGTCAGCGGGCCGACCACCGATATTATCGGTGAAGCCCCGGCGATGCAGGATGTGTTCCGTATTATCGGCCGCCTGTCGCGCTCATCGATCAGCGTGTTGATTAACGGCGAGTCCGGTACGGGTAAAGAACTGGTCGCTCATGCCCTGCACCGCCACAGCCCGCGCGCCAAGGCGCCGTTTATTGCGCTGAATATGGCGGCCATTCCCAAAGATCTGATTGAATCCGAACTGTTTGGCCATGAGAAAGGCGCATTTACCGGCGCGAATCAGATCCGTCAGGGCCGTTTTGAGCAGGCCGACGGCGGCACGCTGTTCCTCGATGAAATCGGTGATATGCCGCTGGATGTACAGACTCGTCTGCTGCGCGTGCTGGCCGATGGTCAGTTCTATCGCGTGGGCGGCTATGCGCCGGTGAAAGTGGACGTGCGTATTATTGCCGCGACCCACCAGAACCTGGAGCTGCGCGTGCAGGAGGGGAAATTCCGTGAGGATTTATTCCACCGCCTGAACGTGATCCGCGTACACCTGCCGCCGCTGCGTGAACGTCGTGAAGATATTCCGCGCCTGGCACGTTACTTCCTGCAGGTTGCCGCTCGTGAACTGGGCGTGGAGGCGAAAATTCTGCATCCGGAAACTGAAACGGCGCTGACCCGCCTGCACTGGTCCGGTAACGTGCGCCAGCTTGAGAACACCTGCCGCTGGCTGACGGTGATGGCTGCCGGTCAGGAAGTGTTGATTCAGGATCTGCCGCCGGAACTGTTTGAGACCTCGACGCCGGAAAACCCGGTGCAGTCGCTGCCGGACAGCTGGGCCACGCTGCTGGCACAGTGGGCCGACCGCGCGCTGCGTTCCGGTCATCAAAACCTGCTGTCGGAAGCTCAACCGGAGATGGAGCGCACGCTGCTGACCACCGCGCTGCGTCACACGCAGGGGCATAAGCAGGAAGCCGCTCGTTTGCTCGGCTGGGGGCGTAATACCCTGACCCGCAAGCTGAAAGAGTTGGGAATGGAATAACCTGCTGTCACCTTACACGGGCGGACCGAACAACAGGGTCCGCCCCTACAATCCCCCACACGGCTAATGCCCGATCAGATCACCCTTGAGAATCGTGCGCCAGACGCTTTCTCCCGCAGGTAGCGGTCGAAGCACATGCAGATATTCCTAATCAGCAATCGTCCCTTAGCGCTCACTACAAGCCCGTTGGCGTGGTATTCCACCAGCCCGTCGCCGATCAGCGGCAGCATGGCGCTGAGGTCCTCGGCAAAATAGTCGCGGAAGTCGATGCCGTAGCGCTGTTCAATCTCACTAAACGACAGCGCGAAGTTGCAGATCAGGCTTTTGATTACATCGCGGCGCAGGCAGTCATCCTCACTCAGCCGTAGCCCGCGCCACAGGGCCGTATCCTGCTGCTTAACCTGCGCGTAGTACTCTTTTAGCGCTTTGTGATTCTGTGCATAGCTGTCGCCGATCATACTGATTGCCGATACACCCATGCCCAGCAGGTCGCTGTCGCCCTGCGTGGTATATCCCTGGAAGTTGCGGTGCAGTTTGCCGCTGCGCTGCGCCACCGCCAGCTCATCATCGTGGCGGGCAAAGTGGTCCATGCCGATAAACTGGTAGCCCTGCGAAGTGAGCGTGGCAATGGTTTGCTGCAGGATCTCCAGCTTCTGCGCGGCATCCGGCAGCTCATCCTCGCGGATCTTACGCTGGGCGGCAAACAGTGCAGGCATGTGGGCATAGTTGAACACGCTGAGGCGGTCGGGATTCAGCTCGGCGACTTTTTGCAGCGTGAAGGCAAAACTCTCCGGCGTCTGCTTCGGCAGGCCGTAGATCAGGTCAATGTTGGTAGAGGCAAATCCCAGCTGGCGCGCACGCGCCATCAGGGCGAAGATCATCGCTTCATCCTGCACGCGATTGACCTTCTCCTGCACCTCCTTGTTGAAGTCCTGTACCCCCATGCTCAGGCGATTAAAGCCTTTGAGGCGCAGGTGGTCCAGCACGTCCAGCTCAATTTCGCGCGGGTCGATCTCTATCGAGATCTCAGCCTGTGGGCTGAAAGCGAAGTGCTGATGCAGGCAGTCCATCAGGCGGCTGATTTGCGCTTTATTAAGAAAGGTCGGCGTGCCGCCGCCCCAGTGCATCTGGCTGACGGTGCGCTGCGAAAACAGCGGCGCGCGGGCTGCTATCTCCAGCAGCAGCGCATCGAGATAGTCATCGGCTTTGTGCTGCTGGCGTGTGACCTGCTTGTTGCAGCCGCAGAAGTAGCACAGCTTGTGGCAGAACGGGATATGCAGATAGAGCGACAGCGGCCGCTGGGGGTAACGCGCCGCAGCCTGGAGAAAGGCCTGCTCGTCGTAATCCTGCTTAAATTCCAGCGCGGTCGGATAGGAGGTGTAGCGGGGTCCGGCGGTGTTGTATTTCTGAATGAGCGGCAGGTCCCATTCGGTTGTCTGTTGCAGCATCTTCACGGTCCTCGTCTTCTGGGCTTTGACCGCCGCGAGACAGGAAGCTGCTGGCTGACGATCCGACTACGCAGCCGGGTCTTCAGCCGCGATAGCCGCTGTAGTTTAACGAATAACCACCCCAGCCAGCACAGCAGAATCAGCGCAATAATTGATCCAGGCCAAATCATCGCCAGATACCCAAAATGAAAAAGCAGCGCCAGATTGCGCTGCTTCAGATTACGTCAGAGAAACGCGGGTTCACTGAAGATCAATTGCCGCCCTTGAGTAGGCGATACATATCTTCTTCGGCCTGCTCGTCATCAGCATCATCGTCCAGCGTGATGCCAAGCTGCTCCATCAGCACGTCGATGCGGTCCAGCGACTGGTCCAGCCATGCCTGCTCTTCCGCTGACAGGCTCTCGCCATTTTCCAGACGATCGAGCAGCGCATCCAGGCGCTCGTCATTTTCCAGCTGTGCCAGTTCTTCTTCTGGCGTCAGGCGGGGCTTTTTCTCAACCGGCTTGGCGGCTTTCGCCGGCTTCACGGGTTTGCTGGCCGCCACATCGGCACCCAGCGCAACAGGCTTTTTGCTGCCAATACGCGGATCTTTGGCCGGCTTGCTGTCAGAACTTTTCTGACTGGTGGTCGCCGGGTTGGCACGGCTGCCGGAACTGTTGCCGCTGTGCTTCTTGTCGCGCTTACGGGCGCGCGCTTCCTGGTCGATCTCTTCACGCGATTTGCGTTTTACTCGTGCGCCCGGTTTTTTATCCTGGGGTGTGCGTGCAGGTTGCTTCATGGTTTCTGCTCTCAGACGTTTATCTTCAGTATAGAATTGCGGCGGAATCTAGCAGAAAGCAGAGCAAGAAAAAAGGCGCCAGGTCACCCTGTCGCCTTTTTTCACACCTTCCGCAGAAGGACTGACAATGTCAGCATCCATTTTAGCAGCTAGCGTCCCTGTTTTCCCTTTGCCTTTGCCCCCATCCTGGTTAGCATCCTGAGTCCCTGCCGAGCACGCCTGTGCGCTAATCCATCCCCGCTCACGATCTTCCTGATACTCCCTGAGCGCTTCATCCTGAAGTGAAACATCCTGTTTCCGACTACAAATGTAGACTAACCAGTCCGTCTCACAAGGTGAGGAACGTAATTTTTACTCTGTTTTTTTTCATTTTTTTATAACTTAATGATAAATATTAAGAAATATAATTTCATTTAGTGTCAAATGCAGAGAGTGCTGCCAGCAGCAATAGTCAATGTCTCACAGACGAAATCGAGACCGCGTCTTACCGGGCGCTTTAGCACCATACAGGGTATAATCAGCGCAATTGCCCTTTTTATCCTGGAGTATCTATTTTGTCTGGCTGGAATTATCACGTCACCCATTTTGTCACCAGCGCCCCCGATATCCGTCACCTGCCTGCCGATACCGGCATCGAAGTGGCTTTTGCCGGGCGTTCTAACGCGGGTAAATCCAGCGCACTCAATACGCTGACGAACCAGAAAGCCCTCGCGCGTACCAGTAAAACGCCGGGTCGTACGCAGCTGATTAACCTGTTCCAGGTGGCCGAGGGCTATCGCCTGGTCGACCTGCCAGGCTATGGCTATGCGCAGGTTCCGGAAGAGATGAAACTGAAATGGCAGCGTTCGCTGGCTGAGTATCTGCGCGAGCGCGTCTGTCTGAAAGGGCTGGTGGTGCTGATGGATATTCGTCACCCGCTGAAAGACCTCGATCGCCAGATGGTGATGTGGGCGGTCCAGAGCGGCATTGAAGTGCTGATACTGCTGACCAAAGCCGATAAGCTGGCCTCCGGTGCGCGCAAAGCGCAGCTCAATGCCGTGCGTGAAGAGGCTAAGACCTTCCTCGGTACCGTGGAAGTTGAAGCATTCTCATCGCTGAAGAGAATCGGCGTAGATAAGCTGAGCCAGAAGCTCGACAGCTGGTATCGCGATCTGCCACCGGCTACGGAAGATGATATTCCTGCTGAATAAGCTCCCCGCTTCACCGGGCCAGGCACGCCTGGCCCCTACGCAATCGGTATAAACACCGCACGAAATCCCAGGTAGCGCCCAATAAAAAACGCCCCAGTCATTACTGACTGGGGCGGCTAAATATTCAGCCAAATCCGATTACGTGAAGTAAAAGGTCTGAAAGATAGAACATCTTACCTCTGTACCCTACAACTCGAACTTTACATGATTTTCTGAGCGCTCAAAAGGGTTTTTTGTAGTTAATTTTCAGAAAACCACAGCAGTAATCCAACTCAGGTCACATTCTGAGGGTCATGCTGTAGCTTAATTACGAAAAAAGTGTTTTAGCTGAGAAGCTTAGGTGATTTTCTGAACGCTGAGTACAGAAATGGGGCGCTGAACCGATTAACGCTACGAATTTCTTATGGATACTGCACGCTGCTGATTTGCAGAAAAAAACAGCAGCATGCAGTTGGGAATAACTTAGTGCGCCTGATCCCAGTTGTCGCCCACGCCGATATCGACGCGCAGCGGCACATCCAGTTTCATACTGCCTTCCATTAGCTCACGAATTTTCGCTGAAGCCGCTTCGACCAGATCGGCCTCCACTTCAAACACCAGTTCATCGTGTACCTGCATGATCATTTTGATCTGCGGGGTTTCCTGCGCGGAGAGCCATTCATCGACCGCAATCATTGCGCGTTTAATGATATCCGCAGCGGTTCCCTGCATCGGGGCGTTGATTGCCGCACGCTCCGCAGCTTTACGGCGCATCGCGTTGCTGGCTTTAATGTCGGGCAGATAGAGGCGGCGCCCATCCAACGTCTCGACATAGCCCTTCTCTGCCGCCAGTTCGCGGGTGCTTTCCATATACTGCAATACGCCCGGATAGCGTTCGAAATAGAGGTCCATATATTTCTTCGCTTCACCGGCGCCAATATTCAGCTGGCGCGAAAGCCCGAATGCGCTCATACCGTAGATCAGACCAAAGTTAATCGCCTTGGCGCTGCGGCGCTGTTCGCCGCTGACTTTGTCCAGCGCCACGCCAAAGACTTCGGCGGCGGTGGCGCGGTGAATATCCTGCTCGCTGGCAAAGGCGGTCAGCAGCCCTTTATCCTGTGACAGGTGCGCCATAATACGCAGCTCAATCTGCGAGTAGTCGGCTGCGACAATGCGGCTGCCCTTCGGGGCAATAAAAGCCTGACGGATACGGCGCCCTTCATCATTGCGCACCGGGATGTTTTGCAGATTTGGATCGCTGGACGAGAGACGCCCGGTCGCCGTCACCGTCTGGTGATAGGAGGTGTGCACGCGGCCACTGTGCGGATTAATCATCAGCGGCAGCTTGTCGGTATAGGTCGACTTCAGTTTTGAAAGCCCACGATGCTCCAGAATCACCTTCGGCAGCGGGTAGTCCAGCGCCAGCTCGGCTAAGACTTCCTCACTGGTCGACGGCGCCCCACCCGGGGTTTTCTTGGTGGGTTTAATCCCCTGCTTTTCAAACAGGATGGTCTGCAGCTGTTTCGGAGAGGAGAGGTTGAACGGCTCTCCCGCCAGTTCGTGTGCTTTCAGTTCCAGTTCGGCCAGACGCGCTCCCAGCTCCTGCGAGTGCGCGGCCAGGATGTTCTGATCGATCAGCACGCCGTTGCGCTCAATACGCGAAATAACCGGCACCAGCGGCATCTCGACCTGCTCAAAGACGTTTTTTGGCCCCTGCTCTTTTTCAAGCTCCGGCCACATTTTCAAATGCAGCTGCAGCGTAACGTCGGCATCTTCCGCGGCGTAGTGTGCGGCCTGCTCAAGCGCGATCTGGTTAAAGGTCAGCTGATTTTTGCCTTTGCCGGCGATCTCCTCAAAGGTCACCGTTTTATGGCTCAGCCAGCGCGCGGCCAGGCTGTCCATATCATGGCGGCCCGCCACGCTGTTAAGCGCGTAAGACTCCAGCATGGTATCGAACTGAATGCCCTGCAGCTGGATACCGTAGTTATCCAGCACGCCACGGTCATACTTCAGGTTCTGCCCAACCTTCAGCGCTTTCGGGTCTTCCAGCAGCGGTTTCAGACGATCCAGCACGGCTTGACGATCCAGCTGCTCTGGCGCATCAAGATAGTCGTGCGCTACCGGGAGATAGGCGGCCTCGCCCGGTGCGGTGGCAAACGACAGGCCGATGATATTGGCACTGAGGGTGTCCAGCGAGTCCGTTTCCAAATCGAAGGCGAACAGCTTGCTGTCCTGTAATTTTTTCAGCCAGCGGGTGAAGGTCTCGTCATCAAGAATGGTGACGTAGCCATCAGAGGAGAGCACGCTGGTCGTCTCTTCTGCTGCGGGCTCGCTTTCCGCCGCTGCCACTTTTTTCGCAGAGGGATTGCCTTTATTACCCTGCAGCCATTTGCCCTCTTCGAGGTCAGCAATCCAGCGCTTGAATTCGTAATGCTTAAATAACCCCAGCAGCGCTTCAACGGCGGGTTCTTCAACCGTCAGCTTATCGCAGGTCAATTCCAGCTCAACATCGGTTTTAATCGTCGCCAGCTGATAGGAGAGGAAAGCCATCTCCTTATTTTGCTCCAGCTTGGCCGCCATGGTTTTTGCCCCGCGGAAGGTCAGGGTCGCGACTTTATCCAGATTGTCATAGATATCTTTTACGCCGCCTAATCCCTGCAGCAGCGCCTGCGCCGTTTTTTCGCCCACGCCCGCAACGCCTGGAATGTTATCCGAGGAGTCGCCCATCAGGGCGAGAAAATCAATAATCAGCGACGGTGGAATACCATATTTCTCTTCCACTTCATCCGGCCCAAGGATGGCATTATTCATGGTGTTAATCAGCGTGATGTTCGGCGACACCAGCTGGGCCATGTCTTTATCGCCCGTGCTGATCAGCACAGGTTTGCCCATCTTCTCTGCCGCCAGCGCCAGCGTACCGATGACGTCATCAGCCTCTACGCCGGAAATAGCCAGCAGCGGCAAGCCCATCGCTTTAACCATGGTATGCAGCGGTTCAATTTGCGCACGTAGATCGTCCGGCATCGGCGGGCGATGCGATTTGTACGCTTCAAATAATTCGTCGCGGAAGGTTTTACCCTTGGCATCAAATACCACGGCCACATGACTAGGCTTATATTGCAGCAGCAGGCTGCGCAGCATATTTAATACGCCGTACATTGCACCGGTGGGTTCGCCCGCGCTATTGGTCAGCGGAGGGAACGCGTGATAAGCACGGTACAGGTAGGAAGATCCATCTACCAGAATCAGCGGGTTTTCTGCAATTTGAGCCATAAGTCGTCACGTTCTTCTTGGGTTTCGATTGAGGGTAAGGATGCCACAGCTCACTATAAAAGATGAAATCACAACGGCGAATAATCATCAGATAGAGGTGTTTTTGCGCAGCGCCTCGCAGTGATTTTCTGTGGATAAGTTTGTGCGTAAATTTAATAACGATTAATTAATGGCAGATAAGCGCGCAATGAATAAATTAAAGTCACCTTTAAAATCATTTAGTTAGTTTATCTCATTGGGATTATCTTTAGATTTTACGGCATTAGCGAGATGTGGATATAAGTTGGCAGCACCAGGCAACGATGCGCGATCTCCGTTTGAGGAAAGGGCACTTTTACGACAAATATTTTGCAAGGCGGGAAGAAAAAACGCCGGGCGAGCCGGCGTTTAGTGGCACTCTTCGCGGATTTACTTCTGAGTAATCAGGAATTTCACCACGTTGGCATACTGCTGAACATAGTTATCCATGGAGCTGGTATCCAGGCCACCGTTGTTAACCATGTATTTGCCGTTAACGAACATCGCAGGCACGCCGCGCAGGTTAACATCGGCTGCCGCCTTCTCCTGCTGTGCAACCAGCGATTTCACTACGAAGCTGTTCCAGGCAGCATCATAGGCTTCTGGTGTGATACCTGCAGCCTTGACGAAGACCGCCTTCAGGCTGGCCGGATCGGTAATGGTCTGGCTTTTCTGGATACCGTCGAAGATAGGTGCAGTCACTTTATCTTCCACGCCCAGCGCCATAGCGACAGCCCATGCCTGGGTAACGGTTTTACCCATCTCGCCGCCGAGGAATTCAACGTGGTACTTGGTCACTTTGGCGTTCGCCGGCAGGACTTTCTTCACCGCATCGCTGACATGCCAGACATGCTCGAACTCATAGCAGTGTGGGCAGAAGAACGAGAAGAACTCGAGAACCTGTGGCTCACCGGTTACAGGCTTATCCATAGTCACGTATTGCTGACCATCGGTAAATTGTGCAGCTGAAGCGCTGAATGCCAGAACCATACCGACGAGCGCAAACCAAATCTTTTTCATCGCGAAACTCTCTCCATAACAACTTAATAGGCGAACCAAAGGCGATCACACCTGGAATACAGGTGTCAGCTGCAGCGGAGGCTCCTGCAACAGCTTGTCCTGTTCGTTAAAAGTGGAAATCTGTCGGCGCCAGAAATCCTCATCCGTCATCCACGGAAAACTGCCTGGGAAGGCCGGATCCTGCCAGCGGCGTACAACCCACGCCAGATAATAAACCATCCGCATAGCACGTAAAGGCTCAATCAGTGACAATTCATGAGCGTCGAAGTCGCAGAACTCACCGTATGCTTCCAGCAGGATATCCCACTGCAAGCGCTGTTCCTGACGGTCGCCGCTTACCAGCATCCACAGATCCTGCACTGCCGGGCCATTACGGGCATCGTCGAGATCGACAAATAACGGGCCATCGCGCCATAAAATATTGCCGGGGTGGCAGTCACCGTGTAGGCGCAAAGGCTGCCACTGAGTATGCCAGCAGTTTTGTAAAGTTGTGCGCAGGCGTTCAATACTGGCGAGTAAATCCGCTTTCAGCTTCGACGGCACCAGCGTGCTGTCGGCAAAAATCTGCAGCGGTTCGTCGATGTACTCCTGCAAACCAATAGTTGGCCGCTGGCTGAAGAGCTTGCGCCGCCCCACCTGATGAATGCGTCCGAGGAAACGCCCTACCCATTCCAGATGGTCGTAATTGTCCGTCTCATACTGGCGGCCGCCCAGGCTGGGAAATACCGCATACCAGAAGCCCTGGTGCTGATGGAGCATCGAGCCATTGAGTTCCAACGGCGCGGCGATGGGGATTTCATCGGCAAACAGTTCGCTGGCAAACTGATGCTCTTCCTCTATCTGCCCCTGAGACCAGCGCTGTGGGCGATAGAACTTAGCGACGTAACGGCGTTTATCATCATCGGAAAACTGATAGACGCGGTTCTCATAGCTGTTCAGCGCCGTCAGTCCAGACTCCACGCGTAGCCCGGTCTCCCACAGTGCATCAAGGATGGTATCAGGCGTTAAAGTGTGGAAGTTAAAAGCAGGTTCTTTCATCCGGCGAGCCCGTTGATCATGACATGAGATACCTGCAAGAATATCATTAATTGGCCGCCGTCATGGGCCAGCGGCTGATTTAATCCTTGATCACGCCCCGCGCCCGCAGCAGTGCAGTCTTGAAATCATCCTCATAGTCTTTTTTCAGACCGGGAATTTCAGCGTGCTTGTCACTGCCACGCATTTTGAGATGGTAGATCAGCACATCATCGGTTAATTGAGTAAAAGGCTGTTTAAAGCCGGCTTCATCGGCTAACTTCTGTAAAAACTCGACTAAATTCAGATCGGGATCTTGCTGCCAGGCGGGTTGCAGCAGGCTGATTAATTCATTCAGGCGATGGCATTTCATGCTGTTGTCCCTGTATAAAGAAACCCAACGTTAAGCATAGGGCATAAACCAATGAGTATGACGAGTGCCGTGGCAGGACCCGGGATCACCGGGGTGATCCTGGCAGGTGGCCGTGGCAGCCGCATGGGCGGTAAAGATAAGGGGCTGGTGCTGTATCAGAACAAGCCGCTGTATCAGCACGTGCTGCAACGCTTTGCGCCGCAGGTCACTACTGTATGGATTAATGCCAACCGGAATATTGAGGTATATCAACAGAGCGGCGTGCCGACGATCGCCGATACGCTGAGCGACTTTCCCGGGCCGCTGGCGGGGATGTTAGCTGCACTGCAGCAGGCAGAAAGCGAATGGGTTGCCTTCTGCTCTTGCGATACGCCCTGCGTGCCGTCCAATCTGGTGAGCGAGCTATGGAAGAATCGGGGACAAGCGCTGGCAGTGTGGCCGCGCACGGAACAGCGCGATCATCCCACGTTGGCGTTGCTGCATCGCAGTCTGGCGGCGCCGTTGCAAGATTATCTGGTGCGAGGCGAGCGCAAACTGATGCTGTTTCTCCAACAGGTTGGTGGGCACAGCGTATTATTTACCCAGGCGGAAGCCGCATTTCGCAATATTAATCGGCCGGAAGATCTTTTATAGCGTGAAGAAGGGGGATTTTGCTCTGATAAGAGCATATGAAACTTATTTCTCAGCCCTGTAAACGCAAAAAACCCCGGCCTTTCGGTCGGGGTTATTGCTTTATTTGATGCCTGGCAGTTCCCTACTCTCGCATGGGGAGGCCCCACACTACCATCGGCGCTACGGCGTTTCACTTCTGAGTTCGGCATGGGGTCAGGTGGGACCACCGCGCTAAAGCCGCCAGGCAAATTCTTTGTGCTCTGTCCTGTGTCTTTTGTGCTGATGCTGCGTTGGCCGCGCTCGTAAAGTCAGTCACATACTTCAGTATGCTCCCTCCTTTCCTTCGCTTGCCGCCTTGCCTCAGCGCAAAATACTTCGGACTTAATTCCGGTAAACAGGCTGAAAATCTCTTTGCGTCTCTCATAACGCGCACCAGAACGCTTCTGGCGTTGTAAGGTTAAGCCTCACGGGTCATTAGTACCGGTTAGCTCAACGCATCGCTGCGCTTACACACCCGGCCTATCAACGTCGTAGTCTTCAACGTCCCTTCAGGACTCTCAAGGAGTCAGGGAGAATTCATCTCGAGGCAAGTTTCGCGCTTAGATGCTTTCAGCGCTTATCTTTTCCGCACTTAGCTACCGGGCAATGCCATTGGCATGACAACCCGAACACCAGTGGTGCGTTCACTCCGGTCCTCTCGTACTAGGAGCAACCCCTCTCAATTCTCCAGCGCCCACGGCAGATAGGGACCGAACTGTCTCACGACGTTCTAAACCCAGCTCGCGTACCACTTTAAACGGCGAACAGCCGTACCCTTGGGACCTACTTCAGCCCCAGGATGTGATGAGCCGACATCGAGGTGCCAAACACCGCCGTCGATATGAACTCTTGGGCGGTATCAGCCTGTTATCCCCGGAGTACCTTTTATCCGTTGAGCGATGGCCCTTCCATTCAGAACCACCGGATCACTATGACCTGCTTTCGCACCTGCTCGAGCCGTCACTCTCGCAGTCAAGCTAGCTTATGCCATTGCACTAACCTCACGATGTCCGACCGTGATTAGCTAACCTTCGTGCTCCTCCGTTACTCTTTAGGAGGAGACCGCCCCAGTCAAACTACCCACCAGACACTGTCCCCACGCCGGATCACGGCGCCAGGTTAGAACATCAAACGTTAAAGGGTGGTATTTCAAGGTTGGCTCCACGCAGACTGGCGTCCACGCTTCAAAGCCTCCCACCTATCCTACACATCAAGGCTCAATGTTCAGTGTCAAGCTGTAGTAAAGGTTCACGGGGTCTTTCCGTCTTGCCGCGGGTACACTGCATCTTCACAGCGAGTTCAATTTCACTGAGTCTCGGGTGGAGACAGCCTGGCCATCATTACGCCATTCGTGCAGGTCGGAACTTACCCGACAAGGAATTTCGCTACCTTAGGACCGTTATAGTTACGGCCGCCGTTTACCGGGGCTTCGATCAAGAGCTTCTCCTTGCGGATAACCCCATCAATTAACCTTCCGGCACCGGGCAGGCGTCACACCGTATACGTCCACTTTCGTGTTTGCACAGTGCTGTGTTTTTAATAAACAGTTGCAGCCAGCTGGTATCTTCGACTGCCTTCAGCTCCGTCAGCAAGTGACTTCACCTAGCGACAGCGTGCCTTCTCCCGAAGTTACGGCACCATTTTGCCTAGTTCCTTCACCCGAGTTCTCTCAAGCGCCTTGGTATTCTCTACCTGACCACCTGTGTCGGTTTGGGGTACGATTCGATGTTACCTGATGCTTAGAGGCTTTTCCTGGAAGCAGGGCATTTGTTACTTCAGCACCGTAGTGCCTCGTCATCACACCTCAGCGTTAGTAAGAGTCCGGATTTACCTAAACTCTCCGCCTACATGCTTAAACCGGGACAACCGTCGCCCGGCTAACATAGCCTTCTCCGTCCCCCCTTCGCAGTAACACCGAGTACGGGAATATTAACCCGTTTCCCATCGACTACGCCTTTCGGCCTCGCCTTAGGGGTCGACTCACCCTGCCCCGATTAACGTTGGACAGGAACCCTTGGTCTTCCGGCGAGCGGGCTTTTCACCCGCTTTATCGTTACTTATGTCAGCATTCGCACTTCTGATACCTCCAGCATGCCTCACAGCACACCTTCAACGGCTTACAGAACGCTCCCCTACCCAACAGCGCTTACGCGCCGCTGCCGCAGCTTCGGTGCATGGTTTAGCCCCGTTACATCTTCCGCGCAGGCCGACTCGACCAGTGAGCTATTACGCTTTCTTTAAATGATGGCTGCTTCTAAGCCAACATCCTGGCTGTCTGTGCCTTCCCACATCGTTTCCCACTTAACCATGACTTTGGGACCTTAGCTGGCGGTCTGGGTTGTTTCCCTCTTCACGACGGACGTTAGCACCCGCCGTGTGTCTCCCGTGATAACATTCTTCGGTATTCGCAGTTTGCATCGGGTTGGTAAGCCGGGATGGCCCCCTAGCCGAAACAGTGCTCTACCCCCGAAGATGAGTTCACGAGGCGCTACCTAAATAGCTTTCGGGGAGAACCAGCTATCTCCCGGTTTGATTGGCCTTTCACCCCCAGCCACAAGTCATCCGCTAATTTTTCAACATTAGTCGGTTCGGTCCTCCAGTTAGTGTTACCCAACCTTCAACCTGCCCATGGCTAGATCACCGGGTTTCGGGTCTATACCCTGCAACTTAACGCCCAGTTAAGACTCGGTTTCCCTGCGGCTCCCCTATACGGTTAACCTTGCTACAGAATATAAGTCGCTGACCCATTATACAAAAGGTACGCAGTCACACCACGAAGGTGCTCCCACTGCTTGTACGTACACGGTTTCAGGTTCTGTTTCACTCCCCTCGCCGGGGTTCTTTTCGCCTTTCCCTCACGGTACTGGTTCACTATCGGTCAGTCAGGAGTATTTAGCCTTGGAGGATGGTCCCCCCATATTCAGACAGGATGTCACGTGTCCCGCCCTACTCATCGAACTCACAGCGAGTGCATTTTTGTGTACGGGAGTATCACCCTGTACCCTGCGACTTTCCAGACGCTTCCACTAATGCACAAGCTGATTCAGGTTCTGGGCTGTTCCCCGTTCGCTCGCCGCTACTGGGGGAATCTCGGTTGATTTCTTTTCCTCGGGGTACTTAGATGTTTCAGTTCCCCCGGTTCGCCTCATGCCACTATGTATTCATGACATGATAGTGTGACGTATCACACTGGGTTTCCCCATTCGGGTATCGTCGGTTATTGCGGTTCATATCACCTTACCGACGCTTATCGCAGATTAGCACGCCCTTCATCGCCTCTGACTGCCTAGGCATCCACCGTGTACGCTTAGTCGCTTAACCTCACAACCCACAAGCGTCCCGAAGGACGGCATGCTGTCGTGAGCATTTGAGAGACTCGAACGCATCGTTAACTTCATTCTTATTACGGAGAATGAATACGACGCGTCGTTTCAATTTTCAGCTTGTTCCGGATTGTTAAAGAGCAAATATCTCAAACGTGACTCCAAAAAGTCAGTTTTGAGATACGGTGATAACGACTTTCACTTCGTTACCGGTATGGCGTCCCCAAGGGGATTCGAACCCCTGTTACAGCCGTGAAAGGGCAGTGTCCTGGGCCTCTAGACGATGGGGACTCTGATACTACATTTTGCTCGTTACGTTCATCAGACAATCTGTGTGAGCACTACGCGGGAAGGTATCTTCAGGTAAGGAGGTGATCCAACCGCAGGTTCCCCTACGGTTACCTTGTTACGACTTCACCCCAGTCATGAATCACAAAGTGGTAAGCGCCCTCCCGAAGGTTAAGCTACCTACTTCTTTTGCAACCCACTCCCATGGTGTGACGGGCGGTGTGTACAAGGCCCGGGAACGTATTCACCGTAGCATTCTGATCTACGATTACTAGCGATTCCGACTTCACGGAGTCGAGTTGCAGACTCCGATCCGGACTACGACGCACTTTATGAGGTCCGCTTGCTCTCGCGAGGTCGCTTCTCTTTGTATGCGCCATTGTAGCACGTGTGTAGCCCTGGCCGTAAGGGCCATGATGACTTGACGTCATCCCCACCTTCCTCCGGTTTATCACCGGCAGTCTCCTTTGAGTTCCCACCATTACGTGCTGGCAACAAAGGATAAGGGTTGCGCTCGTTGCGGGACTTAACCCAACATTTCACAACACGAGCTGACGACAGCCATGCAGCACCTGTCTCACGGTTCCCGAAGGCACTAAGGCATCTCTGCCGAATTCCGTGGATGTCAAGGCCAGGTAAGGTTCTTCGCGTTGCATCGAATTAAACCACATGCTCCACCGCTTGTGCGGGCCCCCGTCAATTCATTTGAGTTTTAACCTTGCGGCCGTACTCCCCAGGCGGTCGACTTAACGCGTTAGCTCCGGAAGCCACGCCTCAAGGGCACAACCTCCAAGTCGACATCGTTTACGGCGTGGACTACCAGGGTATCTAATCCTGTTTGCTCCCCACGCTTTCGCACCTGAGCGTCAGTCTTTGTCCAGGGGGCCGCCTTCGCCACCGGTATTCCTCCAGATCTCTACGCATTTCACCGCTACACCTGGAATTCTACCCCCCTCTACAAGACTCTAGCCTGCCAGTTTCGAATGCAGTTCCCAGGTTGAGCCCGGGGATTTCACATCCGACTTGACAGACCGCCTGCGTGCGCTTTACGCCCAGTAATTCCGATTAACGCTTGCACCCTCCGTATTACCGCGGCTGCTGGCACGGAGTTAGCCGGTGCTTCTTCTGCGGGTAACGTCAATCGACGAAGCTATTAACTCCATCGCCTTCCTCCCCACTGAAAGTACTTTACAACCCGAAGGCCTTCTTCATACACGCGGCATGGCTGCATCAGGCTTGCGCCCATTGTGCAATATTCCCCACTGCTGCCTCCCGTAGGAGTCTGGACCGTGTCTCAGTTCCAGTGTGGCTGGTCATCCTCTCAGACCAGCTAGGGATCGTCGCCTAGGTGAGCCGTTACCCCACCTACTAGCTAATCCCATCTGGGCACATCCGATGGTGTGAGGCCCGAAGGTCCCCCACTTTGGTCCGAAGACGTTATGCGGTATTAGCTACCGTTTCCAGTAGTTATCCCCCTCCATCGGGCAGTTTCCCAGACATTACTCACCCGTCCGCCACTCGTCACCCAAGAGCAAGCTCTCTGTGCTACCGTTCGACTTGCATGTGTTAGGCCTGCCGCCAGCGTTCAATCTGAGCCATGATCAAACTCTTCAATTAAAAGTTCGATTTGCTGAAACAAGTTCAGCGGTGCTCATCTGTAAAACGTCATAATGAATTTCATTATGTGTTCACTCGTGAGGCTTGATATTTTTTACGTCCGGAGACGTTGATATCAATCCTGCGAGTGCCCACACAGATTGTCTGATAAATTGTTAAAGAGCGTTGCGAGCAGTGCCGAGGCTTCCTGTCGCGAGGTGGCGTATATTACGCTTTCCTCCTTCGGAGTCAACTTCTTTTTGAGAAGTTTTTCCGGCGGTTCAGAACTTCCTGAACCTCTCAACACGCTGGCCTGTAAGCCGTTGTTCCGTGTCAGTGGAGGCGCAGTATAGGGATTTTCTGGCAGGTGACAAGTGTTTATTGCAAAAAAATGACCGAGCGTAGAATTTTTCATCAAGAGGGTTAAAAACAGACGTTTTCGGGGCAATTAATCAGCGTTTTCTGCCGAGGAAAGGCGAAACAACTCCGTTACTGATAAAAAGGAGATGCTATTCTTTCTGCATCACAGGGATTTCCTCCCCGCTCAAGTCAAAAGAAAGGACCACCAATGATAAAATCCGCGCGCAGTATGGCCGGACTCCCGTGGATTGCCGCCATGGCTTTCTTTATGCAGGCGCTGGATGCCACCATTCTTAACACCGCCCTGCCCGCTATCGCCCACAGCCTTGAACGCTCCCCACTGGCAATGCAGTCTGCCGTTATCAGCTATACCTTAACCGTTGCCATGCTCATCCCGGTTAGCGGCTGGCTGGCTGACCGTTTTGGCACGCGCAAGGTTTTCATCAGCGCGGTATTCCTGTTCTCGCTGGGTTCACTGGCGTGCGCGCTTTCCGGTTCACTGTCAATGCTGGTTGTCTCACGCGTGATACAGGGCATAGGCGGTGCGATGATGATGCCGGTGGCACGCCTTGCGCTGCTGCGTGCCTACCCGCGCAGCGAGCTGCTGCCCGTGCTTAATTTTGTCACCATGCCTGGATTGATTGGTCCGGTGCTTGGCCCACTGCTGGGCGGTGTGCTGGTCACCTGGGCGACCTGGCACTGGATTTTCCTGATCAACATCCCCATCGGCATTCTCGGCATTATCTATGCGCGCAAATACATGCCTGACTTCACCACGCCCAAGCGCCGCTTTGACCTGTTAGGCTTCCTGCTGTTTGGTCTGGGCCTGGTCGGTATTTCCAGCGGTATCGAGCTGTTTGGCGAGCGGGTGGTCTCCAGCCTGATTGCGCTGGGGGTGTTGGTCGCCGGGATAGTGCTGCTGCTTCTCTATATAGTCCACGCGCGCCGCCACCCTTCTCCGCTGCTGCCGCTGCCGATGTTTAAGACGCGCACCTTCTCGGTCGGCATCATTGGCAATATCGCCTCGCGCCTCGGCACCGGCTGCATCCCCTTTCTGATGCCACTGATGTTACAGGTCGGTTTTGGCTACACTGCGCTGCTGGCCGGTTGTATGGTGGCGCCAACGGCACTGGGTTCCATACTGGCGAAGTCGACGGTGACGGGCGTTCTGCGCTGGTTTGGCTACCGTAAAACGCTGGTTGGCATCAGCATCATTATTGGCGTGCTGATTGCGACCTTTGCCCTGCAGCTGCCGGGCTGGAATATGCTGGCGCTGCTCATTCCACTGTTTATTCTCGGCATGGCGATGTCGACGCAGTTCACCGCGATGAACACCATCACGCTGGCTGACTTGACGGATGCCAACGCCAGCAGCGGTAACAGTATGCTGGCGGTGACGCAGCAGCTGGCGATCGGTTTTGGCGTGGCGGTTAGCGCGGCGGTGCTGCGCTTTTATGAAAACTTTGACGGCACCACGCTGCAGCACTTCCACGCCACCTTCCTGACGATGGGTGCGATAACCGTGCTGTCGTCTGCGGTGTTCCTGCTGCTGAAGCCCGGGGATGGCCGCAACCTGATCAGCGACCGCGATAAAAAGAAGAAGAGAGCTTAAATCTCAGCGACCGAAGCCCGCTCCATTAATTCCGGTGTCAGTACCAGCAGCTGCTGGCTGCCACCGGGTGCGGCAAGGCGGTGCAGCAGCGTGTCGATCGCCAGCTCGCCCAGCTCATCTTTCGGCTGATGAATGGTGCTGAGCGGCGGCGTCATATAGCGCGCCAGTTCAATATCATCGTAACCCATCACCGCCATATCCCCGGGAATGCTCATCCCCGCCTGATAAAGCGCATGATAAACCCCGACCGCCATTGCATCGTTACAGGTAAACACCGCCTGCGGCAGCGGGTTAAGGCTGAGCAAGGTGTTCATGGCGTTAAACCCGCCCTGAAACTCAAAGTCACTGCTAACGATATAGCCTTCCGGCACCGGCAGCCCGGCGCTGGCCATTGCCTGCCGATAGCCTTCAAGGCGCAGTCGAGCCGGGGTTTTATCCTGCGGGCCTGCGATACAGGCAATGCGCGTGTAGCCGCGGGCGATCAGATGCCGCGTGGCCATCTCCCCACCCAGCAGCGAGTTATCCTGAATGATATCGCTGCTGCCTTCAAACGGTGCCCAGTCCATCATGACGGAGGGAATAGAAGGATAGCGATTGAGCAGCTCGGCGGAAGGGAGGTGGCTTTCGGTACACATGATCAGCAGGCCATCAACGCGCTTTTGCAGCAGGGTTTCCAGGCTGCGGTTCATGCGATCCTCATCCCCTTCGGTATTACACAGCACCAGGCTGTAGCCGCGTTCGTAACAGCTGCGTTCTACGCCGCGCACCACCTCTGAATAGAAGGGGTTGCTGCTGGCGGTCAGCAGCATGCCGATGGTGCGCGTCTGGTTGAGCTTGAGGCTGCGCGCCAGGGCGGAAGGGGCGTAGTTCAGCTGGTTAACCGCTGAGGTCACCTTTTCACGCACCGCTTCACTGACGAAGCGGTTGTTATTGATAACGTGTGACACGGTAGAGGTTGAGACACCCGCCAGGCGGGCGACATCTTTCATGGTCGCCACGTTTACCCCTGCTGTTGCAAGAAGCTGTCGATCTCTTCACGCCAGGGTACGGAAGGCTGCGCGCCGCGTCGCGTAACGGCAATCGCCGCGGCCGCATGGGCGAATCGCACCGCTTCCGCCATCGGGCGCTGTTCCAGCAGCGCGGCGATCAGCGCACCGTTAAAGGTATCGCCCGCCGCGATGGTATCTACCGCCTCCACACGGAAACCGGCCACGCGCTGGCCGCTGCCCTGCTCGCTCAGCCACACGCCGCGGCTGCCCAGGGTGATCAGCACGCTGGCAATACCTTTGTCGTGCAGTACAGCTGCCGCTTGCGCCGCGTCTTCATCGCTGTTGACCGCCACGCCGGTAAGGATCTGCGCTTCGGTTTCATTCGGGGTGATCATATCCACCAGCGACAGCAGCTCGTCGGAAAGCTCGGTAGCCGGTGCCGGGTTAAGGATCACTTTGGTCTGATTTTGATGCGCAATACGCGCGGCGGCCAGCACGCTCTCCAGCGGAGATTCAAGCTGCATCAGCAGCGCATCCGCCCCGGCAATCACCTGCCGGTGTTTCTCCACCCGCTCAGGCGTCACGGCGGCATTCGCCCCTGCGTGGATGCCGATGGTGTTTTCACCTTCGCCGTTGACAAAGATCAGCGCCACGCCGGTCGACTCACCCGCCACCGCTTCCACCGGCGCGATATCGATACGGTCGGTGGCCAGCTGCTGGCGAATACGTTCGCCGATGTCGTCGTCACCCACGCAGGCAATAAAGGCAATATCCGCGCCGCTGCGTCCGGCGGCAACGGCCTGGTTTGCACCCTTCCCACCAAATGCGACCTGATACTGCTTCCCGATCACCGTTTCGCCAGGGCGCGGAAAGTGCGCCAGGTTAAGGATGTGATCTGCATTAATGCTGCCAAGGACAGCCAGTTTACCGGTTTTCATCATAAGGGGTTCGTCCAGATAAGTGCGCCACCCGGAGGTGGCGCGTGCCATGCTTTTCTTTGATTTATTTGGTGACCAGCTTCAGGTCAACCGGGTTGATAGCCTGTACTTTCTGGCCTTTCAACACTTTATCCGCAGTCTGGACGCCAATCACGCCAATCTGCTCCGGCAGCTGAGCCACGGTCGCAGCCAGTTTGCCGCCTTCAACAGCCTTAATCCCGTCTGGGGTGCCGTCGAAGCCCACAACGACCACATCAGATTTACCTGCGGTTTGCAATGCGCGCAGCGCGCCCAGCGCCATTTCATCGTTCTGCGCAAACACCGCCTGCACGTCCGGGTGAGCGGTCAGCAGGTTCTGCATCACGTTCAGGCCCTTAGTACGGTCAAAGTCCGCAGGCTGGCTGGCGAGGATATTGAACTTGTGGGCATCGGCAGCCTGCTTAAAGCCTTCACCACGCTCACGCGCGGCGGACGTTCCGGCAATACCCTGCAGCTCGATGATTTTCGCACCTTCGCCAACTTTCTTCGCCATAAAGTCACCGGCCATTTTGCCACCGAAGCGGTTATCAGAGGCAACGTGGCTAACCACTTCGCCCTGTGACGCCACGCGGTCCAGCGTGATCACCGGGATTTTGGCCTGGTTTGCCATTTTCACTGCGTTACCCACCGCGTCAGAATCGGTCGGGTTAATCAGCAGCAGCTTGGTGCCACGCACGGTCAGGTCCTGCACGTTTGCCAGCTCTTTCGCCGGGTTATTCTGCGAATCCAGCACCACCAGGTTGTAGCCCAGCTTGTCCGCTTCTTTCTGCGCGCCATCTTTCAACGAGACGAAGAACGGGTTATTCAGGGTTGAGACCACCAGCGCAATGGTATCTTTTGCCAGCGCGTTAGCGCTCAGGGTGGCGCCTAACAGTACGGCGAGTGCAGTCAGTTTTCTCATCTTCATTTTTTATATCCTGTAAGGGTAAAGAGTTATTTACTGCTTTTGTTATCCACCAAAACCGCCAGCAAAATCACCACAGCTTTGACGATCATTTGGTAGTAAGAGGAGACGCCGAGCAGGTTCAGGCCGTTATTCAGGAAGCCTAAGATCAGGGCGCCAATCAGCGTGCCCATAATCCGGCCTTTACCGCCTGCCAGGCTGGTACCGCCCAGCACTACGGCCGCAATGGCATCCAGCTCGTAGCCGGTACCCGCCGTGGGCTGTGCCGAGGAGAGGCGCGCCACCTCAATGGTGCCCGCCAGCGCCGCCAGCATGCCGCACAGCGCATAGACGATAATTTTGACGCGGTTAACGCTGATACCGGACAGGCGCGTTGCCGCTTCATTGCCGCCCAGTGCATAGATATAGCGGCCCAGCCGGGTGTGATGCAGCATGTACCAGGCCGCAAGGAACACGATAGCCATAATCCAGACCGGCGTCGGGATGCCCAGCGGGCGGCCAATGCCAAACCAGCCAAACAGATCCGCGTTGTCATTAAAGCCGGTATTGATCGGGCTGCCGTTGGTGTAAACCATGGTCACCCCGCGCAGCAGCAGCATCATCACCAGCGTGGCGATAAACGCCTGCACTTTGCCCCTGGCCACAATGGTGCCGGTGATCGCGCCAATAAAGGCACCGAGCGCCAGCGAAGCCGCCACCGCCACCAGCGCATTGACCTCCAGCCCGACAATCGAAGCCGCCACCGCCCCGGTCAGCGCCAGCAGCGAACCCACGGAAAGGTCGATGCCGGAGGTGAGGATCACCAGCGTCATCCCGACCGCCATAATGGCGTTTACCGAGGTCTGTTGCAGAATGTTGAACAGGTTTGCCACGGTGAAAAAGTTCGGGCTCATGCTGGAAACGATGGCAATCAGCACCACCAGCGCAATCAGCGATTTCTGCTCAACCAGCCATGCCTTAACGGTCAGGCGGCGTGAAGGGATTGTTTGCGTACTCATAGTGTTGCCAGCTCCGCGCTGTGTTGTTTGCCTACCGCCGCCGCCATCAAAATTTCCTGCGAGGCTTGTTCAATCGGGAAGTCACCGCTCAGACGCCCTTCGTGCATCACCAGCACGCGGTCGCTCATGCCCAGTACTTCCGGCATTTCAGAAGAGACGAGAATGATGCTCAGCCCCTCCTGCTTAAATTGGTTGATCAGCTGATAGATCTCTTTTTTCGCCCCAACGTCGACGCCGCGCGTTGGCTCATCGAGGATCAGCACTTTAGGCCGGGTCATCAGCCCGCGGGCAATCGCCACTTTTTGCTGATTGCCGCCGGACAGCAGGCCGATAGGCTGGTTCATCGACGGAGTTTTGACATTGAACAGTTTGATAAAGTCGCCGACCGCCATCTCTTCTTCGGCATGCTTCAGGCGGCCTCCGCCATAGCTGAAGTAGTTAAGCGCGGTGAGCGACATGTTCTCTTTCACCGACATGCCCAGCACCAGGCCATCACGCTTGCGGTCTTCAGAGATATAGACGATGCCGTTGGCCAGCCCCTCTTCCGGCGAGCGCGATACCACGGTTTTGCCATCCAGCGTCACGGTGCCAGCGCTGCGCGCCAGCGCGCCGTACAGCACTTTCATCAGCTCGGTACGACCTGCGCCCATCAGCCCGGCCACGCCGAGGATTTCACCCTTGCGCAGCGTGAAGCTGACATCCTCCACGCCGGAACCGCTGAGGTGCTCAACCGTCAGGCGCACCGCGCCCGGCGCTTTATCCAGGCGTGGATACTGCTCTTCCAGCTTGCGGCCAACCATCATTTCAATCAGCGACTCTTCGGTCAGCGTCGCCACTTCGCGCTCGGCAATAAACTGCCCGTCGCGGAAAATGGTGACGTCGTCGCAGATCTCGAAAATCTCTTTCATGCGGTGGGAGATATACACGATGCCGCAGCCCTGGGCTTTCAGCTCGTTAATCACCCGGAACAGCGAGACGGTTTCGGTATCGGTCAGCGCATCGGTGGGTTCATCCATCACGATCACTTTCGACTCGAAGCTCAGCACTTTGGCAATCTCCACCATCTGCTGATCGCCAATCGACAGGTCGCCCACCAGCTTGTGGCTGCTGAAGCGCAGATTGAGGCGCTTTAACAGCGCATCCGCCTCGGCATGCATCTTTTTCCACTGGATGCGGCCGAAGCGGTTAACGAATTCGCGGCCAAGAAAGATATTCTCGGCGATGCTCAGCTGCGGGATCAGGTTCAGCTCCTGGTGGATAATGCCGATCCCCGCTTCCTGCGACTCTTTCGGCCCGCTGAAGGTGGTCTCTTTGCCCAGCCAGGTAAAGGTTCCGGCATCACGGGCATAAATCCCGGTCAGCACTTTCATCATGGTGGACTTGCCCGCGCCGTTTTCGCCGACCAGCGCCATCACGCGGCCCGGATAGACAGACAGCGCCGCCCCCGACAGCGCTTTCACGCCGGGGAAGGATTTATCAATGCCTTTCAGTTGCAGTAAAGGTTGCATAACAGCCTCAGAAGGTCACGCCAGCGCCAAGGATGATATTCGCATACGGGGAACACTCCCCGCTGCGAATCACCGCCTGGCTGCACTGGGTTTGTTGTTTGAACTGTTCGTGACTGACATAACGGATACTGATGGTGTTTCCCTGGAGTTGTTGCAAGGATTCGAGCAGGGCGACCAGTTCGCTATGGAGCTGCGGATTATGCTGCTTAATCTCCTCCGCGATGATGGCACTCTCGACCTGCATCTCACGCGTGACCACATCGACCACCTGCAAAAAGCCAGGGGTGCCGTGGGTTAACGCCAGGTCAATGCGCTGCGGCCCTTGCGGGATCGGCAGGCCGGCATCACCAATCACGATGCTGTCGGTATGACCCAGACGGGAGATCACGGATGAGATATCAGAATTCAGTAAGGTGCCTTTTTTCATTTTCCACTCCAGAGCGAAACGTTTCGCTGACTGGCAGTTTATGAGAAGGCGAAGGGAAAACAATCATCAGATGCTGGAAATGTGATCGCCATCGAAACGTTTCGCTGACGCCGTGAAAGGATTTGGTTTAAGGCAAAAAAGGGCCCTTTATGTCTGCGATAAAGGGCCACGCGCTGCCGGAGAACTACAGGAGCTGGCTAAGGTGCAGCTGGCCCATCAGCAGGTGATTGTCGGCATAATCCACCGGAATGGCGACCACCGCCGGGCCATTCACATCCATCGCCTTGCGCAGCGTCGGCTCCAGCATCGCTGCGCTCTCCACCGCGAATCCGGCGGCGCCAAACGATTCGGCATAGGCTTTAAAATCAATCGGGCCGAATTTCACGCCTGAAACACGCTGGTATTTCTTCTCTTCCTGCATCGCGACCATATTGTACTCCTGGTCGACCCAGATAATATGCAGCAGGTTGGCGCCCAGCCGCACGGCGGTTTCCAGCTCCATGCTCGACTGCAGGAAGCCACCGTCGCCGGAAACGGACACCACTTTGCGGCTCGGGTCCACCAGCCAGGCACCGATCGCCCACGGCAGCGCCACGCCCATCGTCTGCTGACCGTTGGAGATCATAATCTGGCGTGCGCGGAAGCTGTAAAGATAGCGGGCAATCCAGATATGGAAACTGCCCATATCCACCGTCAGGGTGACGTCGCTGTTAATAATGTCCTGCATGGCGCGCACGATGCGCAGCGGGTGCAGGGCAAACTGATCCAGCTGATGGCCGCGCAGCGACAGCAGTTCGCGCTGCTGCTGGCGATCCTGCAGGATCGCCGCCGCCTGCGGGCTGAGGGTGAGCGGGTGGCTAATCTGCGCCGTCAGCTTGTTCAGCGTGGCGGCAATATCCCCCACCAGCTCGGCGTCCGGCAGATAGCAGCTATCGCTGTCGGCTGGCAGCACATCAATATGCACCAGCGTCGCCGTGCCGTTGTTCCACATCGCCGGTTCATACTCCACCGGGCTGTAGCCAATGGTGATAATCAGATCCGCCTCTTTCAGCAGGCGATCTCCGGCCTGATTGTTAAACAGCCCGACGCGGCCGGCAAAGCGTGAGAAGTGATCCTGATGCACCGCGCCCGCGGCCTGATAAGTGCTGGTGACCGGAATATGGCTGCGCGTCAGCAGCTGGTGCAGCGCCGCGCTGTTCTCCGGCTGGCTGGCCATCAGGCCAAGCAGCAGCACCGGATTTTTCGCCTGGGCGACCTGGCGAGCCACGGCAGCGATAGCCGCATCCGGCGCCGGGCCCATCAGTAGCTGGCCGTTTGCCGTCAGCAAATTGGCCCGCACCGGTTCGTTAACGATATCCTGCGGCAGGCTGACAAATGCCCCGCCTGGCCGCCCCTGTTCCGCGCTGCGAAAGGCGTTCGACAGCACTTCGGCAATCGCATTCCCGGAGCTCACCTCAACGGCGAATTTACTCACCGGTCGGAACATCGCCACCGTATCCATGCTCTGATGCACCTGCTTGGCGCTGTCGGCGCGTTTTACCGCACCGCCCAGCGCCACCAGCGGGTCGCCTTCACTGGTGGCCGTGGCCATGCCGGTGATCAGATTGGAGCAGCCGGGGCCGGAGGTCACCAGCGCCACGCCCGCTTTGCCGGTCAGCCTGCCCACCGCCGCTGCCATAAACGCCGCATTGGCCTCGTGACGTACCGGGATAGTCTGAATGGTGGTATCCAGCAGCGAATCAAACACCTTATCGATTTTCGCGCCGGGGATGCCAAACACCTGCTTCACGCCCTGCGCTTCCAGCTGCGCCACCACTAAATCGGCGCCGTGCGCCCACTGTTGAACCTCGGTTACATTTTTCATCTATTGGCCTCTTATCAGCTTTCGACTGCGCGAATGGCAGAATCCAGATTTTCCGGGTTGAGATTGGCGTGCAGAAAGTCGCTGTCGCCAGGCAGGTCGATCACCAGCTTGCTGATCTCACCAAAGCTCAGCGTGCCGTGCTCCAGCTGGTAGTCGAGCAGATGGCCGCCGCCCTGGCGATCGTCGGTAATAAAGTGTTCGTGGTATCCCGCTACGTTAATACCCTGCATGTATTGCGGGGTGCGGAAACCGATCAGCACGCCGCTTCGCTGATGAAAATGGAAGGTAGGCTGCTTGCCGAGCACCTCCGGCATCGATTTATACGGCCGGTGCTGGCAGGGTACGGTGCGGGTTTCCGCCACGCGGAACTGCCCGTCGATACGCAGCGCGCAGAACTGGTTATCGGACGTGACGCACTGGTCGATGACGTGATGCACTTCAGCACGGGTCGCCGGGCCGCTGAAGTGGTGCTGATACTGCGGGCGGAAGAAGGTCATCACCGCAAACGGCGATTGCTGCTGCGGGCTGGCGGTGCGGGCGCTGCCGTCCGAACGCAGCTGATACACCTCGCTGTTAAAAGCGATCAGTTCACCATCCAGCTGGTTAAAGGTTCCAAGGCCAAAATCGCCCTTCCTGAGCAGATCCGCCACGGTGGTGGTGCCGTCGTAGACGCCGCTGAGCAGTGCGCTCATCAGTGAGGTCTGATAGATAACACTTTCTGGCCTTTCCTTCTGCAGCTCCCTGACGGTGCTGGTGAGCTGTTCTTCACATGAACAACCCGTTACAGAATCTGTCATAGCCGCCTTCCCGATTAAACTGTTAAGAAGTATTGAATCAATGTTGACTCGATTCAGTCGACGGCTCCAATATAAAGCTCCCCCCTCTTTGAGACGTTTTCGATATGGAACTCCGGTATCTTCGCTATTTCGTGGCCGTTGCCGAAACCCGGCACTTCACTAAAGCGGCAGAGCTGCTGAACATCTCGCAGCCGCCGCTCAGCCAGCAGATCAAAAAGCTGGAAGAGGAGATCGGCACGCCTTTATTGAAACGGCTAACGCGTGGCGTGGAGCTGACCGATGCCGGGGAAGCGTTTTATCAGGATGCCCGTCAGATCCTTGAACTGTCGGCCAACGCGCTGGAGAAAGCGAAAGGCATCGCGCGCGGCATCAGCGGCCAGCTGTCGATTGGCTTTGCCAGCTCCACCGCCTTTCATCCGCAGATATTCCGCCTGCTGCGCCGCTTTCAGGACAGTTTTCCAGCCATCACGCTGCTGCCGCGCGAAGAAAATATGGCCACGCTGATGCATGAGTTACAGGAAGGGCTGCTGGATGCGGCGTTCGTGCGCCTGCCCTGTGAGAGCAGCAAAGCCTTTAATCTGAAGATGATTGCCAGTGAGAAGATGGCGCTGGTACTGCCGCAGGGGCATCGGCTGGCGGACACGCCGCGCCTGTCGCTGGCGGCGCTGCGCGCGGAGCCGCTGGTGCTGTTCCCGCGTGAAGTGGCACCGAGCCTGTATGAAGTGATTATCAGTGCCTGCCTGCGCGCCGGGTTTCAGCCGGATAGCGTGCAGCAGTCGCCGCAGATTTCATCGGCGATTAACATGGTGGCCGCCGGGTTTGGCATCACCATCATTCCTGACTCCCTGCGCAGTATTCAGCTGCCCGGCGTCAGCTTCCATCAGATTGAGGATGCTGCGCTGAGCAGTGATATTGCGCTCGCCTGGCGGCGCTGGGATCGCTCTCCGGCCGTCCATCATCTGGCGGAGAGCCTGAGCGGATGATCAGTTAGCGATTTTACGCACCTGCTTCACGTCCAGCTCCATGGAGTTGAAGTCTTTATCCAGTTTGCCCTGCAGCTCAACCTTATCGTTCGGACCGACGGTTTGCCCTTCCCAGCGCTTGTGGTCGATCTCCACCGTCATGGTGCCGGTGGCGTCACGGAACTGGTAGTCTTCATCACCGATGCGCTTTTCAATATTGCCGCGCATCGTGACCCAGGCATCATCCTTCATATCCTGCGCCTGCTTGACGGTAGCAACCGTGCCGTTCGGGCCGCTAAAACCGCCTTTCTGTACCTGCGCGGTGGGTGCATTCGGGTCAACAAATCCGCCAGTCTGTGCAGCCAGTACCGGAGTCGACATCAGGGCGCTAATCGCCAGTAATGCAGCTGTCTTCTTCATCATTTTCGCTTTTCCTTATGAAAGTGAGCAGTCAACACTGCCCGGTCATCTCTGTTCGGTAAGTATTACAGCAAAAAGTTCTTAACGAGATCTTAAGGAGATCAGCGAAACGACTTTATTGTTTTAAATTGACGAAAAGTCGCGAAATTCGCCGATCTCAGCTGTACAACCCCTATCCTCTTTCCGTATAAATCGCTAAAACCGCAAAGGGAACCGTGATGAGAATTTTACTAATTGAAGATGACCGCCTGATTGGCGACGGCATCAAAGCCGGGCTGGGCAAGCTGGGTTTCAGCGTGGACTGGTTTAATAAAGGCAGTGAAGGCCTGCGCGCCTTAGCGGCGGCGCCCTATGATGCGGTGGTGCTGGACCTCAGCCTGCCGGAGATCGACGGGCTGGAGATCCTGCGCCAGTGGCGGCGGCAGGGGCGCGATGAGCCGGTGCTGATCCTCACCGCCCGCGATGCGCTGGAGCAGCGCGTCAGCGGGCTACAGCAGGGCGCGGATGACTATCTGTGCAAACCCTTCGCCCTGACGGAGGTCGCCGCACGCCTGCAGGCGCTGATCCGCCGCCGTCACGGCCAGCTGCAGCCAACGCTGCAACATGCGGGTGTGGTGATGGAGCCGGGTTCGCACACCGTGACCCTCAACGGCGAGCCGCTGGTGCTGAAAGCGCGCGAGCTGGCGCTGCTGGAGCTGTTCCTGCTCAACGCCGGGCGGGTGCTGACGCGTGCGCAGCTGGAAGAGAAGCTGTATGGCTGGGACGACGACGTCTCCAGCAACGCCGTTGAGGTGCATATTCACCACCTGCGTAAAAAGCTCGGCAGCGAGTTTATTCGCACCGTACACGGCGTCGGCTACACCCTGGGGGCGAAGTCGTGATACAGCGCAGCCTGCGCGTGCGCGTGATGCTGGGCTTCCTGCTGCTCAGCCTGCTGTGCTGGGGCGCAGCGGCGCTGGGTTCCTGGTGGCAGACGCGCCACAACATCAATGAACTGTTTGATACCCAGCAGATGCTGTTCGCTAAGCGCCTGCTGCGCCTCAACCCCGACCAGTTCAGCGCCGATTTAGCCGCCCTGCCCAAAAGCAAAAAACTGCTGCGCCACCATCGCGGCGATCAGGACGATGACGCGCTGGCCTTCGCCGTCTTTACCCGCGATGGCAAAATGGTGCTGAATGATGGCGATAAGGGTAAAGATTTTATCTTTGACTATCAGCGAGATGGTTTTCGTGACGGCCAGTTGAAAGACGATGACGACCGCTGGCGCATGGTGTGGCTGCACACTCTGGATGACAAATACGTGGTGGTGGTCGGCCAGGAGTGGGACTACCGCGACGACCTGACGCGTGACCTGGTGCAGACCAATCTGACGCCGTGGCTGGTGGCGCTGCCGGTGATGCTGCTGCTGATGCTGTGGCTGGTGACGTGGGAGCTGCGCCCGCTGAAGCATATCGCCCACCAGCTGCGCCAGCGTAAAGCGGATGATACCGCCCCGGTCGAGGTAAAACGACTGCCGCAGGAGGTGCGCCCGCTGCTGAGCGAGCTGAACCAGCTGTTCAGCCGTATCGGGGAGATGCTGCAGCGTGAACGGCGCTTTACCTCCGATGCCGCCCACGAACTGCGCAGCCCGCTGGCGGCGCTGAAGGTGCAGACCGAGGTTGCCCAGCTGGCGCACGACGACAGCGCCATGCGCCACCATGCGCTTACCAGCCTGGATGCGGGTATCGACCGCGCCACCCGGCTGGTGGATCAGCTGCTAACCCTTTCAAGGCTGGACGCCGGCCAGCAGCTGGAAAAACAGCGTCTCGACTGGCAGAGCATCATCCAGCAGGCGGTGGTTGAGCACTATTCCCGCGCCCAGGCTGCCGGCGTGGAGCTGGCGCTTGATGCCCCAACAGAACCGGTTATCCAGCTGGGCAACCCGCTACTGCTGGCGCTGCTGGTGCGCAACCTGCTGGATAACGCCATTCGCTACAGCCCGGCGGGCAGCGACGTGCGCATCACGCTGACTGCGGGACAGCTGCAGGTGCTGGATAACGGGCCGGGCGTCAGCCCTGAAGTCCTGACGCGTATCGGTGAACGCTTCTATCGCCCGCCGGGTCAGGAACAGTCCGGCAGCGGATTAGGCTTGTCGATCGTTCATCAAATTGCCCAGCTGCACGGCATGAAGGTCACGATGAGCAATCGTCAGCAGGGCGGGTTTGCGGTGACGGTCAACTTACGTGGATAACCCGGGCGAGGCATGCCTCGCCCTTACGTGATTCCGCAGGGGTCGGGCATGCCCGACCCTGTCAAATCTCGACCTGGGTGCCCAGCTCGATCACGCGATTCGGCGGGATTTCAAACTGGTCCGGCGCACGCAGCGCATTCTTCTGCAGCATCAGGAACAGCTTGCCGCGCAGGCGCAGATACCACGGACGTTTGCCAATGATCAGCGACTCGTGCGACATAAAGAACGACGTCTCCATCATCCGGCAGCTCAACCCTTCCAGACCGCAGCGGTGGAAGATCTCCTCCACGTTCGGCGTTTCGCGCCAGCCGTAGCTTGCCACCACGCGCCAGAAGGTTGGCGACAGCTGTTCAATGGTCACACGCTTCACGTTGTGCACATAGGGCGCGTCTTCAGTACGCAGCGTCAGCAGCACCACGCGTTCGTGCAGCACCTTGTTGTGCTTGAGGTTATGCAGCATGGCAAACGGAATGACGTTGAGCGCACGCGACATATAGACCGCGGTGCCCGGCACGCGTACCGGCGGGGATTTCTCCAGCGAGGCGATCATCGCCTCCAGCGAATTACCGTGCTCGTGCATACGGCGCAGCAGGCGGAAGCGCTCGCTTTTCCAGGTGGTCATCACGATAAACATCACCAGCGCCAGCGTCAGCGGCAGCCAGCCACCGGCAAACACTTTCACCAGGTTGGCAGAGAACAGCGACACGTCGATGCACAGCATGCCAATCAGGATGGCGATCACCAGATAGCGGTTCCAGTGCCAGTTCTTAATGGCCACGGTGCTACACAGGATCGCGGTCAGCACCATGGTGCCGGTTACCGCAATGCCGTAAGCCGCCGCCAGGTTGCTGGAGTGCTCGAAGCCGACGATGACAATGACCACGGCAAAGTAGAGCAGCCAGTTGATCACCGGAATATAGATCTGGCCAAATTCCTGCTCCGAGGTGTGCACAATACGCATTGGTGGCAGATAGCCGAGGCGCACGGCCTGGCGCGTCAAAGAGAAGACGCCCGAGATCACCGCCTGAGAGGCAATCACCGTCGCCAGGGTAGCCAGAATCAGCATCGGGATCAGCGCCCAGTCAGGGGCCAGCAGGAAGAACGGGTTTTTAATCGCCTCCGGGTTTTTCAGCAGCAGCGCGCCCTGGCCGAAATAGTTCAGCACCAGCGACGGCAGCACCACGCTAAACCATGCGAGGCGGATCGGGAATTTGCCAAAGTGGCCCATATCCGCGTACAGGGCTTCCACGCCGGTAATCGCCAGCACCACGGCGCCCAGCGCAAAGAAGGAGACGGTTTTGTACTCAATAAAGAAGTGCACGGCCCAGTACGGGTTCATGGCATGCAGCACGTCCGGGTTGGCGATAATCCCGCGCGCGCCCAGCACCGCCAGCACGATAAACCACAGCAGCATTACCGGTGCGAACAGCTTGCCGACGATACCGGTGCCGTGTTTCTGAATCACGAACAGCAGCGTCAACACGGCAATCGCCATCGGCACGATGTAGCGGTCGAGGGAAGGTGCGGCGATCTCCAGGCCTTCAATCGCCGAAAGGACCGAAACCGCAGGGGTGATCACCACCTCACCGTAGAAGAAGCTGCCGCCAATCAGGCCCATAATCACCAGCACGGCGGTGGACCTTGCCCCGGTGTTTCTCCCGGCCAGCGACATCAGCGTCAGGATACCGCCTTCACCGGCGTTATCCGCGCGCATCACGTAGCTGATATATTTCAGCGATACGGTCAGCACCAGCAGCCAGAAAATGAGCGATAAAAAGCCGAAAACGGCATCGCGTTCAACACCAAAACCAAACTGACCGGAGAGACATTCGCGCAGGGTATAGAGTGGGCTGGTACCAATGTCGCCATACACCACACCAATCGCTGCCAGCGTAACGGCACCAAGGGACTGCTTCTTTTCAGAACTCATAGAGATATCTTTTGTTGGAGCCGACCTACGCGGGATTGCGCACAGCTCATCAAACCATCAAAACGCGCACAGTATGCATGATTCATAGTGAATGCCTACCCCTAATTACCCGTTTAACGACAACTCTTAAAGGCAAGACATCGCCTGATGTCACCGTTTGATAATAAAAAAGCTGACTGCTATCAACTCTTTCAAGCATCATAGCCAGTAGTGTTTGCGCTCGCCAGCAACAAGCTGGCCTGTCCGTAGAAAAAGGATGACTGTTTGATTATGGCCCACTCTCAATTACTGGCGGAACGCATCGCCCGCCTCAGCAATGCTTTAGAGAAAGGACTTTACGAACGCCATCATGCGATTCGCCTTTGCCTGCTCGCTGCCCTGTGCGGCGAAAGCGTGTTTTTACTCGGCCCTCCCGGCATTGCTAAAAGCCTGATTGCCCGCCGATTGAAGTTCGCCTTCCAGCATGCCCGCGCCTTTGAGTATCTGATGACGCGCTTCTCCACCCCCGAGGAAGTTTTCGGCCCGCTATCGATTCAGGCGCTGAAGGATGAGGGGCGTTATCAGCGCCTGATCAAAGGCTATCTGCCCGATGCCGAGATCGTATTTCTGGATGAGATCTGGAAAGCCGGTCCGGCCATCCTCAATACCCTGCTGACGGCGATCAACGAGCGCCGCTTCCGCAATGGCGACAGCGAAGAAAAAATCCCGATGCGCCTTCTGGTCACCGCCTCCAACGAACTGCCGGAAGCGGACAGCGGGCTGGAAGCGCTATATGACCGTATGCTGATTCGCCTGTGGCTGGATAACGTGCATGAAAAGCAGAACTTCCGCAGCCTGCTGACCCACCAGCAGGACGAGAACCAGAACCCGGTGGCGGAGTCGCTGTGCATCACCGATGAGGAGTATCTGGAGTGGCAGCAGGGTATCAGCAAAGTCAGCCTGCCCGATGATGTTTTCGAGCTGATTTTCCAGCTGCGTCAGCAGTTAGAAAACCAGCCTGAAGCGCCCTATATTTCTGACCGCCGCTGGAAAAAGGCCATTCATCTGCTGCAGGCCAGCGCCTTTTACAGCGGGCGTAACGCCATTGCGCCGATTGACCTGATCCTGCTGAAAGACTGCCTGTGGCATGACGTTGGCTCAATGAAGCTGCTGGACCACGAGCTGGATAACCTGATCACTCAGCAGGCCTGGCAGCAGCAGCCGATGCTGTTCAAACTTCAGCAGATCAACGCCCGCCGCCTGGCGTTACAGCAGCAGCAGAGCGTTGAGCAGGCGATCCGGCTGGAGAAGCACGGTGGCATGTTCAGCCGCAAGCCGCACTACGAGCTGCCCGAGTCGCTGGCTAACGATGCTCTGACGCTGATGCTGCAAAAGCCGCTGACGCTGCACGAAATGCAGGTCACCCACATCACCCTTGCGCGCGAAGCGCTGCACCACTGGCTGCAAAAAGGCGGCGACGTGCGCGGCAAGCTGAACGGCATCGGCTTTGCCCAGACGCTCGACCTGCACGTTGACGGCAATGACTGCCTGACGCTGCGCGACGTCAGCCTGCAGGCCACGCGCCTGATGCTGCCGGGCAAACCGCAGCAGGGGCTACCGGAAGAGATCGTGCTGGCGCTCGACGAGCTGGAGACCCAGCTGCGCGGCCAGCGCACGCTGTTCAGCCAGCACCACCGCTGCCTGTTTATCAGCGATGACTGGCTGGCGCGCGTGGAGGAGAGCCTGCAACAGGTGGCCGATCAGCTGAAACAGGCGCGCCAGTGATCTCGCTTGACACCCTGAGCCTGTTCCTGGCGGTCAATGAAAACGATCTCATTGAAGAGCTGGTGATCACGCTACTCGCCTCCCCGCAGCTTGCCGCCTTTTTTGAAAAATTCCCCAGGCTGAAGAACGCCCTGACGCGCGATCTCCCGCACTGGAAAGCAGAGATCGTGCAGCAGCTGAAAAATACCCCTGTGCCGGAAGATCTGGCGGCGGAGTTTAGCCGCTTCCAGCAGAGCCAGCTGATGAGCCAGCACGACTTCAGCGCACAGCTGCCGGAACTGCTGAGCTGGCTGGCGCAGCAGCACTCACCGTTTGCCGAAAAAGCCCAGGCGCTGGTAGCAAATAATGATGCGCTGCAGCTCAGCAATGCCCAGCAGACGCTGTTTCTGCAGCGCTGGCGGCTGAGCCTGACGCTGCAAACCCTGACGCTGAACCAGCAGCTGCTGGAGCGGGAACGCGACAAGCTGCTGGCGGAGCTGCAGCAACGGCTGGCGATGAGCGGCCAGCTGGCTCCGGTGCTGGCCGGTGACGATGACGCTGCTGCCGGCCGGCTGTGGGACCTGACGCGCAGTTCATTGCAGCGCGGCGACTATCAGCTCATGGTGCAGTACGGGGATTTCCTCGCCAGTCAGCCGGAGCTGCTGAAGCTGGCAGAGCAGCTGGGACGCAGCCGTGAGGCCAAAGCGGTGCTGTCGTACGATGCGCCGCTGGAAACTTTTCACCAGCTGGTGCGCGAGCCGGAAAGCGTGCCGGAAGAGGTCAGCGGCCTGCACCAGAGCGATGATATTCTGCGCCTGCTGCCGCCGGAGCTGGCCACGCTTGGCATCAGCGAGCTGGAGATGGAGTTTTACCGCCGGCTGGTGGAGAAACGCCTGCTCACCTACCGCCTTCAGGGCGAAAGCTGGCACGATAAGGTATCGCTGCGCCCGGTCAGCCACCAGCAGCATGACGAACAGCCGCGCGGGCCGTTTATCGTCTGCGTGGACACCTCCGGCTCGATGGGCGGCTTTAACGAACGCTGCGCCAAGGCTTTCTGCCTCGCCCTGTTAAAGGTGGCGCTGGCCGATAACCGCCGCTGCTACATTATGCTGTTCGCCCATGAGGTGATCGGCTACGAGCTGACCGCCGCCGACGGCATCAGCCAGGCGATCCGCTTTCTCAGCCAGCGTTTTCGCGGCGGTACCGACCTGGCCGCCTGCCTCGATGCCGTGCTGCAAAAGATGTCCGGCCCGCTGTGGGCCGATGCCGATGCGGTGATCCTCTCTGACTTTATCGCCCAGCGCCTGCCCGACCCCATTGTTAAGCGCGTGCGCGACCACCAGCAGCAGCAGCTGCAACGTTTTCATGCGGTTGCCATGTCCGATCATGGAAAACCCGGCATCATGCGCATCTTTGACCATATCTGGCGCTTCGATACCGGGCTGAAAAGCCGCCTGCTGCGCCGCTGGCAGCGTTAACGCCCTACCCTAAGAAACATTCCGTCTATGCTTATTTGCTATAGTGATATCTACGCTTTAGCCATTTGGCATATCAGGCAAGACGGGAGCATGACGTGACTTCGCAACAACACCAGACAGGATTACCTGCACCGACCCGCACGCTGACCTTAAGCGGCAACGACCCCGAACAGAAACGTCAGCAGCTGCTCAGCTACTTCCGTCAGACGTGGGAGCTGTATGAGAGCCTGTTCGACTGCCTCGCTGACGAGCGCGCTTACTACACCAAAGCCATTTCGCTGCGCCATCCGCTGATCTTCTATTATGGCCACACCGCCACTTTCTATATTAATAAGCTGATGGCGGGCCGTCTGATCGATAGCCGTATCGACGATAAGATCGAAGCGATGCTGGCGATCGGCGTTGATGAAATGAGCTGGGACGATCTGGATAACAGCCACTACAGCTGGCCATCAGTGGCCGAGCTGCGCGACTATCGCGGCAAAGTGCGCGCGCGCGTCGAAAAGTTTATCCGCGAGATGCCGCTAACCCTGCCGATTGGCTGGGAGAGCCCGGCGTGGGTGATACTGATGGGCATTGAGCACGAACGCATCCACCTGGAAACCTCCAGCGTGCTGATGCGTCAGCTGCCGCTGGCGTGGGTCAAACCTCAGCCGCACTGGCCCGCCTGCCCGGACGCGCGCCACGATCGCCTGTCCGTGCCGCAAAACAGTCTGGTCGACGTCGCCGCCGGGCGCTTCACCCAGGGCAAAACCGATGATACCTACGGCTGGGACAATGAGTACGGCTCGCTGACCAGCAGCGTGCAGCCATTCCAGGCCAGCAAAATGCTGGTCAGCAACGCCGAGTTCTTCGCGTTTATTGCCGATGGCGGCTACCAGACCCAAAGCTGGTGGGATGATGAAGGCTGGGGCTGGCGCGAGTTCGCCGCGGCCACCATGCCGACCTTCTGGGTTGGCAGCGCTGACCAGCCGGATGCGCTGAAGCTGCGCCTGCTGGCTGAAGAGATCGCTATGCCGTGGGACTGGCCGGCGGAGGTCAATCAGCTGGAAGCCGCCGCCTTCTGCCGCTGGAAAGCCGATCGAACCGGGCAGTCGGTACAGCTACCGGCAGAGAGCGAGTGGATGCTGCTGCGCGAGCAGGTGCCAGGCGATCAGCCAGACTGGCAGGAAGCGCCGGGCAATATTAACCTCGCTTACTGGGCCTCTTCCTGCCCGGTGGACCAGTTTGCACAGGGCGATTTCTTCGATCTGATCGGCAACGTCTGGCAGTGGACCACCACGCCGATCAACGGCTTCGAAGGCTTCCGCGTGCATCCGCTGTATGACGACTTCTCCACGCCGACCTTTGACGGCAAGCACTCACTGATCAAAGGCGGCAGCTGGATCTCAACCGGCAATGAAGCACTAAAGTCAGCGCGCTACGCATTTCGCCGCCACTTCTTCCAGCACGCCGGTTTCCGCTACGTCGTCTCTGAGCATCAGGAAACCATGGTGCAGAATCCGTATGAAACCGACAGCATGGTGTCACAGTATCTCGACTTCCAGTACGGCCCGGAATACTTCGGCGTGGCGAACTACGGTAAAGCGCTGGCGGAGATCGCCTGCACCCTTACCGATAAACGCCAGCGCGCGTTGGATATCGGCTGCGCCACCGGGCGCGCCAGCTTTGAACTGGCGCGCCACTTTGAGCAGGTCGTCGGTATGGACTACTCGGCGCGCTTTATCGACGTGGCACTTCAGCTGACCAGCGGCGAAGACTTCCGCTATGTCACCCAAGAAGAGGGTGACCTGGTTGAGTACCGTCAGGTGCGGCTGAAAGACGTTGGTTTGGGCGCAGAGCAGGCGCAGCGCATCCAGTTTGTGCAGGGCGATGCCTGTAACCTCAAGCCGCAGCCGGAAGGGTTTGACCTGGTGCTGGCCTCCAACCTGATTGATCGCCTGCGCCAGCCGCAGCGCTTCCTGCACGATATCACCCGCATGATCCGCTCCGGCGGCGTGCTGATGCTCTCCTCGCCTTATACCTGGCTGGAAGAGTTTACGCCGAAGGAGAACTGGCTGGGCGGTATCCGTGAAAACGGCGAGGCGCTGTCAACCTATCAGGCGCTGCAACGCCTGCTGGCGGCCGATTTTGAAGAGATCGCCCCGGCGCAGGATGTGCCATTTGTTATTCGCGAGACGGCGCGCAAATATCAGCACACCGTGGCGCAGCTCACCCTGTGGCGTAAACGCTAATCCCACCCGCGGGCGCCACTCCGGCGCCCGCTGTCATATCATCACTCCGATTGCCATTCTGTTCACGATCGCGCACATTATCGTCTGTCCAACTTATTATTCGATAATTCCGGAGCCCCCATGGCAGATAATATGCAGCCAGATAATCTCGATCGCGGCATCCTGAATGCCCTGATGGATAACGCCCGTGTCGCCTACGCCGAACTGGCAAAACAGTTCAACGTCAGCCCGGGGACCATTCACGTGCGCGTTGAGAAGATGAAGCAGGCGGGGATTATTAAAGGCACGCGGGTAGAAATTGACCCGAAGATGCTGGGCTATGACGTCTGCTGCTTTATCGGCATCATCCTGAAAAGCGCCAGGGACTATCCTGCCGCCGTAGCGAAACTGGAGCAGCTTGAAGAAGTGGTGGAAGCCTGGTACACCACCGGCCACTACAGCATCTTTATTAAGGTGATGTGCCGCTCGATCGACGCCCTGCAGCAGGTGTTGATCAACAAGATCCAGACCATTGATGAAATCCAGTCGACCGAAACCCTGATCTCGTTGCAGAACCCGATCATGCGCACTATTACGCCCTGATCTGTGCACAAAATTATCCACAACCTGTACGGCTTGCGGATCTTGCAACAATGCGTACCGTCGGCGGCGCAGTCAGTTGTGATTCGGCCAGCGCACAACGCCCGCAGCGTACTGTAGTACGGGAGGACCGCGAGCACTGCCCGGATCGTAAATGACAAGCGAGCCAGGTACCTTTCATAAAAACCCTGGTTTTCCACAGGTAGATCCCAGCCTGATCACAGCGTACAATGCCCGCCATTATCATTCAGGGATCCCATCATGGCCGACATTACTTTAATCAGTGGCAGCACCTTAGGCAGCGCAGAATATGTTGCCGATCATCTGGCAGAAAAGCTGGATGAGGCCGGGCACACCACCGAGACGCTGCACGGACCTGAGCTTGAAGAGCTGAAAACGTCTGGCATCTGGATTGTGGTCTCATCGACCCACGGTGCCGGTGAGCTGCCGGATAATATCCAGCCGCTGTTTGACGCTATAAAGGAAGAGCAGCCCGATCTCAGCAACCTGCGCTATGGCGCGGTCGGTATTGGCAACCGCGAATACGATCTGTTCTGTGGCGCGATCGTGCAGTTTGATGAGCTGCTGACCTCGCTCGGCGCTCAGCGCATTGGCGATCGTCTCGATATTGACGTGCTGGAACATGAGATTCCGGAAGATCCTGCCGGTGTCTGGGTAGAAAGCTGGAAAGAACTGATCTAAAACCGCTGTGGATCGGGCCGCGATCGTCGGTTCGATCCGTATAAAAACGGGTTTTCGATCCCGACTTTTGTAAATGTTGCTCTTTTTCGCCTGGTTTTACCGCGTTTATCTGTGGATAACCATGCTCAATTCCGTCTGATAACCGGTGTTTATCCCAAGAACAACTCGGGCACCTGCCGGAGCCTGTGCATAACATGCCATTTAGATCCCAGCTTATACGGCGTGGGATCACCGATCATTCACAGTTAATGATCCTGCCTAATTGCCTGATCCTTATCAGCAAAAATGGCTTATCCACAGAGATCGTCGATCCTAATAGAAGATCTAATAAAGAGATCTCTAAATAAAAAAGATCTTCTTTTTAATACACGAAGATCCCGGCGCTTTCGCCATCGTCTAAAGTTGAGTAGAATCCACGCCCTCAGCAACACTCTCTTCAATCGCACAAGCCGCGAGGTGCAGTACCATGTTTTATCCAGATCCTTTTGACGTCATCGTAATCGGTGGTGGTCATGCAGGGACAGAAGCCGCTATGGCCGCTGCCCGTATGGGTCAACAAACCCTGTTATTAACCCATAACATCGACACGCTGGGACAGATGTCCTGCAACCCGGCGATTGGCGGTATCGGGAAAGGACATCTGGTTAAAGAAGTGGATGCACTGGGTGGGTTGATGGCTCACGCAATAGACCAGGCCGGTATCCAGTTTAGGATACTAAACGCCAGCAAAGGTCCGGCGGTACGCGCCACCCGTGCTCAGGCTGACCGCGTGCTGTATCGTCAGGCGGTACGCACCGCGCTGGAGAACCAGCCAAACCTGATGATCTTCCAGCAGGCGGTTGAAGATCTGATCGTCGAGAACGATCGCGTCGTCGGTGCTGTGACCCAGATGGGCCTCAAGTTCCGCGCAAAAGCCGTGGTGCTGACCGTGGGGACTTTCCTCGATGGCAAAATTCATATCGGCATGGATAACTACAGCGGTGGCCGTGCTGGCGATCCGCCATCCATTCCGCTGTCACGCCGCCTGCGTGAACTGCCGCTGCGCGTTGGCCGCCTGAAAACCGGTACCCCACCGCGCATTGATGCACGCACCATCGACTTCAGCGTGCTGGCTCCGCAGCATGGTGATACGCCAATGCCGGTATTCTCGTTCATGGGCAATGTCAGCCAGCACCCTCAGCAGGTGCCGTGCTACATCACCTACACCAATGAGAAAACCCATGAGGTGATCCGCAATAACCTCGATCGCAGCCCGATGTATGCCGGGGTGATTGAAGGCATTGGTCCACGCTACTGCCCGTCAATTGAAGACAAGGTGATGCGTTTTGCCGACCGCAATGCGCACCAGATCTTCCTCGAACCGGAAGGGCTGACCAGCAATGAAATTTATCCGAACGGCATCTCCACCAGCCTGCCGTTTGATGTGCAGATGCAGATCGTGCGCTCGATGCACGGGATGGAAAATGCCAAAATCGTTCGTCCTGGCTACGCCATCGAGTACGATTTCTTCGATCCACGCGATCTGAAACCGACGCTGGAGAGTAAATATATTCAGGGTCTGTTCTTTGCCGGACAGATCAACGGCACCACCGGCTACGAAGAAGCGGCAGCCCAGGGTCTGCTGGCGGGTCTGAATGCAGGTCGCCAGTCTGCTGACAAAGAGAGCTGGGCACCGCGTCGTGACCAGGCTTACCTTGGCGTGCTGGTCGACGATCTCTGCACCCTCGGCACCAAAGAGCCGTACCGCATGTTCACCTCGCGCGCGGAATATCGCCTGATGCTGCGTGAAGATAACGCCGACCTGCGTCTGACCGCTGCCGGCCGTGAACTGGGGCTGGTCGATGATGCCCGCTGGGCGCGCTTCAACGAGAAGCTGGAAAGCATCGAGCTGGAACGTCAGCGTCTGCGTGATATCTGGGTGCATCCGAAATCAGAAAACGTTAGCGAAGTGAACACGCTGCTGAGCGCTGCCCTGACCAAGGAAGCCAGCGGTGAAGATCTGCTGCGCCGCCCGGAAATGACTTACCCTCAGCTGATGACCCTCAGCACCTTCGGCCCGTCGCTTAGCGACCCGCAGGCTGCCGAGCAGGTTGAGATCCAGGTGAAGTACGAAGGCTACATTGCTCGCCAGCAGGAAGAGATCGATCGCCAGCTGCGCAATGAAAACACCGTGCTGCCGGTCGATCTGAACTACCAGCAGGTGAGTGGCCTCTCCAATGAGGTCATTGCCAAGCTGAACGATCACAAACCGGGATCGATTGGCCAGGCCTCACGTATCTCCGGGATCACCCCGGCGGCGATCTCAATTCTCCTTATTTACCTTAAAAAACAGGGCCTGCTGCGCAAAAGCGCCTGACCTGAAATACGGGTCGGGCTTGCCCCGACCCTACAGGACCTCTTCGTGATTAATAAACTCTCCGCCCTGCTGAAAAGCGCCCAAATTTCCCTGTCCGATCAGCAGAAACAGCAGCTGGTGGGCTATGTGGAGCTGCTCCACAAATGGAACAAAGCCTATAACCTGACCTCGGTGCGTGACCCGGAACAGATGCTGGTGCGTCATATTCTCGACAGCATCGTGGTGGAACCCCACCTGGTGGGTGAACGCTTTATCGATGTTGGCACCGGGCCCGGCTTGCCGGGCATCCCGCTGGCGATTGTGCGGCCGCAGGCGCATTTCACCCTGTTAGATAGCCTCGGCAAGCGTGTGCGCTTCCTGAAGCAGGTACAGCATGAACTGAAGCTGGAGAACGTCACCCCCGTGCAGAGCCGCGTTGAAGACTTCCCTGCCGAGCCTCCGTTTGACGGGGTGATCAGCCGGGCATTCGCTTCACTGACGGATATGGTCAGCTGGTGCCACCATCTGCCTGGCGGGAATGGCCGATTCTATGCCCTGAAAGGCATCCTTCCGCACGATGAAATCGCCGCTTTACCGGCCGGTTTTAGCGTGGAGAAGGTGTGCCCGCTGTCGGTGCCAACGCTGACCGGCGAGCGTCATTTGGTGATTATTTCGCCATCTGTCTAACCGATTGAGCCAAAAAACAGGCCCGTTAGTGTGTTTAACCCGCATTAACGGGCTTTTTTTTAGCCAGGAAAACCCTTATTTTTATCCGCATTCGGGGTTTTTAAGAAATAGTTAACCCCTGAAATTATATGACTTTTTTATCTCCAGTCCCGGCCTTAAGCCTGAATCGTGGTGAGCGGGGAGAGGGGAGGGCTTTTTTTTGCGAAAATTTGCCTGGACGGAGCTGTTACCATCAGGTTAAATCAGCCGACGGAAATGATCTGACAATCTCAGTTACATTTAACCTTAAGTTCACATTTTATTATCACTTTGATCACCTTTGGCCCGATATTTAAGGGTGCCGATAGTCACGCATGAAAATATATCCACGCAATAAATCGGCGTGAGTAATGGCTTGAGCAATGTTAAATAATTGCTACAGATGTCAATAAGACCTTTTAATCGAAGCAACAGGGCGTTTTTAAAAAACTAATAGCTAATATATTGATATTAAACAATTAAAATTCATACTGTTGCGTATTATTAGGATAAAGCCAGCTTGTTTGTCCGGTATTACATTGCTGAATTGTGATCTGTCGCACGCTTTGTGAGCAAGCAATGTCGTGTATTGCAGAAAAAAACCAGCCAATTGCCGCCGCCAGCAGTTTGGGAAAACGGAGCGCTGGAAAGAAATTTAAATAATTGTTCACCTTTTCTCTACTTATCGATTGAAATCACAGGTGCGCACCGTATAATTTGCACGTTTTTTGCTGCTTGACTCAAAAGAGCAAAGGCAGTTTTATACGACACGCGACATACCCCCATCGGGGCAGGAGAGTTTCAGCGTCATGTCAGTGTCCCTTTACAGAGTAAAATTTGCCCGGACCGTGTTGCTTTTGCAGCTGGTGACCTTTGTCGTAATCGGCGCACTGTTTTTTGCCCTGAAAGATCTGACGTGGGGCGTGTCCGCCTTAGCGGGTGGACTGGCAGCCTGGCTGCCGAACGTGTTGTTTATGATTTTTGCCTGGCGCCACCGGGCGGGGCATGAAGTAACAGGGCGGCTCGCCTGGACTTTTGCGTTAGGCGAAGTGCTAAAGGTGTTCGTTACTGTTCTCGTGATTATCGTGGCGCTGGGAGTGTTTAAGGCGGTGTTTACGCCGCTGGGACTGGCCTGGTTATCGGTGCTGATTGTGCAAATTGTCGCACCGGCTGTAATTAACAACAAAGGGTAAGAGGCATCATGGCTGCAGGAGAAATCTCTACGCCGCAAGAATACATAGGTCATCATCTGAATAACCTTCAGCTTGACCTGCGTACCTTCGAGCTAGTGAATCCGCACGACGCTCCGGCGACGTTCTGGGTACTAAATATCGACTCCATGTTTTTCTCTGTGGTGCTGGGACTGGTGTTCCTGGTGCTGTTTCGCAAAGTCGCGAAATCAGCGACCAGCGGCGTGCCGGGTAAATTACAGGCCGCTGTTGAGCTAGTTGTTGGCTTCGTTGACGACAACGTGCGCGACATGTACCACGGTAAAAGCAAACTCATCGCTCCACTGGCCCTGACGATTTTCGTCTGGGTGTTCCTGATGAACTTCATGGACCTGCTGCCAATCGATCTGCTGCCGTACATCGGCGAGCATGTCTTTGGTCTGCCAGCGTTGCGTGTGGTGCCTTTCTGCTGACGTGAACGTCACGCTGTCGATGGCCCTTGGCGTATTTATTTTGATTCTGTTCTACAGCATCAAGATGAAAGGCATTGGCGGCTTTACTAAAGAGCTGACTCTGCAACCCTTCAACCACCCTGTATTCATTCCGATCAACCTGATTCTGGAAGGTGTGAGCCTGCTGTCCAAACCGGTATCTCTGGGTCTGCGACTGTTCGGAAACATGTATGCGGGGGAATTGATTTTTATCCTGATTGCCGGTCTGTTGCCGTGGTGGTCACAGTGGATTCTGAATGTGCCATGGGCCATTTTCCACATCCTGATCATTTCGCTGCAGGCTTTCATTTTCATGGTCTTAACGATTGTCTATCTGTCGATGGCATCTGAAGAACATTGATTTTTTCTCAACACTACTGCGTTTTAACTGAAACAAACTGGAGACTGTCATGGAAAACCTGAATATGGATCTGCTGTACATGGCTGCCGCTGTGATGATGGGCCTGGCGGCAATCGGTGCTGCGATCGGTATCGGCATCCTCGGAGGCAAATTCCTGGAAGGCGCCGCACGCCAACCGGATCTGATTCCTCTGCTGCGTACGCAGTTCTTTGTTGTAATGGGTCTGGTGGATGCAATCCCAATGATCGCTGTTGGTCTGGGTCTGTACGTGATGTTTGCTGTCGCGTAAAAACCGATAGTTCATCGCCAGCGTTTGTGGGCGATGAACGGCTTCTGGCCGCTGCTTCGGCAGCGGCAGAAAAAGTTAACTTAACAAGAGGCATTGTGCTGTGAACATTAACGCAACAATCCTCGGCCAGGCTATCGCGTTCATCCTGTTTGTCCTGTTCTGCATGAAGTACGTGTGGCCGCCGCTTATGGCTGCTATCGAAAAGCGCCAGAAAGAAGTTGCCGAAGGCCTTGCTTCCGCTGAACGTGCCAAGAAAGATTTGGATCTCGCGCAGGCTAATGCGACCGACCAGCTGAAGAAAGCGAAAGAAGACGCTCAGGTAATCATCGAGCAGGCGAACAAACGCCGCGCGCAGATCCTGGACGAAGCGAAAGCTGAGGCTGAGCAGGAACGTAGCAAGATCGTCACCCAAGCGCAGGCAGAAATTGATGCCGAACGCAAACGTGCACGTGAAGAGCTGCGCAAGCAGGTCGCGATGCTGGCTGTTGCCGGCGCCGAGAAAATCATTGAACGTTCCGTGGATGAAGCTGCTAACAGCGACATCGTTGATAAACTGGTCGCTGAACTGTAAGGGAGGGGCTGATGTCTGAATTTACTACCGTAGCTCGCCCCTACGCTAAAGCCGCTTTTGACTTTGCGGTTGAACATCAAAGTATCGATCGCTGGCAGCAGATGCTGGCGTTTGCCGCCGAAGTGGCTGGCAATGAACAGGTATCAGAACTTCTTTCCGGCGCTCTGGCGCCGGAAGCGTTGTCTGGAGCGTTCATCGCGATCTGTGGTGACCAACTCGACGAAGCCGGTCAGAACCTGATTAAGGTGATGGCTGAAAACAAACGTTTGCCAGCGCTTACCGCTGTTCTGGAACAGTTCATCCAACTGCGTGCCGCACATGATGCGACCGCTGAGGTTGAAGTTATCTCTTCCACGACATTGAGCGATGAACAGCTGACCAAAATCAGCAGCGCGATGGAAAAACGTCTGTCACGCAAAGTTAAGCTGAATTGCAAAATTGATAAGTCTGTAATGGCAGGCGTAATCATCCGTGCGGGTGATATGGTCATTGACGGAAGCGTACGCGGTCGTCTCGAACGCCTCGCAGACGTCTTGCAGTCTTAAGGGGACTGGAGCATATATGCAACTGAATTCCACCGAAATCAGCGAACTGATCAAGCAGCGCATTGCTCAGTTCAATGTAGTGAGCGAAGCTCACAACGAAGGTACTATTGTTTCTGTAAGTGACGGTATCATCCGCGTCAACGGCCTGGCCGATGTGATGCAGGGTGAGATGATTGCCCTGCCGGGTAACCGTTACGCTATCGCACTGAACCTGGAGCGCGACTCTGTTGGTGCTGTAGTCATGGGCCCATACGCTGACCTCGCCGAAGGCATGAAGGTTAAGTGTACTGGCCGTATCTTAGAAGTACCGGTCGGCCGTGGCCTGCTGGGCCGCGTAGTGAACACCCTGGGTGCTCCTATCGATGGTAAAGGCGCTATCGACAACGACGGTTTCTCACCGATCGAAGTGATTGCACCAGGCGTTATCGACCGTCAGTCCGTTGACCAGCCTGTACAGACTGGTTACAAGTCTGTCGATGCGATGATTCCAATCGGTCGTGGCCAGCGTGAGCTGATCATCGGTGACCGTCAGACCGGTAAAACCGCAATGGCGATCGATGCGATCATCAACCAGCGCGATTCCGGCATCAAATGTGTGTACGTAGCTATCGGCCAGAAAGCCTCTACCATCGCTAACGTGGTACGTAAACTGGAAGAGCACAACGCGCTGGCTAACACCATCGTTGTGGTGGCAACCGCATCTGAGTCTGCTGCTCTGCAATACCTGGCACCGTATGCCGGTTGTGCGATGGGCGAATACTTCCGTGACCGCGGTGAAGATGCACTGATCGTGTACGATGACCTGTCTAAACAAGCTGTTGCTTACCGTCAGGTTTCTCTGCTGCTGCGCCGTCCACCAGGCCGCGAAGCGTTCCCTGGCGACGTGTTCTACCTCCACTCCCGTCTGCTGGAGCGTGCTTCCCGCGTGAGCGCCGACTATGTTGAGCGTTTCACCAACGGTGAAGTGAAAGGTAAAACCGGTTCACTGACTGCGCTGCCAATCATCGAAACCCAGGCGGGTGACGTTTCTGCGTTCGTTCCAACCAACGTAATCTCGATTACCGATGGTCAGATCTTCCTGGAAACCAACCTGTTTAACTCCGGTATTCGTCCGGCAGTTAACCCGGGTATCTCAGTATCTCGTGTAGGTGGTGCTGCTCAGACCAAGATCATCAAGAAACTGTCCGGTGGTATTCGTACCGCGCTGGCACAGTATCGTGAACTGGCTGCGTTCTCTCAGTTCGCCTCCGATCTGGATGAAGCAACCCGCAAACAGCTGAGCCACGGTCAGAAAGTGACCGAGCTCCTGAAACAGAAACAGTATGCGCCGATGTCTGTCGCGCAGCAGGGTCTGGTGCTGTTTGCCGCCGAGCGTGGCTTCCTGAATGACGTCGAACTGGCGAAAATCGGTAGCTTCGAAGCGGCACTGCTGGCTTACGCGGATCGCGATCACGCAGAGCTGATGGCTGATATCAACCAGTCTGGTAACTATAACGGCGAAATCGAAGAGAAGCTGAAAGGCCTCCTCGAAACGTTTAAAGCAACCCAGTCCTGGTAATGTCTGGCGGCTTGTTCCTTCGGGGGCAGGCCGCAAGGCTTTGAGGAGAAGCTTATGGCCGGCGCAAAAGAGATACGTAGTAAGATCGGCAGCGTGCAAAACACGCAGAAGATCACCAAAGCGATGGAAATGGTCGCCGCCTCCAAAATGCGTAAATCGCAGGAACGCATGGCGGCCAGCCGTCCTTATGCAGAGACCATGCGCAAAGTGATTGGTCACATTGCGTTAGGTAATCTGGAATACAAGCACCCTTACCTGGAAGAGCGTGACGTTAAACGCGTCGGCTATCTGGTCGTGTCTACCGACCGCGGGCTTTGTGGTGGTTTGAACATTAACCTGTTCAAACGAGTGCTGGCTGATATGAAGGCCTGGGCTGATAAAGGCGTCGAAAGTGATATGGCGATTATCGGTTCCAAAGGTCTGTCATTCTTCAGCTCTGTTGGCGGCAACGTGGTTGCTCAGGTTACCGGGATGGGTGATAAACCTGCCCTGTCCGACCTGATTGGCCCGGTCAAAGTGATGCTTCAGGCATACGATGAAGGCCGTCTCGACAAGCTGTTTATCGTCAGCAACAAATTTATCAACACCATGTCTCAGACTCCACAGATCGTACAGCTGCTGCCATTACCGCCAGCAGATGATGCGGAAGGCGTTGTGAAGAAGAGTACCTGGGACTATCTGTATGAACCGGATCCGAAAGCGCTGCTGGACACGTTACTGCGCCGCTATGTCGAGTCTCAGGTTTACCAGGGTGTTGTTGAAAACCTGGCCAGCGAGCAGGCCGCGCGAATGGTGGCGATGAAAGCCGCAACCGATAACGGCGGAAACCTGATCAAAGAGCTGCAGTTGGTATACAACAAGGCTCGTCAGGCCAGCATCACCCAGGAACTTACCGAGATTGTCGGTGGGGCCTCCGCGGTTTAACCAGGTTTAATGAATTAGGTAGAGGATTCAAGATGGCTACTGGAAAGATTGTCCAGGTAATCGGCGCCGTGGTTGACGTCGAGTTCCCTCAGGACGCAGTACCACAAGTGTACAGCGCCCTTGAGGTTAAAAATGGTGATGCTCGTCTGGTGCTGGAAGTTCAGCAGCAGCTGGGTGGCGGCGTGGTTCGTACCATCGCCATGGGTTCTTCAGACGGCCTGAAGCGCGGTCTGGAAACTGTCGACCTTGAGCATCCGATCGAAGTACCTGTTGGTGTTGCAACGCTTGGCCGTATCATGAACGTGCTGGGTGAGCCAATCGATATGAAAGGCGACATCGGCGAAGAAGAGCGTTGGGCGATTCACCGTTCAGCACCTTCTTACGAAGATCAGTCAAACTCGCAGGAACTGCTGGAAACCGGCATCAAGGTTATCGACCTGATGTGTCCGTTCGCTAAGGGCGGTAAAGTCGGTCTGTTCGGTGGTGCGGGTGTAGGTAAAACCGTAAACATGATGGAGCTGATCCGTAACATCGCGGCTGAGCACTCAGGTTTCTCGGTATTTGCCGGTGTGGGCGAACGTACTCGTGAGGGTAACGACTTCTACCACGAGATGACCGACTCTAACGTTATCGACAAAGTGTCCCTGGTTTATGGCCAGATGAACGAGCCACCAGGAAACCGTCTGCGCGTCGCGCTGACCGGTCTGACCATGGCTGAGAAGTTCCGTGACGAAGGTCGTGACGTACTGCTGTTCATCGATAACATCTACCGTTACACCCTGGCCGGTACTGAAGTATCAGCACTGCTGGGTCGTATGCCTTCTGCGGTAGGTTATCAGCCAACGCTGGCGGAAGAGATGGGCGTTCTGCAGGAACGTATCACCTCGACCAAAACCGGTTCAATCACTTCCGTTCAGGCCGTTTACGTCCCTGCGGATGACTTGACTGACCCGTCACCAGCCACCACCTTTGCGCACTTAGACGCAACCGTGGTACTGAGCCGTCAGATCGCTTCACTGGGTATCTACCCGGCGGTTGACCCACTGGATTCTACCAGCCGTCAGCTGGATCCACTGGTTGTTGGTCAGGAACACTATGACACTGCGCGTGGCGTTCAGTCACTGCTGCAGCGTTATCAGGAACTGAAAGACATCATCGCCATCCTGGGTATGGACGAACTGTCAGAAGAAGACAAACTGGTGGTAGCACGCTCGCGTAAGATGCAGCGCTTCCTGTCCCAGCCGTTCTTCGTGGCAGAAGTATTCACCGGTTCTCCGGGTAAATACGTGTCCCTGAAAGATACCATCCGTGGCTTTAAAGGCATCATGGAAGGCGAGTTCGACCATATGCCAGAGCAGGCTTTCTACATGGTAGGTTCCATCGAAGAAGCCGTGGAAAAAGCGAAGAAACTGTAATTTCAGTTTCCCTGGAGGTTAACAATGGCTATGACTTTTCACCTGGACGTTGTCAGCGCGGAGCAGCAGATGTTCTCCGGTACTGTACAGAGCATCCAGGTATCAGGTAGCGAAGGTGAGCTGGGTATTCGCCCAAACCACGCCCCGCTCCTGACCGCCATTAAGCCTGGTATGGTTCGCATCGTTAAGCAGCACGGCGAAGAAGAGGTGATTTACCTCTCCGGCGGCGTGCTGGAAGTGCAGCCTGGCGCGGTTACCGTGCTGGCTGACACGGCGATCCGCGGCAGCGATCTTGATGAAGCTCGCGCGCTGGAAGCGAAACGCAAAGCCGAAGAGCATATGAACAGCTCGCACGGTGATGTTGACTTCGCCATGGCGTCTGCGGAACTGGCTAAAGCGATCGCCAAACTGCGCGTGATCGAGTTGACCAAGAACGCGATGTAACTCAGGTTTAAGTTGTTCGAGTGCCAGTCAGGAAACTGACTGGCATTTTTTTTGCCCCAATCCCGCCACCCGCTGCGCTTCAGGCTAATTTCGGGCTGAGAAAAATGTAGTATTCTTAGTGTTAAACCGTTTTACTTTCAACATCAAATAAAGAGTCAGGATGTCTATGTCTGAGAGCCCGATGAGCGTCGTTATCCTTGCCGCCGGTAAAGGTACGCGCATGTACTCCGAACTGCCGAAAGTGCTGCACTTACTGGCAGGAAAACCGATGGTTCAGCATGTGATTGATGCGGCGAAGGCGCTGAACGCGCAGCGCGTCAATCTGGTTTATGGCCACGGTGGTGACCTGCTGAAAAGCACCCTAAACGATGCCTCACTGAACTGGGTGCTGCAGGCGGAGCAGCTGGGCACGGGCCACGCGATGCAGCAGGCCGCCCCCTGCTTTGCTGATGACGAAGACATTCTGATGCTGTACGGCGATGTGCCGCTGATCTCGGTCGAGACGCTGCGCCGCCTGCAGTCGGCTAAACCGGCGGGCGGCATTGGCCTGCTGACGGTGATGCTCGATAACCCAACCGGTTACGGGCGCATCATTCGTGAAAACGGCCAGGTGGTCGGCATTATCGAACAGAAAGATGCCGCCCCTGAGCAGCTGCTGATTAATGAGATCAATACCGGCATCCTGCTGGCGAACGGCGCGGATCTGAAGCGCTGGCTCGGCAAGCTGACCAACAACAACGCGCAGGGCGAGTATTACATTACCGATATCATCGCCCTCGCCCATCAGGAAGGCCGCCAGATTGCGGCGGTACATCCGTCCCGCTCCACCGAAACCGACGGCGTGAACAACCGTTTACAGCTGGCGACGCTGGAGCGTGTTTACCAGGCGGAGCAGGCAGAAAAACTGCTGCTGGCCGGGGTGATGCTGCTGGATCCGGCACGTTTCGATCTGCGCGGCACGCTGGAGCACGGTCGCGATGTGGTGATCGATACCAATGTGATCATTGAGGGTCACGTTACCCTGGGTAACCGGGTGAAAATCGGCAGCGGCTGCGTGATTAAAAACAGCGTGATTGCCGACGACAGCGTCATCAGCCCGTACAGCGTGATTGAAGACGCACGGCTGGACACCGGCTGCAGCGTCGGGCCTTTCGCCCGCCTGCGTCCCGGTAGCGAACTGGCCGAAGGCGCGCACGTCGGTAATTTTGTTGAGATGAAAAAGGCACGGTTGGGCAAAGGCTCGAAAGCCGGGCATCTCAGCTACCTGGGCGATGCCGAGATTGGCAGTCACGTCAATATCGGCGCGGGCACCATCACCTGCAACTACGACGGCGTGAATAAATCGAAGACCATCATCGGCGACGACGTGTTTGTGGGTTCCGATACCCAGCTGATCGCCCCGGTGAGCGTCGCGGCGGGGGCCACCATCGCGGCCGGTACCACCATTATGAAAAACGTTCCGGCGGCGGGCCTGGTGTATAACCGCAAAGAGCAGCAGCTGAACGCCAGCTGGCAGCGTCCGGAAAAGAAAAAATAATCCATTCCAGGGGCCAGGCTCGCCTGGCCCTGTGTTTTGTTTTAAAGCAGTAAACATAAAAATAATCCCCACTCTACAAGGCTCGGGGAACCGAAAAATACTCGTCATTCTTCACATTGCAGGTGCGTTGGCTGCACCCGTTCACCCCGGTCACATAGTTGTCTATGCTCCCGGGGATTCACGGGCTTGCCGCCTTCCTGCAACGTGAATTATTTAGAGTATGCACCGGAATAATCAGGTCAGAAGACAACGCAGATGACGCTGAACGTCATCCTGTCAGGAAAATTTACTATGTGTGGAATTGTTGGAGCTGTAGCGCAGCGTGATATTGCAGAGATCCTGCTCGAAGGGCTGCGCCGTCTGGAGTACCGTGGTTATGACTCTGCGGGTCTGGCCGTGGTCGATCAGCAGGGAAATGCCACCCGCCTGCGCCGCCTGGGTAAGGTTCAGAACCTTGCTGAAGCGGCAGAGAGCACCGCGCTGATTGGCGGAACCGGTATCGCGCACACGCGCTGGGCAACCCACGGCGAGCCGTCGGAAGCCAATGCGCACCCGCATATCTCTGAACATATCATCATTGTTCACAACGGTATTATTGAGAACCACGAACCGCTGCGCGAGCAGCTGATCGCCCGTGGCTACACCTTTGCGTCAGAAACCGACACCGAAGTGGTGGCGCATCTGGTGCATTGGGAGCAGAAACAGGCTGGCGGCTCGCTGCGTGAAGTGGTGCAGCGCGTTATCCCTCAGCTGCGCGGCGCCTACGGCATGGTGATCGTCGACAGCCGTGACCCGTCCGTGCTGGTGGCCGCCCGTTCCGGCAGCCCGCTGGTGATTGGCCGTGGCGTGGGCGAAAACTTTATCGCCTCCGACCAGCTGGCCCTGCTGCCGGTGACGCGCCGCTTTGTTTACCTGGAAGAGGGTGACATCGCGGAAATGACCCGTCGTGACGTCACGATTTTCGATCGCAGCGGCGCTCAGGTGAAGCGCGCAGAGATCGAATCCACGGCGCAGTACGACGCCGGTGATAAAGGCGTTTACCGTCACTACATGCAGAAAGAGATTTACGAGCAGCCGGTCGCGATCAAAAACACCCTCAGCGGGCGTTTCAGCCATGGCGAAGTCGACCTCTCCGAGCTGGGCCCGAACGCGGATGCGCTGCTGGCCAACGTTGAGCATATCCAGATCGTGGCCTGCGGTACCTCCTATAACTCCGGGATGGTTTCGCGCTACTGGTTTGAGTCGCTGGCGAACGTGCCGTGCGACGTGGAGATCGCCTCTGAGTTCCGCTATCGCAAATCCGCGGTGCGCAATAACAGCCTGCTGATCACCCTGTCCCAGTCCGGTGAAACCGCCGACACCCTGGCAGCGCTGCGCCTGTCAAAAGAGCTGGGCTACCTCGGCTCGCTGGCAATCTGCAACGTGGCGGGTTCCTCACTGGTGCGTGAATCTGACCTGGCGCTGATGACCAAAGCCGGAACCGAAATTGGCGTGGCCTCGACCAAAGCCTTCACCACCCAGCTGACCGTGCTGCTGATGCTGGTGGCGAAAATTGGCCGGCTGAAAGGGGTGAACCCGCAGGTAGAACACGACATCGTGCACTCTCTGCAGGCACTGCCGAGCCGCATTGAGCAGATGCTGTCGCAGGATGAGAAGATCGCCGCGCTGGCGGAAGACTTCTCCGACAAGCATCATGCGCTATTCCTTGGCCGTGGCGATCAGTACCCTATCGCGATGGAAGGGGCGCTGAAGCTGAAAGAGATCTCCTACATTCACGCAGAAGCCTACGCCGCCGGCGAGCTGAAGCATGGCCCGCTGGCGCTAATCGATGCTGATATGCCGGTGATTGTGGTCGCGCCGAACAATGAACTGCTGGAGAAGCTGAAGTCGAACATCGAAGAAGTGCGCGCCCGCGGCGGCCTGCTGTATGTCTTCGCCGATGTTGATGCCGGTTTTGCCGACAGCGAAGGGATGCGCATTATCCCACTGCCGCACGTTGAAGAGGTGATTGCGCCAATCTTCTACACCGTGCCGCTGCAGCTGCTCTCGTACCACGTCGCCCTGATTAAAGGCACCGATGTGGATCAGCCGCGTAACCTGGCTAAGTCCGTTACGGTGGAATAAGCCTTCACGCCGTTGCTTAACAGTCCGGTATGCCTTTGGCTGCCGGACTTTTTTTATCATTATCTATGGCTGTAGCGTTTCATGTAAATGTAACCAAACAGGCTTTTCTTGCTTAAGGTTAAGCACTGCTGTGGACCAGCGAATCGTCATTTCTTTATCGGATTGGGTCTGCGTTTCCTGATATAACAACACCGCCCCGTCATTCCCTTCATGCAAAACAGAGAACTGATCCACGACAATTTTTAGCCCCGGACGGCTGGCGCGCTGCTGAAGGAAAAAATGGCTTAATGCTTCGCGATCGAGTCTTGCGCCTGACAGGGTTATCATGGAGTAGTGCGGACTGAAGCGCTCAAGGAGTAACTCCAGTTCACCCTCCCCTTTGCTCAACCAGTTTTCTATTGCAACGTGCGCTGCCAGTACTTCATTGATATAGATATTCATTAGCTTTTTTCCTCAGATTTGATGTGCATTTTAATACTGCGGTTATTAAGGCTTACACTCAGTAATGCCGGAATAACAGTACCTAAAGCGGCTGCATAAAATGTCCAAAGATAGGCCTGGCGTGACGGCAGATGGCTGATAAGCAGGTTCAATAACAGGCTTAACAACGCCACGCCAAAACAGAAGCTGAGTTGACGATTGATATTCCATAACGCGCTGGCTTGATGCATGTCAGGGGCGGCGATGTTAAGAAAAGCGCTGTTTTGGGCGGTGCTACTGCACAGGCTCCCTCCCAGCCCCATCAGCGCAAAGGCGATCGTCAGCAGGGAGTACTGGGCGCCGTGAGAAACCAGGGAAAGTGTCACAATCCCTGCTGCCTGCAGCAGGCAACCGGCAATAATCAAAGGGCGTGGCCCCAGGTGATTAAAAGTCTTACCTGTAATCATCAGCGCAAAAAATGACGCGATTGACCATGGGATCATCAATGCACCCGTGGCAGCAGGGGAGAGACTTAGAGATGTCTGAAGGTAGAGGATGCTGACCAGGCTCACTCCCATAAACAGCCCTGGGACACACTGGTACACCATCATTGAGTAGCGCATTAACGGGTCGGAAAGCAGGTCAAAGCTGAACAGCGGAGAGGAAACCCGACGATTATGCAGAGTGAACAGTATGAGTAGCACGATGCCCAGCAGTAAAAATGTGCCCCCCCTGATAATCTCGCCATTATCAGCCAACTCCGTCATGGCCGTTAGAACCAGAAAAAGCCCCGCGCACCCCATTAACAGCCCTGTAATGTCGAGTTTTCCCTCTTCTGGCGCGCGGACTCCATCTTTCAGCCAGGCAAAAGCCAGTATCAATGTCATTATTGCCAGCGGGAGACTGGCGAAAAATATCCAGCGCCAGTTCAATGCCTGAATTAGCCACCCCCCCAAAGCCGGTGAGAATGCCGGGGCGAGAAGTGCCACCAGCATCACAGCGGACGACAGCCGGGCACGTTCATGTTTAGCATACAATTGCCACGTCAATGCCTGTCCAACAGGTATCAGCAACCCGCCACCGATCCCCTGCACTATGCGCCAGAAAATCAGCCCTTCGATTGAACGGGCCAGGCCGGATAGCGTTGTTCCAATAACAAATAAAACCAGCGACGCTAAAAGAACGCGCCGCGCGCCCACACGTTGTGTCAGCCATGCGCCTAGAGGAATGATCAGCGTCAGCCCACAAATATAACCATTACTGATCCAGGCCAGTTGAGCGACAGAGGTTTGCATCGCCAGACCAATCGCCGGGTAAGCAACGGTAGAGATAAACATATTGATTAAGTCGAGGAAAAAACCAAGAAGGTAAACCATAGCCACTTTTTTGCGATAACTCATACCATCACTCCCTGTTGAGAGTGGCTAATATAGGGAGAATCCTGCAGCAGATAAACCGCCCGCGGGGTGATACACTGTCAAATAATTTTTGACAGTGTGTGAGTCGTTTATGCTCAATTTACAGCGGGTGGCGATGTTCGTTGCGGTCGCCGATGCAGGTAGCTTTACCTCCGCAGCGGCTTCCTCAGGCCAAACGAAAGCGGCAATTAGTGCGAGTATTCAGCGGCTGGAATCAGAGCTTGGCGTAGCGCTAATGCTGCGAACGACGCGACGTCTGACTCTGACGCAGGCAGGGGCGGCTTTTTATCAACGTAGTCTTCAGCTATTAAAGGACGCCGAACAGATAGCCAATGATGTGCGACTCAGCCATCATGGGTTCCGCGGTGAACTTTGTATCACCAGCACCGCGGAATATGGTTCTGAGAAGGTGATCCCTGCCCTGGTTGCATTTGGTCAGCTCCATCCCGAGCTCAGCGTGCGCCATGTCTCTTCTTCTTCACATGCCGATCTGGTCTCAGAACGTTTTGATATCGCCATCAGGCTGGGTAAGCTGGCAGACTCAAGTTATCACGCAGCGCTCATCGATCGCTTTTCAATACTCCCCGTCGCCACGCCAAAATGGTTAGCCGCTAACCCAATCCATTCACTTGAAGATCTGGGGAAGGCGCCATGGATTATTCATAATCGGCTTAAATCCCCTTTTAACTGGCAGATCGTCCACTCACAGGGGCAGCAGATTGATTTTGAGATAGTCAAATCTGTGCGGTACTCCACCGACAGTGCCTCCTCATTAATGAGTTTTGTCCTGCAGGATTGTGGCGTGGGGTTACTTCCTGAATGGCTGGTTCGGCCGATGTTGCTCAGTGGAAAATTAACGCATTTACTGCCGCAATACGCCTTCCCACAGCAGGGTATCTATGCCGTTTATCCCAACACACGACATGTTCCGGCGAAAGTGCGTGCCCTGATAGATTTCCTGAGGCTGCAAATAGGCTACGGCGAGGGCGATTAACACAGGTTCTGGTGCCCGTGGGGCCTTTTTTAACCAAACACCGCGCTCCTCCTTTCTTACAATCATCTCTCACTTGATGACATCTGAAGGGATTGCTATGAAAAAGATAAAAAGTGGAATTTGTCTGTTCTCGCTATATCTCGTTACCGCATTTCAGGCGAATGCCAATGCACCTGTGACCACCTGCCCGCTCCCGCTCACCACCTGCCCGGCACCGCTGGATAAACAGCTGCCCGATGTCAAAGATATGCTCACCTGGAGCCCGCAGCAGCGGACGATCGGTTTTCGCAACGACTACCGCTCATATCCGGGTGATATCTTCCATGCCGCGAACCCCGTGCCGATCCCGAAAGCCTACCGGGAGTTGTCGACCGTCAGCTATCAGTATCAGGGGCACCGCTACCGGCTGGATGATTATCTGCGGCGCAATAACGTCACCGGCATGATGGTGATTAAGGATGGTAAGGACGTCTGGGACTATTACGCGCACGGCAATATGCCGACTACCCTGTGGACCTCGCGCTCGGTGGGTAAGTCGGTGGTCTCCACGCTGGTGGGTATTGCGCTGCGCGAAGGGAAAATCACCTCGCTGGATGATGAACTGGTGAAATACAATCCGGCGGTGCGCGGCAGCGCGTGGGAAAAGGTGACGCTGCGTAATCTGCTACAGCACACTTCCGGCATTCGCTGGAATGAAGACTACACCGATCCAAACTCTGACTTCAGCAAGCTGACCCAGTGTGAGGCAGGTAAGGATACCTATGCCTGCGTCAGCCAGCTGGTGCTCAACCCGCAGCGCCAGGCGCTGGCCAAACCGGGAGAGGTTTGGTCATACGACTCCGGCGGCGCGTGGCTGTTGGGGGACACGCTGGAAAAAGCCACGGGTAAAACCCTGGCTCAGTATCTGCAGGAGCATATCTGGCAGCCGTTTGGCATGGTGCACGACGGCGTCTGGCACAGCTATCAGCCGGGTCAACATGACGTTGGCGCACACGGTTTTAACGCCACGCTGGAGGACTGGGGCAAGTTTGGCCTGTTTGTCATGAACAACGGCGTGCTGCCTGACGGTACGAAAACCCTGCCTGACGACTGGCTACAGCAGGCCACCGATTGGACCAAAGCCAGCAACTCGGTCAGCGCGGACAATCCAGACGGCGTTTACGGACTGCAGTGGTGGAATATCGCAGTACCTGCCAGCAGCGAGGATGGGCCAAAAGAGGGGCTTACCCGCGGCAAAACGCTGTCGGCAGAGGGGATCTTCGGCCAGATGATAGTGGTTGATCCGCTGCATAAGCTGGTGATTGTGCAGTGGTCGAGCTGGCCGCTGGCGGAACCCGCAGCGGGCGCTCAGCCGCGCGAAGCCTCGCTGATGTTTAATGCGATAGCCAATAAGCTGGATCGCTAACGCTATGCTCCGCCGGAGAAAAACACGCCGGCGGAGTTAACTTTATTTTCTCACGCGCAGCGACTTCGGATGCGTAAAGGCCTGATAAGAAAACTCGCCATGATAGCAGCCCATCCCTGACGAGCCGACCCCGCCAAACGGCAGGTAGTGCGAAGCCGCGTGCAGCATCAGCGCGTTGATACCGGCATCCCCGGCGGGAATAGCATCAATGAGGGTGCGCGCCCGCTGCAGGCTGCGTGAGAAAACATACGCCGCCAGCGGTTGGGGGTGGTGCAGATTGACGTTCATCGCCACCTCCTGCTCGCTGTCGAAGGTCAGGACCGGAAAAATGGGGCCAAATAGCTCACTCTGCATGGTGCTGTCATCAAATCTGACGTTGTCCACGATCGCTGGGGCAAAAAACCGCTGCGCCGGGTCAGACTCACCGCGCCAGATAATCTCCCCCTGGCTGGTGGCGAGGATCTGCTCCAGTCTGGCGTAAGCGGCATGGGAGACTATTTTACCGTTGCTGCCCGCCCGCTGAAAATGTTCGCTCAGCGCGGCGCTGAGCTTTGCCAGCACCACGGCTTTAATGCGCCGATCGATATAAAGGTAATCTGCAGCCACGCAGGTCTGCCCGCTGTTGATCATTTTGCTGGCAAGCAGCTCCTCTACCACGACGTCAGGATCGGCATCATCCAGAATAATCGCCGGGCATTTACCGCCCAGCTCCAGCAGCACCGGGGTGAGGTTTTTCGCCGCAGCGGCCATCACAATTTTCCCCACCTGCGGGCTGCCGGTGAAGAAAATCAGGTTGAACGGCAGGGTGAGCAGGTACGCATTCTCCTCTTTTGCCCCCTGACAGACGTGGATGTAGTCAGAGTCAAAGGTGCTGTTGATGATCTTCTCTATGACGGCAGAGGTGGCTGGCGTGGCCTCCGAGGGTTTAATGATGGCGGTGTTGCCGCCAATAATTGCGCCGATCAGCGGGCAGCAGCTCAGGTAGAGCGGGTAGTTAAACGGCCCGATAATGTAGTTAACCCCGTAGCCCTCACGCGTGATGTAACTTTCGCTGTTGCCGAGCAGGGGCGGGGTCGGCACTTTTTTCTCTATCGACCATTCATCGAGATGCTCGAGTGCGAAGCTGATTTCATTCAGCAGCGGCGCGAGCTCAGCCTGTTCTACTGCGTGATGACTGCGGCCAAGATCGGACCACATCGCCTCGCAGACGGCTTCCTTATGCAACAACAGCGCATGGCGCAGTTTAGTGAGCTGGGCCTTTTTGAACGGGTTATCGCGGGTGATGCCGGATAAAAACACTTTTTTCTGGCTGTGGAAAATATCCAGCAGCCGACCTTGCCATGTTGCGTCCATCGCACAGTCTCCTTTTTAAAGCTGGTAGGTTTTATCAATGATCAGCACCGGCTTGATAGTGACGCCGCTGGCGGAGTCTTCTCTGGCCTGATTGATATCGGCAAAGTCGTAGAACTTCACCAGTTTCTCGTACGGAAACAGGCCGCGCTGGTGCCAGTCAATGAGCTGGGGAATGGCGATTTGCGGAATGGCATCGCCCATCAGTACGCCGATCACCTTCTTGCTGGAGGCCACCAGGCTGCGCATGGGGTTGAAGGTCAGGTCGTGGCGCGTCACGGCAACCGGAGCCAGCGTACCGCCGGTTGCCAGCGCCTCCAGCGCGCTTTTCATCACCTCCGACAGGCCGGTGGTGTCGATCGCATAATTCACCCCAAGGCCCTGCGTATGGCTGGCAATCGTTGCCGCCACGTTTTCTCTGCCGCTGTTGATCGAATCCGTCGCGCCAAGCTCGCGCGCCAGCGCCAGGCGTGAATCATGGATATCAATGGCGATCACTTTCCGGCAGCCGGCAATTTTTGCCGCCATCATCGCGGCCAGCCCGACCGCGCCGGTGCCATAAATCGCCATGGTCGAACCGGGTTGAGGCTTCAGTCCGTTGAGCACCGTGCTTGCCCCGGTCAGCAGGCCACAGCCGAGCGGCGCGACCAGACGCAGATCGGTGCGCTTATCCACCACGATCAGATTGTTGAAGGAAGTGTGGCTGTAGGTAGCGAAAGAGGACTGGAAAAACATATTGGAGACTTTACTGCCGTCAGGCTTAAGGTGGATGGCGCTGCCATCGGCGCGAAATCCTGAGTTATTCATCATCCCCCAGTCGTGGCAGTGAGAGGGGTGGCCCTGGCGGCACTGAGCGCAGTGGCCGCAGTAAGCGTAGGACATCACCACGTGGTCGCCGGGCTGAATGCCTTTGACCGCTTTGCCCACCTCCTCAACGATACCGGCGCCCTCGTGACCGAGCACGCCGGGGAAAAAATGCTGCTCGTCACCGACGCGCAGCGCTTCATCCGAGTGGCAGATACCGGAGGCAACGAGTTTCACCCGCACCTCATCTTCGCGTAATGGCGCCAGCTCCAGCGTTTCCAGCTGATAGGGGGCATTGACCTGATTAACCACTGCTGCGGTAATTTTCATGACGTTTATCTCCTGTCCAATGGAGAGTCAAAAATAGCACCGTGAAAAAGCAGCGCAGCGGCAGGGAGAGCGATCGCACTAAAAGCGGGTTTTAGCATCAAGGTGCTGATGAATACAGCACAGCAGGATTTCGAAGGTCGTCACAAAAGTGTCATATAACGTACATTTTACTGTCACCAAACTGTCCTATTTTGCCTCCAGCAGCAATCATTAATTAGACAAACACGGCAACTGACCTGACTTTTCAATCCCGTGGAGGGAACATGACACTGATGCACAAAACCCTGGCTAAATTCGTCGCAGTAACCCTTTCTCTGAGCGCTGTTTCTGCCATGGCAGCGACGAATCTGACCGGTGCTGGCGGGACTTTCCCTGCCCCTGTGTATAACAAATGGGCTGCAGAGTACAACAAAGAAACGGGCAGCCAGGTTAACTATCAGGGGATTGGTTCATCCGGCGGCGTGAAGCAGATCATTGCGAAAACCGTCGATTTCGGTGCGTCAGATGCGCCGATGAAAGACGAAGATTTGGCAAAAAATGGCCTGTTCCAGTTTCCGACAGTTATTGGCGGTGTGGTACTGGCGGTTAATATTCCTGGTATCAAATCTGGTCAGCTGACGCTGGATGGCAAAACCGTCGGCGACATCTATCTCGGCACCATCAAAAAGTGGAACGACCCGGCGATCGTCAAGCTGAACCCGGGCGTGAAGCTGCCAGACTCCAACATCAACGTGGTGCGCCGCGCTGACGGTTCAGGCACCTCATTCGTCTTCACCAGCTACCTGTCGAAAGTGAACAGCGACTGGAAAGGCAAAATTGGCGCAGGCAGCACCGTGAACTGGCCAGTCGGTCTGGGCGGCAAGGGCAACGACGGCGTGGCCGCGTTTGTTCAGCGTCTGCCAGGCTCAATCGGTTACGTTGAGTATGCCTACGCCAAGCAGAATAGCCTGGCGTACACCAAGCTGATGGATGCCGATGGCAAAGCGGTTGAGCCAAGCGAGCAGAGCTTCAGCGATGCGGCTAAGGGCGCCGACTGGAGCAAATCGTTTGCCCAGGATCTGACTTTCCAGAAGGGCGACAACGCCTGGCCAATCACCTCGACCACTTTCATTCTGGTCCACAAAGAGCAGGCTAACGCTGAGAAAGGCGCTACCGTGCTGAAGTTCTTTGACTGGGCCTACAAAAACGGTGGTGAAACCACTAAGAGCCTGGACTACGCAACGCTGCCAGACTCCGTGGTTGAGCAGATCCGTGCCGCCTGGAAAGCCAACGTAAAAGACAGCTCAGGTAAAGCACTGTACTAAGCGAAGTCAGTATTTGTAGGGGCCGGGAAGCACCGGCCTGTACTCCGGGCGGCAGCGATGCCGCCCCGACAATTTCACTATCGAGACTGCTATGGCTGCAACCAAGCCGACATTCAAAGCTCCCGGCAAGCAAGGTGACATCATCTTCGGCGCACTGGTCAAACTGGCTGCGCTGATTGTGCTGTTGCTGCTTGGCGGTATTATCGTTTCCCTGCTGTTCTCCTCATGGCCGAGCATCCAGAAATTTGGTTTCTCCTTCCTGTGGACCAAAGAGTGGGATGCGCCAAACGAACAATTTGGTGCGCTGGTGCCGATTTACGGAACCGTCGTGACCTCGATTATCGCCCTGCTGATCGCTGTCCCGGTCAGTTTCGGCATCGCCCTGTTCCTGACTGAACTGGCACCCGCCTGGCTGCGTCGCCCGTTAGGGGTGGCGATTGAACTGCTGGCGGCGATCCCCAGCATTGTCTACGGCATGTGGGGGCTGTTTATCTTCGCCCCGCTGTTCGCCACTTATTTCCAGCAGCCGGTGGGCGATGTGATGGCGAACATCCCGATCGTCGGTGCGCTGTTCTCCGGTCCGGCATTTGGTATCGGTATCCTGGCCGCCGGAATTATCCTCGCGATCATGATCATTCCTTACATTGCCTCGGTAATGCGTGACGTATTCGAGCAGACGCCGGTGATGATGAAAGAGTCCGCTTATGGCATCGGCTGTACCACCTGGGAAGTGATCTGGCGCGTGGTGCTGCCGTTCACCAAGAACGGGGTGATCGGCGGCGTGATGCTCGGCCTTGGGCGCGCACTGGGTGAAACCATGGCGGTGACCTTTATCATCGGTAACACCTACCAGCTCGACAGCGCGTCGCTGTTTATGCCGGGCAACAGCATTACCTCCGCGCTGGCCAACGAGTTTGCCGAAGCCGAATCCGGCGTGCACACCGCTGCGCTGATGGAGCTGGGCCTGATCCTGTTTGTGATTACCTTTATCGTGCTGGCCTGTTCAAAACTGATGATTATGCGCCTGGCGAAAAGTGAAGGAGCGCGCTCATGACCACCATGGAAATGCAGGCTCGCGCCGAGCTGCTAGCCTCACGCCGCAAAATGCAGGCGTGGCGCCGCATGAAGAACCGCATTGCCCTCACCCTGTCGCTGCTGACCATGGCCTTTGGCCTGTTCTGGCTGGTGTGGATCCTGTTCGCTACGGTGACACGCGGTATCGACGGCATGTCGCTATCGCTGTTTACTGAAAACACCCCACCGCCGAACACGGCGGGTGGCGGGCTGGCTAACGCCCTCGCGGGCAGCGGCCTGCTGATCCTCTGGTCCACGGTGTTTGGCACGCCGCTGGGCATTATGGCGGGTATCTACCTTGCCGAGTACGGGCGTAAATCCTGGCTGGCCGAGATCACCCGTTTTATCAACGATATCCTGCTCTCCGCGCCGTCTATCGTCGTCGGTCTGTTCGTTTACACCATCGTGGTGGCGCAGATGCAGCACTTCTCCGGCTGGGCTGGCGTGGTGGCGCTGGCGCTGTTGCAGATCCCGATTGTGATCCGCACCACCGAGAACATGCTGAAACTGGTGCCGGACAGCCTGCGTGAAGCGGCCTACGCCCTGGGTACCCCGAAATGGAAGATGATTTCGGCAATCACCCTGAAAGCCTCGGTTTCCGGCATCCTCACCGGCGTACTGCTGGCGATTGCCCGTATTGCCGGTGAGACCGCTCCGCTGCTGTTTACCTCACTGTCGAACCAGTTCTGGAGCACCGACATGATGCAGCCGCTGGCGAACCTGCCGGTCACCATCTTTAAGTTCGCCATGAGCCCGTTTGCCGACTGGCAGAGCCTGGCCTGGGCGGGCGTGCTGATTATTACGCTGTGCGTACTGTTACTGAACATCCTGGCCCGCGTGATTTTCGCCAAGAGCAAACATTAATACTGTGCCGCACGGCTTAAGCGGTGCGGACTAAGTGAGATAAAAATGATGAGTAATTCCGCCAAGATGATTCAGGTTCGTGATTTGAACTTCTATTACGGAAAATTCCATGCGCTGAAAAATATCAATCTGGATATCGCGAAAAACCAGGTGACGGCGTTTATCGGCCCGTCAGGCTGCGGCAAATCCACCCTGCTGCGCACCTTTAACAAGATGTTTTCGCTTTATCCTGAGCAGCGTGCTGAAGGCGAAATCCTGCTGGATGGTGAAAACATTCTCACCGCAAACCAGGATATCGCCCTGCTGCGCGCGCGCGTTGGCATGGTGTTTCAGAAGCCAACCCCTTTCCCGATGTCGATCTACGACAACATCGCGTTTGGCGTGCGCCTGTTCGAAAAACTGTCGCGTGCCGATATGGACGAGCGCGTGCAGTGGGCGCTAACTAAAGCCGCGCTGTGGACAGAAACCAAAGACAAGCTGCATCAGAGCGGCTACAGTCTCTCCGGCGGGCAGCAGCAGCGTCTGTGCATTGCGCGCGGCATAGCTATCCGCCCGGAAGTGCTGCTGCTGGATGAGCCATGTTCGGCGCTCGACCCGATCTCGACCGGGCGCATCGAAGAGCTGATTACCGAACTGAAACAGGATTACACCGTGGTGATCGTGACCCACAACATGCAGCAGGCTGCGCGTTGCTCCGACCACACGGCATTTATGTACCTCGGCGAACTGATCGAGTTCAGCGACACGGATACGCTGTTCACCAAGCCGCATCAGAAGCAGACTGAAGATTATATTACCGGCCGTTACGGTTGATTTGACTGGAGAACACAATGGATAGCCTGAACCTGAACAAACACATCTCCGGCCAGTTCAACGCCGAGCTGGAGCACATCCGCACCCAGGTGATGACCATGGGCGGCATGGTTGAACAGCAGCTGACCGACGCGATCACCGCGATGCACAATCAGGACGGTGAGCTGGCGAATAAAGTGATCGAAGGCGATCACAAGGTCAACATGATGGAAGTGGAGATTGATGAAGCCTGCGTGCGCATCATCGCCAAACGTCAGCCGACCGCCAGCGACCTGCGTCTGGTGATGGCGATCATCAAAACCATCTCCGAGCTGGAACGTATCGGTGACGTGGCCGAGAAGATCTGCCGCACCGCGCTGGAAAAATTCACCCAGCAGCATCAGCCGCTGCTGGTGAGCCTGGAGTCGATGGGGCACCACACCATTGAGATGCTGCACGACGTGCTGGATGCTTTCGCGCGTATGGACCTGAACGCGGCGATTGAGATCTACCGCGAAGATAAGAAAGTGGACCAGGAGTATGAGGGCATCGTGCGTCAGCTGATGACCTATATGATGGAAGACCCGCGCACCATCCCCAGCGTGCTGACCGCGCTGTTCTGCGCCCGCGCCATCGAGCGTATCGGTGACCGCTGCCAGAACATCTGCGAAATTATCTTCTACTTCGTCAAAGGCCAGGATTTCCGCCACGTGGGTGGCGACCAGCTGGATAAGCTGCTGACCGGCGACGACAGCGGCGAAAACAGTCCGGGCTAAGCAGCCGGAGAAAAATAGAGGCCAGCACGTCTGGCCTTTTTTTTGTCTGTAAACTGTGCAAAATATGTTCAGGATTTCTGTTTTGCACAAGCATTTTATTATTCTGAACGATGCTTGTTGTAATTCGGGTAACCAGCATGGAAAGCTATCAGCCAATGAATAATAAAAGCAGTACGCCGACCCCCCATGATGCAACATTTCGCCAGTTTCTGACGCATCCGGAGGTTGCACGCGACTTCCTGGATATCCATCTTCCGGCAGAACTGCACGCTATCTGTGACCTCAGTACGCTGAAGCTTGAGTCAGGTTCCTTTGTTGAGGATAACCTCCGCCAGTATTTTAGCGACGTGCTCTACAGCCTGAAGACTACGGATGAAGATGATGGTTATATCCACGTGCTCATTGAACACCAGTCGACCCCAGATAAACATATGGCATTCAGGTTGTTGCGGTATGCAGTAGCATCAATGCAGCGGCATCTTGATGCGGGCCATAAAAAGCTGCCATTGGTAATACCCGTGCTGTTCTATATGGGGAAGCGTACCCCGTATCCCTATTCAACCTGCTGGTTGGATGAATTTTGTAATCCGGCGCTAGCGGCGAAGCTCTACAGTAGTCATTTTCCCCTGGTTGATGTCACCGTTATATCTGACGATGTAATCGCAGACCATCGCAGTTTGGCGGCACTGACCCTGCTGCAGAAACACATTCATCTCAGAGATCTGGCAGAACTGATGGACAAGCTTGTTCCCATCCTGCTGGCCGGATATCTTTCTTCATCACAGGTAGTATCGCTGGTACACTACATTGTACAGGCTGGCGAAACGTTGGACGCTGAAGCCTTTGTTCGTGAGCTGGCACAACGCGTGCCGCAACATGGGGACGAACTGATGACTATTGCACAACAGCTTGAGCAGAAGGGTATTGAGAAGGGTATTGAACAGGGTATTGAGAAGGGTATCCAGCTCGGTGAAAAGCGTGGTTTTGCCAAAGGCCTTAATCAGGCCCGGATAGAATTAGCGCGCAGCATGCTGCAAAACGGCATCGATCGCAGCACCGTGATAAAAATTACCGGTCTGTCTGAAGCCGAGATGGCGCATATCTGCCACTGAACATCATTGCTTCTTTCTCTCTCCCTCAGGCCGTCAGCTCCAGACGGCCGGCTGACTCTCTATCCACTCCGTTTTTCCTTTGGCTTGTCGCCGCGTTGAAACTTATACTTGCGGCAAAATCCAAACCAGAAGGTTAAAAGCATGTCAGTCTCCCCACCGGACAAGCGCGGCGTCACGCCGGGTAAAGCGATGATCGCCGCCGTCAGCGGCTATGCAATGGACGGCTTCGATCTGCTGATCCTCGGGTTTATGCTGCCGGCGATTAGCGCGGCGCTGGTGCTGACCTCCTCCCAGGCGGGTTCACTGGTGACCTGGACGCTGATCGGCGCGGTGCTGGGCGGGATTATCTTCGGCCACCTTAGCGATCGCCTTGGGCGCATTCGCGTGCTGACCTTTACTATCCTGATGTTTTCTCTGTTCACCGGGCTGTGCGCCGTGGCGCAGGGCTACTGGGATCTGCTGGCCTACCGTACTCTGGCGGGAATGGGGCTGGGCGGTGAATTTGGCATCGGCATGGCGCTGATCGCTGAAGCCTGGCCTGCTAACAAGCGCAATCGCGCCTCGGCGTGGGTCGGCATGGGCTGGCAGCTGGGCGTCCTGCTGGCGGCGTTTATTACCCCTTTCCTGCTGGATATTATCGGCTGGCGCGGCATGTTCCTCGTTGGACTGCTGCCCGCGCTGGCATCGTTTGCTATTCGCCGCGGCATGGGCGAGCCGGAAGCGTTCACCCGTCATGTGGATGTCAATCAGGGGCTGTCTTTCCCGGCGCGCATCAGGCTGCTGTTTGCCGATGCCGTCACCACCAAAGCCAGCATCGGCATCTTTATTCTCTGCTCGGTGCAGAACTTCGGCTATTACGGCCTGATGATCTGGATGCCCAGCTACCTCTCCACGCAGTTTGGCTTCTCGCTGACCAAATCCGGCCTGTGGACGGCGGTAACGGTGGTCGGCATGACCTTCGGCATCTGGCTGTTTGGCCTGCTGGCGGATCGCTTCGCGCGCTGGAAAATCTTTCTGATTTATCAGGTCGGTGCGGTGGTGATGGTGGTGGTTTATGCGCAGCTGCGTGACCCGACGGTGATGCTGTTTACCGGCGCGCTGATGGGGATGTTCGTCAACGGCATGATTGGCGGCTACGGTGCGCTCATCTCCGATATCTATCCGGTGAAAGTGCGTGCTACCGCGCAGAACGTGTTGTTTAACCTGGGTCGTGGCGTGGGCGGCTTTGGTCCGCTGGTGATTGGCCTGCTGGTCAGCCAGTGGTCATTTACCGCCGCTATTACCCTGCTGGCGCTGATCTACCTGCTGGATATCTTCGCCACGCTGTTCCTGCTGCCGAAAAAGCAGGGACAGGATGAGGATACGCTGGGGGCGATTGGTTGAGAAATTAGCGGATAGGGCACGCAGGCCTGATGACGATGATTTATCTGCCGGCGGTCGCGTAGGGGCCGACCGCTTCTGCTGGTCGGCCCGCGTGTGACCCATGCGCACCAATCAGCAGGAGGACGGACCGATCAAGAAGGTCCGCCCCGACAGCGTTGCTGTTTTTATCCGCATGTGAGCTGCCAGCCCCTGGCGCGCCACAGTTCGGGCAGCTGGGCCATATCGTCAAATACCGTCACCAGCGGATGATCGAGCTGCGGATTGTGCGCATCCACGCAGTAGTAGAATACCGGGATCCCGGCGGCGATGCCCGCTCTGGCACCCGCTTCTGAGTCATCCACCAGAATGCAGCGCTCAACCGGCACGCCCATCTGCCTGGCCGCGTGGTACATCAGTTCCGGTTCCGGTTTCCAGTGCTGGATATCGTAGCCGCTGTACAGTCGGTCAGCAAAAAACGGCAGCATCTGCGTCAGGCCGAGCGAGTGCTGCATTTTGGGCACCGTGCCGTTGGACACCACGCACATCGGCACGCCGATCTGTTCCAGCAGCGCTTTTGCCCCGCGAATGGGCTGCAGCTCAAGATCAAACAGCCGCGCAACCTCCTGGCGATAGGCGGGTTCCAGTATCTCAACCGGGGTATAAAGACCGTGCTGCTGGCAGACATCGGCGATAATGTCGTACAGCTTCACGCCTTTGTATTTCTCGAACATCTCCTGCAGCGACAGCTGCGCGCCGAACCTGGCAAAGGTGTTCACATAGGCCTGGGTACAGAGCATTTCACTGTCCACCAGCGTGCCGTCGCAATCAAAAAAAATACACTCCACCGTCATACCGCTTCCTTCATTTTTGCTGGGCTAAGGTCAGATAGTAGCGTGAATATTGGCTGACTTACGATGTGCGATCGTATAAACCGTGCTTGCCGCTGCTGTAAGCGGGCATGATGCGTGAGGCGCCGAGGCGTTTCACCGAGTCGCGCAGCGCCAGCTTTCCCTGCAGCAGCATGGTGCAGGGCGGCGAGTCAGGCTGCAGGATGCGGCGCTGCAGCAGCTGCAGCGCCTCAAAGCCCAGCTCGTCGCGCGGCACCTGCACCGAGGTTAGCGGCACATCTTCGATCTCCGCCAGGTTAAAGCCGTCGGTGCTCATCACCGAGATCTCCCCCGGCACCGCAATCTGCTGTTTTTGCAGCGCCCGGAGCGCGCCCGCGGCCATATAGTCGCCACCGGCGAGGATGGCGGTGGGCCGTTCGCTGGCGGCCAGCCCTCGCAGCCAGGCACCCAGCGCCTGCTCCGCCTCTTCGCTGCCAAAGCCGGCGGTGGTGATCAGATGCTGCTGCTCGTCAAACGCCATATGATGCCGCGCCCAGGCCTGGCGAATACCGCTCAGGCGCAGCTCCATGGTGGCGCGACGCAGGCACTGCAGGTTGAGAATGCGGGTGTGGCCCTGCTCGATCAGGTAGCTGGCGGCGAACTCGCCGATGCGCTGATGATCGGGAGAAACGCTGTCGAGGCGCATCTGGCGATCGCTGCAGTTGATCAGCACGCAGGGTTTATGCAGCTCGGCGGCCAGCTGGTGGATCACGTCATCATCAATACCAATAATCAGCGCCGCTTCGCTTTCCGGCTCGCTCATCTTGCTGAGAAACAGGCTGCGGTCGCTGTCGGTCTCCTCCAGCCCGCAGTAGCGCAGGCGCACTTCATGGCTGGCCAGCGCTGCGGTAATTCCCTGAATCACCTTGTAGTAGAAGATATCGCTGCGCACGTCGAACGCACGCTGCGGGGCAAACACCACAATATTGTTCAGCATCAGCCGCCCGCAGGAGATCGCCTGCAAAATGCCGTTGCTGCGGGCGCAGGCCATGACCTGCTGGCGTGCCGCCGGGCTGGTATTCATCTTGCCCGCCAGCACGCGTGAAACCGTGCTGATCGACAGCCCGGTTTGTCGGGCAATTTCGGCGATTTTCAGCTTTCCGTTCAATCTGTGATCTCCTTCAAATTGCGTCATGAGAATTTTTTCATGACCGGATAGCCGCACTCTGCCTGAGATTAATCGCGATTATTGTGAGTAGTGCGCCATTCCATGCAAATCCTTGCAAAAATGCCGGTTTCGCTGAAGTCGTGCGCTGGCTAGTTTCGATTCAGGCACTTTTTGTCGCCAGGAGAAATGAATGAGCGTGGAAATCAACCGCACGGCGGTACAAAGCAACCGACGTAAAATTAAGTCCCTGCGCTGGTGGATGCTGGCGCTGTTTTTACTGGGAATTACCGTCAACTATCTGACGCGTAACTCGCTGGGGATCCTGGCGCCGGAGCTGAAAACCAGCCTGAACATGAGCACCGAACAGTACTCCTGGGTGGTGGCGGCGTTCCAGCTGGCCTACACCCTGTTTCAGCCGATCTGCGGCTGGCTGATCGATGTGGTTGGCCTGAAGCTCGGTTTCCTGCTGTGCGCCAGCGTCTGGGCGATTGTCTGCATGCTGCATGCCGGGGCCGGAAGCTGGCTGCATCTGGCTATTCTGCGCTTCTTTATGGGCGGTGCCGAGGCGGCAGCTACCCCGGCGAATGCCAAAGCGATCGGTGACTGGTTCCCGAAAAAAGAGCGCCCGGTTGCGGCGGGCTGGGCGGGCGTCGGCTTCTCCATCGGCGCGATGCTGGCCCCGCCGGTGATCGTGCTGGCGCACGCCACCATGGGCTGGCAGGGGGCGTTTCTGTTCTCGGGCGGGCTGGCGCTGGTGTGGGTGCTGCTGTGGTGGCGCTTCTACCACTCGCCGCAGCAGCACCCCAACCTCAGCCAGCAGGAATATGCACTGATCCACCAGGATAATGAGCCGATGTTGCCCGCTCTGCCATTTTGGACATCACTGAAAATCCTCAGTAAAAACCGCAAGTTCTACGGCATCGCTATTCCGGCCTTCCTCGCGGAACCGGCGTGGGCGGTGTTCAGCTTCTGGGTGCCGCTCTACCTCGCGACCGAACGCGGGATGGACCTCAAGCAGATCGCGATGTTCGCCTGGCTGCCATTCCTCGCAGCCGACCTGGGCAGTGTTGCCAGCGGCTACCTCACCCGTCTGTACCGCAAGTGGTTTGGCTGCACGCTGGTTAACTCGGTGGTCGCCAGCTCGGTTACTGGGGCATTTCTGATGGTGTCGCTGGCGCTGGTGGCGCTGACCAAAGATCCGCTGGTGGCGATCGCGCTGATCTCCGTTGGCGGCTTCGGTCACCAGGTGATCTCCTGCATGCTCAGCGCGCTGGTGGTCGAATCCTTCGATAAAAATCAGATGGCTACGGTCAACGGCCTGCGCGGCAGCTGCGCGTGGGTCGCCAGCTTCCTGTTTACCTTACTGATCGGTGCGATATCCGACACCGTTGGTTTTAACCCACTGTTTGTCGCCATGGGCTTTTTTGACCTGATCGGCGCGCTGTTCCTGATTGCGCTGGTTGCCGAGCGCAGCAGGAAAAAAATCCCCCAGGCTGGAGAATAAGTTTTTATGAAAACCTTAAAAAACTGGACGCTGGCTGGCCAGCATCCTGACCGCATCGAGCTCACGGTGGATGAGCAGCACAGTTTCTGCCTTTACGTGCTGGAGCCGCACCTGTGCCGCGTGCTGATCAAGCAGCATCATGCGCTGCGCCTGGAGCGTAGCTGGAGCATCGCGCCGGATCAGGATGTGCCGTGGCAGGGGCGCGATCGCCTGAGTACGCAAGGCTTCAGCCTGCCGGGCTACCGGCTGGACCATAATGATGACCGGCTGGTGCTGAGCACCGATAAGCTGCGCGTCACCGTACATCAGCCGCTGTGCCTGACGTGGGAATACCGTGATGCAGCGGGCGAGTGGCAGCCGCTGGCCGCCGACCGTCCGACCGGTGCCTATCTGCTGAATGCGCACGGCGACGGCGTGGCGCACTATCAGCGCCGTTTCCCGGACGATCGCTACTACGGGCTGGGGGAGAAGTCCGGCGATTTGGAGCGTACCGGCCGCCGCTTTGAGATGCGCAACCTCGACGCGATGGGCTACAACGCCGCCAGCACCGATCCGCTGTATAAACATATCCCGTTTACCATCACCCGCCGCCCCGGCGTCAGCTTCGGGCTGTTTTACGACAACCTCAGCAGCTGCTGGCTTGATCTGGGCAACGAGCTGGATAACTACCATCTGGCCTATCGCCGCTGGCAGGCAGAAGCGGGGGACGTGGATTACTATCTGATGCTCGGGCCGCAGGCGATCGACGTGACCAAAGCCTTTGTGCGCCTGACCGGCAGAACGCTATTCGGACCAAAATGGAGCCTCGGCTACAGCGGTTCCACCATGCACTACACCGATGCGGATGACGCACAGGAGCAGCTCCAGCAGTTTATCCGCCTGTGCCGCGAGCAGGCGATCCCCTGTGACTCATTCCAGCTGTCATCGGGTTATACCTCGATCAACAACAAGCGCTACGTGTTCAACTGGAACTACGACAAGGTGCCGCAGCCGGAGCAGCTGAGCGCCGCGTTCCACGACGCCGGGCTGAAGCTGGCCGCCAATATCAAGCCCTGCCTGCTGCATGATCATCCGCAGTATCAGCAGGTCGCGCAGCAGGGGCTGTTTATCCGCGATTCGGAAAGCGACAGTCCGGAGCGCTCCAGCTTCTGGGACGACGAAGGCTCACACCTCGACTTCACTAATCCGGCGACCGTGCGCTGGTGGCAGGAGGGCGTCACTACCCAGCTGCTGGCAAAGGGCATCGACGCGACCTGGAACGATAACAACGAATATGAAGTGTGGGACGGCGAAGCGCGCTGTCACGGCTTCGGCCAGCCGATAGCCATCAAGCATATCCGCCCGGTGATGCCGCTGCTGATGATGCGTGCCTCGCTGGAAGCGCAGCAGCGCTTTGCCCCGGATCTGCGCCCGTATCTGATCTCGCGCTCCGGCTGTGCCGGGATGCAGCGCTACGTACAGACCTGGAGCGGCGATAACCGCACCAGCTGGCAGACCCTGCGCTATAACACGCGCATGGGGCTGGGGATGAGCCTGTCCGGGTTGTATAACATTGGTCACGACGTCGGCGGTTTCTCTGGCGACCGGCCCGATCCCGAGCTGCTGGTGCGCTGGGTGCAGAACGGCGTCATGCATCCGCGCTTTACCATCCACTCATGGAACGATGACGGCACGGTCAACGAACCCTGGATGTATCCGCAGGTGACCCCAACGATCCGCGAAGCCATCCAGCTGCGTTACCGGCTGCTGCCCTACTTCTATACCCTGCTGTGGCAGGCCAGCAGTGAAGATGAGCCGATGCTGCGCCCGACCTTCCTCGATCACGAGCATGACGCCAATACCTGGCGTGAAAACGACGACTTTATGATTGGCCGCGATCTGCTGGTAGCCAGCGTGGTGGAACAGGGCCAGCGTCAGCGCGAGGTGTGGCTGCCGGACAACGGTGAAGGCTGGTACTGCTTCTGGAGCGGCGTCTGGTTCAGCGGCGGGCAGACCATTACCCTGGCCGCCCCGCTGGAGCGCCTGCCGCTGCTGGTGCGCGCCGGTGCCGGTCTGCCGCTCTCCTCGCGCCTTGCCTATGCCGACAGCGCGCAGGACCAGAGCCGGGAGTTAAAACTGTTCCCGCCGCGCGGTGACGGGCAGTCAGAAGGGATGATTTTCGAGGATGATGGCGTCAGCCACGGCTGGCAGCGCGATGATGCCCTGTGGCTGAACTGGCAGATGAAAACCAGCGCGCAGCGCATCGACGTTACCCTCACCACCCGCGGTCAGTTCCGCCCGGCGTGGCGGTCGCTGACGCTGAGCTTACCGGCGGGTGAGCAGCGAGAAATCTGGCTCAACGGCGAGCGCACGCAGCGCTTCGAACTGGAATGATTTATTCCCGTTAAGCGACAGCGTGTGGAATATCCCCGCCCCCCGCATCCCAAATGCGGAATTATGGGGTAGGATAGCCACCGACAATTTTTTCTCCGCTCTGGAATCACATCATGACTACTCCCGGCCTGTTACAACGGATTTTTAAACTGCAGGAGCATGGCACCACTGTCCGTACCGAGGTGATTGCCGGTTTCACCACTTTCCTGACGATGGTGTATATCGTTTTCGTTAACCCACAGATTCTGGGCGTTGCCGGGATGGATACCCAGGCAGTATTTGTCACTACCTGCCTGATTGCCGCCTTCGGCAGTATCCTGATGGGCCTGGTGGCTAACCTGCCGGTGGCGCTGGCTCCGGCGATGGGCCTTAATGCCTTCTTTGCCTTTGTGGTGGTGGGCGCGATGGGTATCTCCTGGCAGGTCGGGATGGGGGCCATCTTCTGGGGCGCGGTGGGCCTGCTGCTGCTGACCCTCTTCCGCGTGCGTTACTGGATGATTGCCAATATTCCGTTGAGCCTGCGCGTGGGGATCACCGCCGGTATCGGGCTGTTTATCGCGCTGATGGGGCTGAAAAATGCCGGCATTATCGTTGCCAATGAAGCGACCCTGGTAACCGTCGGTAATCTGACCTCGCACAGCGTGCTGCTGGGGGCGCTGGGCTTCTTTATTATTGCCGTTCTCGCCTCGCGCAATATTCACGCGGCGGTGCTGGTCTCGATTGTGGTCACCACGGCGATTGGCCTGGCGATTGGCGATGTGAAATTCACCGGGGTGTTCTCAGCCCCCCCGCCGGTGACTTCCGTTCTGGGTCAGGTCAACCTGAAGGACTCGCTCAACGTGGGCATGGCCGGGATCATCTTCTCCTTTATGCTGGTTAACCTGTTTGACTCCTCCGGCACGCTGATTGGCGTGACCGACAAGGCCGGGCTGACCGATGAGAAAGGCAAGTTCCCGCGCATGAAGCAGGCGCTGTACGTAGACAGTATCAGCTCCGTGGCCGGCTCTTTTATTGGCACCTCTTCGGTCACTGCCTACATCGAAAGCTCTTCCGGGGTCTCTGTCGGAGGCCGCACCGGCCTGATGGCGGTGGTGACGGGCGTGCTGTTCCTGCTGGTGATGTTCCTGTCACCGCTGGCGGGCATGGTTCCGGCTTATGCCGCTGCCGGCGCGCTGATTTACGTGGGGGTGTTGATGACCTCCAGCCTGGCCCGCGTGAAGTGGGACGACCTGACCGAAGCGGTACCGGCGTTTGTCACCGCGGCGATGATGCCGTTCAGCTTCTCGATTACCGAAGGGATTGCGCTGGGCTTTATCTCCTACTGCGTGATGAAGCTGGGCACCGGCCGCTGGCGTGAAATCAGCCCGTGCGTGGTGGTGGTGGCGCTGCTGTTCGTGCTGAAAATCGCCTTTATCGACGCGCATTAATCGACCGACGGGTGGTGGCAGGCGCTGCCACCCGCTTTATCAGCAGTGAGGCTGGAGTTTTTCAGTCGGCAGACTGGTCAGACGCAGCGTGCTGGTTGCCAAATTTTGCGCATAGAGATTAATCTCGCGCAGCGACTCCCAGCCTTTCTCCCCGTCATACTCCCATAGATGCAGCCGATCGGTGCCGGGTGACAGCGCACAGGACCAGACCAGCAGCGGTTCGACGTCGCACAGGGCATGAATATCCGGCCAGCTCGCCGAACGCAGACGTCCGGATGCCGGGTGCAGGCGCAGCGAATCCATCCCCTTTTCCCCTTCTCCCGTCAGCTTAAGAATGCTCTGGCGCAGCGTCCACAGCTGGGTTGAGGCCTCCATGACGTCATTCTGCGCGTTGATCCACGCCTTCTCCCCGGAGGAGAGGCACTCAAAGTGGTGTTCCAGCGTCTGTCGGCTGTGGGCACGGACAATCTCCATATCCAGCCCGGCGTGGCCGCCTTCTTCCGCCAGCAGCACGCCGACCATATTACCGGCGTAGGCGAAGCTGAAATCGGGCAGATCGGGGTTGCTGAAGCAGGGGCGTCCATTACTGTTGATAACCATCTCAGGCAGCGACGGCAGCCCATAAACGCGCAGCATCAGCTCAGCCAGCAGCGTGCGTGCGGCCAGATAGCGGCTGCGGCGTTTCTCACCATAGCGGGCGGCGCGCTCAACCAGCTGAAGTGGGAGTCGGTGTACCGGGGTTCGGGTCTGGGCGAGTGCCCAACGTGCAAAATGACTTGCCATCTGTCGCTCCGTGAAAATGGTCGGATAATCATCACCTCCTATTGTAAGAATTTTCTTAGCTATTTGCATCACGCAAACGCAATTCGCGACATAAATCAGATTTATGGCAGGCCAGAGACTGACCATACCGGTCAAAGTGGTGTTCAATCCGGGCAGCAAAAATGACAGGGAGCGCAGGCACCTGTGAACAGAAAAAATTCAGTCCCAGGTCGTTTCGAATACCACGGAGGCTTGCTTATATCCTGATGTTGCCCCAGTGTCATCCAGGGTGAAAATCAACGAGAAAGGCTCTTTTTCATACGGTGTCGTATAGAACCGTTGACTGTTTTTACCCTCGTTAAATGCATAAGAGACCAAAGCATCTTTGACTAAAATGTTGCTCACGATTGGGCTTAACAGACGTAACTGGCCTGAGGTGGCACTATTGCACATAACATATCCGCTCAGTTCAATTTTTTTTCCTGATCTTCCCCATTCCACTGTTCCAAAATTTACCGAGTCTGGAATATTAACCTGACACTTCGGCGCAGGTCTGGGTATTTTTTCCGTCAGCAGAACATATTGAGATATTGGGGTTGTATTGTTATTAGGGCAGGAAATTAATACTTTATCCCTATATGCCCCGTACACACTCTGCCGATGTAATTGTGCTCCGCCAGATAATATGCTGTTTATTTTTTCCGCAGCGTCTTTTTTTGAATGGCAATAAACACCATTTCTCACGTACATGGAGGGTGATATACCGGCGGTAGAATAATCGAAAATAACTTTTCCGGTTCCCTTAGTGGTTTTTATGTCAAAGTCATTTTCATCTACTGTACCGTAAACGACAGGCATTTTTTGAGATATATCTACCCACAAGTTATAGCAGAAAGATTCTTTTGGTAATAATAAAGTAAACAGTAATAGAGTTGATGTGATGCTTCTAGGTTTTAATTTCATTTTTCGACCTTGGTTTTTATTTTTTTCATGGGTGATTAAGGTTTTTCTTATAAATAAACCTGCCAGAACTCGATATTTCATTGGGTTTGGGTTTTCTGATAATATCACTGACTTTATCGAATTCGCTTGGTTAAATTACAAAGCTAACGATAAAAAGCCTATGTACTCAGTGGTGTGCATTCCATAAGAAAGACTTTCCTTCTTTTCAAACTCCGTGATCCTCTAAAGGTGGCTTATTACCAGCTATTACCGCCGTAACTGCACATTAATGCCGTGCGGCTATAATTAATACCAGCTGGCTGTCATCACCACGCTAGCCTGTTTGTTACCGGCAGTCTTACCGGTGTTTTTAAGAATGAAATTCAGGTCAAAAGATGACATTACCGCTTTCTCAGCGCTGACGTTAGTGGTGGCTTTGCCATTTTCAAAGGCATACTCGACAACGGCATCACCGACCTTAATCTGCTGGTTAATGATATCCTTGCCGCTAAGCGTCAGCGCTACTGAGGTTTTCGCATCGCAGGTTGCACTGCCTTTTAGCGTGCGCAGAATCGCCCCGCCGCCCATCGAGACTTCACCAAAATCTACGGCGCCAGGAATATCGATATTACAGCTGACATAGGGGGTAGGTGGCTCCTGAGGAAAATTTTTAGTATAAGACCACATAGTCATTGAGCCTTTCTCCCTCCGGCAATAAAAACTGAATGTAGAGCTTAATGCGCCTACTGGGCCTAGATACGCGATGCTTCCCTGGCCTGAAAGGAGTTCGTTCACCTTTTTAAGTGCATCTTTCTCTGTTTTGCAGTATTCCTTGCCAACATTGACTCCGAGTGATTTGTCTCCAGGTATAATTAAATATAATTCGTTTACAAGGTTAATGTTAACTAAAGACATGCTTCCTTCTACGTGACCATAAACTCTGTATATTCCATTTTCTTTGCTATAGTGAACGTTAGTAGTGGCACTGGTTGCGAAAGAGAGTATTAAACAAAAAAAGATTAGCATTCTTAAATGATTGATTTTTATCAATACGTTAAACATTTCAGATCCCTACTTTATGCCATGAGTGTAAAGAAAATATTATGCTATTCACAGGGGTATAATCAGCCTCTACCGAGAGTGGCTGGTCATTATCCAACCGGAAGGTCGCTACGTCCTTGCCTATTACAGTCCGGCAGCGGGCAGGGTTGACCGCTAGTAGCCCCTGTAAGAGTAAAAGATACAGCCTGAAATTGTATAATCTTATCGTTGATCAATAATGTATTTTCGCCATTGTTTTTTCCAGTGGAATATCATCTTTTGTTAATGTGCGATATTTTGTTCTTTGTTTTTATCCATTTTCAGCTAAAGTTAAAATCAAGGTAGGATGGGTTGTTTATATGAAGGGGGTAATGTGGAAACAACCATTATCTCTGGATAAAAAATCCACGCAGGTTGATGGCAACCCCGATATCTTCAGCACGCTTTATTGTAAATTTTATAACGGTGGTTGTGCATTAATACCAGCTGGCTGTCATCACCACGCTGGCCTGTTTGTTACCGGCACTCTCTCCGCTGTCTTTAAGGATAAAATCCAGGCTAAATGATGACTTCACGCCTTTTTCGGTACTGACGCTGGTGGTGGCTTTGCCGTTATCAAAGGCATAGCTCACTATCGCGTCACCGACCTTAATCTGCTTGTTATCAGCGGTGCCACTGATAGCCGATCCGGTGAGTGACAGATCAACCGATGTTTTATAATCACAGGTCAGGCTACCTTCCAGCCTGCGCTGAATTCCGTTAGTACTCATCGGAACTTCTCCAAACTCTACGTTAGTCGGGATGTCTAGTTTGCAGTCGGTCGGCGGGGAAAATTGAGTGTGTACGTCATAACTCCATAAATCCAAAAATTCTTCCTTTGATTTTTTGCAACGAAATATAAAATAATAGTCAGTAGAAGTACTGTCAGTAAAAGCTGAAGTTACATTAGTTCCTAATCCGGATAACATCTTGTTTAATATTTCAGCGGCTTTTTTCTCATCTGGGCAATATTCAGCAGTATCATTCCGGAGGATTTTATTTCTGGACATATACATGAAAAAACCTGTAGTTCTCCACCCGGATTCTTTTTTAAAAGTCGGGTTTTCTACATGACCGTAGATTCTGTAATTGCCGTTTACTTCACCATAACGAATTTCGCCGATGGCGCTGAATGGAGATGTAAGCATTAATAAAAAAACTGTTTTTTTGAAAAGTGTTTTTTTTGATTTTTTCATGGAGTTTTTCATTTATTATTTTGATATCTATTGGGTTTTTATTTAGTTTGATTGGCAAATAAAATTACCGTCCAACAGCACGATCTTTTCAAAGCCGATTTAGTCCTTTAGCGATAATCCAGCCGGAACGTTGCCACAGCGCTAAATTCCCCGCGCGCAATGGTATGTGCCTTAATCGCCTGCGGCTCGCCCTGGATCCAGGCGGCAAACTTCAGCGTCATATCGCCCTTTTCCAGCGTGACCTCTTTGCTGCCGCTGTTAAGCGCAATCGCTTTTCCCCCGGCATCTTCAATACCGACAGCAATACCGCTGTTAGTCTGCTGTACCGCCAGCAGCCCCGGTAATACGCTGCTCTCATTCCCGCTGAAGGAAACGTTGAGCTGCTTTCCAATACTGAGATCGCACCCCTGCAGATGTAGCTGAAAAGCCTGTGACGGGCTACGGCCGTTAATATAGAGGTATTTATCGACAATTCCCCCGAAGTCCACGCGAATATTCTCGTCGCCGGGCCGCAGTGCGCAGGGTTCGGCCACCAGCGTGCCGGAAAGATGAACATTATCACCATAGGGTATGGCGCTGGATGTCGGTGAAACCATGCAGAGAGTGAAACATACTGCCAGCGTGGGCGACTTCAGGTGTTTTATCGGCATAATTTTCCTATTGATAGTCGGCCATCAGGGTAGCGACGGCGTTGAACGGGCCCTCTTGCAGCGTCACATCGCTCTGTTTGACCAGCACTGCCTCCAGCGCGGGTAGCGCTGTCGGGGTGACCTTGATCGGCTGATTAATCACCATCGGGCTGCCGTTCTGCAGAATGCGGATCCCCAGCCCTTTCACGCTGGTCTGCAGCGCGGCTTTGCTGGCATCAAAGTTGGCAATTTCCCCTCGCATCGTCAGGTTCAGGCCCGTCCCGGCTGGCTTATCGTTGTTGCAGGTGATGCGGTAGTTAAGCGGCTGACGGTAGTGCACGCCATCAACCTGCGTTATGCCGACGTTATCGCCAAAATTAACTTCTATCCGGCCGCTCTCGGGTGAAGTGACCTTACAGGAAGGCGTCAGAAGCAGCGTCCCGGTAAACGAGACGGTGGCGACACCGGCGCTGGCCTCGATGGCTGGCAGAACCAATGCCAGCGCTAGCAGTATGCTATGTTTCATTATTGATACTCCACGCGCAGCGTAGCGCTGGCGCTGAAGGTACCGCCGGTCAGCACCTTTTTATTGCTAATCACAGGTGCTGCGCGCAGCTCAGGTACATCCGGCCAGCTAAAGTTAAGCCAGCTGTTAAGCGGTAATAGCTGGCCATTTCTAAAGAATTTTATCGCCAGCCCCTCGTGGTTAGTCTGCAGATAGTTTGCAATGGCCTTATCTGGCGTGCCCTGGAACTGCAGCCGCAGCTGATTTTTTCTCTGGCCGCTGCAGGAGAGGTCAATGTTTACCGCACGACCGAATTGAATGCCGTCAAGGTCATCTGCAATTACCTCACCAAAATCCACCTCAATCGCCTTGCCATCGTTAATGGTGCAGGGGGGCGGATTCAGCACGGTCATGGATATCGTGATGGTGCTTTGCGCGGTACCGGCGACCGCAAGCGAAACCCAGCCCGCCGACAGCACCATCGGCAGCCAGCGTAGGGCATTACGGCTAGTCATAAATCATCCTGAAATCGAGGTTGGCGTTCCAGCCACCTGCACGCAGTGGCGCAGGCGTGCGCACCGGCGTTACGGTGTAGGTTAACGTGTTTCGGCCGGGTGAGAGAAAGAGCGGCGCGGCGCGCTGGTTAAGCGGCAGAGGCTCTCCCTGGCTGTCGGCCAGCGCCAGCGCCAGCCCGCTGGTGCCGTTTATTTTCAGATAATCGGGCATATCGTCATCGCGGGTACCATAAAACCAGACTGACACTGCGGGTTGCATTGTGCTCCAGCTGACATTGCCGCTTTTGCTGTCGCGTAATGATGTTGGGCCACGCCCGCAGTCCTCCAGCTTCAGCTGAAAGCTCACCGGCGCAGCGCGGTCCCCCGGCCGCCGCAGCGAGGCAGTATCAATATTGCCGAGCCACACGACCTGGTGCAGGCTGGTCATCTCCAGGCGGCAGGCGCTTTCGGTGAGTGACCCGGAGATAACCACACTCCCTTGACCGATTGGGACCGGGTGATGTTCTGCGCCAGGTGCGGTCGCCGCGAACAGCCCGCTGGCGCAGACCAGCAGCGCAGCGCAGCGGTTTTTCTGCACCGTTGTTATCCGCTTATCCCCTGTTTTCTTCTGCCTCATATCAGTGCTCCCTGCGTGGTTGTTTTCCATTTTTAGTCAGTCAGGTTTTGGCTATTACCTGGCACCACCCGGCACTGATTGCCGGAACAGGTAAAGCTGAGCGACGGGCGGCCGCCGTAATCATCAATGTATTTCAGTACCGGGCTGGTGCCGAGCTGGGCTGCCGTCACGTTCAGTTCGCCGCTACTTTTCGGTGCGACCATCAGCGGCTTAAAGTCTTCCAGCGAGTTGCCCTGCTTGCTGGCACCCCCGTCGATCAGCGTGATGTAGTAGCCTGTTGGATTATTAACGAGGTAGCGGTCGCCCTTACGCGTCAGCGTCAGCTTCTCCTGCGGAGGGACGCTATTTTGCGCAATGTACAGCGCTGCAGGACGGTATAACAGCTTGATACGGGTTTGTAGGGCAATCTGTAACGTATTGGCCTTATCACTCTTAGGCGGGATCTCGCGCAGGTTAAAGTAGTAAAGCGTCTCACGATCCTGCGCCAGCGCGTTGACTGCCGGCAGCGCCTGCACTTTAACCTGGCTTTTTTTGCCCGGCTCCACGCGCTGTAAGGGCGGCAGCGCCGTCAGCGGTGAGTTGATTTTGTTACCCTTTTCATCTTCAATCCACGTCTGGGCCAGATAGGGTAGCTGGGTATTCTGATTACTGATGCTAAGACTGGCTGACTTTGCCTTGCCGTCAAAAATAACCCGGGTGCGGTCGAGTGAAATGGCGGCAGAGGCCTGTTGTGTTGCCAGCGTAGAGCTCAGCAGAAAAAAAGGAATGATTTTATTTGAAAACATGTAGTTACCTTAAAATTCATCAAGTTGATAATTGACTGTCCGTTTTCAGCTGCGCGCGTCAGAGACTTCACACGGCAGCAGTAGAGAATGACTGATCATATCTGCGGGTAGCGGCGTGGGCAGGCGCACTTCACACTGCGCTTTATCGTCCCACTCTACGCTCATGATTTCGCCGGCCCGGATGCCGCTCAGGTAGAGAGTGCCATCATCGTTAACCAGCCCGGTTACCTGCTTACGCGAGTTGATCACTTTGGCACCAAACGGTGGCGTGCTGCCGTCTGCCAGCTTGATGATCGCCATCGCTTTCGCACCGGAAATGACATTAAACCGACGGTAGCCAATCGCCCCTTCGGTCAGCGTGGCCTGCACCACTGAGGTCAGGGCCTCCGCATCATCGCCAAGCTTGTCAAGGTCGATGCGGGCGCTGTTGCGATAGTAGTTGCTAACATCGGCAATCACCGCTTTACCAAAGTAGTTGGTATGGAGGTTGCTGCCGTAGCCCTTCACGGGCACATTCGGCACGCCGTCGGTATCCACTAACAGTCGGGTACCGCCGTTGGTATTGTTACGATGCAGGGCCCCGCCCTCCGCAGTCAGCGTCATGCCACCCTGAGCATTCAATCCCAGCGAGCGGTAATGCCCCTGGTCATAGCTGGCGTTGGCGCTGACGCGGGCGATATCACCGTCATGGTTGTAGTAGCCGCTCACCCTGCCGCCGCTGCGGCTGTTACCGGCGCTGAGCGAGTAGTTATCACTGGCGTTGATGCGATCGTTCCACGTCAGGCTATTGCTGCGCTCTTTTCCTGCCGCTGACATGCTGTAGCCAATGCTGCCGCGATCTCCCCACGGGATAGAGAGGGAGAGATACATACCATCGTCATTACGCTGGTCGACGCGGTTACGGTAGGCGGAAAGTGATACGCTGGCTGAGCGGATCTTCCACCAGTCGAAGTAGCGCGACAGCATCAGGCTGTAGCGGTCATTGGTCGGCCGGTTCCAGTAAGTCTGATGCGTGTAGGTCAGGTACGTTGACAGACCGACATCGCGGAACTGTTTATTGAAGGTCACGGTATACATCTGCTTACTTTTACCCATGCGGCTGCTATCTTCTTTGGCATCCAGATACTCTGACATGCTCATAAAGTTCTCCTGCGAGAAGCGATAGCCGGCGAAGGTAATCTGACTGTCGTAGCTCTCAAAACTTTTCGCATAGCTCACCCGATATGAGCCGCCGCTCAGGGTGTTATCCTCACTCGACAAACGCGCGCGCGACTGGGTGGCATCCAGCGAGATGGCGCCCAGCGCCAGCAGGTCACGGCCAATACCGATGGAGAGTGCCTGATACTTATCACCGCCGATAGCGCCGCCGTACATTGACCAGCCGTTGCTGATCCCCCAGGTCAATTCACCGGCGCTGAACAGCGCGCCATTGGTGCGGTGCTTCCAGTCTGAGGGTTTCCCCGATGAGACCTTAAAGCGAATGGTGCCCGGGCGGGTCAGATAGGGAATACTGGCGGTATTAATGGTAAAGGTCTGCACGCTGCCGTCCTGCTCTTCAACGCGCACGTCCAGCTGGCCGGTGACCGCATCGCTCAGATCCTGAATACGGAACGGGCCTGCGGCGACCTGAGTTTCATACAGTACTCGCCCCTGCTGGCTGACGGTCACTTTGGCATCGGTTCTGGCGATACCCGTCACTTCCGGCGCGTAGCCGCGCAGATTAGGCGGCAGCATGCTGTCATCCGATGTCAGGCTGGCGCCGGTAAAACGGAAGCTGTCGAAGATGGAGGAGTCGAGATAGTTCTCACCGATCATCAGTTTGGCGCCAAGCCAGCTCAGTGCACGCCAGGCGTAGAAGCGGCTCCAGTCAAACTCGCGGCTGGTCTGCGCGTGCTCACCGCTCTGGCGTTCTGCCCGGCCCTGCCAGTCAGCACGCAGCCGCCATGCACCCAGGTTTACACCTGCGGTACCGTTACCGCTGAGGTTAAGCCTGTCGCCGCTGTTATGGCTGCGCTGCTGCTGGGCATTCAGGCTGTAGTCGAGCAAAATCCCAGGGATGCCGTTGTCCCAGCGGGAAGGCGGGTCCCAGTCGTCGGCGGTATATTCCAGCCAGGCCTGCGGGATAGTGATATAGAGCGAGGAAGTGGAGAGATCGCCACGGGCCTGCAGCCCTTTAAGGCTACTTATGTCGAGGCACTTCCCCTGCTGATGCCATTTCAGAGCGGCTAACGGCTGCGGCTTGAGGCCGAATTGCTTAACCAGGTCGGGGGTAAGGCAGGCTACGCTCGATTTTGCATCGTTTTCATCGGCCATAAAGGTGACGGTGCGCTCGGAGAGCTCGGTTTTGTTAATACGCACCGTCAGGCTGTAATCACCGGGCATAATATATCCCTGACGTGAAAACTGGCTCAGGTCAACATGCTTACGGTCGTTAACATCCAGCACATCCATATTGAACTGGATATCGTCAGAGGAAAAAACCCGCCCGGAATGACCCAGCGTCAGAACAATTAAGGCTGATAGTAATTTTAGATTGAACAGCTTCCGTGCTGCGTAGTGTTTCATGGTTAATCCGCTTTTCCGTTAATTTATTATCCCTGACTTTTCATCATCAGAAATAGTCCAGCTTGAAACGGACGGTGATAAAATAGGCTCCGGCCATTAGCGGCTTTTGATCGCTCACCAGGGTGAGAAAGTATTCCAGACGCATATCACCAGGGGTAATATCCTGCGGTGGGAGCGCGACACCGGCTTTGGCTATACGCCCGGTGGCATCGCTGATACGCAGGGCGACGCCAGAGGCCTTACCCTGTAAATTAAACGTTGATCCTTCGGCAGGACCATCAAACGTGATGTTAAATGTTTTGTTATTGTGTGCGCGCCCAAGCACGCAGTCTGTCAGACGAATAGTGAGGGGGAAGGCGGGCCCTTTACCCTCGCGCGCAAGGGTGGATACCGGCAGAGAACCCAAATCAATGCTCTGTTGAGCATCACGGGTCGCAATAGTGCAGGCGGTATCGACGATGGCACCCCTCATGGAGACTTCTCCCTTACCCTGTTGCGCTGCCTGGCTAACAGTAGAAAGAAAAAACAGCGCCAGTATCAGAGTGGGAAAGGCCCGCAGGCTTGTTTCTGTTACTAACATCACCGACTCCTGCTGCATGGAAAAAACGTGCGGCTATGCGCCGCACGTTGACGGCATGCGCTAAAGCTTACTGGTAAGCCAGCTGGAAATTAGCCACAGCGGTAAAGTCACCAGGCACAATGGATGGCGTGGCTTTAGTCTGCTGAACGTAGGCGCTGAAGCTCAGAGTGGAGTCGCTACCGACCAGTTTGGTTGGCTGGCTTGCTTCACCCAGTTTGATTTTCTGGCCCTTGTTATCAACAAACACAATCCCGGCATCGGAAGCATTACCTGCCAGACCCAGCATGGAGTCGTCGGTATCGTTTGCCGCGCCGCTAAAGGTAATGGTTACGCCATTTTTGTCTTTCGCCAGCTCGCAGTTTTCCAGTTTGATGTTCACCTGCGTAGGCGTTGAGTGCCCGTCTGCCTTAGCCAGCAGAGCTTTAGAGATAGCACCCAGGTTGATATCCTGCTTGGTGGACTCACTCTTGATTGAGCAAGGTGCATCAACGATAGACCCGCTGAACGACAACTGCCCACTACCCTGAGAGCCAGCCGCTGCACCTGGCGTGGCGTCTGCAGCATGCGCCAGGGAAACAGCGGCAAAAGTCATGGCCGCAGCCAGCATAATTTTATTCATTTTCATATAAATGTATCCTTACGGTGATTAATAACAAATTCCGACTTAACTTAATCCGGGCGGGATTAAACCAACAGGTTTAGTGACTCGATAATAAGATAACCCTTCGGCTTATTATATAAGTGGGTAATAAGGATTAATTGTCTTATTAATTGAATGCAGAGTGAGCCTGCTTGTTTTAGTCACATGTTGCCTTAGCTGACAACGACGTGGATTCTTACATAGCTAACTTTCCAATACAATCACCGAACATTCACAAAATGCCTCTTTATAATAAATGCGATATTATTTAGTTAATATTATTTCCCATAATATTATTTATGTCGCAAATTTGAATTTGAAGTTAATTGATAGAAAAAAATATCGCATAATCCAATTATAAGAAATTAAATACTAGCCGCAGTACGATGAAACATTATTTCGCCTGGGATTATTATATGATTAAATTCAAGGTGTTAGTTTATTTTTACTGACAAGGAGGGGGTTTTTAAACCAGGCCATCCCGCCATACGATTGTACAGCGGGAGCGGATGTGGCGAAGGAAGTGCGAAAAGACTTATTTGCCAATACAGAAGCTGGAGAAGATCCGTCCTAGCAGATCGTCGGAGCTGAACTCGCCGGTGATCTCACTCAGTGCCTGCTGCGCCAGACGCAGCTCCTCCGCCAGCAGTTCCCCAGCCCAAGCCCCCAGCAGCTGATGTTTGCCCTGCTGCAGGTGAGTGGCTGCTAACTCCAGCGCTTGGAGATGACGGCGGCGAGCGAGGAAGCCGCCCTCCATATTGCCGGCAAAGCCCATGCTGGCTTTCAGATGGTCGCGCAGGATATCGATACCGTCCCCGGTGCGCGCCGACAGGCGAATAAGTGAGTGACCGTTCACTTCGCTTAGACCCTCTGCTTCGCCAGTGATATCCGCTTTATTTCGTACCACGGTGATCGGCAGAGTTTGCGGCAGGCGGGCAATAAAGTCCGGCCAGATCTCAGCGGGTTCGGTGGCGCCGGTGGTGGTGCCATCCACCATAAACAGCACGCGATCGGCCTGTTCTATCTCTTTCCATGCGCGTTCAATACCGATGCGTTCCACTTCATCACTGGCTTCACGCAGGCCAGCGGTATCGATGATGTGCAGCGGCATGCCGTCAATATGGATATGTTCGCGCAGCACGTCGCGCGTGGTGCCGGCAATATCGGTGACAATCGCCGCTTCGCGCCCGGCCAGCGCGTTGAGCAGGCTGGATTTTCCGGCGTTAGGGCGGCCAGCGATCACCACCTTCATCCCTTCACGTAGCAGGCTGCCCTGACGGGCTTCAGCACGCACGCCATCCAGATCGCCGATAACCTGATTTAGCTGGGCCTCGATTTTACCGTCGGAGAGGAAGTCGATCTCCTCGTCAGGGAAATCGATCGCTGCCTCCACGTAGATGCGCAGGTGAGTGAGTGCTTCCACCAGAGCATTAACGCGGGTGGAGAAAACACCCTGTAGTGAGTTGACCGCCGAACGGGCGGCCTGTTCGGAGCTGGCGTCGATCAGGTCGGCTATCGCCTCGGCCTGTGCGAGGTCGAGCTTGTCATTGAGGAAGGCGCGCTCGGAGAACTCCCCCGGATTGGCAATGCGCAGCCCCGGCAGCGCAACAATGCGCTTCAGCAGCAGGTCGAGGATCACCGGGCCGCCGTGGCCCTGCAGCTCCAGCACATCTTCACCGGTAAAGGAGTTCGGGCCGGGGAACCACAGCGCAATGCCCTGGTCGAGCGTGCTGCCATCCGCATCCGTAAAGGGCAGATAGTCGGCGTAGCGCGGCTTTGGCAGTTTGCCCAGCAGCAGCTGCGCCACGTCGCGGGCTTTGCTGCCGGAAATGCGCAGGATGCCGACGCCGCCGCGGCCAGGTGGGGTCGCCTGGGCGACGATAGTATCGCTATGGCTCATGTTGAACTCTCTTTTTTAAGATAAAAAAAGGCGGTCATGATGACCGCCTTAGTGTAAGCATTGTGCCGAAATTTAGCACGGGCGAGGCATGCCTCGCCCCTACGGACAAATTACGCTTTTTTCTTGTCGCGGCTGTGCAGACCACGTTTTTCCAGCCCGCGATAAATCAGCTGCTGCTGGAGAATGGTCACCAGGTTACTGACGATGTAGTACAGCACCAGACCAGACGGGAACCACAGGAAGAACACGGTGAAGATGACCGGCATAAAGGTCATGATCTTCTGCTGCATCGGGTCGGTCACGGTGGTTGGCGACATCTTCTGAATGAAGAACATCGTGATACCCATCAGGATCGGCAGGATGTAGTACGGGTCCTGTGCGGACAGGTCATGGATCCACAGTGCAAACGGCGCATGGCGCAGTTCCACCGAGCCCATCAGCATGTAGTACAGTGCCAGGAAGATAGGCATCTGGATAACCAGTGGCAGACAGCCGCCAAGCGGGTTCACTTTCTCCGCTTTGTACAGCGCCATCATCTCCTGGCTCATCTTCTGCTTGTCTTCACCTAAACGCTCACGCATTGCCTGAATCTTCGGCTGCAGCATGCGCATTTTGGCCATCGAGGTGTACTGCGCTTTGGTCAGCGGGTACATGATGCCGCGCACGATGAAGGTGATAACGATAATTGAGAAGCCCCAGTTACCGATAAAGCTGTGCAGGAACTTCAGCAGCTTAAACAGCGGCTGGGAGATAAACCACAGCCAGCCGTAATCCACGGTCAGATCCAGGTGTGGGGCAACCGCCGCCATTTTGTCCTGAATTTCCGGGCCAACCCACAGGGTCGCAGCCAGCTGCTGCTGAGAACCCGGCGCAATGGTCACTGGCGCAGATTTGTAGCCGATTGCGGCAATACCATTACCCAGGTTACTGGTGTAAAGCGTGTTGCTGCCCGCAGTCTGCGGAACCCATGCGGTGGCGAAATACTGCTGCATCATCGCCACCCAACCGTTGGTGGTGGTGGTGCTCAGGTTTTCGTTATCGCTGATCTTGTCGAATTTGTACTTCTCGTAGTTGGTCTCACTGCTGGAGTAAGCCGCACCGCGGAAAGTATGCAACGCAAAGTTGTTGCTGCCGGTATCGCGATGCTTCGGCAGATCAATGGTCTGCTTCAGCTGACCAAACATCGACACTTCCAGCGGCTGCTGGGTGGCGTTGTTGACCTGATAATCGACGGTGATCGCGTACTCGCCGCGCTTCAGGACGAAGGTCTTGGTGTAGGTCGCGCCGTTTTCAGCGGTAAAGGTCAGCGGGATACGCAGTTCGCTCTGGCCTTCTGCCAGTTCGAAGTGATCCTGGCTGCTGGTGTACAGAGGGCGCGCACCATTGGCCGGGTTATCCGGGCCATTACGACCGGTCAGGCCACTTTGTGCCTGATACAGGAAGCCTGGTGTGGTTTCCAGCAGCTGGAAAGGCTGGTCTGAACCCAGTTTGTCCGGGTAAGTCAGCAGCTGTGCCTGATCAATATCGCCACCGCGGGTATTGATGTTTAAAGACAGGACATCGGTCTTAACGGTGATCGTTTTGCCCTGTCCGCTGGCAGGTACACCCTGATTAGCGGCATCACCGGCAGCGCTGGTCGTGTTCTGCGTGGTCTGGGTCTGCAATGGCTGCGGAGCGTGGTCCGTCTGCCAGGCTTGCCAGATCATAAAGGACACGAACAGAAAAGCGATGAGAAAAAGATTGCGTTGCGAATCCATCGTTAATGTTCTCTGAGATCAATGGTTATGTGGCGGCACCGGGTCGTCGCCACCCTGGTTTAAAGGGTGGCATTTTAATATGCGTCTTAGCGTCAACCAACACCCTTTTACCAATCCGAACCTGCGCAATGCCTCAATACCGTATTGAGAACAGGTGGGATGGAAACGGCAATGGGGAGCTAAAAGCGGGCTGATCACGCGCTGATAAACGCGAATCAGCCCGATTAAGAGCCGCGAGCCAGGCGACAGTGACGACGCCATAGTTTCTCCAACGCTTCCGTCAGTGCCTGGTTATCCAGATCCGCGACACCCTTTTTCGCCACAATCACAAAATCCATTGCCGGTAATTCATGCTGACGCAGACGAAAGCTTTCGCGGGTCAATCGCTTGATCCGGTTGCGTTCATGCGCACGTTTAACATGTTTTTTGGCGACGGTGAGACCGATGCGGGGATGCCCCAGCGTGTTCAGGCGGCCGAGTATGGTGATTTGCGGCGTGCCAGCCCGTTGTGGCTGCTGGAAGACGAAAGTGAAATGAGTGGGAGTTAACAAACGTAACTCCCTGGGAAATGCGAGCTTAACCACTCAGCGGTTAGCTTTTATTACTTAGAAACGGTCAGACGAGAACGGCCTTTAGCACGACGACGTGCCAGAACCTGACGACCATTTTTATTTGCCATACGAGCACGGAAACCGTGTGAACGGTTGCGCTTCAGTACGGACGGTTGAAAAGTGCGTTTCATGGCGATTTCTACCTAAACTTGAAAAATTTCACTTGGTGACGCGTTATCTGGCCCGAAAAAACGACCGACGCCTCAGTGTGTCTTTAATAAAGAGGCGGGATTGTAATAATTGTACAGTCCAGAGTCAATTTACTTCGCGTGAAAAGCGCATCCTGATTGCCCGTAGTGACCGAAAAACAGCCAAAACGGCCATGGCGCACACGCCGGGGCACAAATTATACGGTGTCCAGTAAAAAGCGCAAGGATCGCGCAGGATCTTCTCGCGATCCTGTTACATCACATTTGCGGCAATAACGTGACGGCACCATTAAATTTCAACGAATGCAGACGATCCTGAATGCCTTTTGTGCAGGGTGGCGTAAACTTATCCCCGCTATCCGCCCCTGTGGATAAATTGGATCAAAACTGTGTAGAAAGTGAAGATCTCTGCTGCGCTTTACGCTATGATCCGCCCTTCCGCTAACGATCCCCGGGTCGGATCCTAACCCGAAAGTAGTATCAATGTCGGGGACGGGCGGAGTAACCGCGGATAGCGGTTCGCATGCGTATCATCGGCATGCGTCAACAATGATGAAATTATCGCTTCAGCGCCTTTATTTCTTATCGAACTTTTTCGAGTGGAGTCCGCCGTGTCACTAACGCTTTGGCAACAGTGTCTTGCCCGTTTACAGGATGAGCTACCTGCCACAGAATTCAGCATGTGGATACGCCCCTTGCAGGCCGAACTGAATGACAATACGCTGGCCTTGTATGCACCAAACCGTTTTGTACTCGACTGGGTTCGGGATAAATACCTGAATAATATTAATGCCTTGCTGAATGACTTCTGCGGCAGTAATGTGCCATTGCTGCGTTTTGAAGTCGGCAGTAAGCCGGTGGCGCAGGCCATCAGCCAGCCCGTGTTAGCCAGCGCCAATGCCAGCTCTCCAGGCATTATCAGCCGCCCGGCGCCGATGCGGCCAAGCTGGGACAATATGCCGGCTCCGGCCGAGCTCTCCTACCGCTCCAACGTCAATACTAAACACAACTTTGACAACTTCGTTGAGGGTAAATCGAACCAGCTGGCACGTGCGGCGGCACGCCAGGTGGCAGATAACCCTGGCGGAGCCTACAACCCGCTGTTCCTTTATGGCGGCACCGGTCTGGGTAAAACGCACCTGCTGCACGCGGTGGGTAACGGCATTATGGCGCGCAAGCCGAATGCCAAAGTGGTGTACATGCACTCCGAGCGTTTTGTGCAGGACATGGTCAAAGCGCTGCAGAACAACGCCATTGAAGAGTTTAAGCGCTACTACCGTTCGGTTGATGCGCTGCTGATCGATGACATTCAGTTCTTTGCGAATAAAGAGCGATCGCAGGAAGAGTTTTTCCACACCTTTAATGCCCTGCTGGAAGGTAATCAGCAGATCATTCTGACCTCAGATCGTTATCCGAAAGAGATCAACGGCGTTGAGGATCGACTGAAATCCCGCTTCGGCTGGGGGCTGACGGTCGCGATCGAACCGCCAGAACTGGAAACCCGCGTGGCGATCCTGATGAAAAAGGCTGACGAAAACGACATTCGTCTGCCGGGCGAAGTGGCCTTCTTTATTGCCAAGCGCCTGCGCTCTAACGTGCGCGAGCTGGAAGGGGCGCTGAACCGCGTGATCGCTAACGCCAACTTTACCGGCCGGGCCATTACCATCGATTTCGTGCGCGAAGCGCTGCGCGATCTGCTGGCCTTGCAGGAGAAGCTGGTCACCATTGATAATATTCAGAAGACCGTCGCTGAGTATTATAAAATCAAAGTGGCCGATTTACTGTCGAAGCGCCGTTCGCGCTCGGTAGCCCGCCCGCGCCAGATGGCGATGGCGATGGCAAAAGAACTGACCAACCACAGTCTGCCGGAAATCGGTGATGCTTTCGGGGGTCGTGACCATACCACCGTGCTACATGCCTGCCGAAAAATTGAGCAGCTGCGCGAAGAGAGTCACGACATTAAAGAAGATTTCTCAAATCTCATCAGAACATTATCTTCCTGACTATGAAATTTATTGTAGAACGCGAGCATTTACTCAAGCCATTACAGCAGGTCAGCAGCCCGTTAGGCGGCCGCCCGACGCTGCCTATCCTCGGAAACCTGCTGCTGCAGGTTAATGAAGGCACCCTGCTGCTGACCGGCACCGATTTAGAAATGGAGATGGTGGCCCGCGTTGCGCTGACGCAGGACCACGAGCCGGGCGCGACCACCGTTCCGGCGCGCAAATTCTTTGATATCTGCCGTGGCCTGCCGGAAGGCGCGGAGATCACGGTGATTCTGGACGGCGAAAGAATGCTGGTGCGCTCCGGCCGCAGCCGCTTCTCGCTCTCTACCCTGCCCGCCAGCGACTTCCCGAACCTCGACGACTGGCAGAGTGAGGTTGAATTCACGCTGCCGCAGGCGACGATGAAGCGCCTGATCGAAGCCACGCAGTTCTCTATGGCTCATCAGGACGTGCGCTACTACCTCAACGGGATGCTGTTTGAAACCGAAGGTGAAGAGCTGCGCACCGTGGCAACCGACGGGCACCGTCTGGCAGTGTGCTCGATGCCGGTCGGCCAGGCGCTGCCGAGCCATTCGGTGATCGTGCCGCGTAAAGGGGTGATTGAGCTGGTGCGTCTGCTGGACGGTGGCGACACGCCACTGCAGGTGCAGATCGGCAGCAACAATATTCGTGCGCACGTGGGTGACTTTATCTTTACCTCGAAGCTGGTTGATGGCCGTTTCCCGGACTATCGCCGCGTATTGCCGAAGAATCCGGACAAAACGCTGGATGCCAGCTGCGATCTGCTGAAGCAGGCCTTCTCGCGTGCCGCCATTCTCTCCAACGAGAAGTTCCGCGGCGTTCGCCTGTATATCAGCGAAAATCAGCTGAAAATTACCGCGAATAACCCGGAGCAGGAAGAAGCGGAAGAGATGCTGGATGTCACCTACGGTGGCACCGATCTCGAAATTGGCTTTAACGTCAGCTACGTGCTGGATGTGCTCAACGCGCTGAAGTGCGAGAACGTGCGTCTGCTGCTGACCGACTCCGTTTCCAGCGTGCAGATCGAAGATGCGGCCAGTCAGTCTGCAGCCTACGTTGTCATGCCGATGAGATTGTAGAGAATATCGGCCTGGCTTACTTGCCATTCTGGTCCCGGGCAGTGCTCGCCCTTGGTCACATACTTCAGTATGCTCCCAAGTTCTGTGCGCTGGCCGTAACCAGACTGGCTGCGCCGCCGACGGCCTGGATCGCATATGTCAGGTAAAATCCCCTTCACGCTGGATTCGTTATGGCTTTAACCCGCCTTCTTATCAAAGACTTCCGTAATATCGAAAACGCGGACCTGGCGCTGGCTCCCGGATTTAATTTCCTGGTGGGGCCAAACGGCAGCGGTAAAACCAGCGTGCTGGAAGCGATTTACACCCTGGGGCATGGCCGGGCGTTTCGCAGCCTGCAGGCGGGCCGCGTGATCCGCCACGAGCAGGATGCGTTTGTGCTGCACGGGCGTATTGCCGGCAATGAGCGTGAAGTTTCCGTGGGCTTGACGAAAAACCGCGCCGGTGACAGCAAGGTGCGCATTGACGGCAGCGACGGCCATAAAGTGGCCGAGCTGGCGCAGATGCTGCCTATGCAGCTGATCACCCCGGAGGGCTTCACGCTGTTAAACGGCGGCCCCAAGTACCGTCGTGCCTATATCGACTGGGGCTGTTTTCATAACGAGCCGGGATTTTTTAACGCCTGGAGCAACCTGCGTCGCCTGCTGAAGCAGCGCAACGCCGCGCTGCGCCAGGTGTCGCGCTACCAGCAGATCCGCGCCTGGGACCAGGAGCTGGCACCGCTGGCAGAGCAGATAAGCACCTGGCGTGCCGCCTACAGCGAAGCGATAGCGGCGGATATCAACGCCACCTGCGCGCAGTTCCTGCCGGAGTTTCAGCTGAGCTTCTCCTTTCAGCGCGGCTGGGACAAAGAGAGTGATTACGCCGACCTGCTCGAACGCAATTTTGAGCGCGATCGGGCATTGACCTACACGGCCAGCGGCCCTCATAAGGCGGATTTTCGTATTCGCGCTGAGGGGACGCCGGTGGAAGATTTACTGTCTCGCGGCCAGTTAAAGCTGCTGATGTGCGCCCTGAGACTGGCGCAGGGTGAGTTTCTCACCCGACAGAACGGGCGACGTTGCCTGTATCTGATAGATGATTTTGCCTCTGAGCTGGACGAAACGCGCCGCCACCTGCTGGCAGCGCGCTTAAAAGCCACTCAGGCCCAGGTTTTTGTCAGTGCCATTGCGGCCGAGCATGTCTTCGATATGACTGATGAAAAGGGCAAGATGTTCAACGTAGAACAGGGTAAAATAGCGGTTCAACCTGAAGATTAAACGAGCGAGAAAAGTTGATGTCGAATTCTTATGACTCCTCCAGTATCAAAGTTCTAAAAGGGCTCGATGCGGTACGCAAGCGCCCGGGTATGTATATCGGCGATACGGATGACGGCACCGGTCTGCATCACATGGTATTTGAGGTCGTGGATAACGCCATTGACGAAGCGCTCGCCGGTCACTGTAAAGACATTCTGGTTACCATTCATGCGGATAACTCTGTCTCCGTTGTCGATGATGGCCGTGGTATTCCGACCGGCATTCACGAAGAAGAGGGTATCTCTGCCGCTGAAGTGATCATGACCGTGCTGCACGCGGGCGGTAAGTTCGATGATAACTCATACAAAGTTTCCGGCGGCCTGCACGGCGTAGGGGTTTCCGTGGTTAACGCCCTGTCGGAAAAACTGGAGCTGACCATCCGCCGCGAAGGCAAAGTCCATCAGCAGATCTACGTGCACGGCGTGCCGCAGGCCCCGCTGAGCGTGACCGGTGAAACCGATCTGACCGGGACGCGCGTGCGTTTCTGGCCAAGCCATCAGACCTTTACCAACGTGGTCGAGTTCGAATACGAAATTCTGGCTAAGCGTCTGCGTGAGCTGTCGTTCCTGAACTCCGGCGTATCAATCAAGCTGGAAGACAAGCGTGACGGCAAGAACGACCATTACCACTACGAAGGTGGTATCAAGGCGTTCGTTGAGTATCTGAATAAGAACAAAACCCCGATCCACCCGAATGTGTTCTATTTCTCCACCGAGAAAGACGGCATTGGTGTGGAAGTGGCGCTGCAGTGGAACGACGGTTTCCAGGAAAACATCTACTGCTTTACCAACAACATCCCGCAGCGCGACGGCGGTACGCACCTGGCTGGCTTCCGCGCCGCCATGACCCGTACCCTTAACGCCTACATGGATAAAGAAGGCTACAGCAAGAAGGCCAAAGTGAGCGCCACCGGTGACGATGCGCGTGAAGGGCTGATTGCCGTGGTTTCGGTGAAAGTGCCGGACCCGAAATTCTCCTCTCAGACCAAAGATAAACTGGTCTCTTCCGAAGTGAAATCGGCGGTTGAGCAGCAGATGAACGAACTGCTGTCTGAATACCTGCTGGAAAACCCGGGCGATGCCAAAATCGTCGTGGGTAAAATTATTGACGCCGCGCGCGCGCGTGAAGCTGCACGCCGCGCGCGTGAGATGACCCGCCGTAAAGGCGCGCTCGACCTGGCTGGCCTGCCGGGCAAACTGGCCGACTGCCAGGAGCGTGATCCGGCGCTGTCCGAAATCTACCTGGTGGAAGGGGACTCTGCGGGCGGCTCTGCCAAGCAGGGGCGTAACCGTAAGAACCAGGCCATCCTGCCGCTGAAGGGTAAAATCCTCAACGTTGAGAAAGCCCGCTTCGACAAGATGCTGGCTTCTCAGGAAGTGGCAACGCTGATCACCGCGCTGGGCTGCGGCATTGGTCGTGACGAGTACAACCCGGACAAGCTGCGCTATCACAGCATCATCATCATGACCGATGCGGACGTCGATGGTTCTCACATCCGTACGCTGCTGCTGACCTTCTTCTACCGCCAGATGCCGGAAATCATCGAGCGTGGCCACGTGTATATCGCTCAGCCACCGCTGTACAAGGTGAAAAAAGGCAAGCAGGAACAGTACATTAAAGACGATGAGGCGATGGACCAGTATCAGATCGCTATCGCGCTGGACGGGGCGACGCTGCACGCTAACGCCAGTGCGCCAGCGCTGGGCGGCAAGCCGCTGGAAGATCTGGTGTCTGAGTTCAACAGCACGCGCAAGATGATCAAACGTATGGAGCGCCGCTATCCGGTTGCCCTGCTCAATGCGCTGATCTACCATGCGACGCTGAGCGATCTGGCGGCGGAAGCGCCGGTGCAGGGCTGGCTGGACGGGCTGGTTAAGTACCTTAACGATAACGACCAGCACGGCAGCACCTTTAGCGGCTTGGTACGCGAAAACCGTGAGCTGCATATCTTCGAGCCGGTGCTGCGTATTAAAACGCACGGGGTTGATACCGATTATCCGCTGGATACCGAGTTTATGCTCGGCGGCGAATATCGCAAAATCTGCGCCCTCGGTGAGAAACTGCGCGGCTTGATCGAAGAAGATGCCTTTATCGAGCGCGGCGAGCGCCGTCAGCCGATTGCCAGCTTCGAGCAGGCGATGGACTGGCTGGTGAAAGAGTCGCGCCGTGGCCTGTCGGTACAGCGTTATAAAGGTCTGGGCGAAATGAACCCGGAGCAGCTGTGGGAAACCACCATGGATCCGGATAGCCGCCGTATGCTGCGCGTGACCATCAAAGACGCCGTGGCGGCCGACCAGCTGTTCACCACCCTGATGGGCGATGCGGTAGAACCGCGCCGCGCCTTTATCGAAGAGAACGCCCTGCGCGCGGCGAACATCGATATCTGATTGATAAACCTCCTTCGGGCGACCTTCTTTTCCGGTCGCCCCACAGTAGAAAGCAGACTTTCGGGTCTGCTTTTTTTTCGCCTGCACTCTGCGCGTTATTTTTCTCATGTCGAAAAAAGAGCATAATTTCGACACGTCTGCTCGTCATGTTAAGCGCATCGACATATCACTGACCCGTGGTTAAGTTAAATGAGTGCCGATGGTTATTTTAACTACAGGCTTAGCTTAAAATAGCAGCCTACCATTCCACCCTTTGGTTTCCCTTCCGTTTGCTTCCGTTTTTCCCCGCGCGCTATGACCGCTATCACTTTTAAACGTATCGTGCTCCCTTAGTCTCTTAATACAAAGAGGTGACTATGTATCTGGAACAGCGGCGTAACCACATTCTTGAGTATCTCGATCGCCATGAAACGCTGAGCGTCGCCTGGCTGGCCGGGACCTTTGCCGTATCGAAAGAGACGATTCGCAGCGATCTGGCGGCGCTGGCGGGGCTGGGATTGATTCAGCGCTGCCACGGCGGGGCGATGGTGTTACGCCGCAATCTGCAGGCCAGGCTGATTTCAGAGACCGGCGGCAACTTTGAGGTGCTGCTGCAGCGGCTGGAGAGCCAGCGCCTGAGCGGGCAGCGCGGCAAGCGTAAAACTCAGGGGCGGGTGTGTATCCTTGGCTCGTTTAACGTCGATATCGTGGCGAAGGTCGCGCGCTTTCCCAGAGGCGGTGAATCGCTGCTGGCGCTTGGCAGCACGCTGGGTCCGGGTGGCAAAGGGGCCAATCAGGCAATGGCCGCCAGCCGTACCGGGGCGCGGGTGCACTTTGTCTCTAAAGTGGGTAAAGACCAGTTCAGCCAGTTTGCTTTCGATCACCTTTCGGCATCGGATATTCACTCCTTCAAGCTCTATCAGAGTGAAAGCGAGCCGACCGGCAATGCGATTATCTATGTGTCGCAGCAGGATGGCGAAAACATGATCGCCATCTACTCCGGCGCCAATCAGACGCTCACCGATGGCGAAGTGGCGGAGATGACGCACGAGCTGTCCGGCGCTGACGTCTTGCTGCTACAGCTGGAGAACAACTTCTCCGCCACGCTCAACGCCATGAAGCTGGCCAATACGCTGGGCGTGCGGGTGATTATGAATCCGGCACCGTTCTCGGACGATGTACTCAAATGCCTGCAGTATGTCGACGTGATCACCCCCAATGAGACCGAGGCGTCGCTGCTCTCGGGGGTTGAGGTGACGGATCTGGAGAGCGCCAGAGAAGCGGCGCAGGCCATCGTGCGCCAGGGCGCGAAGCGGGTGATTATCACCATGAGCTCGCGCGGCGCGCTGATCCTCGATAACGGCCAGTTCCAGCATATTCCGGCATTTCCGGCGCTCAGCGTTGATACCACCGGCGCGGGCGATGCCTTTAACGGCGCCTTCGCCGCCGCGCTGGCAAGCGGACAGACCATTGCGCAGGCGGCGACCTATGCCGCGGCGTTTGCTTCACTGGCGGTGGAGCGTGAAGGGGCCAGCAATATGCCCGATCACCCCCAGGTGGTTGCGCGACTGGCGCAGCGCTGAACCGCCCCATTTTCAGGCAGTACGCTGCCATCAGGAGAACAAGATGAAGAAGATTGAAGGCATTGTCCCGGTGATGTTGACGCCGTTTACCCCTGATAACCAGATCGACTATCCGGGCCTCGAACGTTTAATTGACTGGTATCTGACGCAGGGCGTGGATGCGCTGTTTGCCGTTCTGTCAGTCGAGCGAAATGCAGTTCCTGTCGCTGCAGGAGCGCGTATCGCTTGCGGAATTTGTGGTCGGCAAAGTGCAGGGCCGCGTACCGGTGATTGCCTCCGGACATATCAGCGATGCGCTTGACGCGCAGATCGAAGAGCTGAGCGCGATGGCCGCCACCGGCATCGATGCGCTGGTGCTGGTGACCAACCATCTTGACCCGAAAAACGAGGGTAGCGAGGTGTTCTTCTCCACGCTGAACGCGCTGCTGGAAGCCCTGCCAGCCAGCATGCCGCTTGGCCTTTACGAGTGCCCGGCCCCGTATCGCCGCCTGCTGAGCGACGAAGAGTTCAGCTTCTGCGCCAAAAGCGGCCGCTTCGTGGTGCTGAAAGATGTCAGCTGCGACCTGCCGACCGTGCAGCGCCGCGTGAAGCTGGCAGAGGGCACGCCGTTCAATATCATCAACGCCAACGCGGCGATCGCCTGGCCCGCTATCCAGGCAGGCTCGAAAGGCTTCAGCGGTGTGTTTACCAACTTCCACCCGGAGCTGTATCACTGGCTGTATCACCACGGGGCAGAGCAGCCGGAAAAAGCCCAGGAGCTGTCGCTGTTCCTGTCGCTGTCCGCGGTCACGGAGACGCTGGGCTACCCGAAAAATGCCAAAATTTATCATCAGCATCTGGGCACGTTCAGCAGCGAGTTCTGCCGCGTGAACAAAGATAACGTGCTGGAAAAATTCTGGGGCCTCGGCGTGCTGCTGGATCAAATCCAGCAGGGCACCACGCTGTGGCAGAAGAAAATCGCGGGCTAGCTGTTCGCGCCGGGCAGCGCTACCAGGGGCTGCCCGCTGTACCCACACCCGCCAAACAAATAACAATACGGGACAACGACGATGATTTTTTGCGATCGCAACGACTGGGCGAGGGAACGTCACACCCTGCACCCGGTGATTAATCAGGCTTTGGAATGGATTGCCGCCACGGATTTTGCCGCGCTGGAACCGGGAAAATTCGACATCCTGCCGGATAATAAGATGTTCTGCCTCTATCAGACCATGGCAACCGAACCGGCCAGCGCCCGCCGCGCCGAGTCACATGTTAACTATGTTGATATTCAGTATCTGCTGTCCGGTGAAGAGAGCATCGGCGTGGCGCGCGCGCACCCAAGCCATGTGGTAGTCGAAGACGACGCCGAACAGCGCGATATCGTGTTCTACCATCAGACCCACAATGAATCGATGATTGCGCTGGAAGCGGATACCTTTGTGGTGCTGTTTCCCCATGATGTTCATCGCCCCTGTTGCCAGACCCACGGTGTTTCCCGCATCCGCAAAGCGGTAATCAAAATTCACCTGAGCCTGTTTACTGACGAGACATCATCATGAAAGAGACCTCTGTAGCCGCAACCTCCTCCGTGCAGCCGCTGGCCGCCAACCGGCCGCCGATCTCTCGCCTGCGCTGGGGCATTATCTTTATCCTGCTGCTGGCAGCGGTGGTTAACTATCTGGATCGCGCCAATCTCAGCATCGCCAACACCACCATTGCCGCCGAGTTTGGCTTCTCGCAGACCGAAATGGGGCTGCTGCTGTCGGCCTTCCTCTGGCCGTATGCGCTGGCCAACCTGCCGGCGGGCTGGCTGGTGGATAAGTTCGGCCCGAAACGCATGTTCTCCTGGGCGCTGGGGCTGTGGTCCGGCTTCACTTTCCTCGCCGCTTTTGTCAACAGCTACTCGGTGTTTTACGGCCTGCGTATGCTGCTGGGTATTTCCGAATCGCCGTTCTTTACCTCCGGCATTAAAATCACCCACCGCTGGTTTGGCGATAAAGAGCGCGGCCTGCCAACCTCAATCATCAATACCGGTTCGCAGATCGCTAACGCCATCGCCCCGCCAATCCTGACCGTGCTGCTGCTGAGCTTTGGCTGGCGCGGGATGTTTATGGCAATCGGCCTGATGGGGCTCCCACTGCTGCTGGCGTGGTGGAAGTTTTACCGCGATCCGGATGCGCGTGAAGATGCGCTGATCCATGCCGGGCACCGCAGCGTCACGGCCGCCGGGGAAAACGTGGTCAAAACCAGCTGGGGCGCGCTGTTTAAGCACCGCACCACGTGGTTTATGGTGATCGGTAACTTCTCCATCATGTTTACCATCTGGGTGTATCTCACCTGGCTGCCAAGCTATCTGGAAAAATCGCTCGGCTTTAGCCTGAAGCAGACCGGCTGGATTGCCTCGATTCCCTTCTTTGCCGGGATCCTCGGCGTGCTGGTGGGCGGGATGCTGTCCGATAAGCTGGTGCGAGGCGGCATGAAGGCCATTCACGCGCGTAAGATCCCCATCGTTGCGGGGGCGGCGCTGGCAGCCTGCTTTGTCGCCCCGATCCCGTTCGTCGACAGTACCCCGCTGGCGATTACCCTGCTGTCGCTGGGCTACTTCTGCTCGCAGATGCCACAGGGGGCTATCTGGACGCTGGCGACCGACATCGCGCCGAAGGATCAGGTGGCGTCACTCGGGGCGATTCAGAACTTTGGCGGCTTCCTTGGCGCCGCAATGGCACCGATTGTTACCGGGGTGATTCTGGATATGACCGGAAAATTCACCAACGTGTTCCTGCTCGGGGCCGGGCTGCTGATGCTGGGTGCGATCAGCTACGGTTTCTTTGTTAATAAACCGCTGGCAGCGCAGCGCTGATGGATGCGTGCCGTTCAGCGCGTAATCAGGCTGGTGATCATGAGCTGAATCGCGCTAGCATGGGAACAAACTGTTGGCTAACGAGGATGGTATGGCGATAAAACTGATTGCGATTGATATGGACGGCACGTTACTGAATCCACAGCACCAGATCACCCCAGGCGTGAAGCAGGCCATTCAGGCGGCGCGCGATAACGGCGTGGCGATTGTCCTGGCGACCGGGCGCCCGTTTGTCGGCGTCCAGAACTACCTGAGGGAGCTGGATTTACAGCAGCCGGGGCAGTACTGCATCACCAACAACGGCGCACTGGTTCAAAAGGCGGAAAGCGGTGAGTGCGTGGCGGAAGTGGCGCTGCATTTCGATGATTATCTCTACTTCGAAAAGCTGGCGCGCGAGCTGGGCGTGCATTTCCAGGCGCTGACCAAAACCGAGCTGTTCACGCCGAATAAGGATATCAGTGAATATACCGTCCATGAGGCGTGGCTGACCGGTATTCCGCTGCGCCAGCGCGACGTCGCTGAAATGGACCGCAGCCTGAGCTTCCCGAAAGTGATGATGATCGACCCGCCAGAACAGTTGGATGCGGCGATTAAACAGATCCCGCAGGAAGCGTACGATCGCTACACCATCATGAAAAGTTCGCCTTACTACCTCGAAATCCTCGATAAAAGCGTCAATAAAGGAGCGGGCGTTAAAGCGCTGGCGGATCTGCTGGGGCTGAAGCGTGAAGAGGTGATGGCTATCGGCGACCAGGAGAATGACCTGGCAATGCTGGAATATGCCGGAACCGGCGTGGCGATGGGCAACGGCATTGAGAAAGTGAAGGCGATGGCGCAGTTTGTCACCCGGCCGAACTTTGAAGATGGCGTCGCCCACGCGATTGAGAAGTTCGTGCTGTAACCTGCCTGACCGCGTCAGACGGCGGATATTCTGCATCCGCCGTATCCACCACTATCCTTAGTCATCGGTGGCGGGGATCCTCCCCGCCCCCCTTTTCAACGGCCTTCTATGAAAGAAAAGCAACTCACCTTCGCCCCGCGCCACCACCAGCTGACCAATATCAATGTCTGGACCGCGGACAGCCAGTGGCTGGTGTACGACGTGCGCCCTTCCGGCGCCTCCTTTACCGGCCTGACCATTGAGCGGGTGAACGCCAGCAGCGGTGACACCGAGGTGCTCTATCAGGCGCGCGACGGTGCGCACGTTGGCGTGGTAACCGCCAGCCCGGACCTGCCCCCGCGCTACGTCTGCATTCACGGCCCCGAGCACCCGGACAGCCAGTGGAAGTATGATTTCCATCATCGGCGCGGGGTGATCGTTCAGCACGGGGTGGCGGAAAATCTTGATGCCTGCGATATCACCCCGCCGTTTACCGCCGGGGCGCTGCGCGGCGGCTCGCACGTGCACGTGTTCAGCCCGGACGGTTCACGCCTGAGCTTTACCTATAACGACCACGTGATGCATGAGCTGGACGTGAAGCAGGACCTGCGCAATGTGGGCGTGGCGGTGCCGCTGCATGCGGTCTGCCCGCCAAAAAACCATCCGCGTGAATATGACGGCAGCCACTACTGCGTGCTGGTGAGCCGCACCACCGTTCAGCCGCTGCCGGGCAGCGATGAAATCAACCGCGCCTATGAAGAGGGCTGGGTAGGAAATCGGGGGTATCAGCGCGCCGACGGTAGCCGTCAGCGCTGGGCGCTGGCCTTTATTGGCGATACCGTCGCGCCAGGCGGCGAGAAAGTGGCCGAGGTGTTTATTGTCGATCTGCCGGAAAACAGTGCCGACTATGCGCTGGCCGGGGACGCGCCGCTGGAAGGCACCGCACACAGCCTGCCAGCGCCACCGCGCGGCGTAAAACAGCGGCGCCTGACCTTTACCCGCCGTGGCCTGGCCAGAACCCCGCGCCACTGGCTGCGTAGCTCGCCGGACGGCAGCGCGATTGCTTTTCTGATGGCGGACGAGGCGGAGGTGGTGCAGCTGTGGACCGTTTCCCCACTGGGGGGCGAGCCGCGGCAGGTAACGCACGGCCAGCACAGCATTCAGTCGGCGTTCAGCTGGCACCCGAACGGGCAGCAGCTGGTGTTCGTCTGCGATAACAGCGTGATGATTTGTCAGCTTGCCAGCGGAGCTGTGCGGCGCATTACCGCACGCAGCGCAATCCCGCCGGTAGCGGATGCGGTGGTGTTCTCGCCGGACGGTGAGTCAGTCGCCTATTTGCGGGACGGCGACCCGTGGCGGCAGATATTTATCGCGCGGGTGCGTGGCTAGCGCCACTGGCGGGTGAAGGTGCGGCATCGCGGGTGGGCGACATCGGGGCCATGGTTTCATTCATGATGGCATCGGTATGATTGGCCTGCTCGCTGCGCAGCACGCGCGCGCGCGGGGAGTCATCTTCCCCTTTGTCGCCGGAGCGGTAATAGTCCATCGGCAGCAGCAGGGTATCCAGCACCGCCGAGAACGGCAGATCGATAGCGGCCAGCGGTTTCATCACCCAGCCGCTGTTTTTATCGACGATCGTCTCTGCGCTGGCGCGCGTGCCGGGGTAGTAACCCTCGTAAGGCGCGGAGTGCATCATCACGCTGGAGCAGCCGCTGGTGCTGACCAGCGAAACGCAGGCAATAAAACCGGCAATATGGCACTTCTTTAATGCGTTCATCATCAATATCCCTTGTTATGGCAAGCCTGCTGAGACTTGTCGCCGGTGTGCGCAAAAAAGCGTAGTCCACTCTGTGGTGGCTGGCATCGTGTTCCGGCAAACTCATCCCTGAGTGTATGACATTCACTGCTTTCCGGTTAAAAAAATCGCATTTTCCCCTTGAAAGCATCGCGTCTGTCACCATTTTACTCTTACGGTCAGTGAAGCCTGCGCCGACAGGGCAGCGTTTACTGAACCGGCGGTCCGTCCAATGTGGAGGATCGACTTTGTTAATCACATCTCGCTGACTATCAGGAGCTGCAACATGCGTAATTTTGACCTTGCCCCACTGTATCGTTCATCCATTGGCTTTGACCGTCTGATCAACCTGCTGGAATCCAGCCAGGGTCAGAGCAACAACAATGGCGGCTACCCTCCGTACAATGTGGAGCTGGTGGCAGAAAACAACTACCGAATTACCATTGCCGTGGCGGGCTTCGCGGAAAGCGAACTGGAGATCACCTCCCACGACAACCTGCTCAGCGTGCGCGGTTCGCACCCGGAAGAGCAGCAGGAACGCACCTATCTCTATCAGGGCATTGCCGAGCGCAACTTCGAGCGTAAATTCCAGCTGGCCGAGCACGTACACGTGCGTGATGCCAAACTGGAAAATGGCCTGCTGTATATCGACCTTGAGCGCGTGGTGCCTGAAGCCAATAAACCGCGCCGTATCGAAATCATGAAATAACATGCTTACGGGCCGCCAGCTGGCGGCCCTTGTTCTATCCGCTCTTGCGGCGTTAGCCTTCGCAATGCGCCCGCTCGACCTCTTCCGTCAGAATCGCAATTCCGCGCTCAATCTTCTCGCTGTCCGGCACATAGTTCATGCGCATGCACTGATGCGTATGCGGCCACGCCTGCTCCAGCCCCGGGAAGAAGAAGTGCCCCGGCACCATCAGCACGCCGCGCTGTTTTAAGCGCTGGTACAGCACTTCGGTGGTGATCGGCAGGTCTTTAAACCACAGCCAGAGGAAAATCGCCCCTTCCGGTTTATGGATCAGGCAGCGTTCGGGGGATAAATAGCGGCGAATAACGGCGATTGTCTGGTTAACCCGCTGCTGGTAGAACGGCTTAATTACCTCTTCAGAGAGCCGCAGCAGATCGCCGCGCTGGATCATCTCATTAGCGATCGCCGGGCCAATGCTGCCGGGTGCCAGGCTGATAATGCCGTTCATATTGCTGATGGCGGAGATCACTTTCTCATCGGCAATAATGATGCCGCAGCGCGAGCCCGGCAGGCCGAGCTTGGACAGGCTCATGCACAGAATAATGTTAGGGTTCCACAGCGGGCGCGCCTCGCTGAAGATAATACCGGGGAACGGCACGCCATAAGCGTTATCGATCAGCAGCGGGATCTGATGCTGCTGCGCCAGCGCATCCAGCTTCAGCAGCTCCTCATCGGTGATGACATTGCCGGTCGGGTTGGTCGGGCGCGATACGCAGATCAGCCCGGTATCGTCGCCGATATGCAGGTGCTCAAAATCGACGTGATACTTGAACTGGCCTTCCGGCAGCAGTTCGATATTCGGGCGCGTTGAGACAAACAGATCTTCATCCAGTCCGGCATCGGCATAGCCAAGGTATTCCGGGGCCAGAGGGAACAGCACGCGTTTCATACTGCCGTCGGCGCGGCGGCCAGCGTACAGGTTAAACAGATAGAAGAAGGCGCTCTGGCTACCGTTGGTCAGGGCGATATTTTCGGGGGCGATCTGCCAGCCCAGCTCATCGCGCAGCAGCCGGGAGAGTGAATCCAGCAGGGTGCTTTTACCGCGTGGGCCATCGTAGTTACACAGCGCTTCCGCCAGCTTGCCTTCGTCGTGCATCTGCTGCAGCAGCTGCTGGAAATAGTCGTTCATCGCCGGGATCTGCGCGGGATTACCGCCGCCGAGCATCACCGTCCCCGGCGTGCGTAAGCCTTCGCCCATATCTTCCATCAGACGAGAGATGCCCGAGTGGCGCGTAAATTTGTCACCAAATGCCGAAAAGCTCATACCCTGTTAATCACTTGTTAGTCCTCAGGAGGACCACCTTAACGTCAGCAGACGGATGAATGCAATGCTGCGGCGGCAGAATCGCATTTGTCTGATTGTGCCAGCCTGCCTGGCCCCTAAGCAGGAGGGCGAGCGGTGTAGGATCGGGGCAGCCCTTACTTGCAGAGGGCGAGCAGCACCCCATAGCTGAATCGTTTTTTACATCCCGCTCAATCTTCCGCTAAACATCACATTTATTTATGTAATTAATCCTGACTCATCATTTTTACGTGACCAACATCGCGTTTAATGGAGCAAAAACAGCTTAAAAGTCAGGCGGTGATGGTTGTCACGTTTTTATCTGCCGGTGATTTGTAGTCTGGACCCGCATAAAGCTAAATCAATTCAGCTAAAGGGATAAAGAGATGAGAAAAACAGTTCTGTCAGGGTGTGTGTTGGCGATTCTTAGCGGTCAGGCTGCGGCGCAAAGTTGGCTGCTGACGGATGCTGAAAGCGGGACAGAAAAGGGCAACTGGCAAATTAGCAGCCAGCAGCTGAAGTTGCCAGGCGAGAGTTTCAGCATTGAGCAAAAGGTGTTGCACGGCGGCAAGCAGGAGGGCTCCAAAGTGCTGACGCTGACCAGCAAAAATGGGCTCACCATCGCGCTCAGCCCGACGCGCGGTATGGATCTGCTGCACGTCAGCGGTCACGGCGTGCGCCTGGGCTGGGATTCTCCGGTGCAGGAAGTGGTCAACCCGGCCTATATCAACCTGGAGAGCCGTAACGGGCTGGGCTGGCTGGAAGGATTCAACGAGATGATGGTGCGCTGCGGCTTTGAGTGGACCGGGCACCCGGTGACCAAAGACGGGATGATCTACACCCTGCACGGCAAGGCGGGCAACACGCCAGCGTCGAAGGTGGAAGTGATTGTTGATGATCAAGCCCCGCATGAAATTCGCATTCGCGGGCTGCTGAAAGAGGTCACCTTTAAGAAGGCGAAACTCGAAACCTGGACCGAGCTGCGTTACGTGCCGGGCTCGGACTCGTTCACCGTGCATGATGTGCTGACCAATGAGGCAGACTATCCGCACGACTACCAGATTATCTACCACAGTAACTTCGGCACGCCGATCCTGGAAAAAGACGCGCGCTTTATCGCCCCGCTGAAATCAGTATCGCCTTTTAACGACTACGCCAAAAAAGGGCTGGATGGCTGGAACGTTTATGGCGCGCCGACCAAAGATTTCGACGAGATGGTGTTTAACCTGCAGCCCAAAGCGGACAGCAATGGCAAAACCGTGGCGGCGGTGATTAACAGCAAGGGCGACAAGGGGGCCGCGATTGAGTTTGATACCCGCCAGCTGCCGCTGCTGACCATGTGGAAGAACACCGACACCCTGAAGCAGGGTTATGTCACCGGGATTGAGCCGGGCACCAACTATGCTTATCCGGTGACAATCGAGAAAGAGCAGGGAAGAGTGAAACAGCTGCAGCCGGGGCAGAGCACCGAATTTACGCTGACCTATTCCCTACTGAAGGACGCCAGCGCGGTGCAGAAGGTTGAACAGCGCGTGAAGCAGATCCAGGGGGATGACACGGTAGAGATTAACCAAACGCCGATCGCGACGGAGTAACCCTCCCCGCGGTAGGGGCGGGGCATGCCCCGCCCGTTTTGGCGTGCCTCAGTCCTGGGACAATATCTGTGGATTAACGCAGTTCTTCTCCACCTTACCGGTTAACGCGGCAATCAGGTTATCTACCGCGTCCTTCGCCATACCGTAGCGGGTCTCATGGGTCGCGGAGCCGATATGCGGCAGCGCCACCACGTTGCGCAGCTGCAGCAGCTCTGAGCTGACCGGCAGCGGCTCCCGCTCAAACACGTCCAGCCCGGCAGCGTGAATCGTGCCATCTTTCAATGCGTCGATCAGCGCCTGCTCATCGACCACCGGGCCGCGCCCGGCGTTAATCAGCACCGCGCTTTTCTTCATCTTCGCCAGCTGCTCACGCCCGATCAGGTGATGGGTCTGCTCGGTCAGCGGCAGGCTGATGCAGAGGAAGTCTGACTCGGCCAGCAGGGTATCCAGGTCGCAGTACTGCGCGTCAAAGCGCTGCTCGGCCTCTTCATGATGCTTACGCGCGTTATACAGGATCGGCATGCCGAAACCGAGGTGCGCACGCTGCGCCAGCGCCAGACCGATGCGGCCCATGCCCAGAATGCCGAGCTTCTTGTGGTGGACATCAATGCCGAACCACTCCGCCCCGAAACTGCCCTGCCATTCGCCCGCCTTCACGCGTTCCGCCATTTCGACCACGCGGCGTGCGGAGCTGAGCACCAGCGCCATCATGGTATCGGCCACCGTTTCGGTCAGCACCGTCGGGGTGTGCATCAGCAGCACTTTGCGGTCGTTGAGCGCGGCGACGTCAAAGTTGTCGTAACCGACCGAGACGCTAGAGGCGGCGCGCAGCTTCGGCGCGTGCTGTAGAAACTCCGCATCCACTTTGCCGCCGGAGCCGAGGATCCCCTCGGCATGACGGAAGGCGTCAGCATGTTGCGCGACGGTTTTCGGGGTTAAGCCGTTGATTTCAGTCACGCTGAAATGGTCATCCAGCTTTGCACGCAGGTCTTCAGGCAACGATTTATACAGCACCACAGAAGGTTTCATTCATTTCTCCAAAAGCATTAAGCGTGTTTAGCGCAGTCGGGCAGCGGCTGTTGCTTGTTACGCGCCGGTTTTACGGCCAGCGTCAGTCCGACGGAAATCAGTAATGCCCCACCCATAAAGATATAGGACGCGGACGGGCTGCCGGTGGCGCCGTTCAGGTAACCGACCACCCACGAGCCAAGAAACGATCCCAGGGCGCCCATCGCATTGATCAGGGCCATCGCGCCGCCGGCGACATTACGCGGCAGCATCTCCGGGATAATGGCAAAGAACGGGCCATAAGGTGCGTACATTGCCGCCCCGGCAATCACCAGCAGGGCATATGAGAGCCAGAAGTTGCCTGGCCCCACCAAATATGAACCTAAAAACGCCAGCGCACCAATCAGCAGCAATGGCCAGACAAACAGTTTGCGGTTTTGTAACTTATCAGAGGCCCAGGAGACAACGATCATCGCAATGGTTGCGGCCAGATAGGGGACCGCCGACAGCCAGCCAGCTTCGACCATGCCCATCCCGGTACCGTTACGCAGGATAGATGGCAGCCACAGCACAAAGCCGTACACGCCGATGCTCCAGGTAAAGTACTGGGCGCACAGGATGATAACGTTGCGCGACTTAAAGGCTTCGGCGTAGTTGCGTACCGCCTTCAGGCCCTCCTGCTCCTTTTGCAGCTGCGCCTGCAGCGCGGCTTTCTCCGCATCGCTCAGCCATTTGGCCTGCGCCGGTTTATCCTGCACCAGGAACCACCAGGCGACTGCCCAGATCACCGCCGGGAAGCCTTCGATAATAAACATCTCGCGCCAGCCAAAGGCTTCAATCAGATAGCCAGACACGACCGACATCCACAGTACGGTAACCGGGTTACCGAGGATCAGGAAGGTATTGGCGCGTGAGCGTTCGGATTTAGTAAACCAGTTGCTGATGTAGATCAGCATTGCCGGCATCACCGCCGCCTCTACGACACCCAGCGTAAAGCGGATCGCCGCCAGCATCGGAATGTTGCTCACCAGCCCGGTCAGCGTGGCGCAGGTTCCCCACAGGATCAGGCACCAGAACACCAGCTTCTTCACGCTGCGCCGCTCGGCATAGATGGCACCGGGGATCTGGAAGAAGAAGTAGCCGAGGAAGAACAGCGCACCGAGCAGGGATGACACCCCTTTGGTGATGCCGAGGTCTTCGTTGATCCCCGCAGCGGAAGCAAAGCTAAAGTTTGCACGGTCCAGATACGCCAGGCTGTAGGTGATAAACACGATGGGCATGATGTACCACCAGCGTTTTGGCGCGATTGTCTGATTGCTCATAGTTCTGTCCTCGATGTCCGCATTCTGTGGTAGGGCGATGCGGTTTTGTTATGTTCCGGTCAGTGGCAACAGCTAGAAATCACCCAGCGTGGCGCGCGTGGGTAACCCTTCGCTGTCGCCCGATACCTGGATTGCCAGAGAACCGATTTTGTTACCGCGCAGGATCGCTGCGGGTAACGATTTTCCTTCCAGCAGGGCACTGATCACTCCGACGGCAAAGCCATCGCCAGCGCCGACGGTATCCACCACGTTATCCGTGAGCACCGCCGCAATCTGCCCTTTTTCCCCTGCCGCCGTTTTATACCAGGCGCCGTCGCTGCCGGTTTTGATCGCCACCGCCTGCACGCCCATCGCCAGATAGAAATCGGCAATCGCTTCCGGCTGCTGATAGCCGGTCAGGATCTGGCCCTCTTTGATACCCGGCAGCACCCAGTCGGCGTACTGCGCCAGACCGTTCAGCTGTTTAATCATTTCGGCTTCGCTCGACCACAGCACCGGGCGTAGGTTCGGGTCGAAGGAGATGGTTTTCCCCAGCGCCTTCATTTCACGGGCCGCATGCAGAGACAGCGCCAGCGAGCTGTCAGAAATGGCCGCCGCCACGCCGCTCAGATGCAGGTGGCGTGCGTTGGCAAAGTAGTCGCGATCAAAATCGGCGGGCGAGAGATGGCTGGCAGCTGAGCCTTTACGGAAGTATTCGACCAGCGGATCGGAGCCATCATCCACGCGGGATTTCATCTGGAAACCCGTAGGATAACGCGGGTCACAGGTGACCTGACGGCGGTCGACGCCTTCCAGATCGAGCTGCTGACAGGTGAAGCGGCCAAACGAGTCGTCACCCACGCGGCTGACCCAGCCGACGTTCAGGCCGAGACGCGCCAGGCCAATAGCCACGTTGAGTTCGGCGCCGGCAATGCGTTTGCTGAACTGCGACACGCTGGCCAAATCGCCGCATTCGCTGGCGACAAACATCGCCATGGCCTCACCGATGGTCACGGCATCCAGCGTTGGGTAGGTTTGAACGGTCATGATTTACTCCTCGCGCAGCAGGTCAACGTAGTGGCGGGTAACGGCCACCAGGTCGGCCCCTTCCAGCGGAAACTCAATGGCCCGCGGCACGTCGGCAGGTAAAAGAGCCAGCGTCTCGCGCCACAGATTATCGGCATCATCCAGCGCCACCGCGCGCCAGCTGTCTCCGTGGGGGACGGCGGCCTTAACGTGGATATAGCTGACAAAGCGGCTCAGGCGTTCGGCTGCCAGCAGCGGCTGGTCGCCAACCCACAGCCAGTTGCCCATATCGAAAGTCATGCCGTTACAGGTGCGGCTCTCACCACAGGCGTGGAAGAACGGGTCAAGCGCGCTCAGTTTACCGCAGGCGGTTTGGTCGTTCTCCACCACCAGATGGACCTTTTTCCCTGCCAGCTTGCCGCGCAGGACGCTGCAGTCAAAGCTGGGCTGATAGTGGCCCAGAGAATATTTAAGTAGCTGCGCGTTAAGCTGTTCCGCCTCGTTGAAATGCCGATCGAGGTTGGGATTAAGCGAACCGTCTGCCATAAACAGCGCTTCCGGCACCGAATAGAACGCCATCAGGCGGCTGTCCGCTATCGCGTCGGCTAACTCAGGCAGCGCTGACAGCTGCTGCGCGCTGAACAGCTCGCGGCGGATCTCCACACCATTGGCTCCGGCGGCGGCAATGATCGGCAGCAGCGCCTGCTGCCCGCCCAGCTCGGCTATTTTCTCGCGGCCGTAGGCGGCGGTAACCACTATCACTTCTCTTTTCATCTTCCCTCCGGCAATTCTGCGGACCTTTGCGCCCGACTTGATGAAAAAACGTTAGTTGGAACCGGTTCCAAAAGATAGCGACAGAAGTGGAATTTATGATCGCGCTCACGATGTGAACAATTTCTGGCGGGGAAAGCTCTTAAAAATGGCAGGTCGCAGGAGGTGCAGGCAATGAACAAAAAATCCTGTTCCCGCTATAGGGAACAGGCAAGCCTGTAACGCTGTTTATCCTGAAACGGCCAGCTTCTGCGTCGACCCGCGCACAATCAGTTCACCGCTAAATACCTGCTCGTGCATCGGTGCTTCATCGCCCTCAATGCGTTTCAGCACCTGCTCCAGCGCGGCGTAGCCCATTTGCCAGGTGGGCTGCTTGAGGGTAGTGATGCCGACGCCGGCCAGCTCTGCCCACTCCAGTTCGTCAAAGCCCAGCAGGCCAAGCTGCTGACCCCAGTTGAGATTGAGCCGGCGCAGGGCGCGGGCTACCTGCAGCGTCAGTGCGCCATTGACCACCATCACTGCGCACGGGGCGTGCTGATGGCGCTGGTAAAAGTCGCTCAGCACCTGTTCCAGCTTTTCACCGTCGCCAAGCGGCACCTCGGCATGTTCCGCGACCCGCTCCGGCTGCTGCGCCATGCGCTGATGGAATGCATGCACGCGCTCGAGGCGGGTATTTACCAGCCCCAGCGGTTCGCTGATAAACAGCAGGGCGCGATAGCCCTGCGTCAGCAAGTGGTCGGTGGCCTGAAGTGCCGCCGCCGGGTTATCCAGCCCGATCACATCGCAGTCGAAATCGGGGATTTTACGGTCAATCAGTACCATGGGCAGCAGCGACTGCTGCAGCTGATTGAGCGCCTCTTCGCGCATGCCGACGGCGTTCACCACCACCCCCTCTACCTGATAGCTGCTGAGCAGGTTGAGGTAGTGCTGTTCCAGGTCCACTTCGTTGTTGGTATTACACATCAGCAGGGTAAAGCCGTGCGCGCGGCAGGCGGCTTCGATGCCGCTCAGCACGTTAACCGAGTAGGGGTTGGTGATATCCGCAATGATCAGGCCAATCAGCCGCGTGCGCCCGCGCTTCAGGCCGCGTGCCATCTGGCTGGGGCGATAGTTAAGCTCGGCGATGGCCGTTTCGATACGGGTTTTCAGCTCGGCGGACAGCGCGTTTAGCTCGCCGTTGAGATAGCGGGAAACGCTGGTTTTGCCGACGTTCGCGGCTTTGGCGACATCGCTGATGGTGGCTTTGGCGGCCTTACGGTTCATGATGGTCCCTGGCGGTGAATATTGCGCGAGACTATCACACCTGCCGCGTTACGCCAGCATCAGGGCAATTTCAGTTCGGGCTGCCACAGCACCTGAAGCGTTGCCACCTCTTCGCCCTGCATCAGCCGCAGCACCATTTCCGCCACCTGCTGACCGACGTCGAGGCGTGTAGCCTGCGCAATGCTGGCAACCGGTTCGGCAATCACCGAATCGCCGGGCAGCCCGTCATACACCATCAGCTCAATGCGCTGCGGGCCGGTCAGCCGCCCGGCTTCACGCAGTGCAATCGCCGCGCCGTCGCCCAGCATATTACAGTCGGCGACGATCGCCTGCGGCGGCTCTGACTGTGCCAGCAGCGTTTGAGTCAGGCGATAGCCTTCACGGCGGTTAGGCTCGGCCTGCCAGCAGCTATCGCGCGCCAGCCCGTGCTGCTCCAGCGCGTCGAGAAACCCCTGGCGGCGCTGGCTGACGAAGGTTTGATCGTGGTGGCTGCCGAGCCATGCAAGCCGTTGTAGCCCCTGCGCGGCATAGTGCGCCACGGCCAGCTGCGGGCCGGCGTAATTATCAAAATCGAACCAGGCATAGGGGGTGTCGAGCTGGCTGCGGCCAAGCGCAAGAAAGGGAAAGTGCAGCTGCTGTAGCTTCACCAAACGGCTGTCATGGCGGGTGGTGTGCGCGACAATCAGGGCGTCAACGCAGTGCGTGCGCAGCATACGCTGCATGCCGCGATGGTCGTCATGGGTATCATCGGCGATGATTAACAGGTCGATATCGGCGCGGGCCAGCGACTGGGCTATCGCCCCCATCATCTCGACAAAGCTGGCATCGTTAAACGGCAGCGGAGCGACGGGAAACAGCAAACCGACCGCGTTGCTGCGCCCGGTTTTCAGGCGCCGCGCGACGGCATTGGGGCGATATCCACGCCGTTCTGGCTTCCTGTTGAATGCGCAGCCGGGTCTCTTCCGCGACGTCGTCATAGCCGTTGAGGGCTCGGCTGACGGTGGTGACGGAGAGGCCCAGCGCGTGAGCGATCGCTTTCAGGGACATGTTTGCAGGTGTGATCAATTTTTGCGCAGGGTAGCACAATTTGCTGTAGCTCACTATCGCACGGCGTAATAATTGCGGGTGAGACTTGATCGCCCCGCCAGAGTAAGGCGGGGCCAGGAAGATTACTGCAGCGGGCTGAGGGTGATCTCAACGCGGCGGTTTTGCGCTTTCCCTTCTGCGCTGCTGTTTGAGGCAATCGGGTTGTCCGGCCCCATTCCGCTGGTGCGCACGCGGTTAGCGGCGACGCCCTGGGTGATCAGGGCGCTGCCCACGCCGTCGGCGCGCTGCTGAGACAGGGTCATGTTCAGCTGGCGGCTGCCGCTGCTGTCGGTATAACCGATCACATTAACCGCCGTTTTTGGATACTCTTTCAGCACCATCGCCACGCCGCTCAGGGTATTGGCCCCGGCCGGTTTCAGCGTGCTGCTGCTGGAGTCAAAGGTAACGTTATTCGGCATGTTGAGCACGATATTGTCACCGTTGCGCGTCACGCTGACCCCCGTGCCCTTCATTTTGTCGCGCAGTTTGGCTTCCTGCACGTCCATGTAGTAACCGGCTCCGCCACCCAGCGCCGCACCGGCTGCCGCGCCAATGAGCGCGCCCTTACCGCGATCTTTCTTCGAAGAGGAGATCATGCCAACACCGGCACCCAGAGCCGCACCAAGGCCTGCGCCGATACCGGATTTACCCGCTTCGCGCTCGCCAGTGTAAGGATTGGTGGTACAGCCGGCCAGGGCAAGAGTGCCGCTCAGCACCAGGGCGATAGTGACTACACTTTTCTTATTCATGGGGGTTCCCTCTCATTGCAGCGGTCAGACAAAATCTTGCCTGAAATGAATACCTAAACAGGGCGATTATGCCGCTGAAATGTGAGGGAAATACGTAGGCTTATTCTCAATTTGTAACGCAAGGCGACTTTTTGTGGTCAGGGTGGCAGAAACAGTCGGTCATATGTTCATTAATCAGCCCACAGGCCTGCATAAATGAGTAACAGGTGGTCGTACCAACGAATTTAAAGCCGCGTTTTTTTAGCGCTTTTGACATGGCATCTGAGGTCGGGCTGGTGGTGGGGGCGCTGCGGTAGTTACTGAAACGCGTTATTTGCGGCTGATGTTCGACGAAGTTCCAGATAAAGGTATTAAACGGCTCGCCGTTGGCTTCCATCGCCTGTACGGCGCGGGCGTTAGCGATAATTGCGTTGATTTTACCGCGATGGCGGATAATGCCGCTCTCCTGCATCAGCCGTTCAATATCGTCCTCATCCATCTGCGCCACGCGCTCAACGTCAAAATGGTGAAACAGGCGGCGATAGTTTTCGCGTTTTTTCAGCACGGTAAACCACGACAGCCCGGCGACCTGGCCCTCAAGACAGATCATCTCGAACAGCTCCCGGGTGTGCGTCAGCGGCACGCCCCATTCACTGTCGTGATAGGCGATGTATAACGGATCCTCAGATACCCAGCCACAGCGTTGCATAACCCTCATCCCTTTTGCTGTTTATTTAAACAGTATATTAGCGAAACATCTGGCCGTCGCGCAACAGGTGTTCGTTGCCTTTGCGCCGGGTAAAACCGCAGCGGTCAAAAAACTCCAGAATCTGTACTGCCAGCTTGCGCCCTACGCCGAGCCTGTCGCGGAAGTCCCCGGCGCTGGTGCTCAGAGCGGATGCCGCACGTTCGCGGATGATATCGGCAAAGCGCACAATCTGCGGCTGGGCGAAGTAGCGGTCTTTAACAATGGCGACGATCTCCCCGCCCTGTGCGGCCTTGCGCAGCAGCTGGCGCATCGGCGCTTCCTCACAGCCAGCCTGGGCCGCAAGGTCGCGCACCCACCAGGCCTGGTCGCCAAACAGTGGCCGCACCTGCTGCCAGAGCGCGTCCTCCCGGTCATCAAAACCTATCTCGAAATCAGGCAGGTGCAGCCAGCCATGATTGTTGCGCAGCGCCTGCTTATCCAGCAGCGTAGCAATAAGCGCCAGCACCAGCGATTCCGGCAGGTTGGGTAGCGCAATGCGCCGCAGGCGGTCGCGGCCGATACCGGGGCGGTCGTCGTGCTCGTTATGGTAGTTTTCCAGCGCGACCAGCAGCTCGGTCTGCCATTCGCGTGCATCTTTTTGCGGCAGCAGATAGTCCCCGGCAATTTCAGGCGCCACAGCAGTCAGCACCTCAGAGAGGGCGCCGGGGGAGAGCTGCAGCAGCCATTCAAGCTCTTCCGCCGTGCGCGGGCGCTGCTCCAGCAGCAGGGTGACTTTTTCCACCGCGCTATCGGCGTTTTCCAGCTGTTTTAGCCAGCTGATAAACGCCGGCTGTCGTTTACCGCGTTTTGGCGGCGTCAGCAGCAGCACTCTTGCTGCCCCAAGCGTTTCGCGGGCGCTGATATCGCGCAGGATCAGCCGGTCGTTGTCGGTCAGCCACAGCGGCTTGTCGAGCAGCAGCTCGGCGAGGTTATCCTGCAGCAGCGAGATGCGGCCGGTGATGTGGCTGGCGGCGTGATGCAGGTGCAGCGGCTGCCCCTGACGCAGAGCATGATGCAGCGTCAGGGCGACCAGTAGCCGATCGCACGGCTGCGCGGGCGCGTCGCTCAGCAGCCAGTCGCCGCGGGTGACGCGCTCTTTTTCAACGCCGCCGCTGAGATTGAGCGCGATGCGCTGGCCCCCATGCGCCCGTTCGGTGGGCTGGTTCTGAGCGTGCAGCCCGCGCACCCGCACAGCTTTGTTCATCCCGCTTAGCCACAGCGCGTCACCGACGCTGACGCTGCCGCAGAGGGCGGTGCCGGTCACCACCACGCCCGCGCCTTTAACGTTGAAAACCCGGTCGATGGCGAGGCGGAAGCGGCGGCCTGTTTCCAGCGCGCGTGCGGGTAGCTGGCGCAGATGGTCGCTGAGTTCGCTTATCCCAGCCTGGCTGTGAATGCTGGTGCTGAACAGATCAATCTGCTGCCAGCCAAGCTCCTGCGTCAGCTGGCGGATCTGCTGCTCCACCCCGGCGCGCCGGGCATCATCAACGCTGTCACACTTGGTAATGGCGACGGTCAGCGCAGGCTGGCCGCTGAGCTGCAAAATAGCCAGATGCTCGCGGGTTTGCGGCATCACGCCATCGTCGGCGGCGACCACCAGCAGGGCGCGATCGATACCACCAATGCCGCTCAGCATATTGGCGAGGAATTTTTCATGGCCCGGTACGTCAATAAAGCCAATAACCTGCCCGTCGGGCTGCGGCCAGTAGGCGTAGCCGAGGTCGATAGTCATACCGCGCACTTTCTCTTCCGGCAGGCGATCGGCGTTGATGCCGGTAATCGCCTGTAACAGCGACGTCTTGCCATGATCGACATGGCCAGCGGTGGCAATAATCATGCGGATACCATCCTGATAAACAGCGCCTCATCTTCCAGCGCGCGCAGGTCAAACCACAGGCGCCCCTGATAAATCCGCCCAATCAGCGGTACCTCGCCCGCACGTAAGCGCGCCGCCAGCGCCAGCAGAGTGCTGCCGCTGCCGTCGCGCGGGGTCAGCGTCAGCGCGCTGCTCGGCAGGCGCTCCACCGGCAGTGAACCGCTGCCGGGCTGCGAATGGCACGGCTCGGCCGCCACGACAAAATGTGCCCCGAGCGCGCTGTTCACGGCGGGCAGCAGGCGTGCGGCCTGGGCGGCAATCTCCTGCGCCGTGCGCGTCAGCAGCCGCAGCGTCGGCAGCTCGCGCGTCAGCGTTTCGGGATGCAGGTAGAGCTGCAGCGTGGCTTCCAGCGCCGCCAGGGTCATTTTATCCACGCGCAACGCGCGCTTCAGCGGGTGCTGCTGCAGGCGTGCAATCAGCGCTTTTTTCCCGACGATAATTCCGGCCTGCGGGCCGCCCAGCAGCTTGTCACCGGAGAAGCTCACCAGGCTGACGCCCGCGGCAATCAGCTGCTGCGGCATCGGCTCGGGCGGCAGCCCATAGGCGTCGAGGTCGATCAGCGAGCCGCTGCCGAGATCGCTGATGACCGGCAGGCCCAGCTCATTGCCCAGCGGCACCAGTTCGGCTTCGCTGACCGCTTTGGTGAACCCCTGCACCTGATAGTTGCTGGTGTGCACTTTCATCAGCAGTGCGCTCTCTGCGCTGACGGCCTGGCGGTAGTCTTTCAGATGGGTGCGGTTGGTGGTGCCGACTTCATGCAGCGTGCAGCCTGCCTGAGTCATCACATCGGGAATGCGAAACGATCCACCAATCTCCACCAGCTCACCGCGCGATACCACCACCTCTTTATCTGTGGCGAGCGCGGCCAGTATCAGCAGTACCGCTGCCGCATTGTTATTCACAATGCAGGCGTCTTCCGCCCCGGTCAGGCGGCACAGCAGGTCGGCCACTGCCCGATCGCGATGGCCGCGCTGCGCTTCATCCAGCGCGTACTCCAGCGTGACCGGAGAGCGCATCGCCCGGCAGACGGCACTCACTGCCGCTTCTGCCAGCTGGGCGCGCCCGAGGTTGGTATGCAGGAGCGTACCGCTAAGATTCAGCACCGGCTGCAGGCCGCTGGCGTGCGTCTGCTGCAGCTGCTGTGCGGCATGCTGCGCCCAGTCGCTGCACCAGGCGGGGAGCTGTTGATGTTGTTGGATCGCGTCGCGTGCCTGCTGTTGCAGCTGGCGCAGCAGATCGACCAGCTGACGGTGACCCCATCTGTCACTGAGTGCCTGAAACGCCGGCTGGCGTAACAGGCTGTCGATGGCGGGAAGTTGACTGAACAATGTTTTCATCGGCTAGTTTGCTGGCGGCTCCGTGCGGGCAAAGCTGTCGCGTTTGAACAGCGTTTCGGCCAGCTTCACCAGCTGCGGGCGGTTGACGCACCAGTCTGGCGCCACGCGGCGGAAGTTGAGGTAGCCGAGCGTACAGGCGGTAGCGATATCGGCCAGCGTGATGTCCGGGCCGTTCAGCCACTTCCCCTCTGCGGCGGCGGCTTCCAGCGCGTCCAGCCCGCGGCGGATCTTATCGCGCTGGCGCAGCATTTCGCTTTCCGACTGCTGGGCCGGATCTTTTTGCAGCTCGCGCACGATCAGCAGGCCGGCATCGCAGATGCCATCGGCCAGCGTTTCCAGCAGGCGCACTTCGAGCTGGTCGCGCGGGTCGACCGGCAGAAAAGCGGGCGCCTGATGCTGAAGTTCCAGAAAGGCAGCAATAATCGACGAGTTGTACCAGGTTTCATGCTCATCGACGATCAGCGCCGGGACTTTACCCAGCGGCGTGTAGTCTTTGACGTGGCTGCTGTCGTGCCACGGCGACTCGTTAATAAATTCGAAGGTGATGCCTTTCTCCAGCAGCATCACCGAAATTTTACGCACAAACGGGCTGGTGTAATTGCCGATCAGCTTCATGGCTACTCCCCGGGAAATAAAAATGGATTCAGACTGCTGCGGGCAAAGCCCTCTTGCTCCATACGCGCGTCGAGGATAAGCGAAGCCAGGTCATCGGCTACCGGCTCCACCGCCGGGTCTTTTTCCTGATACAGCATCTTCATGTAGGTTCCGCAGTCGCCGCAGCTTTCCGCTTTAATCGCGGCCACTTCGCTGTCGAGCGACCAGTAGTGCAGGTCGCCCGTCTGTTCGCAGTTGCTGCATTTGGCACGCACCACGTACCACTCGCTTTCACACAGGTTGCAGTGCAGATAGCGCAGGCCGCTTTTGCCGCTGCCCATATGCACTACGCTGGCGACCGGTACGCTGGCACACACCGGGCAGAACTGGCGCTGCTCGCCCGCTTCGGCGCGCGCCTTGCCGGGGATCAGTGCCGCCATCTGCGCCCAGTAGACCGACAGGGCCGCCCAGATAAACGGCGATTTGTCGCTGCTCACCTGGGCAAAATCGTTGGCAAACAGCGCGCTGGCCATCGCTTCAAGTTCACTGGATGACGCCTTTTCCAGATTCTCCAGCACCGACAGTGCCTGACCGCTCATCTCCGGCTTAAGCTCGGCGATCAGCGAGTGCAGCAGGCGCTGCCAGTGGGGATCGCGCGGCAGCGTGCTGATATCCAGCGGTGGCTTGCCGAGGCGGGCGCTCTCTTCCAGACGAGTGCGCAGATCCCTCTCCAGCGGATGGTCGTACAGCACGATCTCCTGAGCGGTGGCAATCACCGCGGCAAAGCGCAAATAATCACCCAGCGGGTTTTTCTCCGCCAGCTGCCGCAAACGGGCAGCGCGACGGCTGTATAACTGCTTCAGTCGGGGGAAAAGTAACGGCGGGATGGTCGCTGCCGTCATCGGATCGCTCTTCTCCAACTGGTCCTGGGGGATAATGCGAATTGTCATCAGGGACCTTTTTCCGGTTGTTTTGAACTGGCCTGCTGCTGGCGCAGGTTACGATACCAGCGCGGGTGATGCTTTTTCGCCCAGGCGGGCGTGACCCAGCCCTCCACCATCGCGGTGATGGTGCCTTTGACCCACAGGGCAGCGTAGATATGCACCATAATCACCACGATCAGCACCACCGCAGAGACCGAGTGCACCAGCAGCGCAATGCGGATCAGCGGAATGCTAAACAGCGCCGCAAGATAAGGCCGCCAGATCACTATCCCGCTGGCCAGCAGCAGAATTAAACTGATTATTGCAGCCCAGAATACGCACTTCTGACCAAAATTATAGCGCCCGGTATCTCCCACCTCCTCGTTTAAAGCAATTTTATGGATGTTTTTTGCCCAGACCAGGTCTTCGCGGTCAATCAGGTTGTGGCGCCAGTAGCGGAAAAACATCAGCAGGAAGCAGGCAAACATCACCACGCCAACGAACGGATGTAGGATGCGCGCCAGCTGCGGCGTGCCGAGGATTTGCAGCAGCCAGTTAAAAGAGGGAAAGAAAAACCCCAGCCCGCTGACGGCGGCGAGAATAAAGCAGAATGCCACCAGCCAGTGGTTGATGCGCTCAGGCGCGCTGTAGCGCTGAATGCGTTGACGTGACTTCATGGGCGTTCCTCCTTCTCTTCTTCATCCTCATCTTCCACCCGGTTCGGACCGACGCCGACATAGTGAAATATTGACGCGGCGAAGGTGGCCGCGAAGCCAATCGCGGCCAGCGGTTTCCATATTCCTTTCCAGAAGGTCACTGCCGGGCTGATCGCCGGTGCATCCGGCAGTCCGTGATACAGCGTGGGTCGGTCGGCATGGTGCAGCACGTACATCACGTGCGTACCGCCCACGCCTGGCGGATCGTACAGACCGGCATTGCGGTAACCGCGGCTGTTCAGCTCGCTGACGCGCCCGGCGGCGACCTCCTTCATCGCCTCTTTGCTGCCGAAGTGAATGGCACCGGTCGGGCAGGTTTTCACGCAGGCAGGTTCCTGACCGACGGTCACCCGATCGACGCACAGGGTGCATTTGTACACCTTATTGTCCTCGGGGTTCAGGCGCGGAACGTCGAACGGGCAGCCAGCGATGCAGTAACCGCAGCCGATACACTGCTCAGACTGGAAGTCGACGATGCCGTTAGCGTACTGGATGATCGCCCCTTCCGACGGGCAGGCCTTCAGGCAGCCCGGATCGGCGCAGTGCATACAGCCATCCTTGCGGATCAGCCACTCCAGCTTGCCGTGCTCTTCCACTTCGGAAAAACGCATCACCGTCCATGATTTGGCGGTCAGATCCGCCGGGTTATCGTACACCCCGACGTTATGACCGACCTCATCACGGATGTCGTTCCACTCGGAGCAGGCCACCTGGCAGGCTTTACAGCCAATACAGGTGGTGACGTCGATCAGCTTCGCCACCTCCTGCTGGTGGTCGCGCGCGCGCGGAGCCGGGGTCGCAGCGTTGGTGGCCGAGCGACGGATGATGTCCTGAGATTGATAAGCCATCGTTTACACCTTCTCCACGTTAACCAGGAACGCCTTAAACTCCGGCGTTTGCGTATTGGCATCGCCAACGAACGGCGTCAGGTTGTTGGCGAGGAAGCCTTTCTTCGCCACGCCCATAAAGCCCCAGTGAATCGGAATGCCGATGGTATCGACCTCCTTACCGTCTACCGCCAGCGTGCGCAGGCGTTTGGTCACCACTGCCACCGCTTTGATGTAGCCACGGCTGGAGCTGACTTTCACCGTGTCGCCCTGCTTAATGCCCAGCTGGCCCGCCAGCCGCTCGCCGATTTCGACAAACTGCTGCGGCTGTGCAATGGCGTTGAGCAGCGCGTGCTTGGTCCAGAAGTGGAAGTGCTCCGTCAGGCGATAGGTGGTGCCGACATAGGGGAACTGCGCCGCGTTACCCATCGCTTTCAGGTCAGCCGGGAACACGCGTGCCGCCGGGTTGGAGATCACCTTCGGGTGCAGCGGGTTGGTGCTAATCGGCGTTTCAAACGGCTCATAGTGTTCCGGGAACGGGCCTTCGGCCATTTTATCCAGCGCGAACAGGCGCCCCATGCCTTCCTGCTGCATGATGAACGGCCCGACATCGCTACCCGGCGGCGCGGTGCTGTAGTCAGGAATATCGTCCCCGGCCCATTTCGCACCGTCCCACTTGATAAGCTGGCGTTTCGGGTCCCACGGATTGCCCATCGGGTCGGCAGAGGCGCGGTTATACAGGATGCGGCGGTTCAGCGGCCAGGCCCAGCTCCAGCCCGGCGTATTGCCTAAGCCGTGCGCATCGCTGTTGTCGCGCCGCGCCATCTGGTTACCGTCTGCGGTCCAGCTACCGGCGAAGATCCAGCAGCCGCTGGAGGTTGAGCCGTCGGCGCGCAGCTGGGCAAAGCTGCCGAGCTGCTGCCCTTTTTTCACCAGCAGCGTGCCCTTATCGTCGAGCAGATCGGCCAGCGCGCGCCCGTTGCTCTCCATGGCAACTTCTTCCGAGGCCGGTGAATCCGGCGTCAGATAGTTCCAGCTCATATTCAGCACCGGTTCCGGCTGTGCGCCACCCTCTTCGGCATACATCTGGCGCAGGCGCTGATAAATGCCGGCCAGAATTTCGCCATCGTTGCGCGCTTCGCCCGGGCCATCGGCACCCTTCCAGTGCCACTGCAGCCAGCGCGCAGAGTTAACGATCGAGCCGTTCTCTTCCGCAAAGCAGGTAGAAGGCAGGCGGAACACTTCGGTCTGGATCTGCGACGGATCGGCGTCGTTATACTCGCCGTGGTTCTGCCAGAAGTTGGAGGTCTCGGTATCGAGCGGGTCGATAGTGACAAGGAACTTCAGCTTCGCCAGCGACTCGCCCACCTTCTGCTTATTCGGGAAGGAGGCCAGCGGGTTAAAGCCCTGGCAGAGATAGCCGTTCACTTCGCCGCGATGCATCATGTCGAAATACTGCAGCACGTCGTAGCCTTTGTCCCACTTCGGCAGCCAGTCGAAGCCCCAGCTGTTTTCCGCCTGAGCTTTGTCGCCGTAAAACGCTTTCATCATGCTGATGAAGAACTTCGGATAGTTGCCCCAGTAGTTCACCTGCTCCGGCAGCAGCGGTTTTGGCGTGTTGGCGGTAAGGTAAGTTTGCAGATCTGCCTGTTTCTCCGACGGCAGCGTCATATAGCCCGGCAGGCTCTGAGAGAGCAGGCCAAGGTCGGTCAGCCCCTGAATATTTGAGTGGCCGCGCAGGGCGTTAATGCCGCCGCCTGCCATCCCCATATTGCCGAGCAGCAGCTGGATCATCGCCATGGTGCGGATGTTCTGCGCCCCCACCGAGTGCTGGGTCCAGCCTAGCGCATACAGGAAGGAGGTGGTGAGGTTTGGCGCACTGGTTTCAGCCAGCATTTCACACACTTTCAGGAAGTCGCCTTTTGGCGTGCCGCAGATGTTTTCAACCACTTCCGGCGTGTAGCGGCTGACGTGTTTTAATAGCAGATTGTAGACGCAGCGCGGGTGAGCCAGCGTTGGGTCGCGTTTGGCGAAGCCCTGCTCGTCCAGCTCGTAGTACCAGCTGGTTTTGTCATAGCTGCGCGTCTGCGGATCGTAGCCGCTGAACAGGCCGTCGTCGAAGCGGTAATCTTCACGCACTATCAGGCTGGCATTGGTGTAAGCCGAGACATATTGGTGCTGAATGCGATCTTCTTCCAGCAGATAGCGCAGTACGCCCGACAGGAAAGTAATGTCGGTGCCGGAGCGGATTGGCGTATAGAAGTCAGCCACCGATGCGGTACGCGTGAAGCGCGGATCGATGACAATCAGTTTGGCGTTGTTATGGATTTTGGCTTCCATCGCCCAGCGGAATCCTACCGGATGCGCTTCAGCGGCGTTGCCACCCATAACCACAATCAGATTCGCATTGCGGATGTCGACCCAGTGATTGGTCATCGCACCGCGACCGAACGTTGGAGCAAGACTTGCTACCGTAGGTCCGTGTCAAACGCGCGCCTGGTTGTCGACGGCAAGCATGCCGAGCGAACGGGTCATTTTCTGGGTGAGATAGCCGGTTTCATTGCTGGCCGCCGAGGCGCACAGCATGCCGGTGCTCAGCCAGCGGTTAACCGTCACGCCCTGGTTATTTTTGGCAATAAAGTTGGCGTCACGGTCGGCCTTCATCAGTCTGGCGATACGGGTCAGTGCCTCGTCCCAGCTGATGGGCTGCCATGTGTCGGAGCCTGGGGCACGATACGACGGGCTTTTCAGGCGGCTTTCGCTGTGAATAAAGTCGAGCAGGCCCGCGCCTTTAGGGCAGAGCGCGCCGCGGCTTACCGGATGGTCCGGATCCCCTTCGATATGGAAAATATTCTCTCTGGCGTTTTTCGCGCCGTCACCCATGCTGTACATCAACAGCCCGCAGCCGACGGAACAGTAGGTGCAGGTGTTGCGCGTCTCTCTCGCGCGCAGCAGCTTGTACTGGCGGGTTTCCGCCAGTGCGGTAGCGGGCATAAAGCCCAGAGCAGCCGCGGTGGTTCCCGCCATGCCCCCCGCACAGATTTTGAAGAAACGTCTTCTGCTGACATTCATAGTGTCATTCCTGTTTTGACCGGGTGCAAAACCCTTTACGGCACTGAATTAACAAGCTCACAATGGGCGCTGATGTTTTTTAGCGCACAGACTGACAATATTACCACAATAAAAATGTGGATGAACGGGGCGAGAAACGCGCAGTGAATGACCAACAGCACAAAAATGAAATTAAATCATCGGGGCCGATTGGTGCCGGTCAGGTAACGGTGTGGCAGCGTGATGCGCTGGATCAGCCTGAGCCCGACTGGCTGGCGGAGGAAGTGCCGGTGGCGCTGGTGTATAACGGCATCTCGCACGTGGTGATGATGGCCACGCCAAAAGACCTGGAAGCTTTCGCCGTGGGTTTCTCTTTGTCGGAAGGGATCATTGCTGGCCCGGCTGATATTTACGGCATCGATGTTGTCGCGGGCTGCAACGGCATTGAGGTGCAGGTTGAGCTTTCCAGCCGCCGCTTTATGGCGCTGAAAGCGCAGCGCCGCGCGATGGCCGGGCGCACCGGCTGCGGGGTGTGTGGCGTGGAGCAGTTGAGCGAGATCGGCAAACCGATTCAGCCGCTGCCGTTTACCCAGCGTTTTGAACTGGCGCGCCTGGACGGCGCACTGCGCCAGCTGAAAGCGTTCCAGCCGGTCGGCCAGCTGACCGGCTGCACCCACGCCGCAGCATGGATTACCCCTGATGGGCAGCTGAGTGCCGGATGTGAAGACGTTGGCCGTCACGTGGCGCTGGATAAGCTGCTGGGGCAGCGCAGCCAGGCGGAGTGGGCTGCGGCCGGCGGCGCGGTGCTGGTCTCCAGCCGCGCCAGCTATGAGATGGTGCAGAAATCAGCAATGTGCGGCGTCGAGATCTTGTTTGCCGTCTCCGCCGCTACGCAGCTGGCGGTCGAAGTGGCGCAGCGCTGTAATCTGACGCTGGTGGGCTTCAGCAAACCGGGCAGGGCGACGGTGTATACCCATCCGGAAAGACTGTTTTAAGCCAGAATCACCTGCGGCAGCACGGCTTTTAGCGCGTTTAGCGCCGGGAGACTCTCCGCGCCGCCGTCGGTGACCAGCGTGGCGATCTGCGCAATGCTGGCATAGTTCATCCGGCTGCTGAGGCCGAGCTTGCTGCGATCGGCCAGCAGAATCAGCCGCCCGGCCTGCTGGGTCATGGCGCGGGCGATGGCAGCCTCGTGCGGATGGAAGCTGCTCGCCCCCTGCTTCGCATCCAGCGCCACCGGGGAGAGCAGCGCCACATCGGCACGGTAGCGATAAATCTCGCCGACTGTCAGTTCCCCCCGCGTCTCCTGCGCGCCGGCCAGCATGCTGCCACCCAGCAGGATCACCTGATTATTCAATGCCTCATGCTCTTCCGCCGCGCACAGCTTCAGGGCGGCATTAAGGCTGTTGGTGATAATCGTCAGGCCCGACATCGAGCGCAGCTCCTCCGCCAACATCGTGGTGGTACTGCCGGCATCCAGAAATACCGTCTGGCCGGGCTGCAGCAGTTGGGCAGCGGCGTTGGCAATCGCCCGCTTCTCTTTCGCCATCACCGAACTGCGCACCGTCAACGGCGGCTCCGGCGTGGCATCCAGCGCCACCAGACCACCGTGGACGCGGCGTGCCAGCCCCTGCGCTTCCAGTTCGATAATGTCGCGGCGGGCGGTTTCGCGAGAAATCCCCAGCTCTTTAACGATCCGTTCAGTGCTCACCTGGCCCAGCGTACTGAGCAGGGCGCGGATGCGGTGGTGGCGTGTTTCCTGCAGCATAATTTTGACTCCCTGGGTTTCTCTCTGCGACATAGCCTAACCGACAATTTGCCACGCTGCATGTGTATTTTATTGTATTTGTGTATTTGATTGCATTTTACAAAAAAGTTGCCATGATGAGAGGCAGAAACCGCTGACTGCCTGCGCCAGGCAAACCTTAATTTTGCAACGGGAGTGATCATGGCTACACGTTCAACCATTATGGATACCAACAGCTTTCGTGCCGAGCATGCCGACGGCCTGAGCGCGGATGTGCGCAAGCTGACCGATAAACGCAGCAGGGTCCTGGGCGAGTCTTACCGCCTGTTCTACCGTAAGCCGGTGCATCTGGTGCGCGGTCAGGGCCAGTATCTGTGGGATGCCGCCGGGGATAAATATCTCGACGTGTATAACAACGTTGCCAGCATCGGGCACTGCCATCCGGCGGTAATTGATGCGGTGTATCAGCAGATGCAGCAGCTGAACACCCACACCCGCTACCTGCACGAAGCCATTCTCGACTACTCTGAACAGCTGCTCGCTACTGCCCCGGCGGAAATCGACCGCGCCATGTACATGTGCACCGGGTCCGAGGCCAACGACCTGGCGATCCGCGTGGCGCGCGCTTACAGCGGCGGCAGTGGCATTATTGTGACTCAGGAGTCCTATCACGGCACCAGCGACCTCACTTCCGGCGTCTCCCCGGCATTGGGCAGCGGGCAGCCGCTGGCCGCGACCACGCGCCTGGTACTACCGCCAGATCGCTACCGCGTTGATGCCCCTGATCTAGGCGCCTGGTTTGCCGCTGAGATTCAGAAGCAGATTGACGACATGGCCGCCCACGGCATTAAGTTCGCCGGCTTCCTTGCCGATTCGATCTTCTCCTCTGACGGCGTGCTGCCAGGGCCGAAAGGCTTCCTCAGGCAGGCTATCGACGTGGTGCATAAAAACGGTGGGATCTTTATTGCGGATGAGGTGCAGCCCGGCTTTGCCCGCACCGGTGAGGCATTCTGGGGCTTTGCCCGCCATGACGTGGTGCCGGATGTGATCACCACCGGCAAGCCGATGGGTAATGGCATTCCGGTTTCCGGCCTGCTGGCGAAAAGCGAGGTACTGGCAGCTTTCAGCGACGATATCCCGTACTTCAACACCTTTGGCGGCAACCCGGTAGCGATGGCTGCGGCGCAGGCGGTGCTGAACGTGATTAAAGAAGAGGGGCTGCAGGAGCACAGCCGTGTGGTGGGCGCGAAGCTGCTGGCGGAGCTGTCCACGCTGAAAGAGAAGTATGAGTGCGTCGGTGACGTGCGCGGCGCGGGTCTGTTTATCGGTTTTGAGCTGGTAAAAGATAAAGCCAGCAAAACGCCGGATAAGCAGTTGGCGCTGGATATTACCGAAATGCTGCGCGATAACCGCGTGCTGACGTCGGTCGCCGGCCCTTATGGCAACGTACTGAAACTTCGCCCGCCGCTAGCTTTCCAGGAGAGCGATATCGACTGGCTGGTCGGCGCGCTGGATAAGTCGCTGGCTGCACTGGGGCATTGATATCGCGGGTCGGGCAGGCCCGCCCCGGAGGGCCGATCGGAAAAGATGATTGGCCCTTACAGGCAGTTTTACCGGACGTTTAGAGAAATAATCCGTTAGATCATTTGGTTGTAACCTGGTCGCGATTAGCTATAACTGCGCCGCCCCGCCTGCTGTTAACGATACCCTTACCAACGTCGGGGCATTGATAACCCTTTTCCCAATGGTTTATTTAACTATAATGATCCCACTGCTTACGTGGTGCTGAACAGTGACTTGCAGCGCCGACTACCATTAATGGAGACGATGAATATGAGCTATACACTGCCATCCCTGCCTTACGCATACGATGCACTGGAACCACACTTTGACAAGCAGACGATGGAAATCCATCACACTAAACACCACCAGGCCTACGTGAATAACGCGAACGCGGCGCTGGAAGGCACCGAGTTCGCTAACCTGCCGGTTGAAGAGCTGATTGCCAAACTGGACCAGCTGCCAGCCGACAAAAAAGGCCCACTGCGTAACAACGCGGGTGGCCACGCTAACCACAGCTTCTTCTGGAAAGGTCTGAAAACCGGTACCACTCTGGGCGGCGATCTGAAAGCAGCCATCGAGAAAGATTTCGGCAGCGTTGACGCGTTCAAAGCGGAATTCGAAAAAGCGGCCACCACCCGTTTCGGTTCTGGCTGGGCGTGGCTGGTTAAGAAAGGCGATAAGCTGGCAGTGGTTTCTACTGCTAACCAGGATAGCCCGCTGATGGGCGAAGCGATTTCTGGCGCATCCGGCACCCCAATCATTGGTCTGGATGTGTGGGAACACGCCTACTACCTGAAGTACCAGAACAAACGCCCTGACTACATCAAGGCGTTCTGGGACGTGGTTAACTGGGATGTGGCTGCAGAGAACTTCAAAGCGGCTAAGTAATATTCAGGAGTTGTCGACCTGACGGGCGGAGCGAAAAAGAGGTCCGCCCCTGTAAATATCCCTGTATAAAAAAACCGGCGCTACGTTCTCCGGTTTTTTTGTGCCTGCTTTTCACCTTCGAACATTTCTCTGCAGTCATCCACCGTCAGCGACGCAACAGGTCAGCGATGTCAGGCAGCATAACTGCGCTGTTACTGGCAATCATTCCAATTATTTCCACTAATTAGCACTCATGCACCAGCGTTTAGCGCTGTAGTGTCTGGACATCTGGATGGCTAATAATATTTTGTGTTAGCTTATGCTCTTTCGTTCGTTGCCTGCCGTGACAATCCAATAAAAAATGCGGCACGCCTCAACATTTATAGCCAGAGAAAACACGCCTATGACCGCGATAAATCGCCTTGAAATGCGCCAGATCTCCATCGCTTTTGGCGGTTTTGCGGCGCTTAAATCCGTGGACCTCACGCTGGAAGGGCACTCCATCCACGCGCTGACGGGGGCTAACGGCGCCGGGAAATCGACGCTGATGGCGGTGCTGTCGGGCGCATACGATCGCTACAGCGGCGAAATCCTGCTGGACGGGCAGCCGGTGACGATTCGTACCCCGCGCGACGCCAGGCAGCTGGGTATTCACCTGGTGCAGCAGGAAGTCGACGTGGCGCTGGTGGCCGGGCTGAGCGTGGCGGAAAACATCATGTTGGATCGCCTGGCAGAAGGTGGGCAGCTGTACCGCTGGGGCGAAATGCGCCGCCAGGCGCGGGCGCTGCTGGCAAGGCTGGATGTCAGCATCGATGTGACGCGCAAAGTGGAGCAGTGCTCGCTGGCGGAAAAGCAGCAAATCCTGCTGGCGCGCGCGCTGTCGCATCACTGCCGCTTCCTGATCCTTGACGAGCCCACCGCCCCGCTGGACCAGCACGAAAGCGCAAAGCTGTTCGCAGTGGTGCGTCAGCTGCAAGGCCAGGGCATTGGCGTGGTATTTATCTCGCACCGTATCAATGAGCTGAAGGCGATTTGCGACCGGCTGACGGTGCTGCGCGACGGTGAGCTGATTGAAAGCGGCCCGATGCAGGGGCTGAGCGGCGAGCAGATCGTTGAGAAGATGCTCGGTCACCAGCTGGATGATATCTACCCACCCAAGCGCCCGCCATTCAGTGATGAAACGCTGCTGCATATCAGCGGGCTGCACGACGAACAGCTGCTGAAGGATATCAGCCTGACGCTGCGCAAAGGCGAAATCCTCGGCATCGCCGGGCTGGCCGGGGCGGGTAAAACCGAACTGTGCAAGGCGCTGTTTGGTGCCAGCCGCAGCCGGGTTGAGCGCGGCGAGCTGCACGGTAAAGCGTGGAAACCCTCTTCCCCGCATGCGGCAGTCGAGAATCGCATGGCGCTGATCCCGGAAGAGCGACGCAAAGAGGGCATCTTCATTGATGAATCGGTGGTGATGAACCTCAGTATCAGCGCCGATAACAGCTTCTCACGCTGGAGTTTGTTCGGCCACCGTCAGGCCTGGCGCTGGGCGGAAGAGGTGATCGCGCGACTCGGGGTGCGCACCACCGGGCCGAAGCAGACGCTGCGCCGCCTGTCAGGCGGCAATCAGCAGAAGGTGGCGATCGGCAAGTGGCTGCGCAATGACGCCGATGTGCTGATTTTTGACGAACCGACCAAAGGCGTGGATATCAAAGCCAAAACCGATCTGTTCACCCTGATCGATGGGCTGGCGCGCCAGGGAAAAGGGGTGATTTATGCCTCGGGCGAATTTTCCGAACTGGTTGGCCTGTGTGACCGTATCTGCGTGCTGTGGGACGGGCGCATCGTCGCTGAAATGGCGGCGGATGAGGTCGACGAAGAGACACTTTTACTTTACTCCACCGGAGGAACGCCTGCGTGAGCAGCAAAGAACTTTCCCTGAAGGCGGCACCGTCCGCACGACACCAGCTGTTCGATTTTCTCTATAAGTGGGGAATGTTGCTAACCGTGGTAGCGCTGATCGCCGGCTTTGGCGTGGCGTCGGACAGCTTCCTTGAACCGACCAATATCATCAACATCCTGCGCTCGATCGCCATTGTGACGGTTATCGCCATCGGGGTGTCTGTTTCTCTGACGATTGGCGGCTTCGACCTTTCCGTTGGCGCCACGGCCTCGCTGGCCAACTCGCTGGTGATCTCGATGTTCGTCTGGTACGGCTTCGGCCCGACCCAGGCCATCGTCCTGACCCTGCTGCTGTGTACGCTGGTCGGCCTGTTTAACGCCTTTATGATCGTGGTGCTGAAAATTCCCGACATGCTGGCGACGCTGGCCAGCCTGTTTGTGGTACAGGGTGTGGCAATGACCTACAGCTTTGGTGGGTCGATTACCGAGAATATGGTGCTGCCGAGCGGTGACATGGCGGAAGGCACTATTCCGGCCGTGTTTTCGCTGCTGGGTCAGGTACCGATTATTGTGATTGTCATGATCGCCGTGACGGTGGTGGCGCAGCTGCTGCTGTCGCTGACTAAACACGGCCGCCGCATGTATGCGATTGGCGGTAATCCGGAAGCGGCGCGCCTGTCCGGCATTCGCACCACGCGCTATCGCGTGCTGGCTTATGTTATCTCGTCACTGCTGGCGGGGCTGGGCGGTATTCTGCTGGCGTCGCGTATTGGCTCTTCGCAGGTCAACGCCGGTGGCGGTTATCTGATGGATGCGGTGGCTGCTGCGTGGATCGGCCTTTCACTGGCTGGTGCAGGCAAGCCCAACGCGCTCGGTACGCTGCTGGGGGCGGTGATCCTCGGTGTATTACAAAATGGTCTGGTGATGCTTTCCGTACCCTATTACGCGATGGACATTATTAAAGGCCTGGTGCTGGCGGTAGCGCTGGCGATCACTTACGTGCAGCGCCGTTAAGGCGCATGACTCTCAGACAGGGATTACTATAAATGAAAAAATTCACGGGTTCACTGCTGGCTATCAGCCTGCTCAGCGCACTGCCCGCGTTCGCCGCCGATACGGCGGTACCCGCTGCTATCGCTAACCATGAAGGTCCGGTACGCATTGCGGTGATCCGCAACCTCGGCTCCGACGATAACACCACGCAGTTTGTGGCCGGTGCGATTCAGGAAGGGCGCAAGCTGGGCTTTAAAGTCAGCACCTTCCTCAGTAACGGCGACGATGCGCGCTTCCAGGATTTCGTCAACCAGGCTATCAGCCAGAAATATGACGGCATTATTCTGTCCCACGGTAAAGACCCGTACTCCACCGATCTGGTGAAACGCATTACTGACGCCGGGATTAAAGTCTCGGTGTTTGATACTCCGGTGAATAAGCCGATCGACGGCGTAACGGTTACCGCGCAGGATGATGCGTCACTGGCGCAGCTCTCCCTCGACCAGCTGCTGAAAGACACTAATGGCAAAGCGAATATCGTCAAGCTATGGGTGGCGGGCTTCCCGGCAATGGAACGTCGCCAGGTAGTGTATGAAAAAGTGCTGAAAGCCAACCCAGGCATTCATCAGCTGGAGTCGATTGGTGCCGTATCGTCAGATGTGCAGGGCGACACGGCAAACAAAATTGGTGCGATCCTGGCGAAGTACCCGAAAGGACAAATTGACGCTATCTGGGGATCGTGGGACGCCTTCGCTCAGGGTGCCTATAAAGCCCTGCAGGAGAATGGCCGTAGCGAAATCAAACTCTACAGCATTGACGTATCCAACCAGGATCTGCAGCTGATGAGTGAGAAAAACAGCCCCTGGAAGCAGACGGTGGCCGTCGACAGCAAGCTGATTGGTGCGACAAACATGCGCCTGGTGGCAAATAAAATTGGCGGGGAAGCGACTCCGGCCAGCTACCAGTTTAAGGCTTCCGCTATTTCACAGTCACAGCTAAGCGGCGGTGCGGTGAACGTGGCGAATCTGAACAAAATTATCCCAGGCTGGGGAACCTCTCAGGACTTCGTTGCGCCCTGGTTCGCCACGCTCGAAGCGAAATACGCCAAGAAGTAATTATCTCTGAATTCAGGGCTTATTCACTCAGGTGAGTAAGCCCTTTTTTTTATCTTTTTACTGGTCGATGCAAACGTACAGCGGGATGCCCGGCAGTGAAACAAGGCGCGCATTGTTGGCAATTTGCTTCAGGGTGAGGATAAAAGCATCTTTCTTTAGCAATGCACGATAGAAGACATCATCTGGCGTGGTATCCACGTCGCTGACGTGACTACGGATATATTCCAGCTCAAGGGCATGATTTTCTGGATAATAGCGATAGTGCATTATCAGCGTCCTGCTAAGCGTGGTGTGCTGTTGATTAGCGATTAGCTGCCCTGAATATTGCAGCGCCAAACGCTCTCTACCCAGCGTTGTCAGGCTCAGGCTGCCGTTCATCAGGGTCGTTGAGTCCGGCAGTTGAATGTCGAACTGGACCTCAGCCCGGCATGACAAAACCAGCGGATGTCGATTATCATCAGGTCTGGCACAAAGGAAGTAGATACTCTGGCCGATGATAACCAGGGCCGAAAACCCGATGGCCAGCATAATATTTCTCATGGTTTTTTTAGTAAAATTGAAAAATAATTCTCGCAGTGAGAAAGGGTGTCATTTGCTGTTACTTCGCACTGAGATATAAAGGTAAGATCCGGATCTTTGTTATTAGTGGTTTTGGTATTTGAAAACTTATAAAAAATAACGCTATCTCTGCTTTCGCAGTCAATGCTGTATTTCCTGATGAATCTTTTTAACGTTTTTATGTTGTTTTTTCTGAATTCATGACTTTCATGTGATATCTCTCTGATTTGGCATTTTTCTACGTTGATTGATGCCGGGCGGCAGTAGTGAAGTAACAAAAGAATCACCACGATCGAGACAGCGATGATAAAAAAAACTGATAAATATAATTTATCTGTTTTGCTGTGTTGGTTTATTTTGGTTTTATCTTCATTGTTTTTTATATCGTGCGTATGCTCTGATTCTTTACAAGTGACGTTTGCCTCAATTTTAAACCCCTCCTTTGGCACGGTAATAATGGTTCTTTCATGCTCGCCTAGCTGAGAGAATACCTTTCTTAAGAAGCTAATATGGTTGCTTAGATTGCTGGTAGAGGGGGTTAATCCATGATTTTCCCATACGGTTTGTAACAGTTCTTCCCGGGAGAGAGTGATGCCAGGTTGAGTTAACAGTTCCTCTAATAATCGGCTGCTGGGTTTGGAGAGTTTAATCAGTGGCGTGTCGCGGTCGATGGGTTTGATCGTTTCATTTATGCCATCAAAATGAAACTTTTGATTAATAAAATATTCCATTGTTTTATCAATATAATCCGTCATTAGCGTGGTGATTATCCGGATAACCGTTTGAGATGTCAATGAAACTCACTTTTCCGGGTTTTTACTTATGATTGAAAAATATTTTCTTGTCTGATTATTAATTTTAAGTTGAGATTAATTGTGTCAGTTATTCCTTTTAATGAATCAGCGTATTTTGGACTATTTAGTGATTTGTACTGCAAAATTAATTATTAAAGGTGATATATTTTAATATTCATTAATAATTGATATTAAGTTTTGTTTGGGTTGTGCTCGTACTATCATTGTTCACCTGCGGTTAAGCAGGTTTTTTATCATTTTTCATTATGCGGCAGGAGCCGGAATAGAGAAAAGGAGAGGTATAATGAGCACTCAAAGAAAAACAGCAGTAGATAAAGTTATTCATGCTTTGAAAGCATTTTTTGAGGAGAATGGCCATGATGGAACCTCCTCCGTTTACGCAACCACCAGAGACATTGCTAACCGTTCCGAACTAAGCATTTATAACACACGTCATGTTCTTATAAAGCTGGAGCAGGAAGGGGTTGTCACTTCAGTGAAGAGAGAAAACCGTAAAAGTTTATTTTGGGATAAGACAGATCTTTTCAGGGCTTAAGGCTCTTATGGCGCAACCGCACAGGTTGCGTTTTTTTTTGCCAAACCGTTTATGCTTGATGATTTTTAATCATCCATTCCCGTTTTTCACTTCATTTTTTTTCTGATTTTCTGGATATATATCTGAAATGCGAAGTTGATATACCATGGTCGCATTGGGCGGAATCTTGGGAGGATAGCCCTTACTGCCATAGGCCAGCTCAGGCGGTACTACCAATATGGCAGAGCCGTGGTTTCTGAGTTTAATTAACGCTTCACGAAAAACGGGTGGGAATGCAGAGACAGGTTGTGTCAGCATCGTCCCGCTGGCATCCATATCCGTAATGACGGTACCATTAGTCAGGCTCTCTTTCACCACGACATCAAGAGTGGCATTTTTAGGAATGGCTGAATCACCAGGGTAATCTATATTGTACCAAAAACCGGCCGCAGATTTGATGGTGCCTTTCCGTTTAGTAAACTTAGCCAGGTAGCTTTTCGTTGCCATATCCAGGTTGTTATGGATTTTGTCGCGTTGCTTTTTTAATCGGCCGTTAAGTTCAGTTAGCGTTGTACGTAATACATCGGAAGAGAGTTTTGCCTGGTTCTGAAAAGCATCAATGATCCCGCCTAAAACAATATGCTGATCCTTTGGTAAGTCATTAATCGCATTTTCAGCCTGCATCTGTAAGATCTCCGCTCCAAGAGACATACCAATGGCATAGGCTTCTCGTGACGCTTTTTGTTTTAACTGCTCTTTAGTCACTTCTAATGGGTTAGTAACCATCGCTACCGGTTTGTTGGCCAATGCTGCATCCAGTTTCGTCTGTAGTTCTTTGGCTTTTTCGTCGCTGGCCTGCTTGTCGGCCGTCAGGGGCGCGATGCGGGCATCACTACTTTTGGTTGAGGTCAGCTTGAGGCTGTCTAACTGAGCTTGCAGAGATTTAACCTGAAGCTGGCTGGCAGCTAGCTGTTCGCCTGAGTTAGGGCCAGCAGAAACTTGCTCCAGCAGCTGCTGCTTCTCTGCGGCAAACTTCTGTCGCTCAGCCTCCATTTTAGCTGACAACATTTTCATCTGTTGCTCAATCTTCTGCTGCTGTGCTCTGGCCTGATCTACCTGCTGGCGGCTCTGTGCTAAATCGATTTTTGAGTGCGTCTGTGACTGCGTGAGTGCGTCAATCTGCTGAGCCATGGCGTCATTTTTTTGCCCGCTCTCCCTCTGCCGGTCGGCTGTCGCTGCCTGAGATCGGACTTTACTACGCAGTTCAACCAGTTCCAGGTTTAACAATTTAAGCTTGCTCTGCAAGCTGCTTTCACTCTGGCGTGCAACGTTCAGCTGCTGGTTAGCCTGCCTCAGTTTTTCTGCCAGGGTTTCAGGCGTGGGTAACAGCGATGCCGCATTTTTAAGTGACAGCAACGCCTGGCTGGCGGCCTGCTGAGCTAATTTTTTCTGTCCGGCTTCGATCGTTTTTTGCAGTTCAGCGCGACTCTGCTGCAGCTGATTGATGGTCGAGCTTTTCGCCGAAAGCTGCTGATCTTTTAACTTTAGCTCCTGCTGTAGCTGCTTTAACTTAAGGTTATCGACAGGCAGGGTGACTTGCTCAGCGCGTTTTTTTGCCACATGTTCAACCACCCGAGGTTTGTTCCTTGGGGGATAAACCGGTGGGTTTAACTGCTGCTGTTGCTGCTGATACTTTCGCGCAAATTGCAGGATGGCGGGGGCTTCACCCTCTGCGGCACAGGCATACTGGCTAGCGGCGGTCAAACAGCAGATAAGCAGTGCAATGCGAGAAAATGCGAAAGGAACGAAGCGTTTGCCGATCATGGACGCGCCTCACCCCTACTGGTCAGACTATCCAGCAGCGCTTGCGCAATCTGAGAACATAACAAGTTTGCCCGGTAGCGATACAGTGCATCAACCGTATCCTGGGTATCCACATTGGTGTTCTGACGTATCCCGGTATATTGCGCAGCCCCGTTCATCAGGTAATCAAACGAGGTATGCAAACGCTTATACTTATCGGGATTCATCGTTTTAAGGGCGTCAAGCTGAGACTGGCACTGCTTTAGCTTTTCACTTTCCGCATCATATTTTTCATTGTGCAGCGGAGCTGGCCTGTTCTGACTCATTGCAGTTGGATTCTGCGATATTTCAGACTGGATAGGGGGTATTACCGGCACCGAAGAGGCGGCTGGTTTATCACGATGGTGCAGAATCTGGCAGCCTGAAAGAAAAAAAGCTAATAATAGAGTGATTCTGGTTATGTTTTTACTGAATGAAAATCGGCGAATAGTTATCATGAAAAAACTCTGTTTTGAATCATTTACAGCGCGAAAATAACCCCATGCTGTACAGAAGAATTGCATCCGCTTATTGAATGCTACTCATTAGCTCACTCGAAAAGCGGGCTTCACACCACCCTTCCTGAATGAGCCAATAGTTAAGTTCAGCCGGGCGGATCATATTGAGCTTCGACATAATATTTCTTTTATGAGCGCTCACTGTTTTCTCACTAATTTGAAGAAAACGCGCTACGCCACCGTTACTGATACCTCGCGCCAGGTAGCGCAGAATCTCGGTTTCCCTTCTGGTCAAATTATTTTCACTGCGTATAGAACATGTAGGGATGAAAATATTGCGGATATCTTGTTGTTGATCGAGCTTTTCGCTCACCACGGCAAGAATGCTTTCGACGGACCAGTCACGATAAATGGGCACATAATTAGTAATGTCGCTCTTCATTGTCTCTGATGTTGCCTGTTGCGTACCATCGCCATCACGAATAATAAACACGCTGGAGGGGCGTGTTTGCAGGCGGTGATTAAGATAGTGGATATTGGCGATAGACAAGGCATCTTCAGCAAGAAAAACCATTTTTGCCCGCGTATTAAAGATGCAATCGGTAAACTCAGCATGTGTTTCGGCGGTGGCTAATTTCGCAGAGAGAGAGAGCTTCAATCCTTCCTGGAAAAAGCGATTGGGATCGTTTACCACAATGGTTATTGTACTTTGTCTCATATGGCCACTCACCTGTATTGTCCTTAACAGAAGACGCTTACCTGAGTCGAAACAAGCATCCTTACGAATCTTAATTTAATCCTGAGTAGGCTATTATATCGTCGTGTTTATTTTGTCGGTAGTTAGTTTTTTCTCATTTGATAATTGCGATATTTAATTCTGTTTATAAAAAAATAGCGAGTAGTAAAGTCGCGACTATCGCGTTATTGATGTTTTTCGATATTTATTCTGGAGGGGGGAGTAAGACGAACGAGTACAAGAGGGCTGGGGAACAGCAGCAATCTGCTCCCCGTACAGCTTTGGGCACTTAGAATGGGGTTTTAGCGTAGCCAGTCATGACTTTCAGGCCCATTTCTCGACCCAGGGCAGTCGTTGGGTGAACCACGATCAGGCCGCGCACGCTCTTCTTCAGCGCGCCCATGTTAGCCTGCTCTTTCTTGGTGATTTCACGGCTGAACGGCAGCTGCTGCAGCTGCTGAGCTTCTTTACTCAGGTTTTCCGCACGCACGCCGCGCAGACGTTCGATTTCCGCTTCCAGCTTGTCTTTCTCTTTCAGCAGTTCGCCGAGCTTTTCGCTCTCGCCAGAGGCCAGCAGCCCGGGTTCTTTGTGATTAAGGGCATCCAGCTTGTCGCTGAGCTCTTTGATTTCTGCCTTAACTTGTTCTTTCATCGCGATTGACCGTTAAATTGATTCATTGCTGCAAAGGATACACGAAAGCGGGGCAAAGGGGGAAAGGGCGGGTTACTTTTTAAAAGCCTGCTTAAGACTGATCACTGAGATTAACGTCGTCAGGGACAGCACCATCGTCGAGCGCACCACCTGCTGATAACGCTGCTGCTGCATGGCGCGCAGCTCGCTATCGTCACTGGCAAAATCAGGGCGCGGCGGCAGCGCGCTAACGCAGTGCAGCTCGCCAAAGGGCCCGAGAATTTCATCATCGGTAAAGCGATACTCGCTGCCGTCATGATTCAGCTCTTCACGCAGCGCCATCAGCAGCTCGCAGTCTTCATACTCGTTGCGGTTAATCATCCCGAGGCCATAAATCAGCTTCAGGCGCACCGAGAGTTCCCCCAGCGGGCCATCGCCGAGCAGCAGCGGTTCTACGGCATACTTAACGGCGTAATCATCCTTACGGAACACCTGCACCACCAGAATGTTCACGGCCTCAGCCAGCAGTTCAACGGCGGCGATCAGAAAACTTCTTACCGATCGTCCGGCGTTCAGGCGTTCGAGCACCCGATTTTCAAAAGCCTGTGGTTGTTCCATGAGTGCCTGCATATCTTTCATATGGCGTAAGGACGCCTGCGCGGGCACAGCAGTGCTGTGCCCTGGTTGTTCGTCCGTGAGGAGCGCTTGCACTATTATGCCATAGCGTTCCAGGCCTTCACTACCGCCTTGACGACATCGCTGTCGGCAGGCAGGCCAGAGATCTGCGCCAGCACGCTGGCAACATCCTGCTGCGCCAGCAACCCGGCGAGTTCCTGCGCCTGCGGGTCCTGATCGCTGCGGTAGTGCAGAGCAGCGGCGATACCGGTCACCAGATTATCGTGCGGCAGGTTATATTCCAGCGTGCCGAGCGTTGGCTTGATCAGACGGTCGCCCGCGCTCAGTTTACGCAGCGGCTGGCGGCCGACGCGTTCCACATCATCTTTCAGGTAGGGATTCTCGAAACGAGCGAGGATTTTCTGGATGTACGCCGCGTGTTTTGCCGCGTCAAAGCCATAGCGCTTAATCAGCACGGCACCGCTCTCTTCCATCGCGCCCTGCACCACTTTCCGCACTTTCTCATCGAGAATCGCTTCGCGGATGGTGTTATGCCCGGCCAGCTGGCCAAGGTAAGCGGTAATGGCATGGCCAGTGTTCAGCGTGAACAGCTTACGTTCGACGAACGCCATCAGATTGTCGGTCAGCTCCATGCCGGGAATATCAGGCAGCGCGCCTTTGAACTGGGTCTTATCGACAATCCACTCGCTGAAGGTCTCCACGGTGACTTCCAGCGGGTCGCTGTTGCCTGCTTCTGACGGCGGCACGATGCGGTCAACGGCAGAGTCAACAAAGCCGACATGCTCTTCAACCCAGGCGTGATACTGCTCTGGCAGCGCCTTCAGCACGTGGCCTTTCAGCTGCGTGGTGCCGCGCACCATATTTTCACAGGCGATGATATTGAGCGGACGGGAATTAGCGCTATCACTGCGTTTGGCCAGCCCTTTGGCAATGCCAGCGGCAATGCGCTCAAGGATCTGTGGGCCAACTGCCGTGGTAACGATATCAACCTCTGCGACCAGCGTGATAATGTCATCGCTGGTGCTGTTAACCGCGTTTACCCCTTTAACGATCTCAACCTGCGCCTGCTCACCGACGACGTGAACCGGATATTCTCCGCGCGCGTTGAGGGCATCCAGTACCACCTGATTCACATCCGCGAAGGTGAGCTGTATACCGGCATCCGCCAGCAGTTTACCGATAAAGCCACGGCCGATATTTCCGGCGCCAAAATGTAATGCTTTCATAATTATTCCCGTATCAAAAATGGAAAGGTCGGGCATGCCCAAAGCAAAAAAGGGCCGGGCATGCCCAGCCCCCAGGGAGGTATTAACTTCAACCGGCTCAGGCGCTGGTTTTACCTGACAGCAGGTCGAGAACTTCCTGCACGTCGGTGGTGCTGGCCAGGCGGGCAATCACGCTGTCATCGTCGAGCGCGTTAGTCAGGCTGGTAATCACCTGGATGTGTTCGTTATTGCGCGCGGCAATACCGATCACCAGGCGGGCAATATCTTCCGGCTCTTCACCGAAGTGAACGCCCTGCGGATACTGACAGAACACGACGCCGGTTTTCAGCACGCGGTCTTTCGCTTCCACGGTGCCGTGCGGCACGGCAATGGATTCGCCGAGGTAGGTTGGCGTCAGTTTTTCACGCGCCAGCATCGCCTCCACATATTCCGGCTCAACGTAGCCGCCTTTCACCAGCTGCTCACCGGCAAAGCGGATCGCCTGCTCTTTATCCGTCGCAACGTTGCCGAGGAAGATGTTGCTGGCGCTCAGTTTGAACAGGTGGTCCTGGCCATCATCGAAGCTGTCGTTCAGCGTCGCGCTGACTTTCTCACGATGGTCGGCGCTGCGTCCGGCTTCCACCAGGCGTGCCGTCAGGTCGGTATACAGGCCGCTGTCGAGGAAGTTAGTCAGCGAGATATGCTGGGCATGAGGGGCCTGGCGCATCGCACGTTCGGTCAGGTCGCGGTGGGTGATCACCAGGTCAACGTCGCCCGGCAGGCTGTTAATCGCCATATTGGTAACGGAAACCGCAGTCAGACCAGCATCGTTCACTTTCTTGCGCAGCACGCCTGCACCCATGGCGCTGGAGCCCATACCGGCATCACAGGCAACGATGATTTTGCGCACGTGGCTCAGGTCACCGTGCAGGCCATCAGCAGCGGCAACGCCGGCCGCACTCTGACCTTTAGACTGGGCTTTCATCTCCTGCACACGGCGAGCCGCGGCTTCAATATCGTCATCTTCTTTCACTTTGCTGGTTTTCAGCAGGATGGCAGAGACCACGAAGGAGACAGCAAAAGCAGCGACAATCGCGGCGATGTTCGCGAAGTAGGCGCCTTTTGGCGTCATTGCCAGCACCGCCAGGATAGAGCCCGGAGAAGCCGGGGACACCAGGCCGCCGTTCAGCAGAGTCAGCGTGAACACGCCGGTCATACCACCGAGGATAACCGCCAGAATCAGGCGCGGGTTCATCAGCACGTACGGGAAGTAGATTTCGTGGATACCACCGAAGAAGTGGATGATTGCCGCGCCACCGGCGGACTGTTTGGCATTGCCGCGGCCGAAGAACATATACGCCATCAGCACGCCCATACCCGGGCCTGGGTTCGCTTCAATCAGGAAGAAGATCGACTTACCGGCTTCGCTGGCCTGCTGGATACCCAGCGGCGAGAAGATACCGTGGTTGATGGCGTTATTCAGGAACAGAATTTTAGCTGGCTCAACGAAGATAGAGGTCAGCGGCAGCAGGTTGTTCTGCACCATCAGATTCACGCCCGCGGCGAGAATATGCGACAGACCTTCAACCAGTGGACCAATCGCCAGGAAAGCGAGGATGGCCAGCAGCATGCCAATGATACCGGCAGAGAAGTTGTTCACCAGCATCTCGAAGCCAGATTTGATCTTGCCATCAATCTGACGGTCGAAGGTTTTAATTGCCCAGCCGCCCAGTGGACCGGCAATCATCGAGCCGAGGAACATTGGCATGTCGGCACCGACAATCACACCCATGGTGGTAATCGCACCGACCACGCCACCGCGATCGCCGCCAACCAGGCGGCCACCGGTATAACCGATCAGCAGCGGCAGCAGATAGGTAATCATCGGACCAACCAGCTTCGCCATGGTTTCGTTTGGCAGCCATCCGGTTGGAATAAACAGCGCGGTGATAATACCCCAGGCGATAAACGCCCCGATATTCGGCATTACCATGTTGCTCAGAAAGCGACCAAAGTTCTGAACCTTGATCTTGATATCTGATGAGGACATAAACAAACACCCCTTATTGGTACGCGCTGACAATAAGAGAGCGCGTTGATTTTTGTTTTAGACGTGACAGCGGGTTAAACCGTCAGTATCACTGTATGCAGGCGGACTTTATCACGCGGATATGGTGCTGCGTAGCGGCGGGCTAAAGTGTGATACAGATCACTATGAAGGGTGGGGTAGATGGGGTTTTTTAGTGACTAAGATCACATTTATTCACTGTAGCAAAAGGACTTAGCCTGAAAATTAATCAATTATAGCGTATTGATGTGACATGAATCACAAATTAACGTTGTGGCTTTGTAGCATTTTTGTGATTCAAGTCACAAAATATTTTGAGGCAAAACGCGCCAGATCACACTTCATTGGCCGATCAATCTGCCGGTCGACTCTGATGTAATAAAATTACGGCAGGAAATTAATTATTGGCGTGAAAGAGAGAGAAAGGGCCGAAGATCTCCGGCCCTGACGAATGACTTACTGGAAACCACCCTGCAATGCACTTTGTGCCTGCGGCAGCGCCTGAGCATTCGCGCTCAGGTTGCTCATCAACGTGTTGTACTGCGTGGCCTGCTCCTGCGTCGGGAACTGTACCGTCGAGCCGTTGAAGCTGACGCGAGTCCCCTGCTGCTGCAGGAAATCACCCGTCTGTACCGCGTCCTGGCTCAGCGTCTGCAGCGCCGGTAACAGCGGGGCCAGCGAAGCAGCAGGCTGAGTCACCACTTTGTTATAGACGTTGTCATACACCGTCTTCAGCTCTTCCGGCTGCTTAAGGGCACCCTTGCTGCTGTCGGCCTGCGTCTTCGCGGCCTGGATCTGCTGGGCCAGCACGCCCAGTGAACCGCTCGCTTGGCGCAGCGAGTCGCGGCGCGTCAGGTAATCTTGCGGAGTACGGATAGCAGACAGTTCGTCCACCACCGGCTTCAGGCCGGAATCGACCGCTTTATTCACCTGCTGGGAGAAGCCGTAAATAATCGCGTAGTCGCTGACGTAAGCGCCAAATTTCTGCTTCTGATCTTCACTCAGGCTCGGCAGGTGTTCACCGCTGCGCATTGCGGTATTTTGCAGAAAATCGATGAAGGCTTTACGCTGATCGGCTTCTTTGTCGCCACAGCCGGTTAGCTGCAACACCAGAAACAGTGCCATAAATGGCACCAGCAGACGCGTCCAGATGCGTGATGTTCCTGTAGTCATAAAAAATTAACTCCTGTTAACAAGTACTTACCGAATTGGCTGACAGATAAATTCTGGGTAAAGAATAGTCCAATTCACTTTTGATGGATAGCGGATAGCGCGATTCTTCTGATTGTTGTGACCCCAGTTAGCTGATTTTAAGCAAGTTTGAAAAATAAGCATAAAATATGGCTCCGCTTCACAGAATTGATCCCATACTTAAGTCTCTGGCATTTCCCTGTGCTGCCTTAAAAGCTCCCCAGCGGCTGTTGTATGCCAGCATTCAGAACCTGAGACTCAGGTTCTCCCCCCTCTGGTTGTTCACGTGATGTGAGTTTTTGAGGAGTGCTTATGGAGTTGAAAGATCCTATGTCGGAGCTGCTGTCCAGTCTGGAGCAGATAGTGTTAACGCGTGAAGTGATGATGCAGGCCGCACCCGTAGCGAAAAGCGAGGTGAATCTCCCCGAGCCTAAGCGCGTTCGGGAAATTACCGGCATGCAGATAGGTGAGTTTGCCCAGGCATTAGGCGTGAGCGTTTCGTCGGTGAAAAGCTGGGAGGCAAACCGCACCAGGCCATCAGGCAGTGCACAGAAATTAATGAAGTTATTACATTCGAATCCTTGCCTTGGCAGACAGCTGCTGGGCTAGCAGAAGAAACCCGCCCCGAGGCGGGTTTTTGGTTTTTAAGGCTTACTTCCCGGCTTTCATATCAATGACAAAACGGTACTTCACATCGCCCTTCAGCATGCGCTCAAACGCCTGCTCGACCTGATCAAGACGGATCACTTCCACCTCGGACACGATATTATGCTGGCCGCAAAAATCGAGCATCTCCTGCGTCTCTTTGATGCTGCCGATTGAAGTGCCGGAAATGCTCAGGCGCTTAAATACCACAGGGGTGACGTTCGGCGATTTGTGCGGTGCGTCAGGAATGCCGACCAGCACCAGATGGCCGTTGGTTCTCAGCGCATTGAGGTAAGGGTCGAGGTCGTGCGGGGCGGCCACGCAGTCGAGGATCATATCCAGGCTGTTCGCCACGCTCGCCATCTGCTCTGCGTCTTTGGAAACCACCACCTGCGTCGCCCCAAGGCGCAGCGCATCTGCGCCCTTCGCGGGAGAGGTGGTAAACAGCACCACTTCCGCACCCAGCGCGTGCGCCAGCTTAACCGCCATATGGCCAAGGCCACCCAGGCCGATCACCCCAACGCGCTGGCCCGGCTGGATGTTCCAGTGCTTCAGCGGCGACCAGGTGGTCACGCCCGCGCACAGCAGCGGCGCCACGGCGCTCAGCTCGAGGTTTTCCGGCACGCTGACCACGAATTTGCCGTCGACGACGATGTTATCGGCATAGCCACCGAAGGTTTTGCCGCCGATGATTTTCTCTTCGCCGTTATAGGTCGCGGTAAAGCCTGCTTCGCAATACTGCTCCTCACCGCGGTGGCACTGCGAGCAGTGGCCGCAGGAGTCGACCATCACGCCGACGCCGACCAGATCGCCCGCTTTCACGTGGCTGACCGCGCTGCCGGTGCTGATGACGCGCCCGACGATCTCATGCCCCGGCACCAGCGGGAACTGGCTGACGCCCCACTCGTTACGCGCCATATGCAGGTCAGAATGGCAGACGCCGCAGTAGTGAATGTCGATCAGCACGTCGCCAGGCTGGACATCGCGGCGGGTGAATTCGAAGGGTTCCAGCGGGGTGTTAGCTGCTTTGGCAGCGAATCCAGAGGATTGCATAGTGTCTATCTGGTTTGCAAAAACCGCACAGGGTAGGGAAATGAGCCGCCAGGGGCAAGGAGGAATTGTAAAACGGGATGAACGGAACGCGGGGCGACCGAAAAAGAAGGTCTTCATTACGGCCGGTGCAAACCCTCAACACGGGGCGACCGAAAAAGAAGGTCGCCCCCTACGTGGTGATCTTTGTAGGGGCGGACCCTCTTTTCCGGTCCGCCCGCAAAGGTTACTGCAGCAGCGAGATATCCGCCACCTGCAGGAACAGCTCGCGCAGTTTCGCCAGCAGCGTCAGACGGTTGATACGCACTTCTTTCTCTTCGGCATTCACCATCACCTTATCAAAGAAGTTATCCACCGCTTCACGCAGCTGCGCCAGCTCGATCAGCGCATCCTGGTAACGGCCTTCGGCAAAGAACGGTGCCAGTTTGCTGCTCAGCGCGGAGACGTAGGTCGCCAGCTTAATCTCTTCATTCTCTTTCAGCAGCGATGCCTGCACGCTGTCGTTCAGCGGCTCGGTGGCCTTCGCCAGAATGTTGGAGACGCGCTTGTTGGCGGCCGCCAGGCTGGCTGCCTCATCCAGCGTGCGGAAGTGAGACACCGCTCGCATGCGGGCATTGAAGTCCGCAGGGCGGGTCGGGCGACGGGCCAGCACGGCCTGGATAGTATCCACGCTGTGGCCCTCTTCCTGATACCAGGTGCGGAAACGACCGAGCATAAAGTCGATCACTTCATCCACCGCTTTGGCGTTCGACAGCTTGCTGCCGTACAGCCGCACGGCTTCTTCCGTCAGGGTCTGCAGGTCGAGAGGCAGGTTCTTTTCAACGATAATACGCAGCACGCCCAGCGCGGCGCGGCGCAGTGCGAACGGGTCTTTATCGCCTTTCGGATGCTGACCAATCCCGAAGATGCCCGCCAGAGTATCCATCTTATCGGCAATCGCCAGTGCACAGGCTACCGGGTTAGACGGCAGATCGTCACCGGCAAAGCGCGGCTGATACTGCTCGTTCAGCGCCACCGCCACGTCTTCGGCTTCGCCGTCGTGACGCGCGTAGTGCATGCCCATCACGCCCTGAGTGTCGGTGAACTCAAACACCATATTGGTCATCAGGTCGCACTTGGAGAGCAGGCCAGCACGGGTGGCGTGATTCACATCTGCGCCAATCTGAGCGGCGATCCAGCCCGCCAGCGCCTGAATGCGGTCGGTCTTATCGCGCAGGGTACCCAGCTCTTTCTGGAACAGCACGGTCTCGAGACGCGGCAGGTTATCTTCCAGGCGGCGCTTACGGTCGCTGTTGAAGAAGAACTCGGCGTCGGCGAGGCGCGGACGCACCACTTTCTCGTTACCGGAGATAATCTGCTGCGGATCTTTCGACTCGATGTTGGTGACGAAGATAAAGTTCGGCAGCAGCTTGCCCGCGTTGTCGTACACCGGGAAGTACTTCTGGTCGCCCTTCATGGTGTAGACCAGCGCTTCCGCCGGAACCGCGAGGAACTTCTCTTCAAACTTCGCCGTCAGCACGACCGGCCACTCAACCAGCGAGGTCACCTCTTCCAGCAGGCTTTCGCTCAGGTCGGCAACGCCGCCAATCTGCGCGGCGGCTTGTTCCGCACCGGCTTTGATCATCGCTTTACGCGCTTCGAAGTCCGGCTGCACCTTGCCGCGCTCGACCAGGATCTGCGGATACTGGTCGGCGTTATCGATGGTGAACTCCGGCTCACCCATAAAGCGGTGGCCGCGAATGGTGCGGGCAGAGTCGATACCGAGGATTTTCGCCGGGATCAGCTCATCGCCCAGCAGCAGCGTGACGGTGTGGACCGGGCGCACGAACTGCACTTCGGAAGCACCCCAGCGCATCAGTTTCGGGATTGGCAGCTTAGCGAGGGAGGTGGCAATCATCGCCGGCAGCAGAGCCTGGGCGCTTTCGCCCGTCACCTGTGCGCGGTACATCAGCCACTCGCCTTTATCGGTGCTCAGACGCTCGGCCTGGTCAACGGTGATGCCGCAGCCGCGCGCCCAGCCTTCGGCCGCTTTGGTAGCCACGCCGTTGGCGTCGAATGCCGCCTGGATTGCCGGGCCACGTTTTTCGACTTCACGATCCGGCTGCGCGGCACTCAGATTAGCGACTTTCAGCGCCAGACGGCGCGGAGCCGCGAACCAGCTCACTTCACCGTGGGCCAGGCCCGCAGCATCCAGCTCGGCGGTGACGTTGGCAGCGAATGACTCGGCAAGGCTGCGCAGCGCTTTCGGAGGCAGTTCTTCGGTGCCAATTTCCACCAGAAAAGTTTTATCAGTCATGGCTGCCTCTTATTTCTTGTTATTGCACATCGGGAAGCCAAGTGCCTCGCGGGAGGCATAGTAGGCTTCAGCCACGGCTTTCGTCAGGGTGCGGATGCGCAGAATATAGCGCTGGCGCTCGGTGACGGAGATCGCTTTACGCGCATCCAGCAGGTTAAAGCTGTGTGCAGCTTTCAGAATACGTTCGTAGGCCGGCAGCGGCAGCGGTTTTTCCAGCGCCAGCAGGCTTTGCGCCTCTTTCTCGTACTGCTCGAAGCAGGTAAACAGGAAGTCGACATCGGCGTATTCGAAGTTGTAGGTGGACTGCTCTACTTCGTTCTGATGGAACACGTCGCCGTAGGTGGTTTTACCCAGCGGACCGTCGCTCCACACCAGATCGTACACGCTGTCGACGCCCTGGATATACATCGCCAGGCGCTCCAGACCGTAAGTGATCTCGCCGGTTACCGGCTTACACTCCAGGCCGCCAACCTGCTGGAAGTAGGTGAACTGCGTCACTTCCATGCCGTTCAGCCACACTTCCCAGCCCAGACCCCAGGCGCCCAGGGTGGGGTTTTCCCAGTTGTCTTCCACGAAGCGGATATCGTGAATGGTCGGATCCATGCCCAGCTCTTTTAATGAACCGAGGTACAGCTCCTGAATATTGTCCGGCGATGGCTTGATGATCACCTGGAACTGGTAGTAGTGCTGCAGGCGGTTCGGGTTTTCGCCGTAGCGGCCATCGGTCGGGCGGCGCGAAGGCTGCACGTAGGCAACCGCCGTCGGCTCGGGACCGAGCGCACGCAGGCAGGTCATGGGATGGGAGGTGCCCGCGCCCACTTCCATATCCAGCGGCTGGATGATGGTGCAGCCCTGGCGCGCCCAGTAATCCTGTAAGGTCAGGATCAGGCCCTGAAAGGTCTTGGTATCAAACTTTTGCATGATGATTTCGCACGCGATACGAGTGGTGATAAAAAGTGGGCGCCAGTATACCCTTTGACCGGGCCTATTACCAAAAGGCACAGAAGGATTCATTCAGGGATATTTCACCGCTGCGCCATAAATCGGTTCATCCTGTTCTGAATTTTCCTTTGGCCGGGTTGTTGAAGCGCAGCCACCTGGCTACCCTCAATCTCGCATTGATGCAGACTTTGCCGGGAAATGAGGACGAAATGTCGCAAAAGATTGGCTGGATAGATAATTTACGCGCGGTTGCCTGCCTGATGGTGATTATGATCCACACCACCACCTGGTACGTCACCACCGGGATGTCGGTAGGAGAACACAGCTGGGACCTCTCCAACCTGCTCAACTCAGCGTCGCGCGTGTGCGTGCCGATCTTCTTTATGATCTCCGGCTACCTGTTCTTCGGCGAGCGCAGCGCCGAGCGGCGCCACTTTCTGCGCATTGTGCTGTGCCTGCTGTTTTACAGCGCGGTGGCGCTGGTTTATGTCACGCTGCTGACGCCGATCAATGAGGCGATGTCGGTGAAACATCTGCTGCAGAAGCCGGTGTTCTACCACCTGTGGTTCTTCTTCGCGATCATCGCTATCTACCTGTTTTCCCCTCTGATTCAGGTTAAAGCGGTCAGCGCCCGCTATCTGGCTATCGCCACGCTGGTGCTGGCGCTGCTGGCGAACCCGAACACCGTTGACAGCTCGATCGCCCGCTTCCACTGGCTGCCGATCAATCTGTATATCAATGGCGATACGATTTATTACCTGCTGTACGCGCTGCTTGGCCGGGCGATCGGCACCATGGACACGCAAAAGCGCGGCGTCAGCTGGCTGGCGGGGGGGAGTTTTATCGCCTGCGTGGCGCTGATTGCCTTCGGCACTAAACGGCAGTTCGCGATTAACGGCGCGTTTGCCGATACCTGGTATCTCTACTGCGGCCCGGCGGTGTTTATCGCCGCCGTCAGCCTGCTGGTGCTGTTTAAAAACACCATGAACCATCGCGTCAATCCGTTCTTTGCGCTGATTGCGCGTAACTCGCTACCGATCTATGGCTTCCATGCGCTGTTTATCCACTTTATGCGCACCCATCATCTCGATAACACCGACCACCCGCTGATCGACATCCCGCTGGTGTTCGGTGTTACCCTGGCCGGTAGCCTGCTGCTGGCTATCAGCCTGCGGCGCATCGATCAGCGTCACTTGGTGAGCTGACCCTTTTTGCGCTCGCTGCGCGCCACTTTTAACGGGCGCAGGCGGCGGATACGCGGGTTGAGGATCACCCCCGGCATGCGCACCAGCCTGCGGCGGTTAGGGTTGGGCATCGGGCGCTCGTGCCACAGCTTGAGCAGGATCACCGTCAGCGCCAGCAGGGCGGTAATGCCGTTGGCGGCCATCACCGGCACATCGTGCATACGGTGACCGTACCAGGTCCAGCAGGAGACGCCGAAGAACAGCGCCGCCCACATCCCCAGCGACAGGCCGCTGGTGTCTTTATTTTTGACGATATGCATCACCTGCAGGCAGAACGAGCCGGTCGTCACCCACGCGGCCAGCGTGCCGAGCCAGACCGGCCACGGCGACAGAAAGATGATGGATAACAGCGCCAGCGCAATGGTGGCGGCAACAATTAACAGATTTTTCATGACTGACCTCGTGTCTGCTGTAAGCCACTGTCGACCCGCTCCAGCGCCCGGCGCATATCCTGCGCGAACTGTGGGATGGCGGCCAGTGAACCAAACAGCGTTTTCTCCTGGATAAATGCCTGTAGCGGATCGTCGCTGGCGAAGATCGCATCAAACGGCACCTCATCAAGGGCGCGATCCTGATACTCAAACGGCAGCTCGCCGCGCTGGCGCAGCTGCATAAAGCGGAACAGCAGCGCCGGCAGGATCAGCGCGGCGTGCGGCGAGCTCTGCTGCTGATAGCGGGCTTTCAGCGTCGGCACGATAAACTGCTGCAGTTTAGCGATGCTGTCCGACGAAACGCGCTGGGTCGTATCGCGCACCCACTGATTGCTAAAGCGGTTTAGCGTGGTATCACAATAAAGCGCCAGATCGACCTGAGTCTCGCCCAGCGCGGCGGCGACATCCTGCTGCACATAATCGCGCATCCACTGGCTGATAACCGGCTGCAGGCTCTGATCAATGTACTGTTTACCCAACAGCGCCCCTGCCCAGGCAATGCCGCTGTGGCTGGCATTGAGCACGCGGATTTTTGCCTCTTCATACGGCGTGACGCAGCTGACAAACTCCACCCCTGCACGCTCCAGCGCGGGGCGCCCGGCAATAAAGTTATCTTCCAGCACCCACTGGCTAAAGGACTCGCAGGAGAGCGGCGCACGGTCGTCAGTAATACCCTGCTGTGCCAGCCGCGTGAAGATCGCCTCATCAAATTTTGGCGTAATGCGGTCCACCATGCCGTTGGGCGCGGAGGTATTGCGCTCAATCCACGCCAGCAGCGGCTGATTACCCTGTGCGGCGACGAATTCGCGCAGTCCGCGCGCCACGCTGTCGCCGTTATTGCGCAGGTTATCGCAGTTCAGCAGGGTGACGGCACCGCTGTTATCGTCCATACGCTGCTGCAGGATTTTGACTAACGCACCATACAGCGTGCTGGTCTCCTGCTGCTGCGCGAGATCGGCGGCAATCGCCGGGTGTGTCAGGTCAAGATGACCGTCCTCATTGAGGAAATAGCCGCCCTCGGTAACGGTGAAAGAGATGATTCTGGTGCGGGGATCGGCACCGCGGGCAACCAGCGACTGCAGCTCGCTATCCCATAAAATCACCTCGCCGATCGCCTCTATCGACTGATACTGTTTTTCCCCATCCGGTGAGATAATTTCCAGCGTATAACGCCCCTGCTGACGGGAGAGCTGTTGCAGGGTTTGCTGAGTGCTGCTGTTGCGAATATTGGCGAGGCAGAGGGCCCAGCTGCGGTCGCCCTGCTGGTGAAGTTGATTAAGATACCAGCTCTGATGTGCGCGGTGAAAAGCCCCCGCCCCGAGGTGCAGCCAGTATAATTGTTGATCGTTTTTTATCGGCAAACCTTATCCTTAATCTGAAACAGACTGTGACAATGTTACAGGTAACACTAGCACAGTAATTCAGCAAATTGAAATCGCGGGGGGTGACTTCACTCCTGCCAGCGCTGCAGCGCGCGGCGTAACTGGCGTGACGAGGAGAAGCCAGCGGAGAGGGCGGCGCGTTCGCTGTTTTCCCCGCTGTGCAGCCGCTGCCGGGCAATCGTCAGGCGCAGCTGCTCGTGGTAGTCGCGCACGCTAATGCCAAGATGCTGGCGGAACAGGCGCGTCAGGTGGCGCGAGCTGACGTGGACCCGGGCGGCAATCTCCTCCAGCGGCCACTCCTGCTCCGGCTGCAGCGTCAGCAGATCCTGCACGCGGTGGATCGCCGGGTGGATATGGTTGCGGTGGCGCAGCCACGGTGACAGCTGCGGATCCTCGCCCGAACGACGAAAATAGACCACCATTTCCCGCGCCACATCCAGCGCCACCTGCGAACCGCACAGATGACCGATCAGATGCAGGCATAAATCGATGCCCGCGGTAATGCCCGCGCTGGTCCAGATGCCGCGATCTTCAACGAAAATACGGTTTTCTTTCACCAATGCAGCGGGTTCTGCCGCTTTCAGCCGCTCGATCACCTCGTGATGCGTGGTGCAGCTCACCCCTTTCATCAACCCGGCTTTCGCCGCCAGCAGCGCCCCGGAACAGACGCACACCAGGGTGATTTTACGCGCGTGGATCGCGGGCTGCATGCGCATCAGCCAGTTGCGCACCGCCATCGCCTGCGGCGTATCAAACCACACCTTTGAGTCGCTAACGCCGGGCAGCACCAGCAGGCTGCCGTCCGGCAGCGACTCCGGCAGCGGTTCAATACGGCTGACCAGCATATCGGTCGACATCAGCACGCTTTCGTCGGGGCCGATATAGCGCAGGGAAAAGGCATCTCGCGCCAGCTTCAGCGTCTCCGCCGGGCCGGTGAGATCCAGCGCCATCACGCCGGGCAGGGTGATAAACCACACCGGGATAGTCATGTTATGCAAGCTCCTGCAGGCAGCCCTCAACGGTGCGGATTTGCGCAAAGCGGTTGATCAGCACGCTTTCGGTGCGGTGGCGTAAATCTGCAATGCTCAGGGTAATGCCGTCATGGGTAATGGGGAAAGTCAGCGTCGCTTCGGTGACGAAGGTGACGCGATAGCCGAAGTCCGAGGCGACGCGCGCCGTGGTTTCACAGCACTGCTCGGTGCGCAGGCCGCTGATAATGACGTGCTTTACCTGGTTCTGCACCAGCCAGGTCATCAGGCCGGAGTCGGTCAGGGCGTTATGGATGCGCTTCTGCACGGTGCCCGTCGCTTCATGGGTAATAAATGGCAGGCGCGTCACCAGGCCCGAATCCAACGAGAACGGGCCCTCGTCTTCAACATGGAACACATCCACCACCGGAATGCCTTTCGCCTGACAGCCGGCAATCAGCGTGCTTAGCGCCTGCTCAAACGCTGGCGTTTCTGCTGCCTCGTTGTAGCCACGATGATAGAAGGATTGCTGCGCGTCAATCACTAACAGTACGGTATCAGTCATTTCTGGACTCCTGCTAAAGGGGATTAACGCTATGATGAATGGGGATTAGCAAGGAAAGAAGGCCAAAAAAGGACAGATCGCCGTCGCGGAGGGACATAAGGTGTGATGGCTAAAGCCGTAGTTTTCACAGGGGCAAAGGCAGTGATATACTCGCCGCCTCTGCAAAAGGGAAGATCGTCGTCTCCGGTGAGGCGGCTGGACTTCAAATCCAGTTGGGGCCGCCAGCGGTCCCGGGCAGGTTCGACTCCTGTGATCTTCCGCCAAATCCTACTCCCAGGCTCAACTAGCAATCGAACAGCCAGCCAGAGCAGCCTGTAAGTTACGCTTACAAGTTCAGACTTAAGGCGTCTGGAAAGTCAGCCACAAAACCTCTCTCTTTAGGAATTGGGCAATAAGCACAACCCCGTGAGCCGCCCTTCGTAGGGTTCAGGCATGCCTGAACCGGGCTGGGCATGCCCAGCCCCTACCGTTGTCATCTTTCCTGTAGGGGGGGGAACATTTTCTCTGGTCGAATCGTCATGATATGGGGTGCTTTCTTACCTACCAGCACCATCCCGCTAGCAGGTTGTTACAATGAATAGCGTGAGGTAGCACAGTCACTATCGCTGTAAATAAAAACATGTTTTAAATAACAGTATTGACCTCAAATCTTAAATGAGTAAATTAATACCAAACAGCACGATAAAAGTTGTTAGTAACTTAGTGAATAGTAAGAAGTATTTTGAAACCCATTTTGCTTTACAGGCCACGAAGTTTGTTGTTTGGGATGTAGTTCGCTTTCAGGCCTTGTAGTGTTTGTGCTGGTGCGCAAAATGGTAGTGTTAGCGCGACGATGTAATGCCTTGTTTTTGAGTTCATGCGGGTGGTTTTGTGTATTTATTGTAACCATGCCGGCAAAGGGCAGCGCATCAAAGAGTCTATGTCGCGATGGGGGATGTGCTTGTTTGGGTTGTCACGCTGGGATTTTAAAAGCGCAGACAGGCGTATAACGAGATAAATAGAGGGAGTTCTTTTCGTATTAACACCCTGTATTATCCGTAGTTAACGGGTACATTTAAAAGCAGTATTAATAGTAGTATCACTCTAATAAGTCCATTAATGTTAAATCTGAAGTCTGTAGTACCTTAAAAGCCCTGGCTGCAACGGGCAGGGCTTTTAAGATGACTCCCTCCGTTGAATTGTAAGCTTTTCCCGCAAATCATTGACAAAACTAATCTTGATTATTTCCCCATAAGAGTCCACTATGCCTCCTCGGTTTGTCATACAGACCTTATGAAAGCAGTTTTAGTAAAGCAGTCCTCATTTCAAGCGTTATCCTTAGATACTCTTCTGCATGAGCCTCCTCCTAAGTGCCCAATAAGTCCTCATCTGCAAGCAGGCCATGTTTGCCACCCTATGTGGCTCTAGAAAATTTAAAATTTAAGGAAGTATCTATGTCTAATAAAATGACTGGTTTAGTAAAATGGTTTAACTCTGAAAAAGGCTTCGGCTTCATTACGCCAGCAGATGGCAGCAAAGATGTATTCGTACATTTCTCAGCTATCCAGAGTAACGATTACAAAACGCTGGACGAAGGGCAGAAGGTTGAGTTCTCGATTGAGAATGGTGCCAAAGGTCCGGCAGCTGCTAACGTTATCACGCTGTAATAGCTGATAATGACATGAACACTTACGACAGCGATGACGGCATCAGCCTGAGCAGATAAGTGAACGTGATAAAAACCCGCCCTGAGCGGGTTTTTTACGTTTCAGGCAGGGTAGCTCAGAGGATGGTCGTCGTTTTACTTCAACTGCTGGAGTGAAAGAGCGAAACCAAATAGTGCAAAACCAACGATGGCGACAGTAAGAAAGCCGATTAGTAATTTCCAGCCCAACACCTGCCCTCCCTTAGTGTTTTTAATATGCCTGAGAGATAATAATATTCATGATTCACAGGTCAACCGGTGCGCATGTTTTTCAGAATAAGCAGTTATCAGTAACGTTCACAGTAAGTCTTTCTGTGCCCGATCAGGCTAAAATCGCCAGTGGTATAGTGGCCGCAGTGTCTCACATGACTTTGCGGTCAGAGTGAATAATAGGACTCCATTTAAGCTGTTAAAGACATCTATGGGTGTACTAAGGGTTTACAACGAGGGAATAATATGCACTTTCAGACAGTCATATCATCAAGAATCACATCCATCAGTTATTTTTCATTAGAAAAAGTGCTGGAGGTGGCTTTTGTTGATTCATTGACCTATCAGTTCATTAAAGTGTCTGAAAAAACTCATAATGACTTCATAACGGCAAAATCCAAAGGCCGTTTTTTTGATGGTGTAATTAAAGGTAAATACCTTTGCCGAAAAAAAGAATGAGTCTTTAAACGCGAAAGTTTAAAGCCGTGGCCAGTTTTTGTTAACCACTACAGTTCAATATTTTACTCAGAAGAATGTTCTCACCCAGATTGCTTGTGTATAAAATTATTTTTTCTTTATGAAAATCACAATAAAAACATGAGGCTACATTGTTTTTATCACTCCGGTGATCTCCGCCAAATCATTCTCCCAAGCTCGTTTAGCAACTCGAACAGCCAGTCAGCGCGACCTGTAAGCCAGGCTGACAGTCTTCAGTTGGGTTCAGGCATGCCTGAACCGGGCTGGGCATGCCCAGCCCCTACCGTTAATGCCTTTGCTGTCGGGGGCGACTTTTTTTCCCGGCAAAACCAGCATGCCGCTACTCCCGCAGCGCCTCTAACACCAGCTTAAAGGCCGGGGAGGGCTGCTTTCTGCTGGGGTAGTAGAGGTAATAGCCGGGAAAAGGGTGGCACCACTCTTCCAGCACGCGCACTAAGCGGCCTTCGGCAATATGCGGCGCAAACTCCTCCTCCGGCAGAAAGGCGATGCCCAGCCCGGCGAGCGCGGCGTCGACCATATGCGCTGAAGTATTAAACGTCAGCTGGCCCTCCACGCGCACGTTGACCGGTCCCTCTGCATCGTCAAACTCCCAGACGTACAGGCCGCCCGAGCTGGTCATGCGCATATTGATGCAGTTATGGCGCACCAAGTCCTGCGGCGACTGCGGCGGGGCGTGGCGGGCAAAATAGTGCGGCGCAGCCACCGCTGCCATGCGCAACTGCGGGCCAATCGGCACGGCGATCATATCCTTATCGATGGTATCCCCCAGCCGCACGCCCGCGTCATAACGGTCGGTCACGATGTTGCGAAAGCCGTGGTTGGCATCAAATTCCAGTTTGATATCAGGGTATTCCAGCAGCAGGGGCGTCAGCTTCGGCAGCAGCGTGGTGTGCAGCACGTTGGGGCCGCAGGTGATGCGCACCGTTCCGGCGGGCTTATCGCGCAGCTCGGTCAGCATATCCAGCTCGGCTTCAATTTCGTCAAAGCGGTTGCCAATCGCCAGCAGCAGTCGTTCACCGGCAGCGGTCAGGGAGACGCTGCGCGTGGTGCGCGTCAGCAGGCGGATCTGCATGCGGTTCTCCAGCCCGGAAATGGCCTGGCTCAGCGCCGACTGCGTGACGCCAAGGTGGGCAGCCGCGCGGGTAAAGCTGCCCTCGCGCGCCACGCTGACGAACGAGATTAAATCATTGAGGTTACGCTTCATCGCCCTGTTTCGCCCTGATTAATTAGCTCAGCTTATTAAGCTATTAAGTATTGATTAGCTAGTCAGCATACTTCACGCGTGTAGAATTTTCACCCAGAAACTGGCGCTAGCGCAGCCACGCGCGGCGCAATGATAAGGAAACAGTGTGATGACCATGAGCGATAGCAGGGCACAGCAGGCTGCCGCCCACTGGGGCGGGGTACTGGCGATGACGCTGTGCGTGTTTGCCCTGGTGGCGTCCGAATTTATGCCGGTCAGCCTGCTGACGCCGGTAGCGCGTGACCTCGGCGTCAGTGAAGGGCTGGCAGGGCAGGGTATTGCTATCTCCGGGGCTTTTGCCCTTCTGGCCAGCCTGCTGATCCCGGCGCTGGCGGGCAATCTCAACCGTAAAACGCTCCTGCTGGCGATGACCGCGCTGATGGCGATTTCCGGCGCGACCATCGCGCTGGCGGCCAGCTATCCGGGCTATATGGCAGGCCGCGCGCTGATTGGCGTGGCTATCGGCGGCTTCTGGTCACTCTCTGCCGCTACCGCCATCCGCCTGGTGCCCGCGCAGCAGGTGCCGCGCGCGCTGGCGATTTTTAACGGCGGCAACGCGCTGGCTACCGTTATTGCCGCCCCGCTTGGCAGCTATCTGGGCGCGGTGATCGGCTGGCGCGGCGCGTTCCTCTGCCTGGTGCCGGTGGCGCTGATTGCCTTTATCTGGCAGTGGTTCACGCTGCCGGCAATGCACACCGACAGCCGCGCAGCGCGCAGCGGCAACGTTTTTCGCCTGCTGGCGAACCCGCTAGTGGCGTTGGGGATAGCGGCCTGCGGCCTGTTCTTTATGGGGCAGTTCGCGCTGTTTACCTACCTGCGCCCGTTCCTTGAAACCGTCACCAAAGTTGAGGTCTCCACGCTGTCGCTGATCCTGCTGGCTATCGGCGTGATGGGGCTGGTGGGAACGCTGGCGATCGCCAGGTTGTTAACCCTGGGACTGTATCCCACGCTGATCGCCATTCCCCTGCTGATGGCCGCGACCGCGATAGCGCTGATGCTCTTCGCCCATCAGCTGTGGACAGTTGCCGCACTGCTGGGGTTCTGGGGGCTGGTTGCTACCGCCGCACCGACCGGGTGGTGGACCTGGGTCGCCCGCACGTTACCCGAGGATGCGGAAGCGGGTGGCGGGCTGATGGTCGCCGTGGTGCAGCTCTCTATCGCGCTGGGTTCCACGGTCGGCGGGCTGGCCTTTGACCACCGCGGCTACCACAGCACCTTCACGATTAGCGCGCTGCTGCTGCTGGCGGCAGCCCTGCTGGCCCTGCTGGCCTCGCGCAAAGATAACTAAACCCCACTGAGGACTGACCATGAGAAGATTTGCCATGCTGTTAGGGCTGTTAATTAGCGCGTTTGCCGCCAGCTCCGCCGATATGTCGCGCGGCGCGGATAATTTTTATCAGAGTAAAGAGCTCACCCGGCAGAAAGTCACGTTCAAAAATCAGTATCAGATGGACGTCACCGGCTATCTGTTTACGCCGAAAGGCATGGATCAGAATGATAAGCATGCGGCGATAATTGTCGGCCACCCGATGGGCGCGGTGAAAGAGCAGAGCGCCAGCCTGTATGCGCAGAAGCTGGCGGAGCAGGGATTTGTCACGCTGGCGATTGATGTCTCTTTCTGGGGCGAGAGCGCCGGCCAGCCGCGTAATGCAGTGGCGCCGGATATCTACGCCGAGTCTTTCAGCGCGGCAGTGGACTATCTGGGCACGCGTTCCTTCGTTGACCGCCGGCGTATTGGCGTGCTGGGGATTTGCGGCAGCGGCAGCTTCGCGATCAGCGCCGCGAAGATCGACCCGCGCATGAAAGCGATCGCCACCGTCAGCATGTACGATATGGGTGCCGCGAACCGCAGCGGGCTTAATCACTCGCTAACGCTGGAGCAGCGTAAAAAAATTATCGCCGAAGCGGCCGCCCAGCGCGACGTGGAGTTCGCCGGCGGTGAAACAAAATACACCAGCGGCACCGTGCATAAAATTGATGCAAACTCGTCCGCGATTGAAAAAGAGTTTTATGATTTCTACCGTACGCCGCGCGGGGAGTTTACCCCGAAAGGTTCTTCCCCATTGCTGACCACGCATCCCACGCTGACCAGCAACGTGAAGTTTATGAATTTCTATCCGCTCAACGATATCGAAACCATCTCTCCGCGTCCGATGCTGTTTATCACCGGCGATGCGGCGCATTCGAAGGAGTTCAGTGAGCGGGCTTACCAACTGGCGGGCCAGCCGAAAGAGCTGGTGATCGTGCCGAATGCCGGGCATGTCGATCTCTACGATCGTACCGATCTGATCCCGTTCGCTAAGCTGGCTGCCTTCTTTAAGGATCGTTTGTAGCAATCCCCACATCGGGTCAGGATGTCTGACCCGATGTGATTGAATCCGCCGCCAGAATCCGGCTCACTTCCCCGCCGTAACCTTTCACCCGCAGCACGCCATCCAGCAGCTCCACCACCGCGAACGGCACGCTATCGGCGCCGTCGAGCATCCCTTTCAGGGTGATAAAATCGGTATTGCCGATGCGCGCATAGCCACCGCGATGGTCGTGGCCGCTAAAGCAGGCGCGCACCCGGTAGCGGCACAGCAGCGCGGCAAGTTCGCCGCCGTTCCACAGGTTATGGCTGTTGTGTGGCGCCAGCGGATAGTGGCCGAATACCACCACCGTTTCTGCATGCTGCTCAGCAGCAATCAGCTGCTGCTCAATCCACGCCATCTGCTGCGCACCCACCGCGCCGTTCCACGGTTTAGCCTGCGGCTGGTTGCGCGCCAGCAGATCGGCGAGCTGCGCTTCGGCCTGATGCCGCTCGTCGCCGTTGCCCTGATTGCAGTACAGGCTGATGTCATTGCCATCAAAGACGATAAAGCGGAACCCGGCGAGGCGGAACTGATAGTAGCTTTTCGGCAGCCCGGCGGGCGGCGTATGCGCGCCGCTCAGGCGGTCGGAGATCGCGCGCGCATCATGGTTGCCAATCACCATCGCATGCGGATGAAGCAGGGTTTCATACAGCGGCAGAATCGCCTGGTAGCTGGACCAGTGGCGGTCCACCAGGTCACCGAGCGTCACGACGAAATCGAGCGGCTGCTGGTTCAGCGCATCTATCGCCTGCGGCAGCTTGTGCAGCGCGTGGCGGTAATAGAGGTTCTTCGGCACGTCGGCATCGACGTCGGCGTACTGCGGGTCGGCGATCAGGCCAAAGCGCAGCGTGGCGTCCAGCGGCGTAACCGCATTCAGCTGCGGCGGGCGGTAGAGCGCCGCGACGCAGCCGAGCGCCTGCTGCTGCAGCGCCGAGAGTGGGTGAGGGTGGGCTTCAAATGAGTTCATGTGGTGATGCCGCTTCTGTGCCTGGTTCCCTAAAGGTGAACTAAGCTAGCGAAGCTGAATGAACCTTTTATTAATTCTTTGTGAAATTTTCAAAAAGAATAACTTTGCTGGATGAATTGCGATTTTTTTCTGGAGTATTTTAATTATTTGAAGGGTTGAAAATATATTCCCGCACGCCTTTTTACTGCCTTTGATTAAATGTGCTACAGATAGACCGGGCGATTTATTTTAAACATGGAAATAATGGGCTGGTCATCTATTAAAAAATTCATAGCGACATTTATAGCTGTTAAATCGGCATTTATGTTGCATTTATAATCAGCTGATAATGAGCATTTAAGGTTTTTTATGATTAAAAATCATGGTGATAGGTTTTTTAGCGCTCTGGGCTTCTGTCGTTAAGTGTTAGTGTATCAATAAAATAAATTGATCCTTATGATCATTTATTCTTACTTTACACTTATTAGCTGCAATCAACAGACTCACTAGTACTCTATCTATTTAAAAGAGGGTATTAAGCGTCCGCATTAATCTTTTTTGATAATTTAAGTTGCTCAAACCCTTTCGCTGGAATAAATCTTATTCTGGTGTGGAGGGCTTTTTTAGAAATAAAAGGATAAGTGAAAACAGCTGCCAGCAGGCCGGTTGTTTAATCATTTTTTATAAAAAAAGGAATTGCAGTGATGAAAAAAAATAGCTTCAGGCTGAGTACATTAACCGTTGCCATTTTCGTCGGTTTTAGCGGTACTGCAGGCGCAACGCCAGCAGTAAAAGACACCACGGCACTCAGTCATAACGGCCCGGGACAATATACTGGCGGCGGGTCGGTATTTATTGGCGGTGACAACCTCTCAGTCGTTAATGATGCCGTGACCGGCTCCCGCTGGGTCGGTATCAACCCAAACACCCCCGGATTTGCCGCACTGGTGAATAGCAGCGGCTACAAAGCCTACATGGATGCCAATGCGCCATCCCTCGCCGGAGATGCTCACTCTCCAATCGGTGAAGACGACCAGCGTGCCGTTCACGGCGAACGTCTGGCCCACTCACAGGGTAAAGAGAGTTATTCCGTGCCCGTTGGCGTGGTTGACGGCCTGAAAATGGGCACTGCCGAGGGGCGCTATCAAAAAACCCAGACCGTTACGCTCTATCAGCGTGATGCATCAGGCGCTATCCAGTACCAAAAGAACGCCGACGGTAGCGTTAAGCTGGATACTGCGGGCAATCAGATACCTGTGACCGTCAGCAAAACCCTGGTACTGGAGCGTAACTCTGATGTCTATATCAAACCGGTGACCACCAACGGCGGTAGCTTCGGTCTGCAAAATGCGGCGATCTACACCAAAGTCGTTAGCCTGAAAAACGATATCACCGCCGCCGTTGCCGTTAACGGTAACCTGCAGGAAAACAGCGCTAGCCAGCGCGCGCGCGACGTGCTGATCGTAAAAAATACCACTATCGATAACACGCTGGACCAGGACGCGGTGCGCGTTGGTGCTGCCGGTAATGTCGGCGGGGGCGGCAATGATGAGTACGCGCATAGCGAACGTCCATCCGCCACCGGCCTGAGCATCAACAGCAGCAGCGTTGACTATCAGTTTGATAAAGAGGGCCATAAGCTCAACAGCGGCGTGCTGACTCATCAGGTGGCAAAAAGCGCAAATGTGCTGTTGGATAACGCGCACATCGTGGCGAAGAACATTGCTGCGGTGCGCAGGGATGATAATGGCGAGGCCCTCAATCACGGCATCGATTATGGCCGTTATGCCGACAAAGGCTCAACGGCAGTCGCCATCGCCGGTTCTGGCCTGTTTGTCTCGATCGGCAACCAATCTACCCTGACCGGGGGTGTCAACAATGCCGGTAATGCGCTGAGTATGTCGGGCCACGCTAACCGCGTTGACCTGAACAATTCGACGCTGAACGGCAGCGTGCAGCTGAACCATGATGGCTACCGCCCGGTTATCACCGTATCCGTGGTGCGCGACAGTAAAACCGGTGATTATGTGGCTAACGGCACAGCAGTGGATAACACCAACCTGCTGGACCGTCAGCACAACGGCACTACCCTGAATATCGGCAACAGCAGCGTGGTGAATGGTGATATCACCGCATCTGGTCAGAGTGGCTATGACGTGCAGCTGGTGGATGTGACGGCGACAGATGCCCCCGTCCCGCTGGCACAAAGCGATATCCTCGCCTCACTTTCCGCCAGCGCAATCTATAAAAATGCCGTGAGCAGCGCAAACCAGACTCTGCTGGCAAACGCCGGTGGCGCCTGGACTCCCGTAACGGTTAATCTCGACCACAGCACTTTGAATGGTCGCGTCGCGGGCAACACTTCTCTATCCCAGCCGGACTTTATTGTGGGTGGCACTAATGTGATCGCGTGGAATCCGGATCTGAACGTGAAAAACGGTGCCGTATGGAATGCCGCAGCCACCGCCAGTAATTATCCGGCCGTGAGTGATGTGCATGACCTGAATCTGTCTGCTTCCACCCTGAATATGATCAATGTGGATACCGACGGCTCAACCCTTGGCGATCGCGGTCGTTATGAAGACCTCGGCGCCGCCCGCGTGGTGGTGCACGGTAACCTGTCGCAGGATAAAGATGGCAAAGGTCACTACCTGACCTCACGGGTTAACATCGGGAAAGCCGTGGCTGAGCCGTTGCTGAATCTGGGCGGTGAATACACCTACGGCTCCATGCAGGTGAAAGGTTCAGCACAGGGCTTGTATCAGCTGGCGATAGCTAACTCCGGCGCTGAGCCATATGCCAAAGAGGGCTATATCGCTGATCGTGGCGATAATAATGGCGCCAGCAGCTATAACCCGCACAGCTTTGTCAACTATGTGGGCCAGGGCAGCGATGCACACTTCTATGGCCGCACTGAGATGGGTGTCTGGCAGTATGAGGCGGTTGATCAGTACAACGATAGCGTTCATGACGAACACAACGTGTACTTTAAAAACAACGGTCACTTGTCCAACAGCGCCGCCACGGCGCTGAGCATGGCCGCCTCACAGGTCAACGTTGCCAGTATGGAGACGGATGCACTGGCCCAGCATATGACGGCTTCGCGTCACGCGGGTGATGAGGGCGGCGTGTGGGTTGCATACTTCGGCGGCAAGAGCAAAAACACTACCAATGCCGGGGCTAAATATAAGCTGAACACCAACGGTGTGATGTTGGGTGTGGATAACCTGTTTGATGCCAGGAATGGTGGCAGCTGGTTAGCCGGTCTGGCCTTCTCTTCTGCACGTTCAGATATGAATGTGATGAACAGCAGCGGCGATCTGGACAGCTACGGTGCGCAGTTCTATCTGTCGCGTCACTTCGATAATGGCATCTTTGTTGATACTCACGCGCAGTTTGACCACTTCAGCAACAGCGGCGACGCCCATATGCTCGACGGCCAGCGTTCACGTTCTGACTTCTCCGGCAACGGCTATGGTCTGGGCATGAAGTTGGGTTACACCTGGACCGATCGGGGCTACTTCGCTGAACCCTATATCAAAGCGACCGGCCGTACCTTTGATGGTGTGCACTACACCATGAACAACGGCATGGTGGTGAATGGTGACGACTACAAATCACTGCAGGGCGAGATAGGTGCTGATGTGGGTTACACCTTCGATATCAATCAGGGTTACGTAAAGCCTTACTTTCATCTGGCAGGCATCAACGAATTTGCCGACAGCAATGAGATGAAGCTGAACAACGTAAGCATGAACAACAGTATCGATGGCGCTGCGGTTCAGGTGGGGGCCGGTGCCGAGGTGAAACTGATGAAGGATGTCGGGGGTTACGCCAGCTTCAACTACACCAAAGGCGATGATATCTCTCGCCCATGGCAGGCGAACGTAGGGTTAAGTTACTCATGGTAATTGCCTGTTAACACTATCCCCATCTCGTCCTGGGATGGGGATAGTTTTCCGGCTAAGGATAGCGAGCATATGATGAAAAAAATCGCAGTGTGTGCAGAAAAAAAACAACCCGGGACCAGCAAAATTGTCAGGCAAAGCAATCATGACGGCGGGCGCGTGCCTGACGAACTGAGTGAATATGCCGACAAGCCGTTATATATCCTGATCGCCCTGTGGTGCTGCCGCCAGAAGAGCTGGGTCGGCCGCAAGCAGATCTCCGCCGCGTTTGCTATTACGGAACGGCGGGCCTCCTTCCAGATATCCTACATCCTGCGAAAAACGGCGATTGTTCGCATCCAGGCGCGTAAAACAAAAGCAGAAGGCTCACGCCACCGGTGCCACGAAATCTTTATCGAACATGTTTTCTTACTGCCGGAGAAACAGGAAGAGATCACCTCCGCAACCCCGCTTGCCGACGTTGCGAGCCCCAAACCCGATGCGCTGGCTACTGAGCTGAAGATGTCCGGGCAAGCCTGATGGTTGAGGCAGACCTATCTTCCTGCTCTACAGCATGGCCGGCGCGTTGCCATAAATAGCTGAAGGTAGCGAACAGACAGAGTGAATAGCCCAACAGTTCGCTGCCCTCTTCTGCCATGTTCTTCACCGTCCGATTGTAACCATCCAGCATCAGATGCTGCCAAAGCTCGTGCATGCCAAACAGCCGTGAAAAGACCAGAATGGTGATCATTCCTGCCGTCATCATGTTCCATGCCGGGTGGCGCATAAAGGCTGCCAGACCGCTGATGAGGATGGCGGGTTTACGCAGAGCGATAGCCAGACAGCTCAACGCAACGGCCAGCGCAAACCAGAACCAGCTGCCGTGGCGCCACTCATCGAACAGGAAATCCATCTCGCGGATCAGCATGCAGCAGAAAAAGCCACCGGCCAGCACCATCATCGACCGCTCCGCTGGCGAACGCCAGGCGCGCCAGAAAAACAGCAGCGCCATCAGTCCCAGCATGATCTCCTGAGCGCACTCGGTGAAAGAGGCCTCATGGACGGCGTTATTCATCCACACCACGTCGATAAAGATCAGGCCCATCATCAGGCTGAGAAAGGCTGCCAGGCCGATAAAAGAGAGTGTTTTATTTATAATTATTCGTAAATCTGCAGACATGATGCCTCCCGGTGTCACAAGGGACGGCAATTATAGGGAGCGTTTTTTTGGAAACTACTCCTTTTATGCTTTACTGAAATTTGCGACACAAAAAGCTAAGTCAGTGCGTCACAAACCAGCGCGCCGCAGCGTTACTCTTTGAGGCGGTATTTTGCTTCCTGTTGAATAAACCAGCTTTCCGGGACGTTATGCGGCGGCTGGCTGAGCTGACTAATCCCCTGCTCGATAACCTGTTCTGCCTGCTGCCACAGCGTCCGGTTTCCGGCGGTAAGAAGCTGGATCTGCACGCGTTTCTCAATCAGGTAGACCCTGGCAAAATGCGGATCGAAATGAACAATTGAACGCGTGTTGTCGATAATGTCGGCCAGCTTGATAGTTTGTGCATCGGGGCTGGCCTGTTGGGTGTGGCGGAAATGGGCGAGTTTGCGCGCCGCCCGGTTCTGCCCGGCAGTGGCACCGCGATTGGTCAGCATCTCAACCAGCGAAGCCACCCGCTCGCCGAAGTCGTTGCGGATATCATTCAAGGTGTTCGGCGTGTCTTCAACGGTGTCGTGCAGCCATGCGGCGGCCAGCATCTCTTCGTCGTCACAGACGCTGCGCACCAGTTCAACCACCGCCGCCGGATGGACAATATAGGGCTCATCGGTATATTTGCGGCGCTGGCCCGCGTCGGCATGGGCTTTGGTGGCATAGCGACGCGCCTGCTCTTCCAGTGTTTGCAGCATGATTTTCTCCCGGGCATAAAGTCGCTTGCAATTATATAGCGCACTATTTATATTGTTTGTCATGACTACAGATAAAGATGACAAAAAAGTGAAGGATGCGCCACTGCTGCTCGACCAGCAGCTGTGCTTCGCACTTTATTCTGCCAACCTGGCGCTGCATAAGCTCTACCGCCAGCTGCTGGCCCCACTGGAGATCACCTATCCGCAATATCTGGTGATGATGGTGCTGTGGGAGCGGGATGATGTCACGGTCTCTGAGATTGGCGAACGCCTGTTTCTCGATTCGGCAACCTTAACCCCGCTGCTGAAACGGCTGGAAACGGCGGGGCTGCTGCACCGTCAGCGCTCGCGCAAGGATGAGCGTCAGGTGGTAGTGACCTTAACGCAGCAGGGTGAACAGCTGCGCCAGAAGGCGCTGAATATACCCGAGTCGGTACACTGTGCCTCTGCCTGCGAAGTCGAAAAATTACAGGCGTTGAAAGGCGAACTGGAAACGCTGCGCGATAACCTTAACGGCTGATCGCGTGGCGAAGATAAAAGCAACATTAACCCTATAGAGTCATTTAAATAGCACGCGATTTAATCGCGACCAAATCAACTGAGGAGCCTTACCATGTCTTTAGAAAAAGTTGTCTACCGCGCAAAAGCCAAAGCCACCGGTGGTCGTGATGGCCGTGCCACTTCCTCCGACGGCGTGCTGGATATTAAACTGGGCGTGCCGAAAGAGATGGGCGGGGCAGGCGGTGAAGTGACCAACCCGGAGCAGCTGTTCGCCGCTGGTTACTCTGCCTGCTTCCTCGGCGCGATGAAGTTTGTTGCCGGCCGTGACAAGTTCTCCATGCCGAAAGAGGCATTTATCGAAGGCGAAGTGGGTATTGGCCCGCTGCCGACTGGTTTTGGCATTGAAGCGACGCTGAATATTCATCTGCCGGGCATGGACAGCGCTGAAGCGCAGAAGCTGGTGGATGCGGCACATATCGTCTGCCCTTACTCTAACGCCACGCGCGGCAATATCGACGTCACGCTGAATATTATCAACGACTAACACCTTACTTTTGCAGCGATACCGCCAGGTATCGCTGCCGCAACGGGGCAGTTTTCTCGCCCCGTTTGCTGTTTTACCAGACAACCACGTGACCGTTTTATCGCTACATTGCCGAAAATATCGCCGTTGCGCAGACTAACCCCCCGCAAGTGTGTTTTACTAACGCCCCTTCTGTGAGATCGCCCCTTACCCACCATCAGACTTCTCTGGTTATTGGCGGCATTAAGGATTATTGGCTTTGTCGTCGAACTCTGACGCAGTGCCAGGGTCTGATTAGCGTTCAGAACGTGTTTAGTAATTGTTTGGTTAAAGCCAGGATTAAGGTCGAATGAATTATATTAAAATGCTTACCCAGCAGAAATTGTCGTTATTGCTGGCTTTGTATATCGGGATTTTACTGAATATCCCGGTATTTTATCGTCGTTTCGAACCCCTATTGGCGAAATTTGACGCCCTCAAGGCGTTCTCGATGCTGGCCGAAGTGATGGCGGCATTCCTGCTCTCCTTCTTCCTGCTGCGCCTGCTCTCGCTGGGCGGAAAATGGTTCTGGCGCATTACCGTCAGTCTGCTGACGGTGATCTCCGTTTCAGCCAGCTACTATATGACCTTCTTCAACGTGGTGATCGGCTACGGCATTATTGCCTCAGTGATGACCACCGATACCGACCTGTCTAAAGAAGTGGTGGGCTACCACTTTATCCTGTGGATGGTGCTGGTCAGCATCATCCCGCTGGTGCTGATCTGGTGTAACCGCCTGCCCGGCACGCTGCTGGCACAGATGAAAACCCCGGGGCAGCGCATAAAGCCGCTGCTGACGCTGTTACTCTCCCTGCTGCTGGTCTGGGGGCCTATCCGCTACCTCGACAAGCAGCAAAGTGCCAATGAAAAGCAGACCAACGTTGACCTGCCTAGCTATGGCGGGGTTGTTGCACACTCCTATCTGCCGTCTAACTGGGTGACGGCGCTGGGGCTGTTTGCCTACACCAGCTATGACGAAGAGATGGACAGCAAAGGCCTGTTCGACCCGGCAAAGAAGTTTACCTATAACGCCCCGGCGGGACTGGACGATACCTATGTGGTGTTTGTGATTGGTGAAACCACGCGCTGGGACCATATGGGAATGCTGGGTTACAGTCGCGATAACACGCCGAAGCTGTCGAAAGAGAAGAACCTGGTGGCATTCCGCGGTGAATCCTGTGACACCTCAACTAAGCTCTCCCTGCGCTGCATGTTCGTGCGCGAAGGCGGGACAGAGGAAGGCCCGGCGCGCACGCTGAAAGAGCAGAACGTCTTCTCGGTGCTGAAAGAGCTGGGCTTCAGCTCAGATCTGTACGCGATGCAGAGCGAAGTGTGGTTCTACAACAACACTAACGCGGATAGCTATGCCTTCCGCGAGCAGATCGGTTCAGAGCAGCGTAATCAGGGTAAATCGGTTGACGATATGCTGCTGATCCCGGAGCTGAAAACCTCGATTGATGACCATCCTAAGGGCAAGCATCTGGTTATCCTGCACACCAAAGGCTCGCACTACCTGTATTCTCAGCGCTATCCGCGCAGTTTCGCCCGCTACCAGCCGGAATGTATGGGCGTGGACGATACCTGCAGTAAAGAGATGTTGATTAACGCCTATGACAACTCGATTCTGTATGTCGACACCATGCTCGACAGCGTGTTTGATCAGCTGCGCGATAAGAAAGCCATCGTGTTCTATGCTGCGGACCACGGCGAGTCGATCGACGAGAACATGCACCTGCACGGCACGCCGCGCAACATGGCACCACCGGAGCAGTTCCGCGTGCCGATGATGGTGTGGGCGTCGGATAAGTATCTTGAAGACCCGAATAACAAAAGCGCCTTTGAGCGCCTGCAGGCCGAGCAGAAGGCGGGTAAAACCCACCGTCACGTTGAGCTGTTCGACACCATTCTCGGCTGCCTGGGCTACACCTCGCCGGATGGCGGCATCAAGCAGGCCAACAACTGGTGTGCGAAACCGTAACGCGGGGCAACCTCTTCCCCGTAGTGGCTGACCCTCTTTTCCGGTCAGCCATTTTAACCGGGCCGATCGAAACAGAAGATCGGCCCTACGGTTCATGTCACCTTGCGTTGGACACGGGCCGACCGGAAAAAAAGGGTCGACACCCACAGGCGGTGGATTGCCGAATATTCTGCTACTCCCGCGTTTTTACCCGCCTACTTTCCCTGCCAAAAAAATTCCTTATTACCCGCATAAATTCCTTATCCCACCTGCGATCGCTCACTTAATTCGCGCCGCGTTGCGCTTATGACCGCTCCTGACTTGTTGATCGTTTCTTATACCTGCGTTGCAGCATTTTTACCTATAAGTACGTCATATAGACATTTTTATGACGCAAAATGCAGCGTTTTATGGACTATTTTACAAGTTTTTTTTCGGCGTGATGTTCTGTCATGCAGGCTGTCAGGCAGTGATTCATTCCAGGTTGAATGGATGTGGTGCGTTTTTAAACTGCAAATGTTATTGAATTGTTTTTTTAATATTTGCTTGCTGTTTCTCACACTCTGAGTAAATACCCGACGCTTGTATTGACGTTCCTTGAAACTATTGACAAATTGGACCCTCAGTACAAAAGGTAAGGGGATTTGTCTGATAGTGTCCACGGCTTCAGAAACCCACAAACCCCGCCAGATTAACTGTAGCCGCAAGGCACCACGCACAGACCACCCACAAAAATTATCGGTCGGCGTACAGCACACAACATCACATCACTTATTGGAGCTAAAGCATGAGTAATCCCCTGGCTAAATCCGGGATGCTGAAAGTCGGTCTCAGCGCCATTGCACTGCTGATCGCCACAGGTGTTCAGGCAAAAACCCTGGTTTATTGTTCTGAAGGTTCGCCTGAAGGTTTTAACCCACAGTTATTCACCTCTGGCACTACTTATGACGCCAGCTCGCGTCAGATCTACAACCGTCTGGTTGAGTTCACCATCGGTACCACTGAATTACACCCGGCCCTGGCAGAGAAATGGGATGTCAGCGCAGACGGTAAAACCTATACCTTCCACCTGCGTAAAGGCGTGAAGTGGCAGACCACCAAAGATTTCAAGCCAACGCGTGACTTCAACGCGGATGATGTGGTGTTCTCGTTCGAACGCCAGTTGGATAAAAACAACAAATATCACGGCGTTTCCGGCGGCAGCTACGAATATTTCGAAGGCATGGATATGCCTAACCTGATTAGCAAAATCGTTAAGGTTGACGATTACACCGTGCGTTTCGAGCTGACGCGCCCGGAATCACCGTTCCTGGCTGACCTCGGCATGGACTTCGCGTCTATCCTGTCTGCCGAATACGCTGACAACATGCTGAAAGCCGGCACGCCGGACAAACTCGACCTGAACCCGGTCGGTACCGGTCCGTTCCAGCTGCTGCAGTACCAGAAAGATTCACGCATTCTGTACAAAGCGAACACTGACTACTGGGGCACCAAGCCGAAGATTGATCGTCTGGTGTTCTCCATCACCCCAGATGCTTCCGTGCGCTATGCCAAAATGCAGAAGGGCGAGTGCCAGGTGATGCCGTACCCGAACCCGGCTGATATCGCGCGCATGAAAGAAGATAAAAATATCAACCTGATGGAACAGCCTGGCCTGAACGTTGGCTACCTGTCGTTCAACGTTGAGAAAAAGCCGCTGGATAACCTGAAAGTGCGTCAGGCACTGACCATGGCGGTGAATAAGAAAGCGATTATCGAAGCGGTCTACCAGGGCGCAGGCCAGGAAGCGAAGAACCTGATCCCACCAACAATGTGGGGCTACAACGACGCGATTCAGGACTATGGCTATGACCCGGAGAAAGCCAAAGCGCTGCTGAAAGAAGCGGGCATGGCGGATGGTTTCTCCATCGACCTGTGGGCGATGCCGGTACAGCGCCCGTATAACCCGAACGCGCGCCGTATGGCCGAGATGATCCAGAGCGACTGGGCGAAAGTGGGCGTGAAAGCCAAGATCGTCACCTACGAGTGGGGCGAGTACCTGAAGCGTGCCAAAGCGGGTGAACACCAGACCGTGATGATGGGCTGGACCGGCGACAATGGCGACCCGGATAACTTCTTCGCCACCCTGTTCAGCTGTGCCGCAGCGAAAGACGGTTCTAACTATTCACGCTGGTGCTATAAGCCGTTTGAAGATCAGATCCAGCCGGCGCGTGCCACTGACGATCACAACAAGCGTATTGAGTACTACAAGCAGGCTCAGGTGGTGATGCACGATCAGGCTCCAGCGCTGATCATCGCCCACTCTACCGTGTATGAGCCAGTGAGTAAGAAAGTGAAAGATTACAAAGTGGATCCACTGGGCGGTCACTACTTCGCGCAGGTTGATATCCAGGAATAATACGGCGGGTTGGAGAGCTACAACTCCCCGTAAATTGCGTAGGGGCCAGGCATGCCTGGCCCTTATTTCGCAAGATGTGAGCAATAATAATCCTGTCGGTTACGGCTGCAGGAAATAAAAGAGAACACGGATTATGCTGCAGTTCATACTCCGACGTCTGGGACTTGTCATCCCGACGTTTATCGGTATCACCCTGTTAACCTTCGCGTTTGTTCATATGATCCCCGGTGACCCGGTGATGATTATGGTGGGCGAGCGCGGGATCTCCCCGGAACGTCACGCACAGCTGATGGCCCAGCTTGGTCTGGATAAGCCACTCTGGCAGCAGTACATCACCTATATCAACGGTGTCATGCATGGCGATTTGGGCCTGTCACTAAAAAGCCGCGTGCCGGTGTGGGACGAGTTCGTTCCGCGCTTTAAGGCCACGCTGGAACTGGGCATCTGCGCGATGCTGTTTGCCGTTGCCGTCGGCATCCCGGTGGGCGTGCTGGCTGCGGTAAAACGCGGCTCGATCTTCGACCACACCGCGGTGGGCATCTCCCTGACCGGTTACTCCATGCCTATCTTCTGGTGGGGGATGATGCTGATCATGCTGGTGTCGGTGCAGCTCAACCTCACCCCGGTATCCGGGCGTGTGGGCGATACGGTGTTCCTCGATGACAGCATGCCGCTGACCGGCTTTATGCTGATCGACACGCTTTTCTGGGGCGAACCGGGCGACTTTAAAGACGCCGTGATGCATATGATCCTGCCTGCCATCGTGCTGGGCACCATCCCGCTGGCGGTGATCGTGCGTATGACGCGCTCGGCGATGCTGGAAGTGCTGGGCGAAGACTACATTCGCACCGCGCGCGCCAAGGGGCTGACGCCGATGCGGGTGATCGTGGTTCACGCACTGCGCAACGCCATGCTGCCGGTGGTCACGGTGATCGGTCTTCAGGTCGGCACGCTGCTGGCCGGGGCCATCCTCACGGAAACCATCTTCTCCTGGCCGGGCCTGGGGCGCTGGTTAATCGACGCACTACAGCGCCGTGACTACCCGGTGGTTCAGGGTGGCGTGCTGATGGTGGCTACGCTGATTATCTTCGTCAACCTGCTGGTCGACGTGCTTTACGGCGTGGTTAACCCGCGCATCCGTCACAAGAAATAAGGGGCCAACATGTCTGTTGTGGATCCAGGCAGCGTCAGCGCTGCACCCAAGCCGATGACCCCGATACAGGAATTCTGGCACTACTTTAAGCGTAACAAAGGCGCGGTGATCGGCCTGGTTTACGTGGTTCTGATGATCATTATCGCGGTGTTTGCCAACGTACTGGCCCCGCACGCGCCCGCCGAACAGTTCCGCGATGCGCTGCTGAAGCCGCCAGCCTGGCAGGAAGGCGGCAGCTGGCAATATCTCTTCGGTACTGATGACGTGGGCCGCGATGTGCTGTCGCGTCTGATGTACGGTGCGCGCCTGTCGCTGCTGGTCGGCTGCCTGGTGGTGGTGCTGTCGCTGATTTTCGGCGTGATCTTCGGCCTGATTGCCGGTTATGTCGGCGGGGCGGTCGACGCGGCGATTATGCGCCTGGTCGATATCATGCTGGCGCTGCCAAGCCTGCTGCTGGCGCTGGTGCTGGTGGCTATCTTCGGCCCGTCGATTGTTAACGCCTCGATAGCGCTGACCTTTGTCGCCCTGCCGCACTACATCCGTTTGACCCGTGCTGCGGTGCTGGTGGAAGTGACGCGTGATTACGTCACCGCTTCCCGCGTGGCCGGCGCCGGTGCGGTGCGTCAGATGTTCGTCAATATTTTACCAAACTGCCTGGCACCGCTGATTGTGCAGGCGTCTCTCGGTTTTTCCAACGCGATCCTCGATATGGCCGCGCTGGGTTTCCTGGGTATGGGTGCGCAGCCGCCAACGCCGGAGTGGGGCACGATGCTCTCCGACGTGCTGCAGTTCGCGCAAAGTGCCTGGTGGGTGGTCACCTTCCCGGGTGTTGCCATTCTGCTGACGGTACTGGCATTTAACCTGATGGGCGACGGCTTACGCGACGCTCTTGACCCGAAACTCAAACAGTAGGCAGCGAGATGGCACTCTTAACAGTAGATAAACTCTCGGTGCATTTCGGTGACGAAAAAGCACCGTTCCGCGCCGTCGACCGCATCAGCTATCAGGTAGAGCAGGGGCAGGTTGTCGGGATCGTCGGTGAATCCGGCTCCGGTAAATCGGTCAGCTCGCTGGCGATTATGGGGCTGATTGATTACCCCGGCAAAGTGATGGCCGACAACCTGGTGTTTAACCAGCGCGACCTGAAACGCATCTCCGAAAAAGAGCGCCGCCAGCTGGTGGGCTCGGAAGTGGCGATGATTTTCCAGGACCCGATGACCAGCCTCAACCCGTGCTACACCGTGGGCTTCCAGATTATGGAAGCGATAAAGGTGCATCAGGGTGGCAACAAGCGCACCCGTCGCCAGCGCGCTATCGACCTGCTAAACCAGGTCGGTATCCCTGACCCGGCTTCGCGCCTTGACGTTTACCCGCACCAGCTCTCCGGCGGGATGAGTCAGCGCGTGATGATCGCCATGGCGATCGCTTGTCGGCCGAAGCTGCTGATCGCCGATGAGCCCACCACGGCGCTCGACGTGACGATTCAGGCGCAGATCATCGAGCTGCTGCTCGATCTGCAGCGCCAGGAGAATATGGCGCTGATCCTGATTACCCACGATCTGGCGCTGGTGGCGGAAGCTGCCCAGCACATTATCGTGATGTACGCCGGGCAGGTGGTGGAAACCGGTAAAGCGGTGGACATCTTTAAAGCGCCGCGCCATCCGTACACTCAGGCGCTGCTGCGTGCGCTGCCGGAGTTTGCGGCGGATAAAGCGCGTCTGGCGTCGCTGCCGGGTGTGGTGCCGGGCAAATACGACCGCCCGAACGGCTGCCTGCTCAACACGCGCTGCCCGTATGCGCAGGATCGCTGCCGCAGCGAAGAGCCTTCACTGCATGATATTGCCGGGCGTCAGTCCAAATGTCATTTCCCACTGGATGATGCCGGGAGACCCACTTATGAAGCCTGAACACGATAAAGCCACGCTGCTGATGCAGGCCATCGACCTGAAAAAACACTACCCGGTGAAAAAGGGGCTGTTTGGCCAGGAGCGACTGGTCAAAGCGCTGGACGGCGTGTCGTTCGATCTTGAGCGCGGCAAAACCCTGGCGGTGGTCGGCGAGTCCGGCTGCGGCAAGTCCACGCTGGGCCGCCTGCTGACGATGATCGAAACCCCGACCGAGGGGCAGCTGTTCTATCAGGGGCAGGACCTGCTGAAGCACGACCCGGAAGCGCAGAAGCTGCGCCGTCAGAAAATCCAGATCGTCTTCCAGAACCCGTACGGTTCTCTGAACCCGCGTAAAAAGGTCAGCCAGATCCTTGAAGAGCCGCTGCTGATTAACACCAGCCTGAGCAAAGCGGAGCGCCGCGAGAAAACCCTGGAGATGATGGCCAAGGTTGGCCTGAAAACCGAGCATTACGACCGCTATCCGCATATGTTCTCCGGCGGCCAGCGTCAGCGTATCGCCATTGCACGCGGCCTGATGCTCGACCCGGACGTGCTGATTGCCGACGAGCCGGTTTCCGCGCTCGACGTGTCGGTGCGTGCGCAGGTGCTGAACCTGATGATGGACCTGCAGCAGGATCTGGGGCTGTCGTACGTGTTTATCTCGCACGACCTGTCGGTGGTTGAGCATATCGCCGATGAAGTGATGGTGATGTACCTGGGCCGCTGCGTGGAGAAGGGCAGCAAAGAGGAGATTTTTGCCAATCCGCGCCACCCTTACACCCAGGCGCTGCTGTCGGCCACCCCACGCCTCAACCCGGACGAGCGCCGCGAGCGCATCAAGCTGACCGGCGAGCTGCCAAGCCCGCTCAACCCGCCACCGGGCTGCGCCTTTAATGCCCGCTGCCGCCGCCAGTTCGGCACCTGCGTGCAGCTTCAGCCGCAGCTGAAGTCCTACGGCGGTCAGCAGGTTGCCTGCTTCGCTGTCGATCAGGACGAGAACCCGGCGGCCTGACCTGACTGCGGCAATCCTGTAGAGGCCGACCATCTATTCCGGTCGGCCTTTCAATTCTGCGGGTCGACCAAAACGAAAGGTCGACCCCTACGTTGCCGCACAGACGTTTGTAGGGGCCGACCCTTTTTTCCGGTCGGCCCTCTCTTCCCAACCGCACAAAATTCTTAAGCCAAACGGATGATTTCTCTGGCGCTGCTATGCTGTATAAAAAACCATCCTAATCTATCCTCCCTAAGCCCAATCAGGGCAGGTCGAAGAAACAGGAGGTTGGACAGGGCTTTCGCAGTGACTTATGTCAAATTTTCTTTGGGTAGCAGAGGATTATGGGATAGCCTTAATAATTAAAAGGAAAACGTCGCATCGGGAAAGCGTAAATATGGGGAAGGTATTTCATTTAAATGAAATGGTCGTCAGGAAATACGCGAAATAATCACCTAAGGCAAATAATCACTGTGCTGATATATAACCCCTGCAATTAATTATTTTACTTATTTCACGTTATTTATTCTTTCAAATCCCCTTATCTGTGATATGAGATTAGTCTGAGTGATTTAAAATTTATATGTTATATTGCCGCGAAAACATCCACCTTGCGCGATCATTCTCATGAAAAGTTATGATGACCTGCAGCGTTTTAAAGAAAAAACGCAAACAAACCATATTGAATTCAAAGACATGTCTGAGCAGGCGATCAATTCTGACAGCACCAACTGGGCGATAATCAAACAGTTGCTGAATGAGGGCGCAGGGTCGGTGCTGGATAACCGTCAGCGTATCGATCTGGCGGCACCGCAGCCGATCGATTCCGCTGCCTTTAGCCCCCCGCCAGCGGAAATGCCTGCGGTGGCACCACATTTACCGGTCCACGCTTATGTTGCGGCCGCGCCAATGGCTAACGATAAGATCGGCGCCTCGCTGCTCGACAGTATTTCCGCCTCGCTGCAGGCGGGATCGCCTGAAGTCGCAACAGCGCAGCCCGTCGCTGCGGCGACACCGGTAGCGGATGCTGCGCCGCTGCGCGCCATGCCGCTTGCCCGCCAGACTGCCATGGCTGGCTCTTCCCTGCTCGAACAGCTGTCAGCCAGCACGCCGGTTAAACCGGTCGTGCAAAGCGCCCCGGCCCCTGTGGCTCAGGCGCCTCAGCCCGTTGCGGCCGCGGCCGCCCCACAGCCCGTTACGGCGGCTCCGGCCCCGGTTAACGCGAGCTTCAAACAGTTGTTTAGTCCGGCTGCGGCCCCTGCTCCTCAGGCGCTGTCGAAGGATGTGTTGTTACAACCCCTGCTGGAGAAAATTGCCTCATGCCGTTAGTTTGCGTCTGCTCCCCTAAAGGCGGTGTGGGTAAAACCACCATGGCGGCCAACCTTGCTCATGCCCTCGCACGCGGCGGCAGCAAGGTGCTGGCTATCGATTTTGACGTGCAGAACGCCCTGCGCCTGCACTTTGGCGTGCCGCTGGCCGACGGACGTGGCTTTGTGGCGAAATCAGCTGAATCTTCCGACTGGAGTCAGTCGATCCTCACCACCGGCGGCAATATTTTTGTCCTGCCTTACGGGGAGGTCAGCGAAGAGCAACGCGTTGAGTTTGAAAACAATCTGACACGTGACCCCAACTTCCTCGCGCGCGGGCTGCACAGCGTCCTCAACTATCCTGGCCTGGCGATTATCGCGGATTTCCCGCCAGGCCCAGGCCCGGCGCTTAAAGCTATGACCGCACTTGCCGATATGCATTTAGTGGTGATGCTGGCGGATACCGCCTCTCTGTCGCTGCTGCCGCAGATTGAGAACGAAAAAATGATCGGCGGCGCGCTTAACCATCGCAGCGGTCACTATTTTGTGCTCAACCAGAGCGACAACCGCCGCAATATCAGCCGCGACGTGACCGCCTTTATGCAGCAGCGCCTTGGCGACAGGCTGCTGGGCGTGGTCAACCGCGATGAGAGCGTGGCGGAGGCCAACGCTTCCCAGCAGTCGATTTTTGATTTTAGCCCGGTCTCAGCCGCGGCCTTTGATATTGAGCTGGTCGGCAAGCGTCTTGCGGCGCTGCTTAACATCAAAGTCGGTGACGGCGAAATGCACGCCCCGCTGAACTCTCGTTAACTTTAGGCCTATACCCAAAATAATTCGAGTTGCAGGAAGGCGGCAAATGAGCGAATCCCGATGAGCTTACTGAAGTAAGTGATTCGGGTGAACGAGAGCAGCCAACGCACATGCAGCTTGAAGTATGAAGAGTATAACGCCGGGCACGGAAGCCTGAAGACGCGTGGCGCCAGCGCCACGATTATAACTATACGTATTCAGGATGACTTATGAACAAAGTCCTGTTCTATCTGCTGCTGCTGATATTATTCCCCATCGCTGCGGTCATCGTTATCACCCCAATGGACAGCCAGAAGCAATATATCTTTGGCTTAATCTCTATTGCTATCGTGTTTTTATTGGGCTTTAGCAAGAGCAAAAAAGTCTCGCTGGTGATGGTGGTTCTCTCGGCAATGATGTCGACGCGTTATATTTTTTGGCGCGCAACCGAAACGCTGCATTTTAATTCCGAGGTGGAAGCGATCCTCGGCATCGGCTTATTTATTGCCGAGCTCTATGTCTGGCTTATTTTAATCCTCGGCTACCTGCAAACTTCATGGCCGCTTAAGCGAACCATTGAGCCGCTGCCGGACGATGTCAGCCTGTGGCCGACCGTCGATGTCTACGTACCGAGCTACAACGAAAGCCTCGACGTGGTGCGCGACACCGTTCTGGCCGCGCAGTGCATCGACTACCCGCGCGACAAGATCAAGATCTACCTGCTGGACGATGGCAAGCGCAGCGAATTCGCCCGCTTCGCCGCAGACGTTGGCGTCGGCTATATCACCCGTGATGACAACCGCCACGCCAAAGCCGGTAACCTCAACCACGCGATGAAAATCACCAAGGGTGAGCTGATCTGCGTATTTGACTGCGACCACGTCGCCACCCGCACCTTCCTGCAGGCCACCGTTGGTGCCTTCCTGAAGGATAAGAAGCTGGCGCTGTTGCAGACCCCGCACTACTTCTACTCGCCGGACCCGTTCGAGCGCAACCTGAAAGCGGCGCGAGAAATCCCGAACGAGGGCGCACTGTTCTACGGCCCGGTCCAGCAGGGTAACGACAACTGGAACGCCACCTTTTTCTGCGGCTCCTGTGCCGTGATCCGTCGCTCAGCGCTGGAAGAGATTGGCGGCTTCGCGGTGGAAACCGTGACCGAAGATGCGCACACCGCGCTGAAGATGCAGCGCCTCGGCTGGGGCTCAGCCTTCCTGGCGATCCCGCTGGCGGCGGGCCTCGCGACCGAACGCCTGGGTCTGCATATCGTACAGCGTACCCGTTGGGCGCGCGGTATGACGCAGATCTTCCGCGTGGATAATCCGCTGTTTGGCCGCGGTCTGAAGTGGCAGCAGCGCCTGTGCTACCTCAACGCCATGCTGCACTTCCAGTTCGGCCTGCCGCGCGTCATCTTCCTGACCGCGCCGCTGGCCTACCTGCTGTTTAACCTGAATATCATTCACTCGTCCGCCAGCCTGATCTTCGCCTACGTGCTGCCGCACCTGGTGATGTCGCTGTACGTCAACTCGCGGATGAATGGCCGCTTCCGCGCCACCTTCTGGGGCGAGATTTACGAAACGGTGATGGCGTTCCACCTGGTGATCCCGACCCTCCTGACGATGATTTCGCCCAAGCACGGCAAGTTCAACGTGACGGATAAGGGCGGCCTGCTGGATGTCGGCTTCTTCGACTTTAACATCGTGCGCCCGCACGTGATCTGCGCCCTGCTGCTGCTGATTGGCGTGGTGAGCGGCGTGGTTCGCGCCGTCGGCCATAACTATTTTGGCGTTGACCCGTACGTGATTGCGCTCAACGTCGGCTGGGCGACCTTCAGCCTGATCATCCTGATGGCGGCCATTGCCGTGGCGCGTGAAACTAAGCAGGTGCGTAAAACCATCCGTATCGATGTCCACCTGCCGGTGGTGATCCACTACGCCAGCGGCATTTCGTCGCGCAGCAGCACCATCAACCTGTCGATGGGCGGCGCGCAGATAAGCGCCCCGGACCAGCGCCATGAAAATGATGAAATCGAAGCGATTGACGTGATGCTGGAGTCCGGCACCATCTCCATTCCGGTGCAGATCATTGGCGCAGAAGATGGCGTTATCCGCCTGCAGTTCCACGAAATGCCGCTGTCGCGCCGCCGTGAACTGGTGCGCGTGGTGCTGGCGCGCGCCGATGCGTGGATCCAGCCGGAAGGCCCGAAAGATAATCCGCTGCGCTCGCTGCTGAATATCATCCGTACCGTATTTGAACTGTTCTGGCTGAGCTGGAAAGACAGCCGCGCCAGAAAGAAACAGCAGGCGCACGTGGAAGAGGATAGCGCAGTATGAAGCCATTATTACTGCGAGCACTCTGCCTGAGTAGCATGCTGACCCTGAGCAGCGTGCAGGCCGACCCGACCAGCGTGACGCAGGACAGCAGCGCGCTGTCCGATATCCCGCCGCCGGCGGACGTCGGCGCGGCAACCCCAGCGCAGAGCACCAGCCCGGAGATGTCGACCATGACCGCCCCGGCGGTGGAGAACGATCGGCCTGCGGCTGCGGCCGAAGAGAACTTACCGGCCGGTGATGAAGCGGCACTGCCGCCGGGCACCAGCGCGATGCCTGCCGGTTTACCGCCGCTGCCTGCCATAAGCGATGAAACCCCTCCCGCTGCGGTTGCGGTGCTCAATCAGCCGCTGACCAGCACCGTCAGCGTGGCGCAGATGGGGCAGAAGCAGGGTATCACCCTGACAGGCGGTCAGCTGCAGTCCGGTATTGTCTTCACCCTGCCAACGGATGAGGTGGTCACCAACGCCCGTCTTAACCTGTCGCTGAAAGTGTCGCAGGCGCTGGCGGCGCGCAATACTTCCCTGCAGCTGATGCTAAACGGCCAGCCGCTGGGTACGCTGCCGCTTAGCGCTTCCGATCGTGCCAGCGAAGATTACCAGCTGGATATTCCGGCGGCGATGGTGGTCTCCAGCAACAACCTGAGCTTTAAAATTAACGATGCCGATCGGCTGCTGTGCGAGCGCGACAGCGCCCAGCAGTATCAGGTCACCATTCTGCCGAAAACCTCGCTGGCGCTGGAAGGCCAGCAGCTGAATATCGGTACCAGCCTGCGCAACTTCCCGCGTCCGTTTATCGACCCGCTGCGCATGAGCCCGGCGACAGTGGCGATGGTGTTCGGCGACAACGTTTCCCCGGGTGAAGTTAGCGCGGCGGCGATCCTCGCTTCCTGGATGGGGATTCAGGCCGACTATCGCGGCATCAGCTTCCCGGTGCTGCGCGGCCAGCTGCCGGAGAAAAACGGCGTGGTGTTCGGCCATCCCGGCGAGAAGATTGGCAGCCTGACCTTACCGGATAGCGCAGGCCCGTCTGTGCAGATCGTCGACAACCCGGATAATCCGGTGTACAAGCTGCTGCTGGTGGTCGGGAAAGATGACGACCAGCTGCGTCAGGCCAGCTGGCGCCTGCTGCAGCCGCTCAACCTCGACGACGCTGCGCTGAACGTCGCCAACCAGACTATGCCATTAAGCAAGCCATACGACGCGCCGCGCTGGATCAACACCGATCGCCCGGTGCGCCTGAGCGAGCTGCTGCGCAAAGACCAGAGCCTGACCACCACCGGCATCTGGCATGATGCGCTGCGCGTCAATTTCCGCGCCGCGCCGGACCTGTTCCTGTGGGACGGCGACACAATTCCGGTGCAGCTCAACTATCGCTTCCCGTCGGAAAGCTGGATTGATGAAGATAACTCGCTGCTCAACGTGACGCTGAACGGCACCTTCCTGCGCAACCTGACCGTCAATAAAGTCGGCCTGCTGGAGAACATCTGGCACCGTCTGGGCGGCGATGCGCGCCAGGAGAAATACACGCTGAAGCTGGACCCGTACCTGATTTACGGCGACAACCAGATGCAGCTCTATTTCAACATCAAGCCGAAGGCCAGCGCGCCGTGCAGCGTGCTGACCAACAACAACATCAAGAGCCGGATTGAGGATGATTCGTTTATCGATCTGAGCCATACCCGTCACTTTACGCTGCTGCCGAACCTCTCTTACTTCGTCGGCGCCTCGTTCCCGTTCTCGCGCCTGGCCGACTACTCGCAGACCGTGCTAATGCTGCCAGAGCAGCCGAGCAATGCGGAGATCAGCACCCTGCTGGATATGGCTGGCCGCTCGGGTAATGCCACCGGCGTGGCGCTGAGCCATAACAGCGTGATGTTTGGTATTCCGGCCAGCGGTTCGCTGCGCGGGCGTCTGGAAAACAGCGACGTGCTGTCGGTCTCCACCCTGGCGCAAACCCATTTTAACCGCGAGATGCTGGCGGCTTCCCCTTATAAGGTGAACAACCGCACGCTCGGCGTCAAAGTGCCAAACACGCTGGATAACCTGCGCGGCTGGCTGACCGGCGACTGGTATCGTCAGACGCTGGACGCCGACCGTTACTTCTCCTCCAACGAAGACTGGCGCGGTTTTGTCAGCTATCGCTCGCCGTGGAACAGCAGTCGCCTGGTGGTGATGACCGTCGCCACTGACGATAACCAGCTGTCGCGCCTGCACGGCGACATGACCTCGGCACGGATTAACGCGGGGATCCGCGGCGATACCGCCATCATCACCGATGAGAACGGTATCCGCAGCTTCCGCGTCGGCGCGATGTTCCCGAGCGGGCAGATGCCGTGGTACAGGATGGTGGTGTGGTATGCCAATCAGCATGCGGTGCTGCTGGCCCTGCTGGCGCTGTTCTGTTCCACCGTGGTTGGCCTGAGCGTGTATGTGCTGCTGAAGCGCCACTCATGGCGTCGTCTGCACCCGAAAAGCGATCCCCGTTCCTCTGGCGAGAAGAAAGAATGATGAAAACCAGGCTCACCCCGATTACCGCCAGAATTCGCCAGCGCTGGGCGATCGCCGGCGGCTTTGCCCTGTCGATGCTCGCCGGCCCGCTGATGGCGGCGGAGAGCAACCCGGCGATTCAGGCGCTGTTTGACCAGGCCAACTACTGGCACCAGAAAGCCCATGACGAGCTGGCGCGTGATGCGCTGAACAAAGTGCTGATGGTTGACGGCAATAACACCCAGGCGCTGTACCTGATGGCGCTGTGGTCGCAGCAGAGCGGCGACGGCGCCGCTGCCGCCAAATGGCGCGCGCGTTTAAGCCAGGTCTCCCCGCAGGACGCGCGCCTGGTGGAGCTGGATAACGCGCGCCAGCTGCAAACCATTCCGGCCGCGCAGCTGTCGCTGGCCCGCCAGCAGGCGCGCAGCGGCAACACCGCCGCCGCGCTGCAAACCTGGCGCAACACCTTTAGCGGTAATGAGCCGCCGGCCAGCGTGGCGGCAGAATACTACCTGACCATGGCTGGCGACCGCGCGCTGCTGCCGCAGGCGGTGGATAACCTGCGCCAGTTCGCGGCACAGCATCCGCAGGATACCGGCGCGAAGCTGGCGCTCGGCAAAGCGCTGACGTATCAGGAGTCGACGCGCCGCGAAGGGCTACAAACCCTGGAGAGCCTGGCCGACGGTAACGCCGATGCTGACCGCTCCCTGCGCCAGGGGCTGCTGTGGCTCGGTCCACAGCCGGGGGATGCGCCGCTGTATCAGAACTACCAGCAGCGCCATCCGCAGGATAAAACGGTGCTGGACTATTACCGTAAGAACGTGGGCGGTGCCGCGAAAGGCCAGGGCTTTACCGCCCTCAACAGCGGTGATGTCTCCGGTGCGCAGAGCGCCTTCGACCAGGTGCTGCAAACCAACCCGGAAGATGCGGATGCGCTGGCCGGGCTCGGTTATGTAGCGCAGCGCAGCGGCGACTACGCGAAAGCGGCGGACTACCTCGACCGCGCCGCTAAGCTGGGCGGCAGCGACAGCCAGCAGCGCCAGCAGCAGGCCGCCGATGCGCGCTTTTACGGCCAGCTGGCGTCTGCCCAGCAGGCACTGAAATCCGGTGACAGCGCTCAGGCGCTGAGCCTCAGCGCGCCGCTAACCCAGGCCGCAGGCGAGAAAGGCGTGGCGGCGAAGCTGTTCCGTGCCGACGTGCTGCGCCGCAATAACCAGCTCGATCAGGCTGAACAGACCTACCGCGACGTGCTGGCGAGCGACGCCAATAACCGCCCGGCGAAAGAGGGGCTGTTCTACGTGCTGCGCCAGAAGGGCAACACCGCCGAAGCCAATACGCTGTTGGCCTCCCTGCCAGCCAGCGTGCGCGAAGCGGTGACGCCGCGCCCGGTGGCGACCAGCGATCCCGTGCGTCGTGATGCCAAACAGGCGCTGGCGGCGGGCAATCCGCAGCGCGCCATCAGCATTCTGCATCAGGGCATGCAGCGCTTCCCGAACGATGGCTGGCTGCGCCTCGACCTGGCGCGTATCTACCAGCAGCAGGGCGATAGCGCGGCGGCCGCTGGCGTGATGCAGCCCGCCTTCCGCAACGGCGCCAGCAGCAACGAAGTCTACGCTGCGGCGCTGTTTGCCAGCGAAAGCGGGGCCTGGGCGCAGGCGCAGAGCCTGCTGTCGCGCATTCCGCCACGCAGCCAGAATGCGGAGATGCGCACCCTCGCCCAGCGCGTTAATTTCAATCAGCAGATGTCGGTGGCCCAGCAGTATCTGGCGCAGGGTGCCAATGCCGCCGCGGCGAATACCCTGAAGGCGCTGGCGGTTAATCCGCCAGCGAACCCGGCCGATGCCGGTAACCTGGCGAAAGGGCTGGCGCAGGCGGGTGATATGACCAGCGCGGTAGCCGTGGTGCGTAACAATATGCAGCGCGGCGTGCAGGGCAACGCGGGCGACTACGCCGCCCAGGTAGCGGTGCTTAACCAGGCCGGACTGAATGCCGAGGCGCAAACCTTCCTCAGCAACCCGGAACTGCAGGCGCGCAGCACCAGCACCCAGCTGGCGGGGATCCGCAACGGCGGCCTGATCAACGAAGTCGACGACCTGCGTGAGCGTAAGCAGTATGCGGCGGCCTACGACAAGCTGATCGGCGCATTGCAGAAAGACCCGCAGAATAGCGACCTGATGTTCGCCATGGCGCGCCTCTATCAGTCCGGAAAAATGAACAAAGAAGCGGCGGTGGTCTACGACTACCTGATGACGCGCGACACGCCGACCCAGGATGCGCGCGAAGGGGCGATCAACAGCGCGCTGGCGCTGAACGACGTGCCAAAAGCGCGTGCGCTCGCCAGCGGTCTGCAGGGCGAACCTTCCCCGCAACGCCTGCTGTTACTGGCGCGCGTCGCGGAAGCAGAAGGCGACCACAACCAGGCGCTAAGCTACCTGCGCACCGCCAAGGGCAAGATGATTGGCCTCGACGGCAGCACGGTGGGCAGCAGCGCGGGCATTGGTGGCCTGACGCTGGCCGACAACCCGTTTATCAACCGCACCACGCTGTCGGTACGTAAATCGCCATCGGTGTATGGCAATACCATGCCGTGGCAGCAGTCGCCGGATGCGCGCGACTACCGTGATATCGACGGCGTTAGCGTGGTGGGCGGCGGCACGCAGGTCGCCACCCAGCAGAGCCAGACGCTGCACCAGATCGACACCATGATGGACGAACTGCAAAAGGATACCGGCACCTGGGTGCAGGGCGGGATCCAGATCCGCGGTCGCGATGGCGAAAATGGCCTGAGCAAGCTGACCGAAGCCAAAGCGCCGCTCACCTGGTCAAGCTCACCGCTTGGCGATGCGCGCTTTGACTTCACCGTGACGCCAATGACGCTCAGCGCGGGCAGCGCCAGCGGCGACGCCTTCCGCCGTCTCGGCACCGGCGCGGCCAGCGTGGCGACCAGCAACCTGATCCAGAACATCAAGAACGAGCAGGCTTACTACAGCGGCTTAACCGCCGCGGAAAAAACCGTGTTTGATGCCGCTAACCCGGGCGTCGGCGCCGCGCTGACCAACCTCAGCGGCATCGACAGCGCGGACTACAACCCGTTCACCAACGGCGGCCAGAGCAATCTGCAAACGTTGAATAACAACAGCACGCTGGCGAAATACCTTGCGGCCTCCTCGCGTAAGGTTAACGTTGATACCGCCAGCGACAGCGCGTCCGATTCGCAGACCGCCAACGGTGTTGAGCTGAACCTGGCATTAAGTGGTGACAGCTACAAAATCGACCTCGGCAGCACCCCGCTGGGGCAGGATCTCAGCACCATGGTGGGGGGCGTGAAGTGGGCGCCGAAGCTGACGGATTACCTGACGCTGATCCTCACCGGGGAGCGCCGCGCCGTCACCGACAGCCTGCTCTCCTACGTGGGCGTGAAAGACAGCTACTCCGGCAAGAGCTGGGGCCAGGTGACCAAAAACGGCGGTAACGCGCTGTTAAGCTACGACGACGGCGATGCGGGCTTCTACTTCGGCGGGGGCGGCTACAGCTATATCGGCGAAAACGTTGCCAGCAACAGCGCGCTGATGGGGAGTGCGGGAGCCTACGTGCGTCCGTTCCACTACAGTGACCGCGAGCTGAAAACCGGTATCAATATCAGCTGGATGGACTTCTCGAAGAACCTCAGCAACTTCACCTATGGTCAGGGCGGCTACTTCAGCCCGCAGAACTACATCAGCGTGTCGTTCCCGGTGGACTTCTCGCAGACCTATGATGACCTGAGTGTAAAAGTGGGCGGCTCGGCCGGTTACCAGTCTTATACCCAGGATAAGAGCGCCTACTTCCCGAACAACCCGGACTATCAGTCCCTGCTGGAAGATGCGGTCACCGCCGGCTACGCCAAAGAAGCGTACTTCAGCGGCGGCAGCAAGAGCGGCATCGGGTACAACCTGCACGCGGGTGCGGATTACAAGATCAACAAGGATGTCACCATCGGCGGCCAGGTGGGCTACGATACCTTCGGTGACTACAACGAAAGTACCGCGCAACTCTACTTCCGCTACATGCTGGGGGGCAAATAAGCATGAGTCAGTTACAGGATCGTACCCTGCAATATTATCGTCAGCAGCAGTATCAGCCCGGCTGGTTTGATCTGCTGAGCGTGATGATTAACGGCATGTTGAACAATGCGGGCGAGCAGGAGAGCCAGGCGTTTCTGCGCCAGATGGGTGACAACCTTGCCAGCCGCTACCCGCTGGGCGAGGTGGCAACCGTGGCGGACCTGGAAAGGCAGATCAACCGCGTACTGGCACAGTTCAACTGGGGCTTTGTCGATCTGCAACCGAGCGACAGCGCGATCGTTATCGATCATCTGGCGCTGCCGCCGGGCGACGGCGTGATGAGCGATCGCCAGTGGCGCCTGGCGCTCGGCGCGGTGCTGGTGGGGCTGTATGCCCGCTGGCTGCGCGGGCAGGGTGGCAGCGATAGCGTATCGCTGAGTGTGGAAGAGACGGGCGACAGCTCGCTGCGCTTCCGCTATCAGGCATGAGGATGACTATGATTGCCATATTCAGGGCCAGCGTGCTGCTGCTGGCACTGGCGCTGGGCGTATCCCAGGCCGGTGCAGCGGACGGCTGGAGCACCTTTAAAACCCGTTTTATGACCGCCGATGGCCGCATTCAGGACACCGGTAACAAAAACGTCAGCCACACCGAGGGCCAGGGCTTCGCGATGCTGATGGCCGTCTGGTACAACGACCGCAGCGGCTTCGACAGCCTGTGGCGCTGGACGCAGAATAACCTCAGCAACCCGGCTAACGGCCTGTTCTACTGGAAGTACATCCCCGACGCCAGCGACCCGGTCAGCGACCGCAACAACGCCTCCGATGGCGATGTGCTGATCGCCTGGGCGCTGCTGAAGGCGGGCAATAAGTGGGGCGATAACGGCTACTTACAGGCCTCCGACCGCCTGCAAAAAGAGATTATCAAACGCAATGTGATCGTCTATGCCGGGCGCACCATTATGCTGCCTGGGGCGCAGGGCTTTAACAAGACCAGCTATGTGATCCTCAATCCGTCCTACTTTATCTTCCCGGCGTGGCGTGATTTTGCCGCGCGCAGTCATCTGCAAGTGTGGAACAAACTCATCAGCGACGGGCAGCAGCTGCTGTCCGAGATGCGCTTCGGCGACAGCGGCCTGCCGCTCGACTGGGTGGCGCTGAACGCCGACGGCAGCATGGCTCCGGCCACCGCCTGGCCGCCGCGCTTCAGCTACGATGCCATCCGCATTCCGCTCTATCTGCACTGGTACGATCCGCAGTCGCTGCAGCTGGTGCCGTTCCAGCATTTCTGGATGAGCTTCCAGCGCCTGCAAACCCCGGCGTGGATTGATGTGATGAGCAACGAAAAAGCGCCGTACAATATGGCCGGCGGCCTGCTGGCAGTGCGTGATTTGACGCTGGATGATACCGGCTATCTCAACGACCAGCTTAACAGCAGCGAAGATTACTACTCCTCCAGCCTGCACCTGCTCACCTGGCTGGCGCTGAAAGACCGGTAGATCGGGTTTTCGTAGGGGCGAAGGCTTGCCTCGCCCGTACTGAGCCCCGTGCTCACCCGAGTCGGGCATGCCCGACCCCTACGATTCAGGTTACCTGGTTATTGTAGGGGCCACGGCATGCCTCGCCCGCATGGTTAGATCTTCGAAGACGATGATGTACTGTCATTGACTGTGGTCCATATTTGAGTAGAATAAATTCCACTCAACCCTGAACGCAGCGATTAAGTTCACTGGCCGTTGGGGTGAAGGAACCGGCCATCGCGCCGGTTTTTTCGTTTCTTAAGGATAAGAAAAAATGCGCACCTCCTTTTTTGTTGATGGATACAACCTCTTCTACGGTATGCTGGCCGGAACACCCTACAAGTGGCTAGATTTGCCCGCTCTGCTGGCTCATATCTGCAAGATACAAAATCCAGCCTCTGTAACCCAGCAGGTGAATTACTTTACCTCTCCCGTTTTGCCCCCTCTTGCAAGCAGGGGGAAGCAGTCAGCCGAGGCACAAGATGTTTATATCCGTGCCCTGAAAGCGCAGGGTGTGATAGTCAACCTGGGCAGGCACAGACTTAATCGCGGTAAAGCTCCACGCTATATAGAAGGAGTTCAGGCATCCCGAACCGATAAGGTAGATGTGTGGGATCTTGAGGAGAAAGAAACGGATGTAAATATTGCCATAAGCATGTACCGACTTCTCGCATGCCAGAGAAATAAGAATGTCGCACAATGCACTGAACAGATCGTCCTTGTCTCAGCGGATACTGATATGACACCCGCACTGAAAGCGATCAGAGAAGATTTCCCAGCGGTTACTGTTGGTATTATTCTGCCGCACAGGGAAGGTATAGATCGTGGAGTTCCTGGCTCTCTAAAAAACCACAGTGACTGGATAAGGCGGCATGTAAAAATTGATGAGCTGATAGCCCATCAATTTCCTCCTCGCGTACCGACAAGAAAAAAACCAGCCGATAAGCCTGATTATTGGTAGCACGATAGTTAAAGACGTGGCATCAGGCTAAACCTGGGGGGCGAAGGCATGCCTCGCCCGTACTGAGCTCCGTGCTCACCCCGGGTCGGGCATGCCCGACCCCTACGCAAATCCCGTTTGGTGCTATATGCCTCGCCGGTACTGAATACCGTCTCACCCCGGGTAGGGCTACCTGCCTGGGTAGGGGCCGACCTTCTTTTGCGGTCGGCCCTGAACCCACCCCGACAAACCCCACGCCGATCACTGCGGATACGCCACCCAGTCGCCGCCGTTCAACCTAATCCACGGCTTGCCCTGATACATCACCACCACCGCGTTATCATTTTCCGAGACTACCGGCGTCTGCGGCAGGTTATCGCTCAGCGCGGCCATATTCACGTTCGGCGCGTTGAACACCTGGCCGTCGACCACGCGGGAGACCAGTTCGGAGATCGCCTGCAGGCTGGTGGGGGTGCTGACGTTTAGCGTCGCCTGGTGCGGCGCTTTCATCCCGGCAAACTTAATCCCGACCGGCACGTGGGTAATGCTGCTGCTTGGGATGTCGCGCAGGCCGGACATCTGCATGCGGTCACCCTCCAGCGCTGCGCCGTGCTCCGGCACCACAATCACCATCACCCGGCGGCCAGACTTGTCGAGGTTAGTCAGGAAGCCGTCCAGCTGGTCAAACAGCGTGTTGGCCCGTGGCTGCCACGGCGCGGTTTTGCTGCTGCCCAGCGTGCGCGTGCCGTCGTGCAGCGGGATCAGGTTATAGAAGGTGGCGCTGCGGGCGTCGGCGCTTTTCTGGCGTTCGTCGAGCCAGCGCTGCATCAGCTGCGCATCGTTAAACACCGGCGAGCCGTCGAAGGAGGTCAGTTCGTGCGAGATACCGGCCTGCGACATCAGCGGTGCCTGTAAATTGCCCTCTTCGCGCAGCTCCTGCAAATAGCCGCCAAAAATCCCCTGATGGTCCAGCATCAGCTGCGGCTTAAAGCCGAGCTGCGCCAGGTTATCAAACAGGTAGCAGCGGGCATCTACCGGCTTGTACAGATCGCTGTGCGAGCTTTGCCCGCAGCTGGCGCGCAGCAGGCGGATGCCCGCCGGGCCGCTGTAGCCGGTGGCAGAATTGTAGTTATCCAGCAGCAGGTCGAAATGTTTCCACAGCGGGTGATTACGCAGCCGGGCGTAATCAATATCCGACCAGGCCAGCGAGCAGATGTTGATCACCAGAATATCGAACGGCGCGGCATCGGCAGGCAGCGCCGCCGGGAAGGCGGTGACGCGCTGCTTCTCTGTTTCATAAAACCTGTTCAGGTACGCCGTCAGGCTGGCGCTGGTGGGGGCAGCGGACTGATCCAGCCCGCTGGCGGCCACGGTATTATTCCCCGGCGTACTGCTTGCGACGGCAACCGGCGCAGCCGCTTTATCCGGCAGCAGGGCGAAGGAAGGCCCGGCCAGGTTCACCACGTTGAGCCACACCAGCGCCAGTGACACCAGCACCGTCACCCGCAGCCACTGGGCAACAAACAGGTAGAGCACCATCAGCACGAAGCCGCTGCCGATCATCTGCCAGTTGATAAAGCGCTGCAGCAGGTCGAGCAGATAAGCCGGGGAGAAGCCCGCCAGCTGGCTGCCCTGGCTGAGCAGGCTGGAAAGCCCCGGCAGCCAGGTGTCGTGCCACAGCAGCGCGATGCCGAGGGGCACGGAGACCCAGTGGCGCAGACGGTGCAGCTTCGGCGAGGGCAGCAGCAGCCACGCCAGAAACACCAGATTAGCCAGCGCGTGGAAGTTGAGGTAGCCAAACCACAGCAGGGCAAATTTCAGCAGGAAATAGAGGTTCCAGCCGCCCAGCCCGCGCCAGTTGCGCCACAGGCCAGGGGAAGTCTCAGAAGAAGGGTCACGCAGGGTCATGATTTTTTACTGTCCGTCCCGGAAGTTTTACGCCGCCACGTGCCTTCATATTTCAACGCGCGCGGCGGCAGCACGCGGTGCCGCAGCCCGCGCCATTTTTTCGGCAGCCAGCGGCCGTATAGCGGTTTGAGCAGCAGCAGGATCAGCAGCAGCAGAGTGACAATCTGCACCCAGTCCATCAGCGTCATGGCGCATCGCCCTTGTCCACCGGGGTGTTAAGCGTCACCTCTTCCGGCACCAGGCGCAGCGGTGCGGCCTGCGGTTCCGCAGCAGAAGGGGGGGCTTGCACAGCAGGGGCATCGCGCCAGGCGCCGGGCGTGGTGCCGGCCATCTGCCGCACTTCCGACAGGATCTGCAGATCTTCAAACCACACCAGGCGATTGGTGAAGATCTCGTCGGGCGGCAGGCGGAAGATAAATTTCAGCGCGGTATCCAGGTCGTTGTAGCGGCACGAGGAGAGGAACAGGTACAGGCGGTCGCCGATGCGCGTCACCAGGTCACCGAAGCGGCGCGGCTTGCACAGCGTCAGCGCCTGCTCCGGGTTCAGCTCCGGCACCGGGCGCAGCGCCACCAGTAGCCCTTTGCCGTCCTGCGGCAGCACGGTGTTGCCGATCAGGCGCGTTACCGAGCGGCAGAAGTGCTCCAGCGGCAGGTAGCCTTTCTCCTGCAATGGCTGCATCGATTTCAGCAGTACGCTCAGGTCGGCCGGCACGTGGCGGTTATAGCGCTGCCCCTGCAAGCCTTCCAGCGTGGTGAGAAAGCGCGACATCGCGGCGTTTAGCGGCACAATCGCGTTTACGCCGCAGGCCAGCAGCAGGCGCTCATCGCTGTTGCGCAGCGCGGTGTGCATCTCGCGCACCACGATTTTCAGCCCGCTGCCGCGCGTGCGCCGCAGGTTATGAATGTCTGCGGCAAGCTGGGCGATCTGGTCACTGTGGTGCAGGTTAAAGATCACCGTGGCGGCGCTGGCCTGCTGAGCGCGGCTGGCCAGCTGGCCGTTATCGTCGAACAGCGTCCAGGCGCTGGAGAGCGGCGGCGCGCCCTCCAGCACCCCTTTTTCGGCCAGGTACAGATGCTCATCATTTAAGGTTAACGGGCTATTTTGCTCCGAATCGCTAATCTGAGTGAAGCAATCCTGCTGTAATTCAAGGCGTAATGCGCGGTCGGCCAGCATGCCACTTTTATTACACCACCAGTTAATTCGGTAATTCCAGCTATCCTGCTGCCATTCCAGATGTGAAAGTCCGTCTAAATGACGATAGCGGGTTTGTAAATCATTTCGCAGGTGATTAACGCCGGAACCGTAAGTGATAATCAACATTGTTGACTGTCGCGAGGCTAACCACTTTTGCATTCCCTTCAGCCAGCTGTTTAATTCTTCAGGTGTTATTTTTTCCCAGCTGCTAAATGCGGTAAAAAATAACAAGAATCGTGGCTTGTTGGCTAAAGCGCGCGATAAATCTTCGCCCAAATTAAGCAGGGCTTGCTGAGTAGCGGGCAGGGAAAACAGCGGGATGGTGTTCGGGCCGCTGGCAGGGTCTGGAACCAGCAGAGACTGGGGTTTCTCAGGGGTGGCGATCAGCGTCACGGCCGTCTGAGTCGCGATAGTCTGACGTGCCAGAGTGCGTGCATCTTCCTGACGGTTTACCGTTACCCAGTAGCAGCCTGGCGGTTGCATCAGCACTAATTCATTTTGGACCTGACCCAGCCCTAAGCTAAATGAAATCGTCATAAGATTTTTCGCACCAGGGGTAATCCAGCATAATGGCAGGTCGGATAAAGATTTCCGTACCAATTCTAATCCCGTAAATATACATTACATCGTAAACCATTCCAGTGAATCATTGATGGAATCGTTATGTGATGAAATCCTATTAATCCGTGCGGATAATCCGACATAATGACCGCCATGCCGAATAAAAATCAGCAATCTGGGAAAATCCCTGGCCACGAACCGCCCGATGACATTAGCGCACTGGGTGAGGCTTTTGCGTTAACCGCGTTTCGCTATATCGATATTGCCCGTCAGGAAAGGCTGGCCGCAATTTATCAGCGCTGGCCATTACTGACCGAATTGGGCGCATTGCAAAAAAAGGGGTAGTTATGCCGGTGGTGGCATTTTGCGGTTTACGCGGGGGAGTGGGCACCACTTCCATAACAGCGGCGCTGGCCTGGGCACTGAATAGCCTTGGCGAACGTACGCTCGCCATCGATTTTTCCCCGTTTAACCAGCTGCGGATGCATTTCAACACCCCTTACCAACAGCCGCGCGGCTGGGCGCACAGCGCGCTACGGCAGCAGCCCTGGCAGCAGAGCGCCATGCGCTACACGCCATTGCTCGATTTTATTCCCTTCGGCCAGCTGCAAGCGGCTGAAAGCGAAGCGTATCTGCGCAATCCTGAAGCGCTGCTGGCGCCGTGGGCCGGGCGGCTGCACGCGCTGCGGGGCGACTATCGCTGGGTGCTGTTGGATATCCCGGCGGATATGCCGCAGCTGGCGCGGCAGCTGTTGCCGCAGGCGGACCACCGGATCGGGGTGATTGTCCCCGACGGCAACTGCCATCTGCGCCTGCATCAGGCAGAGGTCGCAGAAAATACCCGGTACCTTATTAACCAGTTTAATCCGGTGAGCAAGGCACAGCAGGATCTGCACCAGCTGTGGATCGGCTCGCTCAATCAGCGCCTGCCGCTGCTGGTGCATCGCGACGAGGCGCTGGCTGAAGCGCTGCTGAATAAGCAGCCTCTCGGAGAGTATCGCCCGCTGAGCCTGGCGGCGGAGGAGATTGCCACGCTGGCGAGCTGGTGCCTGATCAACCTGACGGGCGCGCCAGCATGAACCCGCTGCGCGCGCTGCTGATGCCCGCCGCCCTAAAGGCGCTGAGCCAGCGTTACCGCGGCTATCGCCGCCAGCGCACGCCGCCCCTGACGGCGGCGCTGCACTGCCTGCTGGTGGCGCTCGGCTGGGCGCTGCTGCGCTTTGAAAGCGCGCAGTGGCAGCAGGTCAGCGCCCGCCAGCGCCAGCTTTACCCGCATATCTCCCCCGAGCGCCCGCGCCCGGCCGATGCGCTGCGCTATCTGATCCAGAGCCTGTGGCTGCTGCTGGTGCTGCCGCTGGATGCCTCGGCGCGCAGCGAACGCCAGCGGCTGAATGCCTTTAGCGCGCTGGCCCGCTGGCGCCGGGGTTTTTACCGCTGGCTCAACCGCCTGCCGCAGCGCGCCGCGCAGGCGAAGCTGGAAAAACGCGGCGAGCGCTGGTTAAGCCAGCTTCCCCCTTTGCTGCGCCGCGCGCTGTTCACCGTGGCGGTGCTGCTTGCGACGGTGCTGGCGCTGTTGTGCATCTCGCAGCCGTTCGATATCTGGACGCAATTTATCTTCGTGATGGTGCTGTGGGCGGTGGCGATGGTGGTGCGGCGCATCCCCGGCAGGCTGCCAATCATGATGATGATCGTGCTGTCGCTGACCATCTCCTGCCGCTATCTGTGGTGGCGCTATACGGCCACGCTAAACTGGAACGATCCGCTCAGTCTGACCTTTGGCGTGCTGTTGATCGCCGCTGAAACCTACTCGTGGGTGGTCCTGCTGCTGGGTTATTTCCAGAGCCTGTGGCCGCTGCAGCGCAAGCCGCTATCAATGCCGGAAGATGTCAGCAGCTGGCCCGCGATCGATCTGCTGGTGCCAACCTGGAACGAGCCGCTCAGCGTGGTGAAGCCGACGATCTACGCTGCGCTTGGCCTCGACTGGCCGCGTGAAAAGCTCAATATTTATCTGCTGGATGACGGCCGGCGGCCGGAGTTTCGCGCCTTTGCCGAGAGCGTGGGCATCCACTACATCGCCCGCCCCAGTAACGAGCACGCCAAGGCGGGCAATATCAACCACGCGCTGCGCACCACCTGCCGCGGCGAATTTGTGGCGATTTTTGACTGCGACCACGTGCCGACGCGCTCGTTCCTGCAGATGACCCTCGGCTGGTTTATCAAAGACCCGCGACTGGCGATGTTGCAGACCCCGCACCACTTCTTCTCGCCGGACCCCTTTGAGCGCAACCTCGGGCGTTTTCGCCGCACGCCGAACGAAGGCACGCTGTTTTATGGGCTGGTGCAGGATGGTAATGACGTCTGGGATGCCACCTTCTTCTGCGGCTCGTGCGCGGTGCTGCGGCGCAGCGCGCTGGAGGAGATCGGCGGTATCGCGGTGGAAACCGTTACCGAAGATGCGCACACCTCGCTGCGCCTGCACCGCGCTGGCTGGACCTCGGCCTACATCCGCATCCCGCAGGCCGCCGGGCTGGCCACCGAGAGTTTATCGGGGCATATCGGGCAGCGCATCCGCTGGGCGCGCGGCATGGTGCAGATTTTCCGCCTCGACAATCCGCTGCTCGGCAAAGGGCTAAGGCTGGTGCAGCGGTTGTGCTACGCCAACGCCATGCTGCACTTCCTGGCGGGTATTCCCCGGCTGATCTTCCTGCTGGCCCCGCTGGCGTTCCTGCTGTGCCACGCCTTTATCATCTACGCCCCGGCGCTGGCCATCGCCATCTATGTACTGCCGCATATGCTGCACACCAGCCTGACTAACTCGAAAATTCAGGGGCGCTGGCGCCACTCGTTCTGGAGCGAAGTGTATGAAACCGTGCTCGCCTGGTATATCGCCCGGCCGACCACGGTAGCGCTGTTCAACCCGCATAAGGGCAAGTTTAACGTCACCGCTAAGGGCGGGCTGGTGCAGGAGGAGCATCTCGACTGGGTGATCACCAAGCCCTATATCTTCCTGGTGCTGCTCAACCTGGCGGGGGTGGCAGCGGCCATCTGGCGCCTGTACAGCGGCCCGACGCACGAGATCCTGACGGTGCTGGTCAGCCTGCTGTGGGTGTTTTACAACATGATTATTCTCGGCGGCGCGGTGGCGGTGTCGGTCGAGGCGCGCCAGATCCGCGAAGCGCACCGCGTGGAGATCGCCATGCCTGCGGCCATCGCGCGCGCCGACGGCCATCTGCTGCCCTGCACCCTGCGCGACTATTCGGACGGCGGCGTCGGGCTGGAGCTGCGTGAAGCGCACGCGCTCAACGCAGACGAAGAGGTCTGGCTGCTGCTCAAGCGCGGCCAGCAGGAGTTCAGCTTCCCCTGCGTGGTGCAGCGCACCTTTGGACGCCGGGCGGGCATTCGCCTGCACAACCTCAGTACCGAACAGCACGTCGAATTTATTCAGTGCACCTTCGCCCGCGCCGATACCTGGGCGCTGTGGCAGGACAGTTTCCCGGAAGACAAACCGATCCACAGCCTGGTGGATATCGTCATCCTCGGCTTTAAAGGCTACCTGCGCCTGGCGGAGTACGGGCCGCCGCGCCTGCGCCAGCTGTTTATTGGCTTAACCGCGCTGATGGCGTGGCTAGCTTCATTTTTCCCTAAAGCGCGCGGGCCACGGCCCGGTGCCCGCTCGGTAATCGCAGAATCATGAGAAAAACACGCCGCGGCCTGGCCGCACTCCTGCTGGCATTCGTCACCCAGGCCGCCCCCGCAGAAACCCCGGCAGCAGAGGCGCAGGTGCTGCCCGCCGCCCCGGTACGCCAGTCGGCGCTCAACTTTGCCCAGCTGGCACCGCCGCCGGGCAACTTTGCGCTGCGCGGCACCCAGCCGCAGGGGCAGATTGAGTTCGGGGTGCGCAGTGACGAAGTGGTGACTAACGCGCTGCTCAACCTCAGCTATCGCCCGTCCCCGGCGCTGATCCCCACGCTGTCGCAGCTGAAAATCACCCTCAACGACGAGCTGGTCGGGCTGGTAACCATCACGGCGGATCAGCTGGGGAAAGAGAACCAGACGCAGGTGGCGATCGACCCGCGCTTTATCGGCGATTTCAACCGCATCCGCCTCGAACTGATCGGGCATTACACCAATATCTGCGAAAACCCGGCTAACAGCGCGATCTGGCTGGATATCGGTAAGCAGAGCGGGCTGCAGCTGACGCTGCAAAAGCTGCCGCTGAAAAATGACCTTTCGCACTTCCCGGAACCGTTCTTTGACGCGCGCGACGGCCGCCCGATGAGCCTGCCGGTGGTGTTTGCCGCCACGCCGGATCTGGGCCAGCAGCGCGCCGCTGCCATACTCGCGTCGTGGTTTGGCAGCAAAGCCCAGTGGCGTGGGCAAAACTTCCCGGTGCTGTTGAACCAGCTGCCCGCGCAGCAGCACGCGGTGGTGTTCGCTACCAATGCCCAGCGGCCTGACTTCCTCAAAGCGCTGCCCCCGGTGGATAAGCCGACGATGGAGATCGTCGATCAGCCGGGAAATCCGTACCAGAAAATGCTGCTGGTGCTCGGGCGTGACGACAACGATCTGATCGCGGCGGTGCAGGGTATCGCGCAGGGTGAGCTGCTGCTGCGCGGTCAGACCGCCCATGTGGAAGGGGTGAAAACCCTCGCCGACCGCCAGCCCTACGACGCGCCGAACTGGGTGCGCACCGACCGCCCGACCACCTTTGCCGAGCTGCAGCAGTATGCGGGCCAGCTGCAGTCGGATGGGCTGCAGCCTGCGCCGCTGGCGTTTACCCTCAACCTGCCGCCGGACCTGTTTTTGATCCGCGCACGCGGCATCGACATGGATCTGCGCTACCGCTACACCTCGCCGCTGCAGGAGGATGGTTCGCGGCTGGCAATACACCTTAACGACCAGTTTGTGCAGGATTACCCGCTGACCGTGAAGCAGGACCGCAGCAAACAGCTGCTGCGTATTCCGCTGCTGCAGGGGCTGCAGGATGGTAGCACCAGCCTGACCATCCCGGCGCTGCGCCTCGACGTGGTGAACCAGCTGCGCTTTAGCTTCGACTATGCGCTGACCTTTATCGGCGGTACCAGCGACCGCTGCGAAACCGTGGTGCCGGTCAGCAATCACGTGGTGATCGACGGCAACTCCACCGTCGACTTCTCCGGCTATCGCCACTTTATCGAGATGCCGTCGCTGCGCGCCTTCGCCACCGCCGGCTTCCCGTTCAGCCGCCAGGCCGATCTGGCGCAAACTCTGGTCCTGATGGACCCGCAGCCGCAGCCGGAGAACATCAGCGCCATGCTCAATGTGCTGGCGAACGTCAGCGCGCAGACCGGCTATCCGGCGCTCAAGGTGCAGATTGCCGACAGCTGGGCGCAGGCGCAGAGCAGCAATGCCGATATTCTGACCATTGGCAGCCTGCCCGCCGGGCTGAAGCAGGACAGCAATATCAGCCTGCTGGTCGATGCGGCGAAAAGCCGCATCAATAAGCCGCTGCGCCAGCCAGCGCTGAGCAGCGTGGACGGCCCGGCCAGCGACCGTCAGGCGGAGAGCCAGACCACGATAACGTCAGACGGGCCGATGGCGGCGGTGGTCGGCTTCCAGTCGCCGTATGACCCGCAGCGCAGCGTGGTGGCACTGTTAGCCGACAGCCCGCGCGGCTGGCAGCTGCTGAATGAGGCGATGAACGACAGCGGTAAACGCGCCGCCATGTTTGGCTCCGCCTCGATTATTCGCGAGTCCGGCGTCAGCAGCCTGCGCGTCGGCGAAACCTATTACGTCGGCCACCTGCCGTGGTGGGAGCGCCTGTGGAATGCGCTGGCGAATCATCCGCTGTGGCTGGCGCTGCTGGCCGGGGTGGTGGTGATCCTGTTTGCGGTGCTGGTGTGGCGCCTGATGCGCGGCGTCAGCCGTCGCCGCCTGGATGACGAGGATGACGACGCGTGATACGGCGGCTAACCGGGCTGTTACTGCCGCTGCTGCTGCTGCCCGGCAGCCCCGGCGTGCGGGCGCAGGTGGCGCCGATTGACTGGCTGCTCCAGCAGGTGCGGGTCGGCGAAGCCAACCATAAATACGAGCTGGTGACGCAGTCGCTCTACCGGCTGGATAAAATCGACCCGGATAATCCGCAGGTTGTAGCGGCCAAACTGCGGCTGGCGCTGCGCCAGGGCGACCAGGCCCGCGCCGCACAGCTGATGGCGCAGCTGCGGCGCAGCGCACCGGATGCGCAGGCCACGCGTGAGGCGGCGGCCAATATGCTGCTCATCACGCCGGAAGGCCGGCAGCAGCTGCAGCAGGCGCGGCTGCTCGGCGCTTCCGGGCAGCTGGTGGAGGCGCAGGCCGCGTGGGATCGCCTGTTCCACGGCGCGTTTCCCTCCGCTGACATGGCGCTGGAGTACTGGCGGCTGGTGGCCCGGCTGCCCGGCCAGCAGGCGCGCGCGCTGGCGCAGATGCAGGCGCTGGACCGCATCACGCCGGGTAATGCCGAACTGCAGCAGTCGCTGCTGCTGATGCAGCAGAATGTGCAGCGGGTCAAAGCCGATAGCCAGGCCGCCGCGCTGGGCGCTCGCGGGCAGGCGCTGGCAGCGGCCAACCACCGGGCGGCCGCTATTGCGCTGTTCCGCCAGGCGATTGCCGCCGATCCAGGCGGTGACGACGCCAATAAATGGCGCAGTCTGCTGCGCTCGAACCATTACTGGCTCAGCATTGAGCAGGGCGATAAGGCGCTGGCGGCAGGCGAACTCAGCGCGGCGCAGAGCCACTATCGGCAGGCCGCGGGTTTCGATCCGCGTGATGCCTGGGCCCGTATCGGCTTTGGCGATGTGGCGCTGGCCGGTAAAGATCGCGCCGGGGCGGAGCAGTACTACCGCCAGGCGCTGCGGCTTGAGCCGCAAAACCGTACCGCCGCACGTCGCCTGATGACGCTGCGGCTGGACGCGCTGACTGCTGAAGCAGAGCAGCTGGCGGCGCAGGGCAGATGGGCGCAGGCGGCAGAGAAGTATCGCCTGGCGCAGCGCGAGGCGCCGGATGATGTCTGGCTCAACTATCACAGCGCGCGCGCGCTGCGTGAGAGCGGTCAGCGCGCGGCGGGCGACAGGCTGATGGCGGCGATGGCGGCGCGCCAGCCGCAGCAGCCGGCGCAGGTTTATGCTTACGGGCTGTGGCTCTCTGGCAACGGTGACGATGCGGCCGCGCTGGCGCGTCTCAACACCCTGCCACGCAGCAGATGGACGGCGGATATGCGGGCGCTGGCGCAGCGCCTGGCGCGCAGCGAGCTGCTGGCGCGCATTGACCGCAGGGTGGCGAAGCAGGAGTATGCCACGGCGCTGAGCGACTATCGCCAGGCAATGCAGGCGGTGGGGATTAGCGCCACCGCACCCGGCGACAACGAGACCTTTACCCGCCTGATGCGCAGCGACGCGCAGGACGACTGGCAGCAGCGCGGCATCCGCCGCGACAGCGCCAGCCTGTATCGCCAGCAGGAGACGCAGCTGACGCTGGCCGAGGACTATTCGCGTAATAAAGGCAGCGGCGGCGTTTCCGATTTTAGCGCGCACACCACCATGATGCAGGCGGAGACTCCGCTGTCTGACGGGCGTGGCTGGCTGCAGCTGGATAATGTAGACGTCTCGGCAGGCAGCTTTACCCGCAGCGCCAATGGCACTATCAGGGAGAATTTTGGCACCTGCGCCAGCGCGGATGCGCTGTGCAACCGCGACTTCCGCCAGCATCAGAACGGCACCAGCATTGGCGCGGGCTTCCGCAGCGAGCGCTGGTCTGCCGACCTCGGCACCACGCCGCTCGGCTTTGAGGTCACCAACTGGGTCGGCGGCCTGAGCTGGAACAGCGATATTGACGATCTCGGCGTGACGCTGAGCGCCTCGCGCCGCCCGATTGCCAGCTCGCTGCTGGCGTTTGCCGGCGCGCGCGACCCCAATCAGGCTAGCGGCAAACGCTGGGGCGGCGTGGTGGCGACCGGTGGCGCAGTCGGTCTGAGCTGGGATCGCGGCGGCGCGCACGGCGTATGGGCCGATCTCAGCGCACATCAGCTAACGGGTAAAAACGTGGCGGATAACTCCCGCGAGCGCCTGATGAGCGGCTACTACTACAAGCTCATCAACGACGATAACCGTCGGGCAACCGTTGGTATTAACGGCATGCTGTGGCACTACGCGCAGGATCTGAGCGACTATTCCCTCGGCCAGGGCGGCTACTACAGCCCGCAGCGCTATGCCTCGCTGTCGCTGCCGGTCACCTGGCGCCAGCGCACGGCCAACTGGTCGTTTGACCTTGGCGGCTCGGTTTCGCTGTCGCACGCCCATAGCGACGCCACGCCGCGCTATCCGCTGAATTTCGGCGCCATCACCGCTGATAACGCCCCGGGCAGTGATGGCGGCGGCTCCGGCTTTGGCTATACCTTGCAGGCGCTGGTCGAGCGGCGCTTAACCTCAAACTGGACGCTGGGCCTCGGCGTGGATATCCAGCAGGCCAAAGATTACACCCCGAGCCACGGACTACTCTTTCTGCGCTACTCGATGGCTGGCTGGCAGGGCGACCTTGATATGCCGCCGCAGCCGCTGGCGCCGTACGCCAGCCTGAAGTAAGCTGCGTGACTGTTCTCCCAGGAAAACACCTAAACCTCGCCCTGCAAAGCGTGATAGCTTAACAACCCGCAGTCATAGGATATACTCAGGGCGATTTTAGTCCTTTCAGCAGAGTTCTTCGGAGAGCAGGCTTGCGAGTTAGTCGTTCATTAACGATCAAGCAGATGGCGACCATTTCCAGCGTTGCGGTGGTCACGATTTGTATTTTTATCGTCATACAGCTTTTCCATTTTGTGCAGCAGCGCAGGATTGACTACGCCCAGCAGATGGAGAACGTGGCGCATACCGTGCGTCAGCCGCTGTCGCAGGCGGTGCTGAAGGCGGACATTCCTCAGGCTGAATTTATCCTCAACTCGCTGCGCCCGGCCGGTATTCTGGCGCGGGCGGAAGTGGTGCTGCCCAACGGCTTGCAGGCGCTGCATACCGATTTTGAACCCGAAAAGCCGGTGCCGCAGTTTATCGCCCGGCTGTTTGAACTGCCGGTGCAGATCACCGTGCCGCTCTATTCGGTAGAGCCGGCCAACCCGAAACCGCTGGCGCTGCTGGTGCTGCAGGCCGATTCATGGCGCGTATATCAGTTTATCCTCAGCGCGGTTTCCACCATGGTGACCACCTATCTGCTGCTGGCGCTGATCCTCTCGGTGTCGATCAGCTGGTGTATCAACCGCCTGATGGTCAGGCCGCTGCGCACCATCGCTGCCGAGCTGCAGGACCTTAGCCCGCAGCAGAGTATCGGCCATCAGCTGCCGCTGCCGAAATACCATCGTAACGATGAAATAGGCATGCTTATCCGCAACTACAATCGCAACCAGCTGGCGCAGGCGGCGCTGTATGCCGAGCGCCCTGCTGACCAGAGCAGTGCGGCAAAGCCGCGCACGGTGTGCGAGCAGGATATTGTGCGCGCGCTGCAGCAGCAGCAGTTTGCCCTGTGGCTGCAGCCGCAGATCGATATGCGCAATGGTCAGCTGGTGGGGGCCGAAGCGCTGCTGCGCATGCGCCAGGCCGACGGCAGCTGGTCGCTGCCGGACGATTTGATCCCGTGCGCGGAGGAAAAAGGGGTGATTACCGCGCTGGGCCGCTGGGTGTTTGAAGAGTCCTGCCGGGTGCTGGCGGGCTGGCAGCAGCAGGGCATTACGCTGCCGCTGAGCGTCAATCTCTCCGCCGTGCAGCTCAGCGATCCATCAATGGTCAGCCATTTACAGAATTTGATTACGCAGCATCAGATCTGCCCCGGCAGCCTGGTGCTGGAGATCACCGAAACCGCGCAGATTGGCGAGCCGCAGCAGGCGCTCAGCCTGTTGCAGCAGCTGCGCCAGGTGGGCGTATCGGTCGCGCTCGACGATTTTGGCATGGGCTACGCCAACCTCAACTGGCTGAATCAGTTCAAAGCCCTGCCGATCGCCAAGCTGAAGATGGACCGCAGCTTTGTGGTGGCGCTGCCCGAAGATGACACCATGGTGCGCATCGTCGCGGCTATTGCCGAGATCATCACGCTCGACGTGGTGGCCGAAGGGGTGGAAACCGAAGCGCAGCGCGACTGGCTGCTGGCACGCGGCATCCATATCGGCCAGGGTTACCTCTACTCCGAAGCGCTGCCGCTGGCGCAGTTCCAACAGCAGTACCTGTAAAATCCTGCTATTTCACTCACTGATTTTGCATATAAAAGATGCAACGCCAATGACAAAGCGAGGATGGCTGGTGTACAATTATTCAGCAACTTGCATCAGGAGGTGATATGCCTGCAAAAAATCTGACTCAGAAAGAGATTATTCAAGCTCTGTCTGATGCACAAAAAGCTGGATCTGTTCAGCTGACAGGAACAAGGGAAGAGCGCCGCGAGCAGCTTCGTGAGATGCGCCGTAAAGATTTTATCCAGGAAGGATATCGCATTGGGCAAACATCAACCTAAGCGCTTTTATTTTGCACGTCTCGAGATTGCGGTAAAATTTGCGTCGACCAGTGCGAAGTTCGGTTATGACGCAGAAGACCAGCAATATTATGAAGATGCTTTGCTCGATCTCCAGGATGTCTGGGAGCAGCAGGGCTATATTGAAATCTACGACCCATCCTCGCACGGCTATTCCGCTCACTACCCTCTGGCCAAAGACAGTAATTCTGTCGCTGGCTCATCCCCCGACTATACGGGCCTGTACCATGCTCGCTTACTCAAAACGGGTGAAGTCGATCCGTTGGTGATCGTGACATTTCAGGGCATGATCGTTGACCAGCAAAGATATGAACGGGCAGTTATAGAAGCGTTGATCTATCACGACCTGATGTTTTTGCCCATGGGTCAGAAGACACCGCAGAACAAGAAAAAGCAGCGTGAATGGGTTCGTCATAACCTGGACTCCAGCGACGAAAACGCCAGTTAGTTGCTAAAAGCGTCATATTGAATTGATTAGGCGCCATTTCACTTTCTTTAGTTATACAAGTCGGGGCTGAAGTGATTCAGCTCATAAAACCAGGTTATGGAAGCCGCCGGGCCTGGTCGGGCTATATTAATCCTGTTAACTGGATGTTACTTTCGCGCTGTCACTGATTATAACAACAGCAATTCAGCCGTTAACGGATACCTTATGAAAAAATCCCTGTTCAAAAGTCTCTATTTCCAGGTGCTGACTGCCATCGCGATTGGCGTGCTTCTGGGCCATTTCTATCCTGAGCTGGGCGCGCAGATGAAGCCGCTTGGCGATGCCTTCGTCAAGCTGATCAAAATGATTATTGCCCCGGTGATCTTCTGTACCGTGGTGACCGGCATCGCCGGAATGGAGAGCATGAAAGCGGTCGGCCGTACCGGTGCGGTCGCGCTGCTCTACTTTGAAATCGTCAGCACCATTGCCCTGATTATCGGCCTGGTGGTGGTTAACGTGCTGCAGCCGGGCGTAGGGATGAACGTTGACCCGTCGACGCTGGATGCCAAAGCGGTGGCGATGTATGCCCAGCAGGCAGAGCAGCAGGGCGTGATCGCCTTCCTGCTGGATGTCATCCCCAGCAGCGTGATTGGCGCCTTCGCCAGCGGCAACATCCTGCAGGTGCTGCTGTTCGCCATCATGTTCGGCTTCGCGCTGCACCGCCTGGGCGACAAAGGCACGCTGGTGTTTAACTTTATCGACAGCTTCTCCAAGGTGATTTTCGGCATCATCAACATGATCATGCGCCTGGCGCCGATCGGGGCATTTGGTGCCATGGCCTTCACCATCGGTAAATATGGCGTTGGCTCGCTGGTGCAGCTCGGCCAGCTGATTATCTGCTTCTATATTACCTGCGCGCTGTTTGTGGTGGTGGTGCTGGGGCTGATTGCCCGTATGGTCGGCTTTAACATCTTCAAATTTATCGCCTACATCAGAGAAGAGCTGCTGATTGTGCTGGGGACTTCCTCTTCTGAATCTGCGCTGCCGCGCATGCTGGATAAGATGGAAAAGCTCGGCTGTAAGAAATCGGTGGTGGGGCTGGTTATTCCTACCGGCTACTCGTTCAACCTTGATGGCACCTCGATTTATCTGACCATGGCGGCGGTGTTTATCGCCCAGGCGACCAACAGCCATATGGATATCTGGCATCAGATCACCCTGCTGGTGGTGCTGCTGCTCTCCTCGAAAGGCGCCGCGGGCGTGACGGGGAGTGGCTTTATCGTCCTGGCGGCTACGCTGTCCGCAGTCGGGCATCTGCCGGTGGCCGGGCTGGCGCTGATCCTTGGTATCGACCGCTTTATGTCCGAAGCGCGTGCGCTGACTAACCTGATCGGTAACGGTGTGGCGACGGTGTTTGTGGCGAAATGGGTTGGCCAGCTGGATGAGACGCAGATGAAAGAGACGCTGAACGCAAGAAAACAAGCTGAAAAAACGGCCTGATATCACGGCATAAGTGCTTAATTCATTAAATATTGCCCCAAATGCCCGTCGTGACTTGCCCTCACGACGGGCATTTGCATAATAACCCCCAAGCTATTTTTATGATTTTTCATTCTGCGGTGTGACATCCCCGCCGATGTGTGGTCTAACAAACTGTTCCATTCGCTATTTATATTAAGAACAGTCGCTTCCTGAACGTGCGTACGCGCGATAACGGCAGGCAGTAGATCGCCAGTGATAATTTTTTGGTTTGTGATTGAGTAGGGGTTCACATGCAGGGCACCAGAATTCGTTTATTAGTTGGTGGAATATTGCTGGCTGCGGCCAGCCTGACTGTGCAGGCCGAAACTCTCCAACCCGATCCTGCCTGGCAGCAGGGCAAGCTGGATAACGGTTTCAGCTGGCAGCTACTCACAACCCCTCAGCGCCCAAGCGATCGCGTTGAGATTCGCCTGATGGTCAACACCGGTTCGCTGGTGGAGAGCGCCCAGCAGGCCGGCTACAGCCATTTACTGCCGCGCCTTGCGCTGGTGCATAATGCCGCGCTCGATCCCGCGCAGCAGCGCTCGCTGTGGCAGCAGAGTATGGACCCGCAGCACCCGATGCCGCCGGCCATCACCTCCTACGACTACACGCTCTACAACCTCAGCCTGCCGAACAACCGCCCGGAATTAGTGAAAGAAGCGCTGACCTGGCTGGCGGCAACGGCGGGTAAAATGACCATTAATGAAGAAGTGGTCAATACCGCCAATAATGCGGATGATCCGATTGCCACCTGGCCGGGCAATCCGCAGGATACCTGGTGGCGCTACCGGCTGAAAGGCTCCTCCATGCTGGCCCACGACCCCGCTTCCCCGGTAAAAGTGCCGGTGGATCTCGCCGCGCTCAATGCCTTCTATAAGCAGTGGTACACCCCGGATGCCATGACGCTGTTTGTCGTCGGCAACGTCGACAGCCGCAGCCTGTCTGAACAGATCAACAAAGTGTTTTCGCCGCTGGAAGGCAAGCGCGAACAGCCTTCCGCGATGCCAACGCTCTCCCCGCTGCTGCCGCAGCCGATCAACCTGGCAAACAGCACCCTCAGCCAGGACCGCCTGTCGCTGGTGTGGGATACGCCATGGCAGCCGATCCGCGAGTCGCAAAACCTGCTGCGTTACTGGCAGAGCGATCTGGCGCGTGAGGCGCTGTTCTGGCATGTGCAGAAGGTGCTGAGCGATAACAAAACCCAGGGCATGCAGGTGGGCTTTGACTGCCGCGTGCTGTACCAGCGTGCGCAGTGCGCCATCAACCTGGATGCCGACAATGCCTCGCTGAACAGTAACCTGACGCTGATAGCCAAAGAAATGGTCAACATTCGTGATAAGGGTCTGTCTCAGCAGGAGTTTGATGCGCTGATTGGGCAGAAGAACAGCGAGCTGAACAAGCTGTTCGCCACCTACGCGCGCACCGATACCGATGTCCTGATGAGCCAGCGTCTGCGTTCTCAGCAGAATGCGGTGGTGGATATCGCGCCGGAGCAGTATCAGAAGCTGCGTCAGCAGTTCCTGTCAGGTCTGACGCTGGATATGCTGAACCAGGAGCTGCGCCAGCAGCTGACGCAGGATATGACGATGGTGCTGATGCAGCCGCCGGGCGAGCCGGAAACTAACGTCAAGGCGCTGCAGGAGAGCTGGCAGAAGATTATGACGCCAGAGCCTGCGCCCGCTGCAGCATCCGATGCCGCAGCCGCTCCGTCCGGCGACAGCACCACGCCACCGCAGTAATCATCGCGGGCCAATACCCTGTAGGGGCTGACCCTCTTTTTCGGTCAGCCCGTTATTGTGAATCACCGCCACGGGTCGACCGAAAAAAAGGGTCGACCCCTACCTGCCTGTTACTCTGCCGTCTGTATTATCCAATCCGGGCGCCCAGCCATGCGTTGTATCGGCAGGGGCAACCTCGTATTTGTAGGGGCTGACCCTCTTTTTCGGTCAGCCCGTTATTGCAGATCACTCTGCCGTTTCTGTCACCCAATACTATCGGCAGCGGCAACCTCGTATCTGTAGGGGCTGACCCTCTTTTTCGGTCAGCCCGTTATTGCAGATCACTCTGCCGTTTCTGTCACCCAATACTATCGGCAGGGGCAACCTCGTATTTGTAGGGGCTGACCCTCTTTTTCGGTCAGCCCGTTATTGCGAATCACCGCCACGGGTCGACCCGTACCTGTTGCTCTGCCGTTTGTATCACCAGATACGGGCGCGCAGCCATTCGTTGACCAGCATGGGCCAGCTGGCGAGCGGCAGGTCGGCGACGTTGCGGATGCCGAAGCCGTGGCCGCCTTTCTCATAGAAATGCAGCTCGCACGGCACCTTGTGCTCGCGCAGCGCGCTGAACATCACCATGCTGTTATTCACCGGCACCGACTCATCATCCACTGCGTGGATCAGCAGCGTTTGCGGCGTCCTGTCGCTGACCCGCGTCTCCATCGAGTATGCGTCAATCTCCTGCTGCCCCGGATTTTCCCCCAGCAGCTGCTGGCGTGAGCCGCGGTGCGCCAGGCCATCGCGCATGCTGATCACCGGATAGATCAGTACCAGCGCATCCGGGCGCGGCGAGCGGGCATCGGCGGCATCCTGCACCGGGTAGAGCTTCTCGTTAAAGCGCGTCCCGGCGCTGGCGGCAACGTGGCCCCCGGCGGAGAAGCCCATCATCACGATCCGCTCGCCGTTGCGCCCGCGCAGCGCGCGCTCGCGCAGCACGCGCACGGCGCGCTGGGCATCGGCCAGCGGCGCATCGGCACCTTCATGGTGGCCGTCCGCGGGCAGGCGATAGGTCATCACTGCCAGCGTGTAGCCCATCGCATTAAAGAACATCGCCAGCGCGCTGCCCTCCTTGTCGATCATAATGCGCTCATAGCCACCGCCGGGCGCCACCAGCAGGGTTACACCGTTCGACTGCTCGGGATACCAGATTGCCAGCTCCGGGCAGCGCACGCCGCTGGCGGCGCGATCAAATGGTTCATACTGTGTGGCCAGATCGATAATTTTTGGCTCCGCCCGTGAGTCGCTGGCCCCTGGCGCATCGCCGTTGGGCCAGAGATTAAATATTTCAGCTTTCATGGGCGCTCCTGATTATTGTTATCATTTAAATAAGAGTGTAGATGCCGTAATAGAAATAAACGGGATATCCGTCACGGCGTAATTAGCAGAAGCATTGCCGATTGCAGTCGCTTTCGTCCACTATTTCGCGCACGTTTCAGGCAGTTTCAGAATATGCTCAATTTTCAGGGCTGCAGGCGCTCAGGCAGCAGCGCGCCTGGGTTCAGCGCGCGCTTACATTAGTTTTTTTGCAAGATTTCTCTAAACTCAAACTGTTTATTTAGCCATAAATAAACGTTGTAAATAATAGGCGTTGAAGAGGAGTTTGTGAGGAGTATTAATTTGAGTTAATCAGCGTAAATAAGTCAGGCGGCAGAGTGTGCCGCCTGGCAATATTATTCCGGCATCGCCGCGCGCGGAATGATGGCGCCGCGATGCTGGATCACGGTGCTGGCGGTCAGGTGACCGCGTTTGGCCGCATCGGCAGCGCTGCCTCCGGTCAGCCGCAGCGCCAGATAGCCGGCGCTGAAGGAGTCACCGGCGGCCGTGGTATCCACCACCGCCTGCGGCGGCAGGTGCACCGCCGGCACCTCCAGCAGCGGCTCATCACCCACGGCCACCAGGCAGGCATCGGCTCCACGTTTGATCACCACTTCGCTCACGCCGGCCTGCTGCGTGCGTGCAATCACGGCGGATGCTGGCGCATCGCCCCACAGCAGGGTTTCATCATCCAGCGTCAGGAAGGCGATATCGGTAACGGTCAGCATCGCCCGGTAGGCGGCCTGCGCCTCTTCCCGGCTCGGCCACAGGCGCGGACGATAGTTATTGTCGAAGATGATTTTGCCGCCGTTGGCGCGGCAATCGGCGAGCAGCGCGAACAGTTTTTCGCGCGCTGACGGGCTGAGGATAGCCAGGCTAATGCCGCTGAGGTAGAGGTAGTCGTAATGCGCCAGCTGCTGGCAGATGGCGTCTGCCCGTTCGCCGTCCAGCCAGTAGCGGGCGGCGGCGTCATTGCGCCAGTAGTAAAAGGTGCGCTCGCCGCGGGCATCGGTTTCAATCACGTACAGGCCCGGTAGCTTGTTGTCCATCTGCTGGATAAGGCCGGTGTGCAGCGCTTCCGCCTGCCAGGCGGCGATCATCTCGCGGCTGAAGCTGTCGGTGCCGAGTGCGGTGACGTAATCCACCCGCAGCGCCTGCCGGGCCACCTGGCGGGCAACATACACCGCCGTATTAAGCGTATCCCCGCCAAAACCCCGGCTCATCTCGCGGCCCTGCTGGGAGAGTTCAATCATACATTCGCCGATCACGGCCAGTTTCTGCTGCGTCATAGTCTTCGCCCGATAAAAAATCTGCTCACAGTCTCGCCGGGCGCGGGGCAACAGTCAATGATTTAAAACGTCGTTTTATTTTTATTGTGATGGCGGTTTAGCCGTGACCAACTGCTGATAAAACGCCCCAAAAGGCACCTGTTTTGGCGATTGAAGCGGCAGAATATCGGTGACACTTAACGCAGAGGCGTGACCGTAATGCCGATAAAGTTCTCAGTGCCGTGGCCGATACTTGCAACACGGGATGCCATATGAAGGCGGTCTCACAGATAAAGGGTCACAATAATGGTGCTGAATAGCCTCAGTCACCGGCTACCAAACGCAATTGTTGTTCAAGAGCAGCTTAAAGAACCGGGGTACTGGCAGCAGTGTCAGCGTTCCTATAACTTCCAACCGATTTACCGGGTTGACGGCAGCCTGATGGCAATTGAGTTGCTCACTGCGGTGTTTCACCCCACCGCGCCGAGCCAGAGAGTGTCGCCGGAGCTTTACTTTGCCACGCTGGAAATCAGCCAGCGCCTGCAAATCGTCGCCGAGCAGCTCGACCTGCTGGCGCAATGGGAAGATAAGTTTGTCAGCGCCAGGATTGTGGCCTCGGTCAATATCGACGGCCCGACGCTGCTGGAGATCCAGCACAACCGCACGATTCGCCAGCTGATTGCGCGCTGTCCGTGGGTGCGCTTTGAGCTGGTCGAGCACCACGTGCTGCCGCAGGATGCGATCTTCGCGCAGATGCCGGAGCTTGGCCCGCTGTGGCTGGACGATTTCGGCTGCGGCATGGCGAACTTCTCGGCGCTGACCGAGCTGAAGTACGACTACATTAAGCTGGCTCGCGAGCTGTTTATCCTGCTGCGCGCGAGCGAAGAGGGGCGCAACCTGTTCGGCATGCTGCTGGCGCTGATCAATCGCTACTGCAAAGGGGTGATTGTTGAAGGGGTGGAGACCGAAGAGGAGTGGGAGCAGGTGCGTAACTCCCCGGCCAGCGCCGCACAAGGCTATTTCTTCGCCCGCCCGCTGCCGTTTGACCAGCTGGAGAGCCTGCCGCTAAACCTTGTCTGATGCCTTCTGCCGTCGTCTGGACTATCTTTACAGGAGACGGAAGCCGACAAGGAGACGACGAATGTCGCGTACGGGGAAAATAATTAGCTGGATAGCCGGGATTTTGTTGTTGCTGGTGGTGGTGATTGTGGTGGTGATAGCCACCTTTGACTGGAATCGCCTGAAGCCGACCATCAACCAGAAAGTGTCGGCGGAGATCAACCGCCCATTCGCCATTCGCGGCGACCTTGGCGTGGCGTGGGAGCGTAACCGCAGCGAGCCGGGCTGGCGCTCCTGGGTGCCGTGGCCGCACATTCATGCTCAGGATATTATGCTGGGCAACCCGCCGGAAATTCCCGATGTGACGATGGTGCATCTGCAGCGCGTGGATGCCACTATCTCCCCGCTGGCCCTGCTCGGCAAGCAGGTTTACCTGCCGTGGATCAAGCTGCAGCAGCCGGTAGCGAAGCTGGTGCAGACCGCCGATAAGAAAAACAACTGGACCTTTAACCTCGCTGGCAGTGACCAGAAGCAGGATGATGCCGCGCCGTCAGCGTGGTCCTTCCGCCTCGATAATATCGCGTTTGACCAGGGGCAGATTGGCTATCGCGATGCGATCAACAAAGCTGATGTGCAGGTGACGGTGGACCCACTGGGCAAACCGGTGCCGTATGCGCAGCTGGCAGGCGGCGATGATAAGCAGCAGGGCGCCGCCGATTTCGTCTTTGGCTGGCACGCCAGCGGCACCTATAATAACGAGAAGCTGAATGGAGACGGCAAGATTGGCGGCATGCTGTCGCTGCGCAGCCAGACCACGCCGTTCCCGATCCAGGCCGACCTGCGTAACGGCACTACCCGCGTGCGCGTCGCGGGCACCATTCAGGATCCGATGAATCTCGGCGGCGTGGATATCCGCCTGCGCTTCTCCGGCGATACGCTGGCCAACCTGTATGGGCTGACCGGCATTCTGCTGCCCGATACGCCACCGTATGAGACCGACGGCCATCTGACGGCGCGCTTCCAGCAGAAGGGCGGCCCGGTGTTCCGCTATCAGAACTTTAACGGTCATATCGGCGACAGCGATATTCACGGCTCGCTCACTTACACCCAGGGCAAACCGCGCCCGAAACTGGCAGGGGCGCTGGAATCCCGCCAGCTGCGCATGGCTGACCTTGGTCCGCTGATTGGCGTCAAATCAGGCAAGGGCAGCGAGAAAACCGAGCAGGCCAAGGCGAAGCGCGGCGAGGCCACCAGCCAGCCTGCCGACCGCGTGCTGCCGCACGACAAGTTTGATACCAAAAGCTGGGACGTGATGGATGCCGATGTGAAGTTCAGCGGCAAGCGCATAGAACACAGCAGTTCGCTGCCGATCAGCGATCTTTCCACTCATCTCACCCTGAAAAACGGCGACCTGCTGCTCGACCCGCTGCGCTTCGGCATGGCGGGCGGTAATCTCAATGCCACGCTGCATCTGGAAGGGGATAAATCGCCGATGCGCGGGCGCATCGATCTGCACGCGCGCAATCTGAAGCTGCGCCAGCTGTTCCCGGACGTCGAGGCGATGCAGAGCGCCCTCGGCCAGATGAACGGTGACGCTACGCTGAGCGGGCGGGGTAACTCGGTGGCCGACCTGCTGGCAACCAGCAACGGCGAGCTCAAGCTGCTGATGAACGATGGCCTGATCAGCCGCAGCCTGATGGAGATTGTCGGCCTGAACGTCGGGAACTACGTGGTCGGCAAGCTATTTGGCGACGATGAGGTGAAAATCAACTGCGCCGCCGCTAACCTGCAGGTGAACAACGGCCTGGCGTCCTCACGGCTGTTTATCTTTGATACCGAAAACGCGATTATCAATATTACCGGTACCACTAACTTCGCCAACGAGCGGCTGGATCTGTCGATCAACCCGGACAGCAAGGGCATCAGGATTATTACCCTGCGCTCGCCGCTGTACGTGCGCGGCACCTTTAAAAACCCGGATGCCGGGGTAAAAGCTGGCCCGCTGATCGCCCGTGGTGCCGCCGCTGTGGCGCTGGGTGCCGTGGTGGCGCCGGCCGCCGCGCTGCTGGCGCTGATCTCACCGAGCGATAACGATGATAATCAGTGCACCCGTGTGTTGCAGCAGATGAAAAGGAAATAACCCGGGAAGCGGGCTGACCGCAAAAGAGGGTCAGCCCCGACAGCAGTCTGATGATTTTGTACGGGTCGACCATTTTTCCGGTCGACCCGTATTTGCAGTTTGTAGGGGTCGACCATTTTTTCCGGTCGACCCGTATTTGCAGTTTTGTAGGGGTCGACCATTTTTTCCGGTCGACCCGTATTTGCAGTTTTGTAGGGGTCGACCTTTTTTTACCGGTCGACCCGTATTTACAGTTTTGTAGGGGTCGACCATTTTTTCCGGTCGACCCGTGCGTGGGGCAGGATCAATCAAACAGCGATTCGTGGCGCGTCTCTTTACACAGGATCAGCGCAATCAGCGTCAGGCAGGCCATGGCGGCCAGGTAAATGCCGACGTAGAACAGGCCGTAAGTGTGCGCCAGCCAGGTGGCAATATAAGGCGCGACTGACGCCCCGAGAATCGACGACAGATTGTAAGAGAACGACGCCCCGGTATACCGCACTTCGGTCGGGAACAGCTCCGGCAGCAGCGCGCCCATCGGGCCGAAGGTCAGCCCCATAATGCTCAGCCCGCACAGCAGGAAGGCCATAATCAGCGCCTGGTTACCAGAACCCAGCATCGACGGGAAGATCAGCGAGAAGGCGATAATCAGCAGCGTAATCACGATCATGGTTTTGCGACGGCCAAAGCGGTCCGCCAGCATCCCGGCAATCGGCACCATCACGCCAAAGCCAATTACCGCCACCATCAGCATCCACAGGAAGGAATTCCGTGGGATCCCCAGCCCGTTCGGCGCTGGCGTGGTGCCGTAGGTCATTGAGTACACTGTCATAATGTAGAACAGCGTATAGGTTGCCAGCATGATAAACGTGCCGATCACCGTGGTGCCCAGATGTTTGGTCAGCAGGGTGCCGATCGGGACTTTTACCTGCTTCTTCTCTTTTTGCGCTTTGGCAAATACCGGCGACTCATGCAGCGAGACGCGCACATACAGGCCAATCAGCACCAGCACCGCAGAAAGGATAAACGGCACGCGCCAGCCCCAGGTCATAAACTGCTCGTCGGTCAGCAGCCAGGAGAGCAGCAGGAAAGTACCGTTGGCGAAGAAGAAGCCAATCGGTGCACCGAGCTGGGGGAACGAGCCATACAGCGCACGCTTTTTCGCCGGGGCATTTTCCGTCGCCAGCAGCGCCGCGCCGCCCCATTCACCGCCAAGTCCGAGACCCTGACCAAAGCGCGCCAGCGCCAGCAGCAGCGGGGCAAAGACGCCAATCGTCTCGTAGCCCGGCAGCAGGCCGATCACCACGGTGGAGATACCCATGGTCAGCAGGGATGCGACCAGCGTCACTTTGCGCCCGACGCGGTCACCAAAGTGGCCAAACAGCGCCGAGCCAATCGGGCGGGCAACAAAGGCAATAGCAAAGGTGGCCAGCGACTGTAGCGTCGCCACGGTGGCATCGCCCTGTGGGAAGAAGATATGCGGGAAGACGATCACTGCCGCAGTGGCATAAATATAGAAATCGAAGAATTCGATAGCCGTACCGACCAGCGACGCAATCACTACTTTTCCGCGTGAGTTTACGGGCGTGGCGTCGGGATCGGTGGCGATAGCGGGTGCGATTGAGGCTGGCATAATTGTTTCTTATAAGTAGAAGTGAACACAGAATCTTACGCACAGCATAAGGTGCATTCAATGGTGAAAAAACCCCGCCGCGCCGGGCCTGGCGGGCAAAAAGTGGATAATTTTCAATACGCGATAATTGCACGTAGATGGCAGGGTGAAATCGACTATTTCTGGCGGGAATCACTGCAAAAAGGCTAAATAAAAGTTAGCCCCCAGCGATAAATGCTGTCTTTTGCGCGAATTATCGCCAGAGGTCGCGATTTTCAACTGGTTTTCAGGCTGAGTTTTCCCATATTCCGCTATTTCGCCATTTTATTATCAGGATGTAGCCTGATATGACGGGATGTTTCGCCAAGCCGCCCGGGAAGATTCATCGCTCGTTGATAAAAGGTTTATACAGGAAACAGTTATCAAGGTTTACAACTTTGCTTGTGCGGTTTAGAATTCGCCCACTTTCTTCTCAGGAGCACACAATTGGACAGTCACCCTGTAACTGACACGTTATAAAGGCAGGCCCACTCCTATTGTGCGCCTGCCGTTTACCGGCGGGCCATGTTCCACCTCTCCCCAGAGCTGTTGCATCCCGTAATCTGATACTGAACATCGTCCAGGCTTACTGCCGGACAGGGATTGCTTATGCGCCGTTTACTGATTACGCCACAACGTCATCATCTGTTTCCTCCCGGTTTCACGCGCTGATTAGCCCGTAACCGGTGCGCCTGCGCGCACCTCAACTCCCGTCGTGAGACGATAATGAGGACGAGAAAATGACATGGACCCCTTTTATCCTGCATCTGGCCCTGGCGGTAACGCTGGGCGCGATTATCGGTGCTGAACGCCAGTGGCGTCAGCGCATGGCCGGCCTGCGCACCAATGCGCTGGTGGCGACCGGTGCAGCAATTTTTATTCTGAGTTCAATCAGCACTTCCCCGGACAGCCCGGGGCGTATTGCCGCACAGATTGTCTCCGGCATCGGCTTTCTCGGTGCCGGGGTGATTATGCGCCAGGGCGTGAATATCTCCGGCCTTAATACCGCCGCCACGCTGTGGTGCTCCGCTGCGGTCGGCGTACTGTGCGGGCTCGGTCAGTTCACCAACGCGGTGGCCGCCACGCTGGTGCTGCTGTGCGCCAATATCCTGCTGCGCGAGGCGGCCCAGCGCATCAATAAGCAGCCGCGCGCGGTGGATAACGAAACCGAACAGCGCTACCGCATTCAGATTGTCTGCGGCAGCGAAGATGAAATTATGGTGCGCACGCTGATCCTCCAGGCACTGAACGGCATGGCGCTGCGCCTGCAGTCGCTGTACAGCGCAGATATTGCCCGGCCCGGGCACCTGGAAGTGAGCGCCGAAGTGATGGCATTCCCCGCCGCACAGCGGGAAATCGAAAATATCGTCTGTCGCATCAGCCTGGAAAAGAGCGTCAGTGCGGTGCACTGGCAAATCGCCCCGGCCATCACGGCTTAACTAAAGGAGCATCACGATGAAAGAACCTCCATCCCGAGAAAGGCGGCGGTGGCAACTGAGGAGGCATAACGGCAACTAAGGCGCGTTCCCTCCCACCTGTCAGCTCCGCCCCCTCTGAATAATGAAAAAAATCCTCGTTCGCAGGAGCGGTTTCCTGCGCGTAAAAAACACCTCATTCAAGGGAGCTGGCCTATGAAAATGCATAAAGCCAACCTGAAAATGGCGCGTGACCTGGCGATTGCCAGCGCGGCCACCCAGAGCCTGGATAACACCCTGGCTCGTCTTAATACCCAGCGTCAGGGACTGACCCAGGAAGATGCAGAAGCCCGTCTGCAACATTATGGCCCGAACCAGGTTGCCAGCGATAAGGCCCCGGCGGCGATGGTGCAGCTGCTGCAGGCGTTTAACAACCCATTTATCTGGGTTCTGATGGTGCTGGCTGCCATCAGCTTCTTTACCGACTACCTGCTACCCGCGCGTAAAGGGGAAGAGACTGACCTGACCGGCGTGATCATCATGCTGATCATGGTCAGCCTGAGCGGGCTGCTGCGTTTCTGGCAGGAGTACCGCACCAACAAAGCGGCGGAAGCGCTGAAATCGCTGGTCAGCACCACCGCCACGGTGCTGCGCCGCAGCCACGCCGACAGCGAAGCGGTCAGCATGGAAGTGCCGCTGCAGCAGGTAGTACCGGGCGATATCGTGATGCTCTCCGCCGGGGATATGATCCCCGCTGATGTGCGGCTGCTGGCCTCCCGCGATCTGTTCGTCAGCCAGGCGGCGCTGAGCGGCGAAGCCCTGCCGATTGAAAAGTACGACACCCACAGCCAGTCGCTGGCGGCCAATCAGGCGGCAGAGATTGACGAGCAGGAGCTGCTGAGCCAGCCGGGGATCTGCCTGATGGGCACCAACGTCGCCAGCGGCAGCGCCACGGCGGTGGTGGTCGCGACCGGCAGCCAGACCTGGTTTGGTTCGCTGGCGAAGTCATTAGTAGGTGAGCGCCCACAAACCTCCTTCGACAGAGGCGTCAACAGTGTCAGCTGGCTGCTGATCCGCTTTATGCTGGTGATGGTGCCAATTGTTCTGCTGATCAACGGCTACACCAAAGGCGACTGGAGCGATGCGCTGCTGTTTGCACTGGCGGTGGCGGTCGGCCTGACGCCGGAAATGCTGCCGATGATCGTCAGTTCAAACCTGGCGAAGGGGGCGATTGCGCTGTCAAAACGCAAAGTGGTGGTTAAGCGACTGAATGCTATCCAGAACTTTGGGGCGATGGACGTGCTATGCAGCGATAAAACCGGCACCCTGACTCAGGACCGGATTATTCTGGCTCAGCACCTTAACCTGCAGGGGCAGCGCGATGAGCGCGTGCTGCAACAGGCGTGGCTTAACAGCCGCCATCAGACCGGTGTTAAAAATCTGATGGATAAGGCGATTCTCGGCTTCAGCCAGGGAAATCAGTCGGTTAGCGGGCTGTGGCGCTATCGCAAAATCGACGAGCTGCCGTTTGATTTCGAACGCCGCCGCCTGTCGGTGCTGGTGGCCGACGAGCAAAAGCAGCTGCTGATCTGCAAAGGTGCAGTGGATGAGATGCTGGCAGTCTCCTCTTTCTGGCTGGATGCGGGGGAAGTGCGTCCGCTGGATGATGCCGCGCGTCTTAAGGTGCAGCTGCTGGCGGAAGAGTATAACCAGCAGGGCTTCCGCGTACTGCTGGTCGCGTCGCGCAATGTAAGTGAGCATACACTAACTCAGCCGCTGTGCGCGGCCGATGAACGTGATCTGGTCATCACTGGCCTGCTGACGTTCCTCGACCCGCCGAAAGAGAGTGCGGCCGCGGCGATTGCTGCGCTGCATGAAAATGGCGTCACGGTGAAGATTCTGACCGGAGATAACGCAATTATCACCAGTAAGATCTGCCGGGAAGTCGGGCTGGAGCCGGGCGACCCGCTGTGCGGCAGTGAAATCTCACGCATCAGCGATGCCGAGCTGGCGCGGCTGGTGGAGCAGAGAACGCTGTTCTGCCGCCTCAGCCCGCAGCAGAAAACCCGCGTTCTGCAGGCTTTGCAGAGTAACGGTCACACCGTCGGCTTCCTCGGTGACGGTATCAACGATGCGCCCGCGCTGCGTGCGGCGGACATCGGCATCTCCGTTGACAGCGCCACCGATATCGCCAAAGAGTCAGCGGATATCATCCTGCTGGAAAAAAGCCTGATGGTGCTGGAACAGGGGGTGATTAAGGGGCGCGAGACCTTCGGTAATATCATCAAGTATCTGAACATGACCGCCAGCTCTAACTTCGGCAACGTGTTCTCGGTGCTGGTTGCCAGCGCGTTTATTCCGTTCCTGCCGATGCTGGCAATCCATCTGCTGCTGCAGAACCTGATGTACGACCTGTCACAGCTGGCGCTGCCGTGGGACAAAATGGATAAAGAGTTCCTGCGCAAGCCGCGTAAGTGGGATGCGAAGAACATCGGGCGCTTTATGCTGTGGATGGGACCGACGTCGTCGATCTTCGATATCTCGACTTTCTGCCTGATGTGGTATGTGTTTGCGGCAAACAGCGTTGAAATGCAGGCGCTGTTCCAGTCCGGCTGGTTTGTTGAAGGGCTGCTGTCGCAGACGCTGGTGGTGCATATGCTGCGCACCCAGAAGATCCCGTTTATCCAGAGCCGCGCTGCGCTGCCGGTGATGCTGGCCACCGGGTTGGTGATGATTCTCGGCATCATGATCCCGTTCTCACCGCTGGGTCACGCCGTTGGGCTGGTGCCACTACCGTGGAACTACTTCCCATGGCTGCTGGCCACGCTGCTCGGCTACTGCCTGCTGACGCAGGGCATGAAGCGCCTGTATATCCGCCGTTTCGGCCAGTGGTTCTGAGGGGGAAATAATGGTGAAAAAAGACAATGCAGTCACCGCTATTGTGCTGTTTTTTATCGGCCTGCTGATTTTTTCCAGCGGTATGGCAATGATTTTTAGCGGCTGAGTCGCCCGGGCGGGCGGACCGAAAAGAAGGTCCGCCCCTACAGCAATCCAGTGAACCTAAGCGTAGGGGTCGGGCATGCCCGACCCTTAACGTTAAGGGCGGATAAACCGCAGATATATAAAACGAATCACATAATACTCCAGCGCGCCGAGCAGTAAAAACCACAGGCAGTACACCAGCGTATACAGCTGGCTGATATCCGCCAGATGGAACATCTCCACCAGTTTACGCGTCAGCGTCAGGCCAAACGACGGTGCAGGCAGCAGCAGCGCCGAAAGAAAGCCGAGCATCAGCGTACTCATCGGCATCAAAAAGGTTAAAAATGGATTTTTCATCACGGTTCCGTGTCAGCGAGTTGCGGCTATTTTCAGGCAATGGTGCCCGTGGTTCAACCTTTAAACGGCCAGCGCCAGCGGCAGCTGTTGGCGCATCCAGCTGACAAAGCTGCTGCGCTTCTCTGACGGGCTGAGATCCTGGCGCCACAGCAGATGGATCGGGCGGCTGCTCTGCTGCCACTCGCGCAGCAGCGGCACCAGCCGGCCCGCTGCAATATCTTCCGCCAGCAGAATATGCGGCTGCAGAATCAATCCGGCCCCGGCCAGCGCCGCCTGGCGTAGCGCCTGGCCATCGTTACAGATAAAGCTGCCGTCGGTCGGCCACTGCACCTCACCCAGCCGCCAGGCATTGCCCTTATTCCACGCCATATTGCACAGGCAGCGGTGCTGATAAAGCGCCTCTGGCGTTTGCGGCGTGCCGTGCTGCGCCAGATACTCCGGCGCGGCGCACACCACCATCTGATAATCCCCGAGCTTCTGGGCAACCAGCGGTTCGGCATTTTTCAGGCTGCCCACGCGCAGGGCAAAATCAAACCCTTCGGCGATCAGATCGACGAAGTTGTCGTTGAGATCCAGCTCGATCTTCACCTGCGGGTAACGCGCCTGGTAGCGGGCGACCACTGCAGCCACCGCACTGGCCCCAAGGTTGAGCGGCGCGCTGATGCGCAGCAGCCCGGACGGCGTGCGCTTCATATTCTCCACGCTCTCTTCCGCCACTCGCAGCTGCAGCAGCGCCTGTTTGCACTGCCGGTAGTAGCTCTCGCCCGCTTCCGTCAGGCTCTGGCGCCGGGTATTGCGCTGCAGCAGGCGGGTATCGAGCGCGCTCTCCAGCTGGCGCACGTGCTTGCCGACCATCACGGCGGTGATATCCAGCCGCCGCGCTGCCTCGCTAAAGTTGCCGCTGTCGACCGCGCAGATAAAGGCTTCAATACTGCGTAATTTATCCATGATTACAAACCCTGGGTTAGGAGTTCCCGAAAGTATCGCGCATTTATCCCGGCTCTGCACTGCGCGACAATCCCTCAACCGCACCTATGAGGAGAGAACAGATGAAAATTTTAGTGATTGGCGCATCCGGTACCGTCGGCCAGAGCATCGTGAACGAACTGAGCCGTGACCATCAGGTGATCCGCGTGGGAAAAACCCAGGGCGATTTCCAGGTTGACCTGACCAGTGAAGAGAGTGTGAAAGCGCTGTTTGCCAGCACGGGGAAGGTCGATGCGGTGATTTCCGCCACCGGCGGCGTGCACTTCGGTCCGCTGGGCGAAATGACCAGCGCGCAGTTCGACAGCGGGCTGCAGGATAAGCTGATGGGCCAGGTGCGCCTGGTGCTGATTGGCAAAGCGTTCGTTAACCCGGGCGGCTCCTTTACCCTGACCAGCGGCATCCTGGCGCAGCAGCCGATCCGCACCGGCGTCAATGCCACCGCGGTCAATGCGGCGCTGGAAGGCTTCGTGCTGGCAGCGGCCAATGAGCTAAACGGCCTGCGCATCAACGCCGTCAGCCCGACGGTATTAACCGAATCGCTGGAGAGCTACGGTCCGTTCTTCCCCGGATTTGAAAGTGCCCCGGCCAGCCGCGTGGCATTAGCCTATCGCCGCAGCGTCGATGGCAATGAGACGGGGCGCGTTTACCGCGTCTGGTAATGCCGCCGGAAATAGTGGGGGATACTGGCGTCTTAAACGGGCGAAATATCCCCCAACGCCTTCAGGGGTGTATATCCCTACTCTTTTTGTAAGACGGTAATTCTTTTACAGTTTCCGCTTTAAAATCCCTGTCTAAAATAGCCGCTGTTAAAAAGTATAGCCGAGGCTATACTCAAATCCCTGATTTTACTGTCTTTTTTTCTGGCCATTTGCGTGCTAGGATGCGTTTCACTTGAGCTGGCTTGTGGCTATTTTTCCGACATAAGCTGATGTTTTAACGATTTGGAACGCACCCGTCGCTTCAGACCGGGATAAATACAATGAACCTATACGCCACCCTGATTCTCGCTTTCGGCATGTCGATGGACGCTTTCGCAGCGGCAATTGGCAAAGGTGCCAGCCTGCATCGTCCGACCCTGAAAGAAGCACTGCGCACCGGTCTGATTTTCGGCGTGATTGAAGCGCTGACGCCGCTGATTGGCTGGGCTATTGGCCTTGCCGCCAGTCAATACGTGATGGCGTGGGATCACTGGGTCGCATTCGGCCTGCTGTTTATTTTAGGCAGCCGTATGATCGTTGAAGGCTTGCGTAAAAAAGAACAGGAGCCGGAAGAAGCGCCAACCCGTCACGGTTTCTGGCTGCTGGTCTGTACCGCAGTCGCCACCAGTCTTGATGCGATGGCGGTGGGCGTTGGTCTGGCGTTCCTGCAGGTCAATATCGTCACTACCGCGTTGGCGATTGGCGCCTCGACCATGATTATGGCGACCGCGGGTATCCTGCTCGGCCGCTTCCTTGGCCCGGTGATGGGCAAATGGGCAGAAATTTTCGGCGGCGTGGTGCTGATCGGTATCGGTTCGAGTATTCTGGTTGAACACCTTGGGCTGATGAGTTAATCCTCCGCCCTTTCAGCGCGCAGCGGAGCGGATATGGCGTTATCGGTCGTTAACTGGAACAGCCACAATCAGATAGAGTGCGCGCACCTCACCGCCCGCAATGCGGCTTTCCCGCTGCACACGCACGAAGAGTATGTAATCAGTGCCAATCTCAGCGGCGTTGAACAGCTCAGCCTGCATCAGCAAACCCTGACGGTCCACGCCGGGGAAATCACCCTCTACAACCCCGAAACTTTACAGGCCTCGCAGTTTGGCGATCGTCCGGTCGAGTTTTTCAGCGTGCACCTGCCGCAGCAGGTGTTTGCCGATCTCGCCGATCGTGCGCCGCCGATCCTGCGGGAAGGGGTGCTGCGCGATCCCCAGCTGTTTGCCGCAATCTGTGGCTTTGCGCAGTCGCCGCAGGAGCAGGAGGTGCAGCAGCAAAACCTGCTGTGGCTGACCAGCCAGCTGCTGAAATATAGCCGGGATGAAGCGCTGTCATCGGCCCCCGAGTCGCTGGGCCAGGCGCTGGAGTGTATGCGTGATAACCTGACCAGCAAACTGACGCTGGACCAGCTGGCCGCCGCTGCCGGGCTGAGCAAATTCCACTTCGTGCGGCAGTTTCGTCAGCAGATGGGCATTGCGCCGCTGCAGTACCATATGCAGCTGCGCTTGCTGGCGGCGCGCAATCTGCTGCGCCATCAGCACGGCACGCTGGAGGTGGCGCACCGGCTGGGCTTCTACGATCAGAGCCACTTTATTAACAGCTTCCGTAAAATGATGGGCATCACGCCGCATCAATACCTGCGCCTTATCCGCCGATAAACTCGCGATAGCCGGAAACAATCACATAACCCGCGAAGTAGCAGAAGATCGCTGCCGAAGCGATATACGACCAGCGCAGCATTTTCGCCCCGAGCATGCGCCCGCCAATACTGCCGACCGCGCACAGCATCACTGACCAGCTGACGCCCGCCAGAAAGAAGCCGCTTAAAAACCAGCCGGAATCCGCCGTGCTGCCGCTGCCCATGCGCGAAATCAGCGCGCCGCCCACGGCGGCAAACCACAGGATCGCCGTTGGTGATGACATCGCCAGGAAGATGCCGCGCAAAAAGTTCTGGCGGATGCTCAGCGCTTCGCCAATATCACCGACGCTGAGTGACGTAGCAGGCTTGAGCGCGCTCTGCACCATCTTCCAGGCAAACCACAGCAGGATCAGCGAACCGCCAATCCACAGCACCCAGCGCACCGGGGTGAACTGCAACAGCACCGCCATTCCGGCCATGGCGAGGATCGCGTAGATCAGATCGCCAATGCAGGTGCCGATCCCCAGCCACAGGCCGTGAAAAAAACCGCGCTGCATCGCCAGAGTGATCATCGCGATATTGGCGATGCCAATGTCGAGGCAGAGAGAAAGACTGAGTAAAAAACCGTTAGAGAAGGGCATTGGCGTCCAATCCGGCATGAAAGATAGGCAGATTATCACCGCTGCCGATGGGAAAATATTGGAAAAAATTGCGCAGGCGGGTAGTAAACTGCGCCGCTAATCAAGCGGAGAAATCGCTAAGCGCAGCGGCTCGTTTAGGGAAGGTTTAACTTTTTCCTGACATACTAAAAGTCTAAAGTGTGATCTGCTTCAAAATTTATTGCCTGAAAAACGCGCTGGTTGTATAATTTTTTTGCGTAATTCAACAAAAGTTACAAGCGGACCCCATGAAAAAATTCTTTAAATACGTGTTTCGCATCTATGTCGATACCTTCAAACACGTACCGCCAGGCGCCGTACTCTAAGCCCGGCAGCAACCGAAAACCCTCGATAACTTCGGTCACGGATTGACCGGGGCTTATCACCTCCACCGCTTCCTCCGCGCACGACAAAAAAATTCCTTACGACTCCATGCTGAGAAGAGGTGACGTTCTGACAGAGCGCTATTAGCGCATTTTACGGGTCGACCGAAAAAAATGGTCGACCCGTACGGTTGGGCCGCCCGATCGTTGGAGGGATTTCACGCGGGACAGGCATGCCTGACCCTCTCATTTTACGCGAAATCCACCCACGTCGCCCCGGCATCCGCCGACTCGACGCAGCGCTCAACCCACTGCACGCCCGCAACGCCGGCATGCACGTCCGGGTACCAGAAATCGGCCAGCAGCTGCGTGTCGCCGCGATCGGTGGCATCCATCGCCACGGCAAAACGGCGGTAAAGATTCGACCAGGCTTCAAACAGCCCTTCCGGGTGGCCGCCGCCGATGCGGTCCTCTTCCAGCGCGCGTGCGGCGAGGTAGCCCATGCCGCGCTCCAGAATGCGCACCGGCTCGCCCTGAATCTCATAGCGCAGCTGGTTGGGCTGCTCGTCCCACCACTCCAGGCTGGCTTTCGATCCGATCACGCGGATCTTCTGCCCGTGCATCGATCCGCAGTTCACCGCCGAGCACCACAGCGATCCCACCGCGCCGTTATCGTACTCCATCAGCACAAAGGCGTTGTCCTCCAGCGGCGCCCGGCTTTTAACAAAGCTCTGGCGCGAACACATCAGACGCTTGATTTTCAGCTGCGGCAGCAGGGTTTCCGCCAGGAACAGCGGGTGCGTCGCCAGGTCGCCCAGCACGTAGCTTGGCCCGACAAATTTCGGATCGACGCGCCAGCGGGTGCTCGGGTTATCCAGCTCCACCGCCTGGTGGTGGAAGCCGTGTGAGAACGACATATTCACAATGCGGATATCGCCCAGCAGCCCTTCAGCAATCATGCTGCGCGCCTGCTGGATCAGCTGATGGCCGGAGTAGCCGTAGGTAACGCCGATGATTTTGTTGTTCTGCTGACTCAGTTCGGCCAGCTGTTTGGCTTCCGCCGTGGTGAAGCACAGCGGCTTCTCGCACACCACGTGCAGCCCGGCTTCCAGCGCCGCCTTACAGATAGCAAAGTGGGTGTTGTTCGGCGTGGCGATCGAAACCGCCTCAATGCCGTCAGCGCGCTGCGCTTCCTGCTGGAACAGCGTCTGATAGTCCGGGTAGCAGCGCTCGCCGTCGACGCCCAGGCTCTCGCCAAAGGCCCGGCCGCGCGCCGCATCAATATCAAACGCGCCCGCAATCAGGGTAAAAGTGCCGTCGCGCAGCGCAGCGGAACGGTGGATATAGCCAATCTGGCTGGTGCCGCCGCCGCCGACCATGCCCCAGCGCAGGGAGCGGTCGAGAGGTTTAATGCCGTTAATCATGTGATGTTCCTTAATTAAAATCCGACGCTGTTCAGGTAGCGCAGGCTTTCGGTGACGTCGTGCAGGCTGCCATCGGCATTGCGCGGGTCGCGCTCCTGCTCGATGGTGATCCAGCCCTGATAGTGGCGCTCTGCGAGGAGGGCACGCACCGCCGGGTAGTCAATCGCCCCCTGACCAAGTGGGCACATCACCCCTTGGGCGCAGGCGGTGAAAAAGTCCAGCTCGCGGGCGATCGCATCGCTGAACACCGCATCGTTGACGTCTTTGAAATGCAGGTAGTCGATGCGGTCGAAGTAGTGCGCCAGCGCCGCGATCGGGTCCATGCCCGCGTAGTAGAGGTGCCCGGTGTCGAGGCACAGGCCCGCCACGCTGTGCGGAATATCCCGCACCAGCTTTTCCAGCTCGTCGGCAAACTCGATGCAGCCCCCGGCATGCGGGTGGATCACCGGGCGCACGCCGTACCCTTGAGCGATGCGGCAGATCTCGTTGATGTGGCTTATCATGCGCTGCCAGTCGCTGTCGGACAGGCGTTCTGCCTTGTGGTATTGACCGGCAAGGCGCGCGCGCCCGGCGTTACCGAAGTCGATAATTACCAGATAAGGCGCCGCAAGGTTATCGCCGTGCTTTTTGCTGGCGGTCGGGACTTTGGCCAGGCTGCCGCACAGAGTGTGGGTCAGGGCGATCATCGCCGGGAAGTTAGCTGCGCTCACCAGGTCATCGAAAATCGTACCCGCAACAATCGTCAGACCGTACTGGTTCAGCTCCTGCGTCAGCCGCGCCGGGTCGGTGGGCAGGTAGCTCCACGGGCCAAGTTCGATGGCCGGATAGCCCGCCTGCGCCGCTTCTTTTAGCACTTTCTCATACGGCGGCAGATGCGGGTTTTTCGGGTCGTCCACCCCCCAGCTGCAGGGCGCGTTAGCAATATGAATCGTCATCACGCTCTCCTTTGTGAATTAATGAGGCGCGGTTTTGCTTTCAAGTTGGGACGAGCGGCATGTTCCTGCGGCACCAGGCAGCCGGTAATGACGTTGGCGACGGCCCAGCCGGGGGAGCCGGGAGTGCTGGCTGAGGGGTTTGTTGGCGCGGGAAATGAGGGCACGGGATACTCCTGCAACGGTTATTTGCAGGGAGTATCAAATGAATGTTCCATTACCATCAATGATGGAATGTTTATTTTTTGATGGCGATCTCACTATTTTTGATAGTTTTAAATGATAAAATTCTATCATTATCGCCATTTCAGGATGTTATCCGGCGCCCAGCGCCGCGCGCGGAGGGGGCAGGGATCAGTAATTCTCTTTAGTCATCAGCTCAAAGCCGCTGGTCAGTGCGATAAAGCTGCCCGACTCCTGGCTGTGTGCCAGCTGCATCGCCTCAATCACCCGTGCGGCCAGCTCATCAAGCCGGTGGGCGATCATGATATCCAGCGTACCGTCGATCAGCGCCAGCTGCGCATCCTGCAACGGGCCATGGCAGATCAGCGTGATCTCCTGCCGCCTGCTGCTGTCGCGCAGGGCATTGACCACCCCTTCGACGCCGCCGCACGGCGCATAGATTACCGACAGTTCAGGATGATTGCGGATCAGTTCCGCCGTGACCTGGTAGCCGCGCTCGACGTTTTCAAAACTTTTTACCGGCTCCAGCACCCTGTGCCCGGTGGCGTATTCACGCAGGTAGGAGCGGAAGCTGATCTCACAGGTCTCCTGGCAGAGAAAGCGGTTATCGCCGACGATCACCCCTACTTTCCCAGGCGGCCCGCTCAGGCGCTGAACGGCCCAGGCGGCGGTTCTTCCCGCCTTGCGGTTATCCAGCCCGATGTAACCCGCATGGCCGCATGGCGAAAGGTCCGACAGGATGGTGAAGACCTTCACCCCTTTCTTCACCGCCTGCTCCACTGCCCGGCGTATCAGCGCGTTATCCAGCGCGATTAACGCCAGCATATTGACCCTATTACTTAACTGCTCAATCGCGGCGGCGGTCTGTTCAATGGCATGAATACCGTGAAAGGCGAATTCAATCCCGGTGCCCTCCTGCAGGTAGGGCGCGGCCTGCTTCTCCAGCGCGCGGGAGAAGGTGTCGTAAAAGGAGTAGTCGCGCGACAGCAGGATCACCCCGATGCGCAGCGTGCCGCTACGATGAAGTGGAGCACCCTGCGGCAGAAACTCGGGGTCGAAGCGGTAACCGAGGCGCGTCGCGGCCTGCACCACCCGTTTTTCCGTGTCGGGCCTGACCGGGGCGCGGCGGTTCAGCACCCGGTCAACGGTGGCAACACCCACTCCGGCCTCGTGGGCAATGTCTGTCAGCGTGGTTTTTTTCATCGGCTACGGCTCCCTGGCATGCGTAATGCGAAAAAACTATCACGTCCGGTCAGTCGATGGCGTGGATAAATCTGCGGGATATGACGCGAGTCAGATTATTTTTTTTATTATTTGAGTATTAAGGTCTGAACGTTTCATTTTGCTGTGAGGATAAGGTGCGGAAAGCACAAATTTCATGCTATCTTGTGCAAACATACCGCCCGGTATCTTTTGTGAAGAGAATGTTGATGAAATCCTCCCAATCCGGCAGCTCAGCTGGCGAAACGCCCTCCTGTCAGCGCGGCTGGCATCGTAAAAAGCAGCCTGAGCAGGTGCGCGCCGCACTTATCCAGTGTGCGGCCGAGCTGGCCGCCCGCCAGGGGCTGAGCGGCGTAACCGTGCAGGCCGTTTCTGACGCCGCAGGCGTGACAAAAGGCGGATTTTTTCACCATTTTCCCCACAAGCAGGCGCTGCTGGATGCGGTGTTTGATGCCTTTATGGCAGAGCGCGAGCAGGAGATAGACGCGCTGATGGCAGCCGATCCCCATCCTGGCGGCCGCTTTACGCGGGCGTATATCACCACGGCGTTTGAGGAGATGTCCCAGCGCGGAGAGAATATTCATATTCCCCTCTCGCTGTCGATGATGGCATCCCCCGCCCTGTGCCAGCGCTGGAATGCATGGCTGGCGGGGCGTTTACAGCAGCACCAGCTGACCGACAGTCATCCGCTGCATGAGGTGGCGCGGCTGGCGACGGACGGCGCCTGGCTGTCCGGCTCGCTGGAAGTGCACAGCGCCGTGCGCGATGCGCAGATCCTGAAAAACCATTTACTGGCCCTGACCCGAGAGAGTGAACCATCGTGAAATCGACCTTCAAACAGGAAGTTGTTCATCAACTGCTGCACTGGCTGGAAGGGAATATCCATACGCCGCTGACGATAAACGATTTTGTGGAAAAGTCGGGCTATTCGAAATGGCATTTGCAGCGCATTTTTAAAGAAGTGACCGGGCAGAAGCTGGCGTCCTACTGCCGTCAGCGGCGGCTGACATCCAGCGCCTTTATGCTGCGGCTGTTTGACCGCCAGATCGATTCGGTGGGCAGCGAGCACGGCTTCTCCAGCCACAATGTCTATCACAAAACCTTTAAGCGCCACTTCAACGTCACGCCCGCGCAGTATCGTGATGCGCTGCACTGGTCGTGCAAAGGGCTGTGCCCGCCAATCAACCTCAGCGCGCAATCAGTCCCGCAGGGAGAGCAGGTAGAGCTGGATGGACTGCAGCTGACGGGCGCGCTGAACGAGTATGCCTTTACGCTGGCGACCATCAGTGACTTTGACTGGGCGGCGCGTGAGCGGTTCTGGCAGGCGCGGCTGGCGGGCAGGGCCGCAAACCCCGGCACGCTGTACGGCCTGACTAACGTGGTTAAGGGCGGCCCGCGCGAAGATGACTGCGGCACCTTGCAGTATCTGACCTGTCTGGATAATGACGCGCCCTCAGCGGTCGCGCCGCTTAAGCTTGAAATCGTCAGGCAGCCTTACCTGCACTTCACCTTTCGCGGGGATGTGCGTCACTACGCGGATTTTATCAAGCTGATTTATGAACATGCCCTGCCGACCGCCGGTGCGGTGCGTCGTGACGGCTACGACATTGAACGCATTGATGCGCAAAGCTTTGCCGCTGTGGCTGGCAAGCAGGCCCAGATTGATTATTTCGTGCCGGTGATGGTTTGACGTGAAGTGGGGAAAGCAGGGGGGGTAAAACGGGCATGCCCGCCCCCTGGGATGCAGAGTTCGGGCATTGCCGGTGGTGCAGAGTTACTTAATCAGCTCAGCGGTCATGTAGACACCGTTGTTGGAGTTAGCACCGGTGATTTTGTATGAAGAAGCACCAGCCTGCTCTGCCTGAGCGGCGATTTTCGCTTCAGCGCCGTCCAGTGTTGAACCGGTAGCGCTCACGCTCTGCGCGAAGCTGGCGAAAGAGACGGTGGAGAGAACGATAACAGCAGCAAAAGTTTTGATAGATTTCATTGGGTAATTCCTTCATTAAGTTTGATTGGCTGGGGCGTTGTGCCCCGTTGAAAACAATGTTACGCCTGCTGAAGGAAATCTGATAGCGGAGGGTTTTGCAGAAGTTGTTCAAAATTATTGTTCAACAATTGACGCTGTTTTACGCTTATAAAGCTGGCCTGACACAGTGGACAGTTTGTGACATTTGACCAGCCCAATTGGAACCTGAATTAACGCCGCAGCGTAGTGAGGAAATGTGCTTTCACTTTCTCTGCTGCTACCGTCAGGCACAGCTTATGGCGCGGGCAGCCAGCAAAGGGATCGTCCATGGACGCCGGGCTTTGCAGCTGGCGCAGCGTCTGACCCCGGGAAACGCGGTCGGTCACCACGCGCACCGGGGATTCAGTCACGCCAAACCACTGCGGGTGATTAAGGTAAGCGATGGTCAGGGTATCGTGCAGCGCCATGCCGGCGATGCCCTCTTTTTGCAGGGCGTACTCCATATAGCCCTGCGAGATTGCGCTGAGTACCGGATGGTTGAGGGAGCGGATCTCGTCGCTGCTGAGCTGCACCTCCAGCGTGACGTCCAGCGGCAGCATCACCACCGGAATACCGCTGCACAGCACCTGATCGGCGGCGTGCGGGTCCTTCCAGATATTAAACTCCGCAAACGGCGTGACGTTGCCGGCGTGGCCGTGGCTGCCGAACGCGCCGCCCATCATCACCAGCTGTTTAATCTGCGGAATAATATCCGGTGCCTGGTTAATCGCCGTGGCGATATTGGTCAGCGGACCGATGGCGACAATCGTCAGCGCGTCAGGATGCGCGCGCACGCTGCGGATAATAAATTCAATGGCATTTTCCGCCGCTCCGCTCCACGGGTTATCAAATACGCCGCCGAGGCCGTCTTTACCGTGTACGGCCCAGGCTGGCACGGTGGGTTGATGCGCCAGCGGGCGCGAGCAGCCGCGATAGATCGGCACGTCGAGGTTGATTTTCTGGCTGAACAGCCGGGCATTGCTGACCGCCTGCGCGACGGGAACATTGCCAAAAACGGTGGTAATGCCGAGGATATCGACGCTTTGCGCCGCATACGCCAGCGCAAAAGCGTCATCGACGCCAATATCGGTATCAAAGATCACTTTTTCCATCAGAAGCTCCTTATCCGTTGAGCGCGCATCCCTGCCTGAACATCAGCGGGTCAGCAGATTATGCAGCGCCTGGAGATCGTTTTTCACCCATTCCAGTTCCTGGGCAAACTTTTCGTCCGACAGCAGCGGCTGGCGGAACAGGGTAATCAGTACCTGCGCCCCTTCTTCATTGGCGACGATACGCATCGGCACAAAAATTTCCTTGCTGTAACCGCTGTCGATGTAGTGGTCCATAATGCAGAACGGGTTGTGATCGGTGAAGCGCACCTTGACCGGACCCTGTGGTCCATGGCCTTTCCAGACGCTGCCTTCCTGCTCCAGCGGACCCTGGCTAAGGCCGGAAGCCCACTTCGGGAAGAACTCGGGTTTCCAGATCGTTTCATAGAGATCGACCCAGTTACGATGAATGGCAAGGCTAAGGGTGTGTGAGGACAGCATTAAAAACCTCCGGTCGATGATGATTAGCGGATTTAAACACCGGGGGCGGCGGATGAGAACCCCTGCAGCGCCCGTTATCTTGATACCACGACGCAGCTCGCAAATAAATGTAAACGATTTCAATGACCGATAACGGCTTGTTTCGACCGGCCGGTCCGCCTATAAATGAGGCTTAACAATACGGGCAGGAGAGCAGGGTGAAGCAACAGGATATTGGGCGACTCTTACTGCTGGCGGCGATTTGGGGTGCCAGCTTTTTATTTATGCGCGTGGCCACGCCGGTTTTCGGCTCGCTGAATACCGCATTTCTGCGCGTGCTGTTCGGCTGCCTTGGCCTGCTGGCACTGCTGCTGGTGCTGCGCGTCAGGATAAATTTTAGCGGTAAAGCGCTGCCGGCGATGCTGCTGGGGGTGATCAACTCAGCGGTGCCCTTTGTCATGTACTGTCTGGCGGCGAAGTGGTTGCCGGCGGGTTACTCGGCGATCCTGAATGCCACCACGCCACTGATGGGCGTGCTGATTGGTGGGCTGCTATTCTCTGAAACCTTCACCGTGCGCAAAGTGCTGGGGGTGTTTATCGGGCTGCTGGGGATTGTGCTGCTGACCACCACCGGCAGCCTGGCGCTGTCGCATCTGGTGCTGATGGGCATTGCCGCCTGCCTGGTGGCAACCGCCTGCTATGCGCTGGCCGGGTTCCTGACGAAAAAGTGGATTGGCGATCGCGGCGGAATGGATGCCAAACTGGTGGCGCTCGGCAGCCAGATCGGCGCGACGCTGTTTATGCTGCCGGTGTTTATCGGATCGGTGGCGACCCAGCCGGCGGTGCAGTGGAATCACCCTGGCGTCTGGCTGTGCGTGCTGGCGCTCGGGCTGGTGTGTACCGCCTGGGCTTATATTCTGTTCTTCCGCCTGATTGCCGATATTGGCCCGCTGCGCACCCTGACCGTGACCTTCCTGATCCCGCCGTTTGGCGTGCTGTGGGGCTATCTTTTCCTCGATGAAACCCTCTCCGAAGGCTTTATCGCCGGGGCGCTGGTGATTATCGTCGCGGTGTGGCTGGTGACCGGCAGTGCAAAACCCAAGGCGCAGGTCACCGAAGTGGCTGCCAAATCCTGATCAGGTTGGGATGCGGTTGTCCGGCATTTTGGGGCGGGTGAACAGCTGTTGGTAGATCCAGCCCAGCACCACGCTGGTCAGCCAGGAGACGACCAGCAGCAGCAGATAGATCAGCGGCGTAAAGCGCGGCGCATAGATCATCTGCTGGAAGAAGTAGTAGCAGTAGAAGGTGTGGGTCAGCCAGATAAAGGTTGAGCGCTGGCCCAGCTCCGCCAGCACGGCTTTGCTCCAGCCGGGCAGGCGCTGACAGACATCCAGACACAGCACAATAAACAGTGGCGTGACCAGTGCCAGCCCGAGATTGGCGAAGCCCGGCAGGCGGGTTGCGCCATAAACTGCGACGATAAACAGCACCGACAGCGGCCAGAACAGGCGGCGTTGCAGCGCCTGATGCACCAGTGAATCAATATCCTCTTTGTGCCGTCCGGCCAGAAAACCGCAGATGAACGGCAGCAGCCACATGCCGTAAAGCCCGATATCACGCTCAATCCAGCTGCTGTGGAAATAGCGGAACGACAGATTGCCCGCCACCAGCAGCAGCAGCCCCACGCCCAGCAGCAGGCCGGAAGACAGGTTACGCATCAGCGGCAGGGTAAACAGATAAGCGATATAGAGCACCAGGAACCACCACTCACCGTTCCACGTCGTCGACAGCCCGCTGAGGTTAAGCAGCACATTCGCCGGCTCCAGCGAGTAATTTCCGCTGCCGTTAAACCACACTACCCCGAGCGGCACGAAGATCAGGCACACCAGCCAGAACTGACTGTAAATCCCCCAGCTCTTTTTCAGCAGGTCGCGCCAGCCGCGCGCTTTGCTCATGGCAAAGCCGTAGCCGGAGAGAAACAGGAACATCGGCACGCAGATTTTTTCAAACCCGGCGATAGCCCGCTCCAGGTTGACCCACGGCAGCAGGTGCTGGACCGTCACCGCTGGGTCGATGCGTTCCGGGAAGGCAAACAGATGATGCCCGACCATAAAGGCAATCGCGATGCCCTTAAGCCAGGCTGTTTGTTGTCTGGAGATCTGCATGATGGCACCCCGGCGCGCTGAACACTTTTCAGCGACTATAAATCAGCCAAAGTTGCTGGCGGAAACGAATAATCAGCGCAGGTAGCGACTTTCAGATTAGCCTGGTGAAGCCGCGGTCCAGCATTAACTGGACGTCTTAAGCGCGAGTGAAAAGGTATGTTGGTTACGCTTTTTCGTCACAGGCTGCGTAACAGGCGGCTTAATGACGGCAACAGACCGCCTGATGAGGAGGAAAACATGGCAAATAGCGTTTATGACCTGCGATCCGCGCTGGCGCTGCTGGCGCAGACGCCGGGTGAGCTGGTCAGCACCGATACTGAAGTGAACCCGCACGCTGAGCTTTCCGGCGTCTATCGCTATGTCGGGGCCGGCGGCACCACGCTGCGCCCGACGCGCGCGGGGCCGGCAATGTTATTCAACAAAGTCAGAGGCTTTGACGATTTTCGCGTCGTGACCGGAGTGCTGGCATCACGCCGCCGCGTCGGGCAACTGCTCGGCTGCGAGCCTGCGCGGCTTGGGCATTTATTGATGAATTCGGTGAACAACCCGATCCCGCCGGTGCTGACCAAAGCCACCGACATCCCCTGCCAGCAGGTGATACATCTCGCCAGCGATGAGGGTTTTGATATCCGCACGCTGCTGCCTGCGCCCACTAATACTGAAGAGGACGCCGGCCCCTACTTTACCATGGGGTTGTGCTACGCCAGCGACCCGCAAACCGGCGAATCGGACATCACCATTCACCGCCTGTGCATACAGGGGCGCGATGAACTGTCGATCTATTTTGTTCCCGGCCGTCATATTGATGCGTTTCGCCAGAAGGCCGAAGCCGCCGGGAAAGCCCTGCCGATCACCATCAGCATCGGCGTTGATCCGGCGATTTATATCGGTGCCTGCTTCGAACCGCCAACCACACCGCTCGGCTTCGACGAGTTATGCGTGGCCGGCGCGCTGCGCGGGCAAGCGGTAGAGCTGGCGCAGGCGGTGTCGGTGGATGCGCGGGCGATTGCCCATGCCGAGGTGGTGATTGAGGGCGAGCTGCTCCCCAATGTGCGCGTGCGCGAGGACCAGAACACGAATACGGGTAAGGCGATGCCGGAGTTCCCGGGCTATACCGGCGCGGCAAACGCCTCCCTGCCGCTGATCAAGGTGAAAGCGGTCACCCATCGCCGCCACCCCATCCTGCAGCACACCCTCGGTTGCAGCGAAGAGCATGTCAATATGGCGGGTATCCCAACCGAGGCGAGCATACTCGGCATGGTGGAACGGGCGATGCCGGGGCGTTTGCTGAACGTGTTTGCCCACTCATCCGGCGGCGGGAAATTCCTCGCGGTGATGCAGTTTAAAAAAGCCGGACCGATGGATGAGGGGCGACAGCGGCAGGCGGCGCTGCTGGCATTCTCCGCCTTCCCCGAGCTGAAGCACGTGATGCTGGTGGATGAGGACGTGGATATTTTCGACAGCAACGACGTGCTGTGGGCGATGCAGACCCGCTATCAGGGCGATGTCGATACCCTGTTTATCCCCGGCGTGCGCTGCCACCCGCTGGACCCGTCGCAGGTGCCGGAATTCAGCCCGTCGATCAGCGCGAAGGGTATCTCCTGCAAAACCATTTTCGACTGTACCGTGCCCTATGCGCTGAAAGATCGCTTCCAGCGCTGCCAGTTTCAGGAAGTCGACATTCAGCGGTTTCTGCCAGATTTTGAATAAGCCGCAGGTCGGGCATGCCCGACCCCCTGGCTGGCTGGCTGGTTCAGCGGTAAAGGGCGCTCACTTTGCGTGAGGTATGCAGTAGGCGCAGAATCGATATCTGCTGCGCGCTGATGGCGTAAACCATGATAAAAGGCAGATGGGACAGGGTCAGCCTGCGGCGCTTGTCATTGCCGCTGATAACGACACCGCTTTGAGGCTGCTCAGCCAGCAGGCGACTCATCGCGACAAATTTCTCATCTGTTTGTGTGGCAACGGGGCAACCGGCTTCACGGTACAGATAGCGAAAGATTGCTTCCCTGTCAGCGAGCGCGGCCGTTGCCCACCGGACCTGATATTTCATAACTCACCTTTAGCCGCCAGCACTTTGAGATTGTCCATATGGGCATTCGCCTGTTCATCGCTGACAAATTCGCTTTCCCCCGCATCAAAGCGGTTAAACGCCTGTGCAATTTGCATTTCCAGCCAGCGATCGTGGCTGTCGTTTTGATATTCCCGCTCCTCGGCAGCAAGTTCCTCTGCGCGCTGGCGCATCAGTTCCGTCAGGCTGACCTTACGGCGTTCAGCGGCCTGCATCGCCAGACGCTTCGTCTCATCATCAATTCGGAAATGGATGGTGGGCATGGGGTGAATCCTTTGTGGTGTCGTTTGTGTTGTCATTGTGCCTGAACTCCCTGGTGCAGTCAGATTAAATTTCGTGCTAATCCTGCGCATTTTTATACTTTTTTTACACCTCGCCCCCCTATTTTTACATCAACTTTGCACGCCGCTCGCAACAATAGCTGCAACCTGAAACGCCTCTGGAGGTGTGTTGTGAGCGTTGCCGTAATAAGCGGAATTGTGCTGGTCTTTATGCTGTTGGCGTACCTGGTGTATGCCCTGATCAATGCGGAGGCGTTCTGATGGCTGCCCCTGCATTCTTACTGATTGCCAGCTATCTGGCGCTGCTGATGCTGCTGGCCCGCCCGCTGGGCAAAGGGCTGGCGCGGCTGGTGGAGGATCGCCCGTTAGCGGGCCTTGGCGCGTTTGAACGTGTGCTATGGCGCGTAAGCGGCGTGCGCCCGGCGGGCATGAACTGGCAGCGCTACCTTGTGGCTATCCTGCTGTTTAACGCCTGCGGCCTGCTGCTGCTGTTTATCCTGCTGATGAACCAGGCGTCGCTGCCGCTTAACCCGCAGCAGCTGCCCAACCTCAGCTGGCACCTGGCGCTGAATACCGCCGTTAGCTTTGTCACGAATACCAACTGGCAGGCGTACGCCGGGGAGAGCACCCTGAGCTATTTCAGCCAGATGGTTGGACTGACGGTGCAGAACTTCCTCTCTGCCGCCACCGGGATCGCCGTGGCCTTTGCGCTGATGCGCGGCTTCGTTAACCGCGCAGTGGGCGACCTCGGTAACGCCTGGCGCGATATCACCCGCATCACGCTCTACGTGCTGCTGCCGCTGTCGCTGCTGATGGCGCTGTTCCTCGTCAGCCAGGGCGTGCTGCAAAACACCGACGGCTACCTGAGCCTGACCACGCTGGAAGGGGTCAAGCAGACGCTGCCGATGGGGCCGGTGGCCTCGCAGGAAGCGATCAAGATGATCGGTACCAACGGCGGCGGTTTCTTTAACGCCAACTCCGCGCACCCGTTTGAAAACCCGACCGTGTATAGCAACTTTGTGCAGATGCTGGCGATCTTCCTGATCCCGGCCGCGCTGTGCTTTGCCTTTGGCGACGTGCTGCGCGATCGCCGTCAGGGGCACACGCTGCTGTGGGCAATGTCGCTGATGTTCCTGGGGGCGGTGGTGGTGGTGATGTGGGCCGAGCTAAATGGCAATCCGCATTTCCTCACGCTCGGCGCCGATAGCGCCATCAATATGGAAGGTAAAGAGACGCGCTTCGGCATTCTCAACTCCAGCCTGTTTGCAGTGATCACCACCGCGGCCTCGTGCGGGGCGGTGAACGCCATGCATGACTCGTTTACCGCGCTTGGCGGCATGGTACCGATGTGGCTGATGCAGATTGGTGAGGTGGTATTCGGCGGCGTCGGGGCCGGGCTGTACGGCATGCTGCTGTTTGTGCTGCTGGCGGTGTTTATCGCCGGGCTGATGATCGGTCGCTCACCGGAGTACCTCGGGAAAAAAATCGACGTCTGGGAGATGAAAATGACCGCCCTGGCGATCCTCGTCACGCCTTGCCTGGTGCTGCTCGGCACCGCGCTGGCAATGATGACCGAGGCCGGGCGCAGCGGCATGGCGAACCCAGGCACCCATGGTTTCTCCGAGGTGCTGTACGCGGTGTCGTCAGCGGCGAACAACAACGGCAGCGCCTTTGCGGGCCTGAGCGCCAACACCCCGTTCTGGAACCTGCTGCTGGCGTTCTGCATGCTGGTTGGCCGCTTCGGCATCATCATTCCGGTGCTGGCGATTGCGGGTTCCCTCGCGCTGAAAAAGGTTCAGCCCGCAGGTCAGGGCACGCTGCCAACGCACGGCGTGCTGTTTATTGCCCTGCTGATTGGCACTGTGCTGCTGGTGGGTGCGCTGACCTTTATCCCGGCGCTGGCCTTAGGGCCGGTGGCGGAACACCTGAGTTAACGTGGGGGTCGGGCATGCCCGACCCGCTAGCGACCATTGGGCGAGGCATGCCGCGCCCCTGGTTATTGTCGTAAGGACGGAATGAGTCATGAGTCGTAATCAACAGGCACTGTTTGACGGCGCGCTGCTGCGCACTGCACTGGTCGATGCGCTGAAAAAGCTCGACCCGCGCACCCAGTGGCGCAACCCGGTGATGTTTGTGGTGTGGCTGGGCAGCGTGGTGACCACGCTGCTGGCGATCGCCATTGCCAGCGGCAAAACCCCCGGCGAGACCGGTTTTACCAGCGCGATTGCCGTCTGGCTGTGGTTTACCGTACTGTTTGCCAACTTCGCCGAAGCGCTGGCGGAAGGGCGCAGCAAGGCGCAGGCCAACAGCCTGAAGGGCGTGACCAAAACCATTATGGCCAAGAAGCTGGCGGAGGCGAAATATGGCGCCAGCCATCAGCCGGTGGCAGCAGAATCCCTGCGCAAAGGCGACTGGCTGCTGGTGGAAGCGGGCGATACTATCCCCTGCGACGGCGAAGTGCTGGAGGGGGGCGCATCGGTGGATGAGAGCGCCATCACCGGCGAATCTGCCCCGGTGATCCGCGAGTCCGGCGGCGACTTCTCTTCGGTGACCGGCGGCACGCGCGTGCTCTCCGACTGGCTGGTTATCCAGTGCAGCGCCAACCCGGGCGAAACCTTCCTCGACCGCATGATCGCGATGGTGGAAGGGGCTACGCGGCGCAAAACCCCCAACGAGATCGCGCTGACCATTCTGCTGGTGGCGCTGACTATCGTCTTCCTGCTGGCGACCGCCACGCTCTATCCGTTCTCCGCCTGGGGCGGCAGCGCGGTGAGCGTCACGGTACTGGTGGCGCTGCTGGTCTGCCTGATCCCCACCACCATCGGCGGGCTGCTGTCGGCGATTGGCGTGGCGGGCATGAGCCGCATGCTGGGGGCCAACGTGATTGCCACCAGTGGTCGCGCGGTGGAAGCGGCGGGCGATGTCGACGTGCTGATGCTGGACAAAACCGGCACCATCACCCTCGGCAACCGCCAGGCCACGCAGTTCCTGCCCGCGGCGGGAGTCAGTGAAGAACGGCTGGCCGATGCGGCACAGCTGGCCTCGCTGGCGGATGAAACCCCGGAAGGGCGCAGCATCGTGGTGCTGGCGAAGCAGAAATTTAACCTGCGCGAACGCGACCTCGCCAGCATGGACGCCACCTTTATTCCATTCTCGGCGCAGACGCGCATGAGCGGCGTCAACGTGCAGCAGCGGGCGATCCGCAAAGGGGCGGTGGACGCAGTGCGCCGCCATATAGACAGCAACGGCGGCCAGTTCCCGCCGGAAGTGAACGGCCTGGTGGAGCAGGTCGCGCGCGCGGGCGGTACGCCGCTGGTGGTGTGCGACGGGCCGACCGTGCTGGGCGTGGTCGAGCTGAAGGACATCGTGAAAGGCGGTATTAAAGAGCGCTTCGCCGAGCTGCGCAAAATGGGCATCAAAACCGTGATGATCACCGGGGACAACCCGCTGACCGCCGCCGCGATCGCCGCTGAAGCCGGGGTGGATGACTTCCTCTCGGAAGCGACCCCGGAAGCCAAGCTGGCGCTGATCCGCCAGTATCAGGCCGAAGGGCGTCTGGTCGCGATGACCGGCGATGGCACCAACGATGCCCCGGCGCTGGCGCAGGCCGACGTGGCGGTGGCGATGAACTCGGGTACCCAGGCGGCGAAAGAGGCGGGCAACATGGTCGATCTCGACTCTAACCCGACCAAGCTGCTGGAGGTGGTGCACATCGGCAAACAGATGCTGATGACGCGCGGCTCGCTGACCACCTTCAGTATCGCCAACGACGTGGCGAAATACTTTGCGATTATCCCGGCCGCCTTCGCCGCGACCTATCCGCAGCTGGACAGGCTAAACGTGATGCAGCTGCACTCGCCCAATTCAGCCATTCTCTCGGCGGTGATCTTTAACGCGCTGGTGATTGTGTTTCTCATCCCGCTGGCACTGAAGGGCGTGAGCTATCGCCCGCTGAGTGCCGCCGCGCTGCTGCGCCGCAACCTGTGGCTGTACGGCGTGGGCGGGCTGCTGGTGCCGTTTGTAGGCATCAAACTAATTGATATGCTGTTGACCGTCACCGGCCTGGCATAAGGAGAATAATGATGAGTCAGTTACGTCCCGCACTGTTTTTACTGATCCTGCTTACGCTGGTCACCGGGCTGCTCTATCCTCTGTTAACCACTGGCCTTGCGCAGTGGTGGTTTCCGCAGCAGGCTAACGGCTCGCTGCTGCGCGAACAGGGCACCGTTCGCGGCTCGGCGCTGATCGGCCAGAACTTTACCCGCGCCGACTATTTTCACGGGCGCCCTTCAGCGGCGGGTGATGCGCCGTATAATGCGCTGGCCTCTTCCGGCAGCAATCTGGCGGGCAGCAACCCGGCACTGGACCAGGCGGTGGCACAGCGGGTTATGGCACTGCGCGCGGAAAATCCACAGGGCGGGCAACAGGTGCCGGTCGACCTGGTGACCGCCAGCGGCAGCGGGCTGGACCCGCAGATTTCGCCGCAGGCGGCGGCGTTTCAGGCGGCTCGCGTGGCCTCGGCGCGCCATCTGCCCATTGAGGAAGTGCAGCGCCTGATCGCCGATAACACCGTCACGCCGCGCCCGGCGTTTCTCGGCGAGCCGGGGGTCAATGTGCTGGCACTGAATATGGCGCTGGATGAATTACAGCGATAAATAACATCGGGTCGGACATGTCCGACCCCCTACGCCGATCTGGTAGGGGTGAGGCATGCCTCGCCCGAGGTTTTATACCTTAAGGAAACCAATGAACGACGAACTCCAGCGGCCTGACCCGGATGCGCTGCTGCGCCAGACGGCGCACAGCGGGCGCGGCAAGCTGAAAATCTACTTTGGCGCCTGCGCCGGGGTGGGCAAAACCTTCGCGATGCTGCAGGAGGCACGGCGCCTGCGCGCGCAGGGGCTGGAGGTGCTGGTCGGCGTGGTGGAGACCCACAACCGCGCCGAAACGGCGGAGCTGCTCGACGGCCTGACGCTGCTGCCGCGCCGCGCCACCGGCCAGCATCGCCACCCGGAGTTCGACCTTGATACTGCCCTGGCCCGTCATCCGGCGGTGATCCTGATGGATGAGCTGGCGCACAGTAACGCCCGTGGCTCGCGCCATCCCAAACGCTGGCAGGATATTGAGGAGCTGCTGGATGCCGGCATCGACGTGATGACCACCGTCAACGTGCAGCATCTGGAAAGCCTCAACGACGTGGTTGGCGGCGTGACCGGCGTGCGCGTGCGCGAAACCGTGCCGGACCCGTTTTTCGATGCCGCCGATGAAGTGGTGCTGGTGGACCTGCCGCCGGACGACCTGCGTCAGCGGCTGAAAGAGGGCAAGGTTTACATTGGCGAAGGGGCCGAACGCGCCATCGAAAACTTTTTCCGCAAGGGCAACCTGATCGCTCTGCGCGAACTGGCCCTGCGCCGTACTGCCGACCGCGTCGACGACCAGATGCGTGCCTGGCGTGACACCCAGGGGCGGGAGAAAGTGTGGCACACGCGCGATGCTATTCTGCTGTGCATCGGCGACAACAGCGGCAGCGAAAAGCTGGTGCGCAGCGCGGCGCGGCTGGCGGCGCGGCTCGACAGCGCCTGGCACGCGGTGTATGTCGAAACCCCGCGGCTGTATCGCCTGTCCGAAGCGCGGCGGCGCGGCATCCTGCGCACCCTGCAGCTGGCGGCCGATCTCGGCGCGGAGACGGCAACGCTTTCCGATCCGAGCGAAGCCAGCGCGGTGCTGCGCTATGCCCGCCAGCACAACCTCGGCAAAATCATTATTGGCCGCCGCCCGACCAGGCGCTGGTGGCGTGAACGTTTTGCCGACCGGCTTGGTGAACTCGGGCCTGACCTCGATATTCTGATTGTCGCGCTGGATGACCCGCCGCCGGAAGCCGCCAGCCCGCTGGCCCCGCGCAGCAGTGAACACAAATGGCAGGCTCAGCTGCGCGGCTGTGCGGCGGCGCTGCTGCTGTGTACTCTGGTGACCGTGGCCGGGCGCTGGCTGCTGCCCGCCGTCGATTCAGTCAACCTGGTGATGGTCTATCTGCTGGCGGTAGTGATTGTCGCGCTACGCTACGGGCGCTGGCCGTCGGTGGTGGCCACGCTGCTGAATATCGTCGCCTTCGATCTGGTGTTTGTTGCGCCGACCGGCACCATGGCGGTCTCCGACGTGCAGTATCTGGTGACCTTCGGCGTGATGCTGGCGGTGGGGATGATCGTCGGTAATCTCACCGCCGGGGTGCGCTATCAGGCGCGGGTGGCGCGCTATCGCGAACAGCGGGCGCACCATCTGTATGAGATGGCGAAATCCCTGAGCCGGGCGCTGAGCCAGCGCGATATTGCCGCTACGCTCCAGCACAGCGTTGAAAGCACCCTGCAGGCCAGCTGCGAGCTCTATCTGCCGGATGAAAACGGCGAGCTGGTGGCCGTGGGTGAAACCCATCTCAGCGCGGTGCCGGACCGTGCCATTGCGCGCTGGAGCTTCGATAAGGGCCAGCCCGCGGGCGCGGGCACCGATACGCTGCCCGGCGTGCCGTGGCAGATGCTGCCGCTAAAAAGCGGTAGCGAGACGCTTGGGCTGCTGATCCTCGAACCGCGCAACCTGCGCCAGCTGATGATCCCTGAACAGCAGCGGCTGGTAGAGACCTTTACCGTGCTGATCGCCAACGCGCTGGAGCGCATGAACCTGAGCCAGCGCGAAGCGGTATCACGGCTGGCCGCCGAGCGCGAGCAGCTGCGTAACGCGCTGCTGTCGGCGCTCTCCCACGATCTGCGCACTCCGCTGACGGTGCTGTTCGGCCAGGCGGAAATCCTGACCCTCGATCTCGCCGCCGAGAATTCACCGTATGCTCCGCAGGCCAGCGCGATGCGCGAGCAGACGCTGAACACCGTGCGGCTGGTGAATAACCTGCTGGATATGGCGCGTCTGCAGTCCGGCGGCTTCAACCTGAAGCGCGAATGGATGGCGCTGGATGAGCTGATCGGCAGCACGCTGCGCCAGATGGCTCCGTCGCTGGCCGGGCGCGAGGTGCAGCTCGATCTGCCGGGCGAGCTGCTGCTGATTGACGTTGACGGCCCGCTGATGGAGCGGGTGCTGACCAATCTGCTGGAGAACGCCCTCAAGTACGCCGGGCAGGCCGAGATCGGTATCCGCGCCCGCGCCGCCGAACGGCAGCTCCAGCTGGAAGTGTGGGATCGCGGACCGGGCATTACGGGCGGGCAGGAGCAGCTGATTTTTGAGAAGTTTTCGCGCGGCAATAAAGAGTCGGCGGTGCCGGGCGTCGGGCTGGGGCTGGCAATCTGCCAGGCGATTGTCACCCTGCACGGCGGCGAGATTCACGTTGAGAACCACCCGCAGGGCGGTGCGCGTTTTATCCTCCACCTGCCGCTGACGCCGCCGCCGGTGATTGCGGATTATGCCGAATAATGCAGCGTACACGCTGACTGAATAGTTAAAAAAAGTGAATGCTTATTAATTTTTGATGAAAACTATGTTTTTTCAACTTGTTGTTTTATTGGGTTTTTATTGATTTGTGCGATTGAAATGGCAATGGAAGTGCCTTTTTTTAGTCAATAAATCTGCATGTTTTGGTTGTACCTGCTTAACCAACATGTTTTACTATTTCTGAAATTTGCACAAAGTTATTAAATAAACGCATAAGCTAATTCAAGGAGTTGTAAAATCATGGAGCCGATTTTAATTTTTTCCTTCCTGCCAGATTATTAATAATTACTCGATTTAATCTTCCGCTGAAATTATAATTTAGTCAATCAAGGACGAGTCATGTCATTATCTTGTATCGACCATGCTGTATCTTCATATATTGAACCGCTGTTATCATCAATAGATGATAATTATAAAAATTCAGAGGGTAAATTAGTTGTTTATCTTGAGGCTGGGCATTTCAATACAGGATTCGGGGTGGACGATTTCTGTCTCAATTCATTAAAAGATGCAGTCCATATCGGTTCAATACTCATCAAGAAATACAATAAAAATATTAAATTAGTTTATGGCATTCTGGCAGATGATTTAGGCCTTTCGTGCGCAGACGAACAATGTACTATCACACCTGTTATCAGCCAGCAGAGTGTGGCCTCGCTGCCGGAAGAGCTGGAAGCTTTTATTGGGGCCAGTAAGTTAATAAAGCGCGATAAGCTTATGATTTTCTCGGAACGCACCAGTAAAAACCGTGCCATTGATACCATAAAAAAATCCATTAAAAATGGATGTGATGGATTAATGCTGACAGAAAATGGCAATTATGATGAGATTAAAGTACGTGCACCTGATGACAGTGAGTTCCTGCTTGCCAAAAGGCAAGGGAGTACCTTTATCGCTAAGTGCCCGGCAATTATCTCCCAGCATTACAAGGACGTGTTATTAAAATTAAGACAACGTTTTTTTGAATGCGATCATTTTCTCATTGTTGATTGGTCCGATCTCGCAGACAGAAATAAAATTTCACAAGGAAAGATTGCGCTGCAAGTTCTGCAGGGTGGATTAAGTAGGGAGAAAGTTACTGTTGATATCACAAATGTATTCTTTGGTGATGATGAGGGTGAAATCTGCCGTATCGATGGTCAAAAGGGTCCGCTGTTATGATTTACCTTGATAATAACGCGACAACAGCCCCGGCTGCGGCAGTCAGAGAGACGGTTTTTTATTGCATGGAGGAATATTATGCAAACTCCGCCTCTCTCAATCATTTTGAGGGCATCAAGGCCAATACTTACCTTGAAGAGTGTCGCGCAGTCGTTGCACAGATGATTGAAGCCGCACCCGAAAACCTGTTCTTTAATTCCGGGGCGACCGAAGCCAACAATATGGTGATCAAATCCGTCGCTGACTCTTTTTCCCAGCGGGGGAAAGTACACATCATTACCAGCGCCATTGAGCATAAGTGCCTGCTTAAATCCTGCGAGTATCTGGAAAAGCGGGGGTGCGAAGTGACCTATTTGCCCGTCGACTTCCAGGGCGTTATCAGGATTGATCGGCTAATTGCTGCCATCCGGCCAGAAACCCGTTTGATCAGTATCATGGCAGCAAACAATGAAACGGGTGCGTTGCAACCGCTGCGAGAGATTGGAGAGATTGCCAGACAGCACGGTATTTTGTTTCACACTGATGCTGCGCAGTTTGTTGGAAAACTGCCTTTTTCCGTACGAGAATATCAGCCTGATTTTGTCAGCTTCTCAGCACATAAGTTTTACGGACCCAAAGGGATCGGTGCACTCTATTGTTCAAAGCCTGAACTCCTCCTCGGTTCGCCACTCATTCATGGCGGCGGTCAAGAGTGGGGCGTGCGTAGCGGAACTGTTAATTTGCCGGGTGTGGCGGGAATGGCTAAGGCCGCAGAGTTATTTATCTCCAACCATGTTGCTGTCCTTGCCCGACACCGTGACATGAAGCAGAAAGCAATCGAGCAACTGCTGTCGCAATTTCCTGACGCCAGCATTAACGGTTGTCGCGACAAAAGCCTGCCCAATACGATTAATTTTTCCCTGCCCGGCATCAAAGCCAGCACCTTATTGAAAAAGCTTAAGATGAAGGTGGCATTAAGCAGTGCATCTGCCTGCCATTCAGCAGAACAGAAATTCAGTCACGTTTTGACCGCTATGGGGTTAAGCGAAATGTCCCTGGAGTCTGCTATTCGCTTGAGCTTTAGCAACACGACAAATGCTGATGAGCTTGGCCACGCACTTGAGCTAATAACCAGTACTGCTCACCGCTTGAGGGGCACATCATGAACAGATTATCAATGCGCAAACGCTGGGTGGCTGAGCTGTTGTTGGTATGCGTAGCGGCTGGGTGGGGAATTGGTTTTCCGGTAATGAAGCAGGCCGTGGATATGCATCCGGTACTGATGGTGCTGGGATTACGTTTTCTGCTTTCTGCTCTGGTGATGTTGCCGTTGAGTGCCAGAAACCTGGTCGCCATTGGGCGCCGGACATTGGCTGCTGGCGTAGCGCTGGGCTTGCTGCTGGGTGCCGCTTTTGTCTTTCTGATCCTCGGATTGCAAATGACCACGGCATCGAATACCGGTTTTCTCGCCGGGCTGGCCGTCATTTGGGTGCTATTACTTTCCGGACCGCTGGCGGGAAAATTACCCTCTATCGACGCTATTCTGGCAACGCTGTTTGGCGTGGCAGGGTTATTTTTGATGTCAGATATTCACGGCTGGCAGTTGCAGTGGGGAGATTCCCTGGTCGTCATTGGTTCGGTGTTTACCGCGTTGCATATCCTTGCACTGGATAAATTAAGTGCCCGACACGACAACACGGCACTCACTTTTTTACAAATTGCCACCATGGCGCTGGTGATTATGTTTATTCAGCATATCAGGGGCGGACAGTGGTTTCCGCAGGTGTGGGATAGCACGCTGGTGATTGCCCTGATAGTAACGGCTCTATTTTCTACCGTTATCGCTTTCTGGGTGCAGACACATTATCAACGCTATACCACGCCAACACGTGCCGTACTGATTTATAACCTCGAACCCGTCTTTTCGGCGCTTTTTGCCGTCTGGCTGCTGCGTGAGAACTTGTCTGGAAATGTACTACTGGGTGGAGGACTTATCCTGCTGGGGATGTGCCTTCCAGGTCTGATCGCGACGGTGACAGGCCGCCATCGTAAGGAGCAGGAAACGCCATCAGCGTTATAAGGATGCTGGGCATGGGTAGGGGCGAGGCATGCCTCGCCCGATTTACGCTAACCGTGCCGCAATAAACGCCGCCGCTTTCTGCGCGCCCTGCGCGGAAATGGTGTGGCCGACGCCGGGTTCAAACTGGCTGTCGACCGTGACGCCATGAGCCCGCAGGCGCTGGGCGGCCGATTCGCTCTCCTGCACCGGGATCACTCCGTCGGCCATACCGTGGATCACCAGTACCGGCGTGTTCAGCGCGGGGCTAAACGGCTCAGGCGAGGAGAGGCGGCCAGAAAAGGCTACCAGCCCAGCGACCGGCCAGCGCCCGGAGACCAGCGCATCGAGCGCCATAATCGACCCCTGCGAGAAGCCAACCAGCACCACGTTATGCAGCCGATCGCCCATCTGATGCTGGTCGAGTATCGCCTGCAAAGTCTGGTCAAACGCTTCACGCGCGGCAGCGACCCGCGCCGGACGATTCTGCGGTGTAATGCCGTCGAGGCTGAACCACTGCCAGCCCGCACCGTGCGGAAAATGAAACGGCGCATTGGGGCTGGCGAAGCTGACGTCGGGCAAGGCTGCTGACCAGTGGTCGCCCAGTCCTGCCAGATCGTCGCCGCTGCTGCCAACGCCGTGGAGTAAAATGACTAATTTGTCGGCCATTTGCGGCCTCCTGTAAACGTTAAAAACCGTAAGCCTGCATATCCGGCCCGGCGGGAACAATACCGTTCGGGTTCAGGGCTTTAATCGAATAATAGCCGTGTTTGATATGGTCAATATTCACCGTGTCGCGCACGCCGGGCAGGGCCAGCATGCGCTGTAAATAGCCGTCCAGCGCCGGATAGCTGCGCAGCTGGCGCTGATTACACTTAAACAAACCGTGGTAGGCCACGTCAAAACGGATCAGCGTGACGAACAGGCGGATATCCGCTTCGGTCAGCGCGCTGCCGAGCAGATAAGGGCCGCCGTGCTGCAGGCGTGATTCAAGTTCGTCGAGCATGCCGAACACGTCGTGATACGCCTCAAGGTAACTCTCCTGAGTCGTCGCGAACCCGGCGCGATAAACTCCGTTGTTCAGGCGCGGGTAGATTTCGGCGTTCAGCAGGTCTATCTCGCTGCGCAGTGCAGCAGGATAAAGGTCAATAATGCCCGTTGCCAGCGCACCAAAGCCGCTGTTAAACATGCGCACGATATCTGCCGATTCATTGCTGACGATGGTGGCGGTTTTCTTGTCCCACAGCACCGGCACGGTGGCGCGCCCGGTAAAGCTGTCGTCGGCGCAGGTATAGAGCTGGTGCAGATAGTCGGCGTGATTTAGCGTGTCGCGGTCGGCGCCGGGGAAGTCGCCAAAGTGCCAGCCTTCATCGGTCAGCTGCGGTTCAACCACCGACACGCTGACGACCGCTTCCAGCCCCTTTAACCTGCGAGCTATCAGCGTGCGCGACGCCCACGGGCAGATGAGCGCAACGTACAGATGATAGCGATCCGGCTCGGCGGCAAACGCCGTGCTGCCGTCCGCGCTGACCCAGTGGCGGAAGCTTGAAGTCTGGCGCACAAAGCCGCCTTTCTCATCAGTGGCCTGCACCGGGTGCCATTCCGCCGTCCATTTACCGTTTACCAGCATGTTTTGTTCCTCATTAGTTGTTAAGGAACACTCTACACGCATTCCGTTATGCCGATTATCCCGTCAAAATTGCAAATATTCCTTCCGATATGGAAGGAATCACCAGTCCCGATCCCACGTCGGCTGCCCGGCGTAACGGCTGACCAGAAAGTCGATCAGCGCCCGTACTTTATGGGCAAGGTGGCGGGCGGGCGGATAGACAGCATACAGGCCGAGTGGCGGGATTTCGCTGGCGGGCAGCAGCGGCAGCAGGGTGCCTGCGCTCAGGGCCGGGCCGGCGATAAAGGTCGGTAGCCTGGCAATGCCCAGCCCGCTAACGGCCGCCGTCAGGCAGGCTTCGGCGTTGGAGAAGTACAGGCGACCGCTGACCGCCACCGTCGCGCCGCCGCTGCCAAATGGCCAGTTGTGCGGATCGCGAAAGTTGGTGTCGATAATGCAGTGATGATTGCTTAACTGCTGAGGGTCGTCCGGCGTGCCGTGCTGCTGCAGATAGGCAGGGCTGGCGGCGATAACCACGCGCATATCACACAGGCGGCGGGCTATCAGGCTGCTGTCGCTCAGCCTGCCGATGCGCAGCGCCACGTCAAAGCCTTCATCGACGATATTCACCACCCGGTCGGAGAAGCTGACGTCCAGTTCGATATCGGCGAACTCCTGCGCAAAGGCAACAAGCTGCGGAGCAAGCTGGCTGGCACCGAAGGTGATCGGCGCGCTGAGCTTGATGCGGCCCGAGGGTTTGCCCGCCGCATGGCGCACCGAGGCGTCGAGCGCATCCCACTCGTCGAGCAGGTTTTTCACCTGGGAATAATACGCCTGGCCGACTTCGGTCGGTGACAGTGCGCGCGTGCTGCGCTTCAGCAGCTGCACCCCCAGCTCGCTCTCCAGGCGTGAAACCAGTTTTGATGCCTGTCCGCTGCTGGTGCCCAGGCGGGCGGCGGCCCTGGCAAAGCTGCCCAGCTCCAGCACCGCGACAAACATCCGATCGCATTCCAGACGTTCCATGTTTTACCCCATTAAATAAAAACGGGTCGGGCATGCCCGACCCCTACACGATGCCACCTATCCCGTAGGGGCGAGGCATGCCTCGCCCGGGTTAATGGCGATGCTTAAACCAGCCGCGCACCGCTTTGTGCATCAAACAGATGAATTTTATCGGGGTTGATGGCGAGATGCGGGGAGTCGCCCGGCTGCAAATCGACGCGGCCATTGAGCTGGACGTGCAGCGGAAAACCCTGCCAGTCAACGTGCAGCAGGCTGGCTTCACCGGTAACTTCCAGCACTTTAAGGCGTGCAGGATACGGAGAATCGGCGGCCAGCGCAAAATCGTGGGCGCGCAGCCCGACGATCACCGGCTGAGCGCCCTGACGTTCCGCGGCCGCGTGCCAGCGCTGCGGCAGCGCAAACCACAGCCCGTTGCAGTGCACGCCGGGCTGGCCGCCACGCGTTTCCAGCTCGCCGGGCAGCAGGTTCATCGGCGGCGAACCGATAAAGCGCGCGACAAAGGTATTTACCGGGCGGTCGTAAATCTCCAGCGGTTTACCCTGCTGCACAATCACGCCGTCGCGCATCACCACGATCTGGTCTGCCAGCGTCATCGCCTCGACCTGATCGTGGGTGACGTAGACCATGGTGGTTTTAAAGCGCTGATGCAGCGATTTAATTTCGGCGCGCAGCTCCATACGCAGCTGGGCATCCAGATTCGACAGTGGTTCATCGAACAGAAACACCTGCGGATTACGCACCATCGCCCGCCCCATCGCCACGCGCTGACGCTGGCCGCCGGAGAGCGCACGCGGGTAGCGGTTCAGCAGCTTGTCGATACCGAGAATGCCAGCGATGCGCGCGATGCGGCTCTGCTGCTCGTCGCGTTTTACCCGCTTGACCTGCATATGAAACGCCAGGTTCTCGGCCACCGTCAGATGCGGATAGAGCGCGTAGCTCTGAAACACCATCGCAATGTCGCGATCCGCCGGATCGAGATCGTTGATCTGACGGTTATCCAGCAGGATCGCGCCGTCAGACAGCGTGTCCAGCCCGGCCAGCAGGCGCAGCAGCGTCGATTTCCCACAGCCGGAGGGACCAACCAGCACGGTAAAACTGCCGTCTTCGATGGTCAGATCGAGCGGCTGTAATACGGTCTGTTTGCCGTAATGTTTGGCGACTTTCACCAGTTCAACGCGTGCCATAGTCTGTTCCCGTCATGATAATTGTGCCACCTTGCCCCTGTACGGGTTGTTTGGCCCTGTACGGGTCGGGCATGCCCGACCCCTACGCAACCGGGTGTCTGTCGTTAACCTTTAGTACGGGTCGGGCATGCCCGACCCCTACGCAACCGGGTGTCTGTCGTTAACCTTTAGTAGGGGTCGGGCATGCCCGACCCCTACGCAACCGGGTGTCTGTCGTTAACCTTTAGTACGGGTCGGGCATGCCCGACCCCTGCGCAACCGGGTGTCTGTCGTTAACCTTTAGTACGGATCGGGCATGCCCGACCCCTGCGCAACCGGGTGTTTGTCGTTAACCTTTACTGCCGCCGTTGGCCAGGCCGCCGACCAGGCTTTTTTGCAGCCAGATGGCGATCAGCAGCGGCGGCAGCGAGGCGAGAATACCGACGGCGGCGATCAGTCCGTCATCGGTGGCGCGCCCGGCGGTAAATCCGGCGATGGTCACCGGCAGCGTCTGCGCGCTGATATTGCTGGTGAACAGCAGCGCATAGAAAAACTCATCCCACGCCAGCAGCCAGCCGAACAGCGCCGAGGCGCCCAGCACCGGCTTCGCCAGCGGCAGCGTAATGCGCAGCAGCACTTGCCAAAAGCGCAGCCCGTCGAGGCGCGCCGCCTGTTCGATATCACGCGGCAGCGCATCAAACTGGTTTTTTAGCATCCAGGTGAGGAACGGCAGGATCAGCGAGCAGTAAACCAGCACCAGCCCGAGGTGGGTGTTCAGCAGGCCGAGCTGTTGCAGCACGAAGTAGAGCGGCAGGACGAAGGCGACCGGCGGCACCATGTAAATCGCCAGCGACGCCATCAGCCAGCCGTCGCGCCCCGGGTAGCGCGAGAAGCTGAACGCCGCCGGGATCGCCAGCAGTAGCGAAATCAGCGTGGCAAAACAGGCCACCAGCAGGCTGTTGCCGAGCGCATGCAAGAACAGTTCGCCGGGCTGCCCCGGCTGCAGCGACAGCAGCGCGGCGTAGCGGCTGAAGTCCCACTGGCGCGGCAGCCACGCCAGCGGAATGCGCGCCAGGTCACTGTTGGAACTGACGCTCATCAGAAACAGCCACAGCATCGGCCCGAGGATCGACACCCCCAGCAGCACGGCGGCGGCATACAGCCCAATACGGCGCAGTTTACGTTTCATCGGCGAAGCTCCTGCGGCGCTGGCGATAAAGCAGCGCCATGTAAATGGCGATCAGTACGCTGCACATCAGGGTCATCAGAATGGCGTAAGCCGCGCCGCTGCCCGCGCGCAGGTAGCTGAACGACTCCTGATAGACATAGAAGCTGAGGGTTTTGGTGCTGTCGACCGGGCCGCCGCGCGTCATCACGTAGATAATGTCGAAGATTTTAAACGCGTCGATGGTGCGCAGGATCAGCGCCACGCTCAGCGCGCCGACGATGGCCGGAAAAGTGATGGCACGAAAACGCCGCCACGCGGAAGCGCCGTCAAGCCGCGCCGCTTCATACAGGTCCCCGGGGATCGACTGCATGGAGGCCAGCACCAGCAGCGTCACCAGCGGGTAGTTTTTCCATACGTCCGCCAGCATCACCGCATTCAGCGCCGAATCCGGCGAACCCAGCCAGCTGCGATAGCTGTCGATAATATGCAGCTGGGTCAGCAGGGCATTGATGCTGCCGTAATCGGGGTTGAAGTTGAGCCGCCACATCATGGCGTTGACGATGGTAGGCAGCGCCCACGGCAGGATCACCAGCACGCGCAGCACGCTGCGACCGCGGAATTTTTGATTAAGCAGCAGCGCCACCAGCACGCCGATAATGCCCTCCAGCGCCACTGACAGCACGGTGAAGTAGAGCGTGCGGCCGATAGACGCCAGAAAATCCGGGTCGGTGAGAGCGTAGAGGTAGTTGTCCAGCCCGATATAACCGGTCTGGCCGCCGCTGCCAATCAGCTCAGCATCGGTAAAGCTGAGCCAGATAGTGCGCAGCAGCGGCCAGGCGGTCAGCAGGCCCATGACGATCAGCATGGGTGCCAGCAGCACCCACGCCTGACGTTGCTCACGGTGTTGCAGACTGAGCATCAAGACCTCTTAATGTAGACGTGACGCGCTTTTGGTAACGGCATCCATCGCCGACTGCGGCGTCTGCTGGCCCTGTAATACCTGCTGCAGCTGCTGCTGCAGGCCGTTAGACAGGCGTGAATAGTCCGCGGTAATCGGCCGCATCAGCATCACATCAAGGGATTTTTTCGCCGCGGCAATCAGCGGCTCCTGGCCTTTCTGCACCGCCGGGTCGTCGTATGAAGACTTCCAGATAGGCAGGCTGAGTTTGGCGTATTTATCCTGCACCGGCTGCGAGGTCAGGTAGCGCACAAACGCCAGCGCCTCACCCTGATGCGCGCTGGCCTGCGTCACGCCCAGCCCCATCGAGCCGTTCATCGCTGCTACCTTGCCCGGCATTTCCGATGGCGCCGGAACGATCCCGACCTCGCCCGCGACTTTGCTCTGCTTCGCATCGTTGGCCATGTTGTACATATAGGTCCAGTTCAGCGCGAAAGCGGCATCGCCGTTGGAGAACACTTTGCGCACGTCCTCTTCCAGATATTCACGTGAGTTCGGGTTCGTCACGCCTTTATCCAGCGACTCTTTCATAAAGGTGACGGCTTTCACCGAGCCGGGATCGCTGAAGTTGAGCTTGCCGTTCTGATAGAACTGGCCGCCGAATGCGGAAACCAGCGTGGTGTAGTCGCACACTAGCGCTTCGGCCTGCGACCAGCTCCACACCAGCGGATATTTGACGATGCCTTTATCCTGCAGGATTTTCGACTGCTCCATCACCTGCGCCCAGCTGGTGGGCGGGTTGGCAATCCCGGCCTTAGCCAGCATTGCTTTGTTATAGAACAGGTATTTGGTATCGAGGATCCACGGCATGCCCCACAGTTTTTTATCCCAGCTTACCGTGCTCCAGGCCCCGTCAAACACTTTGCCTTTCTCGTCGGCGCTGACCGTGCTGGTGATATCTTTCAGCAGGCCAAATTTGGCAAATTCAGCGGGCCACATATCGTCGAACAGCACCACGTCATAGCCGTTACTGCCCGCCCCGCGTGCCGCGATGATTTTATCGTGCAGGGCTTCATACGGCACAAATTCGAGGTTAACGCTGACGTCAGGGTGGGCTTTTTCGAAATCGCTGGTCATGGCGCGCACGTCGCTTTCGCTGTAGGCGGCCTGCGACATAAACAGGGCATTGAGTTGCGTTTTTGCTGAGACGGCACCGGAGGCGCTCAGAGCAAGCAGAGTCATTACACACATGGCAGAACGGCTATTCATTACTTACTCTCCATTTAACCTTGATAAGGAAGCGTCAGATATACGGTCTTATTCGCCTGGAACAATGAAATGGCTGAGCCGTAAAACGTCAGCGGCTCAGACATTTATTATTATCGTAAATAACTCAATTAAAATACTTAATTATCAGTGTGTCTTATAGGTCTTGCTTATTATGGTTGGCGGGTTCCCCTAAGTGTTGGCAGTATCGCCGCCCCGAGCGCGCCCGCCGCATCGCCCAGAGAAGATGGAATAATATGCTTGTTAACCGCATAACCACTGGCGCGCGCCAGCGCTTTCTCCATTCCTCCCTGAAAATGCGGAAACAGCGTGGCTGCGCTGCCGCTGAGCACCGTGACATCCGGGCCGTACAGCGCCAGCAGGGTATTTAACCCGCGGCCCACAATCTGACCGTACTGATACAGAATGCCGCTGACGCGCGCGTTCTCCGCGCACAGCGTGGCGATGCGCTCACTGAGGGTGGCGTCCCAGCGCAGATCGGGGAGTGCCGCCGTCAGTGCCTGCTGCAGCCAGCCGCGCGAGGCCAGCATTTCCCAGCAGCCCTGCAGGCCGCAGTAGCAGACGACCGGATCGTCCGATACCGGGATATGGCCGGCTTCCGGGTGGCTGCCGTCGACGTTGCGAAACGGCGTTCCGCCCTCCAGCATCGCCACGCCAATGCCGGTGCCGAGCGTCACCATTAACATGCGCCCGCTGCCCTGGCCGGCGCCGAGATGAAACTCGCCGAGCGCCGCCGCTACCGCATCGTTATCAATGGCGACCTGAACCGCGAGCAGCTCGCGCAGCTGGGCCACCAGCGGAAAGCCGGAGAAGCAGGCCAGCGTATCCTGATTTTCAATCACTTCAGTACGCATATTCACCGGGCCGCTGGCGCCAATGCCGAGGCTGGCTATACGCTGGCCCGCCGGCACCAGCTGGCGCACTTTATCCGCCAGCGCTCCGGCGCGTTGCCAGGCGGGCAGGGTGGCGAACCATGCGGTCGGTACGGTTTCTGACGCGATTTCACGCTTTCCGGCCAGCATAATAATGCGCGTACCGGTACCGCCGATATCAATGCCTGCTTTGAGAGAAGTCGCGTCAGAAGTTGTCATATTTTTACCGTTATTTTCTGGCCGTAGAGGAACTCACCCGGCACCCGACCGTTGCCACGCGCCAGCGTGACGGTCAGATGCTGGACCCACAGCATTGCACAGAGTAAGCGCGGCAGCGGTTCAGCGGGGGTGGGCAGATGCACGCTGTCGCCATAGGCTACCGGCCCGACGCTGGTCACCAGCGTGCCGTTCTGGCGCAGGTCAGCCGCCAGAGTATTCAGCGTGCTGTCGCTGCCGTCACCAAACAGCAGGGCCAGCATACCGGCGCCCGAGGTTTCCATCGGGCCGTGGCGGAACTGCCCGCCGATAAAGCCCTCTGCCGCCACTTTGGACGCTTCTTTGGTGATCAGCGCGCCGGTCAGCGCGGTGGCCGCATCGGCACCGATGCCGACCATCGCCACGCGCGGGTTGTCATCTTTCAGCAGAGCATCACTCAGCTGCTGCACCCCGTCACGCTGGCCGATAATGTGGGCGATAGCGGGCAAAACAGCCTGCACCGCGGCCAGCAGATCTTTTTCGTCGCGCCCGGTCAGGGCGTACAGCACGCGGTAGCTGGCGACCAGCGTATTGAGATAACTTTTGGCGCTGACGGTGGCCTCCGGCCCGCTGTGCAGCAGCACCTGCACATCGGCTTTTTGCGCCAGGGCGCTGGCGGCATCGTTGGTCACGCCAATCAGCGTTTTCGCTGCGCTGACGTTCTCCAGCAGCGCCACCACTTCACCGCTCATCCCCGACTGTGAGGTTACCCACAGCAGGCTGTCGGCGGTGACCAGCTGCGGCATATCCAGCAGCCGCCCGGCGTCAATGCGCCACACCGGGTAACCGCGCGCGATCAGTTCGCGCTCGACGGGGATCAGCGCATAATCCGAGGATCCCATGCCCGCCAGAACGATACGATCGTAGCTATTCAGATCCAGGCTGTTGAGCTGCGCAGGCAGCTGGCTGGCCAGCTGATCGCGCAGCGCATCAACCTGCTGCTCAATATCTTTTTCGTATTCGCTGAGCACTGTTGCGGTCATTGATACTCACTCCCCGTTAATGTTGCTGATGAATTAAACATAGCTGCACGAATTCGTGCAGTCAATGTGCAATTTTCGCGCAATTGCTTATTTTTTTGCCGTAAATTTGTCTGCTATACTGACATTTGCGCATTGTTCGTACAGTATGTGCATGAAAGCGTGCAATTATCGTAACGGGAAGGACACATGAGCGCGTCACAAAGACGATTACAGATTGTTGAGATGATCAGGGAAAAAGGTTATCTGAACGCCGCCGAGCTGTCGGAGCAGTTTGGCGTTGACAGCTCCACCATCCGCCGCGACCTCGCGCAGCTGGAGAAGACCGGCCAGGTGATGCGCACCCACGGCGGGCTGCTGCCGTCGATGGCGGTTGCGGAAAGCAATCTCGATACCCCGTGGAGCGTGCGTCACCAGATGAACAACCCGGCGAAGGTGGCGATAGCCCGCCATGCCGCCAGCCTGGTGCGCGACGGCCAGTCGCTGATTCTGGATAATGGCTCCAGCGTATACGAGCTGGCGCTGGCGCTGCGCGATAAACGCAACCTGACGGTAGTGACCAATGATGTGCTGACGGCGGTGGCGCTCAGTTCCTGCCCGGGCATCACCATTCACGTCGCCGGCGGCATGATGCTGAACAACGTCTATACGCTGATCGGCCAGGAGACGGTGGATAAGATCAACAGCCTGCACGTTGACTGGGCGTTCCTCGGCGCCGAAGGGGTGCATTTCGACAGTGGCGTGACCAATATCAACACCGTCGAAATCCCGGTGAAGAAGGCGATGATCCAGGCGGCGGAAAAGACCGTGGTGCTGGTCGACAGCAGCAAAATGGGCTATCGCGCACTGGCGCACGTCTGCCCGCTGTCGGATATCGAGATGATTATTACCGAGGCCTCCCCGGCGCTGAAGCATCGGGCGAAGTACGGCGAGCGTTTAGTGGTGGTGGCGTCGACAGAGGGCTGACCGAAAAAGAGGGTCAGCCCCTACAAAGGCGAGGTTGCCACGAACGGTAGGGGGCGACAATTTGGTCCGGTCAGCGCGTATTGATGCTGAAGTTGCCACGAATCGTAGGGGTCGACCATTTGTTCCGGTCGACCCGCGTCACAGGAATGCACTAAGCTGAAGGTTTTCTGCCGTATAAGTGAGCCTGCTTTATGCTGTATCGCCGTTTTGAAAGGATGATCGACATCTTCAGGGATGCCCCCGCCGACACGCCGCCGGATAGTCTGTGGGCGTTCTATCGCTTTTATCTGCGCCAGGTGTGGCAAAGCTTCGCGCTGCTGCTGGTGATTGGCCTGGTGGCGTCACTGATTGAAGTGGCGCTGTTCCGCTACCTCAGCCGCATTATCGACCTGGTCAATGCCGGACCGGCAGCCACCTTCTTCAGCGACCACGGCGGCGAGCTGCTGTGGATGGTGGTGGTGGCCCTCATCTTCCGCCCGCTGTTTATCGGCCTGCACGACCTGCTGGTACACCAGACCATCAACCCCGGCATGACCAGTATGATCCGCTGGCAGCATCATAACTACGTGCTGCGTCAGAGCCTCAACTTCTTCCAGAGTGACTTCGCCGGGCGCATCGCCCAGCGCATTATGCAGACCGGTAACGCGCTGCGCGATTCGGCAGTGCAGGCGGTGGATGCTCTGTGGCACGTGGTGATCTACGCCGTCACCACGCTGGTGCTGTTTGCCGAAGCCGACTGGCGGCTGACGATTCCGCTGATTATCTGGATTATCGGCTACGTTCTGTGTCTGCGCTATTTTGTGCCGCGCGTTAAAGCGCGCTCGGTGGCGTCGAGTGATTCGCGCTCGCGCCTGATGGGCTGCATCGTCGACGGCTACACCAATATCACCACGCTAAAGCTGTTCGCCCACAGCGACCTGGAGCGCCAGCACGCGCGCGAGGCGATTGACGACCAGACGATGAAAACCCGCAGCCAGGGACGCATGGTGACCAATATGGACGTGGTGATCACCACGCTGAACGGCCTGCTGATCGTCAGTACCACCGGGCTGGCGCTGTGGCTGTGGACGCAGTCGCTGCTTAGCGTCGGGGCGATTGCGCTGGCGACCGGGCTGGTGATCCGCATCGTCAATATGTCCGGCTGGATTATGTGGGTGGTGAACGGCATCTTCGAGAATATCGGCATGGTGCAGGACGGGCTGTCGACCATCGCGCAGCCGGTCAAGGTGCGCGATAAAGCCAACGCCGCGGCGCTCAAGGTCAATCAGGGCGAGATCCACTTTGACGCTATCCGCTTTAACTACGGCGGCGAGCGCCGGGTGATTGATGATCTGCAGCTGACCATTCGCCCCGGTGAGAAAATCGGTCTGATTGGCCCATCCGGCGCCGGGAAGTCGACGCTGGTCAACCTGCTGCTGCGCCTGTATGACCTCAACGGCGGGCGCATTGTGATTGACGGCCAGAATATTGCCGACGTCAGCCAGGAGAGCCTGCGCGCGCAGATCGGCATGATCACCCAGGATACCTCGCTGCTGCACCGCTCCATTCGCGACAACCTGCTGTACGGCCGCCCAAATGCGACCCAGCAGGAGCTGATGCAGGCGATCCATCAGGCGAAAGCCGACGAATTTATTCCGCTGCTGTCGGATTCGCTGGGGCGCACCGGGCTGGACGCGCACGTTGGCGAGCGCGGCGTGAAGCTCTCCGGCGGCCAGCGACAGCGTATCGCCATCGCACGCGTGCTGCTGAAGGATGCACCGATCCTGATTATGGATGAGGCTACCTCGGCGCTGGATTCCGAAGTGGAAGCGGCGATTCAGGAGAGCTTGGAAACGCTGATGGGCGGTAAAACGGTGATCGCCATTGCCCACCGTCTGTCGACCATTGCCCGTATGGACAGGCTGGTGGTGCTGGAGCAGGGACGGATTGTTGAGATCGGCAGCCACAGCGAGCTGCTGGCGAAAGGTGGCCTGTATGCGCGCCTGTGGCGGCACCAGACCGGCGGATTTGTCGGCGAGGAGTAAGGAGCAACCTTTTTACACTCGACCCGCACATCAGCCCGTAGGGGCGAGGCATGCCTCGCCCACGCACCCGGCGTTTCGTGGCGAAGGTGCTGTAGCATCGGATTGATACCGTCACCGCGGGTCAGGCATGCCTGACCCCTACGATGTTTATTCAACCGGTAGGGGCGAGGCATGCCTCGCCCCTGGCCATCAGCCTTTGTAAGGTTTCAGTTCCAGCCCGTAAGCCACGCCGTTGACGTAGACCTTCAGATGCTTAGTCGATGCATTAAACTGGTCATTATTCAGCACCTTGCCGCGCATCAGCAGCTCATTGTCGTTATTAAAGCCGTAGCCCACTGCCGGGCGGCCCTGCCAGTGCTGGTGGAACGCCGTGTCCGGTGCGGCATCCAGCAGCGCAATCTCTTCGGCAGTTGCGGCACGATAGGCTTTATCAAACATAAAGTGTACCCCGGCGCTGAAGCGGTCGAGGGAGTTGGTCTCCAGAATGGCGCTACAGAACCCGGTATACACCGCAATCTTGACGAACAGCTTAGTTTTTTCACCCGAGGTTCCGGGCTGTAACAGCACGCGCGTCACCGGGCAGGAGCCCTGACCGGACCAGGTGGCAATGTAGCTTTTATCCCCGGTTTTTTGCAGGAAGATATCGGCTGCCCCTTCGGCGGTGCGTTCCGTGGCGTCAATCTGGGTGGTAGGCATCGCGCTGTAAAACGCCGAGCCGATAATACGAATGCGTGCCTGGGTGGTGTTATGGGAGAAGAACAGCTCCCCAACGTAGAACCACTTCTCCTTGTCACTGCGGTTATCCATACGCTCGGTGCCCGGCGTGGTGAGATAATCGTAATTTAGCGAGCCGGTGATTTTAATTCCGTGGTTTTCAATGTCGACATGACCCTGCTCATAAACGGACATCTCCGGCCACTCTTCGATACCGGTGGCATCGTCAAAATCGAAGCCCTTGCCTGCCTGCACGTTGAACTGCTGATTGACGATGCGCGCGCGGTAGCAGCGCATCGGGTTCGGGCACGTCTCCAGGTTAAAAGCTTCGATGCTCCACTGGCCGTAGGAGATATTACCGGGATATTCGGTGTGCTCGATCCAGCCGTTATAGATTGCCGACTGCCCGGCACGCTGCAGATCGATGGCGGGATTCGGGCCGGTGCTGCGCTGGATATTGAAGTTGCACAGCTCAATGGCGGTGATATGGTCCCATTTGCCCTGCACCTGCCCGGACCAGTGGCCGTAAACCACGGTGCCGGTACAGTCGCGGGCGTACCACTGGTCGATTTTACAGTCGAGGGTGTCGACCAGATCGAGCGAGCGGCCGCCCATGTTGTAAAACATCACGCTGGTGACGCGCACAAACTGGCCGCCGGGAATAATGTTTTTAAAGAAGCCTTTGGTGTTACGTGCGCCGTCTTTACTTTCGCCGTCGATAATCAGGCTGGAGACTTCCATATAGCGCGCTTTGACGGTAAACATCACGTCATCTTTTTTATCTGAGACTAATTCAGTGGAGGGGTAATAACCGAAGTTTACGTGTTCGCCCGCCACGCGAAACTTTGGTACCTCTGCGGCAGAGATATCGAATTTCGACAGCATAAACTTGCCGGCTGGGAATTTGATGCCGAGGGTCGGGTTGACGCGCTTCGACCAAGCCCACATCCACTCTACCGCCTGTTTACAGTCGGTCTTACCATCCGCCAGCGCGCCGAAATGGACTACGGTCACTTCGTTGTGATCGGTGAGTACGCGCTTCCAGATTTTTCCCTTCGGCGTCTTAATATTGACGCCGTGATCGTGCGGGGTGGTGGTATCAACCATATCGTAAACAAACAGCCCGCCGCCCATTTTATAGCCTTGTTTATACTCCAGTACCATCGCCATCTGGCCCATATCGGTGGGCTCAGTGGTGCGCAGATCTTCCATGGTTTTACAGGTGATGATAGAGGTAGGAATGGTGCCATTCGTATCGTTAGAGCGGGTCGTATTCTCTGACATAAGGTACCCCGGCAAAGTGGAAGGTGAACAGGTAAAAACCTTTAAAGTATATTCGTAGAAAATGTCACCGATACGTCAGGGCCAGGGTTAATGCAGTGGTAAAATCTGTATATTTGCCTTATGTCTTAAAATGAGACTGTTGTGTTTCATTATTTTTGTTGGGGCTGGAATATTTACCAGAATAACCTTAGTACGATTCTGCTCATAGCAGGGACTGCCGGGAAGGGTTGGAGTAGAGTGAAAAGGGATCGGGCATGCCCGACCCCTACGATTTATCCGTCTATATCAACGGTTTCAGCTCAAGGCCGTAAGCCACGCCGTTAACGTAGACCTTCAGCACCTTATTAGCCGTACCCGTCTGGGTGCTCGCCAGCGTCTTGCCCTGCAGCAGCAGCTCGTTGTCATGATTAAAACCAAAGCCCACGCTGTTATTACCCACCCAGTGCTGGTGATAGACATTGGTGTCGGTCAGCGCCGCTTCCAGCGTGGCGCTCTCCTCCGGGGTGGCGGCGCGGTAGCCTTTGTTAAACATAAAGTGCACGCCACCGGTATAGCGGTCGTTGGCGTTGGTATCCAACAGAGCGACCACGTTAGAGAGCTTGGCCAGCTTCACATACAGCTTCGTGTGCGAGCTGCTGCTGCCCGCCTGCAACATCACCCGCTTCACCGGGCTGGCTCCCTGACCGGACCAGCTGGAGATAAACCCGCGCGTGACCTTTTGGATAAAGATATCCGCAGCGCCCTCGGCGGTGTTTTCACTGAAGCCAAGCTGCGGGACATCCTGCTTGGTAAAGGTGGCAGAGCCGATGACGCGCAGATGCGCCTGGAAGGAGTTTTGCGTCAGCAGCAGCTCGCCGACATAAAACCATTTCTCATCGTTGCCGCTGTTAAACATCCGGTCGGGCGAGGTCAGATACTGATAATTCAGCGAGCCGTTAATTCTGACGCCGTGGTTTTCAATACGCACATCACCCTGCTCATAGAGCGATATTGCCTCCCAACGATCTCCGCTCTGAGAAAAATCCATAGCGGTGAAGGCCTTGCCCTCGGCATCCTTATTATTTTGTTCATTGTGCTGCAGGTTGATAATGCGGCTGTAATGGCACTTCAGCGGCGCTTTACAGGTTTCAATGTTCAGCCCGTTAATCGTCCAGTGGCCGTTGGCAATGGTGCCCGGATCGTCCGAGTGCTCAATCCAGCCATTCCAGATAAATGACTGCCCGGAGCGCTGCAGGTCGATCGCCGGTTTTTCTTTACTGCGCTGAATATTGAAGTTGGTCAGCTCAATGGCAGTGATGTGATCCCATTTCCCCTGGGGATTATCAGACCAGGTGGCGTGGATCACCGAGTCATAGCAGTCGCGGGCGTACCACTGGTCGATCTTACAGTCGAGCGTGTCGAGCATGCTGATGGATTTGCCGCCCATGTTATAGAACATCACGCAGGAGACGCGGACGAACTGGCCGGCTTCGACGATATTCTGATAGAACCCCTTAGTATTTTTAGCTTTGTTATTTTCGCCGTCGATAATCAGGCTGGAGATCTCGGTATAGCGCGCTTTAACCTTAAACATCACCTCGCCATCTTTTCTATCTGACAGCAGCGTGGTGGCAGGCAGATAGCCAAAGGTCACGGTCTGGCCCGATACGCGGAATTTAGGCGTTTCCGGGGTGACGTCAGAAATATCGAATTTTGACATCATAAATTTCCCGGCAGGGAATTTAATGCCGATTTCCGGGTTATATTTTTTTGACCAGGCCCACATATATTTTACAGCATCGATACAGTCAGTTTTACCGTCCGCCAGCGCGCCAAAATCCACCACGGTCAGGGCGTTGTGATCGGTCAGTGCACGCTTCCAGCGCGCCCCTTTGGCCGTGACGAAATTCACGCCGTTATCATCGGGCGTGGTGGTATCGCTGATATCATAAACAAACACCCCGCCGCCCATTTTATGATTTTCGCTGTACTCCAGAACCACCGCGAGCTCACCGACGGCGGTAGGTTCGGTCTGGCGCAGGTCGGCCACGGTGCGGCAGGTGGTGACGGCACTATTGCCGCCGGTGGCTGAAGTGAGTTCCATCACCACTTTGCCAAACTCTATCGCTTTGCCGCTGGTGTCATAAACCTTCAGACTGTTTCCGCTGGTGGCAGCAGTGACGGCTTCATTACTGGCAGGACTGGCAGGTTTTTTAGCTGGCATCTTATTTCCCAGTGAATATAACGTGAATGGATACAATCCACTAAAGTATATTCCGGGAAGTTTTTTGCATCATGGCAGGGCCAGCGTTAATAAAATAAATCAGCAGAATAAGACACCAGTCTGGCGTTATTCTTATTCTGCAAAAAATATTACCAGATTATCCTTAGTACGATTCTATTTACGCCAGGGACTGACGCCACGGCAGCGCTGAACGCGCTTCTTCCGCCCAGGCGCGCACGCCGTCGCGCTCCTGCTGAAGAAAGTCGGCTACCGCATCGTGCAGGCCGGGGTGGCGCAGCCGATGCCACGACTCGGTCAGGACCGGTTCAAACCCGCGGATCAGCTTATGCTCGCCCTGCGCCCCGGCATCAAAGCGCTGCAAACCGTGGGCGATGGCGTACTCCATCCCCTGCCAGAAGCAGGTTTCAAAGTGCAGGCGGTTGAACTCCTCCAGACAGCCCCAGTAGCGGCCGTAGAAGGTATCGCCATCCACCAGGCTGAAGGCCATCGCCACCGGGTCGCCGTGCTGGCTGGCAATGATGACGCGGATGGCCGCGGGCATGCTTTGCGCCAGCAGGCTGAAGAACAGCCGCGTGAGATAGGGCTGGCGACCGCGTACGAGGTAGGTGTTGGCGTAGCAGTCGTAGATAAAATCCCACTGCGCCTCGCTCAGCTGCGCGCCCTCATACCAGGCAAACTCCACGCCCTGGCTGGCGACCAGCTCGCGCTCTTTGCGCAGCTGTTTGCGCTTGCGTGAGGTCAGCAGATCGAGGAAGTCCTGAAAGTCGCGAAAACCGCGGTTGTGCCAGTGGTACTGGCAGCCCAGGCGCGGCAGCCAGCGTTCATCACCGGCTAAATGCTGATGCACGCGCGCATCGCTAAAGTTGATATGCGCGCTGAACAGCGCCTGCTGTTCAAGAAACTGCGGCAGCGCCTGCAGCAGAAGGGCGCCCGCGTGCTCATTCCCCAGCAGGCGCGCGCCGCTGACCGGGCTGAACGGCACCGCCGACAGCCACTTGGGATAATAAGGAATACGCGCCCGCTGGCTGGCTTCGGCCCACGCGTGGTCGAAGACGTATTCGCCCATCGAATGGGTTTTGGCATAGCCGGGCATCGCCGCCAGCACCTTATCCCCCTCGCACCACAGCAGATGCTGCGGCTGCCATCCCGTGGCACGGCTGACCGAGCCGCTCTCCTCCAGCGCCGATAAAAAGGCGTGGCGCATAAACGGCTGGGCATTCGGGGTCAGGGCATCCCACTGACTGGCCGGGATATCGGCCAGCTGCGTCAGAAGGGTCAGGGACATCGGCGTACTCCGCGTGCAGAACTCAAACCCCTAAACTGACGCTTTTTCCTGCGCGGATCAATCGCTTCTCTGCTTCTGCTGCATGTAAAGAACCTCATACTCATTCTCATTATCATTTGGCTTTGCTATTCTTGGGCAACTTATGCGCGCTGTGCCGCGCACGGCTTACCGGTTTAAGGGCGGATTTATGGCGGATGTTCAGGGTTATCGCTTGTTCAATGTAGTACTGGCACGCAAGCAGGTACTCTCTCCTTCGATGCTGCGCTGTGTGTTCAGCGGTGACGAGGTGCGCCAGATGAAGTTGGACGCGCCGGACCAGCGCATCAAGCTGCTGTTCCCGTCGATCAACGGCACGCCTGCCACGCTGACCGATGAGGGCGAGAAGACCTGGTGGGAAAAAGTGCGCGCGATGCCGCAGGAGACGCGCCCGATTGCCCGTACCTACACCCTTCGTCACCTCAATGCCGGGGCGGGTGAAGTTGAGGTGGAGTTTGTGATGCACGGCACCGAAGGCCCGGCGTCTGCCTGGGCGCTAAACGCCGAGCCGGGCGCGGCGCTGCAATTGGTGGCGCCCAACCGCGCTTGTCCAACCAGCAGCGGCGGCTATGAGTGGGACCCGCATCCGGAGGTGGAGCGCGCGCTGGTGGTGGCGGATGAAACCGCGCTGCCGGCGGCCAGGGCGATCCTCGAACAGCTTGCCGGGTGGCAGAACCCGCCGCAGCTGCAGCTGTTCCTTGAAATGCCGAAACGCGGCGACTGCGTCGATCTCAGCCACTATCGGTTTGCCGAGGTCCACTGGCTGCCGCGTGAAGAGAGTGGGGCATCGCACGGCGAAGCGCTGCTGAGCGCGGTAAAGCAGCAGGTTAAGCTGCCGGAAAGTGCGCTGGTGCGCGGCGAACTGCATGAGGAGCAGGATGGCGATATCCTCTGGGATCGCGCCGACAGCGGCGACAAGCGCTTCCACGGCTGGGTGGCCGCCGAATCCAGCGCCGTTAAGCAGCTGCGTCGCTATCTGATTGGCGAACGCGGCCTGTCACCGGAGTGCATTAGCTTTATGGCTTACTGGAGCCGTGGCCCGATGCGCCACGATTAACGCACCATCAGCTGCGGGCTGACGTTTTTCAGCAGGTCGTAGAACCAGGTTTTGGCGGTGATATCGCCAATCTCGGTATGGCCATACAGGTAAACTTCCAGATTTGGCAGCTCAAACGGCAGCTCGATAATGCGCCCGTTGCCGCGCGCGACGTAAATCTTCGCCGCGCTGGTCGGCAGCGTCACCAGCAGCTCGGTGGCGGCAATCACTTCGCCTAACGCCGCAAAATGCGGCACTTCCAGCGCGATTTTGCGTTCAAAACCGTACTCGCGGATGCGCTCCTCCACCATGTAATGCCCGCTGATGGTTGACACGATAATGTGCTGTTCTTCCAGATAGCGCTGCAGGGAGAGCGTGTTGCCGATGCGCGGATGCGCCGTGTTGAGCAGGCAGACATAGCGCTCATCCATAATGCGGTCGCGCTGCGCCAGCGAAATCGTCTCGTTGCGGCTGCACAGCGCCGCGTCGATTTTCCCGGTTAGCAGCCACTCATCCAGCTTACGCATCTCGACGGGGATCACTTCAAGGCGCACGTTGGGCGCAATTTCACGCAGGTGCTTTACCAGCCGTGGCAGCAGCAGCAGCTCCCCGAGATCGGACAGCGCGAGGGTGAATTTGTGAAAAGATGTTTCCGGGGTGAAGCTACGGGTATCCGCCACCGCTTTTTCTATCCCGCTTAGCGACTTCTTAAATACCGCATAGAGCTGGCTGGCGACCGGGGTGGGCAGCATCCCCTTGCGGCTGCGCTTAAACAGCTCATTTCCCGTTTCATCCCGCAGCCGGGCTAGCGCGTAGCTGGCCGAGGGCTGGGTGATAAACAGTCTGTTAGCGGCGGCGCTGACGCTTTGCGTTTCAAAGATGGCGATAAACACCCGCACCAGGTTGAGATCCATCATGGCTGACATATAGTTGAATCCTATAATTGGAGATTCATATTATCTATTTGAACTATTTTAATCCTTCACCTAATATCCCTTCCATAATTATTTGATATGTTCTTTCATTTTTTTCATATCGCTATAAAAACTATCTAAATCAATAAAATAACTAACTTGTTGTTCCGTTTTACCCAAAACAATTCGCGTGCAGGCAGGCGGCTGTAGCCAACGCACCTGCGGCTTGAAGTATGAGGGGTAAGGCAGGAGTGGGCGCTTTCTGTCGCCTATCATCGCGGAGTATCCATAATGAAACATGAAATTGTCGACGTCATCGTTGACTGGATTGACGATCACCTGGAAGAGGGCCTCAACATTGAGGCGGTCGCGGCGAAATCTGGCTACTCAAAGTGGCATTTGCAGCGGGCATTTAAAGAGCAGAAAGGCATTACCCTGGCGACGTTTATTCGCAGCCGCCGCCTCGACCAGGCCGCGCAGTGTCTGGTCAGCTCGACCAAAAGCATTATGACCATTTCGATGGATCTCGGTTTCTCATCCCAGCAGTGTTTCCAGCGGGTGTTTAAAAAGCACTTCAACGTGACCCCGCGCGATTACCGTATCCAGCACCGTCAGTACCATTAAGTTCGGGAAAATCATGCAACAGCTTGTTAAATCAGCCATCGTCGTCGCGCTGTTCAGCGCTTGTGCCACCGCTCAGGCCGCCGAAGGGATCAACCACTCAGCGGCCAGCACCCAGGCCGACACGCCTTTCAGCTACGAGCGCCAGCTGCAAAAGGTGATGCGCCCGATTAACGACCTGCTGCCCCCTGACGACGTGCAGGAAGGGCAGGAGTCACGCTCCTGAGAACGTAAAATCGCTTAAATTCCGCTGTTTATCAGCGCGCGTCTTGAAAAAGTTCATACTGCATCGGCTATACTGTGCGCCCTGTTGAATTGCGAACTGGATGCTATGGAACGTTTCGTCGAAAACCTGATTTACTCTGCGCGCTGGCTGCTGGCACCGATTTACCTCGGGCTGTCGCTGGGATTGGTGGCGCTCGCCATTAAGTTTTTCCAGGAGCTGTTCCACCTGCTGCCGCACGTGCTGGAGATGTCGGAAAATGACATGGTGCTGGTGCTGCTTTCGATGATCGACATGACGCTGGTCGGCGGCCTGCTGGTGATGGTGATGCTGTCCGGCTATGAGAACTTTGTCTCGAAGCTGGATATTGGCGAGCACAAAGAGAAGCTTAACTGGCTGGGCAAGATGGACTCCGGCTCGCTGAAGAACAAAGTGGCGGCCTCGATTGTGGCGATCTCATCCATTCACCTGCTGCGGGTGTTTATGGATGCGAAGAATATCCCGGATAACAAGCTGATGTGGTATGTGATTATCCACCTGACCTTCGTGCTGTCGGCGTTTGTGATGGGTTACCTGGACAGTATGTCGCGCAAAGAGAAAATTTAACGCTATTCGCCGATCGGCACCGGTCGCCCCGGCATTTGGGATCGGCACGGGTTGCCCTGGCATTTGTAGGGGCTGACCCTCTGTTTCGGTCAGCCCGCTAGCACAGTGCCAACCATCGGCACGGGTCGCCCCCTACGACATTGCCCGGCGTCGGTTGCTGACGGCGCCGAACGCCACAACCAGCAGGGCGCCCACCGCACCGGCAATCCAGTGGATATAAGGGATAGCCGCAGTATAGCGTAGCGCCGCCGGGTCACTCACCAGCATGGTGCCGGCTATCCAGCCAATCAGCGCGCCGCCGACGATGACGATAAACGGGAAGCGCCCCAGCAGCGTCAGCACCAGCTTACTGCCCATCACGATAATCGGGATGCTGATCAGCACGCCGAACGACACCAGCCAGACATTGCCCTTACCCGCTGCGGCCACCGCCAGCACGTTATCCAGCGACATCACCACATCGGCCATGGTAATGGTCAGCACGGTTTTCCACAGGCGGCTGTCGCTGGCGACGTGCGCTTCCTCTTCTTCGTTCGCCACCAGCTTAAAGCCAATCCACAGCAGCAGCAGCGCGCCGACAATCTTCAGCCACGGCACCGCCAGCAGCTGCACGGCAATCACTAGCAGAATCACCCTGGCAACAATCGCCCCCAGCGTGCCGAGGATAATCGCCTTCTTTTGCATCTGCGGCGGCAGCTTGCGGCAGGCCATGGCAATCACCACGGCATTATCGCCGCCCAGCAGCAGGTCAATTAGCACGATTTGCAGCAGGATGATGGCAATATCGAAATGTTCAAACCACATAAGCACTCAGTCAATTTACAGGGAAATATACCCTTCATACTTCAAGCTGCAGGTGCGTTGGCTACAGCCGTTCACCCCAGTCACATAGCTATCTATGCTCCTGGGGACTCACAGCTTTGCCGCCTTCCTGCAACCTGAATTATTTTGGGTATGATAAAGGTCAGCGGCGGAACTCATCGGCGCTAATCTGGTACTTCTTGAGTTTATTATATAATCCGGCACGTGACAGCCCCATTAACTGAGCCGCCTGGCGCAGGTTGCCGTTCAGCGAGTCGAGCATGGTGATGATATGCGCCCGCTCGTGGGCGTCGAGCCTGGCCGCCGGCTGCGGTTCATGACGGCTGGCACTGCCCGGCTGCGCGCGCTGCGTCACCTCATCCGGCAGGTCCTGCACGTCAATAAACAGCCCATTGTTCATATTGATCACCCGCTCAACAATATTTTCCAGCTCGCGCACGTTGCCTGGCCAGTCGTAGCGGGTCAGGGCGTCCATCGCCCCGGCGGTGAACTGCACGTTGACCTTTTTCAGCTGGGTGCAGACCTTCTCGCGGAACCACTCGGTCAGCGCCGGAATATCGCTGCTGCGCTCGCGCAGGGCCGGGATCGCAATCGAAATCACATTCAGCCGATAGTAAAGGTCGCGGCGGAACGCGCCGCTCTCCACCGCGTTGATCAGGTTGCAGTTGGTGGCGGCAATAATACGCACGTTGACCCCGATCGGCTGCGACGCGCCGATGCGCACCACTTCACTCTCCTGCAGCACGCGCAGCAGGCTGGTCTGAGCCTCCAGCGGCATATCGCCAATCTCATCGAGGAACAGCGTCCCGCCCTCCGCCAGTTCAAACTTGCCGGCGGCACCGCCGCGGCGCGAGCCGGTAAATGCACCGTCGGCATAGCCAAACAGCTCGCTCTGCACCAGGTCCCGCGGCAGCGCGCCGCAGTTAACGGCGATGAACGACTCACCGCTGCGCGGGCTGTCGTTGTGGATAGCCTGAGCAAACAGCTCTTTGCCGGTGCCGCTTTCGCCGGTCAGCAGTACCGTGCTGTCGCTGCGGCAGCAGCTGCGCGCTTTATCCATCGCCGCCTGTAGCGCCGGGGCGCTGCCGCACAGCATCTCGAAGGTGTAGCTGGCGCTGGTGCCCATCACCCGGCGGGTAATTGCCCGGATGCGCTGGTTCTCCCGCAGGGCGATCACCCTGCCGCCGCCCGGTGCAGGCATCACCGACACCAGGCAGGAGACGCGCTGATTGTCTGCCGGCACAAACACCACCTCGCGGTCATTGCAGAAGGTCATGCTGGCGAGGCGGGCGTTCTCCGGGTTAAGCACCTCATCCACCGGCTGCCCGGCGCGCACCCCGCGGTGGAAGATCTGGCGCGCATAGCGGTTAATGGTTTTGATCGTCCCGCGCCGATCCAGCACGATCACCCCTTCGTTAAGCGTTTCGAGGATCGACTTCTGCTCCGCCAGCAGCGCGCGCAGGATCAGCTGCTGTCCAACCGCTTCGGCGGCGGCCTGCACGGTGCCGAGGGTGTGATAGTGAAAGTTATCCTGGCTGGCGGTCAGCGTCAGCACTCCGATCATGCGGCCTTCGGCATCGCGGATCGGGGCGGCGGCGCACTGCAGATGGCGCTCGCGCAGGGCGATTTTCCAGTTTTCGCCGCTCAGCAGATAGACCAACCGCTGCTGCTCCAGGCAGCGGCCGGTGCAGTTAGTGCCAAGCTCAGACTCGCGCAGGATGCTGCCGACCGGGGTGAGATCGCGCCCGCAGCAGGAGAGCGTCACGCCCTGCGCATCGGTCAGATTAATGTGGCCGTCCGGGTTATACGCCAGCAGATTTTCCATAATGCTGCCCGCCACCGCGATCAGTTCCCCGTTCTCCGCCAGGATCTGCTTCAGCTTCGCCTCCGGGGGAGAGCGGTAGGCGAAGTGCGCGGGATGAATTCCAGCGGCGCGGCTGCTCTGCCAGGAGCGCAGCACCTCAGGGCGCAGGAATTCCGGCTGCTCACCGTGATTAAAATCCTGCCATGCCTGCTCCAGCAGGCTGTCCCAGCGGCTGGCCTCCTTTCCTTCCGGCAGGCTCATCTTGCCATCATATTCAGCCTGAATGACGCCGGCGAGTTCTGGTCGATTCATCGTGTTCTCCCCGCTATTGGAATGTCCATTTTATCGACATGTAAAGTTGACATGTTTTTTTTATGTTCATTCTGTGAGCGAGGCAGACAGAGAAACGCGCGCAGCGCGGGACTCTGCACTCTGGCATAGCGTTTGCTTATGTCTGTTAAAGCCGCATCAGCAGGCGAATCAACCAGAGGGAAATCACGATGTCAGCAACAGATAACAGCGTACGAGTGGGATTAATTGGCGCCGGGCGCATGGGGAGCTTCCATGCCGCTTCGCTGGCGCAGAAGGTGCCGGGAGCGGTACTGGCGGCGGTGGCGGACCCGGTTACGGGGGCGGCTCAACGCCTGGCAGAGCAGCTTGGCGCGGGCAAGTATTACAGTGAACCGCAGGCGATGCTCGACGACCCGGAGATTGATGCGGTTCTGATTGCCACTCCGGCACGGACCCACGCGCAGCTGGTCGCGGCGGCAGCGCGCGCCGGTAAACATGTGTTCTGCGAAAAGCCGATGGCTATCACGCTGGAAGAGGCTGACCACGGCATCAATGCGGCAAAACAGGCAGGTGTGGTGCTGCAGGTCGGCTTTAACCGCCGTTTTGCCCGCGGATTTGCTGCGGCGCTGGCCGAGATCAAGGCCGGAGATATCGGCTCCCCGCAGCTGATCCGCTCGCTGACCCGCGACCCGGCCCCGCTGCGCGACCCCAGCGGCATCCCGCCCTGGACCATTTATCTGGAAACGCTGATCCACGATTTTGACATGCTGCTGCACTGCAACCCCGGCGCGAAAGCGGTGGAAGTTTACGCCATCGCCGACGCGCTGGTGCGCCCGGATTTTAAAGATAAGGGGCTGCTGGATACCTCCGTGGTCACCATCCGCTTTGATAACGGGGCCATCGCGGTGGCCGACGCCAGCTTCCAGGCGGTTTACGGCTATGACGTACGCGCCGAGGTGTTCGGCAGCAGCGGCATGCTGCAGATGGGCAATATCAACGTGAATAACTGCGTGCGCTACGGCGCCGCGGGGATCTCCATCGACACCTCGCGCCAGGATACCGACCTGCTGGCCGAGGCCTATATCGCCGAGCTGACCGAGTTTGTGCGCTGTGCCGCCACGGGTGAGACCCCGCGTGCCAGCGGTGAAGACGCGCGTAACGCGCTGCAAGTGGCGCTGGCCTGCATCGCTTCAGTCCAGCAGGGTAAACCTGTGCAGCTAAGAGGGGTATGACAATGGCGGATTATCGTCTGTCAGTTTCGGCCGAAATGGTTTTTCTTAATTTGCCGTTTATTGAACGCGTGCAGCGCATTCACCAGCTGGGTTTCGCCGTGGAGATCTGGCACTGGAACAACAAAGACATTGACGCGCTGGCGGCAACGGGCGCGACCTTTACCTCGATGACCGGTTACCTGACGGGCAACCTGACGGACGATGCAGAGATCGAGGCACTGCTGAGCAGCGCTGAAGCGTCGCTGGCGGTGGCGGCGCGGCTCAACTGCCCGAGCCTCAACCTGCACGGCACCGGGCTGGATAACCGGGGCCTGCCGGTCAAGCCGGTGGCGGTGGTGACCGGGGAGATGTGGGTAAAAGCGGTGCGCACGCTGGAGAAGCTGGCGGCACTCGGCGAGAAAGCGGGCAGGGTGTTCACGCTGGAGAACCTCAATCTTGCCGTCGACCACCCGGGCACGCCGTTTGCCCGCGCCGCCGACACGCTGGCGCTGGTGGAAGCGGTCAACAGCCCGTATCTGAAGATGAATCTCGACCTGTATCACGCGCAGATCGGCGAAGGCAATCTGATCGCGCTGATACAGCGCAGCGGCCACTCCATTGGCGAAATTCAGGTGGCGGACGTGCCGGGGCGCTGTGAGCCGGGCAGCGGCGAGATTAACTATCGTGCCATCGCCAAAGCGCTACGGGCGATGAACTATCGGGGGGTGATTGCGCTGGAGGGATGGGCATCCGGGGAGAGTGAAGAGGCCCTGGCACGTTTTAAAGCTCACTTTGATGTCGGTTAATGCATAAAAAATAATAACTTACCTCTAGCTACAGGAGTTATATGATGAATATAAAAAAGAGCGGATTGTTGATTCTGGCGCTTGCCGTCGCCCCTGCTACCCAGGCGAAAGATCTGCGTATCGGCGTGGCGCTGGCCAACTTTGACCTTAACTTTATCTCCATCCTGCGTACCCAGATGGCGAAAGAGATGGAGAAAGAGCAGATTCAGGGGCAGTTTGAGGATGCCAAAGGCGATGTGGCCGTGCAGGTGCAGCAGGTCGAAAACTTCATCAACCAGGGCGTGGACGCGATTATCCTTAATCCGGTGGATACCCAGGGCGTTAAGCCAATGATGGACGCGGCAAAACGCGCCAATATTCCGCTGATCTTCGTCAACCGCAAGCCGGAAGTCGAACTGAGCGGTAAAATGGCCTACGTCGGCTCGGACTCGCTGCTCGGCGGGCGCATGGAGATGGAAGCGCTGGCAAAAAGAATGAACTACAAGGGCAATGTCGCAATTCTGATGGGCGCGCTGTCGGCGGAAGAGGCGCGCCAGCGTACTAAGGCGACCGAAGAGGTCATTGCCAAATACAAAGAGATGAAAGTGGTGGAAAAGCAGTCCGCCCAGTGGATGCGTAACGAAGCCGTTGATGTCACCTCCAGCTGGCTGCTGTCCGGCGATAAAATTGACGCGATAGCCGCCAATAACGACGAAATGGCCATCGGCGCGATTATGGCGCTTAACCAGAGCGGTAAAAAAGATATTCTTGTCGCCGGTATCGACGGCACCCCGGATGCGCTGCAGTTTATTAAGAGCGGCAAGCTGGCGTTAACCGTATTCCAGGATGCCGCCGGGCAGGGCAAAGGGGCGGTGACGATGGCGAAGCAGGTGCTGGACGGTAAAAACGCCGATAAGTTTATGTGGATCCCCTATCAGGTGGTCACGCAAGAAAACTACGCCGAGTTTAGTGCCAAAAACGTTAAGTAACGCCTGCGGGTCCCGATCCCAGGACCCGCAACTCTCGCATTCCGTTTTTTCTTCCCGTAACAGCTGAAAAAAGTGTGACGCCTGTAGCAATTTTTAGGCGTAGTGCATATTATTTCGCCACTGAGTGCGCCTGCTTGCCGCTCAACATCCATTACCCTGTTTTCTGTTGAGAATTCTGGACATGCCCGATGATTAGTCGCCGCCGGTTATTGCTGGGGAGTGGCGCGTTTATGCTTGCCATGAGCACCGATAAATTGTTTGCCCGCCAGGACTTCTATCCGCTGTGGCCCGATGAACCCCCGGGCGGTGGCGGTCCGAGCGGAGCATTGCGTATTTCCGCTAACGGCTCGTGGTCCAATATCGTCAGCCCGGGGATCCAGCGCTTTCTGCCGGAGAACCCCAATGGCAAAGCGGTACTGATTGCCGCGGGCGGCGGCTATCGCTGGATTGGCATGGGGCGCGAGGGCTGGCCGGTGGCGCGCTGGCTCACCAGCAAAGGCTTTACTGCTTATGTGCTGAGCTATCGGCTGCCCGGCGAACACTGGCAGGCCGGTAATCTGGCACCGTTGCAGGATGCGCAGCGTGCGATCCGCCTGGTGCGCTCAATGGAGCCGCACGTGCATCTGCTCGGCTTTTCTGCCGGCGGGCATCTGTTCGGCATGGCGGCCGCGCGGCCTGATTTCGCGTCCTATGCGCCGCAGGACAGCCTCGACCAGATCGTGCCGAAGGTCGACAGCGTCGGGCTTATCTATCCGGTGATCACCCTCGAACCGCCCTATACCCATACCAATACGCATCTGTCGATGGTGGGCAAAAATCCGTCCCCGGCGGAAGAAGCAAACTGGTCGGTGCAAAACTACGTTACGCGCGCCTATCCCCCCACTTTTCTCGCCCAGGCGGAGGATGACCGCACCTCGAACCCGGAAAATAGCGTGATCATGCACGATACCTGCCGCAAGGCCGGGGTTCCGGTGCAGATGATCCGTATTTCACAGGGCGGGCACGGTTTCGGTTTGGGTAAAGCGGGCACTCCGGCGGCGATCTGGGATGAAGCCTACGCGGTGTGGCTGGCGGCGCGTGCGGGTTGACCGAAAAAGAGGGTCAACCCCTACAAATCCCGTAGGGGGCGACCCTTTTTTCCGGTCGCCCCGTGACGTCAGATTAGATCTGTTGCAGGAACGCCAGCAGGTCCTGATTCAACTGCTCCTGGTGGGTAACGGCGAAGCCGTGCGGGGCGTTGTCATACACTTTCAGCTCGGCGCCTGTGATCATCTCTGCGGCCAGCTTGCCGGTGGCTTCGAACGGCACAATCTGGTCGTTGCTGCCGTGGATCACCAGCGTCGGCACGTTCACTTTTGCGATATCCGCGCGGAAATCGGTCTCGGCAAAGGCGGTCACGCAGTCGATGGTGCCTTTCAACGAGGCCAGCAGCGCGATATTCAGCGTCTGCGTTAGCACGCCATCGGAGACGGTTTGCCCGGCATTAATGCCGTAAAACGGCGTGGCGAAATCTTTGATAAACTGCGCCCGATCCTGCCGTAACCCGTCGCGAATACCGTCAAATACGGCCTTTTCCACCCCTTCCGGATGATCGGCGGTTTTACCGAAGATCGGCGTGACCGCCCCCAGCAGCACCAGCGCGGCAATGCGTTCGCTGCCGTAGTTGCCGATATAGCGCGACACGTCGCCGCCGCCCATTGAGAAACCGACCAGCGTGACGTCGTGCAGGTCGAGGTGGGTGATCAGGTCGTTGATATCCGAAGCAAAGGTATCGTAGTCATAGCCTTTCCACGGCTGATCCGAACGGCCAAAGCCACGGCGGTCAAAGGCGATAACGCGGTAGCCGCGCTCGGCAAGGAAATTCATCTGGCTGTCCCACATATCGGCATCCAGCGGCCAGCCGTGGCTGAACAGGACCGGCTGGCCCGTGCCCCAGTCTTTGAAATAAATTTGCGTGCCGTCAGCCGTGTTAAATGTGCTCATTCTGACTCCTCAAAGGGTGAATGTGGTGAAGTAGTCGCTATCGTGACTCCCCTAAAAAGTATAGTGACAAGGCAACAATTTTGAAGCACAGCCGGCCACACGGCATGGCCGCCAATTATGCCTACAGGCTGGTGCACAAAGCCCCGGCGGTCACAGGAGTTAACTACTGGCTTTATGCGTTCGTATAAGGCCTTTTTTTTATCTATTTATACATTTAAAGCTCATAAGTGACATATGGCACGCGCGATAGACTAATATTGAGATATATTATTAAGTCTTCAATTTTTAAGGGTCAAATATGAGCCATGAGAAACCCTTTGTTATCTCCTTGAAGCTGCAAACCATCGCCACGCAGCTCAATGAGCTTAAACAGGAGTTGCAGCAGGCAGAGCAGGATCAGCTTTCGCAGCTGGCTCAGCATAAAATTACATCGCTTGCGGCGCTGGGAGCGCAGCTGAATGAGAGGCGTAAAGCGCTGGGCCTGGATATTGCTACGCTGGAGTTGCAAACCGGGATCTCAGCCTCGACTCTCAAGCGCCTGTTCAAAGATCCTGAGCAAGTGAAGTTTGGCAGTGTCTATGCGGTAGCTGCTGCGCTGGGAGTGTCACTGTGCGCCGTCGTTTAACGGTGTGGCTGTACGATGAGGCCGTCGGCGTGCTTTCTCAGGAAGACAACGGCTACCTGTTTGCCTATCGTCCGGATTATTTTGGCCCGGCACTGTCACTCAGCCTGCCGGTAAGTAAAGGAAGATTCCCCAGCGCCACGCTGCACCCGTTTTTTGTTTCTTTGGCCCCGGAGGGCTGGCTGAAAATGCGCTACAGCCAGCTACAAAAAATTGATGAGCAGGATCTGCTCGGCATGCTGCTGCATAACGGTGAGAACCTGATTGGCGCGGTACGCATCAGCGCTGAGGAAACATCATGAATCGGTGTCGAATCCTGCTGACCCGGCTGGAGTCGGAGGCAGAACAGACCTCAGGCTATTCAACCAGGGGGATGAAAAAACTGACAGGGAGCGCGCGCGTTGAGCCCTATCTGGGCTTTACCCGGACGCAGTTCGTACAGCAGTTGCCGCAGCAGCAGCGGGGTATGAGTATCTCGGGTTACCAGCCGAAACTGCAGCTGGTATTGCGGCAGCGCGACTTTGCCGTGGTGGGCTATCAGGGCGACTACATCCTTAAGCCATCACCCGTTGAGTTTCCCCATCTGGCTGAAAATGAGCATGCCACCATGACCTTGATGGCACGCCTCGGATTCGACGTACCTGCGCACGGACTGCTGCCCTTCCGGCCTGAACACCCGGATTATGATATTGAATATGCTTTCGTTATCCGTCGTTTTGATCGCGACAGAGAGGGTCATGCACTGCATCAGGAGCCGCTGGATGCGGCGATGAACGTCGGTGAAAAGTACGGGAAATACCGCGATGACGGTCTTCCGTGGGTAAGCTATCAGCAGATCGCGCAGTTCCTCATTCAGCACGTCAACGATAACCTGGCGTTTAAAATCGACCTGCTGCGGCGCATTATTTATGCTTATCTACTGGGCAATAACGATATGCATCTGCGCAACTTTGGCCTGCTGCATCCGCGTGGCGCTGCGCCACAGTTGTCGCCTCTTTATGATTTTGTCTCGGTGGCGCCTTTCTCTGCTTATTTTCAAAGCAGCTATCTGGCACTGCCTCTGTTGGCCTGTGAAGAGGGCGGCAGAGAGCTGGCGGCTGGATTCACCACCCAGTATGGAGAGTATCTCGGGATGGATTTCCTGACGCTCGGGCTGATTATGGGGCTGAGCCGCAAGCTGGTGGTTGCACTGCTCGCTAACTTGCTGAAAGAGCAGCAGCAGGTGGAAACGACCTATAACCAATCATTTATGCAGCCAGAAGCGGTGGCCGCCGTGTTGCAGTGTTATCGCCAACGCCTGAGCCGCCTGCAAATAGTGGATGAGCCAGCGCTGTAAGTAGCGGGTCAGGCGTGCCTGACCCCTACACACCTTACTCAATACTCTTCAGGCTTTTGGCTCGATCCCACGGGCCTGAAGTTCCTTGCGCAACACGCGTTTAATCCACGTTGCCAGCGATGTATCCCCATCCTTCTTCATCTCATCCTCAAGCTGACGGCGCAATTCGTGCGATATGCGGATTTGGTACTGATCGGTTTTTGGTTTCTCGGTTGACATTGTAATTACATAATTTCATCATGGAGGTGTTGTAATTACAACGTATGTAATACCTGATTACAACCGGAGTTGTAAAAACAACGCCCCGGCAGTGCGCTAACACTGACGAGGCGTCTGACCAATACGTTAAGGAGCTAACGCTATGGCTGTGAACAAGTGTACCCAAACTCGTTTTGAATTGCAGATCCCCTTTTCATCAGCACAGGAGATCTCGCATGTTTGAACAGCTTGATATCAATGAAATTGAAACGCCGGAGCTGTGCGATCAGTGTTATGCATTGACCTGGGCAATCAGTGAACTGGTAGATCCCATCGTACGCGATACGCTCAACTGGATCCTGCTTGAGCGTTTGCAGGTGCTAAATAGCCGTTTCAATGATGTGCGGTTAAGTCGGCTGGAAGGGTAAGACCAGGCGGGTCAGGCGTGCCTGACCCCTACGCTTATTTGCGAGCTGCCTCGTTTAACTCAATGGCAGAACGGAGTTCAAACAGCGTCTGTGGCCTATAAGACACGACATAAACCCAGCCGTCGCTTTTGGGGCTTGACTGGCTAACTAAATCAGGATGATTAAAATTGAATCGTTTTATGAGGCATCTGTTATGGGGCAATCAAACACACGCGTCGTTACTGCGCATCTATCGATTGAAATGGCAGAAAAGCTGGACCTGCTGGCGACGAGCTATGATCGTTCCAGGGGGGGGGTGGTGAAGCAGGCAATACAAGCCATGATCGATCAGGAAGAGCGGCGCCATCAGATGACGCTGGAAGCGCTGGCTGCGGTAGATGAGGGGCGTGTCGTTGCCCATGATGACGTGATGAAATGGGCAAATAGCTTAAGTACGGACTCGCCGCTGGCGCTGCCAAAAGCTGGACGTAAGTAATGCATTTTGTCTGGACGGAACCAGCCATCGAAGATGTAGAACGCGTTTATCGCTTTCTGGCAAAGGTTGACCCGGTAGCTGCCGCCGCCGCGATACAAACCCTGGTCGCTGCGCCTGTAAACCTCATTACCTGGCCGCGTAGCGGTGCGGCGTTGACGGACTATGAGCCAAGAGAAGTACGGCATTTAATTCTGGGACATTATGAATTGCGCTATGAAATACAGGGCAGCACGATCCTGATTTTGCGGTTCTGGCAGGGAGCAGCGTTAACGTTTCGATGATGTGCTCGCTATCGGGTCGACCTGAACACAAGTCGACCCCTGGACCAGCTATCGTAGTCTATGTAGGGGCGGACCCTCTTTTTCGGTCCGCCCGCTGTGCGATCACACATCCGCCAGCACGCGCTACGACCGCGAGCTGGCGTACCAGGCGATGATGACCTATCTGAAACGTACGCGCGCTGCGAACTACAAATCGCCGAGGCGCTGAACCGCCTGCTGGACGATCGCGCCGATGAAAATGGCGCATGGAGTCAGGGCGAGCTCCAGGTTCGCCACTCGCACCTCAGCCGCGTGGCCCACGGTGCGCTGCATAAATGCGGCTGTGCCAGCCGCAGCTGAAGAGGCGCTGGGTCGCGATCAAAAAAGCCAGCAGGACCCTGCTGGCTTTTAGTATTTCAGCGTCTACTTAGCGCATCGTCACGAACTCTTCGGCACCGGTCGGGTGGATCGCCACGGTGTTGTCGAAGTCCTTCTTGGTAGCGCCCATCTTCAGCGCCACCGCGAAGCCCTGCAGCATCTCGTCCATGCCGTAGCCGATGCCGTGGATGCCGACAATCTTCTCATCGGCACCGACGCACACCAGCTTCATGCGGCACGGCTGGCGATGCTGGGTAACGGCGGTGTACATGGCGGTAAACGCCGATTTGTACACTTTCACCTGGTCATCACCAAACTTCTCACGCGCTTCCGGCTCGCTCAGGCCGACCGTGCCGATTGGCGGGTGGCTGAACACCACGGTGGGCACGTTGCTGTAGTCCAGATGCTCGTCCGGCTTGTTGTTAAACAGGCGCTCGGAGAGGCGACGACCGGCGGCGACCGCCACCGGGGTCAGCTCGACGGCGCCGGTGTTATCACCCACCGCGTAAATCCCTTTTACATTGGTGTTCTGGTATTTATCGACGCTGATGTAACCCTTTTCGTTCAGTTTCACGCCGGTCACATCAAGGTTCAGATTGTCGGTCATCGGCTCACGGCCAATCGCCCACACCAGGCAGTCCACGGTCTGCTCTTTACCGTTTTCCAGCTGTAAGGTCAGGCTGCCGTCGGCATTTTTCACTACCGCTTTCGGGATCGATTCGGTGTGCAGCGTCGGACCTTCGGTATTCATGACTTCCACCAGCGTGTCGACGATCAGCGGATCGAAGCTGCGCAGCGGCGCGTGTTTGCGCACGAACAGGTGCGTTTCAGACCCCAGCGCGTTGACCACGCCAGCAATTTCGACGGCGATATAGCCTGCACCGACGACGGCGGTACGTTTTGGCAGCGCCTGCAGCTCAAAGAAGCCGTCAGAGTTAATGCCGTATTCCGCGCCGGGAATGGTCGGCTGGCTCGGGCGGCCGCCGGTGGCGATCAGAATATGGTCGGCGGTAATCTTCTCGCCGTTCACTTCGACGGTGTGCGCATCGACAAAGCGCGCGTAGCCTTTGATCACGTCGACGTTATTTTTGCCCAGCACATTGTCGTACGAGCTGTGGATACGGTCGATATAGGCGCTGCGGTTTTTCACCAGCACGTCCCAGTTGAACTGGTTTACGGTGGTATCAAAGCCGTAGTCCGGGCCGTAGTTGTGGATAGCTTCGGCGATCTGCGCCGCGTGCCACATGACTTTCTTCGGAACGCAACCGACGTTCACGCAGGTGCCGCCGAGCTCTTTTGCTTCAATCAGTGCACACTTCTGTCCGTACATGGCCGCACGGTTAATGGAGGCGATACCGCCGCTGCCGCCGCCGATGGCAAGGTAGTCATAATGTTTGGTCATCGAGTCTTCCAGTTCAGTAAGTGAGTTAAATCAGCTGGCGTAGAGTGTAACGCTACAAGGTGAAAAGCCGCAAAGGTTGCGTCTATGATTGTGATAGCCTCATACCGATTATCATTGTCACTTTTCGCTTAAGGATGACAGTTATGCATTTGCAGTTTTTAGGCACCGGGGCCGGCACGCCGAGCCGCGAGCGCAACGTCACCAGCATCGCGCTGGATTTACAGGGGGTGCGTAACGCCACCTGGCTATTTGACTGTGGCGAGGGCACCCAGCATCAGATCCTGCGTACGCCAATCAAGCCCGGCAGGATCGAGAAGATCTTCATTACTCATCTGCACGGCGATCACATCTTCGGCCTGCCGGGACTGCTGACCAGCCGATCGATGAATGGCTCACTCGAACCGCTGACCCTATACGGCCCGGTGGGGATGAAAACCTTTGTTGAAACCACTCTGTCATTAAGCGGTTCGTGGGTCACCTTCCCGCTGGAGATCGTGGAAATAGGTGCGGGGGAGGTGTGCAATGACGCGCATTTTCGCGTGACGGCTTACCCGATGACGCATCCGGTGGAGTGCTACGGCTACCGTATCGACGAGCACGACAAGCCGGGCGCGCTGGATGCGGCCAGGCTGGCGGCGCACGGCGTGCCTGCCGGGCCATACTTCTATGACCTGAAGCATGGCCGCAGCGTAACGCTGGACGATGGCCGCACGATAAACGGCTGGGATTATGTCGGTGAGCCGATCAGGGGGCGCAGCCTGGCGATTTTCGGTGATACGGCACCCACGGCGGCGGCGCAGCAGCTGGCGGCGGATGTCGATGTGATGGTGCATGAGGCGACGCTGGAAATTGCAATGGAAGAGAAAGCCAACAGCCGTGGGCACTCCACCACCGCACAGGCGGCGAAAGTGGCGCAGGAGAGTGGCGCAAAGCGGCTGATTATCACGCACCTTAGCTCGCGCTATTTACGCCATGACTGCGAGCGCCTGCTGGCAGAGTGTCGGGCGGTATTTGCCGCCACCGAGATGGCGCATGATTTCGCGATATTTCCGCTGTAGGGGGCGGGCATGCCTCGCACTTCAGCTGTAGGGGGCGGGCATGCCCGACCCTGGGCGAGGCAGGCCTCGCCCCTGCGCGATCGGGTGGGAGATTAACCGCGGGCGATAACGTTATTCCGGCACAATCCAGCTGACTTTATGGTGGCCGGTGCCTGACGGTACCAGCACTTTCTGCAGCCACGGCAGCACGTTGTTCATCTGCTGCTCCAGCTTCCACGGTGGGTTAATCACCACCATCCCCGATGCGGTCATGCCGAAACGGTCGCTGTCCGGACGCACGCCCAGCTCGATCTGCAAAATACGGCGAATGCCGGTGGCCTGCAGCTCGTTGAACATACGTTTGATCTGCTGGCGCAGCACCACCGGATACCACAGCGCATAGACACCCGTGCCGAAACGCTTATAGCCTTCCTGAATCCCCTGCACCACGGCCTGATAGTCACTTTTCATTTCGTACGGTGGGTCGATCAGGATCAGACCACGGCGCGACAGCGGTGGCAGCTTGGATTTCAACTGCTGATAGCCGTCGGCACGCGCCAGGCGCGCGCGGTCATCCTTCTGGAACTCATTGCGCAGCATTGGGAAGTCGCTGGAGTGCAGCTCGGTCAGCTGCAGCTGGTCGTACTCGCGCAGCAGATGGCGGGCGATCAGCGGTGAGCCAGGGTAATAACGCAGCTTGCCGCCCGGGTTGTAGTTTTTCACCACGCTGATATACGGCTCCAGCTCGGTCGGCAGGTCGTCCTGCTGCCAGATACGCGCAATGCCCTCCAGATACTCTCCGGTACGTTCAGCGTGCTCGCCGCTCAGCAGATAGCGCCCGGCACCGGCGTGGGTGTCGAGGTAGAGATAGGGTTTATCCTTCTCATTCAGTGAGCTGAGGATCAGGCTCTGCACGGTGTGTTTGAGAACGTCGGCATGGTTGCCTGCATGGAAACTGTGGCGATAACTGAGCATGTATTAGGAAATCCGGGAAGGTAAAAGCGAGCGTGCCGCCAGTGGGCGGCACAGGTTGCGGTGATTATAGCGAAAACGGGTTAAAAAAGCGCGATCAGGCAGGGATTCGTTGCCACATTGGGTAAGTAAAGAACAGCAGGTGCAGCAGATTAAAGCTGAAATGCACCAGGGTAGAGACCCACAGCCGCCCGCTCCACAGCCAGGCCAGCCCGTAGATCAGCCCGGCCAGCGTGGCGAAGAACACCAGCAGCAGCCCGCCGGAGAAGTGCACCGAACCGAACAGCAGCGCGGCGATAAACAGCGCACGCTTGTCGCCCAGCAGCTGGCTTAGCCGCTGCTGGATATAACCGCGAAACAGCGCTTCTTCCGCCAGTGAGACAAAAAACAGATTGGCCAGCATAAAAGAACCCAGCCACTCGGGCAGGTGCGGTTCCACCTTCAGTCCCCCGGCAAAGGTGGCCAGCAGCAGCAGCAGCGGCATTGACATTAACAGCACCAGCCACCACAGCCCGTTGGCAGGTGGCTTCGAAGGCCGCTTAAGCAGGGTCGGCAGGCAGGCCAGCAGGATAAACGGCACCAGCGCCTTGTCGAGGTTGTAATAGAAGGTAAACGGTGCGCTCTGTGGCCCGGCGCGCACCCCGGATTCGATCAGCTGATTGTTGAAGCCCGGAATCGTATGCAGCATCAGCGCAAAGGCGCTGACCACCAGAATAATCTCCCCCGGTAGGGAGAACGCAGAAGGCTGCTTGTGCGTACCGGAATAGACAGCAACAAAGCCAATGACGATCAGCGCCACAATAGCCGGTGGCATTAACACCTGCTCAAAGATGGCAAGGCCCAGCGCGATGGCCAGCAGCACCAGTGCGCTGCGATGATAAAACGGCAGGAACAGTAGCGATGCTGCCAGTACGTACCACATAGAGACACTCCCTGTTTGTAACGAAGTAATACGGCGTATTAACGCCGGGGAGTATGCAATGTGTCTCGGGTAGTGGCAAAGCGGAAAGTGCGGTCAGAAACAGGGCGTCTGCGTGGCCCGCCATTGATTTTCTCACCCGTTACCCTCATGTTAACCAGATTGCCCATACAACGATTAAAGGACTGCGCTATGACCAATCCGTTACTCTCTGCCTTTACGCTCCCCCCTTTCTCCGCCATCAAACCTGAACATGTGGTGCCCGCCGTGACTCAGGCGCTGGATGAGTGCCGCGCCGCGGTGGAAAAAGTGGTGGCGCAGGGCGCGCCGTACAGCTGGGATAATCTGGTGCAGCCGCTGGCGGAAGTCGACGACCGTTTAAGCCGCCTGTTCTCCCCGGTCAGCCACCTGAACTCGGTGAAAAACAGCCCGGAACTGCGTCAGGCCTATGAGCAGACGCTGCCGCTGCTGTCCGAGTACAGCACCTGGGTTGGCCAGCATGAAGGGCTGTATCAGGCGTATCGCGACCTGAAAGCGGGCGCAAACTTTGCCGCGCTGGATACTGCGCAAAAGAAAGCGGTGGATAACGCGCTGCGCGACTTCGAGCTGTCCGGCATTGGCCTGTCGAAAGAGAAGCAGCAGCGCTACGGTGAGATCGCCGCGCGCCTGTCCGAACTGGGTTCGACCTACAGCAACAACGTGCTCGACGCCACCATGGGCTGGAGCAAGTTGATTACCGATGAGAGCGAACTGTCCGGCATGCCGGAAAGCGCGCTGGCCGCGGCCAAAGCGCAGGCCGAAGCGAAAGAGCAGGAGGGCTGGCTGCTGACGCTGGATATCCCGAGCTACCTGCCGGTGATGACCTACTGCGATAACCAGGCGCTGCGCGAAGAGATGTATCGCGCCTACTCAACCCGCGCCTCCGACCAGGGGCCAAACGCCGGGAAGTGGGACAACAGCGAGGTGATGGCGGAAGAGCTGGCGCTGCGCCACGAACTCGCCCAGCTGCTGGGCTTCGACTCCTATGCCGATAAATCGCTGGCGACCAAAATGGCCGAAAGCCCGGCGCAGGTCACCGACTTCCTGACCGATCTGGCAAAGCGCGCCCGCCCGCAGGCGGAGCAGGAGCTGGCCCAGCTGCGCGCCTTTGCCAAAAAAGAGCACGGCGTCGACGACCTGCAGCCGTGGGACCTGACCTATTACGGCGAGAAGCAGAAGCAGCATCTCTACTCCATCAGCGACGAGCAGCTGCGCCCGTACTTCCCGGCACAGCGCGCGCTGGACGGCCTGTTTGAAGTGGTGAAGCGCATCTACGGCATTACCGCTAAAGAGCGCAGCGATGTGGATGTCTATCACCCGGACGTGCGCTTCTTCGACCTGTTTGACGAGAGCGGCGAGCTGCGCGGCAGCTTCTACCTCGACCTGTATGCACGTGAGAACAAGCGCGGCGGGGCGTGGATGGATGACTGCGTGGGGCAGATGCGTAAAGCCGACGGTACCTTGCAGAAGCCGGTTGCCTACCTGACCTGTAACTTCAACCGTCCGGTGAGCGGCAAGCCTGCGCTGTTTACCCACAACGAAGTGACCACGCTGTTCCACGAGTTTGGCCACGGTCTGCACCATATGCTGACGCGCATTGAAACGCCGGGCGTATCGGGTATCAGCGGCGTGCCGTGGGATGCGGTCGAGCTGCCAAGCCAGTTTATGGAAAACTGGTGCTGGGAGCCGGAAGCGCTGGCGTTTATCTCCGGCCATTACGAGACTAACGAGCCGCTGCCGCGCGAGCTGCTGGACAAAATGCTGGCGGCGAAGAACTATCAGGCGGCGCTGTTTATCCTGCGTCAGCTGGAGTTTGGCCTGTTCGACTTCCGCCTGCACGCCGAGTTTGACCCGGCGAAAGGCGCGCAGATCCTGCCGATGCTGAAAGAGATCAAAAAGCGGGTGGCGGTGATGCCTGGGCCAGAGTGGGGCCGCTTCCCGCACGCCTTCAGCCATATCTTCGCCGGCGGCTACGCGGCGGGTTACTACAGCTATCTGTGGGCCGACGTGCTGGCGGCAGACGCCTATTCACGCTTCGAAGAGGAGGGGATCTTCAACCGTGAAACCGGCCAGTCGTTCCTCGACAACATTCTGACGCGCGGCGGTTCCGAAGAGCCAATGGCGCTGTTCCGCCGCTTCCGCGGCCGCGAGCCGCAGCTGGATGCGATGCTGGCACACTACGGTATTACCGAGCAGGGCTGAGATTAGTGAACATCTGTTTGTTAGATGAAACGGGCGCCGGAGACGGCGCCTTATCTGTTTTAGCTGCCCGCTGGCAGCTGGTGCATGATGAAAACGCGCTGATGGCGCTGGTGATGACGGCCGGGCATCTGGAGCTGCGCAAGCGCGATGAGCCAAAGCTCGGCGGCATCTTTGTTGATTTCGTTGGCGGGGCGATGGCGCACCGCCGTAAGTTTGGCGGCGGGCGTGGTGAAGCGGTAGCGAAAGCCGTCGGCATCAAGAGCGGCTATCTGCCGGAGGTGGTGGATGCCACGGCGGGGCTGGGGCGTGATGCGTTTGTGCTGGCCGCCGTGGGCTGCCGCGTGCGCATGCTGGAACGTAATCCGGTCGTGGCTGCCCTACTGGATGATGGCCTGGCACGCGGCTATGCCGATGCGGAGATTGGCCCGTGGCTGCGCGAGCGGCTAACGCTGCTGCACGCCTCGAGCCTGACGGCGCTAACCGATATTACGCCGCGCCCGCAGGTGGTGTACCTCGATCCCATGTTTCCGCACAAGCAGAAAAGCGCGCTGGTCAAGAAAGAGATGCGGGTGTTTCAGTCGCTGGTGGGGCCGGACCTCGATGCCGATGGCCTGCTGGAGCCCGCGCGAATGCTGGCGACTAAGCGTGTGGTGGTGAAGCGCCCGGATTACGCGCCGCCGCTGGCGGACGTCGCCACGCCGAACGCCGTGGTGACCAAGGGGCACCGTTTCGATATTTATGCCCCGTTGGCGTAATCCACGGGTCGGGCATGCCCGACCCGGGGGTGAATTTTGCCCCTGAACGCGTAACGGGTCGACCGGAAAAAAGGTCGACCCCTACCACCCGGCGTTACTCTTCGTCGCGCAGCGGCACAATCAGCATATCGATGTGCACGGTGTTGATCAGCTGGCGCGCTGACGACATCAGCTTGCTCCAGAAATCCTGATGATGGCCGCAAACCACTAAATCCACCTGATACTGCTTAATCGCGTCGACCAGCACCTGGCCGAGGTCACCGCTGCCGCTCAGGGTTTCGGCAATCGGGTAGCCAGCCCCGTTTGACAGCTCGGTCAGCGCGCTGTGCGTCTCTTCAGAGATACGCTTCTGCATATCACCCAGATTGACGTCGATCAGCCCGGTATACAGGTCAGAGTAATTCACATCAACGTGGATAAGTGAAACTTTGGCGTCGTAAGGGCGAGCCATGGATACCGCTCTGTCGACCAGCAGTTTGCTTTCGGGGGACAGATCGACAGCAATCAAAATGTGTTTGTAAGCCATATGAATACTCCTTTTCGCGTAAGTGCCTGTCCCAGAGTATAGCGAAAATTGTTAATGAATGTTGTGGCAGCCGACGTGGTTTGGCTGGGCGATCAACATGAAATTTTGTCTGAATGCCCCGGCGAAATAAAACATCGCTGGAAAAAATTTAAGCAGATCTCCTACACTGATAAAAGACGGCAACGAAAGCAGCGCTGTTACGCCGTCCTGCTGCAGCAATCATCTCAATAATAAGGGTTGGCGAACCAGCGGGAGTTGATCCCGTTCTCGTCGCGTATCGCATTTCCTGATGAAAGTCCGGGAGGGGATCATGATCAGCACCATCGCGCTTTTCTGGGCTCTTTGTGTCGTTTGTGTGGTGAATATGGCGCGCTATTTCTCTTCGCTGCGTGCGCTGTTAGTGGTGCTGCGCGGCTGCGATCCGCTGCTGTATCAGTATGTGGATGGGGCGGGGTTCTTCACGTCTCACGGGCAGCCGGGCAAGCAGGTGCGGCTGATTGGCTATATCTGGTATCAGCGCTACCTTGACCACCACGATGATGAGTTTATTCGTCGCTGTCAGCGCCTGCGCGGGCAGTTTATTTTGACCAGCGCCCTGTGTGGGCTGGTGGTGATTAGCCTGATTGGCCTGGCCATCTGGCATTAAAAAAGGGCGACCATTAAACATGGTCGCCCTTTTCGGGTCGATCGGAAAAAATCATCGACTCTTACTGTAGGGGCGGACCCTCTTTTTCGGTCCGCCCGCAACACGATCAAATCAGCTTCAGCGCAATCCAGTACAACCCACCTGACAGCACAATCGAGACCGGCAGGGTGAACACCCACGCCAGCAGGATGTTCTTGATGGTTCGGCCCTGAACGCCACCGCCGTCAACCAGCATGGTGCCCGCCACGGAAGAGGAGAGCACGTGCGTGGTTGAAACCGGCATTCCGGTATAGCTCGCCACGCCAATAGAGACCGCCGCCGTCATCTGCGCCGACATCCCCTGAGCGTAAGTCATGCCCTTCTTACCGATCTTCTCACCGATCGTGGTGGCAACGCGACGCCAGCCGAACATGGTCCCCAGCGACAGCGCGAGCGCCACGGCCAGGATGATCCATACCGGCGCGTACTCAACGGTATTCAGCAGGTCGCTCTTCAGCTTATTAAGGAAACGTTTGTCGTCAGGCTTGGTTTCCGGCAGCTTGGCGGTTTTCTCAGCGGTATCCGAGATGCACATCAGCAGGCGGCGCAGCTGGCTGCGTTGCTCAACGTTCAGCGCATCGTAGCTGCTGAGATTGTTCAGCAGGCCCTGCACACGCTCGATAGCCGGCAGCGCACGGGCAGCGTCGCAGTGGAAATCATGCGGGCCGGAAGGCACCTGTTCCGGCGTCGGTAACGCTGGCGGCGCCATCTGGATGATGTGCGTCAGCGAGGCCGCGTGCTGCTGATAATACTGCTCCAGGTGGTTCACGGCATCACGCGTACGCGTAATGTCATAGCCGCTGGAGTTCATATTCACCACAAAGCCCGCCGGCGCCACGCCGATCAGCACCAGCATAATCAGGCCAATACCTTTCTGGCCGTCATTGGCACCGTGCGAATAGCTGACGCCAATCGCCGAGACAATCAGCGCGATACGCGTCCAGAACGGCGGCTTTTTCTTGCCGTCGATCTTCTCGCGCTCTGCCGGAGTCATATGGATACGCTGGCGCTTTTTATTCCCGCTCCAGTAACGGCGCAGGATAAATACCAGACCGCCGGCAATCACCAGGCCAACGATCGGCGAGATAATCAACGACATAAAGATGCCGATCATTTTGGGAATATTGAGCGCATCCACTACCGAGGTGCCAGTCAGCAACGCGTTAGTCAGGCCAATACCAATAATGGCACCGATCAGGGTATGGGAGCTGGAGGCCGGTAACCCGAAATACCAGGTGCCGAGGTTCCAGATAATCGCAGCCAGCAGCATGGAGAAGACCATGGCCAGGCCGTGAGCCGACCCGACATTAAGCAGGAGGTCGGTGGGTAGCAGATGGACAATCGCGTAAGCCACGCTTAAGCCGCCCAACAGTACACCAAAGAAGTTGAATACCCCGGCCATGACCACCGCTAACTGCGATCGCATTGCACGGGTATAAATCACGGTAGCTACCGCGTTGGCCGTATCGTGGAAGCCATTGATTGCTTCGTAAACCAGTACGAACAACAGAGCAAGAACCAGGAACAGGCCGGTATGTAAATCAAGACCAGCAAACAGATGCAGCATAAGCGTTACGCCATTTTGGAGGACATGAACGCGGCGCATTATCAGCGACAAACCGCGCCTGGGGAAAGGGAAATATAGACTTTTTTTGACATTAATGTGTCATTTGAGTGACTGTTACCCCTGAAACCACCGTGAAATCATAAGGTTACAAAATGTTTCAGCTACGATTTGGCGTCAGGCTGGTATCCCAGGCGCCAACTCTCTACAATCAGCGTTTTTGTGGTTTGGCGCGGAGTCTGTGGTGGAAAAATTTGACGTTATCGTAATTGGTGCGGGTGCAGCTGGCCTGTTCTGCGCGGCTCAGGCGGGCGCGAACGGGCGGCGCGTGCTGCTGATCGATAACGGCAAAAAAGCCGGGCGTAAAATCCTGATGTCCGGCGGCGGGCGCTGCAATTTCACCAACCTCTATACCGAGCCAGCGGCCTATCTGTCGCATAACCCGCATTTCTGTAAATCCGCTCTGGCGCGCTATACCCAGTGGGATTTTATCGATCTGATTAACCGTCACGGCATTGCCTGGCACGAGAAGACGCTCGGACAGCTGTTCTGCGACGACTCAGCGCAGCAGGTGGTCGACATGCTGCTGAAAGAGTGCGAAGCCGGCAGCGTCACGCTGCGCCTGCGTAGTGAAGTGCTTGCGGTCGCGCGTGATGACAGCGGCTACACGCTGCAGCTCAACGGCGCAGAGGTGCAGGCGGAAAAGCTGGTGATCGCCAGCGGCGGGCTGTCGATGCCAGGGCTTGGCGCATCGCCGTTTGGCTATAAGATTGCCGAACAGTTTGGCCTGAAGGTGTTCCCGACCCGCGCCGGGCTGGTGCCGTTCACCCTGCATAAGCCGCTGCTGGAGCAGCTACAGACGCTGTCCGGCGTCTCGGTGCCGTCGGTACTGACCGCCGAAGACGGCACGGTATTTAAAGAAGCGCTGCTGTTTACCCACCGCGGCCTCTCCGGCCCGGCGGTGTTGCAGCTCTCCAGCTACTGGCTGCCGGGCGAATTTGTCAGCGTTGATCTCTCACCGGCGCAGAATATCGATGCCTTTATTCATGAAGAGCGCCAGCAGCACCCCAATCAGAGCCTGAAAAACACCCTTGCCAAACTGCTGCCGAAGCGCCTGGTCGAGTGCCTGCAGCTGCTGGGGAGGGTGCCGGAATGCACGCTGAAGCAGCTCAATAGCCGCCAGCAGGCGGAACTGGCCAGCGCGCTGCACCAGTGGAAAATCCAGCCCAACGGCACCGAGGGCTACCGCACCGCCGAAGTCACGCTCGGCGGCGTCGATACCAGCCAGCTGTCGTCGAAAACCATGGAAGCGCGTGATGTACCGGGGCTGTACTTTATTGGCGAAGTGGTTGACGTCACCGGTTGGTTAGGCGGCTATAACTTCCAGTGGGCGTGGAGCTCAGCCTGGGCGTGTGCGCAGGCGCTATAATGAGAAATCTGATTTAACTGTTTCTCAGGCGGTAAAATGCAAAATTCTTCCAGCGGATATAAAAACACTACCGAAACCTTGCTTCAAAGTGGCCAGGCGTGGAATGGCCAGACTTTGCAAAATTACCCTTCGGGTGAGCTTGAAATTACGGTGATGAAAATGACCATCCCCGCGCATTCAGAGCTGCCCTGGCATACCCACCCCATTCCTAACACGGCGTATATTCTGTCAGGTTCCCTGACCATTGAGGATAAAGCGACGGGGGATACCAGGACATTCAGCGCGGGTGAGGCTTTCAACGAGTCCATCGATATTGCCCACCGGGGATTCACCACCGACCAAAGCACCGATGTCATCATCTTCTATGCAGGTGCAAAAGGGATGGCGCTGTCTGTACCACTGCCGGGAGAGGAATCTGAGTATTAACAGGTTCAGCTGACACAGTCTGTGGACCTCCGGCTCTTTGTGGGAGTAAGCTATAAACTCCCACAGCGCTGGGTTTGTGAGATTTTTGTAATGAGGGGCCGCATATAAACCAAACTTCATCAGCCCTGCTTTTTTTATTTCCCATGGGCAGTGAAAGACCATCCTGATACGGTTGAGAGTAGGAACAGAATCGTCGCCCCCCTCAACCCTTAATCTCCTTCAAATATTTAAACACCGTTGCCCTTCCCAGCGACAGCACGTTCGCCACATAGTCGGCCGAGTGGCGCACGTTAAATATTCCCTGAGCGTAAAGCGCCGTCACCAGCGCTTTCTTGTCGCTGCGCGTCAGAATCGTCAGCGAGCTGTGGTTCTCGGCCAGCCACTGATGCACGGCGGTGTTAATTTTTTCCCGCCAGTCGTGCGCAAACAGCAGCGCAGGCTGGGGCTGCAGCGGGCTCATTGACAGGAACGTCTCCAGCGCATTGCGCGCATCTTCCAGCATCGCGGTACTGAAGTTGATGCAGAAAATGTAGCCCGCACTGCCCGGCACGCTGGCGCGAATGCTGACGGAGCGCATCTTCTTCCCGTCCCAGTTCAGCTGCTCGTAAGGCCCGGTCAGCGTGTCGAGCTCGTTGAGCGTCAGCTGCTCCAGCCCGGCATCGTCGCCGATGCTGCGCTTCGACAGGTTATTCGCCAGGTAAGCAATTTTACTGCTGGTGACATCGTGGATGGCCACTTCCACCATGGGGAAAAACAGCGCGGCAATACCGTCCGCTATCGCTGTCAGCGTGGCGAACTGCTGGCTTGCTGCTGTACTTTGCTGGTTCATCTCAGGCCCCCATCTGCGCGAGAATACTGGCGGAGATCTGCGCGTCCTGCACGCCCAGCCCGGTCAGATCGGCGACGGTGATCGCATCCGCTGCACGCTGATACTGCGTGCTATCGCTCAGCAGGCTGCCAATCTCAATGATTTTTCCCGTGCGCTGTGCAGCGGGCAGATGGCTGAGCTCGCCATAGCTGCTGCACTGGGTAAGCGAGTCGACCAGCACGCAGGCGGCAGCGCCAATGATGGCGGCATCCAGCTCCTGTTTGCCCGGCGAGTCGGCACCCACGGCGGTAATATGCGTCCCCGGCCGGATCCACTCCCGGCGCAGCAGCGGCACGGAGGAGGGGGTGGCGGTGACGATAATCGAGGCCGCGCGCGCCGCCTGTTCGGCTTCCAGCGTGGTAATGAGGTTGATGTCGCAGTCTGCCAGCTGCTGGCGCATGCGCACCAGCGCATCCTCACTGCGCCCCCAGATAATTACCTCGCGGCAGGCGGTCAGGTCCAGCAGCTGGCGCAGCTGCAGTTCGGCCTGTAGCCCGGTGCCGAAGATGGCGATCTGCTCAACCCGTTCCGGCAGCAGCAGTTCGGCGGCAATCCTTCCGGCCAGCGCGGTGCGCATCCCGGTCAGCCAGCCGTGGTCGTTTAGCAGGGCCAGCGGCTGCCCGGTTTGCGCGCTAAACAGCATATTCAGCCCGTCGTTGCCCGGCAGGCCGAGGTCGCCGTTGCGGTAAAAGCCGCTGGAGACTTTGACGCAGAAGCTCTCTGAACCCTCCACCCACGCGGATTTAATGCAGCAGTCGCCACCCGCCTGCGCAAACAGAAACTGCTGCGCTGGCGGCAGCTGCACGCGGCCGGCTGAAAAAGCGCGAAACCCCTCTTTGAGCTTTTCCAGCGCATCGGCCTCAAAGTAATGCGCCTCAATCACCGCCTGCTCAATAATCCTCATTTCACCGCCCCGCAGAACTTCTCCAGGGTGATGTTTTTGCCGCACAGGATCACCGCAACGCGCTTGCCGCGCCATTTTTCTGCCTGCTGCATAAACGCCGCCATCGCCACGCCCGCCGCACCTTCGACCATCCAGCGCTCATAGCGCGCCAGCGTCTTCATCGCGGCTTTGATCTCCTCCTCGCTGACCTGCACGCACTCATCGACCACCTGCTGACAGATCGGGAAGGTGATGGTGCCAGGCTCCAGGCCACCGGCGGTGCCGTCGGACAGCGTGTCGTGCTCGGGCGGCTCCACGATTTCGCCCGCCGCGAGGGAGGCGCACATGGCGACGGAGGCCGCAGGCCAGCAGCCGATAATGCGCGTCTCTGGCGACAGCGTTTTCATCACCGCGCCAATCCCGGAGATCAGCCCGCCGCCGCCCACCGCGACAAAAACGGCATCCAGCGGCGCTTCCTGCTCGAGCATTTCCAGCGCGATAGTGCCCTGTCCGGCAATCACCTGTGCGTCGTTATACGGGGAGACAAAGGTGATGCCCTCAGCGGCGGCTTTGCTGGCAGCGGCCAGCTCCACGCTGAGCGCGTCGCCCTCCAGCGTCACCACCTTAGCGCCATAGGAGGCAATGGCTTCCAGCTTGAGCGGAGAGGCGGTCGCCGCCGCAAACACCGTCACCGGTATGCCCGCCATCGCCCCGGCCAGCGCCATGCCCTGGCCGTGGTTGCCGGATGACGCGGTGATCACCCCCTGCACGCACTGCTGCGGCGAGAGCAGCCGCATCTTATTGCTCGCCCCTCTGAACTTGAACGAACCGGTGTGCTGCAGATGCTCGCCCTTCAGAAACAGCTCGCAATGATACTGCGCGGAGAGCGCGTGGCTGCGGTCGAGCGGCGTCACTTTTACCTGAGGACGCAGTGCGGTGTGCGCCTGCTGGCTGCTGGCGCAGAGTTGAGAGAGGGTCAGCATGATGGCATCCAGTAAGTGTATTTAAAGTCTACTATAGACATTTAGTACACATCGATCCAGCATTTATCCGCGCGTCAGGCGCCTCTGGCTGTAAGGGGGCAAGGGATATCGGCTTATTGTGTAATGCAGGGAAATCACACTTCTGCAGCCTGCCACAGGTGAATGCCGTCGCGGCCGGTGCGTTTAACGCTGTACAGCGCCTGGTCTGCATGGCGCAGCCACTGGTGGATGGAGTCGGCGTTACTGGCCGGGGCAATACCGATGCTGACGGAGAACTGGAATTCAGCAGAGGCGGGCAGGCGGATCCGGGCGATTTTCTCTTTCAGCGCCGCGGCCAGCATCACGATAGTGATATCGTCGGCATCGCGCACAATCACCCCTAACTCATCGCCACCGAAGCGCGCCGGAATATCGCGGGTGCCCACTTCGCTGCGCAGCAGGCGTGAGATCTCCGCCAGCAGATAATCCCCCGCTTCGTGGCCAAAACGGTCATTGACCTGCTTGAAATTATCCACGTCGATCAGCATCAGCCAGGCGCGGCCTTCGCCACGCTGGGTGCGCAGGTATTCGCTCTCCAGACGGCGGTCAAACAGGCGGCGGTTGGGGATCTTCAGGCTCGGGTCCATCAGCGAGATGCGTTCCAGCTCGCGGTTTTTCCGCCGCAGGCTAAGCGTGAGCTGATACGACACCGCACTCAGCACCAGCATATAGCAGGTTGCCAGTGGCAGCGTCAGCCACACCGTACGCGTGCTAAAGGTCGGCTGCAGCGGCAGGCCGAGCACTGCCCAGAGTGGGATAAAGGTCAGCATAAATGCCACGATCGCCGGTTTAAGCTGGGGCCAGCCGCCGGCCGCATAGCGGTCAGAGGCCAGCACAGCGATGATAATCAGCGAAGGCATCGGGCTGACGGCCATCAGCGCCACCCATGCGCCGCCAAACGCGGCATCAATGGTTAAGTTGTGGCGCTCAGTATTAGTCGGGTCAGGTGAGGAGTGCGCCAGTAGCCAGGCGACCGACGGCCAGATAAAGGCATTAATAAACAGCAAAATAGTGAACCACGTGCTGCGATCCAGTTCCGAAAGCACCGACTGAAAGGGGAAAAAACACAAAAAGGTGCCCAGCTGACGCATGGCGAACATGCGACGAATAAAACGCGTTGAGCGCAGTTTTAACTGGCTGTCATCGGGTGAGTAGTAGTGCATGAATCAGCAATGTGGGCGGGTCGATAAAGCAGTGTATCGGAAATTATCAGAACGTATCGGACTTTTCTTAATATGTAAAAAAAAACCAGCCGCAGGGGCGCGGCTGGCCGATTTTTAACGCAGATTAAAACGCGTAATGAGCGGAAACGGAGAAGTTACGCGGCGCGCCATACACCACATAGGTGCCCATATAGTCGTAGTACTCTTTGTCGAACAGGTTGTTGACGTTGGCCTGTACGGAAACCTGTTTCGTCACCTGGTAGCGACCGAACAGATTGACCAGCGTCACCGGGCTTTGATCGATGTAGTCGCTGCCAGCCGGGCCACCGGCGACGTTATTAAAGGTCTTGTTCTGCCAGTTGACGCCGCCGCCCACGGTCAGGTCCTGCAGCATCGGCAGGCGATAGCGGGTGAACAGTTTGGCGGTAGTGCGCGGGATCTCCGGCATCACGGCGGTGCCATCGCGCTGCTCGGCAATATAGCGCGAGGCGCCGAAAGTCATCTGCCAGTTGTCGGTCAGGGCACCGTTAACTTCAAATTCCACGCCGCGGCTGACCGCATCGACAGCGTCGTAAGCGTATTCGGTGCTGCCCGGGATGTAGGTGTAGCTGTTGACGCCCAGGCCGTTCTGCTCGGTGCGGAACAGCGACAGCGTGGCGGTCAGACGGCTGTTGGCCCAGTCGCCTTTGATGCCGGTTTCATAGCTTTTTCCGCTGACCGGATCGAGGTACTTCGCTTCGCTGTTACGTGACGTCTGCGGCTGGAAGATGCTGGTATAGCTGGCGTAGACGGAGTAGGTGTCGTTGAGATCGTACGTCAGGCCCGCATACGGCGCGATTTTATCGCTGTCGTTGGTGCCGGAGGTGCCGTTGGCGCTCCAGTCGGTATAGCGAGCGCCGACCAGCAGTGACAGCGGGTCAGCCAGCGAGAAGCGTGCGGCGGTATACACCGATTTCTGGCGAATGGTGTCCTCCAGATAGGGACTAAAGGCTGACCAGTCGGTCGCGCCGGTAGAGCCGTTCCAGCTGCTGTAGTCACCAATATTGACGCCGGACAGGTCTGCAAAGCTGTTGAAGAAGGTGTTGTCCTGCTTGCTGTAGCTGCCGCCAATCATCAGCTCATGGCTGCGGCCCAGCAGCTCAAACGGACCGTTAGCGTAGAGGTCTACGCTGTCGGTGGTGCGGCGGCCTTTGTTCCAGCCGCTGTAAAGAGTAATGCCCTGGCCGGTAGCTTTATCCGGGTAACCGTCCGGGTACATCAGGCGGGTGTCGAAGGTGGTTTTGCTGTGGCTGCCGGTGACCTGCGCCTGCCAGCCGCTATCAAACCTCTGCTTCAGCGTGGCAAAGATCTTATTCGACTGTTTATCGCTATAGGCCCAGTCCGCACCGGTATTAAAGCTGCGGTCGAAGTGAGTGCGCTCGCCGTTGCTGTAGAAGGTCGGGATACCGCCCCAGCTTGGGTCTTCGCTGCTGGTGTCCTGGTAATCCCAGCCCAGCGACAGGGTGGTGGTGTCGCTCAGGTCGGCATCGATCAGCGTAGAGAGGAATTTCTTGCGCGCGTGGTAGCGATCCAGCCAGCTGTCATTTTCCTGATAGCCGCCGATGACGCGGCCGCGCACGCTGCCGGACTCGTTCAACGGCACGGTGACATCGCCCACATAGCGCTGCTTGTCCCAGCTGCCGGTTTCAGCAGACAGGCTGCCAGTGACCACTTTGCTGTCGGCGTGCTTGCGCACCATGTTAACCGAGGCGGAAGGATTGCCGGAACCGAGCGACAGGGCGTTAGCGCCGCGCACGATCTCAATACGGTCGTAAATGGCGGTGTCGGATTGGGCGTCGCCGAGGTCCCACACATCCTGCACCACCGTCGGAACGCCGTCGAACAGGTAGTTGTTGATCAGAAAGCCGCGCGAATAGTAGTTCGCACGGTCGGAGTCGATATTCGAGGCGGAGATGCCGGTGGTGTTATTCAGCACTTCGCCGATGCTGTGCAGCGCCTGGTCCTGAATTCGCTGTTTGCTGATGATGCTGACCGACTGCGGGATATCGCGCAGCGCCAGCGTCATTTTGGTACCGGCGGTCGTCACCGGCACGCTGTAGTCCGCTGCGGCCTGTGCTGCGGGGCTGCTGGCGGAGTTGGCTTCTACGGTCAGCGTTTCACTCTGCGCGGTTTCCGCTGCCAGTGCCGGATGCAGTGCAGAAATCACCAGTAACGCGGCGACGGAGGGGGTGAAAATGCGCTGAGCGGATAATAGCGTAGCGGGTGTTTTATCAGTGAATTCAGGACGAGAAAACAGCACGGTAATTCCTCGGATAACTCGATAGTTTTAATTAATTTCCTGCACCGGACATGAAAAATTTACCGAATATCCCTGAGCGGTAGCGTCTTGTCACTGAATCCCTGATGACGCGGTGAGGTCCACTGGCGTGCAATCCAGACCACGGTTGGCCTGTAATGTTAAAGCAAATGAGAACTATATGTATTTAGCATTGCGATGTAAATAAATATTACAGAAGGCGGGAACTTATTCAGGGGGAAGGAGCCAGGGGGATAAAAAAGGTCGGGTATGCCCGACCTCTACGTAGGGGCGAGGCATGCCTCGCCCACCGCCATCACCGTCTTAAAAATCCGCTTTCAGCACCACGCGGAAATTGGCTTTCCCGGCGCGGACGTGGTCCAGCGCGTCGTTGATTTTCGACATCGGGAAGAACTCGACGTGCGGCGCAATATCGCGGCGTGCCGCCAGCTTCAGCAGCGAACGCAGCTGGCCCGGGGAGCCGGTGGAAGAGCCGGTTACGGCTTTATCACCCATGATCAGGTCAAACGCGCCCACTTCGATCGGCTTCATCACGGCACCCACGGTGTGGAACTTGCCTTTTGGCGCCAGCGCGGTGAAGTACGGCTTCCAGTCGAGGTCAACGGCAACGGTGCTGAGGATCAGGTCGAAGCGGCCCGCCTGGGACTTCAGCGCTTCCGGATCGCGGCTGTTGACCACTTCGTCGGCGCCCATATCGAGAATCGACTGCTTTTTATTCGGCGTGGAGCTGAACGCCACCACTTCGGCACCCATGGCGCGCAGGATCTTAATCGCGATGTGGCCGAGGCCACCAATGCCGATAACACCGACGCGGCTGGTGGCGGTGATGTTGCTCATCAGCAGCGGTTTAAACACGGTGATACCGCCGCACAGCAGCGGACCGGCGCTGGCCGCATCCAGGCTTTCCGGTAATGGGATCACCCACTGCCAGTCGGCGCGCAGCTTCTCGGCAAAACCGCCGTGGTTGAGGATGGTTGGCGTGCTGCCGTTCTGGCAGTTGACCTGCTCGCCGTTGATGCAGGCATCGCAGTGCTGGCAGCTTTTTGCCGTCCAGCCAATGCCAACGCGCTGGCCGATCTTCAGGCCTTTGTCTTGCGCCGCATCACCGAGCGCGGAAACGCGGCCGATCACTTCGTGGCCGGCAATGGTGGGGTACTGGGAAATACCCCATTCGTTGTCGATCATCGACAGGTCAGAATGGCAGACGCCGCAGTATTCCACTTCGACTTCAACTTCCTCTGCGCTCAGCGCAGCCGCGTCATACTCATACAGTTCCAGAGCCTGGCCTGCTTTCATTGCCGCGTAGCTTTTAATTTTCACGTTATTACCTCAGATTCAGTTTTCCATCAGGGGAGAAGTGTAGCTGCTCTGGTCGGGAAAGTGGGCGTTTCGCCGCACGTAAGGTTTATCTGAAGGGCTGACTGCGGGGAAAGTGGGCAAATGCAGTATCACAGCGTTAATTTCCGGCCAGACCGTCCCAGAAATCATCAATGATATTTTCTACCTTTAGCGCTTCGACGCTTTCATTTTGACGAACAATGGTATCGGTTAAGCGCGCTTTATCTAATGCCAATAACTCCTGACATGTTTCTGCTGATGCGATCGCGGCCGTATCACTGCCTGCCAGTAGCGCCCCGAGTCTTTCCGGGACCCAGTCGACACGCTCGCACCAGGCATCATTGTCATAAAGGCGCTCGTCTTCGATGCGCGAATACTCCGTCAGGATGTTGAAAATATCGACAGCATCCCGGCTGTCTCTATTGCCTCTGTCACGCCATGCGAATAGTTTCAACAGCAGCAGTCCCGGCAGGGAAGTGAAGTGGATGCTGTTGCCAGCGGCAATCTCAACCCGCCCGGCATGCTGCCATACCTCCTGGAAACCCTCGACGTGCAGGATAATGTCCCGGTCGGGCGGCCATGCGACCTTATTGTTTTGGGCAACAGGGCCAAAGGGGATGATGTCTATTTCGGTGCCGTGCCATATCATCCGATGCACATTATGCCTGACTTCTTTAGCATCCTGCTCAATCATCGCCTGCTTAAGGGCGGTGAACTGCTCCCAGTTTTTCAGGTATACCGCAATATCGATATCATTGGTCTGACGGCCACTTTTCCGACCGTGAACGTGCAGCAACATCACCTCGCGCGCCGTCGCACCGGCAACAAAAAACTCGATCTTCAGCGTGCGGCAGACGTGATTGATGCGGAGGAGCAGCGCCTCAGTTTCCGAAGAGATGGGTTTGGCTAATGTGTAGGTGTTTTTCATTAATCCGCCCTGCGGTTTCGATATTGCGGTCGTCCCGGCTGGCGATAAGTTCAGCCACGCATAGCACTGTTTTTGCGCGCTCTGTGAGCGAAAAATCTTTGCCCCAGAAGGCCTGGGTTAAGATGAATTTCCCGCTCGGATGAGGCTTAAGCCGTAAGCTTTTTCTCCGCTCTGTCAGAGGAGAATGGGTAAAAAGTTGCAGGATTTCAGGCTTGAGATAGCGGTCGGAAAGAAGATAACCGGCGGGCTCTCCTCCCCAGCACTCGCCCTCTTCAAGTTCAATACTGCGCCAGTTGATATCACATTCCAGCTGAAGTGTTTTCAATTTGGGCCGCAGTACTGATGCGTATTCACGTATCCATTCCGCCATCAGCCAGTCCGGATCGGTCAGGCGACGGCCTTGCTTGCCCGAGCGGTAGTGGCGCTCAGTTTCGAGATAATCAAATGCTTTGCTGACCATACCCAGGGAGATCCCTGCATAGCTTGCCAGCTGGCGATAATTTTCATTTATCGAACCCGGCTGTGTTAGCAGAACAAACAGCAGTTTCATTACCCCCTCTGATATCCGGGGGCGCTCCCTGATAACGGGGGGGAGTTTACGCCCGCTGATGCGCAAGAATAGTGCGGGTAAAGCTATGCAGGCATTACCACCGCTATCGATAAAATTGATATGATTTTCTTCGCAATACTGCGTCATCGCCGGGCTAAGGCGTTCACAAATCAGCAGTGCCGGGTGAGTGCTGTTCTGCCTGAAAATGCTGTGCATTTTCTGCAGTATCTCTTTGCGCGGCCTTAGCTTGATAGTGAACAGAAAAGTGAAGGCGGCGCCATCGGGTGTTCGCAGCGTAAGACGACCATCGTGAAAATCGAGGTTGCGGCTCCAGCGAATATCCTCGATTTTAAGTGCTTCTGGCAAATTAGTTAGCACTTTTTCCAGTAGTTGAGCTTCATCATGCATGTTCACATCCCATAATTTGTTCACGCAGCATGAACAAAATTATTCTATGAACAATGTTCTTTTTATGCAACCACAATGGGTTGATTTCTAACCGCAGCAGGGAGGCATTCATGCTCACATCGGTTGCTGAAAATAAGCAGGGTCGTGACTTCGCGATAGGTGATTTACATGGCTGCTATTCAGCTTTACAGCGGTTGTTGTCAGAGGTCAATTTCGATGTGTCCAGCGACCGGTTGTTTGCCGTGGGCGACTTAATCGATCGCGGGGATGAAAGCCCATGCTGTATTGAGTTGTTAAGGCAACCCTGGTTTTATGCTGTGCGAGGCAACCATGAAGAGATGATGCTGGCCTGGTATCATGCGCAGGGTGATGAACGCTTGGCGCGACAGCAAAGCTGGAGCCGGGAGGGTGGAGCCTGGTTTTTCGAGTTGCCAGCGGCCTTACAAAATGCGTATTGCCAGCTCGTTGAGCCGTTACCTTATGCCATGCTTATCCGATCTCAGGGGCAACTTTATTGTGTCATTCACGCCGAGGTTCCGCCTGAAATCTCCCTGATTGAGGTTTTTTTTGCGCGACTCATTGCCGGGGAGCAGGAGGTGATCAATGCCTGCTTGTACGGGCGACGTCGACAACGCAGTGATTTTCAGCAACGTATCGGCGGTATTGATTTCATTCTGAGTGGACATACACCAGGGCGCTTGCCACGTATCTGGTCGGGGAATTCGTTGCGGCTGGATTTTGGCGCGGGGCATAGGGGAAAGTTTAACGGACTGGGAATGTTGGAGCTGGGGAAAAACAATCTTCTGATTGGCTACCCGCACCAGCTGAGCCGCTCTGATGCTTTATCGTTTAGGGTGGAAACTGAAAAAAGATGATGTTCACGATCGGATTCTGTTCATGCGGTATGAACTTCCATAAATCGTGAACAGTGCTGGGACCGGGCATGCCAGGCTCGTAAGGGGTCGACCGAAAAAGAAGGTCGACTCCTGGAGTTGATTAATACTCGGGGTCTGTTGCAAGGGGCGACCGCTTTCTGGTCGCCCCGCGACAATTACTCGTTAATACGCGGATGCTGATCCACCAGGCGGGAGCGCTTGGCTTCCAGCTCGGCGATCTGCTCGCTGATATCTTCGATTTTGTGCTCGATGTTGTCGTGATGCTCCTGCAGGATCTCTTTGGCTTCTGCCATATCAGAGGCTGCCGGAGTGGCACCGCGCAGCGGCATATTGGCCGTTTCCTTCATCATGATGCCGGTGATTAAACCAATCACCGCCACCACCATCAGGTAGTAAGCCGGCATATACAGGTTGCTGGTCGCTTCTACCAGCCATGCTGCAGCGGTTGGCGTCAGGCCGGCAATCAGCACCGAGATGTTGAAGGCACTGGCCAGCGCGCTGTAGCGGATATGCGTTGGGAACATCGCCGGCAGTGAGGAAGCCATTACCCCGGTGAAGCAGTTGAGGATCACCGCCAGAATCAGCAGACCGGCAAAAATCAGCCCCATCACGCCGCTGTTAATCAGCATAAAGCAAGGCACAGCCAGCAGCAGCAGCGCGACACTGCCGATAATCACGAACGGACGACGGCCAAACTTATCGCTCATCAGGCCCATAACCGGCTGGACAAACAGCATCCCCAGCATGATGGCGATGATGATCATCACGCCATGGTCTTCCGAGTAGTGCAGATTATGCGACAGGTAGCTCGGCATGTAGGTCAGCAGCATGTAGTAGGTGACGTTGGTGGCAATCACCAGGCCAATACAGGCCAGCAGGCTTTTCCAGTGTTTAGTAGCAATCTCTTTGAACGAGACTTTCGGGCCGTCGGCCAGGCCTTCACGGTCGCCCTGTTCCAGTTTATCCACGTGCTGCTGGAACGCCGGGGTCTCTTCCAGCGCATGGCGCAGGTAAAGGCCGATGATGCCCAGCGGCAGCGCAACGAAGAACGGAATACGCCAGCCCCAGTCGAGGAAGTTCGCTTCACCGATAACGGCTGAAATCAGCACCACCAGCCCGGCACCGAGCACGAAACCGGCAATTGAACCGAAGTCCAGCCAGCTGCCCATAAATCCACGCTTACGGTCCGGTGAGTATTCGGCAACGAAGATTGACGCCCCGGTGTATTCACCGCCGACCGAGAAGCCCTGTGCCATTTTGCACAGCAGCAGCAGGATCGGTGCCCAGATGCCTATGGAGGCATAGGACGGGATCAGCCCGATACAGAAGGTACTGACTGACATAATGATGATGGTGATCGACAGGATTTTCTGACGACCATACTTATCGCCCAGTGCGCCAAAGAACAGGCCGCCTAATGGACGGATGAGGAAGGGAACGGAGAAGGTCGCCAGGGCGGCAATCATCTGTGTGCCCGGGTCAGCTCCCGGGAAGAATACCTGGCCCAATGCATAGGCCACAAAGCCGTAAACGCCGAAATCAAACCACTCCATCGCGTTGCCGAGTGAGGCCGCAGTAATGGCTTTACGTAATTTGGTGTCATCAATAATGGTGACGTCTTTAATCCCAATAGGCTTAACACGCTTCCTACGTAGCTTCATATAAAACACCCTGTAATTATCTGTTTCACAAATAAAAATTCACACGACAAAGGTCAGGCCCGTGCTGTCTGCCTGACCGGTCACGGGTGAAAAACCTACAGCAAAATGCGCCATCGTCAGCCATGCAGAAACGTTGCATGTAGCACGTCCGCGCACTTTGCCCGCATACAGTATATCTGTTCCTGGCGAGGTCACATAATTTCGCTCAGAAACAGCGGGGGGAGGAATGACGACTAACGGCATTTTCACCCCGGGAACTGGGGTGAACCTTCCGCGGCTGGCGTCAGTAGAGGTTATCGCGGCTTATTATCCTGCTGCTTAACCCAGTTGAGCAGCGCGGCATTGTCCAGCGGGCGGGCGTAGTAAAAGCCCTGGATAAACGCCACCCCCTGTTTTTTCAGGTATTCGAGCTGCATCGCAGTTTCCACGCCTTCTGCCACCACCTCCAGCGCCAGACGGTGCGACAGCTGAATAATGGCGTCCAGCACCGGCGTTTCCCCATCAACCGCTTCAATCGCATTGACGAACCCTTTATCAATCTTCAGATAGTCGATAGGGAAGGTTTGCAGATAGCTCAGCGAGCAGTGACCGGTGCCGAAATCATCGATCGCCACGTGCATCCCTTCCTGTCGCAGCTCGGCCAGCTTGCGCGCCACCTCGGCGCCGTCGACGATCAGGCTGCGCTCGGTCAACTCCAGCGTAATCGCCAGTTGCAGATGCGCGACGCTGGCAGCGAACTGGCGAATGTCGCTGACGAACGCCTCATGCTGTAAATGCTCTGCCGCCACGTTAATACCGATATGAAATCCTGGCGACACTTGCCAGCTGGCGCAGTCTTTACTCACTAACGCCAACAGATGGCGGGTGAGCGGAACGATCATCCCTTCCTGTTCGGCGGCGGCGATAAAGATATCCGGGCGCACCCAGCTGCCGTCGGAGCGCTGCCAGCGCATCAGCGCTTCGGCTCCGGCCAGCGATTCAGTTTGCAGATTCATCACCGGCTGATAATTCACCGAGAACTCACCGCGGCTAATGGCGCGGCGAATTTCATCACCCCACGAGCTTTTACGCTTCAGCCAGCTGCTGGTCAGAGCGATAAACAGCAGCGAGAGGATAATGGCCATCGGCAGGAAGGTGAACAACACCTGCCGCCAGCTTAGCAGCGCTTCAGAGCGCGGGGCGGTAATGCTGATGGCGATCGGGTAACGCTCAGAGCTACGGCGGTAGATGCTGTTACCGAGGATACCGGGCCGATCGTTCTGCATTTCACCGCTAATAATGCGGTAGCCCCCGCCAAACCGCATGGCGATATGGTAGCCGTGACGGGTACCGGCAGCCTGCATAACATCAATCAGATACTGACCATCCACCACGGCGTACGTACCGAAGCCGCCAGGGATTTCACGCATAAACACCACTGCCGGACGATCCTGCACGCCGTAAGTCCCCGCCACCGACAGGCTCCACCAGGCTTTACGCAGCGGCGGTAGCGGTTGGCGCATCATGGTTTCCAGCGAGCCCAGAGTGTCGCCGTAGGCCGAGGAGCAGAAGACGATCTCATCCTGGGCCAGGCCAATGGAGCGGAAATAAGGGTATAACGAGCCAAGCTGCTGAAGGTCAAATTTAATATCATCGCAGCTGCGATGATTAAACTGGCGCAGGCGGTCAGACATATTCCACGCCATATCGCTGATGTGCTCTGCCTGGCTCAGCAGCATCGAGGCGGTGACCTCCTGCTGGCGTTTCACCGCCTGGCGCGCCTCAATAAAGGTGAAGATCAGGCACAGGATCAGCGGCAGCAGCCCGGCGATGACCAGCCATAAACGCGCATACTTTGGCTTTATGATTGCTTGCAAGCTGATCCCCTGTGGGCGCGGAAGGGCGCACGAATAGTCCGCAATGGCGGGAAATGGTCGGTTTTACACCGCATGTTATCAAGTAATTATCGACACCCTGCAGTAAACAATTAAAAAATTTGCATAACAAATATGAATACTGCCAGTAAATGCCAGAAACAGGCGAGAAGCCTTGTCGCCGCCGACAGGCAGGCGTAGTTTGGTTTTTTCGCGAGATGAAAGGGCAAGATAATGAAGATGAGCGACATTCCTTTTGGCACCACGGCCTGGTCGGCACTGGAAGCGACGGAACATCCGGGGGAGAAGGGAACGGCATGGTGGCGCACCCAGCAGTTTGGCGCGGTTCGCGTGAGGATGGTGGAGTACAGCGCAGGTTACCTGGCCGACCACTGGTGCAGTAAAGGCCATATCCTGCTGTGCCTGTCCGGCGAGCTGCATACCGAGCTGAAAGATGGCCGCGTTTTTACCCTCACGGCGGGCATGAGTTACCAGGTGGCGGATAATGCGGAAGCGCACCGCTCGTGGACTGACACCGGTGCGCATCTTTTCATTGTGGACTGACTCGTCATACTTCAAGCCGCAGATGCGTTGGCTGCATTACTCAGCCCATCCGTGGGCTTCGCCCCTTCGGGGCCGCTGTGAACAGCGTTCAAATCTGCTCCGGGCAGATTTGTCACTTACCCCGGTCACATAGTTATCTATGCTCCCGAGGATGCGTGAACTTGCCGCCTTCCTGCAGCTCGAATTATTTAGAGTCAGAATTAAAGAAGATCTGCTTTAACGCCAGCTCGACGCCGCGAATTTCCGCCAGCCCTTTCAGACGACCAATCGCCGAATAGCCCGGGTTGGTTTTTTTATGCAGGTCGTCGAGCATCTGGTGGCCGTGGTCCGGGCGCAGCGGAATAGCACGCTGATTACCGCTGCGGCGGCGCCTCTGCTCCTCGGCCAGAATCACCTTGATCACCCCCACCATATCGACATCCCCCGCCAAGTGCGCGGCCTCATGGAAGCTGTTGGGGTTCTCTTCGCGTTTGGTCGAGCGCAGATGAGCAAAGTGGATGCGGTCGGCAAAGGTCTCCGCCATCTTCACCAAGTCGTTATCCGCGCGCACGCCGTAAGAGCCGGTGCAGAAGGTAAAGCCGTTGTTTACGCTGTCAACGGTCTCTTTCAGCCACTGCATATCCTCAATGGTGGAGACAATGCGCGGCAGGCCGAGAATGGGGCGCGGTGGATCGTCCGGGTGCACCGCCAGGACAATGCCCGCTTCCGTCGCTACCGGCACGATAGCGCGTAAAAACTCCGCCATATGCTCGCGCAGTTTGGCGTGGTCGATACCGTCATACTGCGACAGCTGCGCCTGGAACTGCTCCAGCGTGTAACCCTCTTCGGCGCCCGGCAGCCCGGCAATAATGTTGCGCGTCAGGGTCTCGACCTGCTGCGCGCTCATCGCCTTAAAGTACGCTGCGGCCTGCTGCTGCTCGTCCACGCTGTAATCCTGCGCCGCGTTCGGGCGCTGCAGGATATGCAGCTCGAAGGCGGCAAAGGCGATATGGTCGAAGCGCAGCGCTTTCGCCCCATCCGGCAGCGCCCAGCCGAGGTCGGTGCGCGTCCAGTCCAGCACCGGCATAAAGTTGTAGCACACGGTGTCGATGCCGCAGGCGCCAAGGTTGCGCAGCGACTGCTGATAGTTGGCGATGTACTGTTTGTAGTCGCCGCGCTGGGTTTTGATCGACTCGTGGATCGGCACGCTCTCGACCACGGACCACACCAGGCCCTTCTCCGCCAGCAGCGCCTGACGCGCTTTGATCTCCTCCACTGGCCACACTTCGCCGTTAGGGATATGGTGCAGAGCGGTGACGATGCCCGTGGCTCCCGCCTGGCGGGCATCATCCAGCGATACCGGGTCTTTAGGGCCGTACCAGCGCCATGTATGTTCCATGCGTTCTCCTTAATTAGTCTGTAATCGGATCTTTTACGATAAAGAAATAGGCCAGCGCCCCGGCAAAGGTCACGCAGGAGCAGATCACCAGCGCCATATTGAACGAGCCGGTGGTGTCGACCACCCAGCCGGTGACAATCGGCGCGAATGAGGCGCAGATAAAGCTGCCGAAGTTCTGAATACTGCTGACCGAGGCCACCATGCGCGACGGCGCCATCACCTGCACCAGCCCCCAGGCTGAGGTGCCGGCAAAGTGGACAAAGAACAGCGCCAGGCTGATAAAGCCCACGGCCATGGCGGTGGAGGTGGACTGCACGACCAGCAGGGTACAGGCGGCGGAGCAGACCAGCCCGAAGCAGATCAGCGCTTTACGGGTTTTCGCCAGCGCATAGCCGCGCCGCGCCAGGCGGTCGGCGACGGTGCCGTTGACCAGCATGCCGATGGAGCCAAACAGGAATGGGATTGCCGCCACCCAGCCGGTGCTCGCCAGGCTCAGCCCGCGCTCCGCCTGCAGATAGCCCGGCAGCCACGAGAGATAGAGCCAGCCGGTATAGTTGACGCCGCTGAAGCCGAGGATCATCCCCCACACCGTGCGCTTCTTAAACAGCGTACCCCACTCCTTTAGCGACACGCGGGTTTTCTGCGACGGCTGCGTGTCCTGGTCAAGATACTGCTGCTCTTCGCGGGTCAGGGCAAAGCGGTCGCGGTTGCGATACCAGGCCACCCAGCACAGCGCTACCGCCACGCCCGCCACGCCGATAATCACAAACATCATCCGCCAGCCGAACGCCAGCATCAGCGCCACGAGGATCGGCGGGGCAAAGGCCTGGCCGAAGGTGGTGGAGGAGTTAAAAATGCCCATCGGCAGGCCGCGCTCGCGGGCGCTGAACCAGTCGTTGACCACTTTAACGCCGCTCGGCATAAACGGCGCTTCGCCGATGCCGAGGCCAATACGCAGCATAATAAAGTGGCTGAAGCTGTTCACTGCCCCGGCCATCGCCTGCATCACCGACCAGAACAGCAGGCCGCCGCCCAGCACGATGCGCGGACCAAAGCGGTCCAGCAGCAGGCCGCTCGGCAACAGCGAGATGCCGTAAGAGAGCGAGAAGGCGGAGAGCAGCACGCCGAATTCGGTGGCGGACAGCCCGAGATCGTTGCGGATCGCCGCGTTGGCGATCGACAGCGATCCGCGATCGAGAAAGTTAATGATCCCGGCGGTGAACAGCAGTATCAGCGATACGGTTTGTATCCGTTTGATACGGATGGTTTTTTGTAGAGGTGTTGCAAAGGTAGAAACCGTCATCGGTAATCCTTGCCGGCTCAGCGGCCGTTTATCGGTGTCGTTATCGAATTTTCCGGCCCAGTGGTCAGGCCGCTGGACCAGAGAATAAACGCTAACCCCGTTACGGTACCGTGATGGCGATCGCAGCACGGTAAATTTGGCGTGGGTCGGGTAGGGCACACCCCTTCGGGCGTCACCTGAGTTTGTCGCAGCGAGGCATGCCTCGCCCGGCTGTGATAAGCTCAGCGCATCACTTTCCCCGCCAGGAACAGGTATGGATTTACCGACACTAAAAGTAGAGCGCCTATACCGGCAGATTTCTAACCTGCTGATTAACTGCATTAAGCAGGGACAGTTTCCGGCGGGCGCTATCCTGCCGCCGGAGCGGGAGCTGGCGAAGCAGCTCGGCGTCAGCCGCTCGTCGATCCGCGAAGCGCTGATTGCGCTGGAGATTACCGGCTGGGTGGAGATCCGCACCGGCAACGGCGTTTACGTCATGAACCCGCTGCCGCAGAGCGAGAGCGCCCCGGCAGAGGAGGAGTTCAGCCTCAAGGCGCTGATACAGGCGCGCCAGGTGTATGAAGCGATGACCGCGGAACTGGCGGCGCGCAACGGCAGTGATGACCAGCGCGCAGAGTTGCAGGAGATCACCCAGGATCTCATCCAGCTGCACGTCAATGACGACAAGTTTCTGCGCGAAGATAAGCGTTTCCACCTGCTGATTGCCGAGATGACCGGCAACGAGGTGCTGCGCGATATGATGGAATACCTGTGGAACAAGCGTAAAAGCTCGCGCTTTGTGCGCCTGGAGAGCCACTACGCCGAAAGTGATTTCCCGCGCGAGATGAATCAGGATCACGCCGATATTGCCGCGGCGATTATCGCCCGCGATGCCCCGCAGGCGCGCGCCTGCATGGAGCGCCATTTACAGCACGTGTATGACCGGCTGTTTATTGAGTAACAGATGATGATATGCCGGGCGGACCGAAAAGAGGGTCCGCCCCTACGCCAATCGGGTAGGAGGCGATTTGACGGTTTGTCCCAGCGCGATCTGTGTAGGGGGCGACCTTCTTTTTCGGTCGCCCCATGTGTTAAAGCGATTTCCGCCCGTTACCCAGTAAAATTGCCAGCCTTCCGCCGCCCGGCGTGGTCTCCATCAGGATCTTACACACGCTGGTTAGCGGCACCGACAGCAGCATGCCGATGGGGCCAAGCAGCCAGCCCCAGAAGATCAGCGACAGAAACACAATCAGGCTCGACAGCCCCAGCCCGCGCCCCATCACGCGCGGCTCCAGCAGATTCCCCAGCAGCATATGAATGGCGATAAACAGCCCCGCCACCAGCCCGGCATCCAGCGGCGTATTGAGCAGCAGCGCCTGGAGCACCGGCGGAACGCCGGCTATCACCGGGCCGATATTAGGAATGAAGTTGAGCACAAAGGCCACCACGCCCCACAGCAGCGCAAACTTTACGCCGAGCGCCAGCAGCGCCAGCCACACCAGCACCCCGGTAAACAGGCTGATCAGGGTTTTCAGCGCCAGATAGTGCGTCACGCCTTTTAGCGCCTTGTGCAGCCCGGCGATGCGGATCTGCGGATTGACCAGGGCATAGCGCAGCTTGTACGGCAGGTGGTGCACCTCAAACAGCATGAAAATCACCGTCATCACCACCAGAATAACCTGCGCCATCGCTCCGGAGAACTGCCCAAGCATGGTCGTGGCGACGTCGACGATGGCGTTTGGATCCAGCCGCTGCGCCAGCGACTGCGCCGAAATATTAATGTGGAAGCGCCCGGCCAGATGCTGCACCACGGCCAGCTTCTGTTCCGCCTGCGCCTGCAGCTGCGGGTAAACCTCGCTGAACTCCTGCGCCGACCCGGCAATCATCAGACCGAGCAGCCCCAGCACAATAATAATCGCCACCGTCACCAGGCCTATCGCCAGCCCGCGCCGCACGCCGCGCCGCATCAGCCAGCTGACCATTGGGTTAAGCACGATGGCAAAGAACAACGCCAGTAAAAACGGCACGACGATCTCTGCGGACAGCTTAATCGCGCCGAGGATCACCATCAGCGTCGCCAGCTTCAGCAGGATATTCTGCCCGATTTTCTCCTGGGGTAAGGGTTTCATTGATTCTCCGTTTTTGGCGTATGCGTCAGCCATTGTAGTGCCTGAAACAGCGCCTCTGACGACTTTCGGAATGATCACCCCTGGCGGGCGCGGCATGCCGCGCCCCGACATTACCCGCAGGGGCCGATCTTTTTTCCGATCGGCCCGGATTGTCATTAATCCTGCAGTAACGCAATGCTCTGGCGGATCTCACGCTCAATGTCCGCCGCGCTCCAGCTGTCCATCACCGAGGCAAACGGCTCGAAGGCGTAAACCCCCTGGTAACCCAGCGCTTCCAGGCGCTGCACCTGCCACGCGCTTTTCAGCAGGTCGTCTTCACTCAGCATCAGGCGCTCTTCATCGGTCAGCTCATTCACCGGGCGGCCATCAATCACTCCGGAGAGGTGCACCAGGCCAATCTGCGACACAGCAATACCGGCGGCGAAATCCTGCTCCGCGCCCTCAAACAGATGGTGATGGAAGGTATCCAGCACGATTTTAAACGGCACCTCGGCCTGTTGGATCAGGCTAATAGCCTGGCCGGCAGAGCGCAGTGAACTGACCGGGAACCCCAGCGGCTCAACCAGGCCATTGACGCCGTAGCGTGCAAACAGCGGCGCCAGCTCGCGCAGCGCGGCTGCGGTATCCTCGGCCGAAATTCGCGTCCCGTCGTTGAGCGGGCACATCACCAGCGCTTTAGCACCAATCCCGCTGGCATCTTTCAGCAGCGATTCCGCCCGCGTCAGCAGGTCAGCGCTGATTTGGTTAAACGGATACAGCGCGTTGATGGTGACGATCTCGATGCCATATTTTTCGGCCAGGTTGCGCACCTGCTGATGGCTCATATTGTCGGTAACGCTGCCGCCCTTCATATCATTGCGCAGCTCAACCTTATGCAGGCCGAGTTTTTGCACCAGCTGGAAAAACGCTTCAATGCTGAGCGCGGGGGCGATTTTACGGTTAATGCAAAAGCGGGTTGGATCAATAGCCATGAGATGGCTCCTGTTAAGTAGGGCGTATTCAAAAGGTTACCGCGCCAGCGCTATTGTCATGCCGGAGCCAGTCGCAGGTGCTGCATGGCCTACAAGAGAACATTTATTTCATGTTTAGTTAATAATGAAATTTAAATTTTTAGATCCGTCTCGCAAAATTTCAATAATAGCGGTGTTCAGCAGCCTGTAACCCAGGGGAGTGCAGCTGTTTTAGCGCACAATTATCCCGGGCTAACCGGGCGGTTCGAAAAACGGCGGTTCCGCACCGGGCGTGCGCTGCGGCGTTTTTTACTCAGGACAATGAAGTGGGCGATCGATGCACATCGGTTGGGCGTAAAAAATGCGATCCAGGCCGCTAAAAACGAATTTTCTAAAGTGAAATATTTGAAAAATTTATTTCAATATTATACTGTCTCAACACGAATCAGGGTTTTGCCCGGCGCGGCAGCGGAAAGACGTCAGACTGCCAGCAAGGGAACTTACTTCATCAAAGAGGCCAGCACATGACTATCGTAGGAAACTTTATTGGCGGTAAAACTTCTCTGAGCGCCAGCAATGAAACTATCCCAATTTACAACCCGGCCACCGGCAAAGCGGTGCGTGAACTGACGCAGAGCACCAGCGACGAAGTGGCGCATGCCATTGCGGTTGCTCATGAAGCGTTCGATAGCTGGTCCCGCACCTCGCCGCTGCGTCGTGCCCGCGTGATGTTTAACTTCAAAGCCCTGATGGAACAGCACCGCGACGAGCTGGCCGAGCTTATCGTCAGCGAGCACGGCAAAGTGTGGTCGGATGCGCTGGGTGAACTGACCCGTGGTCTGGAAGTGGTGGAATTTGCCTGCGGGATCCCGCACCTGATCAAAGGTGAGAACTCGGCGGATGTGGCGAGCGGGGTTGACAGCTACTCGCTGATGCAGCCGCTGGGCGTGGTCGCGGGCATCACCCCGTTTAACTTCCCGGCAATGGTGCCGCTGTGGATGTTCCCCATCGCGCTGGCGTGCGGTAACACCTTTGTGCTGAAGCCACCGGCCCTTGACCCGTCTGCCTCCGTGCGGATGGCGGAGCTGCTGACCGAAGCCGGTCTGCCGGACGGCGTGTTTAACGTGGTACACAGCTCGAACGAAAACGCCGAGCAGCTGTATAAAGATCCGCGCGTGCAGGCGGTGAGCTTCGTCGGCTCTTCCGGCGTGGCCGAGCATATTTACACCACCGCCAGCGCCCACGGCAAGCGCGTGCAGGCGTTTGGCGCGGCGAAGAACCACGCTATCGTGATGCCGGATGCCGACCTTGATGCCACCGTGAACGCCATTATGGGCGGCGCGTTCGGCTCTGCCGGTGAGCGCTGCATGGCGCTGCCGGTGGTGGTTGCCGTGGGTGATGACACCGCCGACAAGCTGATTGCTGCACTGACGCCGCTGGTAAAAGCCCTGCGCGTTGGCCCTGGCATTCACAAAGGTAAAGACGAGAATGAAATGGGGCCGGTGGTTTCCGCTGCGCACCAGAAAAAAGTGCTTGGCTACATCGACAAAGGCGTGGCGGAAGGCGCGAAGCTGGTGGTTGATGGCCGCGGTATCCAGGTGGAAGGCAACCCGGAAGGCTACTACGTTGGCGGTACGTTGTTCGATAACGTCACCAATGAGATGGTGATCTGGCGTGAAGAGATCTTCGGGCCAGTGCTAAGCATTATGCGCGCGCCAGACTACAAAACCGCGCTGGATCTGGTTAACAGCCATGAGTTCGGCAACGGCAGCGCTATCTTTACCAGCAATGGCCACACCGGCCGCGACTTCGTGCGTGAAGTACAGGCGGGGATGGTTGGCGTTAACGTGCCGGTGCCGGTGCCGATGGCGTTCCACAGCTTCGGCGGCTGGAAGCGTTCGGTGTTTGGTGCGCTGAACGTACACGGGCCGGACGGCGTGCGCTTCTACACCCGTATGAAAACCGCCACCGTGCGCTGGCCGAGCGGCCAGAAAACCGTGTCTGAATTCAGTATGCCGACTCTGGGCTGATAAAACGGGCGAGGCGTGCCTCGCCCCTACGCTTGCCCACAGAACAAGGAGACAGAATGTCATTGCTATCCAAAGTAAAACAGCCGGATGCGCAGGGCCGTATCCAGCACGTTACCCCGGAAAGTGCAGGCTGGCGCTATGTCGGTTTCGACGCTTATCAGTTGAAAAAAGGACAGACGCTGACGCTTGAGAGCGGCAGCAAAGAGCTGTGCCTGGTGCTGGTTGCCGGGCTGGCTTCGGTGAAAACCCGCCATGCGGAGTTCCCGAACATCGGTAAGCGCATGTCGCCGTTTGAACGCACGCCGCCCTATTCGGTGTACGTGCCGCACAATGAGCAGGTTGAAGTTGTAGCAGAGTCCGATCTTGAGCTGGCGGTATGCAGTGCGCCAGCGACGGAAGGCAAGCTGCCCGCCCGCCTGATTGCGCCGCAGGACGTCGGCGTTGAGCAGCGCGGCAAGGGCAATAACAAGCGCCTGGTGCACAATATTCTGCCGGACGATAAGCCTGCCGACAGTCTGCTGGTGGTGGAGGTATATACCGACGAGGGTAACACCAGCTCTTACCCAAGCCATAAGCATGACCAGGAAGATTCATCGGATGAAACCTACCTGGAAGAGACCTATTACCACCGCTTTAACCCGGATCGCGGCTTCGCGATGCAGCGTGTTTATACCGACGACCGTTCGCTGGATGTCTGTATGGCGCCGTACAATCATGACGTCGTCACCGTGCCGCGCGGCTATCACCCGATGTCGACCGTTGCCGGGTACGACAACTACTACCTCAACGTGATGGCCGGGCCGGTGCGCCTGTGGAAATTTACCTGGGAGAAAGACCACGCCTGGGTGAACAGCGACGACTATCCGCGTAAAAAATAACCGCCAGAGATGATTAGCTGCGGGCTGACCGAAATAGAGGGTCAGCCCCTACAGCATTTCAGAGAGCCTCACCGTACGGTCGACCCGTGGTGATGATTGACTGCGGGCTGACCGAAAAAGAGGGTCAGCCCCTACAGCATTTCAGTGAGCCTCACCGTACGGTCGACCCGTGGTGATGATTGACGCCGGGCTGACCGAAAAAGAGGGTCAGTCCCTGCAGCATTTCAGTGAACCTCACCGTACGGTCGACCTTTTTTCCGGTCGACCCGTGGTGATGATTTACACCGGGCTGACCGAAAAAGAGGGGCAGCCCTACACCAATTCAGTGAATCTGTGCGGTAGGGGGCGACCTTTTTTCCGGTCGCCCCGTGGTGATAATTTACACCGGGCTGACCAAAAAAGAGGGTCAGCCCCTACACCAATTCAGTGAGCCTGTGCGGTAGGGGGCGACCTTTTTTCCGGTCGCCCCGTGGTGATAATTTACACCGGGCTGACCGAAAAAGAGGGTCAGCCCCTACACTAATTCAGTGAATCTGTGCGGTAGGGGGCGACCTTTTTTCCGGTCGCCCTTTTTTATGGGCGCGGTTTATTCGGGTCGGCGTTGGTCAGCGCCAGTGATACCGCCAGCGTCTGCGCCAGGCAGAGTGAGGCGACCTGCGAACGGAAGCCATCGACCTGCGCTTCACGCACCACAAAGCAGACGTCGCTAAACGCCGCCAGCGGGCTGACCTGACTGTCGGTAATCGCAATCTGATGCGCACCGCGTTTGGCACCCAGCTCCACCAGCTCCACCGCTTCACGTGCATACGGCGAGTAGCTGATGGCGATCACCACATCTTTCGGATTGACCATGCTCAGCTGTTCGGCAAACATCCCGCCGAGGCCGTCAATCAGGAAGGCGCGGCGCTCAAGGTGGCGCAGCGCGTAGGTCAGATAAGAGGCGACGCTAAAGGAGCGGCGCAGGCCAATCACGTAGATGTTATCGGCCTCGTCCAGCAGCTTCACGGCTTTATTTAGCTGTTCCGGATTAACCTGCATCGCCAGCTGCTGCAGCGCCTGCGAATTTACCATGGTGAAGACGTTAAGGATTTCTGCCGGGCTTTCCGGCGCGCCCTGCGCCTCATCGGTGGCGGTCTGGCGGAACAGACGTGCTCGCTCGGTATAGTTAACGGTCTCTTCCATCAGGTGCTGACGAAACACCTGCTTCATTTCATTAAAGCCGCTAAAGCCAAAGGCGTTAGAGAAGCGGATCAGGGTGGAAGGCGGCACGTCGGCCTGCTGGGCGATCGAAGCGACCGTATCGAAAGCGATGCTGTTGCTGTTATCCAGAATATAGCGAGCCACCTGCTTCAGGCGTTTACTCAGGGTATCGTAACGGCGACGGATATCGTCCTGTAACAGGGAAAGCTGGGTGGGGTTGTTATTCATTGCTCGGCTCGCTAAGGAAAATGTTGTTCTTCTGTGCGTTATTCTACCAGATGAACAAAAAATTTCACTTTAAGGTGAAAGCGGCGGCTTTTATTTCATCAGGATGGGAATGGGGTCACATAAATGCGGTTTACCCCCTGCCAGCAGCGGAAATGCGACGGTTTATTCTGAAATGGGCGAGCGTGGCGCTCACCCTTGCAGGGTTCTCCGTTACTGAAATGCCACCAGCAGCGTCGCCGATGCCTGGAAGTCCCCGGCAGCCGGCTTCACCTGCGGGTCGGCTATCGGCGAGGCGGTCAGCACCAGGCCACTGGCGGGTTTTGGCAGGCTGAACCACTCCTTCAGCGTCACTGCTTCTCCATTGCGATAAAAGCGCACGCCGAGGCCGTCGATTGAAGTGGCCAGTACGTCGGCGGCAAACCCTTGCGTACCGGCTAACTGCATCTTTAACGACTTGCCTCCGTCGCTGCCGCTGCACTTCAGGTTATAGTTGAGGGGTTTAACCACTTGACGGCCATCCGCCTGGCGGATGCCAACGGTGCCAAACTGCACTTCAATCAACTCGTTGTTATTCAGTATGCAGTTGGGCGGGTTGACCACTGTGCCGCTGAACTTTACCGCAGTAGCCCCCTTAATTACTGCCCTGCAGCTAAAACTGATGCCAACGATGGCCAGCACCCATACCATTTTCCTTAAACACATATGCACTCCTTATCAGCCGCGCGGCACGCGGTTAGCGGTGACCGTGCAGCGTGTCTCAGCACAGCCGAAGATAACCTCGGGGCGGCCGCCGTAGTCGTTGAGATAGGTCAGTACTGGCGTACGGCCATAGTTGCCGATAACTCCGGGCAGCGGTGCACTGGCACCCGGTGCCAGCATAAGCGGGCTAAAGCCGCTGAAGCCGCGAGCCTCCACCAGAGTGACGTAGTAGGCGGAGGGGTTACTGATGCGCCAGCTCTGTCCCTGTTTTTCCAGCACCAGCTGCGACAGCCAGGAGCTGGCCAGCTCGCCCGGCGGGGCCTTCAGCGCGGCCGGGCGGTAAAACAGCTTGATGCGGTTTTGCAGCGCAATATTGAAGGTGTTGGGGTGGTCGTTGCGCGGCGGGATTTCGCGCAGGTTTATGTAGAACAGCGTTTCGCGGTCCTGGCGCAGCAGGTTAGCATCGGGCAGCGCCTGGATTTTCACCTGGCTGCTAGCACCCGGCTCGATGCGCTGCAGCGGCGGCAGCACCAGCAGCGGGCGGCGGACTTTTCTCCCCGCCTCGTCCTCAATCCAGCCCTGGGCGAGGTAGGGTGCGCTGATGTTCTGGTTGTTAACCAGCAGGCTGGCGGAGGATTTATCCCCGTTGAAAATAACCCGGCTCTGCTGCAGCGCCAGCGCCGCCCGCGCATGCAGCGGGCTGGCGAGCATCGAGATGATGGCTATTAAGAGGGCGGTGCGCCAGTCGAATTTCACGTTAACCACCTCCATGCTACAGGCTGCTGACAATCAGGGTGCCGGAGCCGGTAAACGGCCCGGTGGCGGGGCTTGTGCCGCCGCGCTTGACCACGTTAAAGCTGACGGCGTCGCTGCCTGTCCCGTTAACCAGCGTGGTGGTGTAGCTGCCGTTGGGAGGAACCGGCTGGTTTTTGTACAGCATCACCACGCCAATATCCTTATTGCTGGTTTTCACCGCGTCGCTGAAGCCCGCCGGGGCAGCGGCGAGCACCACCTTGATATCCTGGCTGAGGCTGGTGTTGCACTTGTAGCTGAGGGCGCGCTCGACGTGATAGGGTGAGGTTGACGCACTGCTGGTCAGCAGCGAGCTGTCGACGTTGCCAAAGGGCACGTTAATCAGGGTGCCGTTATTGATCCGGCACTCTACCGGAACGGGGACGACAAACTCTTCGGTATAGAGTCGGTAAATGGGTTCTGGTGCCGGGAAGTAGATGTAACGGTACAAATTACCGATCTCAATGCCGCCGGGTAAAATAAATGCCCCGCCGATAAGATTTTTGCGTAATTTAAACTCAATGGTTCCTGTAGAACCTATTGCAGGTGAGCCTACGATGAGCTTGCTTACGCCAGCGGTAGTTGGCCCTGCTAAAGTACCGCCTGGATTTGTTCCTAGCTGATAACTGAATGGTGCCAGGACTGGTGGTATATGGGCCCAGCTCAGTATTATTTCTAATTTATAATCGATTTCATCCGTTAGTTTACGGTAGCCAGGATTTAAATAAGATAGGGGTAAACTTATCTCCGAATCAAATCTATTGGCGATAACTTTTTTGTTTACAGTTGAATAGCACCATGCATTGTAGTTAGTTGGCGTCGTCTTATAGTTAACCTTGGCAGTACTGCCTGCGGTATTTGAGCTGAAGCTGGCACTGGTTAGCTTAATGGTTAAATTATTCATCGGGTCAGCCCAGCAGGCGCCATCCGGTGTACCTGCCGGAAGCTCGGGCACTGCCTTGGCAGCATGTGCGAAGAGAAGTAGCGCAGCCAGCATGGCCGCCCCGCACGCAGAAGTTCTGATTCCATTCAGTAACATTTCCATCTATTAACCTTTAATCAGCAAGTTAAATCGCGCCTTATGTTATTTATTAACAAATTAAAATGACAGGTATTTTTTGAAATTATTAAATTGCGATTTTTTATGCTGCTTAACGGTATTGTGTGTCTCCTTGTTCTGTCTTGGTGTCGCTAACTTTTTTTTGGTGGTTAAATATGTCGCAGTAATTGTATTTTTGGGTGAAAGCTTCGCGAGTTTTTATTTCCTAGATCAAAATACCTGCGGGCTGTTAACGGAACTGAGTGAGTGGAGTGACGGGAGAAAATAGAGATAAATATAACGCGGAGGGAATAGGAGTGATTAACAGCCTGATGGCACAGGCTCTGACAAAGAAGATCGGCCAGGGGATATCGACAGCCCGAGCTGAATTGGCCGAGCCTGGCGCTCTCCCCTGCAGGTTTCTCTGTCACTGAAGCGTCACCATCAGCGTGGCCAAAGCCTGGAAATCCCCGGCAGCCGGCTTCACCTTCGGATCGGCTATCGGGGAGGCAGTGAGCACCAGGCCAGTGAACTTACCTCAGTAGCACCCTTGTCTACTGCCCGACAGCTAAAGCTGACGCCGGCAATGGCCAGAAGCCACGCCATTTTCCTGAAACGCACATGTGCTCTTTATCAGCCGCGCAGCGTACCGCAACAGCCGAAGGTAACTTCGGGGCGGCCGCCGTAGTCGTTGAGATAGGTCAGTGGCGAGGGTGATGCGCAAGGCGGCTTTCACATTAACCACCTCCATGCTACAGGCTGCTGATAATCAGCGTGCCGGAGCCGGTAAACGGCCCGGTGGCGGGGCTTGTGCCGCCGCGCTTGACCACGCTAAAGCTGACGGCGTCGCTGCCTGTCCCGTTGACCAGCGTGGTGGCGTAGCTGCCGTTGGGGGGCACCGGCTGGTTTTTGTACAGCATCACCACGCCGATATCCTTATTGCTGGTTTTCACCGCGTCGCTGAAGCCCGCCGGGGCAGCGGCGAGCACCACCTTGATATCCTGGCTGAGGCTGGTGTTGCACTTGTAGCTGAGGGCGCGCTCGACGTGATAGGGTGAGGTTGACGCACTGCTGGTCAGCAGCGAGCTGTCGACGTTGCCAAAGGGCACGTTAATCAGGGTGCCGTTATTGATCCGGCACTCTACCGGAACGGGGACGACAAACTCTTCGGTATAGAGTCGGTAAATGGGTTCTGGTGCCGGGAAGTAGATGTAACGGTACAAATTACCGATCTCAATGCCGCCGGGTAAAATAAATGCCCCGCCGATAAGATTTTTGCGTAATTTAAACTCAATGGTTCCTGTAGAACCTATTGCAGGTGAGCCTACGATGAGCTTGCTTACGCCGGCGGTAGTTGGCCCTGCTAATATACCGCCTGGATTTGTTCCTAGCTGATAACTGAACGGTGCTGCGACTAATGGGAGAGCGGCTAAGCTTAGTTTTATACTTAATTTATAATCGATTTCATCCGTTAGTTTATGGTAGCCAGGATTTAAGTAAGATAGGGGTAAACTTATCTCCGAATCAAATCTAGTGGCCTGAAGTCTTTTGTTTACAGTTGAATAGCACCATGCATTGTAGTTAGTTGGCGTCGTCTTATAGTTAACCTTGGCAGTACTGCCTGCGGTATTTGAGCTGAAGTTGGCACTGGTTAGCTTAATGGTTAAATTATTCATCGGGTCAGCCCAGCAGGCGCCATCCGGTGTACCTGCCGGAAGCTCGGGCACTGCCTTGGCAGCATGTGCGCAGAGAAGTAGCGCAGCCAGCATGGCCGCCCCGCACGCAGAAGTTCTGATTCCATTCAGTAACATTTCCATCTATTAACCTTTAATCAGCAAGTTAAATCGCTCCTTATGGTATTTATTCACAAAATAAAAAGACAGTGACTTTTAAAAATTAATGAAATGCGATCTTTTATGCTGTTTATAATAATTATTTATTTCATTTCCCCCTCCTGATGTCGCCAACTGTTTTTTGAGTGGTTAAATATGTCGCAAATATTATTTTCACAGATCAAAAGATCGCATGTTTTAATTTTTTAGATCAAAACCCCTGCGGGCTGTTATCGGAGTTGAGTGAGTGGAAAGACAAAAGAAAATAGTGATAAATATAACGCGGAGGGAATAGGAGTGAGTAACAGCCTGATGGCACAGGCTTTGATAAAGAAGACCGGAAATAAACCCAAATTTACCCCCGGCCAGAGAGCATCTTAACTTTCCGGGCGCGCTTCCCGCCAGTAGCCAATCAGCGTCAGATAATTACTTTTCACTTTCTCAATCAGCGCAGCGTTATCCAGCTCACCCTGCAGCCACTGGCGTGACGGCTGGCCGAAGATGGTGCGGCCGACGGCGAAACCCTTCACCCACGGCGATTTCGCGGCGGCGGCGAAACCGGCTTTCAGTTCGACCTCCGGCGCGTCCAGGCCCAGCAGCAGGATGCCGCGGCAGTGCGGGTCGTGCTGCTCAATCAGTTTGCCGATCGCCTGCCAGGCGTCATGGGAGAGCGGCGGCAGCTTCCACCAGTCCGGCTGGATCCCTAAGCTGTAGAAGTGGCTGAGGATTTCCAGATAGTGCTTCTCATCCTTATCCGGGTTGCTGTCGGGCAGGATCACTTCCAGCAGCAGCTCGTGGCCGGATTTGTTACAGCCGTTCCACACGTCGAGGATCAGCTCATCCTGCTGCTGGCGCATTTCTGCGCTGTCATGCGGATGGTAGAAGGTCAGGCACTTGACCACGTGCTCCTGCGGCCAGTCGATCAGCTGCGAGCCGATGTTGCCGTGCTCCAGGCGCAGCGGGCGCGAGCCTGGCAGCTCGATCGGGCGCCCAATCCACCAGCCCTTGCCGGTGATGGCGTTCAGCGCCGGCTGGCCATAGGTGGTGTCGGCCAGAATGCCGCTGCGGCCATCGTCGAGGCCCGCCTCTTGCGCCGCCTGCTGCGCACCCTGCAGCAGCAGCAGCTTAAGCTCAGGAATGCGTGAGTCATCAACCCCCGCTTCCGTGGCCATATCGGCCAGCTGTTTGCGGTGGTCGAAGGCGAAGACGTTCAGCTCCTGCCACTGCTGTTTGCGGGTGGTGACGCGGTGCAGATGGTTGAGGCGCGGGTCGAGATCCGGACGGGTGACCTCTTTGTCGCGGCTGAGGAAGTCGTCCAGTTCCTGTTTGGTGGGCATCGCCGGGGCGCAGCCATGGCGCGACACCACCAGCGCACCGCAGGCGTTGGCGTAGCGGCAGGCCTGTTCCCAGCTTTCATCGTTCAGCCAGCCGCGCAGCAGGCCGGACATAAAGGCATCGCCCGCGCCGAGCACGTTGAGCACCTCCACGCGCACGCCGGTTTGCAGTTTGGTCTGTTCCCAGCTGTCCGGGATCTCGCCTTCAAATACCACGCAGCCCAGCGGGCCGCGTTTGCACACCAGCGTCGCCTGGGTTGCTTTGCGCACGTTTTTCAGCGCGGTCAGGCTGTCGGTGCTGCCGCCCGCGATGTGGAACTCCTCTTCGGTGCCCACCACCAGATCAAAGTAGTGCAGCACTTCCTGCAGCTGCCGGGTGACGCGTTCGGATTCGACAAAGCGCGTTTCGCCATCGCCCAGCGAGGTCAGGCCCCACAGTACCGGGCGGTAGTCGATATCGAGCGCGGTGCGCAGGCCATTTTTACGCGCAATTTCCAGCGCTTTCAGCACGGCGGCGCGGGTATCGGGGTGCGACAGATGCGTGCCGGTCACGGCCACGGCGCGGGCAGAGGAAATGTAATCTTCCTGAATATCGTCCGGCACCAGGCCCATATCAGCGCAGTTGTCGCGGTAGAACACCAGCGGGAAGGTTTCCTGATCTTTGATCCCTAAGATCACCAGCCCGGTCAGGCGGGTTTTATCGGTAATCAGGCTCTGGGTATCACAGCCAACGCGCTGCAGCTCTTCGCGCAGGAAGCGGCCCATATGTTCGTCGCCCACGCGGGCCAGCATCGCTGATTTCAGACCCTGGATTGCCGTGCCGTAAGCCACATTGCCGGAGGAACCGCCAAGGTATTTCGCGAAGGTGGTTTCATCTTCAAGGCGCGCACCGATCTGCTGGCCATAAAGGTCGACGGCGATGCGTCCGATACAAATCACATCAAGCCGCTTCTGTTGTGTAGTCATACCTGTTTTTTCCTCTTTAGCTGATCCTGTTGAGCTTCTCCAGCAGATCAGTGGCTTGAATGCCCGATCGATTCCGGATCTTACATAAGCAAAGTATGAGGAATAAAAATTTCAATTTCAATATGAAATGAAATTATTACCCCAAAAGTGTGAAGTGGTTAAAACTCTTGTATCGCTGATTTCAACGTGCGGCTGGCGGGGGGTGTTTCGCGCTATGACAGAGATGTGAGCGGCCTCGCAACTTTGTCCTGACCGATCTGCGAACATATTGAAGTGAAACGGTTTTTCTCATTTATGACTGAAGATCCTGTTATCGTTTCATTTACTCGCTGGCGATCCCCCCTTGCATCCCCGTTTCACCGCAGAATTTGATCTCTCTCGCAAAATGAAATGTTTCTTCTGTAATTGTGTTTGGTGAAAAAAATATTTGTTTATAATCGTCCCACGTTTCACTTACAGCTGTCGCCGTTTTGCGCATAAGGCGACCATAAATGCGAACCCCGGCCGACCTAAAGATGCGGCCGTCGAACCACAAAGGAAGAGCAAATGGGCAAGACGAGATTAACCACGGCACAGGCTCTGGTCAGATTCCTGGATAATCAGTATCTGTCGGTAGACGGCGTTGAAACCAAGTTTGTGAAGGGCATTTTCGCCATCTTTGGTCACGGCAACGTGCTGGGCTTAGGCCAGGCGCTGGAGCAGGACAGCGGTGACCTTGTGGTGCATCAGGGCCGAAACGAGCAGGGTATGGCGCATGCGGCTATCGGTTTTGCCAAGCAGAAACTGCGCCGCGAAATCATCGCCTGTACCTCTTCCGTTGGCCCGGGCGCGGCCAATATGGTCACCGCAGCGGCCACCGCCACCGCTAACCGCATTCCGCTGCTGCTGCTGCCGGGCGACGTGTTCGCCACGCGCCAGCCGGACCCGGTGCTGCAACAGATTGAGCAGAGCCACGACCTCAGCATCAGCACCAACGATGCCTTCCGCGCCGTCAGCAAATACTGGGACCGCGTCAGCCGCCCTGAGCAGCTGATGACCGCCTGCATTAACGCCATGCGCGTGCTGACCGACCCGGCGGAAACCGGCGCGGTGACGATTTCACTGCCGCAGGACGTGCAGGGTGAAGCCTATGATTTCCCGGATTACTTTTTCCAGAAGCGCGTCCATCGCCTGGAGCGTCGCCTGCCGACCGAAGGCCAGCTTGCCGATGCGTTAGCGCTGATTGCCGGTAAGAAGAAGCCGATGATTATCTGCGGCGGTGGGGTGAAATACTCCGGCGCGGGCGAGGCGCTGGTGGCGTTTGCCGAGCGCTACAATATTCCGTTTGCCGAAACTCAGGCCGGGAAAGGCACCGTGATTTCCGATCACCCGCTGAACGTGGGCGGCGTGGGTGAAACCGGCTGCCTGGCGGCCAACCTGCTGGCGAAAGAGGCCGATCTGGTGATCGGTATCGGGACGCGTTACACCGACTTTACCACCGCCTCGAAATGGATTTTCCAGAACCCGGACGTCAGCTACATCAACATTAACGTCAGTAATTTTGATGCCTATAAGCTCGATGCCGTTCAGGTGGTGGCCGATGCCCAGGAAGCTCTGATCGCGCTGGAGAGCCGCCTGGCGACGACCGGCTTCAGCAGCGGCTGGGGTGAAAAAGTGTCGCAGGCGCAGAGCAAACTGCTGAAAGAGACCCAGCGCGTTTACTCCTCCGTCTACAGCGGTGCCGACTACGTGCCGGAGATCGATGACCACATGGACCGTGACGCGGTGTGGGCCGAGTTTAACCGCCTGACCGGTTCCTGGCTGACTCAGAGCAGCGTGCTGGGCACGCTCAATGAGCATCTCCCAAAGGATGCAGTGATTGTGGCGGCCGCAGGCAGCCTGCCGGGCGACCTGCAGCGCATGTGGCGCAACAAAGATTACAACAGCTATCACGTCGAGTATGGCTACTCCTGCATGGGCTACGAGGTCAACGCTTCACTGGGCGTAAAGCTGGCTGAGCCACAGCGCGAGGTTTACACCTTCGTCGGCGACGGCTCATTTATGATGCTGCACTCCGAGCTGGTGACCTCGATCCAGGAGCGCGCCAAGATCAACGTGATCCTGTTCGACAACATGACCAACGGCTGTATCAACAATCTGCAGATGGAACACGGCATGGACAGCTTTACCACCGAGTTCCGCTTCCGCGAAGGCGGCAGGCTGGACGGCGGCTTCGTGCCGGTCGACTTCGCGGCGATTGCGGCCGGTTACGGCTGTAAAACCTATCGCGTGACCACGCTGGAGCAGCTGGAAGCGGCGCTGGCGGATGCCCAGAAGCAGACGGTATCCACCCTGATCGACATTAAAGTGCTGCCGAAAACCATGATCCACAAATACTTCAGCTGGTGGCGCGTGGGCGGTGCCCAGGTATCCAACTCAGAGCGCGTAGACGCCGTGGCGCGCATGCTGAACCAACATATCGACCAGGCTCGGGAATACTAATTTTACTTTTTGCTGTGCTTTTACCTTGCGGGCGTTAACGCGCCCGCTATATACCCAAAATAATTCGAGTTGCAGCCAACGCACTTGCAGCTTGAAGTATGACGGGGATAAACCCTACAAGTAAGGACCTGTTATGACATTGAAATTAGGTGTAATCGGAACGGGCGCCATTGGCCAGGAACACATTCGCCGCTGTAGCAAAGTGCTGCAGGGTGCCCAGGTGGTGGCCGTTTCTGATATCAACATCGACGGGGCGAAAGCCGCTCTGACGCGCATCGGTATTGAAGCCGAGGTGTTTGCTAACGGTCATGACGTGGTGAACTCCCCGAATGTTGATGCGCTGCTGGTGACCTCCTGGGACCCCACGCACGAAGAGTTTACCCTGGCGGCGATTGCTGCCGGTAAGCCGGTGTTCTGCGAGAAGCCGCTGGCAATGAGCGCCGAAGGTTGCCGCCGTATCGTCGATGCCGAAATCAAATTTGGTAAGCGCCTGGTGCAGGTAGGCTTTATGCGCCCGTACGACAGCGGCTATCGTGCGCTGAAGAAGGTGATTAAGCAGGGTGAAATCGGCGAGCCGCTGATGCTGCACTGCGCGCACCGCAACCCGACCGTGCCGGAAAACTACACCACGGATATGGCGATCACCAACACGCTGATCCACGAGCTGGACGTGCTGCGCTGGCTGACCGAAGACGATTACAAATCGGTGCAGGTGGTGTTCCCGCGCTCCACGTCAAAAACGCACGGCAAGCTGCGCGATCCGCAGGTGGTGCTGTTTGAAACCCGTAAAGGTATCCGCATTGACGTTGAGATCTTCGTCAACTGTGCTTACGGCTACGACATCCAGTGTGAAGTGGTGGGGGAAGAGGGGATCGCTAAGCTGCCTGAGCCATCCGCCGTGCAGATGCGCAAGAGTGCCAATCTCTCAACCGCGATCCTGACCGACTGGAAAGACCGCTTTATCGATGCCTATGACGTTGAGCTGCAGGCATTTATTAATGATGCCAGCGCGGGCAAGCTGACCGGGCCATCCGCCTGGGACGGCTATGCCGCTTCCGTTGCCGCAGATGCCTGCCTGAAGGCGCAGGAAAGTGGCGCGATTGAGCCGGTGGAACTGCCGCAGCGCCCCTCTTTCTATCACTGATTAGGGCGCGTCACCCCCGTTTGTAAGCGGGGGAACACCGTTAAACAGCGTACTGATTTAGCACGGAGAGTCTGATGAAAATTGCCTTTGATGTGGATGTCATTCGAGATTTAGGCATCACAAAAATGGTTCACCAGGTGGCCGACTGGGGCTATAAATATATTGAACAGTCCCCGCATCCGCAGATCAACCCGTTCTATAAGCATCCAAAAGCCAGCCGCGAAATTATTACCGAGTACAAGAACGCGCTGCGCGAGACCGGGTTAGAAATCTCCTCGTACATCGTGGTGTATCGCTGGTCAGGCCCGGACGAAGCGCGGCGTCAGGCTGCCGTGCGTAACTGGAAGCGGATGATTGAAATTGCGGTGGAAACCGGCGTGCAGGTGATCAACACCGAGCTGTCGGGAACCCCGAACGAACCCGAAATTTGTGAAGAGATGTTCTATCGCTCGATGGAAGAAATTCTGCCGATCGTCGAACGTGAAGGCATCCGCATCGAAATCCAGTCGCACCCGTGGGATTTCTGCGAAGAGAACAACGAAACCGCCGACCTGGTGAAATCGTTCCGCAGTGAAAACGTCAAATACCTGTACAGCGTGCCGCACACCTTCTTCTACGACAAAGGAAAAGGCGACGTGAAGAGCATGCTGGAGTACGCAGGCGGTGACCTGTCGCACGTGCTGATCGCTGACACCATGAACCACACCAAACACTGCCGCTATATTGTGAACCCGCCTGGCGTTGACGCCACGATTCACCAGCATGTGGGTGTGGGCGAAGGGGAGGTGGATTTCCCGACGCTGTTCCAGACGCTGCGCGAAATGGACTTTGCTAACCGCACTTATAAAGTCGGTGGCGAGTCGATTATTGCCTCTTCCCTGTTTGGTTACCCGGAAAAAATGCCTGTTCAGGCGGTCGCCACGCGCGAGCTGATCGAGCGTGAACTGCTGAGCAAATGAGCCAGGCGGCTGCGGCCGTCTTTAGAGGTATTAACATGCAGATGAATAAAGATAACGTGAAGCTGGCGATCGCCCCGATTGGCTGGACCAACGATGATATGCCGGAGCTGGGTAGCGAGAACACCTTCCAGCAGACCGTCAGTGAAATGGCGCTGGCTGGCTTTACCGGCAGCGAAGTGGGCAGCAAATATCCGCGCGATCCGGCGGTGCTGAAGCCGATGCTCGATATTCGCGGCGTGCAGATCGTTAACGCGTGGTTCAGTACCTTTTTCGCCAACGGCGACAAAGCGAAAACCATTGATGAGTTCATCAATCACCGCGATTTCCTGTACGCAATGGGCGCAAAGGTGATTGGTTGTTCAGAGCAGAGCCTGAGCATTCAGGGCACCACTAAAGCGGTGCTGGAAGAGAAACCGCTGTTTAACGACGAGCAGTGGCGCCTGACGGCAGAGGGCTATAACGAGCTGGCGAAGCTGGCGGCGGAGAAAGGCATGACGGTTGGCCTGCATCACCACATGGGCACCGGCATCCAGACCACGGCAGAGATTGAGCGCTTTATGGCGGCAACCCATGATGACGTCTATCTGCTGTTCGACACCGGCCATGCGTACTACTCGGAAGGCAGCCAGCAGGCGATGCTGGAGATCCTGACGAAATATCTGCCGCGCATTAACCATGTGCATCTGAAAGACGTGCGTGATGAGGTGGTGGCGCAGGTGAAGAGCCAGAAGCTGTCGTTTTTAGATGGCGTGAAGAAAGGCACCTTTACCGTACCGGGTGATGGCGTCATTGATTTCAAACCGGTGTTTAAAATCCTCGACGATTTCGGCTACAAAGGCTGGATGGTGGTGGAAGCAGAGCAGGACCCGGCGCTGGCGAACCCGTTTGAATATGCAGTGAAAGCGCGCAAATATATCCGCGAAAATACCGGTTTGTAAATTAACCCCGTAATCTGTAGAGGTCGACCGCTTTTCTGGTCGACCTTTAGTGGGCTGACCAGGGGGCTGACCGTAAAAGAGGGTCAGCCCCTACAGAACATTATCTATTTCAACGTAATGGTATTGATAATGCTTTCCGCTTCGGTCTGCGCCTGCTGCTGATTATCCGCAGGCAGGGTGATTTGCAGCGTCAACAGTTTGCCATCAACTTTGCCCAGCACCACGGAAGACCATGAAGACTGGTTGTTGGCAGAGATTACGGTATCCAGCTGCTGAAGTGGCTGACCCTTGACGGTGATCGCTTTGTTCGTCACCACCTGCAGTTGGGCATCGCGGTTGCGCTGCTGCGCTTCCAGACGGCCTGCCAGCACGTCCAGCCCTTCATTGGTGCTCTCACCATCAATCACAATAATGGCTCTCTGGCCGGATTCATCGGCGTAGACGTGCATATTATTGGCCTGAGTCCCGAGCTTGCCGCTCTTGTCCGACATGCCCGGCGGCAGGGTAAAGCTTAGCTTACCGTCCATCAGAGTGACGTTCTGGGTAGACTGGCTGCTGCTGGTGCCATTGTCATCGGCAGCGTCTTTGTCTTTTTTGCCATCGCAGGCGGCCAGGCCAGCCACCAGAACTGCTATTCCGGCATATTTTAGTAAGTTACGCATCAGGGTCCCTTTTCTACAGTAGTCGCGTCTTTATCAGGCACTTATACAAGCGTATTCAGCGGCTAAAAGCAACTTAACAACTATTGCAGATCGCGTCCTAACCAAAGTTTACATGGGTACGTGCGGGCGTCCTGGCCAGTCGTTTGAGCGCGGTGTTGAGCAGCACCCCGTAGGCAGGCAGGAAGAACACCATGCAGATCAGCACTTTGAAGCTGTAATCCACCAGGGCGATCTCCACCCAGTGCGTGGCCATAAACGGGTCCGGGCTTTTATAGAAGGCGATAAAGAAGAATGCCAGCGTGTCGCTGATATTGCCGAGGAACATCGCGGCCGCCGGGGCCATCCACCATGCTGCTTTCTGACGCAGGCGGTTGAAGACGTGCACGTCTAAGATCTGGCCCAGCGCGTAAGCCATAAAGCTGGCGCAGGCGATGCGGGCAACAAACAGGTTCATCTGAGACAGCGCGGCTAAGCCCTGCCATTCGCCCTGATAGAACAGTGCGGAGATAACGTAAGAGATCGCCAGCGCCGGGATCATCACCGCCAGAATAATGCGGCGTGCCAGCGGAGCGCCAAAAATACGCACGGTCAGGTCGGTAGCGAGGAAGATAAACGGGAAGCTGAAGGCACCCCAGGTGGTGTGCAGGCCAAAAATGGCCACCGGCAGCTGGACCAGGTAGTTACTGGAGGTGATCACCAGCAGGTGAAACAGGGAGAGCCAGACCAGCGCGTGGGTGCGCTGACGCGCAGTGAAAGCGATCATATTGAGCCTTTTTAGAAAACGTTGGGGTGAGGGAACCCAATTAAATTTTTTATCGTTGGGACGATTTCGCGGCATCTTACCGTTTTAGCCTGCTATTGCAATGGTTAATTTTAGCGCAAACGTTATCGTTGGATTGATCCCTTGCACGCGGTGCGGCTGGCGCTAAAATAGACGGCAGTTTGTCATCCCAGATTGAGAATATCATGAGCGACCTCTTCGCTAATCCCGACCAGACCCTTGATGCGCTGGGCCTGCGCTGCCCGGAACCGGTAATGATGGTGCGCAAAACCGTGCGCCATATGCAGGAGGGTGAAACCCTGCTGATCATCGCCGATGACCCGGCCACCAAACGCGATATCCCCGGCTTCTGCCGTTTTATGGAACACACGCTGGTGGCCGAGAACACCGAGGCGATGCCGTATCAGTTTTTGTTGAAGAAAGGGTTATAGCCCGTACGCCGATCTGCGTACGGGTCGACCATTTTTTCCGGTCGACCCATGGCGGGCTGACCGAAAAAGAGGGTCAGCCCCTACAGGATAGTGAAGTTGACAGCCTGTTATTTCTTGCGCAACAGTCGCAATGCGTTAGCGGTTACTAACGCGGTAGCCCCCGAATCTGCCAGAACCGCCAGCCACAGGCCGGTGATCCCCAGCAGCGTGGTCAGCAGAAAAATCCCCTTAAGCCCCAGCGCCAGCGCCACGTTCTGGCGGATATTGGCGTGGGTGGCGCGCGACAGGCGGATCATCGCCGCCAGCCCGCTAAGGCGGTTATGGGTCAGCGCCGCGTCGGCGGTCTCCAGCGCCACATCGCTGCCGCTGCCCATCGCAATGCCGATGGTCGCGGCCTTCATCGCTGGCGCATCGTTAATGCCGTCACCGACCATCGCCACCGGCTGTTTAGCGTTCAGCGCGCTGACCGCCGCCACCTTGTCTGCCGGCAGCAGCCCGGCGCGGTAGTCAATCCCCAGCTCGGCGGCAATCGCGGCGGCAGCTCGCGGGTTGTCCCCGGTCAGCATCACGCCATTAATCCCCAGCGCTTGCAGCTCTGCCAGCGCGCCCCGGGCATCGGCGCGCAGCGTATCGCGCAGGGCGATAATCCCCAGCAGCTGCGCGGCGTCATGCAGCAGCACCACGGTATTGCCGGCGCTTTCCAGCTCTTCCACCACCTGCTGCTGGGGGGCGAGCAGCGTTGAAGGCAGTTTAGTCGGGGAGCTAATGGAAAGTAAGCGCCCGCTAACTTTTGCCTCCACGCCGCTGCCTGCCAGAGCGCGCCGATCGGTGGCTTCAGGCAATATCAGCGAGCGCCCGGCGGCGGCGGCAACAATCGCCTGCGCCAGCGGGTGCGAAGAACCCTGTTCAATCGCGGCGGCGGTGGCCAGCAGCTGCTCCTCATCACTGCCCGCCAGCGGCAGCAGCGCGGTGACCTGCGGCTTGCCCTCGGTCAGCGTGCCGGTTTTATCAAAAGCGATGGTGCGCACGCTGCCGAGGCTTTCCAGCGCGGCGCCGCCTTTAATCAGCGCACCACGGCGCGCAGCGGCGGCCAGCCCGGAAGTGATCGCGGCGGGGGTGGAGATCACCAGCGCGCAAGGGCAGCCGATCAGCAGCAGGGTCAGCCCTTTATAGATCCACGGCTGCCACGCGGCGGCAAACAGCAGCGGCGGCACGATGGCGACCAGCAGCGCCATCAGCATAATCACCGGGGTGTAGATGCGGCTAAAGCGGTCAAGGAAGCGCTCAATCGGCGCGCGGCGCTCTTCGGCCTCTTCAATCAGATGCAGAATGCGGTCAATCGCGCTGTTGCCCGGCTCGGAAACCACCTGCAGCTGCACCAAACGGTCAACGCTCAGGCAACCGGCGCGGATTTTCTCGCCCTGCTGGCGCTCAACCGGGATCGACTCGCCGGTCAGGGCGCTTTCGTCGAAGCTGGCAAATGGGCTAAGCAGGCTGGCATCGGCGGGCAGGCGCGCTCCGGCGGCCACTTCAATCACATCGCCCGGGCGCAGCGCGCTGACCGCCACGCTCTCGCGCTGGCCGTTGCTAATGCGCAGGGCAACGTCCGGCTTCAGCGCCATCAGAGCCGTGACGCCTTTGCGCGCGCGACCGGCGGCGAAGGACTCCAGCCGCTCGCCGAGCATAAACAGCAGCAGCACCATCGCCGCTTCTGCGGTGGCACCGATAAACAGCGCACCAATAGCGGCCACGCTCATCAGGGTTTCAATCGAGAACGGTGACCCGCTGCGCATCAGGCGCAGCGCGCTGCGGGCAATGGGCCAGACGCCCACCAGCGTGGTGGCGATAAAGGCGAGGTTGCCGGCCGGGTGGTTGACGCTGTTAAGCAGCCAGCTGATGGCCATCAGCCCCACCAGGGCTATCAGGCTGAGATTTTCCCGCCAGAAGCTGACTTCGGCTTTTGCTGCTGGCGCAGCGTCGCTGCGCTGCAGCTGGAACCCGGCGCGGGACACGGCCTGCTCGACGTCGCTGCGCCTGTCGTCTGAGCAGTCGACCAGCAGCTTTTCACTGGCGAACACCACGCGCGCCTGGTGAATCCCGGGCAGCTGCCTGACGGCGGTTTCGACTTTACGCGCGCAGCTTGGGCAGTCCATCCCGCTGACCTGCCAGCTGAAGCGCGTGCCGGAGCCGGGCCTGTCGCCCTCATCAAGGGGGTCAGCCCCGGTGGGACTGCAGGATGATTCGGCGCAGCAGGGCGCCTCAACGCTGGCCGCGCTGACGGAAGTAATTTTGCTGATAACGGGACGCGGGCGGGTGCTGCATCCGTGTTGTTTGCTGGCGTGGCAGTGACCACAACCGCAAGAAGAGTGCTGGTGCATAACGCCTCCTGACCGGTGACGGCGGGCTTCAGTGCCCGCCAGTCACCCATCTTACACTCTGGAGTCCACTCCAGAGTCAAGCGTCAACTCAGCTTACAGCCACAGGGAGCGCACGATCATAAAGTGACCGGCAAAGTAGCAGGCGGCAACAATCGCCCGGTCGGCGTTAAAGCGGCGACGGTAGTGGCTGATTAACCAGACAATATTGGCTAACAGCAGCAGTCCGGCACCGGCGACCAGGGTAAAGCTGTAATCGGTCGGGCGGAAGAAATACTGCTCTGCTGCCAGCCACACCATCAGTATCGTCATGCCGATAAAGGTGCAGATGGGCCAGCGCAGCTCCTCCAGCCTGCTCCACACGGTGGCGATCAGCGCCGCACCGATAATCAGCAAAGTGAGCGGGATCGGCCAGAAGAAGCTCAGCGTCATCTGGCTGGCGAAGCACAGGGTATACAGCAGATGCGAGAGGAAAAATGCGCCAATGGCGTACAGCATGCGCTTATTGGGCAGCAGCGTCAGGGCATCACCGATCAGCGTCGCCAGCAGGCCAAGCAGGATCAGATAGTCCGTGGTTTTCAGTACCGGCGCCTGCCAGGCCCACGCCAGCAGCAGTAGTAGGGTGACGGGCTTAAACACCCAGCGCTGCCACTGCGGGCCGCGGTAAGAGGCGTCGACATACAGCCAGCCGGAAAAAAGAACCGCAAGGAAAGACCAAATCATATTGTTATCCTTAGATTAAAAACTTCACAACTGGCAATCAGTTTAGGTTACGCGGGCGCGATGTGACAATGAGAGGGCTCCGGTTGTATGCTTAGCCGCACTGCCGACTTTCCCTCCAGGAGGATGAACAAAACATGAAGCCACCTCTGATCTTTTTTATCGTGCTGGCCATTATTGCCATCTTAGCCACGCGTCAGTTTATCAAACAGCGGCGTGAAGTCGCGGTTAACGATGCTTCGCCGGTGCGCAGCCTGATTGTGGAAGTGAAAACCAAACGCGAATTTCCGGCGCCGAACCGCCGCTCGCGCCAGCGTGAAAATATTCCGGTGGAGGATATGCGCTACGAGGCGTGGTTTCATCCGCTCAATGGCGCAGGGGATTTCAAGCTGGAGCTGAACGCCGGCGATTATCATCAGATTGATAAGGGCGTGAAGGGAGAGCTGAAGGTCAAAGGCACACGATTCGTTTCGTTCAGCACCAACGCCTCTCGCTGATACGGCGTTAAAACTGCGCCGAAAAATGCGCATTTACGTTGTGTAAACTCCGCTTTTTCGGCTTGTTTCGCCTTGTCTCAGCGTCGTGCGTTGATGCTTTTAAGCCAGGGTCGGCACTTACTGCTTCGGATAATTCTTCTTTTGCCACGCCAGCAGTTCGAACACGCCAAAGAAAAACACTTTGGCCTGGGTTACGCCGCTGAGCTTTTCCGCGCCGGGTGGCTGGGTTGAGCGCATCAGCACCAGCTGTAGCCCGTGCATGATCACCATGAAAAACAGCGCGACGTTGACGAAGTACGTCAGCGGTTTGGGAAAAGGGTGAACCAGGTTGAGCAGTAAAAATGCCCAGACGAACAGCATCAGTACGCGGCCAGCATTAATCAACATTTGACGTTTCCTTATCATGAGCGTGGCGAATATACAGGCGGTAAGCCACCTGCCCGGCAATTTTTTCCCGGTGCAGCTGCCAGTTTACCGGCACTGGCGGCAGGCCGTGTTCCACTTCGCTCTCAACATACACCAGCGCATCATCGCTCAGCCAGCCGTTGCTTTCCAGCAGCGTGCTGGTCTGCTCCAGTAATCCCTTGCGAAACGGCGGGTCGATAAACACCAGCTGATGTGGCTCCCCTTTCTGGGCAAGGAACTGCAACGTGTTAGTGTTCACGACGCGCGCGTTCTTTGCCCCCAGCGTGGCGAGATTTTTTTCCAGCTGCTGCGCCACCGGGCGCTCCAGCTCCAGCAGGGTGGCGCTGCCCGCATGACGCGACAGCGCTTCCAGCCCGAGAGCACCGCTTCCGGCGAAGCAGTCGAGGCACTTGGCCTGCTGAATATCGGCCGCCAGCCAGTTAAACAGGGTTTCGCGCACGCGGTCGGTGGTCGGGCGCAGCCCTTCGCTGTCCGGGACCGGCAGCTTACGGCCGCGCCAAAGGCCGCCAATGATACGTATTTGCCCGGCTGCGCCGCTGCGGGGTTTCTTTGTCATCTCACTGAACTCTTAATAATTTGTTGCACAGTTTAACGGGCTAACCGGGCGGAGGAAACGTAAAAAGGGTGCTGTGATGCTCTCTGCAGAAAGTGTTAGACTAAGGGATTAATCAGGCTGTGTCCCGTAATTGGTCGTGGCCCCGTCGCAGCGCCAAAATTTCGTTATCAAGGCGGAGGGTGCAGGCCATAGTAAACTATGGCCAAACCTGACAACGCGGGGAACGAATTTTTGGAGCGCGACCCGCAGGGCTGGGGCCAAATTCGCTTGTAACCGCGTTGTTCGCCGCTGATTGGGTTTACCCAATGGCGCGACTCTCGCCTTGCTACAAGCGAATTTGACCGCCAGCGGGGCTCACGCACAATTGCGGACACAGCCTGTAAGTCTCTTTATACACCAGAATGGTTTTCCCCACGAGGAGTGTGGTTGCAACATGGCAAAGAATAAAAAACGTGGCTTTTTTTCCTGGCTGGGCCTGGGGCGTGACGAGAAAGCGCCTGAGGAAGAGGTAAAAGAAACGTTAGAACAGCAGCCCTCTGCCGATACCCCCGTTGCTAAAGACACACCGGCTGCTGAAGCAACCCCTGCCTCTGACGCGCCATCAACATCGCTAGCCGAGCCGGAACCTGCCCCTGAAAAAGTGGCAGAAGAGATTGTGGCGGTCACGCAGAGCGTGGCGGAACAGCAGGCGGAAGAAGCGCGTGTGGTTGCAGCACCGGTAGCGGCTGAACCTGAGCCTGTCGTGGTGACCCCAGAACCCGAGGTGATTACCGCTGTAGAAGAAGAGATCCTGCCGGAAGAGATTGCCGCTGAAGAAGAGGTGATTGACGACGCGTCGCTTGAAGCCGCCGCGCTGGCAGCGGAGTCGGTTGACGCAGCGCTGGCCGCCGAAATCATCGAAGAGAGCGCTGAAGAGGCTGAAGAGCCTGAAGAAGCTGAAGAGGTTGCAGCGGCGGTGGTCGAGCAGGAGCGCCCAGGTAAAGAGGGCTTCTTTGCCCGCCTGAAGCGCAGCCTGGTGAAGACCCGTCAAAACCTCGGTTCCGGCTTTATCAGCCTGTTCCGCGGTAAGAAAATTGACGACGACCTGTTTGAAGAGCTGGAAGAGCAGCTGCTGATTGCCGACGTCGGGATGGAAACCACCCGCCGTATTATCAGCAACCTCACCGCTCAGGCCAGCCGCAAAGAGCTGCGCGATGCCGAAGCGCTGTACGGCCTGCTGAAAACCGATATGGCCGCCATCCTCTCTAAAGTGGAACAGCCACTGGATGTGAGCGGTAAAACCCCGTTTGTTATCCTGATGGTTGGCGTGAACGGCGTGGGTAAAACCACCACCATCGGCAAGCTGGCGCGTCAGTTCCAGGCCGAAGGGAAGTCGGTGATGCTGGCGGCGGGCGACACTTTCCGCGCCGCAGCGGTTGAACAGCTGCAGGTGTGGGGCCAGCGCAACAATATTCCGGTGGTCGCGCAGCATACCGGTGCGGATTCCGCGTCGGTGATTTTTGATGCCATCCAGGCCGCCAAAGCGCGCCACGTGGACGTGCTGATCGCCGATACCGCCGGGCGTTTGCAGAATAAAGCGCACCTGATGGAAGAGCTGAAAAAAATCACCCGCGTGATGAAGAAGCTCGACGACCAGGCGCCGCACGAGGTGATGCTGACGATTGATGCCAGCACCGGCCAGAATGCTATCAGCCAGACTAAACTGTTCCACGAGGCTGTGGGCCTGACCGGGATCACCCTCACCAAGCTGGACGGTACGGCGAAAGGTGGCGTGATCTTCTCGGTGGCGGACCAGTTCAACATTCCTATTCGCTATATCGGCGTTGGCGAAGGTATTGAAGATTTGCGATCGTTTAAGGCTGACGATTTTATTGAGGCACTTTTTGCCCGAGAGGACTAATTAGGATGATTCGCTTTGAACAAGTCAGTAAGGCTTATCTCGGCGGTCGGCAAGCGCTGCAGGGGGTAGATTTTCATCTGCGTCCCGGTGAAATGGCGTTTCTGACCGGACATTCCGGGGCAGGTAAAAGTACCTTGCTGAAGCTGATCTGTGGCATTGAGCGCCCGAGCGCCGGGCATATCTGGTTTGGCGGCCACGACATCAGCCGTTTGAAAAGCCGTGAAGTGCCGTTTTTGCGCCGCCAGATCGGGATGATCTTCCAGGATCACCATCTGCTGATGGACCGCTCAGTGTATGACAATGTGGCTATCCCGCTGATCATCGCCGGGGCGAGCGGGGAAGATATCCGCCGCCGCGTGTCGGCCGCGCTGGATAAAGTGGGCCTGCTCGACAAAGCGAAAAGTTTTCCTATCCAGCTGTCCGGCGGTGAGCAGCAGCGCGTGGGCATTGCCCGTGCGGTGGTGAACAAACCGGCGGTGCTGCTGGCGGATGAACCGACCGGTAACCTTGATGAAGCGCTGTCGGCAGGCATTCTGCGCCTGTTCGAAGAGTTTAACCGCGTCGGCGTTACCGTGCTGATGGCGACCCATGATATGGGGCTGATCGGCAGCCGTAACTATCGACTGATGACGCTCAACCAGGGACGTCTGCACGGAGGTCATCGTGGTGAATAAACGTAATCCGCGCCCGGCGGCAGCCAAAGCGGTGAAGCAGAAGCAGCCGTCAAAAAGCAAAGCGCTGAAGGGCGGCTGGCAGGAGCAGTGGCGCTATGCGATGCACGGTTCGCTGTCTGATATGTGGCGCCAGCCGCTGGCGACGCTGCTGACGGTGATGGTTATCGCTATCTCTCTGACGCTGCCGAGCGTCTGCTACATGGTCTGGAAGAACGTCAGCCAGGCCGCAGAGCAGTGGTACCCGGCCCCGCAGCTGACGGTTTACCTCAGCAAAACGCTGGATGACGACGCCGCCGAAAGCGTGGTCGCGCAGCTGAAGAAAGAAGAGGGCGTGGAAAAAGTTAACTATCTGTCGCGTGAAGAGGCGCAGGGCGAGTTCCGTAACTGGTCCGGCTTTGGCGGCGCGATGGATATGCTGGAGCAGAACCCGCTGCCGGCGGTGGCGATTATCACACCGAAGCTCAATTTCCAGAATTCCGACACCATGAACAGCCTGCGCGACCGCGTGTCGAAAGTGCAGGGCATTGATGAAGTGAAGATGGATGACAGCTGGTTTGCCCGCCTTGCGGCGCTGACCGGGCTGGTAGGCCAGGTGGCAGCGATGATTGGCGTCCTGATGATTATCGCGGTGTTCCTGGTGATCGGTAACAGCGTGCGCCTGAGCATCTTTGCGCGGCGCGACACTATCAACGTGCAGAAGCTGATCGGCGCCACCGACGGCTTTATCCTGCGGCCGTTCCTGTACGGCGGCGCGATGCTCGGCTTTGCCGGTGCGCTGCTGTCGCTGGTGCTGTCGCAGGTGCTGGTGCTGCGTCTTGAATCGGTGGTGACGCAGGTGGCTTCGGTGTTTGGCACCACCTTCGCGCTGCATGGCCTGGCGTGGGATGAGAGCCTGCTGCTGCTGTTGATTGCCGCGATGATTGGCTGGATAGCCGCGTGGCTGGCCACGGTGCAACATTTACGTCGATTTACGCCGCAGTAACCCATGTACACGTTTTTTTGATATAATCTTCCTCTGCTGCGTGAACGTTAGCCGCAGAGGAAGTTCATCAAACTGTCACTTCCCCCTGCAATTCTGGCCTCTTGTCCGCACAGCATGCTGTTTGTAAAATATCCACTGCCTGAATTGAACTTGTGGATAACTTTAGCGTCTTAATCAGTAATCGGTAACATCGTTAGCACAGATTGCGTTTGCTTCTGCTGTCCGTTCACGTAGTCTTATGGGCGGTTCACGGAATGACGCGGTAATTTGCTTAACACAGAGAGGGTTTGAATGACCAAAGATATGCAAACTTTAGCTATTGCTCCTTTAGGCAACCTGGATTCTTACATCCGGGCGGCTAATGCCTGGCCTATGCTGACGGCAGAAGAGGAAAAAGCGTTGGCTGAACGGCTGCATTACCAGGGCGATCTGGAAGCAGCAAAAACGCTGATCCTGTCTCACCTGCGCTTTGTTGTTCATGTCGCTCGTAACTATTCCGGTTACGGACTGCCGCAGGCAGACCTTATTCAGGAAGGTAACATCGGCCTGATGAAAGCCGTGCGCCGTTTCAACCCGGAAGTGGGTGTGCGCCTGGTGTCATTCGCCGTTCACTGGATCAAAGCCGAAATTCACGAGTACGTGCTGCGTAACTGGCGCATCGTGAAAGTCGCCACCACCAAAGCACAGCGTAAGCTGTTCTTTAACCTGCGTAAAACCAAGCAGCGTTTAGGCTGGTTTAACCAGGACGAAGTGGAAATGGTGGCGCGTGAGCTGGGCGTCAGCAGTAAAGACGTGCGTGAAATGGAGTCGCGTATGGCGGCCCAGGACATGACCTTTGACCCAACGCCGGATGACGAAGGCGAAGGCCGCTCCATGGCGCCAATGCTTTATCTGCAGGATAAATCTTCTGACTTTGCTAACGGCATTGAAGAGGATAACTGGGAAGATCACGCCGCCGATAAGCTGAGCGATGCGATGCAGGGGCTGGATGAACGTAGCCAGCACATCATCCGCGCCCGCTGGCTGGACGATGATAACAAAACCACGCTGCAGGAGCTGGCTGACCAGTATGGCGTTTCCGCCGAGCGCGTGCGCCAGCTGGAAAAGAACGCGATGAAGAAATTGCGTCTGGCTATCGAAGCGTAACCGCAGTCGTTCAGTATTTTCTTCAGCACATTGATCAACACCGCCTGTCAGGCGGTGTTTTTGTTTGTATGGCGTTTGTGTCGTGCTGGCTTTGCGGTGCGATACTGCCTAAAATAAAACATAAATATTTTTCAACTATCAGCAATTTTGTTCCAGGTTCTGACAGGGAGTAAGAACGTATGGTGGAGGAGAAAGAGCCAAAAGAGCAGGCCACAATGCATCATCTGGATGAATTTGATGGTCTCGATATGCTTGAAGCCAGGTACTATCGTCGGCGCTTTCCGCGACACGTACATGAAACGTTCTGTATCGGCGTGATCGAAGAAGGCGCCCAACGCTTCTGGCGTGGGGGAGGGGAGCACGTTGCACCCACAGGCGATATCATTCTGGTCAATGCCGATGAAGTGCATACGGGATGTGCTGAAGTCGAGAATGGCTGGGCATATCGGGCAATATATCCTCACCCCGAACTGCTGCGCCAGATCACTGGCGATCTGAGGCATGAGCAAGGGATCATTCCGTGGTTTCCTGATGCGGTAGTGCACGATCCCGGGTTGTCCGCCCAGCTACAACTCGTCTTTAATATGTTGCCTGTTGCGGGCAATAGTCTGCTGAAAGAGTCATTACTACTCACGGCCGTCTGCTGGCTGATCATGCGCTACAGCCGTACGCCCACGTCTCCAGGTCAGTTACCCTGCGCAAAATCGATGATCCTTCAGGTCAAGGACCTGATGACTGCCTGCCCGGAGCAAAACTGGTCGTTGAAACAGCTTTCAGATCTTGTGCAGCTTAGTCCCTGGCATTTTCTGCGCCAGTTTAAGCAGGTTGTGGGAATGCCTCCGCATGGCTGGTTAATCCAGGCCAGACTTCGAAAAGCGCGTGAGCTGTTGGTTAAGGGTGAGACGATCCCCGCTGTTGCGGCACGCTGTGGTTTCTCCGATCAGAGCCATTTCACCCGTCATTTCAAAAATTCGATGGGCGTCACTCCCGGAGAGTTTATCCGCTCATTACGCTTTCCTGGCTAGTTTGGTCTCTCTCCTCCCGGCAATTTTGTTCAATATTTTAATTACCCGTTTCTCTAACCTGACGCCACGTAATTCGTAGAGAGCGGAATGGGTAAAAATGGAGACATCGCCCTGCAAATCATTTGCTGATACCAGCATGCGGAGCAACAGCGGATTCTTTCGTGGCGTGGTTAACATGCTGCCACTTTGCCTTTCCGTGGTCCCATGGGGAGTCCTGGCGGGATCGATGGCGGTGCAGTCAGGGCTGACAATGCCGCAAAGTATTGCTATGTCAGCGGTTGTTTTTGCTGGCGCGGCACAGCTCGTCACACTGGGGCTACTGCTTTCCGGGGCGAGCATTCCTACCATTATCCTCTCCGTATTTTTTATCACCTCACAGCATTTTCTTTACGGTCTGACGTTACGAGAAACGGTGTCATTTTTTCTGAAACGTTATCGATTACCGATAGGTTTCTTATTAACTGACGAGCTGTTCGCGTTGAGCTGCGCTGAAAAACAGCAGGTGGCGTTAACGCCGGGCTATCTGATCGGTGCTGGGCTGACCTTTTACCTCTGCTGGAATCTTTTTAGCCTGCTGGGCATTTTCATGGCTTCGTCTGTTCCTGATTTACAGCGTTATCACCTCGACTTCTCCATCGTGGCCACTTTTATTACCATTGTCGTGCCGATGATTAAAAATCTCAGCGTGTTATGCGGGGTGCTGGTTTCCCTGCTGTTATCGATGATACTTAGCGTGTTTCAGATTGAAGGGGCAATTGTCATTGCCGGGCTGAGCGGCATGTTGTGCTCAGTAATATATGCCCGCCTGACGAGAGGAGAAGCATGAGCTGGATACTGTTATTCACTCTGGCTGCCGTGGTGTTTTTTAACCGCTACGTCTTTTTGGAACCGAGGGTGCCTGTGCGCTTGCCCTCGTTAGTACGTGAAGCATTGAAATATTCAGCGCCCTGCCTGCTAACGGCAATATGTGGGCCGATTATTCTGCTTAACGATGGCGAAATAAGGGCGCTCACCTCCAATCCTTATTTATATGGAGCGATGGCAGGAATTGTCATTGCCCTCTTTGTGCGAAATATGATTTTGTCAGTCCTGCTATGTCTTTCCGTATTTTATCTCATTTCTTGGAGCATCGTATGACACTCAATAAAAGGAATTTTTGTCGTTCTACGCACTCTGTACAGATGCGAGATTCTTACCGCATCCTTCCTTTTCAGGGCGTCTGGACTTGGTTGACGGGGAAAGAGATTGATGGCCGTCCACAGCTATGGCAATCCCATTCTGTTGAGATGATCTGTTGGTCCCTGTCGTGGATGATAGTGGGGAGTATCATGACGTCACTGGCCTGGTTTGGCAGCCTGTCGCTGCTTGTGAAGAGCGTCATCTACATGACGGGCATCTTATTTGCAGCTTCGGGTGCCAGATATATTGTGGCAACGATTATCCACCATGGGGTGCATGGGCATCTGTTTAACAGCCAGCGGGCCAACAGGATCCTGTGTGAAATATTATCAACGATTTTGATCGTTCAGCCTTATGATTCCTATCGTCAGTTTCATGTTTATGAGCATCATGGGGCGGCATTCTCAACGTTTGAGGACCGCGACTTAGCGGCAATTTATCAGTTGGGTTTCAAACCGGGTATAAAAGTCAGGCAGCAATATATCAATCTGTTGTTGACTTTGCTGAGCCCGAAATTTTATCTGACGTTTCTTTATGGTCGGCTGAAATCCAACCTGGTAAATTTGCCGATCTGGCGACGAGCAATGTCCCTTTGCTGGTGGGGAGTGCTAATCTGGCTGGCGTTAACTTATGGGTACGGGTTCTTCTTGTTGAATATTGTTATTCCCTACGTGTTGGTTTATCAAATTGCTTCTCTGCTGCATCTTTTAACTGAACATACCTGGTGTTTACGTCAACAGGGCGAAAGCGTGCGCGACAGTCATATTAAAAATTGTCTGGGCAGATTTTGCGGGAGTGCCTGTCCGCCAGATTTTTCCTTACGCTTTACCGCAGACTGGATACGTTGGACATTCACCCATCTGTTTTTCCATTTGCCGTGCCGGATGCTTATCGTTCAGGGCTCTCTGGTATGCCACGACTGGCATCATCGTTTTGGCAGCGTGCGGCAATGGTATGACTATGCCCGGCTACGGGAAAAACATCAGCTGAAGTTAGCAGCAGAAGATCGTAATGACTACATCGATATTTGGGGTACTCAGCACGCGTTGCATTACGTTTTTATTAAATTGAGCGAGATGGGTTCAGTTAAAACCGTAAATCTGGCGTACCGGCTTAATTAATGGATATCGAAAGGCTGCATAACCCGTTCCGGGCCGAGATGGCGCAGGAGGATGTCCGGCGATTTGCTCATCTTCACCCTCAACCGATGCGCAAAGAGAAAGAGTCTGCGCCTGAAGAGCGGGCGGAAATGCCTGAGAGGGAATAACCCTCTTTCCTTTCCCTGGCGTTGTATTGTTTTGGGCCCTTGCAGGGCCCCTTTTTTACATCTTTATCCATCTATTAGCTTGTCGATTAAATCCCGCTGCCTGCATAAACGCGGCTATCACCTGCTGCGCTGAACTGCCATCCTGACTCATTACCCACTGCGTAACCTGCGGGTTCTGCGCCATCACTTCCTGCACCAGATAGAGACCCACCCCGCGCCGCCGCGTCACCTCGCGTACCTCAAGCTGCTGCATCTCTCCTGCGCTGCCGCTGAGGGTCACGCGCACTGCCGCCAGCAGACGATCGTTAAAACGCGCCGCGTACAGCTGCTTTACCTCATTCAGTTCGCTTTCCAGCGCCGCGATATTCGCCTGCGGCCAGATTTTTTTTATGTCGCTGCGATCCTGCTCAGACAACTGTTGCAGGCGGATGATAGTCAGTTTCATCAGAATAACCCGGTCATGAGAAAGGCATATTGTAGCGAAGTTGACCATACTATAGCGTGTTAGTTTTTCTGTACGAAAACGAGGCGATGTGCGGGCGTTTCAAATGGTTTACCGAGTAAACCGTTATTCTCTGCGCAGAAAGCCAGCATAATGCGCTGGCTAGTTGGCGAATTTGCCACCGTTGCTGTTAGTGGATTGTCCTGCGGCACCCGCTATTTACTGAATCTGTCAGTTGATTTACAGCAGAATATTCCTGTTTAATAACCTGAAAATTAAAGCCTTATTGATAAAAACTGTCGGGAATTATGCTAACTCGTTCAAAGGCAAAGCGTTTATCGCTATTCACCGACAAATAAATAGCAAGCAATCACAACAGATGGGGTAGTCAGGATGAAGATCAGTAAAGGTAAAGCGCTGTTAGCTGGCTGTATGGCTCTGGCAATGAGCGGTGCAGCAGTAGCAAAAGATATTAAAGTCGCGGTAGTTGGCGCCATGTCCGGCCCGGTTGCCCAGTACGGTGATATGCAGTGGACCGGCGCTCAGCAGGCGATCGCAGACATTAACGCCAAAGGCGGCATTAACGGCGACAAGCTGGTCGCGGTGAAATATGACGACGTGTGCGATCCAAAACAGGCGGTTGCGGTTGCTAACAAAGTGATCAACGACGGCATCCGTTACGTGATCGGCCACCTGTGCTCCTCTTCGACTCAGCCCGCTTCCGACATCTATGAAGATGAAGGCGTGCTGATGATTACGCCAGCAGCAACGGCTCCTGACCTGACTTCCCGCGGCTACAAGCTGATTATGCGCACCACTGGCCTCGACTCTGACCAGGGCCCGACTGCGGCAAAATACATTCTGAATGAAGTGAAACCCCAGCGCATCGCCGTGATCCACGACAAGCAGCAGTACGGTGAAGGCCTGGCGCGCTCCGTGCAGGAGAGCCTGAAAAAAGGCGGCGGCAACGTGGTGATGTTTGAAGGGATCACCGCGGGTGATAAAGACTTCTCTACCCTGGTGGCTCGCCTGAAGAAAGAGAACGTCGACTTTGTCTACTTCGGTGGCTACCACCCGGAAATGGGCCAGATCCTGCGCCAGGCGCGTGCGGCCGGTCTGAAAACGCAGTTCATGGGTCCTGAAGGCGTAGGCAACGCTTCTCTGTCTAATATTGCCGGTGCAGCCTCTGAAGGCATGCTGGTGACGCTGCCAAAACGCTACGACCAGGTCCCGGCTAACAAACCGGTGGTTGACGCGCTGAAAGCGAAAAAACAGGATGCAACCGGTCCCTTCGTCTGGACTACCTATGCCGCACTGCAATCCCTGGCCGCGGGCATGGAGCGCAGCAAAAGTGAAGAGCCAGACGCTATCGTTAAAAACCTGAAAGAGGGTGCGCCGGTGCCAACCGTAATGGGTGACCTGAGCTGGGATCAGAAGGGCGACCTGAAAGGCTTCGAGTTCGGCGTATTTAAATGGCACGCTGATGGTTCATCAACCGCCGTTAAATAAATCGGGCTTTTGGGATAATGACGCCTGGTGATGTATGCCAGGCGTCATTGTCTTCAGTGTGGGTTGATTCGTAAGGTATTAAGGTATGTCCGAGCAGTTTCTCTACTTCCTGCAGCAAATGTTCAACGGCGTCACGTTGGGCAGCACTTATGCGCTGATCGCCATCGGTTACACTATGGTGTACGGCATCATCGGCATGATCAACTTCGCCCACGGTGAAGTGTATATGATCGGCAGCTACGTCTCGTTTATCGTTATTGCGGCGCTGATGATGATGGGCATTGATACCAGCTGGCTGCTGATTGGCTGCGGCTTCGTGGTCGCGGTGGTGATCGCCTCCTGCTACGGCTGGAGCATTGAACGCGTGGCGTATAAGCCCGTGCGTTCCTCTAAACGGCTGATTGCCCTGATCTCGGCGATCGGCATGTCGATATTCCTGCAAAACTACGTCAGCCTGACCCAGGGATCGCGTGACGTGGCGCTGCCAAACCTGGTCACCGGCCAGTGGACGCTGGGCGTCAGCAATGGCTTCGCGGCGACCATCTCCACCATGCAGATTGTGATCTGGGTCGTGACGTTCCTGTCGATGCTGGCCCTGACGCTGTTTATCCGCTATTCACGTATGGGCCGCGCCTGCCGCGCCTGTGCGGAAGATCTGAAAATGGCCAGCCTGCTGGGGATTAACACCGACCGCGTTATCTCGCTGACTTTCGTCATTGGTGCAGCGATGGCGGCAGTGGCAGGCGTGCTGCTGGGCCAGTTCTACGGCGTGATCAACCCGTACATCGGCTTTATGGCCGGGATGAAAGCCTTCACCGCGGCCGTTCTCGGCGGTATCGGCAGTATTCCGGGTGCAATGCTGGGCGGTCTGATCCTCGGTATTGCTGAAGCGCTGACCTCGGCGTATCTCAGCACCGAATACAAAGACGTGGTGTCGTTTGCGCTGCTGATTGTGGTGCTGCTGGTGATGCCAACCGGCATTCTCGGCCGCCCGGAGGTTGAGAAAGTATGAAGAAGCTCAACCTGCTTAACGCCCTCGTTTCCTCGCTGATGTTGCTGGTGCTGGCGGCGTTCTTTATGGGGATGCGCCTGAATCTCGACGGCACGCATCTGGTGGTGAACAACGCCGGAAGCGTGCGCTGGAACTGGATTGCGCTCGGCTGCGGCGTGGTGTTCCTGTTCCAGCTGCTGCGCCCGCTGCTGACCAGCGGCCTGAAAAAAGTCTCCGGCCCGGCATTTGTGCTGCCGGGCATTGATGGCTCAACCGTTAAGCAGAAGCTGTTCCTGCTGGTGCTGATCGTCGCCGCGGCGGTGTGGCCATTTCTGGTTTCACGCGGCACGGTGGATATCGCTACCCTGACGCTGATCTACGTGATGCTGGGCCTCGGCCTCAACGTGGTCGTCGGCCTGTCCGGCCTGCTGGTGCTGGGTTACGGCGGCTTCTACGCCATCGGCGCCTATACCTTCGCGCTGCTCAACCACTATTACGGCCTCGGCTTCTGGCAGAGCCTGCCGCTGGCGGGCCTGGTGGCGGCGGCGTTTGGCCTGCTGCTCGGCTTCCCGGTGCTGCGCCTGCGCGGAGACTACCTGGCGATTGTCACGCTCGGCTTCGGCGAGATCGTGCGTATCCTGCTGCTGAACAACACCGAAATCACCGGTGGCCCGAACGGTATCAGCCAGATCCCAAAACCGACCTTCTTTGGCCTGGAGTTTGGCCGCAGCGTGCGCGACGGCGGTTGGGGCACCTTCCACGACTTCTTCGGGCTGAAGTATGACCCAAGCGACCGTATTATTTTCCTCTACCTGGTGGCGCTGCTGCTGGTGGTGATCACCCTGTTTGTGATTAACCGCCTGCTGCGCATGCCGCTGGGCCGCGCGTGGGAAGCGCTGCGTGAAGATGAGATCGCCTGCCGCTCGCTGGGCCTCAGCCCGACGCGCATCAAGCTGACCGCTTTCACCATCAGCGCCGCGTTTGCCGGTTTTGCCGGCTGCCTGTTCGCCGCGCGCCAGGGCTTTGTCAGCCCGGAATCCTTCACCTTTGCCGAATCGGCGTTTGTGCTGGCGATTGTGGTGCTGGGCGGAATGGGGTCGCAGTTTGCAGTGATCCTCGCCGCTATCCTGCTGGTGGTGTCGCGTGAGCTGATGCGCGATTTGAACGAATACAGCATGCTGGTGCTCGGTGGCTTAATGGTATTGATGATGATCTGGCGCCCGCAGGGCTTACTGCCGATGAAGCGCCCGCATCTGAAGTTGAAAAGCGTAGAAAAAGGAGAGCAGGCATGACTCAGCCTTTGTTAGCAGTCAATGGCCTGATGATGCGCTTCGGCGGCCTGCTGGCGGTCAACAATGTTGAACTGGAGCTGCGCCCGCAGGAGATTGTCTCCCTGATTGGCCCTAACGGTGCCGGGAAAACCACGGTGTTTAACTGCCTGACCGGCTTCTACCGCCCGACGGGCGGTTCGATCAAGCTGGGTGACCAGCAGCTGGCGGGCCTGCCGGGGCAGAAGATTGCGCGTATGGGCATTGTGCGTACTTTCCAGCACGTGCGCCTGTTCCGCGAAATGACGGTGATTGAGAACCTGCTGGTGGCCCAGCATCAGCACCTGAAAAGCGGCGTCTTCTCCGGCCTGCTGAAAACCCCGGCCTTCCGTAAAGCGGAAAGCGAAGCGCTGGATCGTGCGGCAACCTGGCTGGAACGCGTCGGCCTGCTCTCCCTGGCCAATCGCCAGGCGGGTAATCTTGCCTATGGCCAGCAGCGCCGCCTGGAGATCGCCCGCTGCATGGTGACCCGCCCGGAAATCCTGATGCTGGATGAACCGGCAGCCGGTCTGAACCCGAAAGAGACGCACGAGCTGGATGAACTGATCGCCGAGCTGCGCAGTCAGCACAACGTCTCGGTACTGTTGATTGAGCACGATATGAAACTGGTAATGGGCATTTCCGACCGCATTTACGTGGTCAATCAGGGTACGCCGTTGGCAAACGGCACGCCAGACGAGATCCGCAACAACCCGGATGTGATCCGCGCTTACCTGGGGGAGGCGTAACATGACTCAGGCTATGCTATCCCTGAATAACGTCAGTGCGCACTACGGTAAAATCCAGGCGCTGCACAACGTCAGTCTGCACATCAATCAGGGCGAAATCGTTACGCTGATTGGTGCCAACGGCGCGGGTAAAACCACCATCCTCGGCACGCTGTGCGGTGAACCTCGCGCCAGCGAAGGCTCGATTGTCTTCGACGGCAAGGCGATCACCGACTGGCAGACGGCGCGTATTATGCGTGAAGCGATTGCCATCGTGCCGGAGGGCCGCCGCGTCTTCTCGCGCATGTCGGTAGAGGAGAACCTGGCGATGGGCGGCTTCTTTGCCGAGCGCCAGCAGTATCAGCAGCGTATCAAGCGCGTGTACGAGCTGTTCCCGCGCCTGTATGAGCGCCGCGTGCAGCGCGCCGGCACCATGTCCGGTGGCGAGCAGCAGATGCTGGCGATTGGCCGTGCGCTGATGAGCCAGCCGCGCCTGCTGCTGCTGGATGAGCCGTCGCTCGGCCTGGCCCCGATTATCATCCAGCAGATCTTCGACACCATTGAGCAGCTGCGTCAGGAAGGCATGACGATTTTCCTCGTCGAGCAGAATGCCAACCAGGCGCTCAAGCTGGCCGACCGTGGCTATGTGCTCGAAAACGGTCACGTGGTGCTGGAAGATAGCGGTGCTGCGCTGCTGGCGAATGAAGCGGTAAGAAGCGCCTATCTGGGCGGATGATGTCACGTAGGGGCCGACCATTTTTTTCGGTCGGCCCGCGTAGGATATAACGGGCGGACCGAAACAGAGGGTCCGCCCCTACAATGATCGGGTCGTCACGATTCTGTCACCCCTTCGTCATAACGCCGTTATTTTTCTGTCATTTTTGCGTGTCATGTTACCTCCCGACTACAACAATGCGCGATAGCGCGCTTTACAACACCGGGCACAGGTAATCGACATGTCATCATTCGTATTTCGCCGTAACGCAGTAAGCGTGGTACTGGGACTGACTCTGAGCGCCAATGCGCTGGCCGTCACCGAAATCCCTTTCTGGCACTCCATGGAAGGCGAGCTGGGGGTGGAAGTGAACTCGCTGGCGACGCGCTTCAACGCTGAACACCCCGATTACAAAATCGTGCCGACCTATAAAGGCAACTACGAGCAGAGCCTGGCCGCCGGGATTGCTGCGGTGCGCACCGGTAAAGCGCCGGCGATTTTGCAGGTGTATGAAGTCGGTACGGCAACCATGATGGCGTCAAAGGCGATCGTGCCGGTGAATGAAGTGTTTAAAACGGCCGGGATCGCGATGGATGCGCAGCAGTTCGTTCCGGCAGTGGCAGGTTACTACAGCGACGCAAAAGGTCAGCTGATCTCCCAGCCGTTTAACAGCTCCACCCCGGTGCTGTACTACAACAAAGATGCGTTTAAAAAAGCCGGACTGGACCCGGAGCAGCCGCCAAAAACCTGGCAGGAGCTGGCGAAAGATACCGCCGCCCTGCGTAAAGCGGGCATGAGCTGCGGCTATGCCAGCGGCTGGCAGGGCTGGATCCAGATTGAGAACTTCAGCGCCTGGCACGGCCTGCCGGTCGCCAGCAAAAATAACGGCTTCGACGGCACCGACGCGGTACTGGAGTTCAATAAGCCGGTGCAGGTGCGCCACATCCAGATGCTGGAAGATCTCAACAAAAAGGGCGATTTCACCTACTTCGGGCGTAAAGATGAGCCAACCGCCAAGTTCTATAACGGCGACTGCGGCATCACCACCGCCTCTTCCGGCTCGCTGGCCGACATTCGCAAATACGCCAAATTCAACTTCGGCGTTGGCATGATGCCGTATGACGAGACCGTGCCGAACGCGCCGCAGAACGCCATCATCGGCGGTGCCAGCCTGTGGGTGATGAAAGGCAAAGATGCCGATACCTACAAGGGCGTGGCTGAGTTTATGCAGTTCCTGGCAAAACCAGACATTGCCGCCGAATGGCACCAGAAAACCGGTTACCTGCCTATCACCACTGCCGCTTATGAGCTGACCAAACAGCAGGGCTTCTACGACAAAAACCCGGGCGCGGATATCGCCACCCGCCAGATGCTGAACAAAGATCCGCTGCCGTTTACCAAAGGAATGCGCCTCGGCAATATGCCGCAGATCCGTACCATCGTCGACGAAGAGCTGGAAGGCGTATGGACCGGGAAGCAGTCACCGCAGGCGGCACTGGATAGCGCCGTGAAGCGCGGTAACGAACTGCTGCGCCGTTTCGAACAGCAAACCCGTTAGGGTATGCCGTAGGGGCGGATTAACAATCCGCCCGCCATGAGAAAAGTGAGGAGGGGCGGATCGACGATGCGCCCGCCCGGGCCGACCAGAACCACGGTCGGCCGCTACGCATTGAGATGAGATGGTTGCCATGTCCCAACCCCGCCCCGTATTCCGCACCAGCGCGCTGCCCTATCTGCTCATGCTGCCGCAGCTGCTGATCACCGCAATCTTCTTTATCTGGCCCGCTGGCGAAGCGCTCTGGTACTCGTTGCAGAGTATCGACCCGTTTGGCATCTCCAGCACTTTCGTCGGGCTGGATAACTTTAAACGGCTGTTTGCCGATAGCTACTACCTCGACTCTTTCTGGACCACGCTGCAGTTCAGCGGTCTGGTCACCGTTTTTGGCATGACGTTCTCGCTGCTGCTGGCGGCGCTGGTGGACTATGTTGTCCGCCTGAAAAAGCTCTATCAGACGCTGCTGCTGCTGCCCTACGCAGTCGCCCCGGTGGTGGCTGCCGTGCTGTGGATGTTCCTGTTTAACCCGGGCCTTGGCCTGTTCAGCCACCTGCTGAACCAGTGGGGCTACAGCTGGAACTACGCGCAGAACAGCGGCCAGGCGATGTTTCTCATCGTACTGGCCTCAATCTGGCAGCAGATGAGCTACAACTTCCTGTTCTTCTTTGCCGCGCTACAGTCGATCCCGAAATCGCTGGTGGAAGCCGCCGCCATTGACGGGGCCGGTCCGGTGCGCCGCTTCTTCAGCCTGGCGCTGCCGCTGATCACCCCGGTCAGCTTCTTCCTGCTGGTGGTGAACCTGGTGTATGCCTTCTTCGATACCTTCCCGGTGATCGACGCTGCCACCGGCGGCGGCCCAGTGCAGGCCACCACAACGCTTATCTATAAAATCTATCGCGAAGGCTTTGCCGGTCTGGATCTCTCCTCCTCGGCTGCACAGTCGGTGGTACTGATGCTGCTGGTGATTGGCCTGACCGTGATCCAGTTCCGCTTCGTCGAACGCAAGGTGCGCTACCAATGATTGAAAACCGACGCGGGCTGGATATCTTCAGCCATACGCTACTGATCCTCGGCATCCTGACCATTCTGTTCCCGCTGTACGTGGCGTTTGTCGCCGCGACGCTGGATAACAAGGCGGTGTATCAGGTGCCGATGACGCTAATCCCCGGCAGCCATCTGTGGGAGAACGTGCGCAATATCTGGCTCAACGGAGTGAACGGCAGCGGCCCGGCCTTCAGCCTGATGATGCTTAACAGCCTGATTATGGCGCTGTGCATTACGGTGGGGAAAATCAGCGTGTCGATGCTGTCGGCGTTCGCGCTGGTGTGGTACCGCTTCCCGCTGCGCAATCTGTTCTTCTGGATGATCTTTATCACCCTGATGCTGCCGGTTGAGGTGCGTATTTTCCCCACGGTGCAGGTGATTGCCGACCTGAACCTGCTCGACAGCTACAGCGGGTTAACCCTGCCGCTGATGGCTTCCGCCACCGCCACCTTCCTGTTTCGCCAGTTCTTTATGTCGCTGCCGGATGAGCTGATGGAGGCGGCGCGCATTGACGGTGCCAGCCCAATGCGCTTCTTCCGCGATATCGTGCTGCCGCTGTCGAAGACCAATCTGGCGGCGCTGTTCGTGATTACCTTTATCTATGGCTGGAACCAGTACCTGTGGCCGCTGCTCATCATCAATGATGCTTCGCTCGGTACGGCGGTCGCGGGGATCAAAAGCATGATCTCCACCAGCGGATCCCCCACCCAGTGGAATGAAGTGATGGCGGCGATGCTGCTGACGCTGATCCCGCCGGTGGTGATTGTTTTAGTGATGCAGCGCGCCTTTGTGCGCGGTCTGGTTGAGAGCGAGAAATAGTGATGGCAGGTGTACGACTTCAGGCAGTAACCAAATCCTACGACGGTAAAAACCAGATTATTCAGCCGCTGGACGTGTCGATCCGCGATGGTGAGTTTATGGTAATGGTCGGGCCATCCGGCTGTGGAAAATCCACGCTGCTGCGCATGGTGGCCGGGCTGGAGCGGGTCACCAGCGGCGATATCTGGATTGATACGCGGCGCGTGACCGAAGAGGAGCCGAAGGATCGCGGCATTGCCATGGTGTTCCAGAACTATGCCCTCTACCCGCATATGAGCGTGGAGGAGAACATGGCGTGGGGCCTGAAAATTCGCGGCATGGGCAAAGAGCAGATCCGCCAGCGGGTGCTGGAGGCGGCGCGCAGCCTGGAACTGGAAGCGCTGCTTAAGCGCCGCCCGCGTGAACTGTCCGGCGGCCAGCGTCAGCGCGTGGCGATGGGGCGCGCCATTGTGCGTGAGCCCGCGCTGTTCCTGTTCGATGAGCCACTGTCGAACCTTGATGCCCGCCTGCGCGTGCAGATGCGCCTTGAGCTGCAGCAGTTACACCGCCGCCTGAACACCACCAGCCTGTACGTAACGCACGATCAGGTCGAGGCGATGACGCTGGCGCAGCGCGTGATGGTGATGAACAAAGGCGTGCTGGAGCAGCTCGGCACCCCGGAGGAGATTTACCAGCGCCCGGCCACGCGTTTCGTCGCCAGCTTTATTGGCGCCCCGGCGATGAACCTGCTGGACGGCCAGCTCAATGATGACGGCTCGCGCTTTATCCTCGCGGATACCCTGCCGCTGCCGCTGAGGGCGCCGAAGGCAAAATGGGCCGCGCGCACGTTGACGCTGGGCATCCGTCCGGAGCATATTGAGCTCTCCTCTCAGCAGGACGGCGGCATTCCGCTGGTGGTGGAGACACTGGAGATGCTGGGGGCCGACAATCTCGCCCACGGGCACTGGGGAAAAAATAAGCTGGTGGTGCGCCTGCCGCACTCGGTGCGCCCGCAGATGGGCAGCACGCTGTGGTTGCAGCTTCCCGCTGCCGCGCTACACTTTTTTGACCATAACGGACAACGGACCGAATAATGACCCACAGCTGGCCATATCCGCCGATCGTCGCCCATCGCGGCGGCGGGAAACTGGCACCGGAAAATACCCTTGCCGCCATTGATGTTGGCGCGCAGCACGGGCATCGCATGATTGAGTTTGACGCCAAACTGTCGCAGGACGGCGCCATCTTCCTGCTGCACGATGACACCCTGGACCGCACCAGCAACGGCTGGGGCGTGGCGGGCGATCAGCCGTGGGACAAGCTGGTCACGCTGGATGCCGGCGGCTGGTTTGGCAGCGCCTTCAGCGATGAACGCCTGCCGCTGCTGGCGGAAGTCGCCGCCCGCTGTCGCCAGCATCGCCTGATGGCCAATATCGAAATTAAGCCGACTCACGGAGCGGAGGTGGCAACCGGGCGCGCTATCGCGCTGGCCGCCCGCGTGATGTGGCAGGGCCAGGTCGCGCCGCTGCTGTCGTCGTTCTCGTACTCTGCGCTGGAAGCGGCACAGCAGGCGGCCCCGGAGCTGCCGCGCGGGCTGCTGCTCGACAGCTGGGATGAGAACTGGCAGGCTATGACGCGCGCGTTAGGCTGCGTGTCGATCCATCTGAATCACAAAGTGCTCGACCCGGAGCGCGTGGCGCTGCTGAAGCAGGCCGGGCTGCGTATTCTGGTGTATACGGTGAATAAGCCGGAGCGGGCGCGGGAGTTACTACAGTGGGGCGTGGATGCGATCTGCACCGACCGCATTGATATTATCGGGCCGGACTTTCGTTAATTAAACCGCGATCGCCTGGTGATAACGGGCGGACCCAAACTGCGGTCCGCCCCTACTGTAGGGGCCGACCTTTTTTCCCGGTTGGCCCCTAGGTTGGCCGGATTAATTCTGCTGGGTCTGCTGCAGCTGACCGTTGTTATTGGTGCGCTGCGTGGCACTGTCGCGCTGCTCCTGAATTTTTCGCTGCAAATCCTGCTGCTGACGCTGCTGATCCTGTTGCAGCTTCAGCTTCTGCTGCGACTGCTGATTCTGCATGTTTTGCTGTAAGCGCTGCGTGCTCGGATTGTAGTTTGAAGACTGCGGGTTATTCGGATTATTGTTGTTGCTGTTATTCAACATGTTTGCCATGCCGCTCAGCGGCAGCAGGGCAGCAAAAACAACCAGCCATTTGGTTTTCATTTTCATGTTACGTCCTCCGTGTTCCTGCCATAAGTCTATGTTATCTGCCAGGCCTGTACCCCAGGAGTGCTCCTGATTTGCGCTATCGTTCGCCTTTTGCGCAATTTTGTGCATATTTATCAATGGCAAACACAACGTAAATAAACTTAAAGGATGTAACAATGATAACAAAAGGTACTGTGCAGCGCCTGTCGTGGTCGCTGTTAGCCGCTTTACTGGTGTGGCAGGGGGCGGGTGCCGCTCCAGCCGCACCGCCGGTCTCCTATGGCGTAGGCGCTGATACTTTCCATCCGGTCACGGCTCAGCACGGCATGGTCGCCTCGGTGGATGCCACCGCAACGGAAGTGGGGGTGAAAATTCTTCAGCAGGGCGGTAACGCGGTGGATGCCGCGGTCGCCGTGGGTTACGCGCTGGCGGTGACGCATCCACAGGCCGGTAATCTCGGCGGCGGCGGCTTTATGCTGTTGCGCACCGCCTCCGGCCAGACTACCTCGATTGATTTTCGCGAAATGGCCCCGGTGCGCGCCAGCCGCGATATGTTCCTCGACGCTGCAGGTAATGCCGACAGCAAAAAATCGCTGATCTCCCACCTGGCGTCCGGCGTTCCCGGAACCGTGGCGGGCTTTGCGCTGGCGAATAAAAAGTACGGCACGCTGCCGCTCAGCACGCTGATCCAACCGGCGCTGGAGCTGGCGCGCAAGGGCATTGTGGTTAACGAAGCGCTGGCCGATGACCTGAAGATCTACGGCAGTGAGGTTTTGCCAGCCCACCCGAACAGTAAAGCGATCTTCTATAAAGCCGACGGTAAGCCGTACCAGCAGGGCGATAAGCTGGTGCAGCGCAACCTGGCGCACAGCCTGGAGCTGATTGCGAAGCAGGGGCCGGATGCGTTCTACAAAGGGCAGATTGCCGATGAGATCGCCTCTGAGATGGCGCAGCACGGCGGGTTGATCGACAAGCGCGACCTCGCCAACTATCGGGCGATTGAGCGTAAGCCGGTGAGCGGCAGCTACCGCGGCTATGAGGTCTTCTCCATGCCACCGCCATCCTCCGGCGGTATTCATATCGTGCAGATCCTCAATATCCTGGAAAACTTCGATCTGGCAAAAATGGGCTTTGGCAGCGCTGATGCCATGCAGGTGATGGCCGAGGCGGAGAAATATGCCTATGCCGACCGCTCGGAATATCTCGGCGATCCAGATTTCGTTAAGGTGCCGTGGCAGGCGCTGACCAGCAAAGCCTACGCCAAATCACTGGCCGAACAGATCGATGTGGCCAAAGCGCGGCCGTCATCCGAGATCAAACCGGGCAAGCTGGCGCCCTATGAAAGTAATCAAACCACGCATTTCTCGGTGGTGGATAAAGACGGCAATGCGGTCGCGGTGACCTACACGCTGAACACCACCTTTGGCAGCGGTATTGTGGCCGGCAACAGCGGCATTCTGATGAATAACGAGATGGATGACTTCTCCGCCAAGCCGGGCACGCCCAACGTTTACGGTCTGGTCGGCGGGGAAGCGAATGCGGTGCAGCCGTATAAGCGCCCACTGTCGTCAATGTCGCCGACTATCGTTGCGAAAGACGGTAAAACCTGGCTGGTGACGGGTAGCCCGGGCGGCAGCCGTATTATCACTACCGTACTGCAAATGGTGGTGAACAGTGTTGATTTCGGGATGAACGTGGCTGAAGCCACTAACGCGCCGCGCTTCCACCATCAGTGGCTGCCCGACCAGCTGCGCGTCGAGAAGGGCTTCAGCCCGGATACGCTGAAGCTGCTGGGTGAGAAGGGGCAGAATGTGAAGGTGATGCCTGCGATGGGTAGCACCCAGAGCATTATGCTGGGGCCGGACGGTATGCGTTACGGTGCGTCCGATCCGCGCACCATCGATGATTTAACCGCCGGGTATTGATGCGATGCGGGCGAGGCCGATCTGAGGTAGGGGGCGACCCTTTTTTCCAGTCGCCCCGTGCCGGTGATTTCCCACAAGGGCATTACGCTTCCCGTTTCTGCTGGTGCTCTTGCAGCCGTTGATTAAACAGCTTCGGAGCCCAACTCTCGCGCAGTGCCTGCAGCAGCAGCGACTGCTGAGTCTGAGGTACCAGCCCCCCCACCGGCGGGTCGGTATCCAGATTGGTTGGGAACGAATAGCCCTCCGCCGCCGCGGCAATCACCGCATTGATCCGCTCCTCAGACATTCTGCGCAGGCGCAGCGCCGGGTAAATATGCTGTAGCACCTTAATATGGTTCACTTTCTCCATCGTTTTGCCAAAGGATGAAGAGACCTGCAGCAGGTTTGCGGTGCGGATATGGTCGTGGGTATGGTTACTGCCCGCCGCATGGAACAGCGCCGGATTGAAGAACAGCCCGTCCCCCTTCTCCAGCGGCAGCTGGATGGCATTGCGCTGGAAATAGTCGATAAACTTCTCATCGCGCCAGGCCAGATAGCCCGCCTGATACTGATGCGACCACGGCAGCAGCTGCGTCGGGCCGGACTCCACCGGCATATCGCTGTGTGCCACCGCGCCCTGAAGCGTCAGGTACTGCGAGAGGATCTGCAGCGGCAGCGGGAAGCGTTCCACCACCTCATTGCTTTGAAAGCCGAGATGATAATCACGGTGCGGCTGCTGGGCTTTGCCGCCGGGGCGCACCTGATTGACCTGCGCGGTCATCTCATAACCCGGGCCGACCCAGCTTTCGCAGATCAGCGCCAGCAGCGGGTTACAGTAGTAGTCAATAAACGCATCGGCATCGCGCTCGGCGACTTTCTGCAGAGCATTCCAGATGCGCCCGTTATTGCCTGCCGCCGCAAAATGGTCCCCGCCGCTGCCGCTTTCAGACTCACTGAGCAGGATCTGCTCGAACAGCGCGCTGTTGCGATCCACCGTCGGGAGATCGCTGAACAGACCTTTAACCACGAAGACGCCCGGCCCAGAGGACAGGGCGCGGTGCAGTTCGCTCAGCACCGTTTGCCGGTGCTCGGCGGCGGCTTTGGTCAAATCCTCGCGCTGGTAGATCAGCACATCCAGCTCGGCCTTCCGCGCCAGCGGGAAATCTTTCAGCGGGGTGGTCTGCTCGCAGACAATGGCAAAATCATCAACCGATAACTGTTCTTTAGTCAGATAGAGACTGTTCATCACAGGTTCCTCACAGGGCCAGTTTATTCTGGGGTTTTGCCGCGCCGTCATCGCTACAGCCAACGACGTTTTGATCGAAGTCGACGATCGCACCGGTCATCATTCCCGACTCTTCGGACAGCAGGAATGCCACGCTGCGCGCCACCTCCTGCGGTTTGAGAAGGCGACCAAACGGCTGTTCACGCTCGGCTTTCTCCAGCCAGTCCTCGCTGGCGTTGTGATACTGCTTCTGGATCTGATCTTCGTGCGGCGTATCCATCCAGCCGATGTTCAGGCCGTTGACGCGAATGCGGTTGCGCATCGCGCTGAAGGCGACGTTTTTCGTCAGGGTAACCAGCGCACCTTTGGAGGCCGCATAAGGCGTGAGGAAGCTCTGCCCACCGTGGGAGCTCATAGTGATGATATTGACGATGCTGCCTGCAACGTGGTTGGCAATCATCAACCTGATGGCCGCCTGCATCAGAAAGAACGGCGCGCGGACGTTAACGGCAAAGATGGCGTCAAAAAGCTGCGGCGTGGTGTCGAGTATGGTGCCGCGGTCGGACATCCCCGCGCAGTTAACCAGCCCGTGCAGCGTGCCAAAACGGCTCTCCGCTTCGGCGATCACCCGTTCACAGGAGGCCGGGTCGCTAAAATCGGCGGCGACAAACCAGGCTTCACAGCCCGCAGCGCGCAGCTTATCGACCTGCGCGGCACCGGCCTGCTGGTTGCGCCCGCAGATCACCAGACCGCGTGCGCCGCGCTCGGCCAGTAATAAAGAGACGGCTGCGCCCAGCCCCTGATTACCGCCGGTGACCACGAAAACCTTGTCACGAAACTGCTCGTTGAATTTTATGCTCATGATGATGCCTTGCTGGTCTGTTTAAGGGTGTAGGGTATGTGTGAATTGCCTTGACTCATCCCCACCTTAGCACCAACATTTTGTTAACAATATGCGCAGGTGACCTCAAAAAGACCTCAAAAAGAGCCGTTCAGACGTTTGGCCAACGTCCTGTGCCCCTTTGCGATTTTCCCGACATATCACCGCCATTAGCACGATTGAATTTCGTAACTTCCCCTTTTTCACGTAAATTACAGCATTCAGAAACCCTTCTGATCCTGCACGATGGATGTGCAGAGAGACTTATCGCGACAAGGATCGTAATGAAATATCTCTCACACTTCTGGGGCATTGCAGCCGCGCTGCTGTTGCAGGCTTCATCCGTATCGGCTGACAGCATTTATGCACCGTCGCCCGTTCCTCTGCTGACGGTGAGAGTTCGATCTGATGCGCTGATCGTGCCCGTGACTATTGCTGGCAAGCAGTACTCTTTTTTACTGGATACCGGCGCCGCGATGATGGTGATTGATAACCGTCTCGCCAGCGATATCACCAGCAAAACGCCGGACGACCTCCTGCCGGAGCTGGCTAAAAAAATCCTGAGCACCGGCATCAATACTTCAGGCGGCATGCTGAGAGGCGAGTCAATACGTTTCTGGCAGCCGCTGGCGCTGGCGATTGGCAATGAGGTGGTGCCCGCCAGCGATCCCTGGGTGGGTGCCGATCTCAGCGCGTTCACCCAGAACAGCGGGATGCAGATTGATGGCATCATTGGGCAGGACCTCTACCGCCAGTTCAACTGGGCAGTGGATAACCGCAATCATCAGCTGACGGTCTGGAAGCACCCGCTCACTGTCCGCAATTACCAGGCCTGCGTACCCTATCGCAATGCCTGGGATTTTGGCCCCGAACTGATGCTGGACTATCACGATCGCCCGCTGTATATGGCGTTGAACACCGGGGCGGCCTGGAGCACGATTGGTGAGGAGATCGTCCACGCCAGCCGCGGCCATTTCGGCAGCGCGATCCTGACCGGCATTACCCAGCCGGTTATCACGCTGAACGGAATAGAACGCAGCGATGCTTATCTGCTGGGCGGGATTCAGTTTGATCGGCTGCCGCTGGGGAAGCTGCTGGCGATTGAAGATAAACGGGGCAACTACGGGCTGGGCATGAACTTTCTGCAGCGCTTTGATGACTATCTGTTGGCCCCGGACAAAATGCTGTTGTGCTATAACCAGCAGCACTTTACCCGTGATGAGGCGGCCCCGCTGCGCACCCTGGCCGTTCGGTACTTTGCCAGGCGAGTGGAAATTTATGCCAACTCCCCCGGGGCACTCTCCTCGTCCGTGCTGCACAACGGCGACGTCCTGCTGCAGATTAACGGCAGCAAAGTGTTGCCTGAAAAGATGGAGTGGATCCGTGGCACGCTGGCTGATACGCCGCTCGGGGAACTAAATCTGCGCATTGAGCGGCGGGGAAAGGTCAGGAACGTCACGCTGTGAGTAAGGGGAGGGCGGCTGCGCTCCCCTTTCAATGGCCCGAATACCGTTACGAAAACGGTTTACGCGCGAAAGCGCGCCATGTAGAGCGCATCCACCAGCTGACCGTTGCGCAGCGCAAAGCGGCGGGCGCGTCCCTCGGTTTCAAAGCCAAACTGTTCATACAGTGCGATGGCATGCTGATTATCGGCAAACACCGTCAGCTCAATACGTTCGACGCTGAGCCAGTTGTCACACAGGTCGATCAGCGTGCGCATCATCGCTTTGCCCACGCCTTTTCCGCGCTGGTGAGCATCCACCGCGATGCCAAAGGTTGCCGTATGACGGCGGCGGGCACGCCCGTTGACCTCCAGCGTCAGCTGGCCTGCAATCTCATTATCGATACAGGCCACCAGCATCTGCACGCCGTCAGGCACCGACGCAATCCGCTCCTGCCACTTTTTGAGAGAGGGATGGGGGAGCTGTAGCGTATCGGCATAGGTTTCAGGCTGGCTGTACAGCTGATGGATGGCAACAGCATCTTCGGCAACCACATGACGGACGACAATCTCACTCATCTTACCTCTCCTTGTTTGCGGGAATCCCCTTTAAATTCAGGGTTTTTACCAGCAAGATCAAGTAAAAAATAATCGGCAAAGCGCTTTACAAGTGCGAATGATAATGATTATTATTGTCATGCGTTTTCAGGAGAGCCTACGGTGCTCGCTGGGAAGGCACGACATTGCTCACATTGCTTCCAAGTATTATTTAGCCAGCTCGGGTGCTGGCTTTTTTTTGCCTGCGATTTGCCATCTGCTCCGGTAGTTTCTTTGAAGTTCTCCCTCCTACCCCATCGAATATTTTGAACAGAGAAGACAATTTTCTCCGCTATCATCCCCCTCCTTTCAGGTTCAGACTGTGTCAAAACGTTGAGGAGAATTGAATATGATTTACTTACGCAAAGCACAAGATCGCGGTCATGCTAACCATGGCTGGCTGGACAGCTACCACACCTTCTCTTTCGCTGATTACTACGATGCCAACTTTATGGGCTTCTCCGCGCTGCGGGTGATTAATGAAGATGTGATCGACGGCGGCCAGGGTTTTGGTACCCATCCGCATAAAGATATGGAGATCCTCACCTATGTCCTGTCCGGGACCGTTGAGCACCAGGACAGCATGGGCAACAAGGAGCAGATCCCGGCGGGTGAGTTCCAGATTATGAGCGCCGGGACCGGCGTACGTCACTCTGAGTACAACGCCAGCAAAGAGGTGCCGCTGCACCTGTACCAGATCTGGATTATCCCGGAAAGCACCGGTATTGAACCGCGCTATGCACAGCGCCGTTTTGACGATGTGCAGGGCCGCCAGCTGGTGCTGTCGCCGGATGCGCGTGACGGTTCACTTAAGGTGTTCCAGGATATGACCCTGTCGCGCTGGGCGCTGAAAGCGGCGGAAGAGGGCGTGGTTGAGGTCGAAGAGGGCCGCCGCATCTGGATCCAGGTGGTGAAAGGCGATGTGACCGTCAACGGCGAAGCGGCAACCACCTCTGACGCGTTCGCTATCTGGGATGAAAAATCCCTGGCGATTAACGCCAGCAGCGATGCAGAGATCCTGCTGTTCGACCTGCCGCCGGTTTAACTACAACCTGTGTCACACTTTAAGGGGCGAGACCCTCGCCCCTTTGTCGTTTTTGCCCACGCTTTTGTTACACTCAGCATAATTCTGTCCGCATAGCTGAAGCCCAATGAAGAAAAAAAGACCGGTACTACAGGACGTTGCCGATCGCGTAGGCATCACCAAAATGACCGTTAGCCGCTATCTGCGTAACCCCGATCAGGTTTCTGCCGCGCTGCAGGGCAAGATCGCCGCCGCGCTGGATGAGCTGGGTTATATCCCCAATCGCGCCCCCGATATGCTTTCCAACGCCACCAGCCGCGCCATTGGCGTACTGCTGCCCTCACTGACCAACCAGGTGTTTGCCGACGTGCTGCGCGGCATTGAAGCGGTGACCGACGCCGCAGGCTACCAGACGCTGCTCGGGCACTTTGGCTACAGCGCCGAAAAGGAAGAGTTGCAGCTGCGCTCCCTGCTTGGCTGGAATATCGACGGCCTGATCCTCACCGAGCGCACCCACACCGCCGCCAGCTTGCGCATGATCGAAACCGCAGGCATTCCGGTGATTGAGATGATGGACAGCGTATCGCCATGCCTGGATATGGCGGTCGGTTTTGACAACGTTGAGGCGGCGCGCCAGATGACCCACGCCATTCTGCAAAAAGGCCATCGTCACCCGGTTTACCTCGGGGCGCGGCTAGATGAGCGTACCTTGCAGAAAGAGCAGGGCTACGCGCTGGCGATGCGTGAAGCAGGGCTGGAGCCGCAAACGGTGATGATGGAGGCGGCCTCGTCGTTCTCCGCCGGGGCGATGCTGATGCGCGAGGCGCAACAGCGCTATCCGCTGACCGACAGCCTGTTCTGTACCAATGATGACCTGGCGGTCGGGGCGATGTTTGAGTGCCAGCGCCAGGGGCTGCAGATCCCGCAGCAGATGGCGATTGCCGGTTTCCACGGCCACGATATTGCTGATGTGGTCAACCCGACGCTGGCGACGGTGCAGACCCCGCGTGAACGCATGGGGCACGAGTCTGCGGCGCTGCTGCTGGCGCGCATTCGTGGCGAGAATGTTGATATGCGCCCGGTGGATGTCGGCTTTACCATCTCAGCCGGGGGCAGCATTTAATAACTTGTTTAGCTATTCGGGGCGGATATGTCCGACCCCGACTCTGATTCTTCCGTTTTTATGACCCCCCTCACATTTACCAGCTTTTTCCTGGCCAGCTGTTGCCATAATCAATGCACATCCAGACAATGTTACCGATAACAACTGGACGAACACACCTGCACCTTCTCTGCCGGAGCGATAAAAATGAACACAACTTCAACGCCAAATCACGTATTTGTCCTGATGGGCGTATCCGGCAGCGGCAAGTCCGCCGTTGCCAATGCGGTCGCGCACCAGCTGCAAGCGGCATTCCTCGATGGCGATTTCCTGCATCCGCGCGCCAATATCGAAAAAATGTCCGAAGGCCATCCGCTGAATGATGATGACCGCCGCCCGTGGCTGCAGTCGATCAACGATGCGGCCTTTGCCATGCAGCGCACCAACAGCGTGTCGCTGATTGTCTGCTCGGCGTTGAAAAAAAGTTATCGCGACATCCTGCGCAAAGGGAATCAGAACCTCTCCTTCGTCTATCTGCAGGGCGATTTCGATACCATTGAATCCCGCCTGCGCGCGCGCAAAGGCCACTTCTTCAAGCCACAGATGCTGGTGACGCAGTTCGCCACCCTGGAAGAGCCGGGCAGTGATGAGCATGACGTGCTGGTCGTCGATATTAATCAGACGCTGGATGAGGTTGTTGCGGCAACGCTCAAAACCATTGATGGTGCGATCGCCAAAACTAAGTAGGGTGTCATGAGTACTGCAACGCTGGTGTTAACCGCAGCCGGATCGGTCCTGCTGCTGCTGTTTTTAGTGATGAAGGCGCGAATGCACGCCTTTGTGGCGCTGATGCTGGTCTCGATCGGCGCCGGGCTGTTCTCCGGGATGCCGCTGGATAAAATCGCCGATACCATGCAGAAAGGCATGGGCGGCACGCTCGGATTCCTCGCTATTGTCGTCGCGCTGGGCGCGATGTTCGGTAAAATCCTGCACGAAACCGGCGCGGTCGATCAGATCGCCATCCGCATGCTGAAAACCTTTGGCGAAAGCCGGGCGCACTACGCCATGGGCATTGCCGGTCTGATCTGCGCACTGCCGCTGTTCTTCGAAGTAGCGGTGGTGCTGCTGATCAGCATCGCGTTTGCCGTGGCGCGCCGCACCGGGGATAACCTGGTGAAGCTGGTGATTCCGCTGTTCGCCGGGGTGGCTGCCGCCGCGGCATTTCTGCTGCCGGGGCCTGCGCCGATGCTGCTGGCTTCCCAGATGCACGCGGACTTTGGCTGGATGATCCTGCTGGGGCTGTGCGCCGCTATTCCGGGGATGCTGATTGCCGGGCCGCTGTTTGGTCGCTTTATCAGCCAGCACGTTGAGTTCGGCGTGCCCGAAGAGGGCGAGCACCCGGAGTTTGACGAGAGCAAGCTGCCCTCATTTGGCTTCAGCCTGTCGCTGATCCTGTTCCCGCTGATCCTGGTCGGGCTGAAAACCATCGGTGCGCGCTTTACCGCGCCGGGCACCAGCCTGTACGAGTGGCTGGAGTTTATCGGCCACCCGTTTACGGCGATCCTGCTGGCCTGCCTGGTGGCGATTTATGGCCTGGCTTATCGTCAGGGTATGGATAAAGAGCGCGTGATGCAGATTTGCGGCGCGGCGCTGCAGCCGGCGGGCATTATCCTGCTGGTGATCGGTGCGGGTGGCGTGTTCAAGCAGGTGCTGGTGGATTCCGGCGTGGGTCCGGCGCTGGGGAATGCGCTGACCGGAGCCGGTCTGCCAGTAGCGCTGGCGTGCTTTGTGCTGTCCGGTGCGGTGCGCATTATTCAGGGCTCGGCGACCGTAGCCTGCCTGACCGCCGTGGGCCTGATTATGCCGGTGATCGAACCGCTGCACTACTCGGGCGCGCAGCTTGCCGCGCTGTCGATCTGTATTGCCGGGGGCTCGATTATCTGTAGCCACGTCAACGATGCCGGTTTCTGGCTGTTTGGCCGCTTTACCGGCGCCACCGAAGCACAGACGTTGAAAACCTGGACGCTGATGGAAACTATCCTCGGTACCGTCGGCGCGATTATCGGCATGATTGCCTTTGAACTGTTGTCGTAATTGATGTTGCGGGTCGGGCATGCCCGCCCCCTACAAAACCGCAGGGGCGAGGCATACCCGACCCGTACAAAACCGCTGGGGCGAGGCATGCCCGACCCGTACAAAACCGCAGGGGCGAGGCATACCCGACCCGTACAAAACCGCTGGGGCGAGGCATGCCCGACCCGGACAAAACCGTAGGGGCGAGGCATGCCCGACCCGGACAAAACCGCAGGGGCGAGGCATGCCCGACCCGGACAAAACCGCAGGGGCGAGGCATGCCCGACCCGGACAAAACCGTAGGGGCGAGGCATGCCTCGCCCGCGATCGTCACAGTTTCAAATACGCGCGTATCCCATCCATAAACATCTGCGTCGCCAGCATAATCAAAATCAACCCCATCAGCCTCTCCAGCGCGTTCACGCCTTTATCCCCCAGCAGGCGCAGGAACAGCCCCGACAGCAGCAGGATCGCCACCGTAGCGCCCCAGGCTATCAGCAGCGCGCCCACCAGATGACCCATCTGATGCGGATACTGGTGCGACAGCAGCATCAGCGTCGCCAGCAGGGACGGCCCGGCCACCAGCGGGATCGCCAGCGGTACCAGGAACGGCTCTTCACCTGCGGATAATCCGCTGCTGCTGCTCTCCTGACCGGGGAAGATCATCTTAATCGCAATCAGAAACAGAATTATCCCCCCGGAGATCGACACCGTTTCCGTACGCAGGTTGAGGAAGCTAAGTATTTTTTCCCCGGCGAACAGGAACAGCAGCATAATCAGCAGCGCAATCAGCATTTCGCGCATCAGCACCATGCGTCGACGTTTCGGCTCCAGATGCTTTAATACCGACATAAAAATCGGCAAATTGCCCAGCGGGTCCATAATCAGCAACAATAATATCGTCGCCGAGATCATTTCGGTCATCGTCGTTGTTCTCTTTAATTATCAATGCTCACGCGTTATAAGCGTAGCTGCTAAAAAAACCGGCTTAATCGATTTAATTCACTTGCCACTTTTGCTGCACCTTGTAAGGTTTAACCCTATTTCTTTTATTAACTCTAACAGGTCAGGCGTTACTGGCGCAGCCAGTTTGCTTACCGCCAGCGCACAGCAACCGCAGCGTACTGTAGTACGTGAGGATTGCGCGCACTGCCGGGAGGCAAAATGGCAAGTAAAGTAGCCTGAAGCAGGTGCATGATGAAGACAGTTGGACTGGTAGGTTGGCGTGGCATGGTTGGCTCGGTACTGATGCAGCGCATGAGTGAAGAGCGCGATTTTGATGTGATCCGCCCGGTATTCTTTTCTACTTCTCAGCACGGCCAGGCCGCGCCGGAGTTTGGCGGGCGCCCGGCAGGCACGCTGCAGGATGCGTTTGATATTGAAGCGCTGAAGGCGCTGGATATCATCATCACCTGCCAGGGTGGCGATTACACCAGCGACATCTACCCTAAGCTGCGCGCGGCGGGCTGGAATGGCTACTGGATTGATGCGGCTTCCACTCTGCGCATGAAAGATGATGCCATTATCATCCTCGACCCGGTCAACCATAAGGTGATCCACGACGGCCTCGATAAAGGGATTAAAACCTTCGTCGGCGGCAACTGCACCGTCAGCCTGATGCTGATGTCGCTGGGCGGCCTGTTTGAAAACAATCTGATTGAGTGGGCGTCAGTGGCGACCTATCAGGCGGCTTCCGGCGGCGGCGCGCGCCATATGCGCGAGCTGTTGACCCAGATGGGCATGCTGCACAATCACGTGGCGAAAGAGCTGCAGGACCCGGCTTCTGCCATCCTCGATATTGAACGCAAAGTCACCGAGCTGAGCCGCACCGGCGTGCTGCCAACCGATAACTTCGGCGTGCCGCTGGCGGGCAGCCTGATCCCATGGATCGACAAGCAGCTGGATAACGGCCAGACGCGTGAAGAGTGGAAAGGGCAGGCGGAAACCAACAAAATTCTGCGTACCAGCAGCGTGATCCCAGTGGATGGCCTTTGCGTCCGCGTCGGTGCGCTGCGCTGCCACAGCCAGGCCTTTACGCTGAAGCTGAAAAAAGATGTGCCGCTGGGCGAAATTGAGCAGATGCTGGCTTCGCACAACGAATGGGTGAAAGTGGTGCCGAACGACCGTGAGATCTCCATGCGTGAACTGACCCCAGCCGCCGTGACCGGCACGCTGAACACCCCGGTTGGCCGCTTGCGTAAGCTGAACATGGGGCCGGAGTATCTCTCTGCCTTCACCGTCGGCGATCAGCTGCTGTGGGGCGCGGCCGAGCCGCTGCGCCGCATGTTACGCCTGTTGGTCGGTTAAAAGTTGTGACGCTTCCCCCGTTTTGACGCGGGGGAAGATGTCACCCTGTATCTTAGTGCTCCAGCGTTTTCACTAAAACCAGATCCACCCGTAATCTCTTTTCTGACGATCCTCTGCGTCAGATTTCAGCATCTTAACCGTGCCACGGGCGCTGCCCTCCGGCCTTTTTAAGAATGCACTTAGCTTCCTGCTTCTCGCCTCTACAACAACAAACGTGGATCTGAAAGAAATATATTTACGCTTTCAGGCAGGGTTATTGTTGTGCCCTGGCTATGCTTAAAACGTCACTCTCCCAGAATAATTTTGCTTTATGAACGGTTAGTTTGTTGCGCGCGGCGGCGGTTTTTTCCAAGGGAAGGTCCGGTCCTGCCAGCGTGATTTAGGCTCAATGAAGAGCAGTGCATGGGTTATGCCTTCCCTGGCTTAATTTTCGCCTGCCGACCATCACGGGAAGAAAGTCATGTCAGAGCTTGTAGATCGCAATGTTATCAATGCATTAGTTTCTGGTCATTTTGCTGACCCCTTTTCCCTGCTGGGTATGCACCAGACCGCAAGCGGTCTTGAAGTGCGCGCCCTGTTGCCGGATGCCACTGAAGTTTGGGTGATCGATACCCGTACCGGGCAAAAGTGCGTGCAGCTGGAGTGCCAGGACGCACGCGGTTTCTTTCATGGCGTGGTACCGCGCCGGAAAAATCCCTTTCGCTATCAGCTTGCCGTCACCTGGCACGGCGAGCAAAACCTGATTGATGATGCCTACCGCTTTGGCCCACTGCTGCCGGAAATGGACAGCTGGCTGCTGGCGGAAGGCACGCACCTGCGTCCCTACGAAACCATGGGGGCACATGCCGACGTCATTGATGGGGTGATCGGCACGCGCTTTGCGGTGTGGGCGCCGAACGCGCAGCGCGTCTCGGTGGTCGGCGAGTTTAACTTTTGGGACGGCCGCCGCCATCCGATGCGCCTGCGGCGGGAAATTGGCGTCTGGGAACTGTTTGTCCCCGCCGCCCGCACCGGGCAGCTGTATAAATTTGAGATCATCGACAAAGACGGCCAGCTGCGGCTGAAGGCTGACCCGTATGCCTTTGAAGCGCAGATGCGCCCGCAAACGGCCTCGATGATCTGCGGTATTCCGGAAAAAACCACGCTCTCGCCGGAGCGTCAGCGCGCCAACGGCTTTGATGCACCCATCTCGATATACGAGGTTCACCTCGGCTCCTGGCGTCGTCACACCGATAACCACTTCTGGCTCAGCTACAAAGAGCTGGCTGAGCAGCTGGTGCCCTATGTTAAAGAGATGGGCTTCACCCACCTTGAACTACTGCCGATCAATGAGCATCCGTTCGACGGCAGCTGGGGCTACCAGCCGCTGGGAATGTATGCGCCGACGCGCCGCTTTGGCACCCGCGACGAGTTCCGTGAGTTTATTACCGCCGCGCACCAGGCCGGGCTGAACGTGCTGCTCGACTGGGTGCCGGGCCACTTTCCATCCGATGATTTTGGCCTGGCGAAGTTTGACGGCACCGAGCTGTACGAGCACGGCGACCCGCGTGAAGGCTTTCACCAGGACTGGAACACGCTGATCTATAACTTTGGGCGCCGCGAGGTCAGCAACTATCTGGCGGGCAATGCACTCTACTGGGTGGAGCGTTTCGGCATCGACGGGCTGCGCGTGGATGCCGTGGCATCGATGATCTATCGCGACTACAGCCGCGCCGAAGGTGAGTGGGTGCCAAACCACCTTGGCGGGCGCGAGAATCTTGAAGCAATCTCTTTCCTGCGCTACACCAACCGCACGCTGGGCCACGCCGCGCCCGGCTCAATTACCGTGGCGGAGGAGTCGACCGATTTTGGCGGCGTGTCGCGACCGCAGGAGATGGGTGGGCTGGGCTTCTGGTTTAAGTGGAACCTCGGCTGGATGCACGACACTCTCGACTATATGTCGCTCGACCCGATTTATCGCCGCCATCATCACGACCTGATGACCTTCGGCATGCTCTACAACTACACCGAAAACTTTGTGCTGCCGCTGTCGCACGATGAAGTGGTCCACGGCAAGCGCTCGATCCTCGACCGCATGCCGGGCGATGCCTGGCAGAAGTTCGCTAACCTGCGCGCCTATTACGGCTGGATGTTCGGCTTCCCCGGCAAAAAGCTGCTGTTTATGGGCAACGAGTTCGCCCAGGGGAAAGAGTGGAACCACGACACCAGCCTGGACTGGCATCTGCTGGAGGGCGAGGACGGCTGGCACAACGGCGTGCAGCGGCTGGTGCGCGACCTCAACCACACCTATCAGGCTAACCCGCCGCTCTATCAGCTGGATTTCGACCCGGCCGGTTTTGAGTGGCTGGTGGTGGATGATTTTGATAACTCGGTATTTGTCTTTGTGCGCCGCGACCGCGACGGCAATGAGCTGATCGTCGCCAGCAACTTTACTCCCGTGCCGCGTTACGACTACCGCTTCGGGGTGTCTGGTGCCGGGCGCTGGCGTGAAGTGCTGAATACCGATTCCGGCCACTATCACGGCAGTAACAATGGCAATCTAGGCACCCTCATCACCGACGACTGGGGCAGCCATAACCGCAGCCACTCGCTGAGCATAACGCTGCCGCCGCTCGCTACGCTGTGGCTGGTGCGGGAGGCTGAATGACGCCCATCCGCAGCGGTGAGCCCTTTCCGCAGGGGGCCAGCTATGATGGCAGAGGGGTGAACTTCACCCTGTTTTCGCAGCACGCCGAGCGCGTGGAGCTGTGCCTGTTTGATGCTGCCGGTAGCGAAACCCGCGTTGATCTGCCGGCGCGCAGCGGGGATATCTGGCACGGCTATCTGCCCGCCGTGCGCCCCGGTCAGCGCTACGGCTACCGGGTACACGGCCCCTGGCAGCCGCAGATCGGCCAGCGCTTTAACCCGGCTAAGCTGCTGCTCGATCCGCGAGCGTGCGAAGTGGTGGGCGAGGTGACTGACCACCCGTGTTTCCAGTGTGGCGTGCAGCAGCCAGACCCGACTGACAGCGGGCCGCTGGCACCGAAAAGCGTGGTGCTGGCGAATGATTTCGACTGGGAAGATGATGTCGCGCCACGCATACCCTGGGGCAGCACGGTGATTTATGAGGCGCACGTGCGTGGGCTGACTAAACTCCATCCTGAGCTGCCGGAAGCGATCCGCGGCACCTACGCTGCGCTGGGTCATCCGGTGATGATTGACTATTTCAAGCGCCTCGGCATTACCACCCTCGAACTGCTGCCCGTCGCCAGCTTCGCCAGCGAGCCGCGCCTGCTGCGCCAGGGCTTAAGCAACTACTGGGGCTACAACCCGCTGGCCTGCTATGCGCTGGAGGCGCGCTACGCTTCCGGGCGTAATGAGCTGCACCCCAGGCGTGAATTTCAGCAGGCGGTGAAAGCGCTGCACAAAGCGGGGATTGAAGTGATCCTCGACGTGGTGTTCAACCATACCGCCGAGCTGGAAGAGACCGGCCCGACCCTGTCAATGCGCGGCATCGATAACCAGAGCTATTACTGGCTGGACGAGCAGGGCGAGTACCGCAACTGGACCGGCTGCGGCAACACGCAGAACCTCAGCCACCCTGCGGTGATGGCGTGGGCGCTCGACTGCCTGCGCTATTGGGTGGAGGAGTGCCATATCGACGGTTTTCGGTTCGACCTCGCCACCGTGCTGGGGCGCACGCCGGACTACCGGGCGGATGCGCCGCTGTTCCAGGCGATCGTCGCCGATCCGCTGCTCTCGGCCTGCAAGCTGATTGCCGAACCGTGGGACATCGGCCCCGGCGGCTACCAGGTGGGTAATTTCCCGCCACCGTTTGCCGAGTGGAACGACCATTTTCGCGATGCGGCGCGGCGCTACTGGCTGCACGGCGACCTCTCCAACGGCGATTTCGCCCGCCGCTTTGCCGGGTCCAGCGATGTGTTCCAGCGCGCCCAGCGCCAGCCCTCCAGCAGCATCAATCTGATCACCGCGCACGACGGCTTTACGCTGCGTGATGTGGTCAGCTACGGGCAAAAGCATAACGAGGCCAACGGCGAGGATAACCGCGACGGCAGTAACAGCAATTTCAGCCACAACCACGGCGTGGAAGGCTTGCATGCACCGTTGCTGGTTACCGAGCATCGGCGGCGCAGCGTGCATGCGCTGCTGACCACCCTGCTGCTGGCGCAGGGAACGCCGATGCTGCTGGCCGGGGACGAACACGGCCACAGCCAGCACGGAAATAATAATGCCTATTGCCAGGACAACCCACTGACGTGGCTGGACTGGCAGCGGCAAGACCGCGGTTTATTTGCCTTCACTGCCGCTTTGATCCATCTGCGTCGCCGCATCCCGGCGCTGCAGCAGGATAGCTGGTGGCAGGAGGGAGATGGCAACGTTGAGTGGCTGAACAGCCAGGGGCTGCCGCTCAGCGCTGCGGAGTGGGAGCAGGGTGTGCACCGTTTGCAGATCCGGCTTTCACAGCATTGGTTGATAACCTGCAACGCCACCGAAGAAGTGTGCGACCTGGTGTTACCTCAGGGGCAATGGCATGCCATTCCTCCCTTCGCCGGGGATGATAACCCGATTCTGTTAACTGTCTGGCATGGAGCCGCGCACGGTGTGTGCGTGTTCCAGAAACAATCATAAATAGGAGTCAGACATGAGCAAATTAGATAAGAACGACCCTGTCATGCTGGCAAGACAATTGCCAACCCAAACTGTCGCCCTGATCCTCGCTGGCGGTCGCGGAACGCGCTTAAGAGACCTGACTGCCAAACGCGCTAAGCCCGCCGTTCACTTCGGCGGTAAATTCCGCATCATCGACTTTGCGCTCTCCAACTGCCTGAACTCCGGCATCCGGCGCATCGCGGTGATCACCCAATATCAGTCGCATACGCTGGTGCAGCATATCCAGCGCGGCTGGTCTTTCCTCAATGAAGAGATGAATGAGTTTGTCGACCTGCTGCCCGCCCAGCAGCGCCTGTCGACGGAACACTGGTATCGCGGCACGGCGGATGCGGTGACGCAGAACCTCGATATCATCCGCCGCTATCGCGCCAAGTACATCGTGATCCTCGCCGGGGACCACATCTACAAGATGGACTACTCGCGCATGCTGATCGACCACGTCGACAGCGGCGCGCGCTGCACCATCGCCTGCCTGCCGGTGCCGCTGCATGAGGCCAGCGCCTTTGGCGTGATGAAGGTGGATGACGACAACAAAGTGGTCGAATTCCTTGAGAAACCGGACAGCCCGCCGTCGATGCCCGGCGATGACAGCAAAGCCTTAGCCAGCATGGGCATCTACGTCTTTGATGCCGACTACCTTTACGGGCTGCTGGAAGATGACATGGAGCTGCCGGAGTCGAATCACGATTTTGGCAAAGATCTGCTGCCGAAAATCGTTGCCAGCGGTGAGGCGTTCGCACACTCCTTCAGCCTCTCCTGCGTGCAGCAGGATGAGACGGCAGAACCTTACTGGCGCGACGTCGGCACGCTGGAGGCCTACTGGAAAGCTAACCTCGATCTTGCCTCGGTAATGCCTGAGCTGGACATGTACGACAGCAGCTGGCCTATCCGTACCCATATGGAGCCGCTGCCGCCGGCCAAGTTTGTGCAGGACCGCTCGGGCAGTCACGGTATGACGATGAATTCACTGGTATCGGGGGGCTGCATTATCTCCGGTTCGGTGGTAGTGAACTCGGTGCTGTTCTCACGGGTTCGGATTAACTCCTTCTGCAATATTGAGTCGTCGGTATTACTGCCGGACGTGGTGGTGGGTCGCTCCTGCCGCCTGCGCCGCTGCGTGATTGACCGCGCCTGCGAGCTGCCAGAAGGGACGGTGATTGGCGAAAACCCGGACGATGATGCCCGACGTTTCCACCGGTCTGAAGAAGGAATAGTGCTGGTCACCCGGACGATGCTGGCGAAGCTCGGATGGCGTTAGTCAGGTATGTGCTTGAATAAAGGAGCCGATAATGCAGGTGTTACATGTCTGTTCAGAAATTTTCCCGCTGCTGAAAACCGGCGGGCTTGCTGATGTTGTTGGGGCATTACCGGCGGCGCAAATTGCGGAAGGCACCGATACCCGGGTATTAATTCCAGCGTTTCCGGCGCTGAAAAAAGGCATCCCCAACACCGAGGTGGTGGCGAAGATGCAAACTTTTGCGGGCGAAGTTGAGCTGCTGTTTGGGCACTTCAATGGGGTGGGGATCTACCTGATCGATGCGCCGGGCCTGTACGAGCGGCCCGGCAGCCCGTATCACGATGAGTCGCAGTTTGCCTATACCGATAACTACCTGCGCTTTGCGCTGTTAGGGTGGGTGGGGTGTGAACTGGGCTGCGGGCTGGATAGCCACTGGCGGCCCGATGTGGTGCACGCGCATGACTGGCATGCTGGCCTGACCTGTGCCTATCTGGCCGCTCGCGGGCGCCCGGCGAAGTCGGTGTTTACCGTGCACAACCTCGCCTATCAGGGGCTGTTTAAAGCGCACCACCTGGAAGAAATTCAGCTGCCGCAGTCGTTCTTCAATATGCACGGGCTGGAGTTCTTTGGTCAGATCTCCTACCTGAAAGCCGGGCTGTTTTACGCCGATCACATTACCGCCGTCAGCCCGACCTACGCGCGCGAGATAACCCTGCCGGAGTTCGGTTACGGCATGGAAGATCTGCTCAAACAGCGTCAGCTGGAGGGCAGGCTGACGGGGATCCTGAACGGTGTCGACCCGGAAATCTGGGACCCGCAGCAGGATTTATTGTTAAGCGCACGTTATAACCGTGACGTACTGGAAGCGAAGCAGGAGAATAAGCGCCAGCTGCAGGTGACGATGGGGTTGAAGACCGACGATAAAGTGCCGGTCTTCGCCGTGGTCAGCCGCCTGACCAAGCAGAAAGGTCTCGACCTGGTGCTGGAAGCGCTGCCCGGACTGCTGGAGCAGGGTGGACAACTGGTGCTGCTGGGGGCGGGGGATGCGGATATCCAGCAGGGATTCCTCGCCGCTGCCGCCGAGTATCCCGGCCAGGTGGGGGTGCAGATTGGCTATCACGAAGCGTTCTCGCACCGCATCATGGGCGGTGCCGATGTGATAATGGTGCCGAGCCGTTTTGAACCGTGCGGGCTAACGCAGCTCTATGGCCTGAAATACGGCACGCTTCCGCTGGTGCGGCGCACCGGGGGGCTGGCCGACACGGTCAATGACAGTTCGCTGGAAAATTTAGCCGATGGCATCGCCAGCGGCTTTGTATTTGAAGACAGTAACGCCTGGTCATTACTGCGTGCTATCCGACGTGCTTTTGTACTCTGGTCCCGTCCTTCATTGTGGCGCTACGTTCAGCGTCAGGCGATGGGGATGGATTTTAGCTGGCAGGTGGCTGCGGTGGCCTACCGCGATCTCTATCAACGTTTGTTGTAACCAGTAAATGGGAAAATTGATATGAACGCACCTTTCTCCTACGCCTCCCCGACGCTCAGCGTAGATGCACTTAAGCACTCGATTGCCTATAAACTGATGTTCACCATCGGTAAAGATCCCTCAATCGCCAACAAGCATGAGTGGCTTAACGCCACGCTGCTGGCGGTGCGAGACCGCATGGTGGAGCGCTGGCTGCGATCAAACCGTGCGCAGCTGTCGCAGGACGTGCGCCAGGTATACTACCTGTCGATGGAGTTTCTGGTCGGGCGCACGCTGTCGAATGCGCTGCTGGCGATGGGTATCTATGACGATGCCAAAGCGGCGCTTGATGAGATGGGGTTTGACCTCGAAGAGCTGATTGAAGAAGAGAGCGACCCCGGCCTGGGCAACGGCGGTTTGGGCCGCCTGGCGGCCTGCTTCCTCGACTCGCTGGCAACCCTCGGCCTGCCGGGGCGCGGCTACGGCATCCGCTACGAATACGGCATGTTTAAGCAGAATATCGTCGACGGCCGCCAGGCCGAGTCGCCGGACTACTGGCTGGAGTACGGTAATCCGTGGGAGTTCGAGCGCTTTAACACCCGCTACAAAGTGCGCTTCGGCGGGCGTATCCAGCAGGAGGGCAGCCGCGCCCGCTGGGTGGAAACCGAAGAGGTGCTGGCGACCGCGTATGACCAGATTATCCCCGGCTACGACACCGATGCTACCAACACGCTGCGGCTGTGGGGCGCGCAGGCGAGTAATGAAATTAACCTCGGTAAGTTTAACCAGGGGGATTACTTCGCGGCGGTGGAAGATAAAAACCACTCTGAGAACGTGTCGCGCGTGCTCTACCCGGATGACTCCACCTACTCAGGCCGCGAGCTGCGCCTGCGCCAGGAGTATTTCCTGGTGTCTGCCACGGTGCAGGATATCCTCCACCGCCACTGGGCGATGCACCAGACCTTTGACAACCTCGCGGACAAAATCGCGCTGCACCTCAACGATACTCACCCGGTGCTGGCGATCCCCGAGCTGATGCGCTTATTGATCGACGAGAACAAATTTACCTGGGACGATGCGTTCGAAGTCACCTGTCAGGTGTTCTCCTACACCAACCACACGCTGATGCAGGAAGCGCTGGAAACCTGGCCGGTGGATATGATCGGCAAGATCCTGCCGCGCCATCTGCAAATCATCTTTGATATTAACGACTACTTCCTGAAGACCATTCAGGAGTATTACCCGGATGACTGGGCGCTGCTGTCGCGGATTTCGATCATCGACGAGAACAACGGCCGCCGCATTCGCATGGCGTGGCTGGCGGTGGTGGTCAGCCACAAGGTCAACGGCGTCTCCGAGCTGCACTCCAACCTGATGGTGCAGTCACTGTTTGCCGACTTCGCCACCCTGTTCCCCGGCCGCTTCTGCAACAAAACCAACGGCGTGACGCCGCGCCGCTGGCTGGCGCTGGCCAACCCGGCGCTCTCCGACGTGCTGGATGACACCATTGGCCGCAACTGGCGTACCGAGCTGAGCCAGCTCGCCGAGCTGGAGCAGCACATCGACTACCCGGAGTTTATTCAGCAGGTCAGCGCCGCCAAGCTGGCGAATAAAAAGCGCCTTGCCGCCTGGGTGAGTCAGAAGATGGATATCGTTATCGATCCGCGCGCGATGTTCGATGTGCAGATCAAGCGTATCCACGAGTACAAGCGCCAGTTGCTCAACGTGCTGCATGTCATCACCCGCTATAACCGCATCAAAGCGGACCCGACCGCCGACTGGGTGCCGCGCGTGAACATCTTCGCCGGGAAAGCCGCCTCGGCTTACTTTATGGCGAAGCATATTATTCATTTGATCAACGACGTGGCGCAGGTGATCAATAACGATCCGCAGGTGAAGAACAAGCTGAAGGTGGTGTTTATTCCCAACTACGGCGTCAGTATCGCGCAGATCATTATTCCGGCGGCCGATCTCTCCGAGCAGATTTCGCTGGCGGGCACCGAGGCTTCCGGCACCAGTAACATGAAGTTTGCGCTTAACGGCGCGCTCACTATCGGTACGCTGGACGGGGCTAATGTCGAAATGCAGGAGCACGTCGGTGAGGAGAATATCTTTATCTTCGGTAACACCACGCCGCAGGTGGAGGCGCTGCGCGCCAGCGGCTACAACGGGCGTGATTTTTATGAGAAAGATGCCGAGCTGCATCAGGCGCTGACGCAGATCGCTACCGGGCTATTCAGCCCGCAGGAGCCGGGGCGCTACCACAATATCTTTGATTCGCTGGTCAGTCTTGGCGACCACTATCAGCTGCTGGCCGACTACCGTAGCTATGTGGATATGCAGGATGAGGTGGATAAGCTGTATCGCAATCAGGAGGAGTGGACGCGTCGTGCGGTGCACAACATCGCCAATATGGGCTACTTCTCGTCGGATCGTACCATCCAGGAGTATGCGGATGAGATCTGGGCGATTAAGCCGGTGCGGCTGTAAAGCGTGATTGACGGGTCGACCGGAAAAAAAGGTCGACCCCTACACGGAATATAGGTAGAGGGCGACCTTTTTCGGTCGCCCTCTCTTTTATGACGCCAGCGACAGTACCGTGGGTTTTTTTCCGTGCTGCGCCAGCCATTCGGTGACGCGCGCCTGCTGTTGATCGTTCAGCCACATCCCCTCTTTGGTACGGCGCCAGATAGCATCATCGGTAGCACGCACCCACTCATGATCCACCAGGTAACGCAGCTCCGCCTCGTAGAAGTGGTGACCAAACAGCTCGCCGAGATCTTCCAGGCTGGTGGTATCCTTCAGCAGCACTTCGCTATTGCTGCCGTAGGTGCGCGCATAGTGACGTGCCATCGCTTCCGTAATGAACGGGAAGCGGCGACGCAGGCTGGCGGCGTAATCTTCACGCGTACCGGCGAAGTTTCCGCCCGGCAGCACGCAGCTTTTGGTCCAGGCCGCTCCGATATTCGGATAATACTTGCTGAGTTTTTCCATCGCATGCTCGGCCAGCTTACGATAGGTGGTCAGCTTGCCGCCAAACACCGAGAGCAGCGGCGCCTGACCGGCATCGTCGTGCACGTCGAGCGTGTAGTCACGGGTAATGGCCTGCGGAGAATCGGATTCATCATCACACAGCGGACGCACGCCGGAGTAGGTCCAGACGATATCGTCTTTCACCAGGTCCTGTTTGAAGTGCGCGTTAAACACTTTGAGCAGATAGTCGATCTCGTTATCGTCAATCTTCACGCTCTGCGGATCGCCCTTATACTCCACGTCGGTGGTGCCGATAATCGAGAACTCGTCCATCCACGGGATAACAAACACAATACGGTTATCTTCATTTTGCAGAATGTACGCCTGCTTCTGGGTATGCACGCGCGGCACCACAATGTGGCTGCCTTTGATCAGGCGGATACCGTAAGGGGATTTCAGCTTCAGGCTGTCATCAAACAGCTGCTTCACCCACGGGCCGGCGGCATTCACCAGGCCTTTTGCCTGCCAGGTGAAGGTTTTGCCGCTGTCGACGTCTTCGGCTTCCACCTTCCACAGGCCGTTTTCACGCCATGCGCGCGTCACGCGGGTGCGGGTACGCACTTCGCCGCCGCGCTTTTCAATTTCCTGCGCGTTGAGCACCACCAGGCGCGCATCATCCACCCAGCAGTCGGAATATTCGAAACCGCGCACGATTTCCGGTTTTAATACCGAATCTGAGCCAAAGCGCAAACTTTTACTGCCCGGCAGGCTGGTGCGTTTGCCCAGATGATCGTACATAAACAGACCCACGCGGATCATCCACGCCGGGCGCAGGTGCGGGCGGTGCGGCAGGCGGAAACGCATCGGGAAAGCAATATGCGGCGCCATTTTCAGCAGTACTTCACGTTCGGCCAGCGCTTCGCTCACCAGACGGAATTCGTAATGTTCCAGATAGCGCAGGCCACCGTGGATCAGTTTAGAACTGGCGGAAGAGGTGGCGCAGGCGAGGTCATGCGCCTCCAGCATCAGCACCGACAGTCCGCGCCCGGCAGCATCAGCCGCAATACCGGCACCGTTAATGCCGCCGCCGATTACGATCAGATCTTTGGTTTCCACGTCATCTCCTCCGATGTTCGGAATCTTTCAATAATGTTCGTTTTCGAGCATTATATTAGTCGGAAACCAACATTGATGCCAGCGTTAACCTAATAAAAACATTTATGCGTGATGCAGGTAACATAATTAACCCAAGAAAAAGGCTTTCTCCCCGATCACTGCCGGGTTATTGTGCGCTGCCTTCGGGCTACAATGGGAACTTATTCGCTCCCTTTTTTAGCTTGTTACGAGAACCCACCATGGAACAATTTGAGTGCATCAGCGTGCAGCAGGCACAGCAGAAACTGGCTGACGGCAGCGCGCTGCTGGTCGATATTCGTGACCCACAAAGTTACGCAGCCGGGCATGCTAGCGGCGCATTTCACCTGACGAATGACTCCCTTCCCGCCTTCCTTGCCCGGGCTGAATCTACCCCGGCAGTGCTGGTGATGTGCTACCACGGCAACAGCAGCAAAGGGGCCGCGCAGTACCTGCTGACCCAGGGTTTTGCCGAGGCTTACAGCATTGACGGCGGTTTCGATGCCTGGCGCAGCGCCTTCCCCAGCCAGGTAGACGCGCAATAACGCGCATTTTTGCTCGCGGCGTTACCCCTGCAACTTGTCGGGTGAAAAAGCTATACTGCCGCCTTTGTTTGCTCAGGATTAAAGGAAGCCGTCCTAACTATGCGCATTACTCACTTTACGCATCTGCGCCCGGCACAGGCGTTCGTTGACTATATGGCCACGCGCGGCGTTACGCTGCGCATCGAGCACGACAGCGGTTATACGCTGTGGCTGGATGACGAATCGCAGCTGAATGTGGTCGAAAACGAACTTAACCTGTTTATCCGCGACCCTAACCATGTGCGCTACCAGGCGGCGAGCTGGCAGAGCGGCACCACTGACAGCGGCATTCAGTATCAGCATACCTCCCTGATGGCCAACGTGCGCGACCGCGCCGGGCCGTTAACCCTGCTGATCATGGCCGCCTGTATTCTGGTGTTTATCCTGATGCAGGTTTTTGGCGACCAGCCGGTGATGCTGGTGCTGTCCTGGCCGGATGCCGATCAGCATCTGGAGCTGTGGCGCTGGTTCAGCCACGCGCTGCTGCACTTCTCTATGCTGCATATTCTGTTTAACCTGATGTGGTTCTGGTATCTCGGCGGCGCGGTGGAAAAACGCCTCGGCAGCGGTAAGCTGTTGGTGATCGCCCTGATTTCGGCGCTGCTGAGCGGCTGGATGCAGGCGAAGTTCAGCGGCGTGTTGTTTGGCGGCCTCTCCGGCGTGGTGTATGCGCTCATGAGCTACAGCTGGCTGCGCGGCGAGCGCGACCCGCAAAGTGGGATAGAGCTGCAGCGCGGACTGATGGCGTTTGCCGTCCTCTGGCTGCTGGTGGGCTACTTCGGTTGGTTTGGCCTGTCGATTGCCAATGCCGCACATGTGACTGGCCTGCTGGTCGGGCTGGCAATGGCGTTTGTCGATACGCGACAGTTAACAAATAGGGGACGCGAGTGAAGCAGACACAACGACACGACGCCATTATCGAACTGGTGCGTCGTCAGGGCTATGTCAGTACCGAGGAGCTGGTGGAGCACTTTGTAGTCAGCCCGCAGACTATTCGCCGTGACCTGAACGACCTGGCGGAGCAGAATAAGATCCAGCGTCATCACGGCGGTGCGGCGCTGCCTTCCAGCTCGGAAAACAGCGCGTGGCAGGATCGTAAGATGATGTGGTCAGCGGAAAAAGCGCGCATCGCTCAGCGCGTTGCCAGCCAGATCCCGGACGGTGCCTCGCTGTTCATTGATATCGGCACCACGCCGGAAGCCGTGGCGCACGCGCTGATGAACCATAACAATCTGCGCATTGTGACCAATAATCTCAACGTGGCGGTACTGCTGATGGCGAAGCCGGATTTCCGGCTGATCCTCGCGGGCGGAGAAGTGCGCACCCGCGACGGGGGAATTATGGGGGAAGCGACGCTCGACTATATCTCTCAGTTCCGCCTCGACTACGGCATTCTTGGCATCAGCGGCATCGACCTTGACGGCTCGCTACTCGACTTCGACTATCATGAAGTGCGCACCAAGCGCGCCATTATCGAAAACTCGCGCTGCGTGATGCTGGTCGCCGACCATTCAAAGTTTGGCCGCAATGCCATGGTTAACCTCGGAAATATGAGCTTGATCGACTATCTGTTTACCGATGAAGCACCGCCGCCGAGCGTGATGAAAACCATCGAGCAGCACGAAGTGCATCTGGAGCTGTGTTAACCCGTTATGATGCGTTACGCGTAGGGGCTGACCCTCTGTTTTGGTCAGCCCGACGGGTCGACCAGAAAAGCGGTCGACCCCTACAAATGTGGTCGACCGTTCAATTCACACCCATCCCCATCAAATGCAGCAGCTGCTGCGCCTGCTGTACCGCTTGCTGACGGTGAACCACGCCCAGCTTCTGATACAGGTTACGAATATGCGTTTTGATCGTGGTGGCCGCCACGTCCAGCTCGCCAGCGATCTGATCGTTGCTGTAGCCGGAATAAATCAGCCCCAGCACCTGCCACTCGCGCAGCGTCAGCGGGCTGGTACGGATCAGCTCCGGCACCTGCGGATGCGTCAGCAGTCGGGTGACAAAGGTTTCGTCAAAGTGGGCAAACTTGTGGCGATGATGCTGGTTGATGTCGCGCAGGATGCGCTGCGCCCGGCGCTGCTCCATCTCCGGCAGCGTGTTCAGCTGGATAAGCTGGCGCAGCTGCTGCGCCATCGCTTCGCCCTCCACCACAAAATGGCTGATAAAGCCGGTGCGGTTCGCCAGCGTCAGCGCCTCAATCAGCGCCTGCTGAGCCTCGCTTTTGCGCCCGGCCTGCCAGTAAAGCGCATTGGCCAGCAGCAGGTTGCGGTTGAGGTCGCTGGTAAGCTGAAGGCGGCGCGCATTGTCATTCAGCTCGTCCAGCACCACTTCCGCCTCGTCAAGCTGCCCCAGCATAATCTGGGCGCGGGCGATATTGCGCCACTGCCCCTGCAGGAAATGGTTATCGGCGTCCGCCGGTTTCTGCGTCAGCCGCAGCCAGTTGGCGGCGGCGCTGCGGTCCTCGTTCATCTGCCAGTAAATCACCCGCGCTTCATCGGCGTTGGTTACCCAGTCGCTGTGATAGTGGCCGTTGCTGAGCAGATTTTCACAGCGCGTCAGGTAGCGGCGGGCATTATCGAGATCGCCACGTGCCAGCGCGCATTTCGCCAGCACCGAAAGGCACTGCAGCTGCTGCTGCGGGTGGAAGTTTTCCAGCACCTTCAGCCCGGCGCGCGCGGATTTCTCCGCCTCGTCAAGATTGGCCCACGACAGCAGCAGCTGGGCGCGGATGCGCAGCAAAAACTCGTGCATCGGCAGCTGCTCCAGACCTTCCTCGGCGATCAGCCGGAAAGCCTGCTCCTGGGTATCCCAGGCGGTTTGCAGATAGCCCTGAGCAATAAGGATTTCGCTCTGCTGCAGCAGTGCCCACAAAGCATAATGGCAGACGCCCTGCTGACGGGCCATCTGCGCGGTCTGCTGCATCATCGCCAGCGCCTGCGCCAGCTCGCCGCGGCAGTGCAGCACTTCGCCGCGCACCGAGGTCGCCACTATGCGGCTGAAGTCGCAGGAGAGCGGCAGCGTATCGAGCGCCAGCGTGGCGAGGCGGTCGGCCTCATCCGGGCGCCCGGCGTTGATCGCCACCTGGGCGCGCAGGGCATTGAACTCGGCGCTGAGTAGCGCATCGACCGTCACCTTTTCCAGCGCCATCTCCTGTTCGGCGCGCGCCAGCAGCAGGTCAACTTCATCGTAGCGATGCTGGCTTTGCGCCAGCCAGGCCTGCAGCAGGATCAGGCGCGGATGGTCGACCAGCTGACGCCACGGCAGCGCCTTCAGCCCTTTTTCCAGCAGCGTCAGTTCGCTGTGGTTGAACAGCGTCCAGGCGTGACGCAGCAGGATATCGCGCAGCAGGGCGGTATCTTCCGCCGCCAGCGCGTGGTGAATCGCTTCGCCGGCATAGCCCAGCGCCATCCAGCCCTCGGCGGCGGCGCGGTGAATGGTGTGCAGTTCGCTGCCCAACTCCCACTGGCAGCGCTGACGCAGGAAGGAGGCAAACAGCGGGTGGAAGTTAAACCACTCGCCGCTCTCATCCATGCGCTGTAAAAATAGCCCCTGGCGCTCCGTCTCTTCCAGCCGCCGCTGGCCGTTCTCTTCGCCGGTCAGGCGGGCGATCAGCGCATCGTTCATTGAGCGCAGCACCGAGCTGCGCAGCAGGAAATTACGCGTGCCTTCGTCAACGCAGTCCAGCACCTCGTCGACCAGATAGTCGGAAAGGTGGCTGGCGTTAATCCCGGCCAGCCGCTGTGCCGACTGATGCGCCGGGGTGTTTGACTGGCGTGCCGACAGCGCAATCAGCTGCAGGGCGGTCGCCCAGCCAGCCACTTCATCGCACAGGCGCTGCGAATCAACGTCAGCAATGGGCTGCTGCAGGCGAGCGGCAAAAAAGGCGCCGGTTTCCTGATGCGTAAACGCCAGCGACTGGCTGTTGATCTCCAGCAGCTGATCGCGCACGCGCAGGTTGGCAATACCCAGCGAGGGCAGGTTGCGCGACAGGATCACCAGCGTCAGGTTCTCGGGCTGATGACGGATAAAGAAGCGCATCGCCTGGTGAATGGCGTCATTGGTCAGCAGGTGGTAGTCGTCAATCACGATCGACAGCGGGCGCTGCCATTCGGACAGCTCAATAAACAGCTGAGCGAACAGCCCGTTGAGGCTGGCGTACTGACGTTTTTGCGCCAGCGCTTCGCTGCGCACGCAGTGGCCGTCCGTTGCCTGCTGCACCGCAGCCATAAAATAGCTGGCGAAGCGCTCAGGATAGTTGTCGCTGTCGTCGAGGGAGTACCAGCCCAGGCCACTCTTTTCTGCCGCCCACTGGGCGATGAGTGTGGTTTTGCCATAGCCAGCCGGGCTGGTCACCAGTACCAGCCGATAAAGGTTGCTGTTGGACAGCCGGGCGATCAGGCGATCGCGCAGCAGCGTGTTCTCTAACCTTAGGGGTCTGCTTAGTTTTGCTGGTATCAACATGAGTTACACTTCATTGTGTGATGATACATCGTGAAATAATGGGAATTATTTTACAGCGCGTAATTAAGACACCATTGACCATCAACCCGGTTATTGCAAGACAGAGCGATCGCGGATGCTCGGTAAGTTGCACCTCATCACATTTCCTGACGTAATTTTTACTGCGCGCGACGCTGGCGCGATCAATTGAATCACCCATAATTACATCAGCAGCACGCTTCCTCCCCCATCTTGCTATCCGGGCGTGCAGTCACACCTGCACCCCCTGACCGTGCGCTTTTCCGGGCTGCCCGCCCGGCAGGTTGAGTCCCTCTAGTTGCTTTTTTTGATTTATTTTTGGCTCATCGCATGATGCGGTGAGCTTTTTTTCGTTTTGCCGTCTTAACTCTATTCTGGGGCTAAATTTTCAGCTACGCCCTGTCACTCCTCCCTGATAAAAAATGCCGGAGGAGGATGTTCTGTCATTCCGCAACGTTAGCATGTGCGCATAAGTAACTAATTTAAGAGGGACGGTATGTCGCAACAGAAATTCAATAAGGCACGTTTCGACGCTGCCTTGACGCGTCAATGGCAGCATTTAGGGTACTCCTCTGCCAGTGAGATGACCTCCCACCAGTGGTGGCAGGCGATAAGCGGGGCGCTGGCGGAACTGCTGGCCGCGCAGCCGGTGGTGAAAAGCGCCAGGACACAGCGCCATGTGAACTACATCTCCATGGAGTTTCTGATTGGCCGTCTGACCGGTAATAACCTGCTGAACCTCGGCTGGTATGACGAAGTGAAGGCGGCACTGGCAGAGCATCAGCGCGACCTGAGCGAACTGCTGGAAGAGGAAGTGGATCCGGCGCTGGGCAATGGCGGTCTGGGGCGCCTTGCCGCCTGCTATCTCGACTCGATGGCGACCGTCGGCCAGTCGGCAACCGGCTACGGTCTTAACTATCAGTACGGTCTGTTCCGCCAGTCGTTCAACGACGGCAAGCAGATTGAAGCCCCCGATGACTGGCATCGTGCCAGCTATCCGTGGTTCCGCCATAACGCGGCGCTGGATGTGAACGTCGGTATCGGCGGTAAAGTGGTGAAAACCGGCAATGGCGGCTTGCGCTGGGAGCCGGACTTCACCCTGCGCGGTGAAGCCTGGGATCTGCCGGTTACCGGCTATCGCAACGGCGTGGTGCAGCCGCTGCGCCTGTGGCAGGCGGTGCATGCTCATCCTTTCGACCTGACGCTGTTTAACGAGGGGAAATTCCTGAAGGCGGAGCAGCAGGGCATTGATGCGGCGAAGCTGACTAAAGTGCTGTATCCCAACGACAACCATCAGGAAGGCAAGCGCCTGCGCCTGATGCAGCAGTATTTCCAGTGCGCCTGCTCAGTGGCGGATATTCTGCGCCGTCACCACCTGGCCGGGCGCAGCATCCATCAGCTGCCCGACTTTGAAGTTATCCAGCTGAATGATACTCACCCGACCATCGCCATCCCGGAAATGCTGCGCGTGCTGCTCGATGAGCATCAGCTGAGCTGGGATGACGCCTGGGCCATTACCAGCCGCACCTTTGCTTACACCAACCACACGCTGATGCCGGAAGCGCTGGAGCGCTGGGATGAGAAGCTGGTACGCAGCCTGCTGCCGCGCCACTTTACGCTGATCAAAGAGATCGACCGCCGCTTTAAAAAGTTGGTCGATAAGCAGTGGCCGGGCGATGAGAAAGTGTGGGCGAAGCTGGCGATTGTGCATCACAAACAGGTGCGCATGGCCAACCTCTGCGTGGTCAGCGGCTTTGCCGTTAACGGCGTGGCGGCACTGCACTCGCAGCTGGTGGTGAAAGATCTGTTCCCGGAATATCACCAGCTGTGGCCGCAAAAATTCCACAACGTCACCAACGGCATTACGCCGCGCCGCTGGCTGAAGCAGTGTAATCCGGCGCTGGCCGGGCTGATTGACGACACGCTGAAGGTAGAGTGGGCCAACGATCTTGCTGCCCTGCAGGGGCTGGAGAAGTTTGCCGACGATAAGGCATTTCGGAAAAAATATCGCCAGATTAAACACGATAACAAACTGCGGCTGGCGGCTTACATCGAGCAGCGTACCGGCATTGTAGTCAATCCCAACGCGCTGTTTGATGTGCAGATCAAGCGCCTGCATGAGTACAAACGCCAGCACCTCGGGCTGATGCATATCCTCTCGCTGTATAAGCGGCTGCGCGACAATCCCCAGCTCGACGTGGTGCCGCGCGTGTTCCTGTTCGGTGCCAAAGCTGCGCCGGGCTACTACCTGGCGAAAAATATTATCTACGCCATCAACAAAGTGGCGGAGAAGATTAACCAGGATCCGCTGATCGGCGACAAGCTGAAAGTGGTGTTTATCCCCGATTACCGCATCACCGCCGCTGAGCTGATGATCCCGGCAGCGGACCTGTCGGAGCAGATCTCGACCGCCGGTTATGAAGCCTCCGGTACCGGCAATATGAAGCTGGCGCTGAACGGTGCGCTGACCGTGGGAACGCTGGACGGCGCCAACGTCGAGATCGCCGAGCAGGTGGGTGAAGAGAATATCTTTATCTTCGGCAACACCGTCGATGAGGTGAAGGCGCTGAAAGCGGGCGGCTATGACCCGATCAAGCTGCGTAAAAAAGATAAGCACCTCGACAGCCTGCTGAAAGAGCTGGAGAAAGGCTTCTTTAGCGATGGCGACAAGCACGCCTTCGATATGATGCTGCACAGCCTCGGCAAGGGGGGCGATCCCTGGCTGGTGCTGGCCGATTTTGCTGAATACTGTGCGGCGCAGCTGCAGGTGGAAGCGCTGTATCGTGACCAGGAAGCCTGGACGCGTGCGGCCATTCTTAACACAGCCCGTACCGGGATGTTCAGCTCGGACCGTTCGGTACGCGACTACCAGCAGCGTATCTGGCAGGCAAAACGCTAAGGAGCGGCTTATGGATGCAAAGAAGTTTGAGCAGGCCGCTGCGGCGGCCGGTATTTCAGCCAAATATATTAACGCCTTCGGCCAGCCGGAAGCGGTCAGCCGGGAGACGCGTGAGAAGCTGCTGGCGGCGATGAGTGAGCCGCTGAAGAGTGAGGATGCGCCGCTGCCGCCCTGCAAAGTTTTGTTGAAAAAGCGCGAGCAGCGGATGGAGATTGGCGGCAAAGGGCGCTTTCAGTGGTGTTTTACCAGTGAAAAAGGACGCGAGTTTTACGGCGAGGTGAACGGCGGCGAGCAGATTCGCCTGCCGCAGAATCTGCCCAACGGCTACCATCAGCTGCTGCTGCGTCAGGGCAAAAAACAGTGGCCGTGCCGGATTATTATCGCACCCAGGCGCTGTTATGAGCCGGCAGAACTCAAGCGCGGGCAGAAACTGTGGGGCGCCACCGTGCAGCTCTACACCCTGCGCTCGCAGCACAACTGGGGGATGGGGGATTTCAGCGATCTGAAACGCATGGTGACAGATATTGCGCAGCGCGGGGGGGCATTTATCGGCCTCAACCCGGTGCATGCGCTCTATCCGGCGATGCCGGAAAACGCCAGCCCTTACAGCCCCTCATCACGGCGCTGGCTTAACGTGATGTATATCGACGTCGCGGCAGTGCCTGATTTCCAGCACAGCGCTGCCGCCCAGCGCTGGTGGCAGCAGAAAAATACCCAGCAGGCGTTAAAAAAGGCGCGCGACACCGAGTGGGTGGATTACGCCACGGTGGGCGAGCTGAAGCTGCAAGGGCTGCGTCACGCCTGGCAATCTTTCCGCCAGCGCGATGAGCAGGATGCCACCCGCCAGCACTTCGCGCAGTTTGTTGCCGACGGCGGCGAGAGCCTGTTTTCGCAGGCGACCTACGATGCTTTGCACGCGGCGATGCTGAAGGAAGATGCCAGCCGCTGGGGCTGGCCGGTGTGGCCCGCCGACTATCAGCACGGCCAGAGTGAGGCTGTGCAGCAGTTCAGCCGCGATAACCCTGATGAGGTGCAGTTCTGGCTGTGGCTGCAGTGGCTGGCGAATCGCCAGTTCGATGAGTGCTGGCAGCAGTGCCAGCAGCAGCAGATGCCGATTGGCCTGTATCGCGATTTAGCGGTCGGCGTGGCGGAGGGGGGCGCGGAGACCTGGAGCGATCGCGAGCTCTATCGCCTGAAGGCTTCGGTCGGTGCACCGCCGGATATCCTCGGTCCGCTGGGTCAGAACTGGGGCTTGCCGCCGATGGATCCGCACGTGATGACGGCACGCGGCTATCAGCCGTTTATCGATCTGCTGCGCGCCAATATGGCAAGCTGCGGCGCGCTGCGTATCGATCATGTGATGTCGCTGCTGCGCCTGTGGTGGATCCCCTACGGCGAGACCGCTAACTTCGGCGCCTACGTCTACTACCCGGTTGACGATCTGATGGCGATCCTCGCGCTGGAAAGCGAGCGCCATCAGTGCATGGTGATCGGCGAAGATCTCGGCACGGTGCCGGTGGAAATTGTCAGCAAGCTGCGCGATAACGGGGTTTATTCGTGGAAGGTGCTCTATTTCGAGCAGGAGGGGATGGACCGCTACCGTTCTCCAGCGGCGTGGCCACGTCAGTCGATGGCGAGTGCGACCACGCACGACCTGCCGACGCTGCGCGGCTTCTGGAGCGCCGGGGATCTCACTCTCGGCGAAACCCTGGGCCTCTATCCGGATAAGGTGGTGCTGAGCAAGCTGTACGCTGACCGTACGCGGCAGAAGCAGGCGTTGTTAAACGCGCTGCACCGCTATGGCTGCGTGCCGAAAAGCTGCGGTAGCCAGGCGGCGAAAATGGCGATGACGGCAACGCTTAATCGCGGCATGCAGCGCTTTATCGCCGACAGCAATAGCGCCTTACTGGGGTTACAGCCGGAGGACTGGCTGGATATGGAAAAACCGGTCAATGTGCCGGGCACCACCGATCAATACCCGAACTGGCGGCGCAAGCTGAGCGTGACGCAGGAGGCGATGTTTGCCGACCCGAGAGTCAACCGCTTGATTAAGGATTTGGATAAGCGGCGTAAAAGCTGAACACGGGACGACCGGAACAGAAGGTCGTCCCCTACAGCGGACCTTCTGTTTCGGTCCGCCCTGGTTTAAGGCGTAAAGGCTTTAAATATCACCGAGCCATTCACCCCGCCGAAGCCAAACCCGTTCACCAGCGTGCTGCCGATCGGCATCCGGCGCGCCTCATTCTGCACCACGTTTAACCCTTCAGCACCGCTGTCGAGCTGGGAAATATTCAGCGATGGCGGGGCAATACCGTCGCGCATTGCCAGCAGTGAGAAGATGGCGCCCACTGCACCCGCCGCACCCAGCAGGTGACCTGTGGCGGATTTGGTGGAGGAGATTGCGGTTTTCGCCCCGTCACCGAGCACGCGGCGTAACGCATTCATCTCCGCGAGGTCGCCGACCGGGGTGGAGGTCGAGTGCGCATTGATATAATCGATATCGCTGCCCGTCATCCCCGCCTGCTGCAGCGCAATGCTCATTGCCCTGGCTGCGCCTTCACCATCTTCCGGCCCGGCAGTGATATGGTATGCATCCGACGTGGTGCCGTAGCCGACCACTTCCGCCAGAATAGTGGCGCCGCGCTGCTGTGCGCTGCTCAGCTCTTCCAGCACCAGCATCCCGGCGCCTTCACCCATCACAAAACCGTCGCGGCGCTGATCGAACGGTCGTGAGGCCTGCTCTGGATGGTGGTTAAAGGCGGTTGAGAGGGCGCGTGCCGCCTGGAAGCCGCCGAGCGATACCGGGTTAATGCAGGACTCACTGCCGCCAACCACGGCGATATCCGCCTCATCATAGCGAATAGCGCGGAAACCATCGCCGATGCTCTGAATGCTGGCCGCACAGGCAGAAACTGGCGTGCCTAAGATGCCTTTAAAGCCGTATTTGATCGCCACATGCGACGAGGCAAGGTTGGCGATAAATGAGGGAATGGTAAACGGTGACAGCCTGCGACTGCCTTTCTCCGCCACGGTTTTCACCGCATTATTGATGGCGTGAAAGCCACCAATGCCGGTGGCAATAATCGTCGCGGTGCGCAGTTTTGCCGCTTCCGTCAGAGTGTGCAGCCCCGCCTGGCTTATCGCTTCTTCAGCGGCGGCCAGCGCCAGATGGATAAAGCGGTCAGCTTTACGCTGCTCCTTTGGGGGAATTAACGCATCGATATCAAAGCCGTACTCGGGGTCCTGAGCGACAGACTGAACCTGCCCGCCCACGCGAATGGCGGTGTCACCGTGCGCCTCTTCATCGAGATGACGAATGCCGGACTGCCCGGCGATCAGCCGCTGCCAGCTGCCTGCCACGCCGTTGCCCAATGGGCCAATCAGACCCATGCCGGTGATAACAACTCTTCTGCCAGTAGTATTCAACATGATGACCTGTAGGTTAGGGAAACTGATTTCAGTGTACACGTGTAAGCTGAAAGATCCACACTCAATCGCAGCGGGGGTAGGCGCGCTGAGACGGGAAAAGGGCCAGGATGAGGGGAATGGAGTGTAGGGGATGGGCAGGCCCATCCCGCTAGATAACGAGGTCAATCAGTAGAAGGAGTGCTCGCCGCGCTGGTGCTCGGTGAGGTCACGCACGCCCTTCAGCTCAGGGAAGGCGGCCAGCATCTCTTTTTCGATGCCCTCTTTCAGGGTCACGTCGACCATGGAACAGCCGTTACAGCCGCCGCCAAACTGCAGGATGGCGAAGCCTTCATCGGTGATTTCCATCAGCGAGACTTTGCCGCCGTGGCTGGCGAGCTGCGGGTTAATCTGGGCCTGCAGCAGGTACTCAACGCGCTCGACCAACGGCGCGTCGTCGTTCACTTTACGCATTTTGGCGTTTGGCGCTTTCAGCGTCAGCTGTGAACCCAGGTTATCGGTGACGAAGTCGATTTCCGCGTCTTCCAGATAAGGGGCGCTGAGCGCGTCAACGAAGGCGGACAGCTTCTCGAACTTTAGTTCGGTATCCGTCGCTTCTACTGCATCGGGCGGGCAGTAGGAGACGCCGCACTCTGCGGTCGGCGTACCCGGATTAATCACGAATACGCGAATTTGGGTGCCATCTTCCTGCTTTGACAGCAATTTTGAGAAGTGCTCTTGTGCAGAGTCGGTAATTAGGATCATGGCGATTGCTCAATAGTTGACTAATTTCGTTGGTTATAATACGCCCATCACCGACGCTCTACAAGGTTCGGCACAGGCACCATATCTGTATGCTGGCCGCGCCCTGGGCCAGCAAAATGCGGCTGATCTCAGCCACGGTACTGCCGGTGGTGACCACATCGTCCAGTAAGGCGATATGGTGACCGCGCACCTGCGTTTCAAGCCGAAACGCACCGCGCAGGTTTTTTCGCCGGGCGAGAGCCCCCAGGCGATGCTGCACTTTTCCAGCGCGCACCCGCGTTAGCGCATGCGGCAGATATTGGCACGGCGTCCAGCGCGCCAGCGCGCGGGCGATATCCTCTAACTGATTATAGCCACGCCGCCATGCCCGGTGATGATGCAGCGGCACGCTCAGCAGCAGGGAGGGGCGCATCAGCCCGTGGTCCCGCCGCCGCATTAACCAGCTTAGCAGTATTAGCCGCGCCAGCATTACCGCCTGTGCGGTGCCGTGATAAAACTTCAGGCGATTCACCAGCTGGCTGAGTGGCGGTTGCCAGGGCGTGACCGCAAGCAGCGCTCCCCAGGGCGGCGGGCGGCGCAGGCAGCGGCCACACTCGTGCAGGCCGCCATGGTGGCCTAATCCGCAGCGCGGGCAGCAGTGGCGGCGCAGCGGTAACCCCCGCAGACAAATGCTGCAGATCCCGTGGGCGGCCACAGCGAGCGGCATCTGGCATAGCCAACAGACAGCCGGCATTGGTAGCATAGCGACCTCATAAGCAAAAACAGGACCCTAACTCATGACGGCACTGCACTGGGAGACAATTGGACAGGGAGATCGCCATCTTGTGCTGCTGCACGGATGGGGGCTGAATGCGGGCGTGTGGCATTGCATCAGCGAGCGGCTCAGCGCACATTTTTGCCTGCACCTCGTTGACCTGCCGGGCTATGGCCGCAGCCGGAATTTTCCGGCGATGACGCTGGATGAGATGGTCGCGACGATTCTGCCGCAGGCACCTGAACGCGCTATGTGGCTCGGCTGGTCACTGGGTGGACTGGTGGCGAGCCAGCTGGCGCTGAGCCACCCTGAGCGCGTCAGCGGATTGATTAGCGTGGCTTCCTCCCCCTGCTTCAGCGCACAACCGCAGTGGCCGGGCATCAGGCCGGAAACCCTGAGCGGCTTCCAGCAGCAGCTCAGCGAAGATTTCCAGCGCACCGTGGAGCGTTTTCTGGCGCTGCAAACCCTGGGCACCGAGAGCGCGCGCCAGGATGCACGCCTGCTGAAAGGCGTGGTGCTGGAACAGCCGATGCCGACGCCGCAGGTGTTAAACGGCGGGCTGGAGATCCTGCGTACCGCCGATCTGCGCGCAGCGATGATCGTGCTGCAAATGCCGCTGCTCAGGCTGTACGGCGCACTCGATGGCCTGGTGCCGCGTAAGATTGCCGCGCTGCTGGATGAGCGCTGGCCGCACAGCCGCAGTCACATTATCGCCAAAGCTGCTCATGCACCCTTTATCTCCCATCCGGATGATTTTTGTCGTGAAGTGCTGGAGTTTGCGTCGCCAATACGTTGATAAACGTTGCAATAGTTACTACTTGCAACAATTTTGTCAGTTGCCGCACTTCGCGACAGCAACAATACTGTTTAACGGCAGCGCACGGCGCTGTCAGACAAACCGAAGTTTTGGCCTAAGGAGAGGATCCAGGATGAAAAAGATTATTGCTGTTACCACTCTGCTCGTCACCGCCGCATTCACCTTCAACGCCAGCGCTGCGCAAGAGATTTCGCGCGAAAAAGCGGCTGAGATGAAGCTGGAAAAAGTCGGCACCGTGACCACCAACTCAACGCTCGATCCGATGGATGCGAAAAAACACCTGTCAAAAAAGGCCGATGAGAAGGGCGGCAAGTATTTCGTGATTATCGCCGCAGATGAAGGCGACCATACTCACGCCCTGGCTGAAGTGTACAAGTAATCGATCTCCTGCCCACCGCGGGTGGGCAGTATTTTAGATTTTCAGCCAGCGAAAGCTCCACGGCGCCAGTTCCAGCCCCTGATGCCCATCCACCCGCTCATCATTCGCCACATCGCGATACCAGCGCGCTTCCGGCAGGGTATAGCTTACCGTTTTGCCACTCAGGTTGTAGACACACCACAGGCTCTCTTTTTCGTCCCGCGCCTGGCGCTGCATCACCAGCAGTGAATTATCGCTGTCGGCGATATGCATCGGGTTATCCGGATGGAACGCGGGCTGGCGTTTACGCACCTGCACCAGCTGGCTGAGCGCATACCACACCCGGTAGCGCAGGGAATCGGTCTCGCTCAGCGCCTGCTCAATGTCGCTGACGGCGTATTTCTGCCGGTTAATCGCCCGGTTATGCCCCGCTGCTTTTACCCCCTCCATATCATTGCGCGAGCCGAGAATGCTCTGGATATAAATCGCCGGCACGCCGGGGAAGGCCAGCAGCAGGGCATGCGCCAGCAGAAAGCGCTGCAGGCGGGTATCGTCATCGTCATCCCGTTGGTTCAGCGCATCCATATAGGTGACGTTGATTTCATACGGGCTGGTGCTGCCGTCAGGATTATTTTTATAGGAGATCAGCGCGCCTTCCATCGCCAGATCGCGCACCAGCGAGACAATTTCGGTTTCCGGCAGGATGCCGCGCAGCGGGTTCAGGCCGATGCCGTCGTGCGAAGCGAGGAAGTTGAAAAAGGTGGTGCTGCCACCGCTGCTGTCGAGCGAGGCCGCCCACTGGCGCAGTGCGCGCGCGGAACCGTAGTGAATAGCGTGCAGCACCAGCGGCGGCAGGGAAAACTGGTACACCATCTGCGCTTCATCGCGGCCGTTGCCGAAGTAGCTGATATTGTCTTTGTGCGGCACGTTGGTTTCCGTTACCACCACGGTGCCTGGGGCGACTTCGTTGGCAATGGCGCGGAACAGTTTCACCAGCTGGTGGGTTTTCTCCAGATGGATGCAGGAGGTGCCGGGGGTTTTCCACATATAGCCCACGGCATCCAGCCGCACATAGTCGGCACCTTTTTTCAGGTAGTCGAGCAGCACGTTAACCATAGCGATCAGCACTTGTGGATTGGCGAAGTTCAGGTCGATCTGGTCCGCGCTAAAGGTGGTCCAGATATAACGCGTTTCGCCGTCGGCCATGGTAAACGGCGTCAGCAGCGGCGAGGTGCGTGGGCGGGTCACGGCTGTTAAATCGGTGGCGGGGGGTATGCTGATAAAGAAGTCATCCCAGCCGGGATCCTGCGCCAGATAGTGCGCGAACCAGGCGCTGTGCGCGGACATATGATTGCAGACAAAATCGAACATCAGGCGCGTGTGCTGGTGCAGCTCGGCGATCTCCTGCCAGCTGCCGCACCGGGGATTAACCTGGTGATAATCTATCACCGAGAAGCCGTCGTCGGATGAATACGGGAAAAAGGGCAGCAGGTGAACCAGGTTAAAACTGGACTGTAAATGCTGCTGATAGAAGCGTGAGAAGGTGGTCAGGGTAGGGGTATCGTCCTGATGAAACTGGTCGGCATAGGCGATCAGCACCACATCGTTTTCATCCCAGTGGGCTTTTCGCTGCTGATGAATCTGCGCCCGCGCCTCGTCAATCAGCGTATGCAGGCGCTGCAGGTACGATGGCGGAAATGCGTATTCGTAGATCTTATCTATTAAGTTATTGATAATATCCATTTTTATTTCGGCTGCCACCGCAGGTGAAAAATCAGGCGTTATTTTTCACTGTAGACGCTGGTCACAAAATCGCAACTTACATCAGTGGCAATTGTCGCTTTTTGCGCAACCAGAGCAGCCGCTCACCCCATTTTTTACCGGGATTAGCCCCGGCCGGATGCGGATGCGTCGCAGGACTAGCAGCAGTAACGCATTAATCAGTATCACGCTGGCGATGATCAGCAGGCTGCTACGCGGGTGCTGGTCAAAACGGGCAAGTTGATAGAACAGGGCAGAGAGTGAGTACGCCAGATCGATGCCCCACACGACAGAGAAGAGCATCCAGCGGGCGCTGCTTTCGCGCGCGATGGCTCCCATCACCGAGACGCAAGGGACATACAGCAGCACAAAGATCAGGTAGCTGTAGGCGGCGGCATCGCTGGCAAATTTACTGTGCATGGTACCCATCGCACCGCTGGCCATTTCGGCATCGCCTTTACTGGCTTCAATCGGGTTCGCCAGCACGCTGAGGCTGAACGTCGCCCGCACGCTTTGCCAGGTTTGCACGGCGGCCTCCTTGAGCTGATCGATCAGGCTAAACTGCGCCGCGTCAAACGGCTGCCGCTGCAGCGCTTCTGCGGTGTAGAGCGTGTTGAGCGTGCCGACCACCACCTCCTTCGCCATTGCCCCGGTCAGCAGCCCGACGGTCGCCTGCCAGTTATCGCGTTGCACGCCAATCGGCGACAGCAGCGGGGTCAGCGTGCGGCTGACGCTGGCGAGGGCCGAGTCGTTGAGGTTACTGACCGGCTGACCGCTGAAGGTAAAACTGTTCAGCCCGCCAATCACGACGCTGACCAGCACAATCACTTTGCCCGCGCGCAGCGCAAAGCCGCGCAGACGCTGCCACGTCTGTAACAGCAGACTTTTAAGGTGCGGAACGTGCCATGTGGGCAGCTCCATCACAAACGGGCTGGCCGCGCCGCGCATCAGCGTATGCTTGAGCAGCAGGCCGGTCGCGATAGCGGCACCCATGCCGAGCAGATAAAGGCTGAATACCACCAGCGCCCCGCGCTGACCAAAGAACGCTGCCGCAAACACCGCGAAGATAGCCAGGCGTGCCCCGCAGGAGATAAACGGCGCCATCAGCACGGTAATCAGGCGCTCACGCGGGGCATCAAGCGTACGCGCACCCATGACTGACGGGACATTGCAGCCAAAGCCGACAATCAGCGGCACGAAAGATTTCCCCGGCAGGCCAAGCGCCTGCATCAAGCGGTCCATCACAAAGGCGGCACGCGCCATATAGCCAGAATCTTCCAGCAGTGAGAGAAACAGGTACATCATGCCGATCTGGGGGATAAGCGGCATCACCGTATTGATACCACCGCCAATCCCCTGCGCCAGAAACAGCGTCAGCCATTCTGGCAGGTGCAGCGTGATGCCCAGCCACTGCGTACCCTGAATAAACAGCGCCGCCGACCCGAGGTCGAACAGCGGCTGTAGCGCACCGCCGAGATTAATGGCGAGGAAAAACATCAGGTACATCACCAGCAGGAAGAAGGGCAGACCAAGCCAGCGGTTCATCGTCAGGCGGTCGAGATGCTGTGACACCCCCTTGCGCGTTCCCTGCTGCTGAATGGCCTGGCAGCACAGGGTTTCAATCGTCTGATAGCGGCTGCTGACGATGCTTTGCGCCACGTCTGCTCCTGCCTGCCGGGATACGGCGGGCAGCAGCCGGGCGGCATCCACGGCCTGCTGCTGGCTCCAGATATCCCCTTCCAGCATTTGCAGCGCCAGCCACTTTTTTTGCGCCGGCGAGAGGGGGGCCGCCATGGCCGCAGCCAGCTGTGCTACCGCCTGTTGCACCGCAGCAGGGTAGGCGACACCGATCTGCGCGCCGCGAGGTGGGTAATGGTCAATCGCCTGTTTCAGCCGATCAATCCCGCGGCCCCGAGTGGAAACCAGCGGCACTACCGGGCATCCCAGCGCCTGCTCCAGCGCCGCAATGTCTATTGTGATCTGCTGGCTTTCGGCCATGTCCAGCATGTTCAGCGCGATGATACAGGGCAGGCCCATCTCCAGCAGCTGCAGCGTAAGGTAGAGATTGCGCTCCAGATTGCTGGCATCCACCACGTTGATCACCAGCGAAGCCTCCATGCTCAGCAGGTACTGACAGGCGATCTGCTCATCCAGCGATGCCTGCTCCGAGAGAGTGGTCAGCGAGTAACAGCCGGGCAGATCGACCAGCTTCACCTGATGCCGGGCGGTGGTAAAGCGTCCCTCTTTACGCTCAACCGTGACGCCCGCCCAGTTGCCGACGCGCTGGCGCGCCCCGGTCAGCTGATTAAACAGGGTGGTTTTGCCAACGTTTGGGTTACCGGTCAGGGCGAGAGTCGTGTTTTTCATTAAGCTCCCTCCCCGGCTTCAATGGCTTCAAGCAGCAGCAGGGAAAGCTCTTTGCGGCGCAGCATCAGGCTGGTACGGCGGGTTTCGATATGCAGCGGGTCGCCGAGCGGCGCTACGCGCACCAGGGTAAAGCAGGTGCCGGGCAGCAGGCCCTGCGCCATCAGTTTCTGACGAAAAGCCGCGCTGAGCGTGGGAGAAAAACCGGTAATCCGGTAGCTGTGCTGGGGGATCAGTTGCATTGTCCTGGCCTGCTGAGATGTTGGACGGGAGAGTGAAACAATGAATTTTAATGAGAATGATTATTGCTCACATTGATATTGAGCAAGGTTATAGCGGAGAACGGGAGCGGTTTTTTGCAAAAAAGGGCGGGCCTGGCAGCCCGCCCTGAGGTTTAGCTCTTTTTACCAAACGCGGCGGCGAGGGCATCGCCCATCGCGCTGTTACCGGCGGGCTGCGCGGCCGGGCGTGGCTTGCTGCCTTTTGCCGGGCGCGCATTGTCACGGCCGTTAGCCGCGCTGCTACCGCCGCCACGACGCGCGTTGGTTTCACCCGGCTGCTCGTCCAGGCGCATGGTCAGGGCGATACGCTTGCGCTGCAGATCCACTTCCATCACCTTCACTTTGACGATATCCCCGGCTTTCACCACTTTATGCGGATCATCAACAAACTTGTCGGAGAGGGAGGAGATATGTACCAGGCCGTCCTGATGCACGCCGACATCGACGAACGCGCCGAAGTTGGTGACGTTGGTGACGGAGCCTTCCAGCACCATGCCCGGCAGCAGATCGTTCATGGTATCAATGCCGTCGGCAAACTGGGCGGTTTTGAACTCTGGACGCGGATCGCGCCCCGGTTTTTCCAGCTCTTTGATGATATCGCTGACGGTTGGCACGCCGAAACGCTCGTCGGTGAAATCGACCGCGCGCAGGTCGCGCAGCACGGACGGGTTCCCCATCAGCTCATTCAGCGCCTGTTCGGTGGCGGCGAGAATGCGCTCCACCACCGGGTACGCTTCCGGGTGCACCGTGGAGGCATCCAGCGGGTTATCGCCCTGTGAGATGCGCAGGAAGCCCGCGCACTGCTCAAAGGCTTTCGGTCCAAGGCGGCCCACTTTTAGCAGCTGCTGACGGTTCTGGAAGCGGCCGTTCTCATCACGCCAGCTGACAATATTCTGCGCGATCATTTTGCTCAGGCCGGCCACGCGGGTCAGCAGCGGCACTGAAGCGGTGTTCAGATCCACGCCTACGCCGTTTACGCAGTCTTCCACTACCGCATCCAGCTTCTTCGCCAGCTGGCTCTGACTCACGTCATGCTGGTACTGGCCCACGCCGATGGATTTAGGGTCGATCTTCACCAGCTCGGAGAGCGGATCCTGCAGACGGCGGGCAATGGATACCGCACCACGAATCGAAACGTCCAGGTCCGGGAACTCCAGCGCCGCCAGTTCAGAGGCGGAATAGACTGACGCGCCCGCCTCGCTGACGATCACTTTCTCGCCTTTCACCTGCGGGAACTGCTTCTGCACCTCAATGTAGAAACGCTCGGTTTCGCGTGAGGCGGTGCCGTTACCGATGGCCACCAGCTCAACGTTATGTTTGGTGCACAGCGCGGCCACTGTCGCCGCCGCTTTGGCGGTCTGCCCGGTGTGCGGGTAGATGGTATCGGTGGCAACCAGCTTGCCGGTCGCATCCACTACCGCTACTTTCACGCCGGTACGCAGGCCCGGATCGAGACCCATAGTGGCGCGCATCCCGGCCGGGGCCGCCATCAGCAGGTCATGCAGGTTGCGGGCAAACACGTTAATCGCTTCGTCTTCCGCCCGCTCGCGCACCGTGCCCATCAGCTCGGTTTCGAGGTGCAGCAGCACTTTGATGCGCCAGGTCCAGCTCACCACGGCTTTACGCCAGGCATCGGCCGGAGCGTTGTTGAGACGCAGGTTGAGGTGCTCGGTAATAATCTGTTCGCCGTGGCTTTCACGCGGCGGCTCGTCAAACTGCGGGTCGGCATTCAGCGACAGCTGCAGGATGCCTTCGTTGCGGCCACGGAACATGGCCAGTGCGCGGTGGGAAGGCACGCCGGACAGGGCTTCGTGATGGTCAAAGTAGTCGCGGAATTTCGCGCCTTCTTCCTGCTTGCCGTCAACCACGCGGGAGACGAGGTGAGCATTTTTCCACAGGTATTCACGCACTTTTGCCAGCAGGCTGGCGTCTTCGGCAAAGCGCTCCATCAGGATATAGCGCGCGCCATCCAGCGCCGCTTTGCTGTCGGCAACGCCTTTATCGGCGTCAACATAGCCCACAGCCAGCTGCTCAGGATCGTGTTTTGGCTCCTGCCACAGCGTGTTGGCCAGCGGTTCCAGACCGGCTTCAATGGCGATCTGCCCGCGCGTGCGGCGCTTCTGTTTATACGGCAGGTAGAGATCTTCGAGTTCGGTTTTGCTCAGCGTGGCGTTAATCGCCGCGGCCAGCTCGTCGGTCAGTTTGCCCTGATCGGCGATGGATTTCAGAATGGACTGGCGGCGGTCAGCGAGTTCGCGCAGGTAGCCAAGGCGGGTTTCCAGCTGGCGCAGCTGGGTGTCGTCCAGCCCGCCGGTCACTTCCTTACGATAACGTGCGATAAACGGCACGGTATTACCTTCGTCCAGCAGGCGAACAGCGGCTTCAACCTGTTCAGCTCGGGCCTGCAGTTCACTTGCAATCAGGCGGCTCAGCGAATCTTTCATCATTGGGATACTTTAATGGCTTAAGAAATTGGCAACAGTTATACGGATTGCAGCGGCAGAATGCTACTTTACCCTTCATACTTCAAGCCGCAGGCGCGTTGGCTACATTCGTTCACCCGAATCACTTACTTATGTAAGCTCATCGGGATTAGTGAGCCTCATCCCTGAGGCTCAGCCTCCGGCCAGCGTTGCTCAAATCGGTTCCCGACCGATTTGTCGCTCATTTGCCGCCTTCCTGCACCTCGAATTATTTTGGGTAAAAACAGGCCGCCGCGGTGCGGATTAGGATTCTTTAACGTAGCGGATGTCGTTGACGTACCACAGCGCTTCACCGACCGGCGTTTGCACGGTGGCGGCATCGCCGACCTCCTTCTTTAGCAGGGCGCGCGCCATCGGTGAGTCGATGGAGATGTAATCGTTACGGCCAAAAATTTCGTCATAGCCGACGATGCGAAAACGCTTGATCTCCCCGTCGTCATTCTCCACTTCCACCCAGGCGCCAAAGAACACTTTGCCATCCTGCTGCGGACTGTAATCGACGATGCGCAGCTGCTCCAGGCACTTGGTCAGGTAGCGCACCCGGCGGTCAATTTCCCGCAGGCGCTTCTTGTTGTACTGATAGTCGGCGTTTTCACTGCGGTCGCCAAGGCTGGCCGCCCAGGTCACCTTCTTCGTCACTTCCGGGCGCTCTTCGCGCCAGAGAAAATCCAGCTCTTTCTTTAGCAGATTGTAGCCTTCACGGGTAATCAGTTTTGTTTTCATCGTTCAGCCATCATCGTCGCGGTTTGCCCGCTATTTTGTGATGCCCGGCGTGCGGATGCAAATCACGCATTGCGAATTATCCCCGAACGTTACTGCTTGTTTGTTCTGACAAATACCGCGCGTGAACTTTGTGCTTCAGCCGTGGTTTTTTGCCAGAATTTCAAGATAAGCTGCTGTTTAATATGCTTTGTAACAATTTCGGCTACAATATAAACCATTATTGACTGTTACATTCAGGCATCTTTTTTGAAAATACCAGCTCAGGCAATAGCGCCTTTGGGAGTCACTCAATGCAAGAAAATTACAAAATCCTGGTGGTCGATGATGACATGCGTTTACGTGCGCTACTGGAACGCTATCTGACCGAACAGGGTTTCCAGGTGCGTAGCGTGGCAAATGCCGAGCAGATGGACCGTCTGCTGACGCGTGAATCCTTCCATCTGATGGTGCTGGACCTGATGTTGCCGGGCGAAGATGGCCTGTCGATCTGCCGCCGTCTGCGCAGCCAGAGTAACCCGATGCCGATCATTATGGTGACCGCGAAAGGTGAAGAAGTGGACCGTATCGTCGGGCTGGAAATCGGCGCGGATGACTACATTCCGAAGCCTTTCAACCCGCGTGAGCTGCTGGCGCGTATCCGTGCCGTGCTGCGCCGTCAGGCCAATGAGCTGCCGGGCGCCCCTTCGCAGGAAGAGGCGGTGATTGCCTTTGGTAAGTTCAAGCTGAACCTCGGCACGCGTGAGATGTTCCGTGAAGATGAGCCTATGCCACTGACCAGCGGTGAGTTTGCGGTACTGAAAGCGCTGGTCAGCCACCCGCGTGAACCGCTGTCGCGTGACAAGCTGATGAACCTGGCGCGTGGCCGCGAGTACAGTGCGATGGAGCGTTCTATCGACGTGCAGATCTCCCGCCTGCGCCGCATGGTGGAAGAAGATCCGGCCCATCCGCGCTACATCCAGACCGTCTGGGGCCTGGGTTATGTCTTCGTGCCGGACGGCAGTAAGGCATGAGGCGACTCCGCTTCTCTCCCCGCAGTTCATTTGCCCGCACGCTACTGTTGATCGTTACCTTGCTGTTTGTCAGCCTGGTAACGACCTATCTGGTGGTGCTTAACTTTGCCATACTGCCCAGCCTGCAGCAGTTTAACAAAGTGCTGGCGTATGAAGTGCGCATGTTGATGACCGACCGGCTGCAGCTGGAAGATGGCACGCAGCTGGAAGTGCCGCCGGCATTTCGCCGTGAGATATACCGCGAGTTGGGCATTTCGCTGTATACCAATGCGGCGGCGGAAGAGAGCGGATTACGCTGGGCGCAACACTACGAATTCCTCAGCCAGCAGATGGCGCAGCAGCTCGGTGGCCCGACCGATGTGCGCGTCGAGGTGAATAAAAACTCACCGGTGGTCTGGCTGAAAACCTGGCTGTCGCCCGATATCTGGGTGCGCGTGCCGCTGACTGAAATCCATCAGGGCGATTTCTCGCCGCTGTTCCGCTACACGCTGGCGATCATGCTGCTGGCGATTGGCGGTGCGTGGCTGTTTATCCGCATCCAGAACCGACCCCTTGTGGAGCTGGAGCATGCTGCGCTGCAGGTGGGTAAAGGGATTATTCCGCCGCCGCTGCGCGAGTATGGCGCGTCCGAGGTGCGTTCAGTTACCCGGGCTTTTAACCAGATGGCTTCCGGCGTTAAGCAGCTGGCCGATGACCGTACCCTGCTGATGGCCGGGGTCAGTCACGATCTGCGCACGCCGCTGACGCGTATCCGTTCTGGCGACCGAGATGATGTCGGAGCAGGACGGCTACCTTGCGGAGTCGATTAACAAAGATATCGAAGAGTGTAATGCGATTATCGAACAGTTTATCGACTATCTGCGCACCGGCCAGGAGATGCAGTTTGAGCGTGCCGACCTCAACAGCGTGCTGGGCGAAGTGGTGGCCGCAGAGAGCGGCTACGAGCGTGAAATTGAAAATGCGGTGATGTCCGCCGAGCTGATGCTGGATATCAACCCGCTGGCCATCAAACGTGCCGTGGCGAATATGGTGGTTAACGCTGCCCGTTACGGTAACGGTTGGATTAAAGTCAGCTCCGGACGCGAGTTGCAGCGCGGTTGGTTCCAGGTGGAAGATGACGGCCCGGGCATTGAGCCGGACCAGCTGAAGCATCTGTTCCAGCCGTTTGTGCGCGGCGATAGCGCGCGCAGTACCAGCGGCACCGGCCTCGGCCTGGCGATTGTGCAACGCATTATCGATGCGCATCAGGGAACGCTGGAGATCGGCAAGAGCGATAAAGGCGGTCTGCGCATTCGTGCTTACCTGCCGCTGCCTCCGGCCAGCCTGCCCGGCCCGGTGGCGTAATCGGAGACCGGGTAGGGGCGTGGCATGCCGCGCCCGGTTAATCCGTGTTAACGTGACCAAAAAACAGCTCGGCAATCTTCGCATTGTCGATCGTCTCCCCGCTTAACGTCCGCACCAGGAACTCACTGCCCAGCAGCTGCAAAGAGATCACAATATCGGGCTGCACGCGCTTAATCTTCTGCAGATGCTGACTGTCGTTCACCAGGCAGATGGTGCGCGTTGCGCTACCGCCCGCCTCTTTTGCCGCCAGCACGATAAACGCATTCTCCGAATCATCGTTGCGCAGAGCGAGGATAAACTTCGCGTGTGCCGATCCCGCCTCCGTTAACACTTCCGAGCTGGAAGGATCGCCGATGACCAGGTCAGTATCCGGCGGATACTGGTGCGCCAGCCCTTCCGGTACAATCACCGTTAACGCTTCCCCGCGCTGCTTCAGGCCGAGATAGACGCTGTGCGCCAGCGGCGTAGCACCGGCGATAATAAAATGATTTTTACGCATCACGCGGGTAAACCTCCCTTTGATAATTCTTTTCATATTGCCGCCCAGCACCGGGCCGATAATTACGCTGACCGACGTGGCAAACACCGTGATGCCCAGCAGAATAATGGAGACGGTAAACAGGCGCGCATGGGGGGTGAGCGGCACGATATCGCCAAAGCCTGCCGTCGACATACTGACGATTGAATAGTAGAACGCCATGGTGAGATCGCTGATGTGTGGCCGGAACTCTTCGCCGAGGTACAGCGAGCCTAGTACGCCATACAGCAGCAGCGAGGTGATGCTGAGCAGGGCAAACAGGCTGCCTGCGGCCAGGCTGGCATGATGAAAGCGCCGCCAGAACCACAGCAGCAGCAGGGTGTTGCCGAGCGTGGCGTACAGCAGCAGGTGCCGCGTATGCGGGTTGTTAAGTTCAAACAGCATCATCGCCAGCAGCAGCAGCAGTGAGAAAGCCCAGGCGATGCGCGCGCGCAGCAGTAAACCACAGCCGATAATCATCAGGCTCAGGCCGAGCATAAAGCGCGGGATCTCCAGCAGGCCAAACACCAGCAGGGCATTTTTCCAGGTGGTAAAACCGTCAATCACACCGGGCACGGAGTGCCATGCGTGGTGCAGGGAAGGGTGCAGAAAAAGATAGCCATTTATCGTCACCAGGCAGGCCAGCAGGTGAACGGGGTTAAACAGATAAAGCGTGTGGTGCAGCAGGCGTTTCACGTCACTGTGTTTCCAGAGCCAAGTCGGGATCCTATTTTAGCAGTTTGTCAGGTCGGACAATGAGTAATGTGCGATAGAAGGCTGCTGGGTTTAAGCCAAAATGGGTCGACCGGAAAAAAGGGTCGACCCATGAGGGATCCCCACAAAAATTGATCTGGATTTTATCGCGGTATGAGAGGTGACAGGTTTCAGGAGGGAGGGCTGCTTTCCGCACCGGCATGAATACATCCCTGTAGCCTGGCTCACGGCCATCCCTGGCCGTGGGCCTGCTGCAATCAGCCCTCCCTCCTTGCACCCAAAGCCGCAGCGTCGCGGTTTGAAACCCACAGCGAGCACGATGCGAGTGGGGGATGAGCTTGGCCTGAGGTAAGCCGGACGTCACGCGGCAGGGATGCCGCGTGCCGAGGCCCGCAGGGAGCGTCTTTTGCCGTTCCGGCGTGCTCAGACTGAGCTCAGACCGGTTAGCGGACGTTTAGCGAGGGATGTCATTTCTGGGAATACCTCAGGGGTCGACCCCTACGGCATTCTTGCAGTTGTAGGGGCAGACCTCTTTTTCGGTCGCCCCGTGATTATTTTCAGAGAGCAGGTCCGGCCTTCACCAGCGCCTCACCGGCATGCGTGTCGGTGAACTTATCGAAGTTGGTGATAAAGCGCTGCGCCAGGTCGCGGGCTTTCACTTCCCAGTCGGCGGTGCTGGCGTAGGTGTTGCGCGGATCGAGCAGGTGGCTGTCGACGCCCGGCAGCGCCAGCGGTATCTCAAGGTTGAAAATCGGCAACGTTGCCGTCTCCGAATCGGCGATTTCACCGCTGAGGATCGCGTTGATGATGGCGCGGGTATCCTTCAGCGAGATGCGCTTGCCGCTGCCGTTCCAGCCGGTATTCACCAGCCAGGCTTCCGCTCCCGCGGCCTGCATGCGCTTCACCAGCACTTCAGCGTACCGGGTAGGGTGCAGCGTCAGGAACGCGGCGCCAAAGCAGGCGGAGAAGGTTGGGGTGGGCTCGGTTACGCCGCGCTCGGTGCCCGCCAGTTTGGCGGTAAAGCCGGACAGGAAGTGATACTGCGTCTGTTCTGGCGTCAGGCGCGACACCGGCGGCAGCACGCCAAAGGCATCGGCGGTCAGGAAGATCACTTTCTTCGCATGGCCTGCTTTTGATACCGGTTTAACAATGTTGTCGATGTGGTAGAGCGGGTAGGAAACGCGGGTGTTTTCGGTTTTGCTGCCGTCGTCGTAATCCACCGTTCCATCGGCGCGCACCACCACATTTTCCAGCAGCGCGTCGCGGCGGATAGCGTGATAGATCTCGGGTTCAGCCTGCTCGGACAGTTTGATGGTTTTGGCGTAGCAGCCGCCTTCAAAGTTAAACACGCCGTCGTCGTCCCAGCCATGCTCGTCATCACCAATCAGCTGGCGCTGCGGGTCGGTCGACAGGGTGGTTTTGCCAGTGCCGGACAGGCCAAAGAACACCGCCACATCGCCTTTTTCACCGACGTTGGCCGAACAGTGCATCGCGGCAATGCCCTTAAGCGGCAGCAGGTAGTTCATGATGGCGAACAGCCCCTTTTTCATCTCGCCGCCGTACCAGGTACCGCCAATCAGCTGGATTTTCTCCGTCAGGTTAAACGCCACAAAGTTCTCTGAATGCAGCCCCTGAGCCTGCCAGTCCGGGTTGGTGCATTTCGCCCCGTTCATCACCACAAAGTCAGGCTTAAAGTCAGCCAGACCCTGCGCATCCGGGCGGATAAACATGTTTTTGACGAAGTGGGCCTGCCAGGCGACTTCGGTAATAAAGCGCACGCTCAGGCGGCTGTCCGGGTTGGCGCCGCACCAGGTATCGACCACAAATAAGCGCTTACCAGAGAGCTGGGTGGTGACGAGGTTTTTCAGCGACTGCCAGTTCTCCTGCGACAGCGGCTGATTGTCATTCTTGCCTTTACCCTGGTCATTCCACCACAGCGTGTCGCGCGTGACGTCATCGCGCACGATATATTTATCTTTTGGCGAGCGGCCGGTAAAAATACCGGTATCGACGGCAACCGCGCCTGATTGGGTCACTATTCCGCGTTCAAAACCCTGTAAACCGGGCTGGGTTTCTTCCTTAAACAGCGTGTCATAATCGGGGTTATGAACTACCTCAACCGTATCAGTGATGCCATAAGCAACGAGGTCCTGCTTGGTCAGGTCGTTAGCGCGCATGTTACTGCTCCTTTGTCGGTTTTTTGTACTGCTGCAGATGTAGGGGTGTTTCGACGATTTTGCCGTAATGCCTGGCACATTCGGGCGGCTGGCACCGTGACGATCGCGCGCAGTTTACACCTGTCAGACGACAGAGAAAGAGGCAAAAGGAAGAAATGAGAGGCGACACGCGATTCGCTGTAAAGCGGCGTGATTTGTTTCATTTATTAACTAAAGTAAGTGCGATAAGCCAGTGATAAATATCGTGGAATTGCGCATGAAATGGTTGAAAACTCGGCATATTGGCGATAGAAAGTATCGCATTTTTTTGCTACGAGAAGTTTGTTATGCACAGCAGGAGAGTGCAGGGCCAGGAAGACCTGGCCCGAAGGGATCAGTGAACCTGTTGGTCACCGGCAGCTGAATCATTACGGATGGCCGCGATGTCTACGCTGTCAAAGACGTAGTGGTTGCCGCAGTAGTCACAGTGCATGTCGATCTCACCGTCTTCCTGCAGGATCTGATCCACTTCTTCCGGCGGCAGCGTGCTCAGCACATCACCACAGCGCTCGCGCGAGCAGGTGCATTTAAAGCAGACGTTTTGCGGCTCGAACAGCGTGACTTCTTCCTCGTGGAACAGGCGCCACAGCACCTCGTTCGCCGGCAGGTCCAGCAGCTCTTCGGTCTTGATGGTTTCTGTCAGCGTCGCCAGATGGTTGAACTCATCCAGGCTGGCATCCTGCGCGGGCAGCACCTGCAGCAGAATGCCGCCTGCGCCCGCTTTGCCTTCACTTTCGCCGGTGCGGATAAACAGACGGGTTGGCAGCTGCTCAGAGCGCATGAAGTAGTCCTCAAGACACTCTGCCAGCGTTTCGCCTTCCAGCCCAACCACGCCCTGATAGCGCTCACCCTCTTTTGGCGAGATGGTGATCACCAGGTAGCCGTTACCGACCATCTCTTTCAGGCTGCTGCCGTCAGCAATCTCGCCCTGCATACGGGCCACGCCGCGCATCTCCTGCTGATTATTACCGTTAATAACCGCCATATTCAGTGCGCCATCACCCTGCAGCTGGACCGTGATGTCGCCGTCAAACTTCAGGGTGGCGGTCAGCAGGCTGGTCGCTACCAGCAGTTCGCCAAGCACCTGCTGCACCGGCTGTGGGTAGTCGTGGCCGTCGATAATCTCGCGCCAGGTCTGGGAAATACCTACCAGTTCGCCACGCACGGCGTGATTTTCAAACAGGAAGCGGTGCATCTGGTCTTGCTGGGACATAAGTTTTTCTCTCTTTAATGGCGCGTTATTCGTCGCCAGAATTTTTAAATTTCATCAGGTCGCGACGCTCCTTTTTATCCGGGCGTCGGTCCGGGTGCGGCATACTGAGCGCATTCATTTTGCGTGCCTGCGCGACCTTTTCCCGTTTTTCAATACTTTCTGCCGTCTCGCGATACAGCTGCTGGGCAATCGCTGCCGGACCGCGCTTATCACTGATGCCTTCGATCACCACGGTGCGCTGGTCATTACCCTGGCGCAGCACCAGCTCAGCATCGACTTCAACCAGCTTGCTGGGTTTACTGCGCTGGCCGTTGTAATGCACCTTGCCGCCTTCAATCATCTCGCGTGCCGCAGCACGGGTTTTATAAAAGCGGGCGGCCCAGAGCCATTTATCAAGCCGCACCCCTTCTGTGGGTTTCTCTTTCATCGCTGGGTTCCTTTTTGGATTCACCTTATATATGGGGCTAACGCCATAAATCAAGGCGCGCTGCGGCGGATACTCACGCGCAACGTGTTCAGGCAGGTAAAGCGGAGAGTCTCAGCCTTAAAAATAGCACAGATGCGGCGATGCTCAGAACATCGGCCGCACGGTCTGGATGTCGCTGAGCGAGTGGTTAAAGCACTTCTCATAATACTGATGAATTTCCATCAGGCGCACGCGGTGGCGATGCATGCGGCGCAGCGCCAGCAGGCTGTTAATCACCAGGCTCAGCGCCAGCACCAGCAGTAACAGACTGCTGGCAAGATAGCGCCACAGGGTGAGGCTATCCGGTTCACTGTGCAGAGCGATGTGGCGCGTGCCGTTGGCATCGGTGGTGATGCTGGTAATAATGCCGCTGGCGCTAAACGGAGTGTGCAGCAGCATGCCGGAGAGCCGCTGCAGTTCCGGCCACTGGTCCGGCGCGTTGTAATCAAACAGTGAGACCGCCGGTGCTGGCTGATTGACGAACTGACGGCCCTCATCGCTGAGGATCAGGAAGCCACCCGGGGGAGGGCTGTTCAGCGCTTCTGCCGCACGGCGCGTTTCGCGGTAGAAGAAGGAAGAGGTGGCGGTATTGACCAGATTTTCCAGCGCTTCTGCACTGACCGGGCGCAGCAGCACGTTCATGCCGTTCAGCGCGCCGGAGTTAGCGCGGTGCACCAGCGTTTGCCAGTCTTTCGCGTTCCCCAGGTTGACCAGCGCATTTTTCAGGCGCACACAGTCCTGCTCCTGGCTGCACAGATCCTGGGTTTTCTGCACGATATCGGAGAAGTCATCCAGCAGGATCATGCCCGACTTCTGAATGGCGGTCGCCAGCTGCGGGTTAAGTTTCGGGTCGGTACTGGACTGCGGGTGCAGCTGCATGCTGGTGGTGTCCAGCAGCGCCGTTGCCTTATCGATAATATCGGACTGCGGCAGCGGCAGCGGTTCCGCATTGTTCCAGTACATGGCCGAACAGTCGAACGGCATAAACGCATAGCTACGGTTGCCCTGGTAGGTCGCCGGGATCGAACACATTCCGCTGCCGTTTACCTTCAGGCTGTCACCGACGTGCAGCGGGGCTTTTTCCAACTCGCTGACCTGGGTAACCTGCAAACTTTCCGTGCCTTTGATCCACGCCAGGCTAAGTTTCAGCGGCATGCTGAGCGGGATCCAGCTTATCAGCAGCGCCAGCAGGATCAGCGAACCCACCGCCAGCACGACGTTTTTACGCCAGCGCTGGACAGGGAAGTTGCGCACCTCATCCTGTAGCGAGAGGAAGCGCCCCTGGCGCACCACCTGACGGTTGAGGTAGATATCAATTTCGGTGGTCTGGCCAAGGTCCTGGGCGACATAGGGTTGCCAGTGCGGCGGGTAGATTAAGTCGATAATGCCGAGCGAGATATTGCTGGCCTGCCCCTGATTAGATTCGCCAAACAGTCCCCAGCGCTTCGGCGCGCCGCGCAGGCAGTGAATTTCGCGCAGATCATTTTCGCCTGGGCGGCGATAGATAAACCAGGCACTGACCGCGATGATGGCAACGCCCGCCAGCATCAGCCAGGGCATCAACACTATCGGCCCGACCAGGCTGATAAAGAACAGCAGCAGCGCGATACAGATAGCGACCGCTTCACGCGTGCCGTCAGGTCGGCTCAGCGCGTACTCTTCTGCACTCTCTTTGCGCACGCTTAGCAGCTCAATATTTTCGCCCTCTTCCTTACGGATAGAGGCATTCTGCCCGGTGGCGCGCACCATTGGCGTCAGCGCGGGCGCTTCCCAGCTGTACTGCGTCAGCGAGTGACCATTGAGTGAGATCACCAACGGAATGGTTTGCGTTTTGATCAGCTCAACATAGTTCTCTTCCGCGATATGTTGTTCCCACAGCGGCGGCAAATGCACTTCGACGGCATCAAGGTAGTAGCGCCATTTGTGGGGTTCATCGGTAGAGAGGCCGTAGCGGGTAATCGAGCGGGTGACGGGGTAGACATTGTTGCTTTGCGAGGTGAGCACCAGCTGATCGGGCGAACTGCTGGCTCCGCTGGGCAGAGTCTGATTTTGGCTGCCCAACTGCGCCACGTAGCGTTCAACCGCCGCGCGCTCTTCGTTGCTCAGCTTGCGATAGGGGGGACTTATGAATGGCAGTGGTTTCGCCAACGGCGGGCGATGCCGCATAGCGTACCAAAAGAAACAACCTGCCGTTACCGAGCAGGCCAGCATTACAGCCAATATGATGACTATTGTGCTCATGCTTCCCTCATTCCTGCCACAATGCTCCTGTCGACGTTCTCGCGTAAGACTGTGTCATATCTAACCCAATTGTGGCGAGTTTAAACAGTGCTGGCTGTCAGCTGTGTGATTAAAAATAGCGCTAAAAATCATAAAATTAGAATAATTGTATACCATGGCCGATGTAGATGTTACCAGGCATTTGGCCACTTAAGTATCGGCATATTCCTATTTATTAGTCTGATAATTGACATTCTTTAAAAGATTTTTCTCATGTTTACAATGATTTGTTATAAATAAGTAAAATGATTCATGCGATGATTGGTTTCCTGCGGCGGCTACCGCACAATGGACAATAACACGGTCAGCACCTGAATTCGCCGGGTGGATGACGCTCACTTTTTGGCTTTTCGCTGGGGCCCTTATGACCAGACAATTACAAAAACCTGCCATCCTTAATGTTGAGGTCGCAGCGCGATCGAAACTGTTCACGGTGGAATCGGTCGACCTTGAGTTCAGCAACGGCCAGCGCCGGGTCTATGAGCGCATGCGATCTTCAGGCCGGGAAGCGGTGCTCATCGTGCCGATCATTGATGATCATCTGATCCTGATCCAGGAGTACGCGGTCGGGCTGGAGAGCTACGAACTGGGCTTCCCGAAAGGGTTGATCGACCCGGGTGAAACACCCTTTGACGCTGCTAACCGCGAGCTGAAAGAGGAGGCGGGCTTTGGCGCGCATCAGCTGGAGCAGCTGGGTAAACTGACCATGGCGCCGTCTTATTTCTCCAGTCAGATGAATATCGTGGTGGCGGAAGGGCTTTATCCGGAAAAGCTGGAGGGTGACGAGCCTGAACCGCTGCCGCAGATGCGCTGGCCGCTGAACAATCTGCTGGCGCTGCTGGAGGAGCCGGATTTCCGCGAGGCGCGCAACGTCAGCGCGCTGTTCCTGGTGCGCGAGTGGCTGGTGAAGCAGGGCAGGGTAACGTATTAAAAAAAATGCCGGGCGATTGCCCGGCATTTTTGTATCAGAACAGCTCGTGGCTTTCGCCGTTATCCATCAGCGTGGTGCCGACGTCATGCACTGAATACTCCGTCGGCTGGGTGCCGTTGATAAAGTATTCGTCGCGGGTATTGCCGCCGCCGTTCGCCAGCTTGCCGGTGCTGCGGTCAATCTTCACCGTCACCACCCCTTCCGGCGGCGTCAGCGGCTGCAGCGGAACGCCGTCCAGCGCCGCTTTCATGTAATCATCCCAGGCTGGCTGTGCGCTCTTGGCGCCGCCTTCATAGCCGGAGATCTGATCTTTAATCGCTCCGGAAGCCGTGGTGCGCCCCAGATCGCGGCGGTGATCGTCAAAGCCGATCCACACGGATGTCACCACCCCAGGACCGTATCCGGAGAACCAGGCATCCTTCGAGCTGTTAGTGGTACCGGTTTTACCGCCGATATCATTACGCTTAAGGTCACGCCCGGCGCGCCACCCGGTACCCATCCAGCCCGGTTCGCCGAAGATGTTGGAGTTCATCGCGCTCTTGATCAGGAACGACAGCGGCGTGTTAATCACGTGCGGCGCATACTCCGGCTGTTCGTCCTGCTTATGCTGAGGAACCTGCTCCAGCTCCGGTTTCGGCACGACAGGGTTAGTGCCTTCCTGCGAAACTGCGACGTTTTCCACGCTGTCTTCACTCAGCGCCACCGCTTTTTTGGTTTCGCCGTAGATCACCGGCAAATTGCACTCCGGGCAGGCCACTTTTGGCTTCGCTTCAAAGACTTTATTCCCCTCTTCATCCTCGATGCGGGTAATAAAGTACGGGTCTACCAGGAAGCCGCCGTTAGCCATCACCGAGTACCCGCGCACCATCTGCAGCGGCGTAAAGGCCGCCGAGCCGAGCGCCAGCGATTCGGTGTGCACGATGTTCTGAGCCGGGAAGCCAAAGCGCTGTAAATATTCCGCGGCGTAGTCGACGCCCATGGCGCGCATGGCGCGCACCATCACCACGTTCTTCGACTCACCCAGCCCCTGACGCAGGCGAATCGGGCCGGCATAGCTATTAGGCGAGTTTTTTGGGCGCCAGTCGGCACCGGCACCGGCATCCCAGCGGGAAATCGGCACATCGTTGAGGATCGACGCCAGCGTCAGGCCACGATCCATGGCGGCGGTGTAGAGGAACGGTTTGATATTTGAACCGACCTGGCGCAGCGCCTGGGTTGCGCGGTTGAACTTGCTCAGATTGAAGTCGAAACCGCCAACCAGCGCGCGTACTGCGCCGTCATGCGGGTCGAGCGATACCAGCGAAGAGTTGACGTCCGGCACCTGAGCCAGCTGCCAGTCGTTGTCGACCTTGCGTACCCAGATCTGCTGGCCCGGCTGCAGTACCTGGCTAACCGAGCGCGGAGTGGCGCCCTGTAAGGTGTCGGACTTGTATGGACGCGCCCAGCGCACCGCAGCCAGATTGAGCGCGATGTTGCTGCCGTCACGCATCGCCACGGTAGCTTCATCACTGCTGCTGGCGGTCACTACCGCCGGGAACAGCGGGCCGTAAACCGGCAGCGCTTTCAGCGTTTTCAGGATTTGAGCGTGATCCCACGCTGGCTGGCCGGCTTTCCACAGTTCGCTGGACGGGCCGCGATAGCCGTGGCGCATATCATAGGCAATGACGTTGTCCTGCACCGAGTCCTGCGCCGCCAGCTGCAGCTTGCGGGTCACGGTGGTGTAAACCTTGTAGCCGTCGTTATAGGCGTTTTCGCCATAACGTTTAATCATCTCCTGGCGCACCATTTCGGTCAGGTACGGTGCGGAGAAAGCGATTTCCGGCGCGTGATAGTTCGCCACCAGCGGCGTGTTGCGCGCTTCTGTGTACTGCGCCTGGCTGATGTAATGCTGGTCAAGCATGCGCGCCAGCACGGTGTTGCGGCGCTGTACGGCACGATCGTGCGAGTAAAGTGGGTTAAAGGTCGACGGCGCTTTAGGCAGGCCGGCGATCATCGCCATTTCACTCAACGACAGCTGATCAACATTCTTACCAAAGTAAACCTGGGCTGCAGCCCCCACGCCGTAAGCGCGATAGCCGAGGTAGATTTTGTTCAGATACAGCTCAAGGATCTCGTCTTTACTCATCATCTGCTCAATGCGGATGGCGAGGAAAGCCTCCTTGATCTTACGCATCAGCGTGCGTTCGGGGCTGAGGAAGAAGTTACGCGCCAGCTGCTGAGTGATGGTACTGGCACCCTGCGAAGCATGGCCGGAAACCAGTGCAATACTGGCGGCACGGAAGATGCCGATCGGATCGACGCCGTGATGCTCGTAGAAGCGGCTATCTTCGGTCGCGATGAAGGCTTTCACCATCTGCGGCGGGATTTCCTGCAGGGTCAGGGGAATACGGCGTTTCTCACCGTACTGCGCGATAAGCTCGTTATCGGCACTGTAAACCTGCATAGGCGTCTGCAGACGCACATCTTTCAGCGTGGCGACATCGGGCAGCTGCGGCTCTATATATTTGTATAAACCATAGATCGAGCCTGCTCCCAGCAAAATGCAACACACTGCAAGGATCAATAAATACTTTACGAACTTCACCTGATATTTCCCATTTAAAGTCGATTGGGCAGTTTATAAACAATCGCGCGGTAGTATAAAGGCAAGCCAGTACCTTGGATACGTCCTTTTGTAACTGACGATAAGGAGATCGCGTCAATGGCTTTTCAGACATGGCAAGTTGGGTTGGATATTCAAAACGGGCAGTTGTGCGCCCTCGGCATCCAGCGCCGTCGAAACGGCTGGCAGCTGCGCCACTGGTGGCAGCATACGTTGCCGCAAGATACGTTAAGTCATGGCCTGGTGCAACGGCAGGACATTCTGGTCGCACTGCTGCAGCGCTGGCGCAGGCAGCTCCCTTCCCGTATCTCACTGCGCGTCGGTTTCCCGCCACAGCTGGTGATGCAGCGCCAGCTGGCTCTTCCCACCACGCAATTACGCGAGCCAGAGCGTAGCAGCTACATCACGGCGGCGGCGAGGCGATTTTTCCCAATTGCACCGGAGGCGCTGGCGCTCGATTACCGCCGCGGGTGGGGAACCGATGCGCCTGTCTACCTGACGGCGGCGCGCCAGGAGGCGCTGCACAGCTGGCAAAACTGCCTGCAGCTGGCGGGCCTGACTCCGCAGGTGCTGGAGCTGACCCCGGCCGCCCTGTTCGCCCTGGCGGACAATTTACGGCTCGATCCTGCCGCCGCGCTGGTACATCGCCTCAGCGACCACTGGCTGTGGTTCGCACCGCAGCATCGCGAGCAGCCCTGGGGCTGGTGCCCGCTGGACGATGCCCCGGACTTCGCCATCCTGCAGCAGCGTTATCTGCAGGAGAGCAGCACGCTGTGGTACAGCTCGGCGCTGGCGGAGAGCTGCCCGCCCGGCACTCAGCTACTTACCCCTTTAAGCGTGCTGCAGAGCTATCAGCCCCCGATGCCGGCGTGTGAAGGCGCGTTTGCTCTGGCGACCGGGCTGGCGCTGCGCCCGGAGGATCGCTGATGGTATGGGTAAATCTGCTGCCGTGGCGACAGGCGGCGCTGCGACAGCGCAAGCGGTTGTGGGGCCTGCTGGCCCTGGGGGCCGTGCTGATGCTGGTGGGGTTACTGCTGGGCGGAGTGGCGCAGCGCCGCCTCAACCAGCAGCAGATGGAGGGGCTGGCGATAGGGCGAACCGGGCTTAATCTGGCCACGCAGCTGAAGGCCCGCAGCGTGGCGGCACAGCAGCAGCTTGCCCTGCTACAAAGTCGGCAGGCTGAGCGGCAGCAGCGTCTGCAGCGGCTGGCGCGCTGGCAGCAGTTTGCCAATGCGCTCGGCGCGGCATTCCCTGCCGATCTCTGGCTGCAGCAGATGGTGAAAGGCGAGCATAGCCTTGAGATTAACGGCTTCGGTCGCCGCATCGAAAGCCTGCATCAGCTGCGCCAGCAGCTGGAGAATATGCCGATCTTTCGCCAGGTGACGCTGGGGCAGATACAGCGTAGCCGCGAACGTGCACTGGAATTCACCCTGCAGGCGCAGCTTCCTGGCGCGAAGGAACGCGCGGATGACTAACCGCTGGCTGACCGGCTGGCTGCAGGCCGAGCCCTGGCTGCGGGTGGTGAGCTTTACGCTCGCGGCACTGCTGCTGGCAGGCCTGCTGTGGCTGTGCTGGCTGCATCCGGCGCAGCGGCAGCAGCAGACGCTGGAGCAGCAGCAGCGTCTGCAGGCGCGGCGTTACTCCAGTCAGATCTCCGCGCTGCGTTTGCAACCCGCGTTGCGCACAGTGCAGCAGCAGATTGCCCAACTCCAGCAGCAGAGCGAACCCGCTAAGGCGCATCTCTTTTCACTCCCCAGGCTGCTGGCGCACAGCGGGGCGGTGCTTGAGCACTGGCACCCCACGGCGCACGGCGGAGAGCTGGCCCTGACGCTAAGCTGGGCGCAGTTTGGCGCTCTGCTGGGCTATCTCACCACCCTGCAACCGAGCGTAGAAATACCCCGCTTTCGCCTGAAGCGGGCGGGGGCGCAGCTGCATCTGGTGCTGGAGCTAAACGATGCTTCCTAAGCTAGCGCTGCTGCTGTTACTGCTGGCGTGCGGCAGCCACGCGCGCGACCCTTTCTTTTTGCAGGAGAGCCGCTGCCAGCCAGCGACCGGTGATGCGCCCGCGGGCTGGCGTCTGCTCGGCATCGTTGGCCGACCGGGCCACTACCACGCCTGGCTGCGTTCACCGCAGGGCAGCACGCTGCACGGCCAGATCGGCGACGCGCTGCCAGCGACCGCGTGGCAGCTTGCCGCTATCGACTGGCTCAGCGCCTCGCTTTCCCCCTCACAGGATTGCCCGCCCGTCATAAAGCTGACGTTAAAAGGACAACAAAATGCACAGGATGCTCTTCCTCTGGCTGGTGCTGATCAGCCCGCTCTCACTGGCGCAGGCGCCGCTGTCACTGGCGTTCGATGACGCGCCCATCGGCCAGGTGTTACAGGCGCTGGCGGACTATCAGCAGCTGAATCTGGTGGTGGCCCCCGGCGTGGAGGGCAACCTCTCGCTGCGGTTGCAAGGGGTGCCGTGGCAGCAGGCGCTCTCTCTGGTGATGAAAATGGGGCGGCTGACCACGCAGCAGCAGGGCAACGTGCTGCTGGTGTATCCCGAAAGCTGGCAGCAGGAGGAGCAGCGCAAAGCCGATGCCCGCCGTGAGGAACAACAGCAAAATCTGCCGCTGCACAACCTGACGCTGACGTTGCAGCACGCGGATGCGGCAGCGGTCAACGCCAGCCTGCAAAATGAGCGCGCCCGGCTGATGACGGCGCGCGGCAGCATTACGCTGGATAGCCGCACCAACAGCCTGCTGCTGCGCGATACCGATCGCGCACTGCAAGAGGCTGAACGCTGGGTGCGCCAGCTGGATGTGCCGCTAGAGCAGATTGAGCTGGCGGCGCAGATTGTCACCATCAGCGAAGAGAACCTGCGCGAGCTGGGCGTGAACTGGGGGCTGAGCGGAGAAGAGCAGGTAGCGAACGCGCTGCGCACCAGCCAGCTGCGGGTCGATCTCGGGGTGCCTCATCCGGCCGGGCGCGTGGGCTTCACGCTGGCCAGGCTCGACGGTCGCCTGCTGGATCTTGAGCTGAGTGCGCTGGAGAGTGAACATCAGGCGGATATTATTGCCAGCCCGCGCTTATTTACTTCGCATCAGCAGACGGCCAGCATTAAGCAGGGCACGGAGATCCCCTATGAGGTGGCGACCGGCAACAGCGGCTCTACCACCATGGAATTTAAAGAAGCGATGCTGGGAATGGAAGTGACGCCGGTGGTGCAGGCCAATGGTCGGATTTTGCTGAAACTGCACATTTCGCAAAATATGCCGGGGCGCAACATGCGCAGCGGCGTTAATGAAGTACTCACCATCGATAAACAGGAGATCGACACGCAGGTGATCCTGAAGGATGGTCAGACGCTGGCGCTGGGCGGCATATTCCAGCAGCAGAGCGCGACAGGGCGCAGTAAAGTGCCGGTACTTGGCGATATTCCGCTGCTCGGAGGCCTTTTTCGCCATGACGTGCGTGAGCAAAAAAGGCGCGAACTGGTGATCTTTATCACGCCGAGATTAGTGCGTAGTGACTAATGCGCTTTTGGCGGCAAACGACAGAACCTGCATGTTTTTTCCCGAATTGGTCACAGTTGCGTTTGACGCAAGGGCGGAATTAGCTTACAAGGTTTAGCGATTTTGAATTATGGGCCAGGTGCCCACAGCAGCGAATGCTTTTTAACCGTTTTTTATCGTGCGCAAGCGGCGTAGCCGATGCAACCACATCCGGCTGATAAATGAAGCGGACTGAAACGCGCCAAAATATTGCGTGCAATGGGCAAGGTAAATTTAATCGGTTGCCAAAACACCTTCAGTGTTGAGATAATTTTTAGTCTGACTCTCGCACTATCGCTCATGAGGTTTCAGTTCATGTCCTGCCTGGTTTAAGGCGGGGTATCATCAACGAATTGTCTTAGTAATACCGAAAAAATGGCAGAGAAACGCAATATCTTTCTGGTTGGGCCTATGGGTGCCGGCAAAAGCACTATTGGGCGTCAGTTAGCTCAACAACTCAATATGGAATTTTTCGATTCCGATCAAGAAATTGAGCGACGTACCGGAGCGGATGTGGGCTGGGTTTTTGACGTCGAAGGCGAAGAAGGCTTCCGCGATCGCGAAGAAAAAATCATCAATGAACTCACTGAAAAGCAGGGCATTGTGCTGGCGACTGGTGGCGGTTCCGTCAAGTCGCGCGAAACGCGCAATCGTCTCTCCGCCCGTGGCGTAGTGGTGTATCTTGAAACGACTATCGAAAAGCAACTGGCACGTACCCAGCGCGACAAAAAACGTCCGCTGCTGCAGGTGGATTCTCCACCACGCGAAGTGCTGGAAGCATTAGCTGATGAACGCAATCCGATGTATGAAGAGATTGCCGACGTCACCATTCGCACTGACGATCAGAGTGCGAAAGTGGTCGCTAATCAGATTATCAATATGTTGGAAAAGAGCTGAGTAACGCTCTGATGGCCCCGCGTGGGCGCAGCAAAAAAGGTGATACAGCGTCATGGAGAGGATTACCGTAACTCTTGGGGAGCGCAGTTACCCCATTACTATCGCCGCCGGGTTGTTTGCAGATCCGGCTTCTTTTTGGCCGCTTAAAGCGGGCGATCAGGCCATGCTGGTGACCAACCAGACGCTGGCTCCTCTCTATCTTGACGCGCTGCGTTCCCGCCTCGAAAGCGTGGGCGTGGTGGTAGACCAGGTGATTTTACCGGACGGCGAGCAGTTTAAGACGCTGGCGGTAATGGACCAGGTATTTACTGCACTTCTGGCAAAGCCACACGGCCGTGATACCACCCTGATTGCTTTAGGTGGCGGTGTGATCGGCGATTTAACCGGCTTTGCCGCGGCCAGCTACCAGCGTGGCGTACGCTTTATTCAGGTGCCCACTACGCTGCTGTCGCAGGTCGACTCTTCCGTTGGTGGCAAAACTGCCGTCAACCATCCGCTCGGCAAAAATATGATTGGCGCGTTTTATCAGCCAGCGTCGGTGGTGGTCGATCTCGACTGCCTCAATACGCTGCCTGCACGCGAACTCTCTTCAGGCCTGGCGGAAGTGATCAAATACGGCATTATTCTTGACGGTGAGTTCTTCAACTGGCTGGAGCAGAATCTTGATGCTCTGCTGGCGCTGGACGGCGCAGCGATGGCGTACTGTATTCGCCGCTGCTGCGAACTGAAAGCCGAAGTCGTGGCTGCCGATGAACATGAACAGGGTCTGCGTGCGCTGCTTAATCTTGGCCATACTTACGGCCATGCGATTGAAGCACACATGGGCTACGGTAACTGGCTGCACGGTGAAGCGGTTGCCGCCGGGATGGTGATGGCAGCACGCAACGCCGAGCGTCTTGGGCAGTTCAGCTCACAGGATACCGACCGTATTATCGCGCTGCTGCAGCGTGCCGGTTTACCGGTGAACGGACCAGAAAGCATGGCGGCGGAAGATTATCTGCCGCACATGATGCGCGATAAAAAGGTGCTGGCTGGAAAACTGCGCCTGGTACTGCCACTGGCAATCGGCAAAGCCGAAGTGCGTAGCGGTGTGCCACATGATATGGTGCTGGCATCCATTCAGGATTGCCAAAAGTCCTGATAACAATGTGCAAGCCAGCCACTGGCAACACTGACAGATGTATCACCGTCCACAGGGTTTGGACGGCAACGCCGCTCTATGGGAGGAGGTTAAATGGACGAGTTTAAACCGGAAGACGAGTTAAAACCTGACACCAGCGACCGCCGCCCTACGCGGCCGCGCAAAGCGTCTTCTGCGACTAAAGTGCCAGTTTCCCGCCAGCATATGATGATGGGCATCGGGATCCTGGTGCTGCTGCTGTTAGTGCTGGGCATCGGCTCGGCGCTGAAATCACCGGACAGCGGCAGTGAGAAGAGTGCGCAGCAGCCTGCGGCTCCGGCCACCAGCGGCGGCAGCGGCGGCGGCGAGAAAAATATCGATCTGTCTGGCTCCTCTTCCATGAGCGGGCAATCCGGTCAGCCGGCCACGACGGAGAACAGTGCGTCAGCCGCGGGCCAGCCTGCTGCACCGCAGGACGTCAGCGTGCCACCTATCTCCCCAACGCCAACCGATGCGCCGCAGATGCAGACGCCTGCCAACCAGCAGCGTGTCGAATTGCCTGGCGATCTGAACAACGCGCTGAGCAATCAGCAGGGTCAGGTCGATGCAGCGGCGCAGGCCGGGCAGGGCGGTTCGTCTCTGCCTACCGGTGCTGCAACGGTGGCACCCGGTGGTGAAACCCCGCGCCAGGTAACCAACAAACCGTCAGCGGCGAGCCATCAGCCTGCACGCCAGACAACGCATGCCGCCGCGGCCCATGACAGCAAAGCGGCAACGGCGCACAAACCGACCGCCAGCAAGCCCGCAGTGAAAGAGAACAAGCCAGCGGCAACGGCCAGCCACAGTGGCGGCACGCCAGGCGGCAACTTCACGCTGCAGCTGAGCAGTGCTTCACGCTCAGACACGCTGAATGCGTGGGCGAAAAAACAGAATTTATCCGGCTACCATGTGTACCAGACAACGCGCAACGGTCAGCCGTGGTACGTGCTGGTCAGTGGCTCTTATGGCACCTCGGCCGAGGCTAAGCGTGCTGTTGCTTCGCTGCCCGCTGAAGTTCGCGCCCAGAATCCATGGGTGAAACCGGTCAGTCAGGTTAAAAAAGAAGCCGGTAAGTAATATTTTGCCGGGGTAACCCGGCATTTCCTCAAGTGTGTGAGCGTGCCAAAAGCACGTCGATCATTTAAAGCGCAGATATGCTGTCGGTGTAACCACAGCCTGATGAGTAAAGTAATAAACGACGGCATGAAAAAAAATCGCGCTTTTTTGAAGTGGGCTGGTGGCAAGTACCCGTTACTCGATGATATTCGACGCCATCTCCCGGAGGGGGATTGCCTGATCGAGCCGTTTGTCGGTGCCGGCTCAGTCTTCCTCAATACCCAATATTCCCGCTACATTCTGGCTGACATTAACAGCGACCTGATCAACCTCTATAACATCGTTAAAGAGCGTGCGGATGAGTTCGTTGCCGATGCGCGCGTGCTGTTTACGCCGCAGGGGAATGACTCCGAGGTCTATTATGCCTGTCGCCAGGAGTTCAATCAGTGCACTGATGCCTATCGCCGCGCGGTGCTGTTTCTCTACCTCAACCGCCACTGCTATAACGGGCTGTGCCGCTACAACCTGAGCGGTGAGTTCAACGTGCCGTTTGGCCGCTACCGCAAGCCCTACTTCCCGGAAGATGAGCTTTACTGGTTTGCCGAGCGTGCACAACATGCGACCTTTGTCTGCGAATCTTACGATGTTACGCTGGGGAAAGCGCGGCAGGGGGCGGTGGTGTATTGCGACCCACCCTATGCGCCTCTGTCGGCCACGGCCAACTTTACCGCGTACCACACCAACAGTTTCACCATGCGCGAGCAGCAGCATCTGGCCGAACTGGCCACTATGCTGGCGCAGGAGAACAGCATTACCGTGCTGATCTCCAACCATGACACTCCGCTAACGCGCGAGTGGTATCAGGCGGCGACCAAGCTGCACGAAATCAAAGTGCGCCGCTCAATCAGCAGTATTGGCGGAAGTCGCCTAAAGGTTAATGAACTGCTGGCGCTGTATACTGGCCGGTGATGAGAGCCTGACGTCAGGCACAACCAGGGAGAAACGGATGAAACAGTTTTTAATTGCCCCATCAATTCTTTCCGCAGACTTTGCCCGCCTGGGCGAAGACACCGCTAAAGCACTGGCTGCCGGTGGTGATGTGGTGCATTTCGATGTGATGGATAATCATTACGTTCCGAACCTTACGATGGGCCCGATGGTCCTGAAAGCCCTGCGCGATTACGGCGTGACTGCCCCTATTGACGTGCATCTGATGGTGAAACCCGTCGATCGCCTGGTGCCTGACTTTGCTAAAGCCGGTGCCAGCTATATCACCTTCCATCCTGAAGCCTCCGAACACGTTGACCGCACGTTACAGCTGATCAAAGAACACGGCTGTAAAGCAGGCCTGGTGCTGAATCCGGCCACGCCGCTCAGCATTCTGGATTATGTGATGGATAAGCTTGATGTGATCCTGCTGATGTCGGTTAACCCCGGGTTTGGCGGCCAGTCGTTTATTCCCGGCACGCTGAACAAACTGCGTCAGGTGCGTAAACTTATCGACCAGAGCGGCTACGACATTCGTCTGGAAGTGGACGGCGGCGTCAAAGTCGACAACATTGGCGCGATCGCAGAAGCGGGCGCCGATATGTTTGTCGCCGGTTCGGCGATTTTTGGTCATCCCGATTACAAAAAAGTGATCGACGATATGCGGACAGAACTGGAGAAATCTCGTCATGGGGCATTTCACTAATATCCGGGCGCTGGCCTTCGATCTCGATGGCACGCTGACCGACAGCGCACCGGGGCTGACCAGCGCGGTGGATGGGGCGCTCAGCGCACTGAACCTGCCGGCAGCCGGGATTGCGCGCGTTTCGACCTGGATTGGCAACGGTGCCGATATTCTGATTGAGCGGGCGTTGACCTGGGCGCTGGGCCACGCGCCTTCGCCTGCGCTGATCGGTGACGCACGCGTGCTGCTGGACCAGCACTACGCCTCGCACGTTGACGGGGGCAGTTTGCTTTATCCTCAGGTTAAAGAGACGCTGGCCGCTCTGGCTAAACACAATCTGCCTATGGCGCTGGTGACCAACAAGCCGACCCCGTTTGTCGCGCCGCTGCTGGCTTCACTGGGCATTGCTGACTATTTTTCGCTGATTATCGGCGGCGACGATGTCGTGGCTAAGAAGCCGCATCCGGCACCGCTGTTCCTGGTGCTGGGCACGTTTGGCCTGCTGCCGGGCGAGTTAGTGTTTGTCGGTGACTCGCGCAATGATATTCTGGCGGCGCAGGCGGCAGGATGTCCCTGCATCGGCCTGACCTACGGCTACAACTATGGCGAGCCCATCGCCACCAGCCAGCCTGACGTCACGCTCGATCACTTTAACGATTTGTTGCCCGCACTCGGGCTGTAATTATTCAGGACGGAAACATGAGCAAACCCATCGTATTTAGCGGCGCACAGCCTTCAGGTGAACTGACCATCGGTAACTATATGGGTGCGCTGCGTCAGTGGGTCCAGATGCAGGATGACTATCACTGTATCTACTGCATCGTTGATTTGCATGCCATCACCGTGCGCCAGGATCCGGTCGCGCTGCGCAAAGCGACGCTGGATACGCTGGCACTCTACCTCGCCTGCGGGATTGACCCGCAGAAGAGCACCATCTTCGTTCAGTCGCATGTGCCGGAACACACCCAGCTGGGTTGGATCCTCAACTGCTACACCTACTTCGGTGAGCTGAGCCGCATGACTCAGTTCAAGGATAAGTCCGCGCGCTATGAAGAGAATATCAACGCCGGCCTGTTTGATTACCCGGTGCTGATGGCGGCCGATATCCTGCTGTACCAGACCACGCAGGTACCGGTCGGTGAAGACCAGAAGCAGCATCTGGAGCTAAGCCGCGATGTCGCTTCGCGCTTCAACGCGCTGTACGGCGAAATCTTCAAAGTGCCTGAGCCGTTTATTCCGAAATCTGGCGCGCGCGTGATGTCGCTGCTGGAGCCGACCAAGAAGATGTCCAAGTCTGACGATAACCGCAATAACGTTATCGGCCTGCTGGAAGATCCGAAGTCGGTGGTGAAGAAGATTAAACGTGCGATGACCGACGGCGATGAGCCACCGGTGGTGCGCTACGATGTGAAAGAGAAGCCGGGCGTGTCAAACCTGCTGGATATCCTGTCAGGCGTCACCGGTAAGCCGGTTGCCGAGCTGGAAGCTGAATTCGCGGGCCAGATGTATGGTCACCTGAAGGGTGCCGTGGCGGATGCGGTATCGCAGATGCTGGGCGAGCTGCAGGAGCGCTATCACCGCTTCCGCAACGATGAAGCGTTCCTCGACCAGGTGATGCGTGACGGTGCGGCAAAAGCCCGTGCTCAGGCGCAGGAAACGCTGAAGAAAGTGTATGAGGCCGTCGGCTTCGTGGCACAGCCATAATATCGTTCCGTGGGTCGGGCATGCCCGACCCCTACGCCAGATCCCGCCCCCGATAAATTCCTTTCCCGAAGATTTCCTGCTCCCGCCGTGAACAGTGATATGGTTAAAAGCATATCGTTGATAACGGAGGGTTTCCATGCAAGCCGAATTACAGTGGATTAACAACGTGCGCCTGCCGTGGCGTGAAGGGCTGTGGCAGATTGAGATCCAGCAGGGCAAAATCGCCCGCGTTGCGCCGCAGCCACAAAACATCGCAGGCGGGGCCGCGCTGGATGCCGAAGGCGGCCTGGCCATTCCCCCCTTTATTGAACCGCATATCCATCTTGATACCACCCAGACGGCGGGAGAACCGGCGTGGAACCAGTCCGGCACCCTGTTTGAAGGAATTGAGCGCTGGGCGGAGCGTAAGGCACTGTTGACCCATGAGGATGTTAAACAGCGCGCCCGTCAGACGCTGAAGTGGCAGATTGCTAATGGCATTCAGCACGTGCGTACCCATATCGATGTTTCCGACCCGACGCTGACCGCGCTGAAAGCGATGCTGGAAGTTAAGCAGGAGATGGCGCCGTGGGTAGAGATTCAGCTGGTGGCGTTCCCGCAGGAGGGGATCCTCTCTTATCCTGATGGTGAAGCTCTGCTGGAACAGGCACTGCAGCTGGGCGCGGACGTGGTTGGTGCCATCCCGCATTTTGAGTTTACCCGCGAATACGGCGTCGAATCGCTGCATAAGACCTTTGCGCTGGCGCAGAAGTATCAGCGCATGGTGGACGTACACTGTGATGAAATCGACGACGAGCAGTCGCGCTTTGTTGAAACCGTGGCGGCCCTGGCCCACCGCGAGAAGATGGGCGCGCGCGTCACTGCCAGCCATACCACCGCGATGCACTCCTATAACGGAGCTTACACTTCACGGCTGTTTCGCCTGCTGAAGCTCTCCGGGATCAACTTTGTGGCTAATCCGCTGGTGAATATCCATCTGCAGGGGCGCTTTGACAGCTATCCAAAGCGCCGGGGGATTACGCGGGTGAAGGAGATGCTGGAAGCCGGTATCAACGTCTGTTTTGGCCATGACGATGTGTATGACCCCTGGTATCCGCTGGGTACAGCCAGCATGCTGCAGGTGCTGCATATGGGGCTGCACGTCTGCCAGCTGATGGGTTACGACCAGCTGGACTCCGGCATCAAGCTTATCACCACTAACAGCGCCAGAGCGCTACAGCTGCCGGATTACGGCATTCAGAGCGGTAACAGCGCTAACCTGGTGATCCTGCCTGCCGACAGCGGCTTCGATGCCCTGCGCCGTCAGGTGCCGGTGCGCTACTCTATCCGTCACGGCAAGGTCATCGCCGAGACCGTGCCTGCCGCCAGCACCATTCATCTTGCTGAGAGCGAGAAGGTGGATTTCAAACGATAGACAACGGTAGGGGGCGACCATTTTTTCCGGTCGCCCCGTATGAAAGGTTTCAGGCGTGAATTAATGCGAACCCATATGTCCGTGCAGCTTGTGCTTGCTGACGAAGCCGAGCAGCAGACACATAACAAACACCACGGCGTACAGGCCGTTTGCGGTTGCCAGCGCGGCGTGCGGGCCGTGGCTGTCTACGATAGGGCCGGTAACCACGAAGGTCAGCATTGTGCCAACGGTACCGCAGGTGAGGATAAAGTTGACCAGCTTAGGCGAGGCCACTTTGGTCTGCAGCGAGCCGAGGGTAATGATGGTGGTGTAGATAGCGCTGGAGAAGAAGCCCAGGCTCATCATGATCCACTTCAGCATTGAGGCGTCAGTTTCGCTGATAAACCAGTACATCAGTGCGGTCGCTGCCAGCGCCAGAACGGTCAGGATACGCTGCGGGTCGAAGAAGCGCAGAATGGCGCTGAAGGCCCACATGCCGATCATATAGGCGGTCCAGAAGTTGCCTACCAGGCTACCGGCCTGGCCGATATCCATGCCCATATTTTTGGTCGCGTACAGCGGCACCCAACCGATAAAGCCCAGCTGGCCGAGGATGTAGCACAGGGCAGCAATGGCGAGGAAACCCACGCCGACGCCCCATTTCTCTTTGTTGACTGGCGCGCCGCTGGCGGTTTTCTTTCCGAGAACCGGGAATTCAAAGCACAGCGCCAGAACGAAGATCGCCACGTAGATTACGCCGATGCAGGCATAAACCCAGTACCACGGCAGGGAGCGGGCAAGGATAGCCGCGGCAATGATCGGGAAAATCGTCCCGGCCATGCTAAAGAAGGAGTCGGTAAACAGCAGGCGTGAACCGCGCTGGCGCCCTTCATACAGGTGAGTGATCAGGAAAGTACCAATCGACATGGTAATCCCGCTTACCACGCCCAGCACGAACATACACAGCGAGAAGACGGTGAGGCTGTGGCTGGTCATCAGGCCCAGCACCGCCAGTACCATCAACACGAAACCGAAGATCAGCTGGCGCTTCAGCGGCACGATCTCCATCAGCCAGGCATTCAGGAATACCGCCAGCAGGATCCCGGCGTTAAGGAAGGTGAAGGTGTTGCTCATCTGAGCCACGGGCAGCTGGAAGTAAGCAGCGATATTCTCCAGCACCATACCGGTAACGATAACCACTGCACCGGTCAGCGCGTAAGAGAAGAAGCTGATCCAGGTAAGCCCAATTCGATCGCGATTTGTCATAGTGGAAACCTGTTGATAAAGAAGGTCACCGGCGGAGTGCCCGTGATAAACGGGAGAAGTTTAACCAGATTCGTGATCTGCTTAAATCTTTACTGAAACAAATATTTTCATATTTCATTCATAACGTGATCTTAATCACTAATTTTCCCTATGCGGAAGCGGTTGCGTCATAAGATTAATGAGTAAATAAAGGTAAAACGCTGGCGCGTTGGTAAGTGCCTCTTTACAATCAGCAGAGTTTTTTTGGTTTGTTGCCCTCAGTAAGGAATTTTTCATGTTGAAACGTACTTTGACCGCGCTGGCGACAGTTCTCGCACTGTCTACTGTCTCTGCCGCCGCTGTTGCTGCGAAGGGGGACACGCATGTGCTGCTGACCACTTCAGCAGGCAGTATTGAACTGGAACTGAATAACCAGAAAGCACCGGTATCGGTGGCTAATTTTGTGGATTACGTGAACAGTGGTTTTTATAACAACACCATCTTTCACCGCGTGATCCCAGGCTTCATGCTGCAGGGCGGCGGTTTCACTGCCGATATGCAGCAGAAACAGCCAAAACCGCCCATCAAGAATGAGGCGGATAACGGCCTGTTAAACAAGCGCGGCACTATCTCCATGGCCCGCACTGCGGATAAAGACAGCGCCACCAGCCAGTTCTTTATCAACGTGGCGGATAACGCTTTCCTCGACCACGGCCAGCGCGATTTTGGCTACGCAGTATTTGGTAAAGTGGTTAAAGGTATGGACGTTGCCGATAAGATTGCTCAGGTACCGACCAAAACCTTCGGTCCATACCAGAATGTGCCGGAAAAACCGGTCGTCATCCTCTCTGCCAAAGTGCTGCCATAATTATCTGACGGTCAGCTTTGCCCGGGCCGCCTGCTGGCGGCCCAGCTATTTTCCTTCTGCTATTTTCTCCTGGGGATCCCCCATGCTGCTGCTAATCGACAACTACGACTCCTTTACCTGGAACCTTTACCAATATTTTTCAGAACTGGGGGCGGAGGTGCTGGTGCGGCGCAATGACGACATCACCCTGGCTGAAATCAGCGCGCTGTCACCGCAACGGCTGGTCATCTCCCCCGGACCCTGCACACCGGATGATGCCGGGATCTCCCTTGAGGCTATTCGCCACTTTGCGGGCCAGCTGCCGATACTCGGGGTGTGCCTGGGGCATCAGGCCATCGCCCAGGCATTTGGTGCTCGCGTGGTGCGCGCCCGCCAGGTGATGCACGGCAAAACCTGCGCGATTGAGCATAACGATGGCGGCGTGTTTGCCGGGCTTAATCATCCGCTGACCGTTACCCGCTACCATTCGCTGATCGTTGAGAGCCTGCCCGCGCAGTTTGAACTGACCGCGTGGACGCTGCGCGACGGCCAGCCGGATGAGATCATGGGCTTTCGTCACCGCACCCTGCCGCTGGAAGGCGTACAGTTTCACCCGGAGAGCATCCTCAGCGAGCAGGGGCATCAGCTACTGGCTAATTTCCTCAAAGGCTGATTAATGGTTGCCTTGTTGTGATTTTTTATGCATATTTTATGACTATAATTTCACATTCCTGAAATGACTCAATGGCGAGGTAGTGAATGGCAGCGGAAAAATTAGCGGTAACGCGGGCGACATTTGATGAGGTGATTTTGCCTGTTTATGCACCAGCGCAGTTTGTGCCGGTGAAAGGCAAAGGCAGCCGCGTCTGGGACCAGCAGGGCAAAGAGTATATCGACTTCTCCGGCGGCATCGCGGTGACCGCGCTGGGCCACTGTCATCCTGCGCTGGTGGAGGCGTTAAAAACCCAGGGGGAAACCCTGTGGCACACCAGCAACGTGTTTACCAACGAGCCGGCGCTGCGCCTGGCCTCTAAGCTGATCAACGCCACCTTTGCCGAGCGCGTGTTCTTTGCCAACTCCGGTGCGGAAGCCAACGAAGCGGCATTCAAACTGGCGCGCTACTACGCCACCAAGCGCCATAGCCCGTTCAAAAGCAAAATCATCGCCTTCCATAACGCCTTCCACGGCCGCACGCTCTTCACCGTATCGGTCGGCGGACAGCCGAAATATTCCGATGGCTTCGGGCCGAAACCGGCGGATATCGTCCATGTGCCGTTCAACGATCTGGCGGCGGTGAAAGCGGTGATCGACGATCACACCTGCGCGATTGTCGTTGAGCCAATCCAGGGTGAGGGTGGCGTGATCCCTGCGACCCAGGAGTTTCTACAGGGGCTGCGTCAGCTGTGTGACGAGCATCAGGCACTGCTGGTGCTGGATGAAGTGCAGAGCGGCATGGGGCGCAGTGGCAAGCTGTTTGCCCATGAGCACTACGGCGTGAAGCCGGATATCGTCACCACAGCCAAGGCGCTGGGCGGCGGTTTCCCGGTGAGCGCAATGCTGACCACCAACGAGATTGCTTCGGTGATGGCCCCAGGCGTACACGGCACCACCTATGGCGGCAATCCGCTGGCCTGTGCGGTGGCGGAAGCGGCGCTGGATATTATCAATACGCCGGAAGTGCTCAACGGGGTCGCCGAACGCCGCCAGCTGTTTGTCGAGCAGTTAAAAGCGCTGGATGCCCGCTTCGATCTGTTTAGCGATATTCGCGGGCAGGGGCTGTTAATTGGTGCCGCGCTTAAGCCGCAGCATGCGGGCAAAGCGCGCGATATCCTCAATGCCGCCGCAGCTGAAGGGGTGATGGTACTGGTTGCCGGCACCGACGTGATGCGTTTTGCGCCGTCGTTGGTCATTGAACCGGCCGATATCGCCGAAGGCATGGCGCGGTTTGCCACGGCGATAGAAAAGGTGCTGAGGTGATCGCTTGATCGTAGGGGGCGACCTTTTTTCCGGTCGCCCCTTGCTGATGATGGGCATGCTGCTGGCGGGTGGACCGAAATAAAGGGTCCGCCGCTACGTTATTTTGAGGATTTCCTCAGGCGTCGTGACAGCCAGCGGCCATGATGCGGGCGCTGGCTCCAGGTCAGTGATGAAATGGTATACATCACGCCAAGATGCCCCAGAATGCGCTTCACATGGCGCTCCATAATGGTCACCGGCCCCTGATGAAAATCTTCCGGTACCTCCAGCACGTTAGTCTCTGAACTCGGCCCGTCATACTCCAGCCGCTGCTGACAGCGCTGCAGCGCAATCTCACACGACTGTAAATAGCGCTCCGCCAGCGTCGGCGTCAGCATGGTGTGTTCGCGTGCCAGGATAGTCATGGCGTTGATATGTTCGACAATAAACTGGCTGTGCGTCACCCACAGCTGCATATCGGACAGATAGCTGGAGTTAAAGCCCGGCTCCTGCATCGCCTGATGCAGCGAGTTAAACAGCGCATTGTGCGCCTGGTTTACCTCCATGCGCTGATACGCCAGCTTCACCGCATCCTGTTCGTTGCCCAGCAGTAGCTGTAACGCGCTCTGGTAGGTCTCCAGCGCATCGTGCGCATTCTGGCGCAGCAGCCCGCTCTGCCACTGCGGCCACAGCCAGATCATGCCGCCAAAGGCAATCAGGCAGCCCATCAGCGTATCCATCAGGCGCGGCAGCAGGAACTGCGCGCCGTTCAGCGACAGCAGCTGCAGCGTGTACACCGCCGTGACGGTAAAGCCTACCGTGGCCCAGCCATAAAACTTGCGGATAAACAGATAGCTCACCAGGGTAATCACCAGCATGATGCTCAGTATCCACGGCTCCGGCACGTGCATGCCCAGCGTCCCGGCGGCAACCGCCAGCCCGGCCAGCGTGCCGAGCGCTCGGTGCTGGATGCGCACGCGGGTGGCGCTATAGCCGTTCAGGCTGACGAACATCACGGTCATCAGGATCCAGTACGGTTTCGGCAGGTTGAAGAACAGCGCCAGCGAACTGGCAAAGGTCAGCATCACCGCGAAGCGCGCAGCGGTGCGCAGCGCGGCCGATTTCAGCGACAGATAGCTCTTCAGCGCCCGCAGCAGCGGCAGGCGGCGCTGACGGTCGGCCATCAGGTCGCGGCGGTAGAGCGGGTGCTGAGTGCGCAGTACGCGGCCAATGCGGCTGAAGTGGTAGTAGCAGAAGTTACCGACCGGGTTATCCGGGTGCTGGCGGGCGATCTTCTCCAGCGCCTGCAGCTGTTTATCCATGGTGAAACGCTCGGCGAAGCGATGGTAGAGAATATCATCGGCCAGTACCCGCAGCCGCGCAGCAATGGTCTGCGCATTCCAGCGGATCACCGCCTCGGCGTGGCTTTTCTCCACCAGTTTCTGCACCTCTTCCGGCTGATGCAGGCTGACGGCAATGTGCTCCTGTAAATCCAGCGCCACCTGAAAAGCCCGCGTCAGGCGCTGATAATGGCTGTCGCGGTTGGCAGAAAGCATATGCATCTGCTGGTAGCAGGTGTTGATCAGATCGACCGCTTTTTGCTGACGTGCCAGCAGGGGAGGCAGGGCGGTTTGTGGATCGGTGAGTTTGGTCAGCAGGGTATATTTTGCTTCGCAGTAGTCAGCCAGCTCGCGATACAGCAGGCTGAGCGTTTCACGCATCGGCTGCTCTTTCCACAGCCAGAACCAGAACCAGTTAAACGCGCCGTACCAGACGGTGCCGAGGATATACAGCAGCGGGGGTTCCCACATCGGCATGCGCCCGGCGAGGCTGAGGGTGAAGATGGCGGCAATCAGCGAAGCAGGCAGCAGGCGGGCGTGCAGCGGACTGATCTCCCCGGTGACGCCAAGCAGCAGCGCCATCACCAGCAGGATCGCCGGCAGCGGAACGCCTTCAGCGCCCGCAAACTGGATCAGGAAACTGCTGAAGGCAAACAGGCTGCCGCCAACGATCAGGCGTTTGAAGAAGCGTTTATGGGGGGTATCGAGACCGGCGTTGTTGCAGCAGGCGGGCACTAAAGAGAACAGCAGGCCGCGTTGCAGGTCGCCCAGCAGCCAGCCAATCGCCACCGGCAGACACAGCACCAGCGTCTGTCTCAGGGCATAGTTTACTTCGGGGTGATAGATGATTCTCCGCCACATGCGCTGCACCAAATAAAAAAGGCGCGACAGGGATGTCGCGCCGTGAGTTCAGCGCCGGTTAGCGTGTGCCGTAAACGACGATAGTCTTACCGTGTGCAGAGATCAGGTTTTGATCTTCCAGCATTTTCAGAATACGGCCGACGGTTTCACGAGAGCAGCCGACAATCTGGCCAATCTCCTGGCGGGTAATCTTAATCTGCATGCCATCCGGGTGGGTCATGGCATCCGGCTGTTTCGCCAGGTTCAGCAGCGTCTGCGCAATGCGGCCCGTCACGTCGAGGAAAGCTAAGTTGCCCACTTTCTCAGACGTCACCTGCAGGCGACGCGCCATCTGTGATGAGAGGCGCATCAGGATGTCAGGATTCACCTGAATCAGCTGACGGAATTTTTTATAAGATATTTCAGCCACTTCACAGGCGCTCTTCGCACGTACCCACGCGCTACGCTCCTGACCCTCTTCAAAGAGGCCCAGTTCACCGATGAAATCACCCTGATTGAGGTAAGAGAGGATCATCTCTTTGCCTTCTTCATCCTTGATCAGCACCGCTACCGCGCCTTTGACGATGTAGTAGAGGGTTTCCGCTTTTTCACCTTGATGGATCAGCGTGCTTTTGGATGGATATTTGTGAATATGGCAATGTGACAGGAACCATTCGAGAGTCGGGTCTGTTTGCGGTTTGCCGAGAACCATTCGCTATTATCCTCTGTTGTAATCGAGCCTAATGTCACCCGTCATTTTGCAATGCTTAGGGTGCACAGGGGGGTATTCCCTGTCAGGCGTAGAAATATTCAAGCGTTCCCATAGGAAAATTTTTCCGGGCCTCTGATCAGAGCTTGGCTCGTTTTGTCGTCCCGTATTTCTCGTGCATCGAAGTGCCGACGAAATATTACAGCTTTGTTTGTAGCACAGCTTGCACGCACTGTCTTCTGTTGTCTCGCTTCAGCATAGTGGGAAAAAGTCCTGAAAGGGGACCTGGCTGCGCAACAGCATGCGGCAATATACCAATAAATTATTGATATTAATCATAAAGAAAAGATTAATTTTCAGAATTTATGCCGGTGTGTGCGTAAAAAAAATGTTATCAGCATGTTAAGTGCAACGATGGATGAATTGCTATGGTTCAATTTATAACCGATTGTGGAATTCAAATCTAACAGATTGATTCTTCAGATTTATTACAGGATCGCGTTATGAAAGTGACTTCGCATGCATTAATGCTCTGCCTGCTGTTTATGGGCTATGTCCTTGTCTATCTGGATAAAACGGTGATGGGCTTTGTGCTATTACCCCTTCGCCAGGAGTTCCATCTCGCGCCGCAGCAGGTGGGATATATCGGTGGCATCTTCTTCCTCGCTTATGCGCTGTTTCAGTTTCCCGCCGGCTGGTTAAACGATCGCATAGGCTACCGGCGCATGCTGGTGCTCTCGCTGTCGTTGCTTGGGCTGTGTGCGCTGCTGTTTGGCTGGCTCGGTGTCACCTTTGCTCTGCTGCTGAGCTTTCGTTTTATGGCGGGGATCGGCCACTCGGGTTATCCAAGCGCCAGCGCGAAAGCCGTAAGTGCCAATTTTGCGCTGCATCACCGCACCTTCGCCCAGTCGCTGCTGCTCTCCTCCTCCGGGCTGGCGATGGCCATCGGGCCGCTGCTGGCGGTATGGGCGCTGGATAAAATGAACTGGCATCACGCCTATATGATCCTGGCCGTGCTGGTGCTGATGGTAGCCGCGAGCATGGTGCTGCTGTTGCCGCGCTCGCCGCGGGTGATCCTCATTCCAGCTGGCGAAGTCGGCCTGCACAGTGCGCTACGCCAGCCGCTTTTATGGCAGCTGTTCTGCACTAACTTTCTGCTGAATGTGCCGGTTTACGGCCTGGTGAGCTGGCTGCCCAGCTTTCTCACTCATCGCGGACTGCCGCTCTCCGCCGTCGGGCAGATGATGAGCATTTCCGGGGTTGGTAGCGCACTGACATCGGTGGCTGGCGGCTGGCTGGTGGGGCGTTATCTGGCCGGGCGTGAACCCTGGGTAATCTGCCTGGCGTCGCTGATTGCGGCGGCGGGGATGCTGATGATTTACCTCTCCTCCAGCGTGCTGATGAGCACAATCGGCCTCTGTATTACCAATGCGGCCCTTATCGGCACCTTTATCACCACCTTTACGCTGCCGATGAAGCGTTTTCCGCTCGCGGTGACCGGCTCGATTATCGGTTTACTGAATGCCGGAGGAGTACTGGGCGGCTTCGTCGGGCCGATTGTGATGGGCTATTTAGTGGCCGCTGGCCATGGCACTTACCTTGGTGCCTTTCTGTTTCTGATGATAGCGATACTGCTGGCGGGACTGGCTCTTCTGCCGGGCAGCCGGCGTGCTTACCTCTCTTCCTTAAACCCGGAGTTATCATGAACACTGAAACGTTAAGCAAGGAAATCACCGACAAAGTGCTGGTGTGGCGGCGTCATATTCATGCCAATGCCGAACTCTCATTCCATGAGCATGGCACCGCAGATTATGTCGCTGCTGAACTGGCGAAGTTTGGCCCGTTAAAAATTAAACGGCCAACGCCAACCAGCGTGGTGGCGGAACTGCCGGGCGCGCGCAGCGGCCCATGCGTCGCGCTGCGTGCCGATATGGATGCGCTGCCGATCACCGAACTCAACAATGAACCCTTTACCTCGCAAAACAACGGGGTGATGCACGCCTGCGGGCACGATGCGCATACCGCCATGCTGCTCGGTGCGGCCTGGGTGCTATGCCATCAGCAGGCGCAGCTAAGCGGCACCGTGCGCTTTATCTTCCAACACGCGGAAGAAGTGCCGCCGGGTGGCGCGCAGGAGCTGATCAAACACGGCGTGCTCAACGGCGTTGAGAAGATCTTCGGGCTGCACGTCATGCCGAATTTCCCCACCGGGACGGCCGGACTGACCGAAGGCGTTTTCAGCGCCGCCAGCGATAATTTCGATCTGATGATTCAGGGGAAAGGTTCACATGCCGCGCTGCCGCAGGAGAGCGTCGACCCGGTGGTGCTGGCATCCGGCGTGGTACAGGCGCTACAGCAGATCGTGTCGCGCAGGCTGGATCCCAACGATCGGGCGGTGCTGAGCGTGGCGAGCTTTATCGCTGATGGTGGCTATAACGTCATTCCCGACAGCGCCCACCTGCGCGGCACGCTGCGCACGCTAAGCAACCGTGCGCGTAGTGAAATCCCGCAGATGATGGAGAAAATGATCGAGGGCATCACCGCCGCAGCCGGAGGAAGCTTTGCGCTGAAATGGACGCCGGGCTACGCCATTGGCGTCAATCATCCGGAGGCCACGCGCATTGCCCGCGATACGGTGGTCGGCACGCTGGGCGATGAGGCGTTAAAAATCCTGCCGCATCCGATGTTCGGCTGTGAGGATTTTTCCGCGTATCAGAAGGTGGTGCCGGGCTGTTTTGTCTGGGTCGGTAGCGGTAATAAGGCAAAAGGGGCGATATGGAATCTGCACAACCCGCACTTCCGCCTCGATGAGGACGTGCTGGCAATAGGCGTGCGCCTGCACGTTGGCTTTATCCATCAGATATTAATGCAGTAACGCCTGCCGGGGCCGCTCAAACGATCTTTTTACCTTCCATCAAACGTTTAACCAGCGGCCCCATTATCAGCTCCATCGCCAGCCCCATTTTGCCGCCCGGCACCACCAGAGTCTTAATGTGTGAGATAAACGACCCCTGTAACATGCTCAGCAGGTAGGGGAAGTCGATATCTTCCAGCCCCTGAAAGTGGATCACCACAAAGCTCTCGTCAAGCGAGGGGATGCCGCGTGCGGCAAAGGGGTTTGAGGTATCCACCGTCGGCACGCGCTGGAAGTTAATATGGGTGCGGGAGAACTGCGGCGTGATGAAGTTGATGTAGTCCTCCATCGAGCGTACCACCGAGTCCATCACCGCTTCGCGCGAGTGGCCGCGTTCGCCGGTGTCGCGCACCAGTTTCTGGATCCACTCCAGGTTGACGATCGGCACCACGCCGACCAGCAGGTCCACTTTATCCGCCACGTTGTGCTGCGGAGTGACGACGCCGCCGTGCAATCCTTCATAGAACAGCACGTCGGTTGGGCCAGGCAGCGGCTGCCAGGGCGTGAAGGTGCCCGGAACCTGGTTCCACGGCACGGCTTCATCGTAGGTGTGCAGATACTTGCGCGACTGACCTGTACCGCTGAGGCCATACTCGGTAAACGTCTGCTCCAGCAGGCCAAAGTCGTTGGCCTCCGGGCCAAAATAGCTGACGTGTTTGCCCATATCGCGCGCTTTGCGGATCGCCATGTCCATTTCCGGACGGGTAAAACGGTGGAAGCTGTCGCCTTCAACTTCGGCAGCGCGCAGGTCAAGCTGCTGGAAGATCTTCCTGAAGGCCAGGCTGGTGGTGGTGGTTCCCGCCCCGCTGGAACCGGTGACGGCGATAACCGGAAATTTGGCTGACATGGCGTACAACTCCCTGAAGAAAGGTCTGACAAGCTGATCATAGGTATCATGTTTCGCCGGGAAAAGTCATCTCCGCCGCGTATTGATGCCAAAAAAGCAACGCCCCGCCACAATTTGCAGCTTCAGCGCTACTGCTCTTCCGCACCGGCGCGGAACTGCCCGCGCGGCATGATATTGACCGATTCATGCAGCTCGGACCACACCAGCACCACCTCGCCGCTGGTCAGCTGGCGGCGCACGTCGGCCACTTTTTGCGTCAGCGAGCGCTCATGCTCGCCATAGTCGGTACCTTCGCGCAGCACAAAAGACTCGATCAGGTTGTCGAGGGTTTCACTATCCAGGTCTTTCCAGGGAATAATCATCAGTTGTCCAGCCAGGTTGAAAGCCATTGCGGAATGCGCTGTTCCAGCCACATTTGTGGCTTACGCAGCGTTCCACCTACAAATCCCACGTGCCCGCCGTGCTGCGTCAGCTGATACTCCACGCAGGAGGGCAGCAGGGCAGCATCGGGGATCACTTCCGGGGTCATAAACGGGTCGTCTTTGGCGTGAATAATCAGCAGCGGTTTGCGCACGCCGGGTAACAGCGGCATGGCGCTGCAGCGGCGGTAGTAGTCGGTGGCATCGTTGAAGCCGTGGGCGCGAGCGGTGATCGCATCGTCAAAGTCGCGCAGCAGGCGCAGGGATTTCAGCTGTGCCAGATCGACCGGCAGCGTGCCCGGCCAGGCCTGCAGTTTGCGGGCGGCGTTCTGTTTCAGCAGGCCCAGCAGATAGCGCTGGTAGACGCGGGAAAAACCCTGCTCCAGCCGCAGGCTGCACGGCTCCAGCATCAGCGGTGCGGAGACCACGACCCCCGCATCCAGCAGGCACTCATCGCCCTGTTTGCCCATCAGGCAGGCCAGCATATTGCCGCCGAGTGAGATCCCCACTGCCGCGGTGGGGACGCTGCCCCATTCGTCGCGCAGCCACTGTAAAAAGTAGCTGGCGTCTTCCGTCTCGCCCGAGTGGTAAATGCGGTTGAGACGGTTTGGTTCACCGCTGCAGCCGCGAAAGTGCATCACCACGCCGAGCCAGCCGCGATCCTTCCACGCCTGGAGCAGACCGTGCGCGTAGGGGCTGTTAAAGCTGCCCTCTAAACCGTGAAACAGCACCACGCGCGGTTTATGCCGGGCACCCGCCGGGTCTTCGCTCCACGCCAGATCGACAAAATCAGTATCTGGCAGGGTAAGCCGCTGCCAGTGCGGTTGTAGCGTTATGCGGCGGCGCACCAGACGCGGCAGAATGGTTTGCAGATGCGGATTGCTGCCACCGGCCAGCGGGCGAAAAGCCGTATCGGTCAGGTGACTAAAATTCATGTGGTCAGAGCTTGTAGGATCCATGGCTCGCTGTTAGCTTCGTCGGGTTGTCTATTTGCCGTGGGTGAGGAGCACCCTTTCTATGGAACTGAGTCTGTTTTTGTCAATGTTGGGCTTTCTCTGGGTCGCTGCTATCACGCCAGGCCCTAATAATATGTTACTCACCGCCTCCGGTGCTAATTTTGGTTTCCTGCGCTCCCTGATGTTGCTGATCGGTATCATGATCGGCATGCAGGTGATGCTGCTGATGGTGGCCTTTGGCGTTGGCGGTTTGATCCTGCTTTATCCCTCGCTGCACCTGTTCCTGAAAATTGCCGGCAGCCTCTATCTGCTGTGGCTGGCATGGAAAATCGGTACCGCCGAGTATGAGAAGCTGGAAACCGGCGCGGGTCCGGCCACGCCGATGCCGTTCTGGCAGGGCGGCCTGCTGCAGCTGATCAACCCGAAAGCCTGGCTGATGGCGCTTGGCGCGGTCGCCAGTTTTAGCCTGGCGGGTGAAGCTTATAAAAACTCAGTGATTGCGATTAGCTTCGCCATGGCGTTGGTGAATCTGGTGTCAGGAGTGATCTGGTTAGGCTTCGGCACGCTGATTGGCCGCATCCTGCGCAGCCGCCGCGCCTGGACTATCTTCAATGTGTTTATGGGGTTGCTGACGGCGGCGTGCGTGCTGCTGATTTGGCACTGACCTCCGCAATCAACCGCGGGCGAGGCGTGCCTCGCCCCTACACAGATGGCGACCCCTGTGCATATGGCGGCCGTAGGGGCCGCGGCATGCCCGGCCCGGCCTTAACATCCTGCCTAAATCCATTTTTCAGCTAACGAATCCGCAATTTCTCCTAAGCAGCTTTTGCTATAAAAGATAATTTTTAATTACTTTATTACGATAGTCGCGCCCGGTTACAAAGGGGGGGTACACCCAATAACAATACTCTCTGGAGCGGGCTATGGCGGCAAAATTCACACTTTCACTTCTGGCGGCAGCACTGTCGCTGACGGCACTCGGCGCACAGGCGGTGGATGTCACCATCGCTTATCAAACCTCGGCGGAACCGGCGAAGGTCGCGCAGGCCGACAACACCTTTGCAAAAGAGAGCGGGGCGAAAGTCGACTGGCGTAAGTTTGACAGCGGCTCCAGCGTGGTGCGCGCGCTGGCCTCTGGCGACGTGCAGATCGGCAATATCGGCTCCAGCCCGCTGGCGGTTGCGGCCAGCCAGCAGGTGCCGATTGAGGTATTCCTGCTCGCTTCCCAGCTGGGTAACTCTGAAGCGCTGGTGGTGAAGAAAAGTATTAAGGATCCGCAAGACCTGATCGGCAAACGCATTGCGGTGCCGTTTATCTCCACCACCCACTACAGCCTGCTCGCCGCGCTGAAGCACTGGGGCATTAAGCCGGGCCAGGTACAAATCATTAACTTACAGCCGCCGGCGATTATCGCCGCCTGGCAGCGCGGGGATATCGACGGTGCCTACGTCTGGGCGCCCGCCGTCAATCAGCTGGAGCAGGATGGCAAGGTGCTGACCGACTCCGCCGAGGTCGGAAAATGGGGATCGCCAACGCTCGATGTCTGGGTAGTGCGCAAAGACTTTGCGCAGCAGCACCCGGAAGTGGTGACGGCGTTTGCCCGCAGCGCGCTGGATGCGCAGAAAGCTTACCTCGATAACCCGCAGCAGTGGCTCAAGCAGGACGACTATCTCAGCAAGCTGTCGCGCCTGAGCGGCGTGCCTACGGCGCAGGTACCGGGGCTGGTGGAGGGCAATACCTATCTGACCGCGCAGCAGCAGGTGACGCAGCTTAACGGGCCGGTGAATCAGGCGATTGTCGACACCGCGACGTTCCTCAAGGAGCAGGGCAAAGTGCCGCAGGTCACTCATGACTACAGCAGCTTTGTCACCGATCGCTTTGTTAAACCTCTCGCCCAGTAGGAGATCGCCAATGCTTTCCGTGTCTCATCTTCGCGCCAGCTATGCAGGCCAGCTGGCATTACAGGACATCAACCTGTCGATCGGCAACGGAGAGCTGGTGGTGGTTTTAGGTCCGTCCGGCTGTGGCAAAACCACGCTGCTCAACCTGATTGCCGGGTTTATTCCGGCGGACAGCGGCAGCATCACGCTGGACGGCAAGCCGGTGAATGGACCGGGGGCGGATCGCGGCGTGGTGTTCCAGCATGAGGGGCTGCTGCCGTGGCGCAACGTGCTGGATAACGTGGCGTTTGGCCTGCAGCTGGCCGGCGTGGAGAAAAACGAGCGCCGCGCCGTCGCCAGACGCGTGCTGAAGCAGGTGGGGCTGGAGGGGGCGGAGAAACGCTTTATCTGGCAGCTCTCCGGTGGCATGCGTCAGCGCGTGGGTATTGCGCGCGCGCTGGCGGCCGATCCACGCCTGCTGCTGCTTGATGAGCCTTTCGGCGCGCTCGATGCCTTTACCCGTGAACAGATGCAGGAGCTGCTGCTGACCCTATGGCGCGACAGCGGCAAACAGATCCTGCTGATTACCCACGATATTGAAGAGGCGGTGTTTCTTGCCAGCGAACTTATCCTGCTGTCGCCGGGGCCGGGGCGTATCGTCGAACGGCTGGCGCTCGACTTCGGTCGCCGCTATGCGGCCGGGGAAGGCTGCCGGGCGATTAAATCCGACCCGGACTTTATTGAACGCCGCGAATATGTGCTCAGCCGGGTGTTCCAGCAGCGTGAGGTGTTTGCATGAGTTCCCTGGTGAATGAGAAGAGCCGCACGCGCAAACTGCGTCTGCGCTGGCCACTGTCGCGCCATCTGACGCTCAGCCTCAGCACGCTGCTGGTGCTGCTGGCCGTCTGGTGGGCCGTGACGGCGCTTAAACTGATTGCGCCGCTGTTTCTGCCGCCGCCGCAGCAGGTGCTGCACCAGCTGCTGACCATCGCCAGCCCGGCCGGGTTTATGGATGCCACGCTGTGGCAGCATCTGGCCGCCAGCCTGACGCGCATTGTGATTGCGCTAGCGGCAGCGGTGATTATCGGCGTGCCGGTCGGCATTTTTATGGGGCTGAATGATACCGTGCGCGGCATCCTCGATCCGTTGATTGAGCTCTACCGCCCGGTGCCGCCGCTGGCCTATTTGCCGCTGATGGTGATCTGGTTTGGCATCGGCGAGACCTCGAAGATTCTGCTGATCTACCTGGCCATTTTTGCCCCGGTGGCGATGTCGGCGCTGGCGGGCGTGAAGAGTGCCCAGCAGGTGCGGCTGCGTGCTGCCCGTTCGCTCGGCGCCAGCCGCTGGCAGGTGCTGTGGTTTGTGGTGCTGCCCGGCGCGTTGCCGGAAATTCTGACCGGTTTGCGCATTGGTCTTGGCGTCGGCTGGTCCACGCTGGTGGCCGCTGAGCTGATCGCTGCCACGCGCGGTCTGGGTTTTATGGTGCAGTCGGCCGGTGAATTCCTGGCGACTGACGTGGTACTGGCAGGCATTGCCGTTATCGCCCTAATCGCCTTTGCGCTGGAGCTGGGGCTACGCGCCTTACAGCGCCGCTTAACCCCCTGGCATGGAGTACAACAATGAACGAACGCATTAAAATTCAGGCGCTGGGACCGTATATCGGCGCCGAAGTGAGCGAGCTTGACCTCAGCCGCCCGCTGAGCGACGCGCAGTTTGAGCAGCTTTATCACGGGTTGATCCGCCATCAGGTGCTGTTCCTGCGTAATCAGCCGCTAACGCCTCAGCAGCAGCGCCAGCTGGCCGCGCGCTTTGGCGACCTGCATATCCACCCGGTGTATCCGCATGCGCCGGGGGTGGAGGAGGTTATCGTGTTGGATACCCATAACGATAATCCGCCTGATAACGACACCTGGCACACCGATGTGACCTTTATCGAAACGCCGCCTGCGGGCGCGATCCTCGCGGCGAAGCAGCTGCCGGAAAGCGGCGGTGACACGCTGTGGGCCAGCGGCATTGCGGCTTATGAGGCGCTGTCGGAGCCGCTAAAAGTACTGCTGAGCGGCCTGCAGGCCGAGCATGACTTCAAGAAATCGTTCCAGGAGTTCAAATACCGCGGCAGTGAAGAGGAGCACCAGCGCTGGCAGCAGGCGGTAGCGAAGAATCCGCCGCTGTTGCATCCGGTTATCCGCACCCATCCGGTGAGCGGCAAAAAGGCGCTATTCGTTAACGAAGGTTTCACCACGCGCATTGTCGGGCTGAAAGAGAAGGAGAGTGAGGCGCTGCTGAACTTCCTGTTTGCCCACATCACTAAGCCGGAATTCCAGGTACGCTGGCGCTGGCAGGTGGGCGATGTGGCGATCTGGGATAACCGCGTGACGCAGCATTACGCCAATGCAGATTATCTGCCCGCGCGGCGGATAATGCACCGGGCGACGATCTTAGGGGATAAGCCGTTTTAATCGTCACTCATCAGGTTACGTGAAAAATGATGGATATCCGCGCCAGGTTTCAGGCGATACAGCTTTGCCTTGCGGGCGCCGGTGGCAACGCTGTCGCCGGTCTCTTCAAACATCGCTGAAGCCTCAAAGCGGCGGATCAAGCTTTTGCGCTGCACCGGTCGGTCCAGTATCGTCTCAGTGACTTCCTGCAACTGGGTCAGAGTGAAGGCGGCGGGCAGGCAGTAGACCGGTAGCAGAGAATAGAGCGTCTTCTGCCGCAGCCGTTGCAGCGCTTCAGCAATAATCTGCTGATGGTCAAAAGCGATATCGCTGCGCTGTGCCAGACCGTCGAGCGGCTGCCACTGGGCATCGCTGACGTCATCACTTTCCGCCTGACAGTTTTCTGCGGCAATCAGGGCATACCACGCGCTGGTCAGACTCCAGCCTCGCGGGTCACGGTGCGCCCCTGAGAATGTTGCCAGCTGTTCCAGCCAGGGCGGATTGACGGTGGTCTTCTCACGCAGTTTACGCAGCGCCGTGTCGCGCGTGGATTCATCCTGTTGCATATCAATAAACCCTCCCGGTAGCCCCCACCATCCGCGCTGCGGATGATTAGCACGTTGTACCAGTAACACGCACAGCTGCCCCTGCCACAGGGTAAACAGCACGCTGTCCACGGTGACAATCGGCGATGCATAGCGCGAGGCATCGTACTGGTCCAGATACGCTTGTTCAGATGACATCATAGGGTTCCTGCAGGAAGTGTCGCTGGGACACACTACCAGCCCCGACGTCATGATTCAATAACGCCATCATTTTTCATGAGATTTATTTTATTTAAAATCATAGTGTTAAAAGATTTTCTTTTCGTGGGTTATTTTTTGCTTGTGAATAAGTGTCTCTTGGACAATTATATAAGTGTCCTTGAGACATTAATAAATCAAAAGGAGTCTGCGATGATGAAACTGCAATTAACCCTTGATGGTCAGGATGCCGCGCTGGAAAGCGGCCGTTTTCCTGACGGTGCGATCTGGGGACGTGTGCTGTCGCCGCTTGATCCGCAGGCCACCACCCTGACGCTGCGTGCCAGTGCGATGCAGACTCTGGATGACCTGATGCTGGTCGCGCAGCTGCTGGATGCGGTGCGCCAGCGCTGCCTGCTGCGCCAGACCACGCTTGAGCTGCCGTGGCTGCCCTATGCCCGCCAGGACCGTACCCTGCGTGACGGCGAGAGCTTTGCGCTGAAGGTGTTTGCCGGTTTTCTCAATCAACTGCGCTTTGACCGGGTGGTGGTCGTTGACCCGCACAGCGATGTGGCCGCAGGCGTTGTTGACCGTCTGGTGGCGATCCCACAGCATCGCGCTCTGATCCACAGCCTAACGCTGAGGGATGAACTGGCGCAGGGCATGATGCTGGTTGCGCCCGATGCCGGCGCGTTGAAGAAGGTGCATGCGCTGGCGCAGCAGGTCAACGCCGCCGAATACGGCATTCTCGGTAAGCATCGCGATATTGCTACCGGCGCCCTGAGTGGATTCGAACTGCTGAAAGGTGACGTAGCCAACAGGGATGTGCTGATCGCTGACGACCTCTGCGATGCCGGCGGCACCTTTATCGGTTCGGCTGCGGTGCTACGTGCTGCCGGTGCGCGTTCGGTCAGCCTGTACGTCACGCATGGCCTGTTCAGTAAAGGGGTAGATCACCTGTTGAGCCAGGGTATCGACCGTATCTGGACCACCACCTCACTGGCCGGGGAAGAATTAGCGCAGGAGCGTGTAGAGCTGATTGATATCGACACCATTTACCGCAGTGAAGGAGCATCCCATGCAAATTAATCCGATTCTGGCTATCGACGGCTACAAAACCTCACATCGCGAACAGTACCCGGCGGGAACCAACCGCGTGTACAGCAACTTTACCCCGCGTGGGAACCGGTATTTCCACTCGCCGCTGGCGGATGATGCCCAGGTGTTTTTCGGCCTGCAGGGTTTTTTACAGTGGTTTATGGTCGATTTGTTTAATGACAAATTTTTTGCTCAGCCGGAAGAGCAGGTAGTGGGCGAGTATCAGCAGCTGATGGACAGCTACCTGGGTAAAAATAGCGTCAGCGTGGAGCATATCCGCGCACTGCATCGCCTGGGCTATTTGCCGCTGGCGATCAAAAGCCTGGACGAGGGCAGTAAAGTGTCGATGAAAATTCCGGTACTGACCATCACCAATACCGTGGATGAGTTTTTCTGGCTGGTTAACTACCTTGAGAGCGTGATGTCGGCAGAGCTGTGGAAGTCCTCCACCAATGCGACCGTGGCGCACCACTATCGCCAGATTTGTCAGCTGTGGGCGGAACGTACCTGTGACGATATGACACATGTTGATTTTCAGTGTCATGACTTCTCATTTCGCGGCATGTCCGGCCTGCATGATGCTGCACAGTCGGGGGTTGGCCACCTGCTGAGTTTTACCGGAACTGACAGCCTGCCTTCTGTCCTCTATGCACAACAATATTACCGCCCGGCAGAAGGGACGTTTATTGCCGGGAGTATTCCCGCCACCGAGCACAGCGTGATGTGCATGGGGGAGCAGCAGGGTGAGATCGCGACCTTCCGTCGTCTGCTGACGGAACTTTATCCGACCGGGTTTGTGTCGGTGGTGTCGGATACCTGGGATTACTGGAAGGTGCTGACCGAATACAGCCGTGAGCTCAAACCCGAGATCGTGGCGCGTGAAGGCCGTCTGGTGTTCCGCCCTGACAGCGGTGACCCGGTGGAAATACTGTGCGGCAGCGGCGACGATGCCGACCGCGATCCGGCTCGTAGCGCACAGCAGAAAGGGTCGGTCGAAGTGCTGTGGGAGATCTTCGGCGGCACGGTCAATGCCAGGGGCTACAAGGTGCTGGACCCGCACGTGGGCCTGATCTACGGCGACTCGATTACCCTCGAGCGTGCCAATCAGATCCTGAGTCGTCTGGAGGCCAAAGGCTTTGCCAGCAGCAATGTGGTGTTCGGCGTCGGGTCTTATACGTACCAGTACAACACGCGTGACACCTTTGGTTTCGCCATGAAAGCGACGTATGGCGAAGTGCACGGAGAGGGGCGTGAGATCTTCAAACAGCCGAAAACCGACAACGGCATGAAAAACTCTGCGCGCGGTCTGTTACGGGTGGAAAAAGATGATGAAGGGAAATACCGGCTGCTGGACGGTCAGAGCTGGCAGCAGGAGCAGGGCGGGGAACTGAAAATGCGTTTCCTGGATGGAAAGCTGTATAACGTGGAGGATCTGACCACGCTGCGTCAGCGTCTGGCAGCGCAGTAGCGGGATGCGGGATTCGGGTCGGGCATGCCCGACCCCTACGAATGCGCTATTCCGGCAAATCAGTGTCGCAGGGGCGTGGCATGCCGCGCCCGGCGGTGTTCCACAGTGCGCCACCCCAATAAATCAGTGTCGCAGGGGCGTGGCATGCCGCGCCCGGCGGTGTTCCACAGTGCGCCACCCCAATAAATCAGTGTCGCAGGGGCGTGGCATGCCGCGCCCGAACTGCTGCATCAGGCGTTGATGATCGACTCTAACTCTTCCTGCGCTGCCAGCCATTCCATCTCACACTCTTCTAAGGCCGATTTCGCCGTTGCCTGCTGCTGCAGCGCCGCAGTGAGGTCGGCTTTGCGTGCTTGATCGTAGATGGCGCTGTCGGAGAGCTTCCCTTCGGCCGCGCTCAGCTCGGCGTTATGCTTCTCCATCTGCTTTTCCAGCTTCTCAATCTGCTTGCGCAGCGGCTGAGTCTGGGTGCGCAGCTCCGCTTCCCGGCGCTTTTGGTCCTTGCGTGCCTGAGCGCTATTGGCGCTGTCGGCTTTTGGCGCGGCATCGGCCACTGTCTGCTTCTGCAGGTCGCTCAGCCACTGCTGATAATCTTCCAGGTCGCCTTCAAATGCTTCCACTTTCCCGTCGTGTACCAGGTAGAGATCGTCGGTGGTCGAACGCAGCAGGTGGCGGTCGTGCGAGACAACAACCAGCGCGCCTTCAAAGTCAATCAGCGCCTCGGTCAGCGCCTGGCGCATATCAAGGTCAAGGTGGTTGGTGGGTTCATCCAGCAGCAGCAGGTTCGGGCGCTGCCAGACGATCAGCGCCAGCACCAGCCGGGCTTTCTCGCCGCCGGAAAAACGGCGGGTCTCTTCGCTGACTTTATCGCCCTGGAAGCCAAAGCCGCCGAGGTAGTCGCGCAGCTGCTGCTCCAGCACTTTCGGCGCGAGGCGCACCAGATGCTGGATCGGCGATTCGTCAGCGCGCAGGAACTCCAGCTGATGCTGAGCGAAGTAGCCGAGCTTGATGCCTTTCGCTAAGCCAATGTCGCCCTGTAGTGGCGCCAGCTCGCCCGCCAGTAGTTTGATCAGCGTGGATTTACCCGCGCCGTTGCGCCCCAGCAGGCCAATGCGCGAGCCGGGAACCAGGTTGAGCTTGATCGAGTTAAGGATTTTACGATCGCCATAACCGGCGCTGACTTTTTCCATCTTCAGCAGTGGGTTCGGCAGGTTTTCAGGTGCGCGGAAGCTAAAGGTAAAGGGGTTGTCGACGTGCGCCGGGGCGATCAGCTCCATGCGCTCCAGCATTTTAATACGGCTCTGAGCCTGTTTTGCCTTGGTGGCTTTGGCCTTAAAGCGCTCAATGAAACTTTGCAGGTGCGCGACTTTCAGCTGCTGGTTTTCAAACATCGACTGCTGCTGCGAGAGTTTAGTGGCGCGCTGGATCTCGAACGAGCTGTAGTTGCCGGTGTACTCAAAAATTGACTGCTGTTCGATATGCAGAATTTTATCCACCACCGGATCGAGGAAGTCGCGGTCGTGGGAGATCAGGATCAGCGTGCCGGTATAGCTTTTCAGCCAGCGCTCCAGCCAAATCACCGCATCAAGATCGAGGTGGTTGGTTGGCTCATCGAGCAGCAGCAGGTCGGAACGGCAAATCAGCGCCTGGGCGAGGTTAAGGCGCATGCGCCAGCCGCCCGAGAAGTCGCTGACCGGGCGCTGCAGCTGTTCCTGGGTAAATCCAAGGCCGTCCAGCAGGCTGGCAGCGCGTGACTGAATGGTCCATGCCTGCACCGCATCGAGCTTGCCGTGCAGCGTGGCGATGGCGTGACCATCGTCTATCTCATTCGCGTGCGCTAATTCAGACTCAAGCTGACGAAATTCGCGGTCGCCGTCGATAACATACTCAATGGCGGGAATATCCAGCGCCGGGGTCTCCTGATTGACCCACGCCAGTGACCAGTTTCCCGGATAGTTGAAACTGCCCGCGTCGGCGCTTATCTCGTTTTTCAGCAGCGCCAGCAGGGTCGATTTGCCACAGCCATTCTTGCCCACCAGGCCTACTTTTTGGCCGGGGTTAATGGTTGCGGTCGCGTTGTCGAGCAGGACGTGGACACCGCGACGGATTTGTAATGCAGAGAATACAATCATAAGCGCCGTAAGTTCAGAGTATGTTAAATTAAGCCATCATAATCAGTTTTCGGAATCAAACAGTTCCGTTGCGTCGAGCATGGTAGCGGAAATCACCCGCCATGACGACGATTTGGAGGGGAATGATGTCGCAGCCGCCTAAAGTCCTGCTGTTGTACGCCCACCCGGAGTCTCAGGATTCGATTGCCAATCGCGTTTTGCTTCAGCCGGCCAGAAATCTGGACAATGTGACGGTCCACGACCTGTATGCACACTATCCGGATTTTTTTATCGATATTCACCACGAGCAACAGCTGCTGCGTGAACATCAAATCATTGTTTTCCAGCACCCGCTTTACACTTATAGCTGCCCGGCGCTGCTGAAAGAGTGGCTGGATCGCGTGCTGTCGCGCGGCTTTGCCAGCGGCGTGGGCGGTAACGTGCTGGAAGGAAAATACTGGCGCAGCGTGATCACCACCGGTGAACCGGAGGCCGCCTACCATCAGGAGGGGCTGAACCGTTATCCGATGTCGGACATTATGCGCCCGTTCGAACTGACGGCGCAGATGTGCAGCATGCACTGGCTGACGCCGATGATTATCTACTGGGCGCGCCGCCAGTCTACCGACGTGATGAACAATTATGCCCGCGCCTATGGCGACTGGCTGGCCAATCCGCTGCCCCATGGAGGAGTTTAGATGGAAGGACAAAGCCTCCTGACCGCCGGTGTTGTTTACCTGTTTGCGGCGGTGATTGCGGTGCCGATTGCGGCCCGTCTTGGCATCGGTGCGGTGTTGGGGTATCTGCTCGCGGGGATTGCCATTGGTCCCTGGGGACTGGGCTTTATCAGCGACGTAGACGAGATCCTGCACTTCTCCGAGCTTGGCGTGGTGTTCCTGATGTTTATCATCGGGCTGGAGCTGAAACCGTCGAAACTGTGGGAGCTGCGGCGCTCAATATTTGGCGTCGGTGCGGCGCAGGTGATCCTGAGCGCCGCGGTGCTCGGCGGCCTGCTGCTGCTGACCGACTTCTCCTGGCAGGCGGCCGCTATCGGCGGCATCGGGCTGGCGATGTCATCCACCGCGATGGCCTTACAGCTGATGCGCGATAAAGGCATGAACCACAATGAATCCGGGCAGCTCGGTTTCTCGGTGCTGCTGTTCCAGGACCTGGCGGTGATCCCGGCGCTGGCGCTGGTGCCGTTACTGGCCGGCGGCGACAGCGGTCATGCCGACTGGATGAAGGTGGGCATGAAGGTGCTGGCCTTTGGCGGCATGCTGATCGGCGGGCGCTATCTGCTGCGGCCGATTTTCCGCTTTATTGCCGCTTCCGGCGTGCGCGAAGTGTTCACCGCCGCGGCGCTGCTGCTGGTGCTTGGCTCGGCGCTGTTTATGGATGCGCTCGGGCTGTCGATGGCGCTCGGTACCTTTATTGCCGGTATCCTGCTGGCGGAAAGTGAATATCGGCACGAGCTGGAAATCGCGATTGATCCGTTTAAAGGCTTGCTGCTGGGGCTGTTCTTTATTTCGGTCGGCATGGCGCTTAACCTCGGCGTGCTCTATACCCATATTATTGAGATCCTCGCCGGAGTGGTGATTCTGGTCGCGGTGAAGGTGGCGGTGCTGTATCTGCTGTCGCGCATCTACGGCCTGCGCAGCTCCGAACGGCTGCAGTTCTCCACGGTGCTTAGCCAGGGCGGTGAGTTTGCCTTCGTGCTGTTCTCTGCCGCTTCTTCTGCGAAGCTTTTCAGCGGAGATCAGATGCCGCTGCTGCTGGTAACGGTGACGCTGTCGATGATGACCACGCCGCTGCTGATGCAGGGCGTGGATAAAATCCTTGAACGCCGCTTCAATGAAGTGGATGACTCCGCCGAGAAGCCGTTTGTTGAAGATGATAAACCGCAGGTGATCGTGGTCGGCTTTGGTCGATTCGGTCAGGTAGTGGCGCGCCTGCTGATGGCTAACCAAAAGCGCATTACGGTGCTGGAACGCGATATCAGTGCGGTCAGCCTGATGCGCAAATATGGTTACAAGGTGTATTACGGTGATGCTACCGAACTGGAGCTATTGCGTGCCGCCGGAGCAGAAACCGCGCAGTCGATCGTGATAACCTGTAACGGCCCGGAAGATGCGATGGAGATTGTTCACCTCTGCCAGCACCATTTCCCGCATCTGCAAATTCTGGCGCGCGCCCGGGGCCGCGTTGAGGCGCACGAGCTGCTGCAGGCTGGCGTCTCGCAGTTTTCCCGTGAAACCTTCAGCAGTGCGCTGGAGCTGGGGCGCAAAACCTTGATGACGCTGGGGATGCACCCGCATCAGGCGTTCCGCGCGCAGCAGCACTTCCGCCGCCTGGATATGCGCATGCTGCGTGAGCTGATGCCGAATCACAGCGACAGCCAGCAGATCTCCAGAGTGAAAGAGGCGCGGCGCGAGCTGGAAGATATCTTCCAGGCTGAAATGCAGCACGAGAAGCGGCAGTACGACGGCTGGGATGAGGCAGATTAATGCAATCAATCTGCCCGTTGGGGGCGGTTTTTTTTTCCGGTCGCCCTGCTTCCGGCACAATGGGCTGACCGAAATGTAACGGCAGCTCCTGCGGAATTTAATGGTGATTATGATGCGTAAACGTTTTATCGCTGGCGCGACCTGCCCGAAATGCCAGGCTCGCGACACGCTCGCCCTGTGGCGGGAAAATAATATCGATGTGGTCGAGTGTGTGAAATGCGGTCATCAGATGCGTGAAGCCGACAAAAAGGCGCGCGAACAGGTGCGCAGCAATGAGCAGGTGATCGGAATTTTTCATCCCGAGTAGCGTAATTGCACAGCTTTTTTTAAGCTGTACAGTACAGCCGGGTTGAAATTCGATACAATCGGCGCCACTTAGAGCCCTTAGCGTTGGTAAAACAGCCAGCGAATTAAGGGCTCAACGCTCTCAACGGTTAGGAGTAATCATGAAAGTAGCAAAAGACCTCGTGGTCAGCCTGGCATACCAGGTCCGTACAGAAGATGGTGTGTTGGTTGATGAATCCCCGGTGAGCGCACCGCTGGACTACCTGCACGGTCATGGTTCCCTGATTTCCGGGCTGGAGAAGGCGCTGGAAAATCGTGAAGCTGGCGACAAGTTTGATGTGAATATCGCATCAAACGATGCCTACGGCGAATACGATGAGAACCTGGTGCAGCGCGTACCGAAAGACGTATTTATGGGCGTTGACGAACTGCAGGTTGGCATGCGCTTCCTGGCAGAAACCGATCAGGGCCCGGTACCGGTTGAAATCACTGAAGTAGACGGCGACCACGTCGTGGTTGATGGTAACCACATGCTGGCTGGCCAGAACCTGAACTTCAATGTTGAAGTTGTGGCGATCCGTGCTGCGACCGAAGAAGAGCTGGCCCACGGCCACGTTCACGGCGAAGACGGTCATCACCATGACCACGATCACGGCCATGACCACGGTCAGGGCGGTTGTGGTACTGGCGGTTGCGGCTGCAGCCACTGATCGATAACCGTGCAGGGGCGACCGGAAAAAAGGTCGCCCCCTACGAGTCAGAGGTCACCTGCGGGTGGCCTTTTTGTTTTTTACGGTTGCTGCGGGTTAAGCGACCGCGAGTCGGGCATGTAGGGTCGAGGCATACCTCGACCGGGGATCAGTAGTGCGGAGGCGGGGTTTCTTCGGACTGATCGGCCATTAGTGACGGCGCGGCAGCCTTAAGTTTGTCGGTCAGCAGGCGCATCTGTTCACGCACGCGCGCCATCTCCAGTTCGTGCTGTACCACCGTATGGTTCAGCTCATCAATGGTCATTTCCTGAAACGCCAGTTTGCTCTCCAGCATCTCCAGTCGCTGCTCCAGCAGTGATTGTTGCATTCTGTTTCCTCTTGTTACTACCGGGCCAGGCCCACTCCTGGCGAATTGCCCGATTCTAACGGTAAAATGCGGGCAGAAGTAGGCGAAACGGCGTAAATTAGCCGCCAGAGGTTGAAAAGTCTTTTAACTGACTCCATTCCTGTGGTGAAACTTTCGGGCGAACACGTGGTCGGAAGTTAACTTCACTTTGTCATGGCGAGACTATTTTTTCAGCTCGCCCCCAGTTATATTTCAGGCCGCAGGCCTGCAAACGATTCCCGAGGTGAGATGCTTCGGTTTTGGAGAAATGGATGAAATCACTGTTTAAAGTCACATTGTTAGCTACCACGATGGCCGTTGCGCTGAATGCCCCGCTGGCAATGGCTGCCGACGCCGCTCAGGCTAAGCCAGCAGCAGCACCGCAGCAGGCTCCTAAAAATGCCGCCTTCAAAAATGACGACCAGCAGTCTGCATATGCGCTGGGTGCATCTTTGGGCCGCTACATGGAGAACTCCCTGAAGGAACAGGAAAAACTGGGCATCACCCTGGATAAAACTCAGCTGATCGCCGGCGTTCAGGATGCGTTTGCTGGTAAGAGCAAACTCTCTGACCAGGAGATCGAGCAGACGCTGCAGTCCTTCGAAGGCCGTGTGAAGGGTGCCGCTCAGGCGAAGATGGAAAAAGATGCGACAGAAAACGCCAGCAAAGGTGACGCTTACGCGGCTAAATTCGCTAAAGAGAAAGGCGTGAAGAAAACCGAATCCGGTCTGCTCTACCAGGTAGAGAAAGAAGGAACCGGCAGCGCGCCGACTGACAGCGATACCGTTGTAGTGAACTACAAAGGGACGCTGATCGACGGCACCGAGTTCGATAACTCTTACACCCGCGGCGAGCCGCTGTCATTCCGTCTGGATGGTGTTATCCCTGGCTGGACTGAAGGCCTGAAGCACGTGAAGAAAGGCGGCAAAATTAAGCTGGTGATCCCACCGAACCTGGCTTACGGCAAAAATGGCGTTCCGGGTATTCCGGCTAACTCCACGCTGGTATTCGACGTTGAGCTGCTGGACATCAAAGCGGCGGCGAAAGCCGATGCCGCACCAGCCCCGGCTGCACCAGCCGCTGGTGATGCCAAAGCTAAGCAGTAATGCCTGCCACCGCCACCTTCGGGTGGCGGTTTTGTTTCCCCCACCTGCACAGCTATTTCCCTGCTTTTTGCGTTAGATTGCATTTCACGACAAAGGTTGGGACACGCCTTTCCCATATTTGCTAGACTATCCGGCGCGCATTTAATAAGAATGAGTCTGCCCTTGCGCCGTGTGACAGGCTCTGGTCAAAGGGTGGTGTCGTCAATGTCTAATTCACTGTTCTCCGGTGACGTCGCGGATTTGGAGCTGCTTGAACAGCACCCATTCACCGCCGGGGATTTCGAAATTCTCAAATCTTACGAAGCTGTTGTTGATGGCCTGGCGATGCTTATCGGTTCGCACTGCGAGATCGTGCTGCACTCGCTGGAAGACCTGAAGTGCTCGGCGGTGCGTATTGCCAACGGTGAACATACCGGGCGCAAAATAGGCTCGCCAATCACCGATCTCGCGCTGCGCATGCTGCACGATATGACGGGTGCTGACAGTAATGTCTCGAAAGCCTACTTTACCCGTGCCAAAAGCGGCGTGCTGATGAAGTCGGTGACTATTGCTATCCGCAATCGCGAACAGCGGGTGATCGGCCTGCTGTGCATCAATATGAACCTTGATGTCCCGTTCTCGCAGATTATGGCGACTTTCATGCCGCCTGAAACGCAGGAAGTGGCCTCCTCAGTCAATTTCGCCTCCTCGGTGGAAGACCTGGTGATGCAGACGCTGGAATTCTCGATTGAAGAAGTCAGCGCCGATCGCAATGTGTCCAACAACGCCAAGAATCGCCAAATCGTGCTCAATCTGTATGAGAAAGGCATCTTTGATATCAAAGATGCGATTAACCAGGTGGCGGATCGCCTGAATATCTCCAAGCACACGGTCTATCTTTACATTCGCCAGTTCAAAAATGGCGATTTCCACGGCCAGGATAAGTAATGCGTTTCTGCCTGATGGTGACCGGCCCGGCCTATGGCACACAGCAGGCCAGTAGCGCCTGGCTGTTTGCCCGCGAGCTGCTGGCGCAGGGCCATGAACTGGAAAGCGTGTTTTTCTATCGTGAAGGGGTGCTGAATGCCAGCCTGCTGAATGCCCCGGCCAGCGATGAAACCGATCTGACCCGTCACTGGCAGCAGCTGCACACAGAGCACGGCGTGGCGCTGAATATCTGTGTGGCGGCAGCGCTGCGCCGTGGCGTGGCCGATCAGCACGAAGCCGCCAGCCTTGGCCTGCCTGTGGCGAATCTCGCCACAGGTTTTCAACTCAGCGGGTTGGGTGCACTGGCTGAAGCCGCCCTCAGCTGTGACCGCATGGTGCAGTTCTGATGAATCGTATCGCTTTCGTGTTTACTCAGGCGCCCCATGGCAGCAGTGCCGGGCGGGAAGGGCTGGATGCTGTGCTGGCGACGTCGGCACTCAGCGAGGATATCGCGCTGTTCTTTGTCAGCGATGGCGTACTGCAGCTCACCGCGGGCCAGCAGCCGCAGCAGATTCTGGCGCGCAACTATATCGCGACCTTTGGCGTGCTGCCGATGTATGACGTCGAGCGCTGCTATCTGTGCGCTGCGGCGTTAGCAGAACGAGGCATTGCTGCCGACGCGGCCCGCGTGCTGCCTGCTGAGATTTTAACGCCTGCTGACCTGCGTCAAACCCTGGATAACTACGACCGGGTGATTACCTTCTGAGGAAACCATGCTGCATACCCTGATGACTTCACCTTTTCGCTGCGATGTCGCTGCGTTGCTGCGCCTGCTGGCTGACGGCGATGATGTGCTGCTACTTCAGGATGGGGTGATTGCGGCTCTGGAAGGCAGCCCTGCCCTTGAAGCCTTGCTTAATGCCCCCATCTCACTCTACGTGCTGCAGGAAGATGTCGAGGCGCGTGGTTTATCTGCTCAAATTTCAACCAATGTGACGACGGTAGGCTATACTGACTTCGTTGCGCTGGTTGTAAAGAACCCGCAGCAAATGACCTGGTGACAGTAGTAATCCTGGTTATTTCTTGACACCTTTTGGTCTCAGCCTTAAAATTCTGCGGCCTCGTGATTCCGCGAGGCGATTTATTACGTGTTTACGAAGCAAAAGCTAAATCCCAGGAGCTATTTAATGGCAACAGTTAACCAGCTGGTTCGCAAACCACGCGTACGCAAAGTTGCAAAGAGCAACGTGCCTGCGCTGGAAGCCTGCCCGCAGAAACGTGGTGTATGTACTCGTGTATACACTACTACCCCTAAAAAACCGAACTCCGCACTGCGTAAAGTATGTCGTGTTCGTTTAACCAACGGTTTTGAAGTTACCTCCTACATCGGCGGTGAAGGTCATAACCTGCAGGAACACTCCGTGATCCTGATCCGTGGCGGTCGTGTAAAAGACTTGCCAGGTGTGCGTTACCACACCGTTCGTGGCGCGCTGGACTGCTCAGGTGTTAAAGACCGTAAGCAGGCTCGCTCCAAGTACGGCGTGAAGAAGCCAAAGGCTTAATGGTTCTCCGTTAAGTAAGGCCAAACGTTTTATCTTAAATGTCATAATAAACTCGTAGAGTTTTGGACAATCCTGAATTAACAACGGAGTATTTCCATGCCACGTCGTCGCGTCATTGGTCAGCGTAAAATCCTGCCAGATCCTAAGTTCGGATCAGAATTGCTGGCCAAATTTGTAAATATCCTGATGGTAGATGGTAAAAAATCTACTGCTGAAACTATCGTTTATAACGCGCTGGAGACCCTGGCTCAGCGTTCTGGTAAAAACGAGCTGGAAGCATTTGAAGTAGCCCTGGACAACGTCCGCCCAACCGTGGAAGTTAAATCCCGTCGCGTTGGTGGTTCTACTTATCAGGTACCAGTTGAAGTCCGTCCGGTTCGTCGTAATGCTCTGGCAATGCGTTGGATCGTAGAAGCTGCTCGTAAACGCGGTGATAAATCTATGGCTCTGCGCCTGGCGAACGAACTTTCTGATGCTGCAGAAAACAAAGGTACTGCAGTTAAGAAACGTGAAGACGTTCACCGTATGGCCGAAGCCAACAAGGCGTTCGCTCACTACCGCTGGTAACAGCTCTGTAGTTGTTATAAACCCAGCGGGCGTCCCAGTGACTTACCTGCTGGGCTTTTTTAACTTAGAACGTCTAAGAATCAGAGGAATCAAATGGCTCGTAAAACACCCATTGAACGCTACCGTAACATCGGTATCAGTGCGCACATCGACGCCGGTAAGACTACAACTACCGAACGTGTTCTGTTCTACACCGGTGTAAACCACAAAATCGGTGAAGTACATGACGGCGCAGCAACCATGGACTGGATGGAGCAGGAACAGGAACGTGGTATTACCATCACTTCCGCTGCGACCACCTGTTACTGGTCTGGTATGGCTAAGCAGTTTGAACCACACCACGTAAACATCATCGACACCCCAGGACACGTTGACTTCACCATCGAAGTTGAGCGTTCTATGCGTGTGCTTGATGGCGCGGTAATGGTTTACTGTGCAGTTGGTGGCGTTCAGCCGCAGTCTGAGACCGTATGGCGTCAGGCTAACAAATACAAAGTTCCACGCATTGCGTTCGTTAACAAAATGGACCGCATGGGTGCAAACTTCCTGAAAGTTGTTGACCAGATGGAAAAGCGCCTGGGTGCAAACCCGGTGCCATTGCAGCTGGCTATCGGCGCAGAAGAGAAATTCACCGGTGTTGTTGACCTGGTGAAAATGAAAGCGATCAACTGGAACGAAGCCGATCAGGGCGTCACCTTCGAATACGAAGATATTCCAGCTGATATGCAGGAACTGGCCGAAGAATGGCGTGGCAAGCTGGTTGAAGCCGCAGCTGAAGGCTCTGATGAGCTGATGGAGAAATTCTTTGGCGGCGAAGAGCTGACTGAAGAAGAGATCAAAACTTCTCTGCGTAAGCGCGTTCTGAACAGCGAAATCATCCTGGTTACCTGTGGTTCTGCATTTAAGAACAAAGGTGTTCAGGCGATGCTGGATGCGGTTGTTGAGTATCTGCCAGCACCGACCGACGTTACTGCGATTAACGGTATGTTGGACGATGGTAAAGACACTCCAGCTGTTCGTCACTCAGATGACAAAGAGCCGTTTGCTGCTCTGGCGTTCAAAATTGCTACCGACCCATTCGTGGGTAACCTGACCTTCTTCCGCGTTTACTCTGGTGTAGTAAACTCAGGTGATACCGTGTTCAACCCGGTTAAATCTGCTCGTGAGCGTCTGGGCCGTATCGTACAGATGCACGCCAACAAGCGTGAAGAGATCAAAGAAGTTCGTGCAGGCGATATCGCCGCAGCGATCGGTCTGAAAGACGTGACCACTGGTGACACCCTGTGTGACCCGGACAACGTCATCATTCTGGAGCGTATGGAATTCCCTGAGCCGGTAATCTCCATCGCTGTAGAGCCGAAAACCAAAGCTGACCAGGAAAAAATGGGTCTGGCTCTGGGTCGTCTGGCTAAAGAAGACCCGTCATTCCGCGTATGGACTGACGAAGAAACTAACCAGACTATCATCGCTGGTATGGGTGAGCTGCACCTGGACATCATCGTTGACCGCATGAAGCGTGAATTCAACGTTGAAGCCAACGTCGGTAAACCTCAGGTTGCTTACCGCGAAGCGATTCGTGCGAAAGTTACCGATATCGAAGGTAAACACGCCAAGCAGTCTGGTGGTCGTGGTCAGTACGGTCATGTTGTTATCGACATGTACCCACTGGAGCCGGGCGTTAACCCTAAAGGTTACGAATTCGTCAACGATATTAAAGGCGGTGTGATTCCTGGTGAATACATCCCTGCGGTTGACAAAGGCATTCAGGAACAGCTGAAATCAGGCCCACTGGCTGGTTACCCTGTAGTAGATCTGGGCGTTCGTCTGCACTTTGGTTCATACCATGATGTTGACTCCTCAGAACTGGCGTTTAAACTGGCGGCTTCTATTGCGTTCAAAGACGGCTTTAAGAAAGCAACGCCGGTACTGCTTGAACCAATCATGAAGGTTGAAGTAGAGACTCCTGAAGAGAATACCGGTGACGTTATCGGTGACCTTAGCCGTCGTCGTGGTATGCTCAAAGGACAAGAATCTAACGCTACTGGCGTTCAGATTCACGCTGAGGTTCCGCTGTCTGAAATGTTCGGATACGCGACTCAGTTGCGTTCTCTGACGAAAGGCCGTGCTTCGTACTCCATGGAGTTCCTGAAGTATGATGATGCGCCGAACAACGTCGCTCAGGCCGTAATTGAAGCTCGTAGCAAATAAGCTACAGTTTAAATATTGATCCTATGCTCTCACCAAAGGGTGAGAGCATTAAAGTAAGGAATATCGTCGTGTCTAAAGAGAAATTTGAACGTTCCAAACCGCACGTCAACGTTGGTACTATCGGCCACGTTGACCACGGTAAAACTACCCTGACTGCTGCTATCACCACCGTTCTGGCTAAAACCTACGGCGGTTCTGCTCGTGCGTTCGACCAGATCGATAACGCGCCAGAAGAAAAAGCACGTGGTATCACCATCAACACTTCTCACGTTGAATATGACACCCCAACTCGCCACTACGCGCACGTTGACTGCCCAGGCCACGCCGACTATGTGAAAAACATGATCACCGGTGCTGCTCAGATGGACGGCGCGATCCTGGTTGTTGCTGCGACTGATGGCCCAATGCCACAGACTCGTGAGCACATCCTGCTGGGTCGTCAGGTTGGCGTTCCTTTCATCATCGTGTTCATGAACAAATGTGACATGGTTGATGACGAAGAGCTGCTGGAGCTGGTAGAAATGGAAGTGCGTGAGCTGCTGTCTGCTTACGATTTCCCTGGTGATGACCTGCCAATCGTGCGCGGTTCTGCACTGAAAGCCCTGCAGGGCGAAGCTCAGTGGGAAGAGAAAATCATCGAACTGGCTGGTTACCTGGATAGCTACATCCCAGAGCCAGAGCGTGCGATTGACAAGCCATTCCTGCTGCCTATCGAAGACGTATTCTCCATCTCCGGCCGTGGTACTGTTGTGACCGGTCGTGTAGAGCGCGGTATCGTTAAAGTAGGTGAAGAAGTTGAGATCGTGGGTCTGAAAGACACCGTGAAATCTACCTGTACCGGCGTTGAAATGTTCCGTAAGCTGCTGGACGAAGGTCGTGCAGGCGAGAACTGTGGTATCCTGCTGCGCGGTATTAAGCGTGAAGACGTTGAGCGCGGCCAGGTTCTGGCTAAGCCAGGCTCAATCAAGCCACACACCAAGTTCGAGTCAGAAGTTTATATTCTGTCTAAAGAAGAAGGCGGCCGTCATAGCCCATTCTTCAAAGGTTACCGTCCACAGTTCTACTTCCGTACAACTGACGTGACCGGTACCATCGAACTGCCAGAAGGCGTTGAGATGGTAATGCCAGGCGACAACATCAAACTGGTTGTTGAACTGATCAAACCAATCGCAATGGACGACGGTCTGCGTTTCGCAATTCGCGAAGGCGGCCGTACCGTTGGTGCTGGTGTTGTTGCTAAAGTTATCGCTTAATTGTGATGATTTGAACTGGCGGAGTTCGCTCTGCCAGAGCAAGAGAAAAGAGCGCTTCGGCGCTCTTTTTTTATGGGTGAAAGAGTGGGCGTGGTGAGCTAATAACCATTGTAATAATAACGATTCGTATTTACACTATTGGTCGGAAAATGTTCTGAGGTTGGTGTATGTACGTTTGTTTGTGTAATGCAGTCAGTGATAAAACTCTGCGCGAAGTCGTCCGTCGCTATCAGCCCAAATCTCTTCAGCAGCTACGCCAGCTGGTACCGGTCGGCAAACAGTGCGGGAAGTGTATTCGTGCCGCGCGCGAGATTATGGAAAGCGAATTGCAGCACGTGCCGCAGTATAAAGAAATAGCCTGACATTTAGTGCGCATTTCTTCGCCACTTTTTTGACTAATGCCCTTACTAACCTTACGCTTTTATAACCTGGAAGCGGAGGATACAACATGAAGGGCGATAGTAAGATCATAACTCATCTCAACAAACTGCTCGGAAATGAACTGGTGGCCATCAATCAGTATTTCCTGCATGCACGCATGTTTAAAAACTGGGGCCTGCAGCGGCTGAACAATGTGGAATACCACGAGTCCATTGATGAGATGAAGCACGCTGATAAGTACATTGAGCGCATTCTGTTTCTCGAAGGGCTACCGAACCTGCAGGATCTGGGACGGTTACGTATTGGAGAGGATGTCGAAGAGATGCTGGCATCCGACCTCGCGCTGGAACTGGAAGGGGCAAAGGATCTGCGTGAAGCTATCGCTTACGCCGATAAAGTCCACGACTATGTTAGCCGCGATATGATGATTGAAATTCTTGCCGATGAAGAACACCACATCGACTGGTTAGAAACTGAATTAGAGCTGGTGAAAAAGCTGGGCATCCAGAACTATCTGCAAAGCCAGCTCAAAGAGCAGGCGCAGGCGTAATTTGTGGTTATTTTAAGCAGTGGCACGCAGTCACCCTGGCCATAAAGCACCTGGACTGGCAGGGCAGGGTGGTTGCGATCTCTTCTCCCGTTTTCTCCTTCCGCTAACAAAAGCGACAACGCTGTTGCTTTCCCCCCTGATGTACGTATAATACGCGGGCCTGCCAATATGGTCAGGCGCGATTCAATATGAGTCGCAGGCAAGTGCGAAAGTGCTCGCCAACAATACTCGCGATATGCGGGTTATGTGCTCAACGATTACACTCCTCCATCAATCGTAATGGATGCGAGTAGTAATTCTTTTCGTTTATAAATAATTGGAGCTCTGGTCTCATGCAGAACCAAAGAATCCGTATCCGTCTTAAAGCGTTTGATCATCGTCTGATCGATCAATCAACTGCGGAAATCGTAGAGACTGCCAAGCGCACTGGTGCGCAGGTACGTGGTCCTATCCCGCTGCCGACCCGCAAAGAGCGCTTTACCGTTCTGATCTCCCCGCACGTCAACAAAGACGCGCGCGATCAGTATGAGATTCGCACTCACAAGCGTCTGGTTGACATCGTTGAGCCAACCGAAAAAACGGTTGATGCTCTGATGCGTCTGGATCTGGCTGCAGGTGTTGACGTGCAGATCAGCCTGGGTTAATCAGGTCATTGAGCGATTGAGAGGTTGAAACAATGATTGGTTTAGTCGGTAAAAAAGTGGGTATGACCCGTATCTTCACAGAAGATGGCGTTTCTATCCCTGTAACCGTGATCGAAATTGAAGCAAACCGCGTTACTCAGGTCAAAGGCCTGGAAAACGACGGTTACACTGCTATCCAGGTAACTACCGGTGCTAAAAAAGCAAACCGTGTAACTAAGCCTGAAGCAGGTCATTTTGCTAAAGCTGGCGTTGAAGCTGGCCGTGGTCTGTGGGAATTCCGCACCGTTGAAGGCGCAGAGTTCACTGTAGGTCAGAGCATTAATGTTGACATTTTCGCTGACGTGAAAAAAGTTGACGTGACTGGAACATCTAAAGGTAAAGGTTTTGCCGGTACTGTAAAGCGCTGGAACTTCCGTACTCAGGATGCTACTCACGGTAACTCCTTGTCACACCGCGTACCGGGTTCTATCGGTCAGAACCAGACTCCGGGCAAAGTGTTCAAAGGCAAGAAAATGGCAGGCCAGATGGGCAACGAGCGTGTAACTGTTCAGAGTCTGGACGTTGTACGTGTTGACGCTGAGCGCAACCTGCTGCTGGTTAAAGGTGCAGTACCCGGTGCTACCGGTTGCGACCTTATCGTTAAACCAGCTGTGAAGGCGTAAGGGGATAGCAATGGAATTAGTATTGAAAGACGCGCAAAGCGCGCTGACTGTTTCCGAAACTACCTTCGGTCGTGATTTCAACGAAGCGCTGGTACACCAGGTTGTTGTTGCTTATGCAGCAGGTGCTCGTCAGGGTACTCGTGCTCAGAAGACTCGTGCTGAAGTAACTGGTTCAGGCAAAAAGCCATGGCGCCAGAAAGGCACCGGCCGTGCGCGTGCAGGTTCTGTAAAGAGCCCAATCTGGCGTTCAGGTGGTGTGACCTTCGCTGCGAAGCCACAGGACCACAGTCAAAAAGTTAACAAAAAGATGTACCGCGGCGCGCTGAAAAGCATCCTGTCCGAACTGGTACGTCAAGATCGTCTGATCGTTGTCGAGCAGTTCTCTCTGGAAGCTCCTAAAACGAAGCTGCTGGTAGAAAAACTGAAAGACATGGCTCTGGAAGACGTGCTGATCATCACTGGCGAACTGGAAGAGAACCTGTTCCTGGCCGCTCGCAACCTGTACAAGGTTGACGTACGTGATGCAGCGGGTATCGACCCAGTTAGCCTGATCGCCTTCGACAAAGTCGTTATGACTGCTGATGCAGTTAAGCAAGTTGAGGAGATGCTGGCATGATCCGTGAAGAACGTCTGCTGAAAGTACTGCGCGCGCCGCACGTATCTGAAAAAGCATCTGCTGCGATGGAAAAAACTAACACCATCGTTCTCAAAGTTGCGACTGACGCGACCAAAGCAGAAATCAAAGCCGCTGTACAGAAACTTTTCGAAGTAGAAGTTGAAGTCGTGAACACTTTGCTGGTTAAAGGCAAAACTAAGCGTTCTGGACAGCGTATTGGTCGTCGTAGCGACTGGAAAAAAGCTTACGTCACCCTGAAAGAAGGCCAGAATCTGGACTTCGCAGGCGGCGCTGAGTAAGTCGGAGGAGAAGAACAATGGCAATTGTTAAATGTAAACCGACATCTCCGGGTCGTCGCCATGTAGTTAAAGTGGTAAACGCGGAGCTGCACAAGGGCAAACCATTTGCCCCGCTGGTTGAGAAAAACAGCAAATCCGGTGGCCGTAACAACAATGGTCGCATCACTACCCGTCATATCGGTGGTGGTCACAAGCAGGCTTACCGTATTGTTGACTTCAAACGCAACAAAGATGGTATCCCAGCGACCGTTGAACGTCTTGAGTACGATCCGAACCGCTCTGCGAACATCGCACTGGTTCTGTACAAAGACGGCGAACGCCGTTACATCCTGGCCCCTAAAGGCCTGAAAGCTGGCGACCAGATTCAATCTGGCGTTGATGCTGCGATTAAAGCGGGTAACACCCTGCCAATGCGTAACATCCCAGTGGGTTCTACCGTGCATAACGTAGAAATGAAACCAGGCAAAGGCGGTCAGATTGCTCGCTCAGCTGGTACTTACGTGCAGATCGTTGCGCGTGATGGTTCTTACGTTACCCTGCGTCTGCGTTCTGGTGAAATGCGTAAAGTCGAAATTGACTGCCGCGCGACCCTGGGCGAAGTCGGTAACGCTGAGCACATGCTTCGCGTTCTGGGTAAAGCCGGTGCAGCTCGTTGGCGTGGTGTTCGTCCTACCGTTCGCGGTACTGCGATGAACCCAGTCGATCACCCGCACGGTGGTGGTGAAGGTCGTAACTTTGGTAAGCATCCAGTGTCCCCATGGGGCCTGCAGACCAAAGGTAAGAAGACCCGTAGCAACAAGCGTACCGATAAGTTTATCGTACGTCGCCGTAGCAAATAATTTTAGAGGATAAGCCATGCCACGTTCTCTCAAGAAAGGTCCTTTTATTGACCTGCACTTGCTGAAGAAGGTAGAGAAAGCTTTGGAAAGCGGAGACAAGAAGCCACTGCGCACCTGGTCCCGTCGTTCAACGATCTTCCCTAACATGATCGGTTTGACCATCGCTGTCCATAATGGTCGTCAGCACGTTCCTGTCTTTGTTTCCGACGAAATGGTCGGTCACAAACTGGGTGAATTTGCACCGACTCGTACTTATCGCGGCCACGCGGCTGATAAAAAAGCCAAGAAACGCTAAGGCAGGAGGAAGAGATGGAAACTATCGCTAAACATCGCCACGCTCGTTCTTCTGCACAGAAGGTTCGCCTGGTAGCGGATCTTGTACGCGGTAAGAAAGTGTCGCAGGCTCTGGACATTCTGACCTACACCAATAAGAAAGCGGCTGTACTGGTCAAGAAGGTCCTGGAATCTGCCATTGCTAACGCCGAACACAACGATGGCGCTGACATTGATGATCTGAAAGTCACGAAAATCTTCGTAGACGAAGGCCCAAGCATGAAGCGCATTATGCCGCGTGCAAAAGGTCGTGCAGATCGCATCCTGAAGCGCACCAGCCACATTACTGTGGTTGTGTCCGATCGCTGAGACTCTGGAGACTAGCAATGGGTCAGAAAGTACATCCTAATGGTATTCGCCTGGGTATTGTTAAACCCTGGAACTCTACCTGGTTCGCAAATACCAAAGAATTCGCTGACAACCTGGACAGCGACTTTAAAGTTCGTCAGTTCCTGACTAAAGAACTGGCTAAAGCATCCGTCTCTCGTATCGTTATCGAGCGCCCAGCTAAGAGCATCCGTGTGACTATTCACACCGCTCGTCCTGGCATCGTTATCGGTAAGAAAGGTGAAGATGTAGAAAAACTGCGCAAGGTCGTAGCGGATATCGCTGGCGTTCCTGCACAGATCAATATCGCCGAAGTCCGTAAACCGGAACTGGACGCTAAATTGGTTGCTGACAGCATCACTTCACAGCTGGAGCGTCGTGTGATGTTCCGTCGTGCTATGAAGCGTGCTGTACAGAACGCAATGCGTCTGGGCGCTAAAGGGATCAAAGTTGAAGTTAGTGGCCGCCTGGGCGGTGCAGAAATCGCGCGTACCGAATGGTACCGTGAAGGCCGCGTGCCGCTGCACACTCTGCGTGCAGACATTGACTACAACACCTCTGAAGCGCACACCACTTATGGTGTAATCGGCGTTAAGGTATGGATCTTCAAAGGTGAGATCCTGGGTGGTATGGCTGCTGTTGAACAACCGGAACCGGCTGCTCAACCTAAAAAGCAGCAGCGTAAAGGCCGTAAGTAAGGAGAGTCGCTGATGTTACAACCAAAGCGTACAAAATTCCGTAAAGTGCATAAAGGCCGCAACCGTGGTCTGGCGCAGGGTACGGATGTTAGCTTCGGTACTTTCGGTCTGAAAGCTGTTGGCCGTGGTCGTCTGACTGCTCGTCAGATCGAAGCAGCACGTCGTGCTATGACCCGTGCAGTTAAGCGTCAAGGTAAAATTTGGATCCGTGTATTCCCGGACAAACCAATTACCGAGAAGCCGCTGGAAGTGCGTATGGGTAAAGGTAAAGGTAACGTAGAGTATTGGGTTGCCTTGATCCAGCCTGGTAAAGTCCTGTATGAAATGGACGGCGTACCGGAAGAGCTGGCCCGTGAAGCATTCAAGCTGGCAGCAGCAAAACTGCCTATCAAAACCACCTTTGTAACTAAGACGGTGATGTAATGAAAGCAACAGAGCTGCGTGAAAAAAGCGTTGAAGAGCTGAACACTGAGCTTCTTAACCTGCTGCGTGAGCAGTTCAATCTGCGCATGCAGGCAGCATCCGGCCAACTTCAACAGACTCACGTCTTGAAGAATGTTCGTCGTGATGTTGCACGCGTTAAGACTTTACTGACTGAGAAGGCGGGTGCGTAATGACCGATAAAATCCGTACTCTGCAAGGTCGTGTTCTGAGCGACAAAATGGAGAAATCCATTGTTGTGGCAATCGAACGTGTTGTGAAGCACCCGATCTACGGGAAATTCATCAAACGTACGACCAAACTGCACGTACATGACGAGAACAACGAATGTGGTATCGGCGACGTGGTAGAAATCCGCGAATGCCGTCCACTGTCCAAGACTAAGTCCTGGACGCTGGTTCGCGTTGTAGAGAAAGCGATTCTGTAATAGAATCTGCCGTCTCTAAAAAATAAGATAAACGGCTCGCAAGAGCCGTTTATTTTTTCTACCCATATTCAGGAAGCAGTGTTATAATGCTGCGCCCTCAATAATGGGGCTTTTATACGACCTGAATCAGGTCCCGAAGTAGTAGTTGACATTAGCGGAGCACTAAAATGATCCAAGAACAGACTATGCTGACCGTCGCCGACAACTCCGGTGCACGTCGCGTAATGTGTATCAAGGTTCTGGGTGGCTCGCACCGTCGCTACGCAGGCGTAGGCGACATCATCAAAATTACCATCAAGGAAGCAATTCCTCGCGGTAAGGTTAAGAAGGGTGATGTGCTGAAAGCGGTAGTGGTGCGCACCAGGAAGGGTGTTCGTCGCCCGGACGGTTCTGTCATTCGCTTCGATGGTAATGCATGCGTTATTTTAAACAATAACACTGAGCAGCCTATCGGAACGCGTATTTTTGGGCCGGTAACTCGTGAGCTTCGTACTGAAAAGTTCATGAAAATTATCTCTCTGGCACCAGAAGTACTCTAAGGAGCGAAAAATGGCAGCTAAAATCCGTCGCGATGACGAAGTTATCGTGCTGACCGGCAAAGATAAAGGTAAGCGCGGTAAAGTAAAAAATGTTCTGTCTTCAGGCAAACTGATTGTTGAAGGTATCAACCTGGTTAAGAAGCACTCAAAGCCGGTTCCGGCTCTGAACCAACCAGGTGGCATCGTTGAAAAAGAAGCTGCTATTCAGGTTTCTAACGTTGCGCTCTTCAACTCGGCAACCGGTAAGGCTGACCGTGTAGGCTTTAGATTCGAAGACGGCAAAAAAGTCCGTTTCTTCAAGTCTAACAGCGAAACTATCAAGTAATTTGGAGTAGTACGATGGCGAAACTGCATGATTACTACAAAGACGAAGTAGTTAAACAACTCATGACTGAGTTTAGCTACAATTCTGTCATGCAAGTCCCTCGGGTCGAGAAGATCACCCTGAATATGGGTGTGGGTGAAGCGATCGCTGACAAGAAACTGCTGGACAACGCAGCAGCTGACTTAGCAGCAATCTCCGGTCAAAAGCCGTTTATCACCAAAGCACGCAAGTCAGTTGCAGGCTTCAAAATCCGTCAGGGCTATCCGATCGGCTGTAAAGTAACTCTGCGTGGCGAACGCATGTGGGAGTTCTTTGAGCGTCTGATTTCTATTGCTGTTCCACGTATCCGTGACTTCCGTGGCTTGTCCGCTAAGTCATTCGATGGCCGTGGTAACTACAGCATGGGCGTTCGTGAGCAGATCATCTTCCCAGAGATCGACTATGACAAAGTCGACCGCGTTCGTGGTTTGGATATCACCATTACCACTACTGCGAAATCTGATGATGAAGGCCGCGCACTTTTGGCTGCTTTTAACTTCCCGTTCCGCAAGTAAGGCAGGGTTACTGATGGCTAAGCAATCGATGAAAGCACGCGAAGTCGTTCGCGTGAAACTGGCTGACAAGTACCGCGCTAAACGCGAGGAACTGAAAGCTATCATTTCTAGTGTGAACTCATCCGACGAAGAACGTTGGAATGCTGTTCTCAAGCTGCAAACTCTGCCGCGTGATTCCAGCCCGTCTCGTCAGCGTAAGCGCTGCCGTCAAACTGGCCGTCCACATGGTTATGTGGGCAAATTCGGTCTGAGCCGTATCAAGTTGCGTGAAGCCGCCATGCGCGGTGAAGTACCTGGCTTGAAAAAGGCTAGCTGGTAATTACCAATTGAATCACGGGAGTAAAGACAGATGAGCATGCAAGATCCGATCGCGGATATGCTGACCCGTATCCGTAACGGTCAAGCCGCGAACAAAGTTGCGGTCACCATGCCTTCCTCCAAGCTGAAATTGGCTATTGCCAACGTGCTGAAGGAAGAAGGCTATATTGAAGAATTTAAAGTCGAAGGCGACACCAAGCCTGAACTGGAACTGACTCTTAAGTATTTCCAGGGCAAGGCAGTGGTAGAGAGCATTCAGCGTGTAAGCCGTCCAGGTCTGCGTATCTACAAACGCAAAGACGAACTGCCAAAAGTTATGGCTGGACTGGGTATCGCTGTTATCTCTACCTCTAAAGGTGTTATGACCGATCGTGCCGCACGCCAGGCTGGTCTTGGCGGCGAAATTATCTGCTACGTAGCTTAATCGGAGGAATAAATGTCTCGTGTTGCTAAAGCACCAGTCGCGATTCCTGCCGGCGTAGAGGTAAAACTCGACGGTCAGGTTATTTCGATTAAAGGTAAAAACGGCGAGCTGACTCGTACGCTCAACAAAGCTGTAGAAGTTAAGCATGCTGACAACACCCTGACTTTCGCTCCGCGCGAAGGTTTTGTGGATGGTTGGGCGCAGGCAGGTACTTCTCGTGCACTGTTGAACGCTATGGTTATCGGTGTTACCGAAGGCTTCACTAAGAAGCTGCAGCTGGTTGGTGTAGGTTATCGTGCAGCCGTTAAAGGCAACTCTGTGAGCTTAGCCCTGGGCTTCTCTCACCCGGTTGACCACGCGCTGCCAGCGGGAATCACTGCTGAATGTCCAACTCAGACTGAAATCGTGCTGAAAGGCGCTGATAAACAGCTGATTGGTCAGGTTGCAGCCGATCTCCGCGCCTACCGTCGTCCTGAGCCTTATAAAGGCAAGGGTGTTCGTTACGCCGACGAAGTCGTGCGTACCAAAGAGGCTAAGAAGAAGTAAGGTAACACTATGGATAAGAAATCTGCTCGTATCCGTCGTGCGACCCGCGCACGTCGCAAGCTCAAAGAGCTGGGTGCTACTCGCCTGGTGGTACATCGTACCCCGCGTCATATTTACGCACAGGTAATCGCACCCAACGGTTCTGAAGTCCTGGTCGCTGCTTCTACTGTAGAAAAAGCTATCAGTGAGCAACTGAAGTACACAGGAAACAAAGACGCTGCCGCTGCTGTTGGTAAAGCAGTTGCTGAACGCGCAATCGAAAAAGGCATCACTGGTGTTTCTTTCGACCGTTCTGGTTTCCAATATCATGGTCGTGTCCAGGCACTGGCAGATGCTGCCCGTGAAGCTGGCCTACAGTTCTAAGGTAGAGGTGTAAGATGGCACACATCGAAAAACAAGCTGGCGAACTGCAGGAAAAGCTGATCGCGGTAAATCGCGTATCTAAAACCGTAAAAGGTGGTCGTATTTTCTCCTTCACAGCTCTGACTGTTGTTGGTGACGGTAACGGTCGCATCGGTTTTGGTTACGGAAAAGCGCGTGAAGTTCCAGCAGCGATCCAGAAAGCGATGGAAAAAGCTCGTCGCAATATGATTAACGTCGCGCTGAACAGCGGCACCCTGCAGCACCCTGTTAAAGGCGTGCACACAGGTTCTCGCGTGTTCATGCAGCCGGCTTCTGAAGGTACCGGTATCATTGCCGGCGGTGCAATGCGCGCCGTACTGGAAGTCGCTGGGGTTCATAACGTCTTGGCTAAAGCCTACGGTTCCACTAACCCGATCAACGTGGTTCGTGCAACTCTGGATGGCCTGGCCAACATGAATTCCCCAGAAATGGTCGCTGCCAAGCGTGGCAAATCCGTTGAAGACATTCTGGGGTAATGACCATGGCTAAGACTATTAAGATTACACAAACCCGCAGTTCGATCGGTCGTTTGCCTAAACACAAGGCAACGCTGCTTGGCCTGGGTCTGCGTCGTATTAACCACACCGTAGAGCGTGAAGACACGCCAGCTGTACGCGGTATGGTTAACGCGATTTCCTACATGGTTAAAGTGGAGGAGTAACAGATGCGTTTAAATACTCTGTCTCCGGCCGACGGCTCCAAGCACGCTTCGAAACGTCTGGGCCGTGGTATCGGTTCAGGCCTCGGCAAAACCGGTGGTCGTGGTCACAAAGGTCAGAACTCACGTTCTGGCGGTGGCGTACGTCGTGGTTTTGAAGGCGGCCAGATGCCTCTGTATCGTCGTCTGCCGAAATTCGGTTTCACCTCTCGCAAAGCAATGGTCACTGCAGAAGTTCGTCTGTCTGACCTGGCGAAAGTTGAAGGCGGTATCGTCGACCTGAACACGCTGAAAGCAGCAAACATTATCGGTATTCAGATGGAGTTCGCGAAAGTGATCCTGTCTGGCGAAGTTTCTGCACCGGTAACGATTCGCGGTCTGCGTGTCACTAAAGGCGCTCGTGCTGCAATCGAAGCTGCTGGCGGTAAAATTGAGGAATAAGTAGCAGATGGCTAAGCAACCGGGATTAGATTTTCAAAGTGCCAAGGGTGGATTTGGCGAACTAAAACGCAGACTTCTGTTTGTAATTGGTGCGCTGATTGTCTTCCGTATTGGCTCTTTTATTCCGATCCCTGGTATCGATGCCACTGTACTTGCCAAATTGCTTGAGCAACAGCGTGGCACCATCATTGAAATGTTTAACATGTTCTCTGGTGGTGCTCTGAGCCGTGCTTCTATCTTTGCCCTGGGTATTATGCCGTACATTTCGGCCTCTATTATTATCCAGCTGCTGACGGTGGTTCATCCAGCGTTAGCTGAAATCAAGAAAGAAGGGGAGGCTGGCCGTCGTAAGATAAGCCAGTACACCCGTTACGGTACTCTGGTATTAGGTATATTCCAGGCGGTCGGTATTGCTACCGGCCTGCCGAATATGCCGGGAATGCAGGGCCTGGTGTTAAACCCAGGCTTTGCCTTCTACTTTACCGCTGTTGTCAGTCTGGTCACCGGGACAATGTTCCTGATGTGGCTGGGCGAGCAGATAACTGAACGAGGTATCGGCAACGGTATCTCGATCATTATCTTCGCTGGTATTGTTGCGGGTCTGCCGCCGGCCATTGGCCATACCATCGAGCAAGCGCGGCAAGGCGACCTGCACTTCCTCCTGTTGCTGTTGGTTGCAGTTCTCGTATTTGCAGTGACCTTCTTCGTTGTTTTCGTTGAGCGTGGTCAACGCCGCATTGTGGTGAACTATGCGAAACGTCAGCAAGGCCGTCGTGTCTATGCTGCGCAGAGCACACATTTACCGTTGAAAGTGAATATGGCCGGTGTAATTCCAGCTATTTTTGCTTCCAGCATCATTCTGTTCCCAGCAACCATCGCGTCATGGTTCGGGGGCGGAACCGGTTGGAACTGGTTGACAACTATTTCGATGTCATTACAGCCAGGTCAGCCGCTTTATGTGCTACTCTATGCGACTGCAATCATCTTCTTCTGTTTCTTCTATACGGCGTTGGTTTTCAACCCAAGAGAAACAGCAGATAACCTGAAGAAGTCTGGTGCATTTGTACCAGGTATTCGTCCGGGAGAACAGACGGCGAAGTATATCGATAAAGTGATGACGCGCTTAACCTTAATCGGTGCGCTGTACATTACCTTTATCTGCCTGATCCCGGAGTTCATGCGTGATGCGATGAAAGTTCCATTCTACTTCGGCGGTACTTCACTGCTGATCGTAGTCGTTGTCATCATGGACTTTATGGCTCAAGTGCAAACTCTGATGATGTCTAGTCAGTACGAGTCTGCATTGAAGAAAGCAAATCTGAAGGGCTACGGCCGTTAATTCAGGTGCTTGAGAAGTTACGGAGAGTAAAAATGAAAGTTCGTGCTTCCGTCAAGAAATTATGTCGTAACTGCAAAATCGTTCGTCGCGACGGCGTCGTGCGTGTGATTTGCAGTGCCGAGCCTAAGCATAAACAGCGCCAAGGCTGATTTAATCGCATATTTTTCTTGCAAAGTCGGGTTGAGCTGGCTAGATTAGCCAGCCAATCTTTTGTATGTCTATGCGTTTCCATTTGAGTATCCTGAAAACGGGCTTTTCGGCATGGGACGCATAAGTAATTAAATAGGAGTGCATAGTGGCCCGTATAGCAGGCATTAACATTCCTGATCATAAACATACCGTTATCGCATTAACTGCAATTTTCGGTATCGGCAAGACCCGTTCACAGGCTATCTGTGCATCTACGGGAATCGCTGAAAATGTTAAGATCAGTGAGCTGTCTGAAGAACAAATCGACATTCTGCGTGATGCAGTAGCGAAATTTGTTGTTGAAGGCGATCTGCGTCGTGAAGTCACCCTGAGCATCAAGCGTCTTATGGACCTTGGTTGCTATCGTGGTTTGCGTCATCGTCGTGGTCTTCCAGTGCGCGGTCAGCGTACTAAGACTAACGCACGTACCCGTAAGGGTCCGCGTAAACCGATCAAGAAATAATCGGGGTGATTGAATAATGGCAAAGGCACCAGTTCGTGCACGCAAGCGTGTAAGAAAGCAAGTCTCTGATGGCGTGGCTCATGTCCATGCATCTTTTAACAACACCATCGTAACTATTACCGATCGTCAGGGTAATGCGCTGGGTTGGGCAACAGCCGGTGGTTCCGGTTTCCGTGGTTCTCGTAAGTCTACGCCGTTCGCTGCGCAGGTTGCTGCAGAGCGTTGCGCAGAGGCCGTGAAAGATTACGGTATTAAGAACCTGGAAGTTATGGTTAAGGGTCCTGGTCCAGGCCGCGAATCAACTATTCGTGCCCTGAACGCTGCTGGTTTCCGCATCACTAATATTACTGATGTGACTCCGATCCCTCACAACGGTTGTCGTCCGCCGAAAAAACGTCGCGTATAACGCCCCGTTTTTTAGGAATGTTGGAGAAAGAAAATGGCAAGATATTTGGGTCCTAAGCTCAAGCTGAGCCGTCGTGAAGGCACAGACCTGTTCCTTAAGTCTGGCGTTCGCGCGATTGATACCAAGTGTAAGATTGAACAAGCTCCTGGTCAGCACGGTGCGCGCAAGCCACGTCTGTCTGACTATGGCGTGCAGTTACGTGAAAAGCAGAAAGTTCGTCGTATGTACGGCGTGCTGGAGCGTCAGTTCCGTAACTATTATAAAGAAGCAGCTCGTCTGAAAGGCAACACCGGTGAAAACCTGTTAGCTCTGCTGGAAGGTCGTCTGGACAACGTAGTTTACCGTATGGGCTTTGGCGCCACTCGTGCAGAAGCACGTCAGCTGGTTAGCCACAAATCTATTTTGGTAAACGGCCGCGTTGTTAGCATCGCTTCTTATCAGGTAACTCCGAATGACGTTGTTAGCATCCGTGAGAAAGCCAAAAAGCAGTCTCGCGTGAAAGCCGCTCTGGAGCTGGCTGAACAGCGTGAAAAGCCAACCTGGCTGGAAGTTGATGCAACTAAGATGGAAGGTGTGTTCAAGCGTATTCCTGAACGTACCGATCTGTCTGCGGACATTAACGAACACCTGATCGTCGAGCTTTACTCCAAGTAAGGCTTAGTACCAAAGAGAGGACACAATGCAGGGTTCTGTGACAGAGTTTCTAAAACCGCGCCTGGTAGATATCGAGCAAGTGAGTTCGACGCACGCCAAGGTGACCCTTGAGCCTTTAGAGCGTGGCTTTGGCCATACTCTTGGTAACGCACTGCGCCGTATTCTGCTTTCATCAATGCCGGGTTGCGCGGTGACCGAGGTTGAAATTGATGGTGTACTGCATGAGTACAGCACCAAAGAGGGCGTACAGGAAGATATCCTGGAAATCCTGCTCAACCTGAAAGGTTTGGCGGTAAGAGTTCAGGGCAAAGATGAAGTTATTCTTACTCTGAATAAATCTGGCATTGGCCCTGTGACTGCAGCCGATATCACCCATGATGGTGATGTCGAAATCGTCAAGCCGCAGCACGTGATCTGTCACCTGACCGATGAGAACGCCGCTATTAGCATGCGTATCAAAGTTCAGCGTGGTCGTGGTTATGTGCCGGCTTCTGCCCGAATTCATTCGGAAGAAGATGAGCGCCCGATCGGTCGTCTGTTGGTTGACGCCTGTTACAGCCCTGTAGAGCGTATTGCCTACAATGTTGAAGCAGCGCGTGTAGAACAGCGTACTGACCTGGACAAGCTGGTCATCGAAATGGAAACCAACGGCACTATTGATCCTGAAGAAGCGATCCGCCGTGCGGCAACCATCCTGGCAGAACAACTGGAAGCTTTCGTCGACTTACGTGATGTACGTCAGCCGGAAGTGAAAGAAGAGAAACCAGAATTCGATCCGATCTTGCTGCGCCCTGTTGACGATCTGGAATTGACTGTCCGCTCTGCTAACTGCCTTAAGGCAGAAGCTATCCACTACATCGGTGATCTGGTACAGCGTACCGAGGTTGAGCTGCTTAAAACGCCTAACCTTGGTAAAAAATCTCTTACTGAGATTAAAGATGTGCTGGCTTCTCGTGGTCTGTCTCTGGGCATGCGCCTGGAAAACTGGCCGCCAGCTAGCATTGCTGATGAATAACCCGATCACAGGTTAAGGTTTCACTGAGAAGGATAAGGTCATGCGCCATCGTAAGAGTGGTCGTCAACTGAACCGCAACAGCAGCCATCGTCAGGCTATGTTCCGCAACATGGCTGGCTCTTTGGTTCGTCACGAGATTATCAAGACGACCCTGCCAAAAGCGAAAGAGCTGCGTCGCGTAGTTGAGCCGCTGATTACTCTTGCCAAGACCGACAGCGTAGCTAATCGTCGTCTGGCATTCGCCCGTACTCGTGATAACGAGATCGTGGCAAAACTGTTTAATGAGCTCGGTCCGCGTTTCGCGAGCCGTGCAGGTGGTTACACTCGCATTCTGAAGTGTGGCTTCCGCGCTGGTGACAACGCTCCGATGGCTTACATCGAGCTGGTTGATCGTCCAGAAGCTCAAGCAGAAGCTGTAGCAGAGTAATCTGCCGCAGTATTGAAAAAACCCCGCTTGCGGGGTTTTTTTATGTCCATAATTCCTCTCTTACTTCATATCCTCACCAGTTACGCTATGCTGAACGCTTCCTGAGAACTGGAGGCCGCGACTATGTCACTGCTCGATCAGCTGGCTGAAAAACATATCCTTGCCGCACAGCGTCAGGGCGATCTCGATAATCTGGCGGGGGCTGGCCAACCGCTGCAGCTGGATGACGACAGCCACGTTCCTGCTGAACTGCGCGCCAGCTATCGTATCTTAAAAAATTCTGGCTACCTGCCACCGGAGCTGGAGCTGCGACGGGAAGCCGTTGAGCTGGATAAGCTGCTGCGTGGCATCGCCCCTGAGGATGAGCGCTATCAGCCACAGGCAAAACGACTGAAGCTACTGGAAATCAAACTTATTCAGGCGGGTATCAGTACCGATTTTCTGCATAGCCATTATGGCAGGCAGTTACAGCAGCATTTTAGCGAGGAGGAGTAATGTACCGCATAGGACAACTGGCGAAACTGGCCGATGTGACGCCGGACACCATTCGCTTCTATGAGAAGCAGCGCATGATGGATCATGAAATCCGCACCGAAGGCGGCTTTCGTCTCTACAGTGATACTGATTTGCAGCGGCTGAAGTTTATTCGTTATGGACGTCAGCTGGGCTTTACGCTGGAAGCGATCCGCGAACTGTTATCGATCCGCGTCGATCCTGAACATCACACCTGTCAGGAATCTAAGACCATCGTGCAAAAGCGGCTCACCGAAGTTGAAGCCATGTTATCAGAGCTTCAGCATATGCAGCGTTCACTGAAAAGGCTGAATGATGCCTGCTGCGGCACCGCGCACAGCAGCCGCTATTGCTCGATCCTGGAAGCACTTGAAAAGGGGGCAACCACATCAAATGTTAAAGCCGCCGATTGAAATATCCCAATCTCAGGCCTATATTCATCTGCGTCATTTACTCACAGGAAATATCATGACTGTTTACCAACATAAAAAAGGCGTCATCCGTGATAACGCCCTTGAAGCACTGCTACATGACCCACTGTTTAAACCGCGCGTTGAGGCGAACACTAAAGGTAAAGGCAGCTACCGGCGTCGTGATAAACATGCGAAGAAAGGTAACTGGGAGGCCAGTGGCCAGTGCGCAAACCGCGTATTGACCACTGGCCTTCTGCCTTTTCAGGCATAAAAAAACCGCCAGCGGTGGCGGTTTTCGCAACAGACAATCCGTTAAAGCGGTTTGTTATTCTGTTCTTTCAGCAGATCGCGGATTTCGCTCAGCAGCGTTTCTTCAGCAGAAGGTTTCGGTGCCGGTTTTTCCACTTCCTTTCTTTTGTACATCTTGTTCATCACTTTAATCGCCATGAAGATGGCAAACGCAACGATCATAAAGTCAAAAATGGTCTGCAGGAAAATCCCGTACTCCATCACCACAGCAGGCGCTGTGCCATCTGCGGCTTTTAACACCCAGCTGAACTGCTTGAAATCGACGCCCCCAATCAGTAATCCCAGCGGTGGCATGATGATATTTGCCACCAGTGAAGAGACGATTTTACCAAACGCAGCACCGATGATGACACCCACAGCCAGATCGACGACATTGCCACGCATCGCGAAATCGCGAAACTCTTTGAATAAACTCATTGTTATCTCCCATTTTTGCCAATTTTCTAAGTCTAACAAAGGATTGGCTTTTTACCACGGTGATTGCTGATAAATGTCGACATTCACCCGGGGTAACGCCGGGTGAAATCAGACAGACAGATAGGGTCGTTAGAGGAAGAACGGGCTGGGCTGGAACAGGCGTTCGACGTCCGGGACAAATTTCTTGTCGGTCAGGAACATGATCACGTGGTCCCCCTGCTCAATACGCAGGTTATCATTAGCAATCATCACATCGTTACCGCGCACCACGGCACCAATGATGGTTCCCGGTGGCAGCTTGATATCATCAATCAGGCGCCCGACCACGCGTGAGGTCGACTCCTCGCCGTGCGCGATAGCTTCAATGGCTTCCGCCACGCCGCGGCGCAGTGAAGAAACCCCGACAATATCCGCTTTACGCACGTGCCCCAGCAGCGCCGAGATGGTCGCCTGCTGCGGGGAGATCGCGATATCGATGACGCTGCCCTGCACCAGATCGACATAGGCGCGGCGCTGGATAAGCACCATAGCCTTTTTCGCGCCCATGCGCTTGGCCAGCATTGCCGACATGATATTGGCTTCATCATCGTTGGTGATGGCAATGAAAAGATCGGTTTGATCAACGTGCTCCTCGGCCAGCAGTTCCTGATCGGAGGCATCGCCATAAAACACGATGGTGTTTTGCAAGTTTTCTGCCAGCTCGGCGGCGCGCTGCTGATCGCGCTCGATCAGTTTAACGCTGTACTGTTTTTCCAGGCGCTGCGCGAGACCAAAGCCGATATTTCCGCCGCCGACGATCATAATGCGCTTATACGGTTTCTCCAGCCGCTGATACTCACTCATCACCGCACGAATATGCTGGCTGGCAGCAATGAAGAACACTTCATCGCCTGCCTCAATGATGGTGGAGCCCTGCGGGCGAATAGGGCGATCCTGGCGGAAAATAGCGGCAACGCGCGTATCGATATGCGGCATATGTTCACGCATCACGGATAGCGCATTCCCGACCAGCGGGCCGCCATAATAGGCTTTGACCACTGCCAGGCTGACTTTCCCTTCCGCAAAGTTCACCACCTGCAGCGCACCAGGGTATTCGATCAGACGATAAATATTATCAATTACCAGCTGCTCCGGAGAGATCAGGTGGTCGATGGGTACCGCTTCCGGGATAAACAGCTTATCGGCGTCACGGATATAATCCGGGGCGCGGATACGGGCGATACGGTTCGGCGTGTTAAACAGGGAGTAGGCGACCTGGCAGGCGACCATGTTGGTTTCATCAGAGTTGGTGACGGCAACCAGCATATCCGCATCTTCCGCACCGGCTTCACGCAGCACGCGCGGATGAGAGCCGTGCCCCTGCACCACGCGTAAATCGAATTTGTCCTGTAACTGACGCAGGCGCAGGGGATCGGTATCGACCACGGTAATATCGTTGTTTTCACCGACCAGGTTCTCAGCTAGCGTTCCGCCGACCTGACCTGCACCAAGAATGATAATTTTCATTATGCTTCAGTCTGTTGGTTGTCGTTCAATTTGTGGCGCGGCTAAGCCATGCCACCTGTTTCACTGTTTTATCAATTTTGCATAGTAGAAGCCATCGCCGCCTTCCACCTGCGGGAACACCTGGATACCTGGCTGAGCCAGATCGCCGGTTTCGACCAGGCTTGCATCGCCGTGGCGCTGCAGGAACTGCGCGATCTGCTGGTGATTCTCTTCCGGCAGTATCGAGCATGTGGCGTAAAGCAGCGTGCCGCCTTTCTTCAGATGTGGCCAGACGGCATCGAGGATCTGCTGCTGTAAGATCGCCAGCTCAGCAATATCGCGGTCGCGACGCAGCCATTTGATATCCGGATGACGACGAATAACGCCGGTAGCCGAGCAGGGTGCATCCAGTAAAATGCGATCAAACTGCGTATCGCCACACCACTCTGCAGGCGTGCGGCCGTCGCCAAGCTTAACCTCTGCGTGCATGTCGAGGCGTTGCAAATTCTCACTAATTCTTGCCAGACGCTGAGCATCGACGTCAACGGCCATAACGTCAGCCTGCGGCGCGGCTTCCAGAATATACGTGGTTTTGCCGCCGGGTGCGGCGCACAGGTCGAGGATCTTCTCGCCGTTTTGCGGATCGAGCAGGGCAACACAGCCCTGAGCTGAAGCATCCTGCACGGTCACCCAGCCCTGGTCAAAACCAGGAAGCTGTCCCACCGCGCACGGTGATTCCAACCGAACCGCGTCGCTATGCTGCGGGTGAGCAAATCCGGTTTTGCCGCTTTCTGCCAGCAAAGCCAGCCAGGCATCACGGCTGTGATGCTGACGATTCACGCGCAGCCACATTGGCGGGCGTTGATTATTGGCATCAACAATCTGCTGCCACTGCCCGGGCCACGCGCGCTTCAGCCTCTCCAGCAGCCATTTCGGATGCAGATACTGCTGTTCGCCGTCGTTCATCTGCTGGGTCAGCTCTTCCTGCTGGCGCTGGAACTGGCGCAGCACACCGTTGATCAATCCCTTCAGCTGCGGGCGCTTGAGGGCAACTGCCCCCTCCACGGTCTCAGCCAGCGCCGCATGGGAAGGAATGCGGGTAAACAGCAGCTGATAAAGGCCGACCATGATCAGGAAGTGAATCGCGCGCTGTTTGCCGGTCATCGGGCGTGACATCAGCTTGCTGATGATCCACTCCAGCTGCGGCAGCGTGCGCAGTACGCCGTAGCATAGCTCTTGTAACAGCGCGGCATCTTTCTCGCCTACGGCTTTCTGGGCGGCAGGCAGCACGTTGCTAAGCGACTGCCCCTGTTCGACAACCTTCTCGATAGTCTGAGCGGCAACGCTGCGTAAATTGGTATTTTTTTTCATAGAGGATTCGCATGTAAAACTGCCCGGCGGTGATGCCGGGCAGAGTATCAGGCAATGATATTGCCTGGGGTGAACCATTCGCGGCGGGAATTAAGCAGGTCCTGGGCTTTCATCGCTTTCTTGCCCGCAGGCTGGAGTTCTTCAATATTCAGCACGCCATCAGCGGTAACCACCTGAATGCCGTGCTTATCGGCCTGCAGGATCTCGCCCGGCTGGTGATGACTAACGGCAGGAAGCACGCTGGCCTTCCACACCTTCACCGGCTGCTCATCAATAATGAAGTAGCTGACTGGCCACGGATTAAAGGCGCGGATGCAGCGCTCCAGCTGCAGCGCTGACAAGGTCCAGTCGAGACGGGCCTCCTCTTTACTCAGCTTCTCGGCATAGCTCACCAGAGCTTCATCCTGCACTTCAGGCTGTGCGCTGCCGTCGGCAAGCTGCGCCAGCGTGCTCAGCATACCAGCCGGACCGAGCTCTGCCAGTTTGTCATACAGCGTGGCGCTGGTATCGTGGGCTTCAATTGGGCAGGCCAGCTTATGCAGCATATCGCCGGTATCCAGGCCCACATCCATCTGCATGATAGTCACGCCGGTTTCGGCATCGCCCGCCCACAGCGAGCGCTGGATTGGTGCGGCGCCACGCCAGCGTGGCAGCAAGGAACCGTGAACGTTGATGCAGCCGAGACGAGGCATCTCCAGCACCGCCTTTGGCAGGATCAAGCCATAAGCGACCACCACCATGACATCGGCGTTTAGCGCGGCAACCCACTGCTGATTCTCTTCAGGACGCAGGGATTTAGGCTGGAACACCGGAATGTTGTGCTGCTCAGCCAGCTGCTTGACCGGGCTGGCGGTCACTTTATTTCCGCGGCCGGCAGGGCGGTCGGGCTGAGTGAAAACGCCCACTACCTGGTGCCCGGATGACAACAGCGCGTCAAGATGACGCGCTGCAAAGTCGGGGGTGCCGGCAAAAATGATTTTTAACGATTCGGACACGTGATTCCCTTTAGTCAACGAACTTAGTCGCGGGCGCTCTGGCGATAGAGCTTTTCCAGCTTCTGACGAATACGCTGACGTTTCATTGGCGACAGGTAATCAATAAACAGTTTACCGACCAGATGATCCATTTCATGCTGGATACAGATTGCCAGCAGCCCATCCGCTTCCAACTCGTAGCTGTTTCCTTCGCGGTCCAGCGCTCGGATTTTGACTTTCTCTGAACGCGGCACCAAAGCACGCTGTTCAGGGATCGACAGGCAACCTTCTTCAATGCCGGTTTCGCCACTCTCTTCCAGCAGCTCCGGGTTAATCAGCACCAGGCGCTCATCGCGATTTTCAGAAACATCAATCACGATAATTCGCTGATGGATATCAACCTGTGTCGCTGCCAGACCGATGCCTTCTTCGGCATACATGGTTTCAAACATATCGTCGACGATACGCTGAATATCGGCATTTACTTCTTTAACGGGTTTCGCAACGATGCGCAGGCGCTCGTCAGGAAAATGTAATACCTGCAAAACGGACATAACTTTCCAGATCTGTATTCAAGGGATGAGAGTTTTAATCCTCTTATTGTAGACATTTCACGCTGCGATTGACAGCATTCCTGGCAGGTAACCTTCAGGGGGAAGGGGCAAAATCAGGGAGAGAATAATGTCACCTATTGAGTGTGCGCTGCGCCTTTCAGGCGTCTCAGGGTTATCCAGCCCTCAGCGCCTGATTCTGCTGCAGCAAATCAGGGAAATTGACCCGTCAGATACCCCTGCTCTGGCTGCACTGCCATGGACGGCAGGGCAGCTGGAGGCGTTCAGGCAATATGATGGGCGAATTATTGATGAAACATGGCGCTGGCTGGCAGAACCCGGGCACAGTTTCATTACGCCCGACAGCCCTCATTATCCTGAGCGGCTCAAGTCCCTGAGCAACTTTCCGCTGATGCTATTTATTGCGGGCGATGTGGAATTGCTGAACACGCGGCAACTGGCGATAGTGGGCAGCCGACACTGTAGCCATTATGGACGCGAGTGGGGCAGCTGGTTTACTCAGGCTTTGGCCCTGAGTGGCATGACGATTACCAGTGGGCTGGCAATTGGCATTGATGGTATTGCGCACCGCGCCGCGCTGGAGGTAGAGGGGAAAACAATTGCCGTGTTGGGTAGCGGCCTGAACGCGGTTTATCCGTCGCGGCACAGAGCGCTGGCCGGGCAAATTATCGCCGCTGGGGGAGCGCTGGTGTCCGAGTTTCCTTTATCGGTAACGGCTCGTGGGTCCTATTTCCCACGACGTAACCGTATTATTAGCGGTTTAAGCCTGGGCGTGCTGGTGGTTGAGGCGACGTTGCGTAGCGGGTCGCTGCTGACGGCCAGGTTAGCGCTGGAGCAGAACCGCGACGTATTTGCTTTGCCCGGCGCGCTGGGTAATCCGGGAAGCGAAGGGACGAACTGGTTAATTCAGCAGGGCGCGATGTTAGTTGCCCATCCCAACAATATTCTTGAGCAAATACAGAGCGACCTTAACTGGCTTCCTGATTTTCCAGATTCAGCCAATTATTCCACGTCGGACAGCAATCCTTCATTGCCATTTCCCGATGTGTTGGCTAACGTAGGAGATGAGGTTACACCTGTTGACGTCGTCGCTGAACGTGCCGGCCAACCTGTGCCAGCCATCGTAGCTAAGCTGCTTGAGTTGGAGTTAGCAGGGTGGATCGCAGCTGTACCCGGCGGCTATGTCCGATTGAGGAGGGCAAGCCATGTTCGACGTACTAATGTACTTATTTGAAACGTATATCCACAACGAGGCAGAAATGCGCGTTGACCAGGATAAATTGACTGATGATCTGTCCGATGCAGGTTTTCATCGTGAAGATATCTATAATGCGTTGAACTGGTTGGAAAAGCTGGCAGATTATCAGGACGGCCTTGTCGCTCCGATTCTGCTGACTACCGATCCGCTGTCTATGCGTATCTACACCGAGGAAGAGAGTCAGCGTTTAGATGCCAACTGCCGTGGCTTTATTCTGTTCCTGGAACAAATTCAGGTTCTGAATCTGGACACGCGCGAAATGGTTATCGAACGTATTATGGCTCTGGATACCCTCGAGTTTGATCTGGACGATCTCAAATGGGTGGTGCTGATGGTGCTGTTTAATATCCCCGGATGTGAAAACGCCTATCAGCAAATGGAAGAGCTACTTTTCGACGTCAATGAAGGAATGCTGCACTGAAGTTTGCCTTCGTGTACACAAAGTTATGAATAAAACAGCGCTTTTCGCTGTGCGAAAAAATGAACCCTGCCCCCAGTGTGGGGCAGAACTGGTTATTCGCTCCGGGAAACATGGCGCTTTTCTTGGTTGCTCACTCTACCCCGAATGCGACTTTATTCGGCCGCTGAAAGGCCAGGCTGACGGGCACATTGTTAAAGTGCTCGAAGGTCAGCTGTGCCCGAAATGTGGGGCCGAACTGGTATTGCGCCAGGGGCGTTACGGCATGTTTGTCGCCTGTAGTGAATACCCGGAATGCGAGCATACCGAAACTATCGATAAGCCGGATGAAACCACGCTCGCCTGCCCGCAGTGTCAGAGCGGAAAGCTGGTGGCACGACGTTCGCGTTACGGTAAAACATTCCACGCCTGTGACCGCTATCCCGACTGTCAGTTTGCAGTGAACTTCACTCCGCTGGAAGGGGTGTGTGAGTTCTGCCAGTTCCCGTTGCTAATAGAAAAGAAAACCGCCAGAGGTGTGAAGCGTTTCTGCGCCAGTAAAGCCTGCGGCAAACCTGTAACAGTGATAAATGGTAGTGAAGATGAAACCAGTGCATGACTCTGTAGCGCTCTGCGTTGCGCAATTGCGCCAGTCAGCCGTAATTGCTTACCCCACAGAGGCGGTATTTGGCCTCGGCTGCGATCCCGACAGTGAGGCTGCGGTCATGCAACTGCTGGCACTGAAGCGCCGCCCGGTAGATAAGGGGCTGATCTTGATTGCCGCTGACTACCAGCAGTTACTCCCTTATATTGCCGATGAGCAGTTGAGCGCCGAACAGAAAGAGCGGATGTTTTCCCGCTGGCCTGGGCCGGTGACCTGGGTGCTGCCCGCGCGTCAAGAGACACCGCGCTGGCTGACCGGGCGCTTCTCCTCGCTGGCAGTGCGCGTCAGTAATCATCCTGATGTGGTCAAACTGTGTCAGGCTTTTGACAAGCCATTAGTCTCTACCAGTGCCAACCTCAGCGGTTTACCACCGTGCCGCAATGTGGCGGAGGTGCTGGCGCAGTTCGGTGAAGGTTTCCCCGTGCTGCAGGGAGAAACGGGCGGCCGCCAGAATCCGTCAGAAATCCGCGATGTATTAACCGGTGAACTGATTCGCCAGGGATAAAGAGAACTCTATGTCGTTTGTCGTCTTCGGTAACCCGATTAATCACAGTAAATCGCCCCGCATTCACCAGCTGTTTGCTGAGCAGAGCGGGATCGCCCATCCTTATGAGCGTTTTTGCGCGCCAGTTGAGGGTTTTGAACAGGCCGCGCGTGATTTTTTTGCCGCCGGCGGCAAAGGCGCTAACGTGACCCTGCCGTTTAAACAGCAGGCTTATGCGCTGGCCAGCGAGCTGAGCGAGCGAGCGGCTCTGGCGGGTGCGGTCAACACGCTAAAAAAACTCGACGATGGCCGACTGCTGGGCGATAACACCGATGGCATTGGTCTGCTGAGCGATCTTCAACGGCTGCAGCTGATCCAGCCTGACGACCGGATCCTCCTGATCGGCGCAGGCGGCGCAGCAAGAGGTGTGATCCTCCCGCTGCTTTCAGCTCACGCCCATATCACTATTGTTAACCGTACCCATGCGAAAGCCGCTGAACTAGAGCAGCTGTTCCAGCGCCAGGGCGGTGTGCGGGCATTAACCCGTGAGAAGCTGGTCGGCGAGCAGTTTGACCTGGTGATCAATGCGACTTCCAGCGGTGTCGCGGGAGATGTCCCGGAACTGCCCGTTGGTTTGGTGAATACACAGACCCGCTGCTACGACATGTTTTATCAGCAGGGGGACACGCCGTTTCTGCAGTGGTGCCGTCAGCAGGGGGCAGTTCAGCTGGCTGATGGTCTCGGCATGCTGGTGGGCCAGGCGGCACACTCATTTAAGCTGTGGCATGGCGTAATGCCGGATATCACTCCGGTGATTAAAATATTAAAAGAAGAGATGGCTGGGTGAATCAGGCCATCCAGTTTCCTGAACGGGAATGGTGGGATGAAAATTTACAGGCGGTCTGCTTCAGCGCACTGGTTAATGGCTTCCCGCTCACTTGCGTCATAAGCGGCGAAGCTTTACTTCGCCGCTTTAGCTGTAAAGGGGATGCGCTGGCCTGTTTCCACCTTTACCGCTGGGAGCTGGAAGAGGATGCTGAGCAGGCGATCAAAGATCAACAGGAAGATGCTCAGGGTTGGGTCTGGCTCTCTTCCGCCAGATAGTCATTTTTCCAGCTGACATAGTTGTTAGCAGAATAGAGCAGGCCGCCAATTTCATCGGACGTCAGCGGCCTTACCTTTTTCGCCGGACTGCCCAGATAAAGGAAGCCACTTTCCAGACGCTTGCCGGGCGACACCAGGCTCCCCGCGCCAATCATCACATCATCTTCGACCACAACCCCATCAAGCAGAATGGCCCCCATGCCAACCAGCACGCGATTGCCGATGGTGCAGCCGTGCAGCATCGCTTTATGTCCTACGGTGACATCCTCACCAATCACCAGCGGATAGCCGTCAGGGTTGGTTGCCGATTGATGAGTGAGGTGCAGCACGCTACCATCCTGAATATTGCTGCGTTTGCCGATCGTCACGCGATTAACGTCGCCGCGTATGACGACCAACGGCCAGACACCGACATCGTCTGCCAGCGAAACATTGCCAATGACAACGCTGGTGGCATCAATCATTACCCGCTCACCCAGCTGTGGGCGTACTCCTTTATATGCACGTACGTTGTGAACCATAACGACCTCTATATAGATAGGATCCTGCCAGCGTAGTACCGGAAGCGATTGTTGATCAATTACCACGGTAAAAAACGCGCTAAATTTGTGCGGATCGCCTGAGATCTCAGCGAAAAGAGCGATAAATCAGCAACCAAATAAAAAGATCGAAAAAAGGGTTGTGGATTAAATCGGGATCCCTATAATGCGCAACCACTGAGACGGCACAACGGCTTACAGGCCAGCGGCTCAGAAGGTTCAGGAAGTATCTGAACCGCCGGAAAAACTTCTCAAAAAGAAGTTGACTCCGAAGGAGGAAAGCGTAATATACGCCACCTCGCGACAGGAAGCCTCGGCACTGCTCGCAACGCTCTTTAACAATTTATCAGACAATCTGTGTGGGCACTCGCAGGATTGATATCAACGTCTCCGGACGTAAAAAATATCAAGCCTCACGAGTGAACACATAATGAAATTCATTATGACGTTTTACAGATGAGCACCGCTGAACTTGTTTCAGCAAATCGAACTTTTAATTGAAGAGTTTGATCATGGCTCAGATTGAACGCTGGCGGCAGGCCTAACACATGCAAGTCGAACGGTAGCACAGAGAGCTTGCTCTTGGGTGACGAGTGGCGGACGGGTGAGTAATGTCTGGGAAACTGCCCGATGGAGGGGGATAACTACTGGAAACGGTAGCTAATACCGCATAACGTCTTCGGACCAAAGTGGGGGACCTTCGGGCCTCACACCATCGGATGTGCCCAGATGGGATTAGCTAGTAGGTGGGGTAACGGCTCACCTAGGCGACGATCCCTAGCTGGTCTGAGAGGATGACCAGCCACACTGGAACTGAGACACGGTCCAGACTCCTACGGGAGGCAGCAGTGGGGAATATTGCACAATGGGCGCAAGCCTGATGCAGCCATGCCGCGTGTATGAAGAAGGCCTTCGGGTTGTAAAGTACTTTCAGTGGGGAGGAAGGCGATGGAGTTAATAGCTTCGTCGATTGACGTTACCCGCAGAAGAAGCACCGGCTAACTCCGTGCCAGCAGCCGCGGTAATACGGAGGGTGCAAGCGTTAATCGGAATTACTGGGCGTAAAGCGCACGCAGGCGGTCTGTCAAGTCGGATGTGAAATCCCCGGGCTCAACCTGGGAACTGCATTCGAAACTGGCAGGCTAGAGTCTTGTAGAGGGGGGTAGAATTCCAGGTGTAGCGGTGAAATGCGTAGAGATCTGGAGGAATACCGGTGGCGAAGGCGGCCCCCTGGACAAAGACTGACGCTCAGGTGCGAAAGCGTGGGGAGCAAACAGGATTAGATACCCTGGTAGTCCACGCCGTAAACGATGTCGACTTGGAGGTTGTGCCCTTGAGGCGTGGCTTCCGGAGCTAACGCGTTAAGTCGACCGCCTGGGGAGTACGGCCGCAAGGTTAAAACTCAAATGAATTGACGGGGGCCCGCACAAGCGGTGGAGCATGTGGTTTAATTCGATGCAACGCGAAGAACCTTACCTGGCCTTGACATCCACGGAATTTGGCAGAGATGCCTTAGTGCCTTCGGGAACCGTGAGACAGGTGCTGCATGGCTGTCGTCAGCTCGTGTTGTGAAATGTTGGGTTAAGTCCCGCAACGAGCGCAACCCTTATCCTTTGTTGCCAGCGAGTAATGTCGGGAACTCAAAGGAGACTGCCGGTGATAAACCGGAGGAAGGTGGGGATGACGTCAAGTCATCATGGCCCTTACGGCCAGGGCTACACACGTGCTACAATGGCGCATACAAAGAGAAGCGACCTCGCGAGAGCAAGCGGACCTCATAAAGTGCGTCGTAGTCCGGATCGGAGTCTGCAACTCGACTCCGTGAAGTCGGAATCGCTAGTAATCGTAGATCAGAATGCTACGGTGAATACGTTCCCGGGCCTTGTACACACCGCCCGTCACACCATGGGAGTGGGTTGCAAAAGAAGTAGGTAGCTTAACCTTCGGGAGGGCGCTTACCACTTTGTGATTCATGACTGGGGTGAAGTCGTAACAAGGTAACCGTAGGGGAACCTGCGGTTGGATCACCTCCTTACCTGAAGATACCTTCCCGCGTAGTGTCCACACAGATTGTCTGATGAAAAAGTAACGAGCAGAAAAACCTCTACAGGCTTGTAGCTCAGGTGGTTAGAGCGCACCCCTGATAAGGGTGAGGTCGGTGGTTCAAGTCCACTCAGGCCTACCAAATTTGCACTCATGCGGCGTTATGCACTCGGTCGTTTACCAACGTAAACTTCCCTCCTGCATGCCTTGCCTGAGCACAAATTACATTTCTTCTTTGGAATGTAATGGTAGTAAAAGGTTTCTGTAAGACTGTATGGGGCTATAGCTCAGCTGGGAGAGCGCCTGCCTTGCACGCAGGAGGTCAGCGGTTCGATCCCGCTTAGCTCCACCATACTGTTTTTCTAAATAAAATACTTCAGAGTGTGCTGGATAACAGCATGCTGCGAAGTATTATGCTCTTTAACAATCCGGAACAAGCTGAAAATTGAAACGACGCGTCGTATTCATTCTCCGTAATAAGAATGAAGTTAACGATGCGTTCGAGTCTCTCAAATGCTCACGACAGCATGCTGTCCTTCGGGACGCTTGTGGGTTGTGAGGTTAAGCGACTAAGCGTACACGGTGGATGCCTAGGCAGTCAGAGGCGATGAAGGGCGTGCTAATCTGCGATAAGCGTCGGTAAGGTGATATGAACCGCAATAACCGACGATACCCGAATGGGGAAACCCAGTGTGATACGTCACACTATCATGTCATGAATACATAGTGGCATGAGGCGAACCGGGGGAACTGAAACATCTAAGTACCCCGAGGAAAAGAAATCAACCGAGATTCCCCCAGTAGCGGCGAGCGAACGGGGAACAGCCCAGAACCTGAATCAGCTTGTGCATTAGTGGAAGCGTCTGGAAAGTCGCAGGGTACAGGGTGATACTCCCGTACACAAAAATGCACTTGCTGTGAGTTCGATGAGTAGGGCGGGACACGTGACATCCTGTCTGAATATGGGGGGACCATCCTCCAAGGCTAAATACTCCTGACTGACCGATAGTGAACCAGTACCGTGAGGGAAAGGCGAAAAGAACCCCGGCGAGGGGAGTGAAACAGAACCTGAAACCGTGTACGTACAAGCAGTGGGAGCACCTTCGTGGTGTGACTGCGTACCTTTTGTATAATGGGTCAGCGACTTATATTCTGTAGCAAGGTTAACCGTATAGGGGAGCCGCAGGGAAACCGAGTCTTAACTGGGCGTTAAGTTGCAGGGTATAGACCCGAAACCCGGTGATCTAGCCATGGGCAGGTTGAAGGTTGGGTAACACTAACTGGAGGACCGAACCGACTAATGTTGAAAAATTAGCGGATGACTTGTGGCTGGGGGTGAAAGGCCAATCAAACCGGGAGATAGCTGGTTCTCCCCGAAAGCTATTTAGGTAGCGCCTCGTGAACTCATCTTCGGGGGTAGAGCACTGTTTCGGCTAGGGGGCCATCCCGGCTTACCAACCCGATGCAAACTGCGAATACCGAAGAATGTTATCACGGGAGACACACGGCGGGTGCTAACGTCCGTCGTGAAGAGGGAAACAACCCAGACCGCCAGCTAAGGTCCCAAAGTCATGGTTAAGTGGGAAACGATGTGGGAAGGCACAGACAGCCAGGATGTTGGCTTAGAAGCAGCCATCATTTAAAGAAAGCGTAATAGCTCACTGGTCGAGTCGGCCTGCGCGGAAGATGTAACGGGGCTAAACCATGCACCGAAGCTGCGGCAGCGGCGCGTAAGCGTTGTTGGGTAGGGGAGCGTTCTGTAAGCCGTTGAAGGTGTGCTGTGAGGCATGCTGGAGGTATCAGAAGTGCGAATGCTGACATAAGTAACGATAAAGCGGGTGAAAAGCCCGCTCGCCGGAAGACCAAGGGTTCCTGTCCAACGTTAATCGGGGCAGGGTGAGTCGACCCCTAAGGCGAGGCCGAAAGGCGTAGTCGATGGGAAACGGGTTAATATTCCCGTACTCGGTGTTACTGCGAAGGGGGGACGGAGAAGGCTATGTTGGCCGGGCGACGGTTGTCCCGGTTTAAGCGTGTAGGCTTGAGTTCCAGGCAAATCCGGAACTCTTTAAGGCTGAGGCGTGATGACGAGGCACTACGGTGCTGAAGTAACAAATGCCCTGCTTCCAGGAAAAGCCTCTAAGCATCAGGTAACATCGAATCGTACCCCAAACCGACACAGGTGGTCAGGTAGAGAATACCAAGGCGCTTGAGAGAACTCGGGTGAAGGAACTAGGCAAAATGGTGCCGTAACTTCGGGAGAAGGCACGCTGTCGGTAGGTGAAACCCCTCGCGGGTGGAGCTGAAGGCAGTCGAAGATACCAGCTGGCTGCAACTGTTTATTAAAAACACAGCACTGTGCAAACACGAAAGTGGACGTATACGGTGTGACGCCTGCCCGGTGCCGGAAGGTTAATTGATGGGGTTATCCGCAAGGAGAAGCTCTTGATCGAAGCCCCGGTAAACGGCGGCCGTAACTATAACGGTCCTAAGGTAGCGAAATTCCTTGTCGGGTAAGTTCCGACCTGCACGAATGGCGTAATGATGGCCAGGCTGTCTCCACCCGAGACTCAGTGAAATTGAACTCGCTGTGAAGATGCAGTGTACCCGCGGCAAGACGGAAAGACCCCGTGAACCTTTACTACAGCTTGACACTGAACATTGAGCCTTGATGTGTAGGATAGGTGGGAGGCTTTGAAGCGTGGACGCCAGTCTGCGTGGAGCCAACCTTGAAATACCACCCTTTAACGTTTGATGTTCTAACCTGGCGCCGTGATCCGGCGTGGGGACAGTGTCTGGTGGGTAGTTTGACTGGGGCGGTCTCCTCCTAAAGAGTAACGGAGGAGCACGAAGGTTAGCTAATCACGGTCGGACATCGTGAGGTTAGTGCAATGGCATAAGCTAGCTTGACTGCGAGAGTGACGGCTCGAGCAGGTGCGAAAGCAGGTCATAGTGATCCGGTGGTTCTGAATGGAAGGGCCATCGCTCAACGGATAAAAGGTACTCCGGGGATAACAGGCTGATACCGCCCAAGAGTTCATATCGACGGCGGTGTTTGGCACCTCGATGTCGGCTCATCACATCCTGGGGCTGAAGTAGGTCCCAAGGGTACGGCTGTTCGCCGTTTAAAGTGGTACGCGAGCTGGGTTTAGAACGTCGTGAGACAGTTCGGTCCCTATCTGCCGTGGGCGCTGGAGAATTGAGAGGGGTTGCTCCTAGTACGAGAGGACCGGAGTGAACGCACCACTGGTGTTCGGGTTGTCATGCCAATGGCATTGCCCGGTAGCTAAGTGCGGAAAAGATAAGCGCTGAAAGCATCTAAGCGCGAAACTTGCCTCGAGATGAATTCTCCCTGACTCCTTGAGAGTCCTGAAGGGACGTTGAAGACTACGACGTTGATAGGCCGGGTGTGTAAGCGCAGCGATGCGTTGAGCTAACCGGTACTAATGACCCGTGAGGCTTAACCTTACAACGCCAGAAGCGTTCTGGTGTGCGTTATGAGAGACGCAAAAGAGATTTTCAGCCTGTGACCGGATAACAATTTAGCGGGAACGAAAGATTTTGTGCTGAGGCAAGGCGGCAAGCGAAGGAAAGGAGGGAGCATACTGAAGTATGTGACTGACTTTGCGAGCGCGGCCAACGCAGCAGCAGTGCAAAAGATTCGTTTCATGCACCAAGATTTGCCTGGCGGCTTTAGCGCGGTGGTCCCACCTGACCCCATGCCGAACTCAGAAGTGAAACGCCGTAGCGCCGATGGTAGTGTGGGGCCTCCCCATGCGAGAGTAGGGAACTGCCAGGCATCAATTTAAAAAGGGCGACATTCGTGTCGCCCTTTACAGTTAAAAATGCTGATATGGCTCAGTTGGTAGAGCGCACCCTTGGTAAGGGTGAGGTCCCCAGTTCGACTCTGGGTATCAGCACCAGTTATAAAGCGTGAGTTCGGTAAATCAAGAATTTGCCTGGCGGCTTTAGCGCGGTGGTCCCACCTGACCCCATGCCGAACTCAGAAGTGAAACGCCGTAGCGCCGATGGTAGTGTGGGGTCTCCCCATGCGAGAGTAGGGAACTGCCAGGCATCAATTAAACAGACAAGCCTCATGCGAAAGCATGGGGCTTTTTTGTTTGTGCGCAATCCAGGAAAACACAATATTAGCGGATAACCGTTGAAAACATGGCGTTAAAAAAGCCCCGGCCATCACTGATCGGGGCTTTGTACCTCAGTTACCACGTGAAATTAGTGGATGACCTGCGACAGGAAAGCGCGGGTGCGTTCTGACTTAGGATTAGAGAAGAACTCCTGCGGCGCAGCCTGCTCAACGATCTCACCGCGGTCCATAAAGATCACGCGGTCGGCCACGGTGCGCGCAAAGCCCATTTCATGGGTTACGCAAAGCATGGTCATACCATCTTCTGCCAGGCCAATCATGGTATCGAGAACCTCCTTCACCATCTCGGGGTCCAGCGCTGAGGTCGGTTCATCGAACAGCATGATTTTCGGCTTCATGCACAATGAGCGGGCAATCGCCACGCGCTGCTGCTGGCCACCGGAGAGCTGCCCCGGGAATTTGTGCGCATGCTCGGCAATACGCACGCGCTCCAGGTAATGCATCGCCAGCTCTTCAGCTTCTTTCTTCGGCGTTTTGCGTACCCAGATAGGGGCCAGAGTACAGTTCTGCAATACGCTCAGGTGCGGGAAGAGATTGAAGTGCTGAAACACCATGCCGACTTCCGTGCGCACGCGTTCGATATTACGCAGATCGTCATTAAGCAGGGTGCCATCTACCACAATACGGCCCTGCTGATGCTCTTCCAGATGGTTGATGCAGCGAATCGTTGTCGATTTTCCCGAGCCGGAAGGCCCGCAGAGTACGATACGTTCGCGCGGTTTTACCTGCAGATTGATATTCTTCAGGACATGAAACTGACCATACCACTTGTTCACGTTTTCCAGCGTAATCATCATCGCGTCGTCAGCTTGAGTAATAATTTGAGTCATGTTGAACCTCAGTGTGGCGTACGCCCGGTGTTAAAGCGCTTCTCCAGATACTGGCTATAGCGCGACATGCTAAAACAGAAAATCCAGTAGACCAGTGCAGCAAAGACGTAACCCTCGGTGGACATACCCAGCCAGGTTGGGTCGACGGTGGCCTGCTGCACGCTACTGAACAGATCGAAAAGGCCGATGATGATCACCAGGCTGGTATCTTTGAACAGGGCGATGATGGTGTTAACCAGCCCGGGGATGACCAGCTTCAACGCCTGCGGCAGGATCACCAATCCCTGGGTTTTCCAGTAGCCCAGCGCCAGCGACTCAGCGGCTTCGTACTGACCTTTTGGCAACGCCTGCAACCCGCCGCGCACCACTTCGGCAACATAGGCTGACTGGAACAGGATCACCCCAACCAGCGCACGGATCAGCTTATCAATAGTGCTGCCTTCCGCCATAAACAGCGGCAGCATCACCGAGGACATAAACAGCACGGTGATCAGCGGGACGCCGCGCCAGAACTCGATAAACAGGATACAGAGCGTGCGCACCACCGGCATACGCGAGCGACGGCCCAGCGCCAGCAGAATCCCCAGCGGCAACGCACCGGCGATACCCACTGAAGCGATGATCAGCGTCAGCGTCAGGCCGCCCCACTGACGGGTTTCCACGCGTTCCAGCCCCAGATAGCCGCCGTACAGCAGGAACCACACCACAATCGGATAGATCACGGCCCAGGCGGCGATATAGCTACCGCGACGCGGCAGGCTTTTCAGGAACATCGGGACGATGGATAGCAGGCCGATAACCAGCGCCAGATTAATGCGCCAGCGTAACTCGTGGGGATACAGCCCATACATAAACTGGCCGAAACGCGCATGGATAAACACCCAGCATGCGCCTTCCCTGGTACAGTCTGCGCGGGTGTTGCCGAACCAGTTCGCCTGGAACACCAGCCAGTTCAGCGCGGGGGGGATCACCACCCACATCACCCAGATACAGAACAGGGTCAGCAGTGAGTTTCCCCAGCTGGAGAACAGATTTTTTCTTGCCCAAACGACGGCACGTGAGAACGCGTTAGTCGGTACGGGCGGAGTGTCATGAGTCGTTACAGTCATAATTATCCCGTTCTCTTAGCGTTCAATCAGCGCGATTTTGCGGTTATAGATATTCATTAACAGCGAAATCGTCAGGCTGATGATGAGATAAACACCCATGGTGATGGCGATTGTCTCAATGGCCTGGCCCGTCTGGTTCAGCACCGTCCCGGCAAACAGCGACACCATATCGGGATAGCCAATCGCGGCAGCCAGCGAGGAGTTTTTCACGATATTGAGATACTGGCTGGTCAGCGGTGGAATGATCACGCGCATCGCCTGTGGGATGATGACCTGGCGTAGCGTCACCGGGTTTGGCAGGCCGAGCGAGCGGGCAGCCTCATGCTGACCGTGCGGTACGGACTGAATGCCTGAACGGATCACCTCCGCGATAAATGACGAGGTGTAGATCGACAGCGCCAGCGTCAGGGCCGCCAGCTCAGGGATCAGAACAAAGCCACCGCGATAGTTAAAGCCCTTCAGCTCCGGGATATCCCAGTGCATCGGGCTGCCGGCAAACGTTGAAGCCAGCAGCGGAAACAGCCCCAGCATCGCAATCGCCGCCGGCCAGGTGCGGCGCAGCTGCCCGGTTTTAAGCTGATGCTTTTTGTTATAGCGGAACAGGCCGACCGTCGCCAGGACGGCAAGCAGTAACGCCAACAGAAATGGCAGGGTGCCCGGCGCGTACTCAGGCCATGGGATGTAGAGCCCGCGGTTACTGACGAAAGCGAGATCAAAGGCATTCAGCGCCTGGCGCGGTCCCGGCAGATTGCGCAGCACCGCAAAGTACCAGAAGAAGATCTGCAGCAGCGGGGGAATGTTGCGGAACGTCTCAATATAGATATTGGAAATTTTCCGCAGCAGCCAGTTGTCAGACAGACGTGCCAGACCAATAAAGAAGCCGAGAAAAGAGGCAAAGACAATACAGAGTGCGGAAACCAGCAGCGTGTTGGTGAGACCCACCAGGAACACGCGTGCGTAGGTATCCCCCTCGCTGTAGTCGATCAGATGCTGGACGATACCGAAGCCAGCGCTACGTTCAAGGAAACCAAAACCGGAAGTAATGCCACGGCTTGCCAGGTTAATGATGGTGTTATGAATCAGATAACCTGCTACGGCAACAACCGCGACGATCGCAATGATCTGGTAAAGCCAGGCGCGCACCGCAGGATTGCTGAATGAAAAATCCCTTTTTACGGTTGGGCGTTGAGACATGATGAGACCTCAGTAACGAAAATTCTGTCGTGGGCACCCGCACGCGGGTGCCCGGTAATCGGGGGAATTAACGTACTGGTGGCGCGTACTGGATGCCGCCCTGGTTCCACAGTGCATTCTGACCACGGGCAATTTTCAGCTGGCTATCTTTACCGACGTTACGGTCAAAGACTTCCTGATAGTTACCCACCTGCTTGATGATGTTGTAAGCCCATTTGTTGTCCAGCTTCAGGTCTTTACCGAAGTCACCTTCGGCGCCCAGCAGGTGAGCCATATCAGGGGTAGAGGGCTTAGCCGTCATCTCGTCGACGTTTTTAGAGGTAATACCCATCTCTTCCGCGTTCAGCATGGCGAACAGAGACCATTTAACGATGGTGAACCAGTCATCATCACCGCGGCGTACTACCGGGCCCAGAGGCTCTTTAGAGATCACTTCCGGCAGTACGACGAACTCGTCTGGTTTGCCCAGCTTGATGCGCAGTGCATACAGCTGAGACTGGTCAGAGGCGAGGGTATCGCAACGACCGGTATCCAGCGCTTTCGCCGACTCGTCAGAACGGTCGAAGGTCACCGGGGTATACTGCATTTTGTTGGCTTTAAAGTAGTCCGCCACGTTCAGTTCAGTGTCGGTACCGGCCTGAATGCAAACGGTTGCGCCGTCCAGCTCTTTAGCACTTTTCAGACCTGCTTTCTGGTGGGTCAGGAAGCCGATGCCATCGTAGTAGTTAACGCCAGCGAAGATGAAGCCCATGCCGCCGTCACGTGCAGAGGTCCAGGTGGTGTTACGTGACAGGATATCCACTTCACCTGACTGCAGTGCGGTGAAACGCTCTTTTGCCGTCAGCGGGGTGTACTTTACCTTGGTCGCATCACCAAATACGGCTGCGGCAGCCGCACGACAAACGTCCACGTCGATGCCGGAAAACTTACCGCTGGCATCCGCATAGGAGAAGCCCGGTAAGCCGTCACTGATACCGCACTGCACAAAGCCTTTCTTCTTAATGGCGTCCAGCGTGGTGCCAGCGTGAGCCTGATTCGCAACCGCAAACAGCGTAGCAGCGGCAACCAAAGTTGAAAGCATCATCTTTTTCATAAAGCATCCTGTGTGGCGAAAACGTTTTGTTATGTGTAATGCACGCTTTGGTGCACTTTGCCTGTCTGTGGCCGAAGCCATTCACTGCTTTGCAAAGGTAGTGCCAGATTTGCAGAGCCCTGAATCTATTGGAAAGCATTGCTAATATTCAGAAGCATTTGGTAAGTTCGATTAATATCGCGCACCAGGACGGGGCAAAAATAGCACTAATGGTCACAAATAGTGCAAATAGTTTCACTATATGGAAGCAGTGTGAGGGAGATAGCAGTTTTAGTGACTGAAGTGTAAAAAGAGTGGCTAACTCCAGCGCGCAGAGGCGCTGGAGGGGGGCAACGCGGGTTAATAGAGGGAACTGGCTCCGCCGGGACGCGTTTTAAAGCGGCGGTGTAGCCACATATACTGATTGGGCGCACGCATGATCTCGCGCTCAATGACGCGGTTCATGTACTCGGCAGCCTGCTGCTCGCTTTCGATGGGATAATCTTTCAGCTCTGGCTGGATCACTAATTCATAGCCGCTGCCGTCTTCGTTGCGAATCAGCACAACGGTGATCAGCGCAGGTTTTGCCATGCGTGCCAGCATCCAGGTGCCGCTGGTCGTGGCCGCCTCAGGTACGGCAAACAGCGGGGCGAAGACGCTACCTTTCGGGCCGTAATCCTGGTCCGGTGCAAACCACACGGCCTCACCCTGTTTCAGCGCCTGCACCATACCGCGCAGATCGCGACGATTGATCATCGCTTTGTTCGAGCGCATGCGTCCTTTAGTCTGCACCCACTCCATGAATTTGTTGTTATGCGGGCGATACATGGCCATCATCGGCTGACAGAGGCCCATTGCCCGTCCGCCAAGTTCCAGCGACATAAAATGCACGCCGATAATCAGCGCGCCACGGCCATCGGCCTGTGCAGCCTGCAGGTTGTGCAGGCCATTAACTTTAAACCAGCGCTTCACGCGGCGGTCGGACCAAAACCAGGCCATGCCGGTTTCAATCAGGCCCATCCCCAGGGATTCGAAATTGCCGACGATGCAGCGCTCCAGCTGATCTTTGTCCATATCCGGAAAGCACAGCTCCAGATTGCGGCGCGCAATCGAGACGCGGCGCTTCATAAAGCGCATAGAAGTGCGTCCTATCCAGATGCCGAACTTATGCAGTAAAGGATACGGGAGTTGGACCAGCAGAAAGAGTACGCTGACGCCAAACCAGGTTAACCAGTAGCGTGGGCGAAGAAAACCCCGGCGGAATTTTTGTGACGGCTTCATCTATTGCTCATTTTGACGTTAAGGACCAGAGAACCTGTAACGCAAGTTGACAACAATCAGCTGCGATACAATCACTCAGACACCCATTCAGGACGATGGTTTAGCCTGCTTCCTAAGCTGGCAGAACTTTACATTTGCGGGGCGTGACGCACGGCTATCAGAAAGGTAAGGGCTGCAGGCCTGGGTAGGCATTTCCATTGGCTGTAATTTTACACAGATTAACGGGACTTCAGGAAGATGTGCAGAGGAATAATCTGACAAGAAAATTTTATCCGCTCAAAAAATAAAAAAGCGCCAGCCCCGGAGGGACAAGCGCTTTCGCAACAACATGATAGCCAAAGACTATTAGTTCATGCCGTATTTTTTCAGTTTCTTACGCAGTGTACCGCGGTTGATACCCATCATCAGGGCTGCACGGGTCTGGTTGCCACGGGTGTATTGCATCACCATGTCCAACAGAGGCTGCTCTACTTCAGCCAATACCAGCTCATACAGATCACTTACATCTTGACCATTCAGTTGAGCAAAATAGTTCTTCAGTGCCTGTTTGACCGAATCACGAAGTGGCTTTTGGGTCACCTGATCCTGTGAATTTACGGTAGATACGGTCAGTACGTCAGAATTTACGCGTTGTTCGAACATAGTTCTGTCAGCTCTTTATTTCTAATTACGCAAGATTTTCGAAGTATGCCTCCAACGCCTCCAGCTGTTCGCTGGCATCCTCTATGGCGTTGAATGTGCGCCGAAACTGGTCGTTTGGGGCGTGCTCCTGCAGATACCAGGAGACGTGCTTCCGGGCAATACGGTATCCCTTGCGATGACCATAAAAGTCGTGCAGTTCCCGTAAGTGCCCGATGAGCAAGCGCTTTACTTCAGCTAGTGGCATCGGTGCCAGCAGCTCCCCAGTGTCCAGATAGTGCTGGATTTCCCGGAAGATCCACGGTCTTCCCTGAGCCGCCCGTCCTATCATCAGGGCATCAGCCCCCGTATAGTCAAGTACGGCTCTGGCTTTATGCGGGTCAGTAATGTCTCCATTCGCGATAACCGGAATGGATACGTTCTGCTTAACTGTCCGAATGCTGTCGTACTCAGCTTCGCCGTTGAACAAACACGCGCGTGTGCGTCCGTGAATGGTCAGGGCCTGAATCCCACAGCGTTCAGCCAATTGGGCAATCTCTACGCAGTTGCGGTTGTCGCTATCCCAGCCAGTGCGAATCTTTAAGGTCACCGGTACGTCGACTGCATTAACCACCGCTGAGAGGATAGACTGCACCAGCTCAGGATGCTGCAGCAGTGCCGAACCTGCCATCTTACGATTCACTTTTTTGGCCGGACACCCCATGTTGATGTCGATGACCTGCGCACCCGATGCTGCATTGATACGCGCGGCTGCCGCCATCTCTTCCGGGTCACAACCGGCAATTTGCACGGTACGAATACCAGGTTCGTCACTGTGAACCATACGCAACCGTGACTTATCGCTGCTCCAGACTTCAGGATTAGACGACATCATCTCGGAAACAGTCATCCCAGCGCCCATTGCATAGCAAAGGGTCCTGAATGGCCTGTCTGTTATCCCGGCCATCGGGGCTGCAATCAAACGATTACGAAGCTGGTGATTTCCTATGCGCATGAAAAAAAAGTGACCATAGTGTGTCCGCAAGGCGGCGTATATTACGCATTTTTTCAGGAAGATGAAAGGCCAAACTTTGAACAATTCGCTGTTGCCAGGGGCTGGTAAGCCTTACCTGGCGGGCTTATTTTTTTAAATCATTTATAAAACAAGGGATTAAAAAAAATTGACGAAATTGTGTACAAAGATTTTTCTTTTTTTGTGACCTGGATAACAACATAATTCACGTCAGTTTGCCTGTTATTCGGGACATCTGACGGATGTAAAGCGCTGGCGCAGCTCATCCGATCTGCGCCAGGTGGTTGTTTTATCGGCGGATCCCGGTAATGCGACACCACTCTTCTTTCTCGGCCACCGGGTCGAGAACAAAGGTATCGGCATAGGCTTCACACACGCTCTCGGCCTGGCTGGCCAGTACGCCGGAAAGACCCAGATGCCCGCCGCCGATCGGCAGTACGCTAATCAGCGGTGCCAGTTCGCGCAGCGGGCCGGCAAGGATATTCGCCACCACCACATCGGCACTGAGGTACTCCGGCTGCTGGTGTGGCAGATAGAGCGACAGACGCTCTGATACGCCGTTACGCTCGGCGTTATCACGGCTGGCCTGAATCGCCTGTGGATCGATATCAATGCCGATAGCGGCGGCGGCCCCCAGCTTCAGCGCGGCAATCGCCAGAATGCCGGAGCCACAGCCGAAGTCGATCACCGTTTTGCCTGCCAGGTCGAGGCCGTCAAGCCAGGCAAGGCACAGCGCGGTAGTGGGATGGGTGCCGGTGCCAAACGCCAGGCCCGGGTCAAGCATCACGTTCACCGCCTGCGGGTCCGGCACATCGCGCCAGCTCGGGCAGATCCACAGGCGCTCGCCGAAACGCATCGGGTGGAAGTTATCCATCCACTCACGCTCCCAGTCTTTGTCCTCGATCTGCTCAATTTTATGCGGAAAACCTGCGCCTAACAGCGGGCACTGCTCCAGCCCGGCGATGACATCTTCCATCTCCGTTTCGGCATCAAACAGGCCAATCACATCGGTATCGCCCCACAGGCGCGTTTCGCCCGGCAGCGGCTCAAACACCGGATTATCATGCGTATCCTGGAAGGTGACCGAAACGGCCCCGTTCTCGATCAGCGCGTCGCTCAGCTCTTCAGCCTGGGCGCCGGTGCTGTTAATTTTCATTTGTATCCAGGGCATAGCGATTCTCTTTATTCAGACAATAGGGCGGCAGTGTCCGCTTCGGCGTCAACACGGCCAAAGCGGTTGCCAATGACAAACGCCAGCAGGCTAAGCAGCAGCGCTGGCACGATAGGGTGGAAGCCCCACGGTTGCAGATTCAGGCTGGCGAGCAGGGTATAGCAACCGGCACCGGCGATCATACTGCTCAGTGCGCCAGCAGCGTTAGCGCGCTCCCAATAAAGGCCCAGTACCAGCGGCCAGAGGAACACCGCTTCCAGACCGCCAAAGGCCAGCAGATTAAGCCAGATGATCATATCCGGCGGGTTCCAGGCCGCCAGCAGCAGCAGCATGCCCAGCACCAGGGTTATCGCGGAAGAGAGACGTTTCAGCAGCGGTTCGTTATCCAGGTGCTGCGGGCGCACGCGCAAAAACAGATCTTTGACGATCGTCGCCGATGATTGTAGCAGCTGGGCATTAATGGTGGACATGATCGCCGCCATCGGTGCCGCCAGGAAAATGCCGGCAGCCAGCGGCGGCAACACCTGGATCATCAGCGTCGGGATCACCTGATCGGGGATCGCCAGGTCAGGCAGTACCGCGCGTCCCAGCGCGCCCGCCAGGTGCATACCCAGCATCAGCACGGCGACCACCACGGTGCCGAGCAGGATCGCCAGATGCATCGCCTTACTGTCTTTATAGGAGATGCAGCGCACCGCCGTATGCGGCAGGCCAATCACCCCAAAGCAGACCAGCACCGAAAACGAGGCAAGGAAGGTGGGCGTCAAAATGCCCCCGACGCCGGATGAAGAGACCAGCTGCGGATCAATTTTCTGCAGCGTGCTGACGGCGCTGTGCATTCCGCCTGCGGCATGGATCACGGCAAACAGTAACAGGAAGGTGCCAATCAGCATCACCACGCCCTGCATCGCATCATTCAGCACGCTGGCGCGGAAGCCGCCAAGGGCGGTATACAGCGCAATGGTGCTGCCAAAAATCAGCAGACCTTTGTCGTAGGGGATCCCGGCGGCGGTTTCCAGCAGGCGCGCTCCGCCGATGAACTGCACGGTCATCGCGCCGATAAAGGCGACCAGCAGGCTCAGGCTTGCCAGCCACACCAGCAGCGGGCTGCGATAGCGCGCGTACAGCATATCGTTGAGGGTGACTGCATTGTAGCGGCGCGCCAGAATGGCAAACTTCTTGCCCAGCACGCCAAGCGACAGCCAGACGGCAGGCACCTGCACCATCGACAGCAGCACCCAGCCGAGCCCATATTTATAGGCTGCTCCCGGACCGCCGATAAATGAACTGGCGCTGATATAGGTGGTTGTCAGCGTCATGGCCAGCACAAAGCCGCCCATCGAGCGGCTGCCGAGGAAATACTCGCTCAGGAAGCTGCCGGCGCGGCGCTGGCGCATGGCAAAGACAGATAAACCGGCGACCAGCAGCAGATAGCCAATCAGCGGCAGAATAATTTCAAACTTCATGTTTATCGTCCTCCAGAGGAATGTCGCGGAAGACGACGCGCACCATCAGCCAGCAGAGAAAGATAAACAGGCCGGGTATTAGCAGGCAGGCCATTTCGAACCAGTGCGGCAGGCCGGTTACCCCCTGCGCGTCGCCCGGCAGCCAGGCTGACAGCGCCCAGCAGGCGAGATAAGCCACCGCCAGCCAGAAAGACCAGCGAGCTTCACGGTGGGCCTGTACAAAACGTTTTTCCATGCGTTTCTTTCCCAAATAAGAAGGGGCCGAATAATCGGCCCCTCTGCATATCGATCGCTGACATTGTTGCGGGCCGGGCATGCCCGGCCCGCAACAATAGCGCAGTGGCGCGATAACCGCCCCCCACGGGCAGGGGCAGGCATGCCAGACCCGCGCTTGATTACTTCTCCTGCAGGCCGAGTTTCTTCTCCAGATAGTGGATATTGGTCCCACCGTGCTGGAAGTTCTCGTCTGACATGATTTTCATCTGCAGTTCGATATTGGTTTTGATCCCATCGATGATCAGCTCAGCCAGCGCATTTTTCATGCGTGAAATCGCCACATCGCGGTTCTCACCGAAAGTGATCAGTTTGCCGATCATGGAATCATAGTACGGCGGCACGGTATAGCCGGCGTAGATATGAGATTCCCAGCGCACGCCAAAGCCACCCGGTGCATGGAAGCGGGTGATCTTGCCAGGGCTTGGCAGGAAGGTGTTAGGATCTTCAGCGTTAATACGGCATTCCACCGCATGACCACGGATGATCACCTCTTCCTGTTTGATCGACAGCGGCTGACCGGCAGCAATGCGCAGCTGCTCTTTGATCAGGTCAACGCCGGTGATCATCTCGGTAACCGGGTGCTCAACCTGAATACGGGTGTTCATCTCAATGAAGTAGAACTCGCCGTTTTCGTACAGGAACTCGAAGGTACCTGCACCGCGATAGCCGATCTCTACGCAGGCTTTCGAGCAGCGCTCGCCGATGTAGCGACGCATCTCTTCGGTGATGCCTGGTGCTGGCGCCTCTTCCACGACTTTCTGGTGACGGCGCTGCATGGAGCAGTCACGTTCTGCCAGATAGATCGCGTTGCCCTGACCATCTGCCAATACCTGAATTTCGACGTGGCGAGGGTTTTCCAGGTACTTCTCCATGTACACCATGTCGTTGTTGAAAGCCGCTTTGGCTTCCGCTTTCGTCATGTTGATGGATTGTTCCAGATCTTTGTCGCTGCGCACGACGCGCATACCACGACCGCCGCCGCCGCCGGAGGCTTTGATGATTACCGGGTAGCCGATACGTTTGGCGAAGGCACGGTTTTTTTCCATATCTTCGGTCAGCGGACCGTCAGATCCAGGTACGGTCGGTACACCGGATTTTTTCATCGCGGTGATCGCCGACACTTTGTCGCCCATCAGGCGGATCGTGTCAGCTTTCGGGCCGATGAAGATAAAGCCAGAGCGCTCAACCTGCTCAGCAAAGTCGGCATTCTCAGACAGGAAGCCGTAGCCAGGGTGGATAGCCACGGCGCCGGTGATTTCCGCCGCGGAGATCAGCGCCGGGATGTTCAGATAGCTTTTAACCGATGGAGCCGGGCCGATACAGACGGTTTCATCCGCCAGCAGCACGTGCTTCAGGTCGCGATCGGCCGTGGAGTGGACAGCAACGGTCTTGATGCCCAGCTCTTTACAGGCACGCAGAATACGCAGCGCGATTTCACCGCGGTTAGCAATTACAATTTTATCCAGCATGGTTCGCCTCGTTATTCGATGACTACCAGCGGCTCGTCAAACTCAACAGGCTGACCGCTTTCGACCAGAATCGCTTTCACAACGCCGGATTTATCGGCTTCGATCTGGTTCATCATTTTCATCGCTTCAACGATGCACAGGGTGTCACCGGCGTTAACTTTCTGACCGATTTCCACAAACGCTTTCGCGTCAGGGCTTGGGGTGCGGTAGAAAGTACCGACCATTGGGGAACGCACGATATGGCCACTGATCTCGGCAGCAGCTGGCGCTTCCATTGCTGGAGCGGTCGCTGGAGCAACGGCGGTAGCCAGAGCTGGCTGCTGCTGCTGCATCATCGGCGCAGCATACGCCTGCTGCATCATCGGGTAACCGACGTTAGCTGGTGAGCGGCTGATGCGAACTGACTCTTCGCCTTCAGAGATTTCCAGTTCAGCGATGCCTGATTCTTCAACCAGTTCGATCAGTTTTTTAATCTTACGAATATCCATGAGTGTGGTTCCGTACTCTGTTTAATTAGATGGTGACAGGCGTTTAACTGCCGTCTGTAAAGCCCAGGAATAACCGTCGACGCCAAGTCCACAGATCACGCCGGCAGAAATATCAGAAAGATACGAATGATGGCGAAAGGGCTCACGAGCATGCACATTGGACAGATGAACTTCGATAAACGGAATACTCACCGCCAGCAGCGCATCACGCAGTGCTACGCTGGTATGAGTGAATGCCGCCGGGTTAATGACGATATAATCGACATTGCCTTTCGCTTCATGAATGCGATCAATTAACGCATGTTCCGCATTGGACTGGAGATGGCTCAGAGTCACGTTGAGTTTGCCTGCCTGTGCGGTCAGATCGCTGACAATATCGGCCAGCGTGGTGTGACCATACTTCTCAGGCTCACGGCTCCCCAGCAAATTCAGGTTGGGGCCGTTTAAGAGCAGTACATGAAACTTATCGGTCATCTTGCTGCTATCTCCTGCGATAACTGAGGCATCGCACAAAATACATCGCCAAAGCCGATTTGTCACCTTTTCAGATGAAATTTGGCCCTGGTCACCCTTCGAAGTCGGGCATTATAACGATATCAACGCAATTAGCAGCTAAATACTGGTCGTATCAGCGAAGATGATCAACCGCGCCGCTGAAAAAAGGCGCAGTTGAGTGTAGCAACTGTGGGGTGGGACACAATATTCGCGGTTCGCTTATCGGAACCAATTGCGAATCTTCTTATAGCGCCAGGCCAGCAGGATCGCCGCAATTAGCGCATAAATCCACGGCTGCGGCGAGTAAACCTTAACTGACCACAGGTAGTGAATGGGCGCAAGGATCGCGACCAGATAGACGCCATTGTGCAGCAGCTGCCAGCGTTTACCCAACTTGCGCTGCGCTTTCTGGAAAGAGGTGAGTGCCAGCGCCAGCAAAATAAGCCAGCTGATAATGCCGAGCGTCAGATAAGGGCGCGAAACCAGCTCCGAGCCGAGCAGGCCAAGATTGCTGATACCCAGCTCCAGCAGGGAGTAGCTCACCAGGTGCAGGGTCGCCCAGGCAAAACACCACAGCCCGAGCAGACGGCGCACGCGGATCAGCAGCGGTTGCTTACCATAGCGCGCCAGCGGAGCGATCAGCAGCGACCCCAACAGAAATTTCAACGCCATCCTGCCGGTAAAATGCTGGATATCTTTCGCTGGATCGGCGCTAAACCAACCCTGATCGATGGATAACAGCAGCCACAGCAGGGGCAGAAATCCGGCGAGATGCAGCACAACCTTCAGTCCGGTGATCTGTTTAACCGACAGGCGCACCATTTAGAAGTTTTCCCGCAGATTCAGCCCGCGATACAGCGAAGCGACCTGGTCAGCATAGCCGTTATACAGCAGCGTTGGCTGGCGTTTCACATCGAGAATACCGCCGGACCCGATAAAGCGTTCGCTGGCCTGCGACCAGCGCGGATGGTCGACGTGTGGGTTCACGTTGGCAAAGAAGCCATATTCGTTCGGGGCGGTCTGGTTCCAGGTGGTCGGCGGCATATCCTTCACCAAAGTGATTTTGACGATCGACTTGATCCCTTTGAAACCGTATTTCCACGGCACCGTCAGGCGAATAGGGGCGCCGTTCTGCGGCGGCAGGGCTTTGCCGTATACGCCGGTGGTGAGCAGGGTGAGTGGATGCATCGCTTCATCAAGGCGCAGCCCCTCAACATAGGGATAATCCATGCCGCCGCCGATAAAGCGGTCCTTCTGGCCGGGCATCTCATCCGGCGCATAAATGGTCTGGAAGGCCACATAGCGCGCATTGCTGGTGGGCTCAGCGGCCTTCAGCAGTTTGCCCAGCTCAAAGCCAATCCACGGCACTACCATCGACCAGGCTTCAACGCAGCGCATGCGATAGATGCGCTGTTCCTGCGGGAAGCGTTTAAAGATGTCATCCATATCCAGCGTCAGCGGTTTACCGACCTCGCCGCCGATCTCAATTTTCCAGTCGGTGGTCTTCAGCGTCCCGGCATTGGCTGCCGGATCGGCCTTATCCAGCCCAAATTCATAATAGTTGTTGTAGCCGGTAACTTTATCTTCCGGCGTCAGGGCAAGGTCGGCCTGATACTGCTGTGGCTTACTGAAATCAAGTGGCTTACCGGCGGGTGCAGGTGGGCGATCGTGGCCTTTAAACCACGACAGCACATCCGCGCGTGCGGCGTTCGGCAGCGACAGGGCCGCCGCGCTCAGGCCCAGGGTTTTCAGCAGCGTGCGGCGACGGCTGTTGAACACGCTTTCTGGCGTGACGTCATTTTCAGTCAGTTTATTCACGGGTTTCATCGGCGACCCTTGCTCTTTGTAGGGGAATAACGTTGAGCATGGCTCAGGGCCGGAGTTTGCGCGAGTAATCGGCAAAAAATGTGAAATTTCCTGGAAGAGATCCCCCGCCGGGCGGCAGGGGAAGGGGCGGTCAGTTAGCGGATGCGCACCAGCGTGCGGCCGGTGCTCTGATTATTCAGCAGCTTTTCTGCAGCAGTGGCGGCGTCGGCAAGGGAAACCTCCGTCGTGGCCTGCTGATAAAACGCGGCGGGCAGCACTTTCAGCAGGCGTTTCCACGCTTCGATGCGGCGCGGCGCGGGCGTCATGACTGAGTCGATACCCTGCAAGCGCACGTTGCGCAGAATAAACGGCATCACGCTAGTGGGCAGCGCAAAGCCGCCCGCCAGGCCGCAGGCCGCGACCACGCCGTTGTAGTGCGTCTGCGCCAGCACGTTGGCCAGCACGCGATCGCCTACGGTGTCGACGGCCCCGGCCCAGCGCTGTTTCTCCAGCGGGCGCGACTGCGCGCTGAAGTCGCTGCGCGGCAGGATTTCATCGGCGCCGAGCTGACGCAGATAGTCGTGCGTTGATTCACGTCCGCTGACCGCCGCCACCCGATAACCCAGCGCGTGCAGCAGCGCCACGGCGGTACTGCCCACGCCGCCGCTGGCTCCGGTAACCAGTACCTCGCCACTGTCAGGGGTGACGCCTCCCTCTTCCAGCGCCATCACGCACAGCATCGCGGTGAATCCTGCGGTGCCGATAATCATCGCTTTGCGCCCGTCCATGCCCTGCGGCATTGGCACCAGCCAGTCCGCCTTAACCCGCGCCTGCTCGGCCAGCCCGCCCCAGTGATTCTCACCCACCCCCCAACCGGTCAGCAGTACCGGCTGCCCGCTGTGAAAACGCGGGTCGCTGCTGGTATGCACCCGTCCGGCGAAGTCAATGCCGGGCACCATTGGGAACTGGCGGATAATCTTGCCCTTACCGGTTATGGCCAGCGCGTCTTTATAGTTAATGCCTGACCAGTCAATGTCCACCGTCACATCGCCCGGCGGCAGCGTATCCGCGTCGATCTGCTTAACCGTCGCGACGGTGTGGCCTTCAGACTGTTCGAGAACCAGTGCCTGCATAAGAATCTCCTGAAAATGATGTCTGTAACGAAAATAGCAGCCTGCTGAGACTATACTCGCGAAAATGCGTTTTTATCTGACGCCGGGCAAGCAATCGGCGCGATGATTGTGTTATTTTTGCCCGCCGCTGCCGCCAGGTAGCCGAAATTCTCCGGTCGTTAACAATCAGGCTGCGGTTCAGTGTTAATGACGACTCGATCACCGCTGTTACATGGGCACAAGGATGCGATTAACCACCAAACTCTCTGCGATAGTCACGCTGCTTTGTTCACTGGCGACATTACTGATGCTGGTGGGCTGCGTGCTGAGCTTTTTTTATCTCAGTAACCAGCGGGCAGAACATCGGCTCCAGCGGATGGCCGATGATGTGGATAGCGCACTCCTCACTCAGTCGCCACAGCAGGTTGAGCCCTGGCTGCGTCAGCTAATGAATCCGCTGCAAATTGAGCGAATTGAGCTGCTGCGCCATCAAACGCCCCTTCTGCAGCTTGCCCGCCATCAGCAGTCGCTGCTGGACGACGAACCCAACCGCTACCGCCAGATCCTGCTACCGCTGCCGCGCCATGCGGATATGACGCTGCGCGTGCAGTGGGTCGATCTCAGCCGCACTTGGTTTACCTCATTTATTGGCGCCTCAACGCTGTCGGCGATTGTCGCGGTGGTGGTGATCATGACCCTGCTGCTGTTACAGGCTCACCGCTGGATGTACCGTCAGCTGCGGGGAATGGAGCGGCTGGAGGCGCGTGCCGAAGCGATCATCAGGGGCGAGCGTTCAACAGTGCGATCCGGTTCGGTCCATGAGTGGCCGCCCAAGGCCAGTAGCGCTATCGATCTGCTGCTGAGCGATCTGAAAGAGGCGGGCGAGCAGCATAATCGCATCGATACGTTAATCCGCGCGTTTGCCGCCCAGGATGCCCGCACCGGGCTGAACAATCGTCTGTTTTTCGATAATCAGCTGACCACGCTACTGGAAGACCCCGAAGCGGTCGGGACGCACGGCATGGTGATGATGATCCGCCTGCCGGATTTCGACAGCCTGAGCGAACGCTGGGGCCATGCGGCGGTGCAGGATTATCTGTTTGCCCTCGTCAACATCCTTTCTACCTTTGTACTGCGCTATCCCGGCGCACTGCTGGCGCGCTACTTCCGCAGCGATTTTGCCGTTCTGCTGCCGCATCGCAGCGTTAAAGATGCGGACGGCATCGCCTCGCAGCTGATTAACGCTGTGGATACACTGCCGCCGACGCGTATGGTCGATCGCGACGATATGATCCATATCGGCATCAGCGGCTGGCGCAGTGGGCAGAGCACGCAGCAGGTGATGGAAAATGCAGAGCTGGCGACGCGGCAGGCGACCTTGCTGGGCGGCAATAACTGGTCAGTCGGTGAAGGCGGGCAGCAGGATCTGGCGCGCGGTAGCGTGAAATGGCGCACTTTACTGGAAAATACCGTCAACCGTGGCGGACCGCGGCTCTACCAGAAACCGGCGGTCAATGCGCGCGGTGAAGTGGATCACCGGGAGATGATGCCGCGCATCTTCGACGGCGAGAAAGAGCTGCTCTCTGCGGAGTATCTGCCGATGGTGCAGCAGCTGGGGCTGGCGGAACGCTACGACAGGCTGATGGTGATGCGTATCGTGACGCTGATCGAACTCTGGCCGGAGGAAACGCTTGCTATCCCGTTGACCCTCGACTCATTATTACAGCGCTCATTCCTGCACTGGCTGCGCGATATGCTGCTGCAATGCACTAAATCGCAAAGAAAACGTATTTTATTTGAACTTGCAGAAGCGGATGTGTGTCAACACATCAGCCGCTTAGAACCGGTGTTCCGCTTACTCTACGGTTTTGGCTGTAGCGTAGCGGTGAATCAGGCAGGGTTAACGGTGGTCAGTACCGCCTATATCAAGCAGTTTCAGGTGCGGTTGATCAAGCTGCATCCGGGCCTGGTACGCAATATCGATCGGCGTACCGAAAATCAGCTGTTTGTACAAAGCCTGCTGGAGAGCTGTAAGCAGACTTCAACTGAGGTTTTTGCCGCGGGAGTGCGTTTTAAGGAAGAGTGGCAAACCCTGGTTGAGCTGGGCGTTACTGGTGGTCAGGGGGACTTTTTCGCTACCTCACAACCGGTTAACAGTAGCGTGAAAAAATATTCGCAAAGATATCGAGTTTAGTCTCACGTCTGGCGGGTTTTCACGTAGAATACCCGCGCGGTCGTGGTGCGATGCGGCTTTGTCGCAGGCCCAGGCGAAACTGAAAATGTTAATTTTTATGTATGTTATGTCCGCTGAATCGTCGGAAAACCAGAGCAGATTGCCGGAATGACGGCCTCTGTCTCACAACAGATGCTTAAGGTTGTGACGCTGGCGCGAGATAGCATGATTTTTCACCGGAGCAGAACGTTTTTGCGCCTTGTCGCTGCTTCGTGTGGTTGGTAAAGTAAGCGGATTTTATTTTCCGCCCCCAGCTTGCAGGATTATCCTTTAGTATGTTTAAAAAATTCCGTGGCATGTTTTCCAACGACTTGTCCATCGACCTGGGTACCGCCAATACCCTGATTTACGTGAAAGGGCAGGGCATTGTTCTTAATGAGCCTTCCGTCGTTGCTATCCGTCAGGATCGTGCCGGTTCCCCTAAAAGCGTGGCGGCAGTCGGTCATGACGCCAAACAGATGCTGGGTCGTACCCCCGGCAATATCGCAGCTATTCGCCCAATGAAAGATGGCGTTATCGCCGACTTCTTTGTCACCGAAAAAATGCTGCAGCACTTTATCAAACAGGTTCACAGCAACAGCTTCATGCGCCCAAGCCCGCGCGTGCTGGTGTGTGTACCGGTAGGTGCGACTCAGGTCGAACGCCGTGCCATTCGCGAATCCGCGCAGGGCGCTGGGGCACGTGAAGTGTTCCTGATTGAAGAACCGATGGCTGCGGCAATCGGTGCTGGCCTGCCCGTTTCTGAAGCGACCGGCTCAATGGTGGTGGATATCGGTGGTGGTACCACTGAAGTCGCCGTGATCTCGCTGAACGGTGTGGTTTACTCCTCTTCCGTGCGTATCGGCGGTGACCGCTTCGACGAAGCGATTATTAATTATGTGCGCCGTAACTACGGCTCTCTGATTGGTGAAGCCACCGCAGAGCGTATTAAGCATGAGATCGGTTCAGCCTACCCGGGCGACGAAGTGCGCGAAATTGAAGTACGCGGTCGTAACCTGGCAGAAGGGGTTCCGCGTGGATTCACTCTGAACTCCAACGAGATCCTCGAAGCGTTGCAGGAGCCGTTAACCGGTATCGTGAGCGCGGTGATGGTTGCGCTGGAACAGTGTCCGCCAGAACTGGCATCGGACATCTCCGAACGTGGCATGGTACTGACCGGTGGTGGTGCGCTGCTGCGTAACCTGGACCGCCTGCTTATGGAAGAGACCGGGATCCCGGTGGTCGTTGCAGAAGATCCACTGACCTGCGTTGCGCGCGGCGGTGGTAAAGCGTTGGAAATGATCGACATGCACGGCGGCGATTTGTTCAGCGAAGAATAATCTGCCTGAAGGAGTGCCGGGGCGCTGCCCGCACTCCTTTTTCATGTTGTCGAGGAAAACGCCGAGTTTATGAAGCCGATGTTCAGCAGGGGGCCTTCCCTGCAGTTACGCTTATTTTTAGCGGTTATAGTGGCAATAGGCGTAATTGTTGCCGACAGTCGTATGGGAGCTTTCTCCCAGATCCGCACCTATATGGACACTGCCGTCAGTCCATTCTACTTCCTGGCCAACGGGCCGCGTCAAATTCTGGACAATGTTTCTGAAACATTGGCCTCCCGCCAGCAGCTCGAGCTGGAAAATAAAGCCTTACAGCGTGAACTGATCCTGAAAAACAGCGAATTGCTGATGCTGGGGCAGTTTAAGCAGGAAAACGCCCGCTTACGCGAACTGCTGGGTTCACCACTGCGTCAGGATGAGCAGAAAATGGTGACGCAGGTGATCTCTACCGGTACCGATCCTTACACCGATCAGGTGGTGATCGACAAAGGCAGCGTCAACGGCGTGTATGAAGGTCAGCCGGTGATCAGCGATAAAGGCGTGGTCGGCCAGGTGGTGGCGGTGGGTAAAATCACCAGCCGCGTGCTGCTGATCTGCGATGCTTCACACGCGCTGCCCATTCAGGTGCTGCGCAATGACATCCGGGTGATTGCTGCCGGTAACGGCTGCACCGAAGATCTTCAGCTGGAGCATCTGCCGGGTAACACCGATATCCGCGTCGGTGATGTGCTGGTGACCTCCGGGCTGGGTGGACGCTTCCCTGAAGGCTATCCGGTTGGCGTAGTGTCATCAGTGAAAGTTGATACCCAGCGCGCTTATACCGTGATCCAGGCACGTCCAACCGCTGGCCTGCAGCGCCTGCGTTATCTGCTGCTGCTGTGGGGCGCCGATCGCAATGGCACGATGCCAATGGCGCCGGATGAAGTGCACCGCGTGGCCAACGAGCGCCTGATGCAGATGATGCCGCAGGTGTTACCGCAGGCGAGTGAAGTCGTCGGGCCACCGGCACCGCCAGCCCCTGCGGCGGCCACGCAAACTGCCGCGCCGGCAGCGGCGCCTGTGCGCACCCAGTCCGCCGTGCGTGGGGTGCAGCCTTGAGTCGCTATCGCAGTCAGGGGCGCTGGGTCATCTGGCTCTCCTTCCTGGTCGCGCTGGTGCTGCAAATTATGCCGTGGCCGGAACAGTTCTATATGTTCCGGCCCTCCTGGCTGCTGCTGATCCTCATTTACTGGACGCTGGCGCTGCCGCACCGCGTGAATGTCGGTACCGGCTTCGTGATGGGATCTATAATGGATCTCATCTCCGGTTCGACCCTCGGCGTGCGTGCACTGGCGCTGAGCATCGTCGCATACCTGGTGGCATTCAAATTCCAGCTGTTCCGCAATCTGGCGCTGTGGCAGCAGGCACTGATGGTGATGGTGCTGTCGCTGGCGATGGATGTTGTTGTTTTCTGGGCAGAGTTTTTAGTGATTAATGTCTCTTTTCGCCCGGAAATATTCTGGAGCAGCGTCGTCGACGGTGTACTCTGGCCGTGGTTGTTCTTACTGATGAGAAAGATTCGCCGCCAGTTCGCCGTACAATAAAGGACAATTATGGTATCCCTGTATCTGGCTTCTGGCTCCCCCCGTCGTCGTGAACTGCTGACTCAGCTTGGCCTGTCATTTGAACGCCTCGCCACCGAGGTGGAAGAGCAGCGGCATGACGGCGAAACGGCGCAGCAGTATGTCCGCCGACTCGCCCATGATAAAGCGCAGGCGGGTGTCGCCGTGGCGGCACAGGATCTGCCGGTGCTGGGGGCGGATACCATCGTGGTACTGAATAATGAAGTGCTGGAGAAGCCGGTCGATACGGCCGCCGCAGGCGCGATGCTGGCGAAGCTCTCCGGCCAGACGCATCAGGTTATGACCGCCGTTGCGCTGGCAGACCGTCAGCAAACGCTGGATTGCCTGGTGATCACTGACGTCACTTTCCGCGCGCTCACGGCCGAAGATATTGCCAGCTATGTTGCCAGCGGTGAACCGATGGACAAAGCCGGGGCATACGGTATTCAGGGACTGGGCGGCAACTTTGTCAGAAAAATTAATGGAAGCTATCACGCGGTCGTTGGGCTGCCACTGGTGGAAACCGCCGAGCTGTTCAGCCATTTTCAGTCGCTGCGTGAAGTGAGAGGTCAAGATGACAGCTGAACTGCTGGTAAATATTACCCCGTCAGAAACCCGCGTTGCCTATATTGATGGCGGGATCCTGCAGGAGATCCACATTGAGCGTGAAGCGCGCCGCGGTATCGTAGGTAACATCTACAAGGGCCGCGTCAGCCGGGTACTGCCGGGAATGCAGGCAGCGTTTGTCGATATCGGCCTGGAAAAAGCCGCGTTCCTGCACGCTTCCGATATTATGCCGCACACCGAATGCGTGGCGCGTGACGAAAAGAAAAACTTTATCGTGCGCGATATCTCCGAGCTGGTGCGTCAGGGCCAGGACCTGATGGTGCAGGTGGTGAAGGATCCCCTCGGCACCAAAGGCGCGCGTCTGACCACCGATATTACCCTGCCTTCGCGCTATCTGGTATTTATGCCGGGTGCATCGCACGTCGGCGTATCGCAGCGCATCGAGAGCGAAGCCGAGCGTGACCGCCTGAAGGCCGTGGTTGCAGGTTACTGCGACGAACTGGGCGGCTACATTATCCGTACCGCCGCCGAAGGCGTGGGTGAAGATGAGCTGGCCTCCGACGCAGCGTTCCTGAAGCGGCTGTGGACCAAGGTGATTGAGCGTAAGAAGCGCAACCAGACGCGCTGCCGCCTGTATGGAGAAGTTGCCCTGTCGCAGCGCATCCTGCGTGACTTCGCCGGGGCTGCGCTTGACCGCATCCGCATCGACTCACGTCTGACCTTCGAACATCTGGTGGAATTTACCGGTGAATATATCCCGGAGATGACCGCTAAGCTGGAGCTGTACACCGGCAAGCAGCCCATCTTCGATCTGTTTGATGTGGAAAACGAGATCCAGCGTTCTCTCGACCGTAAGGTTGAGCTGAAATCCGGCGGCTACCTGATCATCGACCAGACCGAAGCGATGACCACCATCGATATCAATACTGGCGCTTTTGTCGGCCATCGCAATCTCGAAGAGACCATTTTCAATACCAATATTGAAGCGACGCAGGCGATTGCCCGCCAGCTGCGCCTGCGCAATCTGGGCGGGATTATCATTATCGACTTTATCGACATGAATAATGAAGATCACCGCCGCCGCGTGCTGCACTCGCTCGACCAGGCGCTGAGTAAAGATCGGGTGAAAACCGGGGTCAATGGCTTCTCCCAGCTCGGGCTGGTGGAGATGACGCGCAAACGCACCCGTGAAAGTATTGAGCATGTATTGTGTCAGGATTGCCCGGTATGCAAAGGTCGCGGCACGCTGAAAACCGTGGAAACGGTATGTTACGAGATCATGCGTGAAATCGTCAGGGTGCATCATGCCTATGACTCCGATCGTTTCCTGGTCTATGCTTCTCCCGCGGTCGGCGAAGCGCTGAAAAGTGAGGAGTCGCACGCGCTGGCGGAAGTGGAAATATTTGTCGGCAAACAGGTTAAAGTCCAGGTTGAACCGCTCTATACCCAGGAGCAGTTTGACGTGGTGATGATGTAGATTCAGGCTGTGACAAGGAGAGGTATGTGAGGCGATTGCCGAGGATTTTGCTACTGACGGGCGCAACGTTAGTCGTGGTGACTGCGCTACTGGTCAGTGGCTTACGCCTGCTGATGCCTCACCTCAACGGCTGGCGCACGCCTGTCCTTGAACATATCTCCTCCGCCACCGGCGTGCCGGTGCAGGCCAGCTCTTTAGAAGGCAGCTGGGAAAACTACGGCCCGCGCCTTGAGATTAAAGACATTCAGGCCGGATTGCCCGACGGTGGCGAACTGAAAATTCAGCGCGTGACGCTGGCGCTCGACGTCTGGCAGTCTCTACTGCACCTGCGCTGGCAGTTTCGTGACCTGACCTTCTGGCAGTTCCATCTGGTCACCAATACCCCGCTCAGCTCCGGCGACAATGGCAAATCCAACATTCAGGTAGAGCAGCTCAACGACCTGTTCCTGCGCCAGTTTGACCATTTTGATCTGCGCGACAGCGAAATCAGCTTTGTCACGCCCTCCGGCCAGCGTGCCGAACTGGCGATCCCTCAGCTGACCTGGCTGAATGAGAAAACCCGTCACCGCGCGGAAGGACTGGTCAGCCTTTCCAGCTTTACCGGGCAGCACGGGGTGGTGCAGGTACGCCTCGATCTTAGCGACAGCAACGGCTATCTGGACACCGGCCGCGTGTGGATGCAGGCCGATGACGTCGATGTGAAGCCGTGGCTGGGCCAGTGGATGCGCGATAACACCAGCCTCGACAGCGCGCGCTTCAGCCTGGCGGCGTGGATGAGCGTGAAAAATGGCGAAGTGCACGATGGCGATGTCTGGCTGAAGAAGGGGGGCGCGAACTGGCAGGGCGATCGGCAGTCGCACCATCTCAGCGTTGATAACCTGACCGCGCATATCAGCCGTTTCAACAGCGGGTGGAACCTCTCTATCCCGCAGACGCGCTTTATTACCGACGGGCAGCCGTGGCCGCACGGTCAGCTTTCCCTGATGTGGCAGCCGGAAAACAGCCTGCTGCCCGGGCCGGATCATCAGCCGGAACTGCGCGTGCGCGCCACCGACCTCGATCTGCAGCGTCTTGATCCGCTGGTGCCGCTTTTCGCCAAACTTTCACCGCAGCTGCTGGATAACTGGCGTTCGATACAGCCGCGCGGACAGCTACAGGCGCTGGCGGTCGATGTGCCGCTGCAGCAGCCGGAGCGTACGCGTTTCCAGGCGAAATGGCAGGATCTGAGCTGGCAGCAGTGGGAGCTGTTGCCGGGCATGGAGCATTTTAGCGGCTCACTGAGCGGGAGTGTCGCCGACGGGCAGCTGGCGTTCGCCATTCAGCAGGCCTCGCTGCCTTACGGTGAGATGTTCCGGGCGCCGCTGGAGATTAACCAGGCTAGCGGAAAGATTAACTGGCAGTACGGCGAGCAGGGGCTGACGTTATCCGGTCAGCAGCTCGACGTGCAGGCGAACTCCCTGTGGGCGCACGGCGATTTCAGCTATCAGCAGCCAAAAGGGCAGCCGCCGCGCCTCAATATTCTCGCCGGTATTAACCTGAGCGATGCCAGCCAGGCCTGGCGTTACTTCCCTGAGCCGCTGATGGGCAAGAATCTGGTGCACTATCTTACCGGCGCGCTGAAAGGCGGGCAGGTCAGCAACGCTACCCTGCTGTTTGCCGGTAACCCGCAGGATTTTCCGTTCAAGCATAATGAAGGGATGTTTGAAGTGGCCGTGCCGCTGCGCAAGGCCACCTACGAATTTGAGCCCGGCTGGCCCGCGTTGGAAAACCTTGATATTGACCTCGACTTCGCCAACAACGGCCTGTGGATGAAGGCAGAGAAGATCAAGCTGGGCGAGGTGGACGGGCACAATATCTCGGCGGTGATCCCTGACTATCTGCAGGAAAAGCTGATCGTTGATGGCGATATCAAAGGCGGCGGGCCGCAGATCCGCGACTACTTCAATCAATCCCCGCTTAAGCCTTCACTCGGCGGCGCGCTGGATGAGCTGCAAATTGGCGGTAATGTGAGTGGTCACTTACATCTTGATATCCCGCTGGACGGCGAGCAGGTGCGCGCCACGGGCGATGTGAACCTCAATAATAACTCGCTGCTGGTTAAACCGATTGAAACGCGCTTTGAGCAGCTTTCCGGCCGCTTTACCTACGATAATGGTGACCTGAAAAGTGATGCAATGACGGCGCGCCTGTTTGGTCAACCGATCGGCGTCAGCTTTAATACGCAGGAAGGCGAGAAAGATTACCAGATAGGCGTCGATCTCAACGCAAACTGGCAGCCGGGCAATATTGCGCAGATCCCTGAAGCCGCGCGCAAAAAGCTGGGCGGCAGCGTGCCGTGGCGCAGCAACGTGCTGATTAGTTTACCGCACGGCGGCGGGGCTAACTACCAGGTTAATGTCGACGGCGATCTGAAAAATGTGAGTAGTCGCTTACCTTCTCCGCTCGATAAGAAGGGCGGCAGCGCCATGCCGGTGAAGGTACTGGTAAAGGGTAATCTCAACGGCTTCAATTTGAGCGGTGCGGTCGGTGAGCGCCATCGCTTTAACAGCCACTGGCTGCTGGGCAAACAGCTGCGCGTTGAGCGCGGCATCTGGGAGAATGACACCCAGCGCACCCCTGCGCTGCCGGATACGCGCGGCATGGTGCTGAACCTGCCGCCGCTGGACGGTGAGGCCTGGATTGGGCTGCTCGGTGCTGGTGCTGGTGTTGGTAGCGGTGCGGGCGGTCAGGCAGGCAGCGCGTATCTGCCGGGCGATATTAAACTGCACACCCCGACACTGACGCTGGCGGGCCAGCAGTGGCAGGATCTGACGGCGACTCTCAGCCAGGCAATGGGGGGCGAGATGACGGTACAGGCACAGGGCAAAGAGATTAACGGATCGCTGGCGATTGCCAAAAATGGCCCGTGGCTGGCTAACCTGAAATACCTTTATTACAACCCGCAGTGGGACAGTAAAGGTAGCGGCTCGGTACCGCTGCCGCAGGATGCCTCGTCGATCAACTTCAGCCGCTGGCCGGCACTGCGCCTGAATTGCGATGAGTGCTGGCTACGCGGGCAGAAATTTGGCGTGATGAAAGCCGAGCTGACGCCGTCCGGCGATACCCTGACGTTAGCCAACGGCCTGATAGACAGCGGCAATACCCACCTGACGGTCAATGGTGAGTGGGTCAACAAGCCCGGCGAGCAGCGCACCTCACTGAAAGGCGTGCTGAGCGGTAAAAAAATCGATGAGGCCACCAACTGGTTTGGCGTTACGTCGCCACTGCGCGATGCACCGTTCAGGCTCGAGTATGACCTGCACTGGCGCTCTGCCCCGTGGCAGCCTTCGGAAGAGACGCTGAGCGGCGTACTAAAATCCCACCTCGGCGCCGGACAGATTGCCGACGTCTCCACCGGGCGCGCCGGGCAGCTGCTGCGGCTGGTGAGCTTTGATTCGCTGGTACGCAAGCTGCGCCTCGACTTTAGCGATACCTTCAGCCAGGGCTTCTGGTTTGACTCGATCAACGGCACGGCCTGGATCGAAAATGGCATGATGCGTACGGATAATCTCCTGGTGGACGGGCTGGAAGCGGACATCGCGATGAAAGGCAATGTGGACCTGGTTAAACGCCGCATCGATATGGAAGCCACCGTCGCGCCGGAAATCTCCGCCACTGTTGGCGTGGCGACGGCCTTTGCGGTCAATCCGGTCGTCGGTGCCGCCGTGTTTGCTGCCAGTAAGGTGCTCGGCCCACTGTGGAATAAAATTTCGGTGCTGCGCTACCACATCAGTGGGCCAATCGATAAGCCGCAGATTGACGAAGTGCTGCGCAAGCCGCGTGAAAACAGCGGGAAGTGAATTTGACGTAGACCCGCTAATGCCTCAGGCTGTTAGCATAACGTAAATTAAACATCACCCGGCTAAAGCGATGCTGGTCAGCCCTTTATGACCCATCCATACAAAGCGAGAATTCATGACTCTGAATCTGGTAAGTGAGCAGTTACTAACTGCTAACAACATTAGTCAAAGCGACCTCTTTTCCATTCTCGGCCAGCTGTCCGAGCGCAAGCTGGATTACGCTGACCTCTATTTTCAGTCCAGCTACCATGAATCCTGGGTGCTGGAAGACCGCATTATTAAAGACGGCTCCTACAATATCGATCAGGGCGTGGGCGTGCGCGCCATCAGCGGTGAGAAAACCGGTTTCGCCTATGCCGATCAGCTGACGCTGAATGCCCTGCATCAGAGCGCCACGGCGGCACGCAGTATCGTGCGCGAGCAGGGTAATGGCCAGTCACGCACCCTCGGGGCGGTGGCAAACCGCCCGCTCTACCCGGCGCTTGACCCGCTGCAAAGCCTGACGCGTGAAGAGAAAATTGAGCTGCTGCACCGCGTCGATAATGCGGCGCGTGCTGCCAATAAGCGCGTGCAGGAAGTCTCCGCCAGCCTTACCGGCGTCTATGAACTGGTGCTGGTGGCGGCAACCGACGGTACGCTGGCAGCGGATGTGCGCCCGCTAGTGCGCCTGTCGGTCAGCGTGCAGGTTGACGATAACGGCAAACGCGAGCGCGGCTCCAGCGGCGGCGGCGGCCGTTTCGGCTATGAGTTTTTCCTCGCCGATGAAAACGGTGAGATGCGTGCCGAAGCCTGGGCGCGCGAAGCGGTGCGTATGGCGCTGGTTAATCTGAATGCGGTAGCGGCCCCGGCGGGGATGTTCCCCGTGGTGCTCGGTGCGGGCTGGCCGGGCGTGCTGCTGCACGAAGCGGTCGGTCACGGGTTGGAAGGCGACTTTAACCGTCGCGGTACCTCGGTGTTCAGTGGTCAGATGGGCCAGCTGGTCGCCTCCGAGCTGTGTACCGTCGTGGATGATGGCACCATCGATGGCCTGCGTGGCTCGCTGGCGATTGATGATGAAGGCGTGCCGGGGCAGTACAACGTCCTGATTGAGAACGGTATTCTGAAAGGCTACATGCAGGACAAACTGAATGCGCGCCTGATGGGGGTGCCGCCAACCGGTAACGGTCGCCGCGAGTCTTACGCACACCTGCCGATGCCGCGTATGACCAACACCTATATGCTGGCGGGTAAATCAACGCCGCAGGATATCATTGAAAGCGTAGAGTACGGCCTGTACGCGCCGAATTTCGGCGGCGGCCAGGTCGATATCACCTCCGGCAAATTCGTTTTCTCCACTTCAGAAGCCTATCTGATTGAGAACGGTAAAGTGACCACGCCGGTTAAAGGTGCCACGCTGATTGGTTCCGGCATCGAAGCGATGCAGCAGATTTCGATGGTCGGCAACGATCTGGCGCTGGATAAAGGCGTCGGCGTCTGTGGGAAAGAGGGGCAGAGCCTGCCGGTTGGCGTGGGTCAGCCTACGCTGAAGCTGGATAAACTTACCGTCGGCGGCACCGCATGATATCGGGCGGACCGGAAAAAAGGTCCGCCCCCTATCACTGAGTCCTGCGGAGGGGGCGACCCTTTTTTCCGGTCGCCCCTGCGGACTATTTGCGAAACTCGCGGTAAATCTCCGCCACCTTGTCAAAATATTCGGTCAGATGGTTAATACACACCTGTACCTTTAGCGGGAGTTTGTCCTTCTGCGTGTACACGGCATACACCGGGCGCGGCACCGACTGGTAGTGCGCGAACAGAATTTCCACCTCCCCGGCATTAATCTCTTCGATAATCCACATCAGCGGCACATAGGCGATCCCGGTTCCGGATTTAAGCCAGCGGATCAGCGTTTGCGAATCATTAGTGGCAAAGCGCCCCTGCGGCGACAGGCGAATAGCGGTACCTTCCGGTGAGGTCAGCTCAAAATCGTTGTCCGGGCGCACGCTGTATTCCAGCCACGAAAAGTTGCTGATATCGGCAGGATTTTCCGGAACGCCATGCTGTAACAAGTAGCTTTTGGCCGCGCAGACCACCATCGGCATCGAGCCAAGGCGCTTCGAAAACAGGTTGGAGTCCCGCAGTGCGCCAACGCGGATCACCAGGTCCAGCCCGTCGGCAATCAGGTCCGGTGCCGGGATACCGGTTACCAGATTCACCGTCAGCCCCGGATACTCTTTCAGCATCTCTTCCGTCATGGGTGCCAGCAGGTTCTGCGCCATGGTGGAGGAGCTGCCGATACGCAGCAGGCCAATCGGGGTGTTATTAAATGCCCACAGCTGTTCATGCACCTGCTGAGCTTCGGAAAGCATGCGGCGACAGCCCTGGAAGTAGATTTTACCTGCCTCGGTCAAGCCGATGCTGCGGGTGCTGCGGTTGAGTAGTTTGACCTGCAGCTCATCTTCCAGCCGGGCAACCGTTCTGACTCACTGCGGATACGCTTAACTGCAGATGCTGCGCCGCGGCGGTAAATGAGCCCATTTCAACGACTTTGGCAAAGACGGACATGCCCTTGAGTCTTTCCATTGTTAACCCTGGATTAAAAGTGATTTAGATCACATTTGGTAGATTACTTATAGTCAGGCACGTTACTATAGCATTGTTGGGTTACTGCTCCGTAACGCTATCCCTTTAAATGCTCCTTGCCGGATACGCTATTATTCATTCAGTATCGGTTCTGATTCGCACCCTTCGTCAGGTCATCATTACCCGCACGCGTAGCCGCCCTGAAACCGGGAGGGGATAACGTTATGCCAGCAGATTTATCCGGCATAGTATCAACAAGGATAAAAGATGAGTGTACTTCCGGTTATTGTGGTGTTCGGGCTGTCGTTCCCACCGATATTTTTTGAAATTATTGTGTCACTGATGCTGTTCTGGCTGGTACGACGGTTGCTGACTCCGACCGGAATTTACGATCTGGTCTGGCACCCTGCACTGTTTAATACTGCGTTGTACTGCTGCCTGTTCTGGCTGGTATCCCGTTTGTTCGTCTGAGGTCTGAGTGAAAGCACTTACAAGAAAAATTTCTCGCGTCGCCATTACCCTGCTGCTGGTGATCGTTGCCGTTGTCCTTATTTTCCGCGTATGGGTGTTCTATACCGAATCGCCGTGGACGCGTGATGCCAAATTTACCGCCGACGTGGTGGCAATCGCCCCTGACGTCAGCGGTTTGATCACCGATGTGCGCGTGCATGATAACCAGCTGGTCGCTAAAGACCAGGTCCTGTTCACCATCGATCAGCCGCGCTACCAGCAAGCGCTGGATGAAGCGCAGGCTGATGTCGCCTACTATCAGGCGGTGCTGAGTGAAAAACGTCGCGAGGCGGCGCGCCGCAACCAGCTCGGGGTTTCCGCCATGTCGCGTGAGGCTATCGACCAGGCAAACAACGACTTCCAGACCACTGAACATCAGCTGGCGAAAGCCGTCGCCGTGCGCGACCTGGCGAAGATCGACCTCGATCGCACCGTGGTGAAAGCCCCATCCGCAGGTTGGATCACTAACCTGAATGTCTATACCGGTGAGTTTATTACCCGTGGTTCTACCTCGGTAGCACTGGTGAAAAAAGACTCCTTCTACGTGCTGGCCTACCTTGAAGAGACCAAGCTGGATGGGATCCGCCCGGGTTTCCGTGTGGAAATTACGCCGCTGGGCAGCAATGCGGTGCTGTATGGCTCTGTGGATAGCGTTGCCGCGGGCGTTACCAACAGCAGCAGCACGGTCGACAGCAAGGGCATGGCCACCGTCGACTCCGACCTGGAATGGGTGCGGCTGGCGCAGCGTGTCCCGGTGCGTATTCACCTTGATAAGCAGCCGGGCAACCTCTATCCGTCCGGGACCACCGCGACCATCGTGGTGACCGGGGCGCAAGATCGTCAGCAGCATGAGATGTCGCCAATGATGAAACTGATGCATCGCCTGCGCGAGTTTGGCTAAGGCGAGGCCTATCATGCAGTGGTATCGTCTGCGCTATCCGATCAAACTGACCTTTGCCATCCTTCTGGCGCTGTGTGTCGGCTTTGAATTTAATCTCGAAACGCCGCGCTGGTCGGTGATGACTGCGGCAATTGTCGCGGGCGGCACCGGGTTTGCTGCCGGGGGCGATCCGTTCTCCGGCGCGCTGCGTCATCGCGGCATGCTGCGTATTATCGGCACCTTTATCGGCTGTATCGCCGCGCTGGCCATCATGATCACCACCATTCGTGCGCCGGTCGTCATGCTGCTGCTGTGCTGCATCTGGGCTGGCGTCTGCGTCTGGCTCTCCTCGCTGATCAAGGTCGAGAACTCCTACGCGCTGGGACTGGCGGGCTATACCGCGCTGATTATTGTGGTCAGCGTTGACGCTAACGGCTCCCTGCTGCTGGCTCCGCAGTTTGCGGTTGAGCGCTGTAGCGAAATCGTAATCGGTATTGTCTGTGCCATCCTCGCCGACTTGCTGTTCTCCCCACGCTCCATCAAGCTGGATATCGACCGTGAAATCGATGCGCTGCTGGTGGAGCACTATCGTCTGATGCAGCTGTGCGTTTCGCATGGCGATAAAGAAGAGGTCGATAAGTGCTGGGCCGGGCTGGTGCGCCGTACCACCGCGCTGAACGGCATGAGAACGCATCTGATGATGGAGTCCGGGCGCTGGCAGAAGGTCGATCGCCGTCTCAAGGTGCTCCACTCCCTCTCACTGACGCTGATCACCCAGGCTTGTGAAACCTTCCTGATCCAGAACACGCGTCAGGAGTATGTCCCGCCGCAGTTCCACCTTTTCTTTGAAAAACCGGTGGAAAATATCAGCGATATCCACAAGCGCATGAAGATTATGCGCCGGGTCATCACCCTTAGCGGCAGTAAAAATACCCCGGAAACCATCCGTAACTGGGTTGGCGCTGCCAGCCGCTATCTGCTGTTAATGAAGGGCATTCACACCAACAGCAGCATCAGCCGGATGGAAGAAGAGGTATTAAATACCGAACCGGTGGTAAAAATGCGTTCGGCAGAAACCCGTCACGCGCTGGTTAACGGCGTGCGCACCTTTGTTGCCACCGCCGTCGGTTCGCTGTTCTGGCTGTGGACCGGCTGGACTTCCGGCAGCGGTGCGATGGTGATGCTGGCGGTGATTACCGCGCTGGCAATGCGCATGCCAAACCCGCTGATGGTGGCGAAAGACTTCCTGTACGGCATGATCGTCGCCATTCCGGTTGGCGGGCTGTACTACATGGTGATCATGCCGAACACCCAGCAGAGCATGCTGCTGCTCTGTATTGCGCTGGGGATCATGGCCTTTATCTGCGGCATTCTGATCCAGCGCCGCCAGATCGGTACGCTCGGCGGGCTGGTGGGCACCATCAACATCCTGACGCTGGATAACCCGATGAAGTTCAACATCAGCGTGTTTCTCGACGGGGCGCTGGGCCAGGCGATCGGCTGCTTTGTTGCACTGCTGGTGATCCTGCTGATCCGCGATACGTCGAAAGCCCGGGTTGGCCGCACGCTGCTTAATCGCTTTATGTATGCGGCGGTTTCGGCGATGACGACCAATACGGCGCGCCGCCGCGAGAACCATCTGCCCGCGCTGTACCAGCAGCTATTTATGCTGCTGAATATCTTCCCCGGCGATGTGAACAAGTTCCGTCTGGCGCTGACGCTGATTATCGGCCATCAGCGGCTGCGCGCCGCTGACGTTCCCGTCAATGCCGATCTGTCGGCTTACCACAAGCAGCTGCGCCACACCGCCGACCGGGTGATCTCCGCCAGCAGTGATGGCAAGCGGCGCCACTACTTTGAGCGCCTGCTGGCGGAGTTCGACATTTATCAGCAAAAGCTGGAGCAGTATCAGGCGCCACAAAGCGTGACCGAGCCCGTTGCGCTGCTGGCTGGCATTCTGAAGAAATATCAGAATACCCTGATCGAGATTTGATCTTGCCGCTGACGGCGCCTGCCGTCAGCATTTTTCCCGGCCATAATCCCCCCGATGATGCCCTTTTGTCACAAAACCTCGCGGTTTTGCCATCTATACTTAATCCAGCTGAAGGGTAAACACATCTGGAGAAAATCATGACGATCTCAACGCTTAAGGACAACGACCTGTTTCAGACCGGTTTCCTGGTAAACGGAAAGTGGCAGCAGGCGGCCAGCACTTTTGAGGTGCTCAACCCGGCGACGGGGGAAGTGGTTGCTGCGGTGGCTAAAGCGGGTAAGGCGGAAACGGAACAGGCGATTGCCGCCGCCGCCGCGGCATTCCCGGCGTGGCGGGCAAAAACGGCCAAAGAGCGGGCCGAGATTCTGCATCGCTGGTATCAGCTGATGATTGAAAACAAAGCCTGGCTCGGCCAACTGATGACCGCCGAACAGGGCAAGCCGTTAAAAGAAGCCGAGGGTGAAGTGGAGTACGCCGCCAGCTTTATTCAGTGGTTTGCCGAGCAGGCCAAGCGCGCCAACGGTGAGATTATCCCACCGGCCAAGCCCGGCAGCCGTATTCTGGCCACGCGCGAGCCGATAGGTGTGGTGGCGGCAATTACCCCGTGGAACTTCCCGATGGCGATGCTGACGCGCAAGCTGGGTCCGGCGTTAGCGGCGGGCTGCACCGGCATCATCAAACCGGCGAATAACACCCCGCTTTCAGCCTTTGCCCTGCTGGCGCTGGCGAAAAAAGCGGGCGTACCGGACGGCGTTCTCAATGCGGTCGCGGGCGATACTCACGCCATCAGCGACGCGATTATGGCCAGTAAAGCGGTGCGCAAAATCTCCTTTACCGGTTCCACCCAGGTCGGCAAGCTGCTGATGCGCAATGCGTCAGAGACGATGAAAAAAGTCTCGATGGAGCTGGGGGGCAACGCGCCCTATATCGTGTTTGAGGATGCCGATATAGATGCGGCGGTAAAAGGGGCCATCGCCAACAAATTCCGCAACGCCGGGCAGGTCTGCGTCAGTGTGAATCGCTTCTATATTCATAACAGCGTCTACGACCGCTTCGTTAACCAGCTGGCAGACGAAGTGAAAAAGCTAAAAGTCGGCAATGGCATGGATGAGGGCGTCGTGGTTGGCCCGCTGATTGAGGCTTCGGCGCTGGAAAAAGTCGAGGAGCACGTCAATGATGCGCTTAGTCATGGCGGCAAGGTCATTACCGGGGGAGCGCGTCACGCGCTGGGCGGCAACTTCTGGCAGCCTACGGTGATTGCCGAAGCGAATGAAAGCATGAAGCTGTCACGGGAAGAGACCTTTGGTCCAGTGGCGGCGTGCTTCCGCTTTGATGAGGAAGAGGAGGTGATCCGCCGTGCCAACGACACCGAATTTGGCCTGGCAGCTTACTTCTATACGCAAAACCTGCAGCGCGTATTTCGCGTCTCAGCCGCGCTGGAAAGCGGCATGGTGGGAATTAACGAGTGTGCGGTGTCCACCGAGCTTGCGCCGTTTGGTGGCGTAAAAGAGTCGGGATTAGGGCGTGAAGGCTCGGTGCTGGGGCTGGAAGAGTATATGGAAGTGAAAGCCCTGCATATTGGCGGACTTTAACCCAACGGGCGGCAGTCGCCGCCCAGCTGTGTGTCCTGCGGAGCAGACCGAATGAAAAGAGAGATTTTCGACTTTGATGTGATTGTCGATCAGGCACATTTCTTCCGGCAGTTCAGCGAACGATTTGCCCTGACGGATCGTACCATCGCCGATCTGGACAGTCTGTGGGATGCTATCACCGGGCCGCAAATGCCATTACCGTTGGAGATTGAGTTCGTCAATTTGGGCAGCGGCCAGAGGCGACGCTACGGCGCGCTGATTCTGCTATTTGATGAAGCGGAAGAGGAGCTTGATGGCGAGTTTCGCTTTAACGTTAAATAGTCAGGCAAAAAAAGGGCCCCGGCGAACGGGGCCAAAGGGTTCGTCTTGCCGGGCAACGGGTGTGCCCATCGACGAGGAATTACTTATACAGCTCGGCGGTGACATGCCAGTTATCCTGATTGCGCGCTTCAACAATTCGGTAAGCACTGGCACCTTCACTATCCGCTTTCTGTGACACCTGCTGACGGATATCCGACGGCACGCCTGCCACACCGCTTAATGTAATCGTCCCCGCAGATTGCAGATTCTCTGCCTGTTGGTTATTGACCAGCTGTGCGGCGCTGGCGCCGAAACTGACCAGTGAAAACAGGCTCAATGCAGCGATGGTTGTTTTGATTTTCATATTTAATCTCCTCATTGTGACCAACAACCTGCGGGCTTCGACTTTATGACCGCGGTCATGTCACGGACGGGCGCTGACAGCGCCCGATGTCTGTTCGTTAACGGTTATTTATACAGTTCAGCCGTTACGTGGTAGTTGCCGTCGTTACGCGCTTCAATCACACGGTAGGCGCTGGCACCCTGCTGATCCGCTTTCTCAGACAGCTGATGACGAATATCCATGGTAGTGCCGTTAATGCCGCTCACGCTGACGGTACCGACTGACTGCAGGTTCTGATTATTAACCTGATCGTTAGTCACCAGGCTGGCAGCGCTGGCACCAAATGAAAGAACGGAAGCAAGACCTAAAGCAGCGATGGTGAAGGTAGTTTTCATGATATGACTCCAGAAATTGGGTTGGGCGGTAACCGAAAGGGCTAAAAAACGTTTATTATTCTTGGGGTTACCGTAATTTTTTTTGTTTTTACTCTCAGACAGATACGAACTTATTTGTACAGCTCGGCAGTAGCATGCCAGTTGCCATTCACATTATTTTCGATAACGCGATAAGCGGTGGCACCTTTCTGGTCGGCTTTATCGTTCAGCGCCTGGTGGATATCCATCGGTGAACCCGCAATGCCGCTTACGCTGACAGTGCCGATTGGCTGAAGATTTTTAGCCTGTTCTGCGTTGATAGATTCAGCGGCGAAAGCGCCGAATGACAGAGCAGAAAGAAGGCCAAAGGTAGCAATAGTAGTGGTAACTTTCATGATTTGATTCCTCGTCAACTGTTTTTATCTTTTTAATTACTGTGATTTGCATCACGAAAACAAGTATAGATCTAATAACGTAAAAAATTAATAGCATGCTAATAATGTTTTGTTGGGATTCTTGTGATGTGAAGGGGTTTTTAATAACCAACCGTTATAAAAAACGCTTATATTTTACCCTCACCCCGTTAAATGCTTGGAAAAACATCAGGCTGCGTGAAATTAACAATTTGTGCGCTTATTAGGGATAGATCACATTGCTGGAAGAAATTTAAGCGGGTGATGGCGGGCGTATTGACCAGCAAAGGCAGTGAGATCTGCTGCTGAGTACTGAATTATCAGGGGAATAGCAAAGGGCCGTATGATGACGGCCCTGAGGATTTCGTCGCATAGAACAAAGTTGTACGGAGGAGACCTACGCCACGATATGCATAAGTCTTATAAGCGGCATGCTTTACAGTTCCTGTTCGAACAGGACCAGAATGGCATCGTGCAGCTGCTTAACGGTGAACGCACGGGCTGGCGTAATAAAGATAGTGTCATCACCGGCAATGGTTCCGAGGATGCCTTCGGCTTTCCCCAGTGAATCCAGCAGGCGTGCGATCAGCTGCGCGGCACCTGGGCTGGTGTGAATAACCACCAGTGCATCATTGAAGTCGATATCCAGCACCAGATTCTTAAGCGGGCTGGTGGTGGTCGGCACGCCCAGCTCAGCAGGCAGGCAGTAGACCATCTCCATTTTCGCGTTACGCGTGCGCACCGCGCCGAACTTGGTCAGCATGCGTGAGACTTTCGACTGGTTGATATTTTCGAAGCCATCTTCCTGCAGCGCGCTGACGATTTCGCCCTGCGAGCTGAATTTTTCTTCTTTTAGTAAGGCCTTGAACGCCTTAATTAACTCTTCTTGTTTTGATGGGTTACGCATAGGTTACCGATTCGAGGAAAATAGAAGCCATGCCCGTGGCGGGATATTAAATTATTATGCAATTAAATGAATTTTTATGCAAATGGGAAATGGTGCAGCCGCCGGCTAAAGCCGCCAGGGGCGTGCAGTTTAACAGAGTTTGAATGGGAAAAAAAATTTGCTGACGGCTTGCTGAAGCGGGCAAGAAGTGAACGATTTGTTATAATAATGAGGTTGTTCCAGTTAGCGCTAACGGTGTAATGTAACGCCGAATCACGATGATATCCTGTCGTGCTGAACCGCCAGCTAAACTCGCGTTTCAGCAAATCCGGATAGAGCAACATGGATTTCACGGCACAATAAATGCTTAATATAATAAGGAGTTTAGGATGAAAGTTGCAGTTCTCGGTGCAGCAGGTGGTATCGGCCAGGCATTAGCCCTCCTGCTGAAAACCCAGCTTCCGGCAGGTTCAGAACTCTCTCTGTACGATATCGCCCCAGTGACTCCCGGCGTGGCGGTCGACCTAAGCCATATCCCTACCGCAGTGAAAATCGAAGGCTTCAGCGGCGAAGATGCCACCCCGGCGCTGAAAGGTGCTGACGTGGTACTGATCTCCGCAGGCGTGGCGCGTAAGCCGGGTATGGACCGTTCTGACCTGTTCAACGTCAACGCCGGTATTGTGCGTAACCTGATTGAGCAAGTCGCCTCAACCAGTCCTGGCGCCCTGATCGGTATCATTACTAACCCGGTTAACACTACCGTCGCGATTGCAGCGGAAGTGCTGAAGAAAGCCGGTGTTTATGACAAAAACAAACTGTTCGGCGTCACCACGCTGGACATCATCCGTTCCAACACCTTTGTTGCTGCGCTGAAAGGCAAGCAGCCAGAAGAACTCAACGTGCCGGTGGTTGGCGGTCACTCAGGCGTGACGATCCTGCCGCTGCTGTCGCAGATCCCAGGCGTCAGCTTCAGCGAGCAGGAAGCTGCTGACCTCACTAAACGCATTCAGAATGCCGGTACCGAAGTGGTTGAAGCGAAAGCGGGTGGCGGATCGGCCACGCTGTCGATGGGGCAGGCCGCGGCGAAATTTGGTCTGTCACTGGTACGTGCGCTGCAGGGCGAAAGCGATGTGGTGGAATGTGCTTATGTCGAAGGGGACGGCGAATACGCGCGTTTCTTCTCGCAGCCGCTGCTGCTGGGTAAAAAGGGGATTGTTGAGCGCCGTCCGATTGGCCAGCTGAGCGCCTTTGAACAGCAGTCGCTGAATGGCATGCTGGATACGCTGAAAAAAGATATTGTGCTGGGTGAAGATTTTATCAAGTGATTAAGTCTTCCCCAAAATAATTGGCGTCGCAACAAGGCGGCAAATGTACGAATCCCCGGGAGCTTACTTTTGTAAGTGACCGGGGTGAATACATGCAGCCAACGCAGTTGCGGCGTCAAGTATGAAGGGGATTATTGCGTCTGGATCTCGTCCGGGTACTCCAGCACCGTGACCGGCATCGTCATCTTCTTCTCGTTGCGCGTGATATCGACGTTAATCACCGTGCCCGGGCGGATCTCAGCCACCTGGTCCATGGTTTCTACCGGTGATACCGCCGCCGCATTATTCACGCGGGTAATCACATCATTGACCTGAATACCGGCTTTATCTGCCGGGCCGCCGGCCTTCACCTCAGTCACCACGATGCCCTGATTATGATCCATACCTGATGTCTGACCGCTGTAGCGGCGGAATTCGCGCCCGGTAATGCCGATATAGCCGCGTATTACCCGCCCGTCGCGGATCAGTTTCTCCATCACCTTCGTCGCCAGCTTGGTAGGAATTGCAAAGCCCAGACCTTCCGGCGTTTCGCCGTTGCTGCTTTTATCAAAGGAGAGGGTGTTAATGCCCATCAATTCGCCCAGCGAGTTAATCAGCGCGCCGCCTGAGTTGCCGCGGTTAATAGACGCATCGGTCTGCAGGAAATCCTGATGGCGGGAAGGGCTGAGGCCAACCCGTCCGGTGGCGCCAATGATACCCTGCGTCACCGTTTGCCCGATGTTATACGGATTACCGATCGCCATCACCAGGTCGCCAACGTGCGCGACGCGCTGCGGATTGATCGGGATCACCGGTAAATTCACCGCATTGATTTTCAGCACCGCCAGGTCGGTCAGTGAGTCAGAACCGACCAGCATCGCTTCAAAGTAGCGGCCATCCTGCAGATTGACGATGATCTGGCTGGCGTCGTTGATTACATGCTTGTTGGTCAGAATATAGCCGCGCGGATCCATGATCACCCCAGAGCCGAGCACATCGCTGGTGCCGTTGGCGCTGCGGTTGTAAACATACACTACCGCAGGCGCGGCGCGTTTTACCCCCGCGTTGTAGCTGACCGGCTGAAGATCGGCGCTGTCGTCGGCAGTAGACAGCAGATCGCTGCCCAGCCGCAGGCCCGGCACGGCTACCAGAAGGATAGCGGCCACAATCAGGCCGAAGATCGCTGAACGCAAAAGTTTAGGAAACATGGTTTTAGGCAGTGTATGAATAAACGACTGGCAGGATAGCATGAGTTACGCGGACACAGTAGCCTGTGTCCGCGTGGCAGGGTTAACGCAGCAGCAGATAGATATTCTCATCGCCGCGCATGATGCTCAGCGCCAGCAGATCCGGTTTGGTCTCCAGCAGTTTACGCAGCTCTGCCAGATTCTGTACCGGCGTGCGGTTAACGCCAACGATCACATCATCCTTCTGTAGGCCAAACTGCGCCGCCGGAGTCGCTTTCGCCACCTCGTCGACTTTGACACCTTTGGTGCCATCTTTGGCCGCGCCGTCGCTCAGGGTGGCCCCTTGCAGCGCTGGGGTCATCAGTTCGGCACTGGCGGTCGTCTGGCTGCTGTTATCCAGCTTAACGGTGACCGTGACCGGTTTACCGTCACGCAGCAGGCCCACTTTCACTTCCTGGCCCGGCGGCGTGGTGCCGATTTTCACCCGCAGTTCAGCAAAGTTAGCAACGTTTTTACCGTCGACGCTGGTAATGATATCGCCCGCTTTAATCCCCGCTTTCGCGGCCGCCGACTGCGGCAGCACCTCGTTGACGAAGGCGCCGTGCTGGATATCAACCTTAAAGGCTTTCGCCATATCGGCGGTCATCTCAGTGCCCTTGATGCCCAGCTGGCCGCGTTTCACTTCACCAAACTGGATCAGCTGCTGGGCCAGACCCATCGCCATATTGCTTGGAATCGCAAAGCCAATGCCGATATTGCCGCCGCTTGACGCAAGGATGGCCGTATTCAGCCCGATCAGCTCACCGTTAAGATTCACCAGCGCACCGCCGGAGTTACCGCGGTTAATCGCGGCATCGGTCTGAATAAAGTTTTCCAGCCCCTCAAGGTTAAGACCGCTGCGGCCGAGCGCCGACACGATCCCCGAGGTGGCCGTCTGTCCCAGGCCAAACGGGTTACCGATGGCCACGGTAAAGTCCCCGACCTTCAGCTGGTCAGAGTCAGCAATTTTTATCTGGGTCAGATTCTTCGCATCGATCAACTGGAGCAGTGCGATATCGGTCTGCTCATCGTGACCGACCAGCTTGGCCGTGAATTCGCGACCATCGCTCAGCTGCACGCTGATTTTATCTGCGCCATTCACCACGTGGTTGTTGGTCAGCACATAGCCTTTGGCGGCATCGATAATCACCCCGGAGGCCAGCCCTTCAAACTCCTGCGACTTATCGTCACCGGGGGCACCTTCCTCTCCATCCTGACCAAAGAAGCGTTTTAGCTGGTCGGGGATCTGCTGCTGGCTCTCTTTTTCTGTCCCTTCAACGTGAACGCTGACGACGGCCGGCAGAACTTTCTCCAGCATTGGTGCCAGGCTCGGCACCTGCTGGCCCTGAATCTGTCCAGGAAGAGCAGCCACAGCCGCAGGGACTGTGGCCATATTGACACCGACACTCAATGCTAATGCGCTTAACAGAAATAATTTGTTCTTCATCGGAAGCAAACTCTCGCTAGCAGGGAAATGATGCCCATCGCCAAAATGGCAGGCTGTATGTGTCTTGCAGTGAACTGAACGGTGCTTGAAACGTGGGGTGGCTGGCACCCCACGAAGATGATTATTTGGTAGCGCGCTCGCCACGCAGCAGGCCAGAGGCGCTGTCCGGGTAGTCACGCGGCATCTCTACCGGCACCTGGTCGTTATCCGCTTCTGATTCTGTCAGCTGATAAGCAAACGGGTTTTTCTCACCCGGCAGGTTTGGCAGCAGGTCATTAGAACCTTTCGCCATATGCTGATACAGCTGACGGTAGTCGCGTGCCATGTTGTCCAGCAGCTCGGCGCTGTGGGCAAAATGGTTAGTCAGCTCTTCACGATAATCCGCCAGCTCTGCCTTGCTCTTTTCCAGCTCGTACTGCAGGCTGCGTTGCTCGCGCAGTTTTTTGTTGCCGAAACGCATTGCTACCGCGCCAATAATAATCCCAACTACTAACCCAATAAGCGCGTATTCCCAGGTCATAATGACTCCCATATAGTCTTCGTTGTTACGTAGGGCTTTTCCATCTGATACCAGCCACTATAACCGCTAATGTATTGGAAGTGGAATCCTGCGGCAGCTTCGCTTAGTGTAGAACGACTTTTTTTTCGACGATCAACACCGGCATAGGCCTTTTTTTCAGGGAATGTGACTCAATTATGCAAACGATGTCCCCGCTGTTGCGCTATCAGCAAGCGCTGGAAAACGGCGAGTATCAGCCCGATGAAGTTCAGCGCGCCGCCATGACCCGCTTAGACGGTATCTGGCAGGCGTTAAGCCGTGTTAGCCCTCCTGCGTCTGCCGCCAGCGGCGGTCTGTTTGGCAAGCTCAATAAGCTGATGGGCAAAAGCAAATCGACGGTCCAGGCACCGGCGCGCGGTCTCTATATGTGGGGCGGCGTTGGGCGCGGCAAAACCTGGCTGATGGATATGTTTTTTCAGTCGATTCCTGGTGAGCGTAAGCAGCGCCTGCACTTTCATCGCTTTATGCTGCGCGTGCATCAGGAGCTGACAGAACTGCAGGGGCAGAGTGACCCACTGCAGATTGTCGCCGACCGCTTCAAGGCAGAAACCGACCTGCTGTGTTTTGACGAATTTTTTGTCTCAGACATCACCGATGCGATGCTGCTCGGCACATTGATGGAAGCGCTGTTCAGCCGTGGCATCACCCTGGTCGCCACGTCAAATATTCCGCCGGACGATCTCTATCGTAACGGTTTGCAGCGCGCACGTTTTCTACCTGCGATTGAGATGATCAAGCAGCACTGCGAAATCATGAATGTTGATGCCGGTATCGATTACCGCCTGCGCACGCTAACCTCGGCGCATCTGTGGATGACGCCGCTCGGTGAAGAGACCGCCAAAGAGATGGAGCGGATGTTCGTGGCGCTGGCGGGAAAACCGCGTCAAGCCCATGAACCGCTGGAGATTAATCACCGTAAGCTGCCCACGTTGGGCGTGGCTGAGGGCGTTGTGGCGATGAGTTTCCTTGCGCTGTGTGGGGAAGGGCGCAGCCAGCACGACTATATTGAACTGTCGCGCCGTTTTCACAGCGTATTGCTGTATGATGTGCCGGTGATGATTTACAAGACCGAAGACCAGGCACGGCGATTTCTGGCGCTGGTGGATGAATTCTACGAGCGGCACGTCAAGCTGGTGGTCTCGGCGGAAGCATCACTGTACGAGATTTATCAGGGCACGCGGCTGAAGTTTGAGTATCAACGCTGCGTATCCCGTCTGCAGGAAATGCAGAGTGAAGAGTATCTGCGACTGCCGCATTTGCCCTGAAACTTGAATGGGCGTGGCGGGATGAGGATTTTATCGCAGAAAACGTTCGATCTTTTTGGGCGACTTCTCTATAATCTTGCGACCCCACGTTACAGCAAAGGTTTTTTTCCCAAAACTCTTTGTGTTCCAGTAACTCTATCCGAAGGGGTGGGCTTACTGGTCAAGATGGTCGTGTGAGCTCCAACCGTTTATTCAAGCGTTTGGGATTTCACCAACGTGTAACTTAATTTGGGTAAGCTTTTAGATGAAAACTTTTACAGCCAAGCCAGAATCGGTCCAACGTGACTGGTATGTTGTTGACGCAACAGGCAAAACATTAGGTCGTTTAGCGACTGAATTGGCTCGTCGCCTGCGCGGTAAGCACAAAGCGGAATATACTCCGCACGTTGATACTGGTGATTACATTATCGTTCTGAACGCAGAAAAAGTTGCCGTAACCGGTAACAAGCGTACCGATAAAGTGTATTACCATCACACCGGTTTCGTCGGTGGTATCAAGCAAGCGACCTTCGAAGAGATGATTGCTCGCCGTCCTGAACGCGTGATTGAAATCGCGGTTAAAGGCATGCTGCCAAAGGGTCCGCTGGGCCGTGCTATGTACCGTAAACTGAAAGTTTACGCGGGCAACGAGCACAACCATGCGGCACAGCAACCGCAAGTTCTTGACATTTAATCGGGATTACAGGCAATGGCTGAGAATCAAAACTACGGCACTGGTCGCCGCAAAAGCTCTTCCGCACGCGTCTTTATTAAGCCGGGTAGCGGTAACATCGTTATCAACCAGCGTTCATTAGAACAGTACTTCGGTCGTGAAACTGCCCGCATGGTAGTTCGTCAGCCGCTGGAACTGCTGGACATGGTAGGTAAATTCGATCTGTACATCACTGTTAAAGGTGGTGGTATCTCTGGTCAGGCTGGTGCGATCCGTCACGGTATCACACGCGCTCTGATGGAGTACGACGAGTCCCTGCGTGGCGAACTGCGTAAAGCAGGCTTCGTTACTCGTGATGCTCGTAAAGTTGAACGTAAGAAAGTCGGTCTGCGTAAAGCACGTCGTCGTCCTCAGTTCTCCAAACGTTAATTTTTCCTGCTCACGCAGAAACGATTATCGGAAAACCCGGTGCCTGGCGCCGGGTTTTTTATTTCCTGCCTGTACAAAAAGCGCGAAACACCCACGGCTTTGTTATTTTCCCCCGCAATTCGACACTCCGCTCCCCACAAGCTGGCTAAAATCTGGTAAACTGTGTGTCACTTTGTGCCCATTGGCCGGGCAATGACGCTGGTATCCTGTGCAATGGACGATCGGTCAAACTTCGGGCTGATGGCAATAATGAGTCGCCGCGTGGATGGCTATTCGCAGTAATTTTCTCGATAAACTTGGAGGTTTACATGGCTGTCGCTGCCAACAAACGTTCGGTAATGACGCTGTTTTCTGGTCCGACTGACATTTTCAGCCATCAGGTACGTATTGTCCTGGCTGAGAAGGGTGTTAGTGTCGAGATCGAGCAGGTTGAAACGGATAACCTGCCGCAGGATCTGATCGACCTCAACCCGTACCGTACCGTACCCACCCTCGTTGATCGCGAGCTGACGCTGTATGAATCGCGCATCATCATGGAGTATCTGGACGAACGTTTCCCGCATCCACCGCTGATGCCGGTTTATCCGGTTGCGCGTGGTGAAAGCCGCCTGATGATGCACCGCGTCGAGCAGGACTGGTACAGCCTGATGCGTAAAGTCGAAAACGGCACGGCGCAGGAAGCGGAAGCGGCGCGCAAGCAGCTGCGTGAAGAGCTGCTGGCCATCGCACCTCTGTTCGCCCGCACCCCGTTCTTTATGAGCGAAGAGTTTAGCCTGGTAGATTGCTACCTGGCCCCACTGCTGTGGCGTCTGCCACAGATGGGCATTGAGCTGATTGGTGCCGGTTCGAAAGAGCTGAAAGGCTATATGACGCGTGTCTTCGAGCGTGATTCCTTCCTGGCTTCCCTGACGGAAGCGGAACGCGAAATGCGCCTGCAAACGCGGGGCTGATTACGATGGAAATGTCTCAACTTACCGCACGTCGTCCCTATCTGCTGCGCGCTTTTTATGAGTGGTTGCTCGACAACAATCTCACGCCGCATCTGGTCGTAGACATTAATTTGCCGGGTGTTATGGTGCCCCTGGAATATGCCCGTGATGGCCAGATCGTTCTGAACATCGCGCCGCGTGCCGTGGGCAACCTTGAGCTTGGCAATGACGAAGTGCGCTTTAGTGCGCGTTTCGGCGGCGTTCCACGTCAGGTTTCCGTGCCGTTAATGGCGGTGCTGGCGATCTACGCGCGTGAAAACGGCGCAGGAACGATGTTTGAGCCAGAGCCAGCGTATGAAGAGGCGGGCGAGTACGATGCCGCTGATGCGCAGGATAGCGCACCGGAAACGGTGATGTCGGTTATCGATGGCGATCGTCCTGACGACAGCGGTCAGGATGACGACAACGGTCCTGACGATGAGCCGCCGCCGCGCGGTGGTCGTCCGGCGTTACGCGTCGTGAAATAAAAAACGGGCCGTCAGGCCCGTTTTTTTTATGCTGCGAAGGCTTAATACACGTCGCGCAGGTAACGCTTCTCTTTCTTCAGCTGGTCAACGTAGTCGGCTGCACGCTCCGCAGACATGCCACCAAACTGAGTAATCACCTGGTACAGCGCCTTATCGACGTCTTTTGCCATGCGTGATGCATCGCCACAAACGTAGAAGTAAGCACCCTCTTCCAGCCACGCAAACAGCTCTGCGCCCTGTTCCAGCATGCGGGTCTGCACGTAAATCTTCTCAGCCTGATCGCGGGAGAACGCCAGGTCGAGGCGGGTCAGTAAACCTTTCTCTTTCCAGCTGCTCAGCTCGTCCTGATAGATGTAGTCGTGTTCCTGATGCTGGTCACCGAAGAACAGCCAGTTTTTGCCTTTGGCACCCAGCGCATCACGCTCCTGCAGGAAGGCGCGGAACGGCGCGATACCGGTGCCCGGGCCAATCATGATCAACGGCGCATCACCGTTGGACGGCACGCGGAACGCTTTATTTGGCGAGATAAAGATCGCCGGCTTCTCACCGCGCTTCACGCGTTCGGCCAGGTAGGTCGAGCACACGCCGCTGCGCGCACGTCCGGCGCTGTGGTAGCGCACGGAGGCAATCGTCAGGTGCACCTGATTCGGGTGCGCCTTCTGGCTGGAGGAGATGGAGTAAGCGCGGTGCTGTAACGGGCGCAGCAGGGCAACGAACTCAGGAATGCTCAGCGCACGGGTGACGTCGAGCTGCAGCAGGTCGAGGGTATCTTTGCCCCACAGCCACACGCCCAGCGCATCTTTGTCATCGTGCTGCAGGACGTGGCGCAGTTCCTGATTGGTGGTGTTCTTGCCGACCCATTCGATCAGCTTGCGCGAAGGCTCGGAGATCTCGAACTGATAGGTCAGCAGATCACCCAGGCTACGTTCGAAGCCAGGAACCGGCGTGTCGTAGTCGGATTTCAGCTGCGTCAGCAGCAGGTTAACCAGCGCCGGTTCGTTCACCGGGATCACCCCCAGCGCGTCGCCCGCTTCGTACTTCAGCCCGCTGTCGGTCAGGTCAAACTCGAAGTGACGGATGTCCTTACCGGAGTTTTCACCGGACAGACGCTTGTTGGTCGCCAGCGCTGCCGCATACGGGTTATTCTTGTTGCTGCCCGGAATGACCGGCGCTTCCGGAGCGCTCTCCAGCGCTGTGCCGCTGCTGCCGGCGCTGGCGGCAAACTGAGGCATGGAAGCGGCAATCCACTCGTTGGACGGCTCTTCAAAGTCGATGTCGCAGTCAATGCGGTCGTAAACGCGTTTCGCACCCAGCTGCTCCAGGCGCATATCAATAAATTTACCCGCCTGGCAGAAGCCATCGTAGCCGGTATCACCGATAGCCAGAACCGCGAAGTGCATCTGCTCAAGGCGCGGCGCGGTGCTGGCAGAAATTGCCTGCCAGAACAGCTGGGCGTTGTCCGGCATCTCGCCTTCACCGTAGGTTGAGGTGATCACCAGCACGTGACGCATGGTAGCGAACACTTCGATATCTACCTCGCCCAGCCCCTGAACCACGGGCACCAGACCTTTGGCGCGGGCGGCTTTCGCCGCGCTCTGCGCTAAGGCTTCAGCATTACCGGTCTGTGAACCAAACAGGATATGCAGCTGGGTGTTGGCAGCCGACGCTGCCCCGCTTGCCGCCTGCGGCTGGTTTTCCAGCACCAGCAGGCGTGAATGTAACCCGGCAAGAAAGCCCGCCAGCCAAAATTTCTGTTCGCCATTGAATGGCGCATCTTCAGGAATATAAGGAATCTTCATCGCTTTTATCTACTCAATCCCGTTCTCATTATTTATCAGGCTAATTTGCCAACCGCCGCCGCCAGTTCTGGCAGTGCAGCGCGCGCAAACAGCTCTTCAAAGTCAGGCAGACGTCCCAGCACTTCCCGGTTACAGGCATCCTGATACATGATCCAGCCATAGGTTGCCAGGCTGTCCATGGAGCGGATATTACGCTGCGTCAGGGCGGCTTTATAATCCGACATACGCTTGGCGCCAATCAGGCAGGAAAGCTCTTCGTCGCTGTAGCTTTCAATCGCCGCACGACCGTGGCGCTGCAGCTTGCTGATCAGGGTGAAATCTTCCGTCATCAGCAGGTTGCGCACCGCTTTCTCAACGGCTGGGTCCTGCACCGGCGTGCCTTTCGGCAGGCGGGAGAGCGCCAGCTGCTGTGCCGAACTCAGCACGGTGTAGTTGTTCAGCAGCACCAGCATTTCAGGGGTGTCGGTGGCACCGTAGCCCGGAACCGCACCGTTAGCGATCGCCTTGCCATCGCGCCATGCCGCTTTAAACTTCGCCACCTGGTGACCGGCCAGCGCGGTAGAGAGCTCCTCCAGCAGATCCTTACGGGTCTTGGCTTTCAGGATCTCAGCGCCGTCCTGGTAGAGCAGCAGGGAGCGCGGCATCACGTAGACGAAATGCTGACTCTCGCTTTCCCAGTGATCCAGCAGCCACTGCGCACGCGGCGAGCGGGTCGCTTCCAGATGCCAGTTCAGCATCGTCAGCACCGCGTCTTTGTGTACGCGCGCCATCTCGTTGTCATCGGTGATCGAACCCAGCATCACCGAGTCAGCCGCCACGGAACCCGCCAGCGTGCCGTACGGGTCATACTGATAGGCGAAGCCGCCGCTCATCCCGTTGCCGAAGCCGGTACCGTAAGTGCCGAGGTTCAGCACTGCGCCGTTGGTCATATATTCGCAGCAGAAATCACCGACGCCTTCGACGACCGCCGTGGCACCGGAGTTACGCACGGCGAAGCGGTCACCCGCCTGGCCCTGAGCAAACAGACGCCCGCCGGTGGCGCCGAACAGCGCGAAGTTACCGACCAGCACGTTGCCCTCTGCATCCTGCGAGCCGCCGCCAGGCGACATCACCACGATTTCACCGCCGCACTGGCCTTTGCCGACACCGTCGTTACAGGTGCCGTAGTGCTCAAGGCGCATGCCGTCATTGCAGAACACGCCGTAAGACTGACCGGCAGAGCCGGACGTGGCGATGGTGACGGTACCCGGCGCCAGATAACGGCGACCGCGATCGTCCAGCAGGGCTGCCGGAATAGCGCTCAGCTGCTCCGCATCCAGCTGATGGTTCAGCAGGCGTTCAATATCAATCGCCAGCTGGCCACCGACGCTCTTATTACGGTTGTTCAGGATGATGCCATCGCCAAGAGCGATCGCGGTCGATCCCTGGTTGACCAGTTGATCTTTCACCAGCTCGACCCAGCTATCGTCCAGCTCGAAATCTTTTTCCAGATAGACCGGGCGGGCAATTTTCAGCTCCGGCACCACGGTTAACATGGCGCGCAGATCCAGCTTGCCGACTTCCAGCGGATGATCCATCAGGTGCAGCAGGTCAGAGCGTCCACGCGCTTCGCGCAGAGAGCGCAGGCCGAGGCGCGCCAGCATTTCACGCACTTCGTGTGCGACGTTGATGAAGTACTGCGCCAGCTGGCGTGGATCGCCGTCAAACGCTTCGGCGTTGGTAGTTAAACCGGCCGGGCATTTCACGTTACAGTTTTTCGCCATCACGCACTTCAGCATCATCAGCGCGGTGGTACCGAACTCGAAGCTGTCGCCGCCCAGCAGCGCGGATTTCACCACGTCGCTACCGGTCTGCTGAGCGCCGGAACAGCGCAGCAGCACTTTTTCGCGCAGGCCGTTGGCACACAGCGCCTGGTGAACTTCGGCGATGCCGATTTCCGCCACGCGGCCAGTGTATTTCAGACTGGTGACGGAAGCCGCACCGGTGCCGCCGGTGTTACCCGCGACGTTAATCACATCGGCGCCGGCTTTCGCCACGCCAACCGCGATGGTGCCGATACCTTCGGATGACACCAGCTTCACGATCACGCGCACGCGCGCCGCTTTACAGTCGTGGATCAGCTGTGCCAGATCCTCGATGGAGTAGGTATCGTGGTGCGGCGGTGGTGAAACCAGCTCAACGCCCGGTGTGCCCCCGCGCGCAGCGGCGATCTCAACGGTGACTTTCGCCGCCGGTAACTGACCACCTTCGCCCGGTTTTGCCCCCTGGCCGATCTTGATCTCCAGCTCTTCCAGCATCGGGTCCGCCAGATAGGCTGCCCAGACGCCAAAGCGGCCGGAAGCCAGCTGCTTGATGCGTGAAGCGCGAATGGTGCCGTGACGCGAGTAGTGCTCGCCGCCTTCGCCGCAGTTGCTCATGCCGCCAACCATGTTGGTGCCGTGCGCCACCGCCTCATGCGCCGGAGCCACCAGCGCGCCGTGGCTCATCGCACCGGAGGCAAAGGTACGGGTAATTTCATGCGCAGGCTGCACTTCGCTCAGCGGCAGCGCCGCAGAGATGGTGAAGATGCGCGACAGGTAGTCAGCCGCCTTGCCGTTAGCGCTAATGTGCAGCGCGTCCGCGCTGATTTCGCTGTGCTCAATGGCATCACCGAAGCGTTTTTTCAGCACGCCGGACAGGGTGGTCAGGCGATCGTGCTCGCTTTTCAGGCCGACGATGGCATCGGTCAGGCGCAGCGTGAACTGGCCTTCACGGCCTTCGACCGCCTGGCACACCATACCGCGCACCGCAAAGCCATTGTTGACCAGCGAGTAACGGCCCAGCTTACGGGTAAATTCGGCTTCGCTGTCGACGTGGGTCAGGTCCGCCGGGAAGGCGAGAATGTCACGCAGCGCCGCAGGACGGCGTTTACGCTCTTCCAGCATCAGGCTGGAGAACTGACGATAGTCCGGGGTGATAGCAAAGTTATCGATCACCTCGTTCGGGATGCGCTCAAAGCTGCTGTCCTTAAAGGATTTGGCTTTGATGTTAAAAGCGTTATCCAGCTTGGCCAGCGTCATCAGGCGGATAAAGTTATCCTCCTCACGCGGCTTGTCGGCGAAGCGGATCGGCTGCTCGGTCATATCGATGAAGGTGCGCACGGCGATGGTGCCGTAGGAGTGGCCGGCCCCTTCCGCGCGCTCTTTAAACAGGCCTAGCAGCGGCACTTCGTTTTCGCCTTGAATGCGCAACGCGCTCTGATGCCAGTCCACCGCCATCTGCGCGATGCTGGCAAAACCTGCGCCGCCGACCGGGGTCTTGATGTTCGGGAAGTACTTCTTCAGCACGCGATCTTCAGTATCAAGGAAGTTCGGCTCGAAGAACTCACCGCAGCTATAGCTCTCAACGGTACACAGGCCGACTTTGCCCATGGTTTTCATCAGCGCTTTTTCTGCGGCTTTGGCATAGCGTTTAAAGGCTTTGTTGCCGCCTTCGCCTTCACCGTACTTCTCTTCCGCACGCATCTGCACGCCGAGCGGATAGACCGCGGAAGCGCCAAACCCAAGGGTGGCCGCGATATGGTGTGACGAGATACTCTGGCCGCTCTCCACCACCAGCGAAACGTCGAGGCGCAGACCTTCCTGCACCAGGCGCTGGTTAATGGCGGAAACCATCAGCAGCATGGGAATGCTGGCGCGGGTTGAGGAGATGTGGCGGTCGGTGATCACCGCGATGCCGCCCTGTTCGCGGGCGAAATCGACCACTTCCTGGGCTAAATCGTCGATGGCTTTTTCCAGCGCGTCCGCATTGGCGGCACGATTCAGCGGGTCCACGCCAATTACCGGGGTGTAAAGCATCTCAAAGCGTTTGTACGGAGCAACGGTCTGCTCACGCAGCTGCAGCATATCCAGGTGGGTCAGGATCGGGCTTGGTACCACGATCTGCTTGCCTTTGCTGCGGCCGAGGTGCGGTTTGGCACCCAGCGCCACGCGCAGCGTCATGCCGTCGGCTTCACGAATGGAGTCGAGCGGCGGGTTAGTCACCTGCGCAAAGCGCTGGGAGAAGTAGTGCGCCATGCCGCCTTCGTGGTCGGACAGGGCGTTGATGGCGTTGCCGTAGCCCATCGCGGAGATTTTCTCTGCGCCGGTGGTCAGCATCGGGTCCATCATGAACTTGAAGCTTTCCTGGTTGTAGTAGTACGCCACAAAACGCTGATAGGTTTTGAGGTCGCCGCTATAACGCAGTGGGGAGCCTTGCTGCTCCGCCGGGATCACCGGCAGCTCTTCCAGGGTGACGCGCGACTGTGCCAGCAGCGCCGGGTAATCCGCCACCGCTGCCAGTTTTTCCAGCGCTTCGAGCGTGGTGTAGCTGCGCTTTTCACGGTGATCGTAATACAGCATCCCGCCCGCTTCGATACGGCCACGGCGCAGCACGCTCTCCGGTGGGAAGGCGATCTGACCGGCTTCAGACATAGCACCGATGTACTCGGCGGTTTCAACGGAACGCAGCGGGCGCAGGCCCAGGCGGTCCAGACGGGCACCAATCACTTCACCGTTGCCGAAGATCAGCGCAGCCGGGCCGTCATTCTTCTCTTCATACAGGGAGAAGTACTCCAGCATCGCGCGCACTTCCGCAGACAGTGAAGGGTCATTTTCCCACGCAGGCGGCATCATTGAGACCACGGCGGTGATCAGGTCGAGGTTATCTTCCATCAGGCGGCTGTGGATGCTCTGGTCAAGGCGTGAGCTGTCGGACTGGCCTTTCGGGCGCACAATCTTCTTGCCACGGGCCAGCGCCAGCGCCGACTCCGCAATGCGGTTTTTACGGTCGGTATTCAGCTCGCCGTTGTGCGCCATCAGGCGGAACGGCTGCGCCATGGTGGTATGCGGGTCGGTATTGGTCGAGAAACGGGTATGGAAGAACAGACCGCGCACCTGATGATCGGCATCGGTCAGATCCTGGAAATAGGGGATCACTTCGTTTGAGTTCAGGCGTGCTTTAAATACCTGAGTGCGCGAAGAGAGCGACAGCGGATACAGACCGCCAAATTCGCTTTCGGTAAAGGCGCGTGCTTCGATGTCCAGCAGCGCGCGATAGATGCGCTTCTCGAATTCGATCTGGTTGGTGATATCGGCCGGGGCAGTAAACACCCACTGCACGATAGGCAGCTGGAACGGGATCGCCGCCGGGCGCAGCACGCTGGTATCCAGCGGCATGTCACGCTTAATGATAATGGCAAGATCATAAGTGGCCAGCGTCTCTTCTACCAGACGCTCGGCGTTGGCACGCAGCGCAGCATCTTTCGGTACGAAGAAGTTACCCACGCCAAAGCGACCGGCCTCTAACGGCAGCCCGGTGACTTTGCGGAAGAAGTGCAGAGAGAGGTCAACGTTCACCCCGGCTCCGTCACCGACGCCTTCAGCAGACATGCCTCCACGGTGAGGTACGGTGCAGAGTGCGCTGTGCGCCATTTGCAGAACCTCATGAGTTTGCTCGCCGTCCTTACGAGTAATGAAACCCACACCACAACTGTCACTGTCTTTTGATGGATCGTACAGTCCATAAGGATAAGGTTTTGAGTTGGACATCGAGGGCCTCCTTAACTGCTTTGACATTACCACTATTCTTCAGGCACAGAGGGCGCTCGGCATCTCTCCAGGCTCTGTATCCTATTTTTGCCGCTGTTTGTTACGGACACCGTGAATCCGGGCATCCTTCGCCAGATATTTTCTAAAACATCCTTGAAGGGGACCGCTCACTTTAATTCCGGGTCTCTGGGTGGAGATAACTTGCATCACAAGGGAGTCTGGTTGCTGCATAGATATGCCAGGACGCTGACCCCTGAGGAAATCTTCCAGCGGATTTCCAACTTATCGGTAAAGCGTACTCAGGTCAAATAGCGTTCTTACTTATGCTTTTTGACGCTTTGTGTGAGTTATCTTATTGATATATATGGTTATCAACACCATTTTTAACGCTGTTCAACAGGAGTTGTCAGGGGGCGAAGTGTGAGCTGACTCACTATAGGGCAGGCGCCAAATCTCTGCACCATGCTGGTGCCGGAGGCAATGGCAGCAGAATGTGCTGTAAGAATGAGTATAACCGCAGGAACGCACTGTTTTTAATTAGTGGGGTTATTTGAATAAAATAGGGGGTGTCATTAGTAAAATTAATCATGCCAGGTGTGATTAATATTTCATGAATTGTGAATGGTTATTCGTTTGGATGAGACAAAAGAAGGCGAGTGATTTCCATCATCGCTAAGAAAAACATCATCTGAGAATGGCGCGGCGAACTGGCAGCGGCCCTACAGATTATGCAGTTATAAAATTTAGTCAATATGCGAAGGCGTAACTTTTTTGATCCGTACGAAATGCGTGCCTGGCGCGGGATAACAGCGATCCGCAGCCGTTGCCCGACGGCGACGATAATCCCGCCATAAGCGGCCGCCGCCTGTGGGTGGTGCTGCACTATTACCGTGCAGCTGCTGGCAGTGTCCTGCGGTCAATCGTGCGTTGGTCTTTTGTCCAATTCCGGTATGATTGCGGCTATCAGGCGGAAGGGATCCTTTATGAAACAAATTCGTTTATTAGCGCAGTACTACGTTGATTTGATGGTGAAGCTGGGGCTGGTGCGCTTCTCGTTGCTGCTGGCCTCTGCGCTGGTGGTGCTGGCGATGATTGTGCAGATGGCCGTCACCATGGTGCTGCGCGGCCACGTCGAAAGCATTGATATGGTGCGATCGGTGTTTTTCGGCCTGCTGATCACCCCGTGGGCGGTCTATTTCCTCTCGGTGGTGGTGGAGCAGCTGGAGGAGTCGCGCCAGCGCCTGTCACGGCTGGTGGATAAGCTGGAGGAGATGCGTAATCGCGACCTTGAGCTGAACCAGCAGATGCAGGGCAATATCACCCAGCTCAATCAGGAGATTTCCGACCGTATCAAAGCCGAAGAGGCGCGCCTGCAGGTGATGACCCGGCTGAAAGAGGAGATGGCGCGGCGTGAAGAGGCGCAGATTGAGCTGGAACAGCAATCCTCCTTTCTTCGCTCGTTCCTTGATGCTTCCCCCGACCTGGTTTTCTATCGTAACAGCGATCAGCAGTTTTCCGGCTGTAACCGGGCGATGGAGCTGCTGACCGGCAAAAGTGAGAAGCAGTTAATCGGCCTGACACCCAAAGAGGTGTATGACGACGATGCCGCCACCAAAGTGCTGGAAACGGACGAAAAAGTGTTCCGCCACAACGTCTCCCTGACCTACGAGCAGTGGTTGCAGTATCCTGACGGGCGCAAGGCTTGTTTTGAGATCCGCAAAGTGCCTTATTACGATCGCGTGGGCAAACGCAGTGGGCTGATGGGCTTTGGACGCGATATAACCGAGCGTAAGCGCTATCAGGATGCGTTAGAGAACGCCAGTAGGGAAAAGACCACCTTTATCTCTACGATTAGCCACGAGCTGCGTACGCCGCTTAACGGCATTGTCGGTCTGAGCCGCATTCTGCTGGATACCGATCTCAATCAGGAACAGCTGAAATACCTCAAAACTATCCACGTCTCGGCGATCACCCTCGGCAATATTTTCAACGACGTGATTGAGATGGATAAAATCGAGCGGCGCAAAGTGCAGCTGGATAACCAGCCGATCGACTTCACCGGCTTCCTCGCCGATCTGGAAAACCTCTCCGGCCTGCTGGCGGAGCCGAAAGGGCTGAAGTTTGTACTGGCGCCTGACTTGCCGCTGCCGCACAAAATTATTGCCGACGGCACGCGCCTGCGTCAGATCCTGTGGAACCTGATCGGCAACGCGGTGAAATTTACCCAGCAGGGCGAAATTGTGGTGCGCGTTGGCTACCTGGAGGATGACTGCCTGCGCTTTGAGGTTGAAGACTCCGGCATGGGCATCCCGCAAGACGAGCAGGATAAGATCTTCGCGATGTACTACCAGGTGAAGGATCAGCGCGGCGGCAAACCGGCGACCGGAACCGGCATCGGGCTGGCCGTATCCCGCCGCCTGGCGCAGAGCATGGGCGGAGACATCAGCGTGCGTAGCGCCCCGGGCCAGGGCTCCTGCTTTACCCTGACGCTGAACGCCCCGCGTATCGCGGAACAGGTGGAGGATGAGCAGCCGGAAGACGACCTGCCGCTGCCTGCGCTGCATGTGCTGCTGGTAGAAGATATTGAGCTGAACGTGGTCGTCGCGCGCTCCGTGCTGGAGAAGCTCGGCAACAGCGTGGAAGTGGCGATGACCGGCCAGGCGGCGCTGGATATGTTCAACCCGGATGAATTTGACCTGGTGCTGCTGGATATCCAGCTGCCGGACATGACCGGGCTGGACGTGGCGCGTGCTATTCATCGGCTCCACGCGGGTGAGCAGCTGCCGCCGCTGGTGGCGCTGACCGCTAACGTGCTCAAGGACAAGCGTGAATACCTGGATGCCGGCATGGACGATGTGCTGAGCAAACCGCTGGCGGTGCCTGCGCTGACGGCGATGATCAAAAAATACTGGGATTATCAGGAAGTCGAGCTGCCAACCCCAACGGAGATTGACATGGATGAGAAACAGCTGGCGCTGCTGGATGTGCCAATGCTTGAGCAATATATCGAACTGGTCGGGCCGAAGTTGATCCATCAGAGTCTGGAGATGTTTGAGCAGATGATGCCGGGCTATCTGGAGGTGCTGGATTCCAACATGATGGCGCGCGATCAGAAAGGGATTGCCGAAGAGGGCCACAAGATCAAAGGGGCTGCAGGATCGGTCGGTCTGACTCACTTACAACAGATTGCCAAACAGATTCAAAGCCCGGAACTGCCAGCATGGTGGGATAACGTGCAGGAGTGGATTGATGAGCTGAAACAGGAGTGGCGCAATGACGTTGAAGTACTGCGTCAATGGGTTACGGATGCTGAAAAAAAATGACCCCGACCGAGGCCGGGGTGCGCGAATACTGCGCCAACACCAGGGAAACTGGAAACCTGCGCTATTCTGATAGGAATCGTCGGGAGCGCAGATTTGGTATTGGGTGAACCACTAATAAGCTCAGGGACTACTTTAGCAAATCTCACATCACATGTTACCAGATTCATTAAAATGTGTGATGTGGAGCAGCCTTGGCAAATAGAAGACCTTAATTTTACTTCTCAGTCAAGTAACGAATGCAATTGATTGCGGATTTGTCTTATTTTTGACCATATGTGCTTTTTTTTTCGCCAGTCAGATTGACGCAAACTTTTTACCGCAGGGCCATTTTCACATAAGCTTATGCGGTAATGGAATTTGGCCAAATACGTGTTACTAACTCAATGTTTTATGGTTGTTTTTAGGTGTTTTTAAACAGCCTTTCCGAAACGTTTAGGTTTCTGCTAGCACAAATCCTGAGTGGGCCTTTCTGCATAAGTCAAAAGCTGACTCCGTTCAGCAGGGTATCCGATGGCGATGACGTCACTCCGCGGGTGAAAAAACGGTCAAACCGGCATCATTTGCGAGTGATTTTCTTTTGTAGCAGATCGGTTTTCGAATACGACAGGGCGAAATTTATAAGCGCTGCGAACCAATCAGGTGGTAACGCTTTCATCCTGTGTCAGGTCCAGCGCATAACAGAGCGAAATCAGCTGGCATGATGGAACCGATTCCAGTTACATCGCTTAACTAAAGGCATTCGGATATTTCGGGTGTATTTCCGCACTAATCATTTTTTAAAACAGGTTCTGGCATGAGTCGTCGTAATAACAGCGTCACCGCACGCATCAAATCGGGTTTGCTTCGCCTCGTTCTCAGCGTACTGGGTTTATGGCTTACCGGCATTATTGCCTTTGCTTTTCTTCCGGTGCCATTTTCTGCCGTGATGGTTGAGCGGCAGCTGGGTGCCTGGTTTAGCGGCAACTGGAGCTATGTTGCTCACTCGGACTGGGTAGGGATGGATGAAATATCACCGTGGATGGCACTGGCGGTGATCGCTTCCGAAGACCAGAAATTCCCGACCCACTGGGGCTTTGATGTTGCGGCGATCCAGTCGGTGCTGGACAGCGAAGGTGAGAAGGCCGGAATGCGTGGGGCGTCGACCCTGTCCCAGCAGACGGCAAAAAATGTGTTCCTGTGGGACGGCCGCAGCTGGATACGTAAAGGGCTGGAGGCCGGGTTAACGGTGGGGATAGAAACCGTGTGGACCAAACGCCGCATTCTCACCGTTTACCTTAACGTGGCGGAAATGGGCAAAGGGGTATTTGGCGTGGAGGAGGCTTCACAACGCTATTTCCATAAGCCAGCCAGCCGCTTAAGCATGTCTGAAGCCGCGCTGCTGGCCGCGGTACTGCCTAATCCGATTCGCTTCCGCGCCGATGCGCCATCCGGCTATGTGCGCCAGCGCCAGCAGTGGATCCTGCGCCAGATGCGTCAATTGGGCGGTGAAGGTTTCCTGCGCCAGCATAAACTGGATTAGGAACATCCCTGTTTTCAACCGCATAAAAAATCGGCTTCGATCTGGGCTTCGCGCGTAACTCAGTCGGCAAAGAGCTGAACCCGCTGTGGTGTGAGGGCCGGGCGATCAAGATGAAATCCCGCCCGGTCTATTTTCTTCATCGTGCGGTCCCTCAGCTGATCCTCAGTTCAACAATAGGTAAGCGGAGCGGCAGAACGCGCCCGGAAGAGGTGGCAAATCTGATGCAGTAGGTGAAAGCGCTGCTGTCGTGATGCTCTTGCTATCTTGAAATGGCCTGCTGCCTATCGTTTAAGCATGCTTAAACGATAGGCAGCAGGCCCTGATTTTCCGCCAGAAGCGATTTTTCCCACTCATTCATTCATGGCGAACGCCGGTGACGATAACCAGCCTCAATGACGGTCATTACATTAAACAGTTAACATAAAGTGATAATACTGGCGGGTTGATGCTGTTTATTCTGATGCTGGTTGCTGACGAATCCTTTAGTTGTTCCGATAATACCGATGAGTTTTTCGCTATCCCATTCAGCTGGTTAACTCAATCAAATAAGAAAAAACCTATAAAAATCAGACAAAAAATCCCCATTCAAAATATTGCAGTCGCCAGGTTGGTTACTATATAGTCATCTCTGAATACCCATGGAGGGTACAGCTGCCTCTGCCCTGATATTCATTTTCCACAGCGGTAATTATGAATATTTCTTATGGTAACGGCGCGCACACGGCAGCGGAAGATAAGGACATCACCATGAGCAAAAACCCGGTCTCTTTTTTCAGCCACAGCCACCACCTGCTGGCGGTGCGTGACTGTCAGTCCCGGCCCGACGTGCTGGCGTTTAAAGGGGAGGAGCGCCTGAGCGAGCCGTTCCGCTGGCGCATTGAGTTCACCAGCGCCGACCATGCCATCACCCGCGAGGCGATGCTGATGAAAGCGGCCTCGCTGACCCTGCAGGCCCCGGTTGACCAGGGCTGGGGCATTAAGATCCAGCAGCCGGTGCGCGTGGTGCAGGGCGTGCTGACCGGCTTTGAGCGCCTCAGCACCAGCGCCGACCAGACCCACTACGCCGTCACCCTGCAGCCGCGCCTGGCGCTGCTGTCGCGCAGCCGTCAGAACGCCATCTATCAGGATATGTCGGTGCCGCAGATTGTGGAAAAAATCCTGCGCGAGCGCCACGGGATGCGCGGGCAGGACTTTGTTTTCACCCTCAACAACGCGTACCCGCGCCGCGAGCAGGTGATGCAGTACGGCGAGGACGACCTGGCGTTTATTACCCGCCTGCTGGGCGAGGTCGGCATCTGGTTCCGCTTCACCACCGACACCCGCCTGCACATCGACGTAGTGGAGTTTTACGACGGCAGGCAGGGCCACGTGCAGGGGCTGACGCTGCCCGCCGTGCCGCCTTCCGGCATGCACGACGCGGCCAGCGACTCGGTGTGGGACCTCGCCAGCCGCTTTGCGGTGGTGGAGAAAAGCGTCAGCGGGCGCGACTACAACTACCGCAACGCCCTCGAAGATATGAACGTGAAGGCCGACGTCACCGGCGGTGACGACACCACCTACGGTGAGTCCTATCGCTGGGCGGACAACTACCTGACGCCGGGCGACGGCTACAGCCACAGCCCGGAACCGGAGAGCGGCGCGTTCTACGCCCGCCTGCGCCACGAGCGCTACCTGAACGGCCAGACGCGGGTGGCGGCAGTGACCAGCAGCCCGGCGCTGGCACCCGGCAGTGAGCTGAGGGTCAGCGGCGGGGAGGACGTCAGTGAGGTATTCCAGAGCGGCGTGCTGGTCACCGCCATCGTCAGCACTGCGCGGCGCGACCGCAGCTTTGAAACCGCCTTTGACGGCATCCCGCTCAACAGCCGCTACGGCTTCCGCCCGGTGCCGCTGCCGCACCCGGTGATGGCGGGAACCCTGCCGGCGCGCGTCACCAGTACCACGGTGAACGATGCCTACGGCCATATTGACCGCGACGGGCGCTATCGCGTCAACATGCTGTTTGACCGCGCTGGCTGGGAAACCGGCTTTGAAAGCCTGTGGGTACGCCAGGCGCGCCCCTATGCGGGCGACACCTACGGCCTGCACCTGCCGCTGCTGGCGGGCACCGAAGTGGCGATAGCCTTTGAGCACGGCAACCCGGACCGCCCGTACATTGCCGGGGTGCTGCACGACTCGGCGCACGGCGACCACGTCACCATCCGCAACTACAAGCGCAACGTGCTGCGCACGCCGAAGAACAATAAGCTGCGCCTCGACGACACGGCGGGCCAGGAGCATATCAAGCTCAGCACCGAGTACGGCGGCAAAAGCCAGCTTAATCTCGGCCACCTGGTGGACAGCGAGAAGCAGAAGCGCGGCGAAGGGTTTGAGCTGCGCAGCGACAGCTGGGGCACGCTGCGTGCGGAGAAAGGACTGTTCATCACCGCCGACGGCCAGCCGAAGGCACAGGGTATGCAGCTGGAGATGGCGCCGGCTATCAGCCTACTGCAGGGCGCGCGGGAACAGATGCAGGGGATATCCGCCGATGCGCAGACCGCCACGGGCAACCCGGCGGATCTTCAGGCGCAGATTGCGCTGATGGAGCAGCGGCTGAACGAGCTGAAGCGGTCGGTTATTCTGATGAGCGCGCCGGACGGCATGGCGCTGGCGAGCGGCGATAACCTGCAGCTGACGGCGGGTGAAAACCTGACGGCCACCGCCGGAAAGCACGCGGATATCAGCGTGGTAAAGAATCTGTTTATCGGCGTGGGCCAGGCGCTGAGCGTGTTCGTCAGGAAACTGGGTATCAAGCTGATTGCCAATCAGGGCCCGGTACAGGTGCAGGCGCAGAACGACCTGATGGCGCTGCTGGCGCGCCAGGAGATCAGCATCATCAGCACGGAAGATGAAATCAAAATCATCGCGAAGAAGAAAATCACGCTGAACGGCGGCGGCAGTTACATCACGCTCGATGCCAACGCGATAGAGTCGGCCACGCTCGGGGACTACCGCACGCGGGCGGGACATTACGATCGCCAGCAGAAATACCGTTTAAAAGAGCCCCTGCATGAGCTGCCAGAAGAGGCAAAGGAACCCTCCTCTAAATTCTCCGTGTCATAACAAAGGAATGTATCCATGTTAATCAGTCCCCCATTTTTACGCACAAAAAATGAAACAGAAACGGATGAAGAGTGGATTGAGCGCATGATGCCGGTCGATCCTCAACGTGGCTATCCGCTGAACGCGCACCGTTCCTGGCACGGCGGTGTTCATATCCGTCACTCAGACTCAGGAAGCCGTCCTGAGTTACTGCGCACCATTGCCGACGGCAGGATTGTCTCTTTCCGCCACTCTGACATCACAAAACGCCAGCATCCGCCGCTGAATTACAACGGCAAGACCGATAACGGATACGTGCTAATTAAACACGTGGCCGAAACGGGCAGCCAGCCGGAGGATAAAATCACCTGGTATTCTCTGTATATGCATATCAAGGATCTCGACCCGTCGATTGCCGTCGACCAGCTGGTGAAGCGCAAATCCCCGTTGGGAACGGTGGGCATGGTGGACGATAAAAATGCCGTACACTTCCAGATATTCTGCGACGACGAGAATATTGCCAGGATAACCGGGCGCAACACGGCGGAGCTGGATCTCAGCCAGCACGGGCGCACCACCGCCTGTTACGGCGATATGCACTTTTATATTCCGGCCGGAACGCCGGTTTACAGCGAGATCCCGACCCGCAGCAGTGAGGAACCGTCACAGACGACGCAGGTCGATCTGTTCGTGTCCATGACTCTGGGCGGGGGGCGCTGCACCATGACCACCCGCAGGAAAAATGTTATCGACTCACTCAAATACGATGAGGTGGGCGAGGCGCTGGTCGACGCAGACGGAGAGGAATATGAATATAACCTGTATAAAAAGGCGCTGAAGCTGTACCCCGCCAGTCCGAGCGCCGGTTTTGAGCTGCTGCGCTTTGGCCGGGTGATCAATACCCGTTATGAAACGCTGACTCCGGCGGATGCCCCACTGTGGCGGACGATCACTACGCCGCAGGGAAAAGGGCTGGTTAATCTGGCGGTGGAAAGCATCAAGAAATACAGCGATGCGGATTTTCCGCACTGGACGGGCTGGCGACTGGTGGATGACGATGAGGACACCAACAGCCAGTGCAACTCCCCGACGATCCTGGGTTCCGGGCGTATGGACCTGAGCCGCACCGTCTGCCACTTCCCGCTGGAGTGGGATATCGATACGGTGGAGAGCCGCTATGGCTGGCTGAAACAGCCCAATCCCGTGCTGGACGAGCCAATGAGCCAGCAGGACTGGGGTTCACTGGCGGCGCTGGCCAGGGCACTGGCGCTGGAGAACAGTGCGCAGATACCGACAGGCCGGGTCTGGCACTTTGACCCGCGGCGCTTTATCGCGCATTTCAGGAAATGTGGGTGGCTGGAACGTGCGGTGAGTGAGAAAGTGATGACGTCGACTACAAGTGCTAGAGATAGCGATAAAATTAACAGAATAAATAAAAAGGTGGTCGAATATTCATTTTCACTAAATGTGATAATGAGGAAATATAATCTTGTGGGCTTCAACAGAATAAGCCACTTTTTGGGGCAGGGCGCTGTCGAGTCGGGTTATTTACTCTCCATGCAGGAATCAAGTCAGGAACAGTATACGAAAAATGGCAGGCACTTTGGTGGGAATATTGTGGATGATTCTGAAAAGAATGAATCTAACGAACTTGGACACTGGTACGGTTCGGTAGTCTCTGAGGTAGATGTGTATTTCTCTGGTGCCAAATACAATCGAAGTGGTGGGTTGATAGCCAGCTCATACAGCTGGCGAAATGGCAACTGCGGCGATGTGGATGCGCAAAAGTTTCGCGGGCGCGGGTTTAAAATGCTCACCGGGCTGGATACCTACTCCAGCTACTGGGTATACCGGGGGTGGTTATCAAAAAGCAGCTTTGATGCCTCATGGTGGACAGAACCTCAATACCGGAGAAAAAACCTGCCCGGGATGATCAAAAGACCTCCGCAGATAGATGACCCGCACAAAGTGACGGAAACTCCCTATAACTGCATTGATACGGGCGCGTTCTATATCGTGTGCTTTAAAAATAAAACCTTAAAAATGATGGATTCTGATAGGGTCACCTCGCGAGATGATAATGAGGTGGTTGAGCGCGTAACAAGATCTATTAACGGCGGTGCTATCGGTATCGAAGACAGGAAAAAAACTACCAAGGCAGCTAAGGAGATTCTTAGTGATGAAGTATAAAAACGTACTTTTTGTGCTTTTTTTTATGACCTGTTTTGTAAAAGCTGATTTCGAAACTAATAACGTCATTCGTTATGGTGACTTCACGATTTATATGGATAAAAAAGAACGGTCCATTATCCATGTTGTCAATGATAACGGGAAGAGTGATGTTGCGTGTAAAATAAATAACTTGAAAAGCAAACGGAGTTCAGGTGGGGGGATTATAGCTATCACCAATGATGGAAAAGGGGTGCTTGTCTATCCAACCAATAAATATCTCTCAACTGATGAACTTATGCAGTGCAATGTAGGGGGTATAGAACTGCATAAAGTGCCGCAATCAGATGACAAGCTCGATACTATTATTGACATAAATTTTAAACAAAAGCTGGTTTTGTTAGTGGCACTGGAGGATGTAAGGAGTTTATCGTATACAGCGATAGTATCGAGCTTTGATAGTAATAAAAACTTGCTCTCCGGCCCGGGTTTTTTTAGCGGAAAAAATAGCGATGTCCCTTTCGATATAGGGGGGGGGTGGTATGGCGGTAAAATTTCGTTAAACGGGAAATATGTCTATCCCTATTATATTGACTGCGCGGTGGATTCATTTCCCGGGCTTTGGGATATCAAAAAAAATAAAAAGGTGGTTTTTGATACTTCGCTGGGTGACGACGAAATCAAAGACAGATGCCAGAAACTCTTTGACGGAAAGGCCACGCTTGAAGAGTTAGGCGGAAAGCTCATTAAGCCAAAGAAATAATGGATTGTGTTAAAGGTGCATTGCCGGGTGATGATGATGTTGTTTAGCGCATCACCCGAGCCATCAACGGCGGCATCATCGGTATCGAAGACAGGAAAAAAACTACCAAGGCAGCTAAGGAGATTCTCAGTGATGAAGTGTAAAAACGTACTTTTTGTGCTTTTTTTTATGACTTGTTCTGTAAAAGCTGATTTTGAAACTAATAACGTCATTCGTTATGGTGACTTTACAATGTATATGGATAGAAAGGACTCATCGGTTATCCATATTGTTAATGATAATGGAAGCAGCGATGTCGCGTGTAAAATAAATAACAAAGAAAGTAAGCGTAATTCAGGAGGGGGCATTATAGCTATCACCAATGATGAAAAAGGGGTGCTTGTCTATCCAACCAATAAATACCTGTCAACCGCTGAGCTTATGAAGTGTAATTCTGATGGGGTGGGACTTCATAAAATCCCGCAGTCTGATGACTGGCGGGATACTATTATCGATGTTAACTTCGACAAGAAATTGGTTTTGTTAATGGTTTTGGAAGATGTGAGGAGATTAACGTTTACATCAATACTGTCGAGTTTTGACAGTAATAAAAACTTACTCTCCGGTCCGGGTTTTTTTAGCGGAAAAAAAAGCGATATTCCTTTCGACATAGGTAATAGCTGGTATGTCGGTAAAATTTCGTTAGATGGCAAGTATGCCGCGCCCTCTGATCTCGACTGTGCAGTGGATTCATTTCCTGGGCTTTGGGATATCCAAAAAAATAAAAAGGTGGTTTTTGATAAGTCGCTGGGTGACGACGAAATAAATAATAGGTGTCAGAAGCTTTTTGACGGCCAGGCCACGCTTGAAGAGTTAGGCGGAAAACTGATTAAACCAAAGAAATAGTGGATGGTGTTAAAGGTGCATTGCCGGGTGATGATGATGCTGAGCGTATCACCCGGGCCATTAACGGCGGCATCATCGGCATCGAAGACAGGAAAAAAACCACCAAGGCAGCTAAGGAGATTCTCAGTGATGAAGTGTAAAACCGTCCTTTTCCTTCTTTTTTTAATGGCCTGCTCTGCCAGTGCAAATAATGTCATTCGCTATGGTGATTTTACGATGTATATGGATAAAAAAGAACGGTCCATTATCCATGTTGTCAATGATAACGGGAAGAGTGATGTCTTATGTCAAATAAATAACTGGGAAAGCAGGTTCAATACCGGTGGAGATATAGCCATAACCAATGATCAAAAAGGGGTGCTTGTCTATCCAACCAATAAATACCTGTCAACCGCTGAGCTTATGCGATGTTCTATAGATGGTATAGAGCTTCATAAAATACCGGAATCAGAAGATAGGCGGCATACTATCATTGATATAAATTTCGAAAAGAAGCTGGCTTTGTTAGTGGTTCTTGAAGATGTGAGAACGTTAAATTACACAGCGATAGTATCGAGATTTGACAGTAATGAAAATTTATTATCAGGGCCGGGTTTTTCAAGTATCAATGATGAAGATATTCCATTCTATATAGGAAGTGACAGATATGCCGGTAAAATTTCATTGGATGGGAAGTATGTGTCCCCCTCTGATCTCGACTGTGCAGTGGATTCATTTCCTGGGCTTTGGGATATCCAAAAAAATAAAAAGGTGGTTTTTGATAAGTCGCTGGGTGACGACGAAATAAATAATAGGTGTCAGAAGCTTTTTGACGGCCAGGCCACGCTTGAAGAGTTAGGCGGAAGACTGATTAAACCAAAGAAATAGTGGATTGTGTTAAAGGTGCATTGCCGGGTGATAATGATGCTGAGCGTATCACTCGGGCCATTAACGGCGGCATCATCGGCATCGAAGACAGGAAAAAAACCACCAAGGCTGCTAAGGAGATTCTCAGTGATGAAGTGTAAAATCGTCCTTTCCCTTCTTTTTATTATGACCTGTTCTGCCAGTGCGAGTAATGTTATTCGCTATGGTGATTTTACGATGTATATGGATAAAAAAGAACGGTCCATTATCCATGTTGTCAATGATAACGGGAAGAGTGATATCTCATGCAAAATAAAAAACTGGCAAGATAAGTACAATACAGGTGGGGATATAGCCATCACCAATGATGAAAAAGGGGTGCTTATCTATCCAACTAATAAATATCTGTCAACTAATGAACTTATGCAGTGCAATGCGAAGGGTATAGAACTTCATAAAATACCGCAGTCTGATGACAAACTGGATACTATTGTAGATATAAATTTTGACAAAAGACTGGTTCTATTAGTTGCTCTGAAGGATGTAAGGAGTTTAACTTATACAGCAATAGTATCGAGTTTTGACAGTAATAAAAACTTACTGTCAGGGCCGGGTTTTTTTAGCGGAAAAGAAAGCGATATTCCTTTCGATGTTGGCGATAACCAGTATGGTGGTAAAATTTCGTTGGATGGAAAGTATGTCTCCCCTATTTATCTTAGTTGTTTTGTAGATTCATTCCCCGGGCTCTGGGACATCAAGAAAAACAAGAGGGTGGTCTTTGATACTTCACTGGATGACGACGAAATCAAAGACAGATGCCAGAAACTCTTTGACGGAAAGGCCACGCTTGAAGAGTTAGGCGGAAAACTGATTAAACCAAAAAAATAGTCTGTCATTCTTTATGCGAGGTGATATGGCATGCCGTTTCTCAATAATGGGAGGAATATCATTTCAGTATTTCAACATTGTAACGGAAAATTCAATGTCATATTCACTCAAAAATTTACCTGATCTCCATGAGCGCCCCAAAGCGCCAGCGTTGTCGCGCTGGATAACCGCGCTGGCCATCATGATGGCCGTCAGTTTTTTACTGATGCACTTTTTGGGCCGGGGCGTTGAAAACCGACCCTTCTGGTGGCTGGCGCTGGGGGCTCCCGCTGCGTTATGGCTGACTGCCGGGATTGCACGGCTGATGGTCTGGCTGCTTCTGAGCATTGCGGCCAACGGTTATGACAACCGGCGCGAACGCTGGATTTTAGGCGAAACGCGGCGGGCCCGGCGGGCGCTACAGGTGCTTAAGGTGTCGTTTATCACCGCGTACCCGCAGGAGGATCCGCGCGAAGTCCTGCAGGCGCTGATAAACCGGCAAACTCTTCTCCTTTCCCAGCCCGACTGGAAGGGGGAAGACGGGAACAGGCTGACCCGCTTCAAGGCTGACGATGAACAAACGGTTGATGGCGTGGTCCGGCACCTTTTTTCCCGCCTCATATCGGACCTGCCGGTTAACCAGTTCACTGATGACAGCCATCTGGTGGTGGCATTTGATTTCTCATCGTCCCTGCCGCACGAAAGTATCAGTGATATCTGGAAAGACATCTGGCTGGAAACAGCGATCCTCTGCACGGTGGAATACGCGGAAGGCCACGGGTTGGCAATGATTGACCACTGGCTGGATCAGCGGATTAAACAGGACGCAATGCTGCTGGTCGTGGCACTGCAGGTCATGCCTGATGAGACTGATTACAGCGCCGAAGCCGCGGTCGCACTGCTGCTGGGCAACCGACTAACGCAGAGCACTTTGCCACCGCTGGCGCTGTTTCACCGGCCTGACTCGTCGTTACCCGGCCAGCTTGCTGCGGGTATGAAGATGGCCGCTTATAACGTGCCGCTAAAGAATAACGTTATCAGCCAGCTGTGGCTGGCCGGGCTCTCTGATGGCCAGCATAAAGAGATCATCGCCAGTCAGAAGGCGCATCCGGCCGGTGCCGTCGACAATGAGGCCGTCATTCCACTGGATAGCGTTATCGGGCACGCGGGCGCGGCTGCGCCCTGGCTGGCCATCGCGACTGCGGCTTCTGCGGCTGAGAATACCCAAACCCCCCAGCTCGCCATTAGCGGCGAGCGGGCAACGGACATGATGTGGTGCACCGTGATAACCCCGGTGGGGCCACTTAAGGAGATGGACTCTTGAAGCGTTACGCATCCTTTCGATTCCCCAAATCCGCTGAACTCTGGTTCCTGATTATTCTGCTGTTATTGCTGGCCTGTGCGCTGGCCCTCGGCCTGATCGCCTGGCAGCAGCCTGAACGTCTGGGTCTGATGGCAGAAAGCGCATCCCGGCAGCGGTGGATGTCATCCTGTTTCACGGCGGCGTCTATCCTGGCGTTACTCACCCTGTCTTCCGTGTTTGTTCTGCATAAAGCAGGCAGTAGGAAGTTTGAGGATAAAGTCGACGCGGCAAGGGGGGATGATATCGCCAGGATTGCGGATGAAAAAACAAAGCCTGCATCTCCTCTCATCCCGATGGTCAGGGTAATCAGGCAACACCTCCGCGCCCGCTACCACCTGCTCTGGCGCTACAGGGTGCGCCTGCTTTTGGTGGTCGGCGACGATGCCGCGCGCGCCGCGCTGGTCCCCGGGCTGCAGGAGCAGCAGTGGCTGGAAGGCGACCGCACCGTGCTGATTGACGGCGGCAGCCTGAGCGCACCGCCGGACGACGAAAAACTCGCCGCGCTGCGCCAGCTGCGCCGCGGCCGCCCGCTGGACGGCATTGTCTGGGTGCTGGCAGACGGCCAGCTGCTGACCCCGCAGATGCAGGATAACGGCCTGCGCAGCCTGGAGAACATCTCGCAGGCCCTGCGCTGGCAGCCCCCGGTGTGGCTGTGGCAGCTGCGCGGCAGCGAGTGGCCGCAGGATGGGCGCGAGCAGCAGACGGTCGGCGCGCTGTTTTCCGCGCGCGCGCGGCCGGAAGAGGTCGGCCAGCAGCTCGACAGCCTGGTTCCGCAGCTGCGTGAGCAGGGCATGGCGCAGATTGCGCAACACCTCTCCGATGACTTCCTGCTGCGGCTGGGCAGCGAGCTGGAGCAGGGCGAAAGCCTGCAGTGGCAGCAGCGCCTGCTGGCTGACCACCCAGCAGGCGCGCATTCCGCTGCGCGGCCTGATGTTCAGCCAGCCGTCCTCCAGTGACGTTGCCACCCGCCACGACCATGCGCTGACCCTCTCCAGCAGCTGGGACGGCATAGTGGCGGCCTGCCGCCGTCTGTCCGGCCGCCGCGTCGGCATGCCGTGGCAGCAGACGCTGGCCTGGGTGCTGATGGCGCTTATCGGCCTGTGGGGCGCGGGGCTGCTGCTCTCCTTCGCGCTTAACCGCAGCCAGATTGTCAGCGTGGCGCAGAAGGCGCGCGCGCTGGTGCAGGCTCCGGCGGTGTCCGACCGCCAGCTTACCGACCTGCACGCGCTGCGCAACGACGCCGGGCTGCTTAAACACCGCCATCAGGACGGCTCGCCGTGGTACCAGCGCTTCGGCCTCGACCACAATACGCCGCTGCTGCAGGCGATGATGCCGTGGTACGGCGTGGCGAATAACCGCCTGCTGCGCGACCCGGCCAGCGCCGCGCTGCAGCAGCAGCTGAGCGCGCTGGCCGACCTGCCGGCCAACAGCCCGCTGCGCGCCGAACGCGCAAAGCCTGGCTATGACCAGCTGAAGGCGTGGCTGATGATGGCGCGCCCGGATAAGGTCGACGGCGCATTTTACGCGCAGGTGATGAAGACGGTGCAGCCGACCCGGAACGGCATCTCGCCCGGCCTGTGGCAGAGCCTGGCGCCGGACCTGTGGGCGTTTTACATCAGCGAGCTGCCGCACCAGCCGCAGTGGAAAATCACCCCGGACCCGGTGCTGGTCAGCCAGAGCCGCCAGGTGCTGCTGCAGCAGATAGGCCGCCGCAACGCCGAAAGTACCCTGTATGAGAACATGCTGAAATCGGTGCGCCGCAACTTTGCCGACGTCACGCTGGAGGATATGACCGGCGGCACCGACGCGCGCCGCCTGTTCACCACCGATGAGATCGTGCCGGGCATGTTTACCCGCCAGGCGTGGGAGGGCGGCGTGCAGCAGGCGATAGAGAGCGCGGCCAAAGCGCGCCGCGATGAGATTGACTGGGTGCTGAGCGACAGCCGCCGCAGCGTCTCGGCCGACCTATCGCCGGAAGCGCTCAGGGAGCGCCTGACGCAGCGCTACTTTACCGACTTTGCCGGCAGCTGGCTCAACTTCCTCAACGGCCTGCGCCTTAACCCGGCGGCCAACATCGCCGACGTCACCGACCAGCTGACGCTGATGAGCGACGTGCGCCAGTCGCCGCTGATTGCGCTGATGAACACCCTGGCATGGCAGGGGCAGGCGGGTCAGAAGAGCGAGGCGCTGTCGGACTCGCTGATGAAATCGGCGCAGGCGCTGGTGGGCAGCAGCAAAAAGCCGGTGATTGACCAGGGCGCAGCCGGTCCGCAGGGGCCGCTCGACGAGACCTTCGGCCCGCTGCTGACGCTGATGGGCCGCAACAAAGCCGCAAATGCGCTGTCCGGTGACGACAGCCTGAGCCTGCAGACGTACCTGACGCGCATCACCCGCGTGCGCCTGCGCCTGCAGCAGGTGGCGGGCAGTTCGGACCCGCAGGAGATGATGCAGACGCTGGCGCAAACCGTGTTTCAGGGCAAAAGCGTTGACCTGACCGACACCCGCCAGTACGGCAGCCTGATTGCCGCCAGCCTTGGCGAGGAGTGGAGCGGCTTTGGCCAGACGATGTTCGTGCAGCCGCTGACCCAGGCGTGGGAGACGGTGCTGCAGCCGTCCGCTGCCAGCCTGAATGACAAATGGGCGCGCTCGGTGGTGGCGCTGTGGCACGGCGCGTTTGACGGGCGCTACCCGTTTGCCGCCGGTAATAACGACGCCTCGCTGCCGATGCTGGCCGAATTCCTGCGCAAGGACAGCGGGCGCATTGAGCGCTTCCTCAGCGCGGAGCTGGGCGGCGTGCTGCACAAGGAGGGCAGCCAGTGGGTGGCGGACCGCACCAACAGCCAGGGGCTGACCTTTAACCCGGCGTTTATCAAAGCGCTTAACCAGCTGAGCCAGCTGTCGGACGTGCTGTTCACCGACGGCAGCCAGGGCATCAGCTTTGAGCTGCAGGCGCGCCCGGCGCCGGGGGTGGTGCAGACCCAGCTGACCATTGACGGCCAGCAGCAGACGTACTTCAACCAGATGGCGCAGTGGCAGACCTTCCGCTGGCCGGGCGACACCTTCAAGCCCGGAACCCTGCTGACCTGGAGCACCGCCAGCGCGGGGGCGCGGCTGTTTGGCGACTGGAGCGGCACCTGGGGGCTTATCCGCTGGCTGGAGCAGGGCAAACGCCGCCAGCTCGACCGTGGCGAGTGGATGATGAGCTTCAGCACGCCGGACGGCGGCACCCTGCAGTGGGTACTGCGCTCACAGCTCGGCAGCGGCCCGTTACAGCTGCTGCAGCTGCGTAATTTTACCCTGCCGCAGGAGATATTCAGCGTTGATGCCGAAATGGCGGCACGGGCGCTTGCAGGGAAAGATGAGTTACCCGGCGCGTAAGTTTATCTTCCAGCATAAGGAGTTAAGTTATGGCTAAAGGTTATTATCTGGTACAGGGAGATAACACGACCTGCGGTGGGCGCATTATCGAAGGGGCAACGGACCATACGCTGTTCAGCAAAGCCGTGGCCCGCGAAAGAGATAAAGTCACCTGCGGTCAGCATTCCGGCACCTTTATGATTGCCGGAGGGATCCGCAATGACACCTTACACGGGCGCAGGATGGCGGGGACGCTGGACAGTATCAGTTCCTGCCCCTGCAGGGCGCGTTTTGTGCCGTCGATGATGCAGGATAGCTATGAGAAAGGAGGAGAGTGTTCAAACACTGCTTCTACTCATTTTTTACCCGACGGGTTTATGGCCTCTTTGCTGGACCCGTGTAAAAACCTGCCCTCGGAAGAGAAGAGTGAGCGTCATTGCACTCACACTGACGGAGCCATAAAGTGGCTGAGTACATACTGAGTGAGATCAGGACGAATGTCAGAAGTGAGACGGCAGAAACAATACGATATTTAATCGACGACGAGACCACAAAGCAAAGGCGTGCCGAGTGGAAAAACTCCCCTTTTACGCAAAGCTGGCTCCGTACCCTCAACCTGATTTACTCGCTGCAATGGGCGTATGGTATCAAACGGTGAAAACGGGTTCGACCTGGGATCATAAACCTAAGATACGTGATAAGTTTTCGGCGGTTGCCGTTGCGCGACCTTTGCCAAATAAAGGAAAGCCATCAAAATCTTATTATCACAAGTTCAAACAGCATGATTATTTTTACGATGTCTGGTCGAGTATACACTATGGATACGTGGGTCTGAGCGTTGGTTTTTCAGAGTCGCTGCTGTTAAAAGGTTCAACCTGGGAGCAAAACATGACGCCAGGCGCAATCGGAGACGATACCCTGGATGATGTTACGAGTATGAAGATAGGGTTCAGACTGTTTCATCAGTATGGGAAATATGCTGAAAATCTGACTTTTAATAATATACTTGATGCTTTGGAAAACACACCTAATCAGCTACTGCCTCATTCAAGGGAAAGGTATTTGTGCTGGAATACTGATAATCCAGAAAGGATTGAGGAGTAGGTATGAAAAGGAAGGTGATGTTGTTGTGTTTTTGTGTTGCTTGCCTGATATTCATGGTGGCTTATTTTGTTCCGCTAAGACCTGTTGTGACAATTACAAATAACACGGGCAAGGTAATGTACATATATGCGGGTGAAAGTATCTATGGCGTTGAGCCGGAACCAGATGAAGTTGTTGAGATTGTGAAGTCAAAACCAGATATTTTAGCGTCAGGTAAAGAGTTAAAACTGACGGCCTCCTTTATGTCGTTGATAAGAAAAGATGCTGCCATCGATATTGGGTGGCGTATTGGTGGTCAGTATGAATACAACTCAACTGGTGGAGGTGGCCAAAACTTTCTCCTTTCTTCCTCAGAGGGGGCTTGTTCTGTGTCGATTAAAATACAGGATGGAGTGAATAAAGCCATTCTTGATAACGATTCCGGTGATGTTTGTTTAAAGAAAATAAAAGCATTTCAATATACATATTGAATAATGTCACTGCATTCCTGGTAATCTCAGTTCATGGCTGATAACTGAGTTATTCAATCGATGATAATAAGTTAGGAATAAATGGACGACCTAACCCTGCGTTATTACGACGCTGAAATGCGTTACCTGCTTGAAGCGGGCGAAGAGTTTGCCCGCGCCCATGCGGACCGGGCGGCACTGCTGAATCTGGATAGATCGGGCGCTTGAGCGCCTGTCCAACTGGAGCCGCTGGAAAAGGGGCTTGAACGGCTAAACTATCAGCCCCACCGGTTTTATCAGCATTCCTGCTTCATCTCTGGAAAAGCAACCTGAGTGAAGCAGTACTGCATTTACGAGCTCATACGCGGTAAGGATTTGATACGGCCTGTTACACTCAGTCTTCGTCGAACCCGGCGTTAAACAGGTCAATCACCGCCGCCAGCGCTTCCTCTTCCTGCAGGCCGCTGGCCTCCACTTCAATATGCCCACCCTTGGCGGAGTCGAGCATCAGCAGGGCAATCACGCTGCTGGCTTCTGCTTCCGTGCCGCTTTCATTGCGCAGCAGCACTTCTGCATCAAAACTCTGTACCAGCTCAAACAGCTTCATCGCCGGGCGGGCGTGCATGCCCAGCTTGTTTTTAATTTCAACGGTTTGCTTCACGGTCATGATTTGCGTTTTTCCAGCGTGCGATGACGGGACTGTACGTTTTTCCCGCGCGAGCGGAAATAATCTGCCAGCTGTTCGGCAATGTACACCGAGCGGTGTTTACCGCCGGTACAGCCAATCGCCACGGTCAGATAGCTGCGGTTATTGGTTTCCAGCATCGGTAACCACAGCTCAAGGTAGCTGCGCGTCTGGTAGATAAAATTGTGAACTTCGGTGTGGCGGTCGAGGAAGGCAGCAACCGGGCGGTCGAGGCCCGTCATCGGGCGCAGCTTCGGGTCCCAGTGCGGATTAGGCAGGAAGCGCACGTCAAACACATAATCGGCATCAATCGGAATGCCGTGCTTAAAACCAAATGACTCAAACACCATCGTCAGCTCGCGCTCACGCTTGCCCAGCAGTCGGGTACGCAGCATTTCGGCCAGCTCGTGCACTGACATTTCCGAGGTGTCGATAATCAGGTCAGCGCGCGAACGCAGCGGCTCCAGCAGATCGCTCTCTTCATCGATCGCGCTTTCCAGCGACAGATTCTTGCTGGAGAGCGGATGCAGACGACGGGTATCGCTGTAACGGCGGATCAGCGTATTGCGGTCGGCATCCAGGAACAGCAGCTGCGGCGAAAAACAGTCCGGCAGGCTGTTCAGTGCAGTTTCAAACACTTCCGGGGATTCCGGCATGTTACGCACGTCAATGCTCACCGCGGCGGACATGTTACGCTCAGAAAGTGAGCGAGCCAGGTCTGGCAGCAGTACCACGGGTAAGTTATCCACGCAGTAAAAGCCCATATCTTCCAGCGCCCGCAGGGCGACTGATTTACCTGAGCCAGAACGTCCGCTGACGATCATCAGCACCATTAACTCTTCTCCCCGTTTGTCTCAACGCGATACAACTGCGTTTAGCTCTCTTCGTGATCTTCCGTGATGATCTCATACAGATCTTCATCGGTCTGAGCGGCACGTAAACGGCGCAGCACCGTTTTATCGGCCAGGCGTTTGGCCACCAGCGACAGCGTGTGCAGATGCGTCTTGCACTGATCTGCCGGAACCAGCAGGGCAAACAGCAGGTCTACCGGCTGATTATCAATGGCGTCAAACGCGATAGGCTGGTCAAGGCGAATAAACACCCCAACGGCGCGCAGCGTATCTTCTTCCAGCTTACCGTGCGGGATGGCAATGCCGTTGCCAATGCCGGTACTGCCCATACGCTCACGCGTCAGGATAGCTTCGAAAATTGTCTGGTGCGGCAGATTTAACTGCTTCGCTGCCAGCTCGCTGATAATTTCCAGCGCCCGTTTTTTGCTCTGACAGTGCACGCCATTACGGGTACACGCAACGCTCAATACGGAGCCCAGTTCCAGTTTCAGATCATTGTTCATCATAGTTTCACTTAGGTATTCACTTGCACAGGGCGATAGCTCGAACCCGACATTCGGATCGCGAGATTAACATGCCGTATTGATTAACGGCTCGTCTTCCCGAAGGAACACGAGCCGAAAACGCTTCCGGCTTAACTGATATTGGGTTCGCCGAAAAAACAATCAATGTACAGTGAAGTTTAGTGTTGTTTTAGCTTATCTTTATGTTTATTTAACTGGCGGGCGAGCTTATCAACCAGCCCGTCAATCGCCGCGTACATATCTTTATCTTCCGAGGTGGCGTGCAGCTCCCCACCGTTCACATGCAGCGTGGCATCTGCAATCTGTGTCACTTTCTCCACCTTTAACACGATATAGACCTGATTGATGCGGTCAAAGTAGTGTTCCAGTTTGGCAAACTTTTCAGTTAAAAAATCACGCAGTGGCTGGGTGATTTCAACGTGTTGTCCAGTGATATTGAGCTGCATAGTGTCTTCCTTCTCAGTGCTTTCAGACCAGCTGTTTGCGCTGGTTTGATGGTGGGATGGATAAAGACTCTCGGTATTTTGCCACAGTGCGCCGGGCCACCATAATCCCCTGATCGGAAAGAAGGGTGGTGAGCTTGCTGTCGCTGAGCGGTTTGGCGGGATTCTCCGCCGAGATTAATTTCTTCACCAGCGCACGGATCGCCGTGGAGGAGGCTTCGCCACCGCCCTCGGTATTGACGTGGCTGGAGAAAAAATACTTCAGTTCAAAAATGCCGCGCGGGCTGTGCAGGTATTTCTGCGTGGTCACGCGCGAGATAGTCGACTCGTGCATTTCTACGGCGCTGGCAATATCGGCCAACACCATCGGACGCATGAACTCTTCACCCTGCTCGAAAAAGGCCTGCTGCTGGTCGACGATACAGCGCGTTACCTTCAGCAGCGTATCGTTGCGGCTTTCCAGGCTTTTAATCAGCCACTTCGCTTCCTGCAGATTGCTGCGAATAAACTGCGTGTCGCTGTCGCTGCGCGAGCTGGCGCCGAGGGAAGCGTAATGCTGGTTAATCTTCAGGCGCGGCACGCTGTCGGCGTTGAGTTCCACCGTCCAGCGATTGCTGGCTTTGCGTACCAGTACATCCGGGATGACGTATTCTGGTTCCTGGGTGTTGATCGACTGGCCCGGGCGCGGGTCGAGGGTCTGGATCAACTGCATCGCCCCTTTCAGCACCTCTTCCTTCAGGCGGGTGACGCGCATCAGGCTGCGGAAGTCGTGGTTTGCCAGCAGATCCAGGTGCTCGCCGACGATTAAGCGCGCCTCTTTCAGCAGTGGAAAATCAGTCGGAAACTGAGAGAGCTGCACCATCAGGCAATCGCGCAGATCGCGGGCGCAGACGCCGACCGGGTCAAAACGCTGTACGCGCTTCAGCACCGCTTCAACTTCATCCATCGACAGCTCGTCATCACCAATGCTGCCGAGGATTTCATCCAGCGTCACGGTGAGATAGCCTGTATCGTCAACCGCATCAACAATCGAGGTTGCTATCGCGCGGTCAGTGTCGGTAAACGGCGTCAGTTCAACCTGCCACATCAGGTAATCCTGCAGCGTCTGGGTGGTTTCACCCTGATAGACCGGCAGTTCATCATCATGATAGTCAGTGCCCGTACCGGATGGCGTGCCGGCGGTGTAGATCTCATCCCAGGTGGCATCGAGCGGCAGCTCTTCCGGCATGTCCTTCTGTTCCAGCGCCTCGCGGGTATCCAGCGCTTCGGTTTCCTGATATTCGCGGGTATCAACTTCTTCGTGAATGTCGGTCTGTTCAAGCAACGGGTTACTTTCCAGCGCCAGCTGAATTTCCTGCTGTAGTTCAAGCGTAGAGAGTTGCAGCAGGCGAATGGCCTGCTGCAGTTGTGGCGTCATGGCAAGCTGTTGGCTCAGCCTGAGTTGTAAACCTTGCTTCATATTCAGAATATTAATTCCCCAGAAATCTTACCGAATGTGAACACCTTATCAGAGTCTGAACTCTTCACCCAAATAGACGCGCTTAACTTGCTCATCGGCCAGGATCGCTTCCGGGGTGCCATGGGCGATCAGATGCCCCTGGCTGACGATATAGGCTCGTTCGCAGACTGCCAGCGTTTCGCGTACGTTATGGTCGGTGATCAACACGCCCAGACCGCTGTCACGCAGGTGCTCAATAATCTTTTTAATATCAATGACGGAGATCGGGTCAACACCGGCAAAGGGCTCATCCAGCAGGATAAACTTCGGGTTAGCGGCCAGCGCGCGGGCAATCTCGACGCGGCGGCGTTCACCACCGGAAAGCGCCTGACCCAGGCTGTCGCGCAGGTGCTCAATGTGGAACTCGGCCAGCAGTTCATTCGCGCGGTCGTCGCGCTGCTCGCTGGTCAGGTCATCACGGATCTGCAGGACGGCCATCAGGTTGTCGTAAACGCTCAGACGACGGAAGATGGAGGCTTCCTGAGGCAGGTAGCCAATACCACGACGCGCACGGGCATGCAGTGGCAGAATACTGATGTCTTCATCGTCGATCACGATACGCCCCGCATCACGCGGCACAATCCCCACCACCATGTAGAAGGTGGTGGTTTTACCTGCACCGTTCGGGCCCAGCAGGCCGACGATTTCGCCGGATTTAACTTCCAGGCTGACATCTTCAACCACGCGACGGCCTTTGTAGGCCTTCGCCAGGTTTTCCGCAATTAAGGTTGCCATGTTAGTTAGTTACTCTTTTTCTGACCGTTTGACTGAGTGCCTTTATCCTGCAACTGCGACGGCACTAACACGGTGGTGACGCGTTTGCCGGTGCTGCCAAAGGCCTGCATTTTTTGCTCTTTGACCAGATAGGTGATTTTGTCACCTTTCACGTTGCTGTCGAGCTGTTCCAGATAAGCGTTGCCGGTCAGTTCGACCAGGTCTTTTGCCAGCTCGTAATGCATTTTCTGGGCGTGGCCCTGCACCGGCTTGCCGTTATCCTGCATCTGGTAGAAAGTTGCCGGATTACCATAGGCATCAACAATGGTTTTATTGCTGTCGCCGCCCGGACGGGTCACCACCACTTTATCCGCGGTGATTTTGATCGAACCCTGGGTGACGATAACTTTGCCGGTAAAGGTAGCCACGTTGCCCTGCATATCCAGCGCCTGGTTTTCTGAATCGACGTTAACCGGTTTCTCGGAGTCGCCGGTCAGTGCCAGAGCGGGCAGGCTGGCGGCAAGCAGCAGTGATGCCGTCAGAAGTTTAAGGCTGTTGTTCATTTTGAATTTCATAAGATGTTTTGACCTTTTCAATCAACTCGGCAGTTTTCTTCCGTAAATTCCCACGCATCTTCATACCTGTAGAGTTAAAGCTGCGGCCATAAAGCGTAACCTGATCGTCTGAAGTGACATCCTGAGTGGTCAGGTTAATTTGAGCGTTATCGGTTTTAATCCGCTCAAGCTGAGCGTCTTTGGTCAGGCTGTTCACTTCCACATGACCATAGAGATAAAGCATGCGGTCATTAGTGAGCTTGGCTTTGTCCGCCCGCACCGACCAGGTTGGAATTTTGTTTTCGTCGTAGGTCGTCATCACCGGGTTATCAAACCAGCTCACCGCTTCGGTCTGGAAGTAGGTGACCTTGTCTGACACCAGCTTATAGCTCAGCGCGCCCTCAGGGTTGTACACCACCGTATGAGAATTATCGCTCATATAGGTCGGTTCCGTGTCGTCACTCCGGGTCGCGTTGCTATCGCTGTCGTTTCCGGTCAGGTTCCAGCCGATCAGCACAATGGCGACCAGCGCCAGTATCAGCGTTATCCAGCGTCTTGTTTTGCTCATACTGACTGCCCTTTGGCCTCTTCAAACTTACCTTGCGCGATCAAAATAAGATCGCAAATTTCCCTCACGGCACCGCGTCCCCCGGCAATTCGGGTCACGTAGTCCGCACGGGGCAATAAAACAGGGTGTGCATCGGCCACGGTCACACTCAGGCCAACTTCCGCCATGACCGGCCAGTCGATCAGGTCATCACCAATATAGGCAACCTGCCCGGCACGAAGCGATAGTGTATCCAGAAGTTCACGGAAGGCCAAAAGCTTATCTGTCTGTCCCTGGTAAAGATGGGTAATTCCCAGCGTGGCGCAGCGATCTTCCAGCAGTTTGGCTTTACGGCCGGTAATAATCGCCACTTCAATGCCGCTGGTCAGCAGGCAGCGAATGCCATAACCATCGCGCACGTTGAAGGCTTTGAGCTCTTCACCGTTATTTCCCTGGTAAATCACCCCGTCGGACATCACGCCGTCAACGTCACAAATCAACAGCTTAATTTGCTGTGCCTGCGCCATGACCTGCTGGCTGACTGCGCCATAACAGGTCTCAATGGTGGCTACTGGATTGCTCATTATTTTCAGTTCCTGGTTTATACAACGCCTGCGCGCAGCATGTCATGCATGTGAACCACGCCGAGCAGCTGATCGCCATCGGCGACCATTACGCAGGTAATATTTTTATTCTGCATCAGGTTTAACGCATCCACGGCCAGCGTATTCGGGCGCACGCGCACGCCACCTGGCGTCATCACGCTGGCGATACTGGCATGCTGGATATCAATGCCCATATCGAATACGCGGCGTAAATCACCGTCGGTAAAGATGCCTTCGATTTTCATCAAGTCATTGCAGATTACCGTCATTCCCATGTTTTTACGGGTGATTTCCAGTAGGGCATCACGCAGAGAAGCATCACGGCTGACGTGCGGCATCTCGCTGCCGGAGTGCATGATATCATCAACGCGCAGCAGCAGTTTACGGCCCAGCGCCCCGCCAGGGTGAGAGAGCGCAAAATCTTCCTGGGTAAAACCGCGAGCTTTTAGCAGCGCAACGGCCAGGGCATCACCCATCACTAAGGTTGCGGTGGTGCTGGTGGTCGGGGCCAGGCCCAGCGGGCAGGCTTCCTGCGGCACTTTAACACACAGGTGGATATCTGCCGCACGTCCCATTGCGCTGTCAGGGCGGCTGGTGAGGCAGATCAGCGAAACATGCAGGCGTTTTAGCACCGGGATCAGCGCCAGAATTTCGGAGGACTCGCCGGAGTTGGAAATGGCAATCACCACATCGGATGGGCTTACCATACCGAGATCGCCGTGGCTGGCCTCAGCCGGATGAACAAAAAATGCTGACGTACCGGTGCTGGCAAAGGTCGCCGCCATCTTCTTACCGATATGACCGGATTTGCCCATCCCCATCACCACGACTTTGCCACGGCAGCGATAAATCAGCTCGCAGGCCCGGCTAAAGTCGTCGTTAATGTACCGATCGAGCTGTTCCAGCCCTTCACGTTCAATCCGTAAAACCTCTTTCCCGGCCTGTTGAAAGTCAAAGTCGGGATCGGCCGTGATATGCGCCATAATTCTCCAGTCCTTTTACCAGAAGGTCACTGAGGGGAACTGATACAGCATTCCCACCCAGACGATAAATCCGCACAGCAACAACGCGCCTGCCAGCCGACCAATGCGGCGACTGCGCTGCAAACAGATCAGTGTAAACAGGGCACTGACTCCCAGCATCACCCAGTAATCACGGGCGAAAGCGGCGGAGTCGAGCGTGCCTGGGTGAATCAGTGCCGGAATGCCCAGCACAATTGCCATATTATAAATGTTAGAGCCGATAAGGTTGCCGATGGCGATATCATCTTCGCCCTTCAGCGCGCCAGCAATCACCGTTGCCAGCTCCGGCAGGCTGGTGCCGACCGAAATAATCGTCAGGCCAATCACCAGTTCGCTGACGCCGAAATAGTCGGCAATCACCGTGGCGTTGTCGATGACCATGCGTGTCGACATCGGCAGCACAATCAGCGCCACTGCCAGCCACAGAAAGGCGACAGTATTGCCGACGTCATCTCGCGGCAGTTCAGCCAGCTGCTCACGCGTGAGCGAGTCGCTGTTTTCGCGTTCGGCGCGGCGAGCAATCTTGATGATAAACATCAGATAGATAGCGGCAATGGCGATCATCGCCAGACCATCGTTGCGGCTCAGCTCGTTATCAAACAGCATGACGCCGCACAGCAGCGTCACCAGCAGCATCAGCGGCAGCTCACGGCGTACCAGTCTGGAGTGGACGGTGAGCGGGTGCAGCAGCGCGGCGCCGCCAAGGATCAGTAAAATATTGGTAATATTTGACCCCATCGCGGTGCCAACAGCGATATCCATCTGCCCGTGCGTGGCGGCGGAAAAGGAGACAATCAGCTCCGGTAATGAGGTGCCAATGCCCACCACCGTCATGCCTATAATCAAGGGTGGAATCCCCAGCGACCGGCACAATATTGCGGCGCTAAACACCAGACGATCGGCTCCATAAACCAGTAAGACTAAACCGATAATCAATAGTGCTGTAGCTACGAGCATGAAGTGTCCTTTGGATCGGGTATAATCGTTGGTTACCGTTTGCTTTAAAGAGTTAAGGCAAAGAAAATTTAATGGCTGTGATTTTGACGGTCTGCGAGTGAAAAGTAAAACTTATGCCAGCTTTAGCTACGTTATTGCGGTAAGTTTCTGTAAAAGTGTCCGGTCCGATAGGTAATACGTTACCATTGGGGATAAATTTAACGCCTGAGAATAAGGAATGAGGTAACTATGAGCCAGACGGAGACGAATTTGGTGGATGTGCGGGGCGTGAGTTTTTCCCGTGGCAACCGGCCGATTTTCGATAACATCTCGCTTACGGTGCCCAAAGGGAAGGTCACCGCGATAATGGGTCCTTCCGGCATAGGCAAAACCACTTTACTGCGTTTAATCGGCGGGCAGATCCCTCCGGACAGCGGTGAAATCTGGTTTAACGGCGAAAATATTCCCACGCTGTCGCGCTCACGCCTGTATGAGGCGCGTAAAAAAATGAGCATGCTGTTCCAGTCAGGGGCGTTATTCACCGATCTTAGCGTGTTTGATAACGTGGCATGGCCGCTGCGTGAACATACCCAGCTGCCAAAAGCGCTGCTGCATAGCACTGTGATGATGAAGCTGGAAGCGGTGGGCCTGCGCGGTGCCGCCAATCTCAAGCCTTCTGAACTCTCCGGCGGGATGGCGCGGCGTGCGGCACTGGCGCGTGCTATCGCGCTGGAGCCAGACTTGATCATGTTTGATGAACCCTTCGTGGGCCAGGATCCCATCACCATGGGCGTGCTGGTGAAGCTGATCGATGAACTGAATCACTCATTGGGCGTCACCTGTATCGTGGTATCGCACGATGTGCCTGAGGTGCTGAGCATTGCCGATTACGCTTATATCATTGCGGATCAGAAAGTGATCGCTCAGGGTACAGCCCCTGAACTGCGTGATAACGAAGATGCCCGCGTGCGTCAGTTTATTGACGGCATTGCTGATGGCCCGGTACCTTTCCGTTTCCCTGCAGGGGATTACCTGCAAGATTTAGTCGGCTCAGGGAGTTAACAGACTGATGTTTCTAAGAGCACTGGCGTCATTAGGGCGTCAGGGAATTAATACCTGTGCCTCATTTGGCCGCGCCGGACTGATGCTGTTCCATGCGCTGTTTGGCATCCCCCGTTTTCGTAAGCACGCTCACCTGCTGGTTAAACAGCTGTACAGCGTTGGCGTGCTTTCACTGCTCATCGTGATCGTATCCGGGCTGTTTATCGGCATGGTGCTTGGCCTGCAGGGTTACCTGGTGCTGAAAACCTACAGCGCGGAAACCAGTCTGGGTATGATGGTCGCGCTGTCGCTGCTGCGCGAGCTGGGGCCGGTGGTGACCGCGTTGCTGTTTGCCGGGCGTGCCGGTTCGGCCCTGACGGCAGAGATTGGCCTGATGAAAGCCACCGAGCAGCTCTCCAGCATGGAGATGATGGCGGTTGACCCACTGCGCCGCATTATATCGCCGCGTTTCTGGGCGGGCTTTATCAGCATGCCGCTGCTGACGCTGATTTTTGTCGCGGTTGGGGTGCTGGGTGGCGCGCTGGTTGGCGTGGGCTGGAAAGGGATTGACCCTGGCTTCTTCTGGTCAGCGATGCAGAGTGCGGTCGACCTGCGAACAGATATTATCAACTGCGTGATCAAGAGCGCCGTATTTGCGGTGACTGTGACCTGGATTGCGCTGTTTAACGGCTATGACGCCATCCCGACTTCTGAAGGGATCAGTCGGGCAACGACGCGTACCGTGGTACATGCTTCACTGGCAGTACTCGGTCTGGATTTTGTGCTTACGGCACTGATGTTTGGGAACTGATGCAATGCAAACGAAAAAAAGCGAAATTTGGGTAGGCGCCTTCTTACTTTTAGCGCTGTGCGCGATCATCTTTCTCTGTCTGCGCGTTGCCGACCTGAAATCCCTCGGCAATGAACCGACCTGGAAGCTTTATGCTACTTTTGACAATATTGGTGGCCTGAAAACCGGCTCCCCGGTCAAAGTTGGCGGTGTGGTAGTGGGGCGCGTAACCGATATCACGCTGGACCCGAAAAACTACTCACCGAAAGTCGCTATGGATATTGAAGACAAATATAACAATATCCCGGACACCAGCTCGCTGGCGGTACGGACTTCCGGTCTGCTGGGCGAACAGTATCTGGCGCTGAATATCGGTTTTGATGACCCGGAAATGGGCACCGCAACCCTGAAAGACGGCGGCACCATTCAGGACACCAAGTCAGCGATGGTGCTGGAAGATCTGATAGGCCAGTTCCTCTACAAGAGCGGGAACGGCGACAACAAGAATCCACCTGCCGCGGGCGATGAGGCGGCTCCGGCCGCAGCAGCGCCTGCTGCGGCGAACAATCCATAAGAGGGCAAGTAATGTTTAAACGTTTACTGATGGTCGCGATGCTGGTCATTGCACCCGTAGCGGCGAATGCCGCAGCCGACCAGACCAATCCTTACAAGCTAATGAATGAGGCGGCGCAGAAGACCTTTGACCGCCTGAAAAACGAACAGCCTAAAATCAAGCAGGATCCTAACTATCTGCGGCAGGTCGTGCGTGAAGAGCTGCTGCCGTATGTGCAGGTGAAATATGCGGGAGCGCTGGTGCTGGGCCGCTACTACAAAGAAGCCACCCCGGCACAGCGTGAAGCCTATTTTGCGGCTTTCAGCGACTATCTGACCCAGGCATACGGCCAGGCGCTGGCGATGTATAACGGCCAGACTTATCAGATCGCCCCGGAGCAGCCGCTGGGTGATGCAAACATTATCGCTATCCGCGTCACCATCATCGACCCGAACGGCCGACCACCGGTGCGCCTGGACTTCCAGTGGCGTAAAAACAGCGTCAGCGGAAACTGGCAGGCGTTTGATATGATCGCTGAAGGCGTGAGTATGATTAGCACCAAGCAGAATGAGTGGAGCGGCGTGCTGCGTCAGCAGGGCATCGACGGCCTGACCGCGCGCCTGAAGTCGGCAGCAAATGAGCCTATCACGCTGGACAAGAAGCAGTAATGGACGGGCAACTGCGCTGGCAGGTCGAGGACGACCGGCTAACTCTTGCCGGCGAGCTGGAACGTGAAACGCTGCTGCCGCTTTGGCAGCAGCGTGCTGAGGTGATGGGCCGGGTTGAGATTATCGACGTTGCGGGCCTGCAGCGCGTGGACTCCGGTGGCCTGGCCCTGCTGGTCCATCTGCGGCAGATCGTGCTAGCGCGTGGCAAAGCGCCGCGTTTTACCGGGATCACGGATAAACTGCGTTCGCTGATCACCCTCTACAACCTGCAGAAAATTATTGCCGAAGGCGAGTAAGGCACTGGGCGCGTTAGTCCGGCAGCAGTAGCCGTGGAACGCGTTGAGTTTACTCGTTTTTACCCAAGGGAGCGCATTGTCGCTCCCTTCTTCTTTACGCGCCGGGAGTGTTATCTGTTCTCATTTAGGCTTTTTCTCAAAGCGCAGGCATTTTTTGCTTGTTTAAGAGTCGGGCAGATTCCACTAAGATGTGTGCCTGTTTATTATCAAGTGAATTTAAGAGCATCATGGAAACGAGTGAAATTCAATCCGTGCTGATGAGCGCGCTACCGCTGCAGGAAGTCCACGTAACCGGAGATGGCAGCCATTTCCAGGTGATTGCCGTGGGTGAACTGTTTGGTGAACTGAGCCGCGTTAAGAAACAGCAGACTGTCTATGCTCCGCTGATGGAGTACATCGCGGATAACCGCATGCATGCGGTTTCCATCAAGACTTATACCCCTGAAGAGTGGGCGCGTGACCGTAAGTTAAACGGTTTTTAAGCTGCCAGAGTTTGCCACGCGTAACGTGGTGAGGCGCTGGCGGCAGATTTTTAGCTGACAACAGAGAGCAGTTGCAATGGATAAATTTCGTGTACAGGGTCCGACCCGTCTGAGTGGTGAAGTCACTATTTCCGGGGCCAAAAACGCCGCATTGCCGATCCTGTTCGCTGCTTTGCTGGCTGAAGAGCCGGTAGAGATTCAGAATGTCCCGAAGCTGAAGGACATCGATACCACCATGAAGCTGCTCAGCCAGCTGGGTATGAAAGCAGAACGTAATGGTTCCGTGCATCTGGATGCCAGTGAGGTCAACATTTACTGTGCGCCTTACGATCTGGTGAAAACCATGCGCGCTTCTATCTGGGCGCTCGGTCCGCTGGTGGCGCGTTTTGGCCAGGGGCAGGTTTCACTGCCCGGCGGCTGCGCTATCGGTGCGCGCCCGGTTGACCTGCATATCACCGGCCTGGAGCAGCTCGGCGCCACGATTAAGCTGGAAGAGGGCTACGTGAAAGCCTCGGTTGATGGCCGCCTGAAAGGCGCGCATATCGTGATGGATAAGGTCAGCGTTGGCGCGACCGTGACCATTATGAGTGCGGCCACGCTGGCAACCGGCACCACCGTGATTGAGAATGCGGCCCGCGAGCCGGAAATCGTTGATACCGCTAACTTCCTGAACACGCTGGGGGCGAAAATCACCGGCGCAGGCAGCGACCGCATCACCATTGAAGGCGTGCAGCGCCTGGGCGGCGGCGTGTACCGCGTACTGCCTGACCGTATTGAAACCGGCACCTTCCTGGTCGCTGCGGCGATCTCCGGCGGTAAAGTGGTGTGCCGTGCGGCACAGCCTGACACTCTGGATGCCGTACTGGCTAAGCTGCGTGAAGCGGGTGCCGATATCGAAACCGGTGAAGACTGGATCAGCCTGGATATGCACGGTAAGCGTCCTAAGGCCGTCAATCTGCGCACCGCGCCGCATCCGGGCTTCCCAACCGATATGCAGGCCCAGTTCAGCCTGCTGAACCTGGTCGCGGAAGGGACCGGTGTGATTACCGAAACCATCTTCGAGAACCGCTTTATGCACGTGCCAGAGCTGGTACGCATGGGCGCGCACGGCGAGATCGAAAGCAACACGCTGATCTGCCACGGGGTGGAAAAACTGTCCGGTGCCCAGGTTATGGCTACCGATCTGCGTGCTTCCGCCAGCCTGGTTCTGGCGGGCTGTATCGCAGAAGGCACCACCATTGTGGATCGTATTTACCACATCGATCGTGGTTATGAGCACATTGAAGACAAGCTGGCCGCTCTTGGGGCGAACATCCAGCGCGTAAGCGGCAGCAGCGAAGAGTAATCTTTGCGCGCAGCAGGAAGCAGGGTCGGTAGAGAATACCGGCCCTTTTTTTTTACTTGCGGATCCGCTGTTTACGATCGAGCAGCCGGTGGGTGTGCGGATCGTAGTAGCGGCTGGGCCAGATCTCCGATGGATGAATATTCAGCGCATCAGCAATCAACCATTCGCCTTTCGGCCACGGGCGGCACAGGGTGTTGGCGAGTGTCGATGAGCTTAAGCCAGCCTGTCGGGATTGTGCAGCCAGCGTGGTGCCTTTTTTACGCAGCGCGGCAATAATATCGGCGGGGTGCCAGTCTTGCTGAGTGTGTCTCACGTGCTTACCCTCCTTGGGCACTTTTGGATATAACAGGTGCTTTATAGCAAATAATTTCCGTTTATTTCCAGTAAAATGCGCGACTAAAACATTTTTTGCGTAGTACTACGCAAAAGTGCAGGTAATGGCGTGAGGGTGTTGCAGAAAGATGAGAGGGCGGGCGGAGCTGTCGGGCAAGATAGCCAGATTGTTGAGATAAAAAAAGCGCGGCAGGCCGCGCTGTTAAAGCAGAGTCGGGATTAGAATTCGCGCTGTACTGACATATGCGCCAGCGCTTCCAGCGCACTACGCCACGGTGATTCCGGTAAGACATTCAGCGCAGCGATCGCCTTATCGGCTTCTTTCTCTGCGGCGTCGCGGGTCCATTCCAGCGAACCACATTCACGCATGGTTTCCAGAACGGGTTCCAGTAAATGACGCCCGTTACCCTCTTCAATCGCCGAGCGGATCATCGCAGCCTGCTCCGGGTTGCCGTTACGCATCGCGTGCAGCAGCGGCAGCGTAGGCTTGCCTTCGCTCAGGTCATCACCGACGTTTTTCCCCAGAGTTTTGCCATCGGCACTGTAATCGAGAAGATCGTCGATCAGCTGGAAAGCGGTGCCGATATAGCGGCCATAATCCTGCAGCGCCTGTTCCTGTGCCGTTGTGGCACCGGCGAGGATTGCCGAGGATTGCGCCGCCGCTTCGAACAGGCGTGCGGTTTTGCTGTAGATCACCCGCATGTAGCTCTCTTCGGTGATATCCGGGTCGTTACAGTTCATCAGCTGTAACACTTCCCCTTCCGCAATCACGTTCACCGCTTCCGACATCAGTGCCAGCACCCTGAGTGAACCCAGGCTGGTCATCATCTGGAAAGCGCGGGTATAGATGAAGTCGCCGACCAGCACGCTGGCGGCATTGCCAAATGCCGCATTGGCGGTGGCTTTGCCGCGCCGCATGTCGGATTCGTCGACGACGTCGTCGTGCAGCAGCGTCGCGGTGTGAATAAATTCGATCAGAGCTGCAACGGTAATATGCTGCTTACCGGAGTAATCATTCACCGCGCGTGCAGCCAGCACGGCGATCATTGGGCGGATGCGTTTCCCTCCGCCGCTGATAATGTAGTAGCCCAGCTGGTTGATAAGGGATACATCGGAGTTCAGCTGGTCGAGTATTGTCGCATTGACGTCCGCCATATCTTGCGCGGTGAGTTCGTTTATCTGTTCTAAGTTCATCAGTCTTTTCAGCTATCGCTCAGTTCGCTGCTATGATAAGCGCCTTAACCCGTGCCTGTGGCATGAAATGTATGACAGATTGTACTGCAAAAACGCGGCGGTGAAACGTCTCCATTCATGTTGCGTTTTTTTTCTGCAATACAGCGTAACAGGCACTTGTCTTTAGTGAGGAAGTTGCGTAGAATTCGCGCCCTATTGTGAATATTTATAGCGCAGCCCGAAATCAAAGAAGGCAAGCGCGAGAGCGGAGTTTATATGTACGCGGTTTTCCAAAGTGGTGGTAAACAACACCGAGTAAGCGAAGGTCAGACCGTTCGCCTGGAAAAGCTGGACATCGCAACCGGCGAAGTTGTTGAATTCGACCAGGTTCTGATGATTGCTAACGGCGAAGACGTTCAGATCGGCGCACCATTAGTTTCTGGTGGCCTGGTTAAAGCGGAAATCGTTGCTCACGGTCGTGGCGACAAAATCAAGATTGTTAAGTTCCGTCGTCGTAAACATTACCGTAAGCAGCAGGGTCACCGTCAGTGGTTCACTGATGTGAAGATCACTGGCATCAGCGCTTAATAGGAGATCTGACAAATGGCACACAAGAAAGCTGGTGGTTCGACTCGTAACGGTCGTGACTCCAACGCAAAACGCCTGGGCGTAAAACGTTTCGGCGGCGAAACTGTTCTGGCTGGTAGCATCATCGTTCGTCAGCGTGGCACCAAATTCCACGCGGGCACCAACGTTGGCTGCGGCCGTGACCACACTCTGTTTGCAACTGCAGACGGCCAGGTCAAATTCGAAGTTAAAGGCCCGAACAACCGTAAATACATCAGCATCGTTGCTGAGTAATTAGGTTTTCGTGCCGCAGAGTGGCAAATGCCGCTCTATGCGACGACGAAAAGAAAAGCCCCGCACTAGACTGCGGGGCTTTTTACATTCTGCCAGGGAACACCGATGTCAGTCAGTAAGCAGCAGGCAGGGATAGGGACCGCTCTCGCGCTGGTCACTGCAATGAGCTGGGGCTCGTTGCCTATTGCGATGAAACAGGTGCTGGTGGTGATGGATCCCGCCACGGTGGTGCTCTACCGTTTTCTCCTTGCAGCAGCAGGCCTGGGCGCAATTTTAGCGCTGAAACGCCAACTGCCGCCGCGTGACTTCTTTCGTCACCCGCGCTGGCTGGTCTGGGTGTTAATTGCCACCGCGGGTCTGATGGGCAACTTCGTGCTGTTTGGTTCTTCGTTGCAGTATCTCAGCCCTACCGCCTCCCAGGTGATTGCCCAACTGGCACCGCCGGGCATGATGCTCGCCAGCGTATTCATCCTGAAAGAGAGGATGCGTGGCAGCCAGATCGTCGGTGGGGTGATGCTGTTATGCGGACTGGTGATGTTCTTTAACACCAGCCTGATTGAGATCTTCACGCGCCTGACGGATTACACCTGGGGTGTGATCCTCGGTGTCAGCGCGGCCATGGTGTGGGTAGTCTACGGCGTGACGCAGAAAATTTTGCTGCGCCGTTCTGGGCTCGCAACAAATCCTGTTTTTGCTGTACACTTTATGTGCAGTGGCGCTGTTGCCGATGGCTCGGTTGGAGCTGTTGTGGCAGCTGGACGGCTGGCAGTTAGGCTGTCTGTTATTTTGCGCGCTCAATACCCTGGTGGGTTATGGCGCGCTGGCGGAAGCCTATGCACGCTGGCAGGCGGCACAGGTCAGCGCAATCGTGACGCTGACGCCCTTATTTACCCTGCTGTTTTCAGAATTTTTATCGCTTGGCTGGCCCGACTTTTTTGCCATTCCGCAACTCAATACCTTAGGGTTTGTTGGAGCAATCGTCGTGGTGTCAGGCGCCATGTTTTCCGCAATTGGTCATCGCTTATGGCCACGGCGGAGCAATCCCGACCCGCTGCCAGCAGGCAGTGAGCCCGGGCGAATGAGTGACGGAGAAGTAAAATGAAGTTTGTTGATGAAGCGACGATTCTGGTAGTAGCGGGCGACGGCGGCAATGGCTGCGTCAGCTTCCGTCGTGAGAAATATATTCCGCGTGGTGGTCCAGACGGGGGTGATGGTGGTGACGGCGGCGATGTCTATATGCAGGCTGATGAAAACCTCAACACCCTGATTGACTACCGTTTTGAGAAATCCTTCCGTGCCGAGCGCGGGCAGAACGGCCAGAGCCGTGACTGTACCGGTAAACGCGGCAACGATATCCTGATCAAAGTGCCGGTCGGCACGCGTATTATCGACCAGGGTACCGGTGAAACGCTGGGTGATATGACTCACCATCAGCAGCAGATGATGGTAGCGAAGGGCGGCTGGCACGGTCTGGGTAACACCCGCTTCAAATCCTCCGTAAACCGTACGCCACGTCAGAAAACAATGGGTACCCCGGGCGAAAAGCGCGACCTGCAGCTGGAGCTGATGCTGCTGGCCGACGTCGGTATGCTGGGCCTGCCAAACGCCGGTAAATCGACCTTTATTCGCGCGGTTTCTGCCGCGAAGCCAAAAGTGGCCGATTACCCGTTCACCACCCTGGTGCCAAGCCTCGGCGTGGTGCGCATGGACAGCGAGCAGAGCTTCGTGGTGGCCGATATTCCAGGGCTGATCGAAGGCGCATCGGATGGTGCTGGCCTGGGTATTCGCTTCCTGAAGCACCTCGAGCGCTGCCGCGTTCTGCTGCACACTATCGATCTGGCGCCGATTGACGAAAGCGACCCGGTTGAGAATGCGCGCATCATCCTCGGCGAGCTGGAAAAATACAGCGACAAGCTGTTCAATAAGCCACGCTGGCTGGTGTTCAACAAAGTTGACCTGCTGGATGAGGAAGAGGCGCAGGCGCGTGCTAAAGCGATTGCAGACGCGCTGGGCTGGACCGAGAAGTATTACCTGATCTCCGCGGCGAACCGCGTGGGCGTCAATGCGCTGTGCTGGGACCTGATGTCCTTTATCAACGCCAACCCGAAAGAAGCAGAACTGGAAGCGAAGCAGCCAGAGAAAGTGGAATTCATGTGGGATGACTACCATCGTCAGCAGCTGGAAGAAGCACAGCCAGAAGTTGAAGAAGACGATGACTGGGATGACGACTGGGACGAAGACGACGAAGAAGGTGTCGAAACGGTCTATCAGCGTTAATCCACGCTAAAAAAAACGGGACGCCACTGGCGTCCCGTTTTACATGGTGCTAACCGATAATCGCGGTGGTCAGGCGAGAGATGCAGCACAGCCGATCCCACTGACGCAGGCGTTTTTATCCACTGGGGAAAGGAAGCGGAAGCGGCGACTAACCCAGTTGGTAAGGGAGCCAGCAGGTGGCGATCAATCCCTGGCGGTCGCTGCGGTTGGCCAGGTCAAAATTGCCGTGGTGAATCTGGATAATGCGCTGGACGATATTCAGCCCGAGGCCGCTGCCACCGTAGCGCTGGTCCATCCGGCGGAAGGCTTTTACCACTTCGCGCACTGCGCTTTCTTCGATGCCGGGGCCTTCATCGCAGACGGTGATTTCACTGCCATCATTGCTGGCAGTGATATTCAATGTAATTGTGCTGTCCTGTGGGCTGTAGCGCGAGGCATTTTCTAACAGGTTGCGCAGCATCAAACGCAGCAGCACCGCGTCGCCCTGTACCGACAGCATCAGATCGCCCCTGACGATCAGCCGCTGCTGACGCAGGGCCAGCAGTTCATTAATCTCTTCGCGCAAGGGTTCAACGATCTCCTGCCACGATACCGTCTGATAATGCCCGCTGGCCAGCGCGTGGCCCGCGCGCGACAGCATCAATAGCTGTTCGATAACGTGCATCAGCTGATCGATGCGCTCAACCAGCATTGGCCCTTTTTTTACCCCTTCCTGCTCCAGCAGTTCCAGATGCAGACGCAGGCCCGCCAGCGGGGTACGCAGTTCATGCGCCGCGTCGGCGGTGAATAATCTCTCTTGCTGGAGTTGGTGATCCAGGCGGCCCAGCAGCTGATTCAGCGAGCCGGTAACTGCGACAATTTCATCCATTTCGGAATGCAGCGGCAGCGGGGTGAGATTATCGGCAGAGCGGGCGGTGAGGCTTTTTTGCAGCGAACGCAGCGGGCGGATGATCCAGCTGATGGCCCAGAAGGAGAGCAGCAGCGTGAAGCACACCATCACCAGAGAGGGGAGCAGCAGCGAGGCAATCGCTTCGCGGATCTCATTCTCTACCTGGTCGTTGCGGGAATGAGCAGAGAGCGTTTCGTTAACCAGAAAGGTGATCTGCTCGCGGCTCTCATGCCACAACCATAATGCACTCATCAGCTGGCAGCTGAGCAGGATCAGCGCCAGCATGATCAGCAAACGCCGACGCATACTGTTCATTCACGCGCTTCCAGGCGATAACCGACGCCGCGTACCGTTCTGATCCGATCCTTACCCAGCTTGCGGCGCAGATTGTGAATGTGAACTTCAAGGGTGTTGGAGCCGGTATCATCCTGCCAGCTGTAGAGATCCTGCTGTAAGGTTTCGCGATGCACGGTCTGGCCGATGCGCATTAATAGCCGGGTCAGCAGCGCAAACTCTTTTGGTGTCACTTCGATCGGCTGGCCCTCAACCCCCACCTGCTGAGAGGAGAGATTGAGCGCAATGTCACCATGCTGCAGCAGGTTATCGCTCTTACCCTGGTAGCGGCGAATCAGTGCACGGGCGCGCGCTTTCAGCTCAACCAGCGCAAACGGCTTGATCAGGTAGTCATCGGCTCCGGCATCCAGCCCGTCGACGCGATCTTCTAACGCATCACGGGCGGTGAGGATCAGCACCGGTAGGTCAATCTGCTCTTTGCGCCACTGGCGCAGCAGGTCGGCTCCGTCCCGGTCGGGCAGGCCAAGATCGAGTACGATTAAGCTGTACTGACCGCTTTGCAGCAAGGCCACTGCTTCGCGGGCGTTGGCGGCACAGTCAACCGCATACCCCTCACCGGTCAGGGCGAGGGATAACCCTTCCTGCAGCAGCACATCATCTTCAACGATCAGTATTTTCATCGGCTCAGTTGTTCTGATAAACGTCTTTATACAGACGGCTTTCGAAGCGCACCAGCGGGATACGGCGCTGCCGCTGATCCTCAGGTGGTACGGCGTAACCAGACAGATACTGGACAAAAGCCACGCGCTGTCCGCTGGCGGTGGTCATAAAGCCGGCAAGGTTATAAACACCCTGCAACGAACCCGTTTTGGCGGACACTTTACCATCCACTCCGGCTTCATGAAGACCGCCGCGATAGCGTAAGGTTCCGTCATAACCCGCCAGCGGCAGCATAGAAATATAGTTTAGCTGCTGATCGTTCTGCGCAATGTACTGCAGCACCTGCATCATTGTCGCAGGCGAAATCAGATCGTGGCGCGACAGGCCGGAACCGTCGACCTGAATGCTGTTACCGAGATCGATATTGGCTTTCTGACGCAGGATCTGACGTACGGCATCCGAGCCTGCTCGCCATGTGCCCGGCACGCCGAAGCGCTCATGACCGATGGTGCGGAACACCGTATCAGCGATCATATTGTCGGATTTTTTCAGCATGATCTTCAGCAGATCGTGCAGCGGAGCCGACTGCGTCGCGGCCAGTACGGTACCGGGTTGCGTCACCTGCGTCTGGCGCACCAGATGCCCGGTATAGTCGATACCGGCGCTCTGAAGTTCGGATTTGAGGATAGCACCCGCATAGCTCGCTCCATCCTGTATCGCGAACGCCAGCGGCAGCGGCTCACTGCGCTGCGTCAGGCAGCCGGTGAGCGTAAAGCGGTTCAGCTCACCGGGGACCACGTCCAGCTCGCAATACTGCGCATCCGGTGACCCTTTTGCCAGAGTGCGCACTTCGCTGAACATATTGACCGGATACCAGGAAGCCACGCGGATAAAGGCTTTTTCTCCCGGATTCGGCGCGCTGTACAGCGACACCGAGAAGCAGTTACGGTCAACGATAGCGGCGCCAGGCGGAGCACTAAAGCACTGGGTCATATCATTCCACGGCCAGCCGGGGGCTTTGTCGTGGCTGGCGAACACCGAGGTGTCTATCACCAGGTTGCCATCAATATGCTGCACGCCCTGTTTCTTCAGCGCCGCCACCATATTGCGCAGGTCCTGACGCGTCAGCGTCGGGTCACCGCCGAAGCGTGCTACGAGATCGCCACGCAGCGTATCGCCGCTCAGGCTGCCTTTGCTTTCGAGCTGGGTGTGAAAACGGTAATCAGGACCAAGCTGTAACAGTGCCGCCAGCGCGGTGATCACTTTCATGGTACTGGCCGGCAGCGCCATCTGCTGGCTGTGATAATCAATCGAGGGCGACGCAGCGCCAATTTTCTGCACAATCAGCGCCAGGTTCGCGCCGTCGGGTAAGTATTGGGTGTAGTCTTCGACGGGGGCTGCCTGCGCTTGCAGCATAAATGCGCAGCTAATGCCGGTGACAATTCGTGAAAATCGCATAATCTCGCGGTAACTGACAGGTGATGCTGTCATACTACGGTGCATCGTGGTGGAAAGTAAACGATGACCCTTGAGGAACTCTGGGGTAAAATACGTATCAAATTGCAAAATAAGCCAGACCCTGGAAACTGCTCCGGGTCAGGCTTCTTTCGTTTTAAATCAGTAATAAGCGCCGCGGGACGCCTTTCCTGCATGCCATGCGTCAGGACGACGACACATTGAACAGGACAGATTTTACGAGGTATTGAGATGAATCAGATTCCGATGACGTTAAAGGGCGCGGAAAAATTGCGCGAAGAGCTGGAAGAGCTGAAAACCGTAAAACGCCCAAGAATTATTGCCTCAATTGCGGATGCAAGGGAACACGGCGACTTAAAAGAAAATGCGGAATACCACGCTGCCCGTGAGGAGCAGGGGTTCTGTGAAGGCCGTATTCAGGAAATCGAAGCCAAGCTTTCCAATGCTCAGGTGATCGATGTCACAAAAATGGCCGGCAATGCGAACGGCCGCGTGATTTTTGGCACCACCGTCACCGTGCTAAATGTCGAAACGGACGAAGAGTCGACCTACCGCATTGTGGGCGATGATGAAGCCGATTTTAAAAAGAACCTGATTTCAGTGAACTCACCGATGGCGCGCGGTTTGATTGGTAAAGTCGTTGATGACGTGACCATTGTCAAAACCCCCGGCGGCGATGTGGAATACGAAATTCTGAAAGTAGAGTATCTTTAATTATTCTCTGAAGGTTTTGTAAAGATAAGAAAAAGGCCGCATCGCGGCCTTTTATCAGAATCAGGAGCATGGCACTTTCTCCAGACCTGAGCTTAGTATGGACGGGCCGTGACGAAAAACGGCCGACTCCTCAGCGCGGAATGGAGATCTTGCGTTCCTTCGTTGGACGGTACAGCACCAGCGTCTTGCCGATGACCTGCACGTTAACTGCACGTGTTTCGCGCACGATAGCTTCCACTACCAGGGCTTTCGTCTCACGATCTTCTGTGGCGATTTTCACCTTGATAAGTTCATGGTGCTCAAGTGCTTGTTCGATCTCGGCCAGCACCCCTTCGGTCAAACCATTGTTGCCCAGCATGACAACGGGCTTCAGAGGATGGGCCAGGCCTTTCAGGTGCTGTTTTTGTTTGGTACTCAGATTCATCGTATTTTTTACTTACATTGGGATTGAAAACGGGTCATTCTACCGCCATCTCTGGTGTATCACCAAATCGGCAGAGCTGATTTGCGCGGTTTATTTATCGCGAACAACGAATCATAGTTGGAAATTGTATGACTGGTAAAAAGCGTTCGGCCAGTTCCAGCCGCTGGCTACAGGAACACTTTAGCGATAAATATGTGCTTCAGGCACAGAAAAAAGGGTTGCGCTCGCGCGCCTGGTTTAAACTTGATGAAATACAGCAAGGCGACAAGCTTTTCAAACCTGGTATGACCGTGGTTGACCTCGGCGCGGCGCCAGGCGGCTGGTCGCAATATGTGGTAACGCAGATTGGGTCAAAGGGTCGCGTCATCGCCTGTGATATCCTGCCAATGGATCCCATCGTTGGTGTCGATTTCCTTCAGGGCGATTTTCGTGATGAACTGGTATTGAAAGCCCTGCTGGATCGCGTAGGGGATACCAAAGTTCAGGTTGTGATGTCAGATATGGCACCAAACATGACGGGTACCCCTGCAGTTGATATTCCCCGCTCGATGTATTTATGTGAGCTGGCGTTAGAGATGTGCCGTGATGTTCTGGCACCTGGCGGCAGTTTTTTAGTGAAAGTGTTTCAGGGAGATGGCTTTGAAGAATACCTGCGGGAAATTCGCTCCCTGTTTACGAAAGTAAAAATTCGTAAGCCGGACGCTTCACGCTCTCGTTCGCGTGAAGTGTACATTGTAGCGACAGGGCGCAAACTATAACCCTAATAGCCGGGATCACAGCGATTCCAGATATGACGGATATATAGTACCCTACGCTGTCTGTTAACACAGTTGTAATATGAGGTTAATCCCTTGAGTGACATGGCGAAAAACCTAATTCTTTGGTTAGTCATCGCAGTCGTGCTGATGTCTGTATTCCAGAGCTTTGGGCCCAGCGAGTCGAATGGCCGTAGGGTTGATTATTCAACCTTCCTGTCTGAAGTGAACCAGGATCAGGTCCGCGAGGCACGTATTAACGGGCGTGAGATTAACGTAACCAAAAAAGACAGTAATCGATATACGACCTACATCCCCGTCAACGACCCCAAGTTACTCGATAACCTGTTGACTAAAAATGTAAAAGTAGTGGGTGAACCACCAGAAGAGCCGAGCCTGCTGGCTTCAATCTTCATTTCCTGGTTCCCTATGCTGCTTCTTATCGGTGTCTGGATCTTCTTTATGCGTCAGATGCAGGGCGGCGGCGGAAAGGGCGCGATGTCCTTCGGCAAGAGCAAGGCCCGCATGCTGACAGAAGATCAAATCAAAACAACCTTTGGCGATGTTGCCGGTTGTGACGAAGCCAAAGAGGAAGTGAGCGAGCTGGTTGAATACCTGCGCGAGCCAAGCCGCTTCCAGAAACTCGGCGGTAAAATTCCGAAAGGCGTGCTGATGGTCGGTCCTCCGGGTACCGGTAAAACCCTGCTGGCAAAAGCGATTGCCGGTGAAGCAAAAGTGCCTTTCTTTACCATTTCCGGTTCTGACTTCGTTGAAATGTTTGTTGGTGTGGGTGCATCTCGTGTGCGCGACATGTTCGAACAGGCTAAGAAAGCCGCGCCGTGCATCATCTTTATCGATGAGATCGATGCCGTTGGCCGTCAGCGCGGTGCCGGTTTAGGTGGTGGTCACGATGAGCGTGAGCAGACGTTGAACCAGATGCTGGTTGAGATGGACGGCTTCGAAGGCAATGAAGGCATCATCGTTATCGCCGCAACTAACCGTCCTGACGTACTCGACCCTGCGCTGCTGCGTCCGGGCCGTTTTGACCGTCAGGTTGTCGTTGGTCTGCCGGATGTTCGCGGACGTGAGCAGATCCTGAAAGTGCATATGCGCCGTGTACCGCTGGCGACGGATATCGATGCGGCAATCATTGCGCGCGGTACGCCTGGCTTCTCCGGTGCTGACCTGGCTAACCTGGTCAACGAAGCTGCTCTGTTCGCGGCACGTGGTAACAAGCGTGTGGTGTCGATGGTAGAGTTTGAAAAAGCCAAAGACAAAATCATGATGGGTGCGGAACGTCGCTCCATGGTGATGACCGAAGCACAGAAAGAGTCTACCGCGTATCACGAAGCAGGCCATGCCATCATCGGCCGTTCTGGTTCCTGAGCATGACCCGGTACATAAAGTGACGATTATTCCACGTGGACGCGCTCTGGGTGTGACCTTCTTCCTGCCTGAAGGCGACGCCATCAGCGCCAGCCGTCAGAAACTGGAAAGTCAGATCTCCACCCTGTACGGCGGCCGTCTGGCGGAAGAGATTATCTACGGTGTGGAACATGTTTCTACCGGCGCGTCGAACGACATCAAAGTCGCTACTTCGATCGCACGTAACATGGTTACGCAGTGGGGCTTCTCTGAGAAACTCGGTCCGTTGCTGTATGCAGAAGAAGATGGCGAGGTGTTCCTCGGCCGATCCGTGGCGAAAGCTAAGCATATGTCTGACGAAACCGCGCGTATCATCGACCAGGAAGTTAAGTCACTGGTAGAAGTGAACTACAAGCGTGCCCGTGTCCTGCTTGGTGAGAACATGGACATCCTTCACGCGATGAAAGACGCGCTGATGAAGTATGAAACCATTGATGCTCCACAGATCGACGACCTGATGGCACGCCGCGAAGTGCGTCCGCCAGCGGGTTGGGAAGACTCTGGTAGCAGCAACAGCTCAGACAATAACGGCACGCCTAAGGCGCCGCGTCCGGTCGATGAACCGCGTACGCCAAACCCAGGCAACACCATGTCCGAGCAGTTCGGCGACAAGTAATTTTGCCGCAGTAAGCTGTTATAATCGAAACCCCGGCGCTGACCGGGGTTTTTTTATATCCCAAATAATTGGAACTGCATCAAGGCGAGCAAACGCAGCCAACACAGATGCAGCTTCAAGTATGACGGATATAGACTTGTTAACCGGAGACCATTCGTCATGAAGCTGTACGCCAGAGATTCCGTGCTCGACCTTTCTCATCCTCACGTTATGGGGATTCTGAACGTCACCCCCGACTCTTTTTCTGATGGCGGCAAACATAACGAATTGATTCAGGCACTGACCCATGCCAATGAGATGATCAACGCCGGTGCGACCATTATTGATGTGGGGGGGGAATCAACCCGCCCGGGCGCTGCTGACGTTAGCGTGGAGCAGGAGCTGGAGCGTGTTATTCCGGTGGTTGAGGCTATCGCTCAGCGCTTTGAAGTGTGGATCTCTGTGGATACGTCGAAGCCCGAGGTGATCCGCGAATCGGCGCGCGTTGGCGCCCATATCATCAACGATATCCGCTCTCTGCAGGAGCCGGGCGCGCTGGCCGCGGCGGTAGAGACCGGGCTGCCGGTGTGCCTGATGCATATGCAGGGGGAGCCGAAAACCATGCAGCAGTCGCCGCAATACCATAATGTTTTGCGCGATGTGGATCAGTTCTTTGTTGAACATATCGCCCGTTGCGAAGCGGCCGGGATCAAAAAATCGCAGTTGCTACTCGACCCGGGTTTCGGTTTCGGTAAGAATCTGTCGCACAACTATCAGTTACTGGCGCATCTGGCCGATTATCATCGCTTTGGGCTGCCACTGTTAGTCGGCATGTCGCGCAAAAGTATGATTGGACAGTTACTCAATGTAGGCCCTTCGCAGCGCCTGACCGGCAGCCTGGCCTGCGCGGTGATTGCGGCAATGCAGGGCGCCCATATTTTGCGCGTACACGATGTGAAAGAAACCGTAGAAGCGATGCGCGTCGTCGAAGCTACACAGTCCGCAAGGGAAGAATAACACTATGAGTAACCGCAAGTATTTTGGTACCGACGGCATCCGCGGCAAAGTGGGTGAATCGCCAATCACGCCTGATTTTGTGCTGAAATTGGGTTTTGCTGCAGGCAAGGTGCTGGCGCGCCACGGCTCGAAGAAAATCATCATTGGTAAAGACACGCGTATTTCTGGCTACATGCTGGAATCCGCGCTGGAAGCAGGCCTTGCCGCAGCCGGACTCTCTGCGGCATTTACCGGCCCGATGCCGACCCCTGCGGTTGCTTATCTGACCCGTACTTTCCGTGCTGAGGCTGGGATTGTGATTTCCGCCTCGCATAACCCGTTCGACGATAACGGCATTAAATTCTTCTCCACCGAGGGCACCAAGCTGCCGGACGACGTGGAAGAGGCGATTGAAGCCGAGATGGAAAAGCCGATCACCTGCGTCGAGTCCGCCGCGCTGGGTCGAGCCAGTCGTATTGTCGATGCTGCCGGGCGCTACATTGAGTTCTGCAAAGGGACTTTCCCGAGCGAACTGAGCCTGAACGGCCTGAAAATTGTGGTCGACTGCGCTAACGGTGCCACCTATCACATCGCCCCTAACGTGCTGCGTGAACTGGGTGCGACGGTGATTGCTATCGGCGTGCAGCCGGACGGCATGAACATTAACAAAGAGTGCGGTGCGACCGACCTGCGTCTGTTGCAGGAGCGGGTGCTGGCAGAGAAAGCTGACGTGGGTCTGGCCTACGACGGTGACGGCGACCGCATCATGATGGTTGACCACCTTGGTCAAAAAGTGGATGGCGACCAGATCCTCTATCTGATCGCGCGCGAAGGTCTGCGTCAGGGCCAGCTGCGCGGCGGCGTGGTGGGTACGCTGATGAGCAATATGGGCCTGGAGCTGGCGCTGAAGCAGCTTGGTATTCCGTTTGCGCGTGCCAAGGTCGGCGACCGTTACGTACTGGAGAAGCTGAAAGAGAAGGGCTGGCGTCTTGGCGCTGAAAATTCCGGGCACGTCATTCTGCTGGACAAAACCACCACCGGTGACGGTATTGTGGCCGGCCTGCAGGTGCTGACCGCGATGGTGCGTAACCATATGAGCCTGCATGACCTGTGCAGCGGCATGAAACTGCTGCCGCAGATTCTGGTCAATGTACGCTTTAGCGGTAGCCACGATCCTCTGGAAGATGCCACGGTGAAAGCCGTCACGGCAGAAGTGGAGGCCGAGCTGAAAGGCCGTGGCCGCGTGCTGCTACGTAAATCCGGCACCGAACCGCTGATCCGCGTGATGGTGGAAGGCGAGGACGAAGCGCAGGTCACCGCGCTGGCGCACCGCATTGCCGATGCGGTAAAAGCGGTTTAACGCCGCAACCGATTTATCCAGGGGGCGACCTTTTTTCCGGTCGCCCCGTGCTGATGATTTGCACTGTTTCTCCCTCGTTCGCACGTAAATAGAGCGCTTTGCTGATTTTTTCCGCACTCAGCAGCAGCCTATGAAATTGCTCTTGCACGTGCGGGCGCCTTTGGTTAGTATTCACACCCGCTTCATAGGTAGGTTGTTACCTGCTTATCAAGACTAACTGGTTTGAAGCTTTTGATGTGCGGTTAACGCGCAAGGAACAAGGTTGATTATGTACGAAGCTCTTTTAGTTGTTTTCCTTATTGTAGCGCTGGGCCTTGTAGGTCTGATCATGCTGCAGCAAGGTAAAGGCGCTGATATGGGAGCATCATTTGGTGCAGGCGCTTCTGGTACGCTGTTCGGTTCTAACGGTTCTGGTAACTTCATGACCCGTATGACTGCAGTGCTGGCGACCCTGTTCTTCATTATCAGTCTGGTTCTGGGTAACATCAACAGCAACAAAACTCAGAAAGGAAGCGAGTGGGAAAATCTGACCCAGCCAGCGCAGTCCCAACAGACTACGCCAGCTAAACCGGCAGCGCCGGGCAACGATATCCCGCAGTAAGCAGTAAGCAGTAACCGTTTCGACGCGACAGAAATAAAAAAGTCGCCTCTTTAGTGCCGTGGTGGTGGAATTGGTAGACACGCTACCTTGAGGTGGTAGTGCCCGCATGGGCTTACGGGTTCAAGTCCCGTCCTCGGTACCAAATCTCAGTTGTGCTTGCAATTTATGCAAGTTTTGCGTAGTATTCGGACGCGGGGTGGAGCAGCCTGGTAGCTCGTCGGGCTCATAACCCGAAGGTCGTCGGTTCAAATCCGGCCCCCGCAACCACTTTCCCTTAGAGTTCTTTTTCAAATATACTGTTTGCACTACTTAATGGCGCACTGCAGCGATTTTGAAAAAAATTCTTTTGGACTGTGCCGAGCCGCCTTTGGCGGTTTACAGGGTCCAGTGACATTAAGCCCCGAATTTTCGGGGTTTTTTGTTATCAGGAAGCAGCATCACTGGGCTATAGGCCCTTTTTTTACGTCTTGGGGGTGGGATTGTCCACATTAGAGCAAAAATTAACAGAGCTGATCTCAGCACCGGTAGAAGCGCTAGGCTACGAACTGGTTGGTATTGAGTTTGTACGCGGTCGCACATCCACCTTGCGCATCTATATTGATAGTGAAGATGGCATCAATGTTGATGATTGTGCTGATGTGAGCCACCAGGTCAGTGCGGTATTTGACGTCGAAGACCCGATCACCGTGGCTTACAACCTCGAAGTCTCCTCGCCTGGCCTTGACCGTCCAATGTTTACCGCAGAGCATTACGTACGATTTACTGGCGAAGAAGTGAGCCTGGTTCTGCGTATGGCGGTTCAGAACCGACGCAAATGGCAGGGCATCATCAAATCTGTGGAAGGTGAGATGATCACTGTTGCCGTTGAGGGTAACGACGAAGTGTTCGCGCTGAGCAACATCCAGAAGGCGAACCTGGTTCCCCACTTTTAAAAGTCCGGATTGAGGCATACCAGGATGAACAAAGAAATCTTAGCTGTTGTAGAAGCGGTCTCTAATGAGAAGTCCCTCCCACGCGAGAAGATTTTCGAAGCGCTGGAGAGCGCGCTGGCCACAGCCACCAAGAAAAAATACGAGCAGGAAATTGACGTTCGCGTCAGCATCGATCGCAAAAGTGGCGATTTCGATACCTTCCGCCGTTGGCTGATTGTTGATGAAGTCACCATGCCTACCCGCGAAATTACGCTGGATGCGGCACAGTTCGAAGATGAAACTCTCGGACTCGGTGGCTTCGTTGAAGATCAGATTGAGTCTGTGACCTTTGACCGTATCACCACGCAAACTGCCAAGCAGGTTATCGTGCAGAAAGTGCGCGAAGCAGAGCGTGCGATGGTGGTTGATCAGTTCCGTGAGCAGGAAGGCGAAATCATCACCGGCGTGGTGAAGAAAGTAAACCGCGACAATATCTCGCTTGAAGTGCGTCCAAACGATGGTTCTAACACCAACGCGGAAGCCGTGATCATTCGTGAAGATATGCTGCCACGTGAAAACTTCCGCCCGGGTGACCGTATCCGTGGCGTACTTTACGCCGTGCGCCCTGAAGCGCGTGGTGCTCAGCTGTTCGTTAGCCGTTCCAAACCGGAAATGCTGATCGAACTATTCCGCATTGAAGTGCCGGAAATTGCTGAAGAAGTGTTAGAAATTAAAGCCGCTGCGCGCGATCCAGGCTCCCGAGCTAAGATCGCCGTGAAAACCAACGACAAGCGTATCGACCCGGTCGGCGCCTGCGTAGGTATGCGTGGTGCGCGTGTTCAGGCGGTATCCAGTGAACTGGGTGGCGAGCGTATTGATATCGTGCTGTGGGATGATAATCCTGCGCAGTTCGTGATCAACGCAATGGCCCCTGCGGATGTCGCCTCTATCGTGGTGGATGAAGATAATCACACCATGGATATCGCTGTAGAAGCCGGAAATCTGGCTCAGGCGATCGGCCGTAATGGCCAAAACGTGCGTCTGGCTTCTCAGCTGAGTGGCTGGGATCTGAACGTGATGACGGTCGACGACCTGCAGGCTAAGCATCAGGCTGAAGCTCATGCTGCCATTGATGTCTTCACCAAACACCTCGATATCGATGAAGACTTTGCTACCGTACTGGTAGAAGAGGGCTTCTCCTCTCTCGAAGAGTTGGCTTACGTGCCAATCAACGAGCTGTTGGAAATCGACGGTCTGGATGAAGACACGGTAGAAGCGTTGCGCGACCGGGCTAAAAACGCGTTGACCACCCTGGCACTGGCAAAAGAAGAGAGCCTCGGCGATACCAAACCGGCGGATGACCTGTTAGGTCTGGAAGGTCTGGAGCGTGAGATGGCCTTTAAGCTGGCGGCAAAAGGCGTTTGCACGCTGGAAGATCTTGCCGAGCAGGGTGTTGACGACCTGTCAGATATTGATGGCCTGAGCGATGAGCGGGCTGGTGAGCTGATTATGGCTGCACGAAATATCTGCTGGTTCGGCGACGACGCGTAATAAACTGTAGCAGGAAGGAACAGCATGACGACAGATGTAACCGTAAAATCGCTGGCCGCAGAGATTCAGACACCGGTAGAACGCCTGGTACAGCAATTTGCTGATGCAGGGATCCAAAAGTCTGAAACCGACTCTGTTACCCAGCACGAGAAAGAGACATTACTTACCCATCTGAATCGCGATCATGGCGGCGGATCTGGTAAGCTGACTTTGCAGCGCAAGACGCGCAGCACATTAAGTGTTCCAGGCACCGGGGGCAAAAGTAAGTCGGTGCAAATCGAAGTCCGCAAAAAACGCACTTATGTAAAAGGCGATCCGGCTGATGCTGAACAGGCAGAAGCAGAAGCCCAGGCAGAGCGTGAAGCGGAAGAACTGGCTCGTCGCGAGGCTGAAGAACAAGCCCAGCGCGCAGCTCAAGACAAAGCGAAGCGTGAAGCCGAGGAGCAGGCCAAGCGTGAGGCAGCTGATAAAGCCAAACGTGAAGCAGCGGAAAAAGATAAAGTGAGCAATCAACATACCGACGATACCACCCGGGCTTCCCAGTCCGACAAAGCCCGCCGTGAAGCGGAAGCGGCAGAACTGAAGCGTAAAGCTGAAGAAGAAGCGCATCGCAAGATCGAAGAAGAAGCGAAGCGCGTAGCCGAAGAAGCTCGCAAAATGGCGGCCGAACGAGGTGAAGAGTGGGCGCAAGTTAAAGAGGTTGAAGACACCTCTGATTACCACGTCACCACTTCAACTCACGCCCGTGCTGCAGAAGACGAAAACGACGCTCAGGTTGAAGGTGACCGTCGCACTCGCACTGCGGTACGCCCAGCCAAAGCCCCGGTTCGCAAGAAAGGCAACAAGCATTCTGAAGCGAAAACTGACCGTGAAGAAGCGCGTGCGCAGGTTCGCGGCGGTAAAGGCGGCAAGCGTAAGCCAAGCACCCTGCAGCAGAGCTTCAACAAGCCTGTTCAGGCGGTTAACCGTGACGTCATTATCGGCGAAACTGTTACCGTAGCTGAGCTGGCTAACAAGATGGCAGTCAAAGGTTCCCAGGTCATCAAAGCGATGATGAAAATGGGCGCAATGGCGACCATCAACCAGGTTATCGATCAGGAAACTGCCCAGCTGGTCGCGGAAGAGATGGGTCACAAAGTGACGCTGCGCCGCGAGAATGAGCTGGAAGAAGCGGTAATGAGCGATCGTGATACCGATGCCGTTCACGAATCCCGTGCGCCGGTTGTCACCATCATGGGTCACGTTGACCATGGTAAAACCTCTCTGCTGGACTATATCCGTTCGACCAAAGTCGCCTCTGGCGAAGCGGGCGGCATTACTCAGCACATCGGTGCATACCACGTTGAAACCGACAACGGTATGGTGACCTTCCTGGATACCCCGGGCCACGCAGCGTTTACTTCAATGCGTGCACGTGGTGCTCAGGCAACGGATATCGTTATCCTGGTTGTTGCAGCAGACGATGGCGTGATGCCACAGACTATCGAAGCTATTCAGCACGCCAAAGCGGCCAAAGTGCCGGTTGTCGTTGCAGTGAACAAGTGCGATAAGCCAGAAGCCGATCCGGATCGTGTTAAAAACGAACTGACTCAGTACGGGATCATCCCGGAAGAGTGGGGCGGCGAGAACATGTTCGTCAACGTTTCTGCAAAAGCCGGTACCGGTATCGACGACCTGCTGAACGTTATCCTGCTGCAGGCTGAAGTTCTGGAGCTGAGCGCAGTTCGCCAGGGTATGGCAAGCGGTGTGGTTATCGAATCCTTCCTGGATAAAGGTCGTGGTCCGGTTGCTACCGTGCTGGTACGTGAAGGTACGCTGAACAAAGGCGATATCGTACTGTGCGGCTTCGAGTATGGCCGTGTGCGTGCGATGCGTGACGAGCTGGGCCGCGAAGTGATGACTGCGGGTCCATCTATCCCGGTTGAGATCCTCGGCCTGTCCGGTGTTCCGGCAGCGGGCGATGAAGCGACCGTGGTACGTGACGAGAAGAAAGCCCGTGAAGTTGCGCTGTATCGTCAGGGCAAATTCCGTGAAGTTAAGCTGGCGCGTCAGCAGAAATCTAAGCTGGAAAACATGTTTGCTAACATGACCGAAGGCGAAGTTTCCGAGCTGAACATCGTGCTGAAAGCTGACGTACAGGGTTCTGTCGAAGCGATCTCCGAGTCCCTGATGAAGCTTTCTACTGATGAAGTGAAAGTGAAAATCATCGGTTCTGGCGTGGGCGGTATCACTGAAACCGACGCCACTCTGGCCGCTGCGTCTAACGCAATCCTGGTTGGCTTCAACGTTCGTGCCGATGCTTCTGCGCGCCGCGTGATTGATTCTGAAAGCCTGGATCTGCGTTACTACTCCGTCATCTATAATCTGATTGACGAAGTGAAAGCAGCGATGAGCGGTATGCTGGCACCTGAGTACAAACAGCAGATCATTGGTCTGGCTGCGGTACGTGATGTGTTCAAATCACCGAAATTTGGTGCTATCGCCGGTTGTATGGTGACTGAAGGTAACATCAAACGTCACAACCCAATCCGCGTACTGCGTGACAACGTGGTTATCTACGAAGGCGAGCTGGAATCTCTGCGCCGCTTCAAAGATGACGTTAACGAAGTCCGTAACGGCATGGAATGTGGTATCGGCGTGAAGAACTACAACGATGTGCGTGTTGGCGATATGATCGAAGTCTTCGAAATTATCGAAATCCAGCGTACCATTGATTAATAGTCACTTTTCATAATTGACTGTATTTGGGAGGCTTCTGGCCTCCCAAATTATTTGGAGAGAATAATTATGGCGAAAGAATTCGGTCGCCCGCAGCGTGTTTCACAGGAGCTGCAAAAGGAGATCGCAATGATCCTGCAGCGCGAGATTAAAGATCCGCGCCTCGGCATGATGGTGACGGTTTCTGGCGTTGATGTATCACGCGACCTGGCCTATGCCAAAGTGTTCGTGACCTTCCTCAACGACAAAGATGAAGCGGCAATCAAAGCTGGCCTGCGTGCGCTGGGCGATGCCTCAGGCTACATCCGTACCCTGCTGGGCAAAGCGATGCGCCTGCGCATCGTGCCAGAGCTGACCTTCTTCTACGATAACTCGCTGGTTGAAGGGATGCGTATGTCGAACCTGGTGACCAACGTCGTCAGAAACGATGAAGAGCGCCGTGGCCCGGCAGAAGATGAAGAGCAAGAAGGCAAAGCAGAGTAATGAGTCGTCCTCGTCGTCGCGGTCGCGATATTCACGGCGTACTGTTGCTGGATAAATCTAGCGGATTGTCCTCCAACGACGCGCTGCAGAAAGTCAAACGCCTGTATAACGCCAACCGTGCCGGTCATACCGGTGCGCTGGATCCGCTGGCAACCGGCATGCTGCCGATCTGCCTTGGGGAAGCGACTAAGTTTTCCCAGTATCTGCTGGAGTCCGACAAGCGTTACCGGGTGATTGCCCGCCTCGGGCAGCGCACGGATACATCTGATGCCGATGGCATCGTGGTCAGCGAGCGTCCGGTTACCTTCAGCGCTGATATGCTGGAGCAGGCGCTGGAGAGTTTCCGTGGTGAGACCCAGCAGGTGCCGTCGATGTATTCGGCCCTGAAGTACCAGGGGCGCAAGCTGTATGAATATGCGCGAGAAGGCATTGAAGTGCCGCGTGAATCACGCCGTATCGTGGTTTACGAGCTGCTGTTTATCCGCCATGAAGGGGATGAGCTGGAGTTGGAAATTCACGTGTCGAAAGGCACCTACATCCGCACCATTATCGACGATCTCGGCGAGAAGCTGGGCTGTGGTGCACACGTGACCTATCTGCGCCGCTTACAGGTTGCCACCTATCCCATTGAAAAGATGGTGACGCTGGAACAGTTGCAGGAGCTGGCGGAAGAGGCTCATCGTCAGGAGAAAGCCCCGGCGGAGCTGCTGGATGCACTGCTGATGCCGATGGACAGCCCGGCGGCGGAATACCCGGTGGTTAACCTGCTGAGCTCGGTTGCCGCTTACTTCAAGCAGGGCATGCCGGTTCAGGCAGCAGGCGCGCCGGCCAGCGGGCTGGTTCGCGTGACTGAGGGTGACGAGCACAAGTTTATCGGCATGGCAGAAATTGCTGACGATGGACGCGTGGCACCGCGCCGCCTGGTTGTAGAATATTCCGACTAGCCATTTGCGATTAAGTGGCGCGCAGAGTAGAATGGCGCGGCTTTACACTGGGTTGCTGAATTAGAGATCGGCGCCTGTACATTTATCTTTTAATTTGGAGTTGTATCATGTCTCTAAGTGTTGAATCTAAAGCACAAATCGTTGCTGATTTCGGTCGCGGCGCAAACGACAGTGGTTCTACCGAAGTTCAGGTTGCTCTGCTGACCGCACAGATTAACCATCTGCAGGGTCACTTCTCTGAGCACAAGAAAGACCACCACAGCCGTCGTGGCCTGCTGCGCATGGTATCTCAGCGTCGTAAGCTGCTGGATTACCTGAAGCGTAAAGACGTTGCACGCTACACCAGCCTGATCGAGCGTCTGGGTCTGCGTCGCTAAGTCTTACGGGTTGTCCCGCCACGCTATCAGAGCAATCTGGCAGAAAAGTGGGGAAACCGGACAACCTGTGCGAGATTCGCTGGAAGGGGCCTTTATGGCCCCTTTTTTCACGCAAGCGGCAGCAATTATGCGCAAACTATTGTATTGTTGCTGGGTGTGATCTTCAGTTGCAGAGGTTCGCGCGGCTAATGAGAGGCTTTGTCCCATTGGGGATTAGGGTTGTCATTAGTCGCGAGGATGCAAAAATGAAGATCGGAAATCCACGGCCGGTATAAAAAACTACCCGCCCTGATGTTAAGGAAATAATTTTGCTGAATCCGATCGTTAAAAAATTCCAGTATGGTCAGCATACCGTCACTATTGAGACCGGTATGATGGCTCGCCAGGCAACAGCTGCTGTCATGGTAAGCATGGACGACACTGCGGTGTTCGTAACTGTTGTAGGCCGTAAAAATGCAAAACCAGGTCAGGATTTCTTCCCGCTGACCGTTAACTATCAGGAGCGTACTTACGCTGCTGGTCGTATCCCAGGCAGCTTCTTCCGTCGTGAAGGCCGCCCAAGCGAAGGCGAGACCCTGACTTCACGTCTGATTGACCGCCCGCTGCGCCCACTGTTCCCGGAAGGTTTCGTCAACGAAGTACAGGTTATCGCGACCGTGGTTTCCGTTAACCCACAGGTTAACCCGGATATCGTTGCCCTGATCGGTGCTTCTGCAGCGCTGGCGCTGTCTGGCCTGCCGTTCAACGGTCCAATCGGTGCTGCGCGCGTCGGTTACCTGAACGACCAGTACGTACTGAACCCAACTACCGATGAGCTGAAAGAGAGCAAGCTGGACCTGGTGGTTGCAGGTACTAAAGCCGCTGTTCTGATGGTGGAATCTGAAGCTGAGCTGTTGAGCGAAGACCAGATGCTGGGCGCAGTGGTGTTTGGCCACGAGCAGCAGCAGATCGTTATCGACACCATCAACGAACTGGTCGCCGTTGCCGGTAAACCTCGTTGGGACTGGCAGCCAGAAGCTGTAAACGAAGCTTTACATGGTCGTATCGCTGCACTGGCGGAATCTCGCCTGAGCGATGCTTACCGCATCACCGAAAAACAGGAGCGTTACGCTCAGGTTGACGTGATCAAATCTGAAACCACCGCTGCACTGCTGGCTGAAGACGAAGCGCTGGACGCTGGCGAAATCAGCGACATCCTTCACACGCTGGAAAAAAATGTGGTTCGTAGCCGCATCCTGCGCGGTGAGCCACGCATCGACGGTCGCGAAAAAGACATGATCCGTGGTCTGGACGTGCGCACTGGCGTACTGCCACGTACTCACGGCTCTGCGCTGTTCACCCGTGGTGAAACTCAGGCGCTGGTGACGGCAACTCTGGGTACTGCCCGTGATGCGCAGAACCTTGATGAGCTGATGGGCGAGCGTACCGACAACTTCCTGTTCCACTACAACTTCCCTCCATACTCTGTCGGCGAAACCGGCATGGTTGGTTCACCGAAGCGTCGTGAAATTGGTCACGGTCGTCTGGCGAAACGCGGCGTGCTGGCAGTGATGCCTAAAGGCGATGCGTTCCCATACACCGTGCGTGTCGTGTCTGAAATCACTGAATCAAACGGCTCGTCTTCAATGGCGTCTGTTTGCGGTGCTTCTCTGGCACTGATGGATGCAGGCGTACCAATCAAAGCTGCCGTAGCCGGTATCGCGATGGGCCTGGTCAAAGACGAAAACAACTTTGTTGTACTGTCCGATATCCTCGGCGACGAAGATCACCTCGGCGACATGGACTTCAAAGTAGCCGGTAGCCGTGAAGGTATCACCGCGCTGCAGATGGACATCAAAATTGAAGGTATCACCCGCGAAATCATGCATGAAGCACTGAACCAGGCTAAGGGCGCGCGTCTGCACATCCTCAGCGTGATGGAACAGGCTATCAGCACGCCGCGTGGCGACATCTCTCAGTTTGCTCCACGCATCCACACCATCAAGATCAGCGTTGATAAGATCAAAGACGTAATCGGTAAAGGTGGCTCGGTTATCCGTGCGCTGACAGAAGAGACTGGCACTACCATCGAAATCGAAGATGACGGTACTGTGAAAATCGCAGCAACCGACGGCGACAAAGCGAAGTTCGCGATTCGTCGTATCGAAGAGATCACCGCAGAAATCGAAGTAGGCCGTATCTACAACGGTAAAGTGACCCGCATCGTTGACTTCGGTGCCTTCGTCGCAATCGGTGGCGGTAAAGAAGGTCTGGTACACATTTCTCAGATCGCTGACAAGCGCGTAGAAAAAGTGACTGACTATCTGGCGATGGGTCAGGAAGTTCCAGTAAAAGTGTTGGAAGTTGACCGTCAGGGCCGTGTACGCCTGAGCATCAAAGAAGCCAGCGAGCAGGCTCAGCCTGAAGCAGCTCCAGAAGCGTCAGCGGCAACGCCTGAAGCAGAATAAGCGCATCACCATTGAGTTCCCCGCGCCAGCCGGTGCGGGGAATTGTTTGAACGCGAGGGCGGGATGGCCTTGTGCATGGCAGGCGGATGACAGGATGTGCATCCCAATGTTTGTTTTCAGGAGTGGGAAATGAAGCCATTTTTGCGCTGGTGTATTGTTGCGACAGCTTTAACGCTGGCAGGATGCAGCAACACCGATTGGCGTAAGAACGAAGTTTTGGCAGTCCCTTTGCAGCCTACGCTGCAACAGGAAGTCATTCTCGCTCGCATGGAACAAATACTTGCCAGTCGGTCATTGACCGATGATGAACGCGCACAGCTGTTATATGAGCGCGGAGTGTTGTATGATAGTTTGGGTTTGAGAGCACTGGCGCGGAATGATTTTTCACAAGCGCTGTCTATCAGACCCGATATGCCTGAAGTATTCAATTACTTAGGCATTTATTTAACGCAGGCAGGCAATTTTGATGCTGCCTATGAAGCGTTCGATTCTGTACTTGAGCTTGATCCAACTTACAATTATGCGCGTTTAAATCGTGGTATCGCCCTGTATTACGGCGGAAGATTTAAACTGGCGCAAGATGATCTGCTGGCGTTTTATCAAGACGATCCTAACGATCCCTTCCGCAGCCTGTGGCTGTATCTCACAGAACGTGAGATCAACGCAGACCAGGCCAAAGTTTCGCTGAAACAGCGTTACGACAAAGCGGTTAAGGACCAATGGGGATGGAATATTGTCGAGTTCTACCTGGGTGACATCAGTGAAAAAACGCTGATGGAAAGGCTCCAGGCAGACGCAACGGATAACACCTCGCTCGCTGAACATCTCAGTGAAACCAACTTCTATTTAGGTAAGTACTACCTAAGTCTGGGGGAGAAGGACAACGCAGAAGCGTTGTTCAAGCTGACGGTCGCCAACAACGTTCACAACTTTGTTGAGCATCGATATGCATTGTTGGAGCTGGCGCTACTCGGCCAGACACAAGACGATTTATCAGAATCTGACCAGCAATAGCTGACGAACTTTTATTGCCCGAATTTTCGAAAAGTCATCATCTTAGCGGATGAGGGCCTTTTTGTTCGTCGAAACCACTAATTTGAGCCGGTTCACACTTTTTGATGAAAATGACTGAAAATTTTCACGACGAGTTATGTAGACTGGCCGCCGCAATCTACGAGGCACGTGTACTACATGACTGATATCCAAACTACTTTTGCTGACCTTGGCCTGAACGCCGACATCCTTGAATCACTGAACGGTATGGGCTACGTGAAGCCTTCCCCAATCCAGCTTGAGTGTATTCCTCATCTGCTGGCGGGCCGTGACGTGCTGGGTATGGCACAGACCGGTAGCGGAAAAACGGCGGCTTTCTCTCTGCCGCTGCTGCATAACATTGACCCAACTGTTAAAGCACCACAGATTCTGGTGCTGGCACCGACCCGCGAACTGGCGGTTCAGGTTGCTGAAGCCATGACCGAATTCGCGAAACACATGCGTGGCCTGAACGTGGTTGCCCTGTACGGCGGCCAGCGTTACGACGTGCAGCTGCGCGCACTGCGTCAGGGACCACAGGTTGTTGTGGGTACCCCTGGCCGTCTGCTTGACCACCTGAAGCGCGGCACGTTAGATCTGTCTAACCTGCGCGGCCTGGTGCTGGACGAAGCTGATGAAATGCTGCGTATGGGCTTCATCGAAGACGTTGAAACCATCATGGCGCAGATCCCAGAAGGTCATCAGACCGCGCTGTTCTCGGCTACCATGCCAGAAGCGATTCGTCGTATTACTAAACGCTTCATGAAAGATCCTCAGGAAGTGCGTATTCAGTCAAGCATGACTACGCGCCCGGACATCAGCCAGAGCTACTGGACTGCCTACGGCCGTAAAACTGATGCACTGACCCGATTCCTGGAAGCTGAAGATTTTGATGCTGCTATCATCTTCGTGCGTACGAAAAACGCCACGCTGGAAGTGGCCGAAGCGCTGGAGCGTAGCGGTTACAACAGTGCTGCACTGAACGGTGACATGAACCAGGCACTGCGTGAGCAGACGCTGGAGCGCCTGAAAGATGGTCGTCTGGACATCCTGATCGCGACCGACGTTGCGGCACGTGGTCTGGACGTTGAGCGTATCAGCCTGGTTGTTAACTACGATATCCCTATGGATGCCGAATCTTACGTGCACCGCATCGGCCGTACCGGTCGTGCTGGTCGTGCTGGCCGCGCGCTGCTGTTCGTTGAGAACCGCGAGCGTCGTCTGCTGCGTAACATTGAACGCACCATGAAGCTGACTATTCCAGAAGTTGAACTGCCTAACGCAGAACTGCTGGGTGAGCGTCGTCTGGCTAAGTTCGCCGCTAAAGTTCAGCAGCAGCTGGAAAGCAGCGATCTGGAACAGTACCGCGCACTGCTGGCTAAAATGCAGCCGGAAGATGAGCTGGATATTGAAACGCTGGCCGCAGCACTGCTGAAAATGGCTCAGGGCGAACGTCCACTGATCGTGCCTGCTGATGCGCCACAGCGCCCACGCAGCCAGTTCCGTGACCGTGACGAGCGTCGTGAAGGCGGTCGTGGTGACCGTCCAGAGCGTGGCCCACGTGAACCACGTAGCGAAGCTGCCGGTGACCGTCCACGCCGTGAACGTCGTGACGTTGGCGATATGGAAGTTTACCGTATTGAAGTTGGCCGTGATGACGGTGTTGAAGTGCGTCATATCGTTGGCGCTATCGCTAACGAAGGCGACATCAGCAGCCGCTACATTGGTAACATCAAGCTGTTCGGTACGCACTCTACCATCGAGCTGCCGAAAGGCATGCCGGGCGATGTGCTGTCGCATTTCACCCGCACGCGTATTCTGAACAAGCCGATGAACATGCAGCTGATTGGTGATGCGGTTCCACGCAGCAACGACCGTGGCGGCGAACGTCGTCCAGGCGGCCCGGCACGCGGTGGCTTCGGCGCTGGTGCAGGTCGTGAAGGTGGTCGTGGTGCAGAAGGCGGTCGTCGCTTCAGCAACGAGCGTAGCGGTGAGCGTCGCCCAGGCGGCCCATCACGCGGCCCACGTCGTGAAGACACTGGCGCAGCGCCAACTCGTCGTCGTGATGCATAATCACTGACGCAAAATATAAAACCAGCCTTCGGGCTGGTTTTTTTATGCCTGCAGTTTACGTAGGGTCGAGGCATGCCTCGACCTTTATTCACTAATCACTAAAGTGAATTACGCGCCTGCATCGCCAGCTCGAAAGAGTAGAGCCGCGCCTGGCTGTCAAAGATCTGGCCATTCACCATAATCTCATCCGCCTGCGTTTCGCGCATCAGCGCCGCAAGGCCGTGACGTACCTTCTCTTTATCACCGACCACCGACATGCTCAACGCCTGCTGAACGCCATACTGTTCGGACGGCGACCACAGGTTATCCATGTTTTCTACCGGAGCCGGCAGCGGGCCGGGTTTGCCGCGGCGCAAATTGATGAACTGCTGCTGCATGGAGGTAAACAGGAAGCGCGCATCACGCTCGCTGTCGGCCGCTACCACGTTGACGCATACCATGGCATACGGTTTAGCCAGCCGTTCTGACGGCTTGAAGTTCTCGCGGTAGAGGTGCAGCGCCTGCATCAGCATTTCAGGAGCAAAGTGGGAGGCAAAGGCAAACGGCAGCCCCATCTGAGCCGAGAGCTGCGCGCTATACAGGCTGGAGCCGAGCAGCCAGACCGGAATTTTCAGTCCGGTACCGGGAACGGGCTGCACCGGCGGCGCGGGCTCGTCTTCGGGCGCATCGAACCAGCGGATCAGCTCAGCGACATCGGCCGGAAAATTGTCGACGTGGCCGGCCATATGGCGGCGCAGGGCCATCATGGTGCGCTGGTCTGAACCCGGCGCACGGCCAAGCCCCAGATCGATACGGCCGGGATAGAGCGACTCCAGCGTGCCGAACTGCTCGGCAATCACCAGCGGCGCATGGTTGGGCAGCATCACGCCGCCAGAGCCTAAGCGCAGCGTATCGGTATTGGCCGCCAGATAGCCGATCAGTACCGAGGTGGCGGCGCTGGCGATCCCGGTCATATTATGGTGTTCGGCCAGCCAGTAGCGGTGAAAACCGAGTTTCTCTGACTGCTGTGCCAGCGCGAGTGAAGCGTGGAAGGCATCGCGAGGAGAACGTCCCTGCGGGATCGGGGCAAGGTCGAGTACCGACAACGGTACATTTTTCTTATCAGGCATAGTTGCTCACTTTGTCTAACGGCCGGGAGTGCGCCATGTGCAAAATTACAGGCTACGGGATCTTCTGCCGCTGTAATTGTCCGTTCGCAGCACTTTTGCTAAAACGTTCGGCGATTAATTAGGCTGCTAGTTAAATAAAGTATTACCTAACTGCCAGCATAATTAAACCGCATTATTTACTCGGTTTCCCTCCCCCGGCCGCGCCGCAAAGTGGTTAAACAACAAAAATCGCCACCGGCGAGCGAGTATATTGCTGATAACCTGGACTTTCTTTGCGAAGGATATTGCAATGCTTTGCCTCAGTAACGCCCTGAAGCGACTGATTTCAGGGGCTTTTCGATGAAAAAAAGAGCCTTTTTTACCCTGCTGATTATCATTTCAGGCATCGCTCTGGCCGTCCTTATCCGCGCGCATAATCACGACCTGCTGTTGCAGGGAGAAGTCGATGCCACCGAAGTGATCGTCTCCTCAAAAGCGAAAGGGCGCGTGGTGGAGAAGCGGGTACGGCGCGGCGACGATGTCAGCGCCGGGCAGTCTCTCATCGTGCTGGATGCCCCCGAACTGATTGCCCAGCTTAAGGCTGCCGAAGCGGCGCGTGACCAGGCGCAGGCGACGTTAGACCTCTCCCTGAACGGCACCCGTGAAGAAACGGTTCGTAACCTGAAAGCATTGCTGCAACAGGCTCAGGCGACCTGGCGTGATGCCCAGTCCACCTGGCAGCGCGATCTGAGCGTGGCGCAGAAGGGCTATATCTCCGCCGAACAGCTGGATAATGCCCGCCAGGCGCGCGACGGTGCCTGGCAGCAGGTGCAGGCGGCGCGGGCTAATCTCGATCAGGGGGTAAATGGCGATCGCATCGAGCAGCGTGAAGCCTATCTGGCACAGCTGCGCCAGGCAGAGCAGAACCTGCTGGAGATTAAAGCCCAGAGCGATGAACTGGTGGTGCATGCCCCGGTAGCGGGGGAGGTAGGGCCAATCCCGGCTGAGCGCGGGGAATTACTTAATGCAGGCAGCCCGCTGCTGACGCTGATCGAGCTGCCCACCGCCTGGTTCACATTTAATCTGCGCGAGGACATTCTCGCTCACGTGCGCAAGGGCGATAAAATACGCATTCGCGTCCCGGCGCTGAATAATCGGGTGATCGAGGCGGAGGTGCGCTATATCGCGCCGCTCGGCGACTACGCGACCAAACGCGCCACGCGCGCCACCGGGGATTTTGACCTCAAAACCTTTGAGGTGCGGCTTTACCCACTCACGCCGGTTGAAGGCCTGCGTCAGGGAATGAGTGCCCTGTGGTCATGGCAGACGTAAAAGACGGGCTGTGGGCATTTGGCCACGCCTTCAGTCGTGAAGTCCGCGTTGCCTGGCGTAAACCGGTGTTCCACTGGCTGGGCTGGTGTTTTCCGCTGCTGCTGTTCGCCCTGATTGCCAGCGATTTCTCCGAGGGATCGCTGATGGATCTGCCGGTGGCGGCGGTCGATCAGGATCACAGCACGCTATCGCGCACGCTGATACGCAATCTGAATGCAGGCTCGCATGCCGATGTCAGCCAGGATGCCGGCGGTGAGCCGCAAGCGCTGGAGAAATTACGCCAGGCACAGGCGTATGCCGTGCTGTTGATCCCGCCATTTTTCGAAGCCGATACGCTGGCGGGTCGGCAGCCGCGCGTCACGCTCTACTACAACGCGCTGTTTTATGGCGCGGGCTTTTACTCGACGCAGGATTTCGCCGGGCTGGTCAGTACGCTGAATGCGCAGTATCAGCCGGTGCTGGCGGCGGCCACCGGGCGGGCAATGCCAGCGCTACCCCACGCAACGCTGGCTTATGACAGCCTGTTTAACGCCAGCGGCAGCTATATCTACTATCAGCAGTTCGCCGCCAGTATTCATATGGTGCAGCTGTTCGCCGTCACCTGCATGATCTACGTGCTGGCACGCAGCCGGCCGCTGATTTACCAACGGCATTTTGCTATGGCGCTGCTCGGTAAGCTGGCCCCTTACACCTTGTGCTACACGGTGCTGCTGGTGAGCGAAATCGCCCTGCTGGTCGGCGTATTCAGCGCGCGGGTGGTGGGAAACCCCTTCTATATTCTGTGCGTGGCTTTCTTCTACGTCATGGCGGCGCAAAGCCTCGGCATCCTGCTATTTAGCTTCACCGGGAGTGCGATCACCGCCTATATGATGATGGGGATTATGGTCAGCATTGCCCTGACATTTTCCGGCACGGCAATGCCGGAGCTGTCGATGCCGTGGCCGGCTCAGCTGATCTCCAATCTGGAGCCGCTCACCCACGCGCTGTATGCCATGTTTGATCTGTTCCTGCGCGACGTTCCGGGAAAACCGGTGGCCAGCGTCTGCCTGCTGCTGCTGGTCTATCCGCTGGCTGTGGCGCTATTGGTGCGTAAACGCCTGTTCCGCCGTCTGGCAACGCCGGAGGAGATGCAGTGAGGCTGTGGTGGCAGGCCTTCACCACAACGCTCAGCGGGCTACTGCAAAAACCGATGTGGATGATGCTGCTCTGTTCGCTCTGCCTGATGAGTACGGTGTATCTCAATCACAGCGTCTGGGATCTGCCCGTTGCGGTGATCGATATGGACCACAGCCCGGCCAGCAGAATGCTGACTCGCCAGCTTGATGCTACGCCGAAAATCACCAACGTGGCCTACAGCAGCCTGCCGCAGGCGCTCAGCGACCTTGGCCTGCGCAAACTGTTTGCGGTGATTATTCTGCCGCAGGATATGGAACAGAAGATGTTGGCAGGGAAAGAGGTCACGCTGCCGGTCTACGGAGATGCCACCAACCGCCTGGCGAATGGTCAGATCCAGCAGGATGTCATGGCCGCCTGGCAGCAGGTTTTAGGGCGCTACAATCTCAAGCTGATGATGATGGCGGGTTTTAGCGAACGGCAGGCTACGGTGGTGCTGACGCCATTTATTGGCCAGGCCATCGATGTGTTTAACCCGGGGATCAGCTTTGCAGCGATTGTCTTTCCCGGCCTGCTGGTGATGCTGCTGCAGCACTCGCTGCTGATTGCCGGCGTGCGCGTCAGCATGACGCTGCGCAGCCAGGGGCCCTTACCCCTGCCGGTGACGCTAGGCACGCTCTCCGCGCTGATCCCCATCTGGCTGTTTCTTTCTATCGTGCTGTTTGCCCTGTGGCCTTGGGTACTGGGCTATCGGCAAACGGCCAGCATCCCCGAGCTACTGATGCTGACGTTCCCGTTCCAGCTGGCGGTGCTGGGCCTGGCGAAGCTGGTGACCGAGTGCCTGCGTGAGGTAGAGCGCATCTACTTTTCGCTGTCGTTTATTACCACCCCGGTCTACTACCTTTCCGGCACGCTGTGGCCGGTGCAGTCGATGCCAGACTGGGTACGCGGCATTTCGATGATGCTGCCCTCAACCTGGGGCACGCGGATGATTGCCGGGGTAAATCAGATGGGGCTGCCGCTTAGCGAAGTGAGTCAAGATGTGGTGATGCTGCTGATCATGGCGGTGGTCTATACGGTACTGGGGATGGGGGTCGGAAAGCTGCGCGACTACCTCGATCGTCGCCATTGACGGTGGGTCGGGCATGCCCGACCCCTACATGAATATGATTAGGGGCGGCGCACGCCCGACCCCTACATGAATATGATTAGGGGCGGCGCACGCCCGACCCCTACATGAATATGATTAGGGGCGGTGGCATGCCCGGCCCCTACATGAATATGAGTAGGGGCGGCGGCATGCCCCGCCCGTACAGACGGCGTAGTTACTCCACCAACTCTAGCCCCGCCACCCGCTGCCAGTAGCCGTTGCAGTCGGCCGATCGCGCCAGGCTCAGCGGCTGCCTGCCGGTTTCATTGGCGCGAAAGCGCTCGATCATTGCCAGCGTGTCATCTCCCTGCGGCGACAGGCGCACAATATCCACCAGCCCCTGCATCGACAGCAGATCGTTACCCAGGTTGTAGCAGTAGCCGCTCATGGTCTGAATACCGTTCAGCACAAACACCGGCTGATCCTCCTGGGTGCGCACCTGCCGCCCGTGCGGGTAGTCAATACAGCAGGTCTGGCACTCGTCCTTACTGCGGTTTTCGGCGCGGGCGCTAAAACAGCGCGCAGAGTACGCCAGCGGCAGATAGCCATAGCTCAGCACCTCGACTTCAAACTGCCGGCGGATCCCCAGTTCGTCGCACTGCAGCAGCAGCTGCGCCAGCCAGTCTCGCGACAGCTCGACCGGCATGCACCAGCGCATCATGCCCATTTTCAGCAGCAGCTGCAGCGTCACCGCGTTGTAGATATTCAGCGCAGGCCCGGCAACAAAGGGCACGCCCGCATCGCAGGCCAGGGTGACGGCGCCGACGTCGTTCGCCTCAATCAGAAACTCGCCGTTATCCACATAGCGCTTCAGCTCCGTCAGCTCGGAAGGTGACTGCACCAGCGCCAGGGTGCTGAGCACCACCTGCTTGCCAGCGGCGGCCAGATCTTTCGCCATCGCCAGCCAGTCGGCTGCTTTAGTACTGCGGCGCTTGCTGCACACCGATTCGCCAAGGTAGATAATCTCTGCCTCACTGTGCGCTGCGGCCTGGTAAAACGCCTGCAGCGTCTCTTTCGGCCAGTACCACAGCACCGGCCCGAGGGAATATTTCATACCGATCTCCTACTGCCACTGGCGGTGATAGGCGCCAAGGGTGGTCTGCGTGCCTTCGCTCAGCGCACTGAGTGCCGTCATCCACTGCGGCTGCGGCGCGTAATTGGCCGGGTCGGCTTGGCAGCGGTCAATGGCCTGGCGCCAGATGCGCGTCACCTGTTCAACGTAGGCCGGGCTGCGCTGGCGGCCCTCAATTTTTACCGAGGCAATATTGGCCGCCAGCAGCGCCGGCAGCAGCGCAAGGGTATTCAGGCTGGTGGGCTCTTCCAGCGCGTGATAAGGCGTTTCTGCCACCTTGTAGCGCCCTTTGCACAGCGTAGGATAGCCCGCGTTTTCACCGGCACCATAACGGTCGATCAGCACCTCATTCAGGCGCGACTCCAGCCCGGCAGGCGTCTGCTGCCAGCGTACAAAGCGCGCAGGAGAGCAGGCACCCACGGTATTCGGTGACTCGCCGGTGAGATAAGAGGAGAGATAGCAGCGCCCCTCGGCCATGATGCACAGGCTGCCAAAGGCAAAAACTTCCAGCGCAACCGCCGTGTCGCGTGCCAGCTGGCGCACCTGATGCATCGATAGCACGCGCGGCAATACCACGCGTGCCACATCGAAGTTACGCTGGTAAAAGCGCAACGCGGCGGCATTGGTCGCGGAAGCCTGCACGGAAACATGACGCTCAATATGGGGATATCGCTCGGCGGCATACGCCAGCATGGCGATATCTGCCAGGATTAAAGCATCGGCTCCGGCGTGGGCGGCCATATCCACGGCGCGCTGCCAGCGGTTGAAACCGTCAGGATGGGCAAAGGTATTAATGGCGACGTGCAGCTTACGCCTGCGCTGATGCACATAATTTGCCGCTTCCTGCAGGCGTTTATCGGTGAAGTTCAGTCCGGCAAAATGACGGGCGTTGGTTTCATCTTTCAGACCGATGTAAACCGCGTCAGCGCCGTTTTCAATGGCAGCCTTCAGCGCCGGAAGGTTTCCGGCCGGGCAGAGAAGTTCCATGTAATCGAATCCAACTTATCAGTAGAATCGATGAGTTTAGTGAGGAAGGCTGCGACAAATTTTGATTTAAGGCAGCTATTGGCGTATTGATGGGGTTCGATTCTCTGGATAAAACCCCTATAGTTCGCGCACTTTGTTGATCCAGCCGTCTGACGCGTTTTGCCAGTATGGCAAAATAGCCGAAATTTATTCGTAAGGAGTGATAATGGTGTTGAACCCGCTACGCACCCACTGTGTCCGTAAGGGGCCGCAATTGTTGCGTTTCCCGCTGCGGTTTACCCCGTTCGCATTGAAGAAGCCGTTGCTGCAGTCGCTGTTACGCTGGCAGTTTCAACAGGCACTGGCAGAAGGTGAGCTAGACTTTCTTGAGGGGCGCTGGTTAGGGATTGAGGTCACTGACCTCGGGCTGCGTTGGTCAGTCACGCTGGAACAGGGGCGACTGCAGGTAGCCAATCGGGAAACGGCAGATGTCTGGTTTCGTGCAGAAGCCAACGATCTGCTGTTAATCGCCGCCCGCAGGGTGGATCCCGATACGCTGTTTTTCCAGCGTCGCCTGATTATCGAAGGAGATACCGAGCTGGGTCTGGAAGTGAAAAACCTGATGGATGCGGTCGATCTTGAATCCATGCCGACGCCGTTGCGCATCGGACTTATGCAACTGGCTGATTTTGTTGAAGCCGGACTGAACGAGGGCGCGATTTCCCCTACGGGTCGCGTAGGTGCAACATGTTAATTCGTACAGAAATTGGAGTGGATGCTGCCAGCATCGACAGCCTGCTGCGTCGCTGTTTTCCCACCTCAGCGGAAGCTGAACTGGTGCAGCAGCTGCGGGAAGATGGCTTGTTAACGCTCGGCGTCGTCGCCACCGATGATGAAGGCCAGGTTCTCGGCTATGCGGCGTTCAGCCCGGTTACGCTGGCGGAAGAAGATCGTCAGTGGGTGGGGCTGGCGCCGCTGGCGGTGGATGAGAGCGTGCGTAAGCAGGGGCTGGGCAAACAGCTGATTTATGAAGGGCTGGATACGCTGAATGAGTTTGGCTATGCCGCGGTGGTAGTGCTGGGCGACCCGGCATACTTCGGGCGTTATGGCTTTGAACCGGCAGCGCGTCAAGGCCTGCAGTGCAAATGGCAGAACAGCGAAGCGGCGTTTCAGGTCTATAAGCTGGCGGAGGATGCGTTCAGCGGTGCAGAAGGGCGCATCGAGTATTCGGCGCCGTTTAACCGCCTCTGAGCGTGTTCAGCCACAATACCAATGACACGGGCTGGTGCTCCACCAGCCTGATTTTTTCCTGCCGTTTTAACTGCTTCACCTGATACTCCAGCTTTGACGCCAGCGAACGGTCCCCGGCTTCGCAGTGAAACATCAGCTCGAGCGGACCCTTGCCGCGCAAGGCTTTCGCCCCTTTGCCGCACTGATGCTGGGCGAAGCGCCGCTGCACGTCATTGGTGATCCCGGTATAGAGCATGCCGCTGGCGGTGCGCAGGATATAGAGCCGCCAGTCGCCGGATGCCGCAGAATTCATAGGCTGTCTCAGGGTGATAAATCTGCGGGTACTTTAGCGCATATCAGCTGCGTAGGGGAGTATCGGTAAAGCGATGGCGGGCCAGCCGCAGCTGGCCAGCGGGTTAGAGTGCGTTAAGAATACGCAGTGATTCACGATTGAAGGCTGGCAGGTCGTCCGGCGTGCGGCTGGTGACCAGGCGCTCATTATCCACCACCACCTCTTTATCATAGAAGTCAGCACCGGCATTTTTCAGATCGATAACGATCGCTTTCACGGTGGTCATCTGCCGCCCGCGTACGGCGTTGGCGCTGATCAGCAGCTGAGGTCCGTGGCAGATAGCAAACACCGGTCGGCCCAGCGCGACAAACTCTTTAGTAAAGGCGACGAAACGGTCATCACCGCGCAGCGTATCCGGGGAGTGACCACCCGGGAGCAGCAGGGCGTCAAAATCCGCCGGCTGCACGTCATCGATAGATTTGTCTATCTTCACTCTGGCATCACCCTGTTTGCCGGTGATGGTTTTTCCTGCCTCGGTATCAATGGTAATCACTTCGTGGCCAGCCTCTTTATAGGCTTTGGCCGGGGAGGTGAACTCCGAATCTTCAAATTCATCGGTAATTAACACTGCAATCTTCTTGCTCATATTTTCTCCTGTGAACTTGAGTGGTTGATAGGGATAAGTGTGGTTCACACATGCAGAAAATCAACCAGGTCGATTCCGAATGGCAATAAAGGTAAAGAAGACGCAGGCGGCTGGCGTTTGTGAATAGCGCACTTTATGATAATTCTTTGCCGCACCTCCATAAATCAGGACGACTCTATGGCTACCTTGTATTTGATCCTCGCTTTCGGCTCCTATTTTCTCACCAGCATCGCGATGGTGCTGATATTTCTGTTTATCTACACGCGAATTACGCCGCATAACGAATGGCGCTTAATTAAAGAGAATAATCTGGCGGCAACCTGGGGGTTTATCGGTGCGCTGCTGGGCTATATTATTCCGCTTGCCAGCGTAGCGATTAACTCCATTAATCTGGTCGATTATCTGGTGTGGGGCGCCGTGGCGCTGGTGATCCAGCTCATCGTCTTTACCGCCGTGCGCCTGTTTATGCGCGATATCAGTCAACGTATCGAAGACAACAGCGTGGCGGCCGGGTTATTCCTGGGTGGCGTTTCCACCGGCGTCGGTATCCTGAACGCAGCCTGTATGACCTATTAATCTGCCCGCAGTTGATGAACAACCTGGTTGCTGCTGCCGCGCCACAGCAGCGCCGGGTCTTTCAGTGCCTGAATAAATTTACCGTCAATCAGCACATTGACCTGCGCCACCACCCGCTGCTGTTGAGCGCTCAGTTCGTCCAGCCGATAGCCGGTCCACAGCCAGATATCTTTTCCCGCGCATTCGCGCCTGACGCGGCGCAGCAGCCGCCCGACATCCGCCAGGTTCGCCGGGTGCAGCGGATCGCCGCCGGACAGCGACAGCCCCTGCCGCGGTATGCGCGTATCGTTAAGGTCGGCGATCAGCTGCTCTTCCATCTGCAGAGTAAACGGCACGCCGGAATTCAGCCGCCAGGTGCTTTGGTTATAGCAGCCCGGGCACTGATGCACGCAGCCGGAAACGAACAGCGTGCAGCGCGTGCCGGGGCCGTTAACGATATCCACCGGATAATACTGATGGATATTCATCCGGGCTGGCCCTGGCGCAGGTGTTTTACCCGGCGCTTAACCTCTTCCTGCTTGCCCGCGTTGAACGGCCTGGCGTCCGGGCTGCCGAGATAACCGCACACCCGGCGCGTTACGGACACCCGCGTGCTGTCGTGATTGCCGCAGTTCGGGCAGGTGAAGCCTTTGCTGGTGCAGGCGAACTCACCCGTAAAGCCGCACTCGTAGCATTCATCAATCGGAGTGTTGGTGCCGTAATAGGGCACGCGGCTGTAGCTGTAATCCCAGACGTCCTCCAGTGCCTTCAGGTTATGCTGGATATTCGGGTACTCGCCGTAGCAGATAAAACCGCCGTTGGCGATCGGCGGATAGCCCGCTTCAAAGTCGATTTTGTCGTACGGATTGACCTTTTTCTCAACGTCGAGGTGGAAGCTGTTGGTGTAGTAGCCTTTGTCGGTGACGCCCGGCACCACGCCAAATTCGGCGGCGTCCAGACGGCAGAAGCGGTCGCACAGGTTTTCGCTCGGCGTGCTGTACAGGCTGAAGCCGTAGTCGGTCTCCTCCTTCCACTGATCCACGGCAGCACGCAGGCGGGCGACAATCTCCAGCCCTTTGGCGCGCAGTGCCGCATCATCGTAGGGATGAATTGCCGCGCCGCTCAGCGCGTTTAGCGTTTCGTGAATGCCGATGTAGCCCAGCGAGATTGAAGCCCGGCCGTGCTTAAAGATAGCGGCCACCGGCTCATCGGCCTGCAGGCGCACCCCGCAGGCGCCCTCCATATAGAGGATTGGCGCAACCCGCGCTTTCACGTTCTCCAGCCGCGCAATGCGCGTCATCAGCGCCTTCTTCGCCAGCAGCAGGCGCTTGTCCAGCAGCGCCCAGAAGCGTGTCTCATCGCCACCCGCTTCCAGGGCAATGCGCGGCAGGTTGAGGCTAATCACGCCAATATTATTGCGCCCCTCGTGGATCTGTTCCCCGTTCTCCTGATACACGCCGAGGAAGCTGCGGCAGCCCATTGGCGTTTTAAACGAACCGGTGACCTGCACCACCTTGTCATAATTGAGGATATCGGGGTACATGCGTTTACTGGCGCACTCCAGCGCCAGCTGTTTGATATCGTAATTCGGCTCGCCGCGACGGTGGTTCAGCCCGGCTTTGATGGCGAACACCAGCTTGGGAAACACGGCAGTTTTGTGATTTTTACCCAGCCCGGCGATGCGGTTACGCAGGATCGACTGCTGGATCAGGCGTGCTGCCCAGCTGGTGCCGAGGCCGAAGCCGAAGGTGACAAACGGCGTCTGGCCGTTGGCGGTGTGCAGCGTATTGACCTCATACTCCAGCGACTGAAAGGCGTCGTAGCACTCTTTTTCGGTGCGCGCGCGGGCATAGGCTTCGGCGTCGGCAATCTGCCATTCGTCGGCGGTGGCGCGGTGTTTAGCCAGGCTGGCATCCACGAACGGCGCCAGCACTTCATCAATACGGTTAATGGTGGTGCCCCCATAAATATGGCTGGCGACCTGGGCGATGATCTGCGCGGTGACGGCGGTGGCGGTGGAGATCGACTTAGGCGGTTCGATCTCGGCGTTACCCATTTTGAAGCCGTGCGTCAGCATGCCCCGCAGGTCGATCAGCATGCAGTTAAACATCGGGAAAAACGGCGAGTAGTCGAGATCGTGATAGTGGATCTCCCCGCGCTCATGGGCGCTGACCACCTCACGCGGCAGCATATGCTGACGGGCGTAGTGTTTGGCGACGATCCCGGCCAGCAGATCGCGCTGAGTGGGGATCACCTTGCTATCCTTATTGGCATTTTCATTGAGTAGCGCCGGATTACTCTGTTCGATCAGCCCGCGGATCTCATGGTTAAGGCGCCCGCGCAGTTCACGCGCAACATCGCGGTCGTGGCGATACTCAATATAGCTGCGCGCCAGCTGTGGGTAACGTCCGGCCATCAGCTGGTTTTCCACCGCCTGCTGCACTTCGGCAATATCCACCTGCGGGCGCTGCATCAGCTGGTGGCTAATCAACCTGGCGACGGAAGTACAGTAATCTTCATCGTTTATCTGTGCTGCCTGCGCGGCCGCGTGGATCGCCGCCGCAATGCGTGCCGGATCGAAATTTACCCGACATCCGTCGCGTTTAATCACCTGAGTTGCCACTGCGCCTCCCCTATATGTGGTTTTTCAGGGCTATGGTAAGCGCTATATGTAGTGTTTTCTCGTGGAATATTGGCCGTTTTATTGATTTGCCACAAGGAACCCGTCGGCAGCGATTTTCATCTGCGACTCAGATAACCGTTGAACGCTTCAGGCAAAACAGCGCGGCAATAAACAGCGCACCCGCACCGGCGATAATCGATATTTTCAACGGGTCGCCCTGACCCTGCAGCAGTCCCGCCATCAGCGGTCCGCACACCTGGCCAATGCCATAGGTAAAGGTCACCAGCGCCATCAGATTGATGCCGGCAGGCACCGGCAGTTTTTTTGCCAGCGGCATCACCAGCGCGGTGGTGCCCATAAAGGTGAATCCAAAGCCGAGACAGCAGAGGATCAGCAGCAGCGGTGAGTGGCCGTTCAGCGACAGCAGCACGCAGATGGCCTGCAAAATCAGATTGAAAATCAGTGACAAGGTGATGCCAAAGCAGTGCTCCATCAGCAGCCAGAAAAAACAGCCGGGGATAATCGCCAGCCCGACCAGCGACCACAGATGCTGTGAAATAACACTATTTGCAAGCTGGTGCGAGATCAGCGGCAGGAAGGTGGCGACAATGATGTAGCCGAACCCGGCCAGGCCATAAACGATTGCCAGCTGCCACCAGCCCACCACGCTGTTTTTGCGTCTCGGTCTCTGTTGAGATTCAGGGGTGAAGGCGATGGCGGTGGGGGATAAAATCACCAGCAGCACCAGCAGGATCAGGCCGATTACGCCCGCGCCAAGCCACAGCGAGGCGGCATGCAGCTGAAGCGCAATCCCACAATTGACGTACTCATTGCCGAGCAGAATGCCCACGCCAACGCCGGAAAATAGCGAAGCGGTAACCCAGTGATTATTGGTGTGGTGCAGGACGGTGACTGAGCCAAAAATCATCAGTGCGGCACTGGCCAGCCCCGCCAGAAAGCGCACCGCCAGCGCCATATTAACCCGATCTACCCCCGCCATTGCGAAGAGCAGCAGCACGGAAAGCACGGCAAAAATAAACACCATATTTTGCGAGCGCGGGCGGTGAAAGCCACTCCATGAAAACAGCAGGCTGCCGACCAGGTAGCCACCGTAGTTGGCACTCGCCAGCCACGCCAGCTGGGGAAAAGTAAAGATTTTCTCCTCCAGCATTTTCGGCAGCATCGGCGTATATAAGAAACGGCTGATGCCAACGCCCAGGGCCAGCAGCAGCACGCCATAAAAGGCGGTGCGGATATTAGTATGAATAAGCCGTTCTTTATCGCTATGCGCCATGAATAATATTCCTTTTATCCATCATTGAGAGCGTGAAAGGTTAGCATGCGGTGCCATGATGAATACGTTACCTTTAGTGTGTTCAGGACGCTGTTTATTTAATTCAGCCTGATTAGTCAACTTTAGCCTTTTTTGATATTTTATACGGCACGTTGAGCGCAGAATAAACTCAGCTGCTGCTATTTAATAAAAAAACTTCTGCTAACAGGGGTTATAATATGAGTAAAATAAGCATCGCTATTATCGGCGCCGGTTCGAGAGGTATCAGCCTGTTGGAAAGAATAGTCACACTGTATCCTGACTATTGTCCCAATAAGCAAATGGAAATATGGCTGATTGATAAAAATGAAGCGGGATTTGGCGTGCACTTAGCGAACCAGCCCGGCTACTTTCTGGCTAACACCGTCGCTTGTCAAATCACCCTGTATGGTGACGAAAGCGTCGCCGCTGCCGGAAATATACGTCAGGGCCCCGACTTATATCAGTGGGCGCGTGACCAGGGTTATAAAAAATCAGGGCAGTTCGTTTTCAAACCATACGGTTAAGATCAAGTTAGATAATGATTTAAAAATAAAGGCCAACTATCTTTTTCTCGCGACCGGACACGGTCAAAGCCGGTCGACGGTCGACGGAAGAGGACCTGCGTATTCAACGCTTCGTTTCGGGTAACCTGCATAAAAATAAATCACTGCGCTATATTCGGCGCCCCTACGAGCTGCGTAAATATAGCCACGTTGCCAGGGCCAGCAAGGTGATGATCGGCGGAATGGGTTTAACCACCTACGACATTATTGCCAGACTGACCGTCGGCTGAACCTAAGGCGATTGCGCCATTTCACCCGCCAGCGCTAACTCCAGGCCCTACCATAATCTGCTGGCTGAGGGGGTGATCAGACCCTATGACAACGACGGATTTCTCGCGGGCAGCTGATGTGACCTGCTGCCCATCACTGTGCTGCGATATTTTTTGCCGTCCTGAAGTGCCATGGCGGTTGCATTAAACCCTGAGGAGTTACTACTATTGTCGGTTGCTGTAGAGCGAACCCCATTCCGCTCTGGTTACTCAGGGATACTGCCCGATGTCGTCCGTCGCTTATAATGAAAAACAGGTCATTCGCTGGCTCGGTGCGCGAACCGTTGCGCGCGCGCGCGATTTGATCGCCAGCGTGCAAAATATAGCGTGGCAGAACACCCTGTTGACCGGCGAAGTACCGGGGCGCAAAGCGGAACCTTTCAACGTTATCGTCCACTTCAGCCGCCCGCAGGGCAGGCTGCATGCCAGCGGCGAGTGCAGCTGCGCGGTGAAAAATAACTGCAAGCACGTGGCGGCGCTGATGCTGGCCAACCTGCAACCGCGCCAGCCGAAGATCGCGGTGGCGCTTGAGACGATTCAGGCCGAGCCGGTGCCGGTCCTGCAGCTGGAGTCACGCGCCAAGTTTATCAGCGGTTATGGCCACTACGGGCATCGCCAGAAGCGCCTCGACTTCGCCGCGGTCAGCTTTGACTACGCCGGAGTAAGGGTGGAGGCCAATAGCCGGGCCGAGAGTTTTGCCGACCGCGCCGGGCAGCGTTACCACGTTCAGCGCCATGCCGAAGAGGAGCAGTCGTGGCTGGCGCAGATCGCCAGCATCGGGCTGCAGACCATTCCTGCCGGCCATATCTACACTCCGGCGCCGCTGCCGCCAGCGATCTTCGCACCGGAATCTCCCGCCCTGTGGCGCGACTTTATCAAAAAAGGCCTGCCGGCCCTGCGCAGGCGCGGCTGGCGCGTCAGTATGGACGACGACTTCACCTGGAATATCACCGAGGTGGAAGCGATAGAAGGGCGCGCGGTACAGGGCGATGATGGCTGGTTCGATCTGGAGCTGGCAATGAAAATCGGCCGCCGTCGCGTGCGGCTGGAACCGCTGCTGGCACGTCTGTTTGCCGCCGATCGTCGCTGGATGTCCGGCAATCTCAGCCTGATCCCGGACGATGAGCAGATTGAGCTGCGCGACGAGCGCAACCAGCGCCTGCTGTTCCGCGCCGCACAGCTGAAACCGCTGGTCGGCAACCTGATCGATCTGTTTGACAGTGAAAGCCCACAGCCGCTGAGATTAGCCGCATGGGATGTCGGCCGCCTCAGCCAGGCCGATGACCGCAGCCGCTGGATATTTGACGGCGACAACGCGGTGCACCAGCTTGCGGAGCGCCTCAACGGCAATATGGGGGTACAGCCTGTGGCGCCCCCTGCCGGGCTGCGGGCCACGCTGCGCGACTATCAGCAGCAGGGCGTTAACTGGATGCAGTTCCTGCGTCAGCACCAGCTGGCTGGGGTACTGGCGGATGATATGGGGTTAGGTAAAACCATTCAGACGCTGGCGCACCTGCTGGTAGAGAAAGAAGCGGGGCGGCTCGACCGCCCTGCGCTGATCGTGGTGCCGACCACGCTGGTGCACAACTGGTGCTGCGAAGCCGCGCGTTTCGCCCCCGATCTGCGTGTGCTGGCGCTCACCGGCCCGCAGCGCAAAGAGTTTTACCACAGCATTGAACAGTATGACGTGGTGATCACTACCTACTCGCTGCTGTGGCGCGACCAGCCTCAGCTGGTGGCGCACTACTACCACCTGCTGATCCTTGATGAGGCGCAGTACGTGAAAAACAGCGCCTCGCGCGCTGCCTCGGTGATCCGCATGCTGAAAACCCGCCACCGCCTGTGCCTGACCGGCACCCCGCTGGAAAACCACCTCGGCGAGCTGTGGTCGCAGTTTGACTTCCTGCTGCCCGGTTTTCTCGGCAGCGAGCGCGACTTTACCCAGCACTGGCGTATTCCGGTGGAGCGCAACGGCGACAGGGTGCGGCGCGAGCTGCTGGCGAAGCGCGTGCGGCCATTTATGCTGCGCCGCCGCAAGCAGGAGGTGGCGAAAGAGCTGCCGCCGAAAAACACCATTGTGCGCAGCGTGGCGCTCGACGGCGCCCAGCGCGAACTGTATGACCAGGTGAAATCGGCCATGCACGACCGCGTGCAGCTGGCGGTGCAGCAGCAGGGCGCCGGGCGCAGTCATCTGCTGGTGCTGGACGCGCTGCTCAAGCTGCGCCAGATCTGCTGCGATCCGCGCCTGCTGGCCGACCCGCGCGCTGAAAAGGTTAAGCACTCGGCCAAGCTGGCGCTGCTGCGTGAGATGCTGCACGATCTGCTGGCGGAGGATCGCCGAATTCTGATCTTCTCGCAGTTCACCACCATGCTGGCGATCATTGCGGAGGAGCTGACTAAAGCTCGTATCCCGTTTGTCACCCTCACCGGCAGCACCCGTGACCGCACTGCGCCGGTCGAACGCTTCCAAAACGGCGAAGTGCCGGTGTTTCTGATTAGCCTCAAGGCGGGCGGCGTCGGTCTGAACCTGACGGCGGCGGATACCGTGATCCACTACGATCCCTGGTGGAACCCGGCAGCAGAAAATCAGGCCACCGATCGCGCGTACCGCCTGGGTCAGGATAAGCCGGTGTTTGTCTATAAGCTGATCGCTGCCGATACCATAGAAGAGAAGATTGTGGCGCTGCAGCAGCAGAAAGCCGATCTGGCGGGGGAGATCCTTGACGACGAGCTGAGCGAACCGAGCCAGTTTAGCCCGGACGATTTAACCGCGCTTTTCTCATAAATAAGTCGGGGTCAGGCAGGCCTGACCCCAGGACTCAATCTTAGGCGTTCTGCCCGATGCGGCGATCTTCGGCCATGCAGGCCGCGGCGGTAAACAGAATATCCGCCGAAGAGTTCAGCGCGGTTTCCGCTGAATCCTGCAATACGCCGATAATAAAGCCGACCGCCACCACCTGCATCGCCACCTCATTCGGTATGCCGAACATATTACAGGCCACCGGGATCAGCAGCAGCGAGCCGCCCGCCACGCCGGATGCGCCGCAGGCGCAAATCGAGGCCACCAGGCTCAGCAGAATAGCCGTGGCCACATCCACCTGAATTCCCAGCGTATGCACGGCCGCCAGCGTCAGCACGGTGATGGTGATCGACGCGCCGGCCATGCTGATATTGGCACCGATCGGAATCGATACCGAATAGGTGTCTTCATCCAGGCCCAGCTTTTTCGCCAGTGCCATATTCACCGGAATATTGGCGGCGGAGCTGCGGGTAAAGAACGCGGTCACGCCGCTTTCACGCAGGCAGGTAAACACCAGCGGATACGGATTACGGCGGATCTGCCACCACACCAGCAGCGGGTTAAACACCAGCGCCATCAGCAGCATACAGCCGATCAGCAGCCCCAGCAGGCTGGCATAATCCCACAGCGCATCGAAGCCGGTAGAGGCGAGGATCGAACCGACCAGGCCGAAAATGCCGATCGGCGCAAAGCGGATCACAATACGCACCAGGCGGGTCACCGCATCGGATGCATCGTTGAGGAAAGTGCGGGTGCTCTCGCTGCTGTGGCGGAAGGCAAAGCCAAGGCCAATCGCCCACACCAGAATGCCGATGTAGTTGGCGTTCATCAGCGCGCTAATCGGGTTCGATACCATGCTCATTAGCAGGCCGTGCAGCACTTCAAGGATGCCGGAAGGCGGCACGATCTCGCTGCTGGCCGCGCGCAGCGTCAGGTTCTGCGGCAGCAGATGGCTGGCAACCACCGCGACCACGGCAGCGCAGAAGGTGCTGAGCAGATAAAGGATAACGATCGGGCGGATATTGGTCTTCTGCCCCTGCTGGTGGTTCGCAATCGACGAGATCACCAGCACCAGCACCAGCAGGGGGGCCACGGCTTTCAGCGCGCTGACAAACAGCTCGCCGAGCAGGCCAACCGCCAGCGCATGACTTTTTGAGAACCAGGCCAGGGCAATACCGGCCAGCAGTCCAATCATAATTTGTGTTACCAGGCTGCCCTGCATCAGGCGCTGTATCAGCCCGCGTCCGCTGTTTTCTGTCCGCATAATATTAAATCGCTATTGTTATCGGTGTGTCTGAGAGTTTGCGAGGGGCAGTATAAGGAAATGTTCTGACAGGGGAAGGGAAAAATCAGGTTTTGTCACCTGCGGGTCAGGCATCGGCGCGGGTCGACCACCTGGATAACAGTGATAAATGGCATAGCGGGGGGCTCACTATGCCCGGAGTGGGATGGCCAGAAATGCCTGACCCGTTTCTCCGGCGCCCCCGCTAACTCACTCCTGACGCAGCTGCAAATCGAGCGGCGTTTTGCTCGGCTCACCGCCAATCTCGCGCGCCAGCTTCGGCACCATATAGCCTGACACCATGCTCAGCAGCTGGCGCATGATGGCGCGTGCTTCATCGTCGGAGACGTAGAAGTGCGCGGCGCCCTGCACTTTATCCAGCACGTGCAGGTAATAAGGCAGGATCCCGGCGTCAAACAGCGCATTGCTCAGCTGCGCAAGGGCGGGGGCATTATCGTTAACGCCGCGCAGCAGCACGCTCTGATTAAGCAGCGTCACCCCGGCACGTTTCAGCATGCGCATGCCGTGGCGCAGATCGTCGTCAATCTCCTGCGCGTGGTTAATGTGCGTGACCATCAGCGTTTGCAGACGCGACTGCGCCAGCCGCTGGCACAGCGCTTCGGTAATGCGCTTCGGGATCACCACCGGCAGGCGGCTGTGAATGCGCAGGCGCTTCAGATGCGGGATCTGCTCCAGTTCGCCGATCAGCCAGTTCAGTTCATGCTCCTTCGCCATCAGCGGATCGCCGCCGGAGAAAATAATCTCATCCAGTTCTGGCTGTTGTCGGATATACTCCAGGGCCTGCTGCCAGTTGCGTTTGTTGCCCTGGTTGTCCGAGTAAGGAAAATGGCGGCGGAAGCAGTAACGGCAATTGACGGCGCAGCCGCCTTTGACCAGCAACAGCGCACGATTACGATATTTATGTAACAGACCCGGCACCACACTGCTCTGCTCATCGAGCGGATCGGTACTGTAGCCCGGTGCATCGACAAACTCCTGCTTTGAGGTGATCACCTGTAGCAGCAGCGGATCCTGCGGATCGCCTTTGCGCATACGTGCCGCAAAGGCGCGCGGGACGCGCAGGGCGAAAAGACGCCGTGCGTCATGGCCTGAAACCAGTTCAGGGTGATGTTGCAACGCTAAAAGTTGCAGTAATTCATCCGGATCAGTGATTACATCAGCAAGTTGATGCAACCAATCTTCTCGCACAGGGGGATTTAGGGTTACAATGTGTGCCATTTTTTTGGCTAAGTACCAGTTATAAATTGTAGAGGGCCTTCATGGCGACTTATTCTAGCAACGATTTCCGTCCCGGTCTTAAAATCATGTTCGAAGGCGAGCCTTATGCCATCGAATCAAGCGAGTTTGTTAAGCCGGGTAAAGGCCAGGCATTCGCACGCGTAAAAATGCGTCGTCTGCTGACCGGAAGCCGCGTTGAGAAAACTTTCAAATCTACCGACTCCGCTGAAGGCGCTGACGTAGTAGATACCAACCTGAACTACCTGTACAACGACGGCGAGTTCTTCCACTTTATGCACCCGGAAACCTTCGAACAGCACCCTGTTGAAGCGAAAACCGTTGGCGATGCGGCTAAATGGCTGCTGGACAACGCAGAGTGCATCGTGACCCTGTGGAACGGCAAACCAATCCAGGTTCTGCCACCGAACTTCGTTGAGCTGGAAATCACCGATACTGACCCAGGCCTGAAAGGCGACACGGCAGGTACCGGCGGCAAGCCAGCGACTCTCTCTACCGGTGCGGTAGTGAAAGTGCCTCTGTTTGTGCAGATTGGCGAAGTGATTAAAGTTGATACCCGTTCTGGCGAATACGTTTCCCGCGTAAAATAAGCCCGATCGAAGGGGCCTGGCATCGTCAGGCCCTTCTTACGTTTCCCCTCAATTTCTTTTATCCCGCAAAACATGCAGGTAGATAAATTACGGCTATGCTTATATCGCTGTGCTTATCTCTAATTAAAAGGAAATTGCTATGAAGAAAAGTATTGTTGCTGTTCTTTCTGTTCTGGTGCTCTCTTCGGTGCTGACGGCCTGTAACACCACGCGCGGCGTGGGTGAAGACGTTGAAGCCGGCGGTAAAGCTATTCAGAAAAGCACTAACTGATCGGTATGATGGGCCGGTGCCTGCGCACCGGCTTTGCTATTGCTGATTCACCCAGATCAGTTTATCCACGGCGAACCCTTCCTGACGTGCCTGTGATACCAGCTGTTCCTTTACCTGCGGCGCCAGCTGCGGCGTGCGCGACAGGATCCACAGATATTCCCGATTCGGCCCGCATACCAGCGCGTGCTGATAATCCTTATCCAGCGCAATCACGTTGTAGCCACCGTAGAACGGCCCGAAGAACGAGACTTTCAGCGCGGCCTGCTGCGGGGATCCGGTAAAGTACGCTTTGCCGATACTCTCCTGCCACTTCTGCTTCTTAGGGTTGAAACCCCGGTTGACCACCTTCAGGCCACCGTCGTCACGCTTGCTGTAGGTCGCCGTCACGTGATCTAAACCACGTTCAAACGGATGGTTAAGGCGGGCGATCTCATACCAGCTGCCAAGATAGCGATCGGCGTCGAAGCCGGAGATCGGGGTGATCCCTTTGGGTGGGGTGGTGGTGCAGGCAACAGAGAGTAGCGCGGCGCCGCCGGCGGTGATCATTTTCCACAGTGACATAGGCCATTCCTTTTATAATGAATGGCCTGAGTATAGTCCCGATTTCCCCCGAAGCATCATCGTCGCGGTTTTAAACCCACAGCCAGCACGATGATCGTGTGGGATGAGCTCGGCCTGAGGTAAGCCGGACGTCACGCGGCAGGGATGCCGCGTGCCGAGGCCCGCAGGGAGCGTCTTTTGCCGTTCCGGCGTGCTCAGGCCGAGCTCAGCCGGATTACTGAACGTTTAGCAATGGAGATCTTTTCTAAAGATCCCTCTGTGAAATGCCCGGCCAGCTATTACACGGCAATCACCCCAATCACCGCGACTGCACTCAGCACGGCGGCAATGCCGTAGCACAGCAGTTTGCTGCGCGGGATGTGCACTTTCAGGTCGTGCAGGCTGTGGTGCAGGCGATGCAGGCTGCACCACAGCGGCAGCACAATCACCAGCAGCAGAAGCAGCCTGCCGCCGGGCGACTGCACGAAGCCAAGAATGCGCTGATAGCTGAACGCATCGGCTGAAGCCCAGCCCAGCGGCAGCAGCAGGCCAACCAGCAGCACCACCACCGGGCTGACCAGCGCGGCCCACATCCCGCCAGCACCAAACAGCCCCCAGAAAATCGGTTCATCCGAACGTTGCGGTTGCGTTTTCATCTTCTCTCCTCAGGCGTTTAGCGCCACGGCCAGCACCACGGCAGTGATAACGATGCATGCTGCCCACAGCCCTTTAATCACCGGCTCCGGCGACAGCTTTTCCCCTTTAACGATAATAATCTGCGCCTTGGGGGCCAGATCGAACCAGGTTTTGCTGTGCAGCAGCGCTGCCGCCAGCGTGACGAGGTTCAGCAGCAGCACCATGGGGTGCTGGAGGAAATCGACGAATCCCGCCCAGCTCTGCGGCCCGTTCTTCAGGGCAAACAGCCCGGCGATCAGCTCAATGCTGAACCACAGCGCCGGCAGCGCCGTGCCTTCACGCAGCATATAGAAACGGTAAAACGCCAGCGACTGCCACCAGCTGCCGCGTATCGGGCGAACATAAGCGTTACGTTTTGTGGTCATCACAGCCTCCTTAATGGGGTTTCAGCATGGCAATCAGGAAATCTTTACTGCTTGCAATTTTGCCCTGCTGGATGGCGGCGGCCGGGTCGACGTGTTTCGGGCACACCTGCGAACAGAAGCCGACAAAGGTACAGCTCCACACGCCGTTGGCGCCGTTGAGCTGCGGCATGCGCTCTGCCTTGCCCCGGTCGCGGCTGTCGAGGTTATAGCGGTGGGCGAGGGTGATGGCCGCCGGGCCAATAAACTCCGGGTTAAGACCAAACTGCGGGCAGGCGGCGTAGCACAGGCCGCAGTTGATGCAGCCGGAGAACTGATGGTACTTCGCCATCTGCCCCGGCGTCTGCAGACCCGGGCCTTCACCGGCGCTGCGCGTGTTGCCGATGATCCAGGGTTTGATCGCTTCCAGGCTCTCGATAAAGTGGGTCATATCGACCACCAGGTCACGCTCGATCGGGAAGTTCGCCAGCGGCTCAACCCTGATGCCATGCGGATAATCACGCAGGAAGGTTTTACAGGCCAGCTTCGGTACGCCGTTGACCATCATGCCGCAGGAGCCGCAGATCGCCATGCGGCATGACCAGCGGTACGAAAGGTCAAAGGCGAGGTTATCTTTAATAAATCCGAGCGCATCGAGCAGCGAGGTTTGCTCATCCCACGGCACGGTAAAGAACTCGTGGCGCGGCAGGCGGTCGGTTTCCGGGTTGTAGCGCAGAATTTCAATTTCACGCTGCCTGATGTCACTCATGGGCGGGCTCCTTGGTAGCTTTCTCCTCAGACGCCGCACCGTATACGCGGGCGGCGGGCGGCAGGCGGGTGATGGCGACCGGCTGATAGCTCACCGATGGCGCGCCCTGCGGGTTGAAGGTGGTCAGGGTGTGGCTGAGGAAGTGTTGGTCATCGCGGGTGGTGCAGCCTTCATCCAGCCGCTGGTGCGCACCTCTCGACTCTCTGCGCCCAATAGCCGAGTGCGCCATGCATTCGGCCACGTCCAGACCGTGCCCCAGCTCGACGGTGTAGAGCAGCTCAGTGTTAAACACGCTGGAGCTATCGGTGACGCGCACGTTGTTAAAGCGCTCTTTCAGCTCGGCCAGCTTGTCGATAGTCTTCTGCATCAGCTCGGTGGTGCGGTAGATACCGCAGCCCTCTTCCATCGCCATGCCCATCTCATCGCGCAGCTGCGCCAGGTTCTCGCTACCCTGCGGATTAACCCGTCCATATAGCCGCTTTTCGATGTCGCCGCTCTGGGCGCTCAGCGCGGCATCCGGCGCTTTATGCGGCAGGGAAGCGCGCTGTGCGGCCTGCTCACCGGCCAGGCGGCCAAACACCACCAGTTCGGCCAGCGAGTTAGACCCCAGGCGATTGGCGCCGTGTAGCCCGACGGACGAGCATTCGCCGACGGCGTACAGCCCCTGAATCCGCGTTTCGCACTGCGCATTCGTCTCAATGCCGCCCATGGTGTAGTGCGCAGTCGGGCGCACCGGGATCGGCGCGACGATGGGATCGACGCCGACATAGGCTTTGCTCAGCTCGCAGATAAACGGCAGCCGCTCGCGCAGCTTTTTCTCCCCGAGGTGGCGCAGGTCGAGATACACCACATCGCCGCGCGGCGTGGAAACGGTGCGGCCAGCACGCCACTCGTGCCAGAAAGCCTGTGAAACCTTATCGCGCGGGCCGAGCTCCATATATTTGTTTCTCGGTTCACCGAGCGGCGTTTCCGGCCCCATGCCGTAATCCTGCAGGTAGCGGTAGCCCTCTTTATTGACCAGAATGCCGCCCTCACCGCGACAGCCTTCGGTCATCAGGATGCCGGAACCCGGCAGGCCGGTTGGGTGATACTGCACAAACTCCATATCGCGCAGCGGCACGCCGTGGCGGAATGCCATACCCATACCGTCCCCGGTGACGATGCCGCCGTTGGTGTTGTAGCGGTAGACGCGGCCCGCCCCGCCGGTGGCGAGGATCACCGACCGGCCGCGCACTTCCAGCAGCGTGCCCTCCATCATATTCATCGCCACCAGACCGTGCGTCGCACCGTCATCCACCAGCAGATCGAGAACGAAATGCTCATCCAGGCGCTGGATCTGCGGGTATTTCAGCGAGGTCTGAAACAGGGTATGCAGCATATGGAAGCCGGTTTTATCGGCGGCAAACCAGGTGCGTTCGATCTTCATGCCGCCGAAGCGGCGCACGTTGATCGAACCGTCGTCCTTGCGGCTCCACGGGCAGCCCCAAAGCTCCAGCTGCGCCATCTCCTGCGGACAGTGCTCAACAAAGTAGTCGACCACCGGCTGCTCGCACAGCCAGTCGCCGCCCGCCACGGTGTCGTGAAAGTGCGAATCGAAGCTGTCCTGCTGCTGGGTCACGGCGGCGGCTCCGCCCTCGGCGGCAACCGTGTGGCTGCGCATCGGATAGACTTTGGAAATCAGCGTAATCTTCAGTTTCGGGTTGGCTTCTGCGGCGGCGATTGCCGCCCGCAGTCCCGCTCCACCAGCGCCGACAATCACCAGATCGGTATTCAGGGTCTGCACGGTTTACTCCCCATTATTGATGTTTTTCAGGCTTACCAGAGAGATAGCGGCAGGCATTGCCCGCCAGTCGCCGCCCAGTATAGGTGGGTTAAAAATGCGCTAAGTTGATGTGTTCGGGCATTTGGGTGGGTTGCTGGCAAAAAGTCAGCGCAGGTGCCATAAAGGGAGATGAGGGTTTTATTTCCTGGTGAATTGTGTGTTGCTGCGGCGACAGGTAGACTTCCTCCCCCTGACTGACTTAGAGGTAGCAACATGAGCGAAACGTCCAGCTGGCAGCCAAGCGCACCCATCGCAAACTTATTAAAACGTGCGGCAATTATGGCTGAAATCCGGCGTTTCTTTGCCGATCGTGGCGTTCTGGAAGTGGAAACCCCGGCGATGAGCCAGGCGACGGTGACCGATGTCCACCTGTTCCCGTTCCAGACGCGCTTTGTCGGTCCGGGGGCGGCGGCAGGGGTGGATCTCTATCTGATGACCAGCCCGGAGTACCATATGAAGCGCCTGCTGGCGGCCGGAAGCGGCCCGATTTATCAGCTGTGCCGCAGCTTCCGCAATGAAGAGATGGGCCGTCACCACAACCCGGAATTCACCATGCTGGAGTGGTATCGTCCGCACTACGATATGTATCGCCTGATGAATGAGGTCGATGACCTGATGCAGCAGGTGCTGGAGTGCGCCCCGGCGGAAACCCTCTCTTACCAGCAGGCGTTTATCCGCCATCTGGAGATTGACCCGCTGTCGGCGGATAAAGCGCAGCTGCGCGAAGTGGCGGAGAAGCTCGGCGCGGGCGATCTGGCCAACCGCGAGGAAGATCGCGATACCCTGCTGCAGCTGCTGTTTATGCTCGGCGTGGAGCCGGAGATCGGCAAAGAGAAACCGGCCTTTGTTTACCACTTCCCGGCGACCCAGGCGGCGCTGGCGGAGATCAGCACCGAAGATCACCGCGTGGCGGAGCGTTTTGAGGTCTACTTCAAGGGCATCGAGCTGGCGAACGGCTTCCGTGAATTGACCGACAGCCGCGAGCAGCGGTTGCGCTTTGAGCAGGATAACCGCAAGCGCGCCAAAGCCGGGCTACCGCAGCAGCCGATTGATACCAACCTGCTGGACGCCCTGGCGCACGGTATGCCGGATTGTTCCGGCGTGGCGCTGGGCGTCGATCGTATTGTGATGCTGGCGCTGAAGGCGGAAAAGCTGAGCGATGTAATCGCCTTTACCGTCGATCGTTGCTAAGCCGGGTTTCACCCTGGCGTCAGCTCTGCATCCCGATTGCCCGCGCCGCTTCCATCAACGCATAGCGGTAGCCGCGAATGCCGTAACCGCAGATCACGCCCTGCGCCACGTCTGACAGATACGAATGGTGACGGAATGGCTCACGCTTGTGCACGTTGGTGATATGCACCTCCCACAGCGGCAGCGCGACGGCGGTGACCGCATCGCGGATCGCCACCGAGGTGTGCGTCCACGCCGCGGGATTGATCACCAGCGCCTGCGCGTGCAGGCGCGCCTGCTGGATCCACTCTATCATCTCGCCTTCGTGGTTGGTCTGGCGAAACTCAATCGCCACGTCCAGCTCCCGGGCGCTGGCGCGACACAGCGCTTCAACGCTGGCGAGGGTATCAGAGCCGTAGGTTTCCGGTTCGCGGGTGCCCAGCAGGTTGAGGTTAGGGCCGTTCAGTACATAGATAGTTCTCATCATGACTCCTGTGATTCAGTAAAGCCAAACAGCCGCTTTGGCGTGTGCCACAGCACCTGGCGGCGGCGTTTCTCGTCGGGGATCAGCTGTTCAATCAGCATCAATTGAGTGCCCATATCCATCCGCTCTCCTGCACGCAGAAACGGCCAGTCAGAGCCCCACATGCAGTTCTCCGCGCCAAACGCCTCCAGCAGCGCCAGCAGGTATGGGTGGCCATCTTTCCAGGGATAGTGCTGATGGGAAAACTTCGCCAGCCCGGAGAGCTTCACGCTGGTCCGCTGCTGGCCTGCCAGCGACAGCAGCGCCTGAAACGCGGGCTGCGCCAGCCCGGCGCTGACGTCCGGCCTGCCAGAGTGGTCAATCAGCAGGCGCGTGCGCGTGCGCGACAGCATCGGCATCAGCGCGGGCAGCTGATCGTTCTGCACCTGAATCTGGGCGAAGAGATCCAGCTCTGCCAGCCTGCCCATCAGGGCATCCAGCTGGACAAAGGGTTCAGTGCCCAGCATCGCCACGTTCAGCGCAATGCCGACAATTCCCTGCGCCTGCAGGCTGGCGAGCGTGTCGCTGTCCACATCACGCGGCACCACCGCAATCCCCTTAAAACGCCCCGCGCCGCGCTTGATGGTATCCAGCAGGCAGCGGTTGTCGGTGTTGTAGCCTGAGGTCGGGCCGACAATCAGCGAGTGGCGAATGTGGTAAGCCTGCATCACCGCGCGGTAGTAATCCGGCGTCGCCAGCTCGTGGCCGTCAGGGTTATAGGCGCTCTCGGGCGCCCAGGGAAAATTCGCCGGATCAAACACGTGGTGATGACAGTCGATAACCGGTTGCGTCAACATCAGTCTGCTTTCCCCGCCACAGAGTAGAGGACCTGCTGATTGCGCGTCTGCTGGAACTGTTCCAGCGTCTCTCCGCGCATCGCCGAATAGATATGCAGGTTCGAGACACCCACCACCGCACCCAGTTTTTCCAGCAGGAAGAAGCTGACGCCGTAGTGGATCATGCCGCGCCAGTCGAGCTGATTGATCAGCGTCTGCTCTTCAGCGGTCAGCCCGGCTTCATCAAACAGCGCCTGCGGCGCTTCGCGGAAGCGCTTGCGCCACTCCGGCTGGATCATGCGGTGCAGGAAGCGATTGATGCGCAGGGCCTTCAGGCTGCGTGCCTGGGTGAACGGATAGGTGCCCGGCAGCTTTTCCACGCCGTTCATCTGCAGAGTGATCTTATCGCGCTGGCGCTGATGCACATCGACCGGCGCCTCGCGCGACTGGTTTTCGAGGATCAGCGTGGCAATCCCGGTCATCGACGGCAGATAGTAGTCCTGATGCAGTTTCTCCACGTTGGCCGACAGCGCGCCGCGCATAATCAGCCACATAATCACTTCCGCCCCCTCCAGACCGCCCAGGGTGGCATATTCGGCGAGCGTAATCTCGGTCAGGCGCTCAGGGTCGTTAATCAGCAGGTCGATAAACTGCGCGTCCCACTCGGGATTATTAAACCCGCAGCGCTCGCCGTGCACCTGGTGCGACACGCCGCCGGTCGCCACCACGGCCACCTTTAAATCTTCCGGGAAGCTTTCAACCGCGCGTTTCAGCGCCTGGCCCAGCTTGTAACAGCGCCGCGCCGTGGGGATGGGGAACTGGAGCACCCCGACCGCCAGCGGGACGATCTGCATCGGCCAGCCACCCTGCCAGGGTGCCAGCGCCGACAGCGGCGAAAACAGGCCGTGATCCAGCGCTTTATCCTGGAAGAAGGACATATCGAACTCATCGGCCATCAGGCTGGCGCCAATATGCTGCGACAGGGCGGCATGACCACGCACCGGAGGCAGATCGCGCGCGCCGCCCCCTTCATCCGCAACGGCGTACTGGTCGTCAATGCCCAGCACAAAGGCCGAATAGTGGTCGAAGAAGAATGAGGTGACGTGATCGTTGAACACGTACAGCAGCACGTCCGGTTTCTTCTCCTCCAGCCAGCGCTGCATCGGCGCAAAGCCGTCGAAAATCGGCGCCCAGGCGCCTTCCTGCTGCTTATTGTGATCGACCGCAAAGCCAATCGTAGGGGTGTGAGAAACGGCCAAACCGCCGATAATTTTTGCCATGAGTGGTGACCTCTGGTTTAACGGTTATTCAGGGTACGCGACAGGGACGGCAGGTCATTAAGGTCGATGCCTTTGACCTGACGGGACACCTGAGCGGGGTGATGTCGGGTGATTGAAAGCGCCGCTAATACAGCCGGGAGCGACAAAACGATAAAAATAGCGGTCTGCCCCGGGAACACGCCGAGCAGCACGCCGCCCAGGGAAGAGCTGATAATGGCCCCGCTGCGGCCGATGCCGTGCATCCAGCACACGCCGGTGGCGCGCATTTCGGTCGGGTAAAATGCCGGAGAAAATGCCTGCAGGCCGGTCTGCGCACCGTTGATGCACACCCCGGCAAGGAACACCAGCAGCGCCAGCAGCGACGGGCCAAAGCCCCAAATGCCCTGAGAGACGAGGCACAGGCTGCCCATCAGATAGAACAGCGCGATAACGTATTTCGCCTTAAAGCGGTCCATCAGCCCGCCGACCAGCAGTCCGCCAACCGTGCCGCCCAGCTGGAACAGACCGGCGACGATCGCCGCCCGCTCCAGCGTTACGCCGCCAGAACGCATAATGGTCGGCAGCCAGCCGTTCAGCAGATAGATGACGAACAGCCCCATGAAGTAGGTGAGCCACAGCACCAGCGTCCCGCCCGCATAGCCGCGGCTGAACAGCTGCAGCACCTGCGCTTTTTTCGGGATCAGCGGAGCATTGAGAATAAAGGCGGTGCCTGCGGAAAACTCGCCCCCCAGCCGCTGCAGCACGGCAGCGATCTTGTCGCGGCTGACCTTGCGCACCACCATATACATCGCCGATTCCGGCAGTAACCACACCAGCAGCGGCAGCATCAGCAGCGGCAGCAGGCCGCCCAAACCGAGCACGGACTGCCAGCCATAATGCGGCAGCATTCCGGCCGCGACAAACCCGCCCAGCCCCGAACCAATATTAAAACCGCTATACATCACGGTGATCATCAGGCTGCGGCGGCGCTCCGGCATATATTCTGATACCAGGGTCACGCAGTTGGGCATGACCGCACCCAGCCCGAGGCCGGTAAGAAAGCGCAGCGCGCCCATTTCCAGCGGGGTGCGGGCGAAGGCGCTCAGCAGACTGAAGCTGGAGAAGACGGCAATCGACAGCAGCAGGACGCGCTTGCGGCCAAATTTATCGGACCACGGGCCGGCAATCAGCGCGCCAAGCGCCACGCCAAACATGGCAGCACCCAAAATAGGCCCCATCTCTGCGTGGCTGATGCCCCAGTCCTCAATCAGCGCCGGAGCAATAAAACCCATCGCCGCCGCGTCGTAGCCATCAAACATGATGATGATGAAACACAGGGCGAGGGTCAGCCACTGGTATCCGGTGATCGGGCGGGAGTCGATCCAGCCTTTTACATCGATAATGTCGTGATTGCTCATAGGATACGCTCTGATTTTTTTATTGATAACGTCTACGGGTTAAGAATTTTCTCTGGCGTGACTCACCTTAAGGAATTCACTCTAACCCGATTACAGGGATAAGTATTATTATTTTTTGCTGTTAAAACAGTTTGTTACGAGTTTCATTGTTTTTACTTCCACTACCAACTTAGGGATAGCCCATAGATTTGTCTGCCATAAAATCGTTATGAGGGTATGAGTTTTGTTTATTTGGTGAGCTGTGTCGTAATTTTATCAATCGGGGGAAGCAGGCAACAAGGGCGGGAAACGCCGAAAGAGGAAGAATGTAAATCTGATTAAATAAATCCGCATCTGCTGACAATTATTGATAAATAGAGTGACTAAATAATAAAGCGTTGTAGAGCAATAAGATAATATTGCGCGTTGCGCAGGGCGGATAATAATTATGATTAAATTAATTACTTTAAGAGACGTGGGTATTTTATTTAGATGATAATCTGAAATTTTATTTTTTATATCTCTATGAATTGATGGTGTTTTTATATATCGATAAGTAAAGGGTATGACGCGCGCATGCAGGAATATCCACGCAATAGAAAGCGAATTTAATTAAAATTACAAATGCACTATTTACTGCTAGTTAAGATTAGTCTTAATCCATTTCTATTAACTAAGATGTTAAAACTTATTTCCAGGTCCATCAGTTAATCGATGACAGCGATAATCCGTTTTGCGGAGAAGAGAGGCTATTTTGACGACACTTAAACCCTTGTTAGCTAAAAATCGCAGTTGGGCATTACAGCGACGCCAACGTCATCCGCACTATTTCCGGCAAAATGTAGATGGGCAGCAGCCGCACTCATTGTGGATCGGCTGCTCCGACAGTCGCGTCCCGGCGGAAGTGCTGACCGGTGCGCATCCCGGCGAGCTGTTTGTGCATCGCAACATCGCCAATATGGTGGTGAGCAACGACGATAACTTTATGAGCGTCTTGCAGTATGCAATTGAATACCTGAAGGTTTCACGCATCGTGCTGTGCGGTCACTACGGCTGCGGCGGGGTGCAGGCGGCCCTGACGCTGCCGGATATGCCGCTGAGCGACGAGAACTCCGCGCTGGCGCGGCGCATCAGCCAGCTGCGCCAGGCGCTGTCGGCCGATCTGGCTCCGCTGAGCGCGCAAGAGCAGCAGGGTGAGCATCTCAACCGGCTGGTGGAAGCGAACGTGCTGGCGCAGTTTGCCCAGCTGGTCAAAACCGCCCCGGTTGTGAAAGCCTGGCGGGAGAAGAGCGATCTTGACCTGTTTGGCTGCGTCTATGACCTGCACAGCGGCCATCTGAAGGAGCTGATTCAGCAAACAGAGGAGGCCAGCGCGTGAACCTGAAAACCTTACGACAGGATATTCCGGCCGGGCTGGTGGTGTTTCTGGTGGCGCTGCCGCTGTGCCTTGGCATTGCGCAGGCCAGCGGGCTGCCGCCGTTTGTCGGGCTGCTGACCGGCGTGGTCGGCGGGCTGGTGGTGACCACGTTCAGTCCGTCAAAGTTTGCCGTCAGCGGGCCGGCGGCCGGGCTGGTGACCATCGTCACCGGAGCGATTGAAACGCTGGGGTCGTTCTCCGCGCTGCTGCTGGCGCTGATTATCGCCGGGGTGCTGCAGTTTATGTTCGGCGTACTGCGCGCCGGGCGCTTTATCAGCCTGGTGCCGGGTACGGTGATCAAAGGCATGCTGGCGGCAATTGGTATTCTGCTGATTATCCAGCAGATCCCGGTGGCGCTGGGCGCAAAAGGGGAGAGCGACCTGACCTCGCTGCTGACCGGCGGTTCGCTAAATATCTCCCTGCCGGCGGTGGCGGTGTCGCTGAGCGGGCTGCTGATCCTCTGGCTGTGGACCACGCCCGCCGTGAAGCGCAATAAATGGCTGGCCTGGGCGCCCGGCCCGCTGGTGGCGGTGCTGCTGGGCTGCCTGGCGACCGTGTTTGGCGCGCGGCTGATGCCCGAGCTCTCTGCCGGTCTGCCGCGCATTTCACTGCCCGCGTTCGACAGCATTCAGGCGCTGACCGGCGAGCTGGAGCGCCCCGACTGGCTGGCGTGGCAGAACCCGGCGGTGTATATCGTGGCGCTGACGCTGGCGATTGTTGCCAGCCTGGAAACGCTGCTCAGCCAGGAAGCGCTGAAAAAGCTGCGGCCGCAAAATCCGCCGCCGTCGCCGGATAAAGAGATGCGCGCGCAGGGTATCGGTAATGCACTCTGTGGTTTTCTCGGCGGCCTGCCGATCACCGCGGTGATCGTGCGCAGTTCGGTCAACGTCAGCGCGGGGGCACAGAGCAAGCTGTCGATCCTGCTGCACGGCGTGCTGCTGCTGATCTGCGGGCTATGGTTCAGCGGCATGCTTAACGCCATTCCGCTGGCAAGCCTGGCCGCCGTGCTGCTGTATACCGGCTATAAGCTGGCGGCGCCGGGCCTGTTTGTCGCGCAGATGCGTCAGGGGGCGCAGCAGTCGGTGCCGTTCCTCGCCACCGTTGGCGGCATTCTGATATTTGGCATGCTGGCGGGGATCGGCATTGGCCTCGCGACGCAGCTGCTGTTCAGCATCTATCAAAGCCACCGCAACGCGATGCATCTGACGCGCTACGACGACCACTACGTGCTGAGCTTCCAGCAGAATCTGACCTTTATGCATAATCCACGGCTGAAGGGGCTGCTGGCGGAGATCCCGGAAAATAGCGTGGTGATTGTCGATCACGACAGCGCGGAATATATCGACCCGGACGTTAAAGCGCTGCTGAAAGATTTTGGCGAAGGGGCGAAGAAACGCGGGATCCAGCTCAACCAGTGGCCGGTTAAGCTGGCGTAGGCAAATTCACGCTGCGCGGAGGGGATCGGCGTGCTCGCTGTGGTTAAACCGGTAGATCAATCACCAGCGCGCGCAGCGGGGTTTCTGCCGTCAGCGTCACGCTCTGCTCTTCGCGCAGGAAGGCGCCGTCGCCGCAGGTCAGGCTTTCCTGCTGCTGCGACTGGGTTACCGCCTTTAGTGAACCGTGGATCGATTGCAGGTAGGCGCGTGCGCCGTGCAGCGGCAGGCTGAAACTTTCGCCCGGCTCCAGCAGCACCTGATGCACCCACGCCTGCTGGCGCAGCTGCAGGCTGCCGTCGCTGCCGTCCGGAGAGGCTAATAGCGTATAGCGCTGGCAGTCAGGTAGTGCCATGCGCTGCACTGCGCTGTTCTCGCGCAGCGGGCAGGCGTCCAGCCACAGCTGCATACGCGTCAGGCTGCTCTCTTTACTGGTGTTATGTTCTGAATAGCTCACCCCCGCCTGCGTCGCCAGCAGCAGCGCTTCACCCGCCTGCGCCGTGACGTGGTTGCCCTCGCTGTCGCGATACTCGGCCGTGCCCTGCAAAATCAGATTGAGGACATCGACCTTCGGGTAGGTGCGTGGTTGAAAGGAAGCCCCTGGTGCCAGCACTTCCTGGTTCAGCACGCGCAATGACGCGTAGCCGAGCAGTTTTGGATCAAAATAGTGACCAAAGGAGAAGGTATAGCGCGCCTGCAGCCAGCCATAATCGGCTGTGCCACACTGCTCTGCGGTTCGACTGGTAATCATACGTTTCTCCTTATTGGCCGGACTGGACCGGCCTTATTATCCTGTTATGTTAAGTTTCTGGACGGCGGATTGTTAGCCAGTTAATCTGCTGGCTATATTCAAATTTCCTGACAGAGAATTACTATGGCCAAAGATCGTGCTCTGACGCTGGAAGCGCTGCGTGTCATGGATGCCATCGATCGTCGGGGCAGTTTTGCCGCCGCCGCCGACGAACTCGGCAGAGTCCCCTCCGCCCTCAGTTATACAATGCAGAAGCTGGAGGAGGAGTTGGATGTGGTGCTGTTTGACCGTTCGGGTCACCGCACCAAGTTCACCAACGTCGGGCGCATGCTGCTGGAGCGCGGGCGCGTGCTGCTGGAAGCGGCCGATAAGCTGACCACCGATGCGGAAGCGCTGGCGCGCGGCTGGGAAACGCATCTGACCATTGCCGCCGAGGCGCTGGTCTCGACCGAGCTGCTGTTCCCGCTGGTGGAGAGGCTGGCAGACAAAGCCAATACCCAACTGTCGCTGATGACGGAGGTGCTGGCCGGCGCGTGGGAGCGCCTGGAGCAGGGGCGTGCCGATATTGTGATTGCCCCGGACCTGCATTTTCGCGCCTCGTCTGAAATTAACACCCGCAAGCTGTATACGCTGCTCAGCGTCTATGTTGCCAGCCCGGAACACCCGATCCATCAGGAACCTGAACCGCTGTCGGAAACCACCCGGGTTAAATATCGCGGCATTGCGGTGGCGGATACCGCCCGCGAACGTCCGGTGCTGACGGTAACGCTGCTCGACAAGCAGCAGCGCCTGACGGTCAGTACCATTGAAGATAAGCATCGTGCGCTGCTGGCGGGGCTGGGCGTCGGCACCATGCCGTATTCGATGGTGGAAAAGGATATTAACGAAGGGCGCCTGCGGGTGGTCAGCCCGGAATATACGCGGGAAGTGGATATTATTATGGCGTGGCGGCGTGACAGTATGGGTGAAGCGAAGTCATGGTGCCTGCGGGAGATACCAAAGCTGCTGGCAAAACAGCGCCAGAGTTAACCCCCCGCAGCACGCTGACGGGTCAGGACGCGGGATTATCTGACGCAGCGATCTCCTGGCTATGTTGAATACCGCTGAAGGTTGAAAAAGTCTGATAGTAATAGTGGCCGACAAACGCCACATAGCACAGCATCACGACGGCAAGGCAGAAAGCGAGGGGTTTGATCATGGCTTCTCTCCGGGTTGAAATCTGGCGGATATCCCGCATCAGGCGAATACATCAATAAAGATACGTAAGCGCCAGAGGCGGGAAGTTGTGCCAGATCAAGAAATGGCCGGAGAAGCCGGGAGCGAAAGTTGATTTCGCTCCTTATGTCAAAAATCAGCCAAAGTGACGGTCGCGTCCGTGCGGCTCATCCCAGTCCCAGGCCGGGCCGAGTGAGATCACGCCGCTCGGATTGATGGTTTTGTGGCTGCAGTAGTAGTGATGGCGGATATGCTCAATATTCACCGTCTCGGCCAGGCCCGGCATCTGGTACAGATCGCGCAGGAAACCGTTGAGATTGAGACAGTCGCCGATGCGATGGCGGTCGCACTTAAAGTGGGTGACGTACACCGGGTCGAAGCGCACCAGCGTGGTCCACAGCCGAATATCGGCTTCGGTCAGCTGCTCCCCGGTCAGATAGCGATGCTTGCCGAGGATCGACTCCAGCCGATCCAGCGCGATGAATAGCGCATTCACCGCCTCATCGTAAGCCGCCTGGCTGGTGGCAAATCCTGACTTATACACGCCATTGTTGACGCTGTCGTAGATCCAGGCGTTCAGCTCATCAATTTCTGCCCGCAGGTTTGCCGGATAATAATCGCCGGCGCGCGCGCCTACGCCATCAAATGCGCTGTTCAGCATGCGGATGATATCGGCGGACTCATTGCTCACGATGGTGTGCTGATGTTTATCCCACAGCACCGGCACGGTAACGCGCCCGCTATACTGCGGGTCTGCATGCAGGTAAAGTTGGTAAAGATATTCGTTCTGATACAGGCTGTCGCCGGTAGCAGCAGGGAAATCTTCATCAAACGTCCAGCCGTTCTCCAGCATCAGCGGATGCACCACGGAGACGGTGATCATCTCCTCCAGCCCTTTCAGCTGGCGCATAATCAGCGTGCGGTGCGCCCACGGGCAGGCCAGTGAAACATACAGGTGATAGCGCCCCGCCTCCGCCTGAAATCCACCCTTGCCGTGCGGGCCTGCGCTGCCATCGGCAGTGACCCAGTTGCGAAAGGCCGATTCGGAGCGTTTAAAGCGGCCGCCGGTCGATTTGGTGTCATACCACCGATCGTGCCAGACGCCGTCAATAAGTTGTCCCATACTTCCTCCCTGTGCTGCTGCAAATGAAAAGGGGCGAGGATATGATCCCCGCCCCCGATAAAATCAGTATAGCGAACTTACCACTTCTTACCCAACGCCCGGTCGATGCTGAATGCGCCAGGGCCGGTGATAGCCAGCAGCAGGAAACCGCCTGCAATGCTGACATTTTTCAGGAACATGGTTGAGCCATCAACGGCGAAATTACTGTGCGCCAGAATCGCCGTCAGGATGGTGAACACCGCAGTAATCAGCGCGGTGGTACGGGTGAAAAAGCCAAATACGATAGCCAGACCACCGCCAAACTCCAGCAGCACGGTTAGCGGCACAAACAGCGCCGGAATGCCCATGGAGGCCATAAACTGCTGCGTACCTTCGTAGTTGGTCAGTTTGCCCCAGCCTGCCACAATAAACAGCACAGCCATCAGGATACGCGCCAGTACCATACCGCTATCTTCTAATTTTTTCATGATTACCCCAAACAAGAATTGAAGGTCGTGCAGCAGCCCGACCGAGCTTTTACTTAGGCCTGAGGCGTCTTAAGCGCACACTGCCGTTCGTTGCTGGAGATAATATGCGCGGGATGAAATTATTGTAAGCGAGATAATCTGTCGAAGTTGTTCAAGAAAACTGGTGAGGTGCAGCCGCCGGTTAAGCGCGGCTGTAAAAGCAGAACGATCAACGGCGGGGCAGATAGTTACGCACTACGCGCCAGGTACTCCACAGGCCCAGGCCACGTCGGGCCAGGCGCCCGAGTTTGCGCGGGTTGCGCGCCGACCAGATGGCCATCAGACCACTGCCGAGCGCCAGATAGCGTTTCGCGCTGAGGAGAGCCAGCCAGCCGTGGTCGTAGCGCTCGGTCCGTACGAGCCAGGCTTTACGCCCGGCACTCAGGTCCAGGCGCTGCTGCTGGATCTCCTTCAGCAGCGCCGCCTTTCGGGCTTCACGTTCACGGCTCATCACTCATCCTCCAGCAGCTTGCGGTCTTCCGACAGCTCCTTGCGGGTGGCGCTGAGCAGGGTAGAACGCCGCGATTTTGCCAGCGTCCACAGGCCCAATATCAAGGCCAGAGCGAACAGCACGCCGGTGGTAATGGCAATTGCCATCAGCCGGTATTGTGCATCTACTGCCCAGATAATCAGCACCATCAGGCTCATCAGACCAAACGCGGTGAACAGCATAGTCAGGCCAATCATCAGCAGCATCTGAATCAGATTGGCTTTTTCAGCTTCCAGCTCCACCACCGCCAGACGGATACGGGTTTCAACCATGCCGACCAGCGTGGTGACGATGCGCTGCCCGATGTTAATGACCCCTTTGCCGGGGCCCTGGCTTTGACGGTTATCAGCCATATTAACGACGGGTCAGCAGCACGCCCAGAACCACACCGACAGCAGCACCGATACCCACGCTGGTCCATGGGTTATCGCGCACGTAGACATCGGTGCGCTCTGCTGCTTCACGCGTGGTCTGCGCGATGCGGTCGCCAGAGTCACCCAGGCGGGCACGGGTATCTTTCAGCGCGCTCTGTGCTTTACTGCGCAGCTTATCCAGCTCGGTTTTGGATTTTTCAGTTGAGGAGCTAAGCACTTCTTCCAGCGTGTCAGCCAGGTTTTTCAGCTCGGCGCGCAGATGTTCTGAGGTAGTATCTTTAGACATGGAAAACTCCTTTAATAATATTAAGTAGCGTTGACAGGGCCTTAATAGGGGGCAGCCTGCACTTCCTTCAATTCATGTTGGGCTTCGGCCAGTTTCTTTTCACGCTTGGCGATCTTTTCCTGGTCATCACCGTCCGCAACCTGTTTCAGTTCCTGCTGGCGCTCGGCCACTTTTTGCTGATGCTGCTTAATCTTTTCCTGACGTGCATCTCTCAGGCTGGCATCGCTACAGGTGGCGCGAGTTTCCGTCAGCGCACGTTCCAGTCCGGTGACCCGGCGCTGGTTATCATGCTTTTGCGCAAGGTCGATTTCGTGCTGGATAGACTGCTCTTTCTGCTCGCACAAGGACGCCGCCTGGCTAAAGGTGGCCAGAGCCAGCAGGCTTGCACCGAGGATAATGCGGTATGTCATAGTGGTCGTAACCTTCCTTTGCGCGGATATCGGGATCGAAGATATCGTGTTCCTGAAACAGGGGTGTCGCTATTTACGGCTTATAAAGCATAGACAGAAAACGGCGAAAGCTCAAAAAGAGAGAGGATTCTTAGGGATAGCCCCGCACGAGCGCGGGGCGAGAGGGCTTAGCCGATGGATTGCGTACGCAGGCTGATGCGGTTAATCCAGTTCGATGCACCCTGATTATCCAGCCGTGCGATATCAAATCCGTAAGGCAGCAGTTCACGCAGCACCTTTTCGGCGGCGGCGCTCTGCTCCTGGGAGTCGAACTTGATCACCAGGGAATTCTGCTCCGGCGTGATGCTTTTGATATGGATGCCCTGCGCGTTCAGGCGCTGGTAGACATAAAAGCCGTCGGGCAGGCTGATCCCCTGGCGCGACGCGCGAATTTGCAGGGCGGTATCGCTGCGAAACAGCGCAGGTACCATCGCCAGGCCAAGCAGCGCCACCACTGCCAGCGCCAGCCAGGGAAGCAGCCGCAGCGAGCGTGCGGGCAGTTTAATAAAGTCAGGCATTATGAGTTTCCTTTCTCATTAGAATGTTTTTTGCGCCACAGGACGTAAAGCGAACCAAACAAGCCGAACACCAGCAGCACCAGCGGCAGTAACATCAGGCAGAACATCAGCTGATCTTCATATTTGCGGAAAATCGGCGTCTTACCGAGCGCAAAGCCCATTACGGTCAAAATCAGCACCCACAGCAGGGCGCTCATCCAGTTAAAAAACTGAAAGCGCGCATTGCTCAGGCCAGACAGGCCGGCGATAGTGGGCAGCAGCGTGCGGACGAATGCAATAAAACGGCCAATCAGCAGGGCTGACAGCCCGTGGCGGTGAAACATCTGGTGTGCGCGCTGATGGTACTGCGCCGGCAGATGCGCCAGCCATTTCTGCACGGTGGCGGTGTTGCCCAGCCATCGCCCCTGAATATAGCTGACCCAGCAGCCGAGGCTGGCAGCGGTGGTAAGAATAAATATCGTCAACGGGAAGCTCATGGTGCCTTTGGCAATGAGTACGCCGACCAGAATCAGCAGGCTGTCGCCAGGCAGAAAAGCGGCGGGCAGCAGGCCGTTTTCGAGAAAAAGGATCATAAACAGTACAAAATAGATGGCCCAGACCAGCGTCGGGTCAGCCAGAGTGGCGTAATCCTGTTGCCACAGCGCCTGCACCAGAGATTTGAAAATATCCATTAATCGTCCTGTACACCAAAGTAGGCTCGTCTTACAGCTATTTACACACTTAATTAATCATTTTAGCGGTGCTTTTTGCCATGTAACGAGCGGCTGAACAGCGAAGCCAGTGAAAATCACTGTGCTTTTTGCACCCTGTTGCAAGAGTAAAAAAAGCCAGATAACTGTAACAAAATTACGTAAGCCTGGACAGGAAGAAACACCGGGCCAACGATGTTTTACCGTTGGAATCGGCTGGCAGGAAGGAGTTTTACACAGGCTGACACTATTGAACGTATTTTACTCAATGGGTTAGGCCAGCCTGGATCAAGAGTGCTATTTTTCGTCGTTGGCAGCGGTATCGAGGGTGACCACCGGATTTTCAGCAAACATATAGCGGTCGACGTTAAATTCAAAATCGTCGGTGGTGGCATGAAACAACATCTGCTTGGTGTTTTCCAGGTGCTGCCACATCGCCAGCTTGCTGGCGGCAGGGTCTTTACGCATCAGCGCCTTAAGGATGTTGTCGTGATCTTCACACCAGCTCTCAATCGATTTGTCGTCGATATGCTCGTGCAGCTTCAGCCAGTAAGGATTGTGGCGGCGGTGCAGCCACATCTTTTCGACAATTGCGGCCAGCGCGCTGTTCTGGGTGGAGAGGGCAATCTGCACGTGAAATTTCATATCCCATTCGGAGTCGCGGAAGCGGTCCTCCTTACGGGCCTGTGCCTGAATGTCCATCAGCTGCACAATATCCTGGCGCGTCACCTGCGTGGCGGCAAACTCGGCAATATTGCTTTCAATTAACTGGCGCGCCTGCAAGAGTTCAAACGGACCGAAATGGGCAAATTCAAGATTGCTGTCGGTGTTAACGCGGTTCTGCTGCTGCTGGGAGATGACGTGGATGCCGGAGCCTTTACGCACTTCCACATAGCCTTCCACCTCCAGCATGATGATCGCCTCACGCACCACGGTACGGCTGACGCGCATCTCTTCGGCAATAAAACGTTCGGCGGGCAGCTTGTCGCCCACCTGATAAACACCCTGTTCAAGGCGGCGTTTCAGTTCGGCGGCCAGCTGTTGGTAAAGGCGACGCGAGTCGGTCGGTTCCATGATCCACGCTCCGGTTGAGGACAGGGTGATAATGGAATTTGTTATACCACTTTTGGCGGTGAAGGGTCGACCGAAAAAATGTCGACCCCTGGCATTTGGCGGAGCCGTAGGGGCGGACCCTCTTTTTCGGTCCGCCCGTCATATCAATCACGAATGCTGCGTCACCGCCCCGACCACGCGCTCCTTCTTCTTCTGCTCAAGCTCGGAAATCGGCTGGTTCTTCAGCAGCGTCCAGATCACTATCGCGCCCAGCAGGTCAAACACCGCCAGCGCGGCAAACAGCGGGCTGAAGCCGAGCGTATCCGCCAGCGCCCCGACCACCAGCGCAAATAGGGTGCTGGCCGTCCACGCCGCCATCCCGGTCAGGCCGTTGGCTGTCGCCACTTCATTACGGCCAAACACGTCGGATGAGAGCGTAATCAGCGCGCCGGACAGCGCCTGGTGGGCAAAGCCGCCGACGCACAGCAGCGCAATCGCCGCATACGGGCTGGTAAACAGGCCGATAGTACCGGGGCCGATCATCAGCACCGCGCCCATGGTCACCACCAGCTTGCGTGAGACAATCAGGTTTACGCCAAACACCCGTTGGAAAAACGGCGGCAGGTAGCCCCCAACGATGCAGCCGAGATCGGCGAACAGCATCGGCATCCAGGCAAACATGGCGATCTCTTTCAAATTGAAGCCGTAAGCCTTAAACATAAACAGCGGGATCCACGCGTTGAAGGTGCCCCACGCGGGTTCCGCAAGAAAGCGCGGCAGCGCAATGCCCCAGAACTGGCGGTTGCGCAGGATCTGCCAGGCCGACATCTTTTTACCGTTATTGGTCTGGTGCTGAGCTTCCTGGCCGGAAAGAATGTAGTCGCGCTCCTCCGGGTCGAGCTTCTTCTGGTCTTTCGGATGCTTATAGAACACCAGCCAGCACAGCGCCCAGATCAGGCTCAGCACGCCGGTGATGATAAAGGCCATCTCCCAGCTGTGCGCGACAATCGCCCACACCACCAGCGGGGGAGCAATCATCGCCCCGATGGAAGAGCCAACGTTAAAGTAGCCGACGGCAATCGAACGCTCCTTCGCCGGGAACCACTCGCTGCTGGCCTTCAGCCCGGCGGGGATCATCGCTGCCTCCGCCGCACCGACTGCGCCACGGGCCAGCGCCAGCCCGCCCCAGCTGCCTGCCAGCGCGGTGGCGGCACAGAAAATCGCCCAGATAATTGCAAACATCGCATAGCCAATTTTGGTGCCGAGCACGTCCAGCACGTAGCCCGCCACCGGCTGCATAATGGTGTAACAGGCTGAGTAAGCGGCAACGATATAGGAGTACTGTTGGGTAGTGATATGCAGCTGAGATTCCAGCGTCGGGGCCGCCACCGCAATGGCGTTGCGCGTCAGGTAGCCCAGAATGGTACCGATGGTCACCAGACCGATCATATACCAGCGTAACCCTTTAATTTTACGCATTTAAAACCTCTTCCCGTAATTATTATTGATGTTGCACCCGAGGTGAACACCGCTATCGAGCGGGACGGCTTGCTGCATATCAGCACCCGCACATCAGTGAGAAATCTGTACATAGATTGACAAAACGCCGTCACGATAACTTGTCATACAGATTTAAAAGTTGAATGCCATCACAAAAACCATTTTTGTAATGAGGGATAATAAAATCGCTGAAAAGAGAGCGGGTTAGCCTCTTTTTTGCCGGGTGGAGCGGTTTTGCCGCGATAATTAGTGGTGTTTTTGTGATCGGATTCTCACTATTTATTCAGCGTTCGCCATAATTGGTATGATAACTTTACTGGCATTGTCACAAAGCAGGAGAGACCCTATGTCGCGCTTTATGAGTGAAGATTTTTTACTGGAGAGTGAGTTTTCCCGTCGGCTCTATCACGACTACGCTGCCGACCAGCCGATTTTCGACTATCACTGCCACCTGCCGCCGCAGCAGATTGCCGAAAATTACCGCTTTACCAATCTCTACGATATCTGGCTGAAAGGGGACCACTACAAATGGCGCGCCATGCGCGCCAACGGCGTGCCGGAAGCGTTATGTACCGGGGATGCCAGCGACCGCGCAAAGTTTGACGCCTGGGCGCGCACGGTGCCGGACACCATCGGCAACCCGCTGTACCACTGGACGCACCTGGAGCTGCGCCGCCCGTTTGGCATCACCGACACGCTGCTGTCGCCAAAAACCGCCGATGCTATCTGGCACCAGTGCAACGATTTACTGGCGCAGGATGCCTTCAGCGCGCGCGGCATCATGCAGCAGATGAACGTGAAGATGGTTGGCACCACCGACGATCCGGTTGACGATCTGCGCCACCACCGTGCGCTGGCCGCAGACGGCAGCTTTGCCACCAAAGTTCTGCCGAGCTGGCGGCCGGATAAAGCCTTTAATATCGAAGCGGAAGGGTTCACCGACTATCTGCAAACCCTTGCGGCAGTCTCCGATACCGATATCACGCGCTTTGACGACCTTAAGCGTGCGCTGAAAACGCGCCTCGATCACTTCGCCGCTCACGGCTGTAAGGTGTCGGATCACGCGCTGGACGTGGTGCTGTATGGCGAAGCGGATGAAGCCACGCTGGACGGCATTCTTGCCCGCCGCCTGGCCGGGACTATCCCGCCCGAGTCTGAAGTCGCGCAGTTTAAAACGGCGGTGCTGGTATGGCTGGGCGCAGAATACGCCCGTCGCGGCTGGGTGCAGCAGTATCACATCGGCGCGCTGCGCAATAACAACCGCCGCCAGCTGCAGCTGCTGGGGCCGGACGTCGGCTTCGACTCAATTAACGACCGCCCGCTGGCGGAGCCGCTGTCGAAACTGCTGGATGCGCAGAACCGCGATAACGCGCTGCCGAAAACCATCCTTTACTGCCTCAACCCGCGTGATAACGAGGTGCTGGCGACCATGGCCGGAAACTTCCAGGGCGAAGGGCAGCCGGGCAAGATGCAGTTTGGTTCCGCCTGGTGGTTCAACGACCAGAAGGACGGCATGGAGCGGCAGATGACCCAGCTGGCGCAGATGGGCCTGCTGAGCCGCTTTGTCGGCATGCTGACCGACAGCCGCAGCTTCCTCTCCTACACGCGCCACGAATATTTCCGCCGCCTGCTGTGCCAGATGATCGGCCGCTGGGTAGAAAAAGGCGAAGCGCCGGGCGATATCGCGCTGCTGGGCGAAATGGTGCAGAACATCTGCTTTAACAACGCCCGCGACTACTTCGCCATCGAGCTGTAAGGAGAGGTGCACATGCAGCAGCTGAACCGCCGCGATTTTCCGGGGCGTCACTATCCCGAGCGCATTATCCAGTTCGGGGAGGGCAACTTCTTACGCGCCTTTATCGACTGGCAGATCGATCTGCTCAACCAGCACAGCGATCTCGATGCCGGGATCGTGGTGGTCAGGCCGCGCAGCAGCCACAGCCCGCGCAGCCTGAATCATCAGGACGGGCTGTATACCACGCTGATCCGCGGCATCAATGCGCAGGGTGAAGTGGTGAGCGAACCGCGGTTGATCCGCTCGCTGAATCGTGAGATCCAGCCGGCAGAACAGTTTGCCGAGTTTCTGGCGCTGGCGCGCGATCCGCTGCTGCGTGTTGTGGTTTCCAATACCACCGAAGCGGGGATCTACTTTGACCCGCAGGATCGGCTGGACGCCGCACCGCCCGTCAGCTTCCCGGCGAAGCTGACGCGGTTGCTGTTTGAGCGCTGGCAGCACTTTGACGGCGCGGCGGACAAGGGCTGGGTGATGCTGCCCTGTGAACTGATCGACGATAACGGCGCCGCGCTGCTGAGCTGCGTGCGGCAAACCGCGCAGCACTGGCAGCTGCCCGCCGCCTTTATGCAGTGGGTTGAGCAACACAACCTCTTTTGCTCCACGCTGGTGGACCGCATTGTTACCGGCTACCCCGACGATGCCGCCGGGGTACAGGCCGAACTGGGCTATCGCGACGACTACCTGGTGGCGGGGGAGGTCTATTACCAGCTGGTGATCCAGGGGCCGCCAGCGCTGGCCGACGAGCTGCGGCTCGACAGCCTGGCGCTGAATATCCGCCTGGTGGACAACATCAAACCCTATAAAGAGCGCAAGGTGGCGATCCTCAACGGCGCGCACACCGCCATGGTGCCGGTGGCGTTTCTGGCCGGGCTGGAGGCGGTGGGAGAAGCGATGGACGACAGCGCGCTGGCGCAGTTTGTTGAGCGCACGCTGCGTGATGAGATTATCCCGACGCTGGCGCAGCCGCGTGACGAGCTGAATGCGTTTGCCGATGCGGTGCTGAGCCGCTTTCGCAATCCCTATATTCGCCACTCGCTCAGCGCCATCGCGCTGAACGGCATGACCAAATTCCGCACCCGCCTGCTGCCCGCGCTGCTGTGGCAGATCGCCCGGCACGGCCAGCCGTCACCGCGCCTCAGCTTCGCGCTGGCGGCGCTGCTGGCTTACTACCGCGGTGAACGGGCGGGCGTGCGCTACAGCCTGCAGGATGACGCGCACTGGCTGCAGCGCTTCGCCACGCTGTGGCCGCAGGTTGAGTGCCGCGACATTCCTCTCGAACGGCTGGTCGCCGAGGTGCTGAGCGATGCGGCGCACTGGGGGCAGGATTTAACCAGGTTACCGGGGCTGGCGGCGCAGGTTACCGCTCACTTACACCACATCAACACGCTCGGGATGCGCGCCGCGCTGGCGCAGCTGAACTAAGGCCGATACATGCAAAGCATCATTAAGATCCACAGCCTCGACAATGTTGCCGTGGCGCTGCGCGACCTGCAGGAAGGGGAGAGCATCAGCGAGGGTGAGCAGCCGCTGGTGCTGAAACAGGCGGTTGGGCGCGGGCATAAATTTGCGCTGCAGCCGCTGGCCGGGGGCGAGCTGGTGGTGAAGTACGGCCTGCCTATCGGCCATGCTACCCAGCCGATCGCCGCCGGGGAGATTATCCACTCGCACAATGCGCGCACCAATCTCAACGATCTCGACGACTATCATTATCAGCCTGCTTTCGCTACGCTGCCGCCGCAGGCTGCGGACCGTGAAGTGCAGATTTACCGCCGTGCCAGCGGGGAGGTGGGGATCCGCAACGAGCTGTGGATCCTGCCGACGGTAGGCTGCGTCAACGGCATTGCGCGCCAGATCCTGCAACGCTTCCTGAAAGAGACGGATAACGCGGCGGATATCGACGGCGTGCATCTGTTCAGCCATCCGTTCGGCTGCTCACAGCTCGGGCAGGATCATGAAAACACCCGCACCATGCTGCAAAACATGGTGCGCCATCCGAACGCCGGCGCGGTGCTGGTGATTGGGCTGGGGTGTGAAAACAATCAGGTGGACGTGTTTCGCCAGACGCTGGGCGAGTTCGACCCGCAGCGCGTGAGCTTTATGATCTGCCAGCAGCAGGACGACGAGGTGGAAGCGGGGCTGGAGCGGCTGCACCAGCTGTACGCCGTGATGCGCCACGACAAGCGTCAGCCGGGGCGGCTCAGCGAGCTGAAGTTCGGCCTTGAGTGCGGCGGTTCCGACGGCCTGTCCGGCATCACCGCGAACCCGCTGCTCGGGCGTTTCTCCGACCAGATGATCGCCAACGGCGGCACCACGGTGCTGACCGAAGTGCCGGAGATGTTTGGTGCGGAGCGCATCCTGATGAGCCGCTGCCGCGACGAAGCGACCTTCGCCAGTACCGTCCGCATGATCAACGACTTCAAACGCTATTTTATCGCCCACAACCAGCCGATTTATGAGAACCCGTCACCGGGCAATAAAGCGGGCGGTATCACCACGCTGGAGGAGAAGTCGCTGGGCTGCACGCAGAAAGCCGGGCAGAGCCAGGTGGTGGACGTGCTGAAGTACGGTGAGCGCCTGCAACAGCCGGGGTTAAACCTGCTCAGCGCGCCGGGTAATGATGCGGTTGCCACCAGCGCGCTGGCGGGAGCGGGCTGTCATATGGTGCTGTTCAGCACCGGGCGCGGAACGCCTTACGGCGGCTTTGTGCCGACGGTAAAGCTGGCGACCAACAGCGAACTGGCGGCGAAGAAGCCGCACTGGATTGATTTCGATGCCGGGCAGCTGATCCACGGCACGCCGATGCCCGAACTGCTGGCGCAGTTTGTCGATACCATTGTGGCGATCGCCAACGGCCGTCAGACGCGCAACGAAGTGAACGATTTCCGCGAGCTGGCGATATTTAAGAGTGGGGTCACGCTATAGGGGCAAGGGCCGGCCCCACCCAGACCCTTACGCTGTTTTCTGATACCACCACACGGCTTCCCACGGCCGCAGCATCACTTCGCCCGGCGTGACGTGGGTGTCCGGGTAATTACTGATCAACACCTCCCAGTGGCCGCTGTAGGCAGGCGGATGCCACACCTGCGTGTCGCCGCTGAAGTTAGTGGCCACCACCAGCGTCTCCCCCGCTATGCGGCGGCAATAACACCACAGCCGCGGATGGTCGGGCAGCAGGTCGAGATAGTCGCCAAACGTCAGAATGGCATAGCGTTTGCGCAGGGCGATCAGCTTTTGGTAGCAGTAAAACACCGAATTCTCGTCATCCAGCGCCGCCGCAGCATTCACCGTGGTGAAGTTGTCGCTCATGCCAATCCACGGCGTGCCGCTGCTGAAGCCGGCGTTCTCGCTGCTGTCCCACTGCATCGGCGTGCGCCCGTTATCGCGCGATTTGCTGGCGAGGATAGCCAGCAAATTGTCGCTGTCGCGCCCCTGCGCTCGCAGCTCGGCGTACATGTTGTGGCTCTCAATATCGCGGTAATCAATGATGCGGGTGAAGTGCGGATTGGTCATGCCCAGCTCCTCCCCCTGGAAGATATAGGGCGTGCCCTGCATCCCGTGCAGCGCCAGCGCCATCAGCTTGGCGGACTCCACCCGATACTGCGTTTCGTCGCCCCAGCGTGACACCACGCGCGGCTGGTCGTGATTACACCAGAACAGCGCATTCCACGCCTGATTGTGCATGCCCTGCTGCCAGTGGGTAAAAATCGCCTTCAGCGCCACCAGATCGAGCGAGGTAAGCGTCCACTTCTGGCCGTGATAAAAATCCACTTCGACATGATCGAAGCTGAACACCATCGACAGCTCTTCCCCGCTCAGCGCCCCGTACTGCTGGCAGTGCTCCAGCGTGGCGGACGACATCTCGCCGACCGTCACCAGCTGGCGCGGGCGGAACACCTCGCGGCTCATCTCCTGCATAAACTCATGAATGCGCGGACCGTCGGTATACAGGCGCAGCCCGTCCCCGCCGGGGTCATCGGCAAAATCCTGCTGCTTGGAAACCAGGTTAATCACGTCGAGACGCAGCCCGTCGATGCCGCGATCGGCCCAGAAGTTCACCACCTGCTTCAGTTCGGCGCGTAAGTTTTCATTCTCCCAGTTCAGCTCGGCCTGCTCGGGCGCCCACAGATGCATATAGTACTGGCCGCTCTCCGGATGCCAGCGCCAGGCGCTACCGCCAAACTTCGACAGCCAGTTATTGGGCTGCTGCTGCGGGGTGCCGTCGCGCCAGATATAGTAGGAGCGGTAAGGGCTGCCCGGATCGAGCGCCTCATGGAACCAGTGATGCTGGGTCGAGCTGTGGTTAAACACCATATCGAGGATAATACGCATCCCGCGCCGGTGGGTCTCCGCCACCAGATTGTCGAAGTCGTTCAGCGTGCCAAACTGCGGATCGATGGCGGTGTAGTTCGCCACGTCATAGCCGTTATCCACCTGCGGCGAAAGGTAGAAGGGCGTCAGCCAGATGGCATCGACGCCCAGCGTTTGCAGGTAATCCAGCCGCTGGATGACCCCTGCTAAATCCCCGGTCCCGCTGCCGGTGGTGTCCTGAAAACTCTTGGGATAGATTTGATAAATCACGCCATTCTGCCACCAGGGTGGGATCTTATGCATCGCTCAGTCCGGAGAGTTGTGGGTTAGGCTGATGGGATAAGCGTAGCCAGTGTCTGGCTAACCCGCACCCTCTGTCAGGGGGTTTTAGCTGACAAAGTTAAAAGGTCGCGCTGGCGCAGCTTTTCAGGAGTGTAACTTGATGTAAGCCGCGAATTATGTTTTAAGGGAACACCATTATTAAAGGATCTTAATATGCCCTGGTCACTGCCGCGCGCGCTGCTTGTCTGCTCCCTGTTCCTGCCATTTTCTGTTCTTTCAGCACCTGCGGGCGATCTCCCGCTGATGCCGTGGCCGCAGCAGGTGGAGCAGCCGCAGGACGGCGGTAGCCTGGCGCTGACCACGCCGCTGGAGGTGCGTGTTAGCGGCGACGACCTGAGCGAAGCGCTGCCGCGCTGGCAGCTACGGCTGGCAAGCCAGACCGGCAATCCGCGCCTGCCGGTCTCCAGCAGCGCCACCCTGCTGACCATCAACATTGCGCGCAAGGTGGCCCCTACGCCGCAGCCGGACAGCGATGAGAGCTACCGGCTGACGGTGAACGGCGCCGGGATACAGCTCGACGCTGAGACGCGTTTTGGCGCGATGCGCGGCATGGAGACCCTGCTGCAGCTGGTGCATAACGGCGCGCTGCCGCTGGTCACCATCAACGACCGCCCGCGCTTCCCGTGGCGCGGTATGCTGATCGACTCTGCGCGCCACTTCCTGCCCATTGAGACGCTAAAGCGTCAGATCGACGGCATTGCCGCCGCAAAGATGAACGTGTTCCACTGGCATCTGACGGACGATCAGGGCTGGCGCTTCGCCTCCAGCCACTACCCGCAGCTGCAGGAAAAGGCCAGCGACGGCCTGTGGTACAGCCAGCAGCAGATGCGCGATATCGTCAGCTATGCCAGCGAGCGCGGCGTGCGCGTGGTGCCGGAGATCGACTTCCCGGGCCATGCTTCGGCGCTGGCGGTAGCGATGCCGCAGCTGATATCGGCGCCGGGACCGTATCAGATGGAGCGCGGCTGGGGGGTATTCAAGCCGCTGCTCGACCCGTCTAATGAGCAGGTCTATCAGTTTATCGACACGCTGGTGGGTGAAGTGGCGGCCATCTTCCCCGACCCCTATATCCATATCGGCGGCGATGAGGTCGATGCCAGCCAGTGGAACAGCTCTGAGTCTATCCGGCAGTTTATGCAGCAGCAGAGGCTGAAGGATGCCCATGCGCTGCAGGCGTACTTTAATCAGCGCGTGGAGAAGATCCTCGAAAAGCATCGGCGCCAGATGGTCGGCTGGGATGAGATCTATCACCCCGACCTGCCACGCAGCATTGTGATCCAGTCCTGGCAGGGGCCGGATGCGCTGGGCGAGGTGGCGAAAAACGACTATCGCGGCATTCTCTCCACCGGCTTCTATCTCGACCAGGCGCAGCCCGCCAGCTATCACTACCGTAATGAAGTGTGGCCACAGGGGCTGAAGGGCGCAGATCGGCTGCAGGACAAAGAGGTGGCCCAGAGCTGGCAGTTCACGCTGCCGCGCCTTAAGGGTAAGCCGCTGAGCGGAAGCTTTACGCTGATTGACGCCGTCGGCGGCTGGCGCGGCTTTATTGATTTCGACGGGCGTTCACGCCGCATGGTGCGTGATGTGCGCTGGCTGGCGCCGAATCAGTTCACCTTCCGCGTCGACAGCTGGATGGGGGAGCTGCAGCCGACCCTCAGCGTGACGGGGGACAAAATAAGCGGCTACTGGCGCATTGGCAACGTGCGCTATCCGACGGCGGGCAGCCGCCTGGCACAGACGCCGCCCGGCATTGCGCCTCCGGTGCCCGACGAGGCGCAGCTGCGCAATAATCTGCTGGGTGGCGAAGCCGCCCTGTGGGCCGAAATGGTTGATGAGAGCGTGATTGATGTGCGCCTGTGGCCCCGCGCTTTTGTGGTGGGTGAGCGCCTGTGGTCGGCGCAGGACGTCAACAACGTGCAGAACATGTACCGACGGCTGGCGGCGGTCGACAGCTGGTCGGTGGTGTCGGTCGGGCTACAGCAGCACGCGCAGGCGCAGCTGCAAATGACCCGGCTGGCGAACAGCAGCGACATCATCCCCCTGCAGATTTTTGCCGAGGCGCTGGAGCCCGCGCAGTGGTATACCCGCCAGCACCTGAAATATCAGGCCGGGCACTACATGCTGGCCGAACCCTTTAATCGCCTGGCCGATATCCTGCCGGCGGAGAGCGATAAAGTGCGCGAACTGGACCATCAGGTCGATGCCCTGATCGTCAATCGCGGCGACCGTCAGGCGCTGCAGGCGATTCGCCATCAGCTCAGAGCGTGGCAGCAAAATATCCCGCAGGTGGAGCCGCTGCTGGCGCAAAACCCACAGCTGCGGCCACTGCTGCCGGTGGCGGGACAGGTGGCGGCGATCAGTCAGATGGGGCTGTCACTGCTGGATGCGATGGAGTCGGAGCGAACCTTCGGCGCACGCGAAGTGGCGAAGATGCATCAGCTGCTGGACCAGGCGGCACTCACGCAGGATGAAGTGGTGATTGCGCTGGTCTATCCGATTGAGAAATTATTGCGCTACGGGAAATAACTGCGGGTCGATCGCTGATCGACCCCTACAAACAGACGCCCGGAGGGTCGATCGTTGATCGACCCCTACAAACAGACGCATGCGCGCCGCTTAACGGCGAACGGCAATCGCTTCGATTTCGATTTTCACATCTTTTGGCAGGCGCGCCACTTCCACACAGGAACGTGCAGGGAAGCTGGCGTTGTGCTCAGTGAAGAACGCTTCGTAAGTGGCATTAACGGTAGCAAAGTCGTTGAGATCCTTAACGAACACCGTGGTTTTCACGATATCGCCCACTTTCAGACCGGCTGCTTCCACAATGGCCTGCACGTTTTCCAGCGACTGGCGCGCCTGTGCAGCGATATCGTCGGCAACCGCGCCGGTTTTTGGATCGACCGGGATCTGGCCGGAAGTGATGATCATACTGCCAAGATCGACACCCTGAACGTAAGGTCCGATGGCGGCTGGCGCATTTTCCGTACTGATTTCACGCGACATAGTTTCTCCTGAAGGTGTTTGTTAGGGGGATTGCGGGTCGGGCATGCCCGACCCCTACAAAACGCAATTCTCCGTAGGGGTGAGGCATGCCTCGCCCTGTATTTACCGGGCATGCCTCGCCCTGGTATTTACCGGGCACGTGGAACATCCTGCCCACGCAACACGGCAATTGCAATGGGGTTAATCGCTGGCCATCACCACATGGTGCGCGAACTCTTTCTCACAGTATTTGCACTTCAGGTGCAGCTCGTGCTGGCGCTGTTTCACCGCGAAGCTGGAAAACACCGGCTCGCTGCGGCTGATGCAGTTGCTGTTCGGGCAGGTCAGGACGCGCTCGATGCGATCCGGCAGGGTCGGCGCTATCTTCGCCACCACATTGTAATCGTCGATGCGGTTCACGGTGGCATGCGGCGCATACACCGCCAGCTGGTTCACCTGGTCGTCGGTCAGGAAGGTATTTTCAATCTTGATCAGGTCTTTACGCCCCATCTCGCCCGACGGCAGATTAAGGCCGATGGTGATGCGCTGGTCGGTTTCCGTCAGGCGGAACAGCGACAGCAGCTTAAAGCCGATTTGCGCCGGGATATGGTCAATCACCGTGCCGCGTTTGATTGCTTCAACCTGTAATTTATTATCTTGCGTCATGATTATCCCCTTACAGAGTCGCTTCGCTGTTCAGTACCAGCGCCAGAAGTGCCTGACGCGCATAAATGCCGTTGCCGGCCTGCTGGAAGTACCAGGCGTGCGGCGTGGCGTCGACGTCAGTATCAATTTCATCAATGCGCGGCAGCGGGTGCAGTACCTTCATGTTGTCGCGCGCGCCCGCCAGATCGGCAGCACGCAGGATAAACTGCGCCTTCACGTTGGCGTATTCCGACGGATCCAGACGCTCTTTCTGCACGCGGGTCATATAGAGAATATCGACCTGCGGCACCACCTCTTCGATGCTGTCATGACGCGTCCAGACAATGCCTTTCTCATCGAGCATATCGGTGATGTAGGCCGGCATTGCCAGCGCATCCGGGGCGATAAAGTAGAAGCGGTTGCCGTCAAACTTTGCCAGCGCCTGCGCCAGCGAGTGCACGGTACGGCCATACTTCAGGTCGCCGACCATTGCCACGTTGAGGTTGCTCAGGCGGCCCTGGGTCTCCTGAATGGTGAACAGGTCGAGCAGCGTCTGGGTCGGGTGCTGGTTAGCGCCATCGCCGGCGTTGAGGATCGGCACGCCGCCGGAGAACTCGGTCGCCAGGCGTGCGGCCCCTTCCTGCGGATGACGCATCACAATGGCATCAACGTAGGTGCCAATCACCGAAATGGTATCCGCCAGGGTTTCGCCTTTCTTGCCCAGCGAGGTGTTGCCACCGTCGGCAAAACCGACCACCGACGCGCCAAGGCGATGCATGGCGGTTTCAAACGACAGGCGGGTACGGGTGGAGGCCTCAAAGAAGCAGCTGGCAATCACGTTATGCTTCAGCAGCTCCGGCTGCGGGTTGGCCTTCAGGCTGGCGGCGGTACGCAGCACCAGCTCCAGCTCGTCACGGTTGAGATCGTTAATTGAAATAATATGTTTGTGATAGAGCGGGTTAGCGGCCATTTTCACTCTCCTCTACGCGTGCGGGGCTGAAATTCGGGCAAAAAAAAGCCCCTCAATGAGGGGCTTTTCCTGATGATCGGGAGTGCCACGGAAGGAAAAAGCATGCTGCCCGCCACGATTACGGCGCGTCAGTTCGGCATTTTTCTGGCTGGTTATTTTCATGCATCCTCCCGGCAAACGGGGTGCATTATACGCATTCACCTGGCGGCGGCAAGCGAAAATCGCCGCGCAGGTAATCGTTTGCCCTGGCGGATTTAGCCGGGCTGCGCCAGGGTCGCCACCATCACTGCCTTGATGGTGTGCAGACGGTTTTCCGCCTGATCAAACACCACGCTGTGCGCGGATTCAAACACCTCGTCCGTCACTTCCATGCCGCCGTGCAGATCGTACTGCTGCGCCATCTGCTGGCCGAGCGTGGTCTGGTCGTCGTGGAACGCAGGCAGGCAGTGCAGGAACTTCACCTGCGGGTTGCCGGTAGCCTGCAGCATCGCCATATTGACCTGGTAAGGGCGCAGCAGGGCAATACGCTCCTGCCACACCTCTTTCGGCTCGCCCATCGACACCCAGACGTCGGTATAGATAAAGTCGGCACCTTTGACCGCCGCGTGAATATCGGCCGTCAGGGTGATTTTGCCGCCGGTTTTCTCCGCCACCTTGCGGCACTCGGCGACCAGCTCTGCGTCCGGCCAGCAGCTTTCCGGCGCGGCGAGGCGCAGGTCGATGCCCATCAGCGCGGCGGCTTCCAGCAGGGTGTTACCCATATTGTTGTGAGTATCGCCGACGTAGGTCAGCGTCATCTGGCTGAACGCTTTTTCCGGCAGATGTTCCTGCATGGTCAGCAGGTCGGCCAGCAGCTGGGTAGGGTGGAACTCGTTAGTCAGCCCGTTCCATACCGGCACGCCGGCATGTTCAGCCAGCGACTCCACCAGCGCCTGGCCGTGGCCGCGATACTGGATGGCATGGTACATGCGGCCCAGCACGCGGGCGGTATCCTTCATCGACTCTTTATGGCCTATCTGGCTGCCGCTCGGGCCAAGATAGGTGACGTTGGCGCCCTGATCGAATGCGGCAACTTCGAAAGAGCATCGGGTACGGGTCGAGTCTTTTTCGAAGATGAGCGCAATATTCTTGCCTTTCAGGTGCTGAATTTCTTCGCCATTTTTCTTGTCAGTCTTCAGCGTGGCCGCCAGCGCCAGCAGGCCGGTGATTTCAGCGGGAGTGAAATCCAGCAGCCTGAGAAAGTGACGGTGATATAAGTGACTCATAACGCACTCCGGATAACCTTTAATGAATTAAAATTCAATTTAACCGTATGAATATGCATTTTCAACCCCGGCGTGAAGAAACTTTTGTTTAAAGGTAGTGGCGCGGAGGGCACTGTGGGAAAATACTGGAAATAACGCCCTAATGAGGAATGGATCATGGCTAACGAAGCATTGTTGGAAGAGCAGCGTGAAGAGACGCGGCTGATTATTGAAGAGCTGCTGGATGATGGCAGCGACCCTGATGCACTGTACACCATTGAGCATCATCTCTCCTGTGACAGCTTCGACGCGCTGGAAAAAGCCGCGGTAGAAGCCTTCAAGCTGGGCTATGAAGTGACTGAACCAGAAGAGCTGGATCTGGAAGATGGCACCAAAGTGCAGTGCTGCGACATCATCAGTGAGAGCGCGCTGACCGCCGAGCTGATTGACGCGCAGGTTGAGCAGCTGATTGACCTGGTGGCGAAGTTTAACGTCGACTACGACGGCTGGGGCACCTACTTCGAAGATCCCGACGGCGAAGAGGAAGACGACGAAGACGGCGAAGAGATCGACGGCGAAGACAACGGCATCCGCCATTAATTTTGTATCAGGACGGGTCAGGCATGTCTGACCCCTATAGAGTTTGCTTTGATGAACATCGAACACCTTCTTGCCCCCGTCACCCGCTTCCTGCACTGCCGCACCCCGCAAGCCTGGATTGATGCCGCGCGCCAGCCGGAAAACCTGGCAACGCTGCTCACCGACCACCTGGTGTGCGAGCTGAAAGCGGCCCAGACCGCAATGTGGCTGATCCGCAAATACGTGGCCGACAAAGAGAGCGGCGATGCGCTGCTGGCGTGGCTGAAACCGTGGGAAAACTTTGTCCACAACGACCAGGCCGATCTCACCTTCCTTGAACAGCACAAAGGGTTGTCGAAAACCATTATCAGCCGCGAAGAGGTGCCTTACGGCGACGAGCTGGTGGATAAGATGGTGCTGCTGATTAAAGAGGAGCTGCACCACTTTTATCAGGTACTGGAGATTATGCAGGCGCGCGGCATTCCGTATGCGCGCATTACCGCCAGCCGCTATGCCAAAGGATTACTGCGCGAAGTGGCGACCCATGAGCCGCAAACGCTGGTGGATAAGCTGATCTGCGGGGCGTATATCGAGGCGCGATCCTGCGAACGTTTTGCCAGCCTGGCGCCGCATCTCGATCGGGAGCTGGCGGCATTCTATGTCTCGCTGCTGCGCTCCGAGGCGCGCCACTATCAGGATTATCTGGCGCTGGCGGCGCTGATCTCGCCGACGGATATCACGGCGCGAGTGCAGAAGATGGGGGAGGTCGAAGCGCGCTTAATCAGCGAACCGGACAGCCAGCTGCGCTTTCACAGCGGCGTGCCGGTCTGACAGGGTTGGGGGGCGCTTGGATGGTGCGCCCGCCACGGTTACAAACTTTTCAGCATCGTCACTTCGCAGTCGACATGGCCGGTAAAGCCCATCGGCCCGTCGATATGGGAAAAACCGAGGTGCTCATACAGGCGGATTGCGCGCGTGAGCGAAGCGGTGGTTTCCAGGTAGCAGCGCTTAAAGCCGCACTCGCGGGCGTAATCCATGGCCTGAATCGCCAGGCGACGTGCCAGCCCGAGGCCGCGCACCTGCGGCAGGAAATACATTTTCTGCAGCTCGCAGACATCGGCATCGCTGCCCGCCAGCGGTGCGACACCGCCACCGCCCACCACTTTCCCTTCCAGCTCGACCACCCAATAGGCGCAGCTGGCTGCGCTGTAAACCTCAAACAGATGATCGAGATTCGGGTCAGAGACGGTATAGCCTTTATCCGCCGTCAGGCCAAATTCGGCAGACACGGCGCGGATTACGGCGGCAATGTGGGGATTATCCGCAGCAGCGATCGGGCGCACCAGCAGGGTGGAATTTATAGCGGTAGTCATAACTCAGGCTCATAGCAGTTCGGCAGCAGGTAAGTGTAATAACACTGGTGGCGTATTGATGCAATGCCTGCGCAGTGGCAACGCCCCTGAGAGACCGCTATTAAGCTGAATGATAATTATTTATTGTCCGTTTCTGAGGGGCATGCTTAAATAGCCGCGCTACTTATTTAACTTTAATAATCTGCCTGGCAGATAACTATTCTTATTTTCAGGAAGAAAATCTAATGGAAAACAATACCTCGACTTCACAGCGCCATGCTGTGCTGTTTCATGGCCGTTCCGGCGAATATTTCTCTATCTGGCTGGTCAACGCATTACTGACCATCATTACCCTGGGGATTTATTCCGCCTGGGCGACCGTGCGCCGCCGCCGTTATTTCTATGGTAATACCGAAATCGCCGGTGACCGTTTTGATTATCATGCCCGCCCGATCGACATTCTGAAAGGGCGCATTATTGTCTTTGTCGGTCTGGTGCTGTTCTTTATTCTCTCCGCCGCATTGCCGACCATTTCACTGGTGTTCCTGCTGGCGTTCTTTGCGCTGGTGCCGTGGATTGTGGTGCGCAGCTGGCGCTACAACGCGCTGATGAGCAGCTTCCGCGGCGTGCGCTTTAACTATCACTGCCGCATTGGCCGCGCTTACTGGACCATGTATCTGGCACCGGTGCTGATGATTGCCGCCCTGTATCTGGTGGTGGGTATGATTGGCATGATGGCGGCGACCAGCGGCAATATCAGCGCGGCCCTGACCGTCGGCGTGCTGTGCTTTGTGCTGTTCCTCGCCGGGCTGGCAGCGGTGCAGGGCACGGTTGCGGCAATGAATCACGACCTGTATATCAATAATATGTTTTACGGCCAGCAGCCCTTTAAGGCTGAGCTGCAGAAAAAGACCTTTATCAAAATGGTATTAATCAGCTTCGCGATTATGCTGCCATTCCTGATTGTCGCCGGGATGCTGATTGGCTCGCTGTTTATTTCGCTTATTTATGCCGCCGCGATGGGCATGAGCGATCCAGCGATGATGGGCAACCTGATGGGCGGCAATCTGTTTAATATTTTCCTGACCTTTGTGGTGTTAATTTTCGGCGGGCTGGTTTCCTCCGCCTATTTAATTGCCGCACAGCGCAATTATGTTTTCGGCCAGACTCAACTTGGTGAAAAACTGCGCCTTAAGTCAACTTTATCGACAGGTTCATTCCTTGCGCTGACGCTGACCAATACCCTGATTGTGATCTTCACGCTGGGCCTGGGTGCGCCAATTGCTGAAATTCGCCTGGCGCGCTATCTGGCGAACGCCACCGCGCTGGAAGGCGATATCTCCCTGCTGGATATCAGTGCGCACCACGAATCGGCGCGTACCGCCGTGGCGGAAGAAGTGGTGGCGGCGTTCGATCTTAACCCGGGCATCTGATGCTGCAGCTGAACGGCTACTATCAGTCCCCTGGACGGGCAGCTCGCGAGGCTGCCCGTCTCACACTGGGCGAGCGCCATCTGACGCTGGAGCAGGGTGGGCAGCAGCAGATCCAGCTGCTGAGCGCGGTTAAGGTTTCCGCTGCGCTCGGCACCATCCCCCTGACGCTGACCTTTGCCGACGGCGGCCGCTTTGTGCCGCAGGATGACGCTGCGTATCGCCAGTGGTGGCAGCAGCGCCATCGCCCGGGGCTGGTTCACCGGCTGGAGCAGCATCGTCGCGGCGTCGGCCTGATGCTGCTGGCAACGCTGGCGGCTATCGCGCTGTATGTCTGGGTGATCCTGCCCGCCGTCAGCAGCGTGCTGGCGCGCCATATCCCCAGCTACGTTGAGCGTCAGGTGGGGCAGCAGACTTTCACCCTGCTACAAAACAGCGGCTTTAGCAGCGGGCAGCTGACGCCCGGGCAGCTTAAGCGCTTACAGGGCCTGTTCGCCGCCACCGTGCCCGCTGAGATGAAAGATGACCCGACGCCGCTGCGGCTGAAGGTGATGCATTTCTCCGGCGGTCCCAACGCCTTTATGCTGACGGACGGCACGCTGATTATCAGCGATGAGCTGGTGCAGATGGCGAAAAGCGACGATGCGCTGGCGGCGGTGATGCTGCACGAAATCGGCCATCACGCTTACCGTCACCCAATGCGCATGCTGGTGCGCTCTTCGCTGGTCAGCCTCAGCTATCTGTGGCTAACCGGGGACGTCAGCGGCATCGGCGATACGCTGCTGCAGTCCGCCGCCTTTGTTAACCAGCTGCAGTTCTCGCGCAGTATGGAGCGCGAAGCGGACGAGTACGCGGTGGCACAGATGAAGGCGCAGGGGCGCTCTCTGGCGGCGATGGTGCAGATTTATCAGCAGCTGGCGCAGTCGGGGGAGAAGGTGAGCGGCGGGTTGAGTCTGCCGGAATGGATGAGTACCCACCCGGATATGCCTGCGCGCATCAGGGCGATTCAGGACGGATCGCGGCAATAAAAAAGGGCGCGGCATGCCGCGCCCCTACGGGTGTTGTAGGGGAGGGGCATGCCCCTCCCGCTCATTTTACAGCGCGGCGATAACCGCCTGCTGCTCAATCAGCTTGCTCTTGGCCTGTTCGAAATCGGCCAGGCGCTCGCGCTCTTTCGCCACTACCGCTTCCGGTGCGCGCGCCACAAACCCTTCGTTGCCCAGCTTGGTGGTGATTTTTTCCATCTCCACTTCCACTTTCGCCACTTCCTTCGCCAGACGTTCCAGCTCGGCCGCTTTATCCACCAGGTCCGCCATCGGGATCAGCAGTTCAGCACCGTCAACCAGCTTGGTCACGGCAACCGGTCCTTTCTCGCCCGCTGGCAGCAGCTCCAGCGTGGTGAGGCGCGCCAGGGTTTTCAGGAAGTTGTGGTTGTCGTTAACGCGACGCACCACGTCGGCACTGGCGCCGCGCAGCAGCACGTCCAGCGGCTTAGCCGGGGAGATATTCATCTCGTTGCGAATATTACGCACCGCGACGATAGCCTGCTTCAGCCATTCGGTATCGGCCATTGCAGCGGCATCAACGCGGCTTGCGCTGAACTCCGGCATCGGCTGCAGCATGATGGTGTCGTCGCTGATGTTCTTCAGCACTTTCACCTGCTGCCAGATGGTTTCGGTAATAAATGGAATAATTGGGTGCGCCAGGCGCAGCAACGCTTCCAGAACCGTCACCAGCGTATTACGCGTGCCGCGCAGCTGAGCTTCAGTCCCGCCGTTCATCACCGGCTTCGCCAGCTCCAGATACCAGTCGCAGAACTGGTTCCAGGTGAACTCATACAGGATGTTGGCGGCGATATCGAAGCGGTAGCTGTCCAGCGCGCCGCGGTAGGCCTTCACGGTTTCGTTGAATTCCGCGAGGATCCAGCGGTCCGCCAGCGACAGTTCCAGCTCGCCACCGTTGAAGCCGCAGTCGTGCTCCTGGGTGTTCATCAGCACAAAGCGGCTGGCGTTCCACAGCTTGTTACAGAAGTTGCGGTAACCTTCCAGGCGCTTCATATCCCAGTTGATGTCGCGGCCGGTTGAGGCCAGCGCCGCCAGCGTGAAGCGCAGGGCATCGGTGCCGTGCGGCTCAATGCCGTTGGGGAACTGCTTCTCGGTGCGCTTGCGGATCTTCTCCGCCAGCTGCGGCTGCATCATGTTACCGGTGCGTTTTTCCAGCAGGTCTTCCAGCGAAATCCCGTCAACCATATCCAGCGGATCGATCACGTTACCCTTCGACTTGGACATTTTCTGCCCTTCGTCGTCGCGGATCAGGCCGGTCATGTAGACGGTTTTAAACGGCACCTGCGGCTTACCGTCTTCGTCCTTGATGAAGTGCATGGTCAGCATGATCATGCGCGCAATCCAGAAGAAGATGATGTCGAAGCCGCTGACCAGCACGCTGGTCGGGTGGAAGGTGCGCAGCGCTTCGGTGTTCTCCGGCCAGCCGAGGGTGGAGAAGGTCCACAGGCCGGAGGAGAACCAGGTGTCGAGCACGTCTTCGTCCTGGGTCAGCACCACCTCGGGCGCGATGCTGTTTTCCGCACGCGCTTCTGCTTCGCTGCGCGCCACATAGACGTTGCCTTCGGCATCGTACCAGGCCGGAATGCGGTGGCCCCACCACAGCTGGCGGGAGATGCACCAGTCCTGAATGTCACGCATCCAGGAGAAGTACATGTTCTCATACTGCTTCGGCACGAACTGGATATCACCCTGTTCCACCGCTTCTACCGCCACTTTCGCCAGCGGAGCGGTGCGCACGTACCACTGGTCGGTCAGCATCGGCTCGATCACCACGCCGCCACGGTCGCCGTATGGCACGGTCAGGTCGTGCGGTTTGATCTCATCCAGCAGGCCGAGTGCATCAATCGCCGCGACAATCGCTTTACGCGCCGCGAAGCGTTCCAGCTTCTGGAACGCCGCCGGAATGGTCGGGTCGCAGGCGTCAGACTCTTCGCCGTTGGTGTCGTAAACCTGGGCGCTTTCGCGGATATCACCGTCGAAGGTCAGAATGTTGATCATCGGCAGCTTGTGACGACGGCCCACTTCGTAGTCGTTGAAGTCGTGCGCCGGGGTAATCTTCACGCAGCCGGTGCCTTTCTCCATATCGGCATGCTCATCGCCCACAATCGGAATGCGGCGACCGACCAGCGGCAGCACGAGGAATTTGCCGATCAGATCTTTGTAGCGCGGATCTTCCGGGTTGACCGCCACGCCGGTATCACCGAGTACGGTTTCCGGGCGGGTGGTGGCGACCACCAGGTAATCTTTACCGTCAGCGGTTTTCACGCCGTCGGCCAGCGGGTAGCGGATGTGCCACATCGAGCCTTTCGACTCGCGGTTTTCCACTTCGAGATCAGAAATCGCGGTGCGCAGCTTCGGATCCCAGTTCACCAGGCGCTTGCCGCGGTAGATCAGGTTCTCTTTGTGCAGGCGCACGAACACTTCTTTCACCGCGTTCGACAGGCCTTCATCCATGGTGAAGCGCTCGCGCTCCCAGTCCACGGAGTTGCCCAGACGGCGCATCTGACGGGTGATAGTGCCGCCAGACTCGGCCTTCCACTGCCAGATTTTTTCGATGAACGCATCACGGCCATAATCTTTACGGGTTTTGCCCTCTTCGGCGGCGATTTTACGCTCAACCACCATCTGCGTGGCGATGCCCGCGTGGTCGGTACCCGCCTGCCACAGGGTGTTTTTACCCTGCATGCGCTGGTAGCGGATCATGGTGTCCATGATGGTCTGCTGGAAGGCGTGACCCATATGCAAGCTACCGGTGACGTTCGGCGGCGGGATCATGATGCAGAAGCTTTCCTGGCTGGTATCGCCATTCGGTTTGAAGTAGCCCTGTTGTTCCCAGTGCTCGTAGAGCGGCTGCTCGATATCTTGCGGGTTATATGTCTTTTCCATTTCTGCTATGTCTTAGGCAAGGGGCGGCGTTGCCGTATTCAAGTGGAATCCAACGCTGCGATACGCTTTGTAGCGGTCGCGCGCCAGCTGTTTCAAGGATGCTTCATAGGGAACGAAGTCTATCACTTCATAGAAAGCGGTGGCAAAATCTGCAAACTGCGGCAGCAGGCTGATCAGCAGGTCACGCGGCGAGTTTCCGCGCCGCTGCGGCCAGGCCAGTTCGACCGGTGCGCCATATTTCGGGCCTTCACCCGCCAGATTATGCGGCACAAAGGCGCTGGCCGGACGCTGCCACAGGGCTTCATCCAGGCGGATAGCCTGGGCTTCATCCTGGCAGGCGACCAGCACGCGTTTCCCTTCCCGCCAGCGCGCCTCGGCCAGGTCACAGACCAGCGCTTCCTGCGCGCTCAGCCCGTCAACCGGGGTGTCGGTTTCCAGCAGATAGAAAGTTGCGTTTTTCATAATGATGCCAAATGATTGCGATAAAACTGTAGGGGGCGACCTTCTTTTTCGGTCGCCCCGCCGGGATTAATCGTCGCCGTTCAGACCCGCACGGTTAAGCAGGAACTGCGACAGCAGGGCGACCGGGCGACCCGTTGCGCCTTTGGCCTTGCCGGAGCGCCAGGCCGTACCGGCCACGTCGAGGTGTGCCCAGTTGTACTTACGGGTGAAGCGCGCCAGGAAGCAGGCCGCGGTAATCGCACCGCCGGGACGGCCACCAATGTTTGCCATATCGGCAAAGTTGGAGTCCAGCTGCTCCTGATACTCATCGGCCATCGGCAGACGCCATGCGCGGTCACCCGCCTGCTCGGACGCGCCAATCAGCTCGTGCGCCAGCGGGTTATGGTTCGACAGCAGGCCGCTGATATGGTGGCCGAGCGCAATCACGCAGGCGCCGGTCAGGGTCGCCACGTCGATCACCACGTCCGGATCGAAACGCTCAACGTAGGTCAGGGCATCGCACAGCACCAGGCGACCTTCGGCATCGGTGTTCAACACTTCCACCGTCTGGCCGGACATGGTGGTCAATACGTCACCCGGTCGATAAGCGCGGCCGCCAGGCATGTTCTCACAGCCCGCCAGCACGCCGACCACATTAAGCGGCAGGCCCAGCTCGGCCACCATGCGCATCACGCCGTACACCGACGCCGCGCCGCACATATCGTACTTCATCTCGTCCATCGCTTCGCCAGGCTTCAGCGAGATCCCGCCGGTGTCGAAGGTGACGCCTTTACCGACCAGCACAATCGGGCGCGCATCCGCATCCGGGTTGCCCTTGTACTCAATCACCGACATCAGCGATTCGTTCTGCGATCCGGCTCCGACGGCGAGGTAGGCATTCATGCCCAGCTCTTTCATCTGCTGCTCGCCAATCACGCGGGTGGTGATATTGCTCCACGCATCCGCCAGCTGGCGCGCCTGCGAGGCCAGGTATGCGGCATTACAGATGTTTGGCGGCATATTGCCGAGATCTTTCGCTGCCTTCACGCCCGCCGCAACGGCCAGGCCGTGCTGGATAGCGCGCTCGCCGCTGGTCAGCTCACGGCGCGTTGGCACGTTGAACACCATTTTACGCAGCGGACGGCGCGGCTCGACCTTGTTGCTTTTAAGCTGGTCGAAGCTGTACAGCGTCTCTTTGGAGGTTTCCACCGCCTGACGCACTTTCCAGTAAGTATTGCGACCTTTTACGTGCAGCTCGGTCAGGAAACAGACGGCTTCCATCGAACCGGTGTCATTCAGAGTGTTAATTGTTTTCTGAATAACCTGCTTGTACTGGCGCTCGTCCAGCTCACGTTCTTTGCCGCAGCCGATCAAAAGGATGCGCTCAGAGAGAATGTTCGGTACATGATGCAGCAGCAGCGTCTGACCGACTTTTCCTTCCAGTTCACCACGGCGCAGCAGGGCACTGATGTAGCCATCGCTGATTTTATCGAGCTGTTCAGCAATCGGTGACAAGCGGCGCGGTTCAAACACGCCCACTACAATACAGGCACTGCGCTGTTTTTCCGGGCTACCGCTTTTTACACTGAACTCCATGCACTCTCCTGAATCTTAAAGACAACGGCGCTTGCTCCGGCTAGAATGGACCGCTTTCGTACCGTATAGCGCTGGTGCAATATGTCGCTGTCAGATTGAGTTTTGGTGATAATAAGTTTTTTTTTGCATCACCAGAACGCGATTGTTGTCATACTATTTTAGCTATGACTTGGGCCATTGATAGAAAAAATGGCGTGTAAGCGATGAAACTAGCGATTTTCCTGCAAAAAGACAAGTTTTCACAGGCGTACTCAGCGTGATCATCATTAGATATCTGGTTCGGGAAACGCTCAAAAGCCAGTTGGCTATCCTGTTCATCCTGCTGCTGATCTTCTTTTGCCAGAAGTTAGTCAGGATTTTGGGAGCCGCGGTGGATGGCGAGATTCCAACAAATTTAGTACTCACATTATTGGGCCTTGGCGTGCCGGAAATGGCGCAGCTTATCCTGCCGTTAAGCCTGTTTTTAGCCATTTTGATGACGCTTGGCCGGTTATACACCGAGAGTGAAATCACGGTGATGCACGCCTGCGGTTTAGGCAAAAGCGTGCTGGTGAAGGCGGCGATGATCCTGATGCTGTTTACCGCGCTGGTGGCAGCGGTCAACGTTGGCTTCCTCGGGCCGTGGTCCTCGCGCTATCAAAGCGAAGTGATGCAGAACGCCAAAGCCAACCCGGGTGCCGCTGCACTCGCGGCCGGGCAGTTCCAGCAGTCGGGCGATGGCCAGTCGGTGCTGTTTATCGAGAACACCAAAGGCAACACCTTTGACAACGTGTTCCTGGCGCAGATGCGGCCGAAGGGCAATGCCCGCCCGTCCGTGGTGGTGGCCGATCATGGCCATATGTCGCAGCGTGCCGATGGTTCCCAGGTGGTGACGCTGGATAGCGGCACGCGCTTCGAAGGCACCGCGCTGCTGCGCGACTTCCGCATTACCGACTTCAAGAACTATCAGGCGATTGTCGGCCATCAGGAAGCGATTCTGGATCCCAATGATTCCGAGCAGATGAGCATGAAAGCCCTGTGGCAGTCCGATAAACCCGATTTCCGCAGCGAGCTGCACTGGCGCCTGACGCTGGTGTTCTCGGTGCTGGTGATGGCGCTGATGGTGGTGCCGCTCAGCGTGGTCAACCCACGCCAGGGGCGCGTGCTGTCGATGCTGCCCGCCATGCTGCTCTACCTGATTTTCTTCCTGTTGCAGAGCTCGTTACGCTCCAGCGGCGGCAAAGGGCGCCTCGACCCGGCACTCTGGATGTGGGTGGTTAACCTGGCTTATCTGGGGCTGGCGATAGTGCTGAACGCCTGGGATACCGTACCGATGCGCCGCCTGCGCGCGCGCTTTACTCGCGGAGGATCGGTGTGATGTTTGGCGTTCTTGACAGATATATCGGTAAAACGATTTTCAATACCATCATGGCGACGCTGTTTATGCTGGTGTCGCTCTCCGGCATCATTAAGTTTGTCGATCAGCTGCGTAAAACCGGGCAGGGTGACTACACCGCGCTCGGCGCCGGGCTCTACACCATCCTCAGCGTGCCGAAAGATATCGAGATCTTCTTCCCGATGGCGGCGCTGCTGGGGGCGCTGCTGGGCCTCGGAACGCTGGCTCAGCGCAGCGAGCTGGTGGTGATGCAGGCATCCGGCTTTACCCGTATGCAGATTGCCGCCTCGGTGATGAAAACCGCCATCCCGCTGGTGCTGCTGACCATGGCGATTGGTGAGTTTGTCGCCCCACAGGGCGAGCAGATGGCGCGTAACTACCGTGCGCAGCAGCTGGTGGGCGGTTCGCTGCTCTCCACGCAGAGCGGGCTGTGGGCGAAGGACGGGAATAACTTTATCTTTATTGAACGTATTCGCGACGACAACCAGCTGGCGGGCATCAGCATCTACAGCTTTAACCAGCAGCGCCGCCTGCAGTCGGTGCGCTACGCGGCATCGGCCAAGTACGATGCGAATAAAAAAGCATGGGCGCTGGCGCAGGTAGATGAATCAGACCTGACTGACCCGCAGCAGGTGAGAGGCAGCCAGACGCTGACCGGCGAGTGGAAAACCACCCTGACGCCGGACAAGCTGGGCGTGGTGGCGCTGGACCCGGCGGCGCTGTCGATCACCGGCCTGTATAACTACTCGAAGTATCTGAAGCAGAGCGGCCAGATGTCCGGACGCTATCAGCTGAATATGTGGAGCAAAATCTTCCAGCCGCTGTCGGTGGCGGTGATGATGCTGATGGCGCTGTCGTTTATCTTCGGACCGCTGCGCAGCGTGTCGATGGGGATGCGCGTGGTGACCGGGATCAGCTTTGGCTTCCTGTTCTACGTGCTGGACCAGATTTTCGGCCCGCTGAGCCTGGTGTATAACATCCCGCCGATCCTCGGCGCGCTGCTGCCCAGCGCGGCGTTCTTCGCCATTAGCGTATATATGCTGTTGAAACGCAGGTAATTGTTGCGGTTGCGGGTCGACCAGAAAAGCGGTCGACCCCTACAAGATCGGTACAGGCCGCCCCTGATGACGGCGCACCGTTCACTACCCCCTGTAGGGGCTGACCCTCTTTTTCGGTCAGCCCTTTTTTCTTACAGCACCAGCGGCAACAGCGACAGCAGATACAAAATCAAACCAATCACCCCGCCGACCAGCGTGCCGTTAATGCGGATGCGCTGCAGATCGCTGCCGATATTCAGCTCCACCTGATGTGACATATCTTTGGCATCCCAGCTTTTTACCGTATCGCTGATATGGCGGCTGAGAAACGCCGAGAACTCCGGCGCCACGCTGCTGGCGGCGTCCTCCATATGCTGATTGAGCGAGCTGCGCAGCGCGCTGTCCTGCATCAGCGTTTCGCCAAACCACTGCCCGGCGGCGCTTACTTTGGCGTGCAGCTGTGAGTCCTCACGGTCGAGATCGGCCTTCAGCCAGGCTCTGAGATCGCCCCACAGCTGGCTGATATAGCCGTTCAGCGCCTTGTCTTGCTTGAGCCAGGTTTTCATCTCCTCCGCTTTTTCTGCCATTTCCGCGTCGGTGCGCAGGCGGGTAATCAGCCGCTGCACCGCGCGGTTAAAGCCCTGGCGCAGCTGGTGCGACTCATCATTTTCAATCTCGCTGAGGATCGACTGCACCGCTTTCGCCGCCACGCCGGCGCTCTGCTCACCCAGCCACTCGCTCGGCAGCATCTTCTCCTTCAGCGGGTGCTCGCGCTTCAGCCAGCGCACCACCTGCTGGGCGATAAACTCGTGCGTGCCGGGCTTGTTTATCAGCTGCAATACCTGCGCCAGCGCATCGTCCAGCAGCTGCTGGTGGCGGTTATTTTTGGTCAGGCTTTCCAGGATCATCGCGGCTGACTGCGTGAGGTCCACTTTGTCGATCGCCTTGTGGATGGCGCGGCGCATGAATGCCTGAATACGCTGGTCATCGGCAAGGTCGAGAAAGCCGCGCACCATCTTCAGCAGATAGCCGCTGAGGCGGGCAGTATTCTCAGCGCTGCTGAGCCAGCGGGCGATAATCTGCGCCGGATCGTGGCGGCGGATCAGCGCCAGCAGCGACTCGGTGTTGAGGAATTTGTCCTGTACGAACAGCGCGAGGTTATCAGCGATGCGGTCCTTGTTGCGCGGAATGATCGCGGTGTGGCGGCCAACCAGCGGGATCGGCACGCGGCGAAACAGCGCGCTGACCGCAAACCAGTCGGCCAGCGCGCCAACCATCGACGCCTCCGACACCGCCTTCAGTCCGGCTATCCACAGGTTTGGCGGGTAGTACAGCGGCCAGACCACCGTGGCGATAAACAGCAGCGCCGCCACGCCCAGCAGTATCAGCGGCAGGCGCCTGGCCTGCCGCAGTTCCAGTTCCTTATCCATAAACTCCCTACTTGCGGCGGCCGCCCATAATGCTGCCCAATACTCCGCGAATGATTTGATTGGTGATCTGCCGGGCGGCGCTTTTTGCCACGCTCTGCACCACGCCTTCGCGCTTGCCGCCGCGCGGCCCGGTGCTGCCAAACAGGATATCCTTCAGCCCGCCGAGAATGCCGTCATCGACCGCCACCGCATCGCCTTTCGCCGCCGGCGCGCTGGCGCTGTCGGTGGCTGCCTGCACCCCTTTTTGCAGCAGCTCGTAAGCCGACTCACGATCGACCGCTTCTTCATACTTGCCCGACAGCGCCGAGTGATTGATCAGCCCGTTACGCTCATCGTCGGTGACCGGCCCCATGCGCGAACCGGGGGCGATGACCGAGGCGCGCTGCACCACCGACGGGCTGCCTTTCTCATCCAGGAAGGAGATCAGCGCTTCGCCGGTGCCCAGCTCCTGAATTGCTGTGACAGTATCAAACGCCGGATTGGCGCGCATGGTCTGTGCGGCGACCTTCACCGCTTTCTGATCCTTCGGCGTAAAGGCGCGCAGCGCGTGCTGCACGCGGTTCCCCAGCTGGCCGAGCACCGCATCGGGAATATCCGCCGGGTTCTGCGACACGAAGTACACCCCGACCGCCTTGGAACGGATCAGGCGGATCACCTGCTCAATTTTATCCAGCAAAACGGCGGGCGCTTCATCAAACAGCAGGTGCGCCTCGTCGAAGAAGAACACCAGCTTGGGTTTCTCCTGGTCGCCCGCCTCCGGCAGCTGCTCGTACAGCTCCGACAGCAGCCACAGCAGGCTGGTGGCGTACAGCTTCGGCATCTGGTACAGCTTCTCGGCGGCGAGGATGTTGATCACCCCTTTGCCGTCGGCATCGGTGCGCATCCAGTCTTTGATATCCAGCATTGGCTCGCCGAAGAAATACTCGGCACCCTGCTGCTCCAGCGCCAGCAGCCCGCGCTGGATCGCCCCGACCGACGCGCTGTTGATGTTGCCGTACTGGCTCTGGAACGCTTTAGCGTTGTCGCCGATGTACTGCGTCATGGCGCGCAGATCTTTAAAGTCGAGCAGCAGCATCCCCTGGTCATCGGCCACGCGGAAGATGATGGTCAGCACGCCGCTCTGCACCTCGTTAAGGTTCAGCAGGCGCGCCAGCAGCAGCGGGCCAAGGTCGGACACCGTGGCCCGCACCGGGTGGCCGCGCTCGCCGAAAATATCCCACAGCACCACCGGGTTGCTCTGCGGCGCCCAGCCGCTGACGCCGATTTTTGCCAGCCTGGCGCTGAGCTTTTCCGACTCCGCACCTGCTTTGGCAATGCCGGTCAGGTCACCCTTTACATCGGCCATAAACACCGGCACGCCGATGTTGGAGAAGCTCTCCGCCAGCTTTTGCAGCGTGACGGTTTTTCCGGTGCCGGTCGCCCCGGTGATCAGCCCGTGACGGTTGGCCATAGAGGGCAGCAGGTGCAGTTGGTGTTCGGTGGTCTGGGCAATCAGCAGCGGCTCGGTCATAGTGAGTTATCCATCGGGTTGGAAGAGGAGGGGACCCCTGTAAGCCTGGCAGGCATCCATTTTTCTACAAAAAATACATAACCATAAGGCGATGATGAGGAAATCATCGCGTAGTGTAAAGGATAAATTAATAGCGCTATTTACTCTCTGTCAATGCGGATTTTCAAGCTGTCACGGCAGGGGAGGATGGCGGAGATAATAACAACTCCTCATCTCTTTTTATTTTCATGATGAAAATAAAAGCCAGGAAGGTTAAAAAATGTGCTGGCGGGCAGGGGTGTTTTTTAAAGTTAAATCATCCGTCTTAGACAGGATGTTATTAATAATTACAATTTAAATGAAAGAGCGTTGCACCCCATTTTGGATGCAACGGCTCTTAATGCTCTAAATGCGATGAATATAACGTGATTTTCTGTTCTAAGAGGGAACATTCATCGCTGCAATATTTTAAGATCCTGTTGGTCCTTGAGTAAGTACCATTTATGATACTTTTTTATTTTATCTCTGCTCACACAGCCGCGTTGTTCTAACGGGAGAAGCAAATGTCTGACTTTGTAAATGGAAATGCCGCATAGGTCGGCAATTTCTCTTGTCGACAACCCCTCAGAAGAGTGCTCTTTTAACGAGTTGAGAATAAAGATCTGTTCGGGGATATTAACCTTTTTAATCTCGACATTGCTAATACCCATTTCCATTGCCAGCATAAGCAGATTTTTAAGATGATTGTGGTGACCTTTGCGTAACTCACCTGAACTGTAAGAACATACAGAGGTTTTCATTTTGCCTACTCCATGGGCTTCAAAGGAAGCTCGTAGTATGAGATCCCAGTAATTCGTTAGCAACATTAACGTGAAATGAAGCTTGAATCAGAAGTTTTATCTAAAATTTATCATTTTTTTATTTTATTGTTCTGTTTTTGGGTGTTCAGTAAATCTAAGTTTGGAGGAGAATATGAGATTCAATATCGAAGGCGTAGTTATTTTTGATACCGAAAAGGCTTTACTTGTCAATCTGCTCACGGGAGATTGTATCGAGTTATCCCAAACATCGGCGCGCCTGCTGGCTGCATTGCTGACGCATTCCGGAGAGGTATTAGCGCGCGATGAGATTTTTCAGTCTATTTTTGATAAGTTTGGCGCACGGGCTTCTAACAGTAATTTGAATCAATATATTTCAATACTGCGAAAAAATTTACATGATTTGGGGATCGAACAGGAGATTATTATTACTGTCCCTCGCGTTGGGTTTACGATCTCGGAACATGCGGTAATTAATGAAGAAGTCAACGCTCCCAATGTCGCTGTCAATCAACGATGGCTGCCTTTTTTATACGAAAAGCTCATCGCGGGTCGGATCTATTTTATGGCCGGAGGGAGTGTTGTTTTTTTAGCATTTATTGTCTTTTTCTTCAGGGTGGAAGAGCACATCACAGAATTAATTCCGTCAAAGATGTCACTGAATCAGTGTAGTTTTTATGTCTATCTTCCCATGTCAATGCAGGATATTCATAACGCTTTTTCTTTGTCCGGAAGAGTGCTGGACTGCTCGGTGCCAAAAAAAATCTATCTTTACAGTCAGGTTATAGAAAGTGATTTAGGTTACCACGTTCAAATTTTGATGGTTGAATGCGAACGAAATGGCAATCGTTGTACCAGTGAGTATATAAGAGAGATTCACAATGCTTAAGCTGTCAGCTTTGCTTGCAATTATTACCTGTCTGCTGTCGGTAGGCGGAGTAATTTATTTTTCCAAGGATCCCGTTTTTATCTGTGAAACGCCATTCACCATGACTCAAAATGTAAATAATGAGGTGATCCGTGCCCAGGGCGTCATGTTTGTCCATGTTGACGGTGATAAACTGTTTATTAAAATGGATGGCCTGCTCACTCACCAAAGCAAAAAGTATATTATCGCCCGCACGATTGAGCTAGCGTATAAACGCTATAATCTTAAGGCCGACCTCTATAAAGTTGTCAGCCTCGACACTGTGCGCGACGACACAGACAATATTGATGATGGGCTGGTCTCGGGCTTGCTTTTCGGTATGAGGCAGAAGGAAAAAATTATTTTCCTTAAGCGTGTCGGGGATAGTGTCATTTTGTTCGGCAATAATACCTTTCCGCAGTTCGGTTGCCTACGCAATCCAGCGGAGGCCCACAGTTAATCCCCTCGCTGCGCTAACAGGAAATTCTCTGTCCAGGTGCAGCAGGTTAACCGCAAGCGGTGGGCCCAATCACAGCTGATGATGCCGCGAAATCAGCTATTTCGCGGCGTGGGTTAATCAGGCCGAGAGCCCACCGTCAAGCACCAGCGTCTGCCCGGTTAAATAGCTGCTGTTATCACCAATCAGAAAGGCGGCGGCCTGGGCCACATCCACAGGATCGCCCAGCCGCCGTAGCGCGATATTTTGCCGCATCGTTTTCAGTTTCGCGGCGGGCACAGCCTCAATCATTTCGCTGGCGATTAATCCCGGGGCCAGGCAGTTGACCCGAAGACCAAACCGGCCAACCTCCCGCGCCAGCGAACGAGCCATGCCAATCATCGCCGCCTTGCTGGCGGCATAGGCCGTCTGCCCGCTGTTGCCCTGAAGCGCTGTGACGGACGACATCAGCACGATCGAACCGCTTCCCTGCGTCATCATCTCGGCAAGCAGCCCCTGGTGCCAGTTCATCACTGAGACCAGGTTGTTATCAAGAATTGCGCGCCAGTCCTGCGCATTCTGATGAATGTGCAGGGCATCGCGGGCGATCCCCGCGTTATGAATAATGGCGTGCGGTGCGCCAAACTGTTCGAGTAACGACCCGGCGACCTGCGCGACGCGCCCGTCATCCGTGCCGTCGCAGCATACCCCTTCAACCCAGGTGTCGGTGCCCATACTCCGTGCCTGCGCCAGCGTCGGCGCAATGCTCTCTGCGCTGCGGCCGGTAAAGACGATGTTCCACTCGGTCAGCAGGTGCATAACCAGCGCCTTGCCTATTCCCCGGCTGCCGCCGGTTATCAATATCCATTTGTTGGTCATATTAACGCGCCATCTCCTGCTCAATAAGCTGACAAAGCTCTTCGAGGGTCATAAAGGGATGATTGATAAACATATCGGCCGTCAGCGTGACCTTAAACTCGCGCTTTGCCAGCACCATGAGTTCGACATAATCCAGGCTATCCAGCTCAAGCTGTGGCAGCGTCGTTTCTGGCGTGATGTCGCCGGGTTCCAGATCTTTTGCATCGCAGATCATTTCGCTGATTTTGCGGTATACAGTCATAATATTATCCTTATTTATGCTATGGCCACCGGGCCAATCTTGAGAGTGACGGCAGTGCTGATAAAGTGATTGCGCGAGTGGGTTCTGGCTGCAATACGAATAATCGCACCCTGCTGAAGATCGCCGATGACCATCACCGGCAGCGTTTCCAGCGTCAGATTTTCTGCCGGGTCGTACGGATGCCAGTCTGCCAGCAGGCGGTGGTCAAAAAGGCTTTCCTGATGCGTCTGAATCACGGGAATGTGGGCGAACAGGGCTTCCAGCGTCGTGCCCTGCGGCAGCATAGCGGCGACGGCCTCCTGACGAAGCAGCGCCTCATCTTGAATCAGGTGGCGAAACAGCAGCGCGTCGAGGAAGTGCCAGCGCTGTCCGGCAGATAAAAGCGAGGCAAACTTCTGCTGAAGTCGCGTCAGCGTGGGGCGATCCAGCTCGCCGCGGCTGACGTTGACGCTGTCGACGTCCGGCAGGGCAGCGGTGGGTGCGATCTGGCAGGTGAGGCAGGTTTCTCCGCTGGCCGGGTCGCGAACGATGGCCGCTGCCGCTTTTTTCTCATCGCGTATCAGCTGATAGGGCATGTCACACCACAGCGGTCTGCGCAGGCGCACCGTGCATTTCAGCAGGGGGGCATCGCTGGCAGATGGACTGATTGCGGCTTTGACATCAAGTAACGCGCGCATGCCGTGTACGCTAAGATGCGCTGCGCCCTGTTTTTTTGCCCAGGACGCGTCGAAATGGACAGGATTGTAATCCCCGGAGAAGCCTGCCCAGTCGTGTGCATCGCTCAGGGTGTAGTGCAGCGGCATCATGGGTGTTTTTCCAGGATCAGTGCCGCATTGGCTCCCCCAAAGCCAAAGCTCAGGTTCAGCGTGCGGCGAATGTTCCCGGCGCGATGTCCCTCAACGATATAGTCGAGGTCACAGAGCTCGTCCGGCTGCTGATAGTTGGCGGTTGCCGGCATGGTGCTCTGTGCCATCGCCTGCAGACAAACAATGCTTTCAAAAACGCCTGCAGCGGAGATGAGATGGCCCGAGTAGGACTTGGTGCTGGAGACGGGGATCGCGTATGCGGCCTCACCGAGCGCCATCTTCAGCGCCTGGGTTTCATTGAGATCGTTCAGCGGCGTTGAAGTGCCGTGAGCATTGATATAGTCCAGCTGCGTGGGCGCCAGCTGCGCCTGATGCAGGGCTTCAGTAATGGTTTTAACGCGCGCGAGACAATCCTCAGCGGGCGACGTGAAGTCCCAGGCATCGGAGAAGTTTGCGTAACCGGTGATCTCCCCGAGGATCGTTGCGCCGCGCGCCAGGGCACTTTCGCGTTCTTCAAGGCAGAGTACCGCCGCGCCTTCGGAGAGCACAAACCCACTGCGGTGGGCGCTGAACGGGCAGCTGGCGCGTTGTGGATCGGACTGCTCCTTACTTAACGCTCCCAGAACGTCGATGTTCCACACCGCACAGTGGCTGGTCAGCGACTCACCGGCGCCGGCCAGCATCATTTTTGCTCTACCGCTGCGGATCACCTCGCAGGCATCGCCAATCACCATTGTACCGGTGGCGCAGGCAGCAATAACCGTATTTTGATAGCCGCTTAGCCCCCAGAACTGGCTGCACGCGGCCGTGGTCACGCTGGGCATCGCGAAGAAACAGTTAAACGGCGAGGTGACGCCGGTGGTAGCAAACTCCTCCTGGGCGCTGTAGCTTTCATCCAGTCCCGCCCAGCCTGTCCCCATAATCACCCCACAATCCAGCGCAGAATAAAATGCCCGCGGCAGCGCCTCACCAAAGGCCATCGCCATCGCCTGGCGCGCTGCGCCGACCGTCAGACGCGCAAAGCGCGGCAGCTTACGGCGGATCGCTGCGGGTACACCTTTCAGGCTTGGCTCCTCATCGATCAGCCCGAGAAAACGGGTATGGATGCCCAGCTCAGTTTTATCCACGTAGCGGTAGCCCCGGCGGTATTCCATGATCGACTGCCAGCTTGCTGCTGCCGTTGCGCCAAGCGGCGTGACGGCACCGTATCCGGTCACAACCACGCGTTTTCCCTGATTATTTAACGTCATTATTTAATATCCTGTATTGCGTTTTGCCACCCCCCTGCGCCAGCCAGAGCTGAAGCGTGGCGTAGAGGTAATCGTATTGCGTTTGTGCAAGGGTATTTTCCAGCGTCAGCAGATCGTCCTGGGCGTCCAGCAGCGTTTTAAAATCCACCGCGCCAGCGCGATAGCGGCTTTCAGTCAGGGTTAAACGCTGGCGGCCCAGCGACAGCGACTGCTGCAGGCGGCTGCGCTGCTCCGCGGCGCTGAGGCGCTTCTCCATCGCGTTATCCACCTCGGCGAGAGCGGTATACGCGGTGCGGCGAAAAGTGATGGCCGCCTGTTGGATCGCCAGCCCCGACTGCCTGACGGTGAGCTGTGTGGTATTCCACTGGATAAAGGGCAGCGCGAGTGACGTGCCGACGGTGCGAACGGGGTCGCGGAACCACTGGCTAAACGCCTGGCTTCCGGCATTCAGAGCAGCATTCAACGACAGCGAGGGGTAGAAGCTCAGCCGCGAGGCGTCATAGCCCGCCAGTGCCGCGCGCAGGCGTGACTCAGCCGCCTGAATATCGGGGCGATGGGCAATCACCTGCAGCGGCGTTTTTTCCCGCACCGGCACGCGCTGGCTGGGCAGCAGGAAGGCGGCCTCCGCCGTGTGCTGCTCCGCAGGGCGGTTAAGCAGCAGCGCCAGCGCATTGCGCGCGTTTTCACGCTGTTGCTGCAGCGTGCGCAGCTGGTTCTGATGCTCAATCAGCGCCTGCTGAGAGAGCAGCACATCCAGCTGTCCGACCTTGCCTGCCCGGAACCAGGATGCCACCTGCTGCGCCGTCTGTTGCGAGATCGCCAGGCTTTGTTGCCGGTTGCGGATCTGCTGGTTGTAGAGGGCAATGTTCCAGTAAAGCTGCGCGGTGGTGCCAATGGTGGAGAGCACCGTGGCCTGATAGTCCTCAGCGCTGGCGACGGCCTGCCATTCGCTTTGCTCGCGAACACGCGCCAGCTTGCCCCACAGATCCAGCTCGTAGCTCAGGCTTAACTGGCTGCTGTAGCTCTCGCTGGTCGCGGCGGCGCCGCGCAGGTGCTGGCTGTTGCTGGCACTGCCGGTCAGCTCCACGTTCGGCGACAGGTTAGTGGCGGTTAGCCCGGCGGCCACGCGCGCCTGCTGCAGGGTAATGGCCGCGGCGGCCACATCGTTATTAGTGGTCAGAACCTGCGTGATGATGCGCGACAGCGTGGGGTCGTCGAAACGTTCCCACCAGTTGTCATACCGCCGATCGAACCGATCGGACCGATCCACAGCGGGCCAGCGCTCGGGCAGTGAAAGCAGCGGGCGCTGATAGTCACTCTTGCCGAGGTGACCGCAGCCGCTCAGCAGCAATATCGCGGTAAGTAAGGCGGGGATCTTCATTCTCGCGCCAGCGCCTCCATCGGGTTAAGTCGGGCAGCTCTGCGCGCCGGAAAATAGCCGAACGTCACTCCAATAGCCGCGGAAAACAGGCAGGCGATGACCAGCGGAAAGAGGGTAAAAACCATCGTGAACTCATCCGTTATCAGAGAAAACAGCGTACCTACCAGCCACGAACCGGCGATGCCTGCCAGCCCGCCCAGCACGCAGATGGTGACCGCCTCGATCAGAAACTGATTCATAATGTCCGACGGCCGCGCACCGACAGAGAGGCGAATGCCGATTTCATGGGTGCGTTCCGTAACCGATACCAGCATGATATTCATGACGCCGACGCCGCCGACCAGCAGCGAAATAGCGGCAATCGCCGTAATCAGCAGCGACATCGAGTCCGAGGTTTTTTGCAGCGCCGTTGCCAGCTTATCGTCGGTCTGGGTAAAAAAATCCTTTTTGCCATGACTGCGTACCAGATGATCCACCGCTCTGCGCGTCGCTTCGGCGGGCTTCAGCGTCTCCTGAAAGCGCAGAGTGATGGCTTCGAGCGGTTTGTCGCCGGTGATGCGCTGCTGTAGCGAGGTGTAGGGTATCCAGCCGCTGACAAAACCGCCGATCATCTTCGGCCCGGGGCGGGAGGCCACGCCGATCACGCGCCACGGCGCCCCGGCAATCTGTACGATCTTCCCTAGCGGATCTTCACCATCCGGAAAGAGGGCATCACGGCCGGTTTCATCAAGGATCAACACCGGTTCGCTTTCAGCCACATCCCGTGCGCCAAAGCCGTGTCCCTGTACGAACTGCAGTCCCTGTAAGGCAAAGTAGTTCTGCGACACGCCGTTCAGCATGACGGAAGCGTCGTAGCCTTTGCGCACGGCTGTCGTCATGCTGCTCAGCAGCGGGGAGACGCCCACCACCCACGGGAGTTTTTCCAGGCTGCTGACATCATCCATTGACAGAGCACGTGTCATATCCGGGCGCTGATTGCCCCAGCCGCTACCGGGATGGATTTCCAGCGTGGTGGTGCCGAACTTACCAATTTCATTCATGATGGTCTGACGTGCGCCTTCACCCACGGCCATGGAGGAGACAACGGAGGAGATGCCGATAATAATCCCCAGCATGGAGAGAAAGGCGCGCATGCGGTGCCCGCGCAGGGCGCGCCAGGCCATGCGGAAAGATTCCGTCAGACTGCGCGTCAGCGAGGCACGCCCGTTATCCTGCTCAGGCAGGGAGACGGGCGTAGCTGGCCGGGTCTGACGGGCATCTTTGATGATTCTGCCGTCGCGGATCTCAATCACCCGCTGCGCCTGGCGGGCAATCTGGTGGTCATGGGTGACGATAATCACCGTGTGACCTGCGGCATGAAGCTGATGCAGTACGTCCATCAGGGCTTTGCCGCTGACGCTATCGAGCGCTCCGGTCGGCTCGTCGGCGAGGATGACCTGCGCCCCGTTGATTAACGCCCTGCAGATGCTGACGCGCTGCTGCTGACCGCCTGAAAGCTGGGTCGGGCGATGATGAAGGCGTTCGCGCAGGCCCAGCTTGTCTGCCAGGGAATGAATACGGGCGTGACGCTCTTTTTCCGGCATCGCGGTATACAGCGCCGGCATGGCGATATTCTCTTCCGCCGTCAGATAGGGCATTAGGTGGTAGCGCTGAAAAATAAAGCCCAGATAGCGACTGCGCAGTTCGGCAAGATGCTGGCTGTCGGCCAGGTGTACCGCCGCGCCATCGATCAGCACCTCGCCGGAGGTCGGGCGGTCCAGGCAGCCAATGATATTCATCAGGGTAGATTTACCGGAACCGGAAGCGCCGACGATGGCCACCATCTCCCCGTGCCCAATGGTGAGTGAGATATCGCTTAATACCGGTAGGGTTTGCGTTCCGGCACGAAACGCCCGGCAGACATGGCGTAAGATGATTATGGGTTCCATGGATTACGCCTGGCCTCCGTCCGGGGTCAGTGCCACCCGATCGCCGGGCTGAGCCCCCGCCAGCACTTCGGCGTACTGACGGTCGGAGATGCCAATATGTACGGTGCGCGAGTAGAGTTTGCCGTGATTAAAGACGCGGATGCGGTAGTGGTTGGCCTCCAGCGGCTGCCCCAGTGCGGCCAGCGGAATGCGCAGCACGTTGTTCGCTGCAGCAATGCGGATAAACACCTGAGCCGTCATCGAGGTTTTCAGCTCGCGGTCGGCGTTGGGCACGGTAAAGGTGCCGGTGTAATAGACCGCAGAGGCCTGCTGATTGGTGCTATTTCCCCGGCTGTTTTGCTCTTCCAGCGCCTCCTGGGGGGCCGGCTGCACGTAGCCCATCTCACTGTCGTAGCGTTTGTCGGGATTGGCGATAACGTAAAACTGCAGCGGCTGGCCAGGATGGATCTTCTGAATATCCGCTTCGGAAATGCGCGTCTGTACCTGCATGGTGTCGAGATCGGCCAGCACCAGGATCGTCGGTGCGGTTTGCGACGACACAATCGTCTGCCCTTCGCGTGTCACAATACCGAGTACCTCGCCGTCCATTGGGGCGACGATGCGGGTATAGCCAAGATTCGCGTTGGCCGTTTTCACCGCCATTTCACCCTGCACAATCAGCGCGTCGTTTACCGCAATTTGCTGCTGCTGCGCATCGTACTGTGCCTTCGCCTGTTCAAACTCACTGCGAATGCCGGAGCCATCGCGCATCATCATCTTCTGCCGCTGATACTCCTGGCGGTAGCGCAGCAGCGTGGCTTGCGCCGCCAGCTTCTGCGCCTTCGCGCTGGCTAACTGCGCCAGCGCATTGTTCAGTTCTGACTCCTGGAGAGTGGGATCGATCTCGGCCAGCAGCTGGCCTTTACGCACAGTGTCGCCCTGCTGCACGTAGAGCTTGCGCAGCTGGCCATTCACCTGGGCTCCGACGTTAACCTGCACGGCGGGTTTCAGTATGCCGGTGACCATGACTATTTTTGTGATGTCACCACGTTCAAGCGTTTCAAGCTGAAGGCTTTCCTGTGGGGAAGATGAGGTGTCGAAGGCTGCAATGGCGGCGAGGGTCACGGCTATCGCCAGCACACAGCCTGTCGCTATCCAACGGGGTCTAAGCTTCACGTCGCGGCTCCTGTGGCGTCAGTTGGCCTTCAGCGAGACGATAAACGCGATGAAAACCGGACATCACCTGTTCGCTATGGGTCACGACAATCAATGATTTTCCGTTGCGCTGACAGTGGGCGTGGAGGGCTGCCATCACGATGGCGGCCGTTTCGTCGTCAAGATTGGCGGTCGGTTCATCGAGCAGCAGAACCGGACGTGAGCTGTACATCGCCCGCGCCAGCAGCAGACGCTGACGTTGCCCCAGCGACAGCGCGGCGTGGCTTTCGCGGATCAGGGCGTTAATCCCGCCGGGCAGGCCGCGCACCGCGTCCCCGAGCGCAAGCGACTCCAGCAGTGCCTCAATGCGCTGCTGGTCGCGCTCGCGATAGGCGGCATCAAACAGGGTAATGTTTTCGCGTACGGAGGCGTTAAACAGGATATCTTCCTGGCTTTGCAGGCAGACAAACTGCGCCAGCTGCTGGCGAGGTAGCGGAATATCACCGGCATAGCAGGTGCCCGCCTGCGGCGAAAACAGCCCGGCAATCAGCCGCAGTAAGGTGCTTTTCCCCGCGCCGGACTCACCGAAAATGGCTATCTGCTCACCGGCCGCCAGAGAGAAAGAGACCGAGTCGAGAATCGTTTTTTCCGCATCCCAGGCATAGCGAATGGCCTCAAAGTGGAGATGTGGCGGGCTGTGCGCCAGGACCGGTTCGGGCGGGGCGGCTTCTGCACCGTTTTCCGCTGGCAGAAACAGGCTGTGCGCGCGGCCGTCAATGATGTGCAGCTGAGACTTCTGGATCACCGAGTAGAAGATGCGCGTAATGTATGAGGTAAAGATCTGGCGCAGAAAGCTGTAGGCAAAAAAATCGCCCAGCGAGATCAGCTTGCTGTGGACCATGGGCAGCACCAGCAGCATAAAAATCACCATCTCTATGCTGCCCGTCAGCTGGTAAAGCCCCTCTTTTACCTGCTGATAGATTTTTTGCCGCTGCAGGCAGGAGAACAGATCGCGGCTATAGGCAGCGAAGGCGATCTGGCGCTGGCTCTCCAGCCCGGCGGTTTTGACCGTCAGAACGCCCTGTAACGTCTCCATAAAGAAATCGTTCAGTGCCGCACCCTTCAGCTGTAGCTGCTGGGTGTACCAGCGATCGCGGATCACCGCCCAGATGCTGATTAGGCCCATGACCGTCACGCCGACGGCAGAAATGGCCGCCAGCAGAGGGGCGATCCAGAACATGATGGCAAGGGAGATGACGGCGATCACCCAGTCGGAGCGCAGACTGTTGTCGAGCTCGATCTTTTGTAGCATTCCCGACTGCCAGGCGGTGAAACGGCTGAAAATCTCCCCCGGCGCGCGCTTTTCAAAAAAGCGCAGCGGGTTGTTCAGCAGACGCGAGAAGCCGAGGCTGCTGTTGATCAGCACGAAGCGTTTGATAAACCTTTCGCTGACGATCCTGACACCCATTGCCATCAGCGTGGAGACAATAAACGCCACGATAAATGCCCCGTAGGGGAAGGTGTCGCTCCCGGTACTGGAGAAGGCCTGGTTAATCGCGTTGCTCACCATCGTTGGCATCAGAAACAGGCTAAGCGACACCAGAAAAGTCAGCATCATCAGCCGGTAGATCCCCGGTACGGCGGCGGTCTCTTTCAGGCTCATAGCATGCGGCGCGCGCGGCGCTTTGCTCTGCGGGGGTTCAGCGATCTGAGCGGTCAGATGCGTGTCAGGATCGACAATCAGGGCATAGCCGCTGATCTCCTGCTTCAGCGCCGCCAGCGGCAGCCACTGCTCTCCTATCGCCGGATTCATCACGCAGGCGTGATTGCCTTTGCGGTAAGCCAGCAGCACAAAGTGGCTGGCACCGTAGTGCAAAATGGCCGGTAGCGGCAGATCCCGCAGCTCAGCATGCTCAAACAGGACCGGCGTAGTGGCCACGCCCAGGCGGGCCATCATCTTCATCAGTGCATCAAGTGAGGTGCCGTGATCGGAAGCCGGAAACAGCTCGCGCAAGGTTTCCAGAGAGACGCGGTGCCCCTGGGTTTGGGCCAGCATCGCCACACAGGCGAGACCGCACTCGTTGGTCTCTTCCTGAAAAATAACATCGGGGATCGTCGTTTTCATCATGATGTTCAGTGATTAATAAAATAGAGAGAGTGGTTGTGCCAGAGCAACCAGTCCTGGGGACGGGTTCGCAGCGTCTGTTCGATAATGCCAGGCAGGGCGCCGGGCACCGCTTTAGCCGCCACGGGGGCATGAATATGGATATGCAGGCCGCGATCGTAATAGAGATGATAAAAAACCACCTGGGCGGAGATGGCAGCAGATAGGCGTACCACGCCGTTGTGTAACTTTGCCGCGCGTCCAAACAGACGGCAGGGCAGCTTAGCCGCCAGCGCGCCCTCTGCCTGCAGGGTATAGTCCGGAGAAATATCCGGGAAAATGATCATATTCTGCTGACCATCGATGACGTCGTTCAGCAGCGACATCAGATCGCCAGCCAGCGCCTTATTCTGCTGATGAATAGAGCAGTAGGAGAGCTGGATGCCACCCAGCGCCCGCGTGTGGCGGTTATAGCGCGCCGCACTGGCGGAGACGACCACGCTGGCTCTCCCCGGCGTCACGCTGGCGCCCACCATCGCGGCCAGCACATCGGAGACGGAGTGTAACGGCGCGAGAATAATCGGGTGCTTTTCGCGGTGCAGCGGTGCCACTACCGCATCAAGCTGTCTGGCGCAGCGCTGGATCTGCTGCAGAAGTGCCGGGTTCTGCCCCCAGGTGGCCGCTTCTTCCAGCAGGCGACGGCGCACCGCAATCCACGCGGCGTTGATCTGCCCAGTCTGCCCCGTCAGACAGCGGTAGTTCTCGGTTGCCACCGCATTTTGCAAACGCCAGCCCCGGCCGACAAGACGCAGTGCGCAGAGCGCCCTGGCGACCGCGAGTAGCGCGGGCAGATAGCCGTATCGCAAAATTTTGCGCAGTATCACCATGGCCGCGCGCGACCCCAGACTGCGTAATGCAGCAGTCCGCTCAACGCCATTTCTGACGCTAAAGACGATACGGATCAACAGAAGCTTCAGCACTGGGATCACTTATCCTCGCTGAGCAGCTGCCGCATTCGGTCGGCAAACGCCGGGAAATCGCGATCCTGAGCGACGACGTAACGCCGGTTAATAATAAAAATTGGCGTGGAGCGGATAGCGTAATGCCGGGTCACCTCCGCCATATAGTTCAGGCGATTTTTTACTGCGTCACTCTGACTGACACGATGATATTCCCCCACGTCGATATTATTTTTTGTTAGCCAGGCTTCAAGCGCTTCGCCATCGCTGAGATTGATATTGCGCGTAATGATGGCGTTATAGGCGCTGTCGCGATACTTCTCTTCAATACCCATCTCTTCCAGCGTGGCAAATAGCGGAGCGTAGACGGCCAGGCCATTATCGTCGCTGGTGATGTGAATCGCTTTGAACTGGCTTCCCGCCGGCAGCGAACGTGCGAATTCGGCGAGGTTATCTTCATTCGCGGCACAGTAGTGGCAGCCAAGAGACATCACCTCAATAATGGTTTTATTGTCCTTAATAGGGCTGTTTTTAACCTCTTCATCGCTGACCTCACGAAAAGCTTGCGTCTGGTTAACGTCAGAGGAGAAGGTATTAAACACAAACAGGTGATAGCACAGTACGGTTATCAGTACAGAGATTATAATCAGCAACAGGGAATAGCCGATAAATGTGCGGCGTTTAATCTGAATAGTCATCTTCATCTCGTTATGAAACAGAAAAATACCCGGAAAAGAGTGACTCCGGGTATTGGCCCTTCAAGGGATTAGTTCAACACGCCACAATTGCTGCTGGCCGCATCTTTTGATGTGCTGGAAATAACCGTACCGTGCTTATCGGTGCAGGTTGTGACCAGCTTACAGGACTTCACGCTACCTGATGTAATCAGCTGATAGGTGCTTTCACAGGTCTTACAGGTGCCACCAATAATGCGTGCGGCTTCGACAGCGGTCACTTTTTTCATCTTTATTTCCTTACTTTAGGTTGATTTTGCAGACAGGTGCTGCGCGATACCGACGGAAAACCCGGCGGTAAATATCGTATTTATTCCCTTATCTTGAGGGGTTAAGCCATTTGAACTTCTCAAAAAGAGCGATGTTATTTTTTATATTTAGCCTTTTCATTAGCTTGCGCTTTACATAGCTAATTTTTCGGATGTCCGTGTCCGCCTGATGGGCAATATTTGACAGGGATTTCCCTCTCAATATCTCTTCAATTAACCACCACTCATTACAGGAGATTAAATGATGGACATCACCACTGCGTATAGTGTTACGGGTATAATCTATCAGCGAGTAGCTGAACCGGTTTTCATTGGCTTTTTTTTGATTCAGTCCATTAAGAAAAGCAGGGATATGCTCCATTTTTTCATTTTTCATTAACCAGTGCGCCTGTGGAAACAGGTTGTAGATGGTTAAGAAAAATGGCATATGATGATTGCTTAGCATAATGACCAGCTTTTTGTTCTGGTGCTTATAACAACCCTGCATTCTGTTCAGCATCACAAAACGCTCCATAGGGAGCATATCTAAATCGCAGAAAAGCCACAGGTGTTGGTTACCCTCGATCCTGCTTTTAGTTCGATCAATAAGCTGTTCGTAATCATCCGTTAGCGAAAATGACACATTTCTTGTTTCACGAAATAAAGATGAAATGCTCGCCTTCATCCCCTCAAAAAAGTAGGCATTTTCGTCATAAAAAAAACATCGATACGTCATGCTGAAAATCCCTTTTGATGCCGTTACTGATAATTCAATATGTAGTTTGCCGTGGCGGTAAAAGGCCCGGTGGTCAAGGTTTCTTTTGATAGCGCTTCAGGCTCTGCGGCGACAAAAGCTTTAAAGTTCAGCTGCATCATCCCGCTTTTAAGCGTGACAGGAAGCGTTGCCACTCCCAGTTGGATCGGCGTGTTATCTTCTTCCAGCAGTCCGATGCCAATACCGCTGGCCCCATTGGATGTCGAGGGCTTTATCGCCAGGTGGTCTTTCAGATTGGGGTTTTCGCTGCCGCTAAAGGTTACGGTGACGGTACTTGCCAATTGCGGATTACAGTCCTGTAGCTTGAGCGTGAAAGCAATGGGTTCACTTTTCTCAGAGTGGTAAAGATCGCGCGTGGAAATTTTGCCAAAATCTACCGGTGCACTTTCCGATTCCGGAGCGATGCTGCAGGGGATAGCCACCACAACGCCTTTAAAATCCAGCTGGCCACCAATCAGTTCGCCAGCGGCCTGCGCGGGACCCGCAAGAAGCAGAGGCAGCATCAGTACGAGACCAATAATGATATTTTTCATTCTCTTCCCTTACTGGAATTGCGCGACGATAGTTGCCGAGGCGCTGAATTCGCCTTCCTGAATCATCGACGTGGCGCTTTTTGCAATCGGCGCGGCCACGAGATTCCAGTTCCCTTCATTATTGGTAAAGCCCGGAACGTCATAAAAAGTATTGGGGATGATGGCTTTACCCTGACTGTCCTTAAGGGCGATACCCAGCTCGGGACGCGCAGGAGAGCCACTGACGCTGAGATATCGACCGTCGTCAAAAGCCGGCGAGGGCTGTTGAATACCCAGCTTGATATTCAGTGCGCCACTGGCAAAACTTCCTCCCTGGCACTTAACGTGGATCGGTATATTTTGGCTGTAATTAATGCCGTTCAGCTTGCTGCCCGTTCCGGGGATGGTGCCAAAATCCACCACCACAGGCGTGCCCTGATTAATCACGCACTTGTCCGGAACGGTAATGATGGCGGAATTGATGTTGGTGCGCGAAAGGGCCACCGTGCCCTGGTTACCCGCGACGAGGCTGCCGAACAGCCTGGCAATCTCGGTACCCTCCAGCCTGATGCCGTTAATGATGGGTTTGGTCACCATAAAGGTCACGCGGCCCATTGAGCCCGAGTCCATATCGGGCGTTATTCTTGAGGAGGGCGCGGTACAGCTGTTCGCCAACATATTCGAAACGTTATTAAACGGCACGGCAAAATACTCGCGCCGCGCGCCGCTAATCCAGATCTCAATTTTGACGGACAGGTAGTCATTGAGCTTGAGAAAGCCTGCGTAGCGACTGTCCTGTGGCAGCGTCGCCGTGGAGGAGAAGTAGATAGGCGCATTGCTAATATTGCTGTTGCAATAGACCCTGGCCGAGTAGCTTCCGCTCAGGCTATAAGCGCGCGGGATAGTGGCCCCTATGCGGTTATCGGTGATGTCCTGATTTTCCAGGTTGATGTTGTAGTCATAGGTGCCCGCCGTAGGCTCAATGGCGCCATGAGGCTCGGCGCACCAGGCTAAATGAGGCAGCAGCAGTGCAGCAGCAGAGAGTAGGCCCCGACAGAGTGGCTGGCGTAACAGCGTGGAATTTTTCATTACAGATACTCCATTTTCAGGCGGATCAGACTGCTAAATTCGCCATTGCTGACGTGACCGCTCGTGGATTCCAGCGCGGCCATAAAGTCAAACTCGCTGTCTCCGGCATTGATCAGATAAGATCGGGCTGTTTGATTGAACGCCAGCGCGTTGCCGTTGATATCCAGCAGCCGGATGCCTGCGCCCTGCACGGTTCCGCGAATACGCAGCAGTTCCGCGTTGCTGGGATCGGCCTCTCCCATAAAAATCAGCTGGATAGTTCGCTCACCCGCGGGATTGGCCGCCCTGTTACTGACCACCCGCTTCGCCCCGTTAGGGGCTGGCGCACCGGCGGCTCCTTTCAGGCAATTTTTCAGATTCAGTCTGATGTGTACCGGCTGACTGCGATCGCCAGCCTGATGAAAACGTCCCGCGTCAATTGCGCCCAGCGCAATATCCCGCATATGGCTCTGCGTTATCACCGTACACGGCAAGGTAAGATCCAGACTGTGGAACCGGACAATGCCGTTGACCTCGCGAGTCTGCTCCCCGGCCTTAAGATCTGGCAGCCGTAACGTCTCTGCCTGCAGCGGAAGTGTCAGGCTCATCATCAACAGAGACAGAGATGAAAGTGTGTGGCGCATTGTCGGCTCCCTGTTACCTGGTTACTGATCCTGCTGCGCAGGCGGTAGCGCTTTACAGGTGTTGCCGTCACAGCGGTATTTCAGCTCCGGGTGGCCGCCATAATCGTTGACGTACATCATGGAGAAGGTGCTGACGCTCGCTTCCGTGATAGCAAACTGCTGGCTGGATTTCGGCGCAATCATGATCCCTGGAAAGTGGGTGAGTTTGCGCTTCGCATCGTCCGACAAGCCAAGAAGGGTGATGTAATAAGGCGTCGGATTCTGTGCCGTTATCTGATTGCCGTTTTTCTGGAACACCACCTGGTCCTGCCAGACCTCGCTTTTACTTTTTGGGATCACGGCAGCCGGCCGGTAAAACAGCTTGATGCGTGACTGCATCGCCAGCTGCAGCGTATTCGGCTTATCGGGTTTCGGCGGGATCTCACGCACGTTGAGGAAGAACAGACTCTCTCTGTCCTTAGGCAGCTGCTCTATTCCCGAAGTCTTTGTGACGCGTGCAATTCCCTTTTGCCCGCCATTAATGCGCTGCAGCGGAGGTAAAACCAGCAGCGGTGCAGTGATCTTATTGCCCTTTTCATCCTCTACCCACGACTGGGCAAGAAAAGGAATGGCTGAACTGGTATTCGAGAGATTTACGCTAGCTGAGGCCTCTTTCTCGGTAATAATCAGCCGGGTCCGATCGAGTGAAATACCCGCTACGGCCTGGCCACTGAGTACGCTCAGCGCCACGGCGGCCATCCAATGGGTTGTGTATTTATTCATGCTCATTTTTGACCTTTTATGACTGTGAATTAACATCATGGGCGTGCTTAGCGGCACGGCAGCAGCAAGCTGGTGGCTTGCTCGTTGATATCCGACGGCATGGCGATGCGGCACTGATTTTTACCATTCCAGACCACGTTCAGCGTCTCGTCAGGATTGACCCCCGCCAGCCAGGCTTGCCCGTTATCCAGCACCATCGCCACGCTGACACCGTCTGCGTTATAAACCTCGGCACCAAATGGCGGTACGCTATTGTCAGCCAGGCGCAGCGTGGCCATGATTTTCAATCCCCTTGCCATGCCAAAAGCCTGATAGCCGATGGCCCCTTCGGTCAGCGTCGCGGTGGTAATGGCTTTGGCGGGTTCGATGTCGCCATCCATCGCGTCAACGTCAACGCGGGTATCAAAACTGCTGTAGCTCACGATGTCCGGCACCACGGCAATACCAAAACTGTTGGTTCTTGAACGTTTGTCATTAAGCGGCACACCGCCGATCCCGTTGGTGTCGACCATCACCCGCGCCGTGTTCATGGTGGCTCCGCCGTTGTGCAGCGCCGCGCCATGGCGTGTGGCGGTAAAGCCGCCGCGCACTGATGTGCCTAGCGCCACAAAGCGATTTTGCTGGTAGCTGGCATTGGTGTTGATATCTGCCATCTGCGCACGACGCTGGTAGTAGCCGTCAACGCTGGCGTTGCCGTCCTGGCTGGCGCCGCTGCGGATACGCCACAGATTGTTAGCGTCGCTGTTATCGGTGTAGGACGCCATCGGGCTGCTCTTGCCGTTATAGCTCTGTACATCCACACCGGCCCACCGGCTGTCACCTATCGGGATCGAGAGCGAGAGGGCGAGAGAATCATCCGTGCGTCCACGATAGTCGGAGCGGTATGCCGAAAGATTAGCGCTGATACCTTTGGTATCCCCCACGCGGAAGCTGCGGCTGACAGACATGCCGTAGCGCTCCCTGCGTTTGTTTTCCCAGTAATTTTGATGGGTGTAGGACAAAAACAGTGTGGTAGCCTGGTCCGCGCTATCCGGCCAAAAGGTTTTATTGGCGGTGATGGTGTACAGCTCTTTTTCACGGCCAAAAAACGGTGAGTCCTGATAGTCGCGGTAGCGATCGTCGAGGTATTGCGCCATCGTTCGGTAATTTTTTTGTGAAAAGCGGTAGCCTGCGAAGGTGATCGCACTGTGGTATTCGTCAAAGGTTTTCGCGTAGCTCAGCTTCCAGGAGGTGCCGGTAAGACGCTCGCCATCACGCTGTTTACTCAGGGATTGGGTGGCATCGACAGAAAGGGCCCCCAGCACGCTCAGGTCGCGCCCGACGCCCACTGTGGAGGCGGAAAATTCCTCTCCAGACGTTTGCAGCCCGCCGTATAACGACCAGGCATTACTGACCCCCCAGGAAAAATCCCCGGAAATGAACGAAGGCCCCTGCAGTTTATGGCTGTAAGTCGACGGCGTGCCGCCGGCAAGGTTGTAGCGCACGTATCCCGGGCGCGTCAGATAGGGAATGTCGGCGGTATTAATCTGGAAGGTAGACACCGAGCCGTCCTGCTCTTCGACGCGAACGTCCAGCGTGCCGCGCACCGAGCTGCGCAAGTCCTGAATATTGAACGGTCCCGCAGGCACGGTGGTTTGGTAGATAATACGACCGCTCTGGCTGACCGTTACGGTGGCATTCCCGCGCGCAATTCCCTGAATTTCAGGCGCGTAGCCTTGCAGGGCGGGGGGGAGCATGCGTTCGTCACTGACGAGGTTTGCCCCGGTAAAACGCACCGTACTAAAAACCTGCGAATTGAGCGAGATTTCACCCAGCGTCAGTTTGGCCGCCATCATCGGCAGGGGACGATAGGCGTAAATCTGATTCCAGTCGAAAGCAAACTGGTGATTGTCACTGTAATAGCTGGTTTGGTACTCACCGCGCAGACGCCACGCGCCAAGATTAGCGCCGGCCTGGCCGTAGCCTGATACCGTGCTGTAATTATGGCTGTCGTCGAATTGTCGGGTCATTTGTCCGTTGAGACTGTAATCAAAAATCAGGCCAGCGATGCCGTTATCCCAGCGCTCGGGTGGCGTCCAGTCAGGATCGTCGTATTTCATCCATGCCTGGGGCACGGTAATGTCGAGCGAACCGGCATAGTTACTTAATTGCACACCCGGCAGCGTTTGCAGCGAGTAGCAATTCTCATAGGGCTGGGCGACCTTCAGCCGCGCTTCTTCTTTCAGCGCCAGCTTATTCAGCAGGCTGCTGCTGATGCAGGGCTGGGCACTTTTTCCCTTTGCGGTTTCGATATAGCGAATTTTTTCCTGATCCAGCGACTTGCCGTTAACGCGAATATCAAGCAGGTAGCTGCCAGGCGAGATGTAGTTATCCGTTGAGAAACGAGATAAATCGATATGGGTACGATCGGCGGTATCTAACACGTCGGTATTGAATTCAACGCTATCGTCAGCATATATTGCCGTGGCGTAGCAGACGCTGATTGCCTGCAAAATGGCCGCGGTTGATTTAACTCTGAAAGTTCCCAACATGATTTCAATCCTGGAAAAAATGTTTAAATGCTCTGCGTTTCATAACGAACTTTTCAGTACGGATAGCGTAAACCTACCCCCCGAAAACAGATGCCTTCCGTAATATCATCGGGGTGTTTTTTTATTGGTTAGCGCTCTCAATGATAAGTGTTTTAATGCACTGAGTTTAATTTTTCTGCTCTTAGCTGGGGTTCTTTTTTGTGGTGATATTTTATTTTTCTGTTTAAGGCCCGACAGAGTATGATTTTTTCCTGCTTCAGCTCGCGCAGAAAAAAGAGCAATGAGACGCTCATCGCTACTTATTGCGTTGCCGATCTCCATTCTGACTCTCCCTGGCATTGCCATCGAATGTGAAAATGTGCGGGGGGATCCCCCCGCACTGTATCTTTATTGCGTATTACTGGTAGGCGATTTCGAAATTAATGGTCGACTCGAAAGAACCTGCTGTAACCGGGCTGTAAGCAACATTATTCTCAGCATCTGTGGTTTTTTCTGAACGCAGGAAAGCAACAAATGGAATGGTCGTCGTGCCGTTAACCAGCTTCACGGATGCAGTAGGCTGGCCCCACTTAACTTCCTGGTTAGCGCTGTCCAGCATGCCGATACCCGCGCCAGAGGCAGTACCAGAAGTAAATGCTGCCAGTGAATCATCAACGGCATTTGGGCTGGTTGGGTTATAGGTAACAACAGCACTTTGCGCTACGGTGGTGTCGCAGTACTGCAGTTCAATGTTTTTCTGTACGCTGGCTGCACGCTGGCCATTTGCCAGTGCTGATACAGGAACCTGGTAGAAATTAACGTTCACTGGACTGGAGTTTGCAGAAAGACCACAGGCGGTATTGACCAGTTCACCTTCGAATTTGATCTGCCCTGTGGTGGTATCAGCGGCAAAAGCAGCCCCAGAGCTCAGAGCAGCAGTGAAAGCAGCAGCCATAACTACTTTAGTCATTTTCATAATTCATCCTGTTTATATTAAAATCCTGAGAAATAAAGAGTCACAACCTCACGATCAATCTATAATTCGATCCTTGTCAGGTGCTATCCGTATTGTTCGCTTAAGTGATGTTTCGCCCATCCCTTGTAAATCAGTAATGAGTGAAAGTGCTTAACCGAACTGGAAAGGATGCTATCAAAATAAAGAAAATCCTAAAAGAGTTGCGCACTAGCTCAGTGATATACGCCATCAAAATTTAAGATCGGGGTCTTTTTCTAAGGTATATCTCGCGAAGAGGTTAGAATAATCCTAAGTTGTGAGTTATCCGATTGTTTAAAGTTAGACTGAGGTGTTATTTCCTATTTTTTTTAAGATATTTCCTGGTTGTAGGGACTCTTATGGGGATTACAAATCTTCAGAGATGGAATTAGAGCGATGCAAAAGCCGGGTAATAAGAGCGCCCGCAGGCTGACTTGAGAAATAGTTTAGCGACGGATTACGATGGGCTTTATCCCTATAAAGTTTAGGGCTAAATAGTGACATTACCCGGTACGGGGTATTTGTCTGGCACGGCAGAGAGAGGCGGGGAGGGGACAGCCTCACCGCCTGAGAGAGAAGTTACGAGATAAACTGTTTACCCTGTTTGAGAACCAGATCGCAGGCTTTGGTTTTCACTTTTTTGCCGATGGCGGTATCGCCCAGCGACTTCAGGTCAACCTGCTGATTGTTGCTGGTATTCAGCAGGCCCATCAGCCCCTGTTTGTAGTCGGTGGTTTCCTGCTGCTTTTGGGTATCCGCCAGGCCCAGCTTGCCGAGCAGCTTATCCTTCACCGAGGAGACGTTGTTATCCACGATGTTGTTCTGCACGCAGTACTGCAGCACGCCCGCCGCATTGGTCATGGTGCCGGAGCTGAGCGACTGGCTGCCGCCGTTCAGCAGCCCGGTGAGCGCGCCCAGCGAGGTGCCGCTCTGGGTGGTGGTAGTAGAAGAGGCGGAGTTGCTGTTGGCGTTCTGCCCCAGCGCGCTGGCGGCCGAGTTAAGCTGATCCTGCCAGCTGGCAGCCCCCGCCGCAGCGGTGAACAGGGCGGTGGAGACGGACAGTGCCAGAACAAACTGAGAAGCTGCTTTCATGAGGTGACCTATACAATGTGATGTGGCGCGCAGCCCTCCGTGGCGCTGCAACGATAGCTTCCCTTTCGGACCCTGTTATCCGCGCTGAGTTCCTTTAGGAATGTTCCGTAACTCGTGCTGCCACCTCCACCTGGTGTAGGGGACGACCGCTTTTATGGTCGGCCCGTTATACCCCCATCACCCACCGTTTTCCGTTTTTTGGTCCGCCATTCTCACACCTGTCACCCACCGTTTTTCGTAGGGGCCGGGCATGCCCGGCCCGTTATTCTCTGACCCCAGCGCGTGTTTTTTCAGCACTCACACCCAGCACGTGCGGAATGGGGTTGCGTATACAGGGGGTAACGGTATAATCCACAACGTTTTCCGCATACCCTTCAGTGCCGAAGTGGCGAAATCGGTAGACGCAGTTGATTCAAAATCAACCATCGAGAGATGTGCCGGTTCGATTCCGGCCTTCGGCACCATAAATCAGGTATGAACATTTAAGCCACCGCGAGGTGGTTTTTTTGTGCCTGAGATTTAGCTTCGGCAAGGCTTTCCTCGCTTTTCATTCGGCTCAGACAACCTGATTCAAACTGCCTCAATTTGGTGATGCGGATATATCCCGGTTCGATACTTTTTGTAACCACTGTGAACCCTTAAAAGGTCACATATAAAGGCTTTAGTGATGTGAAAGTTGGTACGGCTAGGTGTGATGCAAAACCTATAAGCTTACTGACGGGCGGGCATGGTGTTACTGGTTCACCCTGACGGTTCGCAATATTGGCGACTACGTTATCGCTTTGGCGGTAAAGAGAAGATGCTGGCGTTGGGGAAATACCCTGAAGTCTCGTTGGCTGATGCCCGGGCACGCCGGGTGAAGCCCGCAAGGTGGTAGCTAATGGTGTCGATCCCAGTGAGAACAAGAAAGCCGTTAAGGTAGAACAGAAACAAGAGGCGATCGCGTTTGAAGTGGTCGCCAGAGACTGGCACGCCAGTAATCAGAAGTGGTCTGCATCACATAGTGCTCGTGTATTGAAAAGCCTCGAAGATAATCTCTTTGCTGCTATTGGTAAGCGGAACATTGCTGAATTGAAGACACGGGGTCTGCTTGTACCCATTAAAGCTGTGGAATCATCCGGGCGGCTCGAAGTTGCCGCCCGTTTACAGCAGCGTACTACCGCGATTATGCGCTTTGCCGTTCAGAGTGGTTTAATCGACTACAATCCTGCGCAAGAGATTGCCGATGCGGTTGCGGCGGCGAAAAGATAGCATCGTGCTCCTCTGGAGCTTAACCGCATACCTGAATTACATCGCATTAATCGCTACTCCGGCAGGCCGTTAACTAGATTAGCAGTTGAACTCACTCTGTTAGTTTTCATTCGTTCAAGCGAGCTGCGTTTTGCCCGTTGGACAGAAGTGGATTTTGAAACGGCTATTTGGACGATCCCCGGTGAGCGTGAAGCGCTGGAAGGTGTAAAGCATTCTCAGCGCGGTTCGAAGATGAAGACTCCTTATCTTGTTCCTTTGTCGCGGCAGGCGTTAGCCATTTTGGAAAAGATCAAAAGTACGAGTGGAAACCGTGAGCTGATCTTCATTGGCGATCACGATCCCGTAAGCCGATGAGTGAAAACACAGTTAACAAGTCATTGCGAGTAATGGGATATGACACACAGGTTGAAGTGTGCGGCCACGGTTTTAGAATAATGGCGTGTAGTTCGCTGATTGAGTCAGAGTTGTGGTCGAGGGATGCAGTAGAGAGGCAGATGAGCCATATGGAACGTAACTCTGTGCGTGCGGCGTATATTCATGAGGCCGAGCATCTGGATGAGCGCAAATTGATGCTGCAGTGGTGGGGTGATTTTCTGGATGCAAATCGGAAAAGCGTTATCTCGCCTTTTGACTATGCGAAGATTAAAAACTCCCTGTCATAAAGATAGAGTGCATCGATAAAACTTACTTTGCATAAAAGAAAACACTATAGAGACCTGAGTGAATATCAGGTCTCTTTCAAATTTTTACCGAATTAAAATATAACCCCAGATTGTATCTTTTTTACGAGTTCACCAACTGTGAATATTTCCCAACCTTCTACTTGTATTTCGGTTAAATTCACTGCAATTTTTAATGTGGGCCATGCAGCTTCTACAGTTGCAATAATCTCATGTGCAGAGTTCTGTAAGTCTAATCCTGGAACTGGAGGTTGATATCCTTTGTTTTGCATAATGTTAATATCACCGTGAACAGATGGATCAGTTAGCTCATAAATATCTTTCCAAGAATCAGCCTTTAATAACCCCTGCTGAGAGCGCAATCGTTGAATAATTGCCATTTCAGCTTGAGTGACAAATATTCCTTCGTGGAGAGGTTGTTTGCGATGGCAATCCTTGCAAAGAACATGCAAGTTTTCTGCTGAATTATCGTATTTAACACCATTTTTATGATGAACATCGCAGAGCTGGCGTGAGGATATTAAATTAACTCCGCAATCATTACATTTATAAGCTGCCTGTTCACGAACAGAACGAGAAATATCTTTCCAATTATCTACATAACCACTGTTTGCTTTATCATGAATACCTTTTGGCATATGACGGAAGCAAGTACTGTAGTGAGAGAAGAAGTTATTCAATGAGAACGATTTAAATACCACTCTTTTTTGTAGTTTATCAATACTACCTTTATAATTAAGGCGCTCAAGGCAATTCATGCAAACTCTTAAGTCAGCATCTTGACTGCGGCCTAAACCGTTATCAATTTCAAATAAACCGTCAACACGGTTTGTTGCATGGTAGCGCTCAAAACGATTTTTCTGTCGCATTTCGTCAAGTGTTCGACACCAAGCAATATGAAAACGTTTCCCTTTCTCACCATCTTCAATCGCCGCATCATAGCGCCCGGTATGATCACGGATATATAAAAGGACTTGACGACCCTGGTAGGAAATTAAGCCACTGCCAGGGTCAAGGTCGGCAATACTGACTTCTTTACCAGCAGATAATTCAATATCAATAGGATCGAATACAACAAGCGCTTCATCAAGAGAAAATTTAGCACCAGAAGGAAGCATTTTTTTCCTAGCGCAATCAATTCAGAAAAATCAAGAGTTAACTTCATTTTGACTATTCCTGAATAATACGACGAATTTGTAATTCGGCATTTGTAATAACTTTAAACGTGACTCGTCGTGAACGGTTTGGGTCTTCTTTTCCTTCAGGGGTAAGAATTGGATGTGAAGATGAATATCCAACCGCTGAAAATTTACTTTTCACCCATTTTTGGTGACCAGCTGATTCTTTTAAAGAATATACATATTGTAATACTGCACGAGTTCTTCCTTGAGATAACTCCATATTATTAAAATAGGCAATATCTTGATTGGCTGCACCCGTCCAATCTGTACTGGTATGTCCCTCTATACGTACCTCAGTAATATGCTGCTTATACTCATCTAATACTTTCAAATATCGTGGGAAAAAGTCGTTAAGAATTTCTTTGAATTTTGGTTTTAAGTCTGAGCTGCCTAATCCAAAAAGAACATCAGGGGATTTAAATCTTACTTCAAGGGTTTGCTTATCGATTTCGGCATCCCAGGATGGTAGGTCTTTCGAAAACTCAACCTCTAAAGCATTATAAAGCTGCTGTTGAGCTTGCTCATAGGCAACAGCCACTTCTTTTATTTTTTCTTTTTCAATACGCACATAATGCATATAAGCAATAGAAATAAACATAAATACCATCATTAGTCCGGCCATTAGGTCTGACATAGAAACCCAGTGTTCATTATCCTGGGTTTTCTTCTGGGTAGGTTTGCCTATAATTTTATCCATTAATTGTTACCCATGGTTTTGTCTTGAGTTAATTAATGGTTGTAGTTGGCCAAGAATACTTTGATATTCTTTTATTAGATGATCGTAGTTTTTAACAAATCCTTGGCTGATTGCCAGTAATGAATTTCCTAGTGCTTGCATTTCCCTATTCATTTCACGCTCAGTAGCTTGTTCAAAAGCGTGTAGTTGTTCGTTGATGGAACTACCAAAGCGCTCAACTGATTCTTTTACCTGTGAATTCAAACCTGCACTTGCTTTGTCAAATGTTGACTGGATGGTTCCAAACATATTATCTGCATTATTAGATAACTGTTGATTAAACTTATCACCGGTTTTAGTGAAGAGGTCAATAACACTGGCTGTGTTTTGTTCCATATTACGGTGAAGAACTTTAGAATGTAATTCAAGAGACTTCAAGAACTCATCACCACTTTGCTTCATTTCAGTAATAGTTTCACCCAGCGTTGTTGTTAAAGTCTCAGAGGAATTACTTACATCATGTGCCATTGATGCAAATGCTTGCTGAGTCTGAGTAACCGACTGTCTGAAACCTTCTGAGCCTTCATCCAGGGCAATGCGCATGGCATTTGAATTGGTAAGTAGTTCCTCTCCTGTTTGCCCCAAGGTGGTGCTGACACTCAAGGCACCTGCTTTAAGCAATTCACCTACTTCATTCAGTTTTTCATGGATAGCCGGAACTGCATCGGTTGCTTTATCACGTAATAAAACAAAAGCATCAAGGTGCAGAGATAACTCGCTTATTTGATGTTGATTAACCTGCAAAACATCGCGTAATTCAGCCATTGCAAGTGGTATCTCTTTGCACTCCTCCCAGATACCAGCAACTGCACCACGAGTTTCAACTAATGACTCGACACTTTGTTGGTACTGTGCGCCCATTTGTTCGACTTGGGTTTTATAGTTCTCCTGCCAATCGACAAGTTTTTTTACCGAAGCATCAAGAGCTTTAAAGTTCTCACCGAATTGTTCTGTTAAGTTTTTATTAAAATCAATAATGACTTGTCTCAGTGCGTTAATTATTTGCTCAGTCGCGCCCTTGGCCATCAAATCTGCAAATTGTTGAAGTTGTTCCCATAGTTTATTAGTAAATTCATTATGATGAGTAAGTTGGGTGCGAGATGTATCATTTATTTCATTACGTAATAATTTTATCTGTGCAACCAAAGAACCTTCTTCGCTGCCACTCATTCCCGATACTAACTTTTCCAAAAATTGGTTTTGCTCTTTCAGTTCATGGTGAATATGATCTGGAGTGATAAGCTCTGGTTTATTATTTGCCGATTTATTTCTTTTATTTGCAAAGAAAAATGCATCAAGTGCATTAAATGCAATAGCGAAAAACATTCCGACAATACTTGTGATGAATGCAGTTTTTAATCCACCAAGTAGTACTGGGATGCTAGTATCAATACTTTCCGTATTGAAATCTAGTAGCCCAATAATTATGCCGATAAAGGTACCTAATATACCCAATGCTCCCATTAATGTTGGAGCATACTCCCTAAACTTGCTGTGTATATTTTTATAGTCACACCACCACGCAAAGGCGAAGATTAAAATTACGGCCCAAATAAAAATATTGGTTACAAGCATTGAATCAACAGAGTGAAACAAATGTTCAAAAAGCTGGGCTAACATGACGATTCCTGTGTTACGTAATTGTAATTTTTAAGCTTAGCGGCAAGCACAATGGAAAAAATCTTTCAAAGTGCTGCGGACTAACTTGATTTTTGCGATCATTGTAGCAAAAATAATCTAATAATAAATAAAATCAATCAGTCTTGAAGGGGCTTTGTTGAATAAATCGAACTTTTGGCCGTAGTCAGGATCAGTTCACCACATTCCCGATCATGTAGCGGTATCATGTGGCAAAAAAACGTTCAAAATCATCAACTGAGCTGACTACAACAAGGCGCTCGTCAAACGGGGCTCACTGACATTCTGGCTTGATGAGTCGGCTATCCAGGCCTGGTATGACGAGCCAGACACGTCTTCACGTGGTCGTCCGCAACGTAATTCTGAACTCGCTATTTCTACCGTACTGATGCTCAAACGCGTTTTTCGCCTCACGCTGCGCGCCGCGCAGGGATTTATTGACTCCATTTTTACCCTGATGAAGCTCCCGCTCAGGTGCCCGGATTACTCCTGCGTCAGCAGGCGGGCTAAATCCGTCAATATTCCGTTCAAAACACCCACGCGCGGCGAAACAGCCCATCTTGTTATCGACTCCACCGGATTAAAAGTCTTCGGTGAGGGCGAATGGAAGGTGAAAAAACACGGTCAGGAAAAACGCCGCGTGTGGCGTAAACTGCACCTGGCGGTGGACGCCGGAACGCATGAGGTTATCTGCGCTGACCTTTCCCTGAACAATGTGACGGATACAGAGGCATTCCCGGGCCTGATCCGTCAGACGAACAGGAAAATCAGGGGCGCCTGCGCCGACGGGGCTTATGACACAAAAAGGTGCCACGACGAGCTGAGGCGCAAGAAAATTAAGGCATTAATCCCGCTGCGGACGAGGGCCGGTTACTGGCCGGCGGAGTATGCCGACAGAAATCAGGCGGTGGCCAGGCAGAGGATTACCGGGAGCAATACTTACTGGAAATGGCACGCGGCTTATAACCGGCGGTGGGTGGCTGAAACGGCAATGTACCGGGTCAAACAGCCGTTTGGTGGGCATCTGACGCTGGGGGATTATGATGCGCAGGTTGGAGAAGCTATGGCCATGATCCGTGCCTTGAACAAAATGACGCGCGCAGGGATGCCAGAAAGCGTGCGGATTGCCTGATGAGGTCAGTGACGAGAGGCGCTTTTATCTAAATCCGAATTATTCAAGGTCGCTGGTTGGCGCAAATTATTGGTGATGATCATTGCCTATAGTGGGCCGCAGGCAATGATGCCATTACCATCCCTGGTAAAAGCTGGGGGCAGAGTGCAACAACTCCTGTTGTATCTTGTCAGGTGTGCGCTGCTAAGGATTATCCTGGAAATGCGCTCTCCCTGGAAGAACTGTTACCTAAGTTGCCCGCGGAAGCTGTTCGAATCCATTTGTCCCACCAACTTGATGGCCCATTGGAAGGTTTCGGGGCACGTTTCTGGGCGCTTATAAGCAGTCAACACCCATTCTGGGAGCGTGCTTTCACCGAAAAACGTGAAATAGCTCAGGTGCAATATAGCGATCGTTATGTGAATAGTCCTTTCACTGCACGTCTGCTGGCCGAACTTTTGACTGAATTGGTCGAACAAGGAATGGCAGAACGAGCGGCACTCTCGATATCGGTGAAAAAGCTCGACTACAGTTCGCGTCAACATGACTCATTATTTAACGCCTGGCTCAACGAGCAAGACAGGGAGCAGGTGTTGAGAACATTGCTGGACGAAGGATATCTGGGCCCTGCCTAGTCAGGGAATATTTCATGGTTTGTTGGTGATAACCTAACGACTGGCCATGGCCGCGAGTTAACTGTGTCATTCAAAGATGGTAGTGAAGGTTATCTACTGCTGGATATGGGGCTTGGCTACTGGCGCTGCCAGGGCGATTCATTCTTTGACTTCGAAGAGCATCCTTCCCGGCAAGTCGAAATAGTCGCTTCCAGTAGGGCAAATCTCATCGCTCCAGATAATGGTCTGCGAAGCTACATTATTGTCGGGTAATTGAAGGCCCCCTGCCTGTTCAGGGCAGGGGGATGATGAAGCGCACTATTCTCATGTCTCTGGTTAATAAATAAACTAAATTATTGCGAGATGTCTCCCATTAAGCCATCACATTAATCAGCTATCGTGATACTATTTAACTCCCTCTTTTTTATCGCAGTATGCCGTGCTGGTGCCGATAAACCGCCGATTTGCATTGCTGCTACAACAGACAGAAAAACCGATGAACGAACAAAATTATGCACCCGGAATGCGGGTAGTCATTCGTGACGCAGAGTGGCGTATTCGTCGCGCAGACAACAGCGGTGATGGTGGTCACTTGCTTATTTGTGACGGCATTTCGGAACTTGTACGCGGTAAAGAAGGGTTGTTTCTGACAGGGTTGGAAGAAAAAATAGAAATACTGGATCCTGCAAAAACTAAGCTGGTAGAGGACGACTCCGCCAACTATCAGGCATCACAACTTTATATCGAAAGCCAGCTTCGCCAGCGAGTGCCGACAGATAATTTGGTTCACTTCGGCCATAAAGCGGCGATGGATTCGATGCCTTTCCAGCTTGATCCAACGCGGATGGCGCTGGCGCAGCCACGCCAGAGAATTTTGATTGCCGATGCTGTAGGCCTTGGCAAAACGCTCGAAGCGGGAATTTTGGTTTCTGAATTAATCCGCCGTGGGCGTGGGAAACGTATCCTGGTGTTGGCAGTCAAGTCCATGCTTACTCAGTTTCAGAAAGAGTTCTGGAGCCGTTTTGCGATTCCTCTTACCCGTCTTGATTCTGCAGGTTTGCAAAAAGTACGCAACCGTATCCCCACGAACCACAACCCGTTTCACTATTTCGATAAAACGATTATTTCCATCGATACCCTGAAACAAGACATTGAATACCGTCACCATCTGGAAAATGCCTGGTGGGATATTATTGTCATCGATGAAGCGCATAACGTCGCTGAACGAGGGACCAGCTCCTTACGCAGCAAACTGGCAAAATTGCTTGCCGGGCGAAGCGATACGTTAATTATGCTCTCTGCGACCCCTCATGATGGTAAAGCTGAAAGTTTTGCCAGCCTGATGAACATGCTTGATCCCACTGCGATTGCTAATCCTAAAGAGTATGAGTACGCAGATTTCTCGGATAAAAATTTGGTTGTGCGTCGCTTCAAGAAAGACGTGAAAGACCAAATGGCTGGCGAATTCCCTGAGCGTGAAATCAAGGAACTTCAACGAGAAGCGACATCCGCAGAAGAAGAGGTTTACCGGAGTCTTCTAGAAAGTAAATTCCGCGATGACGACGATGAAGATACTTCAGCAAACAAAGGTCGTTTGTTCAAAATCACGCTGGAGAAAGCGCTGTTCTCAAGCCCTATGGCTTGCGCCAGCGTGGTTGCGAACCGTTTGAAACGCCTGGAAAGCTGTAAAGAAATTAATAGCCAGAGCCAAATTAACGAACTGCATTCTCTGCTGCTGGCTTTGAATAATGTTGATGCCAGTCAGTTCAGCAAATACCAGTTATTGCTGGAAACCATCCGCAGCGATCTCAAATGGAAAGCCAATAACAGCGACGACCGTCTGGTGATCTTTACCGAGAGCATAAAAACGCTGGAATTCTTGCACCAGCAACTGCTTGCTGATCTCAAAATCAAACCAGAGCAAGTCGCTACATTACGCGGAGACCAGGGTGATACCGTGCTGATGGAAACTATTGAAGCCTTCGGTAAGCAACAGTCACCATTGCGTTTGCTGATTTGCTCTGATGTGGCATCGGAAGGTATCAACTTGCACCACCTGAGTCACAAAATGGTTCACTTCGATATTCCCTGGTCATTGATGGTATTCCAGCAACGTAACGGGCGTATCGACCGCTACGGACAAAAGCACGTTCCACAAATTCGTTACCTGCTAACTGAAGCAAACGAACCGCAAATCAATGGTGATATGCGCGTTCTGCAAGTGCTGATCAACAAAGATGAGCAAGCGCAGAAAAATATCGGTGACAGTTCAGAATTCACGGGTAAGTTTACCCAGGAAGAGGAAGAAGAGCAGGTCGCAGGCTATATGATGCAAGGTAGCGATAACGGTGCCAGCCTCTTTGATGAGCTGCTGAACAGTAACGTTGGTGAAAGTACTGAACACGATTTATTCAGCGAACTGAGTAATGTGGTTTCCAAGGACATTCAGTCACTAACGGCCACTGATACCAGCCTCTTCGCGGATGAACAAACCTACTGTGAAAAAGCCCTGAGTTATCTGAAGGCCAGTGGCCAACGTATTCAATACGAAACCTTGCCTGATAACACTCTGTCGCTGGTGGCACCGGAAGAGTTACGCCAACGCTTTAATCAGCTTCCTCCAGAAATCACCCCGGAAAATGGCCAGCTTTACCTAAGCCAGGATAAAAAAGTCATCACTGATTCCATTATCCGTTCCCGTGGGGAGCAACACGCCTGGCCAGATATTCATTATCTCTGGCAAATCAACCCGGTTGTTCAGTGGTTAGATGACAAAATGCAGTCTGCCTTTGGTCGTCATCAGGCACCGGTGATTCGCCTGCCGCATCTATTTTCGCCAGATGAAGACCATTTTATTCTTTCGGGTTTATTCCCGAATCGTAAATCTCACCCGATGGTGAATTCATGGCTGGTGGTGAGTTTTAATCTTGAGCAGTTAACCTGGAGTTTGCCGTTTGCTGAATTCCTGGCAAACAATCCGCAGCTTCGCAAAAAGCTAACCAATGCCGGTGGCGGGCGACGTAACCATCAACGCCAGCAGCAGCTACTGGAAAAAGCGATTGAACGTGCTCGCGATGTTTTTGCGCACGATCGTCAGGCGTTTGAAGACAAAATTAACCAACAGCTCAATGAACATCTGGAAAAGCTGGATGTACTCAGAGAACGCCAGATAGGCCAGCTGGAGCTGGATTTTGCCGAAAACAAACAGCAAGAATCCGTTAAACAGAGCCGTAAAAAGCAGCGCCAGCGTGAAATTGAACACAACTTTAATAGCTATATCGAATGGATTGAGGACACGATGACCACAGAAAAAGAACCCTACATTCAGGTCATTGCTGTTATCACCGGAGCGGAGGGTTAATCATGGCGCTGGTCGGTATTAATAACGAAAACGAATTTTACTCCAACCATTATCTGGGCGAAGTATTTACCAGCGATATCCGCGAAGCTCTGGAGCCGTGGAACGAACAGGAAAATGCCGCTCGCGAAGTGGAACGAGCTGCCAGAGAAAAAGGCGAAGAGTTTACGCCGGGCTACCGGGCGCCCTGGAATCAGCTAAACAGCCTGGCGACAGCCTTCTTCCGCCAGTTATCTGAACAGGAAAAACAGCGCCAGATCCCGCAACGACTGGTGGATCAACACAGCCGCTGGCGGCCTCTGATGCAGGCTTTAGGCTATGAGCTGAACCCGCAAATTCAGGTGCTGGAGGACGGTTCTCCTCTTCCTGTACTGGCGCGTTATAACGGCGCTGATGGCAGCCCGTGGTTATGGATTATTGAAGCCCACGATGTGGAAGAGGGCACTCTCGATCCACTGGCGTTATCCTTGCTGAAGGCTCAGTTCCCGGCTGATGTAGATAAAAAGCACCGTGATAATCTGCGTAAAAATGCCCGTGGTGAATATCGTTCCTGGCAGGAGCTGATTTCCTCCGAAGTCTTCACTCAGCCAGAACCCCCGCGATTTATCTTGCTACTTGGCAACCGCCAGTTGCTGCTGCTGGACCGCACCAAGTGGGCGCAAAACCGTCTGCTGCGTTTTGATTTCGAAGAAATTTTAAGCCGCCGCGAAACGGAAACGCTGAAAGCGACGGCGGTGTTACTGCACAAAGATTCGCTCATGCCTGGCAGCGGCGCGCCTTATCTCGATTCATTGGATGACAATTCCCACAAACATGCGTTTGGGGTATCCGAAGATCTGAAATATGCGCTGCGTGAAAGTATCGAGCTGCTCGGCAACGAAGCGATGCGTTACCTCATTGAGCGAGGGCTGGCAAACTATACGGGTAACCGAGCCGTTAACCCGGAAGATCTCAGCCGTGAATGCCTGCGCTATATGTACCGTCTGCTGTTCCTCTTCTATATCGAAGCACGTCCGGAACTGGGCTATGCGCCAATGCAGGCGCGGACCTATCTGCAAGGTTACAGCCTGGAAACCCTGCGTGACCTGGAAATGATCCCGCTTACCAGCGAAGAGGACAGAAATGGCCGCTACCTGCATGACAGCCTGAATATGCTGTTTAAGCTGGTGCGTGAGGGCTACAAAGGCGGCGAGAAGATCCAGAGCGACTGGATCAGCGGCGAACAGATCAGCGTCCACAACAACCAGTTCAAAATACCTCGTCTTGAAAGCCATCTTTTTGCGACAGAAAACACGCCTTATTTGAACCGTGTCGTGTTCCGTAACGAAACGCTGCAACAGGTTATTCAGGCGATGTCCCTTAGCCGTCCAGGCAAAGGGCGCTTTGCGCGTCGCGGGCGTATTTCTTATCGCCAGTTAGGGATCAACCAGTTAGGTGCGGTATATGAAGCGCTGCTCTCCTATCGTGGTTTTTTTGCCAGTCATGATCTCTATGAAGTGAAAAAAGCCGGGGAAGAGTTTAACGAGCTGGAAACCGGCTACTTCGTCAGTGAGGATGAGATCAAGAAATACCATGAGGACGAAAAGGTTTACGAGAAAGATGGCAGCCTGCGTATTCACCGTCGGGGTAGCTTCATCTACCGCATGGCCGGACGTGACCGAGAGAAATCGGCGTCTTACTACACCCCGGAAGTGTTGACTCGCTCATTGGTAAAATACGCGCTCAAAGAACTGTTTAAAGAGCAGATTGATCCGATGACCGATCTGCATGCCAAAGCCGATGCGGTTTTAAAACTCACCGTTTGCGAACCCGCAATGGGAAGTGCTGCGTTCCTTAACGAAGCCATCAACCAGTTAGCAGAAGCTTATCTGTTCCATAAACAGCAGGCGGAAGGGCGACGTATTCCACAGGATCAGTACACCCAGGAATTACAACGGGTGAAAATGTACATCGCAGATAACAACGTCTTCGGCGTGGACTTAAACCCGGTGGCAGTGGAACTGGCGGAAGTTTCCCTGTGGCTGAACGCCATAAGCGGTGACACCTTTGTGCCGTGGTTCGGTTACCAGCTGCATTGTGGTAACTCGCTGGTTGGTACCCGTCGTCAGGTTTTCAATAAAAGCGAACTGACTTACAAAAAAGCTAAAGACCCAAGCTGGCTTAACTGCGAACCTGCTGAGCTGGCGATGAATACGCCGCGTGATGAAAAGCAGATTTTCCACTTCCTGCTGCCAGATAGCGGCATGGCAAACTACAGCGATAAAACGGCTAAGCAGCGTTATCCGGATGATTACAAGCTGTTAGATTCCTGGCGTAAAGCGTTTACCGCAAGCTTTGAGCCTCATGAAATTAATGATTTGCAGCGTATCAGCGGCAAAGTAGAAGCGTTGTGGAATGCTTATCGCCAGCAGCTTAAAGCCGAGCGCGAAGCCACCGCCGATGGTTATGCCGTCTGGCCATTGCCAGCCGATGCGCAATTGCACTCCAGCATGCGCAGTAAGGACGAGACGTTCAGCAAACGTCATCAGGACAATAGCGATTATCAAAAACTGCGCTGGGTAATGGACTACTGGTGTGCGCTGTGGTTTTGGCCGATTGATAAAGCCGATGAACTGCCGGATCGCAGTGACTGGCTGTTTGATCTGGAGACCCTGCTCGACGGTATTGTGGTGACGGAAGAAGTTACCGCAACCGAATCAAACATCATGGCTGGTTTGTTTGAAGAAGAGGAAAGCCAACGTGAAGAAGAATCCCTATTCTCTATCGCGGGTCGTCTGAAAACTGATGTGTTGTTCCGCCATTTGCCGCGACTGAAAGTGGTTGATGCTTTGCGTAAACAACACCGTTTCTTCCACTGGGATTTAGAATTCAGCGATCTGTTTGCCGAACGCGGTGGTTTTGACCTGATGCTGGGTAACCCACCGTGGCTGAAAGTGGAATGGCAGGAAGCGGGCGTGCTGGGTGATTTCGAACCAGAATTTGTGCTGCGTAAATTGAGTGCGTCGAAACTGGTGACGCTACGCGAACAAACCTTTAGTCAAATCCCTGCGCTGGAAGATGCCTGGCGCAGTGAGTATGAAGGCTGTGAAGGGATGCAGAACTTCCTTAATGCGCAGCAGAACTACCCGGTGCTGCGTGGTGTGCAGACCAACCTGTATAAATGTTTCTTGCCGCAGGCGTGGCGTTTGGGAGCAAAAAACGGTGTGGCGGGCTTCCTGCACCCAGAAGGGATTTATGACGATCCGAAAGGTGGGCAGTTGCGTGCTGCTGTGTATCCGAGGCTGAGGGCACATTTTCAATTTGCCAATGCTTACCTATTGTTTAATGAAGTACATGATCAAACTCGTTTCGGCATAAATATCTTTGGACCTGACCAAAATCTAATAAGTTTTGTTTCAATGGCTAATGTTTTTTTACCAGCAACGATTGATACATCCTTTTCTCACAGTAATATTTCCGAACAGGTTCCTGGTATAAAATACGATAGTGCTCAGGAAGCTGGTTCATCTATTTTATGGAACAATACTGGCCACCTTTCTCGTCTCATTAACGTTGGTTTGCACGAACTCTCTTTGTTTGCTCGTCTTTATGATAGTGAAGGAACTCCTGCCAGTCAGGCTCGTCTGCCAGCATTACATGCCACACAACTTGTTGCAGTACTTGAGAAATTTGCTGATCAGCCGAAGCGTTTGGGAGATTTGCAGGGTGAGTATGTGTCACTGGAAATGTGGCATGAAACTAATCAGCAAAAAGATGAAACTATTGTGCGACAAACACAGTTTCCAGAAGATGCATCACAATGGGTTTTATCAGGACCGCATTTCTTTGTGGGAAATCCGTTCTACAAAACGCCAAGAGCAAACTGTACGCTAAATAGTGATTACGATTGCCTCGATATGTTGACTCTGCCAGAAGACTATTTGCCACGCACCAACTACATCCCTGCATGTGATGCGCAGGAATATGCCAAACGTACGCCGCGAGTAACCTGGACTGAGCTTGGTGAAGATGAGCCGAGGAAGGTGACGGATTATTATCGTTTCGTTAACCGTGAAATGATTGGGTCATCTTCAGAGAGAACGCTGATTACAACTATTGTTCCACCGGGCGTTGGTCATATAAACACTTGTCTTGGTTCTGCTTTTAAAAACACCCAAACAATGCTGGATTACTTTGCGATGACTCTGTCGGTCCCTTTGGACTATCGCGTTAAAAGTACCGGTATGGGGCATGCCAATACTTCTCTCATAAACCAGTTGCCAGTCCTTACAGCTGATAAATATAGAACTGCTTTACATAGTCGAGTATTGAGTTTGGTTTCGTTGGTGAATAGTTACTCAGAGCTTTGGCAATCCTGCTACACCTCTGACTTTAATACCCAGCGCTGGAGCCGTAGTCTCCCACACCTCCCACTAGAATTCTTCGCCAATCTCACCCCTGAATGGCAGCGTAACTGTGCGTTACGCACCGATTACAGCCGTCGTCAGGCGCTGGTGGAAATCGACGTTCTTGTCGCTCAGGCGCTAGGGTTAACACTCGAAGAGTTGCTGACTATCTACCGCGTACAATTCCCAGTGATGCGTCAGTACGAAGCCGACAGCTGGTACGATCAAATCGGCCGGATTATCTTTACCCCAAGCAAAGGGCTGGTAGGTGTTGGCCTGCCGCGTACCGCGCGTAAAGCAGACCTGAAAAATGGTTATGCGTTCTCGGTGGATAGCCCGGACTGGAAGGGCGGAGATGGCGAGGAATTGGCTATCGGTTGGGACGATGTTAAACACCTGCAAACCGGTACCGTCAGCGTGACCTTTGATGACTACACCCGCAACGATGAAGGCGAGCGCCGCACAGTAACCTGGCAGGCACCGTTTATCAAACCAGACCGCGAAGACGACTATAAAGTCGCCTGGGCATTCTTTGAAAGTGATAAGGAGAGCGTCTGATGCTGCCTTCCATTGTCAGTCGGCAGGTTGCCGACAGCGTAGCCGAGTTTTTACGTGCGGCATTTCCGCTCAATAGCCCGCTCTTCAATGGCGAAAAGAACGGTAACATTAATATGCTGGAGCAGTTTCTGCGCCAGCCGGAAGCGTTGCTGAAAGGGCCGTATCTCTCCGCTCAGCTACCGTTCCGTAAAAGTTTATTGCCGCTGGATTTCTTCCCAAATCTGTCGCTGCCATTCCCACCGCACGCCCACCAGGCCCAGGCTTTTGAACGGTTAGGTCATGCTGAGCCTCAGCCCACATTAGTGGCAACCGGCACGGGTTCCGGTAAGACAGAATGCTTTATGTTCCCGCTGCTTAACTACTGTGCAGGAACACCGGGTGCCGGGGTGAAAGCGATAGTCATTTACCCGATGAACGCCCTGGCAACCGATCAGGCCAGCCGCTTTGCTCAAACTATCAGTGGCGATCCACGCCTGCACGGTAAAGTCACCGTAGGCTTGTTTGTTGGTGATAGCGAAGAACACCCAAGCAAAAAAATGTCTGCCGATAAGGTGATTACCTGCAAACATACGCTGCGCGACAGCCCGCCAGATATCCTGCTGACTAACTATAAAATGCTCGACTACCTGCTGATGCGCCCCGGCGACCAAAAGCTATGGCGGCACAATAAGCCCGGGATGTTGCGCTATCTGGTGGTGGATGAGCTGCATACTTTTGATGGTGCTCAGGGTTCCGATTTGGCCTGTCTGGTGCGCCGCCTTAAATACCATGTCGGTGTAGATAACGGACGTTTTGCTTGTGTTGGTACCTCCGCAACCGTCGGAGATGAGCTGGGGCAACTGCTGGATTACGCACAAACTATTTTTGATCAGCCGTTTACCGATGCTGCGGTGATCCGTGAAGATCGTTATAGCGCAGCTGAGTATCTGCAAGGCTTTGAAATAACTAACAGCCAGTATCCAGCGCCAGAAGATAAAACGGCGCTTGAACCTCATCGTTATACCACGCCAGTTGACTATCTGAATGGGCAAATTCCTCTTTGGTTCCCTGAAAGTAAATTGTGTCTTCCTGAGAATCTTGAAGACGATAACGGGCGTGAAAAACGCGTAGCGCTCGGTGAAATGTTACGTCGCCACAGTGTGTTGCATGTGTTACTGCGTGATTTACAGGGCAGTATTCTTTCCGAACAGCAGTGCCTTCAAAACCTACAGGTCATGCTTTCTGAAAGCGCGGAGCACGCTGCTCTGGTGTTGCAAAGTATTCTGGCGTTGATTGCTCAGGCAAGGCTGGAAGTGCCGGAAAACCCAGGCGACCAACAGCAGCGCATTGCGGCAGGCAAACCACGCCCGGTCTTACCCTTTGTACAACTGCGTTCACAATTATGGTTACGTGAAATGCGCCGCCTGGTGGCCAGCGTTTCAAAAACACCGCAACTGGTTTTTGCCGATGACCTGACTGTTGAAGACCGAGAACATCACCTGCCGGTCATCCACTGCCGTGACTGCCATGCCACTGGTTGGGTGAGTATGCGCCACGGGCAAAATGTGCAGCTGGAAACCGATCTTGATGGGATTTATCGCCAGTTCTTTGAAAAGGGCCGCTCGATTGTGCTGGCCTTCCCGGATAAGAATGAAAAAGCCGTTAGCGGTATGCATCAAAAATTATGCCCGGCTTGCCTGAAGCTTAATAAGCAATCCAACGTGCAGTGTGGGCACTGCGGGTATAGCGAAATGGTGCGGGTACTGATCCCTGACATGCTCAAACAGCGCAAAGACCAGCTTGAGTTCGCCAACGAATGCCCTTATTGCAACAGCAAAAATGGTATCTCGATCCTCGGTTCCAGAGCGGCTAGCTTATCGGCGGTGATGATCCATCAGCTCTATGGCAGTAAGTTTAACGAACATAAAAAGCTGATCACTTTTTCAGACTCCGTACAAGACGCAGCCCACCGCGCAAGTTTCTTTACTGCCCGCACGTGGCCATTAATGGTGCGTGGGCAGATTGCCCGTTTACTCAATGTGGGTGAAACCTTACGGCTTGACGTATTCGCCCAGAAGGTTTGCCAGCAAACACGTGAGTCCTCGACCGATGACGCACATTTTGTGGCGAATTTCATCGCGCCAAATATGCAGTGGCTAAACGATTATCAGACGTTAAAAATCGAAGGCCAACTTACTGAAAACTCGGATCTTCAGGAGTTGGTTCGTTTACGTCTCGACTGGGAGGTGTGGAGCGAGTTTACCCTTCGTGCCAGCATCGGGCGAACGTTAGAGACCACGGGTTTTGCTGCTACCGGCGTGGATACAGAACGGCTTAACCCAGCAATTAAAGCGCTACATCAGCAGCTTTGCGAAGAATTGGGTGACCTGATGAATGGCGTGACGGTTGAACAAGTCACACATCTGGCTTTAGGGATTTTGTGGTATCAGCGCCATGCTGGTGCGGTGATGCATCCGGCATTTGAAAGTTATCGGCGGGATGGCACGACCTTTATGATGACGCAAAAAGAGCGTACATCACGCTACATGCCATCTATCGGCCCGAAAACGCGTAAACCTGTTTACGCCTCATTTGAAAAAATCACCGGCTTCCACCGTCTTAACGGATCTAAGGACAACCCAAGCTGGTATCAGCGTTGGTTAACGCGCTCATTAAACAGCGGCGATAATATTTTCATCAGTAGTACTTCGGAAACGATATTGCGGCTGCTTTATACGGCGCTGCAAAGTGCAGGAATGGTGACATCTTTCGATACCAAAGGCCGTGTAGCCTGGGGATTGAGTACTTCGGCACTGGTTGTCAGCCGTGATGTCACCCAGCTCAACTGCACGTGCTGCCGGGAAATCGTTCGAGCCCCTTCCGAACAGGCGTGGCTTTGGGAAAATGCCCCCTGTATGTCACTGCGCTGTGATGAAGGTCGCTACCAGATTACAGATAGCGAGCCGACGCTGCGTTGGGACAATATGGATATTGCTCGCGTCATGGGGGCTGAGCATACCGGCTTGCTGACCCGCGAAGATCGCGAGGCAACGGAAAAATCGTTCTATCGCGGCACTAAGCCCTGGAACATCAATTTATTATCAGCGACCCCTACGCTGGAGATGGGGATCGATGTTGGCGATCTTTCTTCGGTTCTACTTTGTTCCGTACCCCCGGCTCAGGCTAACTATTTACAGCGTATCGGGCGTGCCGGTCGTAAAGACGGGAATGCATTAAACATTACTGTTGCCGAAGGAAATCCACACGACCAGTTCTTCTTTGAAGAACCGCTGGAGATGATGCAGGGGCAGGTTCAGGCTCCCGGTGTATTTCTCAATGCAGTGGCGATTCTCGAGCGACAACTCGCCGCGTTCTGCCTGGATAACTGGGTAAAAACGGGTGTGCCGGGCTCCGCCATCAGTAAAAACGTAAAGCAGATGCTCGATGAATTGGATACTGGCCGTAAGGGCGGTTTCCCATACAATTTCCTGCGCTATGTGCAGGAACATCGTGTGGCGATTGCTGAACGTTTTGCCGGGATTTTCCCGCAACTGGAAGCTGATACCCTGCTGCAACTGACCCATTACCTCACCGGTGAGCGAAATTATCGTTCGCTTGAACAAAGAATAGATACTGCACTAGCGCAATTACTTGAAGATCGAAAATCATTGCGTGCGCGTATCGACAAGTTGAAACGCAGCATCGAAAAGCTGGAAGCTGCGCCTCGAGATCAAAATTACGAAGCTGATATGCGTGAACTGACTTCTGAGCGTTCAGCATTGCAGTCACTGATTCGTCAAATAAACGACAAGCAGACCCTGAACTTCCTCACTGATGAAGGCTTGCTGCCGAACTATGCTTTCCCGGAAGCCGGTGTGACTTTACGTTCTGTTTTGTGGAGGCGTAAAGAAGGGGGACAAGAACGTGAATTCCAGAATACAACCTACGAGTATGAACGCCCTGCCGCCACAGCGCTGGCTGAGCTAGCCCCCTTGAATAACTTTTATGCTGGTGGGCATAAAGTAGAGATCGAACAAATCGATCTTAACGTCTCGAAGCCTGAAAACTGGCGGATATGTAGCCACTGCAACTACAGCGAAAATATCGATCAAACGGGTGACCAGCATAAGTACTGTCCAAAATGTGGCACGCCTGTTTGGGCTGATGCAGGGCAGAAAACGACCTTACTGAAATTGCGTCAGGTCTATGCTCGTGCCAGTGCACGCGATAGCCAAATCAGCGATGAAAGTGATAGCCGCGAACCGACTTTCTTCCAGCGGCAGTTACTGGTTAGTTATGAACCTCAGGATGTCACGGCGGCCTATGCCATTGACGAAGGCGAAGTCCCGTTTGGCTTTGAGTTCTTGAGTAAAGTGACTCTGCGCGATATTAACTTCGGCAAGATGGCTGATGATGCCAGCGAGTTGATGATTGCGGGTGACAAAAAGCGACGTACTGGTTTCCAGGTTTGCCTGAGCTGTGGGATGGTAAAACGCCCGCGTAACAATGATCCGCGGCGAGATCATGATCTGAGCTGTAAGTACCGGAGTGAACCAGAAAAAGCGAAGTTTGAAGATTATCTCTATCTTTATCGCCAGCTGGAATCCGAAGCGCTGCGTATTTTATTACCTGTAACCAGTTATAGTAATGACCGTATTGTTGAGTCGTCACTTGCTGCTGCCATCCAGCTTGGGTTGAAACATTACTTTAAGGGGAATGTTGATCACCTGAAGGGGGTTGTGTATCGCGAACCTGAAAACGAGGGTGAATCGTGGCGGCAATATCTGGTTATCTACGATACGGTGCCGGGAGGAACGGGCTCTCTAAAAGAATTGATGAGAACGCCAGACAACCTGCTGAAATTGTTGCAGCAGGCCTATCAGGCATTAGTGGAATGTAGCTGTAATCACGATACCAGCAAAGATGGCTGCTACCGCTGTGTGTACGCCTATCGTGACCGTGGGCGCATGAAGTTTGTTTCACGTGACCAGTCGCGCGTACTGTTGGCGCAAATTCTTAAAGCCAGCGATAAAATTCGCCAAATTAAAACCATCAATAGTATTTCGCTCGACGCAATGATGGGGTCTGAGCTTGAGAAGCGATTTATCAGCTGCTTACAGGAGCAAAAAAGCCTGGTTGTTAGCCGCAGCTACGCGCACCAAAGCGCAGGCTGGGTTATCAACACCCGAGCAGAGTCTTCGTCCAGTTGGCATTTAAAAGCACAGGTAGATTTAGGGGTTAAAGAGGGGGTGGGTATTCCATCGCGCCCTGATTTTGTTCTTTACCCTATTGCGCAACCAGCAGATATAAAGCCAGTTGCGATATTCCTCGATGGCTATGCCTTCCATAAAGACACAGTTTTTGATGACGTTCAGAAACGGCAAGCGATCAAAGATAGCGGGAATTACCACGTCTGGACTATTGGTTGGCGTGATCTTAATGAGGCTGGGTGTAAGCATCTGCAGGATGTGCTTGGTCTTGGGCATAATCCGGCAATGAAACAGCCTACGATTTATAACCGATTCCATGATGTCAATTTCGTTACCTTACATTCTTCCGTTCAGGACAGGAACAGCTTCGATTTGTTACTTGATTATCTGGCAGAGCCTGAGCAAAAAACGACGTTTTGGAAACAGCTGGCTGCCGCACATGCCTGGGTGTGGCTGGATGTTAAGCGCTCACAAGAGGCTGGCGTTCAGCAAAAATATGCTTATGAAATGCAGGAAAATGCCTCACCAGTACGCCAGAAGCAAATTTTACCCGACGAACCTTTTGTTTTTGGCGGGCTTCTGGACAGTTGCGGTTCATCTCAACAATTTATTGAGTTGGCATCAGTACTGCTTCAGAGCTATCTCAAGATCACGCCAACTGCTGATCAGCTGTGTGAGGCATTACGACTACATCTCTGTTTTGATGACCGCCATTCAGAAGATAGCGGTTATGAAGCTGGATTTTATGGTTTCTGGCGCCTGGTTAACCTGCTGCAATTTTTGCCTGATATGTCGTTTACAAGCCGTAAAGCAATACACCAGCCACAAGAAAAATTAGTAGTTTTGCCGATAGAAACAGCTCAAGAAGTGCAGTCAGATGCCAGTTGGGCAGAAATTATTGAGTTTGAATTACTCACCAGTGAAGAAATTGCTTTGCTTCAGGCTCATGACCTTGGAGCACCTGTTCCTGGCTATGCCTTACAAAACGATTTGGGTGAGATTATTGGAGAAGCAGATCTTGCCTGGCCTGATCAAAAACAGGCAATTATTTTTGAGGATGAGAGCTTCGCTTCTCATTTCACCATACATGGCTGGCAGGTCTCGTTAGGCCCAATCAGCGAAGAAACCTTACAACATCTGTCAGGAGGTGATAAATGACGGTTCAGTTGCCAAAAGTGGCACTTTCTGATGGCTTTTTGGGGGCGTTTGCTCGTATCCCAAAAGCGCAGCAGAAGAAAGTTCAGGAGTTTATTTCTAAGTTTCGCCAGGATCCCACCAGTAATGGGCTGAACTACGAAAAGATTCACGATGCCCGAAGTGCCAATATTCATTCGGTACGCATTGATCAAACTTACCGCGGTATCGTGCTTAAACCAGAACAAGGCGCGATATATATGCTGATGTGGGTAGACAAGCATGACGAAGCCTATGAATGGGCGCGCCGTCATGACTGTTCGATTCACCCATTAACGGGGGCGATTCAGGTTATTGATATTAGTTATATCAAGGCTGTACCTGAACCTGTTGCACCTGATAAATCTAAGCTGTTTGCTGCATATTCAGCCGATCAGATCCTGGCACTAGGTGTTCCTCCTGTATTTATCGATCAGGTTATGGTTCTTACGGATGTCGATGGGCTTAACCAGCTTGAAAACGTTATGCCTGCAGAGGCCTGGGAGCCACTTCATTGGTTGTCTGAAGGGTTGGATTACCAGGAGGTTCTGGAAGAGTTTAACGACCGCAAAGATATGCCTGTCGATACTAACGACTTCATCGAAGCTATTGAACGCAGTAAGCGTCGATTCCATGTAGTGGAAAATGAGCAAGAACTGCTCCAAATGCTTAATGCACCTCTAGAAAAGTGGCGAATCTTTTTGCACCCCAGCCAGCGTAAGTTGGTAGAAAATCCTGCAACCGGACCTGTTCGTGTCTTGGGTGGCGCTGGTACAGGGAAAACCGTAGTTGCTATGCATCGTGCAAGATGGCTTGCTCAACGTTTAGATGATCAACCTGGCAAGAAAATTCTGTTTACGACTTTTACTCGTAACCTTGCTGCAGATATTCGCGCCAATTTACAGCGTCTTTGTTCTCGTGAAGAAATGGCTCGCATCGAAGTTATTAATATTGATGCCTGGATGAGTGAACAACTTAAACGTCATGGTTATGATTTCCGTGTAGTTTATGAAAGCGATGAAGGTCGACGTAAATGCTGGAGTTATGCCTTGCAGCAAGTCCCAGCAGAGCTCGGTTTATCTGATAATTTTTACGCGGAAGAATGGGCTCGGGTAGTGCAACCCAATGCGGTCTACAGTCGTGAAGACTACCTTAAAGTGAGTCGGCTAGGGCGAGGAACGGCATTGTCACGTATTCAGCGAGCCAAAATATGGCCTGTATTTGAAGAGTTTCGTTCCCAAATGGCACGCGCAAAGTTGCGTGAAATGGGGGATGCGATGCATGAAGCGATTGTCCTGTTTAAAGAAAAACAGGTTCAGTTACCTTATAGCAGCATTGTGGTCGATGAAGCCCAGGATATTGGTGCTCCGGCCTTTACTCTAATTCGTAGTCTGGTACCTGAGTCGCCTAATGATCTGTTTATTGTCGGTGATGGGCATCAGAGGATCTATCGCAATAAGGTTGTTCTGGGGCAATGTGGCATTAATGTCCGTGGCCGCCGAAGTAAGAAGCTAAAAATTAACTACCGTACAACCGAAGAAACTCGTCGGTTTGCCGTTGGGTTGTTGACTGGAGTTAAGGTAGATAACCTAGATGGTGAAGCAGATGCCAGCAATGATTATTTGTCATTGCTGCATGGTGATTTACCAACCATAACGCATGCTACCGATTTTAAAGAAGAGGCAGGCACCATCGTTAAACAGATTCAGGCGTTACTGGCTAATAATGTGCGTTCCCAGGATATTTGTATAACGGCCCGTACCAAGCACGCCTATGACCGTTATGCTTATGTGTTAGATGATGCTGGAATTGAAACTTATTCGTTAGGCCAGGATAGTGGTGATACTGAACAACGTTCTGGGGTGCGTATGGCAACGATGCATCGCATCAAAGGACTTGAGTTCCAGTATGTCTTCCTTGCCGGGATTAACGATGGTGTTGTACCTGAGGTGAAAGCCATCACTTCAGATGATCCTGTAGAAAAGCGCGATGCGTTGTTTAATGAACGAGCATTGCTTCACGTGGCAGCAACGCGTGCGGTAAAAGGTTTATTTGTTTCATCATACGGTAAACCCAGTTTCTTACTGGAGCCTGAAAGCGAGTAACACAACCAGATAACCAGAGGCTACAGCTTCTGGTTATCTGCATTTTAGCCCTAATCAATATCGGCCACTGATTTGCTGATTTGGTAAGGATTAGGAAATCAAGTGGCACATGGAAGGGCTTTCGCAGTACACAAATTGCGTGTTGTTAGCCCTGTGGGCATAAAGGACTGACGCAACGAAATGTACATAGAAAAATTTCTGACTGAATACGATGACTCGCTAACAGGTGAACTGAATGTTGATCCGCTTGGGCAATTAGTCATCTGGTCGTCCTGGGGGCAGGACATCTTTCATAGCCGTATTACTTCTATCGCAAATGATGTGCGGCAATACACGCTGAATCTGATGCATCACAGCGTACTTCGCCAGCTGCTGGCAGATGACAAGCAGCAAACTGCTGGCGCGATGAAAAGCCTCTATCATAAAAAGCAGGCGCGCGAGTTCAGCGCAGCCTGTCTTATCCATCTTGAAAATATCTACATCTACTCCATGCTGGCGGCTGAAAAAAGGGGCGTCACGCTCACCGGTGTGCAGGGTATCAATAAAGCCCGGCCAAAATGGAATGCCGCAGACAAAAATCCTCCGTTACATTTTGGTCATGAGAAGGGCAGTGAGCTGCTGACCAATCAGATTGCGCTTGGCACCAATGGGCGCTACAAATCGCCAATGATGAATATGCAGTTTTTCACTACTGATTACCGCTACGATCTGCCGGGTAATAAGCCTGTGTGGCAGGCTGCAGAGGCATTTATCCAGCATGTGCCAGAGCTGAATAAATTACGTGAAGCGGCTCTGACCCACTTGCAGTCACTAATGCGGGTATCACATAAGCGCGATCTCAGCCCGGTTTACGAAGACATTCCTGCCAGCCTTAAAAAGGCTTATGTGACGGCATTCCGCGACCCCAAAATGGTGGGTGATTACTCCCGTGAATTCTGGCTGCAAAGAACAGGTTTGGATAAACACGCGGCTGGGGCGATTTATCTGGTACTTGAGCAGGAACGTGAACGTTCGGACGAACCGGAGCTCACAGTCGCAGAGGTTTTCAAACGAGCCGTACAACAGGCTAAAAGTGTGCCTGAAATGAATGAGAACGATCTCATGGCGTTACAGAATATCTGCCAGGCTGAGCCGTTTTTGTCGTTGATCGATCTGATGTTTTCTGGTCTACGCCGACAGGGTAGTCAAACACTGGCAGAGTTCCGTCAATTCTGGCAGTCGCGCGGTCTCACGGAACTACATCTGCCTCAAATGGCGGCTCAGCTTCAACAAAATGGTGCACTACTTTCCTCCCTTTCCGGAACTCCCGCTAGACGTTTTCAGCAGTTATTAACGCTGGCCAGCGAGACATTGCTGGAAGAACAGGTACGGGGTCTGCTGGCCTATCATCAAAAGCTAATGGAAGCTCGAGGGCAATTTCCGTGGCTAATGCTGGAAGGCGACGAGATTGTGTTGCAAGTGCCACCGTATTCGCTTCGTGAAGAACGCCGGAATAGCGACTGGGTAAACCGTTACTATTTGCCACAGTTCAGGCACATGCTGAATGGCTTATGGGGAAGCGCGGCATGAAACTGCTAGAAACTTTTAAAAAGCAGATTGCTGAAATGGGCGATCTAAAGCGCGTTTGGCTTACCACCTTTAATCTGGATATCTCTTTTGTTGAGACTTGGGTGCTACCTGCTGTACTGGGAATGGATGTGCCTGCGAGTCGTATGGACTTTGAAGGCCTGCAACGAGCGCTGGACGAGAGCGGCATTGATTTCCGCATTTATTGCGATCCGCACATGATGGCGAAAGATAAGCCGAAAAGAACCTCGATAGCGGTGTATCCGGTTTCGGTGCGTAGGCTGGCTCAAGGCGAAGACTCTTATCTGGACAAGGATCGCGCACTGTTTCACCCGAAAGTGTTTTATCTCGAAGATCACAACAGAAAGATTATTGTGGGTGCGGGCAGTGCCAACCTTACGCTGAGTGGATGGGGGCGAAATCAGGAAGCAGTAGTTTTTCGTTGCGTTGCCAGTAATACCCAGTACCAACAGGTAAAACAGTTTTTTACCTCTATCGACAACAGTTTGAATAAAGAAGCGTTCTTCCCCATACGCCGTAAGTTTCTTGGCGATGATCATGACTGGTCATTTATTCACAGTCTGGCTGGCGCCACGCTGCTGGATACCCTGAAACAGGGTGTTGAGTTGAAAACGCTGAGCGTCTGGTCACCTTATCTTGCTGCTGATCTGGCAGGTTTTATTGGCAGGTTAGGGCCGGAATTGCACGTAGAATTAGTTCCTGACTTGGTCGAAGGAAGCTATATACGCACTCGCTGGAGTGAAAGTATTCAGGAGCTAATAACAAGTAAAGCGCTGACCCTTCACGACTCGCCTGCTCCCAAAGACGATCGTGCGTTGATGACCCATGCCAAGCTCTGGCTGGCGAAAAGCAGCAAAAGTACGCAACTGGCAGTGGGTTCCTGGAATTTCACTTCTCCCGGTTGTAGCAGCCTCATGGAGAAAAACTGGAATGTAGAAGCGGGAATTGTGCATCCGGTCTCTCGTAACATCACGATTTGCGGCAAAGAATGGGATGATGTTAATGAGGAGGATTTCGCCAGTGAAGCACTGTTGAAGGAAGAGGAGCTGGAGATGGGCGAACTCCCTCCTTTCGATCTCACCGTTATTTTTGACTGGACCCGCTGCGAATATCAGATTGTCGGGCAATGGTTCAGTGGCAAGCCAGAGTCGGGTTACCACTTGATACTGCCGGGTATCAATGGGTCGAATGAACTGGTATGGAAAGCTAATGGTAAAGTTCTGAAGTCCCCACAGCAATTGGCAGTATTGAAGAGCGATGCCGTGTTGGATAACCCTTTTTATACCCTGCGTAGAGCAGGAAAAATAGACTGGCAGGGTATGATCGTCGAAACTGGTACTGAACACCGGCGCGCGCTGAGCTTTACATCGCTCGATGATCTGCTTAACAGTTATCTGAGTTCTGCAGATCCCGGTTTGAGCGATCGCCTTATGCTGCGGGGCGTTGGGGCGCAAGACGAAGTGCAAAGTGAGGTAGAGACAGAAATCGTTAGGTTAGAAGTCACCAGCTATTTCCGCCTGTTTCAGGCCATCCAACAACGTCGCAACTGGCTGGTAGAGGTGGAAGATGGCACCCTGCTTTATCGTCGTCTGTTCAGCGAACCTGGCTGTCTGCAGGAACTGGCAGAAATAGCCAGAGAGCGGGCGAAGCAACCAACCCATCCGGTATTTAACTGGTTCCTGGCGCAGGAAGTTAACAGTCTGGCTGCTCTGGCAATAAAGCGTGTTAAAAGCATCCGACGCAAACAGGGGGCTGAAGCCATATTTGTCGCAGCGCACTTGTGGGAGTCTCTACAGGTTGCCATTCCACCTCTAACTAGCGATGCCGCTAGCCTGCGTTATCTCGCTGCCATCAGGGAAGACTGTAGTTATGGCGAATAAGTTAAAACAGATCATTACCCCGGTTGAGGTTTCAGCCGTGATGAATTTCGATGCGACTGATATGCACTGGCAGTATCAATCCGGTGCGTCCAGCATGGCGGCGAAGCAGGCTGAGGGTGTGGCTGGATTGTGGAATTTGCTGAGTAAACAACGACTGGCGCTTCTCGCCGATGAAGTCGGCATGGGCAAGACCTATCAGGCGATAGGTATAATGCTGCTGTTATGGGAGGCAAAACCCGATGCGCGCATTCTGGTGATGGCACCTAACAGGACGCTCTGCGACAACTGGGAAAAGGAATTCGGCACCTTCACCCAGAAGCACTACCGGGCAGCGAATAATGCGTTTACCTCAGCAGAAGGGAAGGAAAAATATGCTCCGCAAATTCAAGGCAGGCTGGCAGATCTGGCGGCAGCAGTGGAGAAAAAGGCACACCATTTCTACCTCACTACCATCCACTCATTAAGCGGCCTGGTGCCCCAGTCTGAAAAAGAAGATGCTCTGAACGCTGCAGAAGCCTATGGCGCGTCGTATCGTCAGCAGATTAAGCAAGCTCTGGGAAAAGGAGGCTTTGACTTAATTATCATTGATGAGGCGCACTACTTTCGTAACCGAAGCGGCTCACAGCGCGCTGCTGCCGCTCAGGCCTTCTTTGGTGATGCGCAGGATCGGCTGGGTAGCAATGTACTACTGTTGACGGGAACCCCCAATCACTCATCACCGCGAAATATTTACGACATTTTTAGCTACTTCAGTGACTTGCCAAAGCGGTACGCAGTGGATGATGTCAGCGCTCTGATGAATGATTTTGCCATCCGCCGCCTGCGCAAAATGCAGGGCAGGGAGGGCAGTCACAGCAAATATGAATATCGTCATGAGCGCGCCAGCGTTTCCAACTTTACTGACCGGCTGGATGCAGAGCTGTTCTTTGCTCTTTATCAGAAACAACTGGTTGTCCAGCTGGATAAAGAGAAAAAGTCGGGTGGCGGCAGACGTATGCTCTATGGCTATCTTGAAGGGTTTGAATCAACGGGTAGCACAGCCAGTGAGCGGGACAATGGTGGCGATGAAGAAGAACAAATCCATAACGACTTCAACCAAGCCCCGGATTCTTCTCTGCTCAACAGGCTTACCCGGCAGTTTAACGATATCTATCACCGCTTTCCAGATCACCCGAAATACGATGCGCTGGTGGATGCCTGCGTTACCAGCGATCCATTCGAGCAGTTGCAGCCGCTACACAGCAGAAAGCATCTGGTCTTTGTGCGCCGCATTCCGTCGGTGCGCGAAATTACCCAGCGCATCAACGCTCGTTATGACGAAATGATGGCTAAGCGGTTGATGGATGTCTGGCATCTACCCGCTGATGCACGGGAAAAATGGCGAGAATCGGGTTGGTCGCGGGAAATCTTCGTTGATCTTTTATCGGGAAAATCCAGCGGGGAGCCGGATCTGGAAGAGCATATGCAGGAAGATAGCGCGGCAGATGAACCCGAAGCAGATAATGAGCTGAAGCTTTCCAGTAAAATAGCGGAGTTGTTTGTAACGAAGAAAACCGGCCTGCGCAGCACTGACTGTGCCAACGTCAGTTTGCGTTTCCGCCGCCCGGAAAGTCTTTTCTCTCTGTTTCTGGAACCCGCACTGGACGGCACAACTGGTACCTATCGTTATCATTACCGAAAAGAGTCTGGTGAACGTCAGCGCGAGAGCTATGGTGATGCCGCGCGCGATGCCCGGTGGTCGCAAACCCTATTAGCGGCGGGGATTGAATATACCAAGGCATTGCCTACCGCCTGGGGACTGATGTTCAATGAGCTCCCGCAACCGGCAAAAGAGCAACTGATAAAGTGGCTCGACCAGCCTAACGGCATGGCAATCATTGAAAACTTTGCCAACTATCTGCGCACTGGTTACCTGTTTGCCAGCCCGGTGATGATTGAGCTCTATTGCTGGTTTACTGAGTTCAGGCGTAAACCTCAAAAGAACGAAGTTCAGCAGCGCTATGAGCATTTTGTTGAGTGGGTGACCCCCAAACTGAAGAGATCGCTGATGCAGCGTTACTTTGTGGCTGCCATCGAAACTTTCGAAACACTATGCGTGAAAATTGTTGGTCAGAAGCTGGATAGTAATCAGTACAGCTGGCGCGAGTTTACCAGCCTTAACAGCCCTGGCTGGTACGCTAGCGGGCGATCCCACAACCGTGAACGCTTGATTCGCGGATTTAACTCGCCCTTCTTCCCGAATGTCTTGGTAGCGACTTCAGTATTGCAGGAAGGTGTGAACCTCCATCTTCAATGTCATCAGGTGCACCATTACGGCATTGCCTGGACGCCTGGTGATAATGAACAGCGGAATGGGCGAGTTGACCGCCTCTTTGGCCGTATCAATACCATGCTCAAGGTCCAAGGAGAAGCCGAGATGATAATAAATTATCCTTTCCTTGAAGGTTCATTTGACCAGGATCAGTTGGCATCATTTATTCGCCATAAACATAGTGTTGAAGAGAAGCTTGACAGTTGTGAACCCCAGGATTTCGATAGTGCAATTGATCTCCAGGAGGACACTCAGGATTGGCAACGATGGCTACGACAGCCTTGTAAGGACAAGGATAAAGAAGATCCTTATCCAGCAAGGTTTGATCAGCAGTGATCTACTCTAGGTGATTCCCACACATACGATAATCACCCTCGTATATCAACGGATTATCAAAGAAGGGGGCCAGTGTGTAGTGGCTGGAGCCACTACACACTGGCCCAGCCGCTATATTGTCTTAAAAATTTGTCCCTATATTATTTCGGTCATGCAGCAGCAGAAATCGGCGCTGCAGTCTCCAGTTGATCAACTATCTCGCTAATTTGCGCATGGCCATAGGTTAGAATCGGCCTTTGCTTAACCACACTGACTACCAGCGGCTTGATCAACATATTGGCTGTTGCACGGCCTTGCTCTTTAGCAGCGAAGATGATCTCCAGCGTTTTTGGGTCGAGCACTGCTGCCAGATTCGCATTAAGATTTTCCAGCTCATGCTCTGTAAGAATGAAGCTTGTCGCAAGCCATGTTACTTGCTCCTGAATGAGCGTCAGCACCTTAACCCGATCGTCTTCAACCAGAGCACCAGCAATTTTTTTGGAAATAGCTGTAGCAATCATCCCACCTAGTAAGCCGCCTGCTGCGCGCCCAGCTAAAGCGCCAAACGGACCTAATGGGCTAAGCATTACTCCGCCAGCAATGGAACCGATAGCTCCTCCTGCCACGCCGGAAGAGGTTACAGCCAGATTTTTTATAAACTGAGCTCCAGAAATATGACCACGTATCATCTTGATCATATCCGGGCCTGTGGTAACGGCTACCAGCGCGAAAGATGTAACGAGTGTGCCGCGCATTATTTTATTTAGCGAATTCAAGTTAGTAGCCCCAACACCTTGTTGAAGCGCATTCCTTACAGTTGGGCTGGCTGCCGCGAAATCAATATTTTTAAGAAACCCCTGAACGGCGCCAATGCGGTGTAACTGCTGAACCGTCACATAAACTGTCAGCGTACGGGCAAAGGTTTTCCCTGCCTGAATCGCAGCTATTTGTAGCGCGGCCTTACGATCACCGGTATTGAGATAGAAAATAGAAGCCGTCAGCCCAAAGCTGAGCCCGCCTGCAGCAAGGCTGACAATAGACCCTTCTGCAAGATCGTAAGTAATGGATTCGAATGTGCCAAACTTAGTAATATTTTGGGCCTGGGTATAAGTAAGATGACCTTGGCGTACCAGTTTTGTCGCTTCAGTAGGATCATTAACCCCTGGCACTTTGCCATCGCGAATTTTGTTCTGCATAGTTTCAAGTGCTTTTGCATACTGATCTTTAGGCACTTCAAGCTGCATCGGTGCGCCGTTACTGTCATAGTAACGATACTGACCATTTTGCCCATCAAAACCCGCCCCTACGCTGCGCGCTGCAGTCGCACAATACTTTGTTTGGATCTCAGTACCATTAACTAGCCTATCTGCTCCATTTTTTGCATTGTCGTCACCGAGTATATGTGCGTCTTTCAGACGTACTTTGTCGACCAGATGGTTTCCTCTTTCAGCTGCGAAACCATGCCCCTGTCCACCCGTAGCAAACATTTTTTCATTGGTATTCCAGACTTCTGGCAACGTCATGAGTATCAGGCCATTCGTCGCTGCGCTGGAAATAAACTCAGCCTGTGGTCTCTCATGGATTTCTAGACACAGTTTTTCAGTTTCCCGGCAGACATCAGAGCAATACCATTCATGGTTTACATGCTCAGTACCATTCACACTTTTAATGTCACTCAAACCGCATGACGTGCAGGTACAAAGTTCATCTATATAGTGGAATGAGACAAATTTGCGTCCGTCTGAAAATGAATAATAACTCCCACAATCGAGATAACGATTCAGGAGATCATCGTTTGCAGCGGAAGGTAAATTTAGTCGATTGGCGAAAAGGATTTTCAGCTCATCGGAAGAATGAGTTAGCTTGCTATTTAATCGTTCATTGAATTCAGCCATTTTTGTTTCATACCAGGCATCATTCAATAACCAGTTTTCGCCCGCCAATTCTTGTTCACGCGTATCGCCCTGCAAAATATATTGCGATACCAGCTTCAAATAAATACTTTCGATTAATTCTGCTGAGAGGTTACTTCCTTTTTTTAGCTCTGTCAGCCATCCTCGGCTATTGATTGCTTTTTTTTCCTTCAATCCTTCGTTGATAGCAATCGCTAATTTCTTGAGTTCCTGAATCTGATTTGCCGCATAGAACTGCGTCAGCAAGGCTGCTATCCAGTAAAGCAAACCAGCCCACCACATTAGCGAAGATGAGATATTGTATTGCCATGCGATAAATGGAGTGGCAGCAGAACAGGCCATCAAAAAATAAGAAGTATAAAAACAGCAATAATACTCATTAATTTTCCTGACAATGTCGGCTGATGTAAGCCCATTTCTCAGAATTGCTTTGGTTTGCACGGGCAGCGCTAGCAGGCCTCCAGCAAAAGCGGCAGTTAAAATGAACTTCATGGAGTCAAAGGTATGAGCTTCATAGGCGATATGTTTGCCATCAAGCCCCCACATAAAACTAATGATCATGCCAGAAATGACCAGTGGAACACCCAACAACCAGCGTAGGCGAAGCGCAGAGGTTATGCGCTCCACAATATAACCTGCTAATAGCGGTGGTCCTGCTACAATCAGCACCCCTAGACCTAATACCACACCCAGAATATTGAGCGATGCCCGAAATAACGCTTTAAGAATAACAAACCCTATAACCAGAAGAATTAATACACCAATTATCTGTAGCATTATTATTTTTATCCTTGTTTTAACCGGTTTCATCCCGGCATCACGCCATCATAAATGCGTCCAAATCATCCGCATTTTTAATGATTTTGTTTTTCTCTACTCCATAGGCCTGAGCAAGTGTAATGCTCGCCTCGAGTAATTTACGGTTATTTTCAACATTGAAAGCTGCTGCTGTCAGTTCACCTAATGCCGTGAATTCGGACAAGATGCGCTTGAGTGCCTGCTGCTCAATGTCATTCAACCGAAGAGTAAAATGGTCCATTCTGGCTTGCAGAGCCTGGCGGGCTTTGCTGTCCAGATTTTTGGCTACGGTGACCATGAACTTTCCGGAGATAGAGCCAATCACAGCTCCCAGCACAGGAACAGGGATTAACGCCTGGCCTGCAATGGCCATTGTACCAACAATCGCGGACTCGGCACAAACAATGAGCCCGAGCTCGGTAAACTCATCAAGATCTATTTCACCCTGATGGTAAGATAAGGCAAGGCTTCCAACCCCCTTGGCGGCGGTGACAAGTGCGCTGGCGAATGGTGCTCCCATCGAGGCATAGTTGGTAAGGGTATAAATCGCTCCAGCGGATACACCTCCAATGGCTGCACCTTTTAGTGTATCTAGCCCCACGTCCTGCCAGTCTTGTGCATCGAACTCACCACAAAATATATTTTTACCGTCACGATACTTGCGGTATATCCCCGTTCCGAGAGCAAAAGCCCCCCCGAAAGCTACTCCCATCGCTGTCGCCCGCATGGCTTCGTTCAGCGAAGGCTGGTGATCCTCGATAATTTCAGCTTTTTTAGTCTCGTTCTGCTTACCTAATTCCTGATCATGCTTATCAAGTGTTTCTTCGATTTTCCCCCATTGAACGTCTTTGTAATCGGAAACACCTGGGCGCACGACATCGGCAAATGGTCGCCCCGTCGCGCTTTCAATATCGGCAACTTTATCCTTAATAGCCTGTAATGTTTTTTCGCTCAATCCCTCTACCGGCTTCCCGTCAATGACGTCCTGGATGGTCTGCCAGGTATCTTTCGGGATATGGTAAAACGGCTCACCCTTTGTGAAGTCGGGATAGGTTTCCATGTGCTTCAGGACATGCGTTAAATTGTTATTAATGCCGTTTATAAATTTTGACTGTACTTCAATACCATCAATCTTGTAGTCCGCAGGGGCGGTGCGGCCCACCTCGTTAAATGTTGCACCTAAAGCCGACTCATCAACCAATCCCTCATCGATCGCCTGGCATGCATTGCGCACGCCCACCTCAAGTTGTTCAGCAATCTCACCGTGCTTGGTACTCATCGAACCCAGAATGTTATTCGGTGACGCAATAAAATCACGCACCTTCTGCATCTGTTCGCCCGCAAAAGTAAAGGCGCTATCCTGCTGCGCCAACTTAAACAATTCATCCTTGATGCGGGCCTGATTGAGGGCACCAACTGCACTGCCGATAACTTGGTCACCAACCGCATCATGACTATTTAAACTATTCATTACTGGATTTTCTTGTTGATCAGTTTTGACAACGCATTGATATGGTTAATCAACGCCCCTAGCTGATCTTTCTGATGCGTATTGAACTGGCTATAGTCTCGCGGTGCGGTCTTTTCCAGTGCATCGACGATGCTTTCAGTGCCATGATAATGCTCTGACGTTAACACCTTTAGTTCCTGAGCTCCGCGTTCCATCACTCTCAATTCGCTGGTTTTGACGCGAACCTGGCGATCTTCGCGCTGAGCTTCGTCAATGATTTTTCCATTCTTACGACGAGCCAGTAAGGTTCCTCCCGCAATACCTACGGCACCAATTCCCCAACCGACTGGACCCGCTAACGCCAGCAATGCGCCTCCAGCGGACATGCCTCCGCCGCCAGCTGCCAGTGCACCACCACCAAGCCATGCCAGTGCAGCATTCGTTGCCGCAGCGCCGCTTAAAGTTGCAATTGCGGTACCCGTTGAGGCCGTACCAAAAGTCGTTGCAATGGCTAAGGCTGCCGTGGGGGCAAATGCTGCGACTCCCGCTCCGACTGCAACCCCTGCGGCAGCGGTCCCTTTTCCAACGTGTGATGTTCGGTATTCTTCTTCCAGTTTTTCGACGATGTTATCGAATTCAGCAATTTCCGCTTTCAGTTCGCTCCAGGATTTATCAAATTCTTTGGGTTTATTCGCCAGTCGGTTTACAAAGCTTTCACCACGAGTAATCAAATTTTTACTGCACTTTTGGCGCAGCAAAAAGAGCGCAGTGATCTCCTCCTGAGTATCTTTTGCCTGTGCTTCATATTGGTTAGTTGCTCTGGTGAGACTGGCTAATGCTTCTTTTCTTTCTGAACCGCGTAGCATGATTTACTCCTGTTGCATGTCGTCAAAAATAGCCATGCCGTATTTTGTTTCCATTTCAGCCATCTGTTGATTGAGCTTCTGCTGAAAACGATGTTGCAGGCTAATAGGGGAAATAATAATGAGATTGGGTAACCAGTATCGTAATAGAGGGAAGAGCTGGTTTTCGTGCGCCATTTCGGTTTGCACAATCAAATCACCGTTTGATTCTTGTCGTATTAATTTCTGCGCAGGTAATAAGTTGCGCCGCTGAAAGTAGTAGCTAACCTCGGCTGCGATTTTGACGTGTACCGTCTGCTTATTCAGAGAAAACCAGACATCATCTTCTTCAGCAAAGTACTGGGTTATGTGCCGCTCTGGCGTGAAATGTACGGGAGTAAGATTCAGCCAGCGAATTTTACTGAGCTGATAACCCTTCACATTTCCTCTATCCACAGCACCGAGATACCAGACACCTTTTATGTTAATGAGCTTATAAGGGGCAACGGTACGGAGTTTGTCTTTATAGTGAAATTCGCAAATGTTGTTTTCGCGAATCGCTTTATCAAACAGACTAAAGTTATTCTCAAGTACTCGTTGAGCCTCAGGATCGCTCGGTAAAGCACGGATACTTAACGACGTTAAATCAGGCTGGGAAAAGAGTTTTTTTGTGGGAAATAACGCTTCCATACCTAAAATACGGACGAGATTTTGCAGTTCTTTTAGTGATTGAGGTTTGGCATAAGCAGGTGCCAGCCTGTAAATACCATCGCCATTATGGATTATACGATCGCCTAAGCGGTTAAGATCCCGATATAAGGTGCGTTCGCTAATTTTGAATTCGTCCATCAACTTTTGGCGAGACACAAAACCGTATTGATAAAGTTCTGAGATAATGACGGTTATTCTCTGTACCATGACTTCATGCCCGCTCATAAGTCTTCCCTTGATAGCTTTTCCCTGATGGTAATCTTACTTACTGACAGGTTATGTCAGTAAGCGACAGAAAAATGGAGAGCCTCCTTTTTCTATATCGGCTCAAAAACAGTTTATCTTAAAGATTTCATGCATCAATGGGCTTTGTTGAATAAATCAGATACCGGGCGAGCGTCCCTGTAGCTGATCGCATATTCAGGCAATACGAATGCTTTCCGGCATACCTGCCTTCGTCATTTTGTTCAGCGCCCGCACCATGGCCATGGACTCCGCAACCTGACCATCGTAGTCACGCAGCGTCAGTGAACCACTAAACAACTGTTTTATCCAGTACATCGCCGTTTCCTCTATCGAGCGACGGTTATATTCTGTTGTCCATTTCAACCGCGCATTACTCCCGCTCAGCCGCTGATTCGCAACAGCACGGTGACGGTCTGCGTACTCCACAGGCCAGTAACCCGCTCCTTTTCGGGGCGGGATGAGCGCATTGATTTTCTTGCGCCGCAGTTCATCATGGCACAGCCGGGTGTCGCAAGCGCCGTCTGCCGCTGCTGCCCTGATTTTTCTGTGTGTTTGTCGGATAAGACCCGGGAAGGCTTCTGAGTCTGTGACATTCTTCAGCGACAGATCTGCACAGATGATTTCATGTGTGTTGCTGTCAACGGCCAGATGCAACTTCCGCCAGATTCGACGGCATTCTTTGCCGTGCTTATTGACTTTCCATCCCCCTTCACCAAAGACCTTCAGCCCGGTGGAATCAATCACCAGGTGTGCGATCTCACCCCGGGTGGGTGTTTTAAAACTGACATTAACCGACTTTGCCCGCTTATTGACGCTGGTGTAATCCGGGCAGCGCAACGAATTTTCATCAGGGAGAAAATGGAATCAATAAAACCCTGTGCAGCCCGCAGGGCCAGCCGGAATACGCGTTTGAGGACCAGGACAGTGGTGATGGCAAGGTCAGAATAACGCTGAGGTCTTCCTCGTGATGAAGGTATAGTTGATTCATACCAAGCCTTAATGACCTCATCATTCAGCCAGAAAGTGAGGGAGCCACGGTTGATGAGGGCTTTGTTGTAGGTGGGCCAGTTGGTGATTTTGAACTTTTGCTTTGCCACGGACCGGTCTGTGTTGTCGGGAGGATGCGTGATCTGATCCTTCCATTCAGCAAAAGTTCGATTTATTCAACAAAGCCTAAGAACGTTTACGAGGATGAGTTCTTCAGCATTCGTTACTTTCAGAAGGTACCGCGCATCTGACGTTTAAGCGTCTGGAACTGACAGAGAGGATGAATGACATTATTGCGAAGCACTACCCGGGGATGCTAGCAGCACGTTAGATTCATACTGGATCAAATCGTGTCTTTGCCCCGATTCGAGTCCCAAAACCAACGATTTAATGTGTTGGTATCGACGTTGGTATATTATCTGATGCCAGTTTTTTATTTAAAATCAAAGAATTATTCATTATGTGCGAGTCCGGCCTTCGCACCATAAATCAGTTATGAACATTTAAGCCACCGCGAGGTGGTTTTTTTGTGCCTGACATTCAGCTTTCCTCAATCACATCACCAGGCTGATGACGTTCGGATAAAACCAGTAAAGCGCGACCATCATCCCGATGTTCAGCAGAACAGTAATAAAGAAGTAACGCTTAAACGGCTGCTTCTGCGTTTTATGGCGAAACAGCTGCTGACCAAGCACCGCACCCGGCCATCCCCCCGCCAGTCCCAGCACCAGCAACGTCGACTCCGGCACTCTGCGCCAGCTTTTGCGCGCCGCCATTTTATCCCCGCCGTAGATGACAAACGTCAGCACGCTGGCGAGCAGCAACCACATCACCAGCGGGTGCGGCAGCAGCGCACTGGCGACCGCCGCTAAGGCCAGAAGCAGGTAACAGAAGGTATTGAGGGTCATGGGATTTACGGTGGCCACTGTTGAGAAAGAGGGGCGATTGTAGCTGATTTTGCGCAGGATTCGCGAGAAAGCAAGAGAGGGGAAGGAGCGATATCCAAGGCATGAGATCGCTTTTAAACTCCAGAACGCTGATAATTTGATCGCTATGATTTTGGATTCATTGAGGGGGCGAAACTGCCATTCCCTCACGAAAAGGGAGGAACGATAAAGCATGGACGGTGATATTGAGCAGCGGGTTATCGCACTGGCAAGGCGCTACAACGGTGTTTATTTATTTAACAACGAAAAGAAGCAACGGCTGCTCACACCCGCAACTGATTTAGACACGGATATGCGCTTAGATGTTGGTGAAGCCGAAGATTTAATGGACGAGTTCTTTAGAGAATTCCAGGTTCAACAGGGGAGTTACATGATTGAAACTTACTATCCTGATGAGCCTTTTTCGTGGAATCCCTTCAAGAAATTTCCAGTCACTCCTGTACCCGACTTCACTCTTGGGATGCTGATTGAATCGGCTAAGGCAGGGAAGTGGCTGTACGACTAATCAATGGCACCGGGTTGATACGGTTGCCCCTCCAACCGTATCAACTCAGTCCCGCTCACTCCGCCCACCACAATCCTTCGCCGCTAATGCGCCGTGCCAAACAGCTCCGCGAACTTCACTGCCAGCCACCCGACGGGAGTGGTTGCGCCCCCGACCATATTGGTTACCTCAGACATCCCCTCCGGGATCGGGATATTGGCGTTTCGCGCCGCCTGCGTGTACTCCGGGGAAATGTCACTGCCGACGTACAAAATGCAGGTGACGATCAGCGTGCCGGTAATAAACATGCGGAACATATTGCGTTTACAGAAGGGCGTGACCATCGCCAGCAGGAACATCAGTGACGCCAGGTCAACGAACGGCAGCACGCGGTTGCCCGGCAGAATGACGGACAGCACCACCGTCATGGGGATAAGCAGCAGCCCGGTTGCCAGCACTGAAGGTTCGCCAATCAGTAACGCCGTATCCATACCGATGTAGAAATCCCGACCGGGGAATTTCGCCTTCAGCTTTGCTTCCGCCGCATCACGCACGATCATTAATCCCTGCACCAGGATCTCGATCATTTTTGGCAGAAGCAGCATGGCCGCCGCGACCTTAATCGCCAGCGCAACCGCCGCCGACGCACCATATCCGGCCAGCAGCGCCAGCAGTAACCCCAGCACAAAGCCTAACGTCAGCGGCTCACCAAAAACGCCAAACTTTTTGTTAATCGTTTCCGGGTCGAAGTTTATTTTTCTGATCAGCGGGGTTTTATCGATAAGGTAATTACAGACCATGGCAAAGGGCACGTAGCATATACAGGTAAGGTGGGGGAATGAGATCCCCTTGAGGTGATAATTTTTCTGCAGGTAGGGCGCGGTGAAATCTGCCGCCAGCAGCGTCAAAATAAATATGCCGAAGGTAATCCCGACAGCAAGCCAGTAATTACCGGTTCCGGCATACACCACTGAACCCACAAGCAGGAATATCCAGTAGTTGAAGATATCGATATTCACCGTTTTGGTGATTTTCAGCAGCAGCATCGCCAGGTTGATGCTAATAAAACCGACCACCACCGGCAGCATCAGCGGCGAGCCCCAGCCAATGGTTGAGGCCGTGGGCCAGCCGGTATCGACCACCGTCAGGTGCAGGCCAATGCGTTCAACCATCGCCTGCGAAGCGGGGCCGAGATGGGTCAGCAGCAGGCCAATCACCAGTCCGACCCCTTCAAACCCGATTCCAACCAGCATCCCGGCTTTAAATGCCGTGCCGAGGGTGACCCCAAAGCAAAGCGCAATAATAAAGAATATTACGGGCATCATGACGGATGCCCCCAGACTGATAATGCTGTTGATAATATCCATAATCATTCCTTCAGCGTGCGGAAGATACGGGCACGGAATATTCCGCGCCCGGTTGGCTATGTGGATTGAATACAGCGTGAGGATTATTTTTTCTTAAGCCAGGCCAGCAGCGCCTCAGAAAAGAGTTTGGGCGAGTTGCTGAAGGCATCCATAGTGCTACCGGCAATATGTGGCGTAATCGTCACGTTACTCAGCGTGTAAAAAGGGCTGTTATCCGGCAGCGGTTCGTCATCAAAGGTATCCAGCGCGGCACCCATAATTTTCCCGGCTTGTAAGGCCGCAATTAAGTCGCTCTCATTGATTAACCCGGAGCGGGCGGTATTGACGATAATCGCGCTGCTTTTCATCAGGGAGAAATGATGCGCGTTAATCATCTGCGCGGTTTCCGGCGTCAGCCGGGCATGCAGCGAGATAACATCGGCGCGTTTGACCAGCTCATCCAGCGAATCGACTTTTTCATAGCGATCGTGTCCACTAACGTACTTATCGTAAAAGATAATCTCCGTATCAAACGCGCTAAGATAACCGGCGACCCGCCGGGCGATATTGCCCAGCCCGATAAGGCCGACCACCTTGCCGCCAATCTCCGGGATCGCCCGCTGGTTAGGGCTCTCCCCGCGCCAGATTTTAGCGCGCAGCGCAGCGTGCGAACGGGCAATATTGCGCATCTCCGCGAGGATCGTGCCCACGGTGAACTCCGCCACGCTGCGCGCATTGCGCCCCTGCGTATTTATCACCTCAATGCCGCGCGCCTGCGCAGCGTCCTGATTGACGTTTTCCACGCCGCCGCGCAGCACGCCGATAATCTTCAGCTGTGGCAGCTGGTTGAGGACGGCGGTATTCACCGGGGCGAACTGGACGATCAGGATGTCGGCGTCCTCCGCTGCCAGCAGCAGCTCTGCGGGTAACGCCACGGCTTCGGCACCCTGCTGCTCAACCCGCAGATTATCCTGCTGTAATTTCTCGACGGAGGGATGCGTCCACTCGCGCACTTCAACCTCGATGCCTTCATCCCTGAGCGCCTTAAGGCCGGATTCCATCATCGCTTTGTTGATAAAAAGATCGGCAATCGCCAGACATTTCATAACTGTTCTCCATGGGTTAACGCATCAACATCCCGCCAGTGACATCGACCGTGGCTCCGGTCATATAGCGGGTTTTAGGGGAGACCATAAACACGCCGATATCGGCGATCTCTTCCGGTTGGGCCACCCGGCCCAGCGGAATGCGCTTGAGGTAATAGTCAGGATCCCGTTCGAGCTGGTGACGAACCATCGCGGTATCCATCATCCCGACGGCGAGGTTATTGACGTTGATTTTCTGCCTGGCGACCTCGCGCGCCAGCGAAATGGCGAACGCCACCAGGCCCGCTTTACTGGCCGCGTAGTGCGCATGCCCGGTGGTAGAGCCGTGAAAGGCCGCCTGGGAGGTAATGTTCAGAATGCTGCCCGCCTGGTCCCGCTGCAGGCAGTGATTAACAAACAGCTGGCTGAGGTGAAATACCGCTTTCAGATTGATGTTCATCACCCGGTCCCAGTCCTGCTGGGATAATTCAGTGACGTAGCCGCTCAGCCAGATCGCCGCGTTATTGATCAGGATGTCCGCGCTACCCAGCCTTGCAACGCAGGTTGCGAACAGCGCCTCCCGGCTTTGCTCATCCGCCAGATCGGTTTTCACCGCGATAATGTTAACGCCGGTGGCATTTTTCACGCTGGCAACCAGCTGCTGCGCGCTTTCTTCATGCGTTAAATAGCTGAAGCAGATGTTGACCCCTTCATTTGCCAGCGACAGCACCAGCTCTTTCCCCAGCCCGCTGGCACCCCCGGTGACGATGGCGCTACGGTTTTTTAAGTTCAGATCCATGCTTGCCTCATTAATCGGTGATGAAGTGGCTGCAGCGCCGCCACGGGGACTGCATCTCTGACAGCAGATTTTTATACAGCTGATATTTGTCCTGATAGACCTGCTGATTGTCCGGGTTGGGCAGCACGGTGCGCGAGACGTGGACCATCGCCTGAGAGGCGCTAAAGACGTCGTCAAACCAGCCGATCATCACCGCTGCCGTCATCGCCGTGCCCAGCGTGCCGTGCTCTTTGACATCGACGATTTCCAGCCGCGCCTGGAAGATATCGGCGAACAGCTGCAGCCAGGCAGGGGAGTTGGTAACCCCGCCCGCAATGCGAATCGTGCGGCTTAACTGCGGGTTGATGTGGCGTAAACGCTCGGTGTGATAGAGGTGGCTGAAGGCCACGCCCTCGTAGATCGCCCGCAGGAAATGGGCTTTTTTATGGAAGCTGCTGACGCCGATAAAGCCGGCGGAGGCATCCGGGATGGTGTTAGAGCCAAACACAAAGGGAAAGAACAGCAGGTGGCTTTCTTGCGGCGTAGTGGAGGAGACCAGCGCGCTGCACAGGTCGTAAACGGATGAACCCTCCGAGGCCGCTTTTTCCCGCTCGCCCTCCATAAAGTTATTGATGAACCACTCCAGATTACTGGCCGAGGTGGGGCTGGCCTCGGTGATCAGCCATTTACCGTCGATCGGGTAGATGGAGGTCATAAACAGATCTTTGTCGATCACCGGTCGATCGGTGACGTACTCGTTGATGCTCCAGGTGCCGGTGACGATCGCCAGCTTATCCATGCTGTTGATGCCGCAGGCGATAGCAGAGGCAGAGATATCGAACACGCCCCCGGCAACCGGCGTTCCCGCCTGCAGCCCGGTCTGGCGGGCGATCTCCGCGCTGAGGGTGCCGCAGCAGTCGGTGGAGAGCTTAATCGGCGGTAATCTGTCGCGCAGCCCGGCAAGGCCCCACCACGCCAGCAGTTCGTCGTCATAGCGGCGCTCGCGCACGTTAATCAGGCTGGTGCCGGAGATATCGGTCAGCTCCACGCAGGCTTCCCCGGTCAGCCAGAAGCGGACCAGGTCCTTCACCATAAAAATCGCGTGGGTGTTTTGCAGCGTTTCCGGCTCGTGGTCCTGCAGCCAGGCCAGCAGGGCGACGGGCTGCCCGGCCCAGACCGACTGCATGGTTTTGGGCAGAATATGGGAGATAAACTCCGGCGAGTTTTGCCATCTCTCCACATACTCTTTTGCCCGGCTGTCGGTAGAGATAATGCCGTTACGCAGCGGATGACCGCTTTTATCGACCAGATACAGCCCGTTGCCGTGGCCGGTCACGGCAATGCCTTTGATCTGGCTGGCGGCAATGCCGGACTGCTCAAGCGCTTGCCGGATAACGGCAAGATTGGCGGCCCAGAGTTCATCCATATCGCGTTCGGTATGATGCTCTTGCGGGGTCAGCATGCGGGTGGACTGTGCGGCGCTGGCGATAACCTTACCGCGGCGGTCGTAAATGGCGGCCTTGGTGAAGGTGCCGCCATTATCAATGCCCATGACGAATTCATCATTCATTAGCGTGGACTCCTGATTGGTTACCATAAGCCAGGTTCGCTGGTGGTGATCCCTTTAAATCCGGCATGGAATATTTTCTCTACAAGGGTTTTGCGCTTTACGAAGCCCCCGGCGATAAATACCACCTCACAGCCGTTTAAATTACGGCTAATTAATTCCAGGCACTGACAGGCGTATTCAGCCGGTAGAATTTCAATCGCATCCAGCGGGTTGTGCTTAACGATATCGATGGAGTGGTCGAGCGAGCGCGAATCAATAAGCAACACGCGAAAGATGGTCAGCAGCCCCTCTTTTTTGGCATAGCGCAGCGCGGAAAGATTGGATGAGATAACACCATCAACCCGGTAATAATTTTTTAGCAGGGCGATCCCTGCCTGGTCCGGTTTAAATCCGCCGAGCAGTTCAAGATGGACCAGCACTTTTTTACCGCCCTGATGACATTTGCCAATCAGCGACTGCAGGTTGCCGATATTGGCCTCCGACAACAGCAGATACTCCGACGGGCAGGCGAGCGCCTTATCCAGGTGCTTATACTTTCTGACTGAGGGAATAATGGTGTTATTTAACTGCATAGTGATTTCCGATGTTAATGAGCCATGTAGAGGCTGTAAGCATCTTCCGCCGTGGCATTGTGATGGATGATGGCATTCAGACCTGCTACCACTTTTGCTGGCTGTGGGTCCTGCGTGATATTGCGGCCCACCGCCACCCCTTTTGCGCCAGCCTGCATGCAGTGCTGTACGAATTGAAAGTAGCCGTCGATACCGGTTTTAGGCCCGCCGAGCGCCAGCACCGGTACGCCTGCTGCCTCGACGATCAGCCGGTCGTCGTCAGTACCGCTAAAGCGGGTTTTGATCACGTCTGCGCCCAGCTCCACCGCGGCTCTGGCCGCCGCCGCAATGATCGTCGGGTTGTTCGAGTCGTCGCTGGTCACGGCATAGCCGTAAGGGAGGGATTCAACAATCAGCGGCATATTCCAGCGGTCGGCCGCCTGCGCCAGCTGCATTGCCATAAGGTGGGTTTTCTCCTCGTTGAAGGCGCCGGGGAAGGTCATGCACACCACGCCCTCAGCCGCGACTTTCAGCGCATCTTCAATGGAGAACACCGCAACCGTATCGGGCACGCTATTATCAAAAATACTTACCGTGCTATCGACGCGTAATACCACCGGAACGTGGCTTAATGCCTCACCGAAATTTTTCAGCATGCCGTAAGTGACCAGCGCGCAGTCCAGACCCTGCGCGACTAAATCCGGAAGCTGACTGAGTGTATTATCAATACCCGCTGTTTTAGTTGAAAAGTGATAACCATCGAGCGCCAGCGTGACCGATTTGCCATCTTTTGCAAAAATTCTCGACAGACGACGTTGTTTAGACATTGATTTCCTCCTGAATAGAAAAACAAAAAAAGCCCTCAGAGAAACGAATCTCTGAGGGCTTACTCTTCACGTACCCTGATGATAATGGTTCGGGGGGGCAAACCATTACTCTTGAATTATTTATCCTGGAAAGAGGCGTTTATATATTCCAATATAAACTCACTCTTCCGTGCGGTTAATAACTAGCATGCAGGCGATCGCATTGTCCAGTCGGGATAGATAAAATGAGACGTCCATCACGCCTTGGTAAGTGGTTAATTCACCGCAAGCCTGAATGCTTCCGCCATGTATTTTTGTTCACGCTGAGGGAGTTATAAACCATTTCATTTTATCGGTTTATTCGGCGGTTTAAGCAGTGCAGCCAGATCCGCTGATGTGGTACCCGCCTCTTTCCGTTGGAGGGACGAGGCGCGATGGTTTTTTACCGGGTGCCCTATCGGACCGTCAGATCCTTTATCGGTGACAGCGGTAGCGGCATCGCTGAGTGAAGTTTTATCCGCAATGGGCTTGCGGGGCATCCTGGGTTTAGCTGCCGCAACGCCATCATTTTTTAACAGGCGGGAATCCTGGAGCTGGCGACCCCGTTCATCCTCAGCGGCTAACTTATTCACATCATTTTCCAGCCCCAACACCTGCATGACGGACAAGTAGGCACCTATTGTGACACCGGCCCCCCCTGCTTCAAGCGAACGCAGCGTCATTGGCGTCATACCTGCCCGTTCCGCAACCTGTTTGGCCGTTAGTTTACGGCGCAGGCGGGCCAGCTTTAGCCTCTCACCAAAATCGGTAAGCAGCCGGGCAGTGACAGGAAGTAGAGGTGCTGTTTTTTTTGCCATGATGCTAATATTTTATCTTTTTATGGTTTTTGTGGAAATAATAATAGCACATATATTGTGGTAGGCATGGCAGTTGATAGGAGATGATGAAAAGATAATATTATTGTTTTTTAGGATGGAAAGAAAAGAATATTAGCACTTTATGAGGGGGTAGTGGGTCAAGCGGAGATGGCAAACTGAGTTGTGAAGGTCATTTAAACACTTGATGGCGAAGGGATTTCTAACCTATTGCTTGGGCAGGCCATTCTACCAGCACATCTAATCCCAGCTTTAACTCCCTTCCAGGTGCAAAAAAATTATGATGCGATGCGAAGTGGTCCACTATAAGACTGCCCACCGCTTTAAAGTTTTTCAAGGTATCGGTTTCCGATTCGTTTGGAGATAACTCACCATTATATTCATGCGGCTTTAACAGGCTGTAAAACCGGACGATATAGTCTGTGATTGCATGAGCCGCTTCGCTAGAGTGAAGTGGGGGGCTCTTCCCGTCTGCTGCGCGTACCAAAACTGGATATGGATTATTTCGAGTAGGGTTAGTGAGAGGGTTTGTTTGCAATTAGAGCATTAAACCATCTCTCGTTCTGCCGTTCCGCGCGTTTGTCCCCAGTTAGCCAGCACTCCACAACCTCAATCCCTGATAACCCAACGATCATTTCTCCCAACCCAGACTCATCCATATCCGTAAACCTCCTTCCATCCTTCTCCCTCTCCCCGCAGCCGTACTTAAACGACAGATACCAAACCCCGCCCGGCTTCAGCGCCTCTGACAGCTGCGTCATCACCCCCGGCAGTTCCGCCAGCGGCACGTGCAGCAAGGAAGCACAGCACCAGATACCGTCGTAGCGCTCCACTTCAGTGACGTCCTCGAAGCGCATCTGCTTAACCGGTAATCCCGTATGCTGGCGCGCCAGCTCGACCAGTTCGACGGAGGCATCGAACGCTTCCACGGCATAGCCCATCTCGCTAAACGCTTTGGCATCGCGCCCGGAGCCACAGCCGGCGTCGAGTATCCGCGCGCCCGGCTTGAGGTGGGCGACGAACGGGCGATACATTTCGGACATATCGACATCCACCGTCTCGCTGAAAAAGCGCTGTGCGTGCAGCTGGTAATAGTCACTGTTCATCAGAAAATACTGTCCCCTTGTGCGGCGGGCTGCCAGGTGTGCAGCAGCGCATTGAGCGCGCTCTGCCAGCGCTGTTGCAGGAAGTTGTGGCGCTGCTGGCTGCTGCTGCCGGTTTGCTGGATCAGCGTTTCCCGCAGCGGCAGGTGGCTGTTAATAAAGTATTCATTACGGTGATGTAGCCGCTCCAGCAGCTGCAACGACGGGATGCGCGCAAACTTGCCTTCGTGGCCGCGATTGCATGACTGGCAGGCCAGCACCAGGTTCCAGACGCCGTTGAGGTTAGCGTGCGTGGCGTGCAGCGACCAGGGAATAAAGTGGTCGACGTCGGCGAGGTTGTCATCGCCCGCCTGCAGGCTAATGTCGCGATAGCAGTAGAAGCAGCGCCCCTTCTGGTAGCCGTTCAGGCTGTCGCGGCAGCTGGTGATGTTGATGCGTCGCTGCTGCTGGCGGCTGAACAGCAGCTGCTCCTGTTGATCGTATTCCAGCGCGATCAGGTTGCGCGATACGCCCATCGCCCACGCCTGTTCCACCAGTCGCCAGCGGGCATCCGTCTCCTGCACCAGGTTGTTAAACTGCGCGGTCTGCGTCAGCTGGTAGAAGTTATCGGTCAGGCGAATCCCTTTGGCGGTTTTGCGCTCGTCGATAAAGAAGCGTTTATCGATCTCGGCGCTGTTCACGTTATGGAAAGCGTCAATCACGTTGGCAAAGCCACGGCGTATCGTCTGCTCAATCAGCTGCGCTTCGCCGATCTCCTCGTTGTTGAACTGCATGCAGGCATTCAGAAACTGACTTTGCCGCGAGGTGATCTGTTTTGGCGCATCGCGCAGGTGCGTGCAGAGGTGGCGGGCAAACGGTGCGGCTAAGGTTTCCAGCGGGATCAGGTCGTCCTGATGCTGCTGCAGGTCATACAGCGCATGGGCGAGGGCGAACTTATAGGAGGCAACGTTTTTGCCAAACAGGATCACTCCGCGCCAGTAGTTCGCCAGCGTCGGGTCGGCCTGATAGAAGCGCATAGGTTATGGATCCCGCTCCGGTTAGCGCCCGATAAGTGGGCTAAACGAGTAACGTGATCACATAGCAAAATGGCGGCGATGTAAACCAGAAATGCGGGACGGCTCGCAAAATTTCAGGATGAGTGATAAAAACGAACGGGTCATTAATGCAGGGCATGTATTGGCCCGCCATCAACACAGGATGTGAGATGAATAAGTTTATGCTCTTTACACTAAGCGCTATTTCGTTCAATTCCATTGCGGCATTCGCTGCGCTAACGCCGACAAGTGTTGTAGATCATATCCAGCATACTGGCGCGAAGACTTACCTTCAGGCATTAGCCAGAGAGAATGCGCACGCCGCGGTGAAAAGTGATTGGGAATATATTATTGCAGGGATATCCAGCGGGAATGCCGAATGGTTAAAGATAATCCCACTGATTGCCGCCGCTACCGATGCCGGGTTCGCTGAGGATCTTGCTACCGCGCTTGCACAGGCTATCCCAAAAAATGTTGGTGGAGTAATGGAAGTGCTTAATGACAGCGTGCCGCCTGTCAGCGTTCGGTCTGTGTGTTCAATGCCGCTTTATGTTGAAACGGTTCCGCAACAGAACGAATACTTTGTGAAATCGGTGCAGGCTCTTAATAAACTCAACACGGCTAAGTCGAAACCATGTCTGGCGCAACTTATCAGGACGGTGGGCCAGGCAGGTCCGTTCAGGATGGTGGATTAAATGATTATCCCAGTGAAATGGTGGCTAACGCTAATCGCCATCCCCGCATTCTCAGCTGCCGCGGTCACTCCAGATGATATTCAGCGCGATATCAAATATTTTTGGCCAGCTGAATTTTCCCAGAAAATTCCTGACGCCGACTGGAATACAACGCTCGCCAATATCTCCGCAGGTAGAGCAGACTGGATTGCTCTGGCTGCGCAACTGGCTCCTGTGATGGACAGGCCGCATGCCATTCAGCTTGGTAAGGCGCTGTACGACGCGCTGCTGCCAAACGCGGAAGATACGCTAGCGGTGCTCGCGATATTGGATAAAAATCAGCATACCTATCCCTTTCAGCAGGGAACGGGTACCAGCTGCGTTCCTCCATTAAATAAGTCTGGCGATGGTCTGCTTGACCCGCAACATTATGAGCAAACTCGTCTGGCGCTGCTGGATGTCGGGCCGCAGGGAGCAGACTGCCTGTGGACGATGGAAGCACTGGCTGAAGAGGTGAAAGCTGCCGCACGCAGCAAGGTGAACGCCAAGAGCAGGGGTAATGAATCAGTATATTAGTTGCCAAATCCCGGCCATCAGGCCGGGATCGCTGACTGCTACTACTCTTTAATCTTTCTACCCGCCAGCCGCGCCACGTACTTCTCTACCCGGCGCTGCTTGGATTCCGGGAGCCTGCGCACGATGCGGATCCCCTTTTGCAGGCGTGATTCATACTGCTCGCGTACGGTGATCATTATGCAGCCGTTCACGACGCGCATCTCCACCGGTGTGCCCCGTGGGAAGCCCGCATCAGCCAGCCACTGACCGCTGATGCGCAGTAAGGGCACATCCCAGTATTTTGGAGGGTTTCTCACATAACCCACGCGGCAATGGTGTAATTCCGGCGCTGCGGCTTCTGGTTCAATGATTTCTGCATTACAATCCTGCTCATCCATAATAACTACCTCTTATAGTTGTTGTGGCTAGCGGCGTAATTGTGCTCGAACACATTTACGCCGCGACTTGATACCCTGTAATTATATCCAGCGGGATAAAGGAAAACAGCGAAAAATAAAAGCCGTGTTGGAAAATGCAAAGCGGCTCGAAAAAATAAATGAAAACCGTGAAATAGCCCTCCCTGAAAATGAATGTGAAAAATTAATCTCTTTAACAGTGAGGGCCGATCGGAAAAAAGGATCGGCCCCTACAGGATTCATGCAGGGCGGTAATACAGGGCCGATCGGAAAAAAGGATCGGCCCCTACAGGATTCATGCAGGGCGGTAATATAGGGCCGATCGGAAAAGAGGATCGGCCCCTACAGGGTTCATGCAGGGCGGTAATATAGGGCCGATCGAAAAAGAGGATCGGCCCCTACAGGATTCATGCAGGCGGTAATATAGTGCCGATCGAAAAAGAGGATCGGCCCCTACAGGATTCATGCCGGGCGGTAATATAGGGCGATCGGAAAAAAGGATCGGCCCCTACAGGATTTATGCAGGGCGGTAATATAGGGCCGATCGAAAAAGAGGATCGGCCCCTACAGGGTTCATGCAGGGCGGTAATATAGGGCCAATCGGAAAAGAAGATCGGCCCCTACAGGGTTCATGCAGGGCGGTAATATAGGGCCGATCGGAAAAAAGGATCGGCCCCTACAACGTGACGGATACAGTCAGCCCTCAGCGCACATCTTTAAACCACTGCGGCACGGGGTGCGGGCCTTCCATGGGGCGGCGCAGTGCATCGGGCTGCCCATCGCTGCCTGTCGTGCAGTGCAGGCGCTCAAAGCCCCAGCTGCCGTCACGGCCGGAGTAGTAGAGCGCCCAGTTCTCATCGTCCATAGCGAAATAGCGCTCGTGGTCGCTGCGCCGCGCTTCATCGGCGCAGTAATAGCTGCTCTGCCATTCGCGATTAATCGCATAATCCATCGTTTCCACCATGATCTTGCCGAACCACTGCACCAGCCCCTGCATCGACAGCACGATAATAAAAAAGGAGGTGGTGAGGGTCAGCATCATTCTCGGCCTGCTGCCTTTCATCACCACCAGAAAGGTGATACTGGCGGCGGGGTAAATAAGCAGCGAGAACCACACTGAAAAGTAGAGCACCTTGACCCACAGATTCAGCACCGGGGAGTCATCCAGCTTAATGCCGCTCATCATATAAAAATCGCTGGCCGCGTAGCTGCTGGTAATAGCGTAAATCACCGGCACGGCGGCACCCAGAATATATCCCGCTTTTTTTAACGTCTGGTTCTCGTTGCGCATTAAGGCAAACAGCAGCAGCAGGGCGGACAGCATCCCCAGTGCGGCAAAGCCGAGCAGTAGATGGCGCCCCGTCGATATCCATCCTGCATTTACGATCAATACCGAGAGGAAGAATGTCAGCAGTGCCCAGGTTGCCAGCGTGTGCGCATTCTCCTCAAGGGAGTGCAGGGAGAAGCAGATCCAGCCGCGTCGGAACCGGTCCAGCCAGCGCCAGTCATCGCGCCAGAACAGAAACAGCAGCAGCACCGCCAGGCTCAGCAGCAGGATGATGCCTTTGCCCGGCAGCTGCACCCCGACCAGCCAGATATTCAGCAGGCAGAAAATGGTCAGGGCGGTCAGTGACGGCTCTTTCCTGATGGCACCCGCTATCCCTTTAAAAATCACTGCCGCCCGCTGCCTGAACCCCATGGTGGTTAACTCCTGTGGTGAAAATTGTCCGCTAGCTTCTCGCTGATTAATCTGTGAAATGTCATCACGTATTTCTCGACGAGTAAAACTAAACTACAGGCTGTGGTAGCTTTTTTATTGCGCGGCACCCAGAATACTCGCAGACGCAATTTAATACGCCGTGGAGGTACAGCATGCAACAAGGACCCTTAACCGAAGAGGAACTCGAGTTCCTGGACGAAATCTTAACCAAGTACGGTAATGACGATTCGGTGCTGGATGCCTCAGAACTTGACGGTATGTTCACCGCTATCCTCTCCGGCCCAACGCTGGTGGAGCCGCAGGTGTGGCTGCCGGCGATCTGGGGCGGCGAAGAGAACGACCCGGAGTGGGAATCGGAAGAAGAGTTCGAGCAGTTTATGGAGCTGATCGCGCAGCATATGAATGATATTGCTGACCGCCTGAGCGAGTACCCGGAGCAGTTCGAACCGCTGTTTGGCCTCAACGAGATGGAAGGCACCGAGTTTGTGGTGGTTGAGGAGTGGTGCTACGGCTATATGAAGGGCGTGGCGCTGGGCAACAACTGGCCAACCCTGTCGGAAGCGCTGAAGCCCGCGCTGGCGGCTATCGCCCTGCACGGCAGCGAAGAGAACTTCGACAAGCTGGAAAGCATGAGCCCGGAAGAGCATGAGCAGAGTATCGAGGCGATCCGCCCGGCGGCACTCAGCCTGTTCAGCCCGAAGGTTCTGCACTAAAAAACTCAGGCTGGAAAATGCCCGCGCATTCTCCAGCCTTTTCTACTGTTACCAGCCCGGCACCGCGCCGCCGTTAAAGATCCCTTCCGCCGCTTTTGCCACTTCTGGCGACTCATACGACTTCACAAAATCCTGCACGTTCTGCGCATCCTTGTTGTCTTCCCGCGTCACGATAATATTGACGTAAGGCGACTGCTTATCTTCGATAAACACGTTGTCGCGCACTGGGTTCAGCCCGGTCTGCTGCAGGTAGGTGGTGCTGATAATCGCCACGGCGACCTGGGCATCATCCAGTACGCGCGGCAGCTGCGCGCCCTCAATCTCCATAATCTTCAGCTGCAGCGGATTGCGGGTGATATCGGCGCTGGTCGGCAGCAGGCCGGTGCCCGCCTTCAGGGTAATCAGCTGCTCTTTTTGCAGCAGCAGCAGGGCGCGGCCCAGGTTGGTCGGGTCGTTAGGGATGGCGATGGTGTCGCCCTGTTTTAATTCGCTGACCTGCTTAATCTTTTTCGAGTAGCCCGCCATCGGGAAGACGAAGGTGTTACCCACCGCGACCAGCGTGGTGCCTTTGGCTTTGTTGTCCTGCTCGAGGAACGGGCGGTGCTGGAAGACGTTGGCATCGAGGTCGCCATGCGCGGTCGGGTCGTTAGGCAGCAGCGAGCCGCTAAAGCCAACCAGCTCCACATCCAGCCCGTACTTCTCCTTCGCCACTTTTTTCGCCACTTCGGCCACGTCCTGCTCGGCACCGTTAATCACGCCGACCTTAATATGGTGCGCGTCGGCGCTTTTTTGATCGCAGCCGCTCAGCAGCATGCCCAGCATCAGTGCCGCGGCGGTAAGTACAGGCAGTTTCACGTTATTTGTCCTTAAATACAAAGAGGTAGAAAGCTAACCACTATCCGTGAATCCGCCGCTGAGTCAACGGCGCAGTCCAGGCTAAAAAAGCACATGATATAAGCAGGAGGAGTAAGAGGGGGTATCGCGGCAGGTAAAGCGCAGGCGTTACTCTGGGTGCTGTTGTAAATACCACTGGCGCACCAGCTCGGCCAGCTCATCTTCGACGGTGTAGAAATAGCAGGAAGGCACGTTCAATATCGACGCAAGGCGGCACACCAGCTCGAAGTCCGGCACATGAATGCCGCGTTCGTACTGGTTCATGCGCGCGCTGGAGGTCGCTTCATCAATCCCGGCCAATACGCCGAGTTTTTGCTGAGAGATCCCTTTACGCAGGCGGGCTTCCTTTAAACGGTGTGACAGCATGGCGATCCTGATGCGTTAACAAGTAACAGGATTCTCTTAGCTGCTTATGCAAATTGTACTAAGTTATACTTAGTGTTAATTTTACAGGCTCAGGAGTTTAGCCAGCAGCAGAGGGAGCGATGAAAAGAAAAGATATGCATCCGGCCGATATCATTGCGGCATTTAAGAAAAAGGGGATCTCCCTGGCGCAGCTGTCGCGACAGGTTGGGCTGAGTTCGGGAACGCTGGGCAATGCGTTGAAACGGCCCTGGCCGAAAGGGGAGTTTATTATTGCGGGTGCGTTAGGCAAGCATCCGGCGGACATCTGGCCAACGCGGTACTACGACAGGCGGGGGCGCCTGCTGCCAAGAGAAAATCTGATCCGTCGCCAACGGTCGGAGGCAACGGATCGCGCAGAGGATGAGGATATCACTGCGCCATAATGCTGGCGGCAAGCTGTGCGCTGCCAGAACTGTTACCGATCAGCTCGGTCAGCAGGTTGTTGACCCCGTCGCTCATTGGCGTAAAGCGGGTCTCTGCTGAGCGGGCTACCACGATAAAGACGCCCACGCTGTACTGCGGCACCATCGCCATATAGGTGATGAAGCCGCCGCCGCCGCCGGTTTTTTCAATAATGCCCGGGCGGCCGTCACGCGGACCCATATAAACCCAGCCCATGCCGAGCGCGTCGGCGCGGCCCGGCACGTCCATGCCGTCGACTTTGGTCAACTGCGCGCGCTGGTAGATCATGGTCTGCAGTCGGTCAGCCTGCGGGCTGCGGGTGTGAACGTCGGAGGAGAGGAACTGCTGCATCCAGCGGCCCATATCGTCAGGCGTTGAGTATACGCCCCCGCTGCCAATCGCCGCCAGCGAGTTGTTGCACGGGCTTGGGCTTTTCGCCGGGATCATCAGGCGTGCGCACTGGTCGGGGGAAGGGGTAAAGGTGGTGTCCTTCATACCCAGCGGTCGGGTGATCTTCTCCTGCAGCAGCGCGGGATAGGGCTTGCCGCCCGCGCGCGCCAGCGCATCGCCCAGCAGGTCAAAGCCCAGGTTCGAATAGGCGGCGCGTTCGCCCGGCGCATATTTTAGCTGCGCGCTGCGCAGCCAGGCCCAGCGCTGGCTGTAAGTTGGCCAGGTAAATACCGCACGGTTTGCTTTGCCGCCGGGCTGTTCACGCGGCAGGGCGGCCGTATGGGTGGCCAGGTTGATCAGGCGGATAGGCTGGCCGTTGTAGCTCGGTACACGGCTGCCGGGCGGGGCGTATTTGCTGAGCGGGTCATTGAGCTGTAAGCGCCCCTCTTCGGCCAGTTTAACCATCAGCTCGCTGCTCATCAGCTTGCTGAGCGAGGCGATGCGGATCAGCGAATCTTTTTGTGGCCGCTGGCTGCTGCCGGGGCGCACGGAGCCGCGGCTGACGAACACCCGCTGGTTGGCATCAATCGCCACCATCGCCATACCGCTGGCCTTGGTGTTGTAGAAGATATTATCGGCGTAGCGTTCGACGGTCTGCGAAGCCAGCAGCGGGTCCGGCGTGGTTCGCGCCTGGCTCAGCAGTGGCAGAGCCAGGGCGGGAAGCAGCAGAAAAGCATAGAGCGAAGATTTCAACGGGCGTGCATCCCTGTAAGTGAATGATTGACCGCTTCATAGTAGATTTTCTGCTCCTAACTGCAAGCCTTTCCTGAGTAAAAAAAAGTGTCATACCCTTTCATTTTTTATCGGTCAATCATTAAGTCGCGAGTCGTCCATAATTGTAATTGAAATCGAATAAGCTATTTTCGTGATTAAATATACTTCAATACACTTTTTATGTTTTGTTGCCTTTTTGCTTCATACTTTTACTAATTAAGTTGCTCATGCAGGATTATTTAATTTTTTTCCGCTACATATTAACAGGCAAATTATTGCGCCATTAAAAGGAGCTTATTATGTGTGGAATAACAGGATGGTTGTCATTTAGTCGCCAAATGCAGCAGCAGCGCGATGTACTGCAAACCATGACCGATACCATGGCCCTGCGCGGCCCGGATGCAGGCGGGCTATGGATTGACGGGCCGGTCGGGTTAGGGCACCGGCGGCTGTCGGTTATCGATCTGGCCGGCGGTGCCCAGCCGATGATGGCCGGCAATCGCGGCAATCTGGAGGCAGTGATTACCTACAGCGGAGAAGTCTACAATTTCAAGGAGCTACGCGCAGAGCTGGAGGCCGCAGGCCAGCGCTTTTTAAGCCGCAGCGATACTGAGGTGGTGCTGCGTGCCTGGCTGCAGTGGGGCAATGATTTTGCCCAACGGCTCAATGGCATCTTTGCCTTTGCTATCTGGGATATCCGCCGCCAGAGCCTGCTGCTGGTACGCGATCGCATGGGGGTGAAGCCGCTCTATTATTATCCCACCGAGGATGGCGTTATTTTTGGTTCAGAAGCCAAAGCCCTGCTGGCTAATCCGCTGGTCAAGGCCAGGGTGGATGCGGACGGCCTGCGTGAATTACTGAAGCTGGTAAAAACGCCCGGCCAGGCGATATTTAAAGGGATGTATGAAGTATTACCGGGTGAGATGCTGCAGTTCACCAGCCGGGGAAAACAGCATCACCGTTACTGGCAGCTTGAGGCGCTGGAGCATACCGACACGCTTGAGCAGACAATTGCCCATACGCGCGAGCTGCTGGATGATATCGTCGGGCGGCAGATCGTCGCCGATGTTCCGCTCTGTAGCCTGCTCTCCGGCGGGCTGGACTCCTCGGTCATCACCGCGCTGGCCTCAAAAAAGCTGCTGTCCCAGGGGAAAGAGAATATCCGCTCATTCTCAGTGGATTTTCGTTCACACGGCATTGATTTCGTGAAGGACGAGCTGCGCGGCACGCCCGATGCGCCCTTCGTGCGCGATCTGGTGGCGATGATCGGCTCGCAGCACGGTGAAATTGTGCTTGATAGCCGCAGCATGGCCGACAGCAAACTGCGCGACAAGATTATCCGCGCGCTGGATCTGCCGCCGGTGGTCTGGGGGGATATGTGGCCGTCACTCTACCTGCTGTTCGAGGCGATCCGCCACCACTCCACCGTCGCGCTGTCCGGGGAGTCAGCGGATGAGGTGTTTGGTGGCTACCGCTGGTTCCATGATGCCGATGCGGTGCAGGGCCAGATATTCCCGTGGCTGGCGCAGGGTTCCGGTAAGTATTTTGATGGCACAACGCTGCTGGACGCCAGCTTATTGCAGCGGCTGCATATTGATGAGTTCCTGCACGACAGCTTTACCCAGGCACAGCGCGAGACGCCACGGCTGCCCGGTGAAAGCCCGACCAATCAGCGTATGCGGCAAATCAGCTATATGAGCCTGACGCGCTTTGTGCGCAGCCTGCTCGATCGTAAAGACCGCATGAGTATGGCGGTGGGGCTGGAGGTCAGGGTGCCTTTCTGCGACCACCGGCTGGTGGAGTATGTGTTCAATATTCCGTGGGAGATGAAGTGTTTTGACGGTCGTGAGAAAAGCATCCTGCGTGCCGCGGGTCAGGATCTGCTGCCCGAGTCGATCGTTAAACGGGTGAAAAGCCCCTATCCCTCCACGCAGGACCCGGCTTACGAGCAGGCACTGCGCGAGCTGACGTCCGCGATTATGGCGGATAAGGATGCGCCCGTGCGGGCGTTGCTGGATGATAAACAGGTGAATGATAAGCTGGCGCTGGCGATGGGCAGCAGCAGCTCAATGGATATTCGCGTCGGGCTGGAGATGGTCGTTGGCCTGAATCGCTGGATGGAAAACTACCAGGTTGAGCTGGCCATATAACGTCAGCGTGGCCCCGCGCATGCCGGGGCCACGCTCATCTCAGGGCTGAGCCGTGACCTTCAGGCTGACCAGCCCAATCCCCAGCTTACGTGCTGCAAAACCATCCACCGTACCTTCACTGGTTTCTATCGGCTCCGGCGGCGTGATGACGATGCTGCGCGCCCGTGACGGGTTATCCACCTGCAGCGTCATCGTGGTGTCCTGCGCGCCGAAGGTCACCTGCTGCTGCCAGTCGCCGACTCTGACCTGCACCGGGCGCAGGCTGTTATTGCCAAAGGCGCGGGCGCTGATCGTCAGCGCAAACTTCGCCGGTAAGGGTTCCAGATACTGGATGGTGACATCCGGCAGCAGGTTGGCATCCGACCAGCGTCCCCAGTTTTCAGCGTAGGAGAGGCCGGACACTTTCTGCACCTGCTGCGGCAGGCCAGGCAGATTGAACTGGATGCTGTCCGAGGTGTATTTCAGATCGGCGTCGGCTATCTTCAGGCGCGTCAGGCTGCGCTGATAGCGATCGTCACTCTGCTCACCTTTGCTAAAGGTGATTTTCCCCAGCGTGTTGCCCGGTTTAACCTGGATGATGGTCGGGTGCGCATTCAGCGTACCGTTCGCCACGCACAGGCCGTTGTTCATTATCAGCTGGTCATCCCATACGCTGCCTATTTTGTAGCAGCGATCGATCCAGACAAACTTCTCGTCGGCGGCGAATCTTGCCAGCTGCTGTTTCAGCGGGGTCGCCAGGTAAGCATCCAGCTTCGGTTCAATCTTATTTGGCATCACTGACAGTAACAGCGGCAGCTTGAAGTGGGCGCCAGAGAAGCTGAAGGTGTTTTTCTCGCTATCAATTTTGTAGTCGGAGATCGCTTTCGGGAAGTTCCACAGCGCGATCACGTCCGGCTTCCACTCGTTGATCTTCTCTTTAATATTGAGATAGGTGGCGGAGAGGGAGGTGGCGGAGAGGCTGCTGCGCCCGAGGCCGATAAAGTTATCGCCGCCCATCGCATCCAGCACCGTGGCGCCGTTATCCAGCGTGTTGCGCTTCAGCGAAATCACCCTGCTGCTGACGTCATCGCCGCGCAGCATAAAGAACAGATCGCGGCGTTCATGCTGGTTGAGATATTTGTAGGCGGTGTTGTTCATCGCCAGATGGTCGGAGCTGACCACGATAATGGTGTTTTTGAAGTACGGCGTGGCGCGGATTTTTTCAATCAGTCTGGCAATATGCTCCTGGCCGCAGGCAACCGCGGCGAAGGATTTGTTCTCTTTGCCGTCAAACGGATAAGACTTGCGCTGGCAGCTGCGGGAGATAAAACCGTCCGGATGGTGGGTATCCACGGTCAGGGCAAACAGCGAGAACGGCTGGTTTTTCTGCGCCAGCTCCAGATATTTGTCGAACACCACCTCCAGCACGGTATCGTCGTACCAGCCCCAGTCGTTGCGGTATTTCGGGTCCTTCACCACGCCAGCCAGCTCTTTAAAGCCGTACATATGGTCAAAGCCGTGCGAGGAGAGGAACAGATCCTTGCCCGCGAAGCTCAGGCTGGCACCCTGGTAGAAATAGTTCTGATAACCGGAAGATTTCAGGATATCGCCAAGGCAGACATTCTGCGGGTAGAAGGTCGACAGCGAGCTGGAGGCGTTGCCGTCAAACGGCGCAAACAGCGGGATGCCGCACTGTGAGGCCACCATGCCGGCAATGGTGTATTCGGTGCCGGGCAGCTGTTCGGTATTGCTGAAGTCCAGCGCGTTATTTTTAATTTCGTTCAGCTCAGGTGCCAGTTTTGGAAACGCACGCTCATCAAAATAGGTGCGTTCCAGGCTTTCGGCATAGATATACACCAGGTTGGGGCGATCGCCGCGTAAGGTTTTACCCGGCACCTGGTAGTGACTGTAGAAATCCGAGTCGCCTTTGGTTATTTGTGACTTAATTAAATTGGCAACCTGCTGATAAGCCGGCGTGGTTTTTATCGACAGTACGGCAAGCACCAATGCCAGCAGGCTATATAATTTGCTGTAATTATGGTTTTTACGCAGTCGTAATACCCAGGATAATAACAGGAAGAGCAATAATAATGTTATTATCAGCCCCGCCGCCGGCAGAATATACTTTTGCACCCCGGCGCCGCTCAGGCTGCTGGTGATGGTGTAAATAACCGCATCGTTAATGCCTTCGCCGGTGAAATAATTACTCGCCAGCAGGGAAGCATTGAGCACAATGTAGACGCCCAGCAGTACCAGCACGGCCGAGAACCACAGCTTATGGCGTCCTGCCTTCCATGTGTAAAGTGATACAGAAGCGATAAAAAATAGGAGTGATAACCATTCTGAAACCATCGGATCAATTTTACCCTGTATGTGACGCAATCCCTGTCAGGTGCCTGCGAAAAGAAAATATTAAGTTCAACGGATTAATTTAACGCAGCGAATTATCTCTGGCAACCAACCAGGGAGACAGGAAAATGTGATAGTGCCCCCGCCTGCAACCCCGCCGTTTACCTTTCGTTTAACTTTGAGTGACGCAATGATGACTTTTTTCAATCTGCTGTTTGCGGGGCGATGAGGCTATTTGACGGCGCTTTTCGTTGCTACAGGCGCAGTCATCATCACTCAGCCACGACCAGACAAGCGAATAATCCTGATTTGGTGCGAACTATCTTAAACATAATTAATGGGTTAGTGCTGGAGGGGATAATCTTAAAATTAAGATTTAGCTCACATAAATTGCGAGTCAGCCGCTGTTCATTTAAAAATCCACCAAAATCCGCAGCGATGTTGCAAAAATGTTAATTAGGCCAAAATTTTGCAATTTCGCTTAGCAGAAAAGGGTGAGTTCACACTCAGGGATAAAACCCGGCTAACAAACAGGCGTTTTTATGATTGTGCATTTCGTGAAAACTGCTCCCCGCCGGGGGGAGTGGTGGACTCAGGGAGGGTAATGATGAAACTCGCTTGCACGCTTCACCCGTGTCGTTCCGCGCTGCTGCTGCTACTTTTTGCCACCTCATGCCGTGCTGAGATCACCCTGCTCAGGGCCGATCCGCAGGGTGCCCGTTTTTTTAGCCGCTTCAATTTTCGCGTTGGCGGCGATATCCGTATGAGTATCTACGATGTGATGGGCGGAAAAGATCGCGGTTCTTACCAGCGCAACCTGTTTGATGGCGGCTCGCGCCTGCGTTTCCACCTGCGCTATCAGCTGGATAACGACCTCAGCCTGGTAGGCTACGCTGAAACGGGGGTGAATACCGCTGCGCTGATCGGCTGGCACGGCCACTATGCTGAAGGCGCACGCAACACCAATAATCGGCAGCTGTATGCCGGGGTGCGCAGTCGGCGCTGGGGCGAACTCACCTGGGGGCACCGGGACAGTATCTACTACCAGGTGGTGACCGCTAAAACCGATATCTGGGGCAACGATATGCACTCCGAGCCGGTGGAGAACGGTATCGATGCGAATGCCGATGGTTCCTGGCACGCCCGCCGATCGCTCAACTACCTGCAACATTTCGGCGCCGTCGATCTCTACGCCAGCTATCTTTTCCCGCTCAATCCGTATTACAGCCGTGGCGCAAGGTACAAGCGGCATGATGGTCAGTCACTGGGGATCAACGACCATTTGACGCCCCGGCTGTCGTGGGGGCTGGCGTGGAACCGCACCCGGGCTTCCATGACTGATGCACAGCAGCAGCGTAAACGGGTTGATCAACAGATCCTGGGAACCGGGTTCTCCTGGCAGCCGGGGCAGTGGACGGTGGCGGCGACCGGCGGCTGGTTCCGAAACTTTACCCCTCTGGCTGGCCGACCGCTGCGGCGCTATTTTGCCACCCGCGCCTGGGGGCTGAGCTATTTTGTCGGGCGGGACTTTGCGGTCCATCGCTACGGCCTGAAAAGCATCATGCCGATCTACTTTGGTGCCCAGCTGCGCGCCGGGCATCATCGTGAGCGCTACCAGCGAGAGAATGGTCTGGGCGTGGAGTTCTTTTTATATAAAGGGTTCCGCTTTGACTATCAGCATGTTTTTCGCTCCAGTAATGACCATATGGGTGATTTAAATTTATTTCGCCTGCGCTATGACTTCTGAAAAATATTTGGCTTTTGTTTAGGCACGGTCAATAAATACCGCACATTTTGATAATTTGTGTGAATAAAAAAACATAATGAAATATTTGCTTAATCTCTTCGTGCGCAAAATCGCACAAAATTGTCATGCAGATGAACAAATTGTCACATATTTCGGGCTAATATCTCGCCGTTATATTTGGCAATATTACACAGGGCTACATAATGTTAACTAAAATGCGTGTTTTAACTCAGGCCATGGGTCTGGGGCTGATTGTTGGCAGCGCTTCCTTTGCTGCTAATGCTGAGATTACCCTGCTTAAACAAGATCCGCAGGCGGGCGATCCGCTGAGCCGTCTGAACTTCACCGTGGGCGGCAGTATTCGTCCACAGTTCAACAACCTGACCGGCAACGATGGCAGCAACGCCTACCGTCGTAACGGCTTTGACGGCGGTTCGCGTTTCCGCTTTGCCGCTGATTATTATCTGTTTGATGATATCAGCTGGATCAGCTACTACGAGCTGGGCGTCAACATCCCGGCGGTGTTCGACTGGGATAACCACTACGCACCGGGCGCGCACGACACCTCCCGCCGTATGCTCTACACCGGCCTGAAAAGTAAAACCTGGGGTACGCTGACCTTCGGCCAGCAGAACAGCGTTTATTACGATGTGGTCGGCGCGAAAACCGATATCTGGGACTACGACATGCTGGCCCAGGCGCCGGGCAACGGCATTAACGGCGACTATGACGGCTCCTATCGTTCACGCAAAATGCTGAAGTACAAAAATACCTTCGGCGATGCGGATGTGTATGCCTCCTACCTGTTTGCCGACAATGACTACCTGGTCAATGGCAACAGCCTCGGCTACAAGCGTCAGGGCGGCGGATCGCTGGGCGTGGATTACCACATCGCGAAGGATCTGACCTGGGGCACCGCGTGGAACTACACCCGCGCAGATATGCGTAACCGCAACAACGGCGATGACAAATCTTACGACCAGAACATTTTCGGTACCGCGCTGAGCTGGACGCCGGATAACTGGACCTTCACCGTGGGCGGCGGCTGGTACGACAACTTCCTGACCACCAAAAAGGCCGATGTTCACAACTACTTCGCCGGTGATGCGTGGGGCGTGGAGTATCTGGCCGGTTATACCGTGCCGGTGGGGCAGTATGGCCTGAAGTCGGTGATGCCGTACTTTATGGGCGACCGCCTGCAGTACGTGTCGGGGCGTGATTACCAGCGCATCGATAACGGCCTGGGTGTGACCTTCAAGCTGGATTACGGCTTCCGCGTTGACTACGAGCACGTGTTTACTTCCAGCACCGACAACCTGGGTGATATGAACCTGGTGCGTCTGCGTTACGACTTCTAAACGTTGTACCCTCCCCGGCGGCCAGTCGGGGAGGGCTGCTTCTCTGCGCTAAAGTTCCCCGGTGAGATACTGCGCCACGCCGTTGCCGAAGCTCCAGTCGCCTTTGTCGTTGGTGATAAAGGTCATCATCACGTCGCTTGGTAAAATCCCACAGCTCTCTTCCAGTTCGCGGCACAGTTCGGCCATAAAGAACTGCTTCTGCTCGCTGCTGCGCGGGCTGGTAAACACCCTCACCATCACCAGGTTATCGGTACGCGGCAGATCCAGCCCGGTATCCTCGAACACCATCTGATAGCCTTTATTTTCGTGAACAATCTGGTAGCGGTCACGCGCTGGCACATTAAACGCCGCCAGGACGGCACGGTGTGCGGCATCCAGCAGGGTTTTCAGCTCAGACTCTGAACGGCCCTGAATCACATCAAATTGCAGTAATGGCATAGACACCCCGACGTCATCATTGTTAAGTGGTGCAGGCTGTATCGCCTGTCAGTGAGGGCAATTTACCCCTGATGCGCGGCGGGAAAAAGCGCTATGCTTGAAATGATTATTTACTATAGTGAACAATGAAAATGAAAGAGCTCAAAACGGATGCGCTGTGGACGCATCTGCACTGGCTGACGGTGCTGGCCGAGCAGGGCAGTTTTACCGCTGCCGCGGAGCGGCTGGAGGTCAGCAAGGCGGCGATGTCGCAGAAGATCAAAGAGCTGGAACAGCTGGCAGGAGTACCGCTGGTGACGCGCACCACGCGCAGCCTGCGCCTGACCAGCTCCGGGGAAAAGCTGGTGGATGACCTGCGCGCGCCCTTTGCACAGATTGCCCAAAGTTTTTTCAGCGTGCGCGACTCGGCCGGGCCGCTGCGCGGGATGGTGCGCGTGACGGCACCGGTGGCGTTTGCCCGCCAGCAGCTGGTGCCGCATATCACCACCTTCCTGCGCGAGCATCCGCAGGTGCGCGTGCAGCTGGAGGTTTCTGACCGCCTGGTATCGCTGGCCTGCGAAGGGTTTGACCTGGCGATCCGCCACAGCACGAGTCTACCGGAAACCCATGTTGCGCTGCCGCTCTGCCCGACGCGCGCGGTGGTGGTGGCTTCTCCGGCCTATCTGGCACGCTTCGGTCACCCCGCCAGCCCGCAGGCCCTGAGTGAACACCTCTGCCTTTACTATCCACGCGGCGTGGAAGCGCCGCGCTGGCGTTTTCAGCCGCTGGCCGGGGGTGAACAGATTGCGGTGAACGTGAGCGGGCCGTTTGCCACCAACAACAGTGAATCGATTCGCGACGCGGCGCTGGAAGGGCTGGGGATTGCGCTGCTGCCGGACTTCAGCGCACAGGCGGCGCTCAAGGATGGCTCGTTAGTGCAGCTGCTGCCGCAGTGGCAGGCGGTGGGCGCCTTTGCCGAGATGCTGTACGTGGTGCGCCCGTGGTCGGCTCAGGTGCCGCGCGCCGTCAGCGCTTTTATCCACTGGCTGCGTGAGGCGTTTGCGCATAAATCTGGTGAGAATTGTTAAAGTTTTCGCCACTTTCTGCCGATGGTTTAGCATAGTGCATGCAAGTTCATGCAGGATCTAAACATTCATAACAAGGCCGTTATATGCAAACCCATCAGCACGTGACCCAACAGGAGCATCTGCTCGACGACGATACCACTCTGATGACCACCACCGATGCTGACAGCTATATCACCTACGCCAACAGCGCGTTTATTGAGGTGAGCGGTTACGATCGCAGTGAAATCGACGGTCAGCCTCATAATCTGGTACGCCACCCCGATATGCCGAAAGCCGCCTTTGCCGATATGTGGAGCACCCTGAACCAGGGACTGCCGTGGACCGGGCTGGTGAAAAATCGCCGTAAAAATGGCGACCACTACTGGGTGCGCGCCAACGTGGTGCCGGTGATCCGCCATGGCGAAATCCTTGGCCATATGTCGGTGCGGGTCAAGCCCGGCGCCGAAGAGGTGCGTGGCGCTGAGCAGCTGTATCAGAAGATGAACCAGGGGCGGCTTAAGGGCTGGCGTTTGCATCGCGGCCTGCTGCTGCGCACCGGCTGGCTGCGCCCGCTCTCCCTGTTGAAAACGCTGTCACTGCGCTGGCGCATTCATAGCGCGGTGCTGGCGCTGTGGCTACCGCTGGTGGCAGCGGCAGCCTTCGCCGGGCTGCAGGGCACGGCGCTGGCCGGTTTCAGCGCCTTTTCGGTGCTGATCGCGCTGTTGGTGGATGTCTGGCTGCAAAGCCAGATTGCCCGGCCGATGGCTGCCGTCTGTCGCCAGGCGCTGGACGTGGCCAGCGGCGCTAATCCGCAGGTTGAGCACCTGAACCGTGTGGATGAGATCGGTATGACGCTGCGGGCGGTGGGGCAGCTGGGCCTGATGTTCCGCTGGCTGATTAAAGACGTCAGCGATCAGGTACTCGACGTGCATCGCGCCAGCGACGAGCTGGCGCGCGGTAACGACAAGATCAACAGCCATACCGAACAGACCGCAGCCAGCGTGCAGCAGACGGCCAGCACCATGAACCAAATGACCAGCACGGTGCAGCGCAACGGCGAGAGTACCGAGCAGGCCAATCAGTTCTCGCATACCGCCAGCAACGCGGCGGTGAAGGGTGGTGAGGTGATGCAGAACGTGGTGGTGACGATGGATGAGATCGCCGCCAGCTCGCGCCAGATTGCCACCATTACCGGCCTGATCGACAGCATCGCTTTCCAGACCAATATCCTGGCGCTGAATGCGGCGGTGGAAGCCGCGCGTGCCGGCGAACAGGGCAAAGGCTTCGCCGTGGTCGCCGGAGAAGTGCGCAGCCTGGCGCAGCGCAGCGCCGGTGCAGCCAGTGAGATCCGCCAACTGATTGCCGCCAGTAATCTCAAGGTGGAGTCCGGTGCCGGGCAGGTGCATGAAGCGGGCAAGGCGATCGGCGATATTGTCGATAAGGTGCAGAACGTCACCGAACTGCTGCAGCAGATCAGCGTGGCAACGGCCGAGCAGAGCGCCGGGCTGGGCGAGGTCGGGCAGGCGGTAGAAGCGCTCGACCGCCTGACGCACGATAACAGCGCGCTGGTCAGCGAAGGCGCGCAGGCGGCGCAGCGTATGAAAAACCAGGCCAGCCGTCTGGTAGAGGCAGTCAGCGTGTTCCGCTAGTCTGAACGCGGGCCTTGCGCGGCCCGCAATGGCTGATGCGTATAGCGTGCCTGTTCGGCAGCTTCTGCCGCCAGATCCCCCAAAAAAAGCAGCACAAACCCGCCGCCTGGGCGAAGATGTTATCTTGCTGGTTATATTAATCATCTAAGGAGCATCATGAAAAGCTATCAAGTGGCGGTGATCCCCGGGGACGGAATCGGCGTGGACGTGATTAACGCTGCCTGGCACGTGCTGGTCCACAGCGCGGCCAAATTTGATTTCGCCCTTGGCGGCGAGTGGTTCCCGTGGTCGTGCGAATACTATCTTGAGCACGGTGAGATGATGCCGAAAGACGGTATCGATACGCTGAAGAAATTTGATGCGGTGCTGCTGGGGGCGGTGGGCTGGCCGGAAAAAGTGCCGGATAACGTCTCGCTGCACGGCCTGCTGTTGCCCATCCGCAAGCAGTTTGATCTGTATGCCAACGTACGGCCGCACCGCCTGCTGGCGGGAGTGGAAGGCCCGCTGCGCAAAAGCGAGTTTGATATCCTCTGCATTCGTGAGAACACCGAAGGGGAGTACAGCGGCGCGGGCGGGCGTATTCACCAGGGAACCCCGGCGGAAGTGGCGGTAGAAACCTCGATCTTCACCCGTCGCGGCGTTGAGCGCATTCTGCGCTTTGGCTTTGAGATGGCGCAAAAGCGCAGCAAGCGGCTGGCCTCCGTCACCAAATCCAACGCGCAGAAATACACCATGGTGATGTGGGATGAAGTCACCGGGGAGGTGGCGCGCGACTACCCGGATGTCACGGTTAACCGCTATCATATTGATGCGATTGCCGCCCGAATGGTGATGAACCCGGAAACGCTCGACGTGATCGTCGCCTCCAACCTGTTTGGCGATATCCTCACCGATCTCGGCGCGGCCATTCAGGGCGGGCTGGGCTATGCGGCTTCTGCCAACCTCAATCCCGACCCCGCTGTGCCTTCGATGTTTGAGCCGGTGCACGGCTCCGCGCCGGATATTGCAGGGCAGGGCATCGCTAACCCGATTGCCGCTATCTGGTCTGCGGCGATGATGCTGGAACATCTTGGCGAGCAACAGGCGGCACGCGCGATTCTGCACGCCGTTGAAACCGTCAGCGCGCAGCAGAAAATAGATCACGGGCTGAGCACCGAAGAGATCACCGCAGCGGTCATTGCCGCGATTTAAATCACCATGGCTGCCGCAGGTGTGGCAGCCCGCCAGCAGGGAGAGAGTTATCCATGGAAGCACACGGCATCAGCGATATTATCCAGCCCGGACTGAGAGTGCTGTTCTGCGGCATTAACCCAGGAAAATCCTCCGCCCACACCGGTTTTCATTTTGCCCATCCCGGTAACCGCTTCTGGAAAACCATTTTCCAGGCGGGCTTTACCCGCAGCCAGCTCAAGCCCGAGCAGGAGCAGCAGCTGCTGGAGACCGGTTGCGGTATTACCATGCTGGTGGAGCGGCCAACGGTGCTGGCCAGTGAACTGGCGGGCAGCGAGCTGCGTGAGGGCGGCCAGGCGCTGGTGGATAAGATTGAGCGCTATCAGCCCGCGGCGCTGGCGGTGCTCGGCAAGCAGGCTTATCAGCAGGCATTTCGCCGCAGCAAGGTGGAGTGGGGCAGGCAGCCTCTGACGATTGCTGGCACGGAAATCTGGGTATTGCCGAATCCCAGCGGCCTGAATCGTGCCTCGCAGCAGGAGATGACGGCGGCCTATGCGGCACTCGATCGGGCATTGCGTGAGCAGGGGCGTTAAGCTATCCGGCCCAAAGTGTCGGCAAAAAAATGGCCCCTCAGTGAGGAGCCATCTTGTTACGCAGGCCGTCGGTTAATCGTCGAGGAAGCTGCGCAGCACTTCAGAGCGGCTTGGATGGCGCAGTTTACGCAGCGCCTTCGCTTCAATCTGACGGATACGCTCACGCGTCACGTCAAACTGCTTGCCCACTTCTTCCAGCGTGTGGTCGGTGTTCATATCGATACCGAAACGCATACGCAGCACTTTCGCTTCACGCGCGGTCAGGCCAGCCAGCACGTCGTGGGTAGCAGAACGCAGGCTCTCAGAGGTGGCAGAGTCCAGCGGCAGCTCCAGCGTGGTATCTTCGATAAAATCACCCAGATGTGAATCTTCATCATCACCAATTGGCGTCTCCATGGAGATCGGCTCTTTGGCAATTTTCAGCACCTTGCGGATTTTATCTTCCGGCATCAGCATGCGCTCAGCCAGCTCTTCTGGCGTTGGCTCGCGGCCCATCTCCTGCAGCATCTGGCGCGAAATACGGTTGAGCTTGTTGATTGTCTCAATCATATGCACCGGAATACGGATGGTACGCGCCTGGTCGGCGATCGAACGGGTGATCGCCTGACGGATCCACCAGGTAGCATAAGTTGAGAACTTATAACCACGGCGGTATTCAAACTTATCCACCGCTTTCATCAGGCCGATGTTACCTTCCTGAATCAGATCAAGGAACTGCAGACCGCGGTTGGTGTATTTCTTGGCGATAGAGATAACCAGACGTAAGTTTGCTTCAACCATCTCTTTCTTCGCACGGCGCGCTTTCGCTTCACCGATGGACATACGACGGTTGATATCCTTCACCTGCTCAATGGTCAGGCCGGTTTCCTGCTCAATCTGCTGCAGTTTCTGCAGGCCACGGTGCACATCGTCTGACACGTCGTTCAGCTTTTCTGACCACGGCTTATTCATTGCCAGCGCCGCTTTGAACCAGGTTTCGCTGGTTTCATTGCCGGTGAACAGGGTAATGAAGTTCTTCTTCGGCATTTTGCACAGTTCAACGCACAGCTTCATAATCAGGCGTTCCTGAGTACGTACGCGGTCCATCATCACGCGCATGCTGTTTACCAGGAAGTCGAACTGCTTCGGCACCAGGCGGAACTGCTTAAAGACGTCGGAGAGATTCTGGATCTCAGCGATGGCATCAGCGTGGCTGCGGCTCTTCGCTTTAATAACGGTACGGGTTTTTTCGTACTGTACGCGCAGATCGTTGAATTTTTCACGCGCCAGCTCCGGGTCGATGCTGTTGTCATCGTCCGCGCTGTCGTCATCTTCTTCGTCTTCTTCTTCGTTTTCGTCACGCTCGGCTTCAGACAGCTCGGAACCGACATGGGTCGCCGTCGGTGCGATGTCTTCCTGCGCATTGGGATCAACAAAACCGGTGATCAGGTCTGACAGGCGCGCTTCGCCCGCTTCAACGCGATCGTACTGCTCAAGCAGGTAGGTAATGGCTTCAGGATATTCAGCAACCGAGCACTGTACCTGGTTGATACCGTCTTCGATGCGCTTCGCGATGTCGATTTCGCCTTCGCGAGTCAACAGTTCAACGGTACCCATTTCACGCATGTACATGCGCACCGGGTCAGTAGTACGCCCGATTTCGGACTCTACGCTGGATAGCACCTGAGCAGCCGCTTCAGCAGCATCTTCGTCCGTATCGTTGTTGTTTTCATTCAGCATCAGATCATCGGCATCAGGCGCTTCTTCCACTACCTGGATGCCCATGTCGTTAATCATCTGGATGATGTCTTCAATCTGATCGGAGTCGACGATATCTTCCGGCAGATGGTCATTGACCTCGGCATAGGTCAGATAGCCTTGCTCCTTACCACGGGTGACAAGTAGCTTCAGCTGTGACTGCGGGTTTTGCTCCATAAGACGGTATCCACACTTCTGTTAAATTAGATTGGTGTCGGGTCGGCTAAGATGCCAACAATAACAGTGAGGGCGTTTAGATTATTGCCGCTGCCCGTCATGGCGGCTGTCAGGGGCTGCCTGACTAGAATTCGGCACTTAAGCCGCTTTTGTTCTGTCCGAAGCTATCTTGCTTGCCATTTTAGGATTGGGCAGTGCTCGAAATCCTCACGTACAACAGTACGCTGCGGTTTCTCCGCGCTGGCCGCACCTGAACTGACTGCGCCGATAACGCCTCTAAATTCTGTGTGACTTTGGGGCGAACCCTAAAATCTTCTGTGATGTAGGGGCTGACCCTCTTTTCCGGTCAGCCCGCAGCGCCTGGTTAAGCCTGCTGCGATTACTGTTTCTTCAGAGCCTGGCTTAGCGTCCAGAACTCGCGGCGCTCTTCTGCGCTCAGTACGTGCGTGCGGTCACGGGCAATCAGCTCTTCCAGCCGACGCTCCAGTGCGTCATCGTACATACTGCCCAGCGCATCCTTAAACATGGTGTCCACTTCGTCATCTACTATCATGTGGTTCCATGTTGCCAGGGTTTCAAGGCTCTGGCTAAATTTTGTGCCGCGGTATAACTCTAGTAGCTGTCCGGTCGTCAGGCCAGGTTGAGCAACGCAAGTGCTCACTAACTCAACGAACAGCGGAAAACCGGGTAAATCCGACTGCTCCAGCCCATCAAGCGAGGGCACCATCATCGCCAGCTGTGGGTTCTGGATCAGCAGCCCAATAAGTATACGCATGGTTGTGCGTTTTAGCTGGGGCTGCGCGGGCGGTTTCGCATTTTCCGCTTGCTTCGGCAGCAGCTTCTCCAACTGGCTATCGTCAAGGATCCCCAGCTTGTTGCCCAGCTCCTGACGCAGGTAGATGCGCAGCGTCTCGCCCGGCACCTGACTAATCAGCGGCAGGGCCAGGGTGCTGAGCTGCGCGCGGCCATCCGGCGAGCGCAAATCGACCTGCGGCATCAGCGTATCGAACAGAAACCCGGAGAGCGGCATTGCCTGCTCCATCCGCGCTTCAAACGCCTCTTTACCCTCTTTACGCACCAGCGTATCCGGGTCTTCGCCGTCAGGCAGGAACATAAAGCGTAGCTGACGACCGTCATTCATGTAAGGTAATGCGGTTTCCAGCGCACGCCAGGCTGCCTCGCGGCCTGCACGGTCACCGTCGTAACAGCAAATCACGGTGTTGGTGGCGCGGAACAGCAGCTGAATATGTTCAGCTGTGGTGGAGGTCCCCAGCGAGGCCACGGCGTAATCCACGCCAAACTGCGCCAGCGCCACCACGTCCATGTACCCTTCAACCACCAACAGCTTAGGCGGTTCAGGATAATTTTTTTGTGCTTCATACAGGCCGTACAGCTGGCGGCCTTTATGGAAAATATCGGTTTCCGGCGAGTTGAGATATTTCGGCATCCCGTCGCCGAGTACCCGGCCACCAAAGCCAATCACCCGCCCACGCTTATCGTGGATAGGAAACATCACGCGCTCACGGAAGCGATCGTAGCTGCGGCCCTGATCGTTGGTGACCAGCATACCGGCGTCGATCAGCGACTGGCGGTCATCAGGATTACGGCCAAAGCGTTTAAGCGCGTTGTCCCAGCCCGCAGGGGCGAAACCGATAGAAAAATGCTTAATGACCTCTTCGCTTAGCCCGCGCTGCGCCAGATATTCACGCGCGCCTGCCGACTGGCTTTGAGCCAGCGCCTGCTGATAGAAATCGCGCAGACCGGTCATTAACTGATAAAGACTTTGACGCTGGTGACGCTCAAGCTGGCTGGGACCGTTACCGCTTTCATACGGCACTTCCAGACCATACAGGGTCGCCAGTTCTTCGATGCTTTCGACAAATTCCAGACGATCGTAATTCATCAGGAAGTCGACGGCGTTGCCGTGTGCACCGCAGCCGAAACAGTGATAAAACTGTTTCTCGCCGTTTACCGTGAAGGAGGGGGTTTTCTCATTATGGAAAGGGCAGCACGCGTGATAGTTTTTACCCTGCTTTTTCAGCTTCACCCGGGCATCAATAAGATCCACGATGTCCGTGCGTGCGAGTAAGTCATTGATAAATACGCGTGGAATTCTTCCTGCCATAAGCCCCGGTTGATCAGCTCATAAACGACAACAAGCCGCGCATTCCTTTCGGAAGCACGGCCTGATAACTACTAACTGGTCTGTATAACGAGAGGGCGAACCCTCAGGCTACTAGTACAGACGAGTGCGGCGTGCGTTTTCGCGAGCCAGTTTCTTCGCGTGGCGTTTTACTGCAGACGCTTTAGCGCGCTTACGTTCGGTAGTAGGTTTTTCATAAAACTCACGACGACGAACTTCAGCCAGAACGCCTGCTTTCTCACAAGAACGCTTGAAGCGACGCAGTGCTACGTCGAATGGCTCGTTTTCACGTACTTTAATTACCGGCATGTAACTCTCACCTCGATAAATTCGGTTTTGCTGCTGACATCGGTGCCAGCTCATTTCAAAATGGTGCGGAATTTTACTCCAACACAGGCTGCGTTGTAAAGCACCATAGCTTAATGTAACCAACAGATGCGCCTGTGCGGCTGCCGGTTTTTTTCAGGGGGCTGATTATACACGAAACCAGCGTCCCTGGTGGGAAAAAAAACGCCTTATTGGTCAAGGCATAACCGTTGAGTCGCTAAAATTGCCGCCCGGCAAAGCGCCGTCATGCTACACTGCGCGCCGCAAGAATGAGGTGAAAAAGCCATGCGTGTTCTCGGAATTGAAACATCCTGCGATGAAACCGGTATTGCCATTTATGACGATGCGGCCGGTTTGCTCGCTAATCAACTTTATAGCCAGGTAAAGCTCCACGCCGACTACGGTGGTGTGGTCCCCGAACTGGCTTCGCGCGATCACGTGCGTAAAACGGTGCCGCTGATCCAGGCCGCGCTGAAAGAAGCCGGGCTGCAGGCGCAGGATATCGATGCGGTGGCCTACACTGCCGGCCCGGGCCTGGTCGGTGCGCTGCTGGTTGGCGCCACCATTGGTCGCTCGCTGGCGTTTGCCTGGGATGTTCCGGCGATTGCCGTGCACCATATGGAAGGGCACCTGCTGGCTCCGATGCTGGAAGATAACCCGCCCGAGTTTCCGTTTGTCGCGCTGCTGGTTTCCGGCGGCCATACGCAGCTGATCAGCGTCACGGGCATCGGGGAATACACCCTGCTGGGCGAATCCATAGATGATGCGGCAGGCGAAGCCTTTGATAAAACCGCCAAGCTGCTGGGGCTGGACTATCCCGGCGGCCCGATGCTGTCGAAAATGGCGCAGCAGGGGGTGGAAAAGCGCTTTGTCTTCCCGCGCCCGATGACCGATCGCCCGGGGCTGGATTTCAGCTTCTCCGGCCTGAAAACCTTCGCGGCAAATACCATTCGCGATAATGACAGCAGCGAACAGACTCGCGCTGACATCGCGCGCGCTTTTGAAGATGCCGTCGTCGATACGCTGGCAATTAAATGCCGCCGTGCACTCGACCAGAGTGGTTTTAAGCGCCTGGTGATTGCCGGGGGCGTCAGCGCTAACCGCACGCTGCGCAGTAAGCTGGCAGAGATGATGCAGAAGCGGGGCGGCGAAGTGTTTTATGCGCGCCCGGAATTTTGTACCGATAACGGCGCGATGATCGCCTATGCAGGGATGGTGCGGATGAAAGGTGGTGTGCATGCGGAGCTGAGCGTCACGGTGCGCCCGCGCTGGCCGCTGGCAGAGTTACCTGCTATTTAACTGCTCGCCTGTTGTGGGTCAGGCATGCCTGGCCCATCAGCACATTCAGCGCGTTTTTGTCGGGGTTCAGCAACCCGCTTACCGATGCGAATTCACCGTGATTTGGCAGGGGTGAGGCATGCCTCGCCCGTATCTTTACGGATCCTTTCTTTTCTTCTTCCAGATCTTGGTTTCCTGCCCGCGCCACAGGCGCTGAATATTGTCGTGATGACGCAGCAGGATCAGGCAGGAGAGCATGGCGACCGGGAAGGTAAACTGCGGTTTAAACCACCAGACGTAGAACGGCGCGATCAGCGCGCTGATAATCGCCCCCAGCGAAGAGTAGCCGCTTAGCAGCACCGTCAGCAGCCAGGTCCCGGTCATCAATCCCGTTAAATCCCAGCCGATAGGCGCGATAGCACCAAAGGCAGTGGCGACGCCTTTACCGCCTTTGAACTTAAAGAATACCGGGTAGATATGGCCAAGACAGGCCGCAATGGCGGTCAGACCGAGGTAGAGCGGGGTGACGCCGAAGTGATACGCCAGCCAGACCGGCAGCATGCCTTTAAGCACATCAAACACCAGCACCATGGCTGCCGCACCTTTACCGCCGATGCGCAATACGTTAGTGGTGCCGGGGTTGCGCGAACCGTGGTGGCGAGGGTCCGGTAATCCAAACAGCCGGCAAACCAGAATCGCGCTGGAGATGGAGCCACACAGATACGCGAAAATGATCATACCAAGCGCGAATACACTCATAACTCTATTCCGTCTTGTTGGGGTCGTCTTAAAGTCTGCATCCGTGGATAATACGCATAAACCGCCGGGGATGATATCCGGCAACCGTAAAAACAGAGAGCCGTATCATGGATATTGTATTTATAGATCACCTGTCCGTCATCACTACCATTGGCGTTTACGACTGGGAACAGACGATTCAGCAGAAGCTGGTGTTCGATGTCGAAATGGCGTGGGACAACCGCAAAGCCGCGGCCAGCGATGACGTCAATGACTGCCTGAGCTATGCCGACGTCTCACAGGCGATTATCGATCACGTTGCTAACGGCAAATTCGCGCTGGTTGAGCGCGTTGCGGAGGAGATTGCCACGCTGTTGCTGGCTCGATTCGCCTCGCCGTGGGTGCGGATTAAGGTCAGCAAACCGGGAGCCGTCGCTCAGGCGCGTGAGGTCGGGGTGATCATCGAACGCGGGACTAATCCGAAATAAACGCAATCTCATTGCCATGACAATGAAACCAAACCACATTATGGTCTGTCTTAAGGTTGCCCTAATTCAGTCCGGGCACAATTTGGCGGTAGCGCAAAGCGACCGCCTTTTTAATGGTTTTAACTTGGTTAGAGGTAGAATTTGATGGCAGATATTCATCAGCTATGGGTGGCAGCAATACTCGGCATTGTTGAAGGGTTGACGGAGTTCCTTCCTGTTTCCTCCACCGGGCACATGATCATTGTCGGTCATCTGTTAGGTTTTGAAGGCGAGAAAGCAGAGACTTTCGAAGTGGTTATCCAGCTTGGTTCAATTCTGGCCGTGGTGGTGATGTTCTGGCGCCGTCTGTTTGGCCTGATCGGTATTCACTTCGGCAAAGAGCCGCATGAAGGTACCGGTACCGGCAAACTGACGCTGATTCATATTCTGTTGGGTATGGTGCCGGCGGTAGTCATTGGTCTGCTGCTGCACGACCAGATCAAAACGCTGTTTAACCCGATTAACGTGATGTATGCGCTGGTGGTCGGTGGCGTGCTGCTGATCGCGGCGGAGCTGCTGAAGCCGAAGCAGCCAAAAGCGGTGGGCGTGGATGATATTACCTATCGCCAGGCATTCGTGATTGGCTGTTTCCAGTGTCTGGCGCTGTGGCCGGGCTTCTCACGTTCCGGTGCGACCATTTCCGGCGGGATGCTGATGGGCGTGAGCCGCTATGCGGCTTCTGAGTTCTCTTTCCTGCTGGCCGTGCCGATGATGATGGGCGCTACCGCGCTGGATCTCTATAAGAGCATGGGCTTCCTGACCCTGGCCGACTTCCCGATGTTCGCCGTCGGTTTTGTCACCGCCTTTATTGTCGCGCTGATCGCGATCAAGACCTTCCTGCACATCATCAAACGTATCTCGTTTATCCCGTTTGCTATCTACCGCTTTATTATCGCGGCAGCGGTTTACGCGGTGTTCGTTCTGTAAAACTACCCGTAGGGGCCGATCTTTTGTTTCGATCGGCCCTGGGGTCGTTTGTTTCGGTTGGCCCGTTACGATGTTATGACGACTTCCACTCTTCCAGCGCGGCCACTCGCCGCTGCGTTAGCTCTTCTCTGACTTCGCTGCCCTTGAATCCGGCCTCAACCACCTCTTTGGTCGACACGCTTTGTGCCACCCGCCAGGCGGTGCGCAGGTAGTCGCCCTGCGGATAAGGATTGCTTTCAAAACCGGTGCGCCCACGCGCATCGGCTTCGCTGGTGATAGCAATCTGCTCAACGCGCTGCGGCTTACGCCAGGCATCCACGCGGTCAAACAGGGCAATCAGCGTAGCGGCTGACTGATTCTGTACGGTGTGCACCAGATCGTGAAATTCGGTAACCAGCAGGGCAAGGTCGCGCACGGCATTCGGCACGCGCAGGCGCTCGCACAGCGCGGCAACCAGCGGCACGCCAGCCGGGCCGTGCCCGTGGTGGCTGGGCCACTTCTCCGGCGGCGTCAGGCCCTTGCCGACGTCGTGAAACAGCGTGGCGAAGCGAATATCCAGCTCCGGGCTGAGCTGGGCGGCCATCGCCAGCGTCATCAGCGCATGCACCCCGGTGTCAATCTCCGGGTGCCATTTGGCCGGGGCCGGCACGCCATACAGATTATCCAGCTCGGGGAACAGCACCGCCAGCGCACCGCAGTCGCGCAGTACCTGGAAATAGACCTGCGGGTTGCGGGTGAGCAGGGCGCTCTCCGTCTCTTTCCATACGCGCTCCGCCGTCAGATGCGCCAGCTCGCCGCTTGCCGCCATGGCGCGCATCAGCGCCATGGTTTCGTCAGCGACGCGGAAATTGAGGTGGGCAAAACGTGCCGCAAAGCGCGCCACGCGCAGTACGCGCAGCGGATCTTCGTTGAATGCGGCCGAAACATGGCGCAGCAGGCGCAGCTTAAGGTCTTCACGCCCGCGATAAGGGTCGTAAAAGTTGCCGTCAGCGTCCTGGGCAATGGCGTTGATGGTCAGATCGCGTCGGGCCAGATCCTCTTCCAGCGTGACGTCGGGCGCGGCATAGCAGACGAAGCCGGTATAACCGCTGCCGGACTTACGCTCGGTGCGCGCCAGCGCATACTCTTCGTGGCTGGAAGGGTGCAGAAATACCGGGAAATCGCGGCCAACCTGCTCGTAGCCAGCATCCAGCATCTGCTGGGGAGAGGCTCCCACCACCACCCAGTCTTTGTCTTTCAGCGGCAAATTCAGCAGTCCATCGCGCACGGCGCCGCCGACAAGGTATGTTTTCACTGCGGGTCTCCACAAAGCGGATAATCGGAATTAACCGATCATTAATCGGAACACTATAACATCCATGTTGCACAAATGATAAATCGCAGGCACGACAAAAAGGGCATCCGCAGATACCCTGATTTGTCATCGTTTGGATTAATTCATCCAGCGGTCGCTTTTCTTCCTGCGCGGGATCATATGCGGCAACAGCAGGCCAAGCAGCAGGCCGACACCGGCTACGCCGCCGCCGTACATAAACCACTGCATAATGATGGTGCGCTGTTTATCGTCAAGCTGTACGTTGGCGGCATCCACTTTCTTTTTCGCCACCACCAGCTGGTTTTTCAGCTGCTGATTCTCTTCTTTCAGGCTGTTGATCGCCCCATCGCTGCCGGCGACTTTTTTCTGCATCTCGGCGGTGCGTTCGTTCCAGCTACCGTCGATATTGGCCAGTTTGGCCGTCAGGTCTTTGACCTGCTGCTCCAGCTGCGGCACGCGCGAACGCAGGCTTGGCTGCTCGCTCAGCTGTGCCAGCGGGATCCAGGTGGTGCGCCCCTGGCTGTCGCGGATTTGCCCATATTTGCTATTGTCGTTTGACTGCAGCAGGGTGACTTCTTCGCCGGCGTTCAGGGTGCCGATCAGGCGATAATCATTGCCAGGACCGCTGCGGACCCAGGTGGAAAGCTCGTCGGAAATGTAGCGTTTTTCTTCAGCATGAACCGATGTTGCAACGCTAAAAGTGAGTAAAGTCAGTCCAATAAGGTGAGTTTTATTCATTCGAACTCTTATTCGTAAGTGCTGGAAAAAAGTAAAGGCACAGTCTGGAGCGGCCTCGCAGAAAGCTGAATGAGAACTATCCTGGTCTCAAAGAGCGTGAGAGCGGGCACGCGAAAGCGTAATAAAGCAGAGACAGCCCTGTCGCTTGTGCATTACTCTTCGGGTTAAGCTACCTGTCATAAAGCAGGCATAATCAGTTACCTTAACCGTTTACCGTGCCGTTAACGACGTAAATAAGACAATATGACCATCGAAATCGAATTAAAGTTCATCGCCGCGGCAGAAGCTGCATCAAAAATTGCCGATAAACTGGCGAACTGGCCTCACCAGCACAGCGCGGGGCAGAAGCTCACCAACATCTACTTTGAAACCGACGACAGCCAGCTGCGCCGCTGGGATATGGGCCTGCGCATTCGCGGCTTTGGCGACAGCTACGAGATGACGCTAAAAACCGCCGGGCAAACGGTGGGCGGGCTGCATCAGCGGCCGGAATACAATGTGGCCCTCGGCCAGCCTGAGCTCGATATCGCCCTGCTGCCTGCCGACGTCTGGCCTGCAGGCACCGACGTGGCCGCGCTGCAACAGCGCCTCAACGCGCTGTTCAGTACCCATTTCGTGCGCGAAAAGTGGGTGGTTACTTACCTGCAAAGCGAGATTGAAGTGGCTTACGACTGCGGGGAAGTCAGTGCCGGTGCGTTAAGCGAGCCGCTGAGAGAAATCGAGCTGGAGCTGAAAAGTGGCCAGCGTGACGATCTGCTGGCCTTTGCCGCCGAGCTGGCTACGCTGGAGGGCCTGCGTCTCGGCAGCCTGAGCAAAGCCGCACGCGGCTATGCGCTGGCGCAGGGCAATCCACCGCGCCCGCTGCGCCCGGTTCCGCTGCTGAAGGTCAAGCCGAAAGCAACGGTAGAAGAGGGGATGCGCAGCGGGTTCCTGCTCGCTCTCAGCCAGTGGCAGTATCACGAAGAGCTGTGGCTGCGCGGCGTTAGCGGCGCACTGCCGCAGATCAAGGATGCGCTGGAGACGCTGCGTCAGGTCTTCTCTCTTTACGGCGCGCTGGTTCCGCGCAAGGCCAGCAGCGATCTGCGCCAAAAACTAACCATGCTGGAAGAGGCGCTGCTGGAAGAGAATGTCAGCGCTGAAAAGCTCTGTTTCAGTCCGGTCTGGCTGGAGACCCAGTTAGCGCTTACTAACTGGATTGTCACCGAAGGCTGGCGTGCGTTTGTCGATCAAAAGGCGGATGCCAAGCTGCAGGGCTCATTTAAACGCTTCAGCGATATCATGCTCGGGCGCATTGCCGCCGACCTGAAAGAGACCTTCGCTCACGTCAACCATTCGGGCGAGTATCAGGACAAACTGACGCGCCTGCATCGTCAGCTGCTGGCCGTTCATCTGCTGGCCGGTGCCTATCAACCTGATGTGGTCAACAGCTGGCTGCAAAGCTGGCAGCAGCTGCAGCAGGCGATTGTCAGCCAGCAGGAAGTCTGGCTGGACAGTCATCGCCAGCAGGCGCTGAAACAGGCGGCGTTCTGGAAGAACGGCAGCGTGTAAAACCTTTGGCGTGCGGCTTTTTATAAGGGAGTGATTATGTTGCCATCGTTACTGACCGGGCAGATCGCACTGCTCGATCCCATTTTCAGCGGGGCCAGTGAACAGCAAAAGGCGGTTCTGGCATTTAGCGATTTTATCAGCGATAACCTGGCAAAATGCCCCGACTGGTGGCAGCAGATCCAGCAGCAGCCGCCGCAGCCGGATGAATGGCAACACTATCCGCAGTGGTTACAGACGCAGCTGGCCGCGGCGCAGGATGAAAATGCGCTGATGCGCGAGCTGCGCCTGTTCCGCCGCCATATGCTGACGCGTATCGCCTGGATGCAGACGCTGGCGACCAGCAGTACAGAGCAGAGCCTGCGCCAGCTGAGCGAGCTGGCGGAGACGCTGATAGTCGCTGCGCGCGACTGGCTGTGGCACGCCTGCTGCCGCGATTTCGGCACGCCGGTGAATGCCGCCGGGGAGCCGCAGCCGCTGCTGATCCTCGGTATGGGCAAGCTGGGCGGTGGCGAGCTTAATTTCTCCTCTGATATTGACCTTATCTTCACCTGGCCGGAAAACGGCACCACCCAGGGGGGCCGCCGCGAGCTGGATAATGCGCAGTTCTTCACCCGCCTTGGGCAGCGCCTGATTAAGGTGCTGGATCAGCCCACCGTGGATGGCTTTGTTTACCGTGTGGATATGCGCCTGCGCCCGTTTGGCGACAGCGGCCCGCTGGTGCTGAGCTTTGCCGCGCTGGAAGATTATTACCAGGAGCAGGGGCGCGACTGGGAACGCTACGCGATGGTGAAAGCGCGCCTGATGGGCGACAGCGACGACCGCTGGAGCGAAGAGCTGCGCCAGACGCTGCGCCCGTTTGTCTTTCGCCGCTACATTGATTTCAGCGTGATCCAGTCGCTGCGCAATATGAAAAGCATGATCGCGCGTGAAGTACGGCGGCGCGGGCTGACCGATAACATCAAGCTGGGCGCTGGCGGTATCCGCGAAACCGAATTTATCGTGCAGGTCTTCCAGCTGATACGCGGCGGTCGCGAACGATCGCTGCAAATGCGCTCCTTATTGCCGACGCTGCACGCGATTGGCGAGCTGCATCTGCTGCCGCAAGGGCAGGTTAGCCAGCTGCGCGATGCCTATCTGTTCCTGCGTCGCCTGGAGAATCTGTTGCAGAGCATCAACGACGAACAGACGCAGACGCTGCCGGTGGCTGAGTTGGACCGCGCCCGCCTTGCCTGGGCGATGGATTTCAGCGACTGGCAGGCATTGCATGACCAGCTTGATATCCATATGGCGCAGGTGCGCACCATCTTTAACGATCTGATCGGCGACGATAGCTCAGAGAGCGGCGACAGTCGCGACGCGGGTGAATACGGCGTGCTGTGGCAGGATCAGCTGGAAGAAGCCGAGCTGGCACCGCTGGTGCCGCATCTCGACAGCGCCGCCCGCCAGCTGCTGTGGCGCACCATCACCGAATTTCGCCTGGATGTGGATAAACGCACCATTGGTCCACGCGGCCGCCAGGCGCTGGATCAGCTGATGCCGCGCCTGCTGAGTGAAGTGGTGCCGCGCGATGATGCCCCGGTTACGCTCAGCCGCCTGACCCCGCTGCTGCTAGGCGTGGTCACCCGCTCGACCTATCTCGAACTGCTGACCGAATTCGACGGCGCGCTGAAACATCTGATCCGCCTGTGCGCCGCCTCACCGATGGTTGCCAGCCAGCTGGCGCGCCACCCGCTGCTGCTTGATGAGCTGCTCGACCCGGCCACGCTGTACCAGCCGACCGCCACCGATGCCTACCGCGACGAGCTGCGCCAGTATCTGCTGCGCATCCCGGAAGAGGACGAAGAGCAGCAGCTGGAGGCGCTACGCCAGTTTAAACAGGCGCAGCATCTGCGCATTGCCGCCGCCGATATCGCCAAAACCCTGCCGGTCATGAAGGTCAGCGACCATCTGACCTGGCTGGCCGAAGCGATGATCGAAGCGGTGGTACAGCAGGCATGGAATATGATGGTGCAGCGCTACGGTCGCCCGTCGCACCTGACCAGCGACAGCGAGCGGGGCTTTGCCGTGGTCGGCTATGGCAAGCTGGGCGGCTGGGAGCTGGGCTACAGTTCCGATCTCGATCTGGTATTCCTGCACGACTGCCCGGTGGATGCCGTGACGCTGGGTGAGCGCAGCATCGACGGGCGCCAGTTTTACCTGCGCCTGGCGCAGCGCGTGATGCATCTGTTCAGCACCCGCACCTCCTCCGGCATTTTGTATGAAGTCGATGCGCGCCTGCGCCCGTCCGGTGCGGCGGGGATGCTGGTCAGTACCTTCGATGCCTTCGATGATTATCAGCGCACTGAAGCCTGGACCTGGGAGCATCAGGCACTGGTGCGGGCGCGCATTGTGTTTGGTGACGGGGCGCTGAGTCAGCGCTTTGACCAGATCCGCCGTGGCATTCTTTCGCTGCCGCGCGAGCCTGACGCGCTGAAAACCGAAGTGCGGGAAATGCGCGAGAAGATGCGCGCGCACCTTGGGCACAAGCATAAAGGGCGCTGGGATCTGAAAGCGGATGAGGGCGGTATCACCGATATTGAATTCATTACGCAATACCTGGTCTTACGCTACGCTGCCCAGGATCCGACGCTGACGCGCTGGTCCGATAACGTACGCATCCTCGAACTGCTGGCAAATGGTGACAAGATGGCGCAGGCCGAGGCGCAAGCGCTGACCCAGGCCTACGTTTCGCTGCGCGATGCGCTGCACCATCTCGCTTTGCAGGAGCTGCCGGGGCACGTAGAGGAGAGCGCATTCAGCGCGGAAAAGGCCCAGGTCAATGCCAGCTGGCAGAAGTGGCTGGGAGCCTGAGTGGGTGTTCGGCGCGTGATGATGGTCAGCAGCAAGTTGTGCTATCATCGCGCGCATAATTTTTCCTGTTTAAACTGCAGTCTGGAGTGTCTGGAATGAAAATTACACTGCCCGATTTTTCGCGCGCGGGTGTTCTGGTGGTTGGCGATGTGATGCTGGATCGCTACTGGCACGGCCCAACCAGTCGCATCTCCCCAGAGGCCCCGGTGCCGGTGGTCAAAGTGGACCATGTGGAGGAGCGCCCGGGAGGCGCGGCCAACGTGGCGATGAATATCGCTTCTCTCGGTGCCGGTTCGCGTCTGGTGGGCCTGACCGGGATTGATGAAGCCGCGCAGGCGCTGAGCGCGACCCTGGCCGGGGTGAACGTGCGGTGTGATTTCGTGGCGGTGCCGACGCATCCAACCATCACCAAACTGCGCGTGCTGTCACGCAGCCAGCAGCTGATCCGCCTCGATTTTGAAGAGGGCTTTGACGGGGTTAATCCGGAGCCAATGCACGAGCGCATCCGTGAGGCGCTGCCGAAAATTGGTGCGCTGGTGCTGTCTGACTACGCCAAAGGCGCGCTGGCCAGCGTTGAAACCATGATCGCGCTGGCACGCGAAGCGGGCGTACCGGTGCTGGTCGACCCGAAAGGGACTGATTTCTCACGTTATCACGGTGCAACGCTGCTGACGCCAAACCTCTCCGAGTTCGAAGCGGTGGTGGGCAAATGTAAAAGCGAAGCGGATATCGTCGAGCGCGGTACGGCACTGATGCAGCAGCACGGCCTGTCGGCGCTGCTGGTCACGCGTTCCGAGCACGGTATGACGCTGCTGCAGCCGGGCAAAGAGCCGTTCCATATGCCAACCCAGGCGCAGGAAGTGTTCGACGTTACCGGTGCCGGTGATACGGTGATTGGCGTACTGGCGGCTGCGCTGGCGGCAGGCAATACGCTGGAAGAGAGCTGCTTCCTGGCGAATGCCGCGGCGGGCGTGGTGGTCGGTAAATTGGGGACCTCGACGGTTTCCCCGGTTGAGCTGGAGAACGCCATTCATGCGCGCCCTGAATCCGGCTTTGGCGTGATGGATGAAGCACAGCTGATCGCTGAAGTCGCCAAGGCGCGCCAGCGCGGCGAGAAAGTGGTGATGACCAACGGCGTGTTCGACATTCTGCACGCGGGCCACGTCTCCTATCTTGCTAATGCGCGTAAGCTGGGGGATCGCCTGATTGTGGCGGTCAACAGCGATGCTTCAACCCGTCGCCTGAAGGGCGAAACGCGCCCCGTAAACCCGCTGGTCAATCGTATGATCGTGCTGGGTGCGCTGGAAGCCGTGGACTGGGTCATCGGTTTTGAAGAGGACACGCCACAGCGGGTGATTGCTGAGGTGCTGCCGGACCTGCTGGTGAAAGGCGGAGACTATAAGCCGGAAGATATCGCGGGCAGTAAAGAAGTGTGGGCTAACGGCGGTGACGTGCGGGTGCTGAACTTCGAAGACGGTATTTCAACCAGTAATATCATCAAGACAATTATTTCAGGCACCGGTAAAAGCTGATGGCTGTCGGCTGCCCTTGCGGGCAGCCGCTTAACTCACTCAGTTTGGCGCTTTCGGCTCGCTGGTGGCCGCTGTTGCAGAGGTCGCTGGTGTTGCAGAAACCGCTGGCGTTGCAGCTGTAGCAGGCTGTGCCACTTTCGCTTCCAGCTCGGCCAGGCGTTGTTCCAGCGCGGCCAGTTTCTCACGCGTGCGCAGCAGCACCTGAGTCTGCACATCAAACTCTTCGCGATTCACCACGTCCAGACGGGTTAACTGCGCCTGTAATGTCTGGCGAATTTTCTTCTCCACATCATCACCCAGCTCGCGGATCCCTTTCGGCATGGAGTCATGGACCTGACGGGCCAGTTGTTCAATTTTTTTTGCGTCGATCATAGCGGCTTCCTGGTAGCAGCGGGTTTTACCTTAGTGTAATCCCTGACGCTAAAAGGTTAAACCTGAAATGAATAAACAGGAAATGCCTTAGTCATCTGCTGACAATCTATTTGATGTTTTTGTTCGTTGCTCTGCTACTTTTTCAGCGTTATGATGTTTTTGCTTATTCTCAGGGCGGGGCGAAATTCCCCACCGGCGGTAAATCAGCTGACGCTGAAAGCCCGCGAGCGCTTCAGGAGCAATTCTGAAGGACAGCAGACCCGGTGTGATTCCGGGGCCGACGGTTAGAGTCCGGATGGGAGAGAGTAACGAATCTTGTCGGGCTTTTGCCTGCCTCGCGTTATTTTTTGTCACTGCATGACACTCCTAAGCACGCCCTGGTTCTGGTAACCCATAAATTAATTAAGGTTTTTTTACCATGAATCAGTCGCTACTTTCTGAATTTGGCACGCCTGAACAGCGTGTAACCCGTGCTATCGAAGCGCTGCGCGCTGGCCGCGGTGTGATGGTTTTAGACGATGAAGATCGTGAGAACGAAGGCGATATGATCTTCGCCGCGGAAACCATGACCGTTGAGCAGATGGCGCTGACCATCCGTCACGGCAGCGGTATTGTTTGCCTGTGTCTGACCGAACAGCGTCTGCAGGAGCTTGAGCTGCCGATGATGGTGCAGGACAACACCAGCGCTTACGGTACGGGTTTTACCGTGACTATCGAAGCCGCCAAAGGCGTCACCACCGGCGTTTCAGCTACTGACCGCCTGACTACCATCCGCACCGCGATTGCCGATGATACTAAGCCGAGCGATCTGAATCGCCCTGGCCATGTATTCCCGCTGCGCGGCCGTGCTGGCGGCGTGCTGACCCGTGGCGGCCACACCGAAGCGACCATTGACCTGGTGACGCTGGCCGGCTTTAAGCCTGCGGGCGTGCTGTGTGAGCTGACTAACGACGATGGCTCAATGGCGCATGCCCCTGAAGCTATCGTGTTTGCTAAGCAGCACGACATGCCGGTTGTGACCATCGAAGACCTGGTGGCTTACCGCCGCAGTCACGAGACGCGTCAGGCCAGTTAAGCCCTTCAGGGCCGGTTTATCCGGCCCTGCTAATCTTCTCCTTCCCGTTTTTCCCCTTCAAATTTTCTGAATATCTCCGTCAGGCTTATCCAGGTTCATCCGTGAAATAAAGCGCGTAATGTAGGCGTCATTGAGCACAACACTGCCTGGAGTTTTAACATGAGCCACTCACGTATGCCTGCGCTTTTCCTCGGTCACGGTAGCCCGATGAACGTGCTGGAAGAGAATATTTACACGGAAACCTGGCGTGAGCTGGGTAAAACGCTGCCGCGCCCGAAAGCGATTATCGCGGTTTCCGCACACTGGTATACGCGCGGCACCGCCGTCACCGCGATGGAGAAGCCGCGCACCATCCATGACTTCGGCGGTTTCCCGCAGGCGCTGTTCGATACCCACTATCCGGCACCGGGTTCGCCCGCGCTGGCACAGCAGGTTGCGGATGCGCTGGCTCCGGTTGCGGTAGAGCTCGATCGCGAGTGGGGTTTTGACCACGGCTCCTGGGGCGTGCTGATCAAGATGTACCCCGATGCTGATATTCCGGTCGTGCAGCTGAGCGTTGACGGGACAAAGCCGCCTGCTTACCACTTTGAGCTGGGTCGCAAGCTGGCGGCGCTGCGCGAACAGGGCATCATGATCGTTGCCAGCGGTAACGTGGTGCACAACCTGCGCATGGTGCGCTGGGGCGGCGATGCCGCAGCCTATCCCTGGGCGGAATCATTCAATCAGTACGTGCGCGATAATCTGAACTGGGAAGGAGAGTCAGCGCAGCATCCGCTGGTGAACTTTATGCAGCATGAAGGCGCCGCCCTGTCGAACCCGACGCCGGAGCACTATCTGCCGTTGCTGTATGTGCTGGGCGCACGCGCCGCAGGCGAGGCGATAGCGATCCCGGTGGACGGGATTGTGATGGGCTCATTGAGTATGCTGTCGGTGCAGGTGGGATGATTGAAGGGGCGAGGCATGCCTCGCCCGTTTACGCTATGACTCGATAAACGCGTGCGGATAAAATCGTGACAGATCCTGGGTGATCAAGTCGCGATCCTCGCGCAGACCAATTCCTGCTGGCCGATCGTTGATCAGCCACGAACCAATCAGCGTATAGCTATCGCCAAACTTCGGCAGCGGATGGAACTGCTGCACAATCATACCTTCCTCACCGTACGGTCCGTCAACGCGGGCAATCTCCTGGCCGTTCTCCACGATGCGAATATTCGCGCCTTCACGGGAGAACAGCGGCTTCACCACGTATTTATCCATGTGAGGCACGTTGTCTTCGGCAAAGTAGGCCGGTAGCAGGTTCGGGTGATCCGGGAACATCTTCCACAGCAGCGGTAGCAGCGCTTTATTAGAAATAATGCTCTTCCAGCCCGGCTCCAGCCAGCGCACGCCCGCATCGGCCAGCTTGGTAGAGAACACCTCGCGCAGCATAAATTCCCACGGGTAGAGTTTGAACAGATTGGCGATCACCTGGTCGTGCTGGTCGGTAAACTGCCCTTTCTCGCCGAGGCCGATCTCATCCATATAGAGGAATTCGCTCGGCAGGCCCGCTTCGGTAGCGCAATCCTGCAGATACTGCACCGTGCCGCGATCTTCATCGGTATCGCGGCAGCAGGCGAAGTGCAGCCAGCTGAAACCGTGCTGCTGGTGCAGCTCGGCGAAGCGCTCGATCAGCTTCTCCTGCAGGCTGTTGAACTGGTCGCTACCGACCGGCAGCTGGCCGGCGTTTAGCTGGTCTTCCAGCCACAGCCACTGGAAAAAGGCCGCTTCATACAGCGAAGTTGGCGTATCCGCGTTGTTTTCCAGCAGCTTAGGCGGCGTCACACCATCCCAGGCGAGGTCGAGGCGGGAATAGAGCGACGGCTGGCCGCTTTTCCACGACTCGCGCACGAAGTCCCAGGTGTGTTTCGGTATGCGAAACTTCTCCAGCAGCTCGTCGCTGCCGACCACCATCTCCACCGCCTGCAGGCACATTTGATGCAGCTCGCTGGTGACATCTTCCAGCGTTTCAATCTGCTCTAAGGTGAACTGGTAATAGGCATCTTCACACCAGTACGGCTCGCCGTGCATGGTGTGAAAACGAAAACCAAACTCCGTGGCCTTTTCCCGCCAGCCTGGGCGTTCAGTGATGGCAATACGCTTCATCAGCGATTAGCCCCCAAAGCTGCGGCTGGAGCCGGAAGCCGCGCTGCTGCGTGACATGCTGGTCTGCTTGGCAACGCTTTCACCAAAGCCGCCGCGCATTACGGTGCTGGTAGTGGCAGGTTTTGGTGCCATGGCGGATTTAGGCACCGTCATGGTACGGCCAGGGGTAGCTGCGCCGTAGCTTTTGCCGCTGGCATCAACGAATTTGCCGTTGGCCGGGCTGGCTGGGTTTTTAGAGGAGAACAGCGGCTGCTGCTGGCCCATACCGCCGCCCATCATGCGGCCCATCATGTAACCGGCCATCAGCGGCATCCAGAAGCTGCCGCTGGACTGAGATTCAGCATTGGTGGTGCCCACGCCAGCCTGAGCCGGAGCCTGCTGACACTGGCCTTCACCGAATTCCGCCACGCAGTCTTCGCGGGTGGCATATTTCGGTGCGGTTTTCACCGCCTCTTCTTTAGCTTTGTTATAGGCCGTGGTGCACTGCTCGCTCTTGCCCGGGTTGGCGCTCGAACAGTCATCGGCGTTCATATAAGTCGAGACGGTCTCGTCTGACTGCTCACAACCGGCCAGCATAAATACGGCGGTAACCGCCAGCGCCACCGGCGTTAAATGGCGTGCGCTCCAGCTTTTGCGAAAGGAGGCATGATTAATCTGTTTAGTCCGTTTCATCACTTTTCGTCCTGTGCCCAAAGGTAGTGCATAGGATAGGGGAATAGCGGTGAAAAATGAAGCGATGAGGCGTGACAGACCGGGGATCTTTACTTAGCTATACGTTTGATTGTGAAGGAGAGGTTAAGACAGGTGGGATCGAAATAAAACGGGGCAGCGTTGGCTGCCCCGCGGGGAGATTACTGACTGAACGGATTGCCGCTGCTGCGGTTTGCTGCCGGGCGGCTGGTGGCTGCTGCCTGGCGCGCGGCCGGGGCGCTTTCATTGCCGTCGACGCGGGCAACCTGCTGTGGATTTTCTGGTGCCACAGCTTCCGGTGAGGTATTGATATCCTTGCCCAGATGATTATTCAGCGTCGCCAGATCCTGCTCGTTCAGCGTACCGAGCGCAGATTTGATGTTCAGCTGGTTGATCATATAGCTGTAGCGGGCGTTAGCCAGCTTCTGCTTTGCTTCATACAGCGTGGTGGTCGCATCCAGCACGTCAACGATGGTACGGGTACCCACGGAGTAACCCGCTTCCATTGCATCCAGCGAGCTCTGGGCAGAAACCACGGCCTGCTTGTACGCTTCGATGCTGCTGATGGAGGCATTCACGTTGTTAAACGAGGAGCGGACGGTCTGCACGGCGGAGCGGTGCGCGCCTTCCAGCTGCTCGCTGGCTGCCACAAACGCATACTGCGCCTGCTTCACCTGTGACGACACCGAGCCGCCGCTGTACAGCGGCAGGTTGAAGCTTAAGCCAACCTGGTTGCTACCGCTGATGTTGTCGTTATTGGTGGCGCGATCGCCGCTGTAACGGTTGTTCGACAAACCGGTTGACGCGGTCAGGTCCACGGTTGGCATATGGCCAGTTTCCGCAGAGCGGATCTGCTCACGCGCCAGGTCTTGCGACAGACGGGCAGAGAGCAGGCTGAGGTTGCGGCTCTCGGCCTCTTTCAGCAGCGCGTTAACCGGCTGTGGCTTCTCGGTTTTGAAGTTATCAACGTTAAGCGAGGCGAGGCTCGGGTAGTAATTCCCGGTCACCTGGCGCAGCGTTTCAACCGCGTTATCAAGATCGTTACGCGCCGTCACTTCGTTGGCCAACACGGTGTCGTACTGTGAGCGCGCATTCTGCACGTCGGTGATGGCGACCAGGCCCACGTTAAAGCGCTGAGTGGTCTGATCCAGTTCACGGTAGATCGACTGTTTCTGCGCTTCGGTGTAGGAGAGGGTATCAATCGCATTCAGCACGTTGAAATACGCTGTCGCGGTGTTGAGGATCAGCGTTTGCTGCGCGGTCTGATAAGTGACATCCTGAATCCCGGCGGTTTTTTCCTGCAGGGTCAGCGCGCGCCATTTTGACATATCAAAAATGGTCTGAGTCAGCTGCAGTGAGGTGCTTTTCGAGGTGCTGTTCGAATCGCGCGCGTCGCGGTAGCCGTTGTTGTAGCTGTAGTCGGCACCCAGCCCCAGCTGAGGTAACAGCGGGCTACGTGCTTCATTAATCTTCTCAAATGCCGCATCACGATCGGCTGCTGAGCTACGAAGGTCAGGATTGGATAAACGAGCCTGCTGATACACCTGCAGCAGGTTCTCAGCCTGGCTGGCAACACTGAAGCCGCCCAGGCTCAGACCGATGAGTAAAGGGAGCAGTTTGTTCATTTGCATTCCTTGTAGTGCAGCAAAATTGCTATGGTAGCGCTGACGTAAGCCAAAAATTATCGCCGATGATAGCAGAGAGTTCCGAGAAGGTAAGTTGGCTGAAAGTGCCATCCTGCCTTAATTTACTTAAATATTTCATTAAGAACCAGACATCAGGCGGATTACGATTGCATTTTACGTTTTGGCCACCATTTCACAGGAGCTGTTGTTATGGCAACAAGTAACAAATACCCGGTGACTTTCACCAAAAACGATGTAGAAATTATTGCACGAGAGACCCTCTATCGTGGTTTTTTTTCGCTGGAGCGCTACCGCTTTCGTCACCGCTTGTTTAATGGCGGGATGAGTGGTGAAGTATCACGAGAAATTTTGGAGCGCGGTCATGCCGCAGTGCTGCTACCCTATGATCCGCTGCGCGACGAAGTGGTGTTAATCGAGCAGATCCGTATCGCCGCTTACGACACCAGCCCAACGCCGTGGGTGCTTGAACTGGTGGCGGGGATGATGGAACCGGGTGAAACGCCGGAAGAGGTCGCCAGACGCGAAGCGCTGGAAGAAGCCGGGCTGACTCCCGGGCGCATTAAACCCATAATTAACTACCTCTCCAGCGCGGGAGGAACCTCAGAACGCCTTGCGGTGTTTGTGGGAGAAGTGGATGCCAGCGTGGCGCAGGGAAACCACGGTCTGGAGGAAGAGAATGAGGATATTCTTGTGCATGTGGTCAGCCGTACTCAGGCTTACCAGTGGGTGGAACAGGGGAAAATAGATAACGCCGCTGCTGTCATTGCTTTGCAATGGCTGGAGCTGCACCATAAACAGCTTTGTGATGAATGGAACCCCGAATAATGAAACGTTATGTCCCTGACTTTCCAGAAATGATGCGCGTTTGCGAAACCAATTTTGCGCAACTGCGTCGTCTGTTGCCCAAAGAGGACCAGGCGGGGGAGTCCGTGACGTATCAGGTTAATGGCGCCAGTTACCAGATAACTATCCTGGAATCAACGCGCTACACCACGCTGGTTGAGGTAAAACAGACCGCACCAGCCGTCAGTTACTGGAGCCTGCCATCGATGTCGGTTCGCCTGTATCATGACGCGATGGTGGCGGAAGTGTGTTCCACTCAGCAGATCTACCGCTTTAAAGCACGCTATGATTATCCAAATAAAAAGCTGCATCAGCGTGATGAAAAGCATCAGATTAACCAGTTTCTTGCGGACTGGCTGCGCTACTGTTTGTTCCATGGCGCAATGGCAGCCCCGGTTTTTTAGAACGCTGCGACAATTTCAGAGCGAGTTAAGGACTTTGATTGGATAGCCTGTTAAAACTTCCTGTGGCGAGTGGGTCCAGAGTCAGGATTTTACAGATAACGGATACCCACCTTTTTGCAGGTAAACACGAAACGTTACTCGGTGTGAACACCTGGGCCAGTTATGACGCGGTACTGGAGGCGATCGCCGCCGGGCAGCGTCATTACGATTTGATTGTCGCCACTGGCGACCTGGCGCAGGATCACTCGGTCGAAGCCTATCAGCATTTTGCTGAGGGTATTGCTCGCCTGCCGGCTCCCTGCGTCTGGCTGCCCGGCAATCACGACTTTCAGCCGGCGATGTTCAGCACGCTGGCGGAGTCGAGTATTGCCGATGAAAAGCAGGTGCTGGTGGGCGATCGCTGGCAAATCGTGCTGCTGGACAGCCAGGTGTTCGGCGTCCCGCACGGCGAGTTAAGTGACTACCAGCTGGAGTGGCTGGAGCGCGCGCTGGCCGCTGAACCCCAGCGCCACACGCTGGTACTGCTGCACCATCATCCCCTGCCTTCCGGCTGCTCCTGGCTCGATCAGCACAGCCTGCGCAATCCGCATATGCTGGATGCGGTATTACAGCGCTACCCGCTGGCAAAAACCTTGCTGTGTGGGCATATTCATCAGGAGCTTGACCTCGACTGGCACGGACGGCGCGTGCTGGCCAGCCCGTCCACCTGCGTCCAGTTTAAACCCCACTGCACCAACTTCACCATTGATGCGGAAGCGCCGGGATGGCGCTGGCTGGATCTGTATGATGACGGACGGCTGGAAACGGGAGTTCAGCGTCTGGCGACCCGCAAATTCAACCCCGATCTCGACTCAGAAGGATACTGATCGATGGCAACCCTGCTCTATCTGCACGGTTTCAACAGCTCTCCGCAGTCGGCAAAAGCGACCATCTTTAAACAGTGGCTGGCACAGCACCACCCAAATATTACCCTGCATGTGCCGCAACTGCCGGCATTTCCCGCTGAGGCTGCGGCCCTGCTGGAGGAGTTCGTCATGAAATCGGCGGGCGAACCGCTGGGTATTATTGGCTCTTCTCTTGGCGGCTACTATGCCACCTGGCTGTCGCAATGCTTTGCGCTGCCTGCGGTGGTGGTGAACCCGGCGGTACGCCCGTTTGAGCTGCTGGCGGATTACCTTGGCAATAATGAGAACCCATACACCGGCCAGCAATATGTGTTAGAGTCTCGCCATATTTACGATCTAAAAGTGATGCAGATTGACCCGTTAGAGTCGCCGGATTTGATCTGGCTGCTGCAACAAACGGGCGATGAAGTGCTCGACTACCGCCAGGCTCTGGACTACTACAGCGCCTGCCGTCAAACGGTAGAAGAGGGCGGAAACCATGCTTTTATCGGATTCGAACGCCATTTCTCCGCAATGATCGATTTCCTGGGCTTCCGGGACTGAGATAAGCCGGAGTCTGGACACGCATTTTTAGCCATTATCAATCAGATTGTAACGATGACTCAATCCAGCTATAACGCTGATTCCATTGAGGTTCTCAGCGGCCTTGAACCCGTGCGTCGCCGCCCGGGCATGTACACCGATACCGTGCGCCCTAACCATTTAGGTCAGGAAGTGATCGACAACAGCGTGGATGAAGCGCTGGCCGGTCACGCCAAGCGCGTGGAAGTGATTTTGCACGCCGATCAGTCGCTGGAAGTTATCGACGACGGGCGCGGCATGCCGGTGGATATCCACCCTGAAGAGGGCGTGCCGGCCGTTGAGCTGATTTTCTGCCGCCTGCATGCCGGGGGCAAATTCTCCAACAAAAACTACCAGTTCTCCGGCGGCCTGCACGGCGTGGGGATCTCGGTGGTTAACGCCCTCTCCAAACGCGTGGAAGTGACCGTACGCCGTAATGGCGAAATCTACGAAATGGCGTTTGAGAACGGCGATAAGGTTCAGGACCTGGTGGTAACCGGCACCGTCGGTAAACGCAACACCGGCACCCGCGTGCAGTTCTGGCCTGATGAATCCTTCTTCGACAGCCCGCGCTTCTCGGTTTCGCGCCTCAGCCACTTGCTGAAAGCCAAAGCGGTACTCTGCCCGGGCGTAGAAATTGTCTTTAAAGACAAGCTGAACAATACCGAACAGAGCTGGTGCTACGCCGATGGTCTGACCGACTACCTGATGGAGGCGGTTAACGGCCTGCCAACGCTGCCGGAAAAAGCCTTTGTCGGTGCTTACGCCGGAGATGTGGAAGCGGTGGACTGGGCGCTGCTGTGGCTGCCGGAAGGCGGTGAGTTGCTCACCGAAAGCTACGTTAACCTGATCCCGACCATGCAGGGCGGCACGCACGTTAACGGTCTGCGTCAGGGCCTGCTGGATGCGATGCGCGAGTTCTGCGAGTTCCGCAATATCCTGCCGCGCGGCGTGAAGCTGTCGGCGGAAGATATCTGGGATCGCTGCGCCTACGTGCTGTCGGTCAAAATGCAGGATCCGCAGTTTGCCGGGCAGACCAAAGAGCGCCTCTCTTCGCGCCAGTGCGCCGCCTTTGTTTCCGGCGTGGTGAAAGATGCCTTCAGCCTGTGGCTGAACCAGAACGTGCAGGCGGCAGAAATGCTGGCCGAGCTGGCCATTTCCAGCGCTCAGCGCCGCATGCGTGCCGCTAAGAAAGTGGTGCGTAAAAAGCTCACTAGCGGTCCGGCGCTGCCGGGTAAGCTTGCGGACTGTACCGCGCAGGATCTCAGCCGTACCGAACTTTTCCTGGTGGAAGGGGACTCAGCGGGCGGGTCGGCCAAGCAGGCGCGCGATCGTGAGTATCAGGCGATCATGCCGCTCAAGGGTAAGATCCTGAACACCTGGGAAGTCTCTTCGGATGAAGTGCTGGCGTCGCAGGAGGTGCACGACATCTCGGTGGCGATCGGTATCGATCCCGACAGCGAAGATCTCAGCCAGCTGCGCTACGGTAAGATCTGTATCCTTGCGGATGCGGACTCCGACGGTCTGCACATTGCGACCCTGCTGTGCGCGCTGTTCGTGCGTCACTTCCGTACCCTGGTGCAGAACGGCCACGTCTATGTTGCCATGCCGCCGCTCTACCGTATTGACCTGGGCAAAGAGGTCTATTACGCGCTGGATGAGGAAGAGAAAGAGGGCGTGCTGGAGCAGCTGAAGCGCAAGAAGGGCAAACCTAACGTACAGCGCTTTAAAGGGCTGGGCGAAATGAACCCGCTGCAGCTGCGTGAAACCACCCTCGACCCCAATACCCGCCGCCTGGTGCAGCTGACCATCAGCGAAGAGGACGTGGCGCAGACCCTGGCAGTGATGGATATGCTGCTGGCGAAAAAGCGCTCCGAAGATCGCCGCAACTGGCTGCAGGAGAAAGGCGACACCGCGGAAATCGAGGTTTAACGCTTCGTAGTCGCATTAACAGCCAGCCCGAAGTGGGAACCCCCCTTCGGGCTGAGTTTTTATTATTCGCCTGCCAGCCTGGCCAGATCGCGCTGAATATCGCTTTGGCGACCGCTATCCGCAATCTCTCTTCCCGGGCGTGGCGCTGCCCGTTGCGCTTTTTCCAGATAGGATCGGGCTAACGCCTTATTACCCTGTTTGAGTTGGAAATCGCCATAAAAGTAATTGGAATCAATCCCATCAGGGTTGATCGCCAGAGCCTTCTTCAGCAGTTCATCGGCTTTATCATTATCCCCAAAAGCCACTGGCCAGCCCGGCACCTGATAGTAAAGTGCGCCCAGGCTGGTCCAGGCCGATCCCTGAAGTGCATCAGGCTCCAGTGCGATGGCTTTTTCCAGACTGCTGCGCGCCTGTTTGACCAGGCTGAGCGCTCCCAGTCCGCCTTTGGCCCCCGCCCAGCTGCTGTCAATAATAGCTGACCAGATAAGCAGATCGGCCTGTTGGTCCTTTCTGGCGCTGGAGGCCTGATGCGCTTTGTCACTTAGCGCAGTAAAGCAGGCGACTTTCTGATCTTCCAGCGTGCGGTACTGGCAAACGGACCAGCCTTGCTGCAATTCAGAAAGAGGGGCCGCTGCCTGAGAGAGCGCAGGCAGTGAAATAGCGATAGTCGCGACAAAGATATTCAACGCCTTCATTTTACCGCTCCTTTTTCCGACTGGCGGGCAAAGTGATTAATGGCTGACATTTTCTTAGCTAACGCACTGTCGACCAGCGAAGGAAACAGAGCATTAATTTTGACAAACAGACGTTCTGCCAGTCCGAGACGCAGACGCTTACGCTGTTTTTCCAGCGCAAATACGATTTTGCTGGCAACAAATTCCGGCGAATCCACACCATTTTTCAGCGAGTGGTTCAGGGCGTTGGCAGAGGCGGAATTGAACCCGGTGCGGGTGGCACGCGGGGCGACGTAAAGTACGGACAGGCCAGACGAGCTAAGCTCTCGCCCCAGCGCTTCAGAAAAGCGATGAAGCGCCGCCTTGGTGGCACTGTAAACGCTATAGCCCGGATGGCCAATCTCACCGAGAATAGATCCCACATTCAGGATGATGCCGTCGGCATTAAACTGCCGGGCCAAAGCTCTGGTCAGTAATAACGGCAGTTCAACATTGGCGTGGATCTGTTCGCGAATGTCGCTGAATGACTGTTCATCGAACAGTGCGAAGCGACTGGTACCGGCATTATTGATCAGCACATCCAGGCGTGAACTGCCCCAGAATGTCTCCGTCAGATTCTGAATTTCCTCGTCGCTGTAACTGTTCATGACCACCACCCGGTGGTGTGCCCGATGCGGAAGCCGCTCGCAAAGCTCAGTCAGAGCCGCTGCATTGCGACCAACCAGCCAGAGCCGGGCACCTTTCTGTGCCAGGCTCATCGCCAGCGCCTGACCAATACCGCCGCTGGCGCCTGTCAGCACGATATTTTTATTATGCAGATTCATAAGTCGGTTCACTCAGTTGAGACAGCATATCGCCATACAGGGAATAGACCCGACGTGCGGTATGGATAATCGCCTGCTGGTCTTCTGGTGAGGTCACGCGATCCATCAGTGATTCAAAGAATTTCAGGTGCTCCATATCGAGCGCACCGTGGGAACGCAAATAGGTTGTTGCACTCTCCGCCAGCCCAAGCGACTGTTGCAGCGCTTCGGCGATGGGGGTGGCAATCACGACGCTGGTGCCCTCCAGCACGTGAACCATGCCAAATATACTCATGGGGTTAACGCGCTCAATGCGGTGATAGAGATAGGCGATCATCAGCTCGATGGCCTTTTCAGGCTGGCCGTTTCTGACGCGTTCAGCATCGCCGCCGCAGTGCTGGATATCATTGAGTATCCACTCCTGGTGGCCATACTCTTCCTCAATATATTCTGCCAGCGCACCACGTACCCATTCATGCGAGGCGGGTAGCCGGCTTCCGGCGCACATCAGTAGCGGTACGGTATGGCTAACGTGGTAGTAAGCCTGAGTCAGAAAGGCGATATACATTTCACGAGTGACCGTGCCCTGGCTGCAGTGGGCAATAACCGGGGTTGAGAGCATTTTTTCGCGCGCAGAACGGGTCTGCTCCTGAAGAGTTTGGTAGAAGGACATTATGACGCCTCGCTATAGCTGAGAATCTGTTCATGGAATAATTGCCAGATGGCATCACGCCGTGGCCGACCGTTGGGGGTTAATACCGCCGGCGATGAGATCGTCGGCGTAAACAAAAGGTGATGCAGCTGGGCGTAATCGGGTAACCGCTGCGACAGCTGGTGCAGCTGCGCGCGCGCGGCCTCCTCCTTGCCCGGCATCGCATCGACCAGTGCCACATTGGTGGCCAATCCTTCACCAAAGATCACCAGCCGGCGCACGGCAGGGCAAACCATCGCTTCCGCCTCAATCCATTCCGGTGAAAAATTACGGCCAAAGGCGGTAATTTGGACGTTTTTTTTGCGTCCGGTGATGTGAACAAATCCCGCCTCATCAAGATGAGCGATATCGCCGCTGCATACAGCGCCATGCTGAAGCGAACCGTTGAGATAGCCGAGGGTGTTTGCCGGGCTGTCAATGACCAGCTCTCCACGATTGTTAAGCGCTGCACTGATGCCCGGAAGCAGCCTGCCCGCGCTGCCCGTTTGATTGCTGCCAGGCAGGTTAAGGCTCACCACAGAGCCACATTCAGACAGGCCATAGCCCTCAAAGACAGGAAGCCCGAGCTGTTGCGCCTGCTCGAGAAGGGCTGATGAAATCTTAGCGCCCCCTGCGGCAACAAAACGCAGTGAGGCGGTACAGACCGGCTGCTTCAGATGTAACTGATAAAGCACGCGAATCAACTCAGGCACCAGAACCAGGCTTTGTGGCTGCCAGCGCGTCAGCGCCTGCGCGAAGCTGGCAGGATTAAACTGGCTGGATCCTTCAAAACCGATCATTGCAGGAGGCAGGACAATCGTTTCAACCCCTAAGCAGAGCGGAATATAGATGCCACACAGGTTTTCGAGCAGCGTGCACAGAGGCAGCGTCACCATATGGCGCTGCAGGGAGAGAGGGCGCATTTGCATGGCGAGGGTATGCGCACTCCAGCTCATGCCTGCAAGACTGAGACAGACCCCCTTTGGTTCACCGGTAGTTCCCGAGGTGTAAGTGATTTTTGCCGTTTCCGCAGGCAGCTCGGTGGCCGCCTCAACCCGGCGAATCTGCAGCTCACCGAGAGTGGAGGCCGCACGGGTCCAGCCTGAACGCCGTTCTCCCCCGACGATGGCATCTGCCATGCAGGATTCGAGCAGCCAGCTCTGCTGGGTACTGGAAAAAAAAGGCGGTACGGGTATGCAGACAATCCCGCTATGAATGCAGGCAAGATCGAAGATGGCCCATTCAGCGCTGTTATTACCGGCCAGTGCAAGGCGGCGTATGTTTAAGGCTGAAAGCTGTGCCGCGATACTGAACACGGCATCACGGTACTCTCGCCAGTTCCAGCTGCGGCTCTCGTTGGTCAGAGCGGGCTGTGCGGGGCGCTGATCTGCCCACTGTTCAAGCAGCGTTATAAGCATGCTGTACTCCCCGGACAGGACCATGGCGCGTCTGGCAGCGTGGCAAACAGGCTAAAAAGCAGACTGCTCTGGCTAAGCGTTGACTGGCCGCCAGCGAGCTCCCCCACCATGACCTGTGGCTGATACTGATAGTAGCTACCCCACCTGTCGCGGCTGCCGCGCAGGCGTTCAGGGTGAGCATCGCTTAACAGCACAGGGCTAAGGCGCAGGCGTGAAAAGATATTGCGAATTTTATGGGTCCCGGTAAAAACAATGTGTGTGAAGTGATAGCGATTAAGCAACAGACAGACAGCGGCATACATCACCCTTGCGGATGCCCCGTCGCTGGCGGCGAAATTCCCTACCTCAACGAGGGTATTGCGCGCGATCTCCTGCGGGAAATGGTCAGACATCAGCACTTCAACAGGGGCGTCGAGATACTGCTCCAGATAGAGCGGCCCTGCGCCAGCCAGCCGGATACCGCAGGCAGCGTTAAGCTCCCCTTGTGCGTCATGCAGACTCAGTAGCCAGGGCATACATTCTGTTAACTGGGCGTTATACGTCTCACGATATTTTTCGCGAATAAAAATACTGGTATCGTTAATTTCCTGGCCGCCATTACACCACTTCAGGCTGTAGGGAGAGTGTATTTTCACAGGATTACCTCATTTTCTCTTTTATAAATTGAGTTGCATTGAGAGCTGATGAATTAGGCTGTTTTCTAACTTCAGCGTTGAAATAGCTTACTGTTGAGAAAAATATGAAGTAATCCCATGGCTCCATGAGCGAAAAAATAGATTTCAACAAACGTTGTCAGATTTTTATGCCAGTGCATCACGCTATGCGCCAGCGGGTTTTGCGCAGCATTCAAGAGAAACCAGATCCCCCCGGAAAGGGCAACGCCCAGCAGTGACAGCACGCCCAGCCCCTGAATGGTGGCAGCGATACCTCCTGAATGGGCTTCAGGCAGACGCAGGCGCTTCAGCGTGGCGATATCTTGCGCAATGTCGCTAAAATCAAAATGTAACCAGGAAAAATAATAGCGCGCACCGCGCTGCGCTAACATCCAGCCCAGCATGATGACGCCTAAAATAATAAGAGAGAACCCGGAAATAACATGCAGCCAGGTGATAATCGTCGTCAGGCCTTGCTCATCCAGGGCTTCCCTTTCAGTAAAGTTAGAATTAATAATCTGCGCAAGGATCATCAGCGCAACGAGGATATGCAGGCCGCGAAAAAATGGTGCGTCTGCGTGTGGTAGCGAGATCCCGATAGCTTTTTTCATGAAGATGTTCCCGTCAATTCTATTTTCCTACTGATGCTATCGATTGTGACAAGGAATTATTAAATTAACCTTAATGAAAAAATGAAGGATGATATTTATTCTGGCAAAACAGAACTGCGGCTGGGCAGAGGCTAAAACGGCATGTTTTTTATCAAGTTCTGTTAGAATTGATGCGCTAATCGCATCCAATTGGGTGCGCTCTTCTAACCACAAGGTCCTCTCGTGAAAATCACCCTTGAAGAGTTACGTGCGTGGGTGGTGGTGGTCGACACCGGTTCGATCACCGCTGCGGCAGACCAGCTAAACCAGACCACCTCCGGCATCAGCCGTGCGCTGAGCCGCCTGGAAAGTAAGCTGCAGACTACGCTGCTGCACCGCACCACCCGCCGTATTGCGCTGACTGAGGAAGGGCAGATCTTCCTGGAGCACGCCCGCCAGATTATTCGTTCGGTAGAGACCGCCGAAGAGCAGATCGCCCAGCGGCGAGAAATCCCTTCCGGGCGCCTGCGCGTCAATGCCGCCACGCCGTTTATGCTGCATGTGATTGTGCCGCTGATGGCGGAGTTTTCACGCCGCTACCCGCTGATCCAGCTGGAGTTAAATACTGATGAGGTGGTGATCGACCTGCTGGAGCAGCAGACCGATATCGCTATCCGCATCGGCGACCTGCGCGACTCCACCATGCACGCGCGCGCGCTCGGCAGCAGTAAGCTGCGGCTGATGGCCAGCCCGGACTATCTTGCCCGCCACGGTACGCCGCACAGCGTGGCAGATATGGTGGAGAATCATCAGCTGCTGGGCTTTAGCAATCTCGATCAGCACAACGTCTGGCCGGTGTGGCGTTCGGAAGGGGTGTTTTTGCAGATCAAACCGACGGTGTTTGCCTCCAGTGGCGAAACGCTGCGCCAGCTGGCGGTTAACGGCATGGGGATTACGCGTATTTCTGATTTCCTCAGCCGCGAGGATCTGGCTGAAGGCCGGTTAATCCCGGTGCTGGATGCGGAAACGCATGAGATGCGCCATCCCATCCATGCGGTTTACTATCGCAACAGTACGCTGTCGACGCGCATCAGCTGTTTTCTGGACTACCTCAGCGAACAGTTTGCCAGCAAAACGCTGTTATAGGACGTTCAAGGGCCGACCGAAAAAGAAGGTCGGCCCCTACCTGATGCGAAGGTTTAAAACGCCGGCTCTAAGACGAAAATCTTCACATCAACCACGTCATGCTTAATCGCCGTGCGGTGGCGTTCCATATGGTCGGCCTGCTGGTGCTGCTCAAGGTGGCGCAGCGACTCCCAGTGCTCAACCATAAAGATCGACTCCGGCGAATGCTGCTTCCACGGCACCTGGGCTTTGTGGTCGATCAGCGTCTGATAGCTGCCGCAGCCCTCTTCAGCCAGCACGGTTGGCGTTAACGTCTCTATCGCCTGCAGAACAGCAGTACGGCGGCCTGGCTTGATACAAATTTCCGCAATCACGGTCAGCATACTGTTTTCCTTCTTACTCGAATGGGCGAACTACCAGTTAAGCAAAAATTTCGCTCAGATGAGTCCGATAGCGTGCGATATCCCCGGCAATATCCGGCTGTTTGATCACATCGTTACAGATAAAGGTCGGCAGACCTTCCATGCCAAGGAACTGGTTGGCTTTGTGGAAGTGCAGATACAGGCCGTCGACGCCGACGCCCTCAAAGAACTGCTCAGGGTCGGTAAACGCCTGCAGCGGTGCATTCCAGGTGAGGGAGAGCATATAGTTTTTACCCTGCAGCAGGCCGCCTGAACCATATTTTTTCGCCGCGTCGGAGCGGGTCCGGCCATCGCTGGCGTACAGTTTGCCGTGACCTTCGGTAAACACTTCGTCGATATATTTTTTCAGCGTCCACGGTTCGCCCATCCACCAGCCCGGCATCTGGTAAATGAGGGTATCGGCGGCGAGGTATTTTTCAATTTCGTCCGCGACCACATACCCGTCGTCGACCACGGTGACATCGACCTGGTGACCGGCATCGCGCAGGAAGCTGGCGGCAACGTTGGTCAGGGTATGGTTTAACTCGCCTTTGGAGTGGGCGAAGGCTTTACCGGCATCAATAATTAAAATCTGGCTCATGAATTTCTCTCAGCTGTGTGCAATTTCTGTGAGTCTACCGGAGGACAGCGCCGGGAAAAATGTGGTATCAATCACAATACTCTTGCGTTTTAAGCAACAATGCAGGGAACAGGACCGACAGTGATAACAACAATGAGAGAAAAAGCATGATGATGAAATCCGGGGTGGTCATCGCCCTGATGCTAGTGGCAGGTAGTGCCAGCGCCCAATCGCGCCTCGACCGCGTGATGCAAAGCAAGACCTTAACCGTGTGTACTACCGGGGATTATAAGCCTTACACCTACCTGCGCCCGGACGGCAGTTACGAAGGCATTGATATCTCACTGGCGCAGTCGCTGGCGAAAAGCCTCGGTGCGGAAGTGAAGTGGGTGCCGACCAGCTGGAAAACCATGACCCCCGATTTTATCGCCAAGCAGTGTGACGTGGCGCTGGGCGGCGTATCGGTGACGCTGAAGCGCCAGCAGACGGCGTGGTTTGCTAACCCGCTGGACACCGACGGCAAAATCCCGCTGGTGCGCTGCGCCGATAAAAAGAAATACCGCACCGTTGAGCAGATGAACAAAGCGTCGGTGCGCCTGATCGAACCGGCGGGCGGCACCAATGAGGCCTTTGTTCATGCGTATCTGCCGCAGGCAAATCTGACGTTATTCCATGACAACGTGACGATTTTCCAGCAGCTGGTGGATAAGAAAGCCGATGTGATGATCACCGATGCGTCGGAAGCGCTGTACCAGCAGAAGCGTTTTCCGCAGCTGTGCGCGATCAACCCGGATAAGCCGCTGCAGTACGGCGAAAAGGCGTGGATGCTGCCGCGTGATGATATCAGCTGGAAGATGTACGTTGACCAGTGGCTGCACCTCAGCAAAGCCACCGGTGAGTATCAGCAGGTTGTCGGGCAGTGGTTAGCCGCCAAATAACCTGACAGGGTCGGGCATGCCCGACCCTGGATTCACTTCCCGGTTAACGATACAGATCCGCTTTCCCGGCCGAGCCAAACAGCGACATCTTGTAGGCGATCACCTCTTTTGCCGCCTGGATCGGCTGCGGATAGATCACGTTCGGATCCCACCACGCCTCAAGGCTTAAGATCTCACGCGCTTTGGCAAAGTAGGCATACTTCATATCGCTGGAGATGTTGATCTTGCCAACGCCGAGCATCACCGATTCGGCGATCTCCGCATCCGGGTTCGCCGAGCCGCCGTGCAGCACCAGCGGGATCGTCACGCGCTGCGAGATCTCGCGCAGAATATGCATCTGCAATTCCGGCTTGAGATCCTTCGGATAGATGCCGTGCGCGGTACCAATGGCCACCGCCAGCGTATCGACGCCGGTGCGCGCGACAAAATCCTCCGCCTGTGCCGGATCGGTGTAGATCACTTTACTCACGCCCCCCTCTACCGAGGTGCCGGTATCGCCAATGGTGCCCAGCTCGCCCTCCACCGAGATCCCCACCGCGTGCGCCAGCTTTACCACCTCCTGCGTCAGCGCCACGTTCTCTTCATACGGCAGCAGCGACCCGTCGATCATCACCGAGGTAAAGCCGCACCGAATGGCGCGCTGCACGTGCTCAACCGACGCGCCGTGGTCGAGATGGATAACAAACGGGATGCGGCTGCGCAGCGTGCGCTCGCGCACGTAGCCAAAGAACTCATCGGTCACGAACTCCAGCTCGCTGGGGTGGATGGAGATAATCGCCGGGCTGTTGCTGGCTTCGGCCTGCTCAACCACCGCGCGGATAAAGCAGCTGTCGGCGACGTTAAACGCCCCAATGGCGAAGCGGTTTTCACGGGTGGGTTTTAACAGTTCGTGCATTGACATCAACATGGTCTATTTCCTCAGGGTCAGATTTCAGGCAAGACTTTCCTGCACCAGTGACGGGTCACTGACGGAATGCAGGGCGAACGGAAAAAATTAACGGTGACGCTTTACGGGCAGAGCGGGAGCCGCAGAGAGGCTCCAGCCCCACTTCATTCCAGGGTAAATTTAATGTCTTCGTCGCGCACGCTGGCGTCGTCCACGTCGTCGAACTCTTCATCCGCCGCCGTCACCGGCTTCTTCAGCAGCGACAGCATCACGCCGCAGATGACCGTGCCGATGCCCAGCGCCAGGCAGAACAGCGCGGGTTTGGTGAACAGCGGTACCACAAACATTCCGCCGTGCGGTACCGGTGCCTCCACGCCCCAGACCATGATCAGCCCGCCAGCGATGGCCGAGGCAACGACGCAGCTGCCGACCACGCGGAACAGGTCGCGGGCGGCAATCGGGATCACCCCTTCGGTGATCAGGCAGATGCCCATCGGGAACGCCGCCTTCAGCGCCTCTTTCTCTGCCCGGGTGTACTTGTTGCGCGTCAGCAGGAAGGAGAGGGTGATGCCAAACGGCGGGATCATTGAGCCGACAAACTTCACCGCTTCCGGCCCGTAAATGCCGTCGACCAGCATGCCGTCAGCGAAGAGCGACATGGTTTTGTTTACCGGCCCGCCGAAGTCGAAGGTGGCCATTGCGCCGAGGATAGCCCCCATCAGGAAGCGGGAACCGCCCTGCATCGACTCCAGCAGGTGGTACAGCGCTTTCTGCAGCCAGGCGATCGGCTGGCCAATCAAGGTCATCATCAGCAGCCCGGCGATAATGGTGCTGAGTACCGGCAGGATCATCACCGGCATCAGCCCCTGCATTGAAGCAGGCAGTTTGATGGTGCGCCGCAGCAGCAGCACGGTGTAACCGACCAGGAATCCGCCGAGGATGCCGCCGATAAACCCGGTGCCGATCTGTCCGCAGATAAAGCCAACGATCAGTCCCGGCGCAAAGCCGGGGCGGTCGGCAATCGACCAGGCAATGGCAGCCGCGATCAGCGGCACGATCAGCCCCATCCCCCAGCCGCCAATTTGATTCAGCATCCAGGCGATAGTCCCCGGGTGTTTCCCCACGTCCGGTCCGCCGATCACCTGGCCAAGCGCAATACAGATCCCGGCGGCGACGATCAGCGGGATCATCCACGAGATGCCGGTCAGCAGATGCCCCTTTATCTCTTGTCCTATGTTGCTGGTTTGCGTACGCATAGTGATTTCCCCGAATGACGGTTCAGGCGCGCTCTAACGAGTCGGCCACTTTTTCCAGGAATTTCACCGGGGACTTGATCACGATATCGGTTTTGACCCGTACCACCGGCTTGCCTTTGAAACGCTCCTCGCCGTTGATTTTGATATCCACCGCGAGGATCACCACGTCAGCGGCGGCGATATCCGCTGCGCTCAGGGCATGCTCGGTGCCGATGGTGCCTTGGGTCTCCACCAGGATGTCGAAGTTGAGCGCTTTCGCGCCCTTAATCAGTTTTTCACGCGCGATGTAGGTATGCGCGATGCCTGCGGTGCAGGCGGCCACACAAACGATTTTCATGATGTGCCTCGCTTCTTATTAACAGAGGTCTGTTTCCGCGTACTGGCTGAACAGTTGGATAATGCTGTCGGCATCCTGCTCCTGTAACAGTTGGGCAATCACCTCATCATCGGCCAGCGCGCAGGCCACCTGAGACAGCAGGCGAATATGCGTGGTGTTTTGATCCTCCATGCGTACCGCGAACAAAATAATGCAGCGCACTTCGCTGCCGTCGAGCGTTTCCCACGGAATATCGGCGCGGGTGCGGCCGATAGCCAGGGTGGTCTGCTTCACCGCCAGCGATTTGCCGTGTGGAATGGCGATATGATTCTCAAAGCCGGTGGAGCCCTCTGCTTCACGTAAATAGACGTCGTGAATAAAATCCTCTTTTGAGGTCAGGGCGCCATCCGCATACAGCAGGTCGGTCAGTTCACGGATCGCTTCATCTTTACTGCGGGCGTTCATGTCTAACTTGACGCGCCGGGCGCTGAGAATCTTATTAATATCCATCGGCAAACCTCTTTAAAAACGTTATGAAAAGGCGTGTTCACACGCCTTGATGCGATCGGAAGCCAGCAGCAGTTTGCTGGCGATAACTCTTTCGGTGACGCGCTTGATATCGTCATCGTTAAAAAAGGCCGAAACATACACCACCGGCAGCGGCAGCTCGGCCAGATGAACGGTAGAGATCACCAGCTCAATATCCTGCTGCTGGCAGTGCTGCGTCACGGTGCTGGCGGAGACCACGCCAACGATCGTCCAGTCGGGGAAAGCGCGCAGAATGCGGCTTTTCAACAGGTGTGAGGTGCCGACGCCGCTGGAGCACACCACCAGGATGCGCTTGTGGGCAATTTGCCGCTCCAGCGCGGCCTGAAAATGCACCGTCAGATAGCCCACCTCATCGTCGGCAATGTCAGCCAGCTGGAAGCGCTGGCAAACGCGATGAATGGCGTGGCCCGTCAGCTGATAGATATCCGCCAGCTCCTGTTTAATATCTTCCAGCAGCGGATTACGAATGCGGATATGATATTTCAGGCGGTTCAGCAGCGGCTTAATGTGCACCAGTAATCCTTCGTGCAACAGGCGGTCATCGCGCAGATCAATATTAATCACCTCGGAAAAAGTGGCGATTAAATCCAGCGTTAAACGGCGTGATTCACTGTTGGATAGCTGGCAGTACAGTGGTGGATTATTTTCACTCACCTCAATGACAATGCCGGAGGAAATAATATATTGATAAACAAACCACACTTCATCGCGTGGCAGGATATTACCAATACGCCGTTCGATGTGATTGACCATCTGCTGCGCGATATTAAAAATAGCCTCATCCGGCTGCTGATTAATATTCTCTTCATTGAGAATAAGCGGGTTACCTAAAGACATGCGGTGCATCATAATTAAAATATGGGTAAACAGATTGATGTAATAAGGTTCACCCAGCGGGTAGCCCAGCTGCTGCTCCATCTGCTGCAGGATCTGCTGCACATACAGCACCTCCTCCTCGCCGAAATAGTGCGTCAGGGCTTTATAGCTGCCGGGGTCGAGGCGGGAATGATTGACGCTGCCCGGCTCCTGATAGTTCATCACATCGTTAATCAGCGTGGCCATCGCCTGGCGGATATGATTTTCGCTGCCCTCAATATGCGTTCCGCTCTGGCTGCGCACCAGCGTCAGGCCGAGCGGGGCAATCCAGCTCTCAATCATCTTCAGGTCATTGACGATCGAGGCGCTACTGATGAAGTAACGTTCGGACAGTTTACTGATGGAGGTTTCGCGCGGCGTATCGCTCAGCAGCTGCGAAGCAATTTTCACCCGGCGCGAATTGTTTGCCAGCGCTTCAGCGCCGCCGTCTTCCGGGGTGATGAGCTGCTCCAGCAGCATCAGGCGCTGGCTGTCGTCGACCAGCAGCATAATGCCGCTGCCAATTTTTTTATCGCTGGCGATATTCCACTCGGCCAGCATCTCTTCGATAAACTGGATATCGCGGTGGACCGTCTTTTCCGATACCGCCAGCAGCTGGGCGATATTTTTAACCGGAACATACTCCTGATGTTGCAGCAGGTACTTAAGTAATTTGTTTTGTCGGGAGCTAAGTATTTGCATCATATCACCCTTTTTTGCCCGTTCGGCGGTGTCTTATTGTTAATAGATTCTCATGTTTTATTCATTCACCGTGCCGGACTGAATTTATCTGGCGCCAACTTATGATGATGAATTTAGTCGCTGCGGGGAAAGGGGACAATACTAAAGGTTGTCCGTCAGGCGGGACAAAATTAAAACGATCCCGCAAGAGGTAATTATTTGGGAGGGAGATCACATTAATCCATTTCTGAATAAATGTGATCGCGTTCTCATATTATTTTCATGAATGATTATAGCGGGCATAAATTACATTTTTCGCTCGTTAGCGACAATTTGTGGCTGACAGCACGGCTTAACCGCTGATCCCTGTGACAGACCCTCACCAGATAAGGTACTATCCTCGCCAAACTTACCGCTGTGTGGCGCCTTGCCCTTAACGCGCCGCGAAGTGAGGAAAAGAGAACAATGAGTGACCTGACGCAGGATGGCGCAGAGCGCCTTCCCCTGCACACCTTTACCGAAGATGCGTACCTGAAGTACTCCATGTACGTCATCATGGACCGTGCGCTTCCTTATATCGGCGATGGCCTGAAACCGGTTCAGCGCCGCATTATTTACGCCATGTCCGAACTGGGCCTGAGCAACAGCGCCAAATTTAAAAAATCGGCACGTACCGTCGGTGACGTGCTGGGTAAATACCATCCGCACGGCGACAGCGCCTGCTATGAAGCGATGGTGCTGATGGCGCAGCCGTTCTCCTACCGTTATCCGCTGGTCGATGGCCAGGGCAACTGGGGGGCACCGGACGATCCAAAATCCTTCGCCGCGATGCGTTACACCGAATCGCGCCTGTCGAAGTATGCGGAAGTGCTGCTGGGCGAACTGGGTCAGGGTACCGTTAACTTCGTACAGAACTTCGATGGCACCATGCAGGAGCCCTCCATGCTGCCGGCGCGCCTGCCGAATATTCTGCTGAACGGCACCACCGGCATCGCGGTCGGCATGGCAACGGATATTCCGCCGCACAACCTGCGCGAAGTGGCGAAAGCCGCCATCACGATTATCGATAACCCGAAAACCACGCTTGATGAGCTGCTGGATATCGTGCAGGGGCCGGACTATCCGACCGAGGCCGAAATCATCACGCCGCGCAATGAAATCCGCAAAATCTACCAGAGCGGTCGTGGCTCGGTGCGTATGCGCGCGGTGTGGAAAAAAGAGGATGGCGACGTGGTGATCACCGCGCTGCCGCACCAGGTTTCCGGTGCGCGCGTGCTGGAGCAGATTGCCACGCAGATGCGCAATAAAAAGCTGCCGATGGTGGAAGATCTGCGGGATGAATCCGATCACGAGAACCCGACGCGGCTGGTGATTGTGCCGCGCTCTAACCGCGTGGACATGGATCAGGTGATGAACCACCTGTTTGCCACCACCGATCTGGAGCGCAGCTATCGTATCAACCTGAATATGATCGGCCTGGATAACCGCCCGGCGGTGAAAAACCTGCTGGAGATCCTCTCCGAATGGCTGGTGTTCCGCCGTGATACGGTGCGCCGCCGCCTCAACTATCGTCTGGAAAAAGTGCTCAAGCGCCTGCATATCCTTGCCGGTTTGCTGGTGGCCTTCCTCAATATTGATGAAGTCATCCACATCATCCGTAGTGAGGATGAGCCGAAGCCGGTGCTGATGTCGCGCTTCGACATTTCAGAGACCCAGGCCGAAGCGATCCTCGAACTGAAACTGCGCCATCTCGCCAAGCTGGAAGAGATGAAAATTCGTGGTGAGCAGGATGAGCTGGAGAAAGAGCGCGCCCATCTGGAAGCACTGCTGGCCTCCGAGCGCAAAATGAATACCCTGCTGAAGAAAGAGCTGCAGGCGGACAGCGATGCCTACGGCGACGATCGTCGTTCCCCGCTGCGCGAGCGTGAAGAAGCGAAAGCGATCAGCGAAAATGAGCTGGTGCCGTCTGAGCCAGTCACGATTGTGCTGTCGCAGAGCGGCTGGGTACGCAGCGCCAAGGGGCACGATATCGACCCGACCGGCCTGAGCTACAAAGCCGGTGACAGCTTCCGCGCTGCCGCACGCGGCAAGAGCAATCAGCCGGTGGCCTTTATCGACTCCACCGGGCGCAGCTATGCGCTCGACCCGGTCACGCTGCCTTCGGCACGCGGGCAGGGTGAGCCGCTGACCGGCAAACTCACCCCGCCGCCGGGGGCAGTGGTGGAGCAGGTGCTGATGGAGAATGACGATCAGAAACTGCTGATGGCTTCCGACGCCGGTTACGGCTTCGTCTGTACCTTTAGCGATCTGGTCTCGCGCAACCGCGCCGGTAAAGCGCTGCTGAGCCTGCCGGAAAACGCCAAAGTGATGACGCCGATGGCGATCCACAGCAATGACGATCTGCTGCTGGCGATCACCACTGCCGGACGGATGCTGATGTTCCCGGTGGGCGACCTGCCGCAGCTGTCGAAGGGCAAGGGCAACAAGATTATCTCTATCCCTGCGGCGCAGGCCGCTTCGGGTGAAGACAAGCTGGCCTGGCTGCTGCTGCTGACGCCGCAAAGCGACATCACGCTATACGTGGGCAAGCGCAAGCTGACGCTGAAAGCTGCCGATTTGCAGAAATTCCGCGCCGAACGCGGCCGCCGTGGCACCCTGTTGCCGCGCGGCCTGCAGCGTATCGACAAGGTAGAAATCGAAGGGCCGGTGCGCGCTGCTCCGGTGGATGACAGCGAAGAGTAACGACGGCGGCCTGCATGCGGGCCGCTGCCTTTAAGTGACGACGAGGTTTTGATGCTTGCTATTTTACGTACCATCATCGTGGTGGTGTACTCGATTCTGCTGTGTGTCTTTGGCTGTATTTACTGCCTGTTCAGCCCGCGTAACCCGCGCCACGTGGCAACCTTTGGCCACCTGTTTGGCCGTCTGGCGCCGGTCTTTGGCCTGAAGGTGGAGCTGCGTAAGCCGCAGGGCGCAGAGAACTATCCGAATGCAATTTATATCTGTAACCATCAGAATAACTACGACATGATCACCGCTGCCGCGATTGTGCAGCCCACCACGGTGACCGTGGGCAAAACCAGCCTGCTGTGGGTGCCGTTCTTCGGCCTGCTGTACTGGCTGACCGGTAACCTGCTGATCGACCGTGATAACCGCGCTAAAGCGCACGGCACCATCGGCGAGCTGGTGGCGCAGTTTAAGAAGAAGAAGATCTCATTCTGGATGTTCCCCGAAGGGACGCGCAGCCGCGGCCGCGGCCTGCTGCCGTTTAAAACCGGTGCCTTCCACGCGGCCGTCGCGGCTGGCGTACCGATTATTCCGGTGGTGGTCTCCAACACCCACGGCAAAATTAAGCTCAACCGCCTGAAAAACGGCCTGGCGATTGTCGAAATGCTGCCGCCGGTGGATACCGCAGCCTTTGCTGACCAGTCGGTGCGTAAGCTGGCGACCCACTGTCGCGAGCTGATGGCGGCTAAGCTGGATGAATTAAATGCCGAAGTGGCCGAGCGCGAAGCCGCAGGTAAACTATAAATTAACGCAGTGGCCGCACTGGCGGCCAGGCTGACCGCGAAAAACGGCAGCACAGGACGCGGCAGCACAGCCCGTGCACAATGATAAAAAATGGAATACGGTCACTGCGGTGGTCGGTTTTTTGGCTTACGGAGTGGGTATGTCCTTCAGTCGTCGTCAATTTATTCAGGCATCGGGCCTTGCCCTGTGTGCTTCTGCCTTACCCTTCAGCGCCCGCGCAGCGGGGCCGGGTAATCCCTTACCTGTTCCTCCGCTGATTGAATCCCGCCGTGGGCAGCCGCTGTTTCTGACGCTGCAGCGCAGCCACTGGTCATTTGATGGCAACAGCAAAGTGCCGGTATGGGGCGTTAACGGCCTGTACCTGGGCCCGACGGTGCGCGTCTGGGCGGGTGATGACGTGAAGCTGATCTACAGCAACCGCCTGAATGAGCCGGTGGCCATGACGGTCAGCGGCCTGCAGGTGCCGGGGGCCCTGATGGGCGGCGCGGCGCGCATGATGTCGCCGGGCGTTGACTGGGCGCCGGTGGTGCCGATCCGTCAGCCTGCCGCGACCTGCTGGTATCACGCCAACACGCCGAACCGTATGGCACCCCACGTCTATAACGGGCTGGCCGGGATGTGGCTGATTGAAGATGAAGTGAGTAAGTCCTTACCCGTGCCGAACCACTACGGCGTCGATGACTTCCCGCTGATTATTCAGGATAAACGTCTCGACAACTTTGGTGCGCCGGAGTACGACCCGCCGGAAAACGGCGGCTTTATCGGCGATACGCTGCTGGTAAACGGTATTCAGAATGCTTACGTGGAAGTGTCGCGCGGCTGGGTACGCCTGCGCCTGCTGAATGCCTCGAATGCGCGGCGCTATCAGCTGCGGATGAGCGACGGTCGCCCGTTCAACGTGATTGCCAGCGATCAGGGCTTCCTGCCTGCGCCGGTGGCGGTTGAGCAGCTGTCGCTGGCCCCGGGCGAGCGGCGGGAGATCCTGGTGGATATGTCGCAGGGGGATGAAGTGTCGATCACCGCCGGGGAAGCCGCCGGCGTCATGGATCGCCTGCGCGGGTTCTTTGAGCCATCCAGCATTCTGACCTCGACGCAAATACTCAACCTGCGGCCCACCGGGCTGCTGCCGTTAGTGACCGATAACTTACCGATGCGTCTGCTGGCGGATCAGATGATTGAAGGCGCGGTCAGCCGCACCCGTGAATTCCGCCTTGGCGATTCCGTACCGGGTATCAATGGCGCGCTGTGGGATATGAACCGCACTGACGTGCAGGCGCAGCAGGGCAGCTTTGAACGCTGGATTGTCCATGCTGACACGCCGCAGGCGTTCCATATTCAGGGCGTGATGTTCCTGATTAAAAACGTCAACGGGGCGCAGCCAATGGCGGAAGATCGCGGCTGGAAAGATACGGTGTGGGTGGATGGCAGCGTTGAGCTGTTTGTCTCCTTCCCGCAGTCAACCTCGGAGCATTTCCCGTTCACCTATTACAGCCAGACGCTGGAGATGGCGGATCGCGGGACGGCGGGGCAGCTGGCGGTGAATCCAACGTTGTAATAAATGATGCGGGCGGACCGAAAAAAAGGGTCCGCCCCTACACGTTGACCCCGGACTTAAGCGTAGGGGGCGACCCTTTTTTCCGGTCGCCCCTTCTGGCGGTCTGTCAATTAATTCAATTCATCCGGGTTCGGGCCCAGACGATTGCCCCGATCTAACTTGGCAATTTCGCTAATTTCCGGTTTTTCCAGACGGAAATCAAACACCTTGAAGTTCTCTTCAATACGCGATGGCGTGACCGATTTCGGGATCACCACCAGGCCACTATCGAGGTGCCAGCGGATGACGATCTGCGCCGGAGTCTTGCCATATTTTTTCGCCAGGTGCTTAATCACCTCCTGATCGAACACCCCTTTACCGCCCTGAGCCAGCGGGCTCCATGATTCGGTCTGGATCTGGTGCATGGCATTCCACGCGTGCAGCGTGCGCTGTTGCAGCATCGGGTGCAGCTCCACCTGATTGACGACCGGGCTGACGCCAGTTTCATCCAGCAGGCGCTTGAGATGCGCTTCCTGGAAGTTACAGACGCCGATGCTTTTGGTCAGCCCCTGCTGCTGTAGCTTGATCATCGCTTTCCAGGCTTCAACGTAGTTGTCTTTCTGCGGGCAGGGCCAATGCATCAGATAAAGATCGACGCTGTCCAGCTGCAGTTTCTTCAGGCTGGTTTCCATCGCGCTTTCGGCATTAAGCTGATCGTCATTCCACAGTTTGGTGGTAACAAAAATATCCTCGCGTGCCACGTCGGTCTCTTTCAGCGCCTGGCCAATGCCCTCTTCGTTCTTGTAGATGGCGGCGGTATCTATGGAGCGGTAGCCCACTTCCAGCGCTTTCACGGCGGCGGCGCGCGCGTCGTCAATCGTGGCCTGCCAGACGCCCAGCCCCAGCTGCGGCATCATGTTGCCATCGTGCAGTTTAATCATCGGTTGATCGGCCATGTTAATCTCCTTTTCAGCAAGTTACCGCCGCTCAGCAGCGGTAGATGTGATCAAGTCTAGTTGAATCACAGACGAATGCCGGGCGATTAGGAGGCATCCTGGTAGATACGGCGGCTGACGTCGAGGGTGATATCCTGGCGTTCGCCCAGCGCGGTCAGGCCTTTCTCTTCCAGTTTTGCCAGCAGCGCCGGGATTGAGGAGCCGTCGAGCTGATAATCGCTAAAGCGCGTCGGCACGCCCATCTGTTCGAAGAAGCTGCGGGTGGCGGCAATCGCGTCATCGATACGCCGCTCCTCGCTGCCTTCGTTAATTCCCCAGATGCGTTCAGCGAACTGCAGTAGCTTCTCGCGCTTGGTATCGCGCTTAACGTTCATCAGCGACGGCAGCACAATCGCCAGCGTCTGAGCGTGATCGAGCCCGTGCAGCGCGGTGAGTTCATGGTCGAGCATATGGGTGGCCCAGTCCTGCGGCACCCCGGCGCCAATCAGGCCGTTAAGCGCCATGGTGGCACTCCACATCACGTTGGCGCGCACGTTGTAGTTTTCCGGCTCGGCCAGCGCGCGCGGGCCTTCCTCAATCAGCGTCAGCAGCAGGCCTTCGGCGAAGCGGTCCTGCACGCGGGCATCAACCGGGTAAGTCAGATACTGCTCAATGGTATGCACAAAGGCATCGACCACGCCGTTAGCAATCTGGCGCGGCGGCAGGCTGTAGGTGTAAACCGGGTCGAGCACGGCAAAGCGCGGGAAGACGTGGTTATTGCGAAACGCCTGCTTGTCGTGGGTCGCACGGCGGGTGATGACCGCGCTGCGGTTGGACTCCGAACCGGTGGCGGGCAGGGTCAGCACCGAGCCAATCGGCAGCGCTTGTTTAATCTCTGCTCCGCCGGTTTGCAGGATATGCCACGGGTCCTGCGGGTAGAACGCCGCTGCGGCAATAAACTTGGTGCCGTCCAGCACCGAGCCGCCGCCGACCGCCAGCAGGAAGGTGATCTTCTCGCGCTTCACTACCTCCACCGCCTGCATCAGCGTTTCATAGCTCGGGTTCGGCTCAATTCCGCCAAACTCCTGCACGTCAAAGCCCTGCAGCGCGCTGTACACCTGGTGCATCACGCCGTTGTTTTTCACGCTGCCGCCGCCGAAGGTGATCAGCACTTTGCTGTCAGCGGGGATCTCAGCGGCTAAATGGGCAATCTGGCCCTGGCCAAACAGAATGCGGGTCGGCGTATGCAGTACAAAATTATTCATGTCGATAATCCTGGTGAGTGGCGGCGGCAAAGTCTGAGATTGATTGTGAGCAGTGCTGCTGCTTTGCTCAATGCACATTTCTGCCTGTTTCTTGCCTGATCCTCCAAAGGGCTGGAGAATTCGCAGGCGGCAGGCGATGATATCGTCACTGTTTTTTCAGCAGCGGGAACCTCTATGGATCGTAAGGCAATCTGCGCCCGACTGGCGCAACAGGTTATTGGGCTGGTTACGCAGGATAAAACCCGCGTTGCCCCGGTGCCGGGCATCAGCCTGATCTATGCCGACCAGCACTGGGCGCGCCAGCCGGTGATGTACCAGCCTGCCATTGTCATCCTGTTTCAGGGGCAGAAAACCGGCTACCTTGGCAGCAGCGTGTTCAGCTATGACGCCACCAAATATCTGATGCTTACCGTGCCGCTGCCGTTCGAATGCGAAACCTTTGCCACGCCGGAAGCGCCGCTGGCCGGGCTATCGCTGCGCGTTGATGCGCTGAAGCTACAGGATCTGCTGATCGACATTGGCGATGACGACGGTTTCCACCCGGAGCCGCAAACCCGCGGCATCCACTCGGCGCTGCTGACGGAAGAGATGCTGTGCGCCACCGAGCGGCTGCTGGACGTGATGAAAGACCCGCGCGATGCCCGCGTGCTCGGGCCGCAGATCGTGCGCGAAATTCTCTACCACGTCCTGCAGGGGCCGTGCGGCGGTGCGCTGCTGGCGCTGGTGAGCCGCCAGACGCAGTTCAGCCAGATAGCCAGGGCGCTGCGGCGCATCGAGCACCATTTCACCGACAGCCTGAGCGTGGATCTGCTGGCGGCGGAGGCGAATATGAGCGTCTCCGCGTTCCACCACAACTTCAAGGCGGTGACCAGCACCTCGCCGTTGCAGTATCTGAAAAGTTACCGCCTGCACCAGGCGCGCATGATGATGTTACAGGAAGGGATGAAGGCCAGCGTGGCGGCGATGAAGGTCGGTTATGAGAGCGCATCGCAGTTTTCCCGCGAGTTTAAGCGCTATTTTGGCGTGACGCCGGGCGAAGAGATGACGCGCATGCGCCAGAGCGGTTAAGCAAAAAGCCCGGATTCACCGGGCTTTTTTTCTGCGCATCACCAGCGCAATACTGCCAATAAGACCGATGGAGAGCATCACCAGCGGCAGCACCATCAGGCAGGCCATCACCTGGTCTTCATGGCGTTTAATAAACGGTACCTGGCTAATGGCATAGCCGAATCCCACCAGAATCAGCACCCACAGCAGACCGCTCAGCCAGTTGAACAGCTGGAAACGGGTGTTCTTTAATCCGGCAATCCCGGCAAGGGTGGGCAATATGGTACGGACAAAAGCCAGGAAGCGGCCGACCAGCAGCGCCATCAGGCCGTGGCGGTTGAACAGGTTCCATGCCCGCTGGTGATACTGAGCGGGCAGGTGCATAAGCCAGCCCTGAACCATTTTGGTGTTGCCCAGCCAGCGCCCCTGCAGATAACCCAACCAGCAGCCGAGGCTGGCAGCGGTAGTCAGGATCAGCAGCGTGGGGATAAATGCCATCGCCCCTTTGGCGATCATCGCCCCTGCCAGCAGCAGCAGGCTGTCACCGGGCAGAAACGCCGCGGGCAGCAAGCCGTTTTCCAGCAGCAGCGTCAGAAACATAATTCCGTACACAATCCAAATCACGTCCGGATTGGCCAGCGCGGCGAAATCCTGATGCCACAGCGCCTGAACAATCTCGTGTAATACACCCATTAGTTATCCCGTAACCTGCATAGCCTTGATACTTGACGCCACAGCTGCATTAGCTGCGTACGAACACCCAGGTGACTGACTTCTGTAAGCTCCCGGGGATGCGCGTACTTGCCGCCTTGCCGTCACGCCAATTATTTTGGCTATTGAAATTTCGCTGTCCATTGTAGCTGCAATTTCGCTTCAACACCTTGATCAAAGGCGCGAAGCCGGGAGGCTATTAACACTTTGTTGAAGCTTTAGGGCATGACTGGCTTAAGCGTGCAAACCCGACAGCAAGGTCGTCAATCAGATCGTCGACGTTTTCCAGCCCGATATGCAGGCGCACCAGCGTGCCGCTGAAATCAATGCCGCCCGCGGGACGGATCGCCGCCAGCTCTTCCGGCTGGTTCGCCAGAATCAGCGACTCATAGCCGCCCCACGAGTAGGCCATGCTGAAATGGCTGAAGTTGTCGAGGTAGTGTGCCAGCTGCTCGCGGCTCAGCTTCGCCTTCAGTACAAAGGAGAACAGACCGCTGCTGCCGCTGAAATCACGCTGCCAGAACTGATGTCCTTTGCACTGTGGCAGCGCCGGGTGGTTGACCACCGCCACTTCCGGGCGTTCGGCCAGCCAGTTGGCGACGCGAATGCTGCTCTCTTCATGCTGACGCAGGCGCACTGCCAACGTGCGCAGGCCGCGGCTGGTCATATAGGCGGTGTCGGCATCGACCATCTGGCCCATCAGGTAGGAATTCTCGCGCAGCTGCGCCCAGCAGCGCGCGTTGGCGACGGCGGTGCCGATCATCGCATCCGAATGGCCGATCAGATATTTGGTTCCGGCCTGGATCGAGATGTCCACCCCGAAGTCCAGTGCGCGGAACAGGATCCCGGCACCCCAGGTGTTGTCGATCATGATGATCGCATCCGGCGCTTTGCTGCGGATCGCCGCGACAATGGCTGGAACGTCCTGCACTTCCATGGTGATCGAAGCCGGAGATTCGAGGAACACCACGCGCGTATTGGGCTGCACCAGCTCGGCGATTTCGCTGCCCGCGCTGTGATCGAACCAGGTGGTCGTGACATTCATTTTACTGAGGATTTTTGTGCAAAAATCCTGAGTCGGCTCGTACACGCTGCCGCTCATCAGCACGTTATCCCCCGCGCAGACAAAGGCGAGGATAGCGTTGGCTACCGCCGCTGCACCACAGGGATAGAGCACACAGCCCGCGCCGCCTTCCAGCTCGGTCAGCGCCTCCTGCAGGGAGAAGTGGGTGAGGGTGCCACGACGCCCGTAAAAGAGTTCGCCGTCGGCACGCCCGGCGGTGGCGCGTTTTTTATCGGCCACGCTATCAAACACCAGCGATGATGCGCGCTGGATAATCGGATTAACCGAGCCTTGCGTGTAGCGTTTAGCGCGTCCGGCCGCGATCAGCGCGGTTTCAATTTTTTTGCTGCTCATAAATACCCGTATGATTTTTTGCCCTGTTTCAACGTTAACACGCCAGCCTGCCGCGCGGTATGCAGCCTGCGGATAAGTGATAAAAATTCATTATCGCTGCGACAGCGCAGCGCGGGAGATAAAAAAATGTGCAAAAAATGTCCATTAAGTTGTAAATAGTAATGAGAACTACTATCAATTCCCGGCTGTTTTGGTATGATCCGCACTGAATTTTTCCGCTATCGGCTATTAGACGTTGGAGACACAGCGTGACAAATGATTTGATGCAGATGGACCTTTCCGTCTGGGGCATGTACCAGCATGCAGACATCGTGGTGAAAGCGGTGATGATTGGCCTCCTGTTGGCATCGGTTGTCACCTGGGCCATTTTCTTCAGCAAAAGTATCGAACTCAGCGCGGCACGCAAGCGCCTTAAGCGCGAGCAGCTGGCGCTGGCCAACGTGCGTTCGCTGGAAGAGGCCAGCCAGACCTGTGCCGGTTTTAAAGGCTTTAGCCTGAGCACGCTACTGGTAAAAGAAGCGGAAAACGAGCTGGAGCTGTCTGCAGGCTCTGATGACAACAACGGTATTAAAGAGCGTACCGGTTTCCGCCTTGAGCGCCGCGTCGCGGCCATCAGCCGTCATGCCGGTCGCGGTAACGGTTTCCTTGCCACCATCGGGGCTATCGCACCGTTCGTCGGTCTGTTTGGTACCGTGTGGGGCATTATGAACAGCTTTATCGGCATCGCTCATACGCAGACCACTAACCTCGCCGTGGTTGCGCCGGGTATTGCGGAAGCGCTGCTGGCGACGGCGGTGGGCCTGATTGCTGCTATCCCTGCAGTGGTTATCTATAACGTCTTTGCCCGCACCATTGGCAGCTACAAAGCTTCTCTCGGTGACCTGGCCGCCCAGGTTCTGCTGCTGCAGAGCCGCGACCTTGACCTCGCCGCCAGCGCACCGCGCGTTCAGCCCGCACAGAAACTGCGGGTAGGTTAAGCACTATGGCAATGCGATTAAACGAAGATCTCGATAACAACGGTGAAATGCATGAAATCAACGTGACGCCGTTTATCGACGTCATGCTGGTGCTGCTGATTATCTTTATGGTCGCCGCGCCGCTTGCCACCGTTGACGTGCGCGTCAATCTGCCTGCCTCCACCAGTGCGCCACAGCCGCGCCCGGAAAAGCCGGTTTATCTGTCTATCAAAGCCGACAAGCAGCTGTTTATTGGCAATGATGCGGTAACCGAAGAGACGCTGGTCGATGCACTGACCAAACAGACCGAAGGTAAGAAAGACACCACGATTTTCTTCCAGGCCGATAAGTCCGTCGATTACGCAACGCTGATGGGCGTGATGGATAAACTGCGTCAGGCGGGATATCTGAAGATTGGTTTGATGGGTATGGAAACTGCCGGGAAATAATCCCGTGTAATGGGTCGACCAAAACGGTGGTCGCCCCCTGAGGTCTCCCCAGAAATAACTTCCATCGCTAAACGTCCGCAAACCGGTCTGAGCTCAGCCTGAGCACGCCGGAACGGCAAAAGACGCTCCCTGCGGGCCTCGGCACGCGGCATCCCTGCCGCGTGACGTCCGGCTTACCTCAGGCCAAGCTCATCCCCCACTATCATCGTGCTCGCTGTGGGTTTAAACCGCGACGCTGCGGCTTTGGGTGCAAGGAGGGAGGGCTGATTGCAGCAGGCCCACGGCCAGGGATGGCCGTGAGCCAGGCTACAGGGATGTATTGATGCCGGTGCGGAAAGCAGCCCTCCCTCCTGAAACCTGCCACCTCTCATCCAGCGATAAAATTCAGAACGATTTTTTGTGGGGATCCCTCAGTGGTCGCCCCCTACATGCCCGGATCGCAGGGGCCGATCGTATTGTGATCGGCCCTTGTCATAATCGCGTTATACCTGAATTGCCGGCTCCATCAGGCGCCTTGCCTGATACTGCTTCACCAGCCGTTTGATAATCAACGTCCCAATTAATCCGCACACTGCCGCAAACGTCAGCCAGACGCCCGGCATCGCTTTATCTCCCGTCACATGGATCAGATAGCTGCACACCGCCGGAGTAAAACCGCCGAAGAGCGCTGTCGCCAGGCTATAGGCCAGCGAGAAACCGGTGGCACGCACCTCCGCCAGATACACCACCATGGCGCCGTTATAGCTGCCGTACAGGAATGAGAGCCACAGCTCGGCTTCCAGCAGGTGGGCAAAGCTCGGTGAACCGACCAGCCAGTGCAGCACCGGCCAGGCGGTGATAATCATCAGGATAGTAAAGATCAGCAGCAGCGGACGGCGGCCATAGCGGTCAGAAAGCGCCCCCATCACTGGCAGCCAGAACAGGTTGGAAATACCAATGCACAGGGTGACAAAGAAGCTCTCTTTATCGCTCATCATTAGCACCGTTTTGCCAAAGGTCGGGGTGAACGCGGTGATCATATAGAACATCACCGTAGTGGTGACCACCATCAGCATGCCTGCCAGCACCAGCGCCCAGTTGCGGCCAACCGAACGGACAATCTGCCCCATGCTCGGGTGATGTTTACGCTGGCTGAAGGCTTCGGTCTCTTCCAGCATGCGACGGATCCAGAACAGGAACGGCACGATCAGGCAGCCAATCACAAATGGAATACGCCAGCCCCAGTCGGTAACGGCTTCTTTTGCCAGCAGATGATTGAGCAGCAGGCCGAGCAGCGCGGCGAAGATCACCGCAATCTGCTGACTACCGGACTGCCAGCTGACGTAGAAGCCTTTCTTGCCCTTGGGCGCGATCTCAGAGAGATAAACGGAAACCCCGCCAAGCTCGACCCCGGCCGAGAAGCCCTGCAGCAGTCGGCCCAGCAGGATCAGCACCGGCGCCGCCATGCCCAGCGTGGCATAGCCGGGCACCACCGCAATGGTCAGCGTACCGATCGCCATCAGTCCCAGCGTCAGCAGCAGCCCTTTACGGCGGCCGTGGCGGTCAATATAAGAGCCGAGGATAATCGCCCCCAGCGGCCGCATCAGGAAGCCGGCGCCAAAGGTCATCAGCGTCAGCATCAGTGAGGCAAACGGGTCATCTCCGGGGAAAAAGGTTTTTGCGATGGCGGTAGCATAGTAGCCAAACACCATAAAGTCGTACATTTCGAGGAAGTTACCGCTGGTAACGTTGAAGATAGTTCTGGCACCGCCCTGCCGCGATGTCCCTGTCATTGAGTTGCTCATGTTACTTCCTGTGGGTTTTTTCCTCGTTTTTAGCCTGCCGGGGCGGGTTTTAATGTGACGGCGATCACTGTTACTGGCTTACAAAATGTTCACATTAGTAACCAATAATTAACAGTGGTAGTTTTGGCTAAAATTTGCACATCATTTGCGTCGATATTATTCGCCTGAGGGGGGCTGTTCATATTTAGTTATATTTTATTGCATTTAACTTTTGCCATTTTTTCCTCTGAAATCAGTTCGATACTCGATATTAATGTTTCCCTCGTCGACAGCCGATGAGCGTGGACTACGCTTAACCCCGAACGAAACGAAATGAATATATCGCCAAGCGGAGGAACCATGGCAGACCAATACGAAATGCAGAATCCTCTCACGCAATATCCAGCGGAAGACTTCCCCAAGCAGCGCCAGCCTGCGCCCGGCGTGCAGGCTGAGATGCGGCCGGTGCCGGACTGCGGCGAAAAAAGCTATCGCGGCAGCGGCCGTTTGCAGGGGCGTAAAGCGCTGGTGACCGGTGCCGACTCCGGCATTGGCCGCGCGGCAGCCATTGCCTATGCCCGCGAAGGCGCGGACGTGGCGCTCTCCTACCTGCCTGACGAGCAGCGCGATGCCGAAGAAGTGGCAAAACTGATTGAGCAGGCCGGGCAAAAAGCGGTGCTGCTGCCGGGTGATATCAGCAATGAAGCGTTCAGCAAGAAGCTGGTGGAAGATGCGCGCGAGCATTTAGGCGGCCTGGACATTCTGGCGCTGGTGGCCGGTAAGCAGGTGGCGGTAGAAAACATTGCTGACCTGACCACCGAGCAGTTCCGTAAAACCTACGAGACCAACGTGTTTTCGCTCTACTGGATCACCCAGGCAGCGATCCCGCATCTGCCGGCGGGTAGCAGCATTATCACCACTTCGTCGATTCAGGCCTATCAGCCCAGCGCACACCTGCTCGACTATGCGTCGACCAAAGCGGCTATCCTGGCTTACACCCGCGGCCTGGCGAAGCAGATTGCTGAGAAAGGCATCCGCGTGAACTGCGTGGCACCGGGTCCAATCTGGACGGCGCTGCAGATTGCGGGCGGTCAGACGCAGGATAAGATCCCGGAATTCGGCCAGCAGACGCCGATGAAACGTGCCGGACAGCCTGCAGAACTGGCGCCGGTGTACGTTTATCTGGCGTCGCAGGAGTCAAGCTACGTGACCGCTGAAGTACACGGCGTCACCGGTGGTAATCACCTGGGTTAGAACGACAAGTCCACCGTAATGGTATCGCTGTAGCTCCCCGCTACCGGCGTTGCCTGGCTGGTCAGCACCTGAGCATTATAGTTAAAGGTGCGGGTCAGCCCGTCGGTGCTGACGCTGTTAGCCGCCGTGCTCTGCATGCGTTCTGCAGTCACGGTTCCCCCCCAACGGCTGGCAGTGCCCGACCCTTTATAAATCTCATAGGCCAGCAGGTTCGTCCCGCTGGCCATGTAGCGCTGCGCTCCCACCGCATGGATCCCGTTGTTCATCCCCACGCTGTAGGTACTGCCCTTGGTGCAGATCACGTTGATCGACTGGCTGACGCCGGTAAAGCTGCTGACCAGCGGGGCGCTGCCGAAGTTCACCGCAGGCGAAGTAATGGTGGTGCAGTCGTTGGCAATGGCGATGGTCGCGGTCAGCGGCAGGGTCGTGGTGCCGCTGTTTTGCGAACCGAGCAGGCAAAGGCCACCAATGCCTACCCCGGTGCAGACGCTGTACACCACCTGCACGTTGAGCGTCACGGTGTAGGTGCCGGCCGCCACCACGGCGCCGGGCACGGTGCGCAGGAAGAACGGCAGGCTGAACACTACCTGGTTGCCGGTGCCGATACTCAGCCCCAGCAGCTGGCTGCGGCTATAGGTAACGATGGTGCCACCAATGCCCAACTCCGTGGCGCAGGCGGAGTCGGTACACAGCTGCACCGGGATGGTATCGCTCAGGCGCAGCGTGCCCCGATTGCCAGTGGAGCTGGTGGCGCTGACTAACTGCACGGTGACGCTGTCCGATGACAGCAGCGCCAGCACCCCGGTGCCGCAGTTGAGGGTGCCGGGCGCAGAAACCGTGCTGGCCGTCGTATTGACGGTAAACGAGCTGACACCGCCAAAGGCCGCGCTGACCGGCGCGGTGGTACAGGCCGCCAGGGCTGGAAGCGAACCGCCCATCAGCAGGATAAAACTACACAGCAGCAACAGTTTTTTCATCGGGTATTTCCTGTCGGTAACGGGGAGAGCACACAGGTGAGCGGGCCGTAAGTGGTGAGGGATTTTGGCCGCCCGCCCGGCACCGTCAGTTCGGTATCGCAGTGGCGTCCGTCCGGGGTTTCGGCGCGGAGGGGGTTATGTTCAGACAGATTCTCCATCCAGGTGATGCCGTCCCAGCCAACGTACCCGCTCTGCTGACCCTCGCGGCTGATAACGGTTGAGACCGGCAGCGGCTCGCCGTTGCTGTCATGCAGGATCACGCTGGCGGCGCGCAGCGGCTCAATTGGGAAGTGCAGCAGATAACCGCTCTGGCGCTTCACCGAGAAGCGCTGCTCGACGCTGCTGGCCGCCATGTCAGCAGGCAGGTCAAGCGTGTCGATATCGTATTTCGCCGGGTAGTATGAGCTGATGGCCGGAACCAGCAGGTAGCCGTCGCTATTCGTTTTTCCCATCAGCTGGTTTTCATAGCGCACGTTGACGTTCGGGTAGTCGGTTTTCACCAGCACGAAGGAGTCCGTCACCTGATTTGCGGCAAATACGCTGTTATCCATCAGCACCAGCGAACCGGAGAGATCGGCAAATTCCGTGCTGTAATTATCATCGCCATAGAAGCCCGCCGAGGTTTCAAACTGCTGATTACGCCAGCGCAGATTGCCCTGACGATAGCTGCCGCCGCTGCTCTGATTCGCCCAGGAGGCATCGTAAGCGATCCCGCCATCGGTCGGCATCGCGCGCGAAACGGAGAGCCGTTCAGCGGTGCCGCCCTGCCGATCGCGCTCCATGCTGATGCTGGCATTGCTCAGATCGCTGAACGGGATCATCAGCGAAACGGCACCGGACCAGTTCCCCTCCTGCTGGTCGCGACTGGCGGAAAGGTACAGGCTGGTATTGCCCCACAGGTTTTTGCTCCAGGAGAGGTTGAGCAGGCGGGTGCGATCGCCGCTGCCGCTGGTGATATCAATCAGCGCCGCGCCGAGGCTGCCGTAGCGATCGAGCGCCACGCTGGCATTGTATTGCGCGCTGCTGCGGCTCAGCGTATAGGTCTCTGCCGTTGCCACCCCGCTCTCACGGTCGCCATACAGCGCAAGGTTACCAAAGCCGGTGGTACGGCGGGTTTGCTGCATTCCCACGCTGAAGCGGCTGGTGTTGTACTGGTAGCCCCAGCTGTACTGACGGCCGCTGTCGCCCTGCATCTGGCTCTGGGTGACGGCACCGTTCACCACCCCCCAGGCTCCCATTTTGAGCTGCACGCCCGCCCCGCCAAGCGCCAGCGACTGCGCCGCCTCGGCATGGGTCTCCAGCGTCAGCCAGTCGGCGATCCCGTAGCGATAAGAGCCGCTGCCGGCGGCAGAACCGTAGTCGAAGTTCTTCAGCCCGTAATTCTGGCGCAGCGCCCCGGCGGAAAAGGAAAAGTCAGACAGGCCGCTTTTCAGTAGATCGCTGGCCACGTAAAACGGCAGGGTGGTGCTGACCCGCCGCCCCTGGGCATCGGTGGTCACCACCACCGCATTACCGGCACCGTTGACAAACGGCATATTAGTCAGCGAGTAAGGGCCGGGCTGTACCGAGTTACTGCTGGTCTTATAGCCGTTGACGAACAGATCAACGGTCGAGGGGACCGCCGCCTGGCCGGAAAATGAGGGGAGGGGATAAGTGACCAGGTCAGGGCGTACCGAGAAGTCACGCGCAATCTGAATACCGCCGAGGCGCACGCTGCTGCTCCACGCCAGCGAATCGGTGATTAAATCCCCCACGCGCCAGCTCAGTGCCCGCTCTTCATCCTGATTCGCCCACCAGGTGTCGTAGCGCAGATAGCCATCCTGCAGGTAGCCGCTGTCACCCGTAAGCTGTTGCTGATATACCCCGTTGCTGGAGAACTGGCCAGCATTCCCGAACAGGCGCAGCTCATTCCAGGCAGACATGCGGGTACCGCCGTCGGTGGTCTGGCTGGCGTAAACATCGTAGTTAAACAGCAGGCCGTTGCTGCTGCGACCGGGATAGCGCGGGCCGTTTTGCGCGGCACCCCCAAAGGTCTGCTTTGGCAGCCATTCGGACGGCACCGTCAGCAGAATGCGTTGCCGCTGGCGATCGTACTCCGCCTGCACCTGATCCATAGCGGAAACATCGATAATCGAGGCGGTGATGCGCGCAGTCGGAATACCCGCCCGCTGCAGGTCGGCGGCGCGCAGCAGATAGTGGCCGTTTTGAAACTGCACCGGCACCACCTGGTCTCTCTCCTCGCCATTGACCACCAGCCCCAGCATATAATTTTGCTGCTGCTGGCTGGCAGCGGCGCTCGGCGGGGGCGGCAGCGAGCTATAGGTTTCCGCGCTGCCGGTCAGCGGTGACAGGCAGCTTAACAGGCCAGTAACGGCCAGTGTGCAGTGCCGGCCCGGCACCCGACGGCATCTGCTCATCGACTATGGTGCTGAGCGGGTACTACGCCAACTCTGTTTATGCTCCAGCTCGGCGCTCAGCTCAGCCCCGCCGGAAACCGGCACGCTGAGCGGGAATGTGTTGCTGGCATCGGCCAGCACATAGCCGAACAGGCTGCTGGAGAGGCTGCGACCGCCGAGCGAGACGTTGCTGAGGCGGGCATGACCGCTGCCACGATTGGTGATCTCCAGCGCCTGCTTGCCGCCCTGATTCACCAGGCGCCAGCTCAGCTGCGGGCGCGCGCTCTCCGGCGTCAGCCCGTCGCCATAGACAAAGAGCGGCACCGAATAGCGCATCTGGAAATTTAGCCCGGCCTGATTATCGCCCGCCTGCTGCGGGGTCGGGATCTCATCCAGCAGCACGCGGTAGGCGGCCTCTTTGCCACCCGCTGGCGGCGTCTGCTTAATCAGGCGCACCATCTGGCGCTTGCCTGGCTCAATCCTCACCAGCGGCGGGCTGGCCAGCACCTGCTGCTGAGTCTGGTACTGCTCCTGGCCATTGATCTGCTGCCAGCTGAACACCCTGACCTGCATCAGCGTGGTGCTCTCGCCCCGGTTCTCCAGCCACAGTTCGCTGGCTTTCTCCTGCGGCGCGATCTTCGGGTCGATCGGCCAAATCAGCACGGAATTCCCGGCGCTGGCAGTAGGGGACACAACACCCAGTAACAGTGCCAGCAGCGGCCCTGTAAGCGCGAATTTGGTCATCACTTCTCCTTTTTTCCCTGCTGTTACCAGCTCAACGTGACCGTCAGCGTATCGCTGTAGGTCCCGGCGCGGTTGACGCCGCTCAGCTGAAGCTGCCCGTAGATTGGCAGCGTAATGTTGTTAGCATTGCTGTAAGTCAGTGCCACGTTCTGATTCACCGGGATCGCCGTGGTATGGCTGGCGTTGGTGTAGAGGTTGTACGCCACCAGGTTGCTATTGTTAGCCACCTTCAGATTGCGGGTGGTGGTGTAATTACTGCCGCCGTCGATGCTCATACTGAGCGTGGTTCCCGGCGTGCAGGCCAGGGCAATGGTTGAGCTCTGCACGTAGGCAGCATTCGCCGTGGCGCTCCCCACGCCGGGCTGCGTACCGAAATCGAGCGTGCCAAACACGCCGGTATTGGTGCCGGAGACCACGCAGCCGTTAACGATCGAAGCGGTAACCTGGAAGGTTTGCGTGGGCAATGACGCTGCGCAACCGCTGTAAACCAGCAGCACGAGAATGAGCGGACGAGCGTCGCCCGCCAGTCCTTGAACCAGCTTCCACACCATCTCTTCCCTTGCTGCCGCAATCAGTAATTCACTGCGACGTTAATCGTGTCCGTGTAGGTACCAGCCGGAATAGCGGCGTTATAGCCACCGCCAGCAATCCGACCATAAATCGGATAGTTGTCCCCGTTGACCGGGTCGGCAGTGCCGGTATTGGTCAGGTTGGTGTTGTTAGCAATCGGCGTGGTGTAAGAGGTGGTGCCGTACAGCGTGTAAGCGACACCCTGGGTGGCATTGGTGGCGCTGACCAGATAGCGCGGCTGCGCCGTGACCGTCCCGTAAACGGTGGCGGGGGCGGCGTTGCTGCTGGTGAGCTGGACGTTGTAGGTTTGCCCGGTGGTGCAGCGAACGAAGATGCCGTTACCCAGTGAACCGACCAGGGTGGCATTCAGCGTATCAAACGTCGCCGCGCTGCTACCAAAGTCGAGGGTACCAAAGTTGACGGCGGAGGTGGCGGATTGACCGTTCACCAGGCAGCCGGTGGTTAATACCAGTCTGGCCGCGATAGTCCCTGTCGTGGTGGCGGCGAATCCCGAACTGACGACGCCAAAGCTCAGGCTGCAGCCCAGCAGAAAAAGCTTCATTTTCATAACCATTCCTTACTGATTAGAGAGATGAACGTGCTTTTTCGCCTGGTGGAATATTGACGTTAGCAGGGCTAAGCGCAACGGGATAAATAATAAAAACCCTTTAGTGGGTAAAATATAACGCGAGGAACAATCTGTTATTTGAATGAATAAGTTAACACAAGTTTCTCTTACTATAGATCAGGCTGAGAAAGCCTGTGAAGCGAAACGGAAAATATTATTTATGTGTCTGACGCTTTAAAGTGAGGCGCTGGCAGCCCGCGCGGGTACTGGGCTGGTAAAATTTTCAAGAATAATCCTAAGAGAGTCTAGGTGAATGACTGGCCTCAATGCTATGTTCTCAGCAGCAGAGCGGAGTTTTACTAAACGATATAAATTATAGGGATATATCAGATTACCCCTTAACCGCACTTCTTCAGTTTTTCTCTTTCCAGGGCAGTACTAAAGACCCGGGCGTTTATGCCGATAAATTAAGCATCAGCCTGGCCATTAATTTAATGGCCCCGGGTAACTTACACACAAAGTCAAAAATGGCTACAGCAGTCGGGATTGTCATATGCTCATGAGTTCGTACGATCAATTACTGGTTATCGTCTCTTTTATTGTTGCGTTCCTCGCCTCCTATACCGCGCTGGATATGGCGGGGCGCGTGGCAACTTCAACGGGCAAGGTGGCGCTGGTCTGGCTGCTCGGTGGCGGCTTCGCCATGGGCGTAGGGATCTGGTCAATGCACTTTATCGGCATGCTGGCGATGAGCCTGCCGATGGTGATGAGCTATAGCGTCAGCCTGACGGTGTTGTCGATGGTGATCGCCGTGGCCGCATCGATTTTTGCGCTGTGGATCGTCTGCTACGGTGAGCTGCCGTGGTACCGGCTGTGCGGCGGGGCGATTGTGATGGGCAGCGGCGTGGTAGCGATGCACTACACCGGCATGGCGGCGCTGATGGTAAACCCCGGGATTGTCTGGGACTGGCGCTGGATCTGGCTATCGGTAGCGATCGCACTGGGTGCCTCCGGCGCCGCGCTGTGGCTGGCATTCCATCTGCGCCGGGGCACCGGCAGACTGGCGCTGATGCGCAGCGGCGCGGCATTAATTATGGGGATTGCTATCGCCGGGATGCACTACACCGGCATGGCGGCGGCCAGCTTCCCGGCCAGCAGTCATGCCACCCATCTTGGCGTGAACAGCAGCTGGCTGGCGATCCTGGTGGTGGTGGTGACGCTGGCTATTCTCGGCATTACGCTGCTGGTGTCGATGCTGGATGCGCGCCTGCAGGCCCGCACCTCGGTGCTGGCGTCTTCGCTGGCGGAAGCCAACCGCGAACTGGCGCAGCTGGCGCTGCACGACAACCTGACCCGCCTGCCAAACCGCATTCTGTTGGAGGATCGCCTCGACCAGGCGATCAATAAAGCTTCACGCGAGAACTCCAAATTCGCCCTGATGTTTATGGATCTCGACGGCTTTAAAGCGGTCAATGACGCCTTTGGCCACCATATTGGCGACAGCCTGTTAATCGCCGTGACCGAACGCATGAAAGAGATCGTGCAGGGGCATCACACCCTGGCGCGCCTCGGCGGTGACGAATTTGTGCTGCTGATTGAAATTGAGGATCCCAACGATGCCGCTACCGTGGCGGATGCGTTGGTGAAAGCCGTGGAGCGGCCGTTTGATATTTCCCGCTACGAGCTGGTGGTATCGCTCAGTATTGGTATCGCAGTGTTTCCGGGCGACGGCATAGATGAGCGTGAACTGATGTTTAACGCCGATGCCGCGATGTATCACACCAAAAACAACGGACGCAACGGTCACAGCTTTTTCCAGCCGTCGATGAACATCATCGCACAGAACCAGCTACAGCTGATCAATGACCTGTGGCTGGCAAAGGATAACAACGAACTGCGTCTGTTCTATCAACCGAAGTTCTGTGCGCCACGCGGGCCGATTATTGGCTTTGAAGCGCTGCTGCGCTGGCAGCATCCACGGCGTGGCCTGCTGGCGCCAGACGTCTTCCTGCCGCTGGCAGAGAAAACCGGGCTGATCGTTACCATGGGCAACTGGGTCATTAATGAAGCCTGTCGCCAGCTGCGCGAGTGGCATCTGCAGGGTAATACCGACTGGTCGGTGGCCGTCAACCTCTCCGCCCTGCAGTTCGAGCAGGCAGGGCTGGTGGAAACGGTGGTCAATGCGCTGGAAACGCACCGCATCCCACCGGAATTGCTGACGCTGGAAGTCACGGAAACCACCGCCATGCGCGACCCGGATGAGAGCGTGCGCATTCTGACCGAGCTGACCGAGCTGGGGGTGAAAGCCTCAATTGACGACTTCGGCACCGGCTACTCCAGCCTGCTGTACCTGAAGCGCCTGCCGGCCAGCGAGTTGAAAATTGACCGTGCCTTTGTCAATGAGCTGCAGGCGCAGACGGAAGATGCCACCATCGTCACCGCCATTGTTGCCCTGGCACAGACCCTGAATCTGAAAGTGGTTGCCGAAGGAGTGGAAACCGCCGAGCAGCAGCAGTTCCTGACCGGGTTGGGCTGTAACACTCTGCAAGGATACCTGCTGGGTCGCCCTGTTCCGCCGGATCAAGTGCCGGATCTCAAACATTTTGTCGAGCGCGAAGGGGTCGAAGCACCGGTGGCCAACGCCCCAAAGCTGAGCGTAGTGGCACCGCTCTCTGACGCCGTTTAGCGAGTATGGGGTATAATAGTTCCCCATTCGCTTAAAATGGCCTGTAACAGTCGTGGCAAAATATGAACAGCTGGTTGAGCAAATCAGCCAGCAAATCGAGACGGAAATCTGGCTGCCCGGGGAAAAATTGCCCTCGCTGCGTGAGCAGGTGAACCTCAGCGGCATGAGCCTGATGACCGTGATGCATGCTTACCAGGTGTTGGAAAGTCAGGGGCGCATCCAGTCGCGTCCGCAGTCGGGCTATTATGTTGCCCCACGCGCTGAATTCCTGCGCCAGCCGATGAGCCACCAGAAAGTGCAGCTGGCCGAGTCGGTGGATATCAACGCCTTTATTTTCGATGTGTTACAAGCCTGCCGCGACCCGGATATTATCCCCTTCGGTTCCGCGTTTCCCGACCCTGAGCTGTTTCCCCAGCGCCAGCTGATGCGTGCATTGACCACCGTCTCCCACAGCATGAAAGCGGTAGATGCCCTGCATAACCTGCCGCCCGGTAATGAAGCGCTGCGCAAAATGCTGGCGCAGCGCTATGCCCTGCAGGGGATACAGGTTTCGCCGGATGAGATCGTCATCACCAATGGCGCGATGGAAGCACTCAATCTCAGCCTGCAGGCAGTGACCGAACCGGGCGACTGGGTGGCGATTGAAAACCCGTCATTTTACGGTGCGCTGCAGGCTATAGAACGCCTGAAGCTGAAAAGCGTGGCAATTGCCACCGATCCGCAAAGCGGGATCGACCTGGATGAGCTGAGCCGCGCGCTTCAGCGCTGGCCGATCAAAGCGCTGTGGATGATGACCAGCCAGCAGAACCCGGTGGGCTGCACGCTGAGCCGCGAGAAGAAACAGCAGCTGGTTGAACTGCTGGCGCAGCACAACGTGGTGCTGATTGAGGATGATGTCTACAGCGAACTCTATAGCGGGCGTGAAAAGCCGCTGCCGGCCAAGGCCTTTGATCGACAAAATAACGTGCTGCACTGCTCGTCGTTTTCGAAGAATCTGGTGGCTGGATTTCGCGTTGGCTGGGTGGCGGCTGGCCAGCACGCGCAGCGTATTCAGCGCTTACAGCTGATGAGCACGCTCTCCACCAGTGCCCCAATGCAGCAGGCGCTCGCCACCTATCTTGGCACCCACAGCTATGACCGCCATCTGCGCGGGCTGCGCCAGATACTGGAACAGCGCAAAAACCTGGCGCGCCAGGCGCTGAAACGCTATCTGCCGGCGGGGGCGCAGATTAATGATTCGCGCGGCGGCTACTTTCTGTGGATAGAGCTGCCGAAGCAGGTCAACACCACCGATCTCTATTATCGCGCGCTGCAGCAGAAGATAAGCATCGCGCCGGGGAAGATGTTCTCCTCCAGCGAGCAGTACGCCAACTATTTCCGTTTCAACACGGCCTGGTGGAATGGGGCGCAGGAAGCAGCAGTCCAAACCCTCGGCGAACTGATCGCCGATCTGCTGTAGGCAAAGCCATCCGCGGGCGCGGCATGCCACGCCCCTTCGGAGCAGTACATTTACACCGCTGCCGCGCTTTGATGGCCCCAGGTCAGGTGGAATACGTCGTAAAAGTCGACTTCACCCTTCAGGGATAGCAGCTTATTAATCCCCTGTTTCACCTTATCCGGCACGTTTTCGCTGTGCAGGATATCGCTCACCGCCTGGTCTGACAGAGTACGCACGTAATACCATTCACCGTTGTAGCAGACGCGCAGGTCTAGCGCGTCGATATCTTCAAAGCGGTACTTCGGATTCACATCCATCAGCATCAGGCCGCTCATCAGCAGGATAAAAATGGTCGCGCCCCAGAAGGCGGGCCAGCCGAGAAAATCGGTGGTAAAAATCAGCGCCACGGTCAGCACGTAGCAGCCATACATTGAGGCCCACAGGCCGGGATGCTTTTTCAAAAACTGAAAGCTGAAGCGCGGCTTGTTATCACGCTGCTCTGCACGGTTCAAACTGTCGATCTCGCGCAGCAGTATCTGTTTTACTTCTTCCATCATGTACCTCAGGGTAAAAGTCCTGGCAGAGTGCAATTAAAACATCTCTTAACCCATAGCAGCAGACACAGTTTACTGCTATTAAGCTATAACAGTTGGCTGGTTATAATGTAGCCTGCTGGCTGATTTGCGTGTAGAATCCTGGCCCCGCAGCATCAGGTCTACGGATGATGGAACAATGGGTTATAACATGATGTTTAAAAAGATCTTTATCCTTACCTTTTTCACACTCGCCATGGTTTGGGCTGTACCCGCGAGTGCCTACGACTGCACGCGTATAAAAGGAACTGCCGACCAGACGGTATGCAGCAGCCCGCAACTGTTGTGGCTCGACAGTGTTTATAACGAGGATTTTTACACTCAGGTGAAGCAGGACCCGCAGCATGCGCAGCAACTGATTGCCCCCATGCACCATGCACCTGATGCCTGCAGCAGCGAGGGCTGCCTGCGCGGAGCCTACCTGTATATGCTGGGGGTTCTGCACGGCACCGGCCAGGATTTTGACTGGCAGGGGACCTGGTGGAACGCATCGGCCGCTCATGGCAATAGTGGAAAATTGCTGATCGGTAAACTCTCCGGCTGGGAGTTTCGCATGGATGCCAGCGTTCAGGCGGGCGTCTATGAGAGCGCGTTACGCGGCGATGTGCGCCTCTATTCCGGGGTAGGATTCACCGATAGCATTGCCTGGGGCGGCGATTGTACCGTTGTGCTGATCCCCCTACACGATGGCAAAATCAAGGTGCGCAGCGACAGCAAGAACAGCTGCAAGCTGCTGATGCCGGGAGGAATGACCATCGATGGCGATTATGTGAAAAGTGACCACGATCCGCGCCCGTCCGCCACGTTACTGAGCCTTGGCATCCTGCCCGACCAGCAGACCGATGAGAAATTTCGTCAGCTGGTCGGTAAGGATTATCAGAAGTATGTTGATACCGCCACCGCCTTTAATCACGAAAAGGACCTCGACGATCTGGGTGCCAGAGTGGTGACGATGTGGATGAAAGGTCGGGCTGACCGTCAGGCGGCGATGATCATGACCACCCCGCAGGGGAAAATCTGGGCGCTACGCGTCGATCCTGAAGCGGGCAACAAGGTCAGCCAGCACTATGTCACCACCGAGCAGGACAAAAAAACGCTGCCTAATACACTGGCAAACTGGCAGGCGCGCTTTAACCTGCCGTAACGTTTAAAATCTGTCCTGATGGGAAGACAATCAGGCGGCGGTCGCTGAAGCGCAGGTCGTTAAACTGCACCCGGTTTTGCCCACCGGGGCCGAGAATACTCTTGATGATCCGCGCTTCGCCCGTATCAGCATAGTAGAGGGGCTGATAAATGAAGGTCATACCCTCAGGACCGCTGGCCAGCTGCTGCAAATTGACCTTAATCATAAACTGGCTGTCATCCGGGCTGGTGAGCATCAGAGTGGTTTTACCCTCATGCTGCGCGAAGTGCGGATCGTACAGCTCACGCTGGCGCGACAGCAGGTCGTAATAACCCAGCTGCACATCTTCCCGGTTTAGCGCTGGCACAAATTCAGCGCTGCTGCTGCCCTGCAGGGGCTTCATCAGCAGCGCGCCCAGCAGTAGCGCTGCGCTGACCAGCAGTAAACTAATTGACGCAGTTCGCCATTTCATTAAATTTTCTCTCAGTTTCCCGGTAGATCAGCGCGCTCAGCACATTGCTGTTGGTACGCCAGTTCAGTACTTTCATCGCCAGCTGTTTTTGCCCGCAGGCGTTTTTAAGCGTCAGCGTGTAATTTAGCGACGTGCCGTCAAAGGCATACACCACGTCCATGGTCACATCCTGATTTTTCAGATGTTGATTCAGCATAAACAGGGTGGGACCAAGCTGCTTGTTCAGCTCAATGCCGGCGGAAGGCTCCCCTCTGGTCACCAGCTCCTGCAAGCGAATGTTGCTGTAAACCGTCGCGTCATTCCTCTTTAACTGCTGTGCCGGTGGCGTAACGTACGGCCAGACAATCCATGCCAGAATCACCAGCAGCACGAGCGCCTGCATCGGTACCAGCCAGCGCCAGAAGGATGCCCGATCGCTGGTGACCACAGCTGGCGGGTTGTCCAGCAGCTGGCTGTCGGTGGCGGGGGCTTCAGGGGCGATGCTTTGCGTGGGTAGCCGGTTGAAAAAGGGGTTCTCTTCAACGTCATCCAGTTCAGGTACCGGGACGAACTGACAATATTCCTTTTCGAGGATGTAGCCCTTTTTAGGAATGGTTTTAATAATCTTTTGCTGTTTACCGTCATCTTCCAGCGCCACGCGCAGGGCATGAATCGCATTAGGTAAACTGTTATTGCCAATAACGCGCCTTTCCCACACCAGCTGATTCAGCTCATCGCGTGACAGTATTTCTCCGGCGTGCTCTGCCAGCACCTGCAGGAGCCTGACCTGAAACTCGCCCAGACGCCGTTGCTCACCCGTATTTTTGTGGGTAAGCGTCCCGACCGAGAAGTCGACATACCAGTGATGGATAATACAATAAGGAGTCATAGTGATCTTGTATCAGAGTTGTCCATGTGACCGCCGGATAAAGCGTCCTGGATATTATCATGGCCAGGATCTTTATTATGCGAGGGCAAAATCCATATTAACTGATAATTCGATATTTCTGGAAATATCAGTAAATGAGCGTTTGTAAAAAATAATTGCCAGTGATGATGATTGTTAATAGTGATAGTGTCACTGAGCAATATTTAATTTTATCACAGGCAGTGGTAAAAAAGTGAAAGTTATTGTGCGGGTATGACAACAGCATGAATTTGGCTTATGTCCAATTAAATTAATGTGTTATGTGATCTCTCGCGTGCAGGAAACATTGCAAGCTGGCTAAACGGTGCCACACTTAATTTAACAATCATTCAACACCGTTTTTGAAGCCACAGGAGCCTGTTATGCTGTCTGACTCTCGCAGTGTGATGTTGCTGATGTCGTTTGCTGCCGGAACTTTTGCTGCGGGCGCATCCACCAACCCGCGACATCTGATGCTGTCGCAACCTTCCCAGGGCGTCCCCAATAATCCTTTGCCGCTGATCATTTATCCGCAGGTCATTCCTGATGAAACCGACGAGGATATGAGCGCGTGGTTTAAAGCCGAGTTTGCCGCGCACGGCTGGCCGGTCAGCTGGCAAGCGCCGGTTTTCCCCTACACCCATTATCACCCGAACACCCATGAACTGCTGGGGATTACCTGCGGCTGGGCCGAGATCCTGTTTGGCGGCGAGAGCGGAAGAATGGTCACGGTGTACGCCGGGGATGCGGTGTTGATCCCGGCCGGGGTAGGGCACCAGCAGATCGCCGCCAGCGATGATTTCCTCGCGGTGGGGGCGTATCCCCCAGGCGTTGTACCGCGGACGCTGCGTGACGAGCAGGCCTTAATGGAACAGTCTATGCTTGAAATAAAACGCGTGGTGATGCCGCAAGCCGACCCGATCACCGGTGGGGTAGGCGCACTGACCGAAGTCTGGCACCCGCTGGCCGCACAATAGTTTCACCTCTTCTTTAGCGCAGCGGGCTGCACTTTATTGGTGCAGTCTGCCGCCGCGTTTCGCTTCCCCAGTTGCCAGGAAAAGCTTTCGCCTGTTGTCGATCCGCATGCCGTGCGGCTCAGGACGCCACGCCTGACTCTGGCACACTTTGTGCAGATCTCATCACAGGTTCACAGACAGCGGTAGGGAAATCATGAATCAAAGCTATGAAATAGCGTCACACTTTTATGATGAAATGTTGCTGAGCGATGGACACTATCGTCGGCACTACCGGGAATACTGGCAATGGCTACAGCAGGCCGACCAGCAGGCGATTGCGCGCAAGCGCGAAGAGGCGGAACTGCTGTTTCACCGCCTTGGGATCACCTTTAACGTTTATGGTGAAGACGGCGGAGCCGAACGGCTGATCCCCTTCGACAGCGTTCCGCGCATTATTCCGGCCAGTGAATGGGCGATGCTGGATAAAGGCATCCGCCAGCGCGTGCAGGCCCTGAACGCTTTTCTGCATGATATCTATCACCAGCAGCATATCCTCAAAGCGGGCCTGATTCCCGCCGAGCAGGTGCTGGTCAACGATCAGTATCAGCCCTGCATGCAGGGCATCAACCTGCACCGCGACCTGTATGCCCACATTATCGGCGTCGATATGGTGCGCAACAACGACGGCGAATATTACGTGCTGGAAGATAACCTGCGCACCCCGTCCGGCGTCTCCTACATGCTGGAGAACCGCAAGATGATGATGCGCCTCTACCCGGAGCTGTTCGCCGACCAGCGTATTGCCCCGGTTGAGCGCTACCCGTCGCTGCTGCTGCAAACCCTGCGAGAAAGTTCCCCGGTTAACGACCCGGTGGTGGTGGTTTTAACCCCCGGGCGCTTTAACAGCGCCTACTTTGAACATAGCTTCCTTGCCCAGCAGATGGGGGTGGAACTGGTTGAGAGCGCCGATCTGTTTGTTAAAGATGGCGCAGTGCTGATGCGTACCACCGCCGGGCCGTGCAAAATCGATGTGATTTATCGCCGCGTCGACGATGCCTTCCTCGACCCGCTGGCGTTCCGCCCGGACTCAATGCTTGGCGTGCCGGGCCTGCTGTCGGTGTACCGTTCCGGCAACGTGGTGCTGGCAAATGCTATCGGCACCGGGGTGGCGGACGACAAGTCGATCTACCCTTACGTGCCGGAGATGATCCGCTACTACCTTAACGAAGATCCGATCCTCAACAATGTGCCGACCTGGCAATGCCGCCGCCCGGAGGATCTGTCGTGGGTGCTGGCAAACCTTGAGCAGCTGGTGGTGAAAGAGGTCCACGGTGCCGGCGGCTACGGTATGCTGATCGGCCCCGTTGCCAGTAAACAGCAGTTGGAGGAGTTCCGCGCGCTGCTGAAAGCCAAACCGCAGAACTATATTGCACAGAATACGCTGGCGCTCTCTACCTGCCCGACCTTTGTCGAACAGGGGCTGGCCCCGCGCCATATTGACCTGCGTCCGTTTGCCCTCAGCGGCGCCGATATTCGGCTGGTGCCCGGTGGGCTGACCCGCGTGGCGCTGAACGAAGGCTCGCTGGTGGTTAACTCCTCGCAGGGCGGTGGGACCAAGGACACCTGGGTTCTGGAGGATGACGCATGCTAAGCCGCACGGCCAGTGGCCTGTACTGGATGGCGCGCTATTTAGAGCGCGCGGAAAATATTGCCAGGGTGCTCGACGTCACCAATCGGCTCTCCCTGATGCCGGTGCGCGGCAGCCACAACAATGAGCTGCGCGTCCCGCTGAACCTCACCAACACCAGTGACCTGTACTGGTCAGTCAACGATCGGCTGGCGATGCCGGAGCTGTTCAACTTTTTTGCCCTCGACGAGCGCAATCCCGGCAGCATCTATAACTGCTGGCAGGCGGCGTGGAATAACGCGCATGCGGTGCGCGGCAGCCTCTCATCGGAAGTGTGGGAGAGCATCAACTCCAGCTGGATCGAACTGCGCAAGCTGCGGCGCAACGGCGTTAGCAACGGTGGGGCGGATGCCTTCTTCGACTGGGTGAAAGAGCGCTCACACCTGTTCCGTGGCGCCATGTTCGGCACCCTGATGCGCGGCGATGCGATGAGCTTTATTCGCCTCGGCACGCTGCTGGAGCGCGCCGACTGCACCGCCAGGCTGCTCGACGTCTACCAGCATCTGACCGATGAAGATGACGACACGGTGCGTGAGTATTACCGGCTGGATACCCTGCTGCGCTCGGTCTCGGCGCGCGAGGCTTATCACACTATCTACAAACAGCAGATGGCGGCGGATAACGTCAATGAGATGTTGATCCTGCGCGAAGAGAGCCCGCGATCGCTGCGATCCTGCGTCGAAGAGATCGCGAATCAGCTCAATCTGATCGGCAGCAGCGGTGAAGATCGTCCGCGTTACCTGCTCACGGTGCTGCATGCGCAGCTGCGCTTTAGTAGCTGGGAATCTCTGATGACGGACGGGCTGCACGCCTGGCTGCAACGTTTTCTGGCAGAGCTGGCGGCGATTGCCGACAGCATTCACCAAACCTATCTGGAGGCGAAATAACATGAAGCTGAATATTGAGCATAAAACCTGTTTCAGCTACCAGAGTCTGGTGCGCCAGAGCACGCAGTATCTGCGCCTGACGCCGCAGGACTCTGTCCATCAGCACATTATCTCGTGGGATCTCCTCCTGCCGGAGCAGGCGATCTGCACCACCGATGCCTGGGGCAATGTGATGCACGTACTGACGCTTGACCGCCCGCATCAGGAGATAGAGATCGCCGCGCGCGGCGTGGTCGATATTCTTGATGAAGAGGACAGCTCGCCGGATCCGGACTGCGTGCTGTCGCCGCTGGTGTTCCTGCGTATCACGCCGCTGACGCAGCCTGATATGGCTATCCGCGATTTCGCCCGCCGCTATTACCGTGAAGAAGCGCCGCTCGCCAGCCTCGAACGCCTGATGGGCGAGCTGCTGCTGAAGATGCCGTATCAGCCCGGCAGCACGCTGGTGACCGATACCGCCGCCAAAGTTTTTGCCGCCGGAAGTGGCGTTTGTCAGGACCACAGTCACGTATTTTTAGCCTGCTGTCGCAGTCTGCACATCCCCGCTCGTTATGTTAGCGGCTATCTGTATACTGAAAATGTGGAACATGTGGCGACCCATGCATGGGTGGAAGTGTGGCTCGACGGCAGCTGGCACAGTTTCGATATTACCAATAATACCCGCAGCACCCGGCAGCATCTCAAGCTGGCTGTCGGTGTGGATTATCTTGATGCCTGTCCGGTGCGCGGCATGCGCCTGGGCGGCGGCAGTGAAGATATGCAGGCCGTGGCTGCGGTACAACTGGTGTTCTCGCAGCAGTAATTTTTGATCGGGCAAACTATGACCTATTGTGTGGCAATGCGCTTATCGTCAGGGATGATTTTCGTTTCCGACTCCCGGACCAACGCGGGCGTGGATCATATCTCCTCGTTCCGTAAGCTCCATGTTTTTCAGCAGGATGACGAGCGCACGCTGGTGCTGCAAAGCGCGGGCAACCTCGCCACCACCCAGAGCGCGCTGAGCCTGCTGCGGCGCGGCTGTGAAGATGGTAAACAGCCTAACCTGATGAGCTGCACCAATATGTACGATGTGGCACTGCTGGTCGGGGACACGCTGCGTACGGTGATCAAGCGTGACGGCGAGGAGTTTGGCGGTACGCTGATGCTCGGCGGGCAGATTAAGGGTGAAGAGCCGCGGCTGTTCCAGATCTATCCGCAGGGCAACTTCATTGAAGCCAGTACCGATACCCCCTATTTCCAGATAGGCGAAAGCAAATACGGCAAGCCGATTATCGACCGGGTGCTGCGCTATGACACCGCGCTGGACCAGGCGATGCAGTGCGCGCTGATTTCGATGGATTCGACGCTGGCGAGTAATATCTCCGTCGGCCTGCCGCTGGATGTGATGGTCTATCCCACCGACAGCTTCAGCAGCATGCAGCAGTACCACATCACCGAAAAGCACCCCTATTTTTCTCAGATCCGCCAGCTGTGGAGCAGCGGATTGCTCAGCGTTTTTTCGCAGCTGCCGCCGTTACAGCTCGACGAATAATCCGGGCTGGGCATGCCCAGCCCCTACAATCGGCCAACCCGTTTTACCGTTATCTCCCACCGCCTCCCTGCTTTGCGCCATCGGTAAATTTACAGAATATTGCAGCTGTCATTTCACTGACACATCATCGTCATCCGGGCTGGTTAGTGTGCGGCTAAAACACCCGGAGATAAGCCTGTGTTTACTGTTGAAAGTGTTTTAGACGACCTCAGCCCTGGCCATCAGACGCCATCGTGGCAGAAAAGCCTGCTGCGCCGCCTGCTGCGTGAAAAAGAGTTCCAGCAGTTCAATCAGCGAAATCGCCACCTGAAAGGGCTGGACATGGTGGAGCAGGTGCTGGAATACCTCGACGTCAGCTGCGAGCTGAGCGAGCGCGACCTGGAGCAAATCCCCAGTCATGGGCCGGTGGTGGTCGTCGCTAATCATCCGCTCGGTACCCTGGATGGCCTGGCGCTGCTGCACGCGGTGTCGCAGGTGCGGCGCGATGTGAAAATCGTCACTAACCGTCTGCTGAACTGTCTCGCATCCCTCAGCAGCCTGATGGTGCTGGTGGACAATATGGGCAACCGCACCAGCCGCCAGCAGGTCGAACAGATGCAGGAGCAGCTGGAAAGCCAGGGCGTGCTGATCTTCTTCCCGGCGGGTGAAGTGTCGCGCTTCGGCAGCAAGGGGGTAAAAGACAGCCAGTGGAGCCACGGCTTCCTGCGCATCGCCGCCCGCTACCGCGCACCGATCGTGCCGATCCACGTCAGCGGCCGCAACAGCGCGCTTTTCTACCTTACGTCAAAAATTTACCAGCCGCTGTCGATGCTGCTGCTGGTACGCGAGATGTTCGTCAATCGCGGTGCGCGGTTAAAGCTCAAGGTGGGCAAGCGCATTCCCTTCGCCAGCTGGCACGATGGCCGTACCCCGGCGAAAGAGCTGGCGGCGCGCTTCCGGCGTCATCTCTACCGTATTGCGCAGGGCAAGTCTGCCCTGTTCCAGACCGAAGCGGCGATAGCGCGTGCGGAAGATCGGGCGGTGCTGAAACGCGCGCTGGCCGGATGTGAAGTGCTCGGCCAGCTGCCGGACGGCAAGATGATTTACCTTTATCGCCGCCACGGCGAAGATTATGTCCCGATCCTGCGCGAGCTGGGGCGGCTGCGGGAAATTGCCTTTCGCGCGGTGGGCGAGGGCAGCGGCACGCGGCGCGACCTTGACGATTACGACGACGATTATTACCACCTGATCCTGTGGGATGCAGAGGCGCTGGACATCGTCGGGGCCTATCGCTTTATCCCGACCGCCGAGCAGTTCGAGCGCAAAGGCTTTGAGGGGATCTACAGCCACAGCCTGTTTCATTATGACCACCAGATGAACCCCGTTCTGATGCAGGGGATCGAGCTGGGGCGCAGCTTTATTCAGCCGGCCTACTGGGGCAAACGCGGCCTCGACTATCTGTGGATGGGCATTGGTGCTTACCTGGCGAAATATCCGCAATACCGTTATCTGTTTGGCCCGGTGTCAATTTCCGGCGGTCTGCCGCTGGCAGCGCGCGACCTGCTGGTGGCATTCTATCGCCTCTACTTCGCGCCTGCGCTGCCGCTGGCTACCTCACGCCGCCCGTACCCGGCATCATTGCCGGACGTGCTGGCGCAGTTCAGCGGTGATGATTATGTTGAGGATCTCAAACGCCTGAAGCGCCTGCTGAGCAACCTCGGCACTGGCATTCCGCCGCTGTATAAGCAGTATTCCGAGCTGTGTGAAACCGGCGGGGTTCAGTTTATCGACTTCGGCAGCGACCCGGACTTTAACCACTGTATTGATGGGCTGGTGCTGGTGGACCTCACCCGCTTAAAAGAGAGCCGCTACCAGCGCTATATCGCGGTGCATCAGGGTTAGCAGCAAGGTTCAACGTGTAGGGGTTGACCCTCTTTTACGGTCAACCCGTCCCGCAATATGCCCATTTCTGTGACACTCCTCCGAAATCAAATTTCTTATCCTGCTGAATTAAATCATCTTTATTTGAACGTTACTTATCGGTTAACGGTCAGGCTTTGCGCGTAATTGTTGCAGAGCCTCCGCAGGCGCAGACTCGTAGCCAGACTGAAGCACCCCGTAATGGGTGCGCTCACAGGAGGTTACCGCATGATATCCACCCCCTCTCCCCGCGTCTGGGATACGCGCCGCCGTGAAAAACAGCGCCGTATCGCCAGCCTCGGGCTGAATCACAAAGTCCTGCCCACCGACGATCTTATCCCGATGCTGGAAAAACTTATCGCGCCCGGCGATCGCGTGGTGCTGGAGGGTAATAACCAGAAGCAGGCGGATTTTCTCTCCCGCTCACTGGCCGAGGTTAACCCACAGAAAATCCATGATCTGCATATGATTATGCCGAGCGTGGGCCGCAGCGAACATCTTGATATCTTTGAAAAAGGTATTGCCCGCAAGCTCGACTTCTCATTCTCCGGCACGCAAAGCCTGCGCATTTCCCAGCTGCTGGAAGATGGCCTGTTAGAGATCGGCGCGATCCACACCTACATCGAACTCTACTCGCGGCTGTATGTCGATCTCGCGCCTAACGTGGCACTGATCGCCGGATTCAAAGCTGACCGTAAGGGCAATTTGTATACCGGGCCGAGCACCGAAGACACTCCGGCGCTGGTCGAGGCCGCCGCCTTCCATGACGGCATCGTGATTGCCCAGGTCAACGAACTGGTGGATGACGAATGCGACCTGCCGCGTGTCGATATTCCGGGGTCGTGGATCGACTTCGTGGTGGTGGCCGACAGGCCGTTCTTTATTGAACCGCTGTTTACCCGCGATCCGCGCCTGATTAAGCAGGAACACGTGCTGATGGCGATGCTGGCGATCAAAGGCATCTATGCCGAGCATCAGGTGCAGTCGCTCAATCACGGTATCGGCTTTAACACCGCCGCCATTGAGCTGCTGCTGCCAACCTACGGCGAGCAGCTGGGGCTGAAGGGCAAGATCTGCCGTCACTGGACGCTAAACCCACACCCTACGCTGATCCCGGCGATCGAGAGTGGCTGGGTGGAAAGCGTGCACTGCTTCGGCGGCGAGCTGGGGATGGAAAACTACGTCGCCGCGCGCCCGGATGTGTTCTTCACCGGTGCCGATGGCTCGATGCGCTCTAATCGTGCTTTCTGCCAGATGGCCGGCCAGTACGCGGCGGATATGTTTATTGGCTCCACGTTGCAGATTGATGGGCTGGCTAACTCCTCGACGGTGACCAAAGGCCGCCTCTCCGGCTTTGGCGGCGCGCCCAATATGGGGCACGATCCGCACGGCCGCCGTCATGCCACGGCTGCCTGGCTGGCGATGATCAATGAACCCGACCCGCTGGCACGCGGCCGCAAGCTGGTGGTGCAGATGGTGGAAACCTTCCAGGCGGGCGCAAAACCGACCTTTGTCGAGAAGCTGGAAGCGGTGGATGTGGCGAAAGCCTCCGGTATGCCGCTGGCCCCGGTGATGATTTACGGCGACGACGTCACCCACGTGCTGACCGAAGAGGGCATTGCCTACCTCTATCGCGCCAAAACGCTGGAGGAGCGGCGGGCGATGGTGGCTGCGGTCGCGGGCATCACCGATATCGGCCTCGGCGCCGACGCGAAGCGCGTCGCGCAGCTCAGGCGCGAGGGCAAAGTGGCCTTCCCGGAAGATCTTGGCATTCGTCGCACGGATGCCAGCCGGTCGCTGCTGGCGGCGGGCAGCGTCGCCGATCTGGTTGAATGGTCCGGCGGTCTCTATCAGCCACCGGCAAAATTCAGGAGCTGGTAATGAGCCTGCAGCGGCAGCTCGCCGCCTCCCCGGCTGAACATTATGCGCAGCGGCTGGCCGACCTGGCCAGCGCCTGCCTGCTGGATGAAGCCCGGCTGACGCCTAAACCCGGCCTGGTGGACCAGCGCGGCAGCGGCGCACATCGTGACCTGACGTTGGCGCTGATGGAGCGCTCGGCCTTAAGCCTCCGCCCGACGTTTTATGCGCTGGCGCTGCACAGCTGGCAGCGCCCGGCGGATATCGCCCTGCGTCAGCGCGTCGGGCTGCTGGGGCGCGCAGGGGAAGCGCAGATGATGCAGGAAACGGGCGGGGTGAATACCCATCGCGGAGCGATCTGGGCGCTGGGACTGCTGGTCAGTGCGGCGGCGATGTGCGGCGGCATGGGGGATGCTCAGCAGATCGTCACCTGCGCCGCCGCACTGGCGCAGCTGCCGGATGATGCCGCACCGAAGCAGTTCAGCAAAGGGCAGCGTGCCAGCGCCCGCTATCAGGTACCGGGCGCGCGGGAAGAGGCGCAGCGCGGATTCCCGCACGTGATCCATCTTGCGCTGCCGCAGCTGTGGCACAGCCGCCAGCAGGGGGCCGATGACAGCGCAGCGCAGCTGAATGCCCTGATGGCGATCATGACCTCCCTGAGCGACACCTGCGTGCTGTCGCGTGCCGGGATGAACGGCCTGACGGCGATGCAGCAGGGCGCCCGTGCGGTGCTGGCAGCGGGGGGAAGCCATCAACCCGCCGGAAGGCAGGCGCTGGCGCAGCTGGATGCAAAGATGCTGGCGCTGAATGCCTCACCCGGAGGTGCGGCCGACCTGCTGTCCGCCGCATTGTTTCTTGACCGGATGGCTTCGGGACGACCGGAAAAGAAGGTCGTCCCCTACAACGCCAGATGATTGCTGTAGGGGCGGACCCTCTTTTTCGGTCCGCCCGCAAAGGGAAAACACATTTTCAGAGGTTCTTATGCAACAGTTCACGTTTTCATTTCCGGCTTCGCGCCAGCTCAGCGGTAGAGCGCTCGCGGGCGTGGTCGGCTCCGGCGACATGGAGGTGCTGTACATCGCCAGTGATAGCGATCTCCTCCAGGTCGATGTCACCACCTCGGTGGATAACAGCGCTGCACGCTGGCAGGCGTTGTTTAATCGCCTGAGCAGCCTGGGCGCACTGCCCGCCGGGCAGATGACCATCCACGATTTTGGCGCCACGCCCGGCGTGGCGCGCATCCGCATTGAACAGGTATTTGAGGAGGTCGCCGATGCGTAACGACCGCAGTTTTATCGAGCTTAATGCCCGCCAGCGCGCACGACTGCTGCTGGATGAGGGCAGCTACCGCGAACTGCTCGACCCGTTTGACGGCGTCATGTCGCCGTGGCTTGCTGCGCAGGGCGTCGTGCCGCAGGCGGATGATGGCATGGTCGTGGCAAAGGGCACCATTGACGGCCAGCCCGCGGTCGCCATCGCCATCGAAGGGGCTTTCCAGGGCGGCAGCATGGGCGAAGTGTCCGGGGCCAAAATGGCGGCCGCGCTTGAACTGGCCGCAGAAGATAACCGTAACGGCACGCCAACCCGTGCCGTACTGTGCTTTGAAACCGGCGGCGTGCGCCTGCAAGAAGCCAACCTCGGGCTGGCGGCGATTGCAGATATCCATGCGGCAATCGTCGACCTGCGCCGTTACACCCCGGTTATTGGCATCATCGCCGGGACCGTTGGCTGCTTTGGCGGCATGTCGATAGCCGCCGGGCTGTGCAGCACGCTGATCGCCACCCGCGAAGCACGCCTCGGGTTGAATGGTCCGCAGGTGATAGAGCAGGAGGCGGGGATCGACGAGTACGACTCCCGCGACCGGCCGTTTATCTGGAGCATGACCGGCGGCGAAGTGCGCGCGCGCAGCGGGCTGGTGGATACGCTGGTAGCGGATGGCCAGCAGGCAGTAAAGAACGCCATGCGCGCAGCGCTGGCAAAAGGCATTCCTGCGCAGCATCGTTCGCAGCGCTGGCAGGAGTATCTGCCGCGCCTGACGCAGTTCGACAGCCGCCAGCAGGCGGATGCGCAGCGGATTACACAGCTCTTTAGCAGGGAGGATTGAGGATGAAAAAAACCATCACACGCGGCGAAACCTGGCTGCAACAGCTCACCGCCGGTGCCAGCCGGCTGCCCGGGCTCTGCCCATCGGTACAGGCTGCGGATGGCGAGCTGAACGGCGAGGCCGCACGCTTTATCGCGGTGGTGCCGGATGCCGCTAACCACTATCCGCGAGCGGCGGGCGGTGAGGTCGGGCTGCTGGAGGGCTGGACGCTGGCGAAAGTGGTCAGTGAAGCGGTGCAGCAGGATGCGGGTAAAGCAGGCAAGCGGCTGATTATCGCCGTGATTGATGTGCCAAGCCAGGCCTACGGCCGCCGGGAAGAGGCTTTTGGCATACATCAGGCGCTGGCCGCCGCCGCCGGAGCCTATGCCGAAGCGCGTCTCGCCGGGCATATCGTCATCGGACTGATCGTCGGCAAGGCGATGTCCGGCGCCTTCCTCGCGCACGGCTATCAGGCCAACCGGCTGATTGCCTTTAACGACCCGGGCGTACAGATCCACGCGATGGGTAAAGAGGCTGCGGCGCGTATCACCCTGCGCAGCGTTGCGGCGCTGGAAAAACTGGCTCAGACCATTCCACCGATGGCCTACGACATCAAAAATTACCACTCGCTGGGGCTGCTGGAAGCGCTGCTGAATATCCGCCAGCCGGACGCGCCCGATGAGGCTGACGTTAAGCAGGTGCAGCAGGCGCTGAACGATGCCGTGACGGCAGCCCGGCGCGATCCGGGTCTGCAGTGCCGTTTGCAGGCGGAGCATCGCCGCAGCTCGAAAGCGGTGCGTGAGAGAATGCGCGCGGCCTGGTGAACGGCCACCTGACGGCAATAAGTAACATAACTACCTGCAGGGCGGGAGCAGCAAGCAAATAGCCCTCACTCCCGCCTGAAAACAATAATAATTGTCGCGCCTGCGCGCGGCGTTAACTAACAGGTGATGCTATGACTTACGTTATTATCCATGCTCTTGCCCCTATTTTTGTCATCATGTTACTCGGCTTTTATGCGGGTAAAGCCGGAATGGTTGATAATAAAAACGTCGTGACGCTGAATATCTTTGTGATGGATTTCGCCCTGCCCGCTGCGCTATTTGGCGCGACCGTCCAGACGCCGTGGCAGGGTATTATTGCGCAGTCCCCGCTGATTGTGGTGCTGGCATTAACCATGTGGGTGACCTATGCCGCGATCTATTTTATTAGTACCCGATACTTTCATAAGTCACCGCAGGATGCGGCAGTGCTGACGCTCACCGTGGCACTGCCTAACTATGCCGCGCTGGGCCTGCCGATCCTCGGTAGCGTGCTGGGGCCAGGGCCAGCAACCTCACTGTCGGTGGCGGCATCGATTGCCTGCGGCTCGGTGCTGATGACGCCCTTCTGCCTGCTGATCCTTGAGCGTGAAAAAGCGCGTGCAGCGGGCCATAGTCAGCATGGCGGAATAGGGATGCTGCCACTGCTGATGTGGCGTTCCGTCACCAAACCGATAGTCTGGGGGCCGCTGCTTGGGGTTGTCTTGTCCGGGGTGCAGCTGAAAATGCCGGACCTGGTGCTGGCGGCGATCCATCCTCTCGGGCTGTCCGCGACGGCGGCTGCGTTGTTTCTGACCGGCGTTATTCTCTCTGCGCGCAAACTGAAGCTCAGCCGGATCGTGGTGATCTCCAGCCTTACCACCATGCTGATCGAGCCCTTTATCGCATGGGGACTGGTGCTGTTGTTCGGGCTGCATGGGCGTGTTGCCGTGACCGGCATTCTGATGATTGCGCTGTCGGCGGGTTTCTTCGGCGTGGTATTTGGCAACCGTTTTGGCGTCTATTCGCCGGACGCGGAAGCCACGCTGCTGATCAGTTCGCTGTTATGTATTATTACCTTACCGCTATTTATTACGCTGACTGCAGGACTCTGATATGACTTATACGCCCCACGATCTGGTCTGGATCCGCCACTCGCAGGCTTTGACGGGCGATCTGCCCGCCTGGGTCAGCAGCCAGTGGCGCAGCGCGCTGCCGCTGGTGGTGCGCCGCGACAGCGATGAGAACGGGCGTGTCCCGGTTGGCGTGCGCGGGCTGCGGCGCGAGGAGCGTGCGGCCGGTTGGGTGGCTGCCGCTGACATCGAGCATGTACAAAACCCGGAAGCGTTCAGCAGCGTGGAGCGGCTGCTGGCCTCGCCGTTTGTTTCGCAGCAGCCGGTGCAGGCGGCGATCCAGCTGGCGCAGCAGCGCTGGTGGTGGCCCTGGGGCATTACCGGCAGCGTCGGCTACGCGCTGGCGACCGAAGTGCCGGTGCTGTCAGCGACCAGCGATCTCGACCTGCTGATCCGCTGCCCGCATCCGGCCGCGGAGACGGAGCTGCGGCGCTGGCAGGCGTTTGTCAGCCAGCTGCCGTGCCGGGTCGATACCCAGGTCGAAACGCCGTACGGTGCCTTTGCCCTCAATGAATGGCTGCGCGATGGTCAGGTTCTGCTGAAAACCAACCTTGGCCCGCGCCTCACCGCTCAGCCGTGGAGTAGCCCATGATGAAAGTGCTGTTCACCTTTCCCGGCCAGGGGCCACAGCGCCCCGGGATGCTGCAACAGCTGCCGCAGGGGGATGCGCTGCTGGATCGCGCCAGTGAAGTATTGCATGAGGATGCCCGAGCGCTTGACGGTGCGCAGGCGCTGCAGCACACGCGGGCTGTGCAGCTGTGCCTGCTGATTACCGCAGTGGCGCATGCGCACGCGCTGCAGCGGCAGGGGGTGGAAGCGGATATCACCTGCGGCCTGTCGATCGGTGCGTTTCCGGCGGCGGTGGTTGCCGGGGCGCTGGCGTTTGACGATGCGCTGCGGCTGGTGTCGCTGCGCGGCGCGCTGATGGAGCAGGCTTATCCGCAGGGCTACGGCCTGACGGCCATTGTCGGGCTGGAGCAGCAGCAGCTGGAACCGCTGCTGGAGACGGGCTGTTATCTGGCGAATATCAACGCGCCGCAGCAGCTGGTGATTGCCGGTAGCGATGCGCTGATGGCGCAGGTAGCAGACAAAGCGCTGGCCGCCGGGGCGCAGAAAGTGCATCGGCTGGCGGTGAGTGTGCCTTCGCACTGCGCGCTAATGGCCGCTCCGGCGGCTAAGCTGGCGGCCGCCTTCAACAGGTTAACCCTCCAGCGCCCGCGCTGTGCTTATCTCAGCGGCAGCAGCGCCCGCGTGCTGTGGCAGCCGCAGCAGATCGCCGACGATCTGGCGCAGAACATGGCGCGTACCGTGCGCTGGCATGAAGCCATGGTGGCGGCGAACGAGCGGGAAGTCGGGCTGGCGATTGAGATGCCGCCCGGCGCGGTGCTGACGGGGCTAACGCGCGGGCCGTTATCTCGTGGGGAGGCGATAGCGCTGGAGCAGGGCGGGCTGCTGCTGGCCCGCCGCCTGGTGGCGCGAATTAAGCCTTAGTTTGCTGACGCTGGCGGCTGTACATGCGGCCTTCCGCCACCAGCGCCAGCAGGTTGGGGTCATGCTCGCGGTTGCGCTCGAAGACAATCGCGATGTTCTGGCGCATCTGGTATGGCTCCGCCAGCGGCAGCAGCTGCACCGAATTTTCATACACTTTTTTCATCCTCCCCGGCAGCAGGGTATAGCCGACACCCGCCTGCACCAGGCTCAGCATAGAAAAAATATCGTTTACCCTGGTGACAATATCCGGCTCATATCCGGCAACGTTAAACGCCTCCTGAAAGCCCTGCCAGGTAGCAAATCCTTCCGCCAGCGAGACAAATTTCTGCTGGCGAAAATCGCGCAGATCGGCGGGGAAGCTGGTGTCCAGCCCGGAAGCGGCCGGAGCCGCCAGAAAGATATCGTCATCGAACAGCGGCAGCATTTCAAAGCGGCTGTAGTCGATCTCGCCAGGCGTCACCGCAATCAGAATGGCATCAAGATAGCCATCCTCCAGCTTTGTGGTGAGCAGCTGATTCGACCCCATCGTCAGCTCCATTTCGAGGTCCGGGCGGCGCAGCTTCATCCCCATAATCAGCTTCGGAATGGTTTCCAGCGTCAGCGAGTAGAGCGTGCCCAGGCGAATATGCCCCTGGCCGATACCCGCCGCTTTACGCGTCTCCTCCACGCCGCGCGACAGGGTATCCAGCGCCTCCTGACTGTATTCCCACAGGGTTTGCGCCGCGGGCAGCGGCACCAGGTTGCGTCCCTGATGGATAAATAGCGGGCAGCGCACGCTCTCTTCCAGGCTGTGCAGGGCGCGGTGAACGCTGACGCTGCTGATCCCCAGCGCTTCTGCGGTGCGTGCCAGGTTGCCACGGCTCATAAAGGCGATGAAGATCTCCAGCTTACGAAAAGTGATATCCGAATCGATTTTCATAGTTGCCCGCGTTGAAGGTAAAAAGAAGTCAGAGTGAGCCGGCTATTTTAGGGCCGGCGAGAGGGGTTTTCTTGACGCATCGTAGCGCAGTGCGTGTAACCAGCCATGACAACAGCAGCATAATGTTGATAAACAGACTTGATGTTTAAGCGCCGTTTTGTGCTAAAAAATCGCTGCTGCGATATTTAACATCAATATAACCTAAACAACAATTAGATAACGTTAATCTTATTGATGTTTTTCAGCGGATTAATTAAATTTTTCAATGGATTTCTATTTACAATTCATGCGTTAATCCCCTTCGGCTGTTGCTGGCGAGTTACGAAGTATCGCTTAGGCTAATCAATGAGTGGTTTATTCCGCTTCTGATTGTGGTCTGATTTGAGCTGATAAAAGGAACAGCATTATGAAGCCTATTACACGTCGTGGTTTTATGGCCTTTGCCGCCGGCGGCACCGTGGCCCTGGCAGCAGGCAGCGTCCACGCCCATGACAACAAGATTACCGCCCAGCCGTGGAACGGAAAAATGGGCGGCACCGATCCTGGCCCGCACGATCCCATCCGCGAAGCAGAGAACCCGGATATCGTGAACCCCCCTGCGACCGATAGCGGGACCCTGCCCAATCTGCGTTTCTCCTTCAGCGACGCCCATGTGCGCAAAGGCAGCGGCGGCTGGACGCGCCAGGTCACTCAGCGTGAGCTGGGGATCTCCACCACCATTGCCGGGGTGGACATGCGCCTCAACGCGGGCGGCATCCGCGAGCTGCACTGGCACAAAGAGGGGGAGTGGGCCTATATGACTTACGGCAGGGCGCGCATTACCGCGCTGGATACCGACGGTGGCTGGTTTGTGGATGACGTTGGCGTGGGTGACCTGTGGTACTTCCCGCCCGGTATGCCGCACTCAATTCAGGGGCTGGGGCCGGACGGCTGCGAGTTCCTGCTGGCCTTCGATGACGGTAATTTCGATGAGGACAGCACTTTCCTGCTTAGCGACTGGTTTAAGCATATTCCCCCGGAGGTGCTGGCGAAAAACTTCGGCGTGCCCGCCAGCACCTTCGACCGGCTGCCGTCGCCGTCAGATGAGTATATTTTTGCCGGCGAGGTTCCCGGCGCGCTGAGTGCGGATGCGATGAGTGGGGCAAAGCGCTCCACGCTGCAGTTCAGCCACCGAATGATGGCGCAGAAACCGATAACCCTGAAGGGCGGCACGGTGCGGATTACCGACTCCTCCACCTTTAAAATTTCCAAAACCATTGCCGCCGCGCTGGTCGAGCTGGAACCGGGCGCGATGCGCGAGCTGCACTGGCACCCGAACAACGACGAGTGGCAGTACTATCTTGAAGGTCAGGGGCGCATGGGGGTATTTGCCTCTTCCGGCCAGGCACGCACCTTTGATTTCCGTGCCGGCGACGTCGGCTATGTGCCGTTTGCCATGGGGCACTACATTGAGAATACCGGCGATAAGCCGCTGCGTTTCTTAGAGCTGTTCAAAAGCGATTACTATGCGGATCTGTCGCTCAATCAGTGGCTGGCGCTGACCCCGCCTGCGCTGGTGAAGCAGCACCTGCATCTGGACGACGCCTTTATGGCTGCGCTGAATAAAAGCAAAACTCCGATCGTCGACTAACCCCTGTTGCTCCAGGCGGGGCAAGCCCCGCCCCATATTCTTTATGAGTGATTTTATATTTATATAATAGGGTATTGCCAACAAGTGTAATATGTAAATAAATATTAAATATTTTTGATCCATTTTTTCAATTGAAGATTAAACACGCGGTCTGCTGATTTGACCATTTCAGGGCGATGAGCGACAAAAATACGTGTGATTGACAGATTACTAATAGCGAGGGTGATTTTTTTTTCGTTTTCAATATCAAGATCGCTTGTTGCTTCGTCAAGTAGCAAAATTTTAGGTTGCCGGTAAAGTGCCCTGGCAATAGAAATACGTTGGCGCTGTCCACCTGAGAGGGTACTGCCAATATCGCCAATCATTGAGTCATAGCCCAATGAGAAATTGCAAATTTCTTTATCAATCGATGCATATTTTGCACATTCTAACATTCGCTCGACGTCTGGGTTTTCTGAAAAACCAGTTATGTTTTTCTTTATGGTGCCCGCTAATAATTTATCATCTTGCATAACGAAACAAACATTTTCTCTAAAGTTCTCTTTTCCAATGCGTGATGTGTTAATGCCATTAATAAAAATCTCACCATCAGTAGGGGCGTAGAGACCAGAAATAACATGAAGGAGCGTTGATTTACCACAGCCAGAGGGTCCTACAATAGCTATGTTCTCCCCATCCATAATCTCAATATTTATACCTTCAAATATATTTTCCTCATTAGGTGAATGTCGAAAGGATAAATTCCTTATAATAACATTTCCATTGAATTTAAGATGGTGAGGGTTATCTTGTGCTTGCTCAATAGGCGAAACAGCAATATCAGTCAAGCGTTGACTATGCATTGATAACAGACAGAAGTCAGAAATTGCGTTGACGACTTTAATAGTACGAGAAATGACCATGTCAGAATAAATTATTATCGCTAATAATGTTCCTGTAGTTATCCCATTATCAAGCCCTACAGCTCCGATACTTAGTACATAAATACTCGATAGTCCGATGAGAAGAGCTGCTGCAGTGTTTGTCAGAAGATCTAATTTGAATATTTTGTTTCCTGCATGAGTACTATTGACAACATGATTTAGCCACTCATGTCGACGGATGGGGGCTAAATTAAGCATCTTTATAGCACTTATGGCTCTAACCGTTTCGAGGAAATGAGATGATTGTAACGCTTCAGAGGTGATATGCTCTATTTTACTCATCCGGTATACTGAAAACATGCTCAATTTTATGGCAATGAAAATGGTGGCTGCAAAAATTGGCCCCATAGACAAAACAGCAGAGTAGTTAATAATGATAGTTAACGAGATAATGATGACAATAGCATCGAGTATCGAGGCTACCATATCAGCAGTAAAAGCCTCCTGAATGGCCGTTAATGATTGAAAACGCGATGCTATATCCCCGGTGTGGCGCTTTTCGAAAAATGCTAATGTTAATTGAATTAGTCTATTAAAGAACATTTCAGCCCACTTGACGCTAAGCGTATAGCGAAGATTCATCAATACCCAAGCTCTTACCAATGAAAAAGCACCTTTGATCAGTAACGCAGTGATAACAACAAATCCCACTAAAATTATGCCTTCACGATCTGATGAGCGAACCAGTATGTCGATAGTAAATTGTGACGCTGCTGGCACAGCTATCGACAGTAGTTCTAACAAAACTGATAGCAGCAAAACACCTGAGAAAATCGTTCGAATCCCCCTGATTCCATGAAAAAGATCAGTTGTTTTAACATTCATTTTTAATGGTTTTTTATCGAATTTTTCAGTGGGCCATGCTTCAAGTATTATACCAGTAAACTTATCAGAAAGTTCACGTAATGATATATTTCTTCTGCCAGTGGCAGGATCATGAATAATAGCACCACGTCGAGTTATCTTGACAAGTACTACAAAGTGATTGAATGACCAATGGAGTATGACTGGGTATGATAATAAGCGAAGTTCGTTAAGCTCGATTCTTGCAGCGCGAGCCGTCATTTCAATTCTGTCAAAGGCGGCGACAAGTTCTCTCAATGTCATTCCATGACGGGACGCCTCATGAATTAAACGTGCTGAAGCTAAATCCATTTTTTTTCTGAAATATCCTGCTATCATTACCAGGCATGCTAATCCACACTCATTTGTCTCCGATTGTAAAGTCAGAGGTGTTTTCTTCCATGAAAAAATCATCTGTTATTCCTCATTCAAAATTCTTTGAATGCTATTTTTAACTGGTGAGAAGATCCATTCCCAAATTCTCCGATGCGAAGTCATTATATCTGCTTCAACCTTGACTCCAGCAGGAAGAATCTGTGTAGTGGCATCTGGGGTTATAAGTATACGAAAACGTTGATTGCTACCCGTAATTAATTCAGGGCTTAAACTTATAGTTGTGACCTTACCGTGTATTTTGCCAAACCATTCCCAGGGTAATGATTCAACCCGCAGCATAACGTGTTGGCCTAATTTTACTTCTTGCAACGCAAAGGGTGGGAGCCACATTTCGATAAATGGGTGGGAGTTTTCTGGTACAATAACTGCGGCAACTTTACCTGCACTGACTCTCTGACCTTCAAATATGCTCATTGATGTTATAATGCCATCTCTGGGAGCTAAAACCCTGGATTCAACCACAGCAGATGCACTGATTATTTTCTGTTGCAGCGTGACTTTTTGCTGGTATATGTCGGTAATATATTGATTTTCTTTTGAACTGGAATGGGAAAGTTCATCCTCAAGTTGAATTTTCTCCCCTTGTGCACGTAATAAATTAATTTTTTGCATATTTATTTGGGTGGAAGTGTTGTAATAATCATTTTCTCGCTCGTTTTTTTCTTGTACGGTAGAAACACCTTTTTCGAGTAATTTTTGATAAAAGCCCAGGCGTTTTTTTAAACTGATTTGGCGCTCAAGTTCAGTGGTGATTGCAAGGTGTATAGCGGAAATTTCTGCGGATTTGGTACTGATCATTCTTAGCAAGAGCTGGCGTTCTTTCTCTCCCTCTTGATGTCGCTCAACTTCTCGTTTTTGAAGTTTGTTAAGTTGGCTTTGAGCTGCATCCTGTAATGATTTATTCATTCCACCACCAGCGTAGGAAACATCATGTGAAATGCTGGCAATAGTGTCTCCTTTTTTTACTTTCCTCCCCTGATTTACAGCGATGTTATCTATTATACCATCTTGATTAAATACAACCTCTACTGCTGCTGGGTTGTAAATTATGCGACCATTTACTGGAACCTTCTTAGAATATGTTGTAAATGATAGAATGACAAAGATGATTATGACCGCAATGGCACACCCTAGGGCGGCAGGAAGTACAGAAGGCGTCGATACAGTAAAACTCCCCAGCCATGCGTCTTTTTTGAATTTCAGGGATTCTGGCCTAAAAATTGAATTCCGTTCTTTCATGGGGCTACTTTCTTAAATACAGCATTTGTTTTTCTGTATCAATGATTATTTGGTGGCCACGCATAAAATTCATGCCCAACAAACCATCAAAATCTAATTCCTTAGGTGTTACGCTATTTGTCACCATGGCTAAACTATTTGTGATTTTGTCTTTATTATCTTTTAATGTTATTTTTGCTACCGTGCAATCTAAATTCGATGCTTCAGGCTCAATGCTACGGCAGCCTGAAAATTTCATGTTCTTCGGTAAGCGGTCTGAAAAAAGAAATGAGTGACTGGCTGCAGTGTCAATAATCAAATTTAGTTTTTTTTGATTGGCATTAACAGAGATTCTTAACCCAGAGTCTGTTTTTTTAATTGGGAAAGATGACCAGTTTTTAATATTGGCTGGAAGGTTTTTAAGTGTTTTTAATTTGTCGTTTTTGAAGTCTATAAGGATTTTTTGGTCCTGAAAGACACCTAACCCCAAAACTTCACTAATGGGTTGTTTTCCTCCCACCGTCAGTCCCCATGGTTTGAAGCCAGCGGCTTCGACATTATGAAATATAGTGTTGGAAATACGAAGTTTATCGATTTTCCATACAGGAATGTTGTTATCAAGCCCAGTTATATCTATCATTCGACGCGAGGTAAGTTTTATGGCATCGATACTTGGGTTGGCAATAATAGCTTCTAAATTGTATAAATAGAGGTGTAAACCTTGCCCACTACCCGTATCTAACATCAGGGTGTGATAGCGGTCAGCAATCTTTACATCTATTAATGGTAATCCACGCTCATCATATCGTAATCGCCATGAGTCAGTAATGGTATCAGCCATGCAATTGAGAGAGATTAATATCAAAAAAATAAAAATCCTGGTCATTATATTATCTCCAGATTCATCATTATTTTTTCTTCCGGAATGCCAGATGATATCAGGTGAGAGGCCGCCCGGCTCATGATTTTTCTTATTGAGGGGCAGAATACTGTTTCACGGTTGAAGTCATCATCCTTTGAGTAGCGCTGAATATGACGTCCACCACCACATATTTTTTTCCATACGCAGTCAGTGCAGTTTTCTGGCAATGTTTTTTTTATCAAAATATACTTTTTCATCTGCCATGAAGACAGCGCATCGGATAATGTCAAGTTTTTAATGTTACCAATTGGCGTGAAGATGGAATCATTAGTGGCTCTGAGAGTATCGTCAATATATATATCACCATTAGAACAGACTGTGAAAGCAAGAATATCATCATTTGATTTGCTGATCCCCATTACCGGACGGAATTCCTGACTTAACATTGACTGCATATGGGTATGAAAGTACCTGACATAGACATTCTTATTAGCGTCAGAAAAAAACTCATCCATTGCATCGCAATAAAATTTTGACAATCCATTCTGGATTCGAACAAGTATCATGGCTTTCGTCAGGAATAAGAAAATCAAATTTTTTAGATTTTAAATCATCAACAAAATGTCGATAAATCTCCGCTCCATTAACTGATTGATTTGCTACGCATAAAATGCCCGGCTCATCGGCTAGTTTTCCTTCTTGCCACGCTTTTTGTAGCATCTTTAAGCCGTTTACTTTTTTATCATATGTACTACGCCCTTTTTTATCAAGCCGGTGTTTATCATTGATATGTTTGGGTCCGTCAATAGAGATACCAACACTGATGTTGTATTTTGAAAAAACCTCGATCCACTCATCATCGATGAGTGTTGCGTTTGTTTGACATGCCATGTTCAGTTTTGTGTTTTTGTAATGGCCTTTGGCTAACTCATCACAAGCTACTTCAAATCTTTCCTTACCCATCATCAGTGGTTCGCCACCATGAAAATCAACCTGAATAGTTTCAATTTCATGTTCTTTAGTTGCTTGTTCAAAGAAGTTCCTTAAGTCTTTAACTACAGAGAAGGGGATTACAGGTTTTGATTTTATCGAAATGTTATTCCCTAAATTATACATGTAGCAGTAAGAGCAATTGATGTTGCATCTTTCACTGACTTTTAAGATTATTTCAAGGTGCTTTATTTTTTTAAGGTCATTTTGGCTCCAGTTTTTCAAATGATACAGGGCTAAATCACCCTGTATCAGATGCTAATTAAAAGCTTTTTCCCCAGCGAGCAAAGGCATTAACCCAGCCGCCAGAGATGCTGTCAAGCATAGATTGTGCTAATGCTTTCTTCTCTTCATTTCTATCTTTGGACGTGATGACCTCAGCCTGGTTTTTAGCTATCTCTTTAGATAATTTAGACATTGCTTACTCCTTTTTTCTCACCATAATTGATGAGTATTTTTATTAATACTCGCTTTGGTTTTTGAATTGAATTGTGTTTTTTACTAAAAAAGTTTTCTTTCGTTAAATTGTTGGGTTTTATTAGTTTGGGATCGCATGATGATACCTTATTGAATTTAATGAGGTATTTATCATTTATGTCTTCTGTATGGGTTCTATTTTTTAAATGAAAATCTGCTGATGGCGAATGTGGCATTTTTTTGTTAGGTAAAGTGGTTTTTTGACGAAATAGATATGGTGGCGTTTATAAATGGATAATAAATGTTTTGTGTGCACAGTGTAGGGGCCGATCATCTTTTCCGATCGGCCCTGTATCGGTATTCAGGGCTGACCGGAAAAAAGGTCAGCCCCTACAAAGATCCTACGGCATTGCCGGGTACACGCCCGGTCCAATCGGCAGGCCCAGCGCATACCACGCCAGCAGCAGTGCAATCCACACGGCGAAAAACACCAGCGGGTACGGCACGATCAGCGTGTAGTAAGTGCCGAGCTGCGCATCTTTGCGGTAGCGCTGCAGGAAGCCGAGGAACAGCGGCAGGAAAGGGGACATTGGCGACAGCGGCAGCACGGCGGAGTCGGCGATGCGGAAAATCATCTGTGCAAAAGCCGGATGGAAGCCAAGCAGCATAAACATCGGTACGAAAATCGGCGCGAGAATCGACCAGATAGCCGAACCGCTGGCGATAAACATGCACAGAAATGCCGACAGGAACATCAGGCCGATAAACGCCGGGGCGCCGGTCATCGCCAGCTGCTCCAGCAGGTCGGTCAGCCCGACCGCCATAAACGTTCCCATGTTGCTCCAGTTAAACATGGCGACAAACTGGGCCAGCGGAAACACCATCACGATAAATCCGGCCATACTCTTCATCGGCTCAATCAACAGGGCGGGCACGTCGTCCGGGCGTTTAATCTGCTTCGTCGCCACGCCGTAGGTAATCGCCACCACAAAGAAGAACAGAATAATCAGCGGTACGATGCCTTTGATAAACGGCGAGGGAATGATCGAACCGCTGGCCGGATCGCGCAGCATCGAGCCTTCCGGCACCACCATCAGCGCGACCAGACCAATAAACACCGCGGCGGCAATCGCACTCATCAGCAGGCCGCGGTTCTGCAACGGCGTCAGGCTGGCGAGCTTCTCCTCACTGCTGCCCTGCCACGCGGGCAGGCGCGGCTCGACAAATTTATCGGTCAGCAGCCCGCCGGCAATCGTCAGTACCACCACCGAACTTGCCATAAAGAACCAGTTGTCCACTACGCTGACGTGCACCGTATCGCTGATGGCTTTCGCTGCCTCGCTGCTGATGCCGGAGAGCAGCACGTCGGTGGTGACAATCAGCAGGTTAGCGGTAAAGCCGGAAGCCACTCCGGCAATCGCCGCCAGCAGCCCGGCGACCGGGTGGCGGCCGACGGCGATAAACATCAGCGCGCCGAGCGGCGGCATCACCACCAGCGCGGCATCGGACGAGATATGGCTGAAGAAGGCGATAAACAGCACCATATAGCTGGCGTAGCGGGCGCTGACAAACGAGGCCATCTTATTCATCAGCGCCTGCAGCAGCCCGGTGCGCTCGGCTAAACCGGCCCCGATCATCAGGGCAAGGATTGAGCCAAGCGGGGCAAAGCCGCTGAAGTTCTTGATGATATTCGGCAGGATCCACTGAATGCCCGCCACGCTCAGCAGGTTCTTTACCTCGACCATTTTGCCGCTGGCCGGGTTTTTCACCGCTACGCCAAACCAGGAGAGCAGCGCGGTCGACACCATCAGCACCGCGATCAGGTAAACAAATAACAGAAACGGATTGGGCACTTTGTTGCCGATGCGCTCAATCCAGTAAAAGATTTTTCCCGGGCTTTTGTTGGCCGCTGTGGTTTCGCTCATGGATCATCCTTAGCCTTGTCGTCGTTACGGTGTTGTTTGCGTTTTTTGGTTTTTTTTACGGGGCCGGGATCGAGCCAGGCCTCCGGGTGGTGCTTGATGCGTTATGCCAGCGGCGTCGGTTTTACTCCGGCCGGAATAGGGCAGTGATAGGGCTGTTTTGCCCGCTGCTGGCGAAACTCCTGCTGCGCCTCTGCCAGCAGCTGCGCATCGCTGAACAGGGCCAGCGCGGTCGCTGCCAGCGTTTTACTTGCAAGAGACATGCCTTTATGGGCAATCGACGTGCGTCCCTGGGCGACCAGTTGCCAGCTGTGCAGCGCGGTGCCGAAGGCGAAGCAGGGGGTGAAACACTGCGCGGTTGGCGCCACCCAGCTGACGTCGCCAACGTCGGTGGAGCCGTAAAGTACCTCCTCGCTGGCGCAGTAGGGCGCCACGCTGTCCATCAGCACGCGGTCCCCCAACTCCTCAACCCATTTACGGCCTGCATCCCCCCCGGTACGCGCGGCGTTAAGGCCCGCGTTGCGCAGATCGTCCGCGCTCAGCGTCTGGCGGATCTCGCTGGCAAACTGGCGCTCAGCGTGGCTGTATTCGGGCAGGCCGAAGTGGCTGAGCTGGCGATACATCAGCCGTTCCAGCGTCCGATTGGGCTGATAGTTAGAGCAGGCTTTTTCAAAGCGCAGCGTCATTTCCGTGCCGGTCATCAGCGCTGCACCGCGCGCAATATCGGTCAGCCGCTGGTAAATATCCTGCAGCTGGTCGAGCTGCGGGGCGCGCACCAGGTAGAGCACTTCCGCCTCCGCCTGCACCACATTGGGGGAACTGCCCCCGCTGTTGGTCACCGCATAGTGCAGCCGCGCTTCAGGAATAATGTGTTCGCGCAGGAAGTTAGCGCCGGTGTTCATTAATGTGACGGCGTCCAGCGCGCTGCGCCCGAGATGCGGGGCGTTGGCGGCGTGGGAGGCGACGCCGCTGAAGTGGAAAGCCGCCTGGATATTGGCGAGGGTAGCGGTATTAAACATGCCGCTGAACCCTTCAGGATGCCAGGTGAGCGCGGCGTCGACGTCGTCAAACAGCCCTTCGCGCACCATAAAGGTTTTACCGGAACCGCCCTCTTCGCCCGGGCAGCCGTAAAAGCGGAGGGTGCCCTTAGTGCCATGCTGTTGTAACCAGGCTTTGAGCGCGCAGGCGGCGGCCAGCGCGGCGGTGCCGAGCAGGTTATGCCCGCAGCCGTGCCCGTTGCCGTCGGCCACCAGCGGCGTGCGCGTGCTGCTTCCCGCCTGCTGGCTCAGGCCGGCCAGCGCGTCATATTCGCCCAGCAAGGCAATCACCGGCTGGCCGCTGCCGTAGCTGGCAATAAATGCCGTTTCGATACCGCCCGCCGCCCGCTCTATGCGAAAACCCTCCTGTTCCAGCGCGCCGGACAGCAGCCCGGCGGCGAAGGTTTCCGTAAAGCGCGTTTCCGGCTGGTCCCAGATGGCGTCACTTAAGGCGGTAAAGCGCGCCTGATGCTGGTCGATGTAGCGGGCGACAAAGTCATTCATCTCAGGGTTCATGCGGCCTCCGGCTCAAACTGTTCAATATTGAAGGCAATTGCCGCGAGGGTCTTCACCGCCACGGCCATCACCTGCTCGTTGAAGTCGAATTTTTCGTTGTGATGCCCGGCGCTCAGCTCGGTGCCGAAAATAATGTAGGAGGCCTGGCCGCCGCGCTGTTTTACCCGCTCCATCATGTAGGTGGCATCTTCCGAACCGGCGGCCGCACCGCGCGTGTCCACCAGCGAGGTCAGCTCGGGAATATGCCGCGCCTGGCGGCGGATATAGCGTACCCACGGCGCGGTCGGCTGGCTGCTGCGCGCCGCACCCACCAGCGTCACCTGATGTTCCACACCGTACATTGCGGCGGCACCGGCCAGGGTTTGCAGGGCGCGTTGATAGATAAAGTCGTTGATTTCGTTGGTGGCACCGCGGGTTTCCACCTTCATCATCGCGCGGTCGGCCACGACGTTGCGCCCGGTGCCTGCCTGCAACACGCCAACGTTGACGCGGGCGCTGCCGCCGCTGTGCTGAGTCAGGGTATGCAGCGCCAGCGCGGCCTGCGCGGCGGCCAGCAGGGCGTTGCTGCCCTCTTCCGGGCGCGCTCCGGCATGGGCGGCATTGCCGCGAAAGCTAACGTCGAGCTTAGTGGTGGCCATAAAGTTATCGCTGCCGCACACCAGCTCCCCGGCGGGCACCCCGGTGCCGATGTGAATAGCGGTAAAGAAGTCGACATCGTCGACCACCCCCGCTGCAACCATCGATTTCGCGCCGCGCGTGCCCTCTTCGGCAGGCTGGAAAATCAGCTTAATTGTGCCGCACAGCTCCCCGGCGAACTGTTTCAGCACCGCCGCGAGCCCGAGTCCGATGGTGGTATGGCCGTCGTGGCCGCAGGCGTGCATCATGCCTGGATTAATAGAGCCGAAGCCCTCGGCGTGCGGGCGGTGCTCCGCGCTCTGGTTCTCAACCACGTCGAGCGCATCCATATCGACGCGAAATGCCATCACCGGACCGGGCCGGCCGGTTGCCAGCGTGGCGACAATCGCGCAGAAGCCGCCGGAGAAGTGCGGCAGCCATTCGGGCAGCGCCCCCTGCTCAAGCGCGCGCTGTTCGTGTTGGGCCAGCACGTGCGCGGGGGGCAGCCCCATGCGCGCTTCGGCGTTGACCACCTCTTTGCCGAGCTGCAGCGCGTAGCCAAGACGATGCAGTTCAGCGGCGACCAGCGTGGCGGTGCGGAACTCCAGCCAGCCGGATTCGGCAAATTTATGCAGGTCGCGGCGCTGTGCCTGCAGGCGTGGCGCAATCTCTTTCACAAAGTCAGCAATAGCCTGGTGCATCGGTTCATCCTTCTGAATTGGGCTTAATTTTTTCAGGGGTTCACCTTCTGTTCTACACAATGGATCCCGCAGGCAGAAGATGCCAATATCTTGTGATTGATAATCAACAGTTATCACAAAAACGGAGATCCGATGCCCGCATCCATCAAGCTGCACCAGCTACGCGCCTTTGTTGATGTGGCGCGCCACGGCAGTATTCGCGCCGCCAGCCGCGCCGCAGGCCTGTCTCAGCCCGCTTTAACAAAATCGATTCAGGAACTGGAGGAGGTGCTCGGCGCGCGGCTTTTTATACGCCGTCGTCAGGGCGTGGCGCTCACCGAAATCGGTGATAACTTTTTCCAACATGCGAGCCTGATCATAGAAGAGCTGCGCGTCGCGCAGGAGGATATCCAGCAGCGCCTGGGGCTGGCGGGCGGTACGGTCAATATCGGGGTGGGCGGCAGCATTGCACGCACCCTGATGCCGCAGGTGATCACCCAGTTCCGGCGTCAGTTTCCCAACGTGAAGATCCGCATCGTTGAAGGGCAGCTGGTCTCGATGATCCCCGAACTGCGCCAGGGCGAGCTGGATTTCACCATTAACACTTCCTATCCCGGCCACCTGGACAGCGAGCTGAGCTATGAACGGCTGATGGAGCGCGAATACCGCGTCGTGGTACGCAAGGGGCACCCGTGCCAGCACGCGACTTCGCTGGCGGAGCTGCAGCACTGCGACTGGACCATGCCAACGCCGCGCGGTAGCTACTACCGCCTGCTGCACGATCTGCTGCACGATATGGGCATGGCCCCGGCCATCAGCGTTACCTGCGAAACCTTTATGGCCTGCACCAGCCTGATTGCGCAGAGTGACTTTGTCAGTATTCTCTCCAGCGATGTGATTGGCGATCCTATTCTGGGCAATCAGCTGGTAGCGCTAAATATCAAAGAGCAGCTGCCTAATGCCACCTTCTATTTAATTCAGCGGAAGGACACTACGCTAACGCCAATGGGGGCCGAGCTGGCGCGTTTATTTCGCATTTATTGCGGAAAATCGGTTAAATAATGGTTAAAGCACTAAAGATCACGACGATGATCTAATTGATATTTTATACGTCTCCATTCGCGGATTTCTTATCAGAATTTATTAACAGCAATGGAGCGATATTTTGCAATATACAAGGATGTTACTGGGCGCGAGCGCGCTGATGGCTTTGGTTCCGGCCTCTCATGCGGAAGTGACGCTATTAAAGAAGCAGGCTTTTGATATTGGCTGGCTCGATCCGTTAAGCCTGCAAATTGGCGGCAGTATCCGCCCGGAATTTATCTGGAACCGCGGGCCGGATAATCATAATGGTCATGATGGCGGCACGCGTTTACGCTTCAGCAGTGATTATGCCCTGACGTCAGACACCTCCATTATTGCCTATTACGAATGGGGTATTGATACCGCACATATGCTCGGTTTGAAAAATCATTACGATCACGATGGCAACTGGGACAAGCAGCGCCAGCTGTATGGCGGTATCAAAGACGATCGCTACGGCACGCTGACATTCGGCCATCAGTACGGCGTTTATTATGAGACCGTCGGGGTAAAAAGTGACGTCTGGGATAATGACGGTCATGCGGCGGCGGATGGCAGCGGGGTGGCAGGGGACTACGACGGTGGCAACCGCCCCAAAAATAGCATCCACTACACCAACACCTTTGGCGACCTGACGCTGTATACCGCCTGGCTGCTGCCGCAGAATGATCTGGTGCTCGGCGGCAACAAATATTACCGTCGCGATCGCGGCGCGGCGATTGGCTTCGATTATCAGCTGGATAAAGATCTGACGCTCAGTGCGGCGTGGGATCAGACCAAAGCAACGATAAAACATGGCAACGGCACGCAAACCAGCTATCAGCAGCACTATTCCGGCATGGCGTTAACCTGGCAGCCAAATAACTGGTATCTGGCGGGGACCGCGACCTATTACCGTCACTTCCTGCCTAATCAGCACGCCGAGCGCACCGATCGCTATCTGGCAGGGGATGGCTACGGCCTGGAGGCGTTTGGCGGCTACACCTTCAAGATTAACAAACCCGGCCTACAATCGATTCAACCCTATGTGGCGGTGGACAGTCTGCGCCTGAAAAGCGATGAAAACTACCATGCGAATCACACCTATGTTGGGATGGGGGCCGATATCGGATGGGGCTTCAGCGTTTACCTGGAGCGGACGTTCACCGCCAGCAGTGACAACGATCCCGATGAAACCTGGCTGACGTTTTACTATAATTTCTAAGCAGTTCCAGCAGAGAGTGGAGAAAATTTCATCTCAGCATTGGCGAATTTTCATTCGCCAATGCATGACCAAAGCGCTAGATTAATCCGCAATGCCAGAATTATCTTAACCAAAGCGGAGCTCACCATGATGCCCACACAGCATGTCACCATTCAGCGCTATCGGTCGGAGTTTCAGGCTGGAGTTGTCGATCTGATCCTGCCGATCCAGACCGAAGAGTTCGGCATTAATATCACGGCGGAGCAGCAGCCGGATCTCAGAGATATTGAAAACTTTTATCAGCAGGGCTGCGGGGATTTCTGGCTGGCGCTGGTGGGCAATAAGGTGGTGGGCTGCATCGGCCTGAAGGATATCGGCAACCAGCAGGCGGCGCTGCGCAAGATGTTTGTTGCGGCAGAATGGCGCGGCAGGCAGCACGGCGTAGCCTCGGCGCTGTTGAACACGCTGATCATGTCGGCGCGCGATCGCCGCGTAAAGGACGTGTTTCTTGGTACCACCTCCGCCTTCCTCGCCGCGCATCGTTTTTACGAAAAAAATGGCTTCAGTGAAATCCTCCCCGCGGAGCTGCCCGCCAGTTTCCCGCTGATGGCGGTTGACAGCAAATTCTACCAGTTTAGCTTCTGAATCATGGCGCCGCCGGGCGCCGTGATAATCACTGCCCGAAATTTCTCTCTGACACATCTTGTAATAATCAGCCGCTCGTCGTAGCATCGCCACGTAATTGCGATATTGATAATAATAATCATTTTCTTTTATGAGGTTGGCTATGACGTTCTGGGGTAAAGCATTAATCGTTGCTGGCGGGTTGCTCTCATCCGCCAGTCTGCTGGCCGCGCCGTTCGTGGTGGAAGATGTCAGCGGGCGTAAAGTTGAGATCAAATCCGAAGTGCAGCGGGTGATCCTGGGTGAAGGGCGGCAAATCTACCTGCTGGCCGCATTTGATACCGATGCCCCGTTCAAGCGCGTGGTGGGCTGGCGTGACGATCTGCCCAAAGCAGACTTTGACAGCTACCAGGTCTACGCGAAAAAATACCCGTCTATTACCCGGCTGCCAACTTTTGGCGGCGCGAAAGATGGTACCTTCAACGTTGAGCAGGCGCTGACGCTGAAGCCGGATCTGGTGCTGATGAATCTTGAGTCAAAAGCCGCAACTGATGAATCCCAGCTGACGGAAAAACTGAATAAGCTGGGCATTCCGGTGGTGTTTATCGATTTCCGCGAGAAGCCGTTTGAGAATGCCGAGAAAAGTATCCGCATCATGGGGCAGCTGGTAGGCAAGCCGCAGCGGGCGGAGGAGATTATTGCCTTCCGCCAGCAGCAGATCGACATCGTTACCGATCGTCTGAAAAACTTTCAGGGTACACGGCCTAAAGTGATGCTGGATAGGGCGGGTGGCTATACCGAAGAGTGCTGCATGTCATTCGGCGATGAGAATTTTGGCCGCATGGTCGAAGTGGCTGGCGGGATTAATATCGCTAAAGGGCTGATTCCCGGCACCTTCGGCACCCTTAATCCGGAGCAGATTATTGCCGCCCGCCCGGATGTGGTGGTGGTGACCGGCGCTAACTGGAAGAACTACAACACCGCCGGAGGCTGGGTCGGAGTGGGTCCCGGCGCCAATATCAGCGAAGCCACCCAGCGGCTGACGGCGCTGATGGCCCGCCCGGCATTTCGCACGCTGCCGGTGGCAACCAACGGCAACGCGCACGCTATCTGGCACCAGTTTTACGACAGCCCGTACCAGTTCGTCGCCATTCAGGCGCTGGCAAAGTGGCTGCATCCTGAGCTGTTCAAGGATATCGACCCCGATGCCACCTTCCGCGAGTTCCACCAGCGTTTCCTGCCGATCGACTATCAGCCGGGATACTGGGTGACGTTGAAGCCGAAAGGGTAACAGGGGGCAGGGCTGCTTTCACCCAGAGCCTTATCGTTGCGGTGATAGATCCACTGCGAGCACGGTAATAGCGGGGAAGGAGATCGGACGGAGATAAGCCGGACGTCACGTGGCAGGGATGCCGCGTGCCGAAGCCCGCAGGGAGCGTCGCCGTTCCGGCGTGCTCAGGCTGAGCGCAGACCGGTTAGCCGACGTTTAGCAACCGCAGTCACTTCTGAGGATAACTCAGGGGCCAACCCTCATTTCGATCGGCCCTTTGCCTCTTGTTAACCGTGCGCGCCTGCGCCTGGCTCACTCAGCTTCTGCAAATCTTTATCCACGAAGAACAGCGCCTGGCCGCTGTTGCCTACCAGCGCCAGCTTATCCAGTACTGATTTAAACAGCTTCTCTTCTTCGTGCTGCTCAGCCACATACCACTGCAGGAAGTTGAAGGTCGAATAGTCCTGAGTGGTGATCGCCGCGTGCGCCAGCTCGTTGATTTTTCCAGTGATCAGCTGCTCGTGCTGATAGGCCTGTTCCAGCACTTCGTGCAGGGAGTTAAAGGTCACCGGCGGTGCCTCAATCGTACCCAGCACTGGCATCGCGCCGGTGTCGCTCAGGTAGTTGAACAGACGCTGCATATGCTGCATCTCCTCATTAGAGTGCTCACGCATAAAAGCAGCCGCGCCCTCAAAACCTTTGTCGTTGCACCATGCGCTCATCTGCAGGTACAGGTTGGCAGAATAGAATTCCAGATTCAGCTGATCGTTCAACTGAGCAGTCATTTCGTTAGTCAGCATGGTGACTCCTTTAATTTATTTTTAGGGTGAAGCAAACAGGTGATTTCTGCGCATTATGCATGCATTAAGAACAAATAAAAACCGTTTTATATAGCAAAGGCTAAATTAAATTTGCTTACCTAAAGTTATGATTGGTAAGTGATAATCATTCCTTGCTCAATCTAAATTGTTCTGTTTTTTAAATAAGTTTGATAATTATTCTTATTAATAACTGGCAGGTTAAAAAAGCGAAATGAGAATAACTTAGATATAAGATATTTCTAATAACTGATGATTTTTATGAGGTTAAGTGCCTCTACCCTTAAGGTAAAGGCACACCGCAAGAGTCAGAGCGTTTCGCTTACCAGGCGGTCGAGTATCGCCTGGGCAGTTTTAATATCGGTGACCAGCGCGTTGATCATGCCGGAACGCACGGCGCCGATGATCCCGGCCGCTTTTTCCGGGGTGGCGGCCACGCCAATGCACAGTGGCGTGCGGCGCAGCTGATCGGGGGAGGCGGCGATCATCCGCTGTTCCCCCTCCCAGTCCAGCACTTCTCCCGCTTCGGTAACATAATGGCGCAGCACATCGCCAGCGGCGTGGCTCAGCGCCTGCTCGTCCGGCGTGGCGGTGCTGGCTTCCATCGGCTGCGGCGCATGATGCGTCAGGCCCACGCCGACAATCGCCACGTCGAGCTTGTCCCACAGCGAGGTAATTTGTTGCACGCCGGGGTCGCAAAGAAACGCATCGCGCAGCACCGGGGAGGAGATATAGGGCGCATGCAGAAAATGCGGTGTGCCGCCCATCTGTTCTGCGGCCTGGCGCACAAATTCGTTAATCTGAAAATGCGCCGCCGCCTGCTGCATTCCGCCGTTCAGCGCCACGGTTATGACTCCCGGCAGGCGCGGCAGACCGGAGAGCGTGACTTCACGCACTGCCCGCCCCCAGCCGATACCCACCACAGAACCGCTAACCAGATCCGCTTGCTGCAGCAGCGAGGCGAGCGGAGCGCTCAGCGCGCTCAGCACGTTTGCGGGTGGCGACTCCACTACCGCTGCACTTTTTAACCCCAGTTGAGCAATGAGATCGGCGGTGATCTCCTCGGGGGACGTCAGCTCAATCACCTCGATCCGCACGATCCCCGCCGCGCGCGCTTTGGTCAGTAGACGCGAGATGGTAGCGGTGGAAACGCCCAGTTTTTTAGCGATATCAACCTGCGACATATCGGACTGATAGTGCAGCTTCGCCACCATGTGCATCATCGCCCGGGTGGTGGCGGGATCTTGTAAAAGTGGCTCTTTCAGGTTGTAATTCCTTTCTGCAATGTATTACACTCAGTTCATCGGTTGGAGAATTATTGCGCAACACCAGACAAATTGCAATGTGCACAGGTGGCAGAAACCCCTGACAGGACAGGAGATTCAGCGGAATCAGCCCGCGGTCGTGCACACAGGCTAAAGGTAACTTTCTGGTCGTCGATGACGGCTTTTTTTACCCTAGTACTAAGTGAGGACCACCCTATGTCACACATGTCTACTTCCGAGCTGCGCGGCTATCAGCAAATTTGTGGCAGCAACGGCGCGATGCTGGTGATCGCCTGCGATCAGCGCGGGGCCATGCGTACCCTGCTGAGCGCCGACCCGGAACAGCAGAAAGCGATCTCCGAGCAGCAGCTGGGCGGCATTAAAGCCGATATCACCCGCTATCTTGCCAGCCAGGCCTCTTGCGTACTGGTGGACGCCGTCTGCGCGGTGCCGGATCTGGTTGATGACGGCATTATTGCCCGCGATACCGCGCTGCTGATCGGCCTTGACGCATCCGGCTTTGACACCACGCCGGAAGGCTACCGCAATTCGCGCCTGGTGGAGGGCATCAGCGCCCGCCGCGTGCGCGAACTGGGCGCTAACGGGGGGAAAATTATGGTCTATTTGCGCGCCGATCGCCCGGACGCCAACGGTCATAACCTCGATATTCTGCGCCACTGTATAGAGGACTTCGTCCGTGAAGACCTGCTGCTGGTGGTTGAGTTCCTCACCTACGCTCTGCCCGACGAAAGCGAAGAAGCGTATAAAAGCCGCGTGCCGTCGCTGATCTACGAAGGCACCAGGCTGTCGCTGGAGCTGGGCGCCAAAGTGCTGAAAATCCCTTATCCTGGCTCGGCCAAAGACTGTGCGGCGATCACCGAACTTGCCGGGGACGTGCCGTGGGCGGTACTCTCGGCTGGGGTCGATCACAGTACCTTCTTAGGCCAGGTGGCGGATGCGATGAGCAACGGTGCTTCCGGCGTGATTGCCGGGCGGGCGCTGTGGAAGGACTGCATCTCGCTCGATCACCGCGTCACTCGTGAAAAGCTGGAGACGCTGGCTATCCCGCGCCTGCGTGAAATCCAGGCGGTGATTGGCAAACATTTCCAGCCGCGTACTACCACAGAGGAAAGCACCAGCCATGCCTGATACGTCCACTCTGCAGCCCACCGCCCAGCAGCCCGGCGCTAAACGCCTGGTGATGGTTAACGGCGTACCCGCGTCGGGCAAGAGCCATATCGCGACCCGTCTGGCAACGGAAACCGGCTGGCCGCTGCTGACGCTGGACACGATTAAAGAGCCGTTTATGCGCCAGCTGACCGGCGTGGATCGTCCGATGAACCGTAAGCTGGGCATTGCGGCTTATCAGGCGATCTGGTCGATTATTGCGGCGGCACCTGCGGGGAACACCTTTATTGTCGATGCGTGGTTTGGCTTTCAGCCGAAGGCGGATCTCGAAGACTTTATCTGCGGTGCAGGCATTGAAACGGTGGCAGAGATCTGGTGCCAGATCCCAGGTGAACTGGCGGCACAGCGCTACGCCGCGAGGCTGAATACACGCTTGCCGGGTCATCCGGGGGCGGAATATGTCGCCGAACTGCAGCTGCTAGCCGACAGCGCTGAGCCGATGAGTCTGGGGCCGGTATGGCTGGCCGATCAGCGCAGCGACATCGACTTCAGCCAGTTAACCCAGTGGGTGCGGGAGATCATCGAACGGGGGTAATAAACCTTTTAACTATCGCCGATAATTAAAGTCGATCTTTCCTGAGGGTTCACAGGAATTAAATTAATGACGAATACTGGTTGAAATAACCAGCTTGATGCCATGGCTTTAATTTTAATTGAGTGATATTTAATTATTTATTATTCAATAAGTCAGTTTGATCACGTTTTTAATATTCGACAGAAAGTATAGTGAATTAACTCTCTGAACAATAAACAAGGGTAGCCGAATGTTAACCGACTGGATTAATAACAGTAATCTGAAACTGTTAACGCATACTGATAACTGGCAAAAAGCGGTAGAGATTGCGCTGCAGCCGATGATCGATAATGGTGCAGTGGAACCCCGATACCTTAATGCTATTTATGATATGCACAAGCAGATTGGCCCCTATTATGTGCTGGGTGAAGGTATTGCGATGCCGCATGCCCGGCCAGAAGAAGGGGTTATCAGAACCGCGCTCTCTTTATTAATTGTTTCAGAGGGCGTGAGTTTTGGCAGTGAAGATAATGACCCGGTGTACGTGATATTTGCCCTGGCTGCTGTCGACAGCCATTCTCATATTGAAATGATCGCCAGTCTGTCACAGCTGTTTTGTGAAGATGGCGTAGTCGAGAGGCTGCGCCAGGCGAGAGAACCATCAGCAGTGCTGGAGATTTTACGCCAGTTCTGAAGCCCGGAGCGGTCAGGGGAAGGGATGCCCGTCAACATACCCGCAGTCAGTAGTCGCGGACTAACAGACACTTAATTAAGGTATGCCTGATGAAAAAATTATCCATTCTGGCGGTATGTGGCGCCGGGCTTGGCAGCAGCTTTGCCTGCGAAATGAGTATTGAAGCGGCGCTAAAAGATCTGGGTGTCGATGCGGACCTGTCGCACTGTGATATATCCAGTGCCACCTCATCTCGCGTTGATATTATCATGACCGGTGAAAACTTCCGTTCACAGTTTCAGCATTACACCATTAACTCCACCATTATTTACCTCAAGCGGCTGGTGGATAAAAACGAAATAAAAACAAAACTAGAGCCAATCCTTAAAGAGAAAGGCTATCTTATTTAATTTTTCATTTAAATCCGATTATAAGTGAACAGGGGAGTATTATGTCTTTCCTTACCTTTATTGTCCATGATGTACTGGGGCAGGCGTCAATTCTTATTTCATTGATTGCCATGATCGGCCTGATCGCCCTGAAAAAAAGCCCCGGACAGGTCATTACCGGAACATTAAAAACGTTACTGGGTTTTTTAGTTCTGCTATCCGGTGCCAGCATTATTGTCGCCACGTTGACCTTCCTCGGGGAGATATTCCAGAAAGGCTTTAATATGCGCGGCGTGGTAACCGATGTGGGTTCTATCGCCGGGATTGCACAGCAAACTCTCGGCCGTGAGACGGCGTTGATCATGGTGGTGGCGTTTATCGTCAATATCCTGGTTGCCCGCCTGACGCGCTGGAAGTATATCTTCCTCACCGGGCAGGCCTCGCTGTGGATGGCGACCGTCTGTTCGGTTATCGGCTACATGGGCGGCCTGCGCGGGGTGGAACTGATCCTGCTCGGCGGGGTGATTGCCGGGCTGATGGCAGTGCTGATGCCGGCGATTGCGCAGCCGATTGTGCGTAAGATCACCGGCGGTGATGATATCGCCCTCGGGCACTTCTGCACTATCGGCTATATGGTGCAGGCCGGGGTCGCTAAAGTCACCGGCGACGTCAGCAAAAGCACCGAGGATATGGAGCTGCCACCCGCGCTCTCCTTCCTGCAGGATACTTATCTGTCGATGATGGTGGTGATGATCCCGATCTACCTGATCCCGGCGATTGCGGCCGGTCCGGAAGTGGTGGCGGCATCCTCTAACGGCGTCAACTATCTGGTATACGCCTTCCTGCAGTCGATTCAGTTTGTGGTTGGCGTTTACGTGCTGCTGGCCGGGGTGCGCCTGCTGCTGGCGGAGATCGTCCCGGCGTTTCGCGGCATCGCCCTGCGCGTGGTGCCGGATGCGGTTCCGGCGCTCGACTGCCCGGTGCTGTTCCCCTATGCACCGAACGCGGTGATTGTTGGCTTTATTTCGACCACCGTCGGCGCGGTGATTGGCATGTTCCTGTTCCCGTGGGTTGGGCTGGCGATGATCCTGCCGGGCATGCTGACTAACTTCTTCGCAGGCGGCACCGCAGGCATCTTTGCTAACGCGGTTGGCGGGCGGCGCGGGGCGATTATCGGCGGCGTGTTCCACGGGCTGTTTATTACCCTGTTACCGGCGCTGCTGCTGCCGCTGCTCGGTCAGTACGGCTTCCAGAACGTCACCTTTAGCGATTCGGACGTGATCGGCGTCGGTCTGGTGTTTGGCCACATCCTTAACTTCTTCCATTAATTAACCGGAGGCTTTATGGACGCAATTGACAAGATCTTACAGCAGGGCCTGGCGCCGAAGGAGTGCGCCGCCGCGCTTAACGAACTGGGTAAAGCATTCTCTGAGTCGGGTGACGGCGACAGCGCCATCCAGTGCTGGGAGCAGAGCATGGCCAGCTACGGTAAGCCGGGCTTTGCCCAGGCGCAATTGATGAAGGCCTACAACGCCAAACGCCGCGCCTGCTCGCAGGCCGGGGACGGCAAAGGGATGGAGCTGTACTCAGAGAAAATTGACGGCCTGATGCAGCAGAGCAAGGACGCAATCCGCTACGGCTTTTAAGCCCAAATCACTGCGGCGACCCGGCCCGGGCGTGGATACCGATTAACGGTGCATGTTATTTAACTAACTAATTAGAAAGGTTTTTTTGAAATTTAACCTTTGTCAATTCGGAGGGTATGGCGCTATAGTCGGCGCGGCGCTTGAGGCTTTTTGCCTCATGTGGCCGGTAGTGATGCTGGTTTGTAGTGAGGCAGAAAGAAGAAAGCCCCGTAAGTTAATTTTCATTAACCCACGAGGCTCACCCTATGTCCAACCAACATCAGGATAGCCTCTTACCCGCCGCAAGGCAAGGAGTAGCCGGCTATGAAACTGCCACGCAGTACCCTTATCTGGTGCATATTAATCGTGTGTTTCACACTGTTAATATTCACCTGGCTGACGCGAAAGTCGCTGTGCGAAATTCGCTACAGAGATGGAGACAGGGAGGTGGCGGCTTTCATGGCTTACGAATCCGGTAAGTAGCAACCTGGAGGCGGGGAGCGATCCCCGCCTTTTCAGGCAGCCGATGCTGTGCTGGCACCGCAAGCGCCTTTATAAAGGGCTGTCCGCTTCCCGGGCAGCCCTTTTTTACGTTGATCGGCGGCTATCAGAAATCCATCTTCACGGTAAACTGCACTTCACGCGGGTCGCCAATCTGGTTGGACAGATTATTGCTGGCGATAGACGAGGTGTAGTAAGTCTTATCAAACAGGTTCTTCACGTTGACCTGCAGGGTGACCGGGTTCTGCGTCTTGATCTTATACGAGGCAAACGCATCGGCCACCGCATAGCCCTGCAGCGAATAATCCTCATCGTTGTCGCCGGAACGGCGGCTGACCGCGTGGCCGCCGCCGCCGACGGTCAGCGTATTACCGCCGATGACGTTGTGGAAATCGTAAGTCAGGAACAGCGAGCCGGTGTGACGCGGCACGTTAGGCAGCATCTTGCCCTGATAATCCGGGTCTTCCAGCACTTTGGCATCGGTATAACCGTAGCTGGCGATCACGTTAACGTTCTGCGTCAGCGCCCCGGCGACATCGACCTCAACGCCGCGCGAACGCACTTTTCCGGCGGTTTTCGCCACGCTTTCGCCGTTCACCGTGTCGGTATACAGCACGTTACGCTTGTCGATGTTGAACAGGGTAACGTTAGCGGTCACGCCGCTGAACAGGTCGAACTTGGCACCCACTTCATATGATGTGGCGGTTTCCGGCGGCAGCTCGCCGATGTAGCTGGCGATAGAGTACTGCGGCATAAACGACTGCGAGACGTTACCGAAGAAGGAGACGTTCGGTGCGGCCTTATACACCAGGCCAAATTTCGGCACCCAGCGGCTGTCGCGGCTGTCGGTATTGACGTTGAATGGGCGGCCTTTACCAGCGTATTCGGTGAAGGTGGTGTAGCGCATGGCGCTGACGGCAATCCATTTATCGTTCAGGTAGAGCGAGTCCTGCACGTAGCCGGAATAGCTGACCTGCTTGATAGTCTGGTCGCTGTCGGAGGCCGACACGGTGGTGCATTTGCCGGTTGCGCCGTAGGACGGATTGTAGATATTGAAATCTTTAACGTTTTTGCAGCGGATCATATCGGTGCGCAGCAGATCGTAGTTCTCATACGACAGCCCGGTAAGGATCTCATTATACAACCCGCCGATCACCACATCGCCCTGCAGGTCGAAGCGCGCGGAATGCTGGCGCTGGGTCGATCCCTGGGTGGCATCGACGCGGCGTGTCAGGTTGCCGGTTGCCGCATCATAGGCCATCACGCGTGCCTGATTATCGCTGTACTTATCCTGGCTAAAGCTGTAGTCAAACTTAGCCGTCCACTGATTGTTGATGCGGTACTCGGTGTTGAGCTGCGCGAGGTCGGATTCGCCGTCGGTGATATTGTAAGCCTCGTCAAAGCGCGTTTCGCGGCTGACGTTGACCGCATGGCCGGTATCCAGGTCAAAGATAGTGCCGCGATCGAACGGCGTGCTGTAGTTACGGTGTGCGTAAGAGACGTTTACCGTCGCGTCATCGCCAAACCAGGTCAGGGAGGGGGCGATAAAGCTGCTGCGCTCGCTGCCGAAATTACGCCAGTAATCTTCGTGCTGATATGAGCCGATCAGGCGGTAAGCAAGCCGGGTTCCGGCGATCGGGCCAGTCAGATCGATGCTGCCAGTACCGCCCCCGAAGCTGGTGGAGGTCGCTTCAATCGCGCCGCCAAAAGTGGTCTGCGGGCGCCTGGTGATGACGTTAATCATTCCGCCCGGATCGAGAATGCCGTACAGCGTTGAGGCCGGGCCCTTTAACACTTCCACCCGCTCGGTGGCGGCGTTGAAGCTGCGCGGCAGCACGGTTTTTAGCCCGTTAGTCATCACCGAGCCGTCGCGATTACTGCCGAAGCCACGGCGTACAAACGCATCCTGAGTGCCGCCCAGCGTGTTGGTCTGTACCACGTTGCTGACGTTATTCAGCACTTCATCCAGCGTGGTGGCGTGCTGATCCTGAATCACCCGGTCGCTGACGGTATTCACCACCTGCGGAATATCCAGCAGCGGCATATTGGTCAGGGTGGCGGTGGAGGAGCTGAGCGGCTGATAGCCGGAAGTCATTGCCGCGTCTGCGTCAGCGACGCTGGCCTCTACGGTCAGCGTCCCGCCATCGCTGGCATCCGCTGAAGTTTTTGCGCTCTCCTTCTCCGCTGCAAGAGCGGCAGGCGAGGCAAGAGCACCGACAAACAGCAGTGAAAATAAAGCCGATCCTTTTTTCCCCAGAAGCCAGGATAATTCTTTCATTGGTTCTTTTTCCCGCAAGCGATTCTCTCCCCTTTCCGGGGATGATGGTGAGTTATTGTCATTGCCCGATGATTGCGTCTCTGCGCAGCGCTATCCGTGAGACCCGGCAAACGGGAGTCGGATATGTAATTGAGAATCATTCAAACACGTAGTGATGTAGTAGTAAACGTAAAAAACAGCAATCAAACCGACAAGAATAAAAGCGGATCATTGTCCTGTTTTATTTAAGGTTGTTTTTTATTAGTCAATTGAAAATAAAAGGTATTATATTTATTTATCTTTCCTGTTATTTCCATAAAAAGGGTGAGCCTGCGCGGTAGTTCAGCTCGCTATTAGTTCTTGACTACTACAGTCATTCTACGCATGATCGAGAAAACGAATGAGAGTTATTTTTATTTGATACCTACGCGCGCGCTGGCTCTGCCGTCACGCCGTGGCGGTGCAGGAGCCAGCAATGCCACAGCGGGTGGAGAACACAGCAGATGAAATCACTGCGCCAGCAGAGCACGGAATGGTCCTTGACCAGCTGTCAGCAGGTTACGGCAAGCAGCTGATTGTTAATGGCGTCAGCCTGCACATTCCGCACGGGAAAATGACCGTACTGGTGGGGGCTAACGGCTCCGGCAAGTCAACGCTGCTGACCACGATGGCGCGCATGCTGTTACCGCTCGGCGGCAGCGTGCGGCTCGACGGCAAATCCATTCATCAGCAGCCGACCAAAGCGGTAGCGCGCCAGCTCGGCATGCTGCCGCAGTCGCCGCTGCTGCCGGAAGGGCTGACGGTGTTTGAGCTGGTATCGCGCGGGCGCTTTCCCTGGCAGGGGTTTATGCGCCAGTGGTCAGCGCAGGATGAGCAGGCGGTGGAAGAGGCGCTGCGCCTGACCGGCACGCTGGAGTTTGCTCATCAGCCCGTCGACAGCCTCTCCGGCGGGCAGCGTCAGCGCTGCTGGATCGCCATGGCGCTGGCGCAGCAGACCGCCACTATCCTGCTGGATGAACCGACCACCTTCCTCGACCTGCGCTACCAGGTGGAGATCCTCGAACTGCTACACGACCTTACGCGCCTGCATGGCCGTACCGTGGTGGTGGTGCTGCATGACCTTAACTTTGCGGTCAACTACGCCGATATGCTGGTGTTCCTCAAGCAGGGGCGACTGGCGGGCGTGATTAACGAGGGTGAAAGCTGCACTCCGGAGTTGATCAAAACGGTGTTCGACGTCGAGGTGCAGATGTCGCTTAACCCGCTGACCGGCAAGCCTCTCTTTATGCCATTTCGCCGCCGCGAGACACCTGCCGGATGAGCGCTCTCGCCGCTATCCTGCGCCGTCGTCGCGCTCGCCCGTTCAGCGCGCTGCTGACCCTGCTGGCGCTGCTGCTGGCCTGTTCGCTGGTGCATCTCGGGCTGGGGGCGCGCTATATCGGCCCGACAACCGTGCTGCGGGCGTTACTGGAGTATGACCCGCGCAACTTTGACCATAGGGTGATTGTCGACCTGCGCCTGCTGCGGCTGGCGGCGGCGCTGCTGACCGGCGCCGCGCTCGGCGTGGCCGGGATGCTGTTACAGGCGGTGATCCGCAACCCGCTCGGCGAGCCGCATATTCTTGGCTTAAATGCCGGGGCGGCGCTGGCGGTGGTCATCAGTTCGGCGCTTGGCGCCAGCTGGGGCGGAATGCTGTTTGGCCGCCCGCTGATTGCCGCCTGCGGGGCTGCCGCGCTGTTTGCCGTCGTGATGCTGCTGGCCTCTGCCGGGCGCAGCGGTTTGACGCCGCTGAAGGTGACGCTGTGCGGCGTGGCGCTCTCGGCCTTTGCCTCCTCCATTACCGCTGCCATTCTGATCCTCGACGAGCAGACTCTGCTGGCCATGCGCACCTGGCTGGCTGGCGATCTTGCCGGGCTGAGCTGGGCGGTGACGGCGGCGGCTACGCTGCCTGCGCTGATCGGCCTGCTGCTGGCGCTGGCGATTGCGCCCTATCTTAACGTGCTGGCGCTGGGGGATGTTGTCGCCAGCGGGCTGGGCGTCAATATCGCCCGTACCCGTCTGCTGGGGCTGATTGCGGCGGCGCTGCTGTGCGGTGCGGCGGTGTCGGTTGCCGGCCCGCTCGGCTTTATCGGCCTGGTGGTGCCGCATATCGTGCGGCGACTGATGACCGATGATATTCGTGCTGGTATTCCGCTGTCGGCGCTGTGTGGGGCCCTGCTGCTGCTGCTGGCGGATATTGCCGCACGCACGCTGATTGCCCCGCAGGAGCTGGCCACCGGTGTGATGACCGCGCTGGTCGGCGCCCCGGTATTTATCTTTATTGCCTCAAGGTTCTTCAAATGAAAAGTGCCGCACAGCGCGTCGGTTTCCACCGCCTGCAAATGGCGCGCTGCACGCTGCTGCTGCGCCCGCGCCTGCTGATGATTGGCCTGCTGCTGGCCGCCTGCGCCGTGGCGCTGCTGGCGTTCGGCCTGACGCAAGGCTCGCTGCCGGTTCCGGCTTCCGCGATTGGCCGGGCGCTGTTTTATCCGCAGCCGCTGCCGGCACAGCAGCACTATATCGTATGGGATATCCGCCTGCCGCGCCTGCTGATGGCGGCCCTGTGCGGCGCGATGCTCGGCATGGCCGGGGCGGCAATGCAGTCGATCACCCGTAACGGGCTGGCCGACCCCGGCCTGATTGGTGTGAAAGAGGGCACCAGCGCGGTAGTGCTGACGCTGATCCTGTTATTTCCGGCGCTCAGCCTGCTGTGGCGACCGCTGGCGGGGATGGCGGGCGGAGTGATGGTGGCGCTGCTGGTCATGGCGCTGGCGCGCGACTTCTCACGGCCGCGTTTTATCTTGATCGGCATCGGCGTTTCCTGGCTGTTTGCCGCGGGCATCGGCGTTTTTATCACCACTGCCGATGTGCGTGACGTGCAGACGGCGCTGGTGTGGATGGCGGGCAGCCTGCATGCCGCTACCTGGCCTCTGCTGACGGTGGCCTTCGCCTGGGCGCTGCCCGCTGCGCTGATCCTGTTTCTCACTGCGCGCGCATCCGATGTGGCGCTGCTTGGCAATCAGGCGGCAACCGGGCTTGGGGTGCGCCTGCAGCGGCTGTCGCTGGTGCGTTTTTTCGCGCCAGTGCTGCTGACGGCGGCCAGCGTCTCCTGCGTCGGCAGCCTGGGCTTTGTCGGCCTGATCGCTCCGCACATGGCGCGTTTTCTGCTGCGCGGCGGCCAGGTGGCCCTGCTGAGCGGCAGCGCGCTGATTGGCGCTCTGCTGGTGCTGGTCACTGATAATCTGGGGCGGCTGGCGTTTGCCCCGCTGCAAATTCCGGCGGGCATTGTGATGGCGCTGGTTGGCGGCCCGTTTTTCCTGCTGCTGCTGTGGCGGCGGCGCGATATTTTGTAAGCCTTACTTCATGGATATCTGATGCGTATTCTCACTGTTTTCCTGCTGCTGCTGGCAGCTTCGGCGGGCGCGGCTGCACCCACCCAGCAATTTACCGACGACCTCGGGCGCACGGTGACCGTGCCGCTGCACCCCACGCGCATCGTCTCACTGCACGATCTTGATATCACGATTCCGCTGATCGAGCTTGGCGCGCCGCCGGTGGCCAGCCACGGCCGAACGCGCCCGGACGGTAGCCATTTCCTGCGCTCCAGCGGGCTGCTGACCGGGGTCGATTTTGATAACTCCGCTATCCAGTTTATCGGCAGCGCTGACATGGATATCGAAGCGATTGCCGCCGCCAAACCGGACCTGATTATCACCGAACCGAGCCGCAACGTGGCGGTAGAGCAGCTGGAGAAAATCGCGCCGACCGTCAGCATCGATCATCTGGTTGGCGGGGCGCCGCGCATCTACAGCAAGCTGGCGCAGCTCACCGGCACCCAGGCGCAGCTGGCGATCCTCGAACGCCGCTATCAGCAGCAGATCGCGCAGCTGAAGCACGTCGTCGACACGCAGCACATCAGCGTGTCGGTTATCCAGGCTAACAACGGCAAAATTACCGTGCATCACAGCTATCACTCGCTGGGCCGGGTGCTGCGCGATGCCGGGTTCAGGTTCCCGCCGCTGGTCGACAGCATCCCGGACGGGGGCCGCATCGATGTCAGTGCAGAACGCCTGCCGGAGCTGGATGCCGATTTCGTCTTTGATACCTGGCGTGCCGATACTGGCGGTAAGCCAGCAGATGAGATCGCCGACATGAACCGGGTCATCCCCGGCTTCTGTGACTTCCTCAAAGCCTGCCGCAGCGGGCACTACATTCTGCTGTCGCGCGATGAGGTGATCTCTAACTCATTCGCTTCGCTCGGCCTGCTGGTGGCGCAAGTTCAATCCCATCTTTCCGGGCGCACGCTGCCGGAAAAAGCGGAGGCGCAATGAGCCATGGCAGCCGCCGGCGCACCGATCTGTACGGCGAGCGCTTTCGAGCACGGGCGCATCAGCTTTCTCCCCGTTTGTATGCCGTTGCCAGCTATATCAACGAACATCGCCACGTGGTACTGGAACATACGGCCATGGAAATTGCGGTCGCCACGCAAAGCTCCGATGCGACGGTGATCCGCGCCATTCAGGCATTGGGTTTTGCTGGCCTGCGCGATGTGAAATTGACGATGGAAGGCTTTCTCGGGCCGGGACTGAACTCGGCGGAGAAGATGAACACCACCGTCAGCGCGCTCTCCTGCGATATCAATGCCAGTATCGATTTCGTCATTGAGGGGCACCAGCGCGCCTGCGAAGTATTAAGCGAGCCGAAAAATCGCCTGGCGATGGCGCAGGCCGTGGCGCTGCTGGCCGAGGCGCAGCAGATAGCGATTTTCGGCATTGGTGCCTCCGGCGTGCTGGCGGACTATACGGCGCGCATGATGACGCGCATTGGCACCCCGGCTTATGCGCTCAACCGCACCGGCATTCTGCTGGCAGAACAGCTGCTGAGCCTGCAGCGTGGCGACGTGCTGATCATGATGGGGCAGAAGTCGGCGCATCGGGAGGGGCTGACCACGCTGGCCGAAGCGCGGCGTCTCGGTATTCCGGCGATTCTGCTGACCAATGCGCCGGATTCACGCTTCAGTCGCGAAGCGCATACGGTGATCGTCGTCCCGCGCGGCGGGGAAAACGGCAAAGTGGCGCTGCACGGTTCGGTGCTGCTGTGTCTGGAGATGCTGGTGATGTCGGTGGCATCCACGGCGCCGCAAAAAACCATGAAGTCGATGAAACGCATTCAGGATCTGCACCGTTCGATTGGCAAGAAAGCGTAGTTTTCTCGCAGGGGCGAGGCATGCCTCGCCCGTTTTACCTTGTGCATCGATATGCGGGTCGACCAGAAAAGCGGTCGACCCCTACAGAATATCGATCGGCCCGGTGTTTTCCAGCTTTACAGATCTGCGCCGTTGCTGGCGATCACCCGCTGATACCAGGCGAAACTCTTCTTCTTAGCGCGCGCCAGGGTGCCAGTACCGTCATCGTTTTTATCCACGTGGATAAAGCCGTAACGCTTGTTGTACTGACCGGTAGTGAACGATACGCAGTCAATACAGCCCCACGGCGTGTAGCCCATCAGCTCAACGCCATCTTCCAGCACCGCAATCTTCATCTGCTCGATATGCGCCTGCAGGTAGGCAATGCGGTAGTCGTCGTTGATCTCGCCGTTGGCTTCCACGGTATCGTAAGCGCCAAAGCCGTTTTCCACGATAAACATCGGCTTCTGATAGCGTTCCCAGAAGGCATTCAGCGTGTAGCGCAGGCCTACCGGGTCAATCTGCCAGCCCCAGTCGGACGCTTTCACGTGCGGGTTCGGGCGGCTGCCGGGGAAGCCCTCAATATGGCGGCCATCATCGCTGTCCCTGGCGGAGAACTGCACCGCATTGCTCATGTAATAGCTGAAGCCAAGGTAATCGGCACAGCCGTCGCGCAGCACCTGCTCGTCGCCCGGCTGCATCTCGATCTGGTAGCCTTTACGCTGCCACTCTTTCAGGATGTAAGAGGGGTAGTAGCCGCGCAGATGCACATCGCCGAACAGGTAGCGCTCGCGCATCGACTCCTGGGCGAACATCACGTCGTCCGGGTGGCACGACCACGGGTAGAGCGGCACAATCGCCAGCATGCAGCCAATCTGCAGCTGCGGGTTAATCTCATGGCCCAGCTTCACTACCTGTGCGCTGGCAACAAACTGGTGGTGCAGCACCTGGTACATCGCCTGCTCTGGCTTATCGTGGTCGGTAAAAATCACCCCGGAGTTGCAGTAGCCAAACAGCGGATAGCGCCAGTTACGCTGGTTGTTGATCTCGTTAAAGGTCATCCAGTATTTCACTTTGTGCTGATAGCGCTTCAGCACCACTTCGCTGTAGCGCACAAAGAAGTCGACCACTTTGCGATTCAGCCAGCCGCCGTACTCCTTGACCAGATGCTGCGGCATCTCGAAGTGCGAGAGAGTGATCACCGGCTCAATGCCGTGCTTCAGCAGCTCGTCAAACAGGTCATCGTAGAACTGTAATCCGGCTTCGTTTGGCTCCTGCTCGTCGCCTTTCGGGAAGATGCGCGTCCAGGCAATCGAGGTACGGAAGCACTTAAAGCCCATCTCGGCGAACAGCGCGATATCTTCTTTGTAGCGATGGTAGAAATCTACCGCCAGGTGATTCGGGTAGTTGAGCGACGGGTCGATGCCGTCGGTGATCTGGCGGTCAACGCCGTGGGAGCCGCCGGACAATACGTCAACGATGCTCGGGCCTTTGCCGCCCTCATTCCAGCCGCCTTCAACCTGATGTGCCGCGACCGCGCCGCCCCATAAAAAATCGTTGGGTAACTGCTGTGACATAACCTTTTCCTTATCTGGTGAGATTAACAACGTCCTGGGCGAGGCATGCCTCGCCGCTACAAAATAGTGGAACATCCGCTGGGGTCGGGTGAGCCGCGCCCAGCGAAACCGAGAAATCCGTAGGGATCGGCATGCCCGATCCCCACGGGTTTAATACCCGATATCTTTGTGCAAATTCGCGCCGTTGGAGGCGATCACCCGCTGGTACCAGCTGAAACTCTTCTTGCGGTAGCGCGCCAGATCCTTCAGATCGTGCTCGTCGCGATTGACGTAGATAAAGCCGTAGCGCTTGCTGATGCCCTGATGCGTGCTGACCAGATCGATAGCCGACCACGGACAATAACCGAAGATCTCCACGCCGTCGCTGATCGCCAGCTGCAGCTGTGCCAGGTGGTCGCTGAGGTAGGCGATGCGGTAGTCATCATGCACCTTGTTGTCGGCAGTCAGTTCATCAAAGGCGCCGAGGCCATTTTCGGTAATAATCAGCGGCAGCGTGTAGCGATCGTAAATCTCGCGTGCGGTAATGCGGAAGCCCACCGGGTCAACATACCAGTTAAACTGGTTTTTCTTCAGGTGCGGGTTATTGGTGCCGACGTAAACATCCTTATCGATGCCTGCCATCTGCTGATCCACCTTCTGGCTGCCTTCGCCCGCCTCATCCTGCGCGGCAGCCACGGTGGCAGAGGCATAGTAGTTGAAGGCAATAAAGTCCGGCTTCGCCTGCTTCAGCAGTTCCATATCTCCCGGATTAATCTTTGGCAGCCAGCCTTTCTCCTGCATAAAGCGCCACGCCACGGTGTTGTAGCGGCCATGGCAGGCAAGGTCGAGGTACAGCCAGTTGCGAATAGAGGTGAAGTTATGGGCCGCCAGCACATCCTCAGGTTTAGAACTGGCCGGATAGACGCAGGAGATATTTGGCGCCGGGCCGATTTTTGCGCCCGGCAGCATTTGATGGCAGGCGATCATCGCCCGCGCCTGTGCCAGCATCATATGGTGATTCTGCTGATACAGGGTTTTGTGCGGATCGGGCGTTCCTGCCGGCAGCGTACCGATGACGTCGCCTTTCAGGATCATCATGTTCTGTTCATTGATGGTCAGCCAGTATTTCACCCGGTCGCCATACAGTTCAAAACAGGTGCGGGCGAAGCGCTCGAATGCATCGACCGTCGCCGGATCGGACCAGCCGCCTTTCTCCTGTAGCGCCCACGGCAGATCGAAGTGGTACAGCGTGACCAGCGGTTCAATGCCGTGCTGGGTCAATTCGCTCAGCAGCTGCTGGTAGAACTCCACGCCTTTCGCGTTCAGCTCGCCGCTGCCGTTCGGGAACAGGCGGCTCCAGGAGATCGACAAACGGTAAGTCTTCAGGCCCAGCTCAGCGAACAGGGCCACATCCTCTTTAAAGCGGTGGTAGTGATCGCTGGTGACGGTGAAGTCGGTGAGGCGCGGGTCAAAGCTGGCTTTATCAATCACCGATGGCCCTTTGCCATCCTCAAGTGACGCCCCTTCAACCTGGTAGGCCGAAGTGGACGCTCCCCATAAAAATCCGTCAGGGAAGGGCGCTAACTGTGGGTATTGCATCCGGTTCTCCTTGCGTGTTTAACGAGGCAGGCGCGCCTGACCCTCTTTTCGGTCTGCCCGCAGCCTCAGCCCTTGTGCTTCAAGGCCGCAATCTCGCGGTGCAGCAGGATAATCTCTTCTGCCAGCTCGCGGCACAGCATGGCGTTCATCAGGTGGTCCTGGGCATGCACCAGAATCAGGTTCATCGGCAGCTTGCCAACGCCTTCATCCTCACCGATTAAGGCGGTCTGGATCTTATGCGCTGCCTTTGCCGCCGCGGTCGCTGCCGTCAACTGCGCGTCCGCTTCCAGCCAGTCATACTGGCGGGCTGCGCGCAGCGCCTGCATCGCGCAGGAGCGGGCTTCGCCAGCGTTAATGATCAGCTCCATCACCGTGCTTTCCATATCCATCATGCATTCTCCACTGTTTTCAGTTCACCCTCGGACGGGGCAGGGGCTTCTGCTGCCAGTAACTGGCGCTCGTACATCTTGAAAAACGGGTAGTAGATCAGCGTGGAAATCACGATCAGCACGCCAACCAGGATCACCGCACGGAAATCCCAGCCGGTAGACCAGGCCGCGCCAATCGGGCCGGGCGTGGTCCACGGTGCCAGCGACACCACGTGATTGACCAGGTCGGTGCGCGTGGCAACGTAAGCGATCACCGCGTTGACCAGCGGGGCGGTAATAAACGGGATAAACAGCAGCGGGTTCATCACCACCGGGGAACCGAAGATAATCGGCTCGTTAATATTGAACATGCTGGGCACCAGGCCAAGCTTGCCGATTGAGCGCAAGTGCGCCGAGCGGCTGCGCAGGTAGAGGAACACCAGCCCCATCGTGGAACCGGAACCGCCGACCACGATAAAGAACTGCCAGAACGGCTCGATAAAGATCTGGGTAATCGGCTGCCCGGCGTTCAGCTCCTGCTGGTTTATCCCGAGGTTGGTCAGCCAGAAAGCCTGCAAAATACCGCCGACAATCACCGCGCCGTGGATCCCGGCAAACCACAGCAGGTGGCACAGCAGCACCGCAATCAGAATGGCAGGCAGTGAATCCGAGGCGGAGATAATCGGTTTGAAGATCGCCATAATCGCCTGCGGCAGCAGCATGCCAAACTGATCCTGCACCAGCAGGCTGAGCGGGAACAGCGTCAGGAAGATCGCCAGGATCGGGATCAGCAGATCGAACGACTGACGGATCTTTGGCGGCACCTGTTCCGGCAGCTTAAAACCGATATTGTGTTTTTGCAGGAAGTGCATCAGTTCGGTGGCGTAGAGGCTGACAATAATCGCGGTGAAGATCCCTTCCCCTCCCAGCGAGCTGACCGGTAACGCGCCGTTAGTTTGCGGCGCGGCCACCACCAGGAAGGACATCAGCGCCAGACAGGCGGCCATAAAGCCGTTCATTTTGTAGCTAATCGCCAGGTTGTAAGCGATGGCGGCGCAGATATATACCGCCATGATGCCCATCGTCATGTTGTACGGCATCATAATCTGTTCGCTGTGGCGCTCAACCATGCCGAGCCACCACTGGGCAAATGCCCACTGGCTGTCGGCACCAAACGGTGGGTGAGCGAACAGCAGCATAAACGAACCGACAATCAGAAACGGCATCGAGGAGATAAAGCCGTCCTTGATCGCCACCACGTGACGCTGGCTGGATAAGCGTGCCGCAATCGGGCTGATGCGGTTCTCAATGACGCCAAACAGCTTCTCGCTGAGGCGACTCATTTTGCTGCCCCGTTATTGGCAATCATTGCCAGCGCGTCGGTAAGGATCTTCTCGCCGTTCATCATGCCGTAATCCATCATGTTGATAACGGCAATCGGTTTGTGCAGCTTGTCGGCGATCGGTTTGAAATCTACCAGCTTGTACTTGATCTGTGGGCCAAGCAGGCAGCAGTCGTAGCTGCCTATCTGCTGGTTAAACTCATCAAAACCTACGGCATTGATCTCAACATCAATATTTTTTTCCTGCGCGGATTTTTCCATTCGCTGTACCACCATGCTGGTGGACATACCTGCAGCACAACAGAGTAAGATCTTATTCATGGTTGTTCTCCGGTCTGGTTTTTTTAATAAATAGCCGAAAGAACCCCGTTTCTGCAACCGGTTTCATATTCTTTGAATCGTTCTGTGAGCGCGATCCCAATCGCCCGTTATCGCCCGAGTAAAACCTCAGTTTTATGCTGGTAATAGATATATCTTTAATCAGGTTACCTGCAGGTTATCAGCGAGTTTAATTATTATTAACTCACGGATCTATCAGCATTAAAGTCGAAGGAGGGCAACAGTGAACCTCAACAAAGCTAATAATTTCATGCTGTTACTACATCAGGTTGGGGCAGGTGATAAAACAGGGTATTATGGCAAACAGGAATTAGTCTTCAGGATGCCTCAATGATTACTATGCTGGATGTTGCGAAAAAAGCGGGCGTATCAAAAGCCACCGTTTCCCGGGTATTAGCGGGAAACAGTTACGTCAGTAAAACTACCCAGGATAAAGTATTTAAGGCGATTGAAGAGACGGGCTATCGTCTTAATTTGCTGGCGCGCAATTTGGCCACCAGTAAATCGCAAAATATCGGGCTGGTAGTGACCAATACCTTATATAACGGCCCCTATTTCAGTGAACTGTTATTTCAGGCAGCCACCGTCACCGAGCAGCATGGGCGCCAGCTGATCCTCGCTGATGGCAAGCATGACGCCCGTCAGGAGCGCCAGGCCATCGAATTCCTGCTCGATCTGCGCTGTGATGCGATCATTATCTATCCGCGCTTTCTCAATACCGCCGAGCTGGATGAGATTATTGAGCAAACCAGCAAGCCGATTATTGTCGTCAATCGTCAGCTGCAACAGCATCCGCAGCACTGCGTCTTTGCCGCCCACGAGCAAAATACTTTTGATGCGGTTAATTACCTGGTCGCCGAGGGGCATCGCGACATCGCGTTTATTGCCGGCTCGCCCGGTTCGCCGACCGGCACCAGCCGACTCAACGGTTATCGTGCGGCTCTGCATTCGCATCATCTGCCGTTTGATGAACGGCTAGTCGCTCACGGCAGCTGGACACCGCTTAGCGGGTTTGAAGCCGGACAGCTGCTGCTGCAGCGCGCAGTTGAATTTACCGCGCTGGTGGCGAGCAACGACGATATGGCAATTGGCGCGGCGCGGGCGCTGTACGCCAGCGGTAAACGCATTCCTGAGGATGTGTCGCTGCTCAGCTTTGATGATATCCCGATGGCCTCCTTCTTTGTGCCGCCGCTGACCACGGTACATGTGCCGGTTGGCGAGATGATCAAACACACGCTGGAAAAACTGGTGCTGATGCTGGATGGTCAGCCAACCGCACCGCTGCCAGCATTCAATGGCCAGCTGGTGCTGCGTGATTCAGTGGCGGCCGGGCCGTATAAAGGGCGGACGTAATAAATATAATCACCGATATAAACAGTAAGTTATCGGGATATTAACCTGCCGGTATTAGGTGGCTTTTTTGAACGTCGCGGTCAAATATCTTCAATATCACTGGCGCGCTTTCTCTTGCAGACTTCAAAGGTCACTCTACTAACAGGATGCCCCTGAATGTCTGCAATGAAAAAGATCGCCCTGCCGCTGCTGATGAGCGCCGCACTCTATTCTCAGTTCACCATGGCCGCAGCACAAAATTATGATATCGACCCGGGCCATACCGCCGTGGTGGTCTCCTGGAACCATTTTGGTTTTTCTAACCCCACGGCGGATATCTCTAACGTTACTGGTTTAATTACCTATGATGCGGCCAACGTGGCGGCATCGAAAGTACAGGTTAGCCTGCCGATTGACACTATTGATACGCACGTAGCGGCGCTGACCAGCGAGTTTAAAGGCGCGGACTATTTTAACGTGGCGAAATACCCCACGGCGACCTTCAGCAGTAGCAAAGTGGTCAGCAAAGACGGGAACAAGCTGGACGTGTATGGTGACCTGACCATCAAAGGCATCACCAAACCGGTGATCCTGCACGCGGTGCTGAACAAGCAGGGTGAGCATCCGATGGTGAAAAAACAGGCGATAGGTTTTGATGCTGAAACCACCATCAAACGTTCTGACTTTAAGCTCGACAAGTATGTTCCGGCAGTCAGTGATGAGGTGAAAATCCACGTCAGCACCGAAGCTTACGCGAAGTAATGCTGCAACCGGCGGCGGGGCGATAATGCTTCGCCGCCAGGTTAATACGCTTGCCATACCAGGACAATTCTTAGCTTGTCGCGAGTAAATAAGACGCAAGCTAGGTAAGCCTATTAATTCTTTTTTGCCAGTAAATAACTTTTTGTTAACGATTAATTTGCGGTTAATTTTATTTTTAAAATAAGAATAGTCTGTGTTACATTAATGCCCATCAAGGGATGTGATGGCAGTAATGTGATGTATTTCGTTAAATATCAATCGGTTAACGTATAGTCGCTGTGTCTCCCGCCCTGAGCTATTGCAAGTTTTACAGGAAAGGAACCTATGAGTTACATCACCTCTGACGAGCATTCGCACCCCCGGCGAATCGAAAATTCTGGCCATTCATATTCTCACCCCGATGACGAAATTGATCTGCTTGAGCTGCTCTCTATTATTCTAAAGCGAAAATATCTGATTGCGGGTTTTACCGTGCTGGCATTATTGGCGGGGATTGGCGTCAGCTATCTGATGCCGCAGCGCTGGACCAGCTCCACTGTGCTGGTACCTGCCGAAGCGCCGCAGCTGCGCAGCATGGAAAAGGTACTGACCGAGCTGGCGGTGCTGAATATCAAAACCGATATCAACCCGGACTCGCTGCTGTCTGATTTTATGCGCAACTTCGATTCACGCACTCTGCGCGAAAAATATCTGGTTAACACTACCTATTTTAAAGAGTTGGTGCAGGACAAAGCCGACAGCCCGGAGATGCGTAATCACCTGATCAATGCCATTCTCAATGGCAATATCGATTCGCACAGTTCGGTGCAGGACAAAGACGGGGATAAAAAAGAGTACCGTTATTACGAGATCAAATACACCGCCGAAACGCCCACCGCCGCACGCGACCTGCTGGAAGGCTATATCAACTATGTCACCACGGTGGTGGAGCAGGAGCTGCATCAGCGCCTGAAATATCAGGTTGATATGCTGAAAGGCAAAGAGATTGGGCGCTATGAATTTGATTTAGTGCAGGCGAAAAATCTGCATCAGATTAAGCTTGACCGCCTGCAGTATGCCCTCGATATCGCCCGCTCTGCCGGCCTGAAAAAACCTTCCTGGAGCAACGGCACTGCCATTCAGGATGACCCGGACTTTTCCGTCACCCTGGGTGCCGACGGTCTGGAGCGTAAACTGGCGATTGAAAAGTCAATTACCGACCCGTCGCAACTGAGCGCTGACCTGCAAAACCGACGCCTGTATATTGAAAAGTTGAACAACCTGAAAATTGATGAGCTGACCGTTGAGCCGTTCAAGTACATGCGTGCGCCTTACGAGCCCATTAAGCGTGATGGTCCGAAGCGGATGCTGATTGCGGTTCTGTTTGCTCTGGCGGGGCTGGTGGCAAGCTGTGCCTGGGTACTGCTGAACAGCGTGATGAAGAGGCGCAGCCAGACGATTGATTTACTGCCTGAGCGCGTGAAGTAATCAGGAACGTTCAGGGCGACGCAGCGTGCGTCGCCCTGAACGTTTATACGGAAGGTTGCACCACGCGGTTGCGGCGAAGCGCCAGCGATAGCACGATGTAGATCACACAGGACACCAGCAGCGAATTGATGGTTGGTACGCCCCACTCGGTCATCAGGCCAATCACACTTCCTATCAGCGTGGCGACAATCGCCGTCCAGCCAATCACCGGCGTCTCGGCATCCGTTGGCAGCTTGCCGGCGGCGCGGCTGCTATCCAGTGCGGCGCGATGGCTGCGCAGCAGCAGATAATCGACCAGCATGATACCGAGGATCGGTGGGAACACCACGCCCAGCACCGTCAGAAAGTCGACAAAGCGGTCGAGAATGCCCAGCACCGACAGCAGCGTACCGAGCAGGCCAATCACCAGCGTGGTGTAACGGTACTGCAGCTTGACGCCGCAGATGCCCTCAACGGCGTTTATCACCCCAAGGGACGAAGAGTAAAGGTTAAGGTCATTGACGCGCAGGGTGGAGAGGATCACCACCAGCAGGCCAACGCCGCCCGCGACCTGCGACATAATCGTCACCACATCAGCGGTTTGCAGCGTGCGGGCAATCATAATCGCCAGCCCGTTCACGATAAACTCCCCGGCAATAATGGTCATCAGGGTTATACCCGCCACGTGCTTCGACGAGCGCGAATAGCGCGTCAGGTCGGGGGTCATCAGGCTGGCAACAATCGCCCCGCCCACCACCATGGTGATTGCCGCACTGATGGTCAGCGGGCTGCCCTTTGGCGGCAGGTCGATAATCTGCTGCAGGGTGTGGCCAGCCAGTGTATGGAAGGAGATAAAGCCGACCAGGCAGATAAACAGCGGCACGGCAATGCGTGCGGTGACGCGTAGCGCCTTAAAGCCAAAGGTGACCAGCACCGTCAGCAGCAGGCCGGAAAGGCTGGCCGCCAGCGGGAAGCCCAGCACGCCGCCAAGCGCAAAGTTCAGCGACTTGGCGAAGATAGCATTCTGAATGCCAAACCAGCCCAGCAGGCTGACCGCCACCACCAGGCCAATCAGCACCGACCCGATACGGCCAAATCCGCACCAGCGCGCCAGCAGGCTGCCGGAAATTCCTTCGCGCATCCCGGCATAGCCCAGTCCGTAGGTGACAATACCGAAAATCACACTGCCGGCCAGAATAGCGATAAAGGCCGAGGCCAGACTCATGGAGTCACCCAGCACGGCGCCGAGCATAAACTGATCGAGCGCGGTGAGCATGCCCATGTGCACCACCGCAACGCTGAGAAATGAGACGCGCTTATTGTCCGGCACGCGCTCGAGCGGGTAATCTTCAATACGGATCACAGAGAGGTTCCTTGCTTAAAAGTTAAATAAACTGAATGCCCTTTTCGATCAGGCGGTCCGGTATAAAGTTGTCCAGCCCGGTGTGGCGACAGTACTCTTCAAATTGACTCAGCGTATGCACGCCAGCTTTCTGGTAGATGTTGTAAATACGGTTTTCTACCGTGCGATGGCTGAGGTTATAAATGCGGGCAATTTCCTTGGTCGACAGGCGCTGCAGCATTAAAAACAGCGTATCTAGCTCGGAGCGGGTGAACAGATCGCTGCTGACTTCGGTGGTCAGCACCCCCGGCTTCTGCTGGGTGATGTATTTCAGTGGCGACATGGTATCGAGGATCCTGGCATTCCAGGCCACGCCGATATACTCGCCGCGCTCGTCATACAGCGGCAGCTTCTCGCTGACGTACGGCGTTAAGGTTTTCTGACCGAACCAGTAGTGGGTCTCAATCACCGCCACCCGGCTGTTAGAAGCCTGAGTGCGGCGGTCGTGTTCGATCAGCTCATCTTCGCATTCGGCCCAGGCGGCGGGAAACTCGCTGTCCAGGCGACCTTCAATATTAAAATCCGCCGGCGTATTGGTGTAGCTGTATGCGGCGCGGTTCATATACAGATGGCGCGATTCGGGATCTTTAATCCCCCAGGGATCGGTTAAATGCTCCATCATCGCAATCAATGCGCTGAAGCTGGATGCGGGCTTATCCGGTGACAATTCCATTTTCCTCCTGGGGGCGTGCGGTCAGAGTTTTTTTGCCAGGTAGTGGCGGGTGTGCAGATGGGCGTAATCGCCCAGCTCACCGTAAGGCGCATAACCTAATTTTTCGTAGAAACCTTTCGCCTGAAAATCAAAGGTGTCGACATACGCCATATGGCAGCCGCGCTTGCGGGCTTCTGCTTCGGCGGTTTGCATCAGGTCACGACCGGTCCCTTTCCCCCGGCACGCATCGCTGACCCATAAATACTGAACTTCCAGTCCACCCCACCAGGTTCTGGCAACCAGCCCTGCGTAGATTTGGTTGTCGTCATCACGCAGGGTGATAAACAGCGGATGGATATCCACCGGCGTTATTTTTGCATTATGTGCCCACAGGCTGTCGATGACGTACTCTTCATCAGCAGCAGCGGGTGTATCGGTAACAAGGATCTTCATTGGCTTCGTGCACTCATTATTTGACTAAAAATTAATAAGATAACCTGCATATTACTGATGGGTAATTATCATTAATTTGCCTTTTTTTCAAGAGTGTTTTCCCCCCGTTCCCTCGGGTGCCAAAAACGCTTATGGTGTCACCCATCAGACGAAGCCGTGAACAAGATCACACTAATATCATTTCGTCTCGGCAGTTTGGCAAGGCAAATATTCCGCCTCACCAGGGAAATTACTCACGCAGCACCTTTTTCGGCGACTACCTCAGGTAGCGGACAGAAAGAGAAATAGTAAAGATTACTGAAGATGATGCCAAAAGTAACTTCAGCTAATCTTTTATAAAAGAAAATTCCTGCCTAAAGGGACCGCCTAACTCGCGGTCCCTTTTTTCATTGGCTGAAAGGTGACCGCAATCGCAAAAAGCCTCGCAGTGATTCATGTTTACCCAGCGCGTGCCGATGATCTGCTCAATCATCTCTCTTTTTGGGGTACCTATGGACGCTACAACGTTTCAGCAGGGCAATGGTCAGGCGGTAGAAGTTATCTCGCTGGAAAAAATCTGGCGCCAGGCCGATTTGCTGATGCTGTTTCTGGTGTGGGGGATGTTCACTATCACCAGTGTGGTGGGCTGGGTGATGGATTCGCTGATGCTGGCGCTGATTGTCGGCGGCGCGCTGGCGTTCGCCAGCACACTGCTGCGCGCGCTGCTGCCGGGAAGCCTGGCCACCCGCCTGTGGTTTGCCGTTACCCTGATCGCCTTTTCGGCGCTGATGATCCAGCTTGGAGAAGGTGAAGTCGAATATCACTTCTCTATTTTTGTGCTGCTCTCGGCACTGCTAGCCTACCGCGACTACCGCCCGTTATTGATGGGTGCCGCCACCGCCGCGATTCATCACGCCCTGTTCAACTATTTGCAGGAAAACGACCTTTACGGCATCGTCTGCTTTACGCACCCGGGTTTTCATATGGTGCTGTTCCACGCGGTATTCGTCGTGGCACAAACCGCCATTCTGATTTTCATTGCGCAGCGCATGGCGGCGGATGCCCGTGCCGCCAGCGAAGTGGCGCAGTTAGCCGCGTGGATCAACCGCGAGCCGGGCCGCCTGACGCTGACGGCGGAAGACAGCCGCAGCAGCACGCCGTTCGCCCGGACCTTCAGCACCACGCTCGGCGCCATGCACGGCACGCTAAACCGCGTCAGTGATGGCGTCGGGCTGCTGCTGGAGGAGTCCGACAGTATTCTGCAACGTAATGCCGCACTGTCGCAGCGCACCGATGAGCAGGCGCACGCGCTGGCTGTGGCGGCGAGCGCGATGGAGCAGATGAATGCGGCGGCCTCGTTGACCAGCAAAAAAGCCCATGCGGTACAGCAGCTGGCGCACGAGGCTAATGCGGTGGCGCGGCGTGGAGGTGAAAATCTCGAACAGGCCATCGGCTCAATGGCGCAGATCGAGCAGGAGTCGCGGCGCATTAACGTGATTCTGGAGTTGATCGACGGCATCGCCTTCCAGACCAATATCCTGTCGCTAAATGCATCGGTAGAAGCCGCCAACGCCGGTCAGCACGGCCAGGGCTTTGCCGTGGTAGCGGCGGAGGTGCGCACCCTGGCGATGCGCTGTGAAAACGCGGCGAAGGAGATCCGTACACTGATCGCCACCTCGGTGGAACGCAGCCAAAGCGGCAGCGAGCAGGTAGCCGCAGCAGGCAAAACCATGCAGGAAGCGATCGCCACTATCAGCGGCCTGGCGCAGCTGGTTGAGGAACTGATGCAAATGAACGACCAGCAGCTCAGCAGCATTACGCAGATGAAGGAGAGCGTGGAGAGCATTGACAGCAGCGTGCAGCACAACCTGCAGCACGTAGCGGAGACGCTGGAGGTTGCACAGCAGCAGCAGCAGCAGGCTGAGGCGCTTCAGCAGGCGATTGCGGTGTTCCGCTTCGCCTGAGGACAATCAGTGGCTGGCGGAGATCACGCGGATGCAGCTGTCGACGTCTTTGGCCGCCGTGGCTTTCTGCTCTGCGCTTAACGCCCGATATTTAGCGATCGACATCTGGCCCTGCTGGTCGTCGTAGCTCACCTGTTTGAACGAGTATGAGTTGTTCTCGTTGACGATCACCGTGCGGATTTTCTCGACAAAATCCTGCTCGCTGGTTGGCGTGCCCAGCACATCCAGCGCCACGCAGGCGGCGGCGTCATAGTGCGGGTCGTGCGGCGGAGTGCGAAAACCAAACCACCAGGTCAGCAGTGCGATGGCCAGCATGATTATTGCCAGGGAGAGCTTTTTCATTTTATTCCGTTTATTAGGTTAAATTTTGCTGCGAATCATTGGCACGGGGCGACCGGAAAAAAGGGTCGCCCCCTACGGTTATATTGTCCTGTAGGGGCGGACCATTTTGTTCGGTCCGCCCGTTGGTCAGGTGAATTTTTCCAGGAGCAGCTGACGTAACTGCTCCGCCGGCTGCGGGCGGCTCAGCAGGAAACCCTGCAGCCGGTCGCAGCCGGCGGCTTCCAGCATTAAACGCTGCTCTTCGGTTTCCACGCCTTCCGCTGTGACCGTTATCCCCAGACTGTGACCGAGGTTGATCACCGACTTCACGATAGTGGCCGAATTCGCACGTACCCCCAGCGACTGGATAAATGCGCGGTCGATTTTAATCGTATCCACCGGGAACTGGATCAAATAATTCAGGCTGGAGTAGCCGGTGCCAAAATCATCCAGCGCGATGCAGAACCCGGCCGCGCGCAGGGTGCGGATGGTTCTCAGCGCCTGCTGCTCATCTTCCAGCAACACGCCCTCGGTAATTTCCAGCTCGATATGACGCGGATTTACGTTGTGGCGGGTGATAATTTCGCGCAGCGTATCAACAAAGCCGGGCGCCAGGAACTGCAGTGGCGAAACATTGATTGCGACGATCAGCTTCGGGCAGCGGGTTGCCAGCCTGCACGCCTGCTCAATCACCCACTCGCCGAGCGGAATAATCAGCCCGGTCTCCTCCGCTATAGGCACAAACTCCGCCGGCGAAATGGCGCCCAGCGTCGGGTGCTGCCAGCGCAGCAGGGCTTCGACGGCGAACAGCCTAGTGCCGCTGATATCCATAATCGGCTGATACCACTGCATCAGTCCGAGATGATTGTTTTCCAGCGCCATACGCAGCTGCTGGGCCAGCCGCTGACGCTTTTGCAGCGCTTCATCCATCATTGGGATAAACAGGCAGTAGCGCCCGCCGCCCTCCGCTTTGGCGGCGTACAGCGAAATATCCGCCTTACGCATCAGCTCCAGCAGGTCCGTGCTGTGCTCGGGAGCCAGCGCCACACCGATGCTGACGCCAACCCACAGCTTGTGGCCGCGCAGCGTCATCGGCGCGGCCAGCTGGGTGATGATCTGCTGGCACATCTCCGCGACCTGCTGTTCGCTCTCGATCTTGCTGAGCATCACCACAAACTCATCGCCGCCGAGACGGCCCACGGCATTCTCTCCCGGCAGCAGTCTTGACAGGCGCTGGCCGATTTCGACGATCAGATCGTCACCCGTATGATGGCCGTAGGTATCATTGATCATTTTAAAACGGTCGAGATCGAGCAGCAGCAGCGCCAGTTTTTCGCCCTTTAGCGGCAGCTGGAAGAGGCGACGGTTGAGCTGCTCCTCAATCCAGGCACGGTTTGGCAAGCCGGTTAGGGTATCGTGATGCGCCAGATGCCTGGCGTGCGCTTCGCTGGCGGCCAGGCGACGCATTGAGCTGGAGAGTTTAAGCGAGGAGAACCACAGGCGGTGCGTCATCAGGATGCACATCAGAGTAATGCTGAGGATCGCCACCGCAATCAGCGGCCCGGTGACTTTCAGCATTTGCGTGCCCGGGCGCATCGGCTCCCACGAGACGCTGCTGACCGGGATACCGCGCTGCGAGGTCAGCAGAAAACCGGCGCTGTTGGCCTGTTCAGGATCGCTGGGGATAAAGCGGAAGCGGCTGACGACGCCACGGTGTTCAAGAAAATCGATAAAGCTGTAGTGCAGATAGCGGATAAACACCAGCTGGCGATTAGCCCGATCGCCCGGCAGGCTGCCAATGACCACTTCCGCCACCCGCCCGCGCAGGCGGATAAAATCGCGGGTGAAATCCTCCCCGCCGGCAGGATGCAGCCAGTTGGCGAGCGACTGACTGACACCGCCATAGCGGGAAAGCGGGGCTGCGCGGCCAGCCAGCCAGGCGGCAATTGGCCGGTGCTGCGCGTCCATCAGATAGATTTCGTTGTCACCGGCGAGGCTGTAGAGCCAGCTGCCAAACTCGTCCGGCTTTGCCATCTGTACCAGTAAATCCGCGCCTTTCAGCAGATTTTTATGCTGGTTGCCAAAATCAGCCAGATGCTGGGCAAAAATATTTTCAATGACCTGCTGCTGTTTTTCTTCTGCTTTCGCATTGCTCTGTGCCGTTACCCAGTACGCGGTAAATCCGCATCCCAGCAGGGCGAACACCACGACCGCAACCACTGGTGCGACAACGTTGCGCATAAACTCGCGGCGTAGTTCAGCAACCGTGCTGTGTTCGATTTTCATTGAAGTTCCGGAAAGACGATGAGTAGCCCCAGTAAGCACGGGTTCTGTAAAGAGTAAACACTACCTTATCGGCTATTATTGGCAAATATTAAGATGTTATTAAATGACGCATTGTCTGAAATTAGTGAAAAAAATCATGCGGAAAGGAGGCGTAAGGTTGTGTATAACCCTCTCTGCGGATTTACGCCATCGGCAGCCCGCAGATTGAGCGGGTGGCGGTCGATTTGCCTGGTACCAAACCCGCGTTACAGGCGCTGCGAGAGGCGCACCAGCGCGGCAGTAAAGAGTGCGGGGTCGTTCATTGCACGCGACAGAGTGATGGCCCCCTGGATACCGAGCACCGCGTCCTGAGCGTTCTCCCGCGCTGATGCGGCCTGCTGCCCGTTGCGAATAAGCGCGGCAGTCAGCGCCTCAATCCAGCGCGAGAAGTAGCGGCTGATGGTGCTGGCAAAGCGGTCGCGCGTCTCATCCAGTGCAAATGCGCCCAGCAGGCAGATGCGCTGGCCGGAGTGAAAATAGCTCTCCACCGCCTGCCACATGGCAGGGATGGCGCTGGCCGCTGCCTGCTCATGCAGCGGAGTGAAGATATTCAGCGTAAACCAGCTGTCGACCTCGGCCAGCACCGCGGCGGCCATCTCCTCTTTACCGCCGGGAAAAAAGTGATACAGGCTGCCTTTTCCCAGCCCGGTCTTTTCCGTAATGCGGCTGATGCTGGTGCCGTCATAGCCCAGCTCGCGGAATACGCCCGCCACCAGCGGCAGCACGTCCTCGCGTTGATATACGCTGCGCATCGCTTACAGTCCCAGCTCAGACAGGCCGGGGTGATCGTCCGGGCGGCGGCCGAGCGGCCAGAAGAACTTGCGATCGTCCGCGCTAATCGGCAGATCGTTGATGCAGGCGAAGCGCTGTTGCATCAGCCCCTGCTTATCAAACTCCCAGTTCTCATTACCAAAGGAGCGGAACCAGTTGCCGCTATCGTCATGCCATTCGTAGGCAAAGCGCACCGCGATGCGGTTATCGCCAAACGCCCACAGCTCCTTGATCAAGCGGTAGTCCAACTCCCTGGCCCATTTGCGTGTGAGGAAGCAGACGATCTCCTCACGCCCGCTGACGAACTCGGCGCGGTTGCGCCACTGGCTGTCGGGGGTGTAGACCCGCGACACTCTTTCAGGGTTGCGGCTGTTCCAGCCATCTTCCGCCAGGCGAACTTTCTGGATGGCGCTTTCACGGGTAAAGGGAGGGACAAGAGCTGACATGGAAAACTCCGCTTGTGTACTAAAGAGCCTTGACTGTACCGATCGTTACAGTCCGTGTCCAGTGCGGAATGATTGTGCCCCCTTTTATGTTCAAACAGACAAAAGCGAGAGGGAGTGATAATGCGCTACGGATACTCACGACGCGAATGAAGCACGCCCAGCACCAGAATGGCATCATTAAGGACCTTGTAAATGAGGATGTAATTGGGATGGGCCACAATTTCTCGGGTTCCGGGAACCCTGCCCGCGCGAAACATATAGGGATGCTCAGCGACAGGCAGAATAGACTCCTGCAATTGCTGGAGCAGCGATTCCGCTGCGTAAGGGTTTTCTTCAGCAATGAAAGCAATAAGTGCGTAGAGGTCCCTCTTTGCTTCATCAGTCCATTTGATGGGGAGCATTAAGCCAGCTTTCTCCTTGCTTTCACTTGTTTAATCATTTTTTTTGCCCCGGCAATGACTTCATCATGCGGGGAGTGCGGTGCCTTGCTGTTGATGGCCGTTTCGACTTTATCGCGAAACCAGCGGTCATAGCTTTCCGCTTGCTCCTGTGTCTCAAACTCCGAGACGATAGGGGATAATTTGTGGGTCATGATTCGCTCCATAACTGATGGATTTATAATCAGTATAACGGTTCCTGGCGGGCAAACCAATTAAGTTATTGATGGGTTCAGGAAACGTTAGCCTCACTTTCCGCTCACTGCGGAAAGTGAAGCAAGCCTTATGCCAGGCCGCGGTTCACCAGCGATTCCCGCGAAATATCGGCAATGGTTTTACAGCCGGTCAGCGTCATCGCCACGCGCATCTCTTTCTCAATCAGCGTCAGCAGGTTTTCCACGCCCGCCTGACCCGCGGTCGCCAGCGCATAAAGATAAGCGCGGCCCAGCAGCACGCTGTCGGCACCCAGCGCAATCATGCGCACCACATCCAGGCCGTTGCGGATGCCGCTGTCGGCCAGAATGGTGATGTCGCCTTTTACCGCGTCGGCAATGGCGGGTAGCGCACGCGCCGTTGACAGCACCCCATCAAGCTGACGACCGCCGTGGTTAGAGACCACAATGCCGTCGGCGCCGAAGCGCACCGCATCGCGCGCATCATCAGCGTCGAGGATGCCTTTGATGATCATCGGGCCGTCCCAGAACTCGCGGATCCACTCCAGATCGCTCCACGAGATCGACGGGTCGAAGTTGTTCGCCAGCCAGCCGATATAGTCTTCCAGCCCGGTCGGTTTACCGAGGTAGGTGGAGATATTGCCGAGATCGTGCGGTTTGCCGTTCAGCCCAACGTCCCACGCCCACTGTGGATGGGTAACCGACTGCCAGTAGCGGCGCAGCGCGGCGTTCTGGCCACTCATACCGGAGTGGGCATCGCGGTAGCGCGCGCCCGGGGTGGGCATATCCACGGTAAACACCAGCGTCGAGCAGCCCGCGGCTTTAGCGCGTTCCAGCGCGTTGCGCATAAAGCCGCGATCTTTCAGCACGTAGAGCTGGAACCACATTGGGCGGTTAATCGCCGGAGCCACCTCTTCAATCGGGCACACCGAGACGGTGGAAAGGGTAAATGGAATGCCTTTCGCCGCCGCCGCTTTCGCCGCCTGCACTTCGCCACGGCGTGCGTACATGCCACACAGCCCGACCGGTGCCAGCGCCACCGGCATCGCCAGAGTTTCGTTGAACAGCGTAGTGTGCAGACTCAACTCGGACATGTTGTTCAGCACGCGCTGCTTAAGGGCGATATTCGCCAGGTCATCCACGTTGCGGCGCAGGGTATGTTCGGCGTAGGCACCCCCGTCGATGTAATGAAACAGGAACGGCGGCAGAATGCGTTTTGCGGCGGCGCGGTAGTCGGTGCCGGCTGAAATAATCATCGTTTCTCTCCCTGGAGTGTATCGATTGTATCGTCCGGCAGGCGGGTACTGCGCTGCTGCCGGGCATCATCTTCCTGCATGGTTTTCAACGTGCTGTGGACAAAGCCGAGGTGGACGCGGGCGGCGCGGCTGGCGCGCTCCGGCTCCCCGGCGAGGATCGCCAGCAGCAGCTCCTCGTGTTGTTCGGTCAGCTGGGCAAAAATGTGCGGCGCGCTGTAAATGCGCTGGCGGCTGTGCATCACCGAAGATTGCAGCAGATCGAAGAAGCCGCGCATGGTCTGCAGCAGCACCACATTGTGCGAGGCTTCGGCAATCGCCAGATGAAAGCGCACGTCGGCCTGCGCCGCCAGCTCCGGGGCATCGCTCTCGGTACAATTCAGCGTGGCATCGAAGCAGGTTTGCAGCTTTGCTTTATCGGCATCGGTGGCGCGCAGTGCGGCAAACCAGGCGGTGCTGGCTTCAATGGCGTGGCGCGCCTCAAGAATGTCATCGCGATAGTCCGGATCGGCGGCGACCAGCGCTTTCAGCGGCTGCACAATACGCTGTTCCGACCACGGCGAGGGCGCGTCACACAGATAGTGTCCACCGCCGGTGCGGCTGAACAGGACGCCTTCGCCGACCAGCTTCTGCAGTGCTTCGCGCAGCGAAGAGCGTGATACCGTCAGCTCCTGCGCCAGCTTGCGCTCCGCAGGCAGGCGGCTGCCGGGGGCCAGCTGTCGCTGCGCGATCAGCGCCTGAATGCGGCTCGCCAGGTGGTCAGCGCGGGTGGTCATGTCTGGGCAGCTCCTGCTGGTGGAAGGGATTTCCGCCGCTGAACTCGGTCCGACCAATTCAGCGCATCTACGGCTTTCAGGGGCTGATAGTTAATATTTTGTGCAGAAAAGACAATCGCAGCGCGCAGTTTTTTAGTTTTCTGTGGACGGGATTCAGATTTTTTCTGAATTGGTAGGACCGTTCGTTATGATCTGGCTGGGAGATGGGAACTCATCAAGCCAATCAGCTACAACAGCGCTGTTCACCGCCCCCCCCCGCGCTGACCCTTTTGCCGCGTTGACCACCAGCAGATCAGCGATCCCGCGCTGACCATCCCTGCGCCCTGCCAGAAGGCTAAGGAGAGGCTGGAGTTGAGCAGCAGGGCGGCGAGCAGCGCCGATAGCACCGGAATAAAGTAGCTGGCGGTCGCCAGCACGGTGACATTGCCGTGCAGGATGCCAATATTCCACGCGGCATAGCCAAAACCCATCGCCAGCGCCGCCAGCGCCAGACAAGCGCCGACGCGCCAGTTCATCACCATCTCCGGCTGCGGAGCGGAGAAGTATTTCAGCCACAGCGCCAGTGCAGTAAGCAGGAAGAACAGGGTGATACCGTTGCTGCCGTTGGCGATTTTTTTGGTTACCACGCAGTACAGCGCCCAAATCAGCGCGCCGCTCAGGGCCAGCCCATAGCTGAGCGGGTTCGAGGCGACGCTGCGGTCAATCTCCGCCAGCGACAGCGGATGATCGCCCGCCAGCACCCGACAAATGCCGATCAGCGAAAGCGCCAGACCGGGAACGATCAGCAGGCTGCACTTTTGCCGCAGCACCGCTATCGACAGCAGTACCGTTAGCGCCGGCCAGAGATAGTTAACCATTCCCACTTCAATGGCCTGGGTGCTGCTGGCGGCATAGCCGAGGGATAAAGAGAGGCAAATTTCGTAGCTGACAAACAGCAGGCTGCCCAGCAGCAGATAGGAACGCGGAAAGGTATTCAGCCTGGGCAGGCCGACCGTCACCAGCAGTATCAGCGCGCTGAGGCTGTAAATAGCGGCGGCGCCACCGACCGGGCCTAACCCCTCGCTGACGCCGCGTATCAGCCCGACAATCGTGCTCCACAGCAGGATGGCGATGAGGCCAATCCCCGTTGCTTTTCTGTAATCCATATTATCCGCTGCCCGAAAATTTTTAGCTGACTTTACAGGCTGGCAGCCCGTCAGGCGAATTTAATCAGCACCATACCGACCAGTAGCAACAGCACGCCCAGCCAACCTTTGCCGCTCAGGCGCTGGCCGAAAAGCGCACGACCTGCCGCGATGGTGGCCACAATGCCAAAGCCACCCCACAGCGCGTAGGCGACCGACAGCTCGATCCCTTCTACCGCCTGGGCCAGCGCGCTGAACGCCGCCAGCACCGCCAGCAGCGACAGCAGACCGTAGCCTTTGCGCTTAAAGCCGTTGGAAAGCTTGAGAAAGATATTGGCAGCAATCTCCAGCACCACCGCACCCGCCAGCCAGGCGGCATGAATCCACTCAAACGCTGACATGACGGCCTCCCGTGCGGGTGCCGGATTTAATCAGCGCAATGCCCACCACCAGCGTCGCCAGTCCGGCGATTTTCATGAGCGAGAGCGACTCGTCAAACAGCAGCACGCTGAACAGCGTAATAAACAGAATACCCACGCCTTCCCACATCGCGTAAGCGACGCCGAGGGCGATTTTTTTAATCGAAATCGACAGGGCAATATAAGAGAGAGCAATCAACAGCAGCATCAGCAGGTAGCCCGCCGGATTGCCGCTTACGCTAGACCATTTCATCAGCAGGGTGCCGGTGATTTCCAGCGCGATCGCCAGAGCCAGTAACATCCAGTACAGCATGATTTATTTTCCACAGAACAGGGGATAACGCGCCCGCCTTGGCGGCAGGATATAACAGCTTAATGTCGTAGGGTTAAAGCGGGACTAAAGCGCGTTACGCCAGTGTTGTTCACCGGAAAGGGATAAGGCAGAAGAGAAAGCGGGGCACTGCATGATGGGGTCGAGCCTGACCATATTATCCATAATTTTTACAACTTATCCGCGTTGTTGCTTTTCGTCGGTGCGGAAAGGAAATTGTCTCCGGTAGTTGAACACGGCTCTGTTATAACATGCGGATGTGGTGTTTATCTTGCTGTTTGCGATTCTTTACCCTGGTATTGATGGTTTGTTTAGTTATTCCGACTGCTTAAGCGTTCCATGGCGTGATCACACTGACGCGTGAGAACGGCGCGCTCACTTCAGGCTGTGGGATATAGCCGTGAAAGGCCAGCAGGCTCTGGAAAATGCAGCGTGCATCCTGCTGCAGCTCGTGGTGGATCAGCAGGTCCATTTTTCCCTCGCTCAGCAGCTGGCGGTTCTCACTATCCAGGTCGTGGCCGATGAATACCGCGATTTCCCGCCCGGCAGCGGCAAAAGCGCGCACGATGGCGCTGTTGCCGCCGCCTGCACAGTACACCGCCCCCAGTGCCGGATGGCGCTCCAGCTGCTGCGCCAGCGCGCAAAAAGTGGGGTGATCGATGCCGTATCCGGCGCTGATGCGCAGCGTGGTCAACGCCGGGGCCATCTGCGCCAGCGCCGCGCAGAACCCGGCGGCGCGATCCTGTTCCCCCTGAAAGCGTTCGCTGCCCGTTACCACTGCCACCTGTGGCGTGCGCTGCCCCAGCAGGCGCGCCATCAGATACGCCGCCGTATGCCCGGCCGAGTGGTTGTCGATACCGACGTAGCGAATGCGCTGGCTGTCCGGCAGGTCGGTCACCAGCGTCACTACCGGCACCCGTTGCTTTAGCAGTTCTTCAATAACCTCCGTCAGCATGCGGTCATTTTCCGCCTTGAGAATAATGCCGTAGCTGTCGCTGGCGCAGCGCTGCATCAGCCGGCGGATCTGCTGGGGGTCGGTGTTCTCAAAGACATGCAGGCGCAGGGTAAGGCGGAAAGGGGCAAAGCTGGCAATCTCCGCCAGCAGCGCATCGGTCACCAGCTGGCTGAAACGCGTGGGCGTATGCAGGATAACGTCGATCGGGATAGTGCGGCCGCTGGCGAGGCTCATGCGCTGCTGCTGTTCAAGGTCGCGCAGCGCCTGCGCTATTCGGCGCTCCGTCTGGGCGTGAACCGCGCCGCGCTGATGCAGCGCACGGTCGACCGTGGCTTTACTGACGCCAGCCTGAGCGGCGATCTGCTTGATGGAAAATTTCATTTCTGAGGTGTTTCTGAGGTGGTTTGCCGGACAGTAAACCATCTTTTCAGGATATTTCCTGCGTAGCGGCTCGCATTTTGTCGTGCCAGGCCAGGCAAATTGCCGCGCAGCGGTGTATGTTGCAAACATCCTGAACGGGGGGCTATAGGGATGTACGAATTTACGTTGATTTTACTGCTGCTGCAGCAGATGTGTGTGTTCCTGGTTATCGCCTGGCTGATGAGTAAAACCCGCCTGTTTATCCCGCTGATGCAGGTCACGGTGCGGCTGCCGCACAAGCTACTGTGCTACATCACCTTCTCGATCTTCTGCATTATGGGCACCTATTTTGGCCTGCATATTGAAGATTCGATTGCCAATACGCGGGCGATTGGCGCGGTGATGGGCGGGCTGCTGGGGGGGCCGGTGGTCGGCGGGCTGGTGGGGCTGACGGGCGGGCTGCACCGCTATTCCCTTGGCGGCATGACCGCGCTGAGCTGCATGATCTCGACCATCGCCGAAGGGCTGATTGGCGGCGTGGTGCACAGCGTGCTGATCAGGCGCGGGCGCAGCGATAAGGTCTTCAGCCCGCTCACCGCAGGGCTGGTCACCTTTTTTGCCGAGCTGATGCAGATGGCGATTATTTTGCTGATCGCCCGGCCATTTAACGATGCGCTGCACCTGGTGCAGAGCATTGCCGCGCCGATGATGGTGACGAATACCGTCGGTGCGGCGATGTTTATGCGCATTCTGCTCGACAAGCGGGCGATGTTTGAGAAGTACACCTCGGCGTTCTCCGCCACCGCACTCAAGGTAGCGGCCTCAACCGAGGGGATACTGCGCCAGGGGTTTAACGAAGAGAACAGCATGAAGGTGGCGCAGGTGCTGTATCAGGCGCTGGATATCGGCGCGGTGGCCATCACCGACCGCGAGCGGCTGCTGGCGTTTACCGGCACCGGTGATGATCACCATCTGCCGGGCAGGCCGATCTCCTCTTCCCTGACCTGGCGCGCTATCGACAGCGGCGAAGTGGTGTACGCCGACGGCAATGAAGTGCCGTATCGCTGCTCGCTGCACCCTAACTGCAAGCTGGGTTCGACGCTGGTGATCCCGCTGCGCGGGGAAAACCAGCGGGTGATCGGCACCATCAAACTTTACGAGCCGCGTAACCGCCTGTTCAGCTCGATTAACCGCACGCTGGGAGAGGGCATCGCGCAGCTGCTGTCGGCGCAGATCCTCGCCGGACAGTATGAGCGGCAGAAGGCGCTGCTGGCGCAGTCAGAGATCAAACTGCTGCATGCGCAGGTCAACCCGCACTTCCTGTTTAACGCGCTCAATACCCTGATGGCGGTGATCCGCCACGACAGCGACAAGGCCGGGCAGCTGGTGCAGTATCTGTCGACCTTCTTCCGCAAGAACCTCAAGCGGCCGTCGGAGATTGTTACGCTGGCCAATGAGATTGAGCATGTAAATGCCTATCTGCAGATCGAGCAGGCGCGCTTTCAGTCGCGGCTCTGCGTGCAGCTGCTGGTGCCGCCGGAGTTGGCGCATCACCAGCTGCCCGCCTTTACCCTGCAGCCTATCGTCGAGAACGCGATCAAGCACGGTACCTCACAGCTGCTGGGCAACGGCGAGATTACGCTGCGCGCCAGCCGCGACGGGCAGCATCTGCTGCTGGCGATTGAGGATAACGCCGGGCTGTACCAGCCAAAGAGTGAAGGCAGCGGGCTGGGCATGAGCCTGGTGGATAAGCGCCTGCGCGTGCGTTTTGGTGACGGCTACGGCATCAGCGTGACCTGCGAGCCGGACCGTTTTACCCGTATTACCCTGCGCCTGCCGCTGGAGGAGCCAGTATGTTAAGCGTTTTAATTGTCGATGATGAGCCGCTGGCGCGGGAGAACCTGCGCATCCTGCTACAGCAGGAGGGCGATATCGCGATTGTCGGCGAGTGCGGCAACGCCATTGAGGGCATCGCCATGGTGCACAAGCTGCGGCCAGACGTGGTGTTTCTCGATATCCAGATGCCGCGCATCAGCGGGCTGGAGATGGTCAGCATGCTTGATCCGCAGCAGCGGCCGTGGATTGTGTTTCTCACCGCCTTTGACGAGTTTGCGGTGCAGGCCTTTGAGGAGCACGCCTTTGACTATCTGTTGAAGCCGGTAGAGGCAGCGCGCCTGGGCAAGACGCTGGCGCGCCTGCGCCAGGGCCATCAGCAGCAGGAGGTGCAGGATGTCTCGGTGTTGCCGGAGAGCCAGCAGCCGCTGAAGTTTATTCCGTGCAGTGGGCACAGCCGCATCTGGCTGTTACAGATGGAGGAGGTGGCGTTTGTCAGCAGCCGCCTGAGCGGCGTTTACGTCACCAGCCACGACGGCAAGGAGGGGTTTACCGAGCTGACGCTGCGGGTGCTGGAGCACCGCACGCCGCTGCTGCGCTGCCACCGTCAGTATCTGGTGAATATGGCGCATCTGAAAGAGATCCGCCTGGAGGATAACGGCCAGGCGGAACTGCTGCTGCGTGATGGTCATACCGTGCCGGTGAGCCGCCGTTATCTCAAGAGCCTGAAGGAGGCGCTGGGGCTGTAGTTTACACGGCAGGTTGTAGTTTACACGGCAGGGTGTCGCTTAAATGACAGGCTGCGGCTTCAGCGCGGCAAATGCGGTGCGGATCTGCGCTTCCGGCAGCTGTACGCCGATAAACACCAGCGTACTGGCGGGCTGCTCCTCGGGCTGCCATTCCCGGTCCCAGTCGGCGCTGTACAGGCGCTGCACGCCCTGGAACAGCAGGCGGCAGGGCTGACCGTCGATCCACAACATGCCTTTGTAGCGCAGCAGGCTGTCGGCGAACCCGGACAGCAGTTCCTCCATGACTTTTGATACTGCCTCCAGCGCGACCGGGTAGTCCAGCTCGACCACGACTGAATTGATATCGTTGTGCTTATCGGCGATAAAATTAAAGCGCGGTGCGCTGTTGATGACCTGCTCTTCCAGCATAAAACCGCGGGTGTTAAACAGCAGGCTGAGGTCTATCTCACCGTTCACCACCGGATAAACCGGCGCGCGGGCGTTGATGCGCTGCAGCCGTGCCAGCAGATTGGCTGGGGTTCCGGCAACGTCGGTTTTGCTCAGCAGAATGCGGTCGGCATAGCCAATCTGCGACTGCGCCAGAGTGAACTGGTCCATCTGCTGTTCGGCGTGTACGGCATCGACCAGCGCGATCACCCCATCAAGCAGATAGCGCTCGCACAACACCTCGTGTGCGAAAAAGGTCTGAATAATCGGGCCGGGGTCGGCCATGCCGGTGCATTCAATCACCAGACGGTCAAAGGTAACGTCACCGCTATCGAGGCTGGCGAGCAGCTCCAGCAGTGCCTGCTCCAGCTCGCCGGAGCGCGTGCAGCAGATGCAGCCGTTGGTCAGGGTTTTGATCTGCGTGGCGCGTGCGCCGAGCAGCTGATCGTCTACGGCCACGGCGCCGAACTCGTTCTCGATCACCGCGATTTTGTAATCATCCTGATCGTGCAGAATGTGGCGCAGCAGGGTGGTTTTGCCCGCGCCGAGAAAGCCGGTGAGCACGGTAACGGCAATCGGTTTCATGGTGTTTTCCTTATCAGCAGCAGCGCATGCCGCCTTTGCCATCTCCGCCGTAGCGCGCCTGCTGGCGCTCACGGAAGAACTCTTTGTAGGTCATCATCGGTTTGTCCGGATGATGGGTCTGCATATGCAGCACATAAGTATCGTAGTCAGGAATACCGACCAGCATCCTCGCCGCCTGGCCGAGGTATTTTTTTGCCGCGCCTAAGTTGTCGAACATCGTGTCTTCCCCGTTGTGCGGGCTGGGCATGCCCAGCCCCTGCGAAAGTGCGGGATATGTCCCGCACACGGTGGCTAATGGCCGGATGAAATCTTCACCCCCTCTTTCGGCACCGCCACGTACGGCGTTTCGGTATCGGTCGGTTGCGCGATCTGGCGCGCTTTCAGCCAGGCTTTGAAACCGTAGAAGATAATACTGTAAACCACCACCAGGAACAGGATGCTCAGGCCTGCGTTGGTGTAGTTATTGATCACGATATGGTTCATGTCGGCGATCTGCTTCGCCGTCAGCTCACCCCCTGCCGCCACCTTCGCTTTATACTCCCCGGCCATATAGAAGAAGCCTTCCATCTGCGGGTTACTGCTAAACAGCTTAAGCCCCAGCGCCCAGGTGGTACAGATCAGCAGCCACACAGCAGGCAGCACCGTTACCCAGATATACTGCGTGCGCTTCATCTTAATCAGCACCACGGTCGCCAGCACCAGCGCGACGGCAGCCAGCATCTGGTTGGAGATGCCGAACAGCGGCCACAGGCTTTTCACCCCGCCCAGCGGATCAACCACGCCCTGATACAGCAGATAACCCCACAGGCCGACGCAGCCCGCCGTGCCCACGATGCCCGCCAGCAGCGAGTCGGTTTTCTTGAGGAACGGCACAAAGTGGCCGAGCAGGTCCTGCAGCATAAAGCGGCCGGAGCGCGTACCGGCATCCAGCGCGGTCAGGATAAACAGCGCTTCGAACAGGATACCGAAGTGATACCAGAACCCCATATCGGCAATCGGCATGATTTTATCGAACACGTGGGCGATCCCCACTGCCAGCGTTGGCGCACCGCCGGCGCGGTTGAGCACCGAAGGCTCGCCGATGTCCTTAGCGGTTTGCATGATCTGTTCAGGTGAAATCACAAAGCCCCAAGAGCTGACGGTGGCCGCGGCCTGCGCCGTGACATCTTTTAACTGCGCCATTATCAGCGGCGCGTTATCGCCGCCCAGCTCGTGCAGATTTGGCATGGTAATGCCGAGGCCCGCAGGCGGGGTGTTCATGGCAAAGTAGAGACCCGGCTCAATAATCGATGCCGCCACCAGCGCCATCACCGCCACAAAGGACTCCATCAGCATCGCGCCGTAGCCAATAAAGCGCGCATCGGTTTCGCAGGCCAGCAGCTTTGGCGTAGTGCCGGAGGCGATCAGCGCGTGGAAGCCGGAGACGGCACCGCAGGCGATGGTGATAAACAGGAACGGGAACAGCGCCCCTTTCCACAGCGGCCCGGTGCCGTCAATGTACTGGGTGAGCGCCGGCATTTTCAGCTCCGGGTTGAGGATCACGATGCCGATCGCCAGGCCAACGATCACGCCGATCTTCAGGAAAGTGGCGAGATAGTCACGCGGCGCGAGGATCAGCCACACCGGCAGCAGCGCGGAGATAAACGCATAGCCGATCAGAGTAAAGGTGATGGTGGTGTCCTTAAAGGTCAGCGCCGGGCCCCAGTACGGATCCTGGGCCACTACGCCGCCAAACCAGATGCTGGCGACCAGCAGGACTACGCCAATAAGCGAAATTTCCCCGACGCGCCCCGGGCGGATAAAGCGCATATAGATGCCCATAAACAGCGCGATCGGCACCGTCGAGCAGACGGTAAACACGCCCCACGGGCTTTCCGCCAGGGCTTTCACCACGATCAGTGCCAGCACGGCGAGGATGATGATCATGATCAGGAAGCAGCCAAACAGGGCAATGGTGCCCGGCACGGCACCCATCTCTTTTTTGATCATCTCGCCCAGCGATTCACCGTTGCGCCGCTGTGAGATAAACAGCACCATAAAGTCCTGCACCGCCCCGGCCAGCACGACGCCAGCCAGCAGCCACAGTACGCCGGGCAGGTAGCCCATCTGCGCCGCAAGCACCGGGCCGACCAGCGGGCCAGCGCCGGCTATGGCAGCAAAGTGGTGACCAAACAGCACGTTGCGGTTGGTCGGCACATAGTTGAGGCCGTCGTTATTGATCACCGCAGGCGTGGCGCGCGTTGGGTCGAGCTTCATCACCTTCTGGGCGATGTACAGGCTGTAGTAGCGATATGCCACCAGATAGACCGATACCGAGGCCACCACAATCCACAGCGCGCTGATATGTTCGCCGCGCCTGAGCGCCACCACAGCCAGGCAGCAAGCCCCGATGATGCCGAGGATCATCCAGGGTATATGTTTGAAAAAATTATTTTTATTCATAGGGAACCTGGTCATTTTCGTGTTGAAAAAAGGGGTAAGAGAGACGGGTCTATGGTGGCGAATTTCAATACCATCAGGGGGGATTATTGCTTGAGCGGTTGTATAGAACGATAAGCGGTTGCTCGCCGGACTAAGCGGTTTTTCGGCGCAGTTAAGGGATTGAAAACTGTGATTAAGGTCTCGTTGATGTCAAGGTGTTTGGCAGCTGGCCTTGGCTCGGGTGGTAAAAACCACCCGTTAGCCCGATGTTGAAGTGATTACTGGCTGAGGCTGTCGCGTGCTTCCTGCAGTTCCTGCTGGGCGCGTGCCAGTTTTTCCTGCTGTTTAGCAATTTTCTTACTGCTACCACCGGCCTGAGCTTCGCGCAGGTCGGCCTGGCGCTCGGCGACTTTTTCCATCTTTTCCTGCACTTTCTGCTGACGGTCGGCCATCAGGCTGCTGTCGGTGCAGTGCTGATCGATCTCTTTCAGCGCTCTCTCCAGACCGGCTTTCTGTGCGCTGTTGCCATGGGCTTCGGCGTACTGGATCTGCTGCGCCACTTCGGCACGTTTCGCGGCACAGCCGGTCAGGGTTTCAGCGGCATGAGCTGAACCCATGACCATCAGCAGTGAAGCCATCAGAAGACGAATTTTCATGGTGAATACCTCTGTGATTTATCCCCAGCTCAGCCGAGGAATTTAAGATTTGGAACCCGGCCAGCATCGCCAGCCGGGGAAGGGAAGAGCGGAAGTTACCCCGCGAGGCGTAATCAGCCTTTGATAACGCGATCCACTGCGGCCTGAGCACACTGCTCATCCAGATTGCCGCCCGGTGCTCCGCCCACGCCGACTGCGCCGATCACCTGGTCGCCGTCACGCAGCGGCAGGCCGCCAGCCAGCAGCAGGAAGCCAGGGACTTCACGCATGCCGGCGGCGCCCGCGTTAGACTGAGCGGCTTCCATCACTTTGCCAGACGGGTTTTTGGTGCTGAGCGCGGTGAAGGCTTTCATCTTGCTGGCTTCGATGGTGTGCGGGCCAGCATTGTCCATGCGCTGCAGGGCTTTCACATTGCCGCCGCGATCCAGTACGGTCACGCTAACGTTGTAATTTTTGGCCGAGCAGGATTTGATCACCGCAGCAGCGAGGTCGTTAGCCTGCTGCAGTGAGATGTTTTTTTCGGTCAGGGTGGCGGCGTGCAGGGGCTGAGCCGTCAGGCCAGCCAGAACGGCGAGTACAGGGAAGGTCAGTTTCATTTTAGAGGTTCCGGTTATTTTTCAGAGAACCCTATTTTGCGAAATATACCCTGTAACAACTATTCGGTTAATTACCCGTTCGACCTGGTAGATTTACCAGGTTGCGACAGCATTTTCAGCCGGGCGTACTCCCAGACCAGCGGGGCGAGGCTGCTGACTTCCAGCCGGGCGAAGATCGAGGCGCGATGAGCTTCGGCAGTGCGCGGTGAGAGCGAAAGTGCGCGGGCGATCTCCTTGGCGCTTTGGCCCTCGACCAGCAGTTCGAGCACTTCGCGTTCACGCAGGGTGAGCTGGGCGAATTTGTTCTCCAGCAGCTGTCGCTCCTGCTGCTGCGCGGCCCGCTGCTCGCTCTCTACCAGCGCTTCGCTGATGCAGTCGATCAGCTTGTCGCTGTCGAGCGGCTTGGTGAAAAACTCCCAGGCACCGTGCTGAAAGGCGCGGCGGCAGAGGTCGATGGTGCCGTGCCCGGTCATCAGGATCACCGGAACCAGCGGATAGTGCTGCGAGGTCTCCTCCAGCCAGCTCAGGCCACTTTTGCCGGGCATGCGAATGTCCATCAGCAGGCAGCCGGTTAGCGTGGGCGTTACGCTGCTATCGGCTTCAAAGGCGGCCACGCTGCTGTAGGTAGTGACCTGCCAGCCCAGCGTTTGCAGCAGAAAACTGAGTGAGTCGCGGATTGAGGCATCATCGTCAATCAGCCAGATAGGTGAGGTACTCATTGCTGCTCCCATAACTGAAAATGCAACTGGATACAGGCACCACCGCCCGCATGGTTGGCGAGGGTGATTTTGCCGTTCATGCGCAACATCAGGGTTTCAGCCAGCGACATCCCAAGGCCAATTCCTTCACTGCGGGTGGTGTAAAACGGCATCAGCGCCTGCTCCATTCCTTCGGTTGAGAATCCGCGCCCGCCGTCGGTTAAGGTTAGCACCACGCTCTCCTCTTCGCGGCGGCAGTGCACCTGCACCCAGCCTTTGCGCTGGCTGCTTTGCGCCTGTATCGCATTGCTCAGCAGGTTGTGCAGCACCTGTTCCAGCCAGAGCGGATCGGCTTTTACCTGTAGGGAAGGCGGGGAGAAGTCGCGCTGCACGGTGATATCGCCTTCGCGAATTTCACGCGCCAGCAGATCCTCCACTCGCGTCCAGACGCGTTTGATCTCTACCGCGCCCAGCGTGACTTCACGCTGTTCCAGATGGTCGCGAAAACGCTGTAGTAGCGATGCGATGCGCTGTGTCTGACCCAGCGCGCCTTCCAGCGCGGCAGGTATCTGGCTGACGTCGCCTTTGGCCAGCAAATGCTGTGCCGCCTTTAACCAGTTCTGAATCGCCGCCAGCGGCTGATTGATCTCATGCACCATGCCGGTGGTGATTTCCCCCAGCGCATTCAGCCGGGTATGTTGATAAAACTGCGCGCGGCGGTCGGCCTGGCGCTGGCGCTGGTACTGGTGCACGAACACCATCATCAGCGTCAGCAATACCGCCAGCAGCAGCGGTGGCCACAGTGCGAGCGCCTGCCACCGTGGCGATGCGCTGGCCGTCAGCGTGAACGGCTGCAGCTCCTGGGCGAAGGTGGTGCTCCAGTGCCACCAGCCGCTGCTCTCCTGAGCCTGGGAGCTGAGCAGCACGGTGCCCTGCCAGTTGAGCGCCAGATGCTGAAAGCCAGACTGTTTTCTCGCGTCGTCAATCACCGGGCGGAAGTCGACCAGTTCGCGCACCTGCTGCCAGGGGTTGTTCAGCCAGTAGCGGCCATTGTCCGCTGGGGTAATGCGGATCTCCTGCGAAGCGTTGGCAGGCAGCGGCTCAATCGCCACAATTTGCGGAAATTTATGGTTCAGGGCGGCGGCATCGCTGCCGGGGGAGATCAGCGGCAGCACGGCGGCATTTTGCGTTAAGCGGTAGGCAATCTGGGTTTCCAGTGCCTGAAAAGAGGCCTCAAAGCTTTTCCACTGCTGATAAAGCTGCATGCCAGGCACCAGCACCAGCGGGATCAGCATCAGGATCAGCCAGACGATCAGGCTGCGTTTTATGAGCGGAGGCATCACCAGTTTATCCTTATATCAAATGGGCTGCCTGATTGAGCCTTAATTATTACCAGGAATCAACCGTGCGGCGAGTTGAACAGGACCGGTCCCGGTAACGAAAATGAGTAATGAGTGCCATATGTAAATTGTTGACGCGTTTCGGAAAATACGTTAAATCACTGGAGCCTTTCTGATTCGCTATTTTTAGTCACATTAAAATAATAAAAAAAATCCAATTTCACTGGAGCTATTTGCATTATGCCAGGACGAAGAACAGGTAAAACCCCTAACGAAGAACATCTCGAATATCTCTGCCGGATGGCTTTCCTGAGTGGTTTAGGGGTTATTGTCGGGTGGCTGGCGGTATTTAGTTTGATGCACCAATGGGGAGAGGTTGAATCACTGCTGGTGATGGCAGGTGCAGCCCTGGCCAGCTGGCGGGTGGCAATGCGCGGCAATTTTTCCAGCGGGCTGATGCTGGCCCAGCTGCTTCATCTTATTTACGTCGTGGTGTTTTGCCTGCGCTATGATATTCCCGACCAGGGGATCCCGCGAACCACGCACCTGTATCTGCTGACTATCGCGCTGGTGGGCTATATCAATTATCAGCGCAGGCACACGCTGGCACAGCTGGCGCTTATCGCCAGCACGCTGCTGGCGTTTATTATTCTCAGCAGTGCCGACCTGGTCTATCCCTTTGCCCACCCCATGCAACACCAATTGCGTATTTATATCCCGCTGGTGAATGTCATTTTAGCCACGGGGATTTTATGCGCTGGCATCGTGGCGATGCAGGCCGACTTTTCCCGCCGCAGCGAGAAGATCCGCGCGATCCAGCATGCGCTCTACAATGACGAATTCGTGCTGTTTTATCAGCCGCTGCTGAATGCGACCGGGCAGATTAACGGAGCCGAAGCGCTGCTGCGCTGGCAGCTGCCGGGTAAGGGAATGGTGCCACCGTCCGGGTTCATTCCCGCTGCCCAGCAGGCCGGGCTGATGCCTGCGGTGGGGGACTGGGTGATCGGCAGCGCTTTTCGCGAGCTGGCACACTGGCAGGCGAACCCGGCGACGGCGCATCTTACGCTGTCGATCAACGTTACCGTGGATCACCTGATGAAACCTGAGTTCGTTGCGCGCCTGATCCAGCAGGCGGACAGGGCGCAGATCCCCCCTGCGCGGGTTAAGCTTGAACTGACAGAGAGCGTGTTTGCCTCCGATATTGACGCCGTGGTGGCGAAAATGGTTGCCCTGGCCGCCGCCGGATTCCGCTTCTCGCTCGATGATTTTGGCACCGGTTTTTCATCGCTGAGCTACCTGCGCCGCCTGCCGCTGGAGCAGATCAAAATCGACCGCAGCTTTATCTCCGGCGCCAGTGAAAATCGTAAGGGTGCCGTGATCGCCAGGAATATTGCGCGCATGGGGCTGGAGCTGAAGCTGGAAGTGCTGGCGGAAGGCATTGAAACGGCGGAGCAGTGGTCGCTGATGCAGGATTTCGGCTGTACGGCGTTTCAGGGTTTCTACTTTTCGCGCCCGCTGAGTATGGAAGATTTTCGCGCTTTTGCGCTGCAACATCGGCAACAGGGGCCCGCGTGAAGGAGGTTGACGGTTTCAGGCAAAGCCCCGGTCCGATCGCCGGGGCTTTATTACTCCTGCGCCATCAGCCAAACAGCCGCTGGCGGTTTTGCGTCAGCGCGTGCGCCACGTCGGGCAGCATCGGGAAGGAGCTTTGGCCGCCATATTTCTGAATTGAGCAGGAGCTGATCTCCGCCGCGAAGGGAATCGCTTCCTCCAGGGCAATATGGTTGACCAGGCAGTAAGCGATGCCGCCGATAAATGAATCCCCCGCCCCGGTGGTATCCACCACGTCCGGGCAAAACACCGCCGGATAGTGCTGCGCTCCCGCCTGATTCGACAGCACGGCGCCTTTTTCCCCCAGCGTAATAATCACCTGGCCATTAACCCGCTGATGCAGCTCCGCCGCGCAGGCGATGGCATCGCTCACCGAGGCGACGGAGCTTTGATTCATCAGGCTGGCTTCGGTCTCGTTGACCACCAGGAAATCGACCTGGCTGAGCGCCTGCGCGCAGATGTGGCGGGCAGGGGCATTGTTCAGCAGGATCTGGCAGTGGTGCTGGCGCGCCAGGGCGATGGCGCGATCCACCACCTGTTCAGGGATCTCGGACTGCAGTATTACCAGCGGCCGATCGCGAAACAGATCGTCGGTGATATCGGCTTCGCCGATCAGATAGTTCGCCCCTTTAATAATCGTGCTGCAATAGTCACCGGACTCGAGGATCTGCACGATGCCAATGCCGGAGGTTTTTCCGCGCTGGCTAATTTGCGTCACGGAAACCCCGTTCTCGCTCAGCGATTTAAGCAGTTCGCTACCGTAAATATCGTTGCCGACACAGCCCACCATATTCACATTCAGCCCCAGTTTGGCGCACTGCACCGCCTGGTTTGCGCCTTTTCCACCGGGCATCAGCATCAGCTCATTACCGGTGAAGGTCTCCCCAATCTCCGGCAGGCGATCCTGCTGGACGAGAATGTCATAGTTAAGACTGCCAATAACAACAACATGATGTTTCATCATTTCGGCCCTTAATTGGCGGTGCGTTTGGACGCCACCGCATTTCTGGTGTTGTGTAAACTGGTCTGGCTCTTTTCACTGGTTTTGCTGGCAATAATGGTGAAAATGGCGTCCAGAATATTGAGGTGGACAATACGCGTGGTGGCATTTTCCCCGGTAATCGGGTTGTTTTTCACCGAGGAGATAATTGAGTGCTTGGCGATCAGGCTGAGCGGGCTGTTGGGATAGTTGGTCAGGCAGATGGTTTCGGCACCGTGCTCATTAGCGGCTTTGACCATCTGGATAATATCGGTGGTCTGCCCGGAGTGCGAAATCGCCAGCAGAATATCGCCCGGCTGCATCAGCGAGGCGGTCATCAGCTGCTTGTGGCTGTCGCTGAACACCGAGGAGAAGATGCCAATCTTGAGCAGCTTATGATTGAAGTCATCGCAGATCGATCCCGACCCCCCGCAGCCGGCAATAAAGATGCGCGCGCTTTCCGGCTTGTTAATGAACAGCCAGGCGACGGCCTTGATCACCGCGCTGTTAATCACGCTCAACGACTCCTGGAGCGCCATCACTGAATTCAGGAAGGTGCTCTCAATAACCTGTTCGACATACTTTTCCGAGTCGGGGATCAGTGGAATATCGACGATCTCCTCCTGCGAGTTAACCTGCCTGCCAATATTGAGCTTGAGATCGTGAAAACCGGTGAACCCCAGCTTTTTCGACACTTTGGTAATACTGGAAACGCTGACGTTGAGATAATTAGCGATATCCGTGATACACATTTTAGATAATGACTGGGGGTTGTCATCAATAAAGCGGGCAATTGAACGTTCTTTTTTACCCAGCTCGGGTGCAAGCGTTCGCGCCAGTAAAAATATCTCATTGCCTTTAAGTCGGTTATGCATGATTAGGGCTCGTAGAAAACTTTATCCGTAAACTAGCATGGGGGGTAAACGAAAAGTGTTAACCAGATCACATGCTGTAAAACGTTTTACTATGTCATTTTACTGTGAGTAAAATAAAATCATCGTATTACGCGATTTCATTTTACTGGCAGGAAAATGAAAGTATAAACATCTGTTTTAAAAGTGTTTTACTGATAGTAAAATTTTCACTATTAAAAACTCTCTGTCAGTTTTATTTTCGGTGTTATTTGATTTTTACCATTTACCAGGCGGGTAAAGTCACTTATAACGCAAGGGAAACTTCATGCAAGGATATTTAAAATGAAATTCTCTTCCCGTATTAATTCATTTCGTTCACGTCCCGAGTTATTTGATGCTAAGAATAAAATGGACACCTGCGATCTGATTACCCGTATGGGTAGCGTAGATGGCTTAACGCATATAGAACTTAACTACCCGGAACACTTTGTTGGCCAGAGTAAAGAGCTGATTAAAAAGACCATCGCCGATAACAACCTGCAGGTAGGTGGCATCGCGCTGCGCTATAACAAGGAGTTTATCGACGGCGAATTCACTAATCCCGACGCCGCGCTGCGCCAAAAAGCGATTGATATTACGCTGGAAGCGGCAGAAGTGTGCAAGTACCTCGGTGGCAATACCGTCACGCTGTGGTTTGGCTACGATGGCTATGACTATCCGTTCCAGCAGGACTACTTCCGCGCTTACGAGCTGCTGGTCAGCGCCCTGCAGACCGTCACCCATGCACACCCGGATATGCAGTTCAGCTTTGAATACAAACCCTACGAGCCTCGCACCTTCTCCTTTATCGGCGATGTGTCATCGACCCTGATGCTGATTGACGATGTGGGCGCGGATAATCTCGGCATTACTCTCGACTTCTGCCACATGATCATGAAGAAAGAGAACCCGGCTTTCTCACTGTTCCAGTCGGCTCGCAAAAATCGCCTGGTCGGCTTCCATCTGAATGACGGCTACGGACATTTTGACGATGGCCTGATGCTGGGCTCGGTGCATCTGATGCAGACCCTGGAATACATCTATTACGCAAAACGCGTGAATTTCAGCGGCCTGATCTATTTCGATACTTTCCCAAGCCGCGAAGACCCGGTGGCCGAGTGCGCGCAGAACATCCGTATGTACAAGGCATTGGCCGGCTTTATTGACCGCCTGAGCATCGCTGAAATCGACCAGCTGATCAAAAGCCAGGACGCGCTGAAAGTGCAGGGCATGCTGATGAAAATGATCGCCGAATAAAAACAAAATCAGACTCTTACCTCTTACTTACTACCAGTCGGTGTCAGACACTGGGGGAAACTATGTTGAATAAAATAGGTTTGCCTAAGAACTTGCTGTGGGGCTATATCGGCCTGACTATTTTTATGATCGGCGACGGGGTTGAACAAGCCTGGATCTCTATCTGGCTGGTGGAAAAAGGGCTTTCCGTCGCTCAGGCTTCTTACCTGCTGACCGCTTATGGCGTGACCGTAACGCTGGCCGCCTGGGTGACCGGCGTGCTGGTGCAAACCCTCGGCCCGCGTAAGGTGATGTTGTTTGGTCTGCTGACCTTTGTGGTTGGCAGCATTGGCTTTATCGCCCTCGGCCTGCAAACCATGCATATGGCGTGGATGCTGCCGTTCTATGCGATACGCGGCATTGGCTATCCGCTGTTTGCCTATTCGTTCCTGATCTGGATTAACTACAGCACGCCGGTGGAACGACGCGCGACGGCGGTCGGCTGGTTCTGGTTCACCTTCTCGCTGGGCTTGAGCGTGATCGGGCCGTTCTTCTCCTCGCTGGCGCTGCCGGTGCTGGGCGAAATCCACGTGCTGTGGGTAGGGATGCTGTTTGTGATCGTCGGCTCCGTGCTGGGGATCTGGGTGAATCGCGACGTGGTGCCCGCTTCCGAGATCCACCCGTTCAGCGCCGCCGAGTTGCTGAAGGGCATCACCATCCTGCAACGCCCGGTGATTGCCATGGGGCTGGTGGTGAAATCGGTCAACGGCATTGCGCAATATGGCCTGGCGACGTTTCTGCCGCTCTACCTGATCAGCTATGGCTACAGTAAAACCGAGTGGCTGCATATGTGGTCGGCGGTATTCCTGGTAGCGATTTTTGCCAACCTGTTCTTTGGCTTCTTCGGCGATAAATTTGGCTGGCGCACCACCATTATGTGGGTCGGTGGCTTCGCTTATGCTGCGGTGCTGATTTTGGTGTGGGCGGTGCCGCAGGTACTGGGCCACAACTTCTATGTGATGATGTTTGTGCTGTGCCTGTGCGGGATCACCATGGCGGGCTATGTGCCGCTGTCGGCCCTGTTCCCGATGCTGGCGCCGGACAGCAAAGGGGCGGCGATGTCGGTGCTGAACCTGGGGGCCGGTCTGGGGGCGTTTATCGCACCTGCCATCACCGCGCTATTTTACTCTTCGCTGGGTGCTGGCGGCGTACTGGGGATATATGCCGGGCTGTATGTGCTCAGCGGTGTGCTCACCCCGTTCCTAAAAACCCCGGAGGAGCTTGAGGCGCAGGAAGTGGTGAAGGGCAAGGGGGCACTGCGGCACTCTGAATAGCTGTAGCCGGGCTTGTTGCCCCGAGGTAAAGAGGACTTTCAGTCTGACGTACCCGGGGCGTTACCGTTTCGTTCCGCTTGGGGAATGATAAAAAATCATTAAAATACAAATGGTAAAAATAAATTCTGATTATTTTTCACTTGACGGGTTGTTGATTTTTTAACCTTAAAGTCGCATAGTGGCTGAATGGTCACCGTTTGAAATTATATATCAAGGATGATGTCTGTTATGCCTGTACTCATGAAAGAGGATAGTACAATGATTGTTTATCCAGTCTCTTACAGCCCATCCGCTGTAGCGCGGGCATTCAAAATCGTGCATTCCTTCGAGATTGCAGGCGTGGCTATGGCTGTTATTTATGATGCAGCGACGCCACGTGCGGCCATCATTAAGACTGAACCGGAAGAAATCGATGGCGTTAAGCGTAACCGCGCTATCGCTATCCTGGAGCTCGAACGTAAGAAGACAGTAGGTGATGTAGTGCTCTCTGTTGAACGGTTCTGGCAAGACGATGCTTTACAGGTCGAGAGCGTTTGCGTAGAGGGTACACAGCGCGAATTAGGGTTAGCCACTCTACTGTATGAAACGCTGGTTAATGAGTGTGGGGTGGTTCTTATGAGCAATCACATGCACTACCCAGGCGGGAAAGCATTGTGGAAAAAGATTGCGGAACAATCAAAGAGTCTCGCCATATTTGTTCTCGATACTGACCTCGGAGCATTTTTCCCGTATGACGGGCAGCACCTGATATATAATGGCGTATCAATACCAGAGGATGCGATCTGGTCATTACACCCCGATGAATCGCGCCGTGGCGTGATTCTTGTAGCAAAGAATAGAGAAAGATTAGCCGCATACGCCGCATAAAATTAAACCCGCCGCTGGCGGGTTTTTTTTCGCCGTTTGGTCACGGCCGCTGCGAGTTTTGCCGCAGCGGGAACAGGCGGGTATTGATAATGGCAATATTCACTTCGCACGGCTGACCATCATCAAGAAACACGGTTTCGTTGATTTCAATCACCGCATCGTTTTGCGCCAGGTTAAGCAGGGCCAGCACGTCAGGATCGGTGAGATTGAGCGCCGTTAAGTTTTGATCCCTGCGCTGTATTTTTTTACCGGTTATCTGCTCAAGGTAAGAGTATTTGGATATTTCCAGCTTGCTGAACTCCATGCTGCTAAACAGGCTGACCGGCAGGTGAATGTGTTCCAGCGCCACGGGAATATCATCGAAGCACATCAGGCGTAATATTTTATAGACCTGGTCGCTGTTCTTAATGCGTAACGCCTGCGCTATTTCCGCCGAGGGCACGCGCATAATACTGACCGAGACAATTTTTCTCACCCCTTTGTGGCCGTGCTTTTGCGCCTGATAATCAAAAGGGGAGAGGGCATGAAACCTTCCGGCGTTATTGCTGATGCCAATAGAGCCAACAAACAGCCCGGATCCTTTCACCCGGTATATTCGCTGCTGCTCAATCAGGATCCGCGTCGCTTCGCGCACGGTTGCGCGCGTAATGCCAATATTTTTGGCGATGGCAATTTCCGTATCGAGCTTATCTCCGGGCAGCAGTTTGTCAGCTTTAATTTTTGTCAGGATATAATCGACAACTTCTTTCTGTTTTTCTGTAATGCCATCGATCATTTCAATTCATCCCGCTCAGAGTGAGGGCCGACTCGCCTGAGTCGTGCCTGCACAGGTGTGCTCTTTATTATTGCTGTATGCCACTTCAGTGACATCGAGTTGTGATCAAGTTAACGAATTTACATTCAAGCTCAACATGTCCAGCACTATTTTAACTTTACATATTGTATCTGTACACCTCCGGGTTCATCATCAAGATGACTATACATCTTAAACCTGTCTAGACTTGATTATAGAGTACTAAATTCAAGCGACAGGGGCAGCAGCTCTCAATGATGTGACAGATAACGCTATCAGCTTCATTCACAGATCCCGAAGCTGACTGTACATCACTGCGAGCTTTCCCAGGAGAAAAGCGATGTCGCAGCTGGCACAGTGGTTGAATAACGAAAAAATTCAGTATGTTGATAACGTGGCGGACTGGAAAGAAGCGCTGCAAATTGCCGCGCGTCCTCTGCTTAATGAAGGGGCAATCGCACAGAGCTATATTGATGCCATTATTCGGCAGAAAGAGGAGATTGGGCCTTATTTTGTCATCGCCCCACATATTGCCATGCCCCATGCGCGCCCGGAAGAGGGGGCCAGTCAGCTGGGGTTATCTATCGTCAAGCTGGGGCAGGCGGTGAAGTTTGATTCGGAAGAGAATGACCCGGTCGACGCTATTTTTATGTTTTCTGCCCCGGACAGTCATAGCCATATTGAAATGATCTCGCAGCTGGCGGAGGTCCTTTCTGACGAAGAGATAATGGACAAAGTTTTTAATGCGCGCAGTCAGGAAGCGCTTAAAAAGATTCTGTTAGCAGACAATGCTTAACTGACAGTGTGATTATCAACAACAGGTGATGAGGTCTGAGATGAAAATTATGGCGGTGTGTGGTTCAGGTTTAGGCAGCAGCTTCATGATGGAAATGAATATCAAGAAAGTGCTGAAGAAACTCGAAATCGAAGCGGATGTTGACCATTCCGATCTCGGGTCTGTGACCCCTGATGTGGCAGATGTCTTCGTCATGGCGAAGGATATTGCTTATAGCGCCAACCTTCCGGAGGGAAAAGTTATCATTATTAATAATATTATCGACCTGAAAGAAGTCGAAAATAAAATACGCGAGTATTTTGATAAATAAAAAATTTGTCACTTTAGATGAACACCTTACCCTAGAGGTTACTATGTTTACTCAAAACCTTTTGCAATTTGTCGTCGACGTGCTGAAGGTGCCATCCATTCTGGTGGGGCTGGTGGCGCTATTCGGGCTGGTGGCACAGAGAAAGCCTTTCCCCGAGGTGATTAAAGGGACGGTGAAAACCATCCTCGGCTTTCTGGTGCTGGCTGGCGGGGCAACGGTACTGGTCGGCTCGCTGACGCCGCTGGGTGACATTTTCAAACACGCTTTTGATGTGCAGGGGATCATCCCCAACAATGAGGCGATGGTATCCATTGCACTGGCGAAGTATGGCGCACCGACCACGCTGATTATGGCTTTCGGTATGGTGGCTAACATTGTCGTTGCCCGTTTTACCCGACTGAAATATATCTATCTGTCAGGCCACGTCACTTTTTATATGGCCTGTATGGTGGCCATTATTTTGTCGGTGGCCGGTTTTGAAGGGGTGCAGTTGATTTACACCGGCTCCCTGGCTCTGGGCATGCTGATGGCATTTTTCCCGGCGCTGGCCCAGCCCTATATGCGTAAAATCATCGGTGGCGATCATGTAGCCCTGGCGCACACCGGAACGATTGGCTATGTGTTATCGGGCTGGATTGGTTCGGTAGTGGGGAAAGGTTCGAAATCCACAGAAGAGATGAACATGCCAAAAAACCTGAGTTTTTTGCGCGACAGCACCATCTCCATCTCCCTGACCATGATGATCATTTACCTGATCCTGTCTGTTTCCGCAGGTAAAGAGTATGTCGAGAGCCACTTCAGCAACGGTCAAAACTACCTGGTCTACTCCTTTATTCAGGCGATCACCTTTGCTGCTGGGGTGTTTATCATTCTGCAGGGCGTGCGCTTAATCCTTGCGGAGATTGTCCCGGCCTTTACCGGCTTCTCTGAGAAGCTGGTGCCCAACGCACGGCCTGCGCTGGACTGCCCGATCGTCTTCCCTTATGCCCCTAACGCAGTGCTGGTGGGCTTTATTTCCAGCTTTGTAGGCGGCCTGGTGGGGTTGTTTATCCTCGGCCAGCTGCACTGGGTATTGATCCTGCCGGGGGTGGTACCTCACTTCTTCTGCGGCGCTACGGCTGGGGTATTTGGTAATGCGACCGGCGGCAAGCGCGGTGCGATTTGCGGCGCGTTTGCCCACGGCATTTTGATCACCTTCCTGCCTGTGGCCCTGCTGCCGGTGCTCGGTGCGATTGGGCTGACCAATACCACCTTCTCGGATACCGATTTTGGCGTGGTGGGTATTCTTCTCGGCAATATGGCGCGCTTTATGGATAAAGGCACCATCACCATGATCATTACCGGTATTTTTGCGCTGCTGGTGGTGTACAACTTTGCGGCGAAGAAGAAGGTGATAGTGGAAGAGAGTCCAGAGTAATACCTTTGTGGATCACATCCAGAGAGGAGACGCTCTCTGGATTGATCAGGTACTCTTTGCCGCTATGGGGTAACGCGAATCACTTTCTGCGTCAGGCTCATGGCGGAATCAAACGGGCTGGTATTGCGCACGATCTTGACCATCACGCTGGCACCCAGCCAGAGCTGGTAAAGGCTTTCAGCGACGTTAGCGGCAGTATCATCAATCACCAGTGAGCCTTCGGCCACGCCCTTCTCCAGCGCATCTGCCAGGCGCGAAATAATTCCAGACGTACCAGACCGAAGGGTTGCACGCATATTATCTGAGAGATCGGCCACTTCGGCACCGAGCTTGACGGCAAGGCACCTACCCTGGCAATCGGAGAATGACTGTGTTTCTTGCCACAGTCGCCAGTAATTCATCAGCCGCTGCGCCATCGTCAGACCGGGCTGGCTGAGCGTGCTGTCGAGCTCTGCCAGATAATCCGCAAAATAGTGCGCCAGCATATCAACGCCGAAGGCTTCTTTCGAACTGAAATAGTGATAGAACGAGCCTTTAGGGACACCCGCATCTTTGAGTATTTCATTCAATCCAACGGCAGAAAATCCCTTACCGGCCATGATGCGCTGGCCTGTAGCAAGAATGTGGTCGCGGATTTCATTGCCATGGAATTGAGTTGCAGTTGTCATAGGGTCACGTTATCAAAAGCCAGGTCGGTTGTCTGTTCGCGGGAGAGTAGAACCCTATTTTCACAAAAACGGCTCTACTCGTCCACGCCACAATATCAGCCTGCTGCTATTCAGCCAGCTGTTTAAGCAGCTGTTCTGCCGTCGCTGCAGACGACGTTGGGTTTTGTCCGGTGATCAGCAGGCCATCACTGACCACATAGGAACTCCAGTCCGGGCCTTTGGAGTAGATCCCGCCTTTGGCAATCAGCTCGTCTTCCACCAGGAATGGCACCACCTCAGTCAGGCCGACCGCTTCTTCTTCACTGTTGGTGAAGCCGGTCACCTTTCTGCCTGCCACCAGCGGTTTTCCTTCAGGCGTTGTGACGTGGCGCAGCACGCCCGGCGCGTGGCAAACCAGGGCGACGTGTTTGTTAGCCGCCAGGAAGTTCTCGATAAGCCTGATGGAGTTTTCATCCTCGGCCAGATCCCATAGTGGACCGTGGCCGCCTGGATAGAATACTGCGTCGTAGTCAGCCGCTGAAATGCTGTCCAGGCGAACTGTCGCGGCGAGCTGGGCGGTTGCTGCCGCATCGGCCTCAAAGCGGTGAGTATGCTCAGTCTGGAAGTCAGGCTCATTACTTTTTGGATCTAACGGCGGGTTGCCGCCTTTTGGCGAGGCCAGGGTGATCTGCGCGCCGGCATCTTTAAATGCGTAGTAGGGCGCAGCCAGCTCTTCCAGCCAGAAACCGGTTTTGCGTCCGGTATTGCCCAGCCGATCGTGTGAGGTTAACACCATAAGAATCTTCATCATCAATCTCCTGCCGTTAAGTTTAGCGTTTAAATTAGACCAGTCGTCTATGGCGCGGTGAGATTCGTGCCTGCGGTGTGGCTGAAGTAAAGTTAACACCAATTAGACCAGTCGTCTAGTTGCGATGGATAAAAACTTTCAGCGTGAGTTTGCAGAAGGAGATGTGCCGTGATGATTCCGCTGTGAGATACCGCAGAAAGCAAAAAACCCGCCATAGGCGGGTTCTTCTGAATGTGGTGCCCGAACCCGGAATCGAACCAGGGACACGGGGATTTTCAATCCCCTGCTCTACCGACTGAGCTATTCGGGCAACGGGGCGCATTAAACCGTATGCCATCGATCCCGTCAACGGCTTTATTGAAGAACAGCGACTGATTGCACTCTTTTCCATCAATACTGTTCTGAAAGACCAACTTATCGTCACTTTTTCGGGCAAATCTATAGCATTGAGGCGCTGAACTCCCTGCCGCGCAGGCTGTTTTGCCGGTTGAACCAGCAATTAAAAAATGCCATTATTGCGAAAATTCTGACGTGTTCATCATCCCCGTATCGAGGTCGCCGCCATGAGAGGTTCACTGCTGCCAGCCAGCATCTGTAACCGACATCTGCTGATGCCGGGCGCCCGCCGATCTTCCTGCTGTAATACCCTGTTGATAAATTCTTTCACCGTGCGGTGAGGTTTTCTTACGCTTAACTTTTGGCCATGCGTAAAAACAGACGCGATCTGATTTTACTGATGTCTATCGGTCTGAGCGGCACTTCATCGCTGACAGCCTGTGACTCTTTCGCCAGCAAGGCGTTTTTGCGCCTTGCTATGCTGTGCCTCTGGCACCCACTCATCCTTGACCGCCTGGGATTTGTGCTATGACACCTTTGAAAATTGCAGCCAGTACCACCGTCGCTATTCACCTCCAGACCGGGCGCGAAGTCGTGACGCTGGATAACACCGACTTTACCGATGTGGCAGCGGTGGTGCTCTCCGTTTCTGATTCGCGCTCCGGCGTGCTGGCGCTGCTGCGTCATACCGGTTTTAACCTGCCGGTATTTATCGCGCTGGATGATGCTTCGCAGGCGGAAGATCTGCCGGCGGTGGACGGCGTGCTGAGCGGAGAGGCGGAAGATGCTGCGCTGCTGGAAGCCGCCGCCGCGCAGTACCAGGCGCAGCTGCTGCCGCCGTTCTTCCAGACGCTGACCAAATACGTGGCGATGGATAACACCACCTTTGCCTGCCCCGGCCATCAGGGCGGTGAGTTCTTCAAAAAGCATCCGGCAGGACGGCAGTTCTTCGACTTCTTTGGCGAGAACGTGTTTCGCGCTGATATGTGCAATGCGGACGTCAAGCTGGGCGATTTGCTGATCCACGAAGGCTCGGCCAAGCATGCGCAGAAGTTTGCCGCGAAGGTGTTCAACGCCGATAAAACCTACTTCGTGCTTAACGGCACCTCCAGCGCCAATAAAGTGGTGACCAATGCGCTGCTGACGCGTGGCGATCTGGTGCTGTTCGACCGCAATAATCATAAATCCAACCATCACGGAGCGCTGATCCAGGCCGGGGCGACGCCGGTTTATCTGGAAACCGCGCGCAACCCGTTTGGCTTTATCGGCGGCATTGACGCGCACTGTTTTGATGAAGCGTACGTGCGCAAACAGATCCAGCAGGTTGCGCCGCATCGCGCCAGCGACGAGCGCCCGTTCCGCCTGGCGGTGATCCAGCTTGGCACCTATGACGGTACGGTATACAACGCGCGTAAGGTGATCGACAGCATCGGCCACCTGTGTGACTACATCCTGTTTGACTCGGCGTGGGTCGGCTACGAGCAGTTTATTCCGGTGATGCAGGCCTGCTCGCCGCTGCTGCTGGATCTCAAACCCTCAGACCCTGGCATTTTCGTTACTCAGTCGGTGCATAAGCAGCAGGCGGGCTTCTCGCAGACCTCGCAAATCCATAAAAAAGATAACCACCTGCGCGGCCAGCAGCGTTTTTGCAGCCACAAGCGGCTGAACAATGCCTTTATGCTGCACGCCTCTACCAGCCCGTTCTATCCGCTGTTTGCCGCGCTGGATATCAACGCGAAAATGCATCAGGGCGAGGCCGGACGCCGCCTGTGGCACGAGTGCGTGGTGCTGGGGATTGATGCGCGTAAGGCGATCCTCGCGCGCTGTGAGATGATCCAACCATTTATTCCCGACGAGGTTGACGGTAAACCCTGGCAAGATGCGCCAACGCATGCGATCGCCGCCGATCCGCGCTACTTCAGCTTTGCGCCAGGCGCAGCGTGGCACGGCTTTGCCGGTTATGAGAAGGATCAGTATCTGGTCGACCCATGCAAGCTGCTGCTGACCACGCCGGGCATTGATGCCGCCAGCGGCAAATATGCCTCGTTCGGCATTCCAGCCACCATCCTCGCCAACTACCTGCGTGAGAATGGCGTGGTGCCGGAGAAGTGCGATCTTAACTCGATCCTGTTCCTGCTGACCCCGGCGGAGAGCGTAGAGAAGATGGCGAAGCTGGTGGCGAAGCTGGCGCAGTTCGAGCAGCACATCAAAGAAGATGCCCTGCTGCGCGACGTGCTGCCGACCATTTACCGCAAAAATGCGGCCCGCTATGCGGGCTATACGCTGAAGCGCCTGTGTCAGGAGATGCACGATCTGTACGTCAGCCACGACGTGAAGGATCTGCAAAAGGCGATGTTCCGCCAGCAGAGCCTGCCAAAAGTGGCGATGAACCCGCAGGATGCCAATATCGAATTTATTCGCGGGAACGTGGAGCTGGTGCCGATCGCTGAGGCAGAAGGACGCATCGCGGCGGAAGGCGCGCTGCCTTATCCTCCGGGCGTGCTGTGCGTGGTGCCGGGCGAAGTGTGGGGCGGGGCGGTTCAGCGCTATTTCCTGGCGCTGGAAGAGGGGCTGAACCTGCTGCCGGGCTTCTCACCGGAGTTGCAGGGCGTGTATGTCGAAGCGGGTGAAGACGGCGTGAAGCGCCTGCAGGGGTATGTGCTGGCGTGAAAAACTGGGTCGGGCATGCCCGACCACTACGGTGACTCAGCGCAGGGGCGAGGCATGCCTGACCATTAAGGTGGTTCAGCGCAGGGGCGAGGCATGCCCGACCATTAAGGTGGTTCAGCGCAGGGGCGAGGCATGCCCGACCATTAAGGTGGTTCAGCGCAGGGGCGAGGCATGCCCGACCATTAAGGTGGTTCAGCGCAGGGGCGAGGCATGCCTCGCCCGGTACTAACCCACGCTTTATTGCAGTTCAAGAGCATCTTCCCGCGCCTGGCGCACGATAGCTTTGGCAATCCACTTGCCGATATCCTGTAGCTCATCGTTGTCACAGCCCCAGATATCCTTCATCACCAGAAAAATCTCTGAGCCGTAAACCAGCGACAGCGACTGCAGCACGCGCTCCATTAGCGCGGGCGGCAGCTCTTTACTCAGCGGCGCGGCGACCTGGGTCAGCATCGCTTTACGATTGCCGCGCACCAGCTTCTCTTTTGGCGGCACCGCATCGGTCGACTGCGACTGCGCCCACTGGGTTAGTGACAGGTGCAGCGCAGCCCTCAGCGTACCTTCATGCTTCAGCATGCGCGGAAAGGCAAAGCTCAGAAGCTCATCAATGCGCTCGCTGGCATCCTTTTTGGTCGGCTGCCAGTGTTTAATCGGGCTAAGCGTCTCCGTGACGATAGCTGAGACCAGCGCGCTTTGCGTGGGGAAGTAGCGATAAGCCGTGGCGCGCGACAGCTGCGCTTCCTGGGCTACTTCAGTGATAGAGGGAAAGGCCCCGCTATCAAACAATTTCATCGCTGTATCAATCAGTAAGCGGCGTGTTCTTGCGCGTGTTGATGTTAACCCTAACACCCCAGCGGAATCCCTTTGCTCCACGATAACCTCATTTTTCCAGTTCAAACGATCTCATCTTCGGGTCGGCAGACAGCTATATGTGTCACCGGCGTTGACTGCCCGGGAACGGTTATGGCTGTTTCCCGGTACTATAAGCGTAGTCAAAATCACCACGAGACTCATATTTCATTCAATTGATTTATCAATCTTCAAGGTGCTACTGTTAGCGTCACTTAGTGTGGTTTCTTTGTACCTTATGGTTATTTACGTTTTTATCTCAAGTTAATCAACTCTTTATTAATCTAAATAACAGGTTTTTTTAACGCCAATGAATAATGATACTGGATCCATCTACGCTGTTGCGACAGCGGATACTAAAGGAAGGGAACTGTTTTACGTCAGCGGGCTGATTGCTCAGGCTGGAGTAAAAGTCGTTACAGTTGACCTGTCAACTCAACAACTTAGCACACCTTTTACCGGTGATATTTCTGCCGAAACCGTGGCGGATTTCCACCCTGAAGGGCGCGGTGCGGTGTTCTGTGGCGACAGGGGGAAGGCGATAGTGGCGATGGCCAGGGCTTTTGAGATTTTCCTTAGCCAGCGCGATGATGTAGCCGGGGTGATCGGCTTAGGCGGTTCGGGCGGTACGGCCTTGATCACGCCCGCAATGCAGGCGCTGCCGGTGGGCATCCCGAAGCTGATGGTCTCCACCATGGCGTCCGGTGACGTTTCCGGCTATATCGGCGCCAGCGATATCGCCATGCTCTACTCGGTGACGGATGTTGCCGGGCTGAACCGCATTTCGCGCCGGGTGCTGGGCAATGCCGCGCATCAGATTGCCGGGGCGGTAATGTTTTCCGTGCCGCCGGACAGCAGCGATAAGCCGGCTATCGGCCTGACGATGTTTGGCGTTACCACGCCGTGCGTTGAGGCCGTCAGCAGCGGGCTGGAGGCCGACTATGACTGTCTGGTATTCCACGCCACCGGCAGCGGCGGCAAAGCCATGGAGAAGCTGGCAGACAGCCATATGCTCTGCGGGATGCTGGATCTGACCACCACCGAGGTGTGCGATCTGTTGTTTGAGGGCGTACTGGCCTGCGGTGAAGATCGTTTTGATGCGCTGGCGCGCAGCGAAGTACCCTGCGTCATCTCCTGCGGGGCACTGGATATGGTCAACTTCGGCCATCCTTCCACTATTCCGGCAAAGTACGCGGCTCGCCAGTTCTATCACCACAATCCGCAGGTGACGCTGATGCGCACCACGGTGGAAGAGAATGTGGCGATGGCACGCTGGATCGCGGAAAAGCTCAACCGCTGCGCGGGTGAGATCCGCTTTTTGATCCCGGAAGGTGGCTTCTCGGCGCTGGATGCAGAAGGCCAGCCGTTCTGGTCACCGGAAGCGGATCGGGCCTTTATCCGCACGCTGGAAGCTGAGCTAAAGCAAACCACGCTGCGACAAATAATCAGACTGCCGTGGAATATTAATCATCCACAATTTGCCGCTGCGGCGGTGGCTCAATTTCGCCAACTGGCACCCAGAGGAAAATAACTATGCCTGCTTTTAATCGTCAGCAGCTGCTGACTAAGTTCAGACAGATGATTGCCCGCCGCGAGCCGATCATCGGCGGCGGCGCGGGGACCGGGCTGTCGGCCAAGTGCGAAGAGGCTGGCGGTATCGATCTGATCGTCATTTACAACTCCGGCCGCTACCGCATGGCCGGGCGGGGTTCACTGGCCGGGCTGCTGGCCTACGGCAATGCCAACGAGATCGTCGTTGATATGGCGAAAGAGGTCTTGCCGGTAGTGAAACAGACGCCGGTGCTGGCTGGCGTCAACGGCACCGATCCGTTCTGCAATTTCGATAAGTTTCTCGACGACCTCAAGGCGCTGGGTTTTTCCGGCGTGCAGAACTTCCCGACGGTGGGCCTGATTGACGGCAATTTCCGCGCCAATCTGGAAGAGACCGGCATGGGTTACGGGCTGGAAGTGGAGATGATCCGTTCTGGCGAATCAGAAAGAGATGCTGACCACCCCCTACGTGTTTAGCGCCGCAGACGCGGTGGCCATGACCGAAGCGGGGGCGGATATCATCGTGCCGCATATGGGCCTGACCACCGGCGGAAACATCGGTGCAGAAACTGCGCTGCAGCTCAGGGACTGTGTGCCGCTGGTCAACGAGTGGGCCGCCGCGGCCAAAGCGGTGCGCGAAGATGTAATTGTGCTGTGCCACGGCGGACCCATCTCCAGCCCGCAAGATGCGCAGTACATCCTCGAAAACTGCCCGCAGTGCGACGGCTTCTACGGCGCCAGCTCGATGGAACGCCTGCCAACCGAAGTGGCGCTGACCGACACCACCAAAAAATTCAAAAACATCAGTCGCTAAATAGCAGCCAAAAACAAGGCCGGGCATGCCCGGCCTCTGCGGCTGTCAGTAGCGGTGATAGCCTTTCTGCGCGTTGGTCACTTTCACCAGGTAGCGGCGTGATTCCGCTGACGGGTGGTTGGTGGTTAGCTGCTGATAGACTTGCGCCGGTGACATATCGTTAATGTTGCTGAAGGCGCGATTTTTATCGCTGGAGAATACCCGCAGCACGCTGCCCGCTCCGCCGTTGTAGGCGGTGATCACCGCATAGCGGCGCGAGGTGCTGTTGCTGATGCCGGACAGATAGCTGCCCTGCAAGATCGACAGGTACGCGGTACCGGCATCGATGTTGTTTTCCGGGTCCAGCAGATAGCTACGGCTCGGCTTGCCCCATTTCCCCTTCATACGGAAAACGTCGACCCCGGCAGTGTGCTGCACCACCTGCATCAGACCCAGCGCATCCGCATGGCTGACCGCATAGGGGTTAAAGCTCGATTCAATCTGCATAATCGCCAGGATCAGCGACTGATCGACACCGTATTTCTCGGCGGCTTTACGCACCATCGGCAGGTATTTGTGCGCACGCTTGTCGAGGTGGTTTGGCACCATCGGAATAGTGACGGACCAGATCACATGCAGGCCAGAGTTACGCTTTTGCAGCTTATTCTGGATCAGGTAATCCGCAAAGCTGGCGGCGCGCCCCTGCCAGCGGATCGGCTGGCCGGTGTTATCCAGCACCTGGCCGTACAGCAGCGGCTCTTTACTGATCTGTATATCGTTAACGTCGGAGTAGAGATCGACATTACCCGGATCTTCGCCGATCAGCAGGGTCGTGATAATCGCCTGGCGCAGGCTGGCCATGGGATCCGTTCCGGCGATGGTTTCAATGGTAATGCTACCGGCGTCGAAGTTGATGTGGCTACGGGTGTAATATTGATCGCTGTACTTCACGTAGTCTTTTGGACCGGCGATCAGTACTTCGTTAATGCCCCAGATATTCTCAATGTTGTGGGCGAACTGACCCATCAGGATATCAAAGCCGTTGGTGTCTTTCACCCACTCTTCATGATAGTTATTCTGTTTCTTGCCGGAGCAGGAGATCAGTAATGGTGCAATAACCAGCAGACTTATCAGTTTCTTATTCATCGTTTAATGCTTCGCCCACAATTGAGAGGGCCTCATCTGTGAGGCCCAACGCTTATTCTTCTGGCGGGGTATAACCTTCGATATGGACGTCGTGGCCTTCAAACAGGAACTTAATCATCTCCTGCTCCAGCAGCTTACGGTCATCTGGGTTCATCATGCTGAGTTTCCTTTCGTTGATCAGCATAGTCTGTTTAGCCATCCACTTTAACCAGGCTTCTTTAGAAATCTCGTTGTAGATGCGCTTGCCCACATCGCCCGGGTACAGCTGAAAGTCCTGCCCTTCGGCGTCACGTTGCAGGAACGTGCAAAAAATAGTTCTGCTCATTACTCTTCCTCTTCTTCTGTCGCGCGAGCGCTCAGCGCCATTTGCTGCGGCTGACGCAGCTGCTGTAGCAGACGTTCCACCGGCGCGGCCAGCCCTACGGCGGGCGGCTGCGCTAAGTTATACCAGAGACCCGGCCCGGCATCCATTGCCACACGGGCCGAAGGCAGATCCAGCCACATAGGCACAATATCCAGATGGAAATGGCTGAAGGTGTGGCGAAAGGCAGTCATCTGCTGCAGCCGCTGGTCATCCACTCCATTGTTACGTAACGCATGGCGCAGCTCCTCTTCAGTGCTGTACTGCGGGAAGCAGAACAGGCCGCCCCACAGCCCCACCGGCGGGCGCTGCTCCAGCCAGACATCCTGCCCCTGCTGCATCAGCAGCAGCCAGCCGGTGCGCTGTGGGATAGTCTGCTTCGGCTTTTTGCCAGGATACTGTGCCCAGCTGCTGTTCGCATAGGCAATGCAGCCGAGGTTCAGCGGGCAGATCTCGCACTTGGGTTTGGAGCGTGTGCAAACCATTGCGCCCAGATCCATCATCGCCTGATTGAACTGGCTGACCCCTTCGGCAGGAGTGACCTCTTCGCTGATCTGCCACAGGCGTTTCTCCACCTCTTTCTTCCCCGGCCAGCCGTCCACCGCATAGCAGCGCGCCAGCACGCGCTTCACGTTGCCGTCAAGAATAGGGAAGTGCTTACCGAGCGCCAGAGAGAGGATAGCCCCGGCGGTGGAGCGCCCGACGCCGGGCAGGTCAGCGACCTCTGCGAAGGTTTGCGGGAAGAGACCGCCATGCTTCTCGGCCACCCTTTGCGCCGCTTTATGCAGGTTGCGCGCGCGGGCGTAATAGCCGAGGCCGGTCCACAGATGCAGTACTTCATCCAGCGGCGCGGCGGCGAGGTCGGTGACGGTCGGGAAACGTGACATAAAGCGTTCAAAATAGGGGATGACGGTGGTGACCTGCGTCTGTTGCAGCATCACCTCGGACAGCCAGACTTTGTACGGCGTTTTTTCCAGCTGCCACGGCAGGGTTTTCCGCCCGAAGCGCTGATACCACGCCAGGACCTGCTGAGAAAATTGTGCTGCCTGCATCATCGGAACCGCCGCCCTGTCGTTGCTAAAAATCAGGCAGGGATTCCAGCACAGACAGTAAGGAGTGTAAACCGGATAATCACGGTAATTTGTTATCGCATTGCTGGCCGGAGGCAGCCAGCGATGCCTGCGGCGTCTATACTGCTAGCCGGGTAAGCTGACAAGCAGCGCGGTCTTTATGTTTTGCCTTCCTGAAGGCATAATGCCCGCTTTCCAAAGTGCACAGCCGCAGGCAGAATCATGAAAAACGATGTTATCTCACCGGAATTTGACGAAAACGGCCGCGCTATGCGCCGGATCCGCAGCTTTGTGCGCCGCCAGGGCCGTCTGACTAAAGGCCAGCAGCAGGCGCTGGATCAGCTGTGGCCGGTGATGGGCGTTGAGTATCAGCCGGAACCGGTCGATTTAACCACGCTGTTTGGCCGTGATGCGCCGGTGGTGTTAGAGATTGGTTTTGGTATGGGCGCTTCGCTGGTGTCAATGGCGGCCAGCAATCCGCAGCAGAACTTCCTCGGCATTGAAGTGCACTCGCCTGGCGTAGGGGCTTGCCTGGCTACCGCGCAGGAAGCGGGCGTCGATAACCTGCGCGTAATGTGCCATGACGCGGTGGAAGTGCTGAACACCATGATCCCGGATAATTCGCTGCGTATGGTGCAGCTGTTCTTCCCCGATCCGTGGCATAAAGCGCGCCACAATAAGCGCCGCATCGTACAGGTGCCGTTTGCCGAACTGGTGATGCGCAAGCTGAAGCTGGGCGGCGTGTTCCATATGGCTACCGACTGGGAAGCCTATGCCGAACATATGCTCGAAGTGATGAGCAGCATCGACGGTTACAAAAACCAGTCGGAAACGGCTAACTGGGTGCCACGCCCGGAATCACGACCGTTAACTAAATTTGAGCAGCGCGGCCAGCGTCTTGGCCACGGTGTTTGGGATCTGATGTTTGAGAGGGTTAAATAATGGCTACACAACGCAGTCGTCGTCTTCGTAAGAAAATGCACATTGATGAGTTTCAGGAGTTAGGTTTTTCCGTGGGCTTCACTTTCCCGGAAGGCAGTAGCGAAGAGACCATCGACAGTACGGTTGATGCCCTGATCAATGAAGTGATCGACCCTAACGGCCTGGCGTTTGACGGCAGCGGCTACCTGCAGTGGGAAGGTCTGATCTGCCTGCAGAAAATCGGTAAATGCACCGATGAGCACCGCGAACTGGTGAAGAACTGGCTGGAAGCGCGTAAGTTAAACGATGTTAAAGTGACCGAACTTTTCGACGTCTGGTGGGACTAACTTGTCAGGGCTGACCGAAAAAGAGGGTCAGCCCTTACGAAAGAAAGCACATCACCCATTGTAGGGGCCGATCTTTTTTCCGATCGGCCCTTTCTCAATCAAGGAGCGAAATTTATGCGCAAAGCGCTTTTCAGCGGGGCATTACTGCTGCTGGCCGCCGGTCAGGCACAGGCAGATTATCAGTGCAGCGTGAATCCTCAGGACGACATCATCATCAGCCCAAACCAGGTTGAGGTGGTGGGTGCCAGCGGTAAACTGGCAATCTCTCCGGTAGGCGATGTGCAGCGCAACGGCAAAGTGGTCGATGTTGACGCCGCCACGCGCCAGAAAGCCATTGATTACCAAGGCGCGCTGCGCCGCGATCTGCCGTGGATTGATAGTGGTGCCCAGCAGCGCCTGGAGAAAGGCCGCGTGGCGCTGGACCGGGTGGTGGTGCAGAAGCTGGGTGAAAACAGCAAGGTGCGTCAGCGCCTGACGACGCTGGACGGCCAGCTCAAGCAGCAGATGAACCGCATTATTGAGCACCGCAGCGACGGCTTGACCTTCCACCATCAGGCGGTCAATCAGGTACGTCAGGACGGTGAACAGCTGGTGCAGAACGCGCTGGGTGGCGTGGTGCAGGACAGCCTGAACGAGATGGGCAGCAAGCAGACCAGCGGCGATAATCCGCTGCAGGCGATTATGGGCAACCTTGGTGGCTTACAGCAGGCAATTCAGGCCGAGTGGAGCAATCAGGAGCAGGATTTCCAGAACTTTGGTCATGAGGTGTGTAATCGCGTGACCGCGCTGGAAGGGCAACGCAAGGCGCTGATTGCCGGATTGAAGTAATCGTGGTTTATGCGGGCTGACCGAAAAAGAAGGTCAGCCCCTACTGCTGTCGGGGGCGACCCTTTTTTCCGGTCGGCCTTTTTTATTCCGTTAAAAACAGCTCCAGCAGCGAATTCAGGAACAGCTTCCCCTTCTCCGTAATCTGCCAGTATTCCGCGGTTTCCGTCAGGTAACCCTTCGCCAGTGCCTCGTCGATCTGCGCGCGGATGGTGCTTTCCGCAAGACCGGTGTAAAGGCTGTATTCGGCACGCGGCGCGGCTTCCAGCAGGCGGAAACGGTTCATAAAGAACTCGAATGGCTTCTCGCTGTCCGCCACTTCATGGCGCTTATCAAGATATTTTCCGGCCATAAAACCGCGCGGATGCTTGGTTTTGGTGGTGCGAATAATCGTGCCATCTGGCTGGGTAAGCTTGCCGTGCGCGCCGCAGCCGATGCCGAGGTAATCGCCAAAGCGCCAGTAGTTTAGGTTGTGCTCGCAGCGATAGCCCGGTTTGGCGTAGGCCGAAGTCTCATACTGATGATAGCCGGCGGCGCTCAGCAGCTGATGCCCCTGCTCGAAAATATCCCACAGATCGTCTTCATCCGGCAGGCGCGGCGGCCGTGAGGCGAACAGCGTGTTCGGTTCAATGGTCAGCTGATACCACGACAGGTGCGGTGGGTTGAGGGCAATTGCCTGGCGTAAATCGTCCAGCGCTTCGGCCAGCGACTGATCGGGCAGGCCGTGCATCAGGTCGAGGTTAAAGCTGCGCAGGCCGAGGTCTTCCGCCAGCTTTGCGGCACGCCGGGCCTCTTCGGGGCCATGAATGCGCCCCAGCCGCTCCAGCTTGGCGGCGCTGAAGCTCTGCACGCCAATCGAGATGCGGTTAATGCCCGCGCGCTGATAGCCGCTGAAGCGGTCGGCTTCCACGGCGCCGGGGTTGGCTTCCATGGTGATTTCAGCCGTTGGCGATAGCGGCAGGCGCGCCCGCACGCCGTCCAGCAGCATCTGCATCGCTTCGCTGCTTAACAGGCTCGGGGTGCCGCCACCAATAAAGAGGGTGCTGACCTCGCGCCCCCCGGTCAGCGGCAGGTCGATATCCAGATCGTTCAGCAGGTGCTGCACGTACTCCTCGTGCGGCACTTCGCCTTTTAATGCGTGGGAATTGAAATCGCAGTACGGGCATTTCTGTACGCACCACGGAATGTGGATGTACAGGCTTAACGGGGGCAGCTTAACCATTTTTCATGGCGTCCAGCAGCAGGCTCAACGCTTTACCGCGATGAGAAACCGCACGCTTTTCGTCCTTTGTCAGCTCTGCCGCCGTTTTCCCTAATTCCGGCACATAGAAGATCGGGTCATAGCCAAATCCTCCCTGGCCTGCTTCAGCGCGGGTGATTTCACCTTCCCAGCTGCCGTGGAATACCAGCGGGGTTGGGTCTTCAGCGTGGCGCAGATAGACCAGCACGCAGTGGAACTGCGCCTGACGCTGGCCATCCGGCACGGGATCCAGCGTGACCAGCAGCTTGTCAAGATTCTGCTGGTCGCTGGCGTCAAGGCCCGCGTAGCGCGCCGAGTAGATTCCCGGTGCGCCGCCGAGCGCATCGACCGCCAGACCGGAGTCATCGGCAATCGCCGGCAGGCCGGTGACGGCTGCCGCGTGGCGCGCTTTCAGAATGGCATTCTCAATAAAGGTCAGGCCGGTCTCTTCGGCTGACTCCACGCCCAGTTCCGTCTGCGCCACGATATCAAGGCCAAACGCGGCCAGCAGGTCAGCCAGTTCACGAACTTTACCGGGGTTGCCGGTGGCGAGTACGACTTTTTGCATATTCAATCCAAGAGATATTAATTAAAACTGGGCCCAGCCTGGGATGTACTCTAATCCTAAGAAATTCAGCATGTAGAGGATCAGGATCACCGCCATCGCTGAGAAATCGATGCCGCCCATCGCCGGAATAATGCGGCGTACCGGGGCCATTAACGGTTCGGTCAACTGGATCAGCACATAGTCAACCGGGTTGCGCCCCTGGCTTATCCAGCTCATCAGTGAGCGCACGATGATCACCCAGAACACCAGCACGCCGGCGGCTTTCACCAGGATCACCAGTCCGAGGTAGAGGAAGATCGGATCCGGCACGAACAGACGCAGTAGCACCGGCCCCAGCAGTACGCTGACGATATACGCAATCAGCAGGGAAGCGCTATCCAGCGGCCCGATAGAGGGGATAATGCGTCGCAGCGGTTTTACCACCGGCTGAGTGATTTTCACCACAAACTGTGAGAACGGGTTGTAGAAGTCGCAGCGCGCCCACTGCATCCAGATGCGCAGTAACAACACTTTGATATAAATCGCCATCACGGTTGTTACCAGAAAGATCAACGCTAGCATGAGGTTCCTCAGTTGTTGTGATTAGCAGCGGCCTGACCGTAGTCGCGCGCGCCGAAAATTGCAGTGCCAATACGCACCATGGTACTGCCCGCCGCTATAGCAGCAGCCATATCGTCACTCATTCCCAGCGACAGCGTGTCGACGCCGGGGTAATCCTGTTGCAGCTGCGTGAACGCCTGCGCCATCTGCTGACACACCGCCAGCTGGCGTGCGTAGTCGCTTTCCGGCGCCGGGATTGCCATCAGCCCGCGCAGTTTCAGGCGCGGCATTTCCGCTATCTGCTGAGCAAGCGCAGGCAGGTCAGCCAGCATAATGCCTGATTTACTCTGTTCGTCACTGATATTTACCTGAATCAGAACATTCAGTGCGTCTAACCCTGCCGGGCGCTGGTCGTTAAGGCGGCTGGCAATGCGCAGACGGTCAACGGTATGGCACCAGTCAAAGTGCTCCGCCACCAGCCGACTCTTGTTGGATTGCAGGGGACCGATAAAGTGCCAGGTGAGTGCGGGATTCGCCAGCAGCTGGATTTTATCCACGCCTTCCTGCACGTAGTTTTCGCCGAAGCAGCGCTGCCCGGCAGCCACTGCTTCTTCGATCGCGCTCGCGGGTTTGGTTTTGCTCACTGCAAGCAGCGTAATCTCTTTCGGATCGCGCCCGCACTGTGCTGCCGCCGCTGAGATCCGCAGCTGGACTTGCTGTAAGTTGTGCTCAATCGAAGTCATAGTCAGGGAGAAAATATGGATATTGAAGAAATTGTGGCCCTTAGTGTAAAGCATAATGCAGGCGATCTGCACCTTTGCAGTGGTCATTATCCCTTCTGGCGCTGTAATGGTCGCCTGGAGCGCATTGAGGGGGAAGGGGTGATGCGCGATGAGTGGCTGGAGAGCTTCGCGCTGCGCTGGCTGAGCACGGCCCAGCATCAGGAGCTGGCGCGCAGCGGGCAGGTGGATTTTGCCCTGACCCTGCCGGATGGCGTGCGGCTGCGCGCCAACCTGTTTCGCCAGCGCTGCGGCCTGTCGCTGGCGCTGCGCCTGATTGCCAGCCACTGTCCGCCGCTGGAAGCGCTGCACCTGCCCGCCATCAGCCAGACGCTGCTACAGCTGCAGGAGGGGCTGGTGCTGGTCGTCGGCGCGACGGGCAGCGGCAAGTCGACCACGCTGGCGGCGCTGATTGCGGCGATGAATCAGCAGCAGCGGCGCCATATCCTGACGCTGGAGGACCCGATCGAGTTTCTGCACAGCAGCGCGCAGTCGCTGATCCAGCAGCGTGAAATGGGGCAGCATTTTACCCGCTTTGGTGATGGGCTGCGCGCGGCGCTGCGTGAGGACCCTGATGTGATCCTGCTGGGCGAGCTGCGCGATGCCGAGACAATCCAGCTGGCGCTGACCGCCGCGGAGACCGGGCACCTGGTGCTGGCGACGCTGCACACCCGCGGCGCCGCTCAGGCGGTGGAGCGGCTGGTGGATGTGTTTCCGGGCAGCGAAAAGAATCTGGTGCGCAGCCAGCTGGCAGGCAGTTTACAAGCGGTGATCGCTCAGCGTTTAGTGGCGGCGCAGCAGGGGCGGGTAGCGCTGTTCGAGGTGTTGGTCAACAGCCCGGCAGTAGCGAACCTGATCCGCGAAGGAAAAACACACCAGCTGCCCGCGCTGTTGCAGACCGGCAGTCAGTTGGGGATGCAGACCTTCGAGCAGAGCATGGCGGAGCGGCAGAGAAGGGGGTTATTGGCCGCAGGTTGATTGCGGGGCGACCGGAATTGTAGGGTGCGACCATTTGTTCCGGTCGCACCGTGCCGGGGATATGCACTATCTACTCTGGCTACTCGTAATTATTCTCGAACCAGCTCTCCAGGATAATCACCGCAGAGAGCGAGTCGACGCTGCCCTTGCTCAGGGCGCGAAAGCCGCCGCGTTCAAACAGTTCGGCGCGGGCCTCGACGGTGCTGAGGCGCTCGTCGTGCAGATCAACCTGTACGCCAAAGCGGCCGTGCAGGCGGTTAGCGAACTTACGCGCCCGCGCGGTGAGAGGTTGCTCGGTTCCATCCATATTGAGCGGTAACCCCACCACCACGCGGTCCGGCTGCCACTCTTTCAGCAGCGCTTCAATTTTGTTCCAGTCGGGAACGCCATCGTTGGCCTTAAGTGCAGCCAGCGGGCGGGCGGTACCGGTCAGCTGCTGGCCAATGGCCACGCCAATGCTTTTGGTGCCGAAGTCGAAAGAGAGCAGAGTCTGAGGGCTCATCAGGCGTGCCCTGCATCACTGGCGATATTGTGGATATCCACGCCAATACTTTTCGCCGCTTCACGCCAGCGCTCGGCAATACGCGTGTGGAACAGGATATTGCTGTTGGCCGGGGTGGTGAGCCACGCATTCTCCAGCAGCTCGGTTTCCAGCTGGTCTTTCTCCCAGGCGCAGTAGCCCAGCGCCACCAGCACGTGCTCGGGCTGCTCGGGCGTGCCCAGCGTTTCCAGTACGTCACGCGAAGTGGTGATCACGGTGTTATCCGATACCCGAATGCTGGAGGAAAAGGTTTTCTGCGCCGAATGCAGAATAAATCCGCGATCTTCCGCCAGCGGACCGCCGGCAAACACCGGCTTATCCAGCTTCGCTTCGCTATCACGCGGTGCCGGGGAGATTTTCAATTTTTGCAGGATGCCGTCAACCGTCAGGTTTTCCATCGGTTTGTTGACGATTATCCCCATCGCTCCATCACTATTATGTTCACAGATATAGACCACTGAACGTTTGAACAGCGGGTCCTGCAGCGTAGGCATGGCAATCAAAAAGTGATGCTGTAAATTCATACTTAATGTTCTGTAGTCTGGTTAACGCCCGGGCTCTAAAGCCCGGGCGTTAAGGGTGAGCAGCGGGGCAATCCGGCCCCGCCGCAACAATCAGGCCAGGCGTTTTTCGATCGCATCCATCAGCATACCCGTGATAGAAATCGGGAATGCGGCTTCGATCTCGCGAACGCAGGTTGGACTGGTCACATTAATTTCCGTCAGCTTGTCGCCAATAATATCCAGACCGACAAAGATCAGTCCTTTTGCTTTCAGGGTTGGACCAACACGGCGGGCAATCTCCCAGTCGCTTTCGGTCAGCGGACGCGCTTCGCCACGACCACCTGCGGCCAGGTTGCCACGGGTTTCGCCCGATTTTGGAATGCGCGCCAGGCAGTAAGGCACCGGCTCGCCATCCACGACCAGCACGCGCTTGTCACCGTCTTTGATGCCGGGAATGAAGTTCTGCGCCATGCAGTAGAAGCTGCCGTGTTGGGTCAGCGTTTCGATAATCACCGACAGGTTAGGGTCTTCTTTCTTCACGCGGAAAATGGAGGCCCCACCCATGCCGTCCAGCGGCTTCAGGATGATGTCGCCGTGCTGCTGCCAGAATTCACGGATCTGGCTGGCGTTGCGGGTTACCAGCGTATCCGGCGTCAGCTCGGCAAACCATGCGGTGAACAGCTTCTCGTTACAGTCGCGCAGGCTCTGCGGCTTATTGACGATCAGCGTGCCTTTCTCTTCTGCACGCTCAAGGATGTAGGTGGCATAGATGAATTCGGTATCAAACGGCGGATCCTTACGCATCAGCACCACATTGAGATCGGACAGGGGGATGTCCTGTTCGCTGCCAAATTCAAACCACTTATCAACGTTCTGCTCAACGCTCAGCAAACGGGTACGCGCACGGCCTTCACCGCCACGCAGATAGAGATCGTTCATCTCCATGTAGTGAATTTCATAACCACGGCGCTGAGCTTCAAGCAGCATGGCGAAGCTGGTGTCTTTTTTTATGTTGATGGAAGTAATCGGGTCCATCACGATGCCAAGCTTGATCATTCTTTTCTCCACTACGCTCTAAATTAGTTAGCTGTGTTTAACCCAAATCACCAAAGCGCACCTGCAGGGCGGTAATGGCCGTCAGGGCGGTGGTTTCGGTACGCAATACGCGCGGCCCGAGCAGGATATCGGTAAAGCCGTGCTGCGCTGTCATGTTGATTTCATCCGCTGACAGCCCGCCTTCCGGGCCAATCAACAGGCGAACACGCTCAGCCGGCAGCGGTAAGGTATTAATACTGTGCTCTGCCCGCGGATGAAGATTTAATTTTAACCCGCTATCCTGCTCGGCACACCAGGCGTCAAGTGCCATCGCGGGTCGAACCTCCGGCACGCTGTTGCGTCCGCACTGTTCGCACGCGGCAATGGCGATTTTCTGCCACTGCTGGATTTTTTTCGCCAGTCGATCGGCATCCAGCTTTACGCCACAGCGTTCAGAAAACAAGGGGGTAATGACATTTACTCCGAGTTCTACCGCTTTCTGGATGGTGAACTCCATCTTTTCACCGCGTGACATGACCTGCCCCAGGTGCAGGTGCAGCGGTGACTCGCGGCTATCGGCGCGGCTTGCGGTGATTTTGACGCGCACATTTTTTTTATCGGCCTGAATAATCTCGGCGGAAAAAGTCAGATTTGTGCCATCGAACAATTCCAGGTGCTGGCCCGGCGCCATGCGCAGTACGCGCCCGATATGGTTTGCCGCATCGTCATTCAGGGCGATTTCACTGCCCACGTCTAAAGTTTCGGGGTGATAAATGCGGGGTATACGCATGGAAATCCTGTTGAAAGTTATCAAATCGCTGTGAATGCGGCTTAGTGTAGGTCAGTGATTTTACCGCTGGCAAGCTCGCTGTACATACGGATTGTGGTTGCCCTGTACGCTGGCTATGCGCTCATCGCGCTCACACTCCCACCGGCTGACAGGATAGAGTTTATTCCAGGCGGTCATCAGCTGCGTTTGCTGCTTCGACATACTCAGCTGGTAGCGATCGCGCATGTAAAACCAGGTGCGGGCAATGGCGCCGCGTGCCCTGGCGGGTGGCTCGGCCAGCTTATTTTTGAAGTCGACCTTCATCGCACACTGACCGTACTGCTGCTCCCCACCGTTCCACTGGCCGTACATAAAGTTGCCGCGGTCGCCGTTCACCTCACCAATCGATGGTTGCAGGTTGTGCAGGTCAGTTTCGATACGGCGATAACCGCTGTCTTTGGCACAGTTTTTACGCCCGCCGTTCTGCCAGCACTGGCGCTGATGGCCAAAGCTCCAGGCCGGAACCACGTGCTCCCACTCGATGCGCCCGGCGCGATTAGCGTCTTTACGTACCTGGTAACTGCAGGACGCGAGGTCCGGCACGCCTTTTTTGCCGTGCCAGGTAATTTTACAGCCGCAGTAAAAGCTACCAGGGGCGGCGGCATTGATCTGCGCCGCATAGGCTTTAGCCTGGCTGAAGCTATTCTGGTGATAGTTATCCAGGCTGAGTGCCTGGGTAAAGAAGGAGGGAAGCAGCAGGGTAACAGCCAAAACGGCCCAAATTTTGCGAGACATATTCCAGTAAATCTGTAATCCATGAAAGAGGCGTGGAGAGTAACAGAAGTACCCGTAATTACGAATAATTGGCTGAGATATCAGCCCGATATCGACTGATTATTAAACGAAATGGGTTTTTTTAAGAATCCTGGAAATCACCCGCTGTTAAAATATCCCCGCACTTCAGGCAGCGATATTCGCTCTCGCCACGCATCACCCGATTATGACGGCGTACGGTGAGCTGGTGCTGCTGACAGCGGCAGCGATAGGGGTAAGCACGGCTGCGCACCGAGCTGATTTCAAACTGATGGGTGCGGCGTGCAGGGACGCCGAGTACGCTCTCCATCATCCACTTCCACTCTTTGCCGTGCGGGGCGACGCGACCAAAATGCTTCCATACCAGCAGGTGTGCCAGCTCGTGCGGCACCACCTCATCGATAAACGCCTGCTGATTCTCCAGCAGCAGTACCGGGTTGAGGCGGATTTCCCAGCTTTGCAGCCATGCCGTGCCCGCCGCGGTGCCGCGCTGCTGATAGACCAGCGCCGGTTCCGGGTAGCTACGTTCCAGGCGCAGGTTAGCCTGCTGCAATTTTTCACGCAGCTGGCGCATAACCGCCTGTTGCAGGGCGATGGGGAGTCTCTGAGGTTTCATCAGGGCAAGGATACGGTGGGATGAGGGGATAAGCAATAAGCTGGCCGGGTTGCCCCGGCCAGAGTACAGGTCAGTTATCGCTGACCGATATCGCGCAGTTTTTTACCGCCCAACAGATTGCGTTCGATGTGCTCCAGCGAAACGTTTTTCGTTTCCGGGATCAGCCACAGCGTCAGCACGATGAAGAACAGGTTCAGCGCGGCATACACCCAGAAGGTATTGGCGTTGCCGAGGTTGTTCAGCATGGTCAGGAAGGTGGCGCCAACGATCATGTTAGCGATCCAGTTAGTGGCGGTGGAAACGGTGATGCCGAAATCGCGCCCTTTCAGCGGCTGGATTTCAGAACAGAGTACCCAGATCAGCGGACCGGCACTCATGGCAAAGCCAACGATAAACATCAGCAGCATGGCAACCGCGAAGTACTGTGCGGTGTCGGAGTGAATACCCACATGCAGCATGGTACCCAGAATACCCATCCCCAGCGCCATCACCATAAAGCCGAGGATCAGCGTCGGCTTACGGCCCCAGCGGTCAACCAGGCCGATAGCAATAAAGGTGGCCAGCACGTTCACCAGACCGACAATCACCGTACCCCACATCTGCTGGGTGGTATTAGTGAAACCGGCAATCTCAAAGATTTTCGGCGCGTAGTACATGATAACGTTCATCCCGGTGAACTGCTGCATCACCTGCAGCAGCACGCCCAGATAAACCGCACGGCGGAAGTTACTGTTGTCTTTGAACAGCGACCAGCCGGACTGCTTGATCTTCAGGCTTTCACGGATCTCATCCAGCTCACGTTTGGCCTGCTCGCTGGTATCACGCAGGCGGTCCAGCACGCGCTGGGCGCTACGGAAGTCACCTTTCGCCGCCAGCCAGCGTGGGCTGTTAGGCAGGAAGAAGACGCCAACCAGCAGCAGCAGGGCAGGGATGGTAATCACGCCCAGCATCCAGCGCCATTCGCCGGTGAAGCTAAAGGCGGTATCGGAAAGATACGCACCGAGAATACCGATGGTGATCATCAGCTGGTACAGCGAAATCATACTGCCGCGAATTTTCTCCGGGGCGATTTCAGACAGGTACAGCGGGGCGGTATAGGAAGCGACACCGACCGCCAGGCCCAGCAGGACGCGGGCAACAATCAGCATTTCCGGGTTTGGCGAAAATGCGGACCACAGGGAGCCGATAACGAACAGCACCGCGCCGATAATCAGGCTCTTTTTACGACCAAGATAGGAAGACATCCAGCCGCTGCCGACGGCACCGATGGCGGCACCAAACATCATTGAGCTGACAATCCACTCCTGCTGATGCGCCGTGACGTTGAAGTCTTTCGCGATGAAAGGTAATGCACCGGCGATAACGCCAATATCCAGGCCGAAAAGCAGACCGGCCAGGGCTGCAAGAAAACAGACGAACAGGGTCATGGCCTTGTTCGATGTTCTGCTGCGTTTTTTATTATCAGGCATAACGCCTCCGTTTAGGTAGTACCGCTTGTTGTTGTTATAGATGTTAGAAAACCCAGGCGCATCAGACTGTGCTTCAGATCACACTGGTGTAATCGCTTACACACCAGAAGTATCTGAAAATGCCTTTTTTCCCTGCCGCTGCGCTTTGTAACCTGTAAGTCATAGCAATTTATAGTGTGTATTATTTCGCAGCCCAATCAACATCAGACAGTGCTGAAAATAGCGCATTTTATGTCGAAATGTTAAGAGAGGAAAATCTTAATTATCAGAAAAGTAAGATATTTATAAATGTAACCGCTATCATCTCGCCAATAAAAAAAGGGCACCCGAAGGTACCCCTTTGAAACTGTTAGCCGAAAAGGTTATTTCAGGCCGGCAGCTTCACGCAGCTGGGCTGCTTTGTCGGTTTTTTCCCAAGGGAAATGTTCGCGACCAAAGTGACCGTAAGCGGCAGTTTCGCGATAGATCGGATGCAGCAGGTCCAGCATCTGGATCAGACCGTAAGGGCGCAGGTCGAAGAACTCGCGCACCAGCAGGGTCAGGGTTTCGGTGGAGATTTTCTCGGTGCCGAAGGTTTCCACCATGATTGAGGTGGGTTCTGCCACGCCGATAGCGTAGGAAACCTGAATTTCACAGCGATCGGCCAGACCGGCAGCAACGATGTTTTTCGCTACGTAGCGCGCAGCATAGGCCGCCGAACGGTCCACTTTTGATGGATCCTTACCGGAGAATGCACCGCCGCCGTGACGAGCCATGCCGCCGTAGGTATCAACGATAATCTTACGACCGGTCAGACCGCAGTCACCCATTGGGCCACCGATAACGAAACGGCCAGTCGGGTTGATATGATATTTGGTGCTGGCGTTGACCCACTCAGCAGGCAGAATCGGCTTGATGATCTCTTCCATCACCGCTTCCTGCAGATCTTTCTGCGAGATATCTTCCGCGTGCTGAGTCGACAGCACTACCGCGTCAATGCCCACGATCTTGCCGTCATCGTACTGGAAGGTGATCTGGCTTTTTGCATCCGGGCGCAGCCACGGCAGCGTGCCGCTTTTACGCACTTCTGCCTGGCGCTGCACCAGACGGTGAGCGTAGGTCACGGGAGCTGGCATCAGCACGTCGGTTTCGTTGGTGGCATAGCCAAACATCAGGCCCTGGTCGCCTGCACCCTGTTCCAGCGGATCGGTACGGTCAACGCCCTGGTTAATATCAGGTGACTGCTTGCCAATGGCGCTCAGTACGGCGCAGGAGTTGGCATCAAAGCCCATATCAGAATGAACATAGCCAATATCACGCACGGTCTGACGCGTGATCTCTTCGATATCAACCCATGCGCTGGTGGTGATTTCACCGCCGACCAGCACCATGCCGGTTTTCACATAGGTCTCGCACGCAACGCGGGCTTTCGGATCCTGCTCGAGGATGGCATCGAGCACGGCATCAGAAATCTGGTCGGCGATTTTATCAGGATGTCCTTCTGATACGGACTCGGATGTAAAAAGGTGTTTAGCCATTTTATTCTTTACCTTGACTTGAACGGGTGGAAGATCGACTGCATAGCGCAAAGACTGGAAACCAGCCGGTCACTCAGAATTAGCGCCCCCACAGGCAAAGCCATGAGCAGTAATACAAGACGCTTAGAAGTTAACCAGTATAGACGGATTAACATCTGGACGGCTATTTTAGGTTACACGCTAAGCGGATTGCCAGTTTTTTTTGCTTAAAGGATTTTTCAGTTAGCGTAAAGAGTGGCAATTAATCCTGACAGGGGTCGCATTTAGCACAGTAAGATTTTGCAATTCCCCAGGGTTAGCTGTATAAAACGCCGCGCCTGCCGTTGCGGTTTTGACTTGCGCCGCACCAGACTGTCAGTCACCGTGTTTTTACTGACTTTCAGCCTCAGTTCTTGCTTTTCCACACACGGGTTAAACTGTCACAACACCACGATATTCTCGGATTATCCTGAGTATTGTCCCTGTTGGCTCTCTGGCTGGTGATACGGAGTCCGCGACTTGTTTTACAATGTTATACTGCATAAGCCGACTCTTCGCTCTCAGCCTGTCGGGCTGAACCGGGCGACGGTCGATGATTTCTTGCTACAGGATGCTCCTGTAGCTGCTGGCTGTTTTGCTTCATTACAACTTGAGGTTCGCGATGTCTGACGACATGAAGAATATTAAGGGTTCGTCAGCTGGCGAACAGGGTGTACTCCGCTCGATGCAGGAGGTAGCAATGAGCGATCAAGATGCCAGCCGCATGCTGCGCACTTACAATATTGCCTGGTGGGGCAATAACTACTACGACGTCAACGAGCTGGGCCATATCAGCGTCTGCCCGGATCCGGATGTGCCGGAAGCGCGCGTCGATCTCGCGAAGCTGGTGAAAGAGCGCGAAGCCGAAGGCCAGCGTTTGCCCGCCCTGTTCTGCTTCCCCCAAATTCTGCAGCACCGCCTGCGTTCGATTAACGCCGCGTTTAAACGCGCGCGCGAGTCTTACGGCTATCGCGGTGACTACTTCCTGGTTTACCCGATTAAGGTTAACCAGCATAAGCGCGTTATCGAGTCGCTAATCAACTCCGGCGAGCCGCTGGGCCTGGAAGCCGGTTCCAAAGCCGAGCTGATGGCCGTGCTGGCCCATGCGGGCATGACGCGTTCGGTGATCGTCTGTAACGGCTATAAAGACCGTGAATATATCCGCCTCGCGCTGATCGGCGAAAAGATGGGCCACAAGGTCTATCTGGTGCTGGAAAAAATGACCGAGGTGAAACTGGTCCTCGAAGAGGCGGAGCGCCTGAATGTGGTGCCGCGCCTTGGTATCCGCGCGCGCCTGGCATCGCAGGGTTCCGGCAAATGGCAGTCGAGCGGCGGGGAGAAATCCAAGTTTGGCCTCTCTGCCACTCAGGTACTGAAGCTGGTAGAGATCATGCGCGAAGCGGGCCGTATGGAGAGCCTGCAGCTGCTGCACTTCCACCTCGGTTCGCAGATGGCCAACATCCGCGATATCGCCACCGGCGTGCGCGAGTCGGCGCGTTTCTACGTTGAGCTGGCGAAGCTCGGCGTCAATATCCAGTGCTTCGACGTGGGCGGCGGTCTGGGCGTTGACTATGAAGGCACCCGCTCGCAGAGCGACTGCTCGGTCAACTACGGCCTGAACGAATATGCCAACAATGTTATCTGGGCGATTGGCGATGCCTGTGAAGAGCACGGCCTGCCGCATCCAACGGTGATTACTGAATCGGGCCGCGCCGTGACAGCGCACCACACCGTACTGGTTTCCAACATCATTGGTGTGGAACGCAACGAGTTCAGCGAGCCGCAGCCGCCGCAGGCAGATTCCCCGCGCCCGATTGTCAGCATGTGGGATACCTGGCAGGAGATGCACGAGCCGAATAACCGCCGCTCGCTGCGCGAATGGCTGCACGACAGCCAGATGGACCTGTTTGACATCCATACCGGTTATTCGCAGGGGACTTACGATCTGACCCAGCGCGCCTGGGCGGAGCAGCTCTATCTCAGCATTTGCCACTACATTCAGCAGCATCTGGACCCGAGCAACCGCGCGCACCGTCCGATTATTGACGAACTGCAGGAGCGCATGGCGGATAAGATTTACGTCAACTTCTCACTGTTCCAGTCGATGCCGGATGCATGGGGTATTGACCAGCTGTTCCCGGTGATGCCGCTGGAAGGGCTGAATCAGGTGCCGGAGCGCCGTGCGGTGCTGCTGGACATCACCTGTGACTCGGACGGCACCATCGACCACTATGTTGACGGCGACGGTATTGCCACCACCATGCCGATGCCGCAGTACGATATTGATAACCCGCCGATGCTGGGCTTCTTTATGGTCGGGGCGTATCAGGAGATCCTCGGCAACATGCACAACCTGTTCGGCGACACCGAAGCGGTCGACGTGTTTGCCTTCCCTGACGGCAGCGTGGAAGTTCAGCTGTCCGATGAAGGGGATACCGTGGCGGACATGCTGGAGTATGTGCAGCTGAACCCGGCCGAGCTGCTGACCCACTTCCGTAATCAGATCAAACAGAGCGATCTGGATGAGGAGCTGCGTGCGCAGTTCCTGGAAGAGTTCGAAGCCGGTTTATACGGCTACACTTATCTGGAAGACGAATAATCTTCCGGCGCTGCGCGCTATTACAGGCGCGCAGCAAATAAGAAGCCTCCAGCCAGGCACTCAGTGCCGAGAGTGAAGGAGTCGAATATGGGTTTGCTTGACGGTTTACTAAAAAGTGCGTTGGGCGGCGGCGGCGGTAACGCGGCCGGCGGGCTTAACGCGGGACAGTTTCAGGCCATCTGGGAATGGATTCAGGAGCAGGGCGGCATTGAAGTGCTGTTTAATAAGTTTCAGCAGGGCGGTCTTGGTGCCATTCTGAACTCCTGGATTGGCAACGGCCAGAATGCAGCGATTGGCAGCGGTGAAATTCAGTCGGCGTTTGGCGGTGGCGAGATCCAGTCGCTGGCCGATAAGCTGGGCACCGATCGACAGGGGGCCACCGATCTGCTCAGCCAGTTCCTGCCGAACTTTGTCGACGGTATTTCGCCGGGTGGCGAAGTGAAGCCGGAAGTGAAGTCCGGTTCTGCCGATTTAGGTAACTTTGTTAACGATATTTTTAAACGTTAAACCAGGTTAAAATAGTGCTTAATCAATCCCTTCCTCGTCGGGCTTAACGACGCGGTGGGGATTTTTTTTCATCTTTTTTTTGGTCAGTCAGAGAGGAACAGCTATGTATAACACCCTGGGTAATCAGTACGATAACTCGCTGGTGTCTAACGCCTTTGGTTTTATGCGTTTCCCGGTTAACTTCCAGCCCTACGACAGCGATGCCGAGTGGGTGATTACCGGCGTACCGTTTGATGCCGCAACCTCCGGCCGCCCGGGCAGCCGCCTCGGCCCCGGCGCTATCCGCCAGATCTCGACCAACCTCGCCTGGGAAGGCTGCCGCTGGCCGTGGGAGTTTGACCTGCGTCAGCGCCTGAACGTGATTGACTGCGGCGATCTGGTCTATGCCTTCGGTGATTCACAGGATCTGAGCGACAAGCTGCAGGCGCACGCTGAGAAGCTGCTAGCGAACGGCAAGCGTATGCTGACCTTTGGCGGCGACCATTACATCTCGCTGCCGCTGCTGCGCGCCCATGCCAAAACTTTCGGTAAGATGGCGCTGGTGCACTTTGATGCGCACACCGATACCTACTCTAACGGCCCGACCTTTGACCACGGCACCATGTTCTATACGGCACCGAAAGAAGGGCTGATCTCACCGGAGCATTCCGTGCAGATCGGTATTCGTACCGAGTTTGATAAGTCACTGGGCTTTAACGTACTGGATGCCGCGCAGATCAACGATCGCAGCGTCGACGATATTCTGGCGCAGGTGAAGCAGATTGTGGGCGACCTGCCAATCTACCTGACGTTTGATATCGACTGCCTCGACCCGGCACATGCACCGGGCACCGGTACTCCGGTGATCGGCGGCCTGACCAGTGACAAGGCCAGCAAGCTGATCCGCGGTTTGCAGGGTATGAATATCGTGGGGATGGATCTGGTTGAAGTCGCACCGGGCTACGACCAGTCTGATATTACCGCGCTGGCGGCGGCCAGCCTGGCGCTGGATATGCTGCACGTGCAGGCTTCCAACAAAGGTTAATCATTCTGCCCCGCGGCGGTAAATGCGCTGCGGGGTAAATACTCCCTCTCTCTGCCCCCCAAATTAACCCTGCTCTTAATTTACCCCGAAGAGAGCGTGACCCTGCCGTTAGTAGTGTTTTTTTAAAATCCTCCCGGAAGTTGCCATAATTGTTTTACTGATGAAACTTTCAATTATTCTTATTCAACGGTGATAATTAGCCAGGGAAAATATTTTTTGCACTGGCTATCCCGCTGAAGGTCGCTTTCCTGCTGTTTTAAAAGAATATCTTTCGCTGCTGTTGTCTGGATCTGATTTTTGCTACTGATTTGATTTAATGCGGTGAATTTATTTTATTTCGTGATCTCTTGCACGTTTGTTTTAAATAAAAATCATCTCATTTAATTTTTAGCAAATATCGCCTATTGACGCGTAATCCTCCGCTTCTATATTGACCGTATTAGATAGGAAACAAAGTTTTATATCTGAAACAGATGCTGGAGTTAAATAATGAGCTGGAGCCCTATTTGTGATATTTCGCAGGTGCAGGCCGATTTTCCCTTCGCCGGCAATATTGATGGCCGGGAGATCGGAATTTATCTGGTCGAGGGTGAATATTACGCGCTGGAGGATATCTGCCCACATGCTTACGCCCTGCTGAGCCAGGGGTTTGTTGAGGATGGCAAAGTGGAGTGCCCGCTGCACGAGGCTGTTTTTGATATCAGAACGGGACGCTGCCTGCGCGAGCCGGGGGAGCGCGACCTGAAACGCTATCCATTACGGATAGTCGATAACCAAATACAAATCACTGTCGTTGCGGAGGATGAGCAACCATGAGCAATCAAGCGGAATTTAATCCACATTTGCCGCAGAGCTGGCAATTCACTCCCCCGAAAGAGGGGGGGAACGGTGCCATCCATCAGCCGGGTGAATATCAAAATATCATCTGGCAGACGCGTCGTCGTGAACCTGATGCCTTTGAAATCACCCTGATTAGCGCGCTGGAAACGCTGTTTTCCCAGGAGATAAATACCCTGGAACAGCTGGTGGCGGCACTTAATCAGCAGCGGATCTTCGACCGCGGCGGTAAGCCGTGGAGCGATGCCAGCTTGCGCGAATTTCTTCAGGTCAATGGTTACTGAACGGGGAGGCGAAGATGACTGACGTACAGAAATATCTCGATCAAGGATTACGCGGCCTGTGGTATCCGGTGCTGGCGAGCTGGGAAGTGCACTCCGCGCCGCTGGGGATCACGCGACTGGGGCAGCAGCTGGTGGTATGGCGAGATGCAGAAGGCAAACTGCAGGCGCTGGAAGATCGCTGTCCGCACCGCGGTGCGCGCCTGTCGATGGGCTGGAACCTCGGCGACCGTATTGCCTGCTGGTATCACGGTGTGGAGGTGGCGGGCAGCGGTACGGTGAAAGATGTACCGGCGGTCGAGCGCTGCCCACTGGTTGGTCAGACGTGCGTGCGCGCCTATCCGGTGCAGGAAGCGCATGGCGCAATCTTTATCTGGTTTGGCGTGACCGCAGAGGATCCACCCACGGAGCTGGTGTTCCCGCAGGAGCTGGCCGACAGCAAGTCTTACAGCAATTTCCTCTGCACCGCTGCATGGAACTGCAATTATCAGTACGCGCTGGAAAACGTGATGGATCCGATGCACGGCACCTACCTCCACTCCTCTTCGCACTCGATGGCGGACGGTGACCGTAAGGCGGATATGTCACTGCAGCCTACTGAAACCGGGTTCCTGTTCCAGAAGGATGGGCAGAAAGGGGTGAATTTTGACTGGGTGGAGTTTGGTGAAAGCGGAGTGCAGTGGATGCGGCTCTCGATCCCCTATCAGAAACGTTTTGGACCGGGCGGCCCGTTCTGGATCATCGGCATGGCGGTGCCGGAAAGCCAGGAGAGCTGCCGCGTGTTCTTCTGGCGCATTCGCCAGGTTGAGGGCTGGCAGCGTGATATGTGGCGCTTCTTCTACCGCAACCGGCTGGAGAAGCTGCACTGGGACGTGCTGGAACAGGACCGGATTATCCTTGAGTCAATGGCCCCGGCTGCGCGTAACTATGAATATCTCTATCAGCATGATGTCGGGCTGTCACGCCTGCGCCGCAACATGCAGAAAGCGGCGAAGCAGCAGCTGGCAAGACTGGCAGAGTTAGCAGCCCAGGAGACCTCGTAATGGGCGGGCTGCTGGCAGGAAAACGCATCGTCATCACCGGTGCGGCGCGTGGCCTGGGCTGGCAGTTTGCTCAGGATATTGCAGGCCAGGGGGCACGCGTAGTGATGCTCGATATTCTTGCAGCCGAGCTGGAAGCCAGTGCTGAGCAGCTGCGCAAGCAGGGCGCGCGAGTCGAAGCGCTGCCGCTGGATATTGCCGACCCGCAGGCGATTAACGACGTTATGCAGCTTGTCGCCCGCGAGGGCGGCATTGATGGGCTGGTCAATAACGCCGCGCTGGCGACCGGCGTTGGTGGCAAAAACATGCTGGAGTACGACATTGAGCTGTGGGACCGGGTGATGCAGGTCAATGTGCGTGGCAGCTGGCTGGTTTCGAAAGCGGCGGTGCCGCTGATGAAACGCGGTGGAAAAATCGTTAACGTCGCGTCGGATACCGCCCTATGGGGCGCGCCGAACCTGCTGGCATATGTTGCCAGTAAGGGCGCGATTATTGCGATGACGCGTTCCATGGCGCGGGAACTGGGAGAGCGCGGGCTGTGCGTCAACGCCATTGCCCCAGGGCTGACGCGCGTCGCCGCCACAGAGTACGTGCCGGCGGCGCGGCATCAGCTGTATGAGCAGGGGCGCGCGCTCGCCGGAGCGCAGCATCCGCAGGACGTCAGCGGTAGCGTGATTTGGCTGTTGTCATCGCTGTCTGATTTCGTTACCGGGCAGCTGCTGCCGGTCAACGGTGGATTTGTTTTTAACTGAGGTGCAGGAGTCGTTATGTCTGAAGCATCAAGCTGCCGCTACCTGATCCCGGGATTAGATCGCGGGTTGCAGCTGCTACTCGCCTTCGGCGCGCAGCAGCGCGAAATGACCTTCGCCGAGCTACACCGGCTGGTCGACATGCCAAAAGCCAGCGCTTACCGCGTGGTGCAGACTCTGGAGCACCTTGGTTTTTTACAGCGTAACCCGCGTAACAACACCTTTACTCTTGGCATGATGGTGCTGCGGCTGGGGTTTGAATATATCGCCTCGCTGGACGTAGCGCAGGCGGGGCAGCCGGTGATTGAGCAGCTGCGCGACCGCAGCCTGTGCAACAGCCATCTGGCGATTCGCGATGGGCGCGATCTGATTTATATCGCCCGCGTCAGCGCCGCAGGTGCGCGGATTAATCAGGTTAGCGTCGGTTCACGGCTGCCGGTTCACTGCACTTCCCTCGGCAGGGTGCTGCTAACCGATCTGAGCCGCAGCGATTTTGAACAGCTCTATCCGGAGCCGCTGATTGAAGGCGCAGCCCAGGTGCCATCCCAGGATCGTGAAACGCTGTGGGAGATGGTACAGCAGGACAACCAGCGCGGTTATGTGATTGGTGAATCCTTCTTTCGTCCGGGGATTTCGTCGATTGTTTACCCGATCTTCGGGCCCAGAAGTCGGGTGGCGGCAGTGGTCAGCATCATGGTGCCAATGCATGAAATTCCGGCCGCTGACCGCAGGCATTTGCAGCAGCTGGTGGCCGATGCCGCGCTGAAAATCTCCGGCTTGTTAGGGCATCACGCCCAGGCTGGCTAACCCAATAACTGCGTAAATTTTTCAGGCGCTTAATTGCGTCGGGGATCTCTACGTCCAGATTCGTCATTTTGAACAAAAAAGAGGCAGAGAGCATGCGCGTAACTGGAATTGAAAAGCTGGAATTTGGCGTTGAAGACCCGCCACTGTGCAGCAAGTTCATCCGTGATTTTGGCCTGTCGCCGGTGAACGGCAGCGATCGTCTGTTTCAAACGCTGAGCGGCGCACAGGTTGAATTCAGCCCGCTGGACAATCCTGACCTGCCAGTGCCCTTCGAAGCAGGCTCCACCCTGCGGCGCGTCACCTGGGGCGTACGAGACGCAGCGGCACTGGCCGCCATTGCGCAGAAAATGCGTGACCAGCCCAGTTATCAGGAGCGCGGCGGGGCGCTGTACTGCACCGATCCTAATGGTATGGCGCTGCGTATTGTTGTCCGCCAGCAGCGAAAGGTTGAGCTCGATGTTCCGGGCATCAACCAGTGGGACGATATTCGCCGTATCGACCAGCCCAGCCCGGTCTATTCCCAGGCTACGCCAATCAATATTGGTCACGTGGTGTTTTTTGTTAGCGACCTGGCGCAGACGGAGAAGTTTTATCGCGAAGTGCTCGGCTTCGAGATTTCTGACCGCTATATCGATCGCGCGGTCTTCCTGCGGGCTCAGCAGCGCGGTGGCCATCACACCCTGTTTTTACTGCAGCTGCCGAATGGTAAACGCGGTTTGAACCACGTGGCGTTCACCGTGCGCGATATCCATGAAGTGGTCGGCGGTGGGTTGGCGATGAACAAACAGCACTGGAGCACCTTTATTGGCCCCGGCCGCCATCCGGTCTCTTCCGCCTATTTCTGGTACGTCAACAGCCCGGCTGGTGGTGCGTTTGAGTATTACACCAACGATGACTGGCTGACGGAAAACTGGCAGCCGCGTGAGCTGGAGCACTCGCTGGTCTCCTTTACTGAATGGGCGGTAGAAGGGGGTATCGACTACACCACCCGCCGCCAGCTTAAGCGTGAGGAAGCGCTATGAGCGCCGGGATCGTCATTATCGGCGGCGGGCAGGCGGCGGGCTGGGCGGCAAAAACCCTGCGCGATGGTGGCTACGACCAGCGTATCAGCGTGGTGGCCGACGAGCCGTGGGACTTTTATGAGCGACCGCCGCTGTCGAAAAGTGTGCTGTTGCAGGATGAGGTCGCCCTGACTCGCCTGTTTAGCGAGCCCGTGCAGGCAGCACTCGATCTCAGCTGGTATCGCCCGCTGCGCGCCGAACAGATCCTGCGCGGGCAAAAGCGCGTGCTGCTCAGCGATGGTCAGCAGCTGGCCTACGATCGGCTGCTGATTGCTACCGGCAGCCGTCCTCGCCTGCCGGGGCGCGAGTGGCATAACCATCCCCGTATTCACAGCTTACGCAGCTGGCAGGACGCCATCTCGCTGAAAGCCGGGCTCAACGACTGTCAGCACCTGGCGGTGGTTGGCGGCGGCTGGATTGGATTAGAAATTGCCGCTTCTGCCCGCAGCAAAGGTATTGCCGTCACGCTGTTTGAACGGCAGCCCGCGCTGTGCCAACGCAGTATTGACCCGGCGGTGTCGGCGGCGCTGCTGGCGCTACATCAGCGGCACGGGGTGCGGCTGCATCTCGACTGCGGTGAAATCGTACTTCATCAACAGCACGATCGGCCACAGCTGAGCTGCGCGAGCAGCGAAGCCGAAACCTTTGACCGCGTGGTGGTGGGGATTGGGATTGAGCTAAATCTTGAACTGGCGCAGCAGGCCGGGCTTGAGGTGGCGAATGGCATCGTAGTGGATGCCCGCGGGCAGACCAGCGATCCGGCAATTTTTGCCATCGGCGATGTGGCGCGCCATCCGCAATACGGTATCTCGTTGCAGTCCTGGGCCTTTGCCCAAAATCAGGCCATTGCTACCGCGCAGGCCCTGCTCGATCCGCAGGCGGCAGGCTATGGCGAGATCCCCTGGCTATGGTCGGATCAATACGACGTCAATATTCAGATCCTCGGCCTGCCCGGTGACGCGGGAAGGACGATTGTCCGGCCGCAGCCCGGAGGTGGGCTGTGGTTCCGTCTGGGAGCGGACAGCCGTCTGCAGCAGCTGGTGGCGTTTAACGATGCGCGCAGCATTAAGCTGGCGAAGCGCTGGATGCTGGCTCAGCGCCAGCTGGATGCGGCGCAGCTGGCTGACCCCGACTTTTCACTGATGTCGTTACGGTAAGCGGAGATCGGGCAGATGAGTACTCTTGAACACCCACCGCTTACGGTCGCTCAGCAGGCTGAAACGGTTCGCTGGTCGATCCCGCTGGCACTGTTTGCCTGCGTGCTGCTGGCCTTTTTTGACAAGGTGAGCATTGCCGCCCTGTTTTCTGACGTGCAATTTCAGCAGGCGATGGGGCTGAGTTTTGACACCACCCGCCTGGGGCTATTAATGAGTGCCTTTCTGCTCAGCTATGGCTTCTCCTCGATGCTGCTCAGCGGGCTGGGCGACCGCATCAACCCGCAGCGTTTACTGGTGGGCATGATGCTGCTCTGGTGCCTGCTGATGGTGGCGATGGGCTTCTGTCACTCCTATCGGACCATGCTGGGATTGCGCATCGCACTGGGCGTGGCGGAAGGGCCGCTGTTCCCGCTGGCATTTGCCGTGGTGCGCAATAACTTCCAGCAGCACCTGCAGGCGCGCGCCACCATGCTGTGGCTGCTGGGAACGCCTATCGGTGCCGCCATCGGTTTTCCGCTCTCGCTGTTTATTCTCGGCCACTTTGGCTGGCAGAGCACCTTCTGGTTTATGGCTCTGCTGACGCTGCCTGTGGTGGGCTGGATTTGTCTCGCGCTACGCAATATTCGCCGCGGAATGACGGCGACGCGCAGCAACGCTCAGCCGCGCAAAGCGGCACGTGCGCTGCTCTATCGAAACGGTCACTTCTGGCTTATCTGCCTGTTCAACATCACCTATCTCACCTACCTGTGGGGCATTAACGGCTGGCTGCCCAGCTATCTGGTGGAGGGGCGCGGCATTCATCTGCGGGATGTGGGCTGGCTCTCTTCGCTGCCGTTTATCGCCATGCTGGCAGGCGAAGGGGTGGGGTCCTGGCTCTCTGACCGTGCCGATCGCCGTGCGCTGGCCTGTTTTATCTCTCTGGGGGGCGCGGCAATCGGCCTGCTGGCAGTGCTGCATCTCCAGCAGCAGGGGGGCGTGATTGCTGCCATGAGCTTCAGCACATTTATGTGGGGCGCGGGGGCGCCGAATATCTTTGCCCTGCTGGCAAAAGCCACGCCACCCAACGTTAGCGCGGCCGCCGGCGGTGTGTTTAACGGGCTGGGGAATTTTGCCGGCGCGCTGGCACCGCTACTGATGGGGGCAATAATCGCCGAATCTCACAGCATGGACAGCGGCCTGCTGTTTCTGGTGGTGGTGGCCGCAGCGGGCTGCGTGCTGTTACTGCCGATCCTGAAACGTTACTGAGGAGTATCAACCATGTCAGAAAGCATCACTAAAGCTGCCGTTAAACCTGCCAACCTGTCAATGGATGAGTGGGTGGAGTCGCGCATTGCACGTTTTTCCGGGCGTAAATATGACTGGAGCGCGCTGAAATTTCAGGCCGACTTCGACCCGAAATATCGCCGCGCTCAAATGCGCTATATCGGCACCGGAGCGACGGGCGTGTCCAGCGACAGCAACACCGTTCCTGCTGAGCATTTCACCTTCTCAACCATGGTGCTACCGGCGAAAAGTGAAGGCCCGCTGCATCTGCATGACGATGTGGAAGAGGTATTTTTCATGCTGAAAGGCTGCATCACGCTGATGATCAAAGAGGGCGACAGCTACTGCGAAACGGTGCTCAACGAACGTGACCTGATCTCGGTTCCTGCCGGCATTTACCGCGGCCTGTTTAACCATGGCGAGGAAGAAGCGTTGATGTGCGTGATGCTGGGCACCGCGAAACCGCATATCCCGACCTATCCGCACGATCACCCGCTGGCTAAGGTGAAACGTCAATGATCCAATGGTGGGAGACCGGAAATGGACCGGCGCTGGTGCTGCTGCACGGCATCAGCTCCGGCAGCGGCAACTGGCATAAGCAGCTAAATAACAGCGGCCTGCAGCAGTGTTGCCACATGCTGGCGTGGGATGCGCCGGGTTACGGGCAGAGCCAGCCGCTCACTCACCCCCATCCCACCGCCGCGCTGTATGCCGATATGCTGGCGCAGATGCTGGATGATGCCCATATCTCACGGGCGGTGGTGGTCGGGCACTCGCTGGGGGCGCTGATCGGCAGCGCGTTCGCCGCGCGCTATCCACAGCGCGTTACGCGTCTGGTGCTGGCCGATCCGGCGCAGGGCTACGGCAGCGCCGCGCCGGAGCAGCAACGCCAGGTGCTGGAACAGCGGGAACAGCAGCTGGCTGGCGGGCTGAAGACGCTGGCCGACGACCGTGCTGCGCATCTGCTGCGCCCGCGGGCTGACGAGCGCGATATTGCCACGGTGGCGGCGGGAATGCGGCGGCTAAATCGGGCGGCATATCTCCAGGCGGCATCCATGCTGGCCACGGAGGATATCCATCACTGGCTGGCGGATATTCACTGCCCGACAGAGGTGTGGTGCGGTGAGCAGGATGAGATTACGCCGCCAGCACGGGTGCGTGAGCTTGCGCGCCGCTGGAGTCTGCCTTACCTGACGATCCCGACTGCCGGGCATGCCTGCTATCTCGATAATGCGGCTTTTTTTAATCGCCAGCTGCAGCGTATAACGGAGGCCGAAAATGAACCTGCAAATTAACGGGCGCGTGGCGGTGGTTACCGGGGGGTCCTCCGGCATCGGCTTCGCCACGTTACAGCTGTTACTGGAAGCCGGCGCCAGAGTGGCCTTCTGCGGGCGCGATACGGCGCGACTGGCCAGTGCGCAGGCTGCGCTGCGGGAGCAGTTCCCCGATGCCGATATGCTGGCGCACCACTGTGATGTGCTGGTGCAGGAGCAGGTTGAGCGCTTTGCGCTGGCGGTCAGCAAACGTTTTGGCGCGGTGGATATGCTGATTAACAACGCCGGGCAGGGCTATGTGGCGAACTACGCAGACACGCCGCGCGATGCCTGGCTGCAGGAAGCCGGGCTGAAACTGTTTGGCGTGCTCAACCCGCTGCAGGCATTTTTGCCGTGGCTGGAACAGTCGGATATGGCTTCGGTGACCTGCGTCAATTCGCTGCTGGCACGCCAGCCGGAGGAGCACATGATTGCCACCTCTGCGGCGCGGGCTGCGCTATTGAACATGACGCTAACGCTGTCGAAAGATCTGATCGCTAAAGGTGTTCGGGTGAATTCGATCCTGCTCGGCATGGTGGAGTCCGGCCAGTGGCGGCGGCGCTTTGAGCAGCGGGAAGATCGCGATCTCAACTGGGAGCAGTGGACGACTGCGCTGGCCCGGCGGCGCGGGATCCCGCTCGGCAGGCTTGGCAAGCCGGAAGAGGCGGCCCGCGCGCTGCTGTTTCTCGCCTCGCCGCTGGCTTCTTTCACTACCGGGGCGGCGCTGGATGTCTCAGGCGGCTTTTCCCGCCAGCTATGAGGGTAAATGATGAAAAAGATCATGCTAATCGGCTTTGGTGCCATGGCCCAGGAAGTCCTGGCGCGGCTGCCGCAGGGCGTTGAGCCTGGCTGGATAGTGGCGCGGGAAAGCCATCATGCGGCGATCCGCGATCGCTTTGGCGCTCGGGTTGCCGCACTGACTTCTCCCGCAGCCTGTGACGGGCAGCCGCAGCTGGTGTTGGAGTGCGCCAGCCAGCAGGCAGTCGTCGAATATGCTCAATATGTTCTGCTGCGCGGCTGGTGGCTGGCGGTGATTTCTACCGGCGCGCTGGCGGATGAGTTACTGCATCAGCGCCTGCTGGCGGCCTGCCATAGCGGGGAGGGACGGTTGATCCCGCTTTCTGGTGCCGTCGCCGGGCTGGACGGGCTGGCTGCCGCGCGCGAGGGCGGATTGGATCATGTGATCTATCAGTCGTGTAAAAGCCCGGCCAGCTGGCGGGGTAGCCATGCAGAAACGCAGATAGACCTGATGGCGGTCAGCGAACGTCAGGTGTTCTGGCGCGGCAGCGCGCGTGAAGCTGCACGACTGTTCCCGGCTAACGCCAATGTGGCGGCAACCATTGCTCTGGCTGGGATTGGGATGGACCAGACGCAGGTTGAGCTGATGGTTGACCCGACAACGCAGCGCAATACCCATACGCTACAGGCGGCGGGAAAGTTCGGCGATTTGTACCTGGAACTTCGTGGTTACCCGCTAAGCAGCAATGCGAAAACCTCCATGCTGGCAGCACTCAGTGCCGTACAGGCCTGCCGTCAGCTGCTCTATCTCTAAGGAATCCTGATGGAAACGTTAAAGCTGTACCTGGCCGGCGAGTGGCGCGAAGGGCGCGGTGAGCGTTTTTGCAGCACTAACCCGGCCGATGGATCGGTTAATGCCTGGCTGCATGCCGCCAGCCTGGACGATGTTGAGCTGGCCGTTAACGCGGCCGAGCGCGCCTGGCGGGCGCCGCAGTGGCGGCAGAGGCTGCCACACCAGCGTGCCGCGATCCTGCATCGTGTGGGTGAGCTGATTACGCAACGGCTGGAGGCACTGGCGCAGCTGCAGACGCGCGACAACGGCAAACCGCTGGCGGAGACGCGCGGGCTGGTCGCCAGCGCTGCCGCAACCGCCCACTATTTTGCGGCCGTCTGTGAAGTGATGGAGGGGGAGCTCCCGCCGCCGCGCAGCAACGACTTTATTACTCTCAGTCGCTATGAGCCGATCGGCGTGGTGGCGGCAATCACGCCGTGGAACTCACCGATTGCCAGTGAGATGCAAAAAATTGCCCCGGCGCTGGCGGCAGGCAATGCCGTGGTGCTGAAACCGGCGGAAGCCACGCCGCTGATGGCGCTGGAGCTGGCCGCGCTGTTTGAGCAGGCCGGGCTGCCGCCGGGGCTACTGAGCGTACTGCCGGGCAAAGGCTCAATAGTCGGGGAAGCGCTGGCGCGTCATTCACTGGTGAAGAAGATCTCCTTTACCGGTGGAACCCGCACCGGGCAGCGGCTGGCGCATATCGCGGCGGACAAACTGATCGGCACTTCGCTGGAGCTGGGGGGGAAATCCCCGACCATTGTGCTGGCCGACGCCGATATTGAGCAGGCCGCACGCGGCATTTGCTACGGTATTTTCAGCTCTGGCGGGCAGGCGTGCATTGCCGGATCGCGGCTGTTTATTCATCGCGCGCTCTACCCACGACTGATCGACAGACTGCTGCAGTTAACGGATGGCCTGCGTCTTGGCGACCCATTGCGTCCCGGCACCCATATTGGCCCGCTGATCGGCCCCGAGCATCGCCAGTCGGTGATGGACTATGTGGCGCTGGCGCGGGAAGAGGGTGGCGAGATTTTGTGCGGGGGAGAGATCCCTGCCGATCCGGCGCTGGCGAAAGGTAACTGGTTCCAGCCGACGATTATCGCCGGGCTGAATAACGCGGCAAGAGTGTGCCAGGAGGAGATCTTCGGCCCGGTGCTGGTGGTGATGCCGTTCGATGATGAGCAGCAGCTGATAGCGCAGGCCAATGATTCGATCTATGGCCTGGCGGCCGGCATCTGGACGCGCGACATCCCTTATGCCTTGCAGCTTGCCGATCGGCTGGAGTGCGGAACGGTGTGGATCAACACCTACAAAGTCTTTTCGATAGCCACGCAGTTTGGCGGTTTCAAGCAGAGTGGGCTTGGGCGCGAAAAGGGGCTGCAGGGCATTAAGGCCTGGATGCAGCAGAAGAGCATCTATCTGGCTATGACCCCGGCAATTAACGCCTGGAGTGACTAACTATGGAACGGGAAGTAGCGATGAGCGAAATGATAACGGTGGGTGAAGCGCTGGCGCGGACTCTTGAGTTATACGGGGTTAAAACGCTGTATGGGATTATCTCTATTCACAATTTACCAATTGCCGATGCCATCGGCCAGCGCGGGAGGCTGCACTTTGTTCCCGCTCGCGGCGAGGCGGGTGCGGTGACCATGGCTGATGCGCACGGCAGGTTCAGCGGGTTGGGCGTAGCGTTAACCAGTACCGGTGCCGGAGCGGGCAATGCGGTGGGATCGCTGCTCGAAGCGATGAACGCCGGTACGCCTCTGCTGCATCTGACGGGGCAGGTTGAGAAGGCATATCTTGATGCCGACAGCGGATTTATTCACGAAGCCCGCGATCAGCTCGGGCTGCTGCGCAGCAGCGGTAAAGCCGCGCTGCGCGTGCACTCGCCGCAGCAGGCGGTGGCGCTGCTGCACCGGGCAATTCAGATAGCTCAGACGCCGCCGTGCGGTCCGGTTTCGGTTGAGATCCCGATAGATATCCAGAACAGCCTGATACCCGACTCGCTGGTGACGACGCCGGTCGCTCCTCTTTCTCCGCCAGCGCCGCCGGAAAGCGTGATTGCCGCACTGGCGGAAAAGGTGAAACGTGCCAGCCGCCCCCTGCTGTGGGTCGGCGGCGGAGCATCAGGCTGTAGTGAGGCCATAAGAAAACTGGCCGATGCCGGGTTTAGGGTGATCTCCAGCGCGCACGGTCGCGGTATTTTACCGGATGCTCATCCGCGCAGCCTGCGCGCATTTCACAACTCTTCTGCGGTGGAAAGCGTGATGGCAGAATGTGACTTAACGCTGATCGCCGGTTCGCGCCTGCGCAGTAATGAGACGCGCAGCTGGACCCTGACGCTGCCACAGCCGCGGGTGCAGATTGATATCGACCCGGCAGCGGCCAGCCGAAATTATCTGGCGGATGAGGTGCTGAACTACGACTGCCGTGCGCTGCTGAATGCACTGGCACAGCGCCTGTCACCGGTCAGTGATGTGGCGGGCGATCGTCAGATTGCGCAGGCGGTAGCAGAAGCGGAGCGTGAACTGCGCGCGCAGTGCGGAGTGTATGCCGGGCTGAACGATGCCGTTGCCGCCGCGCTGCCTGCGCAGGGGATTCTGGTGCGTGATATTACCGTTTCCGGCAGCGTCTGGGGCAGCCGTTTACTGCGTGCCAACGGTGCCTTAGCCAATATTCATTCGCTGGCGGGGGCAATCGGGATGGGGCTGGCGATGGCGATTGGCAGCGCGCTGGCCAATCCGCAGCGTAAAGTGGTTGGTCTGGTCGGAGACGGCGGGCTGGCACTGGGCGTCGGCGAGCTGGCGACGCTGGTACAGGAGCGGGCTAACGTGACGCTGCTGGTGATGAACGACGGAGGTTACGGCGTGATGCGTGGCATTCAGGATAAGTATTTTGGCGGGCGGCAGTATTACAACGAACTGCACACGCCGGATTATACCCTGCTGGCGCAGTCGATGGGGATGCAGGCCTGGAGCATCAGCGATGCCGCCATGTTCAGCAGCGTGCTGGCGGAAGCGATAGCGATGCCGGGGCCAACGCTGGTGGAGGTTAAAATGAGCGAAATCGGACCATTGCATTTTGCCGGTCCGCCGCAGAAAACCTTATATTAATGATTCGGGGCGGGCATGCCCGCCCCCTGCCGCGCCCGGAATTACTTACCGGCCGCGATACGCTCTTTGATATGGTCGGCGCGCGCCTGAGAAGCCGGATGCGAGTCAAACATGCTGCTTTCGTGCGTGCCTTCCAGCTTGGCCAGCTTCTCGAAACTGGTCACCAGACCCTGCGGGTTGATGTTGCGTTTTTTCAGCAGATCAAACGAGTAGTCATCGGCCTGTGATTCCTGGCTCTGGGAGAACTGCGCGTTCACCAGTTTTTCACCCAGGTCACCCAGCTGCGACTGAGACAGCGAAGCGGCAATACCGCCAGCAGAAGCGGCCGCGGTGCGGATAGCGGTGGTGGAGTAAGCCAGCTGCATCGCTTTGCGCGAGTGGCCCAGCGCGACGTGGCCCATTTCGTGGCCCAGCACACCTTCCACTTCATTATCGGTCATCATATCCATCAGGCCGCTGTAAACGCGGATGCAGCCGTTTGCCATCGCCCACGCGTTGACATCTTTGGTGACGTAGACTTTGTAGTTAGCCGGCGTGCCGTTGATATTGTCGCCCAGCGCAGCGGAGATCTTCTTCAGGCGTTGAGCATAAGTGCTGCTGGCGGGAGCAATCTGCGCTTCGCTGTCCATCTGCTGACAGGATTTTTCGCTCAGCTCTTTAACCTGCGCATCGCTCAGGGTAGCAGCCTGGTAAGCCTGCGCGCCTGACTGCATCAGGGCATTGCTGTCAAAATTCTGACAGCCGGAAACTAATGTCGCGAGTGCGATCGCGCTAACAGAAATACGTTTCATCATTCCAGTTCATCCATTTAGGTAACAAGGTATAGAAATCAAAAAGTTGTCAATTTATGCTGGGCGAATTATTGCCAGCGAAACCGGAGTTATAGCCTTTGCTGGTATAAATGCATAGCACCACTGCTCCGAAAGGGCCACTAATGTGACTTTTTTTACATCCTGCGCCATGTACATGTTACCCGTGTTTCATGTACATTGATTGTCGACTTTCCTTCGGCTTTGCCTGATAACTCATTCATTACAATAGGTTAAGGACGGCGAAGCGTTAAATCCGACCTGGAGTAGAAAATGTCTTCTCGTAAAGAGCTTGCCAACGCCATTCGCGCATTGAGTATGGATGCGGTGCAAAAAGCCAAATCCGGCCACCCGGGCGCCCCAATGGGCATGGCCGATATCGCCGAAGTTCTGTGGCGTGACTTCCTGAATCACAACCCGACTAACCCGCTGTGGGCAGACCGCGACCGCTTCGTGCTGTCAAACGGCCACGGCTCAATGCTGATCTATAGCCTGCTGCACCTCAGCGGTTACGATCTGCCAATCAGTGAACTGGCTAACTTCCGTCAGCTGCACTCCAAAACCCCAGGTCACCCTGAATACGGCTACACCGTAGGCGTGGAAACCACCACCGGTCCACTGGGCCAGGGTATCGCCAACGCGGTCGGTTTTGCTATTGCAGAACGCACGCTGGCCGCGCAGTTTAACCGTCCGGGCCACGATATTGTTGACCATAACACCTACGTGTTCATGGGCGACGGCTGCATGATGGAAGGCATCTCGCACGAAGTGTGCTCGCTGGCGGGTACGCTGAAGCTGGGTAAACTGGTCGCGTTCTATGATGACAACGGTATCTCCATCGACGGCCACATTGATGGCTGGTTCACCGATGACACCGCGCAGCGCTTCGAGTCTTACGGCTGGCACGTGGTGCGCGGCGTGGACGGTCATGATGCGGACGCGATTAAGAAAGCGGTGGAAGAAGCCAAAGCGGTGAGCGATAAGCCTTCCCTGCTGATGTGCAAAACGGTTATTGGCTTCGGTTCGCCGAACAAAGCCGGTACTCACGACTCCCACGGTGCGCCGCTGGGCGATGAAGAGATTGCACTGACCCGTAAGCAGCTGGGCTGGAACCACGCGCCGTTTGAAATTCCTTCAGACATCTATGCACAGTGGGACGCGAAAGAAGCGGGCCAGGCGAAAGAAGCTGCATGGGACGAGAAGTTTGCTGCCTACGCTAAAGCCTTCCCGGAGCTGGCCGCTGAGTTCAAGCGCCGCATGAATAACGAGCTGCCGGCAAACTGGGCTGCTGAGTCGCAGAAGTTTGTTGAACAGCTACAGGCGAACCCGGCGAAAATCGCCAGCCGTAAAGCGTCACAGAATGCCATCGAAGCCTTTGGCAAACTGCTGCCGGAATATCTGGGCGGCTCCGCTGACCTGGCGCCAAGCAACCTGACGATGTGGTCTGGTTCTAAGCCAATCAACGAAGATGCAGCGGGTAACTACATCCATTACGGCGTGCGCGAATTCGGTATGACCGCTATCGCTAACGGTATCACCCTGCACGGTGGTTTCCTGCCGTACACCGCGACCTTCCTGATGTTTGTCGAATATGCCCGTAATGCGGTGCGTATGGCTGCACTGATGAAGATCCGTCAGGTGATGGTCTATACCCATGACTCTATCGGTCTGGGCGAAGATGGCCCAACTCACCAGCCGGTAGAGCAGCTGGCGAGCCTGCGCGTGACGCCGAACATGAGCACCTGGCGCCCGTGTGACCAGGTTGAGTCGGCGATTGCGTGGAAATATGGCATCGAACGTCAGGATGGCCCAACTGCGCTGATCCTGTCGCGTCAGAACCTGGCACAGCAGGATCGTACCGCTGAGCAGCTGGCTAACGTTGCGCGTGGTGCTTACGTGCTGAAAGATTGCGACGGTACGCCGGAGGTCATCTTCATCGCTACCGGTTCAGAAGTTGAGCTGGCGGTGGGCGCTTATGAGCAGCTGACTGCTGAAGGCCGTAAGGCGCGCGTGGTTTCCATGCCGTCTACTGATGCCTTCGACAAGCAGGATGCCGCTTACCGTGAATCGGTGCTGCCGAAAGCTGTCAGCGCGCGCGTGGCGATTGAAGCCGGTATCGCAGATTACTGGTTCAAATACACCGGCCTGAACGGTGCCATCGTCGGTATGACCAGCTTCGGCGAGTCTGCACCGGCCGAGAAGCTGTTCGACCTGTTTGGCTTCACCGTGGATAACGTGGTCGCTAAAGCGAAAGCGCTGCTGTAATCACGCAGCGGGCGAGGCATGCCTCGCCTCAGGATGTTATAGCGTAGGGGGCGGGCATACCCGCCCCTTTTTTGTTCCCACCGATAAATTCTAAATTTGTGACGTAGATCCAAACTTACGCGCCGCAATTGATCCCAGTCATTCCTATTATTCCTGACTTCTATTATTCTGGCTGAAGCGTTTCAGTTGTCAGTGGGCCCTGTTATTTTCGCCGACCATTCGATAAGAATCTGCTGTACAAATCGCCACGGCTGGCTCAGGCTAATTGTCCGATTTTACGGTGAATTCTGGTGCAGGAGTAATATGACGGTTCGCATTGCCATAAACGGGTTTGGTCGCATTGGGCGCAATGTTTTACGCGCGCTGTACGAGACCGGGCGACGTGCTGAAATTACGGTCGTCGCCATCAATGAGCTGGCGGACGCCGCGGGCATGGCACATTTGCTGAAATACGATACCAGCCACGGGCGATTCGCCTGGGACGTGCGTCAGGAGCGCGACCTGCTGACGGTAGGGGATGACACCATCCGCCTGCTGCATGTGGCAGAAATCGAGCACCTGCCGTGGCGAGAGCTGAATGTTGATGTCGTGCTTGACTGTACCGGCGTTTATGGCAGCCGTGCCGATGGTGAAGCCCACCTGCACTCTGGGGCGAAAAAGGTGTTGTTCTCTCACCCGGGCGGCCACGATCTGGACGCCACCGTGGTTTACGGCGTGAATGAGAAAGCGCTGCTGCCGGAGCATTTGCTGGTGTCGAATGCTTCCTGTACCACTAACTGCATCATTCCGATTATCAAGCTGCTGGATGATGCCTGGGGTATTGAGTCCGGCACCGTCACCACGATTCATTCGGCGATGCATGACCAGCAGGTGATTGATGCTTATCACCCGGATTTACGGCGCACCCGCGCTGCCAGCCAGTCGATTATTCCGGTCGACACCCGACTGGCCGCCGGCATTACGCGTATTTTTCCGAAATTTAACGATCGCTTCGAAGCGATTGCGGTGCGCGTGCCGACCATCAACGTGACGGCCATTGACCTGAGCGTCAGCGTGCGTGATGCGGTAAAGGCATGTGAGGTCAACGCCCTGCTGCAAAGTGCGTCAGAAGGGGCATTTAGTGGTATAGTTGACTATACGGAATTACCGTTAGTCTCGATAGATTTTAACCACGATCCGCACAGTGCCATAGTGGACGGCACGCAGACGCGGGTCAGCGGTCAGCACCTGATTAAGACTTTAGTCTGGTGCGACAACGAATGGGGCTTTGCTAACCGGATGATTGATACCACGTTAGCGATGGCCGCAAGCGGTTTCAGGTAGGGCGCGGTTTGCGCCTGTAAAACTTAAGAGTTAAACGAGAGGATTCACCATGTCTGTAATTAAGATGACCGATCTGGATCTTGCTGGTAAACGCGTACTAATTCGCTCCGATTTAAACGTGCCAGTGAAAGAAGGGAAAGTGACGTCTGATGCACGAATTCGTGCTTCATTGCCGACCATCGAAGCGGCCCTGAAGCAGGGCGCAAAAGTGATGGTAACCTCCCACCTTGGTCGCCCGACCGAAGGTGAATACAACGAAGAGTTCTCACTGCTGCCGGTAGTGAACTACCTGAAAGATAAGCTGGGCGCGGAAAACGTCTCCCTGGCGAAAGAGTACCTCGACGGCGTTGAGCTGGAAGCCGGCAAGCTGGTGGTCCTGGAAAACGTTCGTTTTAACAAGGGCGAAAAGAAAGACGACGAAGCGCTCTCTAAAAAATACGCGGCCCTGTGCGACGTCTACGTGATGGACGCCTTCGGCACCGCGCACCGCGCACAGGCTTCAACGCACGGCGTGGGTAAATTTGCCCCAATCGCCTGTGCTGGCCCGCTGCTGGCCAACGAACTGGAAGCGCTGGGTAAAGCCCTGAAAACCCCTGCACGCCCAATGGTGGCAGTGGTTGGCGGTTCAAAAGTCTCCACTAAGTTTGACGTGCTGAACTCGCTGGTGAAGATTGCTGACACCGTGATTGTTGGCGGTGGTATTGCTAACACCTTCGTGGCTATCGACAACAACGTCGGTAAATCACTGTACGAGCCAGATTTCGTTGAAGCGGCGAAAAAACTGCGCGATGAGTTCAAAATCCCGGTTCCTACCGACTCTCGCGTCGGCACGGAATTCTCTGAAACTGCACCGTCTACCGTGAAGAAAGTGTCTGAAGTTCAGGACAATGAAGAGATCATGGACTTCGGTGATGAAACCGCAGAAGCAATGGCTAAGCTGTTGAAAGAAGCTAAAACTATTCTGTGGAACGGCCCGGTTGGCGTGTTCGAATTCCCTAACTTCCGTAAAGGCACTGAAATCGTTGCTAAAGCGATTGCAGACAGTGACGCATTCTCCATCGCTGGCGGCGGTGATACGCTGGCGGCCATCGACCTGTTTGGTATTGAAGATAAAATCTCCTATATCTCTACCGGTGGCGGTGCATTCCTCGAGTTCGTGGAAGGCAAAACTCTGCCTGCGGTTGCCATGCTGGAAGAGCGTGCGAAGCAGAACTAATTAATCCTCAGTGCGGGGTGTTTGATGCCCCGCGTGAGATCTGAATCCTTTAATACGACCGAAGAAACAGGACAAGCTAACATGTCTAAAATTTTTGATTTCGTAAAACCAGGCGTTGTCACCGGTGACGACGTTCAGAAGATCTTCAAAGTGGCGAAAGAGAACAAGTTCGCCCTGCCAGCAGTTAACTGCGTGGGTACTGACTCCATCAATGCCGTTCTGGAAACCGCTGCGAAAGTAAAAGCACCGGTCATCATTCAGTTCTCCAACGGTGGCGCTGGCTTCATCGCCGGTAAAGGCCTGAAATCAGATAAGCCACAGGCTGCTGCTATCTTTGGCGCAATCTCTGGCGCACACCACGTGCATCTGATGGCTGAACATTACGGCGTGCCGGTTATCCTGCACACCGACCACTGCGCGAAGAAACTGCTGCCGTGGATCGACGGCCTGCTGGAAGCGGGTGAAGCTCACTTCGCCAAAACCGGTAAGCCACTGTTCTCTTCTCACATGATCGACCTGTCTGAAGAGTCGCTGGAAGAAAACATCGAGATCTGCAGCAAGTACCTGGCGCGCATGGCGAAAATCGACATGACCCTGGAAATTGAACTGGGCTGCACCGGTGGTGAAGAAGATGGCGTGGACAACAGCCACATGGACGCTTCCGCGCTGTACACCCAGCCAGAAGACGTTGATTACGCTTACACCAAGCTGAACGCCATCAGCCCACGTTTCACTATCGCTGCTTCATTCGGTAACGTGCACGGCGTGTACAAGCCAGGCAACGTGAAACTGACCCCGACCATCCTGCGTGATTCTCAGAAATACGTCAGCGAAAAACACGGTCTGCCAGTGAACTCTCTGGACTTCGTATTCCACGGCGGTTCCGGTTCATCTGCGGCTGAAATCGAAGAGTCTATCGGTTATGGCGTGATCAAAATGAACATTGATACCGATACCCAGTGGGCAACCTGGGACGGCATCCTGCAGTACTACAAAAAGAACGAAGGTTATCTGCAGGCGCAGCTGGGCAACCCGGAAGGCGCTGATAAGCCGAACAAGAAGTACTACGATCCACGCGTATGGCTGCGTGCTTCCCAGTCTTCAATGATTGTTCGCCTGGAGCAGGCATTTAAAGAACTGAACGCGGTCGACGTACTGTAATTCAGCTTCTGCTCAAAAAAGGCCCTGAGGGGCCTTTTTTTATGCAATCAATTCGGAATGTTCAGGTGATTTCGTGACTTGTTTGGCAAAACTGCAATTTTTTGCATACCCTTAACGGCATCGGCTGCCGCTTGCTGGCAGAGTTTTGAACGCCCTTTTGGGCAACAACGGGATCAGTTTATGGACGATTTAAATGTAGTTGGTGGTATTAACAGTGCCGGGGGCTGGCTGGTGCGCAATCAGGCGCTGCTGCTGAGCTATGCAGTCAATATCGTGGCTGCCCTGGCAATCATCATCGTCGGGATGATCGTCGCACGCATTATCTCCAACGCGATTAACAAAGTGATGCGTGCGCGCCATATCGATGCCACGGTGGCTGACTTCCTGTCGGCTCTGGTGCGCTATGGAATCATTGCCTTCACCCTGATTGCCGCGCTGGGCCGCGTGGGTGTGCAGACTGCTTCGGTAATTGCCGTTCTGGGTGCTGCCGGCCTGGCTATCGGCCTTGCACTGCAGGGCTCGCTCTCAAACCTGGCGGCCGGAGTCCTGCTGGTCACTTTCCGTCCGTTCCGCACGGGTGAGTTTATCGATATTGGCGTAATGGGCACTGTGCAGAACGTGCAGATCTTCTCCACTACCCTGAAAACTGCCGACGGCAAAATCGTGGTGGTGCCTAACGGCAAAATTATCGCCGGTAACATCGTTAACTTCTCGCGCGAGCCGGAGCGCCGTAACGAATTCATCATTGGCGTGGCCTACGATGCCGATATTGATCAAGTGCTGACCCTGCTGCGTGAGGTGGTTGATGCGGAGCCACGCGTACTGCAGGAGCGCGGCGTGCAGATCGGCCTGAACGAGCTGGCGGCCTCTTCCGTCAACGTGGTGATCCGCTGCTGGAGCAAAGCGGGCGATCTGCAGAACGTGTACTGGGATCTGATGAAGAACTTCAAGCGCGCGCTGGATGCTAAAGGGATCGGTATTCCTTATCCGCAGATGGACGTGCACCTGCATCAGGTCAAAGCGCCTGAAGCCGAAACGGCAAAAGCGGAGTAATGCTTTCCGGGTCAGCCAGTCACAGGGCTGACCCTTTATTAGATTTTCTTATTAACCATTAATTTTTTCCATTTCCACTAATAATGCCCGCGCTATACACTTGCCGCCATCGTTATCCGGTGAGGGCTTTCCTGTGTTATCTGTTTTCCTTCAAGGTGTTGCCATGGGCGCAGCGCTGATTTTACCGCTCGGTCCGCAAAATGCGTTCGTGATGAACCAGGGCGTGCGACGTCAGTATCATCTGATGACGGCGGCACTCTGCACGCTGAGCGATATCGTGCTGATTTGCGGTGGGATTTTTGGCGGTAGCGCCTTGCTCAACCAGTCACCGCTGATGCTTAATCTGGTGACCTGGGGCGGTGTGGCCTTCCTGCTGTGGTACGGCTTTGGTGCCCTGCGCACCGCGTTTAGCGGCGATGTTGATCTCGCGTCGGCTAAGGCGTTAAAGCAGGGGCGCTGGCGTATCGTGGCGACAATGATGGCCGTCACCTGGCTCAATCCGCATGTCTACATTGATACCTTTGTGGTGCTTGGCAGCCTGGGCGGACAGCTGCCTGAAGAAGCGCGCCGCTGGTTTGCGCTCGGCTCCGCCAGTGCCTCGGTGGTGTGGTTCTTCGGTCTTGCCCTGCTGGCCTCCTGGCTGTCGCCGTTGCTCAACACCCGCCGAGCCCAGCGCATCATCAACCTGCTGGTCGGGCTGGTTATGTGGGCCATCGCCCTCAAACTGGCACTGCAGGCCCTCTCTTTCCTCTGACGGGAACTTCACTCCAGGAATTGATGTCATAGCGTGAGCGGTTATCACGCACTAAAATATGCTGAACCGTTGCTCTGAGACGGAACAATTCGCTGCCGCAGCGCTTTTCTGCGGCAGCTGCTCATACGAAGCCGATGAAATACCCCATGGAGGAAGCAGTGAAGCTGACTAAACTGGCCCTGGCCGCAATGATTGGATTGGGAACGCTGCCATTAGCTGCGCAGGCAGACGAGTTACCTAATGGCCCGCACGTGGTGACGTCCGGGCAGTCCAGCGTCGATGCCACCCCGGATATCGCCACGCTGGCTATCGAAGTGAATGTTTCCGCGAAGGATGCGGGCGAAGCGAAGAAACAGGCGGACAGCCGCGTCCAGCAGTATTTCGACTTCCTCGATAAGAACGGTATTGAGAAGAAAGATATCAACGCCGCCAACCTGCGGACCCAACCTGAATATGACTACACCAAAGATGGCAAATCGGTGCTGAAAGGCTACCGTGCGGTGCGCCAGGTGCAGGTAACGCTGCGCAAGCTCGATAAGCTTAACGATCTGCTGGATGGTGCGCTGAAGACGGGCCTGAATGAGATCCGTTCAGTGGAGCTGGGCGTGGCCAATCCTGAAGAGTATAAAGCGAAAGCGCGTAAAGCCGCGATCGAGGATGCCACCAGGCAGGCAGGCGAACTGGCGCAGGGCTTTAACACCCAGCTTGGCCCGGTTTACAGCATCCGTTATCACGTGGCGAACTATCAACCCATGCCGATGGCGCGCATGTATAAAACCGCAGATGCCGCCCCGATGACGTCTGCCGCGCAGACCTACGAGCAGCAGAGCATTCACTTCGACGACCAGGTTGACGTGGTGTTTGAATTGCAGCGTAATCCTTAATCTTGCACGGGCCGATCGGAAAAGAAGATCGGCCCCTACAAATGCCCGGCATGCGGTCATTCCGCATCCTGACGCAGCACGCGATGGCCGTGCGCCAGCAGCGCATCGGTCACTTTACGCATCAGCCGGCTTTCCGGCGCGAAGCGATGCCAGTAGAGCATGCGGCGCTGCAACAGCCCCGGGGTCAAGTCAATCAGTTCACCTTCCGCCAGTTCACGCTCAATTTGCAGGTGTGGGATCATACAGCAGGTCGTTCCCTGACGCGCCAGCTGCACAAAGGCTTCCGACGAGTTAACGATATGGCACGGTACGCTGCCCGGCGACAGGTCAAAGTTCTGCTGTAAAAATGCCTGATGCATATCGTCCAGATGGTCAAAGGCGACCGCCGGGGCTTTCAGCAGCGCGGAGCGCGTGACGCCATTGGGGAAGTAGCGGGCGGCAAACTCTTTTGAGCCGACGAACAGGTAGTCCAGCGCGCCCAGCTGATCGACCAGACAGCTCGGTAACGGCTGCGGCTGAATACTGATTGCGCCGACCACTTCACCGCGACGCAGGCGTTCCTGCGTGCGCGTCTCATCTTCCACCTGAATGTTCAAACGCACCGGCGAATCCGTCAGTACGGTTTTCAGCGCCGGTAACAGCCAGGTTGCCAGGCTGTCGGCGTTGACCGCCAGCGACAGCAGCAGGGGAGTGGTGCCGCCGTTATCATCGCCCAGCCACTCCTCTTCCAGCAGCTCGACCTGGTGCAGCAGCGCCAGCAGTTTTTGCCCCTGTTCTGTCGGACGCGGTGGTACGGTGCGCACCAGCAGCGGCTGTCCGAACATATTCTCCAGCTGCTTAATGCGCTGGGAAACCGCAGACTGGGTAATACAGAGCTTTTGTGCTGCACGTTCAAAGCCGCGCTCGCGAATCACTGCATCCAGCGCCTGAAGCGTTCGATAATCCGGGCGTTTCATCAGTCGTTCTACTCTCTTTCAGGTGTGGAAGTTGCACTATGCCATATTTTACGCATTTTGCGCCGTGCTAACCTCACTTTATGAATCAACCACTTTGTGGGCTGTGTTCCAATCCTGCCAATCAAATGCCGCGCATAGCGGTTTTTTTTTGCAGCCTTGCTTTATACTACGCGCACACAATGCAGCACAGGTTTTAAACATACCATGACGCAGGATGAACTGAAAAAAGCCGTTGGCTGGGCAGCGCTTGATTACGTCACGCCGGGCACGATTGTTGGTGTGGGCACTGGCTCGACCGCCGCACACTTTATTGATGCGCTGGCCTCGATTAAGCATCAGATCGAAGGGGCTGTTTCCAGCTCTGAAGCCTCCACCGCGAAGCTGAAAGAGTACGGCATTCCCGTTTTTGACCTTAACGAAGTCGACCAGCTGGCGGTGTATGTTGACGGTGCCGATGAGATCAACCGCCAGATGGAGATGATAAAAGGCGGCGGTGCGGCGCTGACGCGCGAGAAGATTATCGCTGCGGTGGCCGATCGCTTCATCTGCATTGCGGATGCCTCCAAACAGGTTGATGTGCTGGGCAATTTTCCGCTGCCGGTTGAGGTGATCCCAATGGCGCGTGCCTATGTGGCACGGGAACTGGTTAAGCTCGGCGGGCTGCCGGAGTACCGTCAGAACGTGGTGACCGACAACGGCAACATTATTCTCGACGTGCATAATCTTAAGATTATGGAACCGATTAAGCTGGAAGCCGCGATCAATGCGCTGCCAGGCGTGGTCACCGTAGGGCTGTTTGCCGCGCGCTGTGCTGACGTGGCGCTGATTGGTACGCCGGATGGCGTGAAGACCATCAAAAAATGATCTGTCCGGCGCCCACGCGGCGCCAGATATTTTTTGCCAAAAAACATCTTTTCTTTTGCAGGCTAAATTTGGTGACTTATGTCACATTGTGCCTGCCTGCCGCACTATCCTCCTGGTCGTGCGCATTGCACCATGATTTTCTATCGCTTTGTTCTGGCTCAGAGCATCGCCGTGCTGAGCGTCAGGCAATCGTTTGTATTGCCGCAGGCGTAAATTTTGTTATTTTGACAGAAGGCTGGCTTATATCAGCCATCATTGAAGTCTGCTAAATAGGGTCGGGAAATGGCAAAAGTATCACTGGAGAAAGACAAGATTAAATTCCTGCTGGTGGAAGGCGTGCATCAAAGCGCCATCGATAACCTGCGCTCTGCTGGTTACACCAACATTGAATTTCATAAAGGCGCACTGGACAGCGAAGCGCTGAAAGAGTCCATCCGCGATGCACACTTCATCGGGATTCGATCGCGCACCAACCTCACCGAAGAGATCTTCGCGGCGGCGGAAAAGCTGGTTGCCGTCGGTTGCTTCTGCATCGGGACCAACCAGGTTGATCTGCATGCCGCTGCTATCCGCGGTATTCCGGTGTTTAACGCACCTTTCTCCAACACCCGATCCGTAGCTGAACTGGTTATCGGCGAACTGCTGCTGATGCTGCGCGGCGTGCCTGCGGCTAATGCCAAAGCGCACCGTGGCGTCTGGCACAAGCTGGCGGTAGGTTCGTTTGAAGCGCGCGGTAAAAAACTCGGTATCATTGGCTATGGCCATATCGGTATGCAGCTGGGCGTGCTGGCGGAAAGCCTTGGTATGCACGTCTTCTTCTACGATATCGAAAGCAAACTGCCACTGGGCAATGCGACCCAGGTGCAGCATCTCTCCGACCTGCTGAATATGAGCGACGTGGTAAGCCTGCACGTGCCGGAAACGCCGTCGACGCAGAATATGATGGGAGCGGAAGAGCTGGCGCTGATGAAGCCAGGTGCGCTGCTGATTAACGCTTCACGCGGCACCGTGGTCGATATCCCTGCGCTGTGCGAAGTGCTGGCGAGCAAGCATCTGGCCGGCGCGGCGATTGACGTGTTCCCGGAAGAGCCAGCGACCAACAGCGATCCCTTCCTGTCACCGCTGTGCGAGTTTGATAACGTGATCCTGACCCCACACATTGGAGGTTCAACTCAGGAAGCGCAGGAAAATATCGGTATTGAAGTGGCGGGCAAACTGGCGAAATACTCTGATAACGGCTCAACGCTGTCAGCGGTTAACTTCCCGGAAGCCTCGCTGCCAATGCACGGTGCTAATGCCAGCCGTCTGATGCACATTCATGAAAACCGTCCAGGCGTGCTGACGGCTATCAACCTGATTTTCGCCGATCAGGGCATCAACATCTCAGCCCAGTATCTGCAGACCACACCGCAGATGGGTTATGTGGTCATTGATGTTGATGCGTCGCAGGATGAAGCCGACAAAGCGCTGCAGCTGATGAAAGCGATACCGGGTACCATTCGCGCCCGTCTGCTTTACTAAATGCTATAGGGGCCGATCTTCTTTTCGATCGGCCCCGGGCGGTGTTTGACACCGCCGCAATCAATCACCACTGCCAGATCTTCGACGGCGTAATCAGCGCCGGTAACGGGATATCCCACTTCGCCACTGGCAGCTTCTCGACCTGCTGACAGTCATGCGCCAGCCCCACGGGCAAAAAGCCATGCTGCTGCCAGTTCTGCAAGGTGCGGTCGTAAAATCCGCCACCCATTCCCAGACGTTGCCCTTCGGCATCAAACGCCACCAGCGGCACCATCAGCACATCCAGCTCGCTTAACGGCAGCAGACGACGGATATCCAGCGGCGGCTCCGGGATGCGCAGGCGGTTAATCTTCAACTCGGTATGCTCGTCATAGCGCAGGAAAAGCAGCTGGCCCGCAGAAAACGGATGCAGCACGGGCAGATAGACCTGCTGTTTGCGCTGCCAGAGCTTGGCAATTAACGGACGGGTATTGAGTTCACCATCTACCGACAGAAACAGCGCAATGTTTTTTGCCTGCTGCAGCGGGGCAAAATTGAGCGCGTGTTCGGCGACCTGCACGGCGGCAAGCTGCTGCTGCTCATCACTGAGTTCGCGCCGCAGGTGGCGGACGTGGGTGCGGATATCCTGACGGTCGAGAAGATTGAGGCTCATTTTCTGGCAACTCCATGTGCGGATGGTGTTTTCAGATTGCCGGGTAAGGCTGGGAGTGTAAATGCCAGAAAGAAGGGGAGATCTTAAAAAATGGGGATCTCCGAGATGCCGCCGCAGGCTGTAACCCTTGAACCCATGGTTCAAGGTGAGTATGCCGTCGTAACCATCAGGCTTCTCGGACGGACCGAGCTTGCGCACAGGTTACAGAGCGTCACACTCTGTTTGGTATTAATTATCGGCTCAGGGGACGGGCCCGCTTGCAAACATCTCAGAGAATTTTTTACTTCACCGTCACTCTATCATAGCTAACGTTGAAGTGTTATTCGAACTTAGAACCAGTGCGTTCAGTTATGCGACCCTGCTCAAGCAATGCCTGTTCAATGGTCTGCTGCAGCATGCGAATACGCTGCTCCATGTTGGACGCATAGTCACGAGTTTTGACTTTTTCCTGCGCCAGTTCATGGCAAATATTGAGTGCGGCGATGAAAACCAGCTGCTCAGTATTTGTGACTCTAGTGCGAACTTTTAAGTCTTGCAACCGTTGATTGAGGTCCTCGGCGGCCAGGTTCAGCGCATCTTGCTGTTCCGGCGGACAATTTACTCGTAATGAACGGCCAAAAATTTGAATATCTACCGGTTGTGCAGACATGCCACCTTCCTGACTGATTACTGCGCCCGCAATCACCCTTACCACTCAATGGCTTGGGAGGGGCGCCACTATAACTACCCCTAATAGAAGAAACAACCCCTTTCTGGAATCGTTGAGGCACCTGGTGGTAGCATATCACGAACTAAACTCGCCAACGACGGCCAAAACGTATGTCACTAACTAACACAATGCCGGGCTATGACCAGCTGGCCTCAGTACTGACGCAGCAGGGAGTCGGAATGACCCCTGCCGAAATGCACGGCCTGATCAGCGGATTGATCTGTGGCGGCAACCAGGACAGCAGCTGGCAATCGCTGGTTCACGACCTGACTAACGAGGGCATGGCGTTTTCACAGACGCTGTCACTGCCTTTGCAGCAGCTGCACGAAGCGACGGGCAACTCGCTGGAAGATGAAGGCTTCCTGTTCCAGCTTTACCTGCCTGAGGACGATGATATCACTGTGTTTGACCGCGCCGATGCGCTGGCGGGCTGGGTGAATCACTTCCTGCTCGGCCTTGGCGTCACGCAGCCGAAGCTCGACAAAGTGAAAGGGGAGACGGGAGAAGCCATCGACGATCTGCGTACCATTGCCCAGCTGGGCTATGACGAAGACGAAGATGAAGAAGAGCTGGAGCAGTCGCTGGAAGAGGTGATCGAATACGTGCGCGTAGCGGCCCTGCTGTGCCACGACACCTTCACCCGTGTCGTGCCTACCAATGTGGTAATGAAAAAGCCAACGCTGCACTAAACTGTCGCTACTCAGCGGTTTAATGGAACAGCATTCAGGAGATCGTATGACCCAGCAAGAGTTTTTGCGCCGCCGCCAGGCGCTGTTAGCAAAAATGGCCCCGGCCAGTGCGGCATTGATTTTTGCCGCCCCGGAAGCAACTCGCAGCAACGACAGTGAGTATCCCTATCGGCAGAACAGCGATTTCTGGTACTTCACCGGGTTTAATGAACCGGAAGCGGTGCTGGTGCTGATTAAAAGCGATGAGAATCACAATCACAGCGTGCTGTTTAACCGCGTGCGCGATCTTACGGCTGAAATCTGGTTTGGCCGCCGTCTGGGGCAGGATGCTGCGCCTGCGGTTCTGGCGGTGGATCGTGCGCTGCCGTGGGACGATATCGGTGAGCAGCTGCACCAGCTCCTTAACGGGCTGGACGTGGTGTACCACGCGCAGGGCCAGTACGCCGGGGCCGACAGCATCGTGTTCAGCGCGCTGGATACCCTGCGCCGTGGCTCGCGCCAGAATCTCTCCGCTCCGGCCACGCTGACCGACTGGCGCCCGTGGGTGCATGAGATGCGCCTGATTAAGTCCGCGGAAGAGCAGGCGGTACTGCGTGAAGCGGGCCGTATTAGCGCGCTGGCTCATACCCGCGCTATGCAGAAATCGCGTCCGGGAATGTATGAATATCAGCTGGAGGGGGAGATTCATCATGAATTCAACCGCCACGGCGCCCGCTACCCCTCTTACAACACCATCGTGGGTGCCGGGGAGAACGGCTGCATTCTGCACTACACCGAAAACGAGAGCCAGATGCACGACGGCCAGCTGGTGCTGATCGACGCGGGCTGCGAGCTCAAGGGCTATGCTGGCGATATCACCCGCACTTTCCCGGTCGGTGGCAAATTCAGCGCACCGCAGCGCGCCATTTACGATATTGTGCTGGCTTCGCTGAATAAGGCGCTGGAACTGTATCGACCCGGCATCAGCATCCGTGAAGTGACGGCGGAAGTGGTGAAGATTATGGTGAGCGGCCTGGTGGAGCTGGGCGTGATGCAGGGCGATGTCGATACCCTGATCGCTGAAAATGCCCATCGCCAGTTCTTTATGCATGGTCTGAGCCACTGGCTGGGTCTGGATGTGCACGATGTCGGTCACTACGGCGTGGACCGCGACCGCATTCTTGAAGCGGGCATGGTGTTGACCATTGAACCGGGGCTGTATATCGCTCCGGACGCGGACGTACCCGTTGAGTATCGCGGTATCGGTATCCGAATTGAAGATGACATTATTATCACCGCAGATGGCAATGAAAACCTGACCGACACGGTGGTGAAAGATGCGGATGAGATTGAAGCACTAATGGCGGCAGCGAAGCGTTCATGAGCATAATTATCGCAGGCGGCGGGATGACGGGGGCCACGCTGGCGTTAGCCATTTCCCATCTGACTCAGGGAAAGCTGGCGGTCACCCTGGTGGAAGCCACAGAACCTGCCAGCCGGGCGCATCCTGGCTACGACGGGCGTGCTATTGCTCTGGCGGAAGGTACCTGTCAGCAGCTTGCCGCGATTGATCTGTGGCCGCTGCTGGCCTCCTGCGCCACGGCTATTACCGACGTTCACGTCAGCGATCGCGGCCACGCTAGCTTTGTTTCACTCAGCGCGGCCGACTACGGCGTTTCTGCACTGGGTCAGGTGGTTGAGCTGCACGAGGTCGGGCAGCGGCTGTTCAACCGCCTGAAGCAGGCGCCAGGGGTCACGCTGCGCTGCCCGGATAAAGTGTTGCAGGTGACGCGTACCCAGAATAGCGTCAGCGTCACGCTCGCCAGTGGGGAAACGCTCGGCGGCGAACTGCTGGTGGCCGCTGATGGTTCGCATTCGCAGGTGGCAACCGCCTGTGGCATCAGCTGGCAGCGGGCGGATTATCAGCAGGTCGCGGTGATTGCCAATGTCTCAACTCAGCTGCCGCATCAGGGGCGGGCGTTCGAGCGCTTTACCGAACATGGCCCGCTGGCGCTGTTGCCGATGTCAGAACGGGCGCAGTTCGCTGGTGTGGTGCCATCCGCTCGCGCAAAAATCCGCTGTGGACGGCTGGGACGACGGGCGTTTTATTGCGGAGTTGCAGCGTGCATTCGGCTGGCGGCTGGGGCGCATCACTCATGTCGGCCAGCGCCACAGCTATCCACTGCAGCTGCAAACCGCTGCACAGCATGTTGGCCATCGTCTTGCGCTGGTCGGCAATGCGGCACAGACTCTGCACCCCATCGCCGGGCAGGGCTTTAATCTCGGTATTCGTGACGTGATGTCGCTGGCGGAAACGCTGGCGGCGGCATGGCGCGCCGGGCAGGGCGTGGGCGCATTCGCCACCCTGCAACACTATCAGCAGCGCCGTCAGCCGGACGCGCAGGCCACCATCGGCATTACCGATGGGCTGGTCAGACTGTTTGCAAACCGTTATACGCCGCTGGTTATTGGGCGCAATCTGGGACTGCTGGCGATGGATCATCTGCCGCTGTTACGTAATTTGCTGGCCGAGCGCACGTTGGGCTGGGTTAAGCGTTGAGGAGAAAGCAGTAATGCAAACCTATGATGTGATCATCGCCGGTGGCGGTATGGTCGGGCTGGCCGTGGCCTGTGGCCTACAGGGCAGCGGGCTACGCGTGGCCGTGCTGGAGCGCGAAGTGCCGACGGCAGTTGAGGCCGATGCGGCCCCTGGGCTGCGCGTCTCGGCGATCAACGCCGCCAGCGAACGCCTGCTGCAGCATCTTGGCGTCTGGAGCACCATCCTCGCCGCTCGCGCCAGCGCCTACCATGGCATGGAAGTCTGGGACCGCGACAGCTTCGGGCATATCGCGTTTGACGATGAGCAGCAGGGGCTGGCGCACCTCGGGCATATTATCGAAAACCGGGTGATCCACCAGGCGTTATGGCAGCGTGCGGAGAGCCTCAGTGATATCACCCTGATTGCCCCGGCGCAGTTACAGCAGGTCGCCTTTGGTGACAACGAAGCGTTCGTTACCCTGCAGGATGGCAGCATGATGACCGCTCGTCTGCTGGTCGCGGCGGATGGCGCCAACTCCTGGCTGCGTAATAAAGCCGATATCCCGCTAACTTTCTGGGACTATCAGCATCATGCGCTGGTTGCCAACATCCGCACCGAGAAGCCGCATGACGCGGTGGCGCGTCAGGTGTTTCACGGCGACGGCATTCTGGCCTTCCTGCCACTCAGCGACCCGCATCTGAGCTCAATTGTCTGGTCATTATCACCCCAGGAAGCATTGCGCCTGAAAGAGATGCCTGCTGCGGTGTTTAACCAGCAGCTGTCGGTCGCGTTCGACCTGCGTCTTGGCCTGTGTGAAGTGGAGAGCGAGCGCCAATCCTTCCCGCTGATGGGGCGCTACGCGCGCAACTTCGCGGCTCATCGTCTGGCGCTGGTAGGCGATGCGGCCCACACCATTCATCCCCTGGCCGGACAGGGGGTTAACCTTGGCTTTATGGATGCCGCTGAGCTGATTGGTCAGGTCAAGCGCCTGCAGCAGCAGGGCAAAGATATTGGCCAGCATCTTTATCTGCGTCGCTACGAGCGCAGCCGCAAGCATAGCGCGGCGGTGATGCTCGCCAGCATGCAGGGTTTCCGCGAGCTGTTTGACGGGAATAATCCGGCGAAGAAACTGCTGCGCGATGTTGGCCTGGCGCTGGCGGACACGCTTCCCGGCGTCAAGCCACGCCTGCTCAAGCAGGCAATGGGGCTGCACGATCTGCCTGACTGGCTGAGCTGAAATCAGTAAAAAATCGGGGCTGCGGCCCTGATTCACCGCAATAGCACATATTCACCAACGGCCTGATAGCTAAAGATGCAAGGATTGCGTCTGCGTGCTGGTTAAAATTTGTTCGGAAAAGTTCAGGCAAAGCAAGGATGGCTTAATGAGTGAGAATATACATCAATGGCGCAGTTATCGTGTTTCGCAAACAGGGGGGAATGGAGGTGGAATGGACAATTTGACCAGACGCGTGGAACATCTGGAACAGGATAGCCATCAGATCAAAATCGATCTGGGCATACTCACTGCGCGCTCTGAAAGCTTTGCGACCAAAGCTGATGTTGAGAGTGTCAGAACAGAGGTGCAAGGTGTCCGCGCCGAGGTGCATGGTGTCCGCGCTGAGGTGCAAGGTGTCCGCGCTGAGGGGCAAAGTATCCGCGCCGAGGTGCAAAGTGTCCGCGCTGAGGGGCAAAGTATCCGCGCCGAGGTGCAAAGTGTTCGCGCAGAGTTGATACAAGAGTTAGCCGCTTTAGAAGTAAGAACGAATAACAGGTTTGATGCGCTCAACGCTAAAATCACCTGGACACTTTTAGTCCCGGCAATCCTGGCTGTTCTTGCCTGGTTCGTGAAGGAAGCCGTTCTGAAAGGCTGACTGATGTTTTACCATACCCCCCTCTTCTCGTCTGATATAGGCATCTTTGTATCGGGATGCCGATTATTAGCGTAACTGAGGAATCTTCTTGCCTTCCTCCTCCCTCTTTGTCCCTCTTTGTCCCTGTTTGCACTTTTGGTGCAATGGATGCCCCTTTTTTGCACATCGTTTGAATTATTCTAATTTCACCCCCGCGCTCGCATTACTTTTAATAATGCATAGGTCTTTTCCCTCAAGTGGTTTTTTTCCCCGTGCGTGCTTAATCCTGGCCATTAAACTGAATGAGTGACGGTTAATTACTGAATTCGTGCGTTATAACGCATTTTTTTGGTGAAAAACACTGGAAACTCAGCCTGGCCATTTCTGGCACGGCAACAGATTCGACCCCGTTTTACTTATGGTTAATTGGCGTGTTCGGTGGTAAGTTCAGAGCTAAGGTAACGTTTGCGTCGGTCCCGCAAAGGCGGTGAGAGGCGCTGGTCAGCAACCGGATATCAGATACAGGAATGATATGACTCAGCAAACCGAGATTCAGCAAACTCCCCTTTTCGAACAGCATCAGGCGTGTGGTGCCCGCATGGTGGATTTTCATGGCTGGATGATGCCGCTGCATTACGGCTCGCAAATGGATGAACATCATGCAGTGCGCACGGACGCCGGGATGTTTGACGTTTCTCATATGACGATTGTCGACCTGCACGGCGCACGCACGCGCGAATTTCTGCGTTATCTGTTGGCCAATGACGTTGCCAAACTGACGCTGCCGGGCAAAGCCCTGTACAGCGCGATGCTCAACGCCTCTGCCGGGGTGATTGACGATCTGATTGTTTACTTTATTAGCGAAGAGTTCTTCCGCCTGGTGGTCAACTCCGCCACGCGTGAGAAAGATCTGGCGTGGATCGGTCAGCATGCCGCTGACTACGGCGTTGAATTGACCGAGCGTGACGATTTGGCGCTGGTGGCCGTGCAGGGCCCCAATGCCCAGCAGAAAGCCCAGACGCTGCTTGATGACGCGCAGCGCGCCGCCGTCAGCGGAATGAAGCCGTTCTTTGGCGTGCAGGCCGGTGACTATTTCATCGCCACCACCGGTTATACCGGTGAATCCGGCTACGAGATTGCCCTGCCAAACGAGCAGGTTGCCGATTTCTGGAAGAAATTGCTGGCAGCGGGTGTCAAGCCTGCCGGCCTTGGCGCGCGCGATACGCTGCGTCTGGAAGCCGGCATGAACCTGTACGGTCAGGAGATGGATGAAGGCGTTTCTCCGCTGGCCGCCAATATGGGCTGGACCATTGCATGGGATCCAGCCGATCGCCAGTTCATTGGCCGTGAAGCGCTGGAACAGCAGCGCGAAAAGGGTACCGACCAGCTGGTGGGCCTGATCATGACCGAAAAAGGCGTATTGCGTAATGAACTGCCGGTGCGCTTCAGCGATGCCGATGGCAATCAGCATGAAGGTATTATAACCAGTGGTTCATTTTCCCCAACGCTGGGATGCAGTATTGCCCTTGCGCGCGTGCCTGCCGGAATTGGCGAGCAGGCGATTGTGCAGATCCGCAACCGCGAAATGCCGGTGCAGGTGACTAAACCGATTTTTGTCCGCGCCGGTAAGCCGGTGACGAAATAATTTTTGCCTTTTGGAGAGCATATTGATGAGCAATGTACCAGCCGAACTGAAATATCGTGACAGCCATGAATGGGTGCGCAAAGAGGCCGATGGCACCTTTACCGTCGGGATCACCGAGCATGCGCAGGAGCTGCTCGGTGACATGGTGTTTGTTGACCTGCCGGATCTTGGCAACACCTATAGCCAGGGCGAAGATTGCGCTGTGGCTGAATCGGTGAAAGCCGCGTCTGATATCTATGCCCCACTGAGCGGCGAAATCATTGAGGTAAACAGCGCGCTGGAATCTGAGCCTGAACTGGTGAACAGCGATCCCTACACCGAAGGCTGGCTGTTCAAGATCAAAGCCAGCGATGATACCGAGTTCGAAACCTTGCTTGATGCTGCTGCTTACGCTGCCGCCATCTCAGAATAACGTTTAATCGTCACTTCAGGGCGGGCTATTCGCTGCCCTGAAACCCGATGCCCGATGCAGGATTTACCGCTAATGACCCAGACTCTCAGCCAGCTTGAACATCACGGTGCATTTATCGAGCGCCATATCGGACCTTCCCAGGAACAGCAGGCAGCGATGCTCAGCGCCATCGGTGCCTCATCGCTGAGCGAGCTCATCGCCTCGATTGTGCCCGCCGACATCCAGCTTCCCAGCCCACCTGCGGTAGGCGATGCGCTGACCGAACACCTGGCGCTGGCCGAGCTGAAGGCGATTGCATCACAAAATCAGCGCTATAAATCCTTTATTGGCATGGGGTACACCCCGGTGCTGACGCCGCCGGTGATCCTGCGCAACATGCTGGAAAACCCAGGCTGGTACACCGCATACACTCCTTACCAGCCGGAAGTCTCCCAGGGCCGTCTGGAAGCACTGCTGAACTTTCAGCAGCTGACTCTTGACCTGACCGGGCTGGATATCGCGTCTGCCTCGCTGCTGGATGAAGCGACCGCCGCCGCCGAAGCGATGGCGATGGCAAAGCGCGTCAGCAAGCTGAAAAATGCCAATCGCTTCTTCGTTGCTGATGATATTCATCCGCAGACGCTGGACGTGGTGCGCACCCGCGCTGAAACCTTTGGCTTCGAGGTGCTGGTCGATAAAGCGGAGAAAGTGCTGGAGCTGCAGGATGTGTTCGGCGTGCTGTTACAGCAGGTCGGCACCGGCGGTGAAGTGCATGATTACGGTGACCTGATTGCTGAGCTGAAAAGCCGCAAAGTGGTGGTCAGCGTGGCAGCCGACTTTATGGCGCTGGTGCTGTTACAGGCGCCGGGCAAGCAGGGCGCGGATATCGTTTTCGGCTCCGCGCAGCGCTTCGGCGTACCAATGGGCTACGGTGGTCCGCATGCGGCATTCTTCGCCGCGCGTGACGAACACAAACGTTCAATGCCTGGCCGTATTATCGGCGTATCGCGTGACGCCGCGGGCAACACCGCACTGCGTATGGCGATGCAGACGCGCGAGCAGCATATCCGCCGTGAGAAAGCTAACTCTAACATTTGCACCTCGCAGGTGCTGCTGGCAAACATTGCCAGCCTGTACGCGGTATTCCACGGCCCGGCCGGGCTGCAGCGCATCGCCGGGCGTATCCATCGCCTGACCGATATTCTTGCGGCCGGGTTGCAGAAGGGCGGTCTGAAACTGCGTTATCACAGCTGGTTTGATACGCTGACGGTAGAAGTGGCGGATAAAGCTGCCGTGCTGGATCGTGCGCTGAGCTTTGGTATTAATCTGCGCAGCGATATACTCAATGCGGTCGGCATTACGCTGGATGAAACCACCACGCGTGAAGACGTCGCGGCGCTGTTCTCAATCCTGCTGGGCGAGCAGCACGGGCTGGAGATCGATGCCCTCGATGCGGATGGCGCTTCCATTCCCGCTGCAATGCTGCGTCAGGATGCGATCCTGACCCATCCGGTGTTTAACCGTCATCACAGCGAAACCGAGATGATGCGTTATATGCACAGCCTGGAGCGCAAAGATCTGGCGCTCAATCAGGCGATGATCCCGCTTGGCTCGTGCACGATGAAGCTGAACGCGGCGGCGGAGATGATCCCCATCACCTGGCCCGAGTTCGCCGAGCTGCACCCGTTCTGCCCGGCAGAGCAGGCAACTGGCTATCTGCAGATGATCGGCCAACTGTCGCAGTGGCTGGTGCAGTTGACCGGCTACGATGCGCTGTGCATGCAGCCGAACTCCGGCGCGCAGGGCGAATATGCCGGCCTGCTGGCCATCCGTCGCTATCACGAAAGCCGCAACGAAGCCGGGCGAAATATCTGCCTGATCCCCAGCTCTGCACACGGCACCAACCCGGCTTCGGCGCAGATGGCCGGTATGGCTGTGGTGGTGGTAGCCTGCGACAAACAGGGCAATATCGATTTGCACGACCTGCGCCTGAAGGCGGAGCAGGCGGGCGAAGCACTCTCCTGCATTATGGTCACTTACCCGTCGACGCACGGCGTGTATGAAGAGACGATCCGCGAAGTGTGCCAGATCGTCCATCAGTTTGGCGGTCAGGTTTACCTGGACGGCGCCAACATGAATGCGCAGGTCGGCATCACCACGCCGGGCTATATTGGCGCAGACGTGTCGCACCTCAACCTGCATAAAACCTTCTGTATCCCGCACGGCGGCGGCGGCCCGGGCATGGGCCCCATCGGCGTGAAAGCGCATCTGGCACCGTTTGTGCCGGGCCACAGCGTGGTGCAGATTGACGACATGCTGACCGGCCAGGGTGCGGTCTCTGCTGCGCCATTCGGCAGTGCATCCATTCTGCCGATTAGCTGGATGTATATCCGCATGATGGGCGCAGAGGGGCTCAAGCAGGCGAGTTCGGTGGCGATCCTTAACGCCAACTACATCGCCCATCGCCTGCAGTCAGCTTACCCAATCCTCTACGTCGGGCGTGACGGCCGCGTGGCGCATGAATGTATACTCGATATTCGTCCGCTGAAAGAGCAGACCGGTATCAGCGAGCTGGATATTGCCAAGCGCCTGATCGATTACGGATTCCATGCACCTACCATGTCCTTCCCGGTAGCGGGCACCCTGATGGTTGAGCCGACCGAATCGGAAAGCAAAACTGAGCTGGACCGCTTTATCGATGCGATGCTGGCGATCCGTATGGAAATCGATCGCGTAGCCAACGGTGAATGGCCGGCAGACGATAACCCGCTGGTGAATGCGCCGCACACGCAGAGGGAAATTGTCGGTGAGTGGAGCCATCCTTACACGCGTGAGCTGGCGGTATTTCCGGCAGGCAGCGACAACAAATACTGGCCAACCGTAAAGCGCCTCGACGATGTTTATGGCGACCGCAATCTGTTCTGCTCCTGCGTACCGATGAGCGAATACGAATAATCATCTGACAGGCAGCAAAAGTTTGGTTATTTGCAGGGGCTGACCTTCTTTTCCGGTCAGCCCTTTTTATTGGAGATTCTGAATGAATATCGCCTTAATTACCGGTGCCAGCCGGGGGATCGGTCGCGCGACCGCTATTCTGTTGGCGCAGATGGGCTGGCGGGTCGCGGTCAACTATACCCGCCGTCGCGATGCCGCGCTGGAAGTGGTGGATGTGATAGAACAGCAGGGCGGCAGCGCACTCGCTATTCAGGCGGATATTGCCGATGAGGCGCAGGTGATAGCGATGTTTGCGGAGATTGACCGCCAGCCAGGTCAACTGACAGCTCTGGTGAATAACGCCGGGATCCTGTTCCAGCAGGCGACGCTGGAGCAGCTGAGCGCCGAGCGCATCAATCGGGTATTTGCCACCAATGTGACCGGCAGCTTTATTTGCTGCCGTGAGGCGGTCAAACGCATGGGCCATCATCACGGCGGCAAAGGTGGGGCGATTGTCAATGTCTCTTCCGCCGCGTCGCGCATTGGGGCACCGGGCGAGTACATTGACTACGCCGCCTCGAAAGGGGCCATGGATACCCTGACAAAAGGGCTGTCGCTGGAAGTGGCGGCGCAGGGCATTCGCGTCAACGGCGTGCGGCCCGGCTTTATCTACACCGAAATGCACGCTGACGGGGGGGAACCGCAGCGGGTGGACCGCCTAGCCGCGTCAATACCTATGCAGCGCGGCGGTCAGCCAGAGGAGATCGCCCAGGCCATTGCGTGGCTGCTGAGCGAAGACGCCTCATATATTACCGGTTCGATTATTGATGCGGCGGGGGGAAGGTAAGGCGAAATATTTGTAGGGGCGGACCCTCTTTTTCGGTCCGCCCGCAAGTCACAATAACCATCCCTGCTGGTGCGCATTATCCAGATGCTGCTCTAAGTGCTGCCATAGCTCCGGCCACTGCTGCGCCAGCTTCACGTTGCGTGCCTTAACCTGCTCCAGGCGAATGCCGTTCTCTCGCCAGCTCTGTCCCTGATTATGCAGGTTAAGCATGATGGGCAGTGCGCGGTCGAGCATATTGGCGAAGCGCGCATCGGCGCTTTCGCCGGATTCATACTCATCCCACAGGGCGCGAAAACGCTGATTGAGCTCCGCAGGCAGCAGGCCAAAAATACGTCCGGCGGCCGCCACTTCCTGCTCATGAATCGCATCGCGTGCTGCCAGGTCGTAAACCATCACATCCCCGGCATCGATTTCCACCACATCATGCACCAGTGCCATCTGCACCACGTGCTGCACATCGATTGCCTCACGGGAGAACGGTGCCAGGCTCATGGCGGCCATCGCCAGGTGCCAGCTGTGTTCCGCAGAGTTCTCCTGGCGCGCATTGCCCAGCAGTCGCGTGCGGCGCTCCACGCCTTTTAGCTTGTCGAGCTCCATTAAAAACTGCACCACTTCTGTCATCGCGCCGAAATCTAAGGCTGCTACCCTGTCAGACATCACACTCTCACTTATCCCCTAAAAACTTGCCAATAGTTTAAGGGAAACGTTTGCGTAATTCTTTAAAGAAAATGTATTACAAGGTTACATATATATTTTAGCTTACATGTGTACTCTGAAATTATTCTCAGTTAGGCTATTTGTGATGAATTTTCCACCCGCGCATTTTGCGAGGGTTGGACCTATTTCTTGGGGATTATCGTTAGATATGGCGAAACAAAAACTACTGGAGCCCGGTTACTCACTGGCGGAAGAGGTCGCCAACAGCATCAGCCACGGCATTGGCTGCCTGTTTGGCGTGATTGGCTTAGTTCTGATGCTCGACCAGGCCATAGACGCCCGTGCCGGTGCGCTGGCAATCGCCAGCTACAGCCTTTACGGCGGCAGTATGATCCTGCTGTTTCTCGCTTCCACCCTGTATCACGCCATTCCTGGCGAACGCGCTAAGTTCTGGCTGAAAAAGCTCGACCATTCGGCAATCTATCTGCTGATAGCTGGAACCTATACGCCGTTCCTGCTGGTGGCGCTGAAATCGCCGCTGGCGCACGGTTTGATGGCGGTTATCTGGGGTCTGGCGCTGGTAGGAATAGTGTTTAAGCTGGTGTTTGCGCATCGTTTTGAGGCGCTGTCGCTGGTGACCTACATGCTGATGGGCTGGCTGTCGCTGATCGTGCTGTATCAGCTGGCGCTACGCCTGCCGTCAGGCAGTATCTGGCTGCTGGCCGCCGGGGGGATAATCTATTCGCTCGGGGTGATTTTCTACGTGGCGAAGCGCATTCCGTATAACCATGCCATCTGGCACGGTTTCGTGCTGGGCGGTTCGCTATGCCACTTTCTCGCCATCTATTTATACGTGATGTAAGGGGCTTGCGCCCCTTCAATTAGCCCTGGGTGATTTCGTAAGGCAGTGGCTGAATCGCCAGTTTGCCGCCTTCATCGCCCTGCACGCGCAGCACGGTATCCGCTTCCAGGTCGTTATTTAGCACGGCCTGCACCCAGACCTCGCCGTTATCCAGCTGGCAGGCGGCAAGGATGGTGCCGGTGCGGCGCCAGTTCTCACCCATCTGCATCTCCAGCGCATCATTTGCCGCAGGCACTACGCCAGCCTTGCCGGCCAGCCAGAAGAGCGCACGTTTATTGGCACCGCGGAATTTAGCGCGTGCCACCATCTCCTGACCGGTATAGCAGCCTTTCTTAAAGCTGATGGCGTCCAGCGCCTGCAGGTTGGTCGCCTGTGGGATCAGCTGGGCGCTGGTGGCGCTGTCGATGATCGGGAAGCCGGCTTCAATATCGAGTGCCAGCCACTGCCGACTGTCGTTGAGCTGGGCTTCACCCGCCAGTTTATCCTGCAGCTCCTGCGCTTTGGCCGCCGTAGTGACCAGCAGGAAACGCTCGGCGGGCAGGTTAAACCACAAGAGCGTGCTGTCATCCTGCTGGATCACCGGGGAGCCAGCGTCGGGCAGGGCGTCAAAAACCCCCGCCAGTGCGGCGCGTGCCTGGAACCCGGCCACGCCCAGCAGCACCGCTTCATCGTCCGGGAGCAGCGTCACTTTGGCGAATACCGCGTATTTTTTCAGCTCGGTCAGCTGAGTGTCGCGCAGGCTGCGGCGCTCAATAAAGGCCATTCCTTCGCCACGGTGGAACAGGCGCAGGTTGCTCCACATCTTCCCTTTGGCATCGCAGTGCGCGGCAGGGCGGTGCTGATTGTCGGCCAGCGCCGCAACATCCAGCGTCACTTGACCCTGTAAATAGCTAACGTGATCTGCACCGCTGGCGTTCACCAGCGCCCACTCTTCCAGTGAAATCAGGGTCAGCGGCAGGCGTGCTGAGGCGACCGGCTGGCGGGGAGGGTAAGAAATATTCGGCATAATTCAGTCCTAAATTAACGAATTTAGTGAAATCTGTTGCTCATGTTAAAAGAGCGCACCTGCTTTGCAACCTGTTTCCAGAAAAAGCGGCACAAAACGCGTGATAACCCTGCAACCGGTAACGCTGTTTTGCGCGCCGTGCCGCACGCAGTGCATTGCATCATCAACAGCGCCGCAAAAAAGCGGTACACTGTGCGCCATGTTTGGTTAACCGACGCTGAGTGACATGGATATTACAAATAAAGCACGTATTCACTGGGCATGCCGCCGCGGCATGCGCGAACTGGATATCTCCATCATGCCGTTTTTTGAGTATGAGTTTGACTCACTGGACGACACCGACAAGCAGCTGTTTGTCCGGCTGCTGGAGAACGATGACCCGGACCTGTTTAACTGGCTGATGAACCACGGCGAGCCAGCCGATGCGGAGCTGAGAAGGATGGTGGCGCTGATTCAGGAGCGAAACCAACAACGTGGTCCTGTGGCAATGTAGCCTGCGGGTTTCCTGGTATGCCCGCTGTGCCTCGCTGATGCTGCATGGCACCGTCATCCTCGCGCTGCTGCTGGCAGCCTGGTCGGCCAGCTTTGGCTATACCCTGCTGTGGGCAGGCTTAACGGTGCTGGTGGTGCTGGAATGCCTGCGCAGTCAGCGGCGGATTGTCAGACGCGAGGGGGATCTCGCCCTGCTGCCGGGGCACATTGTGCGCTGGCGCCAGCAGCAGTGGCAGATGCCGATTCCGCCGTGGATCACCCGCCAGGCGATACTGCTGTCGTTGCGTAATCACGCAGGTCAGCGCGAGCGGCTGTGGCTGTTTGCCGACGCTATGGAAAGCGCCGAATGGCGCCTGCTGCGCCAGCAGCTGCTGATGAATAAGGAGCGCGCGGATGAGTAGTGCGACGATCTGGTTAGTTGAGGATGAAGCTGCCATCGCGGATACCCTGCTCTACATGCTGCAGCTTGAAGGCTTCACTACCCGCTGGTTTCCCCGCGGGCTGCCGGTGCTGGAGGCGGTTGCCCGCCAGCAGCCCGATCTGGTTATTCTTGATGTCGGGCTGCCGGACATTAACGGCTTTGAGCTGTGCCGCCAGCTACTGGCGCAGCTGCCTGAGCTGCCGGTGCTGTTTCTGACTGCGCGCAGTGAGGAGATCGACCGCCTGCTCGGCTTAGAGATCGGCGCGGACGACTACGTCGCTAAACCCTTTTCACCACGCGAAGTTTGCGCCCGGGTGCGAACCCTGCTGCGCCGCCTGCAAAAACAGCAGCGTGTGGCGCAGGCTGCGCAACTTCAGGTCGGGCGCTTTACCCTTAATGAGGCTGCTGCCAGCATTCAGTGGTGCCAGCAGCCGTTATCCTTAACGCGCTATGAATATCTGTTACTGCGAACCCTGCTGCTGTCACCCGGGCGCGTTTTTTCACGCCAGCAGTTGATGGATCTGGTGTGGAAAGAGGCCGAGGAGAGCCTTGACCGTACCGTTGATACCCATATCAAAACCCTGCGTGCCAAGCTGCGTGAAATCAACCCTGACAGCCAGGTGCTGATGACTCATCGCGGGCTGGGGTACAGCCTGGTGGCGGGCTGATGCGTATCGGAATGCGCCTGCTGCTCGGCTACTTCCTGATTGTCGCGGTAGCCGCCTGGTTTGTACTGAACATCTTCCTGCAGGAGATAAAACCCGGCGTGCGGCGCGCCATGGAAGGCACGCTGGTGGATACCGCCACGCTGCTGGCACAGTTTGCCCGTAGCGATATATTGAGCGGCAATCCGCAGCGTGGAGAGCTGGCGCAGGCATTTGCCCAGCTGGCTGATTATCCGGTCAACGCCAGCATTAGCGGTATTGCCAAGCGGCGTAATGAGTATCGCGTTTACCTCACTGACGATCGCGGCAAGGTTTTATTCGACTCGGCAGGGCGGGCGACGGGGGAGGATTACTCGCGCTGGAACGATGTCTGGCTGACGCTGCGCGGGCAGTACGGCGCGCGCAGTACCCGCAGTAATCCGGATGATGAAAGCAGTTCAGTGATGTACGTGGCTGCTCCGGTGCGTGACGGCGAGCGGCTAATCGGCGTGGTCAGCGTAGGCAAGGCCAACAGCACTATGCTGCCGGTGATCCGCCGCAGTGAGCACCGCATTCTGTGGGCGGGTGCGGCGCTGCTGGGGATAGCCTTGCTGATTGGGCTGGGATTTGTGCTGTGGATCAACCGCTCGGTTGGGCGATTAGTGCGCTATGCCGACTCGGTCACGCGCGGCGATGCGCTGCCGCTGCCCGCGATGAACAGCAGTGAACTGCGTAAGCTGGCGCAGGCGCTGGAGAGTATGCGCCTGAGGCTGGAGGGCAAACGCTATATTGAGCACTATGCTCACGCCCTGACGCACGAGTTGAAAAGCCCGCTGGCGGCAATACGCGGAGCGGCGGAAATTCTTCAGGAGTGCCCCCCGGTCGAAGTGGTACAACGCTTCTCTGCCAATATCCTGCAGCAAAATGCGCGCATGCAAAGGCTGATCGACAACCTGCTGCGCCAGGCGAAGCTTGAAAACCGCCCGGAGATTGCGCTGCAAACCCTGGAACTGCTGCCGCTGATGGCATCGCTCTGCGACAGTCGTGCGGTGCAGGCACAGGGTAAGCATCTGCACATTGACCATATTGCCGTTGCCGGGATCAGCGTGAATGCCGATCGGCTACTGCTGGAACAGGCGCTGGCTAATCTGTTGGATAACGCCCTGGATTTTACGCCGCAGCAGGGAGAGGTGACGCTGAGTGCCGAACTTCTTGATACGGAAATCGTCATCAAGGTCAGCGACAGCGGGAGCGGTATCCCTGATTACGCCCTGCCGTTTATCTTTGACCGTTTTTACTCCCTGGCGCGCAGCAATGGAGAGAAAAGCAGCGGATTGGGGCTGGCTTTCGTGCAGGAAGTGGCGCGTCTGCATCACGGCAAAATAACGCTGAGCAATCTGCCGCAGGGAGGGGTGGTTGCCTGTCTGACGCTAAAGAAATCCTTCACCACTTCACCGTCCCTTCACACAGCTTCATTCTCACCTCATTAACAGCGGTTAGCTTCTGCGTGACAAACTCAGGAGGAACCCATGATCAAATCCCCGCTATTCTGGAAAGTATTAACCCTTATTGGCTGCCTGCTGCTGCTGCTGGTACCGCTGCAAATGCTCAGCTCACTGATCGCCGAGCGTACCGCCTGGCGCGATGATGTGGCGCTCAAGCTCAGTCAGAGTACCAGCGGTCCGCAGCGCCTTTTTGGTCCACTGATTGCCGTACCCTGGAGCGAAATCACCCGCGAAATGCAGGACGGAAAAGAGGTGACCAAACAGGTCAGCCACCTGCGTTATTACCTGCCAGAGAGCCTGAAAGTGGCTGGGGAGCAGCGTGTGGAGCCGCGCAGCGTGGGCATTTATCAGGGGCAGGTATGGCGCACAGACCTTGCGCTGAGCGCCACCTTTGATGGCGGGCAGTTACGCGACCTGAACAGACCCGGCATTACGCTCGGTGAGCCTAAGCTGGTGATGGCATTGGGGGATTCGCGCGGCATCAGCGGCGTGTCAGCACTGCATATCGGCGAGCAGAGCTTCGATTTCCAGCCGGGAAGTGAACTGCCGGGCAGCAGCGAAGGGCTGCATGTCACCCTGCCTGACCGTGTGCTGCAGGAGCAGAGTCTGGCGCTGAATTTTACCCTCAAGCTTCAGGGGACTCAGCAGCTGGAGGTGGTGCCGCTGGGGAAAAACAGTACTTTCGATTTACAAAGCAACTGGCCGCACCCGGGCTTTACCGGCAGCTTCCTGCCCGAAAAGCACACCATTACAGCGCAGGGCTACAGTGCCCGCTGGCAGAGCAGCTGGTTTGCCAACAACCTGAACTCGCTGGTGCGTGACGACCGCACCGTCAGCAGCGATAAACTGCCTGCTTTCAGCGCGATGGTGGTCAATCCGGTTGATCAGTATCAGCAAACTGAGCGGGCGGTCAAATATGCCGTACTGCTGATTGGCCTGACTTTTATGGCGTTCTTTCTGTTCGAAACCCTCACCGCGCTGCGCGTTCACCCGATGCAGTATCTGCTGGTTGGATTGTCGCTGGTGATGTTCTTCCTGGTGCTGCTGGCGCTGTCTGAGCATATCGGTTTCAACCTGGCGTGGCTCAGTGCCAGCCTGACCTGCGCGGCGATCAACGGCTTCTACCTGCAGGCGGTGCTGAAAGGATGGCGCCGAAGCCTGATGTTTGTCACCGGGCTGCTGGTGCTGGATGCGGTGCTGTGGCAGCTGCTGCAGTCAGAGGATAGTGCGCTGCTACTGGGAACCGGGGTATTGATGGCGGCACTGGCAGCAATTATGGCTCTGACGCGCCATATCGACTGGTATCGCCTGTCCGCAACGCAGGTCATTAACGGGCTGAGCGAAAAAGAGGGCCAGCCGCGACAGTAATTCGTGCAGAGTGCCGTTACCGGATGCAGGGGGCGACCTTTCTACCCGTCGCCCCTTTTCTGATTACAGCAGCTCCGCCATCTCGGTCAGGATCTGCTCACACCACTGCGCAATGCGCTCATCGGTCTGCTCAAACTGGGTGATATCATCCAGCGCCAGCCCGACAAATTTCTGACCATCCGCGGTGAGCGGTTTGGTACTGGTAAATTCGTAGCCTGCCAGCGGCCAGTAGCCGACAAACTTGACGCCGGACGGGGCCAGTACTTCATGCAGCATGCCCAGCGCATCGAGGAACCATTCGCTGTACTCCCCCTGATCGCCCATGCCGTACAGCGCCACCACTTTGCCCTGCAGATTCAGCGTTGGCAGATCGGTCCAGATCGCTTCCCAGTCCTCCTGCAGCTCGCCAAAATCCCAGGTGGGAATGCCGAGGATCAGCAGATCGTACTGCTCCATCAGCGCCGGGGAGTCATCTTTCAGGTTGTGCAGCGTGACGAGATCTTCGCCGATAAAGTCGCGGATTTTCTCAGCGGCCATTTCGGTATAACAGGTGCTGGAGCCGTAAAACAGACCAATATTCATGGTAGTGGAACTCATTTTTACTAAAGTCTGGTGGCGATTATATCAGAAACGGCCATGAATAAGGCATAATGGACGCGGTTCACTCAGCATGAGTATGACGTATCATGCTGATATTTAGCTATAAAACTACTTCTGGCAGCGCACTGACAGCCACGCCGTGTCAATAAAAGAGAGGATAAGGTGCAGGATAACGATCTGATTGAGCAATTTCTTGATGCCCTGTGGATCGAGCGCAATCTGGCGCAGAATACCGTTGCCTCTTATCGTCTCGACCTGCGTTCGCTGTGCGGCTGGCTGGAGCATCAACAGCTGTCATTACTGAGCGTGGATGCCGTCAGCCTGCAGGGGTTTCTCGCCGAGCGGCTGGAAGGCGGTTACAAAGCCTCCAGCTCTGCCCGTCTGTTGAGTGCCATGCGCCGCCTGTTCCAGTACCTCTACCGCGAGAAGCTGCGCGAGGACGACCCCAGCGCGCTGCTCTCCTCGCCCAAACTGCCGCAGCGCCTGCCTAAGGATCTGTCGGAAGCACAGGTCGAACGCCTGCTGCAGTCACCCTGCCTTGATCAGCCGATTGAGCTGCGCGATAAAGCGATGCTGGAACTGCTGTACGCCACCGGGCTGCGCGTCACCGAACTGGTGGGTTTAACGCTCAGCGATGTCAGCCTGCGCCAGGGCGTGGTGCGGGTGATCGGTAAAGGCAACAAGGAGCGGCTGGTACCGATGGGCGAGGAAGCGGTGCACTGGATCGAGCAGTTTATCGAGTACGGGCGCCCGTGGCTGCTTAACGGCCAGACGCTGGACGTGCTGTTTCCCAGTAACCGCGCGCAACAAATGACCCGACAAACCTTCTGGCATCGCATCAAACATTACGCCACACTGGCGGGTATCGACAGCGAAAAACTGTCACCGCACGTGCTGAGGCATGCGTTTGCCACGCATCTTCTTAACCACGGCGCTGATTTACGCGTGGTGCAGATGCTGTTAGGCCACAGCGATTTATCCACTACCCAGATTTATACGCACGTGGCGACCGAGCGCCTGCGCCAGCTGCATCAGCAGCATCACCCGCGTGCCTGATTTCAGAGTACATAAGGACATCAAATGAAGAAGCATTACCTGTTACTTTCTCTCCTCATCGCTTCGGTCAGCGGGCTGGCCCACGCCGATGATGCCGCCATTAAACAGTCGCTGACCAAACTGGGCTTACAGCAGACCGAGATCCAGCCTTCGCCGCTGCCGGGCATTAAAACCGTGCTGAGTGAGAGCGGTGTGCTGTACGTCACCGAAGACGGCAAACACTTCCTGCAGGGGCCGCTGTACGACGTCAGCGGCGGCCAGCCGGTCAACGTGACCAATCAGCTGCTGCAGAAAAAAGTCGATGCGTTAAGCAGCGAGATGATCGTGTACAAAGCCGCAAAAGAGCAGCATGTGATCACGGTATTTACCGATATCACCTGTGGCTACTGCCGCAAGCTGCACGAGCAGATGGCTGACTACAACGCGCTGGGCATTACCGTGCGCTACCTGGCCTTCCCGCGTGAAGGGATGAATGGTCAGGTAGCCAAAGAGATGAAGTCCGTCTGGTGCAGCGCCGACCCGCGCAAAGCATTCAGCGCCGCGATGAAGGGCGACACGGTCGCACCGGCCGATTGTAAAATCGATATTGGTCAGCAGTACAAACTGGGCGTGCTGTTCGGCATTCAGGGCACCCCTGCCATGCTGCTGGAAAATGGCACCATGATCCCCGGCTATCAGGGGCCGCAGGATCTGAAGAAATTCCTCGACAGCCAGAAAAACGGCGGCTGATTTTCGTGAACAGTAAAACTGAACTCCGTCGCCGCGAGGCGACGGATGCTGCTGCACTTCCTGCTGAACTGCACCCGCTGTTACGTCGTCTCTACGCTCAACGCGGTGTCACCGCGGCTGCCGAGCTGGAGCGCGGTGCGAAAAACCTGCATCCCTTCCAGTCGCTGAGCGGTATTCAGCGGGCGGTTGAGATCCTGCAGCGCGCGCTGGCGGATAACCTGTGCATCATGATCGTCGGCGATTTCGACGCCGACGGTGCCACCAGCACCGCATTGACGGTGCTGGCACTGCGCAGCATGGGCGGCAGCAACATTAAATATCTGGTGCCGAACCGGTTTGATGATGGCTATGGCCTCAGTCCCGAAGTGGTTGAGCAGGCCGCGGCACGCGGCGCGCAGCTGATTGTCACGGTCGATAACGGCATCTCCTCCCACGCGGGTGTGGCGCTGGCGCACGAGAAAGGGATCCCGGTGGTCGTGACCGATCACCACCTGCCGGGCGACTCGCTGCCTGAAGCCGACGCAATTGTTAACCCCAACCTGAGCGACTGCCAGTTCCCTTCACGGGCGCTGGCGGGCGTGGGCGTGGCGTTCTACCTGATGCTGGCCCTGCGATCGCAGCTGCGCGACAGCGGCGTGACCACTCTGCCAAACCTGGCGGAACTGCTGGATCTGGTGGCGCTGGGCACGGTCGCCGACGTGGTACCGCTGGATGCTAATAACCGCATCCTGGTGTGGCAGGGGCTGAGCCGTATTCGCGCCGGGAAATGCCGCCCGGGTATCCGCGCGCTGCTGGAGATCGCCAATCGCGATGCCCGTCAGCTGGCCGCCAGCGACTTAGGCTTCGCGCTCGGGCCGCGGTTAAATGCTGCGGGCCGTCTCGACGATATGTCGGTTGGCGTGGCGCTGCTGCTGAGTGACGATCTCGGTCAGGCACGTATGCTGGCCAGCGAGCTGGATGCGTTAAACCAGACGCGTAAAGAGATCGAGCAGGGGATGCAGTCGGAAGCGCTGGCGCTGTGCGATCGTCTCGAAAGCAGCGATGACGCGCTGCCGCTCGGTATCGCCATGTATCATCCCGAGTGGCATCAGGGCGTGGTCGGCATTCTGGCCTCGCGCCTGAAGGAGCGCTTCCACCGCCCGGTGATCGCCTTTGCTCCGGCGGGGGACGGTACGCTGAAAGGCTCAGGCCGCTCTATTGCCGGGCTGCATATGCGTGACGCACTGGAGCGGCTTGATACGCTAAACCCCGGGCTGATCATTAAGTTTGGCGGCCACGCGATGGCGGCGGGTTTGTCGCTGGAGGCGTCTAAGTTCGACGAGTTCCGCCAGCGCTTTGCTGAGCTGGTCGGCGAGTGGCTGGATGCCGAGTCCCTTCAGGGCGTGGTCTGGTCCGACGGTGAGCTGATGGCACAGGAGCTGACGTTACCCACGGCGGAGCTGCTGCGCGAAGCCGGTCCGTGGGGGCAGGCCTTCCCGGAGCCGACCTTCGACGGCAAGTTCAAGCTGTTACAGCAGCGGCTGGTGGGCGAGCGTCATCTGAAAGTGATGATTGAGCCGCTTGGCGGCGGCCCGCTGCTGGACGGTATTGCCTTTAATGTCGATACCACCCTGTGGCCGGACCCGAGCGTCAGGCAGGTTGAGCTGGCGTACAAGCTCGACGTCAATGAGTTTCGCGGTAACCGTACCGTGCAGCTGATTATCGACCATCTCTGGGCGCTGTAAGCAACAGCCTGTAGGGGCCGACCCTCTTTTTTGCGGTCGGCCCTTTGCACTATCCCGGGCGGCGGCTCAGCGCCAGCTTCGCGGCAAACAGCAGAAACACCCCGCCGGTGGTGCGGTCCAGCCATTTCACTACCTTCTCACGCTTCAGCACCCCGGAAAGACGGCGCGTGCTGAAAATCAGTAACGATGACCACAGTGTGCCGAGCAGCACGTGGATCATCACCAGGCCAAAAGTCCACAGCACCGGTGAATGTCCGCTCGGGATAAACTGCGGCAGGAAAGAGACGTAAAAAATACCCACTTTCGGGTTCAGCAAATTGCCGAAAAAGCCGCGCAAAAACCAGTTTTGCGTGCCTTTTGCCAGCCTGGCCTCGCCCATCTGGCTGCGTGGCTTCAGCAGCATCTGTGCGCCCAGCCAGGCGAGATAGGCGGCACCGCACCACTTCAGCAGGTTGTACGCCAGCTCGGACACCGCAATCAGCGCACCCAGGCCGAAAGCGACCGCCGCTGCCCACGCCAGACAGCCGGCATTGATCCCCAGCTGTGCCTGAATGGCCTTTCTGCTGCCCTCCACGGTGGAGGTGCGCAAAATCAGCGCGGTATCCAGCCCCGGCGTCAGGGTGAGCAGGGTGGCGGCGAAAGTAAATGCCAGCAGGGCATCAGTAACGGACATCTTCAGGTCTCCATTGTGGTCAAAAGAGCGGGTCAGGCATGCCCGACCCCTACCGCACAAAACGCACAAGGTGCGTTCTGTGCTACAAACCGGGCGCTATTTCAGTTAAACTGCGTGGTTACATTCTCGTCCATTTCGATCACCTAAAAAGATCTCAAAACATGTTTGAAATTAATCCGGTAAAGAACCGTATTCAGGATCTCACAGAGCGCAGCGCCGTTCTTAGGGGGTATCTTTGACTATGATGCCAAGAAAGAACGCCTGCAGGAAGTAAACGCTGAACTTGAGCAGCCTGATGTCTGGAATGAACCTGACCGCGCCCAGGCGCTGGGTAAAGAGCGCTCTGCATTAGAAGCCGTCGTTGAAACGCTGGATCTGATGGAGCAGGGGCTGGAAGATGTCACTGGCCTGCTTGAGCTGGCCGTAGAAGCCGAAGACGAAGAGACCTTCAATGAAGCAGTGGCTGAACTCGATATTCTGGAAAAGAAACTCGGTGAATTAGAGTTCCGCCGCATGTTCTCCGGCGAGTACGACAGCGCTGACTGCTACATGGATATTCAGGCCGGTTCCGGCGGCACCGAAGCACAGGACTGGGCCAGCATGCTGCTGCGGATGTATCTGCGCTGGGCGGAAGCCAAAGGCTATAAAACCGAAATTATTGAAGAGTCCGACGGTGAAGTGGCCGGAACCAAATCCGCCACCATTAAAATCATCGGCGACTACGCGTTCGGCTGGTTGCGTACTGAAACCGGCGTGCATCGCCTGGTACGTAAAAGCCCGTTCGACTCCGGCGGCCGCCGCCACACTTCGTTCAGTTCGGTGTTTGTCTATCCGGAAGTGGACGACAATATCGATATCGATATCAACCCGGCCGACCTGCGTATTGACGTTTATCGCGCTTCCGGTGCCGGTGGTCAGCACGTCAACAAAACCGAGTCGGCGGTGCGTATTACCCACTTACCGACCAACATTGTGGTGCAGTGCCAGAACGACCGTTCTCAGCATAAGAACAAAGATCAGGCCTTCAAACAGCTGCGTGCCAAGCTGTATGAATATGAAATGCAGAAGAAAAATGCGGACAAACAGGCGGCGGAAGACAACAAGTCTGACATCGGCTGGGGCAGCCAGATCCGCTCTTACGTGCTGGATGACTCCCGCATCAAGGATCTGCGTACCAACGTAGAAACGCGCAATACTCAGGCGGTTCTGGACGGCGATCTGGATCGTTTTATCGAAGCAAGTTTGAAAGCAGGGTTATAAGGAACTCACATGTCTGAACAACAACCGCAGGCCGCTGATGCCGCACTTGAGCTTAATAACGAACTGAAATCACGTCGCGAAAAGCTGGCCGCACTGCGTGAAACTGGCGTGGCGTTCCCGAACGACTTCCGCCGTGACAGCACCTCTGACGTTCTGGCCGCTAAATACGCCGATAAAGAGAATGAAGAGCTGGAGCTGATCGGCGAAGAGTTCAGCGTTGCCGGTCGTATGATGACCCGCCGTATTATGGGTAAAGCCTCTTTCGTCACCTTGCAGGACGTGGGCGGGATTATCCAGCTCTATGTTTCCCGCGACGATCTGCCAGAAGGCAAATACAACGAGCAGTTCAAGAAATGGGACCTTGGGGATATTCTCGGCGCGCGCGGCAAGTTGTTTAAGACCAAAACCGGCGAGCTGACCCTGCACTGTAGCGAACTGCGCCTGCTGACTAAAGCCCTGCGTCCGCTGCCGGACAAGTTCCACGGCCTGGCCGATCAGGAGACCCGCTACCGCCAGCGTTACCTGGATCTGATCTCAAACGACGACTCGCGTAAGACCTTCAAAATCCGCTCACAGATCATGGCCGGTATCCGTAACTTCATGGTTGGCCGTGAGTTTATGGAAGTGGAAACCCCGATGATGCAGGTGATCCCTGGCGGTGCTTCTGCACGTCCGTTTATTACCCATCACAACGCGCTGGACATCGATATGTACCTGCGTATTGCGCCAGAGCTATACCTGAAGCGCCTGGTGGTCGGTGGCTTCGATCGCGTGTTCGAAATTAACCGCAACTTCCGTAACGAAGGTATCTCGCCGCGCCATAACCCTGAGTTCACCATGATGGAACTCTATATGGCGTATGCGGATTACAAAGATCTGATCGAGCTGACTGAAAGCCTGTTCCGCACGCTGGCGCAGGACGTGCTGGGCACCACCGTGGTGCCTTACGGTGACCAGCAGTTTGACTTCGGCAAGCCGTTCGACAAGCTGACGATGAAAGAAGCGATTCTGAAGTATCGCCCGGAAACCAACCTGGCCGATCTCGACGATTTCGATAAGTCCGTGGCTATCGCCCAGTCTATCGGCATCAAAGTTGAGAAGAGCTGGGGTCTGGGCCGCGTGGTCACTGAGATCTTCGAAGAGACCGCAGAAGCGCACCTGATCCAGCCAACCTTCATTACAGAATACCCGGCAGAAGTGTCGCCGCTGGCGCGCCGTAACGATCACAACCCGGAAATCACCGACCGCTTCGAGTTCTTTATCGGCGGCCGCGAGATCGGCAACGGCTTCTCGGAGCTGAACGATGCGGAAGATCAGGCCGATCGTTTCCTGCAGCAGGTTAATGCCAAAGATGCCGGCGATGACGAAGCGATGTTCTACGACGAAGACTACGTTACCGCCCTGGAGCACGGCCTGCCGCCAACCGCCGGCCTCGGCATCGGTATCGACCGTATGGTGATGCTGTTCACCAACAGCCACACCATCCGCGATGTGATCCTGTTCCCGGCACTGCGCCCGACCAACAAGTAAGTCCTGTTTTTCTGATAAACGGTCCGCAATGCGGGCCGTTTTTTTTTGCTTCCATCAGCAAAATAGCCAATAGTGACTGTTCAAAAATATCCCGGCACGGAGAGCAGCCATGACCCGACCTGATTTTATCCGCCACTGGCAGGAGCTGGAGGGGGAGGATAATGAACACTACCCGGACAGCGACGAGCTGATGTCCATTGGCGCCCCGCTCGGGCGCCTGCTTGGCTTGACGCGTCTGGGGATCCACCACGAGCGCCTGCTGCCGGGACGCCGCATGTCCTATCCACATGCCGAAAGTGCCGAAGAGGAGTTCGCTTTCGTGCTGGAGGGCGAGCCGGACGTATGGATTAACGGCGAGCTGCACCGCCTGCAGCCCGGAGATGCAGTGGCGTTTCCGGCTGGCACCGCCATCTGCCACACCTTTATCAATAACAGCGATCGCGAAGCGCGCTTTATCGTAGTCGGTGAAGCCAATAAACCCGAGAACCGCATCTGGTATCCGAAAAATCCGGTCTACCTCGCCACGCGTGAGGATCGGTGGGAGAACCCCCCCGCGCAGGAATTTGGCCCCCATGACGGGCTGCCGGATGCCCTAAAGAAGGACCAACAATGAAGACGCTGGGACTGATTGGCGGCATGAGCTGGGAATCCACCGTGCCCTATTACCGTATGATCAATGAAGGGATCAAGGCGCGTCTCGGCGGCCTGCATTCGGCAAAGATAGTGTTATACAGCGTTGATTTTCATGATATTGAGGCCTGCCAGGCCAGCGGTGAGTGGGATAAAGCCGGGCGGATGCTGTGGCCGATGCCGCCCCCTGCAATTACGATTTCACCGCGTCATTCAGCCACTCTTTAAAGCGGGCGAAGGGGATATACAGCGATACGTTCTTATACAGCGTTTTGCCGCTTTTTATATCGTTGATGCGCTTGCTGTAGCCAACGATCACGCCGCCAATCGAATCATCCGAGGCATTGTACACCGCCCCACCGGACATCCCCTGCACTACGCCCGCATCGGAAGCCACCACCACGCAGCTCACCTTGTTCCAGGAATTTTTCAGCCCGGTATTGATCAGATTGGTGCCGCTGGATGCTACCGGCATTGCCGAGATAAAGCTGTAGCCGTAGAGGTTCACCTTGTCGCCGATCAAGCCGTTACGGAAGTGCGGCGGCTGCAGGTTGCTGTTTTTATGGTACACCACCGCGAGATCGCACTCAGGGTGATACGACTTCACCTTGTACAGCGAATATTTTGCTACGTGCGCGGCGGTCAGGCTGTAATCCGGCGTCAGCGGAATGGTGGTGCCGAGCGTGCCCAGCCCTAATACCGTGGGGATACCGGTCACCGTCATATCGACGCGCTCTTCAGCCTCGCTGCTGTACTGATACTTCCCTACAGAACACCCCGTCAGGCACAGGGCTAGCAGGCAAAGTGCAATGCGCATCGACTCTCCTCAGCGGTAGGTAGGATCCTGACAGTTAGCGCCAAATCCTGATATTTGACTTATCGGCGGTGCCTGGCAGAACTTTAATGTATCGCCGCGGCGGTAAGGTCTGACTCATTGCGCCCGAAATGCAAGCAGCCTGAATATCCAGATTCAAAACTAAGAAAAAGCCCAGTTTAAAATGATTAGAAAAAATGATGTTTCGGTGAGCTACTGGCAAGTATAGCGAAGAAAAAAGACAAAATGAGTGTGGGATCACATTTTATTGATTCTGATTTTAACGCAAATCGCCAATTGTTGCTTCTGCGGCAACAGACCCTTGCCGACGCCGGACTGTAAGCCTTTCATCAGCTGTGTTTTAATTAGTTAATGTGATCTGGATCAAATTTATTCCTCTGATGGTTCATATCGGGGCAGCTGGATTATATTTCTTCACCTGTTCGCTGTTGCTCTCAGCATCCTGAGAGCCGAATTTCTATTATCCTGGGAGTGTTTCATATGCCTGTTTCATTACTGGCGCTGGCGCTGAGTGCCTTTGCCATCGGCACCACCGAATTCGTCATTATGGGGCTGCTGCCGGAGGTGGCGAATGACCTGCGTGTTTCCATCCCCTCGGCGGGCTGGTTGATCAGTGGCTATGCGCTCGGCGTAGCGATTGGCGCACCGATTATGGCGCTGCTGACCGCGAAGCTGCCGCGTAAACGCACGCTGATCCTGCTGATGGCGATCTTTATCGTCGGCAACATTCTCTGTGCGCTGGCCTACACCTACAACCTGCTGATGCTGGCGCGTATTGTCACCGCGCTCTGTCACGGTGCGTTCTTCGGAATTGGTGCCGTGGTTGCTGCCAGCCTGGTGGCGCCGGGCAAGCAGGCATCCGCCGTGGCCCTGATGTTTACCGGCTTAACGCTGGCGAACGTGCTGGGCGTACCGTTGGGAACCTGGTTTGGCCAGATGTTCGGCTGGCGCGCCACCTTCTGGGGCGTGGCGATTATCGGCGTACTGGCGTTTATCGGCCTGATCGTCAGCCTGCCAACCAACCGCGACGAAAAGCCGGTGCATCTGGCTGCCGAAGTGAGCGCGCTGAACAACGGTAAGCTGTGGCTGTCGCTGCTGATGACGGTGTTCTTTGCCGCCGCGATGTTTGCGCTGTTCAGCTACATTGCCCCGCTGCTGCTGCAGGTAACGGGCATCACCGACCGCGGCGTCAGCTGGACGCTGTTCCTGATCGGCGCTGGCCTGACGGTGGGCAATATCCTCGGCGGCAAGCTGGCCGACTGGAAAGTGTCGTTCAGCCTGATCCTCAGCTTCTCGCTGATTGCGGTGTTTTCACTGCTGTTTAGCTGGACCAGCCACTCGCTGTGGTTAGCGGAGATCACCCTGTTCCTGTGGGCGATGGCCACCTTCGCTATGGTTCCGGCGCTGCAAATCAACGTGGTGCGCCACGGGAAAGATGCGCCCAATCTGGTCTCGACGCTAAATATCTCGGCGTTTAACGTCGGCAATGCGCTCGGGGCCTGGGTTGGCGGTGCAGTGATTGGCGGCGGCTACGGCCTGACGGCGGTGCCGGTATCGGCCGCCGTGCTGGCGCTCATCGGCCTGCTGGTCTGTCTGTACACCTTCCGTGGTTCACGCGGTCGTCCGCAGGTGGCGAACGCTTAACTCAGCCGCTGCGCCAGCCGCTCGCTGAACAGGCCGATGTGCTGGTGCAGATGCTGACTGAAGGCGTCGACCAGCGCAGAAGCAGGGCGATGGCGCGGCCTGATCAGACTGACGGTGAACGGCACGGCAATGCTGAAGCGCCGGATCGTCACTCCGCTGTCGGCGTAGTCAAGCGCCGTCAGCGGGTTGACTATCGATACGCCAATCCCCGCTTTCACCATCGAACACACTGATGCCGCGCTGTGCGTCTCCATCACCATGCGCCGCTGCACGCCATGCTCAGCAAAAATCCCATCCACAATCTGCCGATAGCTGTCGGTGCGCGACAGGCTGATATAGTTCTGACCGTTGAAATCCGCCGGAGTTAATACGGCGCGCTGCGCCAGCGGATGATCGGCAGGCAGCACGCAGACTTCATCAGCGGTAAACAGCGCGCTGCGCTCGGTGCCTGCCGGGGTATGGGTGGTTTCGGTCAGGCCCAGATCGTAGCGCTGCGCCGACAGCCACTCCTCCAGCAGCGGCGACTCCTGCGGAATAATATTCAGGCTCAGATCCGGGTAGCGCTGCATAAACGGCTGGCACAGCAGCGGCAGCAGCGACTGCGAAAATACCGGCAGGCAGGCCAGCGACAGCTCGCCCTGACGGAACTGGCGCAGCCCTTCCGCTGCGCTGATGATGCGATCCAGCCCGTACCACGAGCGCTGCACCTCCTCGAAGAGATGGAGCCCCTGCGCTGTGGGTTGCAGACGGCCGCGCACCCGCTCAAACAGCTGCAGGCCGGTCAGCTTCTCAAAGCGCGCCAGCTCGCGGCTGACGGTGGGCTGGGAGGTGTGCAGCAGCGCCGCGGCTTCCGTCAGGTTGCCGGTGGTGATCACCGCGTGAAAAATTTCAATATGACGTAACGAAACCCCGGCCATGATCTGATCCTCTGACTCTCACAACCTATATCATGGATGAATAGGGTTCGTTAAAACAGATATTTTTCTCCCGCCCCCTGCTGTGGCGTAATAGCGGCATAACCTTATGGAGAACTGCTTATGCCACGCCTGCTTACCGACACCACCACCGCCCTGAATCAGGACAACCTGCTGCCGCTGGCGCTGCAATACGGCGGCCCGCTCTGGGCGTACGATGCGGCGATCATCCACGATCGTATCAGCCAGCTACAGCAGTTCGACGTGGTGCGCTTTGCGCAGAAGGCCTGCTCCAATATTCATATCCTGCGCCTGATGCGTGCGGCGGGTGTGAAGGTGGATTCCGTCTCGCTGGGTGAGATTGAGCGTGCGCTGGCGGCGGGCTATGTGGCGGGCGGCGATGAGATTGTGTTTACCGCCGACCTGCTGGATGAGCCAACGCTGGCGCGCGTGGCCGAGCTGAAAGTGCCGGTGAATGCGGGATCGGTGGATATGCTGCACCAGCTGGGCCAGGTCTCTGCCGGGCATCCGGTGTGGCTGCGCGTCAACCCGGGCTTTGGTCACGGTCACAGTCAGAAAACCAACACCGGCGGTGAAAACAGCAAGCACGGTATCTGGCACGAGGATATGGCGCTGGCGCTGGAAGCGATTCAGCGCTACCAGCTGAAGCTGGTCGGCCTCCACATGCATATCGGTTCCGGCGTCGACTACGGCCACCTCGAGCAGGTGTGCGATGCGATGGTTAACCTGGTCGTGAGCTTTGGTCAGGATCTTGAAGCGATCTCTGCCGGGGGCGGCCTGTCGATCCCGTACCGCTTTGGCGAAGAGACCATTGATACTCATCACTATTACGGCCTGTGGGACGCAGCGCGCCAGCGCGTGGCGCAGCACCTCGGCCACCCGGTGAAGCTGGAGATTGAACCGGGGCGTTTCCTGGTGGCGGAGTCCGGCGTATTGCTGAGCCAGGTGCGCGCGGTGAAGAGTATGGGCAGCCGTCACTTTGTGCTGGTGGACGCCGGCTTCAATGACCTGATGCGTCCTTCCATGTACGGCAGCTATCACCACATTTCCGCGATGGCCGGTGATGGCCGCCAGCTGGATGAATCCACGACGCTTGCGAGCGTAGTGGCGGGGCCGCTGTGCGAATCCGGGGATGTCTTCACCCAGCTGGAAGGCGGCAAGGTCGAGACCCGTGCGCTGCCTGCAGTGAAAGTCGGCGACTGGCTGGTGTTCCACGATACCGGTGCCTACGGCGCTTCGATGTCTTCCAACTACAACAGCCGCCCGCTGATCCCGGAGGTGCTGTTCGAAAACGGCGAACCGCGCCAGATCCGCCGCGCGCAGACCGTCGCCGAACTGCTGGCGCTGGAGCTGTAACCCGGCCTGAGGGCTGACCGAAAAAGAGGGTCAGCCCCTACGCCAGAATGGATCCGTAGGGGGCGACCCTTTTTTCCGGTCGCCCCGTGCCGATGGTTTGCACCCTCCGGGATGAAGACTTTTTTTCCGGTCGGCCCGTTTGAGTTCTCATCCCGCGAACATCTCTCTCCTCAGCAGCACAATCTCCTCGGCCAGATCGCGGCACAGCATCGCATTCATCAAGTGATCCTGCGCGTGCACCAGGATCAGCGTCACCGGCACTTTGCCGCAGCCCTCATCGGCACCGATCAGCTGCGTCTGGATTTTATGCGCGGCGCGTGAAGCCTCAGAGGAGGCCGCCAGCGCCTCATCTGCCGCCTGCCAGTCGCGCTTGCGCGCCTGCTGGATGGCGCTCATGGCGTGGGATCGCGCTTCACCCGCATTAATCAGCAGCTCCATCATCGTCTGTTCAAAATCCATGATTGTCTCCATTGGTATACCAAAATTGGTTGATTCATCTTATTGGAATACCAGTGATCACTTCTGAGAGATTTATCACAGTAAATAATCACCGATTGTTTATTTTTGGTATGCCACTGCCGCGTGAGCTGCAGAAATATTCATGCCGGGATGCCTGACCCCTTACCTCGAGGATTCACCCATGTCTCTACAGGAACGGCTAATCGACTCTCTGGGGAGTTTTGCCACCAAGTTCAACAGCTATCGCTATATCATGGCGATCAAGGCGTCGTTTATTACGCTGATGCCGGTCATTATCGTCGGTGCATTTTCGGTGCTGATTTCCAATATGGTGCTGGACGGCAAAAATGGCCTCGCCAGTTTTCAGGCGCTGTCGTTCCTTGCCGAGCTGAAACCGATCACCTCCAGCATCAACTACGCCACGCTGAGCTTCCTCAATATCGGCGCGGTGTTTCTGATCGGCATTGAGCTGGGAAAAATCAACGGCATTAAAACGCTGTTTCCTGGCCTGCTGGCGATCATCTGCTTTATTGCCGTCACCCCCACCACGCTGAGCATGATGGTCAATGGCCAGATGCAGGTGGTAACCGACGTGCTGGCTAAGCAGTTCTCCGACACCAAAAGCCTGTTCCTCGGCATGTTTATTGCCATCCTCTCGGTGGAGATCTACTGCCGCCTGGAGCATGTCGATCGCCTGAAAATCAAAATGCCGGACACCGTGCCGCCCAACGTTGCCGCCTCCTTCTCGGCGCTGATCCCGGCGATTATCACCGTCTCCGCCATCGCCACCTTTGGCTTTATTTTCCACCGCTTCACCGGCATGTATCTGTATGACGCCGTGTACAAAGTGGTGCAGGAGCCGCTGGAATCGGTGGTGCAGAGCCTGTGGGGCATTCTGCTGCTGATGTTTGTTGCCCAGCTGTTCTGGGTGATTGGCATCCACGGTAACCAGATGGTGAAGCCGATCCGCGAACCGCTGCTGCTGGGGGCGATTCTGGTCAATATGAACGCCTTTGAGCAGGGTAAAGAGGCGCCGAATATCATCACCATGCCGTTCTGGGATGTGTACATGAGCATCGGCGGCTCCGGGCTGACCATCGGCCTGCTGAGCGCGGTGATGCTGGCGACCAAACGCAAAGAGATGCGTGAAATCGCCAAGCTCTCTTTTGGCCCCGGCCTGTTCAATATCAATGAACCGGTGATCTTCGGCATGCCAATCATGCTGAACCCGATCCTCGCTATCCCGTTCATCATCACTCCGCTGATTACCGGTTCCATTGGCTACTTTGCGACGCTGACCGGGTTTGCTGGCAAAGCGGTGGTCATGGTGCCGTGGACCACGCCGCCCATCATTAACGCCTGGCTCTCCACCGCCGGGTCGATGGGGGCAGTGGTAACGCAGATTGTCTGCATCCTGGTGTCGATCCTCATCTATATCCCATTTGTCAAAGTTGCCGCCCGCCGCGCAGAGGCTGCGGAAGCGCAGGCGCTGCAGCCTGAACTGGCGAAAAATTAAGGAGCGAAAATGAGTAAGGTAACTATCACCATTCCGGCGGATTTTATTCTCGGTGCTGCCGCCTCCGCGTGGCAAACCGAAGGCTGGAGCGGCAAGAAAGCCGGCCAGGATTCCTATCTCGATGCCTGGTATCAGCAGGACCGCCACGTCTGGCACGACGGCTACGGCCCGGCGGTCGCCACCGATTTCATCAACCGCTATAAAGAGGACGTGGCGCTGATGAAAGCGGCGGGGCTGACGCACTACCGCACCTCAATCAACTGGTCGCGCTTTCTTACCGACTATGAGAATGCGGTGGTGGATGAAGAGTACGCGGCGTATTACGACAGCCTGATTGACGAGCTGCTGGCAAACGGCATCCAGCCGATGCTCTGCCTGGAGCATTACGAACTGCCCGCCACGCTGCTGGAGCAGTACGGCGGCTGGGCATCGAAACACGTGGTCGAGCTGTTTATGCGCTACGCAGAGCAGGTGTTCGCCCGCTACGCACACAAAGTGACGCGCTGGTTTGCCTTTAATGAGCCGGTGGTGGTGCAGACGCGGGTCTATCTCGATGCGCTGCGCTGGCCGTATCAGCAGAGCACCGACACCTGGATGCAGTGGAACCACCACAAAAATCTCGCCACGGCGAAAGTGGTGCAGCTGTTCCGCGCCAAAGGCTATCAGGGCACCGTCGGCACTATCCTCAACCCGGAAGTGACCTATCCACGCTCGGCTGCCGCGCACGATGTGCAGGCGGCACAGATCTACGATCTGTTCTATAACCGCGTATTCCTCGACCCGGCAATCAAAGGCGAGTACCCGGATGAACTGCTGGCGCTGCTGGAAAAACATGGCGTGAACTGGCAGGTCGACGCGCAGGAGCTGGCCATTATCCGCGCCAACCGCGTCGATGAAGTGGGCATCAACCTCTATTATCCACACCGCGTGAAAGCTCCGTCGCGCGCCTGGCACCCGGAGACCCCGTTCCATCCGGCTTACTATTTTGAGCACTTTGAACTGCCGGGGCGGCGAATGAATAAGTCGCGCGGCTGGGAGATCCAACCGCACATCGTCTGGGATATGGCGCAGCGCATGAAGAGTGAGTATGACAATTTCCCGTGGTTTATTGCCGAAAACGGGATGGGAATTGAGAACGAAGCGCAGTTCAAAAACGCCAGCGGAGAGATTCAGGATAACTACCGCATTGAATTTATCGGCGAGCATCTTTATCAGGCGCTGCTGGCGCGTGAGGCGGGCATCAACTGCCAGGGCTATATGCTTTGGGCCTTCACCGACAACGTGTCGCCGATGAACGCGTTTAAAAATCGCTACGGACTGATCGAGATCGACCTGCAAAACCAGCGCCAGCGCCGGATGAAAAAATCCGCCCGCTGGTATCGCCAGATAAGTGACAGCCGCCAGCTCAGCATTGAGCTGGATGATGAAGCCAAATAAGGAGTTAATCATGCAAAGAATCGTTCTCGCCTGTGCAGCAGGCATGTCCACCTCGATGGTGGTGACGCGGATGGAAAAAGAAGCGGCGGCACGCGGGCTGGCGTATCAGATCTACGCCATCCCGGAACAGAACCTGCGCGACGAGCTGGAAAATAACGTCGGTGAAGTGGCCGTGGTGCTGCTTGGGCCGCAGGTGCGCTTCAAGCTGGAGGAGAACCGCAAGCTGACCGACAGCTATCAAATCCCCATCGCGGTGATTGATTCGGTGGCTTATGGCACCCTTAACGGCGCAAAAGTACTCGATCAGGCGCTGGCTTTGGTAAACTAGCGCCAATCAATACGGATAATGGCTGAAAGGGTGGTTTTGTGGACAAAGGTGCGCCTGCGCAGGAAAAAAAGCAGTATCAGGAAATCGGTCACGATCTGCGCCAGCAAATCATCGATGGTCACTATCCGGTCGGTTCGCGTCTGCCGCCGGAGCGTAATATCGCCGAGACCTGGGGCGTCAGTCGTACCATTGTGCGTGAAGCCCTGCTAATGCTGGAGCTGGAGGGCACGGTAGATATTCGCCAAAGCTCCGGCGTTTACGTGATGCGCATCCCCTCGGAGAGCAGCGACGAAGAAGAGGCATTCTTCCGCAGCGACGTCGGGCCGTTTGAGATGCTGCAGGCGCGCCAGCTGCTGGAGAGCAATATCGCAGCATTTGCGGCGAAGATGGCCACCAAAGCGGATATCGAAAACCTCAAGCGCACGCTGGAGCAGGAGCAGCGCGCCATCGCGCTCGATGACAAAAGTCAGGACAACGACAAAATGTTCCACCTGCTGCTGGCCGGCGCGACGCAGAATCAGATGCTGCTGGATACCGTTAACAGCATCTGGCGTCATCACGAAAGCAGTCCGCTGTGGCAGCAGCTGCGCGGCCATATTGAAACCCGCAGCTACCGCCTGAAGTGGCTCGGCGACCATCAGACCATCCTCGCCGCGCTGCGCCGCCGTGACGTGATGGGGTCGTGGCAGGCAATGTGGCAGCATCTGGAAAATGTGAAGCACAGCCTGCTGGAGCTCTCCGATGCCGATGCCCCAGATTTCGATGGCTATCTGTTTGAATCAGTGCCGATTTTTCAGGGCAAGCTGGTATGAGTTTGCTGCGTATTGTGCCGCTGAGCGCGGTACCGGCAACCCGCGAAGTGGTCACCGACTGGCTATGGCAGGCTTTTGGCAGCGATAACAGCCGCGACTTTTATGCCAGCGTGATCGACAGCAGTCTGAGCGGTGCCGACCTGCCGCTGACGTTTGTGGCGCTGGATGACGACCGCCCGGTGGGTACCGTGGGATTATGGCGCTGCGATTTGATCAGCCGTCAGGATCTTTTCCCGTGGCTGGCGGCGCTGTACGTGGATGAGAGCTATCGCGGGCGCGGTTTAAGTGAACGCCTGCAGCAGACGGTGATCGACTGCTGCCTTCAGCGCGGCGACCGCCATCTGTACCTCTATTCTGCCTGTGCTGATTATTACGAGCGTTTTGGCTGGCACTATATCGGCGATGCGCTGGATTACCCGGCGACGCGCGTGCGTCTGTATCATAAAGCGCTGGGTTAAGCGGTGCGGGTCGGGCATGCCCGACCCCTACGGCGATCCCACGGATAGGGCATCGTCGATGCCGATCCCTACGGCGATCCCACGGATAGGGCATCGTCGATGCCGATCCCTGCGGCGATCCCACGGTTAGGGCGTCGTCGATGCCGACCCCTGCGGCGATCCCACGGATAGTGCGTCGTCGATGCCGACCCCTGCGGCGATCCCACGGATACGGTGTAGGGGCGATGGCATGCCTCGCCCGTTTTTCGCAGGATTACGGCGGCGATGCCACCGAATGGCGGCGCACCAGCGTTGGGCTGAACAGGTTGGTGACCTCCGGCAGCGGCTGGCCGTGGGCTAATGCCAATGCCAGCGCGGCAGCCTGCTGCGCCATGGTGACAATCGGATAGCGCACGGTGGTCAGGCGCGGGCGCACATAGCGCGACACCAGCACATCATCAAAGCCAATCAGCGACATCTCTTCCGGCACGCGCACGCCGTTATCGCTCAGCACCGCCAGCGCCCCGGCGGCCATCGAGTCGTTATAGCAGGCCACTGCGGTAAAGGTTTTCCCCTGGCCGAGCAGTTCGGTCATCGCCTGCTCGCCGCCCACCTCATCCGGCTCGCCAAACGCCACCAGCCGGTCGTTGCACGGCAGGCTGTGCTCTTTCAGCGCGTCGTAGTAGCCCTGCAGGCGGTCGCTGGCATCGGAGATCGGATGGTTAGAGCAGATAAACGCGATATTTTTGTGACCCTGCTGGATCAGGTAGCGCGTCGCCAGCCAGGATCCGTAGCGGTCATCCAGCGCAATGCAGCGCGTTTCAAAGCCGGGCAGCACGCGGTTGAGCAGCACCATCCCCGGGATCTGCTGCATTAACGGCAGCAGATCTTCATCGGGAACTTTCTTGGCGTGAACCACCAGCGCCGCACAGCGGTGGCGGATAAGCTGCTCAATCGCCTGACGCTCTTTCTGCTCGTTATGGTAACCGTTACCAATCAGCAAAAAGTTGCCGGTCTGCCAGGCGACTTCATCAACCGATTTCACCATTGCGCCGAAAAACGGATCGGAAACGTCACCGACCACCAGCCCGATAGTTTCCGTGGATTGCTGCGCCAGCGCCCGCGCATTGGCGTTCGGGTGGTACTGCAGCGACTCCATCGCCTGGGTGACGGCCAGCCTTGATGCTTCACTGGCTTTGGGGGAGTGATTAATCACGCGTGAGACGGTAGCAACCGAAACGCCCGCGAGCCTGGCAACATCCTTAATGGTAGCCATCGGTTAAATGCCTTCCTGGGTAAGCGTTTACATAGCGGATAGTGTTGCGGAAAGCGCCAGCGACTGCAAGCGTGCAGAGTGTCGCAGCCATCGCAAACCGGAGAGATAAACGACATCTGCCGGGGTACGGTGAAAGATGATATTCTGAGTTTCCAGAAAATTTGCCGAATAGCGGATCCTGCCATGACGATAAAAAAACTGCCCCATCTGGCCCACTGGGGTGCCTTCAGTGCCGTGGTTGAAAATGAAAAACTGCTGCGCTGCGAGCCTTTTTTCGCGGACCAGGATCCGTCCCCGATGCTCAACACTATTCCCGAGCTGGTCTATTCGGATAAACGTATCCGCCAGCCAATGGTGCGCCGCTCGTGGCTGAAATCGCGTGAGAAAAGCGACCGCACCCTGCGCGGGCGCGAGGACTTTGTCGCGGTGGATTGGGAAACCGCGCTCGATCTGGTGGCGGATGAGAACCGCCGCGTGCGCGATCGCTACGGTGCCAGCGGCATTTTCAACGGCTCTTACGGCTGGTCCTCTGCCGGGCGCGTCAACCACGCGCGCACGCTGGTGCGCCGCTTCTATAACCTGGGCGGCGGCGGTATCGACCAGCAGGGCAACTACAGCTGGGGGGCGGCGCAGTTCTTCCTGCCGTATGTTATCGGCACCTACATGCCGCTGACCGGGCGCGTCACCGACTGGCCGAGCGTGGTCGATCACTGCGAGATTTTTGTCGCCTTTGGCGGCCTGGCGCTGAAAAACAGCCAGGTGGCGTCCGGCGGAGCAGGGGAGCACAGCCTGAAACCCGCGCTGCTGCAGCTGGCGGCTAAAGGCACGCCGGTGATTAACATCAGCCCGATGCGCGATGACTGCCCGGCGTTTGTTAACGCAGAGTGGATCCCAATCCGCCCGAATACCGACGTAGCGCTGATGCTGGCGCTCGGTTTTGAAATTGAGCGCCTCGGCGCGGTAGATAATGCCTTCCTGCAATCGCACTGCGTGGGCTATCCGCAGCTGCGCGATTATCTGCTTGGCCACAGCGACGGGCAGGCGAAAACGGCGCAGTGGGCCAGCGCGATTACCGGTATCCCGGCGGCGCGTATCAGCCTGCTGGCGCAGCAGCTGTGCGGCAAACGCAGCTTTATTACCTGTTCCTATTCGGTACAGCGCGCCCATCGCGGCGAGCAGCCGTACTGGATGATGATCGCGCTGTCATCGATGCTCGGTCAGCCGGGCCTGCCGGGAGCGGGTTTCTCCTTCGGGCATGGGTCAATGAACAGCGTCGGCAACCCGCGCACCGAGGGGCCATCGCCGCTGATGTCGACCGGGCGCAACCCGATTGAAGATCTGGCGATCCCGGTGGCGCGTATCAGCGACATGCTGCTGAATCCGGGCCAGGAATATCGCTTCCAGGGCAAGACGCATCACTACCCGGATATCCACCTGATCCACTGGGCCGGTGGCAATCCGTTCCACCATCATCAGCAGCTCAACCGGCTGGTAGAGGGCTGGCATCGCCCGGACACGGTGATCGTGCAGGATATTGTCTGGACGCCCGCGGCGCAAATGGCGGACATCGTGCTGCCGGTGACGACCTCCCTTGAGCGTAACGATATCGGCGGCTCCTCGAAGGACCGCTTCGTGCTGGCGATGCATCAGGCGATCAAGCCGCAGCATCAGGCGCGTAATGACTTCGACATTTTTGCCGATATCGCAGAGCGCCTCGGCTACCGCGACACCTTTACCGAGGGGCGTGATGAGATGGCGTGGATCAAGCATCTTTACCAGCGCTGCGCGCTGGCGCATCAGGGCAAAGGCATCGACTTCCCGGAGTTTGAAACCTTCTGGCAGCAGGGCCACGTTGAGATCCCGCCGAGCGAAAAGCCGTGGGTCTTTATGGCCGATTTCCGCCAGGACCCGATTGCCAACCCAATCAAAACCGCCAGCGGCAAGATCGAGCTGTTCTCACAAACCATTGCCGGTTATCAGCTGGAAGATTTCGCACCGCATCCCGAGTGGCTGCCGCCGCAGGAGTGGCTGGGTGCGCCAATTGGCGAGCGCTTCCCGCTGCACATGATCTCCATTCAGCCGCACGACCGTCTGCACAGTCAGATGGATGCGACCCCTTCCGTGCAGGCCAATAAAACCGCCGGGCGTGAAACGCTGTGGATGCATCCTGACGATGCGGCCGCACGCGGCATCAGCGACGGCGACGTGATTGAAGTGAGCAACGACCGTGGCCGTATGCAGGCCGGGGTGCGCCTTACCGACGGCGTCAGCCCGCAGGTGGTACTGATCGCCACCGGCGCCTGGTTCGATCCGGGCTTTGGTAAAGCGTGGAAGCCGTACGATCGCGCCGGAAATCCTAACGTGCTGACGCTGGATATCGGCACCTCATCGCTGACCCAGGGCCCGAACGCGATGAGCTGCCTGGTGGAAATTAAAAAGGCAGAGGTGACGGACTAAAAAGATTGCAGAAACCCCTACATATCACATAGCTGGTTACATTTTGCGGGTAACTGTTGCGATTGCGCGGTAGCGGCTGAAGTGGGGGGATTGCTACAGTTCAGATCCCAGAGGTATTGATGGGTGAACATCAAAAAGTTTTTATCGCTTTGTTTCACCAACCTGCGCAGATGCGCAGGTTTTTTTTGCCTGTCACTCACGATCTGAAACACAGTTTCCCTGTTAACCCACCTGCATTTTTTGTATAACTCCCGCATAGTTACCTCGTTCTCTTTTCCGGAAAATTGATGCCGCCGCTCAAACGTAATAAGGCTAAAGATCAGCCTGCTCCCACTTTTAATCCCGTGCGTTTCCGGCTGGTGTGCCTGGGTGTGCTGGGCTGCCTGGTGTTCCTGCTGGCCAGCACTGCGGATTTGCAGCTCATCAACCATCCAATGCTGGAGAAGCAGGCGGACGAGCGCTCGCTGCGTACCGTTACGCTGCCGACTAACCGTGGCACCTTGCTGGACCGTAACGGTGAAGCGCTGGCCCTGAGCGTGCCGTCGCGCGATATCATCGCGGACCCGCAGCGCGTGCTGGAAGCGCACCCGGATTTTACCAGCGACAAGTGGGAATACCTGGCGAATGCGCTCGATCAGCGCCCGGAACAGCTGGCGGCCCAGATCAACGCCAATCCCAATCGCCGCTTCCTGTATCTTGGGCGTAAAATCGAACTCGGCATTGCCAAAGATATCGCCAAGCTGCACCTGACCGGCATCACCACCGTGTATGACGACAGCCGCTTCTACCCGATGTCTGAGGCAACCGGCCCGCTGCTCGGGATTGTCGGCGCGGATAATACCGGCCTGACCGGGCTGGAGAAGGGCTTCGACAAGCTATTGCAGGGCACGCCGGGCGTGGAGAAATATCGCCAGGATGCCAACGGCAATATTGTGGCGATGATCAACTACGAGCCGCCCAGGCAGCCGCCGACGGTGCAGCTCAGCATCGACAAATTTGATCAGTACACCATGTACAGCAAGCTGCGCGACGGGGTGATCCTCAATAAAGCGGATTCGGGCGCGGCGGTGCTGATTAAGATCGACACCGGGGAGATCCTCGGTATGGCGTCTTACCCCTCTTTCAACCCGAACAATTTTGTCGATGTGTCGCCGATGCAGATGCGCAATACGGCGATCAACGACAGCTATGAACCGGGTTCGACGGTGAAGCCGCTGGTGGTGATGGAAGGGCTGATCCGCAAGCTGGTGCGCCCGGACTCGGTGCTGGACACCACGCCGTACCGCGTCAACGGTCACCTGATCCGCGATGTTGGTCACTGGCCGCGCCTGACCATGACCGGCATCCTGCAAAAATCGAGCGATATCGGCGTATCGCACATCGCGCTGGCGATGCCTGCCGAAGTGCTGGTCAACACCTATCACTCGTTCGGGCTGGGCAAGCCGACCGGGCTGGGGCTGACCGGTGAAAGCGTGGGCTACTTCCCGCTGCACCGCGAGCGCTGGGCCGATATCGAACGCGCCACCTTCTCATTCGGCTATGGCCTGCGCGTCACCCCGCTGCAGATTGCCCGTGAATATGCCACCCTCGGTTCGTTTGGCGTTTATCGCCCGCTGTCGATCACTAAGGTCAGCCCGCCGGTCATGGGCACCCGGGTCGCACCGGAGGATACGGTGCGTTCGGTGGTGCACATGATGGAGAGCGATGCGCTGCCGGGCGGCAGTGGCGTGCGCGCCGCCGTGCCGGGTTACCGCCTGGCAATTAAAACCGGTACCGCCGAAAAGATGGGCGACAGCGGAAAATATGACGGTGGCTACATTAACTACACGGCAGGCGTGGCGCCGGCCAGTAACCCGCAGGTGGCGCTGGTGATCATGATTAACCACCCAACCGCCGGCGACCACTTTGGTGGCTCGGTTGCGGCCCCGGTATTTGGCAATATTATCGGCCCGGTGCTGAAGCATATGAATATCGCCCCCGATGCCTTAAATAACCATGGATAAGAAAAATCCTAATATAATCAATATGTAAAGAAGTGCAGCAGCGGTCATAACTGGTTTCATTTCGCGCCAATCATTTGCTTTTGTTTGCTGGTTTCCCCAAGGGGTTCAGATGACAATAGCTTTCCCAGAGGTATTGATTGGTGAGAATGCAGCCTGCTCCCGGCAGGCTGATACCCTGTTCAGTTGCACCAACCCACGCGGATGCGTGGGTTTTTTTTTGCCCGCCACTCTCCCATTACCTAATCATGTCAGCAGAAAGACTCGCTAACATCTGCAGCCGCTTTAACTACACCAATCGTCAAAAGAAAAAATTCCGACCCTGTAAGGTGCTTCTACCACTGCGCAGTTCTGCATTCCATTGCGTGGTGTCAGCCCCTTGATGTGTTGGTAGCGCGACAAGGGGCGCTTTTTTACTCTCAGGAATTGCTCACGATGCCGAAACTTAAAGACAGGACGCAGAAAGTCGGTGGCCGCTCAGCGGCTTTTCAGTTGCGTATCAACCCTGAACTTCACGCTCAGCTAAGAACGCTGACCGACGATGACAATGTCACGCTTGCCTGCTGGCTGAAGGAGCTGGCCCGGCGTGAGCTGCGTCGGCGAGGGATTGAACCGCGCGGCTAATAACAGCGAATGAACCGTACGAAGGGGCCATGTACGGCTGTTGATTATGTTGATTCGGCACGAAGCGTTTAAACGTAGCGTTTCGATAACAACCCTTGCAGAAACTTAACACTGTCAGGATGACGCTCCCTCTATAATGGCTCTCCTTTATGAGAGTAATCACTCTCGTTACTAATTAGTATCATCTAATTGAGACTTCACCATGCGCTTAAGGATCCTCCCCGCGAGTTTAATTTTTTTGCTGGCCGCCTGCGATCGGACGCCCGCGCCAACCATTAGCGAGGCTGCCGTCAACGTCGGCGTCGCGACCTTACACAGCCAGCCCGTCACGCTGTTTACTCAATTGCCTGGCCGCACCACAGCGGTACGTACCGCGGAAGTTCGCCCGCAGGTGAGCGGGATTATTCTCAAACGCCTGTTTACCGAAGGCAGCGAGGTAAAAGCCGGGCAGCCGCTGTACCAGATCGATCCGGCGACCTATCAGGCTGCTTACGATAAGGCGCTGGCAACCTCAATTAACGCCGACAAGCTGGCGGCGCGCTACAAACCGCTGGCCGCCGCCCACGCCATCAGCTTCCAGACCTGGGATGATGCCGTTGCCGCCGCGCGCGAAGCGAAAGCCGATCTCGAAAGCGCTAAAGTCAATCTCAATTACACCCACGTGCTGGCACCGATCGGCGGTCATATTGGCCGCTCGCTGTCGACGGAAGGCGCGCTGGTCACCAGCGGGCAGACAGGCTATATGAGCCTGATCCAGCAGCTTGACCCGATCTACGTTGACGTCAGCGAGTCCTCACTCAACCTGCTGGCACAGCGGCGCGCGCTGGCTGATGGCAGGCTGAAGGCCGCAGGGCAGAATGCCGCCGCCGTAAAACTGACGCTGGAGGATGGCTCGGCGTACCCGCTGGAAGGGAAGCTGGAGTTCACTGAGGTGACCGTCGATGAAAGCACCGGAAGCGTGACGCTGCGAGCCGCATTCCCGAACCCTCAGCGCCAACTGCTGCCGGGAATGTTTGTGCATGCCAGCCTGCCGCAGGGCGTCGCCGAGCAGGGGCTGCTGGTGCCGCTGGAAGCGATTATGCACGACACCAAAGGGCGGCCCTATGCGTATGTAGTGGGGGCAGATAACCGGCTGCAAGTGCAGATGGTCAGCACCGGGCAGATGGTCGGCAAAGCCTGGCTGGTCAACTCCGGCCTGAAAGCGGGCGACCGCGTGGTGGTGGACGGCCTGCAAAACGTGCGTGCCGGAACACGGGTCAACGCCACGGCGAGCCAGCCTAAAGTCGCGCCGCAGGCCAACCTCACCACCACCGATCCTTCCGCGCAGTAAATCAGGAAAATCAGATGTCAAAATTCTTCATTGAACGCCCGATCTTCGCCTGGGTGGTGGCAATCGTGGTGATGCTGGTCGGCGCACTGTCGATCTACAGCCTGCCGATCAACCAGTATCCTAACATTGCGCCGCCGGCGATCTCGGTGCAGGTGGCTTACCCAGGCGCCAGCGCGGAGACCACCCAGAACACCGTGGTCCAGGTTATCGAGCAGCAGCTCAACGGGCTGGATAATCTGCGCTATATCGAATCACAGAGTAACAGTGACGGTAGCGCGACCATCATTGTCACCTTTAATCAGGGCACCGACCCGGATACTGCCCAGGTGCAGGTGCAGAACAAGGTGTCGCTGGCGGAATCCCAGCTGCCGACCGAGGTGGTGAATCAGGGGATCAATATCCGTAAATACCAGGCGAACTTTATGCTGGTCGTTGGGCTCACCTCCAGCAACCCTAATATGAGCAACGGCGACCTGGCGGATCTGCTGGTGTCGAAACTGCAGGACCCCATCGCCCGCAGTAACGGCGTCGGTGATTTTATCGTGTTGGGGTCTGAGTACGGCATGCGCATCTGGCTCGACCCGGCGAAACTGTACAAATATCAGCTGATCCCCAGCGATATCACCACCGCCATCACCCAGCAGAACGTCCAGGTCTCCAGCGGTAAGCTGGCGGGGCTGCCAACCGTGCAGGGGGCGCGCTTCAGCGCCACTATCGTCGGCAAGACGCGCCTGCAGTCGGTGGAACAGTTTAAAAATATCCTGCTGAGGGTAAATACGGACGGCTCGCAGGTGCACCTGCGCGATGTCGGCGGTGTCGACCTCGGTCCGCAGGATTACAGCATTTCCGCCACCTTTAACGGTAAACCTTCCGTGGGGATTGCGCTGCGCCTGGCCAGCGGCGGCAACGTGCTGGATGCGATTAACAGCGTGCGCGCCACGGTGAAAACCATCGAGCCGTTCCTGCCTGAAGGCGTAAAAGTGAACTTCCCGTATGACACTTCTCCGGTGGTCAGCGCCTCAATCCACGAGGTAGTGAAAACGCTGATTGAGGCGATTATCCTGGTGTTCCTGGTGATGCTGCTGTTCCTGCAAAACCTGCGCGCTACCCTGATCACCACCATGGTGGTGCCGGTGGTGCTGCTCGGCACCTTCGGTATTTTATCCGCCTGCGGTTACACCATTAACACACTGACGATGTTCGGCATGGTGCTGGCGATTGGCCTGCTGGTGGATGATGCCATCGTGGTGGTAGAGAACGTCGAGCGCGTGATGCATGACGAAGGGCTGGATCCGAAAGCGGCCACCATTAAATCGATGCAGCAGATTCAGGGGGCGCTGGTGGGGATTGCGCTGGTGCTGTCGGCGGTGCTGCTGCCGATGGCCTTCTTCAGCGGATCGACCGGGACCATCTACCGCCAGTTCTCGATCACTATCGTTTCGGCGATGGTGCTGTCGGTGCTGATGGCGATGATCTTCACGCCAGCGCTCTGCGCCACGCTGCTAAAAGCCAGCTCGGCCAATGTGAAAACCACCGGTTTCGCGGGCTGGTTCAACCGCAAATTTGACGCCGGGGCGCTGAGCTATACCCGCAGCGTGGGCACGGTGATCTCATGCCGTGGCCTGTTCTTTATCGTCTACCTGGTGATTGTCGGCGCCACCGGCTACCTGTTTACCCGCGTGCCGACCTCGTTTCTGCCGGACGAGGACCAGGGGGTGATGATGATGCAGATGACCCTGCCCGCAAATGCCTCCAGCGAGCGTACCCAGCAGGTGCTGGATGAGGCCGGAGCCTGGCTGCTGAAGCATGAACCCGCCGTACAGTCGGTGTTCTCACCGAACGGCTTTAGCTTTGCCGGGCGCGGGGAAAATACCGCCATGTCCTTCGTACTGCTAAAACCCTGGGATCAGCGCAACAGCAATGAGTCGGTGGCTAAAGTGGCTGCGCGCACCATGGCGTACTTCGCCACGCTGAAAGATGTCAAAGCCTACGCGCTGGTGCCGCCTGCGGTCATGGAGCTGGGTAACGCCACCGGCTTCGACTTCTTCCTGCAGGATATCAACAACCAGGGCCATGCTGCGCTGATGGCGGCGCGTAATCAGTTCCTCGCTAAGGCCGCCCAGGACAAACGGCTGTTCGCCACCCGCCCCAACGGCATGGAGGATGAGCCGCAGTATCACCTGATTATTGACGATGAACGCGCCCGGGCGCTGGGGCTGAGCCTGGAAGATATCAATGACACGCTCTCCACCGCCTGGGGGTCGACCTACGTTAACCAGTTCATCTACAACGGGCGCGTGAAGAAAGTTTACGTGCAGGGCAACGCCGGTTCGCGCGTCACGCCGGAAGATCTCGACAAATGGTACTTCCGCAATGCCAGCGGCGATATGGTGCCCTATTCGGCGTTTGGCAGCGGCAAATGGCAGTCCGGTTCGCCGCGCTATGAGCGCTTTAACGGCGTCTCGGCGGTAGAAATTATGGGTTCCCCGGCGGCAGGCTACAGCTCCGGCGATGCGGTGAAGGCCGTTAATCAGATTGCCGCCACGCTGCCGAAAGGGTTCCGCGTGCAGTGGCACGGCCTGTCGTATGAGGAGCAGATGTCCGGATCGCAGACCCCGGCGCTGTATACCATTTCGATCATCATGGTGTTCCTGTGCCTGGCGGCGCTGTATGAGAGCTGGTCGATTCCCATTTCTGTGCTGCTGGTGGTGCCACTCGGCGTGCTGGGGACCATTCTCGCCGTGCTGCTGCGCGGGCTGACCAATGATGTGTTTTTCCAGGTCGGGTTGTTGACCACCGTCGGGCTGGCGGCGAAAAATGCCATTCTGATCGTCGAGTTTGCCAAAGAACTGCACGATAACCACGGCAAGAGCCTGGTGGAGGCGGCAACCGAAGCGGCCAGGCTGCGCATCCGCCCGATCATCATGACCTCAATGGCCTTTGTGCTGGGCGTCTTCCCGCTGACCATTTCGCACGGCGCGGGGGCGGGTAGCCAGCACTCGATTGGTACCGCTGTGGTCGGGGGCATGATCACCGCAACCTTCCTCGCCATCTTCTTTGTGCCGATGTTCTATGTGGCGATCTCACAGTGCTTCACGCGTACTAAAAAGACGCAAACTGAGGATGAAAAACATGATGCGTAAGTCATTCACTCTGGGTGTTGTGCCGCTGGCGCTGATTATGGCGGGTTGTACCATGGAGCCGGACTATCATCGTCCGGCGCTGCCGGTGGCCACGCACTATGGCAGCCAGGATCGAACCCACGCCGGAAATGGCGCAGAGATCCGCTGGCAGAGCTTTTTTACCGACCCGGTGATGCACAAACTGATTGCCAGCGCGCTCGCCAATAACCGCGACCTGCGGGTGGCGGCGCTGAACGTGGAAGTGGCGCGTTCGCAGGTGCAAATTGACCGTGCGGCGCTGCTGCCGTCCATCGACCTCGATGCTGAAGGGAGCGGCACCCATCTGCCAGGGGGCCTTTACAGCACGCAGAGCAGCGGCCCGGTAACCTATCATCAGATGAGTACCAGCCTGGGGGTGACCGCGTGGGAGCTGGACTTCTTCGGCCGCCTGCGCAGCCTGCGCGACCAGGGGCTGGAACAGTATCTGGCCACCGCAGCCACCCAGCGCGCGACGCAGATCAGCCTGATCGCCGAAGTGGCTTCGAGCTATCTGTCGCTGTGCTCGGATAACGAGCTGCTGGCACTGGCGCAGGAGACAGCGAAAAGTCAGCAGGATTCATATGACCTGACCAAACGCAGCTATGACGGCGGCGTGGCCAGCGAGCAGGATCTGGTACAGGCAGAAACGTCGGTGCGCACGGCGCAGGCCGATATCGCCAGCTACAGCCGTCAGGTGCGTCAGGACGTTAACGCGCTGGCGCTGCTGGTGGGGAGCGATCTGCCGCCGAACCTGCTGGCGGGCGCGCGCCTGCAGAAAGCGTGGCACTTTCCGGCCACGCCAGCGGGCCTGCCGTCTGACCTGCTGACCCACCGCCCGGATATTATCGCGGCGGAACATACCCTGAAAGCCGCCAACGCCAATATCGGCGCGGCGCGGGCGGCGTTCTTCCCCAGCATCAGCCTGACCGCTTCTGGCGGTTCGACCTCGGCCACTTTCAGCCACCTGCTCTCCGGCGGCACGGCGGCCTGGTCGTTTGGCCCGAGTATCAGCCTGCCGATCTTCGATGGCGGGGTGAATTCGGCCAATCTGGATATCGCTAAACTGCAAAAACGCATTGAAATCGCCGACTATGAAAAAACCATTCAGACCGCGTTTAAAGAGGTGGGGGATGCCCTGGCGGGGCAGGAAACCTATCAGGATGAGCTAAAAGCACGCCAGCTGGATGAGGCGGCAAACCAGCGCAATTTCCGCTTTGCCACGGTGCGCTACCGTGAAGGCGTGGATAATTATCTCAATGTTCTGGTCGCGCAGCGTTCACTGTATGCATCCCAGCAGTCGCTGATTGCCACCCGTCTGGGGCAGTTAAACCAGCAGATCACGCTGTATAAAGCGCTGGGAGGTGGCTGGAGATCGTGAGCATTCCTGATTAAATATCGCATTTTTTACGAAATTCTTACGCCCCCAATATAGAATCTCGTCAGCGGGATAGATGATGATAGAAATGACTATCAACAAAGGTTGATGGCTTAGCGGGTCAGGCATGCCTGACCCCTACAAAACCAGAGTACAAATCCGCAGCTGTCGCGGCATGCCTGGCCCACATCAGATATCCGTAGGGCCACGGCATGCCTGGCCCGCATCAGATATCCGTAGGGGCCACGGCATGCCAGGCCCGCATCAGATATCCGTAGGGGCCACGGCATGCCAGGCCCGCATCAGATATCCGTAGGGGCCACGGCATGCCTGGCCCACATCAGATATCCGTAGGGGCCACGGCATGCCTGGCCCACATCAGATATCCGTAGGGGCCATGGCATGCCAGGCCCGCATCAGATATCCGTAGGGGCCATGGCATGCCTGGCCCGTCAGAATGTGGTTGTACAAGGTTGCGTAGGGTTCGGAACAGATCTGACCCGCATTGCATTCTTATCGCGCTGGACATTCCGGCGCATTTATCACTTTGCTGCATCTTAAAGAACGTAACCTCATGACCGCGAACCGCCCGAAAAAGCCGCACTCCCGGCGTAATATCATCCTCTGCGTTATTTTGCTATTGCTTGTCGCAGGCCTGGTCTGGCGCTTCTGGCCGGCTCATTCCGCAGCGGGCGCGCATGGCGGCATGAAAGGGCCGGGCGGGCCCGGCAGTGCAGGCCCGATGATGGCGGGGATGACGACGCCGGTGCACACCGGCGAGGTCACGCAGGCTGATGTGCCCATCTATCTGACGGCGCTTGGCACTGTCATCCCCAACGCCACGGTCACCGTGACCAGCCGCGTTGACGGGCAGCTGACGCACGTTTACTTCAAAGAGGGGCAGAAAGTCAGCGCCGGGCAGCTGCTGGCGCAGATTGATCCGCGCAGCTACCAGGCCACGCTGGCGCAGTATCAGGGCGACCTTAACCAGAATCAGGCGCTGCTGAAAAGTGCCCAGCTGACGCTGGCGCGCTACCAGAAACTGTTTGCCCAGGACTCGCTGGCGCGCCAGGATCTCGACACGCAAACGGCCACCGTCGGCCAGTACAGCGGGGCGGTGAAAGCCGATCTGGCACAGATTGATGCGGCAAAGCTTAACATTGAGTATGCGCGCATCACCGCCCCGATCGGCGGGCGCGTCGGCCTGCGGTTGGTCGATGCCGGTAACATGGTGCAGAGCAGCTCCACTACCGGGTTAGTCACCATTACCCAGACCCAGCCTGCCGCGGTGACCTTTAGCGTGCCGCAAAGCCATATCCCGTCGTTGCTTAAAGCGCTGCACCACGACCAGAGCCTGCCCGCCACCGCGTTTGACCAGCAGGGCAGCAGCGAGCTGGGGCAGGGGGAGGTGCAGTTTATCAGCAACCAGATCGATACCAGTACCGGTAGCGTGGAGCTAAAAGCGCTGTTTGCCAATCAGGATGAGGCGCTCTATCCCAATCAGTTTGTCAATCTGCGCCTGCAAACCGGCACGCTGAAACAGGCGATGGTCATCCCGGCTCAGGCACTGCAGCTCAGCAGCGATGGCAGCTTTGTCTGGGTGGTCAATAAAGACCACAGCGTGACGCGCAGGGCGGTGAACACTGGCCCGGCGTTTGGTGACAGCCAGCAGGCGATCCTCGCAGGGGTGACGGCCGGCGAGCAGGTCGTTACGGAAGGGATCGATCGCCTGACCAACGGCAGCAAAGTCTCGGTGGTCTCTGCCGAAGAGGTGCAGAGCGCGGCCGGCAGTAAGACAGCACCATGAATCCGTCACGCATTTTTATCGCCCGCCCGGTAGCCACTATCCTGCTGATGGTGGCCGTGCTGCTCTCCGGGATTTTCGCTTACCGCATGCTGTCGACCTCGGCGCTGCCGCAGGTGGATTATCCGACGATACAGGTCACCACGCTTTATCCCGGCGCCAGCTCGGACGTGATGGCCTCCTCGGTCACCGCGCCGCTGGAACGCCAGCTCGGGCAGATGTCGGGCCTTAGCCAGATGTCCTCCAGCAGCTCCAGCGGCTCTTCGGTAATTGCGCTGAAGTTCTCCCTCGACCTGTCGCTCGACGTCGCGGAGCAGGAAGTGCAGGCGGCGATCAATGCCGCCGACAGCCTGTTGCCGACCGATCTGCCCAATCCGCCAACCTATAAAAAGGTGAATCCGGCGGACAGCGCGGTGATCGCTCTCGCGGCCAGTTCGGACACGCTGCCGCTGACCAAAGTGCAGGATCTGGTGAACACCCGTATTGCGCTGAAGCTGTCGCAGATCTCCGGCGTTGGCATGGTCACGCTGGCGGGCGGGCATCAACCCGCTATCCGCGTGCAGATGGATCCGAAGGCGCTGGCGGCGCACGGCCTGACGCTGGAAGACGTTAACACCCTGGTCAGCAACAGCAACGTTAACGGTTCAAAGGGCGGCTTCGACGGCCAGTTTCACTCGGTCACCATCGACGCCAACGACCAGCTGCGCACCGCCGCCGAGTACGGCAATCTGATCCTCACTTATAAAAATGGGTCGGCGCTGCGCCTGCGCGACGTGGCGCACATTGAAGAGGCGGCGGAAAACACCTGGCAGTCGGCGTGGGCGAACAACAGCCCGGCGATTGTTATCAGCGTACAGCGCCAGCCCGGTGCCAACGTGATTTCGGTGGTGGACAGCATCAAAGCCCAGCTGCCGGCCCTGCAGGCTGCGCTGCCGGACGGGGTGAAAATGACGATACTCTCCGACCGCACCCAGACGATTCGCGCCTCGATCGGCGACGTACAGTTTGAGCTGATGCTGTCGATTGGCCTGGTGGTGATGGTGACTTTCCTGTTCCTGCGCAACGTGGCGGCGACGCTGATCCCCAGCCTTGCGGTGCCGCTGTCGCTGGTCGGCACCTTTGGCGTGATGTACCTGGCGGGCTTCAGCCTGAATAACCTCTCGCTGATGGCGCTGACCATTGCCACCGGCTTTGTCATCGACGATGCGATTGTGGTGGTGGAGAACATCTCCCGTCGTCTTGAGCAGGGCGAAACCCCGATGGAAGCGGCGCTAAAAGGCTCGGCGCAGATTGGCTTCACCATTATCTCCCTGACTTTCTCGCTGATTGCGGTGCTGATCCCGCTGCTGTTTATGGGGGATGTCGTCGGGCGGCTGTTCCGCGAATTTGCCATCACCCTGGCGGTGTCGATCTTCGTCTCGATGCTGGTGTCGCTGACCCTGACGCCGATGCTGTGTGCCTACCTGCTGCGCCACATCCCCGAGGAGCGCCAGTCGCGCTTTTACCGCAAGGGCGGGCAGTTCTTCGATAAGCTGGTGGCCGGTTACGACCGCCTGCTGACCATCGTGCTGAACCATCAGCGGCTCACGCTCTGTGTCGCGCTGGCCACGCTGGTGTTTACCGTGCTGCTGTACGTGGCGATCCCGAAAGGCTTCTTCCCGGCGCAGGATACCGGGCTGATCCAGGGGGTTACCGTGGCGTCGCAGGATGTGTCGTTTAAGGAGATGTCGCGCCGTCAGCAGCAGCTGGCAGCGGAGATCCTGAAAAATCCGGCGGTTGAAAGCCTCTCCTCTACCGTCGGCATTGACGGCAGTAACACCAGCCTCAACAGCGGCCGTATGCAGATCAACCTTAAATCTTTTGCGGATCGTGACGAGCGCGCCGATGCCGTGATCAAACAGCTGCAGCAGGCCAGCGCCAGCGTGCCGGGCATTCAGCTCTATATGCAGTCGGCACAGGATCTCACGGTCAACGATCGGGTCACGCCGGACCGCTACCAGTTCAGCCTCGACGACGCCGACAGCGAAACCCTGGTGACGTGGTCGCCGAAGCTGGTCAGCGCGCTGCAGCAGCGCCCGGAGTTCAGTTCCGTGGTCAGCGACCTGCAGGACCAGGGGCAAGTGGCCTGGGTCGAGCTGAACCGCGATGCCGCCGCGCGCTACGGCATTACCGCCGCCGATGTTGATACCGCGCTGTATAACGCCTTCGGCCAGCGGCTGATTTCGACCATCTTTACCCAGTCGAATCAGTATCGCGTGGTGCTGGAGGTGGCGCCAAGGTTCCAGCGCTCCCCGGCGTCGTTTGACGATGTCTGGCTTCAGCCGTCCGGCAGCAGTTCGACCAGCGCCAGCAGCGCTACCCTCTCTACATCAACCAGCAGCAGTTCCAGCAGCGCGACCGCCACGACCACCACCGGCATGGTGCGCCTGACTTCGGTGGCCGCCATCCATCTGCGCACCGGCTCGCTGGTCCATATGCGCCTCAATCAGTTCCCGGCGGTCAACGTGTCGTTCAACCTGAATGAGGGCTACTCGCTGGAGCAGGCGCAGCAGGCGATTAGCGAGGTCAGCGCCGCGCTGGCGCAGCCGTCATCCATTACGCTGCGCTACCAGGGCGAGAGCGCCGCATTCCAGAACGCCACCGGCAATACGCTGTGGCTGATCCTCGCCGCGCTGCTCACCATGTATGTGGTGCTGGGCATTCTCTACGAGAGCTTTATCCACCCGGTGACCATTCTTTCGACGCTGCCCTCGGCGGCGGTCGGCGCGCTGCTGACGCTGCTGCTGGCGGATACCGAATTCAGCCTGATCGCGCTGATTGGGGTGATCCTGCTGATCGGCATCGTGAAAAAGAACGCCATTATGATGATCGACTTTGCGCTGGAGGCGGAGAATAAGCAGCACCTCAGCCCGCGTGAGGCGATTCACCAGGCGTGCCTGCTGCGCTTTCGGCCGATCCTGATGACCACCATGGCCGCGCTGCTTGGGGCGCTGCCGCTGATGCTGGCTTCCGGTTCCGGAGCCGAACTGCGCCAGCCGCTGGGGCTGGTGATCGTCGGCGGGCTGATCTTCAGCCAGCTGCTGACGCTGTTCTCCACCCCGGTGATCTATCTGTGGTTTGACGGCATGTCGCAGCGCGCCAGACGCGCTCTGCGCCGCCGCGCCGCGCGGGGGCGCGAATGAGTATCACGCGCCTGTTTATTTTCCGCCCGGTTGCCACGCTGCTGCTGACGCTGGGGATCCTGCTGCTGGGGGCGCTCGGCTACCGCCTGCTGCCGGTCGCACCGCTGCCGACGGTGGACTTTCCGACCATTATGGTGTCGGCAAGCCTGCCCGGCGCCAGCCCGGAAACCATGGCGGCCACCGTCGCTACCCCGCTGGAGCGCGCGCTGGGGCAGATTGCCGGCATTAGCGAGATGACCTCGGAAAGCTCGCAGGGCTCCACCAATATCATCCTGCAGTTTGCGCTGAGCCGCGATATCAACGGCGCGGCGCGCGACGTGCAGGCGGCGATTAACGCCTCGCGCAGCCTGCTGCCGAGCAGCATGCCGTCGCTGCCGACCTACCAGAAAGCCAACCCGTCCGACGCGCCGATAGTGATGATGGCGCTCTCGTCCACCACCCGCACCAGCGCCGAGCTGTATGACCTTGCCGACAGCAAGATCAAACAGAAGGTTGCCCAGGTGAATGGGGTCGGGGAGGTCTCGCTGCGCGGCAGCGCGCTGCCCGCCGTGCGCATCGACCTGCAGCCGCAGCGGCTTAGCCAGGCCGGTATCTCACTGGATACGGTGCGTGCAGCGGTGGCCAACAGCACCACCAATCTGCCTAAGGGAATGCTGGAAGGGAAAACCCAGTCGTGGATGGTTGACGGCAACGGCCAGCTGGAGCAGGCGCAGCAGTATCGTGACCTGGTGGTGAGCTACAGCAACGGGCGCGCTATTCGCTTAAGCGACGTGGCGAAAGTCTATGACGCGGTGGAGGATAACTACAGCGCCGGTTTCTATAACGGCTCGCCGTCAGTGACCATTGGCGTAACGCGCTCCGCCGGGGCCAACATGCTGGAGACCATCGACGGCATTAAAGCGCAGCTGCCGCAGATTGAGAAAGCGCTGCCCGCCGACGTCAGGCTGACCATCGTGGTGGATCGCGGCCCCAACGTGCGCGCCTCGCTGTACGACACCGAAGAGACGCTGCTGATCGCCATGCTGCTGGTGATTGGCGTGGTGTTTGTTTTCCTGCGCGACGTGCGGGCGCTGGCGATCCCGGCGCTGGCATTGCCGGTGTCGCTGGTCGGCACCTGCGCGGTGATGTATCTGCTCGGCTATAGCCTGGATAACCTGTCGCTGATGGCGCTGATTATCGCCACCGGCTTTGTGGTCGATGACGCCATCGTGGTGCTGGAGAACATCACCCGCTATATCGAACAGGGGCTGAGCCCGGTACGTGCATCGATTAAAGGCGCGCAGGAGGTCAGCTTTACCGTGCTGTCGATGACTCTGTCGCTGATTGCGGTGTTTATCCCGATCCTGCTGATGGGCAGCATTGTTGGTCGCCTGTTCCGCGAGTTCGCGGTCACGCTGACTAGCTCACTGATTATCTCAATGGTGGTGTCGCTCAGCCTGACGCCGATGCTCTGTTCGCGCCTGCTGAAGCGTAAACCGCAGGTGACAAAGCGGCCACATCCTCTTTACCAGTGGATAGAAAACGGCCTTAATCGCCTGCTGTCCAGCTATGCGGCGGCGCTGGCGTGGGTGATGCGCCACCAGCGCCTGACGCTGTTTAGCCTGCTGCTTACCGTGGTGCTCAACCTGTTTCTCTATGCGGTGGTGCAGAAGGGGTTTTTCCCTAATCAGGATACCGGCCTGCTGATGGGCATGATGCGAGCCGATCAGAATGTCTCCTTCCAGGCGATGGAGCCAAAGGTGAAAGCCTTTGCCGCAATGATCGAAAAGGATCCGGCGGTGGATGGCGTGATGTCGTCGATGGGCAGCGGGGCATTCGGTTCGCGCAATACCGCGATGTTCTTCGTGCATCTGAAGGACTTCGACCAGCGTGACGCCAACGCCAGCGAAGTCGCCAACCGCCTGAGCGGCAAAATGAGCAGCGTGCCCGGGGTGCAGCTGTTTCTGATGGCGGCGCAGGATATCCATATCGGCGGGCGCAGCGCCAACGCCTCGTATCAGTACAGCCTGCAGGCCGACGATCTCGACACGCTGCGCGTCTGGACGCCGAAGGTCAAAGCGGCGCTGGAGGCGATCCCGCTGCTGACCAGCGTCGATTCAGATTCGCAGACCGGCGGCCAAGAGGTGATGATCAACATCGATCGCGATCGCGCCACTCGCCTCGGCGTCAACGTGCAGATGCTCGACGATATGCTGAACAACGCCTTCAGCCAGCGCCAGGTCGCCACGCTGTATAAAACGCTGAATCAGTACCACGTGGTGATGTCGCTCAGCGGTGAATGGACGCGTGACCCGCAGACGCTGAATAAGCTGTTTGTGATTAACGACAGCGGCGATCGCATTCCGCTCTCCGCCTTCGCCAGCTTCAGCGGGGCTAACGCGCCCTTGTCGGTAAACCATCAGGGGCAGTCGGCCACCAGCACCATCGCCTTCAACCTGCAGGATGGCGTATCGCTGGAGCAGGCGCAGGCGGCGGTGAAAACGGCGATGGCGAAAATCGGCCTGCCGGACAACGTGCAGGCGGGCTTTGCCGGAACCGCGCAGGCGTTTACCGAGCTGAGCGCCTCTATGCCGTGGCTGATTCTGGCAGCGCTGGCGGCGGTGTATATCGTGCTGGGCATGCTGTATGAGAGCTACATCCATCCGCTGACCATCCTCTCCACGCTGCCGTCCGCCGGGGTCGGCGCGCTGCTGCTGATGCTGCTGACCGGCACCGAGCTGACGGTGATTGCGCTGATCGGTATTCTGCTGCTGATCGGCATTGTGAAGAAGAACGCCATTATGATGATCGACTTTGCGCTGGCCGCCGAACGCCAGCAGGGCATGAGCCCGCAGCAGGCGATTACCCAGGCCTGCCTGATGCGTTTCCGCCCGATTATGATGACCACGCTGGCCGCCTTCTTCGGCGCGCTGCCGCTGGCGCTCGGCAGCGGCGGCGATGCCGATCTGCGCAGCCCGCTGGGGCTGGCGATTGCCGGTGGCCTGGCGCTCAGCCAGCTATTAACCCTGTTCACCACCCCGGTGGTTTACCTCTATCTTGATCGCGTCAGTCGCGCCACTCAACGCCAGTGGCAGCGCCTGCGTCAGGCTGAATAATCCGATGAAAATGATGATGAAAACCCTGCCCGTTGCGCTCGCTCTGCTGATGGGTGGCTGTGCCGTTGGCCCGGACTACCAGCGCCCGAGTGCGCCGGGCGCGCTGCACTATAAAGAAGCGCAGGGCTGGCAGCAGGCTACTCCGCAGGACCAGGCCAGCAAAGGCGCGTGGTGGGCGGTCTATCGCGACTCCACGCTCGATGGCCTGCTGCGTCAGGTGCAGGTCTCCAACCAGAATGTGGCGCAGTATGAAGCGCAGTATCGCCAGGCGCTGGCGCTGGCCTCGGAGTCGCGCAGCAATCTGTTGCCGAGCGTTACCGGCAGCGGCAGCTCGACGCGCAGCGGCACCGCCAGCAGCAGTGAAACAGGCAAATCCATCAGCAACAGCCATTCGCTGCAGGCGTCCGCGTCCTGGGAGCTGGATATCTGGGGCAAACTGCGCCGCACGCTGGAGGAGAACCGGGCCAGCGCCGATGCCAGTGCGGCGGAGCTTGCCAACATTACCCTCAGCGCGCAGTCGACGCTGGCACAGGACTATTTCCAGCTGCGCATTCTCGACCAGCGCATCGCCCTGTACCAGAAAAGCGTTGAGGCCTATCAGCGCTACCTGACGGTGATCAACAACAAATACCAGGCGGGCAGCGAATCGCGCGGCACGCTGGCGCAGGCGGAAACGCAGTTGGAGAGCGCCGGCGCCTCGGCGCTCGATCTCAGCTGGCAGCGCGCGCAGCTGGAGCACGCCATTGCGGTGCTGATCGGCCAAACCCCGGCGGCGTTCAGCCTGGCGGTGGCACCGCTGCAGGCCACGCTGCCCGCTATTCCGCAGGCGTTACCGGCGGATCTGCTGCAGCGCCGCCCGGATATCGCCCAGGCCGAGCGCACCGTGGCCGCCGCCAATGCGGCGATTGGCGTGGCGATTGCCGGTTACTATCCCGACCTGACGCTCAGCGCCAGCGGCGGCTACAGCAGCTCGACCTTTAGCCACCTGATCTCCCTGCCGAACCGCGTCTGGTCGCTGGGGCCGGAGTTGAGCGGGACGCTGCTCGACTTTGGCGCCACCTCGGCGAAAGTTGAACAGGCGCGGGCTGCCTATGACGCTGACGTGGCCAGCTATCGGCAGACGGTGCTGTCCGGCTTCGAAGAGGTGGAAAACTATCTGGTGGAGCTGCACACTTTTGCGGCGGAAATGCAGGCGCAGCAGCGGGCGGCAGCATCGGCGCAGGAGTCCGCCCGCGTCACCTATAATCAGTATCAGGCCGGGATGATCGACTATCTCGACGTTGCCAGCACCGAAAACACCAGCCTTAGCCAGCAGCAGAGCCTGCTGACGCTGCAAAGCACCCAGTGGGTCACCAGCGTGAAGCTGATCGTGGCGCTCGGCGGCGGCTGGTCAGATAAAATGTAGGGTCGGTTACTTGATGCTTAACAGAGTATATATGGGTTATTTCTCATCGAAGTTCTGTAGGGGCGGACCTTTTTTTCCGGTCCGCCCGTAACTGGCTGCACGGGTCGACCGGAAAAGAAGGTCGACCCCTACACGTCATCACCGCACCAATTCCTTAATAAATATTGAGTTGTCCGCACCTTTCCTGCATCGTTAACCCAGTTTATTGCAGCGAGAAAGGACAAGACATGCTGTTTTCCGTACTGCGTTTTCTGTTGCGGGTGCTGTTCCGCACGCGCCTGAACGGCGACCTCTCTGGGTTATATAAAGAGAAGGTGATCATCACCCCCAACCATATGTCGTTTATTGACGGCATCCTGCTGGCGGTCTTTCTGCCGGTAAAGCCGGTCTTTGCCGTATATTCCTCGATCAGCGAACAGTGGTACATGCGCGCGCTGCGCTCGCTGATTGACTTTGTGCCGCTCGACCCGACGAAGCCGATGGCGTTAAAACATCTGGTGAAGCTGGTTGCCCAGGGGCGCCCGGTGGTGATCTTCCCGGAAGGACGTATCACCGTCACCGGCTCCCTGATGAAAATCTACGACGGTGCAGCGTTCGTCGCGGCCAAATCGCAGGCGACCGTGGTGCCGATGCGTATTGAAGGGGCCGAATTCTCGCCGTTTGGCCGCCTGGCCGGGGTGTTTAAACGCCGCCTGTTCCCGCGTATTACCCTCACCGTGCTGCCCGCTACCGTCATTCCGATGCCGGATGCGCCGCGCGCGCGCGACCGCCGCAAGCTGGCAGGCGAGCATCTGCAGCACATTATGATGGAAGCACGCATGGCGGTGCGCCCGCGTGAGACGCTGTATCAGGCATTTCTCGCGGCGCGCACCCGCTACGGCCTGTTCAAGCCCTGCATTGAAGACGTCAGCTTCAAACCTGACAGCTACACCGGGCTGCTGAAAAAAGCGCTCGGCGTCGGGCGCATTCTGGAGCGCTACACCCGCCAGGGCGAATATGTCGGCCTGCTGCTGCCCAATGCCACCGTCACCGCGGCGGCGATCCTGGGCGCATCGCTGCGCGGGCGAATTCCGGCGATGCTCAACTACACCGCCGGGGTGAAAGGGCTGACCAGCGCGCTGACCGCCGCTGAAGTAAAAACCGTCTTCACCTCGCGCCAGTTCCTCGACAAAGGCAAGCTGTGGCACCTGCCGGAAGGCATCACCCAGGTAAAATGGATCTACCTCGAAGATCTGAAAGATACCGTCACCACGCAGGACAAACTGTGGGTGCTGCGTCATCTGCTGATGCCGTCCAGAGCGGAAGTGGTGCAGCAGCCGGAGGATGCAGCCATGGTGCTGTTCACCTCGGGGTCAGAAGGCCATCCGAAAGGCGTGGTGCACTCACACAAGAGCCTGCTGGCTAACGTTGAGCAGATCCGTACCGTGGCGGACTTTACCCCGCGTGACCGCTTTATGTCCGCGCTGCCGCTGTTCCACGCCTTCGGCCTGACCGTGGGCCTGTTTACCCCGCTGATGACCGGGGCGCAGGTGTTTCTCTACCCCAGCCCGCTGCATTACCGCATTGTGCCTGAACTGGTCTATGACCGTAACTGCACCGTGCTGTTCGGCACCTCGACCTTCCTTAACAACTACGCGCGCTTTGCCAACCCGTATGATTTCGCCCGCCTGCGCTACGTGGTTGCCGGCGCTGAGAAGCTGCAAAATACCACGCGTGAACTGTGGATGGAGAAGTACGGCATTCGTATTCTCGAAGGTTATGGCGTTACCGAGTGCGCGCCAGTGGTGGCGATTAATGTGCCGATGGCAGCAAAATCCCACACGGTCGGGCGCATTCTCCCGGGGATGGATTCACGCCTGATCTCGGTTCCGGGTATTGAAAATGGCGGCCAGCTCCAGCTGCGCGGCCCGAACATTATGAAAGGTTACCTGCGTGTAGAACGCCCGGGCGTGCTGGAAGCGCCGGCGGCGGATAATGGCGAAGGGCAGATGGAAGCGGGCTGGTATGACACCGGCGATATCGTCAGCTTTGACGAAGGCGGCTTCTGCCAGATACAGGGGCGCGTGAAGCGCTTTGCTAAAATCGCAGGTGAGATGGTCTCACTGGAGAGCGTCGAGCTGATCGCGCTGAAAGCGTCCGCTGAAAAACAGCATGCGGCAACCATCAAGCCGGACGGTAATCGCGGCGAGGCGCTGGTGCTGTTTACCACCGATACTGAACTGACGCGTGAACAGCTGACCCGCGCCGCCCGCGAGCTGGGCAGCCCGGAGCTGGCGATACCGCGTGATATCCGCGTGCTGAAACAGCTGCCGCTGCTCGGCAGCGGGAAACCGGACTTTGTCACCCTGCGCGAAATGGCAGAAAAGCCAGAGGCACAACATGAAGAGTGAAGTTGCTGGTGCTAAACCGCTGATGTCGAAAGGCATGATGGCGGTGATCGCCGCCCAGTTCCTGTCAGCATTTGGCGATAACGCGCTGCTGTTTGCCACCCTTGCGGTGCTAAAACAGCAGGTCTATCCGGACTGGAGCCAGCCGATATTACAGATGGTGTTTGTCGCTACCTATATTATCCTCGCGCCGTTCGTCGGCCAGCTGGCGGACAGCTACGCTAAAGGACGGGTGATGATGTTCGCCAACGGGCTAAAGCTGCTGGGGGCGCTGACCATCTGCGTGGGGCTGGATCCGTTCCTCGGCTACAGCCTGGTGGGCATTGGCGCTGCGGCTTACTCCCCGGCGAAATACGGCATTCTCGGCGAGCTGACCGACGGAGAAACGCTGGTAAAAGCCAACGGGCTGATGGAGTCTTCGACCATCGCCGCGATCCTGCTGGGTTCAGTGGCGGGCGGCTTCCTCGCCGACTGGAATCTGACCGGGGCGCTGGTGGCCTGCGTGCTGGCCTACGGCCTGGCGGTAGCGGCTAACCTGCTGATCCCGAAACTGGCGGCGGCGCGCGGCGGCCAGTCCTGGCACCCGAAACAGATGTCGGCCAGCTTCTTCAACGCCTGCCGCGTGCTGTGGCGCGACGGCCAGACGCGCTTCTCGCTGGTCGGAACCAGCCTGTTCTGGGGCGCGGGCGTCACGCTGCGCTTCCTGCTGGTGCTGTGGGTGCCGGTGGCGCTGGGGATAACCGATAATAAAACGCCGACGCTGCTGAATGCGATGGTGGCGATAGGGATTGTTATCGGTGCGATTGCGGCCGCGAAGCTGGTGACGCTGAAAACGGTCGGCCGCTGTATGCCTGCCGGGGTGTTGATCGGTGTGGCCGTCGTCGCCTTCTCGCTGCAGCATCAGGCGATCAATGCTTACGTGCTGCTGGTGATTATCGGCATGCTCGGCGGATTCTTCGTGGTGCCGCTCAATGCGCTGCTGCAGATGCGCGGTAAAGAGAGCGTCGGGGCGGGCAATGCGATTGCGGTGCAGAACCTCGGTGAGAACACCGCGATGCTGCTGATGCTCGGCCTTTACTCGCTGGCGATCAAGCTGGGCGCGCCGCCGGTTGCCACCGGGGTCGGCTTCGGCGCGCTGTTTGCTATTGCCATTGCGGTACTCTGGGGCTGGCAGCTGGCACAAAAACGCCGGGTATAACATCAACGGGCCGAAAGGCCCGTTTTGCTGATTAAAGCGCACAACTTCCCACTCATTCCGCTTTCTGAAGATCCCTTCTCTGCGATAAAGTGACGCGGCGTCACTCATGACGCATCAGTATCACTGTCTTTATGGAGAAACGGACATGGAAAGAAGGGAATTTATTGCTAAATCTGCCCTGGCGCTGATTGCCTCAGGCATCGGGGCCGGTGCCAGCACCTCGCTGTTAGCCAGTACTCCGCAACCGCAGCCAGCTCTGCCGGTGAAGGATAAGTCGGGTAAGCCAACGCTGGCATTTGTGCTCTACCCGGGGATGACGCCGCTGGATCTGGTCGGCCCGGCCACCGTGCTGAGAAACCCGCATCTGAACGTAGAATTTGTCGCGCATGATTTACAGCCGCTGAGTACTGAGCTCTCCTTTCTGCAGTTTTTACCCACCACCACCTTTGATCGGCTGAAGCAGGTCGATATTCTGTGCGTGACCGGCACCGGCAATCCTTACGCCCATCTTCATGACACTAAGATGCTCGACTGGATGCACAAAGTAGGCAGTAAAGCGGAGTGGGTGACCAGCGTCTGCACCGGGTCGATTCTGCTGGCCGCTGCCGGGCTGATGAAGGGCTACAAGGCGACGACGCACTGGTCGATGATTGACGATCTCAAGCCGTTTGGCGCCATCCCGCTAGATGAGCGGGTGGTGATTGACCGTAACCGTATTTCCGGCGGCGGCGTCACCGCGGGTATCGATTTTGGCCTCACCCTGAGCGACACGCTGATGGGCAGAGAGAGCGCCGAATTTGCCCAGCTGCTGGTGCAGTACGATCCGCATCCGCCTTATAACAGCGGCACGCCAAAAACCGCGCCGGCTAACGTGACGGCAGAGGCCCGTAAAATGATATGGCAGATGGTCGAAGAGGAGACGCCAGACTGGAAGCAGCGCGTGCAGCAGAGCGCTAAACGCGTTCAGCAATACTAAAGTATCTGACCTGGTTCTGTAGGGGCCGATCATTTTTTTCGATCGGCCCTTGTTACTGACGAACGGGGAATTATGGCGCCGGGTAAGTGTATCGGCGATGAATCGCTTCCAGCCCTTCCATCACATCCTCATTCAGCGTGACGTCATAGCTGTCGATATTAATTTTCAACTGCTCCAGCGTGGTGGCCCCCAGCAGCGTACTGGCAACAAACGGCTGCTGGCGCACAAAGGCCAGTGCCATCTGCGACGGATCCAGTCCGTGTTTTTGCGCCAGCGCGACATACTCCGCCACGGCCTGCTCAGACTGCTCGCCGCTGTAGCGGGTAAAGCGGCTGAACAGCGTATTGCGCGCCCCGGCCGGTTTGGCCCCGTTAAGATATTTTCCGCTCAGCACCCCAAACGCCAGGCTTGAATAGGCCAGTAGCTCAACGCCTTCGTGATGGCTGATCTCCGCCAGGCCCACTTCAAAACTGCGGTTCAGCAGGCTGTAGGGGTTCTGAATGCTGACAATACGCGGCAGCTCGTGTTTCTCTGCCAGCTGCAGGTAGCGCATAACGCCCCACGGTGTTTCATTCGACACGCCGATGTAACGAATTTTACCGGCGCGCACCTGCTCGGTCAGTGCTTCCAGGGTTTCCAGCAGCGTGACGGTGGCGGCGTTATCGCTGTACTGATAGTTCAGCTTGCCAAAATAGTTGGTCTGGCGCTGCGGCCAGTGCAGCTGATAGAGATCGAGATAATCGGTGTTCAGACGCTTCAGGCTGGCGTCCAGCGCGGCACGAATATTTTTGCGGTCCAGCGCCTGGTTTGGGCGGATTGACGCATCGGCGCCGCGCACCGGGCCAGCCACTTTCGACGCCAGCACCACTTTGTCGCGGTTGCCGCGGGCTTTCAGCCAGCTGCCAATGTAAGACTCGGTCAGGCCCTGCGTTTCCGGGCGCGGTGGCACCGGGTACATTTCGGCGGTATCGATCAGATTGATGCCGCGGCTGAGTGCTAAATCCAGTTGTGCATGGGCGTCGGCTTCGCTGTTTTGCTCACCAAACGTCATGGTGCCCAACCCCAGAGAACTGACTTCCAGGGTGCTGTGAGGGATACGGTGATAATGCATTGCCGGCTTCCTTTTTCATTATTAAATGGTCAGGGACATCAGCTTCGTCCGCAACAGAGTGCTTTCTGCCTCAGGTAAGCGCTGACGCGCCGAAACCCGGTTTTTGACTATAACCGCGCAGGCCTGGTGGGGGAAGAGGGGATTTATCGGGAAATGCGCCAGAGAGCCACCTTTAACCGCGCAGGACCAGGTGGCATTGCATAACTTAACGCTCAACGATGGAGGAGACTTCATCACCGTTGATCTGCTTCTCGTGGCCAGAACCATCAGTGTATTTCACCAGCCCGGTCTCTTTATCAATCTGCGGCTTACCGTCAGTCATAATCATCGTACCGTCTTTGGTTGCCATCACATAATCACTGCTGCAACCGCTGACTAAAACTGCCAGGCCCAGCACCGCTGCGCCAAAAATAACCTTCATATTCGTCTCCGTTACGCTTTCATTTCTCTCACTTTAGCCCAGTAATAAACTATTTTCCCGGTGCCGATAATCGCATGAGTCCGAAAGTATAGCTGACGCACATCAGGCCATTGACTTATCCCGCAGAGTTTACCTGCGGGATAATGGCGATTTACGCGGGCTGCTTCTTATTGCGTAACAGATTGAGGCACTCTACCGACATCGAGAAGAACATGGCGAAATAGATGTAGCCTTTAGGAATATGAATGTTAAAGCTCTCCAGCATCAGCGTGAAGCCAACGAGGATTAAGAACGCCAGCGCCAGCATTTTCACCGACGGGTGGCGATCGACAAAATCACCAATTGCGCGGGCGGCAAACATCATCACCAGCACAGCAATCACGACGGCAGCCATCATAATAATCAGGTGATCGGACAGGCCTACGGCGGTAATCACCGAGTCGAGGCTGAAGATAATATCCAGCACCATAATCTGTACGATAGCCCCGGCAAAGGAGTGCACGTTGGTTTTATGCTCGCCTTCGCCGCCTTCGATACTTTCGTGGATCTCCATGCTCGACTTCCACAGCAGGAACAGCCCGCCGAATAGCAGGATCAGGTCACGCGCTGAGAAGGCATGGTCCATCAGCGTGAACAGCGGATCGGTCAGGCGAATAACCCAGGCAATAGAGGCCAGCAGGCCAAGGCGCATCAGCATTGCGCCGGCCAGGCCAATACGGCGGGCGGCATTCTGCTGATGCTTAGGTAGTTTGGCGACGACCAGAGAGAGGAAAATAATGTTATCGATCCCGAGGACAATTTCGAGGATCGTCAGCGTACCCAACGCTAACCAGGCATTAGGATCGGCAATCCATTCAAACATAAAATGTGAACCCTTAAACTTAAACGAAAGCTAAACGGCGATTATACGCAAGGTTGACTATTGCGGAACTACTTTTAAAGCAGGAAATGGCGGGCAAGCAGCGGGGCGGTAAAGCTTTTCTTTAAATAGAAGCCGCGCGGCAGGGTCATAATCGGCTGCCCGTGCTGACCGATGCCTTCCGTCAGCGCTTTACTGTTGGCGGCTTTTGGGCGGATCTGCAGCACTTCGCCGTGGCGCGCGGTGATCTGCTCCACCTGGCCCAGCACGATCATATCCATCAGCTCCTCCCAGTCGCGCTGCAGCTGGCGCTCTTCTTCCTCATTCGGGCTCCACAGCAGCGGTGCGCCGACATGGCGATGCTCAAGCGGGATCGCCCGATCGCCCTCTACCGGCACCCACAGCACCCGATGCAGCTTGTGGCGCACGTGGCTGTTAAGCCAGGTAACGCCGCTGTTGCCGGTCAGCGGCGCCACGCAGACAAAGGTGGTTTCCAGCGGCCGACCAGCGGCATCTACGGGAATTGTTTTCAGCTCCACGCCAATCTCCGCGAAGTCCTGCTGCGGCTTACTGCCCGCGCTGGCGCCGAGATAGCGCTCCAGCAGCATCCCCACCCAGCCCTTATCGCGCTTGAGATCGCGCGGGATCGGTAGCGCAATCCGCAGCGCCAGTTCTCCCAGCGTATAGCCCGCCAGCGCAGAAGCGCGCGCCAACAGTTCGGCTTCATTTTCTGGGGGAGGGATAAGGTTAAGATCGCCAGTCATAATAACTTCCGGATTTTGTTCAAAAAATAGACGCCATTTGCACACACAGCCAGAGAAAGATTTCAGGCTGGGGAAAACGCTAATAATAGCATGATAAATCGTGTTTTTTTATTCTCTCGCCCGCAGGAAAAATCGCAGCTCCCAGGGGTTTTACCCGGGTTGTCACCGACAATGAACAGGTTCCCCCGGGTAGTTATCCACAGAAAAGTGGGATAACTTGCCCTTTTTGATAATACTGTTTCGATTTACAGCCTTGACGCAGGGTTTTTTACCCGCTTTAGCCGTTATACAGCCTAACTAATCGGCATATTCTGTGGATAACGTTCTAAGTGTGCGATCTTTCATCAGCTGGCGATCCTGCGCTGATGACAGCAGCATGACAACCCAGGTAAAAGCTGTGACTAACCTCTAAAGATGATGATTAATATGGGTTTATTCTGAGTTGAATCGCGGGTGAGTTTTGCCGGTAATAAAGTTTTCCCCACCTGTTAACAGAGTTCTGCACAAAGCTATCCACAGAAAACGTGAATAAGATCGCCTTTTTAACCCGCTTTCTGTTTATAACTTTGCTTTAAAGGACGAGTTATCCCAGCTGCAGCGCCACACATCGCCTGAAAGCAGTGGTTTACCGTCTGTAAGGAGTATGAAACAATCAGAACATCCAGTTTTAGTTTGAGGTAGTCCGGTGATCGATGATGATGGCTACCGCCCGAATGTTGGTATCGTAATTTGTAACAGGCAGGGACAGGTGCTGTGGGCCAGACGTTATGGTCAGCACTCCTGGCAGTTTCCTCAGGGAGGGATTAACCCTGGCGAGACGGCGGAGCAGGCGATGTACCGCGAACTTTTCGAGGAAGTCGGTTTGAACCGCAAGGATGTTCGTATCCTTGCATCTACCCGTAACTGGTTACGATATAAGTTGCCAAAACGTTTGGTGCGTTGGGACACAAAGCCGGTTTGTATCGGCCAAAAACAGAAGTGGTATCTTCTGCAGCTGATGTGCAATGACGCGGATATCAATATGCAGACCAGCAGCACGCCGGAGTTCGACGGCTGGCGCTGGGTCAGTTTCTGGTATCCGGTTCGCCAGGTGGTCTCTTTTAAACGCGATGTTTACCGCCGTGTGATGAAAGAGTTCGCCAGCGTGGTTATGCCCCTGCAGGAGACGACCGTTCAGCGGAATACGCCTGGTTTTCGACGGAAGAGAGGTTAAGCCACGTAGATTATGCTCACACAGCTGCGCGAAATAGTTGAGAAAGTGGCGGCAGCGCCCCGGCTTACCGAGGCGCTGGATATTCTGGTTAATGAGATCTGTCTGGCGATGGATACCGAGGTCTGCTCGGTCTATCTTGCCGACCACGATCGCCGCTGCTACTACCTGATGGCTACGCGTGGGCTAAAAAAGCCGCGTGGGCGCACGGTCGCCCTGGCATTTGACGAAGGCATCGTCGGGCTGGTCGGTCGTCTGGCAGAGCCTATCAACCTTGCTGATGCGCAGAGTCACCCCAGCTTTAAATATATTCCCTCCGTGAAGGAAGAGCGTTTCCGCTCCTTCCTTGGCGTGCCGATTATCAGCCGCCGCCAGCTCCTTGGCGTGCTGGTGGTTCAGCAGCGCGAGCACCGCCAGTTTGATGAAAGCGAGGAGTCGTTCCTCGTCACCCTCGCCACGCAGATGGCGGGCATTCTCTCGCATTCCCAGCTTAACGCTCTGTTTGGGCAGTATCGGCAAACCCGCATTCGTGCGCTGGCTGCCGCGCCTGGCGTCGCCGTGGCGGAAGGCTGGGTCGACTCCAGCCAGCCCTCGCTGGAAAACGTCTCTGCCGCCTCTACGCTGGACACGGTGCGCGAGCGTGAACGCCTTGCCATGGCAATCAGCGAAGCCTCCAGTGAGTTCCGCCGCTACAGCAAACGCTTCACCGCCAGCATGCATAAAGAGAGTGCGGCCATCTTCGATCTCTACTCGCACCTGCTGAGCGATGCGCGGCTGAAGAAAGATCTGCTGGCTGAGATCGATGCGGGCTCGGTGGCGGAGTGGGCGGTGAAAACCGTGATTGAAAAGTTTGCCGCCCAGTTCGCCAGCCTGCAGGACAGCTATCTGCGCGAGCGCTCCGGCGACCTGCGCGTGCTCGGGCAGCGCCTGCTGTTTCACCTCGATGACACCATGCAGGGCACCAACAGCTGGCCGCCGCGTTTTGTGCTGGTGGCAGATGAGCTGACGGCGACCACGCTGGCAGAGCTGCCGCACGATCGCCTGGCGGGCGTGGTGGTGCGCGACGGCGCGGCCAACTCGCACGCAGCGATCATGGTGCGGGCGCTGGGCATCCCGACGGTGATGGGCGCAGATATTCAGCCGGAGCTGATGAAAGGGCGCCTGCTGATCGTCGACGGCTATCGCGGCGAGCTGCTGGTTGACCCGGAACCGGTGCTGGTGCAGGAGTATCAGCAGCTGATCAGCCAGGAAAATGAGCTGAGCCAGCTGGCCGAGGATGATGTATTTCTGCCGGGCGCGCTGAAAAGCGGCGAGCCGGTGAAGGTGATGCTCAATGCGGGCCTCAGCGCGGAGCATGAGCAGAAGCTCGGCAGCCGCGTCGACGGCGTTGGCCTGTACCGCACGGAAATCCCGTTTATGTTGCAGAGCGGCTTCCCGTCTGAGGAAGAGCAGGTGGCGCAATATCAGGGCATGCTGCAGCTGTTCCTCGACAAGCCGGTGACGCTGCGAACGCTGGATATCGGTGCCGATAAGCAGCTGCCGTATATGCCAATCAGCGAAGAGAACCCGTGCCTGGGCTGGCGCGGCATCCGCCTGACGCTCGATCAGCCCGAGATCTTCCTGGTGCAGCTGCGCGCCATGCTGCGCGCAAACGTCGCCAGCGACAACCTCAGTATACTGCTGCCGATGATCACCAGCCTGGATGAGATCGACGAAGCGCGCCGCCTGATCGATCGTGCGGCACGTGAAGTGGAAGAGATGCTCGGCTATGCCATCCCACAGCCGCGCATCGGGATTATGATCGAAGTGCCGTCGATGATCTTTATGATCGACCAGCTCAAGCAGCGGGTCGATTTTGTCTCCGTTGGCACCAACGATCTGACCCAGTATCTGCTGGCGGTCGATCGCAACAACACTCGGGTCGCGAGCCTGTATGACAGCCTGCACCCGGCCATGCTGCGCGCCCTCAAAGCCATTGCCGATGAAACCCGCCGTGCCGGGATTGAACTCTGCCTGTGCGGTGAAATGGCCGGTGACCCGATGTGCGTGGTGATGCTGGTCGGGATGGGCTATCACCATCTCAGTATGAATGGGCGCAACGTGGCGCGAGTGAAATACCTGCTGCGCCATATCGACCATGAAGAGTCACAGGCGCTGGCACAGCGTGGCCTGGATGCGCAGCATGCCAGCGACGTGCGCCATATGGTGGCGGCCTTTATGGAGCGCAGGGGATTGGGCGGTCTGATCCGCGGCGGCCGCTAAAATCACGTTTAAGGCTATTTTATTTGCCATTTTGCCCCTGGGCAGTGCTCGGAATCCTCACGTACTACGTGTACGCTCCGGTTCCTGTGCGCTGTCCGCGGGCAAACTGGCTGCAACAATTACGCCTAAAACGCGATTTGCTGAACCCTACAATTAATAAAGTTTACAGTTAGCCGGGGCCGCACTAATTCGCATTATGCTATGATGCGCGCCTTATGCAGCCCCCAGGCTGAATGATGCAGAGGCGGGGTACGCCCGTCCCTGCAACGCTCTGGCAATATTGGCTGCCTGTCTGGACAGACTTCAACAATGGTGAAAGATGAATAACGGCTATCTGGCTTTCCCCCAATTTGACCCGGTGATCTTCTCCGTCGGGCCAATCTCTCTGCACTGGTACGGTCTGATGTACCTCGTGGGCTTCATTTTCGCGATGTGGCTGGCGGTGCGCCGTGCTAATCAGCCGGGCAGCGGCTGGAAAAAAGAAGAAGTGGAAAACCTGCTGTACGCCGGTTTCCTCGGCGTATTCCTCGGTGGGCGTATCGGCTATGTGCTGTTCTACAACCTGCCACTGTTCCTCGATAACCCGCTGTATCTGTTCAAAGTCTGGGATGGCGGCATGTCATTCCACGGCGGTCTGATTGGCGTGATCGTGGTGATGCTGGTGTTTGCACACCGCACCAAACGTAACTTCTTCCAGGTGTCTGACTTTATCGCTCCGCTGATCCCCTTTGGCCTCGGTGCGGGCCGCCTGGGTAACTTTATCAACGGCGAACTGTGGGGCCGCGTCGACCCGAACCTGCCGTGGGCAATGCTGTTCCCAGGCTCTCGCAGTGAAGATATCGCGCTGGTCACCACTCACCCGGAATGGCAATCGCTGCTGTCGACCTACGGGGTACTGCCGCGCCACCCATCGCAGCTGTACGAACTGATCCTTGAAGGGGTGGTACTGTTTATCATCCTCAACGTGTTTATTCGTAAATCTCGCCCAATGGGCGCGGTCTCCGGACTGTTCCTGATTGGCTACGGTGCGTTCCGTATTATTGTTGAGTTCTTCCGTCAGCCGGACCAGCAGCTGGGCCTGTTCAGCGGCATCAGCATGGGGCAGATCCTCTCTGTTCCCATGATTCTGGCTGGCGTGATTATGATGATCTGGGCGTATCGTCGTCGCCCTGCGCAACAGGTTCGTGAGGAAAAATGAAACAGTATCTGGCGTTAATGCAGCACGTGCTCGAGCAGGGCACGCCCAAAAATGACCGCACCGGAACCGGCACGCTGTCGATTTTTGGTCATCAGATGCGTTTCAATCTGCAGGACGGTTTTCCGCTGGTCACCACCAAGAAGTGCCATTTGCGCTCTATCATTCATGAGCTGCTGTGGTTCCTTAACGGTGACACCAACATCGCCTACCTGAAGGAAAATAAGGTGTCGATCTGGGACGAGTGGGCCGATGAAAAGGGTGACCTCGGGCCGGTTTATGGCAAACAGTGGCGCAGCTGGGGGGCAGCGGATGGGCGCCAGATCGACCAGCTGAGCAAGGTGGTCGAACAGCTGAAAAGCGACCCGGACTCGCGCCGCATCATCGTTTCTGCATGGAATGTCGGCGAACTGGATGAGATGGCGCTGGCCCCGTGCCATGCGTTCTTCCAGTTCTACGTTGCGGACGGCAAGCTCTCCTGCCAACTGTATCAGCGCTCCTGCGATATCTTCCTCGGCCTGCCGTTCAATATCGCCAGCTACGCTTTGCTGGTGCATATGATGGCCCAGCAGTGCGACCTTGAAGTGGGTGATTTTGTCTGGACCGGTGGCGATACCCATCTGTACAGCAACCACCTGGAGCAGACGCGCCTGCAGCTGACGCGCGAACCGCGCGCCCTGCCGAAGCTGATTATCAAGCGCAAGCCGGAGTCTATCTTCGACTATCGCTTTGATGACTTCGAGATCGAAGGTTACGATCCGCATCCGGCCATTAAAGCCCCGGTCGCCATCTGATCGGCTGCCTCTCCGCGCGCTGTTGGCGGAGAGGCACACTTTTCCCCCCGTTTCGTCCGCAACTTTCTTCCATTCCTGAACCCTGCTCGCATGCCGAATGACACGCGCTGCAACACGCTGATCTCTCTGGATAACAGCGCATAAAACGCATTTCCCGTGCTGGTATCTTTTGCCCAGAAGCGCAGAATTCCGCAGATGAAAACGCATAACCTTAGCGGATTCACCCTGCTGGAAATGATGGTGGTGGTGACCCTTGTTAGCTTACTTAGCCTCGGCGGTTGGCACGGCTGGAACAGCTTTCAGCAGCGGCAACAGCTCAACGACAGCGCGCTGCAGATCCAGCGCCTGCTGCAGCGGCTGCGTAGCGATGCCAACTGGCACAACCGCACGCGGCTGCTGTGGCTAAAACCTGGCGCTGGCTGGTGCCTCGGTGCGGGAGAGGGCGCACAGCCGTGCTCTACGCCGGGCCCTCTGCACTTACGGGCGCCGTACCCGGGGATCGTGGTACAGACGCTGACCGACGGGATGGGTTTTTATGGCAAAAAAAACGCCGCCCGTCCGGGGAGGATCGTCATCGCAGGGGAAGCCGGCGAGCGGCGGATTATCGTCTCCGCGCGCGGCAGGGTGCGCATCTGCGCGCAGGACAGCGAGGAGTGTCGATGAAGGCGCACGGCTTTACGCTACTGGAAACTCTGATTGCGCTGGCGGTGGGGAGCGTGCTGATGCTCGGCGCAACCCGCTTCCTGCCGCTGCTGCAGGGGCAGAACCTGCGTCTGATGATGCAGGTGCAGCTCAATGAGGAACTGCTGCAAATCGTGCAGACGCTGGAGAAAGCCATCAGGCGCGCCGGCTACTGCCACGGCGACTGCCATGGCCCCGCCTTCAGCCTGCAGTCGGCGGGCAGCTGTCTGCTGCTGCGCTGGGATGAAAACAGTAATGGCAAATGGGAAGCGGCCGGGCGCGATGACAGCGAGTTGTATGGCTACCGGCTGCGGGCGGGCAGCCTGGAGATGCAGCGTGGCGTCAGCAGTTGTGAAGGCGGCGGCTGGGAGCGGCTCAACGACCCGCGCCTGATTGGCATTAGGGATTTTAAGGTGGCGCGTGCGGAGCGGCAGGTAAAAATCACCCTCGGCGGCTATGCCAAACGCGTACCTACCGTGACGCAGCGCGTTGAGCACTGGCTGACGGCGGAAAATCTTTAATGTGCGCAGTGATTGAACGGCAGCGCGGTAGCGGCGCACTGCTGATGGTCATCATTATCCTGCTGATGGGCACGCTGTTGCTGAACGCCACCCGGCGTCAGCTCAGTGACTCGCTTAGCCTGGTCGCCGACCAGCGCCTGTATCTGCAGCAGCAGGCTGCGGCAGCCTCGGCGCTGGCGTGGGGGGGGCGCCTGCGCTGGGGCAGGGAGGCGGGCTGGCAGTGCCAGCAATTCACCGCGTACGCCTGGCGCGCCTGCCTGCAGCGCCTGCCGTCTGCTATCTTGCTGCGGGCGGATAGCGGGCCGGGTACGCTGGCGTGGTATCGCTGGGTTGCAGAGCGTGCTGGCAACGGCGTGCGCGCACTGCCGCACGGCTGGCTGGATTTCTGCCCGCTGGCAGAGAAAGGAGCCTGTGATGTTGACCAATGAGCAGGGGTTTAGCCTGGTGGAAACGCTGTTTGCACTGCTGCTGTTCAGCCTGAGCTTTACGGCACTGATGCACTATCAGCAGGCGCTCGGGCTGGGGTTCCAGCAACAGTGGCAGCAGCGCGAAGCGTGGCGTAACGCGCAGCAAAGGCTGGAGGGCCAGGAGATGCCCGGCTGGCGCTCCACGCTGCAGGCGCGCAGCGGCCCGTCAGGGTGCCAGCTGCTCAGCGCGCGGGCGACCGGCCCCGCCGGACGCAGCGCAGAACTGACGCAGCTACAGTGCCCGGCGAACAGGGGTTAACAGATGCTATTTTTCAAGCCGTGCCGAACGGGTTACAGTAGCCGTCGGCGCAAATTAAAGGACCGTGACATGTTTACCGTTTACCACTCCAATCAGCTGGATCTGTTAAAAACGCTGGCCTGCTGGCAGATTGAAAACCAGCCGCTGCGCGATCCGCTCCGTTCGGAGGTGGTACTGGTACAGAGCCCGGGTATGGCGCAGTGGCTCCAGATGTCGCTGGCCGAACAGTTTGGCATTGCGGCGAACATTGACTTCCCGCTGCCCGCCAGCTTTATCTGGGATATGTTCGTGCGCGTCCTGCCGGAGATCCCGAAAGAGAGCGCATTTAACAAATCCAGCATGAGCTGGAAGCTGATGGCGATCCTGCCCGCGATGCTGGCGGACGACGCGTTCACCATGCTGCGCCACTACCTTAGCGACGATGACGACAAGCGTAAGCTGTTCCAGCTCTCCTCCCGCGTTGCCGACCTGTTTGACCAGTATCTGGTCTATCGCCCGCAGTGGCTGAACAGCTGGCAGCAGGGGCAGCTGGTTGACGGGCTGGGCGAGGCGCAGATCTGGCAGGCTCCGCTGTGGGCGGCGCTGGTGGAATATACCCATCAGCTCGGCCAGCCGGAATGGCACCGTGCCAATCTTTATCAGCGCTTTATCGCCAGGCTGGAAAGCGACAGCACGCGCCCACCCAACCTGCCGGACCGGGTGTTTATCTGCGGCATCTCCGCGCTGCCCCCCGTCTATCTCCAGGCACTGCAGGCGCTGGGCAAACACATTGATATCCACCTGCTGTTCACTAACCCCTGCCGTCACTACTGGGGCGATATTCAGGACTACGGCTTCCTGGCGAAGCTGCAAAGCCGTAACCGCCGCCACTATCAGGACAACCGTGAAATTCCGCAGTTCCGCGACGTCGAGAACGCCTCTTCGCTGTTCAATGCCGATGGCGAGCAGCAGCTGAGCAATCCGCTGCTGGCCTCCTGGGGGAAGCTCGGGCGTGACAACCTCTATCTGCTGGCACAAATGGAGCCAAACGAAGTTTTCGCCTTTGTCGACATCGAGCCGGTAAACCTGCTGCAAACGTTAAAGCGCGACCTGCTGGAGCTGGAAGATCATGCGGCGATTGGCCTGAAGCAGAGTGAGTGGGCCAGCAGCAGCAGCAAGCGCGTGCTGGCGGCGGAAGACCGCTCAGTCTCTCTTCACCTCTGCCACAGCCCGCAGCGCGAGGTTGAAGTGTTACAGGACCGGCTGTTGGCGATGATGGACGCCGACCCGAGCCTCACCGCGCGCGATATCATCGTGATGGTTTCGGATATCGACGCCTACACGCCGTTTATCCAGGCGGTATTTGGCAATGCCCCGCCAGAGCGCGCGCTGCCATTCGCAATTTCTGACCGCAGTGCCAGCCAGGCGCATCCGGCGCTGCAGGCGTTTATCTCCCTGCTCAGCCTGCCGGACAGCCGCTTTACCGCCGAAGAGGTGCTGGGGCTGCTGGAAGTGCCGGCCGTGGCCGCCCGATTTGCGGTCGATGAAGAGGGGCTGCGCCTGCTGCGTCACTGGGTAGGGGAATCCGGCATTCGCTGGGGGCTGGATGATGACAACGTGCGCGAGCTGGAGCTGCCCGCCACCGGCCAGCACACATGGCATTTCGGCCTGACGCGCATGCTGCTCGGCTACGCGATGAACAGCGAAGCGGGGGACTGGCAAGGCATCCTGCCCTATGACGAGTCGAGCGGGCTGATTGCTGAACTGGCGGGCAACCTGGCGGAACTCCTCGCGCAACTGCACCGCTGGCGGCAGTGGCTGAGCGAGGCGCGCCCGCTGCCGGAGTGGCTGCCGCTGTGCCGTCAGCTGCTTGACGACTTCTTTACCCGCGATGCCGAAACCGAAGCGGCGCTGGCGCTGATTGAAGAGCAGTGGCAGCAGGCGATCGCCAACGGGGTGCAGGCTGGCTATCAGCCGGCGGTACCGCTGACCATCCTGCGTGACGACCTGGCGGCGCGCCTCGATCAGCAGCAAATCAGCCAGCGCTTCCTCGCCGGGCCGGTCAACTTCTGCACCCTGATGCCCATGCGTTCCATTCCCTTTAAGGTGGTGTGCCTGCTGGGCATGAACGACGGCGTTTACCCGCGTACGCTGCCGCCGCTCGGTTTTGACCTGATGAACCAGCAGGCGCAGAAGGGCGACCGTAGCCGCCGCGACGATGACCGCTACCTGTTCCTTGAAGCGCTGAACTCGGCGCAGCAGCAGCTGTACATCAGCTATATCGGCCGCTCGATTCAGGATAATACCGAACGATATCCTTCAGTGCTGGTCAGTGAATTAGTGGAGTACATCAGTCAGAGCTTCTGTCTGGCCGCCGATCGTGACAAAGATGTTGATAGCAGCGCTGAGGCGCTGATCGACCATCTGCACCATCTGCACAGCCGCATGCCGTTTGCGGCAGAGAATTATCGTGAGCAGGCGGAGTTTCGCAGCTTTGCCGCCGAGTGGCTGCCCGCCGCCGCCGCCCGCGGTACGGCACATCCCCCGTTTATGCAGGCATTGCCGGATGAAAGCGAAGAGATACTGAGCTTTGACAAGCTGGTGCGCTTCTGGCGCCACCCGGTGCGGGCATTCTTCAGCCTGCGCCTCGGCGTCAGCTTCCAGCTGGAAGAGACCGCTCTACCGGATGCGGAGCCGTTCTCCCTCGACGGTCTCAGCCGTTATCAGGTCAACGCACAGCTGCTGAACAGCCTGATCGACGGCAGCGAGAGTGACCGTCTGTACGCGCGCCAGCGTGCCGCCGGGGCGCTGCCCTACGGGGCATTTGGTGAACTGTTCTGGCAGGAGCAGGAGCAGGAGATGAGTGAACTGGCCGGGCGCATACGCGAACAGCGTGCCGCTGCGGAGAGCTGGGAAATTGCGCTGGAGATCGGCGGCCTGACGTTAAGCGGCTGGCTGACGCAGGTGCAGGATAACGGCCTGCTGCGCTGGCGGCCCGGCATTCTCAACTTTAACGATGGCCTGACGCTCTGGCTGGAACACCTGGTGTATTGCGCGCTGGGCGGCAGCGGCAGCAGCGTAATGATGGGGCGCAAAGAGAGCGAGTGGCGCTTCCCGCCGCTGCCAGCAGAGCAGGCTTTGCAGCAGCTGGCTCACTATATTGACGGTTACCGGCTGGGCATGTGTGCCCCGCTGCTGCTCACCGCTTCCGGTGGGGCCTGGCTCAAAGAGTGTTTTGATGATAAAACCGGCGTGGTGCAGCGCGATGATGCCACGCAGAAAAAAGCCCGGGCGAAGCTGTTACAGTGCTGGCAGGGCAATTATCAAATTGACGGTGAGGGCAGCGATCCGTATCTGCAACGCCTGCTGCGTTCGCTGGATGAGACCGGCGTGCAGGAGATGACTCAACAGGCCGAACGCTGGCTGTTACCGTTATTGCAGCATCATCGCCCGGATTAAGCATGTTTTCAGGACATTCAGGCTGACATCCTGTAGTGTTTTTGATTTAGGCTGTGTCCCGCAATGGGTCGTGGTGCGGTCGTAGCGCCAAAATTGCGGGACACAGCCTGATGACTTAGCGTGCGTGACACAGCCGTGCGCTGAAATCTGTAAGCCGATATTCAACCGGCAGGAAGCCGGAGAATAACAGCCCGTTGAGGAGTTTGAATGCGTCGTTATGCAGTCTGGTTAGCTTGTTTTGTTTCCGTCACGTTGTTCGCCCCGCTGGTTCAGGCGCAGGATGGCTGGCAACCGATTACTGAAACTATCCGCAAAAGTGAGAAGGATCCTCGCCAGTACCAGGCCATCAAGTTAGACAATGGCATGACCGTGCTGCTGGTTTCCGATGCGCAAGCCACTAAATCGCTGGCGGCGCTGACGCTGCCGGTGGGTTCGCTGGAAAACCCCACCGACCAGCTTGGGCTGGCGCACTATCTGGAACATATGGTGCTGATGGGGTCAAAACGCTATCCGCAGCCGGATAACCTTGCTGAATTCCTCAAAAAACATGGCGGCAGCCACAACGCCAGCACCGCGTCTTACCGCACCGCGTTCTACCTGGAAGTGGAAAACGATGCGCTGCAGCCCGCTGTCGATCGCCTGGCCGACGCCATCGCCGAACCGCTGCTCGACCCGGTGAATGCCGACCGTGAACGCCATGCGGTTAACGCCGAGCTAACGATGGCGCGTTCGCGTGACGGGCTGCGGATGGCGCAGGTTGGTGCGGAAACGCTCAACCCCGAGCACCCGAGTTCACGCTTCTCCGGCGGTAATCTGGAAACCCTGCGCGACAAGCCCGGCAGCAAGCTGCACGATGCGCTGACCGCGTTTTATCATCGCTACTACTCCGCCAACCTGATGAAGGCGGTGATCTACGGCAATCAGCCGCTGCCAGAGCTGCAAAAAATTGCTGCGGCGACCTTTGGCCGTGTCGCCAACCACCATGCCACGGTACCCGATATTAGCGTGCCGGTGGTGACCGATAAGCAAAAAGGCATCATCATTCACTACGTGCCGGCCCAGCCGCGCAAGCAGCTGAAAATCGAATTCCGCATTGATAACAACAGCGATAAATTCCGCAGTAAAACCGACACGCTGATTGGCTATCTGATTGGCAACCGCAGCAAAAACACGCTGTCAGACTGGCTGCAAAACCAGGGCCTGGCCGATTCGATCAGTGCCGGGGCCGATCCGGTTATCGACCGTAACGGTGGTGTATTCTCGATTGCGATTTCGCTGACCGATAAAGGCCAGGCGAATCGCGATGAGGTGATTGCGGCGGTATTCAGCTACCTCAACCAGCTGCGCACCGAGGGGATTGATAAGCGCTACTTTGATGAAGTGGCGCACGTGCTGGATCTCGATTTCCGCTACCCGTCGATCACCCGCGATATGGACTACATAGAATGGCTGGTGGACACCATGCTGCGCGTTCCGGTCGCCGATACGCTGGTGGCCCCGTATATCGCCGATGACTACGATGCGCAAGCGATCGGAGCCCGGCTGGACGGCATGACGCCGGAAAACGCGCGCATCTGGTTTATCAGCCCCAAAGAGCCGCACAATAAAACCGCCTACTTTGTTGATGCCCCCTATCAGGTCGACAAAATCAGCGCCCAGCGCTTTAAGGACTGGCAGGTGGAAAGCGATAAAATCACACTGTCGCTGCCGGTGCTTAACCCGTATATCCCCGATGATTTCAGCCTGATCAAGGCCGATAAGGCTTATGCGCGTCCGCAAGAGCTGATGAATCAGCAGGGGCTGCGGGTGTTCTATATGCCAAGCCAGTATTACGCGGACGAGCCGAAGGCCAATATCACCCTTGCGCTGCGTAACAAGGCTGCGATGAGCACGGCACAGAACCAGGTGATGTTTGCGCTGAATGACTACCTGGCGGGCGTCGCGCTGGATGAACTGAGCTCGCAGGCGTCGGTGGGCGGCATTAGCTTCTCCACCAGCGAAGACGACGGCGTGACCTTCAGCGCTACCGGCTTTACCCAGCGCTTGCCGAAGCTGATGAGCCAGCTGCTGAAGGGTTACACCAGCTTCACGCCGACTCAGGCGCAGCTGGAACAGGCGAAATCCTGGTATCTGGAACGCCTGGATGCGGCAGACAAAGGCAAAGCCTTTGAGCTGGCTATCCAGCCTGCGCAGCTGCTTTCCCAACTGCCTTACACCCAGCGCAGCGAGCGCCGCAAGCTGGTGGCAACCATCAGCCTGCAACAGCTGATGGACTATCGCAAAATGCTGCTGGAGCAGTCTGCGCCGGAGCTAATGGTGGTCGGCAATATGACCCCGGATGCGGTGCGCAGTCTGGCCACCGAGGTGAAAACCCAGCTCAACTGTGAAGGCCATGAGTGGTGGCACAGTGAGCACGTCACCATCACGAAGCCAACGCTGGCTAACCTGCAGGAGGCGGGCAGCAGCACCGACTCGGCGCTGGCAGCGGTCTACGTCCCGGTCGGCTTTGAGGAGTATCAGAGCATGGCCAGCAGCGCGATGCTGAGCCAGATTATCCAGCCGTGGTTCTACAATCAGCTGCGCACTGAAGAGCAGCTGGGCTATGCGGTGTTTGCCTTCCAGATGCCGGTCGGCCGCCAGTGGGGCATTGGCTTCCTGCTGCAGAGCAACGTCAAGCAGCCTGCCTTCCTGCTGAGCCGCTTTAAAGCCTTCTACCCCACGGCGGAAAAACGCCTGCGTGAGATGAGCAAAGCGGACTTTGCCCAGTATCAGGCCGCGATGATCAACGAACTGAAGCAGCGTCCGCAGACGCTGGATGAAGAAGCAGGGCGCTTTAGCAAAGACTTTGACCGCGAGAACTACAAGTTCGATACCCGCGAGAAAGTGATTGCTCAGATCCAGGCGCTGACGCCGCAGTCGGTGGCTGACTTCTTCCATCAGGCGGTGATGGCACCGACCGGGCTGGCGCTGCTGTCGCAGATTTCCGGCAGCCACCATGGTAAAGCCGACTATGCCAAAGAGAAGGGCTGGACCACGTGGAAAGACCTCTCCACGCTGCAACAGTCGCTGCCGGTGAGCCAGGATACGCCATGAGCCAACGGAGGCCTGAGCGGCTTGAACCGTTAACTCTGCCGCTGCACGGTGAGCGGCTGATTGAAGCCTCAGCAGGGACCGGTAAGACCTTCACCATCGGGCTGCTTTATCTGCGCCTGCTGCTCGGCCTGGGCGGCGAGGCGGCATTCAGCCGCCCGCTGTCGGTCGAAGAGATCCTGGTGGTGACCTTTACCGAAGCGGCTACCGCCGAGCTGCGCGGGCGTATTCGCGCCAATATTCACGAGTTGCGCATCGCCTGCGTGCGCGGCGAGAGCCGCAACCCGATGCTCTCCGCACTGATGGCAGAACTGCCCGATCGCGACTGGGCGGCCTCCATGCTGCTGGCGGCGGAGCGACAGATGGATGAAGCGGGGATTTTTACCATTCACGGCTTCTGCCAGCGCATGCTGAATCTCAACGCGTTCGAGTCCGGTATGCTGTTCGAACAGCAGCTGATAGAAGATGAAACCCCGCTGCGCCGCCGGGCGACTGCTGACTTCTGGCGCCGCCACTGCTACCCGCTACCGCTGGCGGTGGCCAGAGTGGTGCGCCAGCTGTGGGCGGGCCCGGAGCAGCTGCTGAAGACCCTGTCACCGTGGCTGGGGGGCGAAGCGCCCGCGCTGAAGTCAGCGCCGCATCCTGACGAGACGCTGGAGCAGCGCCACGCGAAAATCATTGCGCAGATCGACGCGCTGAAACAGGCGTGGCTGGCGGCGGGCGATCTGCTGGCGCTGCTGGAAGCCTCCGGCGTTGACCGGCGTAGCTACAACAGTAAGCACTTACCTAACTGGCTGGAAAAAATCAGCCAGTGGGCGCAGCAGGCAACGGAAGATTACGAGGTGCCGAAAGATCTTGAGCGCTTCGGCCAGCGCGTGCTGCTGGATAAAACGAAAAAGGGTGAACCGCCGCGCCATGCGCTGTTTGACCAGATCGATGCCTTCCTTGCCGAGCCGCTATCGCTGCGTGACCTGGTGATTGCCCGCGCGCTGCACGAGGTGCGTTTTGTCACCCAACAGGAGAAACGCCTGCATGCGCAGCTGGGCTTCGACGACCTGCTGGGGCGCTTTGATGCCGCCCTGCAGCAGCCGGGCGGTGCGGCACTGGCGGCGGCTATTCGGCAGCGCTATCCGGTCGCGCTGATCGATGAGTTCCAGGATACCGACCCGCAGCAGTACCGCATTTTCCAGACGCTGTACGTGCGCCAGCCCGACAGCGCTCTGCTGCTGATTGGCGACCCGAAGCAGGCGATCTACGCCTTCCGCGGTGCGGACATTTTTACCTATATGAAGGCGCGCGCCGAAGTTAGCGCCCACTACACGCTGGAAACAAACTGGCGCTCTTCACCGGCAATGGTGGACGGCGTTAACCAGCTGTTTTTACGCCAGAACAATCCGTTCCTGTTCAGCGAAATCCCCTTTATCACCGTCGCCGCGGCGCAGCCGAACCAGACCTTAAGCTTTAGGCTCGATGGCCAGCCGCAGCCCGCATTGCAGTTCTGGCTGCAGCCGGGGGAAGGCGTGGGGGTAAGTGATTACCAACAGTTTATGGCCCGCCAGTGTGCAGCGCAGATCTGTCGCTGGCTCAGCGCCGGCCAGCTGGGTAAAGCGCTGATTGGTAAAGCCGATAAGCAGCGCCCGGTGCAGGCTTCGGATATCACTATTCTGGTGCGCAGCCGCAGCGAAGCTTCGGTGATGCGCGAGGCGTTAAACGGCCTGAATATCCCGTCGGTATATCTCTCCAATCGCGACAGCGTGTTTACCACCCCGGAAGCGCGCGAGATGCTGTGGCTGCTGCAGGCGGTGCTGGCACCGGAGCAGGAGAGAGTGTTACGCAGCGCGCTGGCCAGCAGTTTGTTTGGGCTTGATGCCCTGGCGCTGGATGCCCTGAGTCGCGACGAGCGCGCCTGGGATGCGCTGGTGGATGAGTTTGCCGGATATCGCCAGCGCTGGCTGAAACGTGGCGTGCTGCCGATGCTGCGCGAGCTGATGGTGCAGCGTCAGATGGCAGAGAATCTGCTGGCCTCCGATGGCGGCGAGCGTCGCCTGACCGATCTGCTGCATCTTGGTGAACTGCTGCAGGAGGCTGCTGCCACTCTGGACAGCGAGCATGCGCTGGTGCGCTGGCTGGCACAACAGCTTGAGCAGCCGGACAGCGCGGTGGCCAATCAGCAGCTGCGGCTGGAGAGCGACCGCCACCTGGTGCAGATAGTGACCATCCATAAATCTAAAGGGCTGCAGTATCCGCTGGTGTGGCTGCCGTTTGTGGCGAACTACCGCGAGGCGGATAACGGCGTCTATCACGACCGTCAGACCTTTGAAGCACTGCTCGATCTGCAGCAGGGTGAAGAGAGTGTGGAGCTGGCGGAGCAGGAGCGGCTGGCGGAGGATCTGCGCCTGCTTTACGTGGCGCTGACCCGTTCGGTGTATCACTGCAGCGTCGGCATTGCGCCGCTGATCAAAGGCAACCGTAAAAAAGAGGGCAACAGCGATCTGCACCGCAGCGCGCTGGGCTATCTGGTGCAGCAGGGGGAAGCGGCTGATGCCGCGGGCTTGCGCACTGCTCTGCTCGCGCTGCAAAGCGAAGCCACGTCACTGCTGGAGCCGGGCGAGCCTGATGACGCGCCGTGGCAGCCGCAGCGGGAGGAGGAGCAAAGCCTCAGCAGCCTGCAGATGGCGCGGACGCTGCGCGATGACTGGCGCGTCACCAGCTACTCCGGCCTGCAGCAGCACGGGCAGCCGACGGCACTGGACCTGCTGCCGCGGCTCGATGTGGATGCCGCCGGCGAAGCCAGCGCCGAGCGGCTGCCGCAGCTGACGCCGCACACCTTTCCGCGCGGTGCCGCGCCTGGCACCTTCCTGCACGGCCTGTTTGAAACGCTGGAGTTCACTGAAGCCGTTGACGATGCGTGGCTGATGCAGCAGCTGAGCGGGCAGGGGCTGGATGAAGCCTGGCTGCCGGTGGTGCGCGAGTGGATTACGCGCATTTTACAGACGCCGCTTAACGACAGCGGTGTCTCGCTTCACCAGCTGCCCGCCGATGCGCGCCGGGTGGAGTTACAATTCTACCTGCCGATTGAACGCCTGCTAAAAGCAGAAGCGCTCGACGCGCTGGTACGTCAGGACCCGCTGTCGGCGGGCTGCCCGCCGCTGGATTTCTATCAGGTGCAGGGCATGCTGAAAGGCTTTATCGACCTGGTGTTCTGCTGGCAGGGGAAATATTACCTGCTGGACTACAAATCCAACTGGCTGGGTGAAGACAGCAGCGCCTATACCCAGCAGGCAATGGCGCAGGCGATGCAGTCGCACCGCTATGATCTGCAGTATCAGCTCTACACCCTCGCGCTGCACCGTTATCTGCGCCACCGCCTGGCGGACTATGACTACCAGCAGCACTTTGGAGGGGTGATCTATCTGTTTCTGCGCGGCCTGGACGGCACCGATGCCAGCAATGGCATTTACAGCACGCGGCCCGCGCCGGAGTTTGTCGAGGCGCTCGACCAGCTGTTTGCCAAACAAGCGGAGAGCGGCGTATGACGCTGGCTGAATTACTGAAACAGGCGCAGAGCCTGCGCCTGCTGCGCGCGCTCGACGTGCAGTTTGCCCGGATGGTGGCAACTGAGCAGCAGCCCGCGCTGATGCTGGCGGCGGCGCTGGTCAGCCGCGATGCGGGAGAGGGGCACGTCTGCCTGCCGCTGGACCAGCTGCAGCCGGAAGCCTTTTTCGCCGGGCGTCACCCTGAGCTGGCGCAGGCGCTGTGGCAGGCGGCGGGCGCACCGGACGACTGGTCAACGCTGCTGCTGGCGCAGCCGGCGGTCAGCGACGGCAGCGCGGCAACGCCGCTGGTGCTGCACCAGCAGCGTCTCTATCTGCACCGCATGTGGCAGAGCGAAGGCGAAGTGGCGCAGTTTATTCAGCGCCAGCCGATCCCGCAGGTGCGGGAAGAGGCGCTTATTCGTCTGACGCTGGACCGCTACTTTGGTCAGCAGCCTGATGACTGGCAGAAGATAGCCGCGGCGGTGGCGCTCACGCGGCAGGTGGCGGTGATTTCCGGTGGCCCTGGCACGGGCAAAACCACGACGGTGGCGAAGCTGCTAGCCAGCCTGATCGAACTGTCGCCGGGTACGCCACGCATTGAGCTGGCGGCACCGACCGGTAAAGCGGCGGCGCGCCTGACGGAGTCGCTGGGCAAAACTCTGCAGAGCCTGCAGCTGGATGCTGCGGTGCTGAAAAGCTTTCCGCAGGAGGCGACCACGCTGCACCGGCTGCTGGGCGCGCTGCCCGGCAGCCAGCGGATGCGCTATCACGCGGCGAACCCGCTGCACCTCGACGTGCTGGTGGTGGATGAAGCCTCGATGGTCGATCTGCCGATGCTGGCCAGCCTGATCGCCGCGCTGCCGCCGCAGGCCCGGGTGATATTCCTCGGCGATCGTGACCAGCTGGCCTCGGTGGAAGCCGGTGCTGTGCTGGGCGATATCTGCCGCTGTGCCGAGTCTGGCTACAGCGTGCAGCGTGCCGCCGAACTGTCGCGCCTTACCGGCTGTGAAGTGGCAGGGCGGGACGATGCTGATGCGCCCCAGGTGCGCGATGCTCTCTGCCTGCTGCGCAAAAGCTACCGCTTCACGGAGTCTTCAGGGATTGGCCAGCTGGCACTGGCGGTGAATGCCGGTGAGGTGAAGCGGGTGGAGCAGGTCTTTGCCCAGGGCTTTAGCGATATCAAGCGTCACGCGCTCAGCAGCAGCGAAGACTATCAGCAGCTGCTGAATGAGTGCGTGGCGGGCTATCGTGACTATCTGATGCGGCTGAAGAGCGGAGCATCACCTGCGGAGGTGCTGTCGGCCTTCAGCCGCTTCCAGCTGCTGTGCGCGCTGCGCGAGGGGCCATTTGGCGTGGCGGGGTTGAATGAGCGCATTGAGCAGGTGCTGCGTGCCGCCGGACTTATCCGCCGTAATGTGGCGCTGTACGGCAAATGGTATGCCGGGCGGCCGGTGATGATCGCCCGTAACGACCGCGCGCTGGGGCTGTTTAATGGCGATATTGGTATTGCGATGCTGGATGACGAGCAGCAGCTAAAGGTGTTTTTCCCGCTGCCGGACGGCACGATTAAAGCGGTGCAGCCCAGTCGCCTGCCGCCGCACGATACGGCCTTTGCGATGACGGTGCATAAATCCCAGGGATCGGAGTTTGAGCACACGCTGATGGTGCTGCCAAACCAGGTAATGCCGGTATTAACGCGGGAGCTGGTCTACACCGCGATTACCCGCGCCAAACAGCAGCTGACGCTGTACGCCGATAAAGCGGTATTTAGCAGTGCGGTGAAAATGCGCACCCGGCGCCGGAGTGGATTAGTAGAGCGCCTGACGATTGCGTAGGGGCGGAGCGCTGTTTGGGTCCGCCCGAGGGTCGACCGGAAAAAATGGTCGACCCCTACGATTCACTTCAGGATATTCGGTGCTGCAGGTTTTTTGTAGGGGCGGACCGCTGTTTGGGGCCGCCCGAGGGTCGACCGGAAAAAATGGTCGACCCCTACAGTTCACTTCAGGATATTCGGTGCTGCAGGTTTTTTGTAGGGGCGGACCGCTGTTTGGGTCCGCCCGAGGGTCGACCGGAAAAAATGGTCGACCCCTACAGTTCACTTCAGGATATTCGATGCTGCAGGTTTTTTTTAGGGGCGGACCGCTGTTTGGGTCCGCCCGAGGGTCGACCGGAAAGAATGGTCGACCCCTAGGATTCATTTCAGGATATTCGATGCTGCAGGTTTTTTTTAGGGGCGGACCGCTGTTTGGGTCCGCCCGAGGGTCGACCGGAAAGAATGGTCGACACCTAGGATTCATTTCAGGATATTCAGTGCTGCAGGTTTTTTGTAGGGGCGGACCGCTGTTTGGGTCCGCCCGAGGGTCGACCGGAAAAAATGGTCGACCCCTACGATTCACTTCAGGATATTCGGTGCTGCAGGTTTTTTGTAGGGGCGGACCGCTGTTTGGGGCCGCCCGAGGGTCGCCCCCTACGGTTAATCGCGCGGTGCGGGATTAACTCTGCCGGGTATGCACGCTGGCTTCGTGCAGGTCGACCATCAGCACTTTTGAACGGCGCTGATAGTTATACATCTCTTTTTTGCTCTCCGGCAGCAGCTCGACGTCCACCGGCATAAAACCGCGCTCCTGGAACCAGTGAATGCTGCGGGTGGTCAACACGAACAGCTTTTTCAGCCCCATCTGCCGCGCCTGCAGCGCGACGCGCTCCAGCAGCGCCTCGCCGCGTGAAGAGCTGCGATAATCCGGGTGAACCGCCACGCAGGCCATCTCGCCGATCTGTTCTTCCGGGAACGGATAGAGTGCCGCACAGCCGATGGTCAGGTTGTCGCGTTCAATGATGGTGAACTTGTCGATCTCCATCTCCAGCTGTTCACGCGAGCGGCGCACCAAAATACCCTGCTGCTCCAGCGGGCGGATCAGCTCCAGAATGCCGCCGATATCGTTAATGGTGGCGCGACGGATCTGCTCGGCGCTCTCCATGACAATCTGGGTACCGATACCGTCGCGCGAGAACAGCTCCTGCAACAGGGCGCCATCCTCCTGATAGCTGATCAGGTGGCTACGGCGCACGCCGCTGCGGCAGGCCTTCACTGCACCGCGCAGGAAGCGCACCGTGCCGGAGTGATAATCCTCGTCGCTCTCCAGCTCTTCGATGCGCTTTTGCGCCTCGTTCGGGAACAGCTCAGAGACAATCATGCCATCGCGGTTGGTCACGCCCTGCTCGGAGCAGAAGCCGATCATCTTCTCGGCCTTGAGCTTAATCGCCAGCTGCGTCGCCACCTCTTCTGAGGTCAGGTTAAAGCTTTCGCCGGTCACGGAGACCGCTACCGGGCCCATCAGCACGATAGCGCCGCTGTCGAGCTGACGATGGATCGCCTCTTCATCAATGCGGCGAATGCGCCCGCTGTGGCAGTAATCCACCCCGTCATCGACGCCGAGCGGCTGGGCGATAATAAAGTTACCGCTGACGACATTAATATGCGCACCCTGCAAAGGCGTATTGTTGAGGCTCATCGACAGGCGGGCGGTAATATCCAGCTGTAGACGGCCAGCGGCCTGCTTCACCAGCTCCAGCGACTGAGCATCCGTGACGCGGGTGTGTTTATGGTAGAGCGGTTCCAGATTGCGCTCGGCAAGGCTGGCGTCGATCTGCGGGCGGGCGCCGTACACCACCACCAGGCGGATGCCGAGGCTGTGCAGCAGGCCGATATCATTAATGATGCCGGAGAAGTTCTCGTGCTCGATGGCTTCACCACCCAGCATAATGACAAACGTTTTACCACGGTGGGCATTGATGTAGGGAACGGTATGACGAAATCCCTGAACCAGCTCGGTACTACGTTCCTTCACGGCAAACCCTCTCTGCATTATTATTCGGTAAAAGTGTATTTTTATTCTTTTCTCGCCCTGGGTGCAAGTGACTTTTATCCTTACTTATCACCCGCTCGCGCATTTCCAACAGTCTAATATGCTGCATTTATTCGCTTTTTCGGGGTGACACTGCCTGGTGGATTCGTTAAAGTTTTTGCAAAATTTTCTCTATTGGCTTTTTATTAGACAAATTACAGCATCTGGAGTGGCATGACCGATTCAACTTCGCTTAACCGGCGGCGATTTCTACAGGGCGCCGGGGCCGTCTGTCTGCTCAGCGTTAGCCGGGTAGGCTGGGCAGCCAGCAGTCACGTGGTGGCCATCCGCATCTGGCCTTCCACTACCTATTCGCGCCTGACCATTGAGTCGAATACCGCCCTGAAATATAAGCAGTTTGCGCTGAGCAACCCTGACCGCGTGGTGGTGGATATTGAAAATATTCATCTTAACCACGTGCTTAACGGCGTCGCCAATCTGGTACGCCAGGATGACCCCTACATTAAAAATGCGCGCGTGGGTCAGTTTGATCGCAACACCGTGCGGCTGGTGCTGGAGCTAAAACAGAACGTCAGCCCGCGGGTGTTCACCCTCGATCCGGTCGCCGGGATTAAAAACCGTCTGGTGCTCGATCTCTACCCGGCGCGGGACCGGCCGCAGGATGATGATCCGCTGCTCGCGTTGCTGAAAGATTACAACCAGGGGGATCTGGAACGTAGCCAGCCAGCGGAGGCCGCGCTGCCGGGCAAAGCAGGGAGAGACCGGCCGATTGTGATAATGATCGACCCTGGCCACGGCGGGGAAGATTCCGGCGCGATTGGTAAGCATAAGACGCGGGAAAAAGATGTGGTGCTGAAAATCGGCCGCCGCCTGAAGCAGCTTATCGACAAGCAGCCGAATATGCGCGCTTATATGACGCGTAATGAAGATGTGTTTATCCCGCTGAAGGTGAGGGTGGCCAAAGCACGCAAGCAGCGCGCCGATCTGTTTGTGTCGATTCATGCCGATGCCTTCACCAGCCGCGCGGCGCGGGGCTCTTCGGTCTTTGCCCTGTCGACTAAAGGGGCAACCAGCACCGCTGCGCGTTTCCTCGCTCAGACGCAGAATGAATCGGATCTGATCGGCGGCGTCAGCATGAGCGGCGACCGTTATCTCGACCACACCATGTTTGATATGGTGCAGAGCCTGACCATCAACGACAGCCTGAAGTTTGGTAAAGAGGTGCTTTCGCGCATGGGGAAGATTAACCATCTGCACAAGCGCAGCGTTGATCAGGCTGGGTTCGCGGTATTGAAAGCGCCGGATATCCCGTCAATTCTGGTTGAGACGGCTTTTATCAGCAATGTTGAAGAGGAGCGCAAGCTGCGCACCACGCGTTTTCAGCATCAGGTGGCAGATTCGATTCTGGCGGGGATAAAAGCCTACTTTGCCAACGGCGCGTCACTGGCACCGCATAAATAGTCAGCGGGCGGAAAGGATTCTGCCGGGATATTGGGTAAGGGGACAAATTTCAGATACAAAAAAACACCCTTAAGGGTGCTTAATTGGTTGCGGGAGCCGGATTTGAACCGACGACCTTCGGGTTATGAGCCCGACGAGCTACCAGGCTGCTCCATCCCGCGTCCGATTGACGCTTTAACTCTACTTCTCACCACGAGACAAAATTGGTTGCGGGAGCCGGATTTGAACCGACGACCTTCGGGTTATGAGCCCGACGAGCTACCAGGCTGCTCCATCCCGCGTCCGCGTGGTTTGTCGCTTCCATCACGACACTATCTTTTACTGCTGCTTCACTAAGCTGCTAGTGAATTGGTTGCGGGAGCCGGATTTGAACCGACGACCTTCGGGTTATGAGCCCGACGAGCTACCAGGCTGCTCCATCCCGCGTCCGTGGAAGCGCACTATACGCCTGATGGGTTTTGTTGCAACCCCTTTTTGCGGATAAGTGGGTAAAATCGTGCTTATAACTCATTTTTTAACCCAGCTGCTGAATTGTTGCACAAATGCGTACTTTTTCCGGCGGCACGTTTAAATCTGACCACGCCTTTGCTATCTTCGCCCAGGGTTCCCGTATAAAGGTAAACAAGGCATGAAAGGACGTTGGGCGAAATATCTGGTGACCGGCACGCTGCTGGCACTGCTGGCGGGCTGTTCGTCAAAACCCACCGATCGTGGGCAACAGTATAAAGACGGGAAACTGGATCAGCCGCTCGGGCTGGTCAACCAGCCTAACGCTAAAGGCCGCCCGGTTAATGGCAGAGACTTTGCCGACCAGGTGGGGCAGATCCGTTCATATTCATCGGGCATGTATTCGCGCCAGTCGGGCACCTACAGCGCGATTGAGAGCTGGCTGATGGCCGGGGGCGATACGCGCCAGCTGCGCCAGTTCGGACTGGATGCTTATCAGATGGAAGGCACCGACAACTATGGCAACGTGCAGTTTACCGGGTACTACACGCCGGTGATTGAAGCACGATATACCCGCCAGGGTGAGTTCCAGTATCCGCTTTACCGCATGCCGCCAAAACGTGGCCGCCTGCCAAGCCGTGCAGATATCTACAGCGGTGCGCTGGGTGAACGCTATATCGTGGGTTACAGCAACTCACTGATGGATAACTTTATCATGGATGTGCAGGGCAGCGGCTACGTTGACTACGGCGACGGGCGCCCGCTGACCTTCTTCGGCTACGGCGGGAAAAACGGCCATGCCTATCGCAGCATCGGCAAAGTGCTGATCGACCGCGGTGAAGTGAAGCGTGAAGATATGTCGATGCAGGCGATTCGCCACTGGGGTGAAACGCACAGCCCGGAAGAGGTGCGCGAACTGCTGGAGCAGAACCCATCCTTTGTGTTCTTCAAGCCCGAAACGTTTGCGCCAGTACGTGGGGCAAGTGCGGTGCCGCTGGTGGCAAAAGCCTCGGTAGCTTCTGACCGTTCGCTGATCCCACCGGGAACGGCGCTGCTGGCAGAAGTTCCTTTACTGGACAACAACGGTAAATTTACCGGAAAATATGAGATGCGCATGATGGTGTCGCTGGACGTCGGCGGCGCAATCAAGGGCCAGCATTTTGATATTTACCAGGGCATCGGCCCGGACGCCGGTCATATGGCCGGATGGTTTAATCACTACGGCCGCGTGTGGGTTTTAAAAGCCGCACCGGGCGCGGGCCAGCCGCTATTCTCATCGGCACAGAACAGTTCTTCTCAGGGGTCATTACTGGTCAGTCAGTAAACCCCGACGGGCCGCTTGCTGCGGCCCGCTGCTTTTAAGGAATTAATCCATGATGGTTCTTTCAGACGCCTGGCGGCAGCGCTTTGGCGGTACGGCGCGTCTATATGGTCAGTCTGCGCTACAGCTGTTTGCCGACGCGCATGTCTGCGTGGTGGGGATTGGCGGCGTGGGGTCGTGGGCGGCGGAAGCGCTGGCGCGTACCGGAATTGGGGCGATCACCCTGATCGACATGGATGATGTCTGCGTCACTAATACTAACCGGCAGATCCATGCGCTGAAAGATAACGTCGGGCAGGCGAAAACCGAGGTGATGGCGCAGCGGATCCGCGAAATTAATCCGGATTGCCGCGTCACCTGCATTGATGACTTTATTACGCCGGACAATACCGCAGAGCTGATGAGCCAGGGCTACAGCTATGTGATCGACGCTATCGACAGCGTGCGCCCGAAAGCGGCGCTGCTGGCGTGGTGCCGTCGCAATAAGATGCCGCTGGTGACCACCGGCGGGGCGGGCGGGCAGATTGATCCCACGCAGATCCAGGTCGCCGATCTGGCAAAAACGATTCAGGATCCGCTGGCGGCGAAGCTGCGCGAGCGGCTGAAAAACGATTTTAACATCGTCAAAAGCAGCAAGGGTAAGCTGGGCATTGACTGCGTGTTCTCAACCGAGGCGCTGATGTACCCGCAGCCGGATGGCTCGGTATGCGCGTCACGCAGCACCGCTGAGGGGCCAAAACGCATGGACTGCGCCGCAGGTTTTGGTGCGGCAACCATGGTAACCGCCACCTTTGGCTTTGTCGCGGTGTCGCACGTATTGAAGAAGATGATGGCGAAGGCGGCACGCCAGGCGTAACGCGGATTCGGGGCAACTGCACTGGCCGACCCGCTTGTTAGGTCGGCCTCTGTTTGCTCGGGTCGACCAGAAAAGCGGTCGACCCCTACCGTTAGCATGTGGCACTTTTTGTAGGGGCCGACCCCTACCGTTAGCAAGTGGCACTTTTTGTAGGGGCCGACCCTCTTTTTCGGTCGGCCCGTCAGGCCACTGCGCGCCGCACCGCATCGGCCAGCGCCTGCAGCCCCGCGCTGCGCGAGGCGCTCAGCTGATCTTTCAATCCCAGCCCGTCAAACAGCGCCAGCGGGTCCGATCCCCGGATCTCGGCGGCAGTTTTTCCCTCTACCGCACACAGCAGTACGGCTAACAGCCCGCGCACAATGCGCCCTTCGCTGTCGCCGTAAAAGTGCATCTGCCCATTTTCTAGCTGCTGATAGCCAAGCCAGACGCGGTTTTCACAGCCGCTCAGCTCAATGTCCGCCGTTTTCAGCGCCTCCGGCAGGGCCGGCAGTTTCTTGCCCAGCAGGATCAGCTGGCGATAGCGATCCTCCCACTGGCGAAAGCTGGCGAACTGCGTCAGTAGCGAGTCGGCAGTTATCGCTGTGCCAAACGGGTGCGGGGCGATCGGGGATGAATTCATCATTAATCAGCCAGTAGCGCCAAAGCGGTGGTCATCGCCGCGGCCAGCGCGTCCACATCTTCCAGCGTGTTATAGGGGGCGAAGGAGGCGCGCAGTGTCCCGCTGACGCCGAGCGCAGCCAGCAGCGGTTGCGCACAGTGCTGACCGGCGCGCAGGGCGATGCCGCTCTCCGCCAGCAGCGTCACAACGTCGCTGTGATGAATACCGGCGATATCAAACGCCAGCAGGCTGGCGTTGCCGCAGCGGTAGCTTTGGAAGCCGGGCAGGGCAGCGAGCCGCGCTTCAGCAAGGTCGGCAAGGTCGCAGCTCCAGCGCTCGGCGGCGGCAATATCAACGCCGCTCAGCCACTCCAGCGCGGCGCTCAGGCCAATGACGCCGGCAACGTTTGGCGTGCCTGCCTCGAAGCACCACGGCACTGCCTGCGGGGTGAAACCGTTAAAGTCGACGCGGCTCAGCATCTTGCCGCCGCCCTGCCACGGCGCCATCTCTGCCAGCAGGTCCGCCCTGCCGTACAGCGCGCCGATGCCCATTGGTCCATACAGCTTATGTCCAGAAAACGCATAGAAATCAATATTGAGCGCCTGTACATCCGGCGGGCAGTGCACCACGCCCTGGGCGCCGTCGACCATCACTTTTGCACCGCACGCATGGGCCAGTGCAATAATCTGCTGCAGGTCCGGACAGCCGCCGGTCACGTTCGACATCTGACCGACAGCCAGCAGGCGGGTGCGGTCATTGAGCAGTGCGGGTAGCAGGCTGAGATCCGGCAGGCGGTCGGCGCCAATCGGCCACTTCACCACTTTGGCCCCGGTTTGCTCAGCCACCATCAGCCACGGCACCAGATTGGCGTGGTGCTCGGCTTCGCTAACCAGGATCTCATCCCCCGGCTGCAGGCGCGGACGCAGATAGCTTTGCGCGACCAGGTTAATGGCCTCGGTGGTGCCTTTGGTCCAGACGATGTTGCTGCTATCACAGGCATTCAGCAGCCTTGCCACCTGACTGCGCGCGTCTTCATAGCGCGCGGTGAGCTGCTGCGCGGCCGCGAACTGACTGCGGTGAACCGTCCCGGCGCTCAGGCGATAAAACTGCTCGGTGGCTTCGATCACCGCCAGCGGTTTTAGCGCGGTAGCGGCACTGTCCAGGTAACATCCGGCATCGCCCAGCGCGGGAAACTGCTGGCGAAAGTGCAGCGGGTTAAATGACGTCATCTGTTTCTCGTAATTTAGGACCAGGCTGAAATTTATGTACTTTTCTGGCAAAGACGGCAAAGCGCGTTATGCTAATTCAAGTAAAGTTTAAACGATTACCTGTCATTAAGAGCAACGTATGCAGGTAGTTTCACTCTCAGCATGGAGATATAAAAATGAAAAAATTAGCCGCAGTTATTGCAGCCTGTGCCATGACCTTTACTCTGGCCGCGTGTTCAAGCAACTATGTTATGCATACCAATGATGGTCGCACTATCGTATCCGATGGTAAGCCAGTGGTCGACAACGATACGGGCATGATCAGCTACAAAGATGCCAACGGCAACAAGCAGCAGATCAACCGTTCTGACGTGAAAGAGATGGTTGAGACCAACCAGTAATAGCGACAGGCAAAAAAAAGCACCGCGCTAAGCGGTGCTATTAAAATCACTTGGACAGACAGGGTAAATCTACAGGAATAAAAGGTAGCTCAGCTACCAGACCCGAAAATCGTCAGGTCAATTGCAAACACAACATCACGACCACAAGCCAAAAGCCCCTCAAAATTCCGCGAGTTAACCCGTAATTTCAATGCACTTTTCGTTCCGGCTCAGGAAGTGGCGCAACTATAGGTATTTGCTGGTAGTTCCTCAACGGACAAATTATAATGGCTCGGATAAAAAAAACTAATACGTCACTCTGACTGTCAGAGCTGTACCCGGCCTTGAGCGAAAAGCACCCATCTACCATGTCTAAACGTTTACCACCGCTGAATGCCCTGCGCGTTTTTGATGCCGCAGCGCGTCACCTCAGCTTCACGAAAGCGGCTGAGGAACTGTTTGTCACCCAGGCCGCCGTCAGCCACCAGATCAAGTCGCTGGAGGATTTCCTCGGCCTGAAGCTGTTTCGCCGACGCAATCGCTCGCTGCTGCTGACCGAAGAGGGGCAGAGCTATTACCTCGATATCAAAGAGATTTTTACCGCGCTGAACGACGCCACGCGCAAACTGCAGGCGCGCAGTGCCAAAGGCGCGCTCACCGTCAGTTTGCTGCCGAGTTTTGCTATTCAGTGGCTGGTACCGAGGCTAACCAGCTTTAACTCAGCTTATCCGGGTATCGACGTGCGTATCTCCGCCGTCGACCGCGATGAGGAGAAGCTGGCTGATGATGTCGATGTGGCGATTTTCTACGGGCGCGGTAACTGGCCGGGGCTGCGGGTGGAAAAACTGTATGCGGAATATCTGCTGCCGGTCTGTTCCCCACTGCTGCTAACCGGCGAGCGCCCGCTGACCTCCCCGGCCGGGCTGGCCAATCATACGCTGCTGCACGATGCTTCACGCCGTGACTGGCAGGCGTATACGCGTCAGCTCGGGCTGGGCAGTATCAATGTGCAGCAGGGGCCGATATTCAGCCACAGCGCGATGGTGCTGCAGGCGGCGATCCACGGCCAGGGCGTGGCGCTGGCCAATAACGTGATGGCGCAGAGTGAGATAGAAGCGGGGCGTCTGGTCTGCCCGTTTAACGATGTGCTGGTCAGTAAAAATGCTTTTTATCTGGTTTGTCATGACAGTCAGGCAGAACTGGGTAAAATAGCCGCCTTCCGGCAGTGGATCCTTGCGAAAGCCGCAAGCGAACAGGAAAAATTCCGCTTTCGTTATGAACAATAAACCCGCCTGGCGCGCCGATACCGCCGGGCAGTAATTAAGCACCACGGAGCGCGCTCCGTGTTCTCAGAGGATGTTGTTATGTCCAGTCGTGCAATGCTGATTTTCGTCGCCATCAGTGGATTTTTCTATGTGGCGCTGGGGGCTTTTGGCGCCCACGTATTGAGCCGGTCGCTGGGTAGCGCTGAAATGGCCTGGATGAAAACCGGGCTGGATTACCAGGCGTTTCATACTCTTGCGGTACTGGGTTTGGCTGCGGCCATGCTGCGCCGCGCCGATATCTGGTTCTACTGGAGCAGCGCGTTTCTGGCGCTGGGCACGGTGTTATTCAGCGGCAGTCTTTACTGTCTGGCGCTGTCGCACCTGAAAATTTGGGTGTATGTTACGCCGATCGGAGGCACCTGCTTCCTGATCGGTTGGATTTTGATGTTGGTTGGCGCGCTGCGTCTGAAAAAAAGGGCAGATCGCCATGAATAAGATTTTACTGTATTGCCGTCAGGGTTTTGAGAAAGAGTGCGCGGCGGAGATCACCGCTAAGGCCGCCGAGCGCGAGATTTTCGGTTTTGCCCGCGTGAAAGATGACTCTGCCTATGTGCTGTTTGAGTGCTATCAGCAGGGGGAAGCCGAGAAGCTGCTGGCCTCACTGCCGTTTAGCGAGCTGATCTTCTCCCGCCAGATGATGGTGGTCGGCGAGCTGCTGCGCGATTTGTCGAGCGAGGACCGCATTACGCCGGTCGTGGGGATGCTGACCGGCGCAGTAGAGAAGGGCGGCGAGCTGCGCGTAGAGGTGCCCGACACCAATGCCAGCAAAGAGCTGCTGAAATTCTGCCGCAAGTTCACCGTGCCGCTGCGCGCCAGCCTGCGTAAAGCGAATATTCTGCTGAACTATGAGACCAACAAGCGTCCGGTGATCCACGTGTTCTTTATCGCTTCGGGCTGCTGCTATGTGGGTTACTCGCTGCCGGGCAACAACTCGCCGCTGTTTATGGGCATCCCGCGCCTGAAGTTTCCCTCCGATGCGCCAAGCCGCTCCACGCTTAAGCTGGAAGAGGCTTTCCACGTCTTTATCCCTGCCGATGAGTGGGATGAGCGCCTGGCAAGCGGGATGTGGGCGGTGGACCTGGGGGCCTGCCCGGGCGGCTGGACCTATCAGCTGGTGCAGCGCAGCATGATGGTGAACGCCGTGGATAACGGCCCGATGGCGCCGAGCCTGATGGATACCGGGCAGGTATTCCACCAGCGTGAGGACGGCTTTAAGTACCGCCCGACGCGCAGCAATAACTATTGGGTGGTGTGCGACATGGTGGAAAAACCGGTGCGCGTGGCGAATCTGATGGCGGACTGGCTGGTGAACGGCTGGTGCCGTGAGGCGATCTTTAACCTCAAACTGCCGATGAAGAAGCGTTATGAGGAAGTGTCGCAGAATCTGCAGATGATCCACGAGAAGCTGGTGGAAAACGGCATTAACGCGCAGATCCAGGCGCGTCAGCTGTACCACGATCGCGAAGAAGTGACGGTGCATATTCGCCGTATCTGGGCCGCCACGCCGGGCCGCCGCGACGAGCGTTAATTTTTACCATCGTCAATCGCGCGCGGGCCGATCAAAAAAGATGAGCGGCCCCTACTGTAGGGGCGGACCGCTTTTCTGGTCCGCCCGCGAATTACGGCAATCGCAAATCCTTTAAATTCCCCGCCAGTACCAAATCCGTTCTCAGCGTGGCGACCCGCTGGCAGATTTCCGCCATCTGGCGATGCTGCTCCAGCTTATTGCGCCACTTCTCCGGCACCCGATCCAGCTGCTGATAAATTCCTGCCAGGCTACCAAACTGCTGCAGCAGCTGCGTGGCGCTTTTGCCGCCGATACCGGCCACGCCCGGGATCTTACTGCTGCTGATCCCTGCCAGCCCCCAGTAGTCGGTGAGCTGGGCTGGCGCCACGCCAAATTCGGCGGCAATAAACGGCACGTCGAGCCAGCGTTTCTGGAAATAGTCGCGGATCTGCACATTAGGTGCCAGCAGCTGGCAATAGCCTTTATCGGTGGAGACAATGGTAGCCTGATGCCCGGCGGCGGCCACTTTACTGGCAAGCGTCGCGGCGAGGTCGTCAGCCTCATCGCCGGGAGAGTGCCAGCAGTTAACCCCTACGCCGGCAAAGGCCGCGCGCAGCAGCGGCATTTCATTGTGCAGCGCATCCGGCATCGGCGAGCGCCCGGCTTTGTAATCCGGCAGCAGCCGGTGCCGCCAGCTGTCAGCGCGGTCGTCATCGTCAAACACCGCCACAGCATGCGTCGGGCGGGTATGCACCAGCAGCTGATGGATGGCATTCAGGCAGGCGTCCTGGCAGGGAGAACCCTGGACGGCGTGTATGCGGCGAATCAGATTCAGCGCATCGATAATCAGTAAATGGTGCAAAATCGTTAATCCTGAGCGGCCCGCAGGCCGCTCATCGGTTACTTGATGATTTCGTAGCAGGGAATATAGGCACTGCCCGGCAGCTTCATGCGGTGCTGAGCCACAAAGCCCTGTAGCAGATCGTCCATGCGGCGCATGATCTGCGGATCGCCGTGCAGCTTGTATGGCCCTTTCTCTTTGATTGCGCGAATGCCGACATCCTTAACGTTACCGGCGACGATCCCGGAGAACGCGCGACGCAGTGCCGCAGCCAGATCCTCGGCGGGCTGATCCGGCGACAGGTTAAGATTTGCCATATTTTCATGGCTCGGCATAAACGGCATCTGCAGGTCAGGAGCAATACGCAACGCCCAGTTAAAGCTGTAGGCGTCGCCGGTTTCGCGGCGATGCTCTTTCACCTTCGGCATCGCTTTCTTCATCAGCCGCGCCACTTCCGCCGCATCATCGATAATGATGGTGTAGTGTTTACGCGCCTCATCACCCAAGGTGCTGGCGATAAATTCGTCCAGCACCTTAAAGTAATCGGCGCTCTCTTTCGGCCCGGTGAGGATCAGCGGCAGCACCTGGTCATGGTTATGCGGGTTCATCAATATACCCAGCAGGTAGAGCAGCTCTTCCGCCGTACCTACGCCGCCCGGGAAGATAATGATGCCGTGCGCCATGCGTACAAAGGCTTCCAGACGTTTTTCAATGTCCGGCATGATGATCAGCTCGTTAACCAGCGGGTTTGGCGGCTCGGCGGCGATAATTGACGGCTCGGTCAGGCCAATAAAGCGGCCCTCTCTGTAGCGCTGCTGGGCGTGGCCGACGGCGGCCCCTTTCATCGGCGCTTCCATCACGCCCGGTCCGCAACCGGTGCAGATATTCAGTTCGCGCAGGCCGAGCTGGGCACCAACGGTGCGGCAGTACTGATATTCCACGGCGTTAATCGAGTGACCACCCCAGCACACTACGGTGTTCGGCTCTTCGCCGACGTGCAGCGCGCGCGCATTGCGCAGAATGGAGAATACCAGGTTGGTGAGATGAACCGGATCTTCAATTTTCAGCCGCTGGAAGCGACCGGCTTGATCGATCTGGCCGTTGACGAACAGGATGTCGCGCAGTACGGCAAACAGGTTAGCCTGCAGCGCACGGATAATCCGGCCATCAACAAACGCCTCTTCCGGCGGGTTGATCAGCTCCAGTTTGACGCCGCGCTCACGGCGCAACACGTTGATATCAAAACTTTCGAAGCGGGAGAGCAGCTCATGGCTGCTGTCGGTTTGGCTACCGGAGTTGAGCACGGCGAGTGAGCAGTTACGAAACAGCTGGTAGAGATCACTGCTGGCCGTGCGCTTCAGCATGTCGACTTCCAGTTGTGAAAGCAGGTCCATCGAGCCAAGAGGGCTGATATGTGTAATCAAGTGAACTCCTTTACACCCGCCTGGGTGTGCAGTAACCCCGTGATATGGCGGTCAACGGGGCAAAATTTCCCTGGGCAGCGTGCTGCTGCTGCCCGTGTCCAGATTAGCCTTTTCGCCTTTGATTTAACAACAGATTAACAGAGATAAACCGGAGATTACTGGCGAACCAGGCGCGAGCGTCCCGGCTTGAATTGGCCATTGGTGCGCCACGGGTTGATATCCAGCCCGCCGCGGCGCGTGTAGCGCGCGTAAACGCTCAGGCTTTCCGGCTGGCAGTAGCGCAGAATATCGCTGAAAATACGCTCTACGCACTGCTCGTGAAACTCATTGTGATGGCGGAATGAGACCAGGTAACGCAGCAGGGCTTCGCGCTGAATGCGCGGGCCGCGATAGCTGATCTGCACCGAACCCCAGTCGGGTTGATTAGTGATCAGGCAATTAGATTTTAGCAGGTGGCTCACCAGCTGCTCTTCCACGATCTCCCCAGCGGCCGCGTCGCGCAGGTAGTCAGCATTGAACTGATAATCATCAATCACGATGTCCTGCTCATCAATACAGCTGCCGTCGAAATGGCCAATGGGCTGCCCTTCAATTTCCTGCAAGCGGAACAGAGCCACGCTGACCTTGCCTGCGGCGCAGGCACTGAGATCGCGCTCCAGCGTCTGACGCACTTCGCCCCAGTCGGCAAATTTTGTCTGGTTAAAGCTGTTGAGGTAGAGCTTAAAGCTTTTCGACTCGATCAGGTTCACGCTGTCGGCATCCAGCGCCACTTCACCCACCGCCACCTGCGGCAGCCCTTTGCTGTTGAGCCAGGAGAGCTCGTACAGCGTCCAGATATCGGCTCCGGTGAACGGCAGGGTATCCGGATAGAGCCCCAGCGGTTCACGATTCAGGCTACGCGGCACTGCCTGTAGCAGCGCAGGCTGATAGCTGTCGTGGTATTCTGTGGGTTTCCCCAGTGTCAGGCCTTCCAGTGCCTGATGATGGTCGTATGAAGACATGCTGATACCTTATTGCGCCCGTCGGGACAGGCGAGATGACGAATTCGTTAGCCTGATTAGCATTCAGGCTACAATGGCCTGTAAGTGTAACCCAGCCAGCTAAGAGTGAAAAAAGAATGATCGAAGAAACCGCCCAGGCACTACGCGATTTTAGCCAACGCTACTGTGACCTCTGGCAGCAAGAGAGCGGCCACCTTCCCGCCAGCGAGGAGCTGCTTGGCATCCCTTCGCCGTGTGTCGTGGCTACGCAGGGCGATGCCGTTTGGTGGCAGCCGCAGCCATTTACGCTGGCCAAAAATCTGGAGTCGGTAGAGCGTGCGCTGGATATCCAGCTGCAGCCGTCCGTTAGCGGCTTTTATACCGCACAATTTGCCGCAGATATGTCGGGAACTTTTTCCGGTCAGCGCGTGTCTTTGGTACAGGTCTGGAGTGAAGATGATTTTCAGCGCGTGCAGGAGAACCTGATTGGTCATCTGGTCATGAAGCGTCGGCTGAAGCACTCCCCGACTTTATTTGTCGCCACAACAGACTCTGAGCTGGAAGTGGTGTCGGTGTGTAATTTGAGCGGCGAAGTGATCCTTGAGCAGTTGGGCACGCAAAAACGTCAGATTCTCGCCCCATCTCTTCAGAACTTTCTTATTCATTTACAGCCGCTTAATGGCCTGTAATGCGCTTTTCTCTGCCCGTCCTGTGCGAGATCTCTCACAAAGGTTGTGAGAGATCGCTACGAATGAACTTAATGTCTGCTAGCATTCAAATGTAAAAATATTGTAGATCATTAAGTTAGCCAGATTGTTGCGAATTATCTTAAGCTTATGCCACAAAAAGCCGTGAGAAGTATCTTGTTTGCTTATGACAATCAGGCAGAATTACCTCATCGGAAGGGCATTCAGGAACAGGATTAACGTCAAGGAGTGACGTACTCATGGAATGAGTTGGACCCATCAGGATGATGTCGCAGGGACAGGCTTCGGGATTGAAGCAGGGAAACCTCAGGATGAGGTAATGGACACCTCCAGGAAGGAGAACGTGAACCGTACAGGAAGACGGCTAGCAGGGAAGTGAACGGATAACATCAGGATGATGTTTGCTCAGGAGAGCACAGGAACAGTTTTCAAGGAAGAGCAGGGAGCATAAAGGTAGCTGGAAAGCTGCGAACGAACCGGGGGCACTGTTAATACAGTGCCCCTTTTTTTCGTGCATACTTTTCACTGAGCAGCGTGTGAATGCTATGCTCTGCGCCCTTAACCACAGTGGGAGATCCCTATGAGCCGTGAACAACAGATTCAGGAACGATTACTGGCAATTGAATCGTTGCTTAAACAGGCGGGGCTATGGCAATCCGTTGCGCCTAACAGCGAAGCTTTTACCAGCACTGAACCTTTCTGCCTTGACACCATGACGCCGCTGCAGTGGCTGCAGTGGGTGTTCCTGCCACGTATGCAGGCCCTGCTGGATGCGGCTGCACCTCTGCCCGTTGCGCTGGCCATCGCCCCCTACTATGAAGTCTGGCTGGAGGGCGAAATTCCGCAGCGCGCCGCGCTGCTGCACCGCTTAAACGCTTTTGATCAGCTGTTCGAGTCGCCCAACTAATGCTGGAGATTATTTATCAGGATGAGTGGCTGGTTGCGGTAAACAAACCCTCGGGCTGGCTGGTGCACCGTAGCTGGCTCGACCGCCATGAAACCGTGTTTGTGATGCAGACCGTGCGCGACCAGATTGGCCAGCATGTTTTCACAGTACACCGGCTCGATCGCCCAACATCCGGCGTGCTGCTGATGGCGCTGTCCAGCGAGGTGGCGCGCCTGCTGTCGCAGCAGTTTGAACAGCATAAAATACAAAAAACCTATCATGCCGTGGTGCGCGGCTGGCTGGAGGGCGAAGAGACGCTCGACTATCCGCTGACCGAAGAGCTGGATAAAATCGCCGACAAGTTTAGCCAGCCGGAAAAAGCCCCGCAGCCTGCGGTAACCCACTGGCGCGGAGTGGCAACGGCAGAGCTGCCGGTCGCGGTCGGACCTTACGCCACCACGCGCTATTCGCTGGTGGAAATGCTGCCGGAGTCGGGGCGCAAGCATCAGCTACGCCGTCATATGAGGCATCTGCGTCATCCGATTATCGGCGACAGCGCCCATGGCGACCTGAAGCAGAACCGCTCAGCGGCAGCCAACTTTGCTATGAATCGCCTGATGCTGCATGCCAGCGAGCTGCGCCTGAACCATCCGGTGAGCGGCGAGCCGCTGCTGTTACGAGCCGGGCTGGATGCAGTATGGCAGCGCGCGATGACGCACTGCGGCTGGCAAAACACGCTCCCGCATATCCCCCGGGTTGAGTTTGCTGCTGAAAGCCCGCAGGATAGTGAGAAAATTGAGTTCTGATAAGGAGAGAGGGTATGGCTGAGGTAGGCATTTTTGTTGGCACGGTTTACGGTAACGCACTGTTGGTCGCCGAAGAGTCCGAAACTCTGCTGCTTGAAGCCGGGCATCAGGTCAAGATATATGAAGATGCAACGCTGGAAGAGTGGCAGCACTACGCGGATAAAGTGGTGCTGGTGATCACCTCGACCACCGGGCAGGGCGATCTGCCGGACAGCATCGCGCCGCTCTTCCACGCGATTAAAGATAAGCTCGGCCACCAGCCAGGGCTGCGCTACGGCGTGATTGCGCTGGGCGACAGCAGCTACGACGATTTCTGCGGCGGCGGTAAAAAGTTTGCTGAACTGCTGCAGGAGCACGGCGCGCAGCGCGTCGGCGAGATGCTGACGGTGGATGCCTGCGAAAATCCGGAACCGGAGGAGGTCACCTCCCCGTGGGTTGAGCAGTGGGCTAAGCTGATCGGATAAAGTATGCCGTATCTGTAGGGGCCGATCATCTTTTTCGGTCGGCCCGTGCCAATGGTGCCCCACCGCCAACCTGATGGATAACTTATGAAAATCGTTATCGCCCCGGATTCCTATAAAGAAAGCCTCTCTGCGTTACAGGTTGCCACCCAAATCGAACTGGGTTTTCGCGACATCTTTCCCGATGCACACTACGTCAAACTGCCCGTCGCCGATGGTGGTGAAGGCACCGTTGACGCCATGGTTGCTGCTACGGGGGGCCGTATTATTCCACTGCGCGTTACCGGTCCGCTGGGCACGCCGGTTGATGCCTTTTACGGGCTGTCCGGCGACGGCTGCTGCGCGATTATCGAAATGGCCGCCGCCAGCGGGCTGGAGCAGGTGCCTGCCGATCGGCGTGATGCGCTGCACGCCACCAGCTGGGGTACCGGCGAGCTGATCCGCGATGCGCTGGATAAGGGGGTCGAGCGCCTGATTATTGGTATTGGCGGCAGCGCCACCAATGACGGCGGCGCGGGAATGGTGCAGGCGCTGGGGGCTAAATTACTCGACGCCAGCGGTAAGCCCGTGGCTTACGGTGGCGCGGCGCTGGCGCAGCTGGATTCGATTAACCTCAGTGAATTCGATGCGCGTATCAAAAGCTGCCGTATCGACGTCGCCTGTGATGTGACCAATCCGCTGCTTGGAGAGACGGGGGCATCGGCGGTATTTGGCCCGCAAAAAGGGGCATCGCCGCAGCAGGTGAAACAGCTGGATGAAGCGCTGGCGCAGTTTGCCCGCATTATTCAGCGTGACCTGCAGTGTGACGTGTTAAGCGTGGCGGGCGGCGGCGCAGCAGGGGGGATGGGCGCAGGGCTGCTCGCGTTCTGTCAGGCCACCCTGCGCCCGGGCATTGAGATTGTTACTGATGCCTTAGGTCTGGATGCACTGGTGCAGGATGCCACGCTGGTGATCACCGGCGAAGGGCGTATCGACAGCCAGACTATTCACGGTAAAGTCCCGATTGGCGTGGCGCGGGTGGCTAAGCGCTATCACATACCGACGATCGCCATTGCTGGCAGCCTGACGCAGGATGCGGGCGTGGTGCATCAGCACGGGCTGGACGCGGTATTCAGCGTGATCTACCGCATCTGCAGCCTGCAGGAGGCGCTGGACGAAGCGGCAGAAAATGTGCGTATCGCCGCGCGCAATATCGCCGCCACGCTAGCTATTGGGATGCATATTGGTTAATGGTGACCTCGCCCGCTGGCGTGCGGGAAATTCCGTTGGGGTCAGGTATGCCTGACCCGCTATGACCAACCCGCGGCTAATGTTTTAAGCGTTCCGTTGCCAGTCTCGCCACATTCTGCATCTCATCCAGTAGCTCAAACAGCTCAGGCTCAACGGCGCTGATATCCTCATGGTGCCGCAGATTTTGCTCCAGCTGCAGGCAGAGCTGTTTCATGCGCGGCACGCCGCTGTAGCTGGCGCTGCCGTGCAGCTTATGGATGATATCGCGCAGCGCCGGGATATTATTTTCGCCAATATACTGGTCGATCAGCGACTGCACTTCCGGCAGAAAATCCACCAGCATCTGCAGCAGATCGCGGGCAAGGTCGGGCTTATTAGCAGCCTGGCGCAGCGCCAGCGCCCAGTCGAGGGACGCCGGGACCTCAATCACCGGCGGCAGCGCCTGGCGCGCACTCGGCGAATAGCGCGCCAGCAGGCGGCTGAGTTTTTTCTCGTCGATCGGCTTGGCAAGATAGTCATTCATCCCCGCTTTAATCAGCTGTTCGCGTTCACCATCCAGCGCGTGCGCGGTCACGGCGACAATCGGCGTATTCGCGTGCTGCGGCAGGGCGCGGATCTCTTCACTGGCGCGGATGCCGTCAATTTCCGGCATCTGAATATCCATCAGAATAATGTCGAGATGCTGAAGCCGGGCCTGCTTGATCGCCGCTTCGCCGCTATCACACAGGACAATGTGCGCCACCTGCTCTTCGAGAAGAGCGCCAATCAGCTTGAGGTTGGCTGGGTTATCGTCAACCGCCATCACCCGCAGCGGCAGGCGCGGGCGCTCAATCAACTGCTGAACATCTCTGGCATGGTGATCGACCAGAATCGGCAGCAGGCGCGTCATCGAAATCGGTTTGATCAGGCAGGCGGTCACGCCGCGCGCTTTTAGCTCTTCGGTGTACACCTGCATCTGGAACGGCAGGCCCATAATCACGCTGTCGGCGCGCTGCAGAATCGGCGTCAGCTGCTCACCGGTCATTTCCAGATGATGGCGATCGGCTACCGGCAGCCCCATCAGCAGCACATCGTAGTGCGGGTCCGGCAGCTCGGCCAGCGTTGGGCTGTAGTGGATTTTCATCGGCGTGATGCTGAGCATCTCCATCATCGCTTTGGCGGCGGCGGCGTTAGGCTCAACGTAGGCCAGGCTTTGCCCCTCAATACAGTCCATCAGGCGCGGATCGCTTGCCGCGTTGGGGTTCAGCGCCAGATTAATGTGGAACCAGAAGGTGGAGCCGTGGTTCAGGCGGCTGTGGAAGGAGATCTCACCGCCCATTTCGTTGACCAGCTTTTGGGTGATCACCAGCCCCAGCCCGGTGCCGCCGTGGCGCCGTGAGATGCTGGCATCGGCCTGGCGGAATGCCTGGAACAGCTGCGACTGCTGCTTTTCGGAAATGCCGATGCCGCTATCGTGAATCTGTACTTCCAGCTCCATGCGGTTATTGCTCAGCGCCCGTTTTTCCACGCGAATATCAATATTGCCGCGCTCGGTAAATTTAATCGCGTTGCCCAGCAGGTTGACGATGATTTGCTGCATGCGCAGCGGATCGCCGATGGCATTATCCGGCACGTCGCTCTGAATATTCAGCGTCAGCTCCAGCCCTTTATCGTGCGCCGACTGCGCCAGCAGCACCACCACCTCGTCCAGCGTGGCGCGCAGCGGGAACGGAATGGTTTCCAGAATCAGCTTGCCCGCCTCCAGCTTGGAAAAGTCGAGCACGTCATTGATGATGCTCAACAGATTATTCGCCGAGCGTTCGATAGTGTGCAGGTAGTCGCGCTGCGTCGAGTTGAGAGTGGTTTTCAGCGTCTGGCGGGTAAAGCCGATGACGCCGTTGAGCGGGGTGCGCAGCTCGTGCGACATATTGGCGAGGAACTCGGACTTGATGCGCGCCGCCTCCTGCGCACGTTTTTTTGCCAGATCCAGCTCAACGTTCTGGATCTCCATCTGCTCCAGCGTTTCGCGCAGATCGGACGTCGCCTGGTCGATATTCTGCTGCATCTCTTCGTGATAGGCCGTCAGCGACATCGCCATCGAGTTAATGCCGTTTTTCAGCACGTCCAGCTCGCCGAGCATATAGCCTTCAACGCGGCTGTCGAGCTGCCCACGGCGAATGCGGTCAACGGTACTGACCATATTCCGAATTGGCCCGGTAACGTCGCGCATCAGGCGGTAGGCAAACAGCATCGCAATACACAGGCACAGCAGCAGCAGCAGGGTGGAGATAAACACTTCTTTATACTGCTGCAGGCGCACCGACTGCAGGTCGAGCTCTATCGCCACATAGCCGAGCGGATTACCGGTCGGTTTGGCGTCCTGCCCCGGAGACTCATCGGGGTAGTAACTCTCAGAAAGGATCGGCGTGCGCAGAATAACGGAGTTACCCTGGCGCTGCTTCAGGTATCTAGCCGTCAGCGGCGTGTTATCCGGCAGGCGCAGCAGGTCAGGGGACTGATGATAATTCGAGGTGACGAACAGCTGATTGTGGTCATCAAACACTGAGATAGCGCGCACGATATCCGAATGGCGGCGGTGCAGCAGGCTGACCAGCTGGCGCACCGATTCGCGGCTGTGGAAGGTCATACCGTATTCGCTGGAAACGGCCAGCGGCTCGATAATATTTATCCCGGCATCGGTCAGCTGGGTTTGCAGCTCGTTATAACGATTGACGACAAAAAACGTCGACAGCAGCAGCCCGATCATCAGCGTCGGCGCCAGAATTAAGATCATCATGCGTGCCCGCAGGCTGTATTTGGTCATAATATTCCCTGTGCGCGGCGTGCAGCTCTGCCGTCCGTGTTGCGTATTATCCTGAATCAGTCGAATTTTTTCTGCCGCTATGCCAGGCTACACCCGATTTTTTCCGGCAATAACCCTGACTTTTGAGAAGCAAAGAAATAATGGCGCAATTCTACTCTGCAAAACGGCGCGTGACGACCCGCCAGACGATAACGGTAACGGTAACGGTTCATGATCTGGATGCTTTTGGTCAGGGCGTGGCACGCCACAATGGCAAGGCGCTGTTTGTGCAGGGCGCGCTGCCCGGCGAACAGGTCGAAGTCAGGATCGAGGAGGATAAGCGCCAGTATTCACGCGGAGTAGCGCAGCGCATTATTAGCGCCAGCCCGCAGCGAGTGGTGCCGCGCTGCCCGCATTTCAGCCGCTGCGGTGGCTGCCAGCAGCAGCATGCATCCAGCGAACTCCAGCAGCAGAGTAAGGCAAAAGCGCTGGCGCATCTGCTGACGCGGGAAAGCGGCTTTGCCGTGAGCGTCGACGACGTGATTGCCGGGCAGCCCTGGGGCTACCGCCGCCGCGCCCGTCTCAGCCTCAACTATCAGCCGAAAACCCAAGCCCTGCAGATGGGGTTTCGCGAAAAGGCCTCCAGCGAGCTGGTCAATATCACGCAATGCCCCATTTTGAAGCCCGAACTTAATGCGTTGATTCAGCCACTTCGCGCCGTGCTCAATGATCTGCAGGCGGTGCGGCGCCTCGGGCACGTTGAACTGGTGCTGGCGGATAACGGCCCGCTGCTGGTTTTACCCCATCTTGACCCCCTTGCTGACAGCGACCGACAAAAACTGGAACAGTTTTCGCATGAGCATCAGTTGGCACTGTATCTTGCCCCTGACAGTGACACGCTTGTGCAGATTTCGGGAGAGATGCCACACTATCGTTCTCACGACCTGACGCTGACCTTCAGCCCGCGCGACTTTATTCAGGTCAATGATGAGGTCAATCAGCAGATGGTGGCCCGTGCGCTGGAGTGGCTGGAGCTGAAAGCGGACGACAGGGTGCTTGACCTGTTCTGCGGAATGGGAAATTTTAGCCTGCCAATGGGTAAACTGGCTGAAAATGTCGCAGGTGTGGAGGGTGTTGCAGCATTAGTGGCGAAGGGTGCGTATAATGCAGAATTGAATAATTTGCATAACGTGTCGTTCTGGCAGCATAACCTCGAAGAGGATGTCAGCCGCCAACCCTGGGCTGCTCAGGGATTTAACAAGGTGTTACTGGACCCGGCGCGTGCCGGTGCCGCCGGCGTGATGGCGCATATCATTAAACTTGCGCCGCAGCGGGTGGTCTATGTTTCCTGTAACCCGACGACGCTGGCACGGGATAGTCAGGCATTACTGACGTCCGGCTACCAATTGGAACGGGTGACAATGCTCGATATGTTCCCACATACCGGGCATCTGGAATCCATGGTGCTGTTTAGCCGAAAATAGGTCCCTGAACGGGGGCTACGCCAGGAGAGGATATGGTTGCGGTAAGAAGTGCACATTTGAATACGGCTGGCGAGTTTGCGCTCGACCAATGGATCACCAGTCTGGGGATCTCCAACCAGCAGTCATGTGAACGACTGGCCGAAACCTGGCGCTATTGTGAGGCGACCACTAAAGACCATCCTGATGCCGCGCTGCTGCTGTGGCGCGGCGTTGAGATGGTTGAAATCCTCTCGATGCTCAGCATGGACTGCGAAACGCTGTGTGCCTCGCTGCTGTTCCCGCTGGCCGACGCTGGGGTGGTTACCGAGCAGCGGCTTGAGGAGCAGCACGGTAAAGCTATCGTCTCGCTGGTTCACGGCGTGCGCGATATGGACGCTATTCGCCAGTTAAAAGCCACCCATAATGACTCAATGGCCTCTGAGCAGGTCGATAACGTGCGCCGCATGCTGCTGGCGATGGTGGAAGATTTCCGCTGTGTGGTCATCAAGCTGGCGGAGCGTATCGCCCACCTGCGCGAAGTCAAAGACGCGCCGGAAGATGAGCGCGTGCTGGCGGCGAAAGAGTGCACCAATATCTATGCTCCGCTGGCTAACCGCCTCGGTATCGGCCAGCTGAAGTGGGAGCTGGAAGATTTCTGCTTCCGCTACCTGCATCCGGAAGAGTACAAGCGCATTGCCAAGCTGCTGCACGAGCGCCGTATCGATCGCGAAGACTATATCGATACCTTTGTGCAGTCGCTGCGTACCGAGATTGTGAAAGAGGGCGTGAAGGCGGAAGTGTATGGCCGCCCGAAACATATCTACAGCATCTGGCGCAAGATGCAGAAGAAAGCGCTGGCCTTTGATGAGCTGTTCGACGTGCGTGCCGTGCGCATCGTGGCGGAGCGTCTGCAGGATTGCTACGGCGCACTGGGCATTGTGCATACCCTGTATCGCCATCTGCCAAGCGAGTTCGACGACTATGTCGCGAACCCAAAACCGAACGGCTATCAGTCCATTCACACCGTGGTGCTGGGGCCGAAGGGTAAAACCGTTGAGATTCAGATCCGCACGCGCCAGATGCATGAAGATGCCGAGCTGGGCGTGGCGGCGCACTGGAAGTACAAAGAGGGCGCGGCAGCCGGCGGCAGCGCACGCGGCGCCTCCGGCCATGAAGGGCGTATTGCCTGGCTGCGCAAGCTGATTACCTGGCAGGAAGAGATGGCGGACTCCGGCGAGATGCTCGACGAAGTGCGCAGCCAGGTGTTTGACGATCGGGTCTATGTGTTTACCCCGAAAGGGGATGTGGTGGACCTGCCGGCCGGCTCCACGCCGCTCGACTTTGCCTACCATATTCACAGCGATATCGGCCACCGCTGCATCGGCGCGAAGATTGGTGGGCGCATCGTGCCGTTTACCTATCAGCTGCAGATGGGCGACCAGATTGACATCATCACCCAGAAGCAGCCGAACCCGAGCCGCGACTGGCTGAACCCGAACCTCGGTTACGTGACCACCAGCCGCGGGCGCTCTAAGGTGCACGCCTGGTTCCGCAAGCAGGATCGCGACAAGAATATTATCGCCGGGCGCCAGATCCTCGACAACGAACTGGACCACCTCGATATCAATCTGAAAGATGCCGAGAAGCTGCTGCTGCCGCGCTACAACTTCAATACGCTGGATGAACTGCTGGCGGCAATTGGCGGCGGCGATGTGCGCCTCAATCAGATGAGCAACTTCCTGCAGTCGAAGCTGCACAAGCCAAGTGCGGAAGAGGAAGACCGCGAGGCGCTGCAAAAGCTGACGCAGAAAACCTCCAACAGCGTACCGCGCAGTAAAGAGAGCGGGCGCGTGGTGGTCGAAGGTGTCGGCAATCTGATGCACCATATTGCGCGCTGCTGCCAGCCGATCCCCGGCGATGATATCACCGGCTTTATCACCCAGGGGCGCGGGATCTCGATTCACCGCGCAGACTGCGATCAGCTGACGGACCTGATGTCGCACGCGCCGGAACGCATCGTCGATGCCGTCTGGGGTGAGTCTTATTCCAGCGGCTATTCGCTGGTGGTGCGCGTCACCGCCAACGATCGCAGCGGCCTGCTGCGCGACATCACCACCATTCTGGCTAACGAAAAGGTCAATGTGCTGGGCGTTTCCAGCCACAGCGATACCAAGAGGCAGCTGGCGACTATTGATATGGATATTGAAATTTATAATCAGCAGGTGCTGAGCCGGGTGATTGCGCGGCTGAATCAGGTGCCGGATATCATCGACGCTAAGAGATTACATTGATCATCAGTGAATCGTAGGGGGCGACCGCTTTTCTGGTCGCCCCGTCATGGCGATGCACAGGGCCGACCGAAAAAGAAGGTCGGCCCCTACAAATCAGGAATAAATTATGACTTCTCTCGATCGCCTGCTGGGCATCATGAAAACCCTGCGCGATCCGGAAAACGGCTGCCCCTGGGATCGCCAGCAGACCTTTGCCACCATCGCGCCTTATACCCTTGAAGAAACCTATGAAGTGATCGACGCGATCAACCGCGCCGACTTTGACGATCTGCGCGGTGAACTGGGCGATCTGCTGTTTCAGGTGGTGTTTTACGCGCAGATGGCGCAGGAAGAGGGGCGCTTTAACTTCGACGATATCTGCAACGCTATCAGCGATAAGCTGGAGCGCCGCCATCCGCACATCTTTGCCGATGCTCAGGTGAGCGGCAGCGCTGAGGTGCTGGTTAACTGGGAAAAAATCAAAAGCGACGAGCGTGCGGAGAAAGCACAGCATTCGGCGCTTGACGATATTCCTGCCGCGCTGCCAGCGCTGATGCGCGCCCATAAAATCCAGAAGCGCTGTAGCAGCGTGGGCTTTGACTGGACCACCATCGGGCCGGTGCTGGACAAAGTACACGAAGAAATTGATGAGGTTATGCACGAAGCGCAGCAGGCGGTTATCGACCAGGACAAGCTGGAAGAGGAGATCGGCGACCTGCTGTTTGCCACGGTTAACCTTTCACGCCACCTCGGCAGTAAGGCGGAAACCGCGCTGCAGAAAGCCAATACCAAATTCGAACGCCGCTTCCGCCAGGTTGAACAGATTATCGCCAGTCAGGGGATGGAAATGTCGCAGGCTACCCTGGACCAGATGGAAGACGCGTGGCAGGTGGTAAAATCTCAGGAATAATTGGCTGACACGATTCAACAAAAATGTGACATGCATCAACCTTATTTTTCCGCCATTCAGGTAATGTCAGGGCGGTAAATGCGGTGGACGGCACACAACCGGAAACGATCAATTGTCGCACCCGGGGGATTCGGGTATACTATTTTCCCGTCCTGGTTATTCATTCCATCGTCTTTAAACCTACATTCTCAGGTTCAGCATGACAACGAACTATATATTTGTGACCGGCGGGGTCGTTTCCTCTCTGGGTAAAGGCATTGCCGCAGCCTCCCTGGCCGCCATTCTCGAAGCACGTGGTCTTAATGTGACCATCATGAAGCTGGACCCGTACATCAACGTGGATCCGGGCACCATGAGCCCGACTCAGCACGGTGAGGTCTTCGTGACCGATGACGGCGCAGAGACCGATCTTGACCTCGGTCACTACGAGCGCTTCATCCGTACCAAAATGAGCCGTCGTAATAACTTCACCACTGGCCGTATCTACTCAGAAGTGCTGCGCAAAGAGCGCCGCGGTGACTATCTGGGCGCGACCATTCAGGTGATCCCACATATTACCAATGCGATCAAAGAGCGCATCATCGAAGGCGGCGAAGGCCACGATGTTGTGCTGGTTGAAATTGGTGGTACCGTGGGTGACATCGAATCACTGCCGTTCCTCGAAGCGATTCGCCAGATGGCGGTTGATGTAGGTCGTGAGCACACCATGTACATGCACCTGACGCTGGTGCCTTATATGGCTGCTGCGGGCGAAGTGAAAACCAAGCCAACCCAGCACTCGGTGAAAGAGCTGCTGTCGATCGGTATTCAGCCTGACGTGCTGATCTGCCGTTCTGACCGCGCTGTACCGGCTAACGAGCGGGCGAAAATCGCGCTGTTCTGTAACGTGCCGGAAAAAGCGGTTATCTCACTGAAAGATGTCGACTCCATCTACAAGATTCCTGGCATGCTGAAATCGCAGGGCCTGGATGACTATATCTGTAAGCGCTTCAACCTGAATGCCCCGGAAGCCAACCTGGCCGAGTGGGAGCAGGTGATTTACGAAGAAGCCAATCCAGGCGGCGAAGTGAACATCGGTATGGTCGGCAAATACGTCGAGCTGCCGGATGCTTACAAGTCGGTGATTGAAGCGCTGAAGCACGGCGGCCTGAAAAATCGCGTCACCGTGAATATCAAACTGATCGACTCACAGGATGTTGAAACCCGTGGCGTGGAACTGCTGAAGGATCTGGATGCTATCCTTATTCCTGGCGGTTTTGGCTATCGCGGCGTGGAAGGCAAACTGATGACGGCGCAGTACGCGCGTGAAAACAACATCCCTTACCTTGGCATCTGCCTGGGGATGCAGGTTGCGCTGATGGAATTCGCCCGCAACGTGGCACATATGGAAGGCGCGAACTCGACTGAATTCGTCCCGGACTGTAAGTACCCGGTGGTGGCGCTGATTACCGAATGGCGCGACGAAGACGGCAACGTCGAGCAGCGCACTGAGCAGAGCGATCTGGGCGGCACCATGCGCCTCGGCAGCCAGCAGTGTCAGCTGACCGAAAACAGCCTGGTGCAGAAGCTGTATGGCTCTGACACCATCGTTGAGCGTCACCGTCATCGTTATGAAGTCAACAATATGCTACTGAAGCAGATTGAGGCGGCTGGATTACGTGTCGCAGGCCGCTCAGGGGATGACCAGCTGGTTGAGATCATTGAGCTTCCTGACCACCCCTGGTATGTTGCGTGTCAGTTCCACCCGGAATTCACCTCAACACCTCGAGACGGGCACCCGCTGTTCAGCGGCTTTGTAAAAGCCGCCAGCGAGTACCAGAAGCGTTTGGCAAAATAAGTGTTTTCATAACAGCCTGAAAATTTGAACGTTTCAGGCTGTTTGTGTCTAAGTTTAAGTTAACTTGTACTGAGGAAAAACTAATGTCCAAAATCGTTAAAGTCATCGGTCGCGAAATCATCGACTCCCGCGGAAACCCGACCGTTGAAGCTGAAGTTCATCTGGAAGGCGGCTTTGTCGGTCTGGCAGCAGCGCCATCAGGTGCTTCTACTGGTTCTCGCGAAGCGCTGGAACTGCGTGACGGTGACAAATCTCGTTTCCTGGGTAAAGGCGTAACCAAAGCGGTAGCCGCCGTTAACGGTCCAATCGCTGACGCGGTAACCGGTAAAGATGCGAAAGACCAGGCCAACATCGACAAGATCATGATCGATCTCGACGGTACTGAGAACAAATCTCAGTTTGGTGCTAACGCCATCCTGGCCGTTTCCCTGGCTGCGGCCAAAGCAGCAGCTGCTGCTAAAGGCATGCCACTGTACGAGCACATCGCTGAACTGAACGGCACCCCAGGCAAGTTCTCTATGCCACTGCCAATGATGAACATCATCAACGGCGGCGAGCACGCAGACAACAACGTCGACATTCAGGAATTCATGATCCAGCCAGTTGGCGCGAAAACGCTGAAAGAAGCTGTGCGTATGGGTTCTGAAGTTTTCCATACCCTGGCAAAAGTGCTGAAGTCGAAAGGCATGGGCACTGCGGTCGGTGACGAAGGTGGCTACGCGCCAAACCTGGGTTCTAACGCCGAAGCACTGGCTGTTATCGCTGAAGCGGTAAAAGCAGCAGGCTACGAACTGGGCAAAGACATCACCCTGGCGATGGACTGCGCAGCGTCTGAATTCTACAAAGACGGCAAGTACGTGCTGGCAGGCGAAGGCAACAAATCCTTCACTTCTGAAGAGTTTACTCACTTCCTGGAAGACCTGACTAAACAGTACCCAATCGTCTCTATCGAAGACGGTCTGGATGAATCTGACTGGGCTGGTTTCGCTTACCAGACCAAAGTGCTGGGCGACAAAATCCAGCTGGTGGGTGACGATCTGTTCGTGACCAACACCAAGATCCTGAAAGAAGGTATCGACAAAGGTATCGCTAACTCCATCCTGATCAAATTCAACCAGATCGGTTCACTGACCGAAACCCTGGCTGCGATCAAAATGGCAAAAGACGCCGGTTACACTGCGGTGATCTCTCACCGTTCAGGTGAAACTGAAGATGCCACCATCGCTGACCTGGCGGTGGGTACAGCTGCAGGCCAGATCAAAACCGGTTCAATGAGCCGTTCTGACCGTGTCGCTAAGTACAACCAGCTGATCCGTATCGAAGAAGCGCTGGGCAACCGTGCGCCATTCAACGGCCTGAAAGAAGTTAAAGGCCAGTAAGCTGCTGATATCTGAAGCCTGATGGGCTGAGGATTATCTGAAAAGCCTCGTCTGCGGACGGGGCTTTTTTTTGCTTATTATATTATTTTCAGTGAGTTAGATGAGAATTCTTCCGATGCGGAAAAGTCCTGGTTCACGGCGGGTGGGGCGTTTTCTTCGGTAATTTTGTGTAAATTCCTGGTACTATTTGTAATCGGGAACGTGAAAATGAAATACCGTGCTGATGTTGACGGGCTACGCGCACTTGCCGTACTGCCCGTTATTGCGTACCACATGGGGATGGGTGGTATACCCGGCGGCTTCACCGGGGTGGATATTTTCTTCGTCATTTCAGGCTATCTGATCTGCGGGATTATCTATAACAACGCGATGGCGGGAAATTTCTCTTACCTCGACTTTTATAAGCGCCGCTGCCTGCGCATTCTGCCGCCGCTGTTTGTGGTGCTGCTGGCTACGCTTGTCTTTGGTTATTACCATCTGCTGCCCGCGCAGTTTAGCGACCTGAGCAACAGTGCTCTGGCGGCGCTGCTCTCCGCCTCTAACATCTTCTTCTGGAAAACCACCGGTTACTTTGACGGCCCGGCCGATCTGAAACCCCTGCTGCACACCTGGTCGCTGGCGGTAGAAGAGCAGTTCTATATCCTCTTCCCTATCGTACTGCTTTTGGTAGTGCGCCTGTTCCGCAGCCGCACGACGCAGGTGATGCTGCTGGTCATTGTCGCCTCGCTGCTGCTGAGTATCTATGGCGTGACCCGCAAGCCGACATTTACCTTTTACATGCTGCCAACCCGCGCCTGGGAACTGGCACTGGGGGGGATTATTGCGGTTGCCGGGCTGGAAGCAAAAACGGCGCGCTTAACCGCCGGGTTGAAGCACGGCATCAGTCTGACCGGGCTGGCGCTGATCCTCTACGGCTTCTTCCAGCTGAATACCGATATGCCTTTCCCGGGGTGGAATGCGCTGTGGCCCTGCGTCGGTAGCTTCCTGATTATCCTTGCCGGCCAGCAGTCAGTGGTCTCGCGCGTGCTGGCCTTGAAGCCGATCGTCTATATCGGCATGATCTCCTACTGCCTGTACCTCTGGCACTGGCCAATTATCGTCTATGCGCGCATGTTCTTTAACTTCGAGCCGGGCGTGCGCGAGCTGACGATCCTTGGCCTGACGTTTGCCCTGGCGATTGCCTCACGCTATCTGATTGAAATACCCTTCCGCTACAAACTGGCCTGGGTTTCCCCCGGGCGTATTGTGACCGCATCGGTGGTTGGCCTGGCGCTGATGTCTGCCGGGGCGATCTATAAGGGCCATCTCAGCAACGGCTCCGGGCAGTTCTCAGCGCAGGCGCTGTCGCTGGCGCAGTATGCGCAGTACAGCAAAATGCCGGAGTTTGACTATCAATACCGTCGCGGGCAGTGCTTTGTCGATGGCAAAAGCCATGAGGACAAACCGTTTGACCGCCAGTTCTGCCTGCAAACCGTGCCGGAAAAGAAGAACTACGTGATGATCGGTGACAGCCATGCGGCGCACCTGTGGCGTGCTGTCAGCCTGGCGGCAGGCAGTGACATCAATGTTATCCAGGCGACCTCGGCGGGCTGTAAGCCGCTCTCCCGACAGTCTCTGCGCAATCCGTGCAGCGAGCTGGTGGATTACGTGTATGACCAGTGGATACCCGAGCATAAAATTGATGGCGTGATTATTTCCGCGCGCTGGGCAGCGGAAGATATTGCGCCGCTGCGCGCCACGCTCGACCATTTGAAAACGCGTTCGGATAACATCATCGTGATGGGGCCGACCGTGGAGTACACCGAAGCCCTGCCCGACCTGCTGGCCTATCAGACCGACGGTCGCAAAGATCTGGTCGCCTCCTCCGTCAAGAAAGAGGTGCGTGCAACGGATGCGCAGATGAACGCGGCAATGCTGGCGCAGGGGACGCGCTATATCTCGGTCTACTCGATTGTTTGCCCGGGTAACGTCTGCCGGGGAATCGCCTCCGACGGCCATCCGCTCTCTAACGATTATGGCCATTTCACCCTCAGCGGAGCGAAAGATGTGGCAAAGCAGGCGATGATTCAGATGCACGACAAAAACTTTATGTAACCCGCCACCCCCGGCAGCCGTCGGGGGTTTTTGTAATTAATTTAAGTAAGAATCATCTTATGCCGATACTACCTGTACCAGGAGTTTTCCTATTACAGAGTGGGCATCATGCTTAAAAATATCAAAGTCGTTACCAGCATTATCATTATGCTGCTCATTTTCAGCACGCTGCTGCTGGTTTCCAGCGCGCTGTCGTTTAATGCCATCAGCAAGGACAAGGATAATTTTACCCGCGCCACTATCCTGACCCAGCAGCAGGGGCAGCTGAGCGACGCGTGGCAGACGCTGGTTAAGACCCGCGTCACGATTAACCGTGTGGCCATCCGCATGCTGAAAAATCAGACGGACGAGAAGTCCCTGGCCGCCATCAGTAAGCTGCTGAGCCAGGCACAGGAGACGCTGGATGATGCGAACCAGCACTTCGCCCGTTATAAAAGCTTCCCGATGCAGGTTGGCGAAAATGAACAGCTTGCGAACACCGTTGAGCAGCACTATCAGCAATTTTCCGAAACGTTAAAAATGTCAGTGCAATATCTGGGTGCCAATAACTATCAGGCTTACGGCAATCTGGAAGCGCAGGAAGCCCAGGATAATCTGGAAAAAAGTTACGATACCTGGCGCGTCCAGAATGGCAAACTGCTGCAGACCGGCAGCGAAGATAACCAGCAAGGTTATCGTAATATGGTGTGGACGCTGGCGCTGGTGGTACTGAGTCTGGTGCTGCTGGTTATTGCCGTCTGGATGGTGATTAAACGCGTGCTGCTGACGCCGCTGAAACAGCTGCTGGAACATATTCAGCGCATCGCCTCCGGTGACCTGTCAGAAACGCTGGTGGTGGCAGGGCGCAGTGAAATGGGTCTGCTGGCTGAGGGTCTGACGCAGATGCAGCAGTCGCTGATCGGCACCGTAAGCAACGTGCGCGACAGCGCTAACGCCATCTACACCGGCGCCAGCGAAATCTCCCAAGGCAACAACGACCTCTCGTCGCGCACCGAGCAGCAGGCTGCCTCGCTGGAGCAGACTGCAGCCAGCATGGAAGAGCTGACGGCGACCGTGAAGCAGAACGCCGAAAATGCGCGTCAGGCCTCATCACTGGCAAAAAGCGCGTCAGAAACGGCTGAAAAGGGCGGGCGTGTGGTCAATGGCGTGGTGAAAACCATGAGCGAAATTGCCGACAGCTCCAAAAAGATTGCTGATATCACCAGCGTGATTGACGGCATCGCCTTCCAGACCAATATTCTGGCGCTTAACGCCGCGGTGGAAGCCGCGCGTGCCGGTGAGCAGGGGCGTGGATTTGCCGTGGTGGCGGGGGAAGTGCGTAATCTGGCGCAGCGCAGCGCTCAGGCGGCGAAAGAGATTAAAGGGCTGATTGAAGCCTCCGCAAGCCGCGTGGATGCCGGTTCCCAGCAGGTTACCACCGCCGGGGAGACCATGAACGACATCGTGAATGCGGTGGTGCGCGTCACCGACATTATGGGGGAGATCTCCTCCGCCAGCGACGAACAGAGCCGCGGTATCGACCAGATTGGTCAGGCAGTTACCGAGATGGACCGCGTGACGCAGCAAAACGCCGCGCTGGTGCAGGAGTCCGCAGCCGCTTCAGCCTCACTGGAGGAGCAGGCGGGCCGTTTGTCGCAGGCGGTGGCGGTGTTTAAAATCAGCCAGCATCAGGCAAAGAGCCTGACGGCGCCCGCTGTTAAGGTGCAAAAGCCGCTAAAGCTGACGGCTCCGCGCCAGGTAACGGCCAGCGATGAAGGCAGCTGGGAGACCTTTTAACGTCTGATGGCGGAAAAAAGCACAGTGTGATTGGCCTTATCCCGTCAATCTGCCATAATCTGCGCCCTTAATTTAGCCGCCAGTCGAGATGTGCATGCAGTACCCGATAAATGAAATGTTCCAGACGTTGCAGGGCGAAGGTGTTTACACCGGCGTGCCGGCAATTTTTATCCGCCTGCAGGGATGCCCGGTGGGCTGCAGCTGGTGTGATACCAAACACACCTGGGATAAGCTGGCCGATCGGGAAACCTCGCTGGGGGATATTCTGCTGAAAACCGTAGAAACCGATGCCTGGGGCGCGGCGGATGCGGCGGCCCTGCTTGGGGTGATCCGTCAGCACGGTTGGACGGCTAAGCACGTCGTGATTACCGGCGGTGAGCCCTGTATTCACGATCTGACGCCGTTGACTGCCGCATTGCAGGAGAATGGCTTTAGCTGCCAGATTGAAACCAGCGGCACTCACGAGGTGCTCTGTACCCCGGAAACCTGGGTTACGGTCTCGCCGAAGGTGAATATGCGCGGCGGTTACGATGTGCTGAACCAGGCTTTAATCCGCGCCGACGAGGTGAAGCACCCGGTGGCTCGCCAGCGTGATGTTGATGCGTTAGACGAGTTGCTGGCAACGCTCAGCGATGAGAAAACGCGGATTATCGCGCTGCAGCCGATCAGCCAGAAAGACGATGCGACCAGGTTGTGCATCGAAACCTGCATTGCGCGCAACTGGCGCCTGTCGATGCAGACCCATAAGTATCTGAATATTGCCTGATTAACCCTCTTTCGGGCCGATCGTTAAGACGATCGGCCCGCTATCAGCGGCCTACATCGGCCACTTCATTTCGCCTTTCAGTACCTTAGCGCTTAATTCCAGGCTGGATCTATCCTTCAGCTGCGGATATTGCGCGTTCATCGCGGCAATAAAGGCGTGGGAGTCCTTGCTGTTGGCGAGGTTCTTTTCCGCAGCCTGCAGATAGCGCTGAGTAAAGTTTACCGAGGTTATCGTTTCTGCCGCGCCGGGCAGGAAATGGCCCGGGATCACCCGCAGCGGTCGCAGGGCTTTGATATCCTCCAGCTTCTGCTGCCAGACGGCACGCTCTTCGGGCGTCTGCGCATCCGCCAGCCAGACGTGAATATTGTTGCCTGAAACCAGCACGCCCCCCAGCGCGGTTTTTAGCGTTGGGATCCACAGCCAGCTATTCTGCGGCTGCGGGCCATCGATCCCTTTCACTTCAATCACCTCGCCGTCAACCTTGAGCGTGTGACCCTCCAGTACCTGCGGGACAATCAGCGACCGCGGGGCATTCTCCGCCATCTTCGGCCCCCAGAATGCCAGCTTGCCATCTTTAGTCTGTTTTATCAGATCGACCGTGGCGGCAGTGGCGAGGATTTTTGCCTGCGGGAAAGCGTTATGGATGGTTTCAAGGCCGAAGTAGTAGTCCGGATCGGACTGGCTGATAAACACCGTAGTCAACTGCTTGCCGGTTGCTTTGATGTGTTTTACCAGTGCTTCGGCATCATTGCGCTGAAACTGGGCGTCAATCAGCACCACTTCACGCGGGCCGGAGATAATTTCGCTGGAGACCGCAAAGATACTCGATTCGCCAGGGTTATAAACTTCCAGCTTCAGTGATTCAGCCGCATAAAGTGGAGCGCTGGCAGCAATAGCCAGCAACAGAGTAAGACGAGCTTTCATAATGGGCACCTTAAGCCTGAAAAGAACCAGTTTAAGTTGCATAAATCAGCAGATAAACCGACTATCAGGCAACAGATTGTTGCATAAAACGGACAAATCATGGATCGCCTCACTGCAGCCCACGTCTTTATTACCATTGTTCAACGCGGCAGCCTGTCCGCCGCGGCGCTCACCCTTGATATGTCGCGAGCGATGGTCACCCGCTATCTTACCCAGATGGAAAGCTGGTCAGGGGCGCGCCTGCTCCACCGCAGCACGCGCCGGCTGAGTCTGACCCCGGCCGGAGAACATGCGCTGGTTCGCTGTGAGCAGATTATCGCGCTGGCGCAGGAGATAGAGCACAGCCCCCCGCCGCAGGGCCAGGCGCTGTCGGGCCGCCTGCGGATCTCCTGCTCGCTGTCACTCGGGCAGAGCGTATTGATGAGGGCGATCGAGGTGTTCCAGCAGCGGCACCCGCAGGTGCATATCGATCTGCACATCAGCAATGAGCGGGTCAATCTGATCGAGGAGCGTATCGATTTGGCGATTCGCATTACGGCGCAGCTTGACCCGAATGCGATCGCGCGCCGGCTGGATACCTGCCGCTCGGTGATTTGCGCGTCACCCGCTTATCTGGAGCAGGCGGGAACTCCGCAGCTTCCGGCGCAGCTGGCGCAGCACAACTGCCTGTGCTATTCGCACTTCGGCAAGAGCCTGTGGCATTTCAGCCAGGGGAGGGAAAAGCAGGCGGTGGCCGTCAGTGGTAATGTGAGTGCCAATGACTCGGTGATGCTGCTGTCAGCGACGCTGGCAGGCGTGGGGATCTCCATGCAGCCCACCTACAGCGTAACTCCCTTGCTCGCCAGCGGTCAGCTGGTCGCGCTGCTGCCGCAGTATCAGTTAGAGGAGCTGGGGCTGTATGCGATTTATACCTCACGCCAGCATCAGCCACCGCGGCTGCGGGCGCTGCTGGATTTTCTGGCAGAGTGGTTTCGTGGGGAACAGGTGCAGAGATAGCAGAAGATGACAACGAGGGTTCCCAGGGGCGAGGCATGCCTCGCCCACCATTTAACCGCGATACACGCAGCCAGCCGTGCAGGTTTCTTTCACCATCACCGCGCTAAGCAGCGGCAGCACCGGTTTCATCTGCTGCCAGATCCAGGCAGCCAGTACTTCGCTGGTCGGGTTCTCAAGGCCCGGAATATCGTTAAGATTGTAGTGATCCAGACGATCGTAGACCGGCTTAAAGGCCGCTTTAATCTCTGAGAAATCCATCACCCAACCGGTATGCGCGTCCACTTCGCCTGTAATTTCCAGCCGGACCATAAACGAATGCCCGTGCAGGCGGCCGCATTTGTGCCCGGCTGGCACGTTTGGCAGGTGGTGCGCGGCTTCAAATTGAAAATCTTTAAATAGCGTGGTCGCCATAATTGCAGTCTCAGTCTTTGTCTTAAAAACCGCCGCAGGATACCGGAAAACAGCTTTTTTCGCACCCGTTTCACAGCTATTGGCAGTAAGTGAAAGTGTTATCAAATGGTGACGCTTCCAACTCGTTGAAAAATAACACGATGATTAATCTGTTTTGCTGCTAACGCTTACCCGAAAAACCGTTTAGTCATTTTGGTTATTAATTATTTCCAACCCTTATTTAAGGGTTATTATGCTTGCCCTTACCCTGTTGCTATAGAACTTCGACTGTGGAATTTTCAACGCAATGACGACTCAGGCTCCCAATAACTTGCTTCCGTTAAACCCGGACCAGCTCGCCCGCTTGCAGGCAGCCACCGGTGATTATTCAGCGACCCAACTGGCGTGGCTTTCCGGTTATTTCTGGGGCATGGTTAACCAGGCGCCGGGTAGTGCTGTTGCGGCGGCGCCTGCTGTGGTTGAAGCACCCACCATCACTATTCTTTCCGCTTCTCAGACCGGCAATGCCCGCCGGCTCTCTGAACAGCTGCGCGATGACCTGCTGGCCGCCAAACTCAACGTAAACCTGGTGAATGCCGGCGACTATAAGTTCAAGCAGATTGGCCAGGAAAAACTGCTGGTGGTAGTGACCTCCACTCAGGGGGAAGGCGAACCGCCGGAAGAGGCGGTGGCGCTGCATAAATTCCTGATGTCGAAAAAAGCGCCAAAAATGGACGGCAGCGCCTTTGCGGTGTTCGGCCTTGGCGATACCTCATATGAGTTCTTCAGCCAGGCCGGGAAGGATTTCGACGGCAAGCTGGCTGAGCTAGGCGGTGAGCGCCTGTTAGAACGCGTGGATGCCGACGTGGAGTACGCGGCGCAGGCGGAAGCCTGGCGCAAACAGATCGTTGAGATCCTCAAGGCACGCGTGCCGGATGCCAGCGCCACCCAGTCAGCGGCAGCCGCGGCGGGCAGCGTGAATGAAATTCACAGCAGCCCGTACAGTAAAGAAGCGCCGCTGACCGCCAGCCTGGCGGTGAACCAGAAAATTACCGGCCGCGACTCCGATAAGGACGTGCGCCACATTGAAATCGACCTTGGCGATTCCGGCCTGCGCTACCAGCCGGGCGATGCGCTTGGCGTCTGGTTTGAGAACGATGCCGCGCTGGTGCAGGAACTGCTGGAGCTGCTGTGGCTGAAAGGTGACGAGAGCGTTACCGTTGATGGCAGCACGCTGACGCTTGCTGAAGCGCTGCAAAAACATTATGAACTGACGGTGAATACCCCGCAGATTGTTGCGGAGTATGCCAAACTTTCCCGTCATGAAGCGCTGCTGGAAACGGCCGGCGATAAATCCAGACTGCAGCACTTCGCGCAGAACACGCCGATTGTCGATATGGTGCGTTTCGCCCCGACCGAACTGAATGCCGAACAGCTGACCAGCCTGCTGCGTCCGCTGACGCCGCGCCTCTACTCGATTGCCTCTTCCCAGGCAGAAAGCGAGAGCGAAGTGCATATCACCGTGGGCGCGGTGCGCTATGAGATTGAAGGGCGTGCCCGTGCGGGTGGGGCATCCAGCTATCTTGCTGACCGCCTTGAAGAAGACGCGGAAATCCGCGTGTTTATCGAGCATAACGACAATTTCCGCCTGCCCGCCAACCCGGAAACACCGGTGATTATGATTGGTCCTGGCACCGGTATCGCCCCGTTCCGCGCCTTTATGCAGCAGCGCGACAACGATGGCGCCAGCGGTAAAAACTGGCTGTTCTTCGGCAATCCGCACTTTACTGAAGACTTCCTCTACCAGGTTGAGTGGCAGCGCTACGTCAAAGATGGCCTGCTGACCCACATTGATTTAGCCTGGTCGCGTGACCAGCAGCATAAAGTTTACGTTCAGGACAAGATCCGCGCCAAAGGGGCGGAAGTGTGGCGCTGGATTGAAGAGGGCGCGCATATTTACGTCTGTGGCGATGCTAACCGCATGGCGAAAGATGTAGAACAGGCATTACTGGAAGTGGTAGCTGAATTTGGTGCAATGGACATCGAATCGGCCGATGAATTTTTGAGTGAGCTGCGCATTGAGCGCCGTTATCAGCGAGATGTGTACTAATGAGCGATGAAAAATATCCAGGACCGCTGGTTGTCGAAGGCAAGCTGGTTGACGCCGAGCGTCTGAAAAAAGAGAGCAACTATCTGCGCGGCGGCATCGCAGAAGACCTGAATGATGGTCTGACCGGTGGCTTCAATGGCGATAACTTCCTGCTGATCCGTTTTCACGGTATGTACCAGCAGGATGACCGCGATATCCGCGCCGAGCGCGCCGAGCAGAAGCTGGACGCACGTCATGCCATGATGCTGCGCTGCCGCCTGCCGGGCGGCATTATGACGCCAACCCAGTGGCTGGCGATTGATAAATTCGCCGCCGACAACACCATTTATGGCAGCATCCGTTTGACCAACCGTCAGACTTTCCAGTTCCACGGCATCCTGAAAGGCAACGTGAAACCGGCGCACCAGATGCTGCATGAAGTGGGCCTCGACGCCCTGGCGACCGCCAACGACGTGAACCGTAACGTGCTGTGCAGCTCAAACCCGATTCAGTCTGAGCTGCATCAGGAAGCCTACGAGTGGGCGAAGAAGCTCTCCGAGCATCTGCTGCCGCAGACCCGTGCTTACGCTGAGATCTGGCTGGATCAGGAGAAGGTCGCGACCACCGACGTGGAGCCGATCCTCGGCGAAACCTATCTGCCGCGTAAGTTCAAAACCACCGTGGTGGTGCCGCCGCATAACGACGTCGATCTGCACGCCAACGACATGAACTTTATTGCCATTGCTGAAAACGGCAAGCTGATCGGCTTCAACCTGCTGGTGGGCGGGGGCTTATCTATCGATCACGGTAACAAAGCAACTTACGCCCGCACCGCAACCGAGTTCGGCTATCTGCCGGTTGAGAAGATCCTCGATGTGGCGGCTGCCGTGGTGACCACCCAGCGCGACTGGGGCAACCGCACCGATCGTAAAAACGCCAAGACCAAATACACTCTGGAGCGCGTCGGTCCTGAGGTGTTTAAAGCGGAAGTTGAACGCCGTGCCGGTATCACCTTTGAGCCGACCCGTCCTTATGCGTTTACCACGCGTGGCGACCGCTTCGGCTGGGTGAAGGGCATCGATAACAAATGGCACCTGACCCTGTTTATCGAAAACGGCCGTATTCTTGACTATCCTGGCCGGCCGCTGAAAACCGGCCTGGCGGAGATCGCCAAGATCCATCAGGGCGACTTCCGCTTAACCGCTAACCAGAACCTGATTGTCGCGGGCGTGCCGGAGTCGGAGAAAGAGAAAATTGAACAGCTGGCGGTATCGCACAGCCTGATGGAGAACGTCAGCCACCAGCGTGAAAACTCGATGGCCTGCGTCGCGTTTCCGACCTGCCCGCTGGCGATGGCCGAAGCAGAACGTTTCCTGCCAGAGTTTGTCACCCGCGTTGAGGGGATCCTGACTCAGCACGGCGTCGGCGATGAGCACATTGTGCTGCGCGTCACCGGTTGCCCGAACGGCTGTGGCCGTGCGCTGCTGGCCGAGATCGGGCTGGTAGGCAAGGCGCCGGGCCGCTATAACCTGCACCTTGGCGGTAACCGCATCGGGACGCGTATTCCGCGGATGTATCGCGAAAACATCAACGAAGAGCAGATCCTGGCTACCCTTGATGAACTGATTGGCCGCTGGTCGCAGGAGCGTGAAGCCGATGAAGGCTTTGGTGACTTCACCATCCGTGCCGGTGTGGTTAAGCCGGTACTCGATCCGGCCCGTGATTTTTGGGAATGATGGAGGCGTGATATGGCAGTTCTCGATCTCTCTGCACTGAACGAGTTACCGAAGGTTGAGCGCGTGATGGCGCTCGCCAAAATTAACAACCAGCTGGACAAACTCTCCGCCGAGGATCGGGTGATCTGGGGCCTGGAGAATCTGCCGGGCGAAGCGGTGCTGACCTCCAGCTTTGGTATTCAGGCGGCGGTCAGCCTGCACCTGGTTAACAAACAGAAACCCGGCATTCCGGTTATCCTTACCGATACCGGTTATCTGTTTCCGGAGACCTACCAGTTTATTGACCAGCTGACTGAGAAGCTGGATCTTAACCTGCAGGTGTTCCGTGCTGAGCACAGCCCGGCATGGCAGGAAGCGCGCTACGGTAAGCTGTGGGAGCAGGGCGTTGAGGGCATCGAACGCTACAACCAGATCAACAAGGTCGAGCCGATGAACCGCGCGCTGGAAACGCTGAAAGCGCAGACGTGGTTTGCTGGCCTGCGCCGCGATCAGTCCGGCAGCCGTGCGCATCTGCCGGTGCTGGCGATCAAAAAAGGGGTATTTAAGCTGCTGCCGATTATCGACTGGGATAACCGCCAGGTTTATCAGTATCTGCAGCAGCACGGCCTGGGTTATCACCCGCTGTGGGAGCAGGGCTACCTGTCGGTGGGCGACACCCACACCACGCGCAAGTGGGAGCCAGGTATGGCAGAAGAAGAGACCCGTTTCTTCGGCCTGAAGCGCGAGTGTGGGCTGCACGAGTAATATGCCGGCCGGGTGAGGCATGCCTCACGCATGCGCACTGACGCGTGCTCCCCGTCGGGATATTCTGAGCACTCGGTTTTTTGCAGGGGTCGGGCACGCCCGACCCGCTGATCCAGCCAGCGTAAATCAAATCCCCGTCAGCTCGGCAAACTTCTTCGCGGAGCGGGTAATATTCACTTTGGTGACGTCATAGCTGGCGACCTGCTGGAAGGGGTCTTCTTCCAGAATCACATCCAGCTGTTTCCGATCCATTTCCCTTACCATGATCATGCCACCGGTGCGCGGATCTTTACGTCCAGCGCTGATAAAGGCCCCGGCGGTGAAGTAACGATTGAGCCAGTCAATGTGCGGCTCTAACAGCGCTTCAACTTCTTCCATTGGGCGGGTGTAGGTCAGAAATACGATATACATCGGCAACTCCAGAGTTTAAGGATTAGCAAGTTCGCGGATCAGCGGCAGCAGCACGGTGACGCTGTCGTGCGTACGGCGCGTGATGCGGCCCGGCAGCCAGCGGTCAATATAGGTTAAATTATCACGCTGTGCCTGATGGCGCAGCAGGGTGGGGAATTTCTCAGCGACTGCCCGTGGCGCCTTTCCGTTGACCCCATCGCTGGCCTTCACCAGCAGCAGCGGGAAGCCTGCGCGATCGAAGGGCCCCTGCTCCTGCGCGGCATTGAGTTTGATGGCGCTGATACCGTGGCGGTGGGCCAGCGCTATTGCCCGGTCGCGCGTCTGCATGATCACTGCTTTTGGGGTTTTGCTGCCGCTGGTGAACGCCAGCTGATTACCGATAATCAGGCTGTCGAGGTTAATCACCAGCAGGGTGTTATGTTTCTCTTCCGGCGTCATGCGCGACAGGTAATCTTCGCTGCCCTGCTGGCCAATCTCTTCACCGCTGAGCGCCACGAAACGCAGGCTGTAGTGCAGCGGCGTGCTGGCAAGCCGTGCGGCCAGTTCCAGCATCACGCCGAGGCCTGAGGCATTATCATCAACGCCCTGATCGCTCAGTCCCCCGAGATTTTGCTGCATCTCTTTGTCGCTGTGCGGCATCCAGCTGTCGCTGTGGGCGATAATCACAATCTGCTGCGGCACTTTGCCTTCGCGCGCGGCAATCACCGAGGTGGCATTCACATTACGCCACGCCTGATGCCCGTCCTGATATTGATACTGATAGCGGGTATTAAAACGGCGCTGGTCGCTGTGGTAACCCAGCTGGCTGAACTGATGCTGCAAATAGTCGGCGGTGAGCATCTCTGCCGGGCTGCCCGCCATGCGGCCGGGAAAATAGGTGGCGATATGACGTAACTGCTGTTCTGCCATGCTGCCGCTCTTAAGGCTGGCTGCATGAGCTGGCAAACTGAGGCCGCAGCCGAGCAGCGCTGCCAGCGCTCCCAGACGCAGTAGAGTGAACATTTGCGATCCTTAATCGTCATCCTGTGACGTAATGTGCGAAAATATTTGCCGGGCTAGTATGAAATTGTGAAGCGGGTTACACAATTTCAATCTCTCTGAAAGCCCCCAAATATCATCCGTTAAGCACATTTTGTTCGCTGCTTTACCAGGACGTTATTCCATTCAGTAACTACTCATTCCAATTAGTAATTTCATAAGCTTGCTGGCCGGGACGTATAGTCCCTTTAACTTAACGTGTTTAAGACAGGGTTCACGTGGATTATCTCCCTTTATTTGCTGATATCAGGCATAAGCCGGTGCTGGTGGTAGGCGGCGGCGATGTTGCTGCGCGCAAGATTGAGCTATTGCGCCGCGCCGGAGCACACGTGCAGGTGGTCTCACAACAGCTGTGTGAAGAGCTGACGGCACTGGAGTCCAGCGGCAGTATCGAATGGCTGGCGACAGAGTATCAGGCCGCGCAGCTCGACCGGGTATTCCTGGTGATTGCCGCAACCGACGACGGCGATTTGAACGGCCAGGTTTTCATCGATGCCACCGAGCGCCATCTGCTGGCGAACGTGGTGGATGACCAGCCGAAGTGTTCATTTATTTTCCCTTCTATTGTTGACCGCTCCCCGCTGGTGGTGGCGATCTCCTCCAGCGGCACGGCGCCCGTGCTGGCACGCCTGCTGCGCGAGAAGCTGGAATCTCTGCTGCCCGCCAACCTCGGCCAGATGGCAGAAATCGCCGGGCAGTGGCGCAACAAGGTCAAAGCACGTTTTAACATGATGTCGGATCGCCGCCGCTTCTGGGAAAAGGCGTTTAACGGCCTGTTTGCCAACCAGGTGGCTTCCGGCAACGTCGAGGGGGCAAAGCGCACCCTTGACCAGCAGCTCACGGACCCGGAAGCGTCCCAGGGCGAGATAATCCTGGTGGGTGCAGGCCCGGGCGACAGCGGTCTGCTGACGCTGCGCGGCTTGCAGGTGATGCAGCTGGCGGACGTGGTGCTGTATGACCATCTGGTCAGCGATGAGGTGCTTGACCTGGTGCGCCGCGATGCCGATCGCATCTGCGTGGGCAAACGTGCTAATGCGCACAGCGTATCGCAGGAAGAGACCAATCGCCTGCTGGTAGAGCTGGCTCGCCAGGGTAAACGCGTGGTTCGCCTCAAAGGCGGTGACCCGTTTATCTTTGGTCGCGGCGGCGAAGAGCTGCAGGCCGCAATGGCGGCGGGCATTCCCTTCCAGGTGGTACCGGGCGTCACCGCCGCAGCGGGCGCCACCGCTTATGCCGGGATCCCGCTGACGCACCGCGATTACGCGCAGAGCGCCCTGTTTATTACCGGCCACTGCCGTGCAGACGGTGAGGATATGGACTGGCCATCACTGGCGCGCGCCAGTCAGACGCTGGCGGTGTATATGGGAACAATGAAAGCCGGTGAGATTTCCAGCCAGCTGATCGCTCACGGTCGCGACCCGCACACGCCGGCGGCGGTAATCAGCCGCGGCACCCGTCAGGACCAGCAGGTTCTGACCGGCACCTTACAACAGCTTGAAGAACTGGCACGCAACGCCCCAACTCCGGCGCTGATAGTGATTGGCGAAGTGGTCAATCTGCATCAGCAGCTGGCGTGGTTTCAACATTCAGCGCAGCAGGATGGACGCGAGTCCCCCGTTGTGAATTTGGCTTGAGGAAAAGTTATGGATCAAAAACGACTCACTCATCTGCGTCAACTGGAAGCGGAGAGTATCCATATTATTCGCGAAGTGGCGGCAGAGTTCGGCAACCCGGTGATGATGTACTCCATCGGAAAAGACTCATCGGTGATGCTGCATCTGGCGCGTAAAGCCTTCTACCCGGGTACGCTGCCGTTCCCCCTGCTGCACGTTGATACCGGCTGGAAATTCCGCGAGATGTACGAGTTCCGCGACCGCATGGTGAAAAACATAGGCGCCGAGCTGCTGGTGCACCGTAACCCGGAAGGGGTGGCGATGGGGATTAACCCGTTTGTCCACGGCAGCGCGAAGCATACCGACATCATGAAAACCGAAGGGCTGAAGCAGGCGCTGGATAAGTACGGCTTTGATGCGGCCTTCGGCGGCGCACGGCGTGATGAAGAGAAGTCACGCGCCAAAGAGCGTATTTACTCCTTCCGCGACCGCTTCCACCGCTGGGACCCAAAAAATCAGCGTCCTGAGCTGTGGCACAACTACAACGGCCAGATTAATAAAGGCGAAAGCATTCGCGTGTTCCCGCTCTCTAACTGGACCGAGCTGGATATCTGGCAGTACATCTTCCTGGAAAACATTGAAATTGTTCCGCTCTATCTGGCCGCCGAGCGCCCGGTGCTGGAGCGTGACGGTATGCTGATGATGATCGATGACGATCGCATTGACCTGCAGCCGGGTGAAGTGATCGAGCAGCGCATGGTGCGTTTCCGTACCCTTGGCTGCTGGCCGCTGACCGGAGCGGTGGAGTCAGAAGCGCAAACGCTGCCTTCGATCATTGAAGAGATGCTGGTCTCCACCACCAGCGAGCGCCAGGGGCGCATGATTGACCGCGATCAGGCAGGCTCCATGGAGCTGAAGAAACGTCAGGGTTATTTCTAAGGAGCCGTCATGAACACTATCATTGCACAACAGATTGCCGATCAGGGCGGGGTGGAAGCCTGGCTGCACGCACAGCAGCACAAAAGCCTGCTGCGATTCCTCACCTGCGGCAGCGTCGACGACGGCAAGAGCACGCTGATTGGCCGCCTGCTGCACGACACGCGCCAGATTTATGAAGACCAGCTCTCCACGCTGCATAACGACAGTAAGCGTCACGGCACCCAGGGGGAGAAACTTGACCTTGCGCTGCTGGTGGATGGCCTGCAGGCCGAGCGCGAGCAGGGCATCACCATCGACGTGGCGTACCGCTACTTCTCCACTGAGAAGCGCAAATTTATCATTGCCGACACCCCAGGGCACGAGCAGTACACGCGCAACATGGCGACGGGTGCCTCAACCTGCGACCTAGCGATCCTGCTGATCGATGCGCGCAAAGGCGTGCTGGATCAGACGCGCCGCCACAGCTTTATCTCGACGCTGCTGGGTATCAAACACCTGGTGGTGGCGGTCAACAAAATGGACCTGGTGAACTACAGCCAGGAGACGTTTGAGCAGATCAAACAGGACTACCTTGATTTCGCGGCGCAGCTGCCGGCCAATCTTGATATCCGCTTTGTTCCGCTGTCGGCGCTGGAAGGCGAAAACGTGGCGTCAGCCAGTGCGCAGATGAACTGGTACAGCGGCCCGACGCTGCTGGACGTGCTGGAAACCGTTGAGGTGCAGCGCGTGGTAGAACAGCAGCCTATGCGTTTCCCGGTGCAGTACGTCAACCGCCCGAACCTCGACTTCCGCGGCTATGCCGGGACGCTGGCTTCCGGCGTGGTGCAGCCAGGGCAGCGGGTGAAAGTGCTGCCGTCCGGCGTGGAGTCTTCCATTGCGCGCATCGTCACCTTTGATGGCGATCTGGAGCAGGCAGCCGCTGGCCAGGCGATTACCCTGGTGCTGAAGGACGAGATCGATATCAGCCGTGGCGATCTGCTGGTGGCGGCCGATGCCGATCTTAAGCCGGTACGCGGCGCAGCGGTTGACGTGGTGTGGATGGCGGAACAGCCGCTGACACCGGGTCAGAGCTTTGACGTCAAAATCGCCGGCAAGAAGACCCGCGTGCGCATCGAAAATATTCAGCATCAGGTGGAGATCAATAACCTGACGCAGCACGTTGCTCAACAGCTGCCGCTGAACGGCATTGGCCTGGTCGATGTCATTTTCGATGAGCCAATGGTGCTCGACGCTTATCAGCAGAACCCGGTAACCGGCGGGATGATCTTTATCGATCGCCTGAGCAACGTCACCGTGGGCGCGGGCATGATCCGCCAGCCGCTGGCAGAGGAGATGCAGCAGCACAGCGGCGATTTCAGCGCCTTTGAGCTGGAGCTGAACGCGCTGGTGCGCCGCCACTTCCCGCACTGGAATGCCCGCGACCTGCTGGGCGGTAAGTAATATGGCGCAGCATGATGAGAATGTGGTGTGGCACGCCCATCCGGTAAGCCGGGAGGAGCGCGAGTCGCAGCACGGTCATCAGGGCGCGGTGCTGTGGTTTACCGGGCTGTCAGGCTCCGGTAAATCCACCGTGGCCGGGGCGCTGGAGCAGGCGCTGCACCGGATTGGCGTCAGCACCTATCTGCTGGACGGCGATAACGTACGCCACGGTTTATGCCGTGACCTCGGCTTCAGCGATGATGACCGCAAAGAGAATATCCGCCGCGTCGGTGAAGTGGCAAAGCTGATGGTGGATGCCGGACTGGTCGTGCTGACGGCGTTTATCTCTCCGCACCGCGCCGAGCGGCAGATGGTGCGCCAAATGCTGGGGGAAGGGCGTTTTATCGAGGTGTTCGTCGACACGCCGCTGGCGATCTGTGAAACGCGCGATCCAAAGGGGTTATACAAAAAAGCCCGTGCCGGAGAGCTGCGTAACTTCACCGGAATTGACGCGGTGTATGAAGCGCCAGAGCCTGCGGATATTCATCTTGATGGCGAACAATTGGTAACACAATTAACCGCTCAGTTGTTAGATCTGCTGCGTCAGCGAGATATCATCAAATCCTGAGATGGCTATGGCCAACGCCCCTGCGGGGGCGGTGATCGGGCGGCGACAGCGCAACAGGCCGAAGCCGCCCAGCTTCAACGGGATATTTATGCAAAACGTTACCCCCATGCTGGCACGAAAAGACGAACGCGAACGCGAAGAGCCCTCATGGTCTTTTCCCGGCGGTGTCGTGGGCTTTGTTTCCTGGTGGGTCGCGCTGGCGATACCTTTCCTGCTGTATGGTTCCAACACGCTGTTCTTCTTCCTCTACACCTGGCCCTTCTTCCTGGCGTTACTTCCGGTCTCGGTGCTGGTCGGCATTGCCACCAGCGTGCTGCTGCGCGGTCAGCTGCTATGGACGATGCTGATCACCGCACTGCTGGTGATTTGCCTGTTCTGGCTGCTGTTCACGCTGCTCAGCGGCTGGTAACCTCTCCTCGTTGATGAACAAACGCATCGCTGCGTTACAAAATTTTGCCGTCGTCCTGCGGCTGCCGGGTTATTTCTGGTGCTTTTTAACGCGTTTTTATGCCGTATTCTGAGAAAGTGGTTCTATTTCACCTGTAGTGTGGAGTCGTACCAAAAGTTATGGGATGATTGAGCCGTTTTTCAGGGGGCGGGGATGGGAAAACTTACGCTGCTGTTACTTGTACTACTTGGCTGGTTGCAATATTCGCTCTGGCTGGGCAAGAACGGCATTCATGACTATACGCGCGTTAATGAGGATGTTGCGGTGCAACAGGCGAATAACGCGAAGCTAAAAGCGCGCAACGATCAGCTGTTTGCCGAAATCGACGATCTTAACGGCGGTTCGGAAGCGATCGAGGAACGCGCACGCAATGAGCTGGGGATGATTAAACCCGGCGAGACTTTCTATCGCCTTGTGCCGGATCAAAACAGAAGAAACGCGCAGCAAGGTCGAACCGCTAACCAGTAACGATACTCATGACTAATGTCGTCTCCTTCCCGGATGTGATTGCCGTGGTTCCTGCGGCAGGCATCGGCAGCCGTATGCTGTCAGAATGCCCGAAACAGTATCTCACCATTGATGGAAAAACCCTGCTCGAGCACAGCCTGGATGCGCTACTGGCGCACCCGGCGGTAAAGCGCGTCATCGTTGCCCTGAGTCCGCTGGACAGCCATTTTTCTCAGCTGCCGGCTGCGCGGGATCCCCGCATCACTAGCGTGATCGGCGGTGGCCAGCGCGCGGATTCGGTACTGGCCGGGCTTCAGGCGGCTGATGGCGCGGATTGGGTGTTGGTGCACGACGCAGCGCGCCCCTGTCTGCACCTCACCGACTTAACCCGCCTGCTGGCGCTAACCGCGACCAGCCAGGTTGGCGGCATTCTGGCCGCGCCGGTGCGTGATACCATGAAGCGCGCCAGCCACGGCCGCGCGGATATCGATCACACCGTCGATCGTGAGGCGCTGTGGCACGCACTGACGCCGCAGCTGTTCCCGCTCACCCTGCTGCGCGACTGCCTGCTGAAAGCGATTGAGGAAGGCGCCACCATTACCGATGAAGCCTCGGCGCTGGAGTACTGTGGCTACCGTCCCGAACTGGTCAGCGGCCGCAGTGATAACCTGAAGGTAACGCGCCCGGAAGACCTCGCGCTGGCGCAATTTTACCTCACCCAAATACACAAAGATTAAGGAGTGCGCGTGATGCGTATCGGACACGGTTTTGATGTACATGCCTTTGGCGGCGAAGGCCCGCTGATTATTGGCGGCGTGCGTATCCCTTATGAAAAAGGTTTACTGGCGCACTCCGACGGCGACGTGGCGCTGCACGCGCTGACGGATGCGCTGCTGGGCGCCGCTGCACTCGGCGACATCGGCAAACTGTTCCCGGACACCGATGACGCCTATAAAGGCGCCGACAGCCGCGAGCTGCTGCGCGAAGCGATGCGTCAGATCGCCAAAAAAGGCTACCGCGTGGGTAACGTCGACGTGACGATTATTGCTCAGGCGCCGAAAATGCTGCCGCACTCGCCGCAGATGCGCATCAATATCGCTGAAGATCTCGGGATCCATATGGATGAGGTCAACGTCAAGGCGACGACCACGGAAAAGCTCGGCTTCACCGGGCGCGGCGAGGGCATCGCCTGCGAAGCCGTTGCGCTGTTGATAAAGGCATAACCATGGATTTAACCACTCAGGGCTGGCTGTACGGCCAACCCACCGCCAGCGGCGTGCTGAAAGCCAACGCCGAAGATTTCGTGGTGATTGAAGACCTTGGCTACGCGCCGGATGGTGATGGTGAACAGCTGCTGGTGCGCATTCGTAAAACCGGCTGCAACACCCGTTTCGTGGCGGAAGCGCTGGCAAAGTTTGCCGGGATCCACCCGCGTGACGTCAGCTTTGCCGGAATGAAAGATCGCCATGCGGTCACCGAGCAGTGGTTCTGCCTGCGTATTCCGGGCAAGGTCACGCCCGATCTCAGCACCTTTGAACTGAGCGGCGTGCAGGTGCTGGAAAGCGCCCGCCATCGCCGCAAGCTGCGTACCGGTGCGCTGCAGGGCAATGCGTTTACGCTGATCCTGCGCCAGATCTCCGACCGCGCTGCGGTGGAGCAGCGCCTGCAACAGATCGCTGCGGGCGGCGTACCAAACTACTTTGGCAGCCAGCGGTTTGGTCATGAAGGCAATAACCTGACGATGGCCCAACGCTGGGCGGCGGATGAGATCAAAGTGCGCGAGCGTAATAAGCGCAGCTTTATTCTGTCGGCAGCGCGCAGTGCGATGTTTAATCAGGTGGTCAGCGACCGCCTGGCGCAGCAGGGCTCGCTGGGCAAAGTGTTAGCGGGTGATGCGCTGCAGCTGACCGGGCGCGGTAGCTGGTTCGTGGCGGAAGCCGCAGAGCTGGAGAGCCTGCAGCAGCGCGTGGATAACAACGAGCTGCGCGTTACTGCACCGCTGCCGGGATCGGGCGAATGGGGCACGCGTGAGGATGCGCTGGCCTTTGAGCAGAACAGCCTGGCGAGTGAAGCGGCGCTCATCGCGCTGATGGAACGTGAGCGCGTTGATGCGGCGCGCCGCGCAATGCTGGTTATCCCGCGTGATTTGCGCTGGGAGTGGCAGGATGATGTGACGCTGGAGATGAATTTCTGGCTACCGGCAGGCAGTTTTGCCACCAGCGTGGTGCGCGAACTGCTGCAGACGCAAAGCGCCCACGACGACGCCGACGAATAATCTGCCGGGTTACCGCTTCTGCGGTAACCCAATATTTCCCTTCTGTTTTTTTCTGCTGTTAATAACGAATCTAATAACTAAATTCAGCCAATTAAATATCAGGTAAGCACTGGTGTTTGTTATTTTACTGAATGATTTTATCCTGGCATAAAATGCGGTGTCTGTTTTTAATCCTATATTTAATCTTCAGTTGATGTAGTCTCATTTTCGTCAGGAATTAAGCGTCACGCATCAATAAATGGATAAAGGATGATTTCAGGGATGAAATACTTTTCAGCCGCAGCGGTGATGTGCCTGCTATTAGCCAATGCCGCATCGGCAAACCTGCCCGCGCTGTCGCAGGAGATTATGAGTCATATTGCGAAGCAGGATCCGAGGCTAGGCGCAGTTGTTAAAGGCGATAATGGAAAAGTGAACTATGGGGTTGGTTCTGGCTCTGTGGCTGAAGCGGATCGGTTAGGTAAAATATGGGCTGGGGATGGAGCAAGATTAACAGGTGACGGAAAAGGTTTAATGAGTGCAGATGGAACTCGTGTATACCGTTTTCCAGCATCTAAAGATAACAGTTCGCATGCTATAACGGGTACTCAGGCCAATTTTGAGACTTTCAAAATAGATCCTGCCACAGGAGATAAAACTAAGATTGGCAATGGCCATATGGATATAAATTAGGTAATAAACGTGAAAGCTATTTTAAAGAGTATTTCGAACGATGATTATCTTCTGAATGAGTTTTATCCAGAAGATGAGAATGTATTTTCTCTTCGCTTGCTGCTTCGTATTGGAACGGAAAGTAGTAGTGGGGCGGATAAATTTGACCTTTTTGTTTGTACCCCCGAATGGCTCTGCAAGCATCAGTGGCTGCCGGAACTGATGCGACATACGCTTCTGGTGCGCACATATGATCTGGATGAGATCACAAAGACCATTACGGATCATATTGATCGGTGCGAAGGCGAAGACTGGATGGAGATAGCGCAAAAACTATCAAGGTTTTTTGCCTGGGAATATGAAGACTATCAGCCTTAATGATATATCCCGCCTTTATCTGGCGGGATATCACTGCAGGAAGCGCCTACAGCGCGGCGAGCTGATTCACCCCTTATCCGCCCCCTGTCCCAACTGAAACCAGAAACTTACACCTACCACAAGCTGAATCATCCAGCTAAAATGCATCAACTGACCCACCGGCGACTTCGTGGATTGATCGTTCATGATACTTCGATATCATGTTGTTAACGATGCTTCACCGCCGATAAGGAATAAAAATCAACAAATTAGGTGTTAAATGCGCATATTGCTGAGTAATGATGACGGTATCCATGCGCCAGGCATCCAGACACTGGCGAGCGCCCTGCGTGAATTTGCCGAGGTGCAGGTGGTCGCACCCGATCGTAATCGTAGCGGTGCCTCCAATTCGCTGACGCTGGAGACGCCGCTGCGGACCTTTAACTATCCGAATGGCGATATTGCCGTGCAGATGGGCACGCCGACGGACTGTGTCTATCTCGGGGTGAATACCCTGATGCAGCCGAAGCCGGACATCGTCGTTTCAGGCATCAACGCTGGCCCTAATCTGGGTGATGACGTGATTTACTCCGGGACGGTCGCTGCCGCGATGGAAGGGCGCCACCTCGGGCTGCCTGCGCTGGCCGTGTCGCTGGACGGGCATCAGCACTATGACACCGCGGCGGCGGTAACCTGTTCGATCCTCAAAGCGCTACAGCGTGAGCCGCTGCGCACCGGGCGCATCCTCAATATCAACGTGCCCGACCTGCCGTTGGATCAAATTAAAGGCATCCGCGTCACGCGCTGCGGCAGCCGCCATCCCAGCGATCGGGCGATCCCCCAGCAGGACCCGCGCGGCAATACGATGTACTGGATTGGCCCGCCGGGTGAAAAACTGGATGCCGGCCAGGGAACCGATTTCGCCGCCGTCGATGAAGGCTATGTTTCCGTGACCGCGCTGCACGTTGACCTCACCGCGCATGCCGCGCAGGAAGTGGTCTCCTCCTGGCTGGAAAACGTTGAGGTCAGCCGCCAATGGTGAGTGGTCGTATAGAGACGTTGCTGGCGCAACTGCGCCTGCAGGGCATCGATGACGAACGGTTGCTAAAGGCGATTGAAGAGGTGCCGCGCGAGCGTTTCGTCGATGAGGCTTTCGAACATAAAGCCTGGGAAAATACCGCGCTGCCGATTGGTTCCGGGCAGACGATTTCCCAGCCCTATACGGTGGCGAGAATGACCGCGCTGCTTGAACTGACGCCGGCATCCCGCGTGCTGGAAATCGGTACCGGCTCGGGGTATCAGAACGGCGATTCTGGCGCATCTGGTGGAGCATGTCTGCTCGGTTGAGCGCATTAAAGGTTTGCAGTGGCAGGCCAAGCGCCGCCTTAAGCAGCTCGATCTGCATAATGTCTCTACCCGCCACGGCGATGGCTGGCTGGGTTGGCCATCGCGCGGCCCGTTCGATGCGATTATCGTCACCGCCGCGCCGCCGGAGATCCCTATGGAGCTGATGTCACAGCTCGACGAGGGCGGCATCATGGTGCTGCCGGTAGGGGAAGAGCAGCAGGTGCTGCAGCGTATTCGCCGTAAGGGCGATGAGTTCCTGATTGAGAATGTTGAAGCGGTGCGCTTTGTGCCGCTGGTAAAAGGCGATCTGGCCTGAGTCAGATTAAACCAGGACATTTCTATACAACTGTTCCGTGGCACGCCATCATTGATATTGTTAGTATCTGATTAAATTTGCGCATGCGGGCCTTGCTGCCGTCAGCTATGTTGCGTCTCTGAAGTTAAAGTATTGCCGTAAGTGGGGGATTAATGAGCACGGGAAGCCCAGTATTTAAATTGCGCCGTATTGCGGCCGTTTCATTGGTTGGATTTTGGCTGGCAGGTTGTTCCAGCAGCGATAACACGCAGGCCCCCATCAGCTCCGTTGGCGGAAATGACTCCGGCATGATGAGCAGCAATTCCGCGATGAGCAGCGCATCAGGCGCCAGTTCCGGCGGCAGCAACGGCGGGTTTATTCCCCCGGCTCGCCCTCCGTCTACTGGCGGTATGGTGACCCCTTCTGCCGCCCCTGAGCAGAACGTAACTACCGAAAATGGCCACATCGTCTACAACCGTAGTTATGGGAATATTCCGAAAGGTAGCTACGGCGGCGACAGCTATACCGTGAAACGTGGCGATACTTTGTTCTATATTGCCTGGATTACCGGCAACGATTTCCGCGACCTTGCACAGCGCAACAATATCGCCGCGCCTTACAGCCTCAACGTCGGCCAGCAGCTGCAGGTCGCTAACGGTACCGGTACGCCTATTACCGGCGGCAATGCGGTTACGGCAGCCGATGCGACCGCTGGCGGTGTCAGCACGCCTCCGTCCGGTGCGCAAATGACAACCGCAACGGTTGCACACCAGCCGGTAATTACGTATTCTGAGGATTCAGGTACACAAAGTGGAGGCAAAATGCTGCCTTCGTCCGGTAAAACTGCTGCAACGACAACAGTGCCGGTTACCGCCCCGACCGTAAGTAGCACGACGGACAGCACTACCCCTGTGGGAAGCTGGCGTTGGCCAACAGATGGTAAGATCATTGATAACTTCTCTGCTTCCGAAGGGGGCAACAAAGGTATCGATATCGCGGGATCTCGTGGTCAGTCCGTCGTTTCCACCGCCTCCGGTCGCGTGGTGTACGCCGGTAATGCGCTACGCGGATACGGTAATTTGATTATCATCAAACATAATGATGACTACCTGAGTGCTTATGCCCATAACGATACGATGCTGGTCCGTGAACAACAAGAAGTGAAAGCGGGCCAGAAGATTGCAACCATGGGCAGTACCGGCACAAGCTCGGTTAGATTGCACTTTGAAATTCGTTACAAGGGGAAATCCGTAAATCCGTTGCGTTATTTACCGCAACGTTAATCCGGCAGAACCTTGGTGTTCTGCCCTTGGGATCACGGGTAGGAGCCGCTTATGAGCCAGAATACGCTGAAAGTTAACGATTTAAATGAAGACGCGGAATTCGACGAAAACGGAGCTGAGGTTTTTGATGAGAAGGCTCTCGTCGGAAATGAACCTGGTGATAACGATTTAGCAGAAGAAGAGCTGCTGTCGCAAGGCGCAACACAACGCGTTCTTGATGCTACGCAGCTCTACTTAGGAGAGATTGGTTATTCTCCATTGCTCACGGCAGAAGAAGAAGTTTTCTTTGCCCGCCGTGCACTCCGTGGTGACGTGCCATCGCGTCGCCGCATGATCGAAAGCAACCTGCGTCTGGTGGTGAAGATTGCCCGTCGTTACAGCAATCGTGGTCTGGCGCTGCTGGACCTGATTGAAGAAGGTAACCTCGGCCTGATCCGTGCAGTAGAAAAATTTGACCCGGAAAGAGGGTTCCGTTTCTCTACTTACGCCACCTGGTGGATTCGTCAGACTATTGAACGGGCGATCATGAATCAAACCCGTACCATTCGTCTGCCGATTCATATCGTTAAAGAGCTGAATGTTTATCTGCGTACTGCGCGTGAACTTTCCCACAAGCTCGACCATGAGCCAAGTGCGGAAGAGATCGCAGAAAAGTTAGATAAGCCTGTTGATGACGTGAGCCGGATGCTGCGCCTCAACGAACGCATTACTTCAGTCGATACGCCTCTGGGCGGAGATTCTGAGAAAGCGCTGCTGGATATCCTGGCCGATGAAAAAGACAACGGCCCGGAAGATACCACGCAGGACGATGATATGAAGCAAAGCATCGTCAAGTGGTTGTTCGAACTGAACGCCAAGCAGCGTGAAGTGCTGGCACGTCGTTTCGGCCTGTTAGGTTACGAAGCGGCCACGCTGGAAGATGTGGGTCGTGAAATTGGTTTGACCCGCGAGCGTGTACGTCAGATTCAGGTTGAAGGCCTGCGTCGTCTGCGTGAAATTCTGCAGGCGCAGGGTCTGAATATTGAAGCGCTGTTCCGCGAATAACACGCGAGAATAAACGGCTTCAATAAATACTGAACAGGGTAATGCGAAAAGCGGTGACTTCGGTCACCGCTTTTTTATTGCCTGCGATTACGGGTTCTTGAGAGGTCGCGGCGAGGCATGTCAGGATTCTTAAGAAGTAGGGGCGAGGCATGCCTCGCCCGCGTTGAGACCGGTGCTACACCAGCGACTTCAGGCGGTAAATCCACTCCAGCGCCTGGCGTGGCGACAGCGAATCCGGATCCAGCGCTTCAAGCGCTTCTACCGCCGGGGAGGTCTCTTCTACCAGCAGCGGCAGCTGCGAACCGTCGGCTTTGGTGGCGGCCGCGCTACCGGACAGGGCTTCGAGCTCCTTCAGCTTCTGGCGCGCGCGCTTGATCACCTCTTTCGGCACCCCTGCCAGCGCGGCAACGGCCAGACCATAGCTCTTGCTGGCGGCGCCGTCCTGCACGCTGTGCATAAAGGCGATGGTATCGCCGTGCTCAACCGCATCAAGGTGTACGTTAGCCACGCCTTCAATCTGTTCCGGCAGCGTGGTCAGCTCGAAGTAGTGCGTGGCAAACAGCGTCATCGCTTTGATGCGGCTGGCCAGGCTCTCGGCACAGGCCCACGCCAGCGACAGGCCGTCATAGGTCGAGGTACCGCGCCCGATCTCATCCATTAATACCAGGCTGTATTCGGTGGCGTTATGCAGGATATTGGCGGTCTCGGTCATCTCCACCATAAAGGTCGAGCGGCCTGAGGCGAGATCGTCCGCCGCGCCCACGCGGGTAAAGATTCGGTCAATCGGGCCTATCACCGCCTGCTCGGCGGGCACGAAGCTGCCGATATAGGCCATCAGCGTAATCAGCGCTGCCTGGCGCATGTAAGTACTTTTACCGCCCATATTCGGGCCGGTAACCACCAGCATGCGGCGCTGGGGTGACAGTGAGAGCGGGTTGGCGATAAACGGCTCTTTTAGCACCTGTTCAACGACCGGGTGACGCCCGCCGGTCAGCTTAATACCCGGCTTATCGCTCAGCGTCGGGCAGCTGTAATTCAGCGTCCAGGCGCGTTCGGCGAGGTTGCTCAGCACGTCCAGCTCCGCCAGCGCCGAGGCGCTGTTCTGCAGCGCTTCCAGGTGCGGCAGCAGCAGGTCGAACAGCTCGTCGTACAGGCCTTTTTCCAGTGACAGCGCTTTGCCTTTTGAGGTGAGAACCTTGTCCTCATACTCTTTCAGCTCGGGAATAATGTAGCGCTCGGCGTTTTTCAGCGTCTGGCGGCGCACATAGTGGATCGGCACCAGATGGCTCTGCCCGCGGCTGACCTGGATGTAATAGCCGTGCACGGCGTTGAAGCCGACCTTCAGCGTATCCAGCCCCAGTTTTTCACGCTCGCGGATCTCTAGGCGGTCGAGATAGTCAGTGGCGCCATCCGCCAGCGCGCGCCATTCGTCCAGCTCGGCGTTGTAGCCGGGGGCAATCACTCCGCCGTCGCGCACCAGTACCGGCGGGGTTTCAATAATCGCCCGCTCCAGCAGCTCGCGCAGCTCGGTAAATTCGCCCATCTGCCCACGCAGGGTCTGCAGGTGGGCAGTTTCGTTATGCTCCAGCTCGGCGTTGAGCAACGGCAGCTGCTGGAAGGCATGACGCATGCGGGCCAGGTCGCGCGGGCGGGCAGTGCGCAGCGCCAGGCGCGCCAGAATACGCTCCAGGTCACCGACCTGACGCAGCAGGGGCGTTACCGATTCATGCAGGTCCTGCAGCGCGCTGATGCTCTGCTGGCGCTGAGCGATGGTCTGCGAATTGCGCACCGGCATATGCAGCCAGCGTTTCAGCATGCGGCTGCCCATTGGCGTGACGGTTTTATCCAGCACCGACGCGAGGGTGTTCTCTATGCCGCCGGCGAGATTTTGGGTGATCTCCAGGTTACGGCGGGTAGCGGCATCCATAATAATGCCGTCCTGCTGGCGCTCCATGGTGAGCGAGCGAATGTGCGGCAGCGAGGTGCGCTGGGTGTCTTTCACATACTGCAACAGGCAGCCTGCGGCGCGCAGCGCGTGGTGCGCCTGCTCAACGCCAAACCCGCTCAGGTCACGCGTGGCAAACTGCAGGTTCAGCTGCTGGCGCGCGGTGTCCAGCTCATACTCCCACAGCGGGCGGCGGCGCAGGCCACGACGGTTTTCAATCAGCGCCATCGCGGCAAAATCTTCCGGATAAAGCAGCTCTGCCGGATTGGTGCGCTGCAGTTCAGCCGCCATGGTTTCCAGGTCGGTTGGCTCGGCAAGGCGGAAGCGGCCGGAGCTGATATCCAGCGTGGCGTAGCCAAACCCGCGCTGGCTCTGCCAGATAGCCGCCAGCAGGTTATCCTGGCGCTCGTTAAGCAGCGCTTCATCGCTAATGGTGCCCGGGGTAACGATACGCACCACTTTGCGCTCGACTGGCCCTTTGCTGAGTGCCGGGTCGCCAATCTGTTCGCAAATCGCCACCGATTCGCCGAGCTGCACCAGCTTCGCCAGGTAGTTTTCTACCGCATGATAGGGCACGCCCGCCATCGGAATGGGTTCACCGGCCGACGCGCCGCGCTTGGTCAGTGAAATTTCCAGCAGCTGCGAGGCGCGTTTCGCATCGTCGTAAAACAGCTCGTAGAAATCTCCCATGCGGTAGAACAGCAGGATCTCAGGATGGTCAGCCTTGAGGCGCAGATACTGCTGCATCATAGGGGTGTGCGAGCTGAAATTTTCTAATGTACTCATAGTCTTGAGATGTCCATTATCATAAAAATTAGAGAGTTAAGTGATTTTATGATTATCATTTGTTCTCACGTAGTCTCGCTGGATCTCATGAAATCCTACAGTCCACGGCAGGCTTAGGTGTCATTTGCCAAACTGTAGCAGGGTAAAATGTAGCTTTACTGGCCACAACCTACATCTCTTTTCACGAGTACGTGGTGAATATGATAACGGAGTCTGTTTGACAGGAAAACCGGCGGGGAAGCGACTTTCTTCGAGGGCGCTCGAAACAATGGAATCTGGTGATAGAGATAAAGCGGGTGTCGGAGAAAACCTATGAAGAGATTGTGTGCGGAAAGCCCAGCCGGTCAGAAACCTCAGCGACGGAATAACCGCGTTCCGTTATCTGACGGACGGCTCCTCCCTTCAATTCAGGTGTAAATCGTGGTGCGCCATTACGCTCCTCTTATGCGCAAGTTATAATGCAGAATCGTCTACCGGGGCAGGGGTAGTGAGTGAGTCTCTGAGAGACTTTAGTGAATTCGCGTGGAAATTTTAGTATGATTTTTGTGCGATGAATTTCCGCCCAGATTCTGCTTTCAGGAGTAAATATGAGCAACAACAAAAAAACTCAGGCAAGCTACGCCAGGCCATCTCGTGCTGACATTGTTCGTTCAGTGGTGACGTCTACAGCTGTCGAAACAGGGCAGTCATCAGCGAAGATCGAAGCTTCCCTTGAAGCGACGCGAAAAAAATTCTCCCATTTACGCCTTGCTTAATCCCTTCTTAAAGCCTTACTAACCCAGTATTTCATCGGCTCGTAACCCATAGGCATGCCTGCATGACTAGCCGACATATTGGGTTTTGTTTTGCTCCCAGCTATGATACTTCGGCGTTTTTACCCCCTGAACCGCCATCACTTCGGTTAATAGTCGCGATTAGCGTCAGTATCCTTCTCTAAATGAATGGATAAGTATCAGCTCGACATGGGTTATGGCGATCGGGAAGGCGGCTCGCAGATTCGGCGAAAAAACCGGGCGCGAGTCGCTCAATCCACCCGGTAAGAGGCATTACGCGTCATGACTGTTAACAAAAATTCCCCTGGCTCAGGCAGCCAGCACACGATCATCGCGGGCATCCCACCGGGAACCATCGTATGATTGTGTTATCTAAGTGATATCTGATGCTTTTAATCATGTCTTTATTGTCTTTCTTTATGCCAGTTTTGCAGTCGTTCACTGCCGGATGGCGTCATTTTGGAGAAACTATGCGTAAGTTGAAAGTGGTGTTGTGTTCAGCCGTGTTGTCGGCTGCAGCGTTGTCCGGCATGTCCACCGCTTATGCGGAAGGTGAACAGCCGGCAGAAACTGCGGTTCCGGCCGTGCCAGAAGTGCAGAGCCAGACCCCGCCGGTTCAGACACCGGAATCCCAGAACTCGCTGTCACAGGCACCGGGCGATGCGCAGCAGGCAGATCAGCCTAATCCTGCCGACCCGTATGAAGTAAAAACCTTCTTTGCTGACTTTAAGCGTTTTTCCATTGGTGATATCGCACCGGACCTTTACCGCAGCAAAAAGTATGAAGTGAGCCAGTGGAACGTGCGCCATCTGCCTGCGCCGGAAGCCGACAGCCACTGGACCTATATGGGCGGTAACTACGTGTTAATCACCAACGCCGAAGGTAAGATCCTGAAAGCTGAATCCGGTGAAATCTACTACAAGCACTAAGCCAGCCTGTTATTAAACGGCGCTTTGCATCACCACCGCGAAGCGCCGTTGAGTAAATCCGCTTTAATTCCTCCCGCTCAATGCTTTATCCTCTATTTCTGACCTCCCGGCCTTGCAATATGGATATCTGATGCGTTATCTGGCAACTCTTCTTCCTGTCGTCGCTTTACTTTCCGCCTGTAGTAGCCAGCCGAAAACGGCCCCGGCTGAACCCCACGGCAATCCGTTTAAAGGCAACGGCGGCTTCCTGCTTGAGCCTGCCCACAGCGGCACCGTGCTGGGGGGCGATTTCTCCAATAATCAGGCGGCCAACGCATTTATCGACAAAATGGTGCGCAAGCACGGTTTTGAGCGCCAGCAGCTGCACGATGTGCTGGCGCAGGCAAAGAACCTCGACTGGGTGATCCGCCTGATGGACCGCCAGGCACCCACGCCAACCACCCAGGGGCCAACCGGGCCAAACGGCGCGTGGATCCGCTACCGCAGCAAATTCATCACGCCGGACAACGTGCAGAATGGCGTAGCGTTCTGGAACCAGTATCGCGATGCGCTGGAGCGGGCGCAGAAAACCTATGGCGTGCCGCCAGAAATCATTGTCGGCATTATCGGTGTGGAAACGCGCTGGGGCCGCGTGATGGGTAAAACCCGCATTCTGGATGCGCTGGCGACGCTGTCATTTAACTATCCGCGCCGCGCCGAATACTTCAGCGGTGAGCTGGAAACCTTCCTGCTAATGGCGCGTGAAGAGGATGATGATCCGCTGGACCTGCGCGGATCGTTTGCCGGTGCAATGGGCTATGGCCAGTTTATGCCGTCGGCATTTAAGCAGTATGCGGTCGACTTTAACGGCGACGGCCATATCAACCTGTGGGATCCGGTCGATGCGATTGGCAGCGTGGCGCACTACTTCCAGCAGCACGGCTGGCTGACAAACGGCACGGTGGCCGTGCAGGCTAACGGGCAGGCTCCCGGGCTGGTGAGCGGCTTTAAAACCCGTTACACCGTGGCGCAACTGGCCTCTGCCGGTCTGTCACCCACCATCCCGCTGGATAACAACCAGCAGGTCAGCCTGCTGAAGTTTGATATGGGCACCCGCTATCAGTACTGGTACGGGCTGCCGAACTTCTATGCCATCACCCGCTATAACCACAGCAACCATTACGCGATGGCGGTTTGGCAGCTGGGTGAAGCCGTGCGCGATGCGCGCTAGGGCGTAACGCGATTCTGTTGCAATTTTGTTATTTATCGCGCTGGCAGTCAGGCTTACAGTAGCCCTGGCTGTCACCGATCTTTTAGCGAGGAATAATGAAAGAGTGGAACCCCGATCTCTACCGCCAGTTCGAAGCGGAGCGCACCCGCCCGGCGCAGGAACTGCTTAACCGCATCCCTTTATCCAACGTCTCTTGCGCGACCGACCTTGGCTGTGGCCCCGGCAACAGTACCGAACTGCTGCATCGCGCGTGGCCCGCTGCCCGTATCACCGGGCTGGACAGTTCGCAGGCAATGCTCGATCAGGCGCAGCAGCGCTTACCGGGCTGTGCGTTTGAGCTGGCGGATATCCGCAGCTGGCAGGCCAGCCTGCCGCAGGAGGTGATTTATGCGAATGCCTCACTGCAGTGGCTGACCGATCATCCGCAGCTGTTCCCCCATCTCATTAGCCAGCTGGCTGCCAACGGCGTGCTGGCCGTGCAGATGCCGGATAATCTCGATCAGCCCAGCCATCGCCTGATGCGCGAAGTGGCCGCACGCCCGCAATGGCAGGACAAGATATCGCCACAGGCCGCGGACCGTAAACGGCTGCTGACCACCGGGCAGTATTACGACCTGCTGAGCGCGGCGGGTTGCCGGGTGGATATCTGGCGCACCACTTACTATCACGTGATGCCTGCGCCGCAGTCGATCGTTGACTGGCTGCGTGCCACCGGCTTACGGCCCTTCCTGGCCGGGCTTAGCGATGCGCAGCAGGCGCAGTTCCTCGCTGATTATCTGGCCGAAATCAGCGCGGCTTATCCCGTTCGCCACGATGGCAATCTGCTGCTGGCTTTCCCGCGCCTGTTTATCGTAGCGCGAAAAATCTGACCCCACGCTGGAAGACGCGCCGCAAAACGCGCGTCCCCTTACTCTTGCCTGAAAGAAAAGTGCTACTCTCTTGCTCTTAAACATCGGGCGGGGGAGAGCGCTATGACAGATCGTGAATTAAGCCAGTTGAGCACCCGGGTAGGGCAGCAGCTGCTGGCGCGCAATGCCAGCGTCACCACGGCGGAGTCCTGTACCGGCGGTTGGATAGCCAAGGTGCTGACCGACATTGCCGGTAGCTCAGCCTGGTTCGAGCGCGGCTTTGTCACCTACAGCAATGAGGCAAAACAGCAGATGGTTGGCGTCAGTGAATCTACGCTGGCGCAGTTTGGTGCGGTGAGTGAGCAGGTGGTGCGTGAGATGGCGCAGGGCGCGCTCAGCGAGGCGGGGGCGCAGTATGCGCTGTCGGTCAGCGGCATCGCCGGGCCGGATGGGGGCAGTGAGGGGAAACCGGTGGGCACCGTGTGGTTTGGCTTTGCCGCCGCGACGGGAGAAGTCCTGGCGCTGGTTGAGCGTTTTCACGGTGACCGCGAGGCCGTTCGTCGCCAGGCAACCGCCTGGGCACTTCAGACCCTGCACGATCATTTTCTCAAAAATTAAACTTGATACTGTATGACCATACAGTATAATCAGCGCATATTTTAGAGACAAAGCAGCGTCCGCGTGTGCTTTACCCGCATGATTAGGAGTAGAAATGGCTATTGACGAAAACAAGCAAAAAGCACTGGCAGCAGCGCTGGGCCAGATTGAAAAGCAATTTGGTAAAGGCTCCATCATGCGCCTGGGTGAAGACCGCACCATGGATGTGGAGACTATCTCTACCGGTTCGTTATCCCTGGATATCGCACTGGGTGCAGGCGGTTTGCCTATGGGCCGTATCGTCGAAATTTATGGCCCGGAATCTTCCGGTAAAACCACGCTGACGCTGCAGGTTATCGCTGCCGCACAGCGCAAAGGTAAAACCTGTGCGTTTATCGATGCCGAGCACGCCCTTGACCCGGTCTATGCCAAGAAGCTGGGCGTAGACATCGATAACCTGCTCTGTTCTCAGCCGGATACCGGTGAGCAGGCGCTGGAAATCTGTGATGCGCTGGCGCGTTCCGGTGCGGTTGACGTGATTATCGTTGACTCCGTTGCGGCGCTGACGCCAAAAGCGGAAATCGAAGGCGAAATCGGCGACTCCCACATGGGCCTTGCGGCACGTATGATGAGCCAGGCGATGCGTAAGCTGGCCGGTAACCTGAAAAACTCCAGCACCCTGCTGATCTTCATCAACCAGATCCGTATGAAAATCGGTGTGATGTTCGGTAACCCGGAAACCACGACCGGTGGTAACGCACTGAAGTTCTACGCCTCTGTCCGTCTGGATATCCGCCGTATCGGTGCGATTAAAGAAGGTGACGAAGTGGTCGGTAGCGAAACCCGCGTGAAAGTGGTGAAAAACAAAATCGCTGCCCCGTTCAAGCAGGCTGAGTTCCAGATCATGTACGGCGAAGGTATCAACATCTTCGGTGAGCTGGTGGACCTGGGCGTTAAGCACAAGCTGATTGAAAAAGCCGGTGCATGGTACAGCTACAACGGCGAAAAAATTGGTCAGGGTAAATCCAACGCGGGTAGCTTCCTGAAGCAGAACCCGGCGATTGCCAACGAAATCGACGCGAAGCTGCGTGAAATGCTGCTGGGTAACCAGGATGACAAGCCTGATTTTGTCCCTGCTGCGCATGAAGTGGACGAAACCAGCGACGCAGACGAAAAGTTCTGATAGCGGTATATTCTGCAGGGGTCAGGCATGCCTGACCCTGGTTTTATCTTCACATTCCCCTTTTTATCCCAGCCTGAACCTGCTTTATCCCTTTAATCAGCCCATTCTCAACGCTTTTTCCTCGCACGGCACCTCTACAGACGTTACCCTTAACTCGTGTACATCTAACCGAAAACGGTGTGGAGCACTATGTCAGAAACCACCGAACGAAACCGGCATGCAAAACTGCTGGAGCGGGCAACGCGTATCCTCGCGATGCGCGACCACAGCGAGGCGGAATTTCGCCGTAAGCTGGTGGTCTCCAGCGAGCGTGCGGCCCAGTTCTCAAAGGCGGAAACGCCACCAGAGCCGCTGCACCCGGAGGAGATCGACCAGGTTGTTGAGTGGTGCTATCAGCATAACTGGCTGGACGATACGCGCTTTGCTGAGCGCTATCTGGCCAGCCGCAGCCGAAAGGGTTATGGGCCGCAGCGCATTCGCATGGAGCTGGGCCAGAAAGGCATCGATAAAAACCTGATTGATGAGACGCTGGCCGCCAGCGAAATTGACTGGTCAAAGCAGGCGTTTGATCTGGCGGAAAGGAAGTTCGGCCTGCCATTTCCTACCGAATGGAAGGAAAAAGCCAGGGTACAGCGTTATCTGATGACGAAGGGCTTCTTTACCGAAGATATACGGGCTATTTTTGCAAATTTTGATGATTGACCTTCGATGGGATTTTACTTCCCTCTGAAGAAAATTTATCTTATTCACCACTTTTTGTTCGTGTGTCGCCGCAGGCAGCAGCCGATCCGGCGTAACATGACCCACGAAACGTACGTTAGCGTGATTCCAGGACAAATATGAGCAAGAGCACTGCGGAGATTCGTCAAGCGTTTCTCGACTTTTTCCAGAGCAAGGGACATCAGGTTGTAGCCAGTAGCTCCCTCGTCCCAAACAATGACCCGACGCTATTATTCACCAACGCCGGGATGAACCAGTTTAAAGACGTTTTCCTCGGCCAGGACAAGCGTAATTATTCTCGTGCCACCACGTCGCAGCGCTGCGTGCGCGCCGGTGGTAAGCACAATGACCTCGAAAACGTCGGTTACACCGCGCGTCACCACACCTTCTTCGAGATGCTGGGCAACTTCAGCTTCGGCGACTACTTCAAGAAAGAGGCCATTGGCTTTGCCTGGGAGCTGCTGACCAGCCCTGAGTGGTTCGGCCTGCCAAAAGAGAAGCTGTGGGTCACCGTGTACGAGACCGATGACGAAGCTTACGGCATCTGGGAAAACGAGATCGGCGTGCCGCGTGAGCGCATCATCCGTATCGGCGACAACAAAGGCGGCGCCTACGCTTCCGATAACTTCTGGCAGATGGGCGATACCGGCCCGTGCGGCCCGTGCTCGGAGATCTTCTTCGACCACGGCGATCACATCTGGGGCGGCCCTCCGGGCAGCCCGGAAGAGGATGGCGACCGCTATATCGAGATCTGGAACATCGTCTTTATGCAGTTCAACCGCCAGTCCGACGGCACCATGCTGCCCCTGCCGAAGCCATCCGTGGACACCGGCATGGGCCTGGAGCGCATCAGTGCGGTCCTGCAGCATGTGAACTCCAACTACGAAATCGATCTGTTTGCCAAACTGATTCAGTCAGTGGCGCAGGTTACCGGTGCGACCGATCTCAGCAATAAATCGCTGCGCGTGATCGCCGACCATATTCGTTCCTGTGCCTTCCTGATTGCCGATGGTGTGATCCCGTCGAATGAGAACCGTGGCTACGTGCTGCGCCGCATCATTCGCCGTGCGGTGCGCCATGGCAACATGCTGGGGGCAGAAGGGACCTTCTTCTACAAACTGGTTGCTCCGCTGATTGCCGTTATGGGTGCAGCGGGTGAAGATCTGCAACGCCAGCAGGCGCAGGTCGAGCAGATCCTGAAAACCGAAGAAGAGCAGTTTGCGAAAACCCTGGAGCGCGGTCTGGCGCTGCTGGATGAAGAGCTGGAAAACCTGCAGGGCGACACGCTGGATGGTGAAACCGTCTTCCGCCTCTACGACACCTTTGGCTTCCCGGTCGACCTGACGGCGGACGTCTGCCGCGAGCGTAACCTGAAAATTGACGAAGCCGGTTTCGAGCAGGCGATGGAGCAGCAGCGACAGCGCGCCCGCAGCGCCAGCGGTTTCGGAACGGACTACAACAACGTGATCCGCATTGACCAGGCCTCTGCCTTCAAAGGCTATGAAGAGCTGGCGCTGAATGCAGCAGTGACGGCCATCTTCGTTGACGGGCAGGCAGCTGATGAGATCAATGCCGGTCAGGAAGGGGTGATCGTTCTCGATGAAACGCCATTCTATGGTGAATCCGGTGGTCAGGTTGGCGATACCGGCGAGCTGAAAACCAGCGAGGCCAGCTTCAGCGTGAACGACACGCAGAAGTACGCGCAGGCGATTGGTCATATCGGCAAACTGTCGGCAGGCAAGCTGCGCGTCGGCGATCGCGTGGCGGCACAGGTGGATGAGGCACGCCGTGCGCGCATTCGTCTAAACCACTCGGCAACGCACCTGCTGCACGCGGCGTTACGTCAGGTACTTGGCGAGCACGTGGCGCAGAAAGGCTCACTGGTGAACGACAAATACCTGCGTTTCGACTTCTCGCATTTCGAGGCGATGAAGCCGGTTGAAATCCGCCAGGTTGAAGAGATTGTCAATGCGCAGATCCGCCGCAACCTGCCGATTGAAACCAACATCATGGAGCTCGAAGCGGCGAAAGCTCACGGCGCCATGGCGCTGTTTGGCGAGAAGTATGATGACCACGTTCGCGTTGTCGGCATGGGCGACTTCTCAACCGAGCTGTGTGGCGGTGTGCACGCCGTGCGTACCGGTGATATCGGCCTGTTCCGTATTACCTCTGAGTCCGGCACCGCCGCTGGCGTGCGCCGTATTGAAGCCGTCACCGGGGAAGGGGCGCTGGCACAGGTTTACAGCCAGAACGAGCAGCTGCTGGATATCGCACACCTGGTCAAAGCCAATAACAGTAATCTGAATGAGAAAGTGCGTGCGCTGATCGACCATGCGCGCGGGCTGGAAAAAGAGTTGCAGCAGTTGAAGGATCAGCAGGCTGCGCAAGAAAGTGCATCGTTAAGTAGTCAAGCGATTGCACTGAAAGGCACCAAACTGTTAGTCAGTGAGCTGAGCAACGTCGAACCGAAGATGCTGCGTACGATGGTAGACGATCTGAAAAATCAGCTCGGCTCCGCAATTATCGTGCTGGCAACGGTTAGCGACGGCAAAGTCTCTCTGATTGCTGGCGTGACCAAAGACCTGACCGACCGCGTGAAAGCGGGCGAACTGGTGGGCGAACTGGCTCAGCGGGTCGGTGGTAAGGGTGGCGGTCGCCCGGATATGGCTCAGGCAGGCGGTACAGATGCACAGGCGCTGCCTGCTGCGCTGTCTGGCGTTGAGTCATGGGTAGCGGCAAAACTGTAACACTATAAAAAACGTGTCGCGAGCAGGCGCACCGGGCGTAAATCCGGGGCGCTTTACTTCCGCGCTACAACCCTGTAATCATAAAGTCAGGTTGATAATCCGGTTTTCGGCTAAACTAACTATCAGCAGAATGTATTGGTAAGCAGGTGCACTCTTAGTGTATTTGTCATAATCTACGTTTAGCGTTATATGATGGATAATGCCGGGAAGCAGTTAGCCCGACTCTTTTAATCTTTCAAGGAGCAAAGAATGCTTATTCTAACTCGTCGAGTTGGTGAAACCCTCATGATCGGTGATGAGGTGACTGTAACTGTGCTGGGAGTCAAAGGTAACCAGGTACGTATTGGTGTGAACGCCCCTAAAGAAGTTTCGGTGCATCGCGAAGAGATTTATCAGCGCATCCAGGCCGAAAAAACTCAGCAGACAAGTTACTAACGGATCCAGCGCCTCGCTCCCTGTAGCGAGGCGCTACCGGTTTTCAGTTCCCTTTTTCCCTTCCTCCCCACTACTTTTCCCATTTTGTTACCCATTCACGCTGTTCTTTTGCCAAAAATTTATCCCTCTGACAGATTTATAACGTACAGACTTAGCGTTGCTTTTCGCAGTTTCATTGTTGATTAATCACTCTTTTTGTCGCCAATTTGGCCGTATTGCGTGGCTTTTGTGCAAACAAACACGAGTGACGAAAAAAGGGGGAGAAATTGTTTGACTTACAACGCCCAGAAAGTAATATGTGCGCCACGCAGTGCCGATGAGCAGAAACAACGTTCTGAAGCACAACTCGAAAGAGTGCTAGTGGTGAGGTGGCCGAGAGGCTGAAGGCGCTCCCCTGCTAAGGGAGTATGCGGTCAAAAGCTGCATCCGGGGTTCGAATCCCCGCCTCACCGCCATTTTGCATCCATAGCTCAGCTGGATAGAGTACTCGGCTACGAACCGAGCGGTCGGAGGTTCGAATCCTCCTGGATGCACCATATTTTAGGAAGTTGGAAATACCTCTGTTCCAGCTCTTTTAAAGTTGCTTAGTGCGGCTTTAATTTCAGGTAGTATTGATGAATGCTTACAGCCTTCATCACGGTGAGTAGTCAGCACCCTGCGTTATACAAGAATTAACAATGCATCCATAGCTCAGCTGGATAGAGTACTCGGCTACGAACCGAGCGGTCGGAGGTTCGAATCCTCCTGGATGCACCATTCTTTAGTATCTCCTCAGGTTTGTCGCATTATCTCCCCCAATGTTTTATCAAATGCATCCATAGCTCAGCTGGATAGAGTACTCGGCTACGAACCGAGCGGTCGGAGGTTCGAATCCTCCTGGATGCACCATATTTTCAGTAAACCTCTTCATACGTTTTACCTATGCATCCATAGCTCAGCTGGATAGAGTACTCGGCTACGAACCGAGCGGTCGGAGGTTCGAATCCTCCTGGATGCACCATATCTCTCCAAATTAACCGCACCGCTGTACCCGTATGTTGTTGCGTTGTTCCAGCAATCCCAAAGTAGGATAACGTCGCGTGCGACGGCCCGTCAGGGTGAGGCGAAGCCGAATAATCCTCCTGGATGCACTATCACTTCATTAATCATTATATCTTATCAGATCCACCTATCCTCGAATTCCCCCTTAACTTCATGGTCTTAAGCCAAATTCTACCTGAGCTTTATCCCACGTATTTATCTGAATCTCAAAATCCCTATATCTTTCAAGGCATTTGCGGATCCATGCTAGCAGCGACAACCAGTGTGCTTTTACGCTAAAGTAATCGTTCCGTTATCAGGATGGATACGAGAATGTACGATGCTTATGATGGCTTGATTTTCGATATGGATGGCACCATCCTCGACACCGAGCCGACACACCGTAAAGCCTGGCACCAGGTGCTGGCGCAGTACGGCATGACCTTCGACGAAACGGCGATTATTGGCCTTAATGGCTCACCGACCTGGCGCATTGCACAGGTGATTATTGCCGATCATCACAGCGACCTCGATCCTCATCGACTGGCCGCAGAGAAAACCGCCTTACTGAAAACGATGCTGTTTGATACCGTCCAGCCGCTGCCGCTGATTGACGTTGTCAAATCGTACAAGGGGCGCCGCCCGATGGCGGTAGGCACCGGCAGCGAGCATGCGATGGCGGTGGGGCTGTTGCAGCATCTCGGCCTTCTGGCACATTTCGACGCCATTGTCGGAGCAGATGATGTTAAACGCCACAAGCCGGAACCTGATACATTTCTGCGCTGCGCCGAATTGATCGGTGTACCGGCCGCGCGCTGTGTGGTGTTTGAAGACGCTGATTTTGGTATACAGGCAGCAAAAGCAGCAGGCATGGATGCGGTGGATGTCCGTCTGCTGTGAGTGAATGGCTTTCGTATGGTTCGATGTTTGCCAGTAGCTTTCTCAGCGCCACGCTGTTACCGGGCAGCTCAGAGGCGCTACTGGTAGGGCTCTTGCTGGCAGGGAAAGTTTCTGTTGGCGCTCTGGTTTTCACTGCCGCACTGGGAAACACCCTGGGCGGATTAACCAACATTGTAATAGGTCGCCTGCTTCCACAGAAAAATCAGGGGCGATGGCATGACACAGCAACGGCGTGGCTGCACCGTTTGGGGCCTGCTGCGCTGCTTTTCAGCTGGTTACCAGTGATTGGTGATCTGCTGTGCGTTGTTGCCGGGTGGTTACGTTTTGCCTGGTTGCCGGTGGTGATTTTTCTCGCTATCGGCAAGACCTTGCGTTACGTAGTACTGGCAGCCGCAACACTTCAGGGCATGGAATGGTGGCATTGATTCGCTTTAGGGCGGCGCTACGGTTAACATTATGCTTAACAATAATAAGTTTTTCTCTGAGCGGGAGGTCAATTTGATCCCGGACGTATCACAGGCGCTTTCCTGGCTGGAAGCTCATCCTGACGCACTTAAAGGTATTGGCCGCGGTATTGAGCGCGAAACTCTGCGCGTTAAACCGGATGGTCATCTGGCCACGACCGGGCACCCAGCTTCCCTTGGCTCAGCCTTGACGCATAAGTGGATCACCACTGACTTTGCCGAAACGCTGTTAGAATTTATTACGCCGGTCGATCAGGACATTGATCGTCTGCTGGCGTTTTTACGCGATATCCATCGTCACGTTGCGCGCGAGCTTGGTGAAGAGCGCATGTGGCCGATGAGCATGCCGTGCATGATCGATCCCGGCCAGGATATTGAACTGGCGCAGTACGGCAGTTCGAATATCGGCCAGATGAAAACGCTGTATCGCCAGGGGCTGAAAAACCGCTATGGCGCACTGATGCAGATTATCTCTGGCGTGCACTATAACTTCTCGCTGCCACTCTCATTCTGGCAGGAGTGGGCAGGGGTGAAGGATGCGGAAAGCGGTAAAGAGGCGATCTCCGATGGCTATCTGCGCCTGATCCGTAACTACTACCGCTTTGGTTGGGTGATCCCTTACCTGTTTGGCGCATCGCCAGCAATCTGCTCTTCTTTCATGCAGGGGAAAGAGAGCGCGCTGCCGTTCGAACGCAGCGATAAAGGCATGCTGTCACTGCCTTATGCCACTTCACTGCGTCTGAGTGACCTGGGCTACACCAACAAGTCACAAAGCAGCCTTAACATTACCTTCAACAACCTGGCGGAATACATTAAGGGCCTGAAGGCGGCGATTAAAACCCCGTCTGAAGAGTTTGCCAGCATGGGCGTGAAGGATGAAAACGGCGACTGGCTGCAGCTAAATACTAACGTGCTGCAGATTGAAAATGAGCTGTATGCGCCAATCCGGCCGAAGCGCGTCACCCGATCGGGCGAAGCGCCTTCGGATGCACTGCAGCGCGGCGGTATCGAGTATATCGAAGTGCGCTCGTTGGATATCAACCCGTTCTCGCCCATCGGCGTAGACGCCAACCAGGTGCGTTTCCTGGATCTGTTCCTGATCTGGTGTGCACTGGCTGATGCGCCTGAGATGAGCAGCGCAGAATTGGCCTGCACGCGTAAAAACTGGAATCGGGTGATCCTTGAAGGGCGTAAACCTGGCCAGACTATCGCAATGGGGTGTGAAGAAGCACAGCATCCGCTGGTAGACGTGGGTAAAGCGCTGTTTAGCGACCTGCGGCGCGTAGCGGAAACGCTGGACGGGCAGAGCGGCGAACATCACTATCAGGAAGTCTGCGATCGCCTGGTGGCCTCGTTTGATGACCCCGATCTGACTTACTCAGCGCGCTTCCTGCAAAACCTGAAAGCCAATGGCATTGGCGGTGCCGGACTGGCGCTGGCCGAGCAGTATCGCCAGCAGCTGAGCGAAGAGCCGCTGGAAGTGCTGACTGAACAGCAGCTTAGCGATGAGGCTCTGCGCTCTAAGGTAAGTCAGCAGGAGATTGAAGAAAGTGATACGCTTAGTCTGGATGCCTTTTTGAAAGACAAAGGCTAGCGTTAGAAAAGAAAAAGGCCACAATCACTGTGGCCAAATTAACATCTCTGTTGTCAGGGATGAGATGATGATAACAAATGCGCGTCTTTCATATATTCAGACGCGCCCTACGCGTAAAAGTTTCATCATTGCAAAAATAAATTCATTAGTTGAGGTAACCGTATGCCATTGCTGGATAGCTTTACCGTCGATCATACCATCATGAATGCGCCTGCTGTGCGCGTTGCGAAGACCATGAAAACGCCACAGGGCGATACCATTACCGTATTCGACCTGCGTTTCTGCCGTCCGAACATTGAGATTTTGACCGAGCGCGGGATCCATACGCTGGAGCACCTGTTTGCCGGCTTTATGCGTAACCACCTGAACGGTGACGGTGTCGAAATCATCGATATTTCACCAATGGGATGCCGCACCGGTTTCTACATGAGCCTGATTGGCGTGCCGGACGAAAAGCGCGTTGCGACAGCGTGGAAAGCGGCGATGGAAGACGTGCTGAAAGTGAAGCAGCAGAGTGATATTCCTGAACTGAATATCTACCAGTGCGGAAGCTGTGAGCTGCACTCGCTGGAGCAGGCTCAGGAGATCGCGCGTAACGTCATCTCTAAAGAGATTGGTGTGAACCGCAATGAAGATCTGGCGCTGCCAAAAGAGAAGTTGAAAGAGCTGCACATCTAAATCGTAGTGGCGAGGCGTGCCTCGCCAGGGTCAGGCATGCCTGGCCCCTACGTTTACGACCCGACCGATTCCTTCAATGATGTCTTCGGCGTGATGCGTACCTGCTTAATCATGTTGTCCTGCACATCGAGAATATCAACGGCGTAATGCCCGATATGGACCGTGGTTCCCGGCAGCGGGATATCCTGCAACTCCTCCAGAATCATGCCGTTCACGGTGCGCGCTTCCTCTTCCGGCAACGTCCAGTTAAAGGCTTTGTTCAGCTCGCGGATATTGGCGCTGCCCTCAACCAGAACCGAACCATCGTTCTGCGGCACCACTTCTTCGGCAAGCGTTGGCGACATGGAGGTGGTGAAGTCCCCGACAATCTCTTCGAGAATATCTTCGATGGTCACCAGCCCTTTGATATCACCATACTCGTCCACCACCAGCCCGACCTTCTTCTTGTTGCGCTGGAATTTTACCAGCTGCACGTTGAGCGGGGTGCCTTCCGGCACGAAGTAGATCTCATCGGCGGCGCGCAGCAGCACTTCTTTGGTGAACTCTTTCTTCTCGGTCATCAAACGATAGGCTTCGCGCACGCGCAGCATGCTCATCGCATTATCCAGGGAGTCGCGGTACAGCACGATGCGGCCATGCGGTGAATGCGTCAGCTGGCGAACAATCGACTTCCAGTCATCGTTGATGTTGATACCGGCAATCTCATTGCGCGGCACCATAATGTCATCCACGTTGACCTTTTCCAGGTCAAGCACGGACAGCAGCATGTCCTGATTACGGCGCGACATCAGCGAGCGCGATTCGTGGACGATGGTACGCAGCTCATCTTTACTCAGTGCGCCGCTGATAGCGCCGTCGCTTTTGATACCGACCATGCGCATCAGAATGCGCGTAATGGTGTTAAGCAGCCACACCAGCGGCATCATGACGATCTGCAACGGCCCCAGCAAGATGCTGCTCGGGAAGGCGACTTTCTCCGGGTAGAGCGCGGCGACAGTTTTTGGCAGCACCTCTGAGAACACCAGCACCAGGAAAGTCAGAATACCCGTGGCAATAGCTACCCCTGCATCACCGTACAGGCGCATCCCGACGATAGTCGCCAGCGCTGAGGCCAGAATGTTCACCAGGTTGTTGCCAATCAGCACCAGGCTTATCAGGCGGTCCGGGCGGCGCAGTAATTTTTCGACCCGACGCGCGGCGCGGTTACCGTTTTTAGCGAGGTGGCGCAGCTTGTAGCGGTTGAGCGTCATCATGCCGGTTTCGGAACCGGAGAAGTACGCCGACACCAGAATCATGATGACCAGCGTAATAATCAGGGTCGTAGTTGAAACGTGTTCCAAGAGAGGTCCTTGCTTTGGAAATTCAGGAGGTTAATAAATGCTGCAGCATGCGGCTACCAAAATAAGCCATAGTGAGCAAAAATGCCCCGCCGCAGTTGAACCAGACGACGCGGCGCCCACGCCAGCCTTCATGATAGTGGCCCCACAGCAGTACGATATAGACAAACCAGGCGAGTATCGACAGCACGGCTTTATCAATGTTCTCACGACTGAACAGATCCGGTAAGTAGAACAGACCGGTGCAGAGCACCAGCGTCAGCAGCACCACGCCAATCTGCGTAATATGGAACATCTTACGCTCAATGGTCATCAGCGGCGGAATGTCGGTGCTAAAAGCCAGTTTCTTGTTCTTCAGCAGCCAGTCAATCCACGCCAATTGCAGAGCGTACAGCGCGGCGATAATCAGGGTGGCGTAGGCGAAAAGGGCGAGGCCAATATGCACCATCATTCCCGGGGTGGTTTCCAGGTGAGTGATAAAGGCATTGGGAACGAAAGTCGCAAAAGCCAGGTTAATCAACGCGAAGCTGTAGACTATCGGTAGCAGGATCCAGCCACGATTACGTGAGGCGACAATGGTCATAATCGCGCAGATCAGCAGACTCACCAGCGAACCGATGTTCAGCAGGCTGAGGTTCTGCCCGCCATCAGGCCCAAATATGCGCTGCTCAAGCGCCACAGCGTGAAACACCAGCGCTGCCACGGCGGACAGCACCGCCAGACGGCGCCATGTGCTGTTCTTACGCAGCAGGCTGGGAACGATCAGGGCAAGGCTGAATGAGTAGGCGAGTAGCGCCAGAATCGCAAATACGGACATAGATCTCGTTAGTTACCGACAAGACTGAGAAAAAAACCAGTATAGCGCCAGCGACGGCTGGCTCCAAACGATCTCAACGCATATGGCTGAGATCGCTGCGTCACTATGTTATAATCCGCGCCATTGTGTCGCCGAGGCGGCCTCTCATTACGTTGAGCGAGAGACGATGTTTGATAATTTAACCGACAGACTGTCGAAAAGCCTGCGCAATATCAGTGGCCGCGGGCGGCTGACAGAAGACAATATCAAGGACACGCTGCGCGAAGTGCGCATGGCGTTGCTGGAAGCGGACGTTGCGCTGCCGGTAGTCCGTGACTTTATCGGACGCGTCAAAGAGCGCGCCGTCGGTCACGAAGTGAACAAAAGCCTGACACCGGGTCAGGAGTTCGTAAAGATCGTTAAAAACGAACTGGTTGCTGCCATGGGCGAGGAGAACAACACTCTGAACCTGGCGGCGCAGCCACCGGCCGTGGTGCTGATGGCGGGCCTGCAGGGTGCGGGTAAAACCACCAGCGTCGGTAAGCTCGGTAAGTTCCTGCGTGAAAAGCACAAGAAGAAAGTGCTGGTGGTCTCTGCCGACGTTTATCGCCCGGCAGCGATCAAACAGCTGGAAACCCTGGCCGAGCAGGTGGGCGTCGACTTCTGTCCGTCAGACCTCAGCCAGAAGCCGGTCGACATCGTTAAAAATGCATTACAGCAGGCTAAGCTGAAATTCTACGACGTGCTGCTGGTGGACACCGCCGGTCGTTTGCACGTCGATGAAGCGATGATGGACGAAATCAAGCAGGTTCATGCCGCGATTAATCCGGTAGAAACGCTGTTTGTGGTCGATGCCATGACCGGTCAGGATGCCGCGAACACCGCGAAGGCGTTTAACGAAGCGCTGCCGCTGACCGGCGTGGTTCTGACTAAAGTCGACGGTGATGCCCGCGGCGGTGCTGCACTGTCGATTCGTCATATCACCGGTAAACCGATTAAATTTATGGGTGTCGGTGAGAAAACCGAAGCCCTTGAGCCGTTCTACCCGGAGCGTATCGCCTCACGTATCCTCGGCATGGGCGACATGCTGTCGCTGATCGAAGATATCGAAAGTAAGGTAGACCGCGCCCAGGCCGAGAAACTGGCCAGCAAGCTGAAGAAGGGCGACGGTTTCGACCTCAACGACTTCCTCGACCAGCTGAAGCAGATGCGTAACATGGGCGGCATGGCCAGCCTGATGGGCAAACTGCCGGGCATGGGACAGCTGCCGGACAACGTTAAATCGCAGATGGACGATAAAGTGCTGGTGCGTATGGAAGCGATGATCAACTCCATGACGCGCAAAGAGCGTGAAAAGCCGGAGATTATCAAAGGCTCACGCAAGCGCCGTATCGCGACAGGTTCAGGCATGCAGGTGCAGGACGTTAACCGCTTATTAAAGCAGTTTGACGATATGCAACGCATGATGAAGAAGATGAAGAAAGGTGGCATGGCGAAAATGATGCGCGGCATGAAAGGTATGATGCCGCCAGGTTTCCCAGGCCGTTAAGCAAGCTGGAAAATGGCTCAGGCGAATTAGATTGCTTTTTGCGCCAAAATGAGTAAAATTTTCGGGCTTTTTATATTGCACCCGGGCCCCGTTCCCTCAATGGGGCCCGGTTGTTTTATTAACTAAAGAGGATGTTATGGTAACAATTCGTTTGGCACGTCACGGCGCTAAAAAGCGTCCGTTTTATCAGGTAGTCGTAACCGACAGCCGTAATGCTCGCAACGGTCGCTTCATCGAGCGCGTTGGCTTCTTCAACCCGATCGCTTCAGGTCAGGCTGAGCCACTGCGTCTGGATCTGGACCGCATTGAGCACTGGGTTGGCCAGGGCGCTACTCTGTCTGATCGCGTTAACGCGCTGATCAAACAAGCTAAGAAAGCAGCTTAATCTGTCACGGTGGTCAACATGAGCAAGCAACTCACCGCCCAGCCTCCCGCTAACCCGTTAATTCTGGGGAAGATGGGCTCGGCCTACGGTATTCGTGGTTGGCTCAAAGTGTTTTCCTCCACCGAAGACGCTGAAAGCATTTTTGACTATCAGCCGTGGTTTATCCAACGTGCGGGTCAATGGCAGCTTGTCGAGCTGGAAGGCTGGAAGCGCCACAATCAGGACATGATCATCAAAGTCAAAGGCATTGACGATCGTGATGCTGCGGGTCTGCTGACCAATTGCGAAATTGTCGTGGATTCAGAGCAACTGCCGGAACTGGAAAGCGGCGACTATTACTGGAAAGACCTGATGGGCTGCCAGGTAGTCACCACTGAAGGATACGAGCTGGGTAAAGTCATCGATATGATGGAAACCGGTTCAAACGACGTTCTCGTCGTCAAGGCTAACCTGAAGGATGCATTTGGTGCGCAGGAGCGGTTAATTCCGTTCCTCGATGAACAGGTTATCAAGAATGTCGATCTCACTACTCGCACCATCAAAGTAGATTGGGATCCTGGTTTTTGAGCTCCGAACAAAACGGTAATACTCCGGCGCAAAGTATGTGGATTGGCGTAATCAGCCTGTTTCCTGAAATGTTTCGCGCAATTACCGATTACGGAGTAACTGGCCGGGCAGTAAAAAATGGCCTGCTCAGCATTCAGAGCTGGAGTCCTCGTGACTTCGCTCATGACCGGCACCGTACCGTGGATGAACGTCCTTACGGCGGCGGACCGGGAATGCTAATGATGGTTCAACCCTTACGGGATGCCATCCACGCAGCAAAAGCGGCGGCAGGAGAAGGCGCAAAGGTGATTTATCTGTCACCTCAGGGGCGTAAACTCGATCAAGATGGGGTTTGCGAGCTGGCGACCAACCATAAGTTAATTCTGGTGTGTGGTCGTTATGAAGGGATCGATGAGCGCGTAATCAAAACCGAGATTGACGAAGAGTGGTCGATTGGGGATTACGTACTCAGCGGTGGCGAGCTGCCAGCGATGACGCTGATTGACTCGGTTTCCCGGTTTATTCCGGGAGTGCTGGGGAAACAGGCGTCAGCCGAAGAGGATTCGTTCTCGGAGGGTTTGCTGGATTGCCCACACTACACCCGCCCTGAAGTGTTAGAAGGGATGGAAGTACCGCCAGTTCTGCTGTCGGGCAACCATGCTGATATTCGCCGGTGGCGCCTGAAACAGTCGCTGGGCCGTACCTGGCTTAGAAGACCTGAACTTCTGGAAAACCTGGCTCTGACTGAAGAGCAAGCAAAGTTGCTGGCTGAGTTCCAACGGGAACATCGCCAGGCAACAAAACATGATACGGCTGGAAAGGCATAACGCCATCCGCCTTAACTATCAGTTTACCCAGGATAAGAGATTTAATTATGAGCAACATTATTAAGCAGATCGAACAAGAACAGATGAAACAGGACGTACCTTCATTCCGTCCGGGTGATTCCGTGGAAGTGAAAGTATGGGTCGTTGAAGGTGCTAAAAAGCGTCTGCAGGCATTCGAGGGCGTGGTTATCGCTATTCGTAACCGCGGTCTGCACTCTGCATTCACTGTTCGCAAAATTTCTAACGGCGAAGGTGTTGAGCGTGTATTCCAGACTCACTCCCCAGTAATCGACTCGATCACTGTGAAACGTCGTGGTGCTGTGCGTAAAGCCAAACTGTACTACCTGCGCGAGCGTACTGGTAAGTCTGCACGTATCAAAGAACGTCTGGGCGCTAAAGCGGCCTCTTAATAGTTAATAGCAAACAAAGGGCTGGCCTGCGGGCTGGCCCTTTTTTTATCCGCAAAATTCCTCTAATATCCCCGCGAAATTTTCTGCCTGTCGCGCCCGCCGAAACGAAATAAAAAGCCGTTCCCTGCTGATATTTAACCGGATATGTAAAAATTAGCGCGTATGTTTGATAGAACCCTATCCTTTGCAGGAACGATATTCGCTATGCGTTTTACGCCCAGCCCTTCAACCGGCGTGTCGATGAAAATCGGCGGTGCCCTGACCTCTACGCTGATGATGGCCTGCGTGAAAGGATTAGACGGCGCTATCCCGGTTGGAGAGGTGATCTTCTTTCGCTCTTCAGTGGCGCTTATCCCGCTGTTTATCTGGCTGTGGTGCCAGGGCAATATCCTTGACGGTATCCGTACGCGCAATGTTAAAGGACACTTCCTGCGCGGGCTGGCCGGTACAGGGGGGTTGTATTTCAGCTATCTGGCACTGCTGTATATCTCGCTGACTGAGGTCACCGCGATCAATTATGCCGCGCCGCTAATCACGGTGGTCATGGCGGCACTCTTCCTGCGTGAGAAGGTGAAGTCTCATCGCTGGGTCGCGGTCATTGCCGGGTTTGCCGGGATCATCGTGATGATGTCCGGGCAGCTGTTCTTTGCAAGAGAAGGGGCATTCAGCACGCTGAGCTGGCTGTCTACGCTGGGCATGATCCTGGCGCTGCTGGCGGCGGTGTGCATCGCCGGCGCCTCGATTCAGATCCGCTACCTCAACGGCATTGAAAAACCTGGCGCAATTGCCTTCTGGTTCGCCATTACCACCACGCTGACCTCGCTGTTGACCCTGGGTTTTGGCTGGTCACTGCCCAACGGCAGGCAGCTGATGTTGCTGCTGGGCTGCGGACTATTAGGCGGGATAACGCAGATCCTGCTAACGCTGAGCCTGAAATATGCCGATGCCTCGCTGCTGGCACCCTTTGATTACACCACGCTACTCTGGTCGGTGTTTATCGGCTATCTGTTCTGGGACACATTACCGCAGTCGGCAACAATGATTGGCGCGGGGCTGGTGGTCAGCGGGGGAGCGATCTCTCTCTATTTTGAACGGCGCAGTCGGCGGGGGATCACGCCGCTCAACGTCGGCGGATAATCTGAGGCGGGACCCGCGCCCGCCTCAATTGATTACTGGCTTGCTGCGCGCAGCAGCTCAACCAGCAGTGGTGACAGCTCATGGCGCAGCGCGGCGCGCTCGGACTGGAACAGCGTGGCGGCGAAAAACTTATGCCCCGGGAGCTCCATCGCGCGCACATCGCCATCGCGATCGTGCGCGCTGAGGCGTAGTGGGTAGCCGCTCAGCTCGACAACAAAATCCGGGTTCACGCCAAAATTACAGTGATAGCCCTCTGTTATCTCAGATTTGCCATAGGCCCGCGCCAGCAGCGTGTCGGGCTTAATCAAAATATCCCCGTTTTTCTCGACCAGCGAACAGCTCAGCGGCGCAATAACCAGTCGACCCCCGCTGGCCGTTTCGGCATGGCCGGCATCGGTCCAGCCCATCACATTGCGAGCATATTCCACGATAGCGTACTGAAATCCGGCGCAGGAACCGAGAAACGGCACGTTGTTCTCTCGCGCATAAGTAATCGTCATAAACGCGGCATCATCGCTGTGATACGGGCTGCCCGGCACCAGCCAGATGGCATCAAAATCCTGCAACATGCTGCGGTCGGTCAGGGTTTCAGTGGGTAGCCATTGTGGGGTAACGTCGAGATTAAGGGCTTGCGCAGCCAGGGAAATGGCCAGGGGGATGGCCTGATGCGCAACGGCATCGGGACGGTAGTCGCCAACCAGAGCTAAACGAAGGTAGGTCATTGTCGTTTCCTGTGCAGGTAAAAAAGGATGCTACTGCAACGGTTTCACGCTGGCAAGCACCGCAGGTTATTCGTATGCTGGGTGTCTACCGCACGCAAGGAGAGAGATGTGACACAGCGTATCAATCAGTTTGGACAGCCCATTGGCGCAGCACTGCCGGACTGGCAGCCCGTTGCTATTCCCGCTCCACAGGCGCTAACCGGCCGCTTTTGCCGCCTGGAACCGCTTGATGCCGCCCGCGATGCGGCTGGCCTTTATGCCGCTTATGCTTCGGCTCCCGATGGCCGCGACTGGACCTATTTAACGGAGGAACGCCCGGAAACCCTGGCTGATTTTCATATCTGGCTCGAGCAGCGCGCCGCGGAGAAAACCTTTGTCACCTTTACCATCTTCTGTACGCAGCGCGAAATTCCGGTAGGACTGGTTTCCTATATGCGCATCGACCCGGTTAATGGATCGCTGGAGATCGGGGGTGTCACCTGGTCGCCATTTATGAAGCGCACGGTGATTGGCACTGAAGCCCTGTGGCTGATGATTAAGCACACTTTTGACCTCGGCTATCGCCGCTGTGAGTGGAAGTGTGATGCGCTGAATCTGCCATCACGCAACGCGGCGCTACGCTTAGGGTTCACCTGGGAGGGCACTTTCCGCCAGATGATGGCACGTAAAGGGCGTACGCGTGACTCCGACTGGTTTTCCATTATTGATGGCGAATGGCCAGCGATCGACAAGGTGCTGACTGACTGGCTGTCCCCGCAGAACATCGATGCGCAGGGGCAGCAGCGACAATCGCTCAGCGCGCTAATGCGGGCGGCGAAGGTGGTAGATGGCGGTATTGACCGGGCCGCTGTTCAGCACGATTAGCCCGTAACGCACAGCGACTAATTCCGCGCCGGCACTTACCGCGACAGCACGGCTGGCAAGATTGGTTTCAGCGGCAAGGATCTCAATGACGTCGATATCCGGCTGGGAGAACGCCCGTTCAACCAGCCATTTTACGGCGCTGCGGGCAATTCCCTTACGCTGTTCGCTGCTGCGCACCCAGTAGCCGAGCGCCGCCGGGCTCTCCGCGCCAGCCGGATAGCGTATCCCCGCGCCGCCCAGCAGGCGACCATCTTCTGCAAACAGGCCCAGCTCGTCCGCAGTGCCCTGTTGACGTTGCAGATGGGTATAGCGGAACCACTGACGGGCCTCTTCCTCCCGATAATCCTCATGTGCCCACGCCATCCATGGGATCAGCGTATCCAGAGAGTGATTAACCGCACTCGCAAAAGCGGCTGCATCGTGCTCTGCAAAGGGGCGAATGACTAAATTCACGCTCGGCTCCTGTTCTTTTCCCTGAGTGAGGCTGAGTATAGATCCTGAGGGTCGCGCAGGTAACGGAAATAATTGGTATTTTTCAATGCTGATGCTGCAATGTAAACTTATATGTACATTCCGCTTTCATGATTTGCGTTATTCAAGTCATTGTTTTATATAGTTAAAGTGGGTGATTTTAGGGTGTTTTTAATAAAGGTGGTAATAATTGTGTACATATGGCTGTTGTGTTATGTACGCATTCTGGTACAGTTGATTTCAACCTCGCTGAGGATCCCTATTAACGAATTGCCAGGATGACGATCATGCAAAAAGATGCGCTGAATAATGTACATATTGCCAACGAACAGGTGCTGATTACCCCGGAAGAACTGAAAAAGCAGTTCCCGCTGAATAGCGTGCTGGAGGGGCAGATTGCCGCTTCACGCCAGACTATTTCTGACATCATCAGCGGGAAAGATCATCGCCTGCTGGTGGTGTGCGGTCCGTGTTCCATTCACGATACCGAAGCGGCTCTCGCCTATGCGCGTGACCTGAAAGCGCTGGCGGATCAGGTTGGCGATCAGCTGTACATCGTGATGCGCGTCTACTTTGAAAAGCCACGTACCACCGTGGGCTGGAAAGGGCTGATCAACGATCCTCATATGGATAACACTTTTGATATGGAAGCCGGCCTGCATATTGCGCGCCAGCTGCTGCTCAATCTGGTGGAGATGGGCCTGCCGCTGGCAACCGAAGCGCTGGATCCAAACAGCCCACAGTACCTGGGGGATCTGTTCAGTTGGTCTGCGATTGGCGCCCGTACCACTGAATCCCAGACGCACCGCGAAATGGCTTCTGGCCTGTCAATGCCGGTTGGCTTCAAAAACGGCACCGACGGCAGCCTGGGTACCGCGATTAACGCCATGCGCGCTGCGGCCATGCCACACCGCTTTGTCGGTATCAATCAGGCAGGGCAGGTGTGCCTGTTACAGACTCAGGGCAACCCGGACGGGCATGTGATCCTGCGCGGTGGTAAAAAGCCTAACTACGGCCCGGAAGACGTGGCGCAGTGTGAAAAAGAGATGCAGCAGGCGGGACTCCGCCCCGCCTTGATGATAGATTGCAGTCATGGCAATTCTAATAAAGATTTCCGTCGCCAGTCGGGCGTTGCCGAGTCTGCGGTTGCGCAGATCAAAGATGGCAACCGCTCAATTATCGGCCTGATGCTGGAAAGTAACATTCACGAAGGCAATCAGTCTTCCGAGCAGCCGCGCAGTGATATGCGCTACGGGGTTTCCGTCACCGATGCCTGCATCAACTGGGAAACCACCGAAAGCCTGCTGCGTGAAATTCATCAGGATCTGAACGGAGTGCTGGCGGCGCGTCTGTCGCAAGAGGGTTAACGAGTTATGGTGGCTGAACTGACCGCGCTACGCGATCAAATCGACGAAGTGGATAAAGCGCTGCTGGACCTGCTGGCAAAACGGCTGGAGCTGGTAGCGGAAGTGGGCGAGGTGAAGAGCCGCTACGGATTACCGATTTATGTCCCGGAACGTGAGGCCACGATGCTGGCCTCGCGCCGCGCCGAGGCTGAAAAGCTTGGCGTACCGCCGGACCTGATCGAAGATGTGCTGCGCCGCGTGATGCGTGAATCCTACACCAGTGAAAATGATAAGGGCTTTAAAACCCTGTGTCCTGAGCTGCGTCCGGTGGTGATCGTCGGCGGTAAAGGGCAGATGGGGCGGCTGTTTGAAAAGATGCTCACGCTCTCCGGTTACCAGGTGCAGATCCTCGACAAAGGGGACTGGGACAATGCTGCGGCGATGCTGGCGAATGCCGGGATGGTGATTATCAGCGTGCCTATCCACCTCACCGAGCAGGTGATTGGCGAACTGCCGCCGCTGGCGCCGGACTGCATTCTGGTTGATCTCGCTTCGGTGAAGAATAAACCGCTGCAGGCGATGCTGGCAGCACACTCTGGCCCGGTATTGGGCTTGCACCCGATGTTTGGGCCGGACAGCGGCAGCCTGGCTAAGCAGGTTGTGGTCTGGTGCGATGGCCGCCAGCCGGAAGCCTACCAGTGGTTCCTCGAACAGATTCAGGTTTGGGGCGCACGCCTGCACCGCATCAGCGCGGTGGAGCACGATCAAAATATGGCGTTTATTCAGGCGCTGCGCCACTTTGCGACCTTTGCTTATGGCCTGCACCTGGCCGAAGAGAACGTGCAGCTGGAGCAGTTACTGGCGCTCTCGTCACCGATTTACCGCCTGGAGCTGGCGATGGTCGGGCGGCTGTTTGCGCAGGACCCGCAGCTTTACGCTGACATCATTATGTCGTCGGAAAGCAACCTGGCGCTGATTAAGCGATATTATCAGCGCTTTGGCGAGGCGATTAAGCTGCTGGAGCATGGCGATAAGCAGGCATTTATTGACAGCTTCCGCCGCGTGGAACACTGGTTTGGCGACTACGCTAAACGCTTCCAGGCGGAAAGCCGCACGCTGCTGCGTCAGGCTAACGACAGCAGAGCGTAGCCCAACCGTGGGGACGACCCTTTTTTCCGGTCGTCCCATTAGTTTAACCGTGGCTATGCCGTAGGGGACGACCCTCTTTTTCGGTCGTCCCGTGAGTTTAAGCGTTGATACCTGCTTATAGCCCTTAACCGTAGCAACCGCGGCGTTCAGCGCCCCGTCATGCGCCATCATCAGCCCGGTATATTTACCGCAACCGTCAGGTTGTCAGGTCAGGATTCACCATATAAACGCGGATACGATGCGGCAGCGGCACGGGTTGCAGGCATTCGGTTACCTGCTGGCGCTGACTGAAAGCCGCCGCTGCCTGAGGCTGGCGGTTTACTGCGGGTCGACGGCGACCACGTTCTCGCCCGGATAGCAGCCAAGCACTTTCAGCGAGCGGGTGATTGGGGCCAGCTCGCGCAGTGCTTCCTGCACGTCGTCATTGCGCAGGTTGCCCTGGAAGTCGATGTAAAACATCTCCTGCCACGGGTTGCCGTTAATCGGGCGCGACTCCAGCTTGCTCATGGTCAGATTGTGCTTGCGCAATACCAGCAGGGCTTCAACCAGCGCACCCGCCTGCTGGCCAGTGGCCATAATCAGCGTGGTTTTGGCTGGAACCTGGAGCGACACTTCAATCGGCTTGCGCGCCAGCACAATAAACCGGGTGATGTTTTGACGCTGGTTGGCCAGATTACGCTCCAGCACCTGAAGGCTGTAAAGCTCGCCACCGGCTTCACTGCCCAGAGCGGCGACTTTGGGTGAGTTCATCGCGGCCACTTTTTCCATCGCGGCTGCGGTGCTTTCGGTGTACTCAATTTTCCAGTGCGGATAGCGGTTAACAAACTGGCTGCACTGCTGGAAAGGCTGTGGATGACTGTAAACCGTTTCGATTTCCTGCAGCGTGGTATTGCCGGATACCAGCACGCAGTGGTCGATAGGGATAGTAATTTCACCCACGATAGACAGGCTGGTCTGCTGCAGCAGGTCATACACATCGGTAATGGAACCCGAGGTGGTATTCTCCACCGGCAGCACCGCGTAATCTGCCTGGCCGGTTTCGACCTGATTAAAGATATCGTGGAACTTCAGGCAGCCGCTCTCAATAAAGCTGTCGAAATGGCGGGCGGCATAGTGGCGTGACGCCAGGTGAGAATATGAACCTTTTGGCCCAAGGAAGGCGATGCGTGCCGAATGCGGGTTAGTATTGTTCAGCTGTTTTTGCAGCAGCGCCTGCTGGGTCAAAACGGAGTCTTCAATAATTTGCTGGAACAGGCGCGTGATGTAATGCGCATCCAGCTTGTGGCCTTTACCCAGGGTGATCAGATGTTCGAGCAGATCGCGCTCGCGGTCGATGTCACGGATCGGGCGGTGCGTGGCCATTTTGGCCTCGGCAACTTCTACCGCCAGCGCGCGGCGCTGTGCCAGCAGCGACAGCAGTTGTTCGTCCAGTGCGCTGATCTTACCGCGCAGAGCAAGCAAAGGGTTTTCGGAGTTCATATGTGCTACCTGTCCAGATTTCGCTAAAAAAAAAAGCCTCCCGGTTGGGAGGCTTTATTGTTCGTCTTCGCATTCATTCTCACACGACGAATTGCCTCCCAGTCAGGGGAAGGTAAAAAAGAATGCGAAGAAAAACGGAGCTGATTTCATTGGGGTATCCACTGTGTCTTGAAAGGTTAAAGTAACCGCTGCAATTTCCTTCTGTCAATAAAAAACGCGCCCGCAGGCGCGTTATCCTCATTTTAACGAATTTATTCTTCGTCAGCCTCAACCACGCTGAGGTCTTTCACGCTGGCGTTAGCGCGGCGCGCTTCGCCTTTATGCTGAACCTTGTTCAGCTGACGCTCCAGTTTGTTGATCAGGTCATTGATTGCGGTATACATATCTTCATGTTTAGCACTGGCAATCAGCGGACCGTTGGGCGTGTTGATGTTCGCATCGGCAACAAACTCCTTCGGCTCCTTCGAAAGAACAATGTGCGGGTTTATCAGGTGGGTTTGCCACTTTTCAAGCTTGGCTAGACGGTCTTCGACATGCTGGCGAATTGCCGGAGTAATTTCCATTTGTTTACTGGTAATGTTCAGAACCATAGTGCTTACCTCTCTGTCATTTCCGTCTTGGTAGGTCCAGCATAGCGCGTAAAATCGATAAATGTGTGATAAAGATCACGTTTTTTTGTCACTTTTTGTCAAGTGCACGAAAATTGCGAGCAGGGCAGGTAAATGGCGTTTCAGGGGTTGTACGCGGGCATGTTAACTGGCATTGTTGATGGGTTAACCGGACAGGAAATTTGGCGTTTAGCTGGGTTTTTAGTCAAAAAAAAGGCAGCCCGCAGGCTGCCTTTTTTATTGCGTCAGAATCAGGCCTGATTAGCGGCAATGATTTTTGCTACGCGCTCGGCTTCCGCGTTCAACTGCAGCTGACGGTAAGCATTTTCCATCAGTGGCAGAGCTGTTCGGGTTGCCTGAGTATCCGGATAATCTTTCAGCATTTGCTCTACACGGTTAACCACAGCGACATATGCCTCGCGTTTAGTGTAGAATTCCGCCACGGATAGCTCATATTTCGCCAGGCGATCTTTCAGGAACACCAGGCGCTTGCGTGCATCCGTCGCATACTGGCTGTTTGGATAGCCACGCAGCAGCTGCGAGAAGTCTTTGAATGCATCACGCGCATGGGTTGGATCGCGGTCTGAGCGGTCGATACCAAAAAAGCCCTGCAATGCGCTGTCATCCAGCGCCATGTCCGTCAGGCCACGCATATAGATCACGTAATCAATGTTCGGATGGGTCGGGTTCAGGCGCATAAAGCGGTCGATAGCGGCCTGCGCCAGCGGCAAATCGGCATTTTTATAGTAAGCGTAGATCAGGTCTAGCTGAACTTGCTGGGAGTAAGGGCCGAAAGGATAGCGGTTATCGAGCGCTTCCAGTTGCGTTATTGCTCCTTTAAAGTTACCGTCCTGCAGTTTTTGCTGGGCAGTGGCATAAATCTCGGAAGGTGGGCTGTCTGGCACCACATCCTTGGAGCCGGAACATCCAGCTAATGCCAGGCTCAACGTGGCTGCAGCCACCAGATATTTCATACGCGTCATGACGATTTGCTTATCCTCAGAGTGTTATTCAGGAAGCTGTCCGTTAAGCCTCCGGTAGTGACCAGGTACGATAGCACATTATATTAAACGGCATCGCCGTGAAAACCCAACGTTAACGAAGAAGCTGTTTATTTATGGCACAACAAGTAAAACTCAACGCAACGGTATCCGAATCGCAACTCGGACAACGGTTAGATCAGGCTTTGGCCGAATTGTTCCCTGATTATTCACGTTCTCGCATAAAAGAGTGGATTCTGGACCGTCGCGTCACCGTAAACGGTGCAATTATCGACAAACCCAAAGAAAAAGTGCTCGGCGGTGAGCAAATCGTCATCGATGCAGAGATCGAAGAGGAAGCTCGCTGGGAGGCGCAGGACATCCCACTCAATATCGTCTATGAAGATGACGACATTTTGGTGATCAACAAGCCACGCGATCTGGTGGTGCACCCTGGCGCCGGTAATCCGGATGGCACGGTGCTAAATGCCTTGCTGCATCATTTCCCGGCGATTGCCGATGTGCCGCGCGCGGGCATCGTTCACCGCCTTGATAAAGACACGACCGGTCTGATGGTCGTGGCGAAAACGGTTCCTGCCCAGACTCACCTGGTGGAGTCTCTGCAGCTGCGTGAATTCACCCGTGAATATGAAGCCGTGGCAATTGGTCGCATGACGGCGGGCGGAACGGTTAACGAGCCGATCAGCCGCCATTCGACCAAGCGTACCCATATGGCCGTTCATCCGATGGGTAAACCGGCTACTACGCACTATCGTATTATGGAGCATTTCCGCGCGCACACGCGTCTGCGTCTGCGCCTTGAAACCGGACGTACGCACCAGATCCGTGTGCATATGTCACATATTAATCATCCGCTGGTGGGCGATCCGTTATACGGTGGCCGCCCGCGTCCGCCAAAAGGTGCATCTGAAGCCTTTATCGGTACGCTGCGAGGCTTTGACCGCCAGGCACTGCACGCCACCATGCTGCGCCTTTACCATCCGATCACCGGGATTGAGATGGAATGGCATGCGCCGCTGCCGCAGGATATGGTCGACCTGATCAATGCCCTGAAGGCCGATACCGAAGAATTCAAAGAGCAGATGGACTGGTAATGAGCCTGATCGTACCTAACTGGTCGGTTCCCGTTAACGTTCGCGCGTGCAGCAGTACGCGCAAAGGTGGAGTCAGTCAGGCGCCGTGGAACAGCCTTAATCTTGGCGATCGCGTCGGTGATGACCCTGAGCACGTGCGGGTGAATCGCCAGCGGCTGCTTGAGCTGGGCGATCTGCCTTCGATGCCGCAATGGCTGGAACAGGTTCACGGTACGGACGTTTTGCCGCTCAGCTGGCAGACTCCCGCTTCACTGCGTGCGGATGCGGCCTATACCCGTACGCCGGGCGTCGTGTGCGCGGTGATGACGGCTGACTGTCTTCCGGTGCTGTTTTGTTCGCAGGATGGTCAGGAAGTGGCGGCTGCTCATGCTGGCTGGCGCGGTCTGTGTAATGGCGTGCTGGAGGAGACCTTAAACGCTTTTTCGGCGCCCCCTGCTGAGATTTCTGTCTGGCTTGGTCCGGCGATTGGCCCCGATGCATTTGAAGTTGGCCCGGAGGTGCGCGAGGCGTTCATTGCGCAAAATCCAGGCGATTCAGCAGCTTTCCGCCCGGCAGGCGAAAAGTTTTATGCGGATTTATGGCTGCTGGCAAAACAGCGGCTACAGGCCTGCGGAGTGCGCCAGGTCTGGGGTGGCGGCCAATGTACCCATACTCAGGCTGAGCAATTTTTCTCCTTCCGACGCGATGGCGTCACCGGCCGTATGGCAAGTTTGATCTGGCTGATATAACCTAGCGCGATAAGACGGTCCGGATTGATGTTTTTTTCTCCAAAATGTCAGGTCATTAACCTTGAAAAATTTGAGGGATGACCTCATTTAATCTCCAGTAGCAACTTGACCTGATAGGGGGAAATTATGCGTCTGGATCGTCTTACTAACAAATTCCAACTGGCACTCGCCGACGCCCAGTCACTGGCTCTTGGCCACGACAACCAATTCATTGAACCTCTGCATCTGATGAGCGCACTGCTCACTCAGGAAGGTGGGTCCGTTCGCCCTTTACTGACTTCAGCCAGCGTGGACGTTTCGTCCCTGCGTAACGCGATTGAACAAGCACTCAGCCGTCTGCCGCAGGTGGAAGGTACCGAGGGTGATGTTCAGCCGTCTGCTGACCTGGTGCGGGTACTTAATCTGTGCGACAAGCTGGCGCAGAAGCGCGGCGACAACTTTATCTCATCAGAATTATTCGTTCTGGCGGCGCTCGATTCGCGCGGTTCGCTGGCTGATTTATTGAAATCTGCCGGAGCAACCAGCGACAAGCTAACCAAAGCCATAGACCAGATGCGTGGAGGCGACAGCGTGAACGACCAGGGAGCTGAAGATCAGCGCCAGGCATTAAAGAAATACACCATCGATCTGACCGAGCGTGCTGAGCTGGGCAAACTCGACCCTGTCATCGGCCGTGACGAGGAGATCCGCCGTACGATTCAGGTTCTGCAGCGCCGTACCAAAAATAACCCGGTGCTGATCGGTGAGCCAGGCGTGGGTAAAACCGCGATCGTGGAAGGGCTGGCGCAGCGCATTATCAATGGCGAAGTGCCGGAAGGGCTGAAAGGCCGCCGCGTTCTGTCGCTGGACATGGGTGCATTGATTGCCGGGGCGAAGTACCGCGGTGAGTTCGAAGAGCGCCTTAAAGCAGTATTGAGCGACCTGGCGAAACAGGAAGGGAACGTCATTCTGTTTATTGACGAGCTACATACCATGGTCGGCGCCGGTAAAGCCGACGGCGCAATGGATGCCGGTAATATGCTGAAACCGGCATTGGCGCGCGGTGAGCTGCACTGCGTGGGCGCCACTACGCTGGATGAGTATCGTCAGTATATAGAGAAGGATGCCGCGCTGGAGCGTCGTTTCCAGAAAGTGTTTGTTGCCGAGCCGAGCGTGGAAGACACCATCGCTATTCTGCGCGGGCTGAAAGAGCGCTATGAGCTGCATCACCATGTGCAGATCACCGACCCGGCAATTGTGGCGGCCGCGACCTTATCGCACCGCTATATTGCTGACCGCCAGCTGCCGGACAAAGCCATCGACCTGATCGATGAAGCTGCTTCAAGCATCCGTATGCAGATTGACTCGAAGCCGGAATCACTGGACCGCTTGGAACGCCGGATTATCCAGCTCAAGCTGGAGCAGCAGGCGCTGAAGAAAGAGTCTGACGATGCCAGCATCAAGCGTCTGGATATGCTGGAAGCTGAGCTGAGCCAGAAAGAGCGCGAGTATTCAGAGCTGGAAGAAGAGTGGAAGGCGGAGAAAGCCTCTCTGTCCGGTACTCAGCATATCAAGACAGAGCTGGAAAATGCCAAGCTGGCGATGGAGCAGGCGCGCCGTCAGGGCGACCTGGCCCAGATGTCAGAACTGCAGTACGGTAAAATTCCAGAGTTGGAAAAACAGCTGGAGAGCGCCACTCAGTCTGAAGGCAAAACCATGCGCCTGTTGCGTAACCGCGTGACCGACGTCGAAATTGCCGACGTACTGGCGCGCTGGACCGGCATCCCAGTGGACCGCATGATGGAAGGTGAGCGCGACAAGCTGTTGCGTATGGAACAGCAGCTGCATACGCGGGTGATTGGTCAGAATGAAGCGGTTGAAGCGGTTTCAAATGCGATTCGCCGCAGCCGTGCAGGCCTGGCCGATCCTAACCGCCCGATCGGTTCATTCCTGTTCCTCGGTCCAACCGGGGTGGGTAAAACTGAGCTCTGCAAAGCGCTGGCGAATTTTATGTTCGACAGTGACGATGCCATGGTGCGCATTGATATGTCCGAGTTTATGGAAAAACACTCTGTCTCGCGTCTGGTTGGTGCTCCTCCCGGCTATGTCGGATATGAAGAGGGTGGCTACCTGACAGAAGCGGTTCGTCGTCGTCCTTACTCGGTGATCCTGCTGGATGAAGTCGAGAAGGCGCATCCGGATGTGTTTAACATTCTGCTGCAGGTACTGGATGACGGTCGCCTGACGGATGGCCAGGGTAGAACGGTCGATTTCCGTAACACCGTGGTAATCATGACTTCGAACCTCGGTTCCGACCTGATTCAGGAGCGTTTCGGCGCGCTGAGTTACGATGCGATGAAAGAGATGGTGATGGCCGTAGTTAGCCAAAGCTTCCGCCCTGAGTTCATCAACCGTATTGATGAGCTGGTGGTGTTCCACCCGCTGGGCGAGCAGCATATTGCCTCTATTGCACGTATTCAGCTGACGCGTCTGTATCAGCGCCTCGAAGAGCGCGGTTATGAACTGCATATCGCAGAAGCAGCATTGCAGAAACTGGCGGAGAATGGTTACGACCCGGTTTACGGGGCAAGGCCGCTCAAACGTGCGATTCAGCAGCAGATAGAGAATCCGCTGGCGCAGCAGATTTTGTCCGGGGAGTTAGTGCCGGGCAAAACCATCCAAATGGATGTGGAAAACGATATCATCGTCGCACATCAGTAATAACGGTAAGTGACAAAAATGGGCCTCTGGCCCATTTTTGTTTATTAAAGAGGCAAAAAACGGGCCTTAAAGGGTCTTTTGCCTGGAAAGTGAGCGCTTGAAAAGTTTTTTGCGATTTGCCCTTGCCACTCTCCAGAAAATCCCTATACTGCGCCTCCACTGACACGGAACAACGGCTTACAGGCCAGCGTGTTAAGAGGTTCAGGAAGTATCTGAACCGCCGGAAAAACTTCTCAAAAAGAAGTTGACTCCGAAGGAGGAAAGCGTAATATACGCCACCTCGCGACAGGAAGCTTCGGCACTGTTCGCAACGCTCTTTAACAATTTATCAGACAATCTGTGTGGGCACTCGCAGGATTGATATCAGCGTCTCCGGACGTAAAAAATATCAAGCCTCACGAGTGAACACATAATGAAATTCATTATGACGTTTTACAGATGAGCACCGCTGAACTTGTTTCAGCAAATCGAACTTTTAATTGAAGAGTTTGATCATGGCTCAGATTGAACGCTGGCGGCAGGCCTAACACATGCAAGTCGAACGGTAGCACAGAGAGCTTGCTCTTGGGTGACGAGTGGCGGACGGGTGAGTAATGTCTGGGAAACTGCCCGATGGAGGGGGATAACTACTGGAAACGGTAGCTAATACCGCATAACGTCTTCGGACCAAAGTGGGGGACCTTCGGGCCTCACACCATCGGATGTGCCCAGATGGGATTAGCTAGTAGGTGGGGTAACGGCTCACCTAGGCGACGATCCCTAGCTGGTCTGAGAGGATGACCAGCCACACTGGAACTGAGACACGGTCCAGACTCCTACGGGAGGCAGCAGTGGGGAATATTGCACAATGGGCGAAAGCCTGATGCAGCCATGCCGCGTGTATGAAGAAGGCCTTCGGGTTGTAAAGTACTTTCAGTGGGGAGGAAGGCGATGAAGTTAATAGCTTCGTCGATTGACGTTACCCGCAGAAGAAGCACCGGCTAACTCCGTGCCAGCAGCCGCGGTAATACGGAGGGTGCAAGCGTTAATCGGAATTACTGGGCGTAAAGCGCACGCAGGCGGTCTGTCAAGTCGGATGTGAAATCCCCGGGCTCAACCTGGGAACTGCATTCGAAACTGGCAGGCTAGAGTCTTGTAGAGGGGGGTAGAATTCCAGGTGTAGCGGTGAAATGCGTAGAGATCTGGAGGAATACCGGTGGCGAAGGCGGCCCCCTGGACAAAGACTGACGCTCAGGTGCGAAAGCGTGGGGAGCAAACAGGATTAGATACCCTGGTAGTCCACGCCGTAAACGATGTCGACTTGGAGGTTGTGCCCTTGAGGCGTGGCTTCCGGAGCTAACGCGTTAAGTCGACCGCCTGGGGAGTACGGCCGCAAGGTTAAAACTCAAATGAATTGACGGGGGCCCGCACAAGCGGTGGAGCATGTGGTTTAATTCGATGCAACGCGAAGAACCTTACCTGGCCTTGACATCCACGGAATTTGGCAGAGATGCCTTAGTGCCTTCGGGAACCGTGAGACAGGTGCTGCATGGCTGTCGTCAGCTCGTGTTGTGAAATGTTGGGTTAAGTCCCGCAACGAGCGCAACCCTTATCCTTTGTTGCCAGCGAGTAATGTCGGGAACTCAAAGGAGACTGCCGGTGATAAACCGGAGGAAGGTGGGGATGACGTCAAGTCATCATGGCCCTTACGGCCAGGGCTACACACGTGCTACAATGGCGCATACAAAGAGAAGCGACCTCGCGAGAGCAAGCGGACCTCATAAAGTGCGTCGTAGTCCGGATCGGAGTCTGCAACTCGACTCCGTGAAGTCGGAATCGCTAGTAATCGTAGATCAGAATGCTACGGTGAATACGTTCCCGGGCCTTGTACACACCGCCCGTCACACCATGGGAGTGGGTTGCAAAAGAAGTAGGTAGCTTAACCTTCGGGAGGGCGCTTACCACTTTGTGATTCATGACTGGGGTGAAGTCGTAACAAGGTAACCGTAGGGGAACCTGCGGTTGGATCACCTCCTTACCTGAAGATACCTTCCCGCGTAGTGTCCACACAGATTGTCTGATGAAAAAGTAACGAGCAGAAAAACCTCTACAGGCTTGTAGCTCAGGTGGTTAGAGCGCACCCCTGATAAGGGTGAGGTCGGTGGTTCAAGTCCACTCAGGCCTACCAAATTTGCACTCATGCGGCGTTATGCACTCGGTCGTTTACCAACGTAAACTTCCCTCCTGCATGCCTTGCCTGAGCACAAATTACATTTCTTCTTTGGAATGTAATGGTAGTAAAAGGTTTCTGTAAGACTGTATGGGGCTATAGCTCAGCTGGGAGAGCGCCTGCCTTGCACGCAGGAGGTCAGCGGTTCGATCCCGCTTAGCTCCACCATACTGTTTTTCTAAATAAAATACTTCAGAGTGTGCTGGATAACAGCATGCTGCGAAGTATTATGCTCTTTAACAATCCGGAACAAGCTGAAAATTGAAACGACGCGTCGCGTTCATTCTCCGTAATAAGAATGAAACTAACGATGCGTTCGAGTCTCTCAAATGCTCACGACAGCATGCTGTCCTTCGGGACGCTTGTGGGTTGTGAGGTTAAGCGACTAAGCGTACACGGTGGATGCCTAGGCAGTCAGAGGCGATGAAGGGCGTGCTAATCTGCGATAAGCGTCGGTAAGGTGATATGAACCGCAACAACCGACGATACCCGAATGGGGAAACCCAGTGTGATACGTCACACTATCATGTCATGAATACATAGTGGCATGAGGCGAACCGGGGGAACTGAAACATCTAAGTACCCCGAGGAAAAGAAATCAACCGAGATTCCCCCAGTAGCGGCGAGCGAACGGGGAACAGCCCAGAACCTGAATCAGCGGGTGCATTAGTGGAAGCGTCTGGAAAGTCGCAGGGTACAGGGTGATACTCCCGTACACAAAAATGCACTCGCTGTGAGTTCGATGAGTAGGGCGGGACACGTGACATCCTGTCTGAATATGGGGGGACCATCCTCCAAGGCTAAATACTCCTGACTGACCGATAGTGAACCAGTACCGTGAGGGAAAGGCGAAAAGAACCCCGGCGAGGGGAGTGAAACAGAACCTGAAACCGTGTACGTACAAGCAGTGGGAGCACCTTCGTGGTGTGACTGCGTACCTTTTGTATAATGGGTCAGCGACTTATATTCTGTAGCAAGGTTAACCGTATAGGGGAGCCGCAGGGAAACCGAGTCTTAACTGGGCGTTAAGTTGCAGGGTATAGACCCGAAACCCGGTGATCTAGCCATGGGCAGGTTGAAGGTTGGGTAACACTAACTGGAGGACCGAACCGACTAATGTTGAAAAATTAGCGGATGACTTGTGGCTGGGGGTGAAAGGCCAATCAAACCGGGAGATAGCTGGTTCTCCCCGAAAGCTATTTAGGTAGCGCCTCGTGAACTCATCTTCGGGGGTAGAGCACTGTTTCGGCTAGGGGGCCATCCCGGCTTACCAACCCGATGCAAACTGCGAATACCGAAGAATGTTATCACGGGAGACACACGGCGGGTGCTAACGTCCGTCGTGAAGAGGGAAACAACCCAGACCGCCAGCTAAGGTCCCAAAGTCATGGTTAAGTGGGAAACGATGTGGGAAGGCACAGACAGCCAGGATGTTGGCTTAGAAGCAGCCATCATTTAAAGAAAGCGTAATAGCTCACTGGTCGAGTCGGCCTGCGCGGAAGATGTAACGGGGCTAAACCATGCACCGAAGCTGCGGCAGCGATACGCAAGTATTGTTGGGTAGGGGAGCGTTCTGTAAGCCGTTGAAGGTGTGCTGTGAGGCATGCTGGAGGTATCAGAAGTGCGAATGCTGACATAAGTAACGATAAAGCGGGTGAAAAGCCCGCTCGCCGGAAGACCAAGGGTTCCTGTCCAACGTTAATCGGGGCAGGGTGAGTCGACCCCTAAGGCGAGGCCGAAAGGCGTAGTCGATGGGAAACGGGTTAATATTCCCGTACTCGGTGTTACTGCGAAGGGGGGACGGAGAAGGCTATGTTAGCCGGGCGACGGTTGTCCCGGTTTAAGCATGTAGGCGGAGAGTTTAGGTAAATCCGGACTCTTATCAACGCTGAGGTGTGATGACGAGGCACTACGGTGCTGAAGTAACAAATGCCCTGCTTCCAGGAAAAGCCTCTAAGCATCAGGTAACATCGAATCGTACCCCAAACCGACACAGGTGGTCAGGTAGAGAATACCAAGGCGCTTGAGAGAACTCGGGTGAAGGAACTAGGCAAAATGGTGCCGTAACTTCGGGAGAAGGCACGCTGTCGCTAGGTGAAGTCACTTGCTGACGGAGCTGAAGGCAGTCGAAGATACCAGCTGGCTGCAACTGTTTATTAAAAACACAGCACTGTGCAAACACGAAAGTGGACGTATACGGTGTGACGCCTGCCCGGTGCCGGAAGGTTAATTGATGGGGTTATCCGTAAGGAGAAGCTCTTGATCGAAGCCCCGGTAAACGGCGGCCGTAACTATAACGGTCCTAAGGTAGCGAAATTCCTTGTCGGGTAAGTTCCGACCTGCACGAATGGCGTAATGATGGCCAGGCTGTCTCCACCCGAGACTCAGTGAAATTGAACTCGCTGTGAAGATGCAGTGTACCCGCGGCAAGACGGAAAGACCCCGTGAACCTTTACTACAGCTTGACACTGAACATTGAGCCTTGATGTGTAGGATAGGTGGGAGGCTTTGAAGCGTGGACGCCAGTCTGCGTGGAGCCAACCTTGAAATACCACCCTTTAACGTTTGATGTTCTAACCTGGCGCCGTGATCCGGCGTGGGGACAGTGTCTGGTGGGTAGTTTGACTGGGGCGGTCTCCTCCTAAAGAGTAACGGAGGAGCACGAAGGTTAGCTAATCACGGTCGGACATCGTGAGGTTAGTGCAATGGCATAAGCTAGCTTGACTGCGAGAGTGACGGCTCGAGCAGGTGCGAAAGCAGGTCATAGTGATCCGGTGGTTCTGAATGGAAGGGCCATCGCTCAACGGATAAAAGGTACTCCGGGGATAACAGGCTGATACCGCCCAAGAGTTCATATCGACGGCGGTGTTTGGCACCTCGATGTCGGCTCATCACATCCTGGGGCTGAAGTAGGTCCCAAGGGTACGGCTGTTCGCCGTTTAAAGTGGTACGCGAGCTGGGTTTAGAACGTCGTGAGACAGTTCGGTCCCTATCTGCCGTGGGCGCTGGAGAATTGAGAGGGGTTGCTCCTAGTACGAGAGGACCGGAGTGAACGCACCACTGGTGTTCGGGTTGTCATGCCAATGGCATTGCCCGGTAGCTAAGTGCGGAAAAGATAAGCGCTGAAAGCATCTAAGCGCGAAACTTGCCTCGAGATGAATTCTCCCTGGGTCCTTGAGACCCCTGAAGGGACGTTGAAGACTACGACGTTGATAGGCCGGGTGTGTAAGCGCAGCGATGCGTTGAGCTAACCGGTACTAATGACCCGTGAGGCTTAACCTTACAACGCCAGAAGCGTTCTGGTGTGCGTTATGAGAGACGCAAAAGAGATTTTCAGCCTGTGACCGGATAACAATTTAGCGGGAACGAAATATTTTGTGCTGAAGCAAGGCGGCAAGCGAAGGAAAGGAGGGAGCATACTGAAGTATGTGACTGACTTTGCGAGCGCGGCCAACGCAGCAGCAGTGCAAAATATTCGTTTCGTGCACCAAGATTTGCCTGGCGGCTTTAGCGCGGTGGTCCCACCTGACCCCATGCCGAACTCAGAAGTGAAACGCCGTAGCGCCGATGGTAGTGTGGGGTCTCCCCATGCGAGAGTAGGGAACTGCCAGGCATCAAATAAAGCAATAACCCCGACCGAAAGGCCGGGGTTTTTTGCATTTCAGAATCCCCTTACCTTTATCTTCCCTCGGTCTTGTTCGCCATTCTCTGCCACTATGTAATAATCAATGCTGGCTCACATAAAACAAAATCAATCCTTATAAAACAAATTCTTAACAAACGCACATTTGAGTTAACTGTTACATTAACCAACTTAGGTGCTATTAAAGCAGGGAAAGAACTTACGAGGTTATTACATGGCAGAGTCCATCACCGAAACACATTCGCAGGCGCAAAATCCAATGAGCGCCCGCCAGCGCATCTGGGCAATCGTCGGTGCCTCATCCGGCAATCTCGTTGAGTGGTTCGACTTTTACGTCTACTCATTCTGCTCACTCTATTTCGCTCATATCTTCTTCCCGAGCGGCAACCCGACCACACAGCTGTTACAAACCGCAGGCGTCTTTGCTGCCGGATTCCTGATGCGGCCAATCGGCGGCTGGCTGTTTGGCTACATTGGCGATAAGCATGGGCGTAAAACGTCAATGCTGATCTCCGTGTGCATGATGTGCTTCGGTTCACTGGTTATCGCCTGTTTGCCGGGCTATGAAAGCATTGGCGTCTGGGCGCCGGTGCTGCTGCTGCTGGCGCGCCTGTTCCAGGGGCTATCCGTCGGAGGCGAATACGGCACCAGTGCAACCTACATGAGTGAAGTGGCAATAGAAGGGCGCAAAGGTTTCTACGCATCCTTCCAGTATGTCACTCTGATTGGCGGGCAGCTGCTGGCTTTGCTGACGGTGGTGGTACTGCAGCAGGTGCTGTCGGATGAAGATCTGCGCAGTTGGGGATGGCGCATTCCGTTCGCTATTGGCGCAGCGCTGGCCATAGTGGCGCTCTACCTGCGACGTTCACTGAATGAAACTTCAGATGATAAAACCCGCGGGCATAAAGATGCCGGATCGCTGAAGGGGCTGTGGAAGCACCGCCGCGCCTTTATCATGGTGTTGGGCTTTACGGCCGGAGGTTCACTCAGCTTCTACACGTTTACCACTTATATGCAGAAATACCTGGTGAATACGTCGGGAATGGACCATAAGACCGCCAGCGGGCTGATGACGATAGCCCTGTTTGTCTTTATGCTGCTGCAGCCGTTAATTGGCGCACTGTCGGATAAGATCGGGCGCCGCAACTCGATGCTGATCTTCGGGGGCTTTGCTGCGGTATGTACCGTGCCGATCCTTAGCGTGCTGCAAACCGTCAGCAGCCCGGTTCTGGCCTTCGCATTAGTCATGCTGGCCCTGCTGATCACCAGCTTCTACACCTCAATCAGCGGGATCCTCAAGGCGGAAATGTTCCCGCCCGAGGTGCGCGCCCTGGGGGTTGGCCTGTCTTATGCCGTGGCGAATGCGCTGTTTGGTGGCTCGGCGGAGTACGTGGCGCTGTCGCTGAAAGCGGCAGGCAGCGAAACCAGCTTCTTCTGGTATGTTTCCGCCATGGGCGCCGTTGCCTTCCTTGTTTCGCTGATGCTCCATCGCAGAGGCAAAGGGCTGAAACTGTAGTTACTGGCCGAGATTCCATAATGCATAGCCGGTGGCAGCACCGGCTATATCCCAGCTAAAATCCTTCCAGCTCCAGCCGCTCCCGCCTTCCCGGCTGTCATAAAACTCTTTTGCCGCCCCCAGACTGACGGAAAACAGCACGCCGAAGCTGCCGCTGTGGCCCGGACTCCAGTTTTGACGTTCGCCGTAAGCACTCCCCGCGGCGGAGAGAAAGGCCGATGAGAAAAAGTGCTGCGCTTTATCGCGCCCGGTCCACCGATCCTGGGCCATATGAGTACAGCCGCTGCACATTAACAGTAGCGCCAGCAGGAAAAAACGCATCGTCAACTCCCATAAAAAAGCCCTGTAAAAACAGGGCTGGATTTGAGCATTATAGTCGCTTACAGGATGCGGCTAATTAACCGGTCGATACGAATACGGCGCAGGCGACGGATGAGCTTGCGAACTTTAACCGGATAATCGGCGATGCTCTCCAGATCGTGGAAATGCTGCACGATCGTGGTGTGCTCACGGATCAGGCTCAGCTCGCGGTCGCGCTGTTCAGTCAGCTGCTGGAGCGGATCGTGGATCAGCACCGCGTTTTCGAGATCGAGGCGCCAGGCGCGCGGATTGAGGTTATTACCGGTCACCATCATCCACTCGTCATCTACCCACAGCCCCTTCAGGTGATAGCTGTTTTCACCATCTTTCCACAGGCGCACCGTCAGCTGCCCGCTGTTGATGTAATACTGCAAACGGCTGAGGAAGCGTCGCAGGTTAATCTCGTACAGATAAGGCAGCGCACCGATAATTTTGAACGGCTGATCTTGCGGAATATAGAAGTCGTTGGCGGTCTTATCACCAACAATAATCTCCACCTCTCTGCCCCGGCGCAGCAGCCAGATAATATTGCGCACCAGAATAGCCGGCAGATTAAAGTACGGCGTACAGATAGTCAGCTTCTGTTCGGCGCAGGGCATCAGATGGAAAATGGTTTTGTTCAACAGGCTGCGCTTACCTAACCCGACCAGCGGGGTGACCGCCAGCTCTTCGTTGTTCGCATCGCCGTTAAACTGATAATCAAAACCGCGCAGATCCTGACGGAACTGGCGCGTTTCATTCTTAATCTCCGGGCTTTTTGGGCGTTCAACCTGGTCGAGGCGATGCACGGCTTCGGCCTGAATCAGGTTGGTATCGATCCATTTAAACATGGTATCGGCCAGCACGCGGTTGCCGATCAGCTGATAGCGATCGTAACGGTATTTATCTTTCTGATGCAGGTAGACGTCGTTAAAGCTGGCGCCGGTGTAAAACAGCGTATCATCAATAATTGACCCTTTGAGATGCAGCACCCCAAGGGCTTCACGGGTATTGACAGGGATGCCATAAACCGGAATGGCAAAGCCGGGATTTTCCGCGGCCATCTCACAGTACCAGTCAGCGTTAGTGGCGCATGCGGCTGCACCGATGCGGCCGCGCTGGGCGCGATGCCAGTCAACCAGTATGCGGATGTCCAGCTCCGGGCGCTGTTTTTTCGCCGCATACAGTGCAGAAAGGATGGCGCGGCCACCCTCATCATTTTCCAGATAGAGAGCCACGATGCAGATGCGCCGGGACGCAGACGCAATTTTTTCCAGCAGCGTCTCGCGAAATTCCGCCGGGGAGTACAGCGTGGTGAAATCAGCAACTGACTGAGAAATTTTTGGCAGTTGCGCAAGGTGCTGTTGGTGTTTGTTTCGGTTGAATTTAGACAACATCACAGTGCGTTTCTTCTCTGTTCATGGAATGGCCTTTTGCCATAAAATCATCACTCTAACCGCGAATAATACCATTAGTTGGTGCGGATAGGGTGAGATTTACTTTTCAAGAAATATCTCTGCGGATTGCAGCGGTAGCGAAAGCCCGACGATACCCTCCTCCAGCTGCACTTCGACCGCAAATCCCAGCTTGCGCGCTAACGTCACCATGCCTTTGTTGCCCGGCATAGTAATTCCGTTGAGCTGCTGTAACCCATGCTGGCGCGTATAGATAATCATCTTCTCCAGCAATCTTCGGCCCAGCCCTAATCCCTTCAGGTCAGAGCGCACCAGCACGGAAAACTCGGCATCAATATTATCGGCATCCGAAATCGCGCGGGTCACACCAATAATCTCATCGCTGCCGTTATGCTGGCGAACCGCGACGATCGCCATTTCCCGATCGTAGTCGATCTGAGTCATATTCGCCAAGTCGTCATGGGTGAACTCATTGATCTCACTGAAGTAACGATAGTAGAGATCCTCTTTTGTCACCCGGGCGATAAACTGCTGTAGCAGCGGCTCATCCTCAGGGAGGATCGGCCGGAACAGGCAATGCTGACCATTCTTCAGCTCGACCGCCTCCTCCAGCGAGTGTGGATAGGGACGGATCGCCAGCCGGGCTTCGGCATCGCCGTGAAATTCCGCCAGCTGGAGCGTCACGTCCAGCAGGGTAAACTCACTGCCGCTCGCCAGCAGCGGATGAATATCCAGCCGCACAATCTCCGGACAGTCGACAATCAGGTTTGATACCTGCACCAGCACCTGGCTCAGTCCCGCGACATCCAGCGGATGCAGAGCGCTACGGCCGCGAATCTTCCCACTCTTAATTGCCTGAATGACCAGATAACGCGCCAGCGTCATGTTGAGCGGCGGCAGGGCCACCACCGCCTGACGGTCGGCCTGCCAGCTTACGCCGCCTTCACCCAGCATAATCACCGGCCCGAACAGCGGATCCTGCTCCACCACAATGCGCAGCTCCTGTGCCCCGGCACGGTTCGCCATACTCTGCACCAGCAGGCCATGCACCCGCGCCTGTGGCCAGGTCAGCCGCACGCGATCAACAATCGCATTCGCCGCCTGTTCCACCTCTTCCGGGCTACGCAGATAGAGCATCACCCCCTGAACTTCCGACTTGTGCGGAATATCCGGCGAGCGCAGCTTCAGCGCCACCGGGTAACCAATCTGTCCGGCGATACGCACCGCTTCAGCGCTGTCGCCCGCAATCCAGGTTGGCAGCGTTGTCAGCCCGTAAGCCTGCAAGATCGGCTGCACTTCATGGGTATCCAGCGTGCTGGCGCTTTCACTCAGCGCTTGCTGGATCAGACGGTGCGCATCGGCGGTATTGGCGGTGAGGTTAGCGGGTAGCGCCGGCGTTTCACGCAGCTGTTTCTGGTTACGGCGATACTCCACCATATGCATAAACGCGGTGACGGTGCCTTCCGGAGTGCGGTAAGTGGGAATGCCGCCGTCACTAAACAGGCGGCGTGCCTCCAGGGATGAGAACTCGCCGCACCAGTTGGTCAGCAGCGTAAGCTGCTTGCCGCGTGGATGCTGCTTCACCAGCTCAATCACTTTTTGCGCGGTCAGCGTGGGGGGGGCTACCGCGCTGGGCGCATGGATAATCAGCAGGGCGTCGAGGTCATGGCTGTCGAGCAGCAGAGAGAGCGCCTGCAGATAGCGTTCCGGAGTTGCATCATCTTTCAGATCGAGCGGGTTACCGGGCGTGATACCTTCCGGTAGCTGCGCGCTCAGCTGGGTAAGTAAAGGCTCACTCAGCGTGGCGAGCTTGCCGTTGCGCGCATCCAGCGCATCCAGCGCCAGCGCCGCCGGTGCCGCGCCGTTGCTGATAATCATCAGGCGTTCGCCGCGCAGCGGGCGCATATGGCTGAGCGTCTCCACTGCCGAAAACAGTTCGTGAGTGTCCTGCACGCGCAGTAATCCGGCGCGCTGAATGGCGGCATCCCACGCGGCATCCATCCCGCCGTGCGTGCGCAGCAGCTGCTGTGCCTGCGGGCTGCGGCCACTTTTGATCACCAGAATGGGTTTATTGCGGGCGGCGCTGCGGGCAGCGGAGACAAAGCGACGCGCATCGCTGAGATGTTCGAGATAAAGCAGGATCGCGCTGGTTTTGCCGTCGCGTGCCAGGAAGTCCAGCAGGTCATCGGCATCAATATCCAGGCTGTCGCCGAGCGCGATAAACCACGAGAAGCCCAGCTGGCGCTGCTGTGCCCAGTCGAGAATGGTGTTGGAGACCGCCGCAGACTGCGAAATAAACGCCAGCTTGCCCGGCGTAATCGGCACCGGCGAGAAGCTGGCATTCAGCCCCTGCCAGGGCGCCAGCAGGCCAAGGCTGTTCGGACCAAGCAGGCGGATCTGCCAGCGGCTGGCGCAGGCTTTCAGCTCGGTCAGCTGCTCTTCCGGGGCGGAGAGAATAATGCAGGCTTTACAGCCGCGTTCGCCCAGCGCGCCAAGCAGCTCAAGATTGCGTTTTGCATGGGTGCAGATAATGGCGAGATCGGGCGACAGCGGCAGGCTGGCAATATCGGGCCAGGCCAGCACGCCGCATACGGCCTGGTATTTTGGCGTCACCGGCAGCACCGGGCCGCTAAAGCCCCCGGCCAGCAGATTACGCATCATCAGATAACCGGCGCGTTCTGGCCGGGTCGAGGCACCGATCACCGCAATGGATTTCGGTCGTAGCAGGGCTTCAAGTCCGCGCTGGCTCATCTTCGTTCCCTCTGACAACGATGGGTTAATTCTACCTGTTGTCGGGCGAAGTTGTTGCCTGGTGTGTCAGTTAATTGATCGCTGGCGCTTTTTCGTCATCATTTTCAGCCGCCTGCTGTGGATGATGCGGCTTGCCCGCCAGATAGCGCTGGCGAAACAGATCGAAATGCTGAAACAGCGCTTCACCAGCGGAAGTATCACCGGCCTGCAGCAGCAGCTCGGCCGCCACTTCAGCAGTACAGTGCTGGCCAGCCGCATGCGCCACGCGCAGCTGATAGTTGGACGGGCGCGTCAGGTTAAGCGACATCACCGGCAGCGCATCCAGCCACGGGCTTTTACGGAACATTTTGCGCGCCTCGGTCCAGGTGCCGTCGAGCACAATAAATAGCGGAGGCTTACCGCTCAGCGGCGGGCTGTTCAGTACCGTGCGGCCCTCATCAGCGTAGGAGGCGGGAAACACCACCATCGGCTGATACTGCGGATCGCGCACTGCGGCAAGCAGTGCCGGGTCCGGCTCGGTGCGCGACCAGCCGAACGCCAGCGTGTCCGGCAGGATATCGGCAATCAGGCGACCGGTGTTGCTTGGCTTCATCGGCTCGCTGTCAAACATCACCAGGCAGAAACGGCTGCGCGCCTGCTGCGGGCTGAGCGTCGCGCACAGGCAGTTCTTTTCTGGCAGCAGGCAGCGCTGGCAGCGGCGGGTGCGGTTACCTCGGGCAAGGAAAGGGCGGGTGGCACGGGCGAGACGGGCAGCGCGCAGGCGCAGAACGGCGTTATCGGTCATCTTGGATCATCAGCGAAAAACGCTATTCTAACGGATTGTGGCCGGGCATGCCCGGCCAGATGCTTACAGGTTTTCGTCCAGCCACTCTTCGAACGGCGCTTTCGGCATTGCCCCGTTCAGCATGTCGGCCATCTGGCCCTGCTTGAACACCATAATGGTGGGGATGCTGCGAATGCGGAAGCGCGCGCTCAGCTCCGGCTCAGCCTCGGTATTCACCTTCAGGAAGCGGATCTGACCGCTGCGCTCCTGAGCCACGGATTCATACACCGGGGCAAAGTTGACGCACGGCCCGCACCACGGTGCCCAGAAGTCGATTACCACCGGCAGGTCGTCCTGGAGATATTTATCCAGCGTGGCTGCCGTGGCATTCACCACGTGGCCGTCGAATAAGTCATTGCCGCAGCGGCCGCATTTCGCGCCGTCGGACACGCGCTCGACGGGGACGCGATTGGTGGCCTGGCAGGATGCACAAACGGTATTCATTATTCACCTCAGTCTGGTAGTAAGTGATTACTTACTGCTTTTTTCAGTAAATCAGCCAGCATTATGCTGGCCCCGTTAATGTGGAACAACGCGATTTGTTCAATGGGTATAATAGGTAATGTCTGGCAAACTGGCTGCGCGCCTGAACGGCCCACTCTTTTATTGGAAGTTAATAGCTAAGCGCCGCCACATCAGGTAATCTGCGCGCTTCGCGCTCAGCCCAGGTGGAGGAAAAATGAACGACGAATTTAAAGGTAAGAGCGGCAAGGTCAAAGTGATGTATGTCCGCGGCGATGACGAGAAGAGCACCAAGGGCGGGAACCCCCGTACCGGTAAAGGCGCTCCTCGTCCACAGCAGGATGGCGCACGCCGTCCGGCACGAAATGCAGACAGCAAGCCACGTGGCGGGCGCGATCGCGACGAAGGGCACTCTGACTCTCCGTGGCGTACCGTTTCCCGTGCGCCAAATGCAGTAGCAGACGATAAGCCGGATCACGGCGGTATCAGCGGTAAAAGCTATATCGACCCGGAGCAGATCCGTCGTCAGCGTATGGAAGAGACGCGCGTATATGGCGAAAATGCCTGCCAGGCGCTGTTCCAGAGCCGTCCGGAGTGCATCGTGCGCGCCTGGTTTATCCAGAGCGTAACGCCGCGTTTCCGTGAAGCACTGAAGTATATGGCGGCTAACCGCAAGGCTTACCACACCGTGGACGAAGCCGAGCTGCAGAAAGCCTCCGGCACCGAGCACCATGGTGGCGTCTGCTTCCTGATCAAGAAGCGCTCGGGCATGCCGGTCAGCGAATGGCTGTCAACCGCAGGTGAGAAAGACTGCGTGCTGGCGCTGGAAGATATCGGCAACCCGCACAACCTCGGTGGCATTATGCGCAGCTGTGCGCACTTTGGCGTCAAAGGTTTGCTGGTGGATGATGCTTCGATGCTGGAGTCAGGCGCTGCGGTGCGTACCGCAGAAGGTGGCGCAGAGCACGTTCAGGCCATTAGCGGCGAAAGCTTTGCTGCCGGTCTGAGTGCGTTCCGTAAAGCCGGTTATACCATCGTGACCACGTCCAGTCATAAAGGCGTGCCGCTGTCCCGTGCAGAGCTGCCGGCCAAAATGGTGCTGGTGCTGGGTCAGGAACGCGATGGTCTGTCTGACAGCACGTTCGATCAGGGCGACCTCAGCGTCTCCATCGGCGGTACCGGTAAGGTAGAAAGCCTGAACGTCTCCGTAGCAACCGGCGTCCTGCTGGCTGAATGGTGGCGTCAGAACGCCTGATGCAGTGATAAAAAGGGGGCGGCCATTAACGTGGTCGCCCCCTTTTTTATGCCGGCAGTTTAGTGCGCGCCGCCGCCTCCGCCGCCTGCACCAAACGGTGGCCGGGCAAACCATATCAGCACCAGCAGCAGGATAAACACCCCGGCAGAAGCCCAGAAAATCTCATTGGCGGAGATAATCAGCCCCTGATTGGTGATCTGCTGCGCGATATATGCAGAAGCCTGGTCGTGGGTCATCCCCAGCTGTTGCAGCTTCGCGTACATCTCCTGGCTGTTAGTACTGTACGGCGTGACCGATTCGGTTAATTGAGCGTGGTGCAACGACTCACGATCGCTCCACATGGTGGTGGTGATCGAGGTGCCAATCGAACCCGCCAGCGTACGGGTGAAGTTCGACAGGCTCGATGCCGCTGCCAGCCTCTCCGGCGGTAAGCCTGACAGCGTAATGGTGGTCAACGGCATAAAGAAGCAGGCCACGGCAAAGCCCTGGATAAACTGCGGCCACGCCGATGCGCCAAAGTCCATGCCCGGTTCAAAGGTATACGCACGCCAGTAGAAGCACACCGCATACATAATGAAGCTGAAGGTGACCAGCCGTCGCATATCCAGCTTATGCGCAAAACGGCCAATAATCGGCGACAGGATCACTGGGATAATCCCAACCGGCGCCGATGCCAGCCCTGCCCAGGTGGCGGTATAACCGTACACCTCCTGCAGCAGCTGCGGCAGCAAAACAATCGAGCCGAAGTAGAGCATATAGGCGAGACTGATTGACAGACAGCCGATGGTGAAATTGCGCGATTTAAACAGCGACAAATCCACTATCGGGTGGTCGTCGGTCAACTCCCACACCAGTAGCACCGCCAGGGCTACGACGGCAACGACCGTTAAAATAATGATTTCAGGTGAGCTGAACCAGTCCAGCTCTTTACCACGGTCCAGCATCACCTGCAGACAGCCGATACCCACTACCAGCAGCACCAGGCCAACGGTATCAATCGGGCGGATCACCGTTTCCGTTTCACGGTTGCGCAGCGTTTGTAGGGCAAGGATCACCACCACCACACCAATCGGCACGTTGATAAAGAAGATCCAGCCCCAGTGATAGTTATCGCTGATCCAGCCGCCGAGGATCGGGCCGCAGATCGGCGCGACGATCACCGTCATCGCCCACAGTGAAAGCGCCATACTGCGCTTCGCCGGAGGGTAATTGCTCAGCAGCAGGCTCTGCGACAGCGGGATCAGCGGCCCAGCGACCACCCCCTGAATCACGCGGAAGAAGATCAGCATGGTCAGGCTTTCGGACATGCCGCAGGCCCATGACGCGATGGCAAACGCCACCGTCGACCACAGGAACAGTTTCACCTCACCAAAACGCTTGGCCAGCCAGCCGGTGATCGGGATTGAAATGGCGTTAGCCACGCCAAACGAGGTGATCACCCAGGTTCCCTGAGAGTTCGATGCCCCCAGGTTTCCGGCAATAGTGGGGATCGCCACGTTAGCAATCGTGGAGTCCAGCACCTGCATAAATGTTGCCAGCGACAGCGCAATGGTCATCAGGACCAGCTGCGTGCCTTCAAGCGGTTTACGCGCCATAACAGCCTCCCGCTGGCTTAGCCGGCATTGGCACGGATGATATCAGCGATCAGGGCATTCGCCGGCGCCAGGTCCAGCGCCAGAGCGCTACTTTCATAGGCCGGTTTGCTGCGCACGCTGGTCGCCAGCACCGCGCCTTCAGCGTTAGCCGTATCGATTTTCACCAGCGTTGACAGGCCGATGCGCAGCGGATGCTTCGCGACCTCCGCTGGGTCGAGCTCGATACGTACCGGCAGGCGCTGCACCACTTTGATCCAGTTACCGGTGGCGTTCTGAGCCGGAAGCAGGGAGAACGCGCTGCCGGTACCCATATCCAGGCCAACCACTTTACCGTGGTAAATCACGTCGTCACCGTAGATATCAGCCACCACGGTCGCTGGCTGGCCGATACGCACGCCCGCCAGCTGGGTCTCTTTAAAGTTAGCGTCCACCCACAGATTACTTGCCGGCACGATCGCCAGCAGAGGGGTGGTGGTGGAGATCTGCGAACCGACCTGGACGCTGCGGCGTGAGACATAGCCGTCAATCGGGCTGACCACATTCGTGCGCTGCAGGGCCAGCCAGGCATCACGCAGCTCCGCCGCGCTCTGTTTGACCGCCGGCTGATTTTCCAGCGAGGTGTTGAGCACCGCCGCCTGATTGGCATTGTATTGCTGCACTGCCACATCCAGCTGAGCCCTGGCGGTGGCGACGGCATCACGTGCGTGCTGCAGATCTTCCTTACCGATCAGGTTTGCGGCACCCAGCGGTTCACGGCGGCGTAAATCCGCCTGCGCCTGGTCGAGCGCCGTTTTTTGCAAATCGATCGTGGCCTGATACTGCTTGCCGTTGATAATTAGCTGATGCGTCTGGCGCACGCTGGTGGCGAGAGCCGTTTGCGCTTTTTCAAACGCCTGCTCAGCATCCGTGCGGTCAAGCGTCACCAGCACATCGCCTTTTTTGACAAAATCAGTGTCGTCAAACCACACTTTATTGACGCTACCTGAAACCTGCGCCATCACCTGCGCCTGGTTTCCAGCAACATAGGCATCGTCCGTTTCCTGATAGTGCCGCAGCACCAGGAACCAGTAAGTCAGATAAGCCACCCCGATAATGACGAACAGCACAGCCAAAATAATCAGCGCGCGTTTACGCGTCTTCTTTTTATCTTTAGGCTGCTGCGGGTTTTGTTCCACCGCGCTTGCACTCATGGTTTTCTCCAGGTTTTCTTGCCATATGGGCTCGCCTCCATCATCACTGGTGACGAACGCCCGAGTCTAAAATGCCAGCGTGATTAGCGCTGGCATGAGGGGGCTTAAAGTAGCGGTTTCCAGTAAATGGTGTGTCGCACAATATGCTATTACGGGAACTATTAACGAGAAAGCGAGGCGACCACTTCTTCTTCGTCCATCTGATCCAGGCGGTTCAACAGCTTACGCGTGATCGCTTCCAGCTGTGTTTTTTCGGAACCGCTAAGTGATGACCACAGTAACTGCAGGCACTGATGCTGCGGTGGCAGCAGCTGGCGCAGGAACTCGTTTCCTTTAGGCGTCAAATGCAGGTGCAGGCAGCGGCGATCGTTATCGCTTTCACGGCGTTCAATCCAGCCACGTTTTTCCAGTTCATCAGCAATACGGGTGGCGTTGGTACGGGAAGATCCGAGAGCGGAGCTCAGCTCTGACGGTTGAATGCTGTGGTCTTCCTGTGCATCCAGCGTAATCAATGCCATAAACAGCGTCTCGTTAATCCCCTGAGCCTTGAGCATTTTATTGCGATTTTCCAGCAATTTACTCTGCATATGCATGCAGAGACGCGTCAGCATAATCTCCTGAAGGGGGAAATCTTTCTGACGGTTAGCGCGAAAATTTAGCATCTGTTCAATAGGGGTAAACGAACTTTCCATTCTGAAGGAACCTCACTAGTTGCAACTGGTATAGTAACGATGATGACTAATAAAGTAACGCGACATTTCGCCAGCCTGTGATGGTGTTCACTACGCTGCTGTCATCATCAGTAGTTTCCAGGTCTTTCCATAACCCAGGGCGCTTAGTGCGCGAAAGAGCAATGCTGTGCATACAATGGGGTACACAGCAGGCCAAAAACCGATTGGGCTGGCACAAGTTGGTGATGGAGCTGTATTAAAATGGGACAGTAACCCGGTAACAAAGTTGGTGAATTACCCGAGCGCTTTTTACGCAATAACTGAATAATTTCACGTGAAAAAATAACCAGCCTGAATAAATTGCGCATAACCTTACCAGAGTGCGAAATGCGTTAACAGGCCGCGGTGTCTGAAAAAACTTCATTTTTTCCGCAAAAAATCATTGGCCAGCGCCCTGGAAATCAAGCCGTACCACCCGTTAAAAAGGTTAAGTAAGGTTAACAAAACACCGATTGTACAAACCTTATACCCGGCTGAACGATCGCACTCAGATGAGTAATGTGCCCGGCCTGCAGCGGCAGGTCGAGTAGCAGAATCCCGATAATCAGGGCCAGCAGTGGATTGGGCATCGTGGTAACAGGCGAGGGGCAGAGCACTAGCGGCAGAGACTGGCGCAATCTGGACGAGATTAAGGCCAGAGCGGGAGGCGTTCATGACAATCTATGTGGACTAAAGAAATGTCTCATAGGCTAATAGTAATCCAGAAAACTATTTTACTCACATGATAATTGACAGGACAAACCAGTTGTCCGCCTGGCAGGATAACCGTAGGGGGTGACCGCTTTTCGGGTCGCCCCGAATTTAGGATTGTAGCGCCATAAGGTCGACCGAAAAAGAAGGTCGACCCCTACGAAAATCCTATTGGCCACGCGGACTCAATGCATGGGTCGACCGAAAAGAAGGCCGCCCCTTACGAAAATCATCCTGGCCACGCGGACTCAATGCATGGGTCGACCGAAAAAGAAGGTCGACCCCTACGAAAATCCTATTGGCCACGCGGACTCAATGCATGGGTCGACCGAAAAGAAGGCCGCCCCCTACGAAAATCATCCTGGCCACGCGGACTCAATGCATGGGTCGACCGAAAAGAAGGCCGCCCCCTACGAAAATCATCCTGGCCACGCGGACTCAATGCATGGGTCGACCGAAAAGAAGGTCGCCCCCTGCGAAAATCATCCTGGCCACGCGGACTCAATGCATGGGTCGACCGAAAAGAAGGTCGCCCCCTGCGAAAATCCTATTGGCCACGCGGACTCAATGCATGGGTCGACCGAAAAGAAGGCCGCCCCCTACGAAAATCATCCTGGCCACGCGGACTCAATGTAGGGGGCGACCGCTTTTCGGGTCGCCCCGCGTTAACCGGTAATCAAGGCTGATTTATTTACCCGCAGCCAGCGCGTCTTTCACCCAGCCATCGAACTGGGCCTGATGCGCTTTGATCCAGCCGTCAACGTGAGCATTAATATCCGCTTCGGAAGACTGGCCCTGGTGCATACGCGAGTTCTGCGCATTGATATCGGCAATCGGCAGCTTCATCTCGGCAAACAGCTTCGCCGCGGCTGGATTCTTCTCCGCCCAGGCTTTGTTCGCCACGATATGCATGGTGTTCACCGGGAAGCCATAGTTCGCACCGTTCGGCAGCCTGGTATCCACATCTTTCTGCTCGCCCGGCATGGAGGAGAATGGCACCTGCAGCCACACCACATCACGGCCCGGAACCAGTACATCGCTTACCCAGTACGGCGTCCAGGTGTAATACAGCACCGGCTTGCCCTCTTTAAAGCGGGTGATGGTATCGGCAATCATCGCCGAATAGTTACCCTGATTGTGCTCCACGTTGTTGCTCAGGTCGTAGGCTTTTATCTGATGATTAATCACCGCTTCACAGCCCCAGCCTGGCGTACACCCGGTCAGATCGGCTTTGCCGTCTTCGTTGGTATCAAACAGTTTGGCGATTTTCGCATCTTTTAGCTGATCGATACGCGTAATGTGGTACTTCTCGGCGGTTTTTTTGTCGATCAAATACCCCTGCGCCGCGCCCTGCACATAGGTGCCCTGGCGATAGAATTTGGCATCGCCGCCGGCGGCCTTATACATATCATCATGCAGCGGCTGCCAGTTGGTGGCGATAAACGTCGTATCACCTGCGGCGATCGAGGTGTAAGCCACGTTATAGTCAACTTCACTCGGGTCATCGACGGTGTAGCCGAGCTTCTCCAGCGCGCGGCTCACCAGCAGCGTCTGGAATGTCTCTTCGGTGATGGTGCTCTGCGCCGGCTTAACGGTAATGCCTTTACCCGGTAAATCGGCGGCAGAAACCTGAACGGTAGCCAGAGTGGTGAATGCAGCGGCCAGCAAGGTCATCTTGCGCATAGTTATTCCTTTTTATCATGGGTCTTGCGGAGGAGGCAGGCGGCGCGCAACGGGCGCCGCCGGAAGCGTTATTTGGCGAACGGGCGGGTAATCAGCCCCAGAGGACCGCTGGCGTACCAGCGGCGGTTACCGCGGCTGCGGCTGTCACGGCCCAGTGACTGGGTCAGGCGGTCGAGGATAATCGCCAGAATCACGATGCCGACGCCACCGACGGTCGCCAGCCCCATATCGAGGCGGCCAATCCCGCGCAGCACCATCTGGCCGAGGCCGCCCACGGCGATCATCGAGGCGATAACCACCATCGACAGCGCCAGCATCAGGGTCTGGTTAACCCCGGCCATAATGGTCGGCATCGCCAGCGGCAGCTGTACTTTAAACAGCATCTGGCGCGGGCTGGCCCCGAAGGATTCTGCGGCTTCTACCAGATCGGCGGGCACCTGCTTAATCCCCAGAATGGTCAGGCGCACAATCGGCGGCAGGGCGAAGATAATGGTCACCACCACGCCGGGTACGTTACCGATGCCGAACAGCATCACGATAGGCACCAGGTAAACAAACGCCGGAGTGGTCTGCATCGCATCGAGCAGTGGGCGAATAATCTTTGCCGCACGTTGGCTGCGCGCCAGCCAGATGCCAAGCGGCAGCCCGATAATAATGCAGAACAGCAGGGCGGTCAGCACCAGCGCCAGCGTCACCATGGCCTGCGACCAGGCCCCAATCGCGCCAATCGCAATCAGCGACACCAGCGTGGCGATGCCCATGCCGAGGCTGGAGAGCTGCCAGGCAATAAGCGAGAAGACCATAATCGCCACCGGGGCCGGCATGCCCAGCAGCATGTGCTGAAAGGCGCTGAGGATATAGTCCACCGGCAGGCGGATCCCCTGAAACAGCGGGCGGAAGTGGGAAACGATCCAGTCAATCGCCGTGGTTACCCAGCCGTCGAGTGGGATCAGCGTTTTGTGAAACGGGTCAAGAATATTGAAGTGTTCGGCCTGCGGGGCCGGAGCGCTGTTCAGCCAGTCGCTGCCGCTGGCCGCCGCCTCATGTCCGCCGCCGGAGGGGGCGCCCCACGCATCCGTGCTGCCGCCTGCTGCCGCATCGGGTGCGGGCTGGCTGGTGGCGGCATCCGAGGGAGAACCCCACGGATCGCTGCTGCTGGTGGCCGTGCTACCGTCAGCAGGTGCGCGGGTGGTCTGGGCGCTGGTGTCCCACGGATTACTGGTTTGCTCGCTCATGCCTGACCCCCGTCACGATCTAATGCCTGCAATAACATGCCTTTGGAAATAATGCCGATGTACTGACCCTCGTCGCCGGTAATCGGCACCGCGCAGGGGGCCTGCGCCACGTGGGAGAGTAGATCGCTCAGCGAAGTCTCGGCCGCCATCGGCGTCGGGCTTGCCAGCATTGCCTGATCCAGCCCTTCACCGGCGGCCAGGGCGGCCTTCAGCGAGTCAATCGATACGGTGCCAACAAAGCGCTGTTTTTCCAGCACGTAGCCGTACTCGCGGTCATTATCCTGCAGTAGCTTGATTGCCGAGCGCGGGCCGAAGCCGGGCGCTTTACGGATCAGTGCGGCGGCGCTGCGGCGGGCGATATCTTTTGCGCTAAACACCTGGCTGATATCGACGCCGCGGAAGAAGGTGCGCACGTAGTCATTGGCCGGATTATTCAGGATCTCATCCGGGGTGCCGACCTGCACCACTTCGCCGCCCTGCATAATGGCAATGCGGTCGCCAATGCGCATCGCTTCGTCGAGGTCATGAGAGATAAATACGATAGTGCGCTGGTGGCGCGACTGTAATTTCACCAGCTCGTCCTGCATTTCGGTGCGAATCAGGGGATCGAGCGCGGAGAAAGCCTCATCCATCAATAATATGTCGGGGTTAATTGCCAGCGCTCGTGCTAATCCAACGCGCTGACGCATCCCGCCGGAGAGTTCATCGGGATAAGCATGAGCATAATTATCCAGCCCCACCTGGTGCAGCGCATCCATGGCTTTATCCTGGCGCTCCTGTAACGGGACGCCAGCTAATTCCATGCCGAAGGCGGTATTATTTAACACGTTCATATGCGGCATCAGTGCGAATGACTGGAATACCATGCTGATTTTATTTCTGCGGACTTCGCGTAATGCGCTGTCGGATATTTTGGCAATATCTTCGCCATCAATGATGACCTGGCCGCGGGTGGGTTCTATCAGACGATTGAGAAGGCGAACCATGGTGGATTTCCCTGAACCGGATAACCCCATGATGACAAAGATCTCGCCTTCTTCAATGGCCAGACTGGCGTCTTTCACGCCAAGAGACAGGCCAGTTTTCTCCAGCAGTGCCTCTTTACTGATTCCTTTTTCAATATGCTTAAATGCGCGCTCGGGATTTTCCCCAAAGACTTTATATAAATTCTTAACTTCTAATTTAATAGCCATGCATTAATTTATTTCCGGTTATTGGTGGGTTTTATTATATTATCTCTTCTGTGTGGTCAAATATTATCGGCCTATACCGTAGCACACTGAGAATCTGAGACAACCCTAAATGGCCAGATCAAAAATGCATAATGAGATGCCCGTCCTGGCTAATGCCAGAGCGGGTAAGGGATTGCAGCGGATTGAACGAGGGTGAAAAAAATGAATATTCTGTTGAGAATGGTCCTGGTAGGGCTGGAATTGGTGTACGGTCAGAGGGGAATATGCGGAAAATAATCGTCATAAAACTGCCATATTTATCACGTCGATCGGCTTCTGAATGGCTGAAATTAAATGACTAATATAGCGGGGGGACGGTGAAAAATGGCTGCCGTTGGCAGCCACTGCTAAAGAGATTAAAAGTTCCAGTCTTCATCTTCGGTATCGACCGCTTTACCCATCACATAGGAGGAGCCGGAGCCGGAGAAGAAGTCGTGGTTTTCATCGGCGTTTGGCGACAGCGCCGAGAGGATAGCCGGGTTAACATCGGTCATCTCAGAGGGGAACAGCGCCTCGTAGCCGAGGTTCATCAGCGCCTTGTTGGCATTGTAATGCAGGAACTTTTTCACCTCTTCCTGCCAGCCGACGCCTGCGTACAGCGCATCGGTATATTCAATTTCGTTTTCATACAGCGCCAGCAGCAGTTCTACGGCGAACTGTTGCAGCTCCTCTTTGCGCTGCGGCGTCTCTTTTTCCAGGGCTTTCTGATACTTGTAGCCGATGTAGTAACCGTGAACCGCCTCATCTTTGATAATCAAACGGATCAGATCGGCGGTGTTAGTCAGCTTGCCGCGGCTCGACCAGTACATCGGCAGGTAGAAGCCAGAGTAGAACAGGAACGATTCGAGGAACACGCTGGCGATCTTCTTCTTTAGCGGGTCGTTTTCGTAGTAGTGCTGCAGAATGATCTCTGCCTTGCGCTGCAGCGGGGCATTCTCTTCGCTCCAGGCGTAGGCGGCATCAACATCGCTGGTGTGGCACAGCGTGGAGAAGATCGAACTGTAAGAGCGGGCATGCACCGCTTCCATAAAGCTGATGTTCGACATCACGGCCTCTTCATGCGGCGTCAGCGCATCGGCCATCAGCGCCGGAGCGCCGAGGGTGTTCTGGATGGTATCGAGCAGCGTCAGGCCGGTGAACACGCGGATGGTCAGCTGTTGCTCATCGGCATTCAGGGAGTTCCACGCCGGAATATCGTTAGACAGCGGTACCTTTTCCGGCAGCCAGAAGTTGCTGGTCAGGCGGTTCCACACTTCCAGATCTTTCTCGTCTTCGATGTTGTTCCAGTTGATGGCGTGAACTTTTTTTAATTTCATGGTGTTGTTCCTGGGCGGATCCTGGTGGGGCAGGCATGCCTTACCCTACGCTATGCGGTGCGTTATTCGTAGGGGCGGGGCATGCCCCGCCCGCAGCGTTGTTTTTACAGTGAGCAGGAGACGCAGCCTTCCACTTCGGTCCCCAGCAGGGCCATCTGGCGCAGGCGGATGTAATAAAGTGTCTTTATCCCTTTTTTCCAGGCGTAAATCTGCGCCTTATTGATATCGCGCGTGGTGGCGGTATCGCGGAAGAACAGCGTCAGCGACAGCCCCTGATCGACATGGCGCGTTGCCTCCGCGTAGGTGTCGATAATCGCTTCCGGGCCGATGTCATAGGCATCACGGTAAAACTGCTGATTATGGTTATTCATAAACGGAGCAGGGTAGTACACCCGCCCGGTCTTGCCCTCTTTGCGGATCTCAATGCGCGACACAATCGGGTGAATACTCGACGTGGCGTGATTGATATACGAGATTGAACCGGTCGGCGGGATCGCCTGTAAATTCTGGTTATACAGGCCGTACTGCATCACCGACTCTTTCAGCTCGCGCCACTGCTGCTGCGTCGGGATGGCAATCCCGGCTGCGGCAAACAGCTCGGCAACCTGCGAGGTGCGCGGCTGCCAGCTCTGCTCAACGTACTGATGAAAGTATTCACCGCTGGCATAGCGCGAATCGCTGAAGCCGCTGAAAGTGCTTTCCCGCTCGCGCGCCAGCAGGTTTGAGGTTCGCAGCGCGTGATAAGTGATGGTGTAGAAGTAGATATTGGTGAAATCCAGCCCGGCTTCGGAACCGTAGTGGACACCTTCGCGTGCCAGGTAACCGTGCAGGTTCATCTGCCCGAGGCCAATAGCATGCGACTGGGCATTCCCCTGTTCAATCGACGGCACTGAATGGATGTGGCTCTGATCGGAAACCGCCGTCAGGCCGCGTACCGCAATCTCAACCGTGCGGGCAAAGTCCGGCGAATCCATGGTGTGCGCAATATTCAGCGAACCCAGATTACAGGAGATATCCTTGCCGATGCGGCGATAGCTGAGGTCATCATTGTATTCGGTGGGGGTGTTGACCTGCAAAATTTCCGAACACAGGTTGCTCATGTTAATGCGCCCGTGGATCGGGTTAGCGCGGTTCACCGTGTCTTCAAACATGATGTACGGATAGCCGGACTCAAACTGGATCTCGGCCAGCGTCTGGAAAAATTCACGCGGGTTAATAAAGGTGCGGCGAATGCGCTCGTCGGCCAGCATCTCTTCATACTTTTCGCTGATGCTGATATCGGCAAACGGCAGGCCGTAAATACGCTCAACGTCATAGGGTGAGAACAGCGCCATGGGCTGGTTATCTTTCGCCAGCTGGAAGGTCACATCCGGGATCACCACGCCGAGCGACAGCGTTTTAATGCGGATTTTCTCATCGGCATTTTCGCGCTTGGTGTCGAGGAAGCGCAGGATATCAGGGTGGTGCGCATTCAGATACACCGCGCCAGCACCCTGACGTGCGCCGAGCTGGTTGGCGTAAGAGAACGCATCCTCCAGCATCTTCATCACCGGGATCACGCCGGACGACTGGTTCTCGATGCGCTTGATCGGCGCGCCGGATTCGCGCAGGTTAGAGAGCAGGAACGCCACGCCGCCGCCGCGCTTGGAGAGCTGCAGGGCTGAGTTCACCGCGCGGCCAATCGACTCCATATTGTCTTCAATGCGCAGCAGGAAGCAGGAGACCAGCTCACCGCGATGCTGCTTGCCGCAGTTGAGGAAGGTGGGCGTTGCAGGCTGGAAACGCCCGGACAGGATCTCATCGGTAAGCGCGTGCGCCAGCGCCTGGTCGCCCTGGGCCAGCGTTAGCGCCACCATGCAGACGCGCTCGGTGAAGCCTTCCAGGTAGCGCTTGCCGTCGAAGGTCTTCAGCGTATAGCTGGTGTAAAACTTCCACGCGCCGAGGAAGGTCTGGAAGCGGAAACGGCGCTCATAAGCCTGCTGGAACAGCGAACAGACGAACTCAAACGGATAGGCATTCAGCACGTCGGCTTCGTAATAGCCTTCGGAAACCAGATACTGCAGGCGTTCAGCAATGGAATCGAACCGCACGCTGTTAGGGATCACGTGCTGGATAAAATACTGGCGCGTAGCCTCGCGATCTTTTTCAAACTGAATATGGCCTTCGGCATCGTACAGATTAAGCATCGCGTTGAGCGCGTGATAATCGGCAGTGGCCGGCTGGGCCTCTATGAGTGTGCTGTCTGTCGCTGCCAAAATTGGGTTACTCCGTGGTAAACGTTAGCGATATCGTCAGCGGTGCCCATCAGCTCAAAGCGATAGAGGTAAGGCACCTGGCATTTACGCGCAATAATGTCGCCAGCCAGGCAAAAAGCCTCGCCAAAATTGCGGTTGCCAGCGGCGATAACGCCGCGGATCAGCTGACGATTGTGGGTGTCATTCAGAAACTGAATTACCTGTTTAGGCACCGCACCCTGAGCGGTGCCGCCGCCGTAGCTCGGCACTATCAGGATGTAAGGTTCATCGACCTGCAGACGCTGTGCGTTATCCAGCGGGATGCGCCGGGCTGGCAGGTCTAAACGGGTAATAAAACGATGGGTGTTTTCTGACAGGCTGGAAAAGTAGACCAGCGTTGTCATCAGCTTATCCCCGCGCCTGTGCCAGCTGGCTCAGGGCCTGGATTTTGTCCGGGCGGAAGCCGCTCCAGTGGTCCTGCTCCGCCATGACCACCGGCACCTGACGGTAGCCCAGCGATTTCAGCGCGTCCACGTGGGTCGGCTCGTGGTCCAGATTAATCAGCTGATAATCAATCCCTTTCTGGTCCATCGCGTTTTTTGTTGCATTGCACTGGACACAGTTATCTTTAGTGTAAATAATAATGCGCATGATTCGTATTTACCTTGATGGCTGTTTGACTGGCTTAACAGGCGCTTTCTGGTAACACTACTGGCGCCGCCGCGACCACAACTGGTTGCGTGGTCTTGATGGAGTAAATACTAGATATAGCGATGCTGAAATGCAACCACACAACATATAGTATTTTTGCATATGGTAATCCACCTCGCATCCAGCCCTTGTGCCGCAAGGTTTGCGTCAGATAAAAAAATTTCAGGCAATAAAAAAGCCCGCAGCTTTCGCCACGGGCCGATGATCAATCAGTTAAATTTTGTCAATAATCAGCGTGAGGATGTGGTCGTCGCGATCAGTGCACCGACAAAAATACCGAGCGCGGTACCAATGCCAACTCCGTGCCAGGGTTTATCGCGCACGTAGTTATCAACGTGCCCGGCACCGTCTTTTGCCACCTGCGTCAGACGATGATTGCCGTGCAGTTTCGCCCGCGTCTCTTTCAGCAGCGCTTCAGCGCGTGAACGTGCGCCTTCCACTTCATCTTTGGTTTTGCTGCCGTAAGACTTCAGCAGATCGTCGAGGCTGTCCGCCAGCTGGGAAACATCCTGATTCAGGTCGATATCGTTATTTTTCGATGTCCGGTTGAACATTTTTTGCTCCCTTACTGTAAAAACCTACTATTAGTATAGAACAGCTTCACATAACGCCAACCGCCGGGCGGCGTTTATGGACTAATCCGAAAGCCCTGACTGCGCAGCCGTTGTAAGGTTGCGGGGTTTGGCAGACTGAGAGGAATAAGCATGTATCTACGACCTGATGAGGTTGCTCGCGTACTGGAAAAAGCGGGATTTGAAATGGACGCGGTTACCACAAAAACCTACGGTTATCGTCGTGGTGAAGACTATGTCTACGTCAATCGCGAGGCGCGCCTCGGGCGGACGGCACTGGTGATCCACCCGACGTTAAAGGAGCGCAGCCAGTCGCTGGCACTGGCATCATCAGACGTGAAAACCTGCGACCACTATGTGCGTTTCCCGATGTATCTGGCCGGGGAATCGAACGACCATTACGGCATCCCCCACGGCTTCAGCTCGCGCATGGCACTTGAGCGCTATCTGGAAAAGATGTTTGGCTGACTGGTGGCCAAGGCTGGAATAAGCGCCCAATTCATACGCTATTAGCCCGCTTGTTTGTCCACGCAACGCTTAGACTACTGTCATGTTGGGATAAAAGCAGGTTAACCATGAAACGGCTGATAGCAGCGCTGGCAGCAGCGTGGATGTTAAGTGGATGCGCGACGATTGTCGGCAGTGAGCGTCAGGATGTGACCCTGCAAACTCAGCCCCCGGGGGTGAAGTTTGTGGTGCAGGATGAGACGGGCATCGCGGTGGCTGAAGGCTATACGCCAAAAACCGTCAGCCTTCTTAAGTCGAACGGCAGCTACTTCGGCAAGAAAAAATACCGGGTGATGCTGGAACGGCCTGGCTACGTGCCGCAAACCCTGCCGCTGAAAGAGAGCCCGAATCTGTGGTATCTGCTCGGCAATATTCCCCTGCTTGGCTTCCCCGGCTGGCTGGTGGTGGACCCGTTCTACGGGGGAATGTATAAAATTGAGCCGGAAATCCTGCAAACCATCATGAACCCGGTGGGCGCGCGCGGCTAAGCGGATAAACGATTCAGGCCGGAGCGATCCGGCCTGATGGTTTACTGCGCCGTTGGATTGACCATGGCGTGCGGTGGCCGGAAGCGTTCCAGATACTGATGCTGGAAAATACACATGCGAATGGTATTGCGGTACTCGCCGTTGATAAAGAATTCGTGGATCAGCTCCCCTTCAATCTCAAAACCCAGCTTGCGATAAATATGAATGGCCTTGGCGTTCTCTTTATCGACGATCAGGTAAAGTTTATAGAGGTTCAGCACCGAAAAACCGTAATCCATCGCCAGTCTGGCCGCCTTTGTTGCCAATCCTTTACCCTGATGACTCGGGGCAATAATGATCTGAAACTCGGCGCGACGGTGGATATGGTTGATCTCCACCAGTTCTACCAGCCCGGCATTGCTGCCGTCATGTTCCACCACAAAACGCCGTTCACTCTGGTCATGAATATGCTTGTCGTAAAGGTCAGACAGCTCAACAAAGGCCTCATACGGCTCCTCAAACCAGTAGCGCATCACGCTGGCGTTGTTGTCTAACTGATGGACAAAACGCAGATCTTCACGCTCCAGCGGGCGCAGCTTAACGCTGTGGTCGACGGACTTCGCAGACATAAAAATTCCTTTTTGCAGAGGCAATATTGCCGGCCCGAGTATAGCGTTTTAGCGGGCACAAAAAAAACGCGCCTTCAGGCGCGTTGAATCATCGTTTGTAGGGGCCGATCCTCTTTTTCGATCGGCCCGCAATCCAGGCAATACGTAGGGGCCGATCTTTTGTTTCGATCGGCCCGCGATCCAGGCAGTACGTAGGGGCCGATCTTTTGTTTCGATCGGCCCGCGATCCAGGCAGTACGTAGGGGCCGATCTTTTGTTTCGATCGGCCCGCAGCGGGTTATCAGAAGTTGTAACCCACCACCACGTAATAACCGAAGCCGTTCGACTTCACGTTAAAGTTGCCCTTGCCGAAGTTCAGCTCGGTGCCATCTTCCCACTGGCCGCCGTTGTGGAAGTAACGCGCCACGAACGAGTAGTGCCAGTGGTCATAGCCCAGCGAGAGAATATGGCTGGAAGCAATCGAGTTGCTGCTGCGGCCTGCGGTATCACCGAGGTCAGAACCCCAGTCAAAGTTGGTAAAGCCGATATAGCTCAGGTTGCCGCCCCAAACCTGGGTCAGCGGCACAAAGTATTTCACCTTGAAGCGGTAACCGTCCCAGCTGTCTTCGTTGGCAGCAGTGTAGTTTTCCCACTGATATTTCGCATACACGTTCAGCGACAGGCCGATATCAGAATGGGTGTCGATATCGGTGCCCAGGCCCATATACCAGGTATTCTGGCGGTTGGCCTTATTGTCACCCATATCGTAGATATAGTTATTCGCGAAGTACCACTCTTTAAACGGACCGAATGCCAGGCTGGTGCCGGTCAGTTTGTCGATCGAGAAGCGCGGTTCGATCTCCATAAAGAACGGTGAGCCATCGTCCCATGCGCCAACGTCATTGCCGTTACCCACGCCGAAGAATTTAGGTACGTCGATATAGCCGTAGAAATCGAACCAGTCTTTGTGGGCGAAGGCTTCATATTCCAGATACAGGTCATTATTCAGCTGCGGCCCGAAGCGGGTGTGATAGCTGCCCACCACGTTTACGCTCTGGTGCCACCAGTCAGAAACATATTCCGGGTTGCTATCTTGTGCAAAAGAAACGTTGGTATAAGAGAGCGCGGCCAGCGCACCAGCCATCATAATTTTATATTTCATTATTATTACCACATGCTCTGTGACCCTGCGCGGCAGCCAGCACGACGATCGGGTTACGGTTTCTACGGGCGACGATGGGTGATTATTGATGCGACGAAAACACCCGCCTTGAATGCAGCGGCAGTGTGCCGCGAACAGGCTATAAGGAAATAGAGATCGCTCACACTTGTCAAATTCTGTTTCATTTCAATTCAGTTAAAGTGTGATGTGTATCACGTTTATTGGCGTGTGGAGGGGAACTTTCTGGCAAAAGGGCTTTTGCCTGCTTTCTCGCCAGCGTAATCGGTTGCCTGGTGAGATCGGCAGCGGAAAGCAGCAAGCAGCGATCCAGGGGCTAACGGCGAGGGCAAAAAATGAACGCTAAGACATAACTTTATCTTATGAAAAACAACGCGATAATGGCGATAAAATACTCATTTACAGCGCTGGCCGATACGCAGCAGCCGGCGGCGGTCGACCTCTTTTGCCTGCTGCGCCAGCGTGGCAAAATCGGCAAAGCGATAGAAAATCCTGGGGCTTTTGGGCGCGGCCAGCTGTTTCATATTGTTACCGGGCCAGATCTCCAGCCGGGCGAAAGCGCTGAGCGGTTGGCCATGAAAGCTGTCGGGTAGCGTCAGCCACAGCATCGGCACGCGCTCGGCCGGGCGGGTAGGGTAGCGCAGGGCGCCAGTAAGATAGTTGCGCCGGCGTACCAGGAATTTATCCGGCAGGCGGCAGCGGCTATTCCACCACTTGCCGTCGAGCATATCGAAGTGAAAACGGGTCTGCTGCGGGCTGACTGCCTCAAGCTGCGCCAGCGCCTGCGGGATTGCCTGCGCCATTGTACGCTGATACTGCCTGAGCGTGCTGGCGCCGCCATGGTTCAACAGGTCGCTGGCAAGGCGCGCGCCAAGCAGGTTGGAATAGAGGTCTTCCGGTGAAAATGCCGACACGGCTTCAGGGTAGCCAGGTACCGACTCAAAACCGTACCACTGCGCCACCTCATGCCACACCGCCAGCTGATAAGCCAGCTGAGCGGCCATCATCACGGCCAGATGGTAGCGCGCAAGCGCAGTCGCGGGCGGGGTAAACGGCCACAGGCGGATCGTGCGCTGCCCCAGCTCATCATCAAGCCTGACGGTGAAAGCCTGGCCGAGGCGCGGCCAGATCTGGCTGAATAGCCACAGGGTATTATCGGCGGTATCGCGCACGTGGGCGAGATCGATAAAACCGCCGCGCAGCGTATAGATGATGCCGTCATGTTCGCGATTCAGACCGCTCAGCGTGCTGAGGATACTCAGTAAGTGGTCATTATAGTGATGCTGACCGCTATCGTCCGGGGCGATGACGTTGCCGATTTTGAATCCTGGAACGGGAATACCCAGCACTTTTGCCCGCACGTTATAACCGAAGGCGCAGCAGGGGCGCAGGCCCTGCGGTGCGGGCAGCCTGGCTATCACCGGCCAGACCTGGCTGGCGACTGTGGCCGGGCCCTGTAAATTCACCGCGTTAAACGGCCGGTTCTCCAGAGGTGGAGCCTGGCAGCCTGCCAGCAACAGGCTGAACGCGAGTAAGAGACGCGCGATCAAAATGCTTCACCAACCTGGAAATAGAAACCGGAGCTGCGCTGACCGACACCGTAATCAAGCCGCACATTCATCCGTTTTTTAAACTCGAAGCGGTAGCCAACCCCAATCGAAGGGAGCCAGTGGCCATCCAGCACTTCACTCGGGCGCTGAGACATGCTGCCCGCGCCGACCCAGCCCACCACGCCATGGCGCCAGCTCAGTTTTTTCCGCAGTTCGAGCTGGGTAGTCACAATATTTCGCGCGCGAAAGCGCCCCTGATAATAGCCGCGCAGGTGGCGACTGTCGCCCAGCGAACCCAGCATGGTCCACGGCACCTGCCCGGTCGCGAGGCGGCTATACAGCTCCCAGGCCAGCAGCGTGGAGTCATTAAGCGGGTGGTAACGGTCATACTGCAGATCCCAGACCTTAAGGCGGTTATCGCTGCCCAGCGAAGGGAGGTAATCAGTGTAATGGATGCTCAACACCTGCCCCTGCGACGGATTAGCGATAAAATCGCGCGTGTCATAGCTGAACAGCAGGCTGAAGCCGGAGTTTAGCTGATCCAGCGCGACGGGATGGCGCGAAAAGCCGCCCGATGGCTTATCCTGCAACGCGGAAGCACGCTCCCATGAAACCGCCCAGCCAAGCCCGGCATAGGTGTTGGCGCGCAGCCGATAAAGCAGCTGTGGCGTGGCGTTAAAACGGCTGGAGTCATATTTTTGCCTGTCGTGGCGATGGCGCCCTTCACGATAGCCCCGCCCCCAGTAGTAGAGCGGGCGATGGCTGAGGTCACCCTCGATATAAAACCGCCACTGGTCATGGTGAAAAAAGGTGTCATTCTCGTACCCGAAGCCGAAAGCCCCGGTCGAACTGACAAAGCCTGTCAGAGCCAGCGACGAGAGCGGTGTGTTTTCCTGCTGCCGATCGGGCCGGTACAACCCGACAGCCGCAACGCCAATACCGATGCCCAGTTCCGGGGTATAAAACGGACCGGGGACGATGCCCCAGTCAATGCCCTGCGCGGTATTCACCTGCTGGTCTGACCCCAGTTTTGCCAGGTAACGATCGAGGGTCACCCTGCCGGGCAAAAAAGTGGCCTGCGTAACAGGGGAAATACAGAGCAGGCCAAATAACAGCGAAGAGTTTAGCCGCATACTCAGAAGCGGAACTCGCCGCCCAGCATCACGCTGTTACGCTTCTCGAACCCGGCTTCAGCGGTAATATTAAAGTTACGGGTTATTTCATATTGCCCACCGACCAGAATATTCCACGGTGACTGCAAGTGCTGCTTCACCCGGAAGCGGCCCTTATCGTCCTGGTTAACAAATTTAACCAGTCCGGCTAACTCAGCAGGCATATGCAGGTTGCTGATATTGCCACGAAAGTCCTGTGAGACATCCTGATACATGGTGCCAACCCACAGGCTGGCATGGGACTGCGGAATATTGAACCTGTCGGAACCCGGTACGGTAAAGCGATAGCCTACGCGCGGCGTGAAGGTGAAGGCATGGGTGTTACCATCCAGAATATCGAAATCGGTGCGGGTATAGTTAAAATCGAGCGTGCCAAACCAGTCATGATAGCCATAGGCCAGGGTGGTGCCTGCGCCATAGGTGGTGCCTTTAAATTTAAGCTTAAAATCGAGGTCTTTATACAGAACCTGAGCGCCCGCTGCCACCGTATCAATCCGGGAAACGGAAGAGCCTTTGGTATGCCCTACGATGCCGTATATGTTCATAAACGGGAATAGCCAGGTATCCAGGCGCGCGGTGTGCGTCTGAGATTTTTCACGGGTATGTCCAACGTTGATCTTAAAATTATCGCTCGGTAGCGGCGTGCCAAATAATGATAGTCCGCTAAAGTTAATGCTGTTTACCTTAATATTTTGGTGCATATCCATATAGTTATAACCAATGCCGTAAGGGTCGGGCAGATCATAACCACGCTGACGAATTTCCTCACCAAAGAATGGCAGTGGCCCGGTGGTTTCACCAAACAGATCGGGCGCTCTGGCTGGCTTCGGTTCCTGACTCAGTGCAGAGGGATCAGGCGCGTGACGATAATCAAGTGCGAGCGGGTGTTTCTCAGCATTGGGAATAGCGGCGAACACCATTGATACGGGAGCAGAGCTTAAAAAAAGCCCGATAAGCATATTGGCCTTTTTGCGTGAGTTCTGGTTCATTATTACAATCCATGTATAGCGTTAGTGTAAGTTGTGCGCAGAAGTCTATATGAGTTTTATGCTAATAATTACGCCATAAAATGCGCTTGGGTTGAACTTTTTGGCTATCCCAACGTTCAATGCTAATGCTAGTTACTACGGGTTAATCTTATTCTTAAATATTTGAATTCTACCGTTCCGGCAGCCAGTCTGGGCGAGGAGTATTCATGGTATAACTCACCATCATCTTTGGACTCTTTTACGGACTTAAAATAATCGATGAGTTGTTTTTTAGGCTTAAACGGACGCAGATCAAAAAATTAACTGAGCGTTTCCACAAATAAAAGGATTAAGGCGTTTCGCATGGAACGATTCAGCTTTCACTTAACGTAAGTGAAATAGCAAAGCAGAAAAGAAAATGATTTGCACGCATGATTCCATTGATTCAGCAAGTGATGTAATGCAGCGATATTTTTTATGCGCCCGCTTCCAGAATTAAATACGGGTGAGGGAATGTGTTTGCGGCAGCAGGCTGCGCTTGTCAGGATAAACTCACGTCGGCTAAATACCGCGTCAGGCCTGGCGTCCTTGGCAAAACTATTTTCTCCCGGCGGCAACCCGGTAATTCACCGTCAGCTGATTGCGCAGAATGGTCAGCACTGGAAACAGCGGGCCGCGCGACTGGGCGTAGTAGGTAAAATAAAACGGTCCGCTTACCGGGAAGGATGCCGGCATTGCCAACTCACCGGAAAGTGCAGGCAGCGCCATGCAGCGTTGCGCGCTGCACAGCGTGATTTTCAGATCCGGCGGCGGCGTGTGGCTGGGGGTAATGCGCCATGCCACTCGCACTCCCACCGCGCCGGCGGGGAGGGAACCGGAAGGGGTAATCGGTTCGCTTTTCACCTGCTGTTTACCCATTGATATTATCCCACCACGGCTCTGACTGCCCCAGGAACCGCCTGCGGCCTCTGCGGCCAGCGGTGCTGCCAGCAGCAGCCAAAGCCAGGCCTTCATCAGCGGCCACCAATCATATAGGTCATGCGCACGTTGCGCTGGCTGCTGATCTCCTGGCTCGACAGCACCACCAGCTGCGGGAAGATACGGCGCAGATAGCGTGAAAGCATCAGGCGCAGCATCGGGTTGACCAGCATCACCGGCGGCGCGCCAATACCCTCCTGGTGCTGCAACGCCAGCTCGGTCTGCTTCATCAGGTTTTCAGCAATGCCGGGTTCAATGGCGCTGCCGCTTTGCGTGGCCTGCATCAGCAGCTGTTCCAGCGACAGGTCGAGGCCAATAACCTGAATATCCTGGTCCGCCGGGAACCATTGGTGAGTGATGGCGCGAGCCAGGCGGGCGCGCACGCGGGCGGTCAGCTCATCGGCATCGCTGTGGCTGGTGGCAAATTCCGCCAGAGTATCAATGATGGTGCGCATATCGCGGATCGAAATACGCTCCGCCAGCAGGTTCTGCAAAACCTTATGCAGCGTGGTCAGCGTGATCACGCCGGGGATAAGATCCTCCACCAGCTTCGGCGACTGTTTGGTCAGCTGATCGAGCAGCTGCTGCGCCTCCTGGCGGCCAAACAGCTCGTCGGTATGGATGCTGATCAGATGATTCAGGTGGGTGGCAATCACCGAGCTCGGGTCAACCACCGTATAGCCAAGGGTCTGTGCCAGCTCGCGCTGGACCTCTTCGATCCACAGCGCAGGCAGACCAAAGGTCGGCTCAACGCAGGCAATGCCGGGAACATCTCCTTCGGCACAGCCCGGATTGATCGCCATAAAGCGCTCCGGCATGGTTTCACCGCGGCCAATCTCCACGCCCTTCAGCAGAATGCTATACGAGGTTGGCGAGAGGTCGAGGTTGTCGCGGATATGCACCGCCGGCGGCAGAAAGCCCATCTGCTGGGCAAACTTCTTACGGATGCCGCGCACCCGCGTTAACAGCTGACCACTTTGTTGCTGATCCACCATCGGGATCAGGCGGTAGCCCACTTCCAGCCCGAGCACGTCCTCCATCTGTACATCGGACCAGGTGGCTTCATTGACCTGCGCCGCTTCGGCCTCGGCCAGCGCTTTCTCTTCGGCGCTGCCCCCGGCCACGCCGGCGCGGGCGCTCTGCTGGCTCTCACGACCGCGCAGCCACCAGGCAATGCCCAGCAGCGCGGCGGTAAACAGCAGGAATACCAGGTTCGGCATACCCGGGATCAGCCCCAGCAGGCCGATCACCGCGGCAGAGAGCACGATGACGCGCGGAGAGGTAAACAGCTGGCTGACCATCTGCTCGCCCACGTCCTGCTCGTTGACCACGCGGGTCACCACCACACCGGCGGCGGTGGAGATCACCAGCCCCGGGATCTGCGCCACCAGGCCATCGCCGATGGTCAGCAGGGTATAGGTTTCCGCCGCCATGCCCGCCGACATGTCGTGCTGCATGATGCCGATCATCAGTCCGCCCAGCACGTTAATCACCATGATCATCAGCCCGGCGATCGCATCACCGCGCACAAACTTGCTGGCCCCGTCCATCGACCCGTAAAAATCGGCTTCCTGCGTCACTTCCTGGCGGCGGCGCTTGGCTTCATCTTCGCCAATCAGCCCGGCGTTGAGGTCGGCATCAATCGCCATCTGCTTGCCCGGCATCCCGTCGAGGGTAAAGCGAGCGCCCACTTCGGCAATACGCCCGGCACCCTTGGTGATCACCATAAAGTTAATGATGATCAAAATGATGAACACAATGATGCCGATGGCGAAATTACCGCCCACCAGGAAGTTACCAAAGGCTTCTACCACCGCGCCTGCGGCTCCGGTGCCGGTGTGGCCTTCCATCAGGATCACCCGCGTCGAGGCGACATTCAGCGCCAGGCGCAGCAGCGTGGAGAACAGCAGCACCGTCGGGAATGCCGAGAATTCCAGCGTCTTCTGGGTGAACATCGCCACCAGCAGGATCATGATCGACAGCACGATGTTGAAGGTGAAGAACAGATCCAGTACGAAAGTCGGCAGCGGCAGGATCATCATCGCCAGGATGGTCATGATCAGCACCGGGCCGGCCAGCACCTGCCACTGGGTCTCTTTAAACTTCGGTAATCGTAACTGGGTGGCGAGATTAGCCATCACTCTTTACTCTCTTGGGCAAAATCCAGCGCGTCGGGCACGGGAAGGTTTTCAGGGGTGACAGGGCGCTGTCCAAAGCCTTTACGCCAGCGGCGCAGGCCGTAAACCCACGCCAGGACTTCTGCTACCGCGTTGTATAAATCAGCCGGAATGGGTGCGCCAATTTCGCAGTGGCGATACAGCGCACGCGCCAGCGGGGGCGCTTCCAGCATCGGAACGCTGTTGCTTTCCGCCAGTTCACGGATGCGCAGGGCGATCAGGCCGCTGCCTTTGGCCACCACTTTCGGTGCGCCGAGGCTGCCGTCCTGATATTTCAGGGCGACAGAGTAGTGCGTCGGGTTATTGACCACCACGTCCGCATCGGGGACGTCGCTCATCATGCGCTGCTGCGACATGGCGCGCTGCATCTGGCGCACGCGGTTTTTAATCAGCGGGTCGCCTTCCTGCTTCTTGAACTCATCTTTGATCTCCTGATGGCTCATGCGCAGCTTCTTCCAGTTGCTGTAAATCTGGTAAATCACGTCAAAGGCCACCATCGGGATCAGCGACAGGATCACTGCCAGCATGCAGCCGATCAGCAGGCTGGCGATATCGCTGAGCGCCATGCCGAGCGGTTCAAAGATCAGCCGGATAAACTTCTCTTTATTCAGCAGCAGATAGAGCCCGCCGCCGACCGAGGCCAGCAGCACCTTTAAAATCGCCTTCAGCATCTCGGAGGCCATCTGCGCCGAGAACATGCGCTTGATGCCGCTGAGCGGATTGAGCTTTTTCAGGTTCACCTTTAACGACTTCGCGGTCAGATTCAGGCCGCCAACAATCGGCTGTGCCGCAATCGCGGTAATAAACAGGCCGCAGACAAACGGCAGCGTGGCGAGAAACGCCTCGCCGAGCAGGCTGGAAGAGCGTCGCAGCATATGCGCCGGGTCGGCCGTCAGCAGCCGATCGAAAGTCAGCCCGTTGTGCAGCAGATGCATCAGGCTGCGCGCCAGGCTCTCACCGCCACCGACCATCAGCCCCCATCCCACCAGCAGCATCAGCAGCGTGGTCAGCTCTTTTGAGCGCGGGATCTGTCCGTCTTCACGCGACTTCGCCAGTTTTGTCGGCGTGGGGTCTTCGGTTTTCTCGTTATCACTTTCTTGCGACATAGCGGCGGCCAGTTAACTCAGAAGCCCAGTGATTCCAGCAGATCGTCCACCTGTTCCTGCGAGGCAACGATCCCCTCGGCGGTGGTGTTGATCTGTGGGCCGTTTTTCAGATGGGCATTGTCATCCGCATTAACCGGCTCTATCTCCTGCATATTTTCCAGCAGGACGCTGATCAGCTCTTTCTCCACCACTTCAATCACGTTGACCAGGCTGTGCAGCACCTGGCCGGTCAGATCCTGAAAGTCCTGCGCCATCATGATTTCGGTCAGCTGATGGTTGGTGCTGCGGGTGACGTCCGGCACCTGGCGCAGGTAAGCCCGCGTAGCGTTAACCAGCTCGCGAGCTTCTTCCAGCGGCTGTGGCTCAACAAACCAGGCATCCCAGCGCGCCGAAAGGGCGTTGGCATCGTTACCGAGCGACTCCTGCAGCGGGCGCGCCACTTCCACGCAGGTCAGCGCCCGGTCAGCAGCCTGGGAAGTCTTCGCTGCGACGTAGTCTAGGCGATCGCGGGTATTCGGGAAGGCCTCGGCGACTTCCTGTAAGGCCTGTTCGAGGCCGAGATTAGCCATGCTGTTGCGCAGCACGCGCGTCAGCTGGCCAATACGTAAAAAGATGTCTTTAAAATTATCGCTGCCGGGTGAATTATTCTCTGTCATGGTCATTAACCGAGTTTTTCAAAAATTTTGCCCAGCTTCTCTTCCAGCGTGGCGGCGGTGAAAGGCTTTACGATGTAGCCATTGGCGCCGGCCTGAGCGGCGGCAATAATGTTTTCGCGCTTGGCTTCTGCCGTGACCATCAGTACCGGAAGCCTGGCCATTGCCGCGTCTGCACGAATGGTCTTCAGCAGTTCCAGACCATCGATATGCGGCATGTTCCAGTCGCTGACCACAAAATCAAATTCGGCAGCGCGCAGCTTGTTCAGCGCATCCTGGCCGTCTTCCGCTTCTTCGATATTCTTGTAACCCAGGTCCTGTAGCAGATTGCGTACGATGCGGCGCATCGTGGCAAAATCATCAACAACCAGAAAACGTAAGCTCTTATCCAACATGTTGTTATCCTGAAAATCCTCCTGCAAACGGTGGAGGTATCCCGCTGTTATTTCGCTTTTTTACTGCGGTCCGCCGGCGTGAAGCTGTCGATCAAACGCTGGCTGATATGCTGTAGGTCCGTCACTTCCACCGCGGCCTGTAGCGCGATGGCTTCGCGCGGCATACCGAACACCACGCAGGTCTGCTCGCTTTGCGCCAGCGTCCAGGCTCCGGCCTGGCGCATCGCCAACAGCCCGCGCGCGCCGTCGCTGCCCATCCCGGTCAGGATCGCCCCGGCGGCGTGCTGCCCGGCGTGTTCGGCCACCGAGTGCAGCAGCACGTCGACCGAAGGGCGATGGCGGTTAACCGTCGGATGGCTGTTGAGACGGATCTGATAGCCCCTGCCATGACGTGCAATCTCCATATGCCGATCGCCAGGGGCAATATAGGCGGTGCCGTTCAGCACCGGTTCGCCTTCCTCGGCCTCTTTCACCGTCATCGCACACAGCGAGTTCATACGCTGGGCAAACGACAGGGTGAAGCCCGCAGGCATATGCTGAGCGATCAGCACGGCGGGACAGTTGGCCGGCATCGGGGTCAGTACCCGGCGCAGTGCTTCGGTGCCACCCGTTGAGGAACCGATAGCGATAATTTTTTCCATCCCGAGGTGCGGCGCACCGATGCTGTGACGTTCGCTCGCAGCGTGCGCCCGCTGGGGGAATTCGACCCGCGCCGCCACGCGGATTTTGTCAGCCACCAGCAGCGCCCAGTGGTCGATTTCACTGTTCTGTCTGATATCCGGTTTGGCGATAAAATCTACCGCCCCCAGCTCCAGTGAGGTGAGAGTGGCTTCGGACCCTTTGGCGGTCAACGAGGAGACCATCACCACCGGCATCGGGCGCAGACGCATCAGGCGTGAAAGAAACTCCAGCCCGTTCATACGCGGCATATCGATATCCAGCGTCAGCACGTCGGGGTTAAATTTCTTGATCAGCTCGCGCGCCGTGATCGGATCGGCCGCCGTCGCCACCATCTCCATATCGTGCTGCTGATTAACGACCGCCGTGATCATGTTGCGCATCAGGGCAGAGTCGTCGACGCACAGCACTCGTATCTTATTCAACGTCCTGTCTCCGTTAGTGCATACACCGACTGTCCGCGCAGGCGGAATGGGCTTTGCCGGTGGTTAAAATGCTCCGAATGGCCGACAAACAGCAGTCCGTCTGGCTTCAGCAACTGGGCAAAACGCTGGATCAGCCGCTGTTGCGTCGGCGCATCGAAATAGATCATCACGTTGCGACAAAAAATCGCGTCAAACGGACCGGGTATATTCCAGTTGGCGTCCAGCAGATTCAGGCGCTGATAGTGGATCGCCGCGAGCAGCTCCTGCTTCACGCGCACCTGTTCACTGTTTTCCCCGGTGCCGCGCAAAAAGAACTGGCGCTTTTGCGCAGGGCTAAGGCTCTGCACGTCTGCCAGGCGGTAAACACCGGCGCTGGCACGCGCCAGCACATCGGTATCAATATCGCTTGCCCAGATGCGCGGCCCGCCGATGGCCGGGCCGAGAACTTCATCCAGCGTCATGGCAATTGAGCACGGCTCTTCACCGGTCGATGCCGCAGTACACCAGACGCGATAGCCACTGGCATGCTGGCGGGCATGTTCTGCCAGCGCTGGAAAGTGGTACGCCTCGCGGAAAAACGCGGTCAGATTGGTGGTCAGAGAATTAATAAATACCTGCCATTCCGGGCTGTCGGGGCTGGATTCCAGGATCTGAATATATTCACTGAAGCGCGCTAGCTTTAATTCCCGCAGGCGGCGTGACAGGCGGTTAAATATCATGTCTCGCTTTTGTTCAGTGAGAACAATACCGGCGCGCTGATAAATCAGCTGGCTGATACGCTGTAATTCCCGGTCGCTCAGCGCGTCTGAGAGCTGGGGAGTACGAACCGCCAGGCGCAAATTTTCATTCATGATGATGTTCGTCAATGCCTTAAACCGGCATGCTCATAACTTCCTGATAGGCGCTGAGCATTTTATTGCGCATCTGCACGCCAAAGCTGAATGCCACCGATGATTTCTGCATTGAGAGCATCACATCATTCAGGCCGACATCGCTTTTCCCGGACATAAAGTCCTGGGTGTTTTTTTTCGCTACCTGCTGTGTCTTATTGATTTCATTGATGCTGTTAAACAAGGCGTCCGAGAACGTCGCGCCCCCCACGTTATCTGTTAACTTTCCGGCAGAGAGGAAATCAGCGGAGCCCGATATTTTCTGGGCCTGGGCATGCATTTGCCCAATCACACTGTGAATTGATGCTGACATTATTTTTATTCCGGCTAATTAATGAATTCTGGTGCAATAAAAATTGCGCAGCTTTTAGACGGATGCATATTAACACGGGGGCGAAATGGGCGAAAAACCCGATAAGCTGACAGAACTTCGAGCTTATTTATGCTTAAAAAAAACGCCTTTCGGACGATAATACGCCCCTCAAAATTTCTCAAAATATACGTTCATCGGCTGCTGTCTTGCGTCACCGGCAGGCTTGTTCGCAGGTTTTGGCTGCGTGATTATTTCTTACAGGATTACGGCATGAGTGCCACAACGAATGATTTAAAGAGCAATCCGGCAGACAGTGTAAAGGCGGCAATGAGCTCATTTCGAGCCAACCCTAAGCTGCTGCTGGTTATCGCCGCTGCTGCGGCACTTTCGGTGATTATTGCTCTGCTGTTCTGGGCGAAAGAGCCGGGCTATCGCGTGCTGTTTAGCAACATCAGCGATGAGGATGGCGGTGCCATTGTCACTCAGCTGGCGCAGATGAATATCCCTTACCGCATCGATACGCCGGGCGGTGCGATCATGGTGCCGGAAGGGCAGGTGCACGAAGCACGCATGAAGATGGCTCAGCAGGGGCTGCCGAAGGGCGGTTCCGTTGGCTTTGAACTGCTCGACCAGGAGAAGTTCGGCATCAGCCAGTTCAGCGAGCAGATTAACTTCCAGCGTGCGCTGGAGGGCGAGCTGTCACGCACCATTGAAAATCTCGGGCCGATCGTCAATGCCCGCGTGCATCTGGCGGTGCCGAAACCGTCAATGTTCGTGCGTGACCAGAAGCTGCCCACCGCGTCGGTCAGCGTCACCCTGGCGCAGGGCCGCACGCTGGACGACGGCCAGGTGACGGCGATTACGCATCTGGTCTCCAGTGCGGTCACCGGGCTACCGGCGGATAACGTCACGATTGTCGATCAGCGCGGCAACCTGCTGACGCAGAGCGGCGTGCGCGGCATGCAGACCTCACAGCTGAAGTACACCAACGAGATTGAAAACGATTATCAGCAGCGCATCCAGCGCCTGCTGGCGCCGCTGGTGGGCGACAGCAATGTGCGTACCCAGGTCACCGCGCAGATGGACTTCACCCAGCAGGAGCGCACCGAAGAGCAGTATCAGCCGAATGCAGACAGCGACAAAATGGCGATCCGCAGCCGTCAGTCCAGCCAGTCTGCGCAGGGCAACGGGCGCACCACCGGCGGCGTTCCGGGCGCGTTGAGCAATACGCCGCCAACCCCGGCCACCGCGCCAATTACCCAACCCCTAACGGCCGCCACGCCGGCCGCCGCAGGGGCGACTGAGCAGAACAAAACGGTTATCTCGAAAGCCGCGGGAAGCGGAGCTGGCGAAACAGCCCAGCCTTATAACAACCGCAGTGATGAAACTACCAACTTTGAGGTTGACCGCACCCTGATCCACACCAAAACCAGCGTCGGGCAGATCCAACGGCTGTCGGTGGCGGTGGTGATTAACTACCTGCCTGCCGGCAAAGAGGGCAAGCCAGGCCCGCTGGCCGCCGCCGAGCTGGAGCGTATCAACACCCTGGTGAAAGAAGCCATCGGCTACAGCGCCACACGCGGGGACAGCATCAACATCGTTAACTCCGCCTTTAACGGCGTAGAGGACGAGGTGATGCCACCGCTGTGGCAGCAGCAGAGCTTCCAGGCGCTGATGATGTCCATCGCCCGCTACCTTGTGATTGCCATTATTGCCTGGGTGCTGTGGCGCAAGCTGGTGCAGCCGACCTGGCTGCGCCATCAGGAGACCGCGATCCGTCGTATGGAGATGGAGCAGCAGGTACGCCAGTTTGAACTGGACGAGAAGAAGAAAGCGGCGGAGATGAAAGCGCATGCCAAAGCACAGCGCCGCGTAGACAGCGAGATGAACAGTCAGCAGCTGCGCGAACTGGCTGAACAGGAGCCGCGCGTGATCGCCCTGGTCATGCGTCAGTGGATGAATAAGGAGCAGCAGAAACCATGAATGCCTGTGACAAAAGCGCCATCGTCATGCTGACGCTCGGCGATGAGCTGGCGGCCGAAGTCTTTAAGCACCTCAACGCCCACGAGGTCAAACAGATCAGTAGCTCGATGGTCAACATGGCCGGTTTTACCCATGACCAGATGTCAGCAGTGCTGGAGGAGTTCGCCAAAGACTCTGGCGAGTATGCGGCGCTGAGCCTGAACACCAACGACTACCTGCGCAGCGTGCTGGTGAAAGCGCTCGGCGAAGAGCGCGCTTCGTCGCTGCTGGAAGATCTGCTGGACTCCCAGCAGGGCAATAACGGTATCGAAACGCTCAACTTTATGGAGCCGCAAACGGTATACGACCTGATACGCGAAGAGCATCCGCAGATTATCGCCACCATCCTCGTGCATCTGAAGCGTAACCAGGCGGCAGATATCCTCGGCCAGTTTGATGATAAAGAGCGTAACGACATTATGCTGCGTATCGCCACCTTTGGCGGCGTGCAGCCAGCCGCGCTGCAGGAGCTGACCGAAGTGCTCAACAACCTGCTGCACGGCCAGAACCTCAAGCGCAGCAAAATGGGCGGCGTGCGTCCGGCTGCAGAGATCCTCAACCTGATGAAATCCCAGCAGGAAGAGGCGGCGATCAACGCGGTACGCGATTTCGACGGCGAGCTGGCGCAGAAAATTATCGACGAAATGTTCCTGTTCGAAAATCTGGTGGATGTCGAAGACCGCAGCATCCAGCGCATTCTGCAGGAGATCGAAAGCGAGACCCTGCTGATCGCGCTGAAAGGGGCCAACGAGGCGCTGCGCGACAAGTTCTTCCGCAATATGTCACGCCGCCAGGCGGACCTGATGGCCGAGGATCTCGCTTCCCGGGGGCCGGTGCGCCTGTCGCAGGTCGAGGCAGAACAGAAAACTGTGCTGCTGGTGGTGCGTCGCCTGGCCGAAACCGGCGAAATTCTGATTGGGAGCAGCGACGATGCCTACGTCTGATGAGCAGAATAAACCGCAGTGGCGCAGCTGGAAGCCGGACAATTTACTGGCCACGGAAAGCGTGCCCCTGGAGCCGCTGCCGGTCACCAGCAACCCGGCCAGCGATGCCCAGTTCAAAGCCGAACTGGCACGATTGCGCAAGCAGGCGGAGCAGCAGGGGTACAACCAGGGTCTGACCCAGGGCCAGGAAGAGGGCAAAAAGCAGGGCTATGAAGCCGGATTCCACAGCGGGCATGAAGCCGGCATCGCGCAGGGCATCAGTGAGGCTCAGAGCGCGCAGCAGGCGGCGCTGAAGGGTGTTGAAACGTGGATCGCTTCCTTTAAGCTGTCGCTGGATAGCCTCGACAGCCTGATTCCCAGCCGCCTGGTGCAGCTGGCGTTGCAGGCGGTACAGAGCCTGCACGGCAGCGAGCAGGGCAGCAGCAATACCCAGCTGCAGCAGCAGATTAAACAGCTGATGCGCCAGGATCCGCTGCTGAACGGCAAAATCCGGCTGATGATCCACCCGGACGATCGTCCGCTGATTGAAGGGGCGCTCGGCGAGACGTTAAGCGCGATGGGCTGGGAGCTGCATACCGACAGCCAGCTGCTCCCGGGCGGCTGTCGCATTCTGACCGACGAAGTGGAGCTGGATGCCACCTTAGAAACCCGCTGGCAGAAGCTGTGCCAGCTGGCGCACGAGGAGCTATCCGCATGACAGCGCATCTGCAACGCTGGCTTGACGCGATCGATCGCGTCGAGACGCGCATCGGCGATATCGCGCCGTTTCGCCAGTACGGCAGGCTGACGCGCGCCACCGGGCTGGTGATGGAAGCGGTCGGGCTGAAGCTGCCGATTGGCGCGCTGTGCATTGTTGAGCGTCAAACCCGTCACGGCGTGGTGCCGGTGGAAAGTGAAGTGGTCGGCTTCAAAGATCAGGTGCTGTACCTGATGCCGCTGGAGCACGTCGATGGCATCCTGCCCGGCGCCCGCGTCTACGCGCCGGAGTCCGAAGAGGTCGGCAAACAGCTGCCGGTCGGGCCGCAGCTGCTCGGCAGGGTGCTGGACGCCCAGGGCCGCCCGCTGGACGGGCGCCCGGCGCCGCTGAAAACCGACTGCGCCAGTCTGTTTACCCAGCCGCTTAACCCGCTGCACCGTGACCCGATCAAAAAAGTGCTCGATGTTGGCGTACGTGCGATTAACGGCCTGCTGACCGTCGGGCGCGGCCAGCGCATGGGGCTGTTTGCCGGATCCGGTGTGGGGAAAAGCGTGCTGCTCGGCATGATGGCACGCTTCACCGATGCTGACGTTATCGTCGTCGGCCTGATCGGCGAACGCGGGCGTGAGGTGAAAGACTTTATTGAAAATATCCTCGGTGAAGAGGGGATCCAGCGTGCGGTGGTGATTGCCGCCCCGGCGGATGTGTCACCGATCCTGCGCATGCAGGGCGCGGTGTACGCCACGCGCATTGCCGAAGATTTTCGCGATCGCGGCCTTAACGTGCTGCTGATTATGGATTCCCTGACGCGCTTCGCCATGGCGCAGCGTGAGGTGGCGCTGGCGATCGGCGAACCCCCGGCGACCAAAGGCTATCCGCCATCCGTGTTTGCCCGCCTGCCCGCGCTGGTGGAAAGGGCCGGTAACGGCATGCCCGGCGGCGGTTCCATCACCGCGTTTTACACCGTCCTGACCGAAGGCGACGATCAGCAGGACCCGATTGCCGACTCGGCACGCGCCATTCTCGACGGCCACATTGTTCTGTCGCGCCGTCTGGCGGAGTCCGGGCACTACCCGGCAATCGATATTGAAGCGTCGATTAGCCGCGCAATGACCGAGCTGATCCCGCACCCGCAGTACCGCCAAGTACAGACCTTTAAGCAGCAGCTCTCCTGTTACCAGCGCAACCGTGACCTGGTCAGCGTTGGCGCTTACGTGGCGGGCAGCGATGCGCTGCTCGACCAGGCTATCCAGCACTATCCGGCGATGGAAGCGTATCTGCACCAGGCGATCCACGAAAGCTGCGATTACCACCGGGCCGTCAGCGCGCTGGCGCAGCTGTTTCCTGATATCACCGCATAGAGACTAAGCCGATGAAAAGCCAAAATCCGATGGTCATGCTGCGTGAGATGGCCGCAGAGAAGTTAACGCAGACCACCCAGGCGCTGGGCAGCGCGCAGCAGATCTGGCAGCAGGCGCTGACCCAGGGCGAGCAGCTGGAGGGCTATGAACGCGAATACCAGCAGTCGCTGCGCAGCGGCATGCAGAGCCGCGGCATGAGCGTCGCCGACCTGGTGAACCATCAGGCGTTTATTTTAGCGCTGAATCAGGTGGTGAAGCAGCACGACCAGCACCTCAGCCAGTGCGAGCTGAACGTCACCGAGGCGAAGCAGAGCTGGATGCAGGACAAACAGCGGCTCACCGCGTTTGAGACCCTGCTGACGCGGCGTGAAGACGCCCGCACCCTGGCGGAAAACCGGCATGAACAAAAAATGATGGACGAGTTCGCGCAGCGAGCCGGGCAAAAAAGAGACAGGCTATGAATATTGATATTAACGCGCTGCTCGGCAGTGCGGCGCGCAGGCTGACAGGGTCTGATGAGCCGCTGGTAGCAGCGCAAGGGGGGCAGTTCGCTCAGCTGCTGGCTGGATTGACGGACGACGCGCCGCTGCTGCCGGAACGCCTGGCTGAAGTGGCATTACTGCCAGTACAGCCCGGGGAGCAGGGGGTTGACGAGCGGCTGCCGGAGATTATCAGCGCAGATGACAACACCGTCCTGCCAGAGGTTGTGCTGCTGACGCCTGACGCGGTGTTGCCGGATCGGTCAGCCCTGGCCGGTGGCTGGCAGCTACAGCAGCTGGTGGCGCAAAACGCCGGGGCAGAGGTAATGGATGCCCCTCCGCTGCGTGAGGTGGCGGCGGAGGGGCGGCCATTGCTGCCCGCGGCGCAGCGCCAGCCCTTGCCGCTCAGTCAGGCGGCGAGCGCCGTGGTGGAAACTCTGCCAGCGACCCTGCCGCAGCTCGGCGCGCTGGCCGTCAACACCCCTAAACCGCTGGTGGTCAGCGCTGAGGGCGAGGCGCTGCTGCCGCTGGATAGCTCCAGCACCAGCGCTGCGCCGCTGATGGCGGCGCCACGCCCGGTACTGACCGCCATTACCTTGCCCGCTCCGGCAGCGCCGCCAGTCGTCGCCAATCCGCACCCGGTTGGCACCCCGGCATGGCAGCAGTCGCTCGGCCAGCAGCTGGCAATCTTCAGCCGTGACGGCGTGGATAACGCGCAGATCAAGCTGCATCCGGAAGAGCTGGGCGCGCTGCAAATTACCCTGCGCCTGCAGCAGAACCAGGCGCAGCTGCATATCGTCAGCGAACATCCGCAAGTGCGTCATGCGCTTGAAGCGGCGATGCCGCAGCTGCGCAGCGCGCTGGCAGAAACCGGGGTCCAGCTGGGGCAGACCAGCGTCAGCGCGGATAATCCGCATTTCGCAGGCGCCCAGGCGCAGGGCAACGGCTCATCCGGCCATGGCCACGCGCGGCAGGGGAGCGCTGAGCCGCTGCTGGAAGAGGAAAACAGTCAGCCGATCGCGCTGCACCATCTGAGCTCCGCTGCCGGGATAAATACCTTTGCATGATGCGGTGAAATACCCGCACTAATGGAACTTCATCAGGTAATTATCCTGGCGAATAAGTGGACTACAATACGCGCCTTATCTGATGTGACAGAAATCAGAATAGCGCTTTCATTACAGAGTTTAATCAATGAGTAATAAAAATAAAAAAGCAGCGGGCGGCCGTTCGCGGCGTCCATTTTTGATGATTTTAATGTTTATCGTCATGATTGCGGCCTGTGGTTTTGCCGGTTACCTGTTCTGGGAAATGAAAAAATTACAGGCTAATCCCGTTAATACAGATGAAACAGCGGCAGTGCCAAAGCCTGTTGAAGCAGAACCCCTGTATCAGTCATTAAGTACCTTTACCGTCAGCCTCAAACCAACGGAAAAAGAGAGCGACCGCGTGCTGTTTGTCGGCGTTTCACTACGAATGGCAGATAAACACTCGATGCTGACCCTGGAAAAGTTTCTGCCGGAATATCGTAGTCGCCTGCTGATTCTGCTGTCGAAATTAAGTTATGAAGAGCTGTCCACCAATGAAGGTAAGCAGCAGTTGATGGACAAAATTAAAGATGAAGTGAGCAAGCCTCTGGCATCTAAACAGGCGGTCTCGGTCACAGATGTCCTGTTTAACGAATTTATTCTGCGGTAATAACCATGTCTGACAACTTTCTATCCCAGGCAGAAATTGATCACCTGCTGAATGCCGACAGCGAAAGCAGCGATGAACCGCTGAACAGCGTCACCGACCATGAGGCCAGGCCTTACGATCCGCACACTCAGCGGCGGGTGATCCGCGAACGTCTGCATTCGCTGGAAATTATTAACGAACGCTTTGCGCGCCAGTTTCGCATGGGGTTATTTAACCTGCTGCGCCGCAGCCCGGATATTACCGCCGGCAGTATTAAAATCCAGCCGTATCACGAGTTTGCCCGCAACCTGCCGGTGCCAACCAACCTGAACCTGCTGCATCTTAATCCGCTGCGCGGCACCTCGCTGATGGCCTTCTCGCCGGGGCTGGTGTTTATGGCGGTGGATAACCTGTTTGGCGGCGACGGTCGTTTTCCCACCAAGGCGGACGGGCGGGAATTTACCCCGACCGAACAGCGGGTGATCCACCGCATGCTGACCATGGCGCAGGAAGCCTACGAGTTTGCCTGGAGCACCATTTTTAAAATCAAAACGGAATATATCCGTTCTGAAGTGCAGGTGAAGTTTACCAACATCACCTCGTCACCGAATGACGTGGTGGTGACGACGCCATTCTCGGTGGAAATTGGATCGCACAAGGGCGAGTTCAATATCTGTATTCCGTTCAGCACCATTGAGCCGCTGCGTGAAGTACTGAGTAATCCACCGATGGAGAACTTCGGGCACGAAGATACCCAGTGGCGCGGCCTGCTGGTCAGCCAGATGCGCGAAACCGAGCTGGAGCTGGTGGCGCAGTTTGCCGATGTGGATACCCGTCTGTCGAACGTGATGAATCTCAAGATCGACGATGTGATCCCCTTAGATAAGCAGGAGCTTATTGCCGCCCGCGTCGGTGGCGTGCCGGTATTTACCGCGAAATATGGCTCCGTGAATAATCAATATGCTCTCCGGGTAGAGCAGATGATTCAATCCGCATTACACACGTTTGATAAGGAGTAATTTCCCCATGAGCGACAATAAACTCTCGTCGGGTTCAGAGACGGATGACCTTTGGGGGGAGGCGATGAGCGAGCAGAGTTCAGCGGGAATGACCCAGCCAATGTCAGTGCCACAATTTTCAGATGAGCTTAATTTAATCCTCGATATCCCGGTCAAAATGACGGTAGAGCTGGGTCGCACCAAAATGACCATTAAAGAGCTGCTGCGTTTGAGCCAGGGGTCGGTGGTGTCGCTTGACGGCCTGGCGGGTGAACCGCTGGATATCCTGATTAACGGCTACCTGATTGCGCAGGGCGAAGTGGTGGTGGTGTCCGATAAATTCGGCATCCGCATTACCGATATTATTACTCCGTCCGAGCGTATGCACCGCCTGAGCCGCTAATGAAAACCTCTTCCTCAATGATCAACACGGCCTCGACAGGCGGGACAGATTCGGTGCTGCTGACGGTCTCCGGTGCGCTGGCGCTGATTATCCTGGTGATGGTGCTGCTGGCCTGGGCGGCTCGTCGCAGCGGCATCGCCGGTCGCTTTAACGACGGCAGCCTGATTGCGGTGGTCGCCAGTAAATCGCTGGGCGCACGCGAGCGTATCGTGCTGATTGACGTTGAGGATCAGCGTCTGGTGCTGGGCGTGACGGCCACGCAGATCGTCTGCCTGGCGACGCTGGCGAAACCGCTCAGTGAGCAGCCAGAGGTTCCGGCAGCAGGCGCGGGAAGTTTCGGCCAGCTGCTGCATAAGCTCAGGCAGAAACAGCGCGGGGGCGCGGCATCATGACGCGCACCTCTCTGCTGCGGCTGCTCTGCGGCCTGGCCGCACTGCTGCTGCCTGCCGCGAGCGCGCTGGCGGCCAACGGCGATATCACCCTGGCGAACCCGCAGAGCGACGGCGGCTGGACGCTGCCGGTGCAGACGCTGGTGCTGCTCAGCTCGCTGACCTTCCTGCCCGCGCTGCTGCTGATGATGACCGGCTTTACCCGCATTGTTATCGTGCTCGGGCTGATGCGTAACGCGCTCGGCACCCCGACGGCGCCGCCAAACCAGGTACTGGTCGGGCTGGCGCTGTTCCTGACCTTTTACGTGATGTCGCCGGTGTTTAACCAGATCTACGATGAAGCCTGGCAGCCGCTGCAGGAAGATAAGATCACCATGGAAGTGGCGCTGGAGAAGGGCATCAAGCCGCTGAAGGCCTTTATGCTGGACCAGACGCGGGAAAACGACCTCGCGATGTTTGCACAGATCGCCAAAGCCGGGGAGTTCAACACGCCGGAAGAGGTGCCGCTGGGCATTCTGGTGCCGTCATTTATCACCAGCGAACTGAAAACCGCCTTCCAGATCGGCTTCACCATCTTTATCCCGTTCCTGATTATCGACCTGGTGATCGCCAGTATTCTGATGGCGCTGGGGATGATGATGGTGCCGCCCGCCACCATTGCGCTGCCGTTTAAACTGATGCTGTTTGTGCTGGTTGACGGCTGGACCCTGTTAATGGGCTCGCTGGCGCAGAGCTTCTACAGTTAGGTAACCCGTAATGACTCCTGAAAGCGTTATGAACCTCGGCATCCAGGCGATCAAACTCGGCCTGATGGTGGCCGGGCCGCTGCTGCTGGCCGCGCTGGCCACCGGCCTGATTATCAGTATTTTGCAGGCCGCCACGCAGATCAACGAAATGACCATGACCTTTATTCCCAAAATCCTGGTGATTGTCGGCATTGCGGTGATCCTCGGCCCGTGGATGATGCGTAACTTTATCGAATACACCCGCGCGCTGATTATCAACATTCCGTCAGTTATCGGCTGATGGCCTTTTCCGTTCCCCTGCCGCAGATCTATGAGCTGCTCAGCCACTATTTCCTGATTATGGTGCGTATTGCCGCGCTGTTAACCGTGGCGCCAGTCTTTAGTGAGAAGGGCGTCAGCGTGCGCGTGCGCGTCGGGCTTTCGATTCTGATCGCCGCGCTGATTGGCGGCCAGCTGCCGGATAGCCAGATCGCGCTGTATTCGGTGCAGGGCGTCTGGGCAGTGGCAAAGCAGGTGCTGATCGGCGCCGCGTTAGGGCTGTCGATCCAGCTGCTGTTTGTCGCGGTGAAGATGGCCGGGGAGATGATCGGTATGCAGATGGGCCTGTCGTTCGCCACCTTCTTTGACCCTAATGCCGGGAATATTCCGGTGATCTCACGCTTCCTCAACCTGCTGGTGACGCTGCTGTTTTTAGTGTTTAACGGCCATCTGTGGCTGATTGCCATGGTCGCTGAGAGCTTCCAGCAGCTGCCGGTGGATGATGCTCCGCTACATATGGGAGGTTTTTATCTGCTGGTCAATCAGGCCGGGATGATTTTTCAGGAGGGGCTGATGCTCGGGCTGCCGATTATCGCGCTGCTGCTGTGCATTAACTTTATCCTCGGCCTGCTTAACCGTATGACGCCGCAGCTGTCGATCTTCGTGATTGGCTTCCCGCTGACGCTGACCGTCGGCATGATGGCGCTGTCGCTGATTTCGCAAACCCTCGCGCCGTTTATCGAACGGCTGATGGCGAGGGTATTTGATAATATGGCCGCCTTAATTCACGCTCTGGCTTAACTATCGGGGAAGGGATTAATTATCGCTAATTTTGTGAGCTTATCTGCACGTCGACTTTTCCCGCCAAATGGTAAAATTTTCCCATAGTCATATTCTTACTCTTATTCCAAGGGTTGCTCTGCGCACCCAGGATAACACTCACTCAGGATATTATTTTGGCAAGCTTATATACCTCCTGGCATCACTCCCCGGCCGCAATTGCAGCGGCGGCACGACTGTATACGTTCAGCGTCGCCGATATTTCCACTGCCGCTATTCTGGAAATTGGCTGCGGAAATGGCGCTAATTTAATTCGTCACGCCACGATTTATCCACAATCAACCTGTGTGGGCGTGGATATTGATGCGCAGCGCATCGAGGCGGCGCAGAATAATGCCCGCCAGGCTAAACTGAATAATCTGCACCTTTACTGCCTGGGCTTGCAGGATCTGCTGTCAATAGACGTCGGCCGCTTCGATTATATTATTATCCCGGCAATGTATACCCTGCTGGATAACAGCGCCCGCAGCGCACTGATCAACTGGTGTCAGCGCCAGCTCAGCGATAGCGGGGTGATTGCCGTGCGCTGGAACACGCTGCCGGGAGCCAGAAGCCAGAAGGTATTGCAGCAGGCGATTGCCTTCCACTGCGCGGCGGCGCAGAGCGAGCAGGCGTGGCTGGCCAGCGCCAGAGCGATGCTGAGCTTTATGGCGATGGCGGACGCCAGCATTGACGTGAAAGAGGCTGCGGCGGCGGCACAGAAGCTGAGCGATGCTGAGCTGCTCGCGCAGTATCTGGAAGAGAATCAGGACGCCTGTCTGCTGAGCGATTTCGCGCAGCGGGTGGATGCCGAACGGCTTCAGCTGCTGGGCGATGTGGTGCCGCAGTCAGAGCTGGCTGCCCACTACGGCGCTCAGATCGCGCTGCTGCACCAGACGGTTGCGGCAGGCAGCAGCGCACTGCAGGCGCAGCAGTACCTCGATTTTGCCGTGCAGCGCAGCGAGCGCTTTAGCCTGCTGATTAGCGGGAAATCCGCTCAGCTTTTCAGTCACCGACCGGATCTTAGCCAGCTCATGACGATGCACTGGGCGGCGAGCTGTGCACTGACCGGGGATGAAAACCAGCGCATTACGCGCTACGGCGAAATGGTTAATACCAGCAACCCGGATATTCGCCGCCTGCTCGACTGGCTGAGCGCCGCCTGGCCGCGCAGTCTCAGCACGGAACAACTCATCCAGCTGACGCTGGAACCAGAAAACCCGGTCGACCATCGCAAAAGGATGATGGCCGCGCTGGAAGAGCTGTTCCTCAATAAGCCGCCATCGCTGTATCTCAGCGCCGCGCCGTCACCCTATAACCGTGCCGAGGGTGAGCTGAGGCTGACCTGTGATTTCAGCACCACGGAAGTGGCCGACGGCGCTTACTGCGCCCGCACCAACGGGTGGGGGGAGCGGCTGGCGTTTAAGCGTGAAGAGTTTGCGGCGTGGCAGCGATGGCACCACCCGGATATTTTGAGGGATGCAAGATACGCCATTGAACTGGCGGGCAAAGGCCTGCTTATTGGCAGCGCTACCAGCTGGGCACACTTCTGGCAGCGCATCATTGCCTGTGGCGATCGAACCCTGGTTGAGGGCGCCATGCGCGCATTTCTGCTGGCCACCAGTGCAGAAGAGCAGGGCGGCTTGTTATCAGCCAGCATGGAACGTAGCCTGCGAGCAATAAAACCGCGTGTCAGCGTGAACCCCAAAAAAGCCGCTAAAGCCCAGCAGTTGCTCAATGCAGGGCATATTCAGCAAGCCCGCGAGGATATTGCCGGGCTATTGATAGAGCACCCCACGGACAGTACCTTACTGATGCTGGCGGCCGCGGCCTGCAATAAGGCGGGAGATAACGAAACGGCGCTGACGCTGCTGGCGAGAAGGCTTGGGCAGGGCGGCGATCTGCACTCCGTGCTGAATTCGCTGGCGCGGGTGCTGACCAGCCTTGAGGCAAAATCATCTACCCCACGATTACTGTTTCAGCAGCTGTTAAAACAGGATGACAAAAACGGCGAGCGCTGGCTGGATTTATCCAGCTGCTACAACGCAATCGACGATAAAATACGCGAGGAGCAGTGCCTGCAGGCTTCCTTAAAACATGATGCGAAAAACAGCATCAGCCTGTTACGTCTCGCCACCCTGTATAGCCATACCGGGCGGATGGAAGAGGCAAAAGCGCTGTGCACGCAGGCGCTGGCATTACCGATGGGCGCTATTAATCGGCTAAATAGCCATGCGCTTTACCTGTTTCTTTTGTCCCATGATGCCGTTCTCAGTGCGGAAGAAAAATTCCATGCCCACGTCGACTTTGGCGTGCTGGCCAGCCAGTGGGCGCAAAGCACTATGCTGGCGCGAAGCGCACAGACTCCTTCGGGCTGCAGGGATAAAATCCGTATTGGCTTCGTTTCAGGGGATTTAAGAGGGCACCCGGTTCATCATTTTATTTACCCGGTGTGGCACAGCATCAATCGCGACCGCTATGAACTGTATGCTTATGCAACGGGCAGAGAGGATCGGATCACCCAGCAATATCGCGAAAGCGCGACAGTGTTTCGCAGCGTCGCGGCCCTCAGCGCGCTGGAACTGGCGCAGCAAATTGCCAGCGATAACATAGACGTGCTAATCGATCTCTCTGGCTTTACCGAAGGTAACCGCCTGCTGACCTTTGCACTGAAACCCGCTGCGCTACAGATGTCATGGATTGGATTCGTCGGCACCACCGGGCTGCAGCAGATGGATTATTACATTGCCCACGATCATTTAATGGCACCCGGTGAGCTGGATGCGATCTTTACGGAAAAATTAGTCTCCCTGCCTTCGGCAAAAATATTTGAATACAGCACAGCGGCGCCGGAAGTGGGTAAACTGCCGGCGTTGAAAAATGGCTATCTGACGTTGGGTAATTTCAACCGGCCGCAAAAACTGACGCCAGCAATCCTCGACTGCTGGGCCAAAATCCTGCGTACGTTGCCACATGCCCGACTGCTGTTCGCCTATATGGACGATGAACGGATGGTCGACAGCTATCGAGTGGAAATGATCCGGCGCGGCGTTAATCCTGAGCAGCTGGATTTTCGTATGAAGCAGAGCTTTGCTGACTACCTGGCTATGCACAATGAGGTCGATATTCTGCTGGATTCACACCCTTATTCAGCCGGAACGACCGCACAGCACGCCAGCTGGATGGGCGTGCCTCTGGTGACGACGACGGAAGGATCTGCCGTTTCCCGTACTACGGCGGCAACGATGAAAACCTTCAACCTCGGCGAATTCGTCACAGCCAGCCTGGATGAGTACGCCGCTAAGGTGATTGAACTCGATCGGCGCTATGACTATCTCAGCGCCATTCGTCAGTCGCTGCGCGCACGTATCAAACAGCGTGAAGCCAGCCACAGCCATAATGCTTACTACTTTGAAAAGATGATCGAGACCGTCTGGCAGCGTCATTTGGCAGGTGAGGTTCCCAGCGCACTGTTTATTGAAGATGAGCATCGTTGGGAGGAGCAGTAAGATATGTCACTGGATAAATAAACCTATGTCACCCGACCGCTGATGCCGCCGCTGGCCGAGTTTATTCCGTATCTGGAGCAGATCTGGGATAACCGGGTATTAACCAACAACGGCCCACATCATCAGCAGCTGGAAAGCGCGCTGGCAGATCACCTCGGTGTAGAGCATATCAGCCTGTTTTCCAACGGTACTATTGCCCTGCTGACCGCGTTGCAGGCACTGCGCATAACCGGCGAGGTGATCACTACACCCTACTCATTTATTGCTACCGCCCATTCGCTGCTGTGGAATGGCCTGACGCCGGTATTTGTCGATACCGAAGCGGGCGGGTTTAATATGGATGCGGAAAAAATTGAGCAGGCGATCACCGCCAACACCACGGCGATCATGCCGGTGCACTGCTACGGCATTCCCTGCAACAGCGCGCGCATTCAGCAGATCGCTGACCTGTATGGCCTGAAGGTGATTTATGATGCCGCCCACGCCTTTGGCGTACGGCATAACTCGCGCAGCGTGCTGCTGGAGGGCGATCTGTCGGTGCTGAGTTTCCACGCTACCAAGGTGTTCAACACCATTGAAGGGGGGGCAATTATCAGCCACAGCGCCAGCATGAAGCGGCGTATTGACCTGTTAAAAAACTTTGGTATTGCTGATGAGACCACCGTGGTGGCGGCGGGGATTAATGGCAAAATGAACGAGTTGCAGGCGGCTTATGGCTTGCTGCAGCTGGAGCATATCGAACATGCGATCGGCCAGCGCGCGGCGCTGGATGCCATCTACCGTCAGGGGCTGGCCGGAGTGAAGGGCATTCACATCCCCCCGCTGCCGCAAAACGTGGCCTGGAACTATGCGTATTTTCCCCTGGTGGTCGAAGCTGAATATGGGTTAGGCCGCGATGCGCTCTACGAGGCGTTGATTGCGCAGAATATTATCCCACGCCGCTACTTCTATCCGCTGATCAGCAGCTTCCATATCTACCGTCACTCGGCCGGGGCCAATCCTGAAAATCTGCCGAATGCGCACCGGGCTGCCGATCGCGTGATCTGCCTGCCGCTCTATCCGGGGCTGGAGCAGGATGTTATTGAGGTTATTATCGGTATCATCAGAGGCTATGCTGCGAAAGACACGGCGGCATAGTCGTAGCGCGCCAGAACTATCGGGCTGGCGCGGTAATGAATTTTTCCAGCGTCAGCGGGTTACGCTTGCGCTCCTTGATCTTTCTGGGGGGGGAACCGGCATAAATTGTCCACTCCTCACAATCTTTGGTGACGAGGGAATTGGCGCCGATCGCGCTGCCATCGGCAAGATAGCAGCCAGGCATAATGCTGGCCTGCGAGCCAACTATGATATGGCGGCCAATGACGATGGGGGCGGATGTCACGTTGGTGAGGTGCGACGGAACCATAGGGTTAGTCATAAACTGCCCACTGTAATCGTCGCTTTTGGTATAAAGCCTGACGCCGTGCGACAGACAGGAGAAATCGCGCATTGCGATCCCCGCACTGGCAAGCAGGGTGCAGTGACTGCCGATATGAATGTAACTACCCAGCGTTAAATATCCCTCTCCGGGCGCAATGATAGTGGTAAAACCATCAATTCTGACATTGTCACCCAGGCTAATATTACCTGGCCCGACGATGGTGCAGTTTTTCGCTACCCGCACATTTTCCCCTGCCGACTTGAAGCCGATCTCCCTTAACTGCGCACCGCTGTAATAACCCGGATTCAACCTTTCCATCGCTGTTCTCATCAGTGTCCGATTGGCAGGTATTTTAAGCGATATGTGCCCCGACCTTTAGCGCGTAAAGCGGGCAGGAATGGAGCCAATTAGCGGTGATACCACCGATCGTCAGTTAACACAGAGCGTACGCGGTGTGGTTTCACTGCCTGTCGCGATGGCTAAGCCATTTAACAGATAGATCCAGAGGGTGCTATTTTCACCGGGCTTGATATGCGGGAAAACGTACAGTAAGACCTGTTGATCGCTGCTTTGATCGCCCAGCTTGCGGCTCTGTTCCAGCACCGTGCTGTGCAGGCGATTCTGTCTCAGTTGTGCCTCAGTAATCACTTCGCGCAGCACCGTTACTGCCCGCATTGATGGCATTCCGCTGGAGTAGTGCTGGATGGTGCCGTTATACACGGTACGCACCTCTGACAGCCCTTCACGATAGGAGTGATAAACGCCACGGGCTACGGTCCAGTGGTTATTGTCATCAATGGAATAGTAGGATACCGGCGCCACGCAGCTATCTTTCAAAGGATAAAACATCACCTCTTTCACCCAGAAGAATAGCAGTACTAGCATGAAGCTCCCGCCAGACCACAGCAGGGTGGAGGATTTAACGTTTGGTAAAATAATACGACTCACAATTATTCTCCGAGGTTCGCAGCGGGATAGCACAGGCAATCAGCCCCATATGACGGGGGGATTGGCCAATAGTGATGTAGAGGAAGCGCGCTTTTTCGGCATCAGTTTCATAACTGCTGGCATAAAGTGCATAGAGTTGAAGCGTTTGGACTACCGTTTTTTGCTGTGCGGCTGACAGCTCCCCCTGCGGAACCCACACTTCGGTCTCGGGCGGTATTGCCTCCCCTTGCCAGCGTATAAAGTCGGTGCGCTGCGGCGTAAATTTAAAATACCCGCTGATGATCAACACTGCCAGCCAGCCCAGTAACCCCCCGACGGCACAGGCCAGAAGACGGCGTGGCCACACGGCCGTTTTTTCTCCCGATGCGGGCGCGACCGGGGGCGGCAGTGGCGGTGGGGCATCTGCTGGCGGGATGGGTGGAGTGGCCTGGGGAGTAATGACCTTTGCGGGGGGCGCAGCGGGAACCACCACCGCCTCTTTATTGACGATCAGGCGATAGCCGCTGCGGGTAACCGCAACCAGCTGGATGCGATCGTCAACCTTCAGCGCCCCCAGCGCGCGGCGGATTTTGGTGATCATCACGCGGACGCTGTTTTCGGTGACTTCGACCCCGGCGTTGCGCCAGCCGATATCCATCAGCTGTTCGTAGGACAGGACGTTCTCTTTCTCCTCCACCAGGGCTTTCAGGCAGCGGCAGGCAGAAGCAGGCAGCGTGACGCTGTTCCCATCTTTAGTGTTCGACAGCGTGCGGGTACGCCGATCGAGTTTTAGCGAGGTGCCAATGGCGATAGTGTTATGCATAAGAGTGACGAATCTTCTTTAAGAGTTATTATATTTAGTGAGCTATTGATTTAATTGAAAGTATTAGGATTTTTCCTGGTAAGGGAAAGGGGCGCCAGGCCTGAAACGTTTGCTGTATTTAGCATTGTTAATGTTTTAATAGTAATGGAAAGGCTGCTTCTTTCTGTTAATTTATTAATTTCACAGCGTATTATGCACCACATATGGCCAAAAGTCGCGATGGTTGCCAGAGTTATTAATCTTGTAAATGCTTGTTAATTAGCAAATGAACATTGAATATTCTGCTATGAGCGAAGGAGATTCAACTTTGTTAATAGTGATTAATAGGCAGAAAGGAGGGCGTGGGAGTGGTGAGGTGTTCAGTTAATTAATGGTACTTAGCGCACGTATAAAAAAGCCCTCCCCAAAGGGGAGGGCTGTAGCCCAGAATTGACAGGATGGGCTGGAAACTTAACGCGAATTAACGCAGCAGCTGAAGCACGTTCTGTGGAACCTGGTTCGCCTGGGACAGCACAGTGATACCGGCTGACTGCAGGATGTTGGCACGGCTCATGGCAGACACTTCAGAAGAGAAGTCCGCATCCAGGATACGTGATTTCGATTCGGTCATGTTATTCACGGTGGTGTTCAGGTTGCTGATGATCGAGTTGAAACGGTTCTGCACCGCACCCAGACCAGAGCGGAAGCTGTCAACCTGTGCCAGGGCAGCATCCATGGTCGCCAGAACGCCGGCGCCCCCATGCAGCTCTTCCATTTTTTGCAGATCTTTCACGCTCATATCAGCGGCTTTCACTGCAGTGAAGCCCGCGCCGGTATCATCCAGCGTGACTTCTGCACCAATCTGGCTGCCATCGGCAGCAGTGCTCACCGCATAATAAGTCATATTGCCCGACTTATCTTCCAGACCGATCAGCTGGGTGTTGTCCGCTGTTGCGGTGCCACCGAGCGCTGCAACGACAGCATCCAGATCGGTGGCTTCCAGGGTGTGAGTACCGCCGCTGGCCAGAGTGATCTCTTTACCCACTGCGTAATCGCGTGCTTTACCTTCCAGGGCGCTAACGCCGTTTTTCAGGATATCGGAGTCGACATTGGAAAGCGTTTCTCCTGCTGTAACGGTAGCCATCTGGCCAATCACTTCATCGCCAGCACCCGGAGTGGTTTCAGGTGCACCTAATCCATCCGCGGTCATGGTGATTTGAGTTGCCACATCTTTATCTAAATCGTAGGCGTAGTACTGAGTTCCGCCCTTACCATCGTCGACGCTGAAAAGCTCAACTCTTGCTGCGCCAGCGGCACCAACTTCAGTTGCAATTTTACCCATTGCAACCGCATCAAGCTTAAATCCGGTTGCGCTCTCAGGATTGCCGATATCAGCAGTTGCGGCGACAGCATTACCTGCAGCGCTCAGCGTTGGTTTGACGTACTTGCTCTCCAGCGCGCTCACCACCGTATACTTATCCAGACCCAGTTTCTCCAGGTCCATGGCTGGCAGGTCGATACCGATGGTCTGGCCATCTTTCGCGCCAATCTGAATCTGCAGAGAAGAGGTGGAGCCGTCCAGCACGTTCACGCCGTTGAACTCGGTGTCTTTGGCGATACGGCCGATTTCAGCCAGACGCGCGGTGACTTCTTCCTGGATGGATTTTTTATCAGATTCTGAGTTGGTGCCGTTCAGTGCCTGCTCGGACAGACGACGAATGTTCAGCAGGTTGTCGTTGATCTCGTTCAGCGCGCCTTCAGTGGTCTGCGCCAGGGAGATACCGTCGTTGGCGTTACGTGCCGCCTGAGTCATGCCTTCAATGTTGGCAGTGAAGCGATTGGTGATAGCCTGACCCGCTGCATCGTCTTTGGCGCTGTTAATACGCAGGCCGGAAGAGAGACGCTGGATAGCGGTACCCAGAGAAGCCTGTGATTTGTTCAGGTTAGTCTGAGCCATCAGGCTCAGTGAGTTGGTGTTAATGACCTGGGCCATATTTAAATCCTCATAAATGGGTTGGGCTAAATTAAGTGCTATTAACTTATGCGTCGTACGTTGTTGCGCATAACTTAGCTATCGGTGTGAATTAAAAATGACTGAAATTTTTTTTGCGAAAAAGTTCAAATCCTCTAATTAGCTTCATGGTTGAGGCTAATTATCGGCTTTGGTTAAGTGACTTTCCTTTATACGCCATTCAAAGCGCAGAACAGATGGCACCTGTGTCAGATAAGGGATGAGGCTGTTGTCGCCAGAACTGTAAAAAATTAAACTAAAGTGAAAAATATCCGATGGCTATTTATGTGATAACAAATTAACCCTACGAGCAGGAGAGTAGAATGGCCGGGTTTGCAATTCCAGGACTGGGTTCTGGTGGGACCATTGATTTTGCCGATATGCTTGAGCAGATTAAAAAAGCCGAGCAGTCTAAACTGGATCCGTATACCAAAAAGAAAACCGGATTTAATAATCAGGTGTCCTCCTGGGGGAAAATCTCCAGTTCGCTGTCGGCGCTGAACGAAAATCTGAAAAAGATTGGCGACGATGGTTTCCACGGCGTGACCGTCGGCACCAATAAAGCGTTTAAAGCTACCGCCACTTCCGGCGCGCAGCCGGACAGCTATGAAGTCTACGTTGAGCAGCTGGCGCGTGCGCACAAAATTGGTACCGGGGCGCAGAGCAGCCGCACGGACAATCTTGGCGATCAAAGTGTGGATAAGCGCACGCTGAAGATCAGCGTCGGTGACGGGGAGCCAATGGAGATTGAGCTGGCGAAGGATCAAACCTCGCTGGAACAGATTGCCAAAAAAATTAATCAGGAAAAAGGCGATGTCACTGCCTCAGTGCGCCCGACCGAGGACGGCAAATTTACCCTGGTAATGACCTCGAAGAAAACCGGGGATGAAGGCCAGATCAAAGTCGAAGTCGAAGGGGACAATAAACTGGGTGATGTGCTGAACTTTGACCCGGCAGCCGCTAAGCCACCCGCAGGCAAAATGGATACCACGGTTGAAGCACAGAATGCCATTGTGGTGATTGATGGCGTCAAGCTCACCCGCAGCAGCAACACCATTACCGACGCGATCGACGGCATCACGCTGGAGCTGCAGCAGGTCTCTGAAAAAGACAAAGATGACCCGATGAAATTTGTCTATGAAAACCTCTCGGTGACCAGCGATACCAGCAAGTTCAAAGGCGCCATCGAAGAGTTTGTGAAGCTGTATAACGCCTTCCTGTCTGAGTCGAGCAGCGCCAGTGCGTGGAAGCCCCCCGCAGAGGGTAAAGAGGGTGAACCGAATGCGGGCAACGGCGCGCTGATGGGCAACAGTACGCTGCGCCGCCTGACGGCGGATATGCGTGAAGTGGCGGTGGGCAGCAACAGTGAGCTGAGCGATGTGTTTGCTTCGCTGGCTAAACTGGGTATCGAGGTGAAAACCGAAGATGCCGCTACCGGCAAGCTGACCATTGACAGTAAAAAGCTGGAGGCAGCAGTTAAGGAAAACCCGGCAGAAATCGAAGCCCTGTTCCTCGGTAAAGGCACCAGCGCAGGGATTGCCGACAAGATGCAGGACATTATTAAAACCTACATCGGTGACGCGGATGCTATCCCGAAAGTCAAAGGGGTGATCGAGCAGATCACCAAAGGGCTGCAGAATCAAACGTCCCAGGTCAGCGACCGCATTCAGCAGATGGAAAAGATGATCGATGCCGTGGTCGAGCGTAACCGTAAAGACTTTGAGCGCCTCGATCTGGCGATGAGCAAGATGAACAACATGAGCAATCAGCTGCAATCGATGCTGGCCGGGCTTTAACTTTTAACGCCGGGCATCGCGCGATGCCCGGCAGGAAACGATGACTATGTATAGCAGGACATGCCAGAGCGCCTATGCGCAGGTATCGCTTGAAAGCCAGCTGACCGGGGCAACGCCGCATCAGCTGATCACCATGCTGCTGGAGGGCGCGGTAAACGCCATGGTCCGGGCAAAAATCTATTTTGAACAGGGAAATATCGCCAGGAGAGGCGAGATGATCTCACGGGCAATTAATATTATCGATAACGGCCTGCGCTGCGCGCTGAACCATGAGGTTGGCGGCAAAATCAGCGAAGAGCTGGAGAGTCTGTACGAGTATGTTTCGCGTAATCTGCTGCTGATAAATCTCAATAAGGCACCGGAAGAGTTACCGCATCTGATTGAGATTATGACCACCATCTCAACCACCTGGAAAGAGATCGAACCGGCGAAAAAGCAGGTGACTTATGGATAAGACATTGACCTGTGGGCTGCAGAAAGCGGCGCTGTTGAACAGCAATATGATGGAGCTGACCCGCGAGGGGAAGTGGGATGAGTTTATTGATTCGATGACCGAATATGCCACGCTGCTGAGTGAGGCTATCGCCTGCGATCGTGACGATCTGAGTGAAGATGAGCAGACCCACGTTCGCCAGATTATTGCTGAACTAATGGCCAATGAAGAACTGATGATGCAACGGATGCGCTTACGTCTCGACACCCTGCGTAGCGAAATGACCACGTTGAATAAAGGTAAAGCGGCCAGCAGTGCGTACGCCGCGCCTTTCACCTCCCTTACGCGTTAATTCCCTGCTGTTACCGCTGCTGCAGCGATCTTTATTGTTGTGGCAGTGCGTTTTTGATCCATTTTCAGACAAAAAAAAGCCAGCGGCGCGCTGGCGAATAGTCACAAGGTAAATGCTAAAGGGATGTTCAGACGCTGATGTTATAGGCGCGTGCGGTTGGCGCACTGTGGGATTCACCCGCAGCGCCGTAAATATTATTACCGTTGACGCTATCCACCACTTTCTTCAGCTGCTGATTTTTTTTCATATGGATATTCAGCAGCTCTTCAACTTTGCCGTTCAGATCTTTGGTTGCCTGGATCTGTTCGGTAACCTGCTGCCAGCAGCTAAATAATTTACCCTGCTGACGATAGGGGGCGGCAATGTTACGCTCGGCTTCTTCCTGACGACGCAGCTCGTCGTAATACTGAATGGTCGACAGCAGCTGGCTTTTATTGTCCGTTAATACCTGGAGTGAAACAGGATTAATCTGGGGGCGATTCAGCTGATTGACTTCCTCAATCATGATCGCCTCCAGCTCGCTCAACGACGTTTTCATTTGTGACAATATCGGATACAGCTTGTCCATGGCTTAACGGGCTCAGTGTTTAATTAAATTGAAAGATATCCATCACCAGCGAACGGGCAATCGTTTCCGGTTCAATGGGCAGCTCGCCGGCGTCCAGGGCGGCACGTACCGCAGCAACACGCGCATAGTCGATGTCACCGTGGGTGTCCGCTTTCATCTGCTGGGTCAGCGCGCTCAGCTTCACGTCGGTTTTGTCATCGCCGCTCGCCTGCACGCGCGCGCTTTCTGCTTCCTGCTGAGGATGACGAATGCGCATATCCTGAGTGGCAGCAATGGCGTTAACGGCAGCAGCGGGGGGGGTACGGTCAATGCTCATGGTGAATCTCGCCTGGTAAAGGGAAAAAGTGACTGCTTATAACCTTCTCATCGGTGATTGCGCGAGAAACTAAAATTATTCTTGCAGAAAAATCACCACCTGGCCGTCAGCGGTCACTTTACCGCTGACGGTCTGCCCGGAACGGGTCTGCACTTTCAGCATATCGTCCACCGCGGCGTTAGCCAGCGCCTTGCCCGCGCTGCGAATACGAAAGCCTTTTCCCTGCGCCACAATATCCACCGTCTGCCCATTGCGCAGCCGCCAGTGCTGGCGCAGCTGGTTCTGACGCAGCGGGCTGCCTGCCGCAACGGCGCGCGTGGTTATCTGACCGATGATCTCTGCGGCATCAAAAATAATCCCATCGGGCTGGTGCTCAAGGCTGCCGGTGAACGGTTCAATATCGCCTGCGGAAACCCGGCTGCCCGCTGCCAGGCGGTTTTTCGCCAGCCACCAGGTCCCCTGCGCCCGCACCTGAATGGTCAGGTAGTGGCGCCGCGCGCCACACGTTGCCACCACGCTGCGCCGCCCGACCAGGCGGCGCTCATTCCCCGCCAGGGTCAGCACCGGTTCGGCACAGAGTGCAGACAGCTGCCTCGCCGGGCTTAACAGCGTCGCGACCTGCACCAGATTACGGTTCTCACCTGTTGGCCGACCTTTGTTAAGCAGGCCGTTAATGGTTGTCAACAGGCGCTGCTCGCTGGCAGAAAGTGCCTGGGTGCTGGCATACAGCGAGGTGCTAAGACACAGCGTCAGCAGCAGAAAAGAGGAACGGAAAAACATAATAATTAAGTTCTCTGGTTGCCGGGTATAAATAATGCCAACTCAGTGGCTGATGATTAAATTATAAACTAACTGTTGCGGATGTTATTGCGCTAAATACAGGCACTTCTGTCGCCAATTAACGGTGTCGTTATTTGATATATCTCGTCGGAAAATTTAACCCGCTAAAAGCGCTTATTTCTGTCAGTTCTTTGCAGTGTAATATTTGAACTGCGCTGGCTAAAATATGACGGTTAAATTTTTCAGGCGCGAGGCCAAACTTCGATGATCAATAAACTTGATGATGCGTTTCGCTTTCAGCAGGAGGCGTTGAGTTTACTCTCGCGTCGGCAGGAAGTGCTGGCATCGAATATTGCCAATGCCGATACGCCCGGCTATATGGCGCGCGATATCGATTTTTCACAACAGTTAAAAAACTCGCTGGCGAATCAGTCAATGGCGAAATCACCGGTGTCACTGTCATTAACCTCTCATCGCCATATTGAGGCGCAGGGCAAGGTTTTTGACGATGCCAGTTTGCTGTACCGCATTCCGGATCAACCCAGTGCTGATGGTAATACCGTCGATATGGACCGCGAGCGTATCAGCTTTGCCGATAACAGCGTGAAATATCAGTCGAGCCTGACCTTCCTCGGTGCGGATATTAAAAAAATGATGAGCGTCCTCGCTTAGGGAGAATCATAAAAATGTCGTTATTTAGCGTTTTTGATATTTCAGGCTCGGCAATGACTGCCCAGTCAAAACGACTGAACGTCAGCGCCAGCAATATGGCCAACGCCGACAGCGTGGCCGGGCCGGACGGGCAGCCGTATCGCGCCCGTCAGGTCACTTTTGAGGTGGATACCCATGCCGGAGGCGATATCGGTGGGGTGAAAATCGGTGAGGTGGTGGAGAGCACCGCGCCGGATCGGCTGGTGTATGAGCCGGGCAATCCGCTGGCGGACCCGCAGGGCTACGTGCGCATGCCGAACGTCAATGTGGTGAATGAAATGGTCAACACGCTCTCCGCCTCCCGCAGCTATCAGGCCAATGTCGAAGTGATGAACTCAGCGAAGTCGTTGATGTTGAAAACATTATCACTCGGCCAGTAAGGATAATTTATGGCAGTTTCTTCCGTAAACAATAACAGCAATAACGGTGTCGGCACCGGCAGCAGCGCCTCCGAACTGACCGACAGCTTTATGAAGCTGCTGGTGGCGCAGATGCAGAACCAGGACCCGACTAACCCGATGGATAACAACCAGCTGACGTCACAGCTGGCGCAGTTCAATACCGCCGCTGGCGTTGAGAACCTGAATAAAACGGTCAACTCCGTCGGGGGGCTGCTGCTGAGCATGCAGCAGATGAGTTCCGCCTCCTGGGTGGGCCGTGAGGTGATGGTTGAGGGCGAACAGAAAGTCACCTGGAGCCAGAATTCCATCAATGCCGATAAGCCACTGAAGTTTGCACTCGGCGGCGAAGCAGAGAAGGTCACCGTGACGCTGACCGATGCGTCAGGCAAGGCCTATACCGCCGAGCTGAAAGGCTCGAAGACCAGGGCCGGGATCAATGAATTCAGCCTTGATGACCTGGAGAACTTTAAACCCTCTGAGCCAGAAGCAGATATGGAGTACAGCGTCACCTATAGCGCCACTGCCGCTGAAGGGGATGCCCCTGAGATCGCCGGTTTAATCGCCGAGAAAATTGAAGGGGTTTCCTTCGGTGCTCAGGGCGCGGTGCTGCAGCTGGCCAATGGCAAAACCACGACGATGCAGGACATTTTCCTCATTCGTTAACCCCTTACTTACTCTTACTCTCTGGAATTTAACTATGAGCTTTTCACAGGGCCTGAGCGGTCTGAATGCGGCATCGCGCGCGCTGGACTCGGTGGGTAACAACATTGCCAACTCACAAACCTATGGGTTTAAAGCGGGTTCAGTCTCCTTCGCCGATATCTTCGCCGGTGCACAGGGCATGGGCGTGCAGGTAGCCGGTACCAGCCAGAACTTCAACGATGGCGGTTTAACCGGCACCGGGCGTAATCTCGATCTCGGCATCAGCGGCAACGGTTTTTTCCGCCTGATGGATGAAGCAGGGCAGGCGTACTACAGCCGTAACGGCCAGTTCGATACCGATGTTAATGGCTACATCACTAACATGAGTAATGGCCTGCGCCTGACCGGCTATCAGGCCACCGGCACGCCACCGGCGATTCAACCGGGCGCGGGCGTGGGGCCGATTCAGATTAATAAGACCGGTATGCCGCCAGTGGCATCCACCAGCGGCAAACTGACCGGCAACCTGAAATCAGGTGAAGAGATTGTCACTAAAACCCCGTTCGATCCGAAAGATGGCGATACCTACAGCTATTCCAGCCAGGTTGAAGCCTATGACAGCCAGGGTAACCGCCACACGGTCGATATCTACTATGTCAAAACCGCGGATAACAAGTGGACGGCATACAGCAACGACTCTTCAGCCCCTGCGGGTGGCGGTACTCCCTATGAAAAGCTGGATATCGAATTTGATAGCAACGGAAAAATGGTCACCGATCCTGCCAGCCTGGCGGTGAAAGGTGCCGCTTTCAACGGCGCAGCACCGCTCAGTATGACCCTCGACCTTTCAGGACTGACGCAGAACTCGGGTGAGAATGCGATGGATCCTGCCACCATCGATGGCCACGCGCCGGGCAAATACGTCAACTTCCAGATCGGCGATAACGGCGAAATCGTTGCCAACTATGACAATGGTGAAAAACAGCTGATTGCCCAGGTGGTACTGGCAAACTTCACCAACCCGGGCGGGCTGCAGCAGAACGGCAATAACACCTGGGTCGAATCACCGCAGTCCGGCCCTTCCGTGGTCGGCATCGCCGGTACCGGCAGCTTCGGTAAGCTGACCGGAGGGGCGCTGGAAAGCTCCAACGTCGATCTCGGCGCTGAAATGGTCAACATGATCGTCTATCAGCGCAACTACCAGTCCAACTCTCAGACCATCAAAACCCAGTCTGAGCTGTTGCAGACCCTGGTTAACCTGCGATAACGGCGGCAGATAATGGATCGCGCGATATATACCGCCATGAGCGCCGCCAATGCGGCGCTGAACCGTCAGGCCGTCACCGCCAATAATCTGGCTAACAGCTCCACTACCGGCTTTCGTGCACAGCTGGCGGCTTTCCGCTCGGTGCCGATCGAGGGTGAAACGCACGCCACCCGTGCGCTGGTGGCCGAGAGCACGCCCTACCACGACAACAGCATGGGGCCAATTAATCACACCGGGCGCAGCCTCGATGTCGCTCTGCCGCAGGGCGGCTGGCTGGCCGTGGCGATGGCCGACGGGCAGGAAGCTTACACCCGCAACGGGGCGATTCAGGTGGATAGCGAAGGGGCGCTGAGCATTAACGGTTTTCCGCTGATGGGCGACGGCGCACCGCTGACCGTGCCGCCGCAGTCCGCCGTGACCATTGCGCCGGACGGCACGCTGACGGCGCTCGGCGCCGGGGATGACCCGACGGCGGTGACGCCGGTTGGCCGCATCAAGCTGGCGCAGGCGGAGATGCAGAGCCTGCTGCACGGTGACGACGGGCTGTTCCACCCGGCCGGCGGCGGTGCGCTGGCCGCCGATGAAGCGATGCGCCTCAGCCCCGAAGCGCTGGAGGGCAGCAACGTCAGCCCGGTCAAATCGATGACCGAAATGATCGCCACCGCCCGCAGCTTCGACATGAATATGAAAACCATCCGCACCGCCGATGAAAATGCCAAACAGGCTAACCAGCTTTTAAGCGTGAGCTGATGCTTACGCAGGAGTCATAACATGATCCGCTCTTTATGGATTGCAAAAACCGGTCTGGAAGCGCAGCAGACCAATATGGATGTTATTTCCAATAACCTCGCCAACGTCAGCACCAACGGCTTTAAACGCCAGCGCGCGGTGTTCCAGGACCTGCTGTACCAGACCATGCGTCAGCCGGGGGCTCAGGCTTCCGAACAGACCACGCTGCCAACCGGGATGCAGCTGGGTACCGGGGTGGCCCCGGTGGCCACCGAGCGTCTGCACACTCAGGGTGGACTGACGCAGACCAGCAGTGACTATGACATCGCCATTCAGGGCAAAGGTTTCTTCCAGGTGCAGATGCCGGACGGCACCACCGCCTACACCCGAGATGGCTCCTTCAAGCGCAACGAAAACGGCCAGATGGTCACTGCGGACGGTAATCCGGTACAGCCGGATATCACCGTCCCGCTGGATGGCAAAGAGCTGACCGTGGGCGAAGACGGTATTGTCACCGTGACGGTACCGGGCCAGGCGGCACCGCAGCAGGTGGGGCAGCTGACGCTGGCCACCTTTATCAACGATGCCGGTCTGGAGAGCATCGGCGGCAACCTGTATGTGGAGACCCAGGCGTCCGGCGCACCGAATGAAGTCACCCCAGGCATGGATGGCGCGGGTCGCCTCAAGCATAAGTATGTGGAAACCTCCAACGTCAATGTCGCGGAAGAGCTGGTCACCATGATCCAGGTGCAGCGCGCCTATGAAATTAACAGTAAGGCGGTCTCGGCTTCTGACCAGATGCTCCAGCGCCTGGCTCAGCTGTAATCCTCACCTCGCCCCGTCAGTGCTCAGGCCTGGCGGGTCAGGAGCGTTAAGTCGTAAATAACATGAATCTATTCAGTGCGTTTTATCGTCATGGCCGGGCCGCCAGCGCCGCCCTGAGCGCGGCGTTGTTCCTCAGTGGCTGCGCGCATATTTTGCAGCAGCCTCTGGTGCAGGGCCCGACCACCGCAGCACCGTTAGCGATGGCTGCGACCAGTGCAAACGGCTCGCTGTTTCAGAGCGGGCAGGGGATGAACTATGGCTATCAGCCGATGTTTGAAGACAGGCGGCCGCGTAACGTCGGCGATACGCTGACCATCCTGCTGCAGGAGAATGTCAGCGCCAGCAAAAGCTCCAGCGCCAGCGCCAACCGTAATGGCTCGGCCGGGGCCGGGCTGACTGCCGTGCCGGATTCGGTAGGCGGCTTTCTGGGTAACGGCAAGCTGGATTTCGAAGCCAGCGGCAAGTCGGATTTTGCCGGTAAGGGCGGGGCGGCGGCACGTAATACGTTTACCGGCACCATCACCGTGACGGTGATGAACCTGCTACCCAACGGCAACCTGCAGGTGGTGGGGGAGAAGCAGATCGCCATTAACCAGGGCACCGAGTTTATCCGCTTCTCCGGGGTGGTGAATCCGCGCACCATCAGCGGCAATAACACCGTGCCCTCCATTCAGGTGGCTGATGCGCGTATCGAATACGTGGGCAATGGCTACATCAATGAAGCGCAGAACATGGGCTGGCTGCAGCGTGTGTTATTGAACCTCTCACCATTCTGATATGACGATGAAAAAACAAACTTTTTTACTCTGCACTCTGCTGTTCAGCGCGCTGGTAATACTGGCGCCAACCTTCGTTCACGCCGAGCGCATCCGCGACCTGGTGACGGTGCAGGGCGTGCGCTCTAACTCGCTGATGGGCTACGGGCTGGTGGTCGGGCTGGACGGCACCGGCGATCAGACCATGCAGGCCCCCTTCACCGGGCAGAGCGTGAATAACATGCTTTCCCAGCTGGGCATCACCGTTCCGGCTGGCACCAATATGCAGCTGAAAAATATTGCGGCGGTGATGGTGACGGCCGAGATGCCGGCCTTTTCCCGGCCCGGCGACCGCATCGATATCGTGGTCTCTTCGCTCGGCAATGCCAAGAGCCTGCGCGGCGGCACGCTGCTAATGACCCCGCTGAAGGGCGCGGATAACCAGATTTACGCGCTGGCGCAGGGCAACGTGCTGATCTCCGGCAGCGGCGCACAGGCGGGCGGCAGCCGGGTGCAGGTAAACCAGCTCAACGGCGGGCGCATTAACGGCGGTGCCAGCGTTGAGCGGGAAGTGCCAAACGATTTTGCCAACCAGAGTGCACTGCGCCTGCAGCTCAACGACACCGATTTTTCCCTGGCGCAGCTGATCAGCGATGAAATTAACCGCCGCTTCAGCGGGGCAGCGATGCCGGAGGATGCGCGCACCGTGCGCCTGTTTGCCCCGGCGGACGGCCCGTCACGCGTGCGCTTCCTCGCCAATATTCAGGATATCCCGCTGCGCGTCGGTATTCAGGATGCCAAAGTGATCGTCAACTCGCGCACCGGCTCGGTGGTGATGAACCGCCACGTGACGCTCGATTCCTGCGCGGTGGCGCACGGCGGCCTGACGGTGGAAGTGTCGCAGAATAACCAGGTCAGCCAGCCGAATACGCCGTTCGGCGGCGGCGAAACCGTGGTGGTGCCGCAGACCGATATCTCGGTGCGCGACAGCGGCGGGGCATTACAGCACGTCAGCAGCAGTGCCGACCTGAATAATGTCATCCGGGCACTTAACGGGCTGGGTGCCACGCCGAATGAGCTGATGTCGATCCTCGAGGCGATGAAAAGCGCGGGCTGCCTGCGCGCGAAGCTGGAGACCAACTGATGAGTGAAATCGACCAGTTTAATACTGCCTCCTGGGATGTCCGTTCGCTGGATACGCTGAAGCTGAAGGCGGGGGGCAGCGAATCACCGCAGGCGCTGCGCGCCGCCGCGAAGCAGATGGAGGGGATCTTCGTGCAGGTCATGCTGAAAAGCATGCGCGATGCCGGCTTTAAGGATGGGCTGATGCACAGCCAGGCCTCGGAGATGTACACCTCAATGCACGATCAGCAGCTGGCGCAGGACCTGGCGCAAAAAAGCCAGCTCGGCTTTGCCGATATGATCGTGCGCCAGATGGGGGAGAGGGGGAGGATCCGCCAGGGCAGGCGCAGCGCATTGCCGCTCCGGCCCCGGGGCCATATTCACTGACCCATGCGCCGGTTAGCGCCCCCTCAGCGACGACAGGCGCACAGGCCACGCCGCTGAGCGCGATAGCTGCCCGCAGCAGCAGCTCCCAGCCGTTTATCTCCCGCCTGCTGCGCCCGGCGCTGCAGGCGGCGCAGAGCAGCGGCATCCATCCGCATCTGATTCTGGCTCAGGCAGCGCTGGAGTCGGGCTGGGGGAAACGCGAAATCCTCACCGGGGACGGTAAGCCAAGCCACAACCTGTTCGGCATTAAAGCCAGCGGCGACTGGCAGGGTAAAACCACCGAGATCACCACCACCGAATATATCAACGGCGCGCCGCAGAAAATCAAAGCGGCGTTTCGCGTTTATGACTCCTACGGCGAGGCACTAAGCGACTATGCCCGGCTGCTGAAGAACAACCCGCGCTATCAGAAGGTGGCGCAGTCCTCCTCTGCCGAGCAGGGCGCGCACGCGCTGCAGGCGGGGGGCTACGCCACCGATCCGGCCTATGCCAGTAAGCTGATTAATATTATCCAGCAGGTCAAAGGCAATATTACTCAGGGCGTGCAGGCGTATAAAAACGATCTGTCGCAACTTTTTTAGCAAAGACATTTCAGTAAATTTGTGAATCACCGATGAAGTAATAAGGACAGTAAAAACAGGCGCCGTCTGAAGCCGATTTTCGGGCCGCGCACGATGAATTTCGTGGATAAAATATGAATCTATTTAATTTAGCCAAAAGCGGCCTCAGCACGGCGCACTCCGCACTGTATGTCATCGGTAACAATATTAATAATGCGCCAACAGCTGTCTACAGCCGTCGCGACCTTATTATTGGTGAAGCGGGCGGACTAAGCACCGGCAATGGTTTTTACGGTTACGGCGCCCAGGCTAACGGCGTGTATCGTAATAATGACAGCTTCTTGAATGGCCAGGTACGCGGCGCGAACACCAATGCGGGCGCGCTGATTGGCCGTTACGAACAGCTGGCGGAAATCGACAATATGATGGGTAACAGCGAAGCTAACCCGTCAGTGTCGCTGAATAATTTCTTCGCCGCCCTGAAAACCCTGGATAACGACCCCAGCGATCCTGCCGCACGCCAGGCCGGCTTTAACACGCTCGGTTCGGTCAGCTACCAGTTTAATACCACCGCCAAGCGCCTGAGCGGGCTGGAAAAGAGCACTAACTCTCAGATTGAGCAGAGCGTTAAAGAGATTAACGATGCCACCACCCAGCTGGCCAAGCTCAATGAAGAGATCGAGAAAATCACCTCGCAGCACGGCACCCCGCCAGGCGATCTGCTGGACGCGCGCGACAACCTGCTGACCCAGTTAAGCGGTCAGATGGGGATTCAGGTCACGGAAAACAAAGAGACCGGACGGACGGATGTGGCGATGGCAGATGGCCGCCCGCTGGTATCCGGCAACCGCTCATACCCACTGCAGGCCGCCGTCTCTGACGCCAACCCCAACAAAACCGTGGTTTCTTATGTTGACAGCAGCGGCAATGCCAAAGAGCTGAATGAAGAACGCTTCACCGCCGGCAAGCTGGGCGGGCTGTTTAAGTTCCGCAACGAAGACCTGAGCAAGGCGCGTAACGAACTGAACCAGATGGCGCTGCAGATGGCCGGAAGGTTTAACGAGGTGAACGGTGGCGGCTTTGACGCTAACGGCGCTGCGGGCAGCGATCTGTTCAAGGTCCCGGACCCGACGGCATTCGCCAACCGCAACAATAGCGGCGGTGCCACGCTGAACGTCACCCTGACTAAACCTTACAGCGCGGTGCAGGCCGAAGATTACACCATCACTATGGGTGCGGCGGGTAACTGGGAAGTGAAGGGGGCAGACGGGCGCGTGGTGCCCTCCGCCATCGATCAGGTATCGGGTGAATTGACGTTCGACGGTCTGTCCGTCGGCGTCAGCGGCACGGCTGACCCTGGCGACAGCTTTATGCTGAACCCGGCTTCCGGGGTGGCGGAAAACCTCGATATTGCTATTACCAGCGGCGATGAGATTGCCGCCGCGGGGAGCCCGACCGGGGGAGAGTCGGACAATAAGAACCTGGCTCTGCTTCTGGCTATCCAGGGTGAGCAGCTGATTGGTAAAGCCACCTTGACCGAAGCCTACTCCAGCCTGGTCAGCGCGATTGGTTCTTCTACCAGCTCGCTCAAGGCCGACCTGAAAACGGCTGACAGCGTTCTCAAGGAATTGGGCGAGAAGTGGCAGTCGGTGGTCGGGGTCAATATTGAAGAAGAGGGGATGAAGCTGCAGATGTTTACGCAGTATTACAACGCGAATGCGCAAATCCTGAAAACCGCCACCACCCTGTTTGATGCCCTGCTGGCCATCAGATAATTGCCGATACGAGGAGGAACAGAGTATGCGTTTAGGCACCCAGTACATGTTTAATCAGAGCGTTCAGGCCATGACGGCGCGGATTAATGAAAATTACGGCGTTTATAACCGTTTATCGGCAGGAAAGACCCTGCTGGCGGCCTCTGACGATCCTAAAGGCGCGTCCGATGCGGTGATGTACCAGGATGCGCTGGCCAAAATGGAGCTGTACAGCAACACCCGATCTGCGGTGATGGGCAACATGCAGCAGGCGGATTCCGTGCTGCAGTCGATGAGCCAGCTGGTATCGAAAGAGCTGAACAGCAAGATCCTTGCGGCGATGAATGGGACAGCCTCTGAGGAAGATCTTGCCGCCTTAGGTAAAGAGATTAACGGTATTACCAGCAGCCTGACCGATCTGGTGAACACCCAGGACGGCAGCGGTCGTTATCTGTTCTCCGGCTTTAAGACGGACACGGCCCCCTACGACGATCTGGGTAACTACATGGGCGGTGATACGGCGCAGCGCCAGACCATTGCAGAAGGAACTGAAATCCAGACCGGACATCTGGGTAAAGATATCTTTGGCGAGGGTGGAGCAGGGGACAGTTTGTTCAAAACGCTCCAGGCAGCCGCAGCTGCACTGACGGCTAATCCGATCGATCGCGATGCGGTGCAACTGGCCCTGGGCGACGCCAACCGCGCAGTCGATGCCGGTATCAGCAGCATCGGCAAAGTGCAGTCCGAGCTGGGGACCCATATGCAGCAGATCGAAAGACTGAACCTGCAGGGGGATGCAGACCGCGACGCCATCATAGACAAACTGACCAACGTGCTGGGGGCGGATGTGGGGACGATGGTGCGCCTCTCCTCCGAGGCCAAAATGTCCCAGTACGCCATGGAAGCTTCCATGCTGGTATTCCAGTCAATGCAAAAAATGACGCTGTTCCGGTCGTAACCCTTTCCCATCCCTCTTTTTAATTTTTAGGTAGTCCCGCTGGCGTATTTGCTATGCCAGCGGGGTACCGTGTGGACACTATGTTGAAGAATCTAAAAATACAAAGTGCAATCAGCCTGATCATCGGTCTGTTTGCCCTGGTGCTGTTACTCACCACGGTTTTCTCCGTCTATAACGCTATGGGCAATAACAAAAACCTGCAGCGCATTGTGGTGTCATCTGATAATGACCGTTCGCTACGGGATGCCGCTTACAACATCAGTTCCAGCTTTGGCCACATCAACGGTCTGATGCTGCAACAGCAGTTAGGCTACCCGCCATCGCCTGCGATGGTGCAGGCGGCTGATACCATCCTGAAAAATGCCCGCGAGCGCATGGATCTGTTTATGTCCTCGCCTTTTAACACCGCTGAGGAAGCTAACGCCGCAAACGAGGTCAAGGCGGTGTTTGAAGCGCTGTATAAAACGGCGATGCTGAAAAAGAACTACATCGCTAACCCTGCGGCCTACACGGGATCGCTGGAAGATGAAGTGCAGAACCGTAATCTGCTGCGGGCTAAAATGGCGACCTACGCGGGGTACTCGGACAGCAGCGATCGGGAATATCTGGATGAAGCGGAGAAAGATTACCAGCAGATGATCGTGCTGGGAGTGACCGTGGTGATTGGCGCACTGCTGATGCTGCTGTTTGTGCGCATCTGGCTGAAGCGTACCCTGGCGCGCCGCCTCGATCTGACCATCCATTCGCTGGAAACCATCGCGGCAGGCGATCTCAGCAAAACGGTGGATGCTGGCGCCAATAACGAGATCGGCGTGATGCTGAAGGCGCTGGAACAGATGCGTACCTCGCTGACCGCTACCATCTCCGGCATCCGCGAAAGCGTGCTGGGCATTCATAAAAATGCGCGTGAGATCTCCACAGGTAACAGCGACCTGTCGTCGCGCACCGAAGAGCAGGCGTCTGCACTGCAGCAAACCGCTGCAAGCATGGAGGAGATTAAAACCACCGTACGTCAGAATGCTGACAATGCGCACACGGCGCGCCAGCTGGCTGAGAGTGCCAGCGGTAACGCCCGCAACGGCGGCGAGGCGATGCAGAATCTTGAGCAGATCATGCAGCAGATCACCACCAGTTCACGCCAGATAGCCGACATTAACGGCGTCATTGACAGCATTGCTAACCAGACCAACATTCTGGCGCTGAATGCGGCGGTTGAAGCCGCGCGTGCCGGTGAGCAGGGGCGCGGTTTTGCGGTAGTCGCGGAAGAAGTGCGTAATCTGGCGAAGCGCAGCGCGGAAGCGGCGAAAGAGATTAACCAGCTGATTAATACCTGCGTGGCGACCATGGATAGCGGTTCGCGTCAGGTGGTGCAGGCCAGCGCGGTGATGCAGGAGATTGTCTCTTCCGTGACTCAGGTCACCGAGATTATGGGCGAGATCACCTCAGCTTCCGATGAGCAGAGCGCCGGGATCAACCAGATTTCTCAGGCGGTGAATGAGATGGATCTGGTCACGCAGCAGAATGCGGCCATGGTGGAAGAAGCGGCGATGGCCTCGGGCGAGCTGGAGATGCAGTCTGACGCGCTGGAAAATCTGGTGTCGCAGTTTGTCCTCAGCGACGCGCCGCAGCGCGAGGCAGTGGCAACGTCGCGGGTGGCAGCGGGGCGCACGTTTAAACCGGCAGTGATTGATAGTGATAATGATAAGTGGGAAACGTTTTAATCGTCAGAAATGGCATTAAAGTTGCCGCTGATTATCGCCGTTAATAAAATTAATTATTTTTCCCTGAGCAAAGTGCAAGATTGGCCGTTTTTATAAAGTCTTTTCGCACTATTTAAAAGCGGCGTTTCACCTGATAATTCTTGCTGATATTATCAGGTGAGAACGGTAGCGTGGACGGAATATATACTTCAGGTGGCATTGAAGATAAAACGGCGTTGTGGGCGAAATATAAGCATATCGCCCGCCAGGAAGCGCTGCGTTTACAGAAGCGTTTACCTGCCAGCGTTGAGCTTGACGATTTGATTCAGGCGGCTTCGTTGGGCTTTTTATCTGCCATCGATAGTTTTGATCCGAAGAAAGGCGTGACGTTAAGTGCTTACCTTTCACAAAAGATTCGCTGGTCATTAATGGATGAACTACGCGAACGTGACTGGGTGCCCCGGCGGGTACGCAAGCATGCGCGCGAAATGACCGTCATGATTCAGCAAATAGAGCAGGAAAAGGGCGGGGAAGCAACGGAAGCTGATATTGCTGAAAGAATGAATGTTAGCGTTCAGGAACTGCAGCAGATGCTGGCGGATACCAATAGCAGCCAGGTCTATTCGCTTGATGAGTTACAGGAACAGTTTTCAGACGCTTACGAACGCGTCGATGAAGAGCATGAGTTATTAAATCCGCTTAATCAGGCGATGCAGGATAATCTTATCGCTAAAATCGGCGAGCACATCAGTATGATCCCGGAGAGAGAGCAGAGGATTTTGCAGCTCTACTATCAGCAGGATTTAAATATGAAGGAAATTGGGCTGGTATTTGGCCTCACTGAAACGCGGGTCAGCCAGTTGCACAGCCTGGCGATAAAAAGAATAAGAGCAAGAATGGATGCTTATTAACCATCCTTGTGAGGGGTTATGACCGGGAAATAGTACGTACGATGCCTGTTTTTTGTTCTTCATGACTCTTTGTTTTTAAGAAGGTTCTTATTAACATTAATTTTTCTCCAATTAATAATGATTAATTTTCATTAATAATGATCAATTTCAATGAGATAGGTTGATATGCTGCATGGGTCAATCTTTGGGTGTGTTGTGGTCTGAAACTAAGCTGGTTAGGATGCACACACCTTTTGATGCAGCCGCCGTTTGGCATTGACATTATTTTATTTGGTTATTACTTGCTGGGTAATATGCAGGCGGGTAATCAGCGATGCCAATACCAAAAGGCTCTCTGCGTCAGCTTAAGTAATAAGAGTGTGATTGGCTACTTCACCTAATCACATGTCCATTATCAGCTGCGTAAAGTTGAGAAACTTCAAATGCCAAATTTTGATGAAAGCCTGCAAAGTATTCATGATATTAACCTGTCCTACCTGCTTCTGGCACAGCAACTCATTCGCAAGGATAAATTTGCCGCGGGTTTCCGCCTCGGTTTATCCGAAGGGACGATCGATAATCTGAAGGAACTGTCGCTGCCGCAGTTAATGAAGCTGGCATCGACAAATCAGCTTATTTGCCGTCTGCGCGTGGACGATGAAGTGGTGATTGAAAACCTGACTAAAGATTCGCGTATTGAAGCACTCCAGCAGATTCATACCGGTATTATTTTATCGACTGATTTACTGAACAATCTCTGCCTGCACCATAACGCTGTTAACGAGGGTGAGAAAAATGTGCGATAACAAAAGCCTGCTCGAAGAGATTCATGAGGTCAATATTGCCATGGAACTCATTACCCTGGGCGCCAGAATGCAGGTACTGGAATCAGAAACCTCATTAAGCCGCCGCCGTTTATTGCGCTTGTATAAAGAACTGCGTGGCTGTCCCCCCCGAAAGGCATGCTGCCATTCTCCGAAGACTGGTTTATGTCCTGGGAGCAGAATATTCATTCGTCGATGTTTTATAACATCTGCCTGTATCTGCAAAAGACGGAAAATGGCCGACCGATTGAAACGCTGATGAAGGCTTACCGTCTTTATCTGGAACAGTGCTATCCGCGTTCCGCAGAAAAACCCGTGCTGGGATTAACCCGTGCATGGACCTTATTACGCTTCGTAAGCTGCGGCATTATTTCTCAAAAGCCGTGCAGCGTGTGCAAAGGCGGGTTTGTGGTGTCGACTGAATACATCAAAAATCCCTTTACCTGCAGCCTGTGCAGCCCTCCTTCGCGTGCGCTGAAACGCTCACAGGCCAGTAGCCAGGATTATGTTAACGCATTCAACCAGCAGCAGCTGGCGGCATCCGCTTAATCCCCCCGGCAGTTTACGAGATGGCTGTTACACGGTGGTGGCCGAGATGCCGGCATCGTTCTTGAATAGAAGATAGGAGTCGTTGTGTTAGTTATTATTGGCTATCTTGTTGTCATTGTTACTGTATTTGGCGGGTTTTTGCTATCCGGCGGCAATCTGGGCTCACTGTTTCAGCCAGTTGAGCTGTTGATCATCGGCGGTGCAGGCGTGGGCGCATTCATCGTCGGTAATAACGCTAAATCACTGAAAGCAACGGGTAAAGCGCTTGGGCGCCTGTTTGTCGGGCGCAGCTACAATAAGGCCGTCTATATGGACCTGATGGCGCTGCTGTTTCTGCTGCTGTCGAAGAGCCGCATTAATGGGCTGATGTCGCTGGAAAAAGATATTGAAGAACCCGCCAGTAGTGACATCTTTGCTGCCTACCCCCGACTGCTTAACGACCCTATCTTAATCAATTTTGTCCTCGACTACTTCCGTTTGATGATCAGCGGCAGCATGAACTCCCATGAGATCGAAGATCTGATGGACGAAGAGATCGAAACCCGCCAGGAGGAGCTGGAAGTCCCGGCCAACAGCCTGAATACCGTCGGCGATGCTTTCCCAGCATTCGGTATTGTCGCCGCGGTGATGGGCGTGGTGAATGCGCTGGCCGCCGCCGACCGCCCTGCGGCTGAACTCGGTATGCTGATCGCCCACGCGATGGTCGGTACCTTCCTCGGCATTCTGCTCGCTTACGGCTTCGTGCTGCCGCTGGCCACGCTGCTGCGCCAGAAGAGCAGCGACCAGCTCAAAATGATGCAGTGCATTAAGGTGACGCTGCTCTCCAGCCTCAACGGCTACGCGCCGCAGATTGCCGTCGAATTTGGCCGCAAGACGCTGTACACCAGTGAACGCCCATCGTTTGAAGAGCTGGAAAACCACGTGCGTGAGGTCAAAAGCAACGCCAGCGTCAGTGGCAAAACGGCGGAAGCGATGGAATGAAGGGCACCACCACCATAATCCGCTCACGCAAGCGTAAGCATAAAAAACATGCTCACCATGGCGGCACCTGGAAAATCGCCTACGCCGATTTTATGACCGCGATGATGGCCTTCTTCCTGGTGATGTGGCTGCTTTCTGCCTCGACTCCGATGCAGCGCGAGATGATCGCCGACTACTTCCGCATGCCGCTTAAGCCAACCATGGCTAACGGTAACAAAACCAGCTACAGCGACAGCATTATTCCGGGGGGAGGCGACGACCCGATGAAGCAGGATGGCGAGGTGTTTAAGCACAAAGTCGATAATCTCGACCGCTTTAAGAACGTGCAGAGCCTGAAAAGTGCCAAAGCGCTGCTGGAGGCGATGATAGAAACCGACCCGCGCCTCAGCGACTTCAAATCCAACCTGCTGCTGACGCTCACTGACGATGGCCTGATGATTCAGATCACCGACAGCCAGGAGCGGCCGATGTTCCGCACCGGCAGCGAGACGCCCGCGCCCTATATGAACGGCATCCTGCAGGCGCTGGTGCCGCTGCTGAACCGACTGCCCAACCCGATCAGCCTGACCGGGCACACCGATTCCCTGCCTTACGCCGGGGGGAACGGCGGCTACAGCAACTGGGAGCTGTCTGCGGGCCGCGCCAATGCTGCACGCCGCGTGCTGGTGAAAGCCGGGCTGGATGACGGGCGCTTCCTGCGCGTAATCGGCACCGGCAGCCGCATGGGGCTGGCGAACATCAGCCCGGACAATCCGATGAACCGCCGTATCAGCATTCTGGTCCTGAGCAAGCTGAAAGAGCGCCAGGTGCTGCAAGAGAATACCGTCCTGCAGCAGCCGGACGCCAGGCTGCCGCAGGGCACAACCGTGACCGCAGTGCAGGGTGATAATCATGGACGTGAATGAATTTTCTCAGGTGTTCTTCGCCGAAGCCGAGGAGCTGCTGTCCGAGATGGAGCAGCAGCTGCTGCAGCTGGATATCGTTAATCCGGATATCGAACAGCTGAACGGCATCTTCCGCGTGGCCCACTCGCTGAAGGGCGGGGCAGGGACCTTTGGTTTTGATGTGCTGCAGGAGACTACGCACATTCTGGAGAACCTGCTGGATAAAGCGCGCTGCGGCGAAATGCAGCTGAGCCGCGAGATGATTAACCTTTTTCTGGAAAGTAAGGACATTATGCAAGCGCAGCTGGAAGCCTACCAGTCGTCGCAGGAACCGGATGAGGAGAGCTTCCGCTATATCTGTGAAGCGCTCCAGCACATCGCGCGGCTGGAGAACGGCAGCATGGCCGTTAGTGTTCCCACCGCTGCCCCGGCAGCAGACGCCCCTGCCCGCCATGACCGTCTGATGATTACGCTGTCGCGGCTGGGTAAAGATGATCAGACACTGCTGCGCGACGAGCTGGCGAATCTCGGTGAGATTATCCGCTATCAGCCAGCGGAAGCGGGGATGACGGTGGAGCTGGAGACCAGCGTCCCGGCTGACGATATCAGCGCGGTGCTGTGCTTTGTGCTCGACGAATCGCAGATTGCGATCCAGCCGATCGCCGCCGCCGCCGCCGCCGCCGCCGCTGCGCCGCCGGCTCCCCCTGCGCCAGCCGTCCCCGCCTCACCGTCGTCTGGCGAACCCGCAGCAAAATCAGTCGCCCCTAAACGCCCGGCCAATACCGAATCCGGCAGCATCCGCGTGGCGGTGGAAAAGGTGGACCAGATTATTAATCAGGTCGGCGAGCTGATTATCACGCAGGCGATTTTCTCGCAGCTGACGTCGCAGCTCGACCCGGCCAAGTACGGCATGCTGCTCAGCAGCGTGGCGCAGCTGGAACGTAACGCGCGCGAGCTGCAGCAGTCGGTGATGTCGATCCGCATGATGCCGATGGATTACGTCTTTAGCCGCTTCCCGCGCCTGGTGCATGACCTCGGCAGCCGCCTGAATAAAGACGTGGCGCTGACGCTGAAAGGCGGTTCGGCCGAGCTGGATAAGAGCCTGATCGAACGCATTATCGATCCGCTGACGCATCTGGTACGCAACAGCCTCGATCACGGTATTGAAGAGAGAGAGGAGCGCCTGCGTAAAGGTAAGAGCGCGACCGGCAGTCTGACGCTCTCGGCAGAGCATCACGGCGGCAATATCGTGATTGAAGTGATCGACGACGGGGCGGGCCTGCCGCGCGACAAGCTGCTGGCGAAGGCGCGCGCGCGCGGTACGCAGATTAGCGACTCCGCGCCGGATGAAGAGGTGTGGATGCTGATCTTCGCCGCCGGGTTCTCCACCGCCGAGAATGTTACCGACGTTTCCGGGCGCGGCGTTGGCATGGACGTGGTGCGGCGCAATATCCTGGCCATGGGCGGCCACGTCGAGGTGCACTCGGTACGCGATAAGGGCACGACTATACGCATTTTGCTGCCGCTCACCCTGGCGATCCTTGACGGTATGTCGGTCAAGGTCGGCGACGAGATTTACGTGCTGCCGCTCAACGTGGTGATGGAGTCGCTCAAGCCGAGCGACGATATGCTGTACCAGTTTGTCGGCGATTCCCGGTTGGTGCACGTGCGCGGTGAATATCTGCCGCTTATCGAACTGCGCCAGGCCTTTGCCGTACCGGGCGAAACCAGCGGCGATGACGGCATTATCGTGATCGTGCAGAGCGGCGGCTGCCGTTACGCCCTGTGGGTTGACCAGCTGATTGGTCAGCACCAGGTGGTGGTGAAAAATCTTGAGCACAACTATCGCAAAGTTCCGGGTATCTCCGCCGCCACCATCCTCGGCGATGGCAGCGTAGCGTTGATCCTCGATGTTATTGAGCTGGCGGGGCTGCGTGACCTGCCCGCCGCGCAGAAAGGAATAAATCAATAATGCTATCAACCGACAGTCATTCTGCTGCGGCCGACGCTGCAGTACAAAAGTATCTGGTCTTCCGCCTGGGGAATGAAGAGTACGGCATCGATATTTTAAAGGTACAGGAGATCCGCGGCTGCGACCGCGTAACGCGCATCCCCAACGTTCCGGACTTTATTACCGGCGTCACCAACCTGCGCGGCGTCATTGTCCCGATCGTCGATTTACGCACGCGCTTTGAGCTGCCGGTGGTGGCGGAAGACGACAGCGCGGTGGTGATCGTGCTGAACCTGAAAGAGCGGGTGATGGGTATTGTGGTCGATGGCGTGGCGGATGTGCTGTCGCTGAACGACAGCCAGATCAAGCCCACCCCGGACGTCTCCTCGGTGATGACCAGCCGCTATCTTGCAGGGCTGGGCGTGCTGGATAAGCGCATGGTGATCCTGGTGAATATCGAAATGCTGCTGAGCCGCGAAGAGATGCAGGTGGTCGGCTCGATGGTTGATGCCCTCGCAGAATAACCCCCCTCCGGATGAAAACAGGCGCATGGCACAAGCGGTGCGCCTGGGTAGTTTACCGCTAAGAGTAAACCCCCACTCATTTTCACTGCCTCTGAGGACCTTACTGCAGCTCGCGCTGTATGGATTACACACCTGCAAATATTGAGAAATGGAATGATGTCTTTAAGAAAATATATGCTGATTGGCCTTGGCATCTTTTTGCTGACGGCGCTGATGAGCACCCTCTCCGGCCTGAATAATCTTAACCGCTCGAATACCTCGCTTAACGATATCAACCAGGAGATCGGCGTCGTTTTGTCGGTGATCGACCCGATCAACCACAGCCGGACTTTCCAGGTGCATTTGAGCCATTATATTTTTGAGCGTAATCAGGGGGAGGGGCTGCGTGCGGCTGAGTACCTGGCGTTGGCGAAAGCGGTGCTGGCAAAGGCCGACGCGGCTTTTGACAATTTCAGCGCAACGCAGCTGCTGGCAGATGAAGGTGCCCTGCGAGAGCGTTATCGCGCCAGCTATCTGACTCTGCGCCAGCAGGGATTGCAGCCAATGCTGGCGGCGGCAGAGCGCAATGACGACGCTGCCTATAACGGTGCGCTGCTCAGAGTGGGCGAGCTGACGCGGGCGTTTGAGAAAAACCTCGACGCGGAGCTGTTGCTGCATGAGCGTTATTCGCAGCGGCTGAACGAGACGGCGAGCAGCAACTTCCGCTCCGGCATGGCGATTGGCGCTGCGCTGCTGGTCTTCACGCTGCTGCTGATGGCGTGGATGCTATTCATCGTGCGCAGCAAGCTGATTTCTCCACTGCATCAGGCGGTGTCGCTGGCGGAGCACATTGAGCGCGGAGATTTAACCTCGCGGCTTAACGCCCGTAGCAATATTGATGAAGTGGCGCAGCTGAGCCGCGCAATGCGCTCAATGAACGGGCAGCTCAGCAGCATGGTGGGCGGTATCCGCACTATCGTCAGCAAGGTGCAGGAGGCGTCGGGTGAAATCGCCCTGCGCAATCAGCACCTCGATCGCCGCACGCATCAGCAGTCCTGCGCGGTGGTTGAGACCGCAGCCAGTATGGAAGAGATTACCGCGACGGTAAAAAACACCACGGAGAGCGTTAAAAAAGCCAGCCAGCTTTCGCACAGCGTTTTCACCAACGCGACTAAGGGCGGGGAAGTGATTGCGGAAGTGGTGGCCACGATGAATGAGATCGCCGAGAGTTCGGAGCGCATTAACGACATTACTAACGTGATCAACGGCATTGCCGCTCAGACCAATATTCTGGCGCTTAACGCGGCAGTTGAAGCGGCACGCGCCGGCGACCAGGGGCGTGGTTTTGCGGTAGTGGCGGGGGAGGTGCGTAATCTGGCCCAGCGCAGCTCCGAGGCGGCGAAAGAGATTGCCGGACTGATTGATGAGTCGCGCAGCCGGGTAAAAACCGGCACCGAGCGTGTCAATCACGCGGGGGCCAGCATGAGTGAGATTTTGCAGCAGGTCAGTGAGGTGAATCAGCTGATGAGTGATATTGCTGAAGCCTCTGACCAGCAGAGTAAAGGCATTGAGCAGATTGGTCAGGCGATTCATGAGCTGGACACTACCACCCAGCAGAACGCTGACCTGGTACGCCAGTCGTCGAACGATGCCAGCACGCTGGAGCAGGACGCCGGCCATCTGGCAAGCATGGTGAAGGTGTTCCGGGTAGCGAGTTAGGGCACCGCTGTTGCCTGTCAGTCTCCAAGACTTCATATACTGTAGGGGTCGACCATCTTTTTCGGTCGACCCGCTGAGGCTCCGGCAGAATTCCGGGGCTTTGATATGCCACAGGTAACCTCCTTTGACCCCGCGCCCAAATGACTTCCATCGCGATACGATCAGCAACCCGGCCTGAGGCCAGCCAGAGCACGCCGGAACGGCAAAAGCCGCTCCCTGCGGGCCTCGGCACGCGGCATCCCTGCTAACCGCGTGCCCGCTGTGGTTTTTAAGCAGCGACGATGCCAGGAAGATTCGAGAGCTTTCATACCGTAGGGGGCGACCATCTTTTCCGGTCGACCTCCGATCCTTCATAAACCGTTGGGGGCGATCCTCTTTATCGGTCGACCTCCAATCCTTCATATACTGTAGGGGTCGACCATCTTTTTCGGTCGACCCGCTGAGGCTCCGGCAGAATTCCGGGGCTTTGATATGCCACAGGGAACCTCCTTTGAACCCGCACCAACATGATTTCTATCGCGATACGATCAGCAACCCGGCCTGAGGCCAGCCAGAGCACGCCGGAACGGCAAAAGACGCTCCCTGCGGGCCTCGGCACGCGGCATCCCTGCCGCGTGACGTCCGGCTTTACCTCCGGCAGGCCTCATCCCTGCTAACCGCGTGCCCGCTGTGGGTTTTAAGCCACGACGATGCCAGGAAGATACGCGAGCTTTCATATACTGCAGGGGGCGACCATCTTTTCCGGTCGGTCTCTAATCCTTCATATTCCGTTGGGGACGCTCCTCTTTTTCGGTCGGTCTCCGATCCTTCATATACCGTAGGGGTCGACCATCTTTTTCGGTCGACCCGCAGAGGCTCCGGCAAAAATCAGGGGCTTTTCATATGCCGCAGGGTACATCCTGTAAACCCGCACCAACATGACTTCCACCGCGATACGATCAGCAACCCGGCCTGAGGCCAGCCAGAGCACGCCGGAACGGCAAAAGCCGCTCCCTGCGGGCCTCGGCACGCGGCATCCCTGCCGCGTGACGTCCGGCTTACCTCATCCCTGTTAACGCGTGCCCGCTGCGAGTGTTAAGCCGCGGCGATGGCAGGAAGATCGGTGGGCTTTATATACTGTGGTGGCGACTGTCTTTTCCGGTCGGTCTCTAATCCTTCATATTCCGTTGGGGACGCTCCTCTTTTTCGGTCGGTCTCCGATCCTTCATATACCGTAGGGGTCGACCATCTTTATCGGTCGACCCGCTTAGGCTCAGGCAGAATTCAGTTGCCTCAAATGTCGCAGGGAATATCCTGTAAACCCGCACCAACATGACTTCCATCGCGATACGATCAGCAACCCGGTCTGAGCCCAGCCAGAGCACGCCGGAACGGCAAAAGCCGCTCCCTGCGGGCCTCGGCACGCGGCATCCCTGCCGCGTGACGTCCGGCTTACCTCCGGCAGGCCTCATCCCTGCTAACAGCGTGCCCGCTGTGGGTTTTAAGCCGCGACGATGGCAGGAAGATAGGTGGGCTTCATATACTGTGGTGGCGACCGTCTTTTCCGGTCGGTCTCTAATCCTTCATATTCCGATGGGGACGCTCCTCTTTTTCGGTCGGTCTCCGATCCTTCATATACCGTAGGGGTCGACCATCTTTTTCGGTCGACCCGCAGAGGCTCCGGCAAAAATCAGGGGCTTTTCATATGCCGCAGGGAATATCCTGTAAACCCTCGCCCAAATGACTTCCATCGCGATACGATCAGCAACCCGGCCTGAGGCCAGCCAGAGCACGCCGGGACGGCAAAAGCCGCTCCCTGCGGGCCTCGGCACACGGCATCCCTGCCGCGTGACGTCCGGCTTACCTCCGGCAGGCCTCATCCCTGCTAACCGCGTGCCCGCTGTGGGTTTTAAGCTGCGGCGATGGCAGGAAGATTCGAGAGCTTTCATACCTTTGGGGACTATCCTCTTTTTCGGTCGGTCTCCGATCCTTCATATTCCGTAGGGGTCGATCATCTTTTCCGATCGACCCGCAGAGGCTCCGGCAGAATTCCGGGGCTTTGATATGCCACAGGGAACCTCCTTTGACCCCTCGCCCAAATGACTTCCATCGCGATACGATCAGCAACCCGGTCTGAGGCCAGCCAGAGCACGCCGGAACGGCAAAAGACGCTCCCTGCGGGCCTCGGCACGCGGCATCCCTGCCGCGTGACGTCCGGCTTACCTCCGGCAGGCCTCATCCCTGCTAACAGCGTGCCCGCTGTGGGTTTTAAACAGCGACGATGCCAGGAAGATTTGCGAGCTTTCATATCGTAGGGGCCGATCGCCTTTTCCGAACGATCCGGTGTATGAAGGCGGGTTAACCTGGATATATACACGTTCTTTACCGCCTTTCATTCCCCGCTCCTCGTCACGCGACGCTTATAAATGCGGTTAGCGAGTCGCGACTTGTTTGTTTAGGCACGCGTAGTTTTTACGTTTTATGCGCCGCCTTCCAGAATCGGCTGCAACAAATCGTGTGTGCTTGAATAAGTGCTTCTGTGGGGATTAAGGTAGCCATGCGTCGGCAAAATCCGGCGACAGGATTGGCGTCCTGACACTGTATCTCGGCAATATGCGCCATAAATTGCGCATATATCTAAATGATTGCTTCGAGATAACCATGATGAATGACGGAATATATGATTACACCCCGCTAGAAACCACTGAGTTATGCGACCAGTGCCGCGCTCTCGCCTTTGCGATCACCGAACTCACTCACCCTATAGCCCGCGATATCTTGCTGTGGGTGCTGGTGGAACGCATTGAGATGCTGAGTTTACGGCTGGAGAGTGAGGTGCACTTATTGGCTAGCTGAAACAATAGAAACAGGCACTGTTAGTGCAGTGCCTGTTGTTGTTCCAGGAAGAATATCTCAGAACGAATTCTTTCGTAATTACGAACCATAACGCCCGGTAGCCGTCGAGTTCAAATCGATCAGCGGCATAACCGGAGTTTCGCCATCATAGAAAGACGCAGAGTTTGAGAAGCTGTAGATCTTACCGGTAAATCTGACCAGTATGCGATCACCCACGGCATTAATCATGGCATTGCTGCGATCGCTGACTAAGAATGGCGCGCTATCACTGAGCACAGGCAGTGGTTTATCAAGATGCTTGTTGAGGTAGTAGCGATAGACCTCGCCAACGGTGGCGCCGCCATCGTGGTACTTAGTAATGTAGAGCCAGGTGTTGGGGGTAAGCTGCTGCTCGCTGAAAAGTTTATCGTCTGGTGATATGCGCTCAGAATAGAAAACGACCCCGCCAGCAACAACGATCATAAGTAGAATGAGAGTGAAAGCGCAATGCAGACGCTTAAAAACCGTGTTGCCTAGCATAATCAATTCCCTGTTTTATCCAGAACTGGTCACGGGGATCATCACCATAAGGTGGCTTGCTGTACCAGTGCCCCCAGTTCGACTGACTGGTCCCCGCACGAGACTGCGCCCATCCTGCGCCCATCAAAATTATATCAGCTGGAATGCCCGCTGCTGTACCTGTTGCACCAAAATTAAAATTTCCAAAATTCTGTAGCTGATAACTTTAAGGATTCATGCGGACGCTCAAGGTTTTATTTACTTCGCCATCGTTACATGATTGCCCGCACTTCATTCTTGACACGCACATTATGTGTAAATTATCACGCGGAGCTACTTCACTCTGGTTGCTTTGCCGGTGTTGGATAAGGAAGGGTCATGAGTGAATTAACAGCAGCAGAAAAAATCATTTATCCGCTTATTCCTTTCTGGGAAGACAGCGACGAACCCTGGGGTGCAAAAGATCACCTGTCCAGATTTATCTACGTGAACGCTCGTTTTAAACAACTCCTTAATATTCCCGTCACGTTCTCAGCAGAAGGGCGCTATGACGGGGAACTGCCTGCCAGCACGGCAGAATTTGAGAAGCAGTTTCGGGAGCATGACAGGGCTTGTGAAGCGCGCCGCGACCGGGTGACGGCATTCGAAGTGCATCCCTACGAAAAACAATTGCACCTGCAGCCCTGGTTTTTCGACAAGTTTCCAATCATTGGTGAAGACAAAATCGTTTGCGGAACCATATTTCACGGCAGGCCTGTAGACACGCTGCTGCTCGCGCAGTTGAACAAGATAAAGGTTCCGACGTCGCTCATATTCACGCCACCCGCCGAACTGTTCAGCCCACGCGAATGGGAGATTATTTTTTACGTTCTGCAATCCTATACGACTAAAAGTATTGGCCAGAAGCTCAGTCTGTCCGTGCGAACGGTGTGTAACCATATTCAGAACATTTTCGCCAAGGCCGATGTGAGAAGTCGCTCGCAACTTATTGAATACTGTCATGCCAATAACATAGCGAATTACATTCCGCAGAGTTTCTTTGAGCGCTGTGAATCTGTCGTTTTTTTAGATGGTTAGGGACACTATTTTATTAGAGCTTTTAAAAAGACATGAGGTACCCGTAACAATCTGAGTACTGTTAACTCTGTGCGTTCCTCCGCTCCTGTTGAAAAGATACCTGTCCGCATTATGGGAATTGCTAACAGGAAATGGAGGGAATAATGATTGCGAGGAACTTAAAAAGTGACTGGCATCCGGCGGATATTATTGCGGAAGTCAGAAAAACAGGAGTCAGCCTGGCGCAGCTTTCCAGAGAAAATGGAATGGCTTCCGGAACGCTGGCAAATGCATTGAAACGTCCGTGGCCTAAAGGGGAGTGGATCATCGCAGACCGGATTGGTCTTCTCCCGAGGATGATCTGGCCGACGCGATATAAGGGTAAAAACATTACTCGCAAGCCGTCACCTCACCGTTCCCGGATTAAACTGTCTGTACAGCTGCAGGACAATCTACGACCGGAGTTATCAGGCACCAAAAATAAGACGAAATAGCCATGACAGGTGGCCGTAACTGACCAGCTTTCAGGTGTTGCCAAACTGCCCTGCTGAGCAACTGAAATAAGCTTACAGGGGATGCTCCTTGTTATTGAGTATGGAACGATAATCGGCGCATATGCGATTGGCATCTACCCGTGAAAGGGGAGGAAAGCAGCGAGGCCGATAAAGCGCACTGTTTGTGACTGGTTGTTGATAAAGGAAGCGTGAAAGTTTTTACCGGTCGTTTTCACTACCCTGAAAAGTTTGTTGCCATCGTACTATTTCAAAGCTTTATCAATGGCTTTTGTAAGAATAATGTTAATGCTGGTGTAGGGAGGGCGTCTGTGTCATCAGGTTAGCCTGCGTAAATGAGTGTACGAATCAGGATAAATTTTGCTGAAGGAGTGTCGATTGTTACAGACACAAAAAAGCCCACTCAGCGTTAACCTTGTGGGCTTTCAGGACTTCTGCGGTCGGCTCTGGAACCGCCGCGAAAAGATTTGGTGGAGCTGGCGGGAGTTGAACCCGCGTCCAGAATTACTACACCGTCGGCACTACATGCTTAGTCAGTCTTTACATTCGCCGGCCAGCTGCGGACAGACACGCCACTGACAAACTAGCCTGATTAGTTTTAGTGCTTCAACCCCAGGCCGGGTATCCACACGAGTTCTTTTGGGTTTGACTTCTCTTGATCCCCGTCTTAAGAACGGAAGCTAGGGAGAGAAGGCTCTAAGCAGGGTATTAAGCTGCTAGTGCGTAGTTTTCGTCGTTTGCGACTATTTTTTTGCGGCTTTTAACGAGGCAAACCGCCCCTCGGCATGCTCCTAGGGCTACGCAAATCCTGTCGAATCCAGAATCAGCCCCAAGTACTGTTTCGCAGTATATCAGAAAAACCTGTCGCTGTACCAGTAGGTTAGCGATTAGCGTGTTTCATGATACGTGCTTTGTCTAATTTCCACTCACGATCTTTGATGTCATCGCGCTTGTCGTGCTCGCGCTTACCTTTAGCCAGGCCGATTTTCAGCTTAGCCCAGGCGTTTTTCCAGTACATCGACAGCGCAATAATGGTGTAACCATCACGGTTAACTTTACCAATCAGCGTGTCGAGCTCGCGTTTTTTCAGCAGCAGCTTGCGGCTGCGCGTCGGGTCGCAGACATAATGCGTAGAGGCGACGCTCAAAGGCTGGAAAGTTGACCCGAACAGGTAAGCTTCGCCATCGCGCAGCATGATGTAGCTGTCGCTGATGTTGGCCTTACCGGCGCGGAGAGTTTTGACTTCCCATCCCTGGAGCGAAAGCCCGGCTTCGAACTCTTCTTCGATGAAGTATTCATGGCGGGCGCGCTTGTTCATGGCAATGGTAGCGGAACCGGGTTTATGTGCTTTTTTCTTTGTCATAGTGCCACTTAGTTTACATGAAGCCGTGATTAATGGCATCCCCTGTAACGTTACCAGCGGGGTAAACGGGTATTCTAGCAGATGCCCGGCCGGAGAGAATTTTTGTTTGATTGCTGGCAATGGTATTATTGATAAGTTCTAGAAATTGACAGGAATCGTTATGTCCCAGATTAGTCGTTCCGCGCTGGTGCCGTACAGTGCTGAGCAGATGTACCGCTTAGTTAACGACGTTGACAGCTATCCGCAGTTTTTACCGGGCTGCACCGGTAGCCGGGTGCTGGACGCCAGCGATGACCAGATGACCGCTTCCGTTGACGTCTCCAAAGCCGGTATCAGTAAAACCTTCGTTACCCGCAATACGCTAACCGATAATCAAAGCATCCATATGCAGCTGGTTGATGGCCCGTTCCGTAGGCTAACCGGCGGCTGGCGTTTTACTGCGCTGAGCGAAGAGGCCTGCAAGGTTGAGCTGAATCTGGACTTTGAGTTCACCAATATGCTGGTTGAGCTGGCATTTGGCCGCATCTTTAAAGAGCTGGCCAGCAGCATGGTGCAGGCGTTTACCCAGCGGGCGAAAGAGGTCTACAGTGCCTGATATCGTGGTGGAAGTGGCGTATGCACTGCCGGACAAGCAGTATCTTTACAGCGTTAAAGTGCCGGAAGGCAGCAGCGTAGAGCAGGCGATCATCGCCTCCGGCCTGCTGGAGATACGCAGCGACATCAGTTTGCAGCAGAACAAGGTGGGGATTTTCAGCCGCCCGGTGAAGCTGCAGGATGAAGTGCAGAGCGGTGACCGCATCGAAATCTATCGGCCGCTGATTGCCGACCCGAAAGATCTGCGCCGCCAGCGGGCGGAACGGGCAGCAAAAAAATAAGGCGCATTGAGCGCCTTATTTTTTTACAGGCCGACCGGAAAACAAGGGCGGCCCCTGGCTGAACAGAGGATTAACCTTCGTTTTTGCTCAGTGCAGGTTTGTTATCAATGTTGGTCAGCGTACCGTTCTGATCAAACGTCAGGGTCAGCGTCTGCTGTTTCACCGGCTCGTGGCCTGGCTCCTGACGGAATACGTAATACCACACGTTTTTACCAAACGGGTCGTGCATCATCGGCGTGCCCAGCGTGTAAGCAACCTGCTGTTGGGTCATGCCAGTATGGATTTTGGCGACGTCATTGGCGACCAGGTAGTTGCCCTGGTTGATATCCGGGCGGTAAACCACTCGCTCCAGAGTGGAACATCCAGCGGTCATCATCAGAAGAACCACCGCGGCAGCAGTCAGCGTTTTACAGCGCATAATCAATGTTTATTCCTTTGTGGCTATATTCGTATCCCCGGACTCCCTGAAACAAGCCGCTCCAGGACATGGGTCTATCAGTGTGCAACTACGATACCAGTGTAAGCTGCCGATGATAATAAACCTTTCCGCAGTTTAAAACCTCTGCGAAGCAACGATATGACCACAATCCGGTAAAAAAGTGCAATGCTCAGGCGGCTAAAAGCTCTTTGGCGTTCGCCAGCGTATTGCGCGTGACCTCGCTGCCGCCCAGTAAACGCGCCAGTTCCTGCAGGCGGGCGCGCTTGTCCAGCGGCTGCATATGCGTTTCGGTCATCGCGCCGTCGGTCTCTTTACTGACGTAGAAATGCTGGTGGCCACAGCCCGCAACCTGCGGCAGGTGCGTCACGCACATCACCTGAGTGGATTCACCCAGCTGGCGCAGCATTTTACCGACCACCGCGGCGGTTGGCCCGCTGATACCCACGTCCACTTCATCGAAAATCAGCGCCGGCGTATCCATTTTACGTGCGGTGATCACCTGGATGGCCAGCGCGATGCGCGACAGTTCACCGCCCGATGCCACTTTGCCCAGCGGCTGAACCGGCTGGCCAGGGTTGGTGCTGACGCGGAAATCGATACGGTCTGCGCCTTCCGCCGTCAGGTGGTCCGGATTGAACTGAATTTCAATGCTGAAGCGGCCGTGCGGCATCGACAGCGTATGCATGCTGTCGGTGATCAGCCCGCTCAACTCGTTGGCGAAATGAGTGCGACGCTCGTGCAGCTGCTGTGCGCAGCTCAGGGCAGCAGCATAGTGCACGCTGACGGCTGCGCTCAGCTCGTCCTGGTCGCTCTCCTGCTGGTCAAGCAGCTGCTGTTCTGCCAGCAGCTGCTGATGAAAGACGGGCAGCTCTTCCGGCGCGAGGTGATGCTTGCGCGCAAGGCTAATCTGGCGCGACAGGCGCTGCTCCAGCTCGTGCAGACGGTTGGGATCAAGGTCGAGGCGGTCACAGTAGTGGCGCAGCTCATCGCTGGCCTCACTGATCTGGATCGCGGCCTCTTCCAGCATGGCAGACACGCCGCTCAGCTTGTCATCCATCTCAATCAGCTCGCTCATCAGCTGGCGCGCAGTATACAGCTGGCTTTGCAGGTTGTTCTCTTCGCCATCGGCCAGCATCAGCAGGGTTTGCTGGCTGGTCGAGAGCAGCTGCCCGCTGTTCGCCAGACGCTTGTACTCCTCATCAATCTGCTCATATTCGCCGCTGACCGGCGCAAACTCGTTCAGCTCTTTCAGCTGATACTGCAACAGCTCACGACGCGCTTCACGCTCCTGCGCCAGCTGCTGATGCTGCGCCAGCGCGCGGCAGCTCTGGTGCCACTGACGATAATGCTGCGCCATGTTTTGCATCAGCAGAGGCTCACCGGCGTAGGCATCCAGCAGGTTTTTCTGGTGTTCAGGTTTGAGCAGCAGCTGATGCGCGTGCTGCCCATGGATCTGGATAAGCGCCTGGCCGAGGTCACGCAGCTGGGAGAGGGGCACCGCAGTGCCGTTGATAAAGCCGCGTGAGCGACCGTCGCTGCTGATCACCCGGCGCAGCAGGCATTCGTTACCGTCATCCAGCTGGTTGTCCGTCAGCCAGCGCTGCGCGGAAGGGGTATCTTTGAGGGAGAAGCGCGCGCAGATATCGGCTCGTGCTGCCCCCTGGCGCACCATATCAGCCTCGGCACGACCACCCAGACACAAACCCAGCGCGTCAATGGCGATGGATTTACCCGCACCGGTTTCCCCGGTGATAGCCGTCATTCCGCGCTGAAAGTCGATCTCAAGCTCGCGAACAATCGCGAAGTTACTGATGGTCAGTTGTGCCAGCATAATTGTCTTTCCTGTATGAAAACACAGATATGGTTTTTCATACAGTATATACTGGTTTTATAAACAGTAAACTCAGGCAGCACGCTTTTTAGAATAATTTTTTTGACCAGCCGAGCTTTGAGCTTAGCGTGTTGAAATAATTATAATTTTTCGGGTGGATCAGGTTCAGGTGATAATCGCTGCGGCGGATTAGTACATCTTCTCCCTGCTGGATAGGCAGCGCTATCTGGCTGTCGCAGCTGATCTCCAGGTCGCCGCGCATATGGGAAAAACGCAGGCGGATGGTGCTGCTGCTGTTGATCACTAATGGGCGGGCCGACAGGGTATGCGGGAACATCGGCACCAGCACAATGGCATCCAGCGACGGGGTGAGGATTGGCCCGCCGGCCGAGAGGGAATAGGCGGTGGAACCGGTCGGCGTGGAGATGATCAGGCCGTCCGATCGCTGCGAGAACGCAAAGTTCTCGTCAATATAGACCTCGAATTCGATCATATGCGCCACTTTGCCCGGGTGCAGCACCACTTCGTTTATCGCCGTGCCAATGCGCGGCGTGCCGGACTGGCGGCAAACCTGGGCTTCCAGCAGGAAGCGGCTCTCAGCGAAGTATTCCCCTTCCAGCACGTCGGCCAGCTGCTGCTGCGCATTATCCGGGTCAAGGTCGGTGAGAAAACCCAGGTTGCCGCGGTTGATACCGATCACTTTGATGTCATAGCGCGCCAGTACTCTCGCCGCACCCAGCATATTGCCATCACCGCCGACCACCACCGCCAAATCGGCCTTGCGGCCAATCTCCGCCAGCGTTCCGGTCAGGACGCCATCCAGTTTCAACTCGCGCGCGATCTGCTGCTCAATAATGACCTGATAGCCTTTCCCGGTCAGCCAGCGATACAGCATTTCATGGGTGCTGAGTGCGGTGGGGTGGCGTGGATGGCCGACGATCCCGATGCAGTTGAAGTGGGTATTCATGTTACTGGCATTCCTTACGAGGTAAACTGCCCCGACAATGTGACTGGTTCCCTTGAAACCGCGATTCTGATCCCCATAATAAGCGAACCAGCGAGATGAATATGCACAAACGCGGAGAAATTCATGAGTAGTAAAGAACAGAACACACCAAACGAGCAAGTTTCAGACGAAATCGAGATGGAGCAGGCACAAAACCAGGACGCGGAAACAGCAGAAGTGGTGGATCCGCGTGATGAGCGTATTGCTGAACTGGAAGCACAGCTGGCCGACTCTCTGGGTGGCGTGCGCGATGCGCAGCTGCGTGCTCAGGCAGAGATCGAAAACATCCGTCGCCGTGCCGAACTGGATGTGGAAAAAGCGCACAAATTTGCGCTGGAAAAATTCGCCAACGAGCTGCTGCCAGTGATCGACAGCCTGGAGCGCGCGCTGGAAGTGGCCGATAAAGAGAACCTGGAACTGGCTTCGATGATTGAAGGCATCGACCTGACCATGAAGTCACTGCTGGGTGCGGTACGTAAGTTTGGCGTGGAAGTGGTTGGCGACACCAATGTGCCGTTCAACCCGGAAGTGCATCAGGCGATGTCGATGATGGAGTCTGAAGAGGTCGCACCAAACCACGTGCTGATGGTGATGCAGCGCGGTTATACCCTGAACGGTCGCCTGCTGCGCCCGGCGATGGTTGCCGTCGCCAAAGCCAAAGCTTAATGCCTGCACGGGGCGACCTTTTCCCCGGTCGCTCCTGCAGTATCCAAATAGCCGCCTTGTGCGGCTATTTTTATGCGCGCTTACTGGAAAGCAGGTTCGTTAACCTTAAATGCGCGGATCGCGACCGACAGCTGATCTGCCTGCTCCTGCATCGACTGCGCGGCCGCGGCTGACTCGTTGACCAGCGCGGCGTTCTGCTGGGTCACCTGGTCCATCTGGGTGATCGCCATGTTAATCTCATCAATACCGCTGCTCTGTTCGGCGCTGGCAATCGAGATTTCGCCAATAATCTGCGTCACGCTTTTCACGCTGGAGAGCACTTCATCCATGGTGGAACCTGCTTTCGCCACCTGTTTGCCACCCTCATCAACTTTACTCACCGAGTCCTGAATCAGCTGCGCGATCTCTTTCGCGGCGGAAGCCGAGCGCTGCGCCAGGCTGCGTACTTCGGAGGCAACAACGGCAAAACCGCGCCCCTGCTCGCCAGCGCGTGCGGCTTCAACGGCGGCGTTCAGCGCCAGGATATTGGTCTGGAAGGCAATGCCGTCAATCACGCTGATGATATCGACGATTTTTTTCGACGATCCGTTAATCATCTCCATGGTGCTGACCACCTGTTTCACCGCATCGCCGCTCTGCAAGGCAACCTGTGAAGCCTGTGCGGCCAGCTGGTTGGCCTGGCGTGCGTTGTCGGCGTTCTGCTTCACCGTTGAGGTGATCTGTTCCATTGCCGAAGCGGTCTCTTCCAGCGAGCTGGCCTGCTGCTCGGTACGGGCAGAGAGGTCCATATTGCCCGCCGAAATTTCGCTGGAGGCACTGGCAATCAGGTCGGTGCCGGAGCGCACTTCATAGACAATTTTCTGCAGATTTTCATTCATGTTCTTCAGCGCCTGCATCAGCTGGCCGGTTTCGTCCGTTGAGGTGACATGAATGGCGCTGCGCAGATCGCCCGCCGCGACATTTTCGGCAATTTTCACCGCTTCACGCAGCGGGCGTACGATAGAACGGGTGAGGAAATAGCCCAGCAGCACCGCCGCAATCATTGCCAGCGCGGAGAAGATCAGCGTGATCTTTATCGCCGTTGAGCCATCCTTCACCGCCTTAACGCCTTCGGCCTGCAGCTGTCCAGACTGCGAGTCGGCAAAGGCTACCACGATATCAAGGAAGGCATTCTGGGTGGAGGTGATTTTACGCAGCACCACTTCGGTAGCATTGGTGATATCCCGCGCACGGATCAGATCCAGCAGATCCTGTTTATCCTGCTCGAACAGGGCAGCGGCCGCTTTCACATCCTTGATCTTCTTAATGCCGACTGGCGTGGTTTGCAGCTGGGCAATTTTTTCAATCGCCGCATTGGTTTTGGCGGTTGCCGCATTCAGCTGAGCAAAACGCTTATCGTTAGCACCCGGGTTGGCGGCGTCCAGCACCATTCCGCGTAGAAACTTGATCTGGTCGTTAACGCCGTCGCGCACGTCAAACGACAGGCGGACTTTGGTGTAGCGGTCGCTGATGATGCTGTCGATGGAATGATTAATGTTGCTGGTCTTAATAATTGCGGTAGCGCTGACGATGATCAATAACAGGATCACCAGGCCAAATGCAGCACCCAGCCGCACGCCTACTTTCATATTCTTTAGCGATGACATTGATTTACCCCTAAGTTGGTTCGAGCCAGAAAGGGAGCATTTTTATGCTCCTCGACTTCGAACCCATCGGCAGGTGAGGGCAAAACTTGATAAGAAGTTGTGATGGAATTCGCAGTTAAGCGTGTGGAAATGTAAGTGATTCAGCAGGGAAATTATTTTTCAGGGGGCGGCTTCCCCCTGATCTTACGAGTTATTCAGCCGGTAACTGCGGTGCCCAGTCAATCGGCGTTTCGCCATGCTCGCTCAGCCACTGATTAGTTTTGGAAAAGTGGGCGCTGCCAAAAAAGCCGCGATGCGCGGAGAGCGGGGAAGGGTGCGGCGCCTGCAGGACATGGTGGCGCTGGCGGTCAATAATGCTGCCTTTCTTCTGCGCGTGCGAGCCCCACAGCAGAAAGACCACGCCTTCGCGATGCTGGTTAATGGCGGCAATAACGTTATCGGTAAAGGTTTCCCAGCCGAATTTGGCGTGCGAATGCGCCTGGCTGGCTTCCACCGTCAGCACGGTGTTCAGCAGCATCACCCCCTGCAGTGCCCAACTTTCAAGGAAGCCGTGATTCGGGCGCTGGAAGCCGGGAATATCCGTCACCAGCTCTTTATACATATTGACCAGCGAAGGGGGCACTGCGACCCCCGGCAGTACGGAAAAGGCCAGTCCATGCGCCTGGTTGGGGCCGTGATAAGGGTCCTGACCCAGAATAACCACTTTTACCGCGCCCAGTTCGGTGAGGCGAAAAGCGTTAAAAACATCTTTCTGCGGGGGATAGACGGTTTTGCCAGCCGCACGCTCTGCCGCTACCCGGGCCAGCGTCTCCTTAAAGTAAGGTTTCTCTTTTTCCTCAGCCAGCACATCGTGCCAGGTCATGGTATTGACCATTACCGTCTCCTTAACGTCATCAAAGGGCGTAGCTTAACGCGCTTTCCCACGGGGTGACACTTAAAAAATAATTGAATTTTTACACGAATTGAAGAAATTATTATCCGGCTAAAATTGATATAAAACAGAAAGTTGCTCAATCACCCAGCGAGTGTGCCAGCGATGGCTTGATTTGCATCAAAGAGGCCTTATTCGCAGGCTGGTATACAGATCCCAGTCAATTACGGGTTTATCCATCAACCTGGCGCTGAGCTTCTCTTCAGCGCCCATTGCCTGGGAGGCAACAACATGATTACCGGAATTCAAATTACTCAAGCAACCAATAATGCCCTGCTGAACTCTTTCTGGCTGCTGGACAGCGACAAAGCGGAAGCACGCTGCGTTTGTGCTAAAGCCGGCTACAGCGAAGATCAGGTGGTACCGGTCAGCGATCTCGGTGAAATCGAATATCGTGAAATCCCGCTGGAGGTGAAACCGCAGGTGCGCGTGGAGGGCGGTCAGCATCTGAACGTCAACGTCCTGAGCCGTGAAACGCTGGAAGAGGCGGTGAAGCACCCGGAGAAATATCCGCAGCTGACCATTCGCGTTTCCGGTTATGCCGTGCGTTTTAACTCTTTGACGCCAGAACAGCAGCGTGACGTGATTACGCGTACCTTTACTGAAAGCCTTTAAGCATTAACAGCCGTCGGTAAATAAGCGGATGGCGAATATCGCGCCATCCGCTTTTGTTGTCTACTTAACTGATAATCGGCGGTTTTTAGGCCTGTTTTTTTTGCTGAGAGACTGCTGAGGTTGAGACTTTTTGCTGGCTGGACGATATCCTTAACGCTATGGTCCATTTTGGCCCATCATCAGCCAATAAAAAACCGCCCCTGGAGGCGGTTTTTTGTTATGCAGTGTGATTATTCCGCACTGTCAGTTTTCGCAGCGCTTGGCTTGCGGCGCTTACCGATATTTTTGGTGTCGCGATGGCGCTCTTTCACGCGCGGTTTCTCTTCGGCCTTCTCTTTTTCTTTCTGCTGCTTACGCTTTTCCAGCACTTTCTTCGACGGTTTGCCTTTCAGCTTCTCATTTGGCGCGCGGGTGGTCGGGCGCAGCTCATCAATGGTACGCGCTTTCAACGGCTCTTTGATGTAGCGGCTGATTCGTCCCAGCAGCATGTTGTCGTGGGCTTCAACCAGGGAGATGGCGATGCCTTTTTTGCCTGCACGGCCGGTACGGCCAATACGGTGCAGGTAGGTATCTGCGGTGACCGGCATATCGAAGTTGAACACGTGGCTGACATCGTCGATGTCGATGCCGCGCGCGGCGATATCGGTGGCCACCAGTACGTTAACGCGGCCTTCAACTACGCGTTTGATCGCTTCGTTACGCTTGGCCTGCACCAGTTCACCCTCCAGGTAGCTGGTGTTGATGCCCGCTTCGCGCAGCCAGCCGCACAGCTCGTGCACACGCTCGCGCTTGCGCACGAACACCACGGCACGGGTCACTTCCGGCTGCTTCATCAGGTGGATCAGCAGTGCGGTTTTGTGTTTGATATGGTCCGCGCGGTAGTACCACTGCTGGATTTTTTTGCGCTCGCGGCGTGCCGGATCGGCTTCAATCTCGATCGGCTCGTTCAGAATGCGTTCTGCGAAGTCTTTAATAGCTTCGCCTTCCAGCGTGGCGGAGAACAGTAACGTCTGTTTGCGCCAGCGGGTTTCGGCGGCGATGGTTTCGATATCCTGAGCGAAGCCCATGTCCAGCATGCGGTCGGCTTCATCCAGCACCAGCGTTTCCACCGCGCGGCAGTCGAAGTTTTCTTCTTTAATGTACTGCAGCAGGCGGCCGGTGGTGGCGACCACGATATCCTGGTTTTCACTGAAAACTTCGGCGTGGTTCATAAACGCCACGCCGCCGGTGATGGTGGCGATATCAAGGTGGGTATGTTTCGCCATCTCACGCGCCTGGTCTGCAACCTGCATCGCCAGTTCCCGGGTCGGGGTCAGGATCAAAATGCGCGGCGGGCCGGACTTCTTACGCGGGAAGTCGAGCAAATGTTGCAGCGCGGGCAGCAGGTAGGCCGCAGTCTTGCCTGTACCGGTTGGTGCCGAACCCAGAACGTCGCGACCCTCCAGTGCTGCCGGAATAGCTTCTGCCTGAATGGCAGTAGGGCGCGTGTAGCCTTTCTCCTGCAGGGCTTGCAGTAGGCTCTCGTCAAGTTCGAGTTCGGAAAAAGTGGTTACAGTCATGGTCTACCTCAGTTTGGGGCGCTGATTATAGACAGATTGAGCGCGATCTTCATCTGTTTGTGTCGAGTTAATGACTTTTCCTTCATCGCGGATTGTCCTATGCTAGCGCCGTTTCCCTTTCAGGTCAGTCAAATGTCACAACAGAAAGCCATTCTTCGCGCCAACGGATTTACCTTCAAGCAGTTTTTTGTTGCTCACGATCGCTGTGCGATGAAGGTCGGCACCGATGGCGTGCTGCTGGGCGCCTGGGCGCCGGTGGCGAACGTTACGCGCGCGCTGGATATCGGCAGCGGCAGTGGTTTAATTGCCCTGATGCTGGCGCAGAGAACCGCTGAAAACGTCGAAATTGATGCGGTGGAACTGGATGAAGCGGCAGCCGGGCAGGCCAAAGAAAATGTCGCAGCATCGCCGTGGCCCGGCAGAGTGCATGTGCACCAGGCGGATATTGTTAGCTGGAGCGAACGCTGCGTGCAGCGCTATTCGCTGATTGTCAGCAATCCTCCCTATTTTGCGCCGGGATCGGAGTGCGCCAGCCCGCAGCGGGCTTCCGCGCGCTACACCGCCAGCCTGACGCACGATGTATTGCTGAAGTGTGCTGAGGATCTGATCGCTGAAGAGGGGTTTTTCTGCGTCGTCCTGCCGGAAGCAGCCGGGAGTAAGCTGGTGGAGCTGGCGCTGCAGCGCGGCTGGCATCTGCGTTTTCGCACCGACGTGTCTGATAACGAGACGCGGCCACCAAACCGCGTGCTGCTGGCGCTCTCCCCGCAAGCGGGTGAACAACTGCTGGACCGGATGACGATTCGCGGGCCTGACCAGCAGTACTCTGAAGCGCACTGTAGCCTGACCCGCGATTTCTATCTGTTCCGCTAATTAATCGTTCAGCTGCGGCTGCAGAATGGTCGGCAGCGCTTCATCCAGCGCTTCCGGGTAATCCAGCGTGTAGTGCAGTCCGCGGCTCTCCTTGCGCGCCATCGCGCAGCGCACCATCAGTTCGGAGACCTGAACCAGGTTACGCAGCTCCAGCAGATTATTGGAGATGCGGAAATTGGCGTAATATTCGTCAATCTCCTGCTGCAGCGTGTTGATGCGGCGCAGGGCGCGCTCAAGGCGTTTAGTGGTGCGCACAATACCGACGTAATCCCACATAAACAGCCGCAGCTCGTGCCAGTTATGCTGGATCACCACGCGCTCGTCCGAATCATCGACCCGGCTTTCATCCCACGCAGGTAACCCCGCCACCATCGGCACGTCCGGCAGGCGACGATGGATATCCCCGGCGGCTGACCAGCCGTACACCAGGCACTCCAGCAGCGAGTTTGAGGCCAGGCGGTTAGCGCCGTGCAGGCCGGTGTAGCTGACCTCACCAATAGCATACAGGCCGCTGAGATCGGTGCGGCCCTGCCGATCGACCATCACGCCGCCGCAGGTGTAGTGCGCCGCAGGCACAATCGGGATCGGCTGCTTCGTCAGGTCAAAGCCGAGCGTCAGCAGCTTTTCGTAAATGGTGGGGAAATGGGCGCGGATAAATTCCGGCGGCTGGTGGCTGATGTCCAGATACATGCAGTCAGCGCCGAGCCGCTTCATCTCATGGTCAATCGCCCGCGCCACGATATCACGCGGGGCCAGCTCGCCGCGCGCATCGAAGTCAGGCATAAAGCGCGTGCCGTCAGGGCGCTTCAGTTCGGCCCCTTCACCGCGCAGCGCTTCGGTCAGCAGAAAGTTGCGTGCATCCGGGTGGAACAGGCAGGTTGGGTGGAACTGATTAAACTCAAGGTTGGCGACGCGACAGCCTGCACGCCAGGCCATCGCGATACCATCACCGGAGGCGACGTCCGGGTTGGTGGTGTATTGATAGACTTTCGCCGCGCCGCCGGTTGCCAGCACCACGGCGCGGGCGCGGCAGGTTTCCACCGCTTCACGCTTGCGGTTCCAGATATAGGCGCCCACCACGCGGCGCTCGCCCGGTAGCCCGATTTTATCGGAAACAATCAGGTCAACGGCGTTACTGCGTTCAATCAGCTTAATATTTGGATGGCTCAGCGCCTGGCTGACCAGCGTCGTTTCCACGGCTTTGCCGGTGGCGTCGGCGCTGTGCAGGATGCGGCGGTGGCTGTGGCCGCCTTCACGCGTCAGGTGGTAGGGCTGTTCATGGTTGGCCGGGGTGTCTTTATCAAACAGCACGCCGTTGTCGATCAGCCACTGCACGCAGTGACGGGCGTTGCTGGCGATAAAGGAGACGGCCTCACGTTCGCACAGGCCGCCGCCGGCAATCAGCGTGTCTTCCACGTGTGATTCGATGCTGTCAGTTTCATCAAACACCGCGGCAATACCGCCCTGAGCATAAAACGTGGAGCCTTCACTGACCGGGCCTTTGCTCAGCACGGTGACCTGATGTTTTTCGGCCAGCCGTAACGCCAGCGAAAGGCCCGCTGCGCCGCTGCCAATAATCAACACGTCACAGCTATAATCGGAAGAGAGAGTCATGGTGTTTAATTTACTAAACAGGTTGTTTGCTGAGCATAGCACTCAAATTAACCCGGCAAAAAGGCTTTTTATCGACCACGCTCGAGAGTGGGAGCCAAATCAAATAGTGCTCGTCACAAAAACGACATCTTTTTGAAAAATCCGCGTAAGAGGGCGTTTAATATTACGAACGTTCACTTATTGTCGTGATTATAGGGTGAAAACTGAGGCTCCTTGCGGTACTCTGCGACGGCTGTTGGGCTCCTGAGCTTCACTGTTTCAGGAACAAAGAGAGGCAGTGGCCGACAAATCCGTAAGAATGCATAAAAAAGCGTGCTGATTTGTCCTGTCCCCCGGCGGCTACACAAAAATAATGGCGTAATGGAACTTTCCTGATGATGACGACTCAAACCGCATGCTTGCTCAAAAAGATTGAGTTATTGCTGGAAGTGCGATTACGCGTGAAGACAGATTTGGGGAGAATTTACCTCGGATGAGCGAGCAGTTAACGGATCAGGTTCTCGTAGAGCGTGTACAGAAAGGAGACCAGAAGTCATTCAACTTACTGGTAGTTCGCTATCAGCATAAAGTGGCGAGCCTGGTTTCCCGCTATGTGCCCTCCGGAGACGTGCCTGACGTAGTGCAGGAGTCGTTTATTAAGGCCTATCGTGCGCTGGAATCTTTTCGGGGCGACAGTGCTTTCTATACCTGGCTCTATCGTATTGCCGTCAATACGGCCAAAAATTACCTGGTTGCTCAGGGGCGCCGCCCGCCGTCTACCGATGTGGACGCGATCGATGCAGAAAATTTCGAAAGTGCGGGAGCTCTGAAAGAAATATCGAACCCTGAGAACTTAATGTTGTCAGAAGAGTTGCGACAAATCGTTTTTCGTACCATCGAGACGTTACCCGAAGACTTGCGCATGGCTATCACCCTGCGTGAACTCGATGGCCTGAGCTATGAAGAGATAGCCGTGATCATGGATTGCCCGGTAGGGACTGTTCGCTCCCGTATTTTCCGCGCCCGTGAAGCTATCGATAATAAAATTCAACCGCTTATCCAACGCTAGCGATAGCGGACACAGGAAGGGTATTGAGGTATGCAGAAAGAACAACTTTCCGCTCTGATGGACGGTGAAACGCTGGATAATGAAGCCATTTCCGCGTTGTCTAAAGACGTTGTGCTGCAGAAAAACTGGGAAAGCTATCACCTGATTCGCGACACATTGCGCGGTGATGTTCCTCAGCTGCTCGATTTTGATATCTCCGCGCGCGTTATGGCGGCGATTGAGAACGAGCCAGCGCAGAAAGTCACTCCTCTGATTGTTGAAGCACAGCCTAAACCTGAACAGGCTGCCGTGATGCCGTTCTGGGCAAAAGTGCGCCCGTGGGCAGCTCAGATTACTCAGGTTGGCGTCGCCGCTTGCGTTTCTTTGGCCGTGATTGTCGGCGTGCAGCAGTACAATAAACCGGTGGTCGGTCAGTCTTCCGACGCCCCGGTGTTTAACACGCTGCCGATGATGGGGCAGGCTTCCCAGGTTAGCCTGGGTGTGCCCGCAGACAACGCGAACACTAACAATAGCAACGCTAACCAGCAGGTTCAGGACCAGCGCCGCCGCGTGAATGCGCTGCTGCAGGACTATGAACTGCAACGCCGTCTGCATGCTGAACAGCTGCAGTTTGAGCAAAGCCCCGATCAGCAGGCTGCTGCTCAGGTTCCAGGTAACCAGTCGTTAGGAATGCAATCGCAGTAATGAAGCAGCTTTGGTGTGCAGTCAGCCTTATGGCTGGCAGCCTGATGTACTCCTCTGTCGCCCCGGCCGCGCAAACGCCGTCCGGGGCACTATTGCAACAGATGGAGCAGGCCAGCCAGTCTCTCAGTTACGAACTTGCCTATATCAATGTCTCCCGCATGGGCATTGAATCGCTTCGCTACCGTCATACCGTTATCGACAACAAAGTCTTTGCCCAGCTGTTGCAGATGGATGGGCCGCGCCGTGAGATTATCCAGCGCGGCAATGAGGTCAGCTATTTTGAAGCGGGGCTGGAACCGTTCACCATGACCGGGGATCACATTGTTGATTCGTTGCCGGCGCTGGTGTATGCCGATTTTCAGCAGCTTGCCGCGACCTATGATTTTGTCTCCGTTGGCCGCACGCGCATTGCCGACCAGCTGTGCGAAGTGATCCGCATCGTGCCGCGTGATGGTACGCGCTACGGTTACATTGTCTGGCTGGACAGCGACACTAAGCTGCCGCTGCGGGTTGACCTGATGGACCGCGACGGCGAGACGCTGGAACAGTACCGCGTGGTCAGCTTCGCGGTGGATGACGGCGTACGTAAGATTATGCAGGGCCTGGAAACCGCTAAGCTGCCGCCGGTGCTTTCGGTACCTACCAGCGGTGCGGTGACCTTCAACTGGAAAGCTGGCTGGCTGCCCGCCGGAATGAAAGAGATCGCCCAGAGCCGCCGCCAGCTACCTTCGCTTGATCGCCCGGTGGAATCCCGGCTCTACTCCGATGGTCTGTTCAGTTTTTCCATCAACGTGACGATGGCGGATAAAAGCAGTTCGCCACAGCAGTTGCGCACTGGGCGTCGTACGGTGCAGACTGAAGTGCGTAATAATGCGGAAATTACGGTAGTGGGCGAACTGCCTCCTGCCACCGCTAAACGTATTGCTGACAGCGTGACGATGGGTAAAACACCATGATGAGAGAATGGGCGACGGTGGTCTCGTGGCAGAATGGTATTGCCACATTGCACTCCGAAATGAAAACTTCCTGCAGCAGCTGCTCTGCCCGCAAGGGGTGTGGCAGCCATATGCTGAACAAGCTGGGGCCAAAAAATGCGCACGTGATGAAAATCACCAGCGTCGAGCCGCTGCAGCCGGGCCAGCGTATTGAATTAGGCATTGCCGAAACCAGCCTGCTGAGTTCGGCATTTCTGGTTTATATGACGCCGCTTATCGGTTTATTCGTCCTGGCCGGCGTTTTCCAGATGCTGTTCCACAGCGATCTGGCCGCGGCCAGCGGCGCGCTGCTGGGCGGCGTGGGCGGTTTTATTATTGCAAAAGGTATCTCCAGCATTCTGGGCCGTTCAGCCTCTTTCCAGCCGGTGATCCTCAGCGTTGCACTGCCTCCTGACGCGCTGCACGTCACTACCGATGCCTGACTGGCCTCGAATCTGGCGGCGGGTTTATCCTGCCGTCAGCCCCGTTCCACGCTGGTTCAAATCTTATTTCCTCGTTGATATGCCTTTGCGTGCACTATTGCCTGCCTGCGAAGATTCCACCCCTTTGATATGTAGTGTAGAATGCTGCCTTTCGGGCCAGTGTCCGCCTGTGATATCACGCTCTCCTGCTTCGCATCGCGAGAGTTCCAGAATTTGTAAGGCAGAAAAATCTCAATAATGAAGCACATAAGAAACTTTTCTATCATCGCCCACATCGATAATTAACTGCCCGACAAGCTCCGACAACCTCCGACAAAAATTACCTTCAAAGCCTTACCCCCTCTGATACCAAACAAAAACACCCACGACAACCTACGTCACGATCCGACCACTTAAGCCATCGTTTTACTGTCCATCAGCGTGTCCATATTCTACTATTGGGCCGTTGCAGTGTGTCCATCATGGACACGGGGAGACAAAAAACATGGCTATTTCAGATAGCTACCTTAAATCCTGCCTGAACAAAGAGCGGGAGAAGGTAGTGGAAAAAGCAGACCGTGATGGTCTGTGGGTGCGCGTGTCCGTAAAAGGCGCCGTCACCTTCTTCTATCGCTATCGGTTCCTGGGCAAACAGGACAAGATGACGATCGGCAGTTACCCCCACCTGGGCCTGAAAGATGCCCGCGAAGAAGTCGAGAAGTGGGCCGCCGTTCTGGCCAAAGGTGACAACCCGAAAATCAAACGCGACCTGGAGCGCGGCAAAATCAGCACGCAGTTCACATTCGAGCAGCTCTTTCGTGAGTGGTTCGCGATGGTGTGCATCCAGAAAGAAAGCTCACCGCTGATCATCCGTTCGTTCGAGCTGCACGTATTCCCTAAGGTCGGTAAGTACCCGGCGGCAGAGCTGACGCTGCACAACTGGCTGACGCTGCTGGACCGCCTGTCGAAGGCATACAGCGAAATCACAAAGCGGGTGATCAGCAACGCAAAGCAGTGCTACAGCTGGGCCGTGAAGCGGCAGATCCTGACGGTTAACCCGCTAAGTGAGCTGACCGGGCGTGACTTCGGTATCAAAAAAGGTACTGGGAAAAGGGTGCTGGACCGGAAGGAAATTGCGATGGTCTGGATGGCGATCGACGACTCGAGGCTGATGGAAAGAAACAAACTGCTGCTGAAGCTGCTGCTGTTCTTTGCCTGCCGACTGTCGGAGCTTCGCCTGGCCAAGGAGAGTGATTTCGATTTTGTCGAGGGGGTTTGGACTGTTCCGCCGGAGAACCACAAGACCGGCCGGCAAACAGGGCAGCCGCTTCTGCGGCCAATAATCCCGGAGATAGTGCCGCTGCTCCAGCGCGCGATGGAAATTGCGCCTGGAGAGTACGTCTTGTCTGGCAGAAAAGATGAGCCAATGCCTGAGGGCAACCACCTCAGCATCACCGCCAACCTGCGGCAGTTCATGCTCAAGGCCTACCAGGAGAACGTCCCGCACTTCACCGTTCACGACCTGCGGCGTACCGCGCGCACCAACTTCTCTGAACTGGCAGATCCAATCGTTGCAGAGAAGATGCTCGGCCACGCGCTGCCCGGCGTACTGGGCGTGTACGACAAATATCAGTACATGGATGAAATGCGGGAGGCGTACGGGAAGTGGTGGGCGAGGTTGATGAGTATTATCGAGACTGACGTGCTGGAGTTCACGCCGCGCAGTGCCGGGTGATTCGCCCGAACTGATCGCGCTGGAATTTACCGTGAATGTGCTGCAGAGCCTTTCTTTTCGGCTGCTGCACTTCTGCCTGCTGCCAGACCAGCACCTTTGCGCGTAGCCACTTATTGGCGCGACCGATGCAGTAATCATCCGGGGCCGGGAATGGGTTGGCGCTGCTATCCCGTTTCCGGTACCGTTCGAGCGTCCGTGCTGATACGCACAGGTGCTCGCAGACCTCTTTTGTGTCCATCCAGCTCTGATTGTCTTTCATGCCACTTTCTCCTCTGTAATGCACATTTCTGGCAGGTTGGCGCGTACTAGCGCTTCAGCGAACGGCGGCGGCACGGCATTGCCGCATCTGGCCACCTGTTTATCTTTGGCGTACTTGTTGCCGCGGTAGTCCTGATCAATCACGTACCAGGCCGGGAAGCCTTGGGCAGCATACAATTCCTTCGGCTGCAGCATGCGCATACCGATATCAACGATGCGGTACGTGACCTCCTCGATCTCGACAAACTCGCGCAGGTCGTGCTGGTGGAGAAACTCCGCAGTTAGCGCCGCGCGCGCCTCGTCATAATCCTGCATAGCCAGGCTGGTCTGGACCTCGCCGAAGTGCTGGCCGCCGGCTGTGACTGTTTGCAGCGGTGAGTCGGTCGGCTGCCCGGTGTTGGTACCGCGCATTTTGATGATGCTCGACGTGACCAAGGCGTGGTGATCCGTGGTTGTGACGGTGTGCATTGGCCCATCCAGCGGCGCACCTGGTCCGGTGTAGTTCCCGCCGAAGTGTTTGGCCAGAAACGCGCTGGCAATCGCGAACTTATTGCTGCCAGCGGTAACCGTCCCGACTGGCTTATGAATATCCAGCACCCGGGGAGACTGGCCGACACGTTCGCCATATCCCATCTGGATCAGCGTCGGGCTGACGAACTGGCTTTTGCCGCCGCCGCCGGCTGTTACCGTTCCGGCTGGCTGGCCAACCGCGTGCCAGACGCTGGCGCCGAACTGGCGGGCGATGACCGGGGCAATCAGGCAGGAATGGTTTTTATTTACCACGGTTCCCGCAGGCTGTTCGATGCTGCGCGGGTTGGCCGAGTATTCTGGTCCGCCAGCACCAATCGTAAATGGCGATAGAGCCGCTTCTACGATGCCCAGGGCATGACCGTTACCGCCTGGGCGCGCGGAGGTGCCAGCCGTGACGGTGGGCATCGGCTCAGTCACTTCCTGCCCGGTGGCCCCGGTACGGATTTTTGTGATGTGCGGCATAACGATCGCATAGCCATGCTTGCGGGTGATCGTCTGCAGCGGCGCATCCAGCCCCTGACCACGGAAGGTGTCATAGGTAGTTTTGCTGCTGGTGTGGTTGCACTTGACGATAAACGGCGTGGGGTTGTCGATCACGAATCGCTGGATGCCGCGTGCAATACGGCGCATCGTGTTTTCCGCCAGCGGTTTTTTTCGGTCGAAAATTGACGGGCAGGGCAATGACCAGTCGATACACTCGGCGGCGGTGCGCCAGGGCTTAAGCTGGCCGCTCTGCACCGGCAGTGATTTCGGGTCACCGTGCGACTGCTCCGGCCAGGCTACGGGCATACCGTCGCAACGCATCACCATGAAGAAGCGTTTGCGGATCGTGGGCGCGCCATAATCGCAGGCGCGCAGCTCCCGGTATTCGACCGCGTAGCCCAGGCCATCGGTCAGCCGCTGCGCCGACGCGCTGTGCCTGTCAATCAGCAGGAACTCGCACACCTCATCCAGCGCTGGGTTGTCGGCTGGGATGCCAGCACCCAGCATTCCCACGAACGCGGCGAACGTCTCGCCTGCGCGGGAAGGGTCCGGGCGATCCTCATCTGCCAGAAGCGGCCCCCAGGTTTTGAACTCTTCAACGTTCTCAAGCATCATGACGCGGGGGCGGGTAGCCAGAGCCCAGCGGAGGACAATCCAGGCTAGCCCCCTGATCTCCTTCTTAACCGGGGTGCTGCCTTTCGCTTTCGAGAAATGGCGGCAATCCGGCGAGAACCACGCCAGCCCGACCGGGGCTCCGCTGGTGGCCGCCACCGGGTCAATATCAAACACTGATTCGCAGTAGTGAAGTGTGTCAGGGTGGTTTGTCGTGTGCATGGCGATCGCATTCGGGTCGTGGTTGATAGCTATATCGACGCTGCGGCCGGTTGCCATTTCGATCCCGGTGCTGGCCCCGCCGCCGCCGGCGAAATTGTCTACGATGATTTCACGCATTCGGGAATTCCTTAAAAGTTGCGGCCAGTGACTGAGCCATGACGATAATCGCACCGGACGGTGCGCGGTCCAGTAGTAGGTGGTTTATGTGCTGCATTACCTTGCGATTTTTGTCTGTCGGCAGGTCCGCCAGGTGTTTTATACCCCTTGCGATGCGGTGAACTTCTTCTGGCCAGACATCATTTTCAGTTTCCGGCACCTGTAGCGCGGCAGTAACTTCCGCTGGCGGCATCAACTTTGCCGCGGCCAGCTCTATCTGACGCATGAACGCGGCGCCGCGCGCTTCCAGTTCATCGCGGCTGACGTAATCAAACTTGGGCCCGCGCCAAGTTTTATCGAACACCGCGATCGCCGCGCCGAACCCCGCGGATGATTCCGACGGCTGGCCCTCCGCCGGCCGGTACCACACTGGCAGGTCAAAGCTGATACGGCCGCGAATGAACACAATGTGATCCGCATCTTCCGGCCACCATAGCTCCCCAGTTGCCGCTTTAATCAGGAAAACGTACCGGCCGCCCAGCTCTCGCATCGCGGCGGTGTGCGCCATGATGTGTGTCATTCCGGTGATGTACTGGCCTTCGTGCTGGCTGGCGCGGGAATAGGGCGGGTTGGCGTAAGCGGCGCCGTGCAATTCTGCCAGGCGGGCGCTCCAGTCCTGAGTAAGCGCGTTATCTTCAGCGCTGTAGAACGCTTCACACTTCGCATTATCACTGTCGGCGAAAAGGTCCAGCACGAACGGACCAAATTTTGAGTTGATGCCCCACCACAGCCGATCCGGCGACCGCCACTGGTCGCCGACTTCCTTCAGCTTGTGGGTGGGCGCTGCGCGAAGGGCGTCGAGCGCCGCGCAGTAAGGATTTTTAGTGTGTTCGGTCATTGTATTGCTGCTCCGGATCAGCTGAGTTTTATTTGGTAGTAAGCGCAGAAATCCAGCACGTAGGGACATTCAGAAGGGCTTTCTGTTTCGTTTATAACGTCACATCCGCCAGCGTGCAGGCAGTTGCAGTTCATGCAGCCGAGACGGTTTTCAAAGCAGTTTTCGCCATGTGATAGCCGTTGCAGCTGCCACCAGTGAATCGGTGCGGGAAGTCATAAGCGGAACAGCGGCAGGTGACCTGCCGACCGTCCCAATAGGCTTTCCCTCCGGCAGTTGAGTTTGCATAGACTCACCTCGTCAGATATACAGCTCCACGGTTAACGCCGCGATAAGCAGCAGGATCAGCACGGCCGCCTTGCGAATGCTGGCATAGAAGATTTCGTGGCGCACGAGATGGCACCGGATTTTGGTTTTCATGGGGTAGGGCGTAAAAAAACCTGCCGAAGCAGGTAATTAGAAGTTAAGCTAAATATCAGACTTGATCACCTTTATCTCTAGGTTCTTTCAGATTTAACGCCCTAGTTAAGCCGTCATGAATTTTATACTCGTCGGAATCTATAAATCCTTGGGCTGGATAAAAACTTTTATACTTCCATATTGTCGACTGGCCGATTTTAAAACCAATCAAAGAAATTTCGAAAAGAAATCTCAATTGAGAATTAATTTTTTCCTCGTTGTAATTATCATCAATTTTCTTCATTTCCGTGATAATTCTTTCCTTGGTGAAATTAGTCAAGGAATTATTTTGAATCGCGGCGAGTAAAGATATTATTTCTGGTCTTTGCACGGACCACTCATCAATTATCTCTTGCCTTAACCACTCTGAATATTTTGGTTCGGCTTGATAGATGAAATCAACATCCAGTTTATCAGAGGTTTCGATACTTTCTTCGAATGGGTCATTCTTGGCGTCTTTCATACTGCGTATTGTTTTATCCATCAGAGAAATCAAATCTCTTGGACGCATCATGGAACGCTTTATTATGTAGTTTATTGGTTTTAAACGCTGGCGCATTTCATCTTTGTTAAAAATTATATCAATGTTATTTATTAGTGGGATCCCTTTTTGTTGAGCATAATAATTTATCCTTTTAAGTAGTAGTTTTACGAGTGACTCTTTATCCCAATGTAGCAGAGCCCCGCAATCTTCGCGCAATTTGTTCGAGTCATTTATACTCAGTACTTCAAAAATATCTTCCCTAAGAAAAATAATGGGTCTTATAAAACCCTTGTATTTAGGTGTCATGGAATCAGCAGCTGTAACCAACCCTGCAATAACCTTTCTAGAAACTTCTACGGAAATATTATCCCATGCTTCATCAATGCGATCGAAACAGATGAATATTTTAGCTTTCATGGGTGATATGGATTGTATAACAGTCTCAAAATATGTAATGAAGTAATCAATGTTTGTGCGGAGTTTTTCTTTAAGATCTTCATCGTTTTTTATAGTTTCGAAGGATATTTCACCACCATCCAAATCTAAACTTTCAAATCCGTCATCATTGAAACCAACCCCTGCTTTAGGTAAGCTTATTTTACCTAAGGAAAGTAATTTCTTACCTATAATATTTGATATCGATGGTAATGGTTCATTGAAGATCTTATTTATAACTTCTTGTGCCTTTGATAGTTCTTTAGGAATGTTGATGTTTTTTTCTTTTAGGTGTCTAAAGTATGCTTTTATTACTTCAATCAAGATTACGAATCGCCAGGACTGTTTGTAGGATAGCGACTCAGCAGCAAGTTCATTTTTTAATAAGGAATGAACTGACCAATTATAGTCTTCAAAAGATAATGGTACCAAAATTTCATCTTGTTTTAAAAACAAACTTGGGTTTGTGGTGAGATGCCTAAATAATGCTGTTTTACCAGCACCTTTTCTACCTAAAACTAAAAAGGATGACGGGCTATTAATTACGCTGCTTAAAACTCCATTATCAAAAAAATATTCCGATAATCTATCGTCACGCTCAGCTGATAGTTTTCCCACCTCAATCCAGCTTAAAATATCATTCATGATGACTTCCTTATTAAGTTATGTGTTAATTTAAGATGAAGCGAATTTTGCCATGGGTCATTAAATATGATGTGTTACATTTGCTTATATCATCATTATTGAAGTTAATTTTCAAGTTGATAATTTTTTTTTGGGGATTATGTAAGCAATTAGCTAGATGTCATCATATCGTGCTTTTCCTATCTATGAATCTACTTTACTTGAGTTAGATGATTTTCTCAAATCGATTATTTCATGTTTTAATCTGAAAATTTAATTTAATCATAATTTAAGTATAACTAATTGATTATATTGAGTTTTATCTGGTTACCTTTGGGCCTCATGATAGACTGCTGCGTAGATTATCGGTCAGATGCTGAAAGGGTAGGTTATTTAGATGCGTTCTGTTTAGCTTGCTGATATTCGCTGCTGAGAATTTCGATAGCACCAGCAGTGGCATCCAGTTTTGCTCCGGTGCTGAAGTAAATAGCATCTTCACGTCGGAAGTAGGTGCAGCCAATGAGAAGTAACATCCCCCAGTCCAGGGCTACCAATTTAAGAAACGGAACCCGGTTCACTTCAAAGTCTGGCTTTTGCACCGACCATAGTTCGAGCAGTGCTTTGTGATTAACCCCCATTCCTTTTGGGCCCTTGGCGCGCGGCCAGCATGAAAAACCAATCTGCTCGGTCGGTTTCGTCCACAGCTCCGGATCGAGATATGCAGCGCCATCGAAACGGACCCCAAACAGAAAAAAGCGTGTCAGATCGCTTTTAAAAACTGGCTTAGCCCCGAACAGAGACGTATATGTTGCTGCCGGTGGAGCTGCGCGATGCCTGCAGCCACTGGTGAGCTGCTTCTGAAAAATCGCCTTTCTTCTCGCTGGCAGCGGCCTGCTGCGCGAGGTTTTTATAGGTCAGTCGCATAAATGCTCCAGAAAGCCCCCGCAGTGGCTACGAACTGGGGATCAGAAAGGAATGTCGTCGTCAAAGTCATGCAGGGTTTGCGGCTGCTGGTTACCGCGGCCCCCTGCGTTCTGCTGCAGGCGAGACTGCTGCTGTTGCTGCTGGCCACCCAGCATTGACCGCGGCTGATTGCCGAGCTGTCCACTCATTGCAGGGCCGCCTGCACCACCCTGCACGCGCTCGTCTTTATCAGTGAGTGATGCGACTAATTTATCGACCACCTCTGCCGGCAGGTTGTCGACCGCCTCGCGGTATGTTTTGCGGGTTTTGGTACCGAACGCCTGGCGGATTTCGAAACGGTAGCCGTCTTTTCCGTCATTTTTGGTGTAAAGAACCTTCTGCAGTACGAAGCCAATGGGCTTGCCTTCCAACTCCTTGCAGTGGTATTCAATTTCGCCCTGCTCGTTGCGCACTTCGGTAGCATGCAGAGCGGTTACTTTGGTCAGCCCCATAATGGCGTTGATCATCGCGGTACCGCCGCGAAGCGGAGTTCCATCGCGTCCAATGTAAGAAACCCGGAGATAGTTGATGCTGCCCACGTCGGCATCAAGCGCGAATTCCATAGACTGTGACTGCGAGTCGGTGTCACGCGCTGAAGTGAATACTGCAGTTTTGATGATGCCGGCGTAGGCGCCGCCTTCGGATGCACCTGCAGGCCCGGCTGCTTTGGCTGAGTCTGCGTCAAAGGTAAAAATAGGTTGCTGCATTATGCGGTTACTCCGTCGTTGAGTTCGTAGTAATCCCGGATCGCCGCGTCAACGGTTGCCAGGTCATTAGGAATTTGGAAATCTTCAAACAGTCCGATCGGCGATTTAACCGGGTCGGTACCGTTGGATTGAGTGGTGAAGTGGTAGCGGCCATCGGTCACGGAAGTGCGAAGGGCGATGGTAAACATGCCCTCTACCGTGATTTTTTCGTCCAGCATCTTGCCGATGGTCTTCATCTTGATGCGCCCGGCGGCGGTTTCTTCCGTGTGCGCCAGGAAGTAAACGATCAGGTCGTCTTCCGCCTGCTGCGCCGCCTTCACGACGTCCCACGCGCCACCGCCGATCTCGGTGAACTTCTCGAACGACTTTTCGCTGCGGCGCCGCATGAACGAGTTGCCCATCACATACTGGAAGTCGTCGATCACCACGAACTTTCGCTTTGCGCGCCGTGCATGGCTGATAATCATCACGAGGTCGGAGGCCAGATCCGTATGGAAGACATTCCCCGTCTTGGCTACATAGTCACGCTTGATCCAGCCTTTCGACTTGAACGGTAGCCGTTTATTTTCGGGGTTAATCAGGAAGCCTTCATCGGGGTTGAGGTGCATCATGCTGGCCGACTTGCCAGACCCTGAGTCACCCAGGATAAGCACGGGTATGCCCATATCACCCTCCCGTTTGCAGGTAGTGCTGCATGGTGAATTTCTGATCCTCGTCGAGGTCCATGTTTGCCAGACACCATTTGAGATAGCCGCGATCGGTGGCCGCTATCTCCTCGAATGGCTTTCCTTTGTGCTTGCCGAACCGCATGCTGTGCAGCATGGATGGCCTGGCCGTGATTTCGCGCATCTGAGCGATGGTGAAGCGAGCATGCTGGTTAATCGAAATCAGGATCGCCGCCGTCACATAGCAGTCATACAGCGCGCGGTGAGCATGCAGGCCGTCCGGTACGTTCGCATTTACCTGCAGGTGATAGCGCAGGAACTGGTTGCCGTGGCTCTCCAGCTCCGGCCAGAGCTTTCGCGCTAGCTTCATGGTGCAGATCCACGGTGCGGCGATTTGCGGCAGCTTGCTGCGGTCAAATTTGGCGTTATGGGCGACGTACACGTCAGCGCCGAGGTAGCGATCGATAACCGCTTCGATTGGCGGCGCACCGGCCACATCCTCGTTCGTGATGTGGTGGATAGCCATGGCGCCGACAGTGATTGGCTCCGGCGGCTTAATGAAATCACTCATGGGGTTGCAGATCTGGCCGTCGACGATATCGACGCTGGCTATCTCGCAAACGCCACCCTCAAGGCTGGTGGTTTCGGTGTCAATTACGCGTAATACTGGCATGATGCTCTCCAGTTAATGCATCGGCAGCTGCATCGCGCTGCGCCAGCTGGTGGGCCAGCTGCACCAGGTCAGCCGGCCCAAGTTGATGTTGTTCGCACAGCGTCAGGATTGTGCTGAAAGCGAGGTTGCGCATTGCTTCGTTCAATGCGAATTCAGTGGGGATAAGCGTTACCTGCATAACAGATACGTCCCCGCGAAGATAAGCAGGGCGGCCAGCACTGGGTTCGTCCAGTGCCGCGCCTGCGGCTTGAAGTCGGCGCCCGTCAGGCGGTGGCGGAACTGCATGCGGTCAATAGGTTTCATCGGTACTTCCTCCCGGAGAAGCGCGCCCTGGTCTGCGACGGCACGCGGATGCTTTGTTGATAGCGCTGGCTGCACACGCCGCCGACGCAGAAATCGAAGTACTCGGTGCGGTTCCAGAAGTTGATCACCTTTTTGACGATGTCGTCCGGATGCCGGAACTTGCCGCAGTATTTGCACATCACCGCGTCAATCACTTCGGTAGCTGACTGCAGCACCGTGAACTCGCAATGACGCAGCGCCTGACCATTCGCATCGGTGTACTCAACGAACGTTTCGGCCTCGCCTTTGTAGTTCGGGCGGACGCTGCAGCTATTGAAGGTGACCAGCTCTCTGCCGATCCGAATTCGCGTGCCCGGCGGTAATTCTGCCAGGCGCTGCTGGGTTAATTTGGGAATGGCTTGCACGGTCACCTCCATGAAATGGGCGAAAAAAAGCCCTCTGAAGCGAGGGCAAACAGACTACACAGCAATGGTTAGGGTTGTGCCTGCCGGAATCGAACCGACCCAGTCGGGATCAGCGCTGGTCATACCCATGCGACACAACGAGGAGAGCACTGAGGGGGCTGTCGGACTGTGGAAGCTGCGCCAGCTTTCTCACCGCCAATGCTCTTTTCGTTGGGTGCCGGGGTGATGCCCGGCTTCTTGCCGCCTTTACTTTTAAGCCCAATATACTGCTGCGGTTCTCCGGGCTTGCCCTGGTGAGGCGTTAAACTTTTTTGAAGGGAAACTTTTCAACTTGGCCGTAAACGTTCTTGATTATCCGGTTTTGATAAATGATGATTTCTGAGTCGAGGTTGGCTAAATCGACATCCGGTTTCAACGCGCCATCGGCAAGTGATACGTCATGATTTTGTATGTCAGAATCATCAAAAAACAAAACTTTAGCTTTTTCAACTTTGTACATAGGAACCCCAATGGAAATTAAAGGTGGCCACTTCACTGCCGGAATTGAGCCGGGCTGTCATTCGCTCAATGCTTTAAACGCCTCGAACGCATTCCCACATCCTTCAAGTTTTTTGCCGATTACGTCGGCCGCCTTCTGGTCAAAGACCTGAAGCGCCTTTGATACTGCATCATCGTTATCGCCGAAGCCGATGCTTACAGTCATCTCAGCGCCTTCGAAAACGGTCGTGATGCTCAACGCCGCATCACCATCATCGTTCTCACCCTTGCGGATCAGAAACTGCCGGCCATAACTTTCAAAAACTTTGGCAAAACGCTCCATAAAACCTCGCTTAAATGCGACACGATGCCGCTAATTCTCTTTGATGCTGCGCCAGCCCACGCTATCAGCCTAAGTTCCGGCCATGTGGTCCGGCTATGACTGCCTCGCTGGTGCCGGAGCAACTCAAAGAAAACTGCGCCCCATAATCGGGGCGCTCCAATTTGCACAGCAGCCCGTCGCGGTTACGGGTTCCCCTTCGCGAACTATCACCCGCAGATGACTCGCCCGCCTGCCTGGTATCCTTACCGGCGCCATTTCATTTTGCCGGGAGCGTTGGCCGCTTCTGGCTGCTGTGAAAACCGAGTTGTTAAAGAGCGGGTCAGCGTTCTGCTGTGGGCTGCGTCGTGCTGATGGCTATTAACATACCCTTGGGTATTGGTTGTTGCAATACCCTAGGGTAACAAAAGAAGTCTTTTGGGTATAAGTGTGTGATGCGTAATAGGAAAAAAATTGAGCTATAGAGTTTTGAGTTTTGACGGATGGACTTGACCTAGAGGGGAGTAAAGTTTAATGTTTAAGAATACTGTATGAATGAACAGTGGTATGATTCGGGAAATTGGGGGTGGGAGGTGGCTAGGGCTTTAGTGCGAGTGGGAGTCGGTAAATACTTAGAAGTTGCCCCTGTCTATCTCTATTCAAGACAGGGGTTAGATAGGATTTATTTTCTGAAGAAACGAGAGAGAAACACGACTACGCCGATAATATTAATCTCATCCGTCACAGCTAACAGAGGGATACGGCTGTCACCTGAATCAAGATATCCGGAGTTTCCCTTGGATAAAAACTTGTAAACTGAATGGGTTCCATTCACATTTACATAAACGTAGTCTTCATTTCCCGGCTTCTCGGTTGTATTAACCACAATGATTGATCCTTGTGGTATATCATTGAATCCACTTGGATGTTTCAATCGATAAGCTATAACATCACCAGCCCCAAAAACCTCATCAGGCACTAAGATAGTGTCATCAGTTATGCCGTTATCATCATGGATCATTACTAACCCATAATGCCTATCATCTTGATTGAACTCATTTACGCCTGTGCGAAGGTCTTCTTCACCATATCTCAAACCGCTATCTTGATAATCCATAGCGCCTGATCCGTTCAGTAACCACTCAGGTCTGACCTTCAGTGCGTTGGCGATATCAACTAATTTTTTTGAGCTTTTAGTTCTCCCTGATGTGATCTTCCACACACTAGGCTGAGCTATTCCTGCAGCCTCAGCTAACGATGCCTGAGACATGTTTCTGGCACTCATTGCCGCTTTTAGTCGTTCCGCAAGATTTGATGTTTTCATGTGCTCGAACATATATCTAGGGGTATTGTTAGTCAAATACCTTAGGGTATTGCTATTGATTGTGCTCAAGGGTATTATTCCTCTTAATTTAAAACCCTGGGGTGTTTATATGGTCAATCAAGCTATCCATCGTGCAATTCAGACTGTGGGGAGTCAGAAAAAATTCGCTGATCTTGTCGGAGTTAGCCAGCCGAATGTCTGGTGCTGGCTGCACGGGAAAAAACGAGTATCCCCTGAAAAAGTGCCTGCAATAGTGGAAGCAACACGAGGTGAAGTCTTAGCTCATGAGATTCGCCCAGACCTTCCTGACCTTTTTCCCCACCCAACTAACCAATAAACGTTTCGTTAAGGAGAATTATCAATGGAATCAGTTGCAACAAGTTGCAATTCAGTTCGTGTGAATTGCAAACCAGAAGCTTTAGAAAGCTTTTTTCACAAAGAAGCGATTGCCCGCGGCAACAAACCACTGGCGATGGACATGGGGATCCACCCTTCGGGTCTTAGTCGAAAAAAAGTTGGCCTGGTGGGTCTGGCCTGCAAGTTAATTCACGAACTGGGCTTGCCTCCGGGATGCGTTGCGGCGCCTGGCTGTGAACAAAACGTGGTGATCACCGGAGAGGAAGCTCGCCAGCTGCTTTCGATGCTGGAGCACCTGCGCATGCCAGTCGAGGGCAATGGTGGATGATGAACGTTTCGTTGAAACAGACCAACTCTGGCGCGATAAGCGCGGCGTTATCGTGCGCGTGGTCAGTTATGACCGGAAGGAACGGCAGGTTTTGTTCATTCGCCCCAACTGGCCGAACGATGTCTGTACTGTGCCGAAATGGCTATTTGAACAGAATTTCAGGAAGTATGAGCGGAAAGGTGAAGGCTGAACAGCACCAACTGAACAGCCCGATAAAGCATTGCTTAGCTAAAGCGAGGTCAATTATGCGACAGAAACGCCGTAAAGCGCAACCAGAAAGTACTGTACATAAAGACATGGCCCGGGAGGAGTTCGTCCGGGCATTTAACCCTCAGGTCGCCGACCGCCTGCGCCAGATTCTGGAAGCCAAGCGGCGCGCAGGGGGTGACCATGAGTAATACCGCCGAGATTATCCATTTCCGCGCTCGCACAGAGCGTGAGGAGCAGCGCGTGGCACAGCTTGAGGACGGTTACATGCGTCTTGCTAACGAGCTGATTGATGCAACCATGTGCTCTGGACTGCCAGAGACGGAACTATGCATTTTGATGGCCGTTTGGCGCAAAACATACGGGTACAGTAAGAAAGTGGACTGGATCAGCAACGAGCAATTCGAAGATATGATCGACAAACATTTCACGCATTGTTCCACTGCCAAAAACAATCTGGTTCGGAAGAAAGTCTTGTTACAGCAGGGCCGTAAAGTTGGCATGAATACCAATATTTCAGAGTGGGAAACTAAGAATAACGGATTCTGCAAAACTTTAGCTAAACCTGCTAAGAAAAATTTAGCAACTTCCGCTATAGGACCTTTGCACAAGTTGCTAACCACAAAAGACAATATTACAAAAGACAAGAAAGACAGTAACTCAACACCTAACGGTATTGAGTGTGCATCAGCCCACCAGGACGAGCAGGAATCACCAAAAGCAAACGTTAACCAGCAGGACTCAAAGGCCCCGGCCCTTTCCTGCGAGGCGGTTTTGGCCGTTTATCACGAAGTTCTGCCGGAGGCCAAAGGCGTTCGCCTGCTGAGCGACAAACGTCGCAACCAGATCCGCACGTTCTGGAAAAAAGCCAGCAAGATGACCCGCCAGCTTGATGGCACGCCGTTCACGCTGGACTCATGGCGACAGTATCTGACCTACATCTCAGAGAATTGCCGCTGGATGCTGGAGGATCGGCAGGACCCACGCTCTGGCCGCGTCTGGCATCGTAAAGGCCTGGAATATTTCCTGAGCGATGAAACATACCTGCTGGTGCGTGAGGGGGCGAAAGATGACCGTTGATTTCAAAAGCCTGCCGCAAAATATCGATGCCGAACAGTGTGTGATAGGCAGCATCATGCTTGATGCCGGTAGTGAACGGGTCGAGTCCGTTCTGAGCCGTCTGAAACCAGAGGCGTTTTACCTGCACCAGCACCAGGTTATTTATCGCGAAATTCTGGCGATGCACGGCAAGCAGCAGAATCTCGACCTGCTGACGCTTGCAAATGCGCTCGACAACAAGGGACTGACGGAAAGCATTGGTGGGTTCGCCTACCTGGCTGAACTAAGCCGCTACGTTCCCAGCTCTGCCAACATTGCAGCTTATGCCGAAGAGGTCCGCGACAAGGCAATGATGCGTTACGGCATTGAGAAAACAGCACAGATGACAGAACTGTTTTTCTCCAGCAACGGGATGACCTCTGCTGAGCGATACGAAGCAGCACAGCGTGTGTTTACCGAACTTGCCGACCACGCGCGTACAGGCAAGCGTAACGGGTTGCGCCCACTCCGCGAACTGCTCGACGGTTGGTTAGGTGAAGTTGACCAACGGTTCACTGATCCTGATTCCGTGCGTGGCCTAAGTACCGGCATTGCAGGGCTTGACGAGCTTCTGGAACCTAAAGGGCTGGTGCGTGGCTCGCTTTTCGTCATTGGCGCTCGTCCAAAGATGGGTAAAACGACCCTGTACCAGCAGATAGCGATCCACTGCGCGTTGGTGGAAAAAAAGGTTACTGCTCTGTTCAGCCTGGAAATGCCGAACAACCAGATCATTGAGCGAATTGTCGGACAGGTTGCGCGCGTCAATACCGATATTTTCTATGCAGACCGCTTCGATGACTCACAGTTTGCTATTGCCAGCGCGAAAGCACTGGAGCTTGCGGATAGCGAAAATATCTTCATCGATGACACCCCTGGTATAACCCTGGCCCACATCCAGGCGGAATGCCGGAGGCTAAAGCGTGAGAAGGGCAGCATCGGAATGGTCCTCGTTGACTACCTTACGCTGATGAAGACAGAGAAGGCGGAGCGCTCCAACCTTGCCTACGGGCTGATAACCCAGGGCTTGAAGAATCTGGCGAAAGAACTGGACTGCGTGGTTGTGCTACTAACCCAGCTTAACCGCGGTGTCGAAGGAAGGGCGGTTAAGCGACCGCGTGCCAGCGATAGCCGGGAAACCGGATCAATCGAGCAGGACTGCGATTACTGGCTGGGGATCCACGCGGAAGAGGATGCTGCTGGTATTCCTGATTTGAGCCTGACCGAATACCTGCTGCAGCTCAACCGTCACGGTAAAACTGGCGTCAGTTATGTCGAGCAGCGCAATGGTGCGGTCTATGAACTCAATCAGCAGCAGGCTGCTGAAATGGCGCGCTCTCGAAGCGCAAAAAACGATGGCAAAAAAGGTGGATGGTAATGACTAAAAATCACAGCAACTCAGCGTCAGAAACAACGAACATTGAGATTCAGCTTCAACTGGCTTTGGAAACCCTTTACCGGATCACGGCGGAACTGGCCCTGATTGATGTTTTAAATGAAGCCGATCGGGAAAGGCTCAATTATGTGGTCCGGATTGCAGCTGCCCGCGCATTGAAAATCGATGAACACCTCACTGAGAAAAAACAGGGCTTTTGATGCAGGTTTACGACATCTGCCCACTGCCGAAGCCCCGAATGACGCAGAGGGACCGCTGGGCGAAGCGTCCAGCCGTGATCCGGTACCGGGCGTTCTGCGACGAAGTACGCCTGCGCGGCGTGGCGCTGCCCGTCAGCCATTCGCACGTCACGTTTGTTATGCCAATGCCGCGCAGCTGGAGTAAGAAAAAGCGCGCGGCGCACGCTGGCCAGCCGCATCAGCAGAAACCGGACGCTGACAATCTGCTTAAGGCGCTGATGGATGCCGTCTATCACGACGACTGCGCCGTGTGGGATGTGCGCGTTACGAAGCTGTGTGGCGAAGCCGGCAGCATCAAAATTATCGAAACAGCCTGAGGAGGCCGCATGCCTGAACTGACCGAGATCCAGAAAAACGTTTGCCGCTTCATCAGGGATTTCTCTGCTGACAACGGATACGCACCGTCGCGCCAGGAAATGTGCGATCACTTCGGCTGGAAGTCCTGCAATGCAGCTGAGGTGCATATCAAAGCGCTGGTGAACAAGGGCGCAATCTCGAACAAGGCCCGCAAGCCGCGAACGCTGAAAGTGCTAATCAGCATCTGAACGCACCGGGCCACACCTGCAGCGCCAAAATAAAACTGACCGAAACGAAAAGGGGAAACAACTGTGAGAATCGAAGCCGTGTTAAAACATTTCAGCCCGAAAAGCCTGATGATCACCGACATCCCCGGCGCCACCGCATCGGACAGTTTGAGTGGGACGGACGTTATGGCTGCGATCGGCATGTGCCAGTCGTCTGCCCATTTCGGCATGAGCGCATATCTGGGCAAAGCGGGCATCAGCCAGCGGGACCGGGAAGATGCAGCCAAAGCACTGGCGCTATATGCCCATAAAACCGCTCCTAAGCTCCTCAGCAAAGCCGCTGGACGAAAAATGGGTCAGTGCATGATTGTGCTGGCAAAGTTCGCCTACAACGATTACGCGCGCTCTGCGGCGGATACGACAAAATGCCCTCACTGCCAGGGCCGCGGTGTCACTAACACGCTGGCGCAAGTTATGACGCATCCAGGGTGCGGGGAGAAGACTCCGCCAACTTATCAGCTGCAGCTGGTGGAAAATCAATGCGTGACATGTCACGGCAAGGGTAAGCTGTCAGTGCGGTGCCGCTGCGGCGGCACCGGGCGCGTTCGTGATGTTGAGAAGTCAAAGCTGGTGGGAGCTCCGGTTGAGAAAGATTGCGAGCGGTGCGGCGGTCTTGGATTCAAGCGTCAGCCATCCACGCTGGCGTTTGCCGCGATACGGCATCTGGTACCCGACCTGAACGAAAGGACGTGGCGCCGCAACTGGAAGCCGTTCTATGAAAAGATGATTACTAAGTGCGAGATGGAAGAGAGTTGTGCAGGGGATGAGTTCCAGAAAATCACCCGCTGACGAACAAATTACAGCAAATGCCTATTGCTTTTTGTCCGAAATTGGATAAATATATCTCCCATCATGGGATTTTAATGCTCACATATAATTAAAAGAATTCGGAGGCTCCGCAAACGCGGAGCCTTTTTTATTTCTTGTCAAATGATGTATTTTACTATTTTTGATAAGGAAAAAATCATGGCTTGGCATGGCATACCATTTTTGTACACCCACGATGCTGCAACTGAAACACTTAACGTGGCATTTAAGACTTTACCAAAAATTTTCATCGAATCCCCCCCGGACTACACAAACGTGATTATTACAGGAATAGTCAGTTTGGTTGCAGGTATCATTCCTGCTTCAATCGCCGTTTGGACATTTAAGCGCAATGCAGAAAATATGAAGGCTGAACGGGAACATCAGCAAGAATTTCTTAGAGAAGACAGGGAAAGGCAGCAACTCTTTTTAGAGGCTGATAGAAATAAGCAGCAGGAATCATTCGAGCAAGATAGAAAGACTCAGATCGAAATTGCTAAAACTAACTTCGACATGCAAGTACTCTCCGGCAATAGACAGAGCTGGATTAATAGCTTAAGGGATGTAGTTGCAGAGTATACCGTAGCTGCGCCAAGTTTGATTGAAGCTACAAATCAGTTCAGAATGAACTCCATTTATCTTAAAGAAATTCATAAAATCATTGAAAATCATTCATCAGATAATGAAAATCTTAATGCAGAGCGAAAGCTAGCAACTCATGCTGTGGAGATGTCCATTAACAAGATGAATTAGAGTAACGACAAGGTTACGTTGCTGTCTTCCAAAATTTTAATGATGCTTAATTCTAAAGAGGATGAGTATCAGCAATTTTATGATTTATTTGAGCGAGTTCGTAAGATGAGTTCTGATTTAGTAAAACCAGAAAAAGGTAATGAGTTGTTTGGGAGACACTTCTCCGAAACTGTAGTTTTAAATAATGCCTTAGTTAAGTTAACCCAGCAGATATTAAAAAGAGAATGGGAAAGAGTTAAACAGGGGGTATAGTACTCTCAATTCCCTTAAGGCATTGCTTCGGCGATGCCTTTTCCGTTTCAGCGCCCCTGCCAATCAACATAGACTTTCACCCTTTCCTGTGTGGCAGCGGGCGATCTTTTCTTCTGACTACCTACAGCACCGCCCGTAATCACGGAGGTGATATGAGTATCGATATGAGCAAACTGGCATCAGGCGCAGCATACGGCGCGTCAGCCGGAACTGTTGCGAATGGGCTGCTGACAAGGCTCAGCCCAGATGAGTGGAGCGCCGTTGGTGTCATTGCCGGTATTGTCGTCGCGCTACTGACTTTCTCGATCAACTTCTACTTCAAACGCAAAGTTTCATTGGCGCAGATAAAAGCGCTGGAAACCCGCGGCTACATCCCATCGGATAAGCTTGGCGAGGATTAACGCATGGCTATTTCAAGCAGCCTCCACAATAAACTAATCGCTGTTGCAGGTGGTGGCGCAATGTTGATCGCCACGGTATTCATCGGTGGCAAAGACGGTGTAGAAGGACGAAAATATGAGGCTTACAAGGACGTTACTGGCATTTGGACTGTATGCGACGGCCATACCGGGGCTGATATTGTCAAAGGCAAGACTTACACGGATCGAGAATGCGACCAGCTGCTATATCGGGATTTGAAGCATGTAAAAGAAGGCGTCGACTCACTCGTTAAAGTTCCGCTCGGAGAGTTCCAGCGCGCATCGCTTTACAGCTTCACCTATAACGTAGGTCTGAATTCTTTTTCCAATTCCACGCTGCTGAAAAAAATTAACGCAGGTGACGCTTTTGCGGCTTGTGATGAATTAAGGCGTTGGGTGTATGCCGGTGGACAGAAATGGCGTGGATTGATGAATCGCCGCGAAATGGAACGCTCACTGTGCCTGGCGGAGAATGCTGATGATCTGGCTAGTAAATAATTGGCGATTAGTTTTAGTGTCCGCCTTACTGATTATCTGTTTCGGCATGGCAAAGCTGGCAAGTCATTACCACGGCCAACTTGAAGCTCAGCTCTCAGCAAATCAACTCTTACAGCGCGATAACGACATGCAGAGCTCGGTAATCGCTACACAGTATTTCCGGTTTAACCGCTTTAATGAGATAGCCGACAGGCAGCAGCAATATGCTGTGACGCTGACGGGCAAGGCGCAGGAGAAAGAGATTGAGTATCGCACCATCCTCAAAAGCGAGCCGACCTGTGCTCTGCATGTGCCTGCTGCTATTGCTGGCCGGTTGCTCGACTACACGAACCGTCTACGTGCCAGCGCAATGCACGCCGATACCAGTCAGTCTGACAGCGCCCGTTTTGGTCCCGCTGCCACCGGCACCCTGACTTACTGCCAAGCTGTGCTCTGGATCGACCCGCTGCTGGTGGCAATTGACCAGGCCAACAGCCAGCTGGCTGGCATCCGAGAAATTGAACAAACCCGAAAGGAGAGAAGCAATGGCACTACTAGGTAGCGGTAACCCGGTACAGTTCCTCGAGCAGTGGGACGAGGACACCAAAAGTAACGAGTAGTGAGCATCACAAGGCCCATTTGCGAGTGGGCCTGATGATGAATCATAAATTTAGCTTCACTGGAGTTAACCCTGGCGCTATGGTGTAGCCTCACTTTGAAAAGGAGGTTGTGATGTTAGATAATTATTTTACCCCAAGCGAAGGCATTGAAAAGAAACAGAGACTACTGGCTGTCCAAGCTGCGCTTGAAATTGCAAAAACTTCGGTTGGTAGCTGCGAAGGATCAACTTTTTCAAGAGTTGATGATGATTTGAAACATGTAGCTAAGGTATTGTCAGATTTAGCCGACGCCATTCAGGACGCATTGGGTAAATAATCAAACATGAATATTAGCTGAGCCAGCACTGGTCGGTTTTTTATTGTGCTGAACTTGCATAATGAAAAAAGGGTGATGCTATCACCCTTTAATTCAACTACTTAAAGTCATTATGGCTGTTTTCAATTGTGATTTTGGTAGTATGTTCTACATCACCAAATGGGCCTTGGGTAATGCGATGTTCAATGTTAGTCACATTCGAGTAGTGGCCTGATGTAGTGCAGATTGATTCTCTATCCTCTCCCCTCAAATCCTGCACATTGATTGAGTCTCCGAGACTTATAGCACCAAATGGTGTATGAGACCTTAACTCAAGCAAAGCTTTGTTTTCTTCTCGACTGAAAACTACCAGTCGGTATGTGTTTGGGTTCAAATTGCTCATACGTAATCCTGTGTGTGAAAGAAAGCATTGATTGGCTCTGTAAAAACTAACGCAGCCTTACGATATATGGTCATTGAAAAATTTTTTTCAATGGTTTTGCATGGTTATTGCCAACACAATCCCTGGCGTGCCGGGCATCGTAATGGTTCTAAACAAAGAGATATCACATGGCAAAACCGGACTGGGGGGCCATTCAGAAAGAGTTCCTCGCCGATCACGCCAAATCAGGAATATCACCGAAGGAGTGGTGCGAGGCGCGGGGTTACAACTACTCCACGGCCCGCCGCTACATCAAGCACCCTTCTGCGCAAAATGCGCAAACCACTGCGCAGGAGAAAGTGCGCAGTGCGCAGTCAAAGCGCAGCGCAAAACAGCTCGTTGCTAATGATAACCTGACCGACCAGCAACGTCGGTTTGTTGCCGAGTATCTCAAAGACAACAACGCCACTCAGGCGGCGATTCGAGCCGGGTACAGCGTTGCGTCTGCCGGGCAGCTTGGATATCAGTTGCTTCAAAAACCTTCAATTATCGACGCCATCACTGAGCAGCAGACTGCGCAAATGTCCCGTGTGTTAATTTCAGCGGATACCGTGCTTGCGCAGATGTGGCAACTGGCCACGTTCGACGCTAACGACCTGTCGCAATACCGCCGCGGTTGCTGTCGCTACTGCTGGGGCTTCGGCCATCACTACCAGTGGCGCGATATGGTCGAGTTTGACGAGAAGCACCTCGAGGCGGTTGAGCGAAAGCAGCGCGAACCAGTTGATGCCGGTGGCTACGGTTACGACGCAACGAAGCCCGCTAATCCCGAATGCCCGCGCTGCAATGGCGAGGGGTTGGGGCGTGCGTATATTCAGGACACACGCGAATTGCCGCCCATTGCCCGGCTTGCTTACTCCGGTACGAAGGTAGGCAAAAACGGCATTGAGCTGTCCAGCATAAGCCGGGAACGGATGTTCGAAGCGGTGGCGAAGCGGCTCGGCCTGGCGGATACAGAATTCACGCAGAAATTGCAGCAGATCGAAATTGAAAAGCGTCAGCTTGAGATCGAGAAGTTGCGTAAAGAGTTGGCAGAGGATGGCGATGACAGGCAGCCAACGCCAGTGCAGATAAATATCAACGTAGTAGACGCGAGGGCAGACGATGGGGATCAGCCCGACGCTTAACATCCCGCAGGCGCGCTTCCTTGCGATGCCGCACAAGTTCAAGGCTTATGTGGCCGGGTTCGGTAGTGGCAAGACGTGGGTAGGATGTGGCGGCATTTGTAAGGGCTTCTGGGAGTTCCCCAAAATCAACCAGGGTTATTTTGCGCCAACTTACCCGCAGATCCGCGACATATTCTACCCAACGGTAGAGGAGGTGGCTTTCGACTGGGGTCTTAACGTCAAGATCAACGAGAGCAACAAAGAGGTCCACTTTTACGAGGGCCGGACCTTTCGCGGTACCACTATCTGCCGATCGATGGAGAAGCCGGCGACCATTGTCGGTTTTAAAATCGGTAACGCGCTGGTGGATGAGCTGGATGTTATGCCCTCGGCTAAGGCGCAGCAGGCCTGGCGGAAAATCATCGCTCGTATGCGCTACAACGTGCCGAACCTTCGCAACGGCATCGACGTGACGACGACGCCTGAGGGTTTTAAGTTCGTTTACCAGCAGTTCGTTAAGGCGGTGCGCGATAAACCCGAACTGGCAACTCTATACGGCCTGACTCAGGCCAGCACATTCGACAACGCGAAGAACTTGCCGCCGGATTACATATCGTCGCTGCTGGGCTCATATCCGGAAGAGCTGATCAAAGCTTACCTGCGCGGGCAGTTCACTAACCTGGCCAGCGGCACCATTTACCACCAGTTCGATCGCAGGAAAAATAACTGCAGCGAAGAAGAGCAGCCAGGTGAGGCGCTCTTCATTGGCATGGACTTCAACGTGGGGAAAATGGCCGCGATCGTCCATGTTAAGCGGGAGGGATTACCGCGCGCCGTTCGCGAGCTGACCAAAGTCTACGACACCCCAGCCATGATTAAGCGCATCCAGGAGGAGTTCTGGCGCTACGAGGGAGGCCGGTACGTGGCCAGCCGGCAGATTTATATCTATCCGGACGCCTCTGGCGACAGTCGAAAATCGAACAACGCCAGCGCTACCGATATCGCGCAGCTTAAACAGGCGGGATTCAGCGTTATGGTCAATGCGGCTAACCCGCCTGTTAAGGACCGTATCAACTCCATGAATGCCATGTTCTGCAATGCGCTGGGCGAACGCCGCTATCTTGTGAACGTGCAGCGTTGTCCGGTCTATACCGAGTCGCTGGAGCAGCAGGTATGGGACAAAAACGGCGAGCCTGACAAAAAGGCAGATAACGACCACCCGAACGATGCAGGCGGGTATTTCATCGTGAAGGATTTTCCGATCATTAAGCCGCAGGGCAAAGCAACTCCACTACGGATGTAAACCATGCCAGATATCTCAACACCCAATCTTGATTACGGGAACATGCTGCAGGCGTGGGACATCAACGATGCCCTCATGGGCGGCACGCTCTACATGCGCACGCTGGGCGAGGCGTATTTGCCAAAATGGCCGAACGAAGATCCCGAAGCTTATAAGCATCGACTCAGTGTCGCCACTCTGCTGCCTGGGTACGAAGAGACAATCAGCCAGAACATTGGGCGCGTATTCGCTGAACCGTTAAAACTGAGTGATGACACGCCCGATCAGTTGGTGACCATCTCCACGAATTTCGATATGGCCGGTAACCGGCTTGACGTATGGGCGCAGGAGCTATTCAGGATCGCGTCACAATACGGTCTGGCCCATGCGCTGGTGGATTATCCTCGTGTTGACCGTGAGACCACCCGTACTAAAGCGCAGGAGAAGGCCAGCGGTGCCCGGCCTTATGCCACGCTGATTAATCCGCGCCAGGTCATTGGCTGGGAGTCCGTTGTACAGAACGGAACAACTGTGCTGACTGAGCTGCGTATCAAAGAGGTTGTTGTCGAGAAAGCGGAGCAATTCGGCCAGAAAAAGGTTGAGCAAATCCGCTACATGACACCGGGTAAAGTCCAGCTTTACCGTAAATCGACCGGGGACGATGGCGCGATAGCATGGGCCCTACATGAGGAGTGGGAGACGTCAAGGAAAGACATCACTCTGGTGACGCTTTACACGAAGCGCACCGGATTTATGTGCGGCTCTCCGCCACTGCTTAATCTGGCCATGCTGAACATCAAGCACTGGCAGAGCCAGAGTGAGCAGGACAACATTCTGCACGTTGCCCGCGTGCCGATCCTCAGTGTTTACGGCCTGGCTGCCGGGGAGGAGCTGACAATTGGCGCATCCAGCGCGCTCCGATTTGAGGACAGGCAGCGGCAGGGTATCGAATACACCGAACACACTGGCTCGGCTGTAGGTGCGGGTAAAACCTCGCTGGAAGACCTCGAACAGCAAATGCGCATGGCCGGAGCTAAGCTGCTGCGGTCGGAAAATACCTCCACCAAGTCGGTTGATCAAACCAATGAGGAGCGCATGCAGGAGCACTCCCCGCTATACACCATGGCGAACTCGCTGGAGGATGCGCTCGACAACATCCTGCAGATCATGGCTGAGTGGCTTGGGCTTCCGGATGGTGGCAACGTTGATGTGCGTACTGAGCTGGAAGCGGCCGAGCAGAGCATTAATGCGCCGGCTGCGCTGGCAATCCAGTCTCTGCGCACTGGTGGTGATATTCGACAGGTTGATGCTGTCCGCGCGCTTCAGAGCCTGCGTATCATCGATCCTGACGCGAAGCCGGAAGAGGTGATCGACGAACTGAATAATCCACCACCCAACCTAATCGGCGGCAAAAATGGCAACGGTAAACAACCGACTCAGTGATGAGAGCATCGCGCATGCGTTGTTCGTATCCCGCTACGGTACCGGAGCGGCGCGGCGGATGGTTAGCAGACTTAACCAGAGCGATGCTGAACTATCGGCCCGCTTGCTGGTGGCCTTGGATGTCCTGCCGCGTGAAAACTTTACCGTGGCGCATCTGGAAAGCCTGCTGGGCAGCGTCAGAGAGGTGAATCGCTCTGCAGTACAGTCCGCGTTTGCCACCCTGGCCGACGAGCTCACGCAGTTTACCGGACATGAAGCGAGCTATCAGTTAGACCTGTTCGCTGAGCTGCTGCCTGAGGCCGTGCTCCGGCACTACCCGCTGGCGTCCATCACGTCGGATATGGTCTACGCCGCGGCAATGGCCCGGCCATTTCAGGGGCGGTTGCTTTCAGAATGGGCCAGTAACCTCGAAGCCGATCGGCTGGCCCGACTTACGAACGCCGTGCGCTCAGGCTACCTGAATGGTGCCACTACGGAGCAGATAGCTCGGCAGGTGCGCGGCACGGCGGCGAATGGTTATCAGGACGGTGCTATCCAGGTCAGTCGTGCTAATGCCATGAGTATTGCCAAAACGGCGGTGAGCCATGTGGCTGCGGTGGCGCGGGACAGCTTTGCGGCAGCGAATGCTGACGTGCTGGACGCAAAGCAATGGCTTTCCACTCTGGATACCAAGACCACGCCGACCTGCATTATCCGCGACCGCCTCAAGTACACGCTGGATAACAAACCCATCGGGCACAAAATTCCGTACCTGCAGGGGCCGGGCCGAATTCACTTTTGCTGCCGCTCAACCGAAACGCTGGTGGTAAAGTCCTGGCGAGAGCTGGGGATCCCCGTTGATGAGATGGATTCTGGCTCCCGCGCCAGCATGGATGGGCAGGTGCCAGCTGACACTAACTACGCCCAGTGGCTGGAGCGGCAACCCTACGAGCGGCAGATAAAAGTGCTGGGTGTGACCCGGGCCAGGCTTCTGCGAGAAGGAGGCATGAAGCCCGGCGAATTCTTCTCAGATAAAGGCGAATTCCTGACGTTAGACCAGCTCAGGCAAATTGACGGGAGCGCGTTTAGTGATGCTGCCATCAACTGAAACTCAAATTATTTACAAGGCTGCCTCCTGGTGGCCTTTTTTATGCCTGCTGCTAAGCGGATGCAATGCGGCGCCGGGGCGGATGCCCTCTAAAACAGCGGCCGGAAGGCCTGGAGAACACCATGAAATTGAAACTTGATGCTAATGGCCATGCAGTCGTTGAAAACGGTATGCCGGTTTATATCCACGACGACGGTAAAGAAATCGCGTTCGACGCCGCACAGGCCGTCAGTAAGATTAGCTCGCTGAATGGTGAGGCCAAAACTCACCGTGAAGGAAAAGAAGCGGCAGAGGCCAGCCTGGCTAAGTTTGCCAATATCAGTGACCCAACCAAAGCACTCGAGGCGCTGGAGATGATGAACAAAATCGACCAGAAGAAGCTGATCGATGCGGGCGCGGTTGACCAAGTTAAGGCTGAAATCACCAAATCATTCCAGACCCAGCTGGACGAAGCGAATGGCAAAAACCAGAAACTCGAGCAGCAGTTGTATGGCGAAATGATTGGCGGCCGCTTCGGTGGCTCCAAGTTCATCCAGGAGAAGATGGCGATCCCCGCTGACTTCGTTCAGTCCCGCTTTGGCAATTCATTCAAAATCGAAGATGGCAAGGTCGTGGCCTACGACGGCAACGGCAATAAGGTTTATTCCCGCGCCAAACCGGGGGAGCTGGCGGAGTTCGACGAAGCTCTGGAGTTCCTTGTTGAGCAATACCCGCAGAAAGATCACATTCTGAAAGCCTCTGGTAACTCTGGCGGCGGCTCTCAGCAGTCCCAGCATCAGGCAGGGCAGAAAACTCTTAAGCGCGCTGCGTTTGACTCGCTGGATATGGCGGGCAAACAGAACGCGCTTAAAGAAGGCACCACCATCGTTGATTAACCCCTTTGCCGTGGCTCGGATGAGGCGCGGCGCCAGAGCTGGATAGCTCAAAAATCATCCCTCAAATCGCAAAGGAAATTACCAAATGTCTAATACCCTCACTGGGTTGATCCCGACTATCTATACCGCTCTGGACGTGGTCAGCCGCGAGCAGGTTGGCTTTATCCCCGCCGTAGCACGCGACGCAAAGGCTGACGCAGCAGCAAAGGGCCAGACCGTCACCTCCCCGGTTGCTCCCAAGGCGACCACCGTTGATATCTCGCCGGGTGCGACCGCGCCGAACGATGGCGATCAGGATATCGGTACCGTTAACGTGGCGATCACCAAAGCCAAAATGGCCCCGGTGAAATGGAACGGCGAGGAACAACTGGCGATCGGCCCTTCCGGTACCTACAACACTATCCTAGCTGACCAGTTCAAGCAGGCATTCCGCGCGCTGGCTAACGAAGTTGATTCCGATTTGGGTGCGCTTTACTACGCTTCATCGCGCGCGGTCGGCACCGCTGGAGTTACACCGTTCGGCGTGAAAGAAGACCTTTCTGATGCAGCCCTGGCGCGTCAGGTTCTGGAAGACAACGGCGCGCCTACTACCGATCTTCAAATGGTGCTTGGTTCCTCTGCCACTGCCAATCTACGCGGTAAACAGTCAGTGCTGTTCAAGGTGAACGAATCCGGTACTGAGCAACTGCTGCGAGAGGGGGTGATCGGGCGGCTTGAAGGATTCAACCTGCATAACTCAGCAGGCGTTAAGCGTGTGGCTGGTGGCGCAGGTACTGGCTACCTTGTCAATGGTGCCAAGCAGGAAGGCGATATCATCATCGCCATTGATACCGGGACTGGAGGGATTGCGCAGGGCAGTGTGATCACTTTTGAAGGTGATAATCATCAATATGTTGTGGCGGCTGCCACTGCATCCACAATCACGCTGGCCGCGCCTGGTCTGCGTCAGTCACTGGTTGACAATACGGAGATCACCGTCGGTGGGGCATTCACGGCCAACATGGCGTTCGACCGCAACGCTTTCCTGCTGGCAGCGCGTACCCCAGCGATGCCTCAGGGCGGTGACTCCGCCGACGACGTGATGAACGTTACCGATCCGGTTTCAGGTATCACCTTCCAGGTGGCGCTGTACCGTCAGTATCGTCAGGTGCGCTACGAGGTTGGTCTGGCATGGGGTGTCGCATCCATTAAACCAGCTCACGCTGTGCTGCTGCTGGGTTAATCAAAGGGGCTGCGGCCCCTAAACTATTTTGGAGTTCTCAATGGCTGGATTAACCAAAGAGCAGCGCCTGGCGCGCGAGGCTGAGAAGCAGAAAGATATTGCGGGGCAGTCCGAACAGGCTAACGCTAACCTGCCGGAAGCCCCGGAAGCCCCGGAAGCCCCGGAAGCCCCGGAAGCCCCGGAAGCCCCGGAAGCCCCGGAAGCCCCGGAAGCCCCGGAAGCCCCGGAAGCCCCGGAAGCCCCGGAAGCCCCGGAAGCCCCGGAATCGCCCAACCTTATCCATATGTCCCGCTTCGCACCATCACATCCCGGCGGCCCGGTTGAAGCGGACGTTCATCCCAATGATATCCACCTTTGGATTGATGAAGGCTGGGTGAAGGATACCAGCGAGGAGGCGTAATGCTGATTACCGATCCTTCTTCACCTAATTTCGAAAGCTACGCCAGCGTTATGGATCTGCGTGACCTGGCTGAGCGGCGGGGCTATGACGTCCCGGCGGAAGATTTTGAGTGTGAGCAGGTGCTGATGCAGGCGATGGATTACCTTTCAGGGCTGAAATGGAAAGGCATGCGCGCTTATCCCGATCAGCCTCAGGCATGGCCGCGCACTTGCGTGGTCGTCGATGGTGCTACGCTGCCAGGTAATACCATACCGAAACAGCTGATCCAGGCGCAATGCAGGCTGGCAATCGAAGCACAGGAAACCGATTTGCAGCCATCTACTGCTGGCGGCGGGGAGGTGTTGCAGGAAACGGTAACCGGAGCGGTAAGCGTGACTTATGCGCAGGGCAGCCGAACAGCGGCGCCTTCATTCTCTTGGCTCGGTGGTTTGCTGCGCGGCATGGTTATGGGTAGTGGTCAGATTAGCGTAGTGCGAGGCTGATATGGCGATTAACTATTCCCGCATGAGAGCGACGGCTAAGAGGCTCCTGACTGAAAACGGCATGAAGTATGGCGTGACACGCAAGGGTGGGATTAGCGTTGTGGCTGGTAGAGAAGTGCACCAGCCCGATGTGGAATTCACCGCAACAGGCGTGCGCACCGAATATGTACCGGAAGAGATTGACGGTAAAAACATTCTGGCCGGTGACGTCAGGGTTGTGTTCAGTGCAGATGCTGAGCTGGCGATCGGTGACCTGGTAGAAATTGACGGTAAGCAGTACCGCATCATCAAGCCTAACCCGGTTAAGCCGGCTGCGCTGGTGCTTTGCTACCGCGCACAATTAAGGGCGTGACATGTCACAGAATCAGTCTTTCCTCGCCTCCATTGATGCCTTTGTTGATAAGGCAAAAGGAAATCAGGCTGCTGTGGTGCGTGGTGTGTCGATCAAAATTCTGGCCCGGCTCGTGAATATGTCACCTGTTGGCAACCCGGAGAACTGGGCTGTTAACCAGACAGCGGTCTCATACAACCAGGCCGTCGATGAACATAACAGCCTGCTCAGGCAAAACCCTGACAACCTGACTAAAGTTGGAAGGCTTCGGCCCGGGCGCAAGGTTAACGACAGTATGGCGCTGGTGGCTCCGCCCGGTTATACCGGCGGGCGCTTCCGTGGTAACTGGCAGGTAACGTTTGATCAGCCGTCAGACGGTGAAACAGGGCGCATTGATAAGAACGGAGGCGAGACTATAGCTGCCGGGAATATGGTGATCGAGCGCTTCAGGGTCGGCATGAATGCCATTTACTTCTGCAATAACGTGCCATACGCCTATCCGCTGGAGTTCGGTCACTCGAAGCAGGCACCGGGTGGAATGGTTCGTATCACTGCCGCTGAGTTTCAGCTTTTCTTTGATGAGACGGTACGGGAGGTGCGCAGTTGAGCAGGCCAGACATTACCACATTGCTGGAGTCCCGGCTGGGTGAGTGGGCCGATGTGCAGGGACTGGCAGTGGCCTATGAGAACGTCACCTTTGACCCGCCGGCAGGGATTTATCTCGAGTCACACGACATGCCTGCCACGCCTTACGCGATTGACCTCGGACAGCGCGCCAGAGTGTTCGTTGGCATTTATCAGGTAAGCGTGGTTGTCCCGGCAGCTCAGGGGCGGTCAGAGGGGCGCGCAATCGCCGCGCAGATTGAAAACCTTTTCGGTAACGGCACCGAAATGCCTGGCGATGGCTTCACCTGCTACATCGTGGGAGAGCCAGCGCAATATCGTGGCATCACGACAACATCCTCGTATTCCATACCCATCAGCATGAACTACCGCGCTGACGTGGCGCAGTAATCCTACTACCGACAGTCGTCGGTTTTTTTATGTGCAAATATCGGAGAAACCATTATGGGCTTCGCGCTTCCAAATGGCGCCACGGTGTTCGTCGGTTCGGAGCTGGATGATGCTATTCCAGTCACGGCTGTATCGAACGCACTTGGCGCCGTATTCACCGTTGCTACCGGCCATGGGCTGGCGGTTGATGATGTCGTGCTGATTAAATCAGGATGGTCACTGATTGACGATCTGGTGGCTCGCGTTTCGGCGCAGACCGCGACCAGCATCACAATCGGCATTATCGATACTTCAGACCTGAACTTTTTCGCAGCCGGTGCAGGTGTCGGTTCTCTGCAGAAAGTTACTGGCTGGACTGAAATCCCGCAAATCACTGAAGTGGCCCCTGCCGGCGGCGATCAGCAGTACGTGCAGATCCAGTTCCTCGCGGATGATAACCAGCGCAACCTGGCGACGTATAAAGCGGCCAAAACGCTGACTTATACCCTCGCGCACGATTCAACGCTGCCGATTTATCCGGTGCTGAAAAAAGCCGATCGCTACGGGGACACAATGCCGATGCGCATGTACGTACCCAAGGCGAAAGAGATGCGTTACTGGTCTGGTACGCCTTCATTCGACGGCGAACCAACATCCGCGGTCAACGCCGTGGAAACTACTACTGCTGCTTTCTCCAGGAAGTCCCGCGATATGACGTTTTACAAGGAAAAGTGAGCACAGTAGCGGTAACGGGCGTCAGCCTGGATAAATCGACGATTGCTCTGGCAGTCGGCGAAAGATCCAGGCTGACCGCTACTGTACTTCCAGCCAACGCCACCAATAAAGCCGTTACCTGGTCATCATCCAATCCGACGATCGCCACCGTCACCAGTGGTGGGGAAGTTGAAGGTGTGGCTGACGGCAACGCAACCATCACCGCAACCACTGAAGACGGATCTAAGACAGCGACAGCTTCAGTGACCATTTCTTAATTACGCCCCCTATCGGGGGCATTTTCGGAAAAAATATGGCATCTAAATTCCAGCTCCAACCAAAGCCGACCTTCAAGGTCGATGTATCCATCCCGCGAGCCGGGGATGAAGATGGTGTGATCACCTTTACCTTTAAGCACAAACCGCTGAAAGAGCTGTCATCAATCGAAACGATGGAAGGTAAAAACGCCGTTGATTTTTTACTCGACATCACTGAAGCGTGGGCGCTGCCTGACGAATTCAACCGCGACAATCTGGAAACGCTGCTTGATAACTACCCGCGCGCGCTCGAAGCCGTTACCAAAGCCTATTACGACGAGCTGATGGCGAACCGCCAAAAAAACTGATTGCGGTTGCCTCGGCGTTTTATACGCCTGACCCATCTCACGAAGACCTCGCAGCCGCTGGCCTGTCTGCCGACGACTACACCGACGAAGAGCAGATCGTTGAGGTCTGGCCTGACTGCTGGGCAGCATTCGGTGTGTTCCGCGCGATGGCAACGCAGTGGCGCACCGGAGTTGGGGGAATCACCGGGCTGGATTACAACGTCCTGCCCTGGCTGATGAAGATTGAGGGCGTTGATGACGAGGCAGCCGCGCTAAATGATGTCCGGGTGATGGAACGTGCAGCGCTGGACCTGATCCACAGCAAGGGGGCGTAATGTCCGATATCGCAACAATTGCGCTCCGTGTAAATACCTCGGAGCTGGAGCGCGGCAATAAGGCGCTGGATGACTTCAAAGGCTCTGCTGCTGGCGCTGCAAAGGGCGCTGATGATTTCGGCAACAGCACAAAAGGCGCTGGCAAGGTAACAGCTGATGCCGCGCGGGAAATCAATGAGATTCACCAGCGTGTCCGGGCCTTCACGGAAGCCCAGCGGCAGAATCAGGGCAGTACTAAAGGTGCATCGCAGGCTACTGTTCAGCAGCAGCAGGAGCTGCTGAACCTGCTCAACCGCATCAGCCCGGTAAACCGTGCGCTGAATGACCTGGACGACCTGCAGACCAGTTTGTCGAAGCATCGCAGTAATCTTGATACTGAAACCTACGCCCGCTTTAACGCTATTCTGGATACCACTCGCACAAAACTTGCTCAGGTGATGGAGTCAGAAACGGCAGAGGGTCGGGCCCGACAGGAGCAGGCACAAAACGCAGAACGTGCGGCTGTTTCACAAAAGTCTTTTCTGCAAAGTCTCAATGATCAGGTGGCCGCGTTCAAATCTTCCAAAGCTGACATTGCTGAATACCGTGCCGCACAAATGGGGATTAGCCAGCAAGCAGCCCCCATCATCGCCCGGCTACGTGAGCAGGAGCAAGCCGTTGCTCGTGAGGCTGATCAGAAGCGCGCTGCTGCCATCGCATCCAGAGGGTTGAAACAGGCACTGGCAGAGCAGGAATCTGCTGAACGTGCGGTAGCCGCTGAATCAAGGCGTGCCGCCGCAGCGCAGCAGACCTTCATTGAGTCCCTGCAAAGCCAGGTCACAGCGATAGACAAAACACGCTCTGAGTTGCTGGAGCTTAAAGCCGCACAACTGGGTGTTTCATCGCAGGCCGCACCTATGATTGCCCGGCTGCGGGATCAGGAAAATGCCTGGAAACGTGGCGAGATATCCGCAGGCCAGTATCGGCAGGCAATGCGCATGCTTCCTGCGCAGTTCACCGATATCGCCACTTCTATCGCAGGCGGTATGCCTATCTGGATGATTGCCATTCAGCAGGGTGGGCAGATAAAGGACTCATTCGGCGGCGTGGGTAATTCGCTTAAAGCGCTGGCCAGTCTGATCACTCCCGTCCGGCTGGCGCTCGGCGGTTTGGTTACTGCCGGTGCGCTGGTGGCCTACAACTTCTACAGCGCCGCAGAGCGCTCCGAAGAGCTGCGAAAGTCTCTGGCGCTGACCAACAGCTATTCCGGACTTACGGCTTCATCCCTACAGAATACGGTCTCAGCGGCTAACGCGGCTGGCGTGTCCTACTCCAGCGCATCATCTGCACTGAACAGCCTGGTTAAAGCTGGCGTGCCGGCCGGTGCAAATTTCGAGATGCTGACCGTTTCGGTGGCGAAGTTTTCGAAAGAGTCCGGCGTTGCTCTCGATGAAGTGGCCAAAGATATCGCAGCGCTGGCGAATGACCCGTCAAAAGGCATCCTGGCTCTGAACGAGAAATATCACTTCCTCACGGCGGTGCAGTACGAGCACATCGCCGCGCTGCAGGAAGAGGGGCGCTATACCGAAGCGCTGGCGGAGGCTAATCGCGTTGCCGCTGACGGTATGGAAACTGCCGCCACCAATATGAAGGAGTCACTGGGTACCGTCTCACGCATCATGCGCGGGCTTACCGATATGGCTAAAGGCATGTGGGATGCGATTGAGGGCATTGGACGCGCTCCGACGCAAAACGAGGCACTCAAAACCCTTACCAATCGGCGCGACAGCATCCAGGCACAGGTCAGCAACTCAGAGGCGACCGGGTACAACCGCAGTAACGGCAAGCTGGATGAATGGCGTAAAGAACTGGGCGTGCTTAACGCGCAGATCAACGCCTTTACCCTCATGGGTGACATTCAGGTTGCTAAGGAAGAAGCCGCCAGCAATGCGCGCGCACAACATAACCAGAACCTGACAGACGCCATCTCCTTGCAGCAGGGGCTGAATCAGGGCCTGACCAATGCGGAAAAACGCGAGAAAGCCATAGCTGAGCTGAATCGCCAGCGCATCAGAATGAACCAGGCTGCTGCTGCGGATCCAAAAAGCAACGTTGGGATGTCCGAGGCTGAGTATCAGAAGCGTATGGCGAACATTGCCAACCAGTATAAGGATCCGAAGACTGCAAAAGGGAAAGCCTACAGCACACCAGCGGGGGACAGGGCTGAGGATACCGGGCAAAGGGAACTTTTTGCTCTCCGGACTCAATATCAGGTTCTGCAGCAGCACAGCAGCATTAATGATGTCATCAGCCAGCAACGGAAAGACCTCTGGAAAACCGAATCGCAGTTCACGGTGCTGGAAGAAGCCTCTCGCACCCGGCAGCTGACAAAGCAGGAGCAATCCCTGCTTGCCAGTAAAGACCAGGTGCTGCAGTTGGCGCGCCAGAAAGCCCTACTTGGCGACCAAATTACCGCCCAGGAGCAGCTTAACAAGCGCATGGACACAGCGCAGAAGTACGCCACACAAATGTCCGAAAAAACTGACGCGTTAAATAGCAGTTCAACAATGAGTGATCGCCAGGCTCAACGAGAACTTGCACGTTCTCAGCTTCGCTCTGGTTGGCAGAACGCGGGCGGTAGTCTTTCAGACGAGGGGTATCAGTCTGAGCTGAAGGCGACTGAAGACTATTATGCTGCTGAAGATGCTTTACGTAGTAACTGGCTGGCCGGAGCCAAAAAGGGCTGGGCTGAATATCAGGATTCTGCAACCAACGTTTATTCATCTGTGAGCCAGATTGCACAGTCCGGATTAAATGGCTTGGCTGATGCACTCACATCGATGGTCACTACGGGAAAGGCCAGCATCAAAGATTTCGGCACTTCCATGCTGAAGATGATCGTTGAGGTTATCAACCGGCTTTTGATTGCCTATGCAATTCAACAGGCGCTGGGATGGATAAGCGCTGGTGCATCTGCTTCATCAACAGCAGCCAGTTCCAACAACGCATTCTCCAGTGGTGCATACAACAACCTCTCTATGGCTTACAAGGGCGGTTACATCCCTGAATATGACACTGGTGGTTACACCGGGGATGGTGGGAAGTATGAGCCTAAGGGGATTGTGCATGGCGGTGAGTTTGTTTTCACCAAAGAGGCTACGCGACGCATCGGCGTCTCCAACCTGTATGGAATGATGCGCGGCTATGCCGAAGGCGGTGTTGTTGATGGGGCTGGAATGATGTATGGCGCGTCATCAAGCGGTACGGCAGGGGTCAATGTGCAGACAACTGTCAATGTGAACACTGGCGGCGATCAGCAGCAATCAGCCAGCCAGAACGCAGCGCTGACCAAGGCGTATCAGCAGACGGTTGACCGCGCTGTGACTGATGGTATCCAGAAGCAGACCCGGCAGGGCGGCATCATCTGGCAGGCAATGCAGACGCGTTAACGCCCGGGTGACCGGGCATTATTCCCGGAGGGGAAATGGCTATCGATACTTTTACTTGGCGAACTCAGACACAGAATCAGCCTCAGGGGCAATATAGCCATCGCATCCGAGAGGTGCAGCTCGGCGATGGCTATAAGCAGGTTTCGGGAGACGGAATCAATCCTGAAACGCAAAGCTGGCCCCTCACCTTTATTGGCCGCGAGCAGGACATGCTCCCGATCCTAAATTTTATGCGCAACCATACCGTCAAAGCGTTTATCTGGACTCCGCCATACGGTGTTGCGGGTTTATATCGCGTCGTTAAAGACTCCATTGGCGCTATGCCTGCTGGTGGAATCACTATGACCGTGGTGGGTACCTTCGAGCAATCACCTTCAGTTTAGGAAACCTATGCCAATTAACAGTGACTTGCAAAAACTGGAGCCGGGAAACTGGGTCAGGCTCTTCGAAATGGATGGCAGTGCGTTTGGTGCAGGTCTTCTGCGCTTCCATGCGGAAACCTTATTTCACACGCCTGAAGAAATCGCTGCAGCAGCTGGCGATGAAACCAAACTGGCGCCCAAGGCCATCTGGTGGCAGGGCAATGAGTATACGGCGTGGCCATGCCAGATTACTGGCATTGCAATGTCAACCAGCGGCATCAGCGAGCAACCAAAGCTGACGGTGGCGAACGTAAACAGCTCGATCACCGCGTTGTGCCTTGCTTACGACGACATGCTTCAGGCGAAAGTGACCATCCACGATACACTGGTGCAGTATCTGGATGCGCGCAATTTCCCGCAGGGTAATGCATCAGCAGATCCCACTCAGGAAAAGGTACAGGTTTTCTATATCGACAGCAAAAGCCAGGAAACCAACCTGTCGATTGAATTCACACTGAGCAGCCCAATGGACTTGCAGGGGCTGATGATCCCCACGCGCCAGCTGCACTCACTATGCACCTGGTGCATTCGCGGCAAATACCGCACGGGCGATGGCTGTGACTACGCCGGTACCAAATATTTCGATAAGCACGGTAACCAGGTGGATGACCCATCGCAGGATGTATGCAACGGCACGCTGAACAGCGGCTGCAAGCCACGCTTTGGCGCAAATAATCCGCTTCCGTTCGGTGGCTTCCCCGGCACCTCCCTGATCAAGGGCTGATTATGCGAGAGAAAACCCAACAGGCTATTTTTGAACATGCCCGGCAGTGCTATCCGGCAGAATCTTGTGGCGTGATAGCGCAGAAAAGCCGGGTTGAGCGGTATTTCCCTTGCCGGAACTTGGCTGAAATGCCAGAAGATGATTTCTACCTTTGCCCGGAGGATTACGCAGCGGCGGAGGACTGGGGAAGCATTACGGCGATCGTTCACAGCCATCCGGATGCCACTACCCAACCCAGCGAACTGGATAAAGCGCAGTGCGATGCTACGGAACTGCCATGGCATATCGTCAGCTGGCCAGAGGGTGATCTGAGTACCATTCAGCCGCGTGGTGAACTCCCGTTGCTCGAACGGCCGTTTGTACTGGGGCATACAGACTGCTGGGGTCTGGTAATGAGTTACTTCCGGCAGGAGCACGACATAGAGCTAACCGATTACCGGCTGGATTATCCGTGGTGGGAGAGTGGTGAGGAAAATCGCTATCTGGATAACTGGTATGAATGCGGATTTCGGGAGTTTAGTGGTGACCTGCGGCCCGGCGATCTGATCATAATGCAGGTTCAGGCCCCCGTTGCTAACCACGCTGGTGTCCTGCTGGCTGACAATATGCTACTTCACCACATGTACGGCATGCTGAGCCAGCGGGTGCCGTACGGAGGGTACTGGCGGGATAGGACGGTGAAGATAGTCCGATATGGGGATATTTGTTGATGACTACCTGGCTGAGGAGGCGTGTAGACTTGTTAAGTCAAAAATAGAAGCGGCGCTTATATTTTGGAATTGTTTTGTAAATTTTTCGTGATAAGATATTTCTGATTGCAATCAAATGGAAATGTATAAATGAAAAAAGTTTTAGCTGTTGTTCTGGGTGCTCTGGTTCTCTCTGGATGTTCAATTCGCGTAGCTGATCTGACAGTTGGCAGCACCAAAAATTACAACATCAACGGTAATAAATTCGTTACCGGCCCACGTGTAACAGCAGAAGATTCATACCCTGTGATCCTGTTCCCTACAGGCATTCCTAACATGAAAACTGCCATTGACCGTGCCATCGAGAAGGATAAGTGCGCTGTTGGCCTGAGTAATGTGGTAATTACCCAGCTAAACCATGCGTTTATCTTCGGTAAAATCGGTATACGTGCCGAAGGCAACCTGATCATCGACCGCAGCTTGCCAGGTTGCGAGAATCACGCTTAAACCCACTGAGGTTTGTAGCTAGTAACCCGCCACCCGGCGGGTTTTCTTTCTTCCCATTGCATCCGCTTCCCTCTAGGATTATCGCAATACTTACGAATGGGGATAGGGAAGTGACCTACCGTGAACTTTTAAAAGAAGCTACCCGACTAAAAAAAGAAAAGCGTTACGACGAAGCTTGCCAGACTTTAAGGGTGGCTTATCAATCTGCAGACGTTAATGAAGTCATCCTGATTCAGGAAAGACTCCGCCTTCCTATGTATTTACTGCTCGCGGGAAAATCTAATGACGGCTGGGCGGAGCTTAATCGCCTGTCTAGTGAGTATCATGAGCCATATGATCTAATACCCATACGCAGCCAAATGAGAATATTTTCAGAGAAAGAGGGACGGTGGAATGACGCTATTTTGTACTCGGCAATCGTGTACACCATGGTTCTAAAAAACAAAATTCATTTCATCAAATCCGTTCATCACCAAGCGGATGTAATTGCTATTGAAGAACCTATAAAAATTGAAACTGTTGAACGGTCATTTTTCGAGTTTGATTTTAGAATAATTGACGCAGATAGAAAAGCGTTTGCTTACACGGAAAATGGTAATCCTATATTTGATGTGGCACATAATCATATGCTTGAATCGCTAAATCGGATGTTGGACTTAGATGCAATTGAACGTGAGTTTGAAGGTTTGTGTCGTAGAATTGAAAGGCCAGAACTACCCCTCGCGATAGCTGAAAAAATTATAGAAACTGTCGGCTATGAAGATGATAACGGGGAGTGGGTTAGTGATTTTCACCATTTCTTTAGACAACAACTTATGGACTAAAACATGAATGACTTTGTGTTGCTGACTGCATTATTGGCCTTATCTGGTTGTACAGCCAATCCAATAGCAACAACTCAAGCTACTGACGTGTCCGCTTACCGGGTGTTCGCTAAGCCGTTGCTGATAGCCGGCAGTGGAGTTGGGAGAGTGGTTATCAAGCGCGATTCAGGGCACGTCTGAAATGCCTGCTACACGAAGATATTTCTGGATGGGAAAGAAATTGCGCAGGTCTCGGTTGCTGAAAAAATAATCATTCACCCGGCATATGGTGAGCACATAATCGGTGCAGAGCCTAAGGGGTTAGTGTGGAGGCAGCATGAGTGAGGTGGCAATCAACATCTTACCTGACAAGATGCTCACTTATCGTATTGGGTACGACTCAGACGTTATATTCGGCCTCAGACCCACAGCGTTTTAAAATCAACCATCTTCGGGTGGTTTTTTTATAGGTGATATATGCAGGAAAAAATCAGGACAGTGCGTCTTTATGGCGTGCTGGGGGCTACCTTTGGCCGCGTTCATCGACTGGCTGTTTCAACCCCCAAAGAGGCATTTAAGGCACTATCCGTAATAATCCCAGGTTTTGAACCTTTCGTTAGTAGTAGTAAGCGAAAGGGGCTAGCTTATGCGGTATTCAGCGGCACCACCAATCTGACAATTAACGAGCTTGATGCAGATAAAAGCGATAGAGACATCCGCATTGCGCCAATTATCATCGGCAGTAAACAGGCTGGATTATTGCAGATCATAGCTGGCGCGATTCTTGTGGTTGCTGGCTATTTTACATTCGGCACGACCTCAGCCGTAGGTATGGGGATGATTGCAGCGGGTGCATCAATGGCGCTCGGCGGCGTCATCCAGATGCTTTCACCGCAGACAAAAGGCCTCGCCAGCAAACAGGATGCTGATAACAAGGCATCATATGCGTTCGGCAGCGTGACCAATACTGCCTCGCAGGGTTACCCGGTGGCGTTGCCGTATGGCAGCCCGCGAATTGGCGGCGCAATCATCTCTGCCGGTATCTACGTTGAAGATCAGCAGTAAATAAATCCTCCTCTCCACCATTAGGGTCGCCACATGGCGGCCTTTTTTTATGGGTGAAATATGGCGACCGCTAAACCAATTAAAGGCCGTAAGGGCGGCAGCTCTTCATCCCGAACGCCGGTAGAGCAGCCTGACGATCTGCAGTCAGTTGCTAAAGCAAAAATTCTCATCGCGTTGGGTGAGGGGGAGCTTGGCGGCGGCCTGACTGACCAGACAATCTTCCTTGATGGCACCGCTTTAAAAAACAGCGACGGCTCCGCCAATTTTAGCGGTGTGACTTGGGAGTTCCGCCCGGGCACGCAGGCGCAAACCTACATCCAGGGCATGCCGGGCACTGAAAATGAAGTCACCGTCGGCACCGAGATAAAAAGCGATGTAGCCTGGTCACACACGTTCACCAATACTCAGCTTTCAGCCATTCGCTTGCGCCTGAAATGGCCCTCTCTGTTTAAGCAGGAAGACGATGGTGATCTGGTGGGTTACTCCATCAAATACGCCATCGACCTGCAGACAGACGGCGGTTCGTTTGTCACCGTGATTAACACTGCGGTAACTGGCAAAACCACGTCAGGCTACGAACGGAGTCACCGCATCGATCTACCGCAGGCAGGCAGCACATGGACGGTGCGCCTGCGCCGGCTTACAGCGAACGCGAACAGCGCAAAGATTGGCGACGCCATGTCGCTGCAAAGCTACACGGAGGTGATCGACGCAAAGCTGCGCTACCCGAATACCGCGTTGCTCTATATCGAATTCGACTCCAGCCAGTTTAATGGCTCCATCCCCCAGATATCCTGCGAGCCTAAAGGTCGCGTGATCCGCGTTCCGGACAACTATGACCCGATTGGCCGCACTTATACCGGGACTTGGTCTGGTGTCTTCAAATGGGCATGGACAGATAACCCGGCCTGGGTGTTCTACGACATTGTCGTGAGCGACCGTTTTGGCCTGGGCAACCGACTGACCGCCGCTAATATCGATAAATGGGAACTGTACCGCGTGTCGCAATACTGCGATCAGCTTGTGCCCGATGGTAAGGGCGGTAGCGGCACAGAGCCGCGCTATAAGTGTGACGTGTACATTCAGCAGCGCAACGACGCGTACACGGTGCTGCGCGACTTTGCCGCCATATTCCGGGGAATGACTTACTGGGGCGGAAATCAGATTGTGGCGCTGGCTGATATGCCGCGCGACGTCGATTACTCCTACACGCGCGCCAACGTGGTTGATGGTCTGTTCACTTATTCGAGCAGCACCACGAAAACCAGATATACCACCGCGCTGGTTTCATGGACTGACCCGGCCAATGGTTATGCAGATGCCATGGAGCCGGTGTTTGAGCAGGACCTGGTGACGCGCTATGGTTTCAACCAGCTCGAGCTGACGGCGATCGGCTGTACCCGGCAGTCAGAAGCAAATCGTAAGGGCCGCTGGGGCATCTTGACGAACAACAAAGATCGCGTTGTAACCTTCTCTGTGGGGCTGGACGGCATGATCCCACAGCCAGGCTACATCATTGGTGTTGCCGATGAACTCCTGTCAGGGAAGATTACAGGCGGACGCATCAGGTCAGTCAACGGCCGCGCCATTACCCTCGACCGCGCGCCGGATGCGAAGCAGGGTGACCGCATGATCCTCAACCTGCCAAGCGGTGCCGCGCAGAGCCGGACCATCCAGAGCGTCACCGGAAACGTGGTGACCGTTACTGTGGCTTATGGCGAGACGCCGCAGGCGGAAAGCGTGTGGGTGGTTGAATCAGACCAGCTGTATGCGCAGCAATATCGCGTCGTCAGCGTGGCGGACAACAACGACAACACATTCACCATATCGGGTGCGTATCACGATCCGGATAAATATTCCCGTATCGATACCGGCGCCATTATCGACGAACGGCCAATTAGCGTTGTGCCGCCGGGCAGCCAGATTCCACCGGCCGGTATCAAGATTGAAGCCTATTCAGTAGTGAGTCAGGGAATCAGCGTTCAGACCATGCGTGCAGCCTGGACGGAAACGGCTAATGCCATTTCTTACGAGGCGCAGTGGCGTCGCAATGAGGGGAACTGGATCAGTGTTGCGCGCAGCTCCACGACCTCGTTCGAGGTACCGGGTATTTATGCTGGTCGCTACGTTGTGCGCGTGCGCGCCATTAACGCGGCGGAGATTTCCAGCGACTGGGCATATTCGGAAGAGGTCATGCTGACCGGGAAGGTTGGCAATCCCCCGAAGCCGGTTGGCTTTGCCGCCAAGGGCATAAACTGGGGCATTCAGCTGAACTGGGGCTTTCCTGCCAATACTTCGGACACGCTGAAAACCGAGATTCAGTACACGCCGAACAGTGACCAGTCGAGCCCGTTGCTGCTATCAGATGTGCCTTATCCTCAGGCGACTTACACCCAGTTGGGCCTGAAGGCTGGGCAGGAATTCTGGTACCGTGCACAATTGGTCGATAAGACCGGGAACGAGTCCGGCTATACCGACTGGGTACGCGGCATGGCTAACAATAACGCCGATGATTACCTGGGTAATATTGCCGCCGACTTCCTGAAAAGTGAGGATGGCGACCGCCTTACCGGGGATATCGAAACCAACATTGAGGCCATTCTACAGAACGCGCTCAATCTAAATTCCAGTGTGGATCATCAGTTCAGGCAGCTCGGCGAAGTGCGCGCTGACGTGCTGGTGGTTAAAACAACTGTAGCTGAGGTCGATAATGCTCTGGCCGAGTTGTCTACCCAGGTGCAGGCGCAGATTGGCGATGTGACCGCGGCGCTGGAAGACAAGCTAACTGCAGTAGTTGACGGTGATGGTGCATCGGCGATTTACACGCTGAAGACGGGCGTTAGGATTAACGGAATCACCTATAACGCGGGGATGTCGATCGCGGTGCTGGCACAGGCAGGGCAGCCGGTGGTGACCCGTGTAGGCTTTAACGCGAACCAGTTCGTGCTGATGTCCGGCAGCGGCGACACACAGTATTCGCCATTTGCCGTAGTAAACGGCCAGGTGTTTATCAGCAGCGCCTTTATTCAGGATGGCACCATCACTAGTGCGAAAATTGGCGATTATATCCAGTCAGACAATTTTGTTACCGGGGTGTCGGGCTGGCGCCTGGATAAAGGTGGCACGTTTGAGCGCAACGCATCTAATGGCGCAGGCCGGACATGGGATAACGGAGTCGAAAGGCGTGTTTATGATGCCAACGGCACATTGCGCATTAGAGATGGTATATGGTAAGGGGGGCATAATGGCAGCAGGCTTACAGTGCTGGGACGCCAGTGGAAAACTGATCGTTGATATTGGTGATTACAACAGCCGCTTTCTGGGTGAGACCACTGTGGCGATCGGGAATAATGCCTCATCCGTATCAAAGGCATTTCCCGGGCTTACGCAGAACGGTAGCTTCGGTGTTGTTGTGGCCTCTTCAGCTGCTGGCGGCGGATTTGCAACGGAGAGTTATGCGGTGAGGGCGTATAATAATGGATTCACCGTATACAGCACATCGGCAGCTACGCCAGCATCAACACTCACGGTTCATCTATACGGATTTCTATGAGCGGATTTCAGGTTTTCAACTCTGCTGGTGCAGTAACGATAGATTCTGATTATTTTGGCACTTACTATCGTGATTCAAGGGCATATGGGGCCATTACGGATCGGGGGATTTATAACATAACCACACCTATCGGTAATACTTCGGATATGGGATATGTAGCCAATGCTTATAGACCAGATAAAAATCTTCAGTGGTTTAAATTCAATGAAGGCGCTAAGGCAATTTTTTGCAATGGAAATTATCCGTTAGCTACTGCTAACGCCGGGGCAATGGCAAGAACTGGCACTGATGTTGCGATAGAGTCGGGGTATAAGGACGTCTATAATGCCGCGGGTAAGTTGGTCTGGTCGGCTGTTTCAGCAGCTAAAATCCCCCGCATCATTGGGTTCTACGATATCCCGGCAGGATACAATCTGGATAGTACTGCTTATTCTCAGAACATTGGTACCAACACCTTCCTACTGGCGGGCCTATGCCCCGGTAACCTTTCATATGGTGATGGTGCGGAAGGTTCAATAACGGGTTACTCAGGGCTTTTCTTCAGATTCTCAGGTGGCATACTTTCAACCTTTTGGATAAGCCAGTACCAAAGCTCATGGGCGAATACCATGCGACCATACGGATTGCGAATTCCTTATGCGATACTGCCTAACCTCAATTAAATAAAACGATCGATGCGATCTCTTTTATAATTTGTTGCGATTCGCCAGTAAGGATAAATTGCAGTAATTGTATAAGGAGATTTCGATGAAATATCTTATCGCAGTGGCTTTTTCATTCTTAGTGCTGGGCTGTTCTCAGCATGCTCGCAATATTACTTATCCTGATCACGCTAACATGCTACGCATCGTCGGCACAGTAACTATCATTTATAACGTAAATTCTCAGGGTATGACTGAAGATGTGCGCGTGATTAATGCTAACCCGGCTGGAATTTTTGAAAAATCACTGCTCAATGACGTGAGAGGCTGGCGGTTCGAGAAGAGCAATCCGCTGCGCGACCAAATCATAACCGTAAATTACGGCCAAAATAAATAACCGCTTCGGCGGTTTTTTTTCGTCTGGAGAAAACTATGCCTGCAGGAACTATTGCGTTAACTATCAATTCTAAAACGGTCACCGGCAGTGGCACAGCGTTCACCACTGAATTAAAGGTCAATGACTTCGTTGTGGCCGTAGTCGGCGGCGTGACCTACACGCTGGGCGTTGCCGCCATCGCGTCGAATACCTCACTGACCCTCAACACAGCGTTCGGCGGCCCGACAACTTCTGGCCTCGCTTGGACTGCGATCCCGAATCAGGTATTAGTCGGGATCACTGCGCAGGTAGCCTCTGACACTGCTCGGGCGATTCGCGGGCTTAATTACGATAAAGACAACTGGCAGAAAATTTACAGCGATGTGGCAACTGTAACCGTCCAGCGCCCAGATGGCAGCACGTTCACTGGCCCGAGCTGGGGCTACATGTCGGCGCAGTATGCAGGCAAGGCAGATAAGACGGCACTTGACGCTTATGCAAAAAAAGGATCTAACAGTGATATCACAAGTCTGTTGGGTTTAACGATACCCTTAGACTCTTCTGGGCTGTATAAAAACACAGAGACAGGGACCCACCAAAGATCAGGGACGTTCTCGTATAGCGGAGCACCGCAAGCGCAGGCAGAAATTGGCTTAGCCGTAAATGGTTGCGGCTTCCAGTCGATTTACACTAATTTTAGGCGTGCTCAATTGTACATGAACACTTCAGGTGCAGTGTGGGCAAGATTTTCAACAACAACGACAGCAGTAGACACTACAACGCCTTGGTCAACAATGTGGTCAACTGCTAACACGACAATTGATACTAATAATTTTATCAAAAGAGCCTCCCCAATCGCCCGGCTTACGAATGACGTTAGCCAAATGCAGCCAGATTTTGCTGTGGATGAACAGCATATCGTCGCTGGCCTGGTATCGGTAAATGCTGAAGCTGAGGGTGTTAGCGCTGAGAAATCAGCGGTAGGCGTCTATCTGGTCAAAGGTGCTGTCGGCCTGGCTGATGAGGGATGGACGCTGGAGGTGCCGCAGGATATCAACGGCAATCGCCTGTGCTTCGTTGAACTGGACACAGACAAAGAAGGCGTTATAACAGTGTCGGTGTTTAAGCGCCGTTTTGACGTCGGCAGCGCGATGATTGTGGCTGGTGAGCCTATGGATATTCCTGAGGGCCGCTGGATTGACCTTCGCCTGCAGATGCCTGAAGACTCAGTCTGGAACACTCGCATGCGAGAAATGGAGCAGGCAGCAGAGGGCGAGCAGTAAACCAGATAAATATTACACTGGCACTAAAATATCAGGAAAAAAAATGCCCGCGAAAATTATTGCGGGCAGAAATCCTTGTTACGCAGAGACATGGCTCTGTGAGGTTGACACTATTTAGTGTCAATTTGAGTTTAGTAGGGCCATTTATAAATGCAAGATTTGAAAAAAACCTGCGTTACACAGGCATAAATTCGGCCAAGGGAAAGGGAATCCAAGCGCAGCCTGAGCTGCATGGGAACTTTACACGCACTAAAAATTTTTGATAGCAAAATACACTGATTCATAGCGAGAAAAAGCTAGCTAAATTCCCCTCCAGATCATAATCCTGACAATTCTCCAGCGATGCACCAGTTGATCAATCCGGCAACCTGATCAAATAATACTGTATATCCAAACAGTATTGAGGTGATCATGGGCAGAAGAGACGACATTCCCGCAGCGTTCCGCGCGAGCATACAGATATCTGCAAACGGGCGGCGTACAGTGGCCACAGAGGATTTCGTGGCGGCGTTAGCGCAGGTTAACTATGAATGGTCGCTTAAGCAGGCGAACGAATGGATAGAGCACTATCAGCACTCATTCCGCGATATCTCAACGGAAGAGGGTGAGCGCCGGACGTTCTACCTTTTCAACCCGAACAATGGAGGCGTGTAATGGGCTTCCCATCCCCAGCTAAAGACTACATCGAAGACAGCATCTGCCTTAATCGCTTGTTCATCCCGCACCCATCTGCAACGTCTCTCGTCGAGTTCGGCGGGCTGCAGTACGTCATTGATCGCTCATTGGCGCCCGGCAGCGGCTCTGTAATTTGCTATGAGACATTCGGCGAAGTGGCGATAGGCAAAATGATGGGTCGAGCGATTATCACGCCGGATGGGGATGCGATTGAAGGCGAGTCGCTGAGCGAGGTTATTGTGATCGGTACAGTTGTGCTGACGATTACGCAGCATCACGATTTTAATGGTCCGGCAATATAGTCACCAGGGCCATCTGCCGAAAGTTTTGCTTACCGGCGGTTACGTCATGTTCTTTCGCGAGCAGTGCTAACAGTGTAAGATGCGGCACATATTGCGGGTTGGGTTAAAGTGGGTGCATTAACAGAAGTGTCCACCGCCGTGTCCATCCTGAAGAATTCAACGATTCAACATGCGAAAAAATTCATATAAATGAAGCACATAAGAAACTTTTCTATCATCGCCCACATCGACCACGGTAAATCCACGCTCTCTGACCGTCTGATCCAGATTTGCGGCGGGTTAACCGAACGCGAAATGGCTGCGCAGGTTCTGGATTCCATGGATTTAGAGCGTGAGCGCGGCATCACCATTAAAGCGCAGAGCGTGACGCTCGATTACCATTCACCCGATGGTAAAACTTACCAGCTCAATTTTATCGACACTCCGGGACACGTTGACTTCTCCTATGAAGTTTCGCGCTCGCTGGCGGCCTGTGAAGGTGCATTGCTGGTGGTGGATGCCGGGCAGGGCGTAGAAGCTCAGACCCTGGCAAACTGCTACACCGCGATGGAAATGGATCTGGAAGTCGTACCTGTACTGAACAAAATTGACCTGCCGGCGGCCGATCCGGATCGCGTGGCGCAGGAGATTGAAGATATTGTCGGCATTGATGCCACTGATGCGGTGCGCTGTTCAGCGAAAACCGGTATCGGCGTGCCTGACGTGCTCGAGCGCCTGGTGCGCGACATTCCACCGCCGGAAGGTGACCCGGAAGCCCCGCTGCAGGCGCTGATCATCGACTCCTGGTTCGACAACTACCTTGGCGTCGTCTCGCTGGTGCGTATCAAAAACGGCACCATGCGTAAAGGCGACAAAATTAAGGTGATGAGCACCGGTCAGGTTTATAACGCTGACCGTCTGGGTATCTTCACGCCGAAGCGCGTTGATACCGACGTGCTGAACTGTGGTGAAGTAGGCTGGCTGGTATGTGCTATCAAGGACATTCTTGGCGCTCCGGTCGGGGATACTCTGACCCAGTCACGTAACCCCGCTGACAAAGCATTGCCAGGCTTTAAAAAAGTGAAGCCGCAGGTTTACGCCGGTCTGTTCCCCATCAGCTCTGACGACTATGAAGCCTTCCGTGATGCGCTTGGCAAGCTGAGCCTGAACGATGCTTCCCTGTTCTATGAGCCGGAAAGCTCTACCGCGCTGGGCTTTGGCTTCCGCTGTGGCTTCCTGGGTCTGTTGCACATGGAGATCATCCAGGAACGTCTGGAGCGTGAGTACGATCTCGAGCTGATCACCACGGCACCTACCGTGGTTTACGAAGTGGTGACCACCGACAACCAGATCATCTATGTGGACAGCCCGGGTAAACTGCCGCCGCTGAACAACATTGAAGAGCTGCGCGAGCCCATCGCCGAGTGTCACATGCTGCTGCCGCAGGAGTTCCTCGGCAACGTCATTACGCTCTGTATCGAGAAGCGCGGCGTGCAGACCAACATGGTTTACCACGGTAACCAGGTTGCGCTGACCTATGAAATCCCGATGGCGGAAGTGGTACTCGACTTCTTCGACCGTCTGAAGTCAACGTCCCGTGGCTACGCGTCGCTGGACTACAACTTCAAACGCTTCCAGGCGTCCAACATGGTGCGCGTTGATGTTCTGATTAACTCCGAGCGCGTCGATGCGCTGGCGCTGATCACCCACAACGACAACGCGCCGTACCGCGGCCGCGAGCTGGTCGAGAAAATGAAAGACCTGATCCCGCGTCAGCAGTTCGACATCGCGATTCAGGCGGCCATTGGCAACCACATTATTGCCCGTTCAACGGTGAAACAGCTGCGTAAAAACGTGCTGGCTAAGTGCTATGGCGGTGACGTCAGCCGTAAGAAAAAGCTGCTGCAGAAACAGAAAGACGGTAAGAAACGTATGAAGCAGGTGGGTAACGTTGAGTTGCCGCAGGAAGCGTTCCTGGCCATTCTGCACGTAGGTAAAGACAGCAAATAAGCCCGAATTCGGGCTTTGAGGGAACTGGAATGGCTAATATGTTCGCCCTGATTTTGGCGATAGCAACGCTCGTCACCGGTATTGTCTGGTGCATCGATAAGTTCAAATGGGCGCCGGCCCGTCGCGCCAAACGCGCGGCGGCGCAGGCCGAAGGCATTGCGGAAACCAAGGCTGACAAGCAGCCGGGTTGGGTGGAAACCACGGCATCGGTATTCCCGGTGCTGTTCGTGGTGTTTGTGGTGCGCTCATTTATCTATGAGCCGTTCCAGATCCCTTCCGGTTCAATGATGCCAACGCTGCTGATTGGTGACTTTATCCTGGTAGAGAAATACGCCTACGGGATTAAAGATCCGATTACTCAGACCACGCTGATCGAAACTGGCCATCCGAAGCGCGGGGATATCGCGGTATTTAAATACCCGAAAGATCCGAGCCTGGATTACATTAAGCGCGTTGTTGGCCTGCCGGGTGACCGCGTGGTGTACGATCCGTTGAGCAAAACGGTCTCAATTCAGCCCGCCTGTGATGGCGGCACGCCGTGCGATAAAGCGCTGGCAGTGACCTATTCAGACGTGCAGCCAAGCGACTTTATTCAGACCTTTAGCGGCTTCAGCGGTAACGAAGTTGGCAACGGTTTCTATCAGGTACCACAGGGCGAATCGATGCAGGGCGGCCTGCGTTTAGCCACCCGCAACGAGACGCTGGGCGATGTCACCCACCGTATCCTGCTGGTAACCCAGGCGCAGAGTCAGCCGGGTTCATATTACCAGCAGCCGGGCCAGCCGCAGTCAAGCTGGGTCGTGCCGCAAGGCATGTACTTTATGATGGGTGATAACCGCGACAACAGCGCAGACAGCCGTTACTGGGGCTTTGTCCCGGAGCGTAATCTGGTAGGCAAAGCCACCGCCATCTGGATGAGCTTTGACAAGCAGGAAGGGGAATGGCCAACGGGCGTTCGTCTCAGCAGGATTGGCGGTATTCACTAATGTTTGCCAGCGGGCAACATTAACTACGGGTGGCCTGGTCGTATACCAGGCCACTGCACACGAAACAGATCGTGTTGGTGTACAGGCTCAGCCCTGTTCCGTGTGCAGCATAATTGACGCATTCAGAAATTGGTAACGCATGAACCCCATCGTAATTAACAAGCTTCAACGAAAGCTGGGCTACACTTTTACCCATCAGGAATTGTTACAGCAGGCGCTCACTCACCGCAGCGCCAGCAGTAAACACAACGAACGACTGGAATTCCTGGGCGACTCAATTCTGAGTTACGTCATTGCTAACGCCCTTTATCAGCGCTTCCCGCGCGTGGATGAAGGCGACATGAGCCGCATGCGCGCCACGCTGGTGCGTGGCAACACGCTGGCTGAAATGGCACGGGAATTTGACCTGGGCGAATGTTTACGCCTGGGGCCGGGTGAACTGAAAAGCGGCGGCTACCGTCGTGAATCGATTCTTGCGGATACCGTGGAAGCGCTGATTGGCGGGGTTTTCCTCGACAGCGATATCCAGACGGTAGAGCAGCTGATCCTCAACTGGTACGCCAGTCGTCTCGATCAGATCAGCCCGGGCGATAAACAAAAGGATCCAAAAACGCGTCTGCAGGAGTTCTTGCAGGGTCGTCATCTGCCGTTACCATCTTATCTGGTGGTACAGGTGCGTGGCGAAGCGCACGATCAGGAATTTACTATTCACTGCCAGGTAAGCGGCATGGCAGAACCGGTTGTGGGAACCGGCTCCAGCCGACGCAAAGCTGAGCAGGCAGCGGCCGAACAGGCGCTGATTAAGCTGGGAATTGAATGAGCGAACAAACTACCCATTGCGGCTTTATTGCTATTGTAGGCCGCCCGAACGTTGGTAAATCTACACTACTGAACCAGTTACTGGGGCAGAAGATTTCCATCACCTCGCGTAAGCCACAAACCACGCGCCACCGTATTATGGGCATCCATACTGAAGGGGATTATCAGGCGATCTACGTCGATACCCCCGGCCTGCATATGGAAGAGAAAAGGGCGATCAACCGCCTGATGAACCGCGCTGCCAGCAGCTCAATCGGCGATGTTGAAATGGTGATCTTCGTGGTTGAAGGCACCAAATGGACCGCCGATGACGAGATGGTGCTGAACAAGCTGAAAGATGGCCGCGTGCCGGTGCTGCTGGCGATCAACAAGATTGACAACCTCACGGACAAAAGCATTCTGCTGCCGCACCTGCAGTTCCTGGGGCAGCAGATGAGCTTTATGGACGTGGTGCCCATTTCTGCCGAAAAGGGCGACAACGTTGATACCATCGCCAGCATCGTGCGTAAGCGTCTGCCGGAGGCTGAGCACCACTTCCCGGAAGATTATATTACCGACCGTTCGCAGCGTTTTATGGCCTCCGAAATCATCCGCGAAAAGCTGATGCGTTTCCTCGGCGCGGAACTGCCCTACTCGGTGACCGTAGAAATCGAACAGTTTGTGACCAACGAGCGCGGCGGGCTGACCATTAATGGTTTGATCCTCGTGGAGCGCGAAGGTCAGAAGAAAATGGTCATCGGTAATAAAGGCGCCAAGATCAAAGTGATCGGCACTGAAGCGCGCCGTGATATGGAAGATATGTTCGAGTCGAAAGTTCACCTCGAGCTGTGGGTGAAAGTGAAGTCCGGCTGGGCGGATGACGAACGCGCCTTACGCAGCCTGGGCTATACCGACGATCTCTGAACCTGATGGAAGGCTGGCAACGCGCGTTTGTCCTGCATGGACGCCCCTGGAGCGAAACCAGCCTGCTGCTTGACCTGTTCTCCGAACAGCACGGCAGGGTACGGGTACTGGCCAAAGGTGCCCGTTCCAAACGCTCCAGCCTGAAGGGCGCATTACAGCCTTTCACCCCGCTGCTGGTGCGCTGGGGCGGTCGCGGCGAAGTGAAAACGCTGCGCGGGGCTGAACCTGTCTCTCTGGCGCTGCCTCTCTCCGGTATTACTCTCTACTGTGGTCTCTACGTCAACGAACTGCTTTCCCGCGTGCTGGAACACGAAACGGCTTTCAGCGAGCTGTTTTTTGACTATCTGCACTGCATTCAGGGGCTGGCAGGCGTGACCGGCTCGCCGGAACCTACGCTGAGGCGCTTTGAGCTGGCGATGCTCGGCCATCTTGGCTACGGCGTTGATTTCCTGCACTGCGCGGGCAGCGGCGAAGAGGTCGCCGATGAGATGACCTATAGCTATCGTGAAGAGAAGGGTTTTATCGCCAGCCTGGTGGTGAATAACCGCAGCTTTACCGGACGCCACCTGCGCGCGCTGTACCAGCGTGAATTTCCCGATGCCGATACCCTGCGCGCCGCCAAACGCTTCACCCGCATTGCGCTGAAGCCTTACCTCGGCGGTAAACCTCTCAAGAGCACCGAGCTTTTTCGTCAGTTTTTGCCGAGAAAACCAGCGGACGCAGCGCCAGCCGCGGACGAATAGCCACAGGTCATACCCTTCGGGCTGCTGAACGTTGTACACTCGACAAAACCCTTCGCGATAATCTGAGGACTGTCATGGCTGAGTTGTTGTTAGGCGTTAATATCGATCACGTGGCCACCGTGCGTAATGCGCGTGGCACGCAATATCCCGACCCGGTACAGGCGGCGTTTGTCTCCGAACAGGCCGGTGCCGATGGCATTACCGTACACCTGCGCGAAGATCGCCGTCATATCACCGACCGCGATGTGCGCATTCTGCGTCAGACCATTCAGACGCGCATGAACCTGGAAATGGCCGTCACCGATGAGATGGTCGATATCGCCTGCGAGGTCGTGCCGCATTTCTGCTGTCTGGTGCCGGAAAAGCGTGAAGAAGTGACCACCGAAGGGGGGCTGGATGTTGCCGGCCAGCAGGATAAAGTGACGGCGGCAGTACAGCGCCTTAATGCGGCTGGTATTCTGGTCTCCCTGTTTATTGATGCCGACCATCGCCAGATTGACGCCGCCGTGGCGGCGGGCGCTCCCTACATCGAAATCCACACCGGTGCCTACGCTGAAGCCGCAGAAGGCCCGGAGCGTGACGCCGAGCTGGCACGTATTGCCGAGGCGGCCACCTACGCCGCAGGCAAAGGCCTGAAGGTCAATGCGGGCCACGGCCTCACCTACCATAACGTCCAGCCGATTGCGGTTCTGCCGGAGATGCACGAGCTGAACATCGGCCATGCAATTATTGGCCGGGCGCTCTTCAGCGGACTGGCTGACGCAGTGAAAGAGATGAAGCAGCTGATGCGGGAAGCGCGTCGCTAATGGCTATTCTCGGCCTCGGCACCGACATCGTGGAGATCGCCCGTATTGAAGGGGTGATCTCCCGCTCCGGCGATCGGCTGGCAAAGCGGGTGTTGAGTGATAATGAATGGCGGCAGTATCAGGCCCATCAGCAGCCGGTGCGCTTTCTGGCTAAACGTTTTGCGGTAAAAGAAGCGGCGGCGAAAGCCTTCGGCACCGGGATCCGCGGTGGGCTGGCGTTTAATCAGTTTGAAGTTTACAACGATGAGCTGGGCAAACCCGGCCTGCGCTTTTTCCAGCACGCGCAGGAAGTGGCGAATAAGCTCGGCGTGGCACACGTCCACGTCACGCTGGCCGACGAGCGCCATTATGCCTGTGCTACGGTGATTATCGAAAATTAACCTGTCGTATGCAGTTCTACAAACTTGTCCCACAGCTGCTCATTGCTCTCAATGCGCTGTGGGTCAACAATAATGGTGTTATCAATCGGGCAGACCTGCTGACAGGTAGGGGCGTCGTAGTGTCCGATGCATTCGGTACAGCGCTCGCCGTCAATTTCGTAGAACTCATCCCCCATCGCAATCGCCTGGTTCGGGCACTCCGGCTCACACATATCGCAATTGATACATTTTTTGGTGATCAGCAGCGCCATATGTTACACCCTGCTTTCAATTATCGTATTCATTATAAGAATATCCGGACGCACATGCTTTTTGTAATAATTTTGATTTTTAATCATCATTGAGAAACGCATGTCATGATTTTCCAATAATTTGGATAAATTATTTAAAAGACTATCTTCATTATTGAAGCTGAGGTAGTTATCACCATCAGAAAAACTCCCGGGAACTTTATAATGTAATTTTTCAGAAATAATAGCTCTGGAAGAAGCTACAAATTCTCCAAATCGCCAACCAATCGAATTATGCAAACCATTAGTCGTGATGCATATGTCATGAGTTTTCATCATGCTGATGAAATGAGGTCTATTTGTCATTTTTTTTGGAAGGATAAACTCCCCAGCCACGCGACGAGTGAAATCACGATCGCCATCAACACCAAATGTTGCACAATGAGAATAGTGACGTTTTAAAGTTCTCAGGATTGAGATTCTTTTCATTGTGATCTCTTCAATCTCTCTCTGCACTTCAGGATCATATGATTCCATAGGATCCCATAAACCTGTGATATAAAGAATCTTGGGTTGAGATGAGTAAGCAGGTGTTACCTCAAGATCGTAATGGCGAATATCACCTTTTCCCAAAAAACGACGAAAACTTTGATTAAGGTAGTCAATTCTGCTATGCGAGGGCGTTAAACTGTAGTTGAATGTTAATGGTCGACACTTAGGGTATTTCATTAGCAATGAATCACTGCAGCTTCTTTTATAATAAAAATCACACCATTCATAATCAGGTTGCGAAAAGAAGCCTCTCTCAAAATGATCCCCATCCTCAGCGTCATATACGATTTTCAAGCCTTGTATGTTTGCACGAAGGATATGTTTTTTTAATGAGCTGTCATGGATGATGCTTTTTATTTTAAGCATCCCAGTGCGTTGCAGCATTAAAAACCCGTAAATATACTGGTTCAAATGTTGTGATTTTTTTAAGTGTAATGTTACGTTTAACATTTTATATGTCCATTAAAATTCTGCGAGCAGGGTGATTGCATCTGTCTCTGTAAGCTCGGGTCCCTAAAAGAAAGTGAGATTATTAACATCTGATTAATGCAGTTTCCATATATCAAAAATTAAAATCCCGGAATTTTTTATAAATTTCCGGGAATATTATACTTTGTCCCCTGACGATTCACACCAGTTTTTTCACCAGCGCTTCACTGTGGCGGATATGGCTGGAGGCGCGTTCCGGGTCGCGCTGAATCAGCGCCATAAACAGCAGGTCGGTCAGCGCCAGCTGGGCGGTGGTTGAGGAGATTGCCGCGCTGCGCGTGGTCTGCTCTTCCGCCACGGTGTAGAGACAGTGGCTGGCGGACTGCTGCAGGGTGTTAGGCGTAAAGCCGGTGAAGGCCAGCACGGTCGCACCGATGCGCTGCGCTTCCTGCGCCGCCAGATTGATCTCGCGGCGCTCGCCGGTGTAGGAGATCGCCAGGAGCACATCGCCGGGGCTGAGCGCCTGCACGCTGGCCAGCAGCGCATGCATATCCTGCTCGGCAACGGCGCTGATGCCAATCTTCATGAGCTTCCAGGAAAAATCTTTCGCCACCAGGCCGGAAGCCCCAATACCGACCAGCACGATACGCTTGGCATTTTTCAGCAGGCGCAGCGTTTCCAGCAGCATCTCCTCGCTGTTGATATCCAGCGTGGCGCGGATTGCCGACTGCTTTTCGGTAAACAGCTTCTCACCGACCACCTTTAACGCATCGTCGCTCAGAATGTGGTTGTGCACGGTGATAGCATCTTTGTCAGCCAGCGACTCGCTCAGTGCCAGCTTCAGCGCCGGAAAGCCTTTGTAACCCAGCTTCTGGGCAAATTTCACCACGCTTGACTGGCTCACCCCTGACTCGTCAGCCAGCTTTTGTGAACTCAGATGGCGCGCACGGTCCGGCTGCGACAGCAGGAAATCCGCCAGACGGCGCTCATTCAGTGCCAGGCTGGGATACAGCTGACGGATACGCAGCAGTGAGCTCATCTCTTTTCCTCTTACGAATTCAGATCCATCATATTGAATTATCTGCAATGATAACAGGCAGAGCGTTAAGTCTAGCGTTTCATTTTATTGCCGCGATGATTAAAAACAGGAAAATGCGTCGTCGCAAAGAATTAAATATTCCATTATAGTTTTTATATTTAGAATTAAAAATTCAGTAGGGGGAATAATGAACCTTGGCTCACTGGTCTCAGAAACGCGCAACCCGGACACGCTCGACCTCGATAATCTGTCGACGCTGGCGATGGTCACCAAGTTTAATCAGCAGGATGCCACCGTTGCTACGGCGGTCAGCCTGACGCTGCCGCAGGTGGCCGCAGCCGTCGATGCCGCAGCCGCTTCTCTGGCAGCAGGTGGACGTCTGATCTACATGGGCGCTGGCACCAGCGGCCGGCTTGGCGTGCTGGATGCTTCCGAATGCCCGCCAACCTTTGGCGTGCCGCACGGCGTCGTGGTGGGGCTGATCGCCGGGGGGCCAGGCGCATTGCTGAAGGCGGTGGAAGGGGCGGAAGATGATGAACAGCTCGGCGTCAGCGACTTACAGGCGCTGGATCTGACCGCTAACGATATGGTGGTCGTGCTGGCAGCATCGGGGCGCACGCCTTACGTGATCGGCGCGCTGCGCTATGCCCGCCAGCAGGGCTGCCGCACAGCGGCAATCTCCTGTAATCCCGACTCGCCAATTGCCCATGAGGCGGAAATCGCTATCTCCCCGGTGGTTGGCCCGGAAGCGCTGACCGGATCCACACGGCTGAAATCCGGCACCGCCCAGAAGCTGGTACTGAATATGATCTCGACCGGTGCGATGGTCAAAATCGGCAAGGTGTATCAAAACCTGATGGTCGATATGCAGGCCACTAATATCAAGCTGGTCGATCGCGCACGCCGCATGGTGTGTGAGGCCACCGGCTGCCAGCCCGAGCAGGCCGATGCGGCGTTACAACAGGTTCATCACGAGGTGAAAACGGCGATTCTGATGATCCTGGCGGACATCCCAGCCCCTGAGGCTAAACGGCGCCTGCTACAGCATCATGGCTTCCTGCGTGCTGCACTGAAAGGATAAGGCATGGAAAAGTCTACCCGGCTGGCGCAGGCGCTGCTGCAGGGCATTGGCGGCGCGGCCAATATCATTAAGCTGGAAAACTGCATGACGCGGGTGCGCGTTGAGGTCAGCGATGAAGGGCTGCTGCAGCTCAACGATTTGCGCCAGCTGGAGGGCGTAAAAGGCTACGTCAAGCAGGGGAGCCAGCACCAGTTTATCGTCGGTCCGGGCGCGGCAGCCAAAGTGGTGGAGGCGATGCGCAGCCTGATGAGCCCTGCGGCGATCGACAGCGTGCGTGAAAACAGAGCGCGGGCTAGGGCGAAATATCATGCTCCGCTCAGTGACGCACTGCGCCAGCTGGCGAACGTATTTATCCCGCTGATCCCGGCATTTATCGCGTCCGGGCTGATCACCGGGGTGATTAACATCATTAAGCGCCCGGATATCGTCGGCGATATTGCAACGCAGTATCCCAACCTTCTCGGACTGGCGGCGATCTTCGGCAGCGCGATTTTCACCATTATGAATATTCTGGTCGGCGTGAACACCGCCCGCGTATTTGGCGGCTCGACCGCGCTGGGCGGCGTGATGGCCGGGATACTCTCCAGCCCGGCGCTGGCAAATATCACGCTGTTTGGGGAACCGCTGGTGCCCGGGCGCGGCGGGGTGATCGCGGTGCTGCTGGTGGTTGCGCTGATGTGCTGGATTGAAAAACGGCTGCGCGCGCGCCTGCCGGAGTCGCTGGAGCTGATCCTCAATCCGCTGCTGACGACACTGATTACTGCCACGCTGGCGATTGTGCTACTGCAACCCTTGGGCGGCACGATCTCCGATGCCATCGCGCACGGGGCCACGCTGGCTATCGATCGCGGTGGCGTGCTGGTCGGGGCGCTGCTGGCGGGAACGTTTCTGCCGCTGGTGCTCACCGGGCTGCACCAGGGGATGGTGCCAATCCACGTGGAGCTGGTGCAGGCACACGGCTCTAACGCGCTGCTGCCCATTCTGGCAATGGCTGGCGTCGGGCAAATTGGCGCATCCGTGGCGGTGCTGCTGAAAACCCGTAACGCACGTTTGAAAAAGCTGGTGAAAGGGGCGCTGCCGGTTGGCATTCTGGGCGTGGGGGAGCCGCTGATCTTCGGCGTCACCCTGCCGCTTGGCCGCCCGTTTATCGCCGCCTGTCTCGGCGGGGCGGTGGGCGGCGCGGTAATCAGCTATGCTAAGGTCGCTACCCTGATCACCTTCGGTCTCTCCGGCTTGCCGCTGGCGCTGACCATTGTGGCTGGAAAAGTGATGATGTATCTGGCAGGCTGGCTGACAGCTGCTGTATGCGGTTTCCTGTTTGCCTGGTTTATGGGCTTTAACGATCCTGAGGAGTAAGGTTTGACATCCAGTCGCCAACGACGCGTGGTATTTTTCGACCTTGATGGCACCCTGCACCAGCAGGATATGTTCGGCACCTTTATGCGCTGGCTGCTCTGGCGCCAGCCGCTTAATCTGCTGCTGGTGGTGCCGCTGCTGCCGGTGATAGGTGCCGGGCTGCTGATTAAGGGCCGGGCAGCGCGCTGGCCGATGAGCCTGCTGCTGTGGTCGATCACCTTCGGCCACAGTGAAGCGCGCCTGCAAGCGCGCGAGCAGCAGTTTGCCCGCTGGTTTCGCCAGCGCGTCACCGCGTTTCCGGTAGTGCAGCAGCGGCTGACGGATTACCTGCGCAGCGAAGATGCCGATGTCTGGCTGATTACCGGCTCCCCGCAGCCGCTGGTGGAGCAGGTCTACTTTGATTCGGCATTTCTGCCGCACGTCAAACTGATCGCCAGCCAGATGGCGCGCGCCCACGGCGGACGCGTACTGGCGATGCGCTGTCTTGGCCATGAAAAGGTGGCGCAGCTGGAAGAGCAGATCGGCACCCCACTGCAGTTATGGAGCGGCTACAGCGACAGCAAGCAGGACAATCCGCTGCTGTTTTTCTGCCAGCACCGTTTTCGCGTGACGCCTGCGGGTGAGCTACAGCAACTGGACTGAACTGGTATATAATGTCGCGCTTTTTTTCTGCCGGAGACTCAGGTGAGCGACAATAACGACGAATTCTGGATGCGCCATGCGCTGACGCTGGCCCAACGCGCCTGGGATGAAGGGGAAGTGCCGGTTGGCGCGGTGCTGGTTCACCACGGGCAGGTGATTGGCGAGGGCTGGAATCGGCCGATTGGCCACCACGATCCGACCGCACACGCGGAGATCATGGCGATCCGCCAGGGCGGCAAAGTGATCGAGAACTACCGCCTGATTGATACCACGCTGTACGTGACGCTGGAGCCGTGCGTAATGTGTGCCGGCGCGATGGTGCATGGCCGCGTCGGGCGGCTGGTGTTTGGCGCCCGCGATGCCAAAACGGGCGCGGCCGGTTCACTGATGGATGTACTGGGCCACCCGGGCATGAATCATCAGGTGAAGATTGAACAGGGGATTTTGGCCGAAGAGTGTGCGGCGCTGCTCAGTGATTTCTTCCGTCAGCGTCGGGCGCAGAAAAAAATCGAGCGGCAGCGACGTTCAGAATCGTAGGGTTCGGGCATGCCCGAACCGTTATTTAATTCATCGCAATCTTCGGCTCGACCGCCGGATAACCCTGGCCCAGTTCGGCTTCCATCGCCGCCTGCTGTGCCAGCTTACGCTCCTGATCCTGCAAATATCCTACCAGGCTTATCTGATACTTACGGATATTCTCTACATAAGCATAGGCTTCGTGGCCACGCGCATAGCCGTAGTTAGTCTGGCTGTAATAGCGCTTCTGGCTGAGCATCGGCAAGCGCATCTTCACATCTGCCCAGCTGTCAGGATTGCCTTTCTGCTTCTCCGTCAGCTTGCGCGCATCAAGCATATGCGCATAACCCATGTTATAGGCGGCCAGTGCGAACCAGATGCGCTCATCCTCCGGGATGGTCGGCGGCACCTTTTCCATCATGCGTACCAGATACTCACTGCCGCCGCGAATACTCTGTTCCGGATCGGTACGATCGGTGACGTTCAGGCTATCGGCGGTGTTACGCGTCAGCATCATCATGCCGCGCACCCCGGTAGGTGAGGTGGCCTGCGGGTTCCAGTGCGACTCCTGGTAGGAGATCGCGGCCAGCAGCTTCCAGTCTATCTCCTGCGCGTACTTCTCAAACAGCGGCTGGATATCCGGCAGTGTCTCATCAATGGCGCGCAGGAAGGTGCGGGTATCGACGTAATCAAAGGTGCCAACGTGACCTAAATACTTCTCGTCGAGGCGCGCCATCGCGCCTTCCTCGCCCATTTGATTGAAGAAGTCGAGCAGGGCGGCGTTCAGGCTGTCATCCGCCTCGCGCTGCATATACCAGGTGACCGGCTCCTCATCGGTGATATCAAACGCCACGGCCAGCTGAGGATGGATACGCTGCATCAGGGCAATAGTGACCGAGTCGCCCACCGTATAGTCGAGTTTGCCGTCGGCCACCGCTTCCAGCTGCGCCTGCGGTGTCTGGTCGGTGGCGATCGCCCAGTCAAGATCGGGATACTGATGCTCCTTCACCGCGCGCAGCGTTGAGAGGTAAGCCGACCCTGACGCTACCGTCAGGCGTCCTTTCAGATCGCCAAGGTTTTTCGGGCGCGGCGCACCGATGCGATACACCAGCTGCTGGGAAACTGAATAGTAGGAAGGACCGGTGCGAAAACGCGCCAGCCGCTCATTGTTATAGATCAGACCGGCCGCCAGCACGTCTGCTTTGTCATCTTCGAGATCGTCAAACAGATCGCTCAGGTTCGGGCGGACGGTGACCTGCAGCTTCACCCCTAAATAATCGGCAAAGCGTTTCGCCAGCTCGTAATCCATACCGGCCGGTGATTTATTGACTGTGTAGTAAGTCAGCGGGGAGTTTATGGTGCTGACGCGCAGCACTCCCCGCGATTTTATCTGCGCAATACGGTCGGTAGAACCGCCGTACCAGGGGATCGAGGGCCACAGTGCAAGCGCAAGCAGCACTGTGATCAGCCCGATCAGCAGATAGTTTAATTTAAGGCGTTTCAAATAGTTATCTCTCGGTGGCTCTCAGGTATCTGTCTTTTATGGCAGTATTTATTGTCTATAATTGGTCCTGAGCGTGGGGCATTTTGCGCAACTCCGCGCTGCTCCGCAACTGAATTCAACTTGATTTGCGCGTTTTTCAGCCAAATCTGCACGGCGATTAATTCTGCGCAAACGGTTTCGTAACGGGTGGGGATTCTCTATAATAGCGCCCGTTTTCCCTGTTGCGCCCAATGAAGCGTCGCCCGGCGCTTCGAGACGAGAGATCTTTAATGATGGAAATTCTGCGTGGTTCGCCCGCTCTGTCGGCATTTCGTATTAACAAACTGCTGACCCGCTTTCAGGACGCTCACCTGCCAGTGAGTGATATTTACGCCGAGTACGTCCATTTCGCCGATGTCAGCGCGCCGCTGAGCGAGGATGAAAAGTCCCGCCTGCAGCGTCTGCTGAAATACGGTCCCTCTCTCGCTGAGCATACCCCGGAAGGCCGTCTGCTGCTGGTGACCCCGCGTCCCGGCACGATTTCGCCGTGGTCTTCAAAAGCGACTGACATTGCCCACAACTGCGATCTGCCGCAGGTGCTGCGCCTTGAGCGCGGCCTGGCCTTCTATGTGCAGGCACCTCAGCTGACGGAAGCACAGTGGGGCCAGCTGGCATTGCTGCTGCACGACCGTATGATGGAGTGCGTGTTTAGCGACACCGCCCAGGCCGAAGCCCTGTTCGCCCATCATCAGCCTGCGCCGCTGCAAAGCGTCGATGTGCTGGGTGAAGGCCGTAACGCGCTGGTGCAGGCCAACATCAAGCTGGGCCTGGCGCTGGCCGATGACGAGATCGACTATCTGCTGGCGGCGTTTGAAAAGCTGGGGCGCAACCCGAACGATATCGAGCTGTATATGTTTGCTCAGGCTAACTCTGAGCACTGCCGCCATAAAATCTTCAACGCCGACTGGGTGATTGATGGTGCGGCGCAGCCGAAGTCGCTGTTCAAGATGATCAAAAACACCTTTGAGAAAACCCCGGACCACGTGCTGTCAGCTTATAAAGATAATGCCGCGGTAATGGAAGGTTCTCAGGTTGGGCGTTTCTACGCCGACCAGCAGGGCAACTACGACTTCCATCAGGAAGAGGCGCATATCCTGATGAAGGTGGAAACCCACAACCACCCGACGGCGATCTCCCCGTGGCCGGGTGCCGCGACCGGTTCCGGTGGCGAAATTCGTGACGAAGGCGCAACGGGGCGCGGCGCCAAGCCGAAAGCCGGTCTGGTGGGCTTCTCGGTCTCTAACCTGCGCATTCCGGGCTTTGAGCAGCCGTGGGAAGAGGACTTCGGCAAGCCGGACCGTATTGTTACCGCGCTGGATATCATGACCGAAGGCCCACTGGGCGGCGCGGCATTCAATAACGAATTCGGTCGCCCGGCGTTGAACGGCTACTTCCGTACCTATGAAGAGCGCGTCAACAGCCACAACGGCGAAGAGCTGCGCGGCTACCACAAGCCGATCATGCTGGCGGGCGGCATTGGTAACATCCGTGCTGACCACGTGCAGAAAGGCGAAATCACCGTGGGCGCCAAGCTGATTGTGCTGGGTGGCCCGGCGATGAATATCGGTCTGGGCGGCGGTGCCGCTTCATCTATGGCCTCCGGCCAGTCGGATGCCGACCTCGATTTCGCCTCCGTTCAGCGCGACAACCCGGAAATGGAGCGTCGTTGCCAGGAAGTGATTGACCGCTGCTGGCAGCTGGGCGAAGAGAACCCAATCCTGTTTATCCACGACGTCGGCGCGGGCGGCCTCTCCAACGCCATGCCTGAGCTGGTCAGCGATGGCGAGCGCGGCGGGCGTTTCAACCTGCGTGACATCCTCAATGATGAGCCGGGCATGAGCCCGCTGGAAGTGTGGTGTAACGAGTCGCAGGAGCGCTACGTTCTTGCGGTGGCGCCGCAGAGCCTGGCGCTGTTTGATGCGCTGTGCAAACGCGAGCGCGCGCCCTACGCGGTGATCGGTGAAGCCACCGAAGAGATGCACCTTTCGCTGGCGGATAGCCATTTCGACAACACGCCGATTGATATGCCGCTCGACGTGCTGCTGGGTAAAACCCCGAAAATGACCCGCGATGTCACCACGCTGAAAGCCAAAGGCGAGGCGCTGGTGCGTGATGATATCAGCATTGCCGACGCGGTAAATCGCGTGCTGCACCTGCCAACCGTGGCGGAAAAAACCTTCCTGATCACCATCGGCGACCGCTCGGTTACCGGCATGGTGGCGCGTGACCAGATGGTGGGTCCGTGGCAGATCCCGGTCGCCAACTGCGCGGTGACCACCGCCAGCCTCGACAGCTATTACGGTGAAGCGATGGCGCTGGGCGAACGCGCTCCGGTTGCACTGCTCGACTTCGCCGCCTCCGGTCGTCTGGCCGTTGGCGAAGCGCTGACCAACATCGCCGCGACGCAGATTGGTCCGCTGACGCGCATCAAGCTGTCGGCAAACTGGATGGCCGCAGCCGGTCACCCGGGTGAAGATGCCGGTTTGTATGAGGCGGTGAAAGCGGTCGGTGAAGAGCTGTGTCCGGCGCTGGGGATTACTATCCCGGTCGGTAAAGACTCGATGTCGATGAAAACTCGCTGGCAGCAGGGCACCGAGCAGCGTGAGATGACCTCGCCGCTGTCGCTGGTGATCACCGCCTTTGCCCGCGTGGAAGACGTGCGTAAAACCGTCACGCCGCAGCTGCAAACCGTGGATAACGCCCTGCTGCTGATTGACCTCGGCAAAGGCGTGAACGCGCTGGGTGCTACCGCGCTGTCACAGGTTTACCGTCAGCTGGGCGATAAGCCTGCCGACGTGCGTGACGCGCAGCAGCTGGCTGGCTTCTATAATGCCATCCAGGCGCTGGTGGCCGACGGCAAACTGCTTGCCTACCACGACCGTTCCGACGGGGGTCTGCTGGTGACGCTGGCAGAGATGGCCTTTACCGGTCACTGCGGCGTGGCAGCCGATATTGCCGTGCTGGGCAGCGACAGCCTGGCCGCGCTGTTTAACGAAGAGCTGGGTGCCGTGATTCAGGTAGCCGCCGCCGATCGCGCCGCGGTGGAGCAGGTATTTGCGGCGCACGGCCTGGCGGAGTGCGTCCACGTGCTGGGCAAGGCGGTGGAAGGCGACCGCTTCACCATTACTTCCGGTGACGCTGTGGTCTACAGCGAAAGCCGTACCACGCTGCGTACCTGGTGGGCAGAAACCACCTGGCAGATGCAGCGCCTGCGTGATAACCCGAGCTGTGCCGATCAGGAACACGAGGCGAAGAAAGACGACCGCGATCCCGGCCTGAACGTGGCGCTGACCTTCAAGCCACAGGAAGATATCGCTGCACCGTACATTGCTACCGGTGCGCGCCCGAAAGTTGCGGTGCTGCGCGAGCAGGGCGTTAACTCCCACGTTGAGATGGCTGCCGCCTTCCACCGCGCGGGCTTTGATGCGGTTGACGTGCATATGAGCGACCTGCTGGCCGGTCGTCGTGGCCTGGATGACGTGCAGGCGCTGGTTGCCTGTGGCGGCTTCTCCTACGGCGACGTGCTGGGCGCGGGGGAAGGCTGGGCGAAGTCGATTCTGTTTAACGCCCGCGTGCGTGACGAGTTCGAAACCTTCTTCCATCGTCCGCAGACCCTGGCGCTGGGCGTGTGTAACGGTTGCCAGATGATGTCCAACCTGCGCGAACTGATCCCGGGTAGCGAAGAGTGGCCGCGCTTTGTGCGTAACCAGTCCGAGCGCTTTGAAGCGCGCTTCAGCCTGGTCGAAGTGGCTGCCAGCCCGTCACTGCTGCTCGACGGTATGGTTGGCTCGCGTATGCCAATCGCGGTCTCGCACGGCGAAGGCTTCGTGGAAGTGCGCGATGAAGCGCACCTCGGCCAGCTGGAGCATAAAGGCCTGGTGGCGCTGCGCTTCGTCGATAACTTCGGCAAGGTGACCCAGCAGTATCCGGCGAACCCGAACGGCTCACCTAACGGCATTACGGCGGTGACCAACGAAAGCGGCCGTGTGACCATCATGATGCCGCACCCGGAGCGCGTCTTCCGCACCGTCAGCAACTCCTGGCACCCGGCAGAGTGGGGCGAGGACAGCCCGTGGATGCGTATCTTCCGCAATGCGCGTAAGCAGCTGGGCTAAGCCTGTGCGGGAGCGTTAAATAACAACCGGTCTCTGGCAGACCGGTTTTTTTTCGCCCCTGTCTGGCCCATTGTCGGCCCTGTTGCAATTTCACGACAAACCCACTGTTGAAGTGTCGTGAATAGGTGACACGTAACCCATTGATTTACCTATGCGCCTGCGTTTTGTCTGATTGGTGTCGTTAAATGCAGACAGTTTTTCAGACCAGTTGGTCAGGAAGTGCGCTTATAAGGCTGGCGATAACCTTAAAAAGTGCCGTTTTAGAGGGGGTTAACGTGCTTATTGCAATGTTGGCACGGCAATTGCTATACTCTGTGCAGTGGCTCATTCACCTGGTTATGAAAGCCCTGCGCAAGCGGCGAGCTCATAACATCCAGAATGATGCACAATACGGTGCCTGCCGTCCACCCCCCCGATAATCGTTCACCCTGTGACGTTATCAAGCATCGGACGTAACGTTGAGTTAGGCACCACCTCTTCAGATGGCCGGTTCTTTGAACCGGCCATCGTCATTTCTGGCGTAGCACTTTCATCCCGTCGCACTCTCCGTTAGCATCACGCTACCTTATGCAAAGAGAATCTTCCGTGAAGAGATGGCGTCTGTTCCCCCGCTCTCTGCGCCAGCTGGTGCTGATGGCCTTCCTGCTGGTGCTGCTGCCGCTGCTGGTGCTGGCATGGCAGGCCTGGGAAAGCCTGTCGGCGCTCAGCGAGCGTGCGGCGGACACTAATCGCACGACGCTAACTGACGTACGTCGCAGCGAGGCGATGGCGCGCACCGCGCTGGAGCTGGAGCGCAGCTATCGTCAGTACTGCGTGCTTGATGACCCGATGCTGGCCCGCCTGTATCAGACGCAGCGCAGCCGCTATTCCCAGATGCTGGACGCCCATGCGCCGGTGCTGCCGGATATGCGTACCTACCAGAATCTGCGGCAGAATCTTACCCAGCTCAGACAGATAAAATGCCTCAACAGCAGCCCGGTAAAAGCCGCGGGCGATGTGCTGGAGTCATTCTCCGCCGCCAACAGCCAGCTGGTAAAAACCACGCGGGAGGTGGTGTTTTCCCGTGGCCTGCAGCTGCAGCGCGAAATTGCCGATCGCGGCCAGTATTTCGGCTGGCAGGCATTGATCCTGTTCCTGCTCAGCCTCGGCCTGGTCCTGCTGTTTACCCGCATGATTATTGGCCCGGTGAAAGCGGTCGAGCGCATGATCAACCGCCTGGGAGAAGGGCGCCCGCTCGGGCAGAGCCTGGCGTTTAAGGGACCGCGTGAAATTCGCTCTCTGGCCCAGCGTATTCTCTGGCTGAGCGAGCGGCTGGCGTGGCTGGAGTCGCAGCGCCATGAGTTCCTGCGCCATATCTCCCACGAGCTGAAAACGCCGCTGGCCAGCATGCGTGAGGGCACGGAGCTGCTGGCCGATGAGGTGGCCGGCCCGCTGACCGCCGACCAGAAAGAGGTGGTCAGCATTCTTAACGACAGCAGCCGCCACCTGCAAACCCTGATTGAACAGCTGCTGGACTACAACCGCAAACTGGCAGACGGGCCAGTGGAGATGAGCGACGTGGCGCTGCGGCCGCTTATCGACCAGCTGGTTTCCACCCACAGTCTGACGGCGCGAGCTAAGCTGATTGATACGGCGATTGATCTGCAGGCGGCGAGCTGCCGTGCAGAGCCGACTTTGTTACTGCGTGCCATCGATAATCTTTACTCCAATGCGTTACACTACGGTGCAGAATCAGGAAAAATCTGGATCCGCAGCCGCCAGCAGGGCAACCACGTCACCGTTGAGGTGGCGAACACCGGCACCGCGATCCCGGAAGCCGAAAGGGCGATGATTTTTGAACCGTTCTTCCAGGGCAACCTGCAGCGCAAAGGCGCAGTTAAAGGCAGCGGGCTGGGGCTGAGTATCGCTAAGGACTGCGTGCGTCAGCTGGAGGGCGATCTACAGCTGGTCGACAGCGATGAGGCTGATGTCTGCTTCCGCATTGAATTGAATACTACCGCCGGGAAGAAACACTGATGCGCTTAACACTTTTTTCTGCCAGCGTTCAACAAAGCCTGGGCAGAATGTTGCTGGCAGCACTGCTTGGGCTGAGCCTGACTGGCTGTAGCCAGACCGCGCCGCCAACCGTGGTGAAGGGCCTGCCCAGCCATCTCAGCGAACCTGAGAGCAAAATTGTCGATTTCCAACGCGTGGACTGTGAGCACATCTGGTCCTGGGTCGATGTCACGGCGGTCAATAATCCGCTGTACTGGCTGCGCGCGGTGGACTGCGCGGTGCGGCTGTCTCCGGCCGATGCGCGCGCGCAGGCTAAACGCTGGCCGGACGACAGCTGGCACGGCGCCTTCAAACAGGCCGTTTTGCTGAGCAATGGCAATATTACGCCGCTCGAGCGCCGCGCCTATCTGCAGCGGCTGGACAGCTACAGCTACGATTATCCCTCTGCGGTCCGTCCGCTGCTGATGCTGTGGCGCGAAGGGCAGGGTTCATTACTGCAGCTGTCGCAGGAGCGCTCGCGCTATGCCAGCCTGCAGGAGAGCAGCGATGCCCAGCTGGACGCGCTGCGCCAGCAGCAGATGGCCGTCAATAAAGAGCTGGCAGTGACGCGACGTAAGCTGGACACGCTGACCGACATTGAGCGCAAGCTCTCAGCCCGCCGTTCGCCGGATGCTGCCGACAGCAGCAGCCACGGCGCGGATAAAAGCGCACCGGACGACAACACGCCGGCGGATATCAAATCAGAGGATGATGCCAACCCATGATAAAAAAATCGGCCCGCCTGCTGCTGGTGGATGACGACCCCAGCCTGCTGAAGCTGTTGGGGATGCGCCTCAGCAGCGAAGGCTTTAGCGTGACCACCGCGGTAAGCGGGCCAGAAGCGCTGCGGGTGCTCAACCGCGAAAACATCGATCTGGTGATAAGCGACCTGCGTATGGATGAGATGGACGGCATGGCGCTGTTTGTCGAGATCCAGAAGCTGCAGCCGGGCATGCCGGTGATCATTCTCACCGCGCACGGTTCGATCCCGGATGCGGTCGCCGCGACCCAGCAGGGCGTTTTCAGCTTCCTGACTAAGCCCGTCGATCGCGATGCGCTATATAAAGCCATTGATGAGGCGCTGGCACATCGCGCCCCGGCCAGTGATGAAGCCTGGCGCGAAACCATCGTCACCCGGAGCCCACTGATGCTGCGCCTGCTGGAGCAGGCACGCATGGTGGCGCAGTCGGACGTCAGCGTGTTGATTAACGGGCAGAGTGGCACGGGTAAGGAAGTGCTGGCGCAGGCCATCCACGCCGCCAGTCCGCGCGCGGGCAAGGAATTTATTGCCATCAACTGCGGCGCACTGCCGGAGCAGCTGCTGGAGTCAGAGCTGTTTGGTCATGCCAAAGGGGCCTTTACCGGTGCGGTGAGCAGCCGCGAAGGGCTGTTCCAGGCCGCCGAGGGTGGCACGCTGTTCCTCGATGAGATTGGCGATATGCCGCAGGCGCTGCAGGTTAAGCTGCTGCGCGTACTGCAGGAGCGCAAGGTGCGCCCGCTCGGCAGTAACCGCGATCTCGATATCAACGTGCGCATCATCTCCGCCACCCACCGTGACCTGCCAAAAGCGATGGAGAAGAAGGAGTTTCGCGAAGATCTGTTCTATCGTCTTAACGTGGTGAATTTAAAAATTCCGGCGCTGCATGAGCGCGCGGAGGATATCCCGCTGCTGGCGAACCATCTGCTTAAGCAGTCGGCGGAGCGGCATAAACCGTTCGTGCGCAGCTTCTCAACCGACGCCATGCGCCGGTTGATGGCCGCCAGCTGGCCGGGCAACGTCAGGCAGCTGGTGAATGTGATTGAGCAGTGCGTGGCGCTGACCTCCGCCCCGGTGATTAGCGAAGCGCTGGTCGAGCAGGCGCTGGCCGGAGAAAACACCGCGCTGCCGACATTTGTGGAAGCGCGCAACCAGTTCGAACTGAATTATTTGCGTAAGCTGTTACAGATGACCAAAGGGAATGTCACCAATGCGGCACGCCTGGCCGGACGCAACCGCACTGAGTTTTACAAGCTGTTGTCGCGTCACGAGCTGGATGCTGCCGATTTTAAAGAGTAATTTCTGTGCCGCTCCGCTGCCCAGTTATGGTAGTTTAGCTGCCTGAAAAGAGAGACGGACCGCGCAGCGTGACCTGTCCGGCAATGTTAACTGTTCCCCTTCCCTGATGGAGGGGGAGAAAAGGGTCTGCCATGAAAAAGATTGATGCAATTATCAAGCCGTTCAAACTGGACGACGTGCGTGAAGCGCTGGCGGAAGTCGGCATCACCGGAATGACCGTGACCGAAGTGAAAGGCTTTGGTCGTCAGAAGGGCCACACCGAACTGTATCGTGGCGCTGAATATATGGTCGATTTTTTGCCGAAGGTCAAAATTGAGATTGTGATTGCCGACGATATCGTCGATACCTGCGTGGATACCATCATGCGTACCGCGCAGACCGGTAAGATTGGCGATGGAAAAATTTTCGTTTATGACGTGTCGCGCGTAGTGCGTATCCGCACCGGCGAAGAAGACGAAGAGGCGATCTAAGCGCTGCCTTTTTCTACGCTGAAGTCGTTGAGGGTCTGAGCATTCAGGCCCTTAAAATTATTAATTCCTTATTTCTGCTGCTGTTCCCCCTCCCCGGTTTGACAATGATCTTCTGATGCTGACAATAGCCCGCTTGAGCCATAAGGGCTGAGCAGACTATCAAGAAGGACTTTTTTATGGCTATTACCCGCCGCGATTTTCTTAACGGCGTCGCGATTACGGTCGCCGCCGGGCTGACCCCCCTGCAGATATTGCGCGCTTCGCCGTTGCAGGCCAACAAAACGCTCTATTACCCACCGGCGCTGAGCGGACTGCGCGGCAACCATCCGGGCTCCTTTGAAAATGCCCACCGGCTCGGCCGCGATGGCGTCAGTTTTGACTTTGCTTCTCTGCCGGTCAGCGAGGAGTTTGATCTGGTGGTGGTCGGCGCCGGAATTAGCGGCCTGGCCGCCGCCTGTTTCTGGCAGCAGCTGCAGGATAAACCGCAGCGGATTTTGCTGATCGACAACCACGACGACTTCGGTGGCCACGCCAAGCGTAATGAACTCAGCAGCAGTAACGGCACAATCCTTGGCTATGGCGGCAGCGAATCTTTCCAGTCCCCGCACTCCAACTTCAGCCCGGTGATGATGGGCCTGATAAAAACGCTGGGGATCAGCCTGGACGCCATGGAGCGGGGCTTCGATAAAACCTTCTATCCTGACCTTGGCCTCAGTCGCGGCGTCTACTTTGATAAGAAAAACTTCGGCGTGGATAAAGTCGTCAGCGGCGACCCGGGCAAAGTGGTGGCGGATGATATCCCACGCGATCGCCTGAACGGACGTTCATGGCAGGCGTTTATCAATGACTTCCCGCTGCCACAGAGCGATCGCGCCGCGCTGATTGAGCTGCATACGGTGGCGAAAGATTATCTGCCGGGACTCAGCCAGCAGGAAAAAGTCGCCTGGCTGGATACACACAGTTACGCCACCTTCCTGCGCGATAAAGTGGGCCTGAGCGAACTGGCAATGCGCTACTTCCAGCAAACCACGAACGATTTCCAGGCGGTGGGTATTGATGCTACCGCCTGTAGCGATGCGCGTATCTGCGACCTGCCGGGCCTTGACGGCATGGGGCTGCCGCCGCTGGACGCTGAATCGCAGGCTGACCTCGACGATCCTTATGTTTTCCACTTCCCGGATGGCAACGCGACACTGGCCCGGCTACTGGTGCGCAAGCTGATCCCGGCCGTTGACCCCGCCGGACACGATATGAATGATATCGTGCGGGCGAAATTTGACTACAGCCAGCTGGACAGGGCGGACTCTGACGTCAAGCTACGCCTTAACAGTACCGGCATGCAGGTGGTGAACGTCGACGGTGGCGTAGAAGTCAGCTATATGACGGGTGAAAAGTTGACGAAAGTCCGCGCCGGGAAGGTGGTCATGGCCGGATACAATATGATGATCCCGTATCTGGTGCCGCAGATGTCGCGGGCGCAGCAGGAAGCGCTGAAGCAGAATGTTAAAGCTCCGCTGGTCTACAGCAAGGTCGCCATCGCTAACTGGCGCGCCTTTATCAAACTGGGCGTGCATGAGGTTTATGCCCCTGGCGCACCTTATTCACGGGTTAAGCTTGACTATCCGGTCAGCCTCGGCGGCTATCAGCACCCCCACGATCCCAATCAGCCGATCGGGCTGCATATGGTGTATGTGCCGACTCTGCCAGGCAGCGGCCTCAGCGCCCGCGAGCAGTCGCGTAAAGGGCGCGCGATGCTGCTGGGCACCTCGTTCGATGCTCATGAACAGATGATCCGCGAACAGCTCCAGGCGATGCTTGGGCCGGCAGGCTTCGACCATCAGCGCGATATTCAGGCGATTACCGTTAACCGCTGGTCGCACGGTTACTCTTACGCCATCAATGGCTTATTTGATGATGAGGACGAGGCGCAGAAGATTATTGAGCGCGCCCGTGCCCCCGTCGGTAATATCGTAATTGCTAACTCTGACTCGGACTGGAGCCCTTATGCCCATTCGGCGGTCGATCAGGCATGGCGGGCAGTGAACGAGCTGGTGCACGGGAAAAACGCACCGGGGGAGGGAGTATGAAAACGTTACTTTCAGGGATGGTTCTGCTGCTGGTAAGCAGTGCGGCTCATGCCATGTCGCCGGGCGAATATGTTGCCAAAGCGGCGGACTGTACTGCCTGTCACACCGCACCCGGCGGCGCAGCGCTGGCGGGTGGGCTACGTTTCCCTACGCCGCCCGGTGATATCTACAGCACCAATATTACCCCGGATAAACAGCAGGGCATTGGCCGCTATACGTTTGCCGAATTTGACCGCGCCATGCGCCAGGGTATCGCTCGCGATGGCCATCACCTTTATCCGGCAATGCCTTATACCGCCTATGCCAAAATGAGCGATAAGGATATGCGCGCGCTTTATGACTATCTGCTGCATGAAGTCCCGGCCAGCAGCCAGCCAAATCGCGACAGCGATATCTCCTGGCCGCTGTCAATGCGCTGGCCTTTGGGGATCTGGAATGCCCTGTTCCACAATGACGATCGTTATCAGCCTGATGCGCAGCAGAGTGCGCAATGGAATCGCGGGGCTTACCTGGTGCAGGGCGCAGGGCACTGCGGCAGTTGCCACACCCCGCGCGGCTGGGCACTGCAGGAGCAGGCACTGGATCAAAGTCGCAGCGCCTACCTCAGCGGTGCCGAGCTTGACGGCTGGTTTGCGCCGTCGCTGCGCGGCATGGCGCAGGATGAACTGGTGGCGCTGCTGAAAACGGGGCGCAGCAAGCAGGGGGCGGTAGTCGGACCCATGGCGGAGGTGGTGATGCACAGCACTCAGTATCTCAGCGATGCGGACCTCAACAGTATCGGCATCTACCTGCGCAGTCTGCCGCCGGCTCCAGCATCCCCGCTGCCCGCTGCCGCGCCTTCCGCCGCGGGCGCGAAAACCTATGCCATGTATTGCTCAACCTGTCACGGCAGCGAGGGTAAAGGCGATGCGCATGTCATCCCGGCGCTGGACGGTAATGCAACGCTGACGGCAGCAAACCCGCTGAGCGCACTGCGCGTGGTGCTGGAAGGTGCGCAGACGCCAGTGACCCGGCACGGCATGGCGCAGGCGATGCCCGGTTACGGCTGGACGCTGGATGATGTGCAGATGAGCGATTTGATGAACTACCTGCGCAGCAGCTGGAGCAATCAGGCCCCTGCCGTCAGCGCAGAGCAGGTTGCTGAGGCGCGCAGGCTTAAGTAGCCAGCGGGACGATCGGGCAGCGGCGGGAGAGATCCCCCGCTGCCCGATAGCATCACAGCGCTTTATGCGGGCCAAACACTTCGTAGTGAATACGCGCTTTCTCCACGCCTGACTGCAGAAGGCTCTTTTCCACCATCGCCATAAACGCCAGCGGGCCGCACAGATAGTAGTGCATCGCCGGATCGCTGAGTCTCGCTTCCAGCGGCAGCAGGTTCATGAGTCCACGGTGCTGATACTTGCCTTCATCTTCCGGCTGCGGATGGTTATACCAGATCTCCTGCGAGAACTTCGGCAGCTGCTGACCCAGTTCGCCGACTTCCTCTGCGAAAGCATGCATTGCGCCGTCTTCCGTCGCGTGGAACCACTGTACCGTCGCCTGATGTTTTTCCTGCGCCAGCTTGTGCAGCATGGCCAGCATGGGGGTCAGACCGACGCCGCCAGAGATCAGCGTCACCGGGGTTTGCGCCGCGATATCGATAAAGAAGTCGCCGGCCGGTGGCGCCAGGTGCAGACGCACCCCGGGCTGCTGCTGATGCAGCCAGCTGGAGAGCGTGCCGCCCTCTTCATGGCGCACGGCAATGCGGTAGTCACGACCGTTCGGCATCCGCGTCAGTGAATACTGGCGGATCTCCTGATTGGCAAATGACGGGTCACGGACCCACAGCGTAATGTACTGACCGGGCCGGTAATCCACGACGGGCTGACCGTCAACCGGGGTCAGGATAAAGCTCTTGATTTTTGCGCTGCGCGGGATAATTTCGCTGATAACAAACTCACGTTGACCACCGCGCCAGCCGCCGACTTTCTGCTCAACCTCTTCATAGATTTGCTCTTCACGCTGCACAAAAATCCCGGCCAGTACGCCATAGGCTTTACCCCAGGCGGCGAGGATCTCCTCACCCGGATGCAGCAGCTCATCAATACTCGCCAGCAGGTGTTCACCGACAATGGCGTACTGTTCCGGGCGAATGGCAAAGCTGGTGTGCTTCTGCGCAATTTTCTCGACTGCCGGGCCGAGCGCGGCCAGCTTATCGAGGTTACTGGCGTAGGCACAGACGGCGTTAAACAGCGCTTCAGGCTGATTACCACTGCTCTGGTTGCTCATGTTGAAGATATCTTTCAGCTCGGGATTGTGGCTGAACATGCGCTGATAGAAGTGCGCGGTCAAACGCGGACCCAGCGCAGCGACGGCGGGGATAGTGGATTTCACGGTGGCAATAGTGTGGCTATCTAGCATGGTGGGCTCCTGATGCTCTACATAACATGTATTTTAAATGCATCTTATAATTTGGGAGATGCATTGTAAATACACCTTTTATGATGATGGTTATTTATCCACAGGGAGCGGGTGGTGGTGGTGAAAAATCCGCAACAGGCAGATGAGGAAAACTCCGCTGTCAGGAAATGACAAAAAGCGTAACAAACCCTTGCCAGACAGCAAGCCAATCGTTTGCGTAAAAAGGCAGTCTTGACGCTATTCAACAGGGTGCTAAACAGTTTAAACTGTTGCCCATCATTTATTGTTGATAGTCAGTCGAGTCAGGAGATGCAGATGTTAAAGCGTGAAATGAACATTGCCGATTACGATGCCGAGTTGTGGCAGGCGATGGAGCAGGAGAAAGTGCGTCAGGAAGAGCACATTGAGCTGATTGCTTCAGAAAACTACACCAGCCCACGCGTGATGCAGGCTCAGGGATCGCAGCTGACCAACAAATACGCTGAAGGCTATCCGGGCAAGCGCTACTACGGTGGCTGCGAGTACGTGGATATCGTTGAGCAGTTGGCTATTGACCGTGCCAAAGCGCTGTTCGGGGCTGACTATGCCAACGTCCAGCCGCACTCCGGTTCCCAGGCTAACTTCGCGGTCTACACCGCGCTGCTGCAGCCGGGCGACACCATTCTGGGGATGAACCTGGCACACGGTGGCCACCTGACTCACGGTTCCCCGGTTAACCTGTCTGGCAAACTGTACAACGTGATCCCTTACGGCATCGACGAAACCGGCAAAATTGACTATAACGAGCTGGCCGAACTGGCGCAGAAGCATAAGCCGAAAATGATCGTGGGCGGTTTCTCTGCCTACTCTGGCGTGTGCGACTGGGCAAAAATGCGTGAAATCGCTGACACCGTTGGCGCTTACCTGTTTGTTGATATGGCGCACGTTGCCGGTCTGATTGCTGCGGACGTTTACCCTAACCCGGTTCCTCATGCGCACATCGTGACGTCCACCACTCACAAAACCCTGGCGGGTCCACGTGGTGGCCTGATCCTGGCGCAGGGCGGTGACGAAGATCTGTATAAGAAGCTGAACTCTGCTGTCTTCCCTGGCGGCCAGGGCGGCCCGCTGATGCATGTGATTGCCGGTAAGGCCGTCGCGTTCAAAGAAGCGATGGAACCTGAGTTTAAAACCTACCAGCAGCAGGTCGCGAAAAACGCCAAAGCGATGGTGGAAGTGTTCCTGGCACGCGGTTACAACGTGGTTTCCGGCGGTACGCATAACCACCTGTTCCTGCTGGACCTGGTTGACAAGAACCTGACCGGTAAAGAAGCGGACGCCGCGCTGGGCCGTGCCAACATCACCGTTAACAAAAACAGCGTGCCGAACGATCCGAAAAGCCCGTTCGTCACCTCCGGTATCCGCATCGGCTCCCCGGCTGTGACGCGCCGCGGCTTCAAAGAAGCGGAAGTGCGCGAGCTGGCCGGCTGGATCAGCGATATTCTCGATAATATCAATGATGAAGGCGTGAGCGAGCGCGTGAAGAAGCAGGTGCTGGAAATGTGTGCACGCTTCCCGGTTTACGCCTGATAACTTCTCGATTTTGAGAGCGTTATGACAATAACGGGACACGAAAGTGTCCCGTTATTTTTTTGTCCGCAGCAACGGTGTACATTAGCCTCCACTTTGTCGGAGGGAAAATGACGATACGCTCCACCTACTGGCTTGGATTAAGCTACTTCACCTACTTTTTCGCCTATGGTGTCTATCTGCCTTTCTGGGGGGTATGGCTGAAAGAGAGTGGCCTGGCACCCGAAAAAATCGGTCTGCTGCTCGGCTGCGGCATGATTGCCCGCTTTGCTGGCAGCCTGCTCATCGCTTCCCGCGTCACCAATCCTTCCCGCCTGGTCAGTGCGCTACGCCTGCTGGCATCGCTGACGCTGCTGTTTGCGCTGGGCTTCTGGCTGGGGGCCGAGTGGCTGTGGCTGCTGCTGGTGATGGTCGGCTTTAACCTGTTCTTCTCGCCGCTGGTGCCGCTGAGCGATGCGCTGGCCGCCACCTGGCAGCGGCAGATCGCGCTGCCCTATGGCCCGGTCAGGCTGTGGGGATCGCTGGCGTTTGTCATCAGCTCCGCGTTAACCGGCGTGCTGGTCAATATCTTCTCTTATCACGCCATTCTGCTGCTGCTGTGCGCGGGCTGTATCGCGATGCTCGGCGGCATGATGCTGCGCCCGGCGGTCATGCCACTGGGTGCGCAGAAGCAGCTAAGCCATGCGGGCTGGGCGCAGTGGAAGCAGATGCTGAGTGAGAATGCCGTCTGGCGCTTCCTGCTGTGCGTGACGCTGATGCAGGGAGCGCATGCCGCCTATTATGGCTTCAGCGCGATCTACTGGCAGGAAGCGGGCTATTCGTCGAGCGTGATTGGCTATCTGTGGTCGCTGGGGGTGGTGGCTGAGGTGGTGGTGTTCGCTTCCAGCAACCGTTTGTTCCGCCGCTGGCGCGCGCGCGACCTGCTGCTGCTCTCGGGCATTTGCGCCATCGTGCGCTGGAGTTTGCTGGCTTCCTCCACCGAACTGGGCTGGCTGATCCTCGCACAGATCCTGCACTGCGGCAGCTTCACCGTCTGCCACCTCGCGGCAATGCGCTTTATCGCGGCGCGGGAAGGGGGCGAGGTGATCCGCCTGCAGTCGGTGTACTCGGCGCTGGCGATGGGCGGCGGAATTGCCCTGATGACGATGGTGTGCGGCGTGCTGTTCCAGCATCTGCAGGGCGGGGTGTTCTGGGTGATGGCGCTGCTGGTGGTGCCGGCACTGTTCCTGCGGCCGAAAGTGGCCTGATTATGACTCCAGCAGCGCGCGGATACTGTGCTGCTGGTGTTCGCCCAACGGCAGCTCGGCGTGGATCAGCGGCGGTGAGTAGAGCGGCAGCGGCGTGGCATAAGGGGTGATCACCAGCGCAATGCCTTTTGGCGCGCTGTGGCGCTGGAAGTCGGCGACATCCTGATATTTGATAGTCAGCGGCAGCAGCGTCAGCTCGCGCAGCTGCTGTTCTACCTGACGCTCCAGATCGCGGTCATGGCCGGTGAGCAGCAGCACCTGTTTCTCCTGCAGCGCGCTCTCCTGCATCAGCCATGCGCCAAAGATAATCGCAATCAGCCCCATCTCCTCATCGGAAAACTGCAGCCCGTAGTGCTGCTCAAAGTCGGCTATCGCTTCACGCGTGGTGCGCAACAGGCGCGGATACTGCTGCGCCACATCATCCACCAGCGAGTGATCGATGCCGATAGCAAAATGCGTGCGTTCCACCGCCTGGGCCAGATGGGTGTAGAGCTGCGCGCTGAGCCCGGCCTCGTTGCTGAAGCGCATGCCGGAAAGCGCCTGGAAGCGCTGAATAAGCTGTTCAACCGCCTGCAGCAGCTGCCACTCGTTTTCCCGCTGGCAGTGCTCAGGTAGCGGAATATGCAGCTGGCTGAACATTAAGGCCAGCAGCGCCGGGTCGCCGGGCATGGGCTGATAACCGCGCTTCTGCCAGCAGTGGACAATATTTTCGGCCAGCGGGTACTCTCTCTTTTCGCGCAGCCACCGCTGCTGCTGGGGGGTAAAGTCTGTCGGGCAGCGGTGTGCGAGTGAATACTGAAAAACCAGCTGTAAAAAAGAGCCGTCGCGCCCGCTGAAATCGCGCGCGAGGTAGAGCGCACAGTGCTGAACCAGCGCGCTGAGATTATGTTCGTCGTACAGGGCTTTATCGACCGTGATGGCCTGCAGCTGGCGGCGCAGCGCGCTGGCAAAATAGCCGTGGGCGAAGTCGGGTGACAGCCGCAGCGTGCGGCGCAGGCTATGCAGCAGGCACAGCCGCTGGTCGAGCTGCGTCCCCTGGATGCGCAACCTTTGGCCGTCCTGCTCAATGGCAAGACGGTGATAACGCTGGATTTCCAGCGCGACCTCCGCTATATCTTGCCGGGCAATGGCAGGATCAACTGCGTTCAGCTGACAAACCGACTCCAGCGTGACAATGGGTTCAGGAAGGCAGAGCATCAAAAGCAGGTGACAGCGGCGCTGCGGACTGGAGAGGACAGAAATTTCTGGTGAGTATGCACTCATCATCTGCGATTCCAGTGACAATTGATTGCGCTAAGAATAGCCCGCGCCGCGCGGTTTGTGACAAATCCGCGCGCTTTTATTCAGAGCTTTTAAGACAGGTCACAAAATTAATCGACAAACGGTGCTGTGGGGTTTAATTTGTTACGTTATAACACTTTGAAGGCTGGCCTGCTGTGGCTGGCTGCAGGATTTTCGCCCGCTGTTTTGGCACATCCGCACAGCTTTATCGCTATGCAGACCACGCTGGTCCATCAGGGTGACCAGCTCACCGGGCTGAAAATGCGCTGGGTGATGGATGAAATTACCTCGGCCGACCTGCTGTATGACGCCGGTGAGGCAAAGCCCGACTCGGTGGTGTGGAAAAAGCTGGCGGCGGAAGTGATGGCGAACGTGCTTGGCCAGCACTATTTCAGCGAGTTCTGGCACCAGAAACAGCCGGTAAAGTTTGATAATCTGCCGCCGGAATACCATCTGTCACGGCAGGGACATAAAGCGGTGCTGGAGTTTATCCTGCCGCTGGCGCATCCGCAGCCGCTGAAAGGCCAGCGCTATCTCTTTTCGACTTTTGACCCAACGTACTTTGTAGATATGTATTACGACTCCGAAAAATCACTGATCGTCCCGCCCGAGCTGGCTGCACAGTGCAGGTTCCAGCTGCAAACCCCGCAGCCGGATGCCTCCATGCAGGCTTACGCACTGTCGCTGGATAAAGCCGATGCCCCGGCGGAAGAGATGGACCTCGGCCGTCAGTTTGCCCAGACGGTGACTTTGATATGCCAGTAAACATGCTCAGGGCGCAAGCACACGGCAGCTGGCGGGCATGGCCGCTGTATCTGCTGACGCTAATCGTCATCGCTACGGGCCTGCTGGTGTGGCACTTCTGGCCGCAGATCCTGTTGCAGAGCATTCTGTGGCAGAAAAGCCTGCATCAACAGATGACCGCGCTGCTGCAGCAGGTCGCCAGCCATCCACATCAGGCAGGGCTGGCGCTGATGGGCTTTAGCCTGCTGTACGGCGTGCTGCACGCCCTCGGCCCCGGGCACGGTAAAGTGGTGATTGCCACCTTTCTCGCTACCCATCCCACTAAACTGAAAACCAGCCTGCAGTTGACGCTGGCGGCCGCGGTGGTACAGGGGGCGGTGGCGATCCTGCTGGTCACGGTGATGCTGGTGGTGCTGCAACTCTCCTCGCGCCAGCTGCATCTCAGCAGCGACTGGCTGGAGAAGGGCAGCTATCTGCTGGTGAGCGGGCTGGGCTTATGGCTGTGCTGGCGCGCAGGTAAAAAGTTATGGGCCGCACTAAAACCAGCAAGGCGAGGGTTGAGCATCAGGCGTATTGTCACGGCGGATCATCAGCACAGTGAGCAGTGTGGCTGCGGCCATCAGCACGTGCCGGATAGCGCGATGCTGGCGCAGGCGGTGGGCTGGAAAACCAAAGCGGCGGTGGTGCTGTCGATGGGGCTGCGCCCGTGTTCCGGGGCGATCATGATGCTGCTGTTTGCCAAAGTGATTGGGGTTTATGCCTGGGGGGTGTTATCCGCCATTGTGATGGCGCTGGGAACGGCGCTGACGGTGTCGGCGATGGCGCTGGTGGTGCAGATGTCACGCGCGCTGGCGCTGCGTCTGAGCAAAGGCGCTTCCGCGCAGGGATGGCAGACGGTGGCGGTCAATTCGCTGGCGCTGCTGGGGGGCGTGTTGCTGGTCATGGCGGGGGTAATGCTGTGGCTGAGTGCGCAGCCTGCGATATCCGGCGGGATTCGCCCGATGTTTTTACGCTGATCCGATATTAAAAAAGGGTTGACCAGAAAAGCGGTCAACCCCTGTAGGGGCCGATCATTTTTTTCGATCGGCCCGTTCAGGAATGCCAGGGCAACGATAGCAATTAACGCTTCAGCGCTTCGCTCAGTTCGTCGCGCATATTCGCCAGCATCGCTTTCACCACGCGCGGATTGCCCGCCACGATGTTGCCAGACAGCATATAGCCGTGCCCGCCGGTGAAGTCAGTCACCAGGCTACCCGCTTCACGCACCAGCAGTTCACCGGCAGCGAAATCCCATGGCTTCAGGCCAATCTCGAAGTAACCATCTACGCGACCGGCGGCAACGTAGGCAAGATCCAGCGCAGCAGAACCGGTGCGACGGAAGTCTGCACACTGGGTGAACAGTTTGCCAACGATGTTGATGTAAGGGGTTGCGTGCTGCTTCAGCTTGAACGGGAAACCGGTCGCCAGGATGGTGCCATCCAGATCGCGAGCGCTGCCGCCGCGCAGACGGTAGCCGTTGAGCTGAGCGCCCTGACCGCGTACGGCGCTGAACAGTTCATTACGCATTGGGTCGTAAACCACGGCGACTTCGGTGCGGCCTTTGATGCGCACGGCGATAGAAACACAGAAGTGTGGCAGGCGTTTGATGTAGTTGGTGGTGCCATCCAGTGGATCGATAACCCATTGTACATCCTGGTCTTCGCCCGGCAGTTCACCGCTCTCTTCTGAGATGATGGTGTGCTGTGGGTAAGATTTGCGGATCACTTCAATAATCTGGCGTTCCGCTTCACGGTCAACATTGGTCACGAAGTCGTTGCTGCCCTTCTGGGTGGCTTCGACGGAGTCCGGGGTTTCATAGTGCTTAGCAATTACGTTTCCGGCCTTGCGCGCAGCGCGCACGGCAATGTTGAGCATTGGATGCATATAAGTTTCGTCTCACTGGATGTTAAAGAACGGTATATCATTTAATCTGATATAAAACGGCGCGTAGTATAGCAGGGCATAACGGCAAATGTCCTGAAAATATGTTAGCATCTTCAAATTATCTCTCAGACCGCGAGCAGACCCCAATCCTTATGCTGCAAAATATCCGAATTGTGCTGGTTGAAACCTCTCACACTGGCAACATGGGCTCCGTGGCCCGTGCCATGAAAACCATGGGCTTAACCAACCTTTATCTGGTCAACCCGCTGGTAAAACCGGACTCGCAGGCCATTGCGCTCGCCGCCGGTGCCAGCGATGTGATTGGCGATGCCAAAATTGTTGATACCTTTGATGAAGCTATTGCCGGCTGTAGCTTGGTCGTCGGCACCAGCGCCCGTTCGCGTTCGCTGCCGTGGCCGATGCTTGACCCGCGTGAATGCGGGCTGAAAAGCGTCGCAGAGGGCCAGCAGGCGCCGGTAGCGCTGGTGTTTGGCCGCGAGCGCGTTGGGCTGACCAATGAAGAGCTGCAGAAGTGTCACTACCACGTCGCGATTGCCGCGAACCCGGACTACAGCTCGCTCAACCTGGCGATGGCCGTGCAGGTTATCACCTATGAGGTGCGCATGGCGTACCTGCAGTCGCTGGAAACGGAGCAGACCGAGGCCGTCGAGTCGCCCTATCCGCTGGTTGATGACCTTGAGCGCTTCTATCAGCATATGGAAAAGATGATGATCGGCAGCGGCTTTATCCGCGAAGCCAGCCCGGGCCAGGTGATGAGCAAAATGCGCCGTCTGTTTACCCGCGCCCGCCCGGAGCGTGACGAGCTGAATATCCTGCGCGGAATGCTCTCATCCATCGAGAAGAAGCAGGGCGAGTAAGGGGAGAGTGGCGATGAAAATAACAGCATAATACTTGAGTGAATTACTTGGTTAAATAGTTGACTGTTTTAGTAGGTTAAATACTTGACCAATTTAGTCAGGAATGTCAGACTTGCGTCCATAATTTGTTAACGCCCATCCAGGGTTACAACCGAGGTCGTTTACGCCATGAGACTGACATCCAAAGGCCGTTATGCTGTTACCGCTATGCTCGACGTTGCACTGCACTCTCACGAAGGCCCGGTGCCTTTAGCGGATATTTCAGAGCGTCAGGGCATCTCCCTCTCTTATCTTGAGCAGCTGTTCTCCCGTCTGCGCAAGAACGGTCTGGTGGCAAGCGTACGGGGTCCGGGCGGTGGTTATCTGCTGGGTAAAGCCTCCGATGCTATCGCTGTGGGTGCGGTGATCACCGCCGTTGACGAATCGGTTGATGCCACCAAGTGCCAGGGCAAAGAAGGCTGCCAGGGCGGAGAACGCTGCCTGACTCACGTCCTGTGGCGTGACCTGAGCGAGCGCATCAGCGACTTCCTCAACAACATCACGCTGGCTGAACTGGTTAACAACCAGGAGATCCTGGATGTGGCTGACCGCCAGAACAGCAATGAAATCCGTCGTGCGCCAAATGGCCGTATGCAGGAAACAATTAACGTCAATCTGCGCGCCTGATCGCAGCCCGGGTGAGGTTCTTTCTCGCCACCGGAGATAAATAAAAGGCCTGCCGGGCCTTTTATTCATTTCTGCAGCCGTCAGAATTTCAGGGCGCAGCAGGACGGAGACCACAACCTCCCGGAGCCTAATCAGCAATGAAATTACCGATTTATCTGGATTATTCTGCCACCACGCCAGCCGATCCCCGCGTGGCGGCCAAGATGATGCAGTTCCTGACAATGGACGGCACCTTCGGCAATCCGGCTTCCCGTTCACACCGTTTTGGCTGGCAGTCTGAAGAGGCGGTGGATATCGCCCGTAACCAGATTGCTGAGCTGGTTGGCGCTGACCCGCGTGAAATCGTCTTTACCTCCGGCGCGACCGAAGCCAACAACCTGGCCATTAAAGGCGCTGCCACCTTCCATCAGGAAAAAGGCCGCCACATCGTTACCTGCACCACCGAACACAAAGCCGTGCTCGATACCTGCGCGCAGCTGGAGCGTGAAGGCTTCAGCGTGACCTATCTCGACCCGCAGGCCGATGGTACTCTGGATCTTAAACAGCTGCAGGCTGCCCTGCGCGATGACACCGTGCTGGTATCGATCATGCACGTGAATAACGAGATCGGCGTGGTGCAGGATATCGCCACCATTGGCGACCTGTGCCGCGAACGCGGGATTATCTTCCACGTTGATGCCACCCAGAGCGTCGGTAAGCTGCCAATCGATCTCAGCCAGTTGAACGTCGATCTGATGTCGTTCTCCGCCCATAAAATCTACGGCCCAAAAGGGATCGGCGCGCTGTACGTTAGCCGCAAGCCGCGCGTGCGTCTCGAAGCACAGATCCACGGTGGCGGGCACGAGCGCGGCATGCGTTCCGGCACGCTGCCGGTGCATCAGATTGTTGGCATGGGCGAAGCCTATCGCATTGCCAGAGAAGAGATGAGCGTTGAGATGGCGCGCCTCGGCGCACTGCGCAGCCGCCTGTGGGCCGGGCTGAACCGCATTGAGCAGGTGCAGCTTAACGGCTCGCTGGAGCACGGCGCGGCCAATATTCTTAACGTCGGCTTCCGCTACGTTGACGGTGAGTCGCTGATCATGGCGCTGAAAGATCTGGCGGTATCGACCGGTTCGGCCTGCACCTCCGCCAGCATGGAACCCTCTTACGTGCTGCGCGCAATTGGCCTGGATGACGAACTCGCGCACAGCTCCATCCGCTTCTCGCTTGGCCGCTTCACCAGCGAAGAAGAAGTGGATTACGCTATTGCGCTGGTGCAGAAGTCTATCGCCCGCCTGCGTGAGCTGTCGCCGGAGTGGAAAGCCTTTAAAACCAACGGTGTCGCGCAGAGCAGCTAAACTGACTTATTGTGACGCAGAGAGCGGGCCGGAAATTTTCTGGCCCGTTTTGCATTGGTGCCGCCGCTCAGAGCACCTGACGAAAACATCCCTGACATATTTCTGTTAGTCTGACTCATCAAATTCGAATAGCATCCGTCTGCGCGACAGATCGCAGAGGCCGGGCAGACCCGGTCCACAAGACAAAAATGGTAAGGAGCCATGCGATGACCACCCCGATGAACATTACCCTGTCCACGGCAGCAGCCGACCCACGCTGGGGCGAAAAAGCCACCCTCAGCAGCAATGACGCGGGCATGACAATCCACCTGACCGGCAGCGATCCGCTGGTCACCATCCAGCGCGCGGCGCGTAAGCTTGACGGCCAGGGCATTCGCCACGTCAGCCTGAGCGGCGACGGCTGGGATCTGGAAAGCAGCTGGGCATTCTGGCAGGGCTATAAAAGCCCGAAAGGCGAGCGCGAAGTGCAGTGGGCTGCGCTGAGCGAGGCTGACCAGAAAGAGCTGAACAGCCGCCTGAAGGCGATTGACTGGGTGCGCGACACCATTAACCTGCCGGCGGAAGAGCTCGGCCCGGAGCAGCTGGCCACGCGCGCCATCGATCTGCTGTGCGCCGTTGCCTGCGACGACGTCAGCTACCGCATTATTAAAGGCGACGATCTCAAAGCGCAAAAGTATATGGGTCTGCACACGGTTGGCCGGGGTTCCACGCGTAGCCCGGTACTGCTGACGCTGGATTACAACCCGGGCGGCAGCGATGACACCCCGGTTTATGCCTGCCTGGTGGGTAAAGGCATCACCTTTGATACCGGCGGCTACAGCCTGAAGCAGAGCGCCTTTATGGACTCGATGAAGTCCGACATGGGCGGTGCCGCCACCCTGACCGGCGCCCTGGCGCTGGCTATCAGCCGCGGTCTAAAAAAGCGCGTGAAGCTGATCCTGTGCTGCGCGGACAATATGGTTAGCGGCAATGCCTTTAAGCTGGGCGATATCATTCACTACCGCAATGGCAAAACCGTTGAAGTGATGAACACCGATGCCGAAGGTCGCCTGGTGCTCGCCGATGGTCTGATCGACGCCAGCGCCTTAACGCCTGAGCTGATCATTGATGCCGCTACGCTGACCGGCGCGGCGAAAACGGCACTGGGTAACGACTATCACGCGCTGTTCAGCTTCGACGATGCGCTGTCTGACTCCCTGATGAGCAGTGCAAAAGGGGAGAACGAGCCGTTCTGGCGCCTGCCGCTGGCTGAGTTCCACCGCAGCCATCTGCCGTCAAACTTCGCCGATCTGAATAACATCGCCAGCCCCGCGCACTCGGCCGGTGCCAGCACTGCGGCGGCTTTCCTGTCGCACTTTGTCACTGACTATAAGCAGGGCTGGCTGCACATCGACTGCTCCGCGACCTACCGCAAAGGCGCAGTGGACCAGTGGTCCGCCGGTGCTACCGGGCTGGGCGTGCGCACCGTCGCTAATCTGCTGTTAAGCCGGGCGTAATTAAAAGGGCCGATCGAAAAAGAGGATCGGCCCCTACGGATTGCAATTATCTGGTTATTGTAGGGGCGGACCTTTTTTCCGGTCCGCTCGCTTCTTATTCTGGAATATCTCAATGAACGATCTTAATTCGCGCCTGGAAGAAGTGCTGAAACTGGCCGCTACGGAACCGGCGCACCGCCCGGAGTTTTTCTCGCTGCTGCTGGATGCCAGCGTGGTGGTGCCGGGGGAAAGTGCGCAATCCGGGCAGGCGATTGATGCCAGCACGCCGGTGGATCTGCAGCACTGGGAAAAAGAGGACGGCACCAGCATTATCCCGTTCTTTACGTCAGCAGAAGCGCTGGAGCAGGCCGTCAGCGGTGAGCAGGCTTACCTGGTGATGCCGGTGCGTACCCTGTTTGAAATGACCCTCGGAGAGGCGCTGTTCCTCAATCCGAAATTGCCGAACGGCAAAGAGTTTTCACCGCGCGAAATCGCCCATCTGCTGGGTGATGACAGTAATGCGCTGAGCCAGCAGACGGTGCTGGAGGGCGGCACGGCGCTGCTGCTGTCGGAGATCGCTGAGCCGCCAGCACAGATGGTGGATTCGCTGACCCAGCTGTTTGCCAAATACAAGTCAGTGCGCCGCGCCTATCTCGCGCATATCAAAGAGCGTGCGGATCAGCCGGCGAACCTGCTGATTGGTATTGAAGCCGATGGCGACGTCGGGGCGATTATTCAGGCGGCGGGCAGCGTGGCAACGGATACGCTGCTGGAAGATGAACCGATTGATATCTGTCACGTGGTAGAAGGGGAGAAGGGCATCAGCCACTTCTTTATTGCCCATATCACCCCGTTTTACGAGCGGCGCTGGGGCAGTTTCCTGCGTGATTTTAAAGTGAAGAATATCGATTGAAATACGGTGATGTTGCGGGCGGACCGAAAAAGAGGGTCCGCCCCTACTCGTAGGGGTCGATCCTCTTTTTCGATCGACCCGCTCCGGTCAGCCCTAAATTGAATCATTCACCCGCGGCAGATCCTGGCGCGTGCCCCATTCGCCCCAGGATCCGTCATACAGCGCTACGTTTTTCACGCCCAGGCTGGTCAGTGCCAGAATCACCACCACCGCCGTCACCCCGGAACCACAGCTGGCTATCACCGGCTGCGAAAGATCCACCCCCTGCTGGCTGAAAATCTCACCCAGCTCCTGCGCCGGCTTTAAGCGTCCTTCGGTCACCAGCGAGTTCCACGGCACGTTCAGGCTGCCCGGAATTCGGCCACGCAGCAGGCCAGGGCGCGGCTCGTCCACTTCGCCGTGGAAACGATTGGCGGCGCGGGCGTCAACGATCTGCGCGCCACCTTCATGGCTGACCAGCAGAACATCGGTGACGCGCTTGATCTCGCCTTCACCGGGTGCTATCTCAAACTCCCCCTCCGGCAGCTCAACCGCACCGCTGGCCAGCGGCAGCTCTGCCTGCTTCCAGCCCGCCAGCCCCCCGGCGAGAATCGACACCTGAGAGACGCCGAAATAGCGCAGCATCCACCAGGCGCGCGGGGCAGAAAACAGATTGCCCTCATCGTAGACCACCAGATGTTTATCGCTGTTCACGCCCAGCTCACGCATCGCCACGGCGAAGGTTTCACCGCGCGGCATCATATGTGGGTAGGGGCTGGTGTGGTCGGACAGCGCTTCAATATCAAAAAGCGGCGCATCCGGCAGGTGTGCTGCCCGGTACTCAGCGCTGAGGTCGCGGGTTTTCTCCTGGCCTGGCGGCAACATGCGCGCATCCAGAATCTGCACATTGTCATCATCGAGATGCTCCGCCAGCCAGTCAGCGGAAACAAACAGAGAAAGAGTCGTCATAGCGGCCTCGCAGTCAGTCAAAATATGAAGCTGAGTTTCAGCCATTTCATGCGCTATCACAAGGGTAAATCACTGCATTCAGAGCAGGCGCTCAAATCCGGCAAAATGTTGCTGTCGCAGATAGATATTGCACGGATAAACAATTACTCTTTGACCAGTTTTGTTACACGGAAGGTTCTCACCGATGGATGTGCTCAAGTTTCTGCTCCGCCTGCCTTTTATTCTGGTCAACGCGCTATGCTGGCTGATCTGCCTGCTGCTGCGTTTGATGGGGCGAATGTTGCGCCCGCTGCTGGGCGAGGTTAACTGGCGCGCCCCCGTCTGGGTTGCCCCGCTGAAAAGCGGCTTCCAGCGGCTGGAGCAGAGCGTTAACCGCCATCCTAAAGCCATTAGCGCCAGCCTGTTGCTGCTGCTGGCGCTTGCCGCTGCGGCCTTCTATGGCTGGCACTGGTGGCAGAATCGGCCAAAACCCATTGAGGTTGCGCCGCTGGCCATCCAGCACAGCCAGGTCAGCGCCATCGACCCCTCTGCCGTGGATTACAGCCAGGCAAAACCCGCAGTGCAAACCCTCACGCTGCGCTTTAATCAGTCGGTGGCCCCGGTCACGCGGGTGGGCAAAACCGTCACTGACGGCATAACCCTGAAACCGGCCCTGAAGGGCGGCTGGCAGTGGCAGAATGCCTGGACGCTGACCTTTACCCCCGAGCAGCCGCTGCCGCTGGGCGCGGGCTACGATGTCACCCTCAAACCGGAAACCCTGCTGGCGCCCCAGATCCGCATCGATAAAACGGACTACCACTTCAGCACCCCGGTCTTCGACTATCAGGTGGCTTCTACCGAGTATTATCAGGATCCGCAGGACAGCAGCCAGCACAGCGCCATCTTCAATATTAAATTTAACGCGCCTGCCGATGTGCAGAGCGTGGAGAAACAGCTGTCGCTCGGGCTGACCAGTGCCAAAGGTCAATCTGAGCAGCCGCTAAAATTCAGCGTCACCTGGGATGAAAAGAAACTGAACGCCTGGGTGCGCTCTGCGCCGCTGCAGCCGATGGATCATGGCGGCTTCGTTCATCTTAAGGTGAATGGCAGCGTGAAGTCCTCGCACCCCGGCAATGAAGCCGGGCGCAAAGCCGAAGCCTGGGTGACGGTGCCGAATCTCTACAGCCTGAGCGTCAGCGATATCAGTGCGATGGTGGTCGATAAAGCGGGCAGCCAGGGCGAGCGCGCGCTGATCCTCTCCTTTAGCGATGCGGTGCGCGATAGCGATATTAATAAAGCGGTTCGGGTCTGGCTGCTGCCGCAGCACGATCCGCGCCATCCTGATGAGCAAGATACTCACTGGGATCAGCAGGAGGTCGATCAAGCGATCATCAACCAATCAGCACCGCTGCCGCTCAGCCTGAACGATGCGGAAGAGAGCTATCAGCCGCAGTTCAGCTTTAAATTTGATGCCCCGGCCAGCCGTTGGCTGCTGGTGGAGGTCAATGCCGCCATGACCTCCAGCGGCGGCTATAAGATGCCGGCAAAAGTCTGGCGCGTGGTGCAGGTGCCGGACTATCCGCAGCTGTTGCGCTTCGCCGCCGAGGGATCCCTGCTGTCCGTGAAGGGGGATAAGCGCATCAGCGTGGCCGCGCGCAACGTGCCGGGCCTGCGGGTTGATATCAAACGCGTGATCCCCAGCCAGCTACAGCACATCGTTTCGTTCAAAAGCCGTGAATTCGCTTCGGCCGATTTCAATCGTCTGAACGATGAATACTTTACCGAGCACTTCCGCTACCAGACGGCGGTCAATAATAGTCACCCGGGGGAGGTGAGCTATCAGGGCGTTGATCTGTCGCGCTACCTCTCTACTGACGCCAAATCGCATCGCGGCATTTTCCTGCTGACCTTATCGCAGTGGACACCGGGTCAGAAGGATCAGCAACCTGCAGAAGATGAGTACCAGCAGGAGGACGCTGCCGCAGAGAGTGTGGGGGATTCACGCTTTGTGGTGGTGACCGATCTGGGCATTATTGCCAAGCGCTCGCAGGATAAGACTCGCGATCTGTTCGTGCAGTCGATAGGCAGCGGCGAGCCGGTTGCGGGCGCGCAGGTATCGGTGGTGGCGAAAAACGGTGAGAAGATAATGAGCCGCGTCACCGGCAGTGATGGTCACGTCAGCTTCCCGTCGCTGGAGGTTTACACCAACGAGCGCCAGCCGGTGATGTTCCTGGTGGAAAAAGAGGGGGATGTCTCCTTCCTGCCGACCGGGCGCGACAACGATCGCGGCCTCGATTTCTCCCGCTTTGACGTCTACGGTGATGCCACGCCTGACGACAAGCGCACGCTCAGCAGCTATCTGTTTTCTGACCGCGGCGTTTACCGCCCTGGCGACACCTTTAATATCGGCCTGATTACCCGTGCCGCCGACTGGGCCGTCCCGGTGACGGGGGTGCCCGTGCGGGCAGAAATTCATGACCCACGCGACAAGCTGATGCGCACCGTGCCGCTGACGCTGACGGCGAGCGGCTTCAACGAGCTGAGCTTTACCACGGCAGAAAACGCGCCGACCGGCGAATGGAATATCTACCTCTATCTGCCGGGCAAGGATGAAGACTCTACGCGCCTGCTTGGCAGCACCTCGGTCAACGTCAAAGAGTTCGAGCCGGACCCGCTAAAGGTTAAGCTGACGCTGACGCCAGACCAGCAGCAGGGCTGGGTGAAGCCGGACCAACTGAAGGCCAGTATCGACGTGCAGAATCTGTTTGGTACCCCGGCGCAGAAGCTGCGCGTGGCGTCAAAACTGACTCTGCGCCCGGTCTATCCGGCCTTCGATCGCTATGCCGATTACGCCTTCTATGAAGCGCGATCCGCCAGCGACGGCTACGAGACCGAGCTGGAAGAGAGCACCACCGATGACAAAGGCCAGGCGGCCATCAAGCTCGATCTCAGCGCATGGGGCGAGTCAACTTATCAGCTGCAGCTGCTGTCCGAAGCCTTTGTCGCGGGCAGCGGTCGCTCGGTGGCTGCGACCGCCCGCACGCTGGTCTCACCATATGATTATTTGATCGGCGCGAAGGCCGATGGCGACCTGGGTTATATCCGTCAGAATGCGCTACGCAACGTTAATCTGATCGCCATTAATCCGGCGCTGGATACCATTGCGCTCAGCGGCCTGAAGCTGCAGCTGCTGCAGCAGAAATATCTGTCGGTGCTGACGCGACAGGAATCCGGCGTGTATAAATACCAGTCGAAGCTGAAAGAGATCCCGGTTTCTGAGGTCGCGCTCGATCTGCCTGCCAGCGGCCATAGCCTGGCGCTGGCGACCGACAAGCCCGGCGATTACGTGCTGGTGGTGCAGGATGCGAAAGGGGCAGTGCTCAACCGCATCGCCTGGAGCGTGGCCGGGGAAGCGAACCTGACGCGCTCGCTCGACCGCAATGCCGAGCTGAAAATGAAGCTGGATCGGGCCCAGTATCTGCCAGGTGATGAAATTGAAGTGGCGATCAACGCGCCCTACACCGGCAGCGGGTTAATCACCATAGAGAAAGACCGCGTCTACAGCTGGCAGTGGTTCCATACCACCACCACTAACTCAGTGCAGAAGATCCGCATTCCGTCAGAGCTGGAAGGTAACGCCTATATCAACGTGCAGTTTGTGCGTGATATCAACTCCGACGAGATATTTATGAGCCCGCTGAGCTATGGCGTAATGCCGTTCAAAATCAGCAATGCGGCGCGCAAAAACAGCCTTAGCCTGACCAGCCCTGAGTTGCTGAAGCCAGGGCAGAACCTGACCATTGATGTCAAAACCGATGGCCCACAGCAGGTGGCGGTGTTTGCGGTAGATGAAGGGATCCTGCAGGTGGCGCGCTATCGCCTGACCGATCCGCTCGACTACTTCTTCCGCAAGCGCGAACTGAGCGTGGAAAGCTCACAGATCCTCGACCTGATCCTGCCGGAGTTCAGCAAACTGATGTCGCTGACCTCGGCACCGGGCGGTGACGGGGCAGAAGGGATGGATCTCCACCTCAATCCGTTCAAGCGCAAGCGTGACAAACCGGTGGCTTACTGGTCCGGCATCACCGAAGTCAACGGCATCAGGCAGTTTACCTATCCGCTGCCGGACTACTTCAATGGCAAAATCCGCGTGATGGCGATTTCGGTCACGCCGGATAAAATCGGTAAAGCGCAGACCGCCACTACCGTGCGTGATGACTTTATCCTGACGCCGAACGTGCCGTCGATGGTGGCGCCGGGCGATGAGTTTGACGTCAGCGTTGGGGTGAGCAACAACCTCAGCGGCCAGAGTTCAGAGCCGCTGCCGATTGCGGTGCAGCTTACGCCACCGCCGCAGCTGGAAGTGGTCGGCAGCGCGCAGCAGTCGCTGAGCCTGGCCGCCAAACATGAAGGCATGGTGAGTTTCCGCCTGCGGGCCAAAGCCGAACTGGGCGATGCACCGCTGCAGTTCAGCGCCAGCTTCGGCGACAAAACCAGCCGCCGCACCATCAGCATCTCGGTACGCCCGGCGATGCCGTTCCGCATCCAGACGGTGATGGGGCGCATGAACGGCAGCAGCCAGCAGGTCGACAACCTGCGCCAGATGTTTGGCGCTTACGCCCAGCGTCAGGCCGCGGTGTCGAACTCGCCGCTGGTGCTGACCCGTGGATTAGCCAGCTATCTGGCTGACTACCCGTACTACTGCTCCGAACAGATTGTCAGCCAGTCGATCCCGCTGCTGTTGCAGAGCGAGCACCCGGAACTGCGCGGCGCGCTGGATGCAGATAAAGTGCGTCAGCAGCTGAAGGGCATTCTCGACGTGCTGCGCTCACGCCAGAACGCTGACGGCGGAATTGGTCTGTGGATGGCTTCACCGCAGGTCGACCCGTTTGTGACGCCATACGTGGTGCAGTATCTGCTGGAAGCCCGCGCTGCAGGTTATCCGCTGCCCAACGGGATGCTGGATGAGGCTAACGTGGCGCTGCGCACTCTGGCGGCCAGCGGTTATGAAGATCTCTATCACCTGCGTCTGCGTGCCTGGGCGGTCTATCTGCTGACGCGCCAGGGCGAAATCACGACCAGCGCGCTGGCCTCCGTTCAGGAGACGCTGCAAAAACGCTTCCCGCAGAGCTGGAGCAGCGATCTTAGCGCGCTCTACCTGGCCTCGTCGTGGAAGTTACTGAAAGCCGATGAGGAAGCCAACCGCCTGCTGCAGCCGACCTGGCAGGCGCTGAGCAAATCCTGGGATAACACCTGGTGGACCAATAACTACTACGATCCGCTGGTGACGGACGCCACGCGGCTGTATCTGATTACCCGCCACTTCCCGGAGAGCGTCTCCGCCGTGCCGCCGCAGGTGCTGGAAAATATGGTGCAGGCGCTGCGTGAACAGCGCTACACCACCTTCTCTGCCGCGATGAGCATTCTGGCGCTGGAGAGCTACTCCGCACAGGTGGCGCAGCAGAACGATCCGGCCGCGCTGAGCATTAGCCAGCAGGAACGCGGCAGCAAAGTGCCGCAGCTCATCTCCACGCTGCAGGGCCGCTTCGCGCAGGGGCAGTTCACTGCGGCTGCCAGCGCCGTGCAGTTCAGTAATCAGGGCGATGCACCGGCCTGGTATGTGGTAACCCAGGCAGGGTACGATCTGGCCGCACCGCAGCAGGCGGTGGCGAAAGGGCTGGAGATTAGCCGGGATTACACCGATGCCGCAGGCAAAGAGGTCAGCAAGGTGACGCTGGGGCAGACGATTAACGTGCGCCTCAAGATCCGCGCCAATGCAAACCAGGCGCTGAGCAACCTGGCGATAGTCGACCTGCTGCCGGGCGGTTTTGAGGTGGTGCAGCAAACGCCACCCGCGCCGGAAAGCGATGCTGAAGAGCCGTCGGGCGAAACCTCTTCCGCCTGGCAGTCTCCGCTGGCGGCCAATGGCTCCACCTGGTCGCCGGACTACAGCGATATTCGCGAAGACCGGGTCATTATTTACGGGAGCGCGACGAAAGATCTGCAGGAGTTTGTCTACCAGATCAAAGCCACCAACACCGGCAGCTTCACCATCCCGCCAGCCTATGGTGAAGCGATGTACGATCGCGATATTCAGGCGATGTCGGCGGCGCAGGGGAAAATTGAGGTGGTGGCGGCTGAAGCACCGTTTGCAGCGTCACGATGAAACGCCTGCTGCAAAATCTGGCAGTAGCGCTGGGGCTGCTGGCGCTGCTGCTAATCGGTTTTCGTCTGTGGCCTAACCCGCCGCTCTCACAGGGCATCCCACTCTCTACCGCCTGGTATGACCGCCACGGTACGCTGCTGCGCCTCTCGCTTGCCAGCGACGACCGCTATCGACAGTGGACGCCGCTGGAGCAGGTTTCTCCGCTGGCGGTGCGTGGGCTGCTGCTGCATGAGGATCGCTGGTTCTGGTACAACCCCGGTTTTAATCCCCTGAGTCTGGTGCGCGGTTTCTGGCGCAGCTATGTGGCGGGCGGGCGGCTTCAGGGCGGCTCCACCATCACCATGCAGCTGGCGCGCATGCACTGGCAGCTGAATACCCGTTCGCCCGGCGGCAAGCTGATGCAGGTGCTGCGCGCCGTGCAGCTCGAGCTGAGCTACTCCAAACACGATATTCTCGAAGCGTATCTCAATGCCGCGCCCTATGGCCGCAACATCGAGAGCATCGGCGCCGCCAGCCTGATCTATTTTGCTAAACCGCCGTCTCAGCTGACGCTGGCCGAAGCCCTGACTCTTGCGGTACTGCCGCAGTCGCCGAGCCTGCGCATGAATCCGCGCAGTGACGAAGCCAGCCCGCCGTTGATGCAGGCCCGCAACCGCCTGTTTCAGCGCTGGCAGCAGCATTATGCAACGGATGCCAGCCAGCGAGCGCTGTTCAGCCTGCCGCTGGCGCTGCGCCAGCCGCAGGATTTGCCGTTTATCGCGCCGCATTTTATTGAGCAGCTGCAAAATGGAGAACGTCAGCCGCGCGTTGACACCACGCTTGATGCCGGGCTGCAGCGGCTGGTGGAGCAGCAGGTGCGGGCGTTTATCCGGCGCAATCAGAGTCGCGGCATTCATAACAGCGCCGTACTGCTGGTGGATACGCGCGACATGGGCGTACGCGCGCTGGTCGGCTCGGCGGATTATGACAACCGGCAGATTCAGGGGCAGGTTAACGGCACCACCGCCAAACGTTCACCGGGCTCAGCACTCAAGCCGTTTATCTACGCGCTGGGCATGGAGCAGGGCGTACTGCACCCGATGACGGTGCTGAAGGACGTGCCTTCATCATTTGGCAGCTATGCGCCGGAAAATTTTGACCGCCGCTTTCTCGGCCCTGTTACCGCCACCGATGCACTGAACTTCAGCCGCAATATTCCGGCGGTGGCTATTGCCTCGCAGCTGCGCCAGCCCGGCTTCTATCAGTTCCTGCAGCTGGCCGGCGTCAGCAATATGGCGAGTGAAAAACATTATGGTCTTTCGCTGGTGCTCGGCGGTGGGGAAGTGACGGCGCAGGAGCTGGCTAAGCTGTACGCCATGCTGGCAAACCGTGGCGAACTGCGCGACCTGCGCATGCGCGAGCAGGCACCTGTGCCGCCGGCCTTTCGCCTGCTGAGTGAGGAGGCCAGCTTTATGACGCTGGATATTCTGCGCCAGCATCGTCGCCCGGGTGACACTCTGGCGCAGCGGCCCGCGTCACTGCCGGTGTACTGGAAGACCGGCACCTCCTGGGGATTCCGCGATGCGTGGAGCGTCGGGATTTTCGGTCCGTACGTGCTGGTGGTGTGGCAGGGTAACTTTGCCGGGCAGGGCAATGAGGCCTTTGTCGGGGTGGAAGCGGCCGCACCGCTGTTTTTCAATATCATCGACAGCGTGGTGGCGAGCTACCCCCAGCTGAAAGAGCCGCAGCACCGTTTCCCGCCGCAGCTGAAAAGGGTGGAGATCTGTCTGCCGAGCGGCAACCTGCCAACGCAGTGGTGTCAGCAGCGCGGGCGCAGCTGGTTTATTCCCGGCAAATCGCCGATCAAAGTCGACACGGTTTACCGCCCGCTGCGCATCGATAACCACAGCGGTGAGGTGGCCTGTGCGCCGTGGGACCCGCAGCAGACGCACGTTGAGGTGTTTGAGTTCTGGCCCTCTGACCTGGCGAACGTTTTCGCGCTGGCAGGGTTACCGAAACGCCCGCCGCCCGCTACGCAGTGCCAGCAGGGCGCCGTGGGGGGGGACGCGCCGCGCATCACCTCGCCGCAGAAAAACATCACCTATACGCTGCGCCAGTCGCAGCAGGGGCGTGACAAACTCAGCTTTAGCGCGGTGACGGATGCCGACAGCAGCAGCGTCTACTGGTTTATTGACGATATCTTCCTCGGCAGCAGTGCCAGTAAAGTGCCGCTCGACTGGCGGCCAACAAGGCCGGGTAAATACAGAGTCCGTGCGGTGGACGATCGCGGGCGTGCCGACAGCCGTCTGATTCATGTCGAATTAATTCGTTAATTTCAGACAGAACCCTGGCCGCAGTGATGGTCATCATTCGCCGCGCTGCGTAAAATAGCGCCAGCTGGGGCAAATTTCCCGCGATGGTGGTCGAGTTTTTCAATAAATTATTGAATCTTCGATAGGCATCCATCGCGATGCCCCCTATAATCTGCGGCCATTTTCCCGGCCGGGAACACCGTTTTCGCGGCTACATTCGAAAGATAAGACAGGGGTCAACATGACTATTGAGCGTACATTCTCCATCGTAAAACCTAACGCTGTGGCAAAAAACGTGATCGGCGCAATCTTCAACCGTTTTGAAAGCGCTGGCTTCAAAATCGTTGGCAGCAAAATGCTGCACCTGAGCAAAGAGCAGGCTGAAGGTTTCTACGCTGAGCACCAGGGTAAGCCATTCTTCGATGGTCTGGTTGAATTCATGACCTCAGGTCCGGTAGTGGTTTCTGTACTGGAAGGCGAAAATGCCGTACAGCGTCACCGTGACCTGATGGGCGCAACTAACCCAGCTAACGCACTGGCTGGCACCCTGCGTGCAGACTACGCGGACAGCTTCACCGAGAACGCGACCCACGGTTCAGATTCTGCTGAATCTGCTGCTCGTGAAATCGCTTACTTCTTCGGCGAAAACGAAGTGTGCCCGCGCACCCGTTAATTCGGCTGCCTGCCCTGCTGCAGGGTTTACAAATTAATTCGCTATAGTGCTTTAACCCTGTGAAGGTCATGAGTACAATAATGCGCCCCGGGAGTTCGCTCTCCGGGGCGCTTCTATTTTATTCACTTCAAACCCAGCGCCATAACGTGTAACAACGAGGCCAGAGAATATTATGTCCGAACTTATTGTGACTCCGTCGTCCGCTTCACCTGCCGTCGTAACGCCAAAAAAAGAGAGAATTAACCTGCTCGATCTCAATCGTCAGCAGATGCGTGAGTTTTTTGCCAGCATGGGTGAAAAGCCGTTTCGTGCCGATCAGGTGATGAAGTGGATCTACCATTACTGCTGTGATGACTTCGACGAGATGACCGACATCAACAAGGTCTTCCGTAACAGGCTGAAGGAGGTCGCGGAAATCCGCGCGCCGGAAGTGGCTGAAGAGCAGCGCTCCTCCGATGGCACCATCAAGTGGGCTATCCAGGTCGGCGGCCAGCAGGTCGAAACTGTCTATATTCCAGAAAAAGATCGCGCCACCCTGTGTGTCTCTTCCCAGGTGGGCTGTGCGCTGGAGTGCAAATTCTGTTCTACCGCGCAGCAGGGCTTTAACCGCAACCTGCGCGTGTCGGAAATCATCGGTCAGGTGTGGCGCGCGGCGAAAATTATCGGCGCGGCCAAAGTCACCGGCCAGCGCCCGATCACCAACGTGGTGATGATGGGGATGGGCGAGCCGCTGCTGAACCTGAATAACGTGGTTCCGGCGATGGAAATCATGCTGGACGACTTCGGCTTTGGCCTGTCGAAACGCCGCGTAACCCTGTCCACCTCCGGTGTGGTTCCGGCGCTGGATAAACTTGGCGATATGATTGACGTGGCGCTGGCGATTTCACTGCACGCGCCAAATGACACAATTCGTGACGAAATTGTGCCAATCAACAAAAAGTACAATATTGAGACCTTCCTGGCCGCGGTCAGCCGCTACATTGGCAAGTCAAATGCCAACCAGGGGCGTGTGACCATTGAGTACGTGATGCTCGACCACATCAATGACAGCACGGATAATGCCCATGAACTGGCCGCGCTGCTGAAAAATACACCCTGTAAGATCAACCTGATCCCATGGAACCCCTTCCCAAGCGCACCCTATGGTCGTAGTTCGAACAGTCGCATCGATCGCTTCTCTAAAGTGTTGATGGATTACGGTTTTACTACTATTGTGCGTAAGACCCGCGGCGATGATATCGATGCCGCCTGCGGCCAGCTGGCCGGGGAAGTGATCGACCGCACCAAGCGCACGCTGAAAAAGAAAATGGCCGGTGAAGCCATCTCTGTGAAGGCGATCTGAAACCCGGTGTTTTCCTGCCCTGCAGCGTGTTGACTCTGTAAACATTGGCGTAGCATAAGCCGCGAATGGATACCGGGAGAAACAGGGATGCGGGCAGGTTTAATCGTTGGTTTAGCGCTGTCGCTGCTGGTGGGGTGCCAAACTTCACCGCAGCGTAAAGCACTGGTAGAGACGCGCATACAGCTAGGCCTGGCCTATCTGCTGCGGGGTGATAATGAAGCGGCTCGCCGCAATTTGCAGCGGGCGCTGGCATTGGCGCCAAAAGATTACCGAACCCAGCTGGCCATGGCGCGTTATCAGCAGCAGATGGGTGAGCAGAGCAGGGCGCAGCAGCATTATCGCCGCGCGCTGAAACTTGCACCGCAAAACGGCTATGTGCTTAATAATTACGGTGCGTTTCTCTGCGGTTTAGGGCAGTATGATGCGGCACAACGGCAGTTCAGCAGGGCTATTGAAGATTCAGCAGACGGACTTCGTGCCGATACGCTCGAAAACTCAGGCTACTGTTTTTTGAATGCCGGGCAGCAAGAGAAAGCGCGTTATGCGCTGGCGGATGCGGTGCAGACCGATCCTGCTAAGGGAATGCCTATGCTGGCAGAAGCCGAAAGGCGATTTGGAAAGGGGAGATGCTCAGACTCGCGCCTCCTGTTAGATGTTTATCAACACAACTTTCCTGTTTCTGCGGAAAGTCTGTGGTTAGAGATTCGCTTCGCCGCGCAGGCCAACCAGCCCGATGATGTACAGCGTTATGGGGCGCAACTTGCGCGAATTTTTCCACAATCGATACAGCACCAGCATTTTTTAGCTAATGAATACTGAAGCCACTGAAGACAAATCCAACGTAAATTCAACAGGCGAGCGCCTGCGCAGCGCCCGTGAACAGATGGGCCTGACTCAGCAGAACGTTGCTGAGCGCCTCTGCCTGAAACTTTCCACCGTCCGCGATATTGAAGAGGACAAGTCGCCTGCCAATCTGGCATCGACCTTCCTGCGTGGTTATATCCGTTCTTACGCACGCCTGGTTCGCGTGCCGGAAGAAGAACTGCTGCCGATGATGGCTAAACAAGCCCCGGTCAGAGCCGCAAAAGTTGAACCGATGCAAAGTTTCTCCCTCGGCAAGCGCCGCAAAAAGCGTGATGGCTGGTTGATGATCTTCACCTGGCTGGTGCTGTTTGTGGTGGTGGGCCTGACGGGCGCCTGGTGGTGGCAGAATCATAAAGCCGCTCAGGACGATCTGGTCTCGATGGCCGATCAGAATGCGCCTGCGGAAGGGGAGAGCGGCAACGGGCAGTCTATTCCGTTGACTGACGGTAATGCCAGCAGCAGTGCGGATACCAGCGGCCAGTCGGTGCCGATGGATATGGCACCAAGCCAGGCTCCGGCGGATACCAGCAGCGCGCCTGCTGCTACCCCGGCCGATAACGCTCCGGCTGCCAGTGCTCAGGCACCGGCAGCAAACACCCAGGCTGCCAACTCGCAGCCTGCGGTGGTATCTCCAGCGCAGGCACCGGTTGATAGCGCTGCCAACGGTCAACTACCTACCAGCAGCGCCGGCGTCAGCCAGCCTGCTGCCGATCCGAATGCGGTTATCATGAACTTCTCCAGCGATTGCTGGCTGGAAGTGACTGATGCTGCCGGTAAAAAACTGTTCAGCGGCATTCAGCGTAGCGGTGGTAAACTGAGCCTCGCCGGTACGGCTCCTTATCGCCTGAAGATTGGTGCCCCGGCCGCAGTACAGATCGAGTATCAGGGTAAGCCTGTTGATCTGAGTCGTTTTATCCGTACTAACCAGGTTGCTCGCCTGACTTTAGGTGCGCAATAACGCATCTTTTTCTGGTCGCGAGTAATTGTGGAGAAAGAATATGCATAATGAAGCACCCATTACCCGTCGCAAATCTAAACGTATTTACGTCGGCAAGGTGCCTGTGGGCGACGGTGCCCCCATCGCCGTTCAGTCCATGACCAATACCCGAACGACTGACGTCGCTGCCACGGTCGCCCAGATCAAGGCACTTGAGCGCGTTGGCGTTGATATCGTGCGCGTTTCCGTGCCAACCATGGATGCCGCCGAAGCCTTCCGCCTGATCAAACAGCAGGTTAACGTCCCGCTGGTTGCTGATATCCACTTCGACTACCGCATTGCCCTGAAAGTCGCCGAATATGGCGTCGACTGCCTGCGTATTAACCCGGGCAATATCGGCAATGAGGAGCGCATCCGCTCGGTGGTCGACTGCGCCCGCCACTACAACATTCCGATCCGCATCGGGGTGAACGGCGGATCGCTGGAAAAGGATCTGCAGGAAAAATACGGTGAGCCGAATCCGCAAGCGCTGCTGGAATCGGCGATGCGTCATGTGGATATCCTCGACCGCCTGAACTTTGACATGTTCAAAGTCAGCGTGAAAGCTTCCGATGTGTTCCTTGCCGTCGAGTCGTATCGCCTGCTGGCTAAGCAGATCGATCAGCCGCTGCACCTCGGGATCACCGAAGCCGGTGGCGCCCGAGCCGGTGCGGTGAAGTCCGCCATTGGCCTTGGCCTGCTGCTGTCTGAGGGCATTGGCGATACGCTGCGTATCTCGCTGGCGGCGGATCCGGTAGAAGAAGTGAAAGTCGGTTTCGATATCCTGAAATCACTGCGCATCCGTTCCCGCGGCATTAACTTTATCGCCTGCCCAACCTGTTCCCGTCAGGAGTTTGACGTGATCGGCACGGTGAATGCGCTGGAAGAGCGGCTGGAAGATATCATTACGCCGATGGATATTTCGATTATCGGCTGCGTGGTTAACGGCCCGGGTGAAGCCACGGTATCGACCATGGGCGTCACCGGCGGCAACAAGAAGAGCGGTTTCTACGAAGATGGCGTGCGTCTGCGCGAGCGTCTCGACAACGACAATATGATTGACCAGCTGGAAGCGCGCATTCGTGCTAAAGCCACCATGCTGGATGAATCGCGCCGGATCACCATCCAGCAGGTCGAAAAATAATCTGTAGGGGGCGACCTGCTGTGGCGGTCGTCCCTTGCTGCATGAAATTGATGAGAGAAATCAGTGGCGAAGAATATCCAGGCCATTCGTGGCATGAACGACTATTTACCGGCTGACACCGTGGTGTGGCAGCGTATTGAACAGATCCTTAAGCAGGTTCTGGGCAGCTACGGCTTTAGCGAAATCCGCTTGCCGATTGTAGAGCAGACCCCGTTATTCAAGCGCGCTATCGGTGAAGTGACCGACGTGGTTGAAAAAGAGATGTATACCTTTGACGACCGCAACGGCGAAAGCCTGACGCTGCGCCCGGAAGGGACCGCAGGCTGCGTGCGCGCCGGCATTGAACACGGTCTGCTGTACAATCAGGAACAGCGTCTGTGGTACATCGGCCCGATGTTCCGCTACGAGCGCCCGCAGAAAGGCCGCTACCGCCAGTTCCACCAGATTGGTGCCGAAGTGTTTGGCCTGCAAGGCCCGGACATTGACGCTGAGCTGATCATGATGACTGCCCGCTGGTGGAAAGCGCTGGGCATCTCTGAGCATGTGCGCCTGGAGCTGAACTCTATCGGCTCGCTGGAAGCCCGCGCCAACTATCGCGATGCGCTGGTGGCCTTCCTGGAGCAGCACGTGGACGTGCTGGACGAAGACTGCAAGCGCCGCATGTACAGCAATCCGCTGCGCGTGCTGGACAGCAAAAACCCGGACGTGCAGGCGCTGCTGAACGATGCGCCAACGCTGGGCGATTATCTGGATGACGAGTCGCGCGAGCATTTCACCGGGCTGTGCAGCCTGCTGGATGCGGCGGGCATTGCTTACAGCGTGAACCAGCGCCTGGTGCGCGGCCTCGATTACTACAACCGCACCGTGTTTGAGTGGGTGACCAGCAGCCTGGGCGCCCAGGGCACGGTTTGTGCCGGTGGCCGCTACGATGGTCTGGTAGAACAGCTGGGTGGTCGTGCCACGCCGGCCGTGGGCTTTGCCATGGGGCTGGAGCGCCTGGTTCTGCTGGTACAGGCAGTTAACCCGGAATTTGAACCGACGCGCATTGTTGATGTCTATGTTATCGCTTCAGGCCAGGGCGTACAGAGTGCGGCGATGCTGCTGGCTGAACAGCTGCGTGACGCGCTGCCAGAGCTGAAGCTGATGACGAACTTTGGCGGTGGTAACTTCAAGAAGCAGTTTGCCCGTGCAGATAAGTGGGGAGCCCGCATCGCACTGGTACTCGGCGAGGACGAAGTGGCTAACGGCCAGCTGGTGATTAAAGATTTACGTAACGGCGAGCAGCAGACGCTGGCGCAGTGTGATGCTGCATCTACGCTGGCCTCGATGTTACAGCGCTAAGCCCTGACGGCACGATTTAAAGGAGTAGGATTGCGTGGAAGTATATAGCAACGAAAACGAGCAGGTAGATGCGCTGAAGAACTTCTTCGCACAGAACGGCAAAGCGCTGGTAGTTGGCGTGGTGCTGGGCGTGGGCGCATTGGTCGGCTGGCGTTACTGGAGCAGCCATCAGGACAGCGGTTCACGTGAAACCTCTGCGGCCTATCAGCAGGTGACCTCGGCACTGGATGCCAGCAAACCCGCCACGCTGGATGCCGCAGCGAAATTCGCCAGCGATAACAGCAACACTTACGGCGCGCTGGCTTCTCTCGACCTGGCGAAACGCTATGTTGATGCTAACCAGCTGGACAAAGCCGCAGCCCAGCTGCAGAGCGGTCTGAAAGATACCAAAGACGCCAATCTGCAGGCGGTACTGAATCTGCGCCTGGCGCGCATTCAGCTGCAGCAAAAGCAGCCGGATGAGGTGCTGAAAACGCTGGAAAGCGTGAAAGGCGACGGCTGGACAGCGATCGTGGCTGACGTGCGCGGTGAAGCGCTGCTCAGCAAAGGCGACGCGAAGGGTGCACGCGATGCGTGGACTAAAGGCATTGATTCTGACGCCTCTTCGACGCTGAAAGAGATGCTGCAAATGAAAGTGAATAATCTGCCGGGCTAAAAAGCTCTAATATTTGGCCTTCAAGGCACAAGAGGGATTTCATGGAATTGCGTAAGTTACTTCTGCCGGGACTGATGTCAGTCACCTTACTTAGCGGATGTTCATGGTTTAGCGGTGAAGAAGACGTGGTTAAAATGTCGCCACTGCCAACCGTACAGAATCAGTTCGAGCCAGAGAAAGTCTGGAGCACCTCGGTGGGCAACGGAGTTGGAGATTTCTACTCTAACCTGCACCCGGCCTGGGCGGAAAATACCGTGTATGCGGCTGACCGTCATGGCATCGTCAAGGCGCTGAACTCCGGCGACGGCAAAGAACAGTGGAAAGTGGACCTGGCAGAAAAAACCGGTTTCTTCTCCAGCAATATCCCGGCGCTGCTCTCTGGCGGCCTGACCGTTGATGCCGGTCACGTCTACGTGGGCAGCGAGCGCGGGCAGGTTTATGCCCTGAACACCAGCGATGGCTCCGTTGCGTGGCAGACCAAAGCGGCCGGTGAAGTGTTATCCCGCCCGGTGGTCAGCGACGGCCTGGTACTGGTTCACACCAGCAACGGCATGTTGCAGGGGCTTGATCAAACCAGCGGCAGCGTAAAATGGACCGTTAACCTCGACGTGCCGGCCCTGAGCCTGCGCGGTGAGTCAGCGCCATCGACCGCATTCGGCGCCGCCGTAGTGGGGGGTGATAACGGCCGCGTGAGCGCCGTGATCCTCAACCAGGGCCAGATTATCTGGCAGCAGCGTATTTCCCAGCCAAGCGGCGCGACGGAAATCGACCGCCTGGCGGATGTCGACACGACCCCGGTAATCGTCAATGGCGTGGTGTATGCACTGGCCTACAACGGTAACCTGACGGCGCTGGACCTGCGCTCTGGCCAGATCATGTGGAAGCGTGAAATCGGCTCGGTCCACGATATGATCGTTGACGGTGGCCGCATCTATCTGGTGGATCAGGATGACCGCGTGATTGCCCTGAACACCGACGGTGGCGTAACCCTCTGGCGCCAGAGCGATCTGCTGCACCGTAACCTGACCTCCCCGGTGCTGTACAACGGCTACCTGGTGGTGGGTGATGCGGAAGGTTACCTGCACTGGCTTAACACCGACGATGGCCGCTTTGTGGCGCAGCAGAAACTGGACAGCTCCGGCTTCCAGACTGAGCCGGTGGTGGCCAGCGACAAGCTGCTGATCCAGTCCAAAGATGGTGAGGTTTACGCGATTACGCGTTAATCAGCTGCGATCGGCTACCCGTAGTCAGGGTAAAACGGCTCCTTGATCACAAGGGGCCGTTTTGTTTTATCCAAGGCGTGTTATTCTAGGCGCCATCGGCCTGAGTAGAGCGGCAGTTTATCTGCCTGCAGCGCGAATAAAATCGCAGCCAGGCGCTTATTTTTTAGTTATGAGGCTTCACTATGGTACCTGTGGTCGCGCTTGTCGGGCGTCCCAATGTGGGAAAATCCACCCTGTTTAACCGTTTAACGCGCACGCGAGATGCGCTGGTGGCGGATTTTCCTGGGCTTACTCGAGACCGCAAATATGGTCGCGCAGAAATTGAAGGGCGTGAGTTTATTTGTATCGATACCGGCGGTATCGACGGTAACGAAGAGGGCGTGGAAACACGCATGGCGGAACAGTCGCTGCTGGCGATTGAAGAAGCCGACGTGGTTCTGTTTATGGTCGATGCGCGTGCCGGGCTGATGCCTGCTGATACCGCCATCGCCAAGCACCTGCGCTCACGCGACAAGCCAACCTTTATCGTGGCGAACAAAACCGATGGTCTGGACGCGGACTCCGCCGTCACCGACTTCTGGTCGCTCGGTCTGGGTGAAATCCACGCGATTGCCGCGTCTCACGGGCGCGGCGTCACCAGCCTGCTGGAGCTGGTGCTGCTGCCGTGGATGGACGAAGTTGCGCCCGAGGTGGAACTGACCGAAGAAGAAGAGAACGAGGCCTACTGGGCGGAGTTTGCGGCGAAAGAAGCCAAAGCTAACGGCGAAGCGCCGGATGACGAAGAAGATGATTTTAACCCGCTGGATCTGCCGATCAAGCTGGCTATCGTCGGGCGTCCAAACGTCGGTAAGTCAACGCTAACTAACCGTATTCTCGGTGAAGAACGCGTGGTGGTTTACGACATGCCGGGCACCACCCGCGACAGTATCTATATTCCAATGGAGCGTGACGGACGTGAATATGTCCTGATCGATACTGCCGGGGTGCGTAAGCGCGGGAAAATTACCGAAACCGTAGAAAAGTTCTCGGTCATCAAAACCCTGAAAGCGATTGAAGATGCCAACGTCGTGCTGCTGGTAATTGATGCTCACGAGGGGATTTCCGATCAGGATCTCTCGCTGCTCGGCTTTATCCTGAATAGTGGGCGCTCACTGGTTATCGTGGTTAATAAGTGGGATGGCCTGTCACAGGAGATCCGTGACGAAGTGAAAGAGCAGCTGGACTACCGTCTGGGCTTTATCGACTTCGCGCGCATTCACTTTATCTCCGCCCTGCACGGCAGCGGCGTCGGTAACCTGTTTGAGTCCGTGACCGAAGCCTACGACTGTTCAACCCGTCGCGTGAACACCTCGATGCTGACGCGCATCATGAACATGGCGGCCGATGACCATCAGCCACCGATGGTGCGCAGCCGCCGCGTGAAGCTGAAGTATGCCCACGCCGGGGGCTATAACCCGCCGATTGTGGTGATCCACGGTAACCAGGTGAAAGACCTGCCGGATTCCTACAAGCGCTATCTGATGAACTATTTCCGCCGCTCGCTGGAAATTATGGGTACGCCAATCCGTATTCAGTTCAAAGAGGGTGATAACCCGTACGAAGGTAAGCGCAACCTGCTGACGCCAAACCAGCAGCGTAAACGTCAACGCTTAATGAGCCATCTCAAAAAGAACAAACGTTGATCCGCAAGGGGCCTCATGGCCTCGCCAGCGTGTAAAGTAGGGGTTGACCGCTTTTGGGGTCAACCCTTTGTTTTTTGTGCCGCGCCGAAGTAAAGGAGATGCCGATGTCACTTTCTTGCCCCGTTTGTCAGCACCTACTCACCGCAATGGCCGGGCAGTTTCACTGTGATAACTGCCAGCGCGATGTTCCCGCTGTTGCCTGCTGCCCCGACTGCCAGAAACCGTTACAGGTACTGAAAGCCTGCGGTGCGGTCGACTATTTCTGTCAGCACGGTCACGGCCTGATTTCGAAGAAGCAGCTGTTGCTGCTGCCCGCTGTGAAGCCGTAAACCCGGCAACTATCACCTTTATCATTCTGTGCGAATTTCGGTCTATAGTTATCAAACATAGACGGCTTGTTAATTTTCTGTTTATTGGATTATGAACCTGGTGGTACAATTCTTCCGTTTGTTACGGATGCTCAGCCACGCCTGCCGTGAGTTACGAGCGTCAGCAACAAACGCAGGACGGGCCATCCCGTGAAACATGTTAATAAAAATAAGACGTTGAACATTGCTACGCCTTATTCTCCAGGAGTATTTCTGCTATGCCTCAATCAACTGCCGGGTCATCTAAATGGCTGGGCTTGTGGTGCTTCTTGCTGGGCTTAATCTTGCTGGCAACGGGCCTCTACTTTGTCAATGGTGGTGGGAAATTAGCCTCACTCGGTGGTAGCTGGTATTTCGTTATTGCCGGCATTCTCATCGTGATTTCCGCCGTTCAGTTCTTCCGCCGCAAATCTTCTGCGGTACTGATTTTTGCGCTGGTATTTATCGGTACCCTGATCTGGGCAGTGCAGGATGCCGGTCTCGACTTCTGGCAGCTGGTTTCGCGCCTGATGTTCCCGGCAGGCATGTTCCTGCTGGCGCTGATCACCTTCCCGGCACTGCGCAAGCGTGAGGGTAAAGCACCCGCGGCGAAAGTGGCCTATGGCCTGAGCGCGGTGATGGTGGTTGGCCTGCTGGCAACTGTATATGGCATGTTCCAGCCGCATCCGACCGTGGCAGCAAACGGTCAGGAGCTGCCGCTGGTTCCGGTGGATAAATCCGCCGAGCAGAAAAACTGGGATAACTACGGCAACACCCCGGGCGGCAGCCGCTTTGTGGCGCTGGACCAGATCACCCGCGATAACGTGAAAGATCTGAAAGTGGCCTGGACTTTCCACACTGGCGATACGCCACTCAGCCCGGACGGTAACGGCGCAGAAGACCAGCAGACACCTCTGCAGGTCGGCAACACCGTGTTCCTCTGTACTCCGCATAACAATGTGATTGCAGTGGAAGCCGACAGCGGCAAGCAGATCTGGAAAGCGGACATCAATGCGAAATCCTCGGTCTGGATGCGCTGCCGTGGCCTGGCTTACTTTGATGCTACCCAGCCACTGACGCAGCCTAAAGTACCGGGATCTGTTCCTCCGGCGGCAATCGACCTGCCTGCCGGTGCGGCCTGTCAGCGCCGTATTCTGATGAACACCATCGACAGCCGTTTGATTGCCTTAGACGCTGATACCGGTAAGTTCTGTGCAGACTTCGGTAACAACGGCAGCGTTAACCTGCTGGAAGGTATGGGCGAAGCCAAAGATCCGAGCTATGTACTGACGTCGGCACCGACGCTGGCCGGCACCACCGTTGTGGTCGGTGGCCGCGTGGCGGACAACGTTAGCACCGATATGCCTGGCGGCGTGATGCGTGGCTTTGACGTCATCACCGGTAAAATGCGCTGGGCGTTCGACCCAGGCAAAGACGACCCGAATGCGATCCTGATGCCGGGCGAGCACTTCACCCGCAGCACGCCTAACTCCTGGGCACCCATGTCTTACGATCCCGATATGAACACCGTGTTCATTCCGATGGGCAGCTCGTCTGTTGACCTGTGGGGCGTCAATCGCACCAAGCTGGACCACAAATACGGTGCCTCCGTACTGGCCGTGGACGCCACCACCGGTAAAGAGAAGTGGGTTTATCAGACCGTGCATAACGATCTGTGGGACTTCGACCTGCCGATGCAGCCAAGCCTGATTAACTTCCCGCATAAAGATGGCAGCACCACGCCAGCGGTGGTCATTGGCACCAAGTCTGGTCAGATCTACGTGCTGGATCGTCAAACCGGCAAGCCGCTGACTGACGTGGTTGAACAGCCGGTTCCGCAGGCTAACATCCCGAACGAGCAGTATGCTAAAACCCAGCCGCGCTCAGTAGGCATGCCGCAAATCGGCAACGAAACGCTGACCGAGTCGGATATGTGGGGCGCCACGCCGTTTGATCAGCTGGCCTGCCGTATCAGCTTCAAATCCATGCGTTATTCCGGACTCTACACGCCGCCGGGTACCGATAAGTCACTCAGCTTCCCTGGCTCTCTGGGCGGGATGAACTGGGGCAGCCTGTCGACCGACCCGAACAATAACCTGATCTTCGTCAACGATATGCGCCTGGGCCTCTGGCAGCAGATGGTGCCAGCAGCGCCAGCGAAAGATGGTGCGGTCAGTAACGGTGGTGAAGCCGTGAATACCGGCATGGGCCTGGTGCCGATGAAAGGCACGCCGTACGCGGTGAATAAAAACCGCTTTATGTCGCCGCTGGGCATCCCTTGCCAGAAGCCGCCGTTCGGTACGCTGTCGGCGATTGACATGAAGACGCAGAAAATCGTCTGGCAGGTGCCAGTCGGTACCGTGCAGGATACCGGTCCATTTGGTATCAAAATGCGTGCGCCAATGCCGGTGGGTATGCCGACTCTGGGCGGCACGCTGGCAACCCAGGGTGGCCTGGTGTTCATCGCAGGCACTCAGGATTACTACCTGCGCGCCTTCGATACCTCTACCGGTAAAGAAGTGTGGAAAGCCCGTCTGCCAGTGGGCAGCCAGGGTGGCCCAATCAGCTACAAATCACCGAAAACCGGTAAGCAGTACATCCTGATCTCCGCAGGCGGCGCTCGTCAGTCGCCGGACCGTGGTGATTACGTGATCGCTTACGCACTGGACAACTAATGGCAGCGGCCTGGCCGCTAACCTGATGTCACGCATACCCCTTCAGCGATGAAGGGGTATTTTTTTGCCTGTTAGCCATCGCGCCACAGCGATTCCAGCTCCGGCGGCGCCAGCTGTTCGGGGATCAGTATCACGATAGCGCCTGCGGACTGCTGCGTGCTGTAGCTTATCTGAATACGAAAATAGCGCTGGTCGCCGCGCCCCAGCGCGGCCTGGTGGTCTTCCGGTTCGCCCAGCGGAAGCGCCTGGCGCATCACCTCGCACACCCGCTCTTTCTGCGCTGCCGCCAGCTGCGACAGCGCAAAACGGCGTGGCTCAGCCAGCTTAGGTATCATGGCAAAGCCCCCTTCACGCGCCACATCGATAATCGCGTCATCGCTTAATTCTGGCTGTTTCATGTCAGCACACCCACCTGTTTCCAGGCCTCCTCAATCGCCGCCGCCGTGGCCTGGTTAAAGCGTTTCTCGCCGTGGCGAATAGTGAACTGCGCGAAGGTTTTGAAATCGGCATTCTGCGGCAGCGTTTTATCGCAGACCGTATCGTACCAGGCATAGCCCGCCAGCTCCCACGCGAAGCCGCCCAACGCCACGGCGGCCAGGTAGAAGGCGCGGTTGGGGATGCCGGAATTAAGGTGCACGCCGCCGTTATCGTCGCGCGTCTGAATGTAATCGCGCATATGGCCGGGCTGGGGATCTTTACCCAGCAGCGGATCGTCGTAGGCGGTGCCCGGCTCGGACATCGAGCGCAGGCCGCGCCCCTTAATCCCCTCCGCCAGCAGCCCCTCGCCAATCAGCCAGTTGGCCTGGTCGGCACTCTGTTGCAGGTGATACTGCTTGACCAGCACGCCGAACACATCGGACAGCGACTCGTTGAGCGCCCCGGCCTGTTCGAAATAGATCAGCCCGGCCTCGTTTTCCGTCACGCCGTGCGCCAGCTCGTGGCCCACCACATCGAGTGCGATGGTAAAGCGGTTAAAGATTTCGCCATCGCCGTCACCAAACACCATCTGCTGCCCGTTCCAGAAGGCATTCTGGTAATCCTTACCGTAATGGACCGTGCCAAGCAGCGTCAGGCCCTTGTTATCCAGGGAGTTGCGCTGGTAGGCGTGCCAGAAAAAATCATAGGTAATACCGAGGTATTCCCAGGCTTCGTTCACCGCCACATCGCCAGCGGCGGGCTGGCTGGCACTGCGCACCAGCGTGCCCGGCAGGCTCTGCGTCTGCCCGGCATCGTAGATTTCACGCTGTACGCTGCCCGGCGTGGCGGTGGTGGCTGAGTGCGGCGTCTGCCAGCTCTCATTCATCAGGGTCTGTACGTGGGTCAACGTCTGACGCGCGCAGCTCTGCTGGCGGGAAGAACCGTGGTCAATAATCTTGCGCAGGATATACGGGGGGATCACACCATAAGGCATAACAGGCTCCTTGCTTAACGAGGAATGTCAGACAAGTATAGTTTCGCGTGGGCCGAATGGGGGAAATGGGGGGAAGAGGAGGGCAGAACCCTCCTGGCTTCAGGCGCTGCGCCTGCGCGTTTTTTTCACCGGGGTAATCGCGGTCACTTCACTCTCCACCCAGCCGTCGTCAAGACGGGTTTTCAGCGTGTCGCCGGGGTGCAGCTGTTTGGTTTTTTTGATCACCTGGCCGTCGGCGGCGGTGGTGACGCTGAAACCGCGTGCCAGCGTCGCTAACGGGCTGACGCCCTCCAGCTGGGCGGCAAGGTTGCCGAAGCGCTGTTTGTTGCCGTTAAGCTGCTGCTGCATCGCCTGCTGCAGGCGGTAGTGCCACTGCTGCAATTGCTGGCTGGCGCGCTCAATGCGCATCTCCGGGCGGATGGCGTTCAGGCGCTGGCCGATCCGCTCCTGCTGGCGCGTTGCCTGGCGCAGCCGCTGCTGCACGGCGTCGTCCAGACGGCGCTGCAGCTTCATCAGCGCCGTCTGCTGGCGTGCCAGGCGCAGCTGCGGGTGCTGCTGCTGCAGGCGGTGCTGCAGGCGCGTGAAGGTGCGCTGCTGCTGCGCAAGGTAGTAATCCATCGCCATTTCCATGCGCTGCTGCTGGGATTGCAGCTGGCGCAGCAGCTCAATCTGATTGCGGCTGACCAGCTCCGCCGCGGCGGAAGGGGTCGGCGCGCGCAGGTCGGCGACGAAATCGGCAATGGTAACGTCGGTTTCATGGCCGACGGCGCTAACGACTGGAATGCGGCTGGCAAAAATCGCCCGCGCCACGCGTTCGTCGTTAAAGCTCCACAGATCTTCCAGCGAGCCGCCGCCGCGCCCGACAATTAATACATCACACTCATTGCGCGCGTTCGCCAGCTCAATCGCCCTGACGATGCCTGAGGGGGCATCGCTGCCCTGTACCTGAGTTGGGTAGATGACCACCGGCAGTGACGGGTCGCGTCGCTGCAGCACGCGCAGGACGTCGTGTAGCGCGGCACCGCTGGCGGAGGTGATGACCCCAACCTGACGCGCCGGGTCCGGCAGTGGCTGCTTATGGCCCTGCTCAAACAGACCTTCGGCCATCAGGCGCTGCTTCAGCTGCTCGAACTGCTGCTGTAACAGACCATCGCCGGCCGGCTGCATGCTCTCGGCAATCAGCTGGTAATCGCCGCGCGGTTCATACAGCGTGATAGTGGCACGCACCAGAATCTGCTGGCCGTTTTGTGGGCGGAAGGTGACGCGGCGGTTGCTGTTGCGAAACATCGCGCAGCGCACCTGGGCACCATCATCCTTCAGAGTGAAGTACCAGTGACCGGAAGAGGGCTGGGAGAAATTCGAGATCTCCGCGCTCAGCCAGACCTGGCCCATTTCCATCTCCAGCAGCTTGCGCACTGTGCTGTTCAGACGGCTGACGGTAAAAATATTGGCGGTTGGCGGTAGCGACATGTGATGAAGATCAAACTTTAAATCAGAGGGTTAATTAACCGATACTACATGGCTCACTGAGGGGATCAAGAGTTTTTGGTAAATAATGCTGGAGGCAATCGATTACGGCCTGTATAATGCCGCGGCAATATTTTACAAGTTCTCATTCACCCTGAGGTTGAGATATTGCCATGCTAAGAATCGCTAAAGAAGCCCTGACATTTGACGACGTTCTGCTCGTTCCTGCCCACTCGACTGTACTGCCAAACACGGCCGACCTCAGCACCCAGCTCACCAAAACTATCCGTTTAAACATTCCTATGTTGTCCGCTGCAATGGATACCGTGACCGAAGCGGGTCTGGCTATTGCACTGGCGCAGGAAGGTGGTCTGGGCTTTATCCACAAAAACATGTCTATCGAGCGCCAGGCTGAAGAAGTGCGCAAGGTGAAGAAACACGAAAGCGGCGTGGTCACCGACCCGCAGACCGTGTTGCCTACCACTGCCCTGAGCGAAGTGAAAGCGCTGACCGAACGTAACGGCTTTGCCGGCTACCCGGTAGTGAACGGCAATAACGAACTGGTGGGGATTATCACCGGCCGTGACGTGCGCTTTGTGACCGACCTGAGCCTGCCCGTTTCTGCCGTGATGACGCCGAAAGAGCGCCTGGTCACGGTGAAAGAGGGCGAAGCGCGCGAAGTGGTACTGCACAAAATGCACGAAAAACGCGTCGAGAAAGCGCTGGTGGTGGATGACAGCTTCCATCTGCTGGGCATGATCACCGTTAAAGACTTCCAGAAAGCCGAACGTAAACCGAACGCCTGTAAAGACGAACACGGACGCCTGCGCGTCGGTGCCGCCGTCGGTGCCGGTGCCGGTAACGAAGAGCGCGTGGATGCGCTGGTCGCAGCCGGTGTTGACGTGCTGCTGATCGACTCCTCTCACGGCCACTCCGAAGGCGTGCTGCAGCGTATTCGTGCTACCCGTGAAAAATATCCTGACCTGCAGATCGTCGGCGGTAACGTGGCAACCGGCGCTGGCGCACTGGCGCTGGTGGAAGCGGGCGTGAGCGCGGTGAAAGTCGGTATCGGCCCTGGCTCAATCTGTACCACCCGCATCGTGACCGGCGTGGGTGTGCCGCAGATCACCGCCGTATCTGACGCGGTCGCTGCGCTGGAAGGCACCGGTATTCCGGTAATCGCCGATGGCGGTATCCGCTTCTCGGGCGACATTGCCAAAGCTATCGCCGCCGGCGCTTCTGCGGTGATGGTGGGCTCAATGCTGGCCGGTACTGACGAATCTCCGGGCGAAATCGAGCTGTACCAGGGCCGTTCATTCAAGTCCTATCGCGGCATGGGGTCACTGGGCGCCATGTCTAAAGGCTCTTCAGACCGCTACTTCCAGACCGATAACGCCGCTGACAAGCTGGTGCCGGAAGGGATCGAAGGCCGCGTGGCTTACAAAGGCTTCCTGAAGGCTATCGTGCATCAGCAAATGGGCGGCCTGCGTTCCTGTATGGGCCTGACCGGCTGTGCTACTATCGACGACCTGCGCACCAAAGCGGAATTCGTTCGCATCAGCGGTGCCGGGATTCAGGAGAGCCACGTTCACGACGTGACCATCACCAAAGAGTCCCCGAACTACCGTATGGGTTCATAACAACCCCGTATTGCCCGCCCGGCTCAGAGCCGGGCGTTATAAACCTAATCCCGAATTTGTACTACATCGCCCTGGAATAGCCCAATGACGACGGAAAATATTCATAAGCATCGCATACTGATCCTCGATTTCGGTTCACAGTATACTCAGCTGGTTGCGCGCCGCGTGCGTGAACTGGGCGTGTACTGTGAACTGTGGGCGTGGGACGTCACCGAAGAGCAGATCCGCGGGTTCAACCCGAACGGCATCATCCTCTCCGGCGGCCCGGAAAGTACCACCGAGCATGGCAGCCCGCGTGCGCCAGACTACGTGTTTAACGCCGGTGTGCCGGTGCTGGGGGTGTGCTACGGCATGCAGACCATGGCGCAGCAGCTGGGCGGTAAAGTGGAAGGTTCCAGCGAGCGCGAATTTGGTTACGCGCAGGTGGAAGTAAGAACCCAGAGCGCGCTGACACGCGACATTGAAGACGCCATCAGCGCTGGCGGTAAGCCGCTGCTGGACGTGTGGATGAGCCACGGCGACAAAGTGACGGCGATCCCGTCTGACTTCGTCACCGTTGCCAGCACCGATAGCTGCCCGTTTGCCATTATGGCCAACGAAGAGAAGCGTTTCTACGGCGTGCAGTTCCACCCGGAAGTGACCCACACCCGTCAGGGCCTGCGCCTGCTGGAGCGCTTCGTGCGCGATATCTGCCAGTGTGAAGCGCTGTGGACCCCAGCTAAAATCATCGAAGATGCCGTTGAACGCCTGCGCGAGCAGGTGGGTAACGACAAAGTGATCCTCGGCCTGTCCGGCGGCGTTGACTCCTCCGTGACCGCGATGCTGCTGCACCGCGCGATTGGCGACCGTCTGACCTGCGTATTTGTCGATAACGGCCTGCTGCGCCTGAACGAAGCCGAGCAGGTGATGGAGATGTTTGGCGACCACTTCGGTCTGAACATTATCCATGTGGAAGGTGAAAAACGCTTCCTCGACGCGCTGGCGGGCGAAGCCGAGCCGGAAGCCAAACGTAAGATCATCGGTCGCGTGTTCGTTGAAGTGTTCGACGAGCAGGCGCTGCAGCTGGAAGACGTGAAGTGGCTGGCGCAGGGCACCATCTACCCGGACGTGATTGAATCCGCCGCGTCTGCCACCGGCAAAGCGCACGTGATCAAATCACACCACAACGTGGGTGGCCTGCCGAAAGAGATGAAGATGGGCCTGGTTGAGCCGCTGCGTGAGCTGTTCAAAGACGAAGTGCGTAAAATCGGTCTGGAACTCGGCCTGCCGCACGCGATGCTGTTCCGTCACCCGTTCCCGGGTCCGGGCCTCGGCGTGCGTGTACTGGGCGAAGTGAAGAAAGAGTACTGCGACCTGCTGCGTCGCGCCGATGCTATCTTCATCGAAGAGCTGCATAAAGCTGACCTGTATAACAAGGTGAGCCAGGCGTTCACCGTGTTCCTGCCGGTGCGTTCCGTCGGCGTGATGGGCGATGGCCGTAAGTACGACTGGGTGGTTTCCCTGCGTGCGGTCGAGACTATCGACTTTATGACCGCGCACTGGGCACACCTGCCGTACGATTTCCTCGGCCGCGTTTCCAACCGCATCATCAATGAAGTCGATGGTATTTCGCGCGTGGTTTACGATATCTCCGGTAAGCCACCGGCGACGATCGAGTGGGAATGACCCTACAGTGCTACATGACTGAATGAAAGAACCGGCTTCGGCCGGTTTTTTATGCCTGCATCAGTGGCGCTCAGCCTCGCTATAGAAAGTGTCGCATTGGGTTGGCAGCAGCTCTTTGTCGGTTGCTGGAAATCGTCAAATACGGAAGACCAGTATGAAAGTCCTCACAGATGATGAGATTAACGTTGAGTACGCTCACGTCAAGGCATTAGACGAAGGGCGTGTGGGACCAGATAGAGCAAATTATCTTGCGTTGACGGACGCTGATTTTGAACTTCTCCTGTACAGCATCTATCAAGGGCTTACATCTGATTCGCCGTGGTACAGCAATACTCGCTTGATGGTCACAGGAGCTGATCAAGGGCGGGATGTTTGGCTCACGAAGGATGAGCGGCCAGTTGGGCTTATTCAGTGCAAAAAGGTTAAAGCTGGTTTCACCCGGCCGGACACGCTCCGTGAGGTAATCAAGTTCCTTCTACATGTCGTGCTTGAGCCGGCGCTTATGCCGGACCCGGTTGGTTTTCGATTTATTCTTGCCCTTGCTTCGGATCCTGCCAGTACTACAACTGATTTTTTCGATGCGCCACAGACTTGGTTAACTGCCAATGAAACAGAGCTTTTAGGTCTGGCTACTGAAGTCATTAAAAAGTATGAAGCATTCTCGATGCTGAAGATCGAGGCTGTCATGCCAGGCATCAAGGCGGCCCTGAAGAACCTGAAATATGAGCTTCTTAGACCAGTCGATCTCGACGCGTTACTGGATTGTAACCCTGCTGTCCGTCAGCGGTTTTTCAAGGTTGAACTTGTCTTGGCTGTGAAGGATGCAGAGGCCATGATTGAGGCTCAGTTCGCTGCAGTTGGCTTGGTCTCAAAGAGCACACAAACATTCACCAGAGCTGATGTTGAGGAAGACATCACGCGCGGGTCGCGCGGTTTGGCCGACTGGCCTCAACTGATTTGGGGACAGCATATAGAGCGACCGGAGTTCGACGATCTGATCCAGCGGATCAATCGGCATCCTGCAGGCTCCACGCTGGTCGTCGGAGGAGCAGGGACTGGGAAGTCAGCACTTCTAGCTGGGCTGTATTGTGCCCTCAAAGCCCGCCATAAGACTGTGCTAGCTATAAAGGCCGACATGCTCAGCCCTAATATTGTGAATTTCGCCGACCTCGCTCGCGATCTGGGTATGTCAGGTGATATCGAACATGAGCTTCTCTCGCTGGCGGTTGAAGCCCCGGTTGTGCTGATCATTGATCAGCTTGACGCTGTCAGTGAAGTGATGGACCAGAGTTCACAGCGCATGCAGGTCCTACTTCGCCTTGCGTCTCGGCTGCAGGATGCAGAGAATCAAGATGGCAATAAACTTCCCATTCATGTCATCGTTTCTTCGCGACCATTTGAGGCGAAGTTCGACGCTCGATTTAGGTTGCTTGATGCGGATGAGTTACTACTTACCTTGCCCTCGTTCGAGCGGATATCCACACTGCTTGGTGAGCTCGGTATAGACTCTGCGGTCGTGCCGGACAGTCTTAAAGAGGCGCTGCGTACACCTTTTGCTCTCGGTATATACGTCGATCTTGTCAAATCTGGCTTAAATCCTACGGATTTAACAGCTGCAAATTTACTTGAACGATGGCTGGACAAAAAACTACCTGTAGGGGCCGCGCGTGCTTCGTGTCTTGCGTTCTTGCGGCAGCTGGCAGCCGACATGACGCAGTATGAGAGCCTTTGGCGGCCGGCCGCTTACTATGATCCTGACTACAGCGAGATGCTGCGTTGGGCCGAGTCGATTGGCATCGTCATCCGTGAGGACGTCAGCATTGGATTCAGTCATCAGTCATGGCTTGATGATTTCCAGGCTAAAACACTCCGAACCGCACAAGAGTTAGCTGATTACGCATGGAGTCGCCAGGAAGGCTTATTTGCGCGAGGAACTGTCTTGCGCGGCCTTGAGCACATGCGAAGGGTTGATATGGCTTCCTATGAGATGTCAATTCGCTTGTTGCTACCAAACCCCAAGACACGCAGACATTTGCGACATCTTGTGGTCGATTACTTGGCGAGTACTGATGATCCGAGCGCAAGTGATATTGCTTGGGTCGATTGGATGGCGCGTAACGATCATGCACTATCGAATCGGGCATTCAGACAGGTAGCGATAAGATGGCCGTGCTGGAGGTCAGGGATGCTGCCGCTTCTTCCTTTTCTTCTACAGGACGAAAAGCATCGCTGGAATGCGACCATGCTGCTCGTTCGAGAAGTTGCTGAGGATTCGAGCCAAGTTATGGATCTGGTTGACCGCTATTGGTCGGATGCTTCACATGACGTAGACGTGTTTAGTCTCTTTGAGCGTTCTGGTATTGCGATTGATCGTGCAATCGCCCATGTCCGTACAATATTTAATCGAACGAGGTTGGCATATTGGGCGATATCCCATTATGCCAAGACTTTGCATGAGAACGGTAATACCCAGGTTGCTTTGGATCTAATCTCATCTTGGGCTGAATTGCAGCCTGCGGATCGGCACAATGGCATCAGGGTTTATGGTGTTGAAAAGATTGCGGCAGCCGCACCGCTCTATTGTGCCGAAAGGCTTCTGCCTTGGTTTGTCGGGGTGGCATCGCGAGAGGTTGGTGGTGGACGGCCCGGGCATGGGTATCCGCAATCAATATCAGTTCCATACGATTGGAAATATGACACTGGCGAGGGGCATTTGACGCAGCTGCTGCGGAGTGTGCTCGAAGAGTCAGCAGTTTCTGACCCGAAAGGTGTGCGCAAATTGCTTGCTACTGTTGTTGCTGTAGAAATTGACGAGGTCCAGTCGCTAGTGGCCGATACCCTGGCGGCGAACTCGGCTGTATTTGCTGAGGATGCGCTCGCGTTTCTCCTGGCCGATCAACGGCGTCTTCATCTAGGTAACGACTCGTTCGACGATGAAAATAATGTCGGCTACGTGATCTGCGGTTGGTCGTCAAGCACACTGATTGCCCAGATCACTTCCAACATCTCTCTAGCTGATATTGAGCGGGTGCGCGATTACATCGAAGCTTGGGAGCCTTGGGGGCAAGAATTACTGGAAGAGCGAGATCCTGCCCAGAGAAGGCGATTGCTCCGTTGGTCTGATGAGCGTAGGTTGCGTTTACTTGCCGAACTACCTGTGCAAGTGCTGACGCCCCGTCGTCGTAGGCAAGTTGAGGAGTGGCAGGTCGAACAGCCCACGCTACAAGCAAAGCGTGGCGGTCGGAGGATGGCGCAGTACGTTGGATCACCCATGAGCCACGATCAGATGGCGAAAGCCAGTGACGATGCGATTATCAAAATGTTAGATGCAGTAAACGACCATACTGGCCGCCATGAGCACCCGAAACACTGGCTGAAGGGTGGTGTTAATGAGTTGTCTCGGGCTTTTGCTGCATTTGCGAAGTCGTTTCCAGATCGTGTTCTTCGTATCATTCCGCGTTTACAACCGGGTCTGCACGAGCAGGTAGCTGGCGCTGCTATCAGGGAGTTGTCGGCGGTTGAGGTAGTTGACGCTCATACACAAAAAACTTTAATTTGGGATGCCCAATCCCGTGGCTTTTCGTCGACCAGCTTTCGCCACGATGTTGCCAGCGCCATGGAGGTACTCGCTCAACACCTGAAAGGTCTTGAGGATCGTGACATCGAGTTGCTCAAAGGCTGGCTGCAGCGCGACCCCAAGGTGCTGGCCGCAGAAACAGTAAGTCATGCCGAGTTAAACAAATCTAATCGTGAGCGGAATGAGAAACCAGATCAACGCCCTGAGGCCATACTATTCGGCCGGGGTGGGGGGATGCATTTTATCCCTCAGCGCAATTTCACGCTGCTGTCAGCGATCGCAGCGGGATATCTCCATCGTGACGGCGTGGATTGTGATGGTTGGCTCGCGGAGTTGGAACTACACGTTACTCATCCTGAAGATCCCGAGGTTTGGGGGGCGATCCTCATGTTCAGGTCGCATGAACTTTGGTGGGCGGACGCGGCAAGAGTGGGAGAACTGATTGAGGCGATCTGGCGGAGATTTCCTGAGGCGTTTGAAGATGCAGCTGTAGTTCAGCCGTTGTGGCGCCTACGCGATCGCATGCATACGAGCCTAAAGCAGGAGATTGTCAACTTCTGGCTCAGTCACAGCGATCGTAAGCTTAGGCAGATTGGTGGTGAGTTCTCTGCTGCATGCGTGATTGTCGATAGCGCCACTTCTTGTGGGATGGGCGAGATAGTCGAAGCGGTGATGGTCGGGAATGATATTTCTGCAAGGTCTGGAGTGTTATTTGCAGCTGCAGCGGGGTGGGGCGAACTTGATCTCGATATTCGAAGACGTTCGCATGCCTACCTAATTTCTGTCTCAAGCATTGTCAGTGGGTTCGAGGCTCATGCTCTATCTACAGCTGTAGATCGTGGCGAGCGATTACCTCCTGATGAGATGACGCGAGCCCTACTAGCTTCTATTGCAGTAAATATTGATATGCTCAGAGAATCGATGGGGCTGCTGTTTGTACGCTCGCTTCAGCACCTGTTGCTTTATCCTGGCTTTGAAATGCTGGTGCTTGAAATCGCTGAGGCTGTAACTGAGCTTGCACGTGCATCGCCAGATAGAACCGTTGGAGGGTTATACGACGGCGAATTTATAGGGCTTGTGATTGCACTTCAGCGCTCACCAACAGAGATCAAAACTCGTGCGATGACGGTCTACGAGCGCCTGCTTGACGCCGAGGTTGATGGCGCAGATGACGCTGCAGCATTTGCGCTGCGCCGTTAAGGTTCAAGCCGTATCCGCTCAACCCATCCGCTATCTGGCCTCCCACAGCTTGGATGGGACGATATCCTAATCGGTCGCCCGATTCGATTATGGGCTGATGTTCTCCGGATTCTGATGTTGATGCGGCAGCTTTATACCGGTGTTGCCCTGGGTAGGTGTTTCCTAGCGATATCACCCTCAAGAGAGTTTCTCGTATGGCATTTCTTATGGTCACGGAATAGCAGTTGGTTTAAAAACTGCGCTTCCAAGGGTTTATATGTGCCTATTGAGAATGAAGTGGGATGATTTAACCTCCCGGCATGATTAAGCCATGAATCACCGCTAAGCCCGCGTACCTGCGGGCTTTTTTATGCCCTATATTTATCGCCTTTCAGCTATCCCTGTATCACCCGGCACCGAGCAAGGATAAAGGTTGCCGTTGCGCCATAACTGGCTATGATTTCTGCTCTACGCCTTGCTGACTCTGAAAGGATTGCCTGCCGCTATGCCCGTTAATTTTGATCTTAACGATCTCTATGCCTTCCGCGCGCTGATTGAATATGGAAATTTTCGCCTTGCCGCGGAGTCCATCTGCCTCTCCCAATCTGCATTGAGCCGCCGGATAGAGAAGCTTGAATCCGCTTTGGGCATTAAACTGTTCGACAGAACCACCCGCCGCGTCACCCTGACCCTTTACGGACAGACCTTTGCGGAGCGTTCAGAGCAGCTGCTGATCAACGTGGAGTCAGTATTAGCGGATATCAATAAAGTCAGTGAGGAACGCAGGGGGGTCGTGACCGTGGCCACGGTGCCTTCCGCGGCCTATTACTTTATGCCGGACGTGATCCGCCGTTTCCAGGCCCGCTTTCCCCGCGTGCGCGTCAAGCTTATCGATAGCAGTGCAGGGAATGTCATCGAAGCCGTGACCCGCGGTCAGGCTGATTTTGGTATCTGCTTTGCCACCAGCCTGCAACCCGACCTCGAATTTTTGCCGCTGGTTGCAGATGTTTACGTGGCTGCCTGCCGGCGCGATCACCCGCTTGCAGGCAGCAAAAGTCTGACCTGGCGCGAGTTTTATCAGCAGGATTATGTCGGTCTGGATAAGACCTCCGGCAACCGCAATCTGCTGGATCAGAAGCTGGAGCACATCACGCCTGAGCGCCCCAGCATCTGTGAAACCCGCCATGTCACCACCATGCTGGGCATGGTGGAGGCGGGGATCGGCATTGCCGCCGTTCCCGCCATGTCGATGCCGCGCTCCGGGCATTCAGTGCTGACTCATCTGGCGCTCACCGATCCGGTGGTGAAGCGCACCGTTGGCCTGATCAGGCGAAACGGGCGCATGCAGTCCTGGTTAGCCACCGAGCTGGAAAACCTGATTACTGAACAGTATCACTCGCCCTCAAGCGTTGCTCACTCTTGACGGATCGCATCCCGCTGGCGTGAATGACCTTTTGCGCCGCGGCGGAGGAGAGAAATTCCAGCAGCGCCTGACCTTCCTGAGGATGTTGCGCATTGGCGGTGACCGCCCCGGCAAAGCGCGTGATGTACTGGACATTGTCAGGCAGTTCGCCAACAAAGGTGATACCCGCGACCGGGAGGAGTTCACTCACCTGCTGGAAACCGAGCGCATAGTGGCCTTTTGCCACCTCTGAGGCCACCGGAATGCGTTCAACCTGATGGGCTTTCTCCTTCATCTCCTTCTCAATGCCCAGCTTTTTAAACAGCTGGCTGCTGACATAGCGTCCGCTGGCACTGTCAGAGTAAGCAACAGAACGGGCGGTTAGCAGGGTGTGACGCAGTTGCGCATCAGTTTTAATCTCGGGTTGCGCATCGCCCTGTTTCACCACCATACCAATCGGCGAGTCGGCCAGCTCCACGCGTGAATGCGGGCGGATCCTGCGCTCTTTATCCAGATTTTCCAGCGCGTCGCCGACCATGATCACCGCATCGGCCTTCTCTCCGCGTGCCAGCCGCGAGGGGATCGCCTGCGGCGTCTTACCCATTGAGGGGCCGGATACCAGCGTGATTTTATCACCGCTGCTGGCTTCAAATTGCGGGGCGAGTTTTTCCAGAGCGGCCTTGAAGCCGCCGGAAATCATCACGGTCACTTCTTTGGCCAGCGCGGCGGAGCTGGCGCAGCAAAGCAGCAGTATGGCGAACAGTGAACGAACTATTTTGTGCATAACGAACTCCCTGATTCAGGCGGTGGGTTGCAGTGATAAGGTGCTGCGACGATACAGATACAGCGTCGCTAACAAGGCGCACAGTGCAGCAAAGCCCATCCAGTAGCCTGGTGATGCCTTGTCGCCGGTGTACTCAATCAGTGCGGTAGAGATAACCGGGGTAAATCCACCAAATATGGCCGTCGCCAGGCTGTAGGCCAGCGAGAAACCGGCGACCCGAACCTCCGCTGGCATAATCTCCGTTAATGCCGGGATCATCGCGCCGTTGTAAAGGCCATAAATAAATGAGAGCCACAGCAGCACCGTCAGCATCATGGAGAAACTGGGCTCTTCAGCCAGCAGGCTGAGTGCAGGGTAGGCTGTTACCAGCGCCAGCAGCGCCATGGCGATCAGCACCGGCTTACGGCCAAAGCGGTCGGAGAGGGCGCCACCGATCGGCAGCCAGAGAAAGTTAGATACCGCGACCAGCAGGGTAACCAGCAGGCTGTCAGAGGCGCTGAGCATCAGCACTTTTTTGCCGAAGGTCGGGGCATATACGGTGATCAAATAAAACGTCGTGGTGGTCATGGCGACCATCAGCATGCCGGCTATCACCACCTGCCAGTTTGTCAGCAGGGTTGTAAACACCTCGCGCATCGCCAGGTGACGACGACGGGCGCTAAACTCTTCGGTCTCTTCCAGTTTGCGACGCAGGAAAAAGATGAACGGCACAATCAGGCAGCCGAACAGGAAGGGCAGGCGCCAGCCCCAGTCGCGAATAGCGCTCTCCTCCATCAGGGCATTCAGCGCGAAGCCCATCGCGGCTGCCACCATAATGGCGACCTGCTGGCTGCCGGATTGCCAGCTGGTGTAAAAGCCTTTACGCCCCGGTGAGGCAATCTCGGCGAGGTACACGGAGACGCCACCTAGCTCGGCGCCGGCCGAGAACCCCTGCAATAAACGACCGCACAGCACCAGCAACGGCGCCCAAATTCCGATGGTCTGATAAGACGGAATAAGCACGATCAGGAAGGTGCCGGCCGCCATGATCGACAGGGTGACGATCAGCCCTTTACGTCTGCCGACTTTATCAATATAGGCGCCCAGCACCACTGCCCCGATGGGGCGCATCAGGAAGCCAGCGCCAAACACCGCGAAGGTCATCATCAGCGAGGCAAATTCACTGCTGGCGGGGAAAAAAGTATGGGCGATGTAGGTGGCATAAAATCCGAACAGGAAGAAATCAAATTGCTCAAGAAAGTTGCCAGAGGTAACGCGCAGGATCGCGCTAAATCTCGCCCGATGGGTCATGGGTGCGGTAGAGGAAAGCATCTTTATCTCCAGTTTGTCATTGACGCTTGTAGCGCGCCTGTTTCTGCAGACTGAATCAGCGAAATAAAGTAAATAAGCGCAATAAACTCATAGACTGATGCGTTTGACGCATCAATGTCTGTTAACAACTGGCTGCATTAAGCGTTAACGGGCCATTAACAAAGCGCCTCTGGGTTAGCGTGTCGGTTTCGGGCAAAAAACCTGATGCGCGTTTTGTGACAGGGTTCATACCGCTTGAGAGGCTAAAAACCTTGCGCCAGGGATAACGTGGCTGCCGGGTTTGCCACGTAATCTGTCAGAAAGCCGGGGATGATCGGCGACTGCCTGGTACAGCCTGGGCAATTGCGGGTATAATCCTCCGCTATTATTTAATGGATTCGAGAGCGGAAATGACAAAACTCACGCTACAAGAGCAGATGCTGAAAGCGGGTTTGGTATCCAGTAAGAAACTGGCCAAGGTAGAGAGAACGGCGAAAAAGTCCCGCGTTCAGGCGCGTGAAGCCAGAGAGGCAGTAGAAGAGAATAAAAAAGCGCAGATTGAGCGCGACAAGCAGCTCAGCGAACAGCAAAAGCAGGCGGCGCTATCGAAAGAGTACAAAGCGCAGGTGAAGCAGCTGATTGAAATGAATAAAGTCACCGTCTCAAGAGGCGATATTGATTTTAACTTCACCGATAACAATCTGATTAAAAAAATCGCGGTAGACAAGGCCACTCAGGCGCAGCTGATTAACGGCCGTCTGGCGATTGCTCGTCTGGTCAACGACACCAGCGGTGAGAGCCAGTATGCCATCATCCCCGCCAGCGTGGCCGATAAAATCGCCCAGCGCGATGCCAACAGTATCGTATTGAACAGTGCGCTGAGCCAGGAAGAGCAGGACGAAGAAGATCCGTATGCGGACTTCAAAGTGCCCGACGATCTGATGTGGTAATGACGCAGCGTGGCTAAAACGGACTGTCACTGCGCGCTGCGATCCGTTCTCCACTCACGGGATGAACAAAGTGCAGCTCGCTGGCGTGCAGCATCAGCCGTGGCGTGCTTTGAATGCCGGGCTGTGACAGGCCGCCATACAGGTCGCAGCCCAGAATAGGGTGCCCCAGCTGCTGGCAGTGAATACGCAGCTGGTGGGTGCGCCCGGTTTCCGGCATCAGCTGCACCCGCGTTACCGGCACTCTTGCCCCCTCTGCCAGTAAGTGCACCGTGCGCTCAACCACCCGATAGCGCGAGCGGGCAGGCTTGCCGCTGGTGGCGCAAATCGACATCAGCGGAAACAGCGCCGGATCTTTGGCGATCGGCGCGTCAATGATCCCTTCATCGTTTTCCAGATGTCCGCACAGCAGCGCGCTGTATACCTTGGTCACGCTGCGCTGGCTGAACTGCTGGCAGAGTGCGGCATTGATCGCTTTATTGCGCGCAATCACCATCAGCCCGGAAGTGCCGAAATCCAGGCGGTGGATCAGAGTACAGCCCGGAAAGGTCTGCACCAGCCGGTAATGGACCGAATCGAGATTCTGCGGATTCTTCCCCGACAGGCTGAGCAGCCCGCCGGGCTTATTGATCAGCAGCAGATGATCGTCCTGCCAGAGGATGGCGATCTCTTCATGACAGGGCGGGGCAACAAAAGTATCGATAATCGTAGACATTAAATTGCCTGCAGAAGAAGTGGCAGCGGATGATAAAGAATTTTCAGCCGGGTTGCGAATCCCAACGCGTCAGCAGGACAAGCCTGGCTGGTTAAGGTAAAATCGCGGCCAGACGACCCGGCCATTGTCGGGCGTAAATTTACCCCAGGAGTCTGTTATGCATAATGATGTCCCGCTGAAATATTATGATATCGCCGATGAGTATGCGACCGAATGCGCTAAGCCGGTGAGTGAAGCAGAGCGTGATTCGCTGGCGCTTTACTTCCAGCTGCTGCTGACCCGCCTGATGAATAATGAAGAGATCAGCGAGGAAGGGCAGAAAGAGATGGCGGTTGAAGCCAACATCGACCCGCAGCGCATTGACGATATCGCCAACTTCCTCAATCAGTGGGGTAACGAGTAGCCTCGCGCACGGGGAATTTTTCGTCCAGACTAACAGCAAAGGCGTGGTCTGCGCGGGCGTTGTGCTTTACACTGCGCGCTGCAAAAATTGAGTAGATAAACGATTAGGTAGGCGGTAATGGCGATGAACGGAACGATCACAACCTGGTTTAAAGATAAAGGCTTTGGCTTTATCAAAGATGAAAACGGCGATAACCGTTATTTTCATGTGATCAAGGTCGTCAATCCCGATCTGATCAAGAAAGATGCGGCCGTCACCTTCGAGCCGACCACCAACACCAAGGGCTTGTCGGCGTTCGCGGTGAAAGTTGCGCCGGAAAGTAACCACATCTTTATCGCTGGCGAGCGCCTCAAGCTCACCTCAATCAAGTCCTGGCTGGTTTACAGCGAAGAAGTGCCTGCCGACACCCGTATTGATAAAGAAAATGCGGTGCTGTCCGTGGGCCTGTTGATGAACAGCATCAGGCCGAAAGCCGCCGCGGAACCTGGCGAGATGCGCTCGCTGAAAAAACTGGCGATCACCACTTTCCAGGGAACGACGCTCATCTTCTCGGAAGATGAGATAGACGTGGATGCCACGGTGAAAATGCTTAATGCTCAGGGCCTGAAATAACCCCGACTCACTCTGTGCCGAAATCCTGCGCTTAATCCTCAGCAGATTTCGGCATGGTTTAATTAACGATGCTCACCTTTCATCTGGCCTGTTGGTCACGTCCTGACGTAGTCCGCAGCCAATTTGCTTTTCCTTACAAAATTCAGATGTTATTTAATTGTTATAACTAATCCTCGCCGCAGGCTTTTTCTCCTTTCCTCTGAGCCACTTACCCTCTCGCGCACCCCCACTTTGCTGCATTATTAATCACTTTCTTAGGTGTTGAAGACAGCACGATCGGTTAGGCATGAAGCAAGTTATTGATTAGCATGATAAAAACCCTACAAATCTAAACAAAATAAATCATTGAGATGTGGGGCAAAAAGCTATATTGTGGCCGCGCTTTTTACATAGTCTTTTTCTTATTACATTTATTCAACCGCGGTACCAACGAGACCCTGGTTGTAGGAGAGATATGATGACGGATAAAGTCCGTATTGATAATTCAGGTGCGACTACATTAAACGCAAACAATGAAACCTATTTGGCTCGTCAGGCTGAATTTGAATCGAATGTTAGGAGTTATCCACGCAAATTGCCGTTTGCAATTGCGAAAGCCCAGGGCGTTTGGATCACGGATGTTGAGAATAATCAATATCTTGATTGCCTGGCCGGTGCGGGAACGCTGGCACTTGGACATAACCACCCTGATGTGTTGCAAAGTATCCAGAATGTCATTACCAGCGGCTTGCCGTTACATACGCTTGACCTGACAACCCCGTTGAAAGATCAGTTCTCAGAGTACCTGCTGTCACTGCTGCCAGGCCAGGGTAAAGAGTACTGCCTGCAGTTTACCGGCCCGTCCGGTGCCGATGCCGTTGAAGCTGCGCTGAAACTGGCGAAAAAAGTGACCGGCCGTGCTGGCGTGATCAGCTTCTCCGGTGGCTACCATGGTATGACCCACGGTGCGCTCTCCGTAACCGGCAACCTGTCTCCGAAAGAAGCGGTTGATGGCATGATGCCAGAAGTGCAGTTTATGCCTTACCCGCATCTTTACCGCTGCCCGCTGGGTATTGGCGGTGATGCTGGCGTTAAAGCGCTGACTTACTACTTCGAAAACCTGATCAACGACGTTGAGAGCGGCGTGCGCAAACCTGCGGCGGTGATCCTCGAAGCCGTTCAGGGTGAAGGCGGCGTCAACCCGGCTCCGGCTGAGTGGCTGCAGCGCATCCGCAAAGTGACCAAAGAGCACGGCATCCTGCTGATTCTGGATGAAGTGCAGGCTGGCTTTGCCCGTACCGGTAAATTCTTCGCCTTCGAGCACGCCGGCATTGAGCCAGACATCATCGTGATGTCCAAAGCTGTCGGTGGCGGTCTGCCGCTGGCCGTGCTGGGCATTAAGAAAGAGTTCGATGCCTGGTCTCCTGGCCATCACACCGGCACCTTCCGCGGTAACCAGCTGGCGATGGCAACCGGCCTGACCACGCTGAAGATCCTGAAGGACAACAACGTTGCGGCCAAAGTGGCAGAGCAGGGCGAGTGGCTGAAAGGCCAGCTGGCTGAGCTGCAGAAACGCTACCCGGTCATCGGCAACGTGCGCGGTCTCGGTTTGATGATCGGTATTGAGCTGGTTAAACCTGACGAAGCACCGGATCAGATGGGCTGCCACCCTGCGGACGGCGAGCTGTCTGCACTGGTCCAGAAGAATTGCTTTGAGCACGGTCTGATCCTGGAGCGCGGCGGCCGTAACGGTTGCGTGCTGCGCCTGCTGCCTTCGCTGCTGATCAGCAAAGAAGAGTTGAGCGTCTTCCTGGATAAATTTGAAAACGCCCTGCTGTCCTCTGGCGTAAAACAGTGTTGATTGGAGTAAGTTGATGTCCCGGTTAAATCCAATTCTGGCCGCTTCTGCGCAAAGTACCGAAGCGTACCAGCAGGTGATTGAACAGACCAGCAAGGCTGTGGTGCAGTGGCTGCAGCAGCCTGAGATGTATCAGGGGAAATCTGTTGCTGAGCTGCGCGAACGCATTCAGCTGGACTTTACTCCTCAGGGCCTGGGCAACCAGGCCGCGATTGAGCGTGCGGTTGAGTACTTCCTAAAGGACAGCCTGTCGGTGCATCACCCACAGTGCGTGGCGCACCTGCACTGCCCGAGCCTGGTGATCAGCCAGGCTGCTGAAGTGTTGATCAATGCCACTAACCAGAGCATGGACTCCTGGGATCAAAGCCCGTCAGCCACCATTATTGAGGTGAAGCTGATTGAGTGGCTACGTTCCCAAGTGGGCTATCAGCCTGGCGATGCGGGCGTGTTCACCAGCGGTGGAACCCAGAGCAATCTGATGGGCCTGATGCTGGCACGCGATGCCTTCTTTGCGCGTATCGGTCACTCGGTACAGCAGGATGGTCTGCCGGGCGATCTGAGTAAAATTAAAGTGTTTTGCTCTGAAAACGCCCACTTCTCGGTGCAGAAGAATATGGCACTGATGGGGCTGGGCTACCGCTCGGTCACGCTGGTGAAAACCGACCGCTTTGCGCGGATGGACATCGACGATTTACGCGCCAAAGTGGCGCAGGCGCAGGCTAACGGCGAGCAGATTCTGGCTATCGTGGCAACGGCGGGCACCACCGATGCGGGCGCTATCGACCCGCTGCGTGAGATTGCCGCGCTGGCGGCAGAACACCAGATCTGGGTGCACGTTGATGCGGCCTGGGGCGGTGCGCTGCTGATGTCTGAGAAGTACCGCGACTATCTGGACGGCATTGAGCTGGTGGACTCCATCACTCTCGACTTCCACAAGCAGTTCTTCCAGACCATCAGCTGCGGTGCCTTCCTGCTGAAGGACGCGCGCCACTATGAGCTGATGCGCTATCAGGCGGCTTACCTGAACTCTGAGTTTGACGAAGCGCAGGGCGTGCCTAACCTGGTGTCCAAATCACTGCAAACCACGCGTCGTTTCGATGCGCTGAAGCTGTGGATGGGCCTGGAGGCATTAGGGCAAAAGCAGTATGCCGAGATTATCGATCACGGCGTTACGCTGGCGCAGGAAGTGGCGCAGTATGTTAGCGAGCAGCCTGCGCTGGAATTGGTGATGCAGCCGCAGCTGGCCAGCGTTCTGTTCCGCTATCGTCCAGCGTCACTGGCACAAAGCAGCGATGCCGATATCGCGCTGCTGAATCAGAGAATTGGTGATGCACTGCTGGATTCCGGCCGTGCCAACGTCGGGGTGACCGAGTCGGATGGCGTGACCTGCCTGAAAATGACGTTGCTGAACCCAACCGTGACGCTGCAGGACATCAAGCTGCTGCTGGCACTGGTTGAGAAGACGGCAGAGCCGCTGCTGAGCGCATAACGCTCGACTGCAGCACGTTCGCAGATGAAAGCCGGTAACATGGCAATGTTACCGGCTTTTTTATTACCGTTAGCGGACAAAAATTTCTCCACAGCCCCGCCATATCCCGACATAATGGCAATCAAACCCGCCCGCGAAGTACAGGAACCCCCATGATGATCTCACTAAAAGCCCTGAGCCTGGTCTTTGCCTGCATTCTGCTGCTGTCGCTCGGCGTCAGCCTCGCGCAGGCTAACCGCCAGGAGAGCGCAGGCAATGAGAGCTGGGCAACGGCGCGGCGCGACTCTTCCGGCCAGGCCCCGGACCCGCTGCGTAATGCCGCCAGCGCCATTATTCAGGTTTACGTGGCCCCAACCTATGGCTGGAGAGGCGTGGTGGCGGTGCATCCGTGGATTATCTACAAGCGCGAAGGGGAAACGCATTATCAGCGCGTTGAGGTGATTGGCTGGGGGAGCGGCGACAAAGTGCGGTTTAACCGCAATATCCCCGACGGCTACTGGTTCGGCGCTCGCCCGCGCGTGCTGCTGGAGCGCCGCGGTCCGCTGGCCGCAGCGATGATCCCGAAAATCGAAGCGGCGATAGCCTCCTACCCGTGGCCGCAGACTTACCATGCCTGGCCCGGCCCAAACAGCAACACTTTCCTCGCGCACATTGGCCGCGAAGTCCCCGAGCTGAAGCTGAATATGCCCGCGAACGCCATCGGTAAAGACTACCGCTCGCTGCGCAACCCGATCGGTTTGCCGCCGTCCGGGCGCGGCGTGCAGCTCTCCCTGCTCGGCGTCGCCGGGCTCACCGTCGGCGCTGAAGAGGGCGTTGAAATCAACGTGCTCGGCCTCAACCTCGGTGTGGGCATCTCGCCGTTCCAGCTGCGCCTGCCGTTTATCGGCGGCCTCGGCGATAACAATCTGCAGAAAGAAGATCCGCAGACCTGAGGTGAAATTTGCCGGGGCTTCCGCCAACATGCAGGCGCCGCACTGACCTCTTTAACCTCAGTAAAGAGCTTAAGCGCCACCGCTCTCTGCCTGATACTCCCTGACCATCTCATCGAATGAGGCATTGGCCTGGAAGCCGAGGCGACGGGCATAGTCGGCATGGAAATCACCGGGCCAGGAGTTCACGATATTGATAATCGCCTGGTCTGGCTGGTAGCTGATACGCGCCAGCACCTCATCACCGCTGGTACGGCGCAGCGAGCCGAGCATCTCTTCAACCGTCACCGACAGGCCGCACAGGTTAATGACCCGGCCCTGGTCGAGCTGCGCGCGCTCCAGTTCGTGCCCGAGGATCAATGCGGCGACGGCCCTTGCCGGGGACATCAGCCACAGCCGGGTATCCAGGCTGACCGGGCAGTTGGCGGCCTCGCCATTGAGCGGCTCACGAATAATCCCGCTGGCAAAGCTGGAGGCGGCCGCATTGGGTTTTCCCGGGCGCACCACAATGGTCGGCATGCGCAGGCTGCGGCCATCAAGAAATCCTTTGCGGCTATAGTCCGACAGCAGCAGGTCGTTCATCGCTTTCTGCGTGCCGTAGGAGCTTTGCGGCATCCAGACCTGGTCATCCGCCACTTTATCCGGCAGCTGGCCGCCAAATACCGCCACTGAACTGGTGGTGACCAGCCTGACGCACTGCGGCAGGGCGCGCAGGCGCTCCATGATCTGACGAGCGGCATCGACATTGATCTTCATCCCGAGATCGAAATCCTGCTCCGCCTGGCCAGAAACCACCGCCGCCAGATGAAACACGCTGTCGGTCCGCTCATCAATCAGCGTTTCCAGCTCGGCGGCGTTACTGATATCCCCACTCAGCACTTTCAGGCGCGGATCCCCGATGCCGTTGAGCGGCACGATATCAATAGCGGTAATACGTTCTATGGCCTGCAACTTGCCCTGCGCATCACGCAGCGAGCCTTTAGCCAGCAGGGCTTCAACCAGTTTTTTCCCCAGGAATCCGGCAGCGCCGGTAATGACGATATTCATAACTCAACCTCGTTAAATTAGCGGTTAACAATGCGGCCGGGGATCAGGAAGATCGCAGCGGCACCGACAAACAGCGTGCAGGAAATAATCATCATGCCGGTCAGCGTGGAGTGCGTCAGGTCGGTCAGGATGCCCATCATATAAGGCGCGACAAAACCGGCCAGGTTGCCAAACGAGTTGATCAGCGCGATACCGACGGCGGCCATGGTGCCACCGAGAAACGCGGTTGGCAGGCTCCAGAACAGCGGCAGCGTGCTGAGGCCGCCAGCGGCACCGAGCGTCAGGCCAAACATCGCCACCCACAGGTTGTCGCTGTAGAGCGCGGAGATCACCATGCCCACGCCGCTCATCACCGCTATCAGCGCCAGATGCCAGCGGCGCTCGCGGTGCTTATCCGCGCTGCGCGAGGCGACAATCATCGTGACAATTGCCGCTGCGTAAGGGATAGCGGTTAACAGACCCACGGTAAACACATCCTCAACGCCGGCATTGCGCACCAGCGTCGGCAGCCAGAAGCTAACGGTATAAAACCCGGCAATCAGGCAGAAGTAGATAAAGGTCAGTAGCCACAGCTTGCCGTTACGCAGCACGGCTCCGAGGCTGGCCTGCGCCCCGGCAGGCTCCTGTACCGCATCCTCACGCAGGCGTTCAGCGATGAGCGCTTTCTCCTCGCTATTGAGCCAGTGGGCAGTGTCGATGCGGTCCGGCAGCAGCCAGAACACCAGCAGGCCAATCAGCAGGGAGGGGGTTCCCTGAATAATGAACAGCCATTTCCAGCCGGCGATGCCCTGCACATTATGGAAATACTCCATGATCCAGCCCGAAATCGGTCCGCCAAGCAGTCCCGATAGCGGCACGGCGGCGGCAAACAGCGCAAACATCTTGCCGCGGCGGTAGGAGGGGAACCACAGCGAAAGGTAAAGGATAACGCCGGGATAAAAGCCCGATTCGGTCAGCCCCAGCAGGAAGCGCACGGCGTAAAACTGGAACGGTGTCGCCACCAGCGCGGTCAGCGGGGCGATCACCGCCCATGAGATCAGCAGCGCGGCAAGCAGGCGGCGCGCGCCGAAGCGATGCAGCGCCATATTGCTGGGGATCTGAAAAAAGAAGAAACCGATAAAGAAGATCCCGGCGCCCAGGCCATAGACCGTTTCAGAAAATGCCAGATCGCTGGACATCTGAAGTTTGGCAATGCCCACATTAATGCGGTCGAGATAGGCAAAAATGTAGCTTACGGTGAGGATAGGCAGAATGCGCCAGACGGCGCGGCGCCAGATAGTTTCTTCCCTGTCGTCTGCGGCCGTTATCTGCGGTTGAACCGTGGCTGATGAGTTCATAGAGCATCCTTTAGCTGGGGTAGGGTGATGTCCTTTTTCAGGCAATAGCAAACCGCCTTCCGAACGCTGAGGGGATCCTCAACCTTCGGAAGTTAATTAACGTGCAGGTTTGTTATTTTTTGTTAGGTTAGGCGCTGCGGGGAATTTGTTCTGCGCGATAAGTCACAGATTAAACCATTAATTATCATTTTATAACAAAGTGCGTCACATCCTGCGATCAGGGCAGCAGGAAGATCGTGGCCAGCCCGAGGAAGATAAAGAAGCCACCGGTGTCGGTTAGCGCGGTAATCAGCACGCTGGAACCCACCGCCGGGTCGCGCTTGAATTTGGTCATCAGCAGGGGGATCAGCACCCCCATTAAGGCCGCCAGCAGCAGGTTCAGCACCATCGCCAGCATCATCACGCCGCCCAGCGCCGGGTTGCCGTACATTGCCCAGGTAATGCCCCCCATGATGCCGCCCCAGAACAGGCCATTAATCAGCGCCACGCCAAGCTCGCGCCCTATCAGGAACGAGAAGTTTCCGGGTTCCACCTGATGCAGGGCGAGGGCGCGCACAATCATGGTGATAGTCTGGTTGCCGGTGTTGCCGCCAATCCCGGCGACGATAGGCATTAATGCGGCCAGCGCCACCAGTTGGGAAATCGTCGCCTCGAACAGGCCAATTACGCGTGAGGCAACAAACGCAGTGCAGAGGTTGACCGCCAGCCAGGCCCAGCGGGTACGCACGGCTTTTCGCACCGGGGCAAACACATCCTCTTCAGGATTAACCCCACCCATTTTACGCATGCTGCTGTCGTTGGTTTCGTTGACCAGGTCGACGACATCTTCGATAGTGACGCGCCCCATCAGCTTGCCTTTGGCATCGATAACGGCGGCGGAGATCAGGTTATAACGTTCGAAGGCACCGGCCGCGTCTTCCGCTTTATCGTCAATCAGAAAGGTGGTGGGTTTGGCGTTCATCACCTCCGACACCAGCTTTTCCGGAGTATTCAGCAGGATTTCCGTCAGCGGCAGTTCGCCCAGCAGCTTGTTATTTTTTCCGGTGACAAACAGCTTGTCCGTGCCGTCGGGGATGGTTTTCTTACTGCGCAGAAAACGCTGAACGGTCGCCAGCGTCACGTCGGCGCGCACCGTGACCAGCTTGAAATCCATGATGCGGCCAACGCGGTCGCGGTCGAAATCCACCACGTCGAGCACGCGCGAACGCAGTTCCGGATCCAGCGAGGTCAGCAGGCGCCCGGTCAGGTCGCGCGACAGATACTTAGCCAGATAAACCTGTTCGTCGATATCCAGCGGTTTGATGGCGCGCAGCAGATCGCGGTCGCTCATCTCCTCAATCAGGCTTTCCCAGACGTTTTCTGAGGCTTCAACCAGCACCCGGCCGCGGCGATCGTTGCCAATCAGCCGCCATAGCGCCAGGCGTTCATCCTCGGGCAGGGCCTCTAGCAGGTCAGCAATATCGGCCGCGTGCAGTACCGGAAGCGTGGCTTTAATCTCTTCAACCTGCTCGCGATGCGCCTCAGCTTCAGCCTCGGACTCGCGCAGCGGGCGTTCCAGCAGGGTATCAACGAGGTCTTTATCATTCAGCAGCAGGTTCAGAATACGGCTGCGAACTTCAGCTAACTGCTGAACATGAGAAGGCGCTACGGACATACAACATCCTTTTGTCAGACTGAACTTTAACCACTCCAGACGGCAGAACCGTGAGCTGCAGCCTGAGGGTTTTCAGGTATAAAGAGGGAAGCGGAGCGCATATAGCTTAGCTGATTTTGGGCATCAGCGGGTCAGCAAAAGCTCCGAAAAGCGTTTGCAGCATGGCCACCCGGCAGTGGCTATTTGTCGTTAACGACGCTGACTGGGTTCGCAGGTAGCAGTTTTTTCTGCTGATGATGCTCGATAGCACCGGGTACTACGAAGATCAGGCGTCCTAACAAGATGATAAAACTCACCAGCAAGATAACTCGCGTCATGCTTCCGGTTTTCTGACGTTTTTTAAATGACATAGCGCTATTCACGCAATTTTTCCTGTAATGTGCCCGTGCGGACGATGAACAATTTACGCACAGCATCGCGTGCAGGTCAACGATCCTGCGCCACGATCAACAACTGGCCCGCTGAAGAATAACATCTGTTCTGGCCGATGGTGGTTTGATCAAATGGTGGGAATAGCATTTATTATAAAATAAACTGATTTAGATCAAATTAGAGTGAGATTTTAGCTCTACTATACTCAGGATTTAATAATACTTTTCACCAATTCTCAACATGATTGTTGGTTAGAATAAATAAAACCTGCTAATAATACTAAATTCTACGATACCCTCATGACTAAATTGGTAATGCTGCAAACACTCTCTCGCCGCTGGTGGGGGCTACCGCTCCTGTTCGCCCTACTGCTGATGCCTGTGGCCTCCTCAATGTCGGTCCGGTTATGGTTCCCTGAAGGTTACGTCTATCTCATCTATTTGCCGCTGGCGTTGATGATCGCCTTGCTGATGGTTTTTGACTGGGGAGCACTACCGGGTATCGTCCTCGCGCTATGCTGGCACTATTTTCATCGTTACACCGGCACTCAGGCGACGGTGATTGTTTTATTAATTATGACTACGCTGGTGCTGGGCTGGAGTGGCTATCGCGCACAGACCAAAAAGCGCTGGGGGATTAGCTTCGGAGAGGTGAGCCAGGTCTCTGCACGCCTGTTCTGGCTGGCCTTTGCCATGCCGACGATGTTTATTGCAATGATGCAGCTGGCGATGCCGATAGGCATTTTACCCGTGACGAATTCAGTATTCGCTCATGATTTCTACTCTCTGCATACGCTGCTGAACTATCAATCGGTGCTGCTGGCCTCCCTGGCTACCGTGCAGCTGTTCTACTTTATGCTGCGCATTTTTCGCAACCCCTATTATCTACGTATTCTGAGCGGCCGCTGCCAGCAGCAATTTGCTGCCGGGGTTACGCTGCGCGAGTGGTTTAGCTGGCTGGCGTTGATGCTCGCTGCGCTGATTATGCTGACGCAGTTTCGCACTACGACCAATAATCTGCTGACGACCGAGTATGGTATCCCCCTGCTTTTACCGCTGATGCTGTGGGCAGCGCTGCGCTTTGGCTATCTGTTCACCTCTTTGTGCTGGGGGACGTTGCTGGTGGTGCTCTATCAGCTGCGTGACCGCTTTATGGACCCGTTGGTTGAACCCTACAACCTCGCCGTGATCTCAGCCAATTTGCTGGTGTTTACGCTGACGATCTTATTGATGTCGGCCCTCAGCACCCGCCAGCGTCGTTTACTGGCAAAAGCTCGCGAAATGGCGCTTACCGATCCGGTCATTGGCATGCCGAATCTGCGCGCCTTAAATCAGGACCTGGCAAAAAATGCCGGTTCGGCACTCTGCTTTTTACGTATTCCCGACCTTGACCGCCTGAGCCGAACCTATGGCCTGAAGCTGCGGATTCAGTATAAACGCAGTCTGGCCAGTCATCTGCAACCCTTCCTCCTTAAAGGTGAAGGGATCTATCAGCTGCCGGGGTTTGACCTGGTGGTGCGCCTGGGGAGTATCGGCTACCAGGCTCGCATTGAAGGGTTAGAAGCGCGGTTAAAAGATTATCGTCTGAGCTGGGATGGCCTGCCGATCCATCCGCAGGTCGGCATCAGCCACTGCAGCGTTTATCCGCCCGTATCACATCTGTATGAACTGCTGGGGGAAATGAGCGCGATGGCGGAGATCTCCTTGCGCAGCGGCCATGCGGAAAATCTGCAACAGACGGAGAAGGTCCCGGTCCAGCGTCACGTCAGTGAAAAGTTGGAAATGCTGCGCGATGTTCAACTGGCGCTGCAGAGCGACGGTTTTTGCCTGGTGGCGCAGAAAATCCACGGTGTGCGCGGCGATGACTTTTATGAAATTCTGCTGCGCATGGTGAATGCGCAGGGCGAGTACATCAAGCCAGCGAGTTTTATGCCCGTCGTGCAGGAATTTGGCCTGACATGGGAAGTGGACCGCATGGTGCTGGACCAGGCGTTAACCTTTATTGACCGTCACCGCGCTGTGCTGCCGGGGATCCGTCTGGCCGTTAACCTGTTTGCCGCCACGCTTTGTCGCCCTCAGCTGGCCACTGAACTGGCTGCCCGGCTGAAAGCCAGCGATATTGAACCGTGGCAGCTGATCGTTGAAGTCGCCGAATCGCCGATGCTCAGCGATCATAGCTGGGTTAATCGAACCATTGCCCAACTGCGCCAGTTAGGCTGCCGCGTGGCAATTGATGATTTCGGTACTGGCTATGCCAGCTACGCCAGCCTGAAAGTGGTGCAGGTGGACATGCTGAAGATCGACGGCAGTTTTATCCGCAACATGCTGAATAACAGCCTTGATTACCAGATTATCGAGTCAATCTGCATGGTGGCCCGCCTCAAGCGCATGCAGATCGTTGCCGAATCGGTGGAAAACGAGGAGACCGCAAGCGCGCTGCGCAAGCTGGGCGTGGATTATCTGCAGGGCGTCGCCATCGGTGAAGCGCTGCCGTTGCAGGATCTGGCGACGTCCGCCCTGAGCAAGTAATTACGCTTTCACGCTGGCCTTCTGCGCCAGCAGGGTGGCAAAGCGCAGGGAGATGCGCTGGCCATTCTCATCCTTGCGGTGCAGCTGCCCGACATGCTCGTTGTATTTCACGATGTGCCACTTGCGGTAATAGTGGCTCAGTTCACCGGACTTAAAGGCAAAGGGGAAACCCTGATCGCATGGGTAGTCCTGGGTATCCATCGCGGCGACGATCAGGTTGTAACCGTCGCGCACCGTGCTGGCCTGCATGTCGGCAATCAGCTGTGGGATCGTTTCCGGCTGTAGAAACATCATCACCACCGTCGACAGCACCAGATTATAGGCGCCGTTAAAACGATGCTGGTTGAGATCCTGCATAGAGGGATGGATACCGCTAAGGTTCTCCGCGCTGATAATCTGCTCCAGCCGCGCCAGCGAAGCCGGGTTAATGTCCCAGGCCGTGACGTCAAAGCCGCGATTGTTGAGATAAAGCGTGTTGCGACCGCTGCCGCAGCCGACGTCCAGGGCTTTGCCGCCATCCAGATACGGCATGGCTGCGACGACTTCGGAATGCGCCGCGGTGAGCGCGTATTTTTCGCTAAAGTAGCTGTCTGTACGTAAGGTCATAGGATCAATTTTGCGTGGTCATTTAAGCCTGAGCGAAAAAAAGTTTACATGTAGGGGCCGATCCTCTGTTCCGATCGGCCCTGGTTCTGTCGGGGCCGATCTTCTGTTCCGATCGGCCCCGTCAACGGTTACGCTTCTTCCTGAATGGTCAGCTGCCAGCCGGTGATGTCATTCCAGTAAGTCTGTTCGCGCTCAAGGTCGAGCTGAACCAGGTTGTTCTGGCTGAAGTAGTCACGCGGGAACGTCAGGGTCCAGTGACCCTCATCGGTTTCCAGCTTCAGTTCCTCAGGTTTCGAGGTCGCCTGGCGCTGGTTATTCAGCAGCGTACCCAGGCGCAACAGGAACACCAGCGGCAGAAACTGTTTACGTTTAAACAGCGTCAGGCGCGGCATCTCATCCACTTTCACCGCCTTACGGTGATAGCGTACCAGCGTGGCCAGCAGCGTCTGCTGATCCTGATTAAACCCCGGCATATTGGTGTTTTGCAGGATATAGGCGGAGTGGCGCTGCATGCCGCTGTGGTTAATCGTCAGACCCACTTCGTGTAGCATCGCCGCCCACTTCAGCAGCGCATCCAGCTGCGGATTGGCCTGCTTGCTGTTCTGGTCGCGCCACTGGTTGTAGAGCAGTTCAGTGGTTTCCAGCACGCGGCGCGCCTGATCGCTGTCGATGGCGTAGTGGTTTGCCAGGCTCTGTGCGGTACGGCTGCGGATATCCTGATGGCGGAAGCGGCCTTCCATTTCATACAGCACGCCTTCGCGCAGCGCACCGTCGGACAGGCGCAGTTCGCGGATCGCCAGCGCATCGAATACGCCACAAAGAATGGCGAGACCCGGCACAAACACCCCTTTACGCTCTTCCGACAGCCCCGGCAGGCTCAGGGCATCAAACGATTTGTGCTTGATCACCTCGTCATACAGCTTTTCCAGCCGCTCCGGCGTAATCAGCTTGTCTTTCTCGCCCATTGCCTGCAGCACTTCACAGGTCGCCTTAATGGTGCCGGAGGCACCGAGCGCATACTGCCAGCCCATCAGACGGTACTGCCATGCCAGCGTTTCCAGTTTCTGCACCGCAGCCAGGCGCGCCCGGCGGAAGTTCTCTTTGCTGATGGCGCCGCCCGGGAAGTAGAGATTGGCAAAGCTGACGCAGCCCATGCGGCGGCTTTCGACCAGTTTTGGCTCGAAGTCTTCACCAATCACCAGTTCGGTTGAGCCGCCGCCGATATCGATCACCAGCTTGCGGCCTTTTTCCGGCTGGGTATGTTCCACACCCATAAAGATCAGGCGCGCTTCTTCGTGGCCGGAGATCACCTCAATCGGGTAGGGGATAACGTCGGCGGCACGCTGCAGGAAATCTTCGGCGTTAACCGCCTGGCGCAGGGTATGGGTGCCGACGATGGTGACATTGGCCGGGCTGAAGCCCTGCAAACGTTCTGCAAACAGCGCCAGGCAGGTCAGTCCGCGCTCGATGGCTTCTTCGCTCAGCACGTTGTTACTGTCCAGCCCGTCAGCCAGGTGCACGCGCTGCTTCAGACGGCCAAGCACCTGCATCGCCCCGTCCACTACGCGGGCAATCACCATGTGAAAACTGTTCGAACCCAGGTCGATGGCAGCAAATTCCTGCGGTTTCGGCGTACTTTTATGGGAAATTGGCATAGTGATTAATCAGGTTGCTCAAGTGATTTAATGTAATCGTAGATGGCCAGCTGGGCGCGCACCTTGCGGCGGTTACCGCGTGGAACATAGCGGTTGCTCAACTCTTTATCGACGAAACGGGCCTTCAGCGTATCACTTAACAGGATGGCGATAATATCCAGGATGCGCTGTTTCAGAATAGGGTCAAGGATGGCGACGGCCACTTCGATGCGATAATCGATGTTGCGTGTCATCCAGTCAGCGGACGAGAGGAACACTTTTTTATCGCCGCCGTTATCAAAAATATAGACGCGATCGTGTTCCAGGTAGCGGTCGACAATACTAATAACGCGAATATTTTCGCTGATGCCTTCCAGATTCGGGATCAGCGAGCACATGCCGCGCACCAGCAGTTCGACCTTCACACCCACGCTGGACGCGGTATAAAGGCGGTCCACCAGGCCTTTGTCGACCAGGTTGTTAATCTTCAGCGTGATACCGGCAGGAATGCCTTTCTGCGCATTGGCGATCTCATTATCAATCAGCTGATACAGCATCTTGCGCGAGTTCTGCGGCGAGACCATCAGATGTTCGAAAGTTACCGGGCGATACGGGTTTTCGATAAAGTTAAACACCCGGCGCACTTCGTTGGTGATACGCGCATCGGCGGTCAGCAGCGAGTAGTCGGTATAAATACGCGCGGTTTTTTCGTTAAAGTTACCGGTGCCGATATGCGCATAGCGCGCAATCTCGCCGTTTTCATGGCGCGAAATGAGGAACAGCTTGGCGTGAATCTTCAGGCCAGGCGCGGAGAAGATCACATGCACGCCGGCTTCGGTCAGCCGCTTGGCCCAGTGAATATTGGCCTCTTCATCGAAGCGCGCCTGAAGCTCCACCACCACGGTGACTTTCTTGCCGTTATAGGCGGCGTGGATCATCGCATCGATAATGCGTGAGTCTTTCGCCACGCGGTAGATATTGATTTTGATCGCCAGCACCGCTGGGTCAAAGGAGGCCTGGCGCAGCAGCTCCAGCACGTGCTCAAAGGTGTGATAAGGGTAGTAGAGCAGCACATCGCGATTACGGATGGCGTCAAAGCCATTGCGGAAGCGGTCAAACCAGATATGGCGCAGCTGCGGCAGCGGTTTATTGACCAGGTTCGCTTTGCCCACGTTTGGGAAGCCAATAAAGTCTTTAAAATTATGGTAGCGGCCGCCGGGAACAATCGAGTCATAGTTGGTGATGTTGAGCTTTTTACCCAGCATTTGCACCATGGCATCCGGCATATCGCGCTGATAAACAAAGCGCACGGGTTCGGCCGTCAGGCGCTGCTTCAGGCTGGAAGACATCAGCTCCAGCAGGCTCGACTCCATCTCGGTGACCAAATCATATTCCGCATCGCGCGTCATCTTCATCGAGTAGGCGTTAAGCGCGTCGTAGTCGAAGAAGCCACGGAAAATATCGCCCAGGCAGTAGCGCAGGATGTTATCCAGCAGGATCATCGGCTTGCGGCGGCGCGGCGTCTCCGGTGGCAGATTAACGAAGCGCGGCACTTTATCGGAGGGGATCTCCAGCAGCGCATAGCGAATATCTTCGCCGCGAATAATCTCCACTGCCAGATAGGTGTAGTCGTCTTTCAGGAACTCAATCAGGTCAGTGTCGTGGTTAATCAGGATCGGAGTAATGTGCTGGCGCAGATGGTGCTTAAAGTAGTGGCGCAGCCAGCTCTGCTGATTGGGGGAGAGCTGGCGTTCATTAATCAGGAAGATTTGGTTACGCGCCATCTCCAGCAGCAGGTCATTGTAGAGGCTGTCGAACTCCTGATCGGCTTTCAGTACGCGCGCCTGGATTTTTTTTAGCAGGTGGCGCGGCGTATTTGGGGAGCCTTGCTCCTCGCCGATCAGAATGCGGCGTTTCAGGTCTGCAAAGCGGACTTTATAAAACTCTTCCAGATTATTGGAATAGATACCCAGAAAGCGCATACGCTCAATCAGCGGGTTAGTTTTATCGGCAGCTTCCTGCAACACGCGTTCATTGAAGGATAACCAACTTAACTCTTTCTCTATATACAGCTTTTCCTGACCCATTTTTACTCCGTTGGCTGATTCAGGATGAAGGTATCCATTGTTCTGCAACATTATGGCGAGAGTATGGCAGCATTGTCCAACGCCCGGTGAATGTTGATTGTCTTATTAACTACATACGGGCAACATAGCGGCTTCGAAGCACAATGGAAACCCACGTTGATATGACTGACCGCCCAATCCCTGTTCACGACAACGCCGGGCGCCGCCGCTTTATCGATCGGCTGACGCGGCGCGTGGTCACGGCATGCGGTGTGGCCATTCTACTGGTAATGATGCTGCTGTTTTTCTGGCTGATTTGGGTCGTCGTTCCGCTGTTCGTCTCCCCCGCGATCCACGCCGGAAACGAAATCAAACTGTGGCAACATCAGCCTGCGGTTGCGCTGGGGATGGACCGGCAGCAGCAATGGGGCTGGCGCATTGATAATCAGGGCAACGGCTATTTTATCCCGCTGAATGCGGAGCCGCCGATGAGCCCGTTCCCGCTAATGCGCAGCGCGGTCAGAGCCAGCAGCAGTAGCGATAACGGCAGCACGCTGCTGCTGTCAGCACAGGGCTCAATGGTGCTGGTAAAACCTGAGTTTATCCCCGGTGAAGCGCCGCGCTGGAAGTTCCCGCTGGGCGATCTGCCGCTCTCCAGCGGTGAAACGACCATCAACCAGTTCAGCCTGGCGCAAAGTGGTGAAAACCGCTGGCAGGTGGCGCTGGCGACTCCCGACCATATCACGCTATGGCAGCTGCAATCCCAGCTCCCTGCACAAAATTATCGTCTGGACATCCGCGACGTCAGCCAGCTGCTGCTGTCACCGGATGGCCGCCTGCTGTTTGCGCTGGCCGGTTCACAGCTGCGCGTCTGGAACATCGGCAGCGGCGCGCCTCAACTGCGCGACGTGCTGACGCTGACGCAGCCGGTGAAAAGCATCGCGATGCTGAGCGGCGGCAGTTCGCTACTGATCGCCGATGAAGACGGCATCAGCCAGTGGTTTGATATCGCCAGCCCGAGTGGCCCGCACCTGCGCCAGATCCGCCGTTTTGCCGGGGCAGAGTGGCAGCCGCTGATCGTCACTGAAGCACACCGCCGGGTGTTTGCCACGCTTAGCCCGCAGGGCGAGCTTAAGCTGTTTGCCAGCAAGCAGCAGGGAGCCATCCTCAGCCATCAGCTCACACCGGGTATCACCCGAGCGCAGTTCTCTCCGGAAGGCGATGGGCTGCTGGTGGAGCGGGACGGGCGCTGGCAGCACTTTCAGCTGACCAATCCATGGCCGGACATCAGCTGGCGTAGCCTGTGGCAGAAAGTCTGGTACGAGCACTATCCTTCCCCGGACTATGTCTGGCAGTCGACCTCTGCCAATGACTACTATCAGGGGAAATACAGCCTGGTGCCGATGGTGGTGGGAACCCTGAAAGCCGCCGGGCTGGCGATGCTGTTTGCCACGCCGCTGGCGCTGGCAGCGGCGATGTACACCGCCTGGTTTATGACGCCGGCACTGCGGCGCTGGGTCAAACCGGCCATCGAGATGATGGGGGCGCTGCCCAGCGTGGTGATCGGCCTGATCGCCGGGTTGTGGCTGGCGCCGCGTATTGCCGACAGGCTTCCCGGCGTGCTGCTGCTGCCGCTGGCGCTGGCCGCCGTGCTGCTGCTGTGCGGCTGGGCAATGCAAAAATTACCGGCGCACTGGCGCAAGCGCTGGCTGTCCGAAGGGCGTGAAGTGCTGATCCTGCTGCCGGTCCTGCTGCTGACCGCCGCGGCAACGCTGTGGCTGGTGCCGCTGGTCACCCAGGCGCTGTGGGGGCAGCAGTTGGCTGACGTCATCAGCACCCGTTATCAGCAGCGCAATCTGCTGGTGGCCGGGGTGGCGATGGGCTTTGCGCTGGTGCCGCTGATCTTTACCCTGGCGGAAGATGCCATCTTCAGCGTTCCGGCGGAACTCGGGCAAGGCTCGCTGGCGCTGGGGGCGACGCAGTGGCAAACCCTGACGCGCGTGGTGCTGCCGGGAGCTTCCTCCGGCATCTTTGCCGCATTAATGATTGGCTTTGGTCGCGCGATAGGAGAAACCATGATCGTGCTGATGGCGACAGGCAATACTCCGGTGACGCACGGCGGCCTGTTCGAGGGGCTGCGCTCGCTGGCAGCGAACGTGGCGGTGGAGATGCCTGAAGCCGCGGCGGGTAGCGCTCACTATCGTATTCTGTTCCTGTCTGCGCTGGTGCTGCTGGTGTTCACCCTGGTGGTCAATACCCTTGCGGAGATGGTGCGTCAGCGCCTGCGCCAGCGTTACAGCCAGCAGGAGATTCAGGGATGATCAACGCGGCACGCAATAATCACCGCTGGCGCTGGCTGACCGGCGGCGCGGTAGCGCTCAGCCTGCTGGCTTTCCTGCTGTTGATTGCGCTGCTGGCCTGGCAGGGGCTGCGCTATTTCTGGCCGCAGCCGCTGGTGCAGTTCACGCTGAAAACGGCGCACGGTGAGGTGCAGATGCTGGGCGAAGTGGCGCAACAGCAGACGGTCTCGCGCCAGCAGCTTCTGGCCAGCGGGCAGCCGCTGGTAGGGGAGACGCCGGAACAGGTTACGCGCTATCTGATCAAAACCGGCAACCGCGATTTTAACGCGCCGGATTTTCACACTCTTCTCTCCAGCCAGATTGTGCAGCAGGATAAGCCGGGCCAGGCGATCGTGCTGCAGCGGCGCAGCGGCGGCAACGCCTACGGCTGGTTTGACGGCCTGCTGGAAGATAACCAGCCGCTGACGGCACAGGATCTCGGCCAGGCGCTGCAGCAGCGTTTAGTGCAGACGCGCCAGCGTATCGAGGAAGCGGAAAAGCTGCGCCGGGTGAATATGGCGCGGCTAAATGCGCAGATGGAAGAGCTGGAGCGCCAGCGGCAGAAGCAGCGCGACGAGCAGCGCTACACGGCGGAGGCGCAGTCGATGTATGAGGCAGACCGTGCCGAACTGCAGCGCCAGTTTGGCCGCCAGGCCGCACGTCTGTCGGCACTGCAGCGTGAAAGTAACAGTACCGTGCTGCTGTTGCGCGATGCAGGCGGCGTGCAGCATCCGATCTCCCTGGCGCAGATTGTCGCTGCCTGGCAGCCGAATGCCATGACGCTGGCGCAGAAGTGGCAGCATTTCGGCAGCCAGCTATGGCACTTCGTCAGCGACGCTAAAGGTGACAGCCAGGGCGACGGCGGCATCTTCCCGGCGATCTTTGGCACCGTGCTGATGGTATTGCTGATGTCGGTGGTGGTGATGCCGCTCGGCGTGATTGCCGCCGTCTGGCTGCACGAGTACGCCGGGCGCAACCTGCTGACGCGGCTGGTGCGCATTGCCGTGGTTAATCTGGCCGGCGTGCCGTCGATTGTCTATGGCGTGTTTGGCCTCGGGTTCTTTGTCTGGCTGATGGGCGGTAGCCTCGACCGCCTGTTCTTCGCCTCGTCGTTGCCGAACCCGACCTTTGGTACACCGGGGCTGCTGTGGGCTTCGCTGACGCTGGCTCTGCTGACCCTGCCGGTGGTAATTGTTGCCACCGAAGAGGGGCTGTCGCGCATTCCGCCCTCGCTGCGCCAGGGCTCCCTCGCGCTCGGCGCAACGCGGGCAGAGACCCTGTGGCACGTCACGCTGCCGCTGGCGTTACCGGCGATGCTGACCGGGCTGATTCTGGCCGTCGCGCGCGCCGCCGGGGAGACCGCGCCGCTGATGCTGGTCGGCGTGGTGAAGATGGTGCCCGAGCTGCCGATTGACTCACTGTTCCCTTATTTACATCTCGATCGTAAATTTATGCATCTCGGCTTTCAGATTTACGATCTGGCTTTTCAAAGCCCCAATGCCGAAGCTGACCGCCCGCTGGTGTTTGCCACCGCGCTGCTGCTGGTATTGCTGATTCTGGGCTTAAATTTAATGGCGATGGTCCTGCGCCATCGTCTGCGCGAGCGCTACCGTGCGCTGATGCATTAACACGGAATTCTTTATGACCAATGTCACCTTTGACGATGCGGATACCGCGCTGGAGCTGGATAAACTCAGCCTGTGGTACGGGAAAAAACCCGCCCTGAATGCCATCAGCCTGCGGGTGCCGAAAAATCGCATCACCGCGTTAATCGGCCCCTCAGGCTGCGGCAAATCGACCCTGCTGCGCTGCTTTAACCGCATGAATGATACGATTGACGGCTGCCGTATCGAAGGGGATATTCGGCTGCAGCAGCACTCAATCCTCGCCCCGCAGCAGGATCTCTCAGCGCTGCGCCGCCGCGTGGGGATGGTGTTCCAGCGTCCTAACCCGTTCCCCAAAACCATCTATGACAACGTGGTGTATGGCCTGCGCCTGCAGGGCGTGCGTGACCGACGCGTACTGGATGAAGCGGTGGAGCGGGCGCTGCGGGCGGCGGCACTGTGGCCGGAAGTGAAAGATAATCTGTGGCAGAATGCGCTGACGCTCTCCAGCGGGCAGCAGCAGCGGCTGGTGATCGCCCGGGCGATAGCGATTGAGCCAGAAATCTTACTGCTGGATGAGCCAACGTCGGCGCTCGATCCCATCTCCACGCTGGTGATTGAGGAGCTGATGAGCACGTTGAAGCAGCACTTCACGCTGATTCTGGTCACCCATAACATGCAGCAGGCTGCCCGCGTGTCGGACTATACCGCGTTTATGCATCAGGGAAGTGTGGTGGAGTTTGGTCTGACCGACGAACTGTTTACTGCGCCGCGTCAGCGCCGTACGGAAGATTATATTACCGGCAGATATGGCTAGGGGTCGGGCATGCCCGACCCGCAAACGCTTATTCGAACGCATGCCCTTCAACAGGCAGTTGCTGGCCGTCCAGCCACGCCGCACCCTCGCGCATCGCCAGACGACCATCAACAAACCAGCTCACCACCAACGGGTAGATCGCGTGTTCCTGATGCTGCACGCGCGCCGTGACATCCTCTTCGCTGTCGTCGCTGAATACCGGCACTTTCGCCTGCAAAATCACCGGACCGCCGTCCAGCTCTTCCGTGACAAAATGCACCGAGGTGCCATGCTCTTCATCGCCATTTTCAATCGCCTGGCGATGGGTGTGCAGACCGGGATATTTGGGCAGCAGGGAAGGGTGGATATTCAGCATCCGTCCGGCGTAGCGCTGGACGAATTCGGCGCTGAGGATGCGCATATAGCCGGCTAAGACCACCAGATCGGGCGCATAGGCGTCGATCTCCAGCATCAGCTGACGATCAAACGCGGCGCGGTCAGCAAATTGCGCAGCCGCCAGCGCATGCGCCGGCACTTCTGCTGCGCGCGCGCGTTCCAGCCCAAAAGCCTCAGCTTTGTTGCTGAAAACGGCAGCGACGCTGCCGTTGATCCGTCCCTGCTGGCAGGCGTCCAGGATTGCCTGTAAGTTGCTTCCATTACCGGAAACCAGCACGACTATGCGCTTCATGCGTTAATAACCACACGTTCTTCAGAGTCAGAGGCTTTGATCACGCCGATTTTCCACGCTTTCTCGCCGGCATCATTCATCAGCTTTACGGCCTTATCGGCTTCAGCCGCGCTCAGCGCGATCACCATGCCGACGCCGCAGTTGAAGGTGCGGTACATTTCGAAGCTGCTAACGTTACCCGCCTGCTGCATCCAGCCAAACACCGCTGGCCACTCCCAGCTTGACTCTTCGAGCACGGCCTGGGTGTTATCCGGCAGGACGCGCGGGATGTTTTCCCAGAAGCCGCCGCCGGTCAGGTGGGCGATGGCGTGAACATCAACCTGTTCGATCAGGCTCAGGATGTTTTTCACGTAGATGCGGGTCGGTGCCAGCAGGTGGTCAGAGAGTGATTTGCCTGCAAGCGTCGTGGTTTCCGGGTCAGTGTTGCTGACTTCCAGAATCTTACGCACCAGCGAGTAGCCGTTAGAGTGCGGGCCGCTGGAACCCAGGGCAATCAGCACGTCGCCATCGGTCACTTTGCTGCCGTCGATGATTTCGGATTTCTCAACCACACCGACGCAGAAGCCGGCCACGTCGTAGTCTTCGCCGTGGTACATGCCCGGCATTTCAGCGGTTTCGCCGCCTACCAGCGCACAGCCAGACTGTGAACAGCCTTCAGCGATGCCGGTGATAACGCTGGCTGCGGTATCCACATCCAGTTTGCCGGTGGCATAATAATCAAGGAAAAACAGGGGCTCAGCACCCTGAACCACCAGATCGTTAACGCACATCGCGACCAGGTCGATACCGATGGTATCGTGGCGTTTCAGGTCCATCGCCAGACGCAGCTTGGTGCCGACGCCGTCAGTGCCGGAAACCAGAATCGGTTCGCGGTATTTTTGCGGCAGTGCACAAAGCGCACCGAAACCGCCCAGTCCACCCATCACTTCCGGGCGACGAGTCTTTTTCACTACGCCTTTGATACGGTCGACTAAAGCATTACCCGCATCGATATCTACGCCGGCGTCTTTATAGCTGAGAGAGGTTTTGTCGGTCACTGCGAATCCCCACGCGGTTTGCGGTTGGTGTGGTGGTAAAAATAAAGCGCCGCAATTCTAACAGTGCAGGCAAACGTTTGCGAGTGCCTTCTTGCACGCATTGCAGATAGCCGGATTTTAGCTAATCCTTAGGAATAATGCTGAGGGTGTGCAAACTATTGCACTAAGTCATATGGCGCCGCGCCTAAATGGCGCTATAATCTCGCGATTTTTTTTTGCAGCTTAACACTCCGGGAGTACAACAATGAAGATCGTGGAAGTCAAACACCCGCTGGTCAAACATAAACTGGGTCTGATGCGTGAACATGACGTAAGCACCAAACGTTTCCGTGAACTCGCGTCAGAAGTGGGAAGTCTGCTGACTTATGAAGCCACCGCCGATCTGGAAACTGAAAAGGTCACTATCGAAGGCTGGAACGGTCCGGTAGAAATCGATCAGATCAAAGGTAAGAAAATTACCGTGGTGCCAATCCTGCGTGCCGGTCTCGGCATGATGGAAGGGGTGCTGGAGCACGTACCGAGTGCGCGCATCAGCGTGGTTGGCGTCTATCGTGATGAAGAGACGCTGGAGCCGGTGCCCTATTTCCAGAAGCTGGTCTCCAACATTGAAGAGCGCATGGCGCTGGTGGTAGACCCCATGCTGGCAACCGGTGGTTCGATGATCGCCACCATCGACCTGCTGAAGAAAGCGGGCTGTACCAGCATCAAGGTGCTGGTGCTGGTTGCGGCACCGGAAGGGCTGGCGGCGCTGGAGAAAGCGCACGCGGATGTGGAAGTGTACACCGCGTCCATCGACCAGGGCCTGAACGAGAAGGGTTATATTATCCCTGGCCTGGGCGATGCCGGCGATAAGATTTTTGGTACTAAATAATTTTGCTACGGGCGAGGCATGCCTCGCCCGTACGACAGAATCTACCGGGTTCAATCAGCATTTTATCTGATGTGTTTTGTAGGGGGCGGGCGCGCCCGACCCGAAAGCTACGACAAAATGTACCGGGTTCAATCAGCATTTTATCTGATGTGTTTTGTAGGGGGCGGGCACGCCCGACCCGCAAGCGTTAAACCGACCGCAGAGTCGGTTTTTTTATAGCAAAGGCAAACTCAAGGGGTAACAACATCATGACGCGTCGCGCAATTGGCGTAAGCGAGCGGCCACCGCTGCTGCAAACCATTCCACTTAGCTTCCAACACCTGTTCGCTATGTTTGGCGCCACCGTGCTGGTGCCGATCCTGTTCCATATCAACCCGGCCACGGTACTGTTGTTCAACGGTATCGGCACGCTGCTGTATCTGTTTATCTGTAAAGGTAAAATCCCGGCCTACCTCGGTTCCAGCTTCGCCTTTATCTCCCCGGTGCTGTTGCTGCTGCCGCTGGGCTATGAAGTGGCGCTGGGCGGTTTTATCATGTGCGGCGTGCTGTTCTGCCTGGTGGCGCTGATTGTCAAAAAGGCCGGTACCGGCTGGCTGGACGTGATGTTTCCCCCGGCAGCCATGGGCGCGATTGTGGCGGTTATCGGGCTGGAACTGGCGGGCGTGGCGGCAAATATGGCCGGTCTGCTGCCGGCGGATGGCACTTCACCCGACAGTAAAACCGTGATTATCTCGATGGTGACGCTGGGCGTGACTATCTTCGGTTCGGTGATGTTCCGCGGCTTTATGGCGATTATCCCGATTCTGATCGGCGTGCTGGTTGGTTACGCGCTCTCTTATGGCATGGGCATCGTCGACTGGACGCCGGTGCGTGAAGCCCACTGGTTTGCGCTGCCAACGTTCTACACCCCGCGCTTTGAGTGGTATGCCATCTTTACCATCCTGCCAGCGGCGCTGGTGGTGATTGCCGAGCATATCGGTCACCTGGTGGTCACGGCCAACATCGTGAAAAAAGATCTGCTGAAAGATCCGGGCCTGCATCGTTCGATGTTTGCCAACGGCGTCTCGACCATTTTCTCCGGCTTCTTCGGCTCCACGCCGAATACCACCTACGGCGAGAATATTGGCGTAATGGCGATCACCCGCGTGTACAGCACCTGGGTGATCGGCGGCGCGGCGATACTGGCGATCCTGCTCTCCTGCGTGGGCAAGCTGGCGGCGGCTATTCAGGCGATCCCGGTGCCGGTAATGGGCGGCGTTTCGCTGCTGCTGTATGGGGTGATCGGCGCTTCCGGTATCCGCGTGCTGATTGAGTCGAAAGTGGATTACAACAAAGCGCAGAACCTGATCCTCACCTCGGTGATCCTGATTATCGGCGTAAGCGGGGCGAAGGTGCATATTGGCGCGGCTGAGCTGAAAGGCATGGCGCTGGCGACCGTAGTGGGCGTTGGGCTTAGCCTGATCTTCAAGGTGATCAGCCTGTGCAGCCGCGAAGAAGAGGTGATCGACGTCCCTGACGAACGCACGGACGGTAAGTAAGGGATTGTAAGGGCGAGCTTTATGCTCGCCCTTAACGTAACGACTATTCCAGCCGCTGCTGCTGCACCACTATCCAGTTTTTATCGGCATCAGGGGTTACCCCTGCCTGCTGTTGCTCACTGACCATCTTTTTAATCAGCCCATCGAGCTTTTTACGCGTATTGTCACTGCGGCTAATCCACAGTCGCTGCCCGCCGCTGGCCACATCAGTGCTGTTGAGCAGCATGTAAGTATCTGAATAGAGGGTGTCTCCGCCAACCAGAATCGGTTTGCGCCACTGATCGATGTACGCCAGCATGCTGCCCGCTTTACCTTCATACCAGGTCATTGGGTTCATCAGATAGGAGGTCATCTGCAACTGCTGATTCTGTTCGGGCCGGTAGCGGCCCTCGCGGATCTGTTTGCGTGCGGTCGTGAGTTCGCCAGTGACGGTATTTCGTAGCAGGGTATTGATACCTAATACATTTTCCGCTTTAACGTTATAGCCATAGTGAGGGTCGCTAGCCACCATGCGCGCCAGCTCCTCATGTGCGGCGCTCATGATATACACGCGGATACCGTTCTCCTGCAGTTTGGCAAAAAGCTCCTGCATGCCGCGCAGCATTCTCGGCGGCTCTACCGCCGTAATGATCTGCTGACCCTCCTGATTAAGGGAGGCCGGGATAGCCGCCTGCTGCGCCAGCATGGCATCCACCTGCTGCTTCAGCTGCTGCAAAGTAAAACCGGAAAAAATCTGTGCTGCCCAGGGATAGCAAATCAGCTCATCAATATGACAAAGGCGGTGATAATAGCTGTAAAGGCTCTCGGGTTTGCCCGGCAGGTCGTTGAAAGGGATCAGCTTAAGCGCAGGATCGAGCGTCTCCCGCGTCAGCAGTTTCTGATTCTCCAGCCACGGTATTAACGCCTCTTCCAGATCGTTCTTATAGGTGGTGTTATCCATATCGAACACCGCATAGTTGCCTTTGTTACGATGCTGTTCGATCAGCTGATTCAGTTTGTCCGCCTGCGGCTGCGGCCAGTGCTGCAGCTCGGTGGCCTGGCTTGCGAGACAGGCTAACAGGCCGGCAGTGAGGATACTCAGGCGAATTTTGCGGGTGACCGGCATATAACGACTCCATGTTATTGAATAAAAAAACTGGCCCAAGGCTAATGATTTTTAAACCATTATGCTATCCAGTAAGCGCTAATCGCACTTTTTGCCGCGTATTGTGACGATCCGCGACGATCGCTGACCGCTAAGCGTTTCATGATCCTGACCGAGTTGTGTTAGAATTTTTCGCGATTTCTGCCTGCCAAAACCCTGAGGTGATTCTGAACACGCCGGCACAGCTTTCATTGCCACTTTACCTGCCCGACGACGAAACCTTCGCCAGCTTCTGGCCGGGGGAAAATCCGTCGCTGCTGGCTGCGCTGCAGGGCGCTCTGCATCAGGAACACGGTAGCTACTTCTATTTCTGGTCACGTGAAGGTGGCGGGCGCAGCCATCTGCTGCACGCGGCCTGCGCGGAACTGTCGGCCAAAGGCGAAGCGGTGGGCTATGTGCCGCTGGATAAGCGCACCTGGTTTGTGCCGGAAGTGCTGGACGGCATGGAGCAGCTGGCGCTGATCTGCATCGATAATATTGAGTGCATTGCCGGGGATGAACCCTGGGAGATGGCGATCTTCGACCTGTATAACCGCATTCTGGAAACTGGAAAAACCCGGCTGCTGATCACCGGGGATCGCCCACCGCGCCAGCTTAACCTCAAGCTGGCCGATCTGGCTTCGCGCCTCGACTGGGGCCAGATCTATAAACTGCAGCCGCTCTCCGACGAAGATAAGCTGCAGGCGCTACAGCTGCGTGCCCGCCTGCGCGGATTCGAACTGCCGGAAGACGTTGGCCGCTTCCTGCTTAAACGTCTCGATCGTGAGATGCGCACGCTGTTTTTGACGCTCGATCAGCTGGATCGCGCATCAATCAGCGCTCAGCGCAAGCTGACCATCCCGTTTGTTAAAGAAGCCCTCAGCCTTTAGAACGCAATAAAATCTCCAGCACCTGCTCAGGCGGGCGGCCGATGCGCGCCTGGCCGTTGGCCACCACAATTGGCCGCTCAATCAGCTTCGGTTCTGCCACCATCGCCGCCAGCAGCTGCTGCTCGCTCAGGCTAATATCCCCGAGTCCGGCCGCTTTGTAAGCTTCCTCTTTATGACGCATGAGCTGGCGTGCGCTGCTGAAACCCAGCTGCTGCAGGAGCGCTTGCAGCGTGGCGCTATCCGGTGGCGTCTCCAGGTAGAGGATCACTTCGGGTTCAATGCCGTGCGCCTGCAGCAGCGCCAGGGTTTCGCGGCTTTTGGAGCAGCGTGGATTGTGGTAAATCTGTACTTCAGCCATTCATCCTCTCCTTATGATTTCTGATACTGGCGGAAACGTTCCTGTAAATGGCGCAGCTGATCGATACGGGCGTCGTAACGCGCCTGTTTCAGGCTGCCAAGCGGCACGGCGGCGCTGGCGCTGCTCAGGCTGCGGATCGCCTGGTCGAGCTGGCCGGCCAGCGCCAGGCTCTCGGCGCGCGCGGCCTGCTCTTCATCGCTCAGACCCTGCGCGGCAGAAGCCTGAGCCAGCAGGTCCCAGCCGTTAGGATCGTCCTTATTTGCCCAGGTGTAGCGGTACAGTACTTTGCTGGCATTAGCAGGCTGTTTCGCTTCGACATAGGCGTTCGCCAGGTTGATCTGCAATACCGGGATCGTATTGACGCCTTTCACCGCCAGCAGGCGGTTAATGGCCTGCTGCGGCTGTTTCAGCCCGATATCAATGTCGGTCATGATATCGAGATACCAGACGTTATCCGGCTGCTTTGCCAGCAGCGGGGTGATGATATTGCGCGCTTCGGCAAATTTATTCTCGCCCAGCAACAGCACGGCTTTACCATAGTGCGCGGCGGCCTGTTCACGGCTGTTGCCGTGCGACAGTGGGGTCAGCAGATCGTCATTTAGCTGGTTCTGCCCGGTGGAGAACATGCCCAGCGCCCTGACTTTTGCCATATAGAAATCCTGTGAGGATTGCACCACTACCGGCTTCATCTGATTGGCACGGTTGCGCGCATCGGCGAGGCGGCTGTCGGGCAGCGGGTGCGTCAGCAGTATTTCCGGTGGTTTGGAGGCGAAGCGCGACTCATCCGCCAGCTTTTGCAGAAAGTTTGGCATGGCTTCCGGGTCAAATCCGGAGCGCTGAAGCACCTGAATGCCAATACGGTCGGCTTCCTGTTCGTTCTGCTGGGTAAAGCTGATCATCCCCTGCTGAGTTCCGGCCAGCGTGCCGGTCAGCGCCGCCATTCCGGCCTGCGGGCTGGCCATCGCCAGCAGAATTGAACCCAGCGCACCCACCCAGGTAAGCGGGGCGTTGCGCTGCTGATCTTCCATCGCACGCGCCAGATGGCGCTGGGTCACGTGCGAGATTTCGTGCGCCATTACCGAAGCCAGCTGGCTTTCATTATCGGCGTAGCGGAACAGCGCAGAGTGCAGCACCACATTGCCGCCGAAGAAGGCGAAGGCGTTAATTTCATCATTACGGATCAGGAAGAAATGGAACGGGGTTTTGACTGACCAGGCATGGGACACCAGGCGCTGGCCGAGGCCGTTAATATACTGATTTAACAGCGGGTCATTGATGATTGGCGCACTGGCGCGCAGCTGGCGCACGTAGAAATCGCCCATTGCCAGTTCCTGATTAATCGACAGGGTTCCGCCCGCGGTGGTGCCAATATCCGGTAGATTATCGCTCACGTCCGCACGTGCTGGCAGCGTCTGGGCTGCGAGCAGCGTCACTATCAGGGAAGCCAGCAGGCCTCGGTTGAATCGGATTAACATATCGCAATCCCTAACAAGGAAGTCCAGATTTTGACCGGCAAAGTGCCGAAATGTTCTTCTGCGGGCATAAGATAGCCACACTAAGAAGCCATCTTAACCAGTGCCCGTGGGGAATGAAATGCCTTAATTACCGCTGTTGCACCTGCCGGGGCGTGCAGGGTGGGATTTTGCGGTAAAAAACTGAACGCAGCGGATAGCCAGCCGCAGCACTAATCGACTGCTGGCGTTAAAGAAGTTGTCGGGGCATTGCCCCTCTTTGTTTAAAGTTAGGTAAATTTATTCAAATTTACTGATAGTGGCATGCCGTTTGATAGGGGTTACTCTGAAAAATTGCCCGAGGCGGTTGCCGTAAAATTTTCTATTACTTAAATTAAATTTTATCGGCATCGCATGATGAGTAAATCATCAGATCCAGCGATTAAAACAGACATAGGGTTCAGGCATGCCTGAACCTTTCAATTAAGGTCGAGGCATGCCTCGACCCTACGGATTACATTGGCTTTATTGGCATCACTAATGAAGTCAGGAAAGGTCATTTTAGCTATACAGTAGTAAATGCATATTATTTCAATATGAAACTAATAAGCCACCAGGCGGAAAATAGCCGGTAAAGCTTTCCCTAAAGCCTGTGTTATATCTCACTCATTACTGTGCTCTTACGGAGAAGTGGTTATGCGTCCTGTGGTTTCTTATGTCCTGATTGCGGCTGTAGCTGGTTTTGTCGGCGCCAGCTTTTCTAAAGCGCCTGAACTGATCGATAAAATTGCCAGTCGTGCCGATCCGGCCAGCGACCCGGCGGGTTTCTGGTCGACGCCAGCGATTGAAGGCTATGGCAAAATGCACTACGAGCCGAACGTGGCTTACAAGCCGAACGTCAACGACAGCAATAAAATCGTCTTCCAGATAACCAAAGCGGAGAACGGCCCGAACGATCCGAACCTCGGTTTGGAGCGCGTGGCGCGCGTGGTTAATCTGTACGTGGCTTCCGGCGTTCCAGCAGAAAAACTGAAGTTTGTGGTTTCGGTCACCGGCGACGGCACGCCAGCAATGCTGAACAACGAGCAGTATCATAAGCAGTTCGGTATGGATAACCCGAACCTGAAGCTGATTGCTGCGCTGCGCGAGAAGGGCGTGGACGTATCGGTGTGCGACCAGTCCGTGGCTTTCCACCACTATAAACCCGAGTGGATTGATAAATCCGTTACCCATGCGCTCTCCAGCCCGACGACCGTTTCCACCCTCGAAAACCAGGGCTACGCCTTCCTGTCAATGTAACCCCGCGCTGCGGGCCAACTGGCCCGCTTCTTCTGATAAATTCCTTTTTCGATTTAAGTGAAATATTTCCTGGCCCTGATAGCGTCAGATTATTCCCAAAATGGCTGAGAGGTGTACAATTGGCAGGTGCTTTACCAGGGCATAACTCGCACTTTTAAACATACCCTCCATCTTGCACGCTGCAGGTGTGTTGGCTGCACTCGCTCACCCCGGTCACTTACTGGAGTAAGCTCCCGGGGATCCCCTCACTTGCCGCCTTCCTGCAACATGAAATTTTTTGGGTATCAACGCGCATAAAAAATTATAAGGCGCTGATGATGATGCTTCTCACCGAGGTGAGTCCATGCTGAGGCTTACCCGCCCCAAAACGGACTTGCGCACGCTAATAACCTTGCTGGCGGTCGCCAGCATTGTGATCACTCTCGCCAATTCTCTGTACGCCAGCTGGCGTGTGCAGCGCGATGTGCTGATCGGTAATACGCTGGAAGCCAACCGGGTTTACGCCACCAAGCTGGCGTCGACCACCGAGGTGTTTTTCCAGCTGGCGCAATCACAGCTCTCTTACAGCGCTAAAGTGCTGGGCAGCGGGCTGGAAGATGACGACAGGCTACAGCAGGAAGTGGATCGCCTGCGCGAGCAAACCAACAGCTTTAACTCGGTGGTGATTGTTGATGCTAACGGCTGGGTGCGCGCTATTTCGCCGGAATCACTGATGCTGAAGGGCATGCACCTCAGTTCAGCTGCGGCAAAACAGGCGCTGGCCGAGCGCAAACCGCTGATCAGCCAGCCGAGCATGTCTGCCGCCAATAATCTGCTGGTGTTTGTCTCCTGGCCGATCTGGTCAAAAACCGGCACGTATCTCGGCTATGTTGGCGGCTCTATCTATCTGAAGAAAAAAAGCATTCTGAACGTGCTGCTCGGTGAGCAGTTCTATCGTGATGGCTCAACGCTGTACGTCATCGACGGTAAAAATCAGGTGCTGTATCACCAGGACCGTCAGATGGTCGGCAAAACCATCAACCCGTTAATCAGCAATGACCAGCGCAGCAAAGCCAGCAACGGCAACAGGGAAGTTAGCGCTGATAATGGTGAGGCGATGCTGGCAGGTTACGCTAACGTCCCGACCGCTGGCTGGACCATCGTCACGCTCAAGCCGAGGCTGGCTACGCTGGCGCCGCTCAACAGCCTGCTGCTGCAGGTGCTGAAACATTCGGTGCCGTTTGCTCTGCTGACGCTGATTCTGGCCCTGATCCTCGCCCAGCGCATTGCGCTACCGCTGTGGCAGCTGGCGCGTAAAGCCAGCCAGATGGATACGCAAAACGTTTCGAAAGAGATCAACAGCATCCGCTCCTGGTATTACGAAGCCTCGCAGATTAAGCGGGCAATGCTGGCGGGGATCGCCCTGATGCAGGACAAAATCGGCCGACTGAAAAGCGAAGTGCAGACCGACCCGATGACCGAACTGCTGAATCGCCGTGGCCTGAATGCGGTGCTGGAATACTTCCAGGCCACCAGCCAGTCGTTCGCGGTACTGGCGCTGGATATCGACTACTTTAAGCGCGTTAATGACACCTTTGGTCATGATGCGGGCGATACGGTGATTAAAACCGTGGCGCGCCAGCTGCAGCAGGGGGCCAGACAGACTGATGTCATCTGTCGTAACGGCGGCGAAGAGTTTCTGATGATCCTGCCGGGCGCCGATCGCGAAGTGGCCATGATGATCGCGGAGCGCGTGCGCTGCCGTATTGAAGGGTTCGATCTGGAGCAGGTCGGGCATATCACCATTTCTGTCGGAGTGGCATTCTGGGCCGCGAAAAATGCCGTCGCCATGGAGCACACCTTCAAGCAGGCGGATGATGCGCTTTACCGGGCTAAAAACGCCGGGCGCAATCAGGTGATTGTGGCAAAAAACAGCACCGAACAGCCTGCAGTTGTACAGCCCCTTCCGCATTAAGCGTTCGCGCGCAGCGCCCCAGACGACACTGCAGGGGCGCTGCGTTTCAGGTACACTTTCCCCCACTCATTCTCAGGCAAGGACTTACCATGCTGGAACTTATAATGCAGTGGTATCGCCGCCGTTTTAGCGATCCCCAGGCCATTGCGCTGCTGGCGATCCTGATCGCTGCTTTCTGCATCCTGTTTTTCTTTAATGGCCTGCTGGCGCCGCTGCTGGTGGCAATCGTATTGGCTTTCCTGCTGGAGTGGCCCACGGTCAGGCTCGAGCGGCTTGGCTGCTCGCGTACCTGGGCGGTGACGCTGGTACTGATCGTCTTTGCCACCCTGATCCTGATATTGCTGCTGGTGGTGGTGCCGGTCGCCTGGCAGCAGGGCATCAACCTCGCCCATGAGATGCCGACCATGCTGACGCGGCTGTATCAGTTCGCTACCCGTCTGCCGGAGCGTTTCCCAACGCTGATGGATGTCGGCATTATCGATATTGTGGTGGAAAATCTGCGCAGCCGCCTGAGCGGCATGGGCGACCAGCTGGTGAAATATTCTCTGGCTTCGCTGGTTGGGCTGATGACGCTGGCTATCTATCTGGTGCTGGTGCCGCTGATGGTGTTTTTCCTGCTGAAGGACAAAGATCAGATGCTGGACGCCATTCGCCGCGTGCTGCCGCGCAATCGCGGTCTTGCCGGGCAGGTATGGGTTGAGATGAACCAGCAGGTGTCGAACTACATTCGCGGCAAGGTGCTGGAGATGGTGGTGGTCGGCATCGCCAGCTGGATTGGCTTCCTCGCTATCGGTATGAACTATGCGCTGCTGATGGGCGTGCTGGTCGGTATCTCGGTGCTGATCCCCTACGTCGGGGCAATGGCGGTCACCATTCCGGTGATTGGCGTGGGGCTGGGCCAGTGGGGGCTGTCCGGAGATTTCTGGACCATGATTATCGTCTATCTGGTAATTCAGGCGCTGGATGGCAATGTACTGGTGCCGATACTGTTCTCAGAAGCGGTAAACCTGCATCCGCTGGTGATCATTCTGTCGGTGGTGATTTTCGGCGGGCTATGGGGGTTCTGGGGGGTGTTCTTTGCCATACCGCTCGCCACGCTGGTGAAAGCGGTGGTGCATGCCTGGCCGGATGAACTGGCTAAATTGTAGAAGGTTTATCAAGGGCCGATCGAAAAGACGATCGGCCCCGACGTTTGCGGGTCGGCCCGCAGGTTCAAATCACGCCGACTGCAGGTAATCCATCACGATATCGTGGTGGTTACTGGTCTTGAAATCATCGAAAACTTTCTCAACTTTGCCATCAGTGCCGATCAGGAAACTGATGCGGTGGATGCCGTCATAGGTCTTGCCCATAAAGGTTTTTTCGCCCCAGATACCAAACTGCTCGCATACCTGATGGTCTTCATCAGACAGCAGAGTGAAGTTCAGCAGCTCTTTCTCGACGAAGCGTGAGAGCTTCTCCGGCTTATCGGTGCTGATACCTAATACTTCAACCCCGGATTTTTTCAGCTCGTCCATGCTATCGCGCAGACCGCATGCCTGTACGGTACAGCCTGGCGTCATCGCTTTCGGGTAGAAATATACCAGAACGCGCTGTCCCTGGAAGTCGGTTAAATTTACCTGTTCGCCGTCCTGGTCGGGCAAGCTAAATTTCGGTGCAGTATCACCGGCTTTCAGTGGATTCATCACTACTCTCCATTTTTATCATCATACCAGGGTTAAAATTCACGCGCTTCCCACGTGCAGGTTAAGGATTACGCGCCGTGGTGAGAAACCGCCTTAATAGTGCCTTGAGCATGGAGTTCTGTACATAGCCGGTTGAACGCTTGCTCGATTAATGACGCATCCTGGCTGGCCGGGCTATGGGCGGTTAACTGAATATAGAGCAAAGGTGGCTGGTTTTCTTGTGCAGGCTGTGTGCGCGACACCAGCTCGGCAATATTCATCTGATGCGAATCAAACAGATCGGTAAAGCGCTCAATGATGTGCGGGGAGTCGATGACCTCCACCTGCACCCACACCGTGGCGGGCAGGGGCGGTCGCGTACTGGCGCTGGTGCGCTTCATCACAATCAGCAGCTCCAGCTCTGCCCCCTTTAACGGCAGCGTCGATTCAATCAGGGTGATGGCGTTCCAGCTGCCGGACAGCAGCATGATAAAGGTAAACTCGTCACCCAGCATAGCCAGCCGGCTATCTTCAATATTGCACCCGCAGCTGCTGACGTGACGGGTGATAGTATTGACGATCCCCGGGCGGTCAACCCCAAGGGCAGTGATAACCAAATGGTGTTGCGATGACTGCGACAAAATCAATCTTCCTGTGCAAATGCTAATAACCATAAGGTAAACATAAAAAAAACTGCTGACAAGCGCTTGAGCCGTGCTGCGCGCTTGCTTTTACTGCACGGTCAAACGTACCATGAAGCACTTGTTTGTCGAGGGGATGGCTAATGTTCACGGGAAGTATTGTTGCACTCGTAACGCCGATGGATGACAAAGGTAATGTCTGCCGTGCGAGTCTGAAAAAACTGATTGATTACCATATTGCCAGCGGCACCGCGGCAATTGTTTCTGTAGGAACCACCGGCGAGTCCGCCACCCTGAGCCATGATGAACATGGTGACGTGGTGATGTTGACACTGGAACTGGCCGATGGCCGTATCCCTGTTATTGCCGGCACCGGTGCAAACGCCACTGCGGAAGGCGTCTCTCTGACCAAACGTTTCGAAAATTCTGGCGTTGTTGGCTGCCTGACCGTCACGCCGTACTACAACCGTCCGACGCAGGAAGGGTTGTATCAGCACTTCAAAACCATCGCGGAAAGCACCGAGCTGCCGCAGATGCTGTACAACGTACCGTCACGTACCGGCACGGATTTGCTGCCGGAAACCGTCGGTCGCCTGGCCAAAATTAAAAATATTATCGGAATCAAAGAGGCCACCGGGAACTTATCGCGGGTTAGTCAGATCCAAGAGCGGGTAAATGAAGACTTTATTCTGGTGAGCGGCGATGATGCCACCTCGCTCGACTTCATGCACCTGGGCGGGCACGGCGTGATTTCCGTTACGGCAAACATTGCCGCACGTGAAATGGTCGAGCTTTGCGCTCTGGCGCAGCAGGGCAACTTTGCCGAAGCGCGCATTCTGAACCAGCGCCTGATGCATCTGCATCACAAGCTGTTTGCTGAACCGAATCCTATCCCGGTGAAATGGGCCGCGAAACGATTAGGATTAATAGCAACCGATACGCTGCGTCTGCCAATGACGCCGCTGACCGATGCCGGTCGTCCGGTTGTTGAGCAGGCACTGAAAAACGCTGGCCTGCTTTAAATTTAGGGAGAATTAATGGCTTACTCAGTACAAAAGTCCACGGTAGCGAAAGTGGTGGGACTGTCGTTGGTTATGCTGCTGGCAGCATGTTCTAACGACCAGCGTTACAAGCGTCAGGTGAGCGGTGACGAATCCTACCTGCAGGCAGCCGATCTTAGCGATCTGCGCGCGCCTGCTGGCATGATCCTGCCGATTCAAAATGGCGACTTTGATATTCCGTCGGTCAACCCTAATGGGCAGGTAGGCAAGCAGCTGGACATTCGTCCGCCAGCACAGACGCTGGCACTGATGAACGGCACCCGCAGCCAGTTTGCCGGTAACACCGGTACGCTGATGGTCGACAGCCGCAGCGCTATCTGGCCGCAGGTTGTTGACGCGGTGCAGTCACTGAAGTTCCCGATTGCCGACCGTCAGGATGCGCGTCAATCCCTGACCACCGACTGGGTACAGTGGAACCGTGCTGATGAAGATAATCAGTACCGTGGCCGCTATCAGCTGAGCGTGCAGCCGCAGGCAGGCCAGCAGGTTCTGATGGTGAAACTGCTTGAGCTGCAGCAGCAGGATAAAGTAGTGACTTCGCCAGTGCAGATCCAGCGTTACACCGCTCAGATGCTGAACGAAATCAGCGCCACCATGGATAAGGTTGAAACCACACGTGAAGATGCCGCTGCCAGCCGCAGCCCAACGCAAATTGACGTACAGAGCGGTGCCGATGATACCGGCCTGCCTAATCTGATCCTGCGTGCACCGTTCAATGTGGTCTGGCAGCGCCTGCCGGCAACGCTGAAGCGCGTTGGTATGGAAGTGACCGACAACAACCGCTCACAGGGTAGCCTGAACGTGACTTATAAAGCGCCAGGCAGCAATACCTTCGACGAACTGGGTGCCAAGGATCCTGAACTGAAAAACGGCGACTACAAACTTCAGGTCGGTGACCTCGATAACCGTAGCAGCCTGCAGTTCCTCGACCCTAAAGGTCACCCGCTCACCCAGTCGCAGAACGATGCGCTGGTGGCGGTGTTCCAGGCCGCATTCAGCAAGTAAGCCACAAGGCCGGATACTTCCGGCCTTTTTATTTACGTCTGACGTAAACGATTGCTTCGGTTTTTTACCCGCGGAACATATAATTCCGCCAGGCAAAATATTAACGGCCCGGTTCAGCCGGTCCGACAGTAACAGTTCATTATCGTTTGGAGTTAAACAAGATGCAGAAAAAAGCTGAGTTGTATCGCGGCAAAGCGAAAACCGTTTACAGCACCGAAAACCCGGATCTGTTGGTACTCGAATTCCGTAACGATACGTCAGCGCTGGACGGTGAGCGCATCGAACAGTTTGACCGTAAGGGAATGATTAACAACAAGTTCAATTATTTCATCATGACCAAACTGCAGGAAGCCGGTATCCCAACGCAGATGGAAGCCCTGCTCTCTGACAACGAAGCGCTGGTGAAGAAGCTGGATATGGTGCCGGTTGAGTGTGTGGTCCGTAACCGTGCGGCTGGCTCGCTGGTAAAACGTCTGGGCGTGGAAGAGGGGATGATCCTCAACCCACCGCTGTTTGACCTGTTCCTGAAAGACGATGCGAAACACGATCCGATGGTGAATGAGTCCTACTGTGAAACCTTCGGCTGGGTAAACAGAGAGAACCTGGCGCGTATGCGTGAGCTGACCTACAAAGCGAACGACGTACTGAGCAAGCTGTTCTCTGACGCGGGCCTGATCCTCGTTGACTTCAAGCTGGAGTTTGGCCTGTTCAAAGGCGAAGTGGTGCTGGGCGATGAGTTCTCCCCGGACGGTGCACGCCTGTGGGACAAAGAGACGCTGAACAAGATGGATAAAGACCGCTACCGTCAGAGCCTCGGTGGCCTGATTGAAGCCTATGAAGAAGTGGCTAATCGTCTGGGCGTGAAGCTCGACTAACCCGCTATTTTGAGGTCGGGTGCGCCCGGCCTTCCTCAGCCTTTTGCGCAAAATCCTCTTCCATTTCCGCGTTTTCTGGTTTTCCCCGCTGCGTCAGACTAAAATCCACATACGCTGTTTTGAGCGATCATGAGGATAACTGTATGCGTTGGCAAGGGCGTCGCGAAAGCGACAATGTAGAAGATCGCCGTAACGAGTCCGGAACCGTCGGCGGTGGGCGTATGCGTATTCCCCGTGGAAAAGGCGGAATTATTCTGCTTATCGTGGTGGTGGTGGCCAGCTATTACGGTTACGACCTCTCGCCGCTGTTGGGCGGGGACGGCACGCAGATGACACAAACTTCCCAGCAGCAGCGCAAGGCCAGCCCGAAAGAGGATGAAGCGGCGCAGTTTACCCGCACCATCTTTGCCATGACTGAAGATACCTGGCAGCAGCTGTTCCAGCAGATGGGGAAACAGTGGAAAGCCCCTACGCTGGTGATGTACCGCAACCAGACGCAGACCGCCTGCGGCGGCGGCCAGGCGGCGATGGGGCCGTTCTACTGCCCCGGCGACAGCAAAGTCTATATCGACCTCTCTTTCTATGACGAAATGAAAAATAAACTCGGTGCGGGTGGAGAATTCGCCCAGGGCTACGTGATCGCCCATGAAGTTGGTCACCACGTCCAGCACCTGCTTGGCATTGAGCAGAAAGTTCGCCAGATGCAGCAGGGTGCCAGCCAGACTCAGGTGAATCAGCTGTCGGTGAAGATGGAACTGCAGGCGGACTGTTTTGCCGGCGTCTGGGGCCACTATATGCAGCAGCAGAACGTGCTGGAAACCGGTGACCTCGAATCGGCCCTGAATGCAGCCCAGGCGATCGGTGACGATCGTCTGCAGCAGCGCGGCCAGGGGCGCGTGGTGCCGGACAGCTTTACCCACGGCACTTCACAGCAGCGCTACACCTGGTTTAAAAAAGGCTTCGATGGCGGAAATCCTGGCCAGTGTAATACCTTTGCCGGTTAAACGCGGGTGAGTGAGTGGCGCGACGGCACGGCGCGGCTGCAGTGCCAGGGCTGGCGACGACTGCTGGTGCTCAGCGGGACAGCGCAATGGAGTGAACAGCAGGCTGCAGGCTTGATGGAACAGCTGCCCGGCGACTGGTTGTGGGTTGGCGAGCCGTCGCATAGCGTGCAAAGCTGCGCGCCATCTGCTATTCGCACGCTGTTGGGGCGCGAGTTCCGCCACGCGGTATTTGACGCCCGCAGCGGTTTTCACACCGAAGCGCTGGCCGCCCTGGCCGGAACGTTACAGGCGGGCAGCTGGCTGCTGCTGCTGGTCCCGGAGTGGGACCACTGGGCGCAGCAGCCTGACGAGGATTCACTGCGCTGGAGCGAGCGCGATGCGCCGTGCGCCACCCCGCGTTTTATTCAGCGTCTGCAGCAGCTGATACAGGCCGATGCCCGGGCCGTGCTCTGGCGAGAAAATCACCCCCTGATATTACCCGTCGCTGAAGCCGTGCCGCAGTGGCTGCCGGACGATGGCAGCCTGCAGCAGCAGCAAATCCTGGCAAAACTTCTGCACGCGTCTCCTGGTGTTCAGGCGATCACCGCTGCGCGCGGGCGCGGCAAGTCTGCGCTGGCGGGCATGCTGGCCGCACGCTGGCCGGGGCGCTGCCTGGTCACCGCGCCGGGCAAGGTGTCTACCGAGGTACTGGCGCAGTTTGCCGGTGATGCCTTTCATTTTATCGCGCCCGACCGACTGCTGGCCGAAGCGGCGCTGCATCAGCCCGGCGTGGACTGGCTGCTGATTGACGAGGCGGCGGCGATCCCCGCGCCGCTGCTGCACCAGCTGGTTGCGCTGTTTCCGCGCGTGCTGCTGACCACCACGGTGCAGGGTTACGAAGGCACCGGGCGTGGCTTCCTGCTGAAATTCTGCGCCGCGCTGCCCAATGTGACGCTGCATCAGCTCGATACTCCATTACGCTGGGCGGCGAACGATCCGCTGGAGTCTTTTATCAGCGATGCGCTGCTGTTTGATGACCGGGAGGTCGAGCCGCAGCATGGCAGCATGGATTACGTGGCGCTGGAACAGCCCGACTGGGGGCGGCAGCCTGCGCGAATGGCAGCGGTATATCAGCTGCTAACCAGCGCGCACTACCGCACTTCGCCGCTCGATCTGCGGCGCATGATGGATGCGCCCGGCATGCATTTTAGCGCTGCGCTGCAGGGCGACAGCGTGCAGGGAGCGCTATGGCTGGTGGATGAGGGCGGCCTGAGCGCGGCGCTGTCCAGCGCCGTCTGGGCCGGAACCCGCCGCCCGCGTGGCAATCTGGTGGCGCAGTCGCTGGCGGCGCATGCCGGGCAGGTCGACGCGCCTCAGCTGCGCTCCAGGCGCATCAGCCGGATTGCGGTCGCCGCCGCGCTGCGCGGGCAGGGCATCGGTCAGCAGCTGGTGGCGGGCTGTCAGCAGCAGGCGCAGGGGCTGGATTATCTGTCAGTCAGCTTTGGCTTCACCTCAGCGCTCTGGCAGTTTTGGCAGCGCTGCGGTTTTCAGCTGGTGCGTATCGGCAGCGTGCGCGAGGCCAGCAGCGGCTGCTTCAGCGCGATGGCGATTCTGCCGCTCAGCCCCGCTGGACAGCAGCTGGCACAGCGTGCCGCGCAGCGCTTCGAGCGGGCAGGGGCGTGGTTACGTCGTCAGCTGCCCGGAGAAGAGCTGCCGCTCGCGACACACTGCTATGCTGATATTGATGAGGATGACTGGCGTGAGCTGGCCGGTTTCGCCTGGGCACAGCGGCCGTTTGAAGCCAGCCTGGCCGCGCTGGGCAGGCTGGTCAGCCAGCGGCCCTGCGCACTGCCGCTGCTGAGTGCCGCTCTTCTGCAGCAACAACGCAGTGCTGAAGTGATAGCCAGGGCGAAACTCTCCGGGCGTAAAGCGCTGCTGGCCGCGCAGCGCCAGGAAGCCCGGCAGGGGCTGATGGCGCTGGATGCTCAGCAGGCCGATCGGTGGCGCCAGTGGCTTGACTCGTTGCAATAAATTCAACGTCATCGTCAAAAACCGTTCATTTTCTTCCGCGCTCCATCTGATCCACGGCGACGATGACAGTACGCTGCCGCTTACTCACGCGGTTGCGGCGGAAGCGCGTTTAACGGCGCTGAGAGGGGATGTAACCCTGGATATCGTCGACGATCTACCGCATGCGGTGGATGACCGCGCGATGCAGTTGGCGCTCGATCGCCTGCGGTTTACCGTGCCGCGCCGCTATTTTGACGAAGCCTTGGGCGGGGCAACGCCGGGCGAGGATGATGTGATTGCGTTGATGTAGGTTTATGCCGGGCAGTACAGCTACCCGGCATCGCTATTTTCCTTCATTGCCCATGGCTTCACGCAGAATGTTATTGATACGCGTCTGATAGCCCGGCCCTTTGCTCTCAAGCCAGTAAAGAACATCTGCGTCGATACGCACCGTTTTTTGTACTTTTTTTGGCCGATAAAACCTGCCGCGTTCAGCCGTTGACCATGCTTTGTCCTTTAACTCTGGCGCATCGCTGGTATCAATGTCTTTGGCCTGAATCGTTGCCAGCTCATTCAGTTGCTCTAGCTTTCCTACCATTGTCTGTATCTCCCGATCTCTTTTGGCAGCGCTTTACGAGCGGAAATTATCCGTATGTTGTCGTTCCGATCGGTGCTGACAACCAGCAAAACCACGCAGCCTTTAATTTCACCCAAATGCTGCCATCTTTCTTCGCCATAAATTTCAGACAGATCGCGGGTAGAGAGAATGTTGGGATCGTCAAAGACCTCACAGGCAAGCTCAAAGCTTATTTTGTGCTTATCTAAATTGTGCTGTGCTTTCTTTGAGTCCCACTCGTAAGTGTACCCATGGTGTAAGTATAGCAAAGGCATTCCCTATCCCTGTAGTGACATTCCTGTCACTACAAAATAGAGCAAATTTTATGCGCAGCAACGCCAGCCCCGGATAAAAAAAAGGGGCTGAGCGGAGTTTCACAAATTGAAATTAAATGCGGGTAGTAGGCTACTTCTTTTTCGGCCAGTCGTCTTCATCATCCCACTTATCGTTGAAATCACGATGCGGAGGCAGCTCAGGCTTGTTATCGAGAAACTTTTTATGGTCGATTCGCTTCAGGTCTTTGTAGACATTCATCAGAATGCCGACCATCAGCAGGATCACCAGTATCCACCAGTAATGCTTCAAAAATTCCATATCTTCACCCCAGATCGCTTAGGCGATCAGCTGTTCCATAATCCGCTGATACATGCGGCTTAACAGCTGCAGATCGGCGGCTTTTACACACTCATTGATCTTATGAATGGTTGCGTTCACCGGACCCAGTTCTACTACCTGTGCGCCCATGCGGGCAATAAAGCGCCCGTCAGAGGTGCCACCGGTGGTGAGCAGCTGCGGTCTGATCTCATTATAGTGCTCAACCGCGTTAACTACCGCATCCACCAGCTTACCGCGTGAGGTCAGGAACGGCTGACCGGACACTTTCCACTCAATGCTGTAGCGCAGCTGATGGCGGTCCAGCAGTTCCTGCACGCGCTGAACGATCAGCTCGTCGGTCAGTTCGGTGCTGAAGCGGAAATTGAACTGCACAAAGCAGTCACCGGGGATGACGTTATTGCTACCGGTGCCGGCCTGAACGTTGGCAATCTGCATGCTGGTCGGCGGGAAGAATTCATTGCCCTGGTCCCACTCGGTGGCCACCAGCTCATTCAGCGCGGGCATGGCACGGTGTACCGGGTTATCGGCGAGGTGCGGATAAGCCACATGGCCCTGCACACCGTGAATGGTCAGATTGGCGGTCATGGAGCCGCGACGGCCATTTTTCACCACGTCGCCCACCACTTCGGTGCTCGACGGCTCGCCCACCAGGCAGTAATCCATGCGTTCGTTGCGCGCCATCAGCGCTTCCACTACCTTCACCGTGCCGTTAGTGGCGCTGGCCTCTTCATCAGAGGTGATCAGGAAAGCCAGGCGGCCTTTGTGGTTTGGATGCGCGGCGACAAAGCGCTCGGCGGCCACGGTCATCGCTGCCAGTGAACCTTTCATATCAGCCGCGCCGCGGCCAAACAGCATGCCGTCGCGGATGGTGGGTTCAAACGGCGGGTTGATCCAGCGGTTGGCATCGCCGGTCGGCACCACGTCGGTGTGGCCGGCAAACGCCAGGGTTTCACCCTGACCGCGCCATGCCCAGAAGTTCAGGGTATCGCCGATGTTCATCGGCTCAATAGTAAAGCCCAGCGCCTGCAGGCGGGCAATCAGAATAGCCTGACAACCGGCATCATCCGGGCTGAGGGAAGGGCGACGAATAAGCTGCTGCGTCAGCTCAATGACCGGACAGTACATGATTATGACTTCTCCTGAATAAACGGCTGCCAGGTGGCTTCGCTGAAGCCCAGCAGCATAGTGCCGTCCGGCGCACAGAGCAACGGACGTTTGATGATTGCCGGCTGTGCCAGCATCAGATCGCGTGCGGCTGCGGGATTATTCACCGCATTACGCACCGCCTCATCCAGCTTGCGCCAGGTGGTGCCGCGCGTGTTGAGCAGCGCTTCCCATCCCAGGGTGTCAATAAAGGTCTGCAACAGGGCTGCATGCAGCCCGTCGGCGCGGTAGTCGTGGAACTGATAGTCCACGCCCTGTGCTTCCAGATATTTGCGGGCTTTCTTGATGGTGTCGCAGTTTTTGATGCCGTACATCGTCAGCGAGGTTTTTGCGGTGCTGTCTGTCATAACGCGGGTCCCTGTACTTGAGGCGGCGCGGTGAGCGTATTTATGGGGCCACGGTCACCGCACCTTGCTAATCAGTTAATTAGCAAATAATGCCTCAGTACGGGGTTTCGATCCAGACTGCCAGCGTTACGGCCTTCTGAACAGCGCAAAGCTGCGTCCCTCCAGCTCAAAATCCTTCTCGCGGGTAATCACCATGCCGGGTTGTGCCGTGGAGCTGGTGGTGATCTCCAGCACCCAGCCGCCTTCCCCAAACTGCGGGATGCGGAAGGGAACGTTGCCTTCAAACGGGTTGAACAGCATCAGCACGTCATGCCAGATCCCTTCCTCCTGCTGTAGGTCGGCGCGTGAGAGATAGACGCCCAGCGTGGTGCCATGCTCCCAGTGCTCGGGCAGCTGGAAGCCGCCCCCGGCGTTAAACCATTTTATCTCCATGCCATCGCGCCAGCTCTCGCGCCGCAGCAGCGGTTGCGCAGCGCGCAGCGTCAGCAGATGGCGGGTGTATTCATGTAACTCATCGTCAGCTGGGCGGCGATTTTCCCAGTGGACCCATGAGATCTCGCTGTCCTGACAGTAGCCGTTGTTGTTGCCCTGCTGGCTGCGGCCAAACTCGTCGCCCGCCAGCAGCATCGGCGTGCCGTGGGAGAACAGCAGCGTGGCGAGGAAGTTGCGTTTCTGCCGGTCGCGCAGGGCGTTGATGGTCTCATCGTCGGTTGGCCCTTCGGCACCGAAGTTATATGAACGGTTATCGTTGTGGCCGTCGTTATTGTCCTCGCCGTTGGCTTCATTGTGCTTCTCATTCCAGCAAACAAGGTCATTGAGAGTAAAGCCGTCATGGGCGGTGATAAAGTTGATGCTGGCCGACGGGCGGCGCCCGCGCTGGTCGTACAGATCGCCGGAGCCGAGCAGGCGTGCGGCAAAATCGCTGGAGACATTGTCGCCGTGCCAGTATTCGCGCACGGTGTCGCGATACTTGTCGTTCCATTCGCCCCAGCCCGGCGGGAAGCCGCCAACCTGATAACCCCCGGGGCCAATGTCCCACGGCTCGCCAATCAGCTTCAGTTTTGACAGCACCGGGTCCTGCATAATGGCGTCGAAGAAGCCGCCGCGCGGGTCGAAGCCCTGCGGTTCGCGCCCGAGAATCGTCCCCAGGTCGAAGCGGAATCCGTCGATATGCATCGATTCCGCCCAGAAGCGCAGAGAGTCCAGCACCATCTGCAGCACGCGCGGATGCGAGGTATTCACGGTGTTGCCGGTGCCGGTGTCATTGATGTAATAGCGATGTTCTTCCGGCAGCGTGCGGTAGTAGGAGTAGTTGTCGATGCCCTTAAAAGAGAGCGTCGGGCCAAGCTCGTTGCCCTCCGCCGTGTGGTTATACACCACGTCAAGGATCACCTCGACACCCGCATCATGGAAGGCGCGCACCATATCGCGGAAGCCCTGAATACCCGCCGGCCCGTAATAGCGTGAGGCCGGGGCAAAGAACGCCAGCGTGTTATAGCCCCAGAAGTTTTTCAGCCCTTTATCCAGCAGGTGCTGATCGTCCGGGAACCAGTGCACCGGCAGCAGCTCAACCGAGGTAATCCCGAGGTTTTTGATGTAGTCGACGGTTGCCGGGTGCCCCATGCCTTCATAGGTGCCGCGCAGGGCTTCTGGCAGCGCCGGATTAAGCTGGGTGAAGCCTTTGACGTGCGCCTCATAGATCACCGCATCCGACCAGGCAATCGCCGGGCGATTTTCGTCGTGCCAGTTGAACTCATCCGGGTCGATCACTTTGCACTTGGGCATAAACGGCCCGCTGTCGCGCGTGTCAAAGGTCAGGTCTTTATCTTCGTGCTCAAGATCGTAGGCAAAGCAGGCTGCATCCCATTCAATGTCGCCCACCAGCTCGCGCGCGTAAGGGTCAATCAGCAGCTTGTGGTGATTAAAGCGATGGCCGTTTTCCGGCTCATAAGGACCGTAGACGCGGTAGCCATACAGCGCTCCCGCCTGCAGGCCCGGCACAAAGCCGTGCCACACCTCATTGGTGTATTCCGGCAGTGTCAGGCGTGCAATTTCGTTTTTGCCGCTGGCGTCATACAGGCAAAGTTCTACCCGTTCGGCGTGAGCGGAGAACAGGGCGAAATTCACCCCGTTCTCCTCAACGTTGGCACCCAGACGATAGCTGTAACCCGCGGTTATTTCATAAAGCTGACTGTCCGACATGCTCTCTCCCCATCGTGCAAGTTATGTAGCGACGTTGACGCTGATAGAGGTCAGCGTATGGCGATGAAAATGGCCGGGAAAAGTCCGGTCAGGGTGGTTGCTAAACGTTCGCTGCTGGTTATCTCCTCGCCGTTGAAAATATTACGGTAGCGGCGCTGGGTTAGCCCGGCAGGCAGTGCGATATCGACGTTAACCTGGGACGTAGCGGCAAAACCGTTTTGCACGGCGCTGAACACCAGGCGCGGCGCGATGGCGATCAGCGCGTCGCTGGCGTCCACTCTTGCCCAGGCGATGAGATGATCCTGCTCAGCATTGGCGGCGGCGAGCGGCAGATAGTCACCGCGGCGAAACAGCGCCGGCAACTGCTGGCGGATTGCCAGCAGGCTGGCGATCGTGTGCTGGTTTAGCTGCCCGCTCAGCCAGCTTGCCTCCCCGGTTGATATCGGGAACTGCTGCCCGGCCAGCATGCGCTCCAGCGCGGGATAATCCGGTTCGCGGCGGTTATCGGGGTCGATCAGGCTGAAGTCCAGAGTTTCGCTGCCCTGATAGATATCCGGCACGCCAGGCGCCGTCAGTTTTACCACCGTCTGCGTCAGGCTGTTGACCAGCCCGGCGCGCACAAAGGGCTGCAGCGAGCGGGTAAAGTCCTGCAAAAATGTCAGGTTAGCCGGGGAGAGCAGGTGGTGGGCGTAATCGAGCACCGCCTTTTCATAGGCATCATTGCTGTCAACCCAGCTGGTGCGCAGTTTGGCTTCGCGCAGCGCTTTCTCCACGTAGGCCTGGAAGCGTTCATCCAGCGCCCTGAGTCCGGCTTCGTCATCCGGCTGCAGCGTGGCGGGCCAGACGCCGGCCAGCGCCTGGTACAGCATCCACTCTCCGGGGGGTTTTGGCGCCGGGCCGTCGGCCAGCAGCGTGACCTGGGCCTGATTCATCTGGCGCCAGCGCATAACGCAGGCTGCCCAAATGTCCGGGGCTTCGGTCAGGGTGTAGAGCCGCGCGCGGGCATCTTCGCCGCGCTTGGTATCGTGGGTGGTGGTGCCGGACAGCGCATCCGGCTGGCGCGCCAGCCGCGTCTGCATCTCCGCGTGGAAGCGGTCGATAGAGAAGGTGCGCGGCAGCGGTTCAGCACCCACTTCATTCAGCGCCAGCGCCATGTTCTGGCGAAAGAACAGCGTATCCTCCACCGATTTTGCCATCAGCGGCCCGGTGAGCTGCTGAAAACGGCTGCGCAACTCATCCGCCGTGGCGCGCTGTTCGTCTGCCACTTCTCCGTTCAGCACCCGCAGCAGAAATGCCAGCGCGCTGGCCTCCGGCGCATACGCGCTGGCGCTGAGTTTTTGCGCGGTCTGCTGTAGCAGTGCGCGGCTGTCGCCAGGCATGCCCTGCGGGGTGCCGTAAGTGCGGTACACCGGGAAGGCAATCAGCAGCTCACGCAGCGCCAGGCGCAAGGCCTGCGCATCCGGTGCCTGGCCGTCGGCAGCGGCGATATTGCCGAGCAGCGCCGCCAGCCGGGTGAACTCTCCGGCAAAGTTGTTCTCGACCATCAGCAGCTTGGCGGCCCGCAGTTCGGCGGCCATATTGACCGGTTTGCCGACCACTTCCTGATAAATTTTGCGTAAGGCGGGCAGCTTCGCATTATCGACCAGCGCATCGGAGAGCGACGCCATAAAGTCATAGCCGGTGGTGCCGGAAATCGGCCACTCGGCGGGAATATGCTCCTCCTCCGCGAGGATTTTCTCCACCGTGATATAGCAGTCTGCTCCGGCCTGCTGGCGCAGCGTTTCAAGGTAGCCCTGGGGATCGGCCAGGCCGTCGACGTGATCGACCCGCAGCCCGTTGACCGCGCCGCTGTGAACCAGTTCGAGGATCAGGCGATGCGTATCGGCAAACACCTGGGGATCTTCAACCCGCACGCCCACCAGGCCGGTAATCTCAAAGAAACGTCGGTAAGAGAGGTTGCTGGCCGCCTCGCGCCAGTTCATCAGCCGCCACGGCTGGCTGTCATGCAGGGCGCTGATGGCTGCCCGATCGGTCAGCTGCAACACCTCGGCCTCGCGCCCCTGCCAGCTGGCGGGTGACAGCGGGTAGAAGCTGTCGTAGCAGGCGAGGGCCGGTTTACCGGTGGTGGGGTCTGGCTTGACCGCAATCTGGCCATTTTCCAGCTCGTGTTCAAAGTCGTCGCCGAGGAAGGGCAGCGTCAGCCGCCTTGACCAGTCAATATCAAAATGGTGGGCATAACGGCTGTCAGCACCGTGTTCGATCACGTCATACCACCAGGCGTTTTCCAGCGAGGCGGCCATATGGTTGGGTACGATATCGAGGATCAGCCCCAGCCCGGCGCGATGCAGCGCCTCAACCATGCGATCAAATCCGGCGCGGCCGCCGATCGACGGTTCGATTTCGTTGGCGTCCGTCACGTCGTAGCCGTGGGTTGAGTCGTGCGTGGCGGTGAAGATCGGCGAGGCATAAAGATGGCTGATGCCGAGCCGCTGCAGATAGGGCACCAGCGCGGCGGCGCGGTCAAAGGTCATACCATTGCGAAACTGGATGCGATAAGTGGCGCTCGGGATAGTCATGCTGCTTCCTCCTTTGCCAGCCGGACGATAATGGCATTCGGTGCCAGTTCCTCTGCGGCTTCAGGCCAGGCGAACAGGGTGCTGCCGGGCAGTTCAGGCAGGGCGTGTGCGCGCTCTCCTGTGTTCAGCGCCATCGACAGCGTTGCCTGCGGCCACTTCCAGCTGACGGCGAGGAAGCCGGGCGCGGTTTCAATCACACTGCCGCAATTGCCAGGGGCGTGGGCCAGCAGCGGCACCAGATGCTGGTGGCGGATGGCCAGCAGCTGCCGCGTCAGCGCCAGCCACTGCGCGCCTGCGCTGCTCTCAGGCTTCTGCCAGTCGAGCTTCGAGCTGATAAAGGTTGATTCAGCGTTCGGGTCGGGCACGCTCTCATCCATATGATCCTCGTGGCCGGCAAACTCTCTGGCGCGCCCTTCGCGCACTGCTCTGGCCAGCTCGCCGTGAAAATCGGTGAAGAACATAAACGGGTGAGTTTCGCCGTACTCCTCGCCCATAAACAGCAGCGGAATATGCGGCGACAGCAGCAGGGCAGCGTACAGAACCTGAGTACGCTCGCTGCCGGCCAGGCTGATCAGCCGATCGCCGCGCGCGCGGTTGCCGGTCTGGTCGTGATTCTGAATAAAGTCGACAAAGGCCACCGGCGGCTGGCTGCGGCTATCGACACCGCGTTTCTCCCCGCTCTGCGGCGACACTTCGCCCTGATAAGCAAACCCTTCGGTCAGGACGCGGGCGAGCAGTTTCTCCGGCTGTTGGGCAAAATCCTGGTAATAAGCGTGGGTTTCGCCGGTTGCCAGCACGTGCATGGCATTGTGGAAATCATCGTTCCACTCCCCGCTGAACAGCGGCGTGGATCCATCCTGCGCCCGGCGATGCAGGAACGTGACGTTGCGGCAGTCTTCGGTGGTGAGGTGGATTGGGCGGGTGGTGATTTCAGCGCGGATGCGTTCGGCAATCTCAATCAGCACGTGCTTTGGCGAGCTATCGACAATCTGGTCAATGGCGTCGAAGCGTAATCCATCCAGCTGGTACTCCTGCAGCCACCACAGCGGGGCATCGGCAATGTAGCGCCGCACCGCGTCAACGTGATAGGCGATGCCGGGTCCCCACGGGGTGTTACGCGATTGATCAAAAAAGTCCGGGGCCAGCAGCGGCAGATAGTTGCCCTCCGGGCCAAAATGGTTGAGCACGATATCCAGCACCACCGACAACCCAAGGCCGTGTGCCGCATCGACAAAGGCTTTCAGGTCGTCCGGCGTTCCGTAGGCGGAATGCGGCGCATACAGCAGCACGCCGTCATAGCCCCAGCCGCGCTCGCCGCCAAACTGCGACAGCGGCAGCAGCTCAATCACGGTGATGCCGAGTTCTGCCAGCTGCGGCAGTTTACCCATAGCGGCCTGCAAGGTGCCCTGCGGGGTAAAGGTGCCGACGTGCAGTTCATAGAACACGCTCTCTTCCCACGCTCGCCCCTGCCATCCGGCGTTTTGCCAGCGATAGCTGTGCGGGTCGACGACCAGCGAAGGGCCGTTAACGTCCGTTTGCTGCGCGCGCGAAGCCGGGTCAGGCACGGCGGTGCCGTCCGCCAGCACAAACTGATAGGCGCTACCGGGTTTTACGTCTGCAAGCTGCAGCTCAAACCAGCCATCGCCGACGGTGTGCATCGGGTGCTCAACGTTATCCAGCTTCAGAGCGATTTTTTGCTGTCCGCTGGCCCAGAGACGAAAGTTCACCTGACCCGTTTCGTGATATTCGCTACCCCAACCCTTACCCAATGTGCTCGACTGCATTGAATCACCTCGTTATTGAGAACGCCACCAACAGCCGCTGCGCTAAAAATCAATCATAGACCAGATATGCCGACGCTGAAGTAAGAGGGGGCGTTTGATGCCCTGTATCAAAAGTCAGACTTCTGTACCCTTCTGTTATTTGTGGACTTCATCTATATTCGGAGGGGTAGAAACCCATGATAAAAGGAGGGGAGCGATGAACTATCTTAAAGAGTCGGCGGCGCACAAGGTCGAAGAGACCCAGTCAACGATTGTACTGACGCGCAAAAAAAATTCGCGCTGTGAAGAGTTTGCCCAGATCGTCGAGGCGGTGATGAGAGAGCATCCTGATGCCAAGACGCATATCGACAGTGAAAGCGGCGGCTATGACAAAGTGATCATTCTGAAATAACTGGCCCACCCGGTGGCATTCGCGCGCCGGGTCACCTTTCTGCGGATTTGAAAAATTCCAAAACCCGGCTATATATTGACAGCCTGATAATTACCTTAGAAATCATTACCTGAGGAGTGTGCGCCAGCACACAAATTCAGCCAAACCCGATTAATCACGCTTTTACCTATGGCAGTAACTGGCCGCAATCACTTCCAATTGACTAGGAATCGTCCTAAAATGACCCCACAAAATAAGAGAGGGCATTATGATCGATTTAGAACTAGGGAACTGGAAAGACTTTATTGAAACCATGTTACGTAAGTAATGAGTTTCATTAAGAAAAGCACGGCGAGCCTGTCAACCGGCTTGATCTTCAGTATCCCAAATAAATAAAAGGCAGCCCTGTCAGGCTGCCTTTTTGCTGCGGACAATCTTCAGGGTTTGTCTCTTACAGCGGCTTCTCTTTCAGCGGGAAGCGCCTGCGCACCACCACGAAGAACAGCGGTACAAAGAAGATCGCCAGTACCGTCGCCGAAATCATCCCGCCCATCACGCCCGTCCCTACCGCATGCTGACTGCTGGAACCGGCACCGTTGCTGATGGCCATCGGCAGCACGCCGAAGATAAACGCCAGCGAGGTCATCAGAATCGGTCGCAGGCGCTGGCGTGATGCCTCCAGCGTTGATTCAATCAGATCGCCTCCGCGGGTGTTGAGATCGTTAGCGAACTCTACGATCAGAATGGCGTTTTTCGCCGACAGCCCGATCACCGTCAGCAGACCCACCTGGAAGTAAACATCGTTTTCCAGCCCGCGCAGCCAGGTGGCGACCAGCGCACCGATGACCCCCAGCGGCACCACCAGCATCACCGAGAAGGGAATCGACCAGCTCTCATACAGCGCGGCGAGGCACAGGAACACCACCAGCAGCGACAGCGCGTACAGCGCAGGAGCCTGCGCGCCGGTCATGCGCTCCTGCAGTGACGCCCCGGTCCACTGCAGGCCGATGCCGGTTGGCAGCTGGCTCACCAGCTTCTCCATTACGTCCATGGCGGCACCGTTACTGACGCCCGCGGCCGATTCACCGACAATTTCCAGCGCCGAGTAGCCGTTATAACGCTCGAGGCGCGGCGAACCGGTTTCCCAGTGGGTGGTGGCGAAGGCGGTAAACGGCACCATCTCCCCGTTGGTATTACGCACGTACCATTTACTGATGTCGTCCGGCAGCATGCGGAACTTCGCATCGGCCTGCACGTAAACTTTCTTGACGCGGCCACGGTCAAGGAAGTCATTGACGTAGGTCGAACCCCAGCCGGTTTGCAGGGTGGCGTTGATATCATCCAGCGAGACGGCCAGCGCCTGCGCCTTGCGCTGATCGATATCAATGCGCAGCTGCGGGCTGTCATCCAGACCATTGTGGCGTACGCGGGTCAGCGCAGGGTTTTTCTGCGCCATCTCCAGCAGCGTATCGCGTGCGCTCATCAGGGCGTCGTGCCCCAGCCCGGCGTGGTCCTGCAGCTCCATATCGAAGCCGGCGGAGTTACCCAGCCCGGTAATGGCCGGCGGGCTGCTGGCAATCACCCGTGCCTCCTTGATTTTACTCAAGGCTTTGGTGGCGCGTTCGATGATGGCAAAGGCGGAGTTTTCGCTGTCCTGCCGTTCTTTCCAGTCTTTCAGGCGCACAAACATACGCGCGACGTTCTGCCCGTTACCGCCCGGTCCCGAGCCGATAGTGGCAAACACCGACAGCACGTTTGTCTTCTCTTCGGTCAGGTAATACTTCTCAACTTTCTCCACCACTTTGGTGGTTTGCTGCAGCGTGGAACCCGGCGGCAGCTGGATCTGCGTGGTGAAGATACCGCGATCCTCCAGCGGCAGGAAGGAGGTAGGCAGGCGCACAAACAGCAGGGCCATAATGGCGATCAGCGCCAGGTAGAGCAGCAGCCAGCGGCCACCTTTGGCGAGAATTCTGGCGACGCCGCGCTGGTAGCGTTGCGCTTGACTGTTGAACACGCGGTTAAACCAGCCGAAGAAGCCGCGACGACCGTGGTGATGCCCCTGCGCCAGCGGTTTCAGCAGGGTGGAGCACAGGGCAGGGGTAAGGATCATCGCCACCAGTACCGACAGCACCATGGCCGAAACAATCGTCACGGAGAACTGGCGGTAAATCGCACCGGTGGTGCCGCCGAAGAAGGCCATCGGCACAAAGACTGCCGACAGCACCAGCGCAATACCCACCAGCGCTCCCTGAATCTGGCCCATTGATTTGCGCGTCGCTTCCCGCGGTGACAGACCCTCCTCACTCATGATGCGCTCAACGTTCTCCACCACCACGATGGCATCGTCCACCAGCAGGCCTATCGCCAGCACCATCGCGAACATCGTCAGGGTGTTGATGCTGTAGCCAAAGGTGTAGAGCACGCCAAAGGTGCCCAGCAGCACCACGGGAACGGCAATGGTTGGGATTAGCGTGGCGCGGAAGTTTTGCAGGAACAGGTACATCACCAGGAACACCAGCAGCACCGCTTCGAACAGGGTTTTCACCACGTCCTCAATCGAGGCTTTAACAAATGGCGTGGTCTCATAAGCGATTTCGGTTTTCAGGCCGTGCGGAAAATAGTGTGACAGCTCTTCCAGGCGGGCGCGCACCAGCTTGTCGGTTTCCATTTCGTTGGCGCCGGATGCCAGCTTGATACCGAGACCAGAAGCGGGCAGGCCATTGTAGCGGCTGAGGAAGTCATATTTTTCGGCGCCCAGTTCGACTTTTGCCACCTGGCCGAGGGTGACCACCGAGCCGTCGGTATTCACTTTTAGCGTAATTTCGCGGAACTGTTCCGGGGTTTGCAGCAGCGACTGGGAGTTGATGGTGGCGTTCAGCGCCTGACGATCAACGGAGGGCAGGCCACCGAGCTGGCCGACGGCGACCTGGCTGTTCTGCGATTCGATGGCGCTGACCACATCGGCGGTGGTCAGCGCATAGTTAATCAGCTTATCCGGGTCGAGCCAGATACGCATCGCATACTGCGAGCCGTAGGCATCCACCTGACCGACGCCGTCAATACGGCTGAGGGGATCCTGGATATTACTGGCAACGTAGTCGGAGATATCCTGCTTGTCCATGCTGCCGTCGGTGGAGACAAACGCCACCATCAGGATATTGCTGTCGCCGGTTTTATTGACGGTAACCCCCTGCGACTGCACGTCCTGCGGCAGTTTACGCAGGGCGGCCTGCAGCTGGTTCTGCACCTGCTGGCGCGCTTCATCCGGGTTGGTCCCGGCGCTAAAGGTGAGGGTGATGGTGGCCTGGCCGGTGTTACTGCTCTGCGACGACATGTACATCAGATTGTCGATGCCGGTCATGTTCTGTTCAATCACCTGAGTCACGGTGTTTTCCAGCGTTTCGGCAGAAGCACCCGGATAGTTAGCCGTAATGCGTACGTTGGGGGGAGCCAGATCGGGATACTGTTCAATCGGCAGCGAGACAATCGCCAGGCCGCCGGTTAAGCACAGCAGGATCGCCAGCACCCAGGCAAAAATGGGGCGGTCGATAAAGAAATTCGCCATCTCGAGCTCCGCAGCGTGTTATCTGAGTAAAGAATAGAAGAAAAGAGTGCCGGTATTTCCTGCGGCGTTAGGCATATTGCGTCCAGCGCGGAGCAAAATTTTTAATTTATTCAACACGCTCCGGCAGTTAATCACTTTACCTGCCCGTGTGTCAGTAATCGTGGAGAAAATGAGGAGAATATGTAAATTATCGTACGAAAGCGGCCCCGGCCAGTTACAGGTTGGCGTGCGGGCTGGATAACCAGAGCACGGTGGCGGCCACGCGTGAGTGCACGTTTAGCTTACGCAGCACATTGCGGATGTGCACCTTCACGGTCTGCTCTGAAATCGCCAGGCAGTCGGCTATCTGACGGTTCGCCAACCCGCTTGCCACCTCACGCAAGACTTCACGCTCGCGCCCGGTGAGAATACTCAGCCGATCGGCCTGCTGTACTGCGGCGCCATAAATCCCCTGCAGAGCCGCGCTCCAGGCCTTACCGCCCTGCGCAACCTTGACGATCTCTGCCAGCAGTGGCTCCGTTTCGGTGCGTTTTAGAATCACTCCCTGAACGCCGGAAGTCATCAGTGCCGAAAAGTCAGCGCACTGCTGGTTTATTAACACCGCAATCTGCGAATCGGCCGAAGCGCCGCGCAGCGCACTGATCGCATCAGGGTAGGGCATATCGCTGATTTCACGCTCCAGCAGGATCAGGGTGGGGCGCAGGCTGCGCGCTCTGCTCACCCCTTCGGCACCGCTTTTTGCCTCTACTATCAGCTTAAAACGCGGGTCTTGCGCCAGCAGGCTGTGCAGTCCGTAGCGTACCAGCGGGTGGCTTTCGATAATCAATACGCTGAAATCGTGATCTTCCATAACCTTCACTCCTTGCCTGCGGACGGCGAATTGAGGGCAACGTACTCTCATCACCCTTTCAATCAAGTGGGTAGTGTAATGCCGGCAGGGAGTTTGCAGAAGTAGCAAAAGCGGGCACTTTCACGCCCTGTTACATCAGTTGGCTTTTGACATACTTCTTGACGTTTGGCGCCAGTTGGCTGGTTTTTCGTTGACAATGCTTTAACGCTTTTACCTAACCCTCACCCTGCTTTTCATTGAACCAGGCCATAATTAACCCATCAACCGCGTTAAGTAGTGAGATTGACCGCAAGACCCCAGCATTACCCTCATCCCTGTATGTCCCTGTGTAGTACTTAGTGTTTTCACTGACCGACCGCAAATTGTGGTCGGTTTTTTTATGCGTTCTCCGACAAAAATCACAAAAGCTCACGATTTCGGTCGTGGATTTTTTGCGTCAGTTAATCAGAACGGTTAGGATGCATCGCCGCATTTTCCCTGCCTGCGTCAAGAATATAACTACAGCTGGCAGGGGAGTTGTTCAGACATGCGACAGTGTACGCAATCGTTTGGTCGGCATCTTCGAAAACAGATAAGAAAACAGGATACCCGGGACAGGTAGCCGCATCACTCTTTTGTGGACAGGACAACTAGGATAGAAAATGAAAGCTGATAAAAAATCTGGCGCAGACAAACGCGCTGCAAGAAGACGTTGGTTAAATTCTCATGATTCCGGCTACCATAAAGCTATGGACAACCGTCACGTTCAGATGATTGCCATCGGCGGCGCGATTGGTACGGGTCTGTTCCTCGGAGCAGGCGCCCGCCTGCAGGCAGCGGGGCCGGCGCTGGCGCTGGTCTATTTAGTCTGCGGTATCTTCTCCTTCTTCATTCTGCGCGCGCTTGGCGAACTGGTACTGCACCGCCCGTCAAGCGGCAGCTTCGTCTCCTACTCCCGTGAGTTCCTCGGTGAAAAAGCCTCTTACGTGGCGGGCTGGATGTACTTCGTCAACTGGGCGATGACCGGGATTGTGGATATCACCGCCGTGGCGCTCTACATGCACTACTGGGGCGCGTTTGGTGATGTGCCGCAATGGGTGTTTGCCCTTGGCGCGCTGGCCATTGTCGGCACGATGAATATGATCGGCGTGAAGTGGTTCGCCGAAATGGAGTTCTGGTTTGCGCTGATTAAAGTGCTGGCGATCGTGATTTTCCTGGTGGTCGGTGTGGTGTTCCTCGGCAGCGGCAAGCCGCTGGACGGTAACGCGACCGGCTTCCATCTGATCAGCGACAACGGCGGCTTCTTCCCCAATGGTCTGATGCCGGCGCTGGTGCTGGTGCAGGGGGTGGTGTTTGCCTTTGCCTCAATTGAGCTGGTGGGCACCGCCGCGGGGGAGTGTAAAGACCCGAAAACCATGCTGCCAAAAGCGATCAACAGCGTGATCTGGCGTATTGGCCTGTTCTACGTCGGCTCGGTAGTGCTGCTGGTGCTGCTGCTGCCGTGGAATGCCTATCAGGCCGGTCAAAGTCCGTTCGTGACCTTCTTTACCAAGCTGGGCGTGCCTTACGTCGGCAGCATTATGAATATCGTGGTACTGAGCGCAGCGCTTTCCAGCCTGAACTCCGGCCTCTATTCAACCGGGCGTATCCTGCGCTCGATGTCGATGGGCGGATCTGCGCCGAAGTTCATGTCGAAAATGAGCGGCCAGCAGGTGCCTTATATGGGGATTCTGGTCACCATCGGCGTATACATCATCGGCGTGTACCTGAACTACGTGGTGCCATCGCGCGTGTTTGAGATCGTACTGAACGTTGCGGCGCTGGGGATTATCTCTTCCTGGGCATTTATCGTGGTGTGCCAGATGCGCCTGCGTAAAGCGATCAAAGAGGGTAAAGCGGAAGATGTGAGCTTTAAAATGCCGTGGGCGCCGTTTACCTCCTGGCTGACGCTGCTGTTCCTGGCCAGCGTGCTGGTGCTGATGGCGTTTGACTACCCGAACGGCACCTACACCATTGCGGCTATCCCGCTGATTGCCGTGGTGCTGGTACTGGGCTGGTTTGGCGCCCGCAAGCGTGTGAATGCGCTGGCGCAGGAAGAACATAACCACTAATCGCCATCGGCGAAGTGCTCAGGTCATCACGGTAAGGGTCAGGCATGCCTGACCCTTTGTCTTTCAGATAGTTTTCCCTCGCGTTGCGTTCTAAGATGGCAGACTCCCGATTCATCTCAACGGAGCCTGTATGTCAGCCAAGATCGACGTCATCAAAAATAAAATCCTGTCAGAAAACTGGTTCACCCTGCGCAACTTTACCTACGAGATCACCGCGAAGGACGGCTCCACCCTCCGCCACAAGCGCGAAGTGTACGATCGTGGCAACGGCGCCACTATCCTGCTGTACAACCGCGATAAAAACAGCGTGGTGCTGACGCGTCAGTTCCGCATTGCCACCTGGGTTAACGGCAATCCCAGCGGCATGCTGATTGAAGCCTGTGCCGGGCTGCTTGATGATGATTCGCCAGAAGACTGCATCCGTAAAGAAGCCATTGAAGAGACCGGTTACGCGGTGGGCGAAGTCGAAAAGCTGTATGAGCTCTACATGTCGCCGGGCGGCGTGACCGAGCTGATCCACTTTTTTGCCGCGGAATATAGCTATGCCCAGCGCGATAACGCCGGGGGCGGGGTAGAGGATGAGGATATCGACGTGCTGGAAGTGACCTTCCCGCAAGCCTGGGCGATGGTCAAAGATGGCCGCATCAAAGATGGTAAAACGGTAACCCTGTTACAGCATGCCCTGATTGAAGGCTGGCTGCGTCTGAGTTGAATCTGACCACGACTGTCCGATAAATCCGATTGAGGCCCCGGGCGCAGCAACGCATGATGGAATCAGTGCACAGATCGTCTGTGCTAATATTCTTCTTTGCCTCACATCACCGGGACCCCTCGATCAATGCCTTACTGGACGAAATGGTCAGTGCTGCCCCTGTTTTTGTTTGCGGCAGCGTTGCAGGCCCAGCCGTTACAGAAGACTTTTTCTGACTGGCAGATTACCTGCAACAACCTCAACAGCTGCGAAGCGCGCAGTTTCCCTGGCGATAACGGGCTGGCAATGACGCTGGAGCGTGCGGCGGGGAATAATGCCCAGGCCGAGCTGCGCATCGATTATGGCAACCGCTACAGTGGCGAACTGACGGGCGGCGCGCTGCGCGACAACCTGCTGCTGGATGGACGACGGCTGCAGCTCGACCTTAAACACTGGGATGTGGAGCCGCACCACCTGCTGACCCATCACGCTATCTCTATCGATGAATTCCTCGCTCAGGTGATGGATGCCGATGCCATCCAGCTGCTCTACCGGGCGGATGCCACGGTGTCGCTGCACGGCCTGAAGGCGGCGCTGCTGCTGATGGATGAGGTGCAGGGGCGCGTCAACGGTGCCAGTGCCTGGATTAAGCGTGGCGACCGCGCCGCCTGGGATGTACCGCCGGTGCCGGCGCTGCCGCAGGTTGCCCCGCCGCCGCGCCCGCCGCTGGCACTGACGCACGATGAAACCAGCGGGCTGATCGATTTCGGCACCTGGCGGGTTAACAGCGATAGCTGTTCGCTTAATCCGCAGCGGCGCGAGGTCAGCGTTTCTCCCTTGAACGATGAGAAGGCACTGCTGCTGGTGAGCTGTGAAATGGGGGCGTATAACACCATCGATCTCGCGTTTGAAGTGACGCGCAGCCAGCCTTATGTCTCCAAAAGCGTCACGCTGACGCTGCCGTTCGCACCGCCCGAGCAGAGCAGTAAACAGCTGGAGCTGGTCAATGCTGACTTCGATGCTGCACGCGGTGAGCTGCTGACCTACAGTAAGGATCGCGGCCTCGGCGACTGCGGTGTGGCGACCCGCTGGCAGTATAATGGTCGCGAGTTTGTGCTGGCGGAATACGCCCAGGAGAGCACCTGTGACGCCTGGCATAGCAGCGACCAGTGGCCGACGCTGTGGGTCAGCAATAATACGCCACCGCCCGCGACTGCCAGCGTGGAGATGCAGCCTTAACGTTCTTTTCTTTATTCCCCGCTTAATTTCGTGCAGCCCATTGATGTGTCATGGGCTGCACGCCTGCGTCTGCTTATCCCCGCCCTGAAACTCTGTTGATATTAACGCTCTGAAGTACTGAGCACCTGGCTATTCACTTTCTCATTTTTCAAACCAGATAACTGGAAGGGCTGTTCACACCGCAAAGACGCGGGACATGGAGTAAAGATGAAAGGAAATAGAATAAAGTTTTATTGCGGGCATGCAGGTATTCATTCCCAGGATGGGGGAATTACCTTTACTGCCGGGCTTACCGCTATTACCTCTAATGATGGTCCGGGGTGGGGCAATACCACCGATCCCGGTGGTCACACGATCCATCATTATACCGGCGGCAAAGGGGGTAATTCACATAATACCGGTAATGCGGGCGGAAATGGGGGGAGTCATACTTCATCATCAGAAGATGATTTGAAAAGTCACCCAGAATTACAGGCGATGATGTTGCCCGGCGTGCCGATGTCGCTGGCTGTTATTAGCGGCGGATGGGGAACCACGCTGAATACCAGCACTTCTGTCAGTGCGGCGATGGATGAGGCTTTAGCCCGACTTGGAGCGTTGGCCGTGGATGCTTTACCCTACGCGGGGCGTCTGGCGGGCATGGTGGTTGGCATGTTGATCCCTTCCTCGCTCAGTGGTAATGACATGGTGTCGGTGGTCGATACTTTGCCCGCAGGCCTGCTGACTAAAGAAACGATTACCACCCAGCCAGCCGTCAGGACTCAGTTACGGATTCAGGATGTCATTGTTGATGGTAAGCAACAGCTGGCGCTGGTGAAGCCTGCTCCGGCGCAGTCTCAGGTCAAAGTTGTGCAGGCGACGGCAACCAGCCGACCGGGGGTATTTACCGCCAGCGTGGTGCCGGGTAAACCCGCTCTGACGATTAAAATTGATACCTCTCCGGCAAAAAATGTCACGCCCAGCAGCTCGAAAACCGTCACCGCCAGCACGCCTGCCAGTGTTGAACTGCTACACGCGGTGCCGGGCAATCAGACTCACGATGCCATCATCTCCTTTCCGGTTGGCAGCCATATTGCCCCGATCTATGTCACGGTCACACCCGCTCTGCCGCAAAAACAGCTGGATGAAAAAAAGCAGCAGTTAGCGGCGCAGCAGGCCGCCTGGGATAAACAGCATCCCGGCGAGACGCTGCAGATGAGGCTGAAGCTGGCACGTAGCGATCGCGAAACGTGCGTCAGAGCGCTGGCGGCAACCAGAGCGCAGCAGCAGCGCTGGGCGCAGGAGCTTGACCAGGCCAGGGCGACATCGAAAACGAGCCAGGCGACGATAGACCAGATAGCCGCTGAGATGATCGACAAATTTTACCAGACCCTGACTGGAAAAATGACGCTGGCGCAGTTCAAGACACTTTATGAGGAGAAACAAAAGATTGTCGAATCGTTGAAGGCGCAGCATGACAACGCTCCGGCAGAGATTTTCCTCGCCCAGGCTAAGCTGGCTGTCATTGCACCAAAGCTTGAGTTACTAAATCAGACTAAAGTCGCTGCCGATAAGACGCTAGGGCTGCTGCTGCAACAGTTACGCGACAGCGCTAACAAACAGTTGGCGGGCGCGAATGTTTTCCCGCTGCGCGGCTACGGCAGCAACACGCCGCCGGGATTTAGCTATCTGGGTAATGGTTACGCCGGGCCGACGGCGGCGCAGTCCGCTGCCTACGCGCAAAACCTGCTGGCGGCGGCTGCACGGCTAAAACCGCAGCCGCACGGGGATGTCAACATCACCACCACCGGGCTGGAGCTGGATACCCAGGCGTTATGGCAGTCCGGCAAGCTCAGCAGCACGGATTTCAGTCAGGTATTTCTGGCGGCGATTTCCCCGGTAGTGATTGGCCTGACGGACACTGGCGCACTGCGGGCCGCAGTGGGTAAAAGCGTCAATACGTCTCTACGCGGGCAGCTGGCGGTGTATGCGGGCGCGGCATTTTTGCAGCTGGTCAGAACGCAGACGCCGCAGCCGCTGCGCGTGCTGTCAGCCACCCTCGATCCGCAGAGTGACTACTACCAGTTCACGCTGCCTGCCGATATCGCGGCGGGGCAGCCGCAGATCCTGGTCAGCCCGGCAAACGCCCCCGGTGTGAACGGCCTGATTGTGCTGGATGGTCCGGCGCCGTTGCCGGGCGCGTTTATTCATACCGGCGGCAATATCACCAATCTGCCTGCGCTGAGCGCCACGGTGCTGCCGCTGCCCGCGGTGCAAAGCTGGCGCGACTTTATCCTGGTGTTCCCGGACGGTTCCGGCATTCAGCCGCTGTATGTCATGTTGCATAGCCCCTATGGGGAGTGGAATACCCAAGGTAAATACAGTGGCCGTAAATATAACAGCGAAAAGTGCGGTGGGCCGATACGCGACCTTGACTGGCGCACGGCAGATATTGATGCTGCTGGAGTGGAGCTGGTGAAAATACACGTGAAGCGTTTTGGTGCATCATCGGGTAATGATGTAATGGTGCAACGTTTAACGGATATTACTGGTGGCAAGATCGCCGCCACGGATACCGATAAACGTTTTTACACTCATGAAATTCGCGAGCTTGAGCGCTACCGTGCGTTGGGCTATGCCGATAACGAAACGGATGGTGTAACATGGAATAATACCCACTCGGCAACTCTTGAAGATTATAAAATTTCTGATAAGGGTAATGATCTTTATACAAATGAGGCATTGGATGCTTTCGAAAGAGAAGAGGAGGAGATAAAGAAATGATTGACCTTAAAAGTTTGATTGAAAATGAATCTTTAGCAGATGTTGCCTGTGCATTGGCTGGAAGTGGAGGCGAGCAAGTTTTTTCCTACGTAAGTTTAGATCGACTTTATAGTAGATATAAATTTGAAGTTATTCAAAGTTTTGAGTTTCAAAATACATTGGGGGTGTTGATTGAAAAGCAAATTCTTAATATGTCATCCACAATGGGCCTTTCACGTGGTATTAACTGGAAGATGCCTCAGTGTCGTAAGGATAAAAAATATGGCTTTGAATGAGTTTATATAAATTCAGCATTATTTGACTAACAGAACCCCCGTAGTACCATTTAGTTTAAATCGCCCCAAAGGGGGCGATTTTTTTGTGATTTATTTTGAGGAGATTGTTCACTCTTTCCCATAAAATTTCTACACCCATGAAATCCGCGAGCTGGAGCGTTACCGGGCGCTGGGCTATGCGGATAACGAAACGGATGATGAGGTATGGAACAATACCCATTCGGCAACGCTGGAGGATTATAAGCTTGCTGATAAGGTTTTGAATTTCTATACACAAGAATCCCTGGATGCAGATCTTAAGGACGAGTTGGAGAGAAATAAATGATTGATGTAAAATCTCTTATTACGAACGAAACTATAGCTGATGTAGCATGTTGTCTGGCAGGTACTGGAAGTGAACGTACAGTATCTTACATTTTTTTGGATAGGCTTTACTCGCAATATAACCCCAAGGTGCATGAAACTCGAGAATTTCGTGAGGCTATTCGCCAATTGGTTGATAAACAAATTCTGGATATGTCTCCTCAAATGGGCCTTTCACGTGGTATTAACTGGAAAATGCCTCAGTGTCGTAAGGATAAAAAATATGGCTTTGAGTGATCAATTCCTGCGATATTTTGAACTGTTCAATCTGCGCTAAGCAGAAAAGCCGCCCAATGGTGTTTTGCTGCTTTTTTCACAAGAAGTCTGGTGTTTCTCTCTGCGCAGGAATATATTTCCTCCCGCTGCTCTGCCTGTCTTTTCCTGCAGGACATGTGAACAATAATGTCTGCTAACATGATTGTTCACACCATAAAAAAACCGCCTTGCGGCGGTTTTTTTTCACACTTATTTCGCTATCAGTGTGGTTTCAGCAGCGCTTCGGCATGGCTGACGATGTTTTCCACCGTAAAGCCAAATTCCGGGAACAGCTTATCAGCGGGAGCCGACTCACCAAATCCGGTCATGCCAACAATAGCGCCGTTCAGGCCGACATATTTATACCAGTAGTCAGCAATACCGGCTTCCACCGCGACGCGTTTCGTCACGCCGGAAGGCAGTACGGATTCACGGTAGGCGGCATCCTGCGCGTCGAACAGGTCGGTAGAGGGCAGGGAGACCACGCGTACTTTGTGGCCGCTGGCCGTCAGCTTAGCGGCTGCGCCCAGGGTAATCTCCACCTCGGAACCGGTGGCGATCAGGATCACTTCCGGCGTGCCGTCGCTGTCTTTCAGTACATAGCCACCGCGTGAGATATTCTCCAGCTGCGCTTGAGTACGCTCCGGCTGCGCCAGGTTCTGACGCGAGAGGATCAGCGCGGTTGGGCCGTGATGGCGCTCGACGGCATGCTTCCACGCCACGGCGGTTTCTACCTGGTCGCACGGGCGCCAGACGCTCATATTCGGCGTGACGCGCAGGCTGGCCAGCTGCTCGACCGGCTGGTGGGTTGGACCATCTTCGCCCAGGCCGATGGAGTCGTGGGTATAGACCATAATCTGGCGCGCCTTCATCAGCGCCGCCATACGCACCGCGTTACGCGCATACTCCACAAACATCAGGAAGGTGGCGGTATAGGGAATAAAGCCACCGTGATGGGCCAGGCCGTTGGCAATTGCCGTCATCCCGAACTCGCGCACGCCGTAGTGGATATAGTTACCGGCAAAGTCCTCTTTGATCGACTTCGAGCCGGACCAGATGGTCAGGTTACTCGGTGCCAGGTCAGCGGAGCCGCCCAGGAACTCTTTCAGCAGCGGACCGTAGGCTTCCAGCGCGTTTTGTGAGGCTTTACGGCTGGCGATTTTCTGTGGGTTAGCCTGCAGCTGTTCAATGTATTTCTGGGTCTCTGCCTGCCAGTTATCCGGCATGCCGCCATCCATACGGCGAGTAAATTCTGCCGCCAGTTCCGGGTGCGCAGCCTGATAGGCGGCGAACTTTTCGTTCCAGCTTTTCTCGTGTTTCGCACCGGCTTCTTTCGCATCCCACTGCGCATAAATCTCTTTCGGGATCTCAAACGGCGGGTAGTTCCAGCCCAGTTCTTTGCGCGCCAGCGCCACTTCTTCCACGCCCAGCGCAGCACCGTGCGACTCTTCCTTACCGGCTTTATTCGGTGAACCGAAGCCGATAATGGTTTTACAGATGATCAGCGACGGTTTATCGGTGACGCTCTGCGCCTCTTTGATCGCCGCGGCAATGGCGTCCGGGTTATGGCCGTCGATGTCGTGGATCACATGCCAGTGATAGGCTTCAAAGCGTTTCGCCGTGTCGTCAGTAAACCAGCCGTCGGTTTCACCATCAATCGAGATGCCGTTATGGTCATAGAAACCAATCAGCTTGCCAAGGCCGAGCGTACCCGCCAGAGAACTGACTTCATGGGAGATGCCTTCCATCAGGCAGCCATCGCCCATAAATACGTAGGTGAAGTGGTCGACAATTTCGTGGTCAGGGCGGTTGAACTGGGCGCCCAGCGTGCGTTCGGCGATCGCCATCCCCACCGCATTGGCCAGACCCTGGCCCAGCGGGCCGGTGGTGGTTTCCACGCCCGGCGTATAGCCGATTTCCGGGTGACCCGGGGTTTTGGAGTGCAGCTGACGGAAGTTTTTCAGCTCTTCTATCGGCAGGTCGTAGCCGCTGAGGTGCAGCAGGCTGTAAAGCAGCATCGAGGCGTGACCGTTGGAGAGGATAAAGCGGTCGCGGTCGGCCCATGTTGGGTTGGCCGGGTTGTGATGCAGGAATTCACGCCACAGCACTTCCGCAATATCCGCCATGCCCATCGGTGCGCCAGGGTGGCCGGAATTGGCTTTTTGCACGGCGTCCATACTCAGTGCGCGGATTGCGTTAGCCAGTTCTCTACGTTGAGACATAATTTTCTCCCGAAAGTGGTGGAGGCGGGCCAGTGGCCCGCCTTAATAGAGGGTGTAAAGAGGTTACAGCTTAGCGGCGAGCACATCTTCCAGCTTCTGCTGGTCGACGGCGAACTGACGAATACCTTCCGCCAGTTTTTCTACTGCCATTGGGTCCTGATTGTGTTCCCAGCGGAATTCAGATTCAGACAGCGAGGCTGGCTGATGGAAAGCTTCGGTTGATGGGGTCAGCTTGCGCTCCAGCGGCGCGTTGCTGGCCTGCAGTTCTTCCAGCAGATTAGGGGAGATGGTCAGGCGGTCACAGCCTGCCAGCGCAACAATTTGCTCGGTCTTACGGAAGCTGGCACCCATGATCACGGTGTTGTAGCGGTGCTGCTTATAGTATTCGTAGATCTTACGTACCGACTGCACGCCTGGATCTTCATCCACGTTATACGGGTCCAGCGGCTTGCGGCTGTTGTACCAGTCGTAGATACGGCCAACAAACGGGGAGATCAGGAACACGCCCGCTTCGGCACAGGCACGGGCCTGGGCGAAGGAGAACAGCAGCGTCAGGTTACACTGGATGCCGTTCTTCTCCAGCTCTTCCGCCGCTTTGATGCCTTCCCAGGTGGAAGCCAGTTTGATCAGGATGCGCGAGCGGTCAATGCCGTTCTCTTCATACATTCTTACCAGCTTCTCGGCTTTGGTCACGCACATACCGCGGTCAAAGGAGAGGCGCGCATCCACCTCGGTAGAAACACGGCCGGGAACGCTTTTCAGAATTTCCATACCGAGGTTGATGGCGACTTTGTCGCTGGCGTTAATGATCTGGGTCTCTTTGCTGCCGCCCTGTTTTTTGGCGTAGTCGATGGCGTCAGTAATCAGATGCTTATAAGAGTCGAGGCCGGAGGCTTTCAGGATCAGAGACGGGTTAGTGGTCGCATCCTGCGGGTGGTAGTTACGAATCGATTCAATATCACCACTGTCTGCCACCACGGTGGTGAATTGTTTTAGTGCGTCTAGCTGGTTCATCTCTTTAAGCTCCTTGAATACCCTTGATACTTCAGGTTGCACAGGCGCTAAGTGCCTGCCTGCAACCCCAACTATTTTGGGTGTAACGATGATAAGAAAAATATCTCAGGCGGATCACAGTGCATCAGGCGCTGTCGAATAGGAATGCGCTTTTTCTGATTGTTGCAATGGGCCCGCCCAATGGGTGATGCCTTATCACTCTTAGCGGAAGTTTACGCCATCGCGGCGCTGACCTTTAACCGCCTGTAAGCTGCTCGTAGTAACCAATTCTTTCGATTTTAGGCGCCGAACGGCCCCCTTCAAATTCGGCTTTAAGCCAGGCTGCCACAATGGATTTTGCCAGCTCCAGCCCAATTACGCGGGCGCCCAACGTGATGATTTGCGCGTTATTGCTTTTACGCGCGCGCTCAGCTGAGTAAGTGTCATGACACTGAGCGGCGCGGATGCCGGGCACTTTATTCGCCGTGATACTCATTCCTATGCCCGTACCGCACACCAGGATGCCACGTTGATGCCGGCCAGTCTTGATGGCTTGTGCCACTGTCCAGGCAATATCAGGGTAGGCGCAACCGCTCTCCTGCTGCATGTCAGCACTGTAATCAGTGGTGGCAAAGCCCGCCTGCTGCAGGTAGTTGACCAGGATGTTTTTTAACTCAATGGCGGCATCATCAGCGCCAATTGCAATAGAAAGCATAGCAGATCTCCAAAATAACGTGACGGAAGCGGCGCGATCCCTGGGATCGCACCGGCACAGAAGTACCCTAATCGCAATAAAACAAATGTTCAATAGAAGTTCATTTGATTATTTGTTTTCTGGCTGTTCACAAAAATAAAATAGGGTCTTGTCACATATTCAGGATCTGAAAACGAGTGCTGACCCACTAATTACGCGTTTTATGCACCAAATCACAATTTAAGCTCTCTCCGGTTGGCTTATCCATAAGCCCTGCGTACTGTTCAATTGTTACTTGGATGTGTAAATGATCAAACGTTGAGGAGAGGATTATGTGCCAGCAGTGTGAAGTGCAGAACCGCCGTAAAGAGGGAATTCCGTCACGGATGAAGGCTGTTGTGGCATTTGCGCCCGGAGACTACCGCCTGCAGGAAGTGGAGGTGCCGTCCATTGGCCCAGGTGAAATTCTGGTGAAGGTTGAGGCTTGCGGGATATGCGCAGGCGATGTCAAAGCCTGGGAGGGCGCGCCGAGCTTCTGGGGCGATGACAAGCAGCCTGCCTATATTAAGGCGCCAATGATCCCCGGCCATGAATTTATTGGTCATGTCGTGGCGCTGGCCGACGATGTTGAACAGTTTGCGCTGGGCGATCGGGTAATCTCCGAGCAGATTGTGCCGTGCTGGGGCTGCCGTTTCTGCAACCGCGGTCAGTACTGGATGTGTGAAAAACACGATCTGTACGGTTTCCAGAACAACGTCAATGGCGGTATGGCGCAGTATATGAAGTTCACCAAAGAGGCGATCAACTACCACGTGCCCGCTGAGCTGCCAATTGAAGATGCCATTCTGATTGAGCCTTACGCCTGTTCGTTCCACGCCGTGCAGCGTGCCAACATCAAGCTGGGCGATGTGGTGGTGCTGGCAGGAGCGGGGACGCTGGGCCTGGGAATGATCGGGGCAATCAAGAAATCCGGCCCGGCGAAACTGGTGGTGCTGGACCTTTCTGACGACCGTCTGGAACTGGCAAAGCGCTTCGGCGCCGATATTGTGATTAACCCCGCGCGTCAGGACGCGGAGAAAATCGTTAAGGAGATGACTGAAGGATACGGCTGCGACATCTATATCGAAGCGACCGGTGCAGGAAAATCTGTTGAGCAGGGGCTGGCGATGATCCGCAAGCTCGGCACGTTCGTCGAATTCTCGGTATTCAAAGATCCGGTCAGTATCGACTGGAGCATTATCAGCGATCGCAAAGAGCTTGACGTGCTCGGTTCCCACCTTGGTCCTTACTGTTACCCGCTGGTCATTGAGGGCATTCGTGACGGATCGCTGCCGACCCGTGGCGTGGTGACACACACCTTGCCGCTTGAACGTTTTGCTGAAGGATTTGACCTGATGAAGCGCGGTGTTGATTCCATCAAAGTGGTGCTCAATCCCAATCTTTAAACCAAATCTTACGGTGCGGTCGTCCCGCTTAATCCGGGCGCACTTCCTGACATTTTTTTCCAGGGGGTTGTATGTTGCAACGAATGATTGACCGCATTGGCCTGTCGCCGAAGCTGCTGTTGGGCTATGCCGGGGTACTGATCTTTATGATGGGTGAGGGGCTGGAGCAGGGCTGGCTGTCGCCTTATCTGATTGAGAATGGCATGACCGTTCAGCAGTCTGCGCTGCTGTTTAGCGTTTACGGTTTTGCCGCCGCGATTGCCGCGTGGTTCTCTGGCGTGCTGGCAGAGATCTTCACCGCCAGGCGGGTGATGCTGGCCGGGCTGGTGATGTTTATGATCGGCTCTGTGCTGTTCCTCACTTTCGGCCTACCCAGCCATCATCTGGCAACCATGATCCCGACTTACGCGTTGCGTGGCCTGGGTTATCCGCTGTTTGCCTACGGTTTTCTGGTGTGGGTCGCGTATGAGGCACCGAAAGAGCGCCTCGGCTCGGCGGTGGGCATCTTCTGGTTTGTCTACAGCGGCGGCCTGAGCGTGCTCGGGGTGCTTTACTCCAGCATTGCCTTGCCCTGGCTCGGGGAGATCCACACGCTGTGGAGTGCACTGATTTTTGTCATGCTCGGTGCGATGATCGCCCTGTTCCTCAACCGCGGCGGTGAGACGGTAGAGGAAAAACGCGAGAAACCGTCGCTGGCATATGTATTGAAGGGCATCACCATTGCCTTTGAAAATCCGAAGATTGGCCTTGGCGGTATCGTGCGCACTATCAATACCTCGGCGGCGTATGGCTTCGTGGTGTTTATGCCGACCTACATGATGGACCTGGGCTTTACCCGCACCGACTGGCTGCACATGTACGCCGCGCTGTGGGGCGTCAATATCATCTTCAACCTGCTGTTCGGCATTGTCAGTGACGGTTTAGGCTGGCGCAACGTGGTGATGTGGTTTGGCTGCATCGGCTGCGCGATGACGACCCTGTTGTTCTTCTATATGCCGCAGTGGGTTGGCCCCAACTACTGGGCTACCGTCACCATGGCCGGGCTGTTCGGCGCCTGCCTGGCGGCATTTGTGCCTTTGTCAGCCCTGATGCCCACCCTGGCACCTGAAAATAAAGGTGCCGCGATGTCGATTCTCAATCTGGGCGCAGGGCTGAGTACCTTTGTCGGCCCGGCGGTGGTCGGGCTGTTTATCGGTTCGCTCGGCGCTAGCGGAGTGATCTGGATTTACACCGGTCTCTATCTGGTGGCGGCGCTGCTGATGAAGTTCGTCACGCTGCCTGCGAGTTCATCGCACCCGATACCCTCGCCCTCCGGCCCGTTGATGAAACAAAAAGGAGCTTCATGATGAAACTGCCATTAGACGGCAAAGTTGCGCTAATAACCGGTGGGGCGGCAGGCATTGGTTATGCCATCGCCCAGGAATTTTTGCAGCAGGGAGCACGGGTCGCGCTACTGGACCGTGACGACCGTGTGGTACAGGTTGCCGCCGCGCTAAACGCTGAAAGCGCGCTGGGTATTGCGCTGGATGTGACTGAACGTACGGCGGTTAACGCGGCGGTGGCAGAGGTGATTAGCCACTTTGGCGCGCTGGATATTGCCGTCAACTGTGCCGGCGTGGCGCTGCTTGGGCCGGCAGAGGCACTCAGTGAAGCAGACTGGGACCGAACGCTGGATATCAATCTTAAAGGCACGTTTTTGGTGTGTCAGGCGGCGGGGCAGCATTTCCTGCGTCAGAACAGCGGCAACATTATCAATATGGCCTCGCAGGCAAGCCGGGTGGCGCTGCCGCAGCACATTGCCTACTGCGCCAGTAAGGCGGCGGTGGTGGGGTTAACCCAGGTGCTGGCGCTGGAGTGGGGACCGCACAATATCAACGTCAACGCCATCTCTCCGACCGTGGTGCTGACCGAGCTGGGCGCGAAAGCCTGGGCAGGAGAAGCCGGGGAAGCCCACAAAAAACAGATCCCGCTGCGGCGCTTTGCTGAGCCAGCGCACATTGCCGCTACCGCACTGTTCCTTGCCAGCCCCGGAGCGGCAATGATGAACGGCGCCAATGTGGTGGTCGACGGTGGTTTCACCATCTGCTGAGGTGCCACAGGCGCATCAATAATAAGGAGTGACAATGAATCGCATTATTAACGACCCCGATTATGTTGTAGAGGATGCCATCCAGGGCTATCTGAAAGCGCATCCAGCGGTGTATCAGGCGACTGAAAATCCGCGCGTACTGAAGCGCCCGCAGGCCCCCATCAAGGGGAAAGTCGGGGTAATCACCGGCGGAGGTTCCGGGCATGAACCCGCATTCCTCGGCTATATGGGCGAGAACATGCTCGATGCCGTGGCGATTGGCGAAGTCTTCTCCTCGCCAACCGCAGGTGCTTTCCTCGACGCGTGTAAAGCGGCGGACGGGGGGGCGGGTGTCGCCTGTCTGTACGGCAACTATGCGGGCGATAATATGAACGTCAAAATGGCGATCAAAAAAGCGACCGCTGCGGGCATTGAGGTAAAAACCGTGGTGGCGAACGATGATGTCGCCTCCGCTCCGGCCAGTGAAAAAGCACGACGTCGCGGCGTAGCGGGCGAAATTCTGATGTGGAAAGTCGGGGCGGCGGCGGCGGCTCTGGGATATGACCTCGATGGCGTGATCGGCGTAGCGCAAAAGGCGATCGATAACTGTCGTTCCATCGGCGTCGGTTTGAGTTCCTGCACGATCCCTGCAGTGGGTAAACCGAATTTCCATATTGAGCCGGGCACTATGGAGATTGGCATCGGCCATCACGGTGAACCTGGGATCGAAGTGGTTCCGACTCAGAGCGCACGTGAGATCGCGGCCACCATGCTGAACTTTGTGCTGGAGGAGCCTGTAAGCGGCCCACACCCGGAGGTGGTGGTGCTGGCGTCCGGTCTTGGGGCCACGCCGGTAATGGAGCTCTACATCTACTACGCCGAAGTGGAGAGGCTGCTGACGGAAAAAGGCATTCGGGTCCACCGGGCGCTAGTCGGTAACTACTTTACCTCGCTGGAGATGATGGGCGTGACGCTAACGGTGATGACGCTGGACGATGAACTGAAGAAACTGGTGGACCTGCCAACGCAGGCGCCGGGTTTAACCCACATGGAGTGAGATCATGACACAATTTTCGACGCAGCACGGCGACATCCTCGTGAACGATCTGGTTAGCGTTATTCGGCAAAATCGTGATTACCTGAGCGAGATTGACGGGGCTATCGGCGATGGCGATCACGGCATCAATATGGCTAAGGGATTCACTCAGTGTGGGGAGAAACTCTCGCCACAGCATTCGCTGGCGCAGGCGTTCGACAAGCTTTCAGATGCGCTGATGGAGGGGATCGGCGGATCGATGGGGCCGTTATACGGTAGCCTGTTTATGGGAATGGCCGACAGCATCCGCGACAAGTCCGCGCTGAGCGCCCCCGAGTTTGCCGCCATGCTGCGGGCTGGGCTTAGCGAGCTGCAGGATATCAGTGAGGCGGGCGTTGGCGACAAATGCCTGATGGATACGCTGATCCCGGCGGTGGAAGCGGCAGAGGCGACGGCAGCAAGCGGTTATCCTGCCATGTTAGCCGCGCTGACGCAGGCGGCGGTTAAAGGGCGAGACTCAACCAAAGATCTGGTGGCGAAAATTGGCCGCGCCAGCCGTCTTGGTGAACGCTCTCGCGGCGTGCTGGATGCTGGCGCAGTCTCCTGCTGTCTGCTGTTGACGCAGATGGCAGATTGCGTCGAGCGCGCGTTAAGTACGGAAACAGCCTGATTTGACGAGAGAGAAATCCGCCCGGTCAAAGTAAAAAATGGTGTAAATTGTTGCCTGAGGCGCGGTGAATTCTTCCGCGCCAGCACCTCAAACCGACAAGAGAGACGACTGCCCGGATGGAAAAAAACACGCTATCTCAGGACACTGAACTGCTGACGGAAATTGCCGTTGCATATTATCAGGATGAAATTACCCAGGAAGAGATTGCGCGTAAATTTGGTATCTCCCGCATTAAAGTGGGGCGCCTGCTCAAGCGGGCGAAAGAAGAGGGCATCGTTGAGATTAACGTGCGCTATCACCCGGTGTTCAGTACCCGGCTGGAGCAGCAGCTGCTGGAGCGCTTCCCGCTGCAGCGGGCGCTAATTGCCCTTGACCATCAGGATGAAGAAGAGCAGCGCCGTCAGGTGGCAGCGCTGGTGGCGATGCATCTGTCGCAGTCGCTAAAAGACAACGCGGTGGTGGCGGTCGGGCAGGGGCGCAATATCGCGGCGGTGGCGGACCACCCTGGCAGCGTTCCCACCCGCAGCTGCCACTTTATCAGCGGCATTGGCGGCACCCACCGTCCCGGTGATGCCATCAACGCCGACCATATTAGCCGCCGCCTGGCGAAAAAATTTGGCGGGATCAGCGAAACGCTTTACGCCCCGGCCTATGTGGAAAACCGGGCGTTGAAAGCGGCTTTTATGCAGAACGGCACCATTAAAGAGACGCTGGACCGCGCCCGTAAGGCGGATGTGGCACTGGTCGGTATCGGCGATATGAACGAAAATAGCTATATGGTAAAGCTCGGCTGGTTCACCCCGCATGAGATCATTGATGCCAGCCTTAATCAGGGCGTGATCGGTGACATTGCAGGTTATGACTTCTTCAACGCGCACGGTCAGCATGTGGATACGGTAATGAACGATCGGGTGATTGGCCTGAGCATTGATGAACTGCGTAAAATTCCCTGCGTGATTGCCATCGCCTCCGAAAACACCAAAGCGATGGCGATTCTCGGTGCATTGCGCACTGGCGCGATCGATATCATTGCCACTTCCGCACAGAATATCCGTACGTTATTGAATATGACCAAATAATGTTTCGCGGGCTGAGCGAAAAAGAGGGTCAGCCCCTGATGTATCCCCACAAAAATTGATTTGAATAATGTTGCGGGATGACAGGTGCCCGGTTTCAGGAGGGAGGGCTGCTTTCCGCACCGGCATGAATACATCCCTGTAGCCTGGCTCACGGCCATCCCTGGCCGTGGGCCTGCTGCAATCAGCCCTCCCTCCTTGCACCCAAAGCCGCAGCGTCGCGGTTTAAAACTTACAGCGAGCACGATGCGAGTGGGGGATGAGCTTGGCCTGAGGTAAGCCGGACGTCACGCGGCAGGGATGCCGCGTGCCGAGGCCCGCAGGGAGCGTCTTTTGCCGTTCCGGCGTGCTCAGGCTGAGCTCAGACCGGTTTGCGGACGTTTAGCGATGGAGGTTATTTCTGGGGATACCTCAGGGGTCACCCCCTACTGTAGGGGGCGATCCTCTATTTCGATCGGCCCTTATCATGCGATTGCCAATTCTATGCACTCCCTCAAGTTTTTCCCCCGTCCGCCCCTTCTATACTGGGATGTTTGTACCCTCAGAAAAGAAAAGGATCCTGCTAATGGACGATCAGTTAAAACAGAGTGCGCTCGATTTTCATCAGTTCCCGGTCCCGGGAAAAATTCAGGTTTCCCCGACTAAGCCGCTCGCCACCCAGCGCGATCTGGCGCTGGCCTACTCTCCTGGCGTGGCTGCGCCTTGCCTGGAGATTGCCGCCGATCCGCTGGCGGCGGATAAATACACCGCCCGTGCCAACCTGGTGGCGGTGATCTCCAACGGTACGGCAGTGCTCGGGCTGGGCAATATCGGCGCGCTGGCGAGTAAGCCGGTGATGGAGGGGAAGGGCGTACTGTTTAAGAAATTCGCCGGGATCGACGTGTTTGATATCGAAGTGGACGAGCTGGATCCCGACAGGCTGATCGACGTGGTGGCGGCGCTGGAGCCGACTTTTGGCGGTATTAATCTGGAGGATATCAAAGCGCCAGAGTGCTTCTACATCGAAAAGAAACTGCGCGAGCGCATGAATATCCCGGTGTTCCACGACGATCAGCACGGCACGGCGATCATCTGTACCGCCGCGGTGCTTAACGGCCTGCGCGTGGTGAAGAAAAACATCTCCGACGTGCGGCTGGTGGTCTCCGGCGCCGGCGCATCTGCCATTGCCTGCCTTAACCTGCTGGTGGCGCTGGGTATGCAGAAGCACAACATCGTGGTGTGCGATTCAAAAGGGGTGATCTACCAGGGCCGTGACGCCAACATGGAACAGACCAAGGCAGCCTATGCGGTAGCCGACAGCGGCAAGCGCAGCCTGCTCGAGGTGATTGCCGATGCCGATATCTTCCTCGGCTGCTCCGGGCCAAAAGTGATGACTCAGGAGATGGTAAAACGGATGGCGCGTGACCCGCTGATCCTCGCGCTGGCCAACCCGGAGCCGGAGATCCTGCCGCCGCTGGCGAAAGAGGTGCGCCCGGATGCCATTATCTGCACCGGCCGCTCGGACTTCCCCAACCAGGTGAATAACGTGCTGTGCTTCCCGTTTATCTTCCGCGGGGCGCTCGACGTGGGCGCGACGGCAATTAACGAGGAGATGAAGCTGGCGGCGGTGCACGCTATTGCCGAACTGGCGCTGGCGGAGCAGAGCGACGTGGTTGCCTCGGCCTACGGCGATCAGGAGCTGTCGTTTGGCCCGGAGTACCTGATCCCCAAACCGTTTGATCCGCGTCTGATTGTGCAGATCGCCCCGGCGGTAGCGAAAGCGGCGATGGAGTCCGGCGTGGCGCGCAGGCCGATTGCCGACTTCGATGCCTATCGCGAAAAGCTGATGGAGTTCGTCTACAAAACCAACCTGTTTATGAAACCGGTGTTCTCGCAGGCGCGTAAGGATCCGAAGCGGGTGGTGCTGGCCGAAGGGGAGGAGGCGCGCGTGCTGCACGCCACGCAGGAGCTGGTGACGCTCGGCCTGGCAAAACCGATCCTGATTGGTCGCCCAAGCGTGATCGAGATGCGCTTGCAGAAGCTGGGGCTGAAAATTGAGGCGGGCAAAGACTTCGAGGTGGTGAACAACGAATCCGATCCGCGCTTCAAAGAGTACTGGAACGAGTATTACCAGATCATGAAGCGACGCGGCGTTTCACCGCAGCAGGCGCAGCGGGCGGTGATTGGTAATCCGACGCTGATTGGCGCGATTATGGTTCATCGCGGTGAAGCCGACGCGCTGATCTGCGGCACCGTCGGCGACTACAAGCAGCATTACGACATTGTGGAGAAGCTGTTTGGCTTCCGTGCGGATGTGAAAGTCGCCGGAGCGATGAATGCGCTGGAGCTGCCGAGCGGCAATACTTTTATTGCCGATACCTACGTCAACGAAAACCCGACCCCGGAACAGCTGGCCGAGCTGACGCTGATGGCGGCAGAAACCGTGCGCCGCTTCGGCATTGAGCCTAAAGTCGCCCTGCTGTCGCACTCCAGCTTTGGCGCTTCCGATGCGCCCGCCGCCCGCAAGATGCGTGACACGCTGGCGCTGGTGAAGGCGCGTGCGCCAGATCTGGAAATCGACGGGGAGATGCACGGCGACGCCGCGCTGGTGGAGAGTATTCGCCAGGATCTGATGCCGGACAGCCCGCTAAAAGGCTCGGCCAACATTCTGATTATGCCGAACGTAGAGGCAGCGCGTATCAGCTACAACCTGCTGCGCGTCTCCTGCTCCGACGGCGTGACGGTTGGCCCGGTACTGATGGGGATTGCCAAACCGGTCCACGTGCTGACGCCGATCTCTTCGGTGCGGCGCATCGTCAATATGGTGGCGCTGGCGGTGGTGGAGGCGCAAACCGCACCGCTCTGATCCTCAAAAAGGCCGGGTGTGATGCCCGGCCACTTCATTTAGATCCACTCGCGGGGAACGATAAAATCGCTGTACAGCGCGGCTTCCGGCGTGCCCGGCTGCGGCTGATAGTCATATTCCCAGCGCACCAGCGGCGGCATCGACATCAGGATCGATTCCGTGCGGCCCCCGGTTTGCAGGCCAAACAGCGTGCCGCGATCCCATACCAGGTTAAACTCGACGTAGCGCCCGCGGCGATAGAGCTGGAAATCGCGCTCGCGTTCGCCCCACGGCATCGCCTTGCGGCGCTCGACAATCGGCAGATAGGCGTCGCTAAAGCCATTGCCTACCGCCTGCATAAAGCCGAAGCTCTGGTCGAAATCCGGGGTGTTCAGGTCGTCAAAGAACAGCCCGCCAATGCCGCGCTGCTCGTTGCGGTGCTTGAGATGGAAATAGTCATCGCACCACTTTTTATAGCGTGGATAGAGATCGTCGCCGAATGGCTGACACAGGTCGGCAGCGGTCTGATGCCAGTGCACCGCATCTTCTTCGAAGCCGTAATAAGGGGTCAGATCGAAACCGCCACCAAACCACCACACCGGGTCGGCGCCCGGCTTCTCGGCAATAAAGAAGCGCACGTTGGCGTGGCTGGTCGGGATATAGGGATTTTCCGGATGGATCACCAGCGATACGCCCATCGCCTCGAAGCTGCGTCCCGCCAGCTCCGGGCGGTGAGCGGTAGCGGAAGCCGGCATTGCATCACCGTGGACGTGAGAAAAATTAACGCCAGCCTGCTCGAACACCCGACCCTGGCGCAGTACGCGACTGCGCCCGCCACCGCCACCTGGGCGATCCCAGCTGTCTTCAGCAAACTCAGCCCCGCCATCGGCGGCAGCCAGTTTGCGACAAATTTCATCCTGCAGGTGGAGTAAAAATTGCTTAACCTGGGCGATATCCGGAGTGTTCATCAGCAAATCCTGTGGCAAAAAGACGCGCGGATTATACGCCATTTGGCTCAGCCTGTGCGCCTGGTCGCATCATACTCGTCAAAAAAGCTGACGATGCCGTCGGCGATCGCCCCGGCAATTTTCTGGCGAAACGCGGTGGTGCCGAGCAGGCGCTCCTCGTCAGGGTTGGTGATAAATGAGGTTTCCACCAGCACTGACGGGATGGAGGGCGACTTCAGCACCGCAAACGCCGCCTGCTCGGTGTGCTGGCTGTGCAGATGGTGTACCGGGCGGATCTGGCTCAGCACATGCTTGCCGAGGGTCAGGCTATTTTTAATGGTATCGGTCTGCACCAGGTCGAACAGCACCTGCTGCAGATAGTGATCTTTCGCCGCCACTTTGACGCCGCCGACGTCATCTGCCGCGTTTTCACGCTCGGAGAGGTAGCGTGCCATGGTACTGCTGGCGCCACGATTTGAGAGGGCGAAGACCGAGGCGCCGTTAGCGCTCGGGCTGGTAAACCCGTCGGCGTGCACCGACATAAACAGGTCAGCACCGTGCTGATGGGCGATCTCCACGCGCTCGCCGAGCGGAATAAAGCGATCGGTTTCGCGCGTCAGGCGCACTTCAATACGCGGATGGTCACCCAGCAGGTGACGAATATGGTTGGCGATCTCCAGCACCACGTGCTTCTCCTCCGAGCCTTCGTGACCGACCGCGCCGGAGTCAATCCCGCCGTGGCCGGGGTCAATCATCACGATACGTTTAGCGTTTTTCGCGCGCGGCGGCGGTGGAGAAACCGGCCTCGGCAGAACTGAACTGCCCCGCAGCGTGGCCTCTTCTTGTTTTGCGCGGGCCGGTCTGTTCGCCAGCAGCGCCAGCGCCAGGCCGGAGAGCAGAAGCTGACGGCGGCTGGTGAGCGGCGTCAGCTGAGAAATCTTTTTCATAAGAAGATCCTGAAGCATTAAGTGCTTAGTGTTATATCGTAACAATGCGTCGACAGCGAGGGGGGAACTATTTCAGGTTTTTACCAGTTATTTCAGCAGACTAATTGCACAACAGCCGTTTTTTTTCTTTCAGGTGCGTTAACAGACTTGCACCTGCAGAAGAAAGCGTGATAATCAGCAAATTAGCCTTAACATCAGGTATATCCCATGGAAATCCGCGCATTCCGACAAGATGATTTTGAAGAAGTGATCACCCTTTGGGAGCGTTGCGATTTGTTACGTCCGTGGAATGACCCGGAAATGGATATCGAGCGTAAGCTCAATCACGACCCGGACCTGTTCCTGGTGGCGGTGGTGGGGGGCGAGATCGTTGGCACGCTGATGGGCGGCTACGACGGACATCGCGGCTCTGCCTATTATCTCGGCGTGCATCCTGATTATCAGGGCCGTGGCTTTGCCAACGCGCTGATTAATCGCCTGGAGAAAAAACTGATTGCGCGCGGCTGCCCAAAAATCAATGTGATGGTGCGCGAAGAGAACGATGCGGTAGCGGGCTTTTACGAAAAGCTGGATTATGAAACTCAGGACAGCCTGCTGCTTGGCAAGCGTCTGATTGAAGACCGCGAGTATTAAATCCCTCGTCATCCTTGACGCCGTGGCGGCGTTAGCGGCAAGCCTTCACCCGAATCACTTACTTATGTAAGCTCATCGGGATTATGAGCTTCATTGATGAAGCTCACCCTGCGGGCCAGCGCAGGCGCTGTTCAACTCGCTCATTGAGCGAGTTGTCACGCTTTTGCTGCCTTGCCACAACGCCAATGATTTTGAGGAATACGGTGCCTGATTTGTTAAGTAATTAATGTGAATTATTCCCCTGATGATTACGACGCCAAAGGCCAGCTGCGACTGCCGCTGAGCTTTTGGGCAATCTTACTGCTGCAGGCCCGCACCTGGGTGATGTTTGTTATGGCCGGTGCGTCGCGCCAGCAGGGCACGCAGCTGCTGGAGCTATTCTACCCGGATACTCACTCGTTTTGGCTTGGCCTGGGTTTTGGCATTCCAGCCGCCATTGGCCTGCTGCTGACCGGTTATCGTCAGCGCCTGCCGCGCCTGTGGCAGGCCTGGCGCTGGGTGCTGATTATCACGCTGGCGGTGACGATGCTGGCGCCGCTGCTGATGCAGTGGCAGGAAGAGGATCCGCTCTCCGAACTGCTGCTGATGGTGACGCTGCTGGATGGTCTTGCGCTGCTGGCGCTGCTGTTCTCCCCACGGCTGCGCGACTGCTTCGACCCGGCAAAAAATCATTAAATAAAACTTTTTTGCCTGCCGGTACTCCAAGCAGGTAATTAAGGACCCCGTTTATTCACTGGAGTTGTCATGAAAACTTTTCGCCCGGCGCTGTTAATCGCCACCATCATGCTGGCTGGCTGCGCCGGTTCCTCTTCTTCGCAGCCGCAAAGCGCCTCGTCATCCACCTGGTGGAATCCGATTTCCTGGTCGTGGTCCAGCCTGTCCCCCACGCACTGGTTTAGTTCTTCGCTGCAGGTGAGCGAGCAGGGCGTGGGTAAAGTCAATGGCAGCACCGCCATGCAGCAGGAGGCGATAGAGGATGGCCTGAGCGGCAACTATCAGCTGCGCCAGGGGATGCGCACCGCCAACGGCAATATCGTGCACTTCTGGCAGGCGCTGGACAGCGACAAACAGGTCAAGATGGTGCTGACGGGGCAGACGACCGTTAACCAGATTGAGGTCAGCGACAGCGATGTGGCCACTGAGAGCGGCGTTAAGATCGGCACGCCATTCAGCGATCTCTACAGCAAAGCGTTTGGCGCCTGCCAGCAGACCAGCGCAGGCGACAGCGCCAGCGTGGAGTGTAAGGCGCCGGGCAGCCAGCACATCAGCTACCAGTTCAGCGGCGAATGGCACGGGCCGGAAGGATTGATGCCGTTCTGACGATGCGCTGAAAAGCTGGAAGCTGAGCAAAATTATCTGGCGCCGCTAACGCCTGGCGACAAAGACCCCAGTAATACTGCGTATAAATAGTCTCCTGGCGGTACGATTTAAGGTATGATACGGCGCAAAATCGAGCAGAAATAACCTGAACGCCAGGAGAGCAGTATGTCCCATTTCCAGAGCGGCATTTTGTTAGAGCATCGCCGTTTTGCTATTTACCTTGAAGCCATGGTGGCGGGCGATATTGCCGTTCTGCGCCGCGCCGTGACGAACTTCTTACAGCAGTTAGCAGCACTGCAGCAGCAGTACCCGGATGCCGGCCTCGGTGCCGTGATGGCTTTTGGCAACGGCCTGTGGAGCGACCTCAATCCGTCACAGGTCAGCGAGCTGAAAGATTTCCTGCCGCTGGGCAAGGGCATGGCCCCCGCCACCCAGCGCGACCTGCTGATCCATATTCAGTCGCTGCGTCACGATGTTAACTTTAGCCTTGCCCAGGCTGCGCTCGCGGCCTTTGGTGACACCCTGCGCATTGCCGAAGAGACGCACGGCTTCCGCTGGACGGAAGACCGCGATCTGAGCGGCTTTGTTGACGGCACTGAAAACCCTCAGGGTGAAAAGCGCCAGCAGGTGGCGATTATTGCCGCGGGCGATAATGCGGGTGGTAGCTACGTGTTCAGCCAACGCTGGCAGCACAATCTGAAAATGTTTAACCGCCTGACGGTGGATAAGCAGCAGCAGATCATGGGCCGTACCAAAGTCAGTAATGAAGAGCTGGAAGGGGATGCCCGCCCGGTGACCTCACACGTGGCGCGCGTTGACCTTAAGGAGAACGGGGCAGGGCTGAAGATCCTGCGTCAGAGCCTGCCGTACGGCACGGCCAGCGGCACCAACGGGCTGTTTTTCCTCGCCTACTGCCATACGCTGCATAACATTGAGCAGCAGCTGCTGAGCATGTTCGGCGAAACCGACGGCAAGTTCGATGCGATGCTGCGCTTCACCAAGCCGGTCAGCGGCAGCTACTTCTATGCACCGTCGCTGGAGCAGCTAGCGGCGTTGTAATGTCAGTTAGCCACGCGTAGGGTCCAGGCATGCCTGGACCGGGCGGGTCATGACCCGCCCCGACCTTCATTTCCCATCCCCTGCATAACCAATTCCATACCCTTATAGCGTTTTCTACTTGCAAAGCACCAAACGGTATATAAAACCGCTACAGCTTTCACCCGGGTTATAAATAAACTGAACGCTCTTATGGCCTGGCTGGCGGGCAATCTTTCAGGGTGCAATATGACGTTACCGACGGTTAAAAAATTAGTGAGCGCTACCGCACTTTCTATACTGCTGGCAACAGGCGCGCAGGCCACAGAACTTCTCAACAGTTCGTATGATGTGTCACGCGAGCTGTTTACCGCCCTGAATGCACCGTTTGAGCAGCAGTGGGCGCAGCAGCATCCGGGCGACACCCTGACCATAAAACAGTCCCATGCCGGTTCCTCCAAGCAGGCGCTGGCAATCCTGCAGGGGCTAAAGGCGGACGTGGTGACCTACAATCAGACCACGGACGTGCAGATCCTGCATGACAAAGGCAACCTGATCCCGGCCGACTGGAAGCAGCGCCTGCCGAATAACAGCTCGCCGTTTTACTCCACCATGGCCTTCCTGGTGCGTAAAGGTAACCCGAAGAACATCCACGACTGGAACGACCTGGTGCGTGACGATGTGAAGCTGATTTTCCCGAATCCGAAAACCTCCGGTAATGCGCGCTATACCTACCTGGCCGCGTGGGGGGCTTTCGATCGGTCCGATGGCCAGGATAAAGCCAAAACCGAAAAGTCGATGACCCAGTTTCTGAAAAACGTCGAAGTGTTTGATACCGGCGGACGCGGGGCCACCACCACCTTTGTGGAGCGCGGGCTGGGCGATGTGCTGATCAGCTTTGAGTCGGAGGTGAACACCATCCGCAACCAGTACGCGAAAGACGGTTATGAAGTGATCGTACCGAAAACCAATATTCTGGCGGAGTTCCCGGTGGCGTGGATCGATAAAAATGTCGAACACAACAAAACCGAAGACGCGGCCAAAGCCTATCTCAACTATCTCTACACGCCGAAGGCACAGCAGATAATGACCCAGTTTTACTACCGGGTGAATAATCCGCAGCTGATGGCCGAACAGAAAGATCGCTTCCCGCAGACCAACCTGTTTAAGGTTGAGGAGTCTTTCGGAAGCTGGGATCACGTGATGAAAACCCATTTCGTCAGCGGTGGCGAGCTGGATAAGCTGTTAGCGGCGGGGCGTTAAAGATGTTTGCAACCAGTAGTAAGCGCGTACTGCCCGGGTTTGGCATCAGCCTTGGCAGCAGCCTGTTTTTCACCTGTCTGATCCTGCTGCTGCCGATCAGCGCGCTGCTGATGCAGCTGTCGCAGATGACGCTGGCGCAGTACTGGGAAGTGATCACCAACCCGCAGGTGGTTGCAGCGTATGAAGTGACCCTGCTGGCTGCCGGTGTGGCATCCCTCTTCAACGCGCTGTTTGGCATGCTGATGGCATGGATCCTGACGCGCTACCGCTTCCCGGGCCGCGCCATGCTTGATGGCCTGATGGACCTGCCGTTTGCGCTGCCAACCGCGGTAGCGGGTTTGACGCTGGCCGGGCTGTTCTCGGTCAACGGCTGGTACGGTCAGTGGCTGGCGCAGTTCGATATTAAAGTCTCTTACACCTGGCTCGGTATTGCCGTGGCGATGGCGTTTACCAGTATCCCGTTTGTGGTGCGTACCGTGCAGCCGGTGCTGGAAGAGTTAGGACCAGAGTATGAAGAAGCGGCTGAAACCTTAGGCGCGACGCCGTGGCAGAGCTTCCGCCGCGTGGTGCTGCCGGAAGTTGGCCCGGCGCTGCTGGCCGGAACCGCGCTGTCGTTCACCCGCAGCCTCGGCGAGTTTGGCGCAGTGATCTTCATCGCCGGGAATATCGCGTGGAAAACCGAAGTGACCTCGCTGATGATTTTTGTGCGCCTTCAGGAGTTCGATTATCCGGCAGCCAGCGCGATTGCCTCGGTTATCCTCGCCGCCTCGCTGCTGCTGCTGTTTGCGATTAACACCCTGCAGAGCCGCTTTGGCCGTCGTATTGGAGGCCACTAATGGCAGACGTTACCGATTTTAAAGGGGCAGATCGTACCCGCTTTCAGTGGGGTAAGTGGATCCTGATTGGCCTGGGGATGCTGATCTCCCTGCTGCTGCTGGTGGTGCCTTTAGTGGCAATTTTCACTACCGCATTTTCTGAGGGGCTGATGGCCACGCTGAGCAATCTTGGCGATGCCGATATGCTGCACTCGATCTGGCTGACCGTGCTGATTGCGCTGATCGCGGTGCCGGTCAACCTGGTGTTCGGAACCCTGCTGGCCTGGCTGGTGACGCGTTTTAGCTTCCCCGGTCGCCAGCTGCTGCTGACGCTGTTTGATATTCCTTTCGCCGTGTCGCCGGTGGTGGCAGGGCTGATGTATCTGCTGTTCTGGGGCGTGAACGGCCCGGCAGGCGGCTGGCTGGATGCCCATAACATCCAGCTGATGTTCTCCTGGCAGGGCATGGCCATGGTCACCATATTTGTCACCTGTCCGTTTGTGGTGCGCGAACTGGTGCCGGTGATGCTGAGCCAGGGCTCGCACGAAGATGAAGCGGCGGTGCTGCTGGGCGCCTCCGGCTGGAAAATGTTCTGGCGCGTGACGCTGCCCAATATCCGCTGGGCGCTGCTTTATGGCGTGGTGTTAACCAACGCCCGTGCGATTGGTGAGTTTGGTGCGGTCTCGGTGGTATCGGGATCGATTCGCGGCGAGACCTACACGCTGCCATTACAGGTTGAATTACTGCATCAGGACTACAACAGCGTGGGCGCATTTACCGCCGCGGGCTTGTTGACTCTGATGGCGATAGTGACGCTGTTTCTGAAAAGTGCGGTGCAGTGGCGGTTAGAGAGCCAGCAGAAGCGCTTGCAACGGGAGGGGAACCATGAGCATTGAGATCGGTAACATCAATAAATCCTTCGGCAAGACGAAAGTCCTGAACGATATTTCCCTGGATATCCCTTCCGGGCAAATGGTGGCGCTGCTGGGGCCGTCTGGCTCCGGCAAAACCACGCTGCTGCGTATTATCGCCGGGCTGGAAAACCAGAACAGCGGGCGCCTGAGCTTCCACGGGAAGGATGTCAGCCGCGTGCATGCCCGCGATCGCCAGGTCGGCTTTGTGTTCCAGCACTACGCGCTGTTCCGCCATATGACGGTGTTCGACAATATCGCCTTTGGCCTGTCGGTGCTGCCACGCCGCGAACGCCCGTCAGCAGCAGAAATTAAGCAGAAGGTCACCCGCCTGCTGGAGATGGTGCAGCTGGGGCATCTTGCCAGCCGCTATCCGGCACAGCTGTCAGGCGGGCAGAAGCAGCGTGTGGCGCTGGCGCGTGCGCTGGCCGTTGAGCCACAGATCCTGCTGCTGGATGAGCCATTTGGCGCGCTGGATGCGCAGGTGCGCAAAGAGCTGCGCCGCTGGCTGCGTCAGCTGCATGAAGAACTCAAGTTCACCAGCGTCTTCGTGACCCATGACCAGGAAGAAGCGATGGAAGTCGCCGACCGCGTGGTGGTGATGAGCCAGGGCAACATTGAGCAGGTGGGCACGCCGGACGACGTCTGGCGCGATCCGGCCACCCGTTTTGTGCTGGAGTTCCTCGGTGAAGTGAACCGCTTCGACGGCGAAGTGCACGGCTCCCAGTTCCATGTTGGTGCCCATCACTGGCCGCTGGGCTACGCGCCGGCGCATCAGGGAGCGGTTGAGCTGTTCCTGCGCCCGTGGGAGATTAACGTCAGCCGTCAGAGCAGCCTGGAAACGCCGCTGCCGGTGCAGATTCTTGAAGTCAGTCCGCGTGGGCATTACTGGCAGCTGGTGGTTCAGCCCGCAGAGTGGAGCGGTGAGCCGATTACCGTGGTCATGGAAGGGGACCAGGTTGCACCGATCCGCGGTGAGCGCCTGTTCGTCGGCCTGCAGCACGCGCGCCTGTATCACGGCGATACGCCGTTACGCCCTGTTGCCTTTGCGCAGAGCGCCTGATATTTTTTGTGCTGACATCTTTTGGAGAGAGGCTGGGTAATTCCGGCCTCTCTCATTTCATGCCGGGAATCACACCTTGACCACACTCGAAAATACCATCGGCAATACGCCGCTGATTAAGCTGCAGCGCCTGGCGCCGGACAACGGCAGCGAAATCTGGCTAAAGCTGGAGGGAAATAATCCCGCTGGTTCGGTGAAAGACCGTGCTGCGCTGTCGATGATCCATCAGGCTGAGCTGCGCGGGGAAATTCGCCCCGGCGACGTGCTGATTGAAGCGACCAGCGGCAATACCGGTATCGCGCTGGCGATGATCGCCGCGATGAAAGGGTATGTGCTGAAGCTGCTGATGCCGGAGAATATGAGCATTGAGCGCCAGGCGGCGATGAAGGCCTACGGTGCCGAGCTGATTCTGGTCAGCCGCGAGCAGGGCATGGAGGGCGCGCGTGACCTGGCCGCCGCGATGGCGGCACGCGGGGAAGGCAAAGTGCTGGATCAGTTTAACAACCCGGATAACCCGCTCGGGCATTATCAGACGACCGGGCCGGAAATCTGGCAGCAGAGCGCTGGCCGCCTGACCCATTTTGTCTCCAGCATGGGCACCACCGGGACCATTACCGGCGTCGGCAGGTATCTGAAAGAGCTGAGTAGCTCGGTGGAGATTGTCGGGCTGCAGCCCTCGGAAGGCAGCAGCATTCCCGGCATTCGCCGCTGGCCTGCCGCCTATCTGCCGGGCATCTTCCGTCCTGAGCTGGTAGATCGGGTGATCGATATGTCACAGCAGGAAGCCGAAGAGACGATGCGCCAGCTGGCACAGCGCGAAGGCATCTTCTGCGGGGTCAGCTCCGGCGGCGCGGTGGCGGGAGCGCTACGTATTGCGCGTGAACAGCCCGGCAGCGTCATCGTGGCGATTATCTGCGATCGCGGCGACCGCTACCTCTCAACCGGCGTCTATTAGCCTCCCTTTTTCTCAACGGCGGCAGAACCTTCTGGCGCCACGCCTATCAAATCCTTCCGCCCCTTTTTTCCGCCTTTGTTAGACTGTAAGGATTGGGTAAAAGCGGCTGCTAATTCGTCGGTTTAAGGCGAAAATGGCGGCTATATCATTGAGAGATCCTGTATGAAAATTTTACTGGTCGATGACGACCTCGAATTGGGCACCATGCTCAGTCAGTATCTGATTGCGGAAGGTTTTGACGCCTCGCTGGTTCTGACCGGCAAAGCGGGCGTGGATGGGGCGCTATCTGGCCAGTACCACGCGATGATCCTTGATATTATGCTGCCGGATATGAGTGGGATTGACGTGCTGCGCCAGGTACGACAGAACAGCCGCCTGCCGGTGATTATGCTGACCGCCAAGGGCGACAACATCGATCGCGTGATCGGCCTTGAGATGGGTGCGGATGACTATATGCCGAAGCCATGCTACCCGCGCGAGCTGGTGGCGCGCCTGCGGGCGGTGCTGCGCCGCGTGGAGGAGCAGCCCGTGGTTATTGAGAATAAAGATGTTATCGCCTGGGGCGAGCTGACGCTTAATCCGGCCACGCGCATCAGCGAGTGGCAGCAAAAGCCCTTTGACCTGACGGCATCGGAGTTCAACCTGCTGGACCTGCTGCTGCGCTCGCCGGACCGCGTGGTGTCGAAAGATGAACTCTCTGAAAAGGGGTTAGGCCGCCCGCGTGAAGCTTACGACCGCAGCGTGGACGTGCATATCAGTAATATCCGCCAGAAGCTGGCCGCGCTGACCCATGACACCATCAATATTGAGACGGTGCGCAGTATCGGCTACCGTATCCGATGAAAACCGGCTTCCGCGGCTTCCTGTTTTGGAAGATCCTGATCGGCTTCTGGCTCACCTATATCGCTATTACCCAGCTGCTTTGGCTGGGTTTTAGCTTATATGGCAAGCATCATGAGCCGCCAGAAAACATGGCCACTAAGCGCATCGTTAATTTGCAGATGACGTCGGCCGTCTCGGTGCTGCAGCGCGGCGGGATGGAGGCGCTGAACGATATGATGGTCGACTGGCCGCCTAACGACCGGCGTTTCTTCTCGGTCAAAGTGGTGGCGTCACCGCCGCCGCAGCTTCAGCCGCGCGATGAACTCAACCGCGATCTGGGGCCGGGTGAGTTTCCCAAAGAGGTAACGGAGTGGGTCAAAGGGGCCGATGGCCGCCAGTATCAGCTGAGCTACGACGTGGCGGGGCTGCGCGCTGACAGCTCCATGGGCAGGCATCCTCACAGCATCCTGAACATGCCGGAACCGCTGTTTATCGTCGGCATGGTGTGTGGCCTGCTGTTCAGCCTGATCCTTGCCTGGAACCTGACGCGCCCGATGCGCCAGCTGCGCGCCGGCTTTGCCCGCGTTTCAAAAGGTGACCTTTCGGTGCGTCTGTTCCCGCAGATGCGCCGCCGCCACGATGAGCTGTCGGTGGTGGCGCAGGACTTTGATGCCATGGTCGAGCGCCTGTCGGTGCTGGTCAGCGCCCGTGAGGAGCTGCTGCACGATGTCTCGCACGAGCTGCGCTCACCGCTGGCACGTTTGCAGCTGGCGACCGGGCTGGCGCGCCAGACGCCGGAATCGGTTGGTGCTTCGCTCGACCGCATTGATGAAGAAGCCCGGCGCCTGGATAAAATGATCGGCGAATTGCTGACGCTGTCGCGAGCAGAGCATCAGGCGCTGCCGGATGAGCAGTATTTCGACCTGCTGGGGCTGCTGGAAGCGGTGGCGAACGATGCGCGTTATGAAGCACAGGTTCCCGGCGTTGAAATCCTGTTGTACGCTGATGAGCAGCAGGATTACACCGTCAAAGGGGATGCTAATCTGATCCGCTCGGCGGTGGAGAATGTGGTGCGTAATGCGCTGCGCTTCTCGCTGCAAGGCCAGCAGGTGCAGATAAACCTGCGCCAGGAGCAGGGCTGGCTGATTATCAGCGTGCGCGATCGCGGGCCGGGGGTGGAGGCGGATAAGCTTTCCAGCATTTTCGACCCGTTTGTGCGCGTAAACTCGCCCCTTTCAGGTAAAGGCTATGGCCTTGGGTTATCCATCGTGCGTAAAGTCGTGGCGGCCCATCGGGGTGACGTCAGCGCAATGAATGCCCGTGACGGCGGACTGGAAATCACTCTTCGCCTGCCGCACTGGGTGGTATAAGTATTTAAAGAGGAAACGTCATGAGCGGTGTGAGCAGCGCCAGACAACAGGAAGTGCAGCGCATAGTCGATGCGTTATCAGTGGCTATTGCACAGCATCGGTTAAAACCGGGAGTACGTCTGGTTGAGTCACAAATTGTGGAGGCGTTATCGGCCAATCGCAATCACGTCCAGGCCGCGCTGCAGCGGCTGGCGCTTCAGAAAATTGTGACGATCGCGCCAAATCGCGGCGCGCGGGTTGCACGGCCGCAGGCGCGTGAGGCCAGAGAAGTGTTTATTGCCCGTCGAGCGATTGAAGGCGCAATGATTGCCGCAATTACCCCCGAAAAACTGGCGTGCCATCAGGCCGAAATCGATGCCCATATGCAGGCGGAAAAGCGCGCCATCGCCGGTGAAGATCGCCGTGATATCGTGCGTGAACTGAGCCAGTTCCACCTGCTGCTGGCGAGGATCAGCGATAATCAGGTACTGATTGAGATGCTGGAAAACCTGATGGTGCGCAGCTCGTTAATCGTGGCGTTGTATCAGCGCAATGACAGCCCCGCCTGTCAGTGTCAGGAGCACAGTGCAGTGATTAACGCGTTGAAAGCAGGGGAGGTGGCAGATGCTCAGGCGATGATGAATGAGCACCTGCTTCAGCTGGAGCACCAGCTGGATCTGGATGACACCCCGCTGAATGCCCTCAGCCTGCGTGATGCGCTGCTCTCCAGCTCTTAACCCGGTATCACTGGCATAAAAAAAAGCCCCCCGCAGCTGCCTGCGGGGGGCTTTTGACGTTAACGATAGCGTTACTTCTTGATGCGGATAACCGGAGTTTCACCCACTACAACGCTACCCGTCAGCTTAACCAGCTCTTTGATCTCATCCATATTGGAGATCACCACTGGCGTCAGCGTCGATTTTGCTTTCTCTTCCAGCAGAGCCAGATCGAACTCAATCACGACGTCGCCTTTTTTCACTTTCTGGCCTTCTTCAGCGATGCGCTTGAAGCCTTCGCCTTTCAGCTCAACGGTATCGATACCGAAGTGGACGAACAGCTCAATGCCATTGTCAGATTCGATGGAAAAAGCATGATTGGTTTCGAAAATCTTACCGATGGTGCCATCGACCGGCGCAACCATTTTATTGCCAGTAGGTTTGATAGCGATACCGTCGCCAACAATTTTCTCCGCAAACACGACGTCCGGTACATCTTCGATATTAACGATTTCGCCAGACAGCGGTGCTACGATCTCAATGGCACCAGATGCGGAATCTGACTTATCGCCAAAAAGTTTTGAAAACAAACCCATGTTCTTCTCCTAAGCAGTAATATTGGGCCAGCGTGTCAGGCTTCAGCAGAGTGTTTTTTCTTCAATGAACTTGTTGACCAGGTTCATCAACTCGTCCGCTGTCGGTTGAGCCAGAGCCTGCTCTGCCAATGCCTTCGCATCTTCAAAATTCGTATTACGAATAATTTTCTTGATGCGTGGGATAGAAATGGCACTCATGCTGAATTCGTCCAGCCCCATTCCCAATAACAGTAGTGTAGCACGTTCGTCGCCTGCCAGCTCACCGCACATACCAGTCCACTTGCCTTCGGCATGAGAAGCATCAATAACCTGCTTAATCAGCGTCAGAACGGAAGGAGACATTGGGTTGTAGAGATGGGAAATCAGGTCGTTACCACGATCCACGGCCAGAGTATACTGCGTCAGGTCGTTTGTCCCAATACTAAAGAAATCAACTTCTTTTGCCAGATGGTGAGCGATAACGGCCGAGGCAGGGGTTTCCACCATAATGCCGACTTCAATGCTCTCATCGAAGGATTTGCTTTCAGCACGCAGCTGAGCTTTCAGCGTTTCAAGTTCGGCTTTCAGGAAGCGTACTTCTTCAACGGAAATCACCATCGGGAACATGATGCGCAGCTTGCCAAAGGAGGAGGCACGCAGGATCGCGCGCAGCTGGGCATGCAGAATTTCTTTGCGGTCCATGCAGATACGGATTGCGCGCCAGCCGAGGAACGGGTTGTCTTCTTTCGGCAGGTTCATGTACGGCAGATCTTTGTCACCGCCGATATCCATAGTACGCACGATCACCGCCTGAGAACCCACAGCTTCCGCGACGGCTTTATACGCCTGGAACTGTTCTTCTTCGGTTGGCAGTGAGTCACGGTCCATAAACAGGAACTCGGTGCGGTACAGACCTACGCCTTCCGCGCCGTTGCGCTCTGCACCGGCCACGTCGCGTACGGTACCGATGTTGGCGCAGACTTCAACCTGGTGACCGTCAAGCGTCACGGCAGGCAGATCTTTCAGCTTCGCCAGCTCGTTTTTCTCGCTGAGATACTGGTGAGCGACCGCTTTCAGCTCTTCGATTTTCTCAGGCGTTGGATTCACGTACACCTGGTTATTAACGCCATCGAGGATCAGGAAGTCGTCGTTTTTTACCTGGTTGGTCACATCGCCGGTACCTACGATAGCGGGCAGCTCAAGTGAGCGGGCCATAATCGAGGTGTGTGAGGTGCGGCCACCGATATCGGTGATAAAGCCAAGCACTTTATTCAGGTTCAGCTGCGCGGTTTCTGATGGCGTCAGATCTTTCGCGATCAGTAGAACTTCTTCGTTGATAGCGCTGAGGTCAACGATATGCAGACCAAGGATATTTTGCAGCAGGCGTTTACCGATATCACGGACGTCGGCAGCACGCTCTTTCAGATATTCGTCATCGAGCTCTTCCAGCGCTTTCGCCTGGCCTTCGATCACGGAAAAGGCAGCGGCATCCGCTGTGGCATGCTCGTCTTTAATCAGGGCAATGATTTCCTGCTCAAGCTCTTCATCTTCCAGCAGCATGATATGCCCCTCGAAGATCGCTTCTTTCTCTTCACCGAAGGTTTCCCCGGCTTTGATTTTGATCGCTTCCAGCTGCACGGCAGCCTTTTTACGACCATCAAGAAAACGCTGAACTTCCTGATCGACCTGGTCGGCAGTAATCTTCTTCCGGTTGATGATAATCTCATCTTCTTTCAGCAGAAGCGCCTTGCCAAAAGCGATACCCGGTGATGCTAAAATGCCTGAAATCATAACCCTACCTTTTCTTTCTCTGATAATCATCTGAAGCAAAGTAGCCCAGATGACTGCATCGGTTGATCCACTCAGCGAGCCGGAACAGAATGCAATGTGAGTTGACTACTTTCGGCTACTTTACGAAAGCAACATCGCGGACGTACTGTCCGCGATCAATATTGCAATCATCTGTCCTGAAACACTGCGCTGGACAGCTGGAAAGTGTGCTGATTACTCGAGTTCAGCCATCAGTTTAACCAGATGCTCAACGGCTTTCTGCTCATCTTCGCCTTCTGCTGACAGGGTAACAACGGTGCCCTGAGTCAGACCCAGCGTCTGCAGCTTGAACAGGCTTTTGGCGCTGGCAGATTTGCCGTTAGAAGTAACGGTGATTTCGGAAGAGAAGGCTTTCGCTTCTTTAACGAACTGAGCTGCTGGACGAGTGTGCAGGCCGTTTGGTGCGGTAATGGTGACTTCTTGCTGGAACATTATGTTTCCCCAACTTCATGGTTTGGTGTTGTTGATCCAAAGTCTAGCCTGGGGGCATGACTTTAGCCTGTATTGAGTCGCGCTGGCATGGTATGAAGACTGGCCAAAAAATGCGCTGGTAAGGTGGAGTTAAGATTGAGTGAAAATCCGGGATTTCCGCCTCGCTTTTCCGCCTACCATTATGCCGCGATTACCTTTCAGCGCCAAACCAGTAAATCGATTCAGCTTGATCCAGTTCACGCCGCGATTAATTTTACGGATCGAAATAATTGGCAGTCTAAATACCAGACACACGAGGGTAAAATCAATCTGCAGGGTGACAAAAGTTTGACGCAGTCCACAAAAAAGCACCCGTTCGGGTGCTTTTTCAGACAATTTCATCCAGCCGGCATTACTGCTGCAATTCTTTCTCAGTAAACAGGTCCGCAAACAGGGCGGTTGACAGGTAACGCTCGCCGGAAGAGGGCAGGATTACCACGATATTTTTGTTGGCGAACGCCTCGTCTTCCTGCAGTTTCAGCGCGGCAGCAACGGCTGCCCCGGAAGAGATACCGGCAAGAATACCTTCCTCTTCCATCAGACGACGTGCGGTGGAGATCGCCTCTTCATTGGTGATGGCGACCACGCGGTCAACCAGGTTGAGATCGAGGTTGCCAGGAATGAAGCCAGCGCCGATACCCTGAATTTTATGCGGGCCAGGTTTGATCTCTTCACCAGCAATTGCCTGAGCAATGACCGGCGAGTCGGTCGGTTCCACTGCCACGGTGATAAGGTCTTTTTTGCCTTTGGTGTTTTTGATGTAGCGGCTCACCCCGGTCAGGGTGCCACCGGTACCAACACCGGCAATAAAGACATCCACTTCGCCATCGGTATCTTCCCAGATTTCCGGGCCGGTGGTTTTTTCGTGGATCTCCGGGTTTGCCGGGTTGCTGAACTGCTGTAGCAGCACGAATTTATCCGGGTCACTGGCAACAATCTCTTCTGCCTTGCTGATTGCCCCTTTCATGCCTTTCGCACCTTCGGTCAGCACCAGGTTAGCGCCGAGTGCTTTCAGCAGTTTACGGCGCTCAACGCTCATGGTTTCCGGCATGGTTAGCGTCAGCTTATAACCGCGTGCTGCTGCCACATAGGCCAGCGCAATACCGGTGTTGCCGCTGGTCGGCTCCACCAGTTCGATGCCCGGTTTCAGAATTCCCCGTTTTTCCGCGTCCCAAATCATATTGGCACCGATACGGCATTTGATACTAAAGCTAGGGTTACGCGATTCAACTTTAGCCAGAATGCGTCCATTACCGATGCGGTTCAGTCGAACCAGCGGCGTATGACCGATTGTTAAAGAGTTGTCTTCATAGATCTTGCTCATAGCCTGTCCTTAACTGTCTGAAATTTTGGGATTGGCTTAGAGCATACCTTGTTCAATTTCACAAGGAAGTGAAGAAATCGTATATAGATATGTTCGCTGGAAATAAGCCCTGCCGAAATGGCATAAGGGGCATCTGTAAGCATGAGGAATCAATGCGCAGAGGGCGAACACTGAAGTTTTACCAGGAATATTGGGTTGAATATCATCGCGCCATGACAGGTTTCAGGAGGGAGGGCTGCTTTCCGCACGGCCATCCCTGGCCGTGAGCCTGCTGCAATCAGCGGGGGGAGAGAACGTTTAGCGATGCAGTGCCAGCTGCGCGCGGTAACGATCGACCCACATCGCGGTAGCGCCGCAAACGGCGACGGGCAGGATCACCAAATTCAGAACAGGGATGAGGGTAAACAGGCTGACCAGCGCGCCGAACTGCATATTGTCGGTCTTATTTTGACGCAGGGCAGAGCGCATCTGGCGGAAACTGACCTTGTGGTTATCAAACGGATAGTCGCAGTACTGAATCGATAGCATCCAGGCGCTAAACAGGAACCACAGCACCGGTGCAACGGTTTGACCAAAACCTGGGACAAAATAGAGCAACAGCAGGACCAGCGCACGCGGCAGATAGTAAGCCAGTTTCTGCCATTCACGCTTCATTATGCGCGGCAGATCTTTCACCAGCCCGCTCCAGCCGCTGTCCGGCAGCGGTTTACCGGTCAACCTTCCTTCCAGCTGTTCCGCCAGTAGCCCGCAGAACGGTGCAGCAATCCAGTTGGCAATAGTGGAGAAAAAGTAGCTAAAGACTAAAATGATCGACAACACCACCAGTGGCCAGAGCAGATAGCTCAGCCACTGAAGCCAGCCGGGAACCAGCGCCATCAACTCTGGTATCCACTGGCCCATGCGGTGGAACAACCAGACAAAGGCGCCACCCATCAGGACGATATTCACTAACAGTGGAAGAATGACAAAACGACGGATGCCAGGCAGGCGGATCAGTTTCCATCCCTGAGCAAAATAGTGCACGCCGTTGTATGCGGGGTCGGAATTGTGATGTGACATGGACGGTTTTTCTCCATTATTCGGGCAGGCTGAGGCTATCATAACCCAGCTTTTTCTACTTACCAGGTGCCCTTTGCGCGAAAAAACAGCAAAAAAGCACACCTGGTACGTGATATTTGTCAGAAAATACTGCACGGACTTGCACTTGTGTACTCGGGCAAATACAGTTAGAGGATAAAGTTTGCCGCGGTGGCAAGGTATTGGAACAACAGAGAATACAATGATGCAGGATTTGCGTCTGATATTAATCGTTGTTGGCGCGATCGCCATAATAGCGCTTTTACTGCACGGCTTGTGGACCAGCCGTAAAGAGCGCTCATCGGTTTTTCGCGATCGCCCGCACAAGCGTTTAAAGCAGGACAGAGAAGAAGCGTTCGAGGATGATGAAGAGGGCGTGGGTGAAGTGCGCGTACAGCGTAACCAGCCTGAGCCAACGGACACCTCCCTGGGTGGATTTAATGCCGGGGATGAGCCGCCGCGTCAGCCCAAACCACGTCAGCAGCCAGAACCTGTGCGTCATCAGCCACAAATTGATGAGCAGCCAGAGCTGGATCCGCTGTTTGGCGGTGAGTTGCCGCACGCGCCGGAACCTGAATACGATGAACCGGAAGTTTCAGCGCCGGTGCGTCAGCCTGAGCCTGCTCGCCCGGCCGTCACGCGTGAGCCTGTTAGCCCGCCCGCTGCGCCTGTGCAGCCAGCAGTGACGGAACCGACGGTTGAAGAGATTGCTGAGCAGAAGCGTGAAGAAGCGCGGCGTAAAGAGACCGTTCTGGTACTGCACGTTTCGGCCCACGCCGGTGGCGTGATCAACGGTGAAGCGCTGCTGCAGGGCGTATTGCAGGCTGGCTTCCAGTTTGGCGAAATGAACATCTTCCATCGTCATCTGAACCCAGCGGGCAGCGGCCCGGTCCTGTTCAGCCTGGCGAATATGGTCAAGCCAGGGTCGTTCAACCCGGATAACATGTCCGAGTTTTCCACCCCGGGGGTCTCTATCTTTATGATGGTGCCGTCGTACGGTGATGCCCATCAGAATTTCAAGCTGATGCTGCAATCCGCACAGCGCATCGCCGACGATGTTGGTGGCGTGGTGCTGGATGATGAACGCCGCATGATGACGCCGCAAAAGCTGGAAACTTACAAGGCGCGCATCCGCGACGTTATTGACGCTAACAGCCTCTGAGTTTCCCGCTATAATCGAACTCTTCCCAAACCCCCGTCTTCGGGGGTTTTTTATCTTTGATGGTGCCGCTATGGAATCCGTACAACAACAACTCACCCATCTGCGAACCCAGCTTCGCCACCACGAATACCAGTACCACGTGCTTGATGCCCCCGAAGTCCCCGATGCGGAATATGACCGTCTGATGGCGGAGCTGCGCGCGCTGGAAGCTGAGCATCCTGAACTCATCACCAGCGATTCCCCGACCCAGCGCGTCGGGGCTGCGCCATTAAGCGCCTTCGAGCAGGTGCGTCATGAAGTGCCCATGCTGTCGCTGGATAATGCCTTTGATGAAGAGAGCTACCTGGCATTTAACAAGCGCGTGCAGGATCGCCTGAAAAGCGTGGATGAGATCACCTTCTGCTGCGAGCTGAAGCTCGACGGACTGGCGGTCAGCCTGCTGTATGAGAACGGCGAACTGGTGCGCGCTGCCACCCGTGGCGACGGCACCACTGGCGAAAATATCACGGCTAACGTGCGCACTATTCGCGCCATCCCACTGCGCCTGCGCGGGGAGAATATTCCAGCCCGCGTCGAAGTGCGCGGCGAAGTGTTTATGCCGCAGCCTGGCTTCGAAAAGATGAACGACGAAGCGCGCCGCACCGGCAATAAGGTGTTCGCCAACCCGCGTAACGCCGCCGCCGGGTCGCTGCGCCAGCTTGACCCGCGTATCACCGCCAAACGCCCGCTGACCTTCTTCTGCTACGGTCTTGGCCTGCTGGAAGGCGGTGACATGCCGCGTAGCCATATCGGGCGCTTGCAGCAGTTTAAAGCCTGGGGATTACCGGTCAGTGAACGCGTGCGCCTGTGCCACACCGCGGAAGAAGTGCTGGCGTTTTACCATCAGGTGGAGGCCGACCGCCCGAATCTCGGCTTTGATATCGATGGCGTGGTGATCAAAGTCGATTCGCTCGATCTGCAGGAGCAGCTCGGCTTTGTGGCACGCGCACCGCGCTGGGCGGTGGCGTTTAAATTCCCGGCGCAGGAGCAGATGACCGTGGTGCGCGACGTTGAATTCCAGGTGGGCCGCACCGGCGCGATTACTCCCGTAGCGCGCCTGGAGCCGGTGCTGGTCGCGGGCGTGATGGTGAGTAACGCCACGCTGCATAACGCCGATGAAATTGAACGCCTCGGCCTGAAGATTGGTGACCGCGTGGTGATCCGTCGCGCGGGTGATGTGATTCCCCAGGTGGTCAGCGTGGTGGAGAGCGCGCAACAGGCGCGTGAAGTGCAGTTCCCGACGCACTGCCCGGTCTGCGGCTCGGACGTTGAGCGCGTTGAGGGAGAGGTCGTTGCCCGCTGTACCGGCGGTCTGATCTGCGGCGCGCAGCGCAAAGGGGCGCTTAAACACTTTGTGTCGCGCCGGGCGCTGGATATCGACGGCATGGGCGAGAAGATCATCGACCAGCTGGTGGATAAAGAGTACGTGAAAAATCCGGCGGATCTGTTCGATCTCACCCCCGGCAAGCTGACCGGGCTGGATCGTATGGGGCCGAAGTCGGCACAGAACGTCGTCGACGCGCTGGCGAAAGCTAAACAAACCACCTTTGCCCGCTTCCTCTATGCGCTGGGCATCAGTGAAGTTGGTGAAGCCACCGCTGCTAACCTCGCCGCGCATTTCGGTACCCTGGAGGCGTTAATGGCCGCCGATCTGGAGGCGTTAATCGCCGTACCGGACGTGGGCAAGGTGGTCGCCAGCCACGTGCGTAACTTTATGGATGAAGAGAGCAACCGTGAGGTGATCCGCCTGCTGGTCGAGAAAGCCGGCATCCACTGGCCGGAAGTGGTAGTGGTGAAAGCCGAAGAGATCGACAGCCCGTTCGCCGGGAAAACCGTGGTGCTGACCGGCTCGCTCAGCATTCTCTCGCGCGACGAAGCGAAAGACCGGCTGGTGGCGCTGGGGGCGAAAGTCAGCGGCAGCGTGTCGAAGAAAACCGATCTGGTGATTGCCGGGGAAGCCGCCGGCTCCAAGCTGGTCAAAGCGCAGGAGCTGGGGATTGAGGTGATCGACGAAGCAGAAATGATCCGCTTACTGGGCGAGTGACATGGAAAAACAACACCTGATTGAGATCGCCAATACCGTCATGCCCTACGGCAAATACAAAGGGCGGGTGCTGATCGACCTGCCGGAAGAGTATCTGCTGTGGTTTGCGCGTAAAGATGAGTTCCCGCAGGGGCATCTGGGGGAGCTGATGCAGATCGCGCTGGCGATTAAAATCGAAGGTCTGGAAGGGCTGGTGAAACCGCTTAAGCGCTAGCTTAAACAGTTGATTTGCACCTTAAACAACCTTAGCCATGCGGCAACTGGCACTTTTTACGCGATATCATCGTCAGCTAATGATGATTTTAGCTAAAAGGAACGTTAATGCCGCGTTTAAGTGCTTATATTCTTACTCTGGCTGGCCTCACCGGCGCTGCTTGCTCTACCGCTGCCTGGGCTGATTGTGGTAATCCGCAAGACAGCTTCAGCAGTGTTATCCCCTGCTATCGTGCAGCGCTGGCATCCGAACCGCTGGACTACCACTGGCTAGGCAGCGAAAATCTCGAGCAGCTGGAACTGCGCCACTATTCACTCAACTCTCAGTCCTGGTCACCGGCAGGGTTGGTTCAGCCTGCAGTATGGCAGCACGATGTTGATATCTATATTCCGCAGAATGCGCTTTCCGCCCGGGCGGTGGTATTTATTAATAACGGCACCAATAATCCCGAACCGGGTAAGCCGGCCAAAGCCTCAACCGATATGACCAGAGAGAAATTAGCCTCGCTGGCGCGTAATACCCGCTCGATTATTGTCTCAGTCAGCAATGTCCCGAATCAGCTTCTCACTTACGCTAACGATGCGCAGGCTAAAGCGGAAGATGACAGCGTGGCGCACAGCTGGTCTATTTTTATGCAAGATCCGCAGGCAACGCCAACGATCCCGCTGCACGTACCGATGGCGGCCACGGTGTCGCAGGTGATGAATCTGGCAGAGCGCGAGCTTGATGAGTGGCAGGTGAAAAAATTCATTGTTTCCGGTATTTCAAAACGCGGCTGGACCACATGGCTGGCGGCGATAGCCGATCCTCGCGTTGAGGCTATTGCACCGTTTGCCATTGATTTACTGGGTATTCGCCCTGCGCTAAAGCATATGTATCGCAGCTATGGTAATAACTGGCCAGTGGCATTTTATCCCTATTTCCAAAAAGGGGTGGATACCAGCGTGGAAACGCCACAGTTTGCTGAGTTAATGAAAATTGAAGACCCGCTGGAATATAAAGACAGCGCGTACGGTCAGCGTCTGGAGATCCCTAAATATATTATCAATGCCAGCGGTGATGACTTCTATGTCCCTGATAATAGCCGTTTCTACTTTGACCAGCTGCCGGGGCAAAAATCCCTGCGTATGGCACCCAACAGCGGGCATGCAGGTATCCGTGACTTCGCCGAGCAGTCATTAACCCATTTTGTGAATCGAATCCAGCAGTCGCAGCCGCTGCCGGTGGTAACAACGGCATTGCAGGAGAGCCAGCTAAAAGTAACATTCTCCGAGTCACCCAAAGAGCTTAAGCTCTGGCAGGCAGTAAACCCGGAAGCGCGTGATTTCCGCCACTCCTGTCAGATTGAATACCAGGCAGAAGCGCTGCCGATTAGCGAATCGCTGAATATCAAATTAGCATCACCGGAGAAAGGCTGGCAGGCAACCTACGTTGAAGCCATCTTCGCAGATGGTTTTGTTGCCACAACGCCGGTCTATATTACTCCGGATGATAAATATCCGACGGTTGCGCCAGCGGAGAATGGCCCGGCCTGTAAGACGCTGCCGGGACGTGGCCTGGGGGAAAGTCAGGAATAAAGAGGGGTAACCGTCGCAGCCGCTCGGTCTGCGACGGTAAGTGTGGCACGTTACTTCTGCGATTCAACCACCGCTTTACTACTCGTGGTGGCTTTTTCCCCGGTGGCCAGCTTCTCTCCCGCCTTCTTATAGCGCTGCGCCAGCATTGAACAGACCATCAGCTGCACCTGGTGGAAGATCATCAGCGGCAGAACGATAATCCCCACCGCCGCGGACGGGAACAGAATGTTCGCCATCGGTACGCCGTTTGCCAGGCTCTTTTTCGAGCCGCAGAACAGAATGGTGATCTCATCCGCCCGATTAAAGCCGAACAGCTTCGCGGCGGCCAGGTTAACGGCCAGCACCACAAACAGCAGGCCAAGGCTGCCGACCACAATCCATACCAGGGTCATCGCCCCCACGCGGTGCCAGATACCGTTGACCACCGCTTCACTAAAGGCGGAGTAAACTACCAGCAGAATCGACGCCTGGTCAGTTTTACCAATCAGGCCACGGTTGCGCTCAACCCATCCGGCAATCCAGCGGCGCGACAGATGACCAATCACGAACGGCACCAGCAGCTGCAGCATAATGCGACCGATCTGCGCCAGGCTGCCGCCCGGGACGTCGCTGTGGACGTTCATCAGCAGGCCAACCAGCAGAGGAGAGATAAATACCCCCAGCAGGCTGGAAGCCGAAGCGCTGCACACCGCCGCCGCAACGTTCCCCCCGGCCAGAGAGGTCAGGGCAATCGATGACTGAACGGTAGCCGGCAGGATCGACAGATACATAAAGCCGGTATAAATCTCGGTGCTGAGATTAAGCGGATGCCACCAGACAAACAGCATGCCCAGCGCCGGGAACATGACGAAGGTGCTGAACATTACCCACAGGTGCAGACGCCAGTGGCCGCCGCCGGCGATGATTTTCTCCCGCGACAGCTTGGCGCCGTGCATAAAGAACAGCAGGGCGATCGCGGCGGTAGTCAGCCACTCAAAGAAATCAACAAAATGGCCGCGCGCAGGCAGGAAAGAGGCCAGCAGCACGGTGATAATCAGTTTCAACATCAGTGGGTCGATACGAAAAATACGCATGTTAATGCCCGGTTAAAAAAACATGCGGCTATTGTGCGCTGAGGAGGTTTAGAAATAAAATTGATTTATTGAATTCATATATGAGAAAAATCGATGAATTATACGCTTCGTCAGCTGCGCGTGTTTGTTGCCGTGGCCCAGCAGGGCAGTTTCAGCCAGGCGGGGCAGCTGATTGGCCTGAGCCAGTCTGCCGTCAGCCATAGCATTAAAGAGTTGGAAAACGAAATGGGTATTCGCCTGCTGGATCGCACTACCCGTGAAGTGCTGCTGACCGAAGCAGGTGAGCAGCTCGCCAGCCGCCTTGAACGCCTGTTAGAGGAGCTGAACAACACGCTGCTGGATGTGCGCAGCTACGGGCAGCAGCGCAGCGGGACGGTGCGTGTGGCAGCCAGCCAGACCATCTCCGCACACCTGATGCCGCAGTGCCTGGCGGCTGGGCAGCTGCATTACCCGGAGATCAAAGTGATGCTGCGCGACCGCCCTCAGCAGTGGGTGCTGCAAAGCATTCGCAATGCGGAAGTGGATTTTGGCATTGTCGTCGGGCCACTGCAGGCCGACGATCTGGAGTCGGAGGCGATCCTCGATGAACCCTTTCTGCTGCTGTGCCGTCAGGATGACCCGCTGGCAGCGCAGGCGACCATCCACTGGCATATGCTGAATCAGCGCACGCTGGTATTACAGGATTATGCGTCCGGTAGCCGGGTGCTGATTGATGAGGCACTGCGCGTGCAGCAGGTGCAGGCGGAAATCGCCCAGGAGATTGGCCATCCGGCCACGCTTTACCCGATGGTGGAAGCAGGGATTGGTATCAGCATTTTGCCTGCATTGGCCCTGCCGTTACCGCAGGGCAGGCCGCTGATGGTCAAGCGCATTCTGCCGGAAATAAATCGCACCATTATGCTGATACGGCGTAAAAACCGCTCGCTGACGCCTGCGGCAGAAGCTATCTGGCAGGAAGTGCGTCAGCAGGCGGAACTGCTGACGCAACAGCGGGCCAGTGCGCCGCCGTTTTAGATATAAACGTTCAGCGTATTGGTTGCCGTTGGGCGGTTAACGCCGTCAGCAACTTTACTGCTGCCGCTATCAGGCTGCTTACTCGCTTCCTGCTTTTCCGCCGCTTTTTCCGCCTGCTGCTGCTGGATTTGCGCCAGCTGTGCCTGCAGCATCGCGATCTGGCCTTCGATCATCTGCTGCTGCTCAGACTTCTGCTCATCCGTCAGCTCATGGTCATCACTCAGGCTTTTAAGCTGGTTTTCCAGCGCGATGATTTGCTTGGTGATGCTGGTGGTTTGTGAAGCTGAGCTGCCGCTGCCTGAACTGCTGGCGACGCTGCTACTGCTGCCGATAGTGCTCATCTCTGTCTCCTTTGTCATTAACCAATACGGGTTATCGGACGGGATCGCATAAGACTTGAGGCGTTAAAGCGTAAAAGGAGTGATAAGAAAGTGCAAAGAGGGGCAGGGTGACCAGTAAAGTTGGGGGAATTGCGCGGCAAATACGGGACGACCAGAAAAGCGGTCGTCCCCTACGAAACCCGGCGCGATATGCGACTTACCAGCCTGTAGTGGCTGACCCTCTTTTTCGGTCAGCCAGAATCGCACAGAATCGCACATAGCAAAAAGGCGCCTTTGGGCGCCTTCTTACATTGGTGGGTCGTGCAGGATAACTCGGCTTCGCCTCGCCCTTCGGGTCGTTGCTGGCGCAACGCTGTCTCACTGCGTTCGACCCGAACCTGCTGCAGGTTCGAACCCCGCCCGAATCGCATATAGCAAAAAGGCGCCTTTAGGGCGCCTTCTTACATTGGTGGGTCGTGCAGGATTCGAACCTGCGACCAATTGATTAAAAGTCAACTGCTCTACCAACTGAGCTAACGACCCGATATGGTGGGTGATGACGGGCTCGAACCGCCGACCCCCTCCGTGTAAAGGAGATGCTCTACCAACTGAGCTAATCACCCATATCGTCACGCGGGCCAGAAATCTTACTGAGATATGGTGGGTGATGACGGGCTCGAACCGCCGACCCCCTCCGTGTAAAGGAGATGCTCTACCAACTGAGCTAATCACCCATATCTCGAATCTCTGGGTACTGCATTTTCGCGGGCATCATTCATCAAATGATGGTGGGTGATGACGGGCTCGAACCGCCGACCCCCTCCGTGTAAAGGAGATGCTCTACCAACTGAGCTAATCACCCCCGCTGTGTGGAGTCGCATTATAGGGAGTCGCCGAAATGAGTCAACGCTTTTTCAATGTAAAATGTGTGTTCGTCGTAAAAATAGTCAGGAAGTGGTGATTTCAGGCAAAAACAGCGGGTTGCTGAACGAAATCAAGGCAATGTTCCCCCGGCAGACGGGGAATGGCGTTGAGGATTCGACGACAGATGGTAGAATGTGCCCCACAAAAATCAGAACGTGACAGCACGCTTCTGACACTGGCCAAAGCATCCGCGTAATAAGGCATTCATTAATGAAAATCAAAACCCGCTTCGCTCCCAGCCCAACTGGCTATCTGCACGTTGGCGGCGCTCGTACCGCACTTTACTCCTGGCTATTTGCCCGCAATCACGGCGGCGAGTTTGTGTTGCGTATTGAAGACACCGATCTGGAGCGTTCAACTCAGCAGGCGATCGATGCCATTATGGATGGCATGAACTGGCTGAATCTCAACTGGGATGAAGGCCCTTACTACCAGACCAAGCGTTTTGACCGTTACAACACGGTGATTGACCAGATGCTGGAAGCGGGTAGCGCGTATAAGTGCTACTGCTCTAAAGAGCGTCTGGAAACGCTGCGCGAAACCCAGATGGCAAACAACGAAAAGCCACGCTACGACGGCCGCTGCCGCGACAGCCATGAGCATCATGCGGATGATGAACCTTGCGTGGTGCGTTTCCGCAACCCGCAGGAAGGTTCGGTTATTTTTGACGACCAGATCCGTGGCCCGATCGAGTTCAGCAACCAGGAGCTGGATGACCTGATCATTCGCCGTACCGATGGTGCGCCGACCTATAATTTCTGCGTAGTGATTGACGACTGGGATATGGAAATTACCCACGTTATTCGTGGTGAAGACCACATCAACAACACGCCGCGTCAGATCAACATCCTGAAAGCGATTGGCGCGCAGGTGCCCGTGTATGCCCACGTTTCAATGATCCTCGGCGATGACGGTAAGAAACTCTCCAAGCGCCACGGTGCGGTCGGCGTAATGCAGTATCGCGATGACGGCTATCTGCCGGAAGCGCTGCTGAACTATCTGGTGCGCCTGGGCTGGTCACACGGTGACCAGGAGATTTTCACCCTTGAAGAGATGACCAAACTGTTCGATCTCGATCAGGTCAGCAAATCTGCCAGCGCGTTTAACACCGAAAAGCTGCAGTGGCTGAACCACCACTATATCAACAGCCTGGCTCCGGAATACGTGGCTACCCACCTGCAGTGGCATATCGAGCAGGAAAACATTGATACCCGCACCGGTCCTGAGCTGGCGCAGCTGGTAAAACTGCTGGGTGAACGCTGCAAGACGCTGAAAGAGATGGCGGCGTCCTGCCGCTATTTCTATGAAGAGTTTGCTGAGTTTGATGCTGATGCCGCGAAGAAGCACCTGCGTCCGGTTGCGCGTCAGCCGCTGGAAGTGGTGCGTGACAAGCTGGCTGCTATCAGCGACTGGACGGCGGAAAACGTCCATCAGGCGATTCAGGCGACGGCGGATGAGCTGGAAGTCGGCATGGGCAAGGTTGGCATGCCGCTGCGTGTCGCGGTGACCGGTGGCGGTCAGTCTCCTGCGCTGGACGTGACAGTGCATGCTATTGGAAAGTCACGCAGCGTGGCGCGCATTGAGAAGGCGCTGGCGTTTATTGCCACCCGCGAAGCCTAACCCTCCGCCATTAAAAAACCCGGCCGCCAGGCCGGGTTTATAGTATTAACTACTGATACCCAATCGCTGCAAAATCCCCTGAATTCCCTCGCGTAGCAGCATCGCTGCCAGCTTCTCCTGTTCCTCATGGCTCAACTGCTGCAATGAAGTCACTAAAAGTGCGGGAAGAGAATTTTGATTGACGCGGTACTGGGCATTAGGCTCTGCAGCATGACGTGTCGATTTCAAAAAGAGCTTTACGCGTTCATCAATATGAATCATGCGTGCTTTTCCACCTTGAACACCGGGCTTCGGTGCGGTCGTCCAAGCCTCTTTCTTCACCCATTTATTTATGGTCTGTCTGCTAAAACCTGTTTGCTGTGCCAGTTCTTCCGGCGTTAACCAATCCTTTTTCACTTTACCATCCCTTTTGCCGAATAAAGTCATTGTGCATATTACAACAATTCATCACATGAACAACTAACACAAATTACTAACTCTGGCAGAACGAAGAGTAAAAAAGTTGAGGAGGATCTGAAATACCCCTGCATAAGCAGGGGATAGCACGATTAGCGGGAAGTCGAGCTTGCTGGCTGCGGTGCACGAAATGCAACAAAGTAGGCCAGACCCACAAAAATAGCACCGCCGACGGCGTTACCAAGGAATACCGCAATAAAGTTTGGCAGGTATTCGCCCCAGCTCAGGTAACCGGCAAAAATGGCCGCAGGAACGATAAACATGTTCGCGACAACGTGCTGGAAGCCAATAGCCACAAACGCCATCACCGGGAACCACATGCCAAAGATTTTGCCCACCACGTCTTTACTGGCAAAAGCCAGCCAGGTCGCCAGGCAGACCAGCCAGTTACAGCCCACGCCGGAGATAAACGCGTGCATGAAATCGGCGTTAACTTTGGCGCTGGCAATAGCGACGGTTTTTTTCAGGTAGTCGCCTTCGGTCATGCCGAGCATATGGCCAAAGAACCAGGCGATAGCCACGCTGCCAATAAAGTTAGCAACGGTGACCCAGAACCAGTTACGCATGACGCTCAGCGCACTGATTTGACGTGCGAACCAGGCGACGGGCATCACCATCATATTTCCGGTCAGCAGTTCACCGCCCGCCAGCACGGTGATAATAATCCCCACCGGGAATACCGCTGCGCCCAGCAGGGTGCCAAAAGAGCCCCAGTCTGCTGGAAGCTGGTTAACGACGTGAATATAGAGCAGGAAACCGAATGCAATAAACGCACCGGCAAGAAAACCAAGGATCAGTAATGAGGAAACCGGGGTGCGGCTTTTAACCACGCCAGACTCAACGGCAACGGCCGCAATTTCTTTTGGTGTGTGCAATGACATAATAACTCTGGTGGTGTAGTGACAAAAAGGGCCGGATTCTGCGGGCGGTTAAATACGCTTGTATCCAGCGCACAAGGGGATCCGGCAACAAAAAACGCCGCAGTTTTGCACGCTCAATTAACAAAAACAAGTAGCTTTTAGGAGTGTTTTAACCTGCGCTTAACAGAAAAAGTGCTCAGGCAGATATAGAGGCATGAGACCGCCGCAGAAAACAGAGAGTTAGCGCTTTCTTGCCCGCTTTGACGGCTTTTTCAGCGATCGATCTCAGATTATCATTTTGCCGTTGACACCAACCCCACCGTTTCATATTATCCCCGCCGTCAACACGACACGGTTTTTCGGCTTGGGGGTATAGCTCAGCTGGGAGAGCGCTTGCATGGCATGCAAGAGGTCAGCGGTTCGATCCCGCTTATCTCCACCAAATCTTCACCAGCAGATTGGGTGGCACCGAAAAATCGCAGAGTTAGTAGTGGGGGTATAGCTCAGCTGGGAGAGCGCTTGCATGGCATGCAAGAGGTCAGCGGTTCGATCCCGCTTATCTCCACCAAATTCTTAATGATGTGAACAATAATCTGCTCAGGCGGATTTTTTTTCGTCTGCGTTTTATCAGGGGCAGGCTACAACTACCGGCCAGAAACCGCTGTCGCGGTCGGTCTGGACGTACGCCCGCCCCCTGTTTCGGCATAGCGACGCGACGAATTTTACCCCGTCAGCACGCTAAACCCATGCGTGCCGTCGCGCTCCAGCTGCGCCACCAGACCATACTCCCAATCGAGATACGCCTGCATAGCCTCGGCGGAGTTATCCGTACCCTCATAAGGGCGGCGATAGCGATCGATGCGCGGCAGCAGCAGGGCTGTTTCCCCAGCTTCCACCGGCAATTCCGCCGCTTTCCATGCCGTATTTCCGCCCTTCAGCACGATAACCGCTTTACCCGTCAGCGCTTCCAGCTGTGCCACTGCATAGCGTGCCAGCATACTGCTGCCGCAGGTCACCACGTAACGCTGCGCGGCGGGCAGAATGGCCGCACCCTGCTGCGTCAGTGCCGAGCGCTGAAGCCAGGCCGCACCGGGAATATGCGCGTTGACGTAATTGGCGCTGGTGGTGAAATCCAGCACCTGCGTATCGCCCTCTGCAAGCCAGTTGGCCAACTGATGCGGTTCAACTTCCTGCTGAGCTGGCAGAGGTGGGATAAGCGGTGCCCAGCCGCCGCTGGCGCTGAAATCTTGCGCGCACAGGTCGTCCAGCACCCACACCTGCCAGCCCAGCTGTGCCAGCCACGAGCCGGTGCTGTTGGCGCGCACGCCGTCATCGTCGATTAGCACGATCCACCCGCCGCGCACGCTGGCATAGTGGTCCGTCTCCTGCACCAGCTGGCCACCGGGCACATGACGGCTGCCCGGCAGATGGCCGTGTTCGTATTCGCTGGCGGCGCGCACATCAAACAAATAAACGGTGTGCTGCTGCTGGCGCTGCCACAGCTGTACTTCTTTCAGCGTGGTGCGCTGCACGCCGGCTTTATCTGCCAGCGTCCTCGCCTGGCGCGCCGCCTGCACTCGCGCGGTATCGCTGGTGCCTGCATACTGGCGTGACTGTCCGTGCTCCAGCGCCAGGCCGGCCAGCGTCCAGCCGATGGTGCCGTTGCGCAGGGCGAAAAGCGGGTTACGTACGCCGGCGTTGACCAGCGACTGCGTGCCGATAATGCTGCGCGTGCGTCCGGCGCAGTTAACAATAATAGTGGTTTCCGGTGAAGGGGCGAGATCGCGCACGCGCAGCGCCAGCTCGCCGCCCGGCACGCTGATGCTGCCGGGAATGCTCATGGTCTGGTACTCATCAAAGCGGCGCGCGTCGAGCACCACCACCGGTTTGCCGCTGCGAAGCAGTGCATCGACCTCTTCGGCACTGAGTGAAGGGGTTGCGGCGCAGCTTTCGACCAGCTCGCCAAACGCTTTGCATGGCGAATTGACGTCGATGAACAGTTCGCCTCCGGCTTCACGCCAGCCTGCCAGATCGCCCGCCAGCAGGGCAATATCCTGATAGCCAAGCTCGTGCAGCCTGAGCGCCGCAGCCCGCGCCAGCCCGCTGCCATTGTCATACAGCGTCACCGGGGTATTCAGCCGCGGAATGCGGTTAAGGATTTCGATATCCAATTTGGAGTACGCGATATTCACCGCGAACAGCGGGTGCCCGCTGGCGTAGTCGGCCTCTTCGCGCACATCGACCAGCGCCACCTCCTGGCGATTAAGCAGCGCGTGGCGCAGCTGATGATAGTCGCGGGTAAGCGGATTGAATTCAGTCATGTGAGAGATCCCAGATATTTGGTAAATGCGTGTTGTTGTAGCCGGAAATAAACGGTTTTTCACTGCCGTCATCAAGGTAGACCGCCCGGCGCACGCCGCCGATATTGCCGCCGTAGACGTGAATGCTGACCGAGGTGCGGTCACCCCAGGCATTGCTGACGCGGTGGATATCGCCCACCTGCGGCGACACCGCCTCAACCGTACCTGGCTCCAGCCGCACAGCGTGGCCGTCGGGTTGCAGGCCGCTTTCCGTCAGGCGATAGCCTTGCGAAACCTCGGCACCGCGCAGCATGCCGATCAGCCCCCAGACGCGGTGATCGTGTACCGGCGTGGTCTGGCCCGGCCCCCAGACAAAGCTCACCACTGAAAAGCGCTGCTGCGCGTCGGCATACAGCAAGTATTGCTGGTAGCGCGCGGGATCGGGCTGGGCGAACTCATCGGGCAGCCAGTCATCAACGCGCACCAGCTCTTTAAGCAGTGCACTGCCGTGCAGCAGGATCTCCTGCTGCTGCGGCTTCTCGTCGAGCAGGCTCGCCAGCCCGGCGAGAAAGGTACGCAGTCGTTGTGGATTACTCATGGGGGTTCTCCCCGGCGGCGATGCGGTTGGCCGCGTCGGCCAGCGAATAATCGAAGGCGTTATGCACATCGATGGCTTTTGGCAGTACCTTATAGCGATAGAAGAAGTCCGCTGACTTTTGCAGCGTTGCCGCCAGCTGCGGATTAAAATGGGTCGGGCGGATCTGCGCAGAGGCGATCCAGCGCTGGGTAATGCTGACCGGCATGTTGAGTGATTGACTCAGTGCCTGCGCAAACTGTTGCGGATGCTGCTGTGCCCAGATTTGCGCTTTCGCCAGCCTTGCCAGCAGGTCACTAATAGCCTGGCGTTTACCGCTCTCTTTCAGCGCCTCTTCACGCGCCAGCGCATAGGAGTAACCGGAAAGAATGCCCTTGCCGCCGCCCTGCGGTACCAGCACGGCGTGGTCGACCACGATAGCGGAGGAGACATACGGCTCCCAGGTGGCCCAGGCATCAACCGATCCGGTCGCCAGCGCGGCGCGCCCGTCCACCGGCCCAAGGAAGCGCATCGTGACATCCTGCGGTTTCAGTCCGGCACGCTCCAGCAGGCCAAGCAGCAGAAAGTGCCCCCAGCCGCCGCGATTGACCGCAATCTGCTTACCTTTCAGATCTTGCAGGCTGTGGATGCCGCTGCCGGGGCGGGCCAGCAGGGCGATGCTGTCGGCGTTATTCTGCCAGGCACCGACCGCTTTCACCGGCGCGCCGGCGGCATAGACGAACAGAAACGGCAGGTCGCCGGTAAAGCCAACGTCAAGCGCCCCGGCATTGAGCGCTTCCTGCACCGGCGCACCGGAATCAAACGAGCTGAGCTTGAGCTCGTAAGGCAGATTATCGAGCTGTCCCGAGGCGCGCAGCGAGATAAAGCGGTCGCCTTTGACATCGCCCAGCCGCAGCGTGACTTTTTCCGCCGCCAGTGCCGAGGTCGCCACCGCCGCCAGCAGCAGGGCGTAAAGTGCATGACGTCTCATCAGGCGCTCCTTGCCACGCGGCGAGCCGCCACTTTTTCCCGCGTCAGGGGGATCAGCTCGCGGCCATACTCCAGCGCATCATTGAGCGGGTCGAAGCCGCGTATCAGCACGCTCTCAATGCCGAGATCGTAATATTTGAGTAGCGCATCAGACACCTGATCCGGCGTGCCGACCAGGGAGGTGGAGTTATAGCCGCCGCCGACCAGCTGTGCGATGCCGGTCCACAGCACGCTGTCGAGACGCTCACCTTCACTGGCGGCGGCCATCAGGCGCTGCGCCCCCACGCTTTGCGGCTTGGTGGAGCCAAAATTGTGGCCGCTCTCATGCAGCCTTTTGCGCGCCTCTTCGCGGATATATTCCGCTTTCTCCCAGGCTTCTTTTTCCGTGGCGGCAATAATCGGGCGGAAGGAGATATTAAAACCGATCTCACGCCCGTGGCGGGCGGCTGCGGCGCGCACGGTGCGCACGGTTTCCGCCGCGCCTTTCAGCGGTTCTCCCCACAGCGCAAACACATCGGCGTGACGAGCCGCCACGCCGATCGCTTCGTCGGAGGAACCGCCAAAATAGATCGGCAGCTTACCCTGCACGGGCTTTACCGCCGAAAATGCCTGCTCCGCCTGATAATACTCGCCCTGATGATCGTAAGGCTGCGCGGAGGTCAGGCTGCTGTTCAGCACGCTGAGGAAGTCGTCGGTGCGCGCATAGCGCTGGGTTTTATTCAGATAGTCACCGTCGCGGCGCTGCTCGGCATCGCTGCCGCCGCTGATGATATGCACCGCCAGGCGGCCGTCGGTTAACTGGTCAAGCGTTGCCAGCTTGCGCGCCGCCAGCGTTGGCGAGACGAAGCCGGGGCGATGCGCCAGTAAAAACTTCAGCGTTGAGGTATTGGCCGCCGCATGGGCGGTGACCAGAAAACCGTCGGGTTGATCGGACCAGTAGCCGATCAGAATGCGGTCGAACCCCGCGTCCTCGTGGGCGCGGGCGAAGTCGGCAATATACTGTTTGTTAAACACCGGGCCGCTGGCGCTAATGGTTTCCGAGGCCAGGCGGTGGCCAATCATACCGAGGAACTGAATGCTCATGCTGTGCTCTCCGTGGTGAACGCCGCGCACTGGCGGGGTGAGAGCCAACCCTAAAGCCGAAAACACTATGTGTGAAATTCATAATTCTTCGTTGTTAATATAAAAATCAGCAATGCTCGCTGAGACCAAATCCACCTGCCAGCGTCGTGGCGAACAGATTGACGGCGGCCTGATGGCTGGCCGGGAGCGCCGGATGCACCAGCCACAGCTCGCTTTGCGGGCTGAAGTCCTGCAGCGGGACTTCCCGCACCCGCAGCTGCTTTGCGGCACGCGGCAGCAGCATGCGCGGTAAAATGCCCAGCCCGCTGCCCCCGGCAATTAACCCCAGCTGCAACGCGGTGCCCTGAACTTCCATATTCAGCTGAAGCGGCAACCCCTGGTCCGCCAGCGCGCGGGCAATTGCGGCACGAAAACCGCAGCCGTCCGGATTGAGGATCCAGCCCCGGGCATAGCACTGTGCCAGCGTGCGCGGCAGCGGCTGTCCGTCATCGGCGGCCACCACCACCAGCGGCACGGCACCCAGACCGCGCGCCTGCAATCCACCGGCAAAGATTTTCCCCGCCGGGAACAGCAGCAGGGCGGCATCCAGCTGGGCCTGATCCAGCTGCTGCAGTAGCTGATTACCCCAGCCGCTGCTCAGGCGTGGCTGTAAATCGGGGTAGCGCTGCTGTACGGCGGCCAGCACCGGAAGCAGGCTATCATCGGTCAGACTGTGCGGCAGGCCAAAGCGCAGCACGCCCTGCGGGGCGGCATCACCAGAGACCAGCTGCGTCAGGGCCTCTACTTCAGCGGCGATGCGCTTGCACTGCTGATACACCAGCAGGCCAAGCGCGGTCGGTTTCAGCGGTTTGGTCTGGCGGTCCAGCAGCAGCACGCCCAGCGCCTCCTCAAAGTTTTGCACCCGTCGCGTCACGGCAGGCTGAGTCAGCCCGAGTCGGCTGGCGGTCTGCTGCGTGGACTGCAGCTGCACAAGGGTGACAAAGGCGTGAAGATCTTCCAGTTTCATCGCAGTTTTCCAGCAGTAAAAAACGTCAGCATAATGGCTCGTTATGGAATTTAATATGCTCATTATGCATATTTATTGCCGATAAAATGCGTTCAGATTATAAACAGCGCGGTGCTAGTCTCAGTTTTTTCCACTTGCTGAGACACCCGATGAAATCACGCTATCTGCTTCCTGTTTCCCTGCTGCTGGCCGCCGTCAGCTCCACCAGCTTTGCCGCCACGCTGTCGGTTGGCGATCAGCGCGGCAATGCCCGTGCCATCCTTGAAGCCGCTGGCGAGCTGAACAATCTGCCGTATACGCTCGACTGGCACGAATTTGCCAATGCCGCTCCGCTGCTGGAAGCGATGCGCGCCGGCTCGATTGATGCCGGTTCGGTCGGCGATGCACCGCTCACTTTTGCCGTGGCCGCCGGCCTGGATGCCAAAGGCATTCTTGCCACTCAGTATGCGGGTAACGCGATTATCGTCAAAAAGGGCAGTGCTATCACCACGCCACAGCAGCTGGCGGGCAAGCGCATTGCCACCGTCAAAGGTTCGTCGGGCCATAATCTGGCGCTGCAGGTGCTGGAACGCGCTGGTGTCGCGGTTAAAGCGGTCAATTTTGTGTTCACGACCCCGGCAGAGGCCACGCTGGTGCTGGATCAGGGCGGGGTGGATGCGGTTTCCACCTGGGAGCCTTACGTCTCGTTCGCCACCCAGCAGTCCGGCGCGCAGATTATTGCTGACGGCAAAGATTACCCGGCGCTCAACTACCTGGTCGCCAGCAACAGCGCGATTGCCGCCAGGCGCAGCGAGCTGTCGGACTTCAGCCAGCGGCTGACGCGCGCACGGGCCTGGGGGGCGCAGCATCCGCAGGAGTACGCCGCGTCAATTGCTAAGCTGCTGCGCATCCCGCAGGACGTCGCGCTGCAAAAGGTGAAGCGTGAGATCAATACGGTGGTCAGCGATAAGGCGCAGGTGCTGGCTATCCAGCAAAATACCGCTGATTTCTACGCGAAAAATGGCCTGATCCCGAAACCGCTCAAGGCCGAATCGTTTATCGATCTCTCCTTATCGGCGGGGAAATAGTTATGCACCTGGCACTCTACCTGAGCGACACCGGGCTGCATGCGGGCGGCTGGCGCCATCCTGACGCCGAAAACCCGGACCCGATGCAGCTGGAAACCTGGCTGAAGCTGGTGCAGAAGGCCGAGGCAGCAAAATTCGACTTCGCCTTTATTGCCGATAAGCTGTCGATCGATGATATCTACGGTGCGGACATCGCCACTACCGTGCAGTATCGTCCCGGCTATGCGCGCCCGGAACCGATGGCGCTGCTGACCGCGCTCAGCCTGTTCACCCGCCGCATCGGGCTGGGGGGTACGCTGTCGACTACCTATGGCGAACCGTTTCACGCGGCGCGCACGCTGGCGACCCTGGATCACTTCAGCCACGGGCGCGCCGCCTGGAATGCGGTGACGTCGACTAACGACGGCGAAGCGCACAACTTCAGCCGTCAGCAGCTGCCCCCGCACGGCGAACGCTATCAGCGCGCGGCCGAGTTTATCGACGCGGTGCAGCTGCTGATGGCGAGCTGGCAACCCGGCGCGCGCGTGGCTGATAAAGCCAGCGGCGTGTATGTCGATGCCAGCAAGGTCAGCTACAGCCATTTCCACGGCAAACATTTTCAAATCAAAGGTCCGCTGACGGTCAGCCAGCCGCCGCAGGGCAGGCCGGTGCAGATCCTTGCGGGCGTCTCGGCGGATTTCCAGCAGGTGGCGACCCGGCTGGCGGAGGTGATCTTCACCGTGCAGCCCGAGCTGGCACGCGCGCAGCTGTTCTATCAGCAGTTCAAACAGCAGATGGCCCTGCACGGTCGCCCGCCCGCCGCCTGCAAAGTGCTGCCGGGAATTATGCCAGTGGTGGCCGCCACGCAGCGGGCGGCTGAAGAGAAACGCCGTGAGCTGGACGAACTGGTTAACCCGCTGGCGGGCCTGAGCTTTATGTCGGCCAGCATGAATTACGATCTGTCACAGCATGACCCTGATGAGCTGTTCCCGGATATCTTTGCGCAGATCAGCGGCAGCAAAGGGCGCTTTGAATATGTGATCAGGCAGGCGCGGCAGGAAGGGAAGACGCTGGCGCAGGTGGCGAAAACCTATGCCGCCAGTGCCTCATTCCCGCTGCTGGTGGGCACACCACGCTCGATAGCTGACGAGATGATTCGCTGGGTAGAGGAGAGGGCCTGCGATGGATTTGTGCTGATGCCGGCCGATATGCCTGCGTCACTGAATGATTTTGCCGATTACGTGGTGCCGGAGTTACAGCGGCGCGGGGCCTTTAGAAAGGAGTATCAGGGGAAAACGCTGCGCGAGCACCTGGCGGTACCGTTGTGAATCGAAGGGGGATTTGGCACAGGGCTGACCTTTTTTTCGGTCAGCCCGCAAACCTATTACAGCACCAGACCCGTAATCGAGGCCGACAGCACGCTGACCAGCGTTGAGCCGTACAGCAGCTTCAGGCCAAAGCGGGAAACTACGTTGCCCTGCTCTTCATGCAGGCCTTTGATGGCACCCGCCACGATACCGATCGAGGAGAAGTTAGCAAACGATACCAGGAACACCGACAGGATGCCTTCACCACGCGGTGACAGCGTACCGGCGATTTTTTGCAGATCCATCATTGCCACAAACTCGTTTGATACCAGTTTGGTCGCCATGATGCTGCCGACCTGCAGCGCTTCATGAGCCGGCACGCCCATCACCCACGCGAACGGGAAGAAGACATAGCCAAGAATGCCCTGGAAGCTGATACCGAAAATAAAGTCGAACAGCGCGTTAATCCCGGAGATCAGGGCGATAAAGCCAATCAGCATCGCTGCCACGATCACTGCCACTTTGAAACCGGCGAGGATATATTCGCCCAGCATCTCGAAGAAGCTCTGTCCCTGATGGGTATTCCCCAGCTTGAGGTCTTCTTCGCTATCAACGCGGTACGGGTTGATCAATGACAGCACGATAAAGGTGCTGAACATGTTGAGTACCAGCGCGGCGACCACATACTTTGGCTGCAGCATGGTCATGTAGGCGCCGACAATCGACATTGAAACGGTCGACATCGCGGTCGCTGCCATGGTGTACATGCGGCGTTCGGACATTTTTCCAAGGATATCTTTATACGCAATAAAGTTTTCTGACTGTCCCAAAATCAGAGAACTGACGGCGTTGAAAGACTCCAGTTTGCCCATACCGTTGATTTTTGACAGCACGGTACCGATGGCACGGATGACGATGGGCAAAATGCGGAAGTGCTGCAGGATGCCGATCAGCGCAGAGATAAAGACGATAGGGCACAGCACATTAAGCCAGAAGAAGGCCAGACCTTTATCGCTCATATTACCAAAGACGAAGTTGGTCCCTTCCGCCGCGTACTTCAGTAATTTTTCGAACAGATTTGAGAACCCCTGGACGAAGCCGAGACCCACTTCCGAGTTCAGGAAGAACCAGGCGAGGGCGACTTCAATCACCAATAGCTGTATGACAAAGCGGACACGGATGTTTTTACGGTCACGGCTGACTAACAAGGCCAGCAGAGTCACCACCACCAGTGCCAAAGCAAAGTGAAGAATGCGGGACATATTTGCTCCAAATTTGAGGGCTGTTATATTTCGTTGCACATTCTATGTAACAGGAACCGGAAAAACGAGATCTATGCCTCAATATAACAATTCCCTATTGCAGCAGATTACAGAAAAGCTTGAGGCGTCACAGGTTTTCACTCTTTTTTAACAGCTTACGCGTAAAGTTGCGCTTACCGACCTCTTTATTAAAACAATCCTGGCTGAATTGCGATGAAAAAATCACCGCACAAGTGGTAAGTGAATGCCAGATACCCTACAGTGAAAAAGGTTGCTCATTTTTTGGCGTTGCCGTACTTTATCTAAAAGTATAGCCATTGCTATAACTCATAGCGCTGGCTATCACAGCGATAAAGATAACCATTTTAAATGCACTTGATAATCATTATCACTTAAAGGCATGATAATTGTCAGGTGTTTAGCAGCAGGGGTAACAGCTATGTCGGAAAGCCGCACTGCGGAGCAGAACGTCCGCAGTAGTCGTAAAATCAAATTTGCCTTGATGGGGCCAGCCTTTATTGCGGCGATTGGCTATATCGACCCCGGCAACTTCGCCACCAATATCCAGGCAGGTGCTTCTTACGGTTACACCCTGCTGTGGGTCGTTGTCTGGGCCAACATCATGGCGATGGTGATCCAGCTGATGTCTGCCAAGCTGGGTATCGCTACCGGCAAAAATCTGGCCGAGCATATCCGCGATCGTTTTCCGCGCCCGGCGGTGTGGTTTTACTGGGTGCAGGCGGAAATTATCGCCATGGCAACCGACCTTGCCGAGTTTATCGGCGCGGCGATAGGCTTCAAGCTGGTGTTTGGCGTCAGCCTGTTGCAGGGGGCGATGCTCACCGGTGTGGCAACGTTTCTGATCCTGATGCTGCAAAGCCGTGGTTCAAAGCCGCTGGAGTTGGTGATCGGTGGCCTGCTGCTGTTTGTCGCGGCGGCCTATGTGATTGAGCTGTTTTTCTCGCAGCCGAAGGTGGTCGACCTGCTGCAGGGTATGGCGGTGCCATCACTGCCAACCGCAGATGCCGTGCTGCTGGCGGCGGGGGTGCTTGGCGCGACCATTATGCCGCACGTCATCTACCTGCACTCCTCGCTGACGCAGAACAGCAGCGATGGCGGTACGCGGGAGCAGCGCTACTCTTCAACCAAGCTGGATGTGGCGATTGCCATGACTATCGCCGGCTTTGTGAATCTGGCGATGATGGCCACGGCGGCTGCCGCATTCCACTTTAGCGGCCACAGCGGGATTGCCGATCTCGACCAGGCGTATCTGACGCTGGACCCGCTGTTAGGTAAAGCCGCCGCGCTGGTGTTTGGCCTTAGCCTGCTGGCAGCAGGATTGTCCTCTACCGTGGTCGGCACCATGGCCGGGCAGGTGGTGATGCAGGGCTTTATCCACTTCCATATTCCGCTGCTGGTGCGACGCGTGATCACCATGCTGCCCTCCTTTATTGTGATTATGGCAGGCTGGGAACCCACGCGGATACTGGTGATGAGCCAGGTACTGCTCAGCTTCGGTATTGCGCTGGCGCTGGTGCCTCTGCTGGTCTTTACCGGCAACCGTGAGCTGATGGGGGATATGGTGAACTCGCGCCTGATGCAGAACGTTGGCCGCCTGATCGTCGCGGTTGTGGTGGTGCTGAATGGGTATCTGCTGGTATCGATGGGAATGAATTTGTAAAAAACCGGGCGGGGCATGCCGCCGCCCCTACGCTTAACGTTATGCATGCGGCCTATGCCGCAGCATTCAAATGGATGTTTTTCGTAGGGGTCAGGCATGCCTGACCCGCCAGGATGGTTACCAACGGTCGTGGCCGTGATGGCGACCGTGGTCGTGACGCCATTCACGATGGCGCTCGTGGTCGCGCCAGCGGCGCTCCCTTTCCCTTTCATGATGTCGGCGCTCTGCTTCATGGCGTCGCCACTGCTCGTGTCGCCACCAGCGCCCTTCATTGTAGCGATAATTATTACGCCACCAGTGGTTGTCGCGCCAGCGGCCGCCGTCCCAGTAGCGTCCGCGATCGTCGCGGTCGCCCAAATGCAGCGTCACTCCCGGGGCTAAAGTAATACGTGCGCTGTCGGCATAAGCTGTGTGTACCGCCAACGGGGACAAACTTGCCAATAAAGTGGCAACAAGCAATAAGCGTTTCATATTATCTCCTTTATCAGCGGTCTGCCTTCTCCGCTGTAGCAGCACAATATAACGAGATTGCTGGCTTAACGCCTGGTGAATTCTGATAAACGCGCAAAAACGGCGAATTGGGATTTTTCTGCAGGGGGGAAAGGGGCAATTCTCGTTGGGGCCGACCCTCTCTTCCGGTCGGCCCGCATGGCGGGATTAAGCCAGAATTGACTCTATACGGGCTAACTCATCTGCGCTGAAATCACGCTTGTTGAGCATCTGCACCGCATCATCAATCTGCGCAGTTTTACTGGCGCCAATCAGCACCGAGGTGACGTGGCCGCCGCGTAAAACCCACGCCAGCGCCATCTGCGACAGCTTTTGCCCGCGCTGCTGCGCCAGCGCATTCAGGCGCTGAACCTTCTCCATTTTCTCCGGCGTCAGCTGATCGCTGCTGAGGAAACGGCTGCCGCTGGCTGCACGGGAATCTTCCGGGATGCCGTTGAGATAGCGGTCGGTCAGCACACCACCGGCCAGCGGGGAGAAGGCAATGCTGCCCACACCCTTCTGCGCCAGCACATCCAGCAAGCCACCTTCCGGTGCGCGCTCAAACATCGAATATTTCGGCTGGTGGATCAGGCACGGCGTGCCGAGATCCTGCAAGATAGCAATCGCCTGCGCGGCCAGCTCTGCCGGGTAGTTGGAAAGCGCCACGTACAGCGCTTTGCCCTGGCGCACCAGATGGTCAAGCGCTGCCATGGTCTCTTCCAGCGGCGTTTCCGGATCCGGGCGGTGATGGTAGAAGATATCCACATACTCCATCCCCATGCGTTGCAGGCTCTGATCCAGGCTGGAAATCAGGTATTTGCGCGAACCCCAGTCGCCATAAGGTCCTGGCCACATGGTGTAACCCGCCTTGCTGGAGATCACCAGCTCATCGCGATACGGGCGAAAATCTTCGCGCAGAATCCGGCCAAAATTCTCCTCGGCCGAGCCGGGAGGCGGACCGTAATTATTGGCCAGATCAAAATGGGTGATACCGTTATCAAAAGCATGGCGCAGCAGGTCACGACTGTTATCCACGCGTGTGCTGTCGCCAAAGTTGTGCCATAAACCCAGTGAAATTGCCGGGAGTTTCAGGCCGCTGCGCCCGCAGCGGTGGTAGGTCATTTTCTCATAACGCTGGGCATCTGCTTGATAAACCATGAGTAAATCCTGTGATTGAAACGGTAAGGACGCGGGATAGCATAGCAGTGTATACGGTTACACTAAGCGAAAGAGCGGGATGGATCGCAACTTAAAGATAAATCTGAACGGCGTAACGATCTGTTGCCACGCGGTCAAAGGAGTTTCCTATAACAGAGTGAAAATAATCGCTAATACTCAATTCATACCGCCATGAGGAGCCGAATGATGAGCAGTTATACCGTTGGGGATTATCTTCTTACGCGTTTAAATGAGATCGGTATCGATCATCTGTTCGGCGTGCCCGGGGACTACAACCTGCAGTTTCTTGACCACGTTATCGACCATCCGCGTCTTGCCTGGGTGGGCTGTGCCAACGAGCTTAATGCCGCCTATGCGGCGGATGGTTATGCCCGCTGCCGCGGGGCAGCGGCGTTATTGACCACTTTTGGCGTGGGTGAACTGAGCGCCATCAATGGCGTGGCGGGCAGCTATGCCGAGTATCTGCCGGTGGTGCATATCGTTGGCGCGCCCTCACAAACCTCACAGAATAAGGGTGAGCTGCTGCACCACACGCTGGGCGATGGCGACTTCCGCCACTTTATGCGTATGCATCAGGAAATTTCCGTCGCCAGCAGCGTGCTGACGGCAGAGAACGCGGCCGCAGAGATTGACCGGGTGCTGATTGCCGCGCTGACCGGGTATCGCCCGGTCTATCTGCTGCTGGCGACCAACGTGGCAGAAAGCCCGCTTTCACCGCCTTCAACCCCGTTATTGCTGCCCGTCACTCACAACAGCACACAGCGGGCGGCCTTTGCCGATGCCGCAGAGCTGAAGCTGGCCCCGGCCGCCAGCGTGGCGCTGCTGGCTGACTTCCTCGCCGATCGTGCCGGGCAGCAGCAACCGCTGGTGCGCTGGCTGCGCGAGGTGCCGATGCCATTTGCCACGCTGCTGATGGGAAAAAGCCTGCTGCCGGAAACGCTGCATGGCTTTGCCGGCACCTATGCCGGGGCCTCCAGTGCGCCACACACTCGACAGGTGATCGAGCAGAGCGACGTGCTGGTTACCGTGGGGGTAATGTATACCGATACCATTACCGCCGGCTTTACTCAGCAGATTGACAGCGCAAAAACCATTGACGTCGGGCTATATCGCAGCCGCATCGGTGACCAGACGTTCGAGCTGCCCATGGCGACTGCGCTGGAAGTGCTGCACCAGCTGGCACGTAAGCATGGTGCAGGCTGGCAGCGCGCCATTGTTGCGCCGCCGCAGCTGGAAGGGGACTGCTCAGACAATCTGACGCAAAACAGCTTCTGGCCGCTGATTCAGGCGTTTCTGCGCCCCGGGGATATTATTCTGGCCGATCAGGGAACGGCGGCATTCGGTGCGGCCTCTCTGCGCCTGCCGCCGGATGCCCGCCTGCTGGTTCAGCCGCTGTGGGGATCGATCGGCTACACATTACCGGCGGCTTTTGGCGCGCAAACGGCAGAGCCTGCCCGCCGCGTGGTGCTGATAATCGGTGACGGTTCGGCCCAGCTGACGGCGCAGGAGATAGGATCGATGCTGCGCGATGGGCAAAAACCGGTGATTTTCCTGCTCAATAATGATGGCTACACCGTCGAGCGTGCCATCCACGGCGCAGAGCAGCGCTATAACGATATCGCTCACTGGGACTGGACGCGGCTGCCGCAGGCGCTGAACGTCGATTGTCAGGCCCAGAGCTGGCGCGTAACGCAAACGGTGCAGCTGCAGGAAGTGATGAAGCTGCTTGAGGGGAACTCGCGCCTGTCGCTGGTGGAAGTGGTGCTGCCGCAGCAGGACATTCCGCCGCTGCTGGCCGCCGTCACCCAGGCGCTGCATCAGCGTAACAGCAGCTAAACTGCCATTTAGTGCGCAATTCAGACTGTTGCCCGTGGGCAAAAAGCACTAACCCCGTTAAGGTAACGCTCGCGTAGGTTTTACTTCCGCTGATCGTTGTCGTTTTAACGGGGGGAATTTATAGTGTGTCTAATTGACGTAAGTGGAGCAAAACAATAATGACTAAGTATGCTTTGGTAGGTGATGTCGGCGGCACCAATGCGCGCCTGGCACTGTGTGAAGTTGAGACCGGTGCTATTTCACAAGCCAAAACGTTCCCCACGACAGATTATGCCAGTCTGGAAGCGGTGATCCGCGCTTATCTGGATGAACAGCAGCAGGATATTAAGCATGGCTGTATTGCCATCGCCTGCCCAATCACGGAAGACTGGGTCGAAATGACCAACCATGACTGGGCATTTTCCACCAGTAAAATGAAAGCCAGCCTGGCCTTCGAGTCGCTGGAGATCATCAACGATTTTACCGCCGTGTCGATGGCGATCCCGATGCTGTCGCCTGACGACGTGCTGCAGTTCGGCGGCGAACCGGCGGTGCAGGATAAGCCGGTTGCCGTGTATGGTGCGGGCACCGGGCTCGGCGTGGCGCATCTGGTCCACGTGGATAAGCGCTGGGTGAGCCTGCCGGGCGAGGGCGGCCACGTTGATTTCGCTGCTAACAGCGACGAAGAAGATATGATCCTTGAGGTACTGCGCGCTGAGCTCGGCCACGTTTCTGCCGAGCGTATTCTCTCCGGCGGCGGGCTGGTAAACCTGTATCGGGCGATTGTTAAATCAGATGACCGGGAGCCAGAAAACCTCAAGCCGCGCGATGTCAGCGAGCGGGCGCTTGACGGTAGCTGCACCGACTGCCGCCGTGCGCTGTCGATGTTCTGCGTTTGCATGGGCCGTTTTGGCGGCAACCTGGCGCTGAATCTCGGCACTTTTGGCGGTGTCTACATCGCCGGAGGCATCGTGCCGCGTTTCCTGGAGTTCTTTAAAGCCTCCGGGTTCCGTGCGGCGTTTGAAGATAAAGGCCGCTTCCGCGACTACACCTCGCGCATTCCGGTCTTTATGATCACTCACGATCAGCCGGGCCTGCTGGGCGCGGGCGCGCACCTGCGTCAGACCCTGGGCCGCGTGCTGTAATCTCCAGGCTGATGCGGCGCTACAGCCGCATCAGCTGGCGAAACTCCTTCACCTTGCTGCGGCTGACCGGAACCTGGAACTCCATATCGCGCAGCTTGAGAATATAGGTGTTGTTAAACCACGGCTCAATCTCGCGGATCTTACTCAGATTGACGCAGTATGAGCGGTGGCAGCGAAAGAAATACGCCTCCGGCAGGCGGCTGCAAAATTCGGTGATATTCATCGACATTACATACTCTTCCCGCCGCGTATAGACAAACGTCAGCTTTTCATGGGCTTCTGCGTAATAGATATCGTTGATATCGGTGACGATAATGCGTTCGTCCTTCACCAGATTAATGGTGTACGGAGCAGGGCGCGCCGCCGTGCTGCTGAGCTGTGCGCTGCTCTGCGCATGGTTTTCCAGCTTGCGCAGCAGCGTGACGATGCGCATCTCTGACCATGGCTTGAGAATGTAGTCAAATGCTTCCAGCTCAAAGGCATCTACCGCGTACTCTTTATAGGCGGTAATAAACACGATCAGCGGCTTAGTGGCGAACTTACTGATGTTCTGCGCCAGCAGCATGCCGTCCAGCGACGGAATATTGATATCGAGAAATATCACGTCCACCTGGTGACTCTGCAGGTACTTCAGCACGTCGAGGCCGTCATCAAAGGTGGCTTCAATGACAATGCTGCTGTGCTGGCGGATCAGCCAGCTCAGCTCCTGCTGGGCAAGAAATTCATCTTCAACGATTATTGCTTTCACATCGGTTTCCCATCTCAGGCAGTCAATGAAACACTCTGGTTTTCCGGCAACATGGCGCCGTTCTTACTGATGTAGAAGGTGATTTCGGTACCCGGATTAAAACGGTGGATATGCAGCCCCTCGCCGTACAGCAGCTTCACCCGGTGATGCACGTTCAGCAGGCCGATCTTGTTGCCCGGCATTTCGTTGCGCTTCACGCGCGCCATCACCTCTTCGCTGATGCCGTGGCCGGTATCGCGCACCGCAATACGCACGCGATGGCCCTGATCCTTAATGCTCAGCGTCACCACGCCTTTACCCCGGCAGGGATGGATGCCGTGGACAATGGCGTTTTCCACCAGCGGTTGGATCAGCAGGCTGGGCAGCGGGCAGTTGACATCTTCATCGATATCGTAAATCACCGTCAGCTTGTCGCCGAAGCGCGCCTGCTCAATGGCGATATAATCTTTCACCTGATACAGCTCTTTTTTGATGTCGATGGTTTCATCGTCATTCAGTTCGAGGTTATAGCGCAGATAGCGCGAAAGATTGGTAATCAGCTGGCGCGCAGTATCGGGATTAATGCGAATAGAGGAGGAGATGGCATTGAGCGCGTTGAACAGGAAGTGTGGGTTGATCTTGCTTTGCAGGGCGCGCAGCTCCGCCTTATTAGCCATTTCGCGCAGCTGCTCAGCGCGTGAAACTTCCAGCTGGGTGGAAATAATTTGCGACAGCCCGACCGCCATCTCTTTCAGTGACCAGGTAATGCGGTGCGCATGACGATAGTAGATCTTCAGCGTGCCGGTCACTTCGCCTTTTTCCCACAGGGGGATGACAATCATCGAGTGAATTTCCGGGGTGCGGTGCGCCTCATCATTATTTTTAATGATGATTTTACCCTGTGAAATCGCCGCCAGCGTGGTCGGGCTGATGCCGTCATCGCCGTCACGATAGTTGCCTTCGCCCACGCCAACGTAGGCGAGGATCTGGCGGGTATTGGTCATCGCCACCGCATCGGCGTTGATATCGCTGCGGATGATGTCACACACCTGGCGCAGCGACTGGCTGTTGACCTGGCGGAACAGCGGCAGAGTTTTATTAGCAATATCCAGCGCCAGCTTCGCCTGGCGGGCGGCAATAGCCTCTTTTTCCCCCTCCACGCTCTGCACCAGCAGCACGATCAGACCGATGCTGACCGCGCCGAGGATCATCGGAATGGCAATCTCAGAGACGATATCGACGCCCAGTGAGGTCGGTGACGCCCACAGCACAATCAGCACCATGGTCAGCGTTTCACAGGCCATCCCGCCGATAATGCCGCTGCTCCAGCGCTTCTCTTTCACCACTTTGAGATTGATCCAGCCGGAGACGATCCCGGCGGCAATGCTGGTGATCAGGCACGGTACCGAAGTCACACCGTCAATGTCGATCAGGAAGCGGTGCAGCCCGGCAATCACTCCGGTGGCGATGCCGACCCACGGGCCAAACAGGATGCCGCCGGACATAATGGCGATGGTGCGCACGTTGACCAGCGACCCTTCAACATTGATGCCGGTCCAGGTGCTGAACAGGGCAAACAGCGAGAAAATAGCGGTCACCGCCAGCAGCTCCTGGCGCGAGTGCTCGTCCTTCTGCAACAGCTGCCGGAAATGACGGGTACGGGTAATAAAGAACAGGCAGATAAGCATCAGCGCTGCGCGATCAAACACGGCGAGCAACATCTCAAACATCGAATGCACGGGCATCTCGGCTGGCGGAAAACAGTGGCGCTATGATAGGGAAAGCGGGCGGGATGTGCCAGGGATCACAGCGTGGCAATCGGTTAATCCCGGCCTGGATCAATTTTTCCCGGATAAACAGGGGGCAACCACTGGGGTATTCCCAGAAACGACTTACCTCGCTAAACGTCCGCTAACCGCCTCCTGAAACCTGACACCGGTCACCCCGCGACAATATCCAGGCACAATGTTTGTGCAGATCCCTCACGGGGGACCTTTTTTCGATCGCCCCGCAGGGTTACTCCAGCATCTGCTGCTTGCCCAATGGCGTCAGATCCTGCGCGGTGGCGCGCCCGACGAAATCGACTTCGAAATCGTCGGCGGCGAAATCCGGTGGCGAACGCCCCTCAACAAAGGCGGGCCACTGGCGCTGTAAATAGGCGACATTTTTCTCGCACCACGGCGCGGCGGCAATGTACATCACGTTGCTGTCGAACTCGCCCTGATGCTCATTTTCCACGGCGTGAACCACGTCGCAATGCCAGAACACCGTGTCGCCCGCTTCCATATCGGGAATAGAGGAAAAACCTTCAAGTAAAAGAGGATGAAACTTCTCGCTAATCGATAAAGCGCGCCCCGGAGCGGCACCGCACAGGTCATCCTCCGCGACATCATCCTGCAGCGCGCGCAGTAAAATCCACGCCATGGCGTTGGCGATCGGCAGCAGCTGCAGGGTGCCGCCGTGCTTGCGCTGCGGCGTCAGCGCCGTCCAGCCCTGGAAAGTGCGAAACATCGAGCAGACGGCAGGGGAGGGAAATTCGCGTACTTCGCAGCGTTTCTCGGCATCAAACGGATTGTACTGCTGCCAGTTGCCGCTAAACACGTGTCGGTAGACGTGACGGAAGTTCTCATCCAGCCAGCGCTCCAGCGACCCGCCATCCACGTGCGGCGACAGGCCGAGTGAACCCGAGTTCGGTGGGCGGCGGCGCGTGCGGTCGGCGTAGCTGACGATGCGCGTCGGGTCGAAGTGCTGCTGGCCGTGGCTTTCGCTCTGCCACAGCGAGTTAAGGAATGCCTGCACCGCCTGCATGCGTGCATCCTGACGCGCCTCCACCTGGGGTCTGGACCAGTAAATGCCGTAGATTTGCGGCTTACCCTGCTTCAGGTCGCCAAAGTAATTGTCCTCGGCGGCATGTTTTAGCTTTTCCACAAACTGATTCTCGTCGAGGTAATCGCCAATCTGCTGGTTCCAGTCGCTGGCCTGCTGGCGCGTGAACACGCCTTTGATGACGCAGCAGCCGCGCTGGCGGATCAGATTTTTTTGCTGTTCCGTCACGCGCTGATTCAGGATATCGTTGGCCTCAAGCTGCGGTACCGGATGCTCACCGCGCTGCTGCTCATGGTTGAGCGTGGCAATCTGGCGGCGCATATCGGCATCCAGTTCGGCAAACACCTGGCGATAGTTGGGAAGCTGCTGGCGCAGCTGCGCTTTAATCTGGCGCACTGCGTCGGGAATATTGTCGATTTTGAGAGGGGCCATGGTCGTTCTCCAGTGACAAAATTGTTATCGTTTTGCTGTAGGGCAGGACGATTACACGGCCAAAAAGCGGCAGATAAAAGAGATGGCTATTTTGTGGTTTTTCCCCTTTTAGTGAGCGAAACGATGCAACTCACCACGCAACGACTGGTACTGACCCGGCTTAAGCCGGAAGACTGGCAGCTTTTTTTACAGGTCCACACTGACGAAACCTGCATGGAGTTTATCAGTGCAGTACCGCAGCTGGCCGATATCCGCCAGCGTTTTCAGGACCGGCTGGCGCCCTGGCAGGTGACCAGCTTTCATATGCTGTGCCTGGTTATCCGCCGCAAAGAGGACAACCAGGCGATAGGCATGATGGGGGCGAACCCGGAATGGGCTCCCCATCGGCAGGTGGAAGTGGGCTATTCGCTGCTGAGCGACTATTTCGGCCAGGGCTACGGCAGCGAAGCGCTGGGGGCGCTGTGTGACTTCCTGCTGGCGCACTGTGAGTTCCACAAGCTGAAAGCGCAGGTGGTGGAGGGCAATATCGCCTCGCGCCGGGTGCTGGAAAAAAACGGCTTCGTGCTGGAGGGGACGCTGCGGGATAATTATCTGCTGCGCGGCCAGTGGGTAAATGACTGGCTGTTTGGACGCATTAATCCGGCCAGATAAAAAATTTTATTCTGCCTCTCGACAGGTTACAGAATTGTACGCTATGGTCATTCCTCGACCACTACGGTGGTCAGCGTCGCTCGGATGGTCCGGGCGCTTACGTTAATCAGAGGTTACTATGGCTGACAATCATTCCGCTCGCCGTTTTTCCCGTATCGAACGTCTTCCCCCCTATGTATTCAATATCACTTCCGAACTGAAGATGGCCGCACGCCGTCGCGGGGAAGATATTATCGATTTCAGCATGGGCAACCCGGACGGCCCGACGCCGCCGCACATCGTGGAAAAACTCTGCACCGTGGCGCAGCGTGATGACACCCACGGCTACTCGACGTCGCGCGGCATTCCGCGCCTGCGTCGGGCGATTTCCCGCTGGTATGCCGACCGTTACCAGGTGGATATCGACCCGGAATCGGAAGCGATTGTCACCATTGGTTCCAAAGAGGGGCTGGCACACCTGATGCTGGCAACGCTCGATCACGGTGATACCGTGCTGGTGCCGAATCCGAGTTATCCCATCCATATTTACGGTGCCGTGATTGCCGGGGCGCAGGTACGTTCGGTGCCGCTGGTGGCGGGCGTGGACTTCTTCAACGAGCTGGAGCGTGCGATCCGCGAAAGCTATCCGAAGCCGAAGATAATGATCCTCGGCTTCCCGTCGAACCCTACCGCGCAGTGCGTCGAGCTGGACTTCTTTGAACGGGTCATCGCGCTGGCAAAGCAGTACAACGTGCTGGTGATCCACGACCTGGCCTACGCCGATATCGTTTACGATGGCTGGAAAGCGCCGTCGATTATGGAAGTGCCGGGCGCGCGCGACGTGGCAGTGGAGTTCTTCACGCTGTCGAAAAGCTACAACATGGCGGGCTGGCGTATCGGCTTTATGGTCGGTAATAAAGAGCTGGTGGCGGCGCTGGCGCGCATTAAGAGCTACCACGATTACGGCACCTTCACCCCGCTTCAGGTGGCCGCGATTGCCGCGCTGGAAGGGGATCAGCAGTGCGTGCGCGACATCGCCGAACAGTATAAACGCCGCCGTGATGTGCTGGTGAAAGGGCTGCACGAGGCGGGCTGGATGGTGGATAACCCGAAAGCCTCGATGTACGTCTGGGCGAAAATCCCCGATCGCTATGCGCAGCTGGGTTCACTGGAGTTCGCTAAACTGCTGCTGCAGGAAGCGAAAGTCTGCGTCTCGCCGGGGATTGGCTTTGGCGATTACGGCGACACGCACGTGCGCTTTGCGCTGATAGAGAACAGCGACCGTATTCGCCAGGCAGTTAGAGGGATAAAGGCGATGTTTCGTGGAGAAGGCGTGAACTAACCAGGCTGGGGGTCAGGTGCACCTGACCCTTTTCTTTATCCGGCCAATCATTACAGCATCAGATAGAAAGTGCCAACCCAGATTAGCAGGATAAAAGAGATCCCCATAAAAGCATATTTCACTGCAAAAACCCTCTGAACACCCATGATCGAACGCTAATCTACCGCTATTTTCCGGCAAAATAAAGACGCTTGTTCTGAGACCTTTCTTACATTAATGGCTTTCCAGTTGCGGCACCACCGACATGCCAACGCGCAGCCTTGCCAGCTCAGGCTGGCCCGGTTCCAGCACGATTTTAACTGGAAGACGCTGAACCACTTTAGTGTAGTTTCCGGTCGCGTTGTCGGCGGTAATTGCGGCAAAGGTCGAGCCGGTCGCCGGTGCGATACTGTCGATGTGGCCGCGCAGGGTAACTCCGGGCAGGGCATCCACCGTTATTGAAACGGCCTGGCCGTGGCTGACATGCGCCAGCTGGGTCTCAAGAAAATTGGCCACCACATAGCTCTGCTGCAAAGGCACCACCGCCAGCAGGCGCGTTCCGGCCGACACCCACGCCCCCTGGCGCACCGCGCGCTGCCCAACGCTGCCGTCAATCGGTGCGGTGATGCGGGTATACGAAAGGTTAAGCTGCGCCTGATCCACGCTGGCGCGCATCGCGGCGATATCGGCCTGCGCCTGCTTCTTGCTGGCCTGCAACACGGCCACTTCCTTACGCGCGGCCAGCTCGGCCGCCTGGCTCTGCTTTACCTGCGCTGCGGCGCTTTGCATGGTGGAGCTGGATTTTTGCTGTTCATCCGCCGTTGCGGTGCCGCTTTTCAGCAGGCGGCGATAGCGCTCGGCATTCTGCCCGGCGTAGCTCAGGGTCGCCTGGCTGGCGCTGACCGCGGCGGCCGTCTGGGCGATGGTTGCCTGCTGCTGCTCAAGCTGGGCATCAATGCTGCTCAGCTTCGCTTCGCTGATCTGTAAATTGGCCTGGGCGGTTTCCAGCGCCACGCGATAGTCGCGATCGTCGATGGTTGCCAGCACGTCACCAGCTTTAACCTGCTGATTATCATCAACATTTACCGTGCGAATATAGCCAGAGACTTTCGGGGCCACCAGCGTATAGTCCGCCGCGACGACCGCGTCATCGGTGCGTAGCGAACGGTGGTTGATCGCTGACCAGACGAAAAAGGCGATCGCCAGCAGGATCAACAGCAGCAGGAGCAGCAGCGTGGTACGTTTGGCAGGTGTGAAGCGCATTATAATTTTCCCGGAGTAAGCGGAGCAGAAGTGAGTAAGGTTTGCGGTGGCCAGACGCGTTTCGGCAGCCAGGCGGTCAGCAGCACCAGCAGCAGAGCGAAGCCGATGATCAGCAGGTAGCCGTCGCTGATGCTGAGGATCACCGCCTGATGTTTTACCAGCGTGCTGAAATGGCCAAGGTTCTCGCCGGAGCTGATTGAACCGTCCGGCAGCAGCGGAGCCAGAGAACTGGCGCTGTCGCTGCCGGGGGCGGTCATCAGCCACGGACGGTTGCCGAGCTGATCGACCAGCACGTGCGAATGGAATTTTTCACGATGGGTGAGGAAGTTTTCCACCAGTACCCCGGCGGCGACGCTGGAAAAGCCGCGTACGGTATTAAACATCGCGGAAGCAAAGGGGCCTTCGGGCGGTAACACGACGCTGGTGGCACTCATCAGTACCGGCAGGATCATCATCGGCTGACCGAACGCCTGCAGGCTCTGGATCAGCCAGAAGTTCTGCCGCGCCCAGTCGTCGGTCAGCTGCATTCCCAGCAGGCAGGAGAGCACCATCAGCGCAGCGCCGGCGGTCAGCATCCAGCGGCAGTCTACCCAGCGCAGATTAAGCAGGGCTGCTATCAGCGGCGCAATCAGCAGCTGCGGCAGGCCAATGGTCAGCGCCAGCGGAGCAAACTGCGCGGTGCGAAACCCGTCAATCTGCCCGAAGTAGGCAGAGGGCAGCGCAGATCCGGAGAGCGCCACCATCAGCACGCCCGCTAACACCAGCAGTCCGTGGGTCAGGTTTTTACGCTGTAGCATTTGCAGCTTGAACAGCGGCAGCGGGTGATACCATTCGTTAATCAGGAACACCAGCAGCAGGGCAGCCGCGGCCAGCAGCATGGCGCTAATCAGCGGTGACTGCAGCCAGTCAAGGCGCTCGCCCTGGGTCAGCGCCAGCACCAGCAGCGCCATGCCGCTACAGCCGGTCAGCATGCCGAAGGCATCAATCTGGCGAAAGCGCTCAAGGCGCAGCGGATCCTGCGGCAGTCCCCAGCCAATCAGCGTGGCGGCCACCAGGCAAGCCGGGATCACCTGCCAGAAAGTAAACTGCCAGCCGACGGAATCGGTCCAGAACGCCGCAAGCGAGGCGGCCATATTCGGGCCAAAGGTGGCGGTCAGCGCATAGGCGGCCAGGCCATAGAGTTTGATGCCCGGCGGCAGAAAACGCAGCGCCACCGTCATCAGCAACGGTGGCAGCGCCCCGCCAAACAGCCCCTGGATTGTGCGCAGGGTAATAAAGGTGCTGGCATCGCGGGCTAAGGGCTGGATCATGGCGATCAGCGCAAAACCAAAGGTTACTGCCAGCGCAAAGCGGCGCAGGGAGAAGGTCACGGCAAACCACGGCGCAATCATCATGGCCGCCACTTCTGCGGCCTGGTAGCTGGAGGTGATCCAGCTGCCGCTGTCAAAATCGATACCGATCGCCGCCCGAATGTCGGCCAGCGCCAGATCGGTGACGCGATCGTTAAGTCCTGAACTGAGCGCGGCGATCAGCACGCCAACCAGCCCCAGCGCCAGGCGCAGGGTAAATGGGTGCGGTGCGGGCATAGCGGCAGGCTGGGAGTTCATAGCAGGGGCTCCGACATCATTCATCGTTATTATTATCGATGCACTGTATTGCATCGTGATACATTTGCGGCAATAGTACAGGGTGATGCACTGTATTGCAATGCGATACAGCGTGTCCGCTAAGCCAATTAGTGCTACAGTAATTGCCGATTACAAGGAAAGAGAATCCCTATGTCTGAACCCCTACACTGCCGCGATGATGAACGGATCGGCGGCATTCAGGTCATCACACGCGCCGCGAAAATATTAGATGCGCTGGGGGCCACACCAAACGGCATGAGTCTGGGCGAGATCGCCCAGGCCGTTGATTTGCCGCGATCGACCGTGCAGCGCATCGTCGGCGCACTCGACTCGGTGCAGCTGGTGCGCAGCCACGGCGTGGGCGGCGTGCGCCTTGGCCCCGCGCTGCTGCGGCTGATCGCCAACGTGCATACCGACGTGGTGGCTATCGCTCAGCCCTGGCTGCAGGCGCTGTGCGATGCCACGGGCGAAACCGTCTCGCTGGCGCGCGCCAGCGGGCTGCAGCTGGCCATCGTGCACTATGTGGTGGCCGATCGCGAGCTGCGGGTCGTGCCGCGCATCGGCATGAATCTGCCGCTCTACAGCACCTCCGGCGGGCGCGCTCTGCTGGCGCTGGACAGTGATGAAGCGGCAAAAGAGCTGGTGGGCGAGGCTTACCAGGCCATTACCGAGCTGACGGTGCGTGATTTCCCCGCGCTGCTGGCGCACTTAACTGAAATTCGTCACACTGGCCTGGCCTACGATCGCGGCGAAACGCTGGAAGGGATCTCCACCATGGCCGTGGCGATCGATACCATTCTTGGCCGCTTTTCCATCAGCCTGTTGATCCCCAGCGCACGCTTTCAGCTGAATGAGGAGCGCAATCGCGCTGAAATCCTCAAGTGTAAAGACGCGCTGATCGATGAGATTGGAAAAGCGGCATTACGTGACTGACAGGAGAGGGATATGAAAACGCTTTTAGTCGCTGTAGATAATTCAGTTATTGCACGTAAAGTGGTGGCGCTGGCCACCGAACAGGCGCTGGCTTTACAGGCGGAAGTGGTTGTGGTGTGCTGTGTTGATGCCAGCTACTCTGCTTCCGGGGCGTTTGATATTGAAGCCGGGGAGGACCCGGGTGATTTCGGCCTGGCGCTCGATGAGCAAAATACCGCTGAAGCCGTAGTGCGCATGGCGCTGGCCGAACTGCAACGCGCGGGCGTTAAGGCGCGCGGCAAGGTGGTTCCCGGCGAGTCGGCACAAAGTATTGTCGCCCAGGCCAACGAGCTGAGCGCCGCGATGATCATCATGGGCCGCCGCCATCTCTCCTCGTTCAACCGCCTGCTGAAAGGATCGTGCAGCGCCGCCGTGATTGAACGCGCCAGCTGCCCGGTGCTGATTGACGTCCGCGCTGATTAACCCACCGACGAACCTTAGACAGGCCGGCAACCCGGCCTGATGATTTCAGGAACCTGTTTTGAACTCTCACGCTATTCTCGCCTCGCTGTCCTCCGCTCTGGTCTGGCTGCTGGTTATCGGCTGGCTGCTAAAACGCCAAAAATTGTCGAAACTAACCGGCGCGCTGCTGTTTGTACTGCCGCTGCTGATGGGAAATCTCTACTACTACGGCTGGATAGCCCCGCGTCAGCAGCAGGAAGCGGCTCTGGCTGCCGCGCAGGACAGCCTGGCGGTGCAGCCCGTCTGGCGCACCATCAAAGAGCAGCAGCCCACGCTCTACCGTCAGGCAAACGATCGGCTGCTCAGCAGCCTTGAGGCGGGCGTACCCTTACAGCAGGCGATTGACCGCCTGCGCCCGCTGGCTGCCGATCTGCTAAATCAGCGCATCAACGCCGCGCGCGATGAAGATCTTATCCGCTATATGCAAATTTCCCTTGAGGAGATGAAAGCGATGCGTGAAAGGGGTGCCGCTGAATGTTTCCGCTTTCTGTTCCCGCAGGTGAAGGGGGGGATCAACATCAGCGATGTGCTGCCCAAGCCGCTGACCGACAGCGAACTGCTGGCGATGGATACGCTGTTTAAGCACAGCAATGGTGCTGACCAACCGGTTGATTTACAGCAGGGAAGAGTAAAATTGCAGGGGGTGGTGCGCACGCTGTACGCGAAGTGGGGCAGTGACTTACAAACCCTCAATACGCCTGCTGAAGCGGGCGTTGACGAAGCGAAGCTGTGCGATATGACCATTGATCTTTATCAGTCGGTTCTGGCACTTACTGATAAGGATTCAGCAAACGTCTTACGTATAATTATTAGCGGAACAGGTAACTGACCTGCAAAAAAAAGCCCGCTCGCCGCGGGCATAAAATATTGTAATTATTAATAAAAATCCTGGTGTTGTGCAGACATGTCGCGATGTCTGTAAAGCATATTCGCACCTAACAGCAGATAACGCTAAGCGTCTTCCTGAATCGATTCAATCGGTAGAACATTGCATAACTTAAGTAAAATTATGCAAATGCGCCGGAATCCGATAGTCACGGAGGGGGAGCTTGTTATTATGCGGCACCGGAAGAGGGGAATCAGAATGAAAACGAAACTGTTCGGCGCTCTGGCGCTGTTATTGCTGGCGGGCTGTACTTCCAGCAAACCAGGGGCTTTTGAGAAAGTCGATGAAGATCCGGCGGTGAATACCGTGCAATATCGCTTTAACCCGACAAGCGTGGATAAGACCGCCATGTTGGAAGATGTTGAGCGCTACTGTAATGAGCGCGGGTTCGATAAGGTAGAAGCGCTTGACCCGCAGGACAGCCACGTCCCGGGACTGAAGAAAGCCTGGTATCAGTGTAATTTCAGCGTTAAAAGCTAAAAGCAAAAAATAAGGGCGGGGAAATCCCCGCCCAATTTATTTCAACTTCTCTGTTTTTATTATCTTGCTGTGTGCAGGCTTTGCCCGCGAAGGTGAGAAAACCTCACCTGACTTCCTTACCAGCCACGGTGTCTGCCGTGGTCATGATGATACCCTCCGCCGCCGTGATAAGGTCGGCCAACGATACAACCACTCAGCATGACAATCAGTGCAGCTACGGTCGCTGCTTTAATTATGTTTATCATTATGTCTCTCCTTCCCTTTTCTATAGCTACAACTCTACGTGGGAAAAGTGGAGGAATAATGCGTCGATTGTAGATTTATTTAATAAGGTATTTCAAAATAATTCCAATAGCAGAGTTATTTATTAAGCTGCTATTTATTAAATAAGATATAGCCTAAAAACAGGCCTTTCGATTGGGAATTGTCTCAAACATTAAATGAGGTAGGGAATTTTGCCTGCGATGCCGCGGATAAAATCACGTACACTTAAGGTAAATAACCGTGCAAGGAGCTGAGATGAATTATCAGGTGAGCAACGTATTACCGGTACAGGCGGAGCTGGGTGAGTGCCCACTGTGGTGCAGCGAGCAGCAGGTGCTGTGGTTTGTCGATATCCTCGCGCCAGCATTGCACCGCTTTGACCCGGCCACAGGCGAGCATCAGCGCTGGCCGGTGGCGGAAGATATTGGCTGCATCGGCCTGCGCGCAGAGGGCGGGCTGATAGCCGCACTGCGCAGCGGCGTCTGCTTCCTTAATGAGCAGGGGCAAATTACCCAGCGCATCGCGGATAATCCCGGTGATGCGCCGCGCAGCCGCTTTAACGACGGCCGCGTCGATCCCTTTGGGCGCTTCTGGTGCGGCACGCTGTGGGAACCGCAGGATCGCAACGGGGCGGCGCTTTACCGCGTCGATAATCAGCTGAACCTTAGCATGCAGGCCGACGATATTAAGATTTCCAACGGGCTGGCATTTTCTCCCGATCGCCGCTGGATGTACCACACCGACACGCCAAACGGCGTGATGTACCGCTACCCGCTTGACCCCCACAGCGGGGAGATCGGTAAGCGCCAGGTAGTGCGCCGCTTTATTCAGCAGCAGGGGGGGATCCCCGACGGCGCGGCGGTCGACAGCGAAGGCTATTACTGGTCGGCGATGTTCGACGGCGCCCGAGTCATTCGCCTTGATCCGCACAGCGGGGAAATTGTCGATGAGATCCCGCTGCCGGTACGCTGGCCGACCATGGTGGCATTTGGCGGGCCGGATCTGAAAACGCTGTATATCACCAGCTCGCGCGAAAATCGTAGCGCTGAGGAGCTGGCGCAATATCCGCAGTGCGGAGACCTGTTTGCGGTGCGCGTGGCTGTGGCGGGCCTGCCGGAGCCGAAGTTCCGCCATCAACAGGCATAAAAAAAGCCCGCTGTGTTCAGCAGCGGGCCACTCTTGCGTGCCGTCAGGCGTGCTGCAGCGTCTCTTTGCGCGCTGCCGGCTTGTGCGGCATGCGGATGGTGGCGGAGAGCAGCAGGGAGATAACCAGCAGCGCCATAATCAGGCTGAAGGTGATGGTAAAGCCGCCAAACAGTGAGGCGATCAGAGAACCCATCACGCTGCCGATACCAAAGCCGAGGTAAATCACGCCGTAGTTTTTCGTCAGGTTGTTCAGGCCGAAGAAATCACTGACCAGCGACGGATAAACGGTAATGGTGCCGCCGAAGCTGAAGGCGACGCAGGCAATGGCAATAAAGAAGCTGCTTTCACTCATATGGCTGAACAGCAGAATGCTCATGCCGACCAGCGACACCACCTGCGCCAGGGTGATCACCCGAATACGCGCCACTTTATCCGACAGCACGCCAAGCACCAGGCGACCGCTGAGGTTGGCAATCGCAATGATGGTCACTGCATTCGCCGCCGTCTGCGCGCTCAGATGTACCATGCTCTCGCCGATATCCTTCGCCACGCCAATCACGTACAGGCCGCTCATGCAGGCGGTCAAAAACATCAGCGCCAGCATCCAGTACTGCGGCATGCGCATCGATTCGCCCAGCGAATAGTCACGCGCCTGGCTCGCCATTTTGTTGCCCGCCGCCTGCTGTTTAGGGGCATCTTTCATCATCAGCGCGCCGAGGATCATCATGGTCATTGCCACGCCGCCCCAGATCATAAAGGTGGTTTCAAGGCTGTAGACGCTCAGCAGGTAGCTGCAGATAAACTTAAAGCCCAGGCTGCCGAGGCCGTAAGCGCCGATAGCACAGGCTGAGATCACCCCTTTACGCTCCGGGAACCACTTCACGCAGTTGGACAGCGTCATCAGATAGCCTGCCCCGTCCGCCAGACCGACCAGTACCCCGGCGCTGAGGTAAAGCATAAACAGATTATCCGCCTGCGAGGTCAGCATCAGGCCAATCGCCATCAGCAGGCCGGCACCAATAGTGACGTTGCGCACGCCAAAACGCTCCTGCAATTTCCCTGCTACTGAAGAAGCCAGCGCCAGGCCGAGGCTCAGCAAACCAAAGGAAAATGCCACCTGGCTGATGGGCGCGTCCAGCTTCATAGAGAGCTGGCCGTTGAACAGGCTCCAGGTGTAGACCGAACCCAGCGCAAACTGGGTGATGATAGTGCCTATCAGGGTTAACCAGCGAGTGCGATTAACGCTGCTGCTGACGGTTGCTGTGCTCATGGGGCTCTCCCGGTGGGAAAATTAACAATATGGAATTGCAGCCATAGTAAGACCGGCTTCTTTATGGCGTGAGAAAAGGGCATGAGCTGCCATTAGCAGGGAATGAAATGCACTGAGAGCGACATGAACGGCAGTCTCAGGGAACGAACGCAGAGTAACAGGCAGTGGAATATTTTGATATATATCAAGTTTTTCCCGCAAGTTAAAGTTTTATGACGGCACGGCCGATATTAACCGGATAAAGCGTCTTTAGAACGCAGCTGCATAACCTTAATCAATATTTAGCGTTGAGCTTATCTCTGATAGTCGCTGTGCAATTCCATCTTGAGGATATTCATTATGTCGTGGGTTCCAGTTCGTTTATCAGGGAAGTTGATGTCAGGTGGCGTCTTAATGCTGCTGCTTACCTGCATCATGGTCTATCTGGCTATTTCACTGCGCGGCCAGCCGCGCGTGATCGAGGCCAGTAACAGCTTAATTCAGCAAACCGGAGAGAATATCGTTGGCCAGCTTAATCAGCAGCTGATCCGCGTAGAGGGTGAGGGCGTGAGCCTGGCGCGGCTGGCCGAAGTGTTGCCGCACGATGAAGCGCTGTTTCGCCAGGTGTTGCCGCAAATTATCGACAGCAAGGGCGACAAAAGCATTGCCGGCGGTGGAATCTGGCCGGAGCCGAATGCATTCAGTGACGGCGTAGCCCGCCGCAGCTTCTTCTGGGCGCGCAACGCCAGCGGCAGCCTCGACTACTCTGACGGCTATAACGACCCTGCCGGAACCGGCTATCACCACGAGTCGTGGTACACCTCGACCCGCACCACTTCACCCAACAAGTGCAACTGGTCGGAAGTTTACCAAGACCCGGTATCCAGAGTAAATATGGTGACCTGCAGCGTGCCTTACCGCAAGGGCGATGCCTTTGCCGGCGTCGCCACTTTTGACGTGCTGCTGGACAACCTCTCCGGCTTTATGCAGCGCAACGGCGCCAGTACCGGCGGCTATGCTTTTGCTCTCGACCAGGCTGGCAACGTGCTCTATTTCCCGGGTATCAAAGATAAGGCGCTGAAGAAGTTCAGCGATCTGGCGCAGCAGCAGGCGTGGCTTGCTCCGATGGTGGCTGCAGTGAAATCCGCCAGCGCCAGCAAGCGCAGCGCCACCTTCAAGAACCTGAATGATGAGTGGCTGCACACCCGCAGCCAGCTGACCCTGTTTCGCATGGCGGATACCGGCTGGATGATCGGCCTGGTGACGCCGGAATCCCAGGTGACCGCGCTGGCCGATAATATCATGCAGGACATTTTCATCCTGCTGATCCCGGCACTGCTGCTGCTGCTGGTCATCTTGTGGTTTGTTGCCCGCCAGATCTCCGGGCGGCTGGAATCCACGCGTAAAGCGCTGGACGATATCGCCCACGGCGACGGTGACCTGACGCGCCGCCTCGATACCTCCGGCCGTGATGAAATTGCCGATATTGCCGTGTCCTTTAACCAGTTTGTCGACAAGATTGCCGGGGTGATCACCAACGTGCAGTCGAGCGGCGTACAGGTGGCGCACAACGCCAGCGGGTTGGAGCAGAGCAATCAGGAGCTGAGCGGAAAAATCAGCGAGCAGGCGGCAGCGGTCGAACAGAGCGCCGCGGCGATGGAACAGCTCAATGCGACAGTACAGCAGAACGCCGAGAACACCCGGCTGGCCGATGCCTTTACCGAGCAGACCGCAGAGATCGCACGCAATAGCAGCGATGTGATGCGTCAGCTGATTGATACGATGGAGACCATCCGCACGTCATCCAGCCGCGTCGGTGAGATCCTCAGTGTGATCGACGGTATCGCCTTCCAGACCAATATTCTGGCGCTGAACGCGGCGGTGGAAGCAGCCCGCGCCGGCGAGCAGGGGCGCGGCTTCGCCGTGGTGGCCTCTGAAGTACGGGCACTGGCCCAGCGCAGCGCGACGGCGGCGCACGAGATCAAAGCGCTGATTGGCCAGTCAGACAGCAATGTGCTGACCGGCAGCAAGCTGGTGGAAGGGGCAGGGCGTCAGCTGGAAGAGCTGGTGAAAGATGTGCTGAAGGTGAAAGAGGTGGTGGGTGAGATCCGCGTGGCGGGCGATGAGCAGAGCAAAGGCATTGCCGAGGTCACTCAGGCCGTGTCGCAGATGGAGCGCAGCATCCAGCAGAACCTGATGCTGGTTCATCAGACCGCTGAAAACACTCACGCCCTGCATGCCGAAGCTTCGCAGCTGGCGCAGGATATCTCAGTGTTTAAAGTGGCGTAACAGGCTGGCAGGCCCCGGCGTGATACCGGGGCTTTGTCGCCGCACTTAGCGAATATAGGTGCGGATTACATCGGCAATCGCTTTATTCGCTTCGCGCCCGTCGCGGTGCTCAACGTCTTCTGCCACCTTCTCAAGGTACTTGTTCAGCTTACCGCCGGTCGGCACATTGCCGTAGGCGATCAGCATCTGCACAATATTGCGCAGTGCAACTACCTCAAGGGAGAGGCGTTCAACAACGGGGTCTTTATCTGGCATAGGGTGCTCCGTACAGCTATCAATTATTCCACCAGCTTAGCCCCTGTGCGCACAAATCAATTCGTCGAATATCGCCGATTTCTGCCGCGATTCTGCTGCAGGTCGCTAAATGCGCCATCATGCTTTGGCATATCCAGCCCAATGATCTACAGTCTGCAGGTCAATAAACGGGAACAGGGAAGCCACATGTCAGCAAAAATTCTATTTACTCTGTTATGCCTGAGCATCGGCAGCGCGCAGGCCAGCGACCTCGCCGCCTCGGTTAATCAACGCCTGAGCTATATGAAAGATGTGGCGGCGTTTAAGGCCGACAAGCACCGGCCAATAGAGGATCTGCAGCAGGAACAGAAGGTGCTGGCTGCCAGCAAACAGCGCGCGACGCAGTTCTGTCTGGATGAGAACTCGGTGGTGCCGTTTATTCAGGCGCAGATGGACGCGGCCAAAGCGGTGCAGTATCGTTTTCGTGCAGACTGGCTGGCTACGCCGATTCATGGCTGGCAGCCCCGACCGCTGGAAGAGGTGCGCGCACAGCTCGCCAGACTCAATGACGTTATATTGCAGCAGATTGCGCAAGGCTTGCAGCAGAAGACACTCAACGCGCTGGATGAAAAGCAGTTTGTCGGGCAGCTTAACCAGCCGAACCTGAGCGACGCGGATAAATCCCGCCTTTATCGCACGCTCCGGGAGGTCAGATTATGGTCAGGTGACTGCCACGCCGCGAGTAAAACCAAGACCTGAGCACGGATAACCAGGGGTTGAACCTGGATGCCGCAGCAGGCATGATCCCTCCTCGTTCGAAAAGGAGGCGTCATGCAGCAGTTACTCGCATTATTAAAGCAATATGGAATAGAACCCGACCACACCACTTCGCTTATTGTTATTTTTGGCATTATTTTCCTCACCGCCATTATTATTCACTTTATCCTGCACCGCATCGTCCTGCGCACCTTTGAGAAGCGTGCGCAGGCCAGCAGCCATCTGTGGCTGCAAGTCATCACGCAAAACAATCTGTTTCACCGGCTGGCATTTACCCTGCAGGGGGTGATCGTCAACGTGCAGGCGGTGCTGTGGCTGCAAAAGGGCAGCGATGCTGCCGCCATCGTCACCACCTGCGCCCAGCTGTGGGTGATGCTGTACGCGCTGATGTCATTCTTCTCGCTGCTGGACGTGATGCAGGGCCTGGCGCACCGTTTTGCCTTCTCCTCACAGTTTCCGCTTAAGGGCTTATTGCAGGGCGTGAAGCTGCTGAGCGCGATCGTGATTGGCATCATGATGATCTCGCTGCTGATTGGTAAATCCCCGGCCATTCTGATCAGCGGGCTGGGTGCGATGGCCGCGGTGCTGATGCTGGTATTTAAAGACCCGATCCTCGGGCTGGTGGCGGGAATACAGCTGTCGGCCAACAGCATGCTGAAAATGGGCGACTGGCTGGAGATGCCGAAATACGGCGCCGACGGCGCGGTGATTGACATCGGCCTGACCACGGTAAAAGTGCAGAACTGGGATAATACCATTACCACTATCCCAACTTATGCGCTGGTTTCCGATGCGTTTAAAAACTGGAGCGGCATGTCCGCTTCCGGCGGCCGCCGTATCAAGCGCAGCATTAATATCGACAGCACCAGCATTCGCTTCCTTAGCGCAGAGGAGCAGCAAAAGCTGGCGCAGGCGCGCCTGCTGCAACCCTATATCGCCGAGCGTCAGCAGGAGATCGACAGCTGGAATGGCGAACACAACACCCGTGATTCGGTACTTAACCAGCGCAGGATGACGAACGTGGGCACTTTCCGCGCCTATCTCACCGAATATCTGCGCCAGCATCCGAAAATCCGCAAGGATATGACGCTGATGGTACGCCAGATGGCACCGGGCGCAGAGGGGCTACCGGTAGAAATCTATGCCTTTACCAATACCGTGGTGTGGCTGGAGTATGAAAGTATTCAGGCGGATATCTTCGACCACATCTTTGCGGTGGTGGATGAATTCGGTCTGCGTATTCATCAGGCGCCCACCGGCAATGATGTGCGGGCAATAGCGGAAGGGTTCAAGGTGCAGTAACGGCACATCCGGTGTGGGACTGACCACACCGGATTGCCCTGTCTTAATGCGCGGTGCCGTTACGCTGGCTGCCCGGTACGAAACACGGCCACCAGCTCTCGTAGCTGTATCGCGCGCGCGGCCAGTTCATCTGCAGACGAGGCGGACTGTTCCACCAGCACCGCATTTTGCTGAGTCACCTGGTCCATCTGATTGACGGCGATGTTGATTTGCGACACGCCGGCGCTCTGCTCCTGGGAAGAGGAGGAGATTTCGTTGACCAGCTGCGCAGTCTGTTCAATCGCCCCCACGCTTTGCTTCACCTTTTCTCCGGCATCCGCAACCATGGAAATTCCCTGACGCGCATTTTCCACCGAGTGTGCAATTAACTGTTTAATCTCTTTCGCGGCAGAGGCAGAACGTTGGGCTAACGCTCTGACTTCAGCGGCGACGACGGCAAACCCCTTACCATGTTCCCCGGCTCGGGCTGCTTCAACGGCGGCGTTTAACGCCAGAATATTTGTCTGGAAGGCAATACCGTCGATAACGCTGATGATCTCTTCAATCTCACCCGCGCTGGCGCTGATTTTTTGCATGGAGACCATGACAGATTGCATCGCCTCACCCCCTAACAGCGCCGCATCGGTGGCCGAAGTGGCCATGCCTGCGGCATAGCGGGTATTTTCAGCGTTTTGCAGAATGATGGATGACAGCTCTTCCATGCTGGCCGCCGTTTGTGCCAGTGAAGCAGCCTGCTCCTCTGTGCGCGCGGAGAGGTCGCCATTGCCTTGAGCAATTTCTTCAGAAGAGGTGGCAATCGTCGTGGCGTTATCCTTGATATCCGCAACCAGCAGAGAAAGGCGCTGGCGCATCTCCATCAACGAGGCGATCAGGCCCGCCATTTCATTACTTCCGGTCACCACCAGGTGCGAGGTTAAATCACCGGCAGCGACATCTTTGGCAACTTTTGCGGCATCACGTACCGGCCCGGTGATGGAGCGAATGATAAATACCGCCAGGAAGATGATAAGCCCCGCCAGCAGTGCCAGCACGCCCAGCAATTCAAATTGAGCGGTGCGATGCTGACTAATTTGCTCAGAAAGCATGTTGCTGAGCTGGTCACTCGCGTCGTTAGCAAATTGATTGTACTGATTGATCGCAGCGGTAAAGCGTGCCACGAACTCCGTGGGCGGCAGATCGTTTTTCGTCCGCTTAATAAAGACGTCCTCAGCGAGGGCTAAGGCTTCACCCGCCTGTTGCAGTGCGGCATTAGCCTGACCACTAAACTTTTCGCGTACGCTGCTATCAGTGTTAAAGGACTTTAAAAGATTCGCGTTATACAGACGCAGAGCATTCTTACCGTTAAGGATCTGAAACTCCATACGGGCGTAATCGCTGTCCTGAATCGCCTCTTTGCTGGCCAGTAGTGACGTACCCCGGGCACGAATCTGACCCAATGTTTCTGTCAGTTCTGGCAGGCGACTGAATGTACTGATAATAAACTGGTAAGTATTTAAATCTGGATCCAGCGACAGGCCAAAATAGTCGATCACTTCAATGTTGGCATCAAGCAGCGTCCGAATCATTTCGGCGTGGCGCGAGAGGTTGGTTTGCAGCGTCAGGTTACGGCTGTCAATGTCGCGCTGTAGCTGCTGCCACTGCGCTGTCACCTTGCTAAAATCTTGCCAGGCCACATTGTCCTGACCGGTGGCGGCCAGCGTGGTCTGAAGAGTGCTAATTGACTGTTCTACCTGCTCTTTCAGCGCCAGACGTGCAGGAATAGCGGCATTTTGCTGTGCCACGGCGATTGCCGCTTGTGCGCGATGGAGCTGCATCATATTGAGCAGATTCAGCATCTGTTTTTCAACGGGAATTCCCTGCAATTCTCGCTCTTTAGCGTTTATCTGTTGATTACCTTCATTGACAAAAAGCCATGAGGGTACGGCAAACAGCAGCAAAGCAAAAAAAGCAAGAATGAGAAACTTTGCAGGCAAATTAATCGTATTCAGGATGTTTTTCATTTTTTTAATTTCACTTAAGTTAAATATGGCTGTTCGTTATTTCACTGGTGGGTGAATGCTAATTTATATCTGAATGCCAAATGTGCTTAAAAATTCATACTCAGAGATAACCACTGCATGACTCAATAATGAGAATGAGATTTGTTATCAAGGTATAAATAAATCTTTTGCATAGCGAGTTGAAGTATAGGTTCAAGTGAGTGATTGTCCATGAAGGAAACTGGTAATATTTATTAATGATAGGTTTATTTTTAAGCTATTATAAATTGTTGTTTTTATTGTTATTTTTATATTATTGCTACTCTTGTGGTATTTAATTGAACGCTATAAATGCATTTTTATTAACGATGGAAAAAGAGGTTAAAGTTTGCAGGGAATATGCCGATAAGGGGGTTTTTGATACTGCTATCTCAAGAAAGAGCTCATTTCAGCAAGGACAAGAGCATATTTCTCAAGGAGTTAAGACTGCTAAATAAATAACCCGATTGGTTTTTTAACTTACTTTATTGCATCCTGTCTATTTATCTCTAAGGATGTATGTTATGGAGTGTTTGGCTATCAGGTCGTAAAAAGATAGTGCTGGCAAAACAGATTCGTGCGTTAACTGGCCCAATTCCAGAGGGTAGATTTATTGACTTGTTTTTTACCTGCTGCGCGCCTTACTGCTTAATGCGGCCTCTGAATCGTTAGATGTATTGCCCGCAAGCCGTCGAATTCGATCTAACAATGCTAAAGACGGCTGTTCATAATCGTAATTATAAGGTGGCTGAGGCACACGATCTGCGCGAAAGTTATTGAGCACCTGACGGGCATCCGCCAGGTAAAGATTGTCTCTGACCTTTAAAAAAGCCTTTACGCTATGTCTATAACCATATCGTTTTTTTGTCCGCTCATAACTTCGCCGATCTGATTTACCATTTTCCAGTGCGCTCCTGGCAGGTGCGCTTTTAATATACTGACAGTATCTGGCGTTAACCCCCTCAACCGTCGGAAAGAATTTGGGTTCTTTACAAGGTCTTTTGGCGCGGTTGATGAAGATATTTCCTTCAATCAATGCTCGGGCTTCAAGACTAAAACTCATACCGTAAAAATCCCAGTTCTCCAGTGCGTTGTTATAAAGATGGAATGTGCCAAATTGCGCTCGTGGATTGCGCTGTACCGTATTGAAGAAATAGTTGTGGTGCAGCGTGACGCGGGCCTGTGAGTCGCGATGATAATGTTCGAACAGGTTGGTCGACGTGATGTTATTGAGCAGCATGACCTTGTCGTCATCATGGAAGCGGGTCCATGACACTGTGACGTCCGTAGCACCATTTTTGACGTTGAGCAGCCGGTCGGAAAAACGGGACAGATCGAGATGATCGATCCAGACATTGTGCGAAAAATTTGCGATATTGATGGCTTGTGAGAAGGTGCGTAATCTCCCGTCGATCGTCAGATGAGTGACGATGACATTATGACTGTGATAGATACCTAACCCATAATCCAGCAATTTCACGCGTTTATCTCGGCCGTCAATGGTCACATTGGAAGGCACCCGAATCTGTGAATGAAGCCTGATCGTCATGTCGGACGCAAAACGTACCCAGAGAGGGACATTCGAGTCATGTGCCTGTTTGAGGATATCTCGCAGTGTCCCCGGACCGCTATCTGCCATTGATGTTACCTGCACAACGTCCCCCTTTACGCCTCCCTCCGTCATGCGACCATATCCCTGTCGTTGTTTCAGAAGAGAGTTCACGAACGCACAATCCTCTAATGCCCTGTCGCACAGTTCGGGTAGATGGGGGGAGGCCTGGGATATCGGTTCAAAAATACCGATCGCACTGCCCATCCCCAGTAGCGTAACAGATGCACGCGCAAGCATGCGTTGAACCCGACGGCATGCCCCCCCATTCATTCCATGCTTAGTCATGCTTGATACGCTTATCAATGAGTAAGCGCACGTACCATGGCAAGGTTTCTCTCATGCCTGCTTTCAGATCCAGAAGAGGTACATAGCTCAGCTCGCTCTGAGCTTTAGATATATCAGCCTGAGAATGGTGCACGTCGCCCGGCCGTAGGGCTTTATAGCGTGGTTGCCGGCTATACTCAAAGCCCAGCAATTTCATATTATTGCTGATGATCTCGAATAGCTGGTTAAGGGTGGTTCTCTCGCCAACAGCGACATTATAAATCGTGCTCACTCCCGGCCTATATTGCAACGCAGCGCGAAGATTGGCTTGCACGACATTGCCGATATGACAAAAGTCCCGACTGGTCTCGCCATCACCAAATATTTCGACATCTTGCTGACCAAGTATTGCGGAGATCCATTTAGGGATGACTGCTGCATAGGCGCCTGCCGGGTCCTGGCGCGCGCCAAAAACATTAAAGTAGCGTAACCCGGTCGCGCCAAAACCATAGGTTCGCGCATAGACTCCGGCATAAATTTCGCTAATTAGCTTGGTTGCTGCGTAAGGTGACAAAGGCTGACCTATGCGATCCTCACGCTTGGGCAAATTTGGCTCATCACCATAGGTCGAACTGGATGCGGCATAAACGAAGCGACGTACCTGTGCACATCGTGCAGCATCAAGCATGTTTATGAAACCTGTGATGTTAACCTCATGGCTTGTCACCGGGTCATCCACCGAACGCGGAACAGAGCCCAGGGCTGCCTGATGCAACACGTAATCAATCTGCCTGACCGCTCTGCTACAGTGGTTGTAGTTTCTGATATCGGCTTCAATAAAACTAAAACGGCGCCAGCGCTCGGCCCCCACGCGATCCCTGACTTCATCCAGGTTATGCTGGTGTCCGGTTGAGAAATTATCCAAACCACGCACGTCCTGTCCAAGCATCAGCAGCGTCTCTACAAGGTTGGAACCAATAAATCCTGCGGCTCCGGTTATTAGCCAGTGACAACGTTGTGCCAGTAACTTTGCGCACAATGCCTGCTGGGTAGGGTGCTGTGCCCAGGCGGGCAACAGAGAATTTTGGTTAATCGCTATTTTCATATCAGAATCCTTTGAATGAAGAATAAAAGCATGGCAATGCTCATCTAAAGCGCAATGCGCGTGATATTCCTGCAGCAATCCGATAAATGAAGATCAGTAATAAACCCACCACCAGAGCTTCTGACAGGATGATGGATGCATTGGGGCTGTCAGGGCGAACGCCAGGCTCAGGGTTGACGACGATGCTAAGATAGCGGCGTAACCGCAGCGTACTGATGAACGACTGATGATAATTCTGGCGTGCGGTGACAAGATTAGCGTCCGCAAACTGCTGTGCATTCTTGAGGACCTCATAGGTTTTCATCCGATTGACTTCGGAATCTCCCAAACCACTCAGATGCTGGCGAATGTCGACCAGTCGCTTTTGTAACGCGTTTACCTCTGTTTGCGCTGCCTGCATCATTGGATGATGGGAATTGCCCAGTGCACGAATTTTGTAAAGATTGATGTAGGCAGTATTGAGTTCGCCTTCAAGTTGAGCGATCAGCGTGAGTCGCATTGCCGCATCTGCGGCCGGATCGATATCGCCGTTTGTGATACGCCAGCTCGTCAGTTTCTCTCTAGCATGCCGGGCCTGTTGTTCGGCCAGAGTGACTGCTTGTTGGGAAACTTTCAGCGCATCGGCAATGCCTTTTTCATCCATGTTGTGGACGAATTGCTGGGCCAGCTCCAGCAAAAAAAGCGAAATTATTCGCGCATCGTTTGGCGAAAAAGCGCTGATCCTCATCAGGTTGAGCTGCTCGAGCATGTTGTAGGAGACATTTATCATTGATTGATAGGCCTCATACAGTGCATCGTCATCGGCCTCAGGCATCAGTCTGTTCACCGGGTCGCGTGTGGTGTTAGTGAGATAGCGACGCAGTCCAATTTTCCTGTCAAGCTGATGCATGGCATCACGTGAATTCAGAAAGCTGTTAACAGCCCAACCGTCCACTAAACCATTTGCAGCGCTGCCGCCCGTTGAAATCAGGCTGGTGGCGTTGTCAGGTGAGGAGTCGCTTTGCTGGTCATTGGCACGCACCGAAAAGCTAGACTCTGCGGTGTAGCGCGGCGTCGCCAAATTCGTCAGATACAGCGTTGCCAGCAGAACGGGGAGTAAAAGTAATGTTGCGATAACCCAACGCTCCCTGCGCAGCTTGCGCAAAGCGTCGGCCCGGAGGCGGTGCTGATAAGTCACTTCCTCTTGCGAGTGGGTCTTAATACATGAAGGGGCCTCCTGCGGAGGAGCTGAAGTTGAATGCGTCGATTGACTGTGCAGAGGCGTCGCTGCTGTTTTGCCTTGCGGGGAATTTTCCGATGCAATCTGTGAGGTTTTCTTCGATGCGGAGTCCATTTCGCTCATAGATCATTGCCTTCGTACAATAGTCCGTCATCTGCGAATGACGATAAGTGGAAAATATCAACGTGCGATTTGCCAGCCGCTTCTCAAACAGCGTTCGCCATAATCTTGTAAAACGGCAAGGCTGAAATGGCATTGCTCCATCAACCAGGTAGATATCGAAATCGGGTATCAGGGCTAATGCAAAAGAAAACTCCTGTCGCATAAAAACCGGCCAGTCAGCCATTGGCCTGGAAAGGTACTCAGGGTTGGTCATCAAGTCGGCTAACCAGTCGACCGAAGCGTGCACATCCAGGCCGTACAGGTTGCAGACAAGCTGCACCATTTTCAGTCCTGAGCCTTTGCCACGGATGAAGCCCTGGCGGCCCATCGGCCATGAAACCAGACCGCGATGCTGTACCAGACCGCGCAGTGGCGGGCGAATTCCGCCTAGCACGTCTAACAGCGGACGATGACATTCAGGTGTGGTTGAAAGCAACGCATAGCGGTCGCGTGCAATCACCAGATCAACATTCGATAACAGCAGTTTTCTTTCGCCAAAAATGCGCGGGCGATCGGTAACACCAGTCAGATGGATCATTGTTCCTCACATTGGCTGTACATTGCAGCGCAACAGACGTTCAGCGAGCAAGCTAATGGCGACCAGGAGCATCATCATGATTAAAAAATAGCTAAGGCTTGCATCTTGTGATGTGTAGTTCTCGAAATAAGCTTGCCGTATTAACTGCATGCCGTGTGCAAAGGGCGACCACAAAAAATATCGCCGATAGGCTTCAGGCAACTGTTCTGAAACAAGAAAGACACTGGAAAACACCTGAAGGAAACGCTCGATAACAGCAGAAAAACGCAGGAAATAGGGCCAGATTGAGGCGATGCTGCCAAACAGGATACCGATTGAGGTTGCCCCCAACGCCATCATCAGCACATATAAAAGAACCAGCATCCACCGATCGGGCGGTGTGATAAGGTTCAGATAAGCCCCGGCAGACAGCAGCACCAGATATACCACCAGATAGATACCGAGATGGATCAGCGCATAAGCCAGAGAACACAGCAGTGGCGTAATGACAGTCAAATGAACTAATACGCGCGATGCGACATAGTTGGTACTGCTGCGAAAGACGATCTGCCGAACCATAATCCACGTAATCGCACCCAACAGTGCGAATGTCGCGACATCCATACCCAAAATATAGCGAACGCCTGTCAGGAAATAGGGCGTTGAGATCAAGCCAAGCAGTAAGACAGGTCCAAGCATTGCCCACAGTAACGCCACCCGACTTTCATTGTGAATAACATGCAGAAGAAAACAGATCAAAGGCATCAGTGTGGTTGGCCACGAAGCACCACGCTCCAGCGGGCGTAGCTGTTGAGCGGCATGAATGCGATCCATGCGTATGCCCAGTGACGAACACTGCCCGGCCTCTGGAGGGGCGAGTAACTCAGCCGCAGATGCGGTGGAATTTGCTGCACGCGCAGCCCGACTCTTTTTCTGTGCAACCCTTATGGCATGGCCTGCCTCCAGCCGTTGGTAATCTCGCTCAAGATCTGTTGACTGAAAACCCTCAGCCAGCACGTCAACGCCAGCCCGGATATCCTGTTCGAGATAGCGCATGATCATGCGTAGCTGGCGGTAGCGAACATTTACAAGCGCATCCTCAGCGCCAAGACGGGTGAGGCCACTTTTCTGCCCGGTCTGGATCGCCTCGTAGATTGCGCGTCGTTGACCGATCGTGGCATGTGGCAGACGCGCCAGCGAGCTCAGGAATATCGCCAATGAAACTTCAAGCGGTTCCAGCTCTATGCTCGTGGCGGCATCAACCTGCTGACGCAATAAATCAAGGTCGGTATCAGCAGACACCGCTGTTGGTTGTTTTATCTTCTCAAGATTGATATCCACTCTCATTGCCCTATGTTCGTGGCAGAGCGAACGGAACCCAGCGTTGGGCTGAAAACAGAAAGTACTTTCTGCAGTTGGGTAAATGGTGCGTCCGAAATGTAAATCTGGTCACCTTCGTGTACCACGAAGTGGCTGGCAAGGGCCATCTGCTCCGGCCGCGTAAAATCAAATTGATAGACAACTGGCCGTGCTTCCGTTCCTGAAGCGAAGCTATCTGCATCCGGTGTGTGCATCAGGAAAACAGCACTAGGGTTGGCCAGGCTGTCGTTCAGGCCACTGGCATCACCAAGTGCATCGGCCACGCTATAGTTACGTTTACTCAGCCTGAGACGTTTTTGCCCGGTGGCGGCGCCCAATACAGTGAAATATTGGGTAACGTTGTGTACAACGACAACATCCCCTGGCTGTAACGCAATGTTCTGAGCCGGATTACGATAGATATCGGCCAAATGAACAGAGCCCGACTCCCCGGAGCGTTGCACCGCGATCGCCATTTGTTCAGGATTACGCTGATCCGGTGCGGCCTGGGCAAGTAACCCGCTCAATCTTCGCGTTGCCTGATTGAGCGGATATGCGCCAGATTTAGATAAGTCGCCCTGTGCGATGACCATCTGGCCACTCCGTGACCCGGGCTGTACGTTCACATCGGAAGCAATCACGATGCCGCGTAGATGTCGCATGATGGCAGCGCGTAATTGTGCGATGGTGAGTCCTTTTGCCGGAATGTTTCCCACATATGGCAGATAGATTGTCCCCTCGCTGTCAAGGATCAGTTCTCCCAGATCGGCCCTGCCGTTGGTGTCCGGCATAAACAGTTGCAGGCCGTCTCTTTCCCAAAGGCTGACAATGACACTATCTCCCGGGGCCAAATGAGTGAGGTCGGTTTCCTGTGCAACGAGAAAACTTTCGGGAAAGCTGGCATGTTGCGCATCGCGGCTGGCTGCTGCGAGTGATGGCGTCACCGGCAGCAGTTGGATGCCTCCCTGGTTGTGAGACTTTTCTACCTCACTGAGTAGGGGGCCACTGCGTGGTAAGCCACACCCCTGTAGTGTCGTGCAGGCCAGGAGTACCAACATCAGTGTCTCCTTAACGCGTATCTTCCTCATACCATCCTCCCTGAAGCGCATCGTTTTTTCCTGCAGCATCATCCTGAAATGAATAAGCGTAACCTCAGCGAAAAGCAGAGATTTCTATACCGTAGTCAGCGCGCCATGCATGACTGAAGAGCGACATAAATCGATGAACGTATCGCGCATGGCGTTGACAGCAAACAGCTTACGTGCGCGTGCTTTTGCCATTTCGCGCACCTCAGCATTGGAATGGAGGCTATCCACCAGCAATGAAATTTTGTCGCAGGCTTCATCAAGATCGGGATTCTCTGCCCGAGAGAGCAGATGTCCGGTCACTCCATCAACAAAGCATTCTCCAGAGCCACCGGCGGGTGTTGACACGGTTAACACGCCCAACAGCTGCGCCTCAATGAGCACATTCGGTAATCCTTCATACAATGAAAGGAGTACCTTTACGTCCATTTTCGAATACCAGAATCCGACGTGACGGGATAATCCCACCAGAAGCACATGCTGGTGGATCCCCAGTTCGTTCACTAAATTACGTGTGCTTTCCAGTAATCGCCCATCGCCTACCATGACAAAGCGTGCATTTGGGCGACGCTGCAAATAGTGATGTGCCAGCCTGACCCATATGAGTGGCTGCTTATCGGGTTCATGGCGAAACACTCCGCCGATGGTTTCGGTGGCATCCTTTGTTTGTTGCGAAAATTCCTGCCATTTGCTTTCCTCCTGGGCCGGAGCGACGATTGCTGGCACTGGCACACCGTTATAAAGAATATGGAAACGTTCGACAGGCAAATCCAGCCACTGAGCGTATTCCCGGGCAATCACCTTGCTGTTACTCATAAAACAGACACCCGGAATTTCAGCCAGCGCCTGGTAAAGTAAACGATACTCAGGTTTGTAGCGTGCGCCACGCAGATTAGGTGGCAGGCCGCGAAACACCAGATGAATGACGGGCACGCCCGCCAGTAACGCAGCCAGCGCGCCAAAGAAACAGGTTCCGTCCTGCCACAGGCTGGCAACATCAAAACGATGTTCAAGAAGATACGGATACAGACGTGTTAAGCCATAACGCACCTGAGCCGGGAGATGATCCAGTAGTCTGAGAAAATCAGGATCGCCGTTTGTTAAAGCGAACAGGTTATTCACTGGCAGATTGTTTATCTCTGTCACTTTGATTCCAGCGTCAAGGAGGTCATGGAGAAAAAAATCCAGCTGCTTATGTGTGTTCGTTTCTGCAACCGTTGCGGTATAGCGCTTGACGATGACATTGATGAGAAGTGGATGTTGAAGCGGGTATTCGGCCCCTTCATGTCGTTCGCGGGGAGACGTCAGGCAGCAGGCCAGTCTGGCCAACTGGCGTTCGGCTCCCCCGGGTCCGAGGCTTCCTGTGATCAAGGCGATGCGTGATGGTTGCGCCTTCCCTGCGACAATTTCCCGATAACGGAAATGGAGCAATGCATGCTTGAGTGACAGCATCGAGATGTGCTGCCCGACAATACTGCCGCTGGGCTCAAGCCGACAGAAAAAGTCGTAGTCATCCATGAGCCGAATATTGAAGTCTCCGATCGGGCTATCCGGATCCTGACCCTCAGCTACTGGAGCGAGCACCTCAATCGCTTCATACAACAAACCGCGCTTGTGCAAATTTTTGGCGAATCGTACCCGTATGGTCGGATGATCATAGCGGTCAATCAGTTTAAGAAACAGGGTATCTGACCTGTCGTACAGATGGGCATCCACCATTATCCCTGCGCGTGCCAGGGCAGAGTGCATATCTTCCATATTTTCTGGCAGATGTTGGTCAATCAGCGCGGGGATTTCCCCTTTACGCTGCGCCTTCATCAGGTAACGGACATAGAGACGTAAAAGAGCAGGATCCTGTGGGCAATTGAGCAAAAGCGCAGCCCATTGCTCGCTCAAACCTCCGCTGTCTCCCGTTCGCTCCCTGATTTGCAGCCAAAACGCTTGTACCTTAGTGTCATTACGATACCTGTTCGCCAGATTTTCAGCCTCTTCCAGATGACGATGCGCGGTATCACTTGTAAGGCAAAGCTTAAGTATTTCTGCCAGACGAGCACGCGTATTTTCAAGCTCGTGGAGCGGCGCAATATGCAGATCCGAAACTAATTTGTTCGATTCATTCATAGTGGTTGATCCATTACCAACTCAGCGTGGGAACATGGGCTATCGAAAGCAGGAAAAATGGAAACCGTTGGCATAAAAGTATCAGGCTGTTTTTTGCGCTGCGCACGGTCAATCCACAAATGACACTTATTGATGTTGGCATCGATCAACTCTGGTTTTTCAGAGTGCGCCCGTAATAAAGACCAGTAGTGCAGGGCTTCGGTAAATCGGTGGGTTCGCATTGCCCCCGTCGCGGCGGCTTTAAGTCCTACCGTATCATCGGGTGCAAAACGCAGGATCGTTTCGCCAATCATCAGGCGCTCAGAGACATTGTCAGGTGCCAGTGACTTAAGCCTGGAATAGAGTGACGAAATCACGCGTTTTTTCTCCCGTGAGACCGCCGGGTTATCCGCATCAACATTTTCAGCGCGTTTGAGCAGCTCCCATGCTTTGTCATATTCGCCTTGCGTCAACATCTCACGCGCCACACGTGTCAGGCGACTCTCCAATCGGGGAATCTGCCGCTTTGCTTCATCGCTTACCCATGCCTCAGTCGGATGACTTCCTAGCAACTCCTGATAGGTGTCAATGGCTTCTTCGATATGTTCTCCGCTGCGTGCGGCAGTACGCGCCAATAAAACCTTCGCCACGACGGTCGCGTCTTCTTCGCTGGCGGCCCGTCTCAAGTACAGCAACGCTGTTGTGATGTCTCCCTGCGCATACGCCGCCCGGCCCGTGAAACTATTAAGTTCGGGAAAACTTGTCAGAGTCTGGCTAGCGATAAGTGAGATCTCCATGACCTCTTCATAACGTTTTTGCTGGAAGGCACGGCGTATATCAACGCGCATCTTCTGTTCCAGTGAACGCCGTGCACGTCTGAGCGTATTGTTGATTGCAGGTAGACAGGCTCGTGCCTGAATATTATCCGCAGCTTTTAGCAGCTCCCCTTCATCAAGCTGGCTCATACCCTCCTGCAACCATTTGCCAGCTTGATTTTTGATCCATGTCGTTACCCCAGGGTCATGGCTCTCAGGTAGTGCATGCGCTACGACGAGTAACGCTGCCGGCAGGGCAAAACCCTGTTCAGCAGTGCGGCATGTCAGATTGAAGGCCTCCTGTTCGCTCAAAACGACGGGTCGGGATGCAAGTTCGAGCAGGCCCGCCCGATCTGCCTCTGCCAGCCGTTGGTTCCACAACACAACAAAACAGGGACCATGCGTTGGCAGTACCTCAAGCACTTTTTCTACCCAGTCAAGCACAGCATCTTTATCTGCCATCGCTTCCAGCAGGCTCAACACTGCCTGAGCAGCTTCGGCTTTGTCATCGCTCAGGCGAAACAGCTGCTTCCACTCACCGAGCGCAGCAGTATGCTCGCCAAGATGCGTTGCCGAAACTGCACAGACATGCATAATTTCCAGCGTGACGGTTTCATCTGACAGCAACGCTTGCGCGCACAAACGGGCCTCGCGATATTGACCTATTCTGAAATAGGCCCGCATTAGCATCAGATCGTTTTTTTCATCATTGGTGTCGCCCTGCTCTTTGGCCGACTGCAGATGACGGATGGCATTCTCAAAGTCGCCCAGTTCATACTGCATGCGCCCGAGCAGAATACGGTGACGACGTGAGGCGAATTGATTACGCAAAGCCTCATGTAATTGTCGTGAGGCACTAAGGTGCTTTCCGGCGTTCCATAGAGCCTCGATTTCGGCAAGCTGGCTCTCTTCGGGTGAGGGCACATCATGAAAAGTCGAGGCATCGAGTCGCGGCAAGACAAAAATTTTGTACCAGTCTTCACCCAGCCGCTCATTAAACAGATCGGTATAGTGCGCTAAATCCAGCCCGTCATTGGCAATGGCGTTGATCTGCCCGAGCCGGCGCATTAACGGTGTTGGGTCATAGCAGGCGACGTCCAGGTGCTTACCCTTCTCACGCACCAACTTGATCAGTGCGCTTCGCCGATTAATGACAGCACTGTCTGCGGTACAAGCGTTAACATGTGTGACAAACACCAGCTTATCGCGGCCGATGATTTGTGTGATTTCTTCCATATCGCGTGCAATCTCATCGTCAGCAAGATTTCGCCTTTGGATGCGGGCAAGAAGTTCACGATCGTCCGACGACAGGCGCTGAAACACCGGCATTTCCTCAAGGACTTTACGTCGGGCGTTGATCTGATCATCTCCCGCCATTGACCAGAACAACTTTGCGCGCTCACTGTTGGCAAAGAAATCACTGAAATAGCGATAGGTATAATTACACTGGATCGGTTGATCATCGATGTAATGCAGCTTGTTTGATGAAATCTCCACCATATAGATATCTGCTTGATGGTGAGGGGTTAAGACAAAACTGGCAGATGTACCTGGCCGGAAAATAAGTGGTTTTATATCGTCGGAAAATTTTTTTTCTCCTTTCATAAAATGTAACTGCTGCAGTGCTTCGGTGCTGGTATGGATATAACCATAGTTGCGCCCATGCTCTAACGCTATTGGATAGTGCTGAGTGCAGATACGCAAAGGCTGATGGATACGGCAGGTTCCTATCGGACAAATACTCAGGGAAGTCATAGGATGATTACTCCATGTTGAACCAGGTATTACAGCGTCCAGTGAAGAATGTCTGAACGTAACCGGGACGGTTCCAGTACTGAACGGAGGTCGCATAACACGCCACCTTTCGCCACCATTTGATCGAGCCTTCGATAAATGAGTTTCACCGACTGGGTATGGGGAACGGCGAGTATCAGCATGTCGAGGTCTATCAGTAACGAAGGGTCAACTAAAGTCATCCCGTATGCGCGCTCCGTCTGAATTGGGTCGGCAAGAGGGTCGCTTACCAGTGAATTGACGCCATAACGTCCTAACTCTCTATAAAGATCGATGACTTTCGAGTTGCGAATATCTGGCACATTTTCCTTAAACGTGATGCCAACAATACCGACACGAGTTGACGATGCGAGCCGCTTGCTACAGGCCAAAATTTGGATCAGTCTGGAGGCAACGTGCTCAGCCATGCTGTCGTTAATATGCCGTCCTGCCAGGATGACTTCGGGATGATAGCCATATTGCTGAGCCTTAGATGTCAGATAGTAAGGGTCTACGCCAATACAGTGCCCTCCCACTAAACCTGGTGTGAAATGCATGAAGTTCCACTTCGTACCCGCAGCCTTTAGCACGTCAGAAGTATTTATTTTTATCAGTGCGCAAATCTTAGATATTTCATTCATCAAGGCTATATTAATATCGCGCTGGGTATTTTCTAAGACTTTTGCAGCTTCAGCCACTTTGATTGATGAAGCGCGAAAAACGCCAGCTTCGACCACGGTTTCATAGACGCTGGCGATTCGCTCCAGCGTATCCTCATCCTGGCCTGCTACCACCTTTATAATTTTTTCGAACGGGTGTTCAGTATCACCTGGATTAATTCTCTCAGGGCTGTAGCCAATTTTGAAATGAATACCACAACGAAGCCCCGAACTTTTTTCCAGTTCAGGAGCACAGATTTCCTCCGTGGCACCCGGATATACTGTCGACTCAAAAACAACCGTACTTCCTTGTGTCAGCACCGAGCCTATCAAACGACTCGCCTCTTTCAACATGGTAAAATCTGGCGCGCAGCGTTCATCTATTGGGGTTGGTACTGCGACGATAAAAAAATCGAAATCTTTAATATCTTCTATCTTATCAGTGAGTTGAAGTGTTGAGTGAGCGAGTATTTCTTGACTAACTTCCCCAGTCCAATCATTAAAGTCCCGTAAATGACTTATCCGCTCGGTGTCTACGTCAAAACCCATCACATTAAAATGTTGAGCAAGTGCTACAGCAACAGGCAGGCCAACATATCCTAACCCGCATACAGCGATATTCTGAACATTCATAACGAAATCCTTAAAAAGTTATCCTAATTTGATATGAACAATACGTGATTTTTTCTACAGCTAATAAGCTATAGTTTTTTTATTAATTTCACTCCTGATTCTTACTGGTAAGAGCCAGTGTCCGGTTATTTAGGGTGGGGTGGTGGTTAGTTTATAATCATTGAATCGATCGATTTAAATAGATATTTATCGATAATCATTAAATTTTCAGGATTCTGCGGGAAGTTAAGCCTCTGGTGGTGATTTTACTAAAATCAATAAAACCATTTTCAATATGTATCTTCAATGTTATCAAGATATAGTGTTTATTGCAGGTTGAAATTTAGGTGAAATATACATTTTTTATAAGCGTAAGTCAGGCGAGGTTTTATGAAAAAATTAAGCGTCTTTACGAGGTTTTAATTCCAATATGCAACAATATATTAAACAGGAAAAATATCTTACGGAATTATTGATTCTGCGAATCAATAACTTAAGCACTACTTTTTTTAACCGTTGTGGAGCATGTTTGCCAACGAACCATCGCGAAAGAGTGTCTTAAGTTGAGCCTGACTTTTAAGCGTTTTTGCGAACCACGAAGGAGGGGGCGAACTGTGAAATGGTGTCCCCTGCAGGAATCGAACCTGCAACTAGCCCTTAGGAGGGGCTCGTTATATCCATTTAACTAAGGGGACCGCGGCGCGCAGTATAACGCAATTATCGCCGCGGATTAACCAGTTACCTGACTGACTGCGCGTTTAACCATCAATCCGCGCAATCCTTCTTCTCTTTATGCTGCTTACGCTTCGCCTCGGCCTGCGCTTTAGCTTTGGCCTCGGTGCTCATATCGTTGCGGATCTGCGCGTGGCTGATCAGGGCAAAGATAAAGGTGCCGCCGATGATATTACCCGCCAGCGTCGGCAGGGCAAAGGGCCAGATAAACTGCTGCCACGGGATCTCACCGTTGAACACCAGATAGAAGATCTCTACCGAACCCACCACGATATGCGCCAGGTCGCCGAGCGCTACCAGCCAGGTCATCAGGATAATAATCCAGATTTTCGCGCCGCCAGCGGAAGGGAACATCCATACCATAGTGGCGATAATCCAGCCGGATACCACCGCATTGGCAAACATCTCTCCCGGCGTATTCTCCATCACTTTCTGACTGATGCTGACAAAGGCGCTGCGCACCGCATCGTCAAAAATGGGCATATGGGTAAAGGCCAGCGCCGCCAGCGCGGTACCTACCAGGTTCCCGACCAGAACCAGCCCCCAAAGGCGCAGCAGCAGCAGCAGGTTACTGCCGCTAGGTTTATGCATTATCGGCAGCACGGCCGTCACGGTGTTTTCAGTAAACAGCTGCTGGCGCGCCATAATGACGATAATAAAGCCGAAGGTGTAGCCGAGGTTTTCCAGCAGAAAACCACCGGGCACGTCGTGCAGATTGGCCTGAAAGATCCCTTTTGCCATCAGCGATGCGCCCATCGACAGCCCGGCCGCGATGGCGGAAAACAGCAGCGCCAGCCCATCACGCTCTAACTCCTTCTCACCTTCCTGGCGGATCTGTTCATGGACCGCAGCAGCGCGTGAGGGCAACGCCTCCTCATCCACCTCGATCTCTTCGCCCTGTTCGCTCTCTTCGCTCTCAACCTGATTTTCAGTCTCTTTTTGTGTGTTATCCATTTTTCCCCCCAGTAATAAAGTGTCCTGATAAGCGTAGCGGGTATTGTCGCTAAAAAGTGAAATGTAAGTAGATTTTATAAGAAGAGTAACAAAGCTTTAACCGCAGCGATGTTTTCAGCTGTTTTTGTGCGCTTTACGGCGTACAGAGCCGCAAAACCGCGCCGGGCGCGACCTGCCGCGTTTCAGCGAACGTAAAGCCTGTGGTACTATTCGCCATCAAATTTAACAAAGTGTGATCTTCCTCCCATGCTGGCAGCCAGAAATCTGACATGTGTTCGCGACGAAAGGGCGCTGTTTCGCAATCTCAGCTTTACCGTTGCGGCGGGTGAAATTGTGCAGGTTGAAGGGGCGAATGGGGCAGGGAAAACCTCACTGCTGCGAATTCTTGCCGGCCTCAGCCGGGCGGAGCAGGGAGAGATCCTCTGGCAGCAGGAAAGCATCCAGCGCCAGCGCGAAAGCTATCATGCCAGCCTGCTCTACCTCGGCCATCAGCCGGGGGTGAAGGCGGTGCTGACGCCGTTTGAAAATCTCAGTTTCTGGCATGCCGAACGTACGGCGGATGAGCTGTTTCAGGCGCTTGAGCAGGTTGACCTCACCGGTTATGAAGATGTGCCCGTCGCAGCCCTTTCCGCCGGGCAGCAGCGGCGCGTGGCGCTGGCGCGGCTGTGGCTGAGCCAGGCCGCACTGTGGATCCTCGATGAGCCGCTGACGGCAATCGATAAATCCGGCGTGGAGAAACTGATGGCGCTGTTTGTGCAGCACGCAGAGCAGGGCGGGGCAGTGATCCTCACAACCCATCAGGATCTGCCAGGGGCCGCTCAGCGCGTCAGCCGTATTCGTCTCACTTACGCAGGGGAGCCGTGATGTTCTGGCGCGTACTCAAGCGTGAACTGCGCATTGCCTTTCGCAGCGGCGCGGAGATTATCAATCCGCTGTGGTTTTTCCTGATTGTGATTACCCTGTTTCCACTCGGCATCGGCCCGGAGCCGCAGCTGCTGGCGCGAATTGCCCCCGGGATTGTCTGGGTTGCGGCGCTGCTCTCCTCGCTACTGGCGCTGGAAAGACTGTTTCGCGATGATTTTCTCGATGGTTCGCTGGAACAGCTGCTGCTGCTGCCCGCACCGCTGCCGATAACGGTTTTGGGCAAGGTGGCGGCGCACTGGATCGTCACCGGCCTACCGCTGCTGCTGCTGTCGCCGCTGGTGGCGCTGCTGCTGTCGCTGGATTTTGCCAGCTGGCGGGCGGTAGCTCTGACCCTGCTGCTGGGGACACCCACCCTGAGCTTCCTCGGTGCCATTGGCGTCGGGCTGACGGTCGGGCTGCGGCGCGGTGGCGTATTGCTGAGTTTACTGGTGCTGCCGCTGGCGGTACCGGTGCTGATTTTTGCCAGTGCGGCGATTGATGCTGCCGGGATGGGCTTGCCGATTGATGGTTACCTGGCCATTCTCGGCGCGCTGCTGGTGGGGAGCGCCACGCTGGCGCCGTTTGCCACCGCAGCAGCTTTACGGGTAAGCGTGCACTAAACGGCTAACAGAGACCGGTGCGCGCGGCAGTTCCGATGCAGATACCAGAACGATTTCTTTTATTGTGAGCAAAATAATAATGTGGAAATGGATACATCAACTGGGCCAGCCCGAGCGGCTGTACCCGTTATGCGGCCGTTTTGTGCCGTGGTTTGCCATTCCCGGCATCGCGGCGCTGCTGCTCGGCTGGGCATGGGGATTCGGTTTTGCCCCATCAGATTATCAACAGGGTAACAGCTACCGCATCATCTATATCCACGTGCCTGCCGCGATGTGGTCAATGGGCATCTATGCCTCAATGGCGATTGCGGCCTTTGTCGGGCTGGTGTGGCAGTGGAAAACCGCCGATCTTGCCGCCGCCGCAATGGCTCCGGTGGGGGCAGTATTTACCTTTATTGCCCTGGTGACGGGTTCCGCATGGGGTAAGCCGATGTGGGGGACCTGGTGGATCTGGGATGCACGCCTGACCTCGGAGCTGGTGCTGCTGTTCCTTTATATGGGCACTATCGCGCTTTATCACGCCTTTGACGACCGCCGCATGGCGGGCCGCGCGGCCAGCATCCTGATCCTCGTTGGGGTGGTTAACCTGCCCATTATTCACTACTCGGTGCAGTGGTGGAACACGCTGCACCAGGGGTCTAGCGGGGTGTTGCAGCAGGCGATAGACCCGAGTATGCGCACGCCGCTGCGCTGGTCAATCCTCGGTTATCTGCTGATATTCGTTACCCTGACGCTGATGCGCCTGCGCAATCTGCTGCTGCTGAGCGAGCGCCACCGCCCGTGGGTGGCTGCCGTGGCGGCAAAAGGGGGGCGTAAATCATGACGCCGGCATTCTCTACCTGGCACGACTTCTTTGCCATGGGCGGCTACGCCTTCTATGTCTGGCTGGCCGTAATCTGTACGCTGGTTGCCCTTGGCGGCCTGGTAGTGCATACCGTTTTACAACGTCGTCGGCTGCTGGCGGATATTCGTCAGCGCCAGGCGCGTGAGCAGCGCATTCGTGCGGCAAAAGTGAAAAAAAACGCCGGTGAAGCGGCAGGAGAGCCATCGTGAATCCCCGTCGTAAAAATCGCCTGATGCTGGTGATGGTGGTGCTCGTCGGGCTGGGGCTGGCAACGGCTTTAGTGATGTACGCACTGCGTTCTAATATCGATCTGTTCTACACTCCTGGTGAAGTGGTGTATGGCAAAGGTGAAACCCACGTTAAGCCGGAGCCGGGGCAGCGGCTGCGTATTGGCGGCATGGTGATGCCGGGCAGCGTTAAGCGCGACCCGGATACCCTGAAAGTCGCCTTCCAGCTGTATGACAACAGCGCGGTGATTAACGTCAGCTACGAAGGTATTCTGCCGGACCTGTTCCGCGAAGGGCAGGGCGTAGTGGCGCAGGGCGTACTGCAGGACGGTACGCACATTATCGCCAAAGAAGTGTTGGCCAAGCACGATGAAAAATACACGCCACCGGAAATCAGTGACGCGATGAAGAAGAATCACACCCATCCTGCCGCTAACGACAATAACGGAGGCCAGTCATGATCCCCGAAATCGGCAGCTTCCTGCTGTGCCTGGCGCTGGCGCTCTCCCTGCTGCTCAGCATCTACCCGCTGTGGGGCGCGGCGCGCCACGATCGTCGGCTGATGGGGCTGGCCCGCCCGCTCTCCTACGGGCTGTTTGCCTGTATCGCGGCGGCGTTTATTATCCTCGTTCACGCCTTTGTGGTGAATGATTTCAGCGTGGCGTATGTGGCCACCAACTCCAATACGCTGCTGCCGGTTTACTACCGGGTGGCTGCCACCTGGGGCGCGCATGAGGGCTCGCTGCTGCTATGGGTGCTGCTGCTGAGCACCTGGACGCTGGCGGTGGCGCTGTTCAGCCGCGCGATGCCGCTGGAGGCGATTGCCCGCGTGCTGGCGGTGATGGGGATGATCAACCTCGGCTTCCTGCTGTTTATCACGCTAACCTCGAATCCGTTTACCCGCACGCTGCCGGACTTCCCTATCGACGGCAGCGACCTGAACCCGATGCTGCAGGATATTGGGCTGATCTTCCACCCGCCGCTGCTGTATATGGGCTATGTCGGCTTCTCGGTGGCGTTCGCTTTTGCGATTGCCTCGCTGATGGCCGGACGGCTGGATACCGCCTGGGCGCGCTGGTCGCGTCCGTGGACCACGGCGGCCTGGGTGTTCCTCACCATCGGCATCGTGCTCGGTTCCGCCTGGGCTTATTACGAGCTTGGCTGGGGCGGCTGGTGGTTCTGGGATCCGGTCGAGAATGCCTCGTTTATGCCGTGGCTGGCCGGAACGGCGCTGATCCACTCGCTGGCGGTTACCGAGAAGCGCGGCACCTTTAAGGCCTGGACCGTGCTGCTGGCGATCGCTGCCTTCTCCCTCAGCCTGCTGGGCACTTTCCTGGTGCGCTCCGGGGTGCTGGTGTCGGTGCACTCGTTTGCCTCCGATCCGGCGCGCGGCATGTTTATCCTCGCCTTCCTGATTATTGTTATCGGCGGTTCGCTGCTGCTGTACGCCATCAAGGGCAGCAAGGTGCGCAGCCGGGTGCAGAACGAGGTGTGGTCGCGGGAATCCTTCCTGCTCGGCAACAACGTGCTGCTGATTGCCGCGATGCTGGTGGTGCTGCTCGGTACGCTACTGCCGCTGGTGCATAAACAGCTAGGGCTGGGCACCATCTCCATCGGCGAGCCGTTCTTTAATACGCTGTTTACCTGGCTGATGGCTCCGCTGGCGCTGATGCTCGGCATCGGTCCGCTGGTGCGCTGGCGTCGCGATGAGCCGCAGAAGCTGTGGAAGCGCCTGGCGATTGCCGTGGTTGCTACCCTGCTGCTGTCGATACTGCTGCCGTGGCTGATGCAGGACCGCATTGAAGCGATGACGGTAGTGGGGCTGATGATGGCGGTCTGGGTGATTATCCTGACGCTGCTGGAGCTGCACGAGCGCGCGACTCACCGCCACAGCTTTCTGCGCGGGCTGCGCCATCTGTCGCGCAGCCACTGGGGCATGGTGCTGGGCCACCTCGGGGTGGCGGTAACGGTGATCGGCATCGCCTTCAGCCAGAACTACAGCGTGGAGCGCGACGTGCGTATGAAGGCGGGTGACAGCGTGGATATCCACAACTATCACTTCACCTTCCGCGACGTGCAAAGCCTGCAGGGACCGAACTACTCCGGCGGCGTGGGCATTATCGACGTGACGCGCAACGGCAAACATGAGGCCACGCTGCACGCGGAAAAACGTTACTACAGCGTGGCGCGTACCATGATGACCGAAGCGGCGATCGACGGCGGCTTTACGCGCGATCTCTATGCGGCGCTGGGCGAAGAGCTGGGCGGTAATTCGTGGGCGGTACGCATCTATTACAAACCTTTTGTGCGCTGGATCTGGTTTGGCGGCGTGTTTATGGCGGTGGGCGGCATTTTCTGCCTGCTCGACCCGCGCTATCGCGCCAGTAAGAAAGCGCAGAAGGAGCTGGCATGAGCAAGAAAATCCTCTATATCCCGCTGATCCTGTTTCTGCTGCTGGCGGCGGCGCTGCTGTGGCAGCTAACCCGTAACGCCAACGGCGATGATCCGACGCGGCTGGAGTCGGCGCTGGTCGGCAAGCCGGTGCCGGTATTTAAGCTGGAATCACTCGACCAGCCGGGCAAAACCTTTGACCAGTCAGTGCTGACCGACGGTAAACCGCTGCTGCTGAACGTCTGGGCTACCTGGTGCCCAACCTGCCGCGCGGAGCATCAGTACCTCAACACGCTGGCGACCAAAGGCGTGCGCGTGGTGGGCCTGAACTATAAAGACGACCGCCAGAAAGCGATTAACTGGCTCAATACGCTGGGTAACCCGTATGCGTTGAGCCTGTATGACGGCGACGGGATGCTGGGGCTGGATCTGGGCGTGTACGGCGCGCCGGAAACCTTCCTGATCGACGGTCACGGGATTATCCGCTATCGCCACGCGGGCGATCTCAACGAGCGCGTGTGGAATGACGAAGTCAAACCGCTGTGGCAGAAATATAGCCAGGAGAGCGGTTCGTGAAATCTATCCTGATCCTGCTGGCGTCACTGCTGTTTAGCAGCCTGGCGCTGGCCGATAATATCGATACTTATCAGTTTGATTCAGTCACCCAGGAGCAGCAGTACCGCCATCTGACCGAATCGCTGCGCTGCCCGAAATGCCAGAACAACAGCATTGCCGACTCAAACGCGATGATCGCCGGGGATATGCGCCTCAAGGTGTATCAGCTGCTGCGCGCAGGGCAGACGCCGGAACAGGTGAAGGCGTATATGGTGGCGCGCTACGGTAATTTTGTCTCTTATCAGCCGCCGCTGACTGCCTCCACCCTGATCCTGTGGGCTGGCCCGGCGCTGTTTGTGATCATTGGCGCGCTGGTGATTATTTTGCGCAGCCGCAAACGCACGCCGCATGTCGAGCTGGATGCCGCCGAGCAGCAGCGGCTGGATGCGTTGTTAAATAACAGGAAGCAACCATGAGCGCACTTTTGCTAACCCTTCTGGCGCTGCTGATCGCCGCCTGCCTGCTGTTTGTTCTGGCCTGGCGCAGAAATAGCGGCAGCGTGAGTGACCGCGATACGCTGAACCAGACCTTTTACCATCAGCGCCTGCGCGAGCTGGAAGAAGATGAAGCGCAGGGCGTGGTGGCCGAGCGACCGGAGATGGTGCGCGAACTGCAGCAAACGCTGCTGCTGGACGTGCCGCCGCAAACGTCACTGAGGGAACGTCCGATCGGCCGCTGGGTGCTGCTGCCGGGCGTGCTGCTGCTGCTCGGCGTCAGCATCGGTTTCTATCTGAAAACCGGTGGCCTGTCGCAGGTGCTGGCGTGGCAGCAGGTGAAGAACGAACTGCCCGCGCTGCGTGCCCAGGTGATGGACCCGCAGGCCCGCCCGCTGAGCATGGAACAGCTGGCGCGCCTGGCATTAGGCATTCGCAGCGAGCTACAGCGCGACCCGACAAATCTCAACGACTGGATGATGCTCGGCCGGCTGGGCATGGTGCTGAACAACGCCAGCACGGCCAGCCAGGCGTTTCGTCATGCATTACAGCTGGCGCCAACCGATGAGCAAGTGCGCCTGAGCTATGCTGAAGTGTTGACCCGTTCTGAAGATCCGCAGGACAACAGCCAGGCAACGGCAATGCTGGAAGAGATGGCGCGTCATGACGGCAGCGATTTGCGGGTGCTGGGCTTATTGGCATTTAATGCTTTTGGTCAGCAGCGCTATGCGGAGGCGATTAGCGCCTGGCAAAAGATGTTACAGTTGTTACCGGCTGACGATCGGCGCGTGCTGATGATCCAGCGCAGCATCGAGCAGGCCAAAAGCGCATCCGGTAAGCAAAATAGCCAGCTGGCACTAACGGTCACTCTGTCGCCTGCGGCAGAAAAAATGTTACCAGAGGGCGGAGTGTTGTATATTTCCGTGTCAGACGGGAACTCACCGGTCCCCGTGGCGGTGAAAAAGTTACCGCTGAGCCATTTTCCTTTATCGCTCACGCTGGATGACAGCAATGCCATGATGCCGCAGCGCCTGTTATCCGCGCAGCACCAGTTACAGGTCCGCGTGCGTATTTCACGTGATGGCAGCGCCAATCCGCAGCCGGGCGACTGGTTTGGGCTGAGTGCGGTCACCCCGTTTGCCGGGCAGCAGCAGATGGCTGTTGAAATTAACCGGCAAATGTCATCCGCTGGGCGATAATTTATAAAACAGTACAGGGAGAAAACTATGAACTATCGCCTGACGGGCTTAGTGCTGGCGAGCGTACTGATGGTGGGTTGCGCTAGCTCTAAACCGGGGGATGAACCACAGGGGCGTTCCGATCCGCTGGAAGGTTTCAACCGTTCAATGTTCAACTTTAACTACAACGTGTTGGATCCTTATGTCGTGCGTCCCGTCGCGGTGGCCTGGCGTGATTATGTGCCGGTGCCTGCGCGCACCGGTCTGGGGAACTTCCTCAGCAACCTCGATGAGCCTGCCACCATGGTGAACTACTTCGTGGAAGGGAATCCGTACAAGGCGATGGTGCATTTTAACCGCTTCTTCCTGAACACCCTGCTGGGCATGGGCGGCTTTATCGATGTTGCCTCCATGGCTAACCCGAAACTGGCAAAAGAAGAGACGCGCGCCTTCGGCAGCACGCTCGGCCATTACGGTGTGGGTTACGGAACCTATGTGGAGCTGCCGGGCTACGGTGGCTTTACGCCGCGTGAAGATATTGGCGGGCTGGTCGACGATGTGTACCCACCGCTCAGCTGGCTGACCTGGTGGATGTCGATTGGTAAATGGACGCTGGAAGGGATTGAAACCCGTGCCCAGCTGCTGGATTCCGACGCTATGCTGAAAAACTCGAAAGATCCTTACGCCTTCGTGCGTGCGGCCTATTTCCAGCATCATGATTTCCTTGCCAGCGACGGCAAGCTGATCCCGCAGGAAAACCCGAACGCGTCGGCGATTGAGGGCGATCTGAATTCTATCGACTCCCAGTAAATACCCGATTAGCTTCAGGCAATAAAAAACCCCACTGATGTGGGGTTTTTTGTACTTAGAGCCTGCCGGGCAATCAGAACTTGTAGTTAAAGCTCGCGCCGTACAGCCACGCTTTACCTTCAGAATTAAAGGTATAAGGGGTTGCTACGCCGCCATTTCGCGCGGTGGCAACCGGGTCGGTACCCTCTTTAATCGTTACGCTCTGGCCGTGCATGTAGGAGACGCCGACATCGACTGAAGCATTATCGTTAAACGCGTAGGACGCGCCGGCGCTCAGCCACAGGCGATCCTGATCGGGAATCGAGATAGAGCGTTTGTCAGAAGGGACCGGGCTGTCATCAAAGGCGATACCGGTACGGAAGGTCCAGTTTTTATCGTAGAAGTAGCTGGTACCCAGCGCGATGCGGTAGGCATCATGGTAGCTCTCATCCTTCAGGAACAGATCATTGCCGTTGCTGTCGGTGGCGCGCAGTTCCTGGAACTGGCTCCAGCTGGTGTAGGCCAGGCTGTAGTGCACCGCCCACTGAGGCGCGACTTTGTGATAGCCGGAAACTTCCCACATCTCTGGCAGATGCAGCGACAGCGACCCCGGAATTGTCTGGCCGCTGGTGCCGGTTGGCAGGCCGAACTGACCGCCAATCGGGTTATAAGCTACCGGGATATCGCTGCGATAATCGCCGTCGAAGTCGATTTTAACTTCAGAACGGTAGGTCAGGCCGAAGCGGTTGTTGTCATCTACTTCATACAGGATACCGGCGTTCCAGCCGTAACCCCATTCGTCACCTTTAAGATGGGCAATCTGCGTGTCGGCCGGTGCAGCAGGTAATCCTGCGGCAGGCAGTAGGGCACCAAGCTCACCGATATTACGTTCGATTTTGGCACGGGCGTAGACAGCATCAAAACCTACGCCAAAGCTGAAGTGCTGATTAAGACGATAGGCGGTGCTTAAATTCAGGTTCATGGTCATTAAATCGGTTTTACCCGCAAACGGACCGCCGGCATAACCATCATTAAATTCTGTTGCCAGACCGTAATTAGAGGTGGCGCTGGCGCCAACCCACCACTGGTCGTTTATTGGCTGAACGTAGTGAATATTAGGAACCCACTGCGTTGGTGCAATATTATCGGCGTTCAGGCTGTTGCCGGAACCGGATTCACCGCTAATATTCACGTCCGGGTCGATAAATACCCCGCCGATGGAAAACATCGGGCGGTCCATCAGTGCCATGGTTGCCGGGTTACGACTGGCGGACGCGGCGGTATCACCCATCGCGCCTTCACCAGAATAGGCACGACCGAGGCCAATCGTAGAAAATTCGTTTAGCTGAAAGCCGGCTGCTACGACATTCGAAGAAACAAGCGCCACTGCTGCTGCGAGTGCAGACTTAGCAAACAGGTTTTTATGGTTCATGACCACAACCTCATTATCGGATTTTTATTAAACTCTGTTACTTAGCGTAACAAGGGATCGCGAATTCTAGGGACTGACAGACAACCAACAAATCAGACCAGTGGCGCAAGTATAGGTCTGACCTGTATATGTGTTGCAATAATGTTTTTTAAATATTGCGGAAATGATGCTGGAAAAGAGATCTGGCTAACAAAAAACTTACACTTGATATTTACTGGTCTTAGTCTGACTTGTTTTGGATCAAATAATAGTGTGATTTTCGTCACTTAACACGCTGTTTTTGCCCGATGGCTGGAGCTGAAAACCGGGCAAGCGTAGACTGACGCCAGTCTAAATAATCTGCCGCCGTATCTGGGTGGCATGCCGGAGGATGTATGAGCGATGCCATTAACCGCTGTAGTGCCAGTGAAACGGCGGCCTGTTGCTGTGTGGATGTGGGCACGATAATGGATAATACCGACTGTACTGCCACATTCAGCCAGCTATTTAGCACCCATGCTGAAGCCCAGGCGATGCTGCAATCGCTAAGTGAAAAAGCGCGGGCGGTGGAATCTGAACCCTGCACTATTGACAGTCGCATCAGCGAAACGCCACAGGGCGTACAGCTGGACTGTGATTTTACCTTCAGCTGCCAGGCTGAAACGATGATCTTCCAGCTCGCTCTGCGTTAATCCCCGTGGCGGAGGAGCTCTCCTTCGCCAGATTCGTGTTTCCACTCGCATTTTTCTCTTCCCGTCGTAGCGCCTGCATCAATTCTGATTACACTTATCAGGTCCGACCTCTTTGGCAATGATGCCTCTATCGACACGACACAGGTGAGAATAATGAGCAAAGCATTACCTTTGCTGACCCGTCAGGGCGATCGTATCGCCATTACCCACGGTTTACGTACCCCCTTTGCCCGCCAGGCAACGGCTTTCCACGGTATTCCTGCGCTGGAGCTTGGCCGTATGGTGGTGAGTGAACTGATGGCGCGCAGCGAGCTGCCGGCTGACATCATTGAGCAGCTGGTCTTCGGCCAGGTGGTGCAGATGCCGGAAGCGCCGAATATTGCCCGTGAAATCGTGCTGGCCAGCGGACTCAACGTCAGCACGGATGCTTACAGCGTCAGCCGCGCCTGCGCCACCAGCTTTCAGGCGGTAGCCAACGTGGCGGAAAGCCTGCTGGCGGGGACGATTCGGGCAGGCATCGCCGGCGGGGCTGACTCCACTTCCGTGTTGCCGATTGGCGTCAGTAAAACCCTGGCGCGCACGCTGCTCGACCTCAGTAAAGCACGCAGCGTCGGGCAAAAGCTCAGGCTGCTTTCCCGCCTGCGCCCGCGTGATTTAATGCCGGTGCCGCCTGCGGTTGCGGAGTATTCAACCGGGCTGCGCATGGGCGATACTGCCGAACAGATGGCGAAAAGCCACGGCATCACGCGTGAACAGCAGGATGCGCTGGCGCACCGTTCTCATCAGCACGCCGCGCGCGCCTGGCAGCAGGGGCTGCTGAACGCAGAAGTGATGACGGCGTTTGCGCCACCGTGGAAGCAGCCGCTGGAGCAGGACAACAACGTGCGCAGCGACTCAAAGCCGGAAGATTATGCGCGCCTGCGCCCGGCCTTTGACCGCCAGCATGGCACGGTGACGGCCGCCAACAGTACGCCGCTGACCGACGGTGCGGCGGCGGTGATCCTGATGACGGAATCGCGCGCGCGCGAGCTGGGCATAACCCCGCTCGGCTATCTGCGCAGCTATGCCTTCACGGCGATTGGCGTGCGCGAAGATATGCTGTTAGGGCCATCTTATGCTTCACCGCTGGCGCTGGATCGTGCCGGAATTACCCTTGCCGACCTCAGCCTGATCGATATGCATGAAGCCTTCGCCGCCCAGACCCTGGCTAATCTGAAAATGTTTGCCGATGAGCGTTTTGCCCGTGAGGTGCTGAACCGTCCGCACGCGCTGGGGGAAGTCAATCAGGAACAGTTTAACGTGCTGGGTGGCTCCATCGCTTATGGCCACCCGTTTGCCGCCACCGGGGCGCGTATGATTACCCAGACGCTTAACGAGCTGCGGCGGCGCGGCGGCGGCTTAGGATTAGTCACCGCCTGCGCGGCAGGTGGCCTCGGTGCAGCCATGGTTCTGGAGGCGGAATAATGGAACAGACAAGCGCATTTAGGCTGACGATGCGCCTGGATAACGTGGCGGTGATTACCCTCGACGTACCGGGCGAGAAGATGAATACCCTGAAAGCGGAGTTTGCTGCGCAGATCCGTACGGCAATCCGCAATGCGCGCGCCAATCCCCGGCTGGCTGGCATCGTACTGATTTCCGGCAAGCCCGATTCCTTTATTGCCGGGGCCGATATCAGCATGATCGCCGCCTGTGAAAATGCTCAGCAGGCGCAGTCGCTGGCCGAGCAGGGGCAGAACGTGATGGCCGAGATTGAAGCGCTGCCGGTTACGGTGGTGGCAGCTATCCACGGTGCCTGCCTGGGGGGGGGCTGGAGCTGGCGCTGGCCTGCCACCGCCGGGTTTGCACGCTCGACGACAAAACCCGCCTTGGCCTGCCGGAAGTGCAGCTGGGGCTGCTGCCCGGCTCCGGCGGCACCCAGCGCCTGCCGCGCCTGATTGGCGCCTCGACCGCGCTGGATATGATCCTTACCGGCAGAACGCTGCGCCCCCGCGCCGCGCGCAAATGTGGGCTGGTGGATGATGCCGTCGCCCACAGTATCCTGCTGGATACCGCCGTTAAGCTGGCGCTGCAACCGCGTACCGCCCGACAGCGTCTTCCGCTGCGCGAACGGCTGCTCGCCGGCCCAGCGGGGCGTGCCATCCTGTTCCGTCTGGCCCAGCGCCAGACGCAGGCGAAAACTCACGGCAACTATCCGGCGGCGGATAAAATCCTCAGCGTGGTGCGCTGCGGGCTGGAGAAGGGCAGCAGTAGCGGTTATGCCGCCGAAGCCCGCGCCTTTGGCGAGCTGGCAATGACGCCGCAGTCTGCCGCACTGCGCAGCCTGTTCTTTGCCACCACCGCAATGAAAAAAGAGCGGGGCGCACAGGCTCAGCCGCGCGCATTGCGCAGCATTGGCGTGCTCGGCGGGGGGCTGATGGGCGGGGGAATTGCCTGTGTGACCGCCACGCGTGCCGGATTACCGGTGCGCATCAAGGATGTCAGCCCGCAGGGTATCAATCACGCGCTGAAAACCAGTTGGGATCTGTTAAGTAAAGGCGTTAAAAGACGCCGGATAAGCGCGGCCGAACGCCAGCAGCAGATGGCACTGATCAGCGGTAGCACGGATTACCAGGGGTTCAGCCAGCGCGATATGGTGATCGAAGCGGTGTTTGAAGATCTGGCCTTGAAGCAGAAAATGGTGGCGGAGATTGAACAGCACTGCGGCGCAGAAACGCTGTTTGCCTCCAATACCTCTTCGCTGCCGATTGCCGAAATCGCTGCCGGCGCGCAGCGTCCGCATAACGTTATTGGTCTGCACTACTTCAGCCCGCCGGAAAAAATGCCGCTGGTTGAGGTGATCCCTCATGCGGGAACCGCAGCAGAGACGGTGGCGACGGCAGTCTCTCTGGCAAGAAAGCAGGGTAAAACCCCCATTGTGGTGGCGGATAGCGCTGGCTTCTACGTTAACCGCATTCTGGCGCCCTATATGATCGAGGCGATGCACTGCCTGCTGGAGGGCGAACCGATCGAATCTATTGATGCGGCGCTGGTTAAATTTGGCTTCCCGGTCGGTCCGGTGCAGCTGCTGGACGAGGTCGGTATTGATGTTGGCACCCATATTATGCCGATCCTCGAACAGGCCTGGGGAGAACGTTTCGCCTTGCCGCCAGCACTGGTTGCGGTGCTGAATGACGACCGCAAAGGGCGCAAAAACGGGCGCGGCTTTTATCTCTATCCGCAGAAAGGGCGAAAAAAACAGGTGGACAGTGCCATTTACCGCCTGCTGAACATCACGCCAAAACACCACCTTGACGCACAGAATATCTCGCAGCGCTGTGTGATGATGATGCTGAATGAAGCGGCGCGCACCCTGGAAGAGCAGGTGATTGCCAGCGCGCGCGACGGTGATATCGGCGCGGTATTTGGCATTGGTTTCCCACCTTTCCTCGGGGGGCCGTTCCGCTATATGGACCAGCTGGGCATTGCTGAAGTGGTTAACAGTTTAGAGTTGTTAACGCAGCGTCACGGTGCGCGTTTTGCTCCCTGCGCGCTGCTGAAAAAAATGTTGGAACAGCAGCAAACGTTCTATAAACCGGACGTAAATCTGAATAGTTTTCGTGATTCAGCGGGTTAGTCTGGTCACGGGGTGAGTTACTTATGGCGGGTGCCCACCAGGGCGCTCAATAAGTAAACAATCGGTTGACTATACTCAAGGCATTGGGGTACAACACAGCGTTCATTCTCTGAATGAAGAGTCGGTTGGCGTTGTCCCCCGGCGTTTTTGTTTAACAACAGCGGTGCTATATGCAAGTTTTCATAATGCGTCACGGCGATGCGGCTTTAGATGCAGCAAGTGATTCAGTTCGACCTTTGACTCACTGCGGCTGTGATGAAACCCGTCAAATGGCGACCTGGCTTAGCGGTCAGTCGGTTGATATTGAACGGGTGTTGGTCAGTCCCTATCTGCGCGCCCAGCAGACTCTCAGCACGGTGCGTGAAGCGCTGCCTCTGCCGGAAGGTGAGGATGTGCTGCCAGAATTAACCCCGGGTGGCGACCCCGGGCTGGTGGCGTGCTACCTGCACGCGCTGGCGAATGAAGGCGTGAAGTCGGCGCTGGTGATTTCACATCTGCCGCTGGTGGGCTACCTGGTGGCAGAGCTGTGCCCGCAGGAAGCGCCGCCGATGTTTGCCACTTCCGCCATTGCCTGCATCGACTTCGATGCGGAAAATGTGCTGGGCAAGCTCGAGTGGCAGGTCTCTCCGGCGAAATTAGCCAAGGCGATGTAATCGCCTTGCGGGCCGACCGAAAAAAAAGGTCGGCCCCTACACTATTCCGCGTCACCTGTAGGGGCCGACCCTTTTTTCCGGTCGGCCCGTGTCAAATCAGCCATCCAGGCTACGGTAATTCCGGCGGTAACCACTCTTCCACTTCAATCAGCACCAGCAGCGCGGCATCGCCGCCAAATAGCTTGGGTGCCTGATGAAATGCCATTACGTGCGGATGCTGTGCCAGCCACAGCGGTGTCTGCTGCTTCAGAACGTGTTTACCGTGCCCGTGCATCACGCTGGCACAAAAAATATGCTCACGGCGACAGGCGGCAATCAGCGCGCCCAACTCCTGCTTAGCCTGATTCTGCGTTAAACCGTGCAGATCGAGGAAAATCTCCGGGCTGAAATCACCGCGGCGCAGCTGCTTCAGCTTGTAATGGTCAACATCCGCACGCACATAGCGCACCGCGCCTTCGCTGGCCAGCAGCGGCTGAAACTCGTCGGAAAAATAGTGGCTGTTATCTATCTGTTCCGACAACAGGCGTTTCTGCGGGACTTCACTTATCTTTTTACGCAGCGGTTTATGAACAATGGTGTCCTGCGCCAGCTTGCGCGTGCCGCTCATCAACCCGCGAAACAGCGCCTCATCTTCCGCGCTCAGCTTCTCTTTTTTGCTCATCTCTGTAGGTCACTATTTTCCTGGCTGCTGTTTCGCAACCGCTTTAAAGGGGCGTTTCAGTCATTTTCTGTCGCCAGTCTACCTTTTCCGCGCCCGCGGCTGAAACAAATCTCAGCTTTTTCACCCCTGCGCGCTGAATTATCACCAGCTTCATGGCAAACTAACGCCCGGGTTTAACAGAACGGCCTGCGGAGGGCACTTTGGACAAAATTTTCGTCGAAGAAGCAGTCAATGAACTGCACACTATTCAGGATATGTTGCGCTGGTCGGTCAGCCGTTTTTCTGCCGCTGACATCTGGTACGGCCACGGCACCGACAATCCCTGGGACGAAGCCGTTCAGCTGGTGCTGCCAACGCTCTATCTGCCGCTGGATATTCCTGAAGATATGCGCACGGCGCGCCTCACTTCCAGCGAGCGTCACCGCATCGTTGAGCGCGTGATCCGCCGTATCAACGAGCGCATTCCGGTCTCCTACCTGACCAATAAAGCCTGGTTCTGCGGCCATGAATTCTACGTCGATGAGCGCGTGCTGGTGCCGCGTTCACCGATTGGCGAGTTGATCAACAATCGCTTTGCCGGTCTGATCGCTGACGAGCCGCAGCACATTCTTGATATGTGTACCGGCAGCGGCTGTATCGCGATTGCCTGTGCTTACGCCTTCCCGGATGCGGAAGTCGATGCGGTGGATATCTCCACGGATGCGCTGGCGGTGACTGAACAAAATATCAGCGCGCACGGCCTTGACCACCACGTCACGCCGATCCGCGCTGACCTGTTCCGCGAACTGCCTAAAACGCAGTACGATTTGATCGTCACTAACCCGCCCTACGTTGACGCCGACGATATGGACGACCTGCCGAACGAGTACCGTCACGAGCCGGAACTCGGCCTGGCTGCGGGTCGCGATGGGCTGAAGCTGGCGCGCCGTATTTTGGCCTGCGCACCGGATTATCTCAGCGAGCAGGGCGTGCTGATTTGCGAAGTGGGCAACAGCATGGTGCACATGATCGAGCAGTATCCGGATGTACCGTTTACCTGGCTGGAGTTTGATAACGGCGGTGACGGCGTGTTTATGCTGACCAAACAGCAGATTATCGACGCACAACATCATTTCAAAATCTATAAAGACTGATTTTTAAATTTTAGTGAGGAAGCCGTATGGCGGGTAATACCATTGGACAAGTATTTCGGGTCACAACGTTCGGCGAATCGCACGGCATCGCCCTCGGTTGTATCGTGGATGGCGTACCGCCGGGGATCCCGCTGACCGAAGCCGACCTTCAGCACGATCTCGATCGTCGCCGTCCGGGCACTTCACGCTACACCACCCAGCGCCGCGAGCCGGACCAGGTGAAAATTCTGTCGGGCGTGTTCGAAGGGCGCACCACCGGCACCAGCATCGGACTGCTGATCGAAAATACCGATCAGCGCTCGCAGGACTACGGCGCGATCAAAGATCTCTATCGCCCGGGTCATGCGGATTACACCTACGACCAGAAGTACGGCTTCCGCGACTACCGCGGCGGCGGGCGCTCTTCAGCGCGTGAAACCGCGATGCGCGTGGCGGCCGGTGCGATTGCTAAAAAATACCTCGAAATGAAGTACGGCATCAAAGTGCGCGGCTATCTGGCGCAGATTGGTGACGTCGCCTGCGAGCTGAAAGAGTGGGACCAGGTTGAACAGAATCCGTTCTTCTGCCCGGATCCGTCAAAGCTGGAAGCGCTGGACGAACTGATGCGCGCCCTGAAAAAAGAGGGCGACTCCATCGGGGCGAAAGTCACGGTGATGGCAGAGAATGTTCCGGCGGGTCTCGGCGAGCCGGTGTTTGACCGCCTGGACGCTGATCTGGCGCACGCGCTGATGAGCATCAATGCGGTGAAAGGCATAGAAATCGGTGATGGCTTTGCGGTCGTCGGCCAGCGCGGCAGCGAGCACCGCGACGAAATCCGCAGCAGCGGTTTCCAGAGCAACCACGCGGGCGGCATCTTAGGCGGGATCAGCAGCGGTCAGACCATTGTTGCCAACCTGGCGATGAAACCGACTTCCAGCATTACCGTGCCGGGCAAGACGCTGACGCGTAGCGGGGAAGAAGTGGAGATGATCACCAAGGGCCGTCACGATCCTTGCGTGGGGATCCGCGCCGTGCCCATTGCGGAAGCGATGATGGCGATTGTGCTGATGGACCACCTGCTGCGCCACCGCGCGCAGAACGCCGATGTTGAAACCACTTACCCACGCTGGTAACGCCATGAAGAAGACGCTGATTGCCTTAGGCGCGCTGCTGCTGACCAGCGCCACCGTACAGGCCGCCACCCCGTGGCAGACTATTCGCCAGCCGGTCAGCGGCGCGCCGCAGTCGATTGGTGGCTTCGCCAACGGCTGTATTATCGGCGCTCAGGCGCTACCGCTTGAGGCATCGGGCTATCAGGTGATGCGCACCGATCAGCGGCGCTATTATGGCCACCCGGATCTGATCGCCTTTATCCAACGGCTCAGCACGCAAACCCGTCAGCTGGGCCTCGGCGAAGTGCTGGTCGGCGATATGGGCATGGCGGCCGGTGGGCGCTTCAGCAGCGGTCACGCCAGCCATCAGTCCGGCTTGGACGTGGATATCTGGCTGCAGCTGCCGAAACAGCGCTGGACGCAGCAGATGTTGCTGAAGCCTCAGCCGCTCGATCTGGTGGCTGCCGACGGCAAAAATGTCGTGGCGCGTCACTGGCAGCCAGAGATCGACAGCCTGATTAAACTGGCGGCGAAAGATAACGACGTCACGCGTATTTTCGTCAATCCGGCGATTAAAAAGCAGCTGTGTGCCGATGCCGGTAGCGATCGCGACTGGCTGCGCAAGGTGCGACCGTGGTTCCAGCATCGTGCGCATATGCACGTGCGCCTGCGCTGCCCGGCGGGTAGCCTGGAGTGTCAGGATCAGCCGCTGCCACCGCCGGGTGACGGCTGCGGCGCCGAGCTGCAGAGCTGGTTCGCTCCGCCAAAACCGGGCAGTACGCCGCCGGTGAAGCGCGAGCCGCCGCCGTTGCCGCCGTCGTGTCAGGCTCTGCTGGATAAACACTTACTGTAAGGCGTTAAAATGGAATGGGTTAGCGTGGCGCCGTGGTTGCTCGGCGTGCTGTTTCTGGTGGCGTTACTGGCGGGTTTTATCGATTCTATTGCGGGCGGCGGCGGGCTGTTAACCGTTCCGGCGCTGCTGGCGGCGGGGCTGTCACCGGCCCAGGCGCTGGCGACGAATAAGCTGCAGTCGGTGGGCGGATCGTTTTCCGCCAGCCTCTATTTCATCCGCCGTAAAGCGGTCGATCTCAGCCAGCAGAAGCTGAATATTGCGCTGACTTTCCTCGGCTCAATCAGCGGGGCGCTGCTGGTGCAGCACGTCAAGGGCGATATTTTGCGCCAGCTGCTGCCGCTGCTCGTGATTGCCATTGGCCTCTATTTCCTGCTGATGCCGAAGATTGGCGAAGAAGATCGCCAGCGGCGTCTGCACGGCTTGCCGTTTGCACTGGTCGCCGGGGGCTGCGTGGGCTTCTACGATGGCTTCTTTGGCCCCGGCGCCGGGTCATTCTACGCGCTGGCGTTTGTCACGCTGTGCGGCTATAACCTGGCGAAGTCCACCGCGCATGCCAAAGTGCTGAACTTTACCTCCAACCTCGGCGGCCTGCTGCTGTTTATGATTGGCGGCAAAGTGGTGTGGCTGGTGGGGTTGGTGATGCTGGTCGGCCAGGTGTGCGGCGCGCGCCTCGGGGCCAGGATGGTGCTGAGCAAAGGGCAGAAGCTTATCCGCCCGATGATCGTGATTGTCTCTGCGGTGATGAGCGCCAAACTGCTGTATGACAGCCACGGCGCAGAGTTAGTTAGCTGGTTTCATCAGCTCACGGGCTGATGCGCGCGGGGTGAGAATAGTTCTCGAAACCCGCCGTACAAAATGCGACAATTGCGCGTTTTTTTACTTTGACGACAAACAGCTATGAGCGCGCAACACCACTATCAGGATCTGATCGACATCTTCGATCGCTGCTTTATGGATGATTTTCAGACCCGCCTGATTAAAGGCGACGACGAACCGATCTATCTTCCTGCTGACGACAGTTCACCGTGGAACCGGGTGGTTTTTGCCCACGGTTTCTACGCCAGCGGCATGCATGAAATTTCCCACTGGTGTATTGCCGGTCCCGAGCGCCGCAAGCGGGTGGATTTTGGCTACTGGTACTGCCCGGACGGCCGTGATGAAGCCACCCAGAGCCAGTTTGAATCCGTGGAGATCAAACCGCAGGCGCTGGAGTGGATGTTTAGTGTTGCAGCGGGCTTTCCGTTCAATGTAAGTTGTGACAATCTTGAAGGTGATTGTGAGCCGGATCGCATTGCGTTTCAGCGTAAGGTCCATGCTCAGGTGATGGAATATCTGGAAAAAGGTATTCCCGCGCGCCCGGCACGACTGATTGCCGAACTTCGCTCGTTTTACTCAACTCCCCCGCTAACGGCGGCGCAGTTTCCCTGGCCGGAAGACTTGTGCTAACGGCCGCGCGAATTGCTTACAGAGGAAAGATATGATCGATGAATTTGAGGCGCGTATTCTTGGCCTGATTGATGACATGGTGGATCACGCCAGCGACGACGAGCTGTTTGCCGGTGGCTATCTGCGCGGTCACCTGACGCTGGCCGTGGCCGAGCTGGAGCTGAGCGGCGAACATACCCCGGAGGCACTGCAGATTCAGGTACAGAATAGCCTGCAAAATGCTATCCAGGCGGGTGAACTGTCGCCGCGTGACCAGGCGCTGGTGATTGGCATGTGGGACAACCTGTTCCTGCAGGCGCGCCAACCGTCGTAACCTCCCGCTTACCTGTGGGCAGCACTCTCGCTGCCCTCAGCGCCCGTTTTTTACCCGCACAATATCCGCCATAATCGCCAGCGCAATCTCCGGTGGCGTTTTACTGCCAATTGGCAGGCCAACCGGGGCTGCGATGCGCGCCAGCTGCTCCTTCGTTAAATCCCCGCACGCCGCCAGCCGTGCCAGCCTGTGCATGCTGTTGCGCGGTGAACCCAGTGCGCCAATATAAAACGCCGCACCGCGACAGGCTTCCATCAGGGTGAGATCGTCGATGCGCGCATCGTGCGTCAGGCAGAGGATGGCCGTGTGCGCTGCGCACTGATGCTGTTCAAGATAACGCGCCGGGAACTGCTTTATCACGGTGACGCCATCGCTCAGCGTGCTGTTGGCGAGGAACGCTGCCAGTGGCTGCTCACGATGCTCACAAAGCACAACAGCGTAGCCCAGCATCTGCGCCAGATGAATGCAGTAGTCAGCGACCGGCGACAGTCCGGCTATCAATAGCGTGGTCGAGCCAGTAAGTTTCAGGCTGACCTGCTGGTCATCAAAGCGAATTTCAGACTGCGGCGTGGCCTTTTCACAGGGAGTCAGCCGGGCAAACTGGCCTGTCACGACGCGTTTCTGTAATGAGCACTCCCCGCGCTGCGCGCTCAGCAGCTGGGCGAGATAACGCTCCGCTGCGGCCGAAGGGGGCAGGTACTCGATGAGCACCTCAAGGCTGCCGCCACAGGGCAGGCTAATATCGGGTTGCAGTCCACCTGCACCATAGCGCACGCGCTGGCTGGGCTGGCGAAATTCTCCTGCCGCCAGGCGGCGCAGGAAACTCTCTTCAATACAGCCGCCAGAGAGTGAGCCGCTTACCGCACCAGCATCAGAGGCCGCCAGCAGCGCGCCGGGCGCGCGCGGGGCCGCCCCCCAGGTGTGCAGAACGGTACACAGCCAGATGCTGCGCTGCTGTTGCAGCCACCCCAGCGCACTTTCCAGCACCGTAATATCCAGTGAGCGCATGCTTAACTCCCGCTGAGCCAGTCGGCGGGCCTGTCAATATCACGCACGCAGCCGGGGTCATCGACATCCAGCAGCAGCGGCGGTGCAGGAGAGATGACGTGGCGCCCGCCGTCTTCCCCCTTCAACGCCAGCAGCTGCTCGCGCAGACTGGCGTTAAAACCTACCGGATGCCCTCTGCGCCCCTGCCATAGCGGGCGTACGACATCAGCTAACTGCAGCCCGGCATAAACCTGCTTAACGGTGCTGAGCTGGAGCCAGGGTAAATCAGCCAGCATCACCAGCCAGCCCGACCACTGGGGTTGTGCTGCAACACCGGCGGCAATTGACGACCCTAACCCATCACTTTCAATCAGGGTGGTGGCGCAGCGATAACGCTGTGCCAGCTCAATAATTTGACGGTCTTCGGGGCGTGCCACAACGTTTACGCGTTTTCCACAGGCGGCGATAGCCAGCTGTAGGGTATAGGTCAGCAGCAGCAGATTGTGACAGGTGGGGTGACGGATCAGCAGCTTATGCTGACCGCTTTGCTCGATATAGCGCGAGCTGCGACCGGCAGCCATCACCAGAATTCCAGTTTTCATTGCGACTCCCTGGCGCTTTGCTTACGAATTCCTGCCACTTTATCCTGCAGCCCCTGCCACGGGGTCTGCCCGGCAAACTCCGTGCGTAGCCAGTTGAGCAGCATGGCAATCTGGCTGTCATTAAGCTGGTGACGAAAACCGGGCATGGTGCCGAGATTGTCACTGGCTGGATGGTCGATGCCATCGAGTACGATGCGGATAAGATTGTCCGGCTCGCCAAGATAGAGATTGCTGTTGAGCGCCAGCGACGGGCGAACTCCCGCGAGCTGCGGGCCTTTTTGTTGAGAATGGCAGGCCATACAGGAACCGGAATATTGTCTGGCTCCGGGTGAGTCGAGTCGTTCACTGCGCTGGTCGGCCGCTGCCGTCAGCGCTGCCGCCTGCTGCGTTTTCGGCGGCTGGAAGCTGCTTAACCAGCTGGCAAGCGCTTGCAGATCTTCGTCTGGCAGCTGGGATAATCCCCCGGCTATTACAGGCCCCATCGGACCGGTTGCCACCCCGTGTTCGGCGGAAAAACCGTGGCGCAGATAGCGCATCAGCTGCGGTTTATCCCATGCAACCGGCGCCGGAGAGCTACCGTTGAGTGCCGGCGCGGTCCAGCCCTCGGCAACGCCGCCTGCCAGACGATCGCGCCCGGTTTTTTCGGCCGCCGCGAAGTTGCGCGGCGTGTGGCAGGCGCTGCAGTGTCCGAGGCTTTCGGCAAGGTAAGCGCCGCGATTCCACTGCGCATCCTGTTGAGGATTGGGCGGTAGCGCCCCCGGCTGCAGATAGAGCCAGTTCCAGGCCGCCATGCCCCGGCGAATATTAAACGGGAACCTGAGGCTGGTCTGCGGCGGCTGATAGCTGACGCGGGGCTGGCTCATCAGATAAGCATATAAATCCCGCAAATCCTGGTCGTTGGTGTGGGTGAAGGCGGTGTAAGGAAACGCCGGATAGAGGTAATTTCCCTGGCGGTCAATGCCATGACGCATGGCGCGTTCAAACGCCGGATAGGACCAGGCGCCTATTCCGCTGTCCATGTCCGGGGTGATATTGCTGGTATAGAGAGTGCCAAACGGACTTGCCATTGCCAGTCCACCACTGTTGGTTGCACCGCCTTTGCGGGTATGACAGACAGCACAGTCGCCAAGCGCGGCCAGCGTTTTGCCGCGTGCGATGCTCTGCGCGGAGAACGAAGGGGTTTGCATTGGTGAAATCGGCGCTATCTCGGGCTGCATGCTGAGCAGTGCCGCAGCGCTGCCCGCCAGCAGCAGGAGCACGCCCAGTGCGATCGGCTTTTTTTTGCCATTTTTCATGCTTCACTTCCCTGTAGTTCACGTAATACCCGATCCGGAGTAAACGGTGGCGCACGGAAGCGCACGCCGGTTGCGTCAAACAGCGCATTGGCAATCGCAGCCGCGCCCGGTACCGAGGCAGACTCACCGGCCCCCATTGCCGGTTCGTCGGGATAATCCAGCAGATTGATCTCCACCTGCGGCAGTTCATCGAAGCGCAGCAGTGGGTAGCTGCCCCATTCGAGTGAGGTGGTGCCGCTGCCATCAAAAGTGGCGAACTCTTTCAGCACTCTGCTGGCGCACTGCACAATATTGCCGTGGACCTGGTGGCGTACCCCGGCCGGATTGACCATCTGCCCACAGTCGTGGCTGACAAAAATCTTCTCGAGTTTGATCTCACCGCTCAGGCGGTTCACCCGCAGGTCACACACCCAGGCAGCCCAGGCGGCACCGAAGCCGGGAAATTGACTGTGGATGTATCGTGCCCAGGCAAATCCACGCCCGTGCAGCCAGTCACCCTGCTGCTGCTGGCGATGCGGCGGGCCAGGCTGCCAGCGCGCCATTTTTTTGACCGCATCAATCAGGGCCACGGCACGAGAATCAGTGAGATAGCCCAGCCGCAGATCGATCGGGTCGCGCCCGGTGCGCCACGCGATTTCATCCATCCAGCTCTCATGCGCGAAAACGTTCGGCAGGGCCGAAACGCCGCGCATCCAGGAGGCGCGCACCAGCGGGGCGGCATCCTCACAGATCATACGCATGTGTGGGAAATGATAGGCCGGAACGGCCGTGCGGTCCCCCATCGACTGCACCACGGGCAGGTTAGGGACTTTACCGGTCAGCAGCAGCGGCAGCGTGGTAGCGTTGTTGGATGGATAGCAGGTGCGCAGCTCGTAGCTGGAGATATTCATCATGCGATCCAGCCCGCCGCGCACGCGGATCAGCTGACCGGTGCCTTTCGGCTCCCATGCTGCTTCCTGCTCGCGCATCAGCTGCACCCGCACCGGCACGCCCGTTGCCTGCGACAGCAGCGCAGCATCGGCGGCGACGTCATCGGCACAGTTGCGGCCATAACAGCCAGAGGCTTCCATACGCTTAATTTCAACTGCCGCGGCATCGCGCCTCAGCAGCAGGGCAATATCTTTGCGCAGGTCGTGCGGGTTCTGCGTGCCGGACCACACCCGTGCGCGGTCGTCAGTGATGTCGGCTACCGCGCAGGAGGGACCAATGGAGGCGTGCAGCTGATAGGGCCAGACGTAATCGGCATCCACGCTAATATGGCGCTGTTTCAGGGCAAGATCGGTTCCTGGATCGTCGCGCAGCACGCGCGCTGTTTTGGCACAGTTACTCAGCGTCTGATGCAGCTGGTCCAGCCCGAGCTCCGGCAGCCCGGCCCAGGGCTGCCAGCGTACTTTCAGCGCGTACATCGCGGCGATAGCCTGCTCCTCTCGCTGGGCCACCACGCCGACAAAATCTCCGTTAACCACCACTTTGACGATGCCCGGCAGATGAGCAATCGAATGTTCATCCACCGCCAGCAGGCTATTGCCGAGTGGGGCGCTGCTGTCGGCGCCGCCGTAGGGCGGGCGGATAACGCGGCCGTGCAGCATGCCCGGCACGCGCAGATCGTGAATCCAGGTGAGCTGGCCGCTCACTTTGGCCGGGATATCCACGCGCGGCACCGATTTGCCCACGTAGCGAGGCTTGGCAGTATGTAGCGTAATGGAAGTGTCCAGCGGCAGATGAGTGTCTTCGCGGCTGGCAAGCTGGCCATAGCTCAGGCGGCGTTGCGGATGGCTGCTGTCGAAAACCCAGCCGGCTTCGCTGCGCAGCTGGCCGGGCGCAACGTTTAACACTTTGGCTGCCAGCTGCATCAGCTGTTGACGTAGCTGGCTGGCGGCCTGGCGCAGCGGCACGGCCGTAACCTGCAGCGTGGCGCTGGCGATGGTGGGCCCCTGATCCGGCGTCAGTGCGGTATCGCCAAGGATCATGGTGACAGAGTGGAAGGGCACGTCGAGCGCATCGGCAACGTATTGGGCTAAGGCAGTGCGCACGCCGGTGCCGAGATCGACGTGGCCGTTAAAGGCGGTGACTTTGCCATCGGCAGCCAGCGCGATAAAGCTGTCCATGCGATTAAGCGGGCGCTCAGGGAGCGTTAACGATTGTGCCTGCGCGAATGTTGTCTGGGGTAATAGCGTGCTGACGCTGATGACGCCCCCGGCCTTTAACAGGCGGCGGCGGGTGAGATTAAACAGGTTCATGGCTTCTGCTCCCCGCTGATAATGTCACGGGCTTTCTGCGCGGCGCGCAAAATTTCCAGATGCGTACCGCAGCGGCAGAGGTTAAACGCCAGCTCATTTTTTATTTGTTGTTCACAGGCCTGGGGCTCGCGCCTGAACAGCGCGACCAGCGTCATGATCATGCCATTAGTGCAGTAGCCGCACTGCGCAGCCTGTTCATCGATAAAGCTCTGCTGCACCGGGTGCAGCTTGTCGCCATCGGCCAGCCCTTCCAGAGTGGTGACCTGTTTTCCGGCCACGGTGTGGGCAGGTACGCTGCAGGAGCGCGCAGCGACGCCATCGATAGTGATAGTACAGGCGCCGCATTCACCGATGCCGCAGCCGTATTTCGGGCCGTTAAGCTGGAAGTCGTTGCGCAGAATATAGAGAAGCGGGGTGTCTGAGTGCGCGTCATCAAGAGTGACGTGCTGGCCGTTAAGTGTGAAATACATAGCTTGAATCATCCGTTGATTACCCCGGCGGGGGAGCGAATTGCCCCTGAAGAACTCAAGGGCAATTACGGATTTTATGCTATTTTTTGTGCTTTAGTTAAGCTGGTTTGCTGGCGATAGCACCTTAGCGCAAAGATAATTCTTACCCTATTCCACGGGGCGCCCTTTCAGCAGTCGCCGTACCCAGAAACGATTGGGGCTGGTGGCCGCCAGCGTGGCATTATCGAGCGGGATAGGTTCATCACACAGCTGAGCCGCCAGCACTTCGGCCGCCAGCGGTCCGCTGCATAACCCGCGAGAGCCCAGCCCTCCCAGAATAAACAGCCCCTGATGGGCCGGTGCAGTGCCTGCCTGCTGCGGCTGCTGAGCAAGCGTGACATACTGCGCCAGGGTGGCGCTGTAGTCCGGCAGTGCGCCAATCATCGGCAGATGATCGCGCGTGGCGGCACGCACCCCGCAGCGGGCCTCTGCGCCACTGATATCAATCTCTTCAGGCCATTGTTCCCCGGGCAGGCAGCGCAGCAGGCGCTCGCGGTTTTCCTGCTGGTCCTCTGCGCGGTATTCGGCGTCAGTGGCGCCACGATGATAGCTGGCGCCAATACAGTGCTGCTGGTAGTGCGGGCTGACGGGGGTGAGATAACCGTCGTAGCACAGCACCTGCTGCAAAGAGGTCAGGGCAGGCGTGGTCGGCACGTGGCTGACCTGGCCACCGACGGCATTCACCGGCAGTTTTTCGCTCTGCGTGAACTGCGCCAGCCGGTGACCGGTCGCGAGCACCAGGTTACGGTGATGGCGTGCAGGCTGGGCGGCAAAGTGCAGCTGCCAGCCCTGTTCAGCTTCATTCAGCTGCGTGATTTCGTGCTGCCAGTTGAGCTGCGCCCCCTGCTGCTGCGCCAGCTGCCACAGCGCGGCGGTCAGTTCAGCGGGGGAGAGCCAGCCACCGAGGGGATAGGTGATGCCACCACAGCCGGTCGGCACACCGCAGAGCGCTTCCGCTTCCACCCGATCCACCGCGTGCGCGATGCTGTGCGGCAGGCCCATCTGCAGCATTTTTTCAATCTTCTGCGCGCTTTTCTCATCCCACGCCAGCTGCGTCACGCCGCACCAGTCGTGTTCGAAAGCGAGGTCCAGCTGGTCATACAGGCGCCGTGCAAAGGTAAAGGCGGCAGGGAACAGCTGCGCCAGCGCCGGGTCGTGGTCGTTGAGCAGCGGGTAGAGTGCGCCCTGACGATTGCCTGAAGCACCCTGTGCCGGCAGGGCATCGGCGCAGTAGAGCGTCACCCGTTTGCCGCGCCGCAGCAGCGCCAGCGCCAGCAGCGCACTGGCAATACCGCCTCCGGCGATCGCAATATCATCGCCATCGGCGGCAGGGCGGGCATACCACGGAGCCTGCGCGGTGGTGACCACCGCTGCGGGCAGATAGCCTGCCAGCATGTCGCGTTTTTCACCAAAGCCTTTGCATTTGCGCACCGCGAACCCGGCCTGATTCAGCCCACGGCGCACAAATCCGGCGGCGGTAAAGGTCGCCAGCGTGCAGCCAGGGCGCGCCAGCCTAGCCATGCAGTCGAACAGCTCCTGAGTCCACATATCGGGGTTTTTCGCCGGGGCGAAGCCGTCGAGGAACCAGGCATCAACTTGCTGATTCAGGGTGTCATCAAAAGTGTGAATAAGCTGGTTAATATCGCCAAACCACAGGTCAAGCGTGATGCGGCCGCCGTCCAGCAGCAGGCGCTGACAGCCCGGCAGCGCTTCGGGCCACTGTGCCTGCAGCTGGCGTGCATAATTTTCCAGCTCCGGCCAGCTGGCATGGGCTGCCGCCAGGTCGCTGGCGCTTAACGGAAACTTCTCACAGCTTATAAAGTGCAAACGCTGTAGCGTAGCGTCTGGCTGTGCTTGCCGAAAGGCGTCAAAAGCCTGCCATAGGGTGAGAAAATTCAGACCGGTGCCAAAGCCGGTTTCCGCGGTGATGAATAAATCACGCGAATGATGAGCAAAACGCTCAGGCAGACCATTGTTGCCGAGAAATACATAACGCGTCTCTTTAAGACCATTCTGGTTAGAGAAGTAAACATCATCAAATACTCGGGATACAGGTGTACCCTGATCGTTCCAGCTTAGCTCAGCGTACTCTATTGGTGCGGTTTTCACGGCAAAGGCTCATTGCTCAGGCAGTGGCGCGATTTTAACGATGTGGTTGACCCTACGCAAATTTACACAAGGAATCTGCTGATCGGACTTGTTCGGCGTACAACTGTAAGCTAGAGTGCCAGTCGAATCCTAATTAGAAGTGGAAGAGGTATTGAATGAAACGTGCTGTGATTACTGGCTTAGGGATCGTTTCCAGTATTGGTAATAACCAAGAGGAAGTTCTGGCATCATTGCGTGAAGGACGCTCTGGTATTACCTTCTCGCAGGAGCTGAAAGATTCCGGCATGCGTAGTCACGTCTGGGGCAATGTTAAGTTGTCTAAAGAAGACATTGCGGCGCGTATTGACCGCAAAATGCTGCGTTTTATGAGCGATGCGTCAATTTATGCTTTCCTCTCCATGCAGGACGCGGTGAAAGATGCCGGCCTGACTGACGAGCAGTACCAGAATAACCCACGCGTGGGCCTGGTTGCCGGTTCCGGCGGCGGTTCTCCGTTCTATCAGGCTGCCAGCGTTGACGGTATGCGCGCTAAAGGCCTGCGCGGCGTTGGCCCTTACATGGTGACCAAAGCGATGGCATCCGGCGTGTCTGCCTGCCTGGCCACCCCGTTCAAAATCCACGGTGTTAACTACTCTATCAGCTCCGCCTGCGCCACCTCTGCACACTGCATCGGTAACGCGGTAGAGCAGATCCAGCTGGGCAAGCAGGACATCGTGTTTGCTGGCGGCGGCGAAGAGCTGTGCTGGGAAATGTCCTGTGAGTTTGATGCGATGGGCGCCCTGTCCACCAGGTACAACGACACGCCAGAAAAAGCGTCCCGTACCTACGATCAGCAGCGTGACGGCTTCGTCATTGCTGGCGGCGGCGGTATGGTGGTGGTGGAAGAGCTGGAACATGCTCTGGCACGCGGCGCGCACATCTACGCTGAAATCGTCGGCTACGGCGCAACCTCTGACGGGGCTGATATGGTGGCTCCATCAGGTGAAGGCGCAATGCGCTGCATGCGTATGGCGATGGAAGGCGTGGATACCCCAATCGACTACCTGAACACCCACGGTACCTCTACCCCGGTTGGCGACGTGAAAGAGCTTGGCGCAATTCGCGCCGTGTTCCCGGACAAAACCCCGGCCATGTCAGCCACTAAAGCCATGACCGGCCACTCTCTGGGTGCCGCTGGCGTGCAGGAAGCTATCTATTCACTGCTGATGCTGGAGCACGGTTTCGTTGCACCAAGCATCAACATTGATGAGCTGGACCCGGCGGCCGAAGGCCTGGACATCGTGATGAAGCCTACCGAGCGTAAGCTGACCACCGTGATGTCAAACAGCTTCGGTTTCGGTGGCACCAACGCCACCCTGGTGATGCGCAAACTGGCGTAATCTGCCGAAATAAAAAGGGGAGACTGTAAAGTCTCCCCTTTTTTTACCTCTCAGGTAAATCAGCGTTTTTCCATTGGCCGTAAGCGCTTCGGCAGCCCGGCAACCACCAGGTCGTATGACTCTTCCACCAGCTGTTTGATCAATCCTTCGCTTATCTGCTCTCCGGCATAAATCGAAATCCAGTGGCGCTTATTCATATGGTAGCCGGCGTGGATGCTGTCATAAATCACGCGATGCAGTTCGCCATCTTGCGGGCGGCATTTCAGGTTTACAACCCTCTCGCCGCGCACCTGTGCCATCAGAGCAAACATCTTGCCGCGGACCTTGAACACTTCATACTCCGGCCCGAACGGGTAGCACAGCTCAGCAGCGGGTAACGCCTGTGCGATGCGCATCGCGATTTTCTGTATCTGTTGTCCGTCCATTGCCAGCATCCGTCATCGTTGAATATCAGCAGGCTAGCACAGAGCAACCGCGCTTTCCTTTTTTGCGCACTTATTCAGCAGATATAAAGCGTGAGAGACGTACTATGCCTGCGGGTGCTTGAGGCTTTCTGCCTTAAGCATGCTGTTTGCAAACGGCAGAAAGAGAAAAGCCCCGAGTGATTTTTCAATCAACCCGAGGCCTATCCTATGCTTAGCAACATCAGGTTAGCCTCTTACCCGTCGCAAGACAAGGAGAGCAACCATGAAACAGCACAAGGCGATCTTTATCGCCCTTATCATTGTCTGTATGACGGCGCTGGCCGCCGTTCTGGTGTCGAGGAAGGATCTCTGTGAGTTCCGGATCCGCACTAATACTACGGAGGTGGCTGCGTTTATGGCCTGCGACCCGCAGAAGTAAGAGCAGCCGGAGGCGGGAGCAATCCCGCCTTTTCGGTGTGGCGATGCACTGTCTTTAAGCACCCTTTCTCCATTCCCGTCCGCAGCTGCTGATGCTCTCAATAATGAGAATATCCGGCGGCCTGCGCACGTTTGCCGCAGATATTAAATGTGAGGTTTGTATTATTCCCGCGGGTGCTTGAGGCTTTCTGCCTTAAGCATGCTGTTTGCAGACGGCAGAAAGAGAAAAGCCCCGAGTGATTTTTCAATCAACCCGAGGCCTATCCGATGCCTAGCAACATCAGGTTAGCCTCTTACCCGTCGAAAGACAAGGAGAGCAACCATGAAACAGCACAAGGCGATCTTTATCGCCCTTATCATCCTCTGTATGACGGCGCTGGCCGCCGTTCTGGTGACGAGGAAGGACCTGTGTGAGGTGCGGATCCGCACCGGTATCGCAGAGGTGGCTGCGTTTATGGCCTGCAACCCGCAGAAGTAAGAGCAGCCGGAGGCGGGAGCAATCCCGCCTTTTCGGTGTGGCGATGCACTGTCCTTAAGCACCCTTTCTATTGCTCTTCGCGCAGGATCTTCCCGACATTGCCGCCCGGGTGCACCGCCAGCAGTGTTTGCCTGTCATAGCCGCTGTATTCCATCAGCACGGCAATCATCGCATCGAACACCGCCAGTACGCTGATGATGGAGGTGGTCGCCAGCATGTTTAGCGGGTCGATCTCCTGCGTTTTCGGCATGAGCAGCAGCAAATCTGCCGCGTGGGCAATCGCCGAATCAGCGTTTTCGGTCACGCTAATCAGCAGGGTGCCTTTGGCTTTAAGCGTCGGCAGCAGGCGCGTCAGCTCATCGGAATTGCCGCCGCGCGACAGCATAATCAGCACGTCATCGGCGCGCAGAAAACCGATGTCACCGTGCGCAGCATCGGCGGCGCTCAGCCAGATGGCAGGGTGCTCAACGCAGGCCAGCATATGGGCGATTTTACGCGCCGCGATGCCGGAAGTGCCGATGCCGGTGACGGCGATTTTTCCGCGACAGTGGGCAAGGGCATCAAGCACCGCCTGCCACTGCTGACGGTCGAGCTGCTGCTCCAGCGCGCTCAGCGCTTGCCGATAACTTTGCCAGCCCGCGCAGGCCTGCTGCCAGCTCTGTTGGGCATCCATCAGGCCTCCTGCATCATCTGCTGATATTTCATATGGTCGTGATACATCTCACGGAACACGCGGTATTTACGATCGTAGTAGCGTTTGATTTCGTTGGTTTGCGGGGTGACGGTTTTGCCAATCCGGCTCATGGCATTCATGGCTTCCGGCAGTGAGTCATATACGCCTGCAGCCACCGTGCCCATCATCGCGCTGCCCAGCAGCATTGATTCGCTCTCTTCCGCCAGCAGCATCGTGCAGCCGGTGGCGTTGGCATGCTCCTGCACGAAAATTGGGTTTTTCGTGCCGCCACCGCTGGCCATAATGGTATCGATGCTGTAACCCGTCTGGTTCATGGTCTCAATAATGTGACGCGTGCCGAGCGCAATCGCCTGAATGGTGGCCAGATAATGGAGCGCCATATCTTCCGGGGTACGCGACAGCTTCAATCCGGTCAGCATTCCGGTCAGATTCGGATTCGCCCGCGGCGAACGGTTGCCGTGGAAATAGGGCAGCATATGGATATCCTGCGTGAGAAAGGCGATCTTATCCGCTTCACCCGCCATACTGCGCAGCAGGCCATTCAGCACTTCATAAATGGTTTTATCCTGAGTTTTTCCCTGTTCGCGCAGCGTGGCGTAGCAGGGGTGCGATTGGATAACGTGGTCGATCAGCGCCCCGGTTGCTGACTGGCCGCCTTCATTCAACCAAAAGTCTGGCAGCACCGCCGAGAAGTAGGGCCCCCAAACACCTTTGATAAAGCGCGGCTCGCGGGAGATCGCCATATGACCGGTGGAGGTGCCGCCAATAAGCGCGATGCGGCGGTCAAAATCAGCCAGCTCGCCGGACGGCCCGGCGGCACCCAGGGTGCCAAGGCTGCCAGCGTGCGCATCAATGATCGAGGCGCTAACCGCCGTGCCGGGCAACAGGCCAAGCTCGCTGGCGGCGCGCTGGGTCAGCCCTCGCCCAAGCGGTTCGCCCATGCTTTTCACTTCACTGCCAATTTTAGCCGCGTCGCGCTCCAGCAGGTCATCCAGCCCAATCTGTTTAAAGTAGCTGGCATCCCAGCCGTCCTGGTGGGCAAGGTAGGTCCATTTACACACCAGCGAACAGAGCGAGCGGGTTTCGTCCGCCGTGGCGCGCCAGGTCAGGAAGTCGGGCAGGTCGAACAGATGGCCGATATTCTGCCAGCTGGCGGGCATATGCTGTTTCAGCCACAGCAGCTTCGGAGTCTGCATCTCCGGGGAGATTACGCCACCCACGTAATCGAGCACCGGATGTTTTAAGGCATTAATGCGCTCGGCCTGCACGATGGCGCGGTGGTCCATCCAGACGATGATGTTCTGCTCATTACGACCGGACGGACTGACCGTCAGCGGCTTGCCTTCTTTATCCAGTACCACCAGCGAACAGGTGGCATCAAAGCCCAGCCCTTTAATCTGCACCGGGTTAATATTGCTCTGGTTAATCGCATCGCGCACCGCCTGGCAAACCGCCTGCCAGATATTGTCGGAGGACTGCTCGACAAAATTGGCCTGTGGGCGATACATCTCAATTTCACGGCTGGCCTGGCCCATCATGCGCCCGGTGATATCGAAAATCCCCGCGCGTGCGCTGCCCGTTCCCACATCCACACCAATGTAATAGCTCGCCATTTTTATCCTCAGTCGTCAGGTTCTGCGATTTTGCAACGCAATAAACAGGATCAGTACGCCACCCCAAAGTGCCATGGTGAGGTAGCTACTCACCCCCAGCAGATTCAGTCCACTTTCAATCATCTGTAACACAATCAGCGCCAGCACCAGCCCGGGAATACGGCCAAAGCCGCCGTCAGGATTGATGCCGCCGAGCACGGAGGCGAGGATGGTGACCAGCAGCCATGACTCGCCATAACCTGCCTTGGCAGAGTTAAACATCGACATCATCAGCAGCGCGGCTCCCCAGCTCATCAACGCGGAGAGGACATACACGGTGATAATCACGCGGGTGGTGTTCACCCCGCTAAAGCGCGTGGCCTTCTGATTCGAACCGATGAGCAGAATGCTGCGCCCGAGCGTGGTGCGTTCCAGCAGCAGCCACACCAGCGCAGCGACCAGCAGGAAGATCAACAGCGAGAGCGGGATGCCGGCGATATCCCCGTTGCCGAGCATCTGGATCAGCGGCGGGAAGCCAGAGATTACCGCGCCGTTCGACAGCAGGATATTCAGCCCGGCAATCAACGTCATGGTGCCGAGCGTTGCCAGAATTGGCGAAACGCCCACCACTGCAATCAGCACACCGTTAAGCACGCCAATCGCTACAGCCGTCAGCAGGCCGGCCAGCAGCGCCAGGGCCAGCCACAGCGGCTGTTCCGGATGGGCGACAATCAGTGCCGCCATCACCAGCGAGCAGGCATTGGCACTGGCAATAATCGACAGATTAATGCCGCCGGTCAGCATGGTCACTGCCATGCCTAATGCCAGCAGCCCCAGCACCGGCAGCTGGCTGGCGATAGACTGAAAGTTGCCGTTGCTAAAGAAGCGTCCGCCAAGCGTCAGGGAAAACAGCGCCAGCACCACCACCATCATCAGCAGCTGCAGCCGGATGATGCGGTCGCCCGGCAGTTTATTCAGTAATGTCTGCATCTCAGTTCCCCTTCGCCAGCTGGTGTTTCTCGTTCCACGCCGTCGCGCTGACGCTCACCAGAATAATCACTCCGCTGAACACCATGTGCCAGTAGGATGACACCGCCATCAGCGTCAGGCCGTTTTGCAGGAAGGCCAGTAGTAATACGCCGAGCAGGGTACCAATCAGCGTTCCTCGCCCGCCGCTCATACTGGCTCCTCCCAGCACGACCGCCGCCAGCACTGTCAGCTCGTAGCCGACCAGCGAGTTCGGTGCTACCGACTGCGTGGTCTGTGCCTGAACCACGGCCGCGACGCCCGCCAGCACGCCCATATATCCGTAAACCGCCAGATGCAGGCTGCGCAGGTTGATGCCGAGGCGCGAAGCGGATTCGCGGTTACCGCCCATCGCGTAGATCTGCCGCCCGAAGCGGGTAAAGTTCATCAGCACACCAGTCAGCACAAAGACGCCCAGCAGGCAGAGCAGCGGCAGCGTCAGGCCATATTCATAGCCGTCCGAAGCGGTAAAGGAGAGCCAGTTAATGCCGTTCATAAACCATTCCGGGAAGCCGTACAGCCAGGTGCCGTTGGTCATCCACACCAGCAGGCCATAGAACAGGTTGAGCGTGGCGATGGTGATAATAATTGCCGGCACCCTCAGCAGGTATACCAGCAGCCCGTTAACCATGCCGAGCAGCAGCCCGCAGCCGATGGCAATGGCAAAGGCGCTGAAGAAATTGCCGCCGTGCGCCAGCAGGGTGCTGGCCATCACGTACTGCGCGATGGCGGTCATCGCCGGGAAGGAGATATCGATGCCTCCGGCGATCAGCACCACAAACAGGCCGCAGGCGAGAATGCCGAGAATGGCATAGCTGGTGGCCACGTCGGTCAGGTTGCCGAGAGTGAGAAATTCGCTGGTGCGCAGGCTTAGTCCCAGCGCCAGCAGGACAATTAACAGACCCAGCCAGAACTCATGGTGGCTGATCAAGTGACGCAGCTTGTTATTCATTAACCACCCCGGCAATCTCCTCTTCGCTGCACTGATGGGGCGCGAAGCTGGCAACCAGCTCGCCTTTGCGCATCACCAGTACGCGATGACTGTTGTAGTAAGCTTCCGGGATCTCATCGCATATCATCAGCACCGCCATACCGGAATCGGCCAGCTCGCGGGCAATGCGATAGATCCCCTCTTTATTAGCAATATCGACGCCGACGGTCGGCGAGTCGAGGATCAGCACTTTGGGCTGCGTCGCCACCCATTTACCGATCGCCACGCGCTGGGCGTTGCCGCCGGAAAGCGTTTGAACCGGCAGCTGGCTGTCGGACACTTTGATATTGAGCTCGCGGATGAGTGAGGCCACCTGGTGGCGCGCCTGCGCGCGATCCATCAAGCCGAGTCGACCGCGCAGGCGGCCAAACACCGGCACCAGCAGGTTATCGAAGATCGACTGCGGCATAATCAGCCCTTCGCTCTGACGATCTTCCGAAACGTAAGCAATGCCGTGGCGGATAGCGTCGCGATTATGGCGCAGCCTGACTGGCTTACCGTCTATCAGCATTTCGCCGCTGTCCGGGCGCGAAAGGCCAAACAGCGACAGGCACAGCTCGGTGCGCCCGGCACCCAGCAGGCCGACGATGGCGGTGATCTCGCCGCGTCTTAGCTGCAGGTTAATCTGCTGATACTGGTTGCGCCGGGAGAGGTTGCGCACTTCCAGCAGCGGGGTTTCGCTGCGGTCGGCCCGCTCCGGCAGGTGGCTGAAGCTGAAGCGCTGGCCGGTCATCAGGAACGCCAGTTCATCACCGTCCAGTTCACTGGCGGCATAGGTGCCGACCAGCTTGCCGTCGCGGATCACGCTGATGCGGTCCGAAACCTCCATCACCTCATCCAGCTTATGGCTGACGAACACCACGCAGATCCCGGCGGCCTTTAGCTCACGCACCACGCGCAGCAGGCCATTAACCTCATGGCGCGTCAGTGAGGCGGTGGGCTCATCCATGATCACCAGGCTGGCATCGGCGGCCAGCGCCCGGCAGATCGCCACCAGCTGCCGGTCGGCGATCGACAGTTTTTCTACTTTGCGCGCCGGGTCGAGACTAACGCCGATACGCTGCATGGTCTCCAGCGCCAGCTGCCGCATGGCACGGCGATTCACCCAGAAGCTGCCGCCCGGCAGATAGCGGTGGACCGCGATGTTCTCCATCACCGATAAATTGGGAAACAGCGACAGATCCTGGTAGATCACCTGCACGCCGTAATACGCCGACAGGGCAGGGCTGAGCTGGTTAAAGCGCTTGCCGTCAACGCTGATATGCGAGCCTTTGTCGGGGTGATATACCCCGGAAATGACTTTGATCAGGGTACTTTTGCCACAGCCGTTTTGCCCGGCCAGGCAGTGTACTTCGCCGCGGTTCAGCGTCAGCGTGACGTTATCCAGCGCACGCACGCCGGGAAACGATTTGCTGATTTTTTCCAACGATATAAAAGGAGTTTGTGTGGCCATCATTCATCGCCCTGGAGTGGGTGAGGGCCGACAGTCGCCGGCCCGAAACAATCAAAAACCGAGGGATTTAGCGTTATCTTTGGTCACTTCCAGAATGCGGTTGAAGCGGATAACGTGATGCTGCATATCAACATCCGCTTTGCCCAGGCCGTCGATGGTCAGGTCAGGCGTCACCTGTTTGCCATCCAGCAGCTGATCCGCCAGGCTGACCAGGGCGAAACCGGCATCTTTTGGATCCCACAGCAGGGCTTTTTTGATATCGCCGCTCATCAGGTAAGGCGCAGCCTGAGCAGGCATCGCGATACCCACCACGGCGATCTTGTTTTTCGCCCGTTTACTTTTCACCGCCTGTCCGGCACCGATTGGGCCAAGCGAGCCAAAACCGATGATGCCCTTGAGGTCAGGGTAGGTGCGCATCAGGTCGAGCGTAGTGGCATAGGATTTGTCGATGCTCTCCGCCACCGGCAGGCGCGCGGTCACTTCGTGCATTTCCGGGTATTTCTCTTTCTGGTATTTGATGGCCGCATCGGCCCAGGCATTGTGCAGCGGCACGGTCAGCGAGCCAACGTAAATGGCGTATCCGCCCTTGCCACCCATCGCGCTCGCCAGCTCATCCATATTCTTTTCGGCATATTTAGTGCTGTCGATGGTTTCAATATCCCACTGACCAATCTGCTGGTCCGGGGATTCATGGGTCAGCACTACGATGCCCTGGTCACGCGCTTTTTTCAGCACGGGCTCAAGGACTTTGGCGTCATTGGGCACCACGATGATTGCGTCGACTTTTTTGGCGATCAGGTCCTCAATCACCTTTACCTGCTGCGCCGGATCGGCCGTGGAGCCGCCAACCTGGTAAGCATTGACGTCGAGCTTTTTCGCCGCTTCGTCCACGCCCACCGCCATCCGGGTAAACCACGGAATGCCTGTGACTTTTGCCACGACGGCGATATCATGTTTTTCTGCTGCCAGCACGGGTGTTGCTAATAACATGCAGGCGGATACGACACATGCATTGAGTAACGCGAGGTTAAATTTCATAGCAGTACCTTGTTATCCAGATCGTTGTTTTCGTCAGGTATGAGGGTGGATTTCACCACCGGCTCACGATAGCAATAAGATTTTGGCGAAGAAGTGGGCAATGATGGAAAGTGTGATCTGTGACCTTTAAAGTTAAATTATGTAGTTAAATCTGTTAATAAGTTGTTATTTTCGGCGTGATTGTAGGAAGTTTACTGAGATCTTATTGTTTCATTATTGTTAATTTTTTTGCCTGTTATCATTTTGGTAACAATTACCCGCAGGGCGCTTCCCGGCCTGAGTGAAAGTGGTACTCTAATCTCAAACAGCCGCTATTTTTGTCAGCGAAATGCGGCGCATATCGCGATTTTATGCCTGAGCCTGGTCTGGTTGTTTAGCTACCGCAGGTAATAAGGCACGTAACTGGGTTACATTCCAGCGCGGGCGGTTAATAGCGTTGACGATTTGAAACTATTTAGCCACTCTGGTTGTCTTTGAAAATAAAATTCCATAACCATCTGTGGCACAGGCCGTGCCCCGGTTCTCTCAGGAGGAGTTAACGATGTCCAGCCGTATCGACCAACGCCCGGCGCAGGCCACGACTGCGCTGGCGCGCATCTCATTTGCCGTATTTCTCACCTACCTGACGGCGGGCCTCGCGCTGCCGGTGATCCCGCTTTATGTTCACCAGGTGCTGGGGCTGAACAACTTTCTGGTGGGCGTTGCGGTAGGCATCCAGTTTTTTGCCACGCTGCTAACGCGTGGCTATGCCGGAAGGCTGGCCGATCAGCGCGGGGCAAAACGCTCAACGCTACAGGGCATGCTGGCGCTGGCGCTGGTTGGGGTTGCCTATCTGCTGGCGGCACTGCTGCCGCTGCCGGTAATGGCTAAATTTGCCCTGCTGGTGGCCGGGCGCCTGCTGCTGGGCTTTGGTGAAAGCCAGCTGCTGACCGGCAATCTGACCTGGGGTATGGGGCTGGTGGGCGCGACACGCGGCGGCCAGGTGATGTCGTGGAACGGCATGGCCATTTATGGCGCGCTGGCTGCAGGAGCACCGCTCGGGCTGCTGTTATACAGCCACGGCGGTTTTGCACTGCTGGGCATTGCCACTATTCTGCTGCCGCTGGCGGCGCTGCTGTTCAACCTTGGCGTGCGCGCCGTACCGGTACACGGTGGTGAGCGACCGTCACTGTGGAAAGTGGTTGGGCAGATTGCACAGCCGGGATCTGCGTTGGCACTTCAGGGGGCAGGCTTTGCGGTGATTGGCACCTTCACCTCGCTCTATTTCGCCGATCGCCAGTGGGGCAATGCCGGGTTTGCTTTAACCGCGTTTGGCGTAGCCTTTGTGCTGGTGCGCGTGCTGTTTGGCGGCCTGCCGGATCGGCTGGGCGGCACGCGCGTGGCGCTGATTTCATTGATGGTGGAAGCGCTTGGCCTGCTGCTGCTGGGCATGGCCCCGAACGGCTGGATAGCCCTGGCAGGGGCGGCTTTGACCGGCTGCGGCTGTTCGCTGGTGTTCCCGGCGCTGGGAGTTGAGGTGCTAAAACGGGTGGCGCCGCAGGTGCGTGGCACCGCGCTAGGCGGTTTTTCGGCGTTTCAGGATATCGCTTATGGCATCACCGGCCCGCTTACCGGGCTGCTGGCCACCGGTCTCGGCTACGGTTCGGTGTACATTGCCGGTGCGGTCTGCGCCGCGCTGGGTATTGCCGTCACCTTCAGCTTTGCCCGCGCGGGGTTGACCAATCCAGGCGGCTAAGCCGTGTCACTGCCTGGACGATCTCCGCCGGCTGCAGGGCGGAATATCCCAGCATCCAGCCCGCCTGCGCTGGCTGCTGCTGATAAAGCGGAGACAGGCGCGGCAGCAGCAGGCCGTGCTGCGCTGCCTGCTGCGTCAGCTGCTGTTCACTGCCCATTTTCAGCCCGACCGCCAGCTGTAAACCGCCCTGATGTGGGAATAGCGTAAGGCGATCGGCGAGTTTGTCATTCACCTCATTGACCAGCAGATTGCGGCGGCTGGCATACAGCTGGCGCATCAGGCGCAGGTGCGCGGCAAAGTGACCGTGGTGAATAAAATCTGCCGTCACCGCCTGCATCAGCTGCGCGCTGTGCCCGTCGATAATGCTGCGCAGGCGGCGTAATGGTTCGATTAATGCATCGGGCACCACCAGATACGCCAGCCGCAAAGAGGGAAACAGCACTTTGGAGAAGGTGCCGAGATACAGCACCCGGGCATCCTCTTCCAGACCCTGTAAGGCGGGCATCGGGCGCTGGTCGTAGTGAAACTCGCTATCATAATCATCTTCTATCAGCCAGCACTGCTGTTGGCGGGCAAAAGCCAGCCACGCCAGGCGCCGCTCCAGCGCTAGCGTCACGCCGGTGGGATATTGATGGGATGGCGTGAGATACACCAGCTTTGGCGCATCTCCACCCGGAATAATCGCGCCACTCTCATCGCAAGCGATGCCGCTGACCTGCGCGCCGCTGCTGCTAAACGCCTGCCAGGCCCCGAGATAGCCCGGATCCTCCAGCCAAACGCTGTCGCCGCTATCGCACAGCAGCAGGGCGATCATCTGCAGTGCCTGCTGGGAACTGGTGAGGATCACCACCTGTTCGGCGTGGCAGCGCACCCCGCGAGACTGCGCCAGATAGTGCGCCACCGCCTGGCGCAGCGCCGGCAGGCCGAGCGGATCGCCGTAGCGCATCAGGCTTTCGCCATCCAGCCGCAGGCGCTGCTGCGTCAGTCTACGCCATATCCGCTGCGGAAACGCGCGCAGGTCTGGCGATCCGGCTGCAAACGCTTGAGGAAACGGCGGATCTTCACAGCCGCCGTCGGCGACGATCTGCTGCCCGCGCAGGGAAAGAAGCGGGGCAGCCACGGGCGGGCGGCGGCGCGGCGGCGGCACGGGCGCAACAGCGACAAACGTTCCGCGCCCGGTCTGACGCGTCAGATAGCCTTCACTCTCCAGCTGGCTGTAAGCTGCTTCAACCGTGATGCGCGACAGCGACAAATCGCTGGCCAGCACGCGAGAAGAGGGCAGGCGTGCCGCGGTTGGCAGTGAGCCGTCGACGATGGCCTGACGCAGCATCGCGCACACTTTCTCGCGCAGGGTGGTGGCATTCTGACGACTAAACAGGGCAGGAAACGGCACGGTAACAGTGGGCATATTGGCCTTATCGTAGTGGCTTAATCGGTCTTATTGTAAAGACCCATTCGCATTAAGATAACAACATTAACCCGAACCGGAGCATGAGATGAACCCATTTTCAGCCGTTTTACAGTTTCCCCCGCCATCCCCCGCGCAGAGTGAAGCGTGGCTGCGTGACAAACTGGCGCATTACGCCGATGCCTGGGATGTGGCGCAGGACCTTGCTGCGGGCATCGCGGCGATTGTGGTGCTGGATGTGCGCTCCGCACAGCAGTACCGCGCCGGGCATATAGCCGGGGCGCTCAGCTTTCCCCATCGCACCATGACGGCAGAGACCCTGGCCGCACTGGCGCGCGAAAAGGTGTATATCACCTACTGTGACGGCATTGGCTGTAACGGTTCGACCAAAGGAGCCTGGAAGCTGGCTGCTGCGGGTTTTCAGGTGAAAGAGCTGATCGGCGGGCTGGATTTTTGGCAGCGCGATAGCCATCCGATCGTGACAGGAGATAACGCGGGGCAGTGGCCCGCCGCTGCCGCTCTAAGCGACTGCGGATGTTAAATGACTTTTGAATTTGTCGAAAACTGTGACGGAGTCTACACTTTTTGCGCGACTCACCGTTTAGCGCCTTTTCCACAATAAATGTGAGCGCCACAGACTTTTCTTCTTATTCAGGGATCATATGAACACAACCTCCTCAGACTCCTCGGAAGCCGATGAGTCCTCGCGCGCGACGATTGTTAAACAGCGAATTTTCTTTGTGGTGCTCGTCGCCACCATGGGCGCGCTGGCCTTTGGTTACGACACCGGTATTATCTCCGGGGCTTTACCCTATATGTCCGCGCCTGCGGCACAGGGCGGGCTGGGCTTAAACTCGTTTACTGAAGGGCTGGTCGCCTCTTCACTGGTGTTTGGCGCCGCGCTCGGTTCCTTCCTCAGTGGTTTCTTCTCCGACAAGTTTGGCCGCCGCATCACGCTACGCAGCCTCGCCGTGCTGTTTGTTGCCGGCTCCCTCGGTACTGCTCTTGCACCGTCGATTTCGGTGATGGTGGCGATGCGTTTTCTGCTCGGTATCGCCGTTGGCGGCGGGTCGGCCACCGTGCCGGTGTTTATTGCTGAGATCGCCGGTCCGAAATTAAGGGCTCCACTGGTGAGCCGTAATGAGCTGATGATTGTCACCGGCCAGCTGGTGGCCTACGTTGCCAGCACTCTGCTCAGCTATCTGCTGCATGACGAACACCTGTGGCGCTATATGCTGGCTATCGCCATGATCCCCGGCCTGCTGCTGTTTATCGGCACCTTTTTTGTTCCGGCATCCCCGCACTGGATGGTGGCCGAAGGGCGACTGCAGGAGGCAAAAAACATCCTGAAGTACCTGCGTGAAACTCCGCGAGAGGTGCGTAAGGAGATGCGCGAGATGAAAAAACAGGCGCGTAAGGCCGAGCGTGGGCCGGACGTGATGACCCTGATTAAGGAAAAATGGGTGCTGCGCCTGTTGATGATCGGCATCGGGCTGGGTTTCGTTATCCAGTTCACCGGGGTCAATGCCTTTATGTACTACACGCCGATTATCCTGAAGTCGACCGGGCTGGGAACCAGCGCCTCTATCGCCGCCACGATTGGCAACGGTGTGGTTTCCGTGATTGCCACCTTCGTGGGTATTTGGGCGGTTAGCCGCTTCCCACGCCGTAAAATGCTGATGACCGGGCTGTTCTTTGTTATCGCCGCCCAGCTGATGTTAGGGCTGGTGATGACGCTGGTGCCAGCCGGTTTAACCCAAAGCTATCTGGCGCTGGCCTTTATTCTGATGTTCCTGTTCTTTATGCAGATGTGCATTTCACCCGTCTACTGGCTGCTGATGTCCGAACTGTTCCCGATGCAGCTGCGCGGGGCGCTGACGGGCACCGCGGTGTCATTACAGTGGATTTTTAATGCGCTGGTCGCTTTCTGCTTCCCGCCGCTAATGGCGTTTGCCGGCAGCAAAACGTTCTTTATTTTCGCCATCATTAACATCGGCTCACTGGCCTTTGTGGCGCTGATGCTGCCGGAGACAAGAGGTAAGAGCCTGGAGGAGATCGAGCAGATTATGCGCGACCGCTTTGGCGGCAAGCCGGTAGAGGAAGTGGCCTGAGAAGAAGAGCTGGCGCCGCGTTGGCGCCAGCCCTGATAAGGCGCTAAATCAGAACAGCATCCACAGCACCAGAACCAGCAGGATCAGCATGGCAAAGGCGGTAAACACCGGACGATTCGCCAGCGGCTGCAACATCGGCGGCAGCGTACCCCAGATTGGCGCTGCAATCGGTTTTGGATTCAGCTCGCTGTCGGCCAGCGGCTGTTCCTGCAAACGCTCTGCGCGGCGGCTGAACAGCAGATTGAGCAGGTCCTGTGCCTGAGTCGGGCTGAGCACCGTTTGTGGCGCAATGCTGAAGCGCTGCTGGCTGTAATCCTCCAGCATACGCTGCTCGCCCACATCCGGCGGCTGCTTCAGGGTGGCAATCAGCTGCGTTAGCGTCGGTGCGCTATGCTGGCTAAGCGTCTGGCTGGCCTGCAGATACTGGTTGAGCAGCGGGAAGGCGCGCGAGGGGATAGGATCACCGCTGTGCAGGTTCATCACCTTCAGTACGGAAGCCCACAGTTTGACCGGCTGCTCGCCGGTGGCGGCGGCAAGGCGCGAAATCTGCTGGTTCAGCGTCTGATGCTCGGCTGGCAGCAGGCTGCGATCGCTGCTGCGCGTCTGCTGCGGCTGTGGGATCGCCATCTGCCCGTTCTGCAGCATGGTCAGCACCTGACGCAGCTGGTCAGGGTTGAGCGAGCTTAAGACCGTATGACCAAACTGCTGACGGATAAAGTCGCTCACCGCCTGGCGGTTATTCCCGGTGGGCAGCAGGTCGGTCAGCTGCTGTAACAGCTGGCGCGTGGCGTGGGTGTTTTGCACCTGTGACAAACGCGTATTGAGGAACTGTTCTGCCGGAGGAAAATGGCGCGCCAGCAGGCCCGCATCATTTTTTACGCCGACCTCATGGCGCAGGCCAGCCCACAGCTCGGGGGATTTCAGCGTGCTGAGCGACATGATCTTGACGATCAGGCGCTCCAGCGTGGTGCGCTGTGCGGGCGTAAGAGGTTGATCGCCAGGGCCGGGGCGCGATGTGCCCTTTTGGGCATCGATCGTCGGTCGATCGCCGGGAATCGGCGCACCAGGGCCACTCAAAGGTTGCATGGCGAAGTCCTTCAGTCAGAGTCATTATCCGGGGCGCGCCGGACCACAGAGGGTAATAGAGCATGATAACAATCCCGGCCGGGGATAGGTAGAGCAGGGCGGCTTAATCGTGTCGCTTTCCGACTTTTTTTTAACGTGCACCGTTTACAGATAGCTGATTGTCCAGGTGAGTATGCCGGTAGCCTTTCCGGGAGTAATGCCCGGTGTCAATTGGTAGTAGCGTGCAAGCAACGGCACTTCTATGGTACGGCGGGCAAGAGGATAACTGCCGATTTTCCAGCTGTTGCCAATATCTACCGGAAAGCCACTGGCAGCATGTAAGATTTGTATCGCGACGCCGCTGGCGCTGTGAACCTGGCTGTTCAGGCTGATCAATCCCTGTTTTGCCCCACCTGCTGGGGTTTGACCATCGAGCCGCAGCATCACATTAAAATTGCCCGAAACATCCGTATCGCAAATAAAGTTAAGCGCGAATGTTTTACCCTCGCTAGTGGAACCGATAGCTGAACCGAAACCCCGGTCTTGTCTGATCCTGATGGTACCTAGCGAAACGCTAAAGGACGCAGGTCCCTGGACTTTACAGCTCTTTGCTTTGAAGCTCAGCCACTTTTCGGCATCCAGCATCTGATAGTTCGCTTTTTTTCCGCCGTTGTCGGAGCCAATATCAAATAGTGAAATGCGTGAGTTAATTGGCGTTACCTGCTCAGGGCGTTCCGGCGTTTGCCCGGATTTAACAATTTCAACGGTGACGCCAAAGCTGGCTCGTTGCCAGGTACTATGCGGGAGACCAGCCGCAGCATTATGATTGGTAATCATCACGCCGGTACTGACTACGCCATCATCGCTACCCCGATCGCCATTTAGCGTGGTGATCAGCGTTAAGCCGTTACCGAGTATTTTACTGCCGTTACGGCGAATGAATAAGGCCAGTTCATTTCCCTGCTGCTGAGGGTCGCTGATACTGCACCAGGCGGTGATAGTGTAGCTCTGGTTAAACACCGTAGCTCCCATTGGCAGTGAAGAGGATAATTTCAGCGCGTTGCCGGCGTTGAACACCACCAGCGGGAAAGCGCCTCGCCGCTCTGTGACACATTTCAGCGAGCCGGCTTGGGTCGGCAAACTGAACGGTGCGAGCGCAACGGCGGCAAACAGCAGTAAATAGTATCGATAATTCATCAATCTCATCTCGTTACGATCGGGCGTTAGCAGGCAGGCAGGGTGTGTTAAACCGTTCAAAGCCGTTTTCCAGCTGCTGGTGCGGGGGAAGAGTAACGGTCAGCGTGCAGACGGTTGTTTCGCCGGATTTGACCACCAGACGAGAACGTCCCTCTGGTAGACGGACATAGATCATATCGCCCTGAGCAACCAATCCGAGGTTATTCCCCCGTTCATCACTCACGCTGGCACCAAACGGCAGGCTCTGACCATCGGAGTGGGTAGAATGGATTAACACAGCCCGACCGCGCGTGGTGGCAAACTTAACTTTAACCAGCGCACCTGCATATGGTGCGCTCTGCTGACGGGTGCTCTTTAGCTCCACATCTGGCGGTAACCCTTGTGGGTCGAGGACGATCTCATTGAGGTGGTAGGCAATCATATAGGGAACGAGTGCACGTCCCTGATCATTGAGCTTCAGGCCAGAGTGACCTTCCACCGTGGCGCCCTTAGCGTAAGGCGCATCGACCAGCGCCATGGTTTCGCTGTACCAGGGACTGAAAATCACGCCATCAGGCAGTGCTACCAGCGCCCCGCTGAGACCCCCGGACCATGAGTGGCTATGGTTGCCAGCTTCATAGCTGCCTTGCAAGGTGCTCCAGGCTGAGTGCCAGCTGGCGACCGTATTGGCGCTGGCTCCCTGCTGGCGATCCTGGCTTATTCCAACGTTGTAATCAAACTGCTGTTCTGCTCCCAGTGAACTGCTGAGATTAACCTGGCTGGATAATCCCTGGGCGTCGTGGTTAACGTTCAGGTTCATGCTGGTATCCTGCATGTCGCTGCCCAGCGGCAGTGAGAAGCCGAGAGAAAATTGAGTCTCTCCCCCATCGCGTGAACTCAAGCGGTTTACCGAGAGTGACCAACTCAGCGAGCGAAACGCATTGCTGTATCCCGCCTGAAGCTGGTTGTCATTGCCATTATTGCGCCAGTAATTCTGCCTGATTGCAGTCAGATACATTTGCCCCCAGCTTTCAGGCAGAGTCTGTGAAAGGCTGATGGAGAGACGGCTACGCTGCGCCTGCTTTGCATCATCGCAGGAAGAGGGGACGTTACGCCGCCGGTTATCTATCCAGTGCATCGCATCATTCAGGCCCAGATAACCGGAAGATGAGAAGCGCCAGGCGGCGACAGATACGCTACTGCTGCTCTGATTAAACTCTTTGCTGTAGGTCATTCGATAGCTTTGACCTGAAAGGCGCTTACTGCGGCTGACCGTTTGTGCCTGGCTGACATCCAGCGCCAGCGCCCCCATTGACGTGCCGACTGCGCCGCCCAGCAGGAAAGCGTGATAATTACGCGTGGTTAAGATACCGCCATAGCTGGTCACAAGGTTACTGACCCCCCGTTGCAGCGTGGCCTGGGCGACGGTTTCCGTGTTGGACAGATTCATATTACGCAGCGTACCGGCGGTAATGCTAAACAGTGTTGTTCCCTGACGCACCAGCTGGGGAATAGAAGCGTAAGGCACCATAAATTGACTTATCTGGCCATCGGATTCCCTTATGGTGACCACCAGGTCTCCACCATAGCCGGTAGGATAAAGGTCGTCGAAGCTAAAGGGGCCAGGAGGGACGGTGGTTTCATACAGCAGCACGTTATTCTGCCGCACGCTAACGCGGGCATGGGTCTGAGCCACGCCTCTAATGGCGGGAGCATAGCCGCGCCGCGAATCTGGCAGCATGGCGTCGACGCTGCGCAGTGTTAAGCCGCGGAATGAAAAGCTATCAAAAAGATTGCCGCTGGTATCGGCGTCTCCCACAGTAATGCGCGACCGGATTGAACTGATATCACGCTCAACATAATTGCGCAGGTTTTGATAGTGCGTGCTGCTCTCAGTTTGCCAGTTCAGCGATCCCAGATGGCGGAAATGAAAACCATGGATATTCAGGCCAATATTATTGCTGTTATATAAGGAGTTAAACGCGCTACCATCCTGCTTTGACTGATAGTAGTTAGCGTTATAGTTTAAAATAAGAGCATTAATTCCTCGTTGCCACAAAGAAGGATCAACTTCATTTTGTGCCTGATGCTGTAATGCTGCCTGCGGAATAGCGATTATCATGCTTAAGGTGCTAATGTCGATATGGGCACTTGCGGCAGGAATAAGCTGTTCCAGACTTAAACAGTTTGCAGAAGTATCGAGTTTTTTTAGCTGCTGGTCGTCAATGTAAGTGCTTTTTATATGTAATAAATTGAGCAGCGGGCGCGTTATACAGATAACCGTGTGGTTTGAAATTTTTTTAACCGTCACTTTTAATTGTTTAATCGATCTTTCATTCAGCACAATATTGACATCATAGCGACCGGGCTGTAACGCGTGACCGCGACTAAACTGTGAAACATCAATACTTTCATCAGAGGTGTTACGTAAAAAATGAGCATCAAATATAGCGATTCCCTCATCCGTTGCGGCGAAAAGTTTTTGTTGAGTTTCTATACTCAGCAATCCAAGAAGTAACAGACTACGCGAGAAAAAGTTGCAAAGCCGGAGACGCCAGACAGGAGCGGCAGTGAAAAGTATCCTGAACATCTATTCTCTCCATATTTAGCTCAATTAAATCAGGCGTGATGTGGCTTGGAGCTATTTTTTGTTGTTATCGGCTTTCACCGTCGTAATGCTGCCGTAGTCATTAAATATTTCGTAGCGCAACGCGGTGTTATCTATTTTTTCCGGAAGATGCGTGAATTTGAATTCTGCTGAGCCGCGTGGCGCAATCATCTCCCCGTTTAAACTTGTTATCTCCTTGCCATGGTGGCCAATAGTTATACTTGCAATATTAATAAAATAACCTGATGGATTATAAATAGTCAGGATGGTGGCCGGGGATGCAGATGCGCGCTGCCAGCGTAGTGACTGAAATGACCCTGTTGCACCTTTTTCATCAAGAGAGGGCGGGCGAAAGAAAATTTTAATCCGGCTGCGGATCGCCATCTGCAAGATATTACTGTCCGTTGAGTCAGTTTTTTTGGGTGGAATGTCGAGGATATTAAGCCAAAAAACCGATTCTCTGTCCTGCGGTAAACTGCCCCCGGTCCAGGTCAGCCTTAGCGTTTGACCACTTTGTGGTTCAATACGAACGATGGGAGGCGTCAATATAAAGGGCACGGAGATCTGGTTAAAAGTTGCATCAGGATCACCGCTGTCAATCCACGCCTGTATCAGCGCAGGCTGGGGGCTGTCATTGGTTAACTGAACACTCACTTCATGCTGATTTTGTGGGTAAATCACGCGTGTACTATTAATGATAACGTTAGCGTGGCTCACCAGGCTTTGCGAGGCTAACAGTATATAGATACAATATATCAATAGTGAGTGAGGAAGGTTTGTTACGACTGGCATAATCGATACTCTATATTTTGGATGCACGATAAAGTGCAAGGTTCTCCCCTTGCACTTTAAACAGAGTGATGAGTTAGAAATAGTTTAATGAGTAATGGACCAGCGTGTCGACTTTACCGCCAGTGACTTTTCCAGTGGCATAATAACGCGCAAAATAGTTCAGGGTAGCCGTATTATCAATAATTTTGAACGAGGCACCATCGGACTGTGAACCATCGCCCAGCCTGATTGGTTGATGAGTTTTATCCAGCAGTTGTATCTGAACGTTGGCTGCATCGCCATTGTTTATCAGGTTACCTGTGCGGTAATCCGTTTGCGGGCTTTCAAACAATGCGCGGACATAGTTAGTGGCATTCTTACAATTATCTAATACCAGGGTGAAAGGCAGTTCGTTAGCAACTGCCCCTTTTTGTGGAAGGGCGTTTTCTGATATAGGATTAAATTTTATCGTCGTGTTGCTGCCGCGCCCGTTGATATTGATGTTACAAGTGGTGTTGGAAATTAAGCCAACAAACTTGATTGTTCCGTCATAAGCCATTGCCGATGATATAGGAAGTACTATCACTGAAATCAGCGCGGTGGTCAGTAATGTCTTTTTCATATTTAATTCCTTTTGATTTGAAAGTGCCGATTGTTAATTTAAATATCATTAACACAAGCGATGTTTTATTTTTTACCTGAAGTTTTATTGAAAACTTCCTCAGCTGAATAAAATAAAGATAAATAGAATCTTGGTGGAATCACTCTCGAATCTCGAGAATAAAAATGCGAGAGAATGTCAGGTTTTTAGATATATCGATAATGAACGATTCCCCAGTTCGTTAATGCTTGCATTGCTAAGAAGATTAGTCGCTGTGTGAAAATGGTAAATAGCAAATAGTCCAAAATAACATAAATATTTATGTTTTATTATATTTGGTATGTTTTTATTAAAAATAATTGATTTTATTTAGAAGTATTTATTTAAATATCAGAATGATCTTAGTGATTGGTGGGGGCAGCTGCAAGAAAGAAATCCTACAGCTACATAATCTAAAGTGGCATTATTTATTATTAAATATCAATGTGATACGTAATCTCTGGGCGAGGGCAACGCCTAAAATCGCGATCCCGCCGCCGATATAGTGATAGGCGTGCAGCTGCTCATGCAGGAACAGTACGGCAATAATTGCGGTAAAAATCGGCACCAGATTCATAAAGATGCTTGTGGTGCTGGCTCCGAGTCGTGCCACCCCCTGGATCCACAAAAACGGAGCAATGATCGAAGCAGGAATGCCCGCAAACAGCACCAGCGGAATATTGTGCGCATTGAGCGAGACGTCCGGCGCCAGCAGAAAACCCGGCGTCAGGAGGAGCACGCCAAAGAAGATTTGCACCCACAGGCTCTGCCAGTTAGGCAGCGGCAGCGCCCAGCGTTTAGTGAGCACGCCGTACAGCGCGTAAGAACCTGATGCGGCGAACATCATCAGCTCACCTTTGCCCAGTCCGTGCGACAGCAGCTGCGCGGGATTACCCTGGCTGACCAGCCACACCAGCCCGCAAAAGGAGAGCAGGCTGCCGAGCAGAATGCCGACGGTCGGAGCCAGGCGCAGCAGCAGCAGGCTTAACAGTACCGTCAGCAGCGGGATCAGCGCATTGAGGATCCCCATAAACAGCGCGCTGACGCTGTGAGCGGCATAATAGGCAAGACTCTGATACAGCACCATACCGAGTAATCCGAGCACCAGTAACTTCCAGCCATTTTGTTTCACCTGCTGACGATGGCGCCAGACGCCGGGCAGGGCAAACGGGGCCAGCACCAGCAGGGCCAGCAGCCAGCGGTAGAAGGAGATGGCGGCGGGATCGATTGCCGTGGCAGACATCTTGCTGACCACGGCGTTGATCGACCAGATCAGCACCGCAAACAGAGGAAACAGAAAATTCATCGGGGTTCTCTTATGTTCAGGGAAAGCGCAGCAGTGTAATCTTGTCGGTTTTGAAACAGATAATCATAATCAGACAAAAGTATGACGCAACCGGACAAGATGATTCAGCAGTTAACCTATAGCGCACCGGCGGATGCCGAAGCGCTGCGGTTGTTCTTCCGCTATGAACAGGCCAATGCGCGTACCGAATATCTGCCGCACCAGCACCGCTGGGGCCAGGTGATTTTCGTTAAGTGCAACGTTCTGGAGATGCAGGTGGAGGGCGAGCGTCTGCTGACGCCACCCGATCTGCCGATCTGGATCCCCCCTTTGCAGCAGCATGCCAGCTATAACCACAAGCAGGCGCATTTTCGCACGCTGAATATCGCCGCAGAGGATTGCGCATCGTTGCCGCCGCGTGCCTGCCTGCTGCGCGTCAGTCCGGTGGTACATGCGATTATCGATGAGTGCGCTGCTCGCCAGCTGCTGGTGCCGGAAAGTGCTGAAGATCGTCGGCTATGCGCGGTGCTGCTCGACCAGCTGCGCCAGGCGGAAAGCCAGCAGAGTTATCTGCCTTCTACCCAGGATAAGGCGCTGGCGCCGGTATTGCAGGCGCTGGAGCGTAACCCGGCGGATAACACCACGCTGGCACAGTGGGCGCAGCGTGTTTACACCACGGAGCGCACCCTGTCGCGGCGCTGCCAGACGCTGCTTGGCATGTCATTCAGTGAATGGCGGCAGCGGTTGCGCTTTTTGCACGCAATTTCGCTGCTGGAACAGGGGAAAAGTGTTAAGGAGGTGGCGCTGGACCTGGGGTATAGCTCGGCGTCAGCGCTGATTGTGATGTTCCAGCAGCAGTCAGGCACCACGCCGGAACGTTATCGTCATCGTGCCGGAAGTTAGCGGGCGTGGCGTCCCACGCCCCGGGCTTAATGAGACTCTGCCGACTGCAGGCGCTTACGACGCCAGCGTTTCCACAGCGGAGGCACGACCAGCACGCTGACAGCCAGCACCAATAGCAGTTTGCAGATCAGACTCTCCCAAAGAATAGGCAGGTTGCCGTTGCTGATTGACAGCGCGCGGCGCAGATTCTGCTCCAGCATTCCGCCAAGTACAAAACCGAGGATCAGCGGAGACATAGGGAAATCCATCTTGCGCAGGATATAGCCGAAGATCCCTAAGCCCACCATTAACAACAGGTCAAAGGTGGTGCTGTGAACCGCATAAACACCGACGGCGGAGATGGCCGCAATCGCCGGCACCAGGAACCACAGCGGAATAGTGAGCATACGGGCGAAGATATTGATCATCGGGATATTCATGATTAGCAGCATCACGTTGCCGATCAGCAGGGCAGCAATCAGCCCCCAGACAATATCCGGCTGTTCAACAAACATCTCCGGGCCTGGCGTGATGTTATACAGCGTCAACGCGCCCACCATTACCGCCGTGGTGCCGGAGCCGGGAATACCCAGCGTCAGCATTGGGATAAACGAGCCGCAGGCGGAAGCATTATTCGCCGCTTCCGGCGCGGCCACGCCGCGAATATCGCCCTTGCCGAAGGTTTCGCCACCGCTGATTTTCTTCTCGGTCATGTAGGCAATGGCGCTGGCAATGGTGGCTCCTGCACCGGGTAATACGCCAACAAAGAAGCCAATCAGCGATGAGCGCAGTGTGGCACCGGTACACTGGGCCGCCTCTTTCATATTGAACAGCATACGTCCGCTGGCGCGCACCACTTTCTGGCCGCCGCTGGTGGACTCCAGCATCAGCAGGATTTCGCTTACCGAGAACAGACCAATCACCACTACCACGAACTGAATGCCGTCGGAGAGGTGAACGCTGTCAAAGGTAAACCGGTAAACCCCGGTATTGGCATCAACGCCGACCGTGGCCATGCTCAGGCCGATTAACGCCGAGAGGAATGATTTGAGCGGGTTCTGGCTCATCATGCTGCCAAGGCAGGCAATAGCGAACACCATCAGCGCAAAATATTCCGCCGGACCAAATGCCAGCGACCAGTTGGCGAGTATCGGCGCAAACAGGATGATGCCGACAATGGCGATAGTGGAACCGATAAATGAGCTGACCGCCGAAATCGACAGCGCTACGCCCGCACGCCCCTGCTGCGCCATCGGGTAACCGTCGAGCGCAGTCATTATCGCCCCGGCATCGCCCGGCACATTCAGCAGAATGGACGAAATACGCCCGCCGTATTCACAGCCGATATACACCGTTGCCAGCAGGATCAGTGCGGATTCGGCCGGCAGATGCAGTGCAAAGGCCAGCGGCATCAGGATTGCCACGCCGTTGATCGGGCCAAGGCCCGGCAGCAGGCCAACAATGGTACCGATAAAGCAGCCAATTAAGGCGATCAGCAGGTTTTCCGGCGTCATGGCGACGGCAAAGCCCTGCATTAAAAAGGACCAGGTATCCATCAGGTTCTCCGTTAGCTCAGCCAGCTGCCGAGCGGTAGTGTGACTTCGAGCAGGCGGTCAAAGGCGTAAAACAGCACTCCGCCCATCACCACGCCGGAGAGCGCAGCGGCCCACCAGCTTGCGCCGAACAGCATGCCGATAGCGAAGGTCAGCAGCGTTGTCGACAGCGGAAAACCGAGGCTTTCAAACAGCGCGCCGTACAGTGCGAGAGAGACGATCAGTAGCAGCAGGCGCAGCAGCGTGCCGTGCGTTGGCCAGTGGATAGTGTCTGGCTTGCGCAACAGCAGAAACAGCGCGCAGACCGCCATCAGGCCAAGAATGATCATCGGGAAGGGCCGGGGCCCGACCGGTTCATAGCTGTACTCGCTCTGAATGCCCCAGGCGATAAACAGTCCGCCGATGCACAACAGCAGCCAGACGACGGCAAAAATACGATCGCTCATGGTCGCCCCTGTTATTTTGCCAGGCCAAAGGACTTGGCTTGTTCGCGGTAGTCAGTGACCTGCTGCTTCACGTAGCTGTCCAGCTCTTTACCGAACAGGTTGAATTCAAACAGGCCGCGCAGATCGCGCTGCTTTTTAAACTCGTCGGTCTGGACCATTTTTTTAAACGCGTCTTCCCACCACTGATACTCGGCATCGGTCACTTTCGGCCCAAGGTAGAAACCGCGGATAACGGGCCAGACCACATCCACCCCTTGCTCTTTGGCCGTCGGGACGTCCGCCAGTACACCCGGCAGGCGTTTATCGGCCAGCACTGCCAGCACGCGCAGTTTGCCCCCCTGTAAATGCGGCACCATTTCACTCATATCGCCGGAAACCACCTGAATATGGTTGCCCAGCAGCGCGGTCACCGGTTCGCCACCGCCTTCAAAGGCCACATAGCGCATTTTGCGCGGGTCGACCCCGGCCTTACGCGCCAGCAGGGCGGTTTTCATCCAGTCCTGGCTGCCGATGGAGGCCCCCGCACCGATCACCACTTTGTCAGGGTCTTCCTTCATCGCTTTCAGCAGTTCATTGAGGTTTTTATACGGTGAATCGCTGCGCACCGCGATCATGCCGTAATCGGTGCCGACCGCCGCCAGCCACTTCACGTCGTCCACGCTGTAGCGGCCAAACTTGCCTTGTGAAAGGTTAAGCAGCGAGCCGCCGGAGAACGCCACCACCGTGCCCGCTTCCGCCGGGCGCTGGGCGACGATGGCGTTGTAGGCCACGGCGCCCACGCCACCAGGCATATAAGTGACGCGCATTGGGCTATCAATCTGTTTGGTATCCTGTAGGGAGACCTGCAGCAGCTTGCAGGTTAAATCAAAACCGCCGCCGGGTTTGGCCGGCGCTATGCACTCGGTGCGGGAAGGGGCTTCAGCAGCAAAGGAGGCTGGGGATGCCAGTGCCAAAATGGCCGTGGCTAAGGTGCTGCGAATCATTTTTTTCATGAGTTACTCCGATCATTGCTTCGAGTTTGTGAACCTTCCCAAAAAATGGGGTTATGGGATTGTTAACTCTGTAACCTTTCATTTACCTTTCAGCTAACGAAAAAAATAGCAGGGTGTGATATGCGTCTCTTACTGGTCGAAGATACGGTCGAGTTAGCCTGCTGGTTGCAGAAAGCGCTGACGCAGGCGGGCTTTGCCGTTGACTGGCTGGCTGATGGAATGGCGGCCGATCATCTGTTACAAACCGAGCAGTATGAGCTGGTGCTGCTGGATATTTCTCTGCCGAGGCTCGACGGTCTGGAGGTGCTCAGTCGCCTGCGTAAGCGTGGGCAGGCGATGCCGGTGCTGTTATTGACGGCCCGTAATGAGCTGACCGATCGGGTGCGCGGACTGAATCAGGGGGCGGATGATTACCTCAGCAAGCCGTTTGAACTGGAAGAGCTCGAAGCGCGTATCCGGGCGCTGTTGCGCCGCAGCCAGGGGCAAGTGCAGGAGGCGCAGTCGTTTGGCGAGCTGGTGTTTCACAACGAGGGCTTTTTCGAACTGGCGCACAAGCCCTTAGCATTGACGCCGCGTGAGTCGAGCGTCCTGACCACGCTGATGCAGCGGCGTGGTCGTCCGGTGTCGCGCCAGCAGCTGTACGAACAAACCTTCAGCCTCGCGGATGAGGCCAGTCTGGAGAGTATCGAACTGTACGTTCACCGGGTGCGCAAAAAACTGTCTGGCAGCAATGTCGCGATTGTAACTTTACGCGGACTGGGCTACAGCCTTGAATGCCAGCTATGAGGCTGGATTCGCTGCGAGCACAGTTGCTGCTGTGGCTCGGGCTGCCGCTGCTCATCCTGTGGGGGCTGTCGGTCTATACCCATTACGCCAGCGCCCTGCAGGCGGCAAATCAGGCTTACGACCGCTCGCTACTGGCCTCTGCGCGGACGGTGGCGGAGCGGCTGCGCGTGCAGCATGGTCATCTGGAGGTGGATGTTCCCTGGGTGGTGCTCGACAGTTTCGAGCGCAATATGAACGACCAGCTTTACTACCAGGTGATCTCCCCTGAAGGTAAAACGCTTTCCGGCTATGACGACCTGCCACCGCTGCCGAAGAATACTCCGCTATCCCGTATCTATCCTGCGCTGGTGCACTTTTACTATGGTCATTACCACGGCTTACCCATCCGGGTGGCCGCGCTGTGGCAACCGGTGAACGAAGGGAGTGTTGAAGGGATGGCGCTGATTCTGGTGGCGGAAACCCTCAACTCGCGCCGTGATTTTGCCGGTGGCCTGCTGTACACCGCCATCCTGAGCCAGGGGGCGCTGGTATTAATTACGCTGCTGCTGGCGGGATGGGTACTGCGCAAAGTGCTTCGCCCGCTGCGACGCTTGTCCGGGGTGATGCTGCTGCGCGACCCCGGCGATCTCTCTCCGCTGCCTGCCGTGCTGCCGTGGTCGGAAATGCAGCCGCTGATGGTCGCGGTGAATCGCTACATTGAAAGGTTACGCGGCATGGTGGCACGCCAGCAGCGCTTCAGTGCCGATGCTTCTCACCAGCTGCGTACCCCACTGACCATTCTGAAAACGCAGGTTGGCGTGGCGCTTAACAGCGATAATCCGGCTTTATGGCGCGAAAGTCTTCAGGGGATGCGCAACACCCTCGATGACACGATCGTGCTGACCGAAAGACTGTTGCAGTTATCGCGCATCAGGGCGATGCAGCAGGATCAGGTGAAAAATAACGTCGATTTGGTGGCTATCGTGCGCGAAGCCTGTCTGCTGCGTTACCCGCAGGCGCGCAGCAAGCAGCTCGATCTCGGATACGAAGGTGACGATCAATGCCTGATATGCGGGGATACCCATCTGCTGGCTGAGCTTTGTGCCAATCTGCTGGATAACGCCATCAAATATACGCCGCAGGGGGGCACGATTACGGTCAGCGTGCGGCGCGGTACCCTGCGGGTGGAGGATAGCGGGCCGGGGATTGCAGAGTCAGAACGTCAACAGGCGCTGCAGCCGTTTTACCGTCTGGAGCACAGCAGCCAGGTAGCCGGTAGCGGGTTGGGTCTGGCACTGGTAAAAGATATTGCTCGCTGGCACGGCAGCCAGGCGCAGCTGTCGCAAAGTGCGCAGTTGGGCGGTTTGCAAATCAGCGTGCAATTTTCCCCGCTGCCGTCTGTGCGCTGAGGATGTCTCCCGGCTGTGCTTGTGGCAGAATAATGCCCCTCACCCAGCCGACTGGAAACAGACTGTGAAAATCCTCGTTGATGAAAATATGCCGTACGCCCGCGAACTGTTTAGCCGCACCGGTGATGTGGTTGCCGTGCCGGGTCGCCCCATCCCGCAGGCCGAACTGGACGATGCGGACGGTTTGATGGTGCGTTCGGTAACCAAAGTGAATGCTGAACTACTGAAGGGCAAGCCGGTGAAGTTTGTTGGCACCGCCACGGCGGGCACCGACCATATTGACGAAGAGTTCCTGGGCGAGCAGGGCATCGCGTTCTCCGCCGCGCCCGGCTGTAATGCCATCGCCGTGGTCGAATATGTCTTCTCCGCACTGCTGCTGCTGGCCGAGCGTGATGGTTTCCAGCTGGCGGACCGCACCGTGGGTATCGTCGGCGTGGGCAATGTCGGTGGTCGCTTGCAGGCGCGGCTGGCAGCGCTGGGCATTCGTACGCTGCTGTGCGATCCACCGCGGGCCGATCGCGGTGATGAAGGTGATTTCCTTGCGCTCTCTGAGCTGGTAGAGCAGGCCGATATCCTGACCTTCCATACTCCGCTGTTCAAGCAGGGGCCCTATCAGACCCTGCATATGGCCGATGAGGCCCTGCTGCTGGCGCTGAAGCCGCATACTATTTTGATCAACGCCTGCCGTGGCCCGGTAGTGGATAACGCGGCGCTGCTGAAAGTGCTGGGGCAGCGCGACGACCTGAGCGTGGTGCTCGACGTCTGGGAGCCGGAGCCGGAACTGTCGCTGCCGCTGCTGGATAAGGTGGATATCGCCACCGCCCACATTGCCGGGTATACGCTGGAAGGCAAAGCGCGCGGCACCACTCAGGTATTTGAAGCCTGGACGCAGTTTATCGGCCAGCCGCAGCAGGTGGCGCTGGACACGCTGCTGCCGGCGCCGGAATTTGGCCGCATCACGCTACATGGCCCGCTCGATCAGGCAACGCTAAAACGTCTGGTGCATCTGGTGTATGATGTGCGCCGCGATGATGCACCGCTGCGCCACGTCGCGGCGATAGCCGGTGAATTCGACCGTCTGCGTAAGAATTATCAGGAGCGCCGCGAATGGTCTTCACTGCAGGTTGAGTGTGATAACGCCGAGGCCGCAGCGCTGCTCAACAGGCTGGGCTTTAACGCCTTTAGCCATTAAGTCTTTATTAATTCATCTCATTTAAAATCTCGATTTCATGAAGGGATTTTTCTGAATCTTAAGGCGATGAAGTCATCGTCTTCTACTTTTGTGTCATTGTCTGGAGTAAACCAACATGTCTGACGGCTGGAATATCGCGCTTTTAGGTGCGACAGGCGCAGTAGGGGCAGCTTTACTGGAATTGCTGGCGGAACGCCAGTTCCCGGTTGGTGAGTTATACGCGCTGGCAAGCGAGCGTAGCGCGGGTGAAGTACTGCGCTATGAAGGCAAATCGGTCCAGGTCACCGATGCGGCTGACTTCGACTGGTCACAGGCGCAGCTGGCCTTCTTTGTCGCCGGGCGTGACGCCTCGGCACGTTACGCGGAAGATGCGGCCAACGCCGGCTGCCTGGTGATCGACAGCAGCGACCTGTTCGCGCTGGAGCCGGACGTTCCGCTGGTGGTGCCTGACGTCAATCCCCAGGTGCTGGGCGACTATCGCAACCGCAACATTATCAGCGTGGCCGATGCATTAACCAGCCAGCTGCTGTGCGCCATCAAACCGCTGGTGGATAACGCCGGTCTCGGGCGTTTGCAGGTGACCAACCTGCTGGCCGCCTCTTCACACGGCAAAGCGGCGGTGGATTCGCTGGCCGGTGAAAGTGCGCGTCTGCTGAACGGTTTGCCGACTGAAGAGGGGTATTTCGGCCGCCAGCTGGCGTTCAACATGCTGCCGCTGGTCGCTGATGCGGAAGGCAGCGTCGCGCAGGAGCGCCGCCTGGTGGATCAGGTGCGTAAAGTGCTGCAGGACGACGGTTTACCTATCGCGGTCAGCACCGTGCAGGCGCCGGTGTTCTACGGTAACGCGCAGATTGTGCATATTGAAAACCTGCGTCCGGTCTCGGCCGAAGAGGCGCGTGAAGCGTTGCAGCAGGCGGAAGATATCAACCTGACCGATGAAGATGACTTCCCGACTCAGGTCGGTGATGCCTCCGGCAGCGCGCATCTCAGCATTGGCTGCGTGCGCAATGATTACGGTATCGCCGAGCTGTTACAGTTCTGGTCAGTGGCCGATAACGTACGCTTTGGCGGCGCGCTGATGGCGATCAAAACCGCTGAAAAACTGGTGCAGGAGTATCTGTACTGATGTCCGACAGCACTGTGCCACAGCCGCTGACCAAGCTGGCGCTGGGCATTGAATATGACGGCAGCCGCTATTACGGCTGGCAAAAACAGAACGAAGTTCGCAGCGTGCAGGAAAAACTGGAAAAGGCGCTAACGAAAGTGGCCGATCATCCGGTGGTGGTGTTCTGCGCCGGGCGCACCGATGCCGGGGTCCACGGCACCGGACAGGTGGTGCATTTCGAGACCAGCGCGCAGCGTAAAGATGCCGCATGGACGCTGGGCGCTAACGCCAATTTACCGGCGGATATTGCGGTGCGTTGGGTTAAAACGGTGGCGGACGATTTTCACGCCCGCTTCAGCGCCACGGCGCGCCGTTACCGCTATGTGATCTACAACCAGCGGCTGCGCCCGGCGATCCTGTCGGGGGGCGTCACGCACTTCTACCATCCGCTGGATGTGGAAAAGATGCAGCGTGCCGGACAGTGCCTGCTGGGCGAGAACGACTTCACCTCGTTCCGCGCCGTGCAGTGCCAGTCGCGCACGCCGATGCGCTACGTGATGCACCTCAACGTCAGCCGCTTTGGCGCTTACGTGGTGGTGGATATTAAAGCTAACGCCTTTGTGCACCATATGGTGCGCAATATCGTGGGCAGCCTGATGGAAATTGGCTGCGGGAATCAGCCCGAAGGCTGGATGGCTGAGCTACTGGCGGCGAAAGACCGAACGCTGGCAGCAGCGACCGCGCGTGCCGAGGGTCTTTATCTGGTCGCCGTGGATTATCCCGCACGCTTTGAATTACCCCGTCCACCGATGGGACCACTGTTCCTCGGGGATTAACCCTGGCCTGGAGTATTAAAGGAAGCCTGTATGGAATTGATTCGTTTTGTTGTCGACTTCATTCTGCATATCGACGTCCACCTTGCGGAACTGGTGGCACAGTATGGTATCTGGATTTACGCCATTCTGTTCCTGATCCTGTTCTGCGAAACCGGGCTGGTGGTAACACCGTTCCTGCCGGGGGATTCCCTGCTGTTTGTTGCCGGTGCGCTGGCCGCACTGCCGGGCAATGACCTGAACGTGCACACCATGGTGGCGCTGATGGTGGTGGCGGCGATCCTCGGCGATGCGGTTAACTACACCATTGGCAGATTGTTTGGCGATAAGCTGTTCAGCAACCCGAACTCAAAAATCTTCCGTCGCAGCTATCTCAATAAAACCCATGAATTTTACGAGCGCCACGGCGGTAAAACGATTATTCTGGCGCGCTTCGTGCCGATCGTTCGTACTTTCGCGCCATTCGTGGCTGGAATGGGCAAAATGTCCTATCGTCATTTTGCGCTGTACAACGTCGCGGGCGGGCTACTGTGGGTGCTGCTGTTTACCTATGCGGGTTACTTCTTCGGAAACCTGCCTGCGGTGCAGGAGAACCTTAAGTTATTGATTGTGGCGATTATCCTGCTGTCCATTATGCCGGGTGTTATCGAAGTATGGCGTCATCGCCGTGCGGCACGTCAGCAAAAACAGTAATATGAGAGATCATCAGACTGTCACCCCCTTACCAGATTTTTATCCACAGTGACGGGCGGTTATGGTTTAATGAGCGACAATTTATGGTTTGCGTTGCCGCCCGGCGTGGCAACGTAGAAAAGAAAAACTGGCACTTCCCAAGAGAAGGCCAGGTTCAAACAGAAAGGTCATCAATGAGCTGGATTGAACGAATTCTCAACAAGAGCACAACTGCCCCATCGCGTAAAGCAAGCATTCCTGAAGGGGTTTGGACCAAGTGTGATAGCTGCGGGCAGGTTCTTTACCGTGCCGAGCTGGAGCGCAATCTCGAAGTCTGCCCGAAATGCGACCACCACATGCGTATGCATGGTCGCGACCGTCTGCACAGCGTGCTGGACGAAGGTTCAATGACTGAACTGGGCAGCGAGCTGGAACCCAAAGATCTGCTCAAGTTCAAAGATTCAAAAAAATACAAAGATCGCTTAGTCGCTGCTCAGAAAGAGACCGACGAAAAAGACGCGCTGATCGTAATGAAAGGCACCCTGCACGGGATGCCGGTTGTGGCTGCCGCGTTTGAGTTCTCCTTTATGGGCGGCTCAATGGGTTCTGTGGTCGGCGCGCGTTTTGTGCGTGCCGTTGAGCAGGCGCTGGAAGATGGTTGCCCGATGATCTGCTTCTCGGCCTCAGGCGGTGCGCGTATGCAGGAAGCGCTGATGTCGCTGATGCAGATGGCGAAAACCAGTGCAGCCCTGGCGAAGATGCAGGAGCGTGGTTTGCCCTATATCTCCGTGCTGACTGACCCGACCATGGGCGGGGTTTCTGCCAGCTTCGCGATGCTGGGCGACCTCAACATTGCTGAACCAAAAGCGCTGATCGGCTTTGCCGGCCCACGCGTGATTGAGCAGACCGTGCGTGAAAAACTGCCGCCGGGCTTCCAGCGCAGTGAGTTCCTGATCGAGAAGGGTGCGATCGACATGATCGTGCGCCGTCCGGTGATGCGCTTCAAGCTGGCCTGCTTGCTGGCTAAGTTCATGAATCTGCCTGCACCGCAGGAAGAAGAGATCGCTGAAGCCGCTGCTGTTCCACAGAGCCCCGAGGCCTGATCGATGATGAGAAAGGGACCACGGGTCCCTTTCACCAATGAACCGTAACTTTGTGAACGGGACACATGGATAATCTTCCTCAAGCCACGTCGCCTCTTGCCACGTGGCTTTATTATCTTGAGCATTTACACTCTCAGGCTATCGAACTTGGGCTGGATCGTGTCCAGCGCGTTGCCACCTCACTCGACCTGCTCAAACCTGCCCCCATGGTCTTCACCGTTGCCGGAACGAATGGCAAAGGCACCACCTGCCGAACCCTGGAAACTGTGCTGATGGCCGCAGGCTTTCGCGTGGGCGTATACAGCTCCCCGCACCTGGTGCGCTACACCGAACGCGTGCGCATTCAGGGGGCAGAACTGGCCGAGTCGGCACACACCGCTTCGTTTGCGGCAATTGAAGCCGGGCGTGGCGCAACCTCGTTAACCTATTTTGAATACGGCACCCTGTCGGCGCTGTGGCTGTTTAAGCAGGCGCAGCTGGACGTCGCGATCCTCGAAGTTGGCCTCGGCGGGCGCCTTGACGCCACCAACATCGTGGATGCTGATGTCGCCGTGATCACCAGTATTGCGCTGGATCATACCGACTGGCTGGGGCCGGACCGTGAAAGCATTGGTCGCGAAAAAGCGGGCGTGTTCCGCGGCGGCAAACCGGCCATTGTCGGTGAACCGGATATGCCGCATACCATTGCAGATGTGGCGACGGAGAAGGGCGCACTGCTGAGCCAGCGCGATCGTGACTGGTCATATCAGGCCAGCGCACAAGGCTGGTCTTTCCAGGATGCTCAGGGCCGCGTCGACCAGTTACCGCTGCCGCAGGTGCCGTTGCCCAATGCCGCCACCGCGCTGGCTGCGCTGCGTGCCTCCGGGCTGAAGGTCGATGAAACGGTGATCCGCACGCATCTGCATCAGGCCATTTTGCCGGGCCGTTTTCAGACGGTGGCAGAGTCACCGCGGGTGATCCTCGATGTGGCGCATAATCCCCATGCGGCGGCCTATCTGGCTGGCCGACTGGCAGAATTAGCGCACGTCGGGAAGGTCCATGCGGTGGTCGGTATGCTGCACGACAAAGATATTGCCGGTACGCTGGCCTGCCTCCGTCCCCAGGTTGATGCCTGGTACTGTGCGCCGCTTGACGGCCCGCGCGGTGCCAGCGCGGAGCAGCTGATGGCGTATCTGGAGGGCGCGCAGGCCTTCAGTTCGGTGACGGCGGCGTATCAGCAGGCGCTGCAGCAGGCAGCAGAACAGGATATTGTGCTGGTGTGTGGTTCATTCCACACCGTAGCGCAGGTCATGGAAACGATGGAAACGGAGAACGGCAGTGGCCAGTAAGTTTCAGAACCGTTTAGTCGGAACCATCATCATTGTCGCGCTGGGTGTGATCGTGCTGCCCGGCGTGCTCGATGGTAAGAAAAAACATTACAAAGAAGAGTTTGCCGCAATCCCGCTGGTGCCGAAACCGGAAGATCAGCAGGAAACGGATCTCGTACCGCCTGTCACGCAGTCGTTGCCTGCTCAGCCGCCGCAAGGCGCAGCGGCCACGGCACCAGGCAGCAGTGAAAATACCTCACAGGCGGACAGTGGTTCCACCGTGCCGCAGTCGCGCAATCAGCCGACTGTCGTTACGCCGCCGCCGGTGCAGCAGCAGCCGCCGAAAGTGGTGGAGAAACCGCTGGCGAAACCGAAGCCGGTAGAAAAACCAGTTGAGAAAGCGAAGCCGGTTGAGAAGCCGAAAGCGGTAGAAAAACCGGTCGAGAAGCCAGTTGAGAAAACGCAGCCGAAAGAAGAAGCACCGGCAGCGGAAGCCGCACCAGGCGGTCAGGCCTATGTTGTTCAGCTCGGCGCGCTGAAAAATGCCGCTAAGGTGAATGAGATTGTCGCCCAGCTACGTCTGTCGGGCTATCGCGCCTTTACCGTGCCTTCAACGCCGGTGCAGGGGCAGATCACCCGGATTTACGTCGGCCCGGATGCCTCCAAGGCGAAAATGCAGGCGTCAGTCAGCCAGCTGCAAAGCATCTCCGGCCTCGGCGGGGTGGTGAAGCCTTACAGCGCTAGATAGTGTTGTTAACCCGTGCGCAGCAATGGCACGGGCTATGATTGCGATAGCTTTTATCGTCTCACGCCCGGAACGGCAGCACTGTCGTTCCGGGCGTACTACGTGATGATACTGGCAAATCAAGGTATTGCGTTGCGGCGTGCTGACGGCCGAAATCGTGGCCCGTCTGTAGATTTTTTCCACGTCGGCGATTATTTAAATCGACGTGGGAAAACCCTACGCAAACGTTTTCTTTTTCTGTTAGAATTCGCCCCGAACGAGCTGGATGGCTGGATTCAGGGGCATTGTCACTGGAAGAGTTCATGGTCTGGATAGATTACGTCATTATTGCGGTTGTTGGTTTTTCGGCTCTTGTCAGCCTGATCCGTGGGTTTGTTCGGGAAGCTCTTTCTCTCGTCACCTGGGGTTGCGCATTTTTTGTCGCCAGTCATTACTACTCCTTCCTTGCCGTCTGGTTTACAGGATTTGAAGACGAACTGGTTCGAAATGGAATCGCCATTGCGGTGTTGTTTATTGCCACGCTGATTGTCGGGGCAATCGTCAACTATGTGATCGGGTCGCTGGTTGAAAAAACCGGCCTGTCGGGTACCGACAGAGTACTGGGAGTCTGTTTCGGGGCATTACGTGGTGTGCTGATTGTTTCAGCGATGCTGTTCTTCCTTGATACTTTCACCGGTTTTTCCAAAAGCCCGGACTGGCAGCAGTCTCAGCTTATTCCCCAGTTCAGTTACATCATCAGGTGGTTTTTTGATTACCTGAAAAGCACGTCGAGTTTTTTGCCCCAGTAATCGCACTGGGGTTGCGGCTTATGAGGAAATGTCACTATGTGCGGTATTGTCGGGATCGCCGGATTCATGCCGGTCAACCAGTCGATTTATGATGCGTTAACGGTGCTTCAGCACCGTGGGCAGGATGCCGCCGGCATCGTTACCATTGATGCATTGAATTGCTTCCGTCTGCGTAAAGCAAACGGCCTGGTCAGCGATGTATTTGAAGCCCGCCACATGCAGCGTATGCAGGGCAATATGGGTATTGGCCACGTGCGCTACCCAACGGCAGGAAGTTCCAGTGCTTCTGAAGCCCAGCCTTTCTATGTGAACTCCCCTTACGGTATTACCCTTGCCCACAACGGCAACCTGACCAACGCCCACGAGCTGCGCAAGGCGCTGTTCGAAAGTGGCCGCCGTCATGTGAATACCACGTCGGATTCCGAAATCCTGCTGAACATCTTTGCGCAGGAAGTGGACCGCTTTCAGCACTACCCGCTGGAAGCCGAAAACATCTTCTCCGCCATTGCTGCCGTTCACCAGAAGGTGCGCGGGGCTTATGCCTGTGTGGCGATGATCATTGGTCATGGCCTGGTGGCATTCCGTGACCCGAACGGCATCCGCCCGCTGGTTATCGGGAAACGCGGCATGGCCGACGGCCGCACCGAGTATATGGTCGCTTCCGAAAGCGTGGCGCTGGATACTTTAGGCTTTGAGTTCCTGCGCGATGTGGCACCTGGCGAAGCGGTGTACGTCACCGAAAAAGGTCAGCTGTTTACCCGCCAGTGCGCGGAGAACCCGAAATACAATCCGTGCCTGTTCGAGTATGTCTACTTTGCGCGCCCGGACTCTTTCCTTGATAAGATCTCCGTGTACAGCGCCCGCGTGCGCATGGGTACCAAGCTGGGGGCGAAAATCGCCCGCGAGTGGGAAGATCTCGACATCGATGTGGTTATCCCCATTCCGGAAACCTCCTGCGATATCGCGCTGGAGATGGCGCGTATTCTCGATAAGCCCTACCGTCAGGGTTTTGTGAAAAACCGCTACGTAGGCCGTACCTTTATCATGCCGGGCCAGCACCTGCGCCGCAGTGCGGTTCGCCGCAAGCTGAACGCTAACCGTGCTGAGTTCCGCGGTAAAAACGTGCTGCTGGTGGATGACTCCATCGTGCGCGGCACCACCTGTGAGCAGATCATCGAGATGGCGCGGGAAGCCGGGGCGAAAAAAGTTTACCTCGCCTCTGCGGCCCCGGAAATTCGCTTCCCGAACGTTTACGGTATCGATATGCCGAGCGCCACTGAGCTGATTGCTCACGGACGTGAAGTGGAAGAGATCCGCCAGCTGATTGGTGCTGATGCGCTGATCTTCCAGGATCTGAGCGACCTGATCGAAGCGGTGCGTGAAGAGAACCCCGATATTGCCCAGTTTGAATGCTCGGTATTTGACGGTATCTACGTTACCAAAGACGTCGATCAGCAATACCTGGAGTATCTGCAGTCGCTGCGTAATGACGATGCGAAGGCGATGCAGCGTCAGAACGAAGTTGAGAACCTGGAAATGCATAACGAAGGCTAAGCCCGGGTAAATACGCTAAGATGGGCCGGAAGTGATTCCGGCCCATTTTTTTTAAGGATTTTTATGAAGCGACTCATTATTGGTATCTCTGGCGCCAGCGGGGTGATTTATGGCATCCGCACGCTGCAAATTTTGCAGCAGGTGAGCGGGGTAGAGACCCATCTGATAATGAGCCAGGCCGCGCGTCAGACGCTGGCGCTGGAGAGTGATTACACCGTGCGCGAGGTTCAGGCGCTGGCCGATGTGGTGCATGACGTGCGTGATATCGCCGCCAGTATCTCTTCCGGCTCATACAAAACCGACGGCATGGCTATTCTGCCGTGCTCAATGAAAACCCTTTCCGGGATCGTTCACAGCTATAGCGACGGCCTGCTAACGCGCGCGGCGGATGTGGTGCTGAAAGAGCGTCGCCGTCTGGTGCTGTGCGTGCGCGAGACCCCGCTGCATCTCGGCCATTTGCGCATGATGACCACGGCCGCTGAACTGGGGGCGATTATTATGCCGCCGGTGCCGGCTTTTTATCATCGTCCGCAGAGCGTGATGGACATCGTTGACCAGACGGTAAACCGCGTAATCGACCAGTTTGATATCGAGTTGGACAACGATCTGTTTACGCGCTGGCAAGGTGCATAGCGCCAACGGGCTGCACTGATTAAGTGCAAATGTTGGTGCTGAATCGCTTTTCGTGCAAGTTGTGCACCAATATGAAACATAGTTGCTTCCTGCCGCTCACAAACCTGCTATACATTTTCCTGCAAACTGAGTAATCGCGGTGCTTTTACCTTGCGTAATATAAACAGGGCCTTGCCACAAAATGTGGCACGGAATCTGCTATCAGTAAGGGGTGAAGCTGTTTTCAACGTACCGCGCAGACACATCACGAACCACATAATAATACTGAAACTCGAGGGTAATTTATGAAAAAGCAGGTCCTGGTTCTCTCCCTGTTGATGGCAACACTGGCTGCGGGCAGCGCATTTGCGGCTGGCCCAAAAACGCTGCGTATCGGCACCGACCCGACCTATGCACCGTTCGAAATGAAGAATGCGCAGGGGCAGCTGGTAGGCTTTGATATCGATCTGGCCAACGAAATCTGTAAGCGCATGGAAACCAAATGTACTTTCGTGGAAAGTGATTTTGATGCGCTGATCCCTTCGCTGAAAGCGAAAAAAATTGACGCGATCATCTCTTCTCTGTCGATTACCGAAAAGCGTCAGCAGGAGATCGCCTTCTCAGAAAAACTGTACGCGGCAAACTCACGTCTGATCGCGCCTAAAGGGTCGAAAATTCAGCCAACGCTGGAGTCGCTGAAAGGTAAAACCATCGGGCTGCTGCAGGGCACTACGCAGGAAACCTATGCCAACGACAACTGGCGTCCTAAAGGCATTACTGTGACCCCGTACGCGAACCAGGACCTGGTGTATCAGGATCTGACCGCGGGCCGCATCGATGCCGCTTTCCAGGATGAAGTTGCCGCCAGCGAAGGCTTCCTCAAGCAGCCAGCCGGTAAGGAATATGCGTTTGCCGGCCCGGCGGTAAAAGATGAGAAGATCTTCGGCGTCGGTACCGGTATGGGCATGCGTAAAGATGACCCCGCGCTGAAAGCCGCTATCGATAAAGCATTCGACGAAATGCGTAAAGATGGCACCTACGACAAATTAGCGAAAAAATATTTCGATTTTGATGTGTACGGCGGTTAAGTAAAAACCTGTCTGCAGGCCCCACCGTCTGACACGGTGGGGCTACTGCCCGCAAAATGATGATATATACCTGAATAGCTCGAGCAGCAGACAACGCATCTGCGGCTTGAACTATGACGGTAGAACGACAGGATATTGCTTATGCTGTATGGCTACTCTGAAGTCATTTTTAAAGGTGCTATGGTCACCCTCGAGCTGGCAGTCAGCTCTCTGGTGGTTGCCGTTGTACTGGGTTTAATTGGCGCCGGGGCCAAACTTTCCAGCAGTCGCCCACTGGTGGCTGTATTTGAAGGCTACACTACGCTGATCCGTGGCGTGCCTGATTTGGTTCTGATGCTGCTGATCTTTTACGGTCTGCAAATTATCCTTAACCAGGTTACCGATTTCCTGGGTCTGTCGCAGTTCGACATTGACCCGATGGTTGCCGGGATCATCACCCTCGGCTTTATCTACGGAGCTTACTTCACTGAGACCTTCCGCGGGGCCTATATGGCCGTACCGAAAGGGCAGATTGAAGCGGCGACCGCCTTTGGTTTTACCTCATCCCAGACCTTCCGCCGCATCCTTTTCCCAGGCATGATGCGCTACGCGCTGCCGGGCATTGGCAACAACTGGCAGGTTATCCTGAAGGCCACCGCGCTGGTGTCGCTGCTGGGGCTGGAAGATGTTGTGAAGGCCACGCAGCTGGCCGGGAAATCGACCTGGCAGCCGTTCTACTTCGCCGTGGTCGCGGGCGTGATCTATCTGATTTTTACCACGCTCTCCAACGGCGTGCTGTGGTGGCTGGAACGCCGTTATACGGTAGGCGTGAAAAGGGCTGACTTATGATCGAAATTATTCAGGAATACTGGAAAGCCCTGCTGTGGACCGACGGTTATCGCTTTTCCGGCGTGGCGATCACGCTGTGGCTGCTGGTGATCTCCGTGGTGCTGGGTGGCTGTCTGGCCGTGCTGTTGTCCATTGCCCGCGTTTCGCCAATTAAAGCGATCCGTTTCCCGGTGTGGCTGTTTACCTATGTGTTTCGCGGTACCCCGCTGTATGTGCAGCTGCTGGTGTTTTATTCCGGCATGTACACGCTGGAGATTGTGAAAGGCACCGAGCTGCTGAATGCCTTCTTCCGCAGCGGACTGAACTGTACGCTGCTGGCGCTGACGCTGAATACCTGTGCCTATACCACCGAGATTTTTGCCGGGGCGATCCGCTCGGTGCCGCACGGTGAGATTGAGGCCGCACGCGCTTACGGTTTCTCCACCTTCAAGCTGTACCGCTGCATTATCATGCCTGCGGCGCTGCGCACCGCGCTACCGGCTTACAGCAACGAAGTGATTCTGATGCTGCACTCGACGGCGCTGGCGTTTACCGCCACGGTGCCGGACCTGCTCAAGGTGGCGCGCGACATTAACTCCGCAACCTACCAGCCGTTTGTCGCGTTCGGTATTGCTGCGGTGCTGTATCTGATTATTTCCTATGTGTTGATTAGTCTGTTCCGTAAAGCGGAAAAACGCTGGCTGGCGCACGTTAAACCTTCATCTTCACATTGAGTGACACTATGGCTGAGAATAAATTAAACGTCACCGAACTGCACAAGCGTTACGGTGAGCATGAAGTGCTGAAGGGCGTCTCTCTGCAGGCGAACGCGGGCGATGTGATCAGCATTATCGGCTCGTCCGGTTCCGGGAAAAGTACCTTCCTGCGCTGCATCAACTTCCTTGAAAAGCCGAGTGAAGGCACAATTTCTGTCAACAATGAGAGTATTAACCTGGTGCGCGATACCGACGGCCAGCTGAAAGTTTCCAACAAAGAGCAGCTGCGCATGCTGCGAACCCGCCTGACGATGGTATTCCAGCACTTTAATCTCTGGAGCCATATGACAGTGCTGGAGAACGTGATGGAAGCCCCGATCCAGGTGCTGGGCCTGAGCAAGAGTGAAGCGCGTGAGCGCGCCATTCGCTATCTGGATAAGGTGGGGATTGATGAGCGGGCGCGGGCGAAATATCCGGTGCATCTCTCCGGCGGTCAGCAGCAGCGCGTTTCCATCGCGCGTGCGCTGGCAATGGAGCCAGAAGTGCTGCTGTTTGATGAACCGACCTCCGCGCTGGATCCTGAACTGGTGGGCGAAGTGTTGCGCATCATGCAGAAACTGGCGGAAGAGGGCAAAACCATGGTGGTGGTGACTCACGAGATGGAGTTCGCCCGCCACGTTTCCAGCCATGTGATTTTCCTGCATCAGGGGAAAATCGAGGAGGAGGGCGCGCCTGAAGAGTTGTTTAACAACCCGAAGAGCGGCCGCCTGCAGCAGTTTTTGTCTGGCGCGTTAAAGTAATATTCGGTAGGGCCAGGCATGCCTGGCCCCTACGCAGTTGTTTACACCACATCCGCTAACGCTTTATCTAACTCATACCATTTATAACTGAATCCCGAGGCTTCCAGCCGCTGCGGGATAACATGCTGCCCGCCTAATACCAGCACCGCCGATTCGCCCATCATCAGCTTGATGGCGGCGGCGGGCGTGCGCATAAACGCCGGACGATGCAGGGCATGGCCGAGCGCGGCGGCGAACTGCTCGTTGCGAACCGCATAAGGTGCCACCAGGTTAAACGGCCCGCTGAGCTGGGGATGTTCCAGCAGCCAGATGATGCCGTTCAGGGCGTCTTCCAGATGGATCCACGGCATATACTGCTTACCGTTACCGAGCGGCCCGCCAATGCCCAGCTTAAACGGCAGCTTCATTTTTGCCAGCGCACCGCCCTGTTTTGCCAGCACCACGCCGGTGCGCAGCAGGCAGACGCGGGTGCGTTCGCTTTCCGCGCGCAGTGCCCGCTGCTCCCAGCCTGCACAAAGCCGATGGGTGAACTCGTTATGGCCCGGATCGTCCTCGGTCAGCACCACTTCGCCGGCATCACCATAGAAGCCAGTGGCGGAACCGGAAATGAGCAGGGCAGGCGGCTCGCTGCTGGCTTGAATCAGCGCGACCAGACGTTCGGTCAGCAGCCAGCGGCTGTCGCACAGCTGGCGCTTTTGTGCCTCATTCCAGCGCTTATCAGCAATCGGCTCCCCGGCCAGGTTAATCACCGCATCAATACCGTTCAGATCGCGCTGCTGGTCCAGCCCCGACCACAGATTAACCTGTTCGCCCAGCAGGTGGCGGGCGGCGGCGACATCGCGCGTCACCACGCTAACCTGGTGACCGGCCTGCAGCAGGCGTGCCGTCAGCGGTCGGCCAATCAGCCCGGTGCCGCCAGTGATCAATATATGCATGTTGTTTTCCTTCAAAGTGATGGGTATCCACATCCTGTGTTTAGCATAGGTGAAGTTAGCGAGTTTGCGTGTGAGCGATGCCGCGTCAGGCCGCGATGGTAAGCGTTTCTGAAAACCAGCAGGAAGCTGTTCAGGTGATTGCCTTTAGGCTAAAAAACAGCTAAACAGGAGGTTCAAGTTGATGAACGTCAGAGGACGTCCGGATGAGTAATCCCACTCTCGTTTTATGGTCAGATGCCAATTTCTTCAGCCCCTATGTCATGTCGGTTTACGTTGCCCTCAGTGAAAAAGGCATTCCTTTTACGCTGAAGTGTGTCGACCTTGCCAGCCAGGAGCATCAGCAGCCAGCCTATGGCGAAGTGTCGCTCACCCGCCGCGTTCCCACCCTTGCGGTAGACGGTTTCCAGCTCTCTGAGTCTTCAGCGATTACTGAGTATCTGGAAGACCGTTTTCCGGCACCGGAATATGAGCGCCTTTATCCGCGTGACATTGAAAAGCGCGCCAAAGCGCGTGAAATCCAGGCGTGGCTGCGCAGCGACTTTATGCCCATTCGCCAGCAGCGTCCGACCGAGGTGCTGTTTGCCGGTAAGCGTTTTGCCGCACTGGATGAAGCGGCGCAGCAGTCAGCCGCCAGGCTTATCGCTGCTGCCGATCGCATGCTGCCGGAAGGCCAGCAGAATCTGTTTGGCGAGTGGTCGATTGCCGACACCGATCTGGCCGTGATGCTGAACCGCCTGGCTCTGCATGATGACCCGCTGCCGCAGCGGCTGGCTGACTACGCCCATTTCCAGTGGCAGCGTGCTTCGGTGCAGCTGTGGCTTGCCGAGTCGTCAAAAACAGCAGAGTGCGGGATGAGCACAAATTGATGATTGCGTCATACGGCGTTAAACATTAATTTAAGCGCAGCGCGAAGGCGCGTAAAAACGTTTGATTCAACTGAGCGCCAGGCGCCAGAACAATAAAAGGGTTACGGATGGTGGAGCAAGATCAGGGCACGGAGTGGGTGGATATCGTTAACGAAGATAACGAGGTTATTGCACAATCCAGCCGTGCGCAGATGCGAGCGCAGTGTTTGCGCCATCGCGCAACCTACATTGTGGTTCACGATGGCAGGGGTAAAATTCTGGTACAGCGCCGCACAGAAATTAAAGACTTTATGCCGGGCATGTTAGATGCCACGGCCGGTGGCGTGGTGCAGAGCGGTGAGGAGATGCTGGCCTCCGCGCGCCGTGAAGCGGAAGAGGAGCTGGGCATCGCGGCGGTGCCGTTTGCCGAGCACGGCCATTTCTACTACGAGGATGAGCACTGCCGCGTATGGGGCGGGCTGTTCAGCTGCGTTTCTCATGGCCCGTTCGCCATGCAGGAAGAGGAAGTGGATGAGATTTTCTGGATGACGCCGGAAGAGATTACCGCCCGCTGTGACGAATTCACCAACGACTCGCTGAAAGCGCTGTCGCTGTGGCTGACGCGTAACAACGAGTCAGGCACTTTCTAATAAAAAGGGATGCACATCACTGTGCATCCCTGTTCATTAACTGGCAGCAATTGCGATTAATTCAGCACTTTAGTTTCCGGCTGAGTATTACGGCCAATTTTACCTACCACGCCCGCGATAACCGCTTGCACCAGCAGGATCAGTAACAGATACCAGCTGGCTTTTGCCGTCGCCGCGGCCGCCTTCTCGGCTGCCTCACGCGCTTTCTGCTCGGCTTCTGCTTTCAGCTGCTGATACTTTTGATAAGCCTGCTCATAGCTTTTCTGTACCTGAGCGACCATTTGGTCGACTTCCTGATCGCTTTTCCCGGTACGCGCTTTAATAATATTTTTCAGCGCATCAACGTCGGCGGCCTGCAGGGTAGCCTGATTACGTTCAACCACACCTTTAAACCAGTTGCTTAAATCACTGTCCGCGGTTTGCGGGTGATTTGCGGTATCCTGCGCCTGATTTTGCGCATTATTCGCTTCGCCCTGGGCATCGTTTTTAAGATTCTCAGGCTGCAACTCCGGCTTGCCGGTTTGACGCAGCGTTTTTTCCAGCTCGTTCTGAACATTACCCAGATCGATATTGCTCTCTTTCAGTTTATCTTTGGCTGCCTGGGTCACCGACGGGGCGACAGCAGAAATACCTTGTCCCATCAAATTAAAACCGGAACCGATCACACTTGCGGTGCCGCTCACTGCTGAACTCAGTACAGAGACCACAAGCCAGACGCAGATCAGCGTGTTAACTGCCCACATCAAAATACCGTGCAGCGCGCCTTCACGCTGTGCCAGTCTGCCGCTGACGAAGGCGCCAACCGCTATGGAAATCAGCATGCTCAGCCCGCTCCAAATCAGCGCGCCTTTACCCAATCCATCCAGTGGATTTTGCTCCTTCAGCGGGTCGATAGTGGTTGTACCAATAGCGGTGCCTAATATCGAAAGCAGCAGATAGATGACAATCGACAAAATAACGCCGGCAAAAACAGCGCTCCATGAAATACGTTTTAATGGTACGCCAGTGTAATTTTCACGATAAACCGGTTGAGTAAAGTTTTCGCTCATAACATTATTCCTTTGATTAATCTCTGGTTGCTAATTGAACCTTGCTTTGACAGTTATTCAAGTGAACGCAAGTCCTGATGCGTTCGAAGTAAGGTTAGTCACGAGAAGTGATTTCCACCAGAAAATAAATTTATTGGAATTACTGCAAAAGCAGACTAGCGAAGGCGGAACATTTTTAATGTTTAGCGTTTAATCAATAAGCATTAAAGGGTAATTCAAATACCTGTTTGCGAGAGCGTATTTGAATTACCCCGGTACTGTTTAATACAACCTATTGTTCAGGCCTGCGCGGGCTGACGCATTTTTTCCCCACGGCGGCGTAAAATTTCCATCACGATTAACAGGATCAGCGATGCGCCAATCATCAGGCTGGCCGCGGCAGCGATGGTGGGATCAAGGTTTTCCCGGATCCCGGCAAACATCTGGATCGGCAGCGTGCGCTGGCCGGGGCTGGCAAGGAACAGCGTGACCACCACTTCATCGAACGAGGCAGCAAAGGCAAATAGCGCACCGGAAAACACTCCGGGGGCAATCAGCGGCAGCGTTACCTTGCGGAAAGTCAGGAACGGCGATGCGCCCAGGCTGGCCGCCGCGCGTGACAGGTTAGTATCGTAGCTCTTCAGCACCGCCACCACGGTGATCACCACAAAGGGCACCCCCAGCAGCGCATGGGCCAGAACCAGACCGAGATAACTGTTGAGCAGCGACAGCCTGGCGAAGAAGAAGAACATTCCCACTGCGATGATCACCACCGGCGCAACCATCGGCGAAATGATAATCGCCATCACCAGTCCTTTGCCGCGAAACTCACCGCGCACCAGCCCCATCGACGCCAGCACGCCCAGCACCGTCGCCAGCAGGGTGGCCAGAGGGGCAATAATCAGGCTGTTACCCAACGCGCTCAGCCACTCCTGCGAATGAAAGAAGGTCTGATACCAGCGTAGCGAAAAGCCGCTCAGCGGGTAGCTGAGAAATGAACTGGCGTTAAAGGAGAGCGGCACTATCACCAGCACCGGCACAATTAAAAACAGCAGTACAGCAGCGCTGTAGAAATTGAACAGGCCTTTCCACAAGCGCAGGATCAGGGTTCCCTGTTGTCTCATCATCATCTCCTTAGTGAGCTGCCGCTTCGGCAGAGGTGCGGGTGACGCGGATATATACGATGTACAGCAGCATGACAATGATCAGCAGCTGGCTGCCGAGTGCGGCGGCCATGCCCCAGTTCATGGTGCTGTTAGTGAAGAAGGCGACGAAATAGCTGACCATCTGGTCATCCGGGCCGCCCAGCAGGGCAGGGGTCACGTAGTAGCCAATCGCCATCATAAACACCAGCAGCGCTCCGGCAGCAATCCCGGCCCAGGTCTGCGGCACATAGACGCGCCAGAAGGCAAGAAACGGATGAGCCCCAAGCGATACCGCAGCACGCACGTAGCTTGGTGAAATCCCCTTCATCACCGCGTACAGCGGCAGCACAATAAATGGCAGCAGGATGTGGGTCATGGAGATGAACACCCCGACGCGGTTAAACACCAGCGTGAGCGGATGATCGATGATGCCGACCGCCATCAGCGCCCGGTTGATCAATCCGCCTGACTGTAGCAGCACGATCCAGCTGGCGGTGCGGACAATCAGCGAGGTCCAGAACGGTAGCAGTACCAGAATCATCAGCAGGTTGGCGCGGTTTGATGGCTGTTTTGCCAGCCAGTAAGCCAGCGGATAGCCAATGCCCACGCACAGCAGCGTTACCACGGTTGCCATCCACAGCGTGCGCAGCAGCACATTGACATACAGCGCCTGGTCGGCGGGCAGGGCCTTAACTTCACCGCTTTGCACATCAATTTTACGGTCAAACACCGACAGCAGGTAGTAGCTGGTCACCGGGCTGGAGACGCGCTTGAGCGTTTGCCAGGTGGAGAGCTCGCCCCACAAAGGCTGTTTGGCAATCAGCGCGTCTTTAACCCCCATGCCCGATTCCGGCACCTGCCGTGGCGCGGTGACGGTCAGGCGGCGGAAAGCCGCGTTTTCATAGCTCAGGCGTTTAGCCACGGCAGCAATCTGCCCGCTTTCACGTGCGGCGATCAGCTCCTTGCCCAGCGTGGCGTACAGCGCTTCATCCGGCAGGTTTTTCCCCGACCACTGCTCAAGCGCACGGGAAGTCTGCGGGAGAGCGTCGTGGAATTCCGGATTCTCAACGCTTTTGCTCAGGATGGAGGCAATTGGAAACAGGAAACAGAGCACCACGAAAATCAGCAGCGGCGCAATCAGCAGCAGGGAGCGGCGGGTTTTAGTACCGTCGACCTGACGCAGGCGCTGGGTTAGCGACACCCCGGCTGGGGCCGAAGGGGTGGGGGTTTCCATTACGGTATGACTCATTGCTGTCTCCTGAAAGATATCTGGCAACGGGGTGTCGCCCCTACAGTAGGGGCGGACTTTTTGTTGCGGTCCGCCCGCAGGGTATTATTTTGCCGCCCAGGCGTTAAAACGCTGCTCCAGGTCTTCACCGTGCTCGAGCCAGAATTCGCTGTTGATCTGCATGGAAACGGCAAGGTTTTCCGGTGCCGTCGGCAGTTTGCTCAGCCGCGCCGGATCCAGCAGTTTGCTGGTATTCAGGTTGGTAGGGCCGTAAGGAATGTTCTCGGCAAACACCTTCTGGTTTTCAGGCTGGTTGGCAAAGGCAATAAACTGCTCCGCCAGCGCCTTGTGCTTCGACCCTTTAACGATCGCCCAGTTGTCGAGGTCATACAGCGCGTTGTCCCAGACGATCCTGAAGTTGTGGCCTTCATCCTGCGCGGCGCCGATGCGGCCGTTATAGGCGGAGCTCATCACCACGTCGCCGGATACCAGCCACTGCAGCGGCTGCGCGCCGGATTCCCACCACTGAATATTTGGCTTCAGCTGGTCCAGTTTCTTGAATGCGCGCTCAACGCCAGCCGGAGTGGCCAGCACTTTATACACTTCTTCCCGCTTCACGCCGTCGGCCATCAGCGCAATTTCCAGGGTATATTTCGCGCTCTTACGCAGGGCACGTTTGCCCGGGAACGCCTTCACGTTCCAGAAATCTGCCCAGCTGGCTGGCCCTTTTTTCAGCTTGTCGGCGTCATAGGTCAGCACGGTTGACCAGACGAAAATGCCCGCGCCGCACTCGGTCACCGCAGCAGGAATAAAGTCCGACTTCTTGCCCAGCTTATTCCAGTCCAGCGTCTCAAACAGACCCTCTTCACAGCCGCGCTGCAGTTCCGGGGTTTCCAGCTCCACCACATCCCAGCCGATCTGACCTGTTTCGACCATCGCACGAATGCGCGCCATTTCGCCGTTATATTCACCCGCTTCGAGGGTGCCTTTGCCTGCGGCGGTAAACGGTTTGTAGAAGGCTTTGTCCTGTGCATCTTTATTGGTGCCGCCGAACGAAATCACCGTCAGGCTTTCCGCCTGCGCCTGGAGTGTGAACGTCGCGAGAATCAGTGCAGCTAATGTCTTTACCATGCCAAACTCCTGATTATTAATGTTTTATATGCAGTTTCTATGCCACTTCCCTGTGGCCGGGCGCAATCGATCAGCCACGTAATAAAGTAGAGAGCAGTGCGAGCGCGCTTTTGAACTGTGCGTCTGGGATCGTCAGCGGGTAGAGGAAGCGGATGACGTTGCCGTGCACGCCGCAGGTCAGCAGGATCAGGCCCTGCTCGAGCGCACGCTGCTGGATGCTGCGCGCAATCTCTGCGGACGGTTTACCGGTGGCAGGGTCGTTAAATTCGGCGGCCACCATGGAACCGCGCGCGCGGACTTCGACCAGCGCCGGGTTGTTGCTGCTATTCAGCGTTTCGACCAGCTCAGCGCCGAGGCGCAGCGCGCGGGCGCACAGCTGCTCTTCTTCGATCACCTCTAACACCGCCAGCGAGGCCGCCACCGCTAGCGGGTTACCGGCGTAAGTGCCGCCCAGACCACCGGGTTCTGGCGCATCCATCACCGCAGCGCGGCCGGAGACGGCAGAGATAGGCAGACCGCCGCCAAGGCTTTTCGCCATGGTCATCAGATCGGGTTTTACTTCATAGTATTCACTGGCAAACAGCTTGCCGGTGCGGGCAAAACCGCTCTGGATCTCATCGGCAATCAGCAGGATGCCGTGCTGGTCACACAGCTTACGCAGGGCGCTGACAAACTCGGCGGGGGCGATGTTAAAACCGCCTTCGCCCTGAATTGGCTCATAAATGATTGCCGCGACCTGCTGCGGGCTGATATCACATTTGAACAGCGTTTCCAGGCTCTCCAGCGCATCATCGACGCTGTAGCCGTGCAGCGCGTTCGGATAGCGGGCGTGAAATACGGAGCCGGGGAAGGGACCGAAGCCGGTTTTATACGGCGTGACTTTACCGGTCAGGCCCATGGTCATCAGCGTGCGGCCATGGAATGCGCCGGTGAAAGCAATAACGCCAGGGCGACCGGTGGCAGCGCGGGCAATTTTCACCGCATTTTCTACCGCTTCGGCACCGCTGGAGAAGAAGGTGGTTTTGCACGGACCGCTGACAGGAACCCGGGCATTAAGCTGTTCGGCCAGAGCGATGTAGTTCTCGTAGGGGATCACCTGGTACGCGGTATGGGTGAAGCACTCAAGCTGTTGGCTGACGGCGGCCATCACTTTTGGGTGCCGGTGGCCGGTGTTGAGCACGGCGATCCCGGCGGTGAAGTCGATATATTCGCGGCCCTGATGGTCCCACAGCGTGGCATTTTCAGCCTTAGCGGCGAAGAAATCACACATCACACCGACACCGCGCGGTGTGGCATTCAGACGGCGCTGTTGTACTTCACTGTGACTCATGGTGTTACCTCGTCAAATTTTAGGTATAAACTTCACACATTCTCAGCTCTCCCTGTTTTGTAGCTTTTTCGGGGGTTTATAAACCAGATCCAGTTTTTTTTATTTCAAGGAACCAATTTTGCGAACGTTACTCGGAGACCTGCTTGCACACCGCTTAGCCCGGAACCCTAATGGGGCGCTGGGCAAACGTTTGTACGACGTGCTGCAGTGTGCGATTCAGGATGGATCCATTGCCACCGGCAGCCGCCTGCCCGCCACGCGCGACCTTGCACGCGAGCTGTCGGTCTCACGTAATACCGTGCTGGCAGCCTACGAGCAGCTGCAGTCCGAGGGCTATCTGCAGACGCGCACCGGAAGTGGTACCTTCGTCAGCGACTCACTGCCGGAAGCGGTGCCGGAAACCGATGAATTACCGGTCAGCGCCGGCAAGCCGTTCAACTTTGTGCGCTTCTCCAGCCGTGGTTCACGGCTGCTGACGCGCAGCGGGGCCGGGCCGCATCAGTGGGGGGCGTTTATGCCCGGAGTGCCGGATGTCAGCCATATGCCGCACGACATCTGGCGCAAGATCCACCTGCGGCTTAGCCGCCGTATGCCGGTGGAGGCGCTGAGCTACTCCAGCCACGGCGGCTGCCTGGAGTTGCAGCAGGCGTTAGCCGACTATCTGCGGGTGATCCGCTCGGTCAACTGCACGCCGGAGCAGATTCTGATCACTGCCGGAACGCACCAGGCGCTGGACCTGCTGGCGAAAATGCTCTGCGACCCGGGCGACCGCGCGTGGATTGAGGAGCCGGGCTATTGGGGGATCCGCAACGTGCTGGCGGTCAACGGTATCGACCTGCTGCCGACGGCGGTGGATGAGCAGGGCATGACGCTGCCGGACCTTAGCGCGGAGCTGCGCCCGCCGCGCCTGATCTGCGTTACGCCTTCGCACCAGTATCCGCTCGGTTCGGTGATGAGCCTGCAGCGGCGGCACCAGCTGCTGGCGCTGGCGCAAAGCGCGGGCAGCTGGGTGGTGGAGGATGATTACGACGGTGAGTTTCGCTTTGCCGAGTCGCCGATCCCGGCCTTGCAGGGGCTGGCACCGGATGCACCGGTAATTTATCTCGGTACTTTCAGCAAAACGCTCTACCCCGGGCTGCGCCTGAGCTACATGGTGGTGCCGAAAGCGCTGGCGGCGCGCATGAAGATGGCTCACTCCGAACTGTATCGCGGCGGCAATGGGCTGGTGCAGTTGACGCTGGCGGAGTTCATTCGCGAGGGGCATTACGCGGCGCACGTGCGCAAGATGCGCCAGCTCTACAGCCGCCGCCGCGCGGAGCTGGTGCGGGTCATCAAGGAGAGCCTGGGAGAGAGTTTTATCGCTCAGCAGAGCAATGCCGGGCTGCACCTGATCCTCTCACTGCCCGATAATATTGACGATGTGGCGCTCAGCGCCGAGCTGGAGCAAAACGGCGTGCTGACCCGCCCGCTCTCGGCCTATTACCTGTTGGGTACCACGCGGCGCGGGCTGTTGTTGGGTTATGCCTGCGTCGAGGAGCAGCAGATGGCGGAGAAATTTGCCCCCGTGCTCGCCTGTCTCAACCGTCGCCTGCAGTCGGCGCAATTGCACCAGCGCAGTGCGGACTGAGCGAATAGCCTGATTCTGCGGGTTATTTGTATGACCTGATCTGGTGCAAAGATAAAAAACAATAGAAAACAATAGCCTGGGAGATCTGCTCTCAGGCTTTTTTTTTGTGATTTTGTCAAATTCTGCTTGTCGAAGCGAAATTCGTTGTGGTAGAGCTAAAAAAGAGCCACCCGACAGATGCGCCCGGTGCAGGTAATGCACAAAGCGTGCCTGAGAGGTTTTTCCCCCGCTTGACGAGAGAATACTATGAGATCCCTGGTGAGTTTTAAGAACATCAAAAAGAGCTACGACGGCGAAAAGCTGGTGGTTCGCAACCTGAATCTTGAGGTGCAGGAGGGTGAGTTTTTAACGCTTTTAGGGCCATCCGGATCTGGAAAAACCACCAGCCTGATGATGCTCGCTGGCTTTGAAACCCCGACCGATGGCGAGATTTTTCTACGCGAGAAACCGCTGCATACCCTGCCGCCGCACCAGCGTGATATCGGCATGGTATTCCAGAATTATGCGCTGTTTCCCCATATGACCGTGGCGGAAAACCTGGCATTCCCGCTGTCGATCCGCCGCATGAACAAGGCGGATATCAAAGATCGGGTGTCGCGCATTCTCGATATGATTAAGCTGACGTCGCTGGCCGATCGTTACCCGGCGCAGATGTCGGGTGGGCAACAGCAGCGCGTGGCCCTGGCGCGTGCGCTGGTGTTTGAACCTAAGCTGGTACTGATGGATGAGCCGCTGGGTGCGCTGGATAAGCAGCTGCGCGAGCATATGCAGCTGGAGATTAAACAGCTGCACGAAATGCTGGGTCTGACCATCGTCTACGTTACGCACGACCAGAGCGAAGCGATGACCATGTCGAACCGGGTGGCGGTATTCAACGACGGCATGATCCAGCAGATGGACAGCCCCGGCACGCTTTATGAGCAGCCGGCAAATGCTTTCGTCGCGCAGTTTATCGGCGAAAATAACAGCCTGCTGGCGACTCAGGTCTCGGTGCAGGGCGACTACTATCGCGTGAAGCTGGACGATGGCTGCGAGCTGGATGCGCTCAAGGTGCGCCCAAGCTCGCCGGGTAAGAAAATCCAGCTCAGCATCCGCCCGGAGCGCATTAACGTCAATGCGCCGGAACAGGACGATCAGCAGGTGAAGGCGCGGATTCAGCAGTTTATCTATCTGGGGGATCACGTGCGGATGCTGACGGAAGTCGCAGGGCAGGGGAACTTTATGGTCAAGCTGTCACCCGCCAAAATGGACAGCCGCTGGCAGCCTGGTAGTGAAGTGCTGCTGTCGTGGCAGCCGCAGCATCTGCGGGCGCTGGATGTGGTGCTCCAGTAAATTCAGTCAATAAAAAAGGCGAGGCATGCCTCGCCCCTGCGGGGTAACGACGATGTGTACAAGGGCCGGGTAGGGGACAGGCTGCCTGACCCGGCTGCGCGATTACCCTTCCGCCTGCTTCGACTGGATCGCCGTCAGCGCGATGGTGTAGACGATATCGTCGACCAGTGCGCCACGCGACAGGTCATTGACCGGCTTGCGCATCCCCTGCAGCATTGGCCCGATTGAGATCAGGTCCGCAGAACGCTGTACCGCTTTGTAAGTGGTGTTACCGGTGTTCAGATCCGGGAAGATGAACACGGTCGCACGGCCGGCAACCGGGGAGTTTGGCGCTTTAGATTTCGCCACGTCGGCCATAATCGCTGCGTCATACTGCAGTGGACCATCGATCACCAGGTCAGGGCGTTTTTCCTGCGCGATACGCGTCGCTTCACGCACTTTCTCAACGTCGCTACCGGCACCTGAGTTACCGGTGGAGTAGGAGATCATCGCCACGCGCGGCTCGATGCCAAACGCCAGCGCGGAGTCGGCGGACTGAATCGCAATCTCTGCCAGCTGTTCCGGATTCGGGTCCGGGTTGATGGCGCAGTCGCCATACACCAGCACCTGCTCAGGCAGCAGCATAAAGAACACCGACGAGACCAGCGAGCTGTTCGGCGCGGTTTTGATCAGCTGCAGCGGCGGGCGGATAGTGTTGGCAGTGGTGTGAACCGCACCGGAAACCAGGCCGTCCACTTCGCCACGCTCCAGCATCATGGTGCCGAGCATCACGTTATCTTCCAGCTGCTCCTGCGCGACCACTTCGGTCATGCCTTTGCTCTTACGTAGCTCTACCAGGCGCGCCACGTAGTTTTCACGTGCGGCTTCCGGGTCAACAATCTCGATGCCTTTACCCAGCTCAACGCCCTGAGCTGCGGCCACGCGCTGGATCTCTTCCGGGTTGCCCAGCAGGACACAGGTGGCGATGCCGCGTTCGGCACAGATAGCCGCCGCTTTCACGGTGCGAGGTTCGTCGCCTTCCGGCAGCACGATGCGTTTGCCCGCTTTACGCGCCAGCTCGGTCAGCTGGTAGCGGAAGGCCGGAGGAGAGAGGCGACGGCTGCGTTCGGAAGCGGCGGTCAGCGACTCGATCCAGTCCGCGTCAATGTGGCTGGCCACGTACTCCTGCACGCGCTCAATACGCTGGGTATCGTCGCTGGGTACTTCCAGGTTGAAGCTCTGCAGGCTAAGGGAGGTCTGCCAGGTGTTAGTGTCGACCATAAATACCGGCAGGCCAGTCTGGAAGGCGCGTTCACACAGCTTCTGAATGGGGGCATCAATCGCGTAACCACCGGTCAGCAGGATGGCACCAATCTCAACGCCGTTCATCGCCGCAAGGCAGGCTGCAACCAGCACGTCAGGGCGGTCGGCAGAGGTCACCAGCAGGGAACCCGGACGGAAGTGCTCCAGCATGTGGGGAATGCTGCGTGCACAGAAGGTCACGGATTTCACGCGGCGGGTGGCGATCTCACCTTCGTTAATGATGCGGGCGTCAAGGTGACGGCACATATCAATGGCGCGGGTGGCGATCAGCTCGAAGCTCCACGGCACGCAGCCCAGAACCGGCAGCGGGCTGTTAGCGAACAGCTGCTTGGGATCGATATTCGCGACGCTGGCTTTGGTAGAATCGTCGAAGATCTCGGAAAGATCCGGGCGCGTACGGCCCTGATCGTCAACCGGTGCGTTCAGCTTGTTAATGATCACGCCGGTGATGTTTTTATTTTTGCTGCCGCCGAAGCTGCTCTGGGTCAGTTCGATACGCTCTTTCAGCTGCGCCGGCGAGTCATTGCCCAGCGACATCACGAAGACGATTTCCGCATTCAGGGTTTTGGCGATTTCATAGTTTAGCGCCGAGGCAAACTGATGTTTGCGCGTCGGCACCAGGCCCTCGACCAACACGACCTCTGCGTCTTTGGTGTTTTCATGGTAGTTGGCGATGATCTCTTCCATCAGCACGTCCTGCTGATTGGAACCCAGCAGGGATTCCACGCGGCTCATGGCCAGCGGCACGGCGGCGGGAATGCTGGAGTTTTTACGGATGATAGTGGTGGTCTGGTCCGGGCTGTCGCCACCCGCGCGCGGCTGGGCGATAGGCTTGAAGACGCTAAGACGCACGCCTTTACGTTCCATAGCACGAATAACGCCGAGGCTGACGCTGGTCAGGCCGACGCTGGTGCCGGTAGGGATGAGCATGATTGTACGGGACACAGTAACTCCTCATGACTTTAGCCTGCACACGTAGAGCAGCTGCTCCAGTAGCAAGGGCTATACAAATTTCTTGGTGTCTAAAACAACTCCGCCAGCCTGAGCTGACGGAGAGAATCGTTTATTATGCGGTGAGACGGTCTGCGTCCTGCGCGATGACCAACTCTTCGTTGGTTGGGATAACCAGCGCCGGGCGGGTGCCCTCTTTGTTGATGAAGCCGGATTTGCCGAAGCGCGCGGCCAGGTTGCGTTCGTGGTCCACTTCGAAGCCCAGCAGGCCGAGCTTCGCCAGCGACAGCTCGCGCACCATCGCGGCATTCTCACCAATCCCGCCGGTGAAGATCACCGCGTCCAGACGGCCATCCATCAGCGCGGCATAAGAGCCGATATATTTCGCCAGGCGGTGGCAGTAAACGTCCATCGCACGTTTGGCATCGGCTTTGGTATCGTAGTTATCTTCCACATAGCGGCAGTCGCTGGTGACTTCGGTCAGGCCCAGCAGGCCAGACTCTTTGGTCAGCATCTTGTTGATCGCATCCACGTTCATGCCGAGCGTATCGTGCAGGAAGAAGATAATCGCCGGGTCGATATCACCGCTGCGGGTCCCCATCACCAGGCCTTCCAGCGGGGTCAGACCCATGGAGGTGTCAACGCACTCGCCGTTACGGATAGCGGAAACCGAACCACCGTTACCCAGGTGACAGGTGATGATGTTCAGCTCGGACACCGGCTTATTCAGCACTTTGGCGGCTTCCTGCGTCACGTAGAAGTGGCTGGTACCGTGCGCGCCATAGCGGCGTACGCCGTGCTCTTTGTACAATTTGTACGGCAGGGCGTAGAGATAAGACTCTTCCGGCATAGTCTGATGGAATGCGGTGTCGAAAACAGCCACATTTTTATCTGACAGGTGCGGGAAGTTTTTCAGCGCTTCGTCAATGCCGATCAGGTGCGCCGGGTTGTGCAGCGGTGCAAATGAAGAGGCGTCTTTGATACCCTGGATGACGGATTCGTCAATCACGACGGACTGCGTTAACTTTTCGCCACCGTGAACGATGCGATGACCGATAGCAACGATTTGTGCCGACAGTTCTGGTTTTTGTGCCAGAATAGTTTTAACCATGAAGTTCAGTGCTTCGCTGTGCGCTGCGCCTGCACCCAGAGCCGCTTCTTGTTTAGCGCCTTCCAGTTTCCACTTAATGCGGGCTTCCGGCAGGTGGAAACATTCAGCTAAACCTGACAGGTATTCGTCGCCGTTTGCCGGATCGATAATGGCAAACTTCAGGGAAGAACTACCGCAGTTCAGAACCAGTACTAACTTACTCGACATGGAAGGTCCTATTTATTAAAAGTGGCGAAATAAAAGTCAAACAGACTATCAGCGTAGCGCATGAAAGCTGGTACATTAATGATGAACATCATGCTGCCGGAAAGTTTTGTCCGAAAGCAAAAAATTTTGGAAACTTTACGATTTTTTTTTAAATCTGATGCGCTTTTTCATGGCTTGGCCGAATGTTGACCAGGATTGCTCGCTGTCCAGGGCATTACCCTAAATAATTCGAGTTTCAGGAAGACGGCAACTGAGTGAACCCTCAGGAGCTTACTCAAGTAAGTGACTGAGGTGAGCAAAGGAAGTCGGCGCACCTGAAGTTTGAAGTATGACGGGTAAAAACGCGCACAGGATAACCAGTGTCAGCCGTAAAGACAAAATATTTTGAATGATGTTAGGTAAAGTTGGTGACTTGTAATTTTTTTTTAATATTTATCTCTGAAGTTGAGGTTAGCCATGGCGAATGAATCCGGCAGTGTCGGTTGGTTTAAGCTGTTCCAGCATGGTCAGCACTACATGAAGACATGGCCTGTCGATAAACGCCTTGCGCCTATGTTTCCAGAAAATCGCGTCACGCGCGCGACACGGTTTGCCATCCGCATTATGCCGCCCGTGGCTGTTTTCAGCCTCACCTGGCAGATCGCCCTTGGCGGGCAGCTGGGCCCGGCCGTCGCCACCGCGCTGTTCGCCTGCAGCCTGCCGATGCAGGGTCTGTGGTGGCTGGGCAAGCGCTCGGTAACGCCATTGCCGCCTTCTTTATTGGGCTGGTTCCACGACGTGCGTGAAAAGTTGCAGGCCGCAGGCCAGGCCATTGCCCCGGTGGAAGGCAAGCCAACCTATCAGTCACTGGCTGACGTGCTGAAGCGCGCCTTCAAGCAGCTGGATAAAACCTTCCTCGACGACCTTTAATCGCGTTTGCGGGTTTTCTGTGACGATCTCACCGGAAACCCGCGCTGCGTCAAAGAAGCCTCTCCCCGCGCCGTGAGATCCTGCCGCCACTGACTATTTTCCCCGTGGCGGAGGAGCCCCAAATGGACATGACCCATGCCCAGCGTTTAATTCTTTCCAATCAGTACCAGATGATGGCGATGCTCGACCCGGATAACGCCGCGCGTTACCAGCGCCATCAGACCATTATCGAACGCGGCTTTGGCCTGCAGATGCGCGAGCTGGATAACGATTTTAGCCAGCTTCCGGAGGCGGAGTGCCGCACGCTGATCGCGATGATGGAGATGTATCATGCCCTGCATATCTCCTGGACCAATCTGAAAGAACCGCAGGGCATCGAGCTGCGTCGTCTGGTATTCCCTGGCTTTGATGCCGCTTCTGAAGGGCGATATCTTGGCTATGTGCGCTTTCTGGTGGAGGTTGAAGGGCGCTACACCCACTTTGATGCGGGCAGCCACGAGTTTGATACTCAGGTGCCGATGTGGGAAAAATACCAACGCATGCTCGCGCTGTGGCACAATTGTCCCCGGCAGTATCATCTGAGTGCGAACGAGATCGCGCAAGTTATCAACGCCTGAGAAGGAAGATGCGGTGAAGTGTAAAGGTTTTCTGTTTGATCTGGATGGCACGTTAGTTGACTCCCTTGCGGTAGTTGAACGTGCCTGGAAAAACTGGGGTAAGCGCCACGGGATCGCTCCTGAAGAGGTGCTGGGCTTCATCCACGGTAAGCAGGCAATTACCTCACTGCGCCACTTTATGAGCGGGGCTTCAGCGGAGGAGATTCAGCAGGAATTTATCGCGCTGGAAAAGCTGGAAGCTGAAGATATTGACGGCATTGTTGCCCTGCCCGGTGCCGTTGCGCTGTTAAGCCAGCTGGACGAGCTGGAGATCCCCTGGGCGATCGTCACTTCAGGTTCCATACCCGTTGCCAGCGCGCGCCATGCGGCGGCAGGTTTACCCGCCCCGGCAGCATTTGTCACCGCCGAGCGCGTTGAGCGCGGCAAGCCAGAGCCGGATGCCTATCTGCTTGGCGCCCAGCTGCTCGACCTGGAACCGGAGGAGTGCGTGGTGGTGGAAGATGCCGCTGCCGGGATCCTCTCCGGTCTGGCTTCCGGCAGCCATGTGATCGCGGTTAACGCGCCGGCAGATTCACCGCGGCTGGAAGATGTCGATATGGTGCTCAGCTCGCTGGAAGAGTTGATCATCAACAAGAATCCTGACGGCAGCGTCAACGTCCATCGCAAACACTAATCTCCCCTAAGACCCCGCAACTGCGCTGCAGTATTCCTGCAGCGTAACTTCCAGCCTGGCTGGTATATCTTCTTCCGCATCCAGCTAAAGCAGTGATGATAAAAGTCAGATCAGGTGAAGGTCATTACATTCAACAGTTAACATAATGTGATAATACTGGCGGGTTGATGCTGTTTATTCTGACGCTGGTTGCTGACGAATCCTTTAGCTTTTCCGATAATATCGATGTGTTTTTCGCCATCCCATTCAGCTGGTTAACTCAAGAAGGCAAGAAAAATCCTATAAAAATCAGCTAGAAATTCCTGATTTGACATATTGCAGCCATTAACCTGGCTGCTATATAGTCGCAGCTAAATACCTATGAAAGAGTGTGTATACCTACTCTGAAGTTCACTATTTAAAGGGATTACCAATCAAAGTGGATGGCCAACATAAGGCGCAAGACAACCAGCGTGAGATGCAGGCTGAGTTATAGCAGTTAAAGACTGGCAGACAGAGTATCGACGTGGTGGGCCAGGCGTTTAGTTTTAAAAATGGCGACGGCATACAGCAATCCCTGGCAACCTCCTCATCGGGTTAAACGTCAACGCAGAATAATGTCGATATTGATTCACACAGCGCGACTTTGCCGAAAAAAAGCTAAAGGACCGCTGCCCGGCAGCGTAATGAAAGTATCTACCTGAACGGAAAAAGGACGTGACGAATGACGGAAGAAACACAGCAGGGAAACGGTGACGGTCAGCATGTGACCTACATACTGCCGGAGTGGGACCAGCACGGGCTGGTCAACTGGCACGGTATCCAGAACCAGAAAAAATCATTGAATGCCAGGGCGGTGCTGCTGCAGCCACCGATTAAGGTTATCCCGGTGATTTTTCTCCCCGGCGTGATGGGGACGAATTTGATGTCAAACGATGAGGGTAAGAAGAGCGTTATCTGGCGCGGCGACAGTCAGGTGGGGGTGTATTGGGAGTGGGCGCGGAAAAAAGGCAATGACCGTCGGGAGTTGCTAAACCCCAATACCACTAAGGTGGATAACCGTGGCGATATCGACCAAAGTTTCTATTCACCGTTATCCGATGACGGAAAAATGTTTCCAACCCGCAGCGAACGCGGCTGGGGCGAGATTTTATCCTTCAGCTACGGCAAGTTTTTAAGCGTCTTCCAGGGGGCACTGCTGGATGACTGGCAGCAGGACCTGGTGAATTACGCCACGCCCGCACGGGGGAAAGGCGGCGTGTTAAGCCAGCTGGTGGGCAGGCCGCTGTCGCAGGATAAAGGAGACGAGATTAGTGGCGAATCCGTAATGACTCAGCAGGAGCTTGACCACTTCCGGAATTTTTTATTGCCGCTCCATGTCTACGGCTATAACTGGCTGCAGGATAATAAAACTTCTGCCGAGGGGCTGGTTAACTATATCGACGAGGTGATTGACCTCTACAAACATGAGCATGGTCACGGCATGGCCTTTCCCGCCGGGCAGGAGAAAGTCATCATCGTCACTCACTCCATGGGCGGGCTGGTGGCGCGCTATGCCTCGCAGATTTTAGGGGCTAAGGATAAAATCCTTGGCATTGTGCACGGCGTTATCCCTGACCTCGGTTCCCCGGCGGCGTACCGCCGTATGAAAGTCGGCGCGGGGCAGGAGGGGATGGCGGGGGCGGTATTGGGCAGTACGGCGCAGGAGCTGATGCCGGTGTTAGCCCGCGCCCCGGCACCGCTGCAGCTTTTGCCCTCGGCTAAATACCTTGGTGGCGCGCCATGGCTGACGGTGGAAGGAGTTAATGAGGATGACAGCGATATAGCACTGCCGCAAACCCGGGACCCGTTCGGCGAGATTTACCTCAATAAAACCCTGTGGTATCGCCTGTATGAGGCCGATATTATCGATAAGGATGCAGCGGTAATAAAGAGCAACTGGGCTGAATACAACAGGTGTATTCGTAAAGTAGTAAAACCATTTATTGAAAATTTAGACGATACCTATCACCCTAATAGCTATGCGTTTTATGGTGATCAAATAGACTCTGACGGTACGCTAAGCTGGAACAGGATCACCCAGGTTTACCCGAAAAAAAAGGGTGAGAATGACTTAAAACTGCCCAATAACTACCGGGAAGTCCCGTTGCCGCTTCAGCGTGCTCAGGTCTACCGACTCGGCTCATCCAACACCCCGGGTGACGGTACGGTGCCGGTGGAATCACTGAACACTATACGCCATAGCAGTAGCATCAAAAGCGTGCTGGCAACCGCAGTTGAACATCAGAAAGCCTATGACGTCAGCAGCCTGAAAGATATCTCTAAACGACCGGCCCTGCAATTTACCCTGCGGGCGATTGTGAAAATGGTGCATGAGGTCCCGGTTCCATGAAATCTGTCCAGAAATTTACTATGTTAGCGCTGCTGGCCAGCAGCATGCTGCTGGCTACCCCGACCGTGGCCGCCACACAACCGCCTATCACGCAGAAGGAGAGTGCTGTGATCAACACCCTGTTTGCCGAGACCAAACCGCAGTGCATCGGGCGCTATATCATTGATGTGCCGCAGTCATTTAACAACCAGCTGCACGATATGATTTTTATCGATGACTTTAAAATCAGCAGCAAGTGGATCTACCCGCCGGCCTTTCAGCAGCGGATAAGGCTGAGGGAGCAGGAACTGCGTGACGCGATTAATAAACCTGGAAATAAAGCCAAAGATGCCCCCTATCTGAAGGAAGTCATTACCTTACCTGATGGTCGTGGCGTGATTTATGATCATAACGAGTCGGTTACGCCAGATATTTACCGCCAGCTTGAGGCCCATGTGTATGTCAATCATGTGGCCTTTGTCATTACTACGGATATTCAGGATTTCTCTGGTGAGAAAAATAAGCAAGAGAAAATTGAATATTTAGCTGATGGTTTTACTGAAGCAGATGCAAACACCAAACCCGCCAAGCTGGCCGCACTGCAATCGTTGATTTCGCGCTTAAGTGGCCGAAAGGATGAAGAAATCCCGAGGGGGAAAGGGGTATGTATTCCGAACGGGTTTATCAGGGATGATGGCGCTAAGCACATGGAAAAAGTGACATTTAGCTATGAAAATGATGATTTTATTTTGGGTGTATATGAAAATAACAAGTTTATGGGTTCGGATGACACTCTGTTTAATCGCAGTGCGCAAATAAACGAAGCGCTGAAAACCTCCAATAAGTACAGCATTAAAAAAGAGGCGCGGACCATTAACGGTATCCCCACTGAAATGTGGTTGTTTGGTGGTACACAAGATCTCAGAAATGAGCAGACGAACGAGGATGAAAAGATCACCGTCTACGACTTTGACCTGTATGCCAACGAACGGGATGCCACGCCTGAAAAACCCAACTTTTATATTGGTCTCAGCAGTGAGTACAAAAAAATGCGCTACAGCGAAGCGCAGATGATTGAAATCTGGGACCGGCTGGTCAATTCACTGCGCTACAAATAACTAATTGAGTTAATTATGGCTCTCCGGTTTTCCTGGGAGCCACTGTTAAAAACGGTGCAAGGATGCTTATCATGAAAATTTTCCATTACAGCGTTGCGCTGTCGCTGGCCTTCATCATGTTTATTGTCCAGGCTAAAGCTGTCACGTCACCGATGAAGGAGAGTTCTGTGATCAACACCCTGTTTGCCGAGACCAAACCGCAGTGCATCGGGCGCTATATCATTGATGTGCCGCAGTCATTTAACAACCAGCTGCACGATATGATTTTTATCGATGACTTTAAAATCAGCAGCAAGTGGGTCTACCCGCCAGCCTTTCAGCAGCGGATAAGGCTGAGAGAGCAGGAACTGCGTGACGCGATTAATAAACCTGGAAATAAAGCCAAAGATGCCCCCTATCTGAAGGAAGTCATTACCTTACCTGATGGTCGTGGCATGATTTATGATCATAACGAGTCGGTTACGCCAGATATTTACCGCCAGCTTGAGGCCCATGTGTATGTCAATCATGTGGCCTTTGTCATTACTACGGATATTCAGGATTTCTCTGGTGAGAAAAATAAGCAAGAGAAAATTGAATATTTAGCTGATGGTTTTACTGAAGCAGATGCAAACACCAAACCCGCCAAGCTGGCCGCACTGCAATCGTTGATTTCGCGCTTAAGTGGCCGAAAGGATGAAGAAATCCCGAGGGAAAAAGGGGTGTGTATACCAAACGGATTTATCAGGGATGATGGCGCTAAACACATTGAAAAAATCACCTTCCGATATGTCAATGATGATTTTGTTTTTGGTGCTGAAATGGACAATACGATAGAGGGTTCAGATGACACTCTGTTTAATCGTAGTGCGGAAATTAATGAAGCGCTGAAAACATCCAATAAATACAGCATGAAGAAAATGACCCTTGCGCCTGGGGGCATTCCCAGTGAGACTTGGCTGTTCGGTGGAAATCAGACTATTACAAATCCGGTGACGCATGAAGATGAAAATAATACTTATTATGACTTTCTTCTTTATGCCAATGAGCGCGATGCCACGCCTGAAAAACCCAATCTTATTGTTGGCCTCAGCAGTGAGTATCTAAAAACGCGCTACAGCGAAGCGCAGATGATTGAAATCTGGGACCGACTGGTCAATTCACTGCGCTACAAATAACTAATTGAGTTACATATGGCTCTCCGGTTTTCCTGGGAGCCACTGTTTAAAAGCAGTGCAAGGTTGCTTAACATGAAAATTTACCCGCACAAGGTTGCGTTAACGCTGGCCTGCATACTCTTTGCTGCTCTGCCATGGCTACCGCATTTGCATAATCTCACGCTGACGCAGTTTTTGCCGATGGGTTACAGCGAATCCTGACTGATCTCATCCAGCGACAGGCTAAAGCTCGGAACAAATACCTCTACAAAGTAGTCCATCTCCGGACTGTGGCGCTGTGCCAGCGTCTTTTCCAGGCGAGCTTTGGCCAGCAGAAACTCATTATTGCCCGCCGACAGCTCTTCGAGACACTTCAGATAGGCACAGAGCGCGTCGGCCTGCTTCACCACCGCCGTTTCCGCTTCGCTGTGCTGATGCTCGTCAATCAGTGGAGCATAGGCGGAGCGCAGCTCCTCCGGCAGCATCTCAATCAGCTTACGCTGGGCTATCTTTTCGATTTTCTTATATTCGTGGGCGATCTGCGCATTGTAATACTTCACCGGGGTGGGGAGATCGCCGGTCAGGACTTCACTGGCATCGTGATACATCGCCATCATGGCGATGCGTTCAGCATTGAGATTGCCATTAAACTTTTTGTTCTTGATGACCGCCAGCGCATGGGCAACCATCGCTACCTGCAGGCTGTGTTCGGAAACGTTCTCCGTGCGCACGTTGCGCATCAGCGGCCAGCGGTTGATTAACTTCAGGCGGGAGAGGTGGGCGAAGAAGTGGCTTTGGGTCATGATTATTTTCCCTGGTACAAAATGCGAAGAGCGGCCTGAGCCGCTCTTTGGGGAGAACATTACAGCTGGCGGTAGCCACTGAGGAAACGACCAAACTTGTTAATCGCCATATCCAGTTCATCAACGCGCGGCAGCGTGACAATGCGCACGTGATCCGGCCACGGCCAGTTAAAGGCGGTGCCCTGAACCAGCAGCACTTTTTCCTGCAGCAGGAAGTCGAGCACCATCTTCTGGTCATCGTGAATATTGAACTTCTTGCTGTCAATTTTCGGGAACATATACAGCGCGCCGTTTGGCTTCACGCAGCTCACGCCCGGAATGTCATTAATCAGCTCCCATGCCCGGTTGCGCTGCTCATAGAGGCGGCCGCCAGGCTGGATAAATTCGCTGATGCTCTGATATCCACCCAGCGCGGTCTGAATGGCGTGCTGTGCCGGAACGTTGGCGCACAGGCGCATGGAGGCCAGCATCTCCAGACCTTCAATATAGCCTTTGGCGTGCTTCTTCGGCCCGTTGAGGACCATCCAGCCCTGGCGGAAGCCCGCGACGCGATAGGTTTTAGACAGACCGTTAAAGGTGATTGTCAGCAGGTCCGGCGCCAGCGCCGCAATAGAGTGGTGCTGTGCGGCATCGTAAAGGATTTTGTCGTAGATTTCGTCGGCGAAAATAATCAGGTTGTGCTGACGGGCCAGCTCGACCACTTCCATCAGCAGCTCTTTGCTGTAAACGGCACCGGTCGGGTTATTGGGGTTGATAATCACAATGCCGCGGGTGCGCGGGGTGATTTTGCTGCGGATATCATCAAGGTCCGGGAACCAGCCTGCGGACTCATCACACAGGTAGTGAACGGCTTTGCCACCTGAAAGCGAGACGGCCGCAGTCCACAGCGGATAATCCGGCGCCGGAACCAGCATTTCGTCACCGGTATTCAGCAAGGCCTGCATCGACTGTACGATCAGTTCAGAGACGCCGTTGCCGATGTAGATATCTTCAACGGTGATATCACGCATGCCGCGTGCCTGGTAGTGCTGCATGATCGCTTTACGCGCCGAGTACAACCCTTTGGAATCGCAGTAGCCCTGAGCGCTTGGCAGATTGCGGATCACATCCACCAGAATCTCATCGGGGGCTTCAAAACCAAACGGCGCCGGGTTGCCGATGTTCAGCTTGAGGACTTTATTACCTTCTTCTTCGAGGCGCTTAGCTTCTTTCAGCACCGGGCCGCGAATGTCGTAACACACATTATCCAGTTTGCTGGATTTATCAATTGGGGTCATTTTTGTCGCCTTGACTGGCAGAACTGCGTTCCTGCCGTGGAAAACTAAACATTGCACAATGTACTCCTCTCCTCTGAGCTTTTGAAGGGCGACAGCGGGCTTTGGTGAGTTAAAGGATGTTTTTTCACTCAGCTGGCAGGGGGGCACGTCAGGACCGAATATTCTGATATTTCATGCTGCATAATGGGTGTAATCCGATACTAACATCTGTGCAATGATTCTACGCTGTCAAGCGCCTGCATGATTAGTCGTTCCACTAAAGGGACTCTGTTAGCTGATTCAGTAAAAAACGGTGTACTGATGCTTTAAGAAACTGTGAAGATATGCTTATTTCACTGTCTGTTTTTTAATCAGTCGGGGCGATAGCTGAAGAATAGGCAGCATCTGAGGGGGGAGGGGGGAGAGAAGGATCGGAACTTGAGGCTACCCGTGTGACGATAAATTTTTTAGGGCCAGGCCCGGTATTGCGTGCTGTCGCCGATAAAATCTTGCTTTAGTGATAAGTTTAATTGCTTTTGGGCTTAAAAAGTAAACGACAGTATGTCAGGATAATGCTCAGGAGACTTTGCACCGTGCGTGCAGGTACTCCGGGTGATAAAAAAACGCTTTTTATTACCCTAAATAGTAAGTTGTACTTAACATTTTGCGCTGTAACTACAGCGATCTGGCAATTCAATTTTCAATGGTTGTTTTAGACTTGCGGCACCACAACTCATCCTTTTTTGAGTTTCGTCGGTGTTAATTAACTATAACGACGCGGCTTCCTGCAACTTATGGGTTAGTGCAGCGTGCATTAGTGATGTATCAGACAGAAGAACCTATTTAACTCTGGCAGTAAATCCTGGCTCAAGCGGGATCGACGGCTGGAGGTGAAGAGTCTTTATCGTCTGCAAATGTAAGTAATGCATCGGGTAATTTTTAATTGCTAAACACTGTAGCCATTACGCAATTGTTATCGTCTTATCCCTTTGATAAGACTGGTAATAACACCAGGGTAGCTGTTTGTAAAAAACTTATAAAGTGAAGAAAAACATGACTAGTGCAAATCGTCCGATACTTAATCTCGACCTCGATCTGCTGAGAACTTTCGTGGCTGTTGCCGACCTGAACACTTTTGCCGCTGCTGCGGCCGCCGTGTGCAGAACGCAATCCGCCGTGAGCCAGCAGATGCAGCGTCTGGAGCAATTGGTAGGCAAAGAGCTGTTTGCCAGGCATGGACGCAACAAGTTATTGACGGAACATGGTATTCAGCTGTTGGGCTACGCCAGAAAGATACTGCGCTTCAACGATGAAGCCTGTACTTCTCTGATGTACAGCAACATTCAGGGGGTGCTCACCATCGGTGCCTCCGATGATACTTCTGATACCATTTTACCGTTCCTGCTCAATCGTGTGACCTCGGTATACCCGAAACTGGCCATCGACGTTCGCGTGAAGCGCAATCCATTTATGATGGAAATGCTTAACCAGGGCGAAGTTGACCTGGTGGTGACCACCTCCAGCCCGATGAATTTCACCTGGCAGGTACTGCGTACGTCGCCGACCCTGTGGTACTGCGCGGCTGATTACATCTTCCAGCGTGGGGAAGCGATTCCTCTGGTGCTGCTGGATGAGCCAAGCCCATACCGCGACATGGCGATCGATCACCTTAACGAAGCGGGCATCCCGTGGCGTATATCGTACGTGGCCTCTACGCTGGCTGCGGTACGTGCTGCGGTGAAAGCGGGCTTAGGTGTGACTGCGCGTCCGGTGGAGATGATGAGCCCGGAGCTGCGCGTAATGGGTGCTGCAGAAGGCCTGCCAATGCTGCCGGATACCGAGTATCTGCTGTGCCGTAATCCGGACAGCGATAACGAGCTGGCGCTGGCAATCTTCAACGCGATGGAGTCCAGCAACGATCCGTACAACCTGATCACTGCAGGGCAGAGCGCCGCAGGCTTCGCCGACGAAGATGAATAACCGTCCAAACGCAAACGATTACTTTTATCATTAAAAGTCGATTGTTTTCGAAATGAGTGGTTAAAAAAGGCCTTTCAGTTAGAAATTAAGCTGAAGGGCCTTTTTGTTGCAAATTTATATGCCAGCTCAGGCCATTTTTTGGCATTAATCTGGCTATGCGCGTTAAAAAGCGCCCATTCAGCTAAAAACCCAAAATTCCTCCCTCACGCTCCACTCTGGTCCGATCAGTGAATTGATTCTGCTCAAAAAAAGTTGCCTGTTTTACCGGCATAAAACACCAAACTGTGTTCTGGATCAAAAAAATAACCCCAATAAGGGGCAGGAAAACCGGGTGAATCCTGCCAAAATAGGCGTTGTTAAATACCCGATCCAAACAAGGTTTTACCCGCTACACTAACTTCACATGATGCTACTGACTCGATTTAGCTCACTTATTGAGCATCATATGTTAAATTCGTGTTGTGGGTGTAAATTAATGTGCGGATAGTTTTGTCAAAGTTGACAAAAGGTTAGTTAAAGGAGTAAAAAACCACATAAAATTACTGCCTAATCGCGAAAGACAGTAAGATTTATCAGGTTTTTCATTCTTCCCTTGAATCGATGTGGTGTGTTAACTGCCAATTATCAGAGCAGGACGCGAAACGCCACTTTTGGTGAGTAAGCAAGAGTATGTCAACAACCACAGAAGTCGTCGCCCATCATTGGGCATTCGCTGTTTTCCTGATCGTCTCTATTGGCCTTTGCTGCGCAATGCTGGCCGGAGCATGGTTCCTGGGCGGAAAAGCCCGTGGAAGGCATACAAATACACCTTTTGAATCCGGTATTGCTTCGGTGGGCAGCGCTAAACTGCGCCTGTCTGCCAAGTTTTACCTGGTTGCCATGTTCTTCGTCATCTTCGACGTTGAAGCCCTCTATCTCTACGCATGGTCGACGGCGATCCGCGAAAGCGGTTGGGTCGGCTTTGTGGAAGCCGCTATTTTCATTTTGGTTCTGCTAGCTGGTCTGTTTTATCTGGTTCGCATTGGCGCGCTGGATTGGGCTCCTGCCCGTCGTCAGTTTGACGTCAAACCAACCACCATCTCGCACGCCAACCGTCACAAGCAGTAACAGCGAGGCAAAAACACATGGACTATACGCTCACCCGCATAGACCCGAACGGTGAGAACGACCGTTACCCCCTGCAAAAACAGGAGATTGTTACCGATCCCCTGGAAAAGCACGTTCATCAAAACGTCTATATGGGCAAGTTGGAACACGCTCTGCATGACATGGTGAACTGGGGTCGTAAGAACTCCCTTTGGCCGTTTAACTTCGGCCTTTCTTGTTGCTACGTCGAAATGACTACCTCGTTTACGGCGGTACATGACGTGGCGCGATTCGGGTCGGAAGTTATTCGTGCTTCGCCTCGCCAGGCTGACTTTATGGTGGTAGCGGGAACCTGTTTCACCAAGATGGCTCCGGTTGTGCAGCGCCTGTATGACCAGATGCTGGAACCCAAGTGGGTGATCTCGATGGGTGCCTGCGCGAACTCCGGCGGTATGTACGATATCTATTCTGTGGTGCAGGGCGTGGATAAGTTTCTGCCGGTTGACGTGTATATCCCGGGTTGCCCTCCGCGCCCTGAAGCCTATATGCAGGCACTGCTGCTGCTGCAGGAGTCGATTGGCAAAGAGCGCCGCCCGCTGTCGTGGGTTGTCAGCGATCAGGGCGTGTATCGCGCCAATATGCAGTCGGAGCGCGACAGAAAGAATGCCGAGCGTATCGCCGTGACGAATCTGCGCACGCCTGACGAAATTTAAAAACAGCAGTTTATGGATGTGGTCAGCAACAGCGCAAAAAAAACACAATGTAACGTGCGCCGACCCACCTGACGCCAACACTGAGCGCCTGGATGACAGGCCAGAATGGTGAACCACTTATGACAGATTTAACCACGCAAGATCTCGCTCAGCCGTTATGGCAAACCCGAGATCACCAGGATGACCCGGTGATCGGCGAGCTGCGTAATCGTTTTGGGCCTGACGCCTTTACTGTGCAAGCAACCCGTACCGGCATTCCGGTAGTCTGGGTGAAACGTGAGCAGCTGCTTGAGATTATCCATTTCCTGCGCAAGCTGCCAAAACCCTATGTCATGCTGTATGACCTGCATGGCATGGACGAGCGTCTGCGTACTCACCGTGCGGGTTTACCCGCGGCGGATTTTTCCGTTTTCTACCACTTCATCTCCATTGAACGCAATCGCGATATCATGCTCAAGGTGGCGTTGTCTGAAAACGATTTGAATGTGCCGACCATCACCAAAATCTTCCCGAATGCCAACTGGTATGAGCGTGAAACCTGGGAGATGTTTGGTATCAATATCGAGGGCCACCCGCACCTGACGCGCATCATGATGCCGCAGACGTGGGAAGGGCACCCGCTGCGCAAAGATTATCCGGCGCGTGCGACCGAATTCGATCCTTTCGAGCTGACCAAGCAGAAAGAAGATCTGGAGATGGAGTCGCTCACCTTTAAGCCTGAAGACTGGGGCATGAAGCGCAGCACCAACAATGAGGACTTTATGTTCCTCAACCTCGGCCCGAACCACCCGTCTGCGCACGGTGCGTTCCGTATTATCCTGCAGCTGGACGGCGAAGAGATCGTCGACTGCGTGCCGGATATCGGTTACCACCATCGCGGTGCGGAGAAAATGGGCGAGCGTCAATCCTGGCACAGCTACATTCCTTACACCGACCGCATCGAGTATCTTGGCGGCTGCGTGAATGAAATGCCGTACGTGTTAGCGGTTGAGAAACTGGCCGGTATCAAAGTGCCAGAGCGCGTGGATGTCATCCGCGTGATGCTTTCAGAGCTGTTCCGTATAAACAGCCACCTGCTCTACATCTCAACGTTTATTCAGGACGTCGGTGCGATGTCTCCGGTGTTCTTTGCCTTTACCGATCGCCAGAAAATTTATGACGTGGTGGAAGCCATTACTGGTTTCCGTATGCACCCGGCCTGGTTCCGCATTGGCGGCGTGGCGCATGACCTGCCGAAAGGCTGGGAGCGCCTGCTGCGCGAGCTGCTGGACTGGTTGCCAAAACGTCTGAAATCCTACGAACAGACCGCGTTGAAAAACTCCGTGCTGATCGCCCGTTCGAAAGGTGTTTCTGCCTACAACATGGAAGAGGCACTGGCCTGGGGTACCACCGGCGCAGGTCTGCGCGCGACGGGTCTCGACTTTGACGTGCGTAAATGGCGCCCTTACTCCGGTTATGAAAACTTCGATTTCGACATTCCAATCGGTGACGGGGTCAGCTGTGCTTACAGCCGCGTGATGCTGAAGATGGAAGAGATGCGTCAGAGTATGCGCATCCTGGAACAGTGCCTGAAGAACATGCCGGAAGGCCCGTTCAAGGCTGACCATCCGCTGACCACGCCGCCACCAAAAGAGCGCACGCTGCAGCATATCGAAACCCTGATCACTCACTTCCTGCAGGTTTCATGGGGCCCGGTGATGCCGGCCAATGAGTCCTTCCAGATGATTGAAGCGACCAAAGGGATTAACAGTTACTACCTGACCAGCGACGGCAGCACCATGAGCTATCGCACCCGCGTGCGTACGCCTAGCTTCCCGCACCTGCAGCAGATCCCTTCAGTGATCAACGGCAGCCTGGTATCCGACCTGATCGTATACCTCGGTAGTATCGATTTTGTTATGTCAGACGTGGACCGCTAATTATGCACGATCAAAGAATTGCGATCGAAACGATCGATGAATCCGGGGCTTTTGTGCTGAGTGCCTCCGAGCGCGACGCCATCGAGCATGAAAAGCACCATTACGAAGATGCGCGTGCCGCTTCAATTGAAGCGCTGAAAATTGTTCAGAAGCAGCGCGGCTGGGTGCCAAACGGCGCGATTAACGCGATTGCGGATGTGCTGGGTATTCCGGCCAGTGATGTGGAAGGGGTAGCAACATTCTACAGCCAGATCTTCCGCACGCCGGTTGGCCGCCATGTGATCCGCTACTGCGACAGCGTGGTGTGCCACATCACTGGCTTCCAGGGCATTCAGGCCGCGCTGGAGACCAATCTGAACATCAAGCCGGGCCAGACCACGGCTGATGGCCGCTTCACGCTGCTGCCGACCTGTTGCCTGGGTAACTGCGACAAGGGGCCGGTGATGATGGTGGATGAAGACACTCACGTTCATCTGACGCCGGAAGGCATCGCCAACTTACTGGAGCAGTATCAATGAGACAGATCGTGCGTACTGCCGAAATGCATCCGCTGACCTGGCGCATGCGTGAAGACAAACAGCCGGTATTTCTTGAGGAATATCGCAGTAAGAATGGCTATGCCGGTGCTGAGAAAGCCCTGAAATCCATGGCGCCGGAAGAGATCGTCGCCCAGGTTAAAGACTCTGGCCTGAAAGGGCGCGGCGGTGCAGGCTTCTCCACGGGTTTGAAGTGGAGCCTGATGCCGAAAGACGAATCCATGAACATCCGTTACCTGCTGTGTAACGCCGATGAAATGGAGCCAGGCACCTATAAAGACCGCCTGCTGATGGAGCAGATGCCGCACCAGCTGGTGGAAGGCATGCTGATCGCCGCTTTCGCGCTGAAAACCTATCGTGGCTATATCTTCCTGCGTGGCGAATATATTGAAGCGGCCGCTAACCTGCGCCGCGCCATCGCGGAAGCAACCGAAGCGGGTCTGTTGGGTAAAAATATCCTCGGGTCGGGCTTCGATTTTGAGCTGATCGTGCACACCGGCGCTGGTCGCTATATCTGTGGTGAAGAGACCGCGTTGATTAACTCCCTGGAAGGGCGCCGCGCTAACCCGCGCTCCAAGCCACCCTTCCCGGCATCAGCGGGTGCCTGGGGCAAGCCGACCTGCGTGAATAACGTTGAGACGCTCTCCAACGTGCCGGCCATCATTGCTAATGGCGTTGACTGGTACAAAGGCATTTCCACCAGTGAAGATACCGGCACCAAAATGATGGGCTTCTCCGGCAGGGTGAAAAATCCTGGCGTCTGGGAACTGCCGTTTGGCACCACCGCCCGCGAAATTCTGGAAGAGTATGCCGGTGGCATGCGCGACGGCCTGAAATTCAAAGCCTGGCAGCCGGGTGGCGCAGGGACTGACTTCCTGACCGAATCCCACCTCGACCTGCCAATGGAATTTGCCAGCATTGGTAAAGCCGGTAGCCGTCTGGGCACGGCGCTGGCAATGGCTGTTGACCACGAGATCAACATGGTGTCGCTGGTGCGCAATCTGGAAGAGTTCTTCGCCCGTGAATCCTGCGGCTGGTGTACACCCTGCCGTGACGGCCTGCCGTGGAGCGTTAAAATTCTGCGCGCGCTGGAGAACAAGCAGGGGCAGCCAGGGGATATCGAAACCCTGCTGCAGCTCTGCCGCCAGCTTGGCCCGGGTAAAACATTCTGTGCGCATGCGCCGGGTGCAGTAGAGCCACTGCAAAGTGCCATTAAATACTTCCGCGAAGAGTTTGAAGCGGGAATGGCACCCCAGGTATACAGCAACGCACACGCGATTAGCGGCATCCAGCCAAACCTGTTAAAGGCGCGCTGGTAAGCAAAGTTTAACGCCCGTGTTCGCACGGGCCTTACGGAAGCATGTTCACTATGGCTACAATTCATGTAGACGGTAAAGAATATGATGTTGATGGTGCAGACAACCTGTTGCAGGCATGTCTCTCCCTCGGCCTTGATATTCCTTATTTCTGCTGGCACCCGGCGCTCGGTAGCGTCGGTGCCTGCCGCCAGTGTGCGGTAAAGCAGTTCCAAAATGCCGAAGACACCCGTGGCCGCCTGGTTATGTCCTGCATGACCCCGGCGTCCGATGGCACGTTCATCTCCATTGATGATGGGGAAGCGAAAGAGTTCCGCGAAAGCGTGGTGGAGTGGTTAATGACTAACCACCCGCACGACTGTCCGGTCTGTGAAGAGGGCGGTAACTGTCACCTGCAGGATATGACAGTGATGACCGGCCACAGTTTCCGCCGTTATCGCTTCACCAAGCGTACTCACCGCAATCAGGATCTCGGTCCGTTTATCTCCCATGAGATGAACCGCTGTATCGCCTGTTATCGCTGCGTGCGCTACTACAAAGATTATGCCGATGGTACAGACCTCGGCGTTTACGGTGCGCATGACAACGTCTACTTTGGCCGCCCGGAAGATGGCGTGCTGGAGAGTGAATTCTCCGGAAACCTGGTAGAAATCTGCCCGACCGGCGTGTTCACCGACAAAACTCACTCCGAGCGTTATAACCGTAAGTGGGATATGCAGTTTGCGCCAAGCATCTGCCAGCAGTGCAGCATCGGCTGTAACACCAGCCCGGGCGAGCGCTACGGTGAACTGCGCCGCATCGAAAACCGCTATAACGGTACGGTAAACCACTACTTCCTGTGCGACCGTGGCCGTTTCGGCTATGGCTACGTTAACCTGAAAGATCGCCCGCGCCAGCCAATGCAGCGCCGCGGCGACGACTGGATCGCGCTCAACGCTGAGCAGGCGATGCAGGGAGCCGCAGATGTGCTGCGCCAGGCGAAGAAAGTGATCGGCATCGGTTCACCGCGCGCCAGCGTGGAGAGCAACTTCGCCCTGCGCGAGCTGGTGGGAGCAGAAAACTTCTCTACCGGTATCGCGGCGGGCGAGCAGGCGCGTCTTGAGCTGATGCTTAACGTGCTGCGCGACAGCGGCATTCACACCCCGGCGCTGCGTGATATTGAGAGCTACGATGCGGTGCTGGTGCTGGGTGAAGATCTGACTCAGACCGGGGCGCGCGTTGCGCTCTCCGTGCGTCAGGCCGTGAAGGGCAAATCGCGTGAAATGGCCGCCGCACAGAAAGTCGCGGACTGGCAGATTGCTGCGATTCTCAATATCGGTCAGAACGCCAAACATCCGCTGTTCGTCACTAACGTGGATGAAACCCGCCTGGATGATATCGCCGCCTGGAGCTATCGCGCCCCGGTTGACGATCAGGCACGCTTAGGTTTTGCCATCGCCCATGAGCTGGACGCCAGCGCACCGGCAGTCAGCGATCTCGATAAATCACTGGCGGGCAAAATCGATGTGATCGTGCAGGCGCTGGCCGGTGCGAAAAAACCGCTGATTATTTCCGGCACTCACTCCGGCAGTGAAGCGATGATTCAGGCCGCCGCCAACGTGGCGAAAGCGCTGAAAGCGCGCGGTTCTGATGTGGGGATCACCCTGATTGCGGGTGCCACTAACAGCGTTGGCCTTGGCATGATCGGCGGTCACTCGCTCGACGTCGCCCTGGCCGAGCTGGAAAACGGCGCGGCAGATGCGGTGATCATTTTGGAGAACGATCTCTATCGTCACCTGCCGAAAGCCACCGTGGATGCCGCGCTGAGCAATACGCCAAACGTGATCGTGCTCGATCACCAGCGTACTGCCACCAGCGAAAAGGCCGGTCTGATCCTCTCTACCGCCAGCTTCGCCGAAAGCGACGGCACCGTCGTCAACCAGGAGGGCCGCGCACAGCGTTTCTTCCAGGTTTATGACCCGGCTTACTACGACGAAAAAGTTCAGATGCTGGAAAGCTGGCGCTGGCTGCACTCGCTGCAGAGCACCATCAACAGCCGCGAAGTGGACTGGAGCCAGCTCGATCACGTCATAGATGCCTGCGTGGCGGTACTGCCGCAGCTGGCCGGAATTAAACAAGCGGCACCGGATGCCAGCTTCCGTATTCGTGGTCAGAAGCTGGCGCGTTCGCCGCATCGCTCAAGTGGACGTACCGCGATGCGCGCCAATATCAGCGTGCACGAACCGCGTCAGCCGCAGGACAAAGACACCATGTTCTCCTTCTCAATGGAAGGGAACAACCAGCCGGGCGCTGCGCGCTCGCAGATCCCATTTGCATGGGCTCCAGGCTGGAACTCACCGCAGGCATGGAACAAATTCCAGGCGGAAGTGGGTGGACATCTGCGTAACGGCGATCCAGGCGTGCGCCTGATCGAAGCGGGTGAGTCTCAGCTGGGCTGGTTCGAAAATGTGCCGGCTGCCTTCAGCGGTCGCGCCGAAAGCTGGCGCGTGGCGCCATACTTCCACCTGTTTGGTAGTGAAGAGATGACGCAGCGCGCTCCGGTTATTCAGCAGCGTATGCCTGAAGCTTACGTGATGGTGAACCCGGACGATGCGGCAAAACTGGGCGTCAATGCCGGTGCTGCGGTGGAATTTAACTGTCAGGGTGAAGTCCTGCGTCTGCCGGTGCGCTTCTCCAGCAACCTGCAGGCAGGGCAGGTTGGTCTGCCAATTGGTTTGCCGGGTGTTCCACCGTTCCTTGCCGGAAGCGACATTGAAAATCTGCGGGAGGCTGCACAATGAGCTGGCTGACACCGGAAGTTATCGACGTCATTATCGCCGTCGTAAAAGCCTTAGTGATTCTGTTTGTCGTGGTGGGCTGCGGCGCGTTTATGAGCTTCGGCGAACGTCGCCTGCTCGGGCTGTTCCAGAACCGTTACGGACCAAACCGTGTCGGCTGGGGCGGCTCGCTGCAGCTGGTGGCGGATATGATCAAAATGTTCTTTAAAGAGGACTGGATCCCACCGTTCACCGACCGCGTGATCTTTACTCTTGCGCCAATGATCGCTTTCACCTCGCTGCTGCTGGCGATGGCGATTGTGCCGGTGACTTCCACCTGGATGGGCGCGGACCTGAACATCGGTCTGCTGTTCTTCCTGATGATGGCAGGCCTGGCAGTGTATGCCGTGCTGTTCGCGGGCTGGTCGAGTAATAACAAATACTCACTGCTCGGTGCGATGCGTGCCTCGGCCCAGACGCTGAGCTACGAAGTGTTCCTCGGCCTGTCGCTGATGGGCGTGGTCGCTCAGGCTGGCTCGTTCAACATGGTCGACATTGTGAACAGCCAGCAGCATCTGTGGAACGTGATCCCGCAGTTCCTGGGCTTTATCACCTTCTGCATCGCCGGTGTTGCCGTGTGTCACCGCCATCCGTTTGACCAGCCAGAAGCCGAGCAGGAACTGGCCGACGGTTACCACATTGAGTATGCCGGGATGAAGTTCGGCCTGTTCTTCGTCGGTGAATACGTCGGTATCGTGACCGTATCGTCACTGATCGTCACGCTGTTCTTCGGTGGCTGGTATGGTCCGTGGCTGCCGCCGATTTTCTGGTTTGCCATCAAAACGGCATTCTTCATGATGATGTTCATTCTGATTCGTGCTGCGTTACCGCGCCCGCGCTATGACCAGGTGATGTCGTTCGGCTGGAAAGTCTGTCTGCCGTTGACGCTGTTGAATCTGCTGGCGACCGCCGCAGTGATTCTGTACACGGCGCAGTAAGGGGTTAAGAACATGACATTAAAAGACCTTGTCGTTGGTTTCGGGACAACCGTACGCAGTATCTGGCTGATAGGTATGAATGCCTTCGCCAAACGCGAAACCATGATGTACCCGGAAGAGCCGGTTTACCTGCCGCCACGTTATCGTGGGCGTATCGTGCTGACGCGCGATCCGGACGGCCAGGAACGCTGCGTTGCCTGTAACCTGTGTGCCGTCGCCTGCCCGGTGGGCTGTATCTCGCTGCAAAAAGCAGAGATGGCCGACGGCCGCTGGTATCCGGAATTCTTCCGTATCAACTTCTCGCGCTGCATCTTCTGTGGCCTGTGTGAAGAGGCTTGCCCGACCACTGCGATTCAGCTTACCCCAGATTTCGAACTGGGTGAGTTCAAGCGTCAGGATCTGGTGTATGAAAAAGAACACCTGCTGATTTCCGGCCCGGGCAAATACCCGGAATACAATTTTTACCGGATGGCGGGTATGGCGATCGACGGCAAAGACAAAGGCGACGCAGAAAACGAAGCCAAACCCATCGACGTCAAGGGCTTGTTACCTTAAGGAGCCAGGCATGGAATTTGCGTTTTATCTTTGCGGACTGGTAGCGGTGCTGGCGACGTTGCGCGTTGTCACCCACACAGACCCGGTACATGCGTTGCTGTACCTGATTATTTCTCTGCTGGCTGTCGCCGGTGTGTTCTTCTCGCTCGGCGCTTACTTTGCCGGTGCGCTGGAGATCATTGTGTATGCGGGTGCCATCATGGTGCTGTTCGTCTTCGTGGTGATGATGCTGAACCTTGGCGGCCAGGAGATCGAGCAGGAGCGCCGCTGGCTGCAACCGTCTATGTGGATCGGGCCTGCCGTGCTGTCGTTTGTCCTGCTGGTGGTGCTGGTTTACGCCATCCGTAGCATTAATGACCAGGGCATTGACGGCACGATGATCGATGCAAAAGCCGTCGGCATCAGCCTGTTTGGTCCTTATGTTCTGGCCGTTGAGCTGGCTTCCATGCTGCTGCTGGCAGGCCTGGTCGTGGCCTTCCACATCGGTCGCGAGCAGCGCCCTGGTGAGGTGCTGAGCAACCGCCCGGCGGACAAAGTGAAAAGTAACAAGGAGGAGCAGGTATGATCCCTCTGCAGCATGGACTTATTCTGGCGGCCATTCTGTTTGTCCTCGGACTCACGGGCGTGGTTATTCGCCGTAACTTGCTGTTTATGTTGATTGGTCTCGAAATCATGATTAACGCCGCAGCACTGGCGTTTGTGGTGGCGGGGAGCTACTGGGGTCAGGCAGACGGTCAGGTGATGTATATCCTGGCAATCAGCCTGGCTGCGGCTGAGGCCAGTATTGGCCTGGCGCTGCTGCTGCAGCTGCATCGCCGCAGTCAGACCCTCAACATTGATAAAGTGAGTGAGATGCGCGGATGAACCTTCTCTATTTAACAATCCTGTTTCCGCTGATTGGCTTCTTACTGCTGGCATTTTCCCGTGGTCGCTGGTCAGAAAATCTGGCCGCTACCGTCGGGATGGGCTCTGTCGGTCTGGCCGCGCTGGTCACGCTCTATGTTGGCATGGACTTCTTTGCCAACGGCCAGCAGGTATTTAATCAGCTGCTGTGGACCTGGATCCACGTAGGTAACTACAACATCAGCGTCAGCCTGACGCTGGATGGGCTGTCGCTGACTATGCTGTCTGTGGTCACCGGTGTCGGCTTCTTCATCCATATGTTCGCCTCCTGGTACATGCGTGGGGAGGAGGGCTACTCGCGCTTCTTCGCCTATACCAACCTGTTTATCGCCAGCATGGTGGTTCTGGTACTGGCCGATAACCTGATGCTGATGTATCTCGGCTGGGAAGGCGTGGGTCTCTGCTCGTACCTGCTGATCGGTTTCTACTACACCGAAGCGAAAAACGGTGCGGCGGCTATGAAGGCCTTTATCGTGACCCGCGTGGGTGACGTGTTCCTGGCATTTGCGTTGTTCATTCTTTACAACGAGCTGGGTACGCTGAACTTCCGCGAGATGGTCGAGCTGGCGCCGGCACACTTTGCTGCCGATAACCATATGCTGATGTGGGCAACCCTGATGCTGTTAGGGGGTGCGGTCGGTAAATCAGCCCAGCTGCCATTGCAGACCTGGCTGGCCGATGCGATGGCGGGCCCAACCCCGGTATCTGCACTGATCCACGCGGCAACCATGGTCACCGCAGGTGTCTATCTGATTGCCCGTACTCACGGCCTGTTCCTGATGACGCCGGAAGTGCTGCATCTGGTCGGTATCGTTGGTGCGGTGACGCTGGTGCTGGCAGGCTTTGCGGCGCTGGTGCAGACCGATATCAAGCGCGTATTGGCTTATTCGACCATGAGTCAGATTGGCTATATGTTCCTGGCGCTCGGCGTTCAGGCCTGGGATGCGGCGATTTTCCACCTGATGACCCATGCGTTCTTCAAAGCGCTGCTGTTCCTCTCCTCGGGTTCGGTGATCCTTGCCTGCCATCATGAGCAGAACATCTTCAAAATGGGCGGCTTGCGTAAAAGTATCCCACTGGTGTATGTCTGCTTCCTGGTCGGGGGCGCCGCGCTGTCTGCTCTGCCGCTGATCACTGCGGGCTTCTTCAGTAAAGATGAGATTCTGGCAGGGGCACTGGCTAATGGTCATCTTAACCTGATGATTGCCGGTCTGGCCGGGGCGTTTATGACCTCGCTCTACACCTTCCGTATGATCTTCATTACTTTCCACGGGAAAGAACAAATTCACGCTCACGCCGGCAAAGGGATTACTCATCATCTGCCGCTGATCGTGCTGTTAATTCTCTCAACCTTTATTGGCGCGATGATTGTGCCGCCGCTGAAAGGCGTACTGCCGGATACCGCTGAACTGGCGCACGGCAGCGTGCTGACGCTGGAGATTGCCTCTGGCGTAGTCGCGATTGTCGGCATTCTGCTGGCTGCCGCGCTGTGGCTGGGCAAACGCACGCTGGTGACTTCGATCGCCAACAGCGCGCCAGGCCGTTTCTTCTCGACCTGGTGGTTTGCTGCCTGGGGCTTCGACTGGCTGTACGACAAAATCTTCGTCAAGCCTTACCTTGGCGTGGCCTGGCTGCTGTCGCGTGACCCGTTAAATGCCCTGATGAACATCCCGGCACTGTTGGCGCGTGGCGCTAACAAAGGCCTGGTGATCAGCGAAAACGGCTACCTGCGCTGGTATCTGGCCTCAATGAGCATCGGCGCCGTGGTGGTGCTGGCTCTGCTGATGGTGATGTAAAGGTTCGTGAGTGGGGTGGGGCTGGTTGGCCCCGTCCTGAGTTTAAGAATGTTGAAAATTACCTGAAGGTTGGGCGTCATCGGCGCAGTCAGTTTTGTCACCGCCAGCGCAGAGCAAGCGCAGCATACTGAAGTATGTGAGCATTGCGAGCACTGCCGGGGGCAAAAATGGCAAGCAAGATAGCCCATTCAGGCTTATAAAGGGAACAAATCGCCATGTTATTACCCTGGCTTATATTAATCCCGTTTGTCGGCGGCTTGCTGTGCTGGCAGCTTGAGCGCTTCGGACCCAAGCTACCGCGCTGGATCGCACTGATCGCAATGGGGCTGACGCTGGTGCTTTCGCTGCAGCTGTGGTTGCAGGGAGGCTATTCACTGACTCAGGCTGCGGGGATCCCGCAGTGGCAATCTGAGTTCTCCGTTCCGTGGATCCCGCGCTTTGGTATTGAGTTCCATCTGGCGCTCGACGGCCTGTCGCTGCTGATGGTGGTGCTGACCGGGTTGCTTGGCCTGATGGCGATCCTCTGCTCGTGGAATGAAATCGAGAAATGGCAGGGCTTCTTCCACCTTAACCTGCTGTGGATCCTCGGTGGCGTGATCGGCGTGTTCCTCGCCATGGACATGTTCCTGTTCTTCTTCTTCTGGGAGATGATGCTGGTGCCGATGTACTTCCTGATCGCGCTGTGGGGCCACAAAGCCTCCGACGGGAAGACGCGTATTTCTGCCGCGACCAAGTTCTTCATCTATACCCAGGCCAGCGGCCTGGTGATGCTGATTGCGATTCTTGCGCTGGTGTTTGTGCACTACAACGCGACCGGCGAATGGACGTTCAGCTACGAACGACTGCTGAAAACGCCAATGTCGCACGGCGTTGAATACCTGCTGATGCTGGGCTTCTTTATCGCCTTCGCGGTAAAAATGCCGGTGGTTCCGCTGCACGGCTGGCTGCCGGATGCGCATAGCCAGGCACCCACGGCAGGTTCGGTTGACCTTGCCGGTATTCTGTTGAAAACCGCCGCTTACGGTCTGCTGCGTTTTGCGCTGCCGCTGTTCCCAAATGCTTCGGCCGAGTTTGCTCCTATTGCGATGTGGCTGGGGATTATCGGCATCTTCTACGGCGCGTGGATGGCTTTCTCGCAGTACGATATCAAGCGCCTGATTGCTTATACCTCTATCTCCCACATGGGCTTCGTGCTGATTGCTATCTACACCGGTAGCCAGCTGGCGTTCCAGGGCGCGGTGGTGCAGATGATTGCGCACGGCCTGTCAGCTTCTGCGCTGTTCATCCTTTGTGGTCAGCTGTATGAGCGTTTGCATACCCGTGATATGCGTCAGATGGGGGGCCTGTGGGCACGTATCAAATGGTTACCGGGCCTGTCGCTGTTCTTCGCGGTAGCAAACCTTGGGATGCCGGGTACGGGTAACTTCGTCGGGGAGTTTATGATCCTGACGGGCAGCTTCCAGACGGTGCCGGTGATCATTGTCATCGCGACCTTCGGTCTGGTGTTTGCTTCGGTTTACTCACTGATTATGATGCAACGCGCTTACTACGGTGCGCCAAAGTCAGATACGCCACTGCGCGGTATGTCAGCGCGTGAGTTCCTGATGATTATGGTGCTGGTGGTCCTGCTGGTGCTGCTGGGTGTTTATCCTCAGCCGATTCTGGATACCTCGCATGCTGCGATGAGTAATATTCAGCAGTGGTTTACTGCTTCAATTTCAACTACAAGGCCGTAATTCGCCATGACAATAACTCCTCAACAATTGATCGCGCTTCTACCGCTGCTGATCGTCGGATTGACGGTGGTAGTTGTGATGCTGTCCATTGCGTGGCGACGCAATCACTTCGTTAATGCGACGCTGGCCGTCATCGGTCTCAACCTGGCGCTGTTCTCGCTGTACTTTGTCGGCCAGGCTGGGCCAATGGATGTCACCCCGCTACTGCGCGTGGACAGCTATTCGATGCTGTATACCGGGCTGGTTATCCTTGCCAGCCTGGCAACCTGCACCTTTGCCTACCCGTGGCTGGCGGGCTACCCGGATAACCGCGAAGAGTTCTACCTGCTGGTACTGATTGCGACGCTGGGTGGTGTGATGCTGGCCAGCGCGAATCACCTGGCTTCGCTGTTCCTCGGTATTGAGCTGATCTCCCTGCCGCTGTTTGGCCTGGTGGGTTACGCCTTCCAGCAGAAACGCTCGCTGGAAGCGGCGATCAAGTACACCATCCTGTCGGCTGCCGCATCATCATTCCTGCTGTTCGGTATGGCGCTGGTGTATGCAGACTCGGGCAACCTCAGCTTTGCTTCGCTGGGTAAGAGCCTGAACGATGGTGTCCTGCATGAGCCGCTGCTGATGGCGGGTCTGGGTATGATGATCGTCGGCTTTGGCTTCAAGCTGTCGCTGGTTCCGTTCCACCTGTGGACGCCAGACGTCTATCAGGGGGCTCCGGCTCCGGTGTCGACCTTCCTGGCTACCGCCAGCAAAATCGCCATCTTTGGCGTGCTGATGCGCCTGTTTATGTATGCACCGCTGGCCGATAACGAAGGCGTGCGCAGCGTACTCGGCATCATGGCGGTGCTGTCGATGCTGTTCGGTAACCTGATGGCGATTTCGCAGACCAACATCAAGCGTATGCTGGGCTACTCGTCAATTGCTCACCTCGGCTATCTGCTGGTGGCGCTGATTGCCGTGCAGACTCACCAGCTGTCGATGGAGACGGTTGGCGTTTACCTGGCCGGTTATCTGTTCAGCAGCCTCGGTGCTTTCGGTGTCGTCAGCCTGATGTCCAGCCCTTACCGTGGCCCGGATGCTGACTCGCTGTACTCCTACCGTGGTCTGTTCTGGCACCGTCCGATCCTCGCCGCGGTGATGACCGTGATGATGCTGTCACTGGCGGGTATCCCGATGACGCTTGGCTTTATTGGTAAGTTCTACGTCATTGCGGTCGGTGTGAGTGCGCATCTGTGGTGGCTGACCGGCGCCGTGGTGCTGGGCAGTGCCATCGGCCTGTACTACTACCTGCGTATGACCGTCAGCCTGTACCTCAACCCGCCAGAGTTGATGCAGCGTGATACCCCGGCGAACTGGGCGTTCACCGCCGGTGGTGTGGTGGTCCTGATTTCAGCAATCCTGGTGCTGGCGCTGGGTATCTACCCGCAGCCGCTGATCTCGCTGGTAAAACTGGCGCAGCCGCTAATGTAATTCAGCACGCTGCCAATAAAAAATCGGGCCATGTGGCCCGATTTTTTTTACCTGTAATTTGATTAACCCGCCGTCACCACGCGGTCATCAATATACTTACGCTTGTCCGGCGGTGGTGGGAAATACTGATAATGACTTACTCTTTAACGCCTAATTCCATACTTTCCAGTGACTTCAGAAAGTAAGGGGTGAGATCGACTTCTTTTCCATCAGTGTTTATCATTAAATTACCAAATCCGCACAATCCAGAGCTGTTTTGAATCATGCAAAAATAGATTTTCTTTTTAAGGTTTTTATCTCCCAGCTGTGACTTATTATCTTCGGTGATATTTTCATCAACAACCATAAATCCTTTGGCGTGTGTTGACTGGATATTGTACAGCTTGAGTGGAATATATTTTTTTTCTTTATGGTCTTTATGGATGTAAGCGCTTTTTCTCAGCTCCCAGCTGTTATTTTTTGTGCTGAATACAACTTTCTGCTTTACGCTAACGTCATACCCCGCTTCACGGATGCCATTAGCATAAAGACAAAACCACTCTTTTATGGGTTTTGTCTCAGGTTCATCTCCTCGGCTGGGCCAGGAGTATTTCTTTCTTGCGGGGAAGTAGTAATCATTAAATGTTGCGTTATTGCATGCAGTTGACTCCTGGATGTAATGTACAAATGAAATTTCTCTAATGGTCCGGGGTGAGTATTTTTTTTCATTGAATGACTCAGGAAATTTAATCATTGGTGTGATAGCTGCATGGACGGCGAAACTTAATATTATAGATATAAAAATTAGCGCTTTCATTTATTCCTCCTCAACTGATTGGATTCGGGGTTTTCCACCGTGCAATGGTTTTCTGAGTCAGGGAACCTTATTTCTGTAAGCACCGAAAGAGCATTACCATAGGCGCAGCAGCGTGCATCAAAACCATTCAGGCCGGAATAATCTATTCTATCAACCTTTGTCGGGAGATTAACCGCTGCGCTGGCCCGCCAGAAGGCCAGGCTGCGATAGTAGACCTTACTTCCTCTGATCGTTGAGATTAGCTGACGTTCCAGAACGTGCTCCTGATCGGCATAGGCGGCCATTCCCGCTTTAACCCAATAAAACCCCGCACTGTCAGCTGGTTGATAGCTCCCGGTGTTAACCTGTTCACGCCAGCCGATAATCTCTGTGCTAAGCTCCGGCTGGTTCTCATCATACAGCGAGGTATCACCGTCGCGCAGTGCACGGTTATTCGCTATACGGCGGTAGGCCGCCACCAGCGTGTTGCGGATAGCTTGCGGATAGTGGTAACCGCGAAAGCTGAAATAGCTAAAATAGTTGTCAGGGTTGGTCAGCTGTAAAAATCCGCGCCCGTGCCACGGATAGTACCAGGCGTTGTAATATTCCGTTTGCCCGCTTAAAGCACTTTTTCTGCTGTAGCGGTAGCCTTCCGCGGTGGTGCTAAACCACTGCGTCTCCTGGCAGGCATTCCCGAGGAAGCACGCCATGCGCCACGGGGTGTTAATACCGTATTTACGCATGGCGATATTGAGTTGTTGATAATGCAGTGAGAAGACGGAACCATCCCCCTCATTAAGATGGACCGGTTCCCAGTGGTAAATTTTTCCGACAAGGCGCATGGCATAAGAGGGGATAGTCTGCTTAAATTCAGCCTTACTTAACCAGGAACAGCGGCGAAAATGAGCAATAAACTGGCGTGGCTCAAAGTGCCAGACGCGCCCGGCAGGCAGCCCGCACGCTGTGCTGTTAAAGCACAGTGCCCTGGCATGGGCGATCAGCTTATCCCAGTCATCTTCTGCCAGCACCACCTGGCTGGCTGCCAGCTCCCAGGCGGAGGGCGCAGTAACTGGTTTATCAAACTCCTCCAACCTGGAGGAGTGCCATGATGTATCGCTCTGCTCCCCGCTGTCTGTGGTCTGTGCGCGATGCACAGCCTGGCGGCGGGCTATGCTTGTCGCGATTTCCTGCGATTTCAGCCAGCTATAGCGGGTTTCTACGCTGTCTTCGTTCCACTCAAACGGAAAGTGGCAGATAGTGCGGCTTAAGTCTTCGCCGTTCATCGCGAACAGGCTTGGTGAATTCCACTGGCTGTTATCATCGGGATCGTCATCAATCAGCAGCCAGCCCAGCCAGTGCGGGAAATCCGCATCACTGAATTTTTTGATTTCAGCCGCAGCAATATTGACCCATCCGTGCCCGCCGGGGTAGTTAACTGTGCGCCATAATGGCGCATTATCGGGCATCAGCGTTTCACGATCGGGATGGATAATTCGGCCAAAGCGCAGCAGTTCGTAACCGGCTGAAGGATTATCTGGATATAACTTTTTAGCCAGATCGTAAAGTAGCGACTCATACCCTCCGTCATTATCGTCCACATCCGCATTAACCAGTGTTTCACCCACTTCTGCATAACCCACACCCGGAGCAGGAACCTTACAGCGGGTGGTTATACTGCCGTTGCCTTGTTCAAAGGCCATAGTGACGTACAGCGGTTGCTCACTTTGATAAACGGCATCTTCACGTGACTGCGGGGCATTGTTATCCGGTCGTGATGGATAGAATCGGGTGCCTGGCGGCAGGTAAAAATGAATATCGCCGTATACCACGTCCCGGCGACCATCGTGGCTGATATCCAGTTCTGGGGTGGTACGACCGACTAATTTTTGCAGATTGGCATCGTCACAAATATCTGGAAGTGAACACCATTCCGGGCATCAACCCGTCCGACGGTGCCCAGTGGGTCCTTGCGGTAAATTCGGTCATTTTTCTGCATTGCATCGGAAATATCTTTCACATGCATATACAGAGAGTAAAACGTCACCTTGCCCTGTTCACCGCTGCCCGTTTCCGTTTCATGTTTAAGCAAGACATAACCACAGTCAGAACCACCGTTATAATTCAGCGGTGGCTTATCACGCATATCCAGGTTCGACGGGCGGAAGGATACGACCGTTCCATCGGCAATCGCGCGGATATACTCGGGCCTGGGCCCACTGTCTGCGTGCCTGAGATGCACACCGCCGTGCCATGACTGATGGGTGTTAATCGGATAGTTACGCTGAGGGGCAATGGGGATCATACGCATCACCCAGTCAATATCACTTTCGCCGTAGTTTTTATCACGCAGCATCGGGGGGCTGATAATCATTTATTCACCCTCTCGTCGATACCGCTGGTCGCTAAAGCATTGAGGAAATGCATTAAAGTCGATTTTGAAGGTTGTTGATTTAATACAAGGACGTTTAATCGAAAGCGGGAATTGAGTGAAGATGTAAAAGACGCAATATGGATCAACGGGTGTAACGACATGGTATCCCTCCTGGATTTCCTCTCAATCTGAGTGGGAAAAGTATCACGCGCGGCTAATTAATGAACAGGCATTAATTGCGCTAATGCCGACAGTAATCACAAGAGGGGGTTAACAACGCTGAGATTTCAGCATGAAACATTATTGATTAGATATCATCAGACTGGCCAGGTATTCTGGCCAGTCAATTAACTTATTTAACCCGCCGTCATCACGCGGTCATCAATATACTTACGCTTGTCCGGCGGTGGGGGGAAATACTGATACAGCCAGGTTTCGCTCAGCGTCTCATCTTTGGTGCGCAGGAACAGGCGCATATTCACCGGTGCGGTGGAGTCGCTGTCAGGATACCAGTCAAACAGGATGCGGTAGCCGTCGATAGGCTCGACGTAGAGGATCTCAACCTGCTTGAGGGTGCCGCCACTGACGTTGATCACCGGCTCGATCCCTTTCGGGGCCGCCGCTTTCAGATCGCCACCCACGAAGTCGACCGCAAAACGGCGCGCCCAGACGTCGGGATAGTGTTCGCCCGGCGCCCAGCCTTCCGGGAAGCCGCCCATTCCGGTGCGCGTCGCATTCACCCGTGACAGACCGCTACGAACCGGCGGCAGGCCGCTCCAGTAAAGTTTGTAGGAGAAGCTGTGTTCGCTGCCCGCTTTGATGGCGTCCGCCGGCTGCCAGAAGCAGACGATATTATCCAGCGTTTCACCCGTAGTCGGGATCTCCATCAGGTTAATCGCCCCTTTGCCCCACTTGCCGACCGGCTCAACCCACAGGCTCGGGCGCTTGTTGTACCAGCCAATCACGTCCTGATAATCCTGGAAGTCATGATTAAGCTGTAACATGCCGAAACCGCGCGGGTTTTCGTCCTGATAAGCGTTAAAGGTCAGGCGCTGCGGGTTGTTCAGCGGGCGGCAGATCCACTCACCGCTACCGGTCCACATCGCCAGGCGGTCGGAGTCGTGAATTTGCGGATGGATGGTGTCGCACATGCGGCGTTCGTTATTGCCGCAGCTAAACATGGTCGTCATGGGAGAGATACCCAGCTGCTGAATATCTTTACGCGCATAAATGTGGTTTTCCACTTCCATCACCACGCGTTTCTCTTCGCAGTGGATGGTGAATTTAAATGCGCCGGTGCAGCTTGGGCCATCCAGCAGGGTATACATCACAAACGTGGTGTCGTCTGCTTTTGGCGTTTCGAACCAGAAGGCAGTGAAGTCCGGGAACTCTTCTTTGCTGGTAAAGGTATCGATCGCTACGCCGCGTGCCGACAGCCCGTACTGGTAGGTTTCATCTACCGCGCGGAAATAGCTGGCGCCAAGGAACGAAACGATGTCGCGTTTTGCCAGTTCCGGTTTTTTAAACGCGCGGAAACCGGCAAAGCCGAGGTCGTTTTTGCCTTCCAGCTGCTGAGTATCCACGTGGGCATTGTTGTAGTTGAACAGCTCCGGGCGGAAGTGGATTTCACGCGCCTCACGGCTGGCGCCGTCAACGGAGAACATGCGGATACGGCGTTTAAAGCCCATGCCCACATGGAAGAACTGAACGTCGAGCTGACGATTGTCAATGCCGTTCCACAGCGAGTGGTTTGCATCGTACTGGATTTCGTTATAGGCCTGCGGAGTCAGCGTTGCCAGCGTTTCCGGCAGCGGGGCCGGAGCGCCGCCATAGGCCTGTTTTGCCATGCCGGCAGCCATTTTTTTCAGGACGTCAAAGTCAAAACGCTTAGCGGTTCCGTCGGCAATCCCATCTTCCGCCCAGGCAGCCTGGGAGAATAACGCGGAGAGTCCTGACATCCCACTTACGGTAGCGAATGCCATTGACGCTTTCATAAACATTCTTCGATTCATGCCGGAAATAATTTCCTCAGGTGAACGGAGTTTGTAGTGACTGTCGTGCGTTTGCACGCATTCGCTTGGCCGGATTTAGCCCGGTTACAGGGAGTTACGACAGCGAGCCGGGTTGATAATTCAGTTCACGCAAAATTTATCAGATAAATCTAACTGCCGCAGTGATTTCCCGTGTTTATTCGTTGGTTTACCGCGCCTGAAGCACAAATACACGCGCCTTATGGCAACCTTCTGCGCGATTCTCAGCGCATTCCTGGTCGCTTTAGCCAGGCAGAGCGGCAAATACTGTCTATAGTTATCAACGTATGTTATTCGCCCAAGGAGAATGGAAATGGCAACAACAACTGAACCACATGAAACTCGACTGGATGACGACCTGGCGTTACTGACTGAAACGCTGGAACAAGTACTGAAATCATCGGGCGACCCGGCAGACCAGAAATACATGGAGCTGAAAGCGAAAGCGGAAAAATCACTGAATGAAGTGAAATCCCGCGTCAGCAACGCGTCTGATACCTACTATGTGCGCGCTAAGCAGGCTGTCACGCGCGCCGACGAGTATGTGCATGATAAACCGTGGCAGGGTATTGGCGTCGGTGCCACCCTTGGCCTGGTCGTCGGGCTGCTGTTGGCTCGACGCTAAGCGTTAATTGCTCGTGATTCAGGCGCCGCTTCGGCGCCTGTTTTCATTCTGCCCCACTGAGATCAATATTCCCCGTTTTTCCCTTCATTAAAATGTGCGCCTGGCCCGTTTACTGCCGAGGTTCCCTTGCCGTTCGTCCGTGCGCTGCATCAACTGCGTGACCAGCTTATTGAGATTTCGAGTGATGCCCCCGGCGCGCTGCAGCTACGCGTCTCTCTGTCAGGGGAGGTCGACGCGCTGGCGTGGCTGGGTAGCCAGCGCTGCTGGCCGCAGTTTTACTGGCAGTCGCGCTGCGGGCAGAGCACCTTAATGGCGCTTGGGGCGCGGGATGTTTGCCGCTCGATGGATCGGGCGACCGCACGACTTCACGCACTCCCGCCGCACTGGCAGCTGGTCGGGGCGAACGCCGTCGATGGCGACAGCTACCTGTTTCTGCCGATCCTCAGCCTGCGACAGGACGACAGCGGGCAGTGGCTGAGCCTTCACTTACTCAGCGAGACCTCCCTGTATCAGGAAGCCCGGCGCCTGCTGGCTTGGCTCGACGGCCTGCTGCCGTCACAGCCGCTGCCACCGTTACCCCGCGCAATCAGCGTCAATACGCAGCCGGATAAATCCGGCTGGTGCCAGCAGGTTGAGCGCGCCCTGCAGGCCATTCGCGCTGGCGAACTGGATAAGGTCGTGCTGGCCCGCGCCAGTGATTTCACCTGCGCGCAGCCGCTCTCAGCTGCAGCGCTGCTGGCCGCCAGTCAGCAGATCAACCCGCGCTGTTATCACTTTATGCTGGCCACCGCCGAAGATCGGGCACTGGCAGGCTCCAGCCCGGAAAGATTATATGCCCGGCATGGCACGGAACTGTGGAGCGAAGCCCTGGCGGGTACCGCCGATATTGCTGAGGCTGGCCTGCTGACCGACGGTAAAAATCAGTGGGAAAACCAGCTGGTGGTTGAGGATATCCGCCAGCGGCTGGCCGATGAGGTGACGGCGCTCGACGTCGCGGCTGCGGAACTGCTGCCGCTGCGTCACCTGCAGCACCTGCGGCGCAGCATTCACGCCACGCTGCGCCACAGCGATGACGCACGCTGCGTGTCCCGCCTGCAGCCGAGCGCCGCCGTCTATGGCTTACCGCGCCGCGCGGCCGCTGCGTTCATTCATCAGCATCAGTCATTTCAGCGCGGCTGGTACAGCGGGTCAATTGGCTATCTCTCCCTGCACCACAGTGAGTTCGCGGTGGTGCTGCGCTGTGCCGAAGTACGGGGAAATCAGGCGCGGCTGTATGCCGGAGCGGGCATTGTCAGCGGCTCCGATGCGCAGCGGGAGTGGCAGGAAGTTGAGCATAAGGCAGCGACGCTTGGCTGCTTATTCAGTGGTGAAAACCCGGCGTAATACGGGTTCAAATCAAAAAGGGCGCAGAACAGCTGCTTATAATAGCAGCAGGGTTTTTGATGCGGAGTGGCTATGCAGCAAACGAGGTCGCAGGGGAGTTCACAGGCAGCGTTTAATCGCTGCTGGGCAGAGGTGCTGCTGGAGACGCTCACGCGCCACGGCATCCACCACGTCTGCATTGCACCCGGTTCACGCTCGGCGCCGCTGGCGCTGGCCGCCGCGGCAAACCAAAAGCTGGTGTGCCACACCCATTTTGACGAGCGCGGGCTGGGCTTTCTGGCGCTGGGTCTGGCGAAATCAACCCGCCAGGCGGTGGCGATTATTGTCACCTCCGGCACGGCGGTGGCGAACCTGCATCCGGCGGTGGTGGAAGCGCAGCTGACCGGAGAAAAACTGGTCATTATCAGCGCCGACCGCCCGCCAGAATTGATCCACTGCGGCGCCAATCAGGCGACCGAACAGCCTGGCCTGTTTGCATCTCACCTCGCAGGCTCCCTCAATTTGCCGCGCCCGACGGCGGAGATCCCGGCGCGTTGGCTGGTTAGCGCGCTGGATACGCTGCTGGCAAACCCGCGTCACGGTCCGGTTCATATTAACTGTCCGTTTGCCGAGCCGCTGTACGCTGAGCAGAGCGATGATTTCCCTGGCTGGCAGCAGGCGCTGGGCGACTGGTGGCAGAGCCGGGATCCCTGGCTGCATTACGCTCGCACTGTGAATATCCCGACCGAAGCCGACTGGTTGTTCTGGCGGCAGAAGCGTGGCGTGGTGATTGCGGGAAGAATGACGGCGGCCGAGGGCGTGCTGGTGGGGCAGTGGGCCGCAGAGCTGGGCTGGCCGCTGCTGGGTGATGTGATTGCGCAATGTGGGCAACCATTACCGGCCGCCGCGCTGTGGCTGGCACATCCCGATGCACAGCGGGCGCTGGATGCCGCGCAGATTGTGCTGCAGTTTGGCAGCAGCCTGACCGGGAAAAACCTGCTCGGCTACCAGGCCAACTGCCGGGCGCAGAGCTACTGGCATGTTGATCCTCTGCCCGGCCAGCGTAACCCGGCATGCCCGCGCGGGCGGCGGATGGAAGTGCAGAGCGATCGCTGGTTACAGCACCATCCGGCCCAGCCGCGCCAGCCCTGGTGCCCGCAGCTTGATGCGCTGGCGCAGCGCACCCGGCGCTATCTTCATCAGCATCTGCACCACTTCGGCGAGGCGCAGCTGGCGCATCGTCTGCCCGAACTGCTGCCGGAAAAAGGCGCGCTGTTTCTCGGTAACAGCCTGTCGATCCGGCTGGTGGATGCCTTTGCCTCGCTGCCGGCCGGATATCCGGTGTACTGCAATCGCGGTGCCAGCGGTATTGATGGCCTGCTGGCGACGGCGGCGGGCACCCAGCGCGGCAACGGCCAGCCGCTGCTGGTGCTGCTGGGCGACCTCTCCACGCTGTACGATCTTAACAGCCTGGCGCTGCTGCTGCAGGCCCCGGCTCCGGTGGTGATCCTGGTGGTCAACAATCAGGGAGGGCAGATCTTCTCGCTGCTGCCGACGCCGCCTGCGCAGCGCGCTTCGCTGTTTGCCCTGCCGCCGCAGGCGGACTTCAGCCATGCGGCGGCGCTGTTTGGTCTGCAGTTCCAGCGCGTGGCCAGCTGGCTGGCGCTGCAACAGGCGGTGCAGCAGGGCTTTAACGGCGGCGTCACGCTGGTCGAAGTGGTGGTCAATGGCGATGACGGCGCGCAAACCCTGGCCTGCTGCGCCAGAGAAGTGGTGACCCTGTGATGCTCCATGCGCACTGGCAGGGGCATCATCACAGCACGCGCCCGGTGCTGGTCTGGCTGCACGGTTTTCTCGGCAGCGCGCAGGAGTGGCAGCCGGTACAGCGCTATTTCAGCCACTGGCCGCTGCTCAGCGTTGATCTCCCCGGGCATGGTGGTTCGCGCGCGCAAAGCGTTAACGGCTTTGATGAGCTGTCGCAGCGGCTTAACGCCACCCTGGATTATCACCAGGTTAAGCGCTACTGGCTGATTGGCTATTCGCTCGGCGGGCGGCTGGCGCTTTACCACGCCTGCCGCCATGCCGGGAAGGGACTGATGGGGTTACTGGTCGAAGCCGGACATTTTGGCCTCGCTTCGCCCTCAGAGCGCGCGACCCGCAGGGAGCACGATCTCTGCTGGGCGCAGCGCTTTCGCCAGCAGCCGCTGGAGCAGGCGCTGTGCCAGTGGTATCAGCAGCCGGTCTTTGCCGAGCTGACCCCGATTGAGCGCCAGCGCCTGGTGGCTCGCCGCCTGGATAATCGCGGTGAAGGGCTGGCCGCGATGCTGGAGGCCACGTCGCTGTCGGCGCAGCCGTGGCTCCTGCCGGAGCTACGGCAGAAAAGTTTCCCGTTCCGCTATCTGTGCGGTGAGTGGGATCAAAAATTCCTGCAGCTGGCGCTTCAGGCCGCGCTGCCCCCGGCGGTGATCCCCGCTGCCGGCCACAACTCTCACCTGGCGAACCCGCTGGCTTTTGCCCATCAGCTCGCTCGCGTGCTCAATTATCATTAAGGAACTTCGATGATCTACCCCGATGAAAGCCTGCTGACGGCACCCGTCGAATGGCACGACTGCGCAGCGGACTACCGCGATATCCGCTATCACAAGTCGAGCGACGGCATAGCAAAAATTACCCTTAACCGCCCGGAGGTGCGCAACGCTTTTCGCCCGTTGACCATTAGCGAAATTCAGCAGGCGCTGGATAACGCGCGGCGCGACCCGGCGGTCGGCGTGATTATCCTCACCGGCGAGGGCGAACTGGCGTTTTGCGCGGGCGGCGATCAGAAAATCCGCGGCGATTACGGCGGTTATCAGGATGATGCCGGGGTGCATCACCTCAACGTGCTCGACCTGCAGCGCCAGATCCGCACCTGCCCGAAGCCGGTGGTGGCAATGGTAGCCGGCTATGCCGTCGGCGGGGGGCACGTACTGCATATGATGTGCGATCTGACTATCGCAGCGGATAACGCACAGTTTGGTCAGACCGGCCCGAAGGTCGGTTCATTCGACGGCGGCTGGGGCGCAGCCTATATGGCGCGCATTGTCGGGCAGAAGAGAGCGCGGGAAATCTGGTTCCTGTGCCGCATGTACAGCGCACCGCAGGCACTGGCGATGGGGCTGGTGAACACCGTCGTCCCGCTGGCGCAGCTGGAGCAGGAAACCGTGCGCTGGTGCCGCGAAATGTTGCAGAACAGCCCGATGGCGCTGCGCTGCCTGAAAGCGGCGCTCAATGCCGATTGTGACGGCCAGGCCGGGCTGCAGGAGCTGGCGGGCAACGCCACCATGCTGTTCTACATGACCGAAGAGGGGCAGGAGGGGCGCAACGCCTTCAATGAAAAACGCTCGCCCGATTTCAGCCACTTCCGGCGCAATCCCTGATGCGTGCGGTCGCACTGTATCGCTATCAGATCCCGCTGGAAGCGGGGGTCGTGCTGCGCCATCAGCGGTTAACAGCGCGCCAGGGCCTGCTGATCCAGCTGCGTGACCAACGCGGTGAGGGCTGGGGTGAGATTGCGCCGCTGCCAGAGTTCAGCGTGGAAACGCCCGCGCAGGCAGAGCAGGCCTGCCGTGCCTGGCTGGCGGCATGGCGCGCCGGTTCTCATCCCGCAGAGAGCGATCTGCCTTCCGTCGCATTTGGCATCAGCTGTGCGCTTGCCGAGCTGGATGGCACGCTGCCCGCCGCAGGCGAGTATCGTACCGCCTTACTGTGCAGCGGCGACCCGGATGAGCTGTTCCAGCGGCTGCGCCAGCTGCCGCAGCCGCTGGCAAAAATGAAAGTTGGGCTGTATGAAGCGGTGCGCGACGGGATGCAGGCCAACCTGCTGCTGGAGGCGCTACCCAACCTGACGCTGCGGCTGGATGCGAACCGCAGCTGGAGCCTGGAAAAAGCGCTGCAGTTTGCCCGCTACGTCTCACCCGAGCTGCGCGGGCGCATCGCCTTTATCGAAGAGCCGTGCCGCAACATGGCGGAAAGCCTCGCATTTGCCCAGCAAGCATCCATCGCTGTTGCCTGGGATGAGAGCCTGCGCGAGGGGCCGCTGGCAGCAGCACCGGGCGTCAGCGCGGTGGTGATCAAACCAACGCTGACCGGCAGCATTCAGCGCGTGCAGCAGCAGGTGGCATGGGCCAAATCACAGGGATTAACCCCGGTAATCAGCAGCGCGCTGGAGTCGAGCCTCGGTCTGACCCAGCTGGCGCGGCTGGCACACTGGCTCACGCCGGGCATCATCCCCGGGCTCGACACGCTGCAGCTGATGCAGCAGCAGCTGTTGCGCCGCTGGCCCGGCAGTGCGCTACCCGTGGCGGTGCCCGTGACCGACAGGGAGATTTTAACATGTCTGTGGCAGCACTAACTGACTGGCCGTGGCGTCACTGGGCGCGCAGATGCCCGCAGGCGCAGGCCATCGATGCGGGTGACGTCACGCTCAGCTGGCAGCAGCTGGAGCAGGAAATTGTCCAGCACGCTCAGGGGTTTCGCCAGCAGGGCGTGCAGCCGGGTAACCTGGTGATACTGCGCAGTGCCAACAGTCTGCAGGCGGTCGTGAGCTGGCTAAGCCTGCTCGCCTGCGGCGCCCGGGTGCTGGCGCTTAATCCCCAGCTGCCGGACAGCCAGCTGGAAATGCTGTTACCCAACCTCCGCGCCGATTTCAGCGTCGGCAGCGCAGGCGCTGGCTGCCTGAACCCGCCTGCGCTGCTGCACCTGCGGCGCGCAGGCCATTTTATTCACCCCTGGCAGCCGGCAGCGCTGGCAACCCTGACGCTGACCTCGGGTTCCTGCGGGTTGCCAAAAGCCGCAGCGCACACGATTGCGGCCCATCTGCACAGTGCTGCAGCGGTGATCGCACTGATGGAGTTCAGCGCGCGCGACCGCTGGCTGCTGTCGCTGCCGCTGTTTCACGTTTCCGGGTTGGGCATTCTCTGGCGCTGGCTGGTCAGCGGGGCGACATTAACGCTGGCGGACAGTGCCGGGTTTAGCGCCGCGCTGGCGCGCAGCAGTTTTGCTTCGCTGGTGCCAACCCAACTGTGGCGACTGCTGCGCCAGCCGGAGCGCCCGGCAATGCTGCGCTCGGTGCTGCTGGGAGGCGCAGCTATCGCCAGCGAGCTGGTGCAGCGGGCGGAGGCAGCGGGCATCCGCTGCTTCTGCGGGTATGGCATGACGGAAAGCGCCTCGACCGTCAGTGCCAAACGTGCAGACGACCGTCCGGGCGTCGGGAAGCCGCTCGACGGGCAGGAGGTCAGGATTATCAACGGTGAGATCTGGCTACGCTCGCCCACGCTGGCGCTCGGTTACTGGCAGCAGGGTCAGCTGCGTCCGCTGACGGATGCCGACGGCTGGCTGCACAGCGGCGATCTCGGTGCGTGGCGCCTGGATGAACTCTGCGTTCTTGGCCGGCGGGATAACCTGTTTTTTTGTGGCGCAGAAGCCGTGCAGCCGGAAGTGATTGAGCGCCTGCTGCTGCGGCATCCGCAGGTGACGCAGGCAGTCGTGGTCGCGCTGGAAGATGATGAATACGGCAGCCGGCCGGTGGCGCTGGTGAATGACGGGGTGGCAATGGCACCGTTGGCCGCATGGGCGCTGCCGCAGCTGGCTGCCTGGCAGCGCCCGGTTAAGTGGTATACGCTGCCAGCGCTCGGCTGCGGTGGCATCAAGCCATCGCGCCGCCGGCTGATGCAGTGGGTGGCGCAGCAGCAGCAGCAGGAAATTGACGTTGTGTTTCCGCAAAGGGCTTCCTAGACTGTGTTCCATAACTGTGCGTGAGATTGGCACTGCGACGGCACCACGACCAGTTACGGGACACAGTCCACCGTGTTATGCCCTGAGTACACCGGAGAACAACATGATAAGAGTGGAAATGCTCGCAACCGGCGATGAAGTGCTGCACGGCCAGATCGTCGATACCAACGCCGCCTGGCTGGCGACAGTGCTGTTCGAGCACGGTTTACCGATGACCAGCCGCCAGACGGTGGGCGACAGCCTGCAGGAACTGGTCACGGTGCTGACTGAACGCAGCAAAGTGGCTGACGTGCTGATCGTCAACGGCGGTCTTGGCCCGACCAGCGACGATTTGAGCGCGCTGGCCGCCGCGACCGCCGCCGGTGTGGCGCTAAAAATTCACCCCGAGTGGCTGGCTAAAATGGAAGCTTTCTTCGCCAGCCGCGGCAAGGCGATGGCCGCCAGCAACCGTAAGCAGGCGGAGATCCCGGAAGGGGCCGAGATGATCGACAATCCGGTCGGCACCGCCTGCGGTTTCGCCATGCAGCTTAACCGCTGCTGGATCTTCTTCACCCCCGGCGTCCCTTCCGAATATAAAGTGATGGTGATGGACCAGATCCTGCCGCGCCTGAAAGCCCGTTATCAGCTGCCAGAGCCGCCGGTCTGCCTGCGCATGACCACTTTTGGCCGTGGCGAGAGCGATCTGGCATCCGACATTGAACCGCTGCCGCTGCCGGAAGGCGTGGTGATGGGCTATCGCGCCTCGATGCCGATTATCGAACTGAAGCTGAACGGCCCGGCGGAAAAACTGCCGGAAATGGAGCAGTTCTGGCAGCAGGTGCGCGAGATAGCGGGCGACAGCGTGATTTTCGAAGGATTTGAGACCTTACCGCAGCAGCTGGCGCGCCGTCTGCAGGCGCGCAACCTTACGCTGGCCGTCAGTGAACAGTTCAGCGCCGGGCTGCTGCAGTGGCAGCTGATCTCCGCCGGCGCCGCGCTGGCCGCAGGCAACATATTGCCGAATCAGGCCGAGCCGCTGCAGAACATGGCCGAGCGTGCGCGCCAGCTGGCAGCCAGCAGCGGTTCCGCTGTGGCGCTGCTGGTGGGCGGCATTGAGGACGATCGTTTAGGCTTTGCGCTGCACACGCCGGATGGCACCTTTGCCCAGAAGGTGAAGTTCAACGTCAACCGTCACGATCTGAAGGCACGGCAGGATATGGTGGCCATGCTGGCGATGAATATGCTGCGCCGCTGGCTGAACGGTCAGTCCGTCAGCACCGGGCATGGCTGGATAGATGTGGTGGAAACGTTATAAGATTTGGGCGTTTCAATACGGGCTGACCGAAAAAGAAGGTCAGCCCCTACGCCAGATCGTGTAGGGGTCGGGCATGCCCGACCCGTTCTACAGCTCGATCTCAATATCACCCTCGGCCTTACAGCAGCATGGCAAAATCTCACCCTGCTGCACAAAGGCCAGCGGTTTCGCGCTGTAGCTCACTTCCCCTTTCAACAGGCGCATCCGGCAGGAGCCGCAGTAGCCTTCGCGGCACTGATACTCCACGCAGACGCGGTGCGATTCCAGCGCAGCCAGCAGGGAAGGGTGTTCATCATGGCATTCAAGCTGCGCACCGGTGGTGCGCAGCGTAATGGTAGAGCGTGCCATCAGAATTACAGTTCGAAGTCGCTGAGGTCGTCGGCGTTGACTTCAGAGTCGATCTGTCCGACCAGGTAAGAGCTGACTTCCACTTCCTGCGGAGCAACCTGCACGTTATCGGACACCAGCCACGAGTTGATCCACGGGATCGGGTTCGAGCGGGTTTTAAACGGCAGATCCAGACCAACAGCGTTCATACGGATGTTGGTGATGTACTCAATGTACTGCCACAGAATATCCTTGTTCAGGCCAATCATTGAACCGCCGCTGAACAGATACTCCGCCCACTCTTTCTCCTGCTCGGCAGCCAGCACGAACAGATCGTAGCACTCCTGACGGCACTCTTTAGCAATCTCGGCCATTTCCGGATCGTCTTCCCCACTGCGCAGCAGGTTCAGCATATGCTGAGTGCCGGTCAGGTGCAGAGCTTCATCGCGGGCGATCAGCTTAATGATTTTGGCATTGCCTTCCATCAGTTCGCGCTCGGCAAAGGCGAAAGAGCAGGCGAAGCTGACGTAAAAGCGGATCGCTTCCAGCGCGTTGACGCTCATCAGGCAGATATAGAGCTGCTTTTTCAGCGCGCGCAGGCTGACGGTCACGGTTTTGCCCGCCACCTGGTGCGTGCCTTCACCCAGCAGATGCCAGTAGTTGGTCATTTCGATCAGATCGTCGTAGTAGCCAGAGATATCTTTGGCGCGTGACAGGATCTGCTCGTTGGTGACGATATCGTCAAAGACCAGCGCCGGGTCGTTAACGATATTACGAATAATATGGGTGTACGAACGCGAGTGGATAGTCTCAGAGAACGCCCAGGTTTCAATCCAGGTTTCCAGTTCCGGGATCGAGATCAGCGGCAGCAGCGCCACGTTCGGGCTGCGTCCCTGAATGGAGTCCAGCAGAGTCTGATACTTCAGGTTGCTGATAAAGATGTGTTTTTCGTGCTCTGGCAGCGCCTGATAGTCAATACGATCGCGCGAGACGTCCACTTCCTCCGGGCGCCAGAAGAAAGAGAGCTGCTTTTCGATCAGCTTTTCAAAGATGTCATATTTCTGCTGGTCGAAACGCGCCACGTTTACCGGCTGTCCGAAGAACATCGGTTCTAACAGTTGGTTATTTTTATTCTGCGAAAATGTGGTGTAAGCCATGATTCAGTCCAAATGCTGTAGGGGCCAGGCATGCCTGGCCCTGCTGTTAAATCGGGTTAAATTTTGCAGGCGCCGCTTTCACAGCCGTCATCCTGAATCGATGGCGCCAGATCTTCCTGCGTATCTTCCGCACCGTCACGGGTGTTTTGGTAGTAGAGCGTTTTCACGCCAAACTTATAGGCAGTCAGCAGGTCTTTCAGCAGCTGCTTCATCGGCACCTTACCGTTGGCGAAGCGCGTCGGGTCGTAGTTGGTGTTGGATGAAATTGCCTGGTCGATAAATTTCTGCATCAGGCCGACCAGCTGCAGGTAACCGTCGTTATTTGGCATATCCCACAGCAGTTCGTAGTTATCTTTCAGGCGCTCATACTCTGGCACCACCTGACGCAGAATGCCGTCTTTCGACGCTTTAATGCTGATATGACCGCGCGGTGGTTCAATACCGTTGGTGGCGTTCGAGATCTGGGAAGAGGTCTCAGACGGCATCAGGGCAGAGAGCGTAGAGTTGCGCAGGCCGTGGGTTTTCACCGATTCACGCAGCGCTTCCCAGTCCAGCAGCAGCGGCGTATCACAGATCGCATCCAGGTCCTTCTTATAGGTGTCGATCGGCATAATACCCTGCGCATAGGTGGTTTCGTTAAACCACGGGCAGGCACCCTGTTCGATAGCCAGATCGTTAGAGGCTTTCAGCAACCAGTACTGAATGGCTTCAAAGGTCTGGTGCGTCAGGACATTAGCGCTGCCGTCGGAGTAACGCACGCCGTTCTTCGCCAGGTAGTAAGCGTAGTTGATCACGCCAATACCCAGAGTACGGCGGCCCATTGCGCCACGCTGCGCGGCCGGGATTGGGTAGTCCTGGTAGTCGAGCAGGGCATCCAGCGCACGCACCGCCAGGGTTGCCAGCTCCTGCAGATCGTCCAGGCTCTCAATCGCGCCGAGGTTAAACGCCGACAGCGTACAGAGCGCGATTTCGCCATTTTCGTCGTTAACATCCAGCAGCGGTTTGGTCGGCAGTGCGATCTCCAGGCACAGGTTAGACTGGCGCACTGGCGCGATTGCCGGGTCAAACGGGCTGTGGGTGTTGCAGTGGTCAACGTTCTGAATGTAGATACGGCCGGTAGAGGCGCGTTCCTGCATCATCAGCGAGAACAGATCCACCGCCTTCACGCGCTGCTTGCGGATGCTGTCGTCTTTCTCGTATTTGGTGTACAGGCGCTCAAACTCATCCTGATCGGCGAAGAACGCGTCATACAGGCCAGGCACGTCGGACGGGCTGAACAGAGTAATCTCTTCACCCTTCAGCAGGCGCTGATACATCAGCTTGTTCAGCTGCACGCCGTAGTCCATATGACGCACGCGGTTGCCTTCAACGCCGCGGTTGTTCTTCAGCACCAGCAGGCTTTCCACTTCCAGATGCCACATTGGGTAGAACAGGGTCGCTGCACCGCCGCGCACGCCGCCCTGAGAGCAGGACTTCACCGCGGTCTGGAAGTGCTTATAGAACGGAATGCAGCCGGTGTGGAATGCTTCACCGCCGCGGATCGGGCTGCCCAGCGCACGGATGCGACCGGCGTTAATGCCGATACCGGCACGCTGAGAAACGTACTTCACAATCGCGCTGGAGGTGGCGTTAATGGAATCAAGGCTGTCGCCGCACTCAATCAGTACGCAGGAGCTGAACTGGCGCGTCGGGGTGCGCACGCCGGACATAATTGGCGTCGGCAGCGAAATCTTAAAGGTGGAGATCGCATCGTAGAAACGCTTGACGTAATCAAGACGGGTTTCACGCGGGTAGCCAGAGAACAGGCAGGCGGCCACGAGGATATACAGGAACTGCGCGCTCTCGTAGATCTCACCGCTGACGCGGTTCTGCACCAGGTATTTACCTTCCAGCTGCTTGACTGCCGCATAGGAGAAGTTCATGTCGCGCCAGTGGTCGATAAAGCCGTCCATCTGCTCGAACTCTTCCGCGCTGTAATCTTCCAGCAGGTGAGGGTCATATTTGCCCATATCGACCATGCGTTTGACCTGCTCGATCAGCTTCGGCGGCTCGAACTGGCCGTAGGCTTTTTTACGCAGGTGGAAGATGGCCAGGCGGGCGGCCATGTACTGGTAATCAGGTGCATCACGCGAGATCAGGTCAGCGGCAGACTTGATCACCGTTTCATGAATGTCGGAGGTGCGAATACCTTCGTAGAACTGGATGTGTGAACGCAGTTCAACCTGCGAAACGGAGACGTTTTGCAGACCTTCGGCAGCCCAGTCGAGAACACGGTGGATTTTATCGAGATCGATGCGTTCGGTGCGGCCGTCGCGTTTGGTTACAAGCAGACTCTGATTCATGTCGCGTTTTACCTGTCCTTAACAAATAATCCCCACGTTTATACACAGCTTGCTCGTTGTGAGTAACTCTGTGGATAAACACTATATATAGGGGGTGAGGGAAGACTGACTAACAATATGGTGAGTATTCTAGTAATTTCCGCGTGCTTAACAAGGCTTGATTTTCAGGTTAAACTACTGTCGCAGGGTGGGTATTTTTCCTAAGTCCACGTTTCTCAAGGCCCACAGTCGATGTCAATGGTTTGAGAAATTTTTTAGAAATTTGATCGAGCGCGGGTTTCTTGTTCATCCCCGATATTTCCTGAATTTCTTTGCTGAAAAATGCGGCGTATTGAGACGCCTCACAGCAATAATTGTCGTGATGGGGTAACCCTAACTCAGCCGTGATGACAGTTGTAAGACGAAAAAGATCTGGCAGGGGTGGAGTGGTATCCACCCCCTGATGGGTCAGTCAATTGCGCGGTGCGTGTGAACCATGTAGTTCACATCAACGCCAGGGGCCAGCTTGAAGTGGTTGGTCAGCGGGTTGTAGTGCAGGCCAATGATATGGCGCTCGCGCAGTGGGGTTTCGTCAACCCAGTTCAGCAGTTCGCCGGGGCGGATGAATTTTTTGATGTCGTGCGTTCCGCGCGGCACCATGCGCAGCACGTACTCAGCGCCGATAATCGCCATCAGCCAGGCTTTGCTGTTGCGGTTCAGCGTAGAGAAGAACACTTCGCCGCCGGGTTTCACCAGCCTGGCGCAGGCGTGAACCACAGAGCGCGGGTCCGGCACGTGCTCCAGCATCTCCATGCAGGTCACCACGTCATACTGCCCGGCGAACTGTTCGGCGTGCTCTTCAACCGTTTGCTGCACGTAATCAATGGTTACACCGCTTTCCAGCGCGTGCAGACGGGCGACCTGTAACGGCTCCGCGCCCATGTCCAGCCCGGTGACGTTAGCACCTTCACGTGCCATGCTCTCCGCCAGGATGCCGCCGCCGCAGCCGACGTCGAGGATCTTTTTACCAAACAGCCCGTCGCAGTGCTGGGCAATCCAGCCGAGGCGCAGGGGGTTAATTCGGTGCAGCGGCTTAAATTCGCCATCCAGGTCCCACCAGCGTGTCGCTACCGCTTCAAATTTGGCGATCTCGCCATGGTCTACGTTCTGCGCGCCCGCGTTATGTTCTGCTTTCATTGGGGTATGACTCCGGCCAAAGTTTGCCGCAGTATACAAGTTTCCCGCCCCTGACAGCCAGGGTTGTTGCCTGCGCTAAAAACAGAATGCAATAAAGCGGCCAAAGCGATGCTTTCCATTCAACACATGCCCGCGATGTGATATACTTTCGCACCTTTGAATCCGGGAATAAGACAGAAGGAAAGCGCGTCCATGAGCGACCTCGCCCGCGAAATTACACCGGTCAATATCGAAGAAGAGCTAAAGAACTCTTATCTGGATTATGCAATGTCGGTCATCGTTGGCCGTGCGCTGCCAGATGTCCGTGATGGTTTAAAGCCGGTTCACCGCCGTGTGCTTTACGCTATGAACGTGCTCGGTAACGACTGGAACAAAGCCTATAAAAAATCCGCCCGTGTTGTCGGCGACGTCATCGGTAAATATCACCCGCATGGTGATACCGCCGTGTACGACACCATCGTGCGTATGGCGCAGCCATTCTCGCTGCGCTACATGCTGGTCGATGGCCAGGGTAACTTCGGCTCCGTCGACGGCGACTCGGCTGCGGCGATGCGTTATACCGAAGTGCGCATGTCCAAAATTGCTCACGAACTGCTGGCGGATCTTGAAAAAGAGACCGTCGACTTTGTGCCAAACTACGACGGCACCGAGCAGATCCCAGAAGTGATGCCAACCCGCGTACCTAACCTGCTGGTTAACGGTGCTTCGGGGATTGCAGTCGGTATGGCGACCAACATTCCGCCGCACAACCTGACCGAAGTGATCAACGGCTGTCTGGCGTATATCGACGATGAGAACATCACCGTTGAAGGCCTGATGGAGCACATCCCAGGCCCGGACTTCCCCACCGCTGCTATCATCAACGGTCGTCGCGGCATCGAAGAAGCTTATCGTACCGGTCGCGGCAAAATTTACATCCGCGCCCGTGGCGAAGTGGAAGTGGATGCCAAGACCGGCCGTGAAACTATCATCGTGCATGAAATTCCTTATCAGGTGAACAAAGCGCGCCTGATTGAGAAAATCGCCGAGCTGGTGAAAGAGAAGCGTCTGGAAGGCATCAGCGCTCTGCGCGATGAGTCCGACAAAGACGGGATGCGCATCGTCATCGAAGTGAAGCGCGATGCGGTGGGCGAAGTGGTGTTAAACAACCTTTACTCGCTGACGCAGCTGCAAACTTCTTTCGGCATCAACATGGTGGCACTGCATCAGGGCCAGCCGAAGATTATGCCGCTGAAGGATATTCTCGAAGCCTTCGTGCGTCACCGTCGTGAAGTGATCACCCGCCGTACCATCTTCGAACTGCGTAAAGCGCGCGACCGTGCCCATATCCTTGAAGCACTGGCCGTGGCGCTGGCAAACATCGATCCGATTATCGAGCTGATCCGCCAGGCTGCGACCCCAGCCGAAGCAAAAGCGGGCCTGATTGCCCGCCCATGGCTGCTGGGCAACGTTTCTGCGATGCTGGAACGTGCCGGTGACAACGCCGCCCGCCCTGAGTGGCTGGAAGAGCAGTACGGTATTCGTGACGGCCAGTACTACCTGACCGAGCAGCAGGCGCAGGCTATCCTGGATTTACGCCTGCAGAAACTGACCGGCCTTGAGCATGAAAAACTGCTCGACGAGTATAAAGATCTGCTGGCGCAGATTGCCGAACTGCTGCGTATTCTGGGCAGTTCAGAGCGCCTGATGGAAGTGATCCGTGAAGAGCTGGAGCTGATCCGCGATCAGTTCGGCGACGCGCGTCGTACCGAGATCACCGCCAACAGCGCCGATATCAACATCGAAGACCTGATCAACCAGGAAGACGTTGTGGTGACCCTGTCGCACCAGGGCTACGTGAAGTATCAGCCACTGACTGATTACGAAGCGCAGCGCCGCGGCGGTAAGGGTAAATCGGCAGCGCGTATTAAAGAAGAGGACTTTATTGACCGCCTGCTGGTGGCCAACACCCATGACACCATCCTCTGCTTCTCAAGCCGCGGTCGTCTCTACTGGATGAAGGTCTACCAGCTGCCGGAAGCGAGCCGCGGTGCGCGTGGGCGTCCAATCGTCAACCTGCTGCCGCTGGAAGCGAATGAACGTATTACCGCGATCCTGCCGGTGCGTGAATACGCCGAGGGCTGGAACATCTTTATGGCGACCGCCAGCGGTACCGTGAAGAAAACCGCGCTGACCGAGTTCAGCCGTCCGCGCAGTGCCGGTATTATTGCCGTCAACCTGCGTGACGACGACGAACTGATCGGCGTGGCCCTGACTAACGGCACGGATGAAACCATGCTGTTCTCTGCCGCCGGTAAAGTGGTGCGCTTCGCTGAAAGCGCTGTGCGTGCCATGGGCCGTACCGCCTCAGGCGTGCGCGGTATCAAGCTGGCAGAAGGTGACCGCGTGGTTTCCCTGATTGTGCCGCGTGATGACGGCGCCATCCTGACGGTGACGCAGAACGGTTACGGTAAGCGTACCGCCAACAGCGAATACCCGACCAAGTCGCGTGCGACTCAGGGGGTGATCTCGATTAAAGTCACCGAGCGTAACGGACCGGTTATCGGTGCGGTACAGGTGGTCGACAGCGATCAGATCATGATGATCACCGATGCCGGTACGCTGGTGCGTACCCGCGTTTCTGAAGTGAGTGTGGTCGGGCGTAACACCCAGGGTGTGATCCTGATCCGTACCGCGGAAGATGAAAACGTGGTTGGCCTGCAGCGCGTGGCCGAGCCGGTAGCGGAAGAAGAGCTCGATGCTATCGACGGCAGCGTGGCGGAAGGCGATGATGATATCGCACCTGAAGTCGACAATGACGATGAAGCGCCAGAGGCCGACGACGAGTAATCGTTAAGCCCTGATGAAAAAGCCGGTTCAGCTGAACCGGCTTTTTTTTGCCTGAAATCTGGGGATCTGGAAGACGCTACGCAGGATGCAGCGCCAAATCTGACCAGCAGAGCAGAGAGTGATACAACCCGCGGGTACCCAAAAGGAGAGGTGGCCATGGATATTACTGTTAAGGCGTTCTCATCACCGCTATTAGCCAACGCGCTGAGTTATCTGGTTTCGGTTAAAAAGTCAGGGGGTAGAAACAATGAATATGTTGTTGAGATAAAAAGATTACCAACGATGATCCATAACTGCTTTGGTTGTTACTGGTCTGGTTATTACCTACAGAATTGCTGTTGGTTGGTTGATTTTTATCCATATGACGCGCTATTCTCGTCGGAACCTGGTGCCCGCTACAGAGTCGACCGCCGTATGGCATTTAGCTACAGTGAGTTGATACGGTTTTTGGCAGAAGGGGTCGGCCAGGCGGTGGAGAGTTTTCTTCAGCATCAGCTTGTAGCCTCTCTTCTGGCTATGCCAATCCATCCGGCATTAGGGAAAATGTACGATAGATTGCTGCGGCGTCATGCCGCTGAAAAAGGATTTATCTATAATCAGACGTGGTTGCAGGAGGCAGTATATGTCATTGAAAAAAAGTAGTGCTATGGATATGAGCATCATAGCCACCTCAAAGCGGCGGGAAGCGATCGGCGCAGCGATGGACCAGATGTTTCTGGAAAGCAGTGCGAGGATACGCCAAATCCTGCTCGAGTATGGATCGCTGGAGCCTTTCCTTGGCCCCGACCTCTCTGCCAAACCTGAACTCAAATCGAAACGCTGAGTTCACTCCATATTGAAACTCCCGCTGCTCAGCTGCGCTGAATAAACGCGCTGACGGCGGTAATTGTCTGCTGATGTACCTCCTCACGCTTTTCCCGCGATGTTTCGCAAATAAATGCTTCCCCCTCCTCTGCCAGAATCGCTTGTGCCGCTGGCTGACATTGCGGCAGGAAGTCAAAGTGCCCGGCCTGTGGCAGGTGCAACAGCGGTAGCGGCAACCTATCCACCCCCAAATTAATCTCCGGCTGCGCGCGGATATAATAGCCCGCGGCAATCACCAGCAGTGGAAGGGTAATGGAATGCAGGCTGGCGGGAGTGAAAACATCGCTCATTGCCGGGTCGATAGCGACGACAAACTTCACTCGCGGGTCACGATAGCTGGCCGCCAGCGTGGCCGCCGATCGCTGTGCCAGCGGCAGGTGCCCGCGCTGATAAAACTGGCAGTCCGGCATCTGCGGTTTGCTGCGGCAGTAATCAACCAGCCGTGCCTGTGTTATCCGCGCCCCGGCCAGTGCCAGCACGCTGTAACCGCCCTTTGAATGCCCGATAGCACCAATCCTGTTGGCGTCAATGGCAGGCCGCCATCTGGCGTCATCAAGATAGTGGGTGATTAAAAACGACAGGTCGCGCGTCTGCAGCGTGAGGTCGGTATCGGGGCTGGAATCGCCGGTGGTGCTGCCCGGGTGATTAGCGGCAATCACAATGGCCCCTTGCGCCGCCAGCGGCACGGCCAGCCAGGCCAGGCTGCTGTTATTACCGCCGCTGCCGTGGCTCAGCACAATCAGGGGAAACTGACCTGCAGCAGGCTGAGCCTGTTCTGACGCATAAAATCCAGAGAACACCGGGCTTGCTGCCTGCAACCTGGCCGCCCGATGGCTATCGCTGGGGTAGAAAATACGGACATTGAGCGTGCGCTTCAGGGCAGGATTACTGAGCGTTTCCTGCTGTGTAGCAACGGAATAGCTCCAGCTCGAGAAACTGATTAGCATCAGTGAAAACAGAAAAATCAGGCGCATCTTATTTACTCCTCGCGTATAAAAGTCACATTATCAGAACTTTACAGGCGCCTGGCGTCCTCGATCGCGATTGAGTCCTATGCTAATACCGATAAATTTTCTCCTTAGCTTTGCCTGCCTGCTGCTGCTGGTGCAGAAACGTCAGGCTGGCGCGTTCTTCCGTCTGCTGCTGCTGGTTTTCCTGCTGCACACGGTGGTTGCCGGTTTGGGGGCACTGCCGCAGTTTAATCAGCTGCGCATAATACAGCCGCTGACGGCAGTCGCGCTGCCGCTGTTTTGCTATCTGGCACTGTGCCAGGCCACCGGGCAGAGGCTGCATCTTGCGCTTAGCGTGCTGGCGCTACTGTTAATGGCGGGCAGTATCCTGTGGCTACCGCAGGCGATTGATGGGCTGATGGCAGTCATCTGGATGAGTAGCGCAGCAGCGATGCTGATAACATTGCGTCAGGGCAGGGACACTTTCTGCCAGCTGCCGCTGGAGAGCAGTGGCCTGAGCGTGAATGGCTGGCGTCTGCTGGCCGTCTTGCTAATCGCGGTCGCGCTGATCGACATCAGCGTTGCGGGGCTGCTGGAATACAGGGCGGGCAGCGGGGTTCAGCTATTAACAGCCTGCGGTAATTTACTGGTTTGCCTGCTGGTGGCCCTGACGCTACTGCTGACGCCTGCCACCGCCAGCACGGCGGTAAAATCGCGCAAAGTGAAAGAGGGCGACGCCGCCGTGCTCGAGCGCATCGATGAGCTGATGCGTAGCGGTATTCATCGCGAGACCGGACTGAACCTCGAGCAGCTGGCGCGTAAATCAGGAATTCCGAGTCGTCAGGTCTCCGCCGCCATCAATGCACTCCACCGCCAGAGCGTATCGCAATATGTTAACAGTTGGCGAATTGCTGAAGCCTGCGAGCACCTTTGCCGCAGTCAGAGTACGATCATTGAGATCATGGAAAACGTCGGTTTCCAGACCAAATCAAACTTTAATCGCGAGTTTCTGCGCATTACCGGCAAAACCCCCTCGCAGTGGCGTAAAGAGTCCGGGGAACAAAGCAGAATTAGCTGAAATAGAGCGGGGGCGGGGCGGGGATAACTGGCTTTTTCAGCAGGTGAACGCTACTGTATCGGCACTCTGTTTATCACTGCTGATGGCTGCGTGGGTCCCGTTTGAAATATCTTGTCTCTTTCCGTACAACGTTAAAAATCTCGCGCTACCTGTTCCGTGCGCTGGCGCTGATGCTGTGGATGCTGGGTGCCTTGCTGACAACGTTCTACATTATTAACGTCCTGCACGAGAGAGAGTCCCAGGTTCGCCAGGAGTTTAATACCAGCTATGACCAGACTCAGTGGTACGTGCGTCACTCCGCAGACGTGACGCGCGAGCTGAAGTTTATTGCTGAAAACCGCCTGAATACCTCCTCCAGCGGGCTTGATGTGCTGAACGGCGTGTTTCCCGGTAAGAGTACGCTGCCGCAGTTCTACCCGCTTTATGCCGATTCAGACTGTAGTGCGATGAGCAACACCTGGCGTAATTCGCTGGAATCGCTCAGCTATTTCCTCAATTACTGGAAAGTGAACTTTGCCTCGGCCTATGAGCTGAACCGGGTATTTTTCGTCGGTGGCGAGAGCCAGTGCCTGGCGGACTTCGGGGTGGGGAATGCTTCCGTCGACCGTGAGCGAGCGCTGAAATCGCTGCATGAACGCATCCTGAAGTACCGCAGCGGCAACGAAGAGGAGCGCAAAAATAGCCTGTTCTGGGTGTCGCCAACCGCGCAGCCGGGGGTCGGCTATTACTATATGATCACCCCGGTTTATGTGGCGAATAAGGTTGCGGCGCTGCTCGGTATTGAGCAGAGCATTCGTATGGAGGACTTTATCACCCCGGGCAACCTGCCGGTGGCGGTGACGCTGGTCGATCAGAACAACCAGCGGGTGCTCTCTTCGTCCCGCGGCGCGCTGGCCTTTTCCGCCGACGATCTCCCTGATGACGCCAGCTGGTTTGGCTATGTTGCCGGGTACAAACAGCTGGTGATGAAAAAAGAGCTGCCGCCTTCGTCCCTGAGCGTGGTGTACTCGGTGCCGACCAGCGCGATGATTGAGCCGCTAAAAATGCTGCTGATCAACGCCATCCTGCTGAATATTATCAGCGCGATTATCCTGTTTACCCTCGCCTGGCTGTTCGAGCGCCGCATGTTTCTCCCCGCCGAGGATAATGCACACCGGCTGGAAGAGCATGAGCAGTTCAACCGCAAAATTGTCGCTTCGGCGCCGGTCGGGATCTGCATTCTGCGCACCAGCGACGGCACCAATATTCTGAGTAACGAGCTGGCGCACAACTACCTCACCATGCTGACCCAGGAAGACCGGCTGCGTCTGACCGAGATTATCTGCGGACAGCAGGTTAACTTTGTCGACGTGCTGACCGGAAGCAATACCAACCTGCAAATCAGCTTTGTGCATTCACGCTACCGCAATGAAAACGTGGCGATCTGCGTGCTGGTGGATGTCAGCGCGCGCGTGAAGATGGAAGAGTCGCTGCAGGAGATGGCGCAGGCCGCAGAGCAGGCCAGCCAGTCGAAATCGATGTTCCTCGCCACCGTCAGCCACGAGCTACGCACCCCGCTGTACGGCATTATTGGTAACCTCGACCTGCTGCAAACCAAAACCTTACCGAAAGGCGTGGAGTCGCTGGTGACGGCGATGAACAACTCCTCCAGCCTGCTGCTGAAAATCATCAGTGATATCCTCGATTTCTCGAAAATCGAGTCTGAGCAGTTGAAGATTGAGCCGCGTGAGTTTTCCCCGCGTGAGGTGATAGCGCATATCACCTCCAACTATCTGGCGATGGTGGTGAAAAAGCGTCTGACGCTGTGGTGCTTTATCGACAGCGACGTGCCGGTGACGCTGGACGGCGATCCGATGCGTTTGCAGCAGGTGATCTCCAACCTGCTGAGTAATTCCATCAAGTTTACCCATACCGGCGGCATCGTTCTGCACGCCTACGTCAAGGATGGTTACCTGGCGTTCCGCGTGCGCGACAGCGGCGTGGGGATCCCGGCGAAGGAGCTGACCCGATTGTTTGACCCGTTCTTCCAGGTCGGCAGCGGCGTGCAGCGGAATTTCCAGGGAACCGGACTCGGGCTGGCGATCTGTGAGAAGCTGATCAACATGATGGACGGCGATATTGAGGTGGACTCCGAGCCGGGGATGGGCAGCCAGTTTATTATTCGTATACCGCTCTACAACAGCCGGGTGATGACCCCCGAGCTGCATGATGGCTTGCAGGATAAACAGTGCTGGCTGGCGGTGCGTAACGATCAGCTGGCGGAATTCCTCGACAAAATGCTGCGTGGTCATGGCATCCAGGTGCGGCGCTACGAGGGTGAGGCTGAAGCGGAGGACGTGATTATCTGCGATTACGACTGCCAGCCGGAACAGAACGTGCGCGCTGTGATACGCTTCGACAATCGTCATAATGACGGACCGCGCGAAGTGCTGCCGGGGCGCTGGCTGTGCGCCACGACCACGCCGCACGAGCTGCCGGTGCTGCTTGGGCGCATTTATCGCGTGGAAGTCGCGATGCCGGAAGGATTACCGGCCACGCTGGTTGAGCAGGAGAGCGGCGTCAGCAATGACGATATCCTGATTCTGGTGGTTGATGACCATCCGATCAACCGCATGCTGCTGTCAGATCAGCTCGGCTCGCTGGGTTACCGCGTCAAAACGGCGCAGGACGGTATTGATGCCCTCAATGTACTGAGCCGCAGCGAGATTGATATTGTGCTGACCGATGTCAATATGCCGAATATGGATGGCTACCGTTTGACGCAGCGCCTGCGCGAGCTGGGGCAAACTTTCCCGGTGGTCGGCGTGACCGCGAATGCGCTGGCCGAAGAGAAGCAGCGTTGTATTGAGGCCGGAATGGATAACTGCCTGTCGAAGCCGGTGACGATGGATACGTTGCAGCAGGCGCTGGCGTTTTATGCGGAGCGGGTGAGAAAGGGCAGGGGTAGCGTTTAAGTATTAAGGGCTGACCGGAAAAGAAGGTCAGCCCCTACAAATTCCCATGTAGGGGTCGGCCATTTTTCCGGTCGACCCGTTACAGATTCCCTCGCAGGGGGCGGCCATTTTTCCGGTCGACCCGTTACACATTCCCTCGCAGGGGGCGGCCATTTTTCCGGTCGACCCGTTACACATTCCCTCGTAGGGGTCGACCATTTTTTCCGGTCGACCCGCCAGGTGAATATTGGCTTAATCTACGGAAGGAGACATGCTCACTGAAGAGAGATAATTCAGCAGGGCAATATCGTTATCAACACCCAGTTTCATCATCGCTGATTTCTTCTGGCTACTGATGGTTTTAATACTGCGGTTCAGCTTCTTGGCAATTTCAGTCACCAGGAAACCTTCAGCAAACAGGCGTAATACTTCGCTCTCTTTCGGCGACAGACGTTTGTCACCGTAGCCACCCGCGCTGATTTTCTCCAGCAGTTTTGCCACGCTATCCGGAGTATATTTCTTACCCTTCTGCAAGGCTGCCAGCGCTTTCGGCAGGTCGGTTGGTGCACCCTGCTTCAGGACAATCCCTTCGATATCCAGGTCCAGTACCGCGCTCAGGATCGCCGGGTTATTGTTCATGGTCAGAACAATAATCGACAGGTCGGGATAGTGACGCTTGATGTATTTAATCAGCGTAATACCGTCGCCATATTTCTCACCTGGCATAGAAAGGTCGGTGATCAGCACGTTCGCATCAAGCTTAGGCAGGCTGTTAACTAAGGCCGTGGAGTCTTCAAATTCGCCTACAACGTTGACCCATTCAATCTGCTCAAGCGACTTACGAATGCCGAACAGAACAATAGGATGGTCGTCGGCAATAATGACATTCAGGTTATTCATATTATTGGTTACCTTGCTGCAGCAGTTCATCGACGTAAGTGTCAACTTCACTGGTGGTATTTTTAATGTTTGAATCGTCACATTCTTTAATGTGCAGTTCTAACGTTTCACAAAGCTGCTTGCCGGGTAGCAAATTTAACATGGCAAACACGCCTTTCAGCCGGTGTGCGGTCTGAGCCAGCGCACTGTAATCCCTGTCTGCGGCTTCATTATACAGCCTCTTTACATCATCTGGTACTGTATCAACGAAAAGCTGGAAGTAGCCACTGGCGAAAAGTTGAGCCGTATCCTGCGGGTCCATATTTTCGTCAGTCAACTCGTCCCGGGCAAGCTGTTGTTCAATCAACGTCAGCAGCGCATCCTGCATCGCACTGCTGATATTGAAGTTCACGCGGTACTGATTTGCAGCCAGCTGGCTGAAACCGGGTTCATCATCCGTGAGCAGTAGCGACCATGGCGTTAAACGCTGTGGATCGTCAGTCACCAGCACATCATGTTCCTGGCCGGAGAAGCGCTCGTCTGGCGTAATACAGTTCGCGCCCCAGTTTTCCAGTTGATGCACCACGATTTTACGCACGTCATCAACGGTAATATCAATCAGGGCGTTAACCCCTTCCAGCAGTTTCTCTTCCTGATCCTGCTGTGGCTCCAGCGGGGCGTGTAGCTGAATACTGTAGCGCGAGCCAATATCCGGGCGCGCCGCAATGTCCAAATGCCCGCCAAGCTGTTTACACAGCTGCTTGCAGAGGAAGAAGGCCATACCGGATGCCTGACCAAAACGATCCTGGTGCGTCTCTCCGAGGAACGGGAAATCGGTATTCGCCATCTCATCGGCGGACAGCCCCGCGCCGGTATCGACAATCTCAATCGACAGGCGGTCGGCGCGCTCTGGCGGTGCGCTGATGGTGATGCTGACGCGGCCCCAGGTGGTGGTGGTCACCGCGTAATGCACCAGCGTTGAGAGAATTTTAGCAATGGCCCGGCGGTCACCGAAACGCATCTCATCGCTGCTAAGGGTGTTGTTAATCATCAGCGTCAACCCTTTGCGGCGCATTATCGGCAGGATCTCTACCGCCAGCTCATCCAGCAGGGTTTGCAGGCTGAAGCTGCAGGCGTCCGGCGCCCAGTCGAGGGTTTCCAGCTGGTTCAGCAGCACGATATCATCCACCAGGCGGCTCAGAGCCTTTGATGCCTCCAGCGAATCTTCGAGCTGCTCAGGCGGGTGTTCCGCCCCGAGCGACTGCAAACGGCCGATAACATCATGCAGCGGGCGCTGCAGGGCATGACCCAGGTTCTGTAACAGCTGCTGACGCGACTGGTGGTTTTTATCCAGCACCTGCTGCGCTTTCTGCAGCTTCTTGTTGACCAGTAATTCCCGGTCCTGATCGCGCATCATAAACAGCTGGGTATGCGGAGAGATGACGCTGCGCGCATGGCGGATCTCATACACTTCGTTGTTCACCGTGGCCTGCAGCACGCCCTGATGCTGATCGGACATATTGATAATCTTTTGCAGGTTAAGATGCGGCAGCAGATGTTCGGCAATCTTGTTACTGATAATCGTGCGGTTGTTGGCGAAGTCATACACCAGCAGACCGACCGGCAGCGTGCCAACAATCTCTTCGTTCAGCAGGCGCAATGACTCCAGCTCTGCGCTCTGATTCTCGCTCGGGCGCAGCGACTGCTGGCGCAGCAAAAACAGCCCAGCCAGCGACATGATCAGCAGCGCGAGGTTTGCCAGCAGCGGCCACAGCAGATTGTGCAGGGTATCAATGACCAGGCCGGTGATCGGTACGCGATAAACCAGCTGTAGCGGGGTGCTGGCCAGCGAAGCGGCAATTTCAATATTCGGGTTAACCCAGTCAATGCGCGTGCTGCCGTTGCTGTCCTGATTGTCATCCCCTTCCGCCACCGGTGCGGCATCCTGCTTCAACTGGAAGTTTTCCAGCGGCATATTGAGCGGGACCAGGTCATTCACCGGCAGGTCAAACGCCACCACGGTTGCCAGATGACCCGGCTGATTAAAAGTGGTGCGTACCGTAAAGTAGTGGTCGTTTTGCCAGCTGAAGCGGCGCAGCGGCGAGAAGCTCTCGCGCTCGTCCAGGGCGTTGGCCTGCTGCAGCATCTCCGCGCGGCGTGCCTCAACGATATTGCTGATGGCGCTCTCTTTGTAGCGCGTGGCCATATCCTTCAGCGGCAGGGTAGAGACCAGGATCATGCTGTTATCCTGGCCGTTCAAAAAGTACATCGACCAGGTGCTGTTTTCCGCGCCCCACAGCGTATCAAGGTAGTTGCTCATGCGCAGGGTCATATCCAGCGTGCCGCTATCGTGAGAACCAAAAATCAGCGCTTCGGTTTTACGACGGGTTTTTTCCAGATAGTAGACGTCCGGGCGCAGGCGCGTTTCCTGCAGACTGTTCGATGGCATACCGGCCGCGCTGGCCGCCAGGTTTTCATAGATCTGCCAGGTGGCGAAGCGATAGGTATCAATGCGCTTCTGCATGGCATGGGTGATATCCGCCATCGCATAACGTTTTTCCGTCAACCAGGCGTTTACCGCGTTGTGGATCATAAATCCTGATGCCAGGAGCAGCACCACGATAAACATCACAAAAAAGCGCGTAACATTGCCGGATGTCAGCGGAAATTTATATGGCAACATGCAATGAAACCCCAGTTAACGTGTAATCAGTCGGGCGCTGGCAGCCACGACTAAAAGCAGCGCGGCAATGGCACTGAAGGCCACCGACAGGCTGGACAACTGTGAGATAAATCCGACTAAAGCCGGGCCTGCCAGAATACCTGCATAACCGATGGTTGTCATGGCCGAAATCGCCAGATTGACCGGCATCACCTGCTGTTTACCCGCAGCGGTGAACATAATCGGTACGGCATTGGCACCACCAAAACCGATCAGCATAAAACCCAGCAGCGTCACCAGCGTACTCGGCACCAACACCGCCAGCAGCATCCCGGCGGCGGCGCAGAGCGTGCCGCAGAATAGCGTCGCGGTGCGGCCAAAATAGTTAACGATTCGGTCGCCGGTTAAGCGGCCAATGGTCATCGCCACCGAGAACACCGCATAGCCCAGCCCGGCCTGAGCGGCAGGCAGGTCACGAGCCTGGTTGAGGAACAGCGCCCCCCAGTCGAGGATTGCGCCTTCGGTTAAAAACAGAATAAAGCACATCACTCCAAGGAACAGTACCCAGCCACGCGGCATCACAAACAGCGGTGTATCCGGCTGGTGCAGGCGCTGGTTCATCAGGTGACGCTGGCAGCCCAGCCACAGCAGGACCAGTAATAAATCGATAAACAGCACGCCAACTAACGGACTGGCGCCAAGGGCGAGGGCCGCGCTGACCAGACCGGCACCGACAATCCCCCCCGCGCTGAAAAAGCCATGAAAGCCCGACATCATGGCCTTATCTGCGGCCTTTTCGACCTCCACGGCCTGGATATTCATCGCCACGTCGATTAACCCGATCGCAGCACCAAATACCATCAGCGTCAGGCCCAGCGAGAGGGGCGTTGAGAGCGATGCCAGCAGAGGCAGCAGGACCAGCAGTAGAGCACTTCCGGTGGCCATCACCCGCTTGCAACCGAAGCGGCCGACCAGCACGCCGGTGAGCGGCATGGCGATCAGTGAGCCTAAACCCAGGCACAGCAGCAGGGTACCGAGTGAGCCGTCACTCAGCTGAGCACGCTGTTTAGCGTAGGGGACCAGCGGGGCCCACGACGCCATCCCGATACCGGCGATCAAAAACGCTATTCGCGTTGCGCGCTGTACTGCTCGCGCTTGAGTATCAGAGGCTTGCGCATCCACTGTCGTCATTTTATCCCTATTGCCAGCCACAAAAATTAGCCCCAATTTTTACCACATCTGACCTGTTTTAAGAAGCTAAACCCTGGCGGAATGAGGTTAAAAGCGCTGGCATCAATCCAGCTACATTAGGGTAGAGGAGTTAATAACCTGAAAAAATGCGGCTGTTAATCAGAATTGTCGCTTAAGGGCAAATTTCCAGAGGAGTCCTGGAAAACGTGACGGGGATCACTCCTTAAGCCAAATCACTGGAAAAGCGTAAAAAAATTCTGCTGGCAGTGACTTTATGACCGTTCCTCACCAGACATTTGTCTGGGATAAAACTTGTGCTGAATGTCACGAATCAACATGAAATTTTCGCGAAACTCACCGGGGGGTATTACCTGTTTTTAATCCACTCTGACCTAATAAATCGCCCATTCCTCTCGCTGCTGATTAGGATTTTTCTTGGATTTAAATCAAATCATTACTGTCAGCTGAATCGTAATTATCTGACATTTTTTGCCGCTCTTCTCAGCTGTCGAGTACGGTTAGTAATTAAATAAATTTATCCTTCCGATAAATAAACATCAAACAACACATTCACTTTATTAATTATATCTGTTAGTGAAATTAACAAAATAACAGTCTCTATTAGCCAGTTTAGGTCCTATATTTTCGCGGGGAAACTAACCCCCGTCCGTGCATCAGGTGAAAAGCGCTGCCGGTAGATGGCACTGCTCAAAATTTTGTCTAACGCAATAAAAGTGAAATTTATTTTCACTTTTGTGCGTTGGACACTTAATCCCTGTTATCTGGTGTACACGAGGTTATGACCATGGCACAGCTCAATAATGGCAGCGTAGAAATCCTTTCACGCGACGACGGAACGATCCTCTCTCAGGCCACTTCGGGCTCCTCGAAAACGGTTCTCCTCAATCAGCCTAGCGTGGTGAAAATCCACGGCACGCGCGAGATGGTGGCTGAATACGAACGCCAGGGTAACGACCTGATCCTGCACATGAAAGATGGCACTACCGTGCGCTATCAGCAGTTCTTCTTTGACGATGTGGACGGCGAGCACAGCGAACTGGTGTTTGACGATGGGGTTAACCGGCCGGAGCACGTGCTGTTCCCGGTGACCAACGAACTTGATGCACAGACCGCGATGGTCCTGACCCCGCAATATGAATCCCTCGGCAGTATTGAACCGCTGCTGCTGGCTGATACGGGGGCCGGTAGCGGCGTGATGACCGCTGCCGGTATCGGGGCGCTGGGATTAGTCGGCGTGGGCATCGGCGCCTTAGCGGGCGGTGGCGGCGGTGGCGGAGGCAATGACAACAACGGCGGCACTAATCCGCCTGCCACCACGCCGACGCTGACTATCGGCAACTTCGCCGGGGATAACATTCTTGACGGCAGCGAAAAGCAGACCAGTCAGCTGCTGAGTGGCACCACCACCAACGTGCAGGCCGGGCAGACGGTGACTATCACGCTTAACGGCGTGAGTTACACGGCGGTGGTGCAGGCCAACGGCAGCTGGAGCGTTTCCGTGCCTGCCAGCGCGCTGCAGGCGCTGGCGAGCGGGACTGCCACTTTCTCCGCCACCGTCACCAACGCCAGCGGCCAGACGGCGACCGACACGCATAATTTCACCGTTGAGCCAACGGTGGTACCCGGCGTACCCACCCTGACCATCGGCACTTTTGCCGGGGATAACGTGCTGGACGGCGCGGAAAAGCAGACCAGCCAGCTGCTGAGCGGCACCACCACCAACGTACAGGCCGGGCAGACGGTCACCATTACCCTGAACGGCGTTTCCTACAGCGCCAGCGTGCAGGCCAACGGCAGCTGGAGCGTCTCGGTTCCTGCCAGCGCACTGCAGGCGCTGGCGAACGGCACCGCGACCCTCTCCGCGACCGTCACCAACGCCAGCGGTCAGACAGCCACTGATACGCATAACTTTACCGTTGAGCCCGATACCAGCGGCAGCCCCAGCATTAGCATCACCGCGCCGATAAGCGGCGACGGTTACCTCAATGCCACAGAGGCACAAAGTGCGCTGACCATTTCCGGTACGGCCAGCGGTCTGCCAGCCGGCACGGCGATTTCCGTCACCCTCGGCGGCCATGCTTACACCACCACCACGGCAGCGAACGGCAGCTGGAGCATCAGCGTGCCGTCTGCCGATCTGCAAAGCCTGCCGCAGGGTTCAAACCTGATCGTGGCGACCGCGACGCTGGCCAACGGCACCACCTTGCAGAACAGTACGGTCGTGACGGTTGACGTCCACACCACGCTGCCAAATGCCGGGATCGATCTGCCGTTTGGCGACGGGGTGCTGAGCGGTGCGGAAGCGGGCAGCAGCCAGACCATCACCGGTAACACCGGCGTTAGCGGGGCGGGCCAGACCGTCACTGTGACCTTCAACGGCAACACCTACACCGGCACGGTAAACAGCAACGGCAGCTGGAGCGTCACTCTGCCCGCCAATGCGGTCTCAACCCCGATTGAAGGGCAGCTGCCGCTGGTGGTGACCGTCACCGATCCCGCAGGCAACAAAACCACCACCACCACCCAGGTGAATGTCGATACCCAGCCTCCGGGGCTGGAGGTGAATATTCCTGATGCCCCACTCAACGCCGCCGATGTCGGCCAGGCGTTGACGCTGACCGGCACCAGCACCGGCGGCCAGACCGTCACCGTGACGCTGGATGGTCAGACCTACACCGCGACGGTGGGCGCGAACGGCAGCTGGAGCGTCAATATTCCAGCTTCCGCGCTGCAGCAGCTTGAGCAGGGGAATAATTCGCTGACGGTAACGGCCAGCGATAAATATGGCAACACGGTCAGCAGTGACCCGCTGAATCTCAACGTGGATACGCTGGCGCCTGCCGTTAGCGTTAACCCCGTCAGCGGCGATGGCTACGTCAGCGCCGCTGAACTGGCGGGTAACCTGACCATCAGCGGTCGGGCGGAAGCCAACAGCACTATTCAGGTGAAGTTTGGCGACGTGACGCTGACCACCACCACCAACGGTTCCGGCGACTGGAGCGTGGTGGTTCCGCCGGAAAGCAAAGCTACCCTCATTGACGGCAGCTATCCGGTCACCGTGACGGCAACCGATACGGCCGGTAACCAGGGCACGGCCTATACCGAGGTGACCTTTGCCGCCCAGCCAGCCAATCAGCCAACCATCACCTTCAACAGCTTCGCCGGGGATAATATTCTGCAGGGGGCAGAGCTGAATGTGGCGCAGGAGCTGAGCGGCACCGCCGCCCACGTGCAGGCCGGACAAACCCTGACCCTGACCTTCAACGGGGTGCAGTACACCACCACGGTGCTGGCGGGCGGGCTGTGGCACGTCTCCATCCCGGCCAGCGCCCTCAGCGGCCTGAGCGACGGCCAGACGGTAACGTACTCCGCCACCGTTGCCGATAAAGCAGGCAACGTCGCGACCAGCAGCGGTTCGGTCAGTGTGGCTCTCGATCCGGCTGCCGCCAGCCTCGCCATTGCTCCGATCAGCGAAGATAACTGGGTCAACGCGCAGGAGGCTCAGTCACCGGTTAGCGTGAACGGTACCAGCCTCAATCTGCCCGTGGGCGCGCCGCTCACCGTCACCTTTAACGGTCATACTTACAACACCACCGTGGCAGCCGATGGCAGCTGGAGCATCACCATCCCTCCGGCTGATTTCGCCGGAGTGGCTAACGGCAGTTATCCGGTGGTGGTCACCGATGCCAATAACAACTCGGTGACCAGCAGCCTCAATTTGGGCGTGCAGGTTAACTTCCCGAACAATATTGAATTTAATGCCGCCTTCGGTGGCGACAATATCCTCAACCTGGGCGAATCGACAACCCCGCAGGTGCTGAGCGGTAATACCGGGCTGGCGCTGCCGGACCAGGTGGTCACCGTGAGCCTGAACGGCGTGAACTACCCGGCGACGGTTAACCCGGCCACCGGCGAGTGGAGCGTAACGCTGCCGCCATCGGCGCTCAGCGGGCTGCCGCAGGGGAGCAATACGGTCACCGTGACCGTCAGCGATGCCGCAGGCAATCAGATCGTCAGCAGCACCACTGTCAGCGTGGATACCACCCCGCCAACCCTTTCTGTCGGCACCATTGCTGGCGACGGCGTGATTAACGCCAGCGAGCAGAATCAGCCGCTGGTGCTGAGCGGCCAGGCAGAGGCGCTCAGCACCATTACCGTGGTGATCAACGGTGTGACCTACCACAGCGCGGCCGATGCCAGCGGCAGCTGGAGCGTCAATGTCGACCCGGCCACCCTGCAGGGGCTGAGCGATGGCAAATATGACATCAGCATTACCGCACGCGACAGCGGCGGCAATGAAACCACCGTGCAGGCGCCGATCGTCATCGATACCGCGCCTCCGGTTGTGACCGTCGCGCCGGTTTCCGGCGATGGCTATCTTAATGCTGCCGAGCATAACGCGGCGCTGGCGATCGTCGGCACCACCGAGCCGGGTGCGGGCGTGGTCGTGACCATCAACAACGTCGACTACACCGCTACCGTGGCTGCCGACGGCAGCTGGAGCGCCAATATACCGGCCAATGTGGTTAGCGGCCTGGCGGACGGCAGCTACACCGTGACGGTGACCGCTACCGACAGTGTCGGCAACATGGGCAGCAGCAGCCAGCCGCTGACCGTGATTGCCAGCGCTGCCTCGCTGCCGGTGATTACCGTGGGCGCGTTTGCCGGCGATAATATTGTGGATGGCGCCGAGAAAGGGCTGTCGCAGCTGATGACCGGCAGCACCAGCAACGTACAGGCCGGGCAGGTAGTGACCGTGACGCTTAACGGCAACCAGTACACCGGGCTAGTGAACGCCGACGGCAGCTGGAGCGTGCTGGTTCCGGCAGCGGCGCTGGCTAACCTCGCGAACGGCACCGACAGCTACACCGTCAGCGTCAGCGACGTTGCCGGTAACCCGACCAGCGCCAACGGGAGCTTCACCGTTGATAACACCTTCAGCGCCATCGCCATCGGGGTGATCAGCGATGACAATATGCTGAGCCACAACGAGTCGCTGTTGCCGATGGCGATTCACGGCTTCAGCCGCTTTGTTGCCGCAGGCAGCCGCGTCGCGGTGACCTTCAACGGCAAAGAGTATCTGACCACGACCAATAGCGACGGTAGCTGGACGGTGAATGTGCCGTCTGCCGACCTGGTGGCGCTGCCCAACGGCAACCTGACCGTGACCGCCACTGCCACGGATATCAATGGCAACACCGTCACGGCTCAGCACTCGCTGGACAGTTCCGTGACCTCTGAGCTCGACCTCAGCATCAATCCGCCGTTTGGCGATGCCTTGCTCAACGCGGTGGAGGCCGGAAGCGAGCAGACCCTGAGCGGCAGCACCGGGGTGGAGGGGGCAGGCCAGACCGTCAGCGTGGTGATTGCGGGGATTACCTACACCGGGACGGTGGACGCGCAGGGCAACTGGAGTGTTTCCCTGCCTTCCGCCGTGCTGCAGTCTCTGCCGCAGGGGGCCAACTCCCTGAGCGTCACGGTGGCTGACAGCGCGGGCAACACCAGCACGGCGACCGGCAACTTCACCGTCGACACCGTAGCGCCGCAGGTCAGCGTGGAAGCCCTGACCGGGGATAACCGCATCAACGCCGCAGAGAGCGGCGAGCTGCAAACCCTCAGCGGCTCCGGCGAGGTCGGCGACCGCATCACCGTCACGCTGAATGGCGAAACCTACACTACCACGGTTGGCGGCACCGGCAGCTGGAGCATCGATCTGCCGGCAAACGCACTGACGGCCCTGACCAATGGCAGCTACCCACTGCAGGTCACCAGCACCGATACGGCGGGCAACAGCACCACCGTCACGCGCACCATCGAAGTGGACCTGACGGCCCCAGCGGTCAGCGTTAATCCGGTCTCTGACGGCGTGATTAACGCCGCGGAATCCGGCCAGCCGCTGGTCGTCACCGGCAGCGGGGAAGCGGGTAACGTCATTAGCGTTGAGCTGAACGGTACCGCCTTCAGCGCGGTGGTCGGCACCAACGGCCAGTGGACGCTGACCATTCCGGGAACGTACGTGGCGGGCGTAGCCGACGGCAGCTATACCCTCAACGTCACCGCAACCGATCCGGCGGGCAACACCAGCAGCACCAGCACGCCGCTGGCTATTGATACCGGGGTTCCGGCGATCTTTGTCTCTAACGTCACCGCCAATAATATCGTTGATGGCGCAGAGCAGCAGGTGGCGCAGATTATCAGCGGCACCGTGACCAATGCCGAAGCCGGAAATACGGTTACCGTTACCCTGAACGGCGAAAGCTACACCACCACGGTGCAGGCGGGCAGTCCGGGCAGCTGGCAGGTGGAGCTGCCGGCATCGGCGCTGAGCGGGCTGGCGAATGGCTCTTACACCCTGACGGTCAGCATTACTGACCAGGCAGGCAACACCGGCAGCAGCAGCAAAACCTTCACCGTGGATAACACCCAGCCGGCGATTGCCTTCGACCCGCTGAGCGACGACGGCTATCTCAACCAGCAGGAAGCCGAAAACGGGCTGGCTGTGAGCGGTAGCACCCTCAATATCGCGGAAGGCAGCACCGTCACCTTCACCTTCAACGGCAAAACCTACAGCGCGCAGGTGCAGGCGGACGGTTCGTGGAGCACCACCATTCCGGCGGGCGATCTCACCGTACTGGCCGATGGTCCGTTTACCGCCACCGCCAGCGTGGTGGCGCCAAATGGCACTGAGGTGACCAGCAGCAGCACCCTCAATGTGCATATCAACACTCTGCCGCAGCCAACGCTGGAAGCGCCGTTTGGCGACAGCGTGCTGACCAATGCTGAAGCAACCGCAGCCGCGGGCCAGACGCTGAGCGGCACCACTGGCGAAACCGGCAACGGCCAGACGGTGGTGGTCAACATCGGCGGTACGGACTTTAGCGCGACCGTTAACAGCTCCGGCGTGTGGACGCTGGCGCTAACGCCGGAACAGCTGCAGGCGCTGCCGACCGGGCAACAGAACATTACCGTCACCGCGACGGACGTGGCCGGAAACAGCAGCACTACCACGCCGGTTCCGGTGAATATTGCCACTGAGCTGCCGCCAGTGACGGTTGGCCCGGTGGCGGAAGATGGCATTATCAACGCGGCGGAACATGAGCTGCCGCTCGACATTAGCGGTACTACCACGGCGGGCAATAGCGTGGTGGTCAGCCTGAATGGCAAAACCTATGAGGCGGTGGTCGACGGTGACGGCAACTGGAGCGCCACCATCCCGGCCAACGACGTGCTGGCGCTGCAAAACGGCGGCTATCCGCTGACGGTCACGGTTTCTGACCCAACGGGCAACCAAACGGTTAACAGTGAAGTAGTCCAGGTGCAGCTTACCGCGCCTACTTATACCCTCGATCCGATTGCCGGAGACGGCATCATCGATCGCGCTGAAGCCGCGCAGCCGCTGGATATCACCGGGACCGGCACCAACGGTGATACCGTCAGCGTCACCATTGGTGGCCAGACGCTGACCACCACGGTGGTGAACGGCGCATGGTCGGTGACCGTTCCGGCAGAGACCCTCGGGGCACTGCCGCAGGGCGACAACACGGTAACCGTAGTGGTGACCGCGCCGAACGGTAACAGCGCCAGCCAAAATGCGACGGTCGATGTGGATACCAGCATCACCAATCAAGTGTTGGTGAATCCGGTTGCGGGCGACGATCTGATCAATGCGGCAGAAGCGGCCGCCGGGTTTAACGTTACCGGCAGCGTGCCGGACGGCAGTACCTCGGTGGTCGTGAACTTCAATGGCACTAACTACCCTGCCACCGTCGGGCCTGATGGCCTGTGGAGCGCCACCATTCCGGCCGGCGCGCTGAACGGCGTGACCGATGGCAGCTACACGCTGACCGTGACGGCCACTACAACGGCGGGAGATGTCGCGACCGTGACTCGCCCTGTCGGGCTGGACACCACGCCGCCGGACTTTACCGTGGCGCCAATTTCAACCGATGGCTATCTCAATGCCGCCGAGCAGGGGCAGCCGCTGACCATCAGCGGTACCGGCGACAGCAATGACAGCGTGCGCGTGATGCTAAACGGCAAAGTGTATACCGCTACCGTTGACGGTGACGGCAACTGGTCGGTCAGCGTTCCGCCAGCCGATCTCGCTGCACTGACCAACGGCGACTACACCGTCAGCGTGGCGGTGAAAGATGGCGCGGGCAATATCAGCACGCAGACCCCGGCGCTGACGGTGGACGTCGCTGCACCAGCGCTGACGCTCAATCCGCCAGCCGGGGATAACATCCTCAACGCCGCCGAGCAGCAGGAGGGCATTACGCTGAGCGGCAGCGGCGAGCGCGGGGCCAGCATTTCCGTCACGCTAAACAATGAAACTTACACCACCACCGTCGGGCCAAACGGCCAGTGGTCGCTGCCGCTCAGCGCTGACGATCTGGCTGCGCTGACCAACGGTAACTATCCGCTCAGCGTGACCGCTACCGATGCCGCAGGTAACGTCACTACGCAGACCAGCACGCTGGCGGTCAGTGTGGACGCGGCAACGCTGCCGACCCTGACGGTGAACACCTTTGCCGGTAATAACATCGTTGACGGCGCGGAACAGCACGTCAGTCAGGTGCTGAGCGGCACCACCACTAACGTGCAGGAAGGGCAGCTGGTTAGCGTCACGCTGGGCGGTGTGACTTACACTGGCGTAGTGCAGGCCAGCGGGGCATGGAGCATAACCATTCCGGCCTCCGCGCTGGAGGCGCTGAGTAACGGCCAACAGAGCTACAGCGTGGTGGTCAGCGATGCGGCAGGCAACCCGGCCACGGTCAGCGGCAGCTTCGAGATCAATAATCAGCTCTCCGGCCTGGCGATTAACCCGGTCAGCGTGGATGGTTACCTGAATGCGGAGGAAGCGGCGCAGCCGCTGACCATCAGCGGCACCTCGGCGAATTACACGGCGGGAACCCAGCTGACCGTGGCGATTGGCGGGGCGTCTTACCTGGCAACCGTACAGGCAGACGGCAGCTGGAGCGTGACGCTGCCGCAAAACGTGGTGGCTGCTTTCACCGACGGCACGCTGCCGATTGTGGTCAGCGGTCCGGATGCGGCGGGCGTCACCCAGACCAGCAGCAGCAGCCTGGTGGTGATTGTCGATACGCTGCCGGTGGTGGCCGTTAACCCACCGTTTGGCGACGGCGCGCTCAACGCGCAGGAAGCCGGTGCCACGCAGACGATTACCGGCAGCACTGGCGTCACGGGCGATGGTCAGACCGTCACCCTGACGCTGAACGGCACCACCTATACCGGTATCGTAGCGGCTGACGGCAGCTGGAGCGTGGCGGTACCTGCCACCGCGCTGGCGGGCCTGGCCCAGGGGGATAACAGCTTCAGCGTGGTGGTCAGCGATGCCGCAGGTAACAGCGCCAATACCACCCAGCCGTTTACGGTCGACACCGTGGCACCAACGGTAACGGTAGCCCCCGTGGCGGGCGATGGCATCCTTAATGCTGCCGAACAGGGCGCGGATCTGGCCGTCAGCGGTCGGGGCGAAGCCGGGGACACGATTGTCGTCACGCTGAACGGCGTCACCTACCAGGGCGTGCAGGTCAACGGCAACGGCGACTGGACGGTATCTGTTCCGAGCGCCGATTTGCAGGCGCTGGCTGACGGCAGCTACACGCTGAGCGTTACGGCGACCGATGCAGCAGGCAACAGCACCACCACCAGCAGCCCGCTGGAGGTCAAGGCGGCGGCCGCCGATCTGCCGACCATCAGCATCAATACCTTTGCCGGCAACGATATCCTGGACGGGGCGGAGCAGCAGAGCAGCCAGCTGCTCTCCGGGACCACCAGTAATGTGGAAGCCGGGCAGACGGTCAGCATCACCCTTGGTACGGAAGTATACAGCGCGCTGGTGCAGGCGGACGGCAGCTGGAGCGTCTCTATTCCTGCCTCCACGCTGCAAGGGCTGGAGAACGGCACTACCACCATCGCGGCGGCGGTCAGCGATGCGGCCGGAAACCCGGTCAGTGCCAGCCATGATGTCACGGTAAACAGCCTGGCATCCGGCATCAGTATCGACCCGATCTCCAACGACGGCTATCTCAATGCCAGCGAAGCGCAGGAGCCGCTGATCGTGACCGGGCACACCGCCAACGTCGACGCGGGCAGCCAGCTGACGCTGACCATCAACGGCCAGACTTTCCAGGCGACGGTCGGCAACGGCGGCGCATGGAGCGTGGTGGTTCCGGCTGCCGCGCTGGCAGGGCTGCCTGATGGCCCGGCAACCGTCGGCGTCAGCGTCACCGACGCCACCGGTAACCTCGTCAACAGCAGTGCGAGCCTGAATGTGGTGGTCAACACGCTTCCTGCCGTCACTGTCGACGTGCCGTTTAACGACGGCGCGCTCAACGCGAGTGAGGCCGCGCTGACCCAGACGCTGAACGGCACCACCGGCGTCAGCGGTAACGGCCAGACGGTGAGCGTCACCATTGACGGCACCCAGTACAGCGGCACCGTCGACGGTAACGGCAACTGGAGCATCAGCCTGCCTTCTGCGCTACTGCAATCCTTCGAACAGGGCAGCAATACCCTGCAGGTGACGGCAACCGATGCGGCGGGCAACGCCAGTACGCAGCCGGTCAGCTTTAACGTTGATACCGTGGCTCCGGCCATTACGCTGAACCCGATTGCCGGCGACGGTATTATTAACGCCAGCGAAGCGGGCCAGCCGCTGACCATTAGCGGCAGCACCGATAACGGCAGCGGTCCGGCGCTGGAAGGGCAGACGGTCACCGTTAACTTCAACGGCCAGACCTGGACCACCACCGTGGGTGCCGACGGCAGCTGGACGCTGGATATTCCGGCGGCGGCATTGACGGGCGTCAGCGACGGCAATTACACGCTGACCGCCACGGTCACCGACCAGGCGGGCAATCCGGGCAGCAATAGCGCGGATGTCACCCTGGCGACCGCCGCGCTGCAGCCGACCATCAACACCCCGTTTGGCGATGGCTACCTCAACCAGGATGAAGCAGGCGCAGGCCAGACGCTGAGCGGGACCACCGGTACTGTCGGCGCAGGCCAGCAGGTCAGCGTGAACATCGGCGGCACGGACTATCCGGCCACGGTGGATAACAACGGCAACTGGACGCTGAATATCCCGGCGGCTACGCTGCAGGGGCTGAACGAAGGCAATCTGCCGATTACGGTGACGGTGACCGATGCCGCGGGTAACAGCGGCACTGTCAGCAGCGCCGCCATCGTGGACCTGACGCCGCCGGATCTGGTGCTGAATAACGTGGCGGGTGATAACGTCATCAACCCGACCGAGATCCAGCAGACGATTACCGTTTCCGGCAGTACCTCGCCGGATGAGGTGGGCCAGCAGGTCAGCATCATCTTTAACGGCATCCAGCCTGCTTACATTGCTATCGTGCAGAGTGACGGCAGCTGGAGCTTCGATCTGCCGGGCAGCGTGACCAAAACGCTCGCCAACGGCGATTACATCGTGACCGCCACGCTGACCGACAGCGCGGGCAACCAGACGGTACAAACTGAAACCGTCACCGTGCGCGCTACCGCTGCTGACCTGCCGTTAATCACCATTGCTCCGGTCTCCGGCGATGACTACATCAACAGCACCGAGCATAATCAGCCGCTGCTGCTGAGTGGCACCACCAGTGACGGCGTGCCGGACGGTCAAACGGTCACCATCACGCTCGGCGGCCAGACTTATACCACTACGGTAACCGGTGGGGAATGGCGCTTCAGCGTACCGGCTGCGGATGTACAGCAGCTGGCGGATGGTGCTCAGCAGGTGAGCGTTTCCGTCACCGACCGCGATGGCAACATTGCCAACGACAGTCAGGACTTCACCGTGGTGGCGCAGCCTGGCAACCTGCCAACCATTACCATCGATCCCGTGACCAGCGACGATATGGTCGACTACCAGGAGTCGCGCAGTGACCTGACGATCACCGGGAGCAGCCAGCATATTCCGGCGGGGCAGACGATTACCGTCACTCTGAACAATAAAAACTACACCGCGACGGTGGATGCCGACGGCAACTGGCAGGCCACCGTGCCCGCTGCGGATGTGCAGGCGCTGCCGCAAGATGGCAACACCGTCACCGCGACCGGCAATGATGTGGCGCAGAACGTGGCGACGGACAGCCAGGAGTTCACCGTTCACACCGTGCCGCCGCTGCTGACGGTGGATGTCGGCGTGGGTGCGGATAATATTCTCAGCCTGGCCGAAGCGCTGGCGGGCCTGCTGATTGAAGGCACCACCCTGCCAAACCTTAATCTGACCATCACGGTGGGGGCCAAAGTTTACAACGTGCTGGCCGATGCAGACGGTAACTGGAGCACCACTATTCCAGCCGCCGATCTGCTGGCGCTGGTGGACGGCAACGTCACGGTAGGCGTGTCCGTTATCGATACCAACGGCAATACCACCACCAGCAACGTCGGGATTGTGGTGGATGTTCACGATACGCCAACGCTGACGCTGGATCTGCCGTTTGGTGACGGCCTGGTGAGCGGCGTGGAGGCGGCGCTGGCGCAGACGCTGACCGGTACGGTGAGCAATCTTGAGGTCGGCACGGCGCTGGTGGTGACGGTCGGTAACCTGACCTTTGCCGGTACGGTGGGCGCTGACTGTACCTGGTCGGCGAATATTCCGGCGGGCGCGCTGGTCGGGCTGGGTAACGGGGCGGTGCAGGTCACTGTCAGTACCGAAGCCGGGCTGGTGAATCCGGCCAGCGCTACCGCCAGTGCGGAACTGGTGCTGACCACTACGCTGAACCCAACCATCAATCTGCCGTTTGTTGACGGCTTGCTGAATGTCGCTGAGGCGGGCGTCGCACAGACCCTGACGGGCACCACCGGCCTGATCGGGGCCGGGCAGACCATCAGCGTCACCATTGGCGGCACCGCGCTGACCGCGACGGTCAATGATAATGGCGTATGGAGCGCCACGGTGTCACCGGCGCAGCTGCTGGCGCTGGGCAATGGCAATCATGAAATCGTGGTGACGGCGGGCGATGCAGCGGGCAATAGCGACAGCGCCACGCTGAACTTCGACGCCATCGTAACCGCACTGCCAACCGTGTCCGTTGGCGGCCTGCCGCTGTTCGGCGACGGCGTGCTGAACGCGGCGGAAGCGGCGCTCGGCGGCACCCTGAGCGGGGCGATCACCCATGCCGGTGGTCTGGCGGGGCTGACGGTGACGGTCAACGTCAATGGCGCACTGCTGCCTGCCACCATCAGTGCCGACGGCACCAGCTGGTCGCTGCCGCTGTCGGCTGAGGTGCTGCAGGCGCTGCCGGACGGTAACTGGCCGATCTCGGTGACCATCACCGATGCGGTTGGCAACAGCAGCTCTGCCAATACCTCGCTGGTGGTGGCGGTGCATGATATTCCGGCCGTGACGCTGGTTACGCCGTTTGTCGATGGCCTGCTGAGCATTGCGGAGGCGGGCGTCGCCCAGCTACTCAGCGGCTCTACCGGCGTGACCGGGGCGGGGCAGAGCGTGCTGGTCAGTATTAACGGCGGTACGGCGATTGCCGCCACGGTAAACGCCAACGGCGACTGGTCGCTGAACCTGACGCCCGATCAGCTTGGCGGGTTTGGCAACGGGACGAAAACCGTGGTGGTGACCGCTACCGACAGCTACGGCAACGAATCGGTGCTCAACGGCAGCTATACCGCCGTGCTGACCGCCCCGGTGCCGACCATCACCAATCCGTTTGCTAACGACGCGCTGGGCATTACTCAGGCCAACGGCGCGATCACCATCACCGGGAATACCGGCGTGACCGGCGCCAATCAGGGCGTGGTGCTGAAGGTCGACGTCAATGGCATCAGCTATACCGGCACGGTGAACAGCGACGGCAGCTGGTCGGTGGCGCTGCCTGCCGGGGCGCTGAGCGGCCTGGCGAACGGCGAACACAATCTCAGCGTGACGGTAACCGATGCGGCAGGCAACAGCGCCAGCCAGACGCTGGGCTTCGACGCTTACCTGACGCTGCCGCTGCCCACGGTTGGCGTGGCGTTTGGTGACGGCTACCTTAACCTGAACGAGCTGACCAACGGCGGGACGTTGACCGGGACCACCGGTGCAGTGGGGGCGGGCCAGACGGTCTCCGTCACCATCAATGGTCAAGCGCAAACGGCGACAGTAGATGTCAATGGCAACTGGACCCTCGCGTTGACCAACGCCGAGCTGAATGGCGTTGGCCAGGGGGCGCAGAATCTGTCGGTGACCGTGACTGACCCTGCGGGCAACAGCAATACCATCAGCGAAGGCTTTATCGTTGACACCGTGGCGCCAACCATCTCCGGCCTGACCTTTGCCGGGGATAACACCCTGAGCTATCTGGAAAGCCTGACCACTCAGACGCTGACCGGAACCACTAACGCTGCCGACGTCGGTTCCACCGTGACGTTGACCATCGGCAGCCAAACCTTAACCGGCACGGTGCAGGCCGACGGCAGCTGGAGCGTCAATGTCTCGGTCGCCGCGCTCGCCGCACTGGCCACCAGCCTGGGCGCTTACAGCGTGTCGATTACCGACGCGGCGGGTAACACCGCCACCGCCAATGGTTCGGTGATCCTTGACCTGACCGTGCCGCTGACGCCGTCAATCACGCTGAACCCGGTAACCGGCGACAATATTATTAACGCAGCGGATGGGGCAACCACGACCCTGAGCGGTGCGTTGCAAAATGCCACCCCGGGTGTCGGAGGCACCATCACCATTACGGTGAATGGCACCTTAGTCAGCACGGTGACGGTTAATGCAATACGTGCGGATAACAACTGGACCTCGGCTGCACTCTCCACCGCGGAATTCCCGCAGGGGACAGATACGGTGGTTGTCACCTATACCCCAACCGTTGGCTCTCCGGTAACCACCACCACCACGGTGCTGGTCGATACGGTGGTGCCAACCCTGACTATCGGCGACTTTGCCGGTGCGGATAATGTGCTGAATGCCAGCGAAGCCGCGGTTTCGCAGGCCATCAGCGGCACCGCATCGCTCACTGAAGTGGGGCGTACGGTGACCGTCACGCTGGGCGGAAAAACCTACACCACCGTGGTGCAGGCGGGCGGTACCTGGTCACTCAACGTGCCGTCGGCGGATCTGCAGGCGCTGGGGCAGAATGCGCAAACCATTAATGCCTCTATTAGCGATGCAGCGGGCAACGTCGGGACGGCAACGCATGGCATCGTGGTGGATACCACACCGCCGCTGATCACGCTTAACGTGCTGGCGCAGGACAACATCATCAATGGGGTGGAAGCAACGCTACAGCAGCTGCTGACCGGGACAGCGACCGGCGCGGATGGGCAAACCGTTGGCGTCTATCTGGGCAACACGCTGCTGGCCTCGGCCGTGGTGACTGACGGGGTGTTCAGCATCCCGCTGGCCGCTGCCGAGATTGCCCTGTTAGCCAGCGGCACCAACGTGCTGTCGGTCCGAGTCAATGATGTCAACGGCAACCAGGGCAGCGCCGCGCTGACCGTCAGCAAAGTGCTGAACACCCTGGCGCTGGCGGTTGACCCGCTGTTTGATAATGGCTTCCTGAGCAAAGCCGATCTGCTGGTCGATCACGTGATTACCGGTACCGGCACCATTGGCGCAACGGTTTCTCTGTCTCTGGGGGGACAAAACCTGACCGCCACCGTGGGCCAGGATGGTAAATGGTCGCTGGCCATCCCATCCTCCGCGCTGAGCGGCGTGACCGATGGCAATCTGGCGCTCAATGTAGTGGTGAGCGACGCGGCAGGTAACAGCAAAACCCTGGCGGAAAACGTCACGGCGATTATCAACAACGTACCGGTAGTTCCGGCGCTTACCGGCCTGTTTGGCGGGGATAATCTGCTGAACCACGCTGAGGCGCTGCTGGGCCAGACCATTGGCGGTACGCTGAATGCGGTGGCCGGTTCAACCGTTACCGTCACCCTCGGCACTAAAACCTATACCACCACGGTGCAGGCGGGCGGGGCGTGGAGCGTAAATATTGGCGCCACGGATCTGCTTAGCCTGGCTACCGGGAACGCCACGCTGGGCGTCAAAGTGGTCGACCCGGCGGGCAACACCGCCAGCAACAGCGTCACCGTGGGCCTGCTGACCGCAGAACCGAGCATTACCCTTAACACCATCTTCGGTGACGGGGCGCTCAACCTCAACGATGTCACTAACTTCGCCAGCCAGCTGATTAGCGGTACGGTGAAAAACGTGGCGGCGGGCACTATCGTCAATCTCAACGTGGGGAATATTGTCTCTGCCACCGCCACGGTGAATGCCGATGGCACCTTCAGCACCAACCTGACGCAGGCGCAGCTGCAGCTGCTGACCGGTAACCCGAACCTGACGGTGACCGCTTCGCTACAGGATGCGGCGGGCAATACCGCCAGCGCCTCGGGCGGGCTGGCAGTTAACCTCACCGCGCCGTCGCTGGTGCTCAACCAGCTGCAGCTGTTCGGTGATGGCGTGCTGAACGCGGCGGATGCGCTGCTGACCCAGACCATCAGCGGCACCACCGCTGCCGGAGCGCGCGTGGTGGTAAGCGTGAACAGTACGCAGCTGGTAGCGACCGCAGACAGCGACGGGAAATTCAGCATTGCGCTGACCCCGGCGCTGCTGGCAACGCTGACCGACGGCAACCTCAATGTCGGCGTCAGCGTTACCGACGCGGCGGGCAACACCACCAGCAACTCGCTGAGTGCTATTGTGGGCATCAACAACCTGCCTTCGGTCACGCTGAATCCGCTGTTTGGCGATGGCGTGCTGAGCGTGGCGGAAGCGCTGCTCGGCCAGACGCTGAGCGGGCATGTGAATAACGTGGCGGCGGGAACCAGCGTCCGAATCAATGTGGGTACCACCACGCTGACCGCCACCACCGATGCCAACGGTAACTTCACCGCTGCGCTGGCGCCTTCGCTGCTGACCACGCTGCTGACCGGTAATCTTACCGTGGGCGTGGCGGTGACCGATGCCTATGGTAACAACGCCAGTGCCAGCGTGGGCGTCATCATCGGCGTGCAGAGCGCCCCCACTATCGCGGTCAACGCTATTTTCGGTGACGGCGTGCTGAGCGCGGGCGATCTCGCCAACGCCCAGCTGATCAGCGGGACCTCCACTAACGCGGTGGCGGGTTCAACGGTCACGGTGGTGCTCGGAACGCATACCTATACCACCACGGTGGGCAGCGGCGGTGGCTGGAGCCTGAGCGTGCCGAAAGCGGACCTCGCGACGCTGGCGAACGGTACGCAGACGGCTCAGGTCACGCTTAGCGACCCGTATGGCAACAGCGCGACCACCAGCGGTACGGTCAGCGTGATCGCCCAGACCGCCCCGACTATCACTATCGGCACGCTGTTTGGCGACGGCGGCCTGAATGCGGTCGAGGCGCTGTCGGCGCAGACTATCTCCGGTACCGCCACCAATGCGGAAGGTTCAACCATTGCGGTTAAGGTCGGTGCACTGACCCTTAACGCCATTGTTGCCGCCAACGGCAGCTGGAGTGTCTCAGTCCCCTCTGCCAGCCTGCTGGCGCTGGCGGACGGTACGCAGACCATTACCGCCAGTCTGGTCAACGGCGCGGGCAACACGGCAAACGGCTCGGCATCGGTGATTGTTGGTACGCACGTCACGCCAACGGTCACGCTGACCAACGCCTCGGTGTTTACCGACCACTACCTCAACCTGGCGGAAGCGGGGGCGGCGCAGACCCTGAGCGGCACGGCGACCAACGCGGTGGGCGGAACTGTGGCGGTCAACATTGCCGGTACGGTCTACAACACCACGGTGGGCAGCAACGGCAGCTGGAGCGTCAGCGTGCCGAGCTCGGGCCTCAGCGCGATTGCCGATGGCAGCCACACTGTCGCGGTAACCGTGACGGACCGGGCGGGCAACAGCGCCAGCACCAGCACCAGCTTCACGGCGGTGACCCACAGCCTGCCGGCAGTTGGGGTCGATGCGGTTACCAGCCTGGTAAATGTGCTGTTAACCGGTCTGACCATCACCGGCGGCACGCTGCGCCTGGCAACGGGCACCACGGTCAGCATCACGCTGTCGCAGAATGGCCAGTCGCAAACGCAAACGGCAGTGATTGACGCCAATGGGCGCTACAGCGCCAGGTTCACCGGGGGGCTGCTCACCACGCTGAACCTGGGCGCGCTGGTGACGGTCGCGGCGGTGGATGCGGCGGGCAACCCGGCGACGACCTCTACCACGCTGCTGCTCGGCTCGCTGTTGCCGGTCAGCTCAACGGTGGCAGCGGCATCGCTGATGGCGGTCGCGGCTGATGACTCGCTGGCGGTGGCCTCAACCGATACCTCCAGCACCAGCAGCAAAACCAGCACCACCACGGAGGAGAGCAGCAGCACGGCGCATGCCGTCGCGGCAGTTCACTCGACGCTGGTGACCGACAGCGACACCAGCAGCACCGATGCCGCCACGACCAGCACCAGCGCGACGACCAGCACCGCGGCAGCGGCGACCACTCCCGTCGAGGCCGACAGCGATGCTTACACCATCGGCGGCGTCACCATTACGCTGGCGGACGGGCAGGTGCTGCATGGCGACTCGGTGACGGGTAGCAGCGGTAACGACACCATCTCGGTTGGCTCAATGGACTTTAGCCATATCGACGGTGGCGCAGGGACCGACACCCTGGTGCTGAACGGCGAGCATCTCACGCTGGATCTCACCTCGCTCGGGCTGAAGGTGGAGCATATCGAGATTATCGACCTCGGCAAGGCGGGCAATAACAGCATCAAGCTGGACCTTAATGAGGCGCTGAACATCACCGACAAGCAGACGGATGATTTGTTGATTAAAGGGACGCTGGGTGACCAGGTGACGCTGGCCAACGGTGATGGCGGCATCTGGGCTACCACCGGGCAGCGCACGGTCGGCGGGCAAACCTATGACGTCTACCACAACTCGGCGCTGTCGTCGGAGAACACCCTGGGTGACGTATTGATCCAGCACAATCTGCAGGTCCATGTCGTATAACAAAAAAATAACCCCTGCGCGGTTCGCATTCCCGTGCAGGGGGTCTAAAGTTAAGAGGAAGTGATGGGTTGGTAAAAATAATGACCAGAAGCGGCTTCGGCCGCTGTTGGTCGTTGTGGCGCCAGTCAACCCAGTATTGAAACTGGCACTCAACGACGCCGGTATTGATAACGGCATGAAAATTCTTTGCATTTTTTTGGCGCTGAGCCAATTTATTCTTGTTACGGATTACATGGTAATCCTTAAGCACACCGGGTAAAGCCTGGCATCATGGTTGTGATGCTGGCCAACGTGATACGTGGGAAGAAACAGCACAGCTTGTGTTTTTCCGCGGGCGTTTTTCATTTTTCCGGGGTATTAAGGAGAGTTCAATGGCTAATTCCGCCCGTGGCGCGGTTATTATTCTTGCCACCTGCCTGAGTAGTCAGACGGCGCTGGCCGCGCAACAGCAGCCGGTCGCGGCATTTAACTGGCGCGCGGCACCGACCGAAGAACAGATTGCTACCCTGACCCTGCGCGATGCCATCCTGCGCGCTTTTGCCCGCAACCCGAAAATTTCTGAAGCTGCCGCACAAATTCGTGTTGGCGACGCCGATCTCGATGCGGCGAAAAGCGCGTGGTATCCGCAAATCTCGCTGGCGGCCAGCGGTGGGCGCTCGCAGCAGACCGACTCCGCAGGTAGCCTGAACAACAGCGCTTCTGGCGGCATCACCCTCAGCCAGCTGCTGTATGACTTTGGCCGCACCGGCGGGGCGATTGATGAACAGCACAAGCTCTCTGAAGCCTATCAATATGCCCTTTACGACACCATGACCATCGTGGCGCAGGACACGCTGCAAGCCTATCTGTCGGTCAAGCGCTACCAGGCGCTGGTGGAGGCCGCGCGCGCCAACATTCGCTCGCTGGAGCGGGTGCGCGACATGGCGAAACTGCGCGCCGACGCCGGGCTTAGCTCGCAGTCCGACGTATTGCAGGCGTCAACGCGCATCGCCGGGATGAACGCCAGCATGGAGCAGTATCGTGCGCAGGAGCGCTCGGCGCGCGCGCAGCTGACGGTGCTGACCGGAGTGATGTCCGACAATCTGCCGGAACTGCCGAAGGCACTGCTCAACCAGCAGGTCACGTTGGATAAGATTGCCTATGAGAAAAGCGCTGCGGTGCGCAGCGCGCAGGCCAGGCAGGAAGCGGCGATGGAGCGCTTGCGCCAGGCCTCCTCCAACCACTGGCCGACCATCAAAGTGCAGGCGGGGCGCACCCGCTATGAAAACCAGAGCCGCTCTTACTGGGACGACGAGCTGCAACTGCAGGTCGAAGCGCCGCTCTATCAGGGCGGGCTGGTTAATGCCAAAACCCGCGCCGCCGAGGGCGACCGCGAAGCCGCCGAAGCCGCCATCCAGCAGTCAAAGCTGCAAATCAACCAGAATGCCTCCACTGCTTACGCCGACATGATCGGCGCGCAGCAGCGCCAGCAGGCGGGTGAGATGCAGCTGGACAGCGCGGATCATACGCGTTCGGTCTACGCCGATGAGTACAAACTGAACAAACGCAGCCTGAATGACCTGCTCAGCGTGGAGCAGGATGTCTTTCAGGCCGACAGCGGCCGCCTGACGGCGCTGTACGACGGCTGGGATGCCACGGTCCGCTACGCTGCCGCCGTCGACAATCTGCTGGATATTTTAGGCATCGATCGTGAAGCAAACAGTGGGCAAACGCTGCCGTCGCTGTAAAGCGGCCGTGTGCATGACAACCAGATAAGGCAGTTCTATGACGAAACAAACCGCAACCACCGAAAACTGGATCGATGCCATGCTGCGCGTGGCGGCGCGCTTCGGTAAGCCGGCCGATGGAAAAACCCTGCGTCAGCAGATGCGCTGGTTCGAACACCTCAGCCCGCCTCAGCAGCTGGAGCGCCTGGCCGGGCTGCTCGGTCTGCATCTCACCATGACCCCGCGCGATAAGATCCGCTGGCGACAGGAGGTCACGCCGGTGGTGCTGATCATGGAGAACGGCAGCGTGGTGGTGCTGGAAGCCATCGACGGCGAAGGTAACGCCCGCTACTGGCTGAGCGACGGCGGCGACGTGGTACGCGAAAGCGAGCTGGCGCTGCTGCTGGCCCAGAGCCAGCAGGAGGTCGGCATCGTTGGCGTGGCGGCGCGCGGGCGCGATGCGCGCATCGATGAATTTGTTCAGCCGTATAAAGAGCACTGGTTCTGGCACAACTTCAAAGGAATGGGGCGCCGAATTGGTGAGATCTCACTGGCCTCGATTGTTGGCAACGTGCTGGCGCTGGCCGGGATCCTGTTCTCGATGCAGATCTATGACCGGGTGATCCCCGCACAGTCCGAATCGACGCTGTGGGTGCTGTTCGGCGGCGTACTGATCGCGGCGGTGATTGAATATCTTATCCGCCTGATGCGTACCCAGGTTTCCGATCTGATGGGGAAGCGCATCGACCTGAAAGTCTCCTCCATGCTGTTTGCCAGGGCGATGAACATCCGCAACGAGGCCAGGCCCAAATCCACCGGTTCGTTTATCTCCCAGCTGCGTGAGATAGACCAGGTGCGCGAGCTGTTGACCTCCACCACCGTCGGGGCGGCAGCAGATATGCCGTTTGTCATCCTGTTCCTGTTTATCATGGCGTTTATCGGCGGCCCGCTGGTGATTGTGCCGCTGCTGGCGATCCCGCTGATCGTCATTCCTGGCCTGCTGATCCAGATCCCGATGGCGAAACTGGCAAAAGAGGGGCTGCGCGAAGGGGCGCTGCGCAACGCGATCCTGGTGGAGACCATTGAAGGGATTGAGGATATTAAATCGCTGCAGGCGGAGCCGTACTTCCAGCGCCAGTGGGAGCAGACGCATGAAGTGAGCGCCGCCATCGGCATGCAGCAGCGACTGTGGGGCGCCCGGCTCACCGGCTGGGCCTCCAGCGTGCAGCAGCTGACCTATGCCAGCATGCTGGTATTCGGCGTCTATCTGGTGCTCGACGGCGCAATTACCACCGGTACCCTGGTCGCCAGCAGCATGCTCTCCTCACGCACCATTGCGCCGCTGATGCAGCTGACGATGGTGTTCTCGCGCTGGCAGCATGCAAAAAGCGCGATGAACGGTCTGGACGAACTGCTGAAAAAGCCGCTCGACCAGCCGGAGGAGGGCGAAATGGCGCACTGCCCAACGCTGACCGGGCACTACGATCTGCGCGGCGTGCAGTACAGCTATGAGGAAGAGAACCCGAAAAACGTGCTGACCATCAATCAGCTGCAGATTAAACCGGGGGAGCGCATCGCCATTCTTGGCCGCGTCGGTGCCGGAAAATCGACGCTGCTCAAGCTGCTGGCCGGCCAGGCACTGGCCAGCCAGGGCAAAGTGATGGTCGATGGCGTTGATCTGCGCCGTATTGACCCGGTGGATCTGCGCCGTCAGCTCGGCTGGCTGTCGCAGGATTCACGCCTGTTCTTCGGCACGCTGCGCCAGAATCTGATGCTGGGGAATCCCCACGCCAGCGAGCAGGATATGCTGCAGGCGCTACGCGTCAGCGGGGCGCTGAGCCTGATCCAGCAGGATGCCGCCAGCCTCGACCGCATTATTAATGAGGGTGGGCGCGGGCTGTCCGGCGGGCAGCGGCAGATGGTGATGCTGAGCCGTATGATCCTGCGCCAGCCGCAGGTGGTACTGATGGATGAGCCGACCGCTTCAATGGATGAACAGCTGGAAGAGCATGTGATTAAGCAGATGCAGGGCTGGTTGAGCGGACGCACGCTGGTGCTGGTCACCCACCGCCCGGCGCTGCTGAAAATGGTCGATCGCATTATCGTGATGGACAACGGGCGGGTCATCGCCGACGGCCCGAAAGATGAGATTCTTAAGCGTGCCACTGCTGCCAGCACCCCGCCGGCCGCCACGCCCGCCCGGGGAGATGCCGCATGAGCCTGGTATTGATCGACCGCAGCCTGAAAAAAAATGAACGGCGCACCTCCGCCATTATCTGGATCTGTACCGCTGCGCTGGTGCTCTTTATTGTCTGGGCGCACTTCGCCATTCTTGACGAAGTTACCGTCGGTACCGGCAAGGTCACCCCGCTCAGCCGTGCGCAGGTGATCGAAAGCCTCGACGGCGGCATCGTCGATGAGCTAAACGTGCACGAGGGCAACATCGTGGAGAAGGGGCAGGTGCTGGCAAAGCTCGACCCGACCCGCTTCCAGTCGAACTTCGGCGAGGCGGCCTCCAAAGCGACCACCCTGCGCGCCTCGGCAGAGCGCCTGCGCGCGGAGCTGACCGGCGCACCGCTGCAGTTCAGTGCAGCCACCCTGAAAGAGCCAGACCTGGTGGCGCGTGAGACCCAGCTCTATCAGTCACGGCGCCAGAACCTGACGGAAACCGTTAGCAACCTGCAACAGTCGAAAAAGCTGGTGCAGGACGAGCTGCGCATGACTGAGCCGCTGGTGGCAAAAGGTGCAGCCGGTCAGGTAGAGGTGATCCGCCTGCGGCGGCAGGTCACTGAGCTGCAGGGAAAAATTGACGAAGCGCGCAATGACTACGCGGTACGCGCCCGTGAAGAGCAGGTAAAAAATAACGCCGACCTCGACGCTCAGCTGCAGGTGATGACCGGTAAAGAGGATCAGCTCACCCGCGCCACAATCTATTCGCCGGTGCGCGGTATCGTGAAGGATATCCAGGTCACCACCGTAGGCGGCGTACTGCAGCCTGGCGGCAAGCTGATGGAGATTGTGCCGTTAGAGGATCAGCTGCTGATTGAAACGCGCATTAACCCGCGTGATATCGCCTATATCCGCCCCGGGCTACCCGCCACGGTGAAGGTGACCGCCTATGACTCTTCGATCTATGGCGACCTGCACGGCGAGGTGGAAACCGTGTCGCCGGATACCTTACAGGATGAGGTCAAACGCGATCAGTACTACTACCGCGTCTATGTGCGCACCGACAAAGCCGAGTTGACCAATAAAGCAGGGCGCAAATTCCCTATCGTGCCGGGCATGGTCGCCAATGTTGAAATTAAAACGGGCCAGAAATCCGTCATGGATTACCTGATTAAGCCGCTGAATAAAGTCAAAGAGTCGCTGCGTGAGCGTTAGATATTACGGCCAGGCTTACTGAAAGGGGCAGTTATTTTCGGCGCTTAATTGATTGGCAATTTAGAGAGGAGCACGCCGGATATTTTTCAGTTATCTGGCGTAAATTCCCGGCAAAGCGGGGACTTATTTTGTTGCCGTGGTTAACTTTACCGTTATTGACATTTTTTGACGCTGGGGGAAAAAAAGGCAAAAAAATGCCGGGAACTAAGCCCGGCGGGAATACTAAATGTGGCAACTCATTCGGGGTGAATGAAGGTAATACTGAAATAAAATGATGATAGCGGGGTAATAATACATCCACATGGGTGAAAATTTTTATCATTCAGTGCGCAAGGATAGGTTTCCAGTTAAGTTGATGTAATTATGGACTTATCTTATTTTCTTGTCTTTAGATGCCATAATTTTTATCTATTTGTGCTGTATAAAAGTTCCGCTTAAATTACATTTTGTAATATTTTTACCTTAAATGAAACACTTTCGGAAATTCAGTATCATTTTCCTGATAGATTATTACTCACCTCGGCTTAACATGACACTTCGTGCTCAAATCCATATTCAGCACGCAGTGGCAAATAAGACTTATAATCGAGAGGGTAATAAAATGAAACTTCGCGTTCTTTCCCTGATGGTCCCGGCATTGCTGGTTACAGCATCGGCCGGTGCAGCAGAAATTTATAACAAAGACGGCAACAAACTGGACCTTTTCGGTAAAGTTGACGGCCTGCACTATTTCTCTGACGACTCCGGCACCGATGGCGACCAGTCTTACCTGCGCTTTGGCTTCAAGGGCGAAACTCAGATTTCAGACCAGCTGACCGGTTACGGCCAGTGGGAGTACCAGGCTGCGCTGAACACCGCAGAATCTCAGGGTACGGCAAACAGCTACACGCGTGTTGGCTTTGCTGGTGTGAAATTTGGTGATGCTGGCTCTTTCGATTATGGTCGTAACTATGGCGTAGCCTATGACATCGGCGCATGGACCGACGTGCTGCCAGAGTTCGGTGGCGATACCTACGGCGCGGACAACTTTATGTTCCAGCGCGGTAACGGCATGGCGACCTACCGTAACAACAACTTCTTTGGTCTGGTTGACGGCCTGAACGTCGCCGTACAGTACCAGGGCAAAAACGACAGCGATGCAGAAGTCGCCGGCAACCGCAGCGCCACCGCGCAGAACGGTGATGGCTACGGTCTGTCTGCCACCTATGACTTCGGTCAGGGCTTCAGCGCCGGTGCGGCCATGTTCTCCTCCGACCGTACCAACACTCAGAACAGCGCAGCGCTGCTGGGTAACGGTGACAAAGCTGAGGCTTACACCGGTGGTCTGAAATATGATGCCAACAATATCTACCTGGCCGCGATGTACACCAAATCGTACAACGCCACCCGTTTCGGCAGCACCGACAACCCAGCCGCCTACGGCTTTGCGGATAAAGCAGAAAACTGGGAGCTGGTTGCTCAGTACCAGTTCGACTTCGGCCTGCGCCCATCCCTGGCATACGTGACCTCACGCGGTACCGACATTCAGAACTGGGGCACCCAGAACCTGAAGCAGTACATCGACGTGGGCGCCACCTACTACTTCAACAAAAATATGTCTACCTATGTTGATTACCAGATCAACCTGATGGACAGCAACGACTTCACCGAAGCCGCCGGTATCAACACCGACGACGTGGTGGCAGTGGGCCTGGTTTACCAGTTCTGATCAAAAGGGTCGGCCCGACTGTAGGGGCCGATCGTCTTTTCCGAACGGCCCATCGGGGCGACCTTTTTTCCGGTCGCCCCTGTTCAATATCAACCTGTCTACGCGGCAATCACGCCCGCTTTCTTCTCACTACTCTGATCTTTCGTTGGCAGGTAACTGCCTTCCAGCCCCATCCCACCGAGCGTAAACAGCGAAAAACGCAGCAGGCGACGACGTGCCTGGTTCTCTTTAACCGAATTTTTGTTGCGCATCGTAGTATCCCTCGCGGTCAGCAGAAAACATTTTCTGTCTCCAGCCATGCTTGCAGAAAACGTGCCAGCTAAGCGGGGGCGATTGAGGCGGGATTAAGGTGTGGCAGGGCAGAATAGCTGCGCTAATACGGTGCAGCGCGCACGAAGAGAGTGCCGCAAGGGCAACTCCCCTGGCCAACAGGGGAGCCGGGTTAGCATCAGCGATAGCGCGGGCGATGCAGCTGGCGGGTGTGTGTCTGCTTGTAATGCTTATAGCCCGCAAAGATAATCAGTGCGGTGGAAATCATGAGAAGCGCGAAATAGATCATTATGGCTCTCCTGTTAAGGGTGAAAAAAGGGGGCGGGGATCGGCCCTGTTCAGCCACTATCCTGGTGAGAGCACGCCGCAAGATCAAGGTCTCGAATCTGAGTTTTTCCTGCGAGATAACCCGGATCGGACCAGTTTTTAATTAAGATTACAGGCAAATATGAAGAGTAATTGGCGGTGTTTTTTAAGTTTTATGGTGGTTTGCTTGCTGGCAGCCTGTGACGCGCCTCAGCCATCGAAAGGTCCTGATGGTATGGTACTCGAAGGGCGCACTATGGGAACATTCTGGAGAGTTAGCCTGGCCGGAGTGGCAGCGGATCGGCGCGCGGCGCTGCAAACAGCGGTTCAGCAGCAGCTGGACAACGACGACCATGAGCTGTCGACCTGGAAAAATGACTCGGTGCTGTCACGGTTTAATCAGTATCGCGGTACGGACCCGCAGCCGGTGAGCAACAATATGGCGGATATCGTCACGCTGTCGCTGCGCATTGGCCAGCAGACGCAGGGCGCGATGGATATCACCGTCGGGCCGCTGGTGAATTTGTGGGGCTTCGGGCCGGATAAGCAGCCGGTGAAAACGCCGGACGCGCAGCAGATCGCCGCCGCACGCGCGCTGACTGGCCTGCAGCACTTGCAGGTGATCAACCGCGCCGGGCAGGCCTGGCTGCAAAAAGATCTGCCCGGGCTGTATGTTGATCTCTCTACCGTCGGCGAAGGCTTCGCCACCGATCACCTGGCGCGCCTGATGGAGCGGGAAGGGATCAACAACTATCTGGTATCGGTCGGCGGGGCAGTGCTGACGCGCGGGAAAAACGCGCAGGGCAATGCCTGGCAGGTGGCGATCCAGAAACCGACCGATAAAGAGAATGCGGTGCAGGCAATTGTCGATTTACAGGGCCACGGCATCAGCACCTCCGGCAGCTATCGCAACTATTATGAACTGGACGGTAAGCGCATCTCGCACGTCATTGACCCGGCAACCGGGCAGCCGATTCAGCACAAGCTGGTTTCTGCCACGGTGATCGCCACAACCGCGCTGGAGGCCGATGGCTGGGATACCGGGCTGATGGTGCTGGGTACCGAGCGCGCGAAAGCGCTGGCGCTGCGTGATAAACTGGCGGTGTATCTGATCTACAAGCAGGGGGATCGCTTTGAGAGCTGGATGTCGCCGCAGTTTGCTGCCTTTCTTACCCCGTCCTCCACGCACTGATTAAGGAGAGCCGATGCTCGATCTGTTTGCCGAAGATAGCCCGTGGCAGGAGCCGCTGGCAGAAGGGGCGGTGATCCTGCGCCGTCGCGCCCGCGCACGTTCAGAAGAACTGATGACGCTGGTGGAGCAGGTCGCGGCAGAGAACCCGTTTCGTCACCGCATCACGCCCGGCGGCCACCGCATGTCGGTGGCGATGACCAACTGCGGTGATTCCGGCTGGACCACCGATTCACGCGGCTATCAGTACAGCGAGCAGGATAATCTGAGCGGGCAGCGCTGGCCCGCGATGCCGCCGCTGTTTCGCCAGCTGGCGGTGACCTGCGCGCGCGAGGCGGGGTTTAACGGCTTCAATCCCGATGCCTGCCTGCTCAACCGCTACCAGCCGGGGGCGAAACTGACGCTGCATCAGGATAAAGACGAGCGCGACCTGCGCCAGCCGATTGTTTCTGTCTCGCTGGGGTTACCGGCGATATTTCTGTTCGGCGGCTTCGAACGCGGTGATGCCTGCCAGCGCGTGCTGCTGGAGCATGGCGATGTGGTGGTGTGGGGCGGTCCGTCGCGCCTGCGCTATCACGGCATTTTACCGCTTAAGCCGGGCATTCATCCGCTGGCCGGGGCGTTCCGCTTTAATCTCACCTTCCGCCGCGCCCGCTAATTTCCCCCGCGGCACTCTCCCGAATGAGAATTGTTATTGATATCGTCTTGCTTCTCATTAAACTGCAAGCTGCTTTTTTACCTGCCGGGATGTTTTCATGGAGTTGCTTCACGTCGTTTACAAGCAGTACCGCTGGCCGTTTATTCTGGTGATTGTGCTCAGCCTGCTCAGCGCCGCGCTGGGGATCGGGCTAATCGCGTTTATTAACCGCGAGCTGATCGTCACCTTAAATTCCTCGCTGATGGTGCTGCCACAGCTTCTCGGCCTGCTGCTGCTGCTGATGGCGGTAACGCTTGGCTCGCAGCTGGCGCTGACGCTGCTCGGCCACCACTTTGTCTACCGCCTGCGCGGCGAGTTTATCAAACGCATCCTCGACACCCGCGTAGAGCGCATTGAGCAGATCGGCAGCGCACAGCTGCTGGCCGGGCTGACCAGCGACGTGCGCAATATTACTATCGCTTTTGTGCGCCTGCCGGAGTTAATCCAGGGGATTATCCTGACCGTCGGCTCTGCGGCCTACCTGGCCTGGCTGTCGCCGAAAATGCTGGTGGTGACCGCCGTCTGGGTGGCGATCACCATCATCGGCGGCTGGCTGCTGGTGGCGCGGGTTTACCGCCATATGGCAATCCTGCGTGATACCGAAGATAACCTGTACGCTGACTTCCAGACCATTATTGAAGGGCGTAAAGAGCTGGCGCTCAACCGTCAGCGCGCGCAGCAGATCTTCGACGAGGTCTACAGCGTGGATGCCAAAACCTACCGTCATCACATCGTGCGTGCCGATACCTATCACCTCAGCGCGGTGAACTGGTCGAATATTATGATGCTCGGCGCCATCGGGCTGGCGTTTTACCTCGCCAACAGCCTGGGCTGGGCCGATACCGCCGTGGCGGCAACCTACTCTCTGACGCTGCTGTTCCTGCGCACGCCCATGCTGTCAGCAGTTGGCGCGCTGCCGACGTTACTCACCGCGCAGGTGGCATTTGACAAGCTGAACAGGTTTAATCTGGCGCCGTATCAGGCGGAGTTCCCGCAGCTGCCGGCGGCAAAAAGCTGGCAGACGCTGGAGCTGCGCAATCTGATGTTCCACTACGGCGACCACGGTTTTGCCGTTGGCCCGGTGAACATGACGCTGAAGCGTGGCGAGCTGGTGTTCCTGATTGGCGGCAACGGCAGCGGTAAGTCAACGCTGGCGATGCTGCTGACCGGGCTGTATCAGCCGGTTTCCGGTGAGATCCTGCTGGATGGCAAGGTGATTGATAGCGCGGCGATGGACAGCTACCGCCGCATGTTCTCGGCGGTGTTTACCGACGTGCATCTGTTTGATCGGCTGATTGATGACCAGGGTAAGGCGATCGATCCGGCGCTGGTGCAGAGCTGGCTGGAACGCCTGAAGATGCAGGACAAGATCAAGCTGGAGGGCAACCGGGTGCTGAACCTCAAGCTGTCGAAGGGGCAGACTAAGCGCCTGGCGCTGCTGCTGGCAACCGCCGAACAGCGTGACATTCTGCTGCTGGACGAATGGGCGGCGGATCAGGACCCGCACTTCCGCCGCATTTTCTATCGCGAGCTGCTGCCGTGGTTAAAGGAGATGGGGAAAACGGTGTTTGCCATCAGCCATGATGACCACTACTTCCTGCATGCCGACCGCCTGCTGGAGATGCGTGACGGCGTGCTGAGCGAGCTGACCGGCATTGAGCGCGATGCCGCCACGCTCGACGCGGTAAAACGCACCGATACCGATACCGATACCGCAGCGGGTTCCCCCCCGTAGGGGGCGACCATTTTTTTCGGTCGCCCCGTGCTGCAGGTTTGCACCGGCCGCAATGAAGACCATTTTTTTCGGTCGCCCTCGACGCGGTGAAACGCACTGGTACCGCAACGGGTTGACCGAAAAAGAAGGTCAACCCCTACAAAACAACGTGTTCGCCCCGTGCCGCAGGTCCTACAATACTTTCGCCAGAAAACGCCGGGTGCGTGGGTGCTGCGGCTGGTTCAGCACCTGCCGTGCACTGCCCTGTTCGACAATCTTTCCTTCCACCATAAACACCACCTGGTCCGCCACCTCGCGGGCAAAACCAATCTCGTGGGTCACCACCACCAGCGTGGTGCCGGAGCGCGCCAGCTTTTTAATGGTGTCCAGCACTTCGCCCACCAGCTCCGGGTCCAGCGCTGAGGTGGGTTCATCGAACAGGATCACCTTCGGGTTAAGCGCCAGCGCCCGGGCAATGGCTACGCGCTGCTGCTGGCCACCGGAAAGGTGGCGCGGCCAGGCATCGGCCTTATGGCGTAGCCCGACGGCTTCCAGCAGTTCCAGCGCCCGCCGTTCCGCTGCCTCGCGGCTGAGCTGCTTATGAGCCAGCGGCGCTTCAATAATATTTTCCAGTACCGTCATATGCGGGAACAGATTGAAATTCTGGAACACGTAGCCGACGCCGGTGCGCTGGCGCAGGATCGCTTTCTCCTTCAGCTCGTACAGCCGGTTGCCGCGCCGCTGATAGCCAATATAGTCGCCGTCAATGCGGATAAAGCCCTGGTCCACGCGCTCCAGATGATTAATCGCGCGCAGCAGGGTGGACTTGCCGGAGCCGGACGGGCCGATGATCACCGTCACCGAACCCGGCGTCAGCTCCAGTGAAACATCGTCCAGCGCTTTAAATTTGCCGTAACTTTTACTCACCCCGGCGATGGAGATATGGCCAAGGGTCGGGACGTTTTCCAGTGCAATCGCTTCAGACATGGTTAGCTCCTGATTGGGGTGATGGCGGCGGCGCCCGGCGCAGTGGTTGCGGTGCGCGACCCGGATTCACGCGTGGCGCCGCGTGCCAGCCAGCGCTCAACATAGTGCTGAACGGCGGACAGAACGGTGGTGATAATCAGATACCAGACCGCCGCCACCATCAGCAGTGGGATCACCTGCTGCGTGCGGTTGTAGACCATCTGAATGGTGTAGAACAGTTCCGGCATCGCCAGCACGTAGACCATCGCGGTGCCTTTGGCGAGGCTGATAATCTCGTTGAAGCCGGTCGGGATAATCGCCCGCAGCGCCTGCGGCAGGATAATGCGATAGGTGCGGCGTGAGGCGGGCAGGCCGAGCGCCGCAGCGGCTTCAAACTGCCCCTGATCGACCCCGAGAATGCCGCCGCGAATAATCTCCGCGCTGTAGGCCGCCTGCACCAGCGTCAGGCCAATCACCGCAGTGCTGAACTGGCCGAGCACGTCGATAGTGTGGTACTCAGCCAGCGTTAGCGCGGTAAACGGAATGCCAATCGACAGCGTGTCGTACAGGTAAGAGAAGTTATAGAGAATAATCAGCACCACAATCAGCGGCAGCGAACGGAACAGCCAGATATAGCTGAACGCCAGCCCGGAGAGCAGCCAGGAAGGGGAGAGGCGCGCCAGCGCCAGCCCGACGCCGAGCACGATGCTCAGTACGCTGGCAATCAGCGTCAGCAGCAGCGTCTGCCCCAGCCCGCTGAGGATGGCCGGGTGGAAGAACCAGTGGGCAAACACCGACCACTCCCAGCGTGGATTAAACGCCACCGACTGGATCACCACCGCCAGAATAAACAGCGCAATCGCCGCACCCACCAGCCGCAGCGGATAGCGGGCGGGCACCACGCGCAGGGTTTCAGTCGATTTCATGGGTGGCTCCTGTTGTGGCATGCTGATGCAGCGCTTTGGTAAAGCGCAGGCGGCCATCGTAAGGGGCGCGGCTGTACTCTTCCGGGTCGCGCGTGGTGTCAAACTGCGGCTGATAGCCGTGCGACAGATAGAGGCGCACCGCCTCCGGCTGGCGGAAACCGGTGGTGAGATACACCTGACGATACCCAGCCTGCAGTGCCAGCCGCTCCAGCTCCTGCAGGATTTTCAGCGCCAGCCCCTGGCGACGCAGATCGCCGCGCGTCCAGATACGCTTCAGCTCGGCGGTTTCCGCATCCAGTGGCTTATAGGCGCCCATGGCAATAATCTCGCCGTCGCGCTCCAGCACCACAAACATGCCGCGCGGTGGCAGATACCATTCGGTCAGTTCAACCTCGGCATCGCGCGCAAAAAAGTCGCCGTAGCGCGCGCTGTATTCACCGAAAAGCCCGTCGATAATCGGTTCCAGCTCCGGGGCTTCCGGCGACAGCTGGCGAAATTGTTCATGGCTCATACGGACCTCCGTTAATCGCCCAGACCGGCCGGGTTAATTTCTGAGTGGTCAAGGCGCTCAATGCCTTCGCCCCAGCGGTTCAGCACTTTGTCGTACTCGCCGCCTTTGATCACGCCGTTCAGCGCGGCATTCACCGCCGTCACCAGACCGCTGCCTTTCTTCAGCGTCACCGCGATGTGCGCCGCTTTTGGCCAGCCGCCGTCTACGCTGCCGACCAGTTTGGTTTTGCCGGTCAGCGCCGCTTTCCATGCGCCAATCACGTTCGGGCCGAAGTAAGCATCGGCGCGGCCGGACTGGATCGCCAGTGTCTGCGCGGCATCATCCTTGACGTAGATCGGCGTGAAGGCCTTCAGGCCGTTTTTCTGGTTCTCTTCATCCCACGCCAGCAGGATCGCTTCCTGATTGGTGCCGGAGCCGACAATAATCCGCAGCCCGGCAATATCCGGCGCTTTGGTCAGTGAGGTGATTTTGCTGTCAGATTTGACGTAAAAACCCAGCGAGTCCTTGCGGTAGGTGGCGAAGTCGAACTTCTCTTTGCGCGCTTTGGTCACCGTCACGTTGGTGATGGCCGCATCATATTTGCCCGAGCTGACGCCCAGCGGCCAGTCTTCCCACGAGGTAGGTACCACATTCAGCTCCAGCCCGAGGCTGTCGGCCACCAGGCGGGCGATGTCTACCTCGCTGCCCTGCAGGGTTTTATTGTCGTCGGAGAACAGCGTTAACGGCGGGGAGTTAAGCGCGGCAACCGCCACGGTAAACTTGCCCGGCTGCGCCAGACGCAGATCCTTCGGCAGCAGCGCGACCGCCTGCGGGTTGACCGGCGCATGGATTGGCGCGGCGTTGGCTTCGACGCTGATCCCGGTGCCGTTCACGGTGACGGTTTCGGCGCGTGCCGTGATGCTGAGTAACAGCGAAGCGCTGAGCAGGCTGAGGAGCAGTGTTTTTTTCATAGTGAGTGACTCTTATTATGTGTGCAGATGAAAGTTCGGCAGTTCCCTGCCGGTTAAGCGATCTCGTGTAATGCATCCTGCGCCAGCTGGCTGAAATAGTGCGCAGCGGGGGAGAGCAGGGCCTCGTCCGGGTTAAACGCGGGATGATGCAGGCCAAACTCGCTGGCGCTGCCGATGCTGACAAAGGTGCCGGGGGTATCATGCAGATAGAAGGCAAAATCCTCGCCGCCCATCTGCAGTTCGGCGTGCTGCACCTCGTACCCGGCGCGTGCCGCCACCCGTTTGCTGAACTCGGCCCAGCGCTCGGTGTTGACCACGGCGGGCGGACCCGGGTGCCAGTTGAGTTCGCTGCGCGCGCCAAACCCGGCGGCAACGCCCTCAATCAGCTTCGCGAGGCGCACGGGCACATCACGGCGAATGGCATCGCTGTAGGTGCGCACGGTGCCTTCCAGCACCACTTTTTGCGGCAGCACGTTCCAGGTATTTCCGCCCTCAATACGCGTGACGCTGACCACCACCGTTTCCAGCGGGCTGTAGCTGCGGCTGACCAGCGTTTGCAGAGCCGTGACGATCTGGCTGGCAGTGACAATGGCATCGACCCCTTCCTGCGGGCGGGCGGCATGTGCCCCTTTGCCGTACACCTCGATTTCAAAGCGGTCGACGTTGGCGTAAAACGGGCCGCCGCGCGTGGCGAAGGTGCCGACCGGCAGCTCCGGAGCGTTATGCATGCCGAAGATTGCCGCGACGTTTTGCAGCGCGCCGGCGGCGATCAGCGTTTTGGCCCCGCCGAAGCGCTCTTCCGCAGGCTGGAACAGCAGCCGCACGCGGCCGGGTAAGGTTTTTTCACGCGCTTTTAGCAGCCGCGCCGCGCCGAGCATCACCGAAGTATGCACATCGTGACCGCAGGCATGCATCACTCCGGCGTTGCGCGAACGGAACTCGACCGCTACCACCTCTTCTATCGGCAGGGCATCGATGTCGGCGCGCAAAGCAATCAGCGGCTCGCCCTGACCGATTTCCGCCACCACGCCGGTCGCCAGATCAAACGGCAGCAGGGTGATGCCGTCAGCCCGCAGCCAGTTTTTAATGCGTTCGGTAGTGGCGAACTCCTGATTGGAAAGCTCGGGAAACTGATGCAGCTCGCGGCGCCAGGCGATCAGCTGTTGGGCAAAATCGTGGCTCATAATACGGCCTCCTGCGCGATGGCGGGCTGGCGGCTGGCGAGCAGGCGCAGGGAGGTGAGGCGCGGTACCGCGGCGTTGAGCGGCGTATCGATGATAAATTCCTCGACGCCAAACTGCTGGTGCAGCTGCGCCAGCCGGGCGTGAACCTGGGATGCAGTTCCCTTCAGCACCGCCGATTCACGCGGTTCGATGCGATGCCGGGTAGCACCCGACTGGCGAATAAACGCCTGCGCCTGCTCAAGGTTGCCCACGGTGACGCTCTGACCGTTATCCACATGAACCCGGTATTGCTGCAGGTCCGCTGCCAGCAGTTCGGCTGCGGCCGGGGAGTCGGCGACAATCACCTGTACCGCCAGCAGTGCGGATTTGCCGCCGCTCAGGTCGCGATACGCTGCCAGCGAGCGCTCCAGCTCCTGACGGTCACCGTTCAAATGCGCGGCGAAAACAAACTGCCAGCCCAGCTGTGCCGCCAGTCGGGCGCTGGCTTCGCTGGCCCCCAGCAGAAAACGTTCGGCGGGGCGGGCGGGCAGCGGCGTCGCCAGCAGCTGGTCCTCCTCTTTGCCCGTGGGTCTGGCATTCAGCCAGCTATCCAGCAGCTTGAGCTGGCTGGCAAAATCGCCTTTCTCTTCAGCATGCACGCCAAGCTGCAGGGCTTTGGTCGACAGCGGCAGGCCGCCCGGCGCTTTACCGACGCCAAGATCCACCCGGCCCGGGGCCAGCGCGGCCAGCAGGTTAAAGTTTTCCGCCACTTTATAGGGGCTGTAGTGCTGCAGCATCACGCCACCGGAACCGACGCGCAGGTGGGTAGTGTGCGCCAGAATCCAGGCGATAAGCACTTCCGGCGACGGGCTGGCCAGCGCCTGAGTATTGTGATGCTCGGCCAGCCAGAAACGATGATAGCCCAGCGCCTCCGCCTGCTGTGCCAGGGCTACGGTGCGGGCCAGCGCGGCAGATGCGCTCTCGCCTTCGGCCAGCGGGCTTTTATCCAGTAAGCTCAGTCGGTAAGCCATAATGCATCCTTGTTCAGTTCAGATGCGGGCAATTATTGAAGGGCTGAAGGGGGGCTGTAAAACAACAAATCTGGCTTAAAACAGTCGCCAGACGGGAATGGCGGCCTTTGCCGGAAAACGCAAATAGCTGTGAGAAATGGGTATTTTGCCGCAGGGCGATCGTCAGGTTTAATCAGGGTTCACTGAGCAGAGGAGAACAGAGTATGAAAGGGTTCTGGCAGCACTTTACGCGTTATTTTGAAGGCCCCTCTGGTATGGCAACCTTTGACAGCTGTCGCGTGGTCGAGGCGATGATACCGATGATCGAACTGTACGGTGTCGATCTCTATGAGCTGACCACGCCGGAGCCGCGTGGACAGGATGAAAACCGCTAACGCAAGCTTATCACTGCTGCCCGACGACCCAGGTTAACACCTCGTCGGGCTGCACCTGCGCTCTGCCAATAAACTCCCGCCCGGCCACCATCTCTGTTGAAAAAGTGTGCGTCAGCCGCAGCGTCAGCTGTTGCAGATCGTCACTGCAGGCCACCACTTGCGCCGCGCTGAAATCCATAAACTGCAACAGCTGCGGATAGAGCGCTTTGTACAGGCTCTCCTTTAGCGAGAACACCACCGTCAGAGCCAGGTTAAACGGCAGGCTGCACTGCTCCAGCAGGCGCTTTTCCGCCGCGTTGATTAACATATGCTGGGTTTCGGCGGCAGTTTCCGCCGTCATCAGGCGTTCGCAATCCACCCCCAGTAGCAGTCCGCGCTCCCGCGTCAGCAGCGCGCATACCCGATGCTGCGTATGGGACAGCGACCCACCGATTCCCTCAGGCCAGACTGGCGCGCGGTCTTCCCCGTTACGCAGCACAAAACCCTCAATCCCCAGCGTTTGCATCGCCTGCTGAATGCAGTAGCGGCTGACCAGATATTCAGCGCGGCGCTTTTTCACGGCGCGAATGAGATGCGCGGGTGGGGTGATGTTCAAGGTGCTGAACAGGGATTCCGCAAACTGGCTGGCGTCGAAATGCACATCAAGTAGCAAAATAGCCGGATAGTCGTCGAGGGGGCGCAGGGTGTAGTTACTGAACAGTGGGGTGCTTAGGGCAGACATAGCCACTAACCTGTGTAAAAAAGATAAAATATTTAAACAGGTTAATGGCCGGATATCAAAAGCTACTTTAACGCATCAGTGATTTGGCGGTATCGCCATGCTTTTCAGAGAGACGACGAAGTGATCGTCACCCTTGGAGATTTTAGCGCCGCGGTCACACCACTGGCTGGCCAGGCGAAAGAAATCATCGCTGCCGATGTCGTAAGCCAGTTCTACTTTGCTAATCCCGGAGTACAGCATTTCTTCTGCATCTTTAAGGTTTTTTGCTTTGATCGTCGCCATGGGTTTGATCCTGTTTACGGATTGCCGGGAAAGTGTAGCGACAGCCTATGATATTACTGTGACAGTTTTGTTGCAGGGTTGAAAATTGAGAAGATCGCCACAATTTTACGACCAGTGAAAACTTTAGCTACAGTGAAAAAAAACTGTAAAGAGGCGCCTTTTTTCCTCCCCTTTTTCGCCGCGTTAACTACACTTTTTAGCCTTTTCAGGGCAGGAAATTCTGAAAATCGATGTAAGACGGCAGTCTTAATACCAAATTCTGCGCAGCGGTCTAATGTTAATAAGGTTATAAAAACAACAAGGCGATAAGGGTCTGGAGATGTTTACTTTTTATTATATTAATAAATTACCACAGCAAAATGGCCTGTACGGCGTCCATGTCAAGGGCTGTCGCCACCTTCCTCCCGTGCAGCAGCGCGAGTTTCTCGGCAGTTTTTTCTCAGCAAGCGATGCATTAAGAGTGGCCAGGCTGCGATTCGGACCGGTGACCCGCTGTCAGTCCTGTCTGCATCCCCAGGGAACCCCGCCGGCCCGCCGTCAGCGTCAGCAGGCAGGTAAAGCACAGCCGGGCAGTGGCAAGCACTGCGGCCAGTAGCCCTGAAACAAAAAAGGAGCTAATCGTAAGATTAGCTCCTTTTCTATTGGAGTATTTTGGTCGGCACGGAGAGATTTGAACTCTCGACCCTCGCCACCCCATGACGATGCGCTACCAGGCTGCGCTACGCGCCGACAGATGACGTTATATTACTCAACTTCACTTCGATTGCAAGCGGCTAACATCTTGACTGCGCAGGATTTGTGCAGTTAATTGGCGATAAAGCGCTTCTCGTCGGTCAACACCTGTAATAGCAGTGCCAGCTGCGGCTTATGGTCTTTCAGACTATTGCCCTGACTATCCCATGCGGCATAGCTGCCGTTATTATCCAGCGCCAGCGTCTCCTGTGGGGTGGTGATCAGCAGCTGATGGTTGGTGCTGCTGGCAACCCAGTTATGACGTCGCTGAGCGGCAAACAGATCCTCGCCCTGCGAGTAATCCACCGCAGGGGTGCTGACGTGCAGCAGCCGCTGCATCAGGGTGGTCATGATGTCCTGATGATCGGTGAGTTTATTCACGGTTTGCGCCGGCGTGTTTGGCCAGTGTACTACCAGCGGCACCTGCAGCATTTCACGATTCCCCGCTACGGCTTCGCCATCCAGCACTACGCCGTGCTGGGCGGTGATCACCACCACGGTATTCGCCAGCAGACCTTTCTGATCGAGCGTGGTCAGCACGTTCTGAATCTGTTTATCCACGTTACCGGCTGCGCGGTTGTAGTGGCGCAGCGTAGTTTTATCCGCACTGTTGCTGTCATCTGCCGTCGACAGGGAAATATAGGAGAACCACGGGCTGCTCACATTTTTATGGCTGTCCAGCCAGCGCTGCCACTGGCTGGTGGTATCCGCGTTGGACTGATTTTGCGCGCTCGGCAGTGAGAAGTCGGACAGCAACGCCTGACGATACAGCGGCGAATTAAAGCCGTCGCTGGCAAACAGGCCAAACTGGTAACCCTGCTGGCTTAGCGCATTGATCAGCGTTGACGGCACGCGCGACGACAGCACACCGTCCATATAGCTTGGTGAGATACCGTAGAACAGGCCGAAAAGACCGCTGTCTTCTGAGCTGCCGGAGCTGAAGTGCTGGCTGAAGCGCACGTTATCGTCGGCGAAGCGCATCAGATTGGGCAGCGATTTCGCCATTGAGGCTTCATTCAGGCCATCAACGGTGATCACCAGCAGATTATTGCGCGTGCCTTTATCGCTGAAGGTGATGTCGTTAAGCGGGTAAGCCACCGATACCGCTTCTGGATTGCCCTGCTGGACCAGACGGCGCTGGTACTCCTGCGCATCCAGCAGCCCGTGTTTTTCCAGGAAGCGACGCGCGGTCATTGGATAGGAGAGCGGCAGGTTAGAGCGCTGCATGGTGATCGGGCGATAGAAGTTAGCATCTGCCCAGATATACATCAGATGGCTGGTAAAAAACGCGGTGATAAACAGCCCGGCCAGCGGTTTACCAAAGCTGCGCCGGTTGAGGCTGCGCAATTTCTGCCAGCTCCACGTCGCGAATAGCATCTCAACGAGGAAAATCGCCGGCACGCTGATAAACATCAGCTGCCAGTCGCGCGCCATCTCACTCTGGTCGGGGTTAACGACCAGTTCCCAAACCACCGGATTCAGGTGCAGGTGGAAGCGGGCGAACACCGCGCTGTCGATGAGGATCAGCGTCAGCCCGGCGGTGGCAATAATCGCCGACAGGAAACGCAGCAGGCGTTGCGACATCACCACAAAGGTGAGCGGGAAAACAATCAGCAGATAGGCGGCAAAGACAATAAAGCTGAAGTGACCAATCCAGCTGCTGAAAGAGTAGATACGTCCGGCCAGCGAGGCTGGCCAGTCGGAGACAAACAGGTAACGGCTGCCGAGAACAAAGGCAAAAATGATGTTAAACAGGGCGAACCAGTGCCCCCAGCTGATCATCTGGGAGACTTTTTCTCGGTAGCGCTGTCGATTTGTTACCATAGCGGGATCGGGGCGTCTCTTTAGTGGGCTTTGTCGTTGTTGATCACGGAAGCCTGCAGGGCTTCGGCAAACGAACGAGCCATATGCTGGCGCTGCGCAGGTGCCACGCTGGTGTTAAGTAGATTGGTCACCATATTTCCCAGAACCATCAGGGAAAGATCGGTTGGGGCCTGGTTTTGTTCCAGAACCTGCACCATTTCTGCGAGGATGCGTTCCACGCGTTCGTTACTGTAGCGAGATGATTGGGCCATGAGGTCAATTTTACTGAGATTTAAAAGGCGCTATCTTACCGTAAGAGCGCATTTTTTTCTGCATTTTTATCGTAATCATCCGCGTAAACTTGTTGCAGTTGATCGTAAAGGCGCACAGTGATTGAATACGCGCCTGTGCTTAAAGGAGAGTTTACCATGAGTCTGGATATCGACCAGATTGCCCTTCACCAGATGATCAAACGTGACGAACAAACGCTTGAGCTGGTCCTGCGCGATTCACTGCTGCCGTCCAATGTGACCGTGACGGCGATGATGGAAGAGCTGCATCGTGTTTACAGCGCCAAGAGCAAAGCCTACGGCCTGTTCAATGAAGAGAGCGAGCTGGCCGATGCGCTGCGTAACTGCCGCAAGGGTGAGAATGACTTCCTGGCGTTCAGCCGCGCGGCCAGCGCACGCCTGCGCGATGAGCTGGGCAAGTACCCGTTTGCGGAAGGCGGCATTGTGCTGTTCGGCCACTACCGCTATCTGGCGGTTGAGTACCTGCTGATTGCGGTGCTCAGCAGCCAGAACAGCATGCGCGTTAATGAAGAGCTGGATATCAGCAGCACGCACTATCTGGATATCAACCACGCGGATATTGTCGCGCGTATCGATCTGACCGAGTGGGAAACCAATCCGGAATCGACGCGCTATCTCACCTTCCTGCGCGGGCGGGTAGGACGTAAAGTCTCCGATTTCTTTATGGACTTTCTCGGCGCCAGCGTCGGGCTGGACACCAAAGCGCAGAACCGCGGCCTGTTACAGGCGGTGGATGATTACTGCGAAGAGGCGAGCCTGGATAAAAACGAGCGTCAGAACTATCGCCAGCAGGTCTCGACCTACTGCAACGAGCAGCTGAAGTCCGGTGAAGAGATTGAACTGGCGGAGTTGTCGAACGAGCTGGCGCCGCTGGGAGAGAAAACCTTCCAGGCGTTTACCCAGGAGCAGGGCTACGAGCTGGAAGAGAGCTTCCCGGCCGATCGCAGCACGCTGCGTCAGTTAACCAAGTTTGCCGGCAGCGGCGGCGGCTTAACCATCAACTTCGATGCGATGCTGTTAGGCGAGCGTATTTTCTGGGATCCGGTGACGGACACGCTGACCATCAAAGGCACGCCACCGAACCTGCGCGACCAGCTGCAGCGCCGCACCAGCGGGAAGTAGCCGCAGGGAAGAGGGGGGCCATAACGGGTCGATGCTACCACTCTTTTTAGGGGCTGACCGCTAAGGTATCCTCTGAATTGCCCCCTCGCTATACGCCTGCTAACCGGTCTGAGCACGCCGGAACGGCAAAAGACGCTCCCTGCGGGCCTCGGCACGCGGCATCCCTGCCGCGTGACGTCCGGCTTACCTCAGGCTGAGCTCAGCCCCCGCTATCATTGTGCTCGCTGTGGGTTTACAACTGCGACGATGAGGCTATGTTGAAAGCAGCCTTCCTCCTCAAAGCGACAGCTGTCATCCCGCGATAATATTCAGATCAATTTTTATGGGGATACCTCAGGGGCGACCTTATTACTGAAGAAATTCTAGTAGGTAGAAGTTTTCGGAAGTTCGACCAAGATGCTTAATCTCAACCTATGCTGGCTCGGCAGGCATTTGAGGTAGTGAAAAGTAATCTTTTTCAATTTTCCTGATTTCTTTCCAGTCCGTATCCAATTGTTCGAATTTCTTATGAAACAATCCGACCATACCGATGGCTGTCTGTAAGCCTGTAGTGACCTGAAGTATGTCACCGGGCTTCACCCAGCGCTTTACACTAACAAAAGACGGGAGGTTTTCAATTCTGTCCCACGGAAAGCCCCTGAATTCACGATCTGAGACTGGCGAAACCAACAGTATATGACCGCAGAAGCCGCTGAATACGGGGTCCTGACTGATGCTGTCGATAAAATGTGACGTATTAACAAAGGCGTTTACTGTAGCGGAAACATGGTTTTCGCCCGTAACGGCTGTGGTCAATAAAGGGTCGAGGCTTCCATGAAGGCGGGAGTTCAGCTCAACGATGACCGGGCCTTCACTGGTTAACATAACTTCCATGTGTGATGGGCCATAATTTAGCCCCACCACATTCAAAACCTTTTTAGCGTAATCAATAAGCTGTGAGTAACTCTGCTGCGTATGATCGACCACCATCATTTTTTCAAGCCGTGGCGACTCGCGGCGGTCGCGATCAACTTGCCATACGCTGACAACTTTGTGAATTCCCTTAAAAGACACGATGTCAACAATAAATTCCTGACCTTCTGTACAGGATTGAACCAGAATTTCATTCTGATCTTCATTATAATAAGATTTAGAGTTGAGAATGCTTTCAGAAGCCTCCCGGATCTGAGAGAGGGTGTGGCATACCTTTACTCCGCTTACACCTGCTCCGCGTGTAGGTTTCACCACGACCGGCAGGGTCAGATGAGTGCGTGTCCATTCCACGATCCCAGCAACCTGATCTGACTGATACTGTTTTGGCGTGAGTAAACCGCTACGGTGCAATATTTCAATCTGTTCATATTTATGACGGCGGGCTTTTGCCAGATGCCCGGGGTTTTTATAGGGGACGTCAAGTGCATCAGCAAGTTCGGAGGCAAGCTCAATGCCACTCCCCCCGCCTGGTAAAACCACATCGATTTGCAAATCTTTCAGCATATTTGCCAGCACACTAATGTCTCCCTGGTAAACGACACTACGTATAAAGTCTGTATGAATGATTTGCACTTTGAGCCGATCTGGCAGTGACTCACTGCTGAGTACGTGCACGCATTTAATGCCATAAGAACGAAAAGCAGGCGCCAGATAGGCGCTGGTTGATGCACCATCCACAATGGCCACAGTATTTATTAATTTCATTTAATCAGTCTCGAGTTGATTAGTCCGCATTAAAATTTTTGTGTAAACGTATGCCCTGCGATTGCGGTTCCTCAGGTGCTGTGGGCCATAAGTGATGTGTATAATGTCATTCTTCAATTCTCCACTTTCAGCAAACGCCCAGGGCAGCGGATCGCTTTCCAGGAAAAAATTAACGCAGGCATAGGCGTCAGGAATAAACTTCACGGGAACAGTAACGTCTTTCCCCTGAAGTTTATTGAGAAGGTTTTCAATCATGTCGAAGCTGTAGGCATCGCGTACAATGTCACAGATAAAACTGCCTGCAATTCTGGGATTCATTTCAATAATGCTTGCCAGACCATCATTCACAATGCAGTCAATATGAACCGGACCCCAATTCAGCCCTGCTGCTTCGACTGCTCGAGAACCTGTTTCGATAAGATTGCGTAGCGCTTTCTCATCTATATTAAGTTCTGAAGTATAGCCGCGTTCAAAAAAATCATTGCCGTAACGTTTAGACTTGCGTATGGCTCCCACATATTTCCCGTCAAAATATTCCACGCAGTATTCTGCACCTGGTAAATATTCTTCCAGAAGAATAATATCGCTGGGAACCAGGTCGGGTCTCAGGTTTTTTTGTTCGGCAAGGAAATTAAGGTGGCTGATGACTTCAGAGTAAAGATTGCATAGTTTTACACCATTGCTGGCAGTCCCCTCTGAGGGTTTTACAACTACTGGAAATTCAAGTTTGTCGAGGATTTCTGATTTTTTTTCAAGTTCTGAAAGGCTAATTTTCCAAAACCCGGAAGTGGGTATTTTATTAGCGCTGAATATTTTCTTCTGTTGATGTTTTGACACTGCACGGGAGACGCACAAGACGTCTGGCCCTGGAAGATTAAGCGCCGAGTTTACCTGCGCTGTAACACATGCGTACACATCGTTTAACGTGGTGATTCTCAGGCTGGATTCAGGAGTTGGATAATTTCCCTTAATCCAGTTAGTGATGATACTGACACTTGAGGTTATATACTCTATTACAACGACAGGAGAAAAAATTCCGTCTATTTTGTCCTCGGGGTTGCTTATTATTGTTACGTCAATCCCTCTGTTTAGCGCAGTATCAACCAGTGTCAGGCTGGTTCCCGTTTTGCGGATGCCAATAATTACAAGCCTCATCATGCTTACTCTCCTGTTTGAAATGATTTCTTTACAGAAACAATACGGCCAGTATGACTCCGGCCATCCGCAGCACTGCTGAAATATCAAAGGCAAGACTGGCGCCCACTGTCATATTATCAGTGGTACCTGTCATCATGGCGCCTAACAGCGCCACGCCCAGCGCACTCCCTACCTGACGTGATGCGTTGAAGATGGCCGATGCAGTTGCAGAGCAGGTTGACGGGACATTGCTCAGAATGGCTGATGTGAGAGCAGGCGTGCTTATTCCAGAGCCTATCGCCAGTAACATCATGCACAGCATGATAACGTAATAAGGTGTATTCTGCTCCAGACCGTGTAAAAGCAGGAAGCTAAGAACAGATAAAACTCCGCCGCCAATAACCGTCATGCGGGATGTGAAATGTCTGGCAAGCCGACTGCTTGCTACATTGGCAATTATAATCACGGTAAAAGGCAATAAAGCCAGCCCTGTCTCAGTAGGCGTATATCCCTTTACACTTTGGAAAAAAATACTCAGAATAAATATCAGGGCATAAAAAGTCAGATTTGAAAGTAGTCCTAAAATAACGGAAATTGTTAGTACAGGGCTGCGAAATAAAGTGAGCGGTAACATAGGATTTGCAGCCCGTGATTCTCTGGCCAGAAATAATAATGCAGTGGTTAGTGCCAGGATAAAACCAGTCCATATTGCCGAGGAAAACCATCCTTTTGCCCCGGCTTCAATAACGGAGTAGGTGAGTAAAAACAGAAATAAGATTGCCAGAATCTGGCCGGGCGTATCGAAGCTTTCACTTTTAGTTGCCCGTGTTTCAGCCACAAACCGGTGGGTTGCCCACAAGCTTAATAAACATACGGGAAGATTTACCAGGAAGATGGCGCGCCATCCAAAACCTGTTATGAGAAGCCCCCCTGCGACCGGTCCCATGGCGCTTACACCTCCCCCGATAGCACTCCACCATCCGATTGCATGGCTTCTCGCTGCTGAATCTTCTGCGCACGCGTGTGAAAGTAGCGCCAGAGAGGTTGGAAGTATAAGCGCCGCGCCGGCACCCTGAAGGCAGCGAGCCGCGATAAGTAGGTCGACCGACTGTGCAAGCGCACATGTCAGGGAGGCCATACAGAATAGTAAAAGACCGGCATTAAAAACATTGCGGCTTCCAAACCGGTCTCCGGCAGATCCGGCTGTAAGCAGCAGGGCAGCAAATGAAAGGGTATAAGCGTCAACCACCCACTGAAGCCCTGATATACCTGTCCGTAAGCTGCTTCCAATTTCCGGAAGTGCAACATTCACTATTGTGACATCCAGTTGGACGACAATGAAACCGAAGCTGGTTGCAAGTAAGGTTCCCGTTATATTACCGGCGCCACCCGGAATGTAGCGCTTGAGGGATGTCCGACTGGCTGGTTTCATTAACATTCCTTTTTGGCGTTAGCGGTGTCGTAAAGGCTTTACGCTGCTGATGATGCAGTTTTAAGATTTGTCTTTTCAGACGCTGCTATTTTGTTTGTGGGGTCAAATACGCGATCTTCTACAGCAGTGAACTCTCTGAAGTTCCACAGGTTTCGGGCAACGAAAACTCTCTGAACCCAGCGAAGTGCACGATCATTTTCATCAAAATTGGGTTTAAAACTATCACGGGAATGCAGAGTGAAACTGTTATTGATGAGTATCAGTCTGCCAGGGTTTATCTGAATGCCAAATGAGACTTCACGTACCGCCTGATAAAGGTTTTCAAGAGCCTGTTTGGCGCTTTGATTAACTGCAAGCACCATATCAGGGTAGAAAGCCACGGTGACACGTGGAGCAGAGATAGGGCCTGAAAGAATTGGGCTTAAGTCCGTATTATCACGTGGTTCAGCAGAAGCGCCACGCCAACGGTACGGCACGCGAATAATAAAATTTTTGCCATAAAGATGTTTTATATCTTCCTCAGAAAGTTTTTCTAACGCCCGGCGGCAGTCTGAAATACGGGTCTGTGGGCCCCCGTGAAGTTCACCACGTACGCCAAGTAATATAAGAGCAAGAGGTGAGGTGTCACCTTCTGGCATATACGCTTGTGCGGCATTTTCGATATGGAAATCAAGCTCAACTTCAGATCCAAGACCGGTAAATTCTTTTGCGGCCTCTTTATGTGGTGTAAGATTATTTACCAGCTCATGACCTTCATGAGCAATAGAATATGGTTCACCGATAAGTACACCCATCGTCACCAGTACATTTTCGCTTAATACGCCATTTTTGAATGCATTGCCGGTTTCTCTGTGGCGGGGGCTTCCAGTGACACCCTTGTCTATTGGAAGATTATCAATTTGTAAGTAACCGAGAGCGCTAGATGAAAAGCTTTTAATTCGATTGATTGCTGTTATTACACGCTCAGGAAATGTCGCATAAGCAACCTTACGGATTTCGTTTAGATACAAATCAGAACCCGATGGGTCGTAAGCAATATTCTCAAGAACTGAACGAACATATTCTGATTCTTTCGTGCTGAGAAGAATATGTTGATCTACATTTAGCTTCATTTGATAAATCCTCTCCAGGGTGAGGTTTGGGGTGGTATCCTTATAGAACGATACAAAGGCTACTTTACAAGACCTGAAGGGATATATTCTGATTCTTTCGTGCTGAGAAAAATATTTTATCCTACTTTAAGCTTCAATTGATAATCCTCATCCAGGATGAGATTGGGGGATATGTCTTTACAGGATTATATTGAGCCTACTGCCGTAAAATATTTTAGCTAAACTTTATTTAATGAATGATTGTTAACAGTTTTTCATATGCATGAAATGTAGTGATGTGATGGACCTTTTCTGAAGCAGCCCCACAAAAATTAATTTAAATATAATCGCGGAATGACAGGTATCAGGAAGGATGCTGCGTGCTGAGGCCCGCCCCCAATCACCACAATATTCAGACGAAAAAAAACGCCGCAGATGCGGCGTTTTCTTTACATCATTTTCACTCGGGCAATTAAGCGCGAACGAAGTCGATGTGGTGCAGTTTTGGCTTGAACGGGTGACGCTGGACAGCCTGCACTTTAACTTTGGTTTCTTTACCATCTACAACCAGAGTCAGCACTTCTTCGTAGAAACCAGGCTTAGTCTGCTGGTTCAGTACGGAGTCGTGGTCCAGTTCGATAGCTACAGCTGCTTCGTTTCCGCCATAAATGATTGCCGGGAATTTGTTAGCTGTACGCAGGCGGCGGCTCGCACCCTTGCCCTGCTCTTTACGAGTTTCTGCTTTAATAGTGAACATTGTTAAGTCTCTTCAATTTTTAATCCTGCTACAGGCGACCCAGCAGCAGTCTGGATTGTTCAGCTTTGACCGGGTGAAACCCGGCAAAAGCGGGCGGGATTATAGCCGAATACCGCCCCCCAGGCAACGCAATAACTCAGCGCAGCTCGTTTGCGCGGCGAAAACGCCCCTGGTAATCAAACACTTTCTCGCGAATTTGCCAGAAATGGCGCTGTTTGCGCGCCACCACAAAATCAGGATGGCGCAGTAACGGCTGCAGGGCGATCACATCAGCGGCGGTTTTCCAGCCGAGCGGCACGCCGGGAGCACGCTGATGCGGGCGTAGGAACAGCTGCTCAAAGGCCGTACGCTGCGCCGGGGTTTTCAGGCGAAAACGCTCGCTGACCTCGGTGGCATCTTCATCGTAATAGCGTGCTTTCAGCCACTCGCCGTGTTCGTCGCTGCCGCTCTCCAGCACCATTGCGGCACAGCGCAGCACCAGCGCATCCTTCAGCTTTAGCGCGGCTTTCAGCATATCATCCGGGTCAACCAGAATGGTGTCGCACTCGCGGCAGCGGCGGGCGGCGATATCGTTTTCGGCATTGCACTGCGGGCAGTTTTTAAAACGGAAGCGATAATCGCACTGCTCACGCAGGCCGTCATCATCCTCCAGCACGCCCTGACAGCGGCGGCCAAAATGCTCAATAAGGGTGCCGTCAGCGGTGGTCTTCCCCCAGAAGGTATTGGCAAAGCCGCAGCCGGGGCAGAACACCTGCACCGGCTGGTTATCACTTTTGCCCTTCGGTGCGCCCACTTCCGGGGTGAACAGATCGTGAGGGTTGCCGGCATAGTCGAGGATCAGGCAGTCGGTTTTGCCGGGGCTGAGGCGCAGGCCGCGCCCGACGATCTGCTGATACAGGCTGACGGACTCGGTCGGGCGCAGAATGGCAATCAGATCCACGTGCGGGGCATCGAAGCCGGTGGTCAGCACCGCTACATTAACCATGTAGCGCAGCTCGCGGGCTTTAAACGCGGCAATCAGCGCGTCGCGTTCGGCGGCCGGGGTTCCGGCACTGATCAGCGCCTTACTGCCGGGCAGCAGGCCGAGCACCTCACGCGCGTGCTCAACGGTGGCGGCGAAGATCATCACGCCCTCACGCTGTTCGGCAAACTCAACAATCTGCTGAATGATATGCGGCGTGATGCGCTGCTGCTGCTTCAGCTCGCGATTGAGATCGGCTTCGCTAAACAGGCCGTTTTCCTGCGCCTGCAGGCGGCTAAAATCATACTGCACCACCGGCATATCCAGCCGCTCCGGCGGCACCAGAAAGCCGTGTTTAATCATGTAGCGCAGCGGCAGCTCATAGATGCAGTCGCGGAACAGCGCGCGTTCATTGCCGCGCACCATGCCATGATAGTGGAACTGGTAAATCCAGCCTTTTCCCAGACGGTAAGGCGTGGCCGTAAGCCCGAGCAGGCGCAGCTGCGGATTATGCTGGCGCAGCTGGTTGATAATCTGCTGGTACTGGCTGTCGTCGGCGTCGCTGATGCGGTGGCACTCGTCGACAATCAGCAGCGAAAATTCGGCATCGAACAGCTCAAGGTTGCGTGCCACCGACTGCACGCTGCCAAACACCACTTTGGCGCGGCTCTCTTTGCGCTGCAGCCCGGCGGCGAAAATGTCGGCGTCCAGCCCGTAGGCCTGATACTTGGCGTGGTTCTGCGCCACCAGTTCCTTAACGTGCGCCAGCACCAGCACGCGTCCGCGCGCCACGCGTGCCAGTTCGGCAATCACCAGACTTTTTCCGGCACCGGTCGGTAGCACAATGACGGCGGGCTGGCTGGAGCGGCGGAAGTAGCTGATGGTGGCATCCACTGCTTCCTGCTGATAGGGGCGTAGGGTAAACGACATGAACACTCGTAAAGCAGCAACAAAGGCATATTATGCCACGAAATTACTTTGCGAGTACGATCCCCTCTGTGCCTTGTGGGTTTCTACCGCTATAATGTGCATTCCATTCTGGATGAGCGTTCAGCGCCACATCCAAGACATAATTTTCCGTTTTCACCCCAAATAACAGGCAGTGCAGAGTTAATGCGACTTGATAAATTTATTTCCCAGCAGCTGGAAGTCAGCCGCGCCATCGCCGCACGCGAACTTCGCGCCAATAAAATCACCGTTGACGGTGAAGTGGTACGCAGTGGTGCCTTTAAACTCAGCGCGGAAAGCGCAGTAGAATATGACGGCAACCCGCTGCACGTTCAGGTGGGGCCGCGCTACTTTATGCTGAATAAGCCGCAGGGCTATGTCTGCTCAACGGATGACCCGGATCACCCGACGGTGCTCTATTTCCTCGCTGAACCGACCGCTTACAAACTGCACGCCGCTGGGCGTCTGGATATCGACACCACCGGGCTGGTGCTGATGACCGATGATGGTCAGTGGTCGCACCGCATTACCTCTCCACGCCATCACTGCGAGAAAACCTATCTGGTGACGCTGGAATCGCCGCTCTCTGACGATACTGCCCGGCAGTTTGCCGACGGCGTGCAGCTGCATAATGAGAAGACCCTGACCAAACCGGCGACGCTGGAAGTGATTGACCCGCAGACGGTGCGCCTGACCATTAGCGAAGGGCGCTACCACCAGGTTAAACGTATGTTCGCCGCCGTCGGCAACCACGTGGTGGCCCTGCACCGTGAGCGCATCGGCGCGATTGCCCTGGATGCGGATATGGAACCGGGTGAATACCGTCCGTTAACAGAAGAAGAAATTGCCAGCGTCGGTTTGGCGCGTTAAGACTTTTTTAAAGGGTGGGTGCGTGGCTAAGGATAAGAATTCCTCTGTGGGTCTGGTGGTGATCCTCGGACTGCTGGCGATGTTAATGCCGCTGTCGATTGATATGTATCTTCCGGCGCTGCCGCAAATCGCCCGCGAATTCTCGGTCTCTGCGGGCAGCGTACAGATGACGCTAAACGCCTATATTCTTGGCTTCGCGCTCGGGCAGCTGGTATATGGCCCGCTGGCGGACAGCTTTGGCCGCAAACCGGTGATTGCCGTTGGCACGCTGATCTTTGCGATTGCTGCCGGGGCCTGTGCCATGGCGCAGACCATCGATCAGCTGATTGTCCTGCGCTTTATGCATGGCCTGTCGGCGGCGGCCGGCAGCGTGGTGATCAGCGCCCTGATGCGTGACACTTACTCGAAAGAGGAGTTTTCACGCATGATGTCTTTCGTGATGCTGGTCACCACTATTGCACCGCTGCTGGCACCGATTGTCGGCGGCTGGCTGCTGCTGATTTGGAGCTGGCACGCGATTTTCTGGACCATTTCGGCCGCGGCCGTCATCACCACCGTGATGGTGGTGACCCAGATCAAAGAGACGTTACCGCACGATCAACGCCAGAAGTTTAACCTGCGCACCACCCTGCGTAATTTCCTGTCGCTGTTCCGCCATAAGCGCGTATTCAGCTACATGCTGGCGAGCGGCTTCTCGTTTGCCGGGCTGTTCTCGTTCCTCAATGCCGGTCCGTTTGTTTACATCGAACTGAACCACATCTCGCCGCAGGATTTCGGCTATTACTTTGCGCTTAACGTGGTGTTTCTGTTCCTGATGACGCTGCTTAACAGCCGCTGCGTGCGCCGTTTTGGGCCGCTGGTGATGTTCCGCCTTGGGCTGCTGATCCAGTTCACCATGGGCGTCTGGATGGTGATCGTTAGCGCGCTGAACCTCGGCTTCCTGCCGCTGGTGTTTGGCGTGGCGATGTTTATCGGCTGCGTGGCGATGGTGTCATCCAATGCAATGGCGGTGATCCTGGAAGAGTTTCCACATATGGCCGGTACTGCGTCTTCGCTGGCGGGCACGCTGCGCTTTGGCGTGGGGGCGCTGGCTGGCGCACTGCTGTCGCTGATCACCTTCAACAGCGCATGGCCGATGGTGGGCGCGATCTTTATCTGTGCGACCGTGTCGATTGTGCTGTTTACCTACGCTTCACGGCCACGTAAATCGGATAGGGTGGGCTGACCCCGGGCTGACTCCAGGCTGACCCCGGGCTGACCGAAAAAGAGGGTCAGCCCCTACAGTGTAATCGCCCGCCGTAGGGGGCGACCATTTTTTCCGGTCGCCCCGTGCCGAGGATCTGCGCCGTCCCCGATGAAGACCTATTTTCCCGGTCGCCCCGTGCCGAGGATCTGCACCGTCCCCAATGAAGAGCCTTTCTCCGCTCGAGCCATATCACCTGGCTTCCCCACTAAAACCCTGCTCAATATGTTGATTATTTGTAAAAATATTTCGCAATAAGTAACCAGATTGCAGCAAAATTGGTTGTGATTGCCCGGCGAACGCGGTAAATATAACGAATAAATGAGAGGTAGCTCTCAAAAAAACCGCCGAACGCAGGATTTATCCCGCTGAAGGGTAAGCAGTTGCAGGGTAAATAGTGCCAGTTATTAATGAGTTGCTTTGCTGGCGCCAATTGATGATTTACCTTGTGAATTATTTGTGAAAATATTGTTTAAAATTCGCTCTGGGGAACCCTGTTGAATACGTTACAACATTCAGTAGTACATCGTTTGCCGCAAAGCTATCGCTGGTGCGCCGGGCCTGTTGGCATGGCTGTCGAACCACGCGCACTCAACCTCCTGAACAGCGATGACGATGTGATCGGGCTGCGCCTGCTCAGCCATAGCGGGGCTTCTGCGTGGGAAATTATGCAGAAGATTGAGGCCGCGCTGGCTGAAATTCAGCTCAGCTGTTCGGTGCTGGAGTGGGAAGGGGAGCCTTGCCTGTTCGTCCAGCGCGAAGACGAATGCGCCACCACCTGCCGTCTGAAAAACTTTGGCGTAGGCATTGCCGAGCCGTTCTCAGGCTAACGCCAGCAGCTGGCGCGTATACTCCTGCGCTGGCGCGCTAAACACGCTTTCGCACATGCCCTGTTCCACCACCTCTCCCTGCCGCAACACCACCACCTGATGGCATAACGACCGCACCACGCGCAGATCGTGGCTGATAAAGATATAGGCCAGCCGGTGCTGCTGCTGAAGATTTTTCAGTAGCGCGAGGATCTGCTTTTGCACCGAACGGTCGAGCGATGAGGTCGGTTCATCCAGGATGATCAGCTGCGGCTGCAGGATCAGGGCGCGCGCAATGGCAATACGCTGGCGCTGACCGCCGGAAAACTCTGACGGATAGCGCTGGCGCGTAGCCGGATCCAGCCCAACCTCTTCCATAGCGGTTATCACGCGCGCCTCGCGCTCGGCTTCATTCAGCTCGGGATGGTGCACCTGCAGACCCTCGGCGATAATCTGCAGCACGTTGAGGCGCGGGTTGAGCGATGAGTTTGGATCCTGGAACACCACCTGGATCTGACGGCGAACCGGCAGCATCTTTTTACGGTTCCACAAATGCAGCGGCTGCTGTTTAAACCAGATCTCACCCTGCGAATGCAGCAGGCGCAGCAGGGCCAGCCCGGTGGTGCTTTTGCCAGAGCCGGATTCCCCCACCAGCCCAAGGCTCTCACCCGGGCGCAGCGTAAAGCTCAGTGACTTCAGCGCGTGGTGATAGCCCACAGTGCGCTTCATCAGCCCCTGTTTGATTGGGAAGGCCACCTGCAGATTCTCTACCCGCAGCAGCGGCTCCGCAGCACTGTCAGCCGGGTCAGGCTGGCCTTCCGGCTCGGAGTCCAGCAGCTTTTGCGTATAGGGATGCTGTGGTGCGCTGAACAGCTGCTGGGTGCGATTATGTTCGACCGCCTGACCGTTGCGCATCACCGTGACGCTGTCCGCCAGCTGGCGCACGATATTCAGATTGTGCGTGATAAACAGCAGGCCCATATTCATCTCCTGCTTCAGCTCTTTCAGCAGCACCAGGATCTGCGCCTGCACCGTCACATCCAGCGCGGTGGTGGGTTCATCGGCGATCAACAATTCAGGCTGGGTCAGCAGCGCCATGGCGATCATCACGCGCTGACGTTCACCCCCGGAAAGCTGATGCGGAAAATCACTCAGGCGCTGCGCGGCATTGCGGATGCCCACGCGATCAAGGCAGCTGAGCATCTCGGCCCGTGCGGCTTCACGGCGCATGCCGCGGTGCAGCGACAGCACCTCGTACAGCTGCTTTTCGATGTTGTGCAGCGGATTAAGCGACACCATCGGCTCCTGAAAGATCATCGCGATGCGGTTACCGCGCAGGCCGCGCAGCGTGCGCTCATCGGCGTGCAGCACGCTCTGCCCGGCAAACAGAATATCACCCTGCGGATATACTACCGGCGGCGTTGGCAGCAGGCGCATCACCGACAGGGCGGTGACGCTTTTTCCGGAGCCGGACTCGCCGACCAGCGCCAGCGTCTCTCCGGCATCGACCGACAGCGACAGCCCCTCGAGCACGCGGCGCTCTTGCGCGCCCTGACGAAAGGCAATGCTCAGATCCTGAATCGAGAGTAGTGCCATATCAATACACCTTGCTGGGGTCAAAGGCGTCGCGCACCGCTTCGCCGATAAATATTAACAGTGACAGCAGGATCGCCAGCGAGAAGAAAGCGGTCAGGCCAAGCCACGGCGCCTGCAGGTTGTTTTTGCCCTGCAGCAGCAGCTCACCCAGCGACGGCGAACCCATCGGTAAACCAAAACCGAGGAAATCGAGCGAAGTCAGCGTCGTGATTGAGCCGCAGAGAATAAAGGGCAGGTAGGTGAGCGTGGCGACCATCGCATTGGGCAGCATATGGCGCGACATAATGCGCCAGTCGCTGACGCCCATCGCCTGCGCGGCGCGGATATAGTCAAAGTTACGCGTGCGCAGGAATTCGGCACGCACCACCCCCACCAGGCTCATCCAGCCAAACAGCACGGTGATGCCCAGCAGCCACCAGAAGCCGGGCTGGATCACGCTGGAGAGCAGGATAATCAGGAATAGCGTCGGCATGCCCGACCACACTTCAATAAAGCGCTGGCCCCACAGGTCGACCCTGCCGCCGAAATAGCCCTGAATCGCGCCGGCGAGGATGCCAATCACGCTGGAGGCCAGCGTCAGCATCAGCCCGAACAGCAGCGAGATGCGGGCGCCGTAAAGAATGCGCGCCAGCACGTCGCCGCCATTGGCATCGGTGCCCAGCCAGTTCTGCGCCGAGGGGGGGAAGGGAAGGGAACATCGGTGGCAAAGTTAATGGTGTCGTCACCAAAGCGCACCGGCGCCCAGATTGCCCAGCCGTTTGCTGCCAGCCGCGATTTCAGCCAAGGATCCTGATAATCCGCCGGGGTCTCCAGCGGGCCGCCGAAGTCGCTTTCGGTATAGTTCACCAGCAGCGGGAAATAGGTGCGGTCGTGATAGTGCACCACCAGCGGCTTATCGTTGGCCAGCAGCTCTGCGCCCAGCGACAGGGCAAACAGCACGGCAAAAACCCACAGCGACCAGTAGCCGCGGCGGTTATGGCGGAATCGCGCCCAGCGCGCCTGATTAATCGGGTTTAAACGGCTCATTAGCGGCCCTCAAAATCAATACGTGGGTCGACCAGCGTATAGGTGATATCACTGAGAATATTGAGCAGCAGGCCGATCAGGGTGAAAATATACAGCGTGCCGAACATCACCGGGTAATCGCGCTGGATGGTGGCGTCATAGCCAAGCAGCCCGAGGCCGTTGAGCGAGAACATCACTTCAATCAGCAGCGACCCGGTAAAGAACATGCTGATAAAGGTGGCCGGAAACCCGGCAATCACCAGCAGCATGGCATTGCGGAACACGTGGCGATAAAGGATCTTTTTCTCGTCCAGCCCCTTTGCGCGTGCGGTCACCACATACTGCTTGCGGATCTCATCCATAAACGAGTTTTTCGTCAGCATGGTCAGCGTAGCGAAGCCACCAATCACGGTTGCCAGCACCGGCAGGCAGATATGCCACAGATAATCTGTGACCTTGCCGTACCACGGCAGCGTGTCGAACTGCGGGGATACCAGGCCACGTAGCGGGAACCAGTCGAGGTAGCTGCCGCCGGCAAACAGCACGATCATGATGATACCAAACAGGAAAGAGGGGATGGCGTAGCCGACAATGATCAGCGTGCTGCTCCAGATATCAAACGCGCTGCCGTTGCGCACCGCCTTTTTGATCCCCAGCGGGATCGACACCAGGTAGATGATCAGCGTGCTCCACAGCCCTAACGTCACCGAAACCGGCAGGCTCTCTTTAATCAGCTGGATCACCGAGCTGCTGCGGAACAGGCTGTCACCGAAGTCGAAACGAATGTAGTTCCATAGCATGGTGAAGTAGCGCTCGTGCAGCGGCTTATCAAAGCCGTAGCGTTTGGTGATCTCCGCGATTACCTCCGGGTCCAGCCCGCGCGAGCCGCGATACTGATTGTCGCCCGGTGAGGCATTGAGCGAACTGCGCCCGTGCGCCGCGCCCTCTCCGGCGGCGCCAGGCATGCCGGTGGTCTGGCCGAACTGAATATTGGCAATCGCCTGATCGACCGGGCCGCCGGGGGCAATCTGCACAATAAAGAAGTTGATAGTAATAATCGCCCACAGCGTGGGAATAATCAGTAATAAGCGACGAATTAAATAAGCACCCACAGTCTGGCTCCTTAACGACGTTGCGCCGGCAGCTGTGCGGCTTTATTGACATCGTACCACCAGTTGTCGATGCCCTGCGCATAGGTCGGGCGCGTGGTCGGCATCGAGAACTTGTTCCAGTACGCATAGCGATCGTTGGCGGCATACCACATCGGGATCATGTAATAGTTCCACAGCAGCACGCGATCCAGCACGCGGCCCAGCGGCAGCAGGGCATTTTTGTCGCCCTGATGCTGCACAATCTGCGCAATCAGATTATCCACCAGCGGGCTGGTCACGCCCGGCGTGTTCCATGACGAGTCGATATAGGCCGAAGCCCAGACAATCTGCAGCTGCGCATCCGGCGTGGCAAACGCCAGGTAGCGCGTAGGCAGCATATCGAAATCGCGCTTGCGCAGGCGCGCCAGATACTGCGAGCTGTCAACCTGGCGCACGTTCATGGTAATGCCAATACGCGCCAGATTATGCTGGAACGGCAGCACCCACTGGTCGTTGCCACCGCTGCGCAGCAGCAGTTCGAAGCGGAATGGCTGGCCGGTTTTCACATTCACCAGCTGCTGATTTTTCAGCTCCCAGCCCGCCTGCTTCAGCAAATCCAGCGCCTGCATCAGTTTGCCACGATCGTAGCCAGAAGCGTCCGACTTTGGCGGCTGATAGATCTTATCAATCACCTCCGCCGGATACTGGCCCTTTAACGGCCCTAAAATTTCCAGCTCTTTGGCATCCGGGTAGCTGCGCGCCGCATATTCGGTGTTCTGGAAATAGCTGTCGACGCGCCGGTAGGCGTTATAGAACAGCGCTTTGTTCATCCATTCAAAATTGAACAGCAGGGAGAGTGCTTCACGCACCCGGCGGTCGGCAAACTGCGGCTTCTGGATATTAAACGCCAGCCACTGGGTATCAGTGCTGACGGTATTAGGTACCTCATCCTTAACGATATAGCCGCGTGCAAAGTTATTGCCGCTGTACTGCGTAGCCCATTTCTTGGCCGAGCCTTCGGCGCGGAAATCAAACGCCCCGGCCTTAAACGCTTCAAAGGCGACATTATCGTCCAGATAGTAGTCATAACGCATGGTGTCGAAATTGTAGCGACCTTTATTCACCGGCAGGTTTGCAGCCCAGTAGTTTTTCACCCGCGTATAAGTGACGGACTGGCCCACTTTATAGGCAGTGATGCGGTACGGACCGCTGGACGGTGGCGGTGACGGCAGCGGGTCGGCGAGGTTGTGATCTTTCCAGAAGCTTTTCGGAAAAACTTTCGACGACAGCAAAGAGAGCATCTGATCACGGTCCGACTTTGGCAGCTCAAAACGTACCGTCAGGCGCGAAATGGCTTTTGCCGTTACGCCCTTATAGATCACGCGATACTGCGGCACGCCCTGGGTCATAAACAGTTTAAAGGTGAAGGCCGCATCTTCAGCGGTAATCGGCGTACCGTCGTGGAAACGTGCGCGCGGATTGATACTGACCTCAACCCAGCGGTAATCATCCGGGTAGCGCGCGAACTCGGCCACCAGCGGGTAAAGGCTGCCGGTTTCATCATCCGAGGAGGTAAACAGCGTGTCGTACAGCGACTCCGTTCCTACGGCCGGGTTGCCGCGCATGGCGTAACGGTTAAAGTTGTCGTAGGTGCCAATGGCGGAGAGGGTAATAGTGCCGCCTTTCGGTGCGGCCGGGTCGGCATAATCAAAGTGGTTGAAACCGCTGGCGTATTTCGCTGTACCCAGCTGAGCAAAGCTGTAGCTCACATTAATCTTTTCCGCCTGCGCAACGCTGGCGGTCAGGCCAAATAAAGTCAGGGCAACAATACGCGCAATCATGGTTTCATCGGCTCCCACCTGTGAGGGGTCAGTAATCTGCGTAAGCCTGACACCATTAGCCGGGCGGAGCAATGATATTAAAGGCTTTTTACCCGTTTTGACAGTACCGGCTAATCGCGACGTCTGAGAGTTTTCGCCGGTGCCTGCTGCTGCAGATAATATTCGATCAGCTGCGCCACACCGCGTGGACGACTGAACAGGTAACCCTGCATATGCGTCACGCCGCGGTTAATTAACCACAGCGCCTGTTCGCCGGTTTCCACCCCTTCGGCCACGGTCTTGAGATTCAGCTTTTTCGCCAGGCTCAGCACGGTGTCCAGCACCGGTGAGTTTACCGTCTCCATGCCAATGCTCTGCACAAAGCCACGGTCAATCTTCAGGTAGTCAAACTGGAACTTTTCCAGATAGATCAGGGCGCTGTGCCCGGTGCCGAAATCATCAATGGCAATCTTGATCCCGCGCTCGCGGATCCAGTCAAACACCTCGTCGGCATTTGCCTCAGCCACCATGGAGCGTTCGGTAATCTCAAACACATAGCCAAAGTGGTCTGCTGGCATCGCGCTGATCCAGTCGTTGACGTCCTGACGGAAGGTCGGATGAACCAGATGAGCAGGGGAGAGATTAACACCCATTTTGGTGCCCTTAGGCACGGCGTGACGCAGGCGATGAGCATCGCGCGCCACCAGGCGAAACAGATGGCGGGTCAGTGGGACGATCAGGTTTTGCCCTTCGGCGTAGCTGATAAAGGAGTCCGGTGGAATGCGTCCCTCGGTCGGATGCGTCCAGCGTAGCAGTGCTTCGATCGCGTAGGGTTTGCCGCTGCTGGCATCAATGACCGGCTGGTACTCAACGTGAAACTCGCCGCGCTTAATCCCCAGCAGGATCTCCTTGCCGGGGCGCAGGCGCAGGGTCAACAGCAGGAAGCAGCCGCAGGTAATCAGCACGCCCAGCAGCAACCCGGCCAGCAAAATAATATGAACATCGCGCCCGGGCAGCACTTCACCATACAGATAGAGCGTGAGTGGATAGCCCGTAATGGCGATTTTACGCAGCGGGCTGGCGGGCAGCTGACTGCGGTTGACCACTTTGTCATTCCAGGTGGTCAGCGCCCTCTGCCCGGCGGCAATCGCCATACCGCTGATCTCCTGCTGGCGCGAAGCGAGCAGCAGGTAAGGGGTCAGGTTGATATTCAGCGTGGTAAAAATCCCACTGCCGGGCTGGGAAGCATTCTTCAGCCACAGCACGATAGCGGGTGTGTTGCGCACCATTGGCGTTCCGGGGATCAGGCGAATATCCACGGCACGGCTGGCGTCGGTTTCGGGTGAGATTTCATCGATATCCAGCGCCATGGGGCCGGTGGCGGATGAACAAAAAGCGCTGTGATCTTTCACCAGCAGGATGGCGCGAATATTGGCCGCAAAGGCCGCGCGCTGGGTTAAATCACTGCGAACCTGCTCACAGGGAGCCTGCGTCGCGCCCTGCAAGGGCAACAGGGTGGTTTTCAGCTCATCGAAAACGTTGATGACATAAGACTGCGTATATCCGGCAAGCCGGTTATGGCCTTCGGAGCGCCGGTTCCAGGTCAGGATCAGCGTGATAGCAACAAATAACAGAAAAAAGAGCAGCCCCATTGCCGCACTCAGGCAGATTATCCTGCGCGGATGCGTCACATGCCGCCTGACGGTGGTGGTGAGTGGCATTGGGTGTTTTCTCCCGTTTTCGCCGGTTCTTATTATGTTGTCGTCAAATACTGCTCTCTGGTGAAGCCCATGAGAATATAACGGCGCTGGCCGTTCTGTCTCTATGATTATTGATGTGTATCAATCCTTTTTCAGCGCCGCTATTTGCGCTGAAAATCAGGCAAAAAAAAACGCTGCCTGGGCAGCGTTTTCATATCTCGTGTTTCGCGAACTTCAGGAGATCGGAAGTTAGCTTTGCGTATGGCTCAGTACGCGACGTGCATCGCGGTAGCGATTTTTCCAGTATGAGTCATTCAGGTTAGAAATCATCACACCGCTGCTGGTGGAGGCATGAACGAAGTTATCATTACCGATATAAATACCGACATGACGACCCGTAGAGCCTGCACGGAACAGAACTAAATCACCCGGGCGCAATTTCGTGCGCTGAATACTTTTACCGGTATCTTCCTGCTCATAGGTCGAGCGGGGCAGATCCAGGCCAAACTGCTCACGGAACGTGTTCTGTACAAAGGCGGAGCAATCAACGCCGCGCTTGCTGGTACCGCCTAAGCGGTATCGCACACCTTTCCAGTCCGCGTACTGGTCCATCAGGCGGGATTTGATATCCACATTCTGAACCATCTGTTCGAATTCATCCTGAGACGCTTGAAGTAAAAAACCGTTCTGGCTTTTAACTGCATGAGTATCAGTTTGTACATTGTGTCCGCTGTTCGAACTACATGCTGACAACAGCGCCGCTAACGCGACAGCGGGGAGCGCCCGCAAAACATATCTCAGAATAGGTTGAGACTTGACCATTATGTTTGTGATCCCTTGAAGTCCTTAACGACCAAGTCGTTAGAAAAGTGACGGAGCGAAACGAGATTAATTAGTCCAGTGAGCTAAGACAATTCGGAAAACGTTAAAATGTGTGATTTAGCACACTTTAAAATGTAACTTACCGAAATACTTTAGCCAGATCGTCTAATTGAAAGTGAGGTTAACCGATTACAAGCCGCATGGCGAGGGGTTTTAAGCAGTTTTTTATAGGTTTTTGTGATGTGAAATCATTACGCAACGAATTGGTTACATTATCGTCAATTTGCAGCGCAACCGTGTGCACCTAAGTGCAATTATGCAACAACGCGCTCATAGTCAAGTTAAAATCAGAATTATCGGGCTGGACGGATGGGAAAATCAGAGGATTTTGTGCGGGCCAGGGCATAATAAATTCTATTTATCACGCTTCGTTAGCAGACTAATTAATTTCAATGATCGCAGCAGCAGGCGAGGAAATATTCCCCGCCGTTTCGCTACTGCCGATAAATTATTTCTGCGGCTTATATTTTCCCGGCAGGTTTCGATCCAGCCAGTTCACCAGATAATCACTCGCCGGAGTGATCAGCCACCAGCTCATACCAACCAGCACTATCGATAACGATCCCACGGCGATATCGGTAAACCAGTGGGCGCCAATCATTACGCGCGGCAGAGCAAATACCAGCACGATAACCACAGCGACGGCAAACGCGCGACGGGTGAAATAACGCAGCATAAAGCAGGCGAATATCATCAGCATCATGCCGTGATCGCCCGGGAAGCTGTCCGCAGAGGAGTCTTTAGTCGGGATGCCGGTCAGCCTGGTCACGTGGTTGACGTCCGGGAAGAACTTCGTCGGGCTGCCGTGAGAGACCGGGATCAAATGCCCTAACTGGTTCAGACCGACCGCGGTAATCAGCATCGTGATGCCAATCGCCAACATCCGGCGGCGCCCCTGTGGGGTTTCACGGCGCCAGAAGTGCAGATACAGCGCACCCATCGCCAGCAGCGACACGCCGTCAAACGCGCGGAAGTTGGTGATGGCTACCAGCCACAGCAGGGCCTGGTTAGTCACCAGATGCTGGTTAAACCAGTAGAAAATCGTCTTGTCGAGGATAAACCACTGGCCATGATTCTCCGGCAGATACCACGAGAAGAACAGCGCAAAGCCCGCAGCGTTCAGGGCCAGTATTGTTAGCAGGCGTTTAGTTGTCATTGTGATTAAGGATTTATTAAGAAATGTCGCGGCGTAGAGTATGCCTGACATTATAAACGAAGGCTCAACAAAGCACTTTGTAAAATATTCCAGTCGGACTGTTCCTGGTGAATAAGCTCAATCCGACTGTCCGGCGGCGGCAACTGGCGGGTTTCGATATGGAAGTCGGCGCCCTGGCGGTTAATGCTCACCTGGCCCTCGGCGATCCGCAGCACGCCCTTTACGCGCGAAACGGGCGCCAGTCGCGCCCATTCAAGCAGGCCGATGGTGTCGAATACGGTGTCACTGTCGAAAATCCAGCCCGCCGCATAGTAGCCCTGGCCCTGATTCAGCGCGCGGCGCCAGCGGGAATTTTCATTCAGCCGCAGCGAGGCCAGCGGTGAGGGGGCGCCGTGATGGTGGTGCAAAGGGGAGGGTAATACCTGCTGATTGCTGCGCGGCCGATCGAGCAGGGCGGCGTCGATGGTGCCTTGAGAGGTGCGCACCAGCGGCCGCGCCTGGCCGAAATCCTGCTGCCACTGGCTGAGCGCCGTTTGCGTGACTTCGTCCCAGCGATCCTGCTTATTGGCAATAATGATATCGGCGGCGGCCAGCTGATCGCGGAAGTTTTCATTTTCTACTACGCGATTATCCTCCAGCTGGCGCGGATCAAGCAGGCAAAGCGTGGCGCGCAGATCGATCCACGGCTGATATACCGCCGCCGATAACATATCCAGGATCTGTTTAGGGTGGCCAAGGCCGGTGGGTTCAATCAGCAGGCGGTCGGGCCGGGTCTGCTTGAGCAGCATATTTAGCCCGACCTGCATTGGCAGGCCGTTGACGCAGCACATGCATCCGCCGGGTATTTCCTTCAGAACCGCGCCGCTCTCCGCCAGCAGGGCACCATCGATACCGATTTCGCCGAACTCATTTACCAGCACCGCCCAGTTTTCACCTGCAGGTTTGCTGGCCAGCAGATGGCGCAGGGTGGTGGTTTTTCCGCTTCCGAGAAAGCCAGTAATCAGATTTACGCGGGTCATCGGCACTCCTTGAAGAAACTTTAATGATATTTATCGTTCTTTACCGTGATTTGTTTTCATCATGTAACTAATTGTAATTGGCTATCCTAATAAGGAACACAATAAACGATGAGGTGAGCATGAAAAGCATTCTTTCGGCTGCGGCCGTGGTGCTATTCGCCTCATGGACGAGCAGTGTTATGGCAGGGAATAGTCAATCAACGAGCGGTTCGGGTGTTATTAATTTTCAAGGCAGTATCGTTGAGTCTCTCTGCGATTCCGATGTGAATAAAACCCAGGTTAATGTCTCCTGTCAGCGCAACGGCAAGACAAAAGTCAGCACGCTGGCACTGAACAGCACGACCGCACAGCAGTTGCCCTACAATATCGGCAGCAGCAAAATCCACTGGATTGATGCGCAGCGAAGAGTGGGGATTGTCACGGTAGAGTATCAGTAATCATGATCAAGTTGTTATAACATAACATCAGCGGCGCCGTCATCAGACCGCGCCTTTTTTTATGGTCGCAGGCGAAGGCTAGTCAGCGCGGCTCATGTAACGGCGTTCCGGGATGTGAATGCGGATTTTGTCGCCGTTGCTCAGGTATTCCGGCACCTGCACCACCAGGCCGGTACTCATTTTGGCCGGTTTGGTGCGGGCGCTGGCGGAAGCGCCTTTAATGCCAGGCGTGGTTTCAACGATTTCCATGTCCACCGTTTGCGGCAGCTCCAGCGCCAGAATCTGGCCGTCCATGGTCAGCACCTGAATACCCGGAATGCCGCCTTCCGGCAGGAACAGCAGCTCATCTTCAATCTGCTCCTGCTTAAAGTTGTAAGGGGTGTAGTCTTCGTCATCCATAAACACGTACTCGTCACCGTCAATATAGGAGAAGGTGACCTGACGGCGGCTTAGCTGGATGGTGTCGAGAAGGTCATCGCCTTTGAAGCGCTCCTCGACTTTCAGGCCGGTACGCACATCGGTAAAGCGCATCTTATAAAGGGTAGACGCGCCACGGGCGCTGGGGCTTTGTACATCAATATCTTTGACTAACAGCAGCTTGCCGTTGTAATTGATCGCCATGCCCTTTTTAACTTCGTTCGCTCTTGGCATAAAACAGGTCTCGTCGTGAAGAGGATAAATTATCGCGACACGTTACTCGTGCCGCTGCCGCCAGGCAAGATGGCGCAGTGAAAATATCTGGTCGGAAGATCATCAAAATCTCGGGAGATCGCAGGGGGCGACCTTCTTTTTTGGTCGACCCGATCGGGCCATCGTTAAACAATAGTATTCAGCAGGGCGAGCTGCTATTGTCGCGATCTTATTACAGGGGGGTCAGTGATGGAATGTCGTGTCGGATGTGGTGCCTGCTGTACAGCACCGTCAATTTCATCGCCTATTCCCGGCATGCCGAACGGCAAACCGGCAAACACACCCTGCGTGCAGCTCGACAGCCAGTCGCGCTGCAAAATATTCGCCTCCCCGCTGCGGCCCAAAGTCTGTGCCGGGCTGCAGCCGGAATCGACGATGTGCGGCAGTAGCCGCCAGCAGGCGATGGTGTTTCTGCTGGATCTGGAGGCGCAAACCGCCCCCTGAATTACCCTTGTGCCACTTCACAACTCTGCACTTTTGGTTCCGGCACGCGTAACAGGCAGGCGATTGCTGCCGCCATCATCACCACCGCAAACCACAATACGCCATGATAGCTCCAGAACTGCGCCACGGCACCCGCCAGCGCGCCGCCAACAATCCAGCCCATCCGCGTTGAGTTGGTGAACAGCGTAGTGGCCGCTCCGGCCTGGCCGGGCATCATATCCTGGAAGTAGATCATGCCAATACCCGCGAGGATACCGATAAACACCGCGTTCAGCCCCTGCAACACCAGCATCTGCATCTCACCATCAAACAGCAGCGTGCCGGTGTAAAACAGCAGCCCGGCAACGGCGGCGATGCGCATTAAAAGGCGTTTGCCAAAGCGCTTAGCGTAATAGCCCGCCAGCAGCATGATCGGGATCTCCAGCCCGGCCGCCAGCCCCATCATTATCCCCGCCAGCTTCTCCGGCAGATGCAGTTCATTGACTACGTATAGCGGCATGGTAATCAGATACAGCCCGTTGCAGGACCACATCAGGGTGCAGGCGATAAACAGCGTCAGGGTAGCGCGGCGGTGCTGGCGCGGCGCCTGAATGGGTTTTGCGGTCACCTGCGTCGTTTTGCGCATTGACGGCAGCAGGTAGCGAACAATGACCGCGCACAGCACAAAGGCAATGGCGGCGGTGAGATACATGGTGCGGAAACCATAGCCTAGCGCCAGCGCAAAGGCTAAAGGTGGGCCTATCATCCACGCCAGAGAAATCTGTGCGCGCATCACCGAGCTGAACATCACGCTCTCGCGCCCGGTTTTATCGGCGTGCTCACGCGCCAGCGCAAACATTTGCGAGGTCGCGCTGCTGCCAAAGCTGGAAAGCAGCACGCCAGTGAGTAGCAGCACGAAGTAGTTGCGGTTCCAGGCAAACAGCAGGGAAGCCAGCGCACCGAGCAGGCAGCAGTAAAGGATCAGCGTTTTTCGGTCGCCTTTACGGTCCGAGTAACGCGCCAGCAGCTGGCTGACCAGAATGCCAATGACCGCATTAAAGGTGAAAAACAGCCCAACCATAAAAGGCCGCACCTGCACTTCGGTGGTGAGAAACAGGCTGAGGGTCGGGGTCTGCAGCGCCCCGGCGAGGCCAGAGATAAATGCCACCACGAGGAAGGCCAGCGAGCGGTTGCCGGGCAAGGTTCTGGCGGGTGCAGCGGGTATTTGCATGGGGTAATCGGGCCTGATAAGGAAAAACGGCGAGATTTTACGCCGTTATCCAGCGGGCGGGAATGCTTTTGCAATCCTTTGCGCAAGTGTGTGGAATTAACGCACTTTTTGCACAATAAAGCCCTGTGCCGTCTGGCTTCAGCAGGCCTTCAGCTATTTGAGTTAAGGGGCTCTTTTTCCGAAAAACCTTGATGAAATGTGCGGGACATCAAAAATCTGCTACGCCGTTCACAGTAAAACTTGCAACGGATCCGCTAACGGGACCAAACTCATTGAAACGTTTCAGCGTTGTCGCTTCAGGTTGTTATCAAGGTGATAGCGCTTTTTTTCTCAAATTAGCTGAAACGATTCAAATTCAGCAGCGAGGAGAACCATGTTCCAGTTAGAACTCAACGCCATTAAGCCTGGTGCCCAGGCCGGCGACAAACAGGATGCCATTCGTCAGGTTGCTGCCGCGCTGACCGCAGCAGGTAACGTGGGCGAAGGCTACGTAAACGGCATGCTGGCGCGTGAACAGCAGACCTCTACCTATCTGGGTAACGGCATCGCTATTCCGCACGGTACCACCGATACCCGCGACCTGGTGCTGAAAACCGGTGTGCAGGTATTCCAGTTCCCGCAGGGCATCGCCTGGGGTGACGATCAGACCGCCTATGTGGTGATCGGCATTGCGGCGAAGTCTGACGAGCATCTGGCACTGCTGCGCCAGCTGACGCACGTACTGAGCGATGACAGCGTAACGGAACAGCTGAAAACGGCCGACTCCGCCGAAACTCTGCGCAGCATCCTGATGGGTGAGAAGCTGGCCGCCGAATTCAAATTTGATACCTCGCTGATTGCCACCGACGTTGCAGCCAGCGATCTGATGACCCTGCAGGCGCTGAACGCCGGGCGTTTACAGCAGGCGGGCGCGGTAGATGCCTCATTCCTGACCTGCGTGATTGCCGGTAAGCCGCTGAACCTCGGGCAGGGCATCTGGCTGAGCGACAGCACCAGCGGTAACCTCGCCAGCGCCGTGGCAATCAGCCGCGCTGCCGCACCATTTGATGTTAATGGTGAAACTGCACAGCTGCTGATCACCGTATCCGTCGCCGATGACCAGCCATTAACCGTGCTCAACTATTTAAGCGATCTGCTGATCCAGCAGAAAGCCGATCGCCTGCTGAGCGCCGATGCCGCCGGGATCCTCGCGCTGTTAACCAGCGAAGTGTCCGAACAGGCAGACGTGCTGACCGAAGAGTTCAGCATTCGTAATGAACATGGCCTGCATGCCCGTCCGGGCACCGCCCTGGTCAGCGTGATCAAGCAGTTCAACTGTGATGTCACCGTGACTAACCTCGACGGCAGCGGCAAGCCCGCTAACGGCCGCAGCCTGATGAAAGTGGTCGCGCTGGGCGTGAAAAAAGGCCACCGTCTGCGCTTCACCGCCAGCGGTGAAGATGCCCGCGCCGCGCTGGATGCCATCGGCGCCGCCATCGCTTCCGGCCTGGGTGAGGGGGCAGCATGAGCAGACGCGTAGCCACCATTACCCTCAACCCGGCCTATGACCTGGTCGGGTACGTGCCGGAAGTTGAACGCGGAGAAGTCAACCTGGTAAAAACCACCGGGCTGCACGCGGCCGGCAAGGGCATCAACGTGGCCAAAGTGCTGAAGGATCTCGGCATCGACGTCACCGTTGGCGGCTTCCTCGGCAAAGAGAATCAGGACGGCTTCCAGCACCTTTTTAGCGACCTTGGCATCGCCAACCGCTTCCAGGTGGTGGAAGGGCGCACGCGTATCAACGTAAAGCTGACTGAAAAAGATGGCGACGTGACCGACCTGAACTTCTCTGGTTTTGAAGTCACCGCTCAGGACTGGGAGCGCTTCACCGCCGACTCGCTGACCTGGCTGGGTCAGTTCGACATGGTCTGCGTCAGCGGCAGTCTGCCAGCAGGCGTCGATCCGGATGCGTTCACCGAATGGATGACGCAGCTGCGTACCCACTGCCCGTGCATTATTTTTGACAGCAGCCGTGAGGCGCTGGTCGCTGGCCTGAAAGCCGCGCCGTGGCTGGTCAAGCCTAACCGCCGCGAGCTGGAAATCTGGGCGGGGCGTAAACTCCCGACATTACAAGATGTGATTGAAGCAGCACATGCGCTGCGTGAGCAGGGTATCGCACACGTGGTGATCTCTCTCGGTGCCGAAGGGGCGCTGTGGGTGAATGCTTCAGGCGAATGGATTGCAAAACCACCTGCCTGTGAAGTTGTAAGCACCGTGGGTGCCGGTGATTCGATGGTTGGCGGGCTGATCTACGGCCTGCTGATGCGCGAATCCAGCGAGCATACACTGCGTCTTGCAACGGCAGTGGCGGCGATGGCCGTCAGCCAGAGCAACGTGGGCGTTACCGATCGTACCCAGTTGGCCGCGATGATGGCGCGTGTCGACCTACAACCCTATAACTAACAGCAGGAGAAGCTAAATGAAAACGCTGCTGATAATCGATTCTTCGCTGGGACTGGCAACGGGCTATCTGGCAAAAAATATCACCACTGCGGCTGCTGCAAAAGCCGGTCTGACGCTGACGGATAATCCGGCAGAGGCGGACCAGGTCATTGTTGCAGGTAAAAATATTCCAGCGGACAGCACGCTGAACGGTAAAGCCATCTATCTGGCGGATATCGAGCAGCTGATGCGCGAACCTGCACAAGTGCTGGCGAAAGCGCAGACTGACGCCCAGCCGTACACTGCGCCAGCGGTGAGCGCGGCACCGGCACCGGCTGCGGCCGCCAGCAAAGGGCCAAAACGCATCGTGGCCGTCACTGCTTGCCCGACCGGCGTGGCGCACACCTTTATGGCGGCGGAAGCCATCGACACCGAAGCGAAAAAGCGCGGCTGGTGGGTGAAGGTGGAAACCCGTGGTTCAGTGGGCGCGGGTAACGCAATCACTGCGGAAGAGGTGGCAGAGGCCGACCTGGTGATCGTCGCGGCGGATATTGAAGTGGATCTGGCGAAGTTTGCCGGCAAGCCGATGTACCGCACCTCTACCGGACTTGCGCTGAAGAAAACCGCGCAGGAACTGGATAAGGCCGTGGCGGAAGCCAAGCCATATCAGCCGCAGGGCGGCCACTCTTCCGCTACCGAAGATAAGAAAGAGAAAGCGGGGGCTTATCGGCATCTGCTGACCGGCGTCTCTTACATGCTGCCGATGGTGGTCGCAGGGGGTCTGAGCATCGCGCTGTCGTTTGCCTTTGGTATCACCGCGTTTAAAGAGCAGGGTACGCTGGCTGCGGCGCTGATGCAGATCGGGGGTGGCAGTGCCTTCGCCCTGATGGTGCCGGTGCTGGCAGGTTTTATTGCCTTCTCGATTGCCGACCGTCCGGGTCTGACCCCGGGGCTGATTGGCGGGATGATCGCCACCAGCATTAACGCCGGCTTCCTTGGTGGGATTATCGCCGGTTTCATTGCCGGCTATGCCGCGAAGTTCCTCAGCTCGAAGGTGAAACTGCCGACCAGTATGGAAGCGCTGAAGCCGATCCTGATCATTCCGCTGGTTGCCAGCCTGATCACCGGTCTGCTGATGATCTATGTCGTGGGCACACCGGTTGCCGGCATTATGTCCGGTCTGACCGCGTGGCTGGCGAACCTGGGTACCGCCAACGCGGTCGTACTGGGGGCGATTCTCGGCGGCATGATGTGTACTGATATGGGCGGCCCGGTGAACAAAGTGGCCTACGCGTTCGGCGTTGGGCTGTTAAGCTCACAAACCTACGCGCCTATGGCAGCGATTATGGCCGCCGGTATGGTGCCACCGCTGGCGATGGGCCTGGCGACGCTGGTTGCGCGTAAGAAGTTCAACAAGGGTCAGCAGGAAGGCGGCAAAGCGGCGCTGGTACTGGGACTGTGCTTTATTTCTGAAGGTGCGATTCCGTTTGCGGCGCGTGACCCGATGCGCGTCCTGCCTTGCTGCATCATCGGTGGTGCGGTAACGGGTGCGATGTCGATGGCGATTGGTGCCAAACTGATGGCGCCACACGGCGGTCTGTTTGTACTGCTGATCCCTGGCGCTATTACCCCGGTGCTGGGCTACCTGGGGGCGATTATCGTCGGTACGCTCATTGCTGGCCTGGCTTACGCGGTGCTGAAGCGCCCGGAAGCAGAAGCACTGAAAGTGTAATCTTATCACCGTAGGGGCGGGGCATGCCTCGCCCTGGTAACAGGTTATCAAAAGGGGTCAGGCATGCCTGACCCCTACTTTTTTTAACGCTGTTCCGACTTCAGCCACGCAATCTCATCTTTCCAGATATCCGGGTTAACGGTTTCCAGAATCATCGGGATCCCGTCAAAACGCGCATCCTTCATTAGCCAGCTAAACACCGTTTTACCAATGTTGCCTTCGCCAAGACTGTGGTGACGGTCGACGCGGCTGTTAAACTCGCTCTTGGCATCATTGAGGTGCATCCCGCGCAGATACTGGAAGCCAACGATACGCTCAAACTCGGCAAAGGTTTTCACGCACTCATCTTCCGTGCGCAGATCGTAGCCCCCGGCAAATGCATGGCAGGTATCAATGCAGACGCCGACGCGGGATTTATCCTCAACGCCGTCGATAATCGCGGCCAGATGTTCAAAGCGGAAGCCAAGATTGCTGCCCTGACCGGCGGTGTTTTCGATCACCGCCGTCACCCCTTCGGTTTTATCCAGCACGATATTGATCGACTCGGCGATACGCTTCAGGCAATCCTCTTCGCTAATCTGATGCAGATGGCTGCCGGGATGGAAGTTCAGCAGCGTCAGGCCGAGCTGCATGCAGCGCGTTACTTCATCATGGAAAGCTTCGCGCGACTTCTCCAGCGCTTCACTCACCGGGTGGCCGAGGTTAATCAGGTAGCTGTCGTGCGGCAGGATCTGCCCGGGCGTGTAGTGATACTTTTCACAGGCGAGGCGAAAGGCGGAAATCACTTCATCAGTCAGCGGAGACGCGCGCCACTGGCGCTGGTTTTTGGTAAAGAGCGCGAAAGCAGTCGCTTCCAGTTCATATGCGCGTTGTACCGCCTGATCCACACCGCCAGCCGCGCTGACGTGGGCACCGATATATTTCATGCCGTTCTCCTGTTAATGATTCTGCGCAATGCAGGCGCATCATCATAACCGGAAAACGGCAGGAATTATGCCATCAAATGCGCGACCGCCAGATTGATCGCACCGCCACCGACAATCAGCCAGACAAACAGCATCAGTCCGAGCAGCAGGGGTTTCAGGCCCGCCTTTTTCAGTGAGCCAGCATGGGTGGTCAGGCCAAGCGCCGCCATCGCCGTTGCCAGTAAGATGTTATCCAGCTGATTGATATAACTAATCACCACCGGCGGCAGCAGATGCAGCGAGTTAAACAGCGTGACCACAATGAACATCAGCGCGAACCACGGGAAGGTAATCGGTCCGCTGCTTTTGCTGCTGTCACTGCGGCGCACCCGCGCTGCCAGCAGCACCAGGAACGGCGCAAGCATCATCACGCGCAGCAGTTTGGCGATGACCGCTGAGTTCTCCGCATCCGGGCCAATCGCGTGACCGGCGGCCACTACCTGCGCCACTTCATGCATGGTGGAACCGGTATAGACGCCGAATTCACTGGCGCTGACCTGCGGCAGCCAGTGGCTCACCAGCGGCCACATCAGCGGATAGATAAAGATTGCCAGCGTGCCGAAAATCACTACTGTCGCAATGGCGACCGCGACTTTGGCCGGGTCCGCTTTCACCACCGGCTCGGTCGCCAGTACCGCCGCGGCGCCGCAGATGCTGCTACCCGCGCCGATCAGCCAGCTGGTATCACGGTCCAGCCCCAGCACGCGCTGCCCCAGCCAGCAGGCAAGCACGAAGGTGGAGCTGAGCGTCAGCGCATCGATAATCACACCGCTAATGCCGACATCAGTAAGCTGTTGCAGAGTTAAGCGAAAACCATACAGCACGATACCGGCGCGCAGCAGGCGCTGTTTGGCCAGCACGACCCCGCTGTCACAGCGCACGGCAATGCGCGGATAGACGCTATTACCGACCACGATCCCGCCGATAATCGCCAGCGTTAACGATCCCAGGCCCAGCGCGGCGATATGCGGTTGGTTGCCCAGCCAGATCGCCGCAGCGGCAATAACCAGCGCCAGCAATACGCCGGGAGCAAAACGCGTTGGACGCGGATGATGATGAGTAATATTCAGTTCAGCCATGATCTCTTCTCCTTATGCAATATCCACATAATGAGGGGGGCTGGTATAAAAGAGAAATTGATTATATATTTATAATTAACCACTATAAGTGTTAACGCGTCATCGTCTGATCGAGGCCCGATGCGCCGCAATAACAGTAAGGAACAACTATGCATATCACGCTGCGCCAGCTGGAAGTTTTTACCGAGGTGCTGAAAAGCGGATCGACCACCCAGGCATCTCAGGTGCTGGCGCTGTCGCAGTCGGCCGTCAGCGCCGCCCTCGCCGATCTGGAGGGGCAGCTCAGCGTGCAGCTGTTTGACCGCGTCGGTAAACGGCTGGTCATTAACGAGCATGGCCGCCTGCTGTATCCGCGCGCGGTCGGATTGCTGGAGCAGGCGCTGGAGATCGAGCAGCTGTTTCGCGAAGATAACGGCGCGCTGCGCGTGTCGGCCAGTAGCACCATTGGCAACTATCTACTGCCGGGGATGATCGCTAACTATCGCCGCGATTTCCCGGCGCTGCCGCTGGAGATGAGCGTCGGCAACAGTCAGGATGTGATCACCGCCGTGGCGGATTTTCGCGTCGATATTGGCTTAATTGAGGGGCCGTGCCATATGGCCGAGCTGATCACCGAGCCGTGGCTGGAAGATGAGCTGGTGGTGTTTGCCGCACCGGGTGCCGCGATCCTCAGCCAGCCGGTCTCACTGAAAAGCCTGGCGGCTGCGCCATGGATCCTGCGTGAGCACGGTTCCGGCACGCGTGAGATTGTCGATTATCTGCTGCTGTCGCACCTGCCGCAGTTTGAGCTGGCGCTGGAGCTGGGCAATTCGGAGGCGATTAAAAATGCGGTGCGCCACGGCATGGGGATCAGCTGCCTGTCGCGGCGGGTGATTGCCGAGCAGCTGGAGATGGGAACGCTGGTGGAAGTGTCGATACCGCTGCCCGCGCTCAAGCGCACGCTGTACCGCATTCACCACCGCCAGAAGCATATTTCGAAAGCGCTGAGCCGTTTCCTGAGTTACTGCACCGAGTAACCGGGCCGACGATCCCCCGCAGGGGGCGACCATTTTTTCGCTCGCCCCGTGCTGAGGGTTTACACCTGACGTACCCGCGCTAATAATCCGCCGCCGATCATGAAGCTAACTTATAACGTGGCGTTATCGCTATACCGGGATGCCCATGTTGCTATAATCGCGCCTCATTTTTTGCAAGGCGCAGCGTTAAAACATGGATCATGACACAAAAACAACACAACCGCCTGGGTTAAGGCGTGAGCTTAAAGCTCGTCATTTAACGATGATCGCCATTGGCGGTTCAATTGGTACCGGTCTGTTTGTCGCCTCTGGCGCGACCATTTCGCAGGCTGGCCCGGGCGGGGCGCTACTCTCATACGCGCTGATCGGCCTGATGGTTTACTTCCTGATGACCAGCCTCGGTGAGCTGGCGGCGTTTATGCCGGTCTCAGGCTCATTTTCTACCTACGGCGCGAAATACGTCGAAGAGGGCTTCGGCTTCGCGCTGGGCTGGAACTACTGGTACAACTGGGCGGTGACCATCGCCGTTGACCTCGTCGCCTCACAGCTGGTGATGACCTGGTGGTTCCCGGATACCCCTGGCTGGATCTGGAGCGCGCTGTTCCTCTGCCTGATCTTCCTGCTTAACTACATCTCGGTGAAAGGCTTCGGCGAAGCGGAATACTGGTTCTCGCTGATCAAGGTCGCCACCGTGATCATCTTTATTATTGTCGGTGTGGCGATGATCGTCGGCATTCTGCGCGGCGGTGAGAGCGCGGGCTGGCACAACTGGCAGATTGGCGATGCGCCATTCTCCGGTGGGTTTGCCGCCATGATCGGCGTGGCGATGATTGTCGGCTTCTCCTTCCAGGGCACCGAGCTTATCGGCATCGCCGCCGGGGAATCGGAAGATCCGGCGAAGAACATTCCGCGCGCGGTGCGCCAGGTGTTCTGGCGTATCCTGCTATTCTATGTGTTGGCCATTCTGGTGATCAGCCTGATCATCCCGTACACCGACCCGAGCCTGCTGCGCAACGATGTGAAAGACATCAGCGTCAGCCCGTTCACCCTGGTGTTCCAGCACGCAGGCCTGCTGTCGGCTGCGGCGGTGATGAATGCGGTGATCCTGACGGCGGTACTGTCGGCGGGTAACTCCGGCATGTACGCCTCCACGCGTATGCTCTACACCCTGGCGTCTGAAGGCAAAGCGCCGCGCATTTTCGCCAGGCTGTCGAAAGGCGGCGTGCCGCGTAATGCGCTGTATGCCACCACCGTGGTCGCGGGCCTGTGCTTCCTGACCTCCATGTTTGGTAATCAGACCGTCTACCTGTGGCTGCTGAATACCTCGGGCATGACCGGCTTTATCGCCTGGCTCGGGATTGCTATCAGCCACTACCGCTTCCGCCGCGGTTATGTGGCGCAGGGGCACGATCTGGCCGATCTGCCTTACCGCTCCGGCTTCTTCCCGCTGGGGCCGATCTTCGCCTTCGTGCTGTGCCTGATTATTACCCTCGGCCAGAACTACCAGGCATTCCTGTCCGACACCATCGACTGGGGCGGCGTGGCGGCAACCTACATCGGTATCCCGCTGTTCCTGATTATCTGGTTCGGCTTCAAGCTGACGCGCAAAACGCGTTTCGTGAAGTACAGCGAGATGGAATTCCCGAAATTCGAGAAATAAATCGGGCGGAAAGTTAACTCAGGCGCGGGCTCTCCGCGCCTTTTTTTATTCTGAAATCTGGGATTACAAATATTACTGATACGTATTATCATTTGCTCTATTTTATTGCACCTGAACAGAAAAACAGGGATTCAAATGAGTGTAACCCACGAACCGCTGGCGACCTCTGCCGCGCAGCCTCCTGAAGGCGTGATGGGGCGCTACCATCAGCTGCTGCGCCACCGCCTGCTGATGATGGCGATTCTGCTGCTGGCGATTGTCGCCTCGCTGGTGCTGGACTTTACCCTTGGCCCTTCGGGCCTGTCGCTCTCCACGCTGTGGCAAACGCTGCTGTCGCCGGAAACGGTTGATGCCGGCACCCGGGTGATCGTTTGGGATATTCGCCTGCCCTATGCGCTGATGGCGGTGGTGGTTGGGCTGGGGCTGGGCCTCGCCGGGGCTGAGATGCAAACCATCCTGAATAACCCGCTGGCCAGTCCGTTTACCCTTGGCGTCTCCTCCGCCGCCGCGTTTGGCGCCGCGCTGGCGATTGTGCTGGGCATCGGTATTCCGGGCATTCCCGATCAGTGGTTTATCTCCGCCAATGCGTTTGTCTTTGCGCTGTTTGCCGCGCTGATGCTGGATGCGGTAACGCGCTGGACGCAGGTGGCAACCTCCGGCGTGGTGCTGTTCGGCATTGCGCTGGTGTTCACCTTCAACGCGCTGGTGTCGATGATGCAGTTTATCGCCAGCGAAGACACCCTGCAGGGGCTGGTATTCTGGACCATGGGCAGCCTGGCGCGCGCGTCGTGGGATAAACTGGGCGTGCTGTGCATCGCGCTGCTGGTGCTGGTGCCGTTTTCGCTGCTGAGCAGCTGGAAACTGACCGCGCTGCGCCTTGGCGAAGATCGCGCCGTCAGCTTTGGCATCGACGTGCGCCGCCTGCGCCTCGCGACGCTGCTGCGCATCAGCATTATCTCCGCGCTGGCGGTGGCGTTCGTCGGGCCCATTGGCTTTATCGGCCTGGTGGCACCGCATATCGCTCGAATGCTGTTTGGCGAAGATCACCGCTTCTATCTGCCTGCCAGTGCGCTGACCGGGGCGCTGGTGCTGTCGATGGCCTCGGTGGTGTCGAAGAATTTGATCCCCGGTGTGATCATTCCAGTGGGCATTGTGACCTCGCTGGTGGGCGTGCCGTTCTTCCTGAGTATTATTCTGCGCCACCGAGGGAGTGTCTGATGCAGGGGTTAAAAATCAGCGGCTTTAACGCCGGTTATCCGAAGCGCCAGATTATCAGCGACCTCAATGTGCCCATGCTGCCACGCGGCAAAATCACCGTACTGCTGGGGCCGAATGGCTGCGGTAAATCGACGCTGCTGCGCTCGCTGGCGGGGCTTAACCGCGCCTCAGGTGAGCTGTGGCTCAATGGTGAAGAGCTGATGGCGCTGCCGTTTGCCCGCCGCGCCAGCCGCGTGGTCTACCTGCCGCAGTCGCTGCCCGCCGGGGTGCATCTGCACGTGCTGGAGTCGATTATCGTGGCGCAGCGCGCCAGCGGCGGGCGGAGCAGTGCTGCCAGCGAAGCGGAAGTGATGGCGCTGCTGGAGCAGTTGGGGATCGCTCATCTGGCGCTCAGCTATCTCGACCAGCTTTCCGGCGGGCAGAAGCAGCTGGTGGGCCTGGCGCAGTCATTGATCCGCCGCCCGGAGCTGCTGCTGCTGGATGAACCGCTTAGCGCGCTGGATCTGAACTACCAGTTCCACGTGATGGATCTGGTGCGGCGCGAAACGCGGCTGCGCAATATCGTCACGGTGGTAGTGGTACACGATATCAATATCGCGCTGCGCCACGGTGAGCATGTGCTGATGTTGCAGAACGGCGAGCTGATAGCGGATGGATTGCCAGAAGAGGTGATCACGCCGCAGAGCCTGGCACGGGTGTACGGCGTGAAAGGGCGCATTGAGCGCTGTTCGCAGGGCACCCCGCAGGTATTAATCGATGGATTAGTTGAATCACCGGCGTTTTGATTATGGGCCGACCGGAAAAAATAGGTCGGCTTCTGGGCGCAATGTGATTATGGGCCGACCGGAAAAAAAGGTCGGCCTCTGGGCGCAATCATGTAGGGGCCGACCCTCTGTTTCGGTCGGCCCGGTTTTATGCCAGCAGATGCTGCGCATGGAAGCGCAGGTGATCCTCAACAAAACTGGCGATAAAGAAGTAGCTGTGGTCGTATCCCGGCTGCTCACGCACCGTTAACGGATACTTCACCTCCAGCGCAATCTCTTCCAGCCGCTGCGGCCGCAGCTGGTCGGCGAGGAACTGATCGCTGTCCCCCTGGTCGATCAGCATCGGCAGCACCGCACCGCCGTTACGCATCAGCCAGCAGCTGTCGTATTGACGCCACGTCGTCTCATCATCACCCAGATAAGCGCGGAAGGCTTTTTGCCCCCACGGCACTTCCAGCGGATTGACGATAGGGGCAAATGCCGACACCGAGCTGAATTTCCCCGGATTACGCAGCGCAATCATCAGCGCGCCGTGGCCGCCCATCGAGTGCCCCATTATCGCCTGACGATCGCTGACGTTGAAATTACCGGAAATCAGTGCCGGTAGCTCATCGTTGATGTAGTCGTACATGCGAAAATGGCTCGCCCACGGTGCCTCGGTGGCATTGAGGTAGAACCCGGCGCCCTGGCCGAGGTCATAGCCCTCGTCATTGGCAACGCCTTCGCCGCGCGGGCTGGTATCCGGCATCACCAGCACCAGCCCCAGTTCGGCGGCTACGCGCTGCGCGCCGGACTTAACGCTGAAGTTCTCATCGCTGCAGGTCAGCCCCGCGAGGAAGTACACTACCGGCGGCGGGGTACTGCCTTTTGGGCCAGGCAGGAATACGCTAAAGGTCATCGCGCAGTTGAGGCTGGTTGATGGGTGGCGATAGCGCTGCTGCCAGCCGCCAAACAGGCGATGTTCTTCTAAAAGCTCCAGTGTGGATGGCATCCTTTCCTCGCTTATTTCTTGTTGAAATGAATCACAGAGCGAATGGATTTGCCTTCGTGCATCAGGTCAAACGCTTCGTTAATCTCTTCCAGCGGCATGGTGTGGGTAATGAAGTCGTTAAGCTGGAACTCACCGTTCATGTAACGCTCAACAATGCCCGGCAGCTGCGAACGGCCCTTCACGCCACCAAAGGCGGAACCGCGCCATACGCGTCCGGTCACCAGCTGGAAGGGACGGGTAGCGATCTCTTCGCCTGCACCGGCCACGCCGATAATCACTGACTCGCCCCAGCCCTTGTGGCAGCACTCCAGTGCGGAACGCATCACGTTGACGTTGCCGATACATTCAAAGGAGAAGTCGACGCCGCCGTCGGTCATTTCGACAATCACGTCCTGAATCGGCTTATCGAAATCTTTCGGGTTGATCAGGTCAGTGGCACCGAGCTTGCGCGCCAGGTCGTATTTGCTGGTGTTGATATCGATGCCAATAATGCGCCCAGCCTTGGCCATTTTAGCGCCGATAATCGCCGACAGACCGATGCCGCCAAGGCCGAAGATCGCCACGGTATCGCCTTCCTTCACTTTCGCGGTGTTCATCACCGCGCCCATGCCGGTGGTCACCCCACAGCCCAGCAGGCACACTTCTTCCAGCGGCGCTTCTTTACTGACCACCGCCAGCGAGATTTCTGGCACCACGGTGTACTCAGAGAAGGTAGAGGTACCCATATAGTGGAAGATCGGCTGGCCGTCTTTAAAGAAGCGGGTGGTGCCGTCCGGCATCAGGCCCTTGCCCTGGGTGGTGCGGATTGCCTGGCACAGGTTAGTTTTACCGGACAGGCAGAATTTACACTTGCCGCATTCCGGAGTGTAAAGCGGGATAACGTGGTCGCCAACCGCGACGCTGGTCACGCCTTCACCGATGGCTTCCACCACGCCGCCGCCTTCATGGCCGAGGATCGCCGGGAACACGCCTTCCGGATCTTTGCCAGAAAGGGTGTAGGCATCGGTGTGGCATACGCCGGTGGCGACGATGCGCACCAGCACTTCGCCTTTTTGCGGCGGCATCAGATCCACTTCTTCAATCTTCAGCGGCTCACCGGCGGCCCAGGCTACGGCGGCGCGTGTTTTAATCATCTGCATATATTTTTTTCCTGTCAGTCGTGGAGAGAGTTAAGCGTAACCAGGGTTGAGGAAAAGCGCCGCTAATCGCTGGACTTCTCGTCAAATTGTTCAATAATCAGGTACTTCAGCGCTTCCACGTTGGGGGTGAAAGCATCGCGACGCCACACCAGCCAGGTGTCGGTATCACGTAATTCAGCGGGGATGGGGTGCTGGCGCACGCGCTCGCGACCGGGCATCTGCTCCAGCACGGCGGCGGGTAACAGTGCCAGGCCGCCACCGCTGGCCACGCAGGCCAGCATGGCATGATAGGACTGGATCTCCATCACGTTGCCGGGCTGTACCCCGGCGGCGCGGAACCAGTTCTCAAAGCGCACGCGATAGGAGCAGCTGGGACGAAAGCCAAACAATGTACAGCCTGCGGCGTCAGCCGGCTGGGTTATCAGGGCATGCTCGGTGCTTGAGATCAACACCATCTGCTCAGGAAAGGCTTTACAGCTGTTCAGCTCATCAACGTTGATTGGACCGTCGACGAGCGCGGCGGCCAGCGTACCGGCGCGCACGCGCTCGATAATATCGCCGGAAGTGCCGGTACTCAGCGCCAGCGATACGGCCGGATAGCGCTGATGAAACTCGGCCAACAGGGTGGGCAGGCGAGTGGCGGCGGTGCTTTCCATTGAACCGAGCGCGAAATTACCCGCTGGTTCGCCGCCTTTCGCCATATTGAGCGCTTCCTCGCTCAGCGCCAGAATGCGCTGGGCATAGCAGAGAAAATTATGCCCCATCGGCGACAGGCGCAGGCGCTGTTTTTCGCGGATAAACAGATCGGTGCCCAGCTCTTCTTCCAGCTGGCGCAGGCGAGTGGTGAGGTTGGACGGGACGCGATGAAGCTGCTCCGCCGCGCGCACCACCGATCCGCTTTCGGCCACGGCACAGAACATTTTTAGCTGGGTCAGATCCATGTATTCTCTTATTGTAAGTAACTTGATTACTATTATTCACTTTTCGTGAGTTTACTCATCCCCCATGCTGGTGGCAACTGAAAAACAGAATCTGAGGTAAAAATGGCTGTGCGCGTCGCGTTTAGCGCCTTTCTGGCGCTGGTAGTAGCAATGGGGATTGGGCGTTTTGCCTTTACGCCGCAGGTGCCATTAATGATAGCCGAACATCAGCTGTCGCTGACCAGCGCGGCGGTGGTGGCGGCCTTAAACTATCTGGGATATTTGTGCGGCTCGTTTGACGCCATGCGCGCCACGCGCCGGGTAGAGTGGCGCTTACAGGCCGGCATCTGGGGCGCCGTGCTGCTGACGCTGCTGTCGGCCTGCGTCTCCGGGCCGTGGCTGCACGGCGTGGTGCGCTTCCTGATCGGCTGGGCCAGCGGCTGGGGGATGGTGCTGATCGCCGCCTGGAGCAACGAGCAGCTGCACCGCTACCAGCGCCCGGGCCTCAGCGCCGCCGTTTTTGCCGGCCCCGGCACCGGGATTTTTATCAGCGGCATGCTGGCCGTCGGGCTGCACAGCCTGCAGGTTTCCGCGGCCTGGGCGTGGGCCGCTTACGGCGTGCTGGCGCTGATTCTGGTGGCGCTGATCGCCCGCACGCTGCCACGCACCGGTCAGCTTCATCGCCCGGATATTGCGCCGGAGCCGCTGCGCCTGACGACGGGCCTGAAGCGGCTGGTGTGGAGCTACAGCCTGGCCGGGTTTGGTTACATTCTGCCCGCCACCTTTCTGGCCCAGATGGCGACCACCCGCTTCCCCGGCCTGATCAGCCAGTTTGTCTGGCCGGTATTTGGTGGGGCAGCGGTGATCGGCATTGTGATTGGCATCCTCACGCGTCATCTGGGCAGCAGTAACTGCCGCCTGGCGCTGGTGCTGTGGGTGCAGGCGTTGGGCGTATTTGCCTCCGATCTGCTGCCCGGACTGGGCGGGCTGGCGCTGGGGGCCGCACTGGTCGGCGGCGGCTTCCTCTGCGTGGTGCAGCTGTCGCTGCAGTACGCGCGTGAACTGGCACCGCAGCATACGCGCTATCTCGCCGGGCTGCTTACCACCGGTTATGCGGTAGGGCAGTTGGTGGGGCCGCTGCTGTCGGCTGCCTCCACCGCGTTAACGCACCGGCTGGAACCGGCGCTGTATGTGGCAGGCGTAGCGCTGCTGATCGCCGGCCTGCTGGTGTGGCAGCGTGACGCGATGGCTGAATGAAGCAGTTTCATCGTCAATTGTTCTGATTCACTGGATTACACCGGCAATGTGTACCAAAATAGCGCCTCAGAATTTTCGCCAGGACTGTTTATCCTGGCAAGTCACACCTGCCGGAGAAAGAAAATCATGGCGACGTTGAGTCAGGAAGCCACACTCGTTCACGAAGCACTGCTTGCCCGTGGTCTGGAAACCCCGCTGCGTTCACCCGTGCGCGACATGGATGATGACACGCGTAAAGCGCTGATCGCCGGTCACATGACCGAGATTATGCAGCTGCTCAATCTCGATCTCGAAGATGACAGCCTGGCGGAAACCCCGCAGCGCATCGCCAAAATGTACGTTAATGAAGTGTTTTCCGGCCTGGATTACGCCAACTTCCCGAAAATCACCCTGATTGAAAACAAAATGAAAGTGGACGAGATGGTAACGGTGCGTGATATCACGCTGACCAGCACCTGCGAACACCATTTTGTGATTATCGATGGCCAGGCGACCGTGGCGTATATTCCGAAAGATAAGGTGATTGGCCTGTCGAAAATCAACCGTATCGTGCAGTTCTTCTCCTCGCGCCCGCAGGTGCAGGAACGATTGACGCAGCAGATCCTGCTGGCACTGCAAACGCTGCTCGGCACGAATAATGTGGCCGTATCGATCGATGCCGTTCACTATTGCGTGAAAGCACGCGGTATTCGTGATGCCACCAGCGCCACCACCACCACTTCACTGGGTGGGCTGTTCAAATCGAGCCAGAACACTCGCCAGGAGTTTCTGCGCTCCGTACGCCACCGTTAACTGATTATCCCTCTCAGGGGCGGACCCTGTTTATCGGTCCGCCCGTAATGGCCTCAGCATCCCTGATGTGGAACCTTTTATGCCGCGTATTGTTCCGCTGGATTTTGTGCGTGGGATGGCGATCCTCGGCATCCTGCTGCTGAATATCACCGCTTTTGGCCTGCCGAAGGCCGCCTATCTTAATCCTGCCTGGCAGGGGCTACCGTCCGCCAGCGATTTCTGGGTATGGGCGAGCATGGATCTGCTGGCGCAGGCGAAATTCCTTACGCTGTTTGCCATTCTGTTCGGCGCCGGGCTGCAACTGCTGCTGCCACGCGGCAAGCGCTGGATCCAGTCGCGCCTGTCGTGGCTGGTGATCTTCGGTTTACTGCATGCGCTGCTGCTGTGGGAGGGCGATATCCTGCTGGCCTATGGGCTGGTGGGGTTAATTGCGTGGCGCATGATCCGCGACGTGCCGGGTACGCGGCAGCTGTTTAACACCGGCGTGATGCTTTACCTGATCGGTAGCGCGGTGCTGGTGGTGCTCGGGTTGGCGTCCGGACCCACGCCTAACAGCTCCTGGCTGCCGGGTGCGGCCGAGGTGCAGTATGAAACCTTCTGGCGGACTCAGGGCGGTGGGGAAGCGGCGTTTAATCGTCTCGATATGCTGGGTTCTGCGCTGATGGCGCTGGCGGCGCAGTATGGCTGGCAGCTGGCGGGGCTGATGATGCTGGGCGCCGCGCTGATGCGCAGCGGCTGGCTGCAGGGCACCTACAGCCTGCAGCACTATCGTCGCAGCGGACTGATCCTCATCACCGCAGGCCTGGCGATTGAGCTGCCGTCGATCGTCATGCAGTGGGTAACGCAGTGGGATTTCCGCTGGTCCGGCTTCTTCCTGCAGGTGCCTCGTGAAATCAGTGCGCCGCTGCAGGCGCTGGGCTATGCCGCGTTATGCTTCGGTTTCTGGCCGCAGTTACAGCGTTTTCGCATCACGCACGGCATTACCGCCGTAGGACGGATGGCGCTGAGTAACTACCTGTTACAGACGCTGATCTGCACCACGCTATTTAATCACTTTGCGCTGTTTAATCAGCTGGATCGCCTGCAGTTGTTGATGCTGGTGCCGGCGATCTGGCTGATTAACCTGTTGTTTTCCACCCTGTGGCTGCGCGTTTTCCGCCAGGGGCCGATGGAGTGGTTATGGCGGCGTTTAATCCGCCAATGTTAGAGACACATCATTGGATTAATGAGAAAGAGTTAAGGCTAATCATCACTGCCAAGAAAACGTGCCCTGACCCGATCTAACGGTGCTATCAGCATGGCGATAAGGGGTTTTTTATCTACCACAATATCAGCGCCCAGGGTCATACCTCCCATCAATAACCGCGGATGTTTATTTGGGTCAGTAAAACTGGCAGGAAGACTGATACGTGCCAGATACCATGTCTGCCCCTGAGGCAGAGTGATTAATGCCGATTTAGCATCAATATTCACTGGGTAAAAATCTTTGAGCGTGGTGGTGACCGTGCCATATTTATCCACTGGCCAGGCATCGAAATGTACTTTCACCGATTCACCAGGGTGAATCCTTCCAGCCCCTGTTGATGGAATATAGACATATCCCTCAAGTGGGCTGTTCAGATCGTGACGAATGACCATAACCACTTCATTGTCTTGAGTAACAGCCCGGCCAGGTGGGAAGTTAATCGCAACAACATAGCCACTAATAGGGGCTAACATAGCCAGACTCTTACTACCACGTGATGCAAGAGTGCGATCTATTTCGCTAACTCTACTGCTGAGACTCAATGCTTGGTTTGACAAATCGTCAATTTGAAAATTAGTATTGTTTGTCAGGCTACTTTTATTGCTTTCCAGCTGGAGTATTGAGGTTTCCTCCAGCTTCAGATTTAACTGTGCATTCAGGAGATCGTTAGTGCGTTGATTCAAGTCAAGCTGTGAAACATAACCTCTATCAATCATCTTCTTATAAGAGTCTAAAGTCTGCTGAGTATTTTTAACCAACTCTTTAGTTTTATTTACTTTGATCTCTGATGCTGCAATCTGCGCATCTATTAACTTATGCTGCAGGATAAGATTGGCTTTAAGCTTTTCAACCGATAGTTTTAACTCCCTGATGCGAATCTCAGCACGATTTTTTTCTTGCTGGTAGCGTTTAGCTTCATAATCGATCACCGAGCCATCTTTTCCACCATAGTCTTGAGTCAGAGTAAACAGTACCTGATTCTCTTCAATATACTGCCCGACTGTAACAGGGATATCGACTATTGTACCTGATGCTTTAGCCCGTACTTCAGCATCACCTTTCGCACTAATAATAACCCCGCGTGCCGGAGTTGTTTCGGAGAAATCAATGATAATCGAATAAGTCAGTAAGCAAATAAAGAACAATGAAAAAAGAGTAGAGACAGTCTTAAGCGTCGGAATGTTAATCCGGTAAATGCGGGCGTATTTATTTCCGGTAACCACCGGTAGATGTTCCTTGCGGTTTTTAATTAATGACATAGCTTATCCATGCAATAAAACAGAAATATCATCCCATTTCCCCCAGGGGGCAGGGAAAGATTCAAGATGTTTAAACGTATCATTTACGGCCAGTTGGTACTGATCGGATTGATAACGATTGCCGGTGATAGAATAAAGAGGTTCTAAACAGCGGTTAACAGGTAAAAGAGTGGTAATCGACAGCTTGAGTCGGTTCAGAACCTGTGCGCGACAGGCCGTAACAAAGAATCGATTTTTGTTGAATTTAATCGGTTGTCTGAATGACATCGGTAACCGTTCATCCATAAAAACGACGACGGCCATCGGCTGTTGAGAAAAAAAAGAACAGGAGTCACTGTTGAACGAGTGATAGAGCTCATCAGTAGTAATAATTTTTAGCTGAAAATAGTCAGGGGCATGTAATTTTATCTGATTCAGTATCAGGGGAAGCCCCGTCCAACGCAAAAGCGGCAACAGTGTACGCTGCTGGTAGAGTTGCGTAATGTCCAGCCACTGCTGAACAGCTGGAGTAAGATATGGCGCAGATATTATCTCCCAGCGGCGAGGCGACTTGATGCTCAATGTCGTCATCAGCCGTAATTTTTCAAGGATATGCTCCATAAGCCATTCATGAACATAATCATTTGGTGATATTCCCATTAACTGTGAATAATTTTGTTCAATCCTGCTGGCCCATGGCTGATTGAGGGCGATTTTCACCAGCCACTGATGCAAATAGTTTGCGATCATTGCAGATTCCTTTCATCGTGAGGAGTATTTTCCAATTTTGTTAAATTACCACGGTCAAGCTTGAGGAGCTGCCCGCCCTGATATACCACCTCTGGAGAGTGTGTGACAAAAACCAGACCGATATTGAGGCTGCGAAGATTTTGTAATACCTTTTGTGCAGTCTCTTTATCCAAATTAGCCGTTACCTCATCGCACAATAACCAGTCTGGTCGTGAATAGAGTGCGCGAGCCAGGACAAGGCGCTGAACTTCACCCGCAGAGAAAAAGGGGCTTCCCGGCACAAAGGGTGTGTCATAGCCATGAGCAAGCTCAGAAATAATATGATCGATTTCAGCAAGTTTGCAGGCCCAAATAATTCTCTCCAGATCCAGCTCGCTATCAAAACAACCGATGTTTTCTGCCACGCTACCTGTAAACAAGGTATCATCAGCATGCACAATGCGTATATGCTCCCGCAAAGAGGTAAGTTTATAAGATGTCAGAGGATGCTGGTTGATCCTTATTTCACCGGAGCTGGCTGCAAGAATACCTGATACCAGCCGCAGAAAAGTTGTTTTTCCGGATCCGCTGCGCCCTATAATGACTGTTTCTTCTCCATAGTGCAGAGTGAGGGAGATATTGTGTAAAGTGACTGATTTTGCCGGATAAGCAAAACTTACCTCATTGAATTCGATTTCATCGACGTGCGTCATGACACGTTCACCATACTGAGCATCTTCTCGCTGATAAGTGACTAAGTCGCCGATGCGCTCAAGAGGTCCCTGAAGAGCATTTTTATCAAGATACTTGTGCGCTAATTGAATGACAGAATCGGCAAAGTAGCGTTTATAACTCAGGTAGGCAAAAAGCATACCAATAGTCATTTCACCTTTTAGAATTGACCATGCGCCGAAGCAAACAACAATCAACTGTTCGATATTTATCACACCGACTGAAGCTGCATCGAAACGAGCCAGCAAACGTTCACGCTTCATCAAACCATTGATGTGCTCACGCATGGATCGGTCAATGATTGAGTTGAGGTTGACCTCCATATTATTAGCTTTGACAGTGATAATACCTTTTTGTGTTTCGACTAAGAGTGATTCGTACACTGCAGTTTTAGTGATGGAGTCATCCACGGCGCGCTGGTAGGGGCCAATTAGGATGAATCGTATCGCCAGGAAGATTGCCATCGATGCCAGGGTGATCAGAGCAATATAGACGTTATAAAACAGCATGAAAATCATACTGAAAACCGCGATCATTGCTGAATAGACAATGAGAACGTAACCATTGCTGATAAAGTCTGCACAAGCATGAAGTGACTTCTCGATGGCGAGAATAACACCTACTGGCCGGGTACGAAAATAGGAAGGATGAGTGCGTAAAAGGAAACCACGAATATGCTGACTTAAATCATCATAGGCGAAGTTTCGCATACAAATCTCAAGTATTTGCTTAATGAATTTACTGGCAACATCGAAAATAAATACAATAGCAAAAATAAATGTGAGCAAGATGGCCAGGTCGAAATCATTGCGTGCAATTGCTTCATCAAGTACTAGCTGTACATAGGATGGCGAGATAAGCAGAATGATCAGCGAAAATAGTGAAAAAAGAAACAGAACAAGCTGTTTTTTTGCCACTTGCGATATGAACCTTGCCATGAATTCGAGCTTGAAATTTTTCTGCTTATCCTGATATTTGAACTCTTGTGTCGGTTTGAGTTCAAGAACATACCCAGAGAACAGAGATTCGGCTTCACTGTATTTATAAGTGCGTATGCCACACGCAGGATCATGGATTGTTATCCCTCTCACATCAGACTTTACAATTACCACGAAATGATTTCCGCGCCAAAAGGCAATCAGCGGAAAAGAAATATTCTTAACTTCTTTAATGTTACCTTTGAGTATGCGGCCTTCAAGTCCTTTGCTATTTGACCACTGCAGCAGATCAGCCATCGATGTTCCGGCATCTTCAGATACGGTATATTCACGACGAAGTTGGCTTACAGAAGTATGGTGGCCGTGATGACCAAGAACCATAGCAAGGCAGGCAAGACCACACTCTGTATATTCATGCTGTCTTATTAATGGTGTCAGGGTGTTTTTTTGTGAGCTAATAAAGGAGAATAGATTCATTTTATTTTACTGGAATTAACAGGCCCAAAATAAATTTGGGCCTTGGTGTAACTAATGCTTACGCAGAGAGGAAACCAGCAATGAATCCACCTATCAAGCCCATCAGACCAGTGAAGGTCCCGCCCAGTGGGCCAAGGATCTGTGCACCGGTATTATAGGCTTTAGTTGCCCCCTGAAGAGCAGCGCCGAAAGGGTCCCAACCACCTACAATTTCAGTTAACTGGCTTTGCTTAACAGCTTTCATATAATGTCCTTATTAGTTGAAAATTGATATCGTATAAAAGTATATTTCTATCGCAGTACTACTTAAAGCTACCGAAGAATGCACCCAAGAATCCACCGATACCGCATACTGCACCCATTGCAAGACCACCGATAATGCCCATAATTTCAGCGCCAGTGGTGTAGCCCAGTTGAGCACCTTTTACCAGCCCCTCAATTGGGTTCATTGCGCCACCGATAACCGTTGATGCTGAGAACATAGAGACAACTTTCATTTTATTTTCCTTTTGTAAATGAAGGTGAGGTTTTTAATTAAATCAATTAGAGATTTAACTATTTTACTGGCTTAGCTTATTTTTTACAGATTACGGCGTAGCTATAGTTACTTGCTACAGGAGGTGAGTTTAATTATTTTATCTCTAAAGACAAGTATTTTTTTTGACTTGCTGCTGTTTTGATTTATTAGGAAGGTTTCATCAGGGGCGACAAATTTAGAATCAAGATAATTGTTGCTGCAACCTACGGAAGACATATACTTAAAATAGGCATTTCCAGTATTGATTATCTCATTCTTGTTAATCTTATAGCTAAACGCTATCTTAGCGGGTCTGACAATCATAATAGCTTCAACCGCAAGGCGAAAATCAGAGCTGATTTCTCGTTTGCTTGCTGTCCACTTCATCGTCGTTATCGGTGTTTCAGTAAACTTTACCCGATAGTAGCGCTCAATGTTGTCAGTTTTTCCCATATAATAAAACTTAAACCCGGCGCGTTGGCCGGGATTGAGTTCTAACTTTTGGGGGGAGTAAAGAAGAGAACCATCTGAAATAATGGTTTCCTGACCACTCTGTCTGGGGACAGCGACCTGCACCATGCTGACCGTGTAGAGATTTTTCTGCGGGCTACTGTTATGAATAGTGACATAGCGCACCTTTTTATCAGGCATCAGGTCAATATTTAGATTATCCAAAGTCAGGGAAAAAGCACTAAATGGAATAAAATAAAATGCTAAACATAAAAGGCAACGTATTGATTTTTTTATTTCCATGATGCAGAAACCTCAATAGTTCCCTGAGCATTGACTACGCCATCCCAGTAGCCATCGGAATATGTCCTAAGTGAGACAGGGTCATCCATTTGAAACTCAAGAATAAACGGCGTGTGCCACGATTTGAGACCACTAATAGCTGAGTCTCGCCGATTCCACTCCTGCGGAGAGTGATAAGGGTCATCAATATTTATCATTTTACCCGAGCAATTGTGCGCATAGCGTTTTTTGCTATTTCCTACCGTCATGAAACCGGGCACCGGAACCGTGACGGCGCTGGCATCGGCAATACCGCGAAAAAGACAGTAGAGGTGGCCATTTAATGACTGACTATTGCCGGTGACACGTACACTCATCGCCATTGCCGGATCTTCTGCGGTGGTCGTGATGGTGTAAGGGATGGCTATCGGTGCACTGTCACCAATCTTGCCTTTACCACTGCCGGCAAGCCCATCGGGGTCAAGGGTATAGTCGGGGTTGTCTGGCGTAATTTCTACATCTGGTGCAATGGGGCGGATCCCGATACCATCTCCCGGTTTTACACAGAAGTCTGCATTTATCATACTGTAGGGTGCGCTTATACATAATGTCATGATATCAGTCAGATCGCTGGCGTTACCGCCGGTTGCAACCGCAGAAATAAAATCATTGGGAAAGAACATTTTCATGTTGGCAGTCCCGCCATATTTCTGTGGCTGTTCCATAAAATTGTTAGCCAGCTCGGCGGGGGAACCTGTGCTGGCATTCGATAATGCCGTCCATAGTTTTTCATCAAAGGTGTATTCAACGTTTAGCCCTCGCGCGTAATATTTATACAAAATCGGATTAACCTTGGAGGTGCTAAGTGAAAGAGTATATTTCCAGGCGGCTGTTGATTCCCCTCGATAGGTATAACTCATAATACTGCACAACACACCCGGCATAGTATTGCGAGTATATGAGACACAGTTTTTCTTGCTGTCCGCTGTTTTAAGAGTGATCTGTCCACTGATAGGGTCAATTGCAAACTCCAGTCGTTCCAGGTTTGACAAGGTAAAGTCACCTAGCTTATGCACGGTGTTTTTTTGGCTAAACTCGTTGAATTGGTTTCTTACGGAAGTAGTAATAGTTGTATTACTACCTGCTGATAACTGAGCCAGATAGTTGAAGAAAGGTTCGCTTAAAACCAGACCATTTTGGCTATATATCCCCCCCGTCATCACATACTTGAGCGTAATAGATGAATCACTCACGGCAACGGGTTGAGTGAAACCACTGCCGCAGCTGAAGGTACAGCTGCTACCCCTAAACGCCGTGCCCTTAAATCCCTGGATGCTGTAATTCCATACCGGGTCATTATCATAATTGTTTAGTCCGACTTCGGTCAGACTACCAGGAACATAGGTTGCTACGGTTGGTGATTGCTGATCGCTTAAAACAGGCAGGGTGGATGACCCTACCAGTAAACTTGTTCCTCGCGCCAATCCATACAGTGCTGACGTGTTCTCACTGCTTTTCGCTCCCAAGTGATGAAATGCGACGAAGGGGATGGTGCTATCTGACCATGCCATAGTAGAAATTAGAGCCAGAACGTACGTCAGCCATTTCATGATTTATTGCTCCCTTTATCCGAGACGCTAGTATTCGCGACATAGCTATCAGCAGTGCATTTAACATCACCCAACCACTGGGCACCCTGTGTTGATTTAAATTCAAGCGTGATTGAACACACGCTGTTATCTGAAGTTTCAATATCCAGCACAGGCTTAAGGGTATCGACATCGATGACAAAGCGGCCATCACTTTCAGTTTCGGCCAGGCCGAAGCTGTTTTTTATCCTGCGTTTAGCCAAAGAGTGACCGTATTTATCTACCAGCCGACCGAAGACTGTAACGATTTTTTTAACCCTCGGGGTCAAATGGACAACATTCCCTGGATAAAGCGCGACCTTATTTTTATAGCTATCATCAATTTCATAGTTATCTAGCGTGTCAGCACTGTTCATTAATTCAATTTTATAATTGCTGTAAGGAGGCAAAGGGATGTAATTACGATTTCCTTTTAATGGGTATGAACGTCCATCTACATCAAGCATGAGTTTTTCTCCCGACTTCAGCCCGGTATCAATCATCACCCCAGCGTTTGATGTTCCCTTATCCGCCCCAAAGCTCATTCCTGACCATCCAACCGATCCTGCACTGGTCAATGTACCGTTCCATCCTTTGTCATTATCTGTTTGGACGCTGACACTGTTGGCGTTAAATGGCGTGTCAATATCCGCAGTTACGCCACCCGCTACGCTGCGGCTAACATTACCTGAGAAGGATTTCGACATATTTGCTGAAACGCTCTTGAGGTATTCACCCTCGAAACGATGGGTTGCATTGAGATCGAGATTCGTACCGGATTCACGCGAGTGTGATATACCTGCGGAGATGGAATCACCCAGCGGGATTGAGAAATCGAGCATGACGTATCTTTCACGGGAGGTATGACTATGATAACCATAATTACTGCTGTTAGTTGCGACACCCGTACGCAGTCTTACAGAAGCATACCTGCCAGCGTACAGGGCCTGAGAGTAGTCCAGTCGGCGACGTTTATACCCGTAGATCGCATCGCGATCCTCGTTGAAGGTCACGACACCATTTCGAATGAATCCTAAGGACGGCACATTCAGGGAGACTCCCCAGTTGACCCCTTTATTTTCATAAAGCGCAAGAAATCGACCAGTGGACAATCTGCTGTAACTGTACCAGACACTACCTGCGTTATAGGGCAGATTGAGATTTGATCCAACATTGGTACGTGAGCTGCCGTCGCTTGCAGCCATGCCTTGAGTGTTTAAGGATAACCAGGAGATAAGGCGTGTCGATGCTGAAACTTCAGCAATGATGCGGTTACGCAGCATATACCCTGAAGAACTCCACTCCAGCTTGCTATGACTCTTACCCAAAGAAATGCCCAGCAACGAAAGCAGCTGTTTGCGATTTTGTGAAAAATCATCTTCACGATCGAGATTTTTCTTTTCGTTATCATACTGGTTGTTATTGTAGCGGTCGCGGTTATAAGCGCCGCCCCATACTTGCCAGCGCATGCTGTCGCCGACTTCAGCAGAGAATGGCTTATTAATCTGATATACGCTTCTCGATAAGCGATGCCCGCCACTGACCACTTCAATGTCAACGCTGTATATACCGTAAGGCAGGACAGAGGTGTCTATTTCGTGATTGCCCACTGCGAAGCGTTGGATGTTAATCAATTTACCATCGCGATACAGGCGTGCTTCACCTGCCTGCGAGAAAAAAACCACAACTGGAGTGAGCGATAATGTCTTATCACGTTTGCGTGAGCTAGCTGCATTACCTAATGAAAAACCATAGATATCGCCGCCATCTAAGGCGGTGACGTTACCGACAGACTGCATACTCCAGGAGTCCAGCGCACCAGCAGCATATCTCATCCCTTTGTAATCACGCTCCCATAACGCGGCATTGATTCTGCCACTTCGGTCGGACGAAATGCTGTTGCCCACATACATTGAACCATTGAGAATGAAATGTTGTGCTCCCAGTGAAGTGGTGCTGTTAGCGTTAAGATAGCCGGAGTTGGTGTTCAGTCCCTGTGAAGTATTATTGCTATAACCGCCAAAGTTATATGAGATAGTGCCACTTAAGCTTTCGTTCGAGGGAGCATCCATGTCGAACTGGCGCGGACGGGTTACAACACCAAACCCTTGCTGTTGTATATGAAGTATTAATCTCATTTTGCTAACGTCCAGGCTGAACCATGCCCATGGTGTAACCGATAAATTTAGTTTATCATCGAAGTATTTGTTGTTAATCCCGTCAAACTGGTTAATTAAGTTAGTGGATAATTTGATGTTGTTATCATCGTTAACGGAAGTTTGAATGTTTCTAAGGCCCAGCTTATCATGCTCGCTAAATAATATAGTCTTGCCAATCGAGACATAGCACTCCTCACCACAAGCTTTAGAATCGGAGGGGTTGGCAGCATTATCCAGCATTATGGGTATTTCTAAACCGGACTCCATCATGCTGTATAGTGCTGCAGGGAATCGGTAATGACCAATTACATGAGATTTCTCAGGGTTATCCATTGCCGATGCTGTGGATGAAAAAATCGCCCATGCAATTAGGCTATAGAGTTGGTTTTTTTTATTCATTTTTAAAAGTTGTTATTCTTGTCAACATAAATAAATTTACCAATATCCCATATGCCTATGTATGACTCTTTTGCTGCAACATCTACCGTCGGGAACAGATAAGTTTTTCCTGGAGGGACATAAAACGCATCGCGACAATCTTTTTTCTTATCAAGCATTGGTTTTTTCTGGCAGGGGCCATTTGCTGTAATTCGCCATGAAACGTTTCCGGTATTGCTGATTTGGCCATTTTGATATTTGAAATCAAGATTTTTGTTTCGCGGTTGTACCACCAGAATTGTGCTGATCACTGCTCTGGTAAGAGCCTGAGCTTGTTTTCCGGTCTGTTCGGTAGCGTTATCCGAAACAGGTTCATCGGTAAAAGTAAGCCGATAATAGCGTTCGGTATTATCTGATTTACCCTGATAGTATATCTTTACTAAATTTCTTGAATCAGCTGGCATGATCATACGCGTAGGCGTTATCAGTAATTCTGATGGACTATCAAAATTAATCACCTCTCCGGAAGAGTAGGGGGAGTTTATTCTTTGTGCGAAAATTTTGACAAGACGACCTGTGTCTGTTTCATTTGATAACTGCTTAGCCACCAGTTGCTTATCAGCTGGGATAATAGTGGTGACACTTCCAACATTTAATGCATTTGCTGCCAGTGGTAAGATGAAAGCAGCCAATGCAAAAGCACGATATTTGATCATATTACTTTCCCTGTGGTAATTGCAGGGGCAAGTCCCTGCCCCTGCAAGTTATTCTCTTATTGGTTTAAATGGCTTACATTAAATTAATTAAGGTTAAGGTGCAGCTGGAGCTTCCCAGGTTGCACGGAATGCCACAGCCACTTCACCCTGCCACATTCCATCAGGAAGAGTAGACATATCCGTCGTCTTGGCAATACCATCAGCGCTGGCGTTAACTACGCTGAATTTGAAGTTGTCGCGTGCAGATACCACGGTGTCGGCTGAACCTTTCTCCTGCGACAGATTCCACAGTGCACTGCCGGTACCAATATCTTTACCTGAATCAATCAGCGTGGTCCAGTTGCTATTAGCACCAACGCCTTGATCGGTACCGCCTGCGCTGGAGCCTAATAAACTACTACCGAAAGAGCCACCCACTTGCAGCGTACTTTTACCACCCATTTGACGTAAGGTGTTATTACCGTCATCAATTCGTGCTTCAAGCTTAAAGCTTTTCGCGCTGGAGTGGTCGCCTTTAATGGCAACATCAAAGGTCCCAATATCCTGGTTAAAGCTTTTGGTGCTCGGAGAGTATTTAAATACCAGTGCTCTCATTGGGGTTACCACCAGTTCACTTGTCGTATCTTTGCTGGCTTCAGCTTGCCAGACTGCTGTTGCGGTCACTGTTTTATCTGCCGGGTCTGCAGAATAACTCACGTTGGAGAGAGTCATTGCAACGACAGCGAGCGGAAGTGCGGCGTAAATTTTTTTCATATTAAATCCTTTTGGGTTGAAGTGGCATGCTGTTCCAGACATGCGCGTCAATACTAAAGTGATTATTTTTCTAAGGCAAACATTAGTAGCTAGGATTTTTTCTCAATTTAAGGGTTTCTCCTAATGTAATTATCAGGCAATAAGTCAACTGTGGCCGTTTTTTCTCTTCGTTACTATAGATTTGTATTAAGTTAATCAATTTTAATCTGAATATGAGTGTTATCTTAGTTGCGTAAGCGAGCATTAAGATAACCCATGCCTAAAGAGATCGAGGTTTTTTGTTATTAAGTGCTTTCTGCCTGACTATGAAAGTAGAGTGCACATATTTAATAACTTACTATGGCAATTGATGGTCTCTGGCTTTTTTCTGATTTTTCTTGTGATACGGTGGTCTGGTAAAAGTTTATTAATGCTAATTGGTTAACTTAGCATGTCAAATGTACTTTTTTATGGAGGTGAAAATAAAAAAATGGAAGCAGAAACAAAAATGGAAATTAATGTTGCCGTCATTGATGCGTGTGTTTTCACTCAATTAGCTCTCAGCCATATTTGCATGGAGCTGAATGCCAACATTATCATGTCGAACTTCTGTACGCTGAATGCGTTTATTGAGGCCTCTTTAACCCAAAATCATGATATGGTTTTTTATGACGTGCTGAGTTCCGATGAGATACTCATCGACCTTGACAGTGATATAGCGCGCATCAAGCGGGCTAATCAAGACTGCAAAGTTTTTAATTTTTCAATCATAAATGAATACATGCCCACATTATCTGCAGATTTTTCGCTTAGTAAAGGAGTCAAAATTGGCTGCGTGCGAGCGCTGATTAACAGTGTATTGGTTAAATCACCTTCCCGTGTGAGCGCAGGTTATCAGGCGCTGACTAAAAAAAATCGAAAACTTAACCAGCAGCAGATAAGTGTATTACGCGGCTATTTATACAATCTTCATACTAAAGAGATTGCCAGAGCACTTGACTGTAATCCACGAAGAATTTATGCATTGTGGCAGCAGGTGGTAAAACTTTTTGGTGCCAGCAAGCACGACCAACAGCAATTCTACCGGCATATTGGTCGACTAATCGATCCCTGAATGCGGGGTAAACCTCTGACTAATTGGACCAGGCGGGACATCCCTCACATAGTGTCCCACAGGATAATGATATCCATCACAAAGGTTATAAATTTGTATGTAACCGTTTTCAGAGCTGTGACGCAATTCACGCAGCCAGGCTTTGAAGACTGACAGAATAGACTCCAGAATGCGTCTGTCAGGAAGGGCTATGCAAAACTTATACTTCAGCGGTAATCGCTCATGATTACTATTCGTGATGTGGCACGTGAAGCGGGCGTGTCGGTAGCGACCGTGTCGCGCGTGCTCAACAACAGCGCATCGGTCACGGGCGACACGCGGGATACGGTGCTGAAAACCGTGGAACGGCTGGGCTACCGGCCCAACGCCAACGCGCAGGCGCTGGCCACCCAGGTTAGCGACACCATCGGTGTTGTCGTGATGGACGTTTCCGATCCCTTCTTTGGCGCGCTGGTCAAAGCGGTGGATACCGTGGCCCAGCGTCTGCACAAGCATGTCCTTATCAACAACTCCTATCATCAGGCGGATAAAGAGCGCCACGCGATTGAAGTTCTGATCCGTCAGCGCTGTAACGCCCTGATCGTCCATGCAAAAGCGTTGTGCGATGCCGAGCTGGGGTCCCTGATGCAGCAGGTGCCGGGCATGGTTCTGGTCAACCGGATTATCCCCGGTTTTGCTCACCGCTGCGTCTGCCTCGATAACGTTAGCGGGGCGCTGATGGCGATGCGTATGCTGCAACAGCATGGTCATCAGCGCATTGGCTACCTGGGTTCTGCCCACCCCATCGAAGATAACGATCAGCGCCGTGACGGCTGGTCGCAGGCGCTGACAGAGCAGGGGATTGTTCCGGTCGACAGCTGGTGCGCCAGCGGCGAACCCGACTTACAGGGCGGGGAAGCGGCGATGGTGGAGCTGCTGGGGCGTAATCTGCATCTGACCGCCGTCTTCGCCTATAACGACAGCATGGCCGCCGGCGCTTTAGCCGCGCTGAAAGACAACGGCATTGCGGTGCCGCAGCAGCTATCAGTGGTGGGCTTCGATGATATTCCTATTTCGCGCTATACCGACCCGCAGCTGAGCACCGTGCGCTATCCGATTGTTTCCATGGCAAAACTGGCGACCGAACTGGCGTTAAAAGGGGCGGCTGGCGAGCTGGATAGCAGTGCTGAGCACTGCTTTATGCCTACTCTTGTGCGTCGCCATTCGGTGGCCGTGCGGCAAAATGTGGCGGCCGTCACTAACTCAGGCGAATCTGGGATGTAACCGTTTCCAATCTGTGAGTAAATTCACAGTTAATTAACAGGGCCTTCTCTATGATGGCAGCGTCCTGCAGGGTTTGAAACATTATGTAACGGAGAGAGCGCCCCTGATAGCTCTCTTCTTACTGCCCTGTGAAACACTTTCACACACAGTAACTGGAAAGCATTTCCGTACAGGGAAGTCGGGTTTGATGTTTTAGAACGTCGGCTGTGCGCAACATCGATTTAACACTATCGACGCGCCGCCACCAACTGGATGCTGCGTGTTGTCCTGATAGCCGACACGCGGCGTTGAGTACTACCCTACAAAAAACCGGAGATACCATGAATAAGAAGGTTTTCACTCTCAGCGCCCTGGTGGCCACCATGCTGTTTGGCGCCACTGCTCATGCTGCTGACACCCGTATCGGCGTAACTATTTATAAGTATGACGACAACTTTATGTCGGTGGTGCGTAAGGATATCGAGAAAGAAGCCAAAAACAGCCCGGACGTTCAGCTGTTGATGAATGACTCGCAGAACAGCCAGTCTACCCAGAACGACCAGGTCGACGTTATGGTTGCTAAGGGCGTTAAGGCGATGGCCATCAACCTGGTTGACCCGGCTGCGGCTGCGGTGGTGATTAGCAAAGCGAAAGCTAATGATATCCCGGTGGTGTTCTTCAACAAAGAGCCATCGGCAAAAGCACTGGCCAGCTATGACAAAGCCTATTACGTCGGGACTGACTCCAAAGAGTCTGGCGTGAAGCAGGGCGAACTGATCGAGAAGCAGTGGAAAGCGAACGCGGCATGGGACCTGAACAAAGATGGTCAGATCCAGTTCGTGCTGCTGAAAGGCGAGCCGGGCCACCCGGATGCTGAAGCGCGTACCAAGTATGTGATCGAGACGCTGAATAAAGATGGCCTGAAAACTCAGCAGCTGCATATGGATACCGCGATGTGGGATACCGCTCAGGCGAAAGACAAAATGGACGCCTGGCTGTCCGGCCCGAACGGTAACAAAATCGAAGTGGTTATCGCTAACAACGATGCAATGGCGATGGGTGCGGTAGAAGCCCTGAAAGCCCACAACAAATCTTCTGTACCGGTGTTCGGTGTAGATGCGCTGCCAGAAGCACTGGCGATGGTGAAATCCGGTGCGATGGCCGGTACTGTACTGAATGATGCTGAAAACCAGGCTAAAGCCACCTTCGATATGGCGAAAAACCTGGCAGCGGGTAAACCTGCTACCGAAGGCACCAACTATAAGCTGGACGGCAAAGTGGTTCGCGTTGCCTATGTTCCAGTCGATAAAGAGAATCTGTCTCAGTTCGTCAAATAAGTATCACCTGATGCGGGCGCTGCGGCGCCTGTATTCAGGCGTTGAGTCAGGGTGACCTGACTCTACACCACTCATCCAGGTAGACATATGGGCAGTGATAACGTGCAAACACAGCGCGAATATTTGCTGGAAATGACTGATGTCAGTAAGTCATTCCCCGGTGTTAAAGCGCTCGATAATGTAAATTTAAAAGTCCGTCCACACTCTATTCACGCCTTGATGGGGGAGAATGGCGCGGGGAAATCGACGCTATTAAAATGCCTGTTTGGCATTTACAGTAAAGATACGGGGAGCATTCTTTTTCAGGGTGAGGAAGTTAATTACAAAAGCTCTAAAGAAGCGCTGGAAAATGGCGTTTCAATGGTGCATCAGGAATTAAACCTCGTTCTGCAACGTACCGTTATGGACAATATGTGGCTCGGGCGTTATCCGAGAAAAGGCTTCTTCGTCGATCAGGATAAAATGTATCGCGATACCAAAGCCATTTTCGACGAGCTGGATATTGATATCGATCCGCGCGACAAGGTGATCAATCTCTCTGTATCCCAGATGCAGATGATCGAAATCGCGAAAGCGTTCTCCTATAATGCCAAAATTGTCATTATGGATGAGCCAACGTCATCGCTGACCGAAAAAGAAGTGAACCATCTGTTCACGATTATTCGTAAGCTGAAAGATCGCGGCTGCGGCATTATCTATATCTCGCACAAGATGGAAGAGATTTTCCAGCTGTGTGACGAAATCACCATCCTGCGCGACGGCCAGTGGATTGCCACTCAGTCGCTGGAAGGGCTGGATATGGATAAGATCATCTCAATGATGGTTGGGCGCTCGCTCAATCAGCGTTTCCCGGATAAAGCCAACGTGCCGGGGGAAACCATTCTTGAGGTGCGCAACCTGACATCGCTGCGCCAGCCGTCGATCCGTGATATCTCCTTTGACCTGCGTAAAGGCGAGATCCTCGGCATTGCGGGCCTGGTTGGGGCGAAACGAACCGATATCGTGGAAACGCTGTTTGGTATTCGCGAGAAGTCCGCCGGTACTATTCGCCTGCACGGTAAAGCGATCAATAACCACAGTGCCAATGAAGCCATCAACCACGGTTTTGCCCTGGTGACCGAAGAGCGCCGCTCAACCGGGATTTATGCGTACCTGGATATCGGTTTTAACTCACTGATCTCCAATATTAAGAAATATAAAAACAGTATTGGCCTGCTGGATAATAGCCGCATGAAGAGCGATACCCAGTGGGTGATTGACTCCATGCGGGTGAAAACACCGGGGCACCACACGTCCATCGGTTCTTTATCCGGTGGTAACCAGCAAAAGGTCATTATCGGCCGCTGGTTATTAACCCAGCCGGAAATATTGATGCTCGATGAACCTACGCGCGGTATTGACGTGGGGGCGAAATTTGAAATCTATCAGTTGATTTCAGAGCTGGCGAAGAAGGATAAGGGGATTATTATTATCTCTTCTGAAATGCCAGAGTTGTTAGGGATTACCGACAGGATTCTGGTAATGAGTAATGGCCTGGTTGCAGGCATTGTCGAAACAAAAACGACTACGCAAAACGAAATATTGCGTTTGGCATCGTTGCACCTTTAATGATGTAAGGGCTGTTACTATGAATGCAGTGAATAAGAAAAGTGCGCTCACCTTTTTAAAAGAGGGCGGGATTTATGTGGTGCTGCTGGTATTGCTGGCGATCATTATTATCCAGGATCCAACATTCTTAAGCTTAATGAATCTGAGTAATATTCTGACTCAGTCTTCCGTTCGCGTGATTATCGCACTCGGTGTGGCCGGGCTGATTGTTACTCAGGGCACGGACCTGTCAGCAGGGCGTCAGGTTGGCCTTGCAGCGGTGGTGGCAGCAACGCTGCTGCAGGCGATGGACAATGCGAACAAGGTGTTCCCGCACCTGGAAACTCTGCCGATTGCGGCGGTGATTGCGATTGTCTGCGCCATTGGTGCGGTGATTGGCCTGGTTAACGGCCTGATTATTGCCTATCTGAAGGTGACACCGTTTATCACCACGCTGGGCACCATGATTATCGTTTACGGTATTAACTCACTGTATTACGACTTTGTGGGTGCTTCGCCGGTGGCGGGCTTTGACGAGAAGTTTTCAACCTTTGCTCAGGGCTTCCTGCGCTTTGGTGACTTCAAGCTCTCTTACATAACCTTCTACGCGATTATCGCCATCTTCCTGGTGTGGATCCTGTGGAACAAAACGCGCTTTGGTAAAAACATCTTCGCTATCGGCGGTAACCCGGAAGCGGCGAAAGTCTCTGGCGTTAACGTGCCGTACAACCTGATTCTGGTGTACGCGCTGTCCGGCGTGTTCTACGCCTTCGGCGGCATGCTGGAAGCCGGGCGCATCGGTTCTGCTACCAATAACCTCGGCTTTATGTATGAGCTGGATGCGATTGCGGCTTGCGTGGTCGGCGGTGTGTCGTTTGCCGGTGGTGTGGGTACGGTAGCGGGCGTGGTAACCGGGGTTATCATCTTTACGGTGATCAACTACGGCCTGACCTATATCGGCGTTAACCCTTACTGGCAGTACATTATTAAGGGCGGCATCATCATCTTCGCCGTGGCGCTGGATTCGCTTAAGTACGCACGTAAGAAGTAATTCTCCTGAGCTGACGGGGTGACCGAAAAAGAAGGTCAACCCCTACAAGTGGCAGAAGATCGCGTAGGGGCCGACCGCTTTTTGGGTCGGCCCTTTTTATTTCGGAAACAGGCTGATAACACGCACACGGGATTTAACGCTTAAGCCTTATCTCTTCTGCTGGATCTCCAGCAGCTGCTCTGGCGTCACCGCCGGGTAGCTCTGCGCATCTTCCGGCACTTCGTGTACGGCGGGGATCGGCACCAGCGGTCCGAGGAAGCGCGGTTCACGCTTCATCAGGTACAGGTCCGCCAGCGCGCCGAGGCGGGCGCCGACTTCACGCATACGCACGCTCAGCATATTCTTGGGTGATGGCACCGCATAGCACTGCGCCTGAATGCCCATATGGAGGGCGATAAACAGCGCACGCTCGCAGTGGAAGCGCTGGGTGATGATAATAAAGTCGTTGGTATCAAAGACCTTACGCGTGCGCACAATCGAATCGAGGGTGCGGAAACCGGCATAGTCCAGCACGATATCGGATGGCTCAACGCCTGCGGCGATCAGGTCGCGGCGCATGGTCATGGGCTCGTTGTAGCTCTGTAACGCGTTATCCCCGCTCAGCAGCAGATAGTTCACCTTGCCGCTGTTGTAGGCGTTCAACGCGCCCTGCATGCGGTAGAGATAATACTGATTGATTACCCCGGTGCGATAATATTTCGCGGTGCCCAGGACCACGCCAACCTGACGGTGCGGCAGCGTTTTCAGATCGTCATATATATAGGGTGCCGTTTTCCAGCTGATCCAGCGGTCCAGGCCAAGCGCGGCCATCACCATCAGGGCGACGATGATAATCAGACCATAAATCAGGCGTTTCAACATGCTGGACGGCGCTCGGGTTGGCAATCAAAAGAGAATTCAAGGCTACTTGAGGCAGGGGAGTGAAGCAAGTGACAGTGCGTCGGATGGCGGGATTTCGCACAAATAACCGGGCGCAATGCTGCACCCGGCTATCAAGTGAGGGTTCAGACGATCAAATTGAGGTGCGGCGGTAATTACGATACTGCGGCAGCCAGAAGTTGGCGGCGATGGCTTTCGACAGTACATCTTCAGAAGTCACCACGGCAACGCCGGCCAGCTGTGCGGCTTTACCGACCGCCATTGCGATCACTTTCGACACGCCCTGAATGTCCTTCACTTCAGGCAGCACCGGGCCGCTGCCCTCGTTCGCCAGCGGGGAACAGTCGGCCAGCGCGCGGCTGGCCGCCATCAGCATGCTGTCAGTGACGCGGGTCGCGCCAGAGGCAATCACGCCAAGCCCAATACCCGGGAAGATATAGGAGTTATTGCACTGTGCGATAGGGTAGGTTTTATCCTTCCAGCTCACCGGGGAGAACGGACTGCCGGTGGCGACCAGCGCATTGCCGTCGGTCCACGCCATAATATCCTGCGGCGTTGCTTCCACGCGTGAAGTCGGGTTCGACAGCGGCATAATGATCGGGCGTGCGCAGTGCTTATGCATCTCGCGCACGATCTCTTCGCTGAACAGGCCCGGCTGGCCGGAAACACCGATCATAATACTTGGCTGCGCGTTACGCACCACGTCGAGCAGCGACAGCGAATCGCTGCTGCTGTCCCAGCCGCTCAGGCCGTCGCTCTTCTGCACCAGCTTGCTCTGGAAGTTAAGCAGATTTGGCAGTTTGTCGGTCAGCAGGCCAAAGCGGTCGACCATAAATACGCGCCCGCGCGCCTCTTCGTCGCTGAGCCCTTCAGACTTCATCTGCGCGACGATCTGCTCGGCGATGCCGCAACCCGCGGAACCGGCACCAAGGAACACCACCTTCTGCTCGCACAGCCTGCTGCCCGCGGCGCGGCTGGCGGCGATCAGCGTACCCAGCGTCACCGCTGCGGTGCCCTGGATATCATCGTTAAAGCAGCACACTTCGTCGCGATAGCGCTCCAGCAGCGGCATGGCATTCTTCTGCGCGAAGTCCTCAAACTGCAGCAGCACGTTCGGCCAGCGGCTCTTGACAGCGTTGATGAACTCGTTGACGAACGCGTCATACTCTTCGCCGGTGATGCGCGGATGGCGCCATCCCATATACAGCGGGTCGTTCAGCAGCTGCTGATTGTTGGTGCCGACATCCAGCACCACCGGCAGGGTATACGCCGGGCTGATGCCGCCACAGGCGGTGTACAGCGACAGCTTACCGATAGGAATGCCCATGCCGCCGATGCCCTGGTCGCCCAGGCCAAGGATGCGCTCGCCGTCGGTGACCACGATCACCTTCACGTTTTGCTTGGTGGCGTTTTGCAGCATGTCTTCAATGCTGGAGCGGTTCGGGTAGGAGATAAACAGGCCGCGCGCGCGGCGGTAGATTTCGGAGAAGTGCTCACAGGCCGCGCCCACGGTCGGGGTGTAAATAATTGGCATCATCTTTTCCAGATGATTGTCCAGCAGGCGGTAGAACAGCGTTTCGTTAGTGTCCTGAATATTGCGCAGGTAGACGTGCTTATCGTTATCGTTTTTAAAGTCCTGGAACTGGCGCCATGCACGCTCAGCCTGCTCCTCAATGGTTTCCACCGTTTCTGGCAGCAGACCATTCAGGTTGAAGTCATTACGCTCTTCAATGGAGAACGCACTGCCTTTGTTCAGAAGGGGAAATTCCAGCAGGATAGGGCCGGCATAGGGGATATACAGCGGTCGTTTACTTTCGTATTCGAGTTCCATGCAATTAATACTCTGTCAGGTGTCAGGATCGGAAGTGTCGTGGCGCCAATCCTAAAATAATTCATCTGAAAGTACAGCTTTTGTTAACAAGTAATAACAAAAGCTGCGATCCTCCTCGACGAACAGAGGCTTTGTTACGCTTTAACCAGAGCAACGACGCTGAGATTACCGCAGCCGAGGGCAGCCAGGGTGGCGGCGGTGGCATTCTGCTGGCTCAGCTTCGCCTGCGGGGATTCAGCCAGTACTGCACGCTGAATGGTATTCAGGCTGTGCCCTGCCAGGTTCAGCAGGTTCAGTGCCCCCTGCAACGGCGGCAGGCCAGGGTTAAAGGCGGCATTTTCCGCGTAGCTTCCGGCGAAGATACCCCCCTCAGCCGTCTCCAGCGCCACGCCGCTGTAAGCCTGGCTGTAAGGGGCATGGCTGCGGTTGGCGGCATTCAGGGCGGCCTGCTCCAGCGTATCACCCGAAGCGACGATGCCGTGATCGACGGCATCCATCAGCAGGGTGGTGATCGCCAGGTCGCGCGGGCCGAAAGAGTCCGGCAGATAGTGGCCCAGCGTTGCGGCAGCGCGGCCGGGCAGTTCAATCGTCAGCTGCGTTCCGCTGTTCAGCTCGTTCATAAACTGGCGGCAGTGGCCGCACGGCGTGTAGTTGACGGTTACCGAGGCCAGCGCGCTTTCCCCGCGCAGCCAGGCATGGGTGACCGCGCTCTGTTCGGCATGCACCGTCTGCTGCATGGTGGCCCCGGCAAATTCCATATTGGCACCAAACCACAGCGTGCCGCTGGCTCCGCGCGCAATCGCCCCCACTTTAAAATCAGACAGGGTGGCGACGGCGCAGGCCGCCGCCAGCGGCAGCAGGGCAAAGGCCAGCTCGCTGTCGCTGTAACCGCAGTGCTGTTTTAACTGGTGTGCCTGGCTGGCAGTGATAAATCCGGCAAAGTCGTCAGCAGATAATATCGGCTGCAAAGCGCTCTGTAACAGGGTAGGCAGCGTGGCAAATGCCTGCTGATAACGTGGGTGCATAGTAAGCCTCTCGCAAAAAGCCGCCCGTGCTAGCGGGCCGGCAGCCATTTATATGTGATCTGAATCGCTCTATCAATGCAATACATGAAAACGATCAACAAATTGCGAGACTTATCGCAAGTTTTATCCCCACAGCGCCATCAGCAGCGGGAAAATAAACGGCGCCAGCAGGGAAGTGATAATCCCGCACAGTACCAGCGCCAGCGAACTGAATGCGCCCTCCTGATAGTCCACTTCAGCAGCGCGAGCGGTGCCAAGAGCGTGTGATGCATTACCAATCGCCAGCCCGCGCGCCGCTTTACTGCGCACCTTCAGTAGGTTCAGCAGCATATGGCCGAACACCGCGCCGAGCACCCCGGCCAGCAGCACGCAGATGGCGCTGATCGCCGGGATGCCGCCCAGCGTGCCGGAGACTGCCATCGCAATCGGCGTGGTGACCGATTTCGGCAGCAGGGTAGCGGCGATCTGCGGCGTTGCGCCCAGCCACAGCGCAATCGCGGTGCCGGAGATCATCGCCGTCAGGCTGCCGATAAAGCATACGCTGATAATCGATTTCCAGCGTGCGCGGATCTGATGCATCTGCTCATACAGCGGCAGCGCCAGCGCTACCACGGCCGGTTGCAGCAGGTCATTGAGCAGCTTGCTGCCCTGAAAGTAGCGCGTATAGGGCAGCTGCAGCAGCAAAAGTAGCGGAATAATCACCGCCATGGCGATCAGCAGCGGATTGACGATCGACACTTTCACTTTTGCCGCCAGCCTTCGCGCCGCGAAGAACACCGCAATGGTCAGCGGTAGCGACCACCAGATATCACTCATTTTCGCCTCCCGCTCGCTGGATGTGGCGATCGTTGAGGCGCTGCGAAATCAGGCCGACGGTCACCAGTACAATCAGGGTGCTGACAATGCAGGAGAGCACAATTGGGGCAAACTGGGCGGTGAGAATATCCATATCGTTCATCACGCCGACGCTGATCGGCACGAACAGCAGCGCCATATAGCGGATCAGCAGATGACAGCCGGGTTTCACCCAGTGAACGGGCAGCAGCTGTGAAGCGAGCAGGGCAAACAGCAGCAGCATACCGAGAATGCTACCGGGGATGGCGACGGGCAACAGCGTTTCAATGCCGCGACCGGCAAAAAGACAGAGGTAGATTATGAAGAAGGCGCGGAGGTATTGCCATAAAACAAGCGGAACGTTGCGCATGGTCGGCCCCAGGATTGAACGACAATCGCCGTAGGGGTCAGGCATGCCTGACCCGGGCGGGGCATGCCCCGCCCCTACGAAGTTACTTAACCGCCTGGCCTGGCTGTGCGCCGCTGTCAGGGCTGAGCAGGAAGATATCCTTCCCGCCAGGACCGGCTGCCATCACCATTCCTTCCGAGATGCCAAAGCGCATTTTACGCGGCGCCAGGTTCGCTACCATCACCGTCAGGCGGCCGACCAGCAGCGCCGGGTCAGGATAGGCGGCGCGGATGCCGGAAAACACGTTGCGCTTCTCGCCGCCGAGATCCAGCGACAGGCGCAGCAGCTTGTCAGAACCTTCAACGAACTCGGCATTCTCAATCAGCGCGATACGCATATCAACTTTGGCGAAGTCGTCAAAGCTGATGGTTTCAGCGATCGGGTCGTCCGCCAGCGGGCCGCTAGCCGGTGCTTTTGCCGCCGCGGCATCTTCTTTCGAGGCTTCAATCAGGCCGTTAACCTTGTCCATTTCAACGCGGTTATACAGCGCCTTGAACGCCGAAATGTTGTGGCTCAGCAGCGGCTGCTGAATGCCGTCCCAGCTCAGTTCCTGATTCAGGAAGGCTTCGGTGCGCTCGGCCAGCGAAGGCATCACCGGCTTCAGCCAGGTCATCAGCACGCGGAACATATTGATGCCCATTGAACAGATCGCCTGTAGATCGGCATCGCGGCCTTCCTGCTTCGCCACTACCCACGGAGCCTGCTCGTCAACATAGCGGTTGGCCACGTCGGCCAGCGCCATGATTTCGCGGATGGCACGGCTAAATTCACGGCTGGTCCAGGCTTCGCCAATGCTCTCAGCGGCATCAGTAAAGGTTTTGTACAGCGCCGGGTCGGCCAGTTCAGCAGACAGCTGGCCGCCAAAGCGTTTGTTGATGAAACCGGCATTGCGCGAGGCCAGGTTCACCACCTTGTTTACGATGTCCGCATTAACGCGCTGCACGTAATCTTCCAGATTGAGGTCGATATCGTCGATACGCGAAGAGAGCTTGGCCGCGTAGTAGTAGCGCAGGCTGTCGGCATCCAGGTGCTGCAACCAGGTGCTGGCCTTAATAAAGGTGCCGCGCGATTTAGACATTTTCGCGCCGTTGACCGTGACATAGCCGTGCACAAACAGGTTGGTAGGCTTGCGGAAATTGCTGCCTTCCAGCATCGCCGGCCAGAACAGGCTGTGGAAGTAGACGATGTCCTTGCCGATGAAGTGGTACAGCTCGGCGTCCGAATCTTTCTTCCAGAAGTCGTCAAAGTTGATGTCGCCACGCTTATCACACAGGTTCTTGAACGAGCCCATGTAACCGATGGGGGCATCCAGCCAGACGTAGAAGTATTTGCCCGGCGCACCGGGAATTTCGAAGCCGAAGTAGGGGGCATCGCGCGAGATATCCCACTGCTGCAGGCCGGATTCAAACCACTCCTGCATCTTATTCGCCACCTGCTCCTGCAGCGCGCCGGAGCGCGTCCACGCCTGCAGCATGGCGCTGAACTCTGGCAGGTCAAAGAAGAAGTGCTCAGAGTCACGCATCACCGGCGTGGCGCCAGAAATCACCGATTTCGGGTCGATCAGTTCGGTCGGGCTGTACGTGGCCGAGCACACTTCACAGTTGTCGCCGTACTGATCCGGAGATTTACATTTCGGGCAGGTGCCTTTAACAAAACGGTCCGGCAGGAACATGCCTTTTTCCGGATCGTAGAGCTGAGAGATGGTACGGTTCTTAATAAAACCGTTCTCTTTCAGACGAGTATAGATAAGCTCAGACAGCTCACGGTTCTCTTCGCTGTGCGTCGAGTGGTAGTTGTCATAGCTGATTTCGAAACCGGCAAAGTCGGTCTGATGTTCCTGACTCATCTCGGCAATCATCTGCTCCGGCGCAATACCCATCTGCTGAGCTTTCAGCATGATTGGCGTACCGTGTGCGTCATCGGCACAGATGAAGTAAACCTGATTGCCGCGCATTCGCTGGTATCGGACCCAAATATCTGCCTGGATATGCTCGAGCATGTGGCCGAGATGGATGGAGCCGTTAGCGTACGGCAGTGCGCACGTTACCAAAATTTTTTTCGCGACTTGAGTCATAGTGAGACTTAGCTCATACCTGTTGAAAAAGGGGTTTAGATGGTAACCGATTGCCGGACCCTGCGTAAACAAGGGCTTCTACTGCCCGAGGATTTTTCCAGCGGCTAAGGTCAGTACATGGCAGATCTGATATGCTTAAACGCAGATATCGAACAAAACCACCAGCAATATCAAGGAACCGAGATGACTTCACAATCCAGGGGGCATCACTCCCCCGAGGCGCTGCGTGCTATCGTGATGGGCGTGCTGACGACGTTTGAACACCCCACTCTGCAGCACAACCTCACGACGTTGAAGGCGTTACGCCACTGCGCGCTGATGGATAATACGCTGCATATCGAATTGGGCATGCCGTTTGTCTGGCAAAGCCCGTTTGAGGAGCTGAAAGCTTCGCTCAGCGCCGAGCTGCTGCGCCTGACCCGAGCTACCGCGATTAACTGGCGCTTAACGCTGGATGTCGCCACGCTGCAGCGGGTGAAAAACCGCCCGGGCACCAACGGCGTGAAAAATATTATCGCCATCAGCTCCGGCAAGGGCGGGGTGGGGAAATCGACCACGGCGGTGAATCTGGCGCTGGCGCTGGCCGCGGAAGGGGCGAAAGTGGGTTTGCTGGATGCGGATATCTACGGCCCGTCGATCCCGGACATGCTGGGCGTGGAAGATCAGCGCCCGACCTCACCGGACGGCACGCATATGGCGCCGATCGTGGCGCACGGCCTGGCAACCAACTCGATTGGCTACCTGGTCAGCGAAGATAACGCCATGGTGTGGCGCGGCCCGATGGCCAGCAAGGCGCTGATGCAGCTGCTGAATGAAACGCTGTGGCCGGAGCTGGATTACCTGATCCTCGATATGCCGCCAGGCACCGGAGACATCCAGCTGACGCTGGCGCAGAACGTGCCGGTGACCGGGGCGATAGTGGTCACCACACCGCAGGATATTGCGCTGTTGGATGCGCGCAAGGGCATTGTGATGTTCGAGAAGGTCAACGTTCCGGTACTGGGCGTGGTGGAAAATATGAGCATGCATATCTGTAGCCAGTGCGGCCATCATGAACCGATCTTTGGCACCGGCGGGGCGGAGAAGCTGGCGGCGCAGTATCACACCCGGCTGCTGAGTCAGATGCCGCTGCACATCAGCCTGCGCGAAGACCTCGATGCTGGTGAGCCAACCGTGGTGCGCCGACCGGACAGTGAGTTTACGCGCCTTTACCGCCAGCTGGCGAACGCCGTGGCGGCCCAGCTTTACTGGCAGGGCGACGTTATCCCGCAGGATATCGCCTTCCGCGCGCTGTAATTCTCTATCTTTGTAGGGGGCCGACCTTTATTCTGGTCGGCCTGTTTAAGATATTTCACACTAAACGCACGTGCCGCTGCTGGAAGCCATCCACCATCGAATAATCAAAATCGATTTTCCCGCCGTCAAACAGCTGGTTAATCAGGGTAAAGTCATTATCCGGCGTCACGTTGCAGCGGTGGTTGAGCAGGGTGTCCTGGATAGTAAAGGCCTTGTCGCCACGCGCAATGCGCTTCAGATATTGCAGCATCTCATAAGCGTTTTTGCTTACGCCCGCCTGTTCGTGAAGAGGTCTGTTGGTCATCGTCGGTTCTGGCGCCATTCTTAGAGCTAAAACCGCATTATAGTCGGTTGTGTTCGACAGGCGGCAAGCCGATTTTATATTTCAGTGCAGGTGTGATGCTGCGGTGGCGGCTATTTCAGCACGTAGTGCATTAACAGGTATTCACCCTGGTCGCTCTCGCCCTGCGCCACTACCCGCCAGCCGTGCTTTTTATAGAAGCTCTGCGCCTGTAAGTTTTCCGCCAGGCACTTGAGCGCCCCGGTAGAGGTAAAGCTGTTCTGTACCGCCTGCAACAGCGCGCTGCCCGCGCCGCTGCCCTGCCAGGCCGGGTCAATAAACAGGCTGTGCAAAAAGTTATCGTTATCCAGCACCGCGGCAAAACCCACGCGGTGCCCGTCCTCTTCTGCCACCAGCACGCGCTCGCCGAGCGTCACGCGGTCAAAATCCTCTAACTGCCATTCGGCGTCGTCCAGCCAGGTCCAGTTCGCCTTGCGCGAGGCGAGAAACAGCGTGCGCAAAAAGGGGCGGTCAGCTTCGGTAAACGGACGAATATTCATGATGAAACTCCTGCAGCAAAACGCCGTGTGGCAACGGCGCAGAGTTTATCGCAAAACAGCCGTTTCTGAAGAAGAAAAAGCGCGTAAAGGCGGTTAGCTGACCCCGGCATAACGCAGCAGGGCGGTGACCAGCGCCGCCGCGAAGATCACGACGATCAGCGGCGCCTTACGCCAGGCCAGCAGCACGGCCACGGCCACCCCAGCCACGCGGGCAATCCCGGCAAAATGTACCCCTTCATAGAAGGTATTCGCCAGGGCAACGGCAAACAGCAGCGTGGTGGCGGCATCGGAGAGCAGCGTGCGCGCATTTTCTGACAGCGCCATGCGGTTACCGAGTTTTGCTCCGGCAAAACGCATCAGCCAGGTGCCGAGCGCCAGAATCGCGATACCGCTGATGATCAAAGAGTGAGCGGGCATTATTTCCTCCTCGCCAGCAGGCCGGCCATCGACAGCAGCACCGGTAAGCCGACCGGAGTAAACGGCACTGCCAGCAGCGACAGCGCCGCGCCACAGGAGGCGCGCGTCAGGGTGGTACGAGACTTAAACGCCGGGATCACCAGCGCCAGCAGGATCGCCGGGAACACGGCATCCAGCCCAATCACGCTGGTATCGGGCAGCAGGGTGCCAATCAGGCTGCCGATCAGCGCCCCAAGCGGCCAGACGATCGCCACCCCTAGCCCGCACAGCCAGAATGCGGCCTTACGCTGCTGCGGCGTGGACTGCGACAGGCCAAATACCACGCTTTCGTCATTCATAATATGGCAGCCAAGCAGCGCGGAGAGGCGTGAACCGACCAGGTCGCGCACCGCAATGCCAAACGGAAAATGGCGGGCATTGACCAGCAGCCCGGCGGCGGCGGCGGCTAACGGATTGCCGCCGCTGGCAATAATGGCGATAAACATAAACTCTGACGCCCCGGCCAGCACAAACAGCGAGGAGAACAGCGGCACCCACAGCGGAAAACCGTAAGCCGTTGCCAGAGAACCGTAGGAAACACCCACCACGCCAACGGCAAGGCAGATCAGGTAGATCGCCTTACGCGTGGCGGGCGTCAGCGAGGAAAAATTGTGGCTAAACATGCTTTTCTAACCCTATCGAACGAAACTGCCATTATAATGAACGCATTAGAATAGGTTATCAAGACGAACGTTTCGTTCGTTTTAACGAACTGTGAGGTAAGGCATGACCCAGCCAATCGCCCTGATTGCCCAAAGCCTGGTGCGCGAGCGGACGCGCGCAGGGCTGTCGCTGGCCGAAGTCGCCCGGCGGGCAGAGATCGCTAAATCCACGCTGTCGCAGCTGGAGGCGGGTAACGGCAATCCCAGCCTGGAAACGCTGTGGGCGCTGTGCGTGGCGCTGAATATCCCGTTTGCTAAACTGCTGGAGCCGGAGAGCAATAAGACTCAGGTGGTACGGCGTGGAGAGGGAAGTAAAGTGGTGGCCGAGCGCGGCAACTATGAGGCCATTCTGCTGGCCAGCTGTCCGCCGGGCGCGCGGCGGGATATCTATCTGCTGATCACCCAGCCTGGCGAGGAACGCCTCTCACAGCCCCATATTCCCGGCTCTGTTGAGCATATTATCATCACCCAGGGGCGGGCGCTGGTGGGGCTGAAAGAGTCGCCGGAAGAGTTATTCCCCGGCGATTACATCTGCTATCCCGGCGATCGCCCGCATATCTTCAAGGCGCTGGAGCCGGATACGCTGGCGCTGCTGGTGGCGGAGCAGGGATAGAAAAGCCTTTACTCGACTACCATACGGCCATTCAGCGGCTGCACCGGGCGATTGTTGCTCTGTGCCAGCGCTTTCTGGAACTGCGCCAGCTGTGCTGCGGACAAGGTGACCGGCTTTTTCATCACCAGCCAGCGCAAGCCCTCTGTGCAAGGTGGTGTGGTCAGCGAGCCGCTGAAACGGTAGTAGTGTAGATCGGTCGGGAACAGGGGTTTCAGGTCATAACGCTCATCCAGCTTCACACTCTGGTTTAACTTAGCCGGAATGCGCTTAAGGATGGGATTGAGAGCACTGTTTTCCGCACCCACTTCAAACATCACCGCAACTACCGCCAGTGAACCACTGGCATCCGCATGCACAAAGTGCACCTCCAGCGGATAGCGCTTGCCGTTGATCAGGTTTTCGCTCGGCGCATGGAAGTGGTACTGGCGCAGCCTAAACATCCTGTTATCCAGCTTGAAATCATCTTCATCATCCACGGTGACCTGTAAGGTATGGCCGTTATTCACCAGGCTTTCCGCCTCAGAGTGATAATCCATTTCTAGCGCGGGAAGATTCGCTTTAGTGACAAAGCGGATATCAATGGGTGACTGAAACTGACCAATTTTACAGGTGGCGAACTTTTCGCTCAGATTCCCCCAGTTTTCTGGTCCAGCCTGGCCTTCATAGGTCCAGTGCGGCGCTGTCTCTGCACTGGCTGATGCAGACAGGGCGAGTAGTGTTGCGGCAATAAAAAGTTTCATTTCTGTCTCTATTATTTGGATGTATTTGCGGTGTTGGCACGGTTAAAGAGGTGGGATTATGGGCGTTGCGCAACCTGTCACCTACGAGATGCGTCTGGTATTCGGATGCATGACAAATGGGTTTACAAGATAGCGCCATCCCCCGTATTCTGTGGATTCGCTACCAGCGCAATGAATTCTAAAATTTAACGATTTATCAATGACTCGGGGTGCCCGACCTAACCGTCCGGCTGAGAAAAACCCGCATAACCTGAACTGGATAATGCCAGCGTAGGGAAGTCAGATGCCCGACCGGCATCGCCTTCTTGATCGCCGGTTGGGAGTAATCATGATCCAACCTCAAAGCCTCAGCCACGCCGACGTGGCCCACTCTCTGGCGCTGTTTCGCCAAAAATCACCGTTAATCCACTGTATGACCAATGACGTGGTGCAAACCTTTACCGCCAACGTGCTGCTGGCGCTGGGGTCCTCCCCGGCGATGGTGATCGACCCGGATGAAGCCGCGCAGTTCAGCGCCATCGCCGATGCCTTACTGGTCAACGTCGGCACGCTAACGCATTCGCGCAGTGACGCGATGCGTGCGGCGATCGGCGCTGCGAATGGCGCCGGACACGCCTGGACGCTGGACCCGGTGGCGGTCGGCGCGCTGGATTTCCGCAGTGAATTCTGTCAGCAGCTGCTGGCGAGCAGGCCCGCCGCGATTCGCGGTAATGCTTCCGAAATCATGGCGCTGGCAAAACAGGCGGTCAGCGGGCGTGGCGTCGACAGCCTGCATCCGTCGGATGCAGCGTTACAGGCCGCCGAAACCCTAGCGCTTGCCAGCGGCGCGGTGATTGCGGTAACCGGCGAGGTCGATTTTGTTACCGACGGGCGGCGCACGCTAAGCGTGAGCGGCGGTTCGCCATTGATGACTCGCGTGGTGGGTACCGGCTGTGCACTGTCGGCTGTGGTGGCCGGGTTTGCCGCGCTGCCGGGCGACCGTCTGGTGAATGTCGCCAGTGCCTGCCGCGTGGTATCGCTGGCTGGCGAGCGTGCTGCCGCGCAGGTGAAGGGGCCGGGCAGCTTTATCCCGGCGTTTCTCGATGCCCTGTACCAACTCAATCCGGAGGCGCTGGTATGAAACGTATCAACGCCATGACTATTGCCGGTACCGACCCGAGCGGCGGGGCGGGTATTCAAGCCGATCTTAAGGCGTTCTCCGCGCTGGGCGCTTACGGCACCAGCGTGATCACCGCGCTGGTGGCGCAAAACACCACCGGGGTGCAGTCGGTGTATCGCATTGAGCCGGATTTTGTCGCCGCGCAGCTGGATTCGGTGCTGTCCGACGTGCGCATCGACACCATTAAAATCGGCATGCTGGCGGAAAGTGCCATCGTCGACGTGGTGGCCGATCGCCTGAAGGGTGCCAGCGCACCGTGGGTGGTGCTGGATACGGTGATGCTGGCGAAAAGCGGCGATCCGCTGCTCTCGGTGGAGGCCGTTGCCACGCTACGCGAACGCCTGCTGCCGCAGGTATCGTTGATCACCCCAAACCTGCCTGAAGCTGCGGCTCTGTTACAGTGCCAGCCCGCGCGCAACGAAACCGAGATGCGCGCACAAGGGCGGGCGCTGCTGGCGCTCGGCTGCCAGGCTGTGCTGATGAAGGGCGGCCACCTCAGCGAAGAGGAGAGCCCTGACTGGCTGTTAACCCGCGAGTTAGAACAGCGCTTCACCGCACCGCGTATTAACACGCGCAACACCCACGGCACCGGCTGCACGCTCTCGGCGGCGCTGGCAGCGCTGCGTCCGCGCCATGATAACTGGGTAACGACGGTGCAGGCCGCCAAGCAGTGGCTGCAGGGGGCGCTGGAGCAGGCTGACTCGCTGGAAGTCGGCCACGGGCACGGCCCGGTGCACCATTTCCATCAGTGGTGGTAGCGCGCACCCCCTCACGCTTTTTAGTGCGGATCCTTCTGAAAAATGGAGTCAGCAATTTGCCTTAATGGACGTTTTAGGTTCACCCTGTTGAGGTCAGTCAGTCTGACCCGCGGGCCGCTTCGCTGCGGCCTCCACAACTTTGACAGGAGTTACCATGACGGACATCGTACAGTTACTGGGCAAAGAAGCAGACTCTCTTTTGCAACATCGCTGCATGACTATTCCAGCGGACAGCCTCTATCTCCCGGGCGCGGATTATGTTGATCGGGTGATGGTGGATAATAACCGCCCGCCAGCGGTACTGCGCAATATGCAAACCCTGTACAACACCGGACGTTTAGCCGGGACAGGTTACCTCTCTATCCTGCCAGTCGATCAGGGCGTTGAGCACTCTGCGGGGGCCTCCTTCGCCGCCAATCCCCTCTATTTTGATCCGAAAAATATCGTGGAGCTGGCGATTGAAGCCGGATGCAACTGCGTGGCGTCCACCTATGGCGTGCTGGCGTCGGTATCGCGCCGCTATGCCCACCGCATTCCGTTTATGGTCAAGCTGAACCACAACGAAACCCTGAGCTACCCCACGCAGTACGACCAGACCCTGTACGCCAGCGTCGAGCAGGCGTTCAACCTCGGTGCGGTGGCGGTCGGTGCCACGATTTATTTCGGTTCTGAGCAGTCGCGTCGCCAGATTGAGGAGATCTCCGCCGCGTTTGAACGGGCGCATGAGCTGGGGATGGTCACCGTGCTGTGGGCCTACCTGCGTAACGATGCTTTCAAGAAGGATGGGGTGGATTACCACGCCAGCGCCGATCTGACCGGGCAGGCCAACCATCTGGCCGCCACCATCGGGGCGGATATCGTTAAGCAGAAGATGGCGGAGAATAACGGCGGCTACCAGGCGCTGAAGTTCGGTCATACCGACGAGCGCGTCTACAGCAATCTGACCAGTGATAATCCTATCGATCTGGTGCGTTATCAGCTGGCGAACTGCTATATGGGCCGCGCCGGGCTGATTAACTCCGGTGGCGCAGCAGCGGGGGAGACGGATACCGCCGAATCGGTGCGTACCGCGGTGATCAACAAACGTGCGGGTGGTATGGGGTTAATCCTTGGCCGCAAGGCGTTTAAGAAGTCGATGAGAGAGGGCGTGGCGCTGATTAATTCGGTGCAGGATGTGTATCTGGCGAAGAACGTGACTATCGCCTGAGGTAAAACGGGCTGACCGAAAAAGAGGGTCAGCCCCTACAAAATTCCGTAGGGGTCGACCATTTTTTCCGGTCGACCCGTGTTGAAGGTTTGCATCAGCCGTGAGCAAAAAGGGCTGACCGAAAAAGAGGGTCAGCCCCTACGCGTTACAGCGCTTCAAACCACTCGCTGTTCTGCTCGGCAATTGGGGTGATGGAGAAGATCATCTCCTGCAAATGACGGCGCAGCGCGCTTTCGGCGGCGTCGGCATCTTTCGCGCGCAGCGCCTGATAAATCAGCTGGTGCTGCTCAATCAGGCTTTCGGGCGGGGAGACTTTGCTCAGCGTCAGGAAGCGCACGCGGTCCATAGTGGCTTTAATATTTTCCACCGTTTCCCACGCCAGCTCACAGTGAATACTTTGTGCAATCAGGCGATGAAACTCATCGTCCAGCAGCAGGAACGCCTGGCTGTCATGGCGCTCTGCCGCCAGTCTTTGCAGCTGCAGATTGTGCTCCAGCGCCGCCAGTCCGTCTGCGCTCGCTTCAACGGCCGCCCGCCGCACGACTGCGACTTCCACCGCCTCACGAATAAATCGCCCATCGGCCACGCGCTGCGCGGAGATTTTACGCACGAAGGTGCCACGCTGCGGCAGTACCTGCACCAGTCCGGCTTCCGCCAGCTTGATAAAGGCTTCACGCACCGGCTGGCGCGAGACGTTGAAGCGCGCAGACACCTCTTTTTCCGACAGTAGCGAACCGGGGTGAATGGCACAGGTGACGATCTCCTGGCGCAAAAAGCGGTAGATCTGCTGGTTGACCGGTTCACTGGCGGTGATGGTATAAGACATTCGGCAACTTCCTTTTGCGGCAGGCTCAGCAGCCTGCCTGCGAGCGACGGGAAAGCACCAGTCTAATCAGCATGGCGTTAGTGCGCTAGCGTTAAACGTCAGCAACCAGCTGATGCACCGTCAGTTTGGCACCCTGGCTGAGCAGCTGCTGGTAAAAATGGTTGACCCGGCTGACAAACTGCGCGCTGGCGGGTAAATCTTCACCAAATACGTTAGTCATCGCCAGTAACGCACTCACGCGCTCCTGACCTTCGCTGCTCGATGCCACACGCTGCGCCAGATCGTCACGCAGCGGATCGTTAATCGCAATCGGCTCTCCCCGTTCGTTTTTGCCCGCGACATAGCGGATCCAGCCCGCCACGCCAAGCGCCAGCAGGTCAAAGTTGCTGCCGTTGGCGAGGTGCCAGCGAATACTGTCCAGCCAGCGCTGTGGCAGCTTCTGACTGCCGTCGTTGGCAATCTGCGCGGTGCGGTGCTTAATTGCGCGGTTGCTGTAGCGGGCTATCAGGGAATCGGCGTAGGCCGTCAGGTCCACGCCCTGAGTGCGCAGCGTCGGCGCCTGCTGGTCGAGCATCAGCTGGCGTGCGGCCTGTTTAAATTTGGCATCGGCCATACAGTCGCTGATATGTTCATAGCCCGCCAGATTGCCGAGGTAAGCGAGAAAAGAGTGGCTGCCGTTCAGCATGCGCAGCTTCATCTCTTCGAACGGCAGTACGTCGGTAACCAGCTCTGCTCCAGCCAGCTCCCAGGCCGGGCGCCCACTGACAAAATTATCCTCAATCACCCATTGGAAAAAGGGTTCACAGGCCACGGCTACCGGGTCTTCGCAGCCCAGCTTATTGTGCAGGGCGCGGTGAGTGTCATCCGTCATCGCCGGAACGATACGGTCAACCATGGTCGACGGGAAAGTCAGGTTCTGCGCAATCCAGTCGGCCAGTTCGGGCTGCTGCTGGCGGGCCAGTGCGCTGATAACCTGGCGCGTGACGTGGCCGTTTTCTGGCATATTGTCACAGGACATCACGCTGAAAGGAGCCAGCCCCAGCTCGCGGCGGCGGCGGATGGCGGCAAGAATAATGCCCGGCAGCGATTCAGGCGCATCCGGATGGGCCAGATCGTGCACGATAGCCGGGTGTTCAAGGTTCAGCTTGCCGCTGGCCGGATGATGGCAGTAGCCTTTTTCCGTCACGGTCATCGAAACAATCGCCACATCCGGCTGGCACAGTGCATCCAGTACCGCACTGATGCCGTCGGACTGGCCGTGCAGAGCGGCGGTCACCACGCCAATGACCCGCAGATTGAGGCGGTCATCGGCCATCTCTGCCACGCTGTAGCACAGCTGCTGCTGGCGCAGAGCCTGAATCAGCTCGCCGCTGTTGAGATTGATTTCACAATAGCCCCAGTCGCTGCTCTGCTCGGCGGCGAGGCGGTCACTGCATACCGCCTGATGAGCGCGGTGGAAAGCACCAAAACCGATATGTACCATGCGGGTGCGCAGGGCCTTGCGGTCATACTGCGGGCGCTGTACGTCTTGCGGAAGCTTATCGAGGGAGAGCATAAAACATCCTTAGTTTAGGGCGGGTTATCCCCGCCCGCAGGGGTCACACTGAAACCGGGGTGTTATGGGTTTTCGGCGGTTTAATCACCAGCAGTACCAGCAGCGCGCCCAGCGCGGCCACGCAGCCGGCGAGGATAAAGGCGCTGTCAAACTTGCCGGTGTGCTGCACGATATAGCCGGTGACAATCGGGCCAACGATACCGGACAGGCTGCCAATCAGATGGATAAAACCACTGATACTGCCGACGCGGCTCTTGTGCACCACGTCCTGAATAATCGCCCAGTAAATGGCCCCGGTGATATACAGGAAGAAGATGGAAACCGACATCAGGCCAACCGCCGACGTTACCTCTTTTACCGTACCCGCCAGGCCGACACAAATCGCCGCTGCCATTAACGAGACCACCAGCACAATTTTGCGGGAAAGCAGTAACTTACCGGTGACTTTAAAGATCTTGTCTGAAATGATCCCACCCAGCGCCAGGCCGACGAAACCGACAATCCACGGGATCATGGTGGTGATGCTCATCGCCTTAATATCCAGCCCGTGCGCCTGTACCAGATAGGCCGGGAACCAGCTCAGGAAGAAGAAGAGAATATAGTTGTAGCAGAAGAAGGCGAACGCCGTGACCAGAATGATCGGCTGGCGCAGGTAGTAACCGAGCCCGTGCTGCGACTGCGACAGCTCCTCTTCCGCACTGAGCTGCTCATCTTTCATCTGCGCAATCAGGGCGCGCTCACGCTCGCTGATGATTTTGCTTTTTAGCGGGTTATCCGAGGCGATAAAGAACCACACCACCATCCAGACGATGCCGATGCTGCAGATAATGGCAAACGCCGGGCGCCAGCCAAAGGCGAGGGCGAGGTAGCCAATAATCGGCCCCGCCACGGCCCCGCCGAGCGGAGAACCCGCGCTAAGCAGCCCCATCGCGGTTGCCGCCTGTTTTTTTGGGAACCAGCCGTTAATGGCCTTGTTAGCCGAGGCGCAGATAGGCCCTTCCGCCATGCCGAACAGCACGCGCAGGATCAGCATCGACCAGAAGCCGGTCGCCAGCGCGGTGAAGCCGCAGAACAGCGACCACATCCCGACGGCGACGCCGAGGGTCAGCGTTGGGCCGAATTTGTCGGTCGCCAGACCGCCGACAAAGTTAAAGATGGCATAGCCGAAGAAGAAGCTGCCGAAAATCAGGCCAAACTCTTCGGCGTTCAGCATCAGGTCTTTTTCAATCATCGGCACGGTCAGCGACAGCGCGACGCGGTCGAGATAGTTGATCATGTAAACAAGGAACAGTAATAAGACTATCGTCCAGCGCAGGTTCTTAAACATAGTAATAACTCCGCTTGTTATATTTTTAGTGGGTAGGGTTTGAGGTATTGATATTGACCGCAGGCCGGGAACCGGGCCTGCGGCGTTCTGGTGTTAGCTAACCTGTAAAATCACTTTGCAGCAGCTGCGCGGATCCTTTTCGAACAGCGTCATCGCCTGCTCAATCTGACTGAGCGGCAGCGTATGGGTAACCAGTTTTTCCGGCTGGATCAGCCCCTGCTCCATCCAGGCAATCACCTCGGGGAAGCGATGGCTGTTCAGGCGCGAGGTGAACAGCGACAGCTCTTTGCTGGTCAGGCTCTGCTGCGTCACGGTGCACGCCTCGCCGGAGAATCCAAGCAGGCCGATGCGCCCGGCGGGGGAGGCGAGCGCCGCCGCTTCCGCCAAAATCGACGGATGGCAGGCGGCATCGATAATCAGCGTAGGCTGCACGCCATTCAGCTGTTCTGCCAGCGGCGTTTCGCCATTATTCAGCACCAGGTCCGCGCCATTGGCTTTGGCCATCGCCAGTCGCTCATCCAGCCGATCGGCGACAATCACTTGCCTGACCTTATACACGCCTTTCAGCACCTGAATGGCGGTCAGCCCCATCGGACCGGAGCCGTAAATCAGCGCCACGTCATCCGGCTGCGGCTTAAGGAACGCGGTGATATTGGCGGCGATGGTAAACGGCTCAACCAGGCTGGCCAGCGTATCGGGGATGGCTTCCGGCAGAGTGTAAGCATTGCCCGCCGGGGCCAGCGCATATTCGCTGAAGCCACCGTCGCGGTGTACGCCAATCACCTGCAGCTCGCGACAAACGTTAGGGCGGCCGATGGAGCAGGGGTAGCAGTGGCCGCAGCTCACCACCGGGTCCACCGCCACACGTTCGCCGATGCGTGCAGCATCCACACCGTCGCCGACGGCGTCGATGACGCCAAAAAACTCATGGCCGATGACGCGCGGATAGCGGGCAAAGGGATTATGGCCGTGCCAGATATGCACGTCAGAGCCGCAGATGCTGGCGAAGCGCACCTTGACGCGCACTTCACCCGTGGACGGGGTGAGCAGCGGGCGCTCCTGCAGCTGCAGTTCGCCCGGGCGTTCAATCACCACACTTTTCATTGTTCTCTCCTTACCAGTTCCACAGGGTGCCGTCTTCCAGGCGTGCCACCGGCAGGTACGCAGGTTCGTAGGGATATTTCGCCGCCAGCTTCTCGTCAAACTCAATGCCGAGGCCCGGCTTGTCGCCCGGATGCATATAGCCGTTGTCGAAGCTCCAGCTGTTCGGGAACACCTCCAGCATCTGCTCCGAATAGCCCATATACTCCTGCACGCCAAAGTTAGGCACCCAGAGGTCGAAGTGCAGCGCCGCCGCCATGCAGATTGGCGACAGGTCGGACGGGCCGTGTGAGCCGGTGCGCACCTGGTACAGCGAGGCAAAGTCGGCGATGCGGCGCATCCCGGTGATGCCGCCCGCGTGGGTAATAGTGGTGCGGATATAGTCGATCAGCTGCTCTTCAATCAGCTGCTTGCAGTCCCAGATGCTGTTAAACACCTCGCCGACGGCTATCGGCGTGACGGTGTGCTGGCGGATCAGGCGGAAGCTCTCCTGGTTCTCGGCCGGGGTTGGGTCCTCCATCCAGAACAGGCGGTACGCTTCCACGCTTTTACCGAAGCGCGCCGCTTCAATCGGGGTCAGGCGGTGATGCATATCGTGCAGCAGATGCTCGTTGAAGCCAAACTTGTCGCGGATCGCCGCAAACAGCTTTGGCGTGAAGTCGAGGTATTTCTCGCTCGACCACAGCTGCTCTTCCGGGCGGGCACCTTTGGTGGCGGGTTCATAGGCTTCGCCTTTCCCCTTCGCCATGCCGTAGGTGGTTTTCATCCCCGGCACGCCGCACTGGGCGCGGATCGCCTTGAAGCCCAGCTCTTTATGTTTGGCGTAATCGTCCATCACTTCATCAATGCTGTGGCCGGTGGTATGGCAGTAAACCATCACCCCGGTGCGGGATGCGCCGCCCAGCAGCTGGTAAACCGGCATATTCGCCGCTTTCCCTTTGATATCCCACAGCGCCTGGTCCACGGCAGAGATCGCCGACATGGTGACCGGGCCACGACGCCAGTAAGCGCCCTTATAGAAGAACTGCCAGATATCTTCAATCTGGTGCGCATTGCGGCCAATCAGCTGTGGGCAGACGTGATCTTTCAGGTAGGAGGCAACGGGCAGCTCGCGCCCGTTGAGCGTGGCATCACCGACGCCGGTCAGCCCCTGGTCAGTGGTGATTTTAACGGTGACAAAGTTCCTGCCGGGGCAGGTAACAAAGACTTCTGCTTTAACAATTTTCATTCTGAGTTCGCCTTGTGCGCTGACAATGGTGAAAAAATACGCTCTTAACGTACTACCATACAAGATGCGCGTGCAGAATTCGCGAAGGGGATCACATTTGCTTAACAGGGTTGGGATAACAAAAAAAGCGCCGGATGGCGCTTATCAGAAAGTGGAAAGTCGCTTACTCACTGGCAGAGGAGTCAGCCTGCGCGGCAGCGGCTGCCTTCGCCGCTTCTTCGGCTTTCCAGGCGTCATAAGCTTCCCCGGCCCGCACCATCATCGCAGTGAGTATATTGAGAGCTCTTTGCCACGCTTCTTCATCTTCCTTTTTATCCGCTTCTTTTTGCTCAGCGGTAACAGTATTTCGTCCGTATAACATATCCCCTCCCGATGGGTTTAAAGCCTGATTCCAGAGTATTTCCCCTGGCGTGGTGTTTTTTAATAATGCGTCGATAAATCGCTGCCAGCTTAATATCGCTGGCGGTGAAGATATACATACCAGCATTAAATTCTTCCATGTGTGCAATTAATGCTTTCTCCATCTGGCGAATAACCTGTATTGCTGACACCTGGCCAGGCAACGCCCGCGCATATAACCGCTTCGCTAAGCGATTCGCTTTAATATCAAAGCTAACTTCATACGCGCCATTTTTACTGAGGGTAAAGCCGTCATGCAGGCTGATGGTGGCCTGATCGACATGGGTGAGCTGCTCGATAATAATCTCATAATCAATACCCTGCGAGAGGAACTCATAAATATAAGTCACCCGGTTTGTGTGATAGTAAAATTTTTTAAATTCCATTTGTGTCATCATCCTTGTTCTCCGCAGAAAAATAACGCCTGCTCATTTACAAGGTATATTAACGATAAGGCGTAACGAGTCTATTTAAATAATTGGTGTGATAAATAAAATGGAAGGCGTGCCGCAAAATAATGATGGGTGATGATATTAAGGCCGATCGTTTTGCGATCGGCCTTTAGGGGTTAAGCCAGCAGTTCGCAGGAAGGTGGCAGGCGGCACTCCAGCGCGTCCGGCATCACCTCAATACGGAATTCTTTTCCGCTCAGCGGTTCGCCGTCGAGGTTAAAGGTCATCTCATTTGGCGCACTGATGGTCAGCCACGGCAGGGAAGCGGTGATCAGGTTCGGGTTCTCTTCGTCGCTGGTCAGCTTGTGAATGAGGGTGGGCAGCAGCTCCTGCGAGGTGGCGATGCTCAGCTCCAGCCTGCCGTCATTAATCAGCGCGGTCGGGCACAGGCGCTGCCCGCCTCCGGCCTGGCGCCCGTTTCCGATGCCAATCACCAGCGCATCACCCTGCCAGTGAAAATCCGGGCCTTGCAGCGTGCAGCTGTCGGCTTTCAGGGTATCCATGCGCATCAGGCCATGGATGAAGTAGGAGACGCCGCCGAGTGCCGACTTGAGCTTTTCCGGGGTTTCGGTGGTAATGCGCGTGCCGAAGCCGCCGGTCGCCATATTGATAAAGTAGCGGTCGTTATTGACGCGGGCGATGTCGATAGGCGTGGCTTTACCGAGAATGGCCAGGCGCAGCGCATTCTCCATCTCCAGCGGGATACCCGCGCTGGTGGCGAAGTCGTTGGCGGTACCCAGTGGTACCAGGCCCAGCACCGGGCGGTGTTGCGGCGCCAGGCGGGCCAGCGCGGTGGCGACCTCATTGATGGTGCCGTCGCCGCCCGCGGCAATCACAGTGCTGGCCTGCAGCGCTACCGCTTCGCGCACGTAGCGTTCGCCGTCGCCGTGTTCCCAGGTAACGCGTACCTCCAGCGGGAAGCCCTGCTGGCGCAAAGTGCTAATCGCCGCGCGCAGCTCTTCATTACCAGCGCTTTTACCGTTGAGGATCGCCAGGGTAAGTGAATGTTTTTCCATTTTTAATTCCTGATGGCGTTTGCAGTTTGCATCAAGATATAGCATATCCTGGCGCCTGGGGGTAACGCAGGGGGACAACGTCTGAAAAAATAGGGCTGTAAAAAAAGAAATGGCCCGCACGGGGGAGCCGGGCGAGCCAAATGAGGTGGTCCAGGTCATCCCTTTTTCGGGTGGAAATTTGAATGACCGATATGCTATTTGGATTTGTTCGTTAGGAGCGGGAGCATCATAACCAGGAATGTCCTGAGGTTATGTGACCAGATTCTAATATCAGTAACATTATGTGACTTCTTTTGCCAAGTCGACCGCATGGGGGGAGCGGGTAGTGGTGCCTGACAGATTGCGCATCAGCAGGGCGTATTGCAGATCCACCGCCTCCGGCAGCGGTAGCCACACCAGATGACCGTTGCCCGGTGCAACCTCAATCGGCTGCGCCTTGCCGTTTTCCATCTGTGCCAGGGTGAAATTGATATTGCCCGCCGGGGTCATCAGTTCCAGGCTATCACCCACGCTGAATTTGTTCTTCACATCGACCTCGGCCAGCGCACCGCGCCGCTCGCCGGTAAATTCCCCGACAAACTGCTGACGGTCGGAGACGGAGTACCCGGCATCATAGCTTTGGTAGCTATCGTGCGTGTGGCGGCGCAGAAACCCTTCGGTATAGCCGCGGTGCGCCAGCCCTTCCAGCGTTTCCAGCAGGGCAGGGTCGAACGGTTTTCCGGCGGCGGCGTCATCAATCGCCCGGCGATAAACCTGAGCGGTGCGGGCGCAGTAGTAGAACGACTTGGTGCGCCCCTCGATCTTCAGCGAGTGGACGCCCATCCGGGTCAGGCGCTCAACGTGCGCCACCGCGCGCAGATCCTTTGAGTTCATAATATAGGTGCCGTGCTCATCCTCAAAGGCGGTCATATATTCGCCGGGGCGCATCGCTTCTTCGATCATAAATACTTTATCGGTCGGCTCGCCGACGCCCAGCGTGGGTTCAACGTTGCGCACCGCAATCGGCTGCTGGCGATGAACGATATTGCCGACGGCATCCTCTTTACCTTCCTGCACGTTGTATTCCCAGCGGCAGGCGTTGGTGCAGGTCCCCTGGTTCGGGTCACGCTTGTTGATATAGCCGGAAAGCAGGCAGCGGCCGGAATAAGCCATACACAGTGCGCCATGCACGAAGATCTCCAGCTCCATCTCCGGCACCTGCTGGCGGATTTCGCCAATCTCTTCCAGCGACAGTTCGCGCGACAGGATCGCCCGCGTCAGCCCCATCTGCTGCCAGAATTTCACCGTTGCCCAGTTGACCGCGTTGGCCTGCACCGACAGGTGAATATCCATCTGCGGGAAGGCTTCGCGCACCAGCATAATCAGCCCGGGATCGGACATAATCAGCGCATCCGGCCCCATCGCCACCACCGGCTGCAGGTCGCGAATAAACGTTTTTAGCTTGGCGTTATGCGGGGCGATATTTACCACCACGTAGAATTTTTTTCCGAGCGCGTGAGCTTCATTGATGCCGAGGGCAAGGTTGTGATGATTAAATTCATTATTGCGCACGCGCAGGCTATAGCGAGGCTGACCGGCGTACACTGCGTCTGCGCCATACGCAAAAGCGTAACGCATATTTTTCAGGGTGCCGGCCGGAGAAAGCAGTTCCGGTTTATACATGATGTCTCAGTCTGATGTCAGGTCAGAAATTGCAATGGGGGTTAGTTTTTGTAGGGGCCGATCATTTTTTTCGATCGGCCCGACGGCGGGGGATTGTACTGGCGGGAATCGCGGCGGGATTTGATCTAAATCAAACGACAGACATCGGCTTCCCAGCGATAGCCCATGCCGTAAACGGCGCGGATAAAGGGCTGGTCGGCGTCGAGCGACTCCAGCTTGCGGCGCAGATTTTTAATATGGCTGTCGATGGTGCGGTCGGTCACCACGCGATAATCGTCGTACAGGTGGTTTAGCAGCTGTTCGCGGGAAAATACCTTGCCCGGCTCCTGCGCCAGCGTTTTCAGCAGGCGGAACTCCGCCGGAGTGAGGTCGAGGGGTTTTTCGTCCCAGCTGGCCTGAAAGCGGTTTTCATCAACCTTCAGCAGCGAGACTGCCTGGGCTTCTTCCGGCGTGCGCTGGCAGCGTTTCAGAATGGTTTTCACCCGCGCCACCACTTCCCGCGGGCTGAAAGGCTTACAGATGTAATCATCCGCGCCAATCTCCAGCCCCAGCAGGCGATCAATCTCTTCAATTTTCGCCGTAACCATCATCACCGGCAGCTCGGAGAAGCGGCGCAGCTCGCGGCACACTGACAGACCATCCAGCCCCGGCAGCATCAGATCGAGCAGTACCAGGTCCGGCGCGTGCTGCTTAATCCAGTCGATGGCTTCATCACCGCGCATCAGATGGTGGGTGCGATAGTTGGCGGCCTGCAGATAATCCACCATCAGCTGGCCAAGTTTGGGTTCATCTTCAACGATTAAGATCAGCGGAGCAGCGTTGTCCGGAAGCATTAAAGGAGTCCATATCAGTGAGTCTTATACGGTAAGTGTACCGTAATTCTCACGCCTCCGGCATCGGAGTGGTCCGCAACAAGGGTGCCGTCATGGGCTTCGACAATGTTCTGACAGATTGCCAACCCAAGGCCAGAGCCGCCGCTGGCGCGATTACGCGACCCTTCCGCCCGGTAAAAGCGCTCAAAAATCTGAGTGCGCTGCTCATCGCTAATACCGGGTGCGCTGTCGTCAAAATGAAGGTAATTGCCGTCCGGCAGGTGTTGCAAAGTGATATGCAGCGTGCCGCCGGGGTCGGTATAGCGCAGGCTGTTCTCCATCAGATTGGTAAAGAGCTGAATCAGGCGGTCCGGGTCACCAAACTGCGGCGCGCTCGCCGGCAGATCCAGCGTCAGGGCCAGCGGATGGCGGGCAAAGCGCTGGGAGAAGTTCCCGGAGACCAGCTCCAGCAGCGACGCCAGATCGATCTGGCTTTTGCGGTAAGCCAGCGCCCCCTCGTCGGACAGCGAGAGCTGGTGCACATCGTCGACCAGCTTGGTCAGCGTCGCGACTTCACCCTGCAGTGAGACGATCGACTCCGGCGTCAGCTTGCGCACCCCGTCCTGAATCGCTTCCAGCTCGCCGCGCAGGATCGCCAGCGGCGTGCGCAGCTCGTGCGAGATATCGGCCATAAAGGCGCGGCGCATGCTTTCGTTTTTCTCCAGCGTGCTGGCAAGGCGGTTAAAGTCCTGCGCCAGCCGCCCAAGCTCATCGCGGCTGGAGGACTCTACGCGGGTGGCGAAATCCCCGGCGGCGAGGTGATGGGTACCGTCGACCAGCCGTTTTACCGGGGCCAACAGGCCGCGCGACATTAGCCAGGTTACCGCTGCGGCCAGCAGCATCGTCAGCCCGACGATCATCCAGCTGGTGCGCTTCTGCTGCTGGTCAAAGTTGATATCGGCGCTGCGCGTCAGGCGCTCGGGCGGCGAGCCAATCACCCAGCCGACCACTTTGCCACTGCTGGTGGTGATATTGCGCCGCGAACCTTCCGGCGGCACCGGCGCGCGCGGCCCCATCATCACCTGATACTGCTGGTCAATAATCCAGAACTGGGTGCGCCAGCCGTGCGGCGGCAGCTGATTACTGGCGTCGGGATTCTGCTCCAGCGAGCGCAGAATATTAAACACCAGCTTATTGTTGTTGCGCAGGAAGTCCCAGTTGCCGTGCTGTTCGTACTGGTCCGCCAGCGCATCGCTTAGCATCATCAGCCGCTGCTCGTTGCCGCGTTTAATGTAGTCGATAAAGCCGTGCTCAAAGCTGAGGCGCACCCCCCAGTGCATGGTGATCAGCACCAGCATGCAGGTGGAGAAGATCGCCGCGAACAGCTTGGCGGTGATGCCGATACGTAATTTTGCCAACATTTAACGCTTTCTCCTGCGCGCCAGCAGCGCATTAGGGCCGGTTTCCGCAGGCACGCGCCAGAACACCAGCGCGGGCAGGGCGATAACCAGCGCCATGCAGAAATAGGTATAGATAAAGGCCTGGTGCACCGTCGGGCTGTCGGTCACCGCCTGGTGGGCAAAGGTGCCGAGCAGCAGCCCGGCGATGGTCACGCCGATACTCATCGACAGCTGCATCACCATCGACAGCAGGCTGTTGCCGCTGCTGGCCAGCTCATCGGGCAGCTCTTTCAGCGTCAGGGTGTTCATCGCCGAGAAGCGGATAGCGTTGACCATGCCCTGTAAGAACAGCACCACCGGCAGCAGCAGGTTCCAGCCCAGCAGCGCCACGGTGGGGAACAGCACCACCACCAGTGCCAGCCCGAGGGTCGATCCGACCAGCACGTTGCGATAGCCGAAGCGATTGACGATCTGCACGATAATGCGCTTCATGCCCATATTGCCGAGCACCATCGGGATCATCATCAGCCCGGCGTGAAACGGGCTGTAGCCCATGCCGATCTGCAGGAAAATCGGCGTCATAAACGGCAGCATCCCACTGCCGATGCGCCCGGTCAGGCTGCCGAGCAGGCCAATTGAGTAGATGCGGTTATCGAACAGCTTCAGGCTGAACAGCGCGCGCTCGTTATTGCGCGCGTGCAGCAGATAGAACAGCAGGGCGAATACCCCGGCGAGGATCAGCAGGCACAGCAGCAGCGGGGAAATGCCTAAGCCGCGCTGGCCGTCGAGCGCCAGCGTCAGCGTGGCCATCCCTGCCGCGAGCAGAAAGAAGCCGCTAAAGTCGAAGCGCCGGGTCTGCAGCGTAAAGTTGGGAAGCAGCATCAGCGTGGCGATCGCGCCAACTATGCCGACCGGAATGTTAATCAGAAAGATCCAGTGCCAGCTGGCGTACTCGACCAGCACGCCGCCGAGCGCCGGGCCGAGCAGCGGGCCAATCTGCCCTGGCAGCGTGACAAAGGTCATCGCCGCCATATATTCCGCCCGCGGCACCAGCTTCATCACCGTCAGGCGCCCGACCGGCACCATCATCGCCCCGCCAATGCCCTGCACCACGCGCGACAGCAGCAGCTGATCCAGCGTGGCGGAGATCGCGCAGCACAGCGAGCCGATGCTGAACAGGATAATCGCGCTAAAGAAGACGTTGCGCACCCCAAAGCGGTCGGCCAGCCAGCCGCTGACAGGCAGCATCACCGCCACCGTCAGCACATAGGAGACAATCACCGAATGCATATGCAGCGGGCTGACGTTGAGGCTGGCGGCCATCGACGGCAGCGCGGTATTGACGATGGTCGTATCCAGCGCCTGCATAAAAAAGCCGAAGGCAACAATCCACAGCTGCCAGCGAACCGAAGCGGGGGAGGCGTTAGCCATCTCAGGCTCCTTCGTGTGCCGGTTGCGGCTTAGCTTTACGCCGCAGTTTATCCATATACAGATACACCACCGGGGTGGTGTACAGCGTCAGCAGCTGGCTCATGACCAGGCCACCGACGATGGTGATCCCCAGCGGCTGGCGCAGTTCGGCCCCGTCACCGCTGGTCAGTACCAGCGGCAGTGCGCCCAGCAGGGCTGCCAGCGTGGTCATCATAATCGGGCGGAAGCGCAGCAGGCTGGCCTGGAAGATCGCCTCACGCGCCGTGAGATTGCCGTTGCGCTGCGCTTCAAGCGCAAAGTCGACCATCATAATGGCGTTCTTTTTCACGATGCCGATCAGCAGCAGGATCCCGATCAGCGCAATCAGGCTGAACGGCGCGGAGAACAGCTCCAGCGCCAGCAGCGCGCCGACCCCCGCCGAGGGCAGGGTAGAGAGAATCGTCAGCGGGTGGACGTAGCTCTCATACAGGATCCCCAGCACGATATACACCGTGGCGATAGCGGCGAGGATCATCCACAGCTGGCTGCTCTGGGTCTGCTCAAACACCGCCGCCGTACCGGCAAAGCTGCCGCGCACGCTGGAAGGCACGCCCAGTGAGGTCATGCTGCGGTCGATCGCGGCGGAGGCCTCGGACAGCGATACCCCTTCCGGCAGGTTAAACGACACGGTTGAAGCCGCAGAAAGCCCCTGATGATTGACCGACAGCGGCGAGTTCTGCGGCTGCCATTTGGCGAACGACGACAGAGGAATGGACTGCCCCTCACTGTTGATCACGTACATCTGGTTAAGCGCGCTGATATCCTGGGTGTAGCGCGGGTCAACCTCCATCACCACTTTGTACTGGTTGAGCGGCTGGTAGATGGTGGAGATCTGGCGCTGGCCGAAGGCGTTATTCAGCAGGCCGTTGGCGTCCGCCACGTCAATCCCCAGCCGCGCCATGGTCTCACGGTCGTAGGTCAGCGCCATCTCCGAGCCTTTGTCCTCCTGGTCGGAGTTGACGTCGGCCAGCTCCGGCAGCGCGGCAAAGGCGCGGCGGATTTTCGGCTCCCACTCGCGCAGGTCGTCGAGGCTGTCGGACAGCAGCGTGTACTGATAGCCGGCGTTGGACTCGCGCCCGCCGACGCGCAGATCCTGCTCGGCCATCAGGTAGAGATTGGCGCCCGGCTCTTTCGCCAGCTTGCCGCGCAGGCGGGCAATCACCTGCTGGGCGGTTTCCGTGCGCGCGCTCAGCGGCTTCAGGGCGATAAACATCGAGCCGCTGTTGGTGCGTGACCCGCCGGTAAAGCCCACCACGCTGTCAACCGCCGGGTCGGCATGGACGATGCGCATAAAGTCTTCCAGCTTGCCGCGCATCGACTGGAAGGAGATGCTCTGGTCGGCCTGAATAAAGCCCATCAGCCGCCCGGTATCCTGCTCCGGCATAAAGGTTTTCGGGATCGAGACGTAGAGATACATCGTCAGGCCGATGGTGGCGAGAAACACCAGTAGCGTCCAGCGTGCATGATTCAGCACCAGATTCAGCGTGCGGCCATAGCCCTGCTGCACGGCCAGCAGCAGCTTACCAAAACCGCGAATGCGCGGCTGCTGGTGGCGCGGCTTATTGCGCAGCAGGTAGGCACACATCATCGGCGTCAGGGTAATCGACACCAGCAGCGATATGGCGATCGATACCGACAGCGTGACGGCGAACTCACGGAAGAAGCGGCCTATCAGCCCGCCGAGCATCAGCAGCGGAATAAATACCGCCACCAGAGAAATACTCATCGAGACCACGGTAAAGCCGACTTCACGCACCCCCTGCAGCGCCGCCGCCAGCGGTTTCATCCCCGCTTCGACGTGGCGCGAGATATTCTCCAGCACCACAATTGCATCATCGACGACAAAGCCGGTCGCCACGGTCAGCGCCATCAGCGACAGGTTATTGAGGCTGAAGCCGCACAGGTACATCGCGGCGAAGGTGCCGATCAGCGAGACGGGCACGGCGACTGCCGGGATCAGCGTGGCGCGCCCGGAGCGCAGGAAAGCAAACACCACCAGAATGACCAGCCCGACCGAGATCGCCAGCGACTGCTCGACCTCATGCAGCGAGGCGCGGATGGTCGGTGAACGGTCCTGCGCCACCTCCAGTTTGATCGACGCCGGAATGACTTTGCGCAGTTCGGGCAGCTGGGCGTTAATCCGGTCGACGGTATCAATGATATTGGCTTCCGGCGCTTTGCGGATCAGCGCCAGAATAGCCGGGCGGGCGTTGGACATCCCGGCGTTGCGCACGTCCTGCACCGAGTCCGAGACGGTAGCGACATCCTGCAACCGCACCGCCGCGCCATTGTTGTAATGCACGATTAGCGGCTGATACTCGGCAGCGGTTTGCAGCTCGTCATTGGTTTTGAGCCACCAGCGCTGCTGCTGATCCTCGATCGCACCCTGCGGTTTACGCACGTTGGCGTCGGCAATGGCGGTACGCACCGCGTCCAGCGACACGCCCTGATTAAACAGCGCCTGCGGATTGAGGTCGACGCGCACCGCAGGCAGCGAGCTGCCGCCAATGGTGACATCGCCTACGCCATCAATTTGCGCCAGCTTCTGCGCCAGCTGCGTTGAGGCATAGTCGTACAGCTGGCCGGGGGAGTAAGTGTCCGAGGTTAGCGTCATAATCATGATCGGCGCATCGGACGGATTCACTTTGCGATAGGTCGGGCGGCTTGGCATCCCGGTTGGCAGCAGGCTCTGGGCGGCGTTAATCGCGCCCTGCACGTCACGTGCCGCGCCGTTGATATCGCGCTCGAAGTCGAATACCAGTATCACCCGCGTGCTGCCGAGCGAGCTGGTAGAGGTCATTTCACTCACCCCGGCAATGCGTCCCAGCGCCCGTTCCAGCGGGGTGGCAACCGAGGAGGCCATGGTTTCCGGCGAGGCACCGGGCAGCGAGGCGCTGACCACAATCACCGGGAAATCGACCTGCGGCAGCGAGGCCACCGGCAGCAGGCGAAAGCCGAGCATGCCCGCCAGCAGGATCGCCACCGTCAGCAAAATGGTGGCGACCGGGCGATGAATAAACAGCGCGAAAAATTTCACTCTGCCTCCTGCTTGCTGAAGCGGCGGCGCGTGGCGAGCGCCAGACGGTCAAACAGCAGGTAGATCACCGGCGTGGTGAACAGCGTCAGTACCTGGCTGACGATCAGGCCGCCCACCATCGCGGTGCCCAGCGGGCGGCGCAGTTCGGCACCGACGCCGGTGCTCAGCATCAGCGGCAGCGCACCGAGCAGTGCCGCCAGCGTGGTCATCAGGATTGGACGGAAGCGCAGCAGACAGGCCTGATAAATCGCCTCATACGGCGTCATGCCCTGTTCACGCTCGGCCGCCAGCGCAAAGTCGATCATCATGATGGCGTTCTTCTTGACGATGCCGATCAGCAGAATAATGCCGATAATGGCAATCACGTCCAGCTCGCTGCCGCTGATCAGCAGCGCCAGCAGCGCACCCACCCCGGCGGTCGGCAGCGTCGAGAGAATGGTGACCGGGTGAATAAAGCTCTCGTACAGCACGCCGAGCACGATATACATCGCCACAACCGCCGCAACAATCAGCCACACGGTACTGGAGAGCGCCGCCTGGAAGGCGAGGGTGCTGCCCTGGAACTGGGTAATGATCTCCGTCGGCATGGCCAGATCCTGTTCCGCCTGGGTTATCGCATTCACTGCCTGCTCCAGCGAATAACCGTCGCTGACGTTAAACGAGAAGGTGGTCGACGGGAACTGATCGAGGTGGTTAATGCTCAGCGCGCCGTGGCGCTGTTCGATGCTGGCAATGGCGCTGAGCGGCACGCTGCCGCCATCGGTGCTATTCAGCCGGATGCTTTGCAGCGCAGCCAGCCCCGGCGTGGCGGCGGTGTCGTGCTCCAGCACCACGCGATACTGGCTGGCCTGGGTATAAATCGTTGAGATCAGCCGCTGCCCGAAGGCGTTATACAGCGCGTTATCGACGTCAGACAGGGAGATGCCCAACCGGCTGGCATTGTCGCGATCGACGCGGATATAGGCTTCCAGTCCCTGGTCCTGCCAGTCGCTGCTCACCTCTTTCAGCTGCGGTAATTTGTTCAGCTCGGCCTGCAGTTTCGGCACCCACAGGCTGAGCGAATCGAGCGAACCTGCCTGCAGGCTGAACTGATACTGCGTGCGGCTGGCCTGGGTATCAATCGTCAGGTCCTGCACCGGCTGCAGATAGAGGTTAATGCCCGGCAGCTTCGCCACCTCCTGCTGCAGGCGGGCGATCACCACCGGAATGCGGTCGTCACGCTGGTCAAGCGGCTTGAGGTTGATCTGCAGGCGGCCGCTGTTCAGCGCCTGGTTGGTGCCGTCCACGCCGACGAAGGAGGTCAGGCTCTGCACCGCCGGATCTTTCATAATGATCGAGGCCACTTCCTGCTGGCGCTGCGCCATATTACTGTAGGAAACCGACTGCGGCGCCTGAACGGTGCCCTGAATAATGCCGTTATCCTGCAGCGGGAAGAAGCCTTTCGGGATCGCCAGCCACAGCAGCACGGTGATTGCCATGGTGCTGAGTGCCACGCCCAGCGTCAGCCACGGATGGCTGAGCACCTTTTGCAGCATGATGCCGTAGCGCGCAATCACGCGCTCAAAGAAGGCTTCGCTGGCGCGGGAGAACCGGTTCTGTTTGCGCAGCGACTCGGCCTTCAGCATGCGCGCGCACATCATCGGCGTCAGCGTCAGCGACACCAGCGCGGAGATCAGGATAGCCACCGCCAGCGTCACCGCAAACTCGCGGAACAGGCGGCCGACGATGTCGCCCATAAACAGCAGCGGGATCAGCACGGCAATCAGCGAGAAGGTCAGCGAGATAATGGTAAAGCCGATCTCACCCGCCCCTTTCAGCGCCGCCGTCAGCGGCTTTTCGCCTTTCTCGATGTAGCGAGTGATGTTTTCGATGACCACGATAGCGTCATCGACCACAAAGCCGGTGGCGATGGTCAGCGCCATCAGCGTCAGGTTATTCACCGAAAAGCCGAGGAAGTACATCACCGCGAAGGTGCCGACCAGCGACAGCGGTACCGCCACCGCCGGGATAATGGTCGCCGCCACGTTGCGCAGGAACAGATAGATGATCATCACCACCAGCGCAATCGCCAGCAGTAGCTCAAACTGTACGTCGTGCACCGAAGCGCGAATATTGGTGGTGCGGTCGCTCAGCAGCTGCACGTTGACCGACTTTGGCAGCGATGCGGTGAGGGCAGGCAGCATCTGGCGGATATTGTCAGCGGTGGCAATAATATTGGCGCCCGGCTGGCGCTGCACGTTCAGCACAATGGCCTGCTGGCGGTTAGCCCAGGCGCCGAGCCAGCTGTTTTCCGCCCCCTGTTCAACCGATGCCACGTCGCCCAAGCGCACCGGCGCACCGTTGCTGTAGCTGACGATCAGCTGGCGGTAGCCTTCGGCGGTTTTAATCTGGTCGTTGGCGGAGAGGGTAATCGAGCGGTCAGGGCCATCCAGGCTGCCTTTGGCCGAGTTGACGTTGGCATTGCTGATAGCGGTGCGCACCGTTTCACTGGTGATACCGAGCGCCGCCAGCGCCTGCGCGTTGAGCTTCACCCGCACCGCGGGCCGCTGGCCACCGGAGAGCGTCACCAGCCCGACGCCGGACACCTGGGAAATTTTCTGCGCCACGCGGTTCTCCACCATATCCTGCACCTGGGTCATTGGCATGCTGGAGGTGGTGACGGCAAGGGTCATAATCGGCGGGTCGGCTGGGTTAACCTTGCTGTAAACCGGCGGATTGGGCAGATCGTTAGGCAGCAGGTTGGTGGCGGCATTGATCGCCGCCTGCACTTCCTGCTCGGCAACGTCGAGCGGCAGCGCCAGCTGGAACTGCAGCGTTACTACCGATGCACCGCCCGCACTCTGCGAGGCCATCTGCTTAAGCCCGGACATCTGCCCGAACTGGCGCTCCAGCGGGGCGGTAATCGCCGAGGTCACCACGTCCGGGCTGGCGCCCGGATAGAGCGTGACGACCTGAATGGTGGGGTAGTCGACTTCCGGCAGGGCCGAAACCGGCAGCGAGCGGTAGCCAATAATCCCCGCCAGCAGGATAGCGATCATCAGCAGGGTGGTGGCGACCGGGCGCAGAATAAACAGGCGGGACGGTCCGCCGCCTGGCGTTGGGGGCATCACCTGCATCAGTCGCTGGCTCCCTTGCTTGGCAGGGCGCTTTTCCCTGAGGTCAGCGGCGTGGCCTGCGCAGCCACCACCTCCACCTGCGCGCCTTCGGTCAGGCGGTCAATCCCGTCGGTGACCACTTTCTCCCCGGCTTCCAGCCCGGCCTTAACCACGACTTTTTCACTGTCCTGGAAGCCTACGCTGACAATTTTCTTGCTGACTTTACTGTCGCTGTTGACCACCCAGACGAAGCTGCCTTCGTTGCCCATCTGCAGCGCGGCGGTCGGGATAACAATCGCATCCTGCAGCGTGCTGACCTTCAGACGCGCATTAACAAACTGATTGGGGAACAGCCGATCGTCTTCATTGGTAAAGCGCGCCTTCAGCTTGACGGTGCCGGTAGTGGTATCAATCTGATTGTCCATGCTCAGCAGCTGGCCGGTGGTGAGCAGGTTTTTGTTGTTGCGATCCCAGGCTTCGACCGGCACCGCGCCGCTTTTCTGCGCGCTGAGAATGCTGGAAATATCGTTTTCCGGCAGGCTGAACACCAGGTCAATCGGGTGCGTCTGGGTGATCACGACAATACCGTTGGTATCGCCACTGGTGATGTAATTGCCGATATCGACCTGTTTCAGCCCGACGCGGCCGGAGATGGGCGCGGTGACGCGGCTGTAGCTCAGGTTGAGCTGGGCGCTGGCCACGCTGCCTTCGTCGGCTTTAAGGGTGCCGAGGGTTTCACTGACCAGCGAGCGCTGCGTATCCAGCTCCTGTTTTGACACCAGGCTGGTTTTCGCCAGCTTTTCATAGCGCGCCAGGTCGCGGCGGGCGTTGGCTAATGTCGCCTGATCCTTCGCCAGCTGTCCCTGAGCCTGCATCAGCGCGACCTGGTACGGGCGCGGATCGATTTCGGCCAGCAGCTCACCGGCTTTGACTTCCTGCCCTTCGGTGAAGTGAATCGCCATTAAATCGCCGTCCACCCGGCTACGCAGCGTCACGGTATTGGCCGCGGTGACGGTCCCTAATCCGGAAAGGTACTGCGGCACGCTCTGACGTACCGCCTCTGACGCCTGCACGGGAGCCATCGCTGCACCCGCGCCGCCGTGTCGCCCACCTTTGCCACGCGGTTGCTGAGTGCCGGCTTTTGGCTCAGCAGTGGATGAGGCGCTGTGGCTGTGCCACCAGTAAGCGCCACCACCGATCAGGGCAACGAGGATAATCAGGGGAATTAGCGGAACGCGGCGCTGCGATTTCATGGTTTTTTTGCTCTCCGGTAGCAGGGCCTGAAGCCCAGGCGGGACAAAACAGTATCCCGAATATAGTCACAATAGCGGATTTCAAGCGCTGAAAAATGAAGGAAATAAGGATAACGGGTTAGTTTTGTTCTGTCCCGCGTTCATCGGGCCGAATACGCAAATCTTTTGCCACAAATTAGCGCAGCGCGAAAAGCTTAGTTTGCTAAGCTTACAGGCTGTTGCATCCTTCATATCAGGAGAATGATCATGAGTAATTTAGAACATCGCCAGCTGGGCCGCAGCAAGCTTCAGGTTCCGGTGCTGACGTTTGGTGGCAACGTATTTGGCTGGACCGTCGACGAAAAGACCTCGTTTTCGCTGCTCGACGCGCTGGTGGAAAAGGGACTCAATTTTATTGATACCGCCGATGTCTATTCACGCTGGGCGCCGGGCAACAAGGGCGGCGAGTCAGAGGTGATTATTGGTAACTGGCTGAAGCAGAGCGGCAAGCGCGACAAAATTATTCTCGCCACCAAGGTTGGCATGGACCTCGGTGATGGCAAAACCGGCCTCGCGCCGCACTATATTCGTCAGGCGGTTGAGGCATCGCTCAAGCGCCTGCAAACCGACTATATCGACCTCTATCAGGCGCACCGTGACGATGCCGATACGCCGTTGCAGGAGACGCTGGCGGCGTTTGATGCGTTGATTAAAGAGGGCAAGGTGCGGGTGATTGGTGCCTCTAACTACTCCGATGAACGTCTTGAGGAGGCGCTGAAAGTCAGCAGCGACAATGGCCTGGCGCGCTACGAAACTCTGCAGCCGGAATATAACCTTTACGACCGTGAAGGCTATGAGAGCGGGCTGGAGAAAGTCGCGAAAGATCACGGGCTGGGGGTGATTAACTACTACTCGCTGGCCAGCGGTTTCCTCAGCGGGAAATACCTGAGTAAAGAGGACGCCGCGAAAAGCGCGCGCGGGCAGGGCGTGGTCGAGAAGTATCTTAACGATCGCGGGCTGAAGATTGTCAAAGCACTGGTAGAGGTGGCGGAGAAACATCGCGCTACGCCGACGCAGGTGGCACTGGCATGGCAGATTGCCCGCCCGAGCATCACCGCCCCGATCGTCAGCGCAACATCCCTGGCACAGGTTGAAGAGCTAAGCAAAGCGGCGGTGCTGAAGCTGAAGGATGACGATTTGCGCCTGCTGTCGGAAGTGAGCAGCTATTGATGTGTGGGTCCTACCGTAGTGGCTGACCCTCTTTTCCGGTCAGCCCGTCCGTGCAGCGTAAACCCAATAAATCAACGGTACGAGGGATTCGTAGTGGCTGACCCTCTTTTCCGGTCAGCCAGCCCGCCCGCACCGCACGAGTGAAAGGGCCGATCGAAAAAGATGATCGGCCCCTACAGGTGGGCCAGCACGCCCGCAACCAAATCAGCGGAACATCACCTGCGCCCAGCGTGCCAGCCCGGCGGTGACCGAGCCGAAATCATCGCCGCTGGCCAGCGGGATATCCGGCAATTGCTGTTGCAGTGCGGCACGCAGTACCGGGGATTTGGCGCTGCCGCCGGTGAGATAAATGACGTCAGGACGGGTGCCGCTGGTATTTAACGCCAGCGTCACCTGCTCCTGGATCCGCTCTAACGGCTGGCTGATAGCCGTCTCTAATCCCGCCACGCTAATCCCGGTTTCCAGCCCGCTCTCGATAAAGTCCAGCGCGGTCAGCACCTCGCTCTGCTGCGACAGGGCAATTTTGCTCTCTTCCGCCGCGCGCACCAGGCGATAGCCTAGATGCTGTTGCCACACTTTCAGCAGACGCTGCACCTTTTGCGGCTCGGCCGCGTCGCGGATCAGGTCCTGCAGCAGCTTGCGCGAAGCTGCGGCGTAAAAATCACTCTGCGCCGGAACGTCGTTAATCGCCACGGCATTCCACCACGGCAGCGCGGGCAGGCCGGTGCCCTTCACGGTTTCCCCACCAAGGCCCAGCAGCGGCATCAGCTCTTTAAACGCCAGCATAATGTCGAGATCGTTTCCGCCAACGCGGCAGCCGCTGTGGCCCAGCAGGCTCTGCTTACGGTCGGCTTTATCATGCCACTGCGGCCCCATCAGCAGCATCGAGCAGTCGGTGGTTCCCCCGCCGATATCCACCACCAGCACGCGCGTCTCTTTGCTCAGCGTGGCTTCAAAATCCAGCCCGGCAGCGACCGGTTCAAACTGGAATACCACATCGCTAAACCCGGCGCGGCTGGCAGCGCGTGCCAGAATACCTTCAGCCTGCTGGTTGGCATCATCGCCGCCCAACCCCTGGAAGTTGACCGGGCGGCCAATCACGGCCTGCGTCACGCTGTCATTCAGCGCGCTTTGCGCAGAGAGGCGAATTTGCAGCATCATCGCGCACACCAGGTCCTCAAAGAAGGCCACCTGCTGAGGTTTCAGGCCGCTGGCACCGAGGAAGGATTTTGGTGATTTAACAAACCACACCTCCTCCGGGTCATCCATATATTGCGCCAGCGACGCCAGCCCGAATTTCACGCTGCCCGGCAGCACTTCGATATCTTCCTCACGGTTAAAGGCGAGGGCACGGCGCAGCAGCGCCTGGTTTTCCGCCTGCGGAGTCGGCACCTGGTGGTGACGGAACAGCCATTCACTGACGGCATCGCGGGTCGGCGCACACAGCATTGAAGGTAAATAAGGCGAGCCCTGCTCTAACGGCAGCAGCTTTGGTGCGCCGTTTTCCATGATGGCAACCGAGCAGTTTGCCGTACCGTAGTCGAAACCGATAAACATCGTTTCCTCCGCTGAGTGTGAAAAAAGGGGGCGACTTTAGCCTGTGTGCGGGGGCGGCGCAAGCGGCAAATCCCGCTTTGAATATCGCGGCTTTCAAATATCAACCGCCTGCATATAGAATCGGCAGCGCTGAACGGAATCGTTCTTTATTATTTTGCAGGGGGCATATTGTGCACTTAACGCTGTCAGTGGCGCTGCTGTTGCTGATTATCATGCTGGGGCCGCTGTTGCTGGCTATCGGCGCACTGGTTCTGGCCGTCAAATGGCAGCAGCCTGCGTCGCGGCGGCTCCTTCTCTTGCTGCTCTTGCCGCAGTGCCTGATTGCCGCGGTGATGCTGTGGCAGGGCCTGAATGCTGTCGGGCTGGCGCTGCCGATGATGGCCTGGCTGGTGCTGTTCTGCGCGCTGCTGACGTTGCTGTTTGGCCGCTGGCGACCGCAGGCGTGGCTCCAGGCTCTGGTGAGCGGCTGGGCGCTGTTTATCCTGCTGGCGGCGGCATTCTGGTTCTACCCACAGCATCAGAGCGCCATGGAATGGGCGCGCCATCAGCAGCAGGTGCAGCATAATCTGGGTCTGCTGCAGCGGCAGGCATGGGCAGATCTCGACCGCCTGCCGAGCGGGCAACAGCGCGAGCTGTTTTTCCGTGCAGTCGAGCAGGATTATCCGGTTGAGAGCTACCACTACTTTATTCGTCAGGGGATCTCCCCCCTCGATCGGCAGGAGTTTGGCTTTACGCCGTTCAGTAATGCGATTGAACACCATAATCCGGTCGCCCTTGATCTGTTCTTAAGATTGATGACTCCGGCGCAGATTCAGGCGCTCACCTTCGATCACGATCCGCTGCGCGACCTGCGCCTCGAACCGCCTTATCACGATGCCGAAAGGAAAAAGTTTTACCGCAGCATGGCGCTGTTACTGAAGGCACGTCCGGACTGGATCCATCCGCGCAGTGGCTCTTCGCCATCTTATTTCACCACCGCCATCTTTAACGGCTACACCGAAAGTGCCAACTTTTTACTGGCGTGGCTGCCCGCCCCGCAGGGGGTCTGGCAGCTGGCGCTGCTGGCGTTAAATGGTCAAACGCAGCCGCTGATGAATGCGCTGCACCAGCAGCCGGCGCAGCTCGAAGAAACCTTGACGGAGGGTGCGGGGCGCCGTTTGAGTTTGATGGAGTGGCTGATTAAATACGCCGCTCAACCCACCCGTCAGGCCGTACTGGAGAGCAACCTGATAGCGTGGGATCGCTTTCAGCGCGCGTCAGCTGACGGGAAAGTAGAGAATACGCTGGTGAATGAGGCGCGCGGGAACTGGCGATTTCGCGATGAAAACCCCACGGTGCTGCAGCAGGTGCTGGTCAGCGCGGTGCGCCAGCGTGCCACGCTGCCAGCAGCGCAGCTGGCAGATATTTTACGCTACGACGAGCAGGGGGTAACGCTGGCGATGCTGATCGAGGCGGGGCTGCCGTGCTCCCGACTGCTCTCCGTCAGCGCGCTGCTGAAAGAGGATGACAACGATATTCGCGCTCGTCAGCGGATTGCGCAGCGGTGTTCTGCCCCTACTTAATCGCAAAATAGCTGTTCACCAGCAGCGTAGATAATGGCTGGGGTGTGGCGATGGCATCGCCCCACACGGCATCAATACCGATTGATGACAGAGTATTCAGCGCGGCGGGCAGGTCGACCGGTCCGGCCAGCGTCAGGATCCCCTGGCGCTGGGCGTGACCGTGAATAATCGACACCATCATTTCGTCCATCAGATTACAGTGGACGTTACTGACCAGTTCCGGGGCGAGGATCAGGTAATCAATCTCATCAGCGGGCAGCTGATTAAAGGCATCAAGATTGCGGCCAAAATCGCGCAGCACGATGCGGCAGCCGGCAGCGCGCAGGCGGCCGATATTAGCATGCAGGCGCTCGTCCGGCTGGCTGAGCACATCGGCATTGATGGTGAACCACAGCAGATTATTCGGAACGTTATAGCGCCCAATCATCGCCAGCGCGTCACTGATAAAGGCATCCTCACGCAGCCCGAAGCCGGAAAGCGGCAGGGCCAGCGTCAGCGACTTGCTCATCACTCCCTGCGCATAGTGCTGGAAAAACTCACTCATCAGCTTGCGGTCGAGCGCGACGAACAGCTCACCATCCTGTAAGCCAGCGCGGAAGCTGGCCTCATCAATCTCATAACCTTCCGGGGTAAACAGCTGCATCTCCGCCAGCCAGAAGCTGACCGCATGAATTTTGCGCGGCGGCGCGGCGGCGCGGATCTGCAGGCGCATCGGCTGCTGGGTGATAATCTGCTCATTTTCAATGCGGCTCATCACTGGCTTCAGGCGCTGGTGCAGGTGATTTTCATACACCGATAGCTGACCCCGGCCGTTATGCTTAGCGTTATAGCAGGCGAGGTCGGCCTGGGCCATCAGCTCGCTGGCGCTGGCATTCTCCCGGGTAATCACGGTTAACCCGGCGCTGGCCCCGACGCGGTGCAGGCGGCCCTCCCAAAGAAAGCGATGCTGGTTAACGGCATCAACGATGCGGCCGACCGCCTCACTGGCTTTCTCCATGCTGCACTCCGCCAGCAGCACGCCGAATTCGTCGCCGCCGAGGCGGGCAAGGAAATCCGTGCCGCGCAGGTGATGCTGCATCACCCCGGAGATTTCGCCCAGCAGCGCATCGCCCGCCGCGTGGCCTGCGGTGTCATTTACCGCCTTAAAGCGGTCGAGGTCGATAAACACCAGCGCATGCTGCACCTGATGCTCGCTGGCGCTGGCGCTGGCGATCAGGCGTTTTAGCTGACGCTCGAAGCTGACCCGGTTCGGCAGGCGCGTCAGCATATCGTGCGAGGCGCTGTAGCTCAGGCGCTTCATCATCTCCCGCGACTCGCTGACGTCCTGAATGACCATCACGCTGCCGATTTGCTCGCCTTCCAGCGTGCTCAACGGCGACAGGCTGTAGTGAACGGCATACTGTTCGCCGGCGCGGTTGTGCAGCACCAGCCCAGCGTCAAAGTCGCCCGGCGTTTTTTCCTGCGGCACATCGCACTGCAGCAGATTTTCTATCCGGGGGCCGTGGCTGCCGTAGGTGATGCGCAGAATGTCGCTTAGCGGCCTGCCGGAAGCCTGATGCTGCAGCCAGCCGCTCATCTTCTCGGCCACCGGGTTCATAAAGATCACCCGCATCTCGTCATCGGTGCTGATCACCGCTTCGCCGATGGCGTCGAGCGTGATGTGCATCCGCTCTTTTTCCTGATACAGCGCGTCGGTCAGCAGGCGCATAGCGGTGACATCCTGGTTAATACCCAGCATGCGTTCGACATTGCCTTTCTCATCCAGCACGATGCTGCCCTGGCTGCGGATGTAGCGGATGCCGGTGGCGGTTTCAATACGGAACTCAACGTCCGCCGGGGTGCCATCTCTGGCAGCATTATCGAAGGTTTTAATCGCCATCTCCCGGTCGGCGGGGTGCAGGCTGTTTACCCATGTCAGGTAACTGGCCTGCATCGCACTGGGCAACTGATAGATCTGGAACATGCGCTTATCCCAGCTCATGGTGCCGCTATTAAAATCCCACTCCCAGACGCCAATCCCGCCCGCCTCATTCGCCAGCGTGATGCGTTCCATCAGGCGCTGGTTGACCTTTTCGGTCTGCTTCAGGCCGGTGATATCTTCGATCTGTGCGATGAGATACAGCGGAGTGCGCTCACTGTCGCGCACCAGCGACACCGCCAGCAGCGTCCAGACGATCTCGCCATCCTTGCGCAGATAGCGTTTTTCCATGCTGTAGTTGTCAATCTCTGCCGTCAGCAGCGCCTGCAGCTGCGTCAGGTCAGCGTTGAGATCGTCCGGATGGGTCAGCTGCTGGAAGTTAAGCGACAGCAGCTCTTTTGGGGTGTACCCCAGCAGTTTGCACAGGGAATTATTGACCTGTAACCACTGGCCGGAAGGGGAGACCAGCGCCATGCCGATGGCGGAAAACTCCATCGCATGCCGGAAACGCGTTTCGCTCTCCGAGATGTGTTTGCGCTCTTCGCGGAAGGAGTGCATCACCAGCGTCATCATATGGCTGGGGATCAGCGCCAGCAGGAAGGGGACCCAGGGCATGGAGAGCAGCTGGCGTGCGGTGGTGTCGATGGGTATCAGCTGGAACACCAGCATCAGCGACATCATCGACACGGTGGCGAGATAGACCACAAAAGCTTCAAGGCGTGGCAGGCGCACCGCGCTGTAGAACAGGATCACGATGACGAAGGTAAATGGCCAGGGCGCATAGCGCAGCGTGACCCAACACAGCGCCAGCGTGGCGGTCAGCGTCAGCAGGGCTTCAAACAGCACATTTTGACGCAGGTGGCGGCGCACATAATCGCGCTGCCACAGCAGGCCGACCGGTCCGATTGCCAGCATGCCGACCACTTCTGACATGACCCAGGTCGTAAAGAAGCGCAGCGAGGCATGACCATGAATGTCCAGCAGCCAGCTGGCCAGCAGCCCGCCGACCAGCGGGGTGAAAATCCCCACGGCCACCAACATTTTACTCCAGCTTAATAACGAGCTAAGCGGCGCATGGCGATCGAGCAGCAGGCGCAGCAGAGCGCCGCCGAGCAGCGCCTGGATCAGGTTGATCAGCGGGAAGAGAAGGTTAGACAGAGCCGGGCCAATCACCAGCGCATTGGCGCAGGCAACGCCCAGCACGCAGCCGAGTAACAGCAGCGGCAGCGTGCGGCGTGGGTTGCGGAACACCACGATGGTCATCAGGGCGGTAGAGAACCAGAGCGGAGAGATCTGCCCGCTGACCTTAATCAGTTCCAGGCAGTAAAACGTGACGACAAAACTCAATACCCCCAGCAGCCCGGCGTTAAGCCAGGGTTGGGGAGAGGTTTCGGGGCGGGGCAAAGTTTCTGTCGTCATCACACATCCAGCACGGCGCCGATATAGGCGTAATCTTAATAACTTTTGCCATGCTAGCATAAGAAATAAGCGATGCAGCGCGCGAAATACAAAGATGCCTGTATTCGGACGATTGACAGGCGATTGTGGCCGCGCGGGGCGGCCAGAGAATCCTGTTACTGGCGAAGCTTCAGCAGCTCTTCGCGCGTCCAGGCATGGTCGATACCGGCTATCTGCACCGACAGACGCTGTAAAAATTGCTGAGTGGTGGCGATGCGCCCATGACCAATCAGCAACAGCGGCAGCAGCAGGGCAATGCACAGCTGGACGGGGGAGAATCCGTGCGGGCGGATGCGGCGCTGGCTGACGAGGAAGGCGGTGCTGAGGGTGAAACCGAGGATCAGACCGCAGATGACTTCGCTGGTGGAGTGGTAGTTAAGCACCAGGCGTGAAATCCCCACCATCAGCGGGATCAGATAGCCGACAACCAGCGCCAGCCCGCGCCAGACGTTGCTAAGACGGCCGCTCAGCAGCCACAGCATCACCGGCCACAGGGTGGCAGACATCGCGCTGTGGCCGCTGAATCCGGTAAAATTAAAGCGTGCGCTGCCGATGCCAAATCCGAGAAAGGCAATTTTAGACAGACTAACCACTGCACCCGCCGCGCAAAACGCCAGCACCCAGTACCACGCGGTGCGCTTATCGTCACTTTTCCAGTGCAGCAGCAGCGCCATAATGACGGCGGTCGGGATCAGCAACATGCTGTCGCCAAAGTAAGTCAGGAGATGAATGAGATGCCAGGACACGCTGTTTCCTTTTGCTGTTTTTCTGCTGTCCAGTTTAACGGTGAAAGCATTTGTCGCCTAACGGGAAAGTCCGAAAACAGCAAGGGCGCTTTTCTCTGGCATCAGAGCGGCTAACTCCCTATAATTGCGGCGTTCCATCCAGGTGTATTCATACTTTTTAATATCGTCTCAAAATCAGGTCTTTAATATATGACTGACAAGTCACACCAGTGCGTCATCGTAGGTATCGCGGGCGCATCTGCCTCGGGAAAAAGTCTTATTGCCAGTACGCTGTATCGTGAAGTGCGCGATCGGGTAGGTGATGAAAACATCGGCGTTATCCCAGAGGATGCCTATTACAAAGACCAAAGCCATTTAACCATGGAAGAGCGGGTCAAAACCAACTACGACCACCCGAGCGCCATGGATCACAGCCTCCTGCTGCAGCATCTGCAGATGCTGAAAGCGGGGCAGCAGATTGAACTGCCGGTCTACAGCTACGTTGAGCATACCCGCACCTCGCAAACGATTATTCTCAAGCCAAAGAAAGTGATTATTCTTGAAGGCATTCTGCTGCTGACCGATGCGCGCCTGCGCCAGGAGATGAACTTCTCCATCTTCGTCGACACGCCGCTGGATATCTGCCTGATGCGCCGCATGAAGCGTGATGTTAACGAACGCGGGCGCTCAATGGATTCGGTTATGGCACAGTATCAGAAGACAGTGCGTCCAATGTTCCTGCAGTTTATCGAACCGTCCAAACAGTACGCCGATATCATCGTGCCGCGCGGCGGTAAAAACCGCATTGCTATCGATATCCTGAAAGCAAAAATTAATCAGTTCTTCGAATGATCGAAGCGTCAGCTGGAGTAGCGCAATGAGATTATGTGACCGCGATATAGAAGCCTGGCTCGACAATGGCAAGCTGGGCATTGAGCCGCGCCCGCCGGTTGAGCGTATCAATGGCGCAACCGTTGATGTGCGTCTGGGCAACCAGTTCCGCACCTTTCGCGGCCATACGGCCCCCTTTATCGATTTAAGCGGTCCTAAGGATGAAGTCAGCGCAGCGCTTGACCGCGTGATGAGCGACGAGATTGTGCTGCCGGAAGGGGATGCTTTTTATCTTCATCCTGGCGAACTGGCGCTGGCGGTGACGTTTGAATCCGTTACGCTGCCTGACGATTTAGTCGGCTGGCTTGACGGGCGCTCTTCGCTGGCGCGCCTCGGCCTGATGGTGCACGTTACGGCGCACCGCATCGACCCTGGCTGGCAGGGACGCATCGTGCTGGAGTTCTATAATTCAGGTAAGCTACCGCTGGCGCTGCGCCCCGGGATGCTGATTGGCGCACTCAGTTTTGAGCCACTTTCCGGGCCGGCTGCTCGTCCTTATAACAGCCGCCAGGATGCCAAGTACAAGGGTCAGCAGGGTGCCGACGCCAGCCGGATAGATAAAGACTAGCGGACAGATGTCAGGCCCAAGAGATTTCAGGTTGCAGGAAGGCAGCCAATACACCTGCAATTTGAACGATGAAGGGTTTAAGGAGTAGGCATGAAAAGATTGATAACCACACTGGCCATCCTCCTGGTGGTGATGGTGGCAGGAATGACTGCGTTAGTGGTGCTGGTCAATCCGAATGATTTTCGCGCCTATATGATCCGTCAGGTCGAGCAGCGCAGCGGCTATCAGCTGGCGCTAAACGGTGAGCTGCGCTGGCACGTCTGGCCGCAGCTCAGCATTCTTTCCGGCCCGATCACCCTGACCGCACCCGGTGCGGCCCAGCCGATTGTCCACGCAGACAATATGCGTCTCGACGTCAACTTACTGCCGCTGCTCTCCCATCAGCTTTCCGTTAAGCAGGTGATGCTGAAAGGGGCGGTGGTGCGCCTGACGCCGGACAGCGAAAGCCAGCGCCCGGCAGATGCACCGATTGGCCCGGCCAGCGACAACAGCGAGCTGTCGGTGGATGAGGTGACGCGCGGCTGGCGCTTTGATATCTCCCGCCTGCGTATCAACGACAGCCTGCTGGTCTGGCAGCAAAATAACGGCGAGCAGCTTAACGTGCGCGATTTTAATCTGTCGCTCGATCAAACTCAGCCGCGCCAGGCACACATTGAATTCAGCAGCCGCATCAACCGCGATCAGCGTGAACTGCAGCTGCACTTTGATGCCGATCTCGATATCACCGATTACCCGAAGCATCTCAGCGCGCTGGTTAACCAGCTTGATTACCAGCTGAAAGGGGCCGATCTGCCGCAGGAGGGCATCAAGGGTAAAGGGCAGATGAAAGCGCGCTGGGCGGCAACCGCTCAGCGTTTCGAACTGAGCGATTTCAGCCTCAGCGCCAACGACAGCACGCTGGCCGGTACCCTTTCGGGCACCCTCGGCCAGCGGCCACAGCTGTTGGCCGATCTGCACTCGCCCAGCCTGAATCTTGACTCGCTGTTCGGATTTGTCGCCGATGCCGAGGACAGCACCAGCGGGTCAGATCAGCGCAGCGGGCGCGGGCCGGTGATCTCCAGCACTCCTGAATCTGATAATGCCGATTCGGTGTTGAACGCGATGGACGGTGAACTGACGCTGGCGGTGGATCAGCTGCGCTGGCGCGGTATGCCGTTCAGCAAGGTTGCGGTGCATGGCGTGAGTAAAGACGGGCTGCTGACGGTGGACAACTTTAAAGGGCAGTCTGAAAACGGCAGTTTCTCGCTGCCCGGGACCGTTGATGTGCGTACCGCCACGACGCGCGTGACGCTGGCTCCTGAACTGCATCAAATCAATCTGCCACCGCTGCTGAAAAGTTTCGCCATGCCGGACACCGTCAGCGGCGTTCTGTCGCTCAACGGCAATTTTACCGGCAGCGGCCTGAGCGTGGATGACTTTAAACGCCAGTGGCGGGGCAAAGCCCAGCTCAGTGTGGAGAATGCCCAGTTCGCCGGGCTGAACTTCCAGCAGCTGATTCAGCGTGCGGTGGAAAATAGCAGCAGCAAAGTGCACGGCCAGGGCGATGAGAATATTCCGGACCTGCAGTCAATTACCGGCAGCGCCAGCTTGAACAATGGGGTGATTGATTTCGGCACGCTGGATGCCCGCTCGAACCTGCTGAACTATACCGGTGCGGGCAGCGTTGATTTGGTTAAGCGGGCGCTGGATGTGCGCTTTGGCGTCACGGTGACGGCGGGCTGGAGCGGCGACGACACGCTGGTTAAACGCCTGCAGCAGACGCCGGTGCCGCTGCGCATTTACGGTCCGTGGTCAGCGATTAACTACAACCTGAAGGTGGATGATGTGCTGCGCCAGCAGCTGCGTGACGAAGCGCGCCAACGCCTGAAAGAGTGGATTGGCCGCAACCCGGACAGTGACAAAAACAGCGATGCGAAAAAGTTACTCAAGGATATGTGATGTAGGGGGCGACCCTTTTTTCCGGTCGACCCGCGCTGATGATATGCACCGGGCGGACCGAAAAAGAGGGTCCGCCCCTACAGTCAGCATGTACTTTCTGCAGGGAGTGTGAAGCCTGTCGGGGTCGACCCGTGCTGATGATTTACACCGGGCGGAGCGAAAAAGAGGGTCCGCCCCTACAGTTAGCATTACGGATTGATATTTAACGGGATAATCTGCACTTTCTGCACCCGGTGGCTGTCCACCTGCAGGGTACGGAACAGATACTGGCCGACCTCCACCTCTTCTCCCTCCTGCGGCACGTGCTGCAAATGTTCCATCAGCAGGCCCGCCAGGGTGTGGTACTCACGCTTATCATCCAGTTCCAGCGGCAGATGCATGGCTAAATCATCCAGCGGCATGTGGCCGTTGGCGATCCAGCTGCCGTCACTGTGCTGCTCAATATCATAGCGCGGGTCGGTCTTCTCCCCCTCATTGGGCAGATTACCGGCAATGGTTTCCATGACGTCACTCAGCGTGACCACGCCCTCGACCGAACCAAACTCGTCGACCACAAAGGCAAAGTGGGTGCGCGCGTGGCGAAACTGCTCCAGCGCGGGCAGCAGGGAGAGCTGCTCCGGGAACACCAGCGGCTGGCGAATTAACCCCCGCAGGTCGAGATCGTTGCCGTGCAGTGCCTGCTTCAGCAGGTCAATGACATGCACCACGCCGAGCGGGTCATCATTGCCCTCGGTAATAATTAATCGCGTGTGCTGGTTACTATCCAGCAACGCCATAATCTGCTGCGGCGATTCGGCCAGATCAATATGCTCAATATCGTGGCGTGAGGTCATGATGCTGCTGACGCTACGCTGGCCCATGGCCAGCACGCGTGCAATCATCATGCGCTCCTGCTTATTAAAGATCGCTTTACGCCCCGGATTATCGGCCACCAGCGAGGCGGTCTCAGCATCCAGCTCTGACTCTTCATGATGCCCGCGCAGCAGGCGCAGGACGGCTTCTGCGGTGCGTTTGCGCAGCGGGGCATTGCCTGACAGGAAACGTCGGCGGTTAAAGTGCGCCAGCTGGTTAAGCGCTTCAATAATCACCGAGAAGCCAATCGCCGCGTACAGATAGCCTTTTGGGATCGCGTAGCCAAAGCCGTCAGCCACCAGGCTAAAGCCAATCATCAGCAGGAAGCTCAGGCAGAGAATAATAATCGTGGGGTGGCCGTTAACGAAGCGGGTCAGCGGCTTACTGGCCAGCAGCATCAGCAGGATAGCAATAATGACCGCGGCCATCATCACGGCCAGGTGGTCCACCATTCCGACGGCAGTGATCACCGAGTCGAGTGAGAATACCGCATCCAGCACCACGATTTGCGCCACCACCGGCCAGAAACGGGCGCCACGCTTCTGCGGCCCCTCGTCTTCATCCTTGCCTTCCAGCCGCTCATTCAACTCCATGGTGGCCTTAAAAAGCAGGAATATTCCGCCGACCAGCATGATTAAATCGCGTGCACTAAAGGGGTGCGCGCCCACGCTGAATAATGGTGCGGTCAGTGAAGAGAGCCAGGAAATTGAAGCCAGCAGCAGCAGGCGCATCACCAGCGCCAACAGTAATCCGGTTACGCGCGCTCGATCGCGCAGGGCAGGGGGGAGTTTTTCCGCCAGAATGGCAATGAACACCAGGTTGTCAATGCCCAGCACCAGTTCCAGTACCACTAACGTGACCAGGCCAGCCCATATTGACGGGTCGGCGATCCATTCGAACATTGTTTTCACCTGAACAGCATTTGCAATATTTCAATGATGGGACGCTTTGTCCGGCATTTCAACCTGCAACGGCACTTCTGCGCCTTTTGCTTAGCAGGCTGGCGAACAAAAAAACAGCAATCACGCTATGTTATTAACCCATTACTTCCGAAATTCTTAATCTGATGGCTTTCAGGAATAATCGTATAGGGCCTATCTGATTAAAGCGTGATACTTAACGGGTAATAACGCACCGAGCAGGATTAGTCTTAAATTACAATATAAGCTAATTCCGAATTTTACTGTGTAAGGGGTGGGGCTATGAGTGGTACTGACACAGTCGTAAGGTAGTCTTATTCCGAAAAGAAGGTACGGGCGCAGGGAGCCTCTTGTAAACAGGCCAGTTATAACTAGTATAGCAACGTGTTACTGAATGTCTGCGTGGATGTTGTATTTAGCGCAGTGCTAAGCGGTTGGATGTTGATTTACGTGATTCGACACGCAACTTGCTGGTAAACGCTAAGGCCTGCCGTAAGAGATGACGGGTGGACGACATGATACGGAAACATTTACAGCGCATTGGCAGCTACAAGCCAGGGGCGGTAGCGTGTCCTGACGAGTCTTGAGACTGTTCAGGAAGCGCCGCGGACAGTAAACGTTTATGTTGATTTTATTGCCAAAATCTCTTGCCGCTATGCAGCTATAATGACTTTTTTGCCAGACTCCCTAAATAAGTTTCCTGTGAAATAACCGCCGTGTTGCTAAGACACGCATCTCCAGGTTTGAAACCAATAAAACACAGGCTTCCTAAGATAAAAATTACGAGTTAACTATGCGCGATATTGAATTTACCTTTAAAGGGTTGTTAATAAAACTGTCATTGGCTCTTTCAGATCTCATCTGTTTTAATGCGGCACTGGCAATTGCCATTATGCTGATTAATAGTTTGCCTGGTGATATTCTGTCAGAAATACCGGCTCACGATCTAAACCTGAAAATAGCAACACATATTTTACTTTCTGTAGTTTGTGTTGGCTGGTTCTGGGTGAGATTACGCCATTACACATACCGCAAACCGTTCTGGTTTGAGTTAAAAGAAGTCTTCAGAACAATTTTGGTATTCTCCATTGTTGACCTGTCAATTAGCGCACTGTCCAAATGGGAACTCTCCCGCTGGATCTGGGTATTAACCTGGCTGCTGGCGATGGTGATGATTCCAATTGGGCGCTCGATAGTGAAACGCGTGCTTAACCGCAACAAGTTATGGAAGAAACAGTCCATTATTCTTGGCAGCGGTAAGAATGCGGAAGAGGCGTATAAAGCGCTGCAAAGCGAAGAAGTGATGGGCTTCGACGTGGTGGCATTCTTTGATGTTGACGGTAGCCAGCCCGCTCTGGAGCTGTTTGGTATTCCGGTACTCAAAGATGAGCAGCAGCTATGGTCACTGGTAAACAGCGAAACGCAGTTTATCGTGGCCGTGGAATATGAGCAGAGCCAGTCACGCGATCTGTGGCTGAAAAATCTGGCTAAACATAACTGCCGTTCTGTTTCGGTCATTCCTTCTTTACGCGGCGTTCCGCTTTATGGCACGGATATGGCATATATCTTCAGTCATGAAGTGATGATCCTGCGCGTAAATAACAATCTCGCCAAGCGCACTTCGCGTTTCCTGAAACGCAGCTTCGATATTGTGGGTGCGCTGAGCATTATCACCATGCTGATGCCCGCATTGGCTGTCCTGATCTTTATGGTCTCCCGCGATGGTGGGGCACCTATCTACGGTCACGAACGCGTGGGCCTTAACGGCCGCAAATTCAAATGTCTAAAGTTCCGCTCAATGGTAGTGAACTCCAAGGAGGTTCTGGAGGAGGTGCTGCGAACCGATCCGGCAGCGCGTGAAGAATGGGATAAAGACTTTAAGCTGAAAAATGACCCGCGCATTACCCGCGTTGGCCATTTCATCCGCAAAACCAGCCTTGATGAACTGCCGCAGCTGTGGAACGTGGTGCGCGGTGAGATGAGCCTGGTGGGTCCACGTCCGGTGATCGAAGCCGAACTGGAGCGTTATGCGGGGGATGTTGATTACTACTTTATGGCTAAACCAGGCATGACTGGATTGTGGCAGGTGAGTGGGCGTAACGACGTGGACTATGAAACCCGTGTTTACTTCGACTCCTGGTACGTGAAGAACTGGTCACTGTGGAACGATATCGCCATCTTATTTAAAACCGTCGGCGTCGTGTTGAAACGCGATGGGGCTTATTAAAACGAAGCCAGGGGGCTAAAGATAATGACCAACAGTACCAGTGCCTGATTTGAGCAATTAGCTACTTTTAGACGCTACACAGCGGCGGTCTCGCCACTATCATTCAAATTACTGATAGCGATGAACTAGATGATTACAATCAAAACTAAATTGATACCCCTGCTGGTATCGGCAGCACTCCTTTCCGGCTGTACTATCGAGCCGGGCAGTCATCTCTCCACCATGGGGAAAGATGTCGTCAAGCAACAGGACAGCGACTTCGATATTGATAAATACGTCAATGTCTACCCGCTGACGCCAAGCCTGGTAGAACGCATGAAGCCGAAGCCCGTTGTGGCGCAGGCCAATGCCGGTCTGCAGCGCGAGGTGCAGAACTATGAATACCGCGTTGGTGTGGGCGATGTCCTGACCGTGACCGTCTCGGGATCACCCGGAACTGACCACGCCAGCCGGTCAGTACCGTAGCGCCAGCGACACCGGTAACTGGGTACATTCCGACGGCACCATCTTCTATCCGTACATCGGCCGCGTGCGCGTTGCCGGCCGTACCGTGCAGGAAGTGCGCGATGAGATTGCCCGCCGTCTGGCGCAGTACATCGAAAGCCCGCAGGTGGATGTCAGCATCGCCTCGTTCAAATCGCAAAAAACTTACGTGACCGGGGAAGTGACCACCTCTGGCCAGCAGCCAATCACTAACGTGCCGTTGACGATTCTGGATGCGATCAATGCCGCGGGCGGTCTGACTGCCAACGCCGACTGGCGCAACGTGGTGCTGACGCACAACGGCCAGGAGCAGCCGATCTCGCTGCAGGCGCTGATGCAGAATGGCGACCTGTCGCAAAACCACCTGCTCTACCCGGGCGACATTCTCTATGTGCCGCGTAATGACGATCTCAAAGTGTTTGTGATGGGTGAAGTCAAGCAGCAGGCCACGCTGAAAATGGACCGCAGCGGTATGACGCTGTCGGAAGCGCTGGGTAATGCACAGGGTATGGATCAGACCGTGGCAGATGCAACGGGCGTCTTCGTTATCCGTCCAATTCGTGGACAAAACCGCAGTAAAATCGCCAACATCTATCAGCTTAATACTAAAGATGCCGCCGCGATGGTAATGGGAACTGAGTTCCAGCTAGAACCTTATGACATCGTTTATGTCACCTCGACGCCTCTGGCACGTTGGAACCGCGTGATTTCACAGCTGGTCCCAACCATCAGTGGTGTTTACGATGCGACACGAACCGTGCAGACGCTTCATAACTGGTAACCCTCGGGGATCATTATGATTAATTCAATCTTAGTCGTTTGTGTAGGCAACATCTGCCGCTCCCCGACCGGGGAACGGCTGCTGAAAACCGCACTGCCTGAGAAGAATATCGCTTCCGCAGGGCTGGGCGCTCTGGTTGATCACGCTGCTGACGAAACCGCCAGCAGCGTGGCCGGTGAGCATGGTGTGTCGCTGGAAGGTCATGCGGCACAGCAGCTCACCTCGAACATGTGCCGGGATTATGACCTGATCCTGGTGATGGAAAAAAAACATGTCGACCAGGTGTGCCGCATCAACCCCTCCGTACGTGGCAAAACTATGCTGTTTGGACACTGGATCAATCAGCAGGAAATAGCGGACCCGTATAAGAAAAGCCGCGATGCCTTTGAAGCCGTGTACGGAATCCTTGAAAACGCTGCCCAGAAATGGGTCAACGCATTAAGCCGATAGTTGGGACCTCCATGAAAATAAAAAGTAAGGCACCGTCAGCGCCTAAAGACGATTCTAGCGGATTCGATCTGGCGCACCTTGTGGGACAACTTATTGACCATCGCTGGATCATTGTGGCTGTCACAGCGCTGTTTATGCTGATGGGCACGCTGTACAGCCTGTTCGCAACACCGATTTATAGCGCCGATGCGATGGTGCAGGTGGAGTCGAAAAACGCCAACACCGTATTGAATGACTTAACGCAGATGATGCCGAATTCACAGCCGGCCTCAGCGACCGAAGTGGAAATCGTTACCTCGCGTATGGTGCTGGGCAAAACGGTTCAGGACCTTGGCCTCGACGTGCTGGTGCAGGAAGATTTCTTCCCGCTGATCGGTAAAGGTTTGTCGCGCATGATGGGCAACAAACCGGCGCAGATCGCCATTTCGCGCATGAAAGTGCCGGCGGTGTGGGAAAAGCGTCAGCTGACCGTTGAAGTTGATGGCCCGGACAGCTACACCGTCAGTAAAGATGGTGATGAGCTGTTCAAAGGTAAAGTGGGTCAGTTCGAGCAGCACGGCGATGTCACCATGCTGGTCAGCGACATTAAAGCGGATGAGGGTACCAGCTTCACCGTGACCAAACTCAGCGACCTGCAGGCGATCAAACTGGTCAGCAGCAACCTGACCGTGGCCGATATGGGTAAAGACACCGGCGTGCTGGGCCTGACCTATAACGGTGAGGATCCGCAGCAGATCAGCCTGGTCCTGAACCAGATTATTAACAACTATCTGTATCAGAACGTTGAGCGTAAATCTGAAGAAGCCGAGAAGAGCCTCGAGTTCCTTAAGCACCAGCTGCCGGAAGTGCGCGCTAAGCTGGACCAGGCTGAAGATAAGCTCAACAGCTACCGTCGCCAGAATGACTCGGTGGATATGTCGCTGGAAGCCAAGTCGGCGCTCGACTCTTCCGTCAGCATCCAGAGCCAGCTGAACGAGCTGACCTTCCGTGAAGCAGAAGTGTCCCAGCTGTTCAAGAAAGATCACCCAACCTACCGTGCGCTGCTGGAAAAACGCCAGACGCTGGAAGATCAGCAGAAAAAGCTGAACGGCAAAATCAGCCAGATGCCGCAAACCCAGCAGGAAATCGTGCGTCTGACGCGTGATGTGCAGGCCGGGCAGGAGATCTACATGCAGCTGCTGAACCGTCAGCAGGAGCTGAACATCAGCAAAGCCAGCACCGTCGGTGATGTGCGTATTATCGACCATGCGGAAACTGCCGGTACGCCTGTGGCACCGAAGAAACTGCTGCTGATTGCCGCCAGCCTGATTGTTGGCCTGGTGGTCTCTGTAGGCGTGATTCTGCTGAAGGCACTGTTCCACCACGGTATCGACAACCCTGAGCAGCTGGAAGAGCTGGGCCTGAGCGTTTACGCCAGCGTGCCGCTCTCCGACTGGCAGCGTAAGAAAGATGCTGAAGCGCTGGCCAAACGCGGCCTGAAAGCCAAAGCTGACCCGCACAACACGCTGCTGGCGCTGGGTAACCCGACCGACCTCTCTATCGAAGCGATCCGCAGCCTGCGTACCAGCCTGCACTTTGCGATGATGGAAGCGAAAAACAACATTCTGATGATTACCGGTGCCAGCCCGGGGATTGGTAAAACCTTTATCAGTACCAACCTGGCGACACTGGTGGCTCAGGCCGGTCAGAAAGTGCTGTTCATCGATGGTGATATGCGCCGGGGTTACACCCACGACCTGCTGGGTGCGGAAACCAAAAGCGGTTTGTCGAACATCCTGTCCGGTAAAACACCGCTCAGCAGTGAACTGGTGCAGCACGGTCCGTACGGCTTTGACTTTATCGCCCGCGGCCAGGTGCCACCGAATCCGTCCGAACTGTTAATGCATAACCGCATGAGCGAGCTGCTCGACTGGGCCAGCAAGAACTACGATCTGGTGCTGATCGATACGCCACCGATTCTGGCTGTAACCGATGCCTCCATCATCGGCAAGATGGCAGGGACGTCACTGATGGTGGCGCGTTTCGAAACCAACACCGTGAAAGAGGTCGAGTTCAGCTACAAGCGCTTCGCCCAGAATGGTATCGATATTAAAGGGGTGATCCTCAATGCCGTAGTGCGTAAGGCCGCTAATTCTCATGGTTACGGCTATGACTATTACGACTACAGCTACAAGCAGGATGCGAAAAGCTAAGTAAACCCTGAGGAACCTTCTTTGAAGGTTCCTTTATTTTTTAGAATGTTGTTTTGGACGATTAAAAGGTGCCTGACAATGAAGGATATTTTATTTTCCATCGTCATTCCTGCATATAATGCATCCGAATCTATCGTGACCACCCTGGATTGTGTGGCAGCGCAGAGTTACCAGAATTTTGAAGTGATCATCATTGATGATAAATCCGCCGATGCCGAACAGCTGGCTGCGGTGGTGCAGTCAGAGCGTTACGCGCAGCTGAAGATCAACCTGGTGCTGTCGCAGGAGAAGCTCAACGGCTCCGGCGCGCGCAATAAAGGCATCGAACTGGCGACCGGCGACTATATCAGCTTCCTCGATGCCGATGACGAATGGCACAAGGACAAGCTGCAGGAGAGCCTGAAGCTCATCCAGCAGCTGGAAGGGCAGGGTAAGCAGAAGTTTATTATCTATAGCCAGGTTAACATTATTCAGGACGGTCACTTCCTGAAAGTGCTGCCGCTACAGCAGGTGTCGCGCACTGAAACCGTGGCCGAATATCTGTTTGGCTGCTACGGCTTTATCCAGACCAGCACCATTGTGCTGAAGCGCGAATATGCGCAGGAGATCCGCTTTGATCAGAAGTACATCCGCCATCAGGATTACGATTTCTGCATCCGCGCCGATCGTCTTGGCTATGAGTTCGTGATGATTGCGCAGCCGCTGGCGAACTATCATCTGGTGACCAAGTTTGGCTCCAAGCATAAGGGTGAGTCGGTGAAGTACTCTTACTTCTGGCTCGATAATATGAAGCCGTACCTGACGCGCCGTGATATCCACACCTATAAAGCGTACAAGCTGCCGTTACGTTATAAGATGGATGGCAAGTCATTCCAGGCCAGCCTCAGCTTTGCCCGCTACTTTTTCTTAACCAATAAAGATAACCGCACTTACTTCCTTAATCGTCTGAAAGATAAATTCAGGGCGCGTTTAGGGGGGAAGTAGCACTATAAGAATTATAAAGAACGGGCGGATTAGAACATGGCAATATATTGGATAATTAGCTACACCATTCTCGTTTTCTGTTTTTTTGAACTGGCATCGATTAACCAGGCCAATGAACCAAAAATGAAGCGCGTGCTGACCTACTTCTTCTTTATTGGTACGGTGGCGCTGATCATGTTTGCCGGTTTCAGGGGGCCAAATTCGGGTATTGATGACTGGCAGTATCTTGGCTTCTTCCACGATTTCTCGCGGCAGACCACTATCAGTGGCTACGCCACCGTGGCGGATATTTACCGCTATGAAAACCTGTTTATGCTGCTGGCATGGGTGCTGGGCTGGTTCACGCATGAAAGCTACTACTTCCTGCTGTTTGTCGCATTTATTGCCGTATCGACCAACGCCTGGATTTATAAGAAGTATTCGCCGTTGATCCTCTGTTCGCTGTGCCTGTACTCAGCGCACCTGTTTATCAACAAGGATATGAACCAGATCCGTTTCGGCCTGTCGAGTGCTTTCGCCGTGGCCTGTATCTGTTCGGCGGCCGGGCGCAAGTACTTCATGGCGTTTGTCTTCCTGGCATTTAGTACTCAGTCGCACTCCACTGGCTATGCGGTGCTGATGGTGCTGCCGTTCCTGTTCCTGAAAGAGCGTAAGTACTTCGGTCTGGCGATGGTGTTTGCCGCTATCCCATTAGGCCTGGTCGGCGGTAAAAAGCTGTTCCTTGACTCGCTGGGTATTGTGCCGGTGATCGGCGACCGCGCCATGGGCTATAGCGGTACGGTGTTTGATGCTGCCTCGCCGGTGTTTGGCCTGGCGAACCTGAAAAACATCGCCTTTATTGCCTTCTTCACCGTGGTCTACTTCCGCCAGCCGATTAAAGAAGAAGATCGCATCGCCTATATTCTGTTTATCGCCTATTCGGCGGGTGCGGCGGTGCGTATTGTCTTCTCAGACTTCTCAATCCTGGGTGGGCGCGTGGGTAACCTGTTCCTGCACTGCGAGCCGTTGCTGCTGGCCTTCCTGATGATGCGCATCCGTAACGTGCTGCTGAACTTTGGGCTGCTGTTTGCCATGACGTCTTATTACCTGGCTTACAACACCATCCTGTCGGTGCAGTCGATTAACGGTTACAGCATCGCGCCAATATTCAGATTGTTTTAATTAACGTCGCGGCCGGGCATACCCGGCCCTGAAAATTTAATAATTTATAAACCTCAGATTCAGGGTATCAGATGAATAATCAAATCGGCACGGTCGGGATTATTATCCCCATGTACAACGCGCGCGCGACCATTTTGCGGGCGGTGCAGTCGGTGATTGATCAGACCTATACTGACTGGCGGATCTACCTGATTAACGATAAATCTACCGATGATTCACTGGAGTTCGTGCGCCAGCACTGCACCGACGAGCGCATCACGATCCTCAGTAATGAGGTCAACCTCGGCGCGGCGGAAACCCGCAATGTCGGCCTGAAAGCGGCGCGCGAACCGTTTATTGCTTTCCTCGACAGTGATGATGAGTGGTTCAGTGACAAGCTGATGCTGCAAACGCGCGCGCTGGCCTCCGGCGACGATCTGGTGATCAGCGATTACAGCTACCGTTCGCGCACCAAATCCTATGACGTGCGCTACGGTAAACCCTATCTGATGCAGGATAGCTTCGTGAAAAAGCAGTTCCGTATCTGCTTCTCTTCCGTCTGCTATCGCCGCCCGGCGAAAACGGTGCTGTTTAAGAAAAAGGGCCACGAAGACTTCCTGTTCCTGTACGAGCTGTTTGAACAATATAAGCAGGCGCGGGTGATCGATAAAAATCTGGTGACCTATTACGAGATGGGTGACTCGCTGTCGCGCAATAAAAATAAAGCGGCCAAATGGCATCTCGACCTGTTGAAGTTCATTTTTAAAAATAACCCGCTGAAAGTCTATTACTACTATGTCTGGTACATGGTTAATGGCGTGTTGTTTACTTTGAAGCACCGTTAATATTTGATGTTTTTGAGGTGGTTTTAATCATGAAAAAAATCGTGCTGGTTATCAAAGATGCCTATTCCTATGCCGGAACCGAGAATATCTGTAACTTTATGTCGGAGTGTTTAGGCCCGCAGCATGAGGTTACCGTCTATTCGCTGGAAGGCTCGGGTCAGCCGTTCTATCCCTTTGAGCATGTGCAGCAAATTGTCAGTTTTGCCGGTGAAAAGCAGCCGCTGAAAAGCGTGGTGAAACGTATTCATCAGGAGCAGTTTGACGCAGTGTTTCTGATCAGCATGGGGCGCCTCAGCGTGATGTTTGCCCTGTACAGCATGATGACGCTGAAAAAGAAAACGGCCAAAGTGTACGCCTGCGAGCACGTGGCGATTAACTCCTTCAGTAAACCGATCAAACTCCTCAAGTACCTGATGCTGCGCTATTACGACCGCGTAATTGTGCTGACGGATAAAGACCATCAGGTGTTCAACGGCTGGAATATCGCCAGCAAAACCATCCCCAATCCTGTGGTGTACAAAAATCATCACCGCACTCAGCGCCACTACCAGGCGCTGGCCGTCGGCCGCCTGGATCATCAGAAAGGTTTCGATCTGCTGCTGGATGTCTGGCAGGGCTTTGTGGCGACCAATCCGGACTGGAAGCTGGTGATTGCCGGTGACGGTGAGTTGAAAGAGCAGCTGATAGCCCAGGCGGCGCGCCTGAATATCAGCAACAGCGTCAATTTTGTCGGCCGCGTCAGCAACATCAACGACTACTATCGCGACAGCGATATGGCGCTGATGACCTCGCGCTATGAAGGCTTGCCGCTGGTGCTGCTGGAAGCGAAATCCTGGTCCCTGCCGGTGGTGGCGTATGACTGCCCGACCGGGCCGCAGGAGATCGTTAATCATCAGCAGGATGGATTCCTGGTGGCGATGAACGATAAAGCGCGCTTTATCGAAAGCATGAATCAGCTGGCCCATGACGATGAGCTGTTTTACGCCATGAGCGCCAGTACTCAAACGACCGCCCTCAAGTTTGACGGCAAGGTCATCAAAGAAGCCTGGCTGTCGCTGATTTAACGACGGCACGGGCTCGCGCCTGACCTCTGGAAGTCTGTTTCATACCTGCTGTGCTGCAGGACCAAAAATTGACCACGGGACAACATCATGAAAAGAAGAGAATTACTCACTGCGTTCTCATCGATTCTTGCAGGGTTCACTGTAAGCTCATTCACCGCTAATGCGGCCAAAAGTAACCCCACACTGGCCCTGAAAAGTGTCAATCCTGGCGATCTGCCGAAGGGTGATGTGCCTATTCTGACGCCGGAAAATGTCTATACCATGCCGGATCAGTTCTGGAAAAATTTCAGCGGCAAACTCTATATCGGTAAAGCCGGCAGCGACCCGACCCAAGCGGGCAATCTGATTAGCCTCTACCTGCGCGATGCCAAAGGCAACGTGTCTGAAGTGCAGCAGCCGGTGGCGCTGAATAAAGGCAGCTTCGAGCAGTTTATTGCCGATAATGCCGCGCTGATTGCTGACCCGTCGCACTCAATGGCGGTGGTGGATGACGGCGGACAAACGCTGTTTAACATCCCTGACGTGACGCGCGGCAGTAACAACTTCAGCCAGCGCCTGGCACAGCCCGCCGGTTACCAGCTGATCGGTGAAATTGCCTCGGTAGATGACTTGCGTAAAACCCGCCCGCTGTTCAGCGGCGCCAAGATTAAGCTGAAAAGCTGGCATGACGGGCTGGAGGTCGGCGGCGGTGAGTTTGTCGGTAACCTCAGCGCCGCCAAAGATGATGGCGGGGTGATTATCGCAGGCAACGGCGACTTCCACTGGCGCCGCGTGGTTGAGGACTTCAACCGCCTGACCCTGTTTGACTTCGGGGCGATTGACGATGGCAAAACCGACAGTGCACCGGCAATCAAGGCCATGTACCAGTGGGCGCAGGATGCCAATCAGCAGATCTGCCTGCAGTTCCCGGCGGGGACGTTCTTCGTCAGCGCCTGTGATTTCTCTGCACAGCAAACGCGCTTCTTCCGCATCTCTGGTGCGATGGTCAACTTTGGCTACTTCCCGGCCACCACCATTGTTTCCGACGGCGATTCAGACTTTGTCTTTAAGGTTAACACCCGCTGGGTGGAAGTCAGCAACCTGCAGTTCAACGGCCGCACCGACGAGCGCCCGAACAGGCAGGGTTTTTTCGACAACAAATGCGCCGGCGGCCAGTATTTCCGCGGCGCCTGCCTGCGCTTCGTGCGCGTTGGCGGCACCTCGCTCAGCCTGATGGACACCCTCGACTGTAAAATTGACCAGTGGTATGCGCTGCGCTGCAGCGGCGACGTGATCAAATCTGTCTGGTCGAACGCGCCGCAGGGCAAGTGGGACCACAGCACCGCCATCGAGCTGTCTAACTTTAACGCGCAGTACTGCACCGAAGGGAAAGTCCTTAACCTGCAGCGCTGCGGTCAGTCGCTGATCCACAACGGCTGGATCGAGCATACCGAATTCCCCGGCGACATCTCCAACGGCCAGTGGATTATCGATGCCCTGAGCCTGGAAACCTGTAAGAACCCGCTGATCGCCCATAACTCGCGCCTGAATACGCGCCAGACGAATCTGCAGGCCGGCAGCTGGATCGATAACTCGCTGGCGGAAGGTGAGTGGCTGGGCGCCTGGGAGCGCGGTTCAACCCGCGTGGAATCCTACGGTATCGCGGTCGACGGCAGCATGAAGTACAACTACCTGACTTCGCGTTTCCGCATCGAAAATAACAGCAATCAGCAGAAATGGGTTGAGCTGGGCAACATCTATACCCCGGATGTCGGCGATGCGTGGGAGATTGAAATCTTCGGCCAGTCCTCATTCAGTAACGGCAGCAGCAGCGCGCCGCTCAATAAGGTGGTCGGCGATAAGACTACCGGCGGGCGGGCGATCGTCAGCCTGCAGCGCAAAACCCACAAGTTTGAAGCCTCATGGCATGCGGAAGGTGCCAGTCCGGTGCTCGACGTGATGATCGTGACGCCGCACGACACCGATGTGCGGATCTTCGTCAAAATTGACGGCTGGGTTGCTTCTGCCGGGGTGCTGATCAAAACCACGGCTAAAGACCGCTTCAAGACCGGACGCTGCGCGCGCTTCGACAGCAGCATGAAATTTGGCGCGGCGCCAACGGGCAAAGACGCCAGCCGTGCGGTGCAGCGCTTCAGCCTGCACAACGGTAAAGCGGGCATTGGCGCTAATGAAAATGGCGATTTGCTGATGGCTTCCCGCCCGCTGAGCGCCGATCAGGTTAATACCGACCATCCCGAGGGGTTTGTCTCGATTGTTCTGAACGGCAAGCAGGTAGCTATTCCCTACTTCGCACTGAAATAGTGTCAGTTTTTCGTTAAGACCACGGTTTTTCAGAGTTATCAGGCTGTTTTTCTGATGCCTGGAAAGGCAGCCTGTTTTAAGCGGTTAAGACGTATTGATGGGTGTTTGGCAGTTTTTAAACAATAAGACTTATTAATTAACCACTTAAGGTCATTTAGGCCTGTAAGAATTATAAAATTTTTTCTGGAGTAGTTATGAAGATTTTGTTAGTTGGCAATCATACATGTGGAAATCGTGGTGATGGCGCTATTTTACGCGGGATTATTGATTCGTTAAACCTGGCAAGGAACGACCTCGATATTGACGTTATTAGCCGTTATCCAACCAGTTCTGGTTACCTGCTCCAGCAAGATATTCTGCCAGATGCGCTCTTTTTGCAGACTAAAAAGGGCAAAAACAAGCTGGTAGATAAAATTAAGCGCCGTCTGATGCCGAAAATCATGATGGCGCATATCGCCAAACGCGGCGTGTTTAAGCTGTTTCCTGTGCCGCAGTATCTGCAGGAGTTCAGCGACAATCTGAAGCAGTATGACGCGATTATTCAGGTCGGTGGCTCGTTCTTCGTTGACCTTTACGGCCCGCTGCAGTTTGAACACTCGCTCTGTGCGCTGCTGGCCGGCAAGCCGATTCATATGATTGGGCACAGCGTGGGTCCTTTCCAGAAGCCGCGTTTTAATGAAATCGCCAATTTTGTCTTTGACCGCGTAAACAGCCTGGTGCTGCGTGAAAGCGTCAGCCTGGAGATGATGAAGCAGGGCGGTATCACCACCGGGAAAGTGGTAAAAGGTGCTGATACCGCCTTTCTGGTGCGCGCACGTGAAGTGGCGGAGCCGGGCCATAACCTGCTGCACTGGCAGCAGGTTATCGGCCAGCAAAAGACCATTGCCATTACCGTGCGTGAACTGGCCCCGTTCGACAAGCGACTGGGCGTAACGCAGCAGCAGTATGAAGAAGCCTTTGGCAAAGTGATCAACGCCATGATCGCCCGCGGCTACCAGGTGGTGGCGTTCTCGACCTGTACCGGCATCGACAGCTACAACAAAGATGACCGTATGGTGGCGATGACCCTGAGCGACCATATCGAACAGAAAGATAAGTACCACGTCATCATGGATGAGTTTAACGACCTTGAGCTGGGTATCCTGCTGGGTCAGTGCCACCTGACGATTGGTACACGCCTGCACTCGGCGATTATCTCAATGAACTTTGGTACGCCAGCCGTGGCGATCAACTATGAGCACAAATCCCTTGGGGTGATGAACCAGCTGGGCCTGCCAGAGATGGCCAGCGATGTGAAGAGCCTGATGGACGGCAGCATTATCACGAAAGTGAATACCGTACTGGATAACTACGATGCGGTGAAACAGCAGGTAGACAGCGCTGTGGAACAGGAACGGATGCTGGGTAACCGGATCACTGACGACGTGGTTAAACTCTTAGGGTGAACCAATGAAATTAACATTTTTCACGATGCGTTTTCCGGTCAGCTCTGAAACTTTCGTGCTGAACCAGGTGACGCATTTTATTGATATCGGCTATGACGTTGAGATTATCTCGGTGTTCCCGGGCGATCTGGTAAACCGGCACGGGGCCTTTGACCGCTATAATCTGGCGGAAAAAACCCACTATCTGCTGCCGGAAGAGAAGGTGACCAATGCGGACAAGCTGAAGCAGCGTCTGCAGATCGTGTTGCCTAAAATTCTTAGCTCCGCCACCCTGAAATCATTCAATATCGGGCGCTACGGCGCGCAGTCGAGCAAGCTGCTGTTGCCGGCGATTGTTGCCGCCAACAAGACGCCGTTTGTCGCGGACGTGTTCCTGGTGCACTTCGGCTACGCCGGGGCGCTGGCGAACAAGCTGCGCGAGCTTGGCGTACTGCAGGGCAAGCAGGCCACCGTATTCCACGGGGCGGATATCTCCCGCCGCCATATCCTTGAAGAGCACAAAGAGGATTACGCGCGCCTGTTTACCCAGAGCGAACTGCTGTTGCCGATCAGTCATCTGTGGGAGCGCAAGCTGATCGAGATGGGCTGCCCGCCGGAGAAGATCCACGTGACGCGCATGGGGATCGAGCCGGAGAAATTTAATCTGCAGGCCCGTGATTCGCTTCACCAGCCGCTGCGCATTCTCTCCGTGGCTCGCCTGACCGAGAAAAAAGGGCTGGGCGTGGCGATTGATGCCTGCAAAATCCTCAAAGCGCAGGGCGGTCACTTCGAGTACAGCATCGTCGGTAACGGCGACCTTGAAGATGAGCTGCGTGCCACCATCACCAACGCCAAGTTGGAAGAGTGCGTGAAGATGGTTGGCTTCAAACCGCAGGAGGAGATTAAACGCTATCTGGATGAAGCCGATATCTTCCTGCTGCCGTCGCTGACCGCTGCCGATGGCGATATGGAAGGGATCCCCGTCGCGCTGATGGAGGCGATGGCCGTCGGGCTGCCGGTGGTGTCGAGCGAGCACAGCGGTATTCCTGAGCTGATCGAGCACAATGTCTCCGGCTGGCTGGCGCCAGAGGGCGACGCCGAAGCGCTGGCCGACATCCTGCTGAAATTGTCGAAGGGCGAGGCCGATGTAGCCCCGGTGGTGGCCGCAGCCCGTCTTAAGGTTGAAACCGAGTTTAACCAGCATATTGCCTACCGCAGGCTGGCCGAAATTCTGGAGCAATTAGCGTGAGTAGTTTAAAAAACCAGGCCGTATGGCTGTTTGGTGGTACCTGTTTTGCTGCGGTACTGCAAGTGGTTCAGCTGGGCGTACTGGCGCGCAAACTGGAAGCGCATGAACTGGGTATTCTGGCAATTATCAATGCCATCCTCGCGGTGGCCATGGTGTTGCAGGATATGGGGATGAGCAGCTATATCGTGCATCGCCAGAACATTACCCGCAAAGAGCAGAGCACCATCTATTGGGTGAACGTGCTGCTCAGCCTGCTAACCGGGCTGCTGCTGATCGCCATTGCCTGGCCGATTGCGTACTTTTATCATCTGCCGCAGCTCACCGGGTTGATTATGCTGACCAGCCTGAACTTCCTGGTGCTCGGCTCGCTGTCGCAGTATCAGGCGCACTTTATCAAAGCCAAGCGCATGGTGCTGCTGGCGAAGATAGAGATGGTGACTAAGTTCCTCGCTTTCGCTCTGACGGTCGCGCTGCTGTACCTCACGCCGCTTAACGTTTCTGCGGTGATCCTCGGCCTGTTTGCCAATGCCGCCATGCGTATTCTCTGCATGATCTGGTTTGGTGAGAAGTCGTGGCGTCCAACCTTTGAGTTTGATAAAGGCACCTTCTTCAGTTCGATGAAGTACGGCGTGTATCAGCTCGGCTCGCAGACCATTAACCAGCTGCGCACCCAGGCCGACTCCCTGATTGTCGGCAAGGTGATGGGCGCCGAGATGCTCGGGGTTTACTCGCTGGCAAAAGAGCTGGTGCTGCAACCGCTGAAGCTGGTGACGCCGGTCATTAACCGCCTGGCACTGCCACGCTTTGCTGAAAAACAGCATGAGCCTGCGCAGCTGCAGAAGCTGTTCCTCAAGGGCACGCTGGCGATTATGCTGTTCAGCAGCCTGATGTATCTGGCGATTGGTATTCTCTCCCCGGTGATTGTTCGCGTGCTTTACGGTACGGCTCATGAGGCGGTAGGGCACCTGATCCCACTGATGCTGCTGTTCGGCATGCTGCGCCCGATGGGCGGGCTGACCGGCGCGATCTCCCAGGCCAATGGCCGCACCAACGTCGAGTTCTACTGGAATATTGTTGCCAGTCTGATCGTGGTTGCGGTGCTGGCGACAACCTGGATCTGGCCAAATGTCGCTTACGTGGCGCTGACGCTGTCGATTTCCCAGGTGCTGATTTCTGGCTTCGCGCATCCGTTCTTTATTAAGCCAGTGATTGGGATCCGCTTCATTCCGTACGCCCGCCAGTGGGTGTCGGTGTCGGTGGTGTTCGTCGGGATCATGGCGCTGGTCAGTTATTATAATTTATTTGTGATGCCCGAATGGTTCAGCGGCATCCTGTAACCCGGTAATAAATATAAGGTCACCCTGGCGGTGGCCTTTTTTTTATAGCTGGCCCTGGCGCTATTTTTTCAGATTAAGATTATACTTGTGAATCATCCCTTTAATGCATAATGAGTGAACGTTTTTTACTTCATTTATATGGAAAAAATATGACCAAGCTTAAAGCAGTTATCCCGGTTGCGGGTCTCGGTATGCATATGCTCCCTGCTACAAAAGCCATTCCTAAAGAGATGTTGCCGGTAGTCGATAAGCCGATGATTCAGTACATCATCGACGAGTGCGTGGCAGCAGGTATCAAGGAAATTGTTCTGGTCACCCACGCGTCCAAGAATGCGGTCGAAAACCATTTTGATACTTCCTACGAACTGGAAGCCCTGCTCGAAGCGCGCGTTAAGCGTTCCCTGCTGAGCGAAGTGAAATCTATCTGCCCACCGGGCGTGACCATTATGAACGTGCGCCAGCCTCAGCCGCTGGGCCTGGCGAATGCGCTACTGTGTGCGCGCCCGATGCTGCATGACGAAGCGTTTGTTGTGGTACTGCCGGACGTGCTGCTGGACAACGCCAGCGCCGACCCACTGCGCTATAACCTGGCTGCCATGGTGGCACGTTTCGAAGAGACCGGCCGCAGCCAGGTACTGGCACACCACATGCCGGAAGCCGATCTCTCCGAATACTCGGTGATCACCACCGACGAGCCGCTGGATTTTGCCGGTAAAGTGGCCTCTATTGTTGAGTTCGTCGAGAAACCTGAAAACCCACAGACGCTGAACTCCGATCTGGCTGCGGTCGGTCGCTACGTGCTGTCTGCGGATATCTGGACCGAGCTGGAAAACCTTGAGCCGGGTGCCTGGGGCCGTTATCAGCTGACCGACGCCATTGCCAACCTGAATAAAAAACAGCCGGTTGACGCGCACCTGCTGAGCGGCGACAGCTTTGACTGTGGTCGTAAGCTGGGTTACATGAAAGCCTTCGTGACCTGGGGCCTGCGTAACCATGACCAGGGCCGCGATTTCCGCGAAGAAATTCAGAAGATTTTAGCGAAACAACCTTAACCCGAACGTGGCCACGCCCGGCGTGGTTGCAAGGAGTCAACATGGCTATTTTAGTAACGGGCGGAGCTGGCTACATCGGTTCCCACACGGTGCTGGCGCTGCTTGAGCGCGGCGACGACGTTGTAGTACTGGATAACCTGAGCAACGCATCACGCGAATCAATCAGTCGGGTTGAGAAGCTGACCGGCAGGAAAGCGGTGTTCTGCGAAGGTGATATCCTCGATCGCGCCTGCCTGCGTGATATCTTCGCCAGTAACAGCATCAGCGCGGTGATCCACTTTGCCGGCCTGAAGGCGGTAGGGGAGTCAACCCGCATGCCGCTGGAGTATTACCAGAACAACGTCACCGGTACGCTGGTGCTGTTGGAAGAGATGCGCAGTGCCGGTGTGAACCAGTTTATCTTCAGCTCCTCCGCCACTGTGTACGGCGCTGATGCCCCGGTTCCCTACGTGGAAACCACGCCAATCGGCGGCACCACCAGCCCTTACGGCACCTCCAAGCTGATGGTTGAGCTGATCCTGCGCGATTACGCTAAAGCCAACCCGGAGTTCAGAACCATCGCGCTGCGCTACTTTAACCCGGTTGGCGCGCATGAGTCTGGCCAGATTGGCGAAGACCCGAACGGTATCCCGAACAACCTGCTGCCATACATTGCGCAGGTCGCTATCGGTCGCCTGGAAAAGCTCGGCATCTTTGGTGGCGATTACCCAACAAAAGACGGCACGGGTGAACGTGACTATATCCACGTCATGGATCTGGCAGAAGGGCATCTGAAGGCGCTGGACCATATCGCGGCGGTTGACGGCTATAAAGCCTATAACCTCGGTGCCGGCGTTGGCTACTCGGTGCTGGAGATGGTGAAAGCCTTTGAGAAAGCGGCGGGTAAACCGGTGCCGTATCAGATTTCACCGCGCCGCGCTGGCGACCTGCCGGCATTCTGGGCGGATGCCTCGCTGGCGGACAAAGAGCTGAACTGGCGCGTCTCTCGCGGTATCGATGAGATGATGCGCGATACCTGGAACTGGCAGTCGAACAATCCTAACGGTTACCGATAGTTCAGACATGACTGGCATTGATTAAAAAAACTCCCTGATTTGGGAGTTTTTTCATTTCTGCGGGCAGCGAAATTTTGCACGAGACTGCAACCGATAAGCGCTGGCGTCATGACAGTAGTGGCGTGTCAAAAAATAACCGGTCAGTGATACTTAATTGTTCAACGTGGTTGAGAATGGTAAATTACATAAAAAAGACAGTAGATTAAGCTTGTGTGACCGCCTCAATAGTATAAGAATTGTCGCATAATTTTGTAACGCGACATGTGGATTTGTTTCCAGGATAAATCCAATAAAAAAAAACAAAGCTGGCCGGTTTTCACTGGCTATGCTTGAAGGTGAATCAGTGACAGTCAACTGGTAGCTATAGCCAGGGGCGGTAGCGTGGTCAAATTAAGTCAGGATGCTTAAATTCTGTGGGCACGGGTAAACATATGCTAGATATCATTGTTGTCTTTGTAGGCGCACTGGCGCTGCTGTTCGCTGCGCGTAAGATTGCCCGTCGGGTTGGCCTGGTCGACAAGCCGAACGCGCGCAAGCATCACTCCGGGCACATCCCGCTGGTGGGTGGGGTCTCAATCTATTTCTCATTATGGCTACTTTATGGCCTGCAGCCCGACTGGCTGCCCGGTTTTCCGGTCTATATGGTCTGCATCACGCTGCTGCTACTGGTCGGCGTGATTGACGACCGCTTTGACCTGCCGGTGATGCCGCGCATGCTGGTACAGGCCGGGGTAGCGGGGATTATGATGTGGCAGGGGCTGGAGATTGACTCGCTGGGCACCTTCCTGTTTGGCTACCCGCTGATGTTGGGGGCGCTGGGATATCTGGTGACGCTGTTTGCCGTGATCGGTTCGATCAATGCCTTTAATATGGTTGACGGTATCGACGGCTTACTTGGTGCCCTGGCCAGCGTGGCCTTTGCCACCCTGAGCATGCTGTTCTTCTTCGGCGGACAAACGGAGCTGGGGATGTGGTGCCTGGCGCTGGTGGTGGCCTGCATGCCGTACATTCTGCTCAACCTCGGGGTGCCGTGGGGGCGGAAATTCAAAATATTTATGGGTGATGCCGGCAGTATGCTGATTGGCTTCACCGTAATCTGGCTGCTTATCCTTGCCTCTCAGGGCGAAGATGCGGTGATGGCCCCGGTAACCGCACTGTGGATTATCGCTCTGCCGTTGATGGATATGATCCGCGTGATGATCTCCCGCGTACGCCGCGGCAGCAGCCCGTTCCGCCCCGATCGCGAGCACCTGCACCACATTCTGATGCGCGCCGGATTCAGCGGGCGTATGACCTTAGCGATCATGACTTCAGGCCAGCTGTTTAGCGGCATGCTCGGTATTATCCTCGAAGGTTGCCACGTGCCGGATAACTGGCAGTTTGCCATATTCTGCCTGAGTTTTATCTCGTTTATTTATGGCGTACGCATGGTGGCGAGAATAAAGCTCACTCCTGACACTATTATGACGGTGAAATAGAAAATCATCTGATGCAGAAATAACATTGAATACAGAGAGAATATAAGCGTGAAAATTCTAGTGACGGGCGGAGCCGGTTTTATCGGTTCGGCCGTGGTTCGCCATATTATTAATAGCACCTCTGACAGCGTCATCAATGTCGATAAATTAACCTACGCCGGCAATCTGGAATCTCTGGCGGAAGTCAGCAGCAGTGAACGTTATGCCTTTGTGCAGGCAGATATCTGCGACAGCGCGGCAATGAGTGCCATTTTCAGCCAGCACCAGCCCGATGCGGTAATGCACCTGGCGGCGGAGAGCCATGTTGACCGCTCAATCAGCGGCCCGGCAGCATTTATTGAAACCAATATTGTCGGTACCTATGTACTGCTGGAAGCGGCGCGTAGCTACTGGAATGGATTAGATTCAGACCGTAAAGCCGCGTTTCGCTTCCACCATATCTCGACGGATGAAGTGTATGGCGACCTGCCGCATCCTGATGAAGAGCCAGCGGGTGCAGCACTGCCATTGTTCACTGAAACCACGCCGTATGCACCCAGCAGCCCTTACTCCGCGTCAAAAGCATCCAGCGACCATCTGGTGCGCGCCTGGCTGCGCACCTACGGCTTCCCGACTGTTGTCACCAACTGTTCCAACAATTACGGCCCGTACCACTTCCCGGAAAAACTGATCCCGCTGGTGATCCTCAACGCGCTGGATGGCAAAGCGCTGCCGGTATACGGCAAAGGCGATCAAATCCGCGACTGGCTGTATGTAGAGGACCACGCGCGCGCGCTCTATACCGTGGTGACGCAAGGGCAGATTGGTGAGACCTACAACATCGGCGGCCATAATGAGAAGCAGAATCTGCAGGTGGTAGAAACTATCTGTGATTTGCTGGATGAACTGGTGCCAAAGGAGAGTAGCTACCGCCAGCAGATTACCTATGTTGCCGACCGCCCGGGCCACGATCGCCGCTACGCCATCGATGCCGCTAAGATTGCCGCAGAACTTAACTGGCAGCCGCAGGAAACCTTTGAGAGCGGGATCCGCAAGACGGTGCAGTGGTATCTTGCAAATCAGCCATGGTGCTTAAATGTACAAACTGGCAACTATCGTAGAGAAAGATTGGGACTGGAGATAAATAAATAATGAAAGGAATTATTCTGGCTGGTGGTTCTGGTACACGCCTATACCCTATCACTATGGGTGTTTCTAAACAGCTGCTACCGATATACGATAAACCTATGATCTACTATCCATTATCGGTACTAATGCTGGCAGGCATACGCGAAATTTTAATTATTACAACACCTGAAGATGAATCCAGTTTCAAAAGACTCCTTGGAGATGGTAACAAATTTGGTATTGAACTAAGTTATGCAGTTCAGCCTTCTCCTGATGGGTTAGCCCAAGCTTTCATCATTGGTGAGGAATTTATAGCTAATGATCCAGTATGTTTAGTTCTTGGTGATAATATATTTTATGGGCATGGTTTCTCGCCTCAGCTTAAAAGTGCGGCAAAAAATTCCGTTAGTGGAGCAACTATTTTCGGTTATCAGGTTAAAGATCCTGAGCGTTTTGGCGTAGTAGAATTTGATGAAAATAAGCGTGTTTTATCTCTTGAAGAGAAACCTGTAAATCCCAAGAGCAATTTTGCTATAACAGGACTCTATTTTTACGATAATAAAGTAGTAGAATATGCTAAACGAGTAAAACCTTCCGCGAGGGGAGAGTTGGAAATTACAGCATTGAACCAGATGTATTTAGAAAAGGAAGCATTAAGTGTAGAGATGCTTGGGCGCGGATTTGCATGGTTAGATACAGGTACACACGAAAGCTTACTGCAGGCGGCACAATTTGTGGAAACTATTGAAAAACGCCAAGGCTATAAAATAGCATGCTTAGAAGAAATAGCATTCAATCAAGGATGGTTAAGTCGAAATGACTTGCTCATGCAAGCTGAGAATTTAAAGAAAAATAGCTACGGTTCATATCTTAAAGAATTGTTGAAATAATTCTGTGGAAAATATAAAAAGTAAGACAATAAACGCTTTAAAATGGAGTGCACTTGAGAGATTCCTGGCTCAAGGAATGCAACTTCTAATCATGCTGCTTCTTGCAAGAATATTAGGACCTGAAAGCTTCGGTTTAATTGGAATGCTTGCGGTTTTTATTTCCATATCACAAGTGCTGGTTGATAGTGGTTTTAGTTCTGCATTAATAAGAAAGCAAGATAGAAGTGATGCTGATTTTTCTACAGCTTTTTACTTTAACATATTTGTTTCTGTAGTCTGCTACTCTGCTTTATATATCTCTTCTCCAAGCATTGCACATTTTTATAATCAACCACTATTGATTGATCTTGCGCGAGTTCTTGGGGTTGTGATGATTGTTAACAGCTTTGGGCTTGTGCCAAAGACTATTTTAACAATTAATATGAATTTTAAAGCACAAGCGTTAATATCGATAATCAGCATCTTGATTAGTAGTATCGTATCGATATTCTTAGCTTATAAAGGATTTGGGGTGTGGTCACTTGTAAGTCAGTCTGTTATTACAGCAGCGTTAAATGTGATATTAATCAACTTAACTATCCGATGGTCTCCAAGTTTTATTTTTTCCAAGAGTTCTCTGCAATATCTTTTTGGATTCGGCGGGAAATTGCTTTTAGCAGGATTGTTAGAATCATTTTACAATAATATATACCAGATTGTCATTGGCAAGAAGTTTAATGCTTTTCAGTTAGGGCAATTTACCCAAGCAAACCAACTTGCGAGCGTTCCAGCAATAACAATGACTAATGTTATTCAACGAGTAACATACCCAATGTTAAGTCATATCCAGCACGATGTTGAAAAAATGGATAAAGCTTATATTCTATCTATGCGTATTGCTGCAGTATTTATTTTTCCTTTGATGAGTGGTCTTTGTATCATTTCAAAGCCATTACTGATATTACTGTTGGGAAATGAATGGGAACCTTCAGCATTACTGGTCTCTTTACTGGCATTAGGCTATATGCTATACCCTATTCATGCTATTAACTTGAATCTATTGCAAGTTAAAGGGCGTTCAGATCTTTTTCTAAAATTAGAAATAATAAAAAAAATTCTGGCTACATTGATTTTATGTTTTACTATACCATATGGTGTGCAGATGATGTGCCTCGGTATTGTTTTACATTCATACGCCTCGCTCGTCATAAATACCTATTATACCGGTACGTTGTCATCATTAACTGCCGCTCGGCAGATTAAGGTAATTATGCCGATTTGGTTGATTAGTGTAGGCTCTGGTTCCTTTACACTAATAATTTCGTCCTTTTTTCTAGAAAGCAATGTTAGTAAAATAATATTAATGTTATTTCTAACGCCAGTAGTCTATTTAACTTTAATTTTCTTATTGCAAAAAGACTTATTCATAAAGATCTTATCAATGAGAAACCATTAAATAAATTTGAAAACCGTGAAGCCCATGAAAAAAAATATACCTGTCACACAACCTTTTCTTCCTGAATTAAGTGAGTTCATTCCCTATTTAGAAGAGATATGGAATAATAAATGGCTCACTAATAACGGGCCGTTTCATCAAAAATTAGAAAAAAGAGCTTTGCGAATATTTAGGTGTAAAATACATATCCCTATTTAACAATGCAACCATTGCTCTAATTACAGCACTTCAAGCATTAAGAATCAGTGGTGAAGTTATTACAACACCATATTCTTTTGTTGCAACTAGTCACTCTATTCTATGGAATGGGTTAAAACCTGTCTTCGTCGACATCGACCCTCTTAGTTTTAATATCGACCCCAAAAAGATTGAGGCTGCAATAACACCTCAGACGACTGCCATAATGCCAGTTCACTGTTATTCAAACCCGTGTGATGTCGAAGAAATTCAACGAATAGCTGATAATTATGGCTTGCGAGTGATATATGATGCTGCTCATGCATTTGGAATTAACTATAAAGAGAAGAGTGTATTGAATTTTGGTGATATGTCGATACTTAGTTTCCATGCGACGAAGGTTTTTAATACATTTGAAGGTGGTGCAATCATTTGCCAAGATGAGAAAACAAAATTAAGAATAGACCGCCTTAAAAACTTTGGTATTGCTGATGAACTTACCATTACTGCACCTGGAATTAATGGCAAAATGAGTGAGATTAATGCTGCTTTTGGGCTAGTTCAGCTTAAGCATATTGATAGCTCAATGAATAAAAGAAAGTCCATCAGTGATAAGTATAGGCAGGCGTTGAATTCTATTAAGGGTATTACAGTTCCATCATTATCAACCCATGCTAATAATAATTTTTCATACTTTCCTGTGTTGATTGAAGATGATTTCCCAGTTGACCGTGATGAACTTTATCAGAGACTTAAAGACGAAGGTATTCTCTCTCGCAGATATTTTTATCCTCTAATTAGTAATATGCCGATGTATCGTGGAATTGAATCATCCTCAAAAGAAAACTTACCATTTGCGAATATTATTTCAGACAAAGTGCTCTGTGTACCAATATATCATGATATGGATGAATTCGATTTTGCAAGAGTAATATCTGTCATAAAGGGATGCTAAAATGGCTATCTTGAATAGAGATGAATTGTTAGCGATTGGTTTTAAAAGTCTCGGGGTAAACGTAAGCATTTCGAAAAAGTGTAGTATTTACGGTGCAGAAAGAATATCAATTTCTGATAATGTCAGAATTGATGACTTTTGCGTACTTTCAGCAGGAGTTCACGGTATTTACATTGGCAGCTATGTGCATATAGGTGTATATAGTTCATTAATAGGTGCTGGTGAAATACAGTTAAATGATTATTGCAATATTTCATCAAGGGTATCAATATATTCCAGTAATGATGATTATTCTGGCGAATTTATGACAAGCCCTATGATACCCACGGAATATACGAATGTAACTACAAAACCAGTTAAAATAGGAAAACACTCTATTGTAGGTAGCGGAACTGTAATACTGCCGGGCGTTACGATGCAAGATGGAGTAGCTATAGGGTCCCTTTCTTTAGTCAAAGAAAACTGCGCTGCATTCTGTATATATGCAGGAAACCCTTTGAAATTTATAAAATCCCGAAAAAAAAATCTTTTAGAATTGGAGAGAAGGTTTTTATCTGATTTAGAAGGCAATGTGCTATGAGTGCTTGCGTTAAATATAGCAACCCTATGTTTACAGATGACAATGAAATTACAGTTTCGATATGCTGTATTACGTATAATCAAGCCAGATATTTACCAGAAGCGTTGGATAGTTTTCTTTCTCAAAGCACAACGTTCAAATATGAAATTATTATCGGCAATGATGCTAGCTCTGACAACACTAGCCATATTATAAAAGAATATACAAAAAATTATTCAGACATTATTCGATGCATTGAACATGAAGAGAATGTTGGTGCTAATGCAAACATTCTTTCAGTGCTTTCAATGGCTAAAGGGCAGTGGATTGCGTTTTGTGAAGGTGATGACTATTGGATCGATAATTATAAATTACAAAAACAGGTAGATCTACTATCAGCATCAAATGGAATATTTTTTTGTACACACAGAGCTTTTATGGAAACTGGTGAGAAAAGAGTTGTTCATTTTGATTATGGTAACGAAACAAAGCTTTTTGATCTAAAAGACATCCTTTCAGTCACTGGACAATTTGCGCCAACTAGCTCATATATGTTCAGCTGCGAAATCATTCATGATCTTCCTACTTGGTTTACTACAGCACCAGTTGGAGATTTGTTTCTAGAATTGTATGGAACTAAAAATAAAGGAATATATTTAGCTGAAACGTTATCTGTATATAGGCTGGAATCAGTTGGATCTTGGTCAGAGTCAATTAAAAATGATATAAATAAGTTCACTATCAGACACCTACAAATAGCTAAACTGCTCAAAAAAACAAAAAATCAAATTCCGGGATATGACCATTATTTCGATAGAAAAATTACAGCAGTGTATCTAAATATGGCTACTCGATATCTCTTTGAAGGAAAATACTCGCTCTTCAAAAGAGCGGTCATTAAAGGAATTATTTCCAATAACAGGCCCACCTTAAAACAAAAGGTATATCGGTTTTTTTACAATGCACCTCAAATAATGAGGTTTATACATTTTTTGAAGTCATATTTACCACGGTAATAATAGAGGTTATCATGTACTGGATTATTTCGGCCTTTATATTGGCAGTGACCTCTCTTCTGGAACGAGGTGTTTATAAGCGAGTTGCTTATCAATTCTCATTATTCGTTCTGTTTGTAATAATATCAGGTTCTTACTTCAATGGTATTGATTGGATAAACTATAATAAGCACTATCAAGAAATTTATAATAACGGGTTCCCAGTGGATTTTTTACCGTATGAACCCGGCTTTGTTCTAATAATGTATATTATAGGATCATTATTCAGAATTAATAATTTCCATGTAGTCATTCTAGTTATCACATTTTTTTTTGTAATCAGCTTTGCAAAGTTTATAAAAAATACTAATATGCGGTTTAACCGTTCGTTATTAATGCTTATGATGGTTCTTTTTTTGCTTCCATTATTTAATGATGCTATACGTCAACTTGCTGCGCTGACTATAATGCTACCTGTTTTAGCTGAATCTGAACAATTCCTCAACCAAGAAAATTTTTTTTAGTTGTGTTCTTGCAGCAACATTCCATTTATCCAGCATTTTGATATTACCTATAATATTTCTAATAAAACAAGGTTTGACCCAACACAAAATTGTTAAATACAGTTTATATTCTGTGCTGTTAATACTATTATTATCTTCTATGCCCTTCATTTCGTCAGCAATAGGTGGTTTTTTACCAAGTCTAATTCAGGCTAAGCTTACAACTTATGTAGAAAAGATGAGTAGTGAAATTAAACTCGGCTTTTTCATGATAACTGATATAATAGCCATTTTAATGATCTATTTATTATCTCGGCTCAAATCCTTTCATACTAACCAGAAACTAAACATATTGCTTTCAAGTGTATTTTACTTTTTCTTGCTACACTTTGTTTTTTATTTTGCCCCATTTTTACAAAGGCTTCTTTATTATATTTTTCCATTAGTTAGCGTTTGTGGATTAGTCGTTTTTAATGCTAGTAACTTAATAAAGTTGAGTAACATCGTACTGCCTTATCTAATTGTTATTTCTATAGCCGTTTTCTATAGAAATATAACAAATCCATACTATACTTATGATTTCTATCAGCCAAAGTTCTTTTATGCTGAACTCATTTCCGGTAGTTTTGTTAATCTGCCTCAACTTAAAAAAGGCAAGTGCGACGTTATTCAACAATTTGATCCGAATTTTTGCCCAGAGTAAATATTAAGATGAAGTTATTACTATTAACAGACGAGTTATACCCTTATCATTTAGGCGGCGCTGGTGTTGTTGCACAGCAAATCTATGGTGATCTACAACGGCAGAACATTGAGTGCTATGTTTTTTGTTCTAATCCCAAAGTAAAATGGCTTAAAAATTTATATTCACTAATATGGCCATTCTTTTATATACCAGTCTTGGTGCATATTCTATTCAAAAATTACGATCTAATTGTTGTTAATGATTTACGATCTGCATACATATTGGGTTTGGCAAATTCAAAAAAAATTATGCGCAAAAGTGTATATATAGTTCATGGTACAGAAGTAGATATTGTTTATAATGATTGCACAAGAAAAAATAAGTTTATTGGAATGAGATTCTTCTATTCCAGGTTTGTTAAAGCTTGTAAAAAAATAGTTTTCGTTAGTCATTTTGTTAAAGATAGAACAATTAATTCATTTCATAATGAAAAGATCGATACCGCTAAGGCAATTGTAAGCTATGCAGGACTTAGTTATGACTTTATTACTGTGGCAAAAAAAACATTTACATCATTAAATCATGAAATTACTACTAATTCTGATATTACTAAGCTTGTTTCTTTCTCACGGATTGAGAAAAGAAAAGGTTATGAGGATATGGTTAAAATTTACTTAGAAGCCCTAAAGTTAAATCCGCTTATTTCTTGGGATGTTTATGGAGAAGGAAGTTTTAAAAGTGAGTTGGTTAAAATTGTAAACAGTCTTGGATTAGATAAAACAATAAATTTTCATCCAAAATTAGATAGGTTGTCCATGGTAGAAGTTATAAACTTCAACAAATACGATGCTTTTTGGTTATTACCTAACGAGCCTGAAGCTTTTGGGTTAACATTTATAGAAAGTTCAGCACTCGGCGTTCCGGTTATCGGCCCATCTAGGTATGGAATTATAGAGGCGATTACCGTTGGTAAGAATGGTTTTTATTTTAGTAATGTTGAAACCCTACTTTCTGATTTAAAAACCATTAAAGAATGTAAGGGGAAATTTGCAATCAGTGCTTCTGAATACGCTTATCTTTTTAATTCAGAAAAATTTGTTACCGATTTGATAAACTAGGAATTTTCGTGAACATTACTTATGTTATAACTGGCTTAAAAATGGGAGGTGCTGAAAAACAAGTATGCCTTCTCGCCGATAAAATGTCAGAATTAGGACATGATATCGTGCTTGTATCTTTATTGGACAATCCAATTGTATTGCCGAAGCAGAGAAATGTTAGAGTTTACGAATTGGGCATGAAAAAGAACCCACTATCGATATTTGTTTGCTATTTGAAATTATGTAAAATAATAAAAAATAATAATCCAGACGTAGTGCATAGCCACTTATTTCATGCAAACATTATGTGCCGCTTAACTAGATTGTTCGTGAGTATTAAAAAGTTAATTTGCTCTGCTCACAGTAGGCATGAAGGTGGCCGCATAAGGATGATGCTTTACAGAATTACTGATTTTCTCGCTAATATTACAACAAATGTTAGTCAGGATGCGGTTGATGAGGCTGTTAAAAGAAGAGCAGTTCCAAAAAACAAGATTAAACTTGTTTATAACGGTATTGACACTACATCAATAAAAAAGATACAAAATGCCAAATTAACTATCTATAGTGAATTAAATCTTAAAGAAGATGTTAGGTTGCTTCTAGCAGTTGGACGCTTCACTACAGCCAAAGATTACCCTAATTTGCTTCACGCGTTAAAAATTATTAATGCTGAGAATTTATCAGTTCATCTTATTATTGCAGGTCATGGAGAATTATTTGATGAGGTCAAGGAGTTGTCAAAAGAACTAAAGTTGAATAATAATGTTCACTTTCTTGGACTACGACACGACATTCCTCTTTTAATTAGTGCAGCTGATTTGTTCGTATTGTCATCAGCGTGGGAGGGTTTGCCATTAGTTGTCGGCGAAGCTATGGCATGTGAAACATTTGTGGTAACTACAAACTGTGGTGGAGTGGGAGAGATATTAGGAGATACGGGGATAATCGTGCCCGTAAAATCACCCCAGCCCCTTGCTGAAGGGATTAAATCAGCTTTGAAAATGGACGAAAATGAATTGAGTATTCACTCCTTTGCAGCTAGAAAAAGGGTTGATGATATTTTTTCGATAAATAACATAGTAACAAAATGGATTGAAATTTATCACTGAGTTCAATATGAAATTACATACTGTGGCAATTACGGCTAACACAAGCTGGTATATTTACAACTTTAGAAAAAATACTATTAAGGCACTATTAAATAGTGATTATAAAGTAGTGATACTATCACCAAGTGATGAATATTCTGATAAACTGATCGAGTTAGGTTGTGATCATTTCAACATTATGATCGATAAGGGAGGGACTAATCCAGTCAAGGATCTCTTAACTTTCTATTTTTTTTATACTTTATATCGGAGGTTGGGGGTTTCAGTTGTTTTAAACTTTACTCCTAAAAATAACATTTACAGCACACTTGCAGCAAAGTTAAATAAAATAAAAGTTATTAACAATATCGCAGGTTTAGGTGCTGTATTTATAAAGAACGATCTTTTAACTAAGTTTGTTAAGTTTTTATATAAGTTTAGTCAGTCGAAGGCTGATTTTGTTTTCTTCCAAAACCAGGAAGACTATAAACTGTTTCAGGATTCGCATATTGTTTTGAAAAACTCGGCCGTATTGCCAGGTTCTGGAGTGGACCTTGACAGGTTTGCTTTATCTGTTGCTCCAGATGACGGTAATGTTGTATTCAGCTTGGTCGCACGTATGCTTATTGATAAAGGTGTTTACGAATATGCCGAAGCAGCAAAAACATTAAAAAGAAAGTATGGTGATTCTGTCAAATTTCAATTAATTGGTTTCCTGGATGAAAGTAATTCGAGGTCGGTTTCTAAACAAAAAGTTGATGCATGGGTTCAGGATGGCTTTATCCAATACTTGGGTAAGACTGACAATGTTGAATTTATTTTAAAATCGACTGATTGCATAGTTTTGCCTTCTTTCTATCGTGAGGGAGTTCCTAAATCTTTACTTGAAGGTGCTGCTATGGGTAAACCCATTGTCACTACCAATAATGTTGGATGTAGGGATACAGTAGATGATGGTGTTAATGGTTACTTATGCAAACCCGGTTCTGCTGACGATTTGACTTTTAAAATGGAAGCTATTATTAATCTAAGCCACTCTGAAAGGATTGCGATGGGAATAAAGGGGCGTGAGAAGGTGACAGCACAATTCGATGAAAGAATTGTTATTGATAATTATCTGGTTCAAATAAAAAATCTCTTAAAAAATACTTGGGAGTAGTTATGGCTTTATTGGTTACGGGTGGCGCCGGATATATTGGGTCTCACACTATCGCGGCACTCTCCAAGGATTTTCATGATATTCATGTGATAGACAACTTTATAAATTCTTCGCGAAAAGTTAAATCTCGGTTAAAGACTATTACTGGAAAAGACTTTGACTTTTATGATGTTGATATTTGTGATTTTCCCTCATTACGAAATTTTTTTATTGAAAAAAACATCACAAGTATAATCCATTTCGCTGGTTTAAAATCGGTCTCACAATCAACGCTACAACCATTAGAGTATTACAATTCTAATCTTGTGGGTACATTAAATTTGATGCGCTGCATGACAGAGTTTAAAGTTAAAAAAATAATATTTAGCTCTTCTGCCACTGTTTATGGTGATCCTGAATATATCCCATTAGATGAAAATGCAAAGTCCGGTGGTACTACAAACCCTTACGGGACAAGCAAGTTTTTTTGTGAGCGGGTACTCTTTGATTATCAGAAGGCAAACCCCGATGTAACTGTAATCAATCTCAGATACTTTAATCCCGTTGGCGCACATCCTTCAGGTCTAATCGGAGAAAGTCCCGTTGGTATCCCTAATAACCTAGTTCCATTTATCTATCAAGTCGCAGTAGGAAAATTAAAATATTTGAATATTTACGGTTCAGATTATCCAACTATTGATGGTACAGGCGTACGCGACTTTATTCATGTTATGGATTTAGCAGAAGGTCATGTGGCTGCGTTAAAGCATTGCAATGTCGGTGGCTTTTTTTGCTTTAATTTAGGTACTGGTAAAGCTTATTCTGTTTTAGAAGTAGTTGACTGCTTCGAAAAAATAACTGGAAAAAAGCTACCTGTAAAATTTGTTGAGCGCAGAGTTGGTGATGTTGCTGAATGTTGGTCAAATCCAGCCAAAGCTAATTCTGTTTTAGATTGGACTGCTAAAAGAGATTTGCACGCAATGATCGCTGATGGTTGGAACTGGCAAGTTAAGAATCCTTTTGGATATGAATAACCATTAGATATACCTATTTGTATTGATTTTATTCATACCCCTACTTTTCAAGATGCTTCTGGATAAATAAACACCAATTTGTAAGTGGTCATTTTCTATCGCATCAATCGCTATCATATTTGTAATTATCTGAGTTAATATCTTCCTACGCTTAGAACGGCAGATTAGTACTGCCAAAGCTTTTCAACAGACAGGAGTAGGTATGTCCAAGCAACAGATCGGCGTTGTAGGTATGGCTGTGATGGGCCGTAATCTGGCACTCAACATTGAGAGCCGTGGCTACACAGTTTCTATCTTCAACCGCTCGCGTGAAAAAACCGATGAAGTCGTGGCAGAGAACCCAGGTAAGAAACTGGTTCCGCACTACAGCATCGAAGAGTTTGTTGACTCTCTGGAAAAACCTCGTCGTATCCTTTCTGATGGTGCAGGCCGGTGAAGCCACCGACAAAACCATCGCCTCCCTGACTCCGCACCTCGATAAAGGTGACATCCTGATTGATGGTGGTAACACCTTCTATAAAGACACCATTCGCCGTAACCGCGAACTGTCTGAGCAGGGCTTCAACTTCATCGGCACCGGCGTGTCCGGTGGCGAGGAGGGCGCTCTGAAAGGTCCTTCCATCATGCCTGGTGGTCAGAAAGAAGCTTACGAGCTGGTTGCGCCAATCCTGACCGAGATCGCGGCGGTTGCAGAAGGTGAAGCCTGCGTCGCTTACATGGGGCCGGACGGTGCTGGTCACTATGTGAAAATGGTGCACAACGGTATTGAGTACGGCGACATGCAGCTGATTGCTGAAGCCTACTCACTGCTGAAAGGTGCGCTGAACCTGAGCAACGAAGAGTTGGCTAAGACCTTCAGCGAGTGGAACGAAGGCGAGCTGAGCAGCTACCTGATCGACATCACCAAAGATATCTTCACCAAGAAAGATGAAGAAGGTAACTACCTGGTTGATGTGATTCTGGATGAAGCCGCGAATAAAGGGACCGGTAAGTGGACCAGCCAGAGCTCTCTGGACCTTGGCGAGCCGCTGTCGCTGATCACCGAGTCCGTATTCGCTCGTTACCTCTCTTCCCTGAAAACCCAGCGCGTTGCGGCTTCCAAAGTACTGAGCGGTCCGAAAGTTCAGGCGGTAAGCGGTGATAAAGCGGAGTTCGTTGAGAAGGTACGTCGCGCCCTGTATCTGGGTAAAATCGTCTCTTACGCTCAGGGCTTCTCCCAGCTGAAAGCGGCGTCTACCGAGAACAACTGGAACCTGCACTACGGTGAGATTGCTAAGATCTTCCGTGCGGGCTGCATCATCCGTGCCCAGTTCCTGCAGAAAATCACCGATGCTTATGCTGAAGATGCGGACATCGCGAACCTGCTGCTGGCGCCGTACTTCAAGAACATCGCGGATGAGTACCAGCAGGCACTGCGTGACGTGGTAGCTTATGCTGTGCAGAACGGTATCCCGACTCCGACCTTCTCTGCGGCTATCGCTTACTATGACAGCTACCGTTCAGCGGTACTGCCGGCAAACCTGATCCAGGCGCAGCGTGACTACTTCGGTGCGCATACTTATAAGCGTACTGATAAAGACGGTGTGTTCCACACTGAGTGGCTCGATTAAGTTTTGCTCTAACCTCCCGCAATGCGGGAGGTTTCTTACCTCGTTTTAAGAATCTATCCATAGCGTTTCCCGCCAAACTCCTCTACATTTAGTCAGCTATCGCCTGAGTTTTATCTTATTTTCTTTTGCGCAGAGTTTACTGATTATATGAACCCCGATAATAAAAATGTTGAGCTGTCCTCGCGTCACCAGAACTTTTCCAACACAGCCGATGAAATCGATTTACTGGAAGTTATTGCTCAGCTATGGAACGGCAAAAAAACCATTATCATCAGTGTGATCGTGGCCATGGTGCTGGCAGGCATCTACCTGTTTGTCGCGAAAGAAAAATGGACCTCCACCGCCATTGTTGCTACTCCAACGTCAGGTATGATTGCTAACTACAACGCCTCTCTCAGCGTGCTGTATACGCAAACGCCAGGTGATAAACCGTCACTTCCCGATCTGCAAAACCAGTTCTTCGGTCGCTTTGCTGCATCTATGGCGGCGCTGTCATCAGCGTTGCGTAATCTGGAAGAACCCCAGATGCTGAAAGTGGATCAGGTGGTGAAGGGCAGTAATGACCAGCTCAGCATTGCTTACACCGCGCCCACTGCCAAAGATGCACAGGCGCAGCTGACCAAGTATATCGAGCAGATCAACGATAAAATCGTCGACGGCTACACCGCCGATCTTCGCCGTACGCTGAGTGTGAAAACCAATGAGCTTTCCAGCGCGCTGGATACGCTGAAGCAGGTGGCGATCGATAAAAAACAGCAGCGTATGGACGCCATCAAACAGGCGCTGACGATTGCAGAAGCCTCCGGGGTGAAGAGTGCACAGCTGAATCAGGCTGAACGTCTCTCTGACGATACCCTCTACCTGCTGGGCAGCAGCGCACTGCAGTCAATGATTCAGAACGAGGCGACTAAACCATTAGTGTACGATCAGTCTTATTACGACACGCAGAGCGCTTTGCTGGCCGTGACGCATATGAAAATAGACCTGTCGCATCTGCAGTCGTACCGATACATCTCTACCGCCGATTTGCCTATCCGCCGCGATAGCCCGAAAAAGACGCTGGTGATGCTGCTGGCGATTATTCTTGGTGGGGTAGTGGGTTCAGCGATAGTGATTGGCCGCAATGTCAGCGCCAGCTATCGCTTGCGAAAAAGCAGCTAACTCTTAAATATCTAACAGAAGGCCGGGAATTCCCGGCCTTTTTTATTAGCGTCAGAACTGCGGCAGCCTACTTATGGCGCTGGCGCAGGTTCTCAATTACCGTCGACAGGTTAAGATCCTGGTCCTGCAGCAGCACCAGAAGATGATAGACCAGGTCCGACGCTTCGTTGGTCAGCTCGTGGCGATCGTTGACGGTGGCGGCCAGCGCAACCTCAACGCCTTCCTCACCGACTTTCTGCGCAATGCGCTTAGTGCCGCTGGCATACAGGCTGGCGGTATAGGAGCTTTTCGGGTCGGCGTGCTTGCGCTCTGCCAGCAGCTGCTCCAGCTGATAGAGGAATGTCCAGTCAGCAGCGGCAGGTGAGAAGCAGCTCGACGTACCGAGGTGGCAGGTTGGGCCAACCGGGTTGACCAGCACCAGCAGCGTGTCGTTATCGCAGTCGGGGGTGATGCTGACCACGTTGAGGAAGTGCTCTGAAGTTTCCCCCTTGGTCCACAGGCGCTGCTTAGTGCGCGACCAGAAGGTCACCTTACCCGTTGCCAGCGTCTTATCCAGCGCTTGCTGGTTCATATAGCCGTGCATCAGCACTTCGCCAGAAACGGCGTGCTGGACTATGGCCGGCATCATACCGTCGGTTTTTACCCAGTCCAGCTGGGCGAGCTGTTGTTCTGTTAACACGCGCGAATCTCCACACCTTTTTCAATCAGGAACGTTTTCAGTTCGCCGATATTAATAATCTGTTTATGGAACACCGAGGCGGCCAGCGCGCCATCAACGTCGGCATCACGGAAGGCTTGATGGAAATGTTCCATGGTGCCCGCGCCGCCGGAAGCAATCAGCGGCACCTTACAGCGCGCGCGCACCTTTTGCAGCTGTACCAGGTCGTAGCCGTTACGCACGCCGTCCTGGTTCATCATGTTGAGGACGATCTCGCCCGCGCCGCGCTTCTGTACTTCGTCCACCCAGTCGAGGGTTTCCCAGCTGGTTACTTTGGTGCGGCTCTCATCGCCGGTGTACTGATTAACGTGGTATTTGCCGCTTTCGCTGTCGTACCAGGTATCGATGCCCACCACGATGCACTGCACGCCAAAGCGATCCGCCAGGCGGGTGATCAGCTCCGGGTCGGCAAGCGCCGGGGAGTTGATGGAGATCTTATCCGCGCCGTAGGAGAGCAGCAGGGCGGCATCTTCCACCGACCTGATACCGCCCGCCACGCAGAACGGGATATCAATCACTTCTGCCACGCGCGAGATCCAGCTTTTGTCCACCACGCGGCCATCGCTGGAGGCGGTAATATCGTAAAACACCAGCTCGTCGGCGCCTTCCTGGGCATAGCGCTGTGCCAGCGGCACGATGTCGCCGATGATCTCGTGGTTGCGGAACTGCACGCCTTTGACCACCTGGCCGTCACGCACGTCAAGGCAGGGGATTATCCGTTTTGCCAGCATGAAATCGCCTCCGATACGGTAAATTTATCTTCCAGCAGGGCGCGACCGACAATCACCCCCTGTGCGCCGCAGCCGCGCAGGGCCGCAATATCATCCAGCGAGCCGATGCCGCCGGAGGACTGGAAGGCAATCTGCGGATAGCGCGCGGAAACTTCACGATACAGCGCAACGTTAGAGCCGCTCAGCGTGCCATCGCGGGAAATATCGGTGCACAGCACGTGCTTCAGGCCGAACGGCAGAAACTGTTCGATCACTTCTTCCAGCGTGATGCCGCTGGCTTCCTGCCAGCCGCTGATCGCCACTTCTTTGCGGTTATCCGCATCAATGCGCACGTCCAGCGCCAGTACAATCGCTTCCGCGCCGTACTGCTTAAACCACTGCTGCACCTCTTGCGGCTGTTTCACCGCGGTAGAACCTACTACCACGCGGGTGGCGCCAGCTTTCAGCAGGGCTTCCACATCTTCCTTAGTGCGAATGCCGCCGCCAACCTGCACCGGCACGGAGACGCCTGCCAGTAGCTTGGTGAGCAGGGGGATCTGGCGCGCAGCCGGATCTTTCGCACCGGTCAGGTCAACCAGGTGCAGCACTTCTGCGCCCTGGGCCTGATAATCCTGCAGGCGCGGCAGCGGGTCGCTTCCGTAGTCGCGCTGCTGGCCGTAATCGCCCTGATGCAGGCGCACTACCTTGCCATCAATTAAATCTAACGCCGGGATAATCATCCGTTACATCTCCAGGAAATTTTTCAACAGCTGCGCGCCAGCGGCACCGGAACGCTCCGGGTGGAACTGCACGCCGAAGAAGTTATCTTTCTGTACCGCGGCGGTAAACGCTGCGCCGTAGTGACACTGCGCAATGGTGAACTCATTCACCGGCATGGCGTAGCCGTGCACAAAGTAGAAGTAGGCGCCGTCGTCGATGCCGCGAAACAGATGGTTGCCCGCCTGCGAGGCAATCTGGTTCCAGCCCATATGCGGCAGCGGCAGGCCGAGATCCTGCATACGCTCAACCGGGTGTTCAATAATATTCAGCGTAGAGATGCCGCCGCTCTCGTCGCTCTGTGAGCCGAGCAGCTGCATGCCAAGGCAGATACCCAGCACGGGCTGGGTACAGGCTTTGATCAGCTCAATCAGCTCGCGCTCGCGCAGCTGGTCCATCGCCGCCTGCGCGGTGCCGACGCCCGGCAAAAACAGCTTGTCGGCATTCAGGACGATATCGGCTTCCTTACTGACCTGCGGCTGGTAGCCAAGGCGCTGCACCGCCCACTTCACTGAAGAGAGGTTGGCGCAGCCGGTATCGAGGATCACCACATCCATCACAGCACTCCTTTCGAGCTTGGCAGGGTATTGCCTTCCACGCGGATCGCCTGGCGCAGCGTGCGGCCAAAGGCTTTAAACAGGCTTTCAACGCGGTGATGGTCGTTTTTGCCTTTGGTGCGCAGGTGCAGGGTGCTGGCCATGGTGTAAGAGAGCGAGCTGAAGAAGTGCTCGACCATCTCGGTGCTCAGGTCCCCCACGCGCTGATAGCTGAACTCAGCTTTATATTCGAGGTGCGGGCGGCCGGAGATATCCAGCGCGCAGCGTGCCAGGCACTCGTCCATTGGCAGGACAAAGCCGAAACGGCCAATGCCGCGTTTGTCGCCCAGCGCCTTCAGCAGCGCTTCGCCCAGCGCCAGACCGGTATCTTCCACGGTGTGATGGTCGTCAATGTACAGGTCGCCCTTCACATCAATGTTCATACGGAAGCCGCCGTGGGTAGAGATCTGGTCGAGCATATGATCGAAGAAGCCGACGCCGGTGTTGATTTTGCTTTCGCCTTCGCGATCCAGCCACACTTCAACCTTAATCTGCGTCTCTTTGGTGTTGCGCTGCACCAGCGCATAGCGGTCGCGCTTGGTCAGCTGCTGCTCGATAGCGTTCCAGTTAAGCTCCTTTCCGTACAGCAGACCGGTAATGCCCATATTCTGCGCCAGCTGCACGTCGGTAGCGCGGTCGCCAATCACATAGCTGTTGGCGGTATCAATTGCCCCTTCGGCCAGCCAGGCTTCCACCATTTTGGTTTTCGGCTTGCGGCAGTCGCAGTTATCTTCCGGCAGATGCGGGCAGATTAGGATGTCGTCGAACTTCACGCCCTGGGAGCTGAGGATCTGCATCATCAGGTTATGTGGGCCGTCGAAATCCGCCTGCGGGAAGCTGCGGGTGCCCAGACCATCCTGATTGGTGATCATCACCAGCTGATAGCCCGCTTTTTGTAACGACAGCAGGGCCGGGATCACGTCCGGCTCGAAGGCCAGTTTGTCCATGCGGTCGACCTGATAATCTTGCGGCGGCTCAGAAATAAGGGTGCCATCGCGATCGATAAAGAGGACTTTCTGACTCATGCTTGCTCCTGAGAAACGGGTGAACCGGGTAATGATTTTAATGCGGCAACGGCGCGCTGACACTCTTCACGGGTGCCGATGGAGATGCGCAGGCAGCCGGCCAGGCCGGGCTGCTTATTCTGGTCACGCAGAATAATGCCCTGGTCCCACAGCGTTTTAAACACCTGACTGGAGGCGGTAAAGCGCGCCAGAATATAGTTAGTGTCGCTCTCATACACCTGCTCAACGCAGTCGAGGCTGCGCAGGTCGGCAATCAGCTGTTCGCGGGTGGCGATCAGCTCGGCGACGTGCTGGCGCATCAGGGCAATACCCTGGTCGCTTAAGGCCTGACCGGCGATATCGGCGACAGGGGTAGAGAGCGGATACGGCGCGATCACCTTCATCAGCAGCGCGATCACCTCGGCGCTGGCGAGGGTGAAGCCGCAGCGCAGCCCGGCGAGCGCGAAGGCTTTTGACAGCGTGCGCAGGATAACCAGGTGCGGGAAATCCTTCAGCCAGCCGGCGAGTGACGCCTGCGGGCAGAACTCGATATAGGCTTCATCCGCCACCACCAGCGCTTTGCCCCGGGTCATCTCCAGCAGCTGACGCAGGTCTTCCGGGTTGATGAGGTTACCGGTTGGGTTGTTTGGGCTGCAAACGTACACCAGCTTCACCCCGTCCAGCTGGTCGGCAATCGCCGGCAGGTTCAACTGCCAGTCTTCACCTGCTTCCACCGTGCGATATTCAATGCCGATGGTTTCCGCGCTGACGCTGTACATACCGTAGGTCGGCGGGCAGAACAGTACCGCGTCCTGGCCCGGCTCGCAGAAGGCGCGCATCAGCAGTTCGATACCTTCATCCGCGCCGCGGCTCACCAGCACCTGCTCAGGCGTCAGTCCGGCATAGGCGGCGTAGCGTTCAATCACCAACTTTGGCTGGCATTCCGGGTAGCGGTTCAGCGTCTGCTGGCTGAGCTCAAACGGCACGGCCAGCGGATATTCATTGGCGTTCAGCCACACGTCGCCGTTACCGCCAAGGCGGCGCGCAGACTGGTAAGGGGTGAGGGCGCGCACGTTAGCGCGGGCCAGGTCCTGAATTGTGCTGCTCATGGCTTCTCCTTCAGTGCGGCCACGCGCAGGGTGACGGCATTTTTGTGGGCGGTTAACTGTTCGGCCGCGGCCAGCGTCTCAATGGTGGCGGCCAGCCCCATAAAGCCGGCAGGCGTCAGCTCCTGCACCGTCATCCGCTTCTGGAAATCAGCCAGCCCCAGGCTTGAGCAGGTGGCGGTATAGCCATAGGTCGGCAGCACGTGGTTGGTGCCGGAGGCATAGTCGCCAGCGGACTCCGGTGACCAGTCACCAAGAAATACCGAACCGGCGCTGGTAATGCTGTCGACCAGGTCCCGCGCGCGGCGCGTCTGAATAATCAGATGCTCCGGGCCGTAGCGGTTGCTGATCTCGACGCACTGCTGCAGATCGCGTGCCACAATCAGGCGGCTGCTCTCCAGCGCTTTCGCCGCGGTGGCGGCGCGTGGCAGTTCGGCCAGCTGGCGTTCGACGGCCTGCGCTACTGCTTCTGCCATCGGCAGCGAAGGGGTCAGCAGGATCACCTGTGAATCAGGGCCGTGCTCGGCCTGTGACAGCAGGTCGGAAGCGACGAAGTCCGGCGTGGCGCCCTCATCGGCTATCACCAGCACTTCGGAAGGCCCTGCCGGCATATCAATTGCTGCACCGTCCAGGCGCTGGCTGACCTGGCGTTTGGCCTCGGTCACATACGCATTGCCCGGGCCAAAGATTTTGTCGACCTTCGGCACTGATTCAGTGCCGAGGGCGAGGGCGGCAATCGCCTGCGCCCCGCCAACCTGAAACACTTCCTGCACGCCGCACAGCTTAGCGGCATAGAGAATTTCATCGGCAATCGGCGGAGGCGAGCACAGCACCACGCGGCCACATCCGGCAATGCGTGCCGGGGTTGCCAGCATCAGCACGGTGGAGAAGAGCGGGGCAGAACCGCCGGGAATATAGAGCCCGACAGAGGCCACCGGGCGCGTAATCTGCTGGCAGCGCACGCCCGGCTGCGTTTCAATATCAACCGCTGGCAGCATCTGCGCCACGTGGAATTTATCGATGTTGGCGACCGCGACGGCCATCGCCTGTTTGATCTCATCACCCAGTCGCGCGCAGGCATCGGCAATCTGCTGCTCGCTGACGCGCAGGGCATCCACCTGAGTTTTATCGAAGGTCGCGCTGTAGTAGCGCAGCGCGTCGTCGCCCTCGGCTTTTACCTTTTCAAGAATGCCACGCACGGTGGCAGTAATGCTTTCAGAGGCAGAGATCGCCGGGCGCATCAGCAGCGCCTGCTGCTCTTCCGCGCTGCACTGCTGCCAGCTAATGGGGGTCATCAGGGTCGCCATCGAATTACTCCATCATCTTCTCAATCGGCAGCACCAGAATCGAGCTGGCACCCAGGGCTTTGAGTTTTTCCATGGTTTCCCAGAACAGCGTTTCGCTGCTGACCATGTGCATCGCCACGCGGCTCTTATCACCCGCCAGCGGCAGTACGGTAGGGCGCTCGGCCCCCGGCAGCAGGGCAATGATGTCTTCCAGACGTTCGCCCGGCGCGTGCAGCATGATGTACTTCGATTCACGCGCCTGGATCACGCCCTGAATACGCGTCATTAGTTTGTCGATCAGCTCCTGCTTGGCAGCCGGCATTTCGCCATCGCGCTGGATCAGGCAGGCCTTCGAGCGGTAAATGACTTCCACTTCGCGCAGACCGTTGGCTTCCAGCGTGGCGCCGGTTGACACCAGGTCACAGATGGCATCGGCCAGACCGGCGCGCGGAGCCACTTCAACGGAACCGTTCAGCAGGCAGGATTTGAAGCTGACGCCCTGCTTGTCGAGGTACTTTTTCAGCAGGTGCGGGTAAGAGGTGGCAATGCGTGAGTTTTGTAAACACTGCGGGCCGGTATATTCGTCATCAACCGACATCGCCAGCGACAGGCGGCAGCCGCCGAAGTCCAGACGGCGCAGGGTGAAATAGCGCGGGTCTTCGCCCTGAGCACGACGGGTCAGCAGCTCTTCTTCCAGCACGTTTTCACCAATGATGCCGAGGTCAACCACACCGTCCATCACCAGGCCCGGGATATCGTCATCGCGCACGCGCAGAATATCAATCGGCATGTTCTCGGCGAACGCGATCAGGCGCTGCTGTTGCAGATTAATTTTGATGCCGCAGCGCGCGAGCAGTTCGCGTGATTCATCGCTTAAACGGCCTGATTTCTGCATAGCTATGCGTAAACGGGTGTTATCTAACATCGGGGATAATCCTCTTTTCCTGTCTGCTTAAGTTCACTATGTCAGCGTTTCAATTGCACCGGGCCAAAAAAAAAGCCCCCGGAAGGCGATCTTCCGGGGGCTGATTTTGCGTTCTGCACCACTGGAAGATCCTGATCGTCTTCCAGCACACATCGCCTGAAAGACTAGTCAGGGTGATGGTGATGATGGTGATTGAACTGAACGCGTGTCATAAAATTCTCTTGGATGAATGGATATTCATATCGTGACAAATAACCTAACCAGAATAGGCGCGTGGCGCAACCCTTTTTTGTTAATGTTGAAAGATTCTCTTATCAACGGGCTGTTGTCACTGGCATAAGGCTGGCGTAGCCTGAAACTCTGACGGTGTGAGTTCACAGGAGTAAAAGGATGAAAAAAGTTGCGATAGTCGGGCTGGGGTGGTTGGGCATGCCGCTGGCCATGTCGCTGACGGCGGCTGGCTGGCAGGTGACCGGCACGAAAACCACGCAGGACGGGGTGGAGGCGGCACGGATGAGCGGTATCGACAGCTATCTGCTGGAATTGACGCCGGAGCTCATCTGCGAGTCGGAGGATCTGGAGTCTCTGCTCAGCCATGTAGACGCGCTGGTGATCACGCTACCGGCCAGCCGTACCGCCTCCGGCGGGGAGAGTTATCAGTTGGCGGTGCAGCAGCTGGTCGACAGCGCGCTGGCATATAGCGTACCGCGCATTATTTTCACCAGCTCCACTTCTGTCTACGGCGACAGCGTCGGCATGACCAAAGAGAGTTCGCCGCTTGAGCCGGTGAGTATCGCCGGGCGTACCCTGCGGGATCTGGAGAGCTGGCTGCACCATCTGCCTAATACTTCGGTCGATATTTTGCGCCTCGCCGGGCTGGTGGGACCTAACCGCCATCCGGGGCGTTTCCTCGCCGGAAAAACCGAGCTGGCGAACGGATCACAGGGCGTTAACCTGGTGCATCTGGAAGATGTGATCGAGGCGATTACGCTGCTGCTGCAAACGCCGAAGGGCGGGCACATTTACAACCTCAGCGCAGCGCAGCACCCGGCGCGTGCGCAGTTTTATCCGCAGGTGGCACGCCAGCTGGGGCTGCAACCTCCTACCTTCCTCGCGAATGACAGCGGTAACAGCGGCAAGCTGATCGACGGCAGTAAAATTTGCCGCGAGCTGGGCTTCGAGTACCGCTACCCCGACCCGAACAAGATGCCGTTAGCGTAAAATTACGGGCTGACTGAAAACAACGGGCTGACCGGAAAAGAGGGTCAGCCCCTACAGGCGATCGGGTTCCAAACCGTAGGGGTCGATCTTCTTTTCCGATCGACCCATAAACTTCCACGTTGCCCCTTAAACCCCCAGCCTGTCGCGCAACGCATACCATGCGGCACCTATTGCGGTTAGCGGCACGCGCAGCCGCCGTCCGCCCGGGAAGGGCAGATGCGGCAGTTTGGCAAAGGCATCAAAGCGCTCCGCATCGCCGCGCATCGCCTCTGCAATCAATTTCCCGGCCAGGTGGGTGCAGGTAACGCCGTGCCCGCTGTCACCCTGCATATAGTAAACGCCGCTCTCCAGCCGTCCGAACTGCGGCATGCGCGACAGGGTCAACAGAAAATTGCCGCTCCACGCAAAGTCAAATTTTACCCCTGCCAGCTGCGGGAAGGTTTTCAGCAGCTTCGGGCGGATCAGGGCATCAATATCGCCCGGATCGCGCGCGCCGTAGATTACCCCGCCGCCGTACAGCAGGCGGTTATCGGCGGTCAGGCGGAAGTAGTCCAGCAGGTAGTTACAGTCCTCGACGCAGCAGTTGTTCGGCAGCAGCGATAGCGCCTGGTCCGCAGACAGCGGCTCGGTGGCGACAATCTGCGAGCCGCAGGGCAGGCTTTTGTTCGCCAGCCGGGGTTCCAGATGCGGGGCCAGATAGGCATTGCCGGCAAAAATCACAAAGCGGGCTTTCACTTCGCCCTGCTCCGTGCGGATCAGATGCGGGTTGCCGTAGTTCACCGCGGTGACCGCCGAGTTCTCATAGATGCGCCCGCCGTGGCGACGAATGGCTTCGGCTTCACCCAGCGCCAGATTGAGCGGGTGAATATGGCCGCCGCGCTTGTCCAACAGGCCACCGACATAACGATCGCTGCCCACTTCCCGGCGAATACCGGTCTGGTCGAGCAGTTCAAGGTCATGATTGCCGTAGCGCTGCCACAGCTTGTGCTGGCTGCTAAGGTGCTGCATTTGTCGGTTGTTTAACGCGGCAAAAATACCGCCGGGGCGGTAATCACAACGGATGGCGTAGCGGTCGATGCGGTCACGGATAATCGCTGCCCCCTCGAACATCATGCTGCCGAGCAGGCGCGCGGTCTCTTTGCCGTAGCGCTGCTCAATCACATCAACGTCGCGACTGTAGGAGTTCACCACCTGGCCGCCGTTGCGCCCGCTGGCGCCAAACCCGACGCGCGCGGCTTCCAGCAGCACCACGTCGTATCCCGCCTCGGTGAGAAACAGCGCGGACGACAGCCCGGTAAAGCCGCCGCCAATCACGCAAACATCGCACTCTATTGCCCCTTCGAGCCGTGGCCAGGGATCGTGTGCATTGGTGGTTGCCGAATAGTAGCTGTTGATATGTTCCATGCAGTCTCCCTGTTAAAACGTGGCCGGCGTATGTGCGCTGATAATGCGGCAGGGCCGGGTCGACGTATTGGTAAAGCTGTGCGGGTGGCTGGTATTAATCACGTAGCTCTGCCCGGCGCGCAGCGGGTAACTCTGACCGCTGATGGTCAGGATGATCTCCCCCTCCAGCAGCGTGCCGGTCTCTTCGCCCTGATGACGAATTTTTTCACCGGTGGTCGCGCCGGGTTCATAGGTCTCCAGCAGCATCGCCAGCGTGCGCTGCGGATTACCGTTGTGGATTAGCCGCAGTGAAACGCCCTGGCTGCCAATATCGATCAGCTCGTGCGCATCGATCACCACTTTCGGCGGCTCATCCTGCACCTTCTCGGCAAAAAATTCGGACAGCGACAGGCCGTAAACCTTCAGCAGTTTTTGCAGGGTGCTGACGGCCGGGCTGACCTTGTCCTGCTCAATGGTGCTGATGGCGCTGTGCGTCAGGCCGGAAAGCTCGGCGACGCGCCGCTGAGACAGGCCCATCTGCTGGCGGATTTCCGCCAGGCGCCTTCCCGGTGCCAGCAGGGTTTCGCTCACAGCCGCGATCCTTTCTGAAACTGCTGACAGGCGTGAATAAACCCATCAAACAGCTGGCGCGAGAGCGCGGAGCTGTCACTGTGCCATTCCGGGTGCCACTGCACCGCCAGTGCGAAGGGATGCTGGCGATGGCTGACGGCTTCGATTAAACCATCTGCGGCACGCGCTTCAACCCGCAGCGCGCTGCCCGTTTCGCGAATGCCCTGACCATGCAGCGAGTTGACCCAAAATTTCTCAGCGTAATTGACCAGTGGGGCCAGCAGCCCGCCGGGTTCCAGCCACACCTCGTGGGCCGGAGCGTACTGCTCATCCAGCGTTAGCGCTTCATCCTCCCGATGTTCCTGCAGGCCGGGGATCTGATGCAGCTGGCGATGCAGCTTACCGCCGCTAGCGACCACCAGCTCCTGCAGGCCGCGGCAGATCGCCAGCAGCGGCAGCTGCTGCTCCAGAGCGTAATCTATCAGCGCAAAAGAGAGACGGTCGCGCCCCGGATCGGCCAGCGGCTCGTCCCCCGGCTCGCCGTAGTGGTGCGGTTCGATATTGCTCGGGCTGCCGGTAAGCAGAATGCCGTCGAGGACAGCCATAGCATTTTCTAATAGATGAGGGGCCGACATCAGCCCGTGGGGCAGGGCCAACGGCACACCGCCAGCGCCAAGTACCGCTTCCAGATATTTGTTATGCACCATCTGCGTGGGGTGCCCGCCAATTTCCGTTCTGACACATCACTACGCCAATCAAAGGCTTGTCAAAAATAATGCCCATTCCCCTCCCGTGGTACTGTTAAAAATATCAGCCGGTATCGCGCAGAATGACGCAAAAGTGTGCAATATATTTTCAATCTAGCAATCAGTTGATGAATATTCAAACGCAATGCGGGCAAAAATAAAGCTATCAGTAACATTTGCACACTTTTTATGTTGACGCTATGTTAAGGGAGTGGCCGTTATTTTGAGCGGGCACCGACTCCATAAACCTCATGCGGGCAGGTGCATCATGACCAATATCGTCGAAGTGGAAGACTTCACGAGGCACAGTGAAGAGAAACGAACCAGCGCGTTCCGGAATGAAGTGAAAGCTTATCTGGAACGCCATCCTGAAACTCAGTACGTCGATATTCTGCTTAATGATTTAAACGGTGTTTTTCGCGGTAAGCGCATTCCCATCGCCAGCCTGCTTAAGCTCGACAAAGGCTGCTACTTCCCGGCTTCGGTGTTCGCCATGGACATTCTGGGCAATACGGTGGAAGAGGCGGGGCTCGGTCAGGCGCTGGGCGAACCTGATAATATCTGCATGCCGGTTGACGGCACTCTCATCCCCTCTGCGGCTGACCCGCAACATCTGGCACAGCTTCTGCTGACCATGTGCAATCAAGATGGCACTCCCTTTGACGTTGAACCCCGTAATGTCCTCAATCAGCTGTGGCAACAGCTGCGCAACCGAGGACTGTTCCCGGTGGTAGCGGTAGAGCTGGAGTTCTATCTGGTCGATAAGCAGCGCGATGCAGAGGGCTATATCCAGCCGCCGTGCGCGCCGGGTAGCGACGAACGTAATATGCAAAGCCAGGTTTACTCCGTCGACAATCTTGACCACTTCTCTGAGGTATTGGGGGATATTGACTCGATTGCCCGTCAGCAGGGCATCCCCGCCGACGGGGCGCTGGCGGAGGCTTCGCCAGGCCAGTTTGAGATTAACCTGCACCACACCCGCAACGTATTAAGCGCCTGCGACCATGCCGTGCAGCTGAAACGCCTGGTGCGCCAGGTGGCCGAGCAGCACGGCATGAACGCCACCTTTATGGCGAAGCCGTATGAGGAGTACGCGGGCAGCGGCATGCACGTGCATATCAGCATGCTGGATGCCGCCGACCACAATGCTTTTGCCTGCGATGACGGCAGCGACTCGCCGCTGCTGAAGCGAGCGCTGGCCGGGATGATCGACCTGATGCCCGCTTCGATGGCGCTGCTGGCCCCTAACGTCAACGCCTACCGCCGCTTTCTGCCGGATGCTTTCGTCCCGCTTCAGGCTTCCTGGGGGCACAATAACCGCACCGTCGCGCTGCGCATTCCCTGTGGCGATAGTGATAATCACCGCGTGGAGTATCGCGTAGCGGGGGCCGACGCCAATCCTTATCTGGTGATGGCGGCCATTCTCGCCGGGATCCTGCACGGCATCGATAATCAGCTGCCGCTGCCGCCCGCGGTAAAAGGCAACGGCCACGAGGCCGAGGGCAACCCGCTGCCGATCCGCCAGAGTGATGCGCTGTACGAGTTTGAGCAGAATCATGCCCTGCAGAAACTGCTCGGCAAGCGCTTCGGTTTTGTCTGGCACAGCTGCAAGCATCACGAACTGATGCACTTTGAGCGCCTGGTTACCGCCACCGAAATCGACTGGATGCTGAAAAACGCCTAAGCGCGCAGCGGCGAGGCACGCCTCGCCCGCTCTTTTCAGGCAAAAATATGTAAGAGAAGGTCTCCAACACTTGTCATACTGCTTTGTTATGGTGCAAAATATGCGCCTTGCAATTTGCAACATAAAACCGACGCTGGATTTACCCCGGCGGCGGTATTTTTTTATCTGTATGCAAAGCGCAGGACTTTCGCATTCTAATGAGGCCGGTCCAGAACCGGATGGATATACGCTTTTAAAAACACGGTGACGTGTACATTGAGGAAACAAACATGGGGCAACATCTTCTTACTCCGGTATCGGCTGGGATTCGCCAGCGCGATGACTACGGCGCCACAGCAGGTTACACCTTCACGCCTGCCTGTCGTTCCATGAATCCTCTTTCGAAAAGCTCTCGCATAATGCGAAGTTTCCCTGTGGTTCAACCCAGAAAGGTTGACGCTATGGGGAGGCTGAACCATGTCGCATAGTACCGCTACTCCAGCCGCACAGCCGCGTGCACATCTGAAAAAAACGCTGACGTTACTGCCTGTTGTTATGATGGGTCTGGCTTATATGCAGCCGATGACACTGTTCGATACTTTCGGCATTGTTTCCGGTCTGACTGACGGCCACGTCGCGACCGCATACGCATTCGCGCTGATTGCTATTCTGTTTACCGCGCTGAGCTACGGCCAGCTGGTGCGCCGTTTCCCGTCTGCGGGTTCGGCCTATACCTATGCGCAGAAAGCCATCAGCCCGCACGTCGGCTTTATGGTCGGCTGGTCTTCGCTGCTTGATTATCTGTTTATGCCGATGATCAACATTCTGCTGGCGAAAATTTACTGGGAAGCTTTAGTTCCCGGCATTCCATCGTGGATCTTTGTGGTACTGCTGGTGGGCTTTATGACGCTCTCCAACCTCAAAGGCATCAAAACCGTAGCCAACTTTAACAGCGTGATCGTGGTGCTGCAGGTGGCGGTGATGGTGGTGATCATGGGGATGGTGGTGTATGGCGTGGCGCACGGCGAAGGTGCCGGGACGCTGGTCAGCAGTAAACCATTCTGGTCTGAGAATGCTCATGTGGTGCCGATGATCACCGGGGCGACGATACTCTGCTTCTCGTTCCTTGGCTTTGACGGTATCAGCTCACTGTCGGAAGAGACCAAAGACGCAGAGCGCGTGATCCCGAAAGCGATTTTCCTTACCGCACTGATTGGCGGCGTGATCTTTGTCGTGGTCTCCTATTTCCTGCAGCTGTACTTCCCGGATATCTCACGCTTCAAAGATCCGGACGCGTCGCAGCCGGAAATTATGCTGTACGTGGCGGGTAAAGCCTTCCAGTTCGGCATCCTGATCTTCTCCTGCGTCACCGTGCTGGCATCCGGCATGGCAGCCCATGCGGGCGTGTCGCGTCTGATGTACGTGATGGGCCGTGACGGCGTGTTCCCGGAGCGTTTCTTCGGCTATATCCATCCGAAGTGGCGCACCCCGGCGCTGAACGTGCTGCTGGTTGGCGCGATTGCCCTGTCGTCGATCTCCTTCGACCTGGTGACCGCTACGGCACTGATTAACTTCGGTGCGCTGGTGGCGTTTACCTTCGTTAACCTGTCGGTGATCTCGCAGTTCTGGATCCGTGAGAAGCGCAATAAGACTCTGAAAGACAACTTCAAGTTCCTGATCCTGCCGCTGCTTGGCGCACTGACCGTAGGTGCTCTGTGGGCGAACCTGGAAGAGAGCTCGATGGTGCTGGGGCTGGTGTGGGCCGCAATCGGCCTGGTCTACCTGGCGTTCGTCACCCGCAGCTTCCGTAACCCGGTGCCGCAGTGGAGCGAAGAAGGGCTGTAATTCCCGATGCGGGGCGACCGGTACACATGGTCGCCCCCTGCGGGTGATTCAGAGCCATTTTTGTAGGGGCTGACCCTCTTTTCGGTCAGCCCTTGTCATTTCAGGACACTAACTCCCGCGCATACTCGAACTATTTTGTAGGGGCTGACCCTCTTTTTCGGTCAGCCCTTGTGATATCAGGACACCAACTCCCGCGCATACTCGAACAACGCCTTCAGCTGATCCAGCTTCTCCTGCTCCCCTTCGTACTGATTAAACAGCATCTCCAGCTCCTGCACATAGCTTTGCACCCGCTCAGGGTTCAGCATCTCACGGCGGTGCTGCAGCCAGCGCTTCTGCTCGGCGTCATCCAGCGTGCCGAAGAAGTTGCGCGCGCGGTAGCGGAACAGCAGCTTATCAATACGCGCATCGTTAAAGCTCAGATCCAGCGCCGGCAGATTTTCCGCGGCAGTCTGGCGAAGTATATTCATCGCGTTGCGATCGGCATCGCTGAAGAAGCCGTTATAGATCTGCGCATCGACATCCTCCGACGGGGTAAAGGGTTCGGCTTCCGCAAACAGCGCCACCACTTTTTCGCGCACCTCCGGATGCTGACGCAGCAGGGCGAGATTATCCAGGCAGCGCTGGCGGTCAATGCCGATGCGCTCGGCATCTTCCGGGCGCAGGGTATTCGCCGGGGCAACCACCGGGCATTTATTAATATGCACCAGTTTAAGCGGCACCGGGAAGGCATCTCCCAGCTCGTCGCGGCGGGTATACAGGCGTTCGCGCAGCGCGTCGGCGTCCAGCTCCAGCAGCGGCGACATATTACCGCCGAGATCGCAGGTAATCAGCGCATTACGGTTTTCCGGGTGCCAGGCGAGCGGGGCGATCCAGCTGGTATTGCCGCGCGCCGCGCCAAACATGCCGGAAATATGCACCAGCGGTTTCATCTGCGGAATATCGACCAGCGCGGTGATCTTCTGCTTATTGCGGTGGCTGAACAGGAAGTCATACAGGCGCGGCTGCTTCTCTTTGACCAGCCTGGCCATGGCAATGGTGGCATAAACGTCCGACATCGCATCATGGGCGTTGTCATGGGCCACGCCGTTGGCTTTGGTCAGGTGCTCAAGGCGGAAGCTGGGGAAGCCATCCTCATTTTCCGGCCACGCAATCCCGTCCGGGCGCAGGGCATAGCAGGCTCGCATCACGTCCAGCAGATCCCAGCGGCTGTTACCGTGCTGCCAGCTCCACGCGTAAGGGTCGTAAAAGTTGCGATAAAACAGGTTACGGCTGACTTCGTCGTCAAAACGCACGTTGTTGTACCCCACCACGCAGGTGTTCGGCTCGCTGAACAGCTGGTGGATGCGGCGGGTAAACTCCACTTCCGGCACCCCACGGGCGCGGGCAATCTGCGGGGTAATCCCGGTGATCATTACCGCTTCCGGCTGCGGCAGATAGTCATCCGCAGGCTGGCAGTAAAACACCTCCGGCTCGCCAATGATGTTAAAATCCATATCGGTACGGATGCCGGCAAACTGCGCAGGACGGTCCAGCGATGGGCTTTTACCAAAGGTTTCGTAATCGTGAAAAAGGAAGGTGGGCTGGCTGGTGGCGTTTTTCACTATTTTTCTCTGTTCACTTCTATTGATTAAATCGCTGAAAAGGTAGTGCTCAACTCAACTTCTAAACCCTACTTTGTCCACATCTGTTCATTCATCTTCATTGTGGTTTGCATTAATCCATTCAATATTGTGTACATAGTTGGTACAGAATCACTGAAACCACGTGTGGAAAAAAATATTATGGCCCTCAGCGGCACTAAACTCCGCTCCGTACATGGTAAACCATATTCGGGAAGTCCTGAAGTAGTAGACGCTTATGGTCTTGGCATTCGCATATCTCCGAAGGGTATTATCACCTTTCAGTATTGATACAGGTGGGGCGGGAAAGCCCATAGGCTAGGCCTTGGCAGAAACCCAGCAGTGAGGCTATAGAATGTCAGAGCGACGACCACCGATCTTCGTGTGATGTATGACAGCAGGAAAGACCCGCGCTTCTACTTCGAGAGCGAATCTGGCGATAAGAGTACGACTGTTGCTGGATGCGCTGATGATGGCGGTCTGGCGACGTAAACCCGACAGCAAGGTTTTCGTGCACTCAGATCAGGGCAGCGAGTACGGCAGTGACGACTGGCAGCGCTTCTGCCGGGCCAATAACCTGTCCCCAAGCATGAGCCGGCGTGACAACTGCTAGGATAATGCGGTGGCTGAATTGTTCTTCAGTTCACTGAAAAAAGAACGGATCAGAAAACGCATCCATAAAATCCGGGATCTGGCCCGGGCCGATATCTTCGATTACATTGAAGTCTTCTATAACCGGTCCCGGCGCCACAGTCATCTCGCCGGCGTTAGTCCGGGGGCCTTTGAACAGGTCTCGTCGTGAGGACAGAATTTGTCTACTGTCGTGGGTCAGTCCATTCATGATGACGAGATGCAATAGAGTAAACATCAACTCCTATGGCACTGAAAATCTAACTGTTGTTTCTAGAGATGGAAGGCTGGCAAAAGTAGTAAACAGTCAAGTATCCTTCAGTGGCCTACAGGCTTCCCAGACCGTCAACCTTTAAGGCGTTAATGCATTAACAGTGTCATGAAACTCACAGGTAACTATTAACGAATTATTCATAGCTGTCGCTAGTTCGGCATAGATTCCCTTGCAAACTGACAACACCTCTCGAGTACGCATATTGGGTTTAAGTCAACTGGACCTTCGTCATTAGGTAATTATATAGGGTAACAAACTATCATCTACGCCGATCAGGGATGGAATCAGTGTTAAACTTCCTTGGAAACGGGAATGGCGGGTTAATGAGGATAGGAGCAGTAGTGCTGTGGCATTATGGGACAGGTCTTCGTATCAAGCGAGGAACAGACCCTTGAGCGTTTGTGATGGCATTGCACTGTAACTAAACCACAGCCGCTTAGGCGGCCTTCTCATCAGTCTAATTACCCCCAAAGATCTTGCCTGCCCACACCTCATGTGTAAAAATCCCTTCCCTAAATTCTCAGAAAAAACTCAAAATTAGATTACTCAATGTCAATTGCAAGGATAGATTTCAAGAGCGCCACCCCTCAGGTTTTGTTGTCGTTGTTAGGTCTGATTGTAACGCTTTGGGCGTTTTATCCTGGCATTGTCAGCAGTGACGCACTGGACCAGTACCAGCAAGGCTCAAGATTTATATTCACCGACTGGCATCCACCTGTAATGAGCTTCATCTGGTCCATGACAGATAAGGCAATACCAGGCCCATTTGGTATGCTCCTCTTGGAATGCCTTATGTATTGGGGATCGCTATTACTGCTGTCCGCTTCTATCCCTGCAAAACAAAAAACTATCTCTTTGTCGGTTATTGTTGTCGGGTTTATGCCTTTCGCCTTGGGCACTCTAAGCCACATACTTAAAGATGTTTTCCATGCTGTAACATGGCTTCTGGCAGTTGGTTTGGTTGCAGTGAGCAACAGGAATGAATCAGGGAAAAGGAAAGCACTTATACTTGCTGGCATTCTTCTGGTGCTGGGTAGCATGTTTAGATTCAACGCCATATTCGGTCTTATTCCTCTGGCATGGCTACTGGTTGCAGGCGTAAAGACGCGAGAGTGGAAAAAGGTGGCGTTTATATTTGTGTTATTCCCACTATGTACAGTACTTATAACCTCATTTTTCAATTACAAGATTCTAAGCGCTTCAAAATCGAAGGCATATCAGTCTCTGACAGTTTTTGATATTGGCGGCGTATCGCATTTCTCAAACAGAAACTACTTCAAAGAAGAATGGAATACCGAGGAAGACAGCAAGGTAAGAAATGAGTGCTACGATTCACGCTCCTGGAACAGCTATGCATGGGGTCCTTGTGGTTTTGTTTTGAAAAAACTTGTTGCGTCGGGCTCTTGGGGGGATGGTTCTTTGATGGGTAACTGGCTAGAAGCTATGTACCAACAACCAACTGCATACCTGCACCACCGATATGAAAACTTCATGAATCTCCTGTGGGAGCCTGGTGGGATTCTTGAGGATAGAACGGCCAAGAACTCATTAGGCTTCGAATACAAAAAGACCGCAGCCTTTAATGGTTTGCAAGGGTTAACTGATTCCCTTCGCGACTCCCCTTTATTTAAGCCTGGGTTCTGGTTAATAGTGTCATTGGTTTTCTCTTTGTATGGTTTGTTAGCCTGCAAAGGAGAAGCAAGAAATTTAATCATTGCATTGAATACATCAAGCTTCCTTTATCTGTTTGCGTATTTCTTTGTAGGTGTAGCATCTGATTTCAGGTACGCCTACTGGTCTATTATGGCGACGTCAGTTAGCGTTCCGTTTATTTTACTATCTATCAAAACTAGAAATAATTAATCGAGGTTAGTATGCAATATCGTGGACAGCACGTTGCATTAATAGTCCCATGCTACAACGAAGAGTCAGCAATAGAATCAGTGGTGCGGGAGTTTAGGGAGGCTATGCCTGAGATTGATATCTACGTTTTTGATAACAACTCAAGCGATCACACCTCTCAGGTTGCCGCAGAGTCGGGAGCCAAGGTTATATCAGTTAGCTTGCCAGGCAAAGGAAACGTAGTAAGACGCATGTTTGCTGATGTTGAAGCTGATATCTACGTTATGGTGGATGGTGATGCAACGTATGAAGCAGGTGCGGTTCGCTCACTGGTTGACCAGCTCTTGGACAACCATCTCGACATGGTTGTTGGTTGCAGAAAAACTAAAGAAGAGATTTCTGGAGAGGCTTACCGACGTGGGCACCAGTGGGGGAACTATATGCTCACCCACAGCGTTGTGAAGATATTTGGCGGTAACTTTAATGACATGCTATCCGGGTACCGGGCATTTACACGCAGGTATGTGAAATCATTCCCCGCCATTTCGCGTGGCTTCGAAATCGAAACAGAACTCACCGTTCACGCACTTGAGCTTCGCATGCCATACGGAGAGGTAATGACCGCATACGGTGTGCGTCCAGAGGGTTCAGTCAGCAAGCTTTCCACATACCGTGATGGACTCAGGATTCTGAAGATGATCGCAAGGCTATACATCACGGAAAGGCCATTTGCCTTCTTTGGTATATGCGCTCTGGTAATGGCTATGATATCTGTCATCCTAGGGTTTCCTCTTCTGACAGAATTCCTTAAAGACGGTCTTGTTCCTCGCCTTCCTACAGCAGTGCTGGCAGCATCAATTATGATAGCCGCAGCGCTTTCATTCGTGTGTGGATTAATCCTAGATAATGTTACAAGAGGGCGACATGAAATGAAGAGACTGGTATACCTCGGAATACCACTTCCTTCCATGAGAAAAGATAAATGATGAAAGCGCTGAGAGAGGCATTATTTTTTGCGATAAGCGGCGCCCTTGGGTTTCTGGTAGATACGGCGGTTCTCTATATTTTCATAGGAAGTCTTGGACCATATATCGCAAGATGCTTCTCTTTTCTTACTGCAGTTGCGTTTACATGGGGCTTTAACAGAAGAATAACCTTCAATGGTAAAAGCTCCAACATGAAACCACGTAATGAGTTTCTAACATATTTGATTCTCATGCTCGGTGGAGGAGCGGTAAACTACGGTGTGTATAGTTGGCTGATTTCTGTGTACAGCGTTGTTATCGATTACCCCGTAATCGGAGTGGCTGCAGGGAGTGTTGCCGGCATGTTTGTAAATCTGGCTACATCAAAGCTCATCTTGTTCCGTAAAGATTCATAAACTAAAAATTTTTCATCAGCAACACGTGAGCCAAGAAAAACTGAATGCATCAGCATACCAGGCATCTGGAATGGAGGTTTTTTTTAAGGATTGGATCTGTAAGACTATGGGGTGACGGGACAGGCCTCAGGATAAAAAAGAGGCGCTGCCCCAACTTCAGCTACAGACGGCACTGCATTAGAGTGAATTACTAGATGGTAGCGAATTATGGCCTCTTTTTATCAATCTTTTTCCAATTGACATGAATGGCTTCTCTATATATTCAAAAGTTAACCACGATGCAGCTATAGAAGCCAGAACCATATAGGAAAATCGTGAGAAACCACTAGTGCTCTCATACATCGGTACGTGTTCGGGGTAATAAATCATGACATAAATAACAATTACGTGCATCAAGTACATTGAATAGGATATATCACCTAATGCATTCAAAATTCTGCTTTGTCCTAGGGTGTTACTTTGCTCGTATGTAATTAGACTAAAAATAATCAGCACGCCCCAAGTTCCATAATTTAATGGGCCGGGTCCTATCATGTAGTTGCTAAAGTAGCATACGAAAACAAATGACACACACATGAATAGTATGAAGCCAGAATATTTGTCGCTCCTTAATCTTTTAAGTGTCTCATATATTAACATTCCATAGATAAATTCAATCATCATCGGTGATGCAACAAAGTTCAAGAAAGGAAGGCTGGTTCCATTTAGTGACATCGAACCTGATAGAGATACTCTTTCGTTATAAAAAAGCTGAATGATAATTAGCGGTAATATTATTAAGCTTGTAGAAATTAAAATTCTGTTTCTGTGGCTTATCCACATTGCAACAACAAATAAAGCATAGAAGTAAATTTCATACGTAAGTGTCCACGCGGTATATAATATGCTGTACCCAAAAAACGGCCCGTGCAATGTGTAATCTGTGTGAATCAGAAAAGCAGACCTAACCAAGGATAAAATGTCAATCTCCCTGGCAGGGGTAACCACCAAGTAGCATATTAATAAAGATACAATAAAAACAGGGTAGATCCTGAAAAATCTCCTAGTAACAAATGAGCTTATCTTTGATCTCTCTTTTGAATGAGTTGAGAATGCAATGATAAATCCGCTAATTACAAAGAACAAGTCTACTCCAAACTGTCCATTTAAGAATAAATAGTTCCCTAAATCCTTAACTCCCAAAACTCCATTCAAAAACTGTTTTGAGTGAAAGCAGACAACCAAAAGTGCGGCAATGCCACGAAGATAGTGAATTGAGTTTATTCTATTGTTCATATTTTCCGACGACAGTGTCGATTCATTGATGGTGGATAGTTTAACATCTGTCAGGAATTCATCAAGAAACTGTAAAGGTGGACTCAAAAAATGCACTTAGATATCATCATCCTGACAAAGATCCCCGCTCCACCCGGTTGATCATTCCCGCCAGTCGATTTAATAACACTGTATGTCCAAACAGAGCAGGGGTGACCATGGGCAAAAGAGACGAGATCCCTGCAGGGTTCCGGGTCAGTATACAGTAGCGGCTAATTGGCTGCTCACAGTGACGACAGCTGACTTTGTCGCGGCGCTAAAGCTGGTTAACTATGACTGGCCGCTGGCAGAGGAAATCGCTGGATAGAGCACTACCAGAGCACGTTCATAGGTGTATCGACAGAAGAGGGCGAGCGCCGGACGTCCTGCTGTTCAATCCGAACAATAGAGGCTTCTAATGGGCTTTCCATCCCTGGCCACGGATTACATTGAAGACGGCATATGCCTGAACCCTATTTTCATACCGCACACATCAGCAACATCCCTAACTGAGTTCGGCGGCCGGCAGTACGCCATTGACTGCGCAGTGGCACCGGACGGCGACGCGAAGGAAGGCTACTCGCTGAGTGAAGTCATTGTGATCGGCACTGTGGTGCTGAAAATAACGAAGCATCACGATTTCAACTGGCCGGTCATTTGATGCCAGAAAGCAAGGTGTGTAAAGAAATACGTGCAAAAAATGAGTTTACTTTGTTGGATAGCAGTAGTTACAAGGATTCAGCGTGCCGTTTCGTAGTCGTGGAAGAGGAAGGTGGGCTGGCTGGTGGCGTTTTTCATGATGTTATGGCGGTCCACTTAATAATTAACTTCCTGAAAACGCAGCATTGAGTCTGGCGGGAAAATCCCTCTACCTTCATCCTGAGCTCTCTCCTGAGCGATGCGTTTTAGTGATATGCCTTATGGTAAACCATATCCCCTACAGGCTGAAGCGTCGCAGCAGCGGTGTCAGACGAAAAAAAACCGGCATTTCGCCGGTCAGGTAAGGTCACGCGCAGGATTACTGCGGTATGCGCAGCTTCTGGCCCGGGTAGATCTTGTCCGGATGGCTCAGCATCGGCTTATTGGCTTCGAAAATTTTATTGTAGTCGTTGGCGTTGCCATACTCTTTCTTGGCGATGGCACTCAGGGTATCACCGGAAACAACGGTATAGAATCTGGCCTCAACGGCTACCGAGGTGACGGTAATCTTGTCATCTACGCTGCTGATACCCTTCACGTTGCCGGCGGCGACAATGATCTTCTCTTTCTCCTCCTGCGTCAGGCCATCACCGGTAACCACGACCTTGTCACCATTGACCTCAACCTTGACCTTATCAGCACCGGGGATCCCCGATTTTTTCAGGTCATCTTCAATTGCAGTCGCCTGCGCGTGTGCATTGCCGGAGAAGGCCTCGATAATTTTGCTTCCGGCCTCTTTAACGAAATCAAGCAGTCCCATATCCATAACTCCTGTTAGTGGGTGAGTAGAGCAGCTTAAGTTTAGACGGCCCGGCACTTTTTGCGCGGCAGATGCCCGACCCGGTTAAAATTTTATCGGAAATGAGACCCGACTTTCATCGCTTAATCGGCTGATTTATTCATATTTTCTTGCAATTTATTCACACAAAATGCCAAAGGATCCCGTACAACATGCGCAGTTTTTTTATCTGTTACCGTATTGAGGATTGAGTGTTGAAAAAGCGTCAGCTTGCAAGTTTAACCGTGGTTATGGCCCTGAGTACCGTAGCCCATGCCGAAAACAACCCGGGCGTTGACGCACTGGCGTTCCCAATGACTGCCCCGGCGATTGATGCCGCTTCCTGGGTACTGATGGATGCCACTACCGGGCAGATCCTCACCTCCGGCAACCCGGATGAGCGCCGCAATCCGGCCAGCCTGACCAAGCTGATGACCGGCTATGTGGTTGACCGCGCTATTGATAAAAAGCGGATTAGCCGTGATGACATGGTCACCGTCGGGCAGGATGCCTGGGGAGCAGGCAACCCGGTATTTAAAGGTTCTTCGCTGATGTTCCTTAAGCCGGGGGAGAAGGTCTCGGTGCGCGATTTAAGCCGCGGCGTGATTATCGATTCGGGCAATGATGCCTGCGTGGCGCTCGCCGATTATGTGGCGGGCAGCGAGGCAAACTTTGTCACCATGATGAATCAGTATGTTGAAAAGCTTGGCCTGGCTAATACCCACTTTGAAACCGTTCACGGGCTTGATGCACCGGGCCAGTTCACCACCGCGCGCGACCTGGCGAAGCTGTCACGGGCGATCATCAGCGGCGAGCCGGACTTCTACCAAATGTACAGCGAGAAGTCGCTCACCTGGAACGGCATTACCCAGCAGAACCGCAACGGCCTGCTGTGGGACAAAACCCTGCACGTCGACGGGCTGAAGACCGGCCACACCGAAAGCGCCGGCTTTAATATCATTGCCTCCAGCGTGGACGGTCAGCGCCGCCTTATTGCCGTGGTGATGGGGGGTAAAAGCCCGAAAGGGCGTGAAGAGCAGGCGCGCAAACTGCTGATCTGGGGCCAGAGCAATTTCGATACCGTCCAGCTGTTCCACGCGGGCAAAGAGATTGGCCATGAAAATGTCTGGTACGGCAACCCGCACCGCATTTCTCTGGGCAGTGAAAATGACGTCTATCTTACCCTGCCACGCGATGCAGTGCAGAAGGTCAAAGCCAAGTACGTCATCGACCGCAAGGATCTGGAAGCACCGATTAAGCTGCACGAGCAGGTCGGCACTATTCAACTGGTTGAGGGCGATAAGCAGCTGGCCAGCTACCCGCTGGTGGCGCTGCAGCCGATAGAAGAGGCAGGCGTTATCACGCGCATTTCAGACTATATCAAGCGCAAGCTGTAAGGCTGATTTTTCCATGGCCGCCTTCCTGCGGCCATGTTATTTAAAAGTTAATAAATTCATCGGCAAGGTAATGGATTATTAACGGGCTGTATCTCCCCGGTAAACTCAATGTTTTCTGCCGTTAACTCGCCATAAATGAGTGAAAAAACATCTGAAAAGCGTCGCTCTACGCCTTTTCCCGACCCCGACTTCAGGTATCATGGCGCGCAGAGACCCCCATCTTTCGGAGCCTGTTTTGCGACCGGACAAGCCGATTTCGGCCCTGCAGTTCAACGTATATCGTAATTACCGCACAGTGCACGGCGTGCGTATCGCGCTGGCTTTCGTGCTTACCTTCCTGCTGGTCAGGCTGATGGAGATCCCCGAGGGCAGCTGGCCGCTGATCACGCTGGTGGTGGTGATGGGGCCGATATCCTTCTGGGGCAATGTCTTCCCGCGCGCGCTGCAGCGCATTGGCGGCACCCTGTATGGCTCTATCTCCGGGCTGATCGCGCTCAGGCTGGAGCTGATCTCGCTGCCGGGCATGCTGCTGTGGTGCGCGGCGATCATGTTTATCAGCGGCTTTCTGACGCTGGGCAAACAGCCCTATATGGCGCTGCTGATTGGCATCACCCTGGCGGTGATCTGCGGCGGGATCCCGGGGGATATGACCACCGCCCTGTGGCGCGGCGGTGATGTGATCCTCGGCTCGCTGCTGGCGCTGCTGTTCACCAGCATCTGGCCGCAAAAAGCCTACACCCACTGGCGCATTCAGCTGTCCGATCTGCTGCTGGAAACCGCGCGGGTTTATCACGCCGGTTTCTCTCCCAACCTTGTTGAAAAACCGCGCCTGACGCGCCCGTTACAGCGCCTGCTCAGTAATGTGATTAAGATGCGCGCGCTGATCGAGCCTTCCAGTAAAGAGACGCGCACGCCGCGCTCGGTATTTGAAGGGATACAGACGCTGAACCGCAATCTGGTCTGCACGCTGGAGCTGCAGCTCAATGCCTGGTGGGCGTCGCGCCAGAGCCACCTGATTATGCTGAACGCCCCGGCGCTGCGCCGCACCCAGCAGATGACCGAAAATACGCTGCGGGCGCTGTCGCAGGCTATCGTGGAGGGGAATACCGACAAGATTGGGGCAAATAGCGAAGAACTGGTGGAGATTACGCGGGAACTGCGCCAGCTGATCGCCGAGTCTGACAGTGACGAACTGGTGGAAACCCCCATTCACGGCTACGTCTGGCTCAGTCTGGAGATGGTCCGGCAGCTGGAGCGGTTATCGGAACTTATTCGCCTGGCGCTGCGAAAATAGAATGATCCAGCAACAACTTACTGCGAGGCGGGTCGCTTCAGGGTAAGATAGGCCCAATCCGATTCTGCAAGTTTAAAATTGCCATCGCCAGCGGCGCGCCGCTAATCTGATGGCTACGACAATGATGCCTGTGTAAGCAGGCCCAAATGAAAGGTGTCTTCATGGAAAATGCAAAGCAATCATTTCAGGACGTACTGGAGTTCGTGCGTATGTTTCGTCGTAAGAACAAGCTGCAACGTGAAATTCACGACAACGAAAAGAAAATCCGTGATAACCAGAAGCGTGTTCTGCTGCTCGACAACCTGGGTGAGTACATTAAACCCGGCATGAGCGTGGAAGCTATCCAGGAGATTATCTCCAGCATGCGCAGCGATTACGAAGATCGCGTGGATGATTACATCATCAAAAATGCCGACCTCTCTAAAGAGCGTCGCGATCTGTCGAAGAAGCTGAAAGCGATGGGCGAGCCGAAAGCGTAACGGCGAACGCCAGCATGATAAAGGCCGGGCAATCTGTCCGGCTTTTTTATGCCTGCTGTTCCGGAGCCTGACGGGTGCTGGCGCGCACCACCAGCGTGGTGGCAAAAGGCGTCAGCGCCTCACCGGCAGCGGGGTTTTCCAGCTTAGCCACCAGCCAGTTCACGCTGCATTCACCTAGCTGGCGCATATCCTGGCGCACCGTGGTCAGCGGCGGCTGATACCAGGCGCTGTCGGCGGTATCATCATAGCCCACCACCGACATCTGCGCAGGTACCGCCACGCCAAGCTGATGCAGCGCCTGCATCGCACCGAGTGCCATCTGATCGTTAGCCACTAACAGCGCCGTAGGGCGTGCCTGACCCTCCAGCTGCATCACCGCCCGGTAGCCGGACTCTGCGCTCCAGTCGCCGCTTAGCTGCTGTGTGGGCGCCAGATCCCGTTCCCTCAGCACCGCCAGCCACGCCTTGCTGCGCGCCTGCGCCGCCACCGAGTCCACCGGCCCGTTCAATAACGCGATTCGCCGATGCCCCAGCTGCAAAAGATGCTCGGCCCCCTGGCGTGCGCCAGTCTCTGCGCTGAAGCTGCATATCGCCACCGCGGCATCCTCCGCCACATCCAGAAAGATGCAGGGCAGGGATCCCGCCATCTGCTCAATCTGGCTGGCGGCAGAGGCATCAAGCGGAATATTGATTATCAGCGCGTCGACGCGCTGTGCCAGCAGGTCGCTGACCGCCTGGCGTGCGCCGCCGCTGCCCGCCATCGCTATCACCAGGTGGTAGTCCAGCTGGCTGGCGCGCTGCTGAATGGCGGAGGCAATCTGCGCCGGAGCCAGCAGCGCGAGGTCGCTGGTGGCGAGGCCGAGCGTGCGCGTATTCTTGCCCGCCAGCTGCTGTGCCACCCGGTTTGGCACATAGTTAAGCGCCTGCATCGCTGCCTCAACCCGCTGGCGGGTCTTTCCGGAGACCTGCTGCGAATGGTTCAGCACTCTGGAGACGGTTTGATACGAGACGCCAGCGGCACGGGCGACATCTTCCAGCGTCACGGAACGGGGTTTCATAGGTCACTCCTGTTTTTGATGGCGCAGTGTAGCAACAAATCGCGCGCGCATCTTTCGCTTTACCGCAGGCGGTTCCGGGGCTGGATCGTTTAGTCGGGGTTTAATCAAAAATCCATCGTCTCCCTATAATGGCCGGGTAGAAGTTCCCCTTGTGGCATGCAATAAGGATATCAAATGTCTGAACAATCTTTATCTCAGGAGCTGGTGATTCGAACACTGCCCAACACGCGTTGGGATGAGTCAGTGGTGGATACCAGCGCTATTGATGCGCTGGAGCAGGGTAAAGTGCTGTTTCTGCCCCAGCTGGCTTTCACTCTGACAGCCGAAGAACAGATGCTGTTAACGCCGCAGCTGGTCGATGCGAAGCGCAAAAACATCAGCTTTAATCCGCAGACAGATCGGGTTAACGGTGTGGCCGACGACAGCAAACTACCGCAGGTTAAAGCGCTGATGGTGCGTCACTACCAGCACTCTCTGCGGTTGATCGACGGCATACTGCCTGATTATCGCGCGTGGTTACACTCCCCGGCCAACACCCTGCGCCTGCACCCGATTGCCGCGTGGCGCGATGCCACTTCGTGGCGCAAGGACGACAGCCGACTGCACGTCGATGCATTCCCGTCGCGGCCTAATCACGGCGAGCGTATTTTGCGCATCTTCTCCAATATCCATCCCCACGGTGAAAGCCGCCGCTGGCGGGTGGGGGAACCTTTCCCGGTATTAGCGCAGCGTTTTATCTCACGCCTGAAAGGGTACTCGCCGCTCGGCAGCTGGCTGCAGCAGCGTTTTGGCATCACCAAATCCTACCGTACCCATTACGATCATCTGATGCTGCAGCTGCACGATGCAATGAAAGCTGACCTGCGCTATCAGGAGCATGGCCCGCAGGTGGCACTGGAACTGCCGGCGGGCAGTAGCTGGATCTGCTTCGCCGATCAAACGCCACATGCGGCGATGAGCGGGCAGTTTATGATGGAGCAGACCTTTTTCCTGCCGGTGGCCGGAATGAGAAATCCACAGAATGCGCCGCTCACGATCCTTGAAAAGCTGCTGCAGCGACCGCTGGTCTGAGTGGTAAAGGGCATCTGTAATGGAGGCCCTTTTTTTTTGCTGCACTTTGATACATAAAAAGACTTTGCAGAAACCCTGTCCCTTTACCATGATAACTGTGACCCCCTCCTCTGGTAATAAACTGGAATACTCTTGCTAAACTTCAGAACTTCACTGCTGCAGGCTATCCAGCACAGTGCGTGGTATCCGAAACGACGTTCCCTGCGGATACTCTTCTGGCGAGAAATCACCCCGCTGGCCGTGCCGATTTTCTTTGAAAACCTCTGCGTTCTGCTGATGGGGGTGCTGAGTACTTTCCTGGTCAGCTGGCTCGGGTCGGAAGCGATGGCCGGAGTCGGGCTGGCGGATAGCTTCAATATCGTGGTGATCTCATTTTTTGCCGCCATCGATCTCGGGACCACCGTGGTGGTGGCTTTTAGCCTCGGCAAGCTGAACCGGGAGAGGGCAGTTGCCGCGGCGCGCCAGTCGCTGATTATTATGACGGGGTTCGCCGTGCTGCTGGCGCTGGCGATTGAGTTTATCGGCCCGCAGATCATCGACCTGATTGCAGGCAAAGCGGAGCCGCAGGTGAAAGCGCTGGCGCTCTCCTATCTGCAAACGACCGCATGGAGTTACCCGGCGGCGGCTATCGCGCTGATCGGCTGCGGCGCGCTGCGCGGCGCCGGGAATACCAAAATCCCGATGCTGATCAACGGCGGCATGAACATCCTCAACATTGTTATCAGCAGCGTGCTGATCTACGGCTGCTTCTCCTGGCACGGTCTGGGGTTTGTCGGGGCGGGACTCGGGCTGACCATTTCACGCTATATCGGGGCCGCTGCGGTGATCTACGTGCTGGTGATTGGCTTCGTCCCGGTGTTGAAAATCTCCCTGAAAAGCTACTTCACCCGGCTCAATCTCAACATCCTGCGCGAAGTGCTCGGTATTGGCGTCCCGGCCAGTATCGAGTCCGTGCTGTTTAACGGCGGCAAGCTGCTGACCCAGGTGTTCGTCGCCGGGATGGGCACCGATGTTATCGCCGGTAACTTTATCGCATTTTCTATCGTCTCCCTGATTAACCTGCCGGGTAACGCGCTGGGTTCCGCTTCCACTATTATCGTCGGCACCCGCCTTGGCCGGGGCCAGCTGGGCCAGCCGGAGCGCCTGCTGCGCTATATATTCTGGCTGTCGACCATTGGGCTGTGCGCGCTGGCGCTGCTGACGGTGCCGTTTGCCGGGCTGCTGGCACAGTTCTACACGCGTGATGAAGAGGTGATCCACGTGGTGAAAATGCTGGTGTGGCTCAACGCCGCGTTTATGCCGTTCTGGGCGGCTTCATGGGTATTGCCCGCCGGATTAAAAGGCGCGCGCGATGCGCGTTACACCATGTGGGTGTCGCTGCTCAGCATGTGGGGTGGACGCATCGTGGCCGGTTACCTGCTGGGGATTGTGCTCGGTTTTGGCGTGGTGGGGATCTGGTTAGGTATGGTGCTGGACTGGATGATCCGCGGCTCCTGCTTCTATCGCCGGCTGGACAGCGGTAAATGGCTGTGGAAATACCGCCCGCTGGTAAAGGCGCCGAAGGAATAAGCACAGACTGCCACATTTTACCCGGCCAGGGATAGCTTGCTGGCTTGCATTCAAGATATATCATAGATATATTTTATCTCGCAAATGAGAATCATTACTAAAATTAAGCCAGGAGAATCTTCGTGACCGAACAGAGCAAAAACTCGCGTGCGCCACAGCGCGTGCGTAACGAACTGCGTTTCCGCCAGCTGACCGTCACCGGCAAAACCAAAGTGGCCGACAGCTTCTGGCGTATCGACTTTGGCGGCGCCGACCTGAGCGGCTTTACCTCGCCGGGCTTCGACGACCATATCAAAGTGTTTTTCCCTGATGCCAGCGGCGTGCTGAGCCTCCCCGAGGTGACGGAGGATGGCGTGGTGTGGAAAGAGGGGGCGCGCCCGGTGTCGCGCGACTACACGCCGCTGTTCTTCGACGGGGAGAAAAATACCCTGACCATCGACTTCTTCATCCACGACGGCGGCGTGGCCAGCGACTGGGCTGAACAGGCTAAAATCGGCGATCCGCTGGCGATCGGCGGCCCGCGCGGGTCGCTGGTGGTGCCGGATGATTATGCTTTCCAGCTCTATGTCTGCGACGAAAGCGGCCTGCCCGCCTTTAAGCGCCGCCAGGCCAGCGTCAGGGCGAAGCGCCTGAAGCTGTTTGCCTATGCGGATGAAGCACAGGGCAGGGTATATCTCGATCCCCTGAACGGTATCGATGCCAGCTGGTTCGGGCACGGCTGCATGGATAAAGCGCATCTTGACGCGCTGGTGGCGCAGCTTGACCAACTGGTGCTGCCGCCGGAGGAGTACTTTATCTGGCTGACCGGGGAAGCCGACTTCGTGAAGTCGCTCAGCGACTATTTCATTAACCAGCGCGGCTGCGATGCCACCTTTGTGCGCGCCGTGGCCTACTGGCATCAGAAATAGCATGCGCGTGCCGTTTCCCGCTGCGGAGCCCGGGCAGGGCCGCCGCAAACGCCGTGAGAAGATGCTCGATGCCGCCGATATTCGCCTGCTGGTGCTGCATTTTCTCAGCCTCAATCCGGCGCACGGCTACGAGCTGATCAAGGCGATAGAGGCGCTGTCAAAGGGCGAATACACGCCCAGCCCCGGCATTATCTACCCCAATCTCACCCTGCTGGAGGAGATGGAGTGCATCGCGGTGCTGGATGCGCAGGCCACGCGTAAAGCGTACCGGCTGATCGACAAAGGGTCTGAACTGTTACAGCAGGAGCAGGCGGCACTGGAGGTCATCGTGCGGCGGCTCTCTTCGATGGCGGTGCTGGTGAATAACCGCAGCCTGCCGGACGTGGAGCGTGCAATCCACAATATGAAGAGCGCGCTTAACGTGCGCCTGTCGCAGGAGGGGATTTCTCAGGATGCGCTGTACGCGATTATTGATGCGCTGGATGACGCTGCAAAGAAGATTGAGCGTAGTTAAGACCGAAAAAAAGGTCTTCAGTCCGGCCGGTGCAAACCATTGGCACGGGGCGACCGGAGAAAAGGGTCGCCCCCTACGGCACCATTTTGGGGTAGGGGCTGACCCTCTTTTTCGGTCAGCCCGTTTGCCGGCTAGTTAATCCGCTAAACGATAACGTTCCAGCCAGTGCGCATACGGCGCCGGCAGCACCCAGGAAGGGCGCTCAACGTTGAGTTTCTTCGCCAGCGCATACGGATAGTGCGGGTTAGCCAGATGCGCACGGCCAATCATCACCAGGTCCATCTGCTGTTCGGCAATCACGCGCTCCGCCACTTCTGCCGCTTCCACACCCCACGAAGAGGCGACCGGCAGCCCGGCTTCGCGGCGCACACGTTCGGCGAATGGGGCCAGGAAGCCCGGTCCCCATGGGATCTCGGTTTCAGCAATCGAGAAGCCGACGCTGACGTTCAGCATATCCAGCCCACCCTGTTTCATCAGTCGGGTCAGCTCAATCGACTCGCTCAGCGTCTGCTCGTCGCGCCCGTCAAATTCAATCACGCCAAAGCGCGCGGTCAGCGGCAGGTTCTCCGGCCACACTTCACGCACCGCCGCCAGCGTCTCCAGCAGGAAGCGGCTGCGCCCGGCGAAATCGCCACCGTACTGGTCACTGCGCTGGTTGGCATGCACCGAGAAGAAGCTCTGTGCCAGATAGCCGTGGGCGAAGTGCAGTTCCAGCCACTCAAAACCGGCATCGCGCGCGCGGCGGGCGGCGGCGACAAAGTCACTTTTAACCCGGGTGATATCGTCGAGGGTCATCGCTTTTGGTACCTGCGGCAGATGATGGCCAAACGCCACGGCTGACGGCGCGATGGTTTCCCAGCTGCGGCTGTCCCCGGCGGCGATATGGTCGTCACCTTCCCACGGGCGGTTAGCGCTGGCCTTGCGCCCGGCGTGGCCGATCTGAATGCCCGGCACCGCGCCTGCGGCTTTGATCGACGCGGCGATTTTAGCCATGCCTTGCGCCTGCTGGTCGTTCCACAGCCCGGTACAGCCCGGGGTGATACGGCCTTCCGGCGACACCGCCGTGGCTTCAACAATGACCAGCCCGGCACCGCCGCGCGCCAGCGTCGGGTAGTGAACCTGGTGCCACTCATTCGTCAGGCCCTCTTCGGCGCTATACTGGCACATCGGCGGCACGGCAATGCGGTTACGCAGCGTGACGTCTTTTAGTTTGAACGGGGTAAACAGTGCAGACATGGAGATCCTCGGAAATGTAGAGTGAGATTTCTGCTGGCAACATTAAGCGACGAAAGGCGTGGGTTACTAAGCGCTGTGTGCCTTAGGGTTTACCCTGCTGGTCAGGGGGTTACTGAAACCGGCTATTGTGATCTTTTTTCATGAGTCGCCAAAGCCATTTCAATCAGATTGATAATCATTGGAGAGCTGTTTTTTTTGTGCCATACAATGCCGACTTCCAGCTCCGGTGGCGATGAGAGAAGCTCAAGATAAACTACCCCAGTACGGGCTAAATGACGTAACGATAACGGGACTAACGCCATTCCCATTCCAGAGGCAACCAGACTAATAATTGTCTGCATCTGGATGGCATGCTGAATAATATCTGGTTTGGCACCATAGAAAGCATAAAATCTGGTTACTAAAGCGTGAAAGCCTGGTGCCAGCTGCTGCGGAAAGAGAATTAATGGTGAATTAATTATAGAGCTTGGGCAAATTTTATTATCTATGATACGCAGGTTTTTGTCGTTTAACCATAAAGAAGGGATGGCCGCAATTAAGGGTTCTGAGAGGATTTTTTGATAATTTAATACGGCAGGGAGTGTGCCATTCAGAGGGGCAATGATAATTCCGGCATCCATTTTTTCATCTAAAATCGCCATTAATTGAATGTCGCTGGTGGCTTCCGTCAATCTGAGTTCAACTTCCGGATAACTCTGCCGGAAATTTCTTACCAGATCAGGTAAAATACTATAGTCAACGACGCTGATAAAAGAGAGGTCTAACCGGCCTGACTCGCCATTTTTTAACCTGTCGGCAATTTCAGATAATGAATTTACACCGGACAGTGCATCCTTCACATGAATCAGCCACTGTTCACCAAAGGATGTCAGGCTGACGTTTCTTTTGGTTCTGATGAAAAGGGCACCCCCTAACTCTTTTTCCAGCACCATTATCGACTGACTTAAGGGGGGTTGCGTCATATTCAGTTTTTCTGCCGCCTTGCCAAAGTGAAGTGTTTCGGCGAGGGTAACAAAATGTTTCAACCTTCTGATGTCCATGTCTAATATCCCTGGCGACTTAATGGCTAGCGCATAATATATTTCACCTTACTGCTTGTCGAACTTAATATAAAGCAACTTAATTCTTCAGAGTATCTTGAAATGTATCGTTCACGTACATCTACTCACGGTCGTAATATGGCAGGTGCCAGAAGCCTCTGGCGTGCAACAGGTATGACCGATAATGACTTCAACAAGCCCATCATTGCGGTGGTCAACTCTTTTACTCAGTTTGTTCCCGGACATGTTCATCTTAAAGATCTTGGTCAACTTGTGGCGAGGGAGATCGAAGCCGCAGGTGGTGTGGCCAAAGAGTTCAACACCATTGCGGTTGATGACGGTATTGCAATGGGTCATGGCGGCATGCTTTACAGCCTGCCCTCACGCGACCTGATAGCGGATAGCGTGGAGTACATGGTGAATGCTCACTGCGCTGATGCCATGGTATGCATTTCAAATTGCGACAAAATTACCCCCGGTATGTTAATGGCGGCGCTCAGAATTAATATCCCAGTGATTTTCGTTTCAGGGGGGCCGATGGAGTCCGGAAAGTTGACCCTGCGCGGTGAAAACCGGGCTTTTGACCTGATCGATGCGATGGTGGTGGCTGGTGACGATAGTATGTCGGATGAGGAAGTTAACGCAGTTGAAAATGTTGCTTGCCCAACCTGCGGATCCTGTTCGGGAATGTTTACCGCCAACTCGATGAATTGTCTGACTGAAGCTATGGGACTGGCCTTGCCAGGCAACGGATCCCTGCTGGCGACGCATGCCCTGCGTAAATCGTTGTTTATTGATTCAGGTAAGAAAATTGTTGAAATGTGCCATCGGTACTATGAACAGCATGATGCCAGCATACTACCGCGTTCAATTGCCAGTATTAAAGCGTTTGAAAATGCTATGACGCTGGATATCGCAATGGGGGGATCCACGAACACCGTACTGCATCTGCTGGCTGCCGCCTGGGAAGGCGGTGTGAATTTTACTATGGCAGATATAGACAGGCTATCACGCAAAGTACCGGTGCTGTGTAAGGTCGCGCCTGCAGTTGAGAATGTGCATATGGAAGATGTGCATCGTGCAGGTGGCGTGATGGCGATTATGGCGGAACTAAACCGGGCGGGGCTGATACATACTGATATTCCTACCGTTCACACGCCTACCCTTAAGCAGACTCTGATGGAATGGGATATCAAAACCACCCTCTCTGAAAGCGTCAGGCAATTCTATCGTGCTGCACCAGGCGGTGTGCGCACTACCGTCGCTTTTAGCCAGAATAACTACTATCCCGCTCTTGATACCAACCGCCAGGATGGATGTATCCGTCATGCTGACCATGCCTTCACCCGCGATGGCGGTCTTGCCGTTTTGTCCGGCAACATTGCTGCGGAGGGATGTATCGTTAAAACTGCCAGCGTATATGCCGGGATGTTATGTTTTACCGGCACCGCCAGGGTATTTGAGGGGCAGGATGAGGCAGTGGACGGGATTCTCTCGGGCACAGTGCAGGCGGGGGACGTTGTGGTGGTTCGCTATGAAGGCCCGCGCGGCGGGCCAGGCATGCAGGAGATGCTCTACCCAACCAGCTATCTGAAGTCAAAAGGGCTTAACAAAAGCTGTGCGCTGCTCACAGACGGCCGTTTTTCCGGTGGCTCTTCGGGTTTATCAATCGGGCATGTTTCGCCTGAAGCTGCTGAGGGCGGCAATATCGCCCTGATTGAAGATGGCGACCTGATTGAAATTGATATCCCGCGTCGCGTTATCTAACTTAAGTTGGCTGAGCACGAGCTTGACCAGCGTCGGCAGAAAATGCTGGCTCGTGGCAAAGCAGCCTGGAAACCCGTTCTGCGCAAACGTCGCGTATCGGCAGCATTGCGCGCGTATGCGGCACTGACCACCAGTGCCTCTCGTGGCGCCGTACGCAGTGTGGAGGAAGAGGAATGATGGACTCCATTGCGACAAAAACAAAACTGTAAAAGCAAAAAGCCCGCTCAGGTTTCCCTGAGCGGGCTTCTCAAATATGGCTCCTCTGACTGGACTCGAACCAGTGACATACGGATTAACAGTCCGCCGTTCTACCGACTGAACTACAGAGGAATTGTTGGAACGGGGCGCATCATATCCAGCAGGGCGGGTGAAGTCAAAGGCTGATTTCACGCTTTTGGGTCGACTGCTGAATAAATCAGCATTTTATGTGGGGGTTGTCGCTTTTTTCGGCAAATATCCCGCATTTGCGCTGCTCGCTGCAACTTCTGGCTGGCGTTGCAGCGGCGTTGCACTCTTTTTCGTCAGCGCGATCACGTTTGTTTCATTTTCATATTGTGAAGCCCGTTAATGGAATATAAATTCCACTTGAATTGTACGTTTGTTCCATTTTTACCCTGCACAAGGACCCACCATGCAAAAAGTCAGAATTGGATTGATCGGTACCGGCTATATCGGGCGCTGCCATGCCATTGCCTATTCGCAGGCGCCGACGGTATTTAACCTCAAGGGTGAACTGGTGCGCGAGATGCTGGCAGAGGTCAATCCAGAGCTGGCCGCTGCCCAGGCCGCAACGCTGGGTTTCAGCCGCTCCACCGGGGACTGGCGCGAGCTGGTGGCGGATGAAAATATCGACGTGGTGGATATCTGCGCCCCGAACTTCCTGCATAAAGAGATGGCGCTGGAAGCGATCCGTCACGGCAAGCATGTCTATTCTGAAAAGCCGCTGGCGCTGGATGTGGCGGACGCCGAAGAGATGGTGCGCGCCGCGCAAAAAGCCGGGGTGAAAACGCTGGTCGGCTTCAACTACATGAAAAATCCGACCAGCCAGCTGGCGCGTGAAATTATTGAGCGCGGTGAGATCGGCGAAGTGGTGCACTTCTACGGCACCCATAATGAAGATTATCTGGCAAACCCGAACACGCCGCTCGACTGGCACTGCCAGAAAGCGCTGGCGGGGCTGGGCGCGCTCGGCGACCTGGCGGCGCATATCGTCAATATGGCGCACTTCCTCGTCGGCAATATCGATGAAGTGAGCGGTGATATGATGACGGTAATCAAACAGCGCCCGGACCCGAAAAATCTGACGCAGCTGCGCAATGTGGAAAATGAAGACCAGGCCAGCGCGCTGCTGCGTTTTGCCAACGGCGCGCACGGCGTGATTGAAACCTCACGCATCGCCTGCGGCAGCAAAATGGGCCTGACCTATGTGGTTACCGGCACCAAAGGCAGCATTCGTTACACTCAGGAGCGCATGGCAGAGCTGGAGCTGTATATTCATGATGAACCGACAGGGCGGCAGGGCTTTAAGACCATCCTCACCGGCCCGGCACATCCGGACTATGCGGCATTCTGCATCTCTGCCGGGCACGGCATCGGCTTTAACGACCAGAAAACCGTTGAAGTACGCGATCTGATCAACGGCATCGCCGCTAACGATCGCATGTGGCCGGACTTTGCCGAAGGGTTGCAGGTATCAAAAGTGCTGGAAGCTATCGCCATCTCCGCTGCCGAAGGGCGCTGGATGAAAGTGTAAGAGAATGGCCGGGTGCGCCCGGCCCGATTTATCCCGCGTCAATATCCCTGCGGCCTTAAGCGTTTAATTCGCCCGCCATTAATTGTATGATAATAAGATTCATTTACGATGAAATGGCCAAGATGAAAAAATCCTTCTCCTTCCCGCTGCTGTGCGCAGCGTTGATTATTGCTGCCCTGGTGATGGTCGTGGCGGTGCGCAGCTGCTCTACGCAGCATAAAGAAAACCTGCCTGCGGTCAGTCAGCGTGCAGGCTCCACCACTGTAAACCACGGCTGACCGCGTACGCTACGTCGGTGACGCCGGCGCTGATAGGCACCAGCCTGCAGTTCAACGCGCAGAACCTCACCACCGAGCACTATGTCGCATCCTGCGCTAACGCCTATGCTTGTTTGTATGGCTGTGGCCGCACCTTTGTTGCTTCCGTCGATTACCGCTGGTAAGCGCACGGGTTAGCTTGCATCATTCCGCAGGGGCCAGGCATGCCTGGCCCGTTTTATCTCTTGCCCCCCCAGGGCGATCGATAAGGAGCACTATGCAAAAACTCACGCGATGGAACCGGATCGGCGCCGCCTGCCTGGCGCTGGGCGGGCTGCTCTATCTGCTGGCGGAGCGCATCAGCGCGCTGGCGTGGCAGCATCCCCCCTACCGCTATCAATTTAACTATATCAGCGACCTCGGTATTCCCCAGTGCGGATCGCTGATCTGCTCCCCGCTGCATAACGTCATGAACAGCGGATTCGCCGCCGAAGGGCTGCTGTTTTTCTGCGGTTGTGTCCTGCTTTTTCCGCTCATTAAAAACCGCTGGGCGCTGCTGCTGGCAGGCATCCACGGCGCGGGCGGCGTGCTGATTGCCCTGTTTCACAGCGGCGGCATCGCCAGCGGCATTACCCTGCATCAAACGGGCGCGGTGATGGCGATTGGCGGCGGCAATCTCTGTTTGATCGCGGTGGGGGCGTGGTGCCTGGTGAACAAGCGGTTTCAGCCATTCGGCTATTTCAGCTTGCTGCTCGGTGGTTTTGGCCTGCTCAGCATGCTGGCTATCCCCTCCGCGCTGTTCCCCATCGGCATTATTGAGCGCGCCTCGGTTTACCCCATTACCAGCTGGCAGATCGTTACCGGCTTTGCGCTGCTGATAAAGCGTTCAGGCGCTGATTAATCTGAGTGATTTTCTGCAACTTATCGCCGACAGGCGTATCCTGTTGTCGCCGTCAGAGCGTCGTCATTTCCACAGGAGGGTGAGTTGTGAATCAGAACCAGCGCGAACATATTGCCACCGTTATGGAGAGCCTCCGTTCGGGCGCGCAGGGACAACGTCTCCGCCTGCATGACCAGACCATTCGCGACTCCTGGCAGCGCTGCGTCGAGTGTCACGGCCTGGATCCGAGCCGCATGCAGGAAGCGCTCATTCTGCCGTATAACGAACTGCGTGAGCATCGCGAAAATCTTGAAGAGTTCCGCCGCATTGCCCATCACGGGCTGGGCGTGCTGTATCAGCAGATCGCTCCGGCCGGATACGTGGTGCTGCTGAACGATGCCAGCGGCGTGACGGTTGACTATCTGGGCGATGCCGGGTCTGAAATCAGCCTGCGACGCGCCGGGTTGTTCCTCGGGGCGCAGTGGTCAGAAGCCTGGGCGGGCACCTGCGCGGTGGGCACCGCGCTGGCGACTGGCAAAGCGTTGACCGTACATCAGGCGGACCACTTCGACGCCACCCACATTCCGCTGACCTGCAGCGCGGTGCCGCTGTTTGACCCGCAGGGGCAGCTGAATGCCATTCTCGATATCTCCGCGCTGACCTCGCCGCAGTCGAAATCCAGCCAGCAGCTGGCGCTACAGATCGCCAGACTCTCCGCCCATCAGATTGAAAACGCCTGGTTTGAGCACCGCCACCGCAGCGACTGGGTGCTGAAGCTCAGCCCGTCGTCGTCGTTTGTTGAGGTTAGCCCGGATTTCCTGATCGCCTTTGACGCCAGCGGGCGCCTGGTCGGGCATAACCATCGTGCGCAGCGCATGCTGGAGCACGAGCTGGGGATTCCGGCGCCGTCGCCGCACAGCCGCAGCACGCTAATCGGGATGCCGATTGAACAGCTGTTTAATACCGCCATCGACAGCCTGCCGGACTGGCTGGCCAGCGCTAACGGGCGGCAGGGTACGCTGGAGCGGATCAACAGCGGCGAGCGGCTCTATGTGACCGCCGTGCAACCGGCGCGGCGCCCGCCGCGGCGAGTGATGACCGCACCGCTGGCACTGCCGCAACCCCTGGCAGCGCTGAGCGGTGGTGATGCGGCGCTACAGCAGCAGCTGCAGCGGGCGGCACGGCTGCTGAATGCGCCGCTGCACCTGGTGGTACAGGGCGAAACCGGCTGCGGCAAAGAGGTTTTTGCCCGTGCTTTTCATCAGGCCAGCGCGCGCCGGACACGGCCATTTATTGCGGTTAACTGCGCCGCCATCGCGCCGACGCTGATTGAGAGCGAGCTGTTCGGCCACCTGCCGGGCAGCTTTTCCGGCGCGGGCAGCAAGGCAAAGCGCGGGCTGGTGCAGGAGGCTGACGGGGGGACGCTGTTCCTCGACGAGATCGGTGATATGCCGCTGGAGATGCAGACGCGGCTGCTGCGCGTGCTGGCCGAGCAGGAGGTGCTGCCGGTTGGCGCCACCCGCCCGCTGCCCGTCGATATCCGCGTGATCTCCGCCTCGCATCACGCGCTCGATAAGCTGGTGGAGCAGGGGCGTTTCCGCGCCGACCTGTTTTATCGCCTGCAGGGCGCACGCATCTCGCTGCCGCCGCTGCGCGCGCGCAGCGATCTCGACTGGCTGGTCGCCCGACTGCTGGCGGGCAGGGCTGAACTGACGCCGCAGGCGCGCACACGGCTGCATCAGCACGCCTGGCCCGGCAACCTGCGCGAGCTGCGTAACGCCCTCGACTACGGCGCCGCAGTGTGTGACGGCGGGCGGATTGAGGTTGACGATCTGCCGGAAACCCTGAAGGCCCACGCTGACGATCCGCGCGCGCAGCCCGACCCGCAGGAGGCCGCGGATTGGCCGCCGGAGGCGCAGCGGCTGATGCAGCAGCTGCACGCCGCCCGCTGGAACCACAGTGCGGTGGCACGCCAGCTGGGCATCAGCCGCATGACGCTCTATCGCCGCTTGCAGCGTTACGGCATCCGCTCGCCGAATAAGGCGGGGCGATGAATCCCGTGGCTGGGGATGCGGCGTCAGGCGTTCTGTTTGCTTACATGGGCAGTTTTGTCACTCTGCGCCTTGATACGCACGGGCCTGAATTTCAATATTAATCGCGACTGTGTCATCCACCAGCGCGGCAACGCTGTACGGTCCGCCCTTTCATCTCCTGCATCCAGGGTAATTCCTCCCGTCACCTTTCCCATGCTGGCTTCAGAGACACTGCCAAATGCATGCCATGAGAGGGAAATTGTCGTGTTTTGAGTGTCGATACGGTAGCTGACCGGGCTGGCGTATAAGCAAAGCGGATGGAACAAAAAGCCCAGGGCGATGGCATGCATGAAACGAGTCATATTGATAATCCTCAGAGTGAGTATCGTGTAAACGCTTCAGCCGTCTTTTTTATTCGATTTTACGCCCCGTTTTAAAATTGAAATGCGGTCAACGCCATAAGTTGAATATGCGGCAGACAATTCGCCTGCCGCATCTATTATCCCGACGATTCAACCCACTGGCGTTTTAGCTATTTCGTGCGACCTGAGAGTGATGCGAACAGGCGCAGATTTATAGGATGGTGTGCCGCTTTCCTTGTCGATATAGTTGAGCGGAATAAGTACGTTAGCTTCAGGGTAGTAGGCGCCAATCGACCCCGGTGAAATAGCGTAACGCACTACCGTCATGGATTCGAGGCGCATGTGGTAGCCCGGTACCGCTGACTCAAGATCGACGACATCACCATGTTCCAGGCCCAGACGCTCAAGGTCATAATCGCACATAAATAGCACATCGCGGCGGCCAAATACGCCACGATAGCGGTCGTCTAAAGCGTAGATTGTGGTGTTGTACTGATCGTGACTGCGCAATGTAATGAGCCGCAGCACGTCCTCACCCTCAACGGATAAATCCTCATGAGTGCCCTGGTAGACTGAAAACACCGCTTTTCCTGATTGAGTGGGCCAGATGCGCTCTCTCGGTGGAAGCGGCATCTGGAAACCGCCGGGATGACGAATACGCGCGTTATAGTTGTCAAAACCGGATATGGTTTTTTCGATCAGCTCCCGGATGAGGTCATAATCGGCAACCAGTTCACTCCAGTTAACCCGTGTATCCGGCAAGGAAGCTTTCGCCATCCCGGCGACTATCGCAGGTTCAGAGCGCAGCAGTGGCGATGCAGGCTTGAGCTTACCGGAGGAGGCGTGCACCATCGACATCGAGTCTTCAACGGTGACCGACTGCCGGATACCGGATTGCTCGTCAAGTTCAGTGCGTCCGAGGCAAGGCAGCAGCAACGTCTCTTTCCCGGTCAGAAGATGTGTCCGGTTAAGTTTGGTGGCGATGTGGACGCTGAGCTCAAGTTCACGCATCGCCGCAAAGGAGACATCAGGATCGGGTAACGCCACCGCAAAGTTACCGCCAAGGCAAATCAGTGCCTTAGCTCTTTTCTCTACCATGGCTTGCATCGCCTGCACCGCATCGTGACCGTGCTGAGCGGGCGGAGTAAATCCGAATACGTTCTGCAGCTTGCTGAGGAAATCAGCGCCGGGCTTTTCAGTGATCCCTACGGTGCGGTTGCCCTGGACGTTAGAGTGACCTCGCAGCGGACAAACGCCAGCACCGGGTTTACCGATATTGCCGCGCATCAGCAACAGATTAACCAGCAGGCGTACGTTGTCCGTTCCGCGGTTGTGCTGGGTGATGCCCATGCCGTAGGTCAGGATGGTGGCTTTCGATTTGACATAGGCTTCTGCCACGCTGCGAAGTTCCGCTTGCTTCAGACCGGAGTCATGCTCAATTGAATGCCACGAAGTGGCATGAATGTCCGTTGCAAAGCGCTCGAAACCTTCGGTGTGCTCGTTGATAAAATCATGATCCAGCGCCGCGCCTGTTTCGGCCTCAATTTCAAGTACCGCTTTAGCGATGCCCTTTAGCGCAGCCGAGTCGCCTCCGGCGCGCACCAGATAGTAAGTTGAGGCGATGTCAGTCGAGCCGTAAGTGGCCATCTCCATGACATTCTGCGGATCGGCGAAACGCTCAAGCGCGCGTTCACGCATTGGGTTAAAGACGATAATGGGGACTTTGCGGCGCGCCAGCTCGTGCAACGTCCCCATCATACGCGGGTGGTTGGTCCCCGGATTGTGGCCCATAGAGAGAATGAGCTCTGCGCTATCAAAGTCGTCCAGTGAGACAGTGCCTTTACCGATACCTATCGACTGCGGCAAGCCTACGCTTGTCGCTTCGTGACACATGTTTGAACAGTCAGGAAAATTGTTGGTTCCATACTCGCGAGCGAACAGCTGAAACAGGTAGGCAGCTTCGTTTGATGCCCGGCCGGAGGTATAAAACTCGACTTCGTCGGGCTGCAGCGCTGCCAGACCTTTGGCGATGTGGCTGAATGCTTCGTCCCAGCTCACTTCTTTAAAGGTATCGCTTGCTGCATCGTATCGCAGTGGCGTGGTTAACCGGCCATATCCCTCAAGCTCGAAGTCTGTTCGCTTCAGCAGGGAGGTCACGGTATTTTCTGCAAGAAATGCCGGCGTCACGCGTTTGGTGGTGGCTTCCCAGGTGACGGCCTTGGCGCCGTTCTCACAAAACTGGAAGGTTGAACCATGGTCCTTATCCGGCCAGGCACAGCCGGGGCAGTCAAAGCCTTCTGGCTGGTTTGTGCGCATCAAAGTGGGCGGCGCTTTGAAGGTATCCATCTGGTTTTTAACGGCAATGGCGGTGGCTTTGAGTGCTCCCCAGCCGCCTGCGGGCCCGTCATATGGATGTACCCCAGGCACTGTACGATGATTTTTCTTACTCATAATGATCCTGCGGCCTCTTCATCTTTTTAAAATCTGATTAAATGAAAGTAGCAAAGAAATGCAGCAGGCCCCGGCGGATTATCAATTGGTTACTTAAAAGTTCAGGCTGTTATCGATGGAAGTGGCGACAAAGGTAGAGCCTGAGTTATCTCCAGAAATAACTTCCATCGCTAAACGTCCGCAAACCGGTCTGAGCTCAGCCCCCCGTTACCATCGTGCTCGCTGTGGCCTTTAAACCGCGACGCTGGGGCTTTGGGTGCAAGGAGGGAGGGCTGATTGCAGCAGGCCCACGGCCAGGGATGGCCGTGCTGCCTCGCTACAGGGATGTATTCATGCCGGTGCGGAAAGCAGCCCCCCTCCTGAAACCGTGCACCTGTCATCCCGCGATAATATTCAGATCAATGTCTGGGGGGGACCGCAGAGGTCGACCCTATAGCAGCGGTTACTGCGGCGGGCGCACCAGGATTTTTACCTGATTCTTCTCTTTCACCAGTGCCTCAAAACCTTCGGTCACCAGATCGTTCAGCTCAATGCGCTTAGTTACCAGCTTATCGGCCTGGAAGTAGCCCTGGGTCATCAGCTCCATCACCGCCGGGAAAATATGGCGGTAGGCAATAATACCCTTCACGTTGCGTTCGGCCAGCACCACCCTGTTGGGATGGAATGAGGCTTCGCCCTCCCAGATAGAGACAATAATGGTTTCGCCCTCGTAGCGGGTGGCGTCGATACACTGTTTCAGCACTACCGGCACCCCGGTCACTTCGAACGACACGTCTACGCCGCCTTTACTCAGGTCGCGGATGGTGGCAACTGCGTCCTGCTTGCTCGGGTCAATCACTACGTTGGCGCCCAGCTCAAGCGCCTTCTCAGCGCGCTGCGGCGACAGCTCCACCACGTAAATCTCAGAAGCACCCGCCGCGCGCAGCGCTTCAATCACCAGCAGGCCAATCGGGCCCGCGCCGAATACCGCCGCTTTATCCCCGGCTTTCAGCTTGCTCATGCGCACCGCATGTAGCGCCACGGCGGCAGGCTCGACCAGCGCACCCTGCTCGTAAGAGAGGCCATCCGGCATGCGGTGCACCATATGCTCGTCAACCATCGTAAAAGAGGAGAAACCACCGCCGCCGCCGGATAAACCGTGGAAGCCAAGGTCGCCGCACAGGTTATATTTGCCTTCGCGGCAGGCCTCGCACTCGCGGCAGGCGAGGATCGGTTCCACCACCACGCGGTCACCTGCTTTAAATTTGCTGACGCCTGCGCCCACCTCGACCACTTCGCCGGAGAACTCGTGGCCCATCACAATCGGGGCGATGTCATGGCTGATTTTGTGCGGCTTATCGACCGGGACGAAAATGGGGCCGGCGAGGTACTCATGCAGATCGCTACCGCAGATCCCAGTCCACGCCACTTTGATTTTGACTTTGCCTGCGGATACCTGCGGCTCCTCGATGTCGTCAATGCGGATATCGTGCGCTTTATACCAACGTGCTGCTTTCATCATATTTCCCTTGAGAGTGGAACAAGAAAACCTGTCCATCGCCGCAGTCAGCGGCCGGTGCAGGAACTCAGGGCGACATAGTGCGAAAAGCGTGCCATAAAGTGCTTTTTTGGTAATTTACTGATTCTATTTGTTTATTTCTGTTTCTGCAGAGGGGAGAGGGAGTGACACAAGAAGGAAATGTGACACCTGTAACAGCGACAGGTGTCACAGCAGGCTTAACGGAACGGCGGCTCGTTAAAGGTGCGCAGCTTGCGCGAGTGCAGGCGGTCGCCCTCGGCGCGCAGCAGATCAATCGCGCGGATGCCAATCTGCAAATGCTCGGAAATCGCCCCTTCGTAGAAGCGATTCGCCTGGCCCGGCAGCTTGATCTCGCCGTGCAGAGGTTTGTCGGAGACGCACAGCAGCGTGCCGTAAGGAACGCGGAAGCGGTAACCCTGTGCGGCAATGGTGGCGCTCTCCATATCTACCGCCACCGCGCGGCTGAGGTTAAAGCGCAGCGCGGAAGCGGAGTAGCGCAGCTCCCAGTTGCGGTCGTCGGTAGTGACTACCGTTCCGGTACGCAGGCGCTGTTTCACCTCTTCGCCCGGCATGTTGCTGACCTGCTTGGTCGCGTCGTACAGCGCGCGCTGCACTTCGGCAATGCTCGGGATCGGGATATCCGGCGGCAGCACCGCGTCCAGCACGTGGTCATCGCGCAGATAGGCGTGCGCCAGCACGTAATCGCCAATGGTCTGGCTCTCACGCAGGCCGCCGCAGTGGCCAATCATCAGCCAGGCGTGCGGGCGCATCACCGCCAGATGGTCGCAAATGGTTTTAGCATTTGACGGGCCAACGCCGATATTGACCAGCGTAATGCCCTGGCCGTCTTCAGCAATCAGGTGCCAGGCGGGCATCTGATGTTTTTTCCATGCCAGATCGGAGATGGTATGCTCCGGGTGCGGCGTGTCGTGGGTCAGCGTGGTGCCGCCCGCGCAGGAGAGGGCCACGTACGGCGAGGCCGGGTCGGCTATCTGCGCGCAGGCCCACGTCACGAACTCATCAACGTAGCGCGTGTAGTTGGTAAACAGCACGTAGGGCTGGAAGTCTTCCACCGGGGTGCCGGTGTAGTGGCGCAGGCGGGCCAGCGAAAAGTCGGTGCGCAGCGCATCGAAGTGCGACAGCGGGAAAGTTTCCCCCGGTGGCAGCAGGCCGTCGGCATTCTCATCGCCAATCTGTGACAGCTCGGTGGTCGGGAAGTGCTGGGCGATCCCGGCGCTCATGCTGCGATCTAGCGCCAGCCCGGAACCGTCAATGACATACGGGAAGGGGATCTCCTGCTGCGATGGCAGCACTTCAATGGTGACCTGATATTCGCTGGTCAGCATCGACAGCTGTTCACTGAGATAGTGGCGCAGCAGGGCCGGGCGGGTAATGGTGGTGCTGTAGCAGCCGGCTCGGGTAAAGCGGCCAAAGGCGCGGGTCAGGCGCTGCGAGGGGGCAACGCCGTTCCAGCTGACGCGCAGCTGCGGGTAGACAAACAGACCGGCGGCACGGCGTGCCGCATCCGGCAGGGCGCCGTTAGCGATAAATGCGGTAATGGCATCACGCAGGGCATCGACCGCCGCGTTGTACTGGCTATCCAGGGCGTCCAGCGCCTCGTTAACCGTCAGGGATCGCGCTACGGGTTGAGTCATAATATCTCCTTGGATCGTTTGCACCATGGCAAACAGACTAACTGAAGATGGTGATAAACGGCTATTACCAGTGAACTTTTTTCTCTTCTGGCCGGAAATTTGTGAGGCGCGCTGTATAAAAAAAAAGCATAATTGCTAAAAGTAGCAGCAGGGCTTAGGTTGGAAATAGAGGCCCGCCTGCGCAACGTTTTTTATGCCACAGGAGGGGAAAGGATGCAGAAATCAGTGAGGGAGACAGGGATGCCACTACTTATTCCGTCGGCGGAGTTCGATGACAAACTCAGCCGGACATCAACAGGGAAGAATACCCAGCATACCCAGGCATTTATCGATGGCGGGTCGCATGATTTTGACCTGCCTGACTACGCGGTGCCGCCGGGGTATCGCCTGCTGCAATCATCGCGTGAAGATCAGTATCGCCTGATTAAAGAAGGCGCGGAGCCGGAAACCGTCTATGCCGTCAAGCTACTGCTGCTGGACACTATCGTCCCTTCGCGGCGCAGCTGTACGCAGATTATGGTGTGGCGCAGCGTGTTGCCTCAGCACGAAGAGGCGGTTCATGGTCTCGCCCGGCGCTTTTTCCGCTATTTTCTTCAGCGCTATTCCATCGTGGTTTCCGACAGCGAGCATACCGGCGATGGCCGCCGCTTCTGGGAGGGGATGATTGCCTGGGCTCTGGCGCAGCCTGAATACCATGTCTACCTGTCTGACGGCAGTTTCGACGATCGCCCCCTGCGTGTTATCCCCAACTGGGACGATTTTTACGACCACTGGGCGCAATATGGCTGGGGGGAAGACCGCGATTATCATCCACACCGGCTTTTTGTCATCAGCCACGAAAAGCTGGAGTAATCCTTCAGCTGCTGGCGCCAGGCTCGAGGGTAAACTTCGCCTGCTCGGCCAGCGGCTGCGGGGCGTCATCCAGCATCGCCATTAGCCGCTCGCCGACCTGCTGGCCAAGTTTTTCATAATTGAGGCGCATCGACGTCAGCGCCGGAAATGTGTGGTCACAGTTGCTGGAGCCGTCCAGGCAGGCGACCGCCAGGTCGTACGGCACCTTCAGCAACCGGCGCTGGCACTCGGCCAGCACGCCAAAAGCAATCTCTTCATGGCTGCAGATAATCGCATCGAGGTCCGGCTGATTCTGTAGCAGCTGGCCGAGGGCGTAGCGGCCAAACTGCAGGCTCGGTGCGTCCGGCACGGTGATCATCAGGTCCGCGTTCTGATAGTGCGCCAGCATCGCCTTGTGCCAGCCGTTAAGCTGCTGCTTGTGCAGGCGGTTGTCGGTCTGCGCGCCGATAAAAGCGATGCGGCGATAGCCTTTATCCAGCAGGTGGAGGGTCAAGCGTTCGGCGGCATCGCTTATCGCAATATCCAGCGTGATATCGGCGTTAAAGCGCTCGGCGCCGCAGACGTTGGCGGTCACCAGTTCGCTGGACTCAATCAGATCGGCGGTTTTCCTCGCCAGCTGCGCGCCGAACAGCACCAGCGCGGAAGGGCGGTGCTGCAGCAGCTTCTCCACCAGCGGCGTTTCGCCGTACTGATGATACTCGTGGCAGGCCATGATTAACTGGAAAGGCTGTTTGCTCAGCGTCTGTTGCAGCGCCTGAATAAAGCGCGTACTGGCGCGATCGTGCTGAAAGGGGTAGAGCACGGCGACGGTATGCAGGGTGCTGGAGGCCAGCGAGGCGGCGGCAAGGTTCGGTACGTAGCCCAGCTCTGTGACCGCCTGCTGCACCTTTTTGAGCGAGGCGTCAGAGACCAGAGAAGGGTCACGCAGCGCGCGGGAGACCGTCATCGGGCCGATACCGGCGTGGCGCGCCACGTCCTGCAAGGTGACGCGGCTGGCGCTGCTGCTGGCGATGTCGCTGGCGTCGGGGTTGGCTTCATAACCCAGTGCGCGTGCGGCTTGCTCAACTTTGCTGCGCACCTTTTCAGAAACCAGCTCCGGCGTGCGCATGACGCGCGACACCGTCATCGCGCCGACGCCGACATAGTCGGCCACATCCTGCAGTGTCACGCGACCGCTACTTCGCCGCTTTCGCATCCTGGTTTCTCCCTTCTTAATCCGGGCGAGGCATGCCTCGCCCCTACGCAGAACATGTAGGGTCAGGCGTGCCTCGCCCCTACGCAGAACATGTAGGGTCAGGCGTGCCTGACCCTTTCGTAACTTTAAACATGCGCGCAGTGTGCCGCGCCAACCTTCAGGCAACAACTTATTCTTCGGCGGATGATAAGCCGATCACATTTAGTGATAGTTATAACAGTTAGCGTTATCTTTTTAGATATTCGTCACATTATTCCAGCGTTACTGGCACTACTCTGCTCGGGCGATGAGAGAGAGGTGACCTGAAATGCTGAAAGAATTACTGACCGCTGATGTTGTCCAGATTGTTCCCGCCTGCACCGACTGGCGTCACGCCGTCACGCTTTCCTGCCAGCCGCTGCTTGATAACGGCACGGTGGAAGCGCGCTACGTAGACGCCATTTTCCGCTCGCACGAAGCCATCGGCCCATATTACGTGGTTGGCCCCGGTATCGCTATGCCTCATGCACGCCCGGAAGACGGCGCCCACAAAATGGGAGTCAGCCTGACCGTGGTGCAGCAGGGGGTGAACTTTGACTCAGAACGGTAACGACCCGGTGCACCTGCTGATTGTGCTGGCCGCGACCGACAGCAACAGCCATATCGGTATTATTACCGCGCTGGCACAGCTGTTTGATACCCCTGAAGATACCGCGTCACTGATGGCTGCGACGACGGTTGAAGAGATTTTATCCATTATTTCGCGTTATTGATAAACACCAGAGGACACAAAATGAAAATCACCGTGGTATGTGGCAACGGCCTGGGCACCAGCCTGATGATGGAAATGAGCATCAAAAGCATTGTGAAAGATCTGGGTGTCAACGCTGACGTTGACCATGTCGATCTTGGCTCAGCCAAAGGCACCCAGAGCGATATCTTCGTCGGCACCTCCGATATTGCCGAGCAATTAGTCGCTCAGCAGGTTGGCGGCAAAATTGTCTCCCTGAAAAACATGGTGGACAAAGTGGCGATGAAAGAGCGTATCGCAGCGGCGCTGACCGAACTCGGCGCATTATAACAGGGAGCCAGAAATGGAATTTTTCCGTTTTTTAATGAGCGACGTGCTGTCTGAGCCCTCCATCCTGGTGGGGCTGATTGCACTGATCGGTCTGGTGGCGCAGAAAAAGCCGGCGACCGAAGTGATCAAAGGCACGGTGAAAACCGTGATGGGCTTCCTGATCCTCGGTGCGGGCGCCGGGCTGATTGTCTCCTCGCTCGGCGACTTCGCCGCTATCTTCCATCATGCCTTCGGGATCCCGGGCGTGGTGCCGAATAACGAAGCGATCGTGGCGGTAGCGCAGAAGAGCTTCGGCACGGAAATGGCGATGATCATGTTCTTCGCCATGGTGATTAACATTGCGATTGCGCGCTTTACGCCGTGGAAATACATCTTCCTGACCGGCCACCACACGCTGTTTATGTCGATGATGGTGGCGGTGATTCTGGCTACGGCGGGCATGAAGGGGGCCACCCTGATCGCCGTCGGTTCGCTGGTGGTCGGCGTGTCGATGGTGTTCTTCCCGGCCATCATTCACCCGTACATGAAAAAGGTAACCGGTTCGGATGATGTGGCGTTCGGTCACTTCTCGGCGATCTCTCAGCTGCTCTCTGCATGGATCGGCAGCAAGTTCGGCAATAAAGAGAAGTCGACCGAAGATATGGAAGTGCCGAAAAGCCTGCTGTTCCTGCGCGACACGCCGGTGGCGATTGCCTTTACCATGTTCTTCATCTTTATCTTCACCTGCCTGGTGGCCGGTCCGTCAACGGTGAAAGAGATGAACGCGGGTGGCAAAAACTGGTTTATGTTCTCGCTAATGCAGTCGATCACCTTTGCCGCCGGGGTTTATATCGTGCTGCAGGGCGTACGTATGGTGATTGCAGAGATCGTTCCGGCGTTTAAAGGGATTTCCGACAAGCTGGTGCCGAACGCCAAACCGGCGCTCGACTGCCCGGTGGTGTTCCCGTATGCGCCGAACGCAGTACTGGTTGGCTTTCTCAGCAGCTTTGTGGCCGGGGTGCTGGGCATGTTTCTGCTGTATGCGCTGAACATGACGGTAATTATTCCAGGCGTGGTGCCGCACTTCTTCGTCGGCGCGGCCGCCGGAGTATTCGGTAATGCAACGGGCGGGCGTCGCGGCGCCATCCTCGGTGCGTTCACCAACGGCCTGCTGATCACCTTTATTCCGGTGTTCCTGCTGCCGGTACTGGGCAGCATTGGCCTGGCGAACACCACCTTCAGCGACTCCGACTTCGGCGCGGTCGGGATCCTGCTCGGCTTGATCGTGCGTTAACCGCTGGCTTCACTGCTGAACACGCCCCGCTTAGTGCGGGGCTTTTTTTTGTTCTGACGGCGGTGGTTATTCCTGCGATCTAAAATCCGTTTGGGTTTTTATCAGATTTTTTTAGTTAATTTAATGTATAGTGCATGTAATTATTTGTCAGAAAATAATTACGTTGATTAACACTAAGGGATACCAATGCTTAACAAACTCACCGGTATTGTCATCGCGGTCATTGCAATCGCTATGCTGTACATGGGCGCCCAACTCCTGATGCTGGGAGGGTCGCCATTCTATGTGATTATCGGGGTTGGCCTGTTGGCTACCGCTATCACACTGTTTATGAACAAAAAAATTGCGCTTTCCATCTATGCCGTGCTGATGTGGCTGGTGGTCGCGTGGTCAATTTATGAAGTCGGCTTCGACAAATGGCAGTGGATCCCACGGGGGGATATCATTGGTGTGATCGGCCTTTGGCTGGTGATGCCGTGGGTGGTTCGCCCGCTGTATAAAGCTGAAAAACGCCGCTTCCATCCGTTCCTCGGTACCACCCTGGTGCTGATTATCGCGCTGGTAGTGGGGATGATGTTCTATGACCCGTATCCGAAAGCGGGCACCATCACCACCCAGCGTCAGGGCAGCAGTACCGAGGTGGCAGGCAGTGACTGGTCAGCCTACGGCGGGACCAGCAATGGCCTGCGCTTCTCCGACCTCAAGCAGATCACCCGCGATAACGTCAGCAACCTGCAGGTGGCCTGGACTTATCATACCGGCGATCTGCGCGCCAGCGATGATGCTTCCGAATACACCTTTGAAGCGACCCCGCTGAAGGTTAACAACAGCGTCTATTTCTGTACGCCGCACAATGAAATTCACGCGCTGAACCCGGAAACCGGGGCGCTGAAATGGAAATATCAGCCGAAGAAAGAGGCTTCTTACCTGCAACAGCACCAGACCTGTCGCGGCGTGAGCTATTACGACGGCGGCCAGCAGGCCCAGGCAGACACCGGCGCGGCCAGCCCAGCTATCTGCCGCAAGCGTATCTTTAACGCCAGCAACGATGCCAAACTGATCGCGCTGGATGCCGATACCGGTAAACTGTGTGCCGACTTCGGCAACAACGGCGTGGTCGATCTGCATGCCAATATGGGTACCGTGCGCCCGCATGCGCTGATGCAGACTGCGGCACCGCTGGTAGCCGGCAATCTGGTGATTGTCGGGGGGTCGGTGATGGATAACGGCTTCAACAGCGGTAATCCGTCTGGCGTGATCCGCGCTTACGATGCCACTTCCGGTCGCCTGGTGTGGAACTTTGATCCGGCTAACCCGGAAAACACTCAGCCGATTGCGGCTGACGCCACCTATCCGCAGGATACGCCGGTAGCATGGGCCACGCTGAGCGCTGACCTGAAAAATGGCCTGGTGTACGTTCCATTTGGTAATGCCTCCCCGGATGAAGTGGGGATTGAGCGTAATGCCGACAGCAACACCGAGAAGTTCCGCGACACGCTGGTGGCGCTGGATCTGAAAACCGGTGCCTTTAAATGGCGTTTCCAGTCATCGAAGCATGACCTTTGGGACCGCGATAATCCATCACAGCCGTCGCTGCTGGATATTGATTACCAGGGCAAGAAACAGCCGGTGGTGATCCTGCCGACCAAAACCGGCAACCTGTTTGTGCTTAATCGTCTGACCGGTGAGGCGGTGTATCCGATCAATCAGAAAGACGTTTCTACTAAAGGTATTGCTGGCGAGAAGTATTCGCCAACGCAGCCGGTCTCCGCGCTGAACTTTATTCCGCAGCCGCTGAGCGAAAAATCAATGTGGGGCATCACGCCGTTCGACCAGATGGCCTGCCGCATCGACTTTAAATCCCTGCGCTACGACGGCAACCCGTGGACGCCAGCGACCGAAGGCGGTTCGATTGTCTTCCCAGGCAATATCGGGGTGTTTAACTGGGGCTCGGTGGCGGTTGACCCTGAGCGCCAGATCCTGATCGCTTCGCCGGTACGCCTGGCCTATAAGTACAACCTGATCAAACGTAACGCGGAAAATGCTAAACAGCGCCTGTTCACCAAGGACGGCACGCCGTACTGGAATGAGAACTTTGACGGCGATTATGCCATTCATATTCAGCAGCTCTCCTCCAGCCTGGGGATCCCGTGCATCGCGCCACCGTGGGGCCGTATGGTGGGCGTTGACCTGTCTACCGGTAAAACCGAGTGGATGCGCCGCGTAGGTACCACTAAAAATCTGAAAACCTCGTTCCTGCCGGGCCGTTTCCCAATCGGTTTCCCGATGGGGATGGTGGCGCACGGTGGTCCGTTAACCACGGCGGGTGATGTGGTGTTCCATGGCGCAACGGCGGATAACTTCTTCCGCGCCTATGACATTAACAGCGGCGAGCTGCTGTGGCAGACCGAGCTGCCAGCGGGTGGGCAGGCGACGCCTTCTACCTATATGGGCAGCGACAACAAGCAGTACGTGGTGATTGCGGCCGGTGGTCACGGTTCGCTGGGCACCAAAGAGGGTGATGCCGTGGTGGCGTACCGTCTGAAGTAAGCGGGATGTGGCTGGCTGACCGAAAAAGAGGGTCAGCCACTACTAAAAACCGTAGGGGTCGACCCTCTTTTCCGGTCGACCCGTGCCGCGGATTTGCGCCATTCGTATTGAAGACCCTCTTTTCCGGTCGACCCGTGCCGCGGATTTGCGCCATTCGTATTGAAGACGCTCTTTTCCGGTCGCCCCTTATTTTGCGCTAATCGACGATACAAATCCGGCAGGTATTCGCGCTGCCAATCAGCCCCACGCTGTCCCCCTGCGACAGCACCACCAGATCCCCCGAACTGAGATAACCCGCTTCCCGCAGCAGCGCGATCGCATCCTGCGCCGACTCCACGCCCTCCGCATGGCCGTTAAACAGCACCGGCGTCACCCCGCGGTACAGCGTGGTGAGGTTAAGCGTGGACTGATGGCGGGAGAGGGCGAAAATCGGCAGGCGTGAGGTAATGCGCGACATCATGCGCGCGGTGCGCCCGGATTCGGTCATGGCGATCACCGCTTTTACCCCGGTCAGATGGTTGGCGGCATACATTGCCGACATCGCCGTCATCTCTTCAATGTTATCGAACTGCACCTCAAGGCGATGCTTCGACACCGTGACGCTCGGCACGCGTTCCGCCCCCAGGCAGACGCCGTGCATGGCGGCGACCGCTTCTGCCGGGAAGCTGCCGGCGGCGGTTTCGGCAGAGAGCATCACCGCATCGGTGCCGTCAAGTACCGCATTTGCCACGTCCATCACTTCGGCGCGGGTCGGCAGCGGATTGGTGATCATCGACTCCATCATCTGCGTGGCGGTGATCACCACGCGGTTGAGCTGGCGCGAGCGGGCAATCAGGCGCTTTTGCACCGCCACCAGCGCAGCATCGCCAATCTCAACGCCGAGATCGCCACGCGCCACCATAATCACGTCGGAGGCGAGGATCATGTCGTCCATGCTCTCCGGCGTGGCTACCACTTCTGCGCGCTCAACCTTTGCCACAATCAGCGCGCGGCAGCCCGCTTCCTGCGCCAGCCTGCGCGCGTAGCGCAGGTCTTCACCGCTGCGCGGGAAGGAGACGGCAAGATAGTCGACGTTCATCGCGGCGGCGGTCACAATATCCGCCTTATCTTTTTCGGTTAGCGCCTCCGCAGACAGCCCGCCGCCGAGCTTGTTGACGCCTTTATTATTCGACAGCACGCCGCCCACCGTGACAACGGTGTGGATGGCGGCCCCGGCAATGCTCATCACGCGCAGCTGGATGCGGCCATCGTCGAGCAGCAGAATATCGCCCGGCACCACATCCTCCGGCAGCGCTTTATAATCAATGCCAACGCGCTGATTGTCACCCAGCCCCTTTTCCAGCCAGGCATCCAGAATAAACGGCTCGCCGACCGTCAGCAGCGCTTTGCCCTCCTTAAAGGTCGATACGCGGATTTTCGGCCCCTGCAAATCGCCGAGGATCGCCACCTGGCGGCCAAGACGCTGCGCCACGTCGCGCACGCGCTGCGCCCGGGCAATATGGTCGGCGGCGCTGCCGTGGGAGAAGTTAAGCCGGACCACATTCGCCCCGGCCCTGATGATTTTTTCTAAGTTGTTATCGCGGTCGGTTGCCGGCCCCAGGGTGGCAACAATTTTAGTGCGTCTTAATACGTCAGACATGATCACGTCCTTATTAACATTCACGTTGAAAAAGAAGCAGAGTGAGACAATTGTTTTATTTAATGCTGCATAGTGTACGGACGCAGATCAATATAGTGGAGAACGGTGGCCTTTCTTTTACCGTAAATGGATTTACGGTAAATGCATTGAGGTGGCGAGAACGTGATGTAGGGGCGGACCGCTGTTTCTGGTCCGCCCGCAGTGAGGATCAAAGCTGGGCGATGCGCAGTAAATCCTCTCTGGCGCCGGGTGCTACTGCCAGCACAGGGCCGCCGCGCAGCAGGTTTTCGCCGTCGGTGTTAAACGGATGTACCCAGCCGCCCGCCTCGCTCACCAGGCAGTAGCCCGCCAGGCAGTCCCAGGCGTGCATATGGGGTTCGTAATAGCCGACCAGGCGCCCGGCTGCGACATAGGCCAGCATCATCGCGCCGGAACCGTTGCGGAAGAAGTTGCCGCCGACGGCGGTAATGGCAGCGACAATCTCGCCGACGCGCTGCGGCGTAACGTAGCTGTTAGCGCCAAAGCCGGTGACGTGATTCTGCATGGTGCGCGCCGGGTCGACCTTCAGCGGCTTGCCGTTCAGGGTCGCGCCCTGGCCGCGTGCCGAGACAAAGCACTCCTGCTGGCACGGTGCCATAATTACGCCGATTACCGGCTCGCCCTGATAGATCACCGCCACCGATACGCACCAGTTCGGCATGCCATTAACGAACGGGCTGGTGCCGTCAATCGGGTCCACCACCCAGCTGTAGCCGGAGCTGCCCGGCAGCAGGCCATACTCCTCGCCGAGGAATCCGTCCTGCGGGAAGCGCTCTGCGGTCTGCTCGCGGATCAGCAGCTCCACCTCGCGGTCGGCAATCGACACCACGTCCTGCGCATCGCGCTTGGTTTCAATCACCAGGCTGTCGCGGCGGTTAAAATAGTCCAGCGCTTTTACGCCGGCCTGGCGCGCGACCTGCTCGGCCAGCGCCAGGCGCTGCAAAATCTCGTCACTCATGGTCATTCCTTATTAAAGCGGGATCACTGCGCAATCAGCGCCAGCCCCTGAGGTTTAAAATCTACGGATACCGCTGTGGCGGGCGCCAGCTGGCGCTCCATCTGCACATCGATAACAAACAGCGCGCCAAGCTCGGTCTGCACTTCATATTCGATGTGATCGCCCAGCCAGGTGCTGTGGGTCACTTCCCCGTTCAGCGCACCGGGCTGGTCGGCGTGCAGCGTAATAAACTTTGGCCGCACCGACAGCTGTGCTGCCCCTGGTCGCGCCTGCATGCCGGGCACGCGGTAAGTGCGACTGCCGAGAACGATCAGCGCTTCGCCGCCTTCCACCCGCTCTACGGCGCAGGGCAGGATATTTGCCTCGCCCATAAAATCGGCGATAAACACCGAGGCAGGGGAGTGGTACAGCGCCTGCGGTGCGCCCTGCTGGGCAATATGCCCCTCTTTCATGACAATTATCTTATCGGAGACCGCCAGCGCTTCCTCCTGATCGTGCGTGACGTACACGGCGGTAAAGCCGAGGCGCTGCTGCAGATCGCGGATCTCAGTGCGCACGCGGCGGCGCAGGCGTTCATCCAGGTTAGATAACGGCTCGTCAAGCAGCAGCACCTGCGGCTCCAGCACCAGCGCGCGCGCCACGGCAATACGCTGCTGCTGCCCGCCCGAGAGTTCGGCAGGCAGGCGCTGGCCCATGGTCTCCAGCCCGACCAGCTTCAGCCCTTCACGCGCCCGGTCCTGCGCCTCCTTACGACTCAAGCCGCTGGCGCTGAGGCCGTACATCACGTTATCCAGCGCATTCATATGCGGGAACAGCGCGTAGGACTGAAACACCATCGCCACATCGCGCTCGTTGGCGGGCAGATGGGTGACGTCCTTGCCGCCGATCAGGATGCGCCCGGACGTCGGGTGCTCCAGCCCGGCCAGCAGACGCAGGGTAGTGGTTTTGCCGCAGCCGCTGGGGCCGAGCAGCGTCACCAGCGTACCCGGCTCGACGGTGAGCGACAGGTCGGGCAGGGCGGTAAAGCCGGCGAACTGTTTACTGACGTTTTCAAACACCACGGAACCGGTTTTGATGGCGGTCATACGGCACTCTCCTGAGATAAAGTGGTTGGAACCGCGGCGACAGGCGCCGTGGCCACGCGATTAGTGCGGCGCAGGCGGCGTTCACCGACCAGCAGCTGGAAGGTGAGGATCACCGCCAGCATCACCACGATAAGCACCGAGGAGTAAGCGATAGCCACGCCGTATTCCCCATTTTCCACCAGCCCGACAATATAGGAGGTGGCCATGTTGTACTGGGCGCTGACGAGGAAGATCACCGCGCTGATCGAGGTGATAGCACGCACAAAGGCATACACCAGCGCGGCGCTGATCGCCGGCTTCAGCAGCGGCAGGATCACCTTACGCAGGGTGCGGAAGCTGCTGGCACCGAGCGTGAGGGAGGCTTCATCCAGGCTGCGGTCCAGCTGGCTCATGGCGGCAATCCCGCCGCGCACGCCAACCGGCATATTGCGGAACACAAAGCAGGCGACGAGGATCAGTGCCGTGCCGGTGATCTCCAGCGGCGGCAGGTTGTAGGCCATGATGTAGCTGACCCCGATCACCGTGCCGGGAATGGCAAAGCTCAGCATCAGCATAAACTCGAAGGTCTGGCGCCCGGCAAACTTCTGCCGCACGATCAGCCACGCGGTCAGCAGGCCAACTATTGCCGTAAGCGGGGCGGCAATCAGCGAAATTTCCATCGTAGTCCAGAACGAGTTCCACGCCACGCCGGTCCAGACAATCTGCCCTTCATTCCAGTGGAAGCCGAAGGCACGGGCGTAGTGCGCCAGCGTCAGGCTGCTGTCCAGCCCCCACGACTGCACAAAGCCGCCAATCAAAATCATGCCGTAGACCACCAGCGTGAACAGGCCCCACGGGATCACCAGCGCATAAACCCCGTAGCGCAGCGCGCGCGGCAGCCCGCAGTGCTGGCCGGAATCGCCTTTGCCGGTGACGGTGGCGAAGTTTTTCCCCGCCAGCCACAGGCGCTGCAGAATAAAGGCGCTGAGGGTGAAGCACAGCAGGATAATCGCCAGCACCGCCGCGCGGCTCGGGTCATTCTGCGCGCCGACCACCGAGAAGAAGATCTCCGTCGACAGTACGCCGTGACTGCCGCCCAGCACCATTGGGTTGCCGAAGTCCGCCATGCTCTCGATAAAGCTGATGAGAAATGCGTTTGCCAGCCCCGGCGCCATCAGCGGTAGCGATACCGAGCGGAAGGTGCGCCAGCGGTTAGCGCGCAGGGTCTGCGACGCTTCCTCCAGCGACGGGCTGACGCCCTCGACCACGCCGATCAGCACCAGGAAGGCGATAGGCGTAAACGAAAGCACCTGCGCAATCCAGATCCCGGTCAGGCCATACAGCCAGCGGCCGGGTTCAATGCCGAACAGCGAGGAGAGCAGCTCGGTAACCACCCCGGCGCGGCCAAACAGCAGCATCAGCGCCAGGCCAATCACAAACGGCGGCGTGATGATCGGCAGCACGGTCAGCAGGCGCAGCCCCTTTTTGAACGGCAGCGGCGTGCGCGTCGCGGCCAGCGCAAACGCCAGCCCCAGCAGCGTGGATCCGCTGGCGGTCATCAGCGCCAGCCACAGCGTGCGCCATGCGGTGCCGCAGCTGCCGCCGCTCAGGCAGCCCAGGCTCCAGATCGCCGGATCCTGAATATTAGCGATCATGCCGTCGGGTTTAAACGAGCCGTCTATATCCTGTACCGAGGCGACAAACATGCTCAGCACCGGGTAGAGCACGAAGGTAGTGACCAGCGCCACCAGCAGCACAATGGCCGCAACAACAAAGGCATCGCCCTTTAGCACGCCGCGCTCGGCCAGCGCAAAGGAGAACAGCAGCAGGAAAGTGGTCAGCAGCAGGATCGCCCCGGCGCCAAACGCCGGCTGGCCGTCGCTCAGCGCGCCGAAGAGCTGCTCGCTCCACTGCCAGTTCCAGCCGCTGTAGCCGATGGCGTGACCCTCAAACAGCAGGAACAGCACGCCGGCCGCGCTGGCCCCCAGCAGCACGCCCGAGCGCAGCGTGCCGATGTGCAGCAGGCGGCCCAGCGCGCACAGCACCAGCATCAACACAGCCACGGCCAGCCACGGGCGGCCGAATAGCGCGATTTGCCACAGCGCCGGAGCGCTTTCGCCCTCCTGCCACAGCGTGGTCAGCCAGCCGAAGTCGAAGAATCCGGCTTCGAGGCTGTACCAGGGCAGCAGCAGAATTGCCAGTGCGCCCAGCAGTAAAGCCCCGTCGAGGCGGCGGTTTTGAGCATTCATCTTCACCTCGACAGTTATTGGGCGCTGGCGCCGATCTCTTTATCCCAGCGGCTGAGCAGCGCTTTGCGTTTTGCCGAGTCGCCGTAGGTTTTAAAGTCGTAATCGATCAGCTTGATGTTCTCAAAGCGCGGCGCATATTCGGAGATGGCGGCGTTTTTATTCGATGGCAGCTGGAAGGATTTGGCATCTTTCATATGCGACTGCGCTTCCGCGCTCAGCGCCCAGTCGTACCACACTTTGGCACTGGCGAGGTTGCGGGCGCCTTTCACAATCGACATCGAGCCAATCTCATAGCCGGTGCCTTCGCACGGTGCCACGGCCTTGATCGGGAAGCCATCGACCTGCATCGCCACCGCGTCATGCATAAACACGATGCCGATGGTGGTTTCGCCACGCGCCGCGGCTTTCACCGGGGCCGAGCCGGATTTGGTGTACTGGGAGATATTGGCGTTAAGCTTTTTCAGGTAGTCGAAGGCTTTCTCTTCGCCCATGATCTGCACCAGGGTGGCGAGGGTGTTATAGGCGGTGCCGGACGAGTTCGGGTTTGCCATCTGGATTTCGCCCTTGTACGACGGGTCGAGCAGATCGGCCCAGCAGGCCGGGGCTTTTAATTTCTTATCCGCGACCAGTTTCGTGTTGTAGCCCCAGCCAAGCGCTCCGGCATACACGCCGATGGTGCGATATCCGGCGCTTTCGGCCTGCTTGCGTGCCCAGTCCTGCTGCTGGTCAAGCAGCGGAGATTTGTACACCTGGGTTAAGCCCTCATCCGCCGCCTGCATGTGCGGGTCGCCGGTGCCTGCCCACCAGATATCGGTACGCGGGTTGCGGGCTTCAGTGCGAATGCGGGCATAGGCTTCGCCAGCGGAGAGGCGCACCATGCTGACCTTGATATCCGGGTGCTGTTTTTCAAACAGGTTGGTCATTTGCTCACAAACCACGACATCCGCGGAGCAGATCATATTCAGCTTTCCGGCGGCACAGGCGGGCAGGGCAGAGAGCGTGGTAGCGGCAGCAATAGCGGCCATCAGAGTGACGCGATGCATGGTGTTCTCCTTGGTTGTGTAGGGTAGCGATACGTTGTCGCCAGGTTTTTATGCACGCGGTTTTTTGCACGTGTGTGCAAAGGAATAATGATTAATAATTGCGCTGTCAATCGCGCTGATACGCAACTCCACGGCCATGTCACAAAAATGAAACAATTGTCTAACAAATTTATTTGCACAGCCTTGCAAAGTGCGACAGACTCTCTGGCGTACAGTGATCAGGCGGAAGAGATATGGCGGTGGAGAAAACGGTAGTCAGTGCGCAGGACGTGGCGGAGCTGGCCGGGGTATCCCGTTCGGCGGTGTCGCGCACCTTTACGCCGGGGGCCAGCGTGTCGGCGGCAACGCGCAAGCGGGTGATGGCAGCGGCGGAAGCGCTGGGTTATCACGTCAATCATCTGGCGCGCGGGCTGGTGCGCAACCGCAGCGGCATTGTCTGCCTGATTGTCTCCGAACTGGCCACGCCATATCGCGCCAGCCTGGTGCGGCTGGTGACGCAGCACCTGCAGGAAGCGGGCAAAATCGCCATGCTGATCAACACCGATCGTTCCGATGACAGCGTCTCCCAGGCGCTGCAGCAGGCGATCAATTACCGCGCCGATGCGTCTTTTGTCCTCTCCGGAATGCCGGAGAGCGCCATTGCCCGCCTGTGCCACAAGCACGGCCAGCGGCTGGTGCTGATCAACCGCAACGACGCGCTGCCCGGATCGCTCAGTATCAATCTGGATAATGAAGAGGCCGCCAGCCGGGTGGTGATGGCGTTTGCCCGGGCGGGCTGCAAGAAGCTGGCCTTTGCCAACTCGCTGGCGGGCACCCCAAGCCTGATGGCGCGCGAGCGCGGATTTTTACAGGCGGCGCAAGCGGCCGGGCTGAGCGTCAGCGTTGAGCGCTTCGGCACTACCTCCTATGAGAGCGGGCAGATCCTCGCACATCGCCTGTTGACCCGACGCGAGCGTCCGGATGCGGTGTTCTGCGTTACCGATCTGCTGGCCTGCGGCTTTATGGATGAGGCGCGTCACCGCTTTTCCCTGCGCATCCCCAAGGATCTCTGCGTGGCGGGCTACGACGATATTCCGCAGGCTGCCTGGTCCTCCTATCATCTCACCACCTTCGCACAGCCGGTCGAGCAGTTCGCCCGTGACGCGGTGCAGTGGCTGATTGCTGAAGAGCAGAAGGAAGGGGAGTTACCTCCCCCCCTGGGCTGGAGATGCCCGGCGAAACGCGGCTCTATCATGCCGATTTTATCTGGAGAGGGACGGTGCGTGGGGGCTAGGGTGATGGCGACGCTTATTTTTAACCACTTTGCGCTCATGCTCGCAAAGTCATGCAAACAAATGTCTGTTACCTCGAAACCCCCGAACACGCCTCCAACTTCTCTCAAACGCGATGTTGAGGCAGCGGGTGGCAAGCTGCGGCTTGATGTAGAACTGCCGGACGGCTCCCATTTTGGCTTTGCGTTATAAACAATTCCTGCTGAAAACAAAAAGCCCGCTCAGGTTTCCCCGAGCGGGCTTCTCTAAATATGGCTCCTCTGACTGGACTCGAACCAGTGACATACGGATTAACAGTCCGCCGTTCTACCGACTGAACTACAGAGGAATCGTTTGAACGGGGCGCATAATAATCATGGCAGGGAGGTGTGTCAACGTTAAATATTCTCCAGGAGCATGCTGCCGGCCATGCTGGTCAGAAGATTATTATCCGCCGTACCACTGGAGCTCAGCGAGCAATCGCTGTGCCTGGCTATAGGTAGATTTTTCGACGTCTATTCCAAACTATTTACTGTTTCGCATTATTGCGGTCGCTGTCCTGCGGGTAGCTTCTGGTATCCGATAAGTATTCAACAATGGAAAAAAAAGAGGCGTAAACGTTGATAAAAAATGTTAAGAGCCTCCACAGTTTTCTGATTTTTTAGCGGGTTTCATAAATCAAAGAGTTAAACAGTCATTACCAGGGAAGGGCAGGGTACAGCATCAGCTGCACCAGCACGCGCCACCCCAAAACCAGAAGCAGCGCGGCACGCTACACCTACAGCCCCAGCATTAACCTCAAGGGCGACTGGCTGGAACAGGCGGGGTTTGATACCGGGGATGCCGATTAAGATCCGGGTGATGCCCGACTGTATCGTGATCACCACCCAGGACACCCGCGAACTGTGGGGCTGCATCGAGGGCCTGAGCGTGGTGCCGATTAACCGCAGGAAGGTGGCGCAGTGGCTGAAGGAATTCCCGGGGGCGTTACACAACACCTGTGACGTGCCGAAGTTTAAACGTAACAGCGGGTATCATTGTCGGGAGCTGAAATAGTGGGATATCCCGCCTGATAGCAGCTGCAAATAGCAGAGTTTATCCGCAAGATTGTCCGGCCGAAGAAGCGGGCGGCTAAAGGGTAACTGACTGAGTATAAAGTAAAATCCCGGTCTGATGGCCGGGATTTATTATTACTTAATCGGATGATTGTAATGTTCAGGTATTCGATAATCCTCTGGAATTTCTGGCCAGTTAAAACGTTCAGTCCAACCAATCATTTCAATATCATCATATATATCGTTGAAAAAATTCCGCAAATTCATTGAATGAATTCTAGACATAATCAATGCTGCCTGAACAGCAATCATATCTTTCTCATCTAATGCTTTTCTTAGCACCAATGATATTTTTTCTAATTTTTCCAACTCACTACATAATTCTTCATCTAAGTTTAATGAGTAATCAACAGAAAGTTCGTCTTCACGAATGTTGCAAACTTTTGCCACATCAGATAACGCCTCTTTAATGTAATTTAATTTAGTCAATTTTCAGTTTCCTCCCTTGCCCAGCTTTGGTTTTATCAAAATTAACCGAGCCATCCAAGTTAAGAACAGCCTTGAAATTACCATTTTTATCAAACACTTCTAAATGATCTTTATGTTTAGCATCAAGGTATAACTGGTCGCCTTTCTTTATCGTATCACCAGTTTTATTTTGAGCTTGGTAAATGCTCTGTCCTTGATATTGCTTCGCGGTTTTCCTTGTGACATCTTTAATATCACTACCAAATCCTGACTTTTTCAGAAGTTCGCTCATATTCCCAACAGCCCCGGCATTAGGGACGTGTGGAACTTTCTTACTTGGCAGGATAATACTTGCCACCATCCCGCCTGTGGCTTCCAGCGCCGCCTGATTCCCTTCAGACGCTTGTTTGATGGTGTCGGCGACTGCTGACCAGGTTTCGCTTTGCATCAGCGCCTTAACGCTGTCTGCTACCGCCTGATTCTTCCCGGCCAGATCATTAAGAGCTGTACCACAGTAACTGTCACCGGCTGCACATGACGCCAGCGCCATCGCTGCATCAGCAGCGTAATCCGCCCCACCCAGTGCCGCATCACCCGTATCAGCCAGGGCATTGATAATCCCGTTCGCGATGGAGGAGGTTGTACCGTTGCCCAGCTTATCCCGGACCTGATCTTTCCAGTGTTCAGCGCTCTGCTTAACCGATTCGCGGGCTTTATCCCCGCTCAGTGAGTTATTCTCCACCGCATTCTTGCCCGCCTGAGCGGCCGTCACAGCACCGCCAGTATCGCCCGTTGCCAGGCCGCCTGCAAGCCCTGCGGCCAGCTGGCTCAGCGCGCTGACCTGCTGTTTCTCGCTTTCGCTCAGCTGGTCTGTCGTCTTGCCCGGGAACAGCTGCCCGGCGATGTAGCGCGCCGCCAGCTCGCCGCCGCCGGCGCCCAGCCCGCCGGCCACGGCCGACTGGTGGTTCAGCTGCGCCGTGACCGCGCCCAGCACCGCGTGCGCCATCGCGTTGCTGGCCACGTCCACCTTGCCGGTCAGCGGGTTGGTGGTCAGCTTCTTGATTTCCGTCGCCAGATACGGCGATGCGCCGCTCGCCAGCGCCCCGGCCAGGTTGTTGCCCGCCAGCGCCGTCAGCGCGCCCGTTACCGCCTGCGCCGCCTTCTGCAGGTCGCTGCCGGTGCCGTACTGCCGCATCGCGTTGTTATAGGCGCGCTGCAGCACGTCCGACTCGCGGAACGGTTTGTCGTCCTTCTCCAGCTGCTCCCGCGCCTGCGCCAGCGCCGCCGGGTCGGTCTGCGCCTTCAGCCCGGCGATGTCGCCCTGGGTGCGGATAACGTCCATCGCCTGACCGGCGATTTCGCCGATAAGCTGCGCCTGTTCTGCTCCTTCTTTTTGTCAAATATCGTATTCAGGCTTTTCGCCGCATGCGCCATATCCCGGCTCAACGTACACTCGTCCTGCTTATGTATTGTGCGAAGAAGGTTCGCGCGTTGAAGCGGGACTTCGCTGTAAAGATTTGCGGGACGGTTGCGCATAATACCCGTACATTATGTTGAACGGACGTTCGACCAGCAGCATGAACGCAGAGAACGCCACCGCTTAGCGCTGGACGGGCGGCCGTTTACCCCCGCGTATACGGGACACGATTAAGGCAGATCGACGCAGGGACGCGGCGCTCTGCCGCACAGTGAACAACACGACTCACAGAGAACCGCCTAACATTCCCGGATCGAAGTCCGGGATTAATTTTATAAAGATGTCTGTCTTAACTGATTGATTACACTAAGTACAGTTCCCGCAGGCAACATTGTTTCATTAATTTCATCCCCATAATTAGTGCTCCATATTAATTTGTCACCAATGCTTGTTTTTAGAAAGTAAAGATAGAAGCCATTATCCCCCATTGGAGTGCATGTCATATCAAACAGCCCATCAATTAACTCTTCACTATCACCTAAGAAGTAATCTGTGGCGTTGCTATAAAGAATTCTTGCATCAATAGAAGCATCATTAACATTTAAACTTTCAATTGGTGCTTTAGAGTAGAAACTAAATGTTGTCGTTAATTCAAAAACATCCACGACATTAAAAATCACACGCCCATCAATACACAGTGAAAAAAGTCCATTTTTCCAAATGTCATTGGGTGTACTCCATTCATCAACCACATCAAATTGTAGAGATAAACAAAAAGGATCGCCGTAAATCATTTTATTCTTACTCCCAACTGTTTCTGAACAGCATTCGGTATTTGACCGCTTGTTAACGCATTCTTATCCCCGGTACTCCCATTCCAGTGATACTGCCCATTTGTACCTTCAAATCGATGAACATTGCCTTGACTATCGACGGCAAAACGAACCTCTTTATTAGGGTATTGTTTCGGGCTGGGGATTGAATGCTCAAATAGGCTAAGGGAATCTTTAGGCTCGATTCCTGCATTTGGCCTGTTACCCTGCTGACCTAATGTATGCTTAGGGTTAGATTTATATACTAACCCATTGCTAACCTTAATAGGTTCTGACACCGGAATTGCGCTGCTTTTTCCTGTGCTATTCCCTTTACCGCCTGCGCCCACAGACAGATGTGCACTGGATGACACTTCAGAGCCTTCACTGCCCGCATATCCCGCTCCGGGAGTGGCCGTTATCAGCCCGTCATTATTCCCCTTGGTGCTACTGGCAATGTTCTGCTTGAATTCGTCATACTTCGTCATCAGCTGCTTTAGCGTTGATGCCGCTGCGCTGCTGATTCCTGTTTTGCCGCCCTCGTTGCCTTTCAGCCCATAAAATATTCCAGCAATATCAGCTGCCTGATTGATATTTATTGCCAGCGCAAAACGGTCTTTCGCTTCCTGGTAGCTGATGTTCTGTGATTTCGCGTAACCCTCTATTGCGTAATCCCATTTATCAGCTGAGGTATTCGCCACTATCTGGCTGACTTGAGCGTAATCTTCGCGATTCAGCTCTTTATACGTCAGCCTGCCCAGATAATCGTTGTAACTGTCCTGTAGACCCTGTGCCAGAGCATTCGCATCCTGACAGGCGGGCGATGCCCGCCCCTGGGAACACGCATCCTGCACATACTGATCAACTTCGGCGTCAAGTTTGGTTAGCTGGTCGTGTCGCTCTTCCAGTGCAGCCACTTCTTCAGGCGTTCTTGGGTGCAGGGCCAGTCCGGTTTCTGACAGTGCAAGCTCAATGCTGTTTTTCTCCTGGGCATCTTTGCCGCTCAGCGCATTATTCTCAACCGCATTCTTGCCCGCCTGAGCGGCCGTCACAGCACCGCCAGTATCGCCCGTCGCCAGGCCGCCTGCAAGTCCTGAGGCCAGCTGGCTCAGCGCGCTGACCTGCTGTTTCTCGCTTTCGCTCAGCTGGTCTGTCGTCTTGCCCGGGAACAGCTGCCCGGCGATAACCCGCGCCGCCAGTTCGCCGCCGCCGGCGCCCAGCCCGCTGGCCACGGCCGACTGGTTGTTCAGCTGCGCCGTTACCGCGCCCAGCACCGCGTGCGCCATCGCGTTGCTGGTTACGTCCACCTTGCCGGTCAGCGGGTTGGTGGTCAGCTTCTTAATTTCCGTCGCCAGATACGGCGATGCGCCGCTCGCCAGCGCCCCGGCCAGGTTGTTGCCCGCCAGCGCCGTCAGCGCGCCCGTTACCGCCTGCGCCGCCTTCTGCAGGTCGCTGCCGGTGCCGTACTGCTGCATCGCGTTGTTATAGGCGCGCTGCATCACGTCCGACTCGCGGAACGGTTTGTCGTCCTTCTTCAGCTGCTCCCGCGCCTGCGCCAGCGCCGCCGGGTCGGTCTGCGCCTTCAGCCCGGCGATGTCGCCCTGGGTGCGGATAACGTCCATCGCCTGACCGGCGATTTCGCCGATAAGCTGCGCCTGCCTGAGCCGGTTCTGCTCCTTCTCCCTGTTAAATATCGGGCTGATGCTGCCGTCGTTGGCGTGGTCGGTATCCCGGTTCAGGGTGGTGATATCCTGCTGCTGCCTGTCCTTGTCACGGATGAGCAGGGCGCCTTCACTGACCCCGGCCTTCGTCGTGCCCTCTGCATGGCCGCTGTTGTTGGCGCCCGACAGCATGCCGCCGGCCATATTGGTCAGCAGGTCCCTGCCCACCGGCCCGCCGGTGCTGAGGCTGCCGCCGCTGTGCGTGGCGCGGTAATCTGCCTGGTTGTGGATGTCGCTCCAGCCCAGCGTGCCGGTATCAAGGCGGTTGCTGTCCGCGTCCGCGGTGCTTGCAATGACGGCACCATCCAGTTGAGTATGCTCGCCAACCCTGACGTCATAGCCGCCTTTGCCCGCAAACAGCCCGGTCTGCTCTTTGACGCTGTCAAAGTTGCTTTTGAGCCTGTCCCGGCTGGCGCTGACGCTGGCGGAACCGGCTGAGCCGAAGGTGAAGCTGCCGCCCGCGCTGGCGTTCTGCTGCTTTGCGTTATAGCGGTCGCTGTCCCGCTCGCTTTCCAGCGTCAGGTTGCGCCCGGCGTCAACGGTGATTTTTCCCCCGCTGGCCTGCGCCCCTTTCAGGGTGGTGTCGCGGCCGCTGGTCAGGCTGAGATGGCTGCCCGCGTCGAGCGTGGTTTCGCTGTGGGTCAGGCCGCTGCCGTTCTCATGCCCTTTACCGGCGTTGACCCCGGCAGAGACGCTGATGCCGTAGCCGCCCGTACCGGCGCCGATACCCACGCCGACGCTGCCGCCTTTACTGCTGTTAGTGCCCGTTGTGGATTCGCTGTTTTGCGCGGAGTGCAGGGTAATAATATCCCGCGCCGCGTCAAGGGTCAGCGCTTTGCCCGCCTTCAGCTGACTGCCGGATATCGCGATATCGCCGCTTTGCGCGGCGTTATTCTTACCGGTTGCCGTTATCGACAGGTTTTGCCCGGCGCTGAGCGTGCCCAAAGCGCAGCGGCAGTATACCGTCAGCTGTACCGGCACGCGCCACCCCAAAACCAGAAGCAGCGCGGCACGCTTCACCTACAGCTCCAGCATGAACCTGAAGGGCGACTGGCTGTAGCAGGCGGGGTTTGATAACGTGGTGAAGATTAACGTGCGGGTGATGGCGGGCTGCCTGGTAATTACGGCACAGCAGCCGGAGCCGGAACCGGAGATTATGCAGACGCTGAGGAAGGTCTGTAGGCTGTCAGCCCGCAAGCAGCGGCAGGTGACTGAGCCGATCGAGGTGATCAGCAGGCCGCAGAGAAATGGCGGTAACTGACTGGTATATAAGGTAAAATCCCAGCTGCGAGGGCTGGGATTACAGTTAATCATCGTATTGAAGATTTATGCTTATTTTTTCTTCTGGTATATCAACGGTTATTTCACATGATGTCCATGCTGGTTTTCCATTAGTCATGTTATTTTTAATATAAAAATTCCGCATTTTAACTAATAGCAACCTAAGGTCATGGCTGGCTAACTTATCAGGCACAAACCAGTCTTCACTGTCTGTCTGATCAATGTAATCATATTCATACTCACATGACTCACCATCAAGTGGTAATTTGGCTCGAGCAATGATCTTCTTAGCATTCTCTGGGCCAGCACCTACTAAAAGGTGACCAATTTTATTATGTAGATCATCTAATTCTTTCATTTTAGCCCTCCCGGAGTATTGCTAATATCTTTGATAACTGGACGAGCACCATCAATGGAATATATTACACTAAAACTATCGGGACGTTTGCTATCCCCGATATAAACTGGCGCTATTTTTACATTGACTTGCTGACCATTTCTCAAAGCACTGGCCCAAGTATTTTCCATCTGCTTCCACACACCTTTATTCAGATTTCCATCCATCGGAACGAGGTTGAGTTTCTCACCTGGACCATTAAAAATGCTGGCAATTAAATGTCCACCTTCATCACCAGGATTACCACATTGACCAGCTTTACATTGCTGATAAGTATTTCTGTCATTTTTACCCCAAGACAATGTACCTTCGGCAAAGCTGGTTCTGCCTTGTTCATCCGTCTGGAATGTTTTGTTCCCATCAACCTTATAAACCGTATTCGGTTCTGGCTTGTTCATCGCCTTGTTCCAGGCTCCTTTCTTGCCGGAGTCCACAAGAACGATGTTCTTACCTTCCGTTCCGGCAGCAGGTTTACCGCCTTTACCCATCCCACCGGTTACAGCACCCAGCGCTGCCGCCGCATAAATCTCTGCCTGCTGTGGGTCTATATCGTAGCGGCTCTGCAACTGATTTGCGAACTCGGTACTGGAGACAACTCCCTCAGCTTCGATCTGCTGTGCCAGCAATGAAGACATATCGTTCTTCATTTTTGATGGTACATCATCACCAAGTACGCGATCTATTGCTTCACGAACCAGCATGCCGTTAGCCGGTATATCACCATAAGTCGCTTTACAGGCTTTAGGGTCCGAAGCACACACAGCAATCATTTCTTTCTGCTGCTTAAGGCTCAGATCCTCCATCTCTTTCACGACCTGCTGACAGTCGCCACGAACCTCACACCCTTTCGCTTTCGCTGCAAATGCATCTATCTGATCGGCATGCAGCGCATTATTCTCCACCGCATTCTTACCCGCCTGGGCGGCCGCCACAGCACCGCCAGTATCGCCCGATGCCAGGCCGCCTGCAAGCCCTGAGGCCAGCTGGCTCAGCGCGCTGACCTGCTGTTTCTCACTTTCGCTCAGCTGGTCTGCGGTTTTGCCCGGGAACAGCTGCCCGGCGATAACCCGCGCCGCCAGTTCGCCGCCGCCGGCGCCCAGCCCGCCGGCCACGGCCGACTGGTTGTTCAGCTGCGCCGTCACCGCGCCCAGCACCGCGTGCGCCATCGCGTTGCTGGCCACGTCCACCTTGCCGGTCAGCGGGTTGGTGGTCAGCTTCTTGATTTCCGTCGCCAGATACGGCGATGCGCCGCTCGCCAGCGCCCCGGCCAGGTTGTTGCCCGCCAGCGCCGTCAGCGCGCCCGTTACCGCCTGCGCCGCCTTCTGCAGGTCGCTGCCGGTGCCGTACTGCCGCATCGCGTTGTTATAGGCGCGCTGCAGCACGTCCGACTCGCGGAACGGTTTGTCGTCCTTCTCCAGCTGCTCCCGCGCCTGCGCCAGCGCCGCCGGGTCGGTCTGCGCCTTCAGCCCGGCGATGTCGCCCTGGGTGCGGATAACGTCCATCGCCTGACCGGCGATTTCGCCGATAAGCTGGGCCTGCCTGAGTCGGTTCTGCTCCTTCTCCCTGTTAAATATCGGGCTGATGCTGCCGTCGTTGGCGTGGTCGGTATCCCGGTTCAGGGTGGTGACATCCTGCTGCTGCCCGTCCTGGTCACGGATGAGCAGGGCGCCTTCACTGACCCCGGCCTTCGTCGTGCCCTCTGCATGGCCGCTGTTGTTGGCGCCCGACAGCATGCCGCCGGCCATATTGGTCAGCAGGTCCTTGCCCACCGGGCCGCCGGTGCTGAGGCTGCCGCCGCTGTGCGTGGCGCGGTAATCTGCCTGGTTGTGGATGTCGCTCCAGCCCAGCGTGCCGGTATCGAGGCGGTTCTTGTCGCTCTCCGCCGTGCTGGCTATTACCGCGCCGTCGAGCCGGGTGTGCTCTTTGACGGTGACGTCATAGCCGCCTTTGCCCGCAAACAGCCCGGTCTGCTCTTTGACGCTGTCAAAGTTGCTTTTGAGCCTGTCCCGGCTGGCGCTGACGCTGGCGGAACCGGCTGAGCCGAAGGTGAAGCTGCCGCCCGCGCTGGCGTTCTGCTGCTTTGCGTTATAGCGGTCGCTGTCCCGCTCGCTTTCCAGCGTCAGGTTGCGCCCGGCGTCAACGGTGATTTTTTCCCCGCTGGCCTGCGCCCCTTTCAGGGTGGTGTCGCGGCCGCTGGTCAGGCTGAGATGGCTGCCCGCGTCGAGCGTGGTTTCGCTGTGGGTCAGGCCGCTGCCGTTCTCATGCCCCTTACCGGCGTTCACCCCGGCAGAGACGCTGATGCCGTAGCCGCCCGTACCGGCGCCGATACCCACGCCGACGCTACCGCCTTTACTGCTGTTAGTGCCCGTTGTGGATTCGCTGTTTTGCGCGGAGTGCAGGGTAATATCCCGCGCGGCGTCGAGCGTCAGGTTTTTGCCCGCCTTCAGCTGACTGCCGGATATCGCGATATCGCCGCTTTGCGCGGCGTTATTCTTACCGGTTGCCGTTATCGACAGGTTTTGCCCGGCGTTGAGCGTGCCCAAAGTGCAGCGGCAGTATACCGTCAGCTGTACCGGCACGCGCCACCCCAAAACCAGAAGCAGCGCGGCACGCTACACCTACAGCTCCAGCATGAACCTGAAGGGCGACTGGTTGGAACAGGCGGGGTTTGATACCGGGGTGAAGATTGACGTGCGGGTGATGGCGGGCTGCCTGGTGATTACGGCCCGGCAGGCAGAGCCGGAACCGGAGATTATGCAGACGCTGAGGAAGGTCTGTAAGCTATCGGCCCGCAAGCAGCGACAGATGACGGAGCTGATCGAGGTGATCAGTAAGCCACAAAGACAGAACGGTAACTGACTGGTGTATAAAGTAAAATCCCGGCTCAGTGGCCGGGATTATAAAGTTATTCAGATCGGGATTTGCTATCTTTTCGCTCTTGCAGTTTGGCTTTTATCCAGATGCCGATCCCAGCTAATGTACCAGCGGAAGCGCCTACTTTTAAAGAATAAAAAACATCCTTTTTCCAATCAAATAGTAAAAAATTGGCTTTAAAAAATACTATTAATCTGCCGAGAAGACAGCCCATCATTGCTATAAAAAAAACACACAAAATACAACGAACCACCAATTTAACAAGAGTATTTAAATTGACACTCTGATTAATTTTTAACGGATTTATCGGCTTCATCAAGCGTTCCTTTTACAGTATTTCCAACAGCTTCACTAGTAACGGACCCACCGATATTGCTAATAATATCTGCCGTTCCCTCTTTTACAGAAGTTCCTAAAGATCCAGATATAGCCTTTCCAGTACTGCCACCAATCACGGAACCTAATCCGGTACTGATAACTGAATTAGTCGGGTCTTCACCTTTAATCCCGCTGCCAACAGCAGCACCGCCCATATTAATTGCAGCCGATGCCCCGATACCTTTTCCTGTTGTCGCTGCAGCGGTCACTCCGGCCATAATGGCATCAACATAGCTGAACGGATCTTTTCCAGACAACTGAGATACCGTATTAACTCCCGCGCCAATTGCCGCATTCAGCGCCATGCCCTCTTTTATCGTGGTGCCCAACATATTACCGCCGAACAACAGGGCAGGGTCACCAATGCTGGCATTCGATTTATGGTAGCCCCAGGTATTCATGATTTTTTGGGCCTCTTGTTGAGCTTTCGTTTGCGGGGCTGATTGTTGATAGTTCTGCCCTGTCAGCATCCCTGTAATCAGTTCCTTAGTTACGGCCTCATCATATTGAGTCTGCATTTCGGCAGCATAAACTCTCAAATAACTGGCTAGTTCTGTACGCTCTGCACTGCTCATGCTGGCTGGTTCTTTATTGAATTTAGCAACTAATGCATCACTGCGTGTATCAGCATTCTCCAGTTGCAAAAACTCTTGCGCGGTTTGCAGGGATTTATCGCCTTTTAAGACTTTCTCTGCCAAAGCATCACGTTTTTCCGAGGAGGTACTGCTCAGGAAGTTATTCTCCACCGCATTCTTACCCGCCTGGGCGGCCGCCACAGCACCGCCAGTATCGCCCGTCGCCAGGCCGCCTGCAAGCCCTGAGGCCAGCTGGCTCAGCGCGCTGACCTGCTGTTTCTCGCTTTCGCTCAGCTGCTCTGCGGTTTTGCCCGGGAACAGCTGACCGGCGATGTAGCGCGCCGCCAGTTCGCCGCCGCCGGCGCCCAGCCCGCCGGCCACGGCCGACTGGTGGTTCAGCTGTGCCGTGACCGCGCCCAGCACTGCGTGCGCCATCGCGTTGCTGGCCACGTCCACCTTGCCGGTCAGCGGATTAGTGGTCAGCTTCTTAATTTCCGTCGCCAGATACGGCGATGCGCCGCTCGCCAGCGCCCCGGCCAGGTTGTTGCCCGCCAGCGCCGTCAGCGCGCCCGTTACCGCCTGCGCCGCCTTCTGCAGGTCGCTGCCGGTGCCGTACTGCCGCATCGCGTTGTCGTAGGCGCGCTGCATCACCGCCGCGCTGCCGGTTGCTTTACCGTCTTTGGCCAGCTGCTCGCGCGCCTGCGCCAGCGCCGCCGGGTCGGTCTGCGCCTTCAGCCCGGCGATGTCGCCCTGGGTGCGGATAACGTCCATCGCCTGACCGGCGATTTCGCCGATAAGCTGGGCCTGCCTGAGTCGGTTCTGCTCCTTCTCCCTGTTAAATATCGGGCTGATGCTGCCGTCGTTGGCGTGGTCGGTATCCCGGTTCAGGGTGGTGACATCCTGCTGCTGCCCGTCCTGGTCACGGATGAGCAGGGCGCCTTCACTGACCCCGGCCTTCGTCGTGCCCTCTGCATGGCCGCTGTTGTTGGCGCCCGACAGCATGCCGCCGGCCATATTGGTCAGCAGGTCCCTGCCCACCGGGCCGCCGGTGCTGAGGCTGCCGCCGCTGTGCGTGGCGCGGTAATCTGCCTGGTTGTGGATGTCGCTCCAGCCCAGCGTGCCGGTATCGAGGCGGTTCTTGTCGCTCTCCGCCGTGCTGGCTATTACCGCGCCGTCGAGCCGGGTGTGCTCTTTGACGGTGACGTCATAGCCGCCTTTGCCCGCAAACAGCCCGGTCTGCTCTTTGACGCTGTCAAAGTTGCTTTTGAGCCTGTCCCGGCTGGCGCTGACGCTGGCGGAACCGGCTGAGCCGAAGGTGAAGCTGCCGCCCGCGCTGGCGTTCTGCTGCTTTGCGTTATAGCGGTCGCTGTCCCGCTCGCTTTCCAGCGTCAGGTTGCGCCCGGCGTCAACGGTGATTTTTTCCCCGCTGGCCTGCGCCCCTTTCAGGGTGGTGTCGCGGCCGCTGGTCAGGCTGAGATGGCTGCCCGCGTCGAGCGTGGTTTCGCTGTGGGTCAGGCCGCTGCCGTTCTCATGCCCCTTACCGGCGTTCACCCCGGCAGAGACGCTGATGCCGTAGCCGCCCGTACCGGCGCCGATACCCACGCCGACGCTACCGCCTTTACTGCTGTTAGTGCCCGTTGTGGATTCGCTGTTTTGCGCGGAGTGCAGGGTAATATCCCGCGCGGCGTCGAGCGTCAGGTTTTTGCCCGCCTTCAGCTGACTGCCGGATATCGCGATATCGCCGCTTTGCGCGGCGTTATTCTTACCGGCTGCCGTTATCGACAGGTTTTGCCCGGCGTTGAGCGTGCTGCCCTGCGACTGGCGGCTGTCGGTGCGGGTTTCGCTCTTCGACGACTGGCTGCCCCAGGAGGCGGTAACGCCAACGGTGTTGGTGGCCCCCTGCGCGGCACCTTCATCACCCGACTGCAGGCCGGCTGCGGCATTTTTCGCATCCGCCGCCCCGGTCAGGGCGTCGTCACGCGCCCAGGCCTGTGCAGCCTGCACGCCGGACAGCGCCGCTTTGGTGTTTTGCAGCGCGTTCAGGCGTCCGTCGCCTTCCTTTCTTGCCTGCTGAGCCGTGCTGACGGCGGTGTTGAGCGCGCTGCCCACGCTGCCCGACAGCGCCAGGTTAAGCCCGCTCTGCTTCTGCTCGAAGGTTTCCCGGCGGGTGCGCTGGTCGTAGCCCGGGTCGATAGCCACGCTGTCACCGGTCAGCGCCAGATCTCCGGCCGCCACCAGGTCGGCGCCGCCGATGTGCAGCTGGTTGCCTGCGGTGATGCTGACATTGCCCTGGCTGCTGCCGACGGTGCTGACGCTCTGGCTCTGGGTTCTGCCTTTCTCGTCGACTTCGTGTTTGCTCGACTGCTTACCAATCGTAAAGCCGATGCCGCCGCTGCCCAGCAGGCCGCTCTTTTTCTTCTCATCCAACCGGTAGTGGGTGTCGGTCTCGGTGGCCGCACCGATATCAACGTTATGTCCGGCCTGCAGGTTCACATCACGGTCGGCAGCAATCGCCGACCCGGTGACCGTCAGGTCATTGCCGGCGCTGACGCTGACGCTCTCCCCGCTGAGCAGGGTACCTTTCTCGCGCGTGGTGGCGTCATGCGCCACGCTGTGGCTGCTGCTTTTTTTCAGGAAGCCCTTTTTCTGAGACCGTTCTTCACTGAAGCTTGACTCGCGTTCGGTGGCGGTACTGAGGGTCACATCCTTTTTCGCCTGCAGGGCGATGGCGCCCTGGTCACTGTGCAGGGCGCTGCCGGTGACGGTGACATCGCCTTCACGCCCGATAACCGTGACCCCTTGCTGACCGCTGAAGGTGCTGCCGCTGCTGGTCTCGCGTGTGTTTTGCTCGATGCGATGGCTTTTGGTCTTGCCCTCGCGTTTGTTTTCGCTGTCCTGGTCCTGCGAGTGGGTCCGTGCGTCCTTAATCGTCACGTCCTGCGCGCTGACGCCGATGCGGCCCTCTTTGCTGGCAACCTGTGCGCCTTCGGCCAGCAGCTGGTTACCTGCCACCAGGGTGACGCCCTGGTCTCCGCCGAGTGCGCTTAATGCCAGGCGCTGTTCCTCGCGGCTGTTGCTGACTGACGAAGTCCGGCTGTTGGCGTCCAGGTGCGTGCTATTGGTGGTCTTATCGGCAAGGAGGTTGATATTACCCCCGGCCTGCACGCCCAGCTGGCCGCCTGCCTGGAGCTGGCTGCCCGTCAGCGTCACGTCACGCCCGGCATTGAGCGTGAGATTGCCGCCGGCGTTAAGCTCGCTCCCCAGCACCTGCTGCCATTCGCCGCTGACCTGCGCCATCCGGGAGCCGGCCGCCTCCGTGCCGCCGCGTGTACGGTTGCCCATCGAGCCGGAGATAACCCCGAGGTCAGCCGTGTGGCTGCTTCTGGCGGTGGTAATGGTCAGATTGTTGCGCGCGCTCAGGCTGAGGGTATCTGTTGCAGTCAGCTTGGCGCCCGCAAGACCGATATCAGTGCCGCGCAGGCTAATGTCATCGGCACTCATCGTCGCCTGGCGCAGCGCGTCCTGCAGGTTGCTGCTCATCGACAGGGTGTCGGCCTGCACGTCAATGCTGCCGGCCTTGATGTCACCACCCTGATGCAGGAACTGCCCGGCGTCGACCGTCAGGGCCTTGTCGGCAAACAGGTTGCCGGCGTTGGTGATGCTGCCGGCCGAGAGCTGCAGACTGCCGCCGCCAATCACCGCGCCATCCCCGGTCAGGCGCAGCGTGCTCTGCGCCAGGTAGACTTTCGGTACCCACACCGTTTGCGGACCGTCGGCCGTTTGCACCGTCTCGCTCACCAGCCAGACGATGTCCTGCTGCAGCGCGGCTATCTGCTCCGGCGTCAGGGCCACGCCGGGCACCAGGTGGAAGTCCTGTGCGACCTGGCTACCGTTGTTCATCAGCTGCTGGTACTGCGCCATCGCATCTTCCCCCCTGACGGACGGTTTACCGGTGAGTGCCAGCACCTGCTCACGCACCAGGCGCTGCTCGTAAAAACCGTCGCCCAGGCGTTTATGCACCTGCGCCGGGTCATAGCCCACCCGGCCGAGCAGGTAATCGCTGCTGATAAACTTATCGCGGTTGGTAAAGCGTTCGTCGGTGACCACCAGGAACGGGCTGGCGGGTGCCGTATGCTGGGCAAAAAGGGCGTTATTGGGAATGGCGGTCGCCACATTGCCCAGATGCTGTAACTGGGTAAGCGCCAGCTCGGCCGGCAGCAGCGGGCGCCCCAGCGGCGCAAGCGTGGTGTCGCCGACCACGGGGGTAGCACCTTCAACCGTAAAGGCCAGCGGGTTGCGCTCCAGTTCGGCACGTTCGGCGTCTACGGCGTTTAATGCCGACTCAAGCCGGCTGATTTGCGCCTGGTTTACCGTAGTGTTGGTAATGCTGGCGCCGTTGATGGTCACCGTGCCGTTGCCGGTAATAATGCCGTCAACGGTGGTTAGCGCCGTGGTTTCATCGCGGTTGAACGTCGGATACCAGTGATGGGTGTCCTTGTCGTAATGGTCGACAATCACTGCCTGCCGCCGTTCATTGACCGAGTAACCGCGGTTGTCCACGCTGCCACCGCCATCCTGCGTCAGGTTGCCACCGGCGGTGATGACGCTGGCGTCATTGAGCAACTGCCCGGTAATGCGCAGCAGCATATTGCCGCCTGCCAGAATGCGCGCGCCGATGCCTTCGGAAACCAGCCTGTCGCGGGTCACCGTGCCGCTCTCTGAGCGTTCGCGGAAATTGTTGTAATCGGTAATAAACGGTGCGCTGTCGATATCAATGTGCTTTTCGGGGTCCCAGGTTAGCACCTGCGTCCAGTCGTGCTCCCAGTGGAAGCCGTTTTGATAGGGCGTCGGGATGGTTGCCAGCTGGTTTCCCCCACGCGTTTCATAGAACGTCATCGCGTAGCTGCCGTCGGCATTCGGCTTAAGCGCCAGGTAGTTAACCCACAGGTCGGTCAGCTGGCCTTTGTTGTCTTTGACGCGCACCTGCGCGCGCTTGCCCGCCGCATCAATGGCCAGCAGGGTGCCGTAGCGGTTGCTCTGCGCCGCCGCGTCATCCTGGAAGGTCAGCTGCTGGGTGGTCGGTGCCATGGTGCTTTTATCGGGGTTGACCGCCGAACCATAGGTGCGCCAGTAGTAGTTATAGCGATGCCACTTGTAGTCGCTCTTTTCTGCATCGCGCTGGATCTCCAGCCCTTCGCGCAGATTGTCCAGCCGGCGGGCCTCGACGGCCAGGTCGCCGTCCGCTTCGATAAAGCTCGCCCGGTTCTCAATCAGGTCATCGCTGTGAAGCGACAGGCTGTCGCCGCTGTAGAGCAGGGCGCCATCCCGGTTGCTCAGGCGCTCGCCGGCCTGCAACGTCAGGCGGTGGGCCGCTGCGATGACCGCAGGCTGGCCGTGGTTGTCAATCGTGCGCGCACGCACGGTGATATCGTCGCCCATCAGCGCCGCGGCGTTGTCCAGGGTATCGACGTTCATCGTCATGGTGTCCGCTTCAATGCGCCCGCTGTTTTGCAGGGTCCCGGTCGTCAGTTGAAGTGTTTTGCCCACCAGGACAGCCGGATTGGTGATGCTGGCCGCATTAAGGATAAGTTCGCCCGGCAACAGCCAGTCCGCCAGGTTGGTAAAGGCACCGCTCAGAGAGAACGTCACCTTACCGTTGCTGCTGACGGTTTCGCCCGCGGTGCGGATGTAATCCTGCTGCGCGCTCAGCGTGAGCGACTGCAGACCGAGCAGGGTGCCGCGCTGATTTTCCAGGGTGCGCGTATGCAGAGTCAGGTCACCGGCACTCTCTACCCGTCCGCCCTGATTGCGCAGGGCGAGCGGTGAGGCGCCCGGCGACAGTCCGGCATTAATGGCGATATTACCGTTGGCAAGGAGTCGTCCCTGGCGGTTATCCAGTGTGGCGACATCCGTGAAGGTGAGGGTGCCCGCACTTTGCAGCCGTCCCGCTGCGTTGTCGATGTCGCGCGCGCGGATGCCGGCGTGGGTGGTGCCGAGGATCAGGCCGCCGTCGCGGTTGTTCAGGCTGTCAGCTTGCAGGTCAAGCGACGCCTGGCTGCTGAGCGTCCCCTGAGCGCTGTTGTCCAGCGCGTCCGCCCTGAGCCTCAGCGCCTGCATGGCGACGAGCTGGCCGCCCTGGTTATTCACCCGCGTGGCGTCAAGCGTCAGCGATGCAGCGCTGTGAACCTTGCCCTGCTGGTTGTCAAGCCGCGCAATGTGATAGGTGCCTGCACCCTGACCGATCAGCGTGCCGCCGGCGTTGTCCAGCTGTGCCGTGGCCAGGTCAATGTCACCGCGGCTGCTGAATACGCCCTGTCGGTTATTGATATCGCCCGCCGTGACCCGCTGGTCACCGTTGCTGCGTATTGTCCCGCCAGTATTATCAAGCAGGCTGAGGATGCGCAGCGTTAGCGCCTGCCGGGCGTCTGTCGTGCCGCCGGCATTGTTCAGTGCCTGTGCGTCAAGCGACAGCGCGTCGCCGCTCTGCAGCCTGCCGCCACGGTTGTCCAGTTCGCCGTTCAGTTTCAGGCGCAGCAGCTTCTGGCTGTACAGCTGACCGTTTTGGCTGTTGTTCAGGCTCAGGGCGGCAATGTTCAGCGCCTCTCCCGCCAGCCACTGGCCGCCCGCATTGTTGATTGCCCCGGCGTGGGCATCCGCAGTCGAGCCCTGCACGGCAAGCAGCCCCTGCGCGGAAACCTTGCCGCCGTGGTTATCGATATCCTGCGCAACGTGCAGCACCAGGTCCGCCGCCGACTGCAGGGCGCCTTGCGCATTGCCCAGCCAGTTCGCTGCAAGCTGCACATCCTGCTGGCTTTGCACGCTGCCCTGCGCGTTGTCAAAGCTGCCGCTGACGGCGTGCCAGCTACCCTGGCTGCCCATCCAGCCACCAACATTGACAATGTCCTGCGCGTTGAGCGTTTGCGACAGCTGACTGAAAATACGTCCCTGGCCATTATCCAGCTTTCCGCTGAACTGCATGTCCAGGCTGTCGAGGGCGTTGATAGCCCCCTGAGCATTCAGCAGGTTTGCAGCGCGCACCCAGCTGCTGCCGCTGCCGGTCAAGGTGCCGCCCTGGTTGTTCCATTCCCCGTCAAGGCTGAGTGACAGCGCGTTCTGGCTGTAAATCCGCCCCGACTGACGGTTGTTCAGCCGTCCGCCCTGCAGGGTCAGGGCGCCGCCGCTCTGCAGCGAACCGTCGTCGTTGTCAAACAGGCTGGCCGCGCCTGCGTTGACACTGAGTGCCTGCTGCGCGGTCAGCTTGCCGGTGCGGTTAACAATATCGCCTGAACTATTCAGGCTAAGGTCACCACCGGACTGCAGCCTGCCGCCAGTATTGTCGAGCGACAGCGCACTGGCGTTGACCTGATGGCCGCCCTGGGCGATACCGCCACGGTTATCCCAGTCGCCCCCGGCGTTTAACGCGAGGCCATTTCCGGCTTCAAGCCAGCCGCCGGCATTGTTCAGCCCCTGCTGCGACGTCAGGGTGACATCGTTTTGGGCGACGATCTTACCCAGGGCGTTATCCAGACTGCCGGTCGTCAGCGTCAGCGACTGACCGCTGATTTCACCCTTGCCATTCGCGAGCAGCCCCGCCGCGCTGAGGGTGAGCTGGCCGCCGCTCAGGGTGCCGGACTCGTTGCTGACGTCACCGCCCGCGCTGAGCGTCAGGGCGTTTCCGGCCAGCAGGTTACCACCTGCGTTGTTGACCGCGCCGGAGGTGTTCACCGCCAGCGCGGCCTGGGTTTTTACCGTGCCGTTCTGATTGTCCAGACTGCCGGCGTCAAGCCGCAGGTCGCCGTTGCTGCCGATCTCGCCGCCCGCATTGTCGAGCAGGCCACTGACTTGCCACTGCTGCGCCGCATTATCGAGTGCCAGCAGGCTGCCGCGCGAGTTGGTCAGCGCCGCCGCGCTGAAACTGAGCTGGCGGCTTTCTATGGTGCCGTCACTGTTGTCCAGCCGCCCCGTCAGCGCGAAGCGACTTTCACCAGTTCCCGTCTGGGACCAGGTAGCCTGCTGATTGAACAGGTTGTTCGCAGTGACGTCCCAGCGGCCGGCCTTCACCTGAGCCTGGCGCGCATCAATATCAGCGGCGGTGTTGATGACCAACTGTTTGCTGTCTATCGCTGAATCTCGCAGCGCCGCGCCGCCTTCCCGGGCGTTTAGCCGGGCGCGGCTGGCCGCGACGTGCGCGCCGCTGATGTCGACCCGGCGTCCGCTCACATCAATCTCTTTTTTACTGAGCAGGCTGCCGCTGGCGCGAATATCGCCCTGGCTTTCCAGGCGCAGGCTGGCATCGCGGTTGATCTGGCTATTGGCATCGCTGCCCGCCAGAAGGTGCCCGCTGCTCGCTATGCTGCGAGCGGCGTTGAGCTGCACATCACCCGCCGCGGCGAGGGTGCCTGACTGCGTCAGCTTACCCTCGCGGCTCTGTACGGAGAGTTGGCCGCCGCCGTGTAACTTACCCTGATAGTCGACGGCGTCTCTGGCCGCCATCCTGATATCGCCACCGGCCTGCGTGGCCGCATTTTGCGCATCTGATTGCCAGCTGAGCCTGCCCTCACTGCTGACGGTCAGCGTTTTGCCTGCCTGAACCTGCGCGTTCTGATTGCGCACGCCCACCCCGGCTTCGGTGCCTATCATGCGGATACTGCCGCTGTACATGCCGCCCATCTGGCCCATGTCTATCGCCAGCTGGGGCTTAGCGCTGCCGTTATCTGAGAGCGGCGCCACGCTTTTTCCATCCGCGCTGATACGGTTGCGGCCGGCGACCACCGAGACTTCCTCTTTGGCCCAGACCCCGGCGTTAACCTTTACCGCACGGGCGAGGAGGTCGACGTACCCGGTATCATGACGGGCGTCACCGTTGAGGCCGCCCCCTTCAACGCTTATCACGCCGCGCTCAACCTGGTATCCCGCCAGGCTGCCGTCTGCGTTCATCTGCGGCTTGCCGGTGGTCAGCGTCATGCGCCCGGCGTTAATGGTGCCACAGCCGTTGCACACAATCCCGGCAGGGTTAGCCACAATCACCTGCGCCTTGCCGCCGGCGACTTCCAGAAAGCCACGCAGCTGGCTGGGATTATTGCTGTTCACTTCGTTGAGGATCACCCGCGCCGGCGCGCTATTGGGATTGAGATTGGGGTTGCCCTGGATCATGCCGGCCATCTGGGTGGAGGTCATGACCGCCGAGTTGTTGAGGATGGCGCCTTTGTGATCGACGTCGAACTGCTGATACTGGTTATGCGACACCCCGGCCTGGTTAGGGGCGGTGATATTGACCTGCGGCAGGCCGTTCTGGGTGGCGATCACCTCCGGCCGCTGGCCGGGCGCGGCGCTGCCGTCGGCCACAATGCCGCTGGCCATCACCGGCGCGGCAAACATTGCCAGCCCCAGCAGCCATACCGCACGCCGCAGGGTCACCCATAAACGGTTCTCCGCCGCGATGCCGGCACCGCGATGCTGTCCGGGTTCGCTGCTGCAGCTGCGGGCCAGTTCGGATACGACCCGCAGCTCTCCGTGGGTGCGGCTAAATATCAGGCGATAGCAATGTTTGTTCATGAGGTTCTTCCCTGAGTAAAGTCAGTCCGTTTCGTCCATTGTCAAAAAAGGGGGCGTAATCACGCCCTGCCGGGTTTCAGATTTCCAGATTAACGCTAAAGCCTGCCGTGGCACCCGAGGTGTGGAAGCCTGCTGGCTTGTAGATCGGCAGGCCAGCAAACAGGTCATAACTGAACCGGCCCCACAGCGCGCCGCGTACGCCAACCGCGCTGCCCGCAAGCTGGTGACCGACCAGGTATCGGGTACCCGGGCCGCCTACCCGCCCATAGTCGGCCGCAAGGTAGAGCTCGTGGCCGCGTGCGAATACGTTCCAGGCGATATCGTTACGCCAGAGCAGGCCTTTTTCCCCGGACAGCACCTGTTCGCCGTCAAAGCCACGCACCGTGTAACGTCCGGCAATCGCCATGCGCTCCTGGGGCGTCAGCGCGTTCGGGCTCCACTGCCCGCGCAGGCTGGTGTAAATCCGCCAGGGTTGCCCACCCAGGGTAAAGGGCTGATTGATCCCCAGGTCCCCGAGCACCATTCCCGTGCGAGCGCTGCCTTCATGACGCGACTCTTCCGGGGCGGGAAGGGCGTTGAACGCGCCGGTCCCGCGCCGCCAGGTGATATTGGCGTCCAGAGTGGTGGTCCCAAGGTAGCTGCGCTGGTTAAGCCCCAGCTCCCAGCCGGCGGTGCGCCGCTTCTGCTGTTCGATATCGATGTCGTTTACGGCGTTAGTCGAGTGCCTGCGGTAACCGCGCAGGTTGAGCGTGATTTTGTGCGACTGGTCGCGGTACAGCAGCCGGGAGAGCGTCAGCTGAGCATTGTTGCTTTTACCGCTGTAGCGCAGCACTTCGTTGGCGTTGGGAATATTCTGGTGGTAGGTGTAGTCGTTGTAATTGGCGGCAACACCCCAGTAGCCCAGCGGGAAAAAGTAGTTCAGGGTGTGCGAGCGGTTGCCAAACGGCCCGTGCTGGAACAGATCTTTACCCACGTTGGCGTAAAAGAGGTCGTTCTGCGCAAAGGGGGCATCAAGGGCTAACGTGGCGGAACCGAGATACCGTCCGGTACTTTTAGAGCCGCTGTCATGCAGCCCCAGGCTAAGCCGCACCGGCCGGGCTTCCTGCCAGTTGACCAGCAGGTCGCTGGTGGCATCTTGCCTGCCGGGGACGATTTTGATATCGGCCGCGGCGCTGGGCACCCGCCGGAAATTCTCCAGCCCCTGCTCAATGTCGCGTAGATTCAACATGTCGCCCGATGAGGCGGGGAGGGCGTTCCACAGTCGCCCGCGCCACGAAACGGGTTGCTCAAAGCGTATCTCCCCGATGCGCCCGGGCTGCAGGGTCAGGGTCAGCACGCCGGTGGTCAGGTCCTGCTCCTGCGCCATCACGCGGGTGGTGACCCAGCCTTTAGCCAGTATGGCGTTTTGCACCTGATTCATCACCAGCACAATGCCCTGGCCGCCCAGGCAGCGCCCTTTGGCGTCAGCGGCGGCTTTCAGCGCCCACTGAAAACGCCCGGCAGACTCACCGACCAGGGCGATGCGGTTGAGGGTAAAACAGGGTTGCTCATCAGCGGGATATGGGGTTCGCTCAAGCTCAGGGCGGGCAAGGCGCACATCGGACTGCGGGTTATTTTGGCTTTGCAGGGCGCGCTCGCGCTCTTGCTGGCGCTGCTGTTCGCGCGCGTCAATAGCGGAAGCAGCCCGGTCGGGCGCGTCGGATGGCGTGGCAGCCAGTAACGGGGAAGCGCCAGCGAAGAGCAGCCCGGCGAGAATGCGTCCCAGCGTCTTTTGTGGACGGGCGTCCGCAAGAAAAGTCCGTTTCATGAAAATCCGTTTCATAAAGTTTAAAGGTGTATGAACCTCGACAGGTTACTTAGCAGGCAGCGGGAAAAGCAAGCAATTTTTTGGCGAGAGGGGAGACTAAAGAAACATCGGGAGGTTTTTCACGCGGGCTTGTTGAACCTGGATAGCAACAGGATCCATACAGTGCGATGAGAATAGAATTTGGCTCCTCTGACTGGGATCACCTTTGCCAGTAACTGGCTAATAAGCAAGCTAAACTTGAATCTTCATCCTGTCAAGACCACCAAAATGACCACCAATAGTTGCGGATTAAACAAATCAGATTGAGCAATCCTCGGAATGTGGTGATCGTTACTATGGCTTAACCCTTAACGTTAGCATAACTAACGAGAGCATCGAAGAATCTATCACTAAGAGTGCAACGAGGTCTAACAGTCTGCACATACCAAGAGTGGACGTTGCTTACTTGGGGGGCGGATGTTGTACTTGGACTGATTAGGCTATCTAGGGCCCCCCTCATAAAGTATTTTTCAGAATCTTGGATGTTGACAGTAGTAAATTGATTGGATTTCAGTTAGAAAATATTATCGATAAATTAACGGAGTGACGGGATGAGTAACGCGCATGAGGCCAGCGCGTCGGCCACTGGCTATCTGTATCAGTGTCGCTACGCATTGCTAAAAGGACTGGAAGCTACTCTGGATTCACCAGAGTTCAGGATCTCAATTGAAAAGTTTGATGATATAGCTTTTGAGGCAAACGGCTTACCGATTCATCTTATCCAGACCAAACATCATAAAGCCAAAACTGGAAACCTGACTGACAGCAGCGTTGACCTTTGGAAAACGCTACTCATCTGGATAAAAAGTGTAGCCACCGATTGTGGCGGTTTCTCAAGAACTCGTCACTTTCTAATAACAACTGGTTTGGCACCTTCGAATTCGGCGTCATTTCTATTACGAACAGAAAGTCGTAACGAGGCTCAAGCCGATTTATTGTTACTCACGACTGCAAACAGTTCAAATAACCGCGCGCTACAAGAAGCTTTCAACGCCTATAAGATCTTACCGGAGGAGGCTCGATTTGCTCTGTTAAGATCAATATATGTACTTGATCGATCTCCTTCGATTACTGATGTTAAAGAAGATATTTACCGGCAGTTGCACCGTGCTGTAGGAAGACAGCATATCGAAATTTTCACTGAGCGTTTAGAAGGCTGGTGGTTCGACCAAGTGATACGTATGCTCAGCGGCAATGAGGTGGGCAGCATCCCAGTGCTGGCTATTGAATCTCGCATTGATGAACTGCGAGAGGAGTTTCGACGTTCCTCATTACCTGTAGATTTTCGGTCATTTTCTCCTCCTCAAGAAGTGATCGCTCAGCTAGATAGTCGACCCTTTGTCAATCAATTGCGTAAGATAAATCTCGGTTCGGCACGTATTGAGTATGCCATCCGTGATTATTATCGAGCTTCAGAGCAACGCTCAAAATGGGTTAGAGAAGAATTATTGCTTAATGATGAGCTTAAAACGTTCGAGCAAGACCTCATTGAGGCTTGGCAGCCACGATTCGCCGCACAGAAAGACGATTTATTACCTGATAGTGATGAGTCCGATCGTATACGTTCTGGAAAGGACCTGTTCGCATGGGCAGAACAGCAGGCATGTTTTCCTCTCCGCAGCCTACGAGAGCGGTTTCTTACCCACGGAAGCTACCATATTTTGGCTAACCGATACGCCGTGGGGTGGCACCCTGACTTCATGCAGAATAATAGTGATGAACAGAAAGGAGATGATTGATGATGGAGCCTTGGTCTTCCCGTCCCATCGAGGAGAGCTACCTCTTCAACCCAGCTTTCTGCGTATTGCTTATAGCCAATACATCGTCAGAATTCAATAAAAAGACCGGTTGCTCATTACCCTTTGCACTAGCCTTTATAATACTTCCGATAATTCTTCATCAGAAAACACGCAAGGCTCTGCCTGCTACAACCGTAACGTCACTATTGGCATGGTGCCAGGACAACCGAGATACGATGATTAATTTCCCCGACAGAGTCAGGCGGCTAAACGGTATTACCCGTGAGAGCATATTATTTGGTACAAGGCAGAGCGCTCTTTGCTTGGATGAAAATGGTGACTTAAAGAAAGGAGCTAAACTGCTCTCACCTACAGAAAAACGAACGCCACTGTTTACTCAGGAAGCCGGAGAATGCATTGAACGTGCGGCATTTCTGGGGCGTTGGCTCGCAGCAGCTGGTACAACAGCGACTATTTATGCTGCATGGGGGATAGCGCCATGAGTCTTCAGATAGCCAGCCTTGTGATTTACAACCACGGGGGAGAACGACGTGAAATCACCCTTCATCCCGGTCAACTGAACATCTTGACCGGCGCATCCAAAACGGGTAAATCAGCAATAATTGATATTATTGATTACGTTACCGGGCGAAGCGAATGTTACGTAGCCGATGGCGTTATCCGCAAATGTACGAAATGGTATGGGATCCTTTTTCAACTGAATGATAGCCAAATCTTTATCGCGCGACGCAATCCAGATGCCGGTACACAGTCTCACGGCGACATCTATATTGCCCGCGGGAGCTTCCTGTCGATTCCCGATGGCGCAACTCTCCACAAAAACACTACAGTCAACGCTGTGGAGAAATTTCTGGGAACGGCAATCGGCATTAATGAAAACGAACACCGTCCCCCGAGTCCTACTCGACCCTCTCTGGAGGCAAATTTCCGCCACTCGCTTCTTTTTTGTTTCCAGGATCAGAACGATATTGATAATAAACAGCGTCTGTTTCATCGCCAAGATGATGGTTTTATAGCGCAGGCTATCCGGGACACCTTTCCTTATTTTCTTGGCGCAATGGATGAAGAGCGGCTCTTACAGCAAGCCCAATTGGACGATGCGCGAAAACTACTGCGTCAGCTTGAAAGGTTGGTACGGGAAGCTGAATCGCTGGATGACGCCACATTTCCGCGTGCAAAAGCTCTTCTTGAAGAAGCTAAAATGGCAGGGCTTACCGACGATCGAACCGTAGTTGTAAACTATGAGGCCTGCATGACTTTGCTCCAAAGCTTGAGCGAGCGAGGAGTATTTTCAGATGCAGTTGTAGTAAGTGATCATGATGACAAATTGATGCGACTGCGCTCAGAACGTCAAGGGATGCGTACTGAGCTTGAGAGACTGAATAGCGAGATACGTGAAACGCGGGCGTTTACTTCCGAATCAACCGGCTATGAGCGAGAGGCGCGGGAGCAGCGTGCGAGACTCAGCGTAGTGAATTTGATAAAGTCCTCAGAGGTATCGCAGCTTTGTCCTCTTTGCGAAAGTCACCTCGAAAACGTTGCTCCTTCTGTTGCTCAACTCAACCATTCACTCAATGAATTGAGCCGACAACTTGAGGCGGTAGAAGCAGAAAATCCAAGGCTCCAGAAGCGCTTAGCAGCCCTCCAAATACAGGAAAATACTCTCCTCAATAATCTTCGAGAGAATCAGAAAAAAATCAGTGATTGCATCCAACAAGCTGAATATCTGCGAGTACAGCAGGAAAACTTTATGCTGCAGGCGCGGACTCTGGGGAAAATCGCACAGTATCTTGAAACTGTCAGCGATGCAGAGCAATATTCGGGTCTTCGCACCCGGTTAGAAAATCAGCAATTAACTGTAAGTTTCCTTGAAAACAAATTGGATCCGACTGCTGTACGAGAGAAACTTGCGGCCTTCCTCAATATAATCGGCCATTATATGACTGAATATTCGGAGCTTCTCGATCTAGAACATCAGGGAAGCAACCTGCGTCTAGATATCCGCAAACTCACCGTGGTGGCAGATACCTTGGACGGACCGGTACCACTTTTCCGTATGGGCAGCGGGGAAAATTGGGTCGGCTACCATATTTTGGCACATCTGGCCCTTCATCGCTGGTTCCGTCAAAAAAAACGCCCCGTGCCAGGATTTCTAATTCTCGATCAGCCATCGCAGGCGCATTATCCACCTGAAAAAGATAATGATGGTTCTATTGACGCTCTGAAGAATGAAGATCAGAACGCTGTAAATCGGCTGTTCAGCCTAATCAACCACGCTGCTAAAACGCTCGCCCCTGATTTACAAATAATAGTTATGGACCATGCAGACCTTAAAGATGACTGGTTTCAGGATGCAGTCTCTGATCGCTGGCGTAATGGCGTAAAACTTATTCCAACAAGCTGGATAACACCCCAGAAATAATTTCAAGACCCAAATTAAAGCCTATAGCGCACTTATTTCTGAGCGTAAAAACACTGTGGTATGTTGGCGGGGATAGCTACTATCCTGTGGCTGAAGTAATGAAGGTTTAACTGGAACAACGACGTCTAGGCAGGCGAAAGATTTTGTAAGTAGGTTTGGAGAAGATAAGGTTTGGCTCTGCATGAGAATGTGAACGATGGAACATAAATCCAATTGAGGCATTAACTACCACTTGCTGCAGTGCTGTGCCAATACAATAAATTTAGTAAAAACATGATGGCTAGATTTGATAAGTTGATTTATAGGGGGTGTTATGTGTTTTGCAAATTTAAAGATACTCAACTTTCGTAATTTTGAGACAGTTAATATCCCTCTGAAGGGCAACATAGTCTTCTTGGGCGAGAACCTCGTCGGTAAAAATAATCTGCCATTAGCGATTCGCCTGTTCAACCTTATGATTGATAGATAAATATTAATGGTGTGATTTATAAGGGAATGTACAATCATGAACATGTGTCAAATACTAACAGGAGTTTTATGATGATTGATAGATTAGAACTTACAAAAAACATTCAATTCTATAACTTAATAATACCAGAAGACAATAGAAACAGAACAATAACAGACGTTGAAATAACTAATATTTTGGATGCTGCAGATGACAATATTGAACCTGGTAGTGATTACCTATTAGAGGCGTTTAGAATTGACAAAAGATTAATTGAAAATGACATCCCTTATAAATATTCATTGCGAATCTTCCCAACACTCAAACCAGTGTATTTTATTGGGGAGATCGAGGGCGGAGAGAACTACCAAGATAAAATTTATGCCTTTATATTAATTCTTGAGTTTGATAATAGTGTGGCAATAATAAAGAAAAGCTGTGCAAATATTTCAGATGATATTGAAAGGAATTTTAATTTAGTCTCGAGTAATTTATTGGCTAGCACCTTTAATGATTCTGATGTTTTATTCCAAAAAATATCCACAAGAACAATAACTAATTCAGATAAGGCAATCAGAAATAGATCTGCAGAATCAGCAGATCTTAAAGGTTCTTACTCTACTCATGCTGCTGGCAGGTCAATACCTTATTACTTAAAACTTAGGCAAGGTGCAATAATTAAGACAATCTCTGGTTCAGGACGATTGGTAGAGGCGTCACAGAGAGTTAATTTCGATGAAATTGCGATATGGTCTTATAATCAGCTTTGTCTGATAAGGCAAGGTGGCGGGGTTAAGGATTTCCTCAATTCTTTTGCAAAACAAAAAGATTTAAGTGAGGTTTTAAGCGCTACTGTGCCAAGTGCCTTATTAATAGAAAGTACTTCATTATATGAAAAGTTACAATCGGAAGGCGCCATACTAAAATACAAATTGCCTGATGGAACCGATTGCATTTTAAATGAAATACAAGTAAATCGGTTGCTTCGTAAACTTGAAAAAGTTTATGAAATAAAACCTGACTTGAATATTCAAGTGCCGCTTGGAAAGGCTAAGATACGAAAAAATAACAAAACACTAACGATTGACTCTACTGTTCTAAAAAAAATAAAAGTTACATACAACTCTAAAGATATAACTTTGCAAAGTTTTATCTTTAAAAATGGTTTCTACAGCATTACGTTTACTGACCCATGCTATATGTATTTTATGGGTAATTGTTTCGAGGACTCTTCAGGCTTATCGGAAATCAATAGCATATTAGAAATGCTTGTCCCTAAAACTAATATAAAAAACGTCTCAAGTGAGAAAGGTTTGCTTTTAAAAGGAATGGATAAGTTCTCTAATGATTCCATGTTTGATGTGGTGGAAAACATTCATAGTGGGGATGATTACATCTTTTGCGATGACTTAGGGAATGAATGGGCAGACCATATCACATTTAATAAAGCGGAGTCATGCATTTGTTTCATTCATTCAAAGCATGGTGACAAAAGCACATCAGCAAGTAAACTTCATGACGTTGTTGGTCAGGGTATAAAAATCTTGGATATATGTATTTTAATACTGCTGATTTTACTGTTAAATTAAAGAGAAAATTCAATAAAAACTATACTGGAGTTTACAATAAAAAGTCAGTATCAACCAAGATAAAAAAGGTAAGAAAAGGTGACACTAAAAACATTAGGAAATACCTTGACGACCTTTTTAAGGATGTTAAATTGCATAGAAAATGCATTCTTAGCTGTTCATTTTTATCCAAAAAAGAGATAGAGCGCGAGTTCATTAATTTGCGAAGAAAAAAACCGGTTAAGCCTCATGTGATTCAACTGCTATGGATCTTGTCTTCTTTTTCTCATGCTGTAAAAGAGGCTAATGCTGTTCCAATTATTTATTGCGACAACTAGAACACATTTTGAGAGGGGTAATAAACCTCTCAAAACAGTACTGATGAATATTTCTAATTTATACTATCGATTGGAGATTTGGAATTTGTTTGAAAGGTGCATGTGACTTGACTTGATCTCCTCCCTGAAAACAGTGCCATCCTAAACTAAAGTATCCGGTCTTTCTTTCATCTCACTGAGAGGCATATCAACCATGAAAAAGACCCGTTATACCGAAGAACAGATAGCATTCGCCCTTAAACAGGCCGAAACAGGCACTCGGGTGGAGGAAGTGTGCAGAAAGATGGGTATTTCTGAAGCCACTTTTTATAACTGGAAGAAAAAATTTGGCGGTATGGGCGTAACAGAACTGCGCCGTTTGCGGCAGCTTGAGGACGAAAACCAACGGCTTAAGCGTCTGGTGGCGGACCTCAGTCTGGATAAGGAAATGCTCCAGGATGTCATTCGAAAAAAGTTCTGAGGCCCATTCAGAAGCGTGAAGCGGTGACTTACCTGCTGGACGCCTATCGTATCGGGCTGCGTCGTGGTTGCCGTTTAATGATGCAGAGTCGCACGGTATACCTCTATCGCAGTTGTCGTGATGACAGGGCCCTGACTCACCGGATAAGAGAAATTGCGGAGACACGGATCCGCTATGGTTGCCCGCACATTCATATTCTTTTGCGCAGGGAAGGCTGGTTAGTCAACCACAAGGAAACCCACCGAATTTACTGTCAGGAAGGACTGAATCTGCGAGCAAAACGACCACTCAGGCATGTTACAGCCAGGCACCGACACGCCCGTCCAGAAGTGACCGCATTAGATCAGTGCTGGAGCATGGATTTTGTTGCTGATAATCTGTTCAACGGGCGTCGGATACGTGCCCTAACTGTAGTGGATAATTTTAGTCGTGAATGCCTGGCGATCGAAGTTGGTCAGGGGCTGCGCGGAGAGGATGTGGTGGCTGTTATGGAGCGCCTGAAACAAATGCAGCACAATCCTCCTCGCTGCCCCACACACACACACACACACACACAGGCGGGTTGCGGGGCCGGCGAGCAGAGAGAGAGAGAAACGGGTAGTGGCGGGTAGGAGAGAGAGAGAGAGAGAGAGAGAGAGAGAGAGAGAGAGAGAGAGAGAGAAACTCAACCGAGAAGCGCTGACCGTAGGGCATTGTTAGGAAAGTAAGGTGACGAGAGATGACTCTCTCACGGCCCGGCAGACTGACAAGAATAATGCTCTGGCAACTCGCAGGTCGTTGACCAACGGGAGCCTGCGCGATGAGAGATAAGTGTTTGAATGTGCATGGTTCCTGTCACTGAATGAAAGGATGGTGGTGTGTGGATGATGTGAATGAAATGATGATCAATTTTCAAATAATGAATAATAATTGATTGAATGATGAATAATTGAATATATATAAATTTAGTGAATAATTTAGTCCGGTGTGACTAATTATAGTTTTTTCGATTTTTTTCCCGACAGAAAATTCGTCGGTGTGTAGATCGATCATGTAGTCGTCGGCGGCAACGGCGCAGTTGAACCGAACAACCGAACAAACAAACAAACAACAGCATAATATAATTAAATTAAAATAATAATTAAAATTAATTCAGTGCCATGCCATGGTGCCATGCCAAAAAAAAAAAAAAAATTGGAAAAAAAAAAAAAAAAATTTCTCTCTCTCTCTCTCCTCCATTATAGCCTGCCACTGCCTCCTCCATTGCCTCTCTCTGAACATCTTCTCTCTCTCCATGCCATGCCAATGCAATGCAATGCCATGCCTGGTGCCATGAATGCCATGCCATGCCATGCCTGGAAGAAAATGCCATGCCATGATCATGAAAAATAGCCTGGCCATGCCATGTGTGTGAATATTTGATTTAATTTTTTTTAATTGAATAAAAAAAAAAAAAAAATTTAATTTAATAAAATAATTTCTGGTGCCATGCCATGCCATGCCAGCCTGGTGCCATGCCATGCCATGCCATGGCCACCTTGCCAGCCTGGAAAAAAAAAAAAAAAAAAAAAAAAAAAAAAAAAAAAAAAAAAAAAATTTTTTTTTTTTTTTTTTTTTTTTTTTTTTTTTTTTTTTTTTCTCTCTGCCATGCCACCACCACTGCCTGGCTCAGCCTGATCTCTCTCCAGCCTCTCTCTCCACCACCACCTGAATTTGATGCCATGGGGTGGCCTGGTGGCTGGGTGACAGAATGAAATGGTGGCTGATCATCAGCCTGGCCAGCCTCCTCCTGGATGATGCCAGTGAGCCTGAGCATGCCTCAGTCTGGTGGAAAAATCATTCATTTTTTTTTTTCTCTCAGTGGCTGAGTAAATTTCTCCAAAAAAAATTTTTTTTTGCCATTTCCTGGTGGCCTGATCATGATCAGTAATGATCACCTGATCATCATTAATTTATTTTATTTAATAAATAATAAATTCATAAACTAATTTCAGTAACAATAATCTCATCTCTCATCTCATCTCTCATCATCATCATCATCTCATCAGTGAAAAAAAAAAAAAAAAAAAAAAAAAAAAAAAAAAAAAAAAAAAAAAAAATTATA